>NZ_AP035953.1:0-4348765 GCF_059730495.1 Pantoea sp. X-Soil-TKNS-1211
CGTGATGCTTTTCTGAGCTGTGTATAAGTAGCCATTTTGATCTCAGCTTATACGGATCTGGATCACCGATCATGCACAGCAAACGATCCTGACCAACCTGCTGTTGGCTAACCCTTTTTTCAGGTTATCAACAGAAGCGGGCGATCCTAATAAGAGATCTAACAAGAAGATCATCTAAAAGAATAAAGATCCTTTCTTTTAAACCACAGGATCCCACCGCTTTCACCGCAGACAGAATTTCAGTAGAATCCACCGCCCAGGGCAATGATCCCTGTCCGAATATTAACGAGGTACCACTTCATGTTTTATCCAGATCCTTTTGACGTCATCGTAATCGGTGGTGGTCATGCGGGCACAGAAGCCGCGATGGCCGCTGCCCGAATGGGTCAGCAAACCCTGTTACTGACCCATGACATTGATAAGCTTGGACAAATGTCCTGTAACCCGGCGATCGGTGGTATCGGCAAAGGACACCTGGTGAAGGAAGTGGATGCCCTCGGCGGTTTAATGGCAACGGCAATCGACAAAGCGGGCATTCAGTTTAGGATACTAAACGCCAGCAAAGGCCCGGCGGTACGAGCGACCCGTGCCCAGGCTGACCGCGTGTTGTATCGGCAGGCGGTGCGCAGCGCACTGGAAAATCAGCCTAACCTGATGATCTTCCAACAGGCGGTTGATGATCTGATTGTGGAAAACGATCGTGTGGTCGGTGCTGTGACCCAGATGGGTCTGAAATTTCGTGCCAAAACCGTGGTGCTCACCGTTGGCACGTTCCTCGACGGCAAGATTCATATCGGTATGGACAACTACAGCGGTGGTCGTGCTGGCGATCCGCCATCCATTCCGCTGTCAAAACGCCTGCGTGCTCTGCCGCTGCGTGTTGGCCGCCTGAAGACAGGTACACCGCCGCGTATTGATGCCCGCACCATCGACTTCAGTCAGCTGGCTCCCCAGCATGGTGATAACCCGATGCCGGTGTTCTCCTTCATGGGCAGTGTGTCACAGCATCCACAGCAGGTGCCGTGCTGGATCACCTACACCAACGAACAAACCCATGATGTGATCCGTAACAACCTCGATCGCAGCCCGATGTATGCCGGAGTGATCGAAGGGATCGGGCCACGTTATTGCCCGTCGATCGAAGACAAAGTGATGCGATTTGCCGATCGAAATGCACATCAGATCTTCCTCGAGCCGGAAGGGCTGACCAGCAACGAAATTTACCCGAACGGTATTTCGACCAGTCTGCCATTTGATGTGCAGATGCAAATCGTCCGTTCGATGAAAGGCCTGGAAAACGCGAAAATCGTGCGTCCGGGTTATGCCATTGAGTACGACTTCTTCGACCCACGCGATCTGAAGCCGACGCTGGAGAGCAAATATATCCAGGGTCTGTTCTTCGCCGGCCAGATCAACGGCACCACCGGTTACGAAGAAGCGGCGGCGCAGGGATTACTGGCTGGTCTGAATGCCGCCCGTCAGTCAGCTGACAAAGAGGGTTGGGCGCCGCGTCGCGATCAGGCTTACATGGGCGTACTGGTTGACGATCTCTGTACGCTGGGAACCAAAGAACCGTACCGTATGTTTACCTCGCGTGCTGAATATCGTCTGATGCTGCGTGAAGACAACGCCGATCTGCGTCTGACCGAAGCCGGTCGCGAAATGGGTCTGGTGGATGATACTCGCTGGGCGCGTTACAACCAGAAACTGGAAGCGATTGAGCTGGAACGCCAGCGTCTGCGTGATTTGTGGGTGCATCCGAAATCAGAAAACGTGGCGGAAGTTAACAGCATTATCGGCGCACCGCTGACCAAAGAGGCCAGCGGTGAAGATTTGCTGCGCCGTCCTGAAATGACCTATGCGTTACTGACATCGCTCAATAGCTATGGCCCGACGCTGGCAGACGAACAGGCGGCGGAGCAGGTCGAAATCCAGGTGAAATACGAAGGTTACATTGCTCGCCAGCAGGAAGAGATTGATCGTCAGCAGCGCAATGAGAATACCTTGCTGCCTGTTGATCTTGATTATCGTCAGGTGAGTGGTTTATCGAATGAAGTGATTGCCAAACTCAACGATCACAAACCCAGTTCGATCGGCCAGGCATCCCGCATTTCGGGTATTACACCTGCTGCAATCTCCATTTTGCTGATTTACCTGAAAAAACAGGGTCTGCTGCGTAAAAGCGCCTGATTTACCACGGGGCGGGCCAACTCGCCCCCGTTTATGGAATTCTCGTCGTGATTAACAAACTTTCCGCGCTGCTGAAAGCGGCAAACATTTCCCTCTCCGATCAACAAAAACAACAGCTGGTTGGTTATGTTGAGCTGCTGCATAAATGGAATAAAGCCTACAACCTGACATCGGTGCGCGATCCGCAGCAGATGCTGGTGCGCCATATTCTCGACAGCATTGTGGTGGAGCCGCATTTACAGGGTGAGCGCTTCATTGATGTCGGCACAGGACCGGGATTACCGGGCATTCCGTTGGCGATTGTGCGTCCGCAGGCACATTTTACGCTGCTTGATAGCCTGGGTAAGCGCGTGCGTTTTCTGCGCCAGGTGCAGCATGAGTTAGGACTCACTAACATCACGCCAGTGCAGAGTCGTGTTGAAGAGTTCCCGGCCGAGCCGCCTTTTGATGGCGTAATCAGCCGTGCTTTTGCTTCGCTTGAGGATATGGTGAACTGGTGCCATCATCTGCCTGCGGCACAAGGACACTTTTATGCCCTGAAAGGGGTGCGTCCGGATGATGAAATAACCACCTTACCAGCGGGTTTTGTAGTGCAACAGGTTTGTCCGTTGCTGGTCCCTGAGCTGGACGGTGAGCGTCATTTGGTGGTCATCGCTCGTCAATAGCCCCTGAAATGGTATGGATTAACACCAATCTATACCATTTGAGTTACTCCAGCGGCTGGATAAAAAATCAGCAATCAAACGCCAGACGATAAAGAGATTTATTCAGCAGGGCAGGGGAAGTGAGTTAACATTCCCGTTGGAAATTATCCGAAAAACTCTGTTACATTTAACGTTTAATTCACATTTCATTATCAGTTAGATCACTTCTCTGGGTGTATTTACGGAAAAGGATAGTCACGCCGGAAAATATAACTCTGCAATAAATCGGCGTGCGTAATATCAGTTTTACGTTTTTATTGCGCCGGGAGATGTCAATAGAGTGTTTTTATCGTTAATCCAATCGATATGGCCTGAATATATTTTTATCTTTTTGAAAAACATGAAATTACACCTGCATTGAAATCGATATTTCTTTGTTCAAAACAAAATCGCATCATGCCCATATGCTTATAATGTGATCTAAAGCACGCTTTAAAAGCAAGTCGCAGGCGCAATTTCACCTGCAGAATCCCTCTATCCTGGATGTGAATCTTTTGAAAAATAGCCCTCCGGAAAGAAATTTAAATAATTGTTCACCTTTTCGCTACTTAGCGATTGAAATCGCAGGTGCGGCCCGTATAATTTGCACGGCTTTTGCTGCTTGACTCAAATGAGTAAAGGCAGTCTTATACGACACGCGACATACCCCGTTTGGGGCAGGAGAGTTCAGCACCATGTCAGTGTCTCTTTACAGTGTGAAATTGGCCCGAACCGTGCTGCTTATTCAGCTGGTGACTTTTGTCGTAATCGGTGCGTTGTTTACCCTGAAAGATGTCATCTGGGGTGCCTCTGCCATCGCTGGTGGAGTGGCGGCCTGGCTGCCGAATGTGTTGTTTATGTTTTTAGCCTGGCGCCTGCAGGGGCAAACACCGGCCAAAGGGCGTGTAGCCTGGAGCTTCGCCTTCGGTGAAGTGTTAAAGGTGTTCGCCACCATTATTTTTCTCATTGTGGCGTTGGGTGTGTTTGGAGCGGTCTTCTGGCCTCTCGCAATCACCTGGTTATCGGTGCTGGTGGTGCAGATCGTCGCACCGGCTGTAATTAACAACAAAGGGTAAGAGGCATCATGGCTGCAGGAGAAATCTCTACTCCGCAAGAATACATAGGTCACCACCTGAATAACCTTCAGCTGGACCTGCGTACTTTCGAGTTAGTGAATCCGCACGACGCTCCCGCGACGTTCTGGGTATTAAATATCGATTCCATGTTTTTCTCTCTGGTGCTGGGACTGATCTTCCTGGTGTTGTTCCGTAAAGTGGCAAAAAGCGCCACCAGCGGTGTGCCAGGGAAATTACAAGCGGCTATCGAACTGGTTGTCGGTTTCGTTGATAACAACGTTCGCGACATGTACCACGGTAAAAGCAAACTTATCGCCCCGCTGGCTCTGACGATTTTCGTCTGGGTCTTCCTGATGAACTTCATGGATCTGCTGCCTATCGACCTGCTGCCGTTTATCGGTGAGCACTACTTAGGTCTGCCGGCGCTGCGCGTCGTGCCGTCTGCGGACGTGAACATCACGCTGTCTATGGCGTTGGGCGTATTTATTTTGATTCTGTTCTACAGCATCAAAATGAAAGGTGTAGGTGGCTTCGCCAAAGAGCTGACGCTGCAGCCTTTTAATCACCCGATCTTCATCCCCATCAACCTGATTCTTGAAGGTGTTAGCCTGCTGTCCAAACCGGTTTCACTCGGTCTGCGACTGTTCGGCAACATGTATGCGGGTGAGCTGATCTTTATCCTGATTGCCGGTCTGCTGCCGTGGTGGTCGCAGTGGGTGTTAAATGTGCCGTGGGCCATTTTCCACATCCTGATTATTTCGCTGCAGGCTTTCATTTTCATGGTCCTCACGATCGTCTATCTGTCGATGGCATCTGAAGAACATTGATTTTTTATCTCAACTACTTAGCTTTTAACTGAAACAAACTGGAGACTGTCATGGAAAACCTGAATATGGATCTGCTGTACATGGCTGCCGCTGTGATGATGGGCCTGGCGGCAATCGGTGCTGCGATCGGTATCGGCATCCTCGGAGGTAAATTCCTGGAAGGCGCAGCGCGTCAGCCGGATCTGATCCCTCTGCTGCGCACGCAGTTCTTTGTTGTAATGGGTCTGGTGGATGCTATCCCGATGATCGCTGTTGGTCTGGGTCTCTACGTGATGTTTGCTGTCGCCTAAAGCCTGTAGCCTTGTTTCTCACGGCACCCGGTGTGGTGAGAAACGGATTCTGCCGCTTATCATTGATAACGGCAGAGCAAGTTAACTTAATAAGAGGCATTGTGCTGTGAACATTAATGCAACAATCCTCGGCCAGGCCATCGCGTTCATCCTGTTTGTCGCGTTCTGCATGAAGTACGTATGGCCGCCGATTATGGCTGCCATCGAAAAGCGTCAGAAAGAAATTGCTGACGGCCTTGCTTCTGCTGAGCGCGCGAAGAAAGATTTGGATCTCGCGCAGGCCAATGCGACCGACCAGCTGAAAAAAGCCAAAGAAGAAGCCCAGGTCATTATCGAGCAGGCGAACAAACGCCGTGCACAGATTCTGGACGAAGCGAAAACTGAAGCCGAAACTGAACGTAACCGCATCGTGGCGCAGGCGCAGGCAGAAATCGAAGCCGAGCGTTCACGTGCCCGTGAAGAGCTGCGTAAGCAAGTCGCGTTGCTGGCATTAGCTGGCGCCGAGAAGATCATCGAACGTTCCGTGGATGAAGCTGCTAACAGCGACATCGTTGATAAACTGGTCGCTGAACTGTAAGGAGGGAGGGGCTGATGTCTGAACTGATTACTGTAGCTCGCCCCTACGCCAAAGCAGCTTTTGACTTTGCTGTTGAGCATCAAAGTATCGAACGCTGGCAAAATATGCTGGCGTTTGCCGCAGAAGTGGCTGGCAACGAACAGATGGCAGATCTCCTTTCTGGTGCTTTAGCACCGGAAGCCTTATCTGCTTCTTTCATCGCAGTCTGTGGTGATCAACTGGATGAATACGCCCAGAACCTGATTAAGGTGATGGCGGAAAACGGACGTTTGACAGCGCTTCCAGCTGTACTGGAACAGTTCATTCAACTGCGTGACGCGCACGAAGCGACGGCCGAAGTTGATGTGATTTCTGCCAGTACGCTGAGTGACAGCCAGCTGACTAAAATCAGCGCCGCGATGGAAAAACGTCTGTCACGCAAAGTTAAGCTGAATTGCAAAATTGATAAGTCTGTAATGGCAGGCGTGGTCATCCGTGCGGGTGATCTGGTGATTGATGGCAGCGTGCGCGGCCGTCTTGAGCGTCTGGCAGACGTCTTGCAGTCTTAAGGGGACTGGAGCATATGCAACTGAATTCCACCGAAATCAGCGAACTGATCAAGCAGCGCATTGCTCAGTTCAATGTCGTGAGCGAAGCTCACAATGAAGGTACTATTGTTTCTGTAAGTGACGGTATCATCCGCGTACACGGCCTGGCCGATGTAATGCAGGGTGAAATGATTGCCCTGCCGGGTAACCGTTACGCTATCGCCCTGAACCTCGAGCGTGACTCTGTAGGTGCGGTGGTGATGGGTCCGTACGCTGACCTCGCCGAAGGCATGAAGGTGAAGTGTACTGGCCGTATTCTGGAAGTGCCGGTGGGTCGTGGCCTGCTGGGTCGCGTCGTGAACACCCTAGGTGCTCCGATCGACGGTAAAGGCGCAATCGACAACGACGGCTTCTCGCCGGTTGAAGTGATTGCACCGGGCGTTATCGACCGTCAGTCCGTTGACCAGCCTGTTCAGACCGGTTACAAATCTGTCGATGCGATGATTCCAATCGGCCGTGGTCAGCGTGAGCTGATCATCGGTGACCGTCAGACCGGTAAAACTGCGATGGCAATCGATGCCATCATCAACCAGCGCGATTCAGGCATCAAATGCGTGTACGTCGCGATTGGTCAGAAAGCCTCTACCATCTCTAACGTGGTACGTAAGCTGGAAGAGCACGGTGCACTGTCTAACACCATCGTAGTTGTCGCTTCTGCTTCCGAATCTGCGGCACTGCAATACCTGGCGCCGTATGCCGGTTGTGCGATGGGCGAATACTTCCGTGACCGCGGTGAAGATGCGCTGATCGTGTACGATGACCTGTCTAAACAGGCTGTTGCTTACCGTCAGATTTCTCTGCTGCTGCGTCGTCCGCCGGGTCGTGAAGCATTCCCTGGCGACGTGTTCTACCTCCACTCTCGTCTGCTGGAGCGTGCATCACGCGTTAGCGCTGACTACGTTGAGCGCTTCACCAAAGGTGAAGTGAAAGGCCAGACCGGTTCACTGACTGCACTGCCGATTATCGAAACTCAGGCAGGTGACGTTTCTGCGTTCGTTCCGACCAACGTGATTTCAATCACCGATGGTCAGATCTTCCTGGAATCTAACCTGTTCAACTCCGGTATTCGTCCGGCAGTTAACCCGGGTATCTCGGTATCCCGTGTGGGTGGTGCTGCTCAGACCAAGATCATCAAGAAACTGTCCGGTGGTATCCGTACCGCACTGGCACAGTATCGTGAACTGGCTGCGTTCTCTCAGTTCGCTTCCGATCTGGACGATGCGACCCGTAAACAGCTGAGCCACGGTCAGAAAGTGACCGAGCTGCTGAAACAGAAACAGTATGCGCCGATGTCTATCGCGCAGCAGGGTCTGGTGCTGTTTGCTGCGGAACGTGGCTTCCTGAACGACGTTGAGCTGGCCAAAATTGGTAGCTTCGAAGCAGCGCTGCTGGCGTTTGCTGACCGTGACCACGCCGAGCTGATGGCTGAAATCAACCAGTCTGGTAACTTCAACAACGAAATCGAAGAGAAGCTGAAGGGCCTCCTCGAAACGTTTAAAGCAACCCAGTCCTGGTAATGTCTGGCGGCTTGTCTGAAAAGGCAGGCCGCAAGGCTTTGAGGAGAAGCTAATGGCCGGCGCAAAAGAAATACGTACCAAGATCGGAAGCGTGAAAAACACGCAGAAGATCACCAAAGCAATGGAAATGGTCGCCGCCTCCAAGATGCGTAAAACGCAGGAACGCATGGCGGCCAGTCGTCCGTATGCAGATACCATGCGCAAAGTGATTGGTCACCTTGCGTTAGGTAATCTGGAATACAAGCACCCTTACCTGGATGAGCGTGACGTTAAGCGCGTCGGCTACCTGGTCGTTTCGACTGACCGCGGGCTTTGTGGTGGTTTGAACATTAACCTGTTCAAGAAAGTGCTGGCAGAGATGAAAGCCTGGACCGATAAAGGCGTACAGAGCGATCTGGCTATTATCGGCTCAAAAGGGCTTGGGTTCTTCGGTTCTGTTGGTGGCAACATCGTGGCGCAGGTCACAGGCATGGGTGATAAGCCTTCACTGTCTGAACTGATCGGCCCGGTAAAAGTGATGTTGCAGGCTTATGATGAAGGCCGCATCGACAAGCTGTATATCGTCAGCAACAAATTTAATAACACCATGTCTCAGACTCCGACCATTACCCAACTGCTGCCGTTACCGCCAGCGGAAGGTGAAGAAGAGATGAAGGCGAAGACCTGGGATTACCTGTACGAACCCGATCCGAAGGCGCTGCTGGATACTCTGCTGCGTCGTTATGTCGAATCGCAGGTTTATCAGGGTGTGGTGGAAAACCTGGCCAGTGAGCAGGCCGCACGTATGGTGGCGATGAAAGCCGCAACCGATAACGGCGGAAATCTGATCAAAGAGCTGCAGTTGGTTTACAACAAAGCTCGTCAGGCCAGCATCACCCAGGAACTTACCGAGATCGTCTCGGGAGCCTCCGCGGTTTAACCAGGTTTGGAATTAGGTAGAGGATTCAAGATGGCAGCTGGAAAGATTGTCCAGATTATCGGCGCCGTAGTTGACGTCGAATTCCCTCAGGATGCCGTACCGCAAGTGTACAGCGCTCTTGAGGTTAAGAATGGTGATGCTCGTCTGGTGCTGGAAGTTCAGCAGCAGCTGGGTGGTGGCGTGGTTCGTACCATCGCCATGGGTACTTCTGACGGCCTGAAGCGCGGTCTGGAAGTCACCGACCTGAAAAAACCGATCCAGGTTCCGGTTGGTAAAGCGACCCTCGGCCGTATCATGAACGTGCTGGGTGAGCCGATCGACATGAAAGGCGACCTGAAAGAAGAAGACGGCAGCGCAGTAGAGGTTTCCTCTATTCACCGCGCAGCACCTTCTTATGAAGATCAGTCTAACTCGCAGGAACTGCTGGAAACCGGCATCAAGGTTATCGACCTGATGTGTCCGTTCGCTAAGGGCGGTAAAGTCGGTCTGTTCGGTGGTGCGGGTGTGGGTAAAACCGTAAACATGATGGAGCTGATCCGTAACATCGCGGCTGAGCACTCAGGTTACTCGGTATTTGCCGGTGTGGGTGAGCGTACTCGTGAGGGTAACGACTTCTACCACGAAATGACTGACTCCAACGTTATCGATAAAGTAGCGCTGGTGTATGGCCAGATGAACGAGCCGCCGGGTAACCGTCTGCGCGTAGCTCTGACCGGTCTGACCATGGCGGAAAAATTCCGTGATGAAGGCCGTGACGTTCTGCTGTTCATCGACAACATCTACCGTTACACCCTGGCCGGTACAGAAGTTTCTGCACTGCTGGGTCGTATGCCTTCAGCAGTAGGTTATCAGCCGACGCTGGCTGAAGAGATGGGTGTGTTGCAGGAGCGTATTACCTCCACCAAGACCGGTTCAATCACCTCTGTACAGGCCGTTTACGTTCCTGCGGATGACTTGACTGACCCGTCTCCGGCGACCACCTTCGCCCACCTGGACTCAACTGTTACTCTGAGCCGTCAGATCGCCTCTCTGGGTATCTACCCAGCCGTTGACCCGCTGGATTCCACCAGCCGTCAGCTGGATCCGCTGATCGTTGGTCAGGAGCACTACGATGTTGCGCGTGGCGTGCAGTCTCTGCTGCAACGTTACCAGGAACTGAAAGACATCATCGCCATCCTCGGTATGGACGAGCTGTCTGAAGACGACAAACTGCTGGTGGCACGTGCGCGTAAGATTCAGCGCTTCCTGTCTCAGCCATTCTTCGTTGCTGAAGTCTTCACCGGTTCTCCAGGTAAGTACGTAACGCTGAAAGACACCATCCGTGGCTTCAAAGGCATTATGGAAGGTGAATTCGACCATCTGCCAGAGCAGGCTTTCTACATGGTTGGCGCGATCGACGAAGCCGTGGAAAAAGCGAAGAAACTGTAATAACGGTTTCCCGGGAGGAATGATATGGCTATGACTTATCACCTGGATGTTGTCAGCGCGGAGCAACAAATGTTCTCCGGCCTGGTGCAGAAAATCCAGGTGTCAGGTAGCGAAGGTGAGCTGGGGATTTACCCTGGTCACGCCCCGCTCCTGACTGCCATTAAGCCTGGTATGATTCGCATCGTTAAACAGCACGGCGAAGAGGAGTATATCTACCTCTCTGGCGGCGTGCTGGAAGTACAGCCGGGTAGCAGCACCGTTCTGGCCGACACCGCGATTCGTGGTGAAGACCTGGACGAGGCGCGCGCGCTGGAAGCGAAACGTAAAGCAGAAGAACACATGAGTAGCAGCCACGGCGACGTGGACTATGCTCAGGCTTCTGCCGAACTGGCGAAAGCTATCGCGAAACTGCGTGTTATCGAGCTGACTAAAAAAGCGATGTAATCAGGCTTTATGCGTCACGAAATGCCAGCCCATTGGGCTGGCATTTTTTTTTGCCTGCGGTTCCGAAAAAACAAAAACAACGCGATAAATCGCGTCGCTACGGCGTCGCGAGCTTTTGCACCTGGCGTAGCGGCGCAATTTATTGCGCACTGC
Source organism: Pantoea sp. X-Soil-TKNS-1211 (assembly GCF_059730495.1). Lineage (NCBI taxonomy): Bacteria > Pseudomonadati > Pseudomonadota > Gammaproteobacteria > Enterobacterales > Erwiniaceae > Pantoea > Pantoea sp. X-Soil-TKNS-1211. The sequence continues at coordinate 10,692 of NZ_AP035953.1, forward strand.
CTTTCGTCATCCTCTAATTTCGATCCGAGAAAAATGTAGTAATCTCAGAGGTAAACCTTAAACTTTCGAAAGCTAAAACTAAGCAGGATAGTTATGTCTACTAGTGCGATGAGTGTGGTGATTCTTGCTGCTGGCAAGGGCACCCGTATGTATTCGGATCTCCCCAAAGTTCTGCACACCCTGGCAGGAAAACCCATGGTTCAGCATGTGATTGACGCCGCCACCGGGCTGGGCGCACAGCAAATCCATCTGGTTTTCGGTCACGGCGGCGATCAACTCAAAGCTCAGCTTTCCGGCCACACCCTGAATTGGGTGCTACAGGCGCAACAGCTTGGTACCGGGCATGCGATGCAGCAGGCCGCGCCTTATTTTGCTGATGACGAAGACATTGTGATGCTGTACGGCGATGTACCGTTGATCTCGCTGGAGACGTTACAACGCCTGCGTGCAGCCAAACCGGCTGGCGGTATCGGCCTGCTTACCGTGGTGCTGGATAATCCGACCGGCTATGGCCGTATCGTGCGTGAAAATGACACCATCACCGGTATCGTGGAACAAAAAGATGCTTCGCCAGAGCAGCTGAAGATTCGGGAGATCAATACCGGCATCCTGATTGCCAATGGCGGCGATCTCAAACGTTGGCTCTCACAGTTGAACAACAACAACGCGCAGGGCGAGTTCTACATTACCGACATTATTGCCATGGCACATCAGGAAGGGCGTCTCATTCAGGCTGTGCATCCGGCACGTATCAGCGAAACCGACGGTGTGAATAATCGCCTGCAACTGGCCGCGTTGGAGCGCGCATACCAGGCTGAACAGGCCGAAAAACTGTTGCTGGCGGGTGTGATGTTGCGTGATCCGGCACGTTTCGATCTGCGTGGCACACTCAAGCACGGACGCGATGTTGAAATTGATACCAATGTGATTATCGAAGGCAACGTCACGCTGGGCGATCGTGTGAAAATCGCAGCAGGTTGCATCATCAAAAACAGCGTGATTGCTGATGATTGTGAAATCAGTGCGTATTCAGTGATCGAGGATGCAAATCTGGCTGCGGCCTGCACCGTTGGTCCCTTTGCGCGTCTGCGTCCCGGAAGCGAACTGGGGGAGAAGGCGCACGTCGGCAACTTTGTGGAAATGAAAAAAGCCACCCTCGGTAAAGGTTCTAAAGCCGGTCACCTCTCCTACCTCGGCGACGCTGAGATTGGTGATGATGTGAATATTGGCGCGGGCACCATCACCTGTAATTACGATGGTGCGAACAAATCCAAAACCATCATTGGTGACAACGTGTTTGTGGGTTCCGATACTCAGCTGGTGGCCCCGGTTACGGTTGCCAGTGGTGCGACTATCGCCGCAGGCACTACGGTAATGAAAGACGTACCCGCCGCTGTTCTGGTCTACAACCGTAAAGAACAAAACCAGAAAGCAGGCTGGAAACGCCCGGAAAAGAAAAAGTAATTTTTAATGGCCGACAAAGATCGGCCTGTTAGCAGTAACTATAACTACATCCCCACTCTCTACAAGGCTCGGGGAACCGGTCATGCCGGATATCAGGTCAGATGACAACGCAATGGCAGAAAGCCATGAAGTCAGGAAACTATTATGTGTGGAATTGTTGGTGCAGTAGCACAGCGCGACATTGCAGAGATTCTGTTGGAAGGTCTGCGTCGTCTTGAGTATCGCGGTTACGATTCGGCGGGTTTGGCCGTCGTTGACGCCCAAGGCCATGTGACGCGCCTGCGTCGCCTTGGCAAAGTGCAAAAGTTGGCTGAAGCGGCTGAACTGCAGCCGTTGATTGGCGGCACCGGTATCGCCCATACCCGCTGGGCTACCCACGGTGAACCCTCAGAAGCCAATGCGCATCCGCATATCTCTGAGCACATCATCATTGTGCATAACGGCATCATTGAGAACCATGAACCGTTGCGTGCGCAGCTGATTGAACACGGCTACGTGTTTGCGTCAGAAACAGACACCGAAGTGGTGGCGCATCTGGTGCACTGGGAACAGAAGCAAGGCGGTTCGCTGCGTGAAGTGGTGCTGCGGGTGATTCCGCAACTGCGCGGTGCTTATGGCATGGTGATCATGGACAGCCGCGATCCCTCACTGCTGGTGGCAGCCCGTTCCGGCAGTCCGTTGGTGGTTGGCCGTGGCGTCGGTGAAAACTTTATTGCCTCCGATCAGCTGGCTCTGCTGCCGGTGACACGTCGTTTCATCTATCTGGAAGAGGGCGATATCGCTGAGATTACCCGCCGCGAAGTGACTATTGTTGATCGCAATGGCACGCCGGTAACTCGCGCCGAGATTGAATCCAACGTCCAGTATGATGCCGGTGACAAAGGGATTTACCGCCACTACATGCAGAAAGAGATTTATGAACAGCCGATGGCGATCAAAAACACCTTAACCGGTCGTTTCAGCCACGGTGAAGTCGATCTCAGCGAGCTTGGTCCGCAGGCGGAAACCTTGTTGAGCAAGGTTGAGCATATCCAGATTATCGCCTGCGGCACCTCATACAACTCCGGTATGGTTTCGCGTTACTGGTTCGAATCACTGGCAAACATACCCTGTGATGTCGAAATTGCCTCTGAATTCCGCTACCGCAAATCGGCGGTGCGTAAAAACAGCCTGCTGATCACCTTATCGCAGTCGGGTGAAACCGCCGATACGCTGGCGGCGCTGCGTTTGTCGAAAGAACTGGGTTACCTCGGTTCGTTGGCTATCTGTAACGTCGCCGGTTCCTCGCTGGTGCGTGAATCTGATTTGTCGCTGATGACCAAAGCGGGCACCGAGATCGGTGTCGCCTCCACCAAAGCCTTTACCACTCAGCTCACGGTGTTGTTGATGCTGGTGGCGAAACTGGGCCGGTTGCACGGTATGTCTGCTGACACTGAACACGAGATTGTTCATGCGCTACAGGCGCTGCCGAGCCGTATTGAGCAGATGCTGGCGCAGGATAAAGTGATCGAAAACCTGGCTGAAGGTTTCTCCGACAAACATCATGCGTTGTTCCTTGGCCGTGGCGATCAGTATCCGATCGCCATGGAAGGCGCGCTGAAGCTGAAAGAGATTTCCTATATTCACGCAGAAGCCTATGCAGCCGGTGAACTGAAACATGGCCCACTGGCGCTGATTGATGCCGATATGCCGGTTATCGTGGTGGCACCCAATAATGAGCTGCTGGAGAAGCTGAAATCCAACATTGAAGAGGTGCGTGCACGCGGCGGCTTGCTGTATGTGTTTGCCGATCAGGATGCCGGATTTAGTGACAGCGATGGCATGAAGATTATCTCCCTGCCGCATGTAGAAGAGGTGATCGCACCTATTTTCTATACCGTGCCGCTGCAACTTCTTTCCTACCATGTGGCGTTGATCAAAGGCACTGATGTCGATCAACCACGTAACCTGGCGAAATCGGTGACTGTTGAGTAGGTCTGCTATTCGCTAATCTGATCCAGATTATTTAAGGGTTATGCATTTTCAAATGCATAACCTTTTTTGTTTGTGACACGAGGGTGGAATGATTTTGTTCTCATCATTGATGCACTGCTTTCATTGTAAAATCCATTCATTATTTCGCGTGGATCTCAGGCTCGCGTGTTCGAACTTATTTACCCATCCTACGCTTCACGCGCGCGCAAAATCTATGAGTCTTATGCTGCGGTGGTTCAACACGCGACGCCATGGCTGAGTTTACATAAAGCCATCCGTGAGATTATTGTGGATTTTGTTTATCAGGGACGGGGATATCGCACGGTTCTGGAGCCTTGCATGGCAAATGACTTCGATTCACTGATCCATTTTATTGAAACCGATCATCGTACTCGGAGATACGAAAGAGGTCGCCAGCGTGCAAATTATTTACGGAGAAACAGGAATTGATTCATATAAAACATCTCGCTTTTTTATCGATAGTCTGCGGTATTTTCTCCAGCAACATGGCCTGGGCCGATGATTGTGATAACGCCGCAAATGATATTGAAGTTCATCAATGTCTGGAAAATAAGAAAGACAATGCGGAAAAAGTTCTTAATGCTGAGTACGCTAAAGCAAAAGATCGTATAAAGCAGGGGCTACGTGACTCACCGTCTGACACCGAGGCTTATCTGGATATTTTTGTCAAAGCGCAGCGTAGCTGGCTGGACTTAAGAAAGTATCAGTGTGAGATGGAGGCTTTTGGTGCGGATAAAACCAAAAATCCATACCTTGATGCTATCAATGATTGCACCGCCAAAATGGATAATGAAAGAACACATATCCTGATGCAGATCCCTTATGATGGTCTGAGTGGTTAGGCAAATGTAAAGCAAACGGGGCTGATGTGTGCCGACTCGACACATTAGCTCCGTCTCAGAAAAACAATCTTAACAGCCTGTTATTCAACGTCTCGTCGTCTTATACCGAAGTCGGTACCTTTGTCATAAAATTGTCATATTTCGTACATTTGACTGTCATCAAACTGTCCTATTTTCCCTCCAGCAGCAATCAATGACTCCTACTAAAATGGCATAGAGCCTGATTTTTTTAACTCCCCTGGAGGGAACATGACACTGATGCGTAGCACCGTAGCCCGAATCCTCGCCGCCACCTTCGCAGTAAGCGCGGTCTCTGCTTTTGCAGCAACCGATCTGACTGGCGCAGGCGGGACGTTCCCGGCACCGGTTTATGCCAAGTGGGCAGCAGAGTACCAGCAAGCCACCGGTAGCAAAGTAAACTATCAGGGTATTGGTTCTTCAGGCGGCGTGAAGCAAATCATCGCCAAAACCGTCGATTTCGGTGCGTCAGATGCGCCGATGAAAGATGAAGATCTGCAAAAAAATGGCCTGTTCCAGTTCCCGACCGTGATCGGTGGTGTGGTACTGGCGGTTAACATCCCTGGCGTGAAGTCTGGTCAGCTGACCCTCGACGGTAAAACCGTTGGCGACATTTACCTGGGCAACATCAAAAAGTGGAACGATCCGGCCATCACCAAGCTGAACCCGGGCGTGAAACTGCCAGACACTAACATCAACGTGGTACGCCGCGCTGACGGTTCCGGTACTTCTTTCGTCTTCACCAGCTACCTGTCTAAGGTGAACGAAGAGTGGAACAGCAAAATTGGTAAAGGCAACACCGTAAACTGGCCGACCGGTCTGGGCGGTAAAGGTAATGACGGCGTGGCAGCATTCGTACAGCGTCTGCCGGGTTCAATCGGTTACGTCGAATATGCCTATGCCAAGCAGAACAACCTGACGTACACCAAACTGCACGATGCTGACGGCAAGTCTGTCGCACCGAGTGAAGCCAGCTTTGCGAACGCGGCCAAAGGCGCGAACTGGAGCGAATCTTTCGCCCAGGACCTGACCTTCCAGAAAGGCAACGATGCATGGCCGATCACCTCCACCACTTTCATCCTGGTTTACAAAGATCAGGCGAATGCTGAGAAAGGTAGTGAAGTGCTGAAATTCTTCGACTGGGCATACAAAAATGGCGGAAAAACCGCGACCAGCCTGGATTACGCAGCGCTGCCAGAAAGCGTGACCACGCAGATTCGTGATGCCTGGAAAGCCAACATCAAAGATTCTTCCGGCAAAGCGCTGTACAAGTAAGTGAATGACCTGGCCAGCCGACAGGCTGGCCACCCTGACTTCCCCTGAGAACAGAGACTTCTATGGCTGCCACTAAGCCGACGTTTAAAGCCCCTGGCAAACAAGGTGACATGATCTTCGGCGCGCTGGTAAAACTGGCTGCGCTGATTGTGTTATTGCTGCTGGGTGGAATCATCGTCTCCCTGATTTTCTCCTCCTGGCCCAGCATCCAGAAATTTGGTTTCTCATTCCTGTGGACCAAAACCTGGGATGCGCCTAACGAACAATTTGGTGCGCTGGTGCCGATTTATGGCACTGTCGTGACCTCACTGATTGCGCTGATCATCGCTGTGCCGGTGAGCTTTGGTATCGCCCTGTTCCTGACCGAACTGGCGCCAGGCTGGTTGCGTCGCCCGCTCGGCACCGCAATCGAGTTGCTGGCAGCGATCCCCAGCATCGTCTACGGCATGTGGGGCTTGTTTATCTTCGCGCCGCTGTTTGCCGAATATTTCCAGACGCCGGTTGGCGACATCATGTCGAATATCCCGATTGTGGGCGCGCTCTTCTCCGGCCCGGCTTTTGGTATCGGCATCCTGGCGGCAGGTGTCATTCTCGCCATCATGATCATCCCGTACATCGCTTCGGTGATGCGTGATGTGTTCGAACAAACCCCGGTGATGATGAAAGAGTCGGCCTACGGCATTGGCTGCACCACCTGGGAAGTGATCTGGCGCATCGTGCTGCCGTTCACTAAAAACGGCGTGATCGGCGGTGTGATGCTCGGTCTGGGCCGTGCGCTGGGTGAAACCATGGCAGTGACCTTTATCATCGGCAACACCTACCAGCTCGACAGCGCATCGCTGTTTATGCCGGGCAACAGCATCACCTCGGCACTGGCGAATGAATTTGCTGAAGCGGAATCTGGTGTCCATGTGGCAGCGTTGATGGAACTGGGGCTGATCCTGTTTGTGATCACCTTTATCGTGCTGGCGATCTCCAAACTAATGATCCTGCGTTTGGCGAAGAGTGAAGGAGCCCGTTCATGACAACTCTTGAATTGCAGGCGCGCGCCGAACTGGAAGCCTCACGCCGTAAAATGCAGGCATGGCGTAGTACCAAAAACAAAATCGCCCTGACCCTGTCGCTGTTGACGATGGCTTTTGGCCTGTTCTGGCTGGTCTGGATTCTGTTTACTACTGTGTCGCGTGGTATCGATGGCCTCTCCTGGTCGCTGTTTACCGAATCCACCCCACCACCGAATACGGCGGGCGGTGGTCTGGCGAACGCCCTGGCGGGCAGTGGTTTACTGATTTTCTGGTCAACCTTCTTCGGTACGCCGCTGGGTATCATGGCGGGGATCTACCTTGCCGAATATGGTCGCAAGCATTGGCTGGCGGAAGTGATTCGTTTTATCAACGATATCCTGCTATCTGCACCGTCAATTGTGGTGGGGTTGTTTGTTTACACCATTGTGGTAGCGCAGATGCAGCATTTCTCTGGCTGGGCGGGGGTAATAGCGCTGGCGTTGTTGCAGATTCCTATCGTGATCCGCACCACCGAGAATATGCTGCGCCTGGTGCCTGATACCATGCGTGAAGCCGCATATGCGCTAGGGACGCCGAAATGGAGGATGATTTCAGCTATCACCCTGAAGGCATCGGTATCCGGCATTATTACCGGGGTGCTGCTGGCAATTGCGCGTATCGCCGGTGAAACCGCCCCGCTGCTGTTTACCGCACTGTCAAACCAGTTCTGGAGCACCGACATGATGCAGCCGATCGCCAACCTGCCAGTGACCATCTTTAAATTTGCCATGAGTCCGTTTGCGGAATGGCAAAGCCTGGCGTGGGCGGGGGTGCTGCTCATTACCCTGTGCGTGCTGCTGCTGAACATCCTGGCACGTGTGATTTTCGCCAAGAGCAAACACTAATTTCCCGGCGCGGCTGTGGCGGCGCGGTACATGAGAGACGAGCAATGAGTATGGCAACTTCTTCTGCCGGCAAAATTCAGGTGCGCAATCTGAACTTCCATTACGGGAAATTCCATGCGCTGAAAAATATCAATCTGGACATCGCAAAGAACCAGGTCACCGCGTTTATCGGGCCATCCGGCTGCGGTAAATCGACCCTGCTGCGTACCTTCAACAAAATGTACTCGCTCTATCCTGAGCAGCGTGCGGAAGGTGAAATTCTGTTGGATGGTGACAATATTCTGGCCTCAAACCAGGATATCGCCCTACTGCGCGCCCGCGTGGGCATGGTGTTCCAGAAGCCCACGCCGTTCCCGATGTCGATTTACGACAACATCGCGTTTGGTGTCCGTCTGTTTGAAAAGCTGTCACGTGCCGATATGGATGAGCGTGTGCAGTGGGCGCTGAGCAAAGCAGCGCTGTGGAATGAAACCAAAGACAAGCTTCATCAGAGTGGTTACAGTCTCTCCGGTGGTCAGCAGCAGCGTTTATGCATTGCTCGAGGCATTGCCATTCGTCCGGAAGTGTTGCTGCTGGATGAGCCATGCTCGGCGCTGGATCCGATCTCCACTGGCCGTATCGAGGAGTTGATCACCGAGCTGAAGCAGGATTACACCGTGGTGATTGTGACCCATAACATGCAACAGGCGGCGCGCTGTTCCGATCATACCGCCTTTATGTATCTGGGTGAGCTGATTGAATTCAGCGATACCGATACGCTGTTTACCAAGCCAGCGCAGAAGCAGACAGAAGACTACATTACCGGTCGTTACGGCTGATTTGACGGAGACGCACATGGATAATTTAAATCTGAACAAACATATCTCCGGTCAGTTCAACGCTGAGCTGGAACACATTCGCACTCAGGTGATGATCATGGGTGGTATGGTGGAGCAGCAGCTTACCGATGCCATTACCGCGATGCACAACCAGGATGGCGAACTGGCGCAGCGTGTCATCGACGGCGACCAGAAGGTCAACATGATGGAAGTGGAGATTGATGAGGCCTGCGTGCGCATCATCGCCAAACGCCAGCCTACCGCCAGCGATTTGCGTTTGGTGATGGCGATCATCAAGACCATCTCTGAGCTGGAGCGTATTGGCGACGTGGCGGAAAAAATCAGCCGCACCGCGCTGGAGAAATTTGGCCAGCAACATATGCCGCTGCTGGTAAGCCTTGAATCACTTGGCCGCCATACCGTGCAGATGCTGCATGACGTGCTGGATGCTTTTGCGCGTATGGATCTCAACGCGGCGATCGATATTTACCGTGAAGATAAGAAGGTGGATAAAGAGTACGAGGGTATTGTGCGTCAGTTAATGACCTACATGATGGAAGACCCGCGAACTATCCCTAGCGTGTTGACCGCGCTGTTCTGCGCCCGTGCCATTGAGCGTATCGGTGACCGTTGCCAGAATATCTGCGAAATCATCTTCTATTTTGTGAAGGGCCAGGATTTCCGTCACGTTGGTGGCGACAAGCTGGATGAGCTGTTGTCTGGCGACGATGGCAGCAATAAACCTTCATGATAACCCTGTGGCTGCTGGTTTAACTGGCAGCCATCTCCATTTCTGATTGGTCTCAAGTCTTTCTGCTCTTTATACTTGGCGCACTTTTTACTGCAAGGTGCTGCTGCATGTCCCTCTCCCCACACAAGAAACAAAGCGTAACCCCGGCAAAAGCGATGCTCGCGGCAGTCAGTGGCTATGCGATGGACGGCTTCGATCTGCTGATCCTCGGCTTTATGTTACCAGCGATTAGCCTGTCACTGGCGTTAGATCCCTCCCAGGCTGGTTCGCTGGTCACCTGGACACTGATCGGTGCCGTGGTTGGCGGTATTGTCTTTGGTCATTTGAGTGACCGCTTTGGCCGTATCCGCATTCTCACCGTCACCATTTTGATGTTCTCGATTTTCACCGGGTTGTGTGCGGTGGCGCAGGGATATTGGGATCTGCTGGCGTATCGTACCCTTGCCGGGATGGGGCTGGGTGGTGAGTTTGGTATCGGCATGGCGCTGATTGCCGAAGCCTGGCCGCAGGAGAAGCGCAACCGCGCATCGGCGTGGGTTGGCATTGGCTGGCAGCTGGGGGTATTGCTGGCGGCCTTTATTACGCCACCATTGCTGAGCGTGATTGGCTGGCGTGGGATGTTCCTGGTGGGTCTGCTGCCTGCATTGGTGTCATTTGTGATTCGTCGCAGCATGGGCGAGCCAGAGGGCTTTACCCGACATGTGGCAACCACGCCGCAGTTGTCGTTTGCGGCGCGAATTCGGTTGTTGTTTAGTGACCGCGCCACCAGCAAAGCCAGTCTCGGGATCTTCATTCTTTGCTCGGTACAGAATTTTGGCTATTACGGTCTGATGATCTGGATGCCGAGTTATCTCTCTTCCAGCTTCGGTTTTAGCCTGACCAAATCCGGTCTGTGGACCGCTGTCACCGTGGTGGGCATGACTTTCGGCATCTGGTTATTTGGTGTGCTGGCGGACCGCTTTGCACGCTGGAAAATCTTCCTGCTGTATCAATTTGGTGCGGTAGTGATGGTGGTTATTTACGCTCAGCTGCGCGATCCCACTGTGATGTTATTTACCGGTGCGCTAATGGGGATGTTTGTGAATGGCATGATTGGCGGTTATGGTGCGCTGATTTCCGATACTTTCCCAACCCAGGCGCGTGCCACGGCGCAGAATGTGTTATTTAACCTCGGACGCGGCGTGGGTGGTTTTGGTCCGTTGGTGATTGGGTTACTGGCGACCCATATTTCCTTTACGGCGGCAATTACACTGCTGGCGCTGATTTATCTGCTGGATATCGCCGCCACGCTGTTTTTGCTGCCGAAAACGCAGGGCAATGAGGATTCACTCGGCGCGATCGGCTAGATGCATTCCCTGGCGGCGCATTTATCGCGCCGCCAGGGGATCGGATGCGAAGAGTTACACCAATGCCCAACCGCGCGCGCGCCACAAGTCCGGGAGTTGCGCCATATCATCAAATCGGGTCACCAGCGGGTGATCAAGTTCTGGGTTGTGTGCATCGGCGCAGTAATAAAACACCGGAATGCCTGCGGCGATACCCGCACGGGCACCAGCTTCAGAGTCATCCACGAGAATGCACTTCTCAATGGGCACCTGCATTTGTTCCGCCGCGTGATACATCAGCTCCGGGTCTGGTTTCCAGTGATTGATGTCATAACCGCTGTAAAGACGTGCCGCAAAGTATGGCAACATGCCGGTCAGCCCCAGTGAATGCTGCATCTTCTTTACCGTACCATTTGAGACGACGCACATCGGCACTTTGACCTGCTCCACCAGCGATTTCGCTCCGGCGATCGGTTGCAGCTCTAAATCGAATAAACGAGCCACCTCCGCGCGATATGCGGTTTCCACCTCATCCAGCGGCAATTCAGTCTGATGTTCCGCTGAAACATCACGAATGATGTCGTACAGTTTTACCCCTTTGTATTTTTCAAACATCTCCTGAAGCGAGAGTTCAATACCGTAGCGGGCAAAGGTGTTGACGTAGGACTGTGTACAGATCACCTCGCTGTCGACCAGTGTGCCGTCACAATCAAAAAAAACACATTCAACTGACATCAGACATCATCCTTTTGCTAAACAAGAAGCTGTCACTCTAACTCACTGTGCGCACCGAGCAAACGCTTGCGAAAAATCAGTGTGCTGGTCAGTTAAAATCTATAGGATACGCGCGTTAAATTTTTCAGCGGAATAAGCTATGAACAAGCAAGGTCTGTTGCAGCGTGTTTTTAAGCTGCAGGAGCACGGCACCACCGTGCGTACGGAAGTGATCGCCGGTTTCACCACCTTTCTGACGATGGTTTACATCGTTTTCGTTAATCCGCAGATTCTGGGTGCCGCAGGTATGGATACTCAGGCGGTGTTTGTCACTACCTGTTTGATCGCGGCGTTCGGCAGCATCCTGATGGGACTGGTGGCGAATCTGCCGGTAGCGTTGGCCCCGGCCATGGGACTGAATGCTTTCTTTGCCTTTGTGGTGGTCGGCGCGATGGGGTATTCGTGGCAGATCGGCATGGGTGCGATCTTTTGGGGGGCGTTGGGGCTGTTAATTCTCACGCTGCTGCGCGTGCGTTACTGGATGATTGCCAATATCCCGCTGAGTCTGCGTGTTGGCATTACCGCTGGCATCGGGCTTTTTATCGCCATGATGGGGCTGAAAAATGCCGACATTATCGTGTCGAATGCCGACACTCTGGTGGCGGTGGGGAACCTGACCTCACATAGCGTATTACTGGGTGCGCTCGGCTTCTTCATCATCGCGATTCTTGCCTCGCGTAACATTCATGCGGCAGTTCTGGTGTCGATTGTGGTAACAACTGTGATTGGTCTGCTGCTTGGTGATGTGAAGTTCACCGGCATTTTCGCGGCGCCACCGTCTGTGAGTTCAGTGGTGGGGCAAGTTGATCTCAAAGGCGCTCTCAATATCGGCATGGCCGGGGTTATTTTCTCCTTTATGCTGGTCAACTTGTTTGACTCATCCGGCACCTTGATTGGCGTGACGGATAAAGCGGGCCTGACCGATGCAAAAGGCACCTTCCCGCGTATGCAGCAGGCGCTGTTTGTGGATAGCGTCAGCTCGGTGGCGGGTTCACTGATTGGAACCTCTTCCGTCACCGCCTATATAGAAAGTTCGTCTGGTGTGGCGATTGGCGGACGCACCGGGCTGATGGCGGTGATCACCGGTATTCTGTTCCTGCTGGTGATTTTCCTGTCACCGCTGGCAGCAATGGTGCCGTCCTATGCAGCGGCGGGAGCGTTAATCTACGTTGGCGTGCTGATGACTGCGTCGCTGTCACGGGTGCGTTGGGATGATCTCACTGAAGCGGTTCCGGCGTTTGTCACTGCGGTGATGATGCCATTCAGTTTCTCCATCACGGAAGGTATCGCGCTGGGCTTTATCGCGTATTGTGTGATGAAGCTCGGGACCGGTCGTTGGCGGGAAATCAGCCCGTGCGTGGTGGTGGTGGCGCTGTTATTTGTGCTGAAAATCGTCTTTGTCGATGCCCACTAAAACCGGACAGGCCGCATAAGCGGCCTGTTTTGTCAGAGATGCCCCATTTCCTGTGGCGTGGTGCGTTCGCTGGGTAAACTGGTCAGCCGTAGTGTGCGCGGCCCAATATTCGGTTTACTCATCTCCACGTCGCGCAACGGCATCCACTGATGGTGGGTATCAATTTCCCACAGTCGTAGTCGTTCGGTGCCGGGGGAGAGTGCGCACGACCAGACCAGCGTTGGTTCTGCATCGCACACCGCCTGAATATCAGGAAAGATGCTGGAACGCAGACGACCTGCTGCCGGGTGTAGCCGCAACGAATCGATACCACTTTGAGCCTCTCCGGTGAGTTTGAGGATACTTTGGCGCAGGGTCCAGATTTGCGTCACCGCTTCCATAAAATCCTGCTGCGCATTAATCCAGGCTTTCTCACCGGAAGAGAGATCCTGTGTCAATGTATCCTGAGTCTGACGGCTATGGGCGCGTACAATCTCCATATCCAGCCCGGCCCGGCCGCCTTCTTCGGCCAGCAATACACCCACCATATTTCCGGCGTAAGCAATGCTGAAATCAGGCAGGGCGGAATCGGCAAAACAAGGGCGACCACTGCTGGTTGTCACCAACGGTGGTAATTCATTGATACCGTAGACGCGCAACATAAGCTGCGCCAGCAACCCGCGTGCGGCAAGAAAGCGTCCCCGACGTTTGTCAGGCAGGCGCTGTGCGTTATTAATCACATCCTGTGGGACCCGCATTGTCTCAGAGGAGAGAGGCGGGTTACCCGTCCAACGAACAAAATGACTAGCCATCTGTCGCTCCGTGAAAATGGTCGGATAATCATCAGGTCTATTGTAAGAATTTTCTCATGGCTTTGCATCCGGCATTACATGGAATACCTGAATTTCAGATAACACTGAAGATCATGAAAATGCGCTGGTGCCGCACCAGCAGCCATTTCATAGTAGCATCTTGCTGATAAATGCCTGAATGGATGCTGAATAGCGTGATGTAGTGTAGGATTTGAGCGGTAAAAAAAGCCGACTGATGAGAAAATTATGATCGCGAAATTTCAGTCGAGCTTCATCGCAGAATCACGTACGTCGGAGTTTTTAATGTCAGTTACTTCATCACACCAGGAATCGATTTCTCTGGATGACTTTCGTCATGGTATGCGTCGTCTTAGCTCAGGCGTCTCGCTGGTCACCGCGCAACATGCAGGTGAAAAGCAAGGCCTGATTGCCTCCTCAGTCAGTTCACTGGCGGCGGAGCCTCCAAGTCTGTTGGTGTGCGTCAATAAAAGCGCCTCCAGCCACGCTCATTTTTTGCAGGCAGGCTATTTCGCCGTTAACGTGTTGCGCGAGCAGCATGCCGATCTGTGTGCTCAGTTCAGCCAGTCGGCACGCCGTGCGGAACGCTTCCAGACGGGCGACTGGCAGACGATTACCACCGGCGCGCCAGTGCTTGCCGATGCTTTGGTGAGTTTTGATTGTCAACTGGAAAAAGTGGTGGAATGGCATACCCACAGCGTGCTGCTGGCACGCATTGTCGGCATCAATCTGGCCGGTGAGGCTGCCGAGCCAATGGTCTACTTCAACAGCGGTTTTCATTCGCTGGGTCTGTAGCGGGGCGATTTATCGCGCGAAGTCAGACCGCCTTTGCAATGCTGTAAAACAGCGCGATAAATCGCGCTGTTACGAATTCGTGCAAGCTTTACTCAGGCAAATTTGCACACGTCATTGAAGCCGAGACGCGGCAGACGTGCATGCAGTTTGCTGGCTTCGCCATAGCCGAGATTGATCAGCAAATTAACCTGCCATTTGCTGTCGCTAAAGAAGGCGGCGTTCACTTTGGCCGGATCGAACCCAGACATTGGGCCAGCATCCAGACCGAGCGATCGCGCTGCCATGATCAGATAGCCCGCCTGTAGGCTGCTGTTACGAAAAGCCGTCTCTTTGACCAATTCCGGGTTGCTGGTGAACCAGCTACGCGCATCACCGTGCGGAAACAGCTTAGGCAGATTTTCATAGAACTCGGGATCCGAGGCAACGATCACCGTCGCCGGTGCCTTCATGGTTTTTTCCAGGTTGCCGGAGGAGAGTGCAGGCTTTAACTTCTCTTTCCCTTCCTGGGAGGTAACAAACACAAAGCGACCCGGTGAGCAGTTGGCGGAAGTTGGGCCTAATGCCGTCAGCTGGTAAAGCTGCTTAATCAGATCCTCCGAAATCGGTTTTTCCTGCCAGTAGCTATGGGTGCGGGCCTCATTGAACAGCGCATTCAGAGCAAGGCTGTCGAGCGGTGTACTCATGTTTCTCTCCTTTTCAGGCATCAAATTGAGCCTAATGTTTAGCATGAATAGAGGAATGACCTGGATCAGTCGGTGCACTTTTGGTGGTGATGGGGGATAGCAGAAAGTCGAACCGGCTGGTGAAGATCTTCACCGTTATACTGCAAACAGAGAGGGTTACCAAATAACATTGCTGCAAGTATCCCTGGTTAGCCGTGGTGCAAACCAGGGATAATGAATGTTAAGACAGCTATTTACCAATACAAAAACTGGAGAAAATCCGCCCCAGCAGGTCATCAGACGTGAATTCGCCGGTAATTTCGCTTAACGCCTGTTGTGCCAGACGCAGTTCCTCGGCCAGCAATTCGCCAGCCCAGGCACCCAGCAACTGATCTTTGCCTTGTTGTAAATGGGTTGCTGCCAGTTCCAGCGCCTGTAAGTGACGACGGCGGGCGAGGAAGCCACCTTCCATATTGCCACTGAAGCCCATGGTTTGTTTCAGGTGATCGCGCAGGATATCCACGCCCTCACCCGTTCGGGCAGAAAGGCGAATAAGTGAGTGACCATTTACTTCAGACAGGCCCAGGGATTCACCGGTCATATCGGCCTTGTTACGTACTACGGTGATCGGCAGTTCTACTGGCAGACGTGAAACAAAATCGGGCCAGATCGCCGCCGCTTCGGTGGCATCAGTGGTGGTGCCATCCACCATAAACAGCACGCGATCAGCCTGTTCAATCTCCTGCCATGCACGCTCAATACCGATGCGTTCCACTTCGTCGCTGGCATCACGTAAACCAGCGGTGTCGATGATATGTAGCGGCATCCCATCGATATGAATGTGTTCGCGCAGGACATCTCGCGTTGTCCCGGCAATATCGGTGACAATCGCTGCTTCTCTTCCAGCTAAAGCATTGAGAAGACTCGATTTTCCGGCGTTAGGGCGACCAGCGATTACCACTTTCATCCCTTCGCGCAGCAGGCTGCCCTGACGCGCTTCTGCACGCACCCCATTCAGGTCGCCGATCACCGCATTCAGTTGTGCTTCAATCTTTCCGTCGGAAAGGAAGTCGATCTCTTCATCAGGAAAGTCGATGGCGGCTTCCACATAGATGCGCAGGTAAGTAAGTGCTTCCACAAGTGCGTTGATACGGACAGAAAATGCCCCCTGAAGCGAGTTCACCGCCGAGCGTGCTGCCTGTTCAGAGCTGGCATCAATCAGGTCAGCGATGGCTTCTGCCTGTGCCAGGTCCAGTTTGTCATTCAGGAAGGCGCGTTCAGAAAACTCTCCCGGTTGCGCGATACGTACCCCGGGTAGTGCCACAATGCGCTTCAGCAGCAAGTCGAGGATTACTGGGCCGCCGTGGCCCTGCAACTCCAGCACATCTTCGCCGGTAAAGGAGTTGGGTCCGGGGAACCACAGCGCAATGCCCTGATCCAGCACGCTGCCATCACTATCGGTAAATGGCAGATAGTCGGCATAGCGTGGTTTCGGCAGTTTCCCCAGCACGGCGTGCGCGATGTCTGCGGCTTTGGCACCGGAGATACGCAGAATGCCGACGCCGCCACGGCCGGGGGGCGTCGCCTGGGCGACGATAGTATCGCTGTGGCTCATAATGGGTTCTCATTTCAAAAAAAACAGGGCGGCATAAATGCCGCCCCTTGATTATACGTCGTGACTCGTGGGAGCTGGACGTTATGCTTTCTTCTTGTCGCGGCTATGCAGGCCACGTTTTTCCAGGCCGCGATAAATCAGCTGCTGCTGGAGGATGGTCACCAGGTTGCTGACGATGTAGTACAGCACCAGACCTGATGGGAACCACAGGAAGAAGACGGTAAAGATAACCGGCATGTAAGTCATGATCTTCTGCTGCATCGGATCGGTCACGGTGGTCGGTGACATCTTCTGAATGAAGAACATGGTGATACCCATGATGACCGGCAGGATGTAGTACGGGTCCTGCGCAGACAAGTCATGAATCCACAGAATAAACGGCGCATGACGCAGTTCAACCGAGCCTGACAGCATGTAGTACAGAGCAAGGAAGATTGGCATCTGAATCACCAGCGGCAGACAGCCGCCGAGCGGGTTCACTTTCTCCGCCTTGTACAGCGCCATCATCTCCTGGCTCATCTTCTGCTTATCATCGCCCAGACGCTCACGCATCGCCTGAATCTTCGGCTGCAACATGCGCATCTTCGCCATCGAGGTGTACTGCGCTTTGGTCAGCGGGTACATGATGCCACGAACGATGAAGGTGATAACGATGATGGAGAAGCCCCAGTTACCGATAAAGCTGTGGATAAATTTCAGCAGTTTGAACAGCGGCTGAGAAATGAACCACAACCAGCCGTAATCCACAGTCAGATCCAGGTGAGGCGCAATGGCCGCCATTTTGTCCTGAATTTCCGGGCCAACCCACAGGGTCGCACCAAGATTCTGCTGTGCGCCAGGCGCGATGGTTACCGGTGCAGATTTATAACCGATGGCGGCTACACCGTTACCCAGATTGCTGGTGTACAGAGTGTTGGTGCCTTCAGTACGCGGAACCCACGCGGTAGCAAAATATTGCTGCAACATCGCAACCCAGCCATTGCTGGTGGTGGTGTTCAGGTTCTCGTTTTCATTGATGGTATCGAATTTATATTTTTCGTATTTCGCATCGCTGGTCGAGTACGCTGCGCCACGGAAGGTGTGCAGGGCAAAGTTGTTGCTGCCGGTATCGCGGTGTTTCGGTACTTCAATGGTCTGCTTCAGCTGACCAAACATCGCGACTTCCAGCGGCTGCTGGCTGGCGTTATTGATGTTGTAGTCAACATTCACGGCGAACTCGCCGCGTTTGAACACGAAGGTTTTGGTGTAGACCACTCCGTTTTCGCCGGTCCAGGTGAGCGGTACGCGCAGCTCAGTCTGGCCTTCCGCCATCTCAAAGTGATCCTGAGTGGTGGTGAAAAGCGGACGTGCGCCATTGTTCGGGTTATCCGGACCGTTACGGCCGGTTAAGCCGCTCTGTGCCTGATAGATGAACGCTGGGGTGGTTTCAAGCAGCTGGAACGGTGCATCCGAACCCAGTTTATCCGGATAAGTCAGCAGTGCAGCCTGCTCGATATCGCCACCGCGGGTGTTGATGTTCAAAGACAGGACATCAGTCTTAACGGTGATCGTTTTGCCCTGGCCGCTGCCGGGAACGCCGGAAGTGGCGGCATCACCCGCTGTGCTGTTAGTGGTCTGCGTGGTCTGGGTTTGCTGCGGCTGAGGAGCATGGTCCGTCTGCCAGGCTTGCCAGATCATAAAAGACACGAACAGAAAAGCGATGAGAAAGAGATTGCGTTGCGAATCCATCGTTAATGTTCTCTGGTTTCAAAGTTTTTTCGGCGGCACAGGATCGTCGCCACCCGGGTTCAAAGGGTGGCATTTTAATACGCGTTTAATCGTCAACCAACTGCCTTTTATTACGCCGAAGCGACGTAAGGCCTCAATTCCATACTGCGAACAGGAGGGATGGAACCGGCAATGAGGTCCCAGCAGTGGGCTGATGGCGCGTTGATACACGCGTATCAGGCCGATCAGGAGCCGCGAGCCAGGCGACAGTGACGACGCCATAATTTCTCCAACGCTTCCGCCAGCGCACGGTTATCCAGGTCAGCAACCCCTTTTTTAGCCACGACCACAAAATCCATCGCTGGCAGTTCATGTTGGCGCAGACGAAAGCTTTCGCGGGTCAATCGCTTGATCCGGTTGCGTTCATGGGCGCGTTTAACATGTTTTTTGGCGACGGTGAGACCGATGCGGGGATGCCCCAGCGAGTTAAGGCGGCCGAGGATGGTGATTTGCGGCGTGCCAGCCCTTTGTGGCTGCTGGAAGACGAAAGTGAAATGAGTGGGAGTTAACAAACGTAACTCCCTGGGAAATGCGAGCTTAACCACGAGGGTTAGCTTTTATTACTTAGAAACGGTCAGACGAGAACGGCCTTTAGCACGACGACGTGCCAGAACCTGACGACCATTTTTAGTAGCCATACGTGCACGGAAGCCGTGAGAACGGTTGCGCTTCAGTACGGACGGTTGAAAAGTGCGTTTCATGGCGATTTCTACCTAAACTTGAAAATTTTCACTGGGTGACGCGTTTTCGGGCCAGTAAATCGACCGACGCCTCAATGTGTCTTTAATAAAGAGGCGGGATTGTAATAATTGTACAGTCCAGAGTCAATTTACTTCGCTGGTCGCGGTACCAGGAAAACCCGGATACAGCCCGCTGATTCCGGGCATTGGGCTGAACGCGACAACGCCGGGGTGGAGAATTATACGGGCTATACGTTAAAGCGCAAGGATCGAGCAGGATCTTCTTGCGATCAATCAGCGGATTTTTTATGTGGAAAACGAGACACGACCAGAAAATTTGTCGCTTTCATCCTGATCCGCGCTCGCTTTTTCGCCAGAAGGCGTAAACTCTTTAGCGCATCCGCACCCTGTGGATAAATTGGATCAAAACTGTGTAGAAAGGGAAGATCTCTCGGCCGCTTTGCGCTATGATCCGCCCTTCCGCTGATGATCCACACCGAGATCGCAGGGAGACCTACCGCGGATAGCGGTCGCAGGCGCTTTCTGATCGCCTGTGTCAAAAAACGAACGTTTCTTTTATTAGCGCCTAAAATTCTTATCGATTTTGTACGAGTGGAGTCCGCCGTGTCACTTACGCTTTGGCAACAGTGTCTTGCCCGTTTGCAGGATGAGCTTCCTGCCACCGAATTCAGCATGTGGATTCGTCCGCTGCAAGCTGAATTGAACGACAATACGCTGGCCTTATATGCACCAAATCGGTTTGTACTCGACTGGGTTCGGGATAAATATCTCAATAGTATCAATGGGCTGCTGAATGAATTCTGCGGTGCGGATGTACCGTTGTTGCGTTTTGAGGTGGGCACGCGTCCGGTGGCGCAGGTCGCGACCAGCCAGCCAGCCATGGCCAGCGTTAGCGCACCGGCTCCGGCGCAAAGCCGCCCGGTTCCGGCACAAACGCTGCGTCCAAGTTGGGACTCGGTGCCCGCTCCGGCGGATGTGACCTACCGTTCCAATGTCAATAACCGCCATAACTTTGACAACTTTGTTGAAGGTAAATCTAACCAGTTGGCGCGCGCGGCGGCACGTCAGGTGGCGGATAATCCTGGTGGTGCCTATAACCCGCTGTTCCTTTATGGCGGTACGGGTCTGGGCAAAACTCACCTGTTACATGCGGTCGGCAACGGCATCATGGCGCGCAAGCCCAATGCCAAAGTGGTGTATATGCACTCCGAGCGTTTTGTGCAGGATATGGTGAAAGCGCTGCAAAACAACGCCATTGAAGAGTTCAAACGTTATTATCGCTCCGTCGATGCGCTGCTGATCGATGACATCCAGTTTTTCGCCAATAAAGAGCGATCGCAGGAAGAATTTTTCCACACGTTTAATGCGCTGCTGGAAGGTAATCAACAGATCATCCTGACTTCGGATCGTTACCCCAAAGAGATCAATGGCGTGGAAGATCGTCTGAAGTCCCGCTTTGGCTGGGGACTGACCGTGGCGATCGAGCCGCCGGAACTTGAGACGCGCGTGGCGATCCTGATGAAGAAAGCCGATGAAAACGACATTCGCCTGCCGGGTGAAGTGGCGTTCTTTATTGCCAAGCGTCTGCGTTCCAACGTGCGTGAGCTGGAGGGGGCGTTGAACCGCGTGATTGCCAACGCCAACTTTACTGGCCGCGCCATAACCATCGATTTCGTGCGTGAAGCGCTGCGCGATCTGCTGGCGTTGCAGGAAAAACTGGTCACCATCGACAATATTCAGAAGACGGTGGCGGAGTATTACAAAATTAAAGTGGCCGATCTGCTCTCCAAGCGCCGTTCGCGCTCGGTAGCACGTCCACGTCAGATGGCGATGGCGATGGCGAAAGAGCTAACCAACCATAGCCTGCCGGAAATTGGTGATGCGTTTGGTGGCCGCGACCATACCACCGTGCTTCACGCCTGTCGTAAAATCGAACAGCTGCGAGAAGAGAGCCACGACATCAAAGAAGATTTCTCTAACCTCATTCGAACTTTATCTTCCTGACGCTATGAAATTTATTGTTGAACGTGAGCAGTTGCTGAAACCGCTGCAACAAGTCAGCGGCCCGCTTGGTGGGCGTCCTACGCTGCCGATCCTCGGAAATTTGCTGCTGCAGGTCAATGAAGGCACCCTGCTGCTGACCGGTACCGATCTGGAAATGGAGATGGTGGCGCGCGTGACGTTAACGCAGCCGCATGAACCCGGTGCGACCACGGTCCCGGCGCGCAAATTCCTCGACATTTGTCGCGGTCTGCCGGATGGTGCAGAAATCACCCTGACTCTGGAAGGCGACAGAATGCTGGTGCGCTCTGGACGAAGCCGTTTTTCGCTCTCCACGCTGCCTGCCAGTGATTTTCCCAATCTGGATGACTGGCAAAGCGAGGTGGAATTCACCCTGCCGCAGGCCACGCTGAAGCGTCTGATCGAAGCCACGCAGTTTTCGATGGCACATCAGGACGTGCGTTATTACCTCAACGGCATGTTGTTTGAAACCGAAGGGGAAGAATTACGTACCGTCGCCACCGATGGTCACCGTCTGGCGGTTTGCTCGATGCCGATTGGCCAGGCGTTGCCCAACCATTCGGTGATCGTGCCGCGTAAAGGGGTGATTGAGCTGGTACGTCTGCTCGACGGTGGCGAAACGCCGTTGCAGGTGCAGATTGGCAGCAGCAACATCCGCGCACACGTTGGCGATTTTATCTTTACCTCGAAGCTGGTTGATGGCCGTTTCCCGGATTATCGCCGCGTATTGCCGAAAAATCCCGACAAAGCACTGGAAGCGGGTTGTGATCTGCTCAAGCAGGCGTTTGCTCGTGCGGCAATTCTGTCGAATGAGAAGTTCCGCGGTGTTCGCATCTATATCACCGAAAATCAGCTCAAAATCACCGCCAACAACCCGGAACAGGAAGAAGCGGAAGAGATGCTGGATGTCAGTTACAACGGCAGCGAGCTGGAGATTGGCTTCAACGTCAGTTACGTGCTGGATGTGCTGAACGCGCTGAAGTGCGAAAACGTCCGTCTGCTGCTGACAGACTCCGTATCGAGCGTACAGATAGAAGATGTCGCCAGTCCGGCAGCCGCTTATGTTGTGATGCCAATGAGACTGTAGGGTCGGCATTTATGCCGACCTGGCTGAGGTTTGCACCATCCCGGGAGCTATTAATGGCTCCCCTACGTTGATCCCCGGACCACTTCATGGCTTTAACCCGCCTCCTGATTAAAGATTTTCGTAACATCGAACAAGTCGATCTGAGCTTAGCGCCGGGTTTTAATTTTCTTGTCGGTGCCAATGGCAGCGGTAAAACCAGCGTGCTGGAGGCAATTTACACCCTCGGGCACGGTCGTGCCTTTCGCAGCCTGCAAGCCGGGCGAGTGATCCGCCACGATCAACAGGCTTTTGTCTTACATGGTCGCATCGAAGGCAGCGAGCGTGAGCTGTCAGTCGGGCTGACGAAAAATCGCGCAGGTGAAAGCAAGGTACGTATCGACGGCAGTGACGGCCATAAAGTCGCCGAGCTGGCGCAGTTGTTACCGATGCAGTTAATCACCCCCGAGGGGTTTACTTTGCTCAACGGTGGCCCCAAATACCGTAGAGCCTATATCGACTGGGGCTGCTTTCACGCCGCACCCGGTTTTTTCAACGCCTGGAGCAACCTGCGCCGTTTGCTGAAGCAGCGCAACGCCGCACTGCGCCAGGTGACGCGTTACAGCCAGATTCGCCCGTGGGATCAGGAACTGGTGCCGCTGGCCGAGCAAATCAGCGCCTGGCGCGCGGAATACAGCGAAGCCATTTGCCGCGAAATCACCGCAACCTGCGCCCAGTTCTTGCCGGAGTTTGAGCTGGCGTTCTCCTTCCAGCGTGGCTGGGACAAGGAGAGCGACTACGGCGAACTGCTGGAACGCAATTTCGAGCGCGATCGCGCGCTCACCTACACCGCCAGCGGCCCGCACAAAGCGGATTTCCGCATTCGTGCCGAGGGTACGCCGGTGGAAGATTTACTCTCACGCGGGCAGTTAAAATTGCTGATGTGTGCGCTGCGCCTGGCGCAGGGGGAATACCTGACACGCAGCAGTGGCCGTCGTTGCCTCTACCTGATTGATGACTTTGCTTCGGAGCTGGATGACGTGCGCCGCCGCCTGTTAGCGGAGCGATTGAAAGCCACGCAGGCACAGGTGTTTGTCAGTGCCATCGGTGTCGAGCATGTAATCGACATGAGTGACGAAAAGGGCAAGATGTTCCGCGTGGAACAGGGTAAAATAGCAGTTCAACCTGAAGATTAAATGAGCGAGAAACGTTGATGTCGAATTCTTATGACTCCTCAAGTATCAAAGTTCTGAAAGGGCTTGATGCGGTACGCAAACGCCCTGGCATGTATATCGGCGATACGGATGACGGCACCGGTCTGCATCACATGGTATTCGAGGTCGTGGATAACGCCATCGACGAAGCGCTCGCCGGTTACTGTAGTGACATCATGGTCACCATTCATGCCGATAACTCGGTATCGGTGCAAGACGATGGTCGTGGCATCCCGACCGGCATTCACCCGGAAGAGGGCGTGTCGGCGGCAGAAGTGATCATGACGGTCCTGCATGCGGGCGGTAAGTTCGACGACAACTCGTATAAGGTGTCCGGTGGTCTGCACGGCGTAGGTGTTTCCGTCGTGAACGCCCTGTCGCAGAAACTGGAGCTGACCATTCGTCGCGATGGCAAAGTGCATCAGCAAACTTATGTCCACGGCGTGCCACAGGCACCGCTGGCGGTAGTGGGCGATACCGATGCCACCGGTACGCGCGTGCGTTTCTGGCCGAGCCATGACACCTTCACCAACGTGACTGATTTCGAGTACGACATCCTGGCGAAACGCCTGCGTGAACTGTCGTTCCTCAACTCGGGCGTGTCAATTCGCCTTGAAGACAAGCGCGATGACAAAAAAGATCACTATCACTACGAAGGTGGTATCAAGGCGTTTGTTGAGTATCTCAACCGCAACAAAAACCCGATTCACCCGAACGTGTTCTACTTCTCCACGGAGAAAGACGGCATTGGCGTGGAAGTGGCATTGCAGTGGAACGACGGTTTCCAGGAAAACATCTACTGCTTCACCAACAACATTCCACAGCGCGATGGCGGTACGCACCTGGCGGGCTTCCGTGCGGCGATGACGCGTACCCTGAATGCCTACATGGACAAAGAAGGTTACAGCAAAAAAGCCAAAGTCAGCGCTACCGGTGATGATGCGCGTGAAGGTCTGATCGCTGTGGTTTCGGTAAAAGTACCGGACCCGAAATTCTCCTCGCAGACCAAGGATAAGCTGGTTTCCTCAGAGGTGAAATCGGCGGTTGAACAGCAGATGAACGAACTGCTGGCTGAGTACCTGCTGGAAAATCCGTCTGACGCGAAAATCGTGGTTGGCAAAATTATTGACGCTGCGCGTGCGCGTGAAGCGGCGCGTCGTGCCCGTGAGATGACTCGCCGTAAAGGTGCGCTGGATCTGGCCGGTCTGCCGGGCAAACTGGCGGATTGTCAGGAACGCGACCCGGCGCTGTCCGAAATCTACCTGGTGGAGGGTGACTCCGCAGGCGGTTCGGCCAAGCAGGGACGTAACCGTAAGAACCAGGCAATCCTGCCGTTGAAAGGTAAGATCCTCAACGTTGAGAAAGCGCGTTTTGACAAGATGCTCTCTTCGCAGGAAGTGGCGACGCTGATCACCGCGCTGGGTTGCGGCATTGGCCGTGACGAATACAACCCGGACAAACTGCGCTATCACAGCATCATTATCATGACCGATGCGGACGTCGACGGCTCGCACATTCGTACGCTGTTGTTGACCTTCTTCTATCGCCAGATGCCGGAAATCGTGGAACGTGGTCACGTCTACATTGCACAGCCGCCGCTGTACAAAGTAAAAAAAGGTAAGCAGGAACAGTACATTAAAGACGATGAAGCGATGGATCAGTACCAAATCGCCATTGCCCTTGATGGTGCAACCCTGCACACCAACGCCAGCGCCCCGGCGCTGGGTGGCGAACCGCTGGAAAATCTGGTGGCGAGCTTCAACAGCACCCAGCGTATGATCAAACGTATGGAGCGTCGCTATCCGCTCGCGCTGCTGCGCGCGCTGATTTACCACCCGACTCTGAGCGATCTCAGCGATGAAGCGGCGGTGAAAGGCTGGCTGGATGGGCTGGTGGCATATCTGACCGAGCGTGAAGCGCACGGTAGCACCTACGTTGCTCAGGTCCAGGCTAACCGTGAACAGAACCTGTTCGAGCCGGTGCTGCGTGTACGTACCCACGGCGTGGATACCGATTATCCACTGGACAGCGAATTTATCGCTGGCCCGGAATACCGCAAAATCTGCGACCTCGGTGAAAAGCTGCGTGGTCTGGTTGAAGAAGATGCGTTTATCGAACGTGGCGAACGCCGCCAGCCGGTAACCAGCTTCGAACAGGCGATTGACTGGCTGGTAAAAGAGTCGCGTCGTGGTCTGTCTGTTCAGCGTTACAAAGGTCTGGGCGAGATGAACCCGGAGCAGCTGTGGGAAACCACCATGGACCCGGACAGCCGCCGCATGTTGCGCGTCACCATTAAAGACGCCATCGCCGCCGACCAGCTGTTCACCACGCTGATGGGTGATGCGGTAGAACCACGCCGCGCCTTCATCGAAGAGAACGCGCTGAAAGCCGCTAACATCGACATCTGATGTGCCAAAACCCTTCCCAATCGGGAAGGGTTTTTTGTTTGTTACCCGCCTGACATTCCCTTTTTTGCTTAAAAAACATCTGCGTTAGCTTTTGTTTGCTTCCGTTTTTTCCCGTGCGCTGCGATCCGCGTCACTTACATCTGCGGGCCACTCCCTTACGCTTTGGGCGAAGCGGAGGGGATGACGCATGTTTTTGGAAGAACGACGTAATCAAATACTTAAATGGTTGGATGAACAGGAACGCGTAACGGTTAACGGGCTGGCAAGTCAGCTCGGTGTAACACGCGAAACCATTCGTACCGATCTCAGCGCACTGGCGCGTCAGGGATTGGTTCAACGCTGCTATGGCGGGGCGATTGCCTTGCGTCGCAACCTCCAGGAAAAGTTGATCAGCGAAAGCGGTGGTAATTTTGAAGTGTTGCTGGAGCGCTTGCAGGCGCGGAAGCCGACAACAGCATCAGCGGTAAAAAACGGCAAAGTCTGCATTCTTGGTGCCTTCAATGTCGACATCGTGGCAAAAGTTGCGCGTTTTCCCCGTGGCGGAGAATCGCTGTTGGCGCTCGGTAGCACCCTCGGTCCGGGCGGCAAAGGGGCTAACCAGGCGATGGCGGCCAGCTGCGCCGGTACGCGGGTGCATTTTGTCGCCAAAGTCGGCACCGATCAGTTCAGCAAATTTGCGTTCGACCATCTGTCGGCGTCGGGCATCCACTCATTCCGTCTGTACCAGACAGATAGCGAGCCAACCGGTAGCGCTATCATTTACGTCTCGCAGGAGAATGGCGAGAACATGATCGCCATCTATTCCGGCGCGAACAAGACCTTCACCGACGACGAAATCGCCGAGATGACTCATGAGTTGTCAGATGCCAGCGTGTTGCTGCTGCAACTGGAAAACAACTTTGAAGCCACACGCAGCGCGATTCGCCTCGCCCATACGCTGGGCGTGCGGGTGATTATGAATCCCGCACCGTTTTCCGCCGAGGTGCTGAGCTGCCTGGCGATGATCGATGTGCTCACCCCGAATGAAACCGAAGCCTCGCTGCTGTCCGGTATTGAGATCGTCGATTTAGCCAGCGCGCGTGCTGCGGCACAGGCCATTGTTGAGCTGGGCGCGCGGCGCGTCATCATCACCATGGGGTCACGCGGTGCGTTACTGCTTGATAACCAACAATTTCATCATATTCCGGCTTTCCCGGCACTGAGTGTCGATACCACCGGTGCAGGTGATGCCTTTAACGGTGCGCTAGCCGCCGCGTTGGCACAGGGGCAAAGCCTGTTGCAGGCTGCCACCTGGGCATCCGCTTTTGCCGCGCTGGCCGTGGAGCGCGAAGGTGCCAGCAATATGCCGGATCGCCAACAAGTTATGGCCCGACTTCATCAACGATAACACATCACAGCGGTGGAACCGCTGGCAGGAGAGAACATGAAAAAAATCGAAGGCATTGTGCCGGTTATGCTGACTCCGTTTACGGCCGACAACCAGGTGGATTATCCGGGACTGGAACGCCTGATTAACTGGTATCTGGCGGAAGGTGTCGATGCATTATTCGCGGTATGTCAGTCGAGCGAAATGCAGTTCCTCAGCCTCGAAGAACGCGTGGCGCTGGCGAAGTTTGTCGTGGAAAAAGTGCAGGGCCAGGTGCCGGTGATTGCGTCCGGCCATATCAGCGACGATCTGGCGCAGCAAACCGCCGAGTTGCAGGCGATGGCTAACACTGGCATTGATGCGCTGGTGCTGGTTACCAACCATCTCGACCCGAAAAATGAAGGCAGTGCCACCTTCTATGCGCACCTTAATCACCTGCTGGATGCGCTGCCTGCCACCCTGCCGTTGGGCCTGTATGAATGCCCGGCACCGTACCGTCGTCTGTTGAGCGATGAAGAGTTCAGCTTCTGCGCCAACAGCGGCCGTTTCGTGGTACTGAAAGATGTGAGCTGCGATCTGCCGACGGTACAGCGCCGCGTGCAGCTGGCGGAAGGTACGCCGCTGGCGGTGATCAACGCCAATGCCGCCATCGCCTGGCCCGCTATGCAGGCCGGTTCCAAAGGTTTCAGTGGCGTCTTCACCAACTTCCATCCGGGCCTGTATCACTGGCTTTACCACCACGGCGCGCAGCAGGCGGAGAAAGCCCATGAGCTCTCTTTGTTCCTGTCGCTCAGCGCGGTGACGGAAACCCTCGGCTACCCGAAAAACGCCAAAATCTACCATCAGCGTCTTGGCACCTTCGCCAGCGAGCACTGTCGCGTAAACAAAGACAACGTACTGGAGAAATTCTGGGGACTGGGCGTGTTGCTCGACCAGATCCGCGATGGCAGCCAGATTTGGCAGCAACGTATCGAAAACTAAAACCTCTGCGAGCGGCGTGATAAATCGCGCCGCTACGGTTGTACCCGAACCCACTAATGATAACGACAGGGAAAATACCATGATTGTATGTGATAGCCAGGATTGGGCGCGTGAGCGCCATGCCTTCCACCCCATCGTCGACCAGGCGTTACGTTGGATAGCCGACACCGATTTTAGCCAACTGGCGACCGGCAAGTATGATTTGCTGCCGGATAACCAGATGTTCTGCCTGGTGCAGGAGATGGACACTGAACCGGCCAGTGCACGCCGCGCCGAGTCGCATTTTAGCTACGTTGATATTCAATACCTGTTGGCCGGACGTGAGAACATTGGCGTAGCGCGAGCGCATCCGCAACATGTCATCACCGAAGATCTGCGCGCCGAGCGCGACGTGGTGTTTTATCAGGACACCATTGATGAATCGATGATCACCCTGACGCCAGGCATGTTCGCGCTGTTTTTCCCGCATGACGTGCATCGTCCTTGCTGTGCTGCACCTGATGCGCAGCC
Organism: Pantoea sp. X-Soil-TKNS-1211; assembly: GCF_059730495.1. Lineage (NCBI taxonomy): Bacteria > Pseudomonadati > Pseudomonadota > Gammaproteobacteria > Enterobacterales > Erwiniaceae > Pantoea > Pantoea sp. X-Soil-TKNS-1211. The sequence goes on from NZ_AP035953.1 coordinate 39,190, forward strand.
GATCCGTAAAGCGGTGATCAAAATTAACCTCAGCCTGTTTAACGCGGTGGGGGCAACCCAATGAAAACCTCGGTGAATACCTTATCCGGCGCCGCGGTGGCGCAGCCCACGCTGGTTGGAAAATTACGCTGGGGTATCATCACCATCCTGCTGCTGGCAGCGGTGGTGAACTACCTCGATCGTGCCAATCTGAGTATCGCCAATACCACCATTGCCGCTGAGTTTGGTTTCTCGCAGACTGAGATGGGTTTGCTGTTGTCGGCATTTCTCTGGCCTTATGCGCTGGCAAACCTGCCTGCGGGTTGGCTGGTGGATAAGTTCGGCCCGAAGCGCATGTTTTCCTGGGCGCTGGGATTATGGTCCAGTTTTACCGTGCTGGCGGCGTTCGTAAACAGCTACAGCTTCTTCTATGGCCTGCGTATGCTGTTGGGCGTGTCTGAATCCCCGTTCTTTACCTCCGGCATCAAAATCACCCATCGCTGGTTTGGTGATAATGAACGTGGCCTGCCGACGGCGATCATCAATACCGGTTCGCAAATTGCTAACGCCATTGCGCCGCCAATTCTTACCGTGCTGCTGCTGACTTTTGGCTGGCGTGGGATGTTCGTTGCCATTGGCCTGATGGGGATTCCGTTGATGCTGGCGTGGTGGAAATTCTACCGCGATCCGGATGCGCGTGAAGATGCGCTGCTCCATGCCGGCCAGCGCAGCGTCGCCGCCCCGGAGGAGAAGGCGCAGGCGAGTTGGGGCGCGTTGTTCCGTCACAGCACCACCTGGTTTATGGTGATCGGTAACTTCTCCATCATGTTCACCATCTGGGTGTACCTCACCTGGCTGCCGGGATATCTGGAAAAATCCCTCGGTTTCAGCCTGAAAGCGACCGGCTGGATTGCCTCGATTCCGTTCCTGTGTGGCATTCTGGGTGTGCTGGTGGGCGGCATGCTTTCAGATCGTCTGGTGCGTAGCGGCGTGCGTGCCATCACCGCGCGTAAAATCCCGATCGTGACCGGTGCAGCGCTGGCGGCTTGTTTTGTCGCACCGATTCCTTTTGTCGATAGCACACCGTTGGCGATTGGCCTGCTGGCGCTCGGTTATTTCTGTTCGCAGATGCCGCAGGGCGCGCTCTGGACGCTGGCGAGTGATATCGCCCCGAAATCACAGGTGGCGTCACTGGGCGCGATCCAGAACTTCGGTGGCTTCCTCGGCGCGGCAATGGCACCGATCGTCACCGGTATCATTCTCGATACCACCGGCAAGTTCACCAACGTGTTCTTGCTGGGGGCGGGATTGCTGATGATTGGTGCGCTGAGCTACGGCCTGTTTGTGCGTAAGCCATTACAGGCGAAATGATACGCAAGGTGTCGTCTGACGTCGATAAACTGGTCAATGTGAGCTGAATCGCGCTAGCATGGATGCAAACTCTGAATTAACGAGGATGTTATGGCGATAAAACTGATTGCGATCGATATGGACGGCACCTTGCTTAATCCGCACCACCAGATCACCCCGGTAGTAAAATCGGCGATTGCGCGGGCGCGCGATAAAGGCGTCGCCATCGTGCTGGCAACTGGCCGCCCGTTTGTTGGTGTCGAGCGCTACCTGCAAGAGCTGGATTTACAGCAGCCGGGCCAGTATTGCATCAGCAATAATGGCGCGTTGGTACAACGTGCTGATACGGGAGAAAGCGTTGCAGAAGTCACGCTGAGTTTTGATGATTTTCTCTACGTCGAGCAATTGGCGCGCGAACTTGGTGTCCATTTCCATGCTTTTGACCACTCCTCGTTGTATACGCCGAACAAAGATATCAGTGAGTACACCATCCACGAAGCCAGCCTGACCGGCATCCCAGTGCGTTATCGTGCCGTGGAAGAGATGGACCCGGCCACCCGCTTCCCGAAACTGATGATGATCGACAAACCTGCGCTGTTGGATAAGGCGGTAGCTGCGCTGCCGTCCCGCGCCCGCGACCGTTACACTATTTTGAAAAGTGCACCTTACTACCTCGAAATCCTCGATCCGCGCGTCAACAAAGGCTATGGCGTGAAAATGCTGGCGGAAAAACTCGGCCTGCAAGCCGCAGAAGTGATGACGATTGGCGATCAGGAAAATGACCTGGCGATGATTGAATATGCCGGAACCGGGGTGGCAATGGGCAATGCGATTGATTCAGTCAAAAGCATCGCGCAATTCATCACCAAAACCAACGCGGAAGATGGCGTGGCTTACGCGATCGAAGAGCTGGTGCTGTAACCTTTCTTTTAACTCTACATCAAACGTAACGGCGCGATTATCGCGCCGTTTTTCATTTAGATAATAAAAATTGGCGCTATCGTGACGCAATTTCTTGCGCATGGATTGTCTATTTTGTGATCCAGATTGTAGTACAACTTTATAAGTTGGTACTACAATTCACGCCAGAGGTTGAGGCGGTGCGTGAAAGCAGTAATCTGGTAGCTCATCGCCTTTCTATGAATGGAACATCATGACGCAAGAACAATTAAGCAAAACCGAACGCATCATTCTGACGCTGGGTGAAGAGATTGTGGCAGGGAAGTATGTACCCGGTGGAGCATTGCCCGCTGAGGCGGATCTCTGTGAACGCTTTGCCACCTCTCGCAACATTATCCGCGAAGTGTTTCGCTCGCTGATGGCGAAACGTCTGGTGGAGATGAAACGCTATCGCGGTGCTTTTGTGACCGCGCGCAATCAGTGGAACTACCTCGACAGCGACGTGCTGCAATGGGCGTTGGCGCACGATCAGGACCCGCGCCTGATTGCGGCGATGAGCGAGGTGCGTGTGTTGGTGGAACCGCAAATTGCACGCTGGTCCGCTGAACGGGCCACCTCTAACGATCTGGCCGCGATTGAGCAAGCTTACAACGACATGGTGGCTAATCATCTCGACCGTGATGCCTTCAACGAGGCAGACATTCGTTATCACGAAGCAGTGTTGGCCTCGGTACATAACCCGGTTTTACAGCAGCTTAACGTAGCGATCAGCCAGCTGCAAAAAGCGGTGTTCGCGAAAACCTATATGCCGGATGAAGGCAACATGCCGCGTACGCTGGCTGAGCATAAAGCGCTGTTTGACGCCATCCGCCACCAGGACGCCACTGCGGCCGAACAGGCGGCCAAAGCGATGATTGCCAGCTCGACGGCACGACTGAAGGAGATTATGTGACCAGCTATATCGCGATTGACTGGGGGTCCACTAACCTGCGGGCCTGGCATTATCAGCAAGGGGAATGCATCGATGAACGCCGCTCTGAAGCGGGAGTCACGCGCCTGAATGGACGTACTCCGGCAGAGGTGTTTGCCAGCGTTACTGCAGGCTGGCCGGTGGATGAGGTGCCGGTGGTCATGGCCGGAATGGTCGGCAGCAACGCGGGCTGGTTGTCAGTACCCTATCTTAGTTGCCCGGTCGCGTTGTGTGAGATCGCCGGACAACTGACGCGCGTCGAGGATAAAGCGTGGATCGTGCCGGGATTGTGTATCGAACGTGAGGACAATTACAACGTCATGCGCGGTGAAGAGACGCAATTGCTGGGAGCGCTGGCGCTGCATCCTGCCGCGTTATATGTCATGCCGGGCACCCATGCCAAATGGGTACAGATGGCACAGGACCGCGTAATTGACTTTCGTACCGTGATGACGGGTGAGCTGCATCATCTGTTGTTGGCGCAATCGCTAATTGGCGTTGGCCTGCCGCAACAGGAAGAGAACCCTGAAGCCTTTCGTGCGGGCCTGAGTATCGGCAGCCAGGATCGTTCCATTCTGGCGCGGTTGTTTGAAGTGCGTGCCTCACATGTGTTGGGCGCACGCGATCGTCGCCACATTAGTGAGTTTCTCTCCGGCCTGTTGATTGGTCATGAGGTCGCGCTGATGACGACAGACACTGTGACACAACCGATCACCATTATCGCTGGCAGCGCGTTGGCGCAGCGTTATCAGCAAGCGCTGCATTTTATCGGACATGATTCAGTCACGCTGGAAGGCGATCGTGCGTTCCAGCACGGAATAAGGAGCATTGCCCATGCATTGGCAAACTAAGTTACCGTTGATCGCCATCCTGCGCGGTATCCGGCCAGATGAAGCAGAAGCGCACGTTGGCGCATTAATCGAAGCCGGTTTTGATGCCATTGAAATCCCGCTGAACTCACCAGACTGGGCCAGCAGCATCGGTGCGATGGTGAAAACCTTTGGCGATAAAGCGCTGATTGGTGCTGGTACGGTGCTGACACCCGGCCAGGTTGATCAACTGGCAACGCTCAACAGTAAGTTGGTGGTGACACCGAATACCGATGCCACGGTGATCCGCCAGGCGGTGGCCTGCGGTATGACGGTTGCTGCCGGATGCGCCACGGCGACGGAAGCCTTTACCGCACTACAAGCCGGTGCGCAGGCACTGAAAATTTTCCCCTCCTCAGCCTTTGGCCCTTCGTATATCAAAGCGTTAAAAGCGGTGTTACCCGTGGAGGTGCCGGTGTTTGCGGTCGGTGGCGTGACGCCGGAAAACTTGCATGAATTTATGACTGCGGGCTGTATCGGCGCAGGCTTAGGTAGCGATCTCTATCGTGCCGGTCAGCCGTTGTCACGCACCGTAGAGAAGGCTCACGCATTTATTGCTGCTTATAAGGACGCTGTACGATGAAAATTACCAAACTGACTACTTATCGCCTGCCACCTCGCTGGATGTTCCTGAAAATCGAAACTGATGAGGGCATTGTCGGTTGGGGTGAACCGGTGATTGAAGGTCGCGCGCGCAGTGTAGAAGCGGCGGTGCATGAACTGTCCGAGTATCTGGTGGGCCAGGATCCAGCGCGCATCAACGATTTATGGCAGGTGATGTATCGCGGCGGTTTCTATCGCGGGGGTCCCATTCTGATGAGCGCGATTGCCGGTATTGATCAGGCGCTGTGGGATATCAAAGGTAAGGCGCTTGGCGTGCCGGTTTATCAATTACTGGGCGGTCTGGTGCGTGACAGCATCAAAGCCTATAGCTGGGTTGGCGGTGACCGTCCGGCAGAAGTGATTGATGGTATTAAGAAATTGCGCACCATCGGTTTTGATACCTTCAAACTGAACGGCTGCGAAGAGATGGGTATCATCGATAACTCGCGCAAAATTGATGCGGCGGTGAATACCGTGGCGCAGATCCGTGAAGCCTTTGGTAACGAGATTGAATTTGGCCTCGATTTCCACGGTCGCGTGAGTGCGCCGATGGCGAAGGTGCTGATCAAAGAGCTGGAGCCTTACCGCCCGCTGTTTATTGAGGAACCGGTGCTGGCGGAGCAGGCGGAATATTATCCACGTCTGGCGGCACAAACCCATCTGCCGATTGCCGCGGGTGAACGTATGTTTTCGCGCTTCGAATTCAAACGCGTGTTGGATGCGGGTGGGCTGGCAATCCTGCAACCGGATCTGTCCCACGCGGGCGGTATCACCGAATGCTTTAAGATCGCGGCGATGGCGGAATCCTACGATGTGGCGCTGGCTCCTCATTGCCCGCTGGGACCGATCGCGCTGGCGGCCTGCCTGCATGTCGATTTTGTTTCGCGTAACGCGGTGTTCCAGGAGCAGAGCATGGGTATTCACTATAATCAGGGCGCAGAACTGCTCGATTATGTGATTAATAAAGATGATTTTAAAATGGATGACGGCCATTTTTATCCATTAAATAAACCGGGTCTCGGTGTGGAAATTAATGAGGAACTGGTTATTGAACGCAGTAAAAATGCACCGGACTGGCGTAACCCATTATGGCGCTTCCCGGATGGAACTGTTGCTGAATGGTAATTTGAAAACCCGTTAAAATTATTAAATTCCTGACAAATATGTGCCGTTAATATCAGGCACAGGGTTTCGCTCACGTTTTAATTATTCGCGCCGCAATGCCTTACTGCGTGGGGCTTGCTGCGCACTTCATTTACCGCCAGGGGCGGTTGTTACCGATATTAAAGCCCTAAGTGTACGGAGAAACATTATGGATCTCTCTGCTGTTCAAGCCAAACCAACGCGTCGTCGTTATATTACTTTGTTGATGATATTTATTACGGTGGTGATTTGTTATGTCGATCGCGCTAATTTAGCCGTCGCATCTGCCCATATTCAGCAAGAATTTGGCATCAGCAAAGCGGAAATGGGTTATGTCTTTTCTGCCTTTGCCTGGTTATATACGCTGTGTCAGATTCCCGGCGGTTGGTTTCTCGATCGTGTTGGTTCACGCTTAACCTATTTTATCGCTATTTTCGGCTGGTCTCTGGCAACGCTATTTCAGGGCTTTGCCAGCGGCTTATTATCGCTGATTGGCCTGCGCGCCATTACTGGCGTGTTCGAAGCCCCGGCGTTTCCCACCAACAACCGCCTGGTAACCAGTTGGTTCCCGGAGCAGGAGCGTGCCTCCGCGGTGGGGTTTTATACCTCCGGACAATTTGTTGGTCTGGCATTTCTGACGCCGCTGCTGATCTGGATTCAGGAACTGTTGAGCTGGCACTGGGTGTTTATCATTACCGGCGCGATTGGCCTGGTGTGGTCACTGGTGTGGATTAAGGTTTATCAGGCACCGAGCCAGAGCAAAGGCATCAATCAGGCCGAACTGGAATATATTCGGGAAGGCGGCGCTATGGTGGATGGTGATGCCACCACGACCAAGAAAGCGCGTAGCAAAGTCACCGCCGCAGACTGGAAACTGGTGTTCCATCGTAAATTATGTGGCGTCTATCTGGGGCAGTTCGCCGTTACCTCAACCCTGTGGTTCTTCCTCACCTGGTTCCCGAATTATCTGACGCAGGAAAAACACATTGGTGCGTTGACCGCCGGGTTTATGACTACGGTACCGTTCCTCGCCGCTTTTGTTGGGGTGATTCTGTCCGGCATAGTGGCCGACCGCCTGGTACGAAACGGCCGCTCGCTGGGCTTCGCGCGTAAAACCCCGATCATCTGCGGCCTGCTGATCTCCACCTGCATCATGGGGGCGAATTACACTAACGATCCGCTGTGGATTATGGTGCTGATGGCGCTGGCCTTCTTTGGTAACGGCTTCGCGTCAATCACCTGGTCGTTAGTGTCGTCACTGGCCCCGGTACGCCTGATTGGCCTGACCGGCGGTATGTTTAACTTTATCGGTGGCCTCGGTGGTATCAGCGTCCCGCTGGTGGTGGGCTATCTGGCACAGGATTACGGTTTTGCCCCAGCATTGATCTATATCTCGGTGGTGGCATTGATCGGTGCCCTGTCTTATATCCTGCTGGTGGGTGATGTGAAGCGCGTGGGATAATCCTTTCTGGCCCTGCCGCCATGCTGGCCCGGCAGGGCAGAATCGCGTAGTTTGTCTGGCAACTGTTGGATGTAAGGTTGCCCCATGTCAGAAAAACAACTCACCTTTGCAGAACGTCATCATCAGCTGACCAATATCAATGTCTGGACTGCCGACAGCCAATGGCTGGCGTTTGATGTCCGGCCTTCCGGCGCTTCTTTTACCAGTCTGACCATTGAACGCGTCAATGTGGCAAGCGGCGCAGTTGAGGTGCTGTACCAGGCACGCGACGGCGCGCATGTTGGTGTGGTCACTGTCAGCCCGGATCTGCCGCCTCGTTATGTCTGTATCCATGGCCCGGAGCATCCCGATGCGCACTGGCATTACGATTTTCATCATCGGCGTGGTGTGATTGTGCAGCAGGGCATTGCGGAAAACCTGGATGCCTGCGATATCACCGCCCCCTTTACGCCCGGTGCGCTGCGCGGCGGTTCGCATGTCCACGTGTTCAGCCCGGACGGTTCGCGCCTGAGTTTTACCTACAACGATCATGTGATGCATGAAAAGGAGGTGGGGGAAGACCTGCGTAACGTCGGTGTCGCCGTGCCGTTGCACCCGGTATGCCCGCCAAAGCAGCATCCGCGTGAGTATGAGGGAAGTCATTATTGTGTGCTGGTCAGTCAGACACAGCGTGATCCCCAGCCGGGTAGTGACCAAATCGATCGTGCCTATGAGGAGTGCTGGATTGGCGATCGCGGTTATCAGAAGCCGGACGGCAGTTGGCAGCGCTGGGCCATCGCGTTTATCGGTGATACTCGCTCGGCCAGTGGCGAAAAAGTACCAGAAGTGTTTGTGGTGGATCTACCGACTGCGCTGGCGGATTACGCGAAGTCAGGCTCCAACCCTTTACAGGGGACACCCGACAAATTGCCAGCGCCGCCGCTTGGGGTGCAACAACGACGTGTTACCCATACGCAGGGGCTGGCGCTCCAGCCACGCCATTGGTTGCGTGCTGCACCGGATGGCAGCGCCATCGCTTTTTTAATGGCGGACAAAAACGCGGTGGTGCAGCTCTGGACGGTATCACCTAATGGTGGCGCACCACGTCAGGTGACGCAGCTCGCCAGCAGTATTCAGTCAGCTTTTAGTTGGCAGCCTTCCGGTAACGCCATCAGCTTTGTGTGTGACAATAGCGTGATGCGTTGTGAATTGGTGAGCGGTAAATGTACCCGGTTGACACAGCGCAGTGACCAGCCGCCATCCGGTGATGCCGTGGTCTGGTCGCCGGATGGAGAAAAGATCGCCTATATGCGAGACATCAACGGCTGGCGGCAGCTGTTCTGCGTCAGTGCGACTCCACAGGCATAGACGCGGCGGTTGCCAGGCTGGCCTGCGTACCGGCCAGTTTCTCACTTTGCCGTACGCGTTCGCGCGGCGAGTCGATTGACTTGTCATCGTCGTGGCGGAAGTAGTCCCACGGCAGCAGGAGGGTGTCCATCACTGCTGAGAAAGGTAAATCGATAGCGACCAGCGGTTTCATCGCCCAACTGGTTTGGTCATCCGTCAGCATCTCCGCGCTGGCGCGGGTGCCGGGATAATAGCCCTGGCTCGCGCCAGTGTGAGACATAAGACTGGAGCAACCGGAGGTCATACCTGCGCCACAGATCAACAGACCAGGCAGCAAAAAGCGTTTCATCATTTTCATCATCTTCTTCATCCCTTCAGTCATGGCATGGCCCTGGCTGGAGTGTGTCACCTGATTAAGCATCACTCTGAGTTGATGTCTTTCTGTCCAGGCGAATAATGACCTGAGTGTATGCTATTTCATCAAAATTGCTGCAAGAAATTCCTTGTGAAACCTTGAAAGCGGCAAAAAAGCGCCCACTTTTAAGGAACGGTCACGCTGCTTTTGCCGACAGGAATCGCAGCGGGCTGAACAACCTGTCCATAGTGGAAGGTTGCCAAAACTTGCTGATTTTCAGGAGTCCTAATATGCGTAATTTTGATCTCTCTCCGCTTTATCGTTCTGCAATTGGTTTCGATCGTCTGTTCAATCTGCTGGAATCAAATCAGAACCAGGCCAATGGTGGCTATCCTCCGTATAACGTCGAGCTGGTGGATGAAAACCACTACCGTATCACCATTGCCGTTGCGGGCTTTGCCCAGAGCGAGTTAGATATCACGTCTCACGACAACATGCTGGTGGTGCGCGGCGCACATCCCGAAGAACAACAGGAGCGCAAATACCTGTACCAGGGCATCGCCGAGCGTAACTTTGAGCGTAAATTCCAGCTGGCTGACCATATCGTGGTGCGCGATGCGCGTCTGGAAAATGGTTTGTTAAGCATCGATCTGGAACGCATCGTCCCTGAAGAGGCGAAACCGCGTCGGATTGAAATTCTGAAATAACGACGAGAAAAAGCCGCAGTAATGCGGCTTTTTCATATATGGGTAGCGGCGCGATTTTTAATGAACGCGATAAATCGCGCCGCTACGGATGGAGTAATTACGTCCTCACCAGAAATCGCTGACTCACCATCCCGCCAAATACATTAATCAGCAGGCCAAGAATTATCACCGATGCGCCTAACATTTGCTGCATCGACAGGGTTTCCCCCAAAATCAGTGCCGCGCTAAGTATCCCGACTACCGGCACCAGTAACGATAATGGCGCGATACGCCAGGTTTCGTAGCGGCTGAGCAGATTGCCCCAGATGGCATAGCCAACAATGGTGGCGACAAACGCGAGGTAAATCAGCGCCAATATGGTTTGCAGGGAAATGTTCAGCAGGCTGCTGACGATCACCTCTTGTCCCTCAAACCACCATGAGCAGGCGAAGAACGGCACCATCGGCACCAGCGCGCTCCACACCACCAGCGACATCACCGGAACCTTACGGTTACGCAAAATAATCTTGTTGGTGATATTGCCTAACCCCCACGACAACGCCGCAGCCAGCGTCAGCATCATGGTGGTCAACGTAATGCCTGCGGTGGTTTGCCCCTCCATACCTGCGGTGGCGAGCATAAACATCCCGAGTGTGGCGACCACAATCCCGGCGATATGGTTCCAGCGCAGCTTTTCCGCCAGCAACAGCGCGCCGAGCAGCAAGGTGAAAAACGCCTGCGCCTGCACCACCAGCGACGCCAGCCCGGCGGGCATGCCGAGTTTGATAGCGAGAAACAGAAAGGCAAACTGACCAAAGCTGATGGTCATGCCATACACCACCAGCCAGTGCAGCGGGATGCCAGGCCGTTTAACGAAGACGATCGCCGGGAATGCCACCAGGGTAAAACGCAGTCCCGCCAGTAAAAAGGGGGGCATGCCATGCAGCCCCAGCTTAATCACCACAAAATTGACGCCCCAGGCGAGTACGACACACAGGGCTAATAAGAGATCTTTGACTGACATAACGCTTCCTTTTGCCGCGATCAGACGGTCGCCATCACGGGGGTGGCGATTTCTGCACAGCATTCATCGCCCACTACACGAAAATAATCATCCACATCCAGTGCTACCGAACGTTCCAGTTCACCGGCGTTAAACCACAGGGTGCCGACATCTTTCAGACGTGTATCAACACGCAACGCCAACCGGTCATCAAAACTAAACGGCGGTACAGCGCCCATCACGCATTGCGTCAGATCCTGGGCTTTCTCTGGCGCGGCGAAGCTCGATTTCTTGCCGCCAATGGCACGCGCCGCGCTTTTAAAGTTAATCTTGCAATCACCAGGCACAATCGCCAGCAGGTAACGGGACTCCGACCCCTCCGGCATGGTCACTTCCAGCACCATCGCTTTCGCCGCCTGATTCAACGCGTTGCCGCGGATCTCGCTAATGACATCGGTCTGACCGATTGCCTCATGCTCAACCACACGGAAATTCGCCTGATGCTGCTCCAACTGGGCGATCAATTTTTCATAGGTTGTCATCTTTATCTCCTCGTATGACGGGCCACGGGTTAACTCCAGGCAATCGCGTGCTTCATCTTTTTGTCGGTCAGACCAAAGAAGAAGCCCATAGTGATGCGCGTATCGCCTTCCACCCGATCAATTTCATGATAAAAAGCAGGGTTAAACAGATAGATATCACCGCTGCGCGGTGAGAATTCGCAGATTTCGCAGTGCTCAATGACGCCGCTTTGGTAACCCAGTTCGCCGGGTGTTTTGAAACGCTCGTCCACCGGCTGCCATTGCTTATTGAAGATGCGCAGCTCGCCACCGGCGTTACATTCTTGCAGGCACACCACGCAGCTCAACTGATGCAAAATATCGGTGACCGCCAGGCCGCTGCCTGCCGCATCGCGCACAATGTTGTCGTTATGCAAGGGATTGGCGACACCGTTGGCATGGAAACGCACAATCGAACCCGCGTAGTCGCCGTGCCGGGGATCGGTAGCGGTTTTCAGGCTATCCAGCCGCAAGGCGTGTTTCACCCAGTTGTAAACCTGGTCGCGCAGGCAGGGCAGCGACGGTGGCAAGGCGGGCTGAATATCGCGTAATTCGGTGAAATAGTTTTCTGGCGCAGCGGTGTGCTTTGCCAGATAGGGGCCAAGGGTGGTCAACGCACCATTGGGATAGTGCGACACCCGCACCTTCTCGCGACACAGTTGCAGGTCCTCCACCACCGATTCACGCACTTCCGGGGTCAGAAAATTACGTAGCACCAACAGCGGCACACGCGCAGTCACAATGTCATCCAGCCAGGTACTTTCCACAAACATTTTGGGGCTAATAACGCGTATCTGATTGAAAATGGCCATGCTGTTCACTCCGACAAAGGAATTTCATGAAGTTCATGGTTGCTCATACGACGCCAGTCTGACGCCGTGCCCAGTGCTGCAATGGGTTCAGAAGAGATAAAGGTGCTGTTGTTATGCTGACAGTGGTGCAGGGTGAAATAATCGGGATAAGGGGTGTCATCAGGATGCCATTGCCACGCCCAGGCTTTCTCTCGGGTAACAAAAATCGCGTTGGCTGCACTGCCGCCTGGTGCCACCTGCGCCATCTTGTTGTGCAGATAATCCCGGGTAAAATCGGCAGGCGTGGCCTGCTCAACGATATATTCAAGGTATTCCGCTGAGTCAAAGCGCGACTCAGCCATACCGAGCTGCTGGTAAACTGTCGGCAGAAAGCCGTTGTGCATCATGTACCACTGCGTCTGACCACTGGTACGCCATAGCGGATGCGAAAATTCGATCCCGTGGTTTTTGCTCAATGTGGCATGGCGCACATGCACCGCGAGAAAACGACCGCGCAGGCGATCGACATCAATACCCGGTAGCGCATCGGCAAACATGCCGGTGCCATGCAGCGTGCGGATCTTCCCTTGTTCCAGCCATAACACGCCCCAGCCGTTTGGATGCTGTTTGATCGGGCCGTCATGGGTTGCGGTTTCTCCACAGCTCATGGCGCGTGCCGCCTCCAGCACTGCGACGGCATCAAACTGACCGTGCGCCAGAATCATTCTGCACATAGTAAATCCCCCCGCGTGGCAAAAGACGGAACGTCAAGAATCTGATGGAAGGTCGCCAGAATGTCGTCGCGGCTGTTTCCCGCCAGACGGAGGGTGGCGAGGATGCCTGCATGGCGGGTCAAATCGGCATACAGCGAAGAACGCGGCGAGACCTCCAGCGCAGGCAGATTAAGTGGCGGCAACAGCTGACCACGCTGCTGCTGCGCGATCCAGCTTTCCGCCTGGTGATATTGCAGCGGCTTGCGCAGACGCAGACGGCCCACCGCCGGTGTCTGTTGACTGAAATGCAGCTCAGGCATACCGCGTCCTGCTTCGATCTGAAACGCCACCTCAGCCCAGTTGATGCCGGTTACTTCTTCGACCAGGTTCACCACCCCCATACCTGACAGGCGGAAACCCATTTCGAGAAAATGCGGTTCGCCATTGACCATGATGAAATCGATATGAAAGGCACCCTGGCGGTAGCCAAAGGTTTCACAACAGAAACTCATTAGGCTGGCAAAGGAGGCGGGCAGTTGCTGTGCGGCCATTGCCACATGGCCGGACTCATAAAAGCTGATGCTGCCTTCAACATCGCTGTGATGCTCAATCACTTTCTGACAACAGGTCAGGGCCACCGCGTGACCGTTATCCACCACGCCCTGCAACGAATATTCGTCGCCGCACAGCCAGCTTTCGACGATAAACCCTGAGAAGCCGCGGCCGCCGTAATTCATGGTGTCGATCAACTTGTTGATCACAGCATCCAGTTGACTGGCCTCGTCGACCAGCCAGATACCAAGACCGCCGCCGCCATCGACCGGCTTGATCACGCAAGGATAGAGCAACGCGTCGCGTGCATCCCGGATGCTGAGCGGAGAGGCAAAAAAGCGAAATTCCGGTTGCGGGAAACGCGGCCATGCCTTGCGCAGCGCCATACGTTGTGCGTATTTGTCCGGCGGGATAAAGCAGGGACCGGCATCCGGGCCAGCCAGCATCTCGCGCACTCTCCCGGCACTGGCGTTATAGGCTTCAAAACCGGCCAGTACCACTTGTGGATGTTCCAGCAGCCCGGCATGCAGGCACGCCTGCAACACATCCCAGGGGTTTTCCGGTCGATCCAGCCGCACAATTAAGTCGAATGGCAGAGTCATGTTGAGTGACTGGTAATCGACAAAGTCACCCATCTCCGCCAGGACGGTGAAATAGCCCTCGCGCTGCGCCACCGCGCAGTACGGATTTTGTCCGTCACGGGTGGCACCAATCTGCAGGAAAATCTTTCTCATCGCTTAGCCTTACCGGGTTAGCGCCCGGAAATCACTTCTGTGACGATGTCCTGCAGGACACCATTGTTTACCTGGATCACCGCTTTGTGCGGGTCGAAGCGCAGCACGCGTGACAGGGCATCCTGCTGTTGGTTATCCAGCAAGGAACTCACCTGGGGGCTACGCCAGCAATGACGCATCTGTGCGATAGTCAGGCCGGAGAGTTGCTCCAGCTGTTGTGCCAGCAGCAGATCGTTGCTGATGCCTGCCAGCAAGGCGCGCACCGCCTGTTCTTCCGGTGCGTGCGGCAGCTGTTGCAGCCAGGTTTTCAGCTGTCGGCCACTGGCGATAAACGGCGAATAGATCATGCATACCAGTTGGGTTTCATCGAGACCAAATGCCTGCTCGGCAAACTGCGCCGCCCGCTGGCGCGCCTGCGCAATTGCCGCGTCGTCCTGATAACGGGCCGCCATTTCGTTGATCAACTGCGGGGGGAAATCCTTTTGCTGCATCAACCCCAGCGCAAAGCGTGCATATTCGCGCACGCCTTCGGCATAGCTCCGCTGCAACAGCGTTTCTGCGCGCAGGCCGCGAATATGTGCCATCAACGTCGGGTTGCCGCAGTCTGATTCAGAGAAGCTGAACATCAGTTCATCGAAGCGGAACTGCATAAACTCGGTGAGCAGCGTCCAGTGCGCGCCCGCTTCATAGGCGGTGTCCTGGTAGATATTGAAGAACAGCGGATCGCGCGCCAGCTGCCAGGTGATACGGTGCGCGGGAGTGACCTGATCGGCACCGTAAACATCACTGAAGTAGCGTTGCGCCACGCCATCCAGGGTTTGCAGAAATCCGCTGAAGCCGCGTGATTTATCCGCCACCGGCGCATCAAATAGCCGGGAGAGATGCCGCGCCCAGGCGAGGTAAGCGGTTTGTTCTTGCGGTGAATCGCCGGTGATAATCATATCCACCCCGCCATCGTAGTGCGCCGCGAGGCCAAAGGAGTTCACCATGCTGAGGTTGCAAGCGTTGCAAAAGGTGGAGCGTGCATCGGCGCGGAAGCGGTGGCCGTTCATCAGCACATCGCTGCGATTCTGCTGGCGTACCGCGTCCGGCATCGGCAAATGACGTGAAAAAGGACGAATCTGTAATCCGTCGGTCACCAGACATTCGGTAAAGTCATCATGGTGGATATGCAGCGCGCGATAGACGCGATCGATGTTCTCCATCACGCTGTCATTCATTGCGGCATGGCGGTTGGTGCTGATGCGGAGCTGAAAGGTGCTGCCACGTTGTTGCCAGATCAGCCCCTGAATATAGCGGACATACGCCACCATATAGCTGCTGTCTTTGCCGCCGCCGTAGGCGAGTAGCACGCGGTTGTTTTCGGGATGATGCGTATCGGGAAGTGCAGCGAGCAAACGGCGGGAACAAGCCTGGGCAGATGCGAGAATGGCGGGGGATAGATATCCTTCAATTTCTCTCATCATGGTGGACAGATTATTCATTTTTCACTTTTTCCTTTGGCTAATAAAATCGCTATTGCCATCAACACGGCAATATTGCGGGTAACGGGCCACGAAGGTGCTTGGGAATGAATGTCTCAGTCTTATGCTGCGCGGCTGTGTGCCAGCCACCGATACGCAGAGTTATTGATTTAACAGATGCAGCCTAAACTACTTTGAATGTAATCTGATGGATACGCACAGATCAGCACGATATGGGGTGGAACAGATGGCGGGTGAGACGGAAGAACAGGAGAGTCAGAGTAGTCGTTACCGTCAGATAGCAGAACAGATCAAACAGGCGATTCACAGCGGATCGTTGCCGCCAGACAGCCGTTTACCCTCAGTGCGCACGCTGGCTACGCAATACAACGTCAGCATGACCACCGCGCTAAAAACATTACGCACGCTTGAGGATGAACACTATGCGGTGGCGCGTCCTAAGTCCGGCTTTTTTGTGGCACCGCGCAAGGTGGACAAAAAACTGCCCATGGTCAGTCACGAGCAGCCGCGTGAAATCGCCCCGCTGGATGAGCAGACCGAACTGCATCTGGCGATGGTCGGCTCGGATTGTCGGGTCAGGCTGGACCTGGCAAACGGTGATATCTCGCTGTATCCGGTAAAGAAAATTGGTCTGCTGATGCGCCAGATGGGCTACAGCAAACCGGCACTGCTCGGTAATACCGTCAAGGGCACCGGCTACGCGCCGCTGAAGGCGGAAATTGCCCGCCGCGCAGTGGATTATGGCTGCAATATCAACGCTGATGACATCCTGATCACCAACGGCTGCATTGAGGCCATCTCGCTGTCGCTACGTGCTACCACGCGCCCCGGTGATATCGTGGCGGTGGAGTCACCCTGTTATTTCGTGCTGTTGCAGATGCTGCATAACCTCAATTTGCGGGTGATTGAAGTGGAAGCGGGCGCGGAAGGGTACGTCAACGTGGAAAAACTGACCCGGTTGTTCCAGCGCAAAGTGGTACAGGCGTATCTCAGCCTCAACAACATCAATAATCCGCTCGGTAAAAGTATTCCCAATGAACAAAAGGCTTACATCGCGCGTCAGGCTGACGAAAACGATGTGGTGATTATTGAGGATGATATCTTTGGCGATACCGCCTTTGGCGAACGTCGTCCGTTCCCGATGCGCGCCTTCAGCCCGAACGTGATTCTGTGCAGCGGCTTCTCGAAAACCGTGGCACCCGGCATCCGCATTGGCTGGGTACACAGCGTCAATTACATGCGCAAAATCGCCTCGCTGAAATACACCTCAACCATGGGTACCTCGGTGCTGTCGCAGGCGGCGATTGCCGAGTTGCTGCGCAATGGTGGCTACGATGCCCATCTGCGTAAACTGCGACGCGAACTGGCGAATCAGATTCACCATATGCGCCAGGCGGTGCTGCGCTATTTCCCGGCGGGCACACGGGTGTCTGATCCCGAAGGTGGCTACGTGCTGTGGGTGGAGATGCCGATGCAGGCGCTGAACGTGCGTGCACTGTTTCTCAAGGCGCGTAACGCCGGGATTGGCATTGCACCGGGGCATATTTTTGCCACCGATCACCGCTATGATCATTGCTTCCGACTGAACGCCGGGTTTGGCTGGAATGAGGAAGTGGAGCAGGCGATTCGACAGCTGGCACAGTGGTGCCAGCTGTCGTTAGTGGAAGCGAAGCAGGATTAGGCGCGCCAGGCGTCTTCGATCTCTTCCGCCAGAATTTGCACCGCACGTTCAATCGTTTCCGCGTCCGGTACATAGTTCATGCGCATACATTGATGGGTATGCGGCCACTCCTGTTCCAGTCCAGGGAAGAAGAAGTGACCCGGCACCATCAGCACGCCGCGCGCCTTCAGCCGCTGGTACAACGCTTCAGTGCTGATGGGCAGATCGCGGAACCACAGCCAGAGGAAAATCGCGCCTTCCGGTTTGTGAATCAGGCAGCGATCTTCCGGCAAATAGCGACGCAGGATGGTGATGGTCTCGCTGACCTTGTGCTGATAAAACGGTTTGATCACCTGTTCTGACAGGCGCAGTAAATCACCACGCACAATCATCTCGTTAGCCATCGCCGGGCCGATGCTGCCTGGCGCCAGGCTGATGATGCCGTTCATGTTGCCAATGGCGCTGATGGTGTTCTCATCGGCGACGATAATGCCGCAGCGCGCTCCCGGCAGGCCGAGTTTCGACAAGCTCATGCACAGGATAATGTTGGGATTCCACAGTGGACGCGCTTCGCTAAAGATAATGCCGGGGAAGGGCACACCGTAGGCGTTATCGATTAACAATGGGACTTCGTGTTGCTGTGCCAGCGCATCCAGCTGCAACAGCTCGTCGTCAGTGATGACGTTACCGGTAGGGTTAGTCGGGCGCGACACACAAATCAGGCCGATATCGTCATTCAACGGCAGATGGTCGAAATCGACGTGGTATTTGAACTGGCCTTCCGGCAGCAATTCGATATTTGGTTTGGCAGAAACAAACAGCCCTTCCTCCAGCCCGGCATCGGCGTAACCAAGGTATTCCGGGGCCAGCGGGAACAGCACGCGCTTTTTGCTGCCGTCAGCGCGGTGTCCGGCGAACAGGTTAAACAGGTAGAAAAACGCGCTCTGGCTGCCGTTGGTCAGCGCGATGTTCTGCGCGGTTAACGGCCAACCAAACTCCTCGCGCAACATGTTCGCCAGCGCATCAAGCAGCAACGCTTTGCCGCGCGGGCCGTCATAGTTGCACAGCGCTTCGCTCAGTTTGCCTTCCTGATGCATCTGCTGCAAAAGCTGGTGGAAGTAGTCATTCATTTCCGGGATTTGCGCCGGATTACCGCCGCCGAGCATGATGGTGCCGGGGGTACGCAACCCTTCACCCATATCTTCCATCAGACGTGAGATACCGGAATGTTGCGTAAATTTGTCGCCGAACTGTGAAAAGGACATAGCAGGTTAAAACTTTGTGATGACTGATTGGGGACAACCATAGCGCCCGCAACAGGCAGGCGCAATGGTCAGGCGGGGAAAAGGTGCAAAGCCTTATTTCACAACCTCAGGATTGACACAATTCTTCTCGATTTTGCCGGTTAATGCCGCGATCAGGTTGTCCACCGCATCGCTCATCATGCCATAGCGGGTTTCATGGGTGGCGGAACCGATATGCGGCAGCGTCACTACATTCGGCAACTTCAGCAGCGCGGAATCGGCAGGGACCGGTTCCTGCTCGAACACATCCAGACCGGCGGCATGAATGGTGCCGTCCTGCAACGCACTGATCAGTGCCTGTTCGTCGACCACCGGGCCACGGCCGACGTTGATCAAAATCGCGCTTGGCTTCATCAGTTTTAACTGCGCTGCGCCGATCATATGGTGGGTCTGCTCGGTCAGTGGCAGGATAACGCAGACAAAATCACTCTCTTTCAGCAAGGTCTCAACATCGCAGGCGCGTGCGCCGAAACGGGTTTCCGCTTCGCTATGCTGACGACGTGCGTTGTAGAGAATGTTCATACCAAAGCCGAAATGCGCGCGTTGCGCTACGGCCATGCCGATGCGGCCCATACCGAGAATGCCGAGAGTTTTGTGGTGGACATCCACCCCGTAATGTTCCGGGCCGATGCTTTTCTGCCATTGACCCGCCTTCACCCAGGCATCCAACTCGGTGACACGCCGCGCGCTGCTCAGTACCAGCGCCATCAGGGTATCAGCCACGGTTTCGGTCAGCACCGTTGGTGTATGCATCAGCACCACGCCACGCTGGCTGAGTGCCGCGACATCAAAATTATCATAGCCAACCGAGACGGTAGAGCAGGCGCGCAGCGCTGGCATTTGTGCCAGCAAATCGCCATTCACTTTACCGCCGGAACCCAGCAGACCCTGCGCCTGTTGAAACTGAGCCGCGTGCTGTTTGACGCTTTCTGGCGAAATATCGCTGACTTCGGTCACGGTGAAATGCGCGTCCAGTTTGGCACGCAGGTCATCCGGCAGGCTCTTGTAAAGAATCACAGCAGGTTTCATCTTTTGCTCCCTGTAGAACGAGTGACGGGCGACAACGTCGCCCGGAAAAGTCATTTTCGCTTACGCTTTCAGGCGTGTTTTGCCCCGTGCAGCGGCGGCGTTTTATTTTCGGCGGGTTTGACGATTAACGTCAGCCACACCGATGCCAGCAAAGCTGCGCCCATAAAAATGTAAGACGCCGACGGGCTGCCGGTTGCGCCATTAAGATAGCCTACTATCCATGATCCGACGAAGGAACCAAGTGCGCCCATGCTATTAATCAGCGCCATCGCGCCGCCTGCCACGTTACGCGGCAGCATTTCCGGGATGATGGCGAAGAACGGCCCGTAAGGGGCGTACATCGCGCCACCGGCAATTACCAGCAGTGCATAAGACAGCCAGAAATTGCTGGAGCCCACCAGGTACGAACCGAGGAACGCCAACGCGCCAATCAGCAGCAGCGGCCAGACAAACAGTTTGCGGTTCTGCATCTTATCCGATGCCCAGGAGACGACGATCATTGCAATGGTGGCGACCAGATACGGCACGGCGGACAGCCAGCCTGCTTCCACCATCCCCATCTGCGTGCCGTTACGCAGGATGGAAGGCAGCCACAGCACAAAACCATAGACGCCGATGCTCCAGGCAAAATATTGCAGGCACAGCAGCACCACGTTGCGGTTACGGAAGGCTTCGCCGTAGTTACGCACCGCTTTGATCCCTTGTTGTTCTTTCTGCAATTGCGCCTGCAACGCCGCTTTCTCGGCATCGCTCATCCATTTCACCTGGGACGGTTTGTCCTGCACCAAAAACCACCAGGCAACGGCCCAAATCACCGCCGGAATCCCCTCAATGATAAACATCTCACGCCAGCCAAAGGAATCAATCAGATAGCCGGACACCACCGACATCCACAGCACCGTCACCGGGTTACCGAGGATCAGAAAAGTGTTGGCGCGCGAGCGTTCCGATTTGGTGAACCAGTTGCTGATGTAGATCAGCATCGCGGGCATCACTGCCGCTTCCACCACGCCGAGCACAAAACGAATGGCGGCCAGCATCGGGATATTGCTAACCACACCGGTTAGCGAGGCACACAGTCCCCACAGCACCAGACAGCAAAAAATCAGTTTCTTCACGCTACGGCGTTCGGCATACACCGCGCCAGGGATCTGGAAGAAGAAGTAGCCGAGAAAGAACAGGGCGCCGAGCAGCGATGACATGCCCTTGGTGATGCCCAGGTCGTCGTTAATCCCTGCGGCGGAGGCGAAGCTAAAGTTCGCCCGGTCCAGATACGCCAGACTGTAGGTGATAAACACGATGGGCATGATAAACCACCAACGTTTTGGTGCGATTGTCTGCGTTTTCATATGGTTATCCTCTTCTGAAAAACCGCGCGATAAATCGCGCCGCTACGGATCAGTAGTCGCCAAGCGTGGCGCGGGTTGGCAGTCCTTCGCTGTCGCCTGCCACCTGGATGGCCAGCGAACCAATTTTGTTGCCGCGCAGAATCGCCTGCGGCAGCGTTTTTCCTGCCAGCAGGGCGCTGATCAGGCCGACGGCAAAACCGTCACCCGCACCCACGGTATCGACCACGTTATCGACGCGAATCGGGGCCACCAGACCTTTGTCGCCCTCGGCAGTTTTGAACCAGGCGCCGTCGCTGCCAGTTTTGATCACCACCGCTCTGACGCCTTTATCGAGGTAGAAATCGGCGATGGATTCCGGTTGGCGGTAGCCGGTCAAAATCAGTCCCTCTTTCTCGCCCGGCAGCACCCAGTCGGCGTATTCCGCCAACAGGTTGAGTTGCTTGCGCATCTCCTCTTCGCTGCGCCACAGCACCGGGCGCAGGTTAGGATCGAACGAAATGGTTTTGCCGCGTGCACGCATCTCTTTGGCGGCATGTTTACTTAGCGCGAGCGAACTGTCGGAAATCGCGGCCGCGACGCCACTCAGGTGCAGGTGGTGTGCGTTGCCAAAGTAATCGGCGTTGAAATCATCCGGTGACAGATGGCTGGCGGCGGAACCGCTGCGGAAATACTCGACTTCGGGATCGGAACCATCATCGACACGTGATTTGAGCTGAAAACCGGTGCGATAGCGGGCATCGATGGTGACGCAGCGGTGATCCACTCCCTCTTTTGCCAGCTGTTGCAGGGTAAAACGGCCAAAGCTGTCGTCACCCACGCGGCTGACCCAGCCCACCTGTAAGCCGAGGCGCGCCAGACCAATTGCCACGTTCAGTTCGGCCCCGGCAATGCGCTTGATAAAGCCTTCCGCCGCAGCCAGATCGCCGGTCTGCTGGGCGATAAACATCGCCATCGCTTCGCCAATGGTGACGACATCAAGTTGGGTAGTCATCAGCAACTCCTTACCGGGCGCGCAGCAGGTCAACGTAATGGCGGGTTACCGCCAGCAGGTCCTCGCCTTCCAGCGGGAACTCAATGCCGCGCGGTGCATCAGCGGGCAGTGCCTGTAGCAGGGCGCGCCAGTCTTCCGGGCTATCATCCAGCGCGATGGCGCGGAAGCTGTCACGATGCGGCACCGCTGTTTTGACGTGGACGTAGCCAACGTAGTGACTCAACAGGTCTGCCGCCTCCATCGCGTCTTCACCGGTCCAACGCCAGTTAGCCATATCAAACGTCATCTCCAGTGGCAGTGCGGCATCGCGTGCCTGATGGAAAAAGCGCTGCATCGGGGCCAGTTTGCAGTCGGCGGTTTGGTCGTTCTCCACCACCAGATTGATCGGGGACGCGGCCAGCACGGCGGCTAAGGTATGGGTATGCAGATCGATAAAGTGGCCAAGCGATAGCTTCAGTCGCTGCGCGCCAAGCTGTTGTGCTTCGTGTAGAAACTGCGCCAGATGGGGGTTTAGTGCGCCATCGGCCAGATACAAAGTTTCCGGCACCGAATAGCAGGCGCTCAATCCCTGATGGGCCAGGGCTTCGCCTAGTGCGGGAAGCTGTTGAAAATCGTCAGCGCTAAAAAGCTCGCGGCGAATTTCCACGCCATCCGCTCCCGCCTGTTTAATCAACGGCAGCAGCGCCGACTGACCACCAAGTTCTGCCACTTTGCTGCTGCCGTAAGCAGCGGTCACAACAATGATTTCTGGTTTCATCTCATCTCTCCGGGCACCCACGGCCTCCCAAACGTGATAAAAACGTTAAATGGAACCGGTTCCAAAGGAAAGGTGCAGACGTCGGAAGTATGATCCTGCTCACGAAGTGAGCCATGGGTCTGCGAGAAGGTGTGATCCGTAGCGGCGCGATTTATCGCGCGGGTTTTTACCTGGGCCGGTACAAAATTGCGCGATAAATCGCGCCGCTACGGGTCAATCAGTTCAGCCGCTGGCTGGAGCCACGCACGATCAGCTCGCCGGAAAAGACCTGTTCAGAGATCGGATGGTCATCGCCTTCAATACGCGCAATGACTTTTTCCAGCGCGGCATAACCGATTTGCCAGGTAGGTTGTTTGAGGGTAGTGATGCCGACGCCCGCCAGCGCTGCCCACTCCAGTTCATCGAAGCCAAGCAGGCCGATGGATTCGCCCCAGCTCAGGTTAAGACGTTGCAGCGCACGCGCCACTTGCAGCGTGAGCGCGCCATTAGCCGCCATCACCGCACAGCGTTTTCCGCTATGGCGTTGGCGGAAATCGCGCAGGGTGGCATCCATCTGCGCGGGTTGATGCAGCGCCACCTCGGCGTTTTCCGCCTGCACCGCAGGTTGAGTTTCTGCGGTGCAGTAGAACGATGCCAGGCGCTCGCGGCGGGTATTGACGCTGCCGAGCGGCTCGCTGAGGAACAGCAGCGCCTCGTAGCCATTATCCAGCAGATGTTTTGTTGCCAGTTGCGCCGCTTCCGGGTTATTCAGGCCCACCACATCACAGGCGAAATCAGGAATTTTGCGGTCAATCAGCACCATCGGCAGCATCGACTGTTGCAGGCGTTTGAGGATGTCTTCGTGCATGCCGACAGCGTTCACCACAATGCCTTCTACCTGATAGCTGCTGAGCAATTGCAGGTAATGTTGCTCCAGGTCCACTTCGTTGTTGGTGTTACACATCAGCAGGGTGAAGCCATGGGCGCGGCAGGCGGCTTCGATACCACTCAGCACATCAACGGAGTAGGGATTGGTGATGTCGGCAATGATCAGGCCAATCAGGCGGGTGCGACCGCGTTTCAGCCCGCGAGCCATCTGGCTCGGGCGATAGTCGAGTTCGGCTATCGCGCGTTCGATACGGGCTTTGAGATCGGGCGACAGTAGATTTTGTTCGCCATTCAGATAACGGGAAACGCTGGTTTTACCGGTTTTTGCCGTGCGGGCAACATCGCTGATAGTCGCGCGGGGCGGCCTGGTCTTCATTGCATACACCTGGTTCAAAAGAAACAGGCGAAGACTACCACAGGAACGCCGCTCTGCAAGAATCCGCTAGTCAGAAGTGAGGTGCAGACGCGGTTGCCAGAGGGTTTGCAGCTGATTGAGCGGCGTACCGTCCAGCAGTTGCAGCACCATCTCCGCGAGTTTTTCGCCCACATGCTGTTGCGAGCATTGCAGGATGGCGTTGACCGGGTGGTCGATGATGGAATCACGCGGCAGCCCGTCGTGGACAAACAACGTGATCGCCTGTGGGCCGCTGAGCCGTCCGGCCTGTTGCAGCGCAATGGCGGTCCCTTCACCCAACGGGCTGCAATCGGTGATGATCGCCTGTGGCAGATGCCCCTCTGCCAGCCAGGCCAGGGTTTGCTGATAACCCGCGCGGCGTGAGGGCGGTACGGTAGCCATTAGCGGGACCGGCAGCGGTTGATGTTGGGTGATGGCATCGAGAAAACCGCGACGGCGATCGCGTACAAAGCTGCTGGGTTCATTGCTGCCAAGCCATGCCAGTTGAGTCAGCCCGGTTGCCAGGCAGTGGTCGGTCGCCAGTTTTACCCCAGCGTGATTATCGTAATCAAACCAGGCGTAAGGTTGCGCCAGCTGGCTGCGGCCCAGTGACAGAAAGCGAAATCCTTTTTGTTGCAGGCGTTGCAGGCGAATATCCTGTGGCATGGCATGGGTAACAATCAACGCATCAATGGCACCGCTGCGCAGCATACGTAATGTGCGTTGCTGGTCCTGCGGTTTATCGGCCAGCATCAGCAGGTCGATTTCATCGCGGGCGAGGCGCTGGTCGAGCATTTGCAGCATTTCAATAAAATGGCTGTCGCTCAGGGGCAGGGAACTGTCAGGAAACACCAACCCGACGGTGTTGGCGCGGCCGGTTTTCAGGCGACGGGCTGCGGCGTTGGGGCGATAGCCGCGTCGGCTTGCTTCTTCTTCGATACGTTTACGTGTGACTTCAGCCACATCATCATAGCCATTCAGTGCACGACTCACGGTAGTGACGGAAAGTCCGAGGACGGAGGCGATGGCTTTCAGCGACATGATGGGCTTCCACTGATCATTTTTTGATCAAGCTAACATAAAGAAATCGGCGGCTCTATGGCTTGATCATATTTGACAGCATTGGTAGCAGCAAGCGCCAAAAGTGGCGTAAAAACAGGCAAAATGGGCCTGAAAATGCAGGCCCATTTATTATTACCCCAGTGGGGTGAGGGTGATTTCAACGCGGCGGTTCTGTGCCTTACCCGCTTCGGTGCTGTTGCTGGCAACCGGATTATCCGGCCCCAGGCCCTGGGTACGCAGACGGCTGGCTTCAACACCCTGCACAATCAGCGCGCTGGCTACGCTCTCAGCACGTTGCTGCGACAGGCGCATATTCAGCGCGCGCGTGCCAGTGCTGTCGGTATAGCCGGTCACGTTGACTGCAGTTTTCGGATACTCTTTCAGCACCATTGCCACGCCGGTCAGGGTGTTGGCTCCTGCCGGTTTCAGGTTGCTGCTGCTGGAATCGAAGGTGACGTTATTCGGCATATTCAGCACGATGTTGTCGCCCTGACGCGTCACGCTGACGCCGGTGCCGCGCATTTTGTCACGCAGTTTCGCTTCCTGCACATCCATGTAATAACCGATACCGCCACCCAACGCCGCGCCGGACGCTGCGCCGATCAATGCGCCTTTACCGCGATCTTTTTTCGATGACGAGATCATGCCAACACCAGCGCCGAGTACCGCGCCAAGACCGGCTCCAATGCCGGATTTGCCCGCTTGTGATTCACCGGTATAAGGGTTAGTGGTACAGCCAGCTAATACCAGGCTCCCGCTCAGTAACAAGGCAAGTGCAACAGTGTGCTTATTCATTAAAAGTCCCTTAGATTTCAAGTGGGGGAAAAACCCCAAAACGGAGCTGATTATGCCGTCAAATCGTGGGAAAAAACGTGAGAATAAGTCTTAAATTGTAAAGAATTGCCTTATAAGTTAGCGGGATGGCAGAAACAATCGGTTTGATGATCGTTAATCAGGCCACAGGCTTGCATATAAGAGTGACAAATTGTCGGGCCGATAAATTTAAAGCCACGCTTCTTTAGTGCTTTTGACAGCGCGATAGCCGGTTCAGAGGTAGTTGGGGCCAGCTTGTAATCCGCATAGTGGTGTAAAATCGGCGTGTGATGAACAAATTCCCAGATAAAGCGGGAAAAGTCCTCTCCGTTGGCTTCCATCGCCAGATAAGCGCGCGCATTAGTAATAATTGCCGCAAGTTTGGCGCGCTGACGAATTAACCCGCTGTCTTGCATCAGGCGATCGAGATCCTGCTCATCCATCAGCGCAACAGCCTGTGGATCAAACTGATGAAAGGCACGTTGATAGTTTGCGCGTTTTTTTAACACCGTAATCCATGACAACCCGGCTTGTTGCCCTTCCAGGCACAGCATTTCAAATAAGGCGCGCTTATCAGTTTGCGGCACTCCCCATTCGGTATCGTGGTACGTCAGATAGAGCGGATCCTGTGTTACCCAGCCACAACGTTGCATTGCATCACTCCTGTTAATGAGGAAAATACTTCGTTTCCCTTGACGTATTCAATAATCGGTTAATAGTTAATCAATGGGCGCCGATAACTGTTGTATCCAATACCTAAACGCCCGGTTCCTATCTGGCTCGTCAGGAGTCTTTCATGTTGCAGAAAAGTCAGCGGTCAGGCCAGCACAATTTTGCGCTGGTGATGGCATGTGCATGGCTATTTGCTGTGCCCTGCCCGGTATTGGCCTGGGATGAGACCAGTCAGGACCCACCCGTGGCTTCGCCGGATTACAACGCCATACTTGCCGAAAAAATCTCCCAAAATCATCTGATGTTGACAGAAAACAGCGCAAAAAATCTGATGGATGCCGCGCTGAACCCGCCGGGTGAGGCGCTTGTCAACGTTCACACTGAAGCCGCCAGCGTCGGTGCCAGCCCCTTTACTAACCGGTTGTCAGCAGGCTGGCAGCTGCCTGTGAATGAGGCGCTTACCACCGGGCCGGTGGCGCAATACGCTGTCGACCCGTCACCGCTCAGCTGTCCACAATGTAAACTGGTCGATCGCAGTAAGGATGATCACATCGCCTCGCTGGGGTGGCGTGTTGATTCCAGCCTTGGCTGGATAGCACCTTACGCACAGATTAGCTACAGCCACCAATTGGGGGAGATGAATTTTACCCCGCGCAGTGATGAGGGGATCGCACGGGAGAACACCTGGATGGATGTGAGCGTTGGCGCCAATATGCCGCTGGGGCAGCATTTGTCGGCGTTTGCGTCATTTTCTCAAACCGGGGCCATGAGTAGCGGTGAGCAGTTCATTTATAGCCTTGGCGTCAGCGCCAGTTTTTGATCGGCATAAAAAGAGAAGCAAATAAGGACGAGAAAAATATAATAAGGACGCTAATCATTATCATTGGTAACAACATGCGTGACAATTTATTAATACTTGGCCGTGAATTATCGGCTTTTTTCATCAGTGGGCTGGTTTTGATTTTTGCGATGGCGATGGTCTACATTGACGTCAACTGGATGAACGATGCGGTGAAGGAGACTTCATTCACCGAAGTGACGCAAGAAATCATGCTGGCAGTTAACGCCGGACTGTTTTTCTTCGCCTCACGCCAGCGACCCGCTTTAATTCTGGTGGGTGGATTCTTTACCTGCATGCTGATCCGCGAGCTGGATTTTCTGTTCGACATCATCAAACACGGCAGTTGGGTATGGTTTGCCCTGGCAGTGGGCGCAGCCTCGCTGGCAATGGCGTTGCGTCAACCTAAACAGATTTTACCGGGCCTGGTCGAGCTGGTTCAGCACCGTAGTTGGCAAATGATGGCGAGTGGCTTGCTGGCGGTACTGGTGTTCTCGCGTCTGTTTGGCATGCACCAGCTTTGGGAACATCTGATGCTGGATGGCTACAACCGCGTAGTGAAAAATATGGCAGAAGAGGGCAGTGAGCTACTGGGTTACAGTCTCTGCCTGATCGCCTCGATGCGTTATGTGTGGCAAACCCGTCCACAGCTCGCCAACGCCCCGGCTGTTGCCAAAGCGAGTTCCCATATGAAACACGCCCAGCCTCAGATCTCTACCCGCTAACCTTTTTGGCGATCCTGCGCGCTAAAACAGGTACACTGCAACCTTAGCGCCGGACGAGGCAATCCGTTCGGCGCATCGGGTTTGTCAACGTCAGGTTTCTTCATGTCAGTCAAAATCTTAACTTCTACGTTGGTTGGGTTGGATGGCTTTTGCCATGACCCGATCGCGGTGCTGCAACAGGCAGAAAACGGCACGCTGGCGGTGTTGCATCATAACGCACCGGCGTTTTATGCGCTGACGCCACAACGGCTGGCGCAATTGCTGGCGCTGGAAGCCGCTGCGCAGCAACCCAACGATGTCACCCTGGATGACAGCTTGTTCGACACCCCACTCGCACCGATAGCGACGCCGGTGGGTAAATTTGCTATGTATGCGGGCTGGCAGCCCGATGCCGATTTTCAACGTCAGGCGGCAATCTGGGGCGTAGCGCTGAGCGAACCGGTGACTGCGGCCGAGCTGGCGACCTTTATTGCATACTGGCAAGCGGAAGGACGCTTGTTCCATCATGTGCAATGGCAGCAGAAGTTAGCGCGTAGCGTGCAGATGAATCGTGCCGCCAATGGCGGTCAGCCGAAGCGCGATATCACGCAGATCAGCAATACTGATTATGATATTCCCGATGGTTTTCGAGGTGAATGATGAAAACGCCGAACGATCTATTCAACCGTCTGAAAAAACTGATGCCGGCAGATGTAAAGCCAAAATTCACCAGCGGTGAAGAGTTGCTGGCCTGGAACCAGGAGCAAGGCCGCCTGCGTTCGGAGGCGATTGTGCGTGAAAACCGTGCGATGAAAATGCAGCGTATTATGGGCCGTTCTGGCATCCGTGAGCTGCATATGAACTGCTCGTTCGACAACTATCGGGTGGAAAATGAAGGGCAACGCAAAGCGCTAAGCCTGGCAAGGGAATACGCCGCGGGCTTTGACAACAGTATTTCCAGCTTTGTGTTCTCCGGCCGCCCCGGTACCGGTAAAAATCATCTGGCGGCGGCTATCGGCAATGACCTGATTATTCGCGGTAAAAGCGTGTTGATTGTCACGGTGGCGGATTTGATGTCGAGCATGAAAGGCACCTTCAGCGGTGGCAGCGATATCACCGAGGAACGCTTGTTGCAGGATCTCAGCACCGTTGACCTGCTGGTGATCGACGAGATCGGCATGCAGAGCGAATCACGCTATGAAAAAGTGATCATCAATCAGATTGTTGATCGCCGTTCCTCCTCCAAACGCCCGACAGGTATGCTGTCGAACCTCGATCCTGCGGGTATGAATGCGCTGCTGGGTGAGCGCGTAATGGACCGTATGCGCCTCGGCAACAGTTTGTGGGTACGTTTCGACTGGGAAAGTTACCGCAGCCGTGTGCGCGGCGATGAGTATTAATTATCCAACCTCATTTTACCAGGTGCGCCACGTCAAAAATGGCAACAAAGTCTGAGATAAAGCGCACCCGGACACTGCTACACTGAACCTCATCCATTCTGCTGGTTGAGGTTGTCATGAAAGTGATGGGCAAAGGGCCAGCGTTATTACGACTGAATAACCTGAAGCGGGTGATGACACAGTTGCGCCATACCCGAGTGACCTCCCGCCAGGATTTAGCTCAGGCATTAACCCTCAGCAAAAATACCGTTTCGCTGATTGTGGATGATCTGCTGGCGCAGGGGCTGATCAACGAACTGGGGCCGGTGAGTGTTGCCGCCGCCGGGCGACCGAAAATTGAGATAGCGTTACGTCCGGAAAAGCTGAAGAGTGCGGGCATCATGGTCGAACGCCAGGCAATACACTGGCGGGTATGCGACTATTTTTCGCAGGTGGTTGCCGAGCAAACCTGGCGTACCGAAACCAGCGATCCAGCAACGTTGCTTCTGGAGCTGGTGGAGTGCTGCCAGGCCTTGCGTGCCGCGCACCCGGAATTGATTGGCATTGCGATTGGTTTTCCTGGCATCGTCGATCCATTGCGTGGCTGGATGCATTTCTCGTCCCATCTTGGCTGGCAGAATGTTGATTTGCTGACGCCGCTGCGGCGCGAGATTGAGCTGCCGTTACGCATTATGAATAACGTCAAAGCGGCAGCCTTGCTGTCGGTGCAGCAACTGGCGCTGGATAAAAGTCAGAGTCATTTCTATCTGCGGATTGCCGAAGGGATTGGCGGTGCGTTGGTACAGCACGGTGAAGTGTTTACCGGCAGTAGCTGGACTGCGGGTGAAGTGGGGCATTTGACGGTACAACCCAACGGCACACGCTGTAACTGTGGACGTTTAGGATGTCTGGAAGCTCTGGTCAGCCAGCCTGCTATTCAGCAGCAACTGACGCGACGCAAACCGGGTCTGCGTTGGCATAATCGCGACAGTGAACCGGCGATCGTCGACGCGTTGATGAGCGAGGCGGGGGCGCAGCTCGGTAGCGCGCTGAGTCAGGTGATGCTGCTACTCAACCCGGCCAGCATTATGATCGATGCCGTGTGGAATGCTTATCCCACCTTTATCAGGGCTGTACAGCAGGCGACTAAGGCGAGCGCCCTGGAATTTACCTTCGCGCATACCGCGCTGCATTTTCTGCCGCAGCGCATCGATCCCGCCAATGGTCTGGCACTGGCGGTGATTGAGCAGTATGAGCAGCGGATGAGCTAACCTTTTTGTAACGACGCGATAAATCGCGCCGTTACGTTTTAATGACGCGGAATATTCAGCGACTCACTTTTCCTGGCTCTGCTGGTCGTGGCTGGCAGGTCGGCCTCAACATTAAACTTCTCCAGCACCAGACCATGAATTTTCTCCAGCGATACCCCGGCGGTTTCCGGTAAGTAGCGGAAGGTGAAGAAGTACATGCCGAGTGAGAAAATCGCAAACAGCAGCAGCGGGAAACCACCGTGGAACATATCGATCAGCAGCGGATTGCTGTTCATGATCGGGAAGGTGGTGCTGATGACAAAGTTTGCCATCGACATTGCACAGATTGAGATCCCCACGCAGATAGAACGAATTTCCGTCGGGAAGATTTCACCCAGAACCGTCCAGACAATCTGTCCCCAGGTCATGCCGAAGAAAATCATATACGCGAACAGGCCGACAACCGGCAGCAGTCCGGGCAGGTGATAGTAGAAGGCGATAAACGAGTAGGCGAGAAAGATGCAGGAGGTGATGGCACCGAGTAACAGCAGCTTGCGACGCCCCACTTTATCGATCAGTGTCATCCCGACCAGCACGCCGATGAACTGGCAGACCGAGAGCCAAAAGGTTTGTAACAACGCCGAATCGACACTGCCGGAGACATTTTTCAGCAGCGTCGGGCCAAAATACTGAATCACGTTGATGCCGCTGATTTGGTTACCAACCGCCAGACCAATACCGATCACCAGCAGTGGCACGGTGGTTTTATCCAGACGGAAGCGCGCTTTATGCTGACGTGCGGTCTCATCAGAGAATGAGTGTTTGATTTCGCTAAAGACGCTCTCCGCATGTTCACGGTTCGAGATTTTGGTCAGCGTATCCAACGCCGCATCATATTTTCCTTTCAGCACGTTCCAGCGTGGTGATTCCGGGATAAATGCGATAAAGAAGATAAACAGCGCACAGGGCACCAGCGCCGTTGCCAGGATGTAGCGCCAGCCCATAGCGATCATCGCATCAGGCAACATCGATTTGGTGATGAAGTAGTTGGTCAGTAACACCACCGATTGCCCCCCGACACAACACACTGCGTATAGCGCCGTGGTGCGGCCACGAAACTTCGAAGGTGACAACTCGGCCAGATAAATGGGGGAAATCACTGAAGCGAGACCAATTGCCAGTCCACCAATCATGCGGAAAATGACAAATACCGTAAAGTTATGGGCGATGGCGGTGCCGATGACCGAGACGGTGAACAGTAACGCGGTGATGGCGAGGGATTTTTTACGTCCCAGTATGTCACTCAGGCGTGGGGCGATAAAACAGCCGACCAGGCTGCCGAGCAAAATGTTAGACACTGCCCAGCCGGTTTCCGCCGGGGTCAGTTGGAAGTATTCGCTTAACGGTTCGATAGCACCGGAGATGATGGAAGAGTCATAACCCATCAGCAACCCACCAAATGCGGCGACGGTGCAACAGAGAATGACATACTTCATGTTGTAGCGCTTTTGACTGATATTCATTGTTATAGCCCCTTGTCTCTACCGCCTGAACGTTGCTTGTCCAGAAAGAGGAATGTTGTAGGTTGTCGATGTTCCGTTTATTCACGCAGGGTACTCATATTGGAATATATTTTCTAAATGGATATTTTTGGATCATTTTTTCCGAAATGTGTGAGGTGTGTTGCGAAAATTGCGGTTTGAGTTAAGTGGGTTAAAGTTTATCCAGATGAAATGATAGGTTTTTTGTCATCATCGCCGATTGAGGACATTGCACGGTTTGCTTTTCACTGGAATTTTCATTCTGAAATGATGGCCGGTATATCTGGCACGTCGTGGTTTCTTTTTTTTCCGGGCAGCAGGCATAATACGTTGATTGAAAGGCCGTCTTTGCGGACATCGCGATGAAAACGCAGCGCATCACCCTGGATGATATTGCCACCCTGGCGGGGGTCACCAAGATGACGGTGAGCCGATATTTACGTACGCCGGAAAAAGTAAAAACGGAAACGGCCGAAAAAATTGCCAGCGTGATTGCTGAGATCGGTTATACGCCCGATCCTGACAACCTCGCCCAGCCCAGCTCCAGCCCACCGCGTATCGGTGTGCTTATCCCATCCTTTAATAATCAAATCTTCGCCGATCTACTGGCCGGTATTGAATCGGTGACCAGTGCACAGGGTTATCAAACGCTGGTGGTCAACTATGATTACAACCCGCAGCGGGAAGAGGAACAAATCGCTACGGTGCTGGCGTTGAATATTAAAGGGTTGATCCTCACGGAATCGGTGCACACCGTACGGGCAGAAAAATACCTGAAAGCCGCCAGCATCCCGGTGGCGGAAGTCATGGGGCTGACCGAGACGCGCGATCGTATCAATGTGGGGTTTGATAACTATCGTGCCGGTTATGATATGACAGCGATGCTGCTGGCGAGCGGTAAAAAGCGCGTGATCTACTTTGGCTCCATGTCGGACCGGCGCGATGAACAACGCTATGCTGGATATTGTGATGCAGTGTCGGTTGCGGGGTTGCCAGAAGGGCGTATCGTGCCGAACAAGGTCTCCTCGGTGTCGATTGGCACTGGCATGATGACGCTGGCGCGCCAACTCTACCCGGATATGGACGCGATTCTGTGTACCAATGATGATCTGGCGGTGGGGGTGTTGCAGGAGTGCCATGCGGCGGGCATTGCCGTGCCGCAGTCGATGGCGATAGCGGGCTTCCACGGGCTGGAAATTGGTCAGGTCACCACGCCCCGGCTGGCGAGTGTCATCACGCCGCGCTTCGAAATGGGTAAGGTGGCAACCGAGATCGTCATCAAAAAGATTAACCACCTGCCAACCATTGAACAGGTCAATCTGCACTATCGCTTGTCGATGGGGGCTACCATCTGAAAAACAAAAAACCCGTTCAGAAATGAACGGGTTTTTTGTTTATGACGTTAATCGCGCGCGGTGTTGCCCGCGATGGGTGGTGGCGTGTGGTGCGCGCGTCTGAGGAAGCGACTTTCCAGCAAATTCCACGAGGTATAGGCCAGCGCCAGGGTGATCACAATCGTCAGCAGCAAGCCCAGGTAAGCATTGGTGTTGAACACACCGAAATGTTGCAGCAGCTGAATGATCGGCCAGTGATAGAGGTACATACCGTAAGACAGGTCACCGTACTGGCTGATTTTAATTTCGCCACACAGGTTGGTGCAGAATAGAATCACCACGGAAGAGAACGCGACTGGCTCGATAAGGAAGACGTAGTCGGTGTTTTTGAACAGCAGAAACACCACCAGCGACACAATGGCGATCTCTTTCAGGCGGTCAAAGGTGGGTTGATGGATCGCCAGCAGACTACCAAAGAAGAAGTAAGAGGCGAGCGAGATAAATTGCTTCGCCAGGGTATCGGCTTTAGGACCGGTATACACCAGCGAGAAATAGAAGAACCACAGGCTGGAGATGATGAAAATCGCCCCCCAGACTTTCAGCGGATTTTTCTTCATCAGCGGCAGTACAAAAGGTAGCAGGACGTAAAGCGTCAGCTCAGCCTTAATCGTCCACAGCGAACCATCCATTGGCTGGTTGGGGTTATTGGTGAATACCCCGGGGAGCGAAGGTTGGATGAAGTTGAGAAACGAAAAATTCGCAATGAGATACTTAATCGTTTCTTTATTCTTCAGAAAATCGACGATGGGCAGGGTAGTGACGCACATTCCAATCACGAAGCACATACTCACCACAAAAATATAGGCAGGGAGAATGCGTTGTGCGCGTTTAATATAATAGGATGTGAGTGATTTACTTCTTAAGTAACTTTGTGCAATAAGAAAACCACTTATTGCGAAAAACCCTCTTACGGCAAAATCAGCATTCAGGAAGTGTGCCAGGAAACGAATGTCAGCATTTCTCGTCACTTCTGCCGAATGCACCAGTAACACGATAAAGGCGAGCGATAGCCGGACGATGTCGAAGTTATTTTTTTCGTTCATATCTGCATTCTTTTATTGAGTGACGTTGCGCCAGCAAAATCTTTAATAGATTTCACATGAGTTGTTAGGAATATTCCGATCACTGCTGACGCAGATGTACTACTATTAGAGTTTTAAAAGATTCAAAAAGCAAGTTATGCCCCGAAGAGGAAAGATATTCGGATTTTCCTCATGTGTCTATCGGGCGATTCTTAAATATAAGAGAGCGTTGGCAGTTGCTGCCAACGCATTAGAAATTAGCGGAACAGCTGGAAGGTCCTTGAAACTTCGTAACCAGTAATTGATTGTTTGCTGGAAATAGTATTGTAATAAAGGTAGTAAAGTACCATTAGCACCGTAACGCCGACTGTCAGAACCTTCATTATTTTCTTGGTTTCCCAGATACACAAGGAAATAAGAACCGGTTCAACCTGCAAAAGATAATTGGCCAGGCGACCACCAGAGGCATAATCCTGCAATGCCATCCTTAAGCCACTGCCAATGGCAAAGGTAATCACCAAAATGTAATAAAGGCGGAACTTCTCTTCATCGAAATTCTTTATTTTGTCACTCAGAAGCATAAAGCTAAAAATGAAGACGAAGCCAATGTTTTTCAGGTTAGACAGCGTGATGATGCCTTGTTCCTGCGTGGAATCTTGGTTGGCATAGCCCATCGCCCTGTCACCTAACGAACCGATATGGCTGGAGATAAGCGAAATGAGCGCCGAACTTCCCATAAAGGCCAGCGGTAGGCTGGCCATCACGATAAGTATAGGAATATATTTGTTTTTCTTTACGATTAGCGCGATCGGGATGAGCAACGCAACAATACCTGTGGCATGGCTAATAAACGACAGAATGAAGGTGGTGATCATCCCAGGCTTACTTCTGCGCGCGAAATGATAGACAAAGCCCATCAGAAACGCTGAACACAAACCAAAGCGAATTTGGTTCATGTCTTTATTGATAAACAGGTGTGCAGAATAAACGGCCAGAGCAACTAAGGGGATGGGAGTCAGCTTACGGAAATAATATGCGTTAACGCAAACTGCTATCATAGTAAAGACATAGATAAAAATGTCTGGGTTGGCGGTAAATATTCTGGTGATGCCCGCAATGGCATAAATAGCTGGTTCATAGCGGAAGTTGATAACGGCATTCCAGAACCCGTCGATAACAATTTGATCGATGAATTGAGCAAAGAACTGACGATACTGAAAATCATCCAAACCCGTGCCAAGGCCGCGAATCCCACCAAATGTAAAAAGCACGACCACGGCAACAAAATAAAGATATAATCTGATTCGCGCTGTGTTTTCATCTTTACTCAGCATGACTTCAAGTATTGCAATGAAGGTCAAGCTCAAGCTTATGATCCAGTAAATTCCCATGGTCACAGATTCTTATAGTTTAAAATTTACTTATAACATAGGGTCTTGTTAACGTAAACATGAGAAAAGTCTAATTTTTTCTGGTCCGGTATTATATTGAGTGAAAGAAATGGCCATTATTTGCTACCTTTCTCTACAGGTTCAATTTGACTTATTATAATGTCAGTTTTTTCTTCTGGGACAGGATTCTGATTCAGAACGTTGTGCCGCACGGCACTCTTCATGAATGTTTGTCATTGTTTTTACTCAGGATTTGGAGCCAGAGAGATGAAGACACCTTTTTTTTCTGCATTGATTTTTCTTTTTTATCTTCCCTGTGCATTTGCCAATAAGGAAATTCCGATCTGGCCGAAAGAAGTGTCAGGAAAT
This sequence comes from Pantoea sp. X-Soil-TKNS-1211, assembly GCF_059730495.1. NCBI lineage: Bacteria > Pseudomonadati > Pseudomonadota > Gammaproteobacteria > Enterobacterales > Erwiniaceae > Pantoea > Pantoea sp. X-Soil-TKNS-1211. Next base: position 75,456 of record NZ_AP035953.1, read on the forward strand.
AATACATTTATTAATTTTAGTAAAAATCTGGCCGATAATAATCGTGCTGTCACCAAAGTGGATTCTCCAGAAATGATTTATGTTCCTCCCTCAGGAAAAAATAATCATTCGGCAGTGCTAATCATTCCGGGTGGGGGATTTTCGTATATTATGCAAGATCTCGAAGGCCTGGATGTCGCGAAGGTTCTGAGTAAAAAAGGCTATTCCTCTTTTGTATTGCTTTATCGTATGCCGCGCGGTGGTTCTGAGGTTAATCGTAATAATGCTTTTGCCGATGTTCAGCGAGCTATGCGCCTGATTCGCTCCAATGCAGATCAATATCGTATTGCACCGGACAAGATTGGTGTGATGGGCTTTTCAGCTGGTGCATACCTGGCGGCAAACGTCAGTAACGATCCTGATGCCACCAATTACCCGCCACGGGATAACGAAGATAAGGTTTCTGCCCGTCCCGATTTTGCTGCGTTGATCTACCCGGTTCTGTCGCTGAAAGATGGCGTCACCCATAACGGCACGCGTGCGGCGATGTTTGGTAAAGAGATCAGCGATGACATCAAGCAACGCTACTCGCAGGAAGACCGTGTTACCGCCCATACACCACCTACTTTTCTTGTTCAGGCGCTTAATGACGGCACCGCTTCGCCGCAGAACTCACTGCGTATGTTTGAGGCTTTGCGCAAAAATAAGGTGGCGGTTGAACTGCATCTTTTCCAGCAGGGTGGGCATGGTTTTGGCATCGTGAAAAAACAGGATATTCCGGCAAAAAACTGGCCGACACTGTTTAGTGACTGGCAGACGAGTTTGGTGCCGTAGCGGCGTGATTTATCGCGCGTTTTGGCAAAGCGCTCTTTGCTGGATTGCGCGATAAATCGCGCACGCTACAGTTCCATACATACATTGTGGGTGTTGTGATAAAGACGGGGATGGGGAATCAACTGGCGGAAGATCACAGGAGTCGAACCTGCCCGGGACCGCTGGCGGCCCCAATCGGATTTGAAATCCGACCGCCTCACCGGAGACGACGATCTTCCTTTACCGCAGCCGCAGAATTATAGCGGCAAACGGTGTGAAGTTGTTGATCTCACCCGTGCGTCACAGCACGTTTTCACCGTAATGTTGCCGGTACTCCTTCGGGGTAGTGGCGTAACTCTTCTTAAAGACCGAATAGAAATATTGCAGCGAAGGATAGCCGCACATTTGGGAGATCTCATTGATACTTAACGAAGAACTGGTCAACAGCTCGCGCGCTTTCTCCAGTTTTTCGCGATGGATCATCGCATGAATGGTATCGCCGGTTTCATCGCGAAAGCGTTTTTCCAGATTGGAGCGTGAAATGCCGATGGCATCCAGCACCTGCTCGACCTTAATACCTTTACAGGCGTTAAAGCGAATATAGTGCATCGCCTGAATCACCGCTGGATCGCGCAATGAACGAAAATCAGTGGAGCGGCGAGGGATCACTTTAACCGGTGGCACCAGAATACGTTGCAGCGGCAGAGATTGTTTATCCAGCAGCCGATGGAGCAGCTTGGCGGCCTGATAACCCATCTGCCGCGTCCCCTGGGCCACTGACGAGAGCGCCACACGTGACAGATAACGCGTGAGTTCTTCATTGTCGATGCCAATAACGGTGAGTTTCTCCGGTACCGGTATCTTCAGATACTCGCAGGCTTGCAACAGGTGACGAGCGCGCGCATCGGTGACGGCAATGATGCCGGTTTGCTGTGGCAGCGTTTGCAGCCAGTCTGCCAGACGGTTTTGTGCGTGCTGCCAGTTTTCCGGCGCGGTTTCCATGCCCTGATAAACCACTCCCTGATACCGTTCGCGTGCCACCAATTGACGAAAGGCATGTTCACGCTCCTGCGCCCAGCGTTTACCGCTGGAAGCAGGCAGGCCATAGAAGGCAAAGCGGTTTATCCCTTTCTCTTTGAGATGTAAAAAGGCGCTCTCAACCAACGCGGCATTATCGGTGGCGATGTAATGCACCGGCGGGTAGTCCTGTTGTTGATGGTAGGAACCACCCACACCAACAATCGGCACCGGCACATTTGCCAGTAACTTTTCAATTGAGCTGTCATCGTAATCGGCGATCACGCCATCACCCAGCCATTCGCGAATATTATCGATGCGACAGCGGAAATCCTCTTCAATGAAGATGTCCCAGTCAGTTTGCGACGCCTGTAAATATTCGCCAACGCCTTCGACCACCTGGCGGTCATACACTTTATTGGCGTTGAAAAGTAACGTAATGCGAAATCGTTTCTCATACATAGTGGCGCGCTCCCTTAAACCCCCAGCGCATTGCATAACACGGCTGGCTGAGGAGCAGAAAGAATTTGCGCCACATTGTGATCGCCCACGCGATTACACCCGACGCCGGGTGGCGGTATCCATCCACACCGCAAGCAACAGAATCGCCCCTTTGACGATGTACTGCCAGAAGGTGGGAACATCCATCATGCTCATGCCGTTGTCCAGCGAAGCCATAATAAACGCGCCCATCACCGCGCCTGCAACGGAACCGACGCCGCCTGCCAGGCTGGTGCCACCGATGACGCAAGCGGCAATCGCATCCAGTTCAGCAATGTTGCCAGCCGACGGTGAACCTGCGCCAAGTCGTGAGCTGAGGATCAAACCCGCAATCGCGACCATCACACCATTGATGGCAAATACTGCCAGCTTGGTGCGTGCCACGTTAATCCCGGAGAGTCGCGCAGCATCAAGATTGCCGCCAATCGCGTAGATACGGCGACCAAAGGCGGTACGCGTTGCCATAAACATCCCACCCAGCAACAGCAGCGCCAGTAACAGTACCGGCGTTGGGACGCCACGATAGTCGTTCAATAGCCAGATGGCCCCCAGCACCAGAATCGCGGTGATCGCCTGACGTGCGACCGCACCCCCCGCAGCGGCTTGCGACAAGCCAAGTTGCTGGCGACGCAGACGCAAGCGCCATTGCCAGAGGATAAACAACGCCAGACCGGCAAAACCGAAGCCAAAACCGACCCCGCCAGGCAGATAGCTTTGCCCAATCTGCGACATCGCCGGGCTGGTCGGTGCAACGGTGGTGCCATCGGTGATGCCGACCAGAATGCCGCGAAAGGCCAGCATGCCCGCCAGCGTGACAATAAACGAAGGGACCTTGCGGTAGGCCACCCACCAGCCATTCCAGGTGCCGAGCAGTAATCCCAACACCAGCGTGACGACGATAGTTAAGGGCAGCGGCCAGCCGAGCCAGACGTCGAAAATCGCCGCCGCACCACCGAGCAGGCCCATCATTGACCCGACCGAGAGATCGATCTCCGCCGAGATAATGACAAACACCATGCCGACTGCGAGGATGCCGGTGATGGCAGTCTGGCGCAGCAGATTGGAGACGTTACGCGGACTAAGCCAGGCTCCGTCGGTGGTCCAGGTAAAGAATAGGGCAATCAGTACGATCGCCCCGAGCATCACTAATACCTGCAAATTGGGGAGCGAGAATTTGCCAGCACCATCTTTGCCTGACGTCGTCAGGCCGCGTTGTGTACTTTCGGTCTTAAGCATAGTGTTCACTCCGCAGGGCGGCTTCCATCACCTGCTCCTGAGTCAGGTTATCGTTAATCAAATCGGCTTTGATTTGCCCTTCATGCATCACCAAAACCCGATCGCTCAGGCCCAGTACCTCGGGCAACTCGGACGAAATGACAATCACCGCAATCCCTTGCTGCACCAGCGCATTGATCAACAGATAGATCTCCTGACGCGCGCCGACATCGATGCCGCGTGTTGGCTCATCGAGAATCAGAATTTGAGGATTGAGCAGCAGGCATTTGGCGAGAATCGCTTTCTGCTGATTGCCACCACTCAGGCGACCAATCGGTAATTCTGATGAGGAGGTTTTGACCCGCAACCGGGCAATGGCATCGTTAATCGCATGCTGCTCCCGTGCCTCATCCAGCGTGGAGAGTCGCTGGCTAAACTGATCCAGCGCCGCCAGGGTGATGTTTTTGCCTACCCCCATCAGCGGCACGATGCCATCTTTTTTGCGATCTTCCGGCACCATCGCGATGCCGTGCGCAATGGCGTCCCGACAGTCGCGGATCTGTACCTTGTTGCCGTTGAGGGTAATATCACCCTGCCAGCGGCCAGGCCAGACGCCAAACAGGCATTGAACGGTTTCGGTTCGGCCAGCACCGACCAGACCAGCAATGCCAAGAATCTCACCGCGCTTCAGGCTGAAGGAAACGTTGTTTACGCGGCGGATATGGCGATTGACGGGATGCCAGGCGGTGAGGTTATCCACCTGCAATATCGTCTCGCCAATTTCATGTGGGGTGTGCGGGTAAAGCGCGGTAAGTTCGCGGCCCACCATCATGGTGATGATGTCATCCTCGCTCAGTCCGGCAGCAGTCCGCGTAGCGATGTGTTGGCCATCGCGGATCACGCAGATGGTGTCGGAAATTGCTTTCACCTCGTTAAGTTTGTGCGAGATGTAGATGCAGGCGATACCGTGTTCACGCAGGTTTTTGATAATGCTAAGTAGCACCTCGGTTTCCTGCTCAGTCAGCGACGAGGTAGGTTCGTCCAGAATCAGCAGGCGCACCTGCTTATTCAGAGCGCGCGCGATTTCCACCAGCTGTTGCTGACCCAGTCCCAGATCGCCCACCCGTGTGTCTGGGGACACATTGAGTTTGACCCGCTCCAGTAACTGCTGACAGCGCAGCGTCATGGTTTCATCATCCACCATGCCGAAGCGGCCCAGCTCGGCACCGAGAAAAATGTTTTCCATCACCGTCAGTTGCCGTACCAGGGCCAACTCCTGATGGATAATCACAATCCCTTTGCGTTCGGTGTCGCGGATGGTCTGCGCCTGAATCTCGTCACCGGCAAAATGGATGCTGCCGTCGAAGTCACCGTGCGGGTATAGCCCGCACAGGATCTTCATCAGTGTCGATTTTCCCGAACCGTTTTCGCCGCACAGCGACATCACTTCGCCTGCGTCCAGCCGCAGGCTGACGTCATCTACTGCTTTCACCGCGCCGAAACGCTTGGTTATATGGTTCATTTCCAGCAACATCGACATCTCTCCTTCGCGGGTTGCGCTTAGAGTTCGCTCTGCTTGTGGAAGCCGTCTTTCACGACGGTGCTTTCGATATTGCTTTTATTGACCTGGATTGGCGTCAGCAGGCGTGACGGCACATCTTTCAAGCCATTGTTCAGTTTGCCGTTGCTGGCGGGGGTCTGGCCGTCACCGAGTTCCACGGCGATTTTTGCTGCTTCGGTCGCGAGTTGTGTGATCGGTTTGTACACCGTCATGGTTTGCGTGCCATTCTCGATGCGTTTGATAGCGGCGAGGTCGGCATCCTGACCGGAGATCGCGACTTTGCCCGCCAGTCCCTGCGCGCTCAGTGCCTGAATTGCACCACCAGCGGTAGCATCGTTGGAAGCCACAACCGCATCAATATGGTTGCCATTGGCAGTCAGGGCGTTTTCCATAATCTTCAGGGCATTTTCCGGTAACCAGGCATCAACCCACTGATCGCCCACGACTTTGATGCTACCGTTATCAATATAGGGTTTTAAGACTTTCATTTGACCGGCGCGGAACAGACGCGCGTTATTATCCACCGGCGAACCACCCATCAGGAAATAATTTCCCTTTGGCACTTGCTGTACAATACTTTCGGCCTGAAGTTCGCCCACCTTTTCATTATCAAAAGAGATATAAAAATCAATGTCGGCGTTATTAATCATGCGGTCATAAGCCAGAACTTTAATGCCTTCACGCTTCGCTTCCGCCACTACGTTACTTAATACCTGGCCGTTATACGGGATAATCACCAATACATCCACGCCGCGGTTAATCATATTTTCGATTTGCGACATCTGGGTTTCTTCGTTGCCATTGGCCGATTGTACAAACACCTGGGCGCCCTGGGATTCCGCCTGTTTAACAAAGATATCACGGTCTTTCTGCCAGCGTTCGAGGCGTAAATCATCCATCGACAAACCGATTTTCACTTCTTTTGCCACGCCGGCATGGCTGATCAGTGCCAGTGTCGCGCAGACGGCTAACAGCGTTTTCTTCATGTTCATGGTGTTCATCCTGTAGGTGGAGGCTATTGTCGTGGTTTTTGGTCTAAGGCTATGAACAAGGCGGTTGAATTGTTGACCTGAGTTTCCGGCAACATCAATTACTGATTTTTATCCGGCTATTACGTTTTTTGGTTTATTTGCGATTTTTTGAGCGCGATCGATATTTGGCGGTTTTCAGAGAAATGAATTTCAGCGCGATTGCGAGCCGGGGTTCAATGAAATAACGACATTGTTTTGCGAGCTAACGCACAAATAATAATTATCTTAAGTTGAGTGTGAAATATCGTAATTGAGAAGCGGCAGAACGCATTACCACAATAATGGCTCACAGCTGACCATTCGGGTCCTCATGCTAAGGAGCAAAACATGCACGCCTATTTCGACCAGCTTGATCGCGTTCGTTATGAAGGGACCAGCACCCACAATCCTCTGGCGTTCCGTCACTACAATCCTGATGAAGTGATTCTCGGCAAAACCATGGCTGAGCATCTGCGTTTTGCCGCCTGCTACTGGCATACCTTCTGCTGGAACGGCGCGGATATGTTTGGTGTCGGCGCTTTTGATCGCCCCTGGCAGAAGAATGGTGATGCGCTTGAGCTGGCGAAGCAGAAAGCTGATGTGGCATTTGAGTTTTTTCATAAGCTGAATGTGCCTTACTACTGCTTCCATGATGTTGATGTTTCACCGGAAGGTGACTCGCTGAAGACCTATCGTGACAACTTTGCGGTAATGACCGATAAATTGCTGGAAAAACAGCAGGAAACTGGTGTGAAACTGCTGTGGGGCACTGCCAACTGCTTTACCCATCCTCGCTATGGCGCGGGTGCCGCCACCAACCCGGACCCGGAAATTTTTGCCTGGGCCGCCAGTCAGGTGTGCAGCGCCATGCAGGCGACACAAACCCTCGGCGGTGAAAACTATGTGTTATGGGGTGGCCGCGAAGGCTATGAAACCTTGCTGAATACCGACCTGCGTCAGGAGCGTGAGCAAATTGGCCGCTTTATGCAGATGGTGGTGGAGCATAAACACAAGATCGGCTTCCAGGGCATGCTATTGATTGAGCCGAAACCGCAGGAACCCACCAAGCATCAATATGATTATGATGTGGCAACGGTATATGGTTTCCTGAAGCAGTTTGGCCTGGAGAAAGAGATCAAAGTCAACGTGGAAGCCAACCACGCCACGCTGGCCGGTCATTCATTCCACCATGAAATTGCCACCGCTATCGCGCTGGGGATTTTTGGTTCGGTGGATGCTAATCGGGGGGATATCCAGTGTGGCTGGGATACCGACCAGTTCCCGAACAGCGTCGAAGAAAACGCGCTGGTCATGTACGAGATCATCAAAGCGGGCGGGTTTACCACTGGCGGCTTAAACTTTGATGCCAAAGTGCGGCGTCAGAGCACCGACAAATATGATCTGTTTTACGGCCACATTGGCGCGATGGATACCATGGCGCTGGCACTGAAAGTGGCAGCACGGATGGTGGCCGATGGCGAGCTGGATAAACGTGTGGCGCAGCGCTACAGCGGCTGGAACGGTGAATTTGGTCAGCAGATCCTGAAAGGGGAATTCTCTCTCGCATCGTTGGCGCAACAGGCACAGCAGCAACAATTTAATCCGCAACATCGCAGCGGACGTCAGGAGCAGCTGGAAAACCTGGTGAATCACTACCTTTTTGATTTTTAACCCTTCAGGAGAGCGGCATGGTTATCGGGATCGATTTAGGCACCTCAGGCGTAAAGGTCGCATTGCTGGATATGCAGGGGCAGGTGCTCGCGGTGGAAAGCTCGCCGTTGCAGGTGTCGCGCCCGCATCCTTTATGGAGCGAGCAGGATCCCGAAAGCTGGTGGTTGGCTACCGATAAAGCGATGCAGGCGCTGGCGCAGCGGCATGATTTGGCTGATGTTCAGGCGATCGGTCTGAGTGGTCAGATGCATGGCGCGACGCTGCTCGATGCCCAGCAACAGGTACTACGTCCGGCGATCCTGTGGAATGACGGGCGAAGCGGCGAGCAGTGTCGACAACTGGAGCAGCAGGTGCCTGATTCACGCGCCATCACCGGCAATCTGATGATGCCCGGCTTTACGGCACCCAAGCTGTTATGGGTGCAGCAGCATGAGCCGGAGATTTTCGCCCGCGTCGCTAAGGTGTTGCTGCCGAAGGATTATCTGCGTTGGTGCTTAAGCGGCGACTTCGCCACGGATATGTCGGACGCAGCCGGGACGATGTGGCTGGATGTGGCGCGGCGCGACTGGAGCGACAGATTACTTCACGCCTGTGGTTTGGATCGTAGCCAGATGCCGAAACTGTTCGAGGGCAATCAGATCACCGGCACGCTCCGGCCCGACATCGCTCAGCGCTGGGGAATGCAGCCCGTGCCGCTGGTGGCGGGTGGTGGTGATAATGCAGCCGGAGCGGTAGGGGTCGGCATGGTTGAACCGGGGCAGGGCATGTTGTCGCTGGGTACTTCCGGCGTCTATTTCCTGGTCAGCGACGGCTATCTCAGCAACCCACAGCGCGCAGTACACAGTTTTTGCCATGCACTGCCGCAGCGCTGGCATTTGATGTCGGTGATCCTCAGTGCCGCATCCTGTCTGGACTGGGCAGCTAAACTGACGGGCTGTGAAGATGTGCCCCATCTGCTGGCTGAAGCTGAACGGGCGAGCAACGATGCCTCACCCATCTGGTTTTTGCCTTATCTTTCGGGTGAGCGCACACCGCACAACAATCCGCAGGCCCAGGGGGCGTTTTTTGGCCTGACGCATCAGCATGGCAGGCCGGAACTGGCACGAGCGGTGCTGGAAGGGGTGGGGTTTGCCCTGGCCGAGGGCATGGATGCGGTACATGAATGTGGCGTCCAGCCAAAGACGGTGATGCTGATTGGCGGCGGCGCGCGTAGCGCGTACTGGCGGCAGATGCTGGCGGATATCAGCGGGTTAACGCTGGATTATTGTCACGGTGGCGAAGTCGGGCCAGCGCTGGGCGCGGCGCGGCTGGCGCAGTTGGCGCTCGATGCCAACAGCGATCTACCGACACCGGAACTGGCGCAACGTCATCAGCCGGATGCGGCTCGCCATCAGGCTTATCAGCCACAACGTGAGGTGTTCGCCCATTTGTATCAGCAACTGAAGCCGTTGATGTCCTGATACGTCAGCAGGATGGCCGGAATTGGCATGGGTCTGGCAGTAAAGTAAGCTAAAATAGGCTCTGGCGTCGCGTTCGTCTTTCCGTAGCGGCGCGATTTATCGCGCCTGTTTTAACTCGAAAATGCGCGATAAATCGCGCCGCTACGGGTGTATTGCGTGACGTAAACGGAATCTACCGGAGTACACCCATGCCGCAACCCGTATTCTTCCTGACGTTACCCGGCGTTATGGTGCTCGATCTCACCGGCCCGGCAGAAACCTTCCAACTGGCAGGCGGTTACTTCACCCTGCATTACATCGGCCCGGAAGCCAGCGTGCTTGGCTCCACCCAAATGACCATTGGCAACATCGCGCCGCTGCCCGAGCGGCTACCGGCCAACAGCCTGCTGGTGGTGCCCGGTGTGCATGATTCGCGTACCTGCTATGACACCCCGGCGGCGACGCTCGCCCGTGAGTGGCTGCGTCAACAGCAGGCGGATATTCAGTCACAGCGCATCACTCTGGTCTGCGTCTGTTCCGGTTCGTTGCTGGCGGCGCAGGCCGGATTGCTGGATGGTGTGCAGTGCACCACCCATCACGACGTGTTGTCGCGCTTGCAGGCGGCGGCCCCGGCAGCGCTGGTAAAAGAGAATCGCGTGTTTATTGAAGATGGTGGCATCTGGACCAGCGCCGGGATCACCGCCGGTATCGACCTCTCGCTGCACCTGATTAACCGGCTATGTGGGGCGCGTCAGGCATTGGCGGTGGCACGCGAGATGGTGGTATGGTTCCGCCGTTCCGGCGATGATCCCCAGCTCTCGCCGTGGCTGCGTTACCGTAATCACCTGCACCCGGCGATTCACCGCGCGCAGGATGTGATGATTGCGCACCCTGAACATGACTGGTCGTTGCCGGCACTGGCGGAGCGTGCTCACGTCAGCGAGCGGCATCTGACGCGCCTGTTCCGCCAGCATCTCGGTATCAGCGTGCGTGAATATCACGAGCAACTGCGGCTGGTGATTGCTCGCCAGCGTCAGCAGCAGGGCGAAGCGGCGGAAAAAGCCGCTCTGGCCGCCGGTTTCTCTTCCGCACGCCAGTTACGTCGCGCGCGGCAGCGTTGGGATGATCAACTCACCAGATGATGTTTATCCACCCGTTTTAGCAGCATTGCCAGGCCTAAGCTGCCGAGCAACGTCACGCCAAACACCCACGGTAAATCGATCCACGGATGTGCCATGTCGTCGTAATGGTTGGTGCGCAGGAAATGGATAAACAGCGCATGAAAGCCGTAAATGGGCAGCGAATAGCGCGAAATGGTGGCTAACATCGGCAAAGTACGCCGATTGAGCGCGTTTTTGCTTAATATCAGCAAGCTGATGGCAGCGATAAACACCAGCGGCCCGCAGTAGAGATACCAGGTATCATTGAACGCGCCGTTGATCAGCAACATCTGTTTGGTGCCGAGTGTGATACCCGCCACGCAGGTAATAAACCCGAGTGCTGCCAGTAGTGTCACGCCGCGTTTTTCTGTTTCCATGCAGCCGATTGCCCGCCCCAGTAGCGCGTAGAGCAGGTAATAGATGCTGTCACCGCTGACATACAAATTGACCGGCAGCCAGTGAAACGGGCCGACCGACTGACTGATGGTATTGGGATTGGCGAGTACCGCCAGTACCATCACCAGCAAGGCGACATAGCGTGGTGGCACCTGTTTCACCTGAATCAGCGGCGACAGCAGGTAAATACCGATAATCGCGAAGAAAAACCACAGGTGATAAAACACCGGTTTCTGCAACAATTTCAGCAGCGACCGCCCTTCGCTGATCGGTGTCAGCCAGGTGATATAGGCCAGCGCTACCGCGCTGTAGAACAGCAGGCACAGCACGATACGCAGCAGATGCCGCCCTTGTGCGCTGCGTTCGCCGAAGAACAGATAGCCTGAGATCATAAAGAACAGCGGCACACAAACGCGCGATGCTGAATTGAGCACGTTGGCGACGTCCCAACTGATGCCCGTCACTGCCAGCGGCCCGGTGATGTACCAGGTGGTGGTATGAATGACGATCACCATCAGGCAGGCAATCGCGCGTAAGTTGTCGATCCAGTAAATTTTTTGCGACATCGCTTCCCCGTGCGCAGAACGTCCTGGTGGAGAAGGGTAGTCAGCGACAGGCGCGCCAACAACCTTTGGGCCTGAAATTCAGAGCCATCTGGCTGCTGGCACGTTGACGGTTAATCACGCACGAGGAATTTTTCGATCACTGCTTCGTTCGGTTCCACCCCGAGACCTGGCTCGGAAGGCAGCCAGGCGTAGCCGTCGGCGATGCGTACCGGATTTTTTGCCAGCGAGCGGCTGATTTCACCCGGCTCGACGCAATATTCCATCACTAACGCATTCTCGATGGCACAGAGGAAATGCAGCGAGGCGGCAGTGTTGATATCGGTGGTGAAGTTGTGATTACACACCTTGCGTCCGCGACTGTGCGCATAGCTGGCAATTTCCATCGCCTGAGTAAAGCCGGTGCGCGTCAGGTCAATCTGTACAATATCGATACCGCCTTCGTCGATCAGACGCTGGAAGCCAACTACCGAGCACTCCTGCTCACCGGCGGCGATATGCTGCTGGCAGGCCGCTGAGACCTGGCCGTATCCGGCGTAGTTATCCGGGTGCAACGGTTCTTCAATCCAGAACAGGTTCAGATGTTCATAACGCTGACTGCGACGGATGGTGGTTTTAGCATCCCAGACATGGCCGACGTCCAGCATCAGATCCACACTGTCGCCCATCTCGCGGCGCAGCGCTTCCAGATAACGTAAATCCAGCGCTTCATCGGTGCCGAACGGCTCCCAGCCAAATTTCACCCCGGTATGGCCGGTATCGATAGCGTGCTTCGCGCGCGTCACGGTGTCGGCCACGCTGAACTGGAACATATTGGATGAGTAGACGCGCATTTTGTCGCGCAGCGCCCCGCCCAGCAGCTCGACAATCGGTTTACCCAGCGCTTTGCCTTTGATATCCCACAGCGCGATATCAATGCCCGCCATCGCCTGCAACACCGCACCGCTGCGACCATAATAGATGGTGGCGCGGTGCATTTTTTTCCACAGCCGCCCAGTTTCCAGCGGGTTTTCGCCAATCAGCAGCGATTTCAGGCCGGTGACCATGGTGTGGGAATAGGGCGCTTCGATGATGGCTTTAGTGACGTAAGGGCTGCCGTCCACCTCGCCCCAGCCGGTGATCCCGGCATCGGTGGTAATTTTAATCAACAACGCATCCTGTGAACTGTCGGTGCGCTGTTCAATGACCGGGAGGCGCAGGTAAAACGCCTCGACGTTGGTGATCTTCATCGTGGTTATCCTGGTGTAAAAGCAAAAAAAAGGCGTCAACCGGCGCTGGAGCGTTGCTGTCGGCGCTGCGAAATAATGGTTTCGTAGTCCACATCCAGAGCCTGGATGCGGATATGGTTTTCAATCTCGTCAGTCATTTTGGCGATGTCGCCTTCCGCGAACACGTTAATCAGCCGCTGATGTTCCTCGATGATGTCGCTCATCGATTTACCCATAGTCGAAAGGCCGAAAATCACCGTCAGCTGGCGTGCAATTGACTCCCACAAATTGTTTAGCACCGGGTTATGGGCAAAGCTGCATAGCGTGCGATGGAAATCGGTATCCGCAGAGGCAAATCCATACACATCCTCGCGTTGCATCATCATCTGCATATCGGCAACACCCTGGTACAATTGGGTGAGTTGCGTGGCGCTGTTGCGTCCGGCTTCAATGGCGCGACGGCAGGCTAGCGTCTCCAGCGGAATGCGTACGTCAATGATCTGCTCCAGCCGCTGATGAGAGATCTCCATCAGGCGAATACCTTTATAGGGTTCGCTGGTCACAATGCCCTGACTTTCGAGAATGCGCAGCGCTTCGCGGATAGGTACGCGGCTCATGCCGAGTTTTGCTACCAAATCCGGTTCGGCAATGCGATCGCCGGGCAGAATCAGACCACGCGAGGCGGCGCTAAGAACGGCATCTACGGCATGATCGACCAGCGTACGCGGTCGCGCCGCGTTCCAGCTGTTTTCGGTCTGTTCTTCCAGCGCCAGCGGGGCGCTGTTTTTACTACGGGTCGACTTTCCTGCCATGGTAATCATCCTGTTTATGCCTGACGGGTCACGAACTGACCAAAGCCAGGTTCAACCTGTATCTGGGAATCCTGGTAAACGGTGACGCCACGAATCAGCGTGCGCACCACTTTACCCTGACAGCGCATGCCTTCAAATGCGCTCCATTTGCCCAGACCCTGGAAATTTTCGCCCGTTACCGTCCAGCTCTGGCTGGCGTCGTAAAATACCAGGTCGGCATCAAAGCCCGGCGCGATGGCCCCTTTTTTGCCCCACAGTCGGAAGGCTTTGGCTGGGCCGCTGGCGGTCATGCGAGCAAATTCCGTCAGCGGCAGGCCACGGTCGATATGCGCTGCGCTGAAGAACATTGGGCTGAGGGTTTCCACCCCGGTCAGGCCCATACCGGCGTCCCAGATGCTGAATTCACCGGCCAGCTTCTGCTCTGGCGTGTAGGGGCAATGGTCGGAAGCGATCATGTCGATATCGCCACGCAGCAGCACCTGCCACAACGCATCCACCACTGGGCGTGGGCGGATCGGCGGGCCGCAGCGGGCATTCGGGCCGATGCGCACCAGATCTTCCTCATCCAGAATCAGGTAGTGCGGGCAGGTTTCGAAGCTGGCGCGCACGGTATCTTTGGCGGCGATGATGGTTTCGGCGGCGCGTGCCGAGCTGACATGGACGATATGGCAACGTGCACCGGTCTCTGCGGCAATCGTCAGCACGCGACCCACCGCTTCAATCTCGGCGATTTCTGGCCCGGCCAGCGCATGGGCGCGAATATCTTTACGCCCGGCGCGGCGTAACTCGCTGCCCGCGCCAATCAGAATGTCGTGGTTCTCGGCATGGATGCCGATCAAACCGTCAAAAGTCGCCAGTTCGCGCATGGCGCGCAGCAGGCCGTCATCGTCAAGGCGCGGTAACCCTTTCGCATCAGTGGCCTCACCATTTGGCGCTCCGCTACACAGAAAGGCTTTAAATGCCAGCGCACCGGCCTGATCCAACGCCGCCAGTTCGTGTACGTTGCGACCATCCAGCCCGGCCCACATGGCGTAATCCACCGAGCTGTTATCAGCCAGCCACTGGCGTTTGGCGGTAAAGTTGGCGAGCGAAGTAGCTGGCGGTAAGGAGTGGGGCATTTCGACGATAGTGGTGACGCCATGCGCCGCCGCGCCGCGCGTGCCCTCACGTAACTCCTGCTCTGGGAGATCGTGCGAGCCGGTGAAATGGGTGTGCACATCAATCGCACCGGGCAGCACGATCAGGCCGCTGGCATCAATCACGTTATCCACCGGGCCGCTCCAGGCGCCAGGTGTCAGAATGCCACTGATTTTGCCTGCTTCGATTAACAGGTCAGCCGCTGCGGCACCGCTTTCCGTCACCACCAGGCCGTTGATAATTAACTGTTTCATGATGCTGCTCCCGCCTGGGTGACCAGCGCGTCATAAGGTACGGGTTGAGAAGGGTCGAGCCAGCCGATGGCACCGAGTAGTTGGCTGAAGTGATCAAATTCGGCGCGTGGGATGCGGCTGTCTGGCGCAAACACCTGCGCCTGCTGATAGGCCGCCAGCCCGGCGACCAGCGCATCGAAGCGATAATCGGGATACCAGGGCTTCACCCGTTCAGCGAGGCGAGTGGCATCATGCTGTGCGATCCACGCCAGTGCCTGTTGTGTTGCCTCGGCAAAGGCAGCAAAGGCTTCCGCTTTCTCGCACAGCACATCGGCACGGGCGATATAGGCGCTCCACGGCACCTTGCCACACATTCCCGCCAGGCTGGTGGTGCTGAACAGTTGTCCGGCGCTGATGGCCGGAGCCAGCGCATGCATTGCATGCAACGCGTAATCCACCTCACCATTTGCCACCGTAGCAAAGTCATGTTCGGTCTTGCCGCTGCCGGGCAGCAGGCTGACCTCTTCCAACAAGCCATGCTGCGCCAGCAGCCAACGAAAGGTGAGGCTGGCGGTGCCGACGTTACCCACATCCAGCACCCGCTTACCACGCAGATCGCTCAACTGAAAATCAGGCTGTGGCTGGGCCGCGGCGAGAAACCAGGGATTGGCGGCAACCGAGGCACAGAAGCACTGCAACTCGGCACCGTGCTGCTGATAGTGCTTCATCACCACCATCGGGCCGCCGAGAGTCAGATCGGCCTCGCGGTTAAGCACCGCAGGCACCTGGCCGCCCTGAATGGTGTGCCCACCGGATTTGCTGGTAGTAAAGGAGACCTTCAGCCGCTGTGCAGCGTACAGACCCAGACTCTCCGCCAGATAATGGGCGCAATAATAAATACGTGATTCGCTGGCATCGCCCTGATTGAAAATTAAGTGATGCATCAGTCGTGCGCCTCCGTGACAAAGCTGCCGTTGAGCGCACCCATTTCGCTGACACCACACCAGTGGCTGATGGCGCTGATGGCGTTGACCCAGCCGGAAAGCAGGTCAAACACCGCTGTTTCCCCGCCAGTGACCAGCGCAGTGATGACCGGACGCACGCTCAGTGACAAGGCCGCACCGAGGCAGCGCGCCACCACCGCATCGCTGCCGCTACGAATACCGCCATCCAGCAGCAGCGGCAGACGGGTCACGGCCTGTAAATCGGGCAATTGGTCCACCGGTGTTACCCAGCGCGCGCTCTGGCGCAGGCCGATGTTGGAGGCGATCAGGCCGCTCACGCCGTGTGCCGCTGCCGGGGCGGCATCATCATGATGCAACACGCCTTTCAGCATCAGCGGCAGACCGCGATCGGCGCAGTGCGTCGCCACTTCATCAATCTGCTGCCAACGCCATACTGGAAACGCTGGCAGCGGTTCCACCCCTGGCTGCGTACCGCCGATGGTGTGCCAGCCGCGCTGTTTCAGTGCCTCGCCGACCGAGAACCCGCCTGGTTGCAGACCGGCGACCGGATGGACCGGTGCCAGCACCGTCAGCACGATCGCTTTAAAGTGGTTTTCTGCCGCCTGATCAATCAATGCTTTAATCCGCGCGACCTCACCTGCCGCACGCAGTTGCAGCCAGCAGCGGTCATACTCCGCGCCAATCTGCGCCAGCGGCGTCACCGTTTCTTCGGAGATCACCAGCGGCAGTTGCAGGCGTTTGCAGGCGCGGGCAATCGGCAGCAAACCCTCTTCATGGAAAATACGGTCTCCGGCAAAGGCCCCCACGCCGATGGGTGCCGCCCATGTCTGATTCAACAGAGTAATGTGCGTGTCGATGCTCTCATTGCCCTGCAACACACGTGGCAGCAGGCGATAACGGCGCAGCGCCAGATGATTGGCATCATTTTCGTCGCCAAAGGCATCAGCTGGCAGCCCTTGCATATAACGGAACAGCGGTTCACCAAGGCGCTCACGCGCCGCCAGTTCAAACGGTAACTCAGGCGTTCGCATGCTGCGCCTCCGTGGCGTTTTCGTGTTCAAGGAAAGTGGCAAAAGCTGGCGTGGTCGGGTTTTTCAGGATCGCCGGTGGTCCTTCTTCAATCAGCGCCCCGTTTTGCAGAAACACCACGCGGTCAGCGACGCCAGCGGCAAAAGCGATATCGTGGGTGCTGATGATCATGGTGATACCGGTTTGCGCCAGGCTGCGCATGGTCTGGTTCACTTCACGGACCAGTTCGGGATCGAGTGCCGAGGTCGGTTCATCAAACAACAGGATCTGCGGCTCAGCGGCGAGGGCGCGGGCAATGCCGACACGCTGCTTTTGCCCACCCGAGAGTTCGTGCGGCAGCGAAGCGGCGAAATCACCAAGGCCGACCATCTTCAACGCGCGCATCGCTTTGGCACGCGCTACTTCTGGTTGCGCGCCCTGTACGCGCAGCAAAATGCTCATCACGTTTTCCAGCGCGGTCAGGTGATCAAATAACGCGAAGTGCTGAAACACGATACCGATGCCTGATTTAGCGCGGTTAACAGGCAGGTGGCGTTGCGCCAGCGGCTTACCGTTGGCATCGGTGCCCATAAAATGCCCTTCGGTCTGAATGGTGCCCTTCAGGCGTGGCGTCAGCGCCAGAATCGATTTCAGCAGGGTACTTTTACCGGAACCGGAACGGCCCAGCAGTACCACCACTTCACCACGACGCACGGTAAGCGACAGGTGGTTGAGGACGGTTTTATCGGCGTATTCGACGCACAGGTTATCGATTTCCAGTACCGGCGCGGCGGTTTGCGTGTCCCAGCGGCGTTTCGGCAGGTGCATCGGGGTGATGTCGGCTTCCTGCGGCAGGGACGCCAGTCGGGCACGAGCGCGACGGGCGCGTTCGTCGAGGTTATAGAATTTCTCCATCCACCACTGCCCCCCGGCCAGCAGCGTGGAGAGGATCAGATAGATGCCGCCGGAGGCCACCAGCACCGGGATAAACAGGAAGTTTTGCGACACAATCGCCTGGCCGCGCATCGTCAGTTCATTGACCCCCACCACCGAGGCCAGCGAGGTGGATTTCAGCAGGCCAACGGTTTCATTGCCCATAGTCGGCAGGATGGCGCGTAATGCCTGCGGGATCACCACATGGATCATCTCTTTGGTGCGCGAGTAGCCAAACGCCTGCGCCGCCATACTTTGGTCGCGATCGGTCGCCATGATGCCACCACGAATGATTTCGGCGCAGAAGGCGGTCTCGTTAATCATCAATGCCAGCAGCGCGCTGGTGAACGGGCTGAAGCGCAGGCCAAATTCCGGCAGCACGTTGTACAGCAGAATCAGTTGCAGCAGCACCGGGGTGCCGCGCAGGGTATAGATATAAATCTTCACCGGTAAGCGAATGAACAGATACTTAGAGGTGCTGGCCAGCGCCAGAAAAAAACCAATCAAAATGCCGCCCGCTAACGCGCCGACCAGCAGTTCAACTGCGATCACGGCGCCCTGCCAGAGATAAGGCAGGGTTAAATATTTTAAGAAATCATCCACCACATTATCTCCGGCAGGCTGTCAGAAACGTCATTAACCGCGTGCAACCACCGGGCGTTCGGCGCTGCCGCCCTGGCCCCAGTAATCAAGCAGTTTTTTCTGTGCACCGCTTTCCTGAATCACCTTCATGGCATCCAGCACCGCGCTGCGCAGCGTGGCGTTGTCTTTGGCAATCGGGAAGCCAACCATAATCGGCAGATCCACGGTGAAGGCGCTGTCCAGCGTGCCGTCGGCTTTGGCAATCGCGCGGGCTGAACCGGCTTCGGTCAGGTAGACGTCGGCACGACCGCTTTTCACAGCCTGGATGCTGTTGTCGGTGTTCTGCACCATCAGCATGCTGACTTCTGGTTTTCCGGCGGCGGTGCATTTGGCGCTCTGCTCTGGCACCAGTTTGTTGGCTTCATAGGTGCCTGCGGCAGCAGCGACGGTTTTGCCACACAGATCATCAACACTGTTGATTTTCTTCGGATTACCTTTGGCGACCACAGAACCATCCTGCACCTGTACCGACGCCACAAAGGCGATCTGCTTCAGACGTTCATCGGTGACGTACAGCATCGGGCCGATATCGGCACGGCCACTGGCGATGGAGGTCAGTAGCACGTTGAACGAACCGTTCTGGTAACTGTGTTTCGCCCCGAGGCAACTGCTGATACGTTCGAACAGCGAAGGATCAAGACCTTCAATAATGCTGGGGTCTTTCTCTGATGGCGCTTCAAACCCTTTGGTATAGCCACCGAGGCCAACCACCAGATCTTTGCCTTTCAGCGACGGATATTTGGTTTGCAGCGTTTTGCACTGCGCCATGGCGGCGAAGTCGCTGGCGGTGGGTTTGATCGGATCGGTGGCCGCATGGGCGCTGGACAGGCCAGCCAGCAAGGTGCCGCTGATGCCGGATAACAACAAAGCGAGGCGTGCAAATTTCATAATAAGGTTCCCCTGGTGCATGGTGAATGGTTAAGCGATGACCTTCTGATTTATGAACTTTTTAGTGCTGTTTTAAATTCGCGCGATAAATCGCGCTGCTACGAATAATTCCGCAGGTTTTGTAGCGGCGTGATTTATCACGCGTCCTTTAATACCCGCGTGCGATATCCACCTGATTACGCAGCGCCCGACCACTGCGGAAGCGCACCAGGTTATCGATAAACACCTCAAGGCAACCCTCAAGGTAAGCGGCGTGATCGTCGAGGCTACAGTGCGGCGTCATCACCACGCCAGGGGTGTGCCACAGCGGATCATCAGTCGGCAGCGGCTCCTGCGGATAAACATCCAGCACCGCGCCAGCCAGTTCGCCCGCGCTCAACTTTTCGCGCATCGCGTCGTAATCAAACACATCGGCGCGGCCGACAATCACAATCCCGGCGCGTTTCGGCAGCAGATCAAGGCGGCGACGATCAAACAGACGCTGGGTTTGTGGCGTTAGCGGCAGCGTTGACACCAGCACATCCGCCTGCGGCAGCACTTCATCGATGGCATCGATGCTGATGCAGCGTTCTACCGGGGCGCTACATTCGCCGCTGCGCGTGACGCCAATCACGCGATAACCCTGTGCTGTCAGCAACCGGGCCGCTGCCGAACCGATGCCGCCAACGCCCAGCAGCAGCACGGTTTTACCCCGCGCACAGCCGCCGAAGCTCGGTCGCCACAGGCGTTGAGCCTGATCCTGGAGAAAACCGGGGATGCCGAAGTTAAACATCAGCGCCGCCATCAAAATAAATTCAGCACCTTTGTCGCCATGTACGCCCGAGGCGTTGGTCAGCGTCACGCCCTGCGGTAAATGGGGCAACCACTGCTCGACACCCGCTGACATCACCTGCACCCAGTTCAGGTGAGGGGCTGCGAACTGGTCCAGTGCCAGTTTGCGCCCGGCCCACAGAATGTCGCAGTTGGCGAGGAAAGTGGCGCTGTGCGTGGCGTCGCTGTTTGCGCTCAGCGTGAAGTGGTTGCGCAGCTGTGGATGGGTCTCCAGCCGCTGGCGCAGCAGTTCAGCGGGCAATTGCAGTGCGTCCGGGCCGCTGGCGTCGTTTTCAATATGGATATGCATCGTCGCTCCTCAACGCATCGCGGTGACTTCCATCTCGACCAACAGGTCAGGATGGTTGAGCTGAATGCCGACGGTGGCGCGTGCCGGGAACGGGAACTGGAAAAATTCGCTGTACGCCTCGTTCATCGCGGCAAAGGTACTGAGATCGGTCAGATAAATGGTCACGCGAACCACGTTGTCGAACGTCATCTGCGCGACGCTCAACAAATCACCGACATTCTTCAGCACCTGGCGCGTTTGGCTGGCGATATCGTTGCCAATAATCTTGCCGCTATACGGGTCAATGGCGACCTGGCCGGAGATAAACAGCATCGGTTCGTGCAACACTGCGGCAGAGAGCGGTGCCGGCCCCATCGGACGGTCGCTGGCATTCAGGCTGGGATAGGCAATCGCGGTTTTCATGGTCAAATTCTCGTCAAATCTGTTTCACCGCAATTTCGTATACGATTATACAAGTGTCAATGTGCGATTTTTTACCATAGGGTAAAAAAGGTGATGTATGTCACGAAGTGGTATTGAGAGGGAGTTTGTTTATCTTTATGATTTTAAATTAATAAATTCTTTTTCTTGAGCGGGTGTGGCGGTGTGGTTGAAATCGTATACGATTTTCTTATTGTTGCGTTTAACCTGCTTTTTACCCGTGATCGCGCCGTCAGGATTTCCGGCTGCACATTGCGCGACCAAAGGGTATACTGTCGCACTCTTTTTTAATCCACCCGTATCGCGTGCGAATTCAACATGCAAAAGTTTGATACCAAGACCTTTCAGGGCCTGATCCTGACCTTGCAGGATTACTGGGCGCGTCAGGGCTGCACCATCGTCCAACCGCTGGACATGGAAGTGGGCGCTGGCACCTCTCACCCGATGACTTGCCTGCGTGCATTAGGGCCAGAGCCAATCGCTGCCGCTTATGTGCAGCCGTCTCGCCGCCCTACCGATGGACGCTACGGTGAAAACCCGAACCGTTTACAGCACTACTACCAGTTCCAGGTGATCATCAAACCTTCACCGGACAACATTCAGGAGCTGTACCTCGGGTCGCTGAAAGAGCTGGGTATCGATCCGACGGTACACGACATCCGTTTCGTGGAAGACAACTGGGAAAACCCAACGCTGGGTGCCTGGGGTCTCGGCTGGGAAGTGTGGCTCAACGGCATGGAAGTGACGCAGTTTACCTACTTCCAGCAGGTGGGCGGCCTGGAGTGTAAGCCGGTGACCGGCGAGATCACCTACGGTCTGGAGCGTCTGGCGATGTATATCCAGAGCGTGGACAGCGTTTACGATCTCACCTGGAGCGACGGCCCGCTGGGCAAAACGACTTACGGCGATGTGTTCCATCAGAACGAAGTGGAGCAGTCGACTTACAACTTCGAATACGCTGATGTGGATTTCCTCTTCACCTGCTTCGAGCAGTACGAGAAAGAAGCGCAGCACTTGCTGGCGCTGGAAAAACCGCTGCCGCTGCCGGCCTATGAGCGCATCCTGAAAGCCGCGCACAGCTTTAACCTGCTGGACGCGCGTAAGGCAATCTCGGTCACCGAACGTCAGCGCTACATTCTGCGCATTCGCACCCTGACCAAAGCCGTGGCTGAAGCCTACTACGCCTCCCGTGAGGCGCTGGGCTTCCCGATGTGCAATAACAACAAGTAAGAGGCAGCCATGACCGATAAAACTTTCCTGGTGGAAATTGGCACCGAAGAGTTGCCTCCGAAAGCGCTGCGCAGCCTGGCGGAAGCCTTTGCTGCGCATGTCACCGCTGAACTGGATACCGCGGGTCTGGCACATGGTGAGGTCAGCTGGTTTGCTGCTCCGCGTCGTCTGGCGCTGAAAGTGGCAAATCTGGCGGCCGCACAGCCGGATCGTGAAGTTGAAAAACGTGGCCCGGCTATCGCCGCTGCGTTTGATGCTGACGGCAACGCGACCAAAGCTGCTGAAGGCTGGGCGCGGGGTAACGGTATCACCGTTGATCAGGCTGAGCGTCTGAGCACCGATAAAGGTGAATGGCTGGTGTATCGCGCGCAGGTGCAAGGCGAAAGCGCCCAGACCCTGCTGCCGATGATGATCGCCACCGCGCTGACTAAGTTGCCGATCCCGAAACTGATGCGCTGGGGTGCCAGTGACGTGCAGTTTGTGCGTCCGGTACATACCGTTACGCTGCTGCTGGGTGATGAGCTGATTCCGGCCACCATCCTCGGTGTTCAGTCCGATCGTGTGATCCGTGGCCATCGCTTTATGGGCGAGCCGGAAATCACCCTCGAGCATGCCGATCAGTATCCACAGTTGCTGCTGGAACGTGGCAAGGTGGTGGCGGATTACGCCGCGCGTAAAGCCCTGATCAAAGCCGATGCAGAAAAAGCGGCGCTGAAGCTGGGTGGCAATGCTGACCTGAGCGACAGCCTGCTGGAAGAAGTCACCTCGCTGGTGGAGTGGCCGGTAGTACTCACCGCCACGTTCGAAGAGAAATTCCTGGCCGTACCGGCAGAAGCGCTGGTATACACCATGAAAGGTGACCAGAAATACTTCCCGGTCTACGCCGACGATGGCAAATTGCTGCCGAACTTCATCTTTGTTGCCAACATCGAATCCCGCGATCCGCAGCAGATCATCTCCGGTAACGAGAAGGTGGTGCGCCCGCGTCTGGCGGATGCCGAATTCTTCTTCAATACCGACCGCAAAAAGCGTCTGGAAGATCATCTTCCGCGTCTGGAAACCGTGCTGTTCCAGAAAGAGCTGGGAACGTTGCGTGATAAAACCGACCGTATTCAGGCGCTGGCTGGCTGGATTGCCGCGCAGATCGGAGCCGATGTTAATCACGCTACCCGTGCTGGCCTGCTGTCCAAATGTGACCTGATGACCAATATGGTGTTCGAGTTCACCGACACCCAGGGTGTGATGGGCATGCACTACGCGCGTCATGATGGCGAAGCGGAAGATGTGGCGGTGGCGTTAAACGAACAGTACCAGCCGCGCTTTGCCGGTGATGCACTGCCGTCTAATCCGGTGGCCTGTGCCGTGGCGATTGCCGACAAGATGGACACCCTCGCGGGCATCTTCGGGATTGGTCAGCATCCGAAAGGCGATAAAGACCCGTTCGCTCTGCGCCGTGCTGCGCTGGGCGTGCTGCGCATCATTGTTGAGAAAAACCTGCCACTTGACCTGCAAGCCCTCACCGAGGAAGCGGTGCGTCTGTACGGCAGCAAGCTGAGCAATGCCAGGGTCGTGGATGAGGTGATCGACTTTATGCTGGGTCGTTTCCGTACCTGGTATCAGGAAGAAGGCCACAGCGTGGACACCATTCAGGCAGTGCTGGCGCGTCGTCCGACCCGTCCGGCAGATTTCGATGCCCGTATGAAGGCGGTTTCGCACTTCCGTACGTTGGAAGCGGCAACTACCCTGGCTGCCGCTAACAAGCGTGTCTCCAACATTCTGGCGAAAGCGACCGAAACCCTGAATGACAGCGTGCAGGCTTCACTGCTGAAAGAGAACGAAGAGATCCAGCTGGCAACCTTCGTCACGGCGCTGAGCAGCAAACTGCAACCGTACTTCGCGGAAGGCCGCTATCAGGATGCGTTGATCGAACTGGCGCAGCTGCGTGAATCCGTCGACAACTTCTTCGACAAAGTAATGGTGAACGCGGATGACCAGGCGGTACGTATCAACCGCCTGACATTGCTGGCCCAACTGCGCGAGCTGTTCCTGCAAGTAGCGGATATTTCGCTGTTGCAATAACGCGCACCAGGCAGTAGCTGAAAGGGACGAGAAATCGTCCCTTTTATTTTTCTGTAGCGGCGCGATTTATCGCGCGGGGTTTTTGGCAGCAGCAGCTCTGGCTCAAAGACGCGCGATAAATCGCGCCGCTACGAAATTGTGTGTCCGGAGGTACAGGCGTTAAACAGCCGTGCATCGCGCAGCAGGTGTTCATTGCCACGACGACGGGTAAAACCGCTGCGGTCAAAGAACTCCAGAATCTGCACCGCCAATTTACGTCCGGTGCCGAGTTGGTTGCGGAAATCAGCGGTGGTGGTGCTGCCACCCAATGTGGCGCGCTGGCGAATGAGATCGGCGAAGATCTGCATCTGGTCACTGCGGTAGTAGCGATCGCGGACGATCGCCGTGATATGACCCAGCCGTGCGGCCGTCTGTAGCAGGTCACGAATGGTTTTTTCGTCCTGTTGCAGGGCGTTGGCAATGTCCCGCACCCACAGTGGCTGGTCACCAAATAGCGGGCCTGCCAGCTGCCACAACGCTTCTTCCTGCGGGTTAAAGCGCGGTTCGAAGTCGGGTAGATGCAACCAGCCGTGCCGCTGTTGAAGTTGCCCTTGCGTCAGCATCTGCTCTATCAGCGCCAGCACTAACTCCGCCGGAGCCTGTGGCAGTGCAATACGGCGCAGACGATCGTGACCAATGCCCGGCTGTTCCGGGTGCTGCTGATGAAAATGGTCCAGTGCGTCGTGGAGTTGCTGCTGCCAGCGGCTGACCTGTGCCGGGTCCAGCAGCGCATGATGTAGACGCACCGGAGCAATACTGGCGAGCAGGGTATCCATCGCTGCGGGTGTCAGCTGACGCGCCCAGGCCAATTCACTGTAGTCAGCTGGTTGATGCTGGAGATGGACGCGCAGATTGGTTTCATCATCCGTCGCCAGCGCCAACTGCTGCAACCAGGCCAGATAGTCGGGATGGCGTTTACCGCGCTTTTTGCTGTTCAGCAAAATCACCCGTCCGCCACCCAGCGTGTTTTGCGCGTTGCTGTCACGAATAATCAGATGGTCATTATCTGCCAGCCACAGTGGGCTACTGAGCACCAGTTCACCCAGCTCATCGCTGAGCAAGGTTAAACGACCGGTAATATGGCTGGCGGCGTGGTGGATATGTACCGGCTGTGACGCATTTTTCTGTGGTTGTAGCAGGTTAAGCGCCACTGTTAAGCGTGTGGTGCCTTGCTCCTGCTGCTGACTCAGCAGCCAGTCACCGCGGTTGATTTGTGCTTTCTCTACCTCACCAGCGATATTCAACGCGATACGCTGTCCGGCTTGCGCGCGGGAGACGACCTGATTCTGCGCATGCAGGCCGCGTACGCGCACCGGCTGGTTGACGCCGGTCAGCCACAGGTGATCCCCGATGCTGACTTCTCCGGCCAGTGCTGTGCCCGTCACCACCAATCCAGTGCCCTTCAGGGTAAAAGCGCGATCGATGGCGAGACGAAAACGGTGACGTGGATTAAACATGGGTTCCGACAGCCCGGTCAGATGCTGGCGCAGCGCATCAATGCCCAGCAACGTGGTGCTGCTGGTAACAAACTGCGGCACATTGGGCCAACCCAGCTGTTGCGTGAGCTGCGCGACCTGCTGCTGCACTTCGTCAATGCGTGCGCTATCAACGCGATCGGCTTTGGTAAGCGCCACGCTGAGCGGCGGTTGTCCGGCGAGACTCAGTAGCTGCAAATGTTCGCGGGTTTGTGGCATCACGCCATCGTCACAGGCCACCACCAGCAACGCGTGATGAATGCCACCGATGCCCGCCAGCATATTGGCGAGAAATTTCTCATGGCCTGGCACATCAATAAAACCGATCACCCGGCCATCGGGTTGCGGCCAATAGGCATAGCCGAGGTCGATAGTCATGCCTCGCCGTTGTTCTTCCGGCAGACGGTCGGCATTGATGCCCGTCAATGCCTGTAATAACGCGGTTTTGCCGTGATCGACATGTCCGGCGGTGGCAATGATCATGGGGCCAGATTCCGCAGAAAGGCGGCTTCATCAATAAGGCAGCGCAGATCGAGCCACAATTTGCCGTCCTGGAGGCGGCCAATGACCGGCTGCGACAGGGCGCGCCAGTGTTGCGCCAGTGCGTTTAGCGTGCCGCCATGGCCGTTACGTGGACTGAAGGTAATGGCAACACTGGGGAGCCGTTCTACCGGTAGCGATCCGCTACCGATTTGTGACGAACAAGGGGCGATCGCCAGCGAAAAATCATCACTGAAGATATGCTCCAGCGCAGGCAGCAAGCGTTCCGCCTGTTGTTGGATATCCGCTGCGGAGCGCGTCAGCAGATGTAACGTTGGCAATGCAACGGGAAGGGCTTCCGGGTGACGATAGAGTTGCAGCGTCGCTTCCAGCGCCGCCAGCGTCATTTTGTCGACGCGTAGCGCACGTTTCAGTGGATGTTGTTGTAGCCTGTCGATCAACGCTTTTTTGCCGATGATGATCCCGGCCTGTGGCCCGCCCAGCAGTTTGTCACCGGAAAAACTCACCAGGCTGACACCTGCCGCAATCAGCTGCTGCGGCATGGGTTCAGCGGGCAGGCCGTATGCGGTCATGTCGATCAGCGAGCCGCTGCCAAGATCGGTAATCACCGGTAGCTGATGTTCTTCTCCCAGCGTCACCAGTTCTGCCTCAGAAACCGCATGGGTGAAGCCCTGAATCTGGTAGTTACTGGTGTGAACTTTCATGAAAAGGCCGCTATCAGCGGTCATCGCGGCACGATAATCCTTTAAATGGGTGCGATTGGTGGTACCGACCTCCACCAGACGACACCCGGCCTGGCGCATGACGTCGGGAATGCGGAACGCACCGCCAATCTCCACCAGCTCACCGCGCGAGACCACCACTTCACGTCCCGGTGCCAGGGCCGCCAGCATCAGTAGCACCGCCGCCGCGTTATTATTGACGATACAGGCATCTTCCGCGCCAGTCAGTTCGCACAGCAGGGTGGCAACAGCACGATCGCGATGGCCGCGCGCGGCATCATCCAGCGCATATTCCAGCGTCACCGGCTGGCGCAGGCTGGCGACTACCGCTGCGATCGCCGTATCGCTTAAACAGGCACGGCCCAGATTGGTGTGCAGTACGGTGCCGGTCAGGTTAAACACCGGGCGCAACGCACTCTGGCGCTGTTGCCCACAACGGCGCAGCGCTTCATCCGGCCAGTTAGCGTGCCAGGCGGGAAATTCATGATGCTGCTGGATAGAGTCGCGCGCTTCCTGCTGCATCGCGCGTAGCTGACGTGTGACAAAAGTGGTGCCTGCGTCATCGATTAACGACTGCAACGCGGGATCGCGCAGCAGGCTATCGATGGCAGGCAACTGACTAAACAGATTTTTCATTAAGCGGAACGTTTAACTGGAGGCCGGGACAGTGCGGGCAAAACTCTCCCGCTTAAACAGCTTCTCCGCCAGTTTGATCAGTGCCGGGCGGTTGACGCACCAGTTCGGCACCACGCGGCGGAAATTAATGTAGCCAATCATGCAGCCGGTGGCGATATCCGCCAGATTGAGGGTGTCGCTGTTGAGCAGATCGCCCTGCGCCGCGGCGATTTCCAGCGCATCAAGACCGCGCAGGATTTTTTCCCGATTACGCAGTAAGACTTCTTCGGATTGCTGGTCTCCGGGGCGCAGTTGCTCACGCACAATCAGCAGGGCCGCATCGCTGATACCATCGGCCAGTTTTTCCAACTGGCGGATTTGCAATGCGCGCAAGCGGTCATCAGGTAACAGCGCCGGGGGTTCACCGCGCAATTCAATGGCTTCGGCAATCAGCGCGGAATCAAACCAGGTGAGTTTGTTGTCATCAACCAGCGCCGGGACTTTGCCCAGCGGATTGTAGTGCGGCACGTGGCTGTCCGCGTTCCACGGTGATTCGTTAACAAATTCGAAGACGATGCCCTTTTCCAGCAGGATCACTGAAATTTTACGCACAAAAGGGCTGGTGTAGCTGCCAATCAGTTTCATCGAACGCCTCCGTGGTTACATGAAATATGCGTGTTGCGCGATCATCCTTCGCCTGGAAACAAAAACGGATTCAGGCTGCTGCGGGAAAACCCTTCCTGCTCCATGCGCGCGTCCAGTACCAGTGAAGCCAGATCGTCTGCCACGGGTTCCACCGCCGGATCTTTCTCCTGATACAACATCTTCAGGTAGGTGCCGCAATCACCGCAACTTTCAGCTTTGACCGCCGCCATCTCGCTATCCAGTGACCAGTAATGCAAATCACGCGTCTGCTCGCAATTAGAACATTTGCTGCGTACCACATACCATTCACTTTCGCACAGATTGCAATGCAGATAACGCAATCCCTGCTGACCCACATCCATATGCACCACGCTGGTGACTGGAACGCTGGCGCAAACCGGGCAGAACTGGCGATGTTCGCCATATTCGGCACGGGCCTTTCCGGGGATCAGCGCGGCCATCTGCGCCCAGTAAATCGACAACGCCGCCCAGATAAACGGCGACTTATCGTTGCTGACCTGGGCGAAGTTGCCTTCGAGCAGCGCAGTCGCCAGTGTTTCCAGTTCGGTGGCCGAGGCTTTTTCCAGATTCTCCAGCACCGCCAGTGCCTGGCCGCTCATCTCCGGCTTCAGCTCGGCGATCAGCGAATGCAGCAGCCGCTGCCAGTGGGCATCGCGCGGGTAAGTGTGAATATCCAGCGGCGGAATGCCCTGTTCGGCACTTTGCGCCAGACGCGCATGCAAATCGAGCTGGAGTGGGTGGTCATACAGCACGATTTCCTGTGCCTGGGCAATCACTGCGGCAAAACGCAGGTAATCACCCAGCGGATTTTTCGCTGCCAGCTCGCGTAAACGGGCAGCCCGACGGCTATATAGGTTTTTCAGCCGGGGGAAAAGTAACGGCGGAATGTTATCCGCCGTTTTCTTATCGCTTTTCTCCAGCTGGTCCTGCGGGATAATGCGAATACTCATCAGGGGCGTTTTTCCTGTTGTGTTTGGCGTTGGCGCTGCTCGCGATACCAGCGTGGGTGATGTTTCTTCGCCCACGCGGCTGGGACCCAACCTTCAACCATCGCGGTGATGGTGCCTTTGACCCACAGGGCGGCGTAAATATGCACCATAATCACGATAATCAGCGCCACGGCTGAGACCGAATGCACCACCAACGCGGCGCGAATCAGCGGAATGGAGAAGGCACCGGCAAAGTACGGCCGCCAAATCACAATTCCACTCACCAGCAGCATGACTAAGCTGATGATAGCAGCCCAGAACACACACTTCTGCCCGAAATTATATTTGCCGGTATCACCGACCTCCTCATTGCGCACGATTTTATGGATGTTTTTCGCCCACATGATGTCGTCGCGATTGATCAAATTCTGACGCCAGTAGCGTAAGAACATGATTAAAAAGGCAGCGAACATCACCACGCCGACAAAAGGATGCAGAATACGCGCCAGTTGCGGCGTCCCTAACACGTGCATCAACCAGTTAAACGACGGGAAAAAGAAACCTAATCCGCTGAGAGCCGCGAAGACAAAGCAAAACGCCACAATCCAGTGATTGATGCGTTCCGGGGCGCTGTAGCGTACCAGGCGATCGCGCTTTTTCATCATTTGTCCTCCTCGTCCTCATCCACCCGGTTCGGCCCGACACCGACATAGTGGAACACCGCCGCCGCAAAGGTAGCCGCAAAACCGACCGCCGCCAGCGGCTTCCAGATACCTTTCCAGAAGGTGACGGCGGAGCTGATGCTCGGGTTTTCCGGTAAGCCGTGATACAGCTGCGGCTTGTTGGCGTGGTGCAGCACATACATCACATGCGTACCGCCGACACCGGCCGGATCGTACAGACCAGCATGGGCGTAGCCGCGTGTCTTCAGTTCCTCCACCCGTTCCCCGGCCAGGGTTTGCATATCCACTTTGCTGCCAAAATGAATCGCCCCGGTCGGACAGGTTTTCACGCAAGCCGGTTCCTGACCGACGTTGACACGATCGACGCACAACGTGCATTTATACACGCGGTTGTCCTCTTTATTGAGGCGCGGCACGTCGAATGGGCAACCGGCGATGCAATAGCCACAGCCGATGCATTGCTCGGACTGAAAATCGACAATGCCGTTGGCGTACTGAATGATCGCCCCCTCTGAAGGGCAGGCCTTCAGACAACCGGGATCGGCGCAGTGCATGCAGCCATCTTTGCGGATCAGCCACTCCAGCTTGCCGTTCTCTTCGACTTCAGAAAACCGCATCACCGTCCAGGATTTGGCGGTCAAATCCGCCGGGTTGTCATACACCCCGACGTTATGACCGACTTCATCGCGGATGTCGTTCCACTCCGAACAGGCGACCTGACAGGCTTTGCAGCCGATACAGGTGGTAACGTCGATCAGCTTCGCCACCTCCTGCTGATGGTTGCGTGCCTGCGGCGGTGGCGTCACGCCGTTGGTGGCGGAGCGGCGGATAATGTCTTGCGATTGATAAGCCATCTTCGTTCTCCTTACACCTTCTCGACGTTAACCAGGAACGCCTTAAACTCCGGCGTTTGCGTATTGGCGTCGCCAACAAATGGCGTCAGGGTATTGGCGATAAAGCCTTTTTTCGCCACACCCTGATAACCCCAGTGAATCGGGATGCCGATGGTATCGACGGTTTTGCCATCCACCTGCAATGGACGCAGGCGTTTGGTGACCACCGCTTTGGCTTTGATATAGCCGCGATTCGAGCTGACTTTCACCGTATCGCCCTGCGCGATGCCCAGCTTATTCGCCAGCACTTCGCCGATCTCGACAAACTGTTCCGGCTGCGCGATGGCGTTGAGCAGCGCGTGTTTGGTCCAGAAGTGGAAATGCTCGGTGAGACGGTAAGTGGTACCGACGTACGGGAACTGCGCGGCGTGGCCCATTGCCGCCAGATCGTCCTTAAACACGCGTGCCGCCGGGTTCGACACCACGTTGGGGTGCAGCGGGTTGGTGCCAATCGGCGTTTCAAACGGTTCGTAATGTTCCGGGAACGGACCTTCCGCCATTTTGTCGAGGGCGAACAGACGGCCCATACCATCGGGCTGCATGATAAACGGCCCGACGTTGCTGCCCGGTGCGGCGGCGCTGTAGTCCGGGATATCCATCCCGGTCCACTTGCTGCCATCCCATTTCAGCAACTGACGTTTGGCATCCCACGGGTTGCCTTGTGGGTCGGCGGAGGCGCGGTTATAGAGGATGCGACGGTTGAGCGGCCACGCCCAGCTCCAGTTCAGCGTGTTACCAAGACCGGATGGGTCGGCGTTATCGCGTCGTGCCATCTGGTTGCCTTCCGGCGTCCAGCTACCGGCAAAGATCCAGCAGCCGCTGCTGGTGCTGCCGTCATCTTTGAGATGTGCAAAGGTACTGAGCTGCTGGCCTTTTTTCACCAGCAGGCTGCCTTTGTCATCCATGATATCCGCCAGCGCCTTGCCGTTGCTCTCCATCGCCACCTCTTCCGACGCCGGGTTTTCTGGCGTCAGGTAGTTCCAGGTCATGTTCAGCACCGGTTCCGGTGCGGCACCGCCTTCGCGCGCATACATCTCGCGCAGCCGCAGGTAGATACCCGCGAGGATTTCGCCGTCGTTGCGCGCTTCACCCGGTCCATCCTGGCCTTTCCAGTGCCACTGCAACCAGCGACCGGAGTTGACGATCGAGCCGTTCTCCTCGGCAAAACAGGTGGAGGGTAGACGGAATACCTCAGTCTGAATCTGTGCCGGATCAACATCGTTGAACTCGCCGTGATGCTGCCAGAAGGTCGAGGTTTCGGTGTTGAGTGGGTCGATGGTGACGAGGAACTTCAGCTTCGACAGTGAATCAATGATTTTGCGTTTGTTGGGGAACGACGCCACCGGGTTGAAGCCCTGGCACAGGTAACCGTTCACCTTGCCCTGCGACATCATCTCGAAGTACTGCAACACGTCGTAGCCTTTGTCCCACTTCGGCAGCCAGTCAAAGCCCCAGCTATTCTCCGCCTGCGCTTTGTCGCCAAAGAAGGCTTTCATCATGCTCACGAAGAATTTCGGGTAGTTGCCCCAGTAGTTCACCTGACCGGGCAGCGCCGGTTTTGGCGTGTTGGCGTTGAGATAGGTTTGCAGGTCGGTTTGTTTTTCTGAGGGCAGCGTCATATAGCCCGGCAGGCTTTGTGACAGCAGGCCAAGGTCGGTCAGCCCCTGAATATTGGAATGACCACGCAGCGCATTGACGCCACCCCCCGCCATCCCCATGTTGCCGAGCAGCAGCTGAATCATCGCCATGGTGCGGATGTTCTGTGCCCCGATGGAGTGTTGGGTCCAGCCGAGGGCATACAGGAACGAGGTAGTGCGATCGCGCGCGCTGGTTTCGCCGATCAGCTCGCAGACGTGCAGGAAATCCGCTTTTGGCGTGCCGCAAATGCGTTCGACCATCTCTGGCGTGTAGCGACTGACATGCTGCTTCAGCAGGTTCCACACGCAGCGCGGATGGCTCAGACTGTCGTCGCGTTTGGCGAAGCCGTCCTCACCCAGCTCGTAGTTCCAGCTGGTTTTGTCGTATTTACGATTTTCCGCGTCATAGCCGCTGAACAGGCCATCCTCGAAGTGAAAATCTTCGCGCACAATCAGGCTGGCGTTGGTGTACGCCTGCACATACTCATGCTGGATTTTGTTGTTTTCCATCAGCCAGCGCAGCACGCCCGACAGGAAAGCGATGTCGGAACCGGAGCGAATTGGCGTATAGAAGTCCGCCACCGATGCGGTACGCGTAAAACGCGGATCGATGACAATCAGTTTGGCTTTGTTGAAGATTTTGGCTTCCATCGCCCAGCGGAAACCGACCGGATGCGCTTCAGCCGCATTACCGCCCATCACCACAATCAGGTTGGCATTACGGATGTCGACCCAGTGATTGGTCATCGCACCGCGACCAAATGTTGGAGCAAGACTTGCTACCGTTGGTCCGTGTCAGACGCGTGCCTGGTTGTCGACCGCCAGCATACCGAGCGATCGGGTCATTTTCTGGGTGAGATAGCCAGTTTCATTGCTGGAGGCAGAGGCGCACAGCATACCGGTGGTCAGCCAGCGGTTGACGGTGACACCGTCGGCATTTTGCGCCACAAAGTGGGCATCACGGTCCGCTTTCATCAACTTCGCGATGCGGTCAAACGCATCGTCCCAGCTGATGCGCTGCCATTGATCCGAGCCTGGCGCGCGATATTCCGGGTAGTGTAGACGACTGTCGCTGTGGACAAAATCCAGCAGGCCCGCGCCTTTCGGGCACAGCGCCCCACGGCTGACCGGATGATCCGGATCGCCTTCAATGTGGAAGATGGTTTCTTTGGCGTTTCTTGCGCCATCGCCGAGGCTGTACATCAACAAACCACAGCCGACGGAGCAGTAGGTGCAGGTATTACGGGTTTCGCGGGCGCGCAACAATTTGTACTGTCGCGTTTCCGCCAGCGCCACCTCGGGGGTAAAACCGAGAAGGGCTGCCGTGGTCCCCGCCATACCGCCCGCGCAGATTTTGAAGAATTTTCTTCTGCTGACGTTCATGGGAGTTAATCCTTGGTTCGACATTACTTACGTTTATTTTTTTGCGGTGCACTGGCTAAGGGTTCAAAATGACCCAACTAAAAAAGCGAGTATAGCGGCTAAATATTACCACTGCTTTTGTAAGGTTGTTGTGCGAGGCGAACAAAGTGACACAGAAAGATCAGGCTAATGTGAGTGAGATCTCAGGTGCGCGTCAGGCGCAGGTGTGGCAGCGGCGTGATATTACTCACGCGGAAACGGACTGGCTGGCGCAGGAAGTTCCGGTGGCGTTGGTCTACAACGGCATTTCCCATGTGGTGATGATGGCGACGCCCAATGACCTGGAGGCATTTGCCCTTGGCTTCTCGCTATCGGAAGGCATTATTGATACGCCGCAGGAGATTTTTGGTCTCGATGTGGTGCCTGGCTGCAACGGCATTGAAGTACAAATCGAACTCTCCAGCCGTCGCTTTATGGCGCTGAAAGAACAACGCCGGGCAATGGCTGGTCGTACCGGCTGTGGCGTATGTGGTGTGGAACAACTGGATCAGATAGGCAAACCGATTACACCACTGCCTTTTACCCAAACCTTTTCCCTGGAGTATCTCGATGCGGGCCTGGCGCGTCTGCGCGACTTCCAGCCGGTAGGTGAACTGACCGGTTGCACCCACGCCGCGGCCTGGATGTCGCCGCAAGGTGAACTGCGTGGTGGTTGCGAAGATGTTGGGCGCCATGTGGCACTGGATAAGCTGCTGGGTTATCGCAGCAAAGCGGACTGGCAGCAGGGCGCGGTGCTGGTTTCCAGCCGTGCCAGTTATGAGATGGTGCAGAAGTCGGCGATGTGCGGCGTTGAGATTTTGTTCGCGGTGTCGGCGGCAACGCAGCTGGCGGTGGAGGTGGCGGAACGTAGCAACCTGACGCTGGTCGGTTTCAGCAAACCGGGCCGCGCCACCGTTTATACCCATCCCCAGCGCTTGCGCTAAATCACCTGAACCTGCGCCAGCGCCTGTTGTAAGGCGCTGAGCGCACCGGGTTTCGCCTGGTCCGCATCGCAAATCAGCAGATCAACCTCGGCAATCGCGGCATATTGGGTACGGCTTACCACGCCCAGTTTGCTGTGATCCGCCAGCAGGATGGTGCGGCTGGCCTGCTGCACCATGGCGCGCGCAATCGCCGCTTCATGCGGATGGAAGCTGGTGGCACCCTGTTTGGCCTCAATCCCGACCGGCGACAGTAGCGCCACATCGGCCCGATAACGATAAATCTCGCCCACCGTTATTTCACCCCGCGTCTGCTGCGCCCCGGCAGACATCATGCCACCCAGCAAAATCACCTGATTATTCAACTGCTCATGTTCTTCAGCGGCACTCAGCGCCAGCGCGGCTTGCAGGCTGTTGGTGATGATGGTCAGCCCGGACATGGTGCGCAGTTCCTCGGCCAGCAGGGTGGTGGTGGTGCCGGAATCGAGGAATAACGTCTGTCCCGGTTGCAGATGCTGTGCCGCCGCGACGGCAATGGCGCGTTTCTCCTTTGCCTGTGCGCTGCGACGTTCGCGGAGCGGCGCTTCTGGTTGGCTATCAACCGCCACCAGGCCACCGTGGACACGCCGCGCCACGCCCAGCGCTTCCAGCTCGATAATATCTCGCCGCGCCGTTTCTCGCGAAATGCCCAGCTCTTTGATGACGCGTTCGGTACTGACCTGATGATGTGTCGTCAGCAACGCGCGAATGCGATGTAAACGGGTTTCCTGCAACATGACATTTCCCTGTAGCGAGTTCAGCGTGGGCCTAAGATTACCTGAGCTTCATCATTCCGTCATGTGTATTTGGTTGTATTTGTGTATTTGGTTGCATTTGTCGTAAAAACCGGCATGATATCAGCAGACGGTTATTACGCATGCACCCCTTTCACCTCGCAACGGGAGTTATCATGGCTACACGTTCCACCATCATGGATACCAACAGTTTTCGTGCTGAGCACGCCGACGGTCTGGACGCCGATACGCGCAAACTGACGGATAAACGCAGCAAAGTGCTGGGCGAGTCATATCGCCTGTTCTACCGTAAGCCGGTGCATCTGGTGCGCGGTGAAGGGCAGTATCTGTGGGACGCCGCAGGTAACAAATATCTGGATGTGTACAACAACGTGGCGAGCATTGGCCATTGCCACCCGGCGGTGATTGAGGCGGTGAATCAGCAGATGAAGATGCTGAACACCCACACCCGTTATCTGCACGAACGTATCCTGGATTACAGCGAAGAACTGCTGGCGACCACGCCGGATGCCATCGACCGCGCGATGTATATGTGTACCGGTTCGGAGGCCAATGACCTGGCGATCCGCGTAGCGCGCGCCTTTAGCGGTGGCACCGGTATTATCGTGTCGCAGGAAGCCTATCACGGCACCAGCGAGTTGACGTCTGGCGCTTCACCGGCGTTGGGCACTGGCCAGCCGTTGGCTCCGACGACGCGTCTGGTGCCGCCGCCGGATCATTACCGCGTCAATGCGCCGGATTTGGGCGAGTGGTTTGCCAACGAAATCCAAAAGCAGATCGATGACATGAAGGCGCACGGTATCAAGTTCGCCGGTTTCCTCGCCGACTCGATTTTCTCCTCTGATGGCGTACTGCCGAACCCGCCTGGCTTCCTGCAAAAAGCGGTGGATGTGGTGCATGCCAACGGCGGTATCTTTATTGCTGACGAAGTACAGCCGGGCTTTGCCCGTACCGGTGATGCCTTTTGGGGCTTTGCCCGTCACGGTGTGGTGCCGGATGTCGTCACCACCGGTAAGCCGATGGGTAACGGTATTCCGGTCTCCGGCCTGCTGGCGAAAAGCGATGTGCTGGCAGCGTTCAGCGACGAGATCCCTTACTTCAACACTTTCGGCGGCAACCCGGTAGCGATGGCGGCGGCGCAGGCGGTGCTGAAAGTGATCAAGGAAGAGGGCTTGCAGGAACACAGCCGCGTGGTGGGTGCCAGGTTGCAGGCTGAGCTGGCAAAACTGATGGACCGCCACGAAGCGATCGGTGATGTGCGCGGTGCTGGCCTGTTTATTGGTTTTGAACTGGTCGCCGATCGCAGCAGCAAAACCCCGGACAAGGCGCTGGCGTTGGATTTAATCGAGAAGTTGCGTGACCACCACGTGCTGACTTCGGTAGCCGGTCCTTACGGTAACGTGTTGAAACTGCGTCCGCCATTGGCGTTCCAGGAGAGCGATATAGACTGGCTGGTCGGTGCGCTGGATAAATCGTTGACCGAGCTGGGCCGGTAAAGTTAAAGGTGCGCAATGTGTGCATTGCGCACCTTTAGGTGATTGATTTCATAGCTTAAATGCTAATAAGGAATTAATCATTTCATCAATTTTTTTAAAAGAAGACTGAAAATAGTTATGCCATTTTCTTGCTGTGTTCGGGCCAAAATCGGATTTTTTTTTCATTCTTTTGCCGATGTCATTTTTATATCCTTTTAAATGCTGGATTTCATCCGTTAACCGATCAACAATTTTCCTCATGCCATCTATATTTTGCGGTGAAAAATCCCCGGAGCGGGCGTTTTCTATAATCAGATTGTTAAATGATGTTGCGATTTTCTCTCCCTTCGAAATCGCTGTGTTTAGTGAATGAAAAAAATAACTTTTTATGCCTTCAGAGCCAGCGGCCGCTTTCAATTGCATATAATTATCAAATAAAATTGCTCTTACGGATTCTCTGAAGTTGGTGGCAACGGCGAAAATGCTATGAGGCTCAATGATTAAATTATCAGAGAAGATTTCACCCTTACTAGTTACGACATTTACTTCAATAGTTGTCATATTATCTAATTGATCCCATGCTGAGTTTCTGAATGATGCGTTGTCAGATACCGCACGGTTTATTAGATCCTTTTCAGGATGTTGTACAGCCTCAGAGACTGCGGTGCTGGATGCTAACCGGGACGAAATAGCAAACGCCATGGTTCCCAGCAAAAACATTCCGGCTAATATCCGGGCGGTTCGGCATACTGTGCGGGAAGACATTCCTGTTGAAACATTACCTACCTTAGTTATATCATTTGTTAATAGTGGTTTATCGCTTTTGTTCGTTATATCAGTGATGGTTAATTGGTATGGATTGGAGTTTCCATGGATAGAATTAATCATAAAATACAACCTCGTGTTTTTATTGTTTGGTGGTAATGATCAGAAACGAATATCATGGTCGATTTATTGATATAGATTAACTTTTTATGCAATTAATATTGTTATGAACTTATCAGGATAATTGTGGCTTCTATTTTCATGAGGGCTGATATGATTCGCAAAAATCATAAAAGAGACTTCTTCAGGATGACGAGATTTTTTTCACATTCAACCTGGAATATATCCTGAAATATTATGGATTTTTTGATGTAAAAACCTTTCCACTGAAGTGGACTCAGCGATCTCATAAGGCTGGTGTGCCAGATCTGCTTAACAATTCACCTGTAGCTGCAAGCCACCTCGCCTTCTGTGCGCACCTTTTGCTAAATTCATCAAACCCTTATCATTACTAAGGCATTGATAACCCTTTTCCGGATCATGAATTTAACTATAATGATCCAACTGCTTACGCGGCACGCCAGCGAGGTTGTGCTGCTCAAACACTAATGGAGAGGAAGAACATGAATTATTCACTGCCATCCCTGCCTTACGACTACGACGCACTGGAACCGCATTTCGACAAGCAGACGATGGAAATCCATCACTCTAAACACCACCAGACCTACGTGAACAACGCCAATGCGGCGCTGGAATCTCTGAAAGGTACTGAATTCGACGGTATTCCGGTTGAAGAGCTGATCGCTAAACTGGACAAACTGCCCGCAGACAAAAAAGGCCCGCTGCGTAATAACGCCGGTGGTCACGCGAACCACAGCCTGTTCTGGAAAGGTCTGAAAATCGGCACCACCTTGCAGGGTGAACTGAAAGCTGCGATTGAGAAAGATTTCGGCAGCGTAGAAAAATTCCAGGAAGAGTTTGAGAAAGCCGCTACCACCCGTTTTGGCTCTGGCTGGGCGTGGCTGGTGAAAAAAGGCGACAAACTGGCGGTGGTTTCTACTGCTAACCAGGACAGCCCGCTGATGGGCGAAGCGATCTCTGGCGCTTCTGGCTTCCCGATCATTGGTCTGGATGTGTGGGAACACGCTTACTACCTGAAATATCAGAACAAACGTCCTGATTACATCAAAGCGTTTTGGAACGTTGTGAACTGGGACGAAGCAGCAGCGCGTTTCGCATCTGCTAAGTAAGCCGTCGGCTTTCTGAACGACAGCAACCAACCGGTGGACAGGTTCCGCCGGTTTTTTTTAAACCAATTCTAAACAAGCCATTTATTCCCTCCCGTTAAACCCTAAGCCGCTAACTTATTAACCTGTCGTTGATAATTTGGGGCATATAGTTGCGCCAGTTTTTCCTGCAAAGCAAAAAAATAATTATGTCTATGCTAACAACTTCGGCAACGAATAATGATTCGTCTGCATCGCTGTTTTTTCAGTTAATAACTGGAAAGTTTGTGCCAAATAAATTGTGGTGCAGCAAGAATTTCCGGTTTAAATTTGCTTTAAGATCGCTGGTTTACCCTGTTACGACACATCATTACCTGAATCAGCTGGCTGCGCTACCGCAGCTGCCGCAAATGCTGACGGTACAAGGGTTGCTGCCTGCCAAACCGCATCGTCCCTATCTGTGCGCTGGTTTTAGCGTGGCGCAGCGCGCGCAGGCTATTCTTGACCATTACCACCTGATGGCCGGTCTGGAAAACACCACCCTGCGTCAGTTGCTGCAAGGTCCGGGCGACAATTTACTGGCCGGCTTTAAAGGTAAGAATGATGAATCATTCGTGATTCACTGTTGTCCAGGTCGCTTTGACCGTGAAGGTGAAATTACGCTGGAGCTGCGTTATGAAGAGCAATTGATCGCATCATTGTCATTCTCTATTTTTAATGAGAACCAACAAAGAAGCTTATTAATTGGTGGATTACAGGGGCCGCGAAAACATATTTCCAATGATGTGATTCGTGATGCCACCAAAGCCGCGCACGGTTTATTTCCGAAACGTCTGTTGATGGAAGCCGTCTTTATTCTGGCACAGCAGTGTGGCGTACAGGCGATTAGCGCGGTGGGGGATACCACCCATGTATTCCGCAGCCTGCGCTACCGGCACAGCAAAGGCGAGCACTTCTTTGCCAGCTACAGTGAATTCTGGCAGTCATTAGGCGGTGAAGTGCGGGCAGATGGCGTATTTAACTTACCGTTGCAGATGGCGCGTAAATCGCTGGACGAGATTGCCAGCAAAAAGCGCGCGGAATATCGCCGTCGTTATGAATTGCTGGATAACCTGACGCAGCAGGTGTTGCAGGCAGCAGGCGTGGCAGGGGTACGCGACGTGTCGCACGCCGCGTAAGCAATCAGAACGGCTGCTTCGCGTAGCCGGTCATCACCTGCAGACCCATTTCACGCCCCAGCGCGGTCATCGGGTGTACCACCACCAGGCCGCGCACGCTTTTCTTCAGCGCACCCATATTGGCCTGCTCTTTTTTGGTGATCTCACGGCTGAACGGCAGCTTCTGGAGCTGCTGTGCTTCTTTGCTCAGCTTCTCGTCACGCACGCCACGCAGGCGTTCGATTTCAACCACCAGCACTTCTTTCTCTTTCAGCAGCTCACCGAGTTTTTCGGCATCACCGGCTTCCAGCAACTGTGGCTCTTTACGGTTCAGGGCATCCAGCTGATCGCTCAGGCGTTTGATCTCAGCTTTTTCTTGTTCTTTCATCGGGAAAACTCGTTAAGGAAAACAGGGAAAGGATACACCATAACGATACGGCTGTTGCGCGATAAATCGCGCCGCTACGGATTTTCGCGCTGTAGCGGCGCGATTTATCGCGCAGTTTTTACCTCAAACCGCAGGCTTTTTAAACGCCTGCTTATGGGAAATCCGGGAAATCAGTTCAGTGAGTGACAGCACCATTGTCGAACGTACCATCTGCAAATAACGCTGCTGCTGCATGGCACGCAGCTCGTCGTCATCACGGGTAAAGTCGGGTTTTGGCGGCCAGGCCGCTACACAGTGCAACTCACCAAAAGGGCCGAGGATCTCGTCGTCGGTAAAACGATACTCGTTGGTATCGTGGTTCAACTCTTCGCGCAGCGCCAACAGCAGCTCACAATCTTCATATTCGTGGCGATTGATCACGCCAAGACCGTAGATCAGCTTCAGTCGTACCGACATCTCACCGAGCGGGCCGTTGCCCAGCAGCAACGGCTCTACGGCGTACTTGACGGCGTAATCATCCTTGCGGAAAACCTGCAAAACCAGCAGGTTAACCGCTTCGGTCAACAGCTCAACGGCGGCGATCAGGAAGCTTCTCACCGAACGACCGGCGTTCAGGCGCTCAAGCACCCGGTTTTCAAAAGCTTGCTTCTCTTCCATTATTGCCTGCATCGTTCAGCTACCGCCGTCTGGCGTGATGAGTCTAAGTGGCGCGCATTATGCCATAGCGTTGTAAGCGCTCACCACTGAGGTGACCACTTCGCTGTTGGCATCCAGCCCGGAGATCTGCGCCAGCGTTGCCTGTGGGCCTTTTTCCGCCAGCAGGGCTTCCAGCTCCTGTGCTTGCGGGTCCTGTGCGCTGCGATAATGCATCGCGGCGGCAATGCCCTGCACCAGGTTGGCGTGCGGCAGTTGATACTCCAGCGTACCCAGCGTTGGTTTGATTAAGCGATCGCCCGCGCTCAGTTTACGCAGCGGCTGACGACCCACACGCTCCACGTCATCTTTCAGATAGGGGTTTTCAAAACGACTGAGGATTTTCTGAATATAGGCGGCGTGTTTATCTGCCTCGAAACCATAGCGCTTGATCAGCACTGCGCCGCTTTCTTCCATCGCCCCCTGCACTACAGCACGGATTTTCTGATCCAGAATGGCGTCGCGGATGGTGGCGTGACCGGCCAACTGGCCGAGATAGGCAGTGATGGCGTGGCCGGTATTAAGGGTAAACAGCTTACGCTCGACAAACGCCATCAGGTTATCGGTCAGTTCCATACCGGGGATGTTTGGCAACTCGCCTTTGAACTGGGTTTTATCGACGATCCACTCGCTAAAGGTTTCCACCGTCACTTCCAGTGGATCGTTGCTGCCCGCTTCAGACGGCGGCACGATGCGGTCGACAGCAGAATCGACAAAGCCAACGTGCTCCTCAACCCAGGCGTGGTATTGCTGTGGCAGCGCGTTCAGCACGTGCTGTTTCAACTGGCTGGTGCCGCGCACCATATTCTCACAGGCAATGATATTCAGCGGACGGACATTACCGTTATCGCGGCGGTAGGCCAGACCCTTGGCGACGCCACCGGCGATGCGCTCCAGAATCTGTGGACCAACCGCCGTGGTAACGATATCAACCTCAGCAATCAGCGCCACGATGTCATCGCTGGTGCTGTTCACGGCGCTGACGCCTTTGACAATCTCAACTTTCGCCTGCTCGCCAACCACATGAACCGGATACTCATGACGGGCGTTAAGGGCATCAAGAACCACCTGATTCACATCCGCAAATACCAGCTCGATCCCGGCATCTGCCAGCAGCTTACCGATAAAACCACGGCCGATGTTACCTGCTCCAAAATGTAACGCTTTCATAATTTGACCCATATCAAATGACGATGGGGCGGGCATGTCCGCCCCGGAAAGTGGGGACGGGCATACCCGCCCCAGGGAATTTAACGATTTGTTCAGGCGGTAGTTTTGCTACCAGACAGCAAATCCAGCACGTCTTGCACGTTGGTGGTATTCGCCAGCTTCTCAATCACGCTCTCGTCGTCCAGTGCGTTAGTCAGGCT
This sequence comes from Pantoea sp. X-Soil-TKNS-1211, assembly GCF_059730495.1. Taxonomy (NCBI): domain Bacteria; kingdom Pseudomonadati; phylum Pseudomonadota; class Gammaproteobacteria; order Enterobacterales; family Erwiniaceae; genus Pantoea; species Pantoea sp. X-Soil-TKNS-1211. The sequence continues at coordinate 117,826 of NZ_AP035953.1, forward strand.
GGTGATGACCTGGATGTGTTCGTTATTGCGCGCAGCGATACCGATCACCAGGCGAGCCACTTCGTCAGACTCTTCACCGAACTGCACACCCGCTGGATACTGGCAGAACACCACGCCAGTTTTCAACACGCGATCCTTCGCTTCCACCGTGCCGTGCGGTACGGCAATCGACTCACCGAGGTAAGTAGGGGTCAGCTTTTCACGCTCCAGCATCGCATCCACGTATTCCGGCTGTACGTAGCCGCCTTTTACCAGTTGTTCACCAGCAAAGCGAATCGCCTGCTCTTTGTTGCCGGCGCTCAGACCGAGGAACACGTTGTCAGCACCCAGTTTGAACAGATGGGCGTTACCGGCGTCGAAGCTGTCAGCCAGCGTGGTCTGCACGGTTTCGCGGTGAGCTTCGCTGCGGTTCGCCGCCACCAGACGCTCGGTCAGGTTGGTGTACAAGGCGCTGTCGAGGAAGTTGTTCAGCGAAATATGCTGGGCCTGCGGTGCCTGACGCATCGCGCGTTCAGTCAGGTCGCGATGGGTAATCACCAGGTCCACATCACCCGGCAGGGCGTTGATGGCGCTGTTGGTCACCGAAATATTACTCAGACCGGCATCCTGAACTTTCTTACGCAGCACGCCCGCACCCATCGCACTGGAACCCATACCGGCGTCACAGGCCACGATGATTTTACGCACGTGATTCAGGTCAACGCTCATCGCATCACCGGCAACCGGCGCACCCGCTACGCCCTGGCCTTTGGACTGTGCTTTCATGTCCTGCATACGTTTGGTGGCCGCTTCAATGTCGTCCTCATCTTTCACTTTGCTGGTTTTCAGCAAGATAGAAGAGATGACAAAGGAGACAGCAAACGCAGCGATGATCGCGGTCACGTTCGCAAAGTAAGCGCCTTTTGGCGTCATCGCCAGCACCGCCAGGATGGAACCCGGAGAAGCCGGAGAAACCAGGCCGCCGTGCAGTACGGTCAGGGTGAACACACCAGTCATACCACCGAGGATAACCGCCAGCAGCAGACGCGGTGCCATCAACACGTACGGGAAGTAAATTTCGTGGATACCACCAAGGAAGTGGATGATGGCGGCACCACCGGCAGATTGTTTGGCGCTACCGCGACCAAAAATCATATACGCCACCAGCACGCCCATACCCGGGCCTGGGTTAGCTTCGATCAGGAAGAAGATCGATTTACCCACTTCGCTCGCCTGCTGGATACCCAGCGGAGAGAAGATACCGTGGTTGATGGCGTTGTTGAGGAACAGGATTTTCGCCGGTTCAACAAAGATCGAGGTCAGCGGCAGCAGGTTGTTCTGCACCATCAGGTTCACACCTGCGGCGAGAATATGGGACAGACCTTCCACCAACGGACCGATACCGATAAACGCCAGCAGCGCCAGCAGCATACCGATGATACCGGCTGAGAAGTTGTTAACCAGCATCTCGAAGCCGCTTTTGATCTTGCCATCAACGGCGCGGTCAAAATGTTTGATCGCCCAGCCGCCCAGTGGACCGGCAATCATGGAGCCGAGGAACATCGGCATATCCGCACCGACAATCACACCCATGGTGGTGATGGCGCCGACCACGCCACCACGATCGCCGCCCACCAGACGACCACCGGTGAAACCGATCAACAACGGCAACAGGTAGGTAATCATCGGGCCAACGAGTTTCGCCAGCGTCGCGTTAGGAATCCATCCGGTTGGAATGAACAGTGCAGTGATGATACCCCAGGCGATAAACGCACCGATGTTAGGCATCACCATATTACTCAGAAAGCGACCAAAGCTCTGAACTTTGACCTTCACTGATGAGGACATAAACCCACCCCTTATTGAGACGCGCTGCAATAAGAGAGCGCGTTTGTTTTTGTTAAGACGTTACGGCGGGGGCCGTGGCATTACTGTATGCAGGCGGACTCTAGCACTAGTTTATGACACTGCGTAGCGGGCGAAAAAAGTGTGATGTATATCACGCTAAATTGGGGTGGTCAGGGTGGTATTGAGTGATGTAGATCACAAAAAACCAGTGTAAGAAAAGTACGGTGCTGAATATTTAGACAAATCAGAGGCGTAAATGTGATGACAATCACTTTTTTACTGGTGTGGTTTGTTTCATAAATGTGATGAAGATCACAAACAATCTTTGGTCGAAAATGCGCCAGATCACACTATGCCTGGGCTGGGCGGATCAGAAAAGCAGGATGTAAGGAAGTGACAAAAGTCTGAAAAGCGGGTAAGCCATGATTACCCGCCTGAGAAATTACTAAAAACCGCTCTGAACGGTATTCTGCGCCTGGGTCAATGCCTGGGCATTGCCGGAGAGGGTGCTCATCAACGTGTTGTACTGCGTGGCCTGATCTTGAGTGGGGAATTGCACGCCGCCATCATTGAAGGTTACGCGCGTTCCCTGCGATTGCAGATAATCACCGGTCTGGACGGCGGCCTGACTCAACGCCTGCAACTGTGGCAGTAACGGAATCAGGGTGCTGGACGGCTGGGTGACCACTTTGGCAAAGACGCTGTCATAGACTTTTTTCAGGTCATCCGGCTGTTTCAGCGCGGCATGGCTGCTGTCAGCCTGCATTTTGGCGCTCTGAATTTGCTGCGTTAGCACACTCAGATTGCCACTGGCCTGGCGCAGCGTATCCCGACGCGTCAGGTAATCCTGCGGGGTGCGAATCGCTGCCAGCTCGTCGACTACCGGGCGCATACCCTGCTCAACCGCCTGGTTCACCTGCTGGGAGAAGCCATACAGAATGGCGTAATCACTCGCGTAGTTGCCGAAAGTTTGCTTCTGGTTTTCGCTCAGGCTGGGCAAATGCTCGCCGCTACGCATCACCGTGTTCTGAAGAAAATCAGTAAAGGCTTTACGCTGATCGCCCTCTTTGTCGCCACAGGCGGTAAGTTGCAGCACGGCAAGCAGCGTGATGATCAGCATGCCACTACGCATCCAGATGCGGGAAATTCCTGACGCCATATTTAACTCCTGTAAGTCACCTAATGGCAGATTTCAATTCGATGGGAAAGGTCCTAAAGGATAGAACAATGGCCTGGTGCGCACAACGGGCGGGGTAAGCTAAAAACTGCGCGATAAATCGTGCTGCTACAAATATGTGCACAGAACCGTAGCGGCGCAATTTATTGCGCGGGATTTTGCATGGCTGGCCGTCGATACGCCAACGCCTGCAACATCCTGGTGCGAGCCTGCTGCATCGCTGTGCATCTTCACGCTGTTCAGGCGTAGTTATTTATCAATAATGTATATATTTCAATCGCATAAAATATTGGCACTTTTTTTGCCTCACTATAGCCAGATGCAGGAGCGATAGCGGGTAACCGATGTCGCCAGACAATTTGCAATGGGTCACTAGGGTTCCGATCGCGAGATGCTGGTCCGAGAGTGACCGACCGTCCTCTGACGGTTACACGGCGGGATAAAAGCCCGGGAGGAAAGCGAGATCGTTACTCGCCGCCTCCTGCTTTATTCGTCCGCTAACGTCAGAGGAACCACCATGATCAAAGCCTGCCTTCGTTTGCTGTTGCTTTGCACCATCGCGCTGTTCAGCGTTAACACGCTGGCTGCCGCGAAACCCTCCTTTAAGATTTGCTGGTCCATCTATGCAGGCTGGATGCCGTGGGATTACGCCCAACAAAACGGCATCGTGAAAAAATGGGCCGATAAATACGGCATCGACATCCAGTTTGTGCAGGTCAACGACTACATCGAGTCGGTCAACCAATACACCGCAGGCGGCTTTGATGGCTGCACCATGACTAACATGGATGCGCTGACCATTCCGGCTACCGGTGGCGTTGACAGTACTGCGTTGATCGTCGGCGACTACTCCAACGGTAACGACGGTATCCTGCTGAAAGGTGCGGATAGCGTGGCGGCGTTGAAAGGGAAACCGATCAACCTGGTGCAGCTGTCGGTGTCGCATTACCTGCTGGCACGTGCTCTGGAAAAATCCGGTATGAGCGAGAAAGACGTCAAGGTGGTCAACACCGCCGATGCCGATCTGGTGGCAGCGTTTGGCACACCGGACGTGGGTTCGATTGTCACCTGGAACCCGCTGCTGGCGGAGGCCGAAAAAGTGCCGAACAGCCATCTGGTCTTCTCCTCGGCGCAGATTCCGGGCGAAATCCTCGACCTGCTGGTGGTCAACACCAACACCCTGAAGAAATACCCACAGTTGGGCAAAGCGCTGACCGGTGCCTGGTATGAAACCCTGAAAACCATGTCTGGCCCGGGTGCCACCGCCGTTGCTGCGCGCACACAAATGGCGCAGGCCTCTGGCACCGATCTGGCCGGATTCGACCAGCAGCTGGCGGCGACCCACCTGTTCAGCGATGCCAAAACCACCCTCGATTTCGTCGATAGCCCGCAACTGAAAGCCACCATGCAGTTGGTCGCTGAGTTCTCCTTCAAACACGGTTTGTTGGGAGAGGCTGCGCCAAGCGCGGATGTGGTTGGCGTGGAGACACCAGCCGGTAATTGGGGTAACGCGGGCAATATCAAACTGCGTTTTACCGATGCGTACACCAAACTGGCGGCCGCAGGCCAGCTGTAAGCGGGGGCAAATCCGATGCGTAAACTGATTAACTACCAACCGCTGCCGATGGGCCGCCTGTTGCTCGGTGTGCTGCCGTTACTGGCGGTGCTGCTGGTCTATCTGTTCGCGTCGGATGCGCGTTTAAGCCTGAATGCGGCGGATAAGCTGCTGCCGGGTTTTAACGCGATGGGCGACGCCATCAACCGCATGGCATTTCAGCCCAGTCCGCGTACCGGCGAATATCTGCTGTGGACCGATACCGCCGCCAGTCTGATACGTCTGCTGAGCGGCGTGCTGATCAGCGCCATGCTGGCGCTGGCGCTTGGTCTGTTTACCGGCGCGCTGCCGGTGGTGCGCGCGGTGCTGGCTCCGCTGGTGACGTTGTTCGCGCTGGTGCCACCGTTGGCGATTCTGCCGATTCTGTTTATCTGCTTTGGTCTGGGGGAAGTGTCGAAAGTAGTGCTGATTGTTATCGGCATCACCCCGCTGATTGCACGCGATTTACAACTCCAGGTGGAGAAAATCCCGCGTGAACAACTGGTGAAAGCGCAGACGCTGGGCGGCCACAGCGCGCAGATTTTGTGGCGGGTGATTCTGCCACAGCTGATGCCGCGCCTGTTTGATGCGGTACGCCTGTCACTCAGCTCGGCGTGGCTGTTCCTGATCGCCGCAGAAGCCATCGTTGCCACCGAAGGACTCGGTTATCGCATCTTCCTGATGCGTCGCTATCTGGCGATGGACGTGATTTTGCCATACGTCGCCTGGATCACCCTGCTGGCCTTTGCCCTCGACCTGCTGCTGCGGCTGATTAGCCGTCGCTGCTGGCCGTGGTACTACGCCAAATAAGGAGTGCAGCATGCCCTTACTGCAACTGAAAAATCTTGAGAAGCACTACGGCCAGCAGGTGGTGCTGGAACGTCTGAACATCAGCGTGGAACAGGGGGAGTTTGTCGCGATTGTCGGCGCGTCCGGCTGCGGCAAAACCACCTTCCTCAACATGCTGCTCGGCACTGAAGCACCGACCAGGGGGCAATTGCTGTTGGATGGGGAACCCATCCCCGATGAACCTGATGCCCACCGTGGCGTGGTGTTTCAGCGTTACTCGGTGTTTCCGCATCTGACGGTGCTCGGCAACGTGATGCTGGCGGAAGAGTTCAGCACCGCACGCTGGCTGGGCCGCGTTTGGGGACGGAAGCGCCAGGCGATTCAGCAGCGTGCGCAAGCGATGCTGGCGCAGGTCGGTCTTGAACATGCGCAAAGCAAATATCCACACCAGCTGTCCGGCGGTATGCAGCAGCGCCTGGCGCTGGCGCAGGCGTTGATGAAGCAGCCACGTATCCTGCTGCTGGATGAACCCTTTGGTGCACTCGATCCCGGTATCCGTAGTGAGATGCATCAGTTGATCACCCAACTGTGGCAGCAGCACGGTCTGACCATCTTTATGATCACCCATGATCTCAAAGAGGGCTTCAGCCTCGCCTCGCGCCTGCTGGTGTTCGACAAACTGCGCCACGATCCGCACGCGCCGGAAGCCTGGGGCGCAACCATTACTTACGACCTGCCGCTCGATCGGCAGCGACCTGCTGATGCAGCGCTGCCGGAATCGCAGGTTGCCTGAAGGAGAGAATGATGACGACCTCATATCAAACCCAATTACCGGCCGGTAGCCACTGGTCGTTTGTGATGCGCAGCGGTAGCGCATTGACCCTCACCGATGTGGAAGGGGGCGCAAATGTTGGCATGTTGTTCTACAACCCGGAAAACCTGCTGGAGCGCTATAACGCACCGGACACCCTCAAGTGCCAGCACACCTTTCGCCTGACCGCCGGGCACTGTCTCTATTCCGACATGGGGCGCATTTTTTGCGGCATCGAAGCCGATAGCTTCGGCTGGCACGAGAGCGTGTGCGGCACGCTGAATGCGCAGCAAACTGCCGCGTTATTTGGAACCCGCGATTATCAGCAGGCACGTAACAAGCGCCATCAGAACGGCTACGACAGTTTCCTCGTCGAGCTGGCGAAATACGGTCTCGGCAAGCGGGATATGGCGGCCTGCATTAACTTTTTCGCTCAGGTACGCGCCGATGACAACGGCACGCTGCAACGCGAGCAGCAGGGCGCGGCGGGTGCTGAGGTCCGGCTGCGGTTTGCGATGGATACGCTGGTGCTGCTGCATACCTGCCCGCACCCGCTGACGCCAGCCGGTGATTATCCGCGCCAGCCGTTGGGATTGCAGATCGATGCACAACGTGCGCCGTTGCCGGAGATTTGCCTGCAACGCGAGGAAAACCAGCGCGGTCTGCGCAATAACGCCCTTTATCAATTGCAGGGAGAGTGGTGATGATCAAAGAAAGTTTACTCAATCTGGCTGAGGCGCATTTTCAACAGCAGATTGGTGCCGGGGATTACTGGTTGCACCGCATCGAGCAGGGCCAGACGTTGCGCATCACCGATCTGGAAGGCAATCAGGCAGCGGATACGCTGTTCTTCAATGCTGACGATACCGCCGAGCGCTACAGCATGAGCGACACGTTGCGCGGCCAGCACAACGTGTTCCTTACCGCGGGCAGCGTGCTGCGTTCCAATGATGATCGCCCGATGTTGACCATCGTCGCCGATACCTGTGGCCGTCATGACACCCTTGGCGGTGCCTGCGCTACCGAGAGCAACACGGTGCGCTATGACCTTGAAAAGCGTCATATGCACGCCTGCCGTGACAGTTGGATGCTGGCGGTAGCGGAGCACCCGGAATACGGCCTGACGCGCCGCGATATCACCCACAACATCAACTTTTTCATGAACGTGCCGGTAACGCACGAGGGTGGGCTGACCTTTGCTGATGGCATCTCTGCTCCGGGTAAATATGTTGAGCTGGTGGCGCAGATGAATATCCTGGTGCTGATCTCTAACTGCCCGCAGCTCAACAACCCCTGCAACGGTTACAACCCAACGCCGATTTTAGTCAGCGTGTGGTGATCCTCTGACGCAACGGGACGACCCGTTATCAGCCGTCAATGCCAGCGCAGGACGACCTGCCTGAAAGAGAGTAGAAGTCATGATTGAGCGTGTATTGATTGCCAACCGTGGCGCGATTGCGGTGCGCATTATCCGCACCTTACAAGCGATGAATATTAAGGCGATCGCGGTGTATGCCGAAGCCGATCGTCATGCGCGTCATGTGCGGCTGGCGGATGAAGCCTGGTCGCTGGGCGCGGGCCAGGTGCGCGACACCTATCTGAACCAGGAGAAGTTGCTGACGATTGCCGCCGAGAGCGGCGCACAGGCGCTGCATCCGGGTTACGGTTTCCTCAGTGAAAACCCCGATTTTGTTAACCGCTGCGAGGCTGCTGGCCTGCATTTCCTCGGGCCAAACGCGCAGCAGATGGCAGCGTTTGGTCTGAAGCATCGCGCCCGTACCCTGGCGCAGGAAAATAATGTGCCGCTGCTGCCGGGCAGTGGGTTGCTGACCTCGCTGGAGCAGGCGCAGTCTGCCGCCACCGATATTGGCTATCCGGTGATGCTGAAAAGCACTGCGGGCGGCGGCGGCATTGGTATGCAGCGTTGCGATGATGCGCAGCAGTTGGCCGATGCCTTTACCCGCGTAAAACGTCTGGCTGGCAACAATTTCGCCGACGATGGCGTATTTTTAGAGAAATTTATCGCCCGGGCGCGGCATATTGAAGTGCAGATCTTTGGCGATGGTGCCGGCGAGGTGATCGCGCTGGGCGAGCGTGACTGCTCGGCACAGCGCCGTAACCAGAAAGTGATGGAAGAGACCCCGGCACCGGGCTTGAGTGACGCGGTACGCGCGGAATTGCAGGCGACAGCGGTGCGGCTGGGGCGTGCGGTGCAGTACCGCAGCGCCGGGACAGTGGAATACGTTTATGACGAGGGTAGCCAGCAGTTCTGGTTCCTGGAAGTGAACACCCGTTTGCAGGTGGAACATGGTGTCACCGAGATGGTGTACGGCGTGGATCTGGTCCGCTGGATGGTGCAGTTGGCACAGCAAACGTTGCCACCGCTCGCCAGTTTGCAGCCGGTGGCTGACGGCCACGCCATTCAGGTGCGGCTGTATGCCGAAGATCCGGCGAAGCAGTTCCAGCCAAGTGCCGGTTTGCTCAGCCATGTCGTGTTCCCTGACCAATTGGCAAACGCTACGCTGCGTGTCGACAGCAGCGTTGAGAGTGGCATGGAGGTTTCACCGTTCTACGATCCGATGTTGGCGAAGGTGATTGTGCATGGCGCAGATCGTGACCAGGCGCTGACCGGACTGGCGCAGGCGCTAAATGCGACGGAATTGTACGGTATCGAAACTAACCTGCTGTGGCTGCGCCATTTGCTGACTCTTGCGGAAGTACAGCTTGGGCGCATCATCACCGCCACACTTGGCGGCGTGCAGTGGCAGCCGCCGACGCTGGATATTATTAGCGGCGGCACCCTGACTACGGTGCAGGATGCGCCGGGGCGCACCGGCTACTGGCATGTTGGCGTCCCGCCTTCCGGCCCATTTGACAGCCGTGCCTTCCAACTGGGTAACCGCCTGCTGGGCAATGATCCTCAGGCGGCGGGACTGGAAATCACCCTGCGCGGTCCGACCTTACGTTTCAACCAACGCTGTAGTTTTGTCCTGACCGGTGCTGTGCTTGCGGCGCAGCTCGATCAGCAACCCGTCGCGATGAACCAGATTATCAGCGCGCAGGCTGGGCAAACCCTGACGCTGGGCGAGGTAAGCGACGGCAGCCGCAGCTACCTGTTGCTGGCCGGTGGGCTGGATACGCCACGCTACCTCGGTAGCCGCAGCACCTTTACGCTGGGAAAATTTGGTGGTCATGCCGGGCGTGCGCTGCGGGCGGGCGATGTGCTGCATCTGGCGGCTCCGGTTGAATTGCCACAGACGCAGCTGCCGCAGGCGTTGTTGCCTGAGATGAGTGGCCACTGGCAGCTCCGGGTGATTTACGGACCACACGGTGCACCGACGTTCTTTACCGACAACGATATCCGTGAATTTTTCGCCGCCGAGTGGCAGGTGCACTACAACTCCAGCCGCACTGGCATTCGCCTTATCGGACCGAAACCCACCTGGGCGCGTAGTGATGGCGGTGAGGCGGGGATGCATCCTTCCAATATCCACGACAATGCCTATGCCTTTGGCACTGTCGATTTTACCGGGGATATGCCGGTGATCCTCGGCCCGGATGGTCCATCACTTGGCGGGTTTGTGTGTCCAGCCACCGTGATCGAGGCCGATCTGTGGAAACTCGGTCAGTTGAAAGCGGGGGATCGGGTGCAGTTTCTGCCGATCGATCTGGCGAGTGCCGATCAACTGGCGCAGGCGCAGCGTGAAGAGATCGCCAGTCTGCAACCGCGACCGTTAACGGTAAGCGCAGCGCTGCCCCTGATTGATCCAGTGCTGCACCAACATGCAGCAAGCGGAGAACTGCCATCGCTCTGCGTGCGCGCTGCTGGCGATCGTTTCCTGTTGGTGGAGTATGGCGATCTTCTGTTAGATATCGCGCTGCGTTTTCGTGTCCATGCGTTGATGCAGTGGCTGGAAGCCCATCCGCTGCCGGGTCAGCTGGAATTGACGCCGGGCATCCGCTCCTTACAGGTTCATTATGATGCGCAGCTTTGTTCAAGAAGTGAGCTTCTGGCGCACATTTTGCACGCTGATAATGTACTGGGAACCTTAGCTGATGCCGCCGTGCCATCGCGCACCGTGTGGCTGCCGCTCAGCTGGGATGATGAAGCCTGCCGTATCGCGATCCAACGCTACAGCCAGTCAGTCCGCCCTAATGCGCCCTGGTGTCCGAGCAACATCGAATTTATCCGTCGTATCAACGGCCTGGAGAGCGTTGAGGCGGTGAAAGAGATTCTGTTCAGTGCTGCGTATCTGGTGATGGGGCTGGGCGATGTGTATCTCGGCGCACCGGTAGCGACTCCGCTCGATCCGCGTCATCGCTTAGTGACCACTAAATATAATCCGGCGCGTACCTGGACGGCGGAGAACTCGGTGGGTATTGGGGGGGCCTATCTGTGCGTATACGGCATGGAAGGACCGGGTGGTTATCAGTTTGTCGGACGCACCTTGCAGATGTGGAACCGTGACCGCCAAACGTCAGCGTTTACTCAACCCTGGCTGCTCCGCTTCTTCGACCAGATCCGTTTCTATCCGGTAAGCGCCGACGAGCTGCTACAGATTCGTGAGCGTTTTCCGTGGGGGGATTACCCGTTGCGGATGGAAGAGGGTGAATTCCGCCTTGCCGATTATCAGGCGCTGCTGACACAGCAGGCCACGGAGATTGACCACTTCCAGCAGCAGCGCCAGCAGGCATTCGATAGCGAGCTGGCACGCTGGCGTGCCGAAGGGCAGTTTACCTTTGACAGCCAGCTGCCGGAGTCAGATCAGGAAGAGGCCAGCATTCCCGCCGATTGCTGTGGCGTGGAGAGTCAGGTGGCAGGCAGCGTGTGGCAGTGGCTGGTGGCACCAGGCAGTGACATTGAAGCGGGAGCTACCGTCGGTATTCTCGAGTCAATGAAGATGGAAATCCCGATCGTCGCGCCGGTTAGCGGAAAAATCCATAGTCTGCAACGGCAGGCCGGGCAGCAAGTACAGGCAGGACAGTTACTTATGGTGATTGAACCTGCTGCGGTATAAGAAAGATTAAAAAATACTCAGGAATAAAGCAGCAAAGCCGGGGATCTGACCCATACTTAGAGACCCGGCCTATTGTTGCATTGCTCTGACATCTTTTCGCAGTGTGCAACAGGCTGTGTCCCGTAACGGTTTGATAAAAACTCTTCTTAAACCGCTGCGGGATGCAGCCTGAACTGGCCGGTTTCAGCGTCTGCGGACGCTTTACCTCTCTACTTTCACGTGATTCATAGTGAGTTTTAAGGAGTTCTCTATGGAAATAAAAGATCCAATGGTCGAGTTACTTAGTAGTCTTGAGCAGATTGTTTTGACACGTGATGCACAGCCTTCTGTATCTGAAATCGCCCTTTCTAAGGCGTCAGTTCCCGAGCCACAGCGTTTACGAGAGATGACCGGCATGCAGGTTGATGAATTTGCCCGCGTGATGGGGGTGAGCGTCTCTTCAGTGAAAAGCTGGGAGGCGCAACGCACGCGCCCTTCCGCTACGGCACGTAAATTGATGAAGCTGTTGCAGGCCAATCCCTATCTGGGTCGACAACTACTTGAGTAAACACCGACTATTCGGTTCTGACCCGCCTTGATGGCGGGTTTTTTTTGTATGCACCGGGGTGGTTTCGTTTGCATTGAGGTGGTTTCGTTCGCCTTAGGCTGATGTAGTTGCAGTTCGCCGGTGCGGCGACCGAGCAAAGGGCGCCTGGCCGCGCCCTCTGCACTCCCGTGCCTCGCGCCAGCCTCTTTTTTTGCGCGATAAATCGCGCCGCTACAACTCAACGCCGCCTTTCGCCGCATCCATGCGGCTCATCCTGGCAGCATTCATTCGCTCAGCGAGTCCGGATGGCGCCCCACCCGCCGCTGCACGCCTTTTACTAATCTGTTTTTTTCTTTTCGCTTTTATTTTTTGTTTTTTATTTTTTGTTTTTTCTGCGGTCTTGCAGACGGTGGGGTGGGCGGCATCCGCAGCGCCGAGCGCAGAGGGAAGGCCAGGCCGAGCCGCATGGATGCGGCGAGAGAGCGGAATGAGCCAGGGATGGCGAATCCGCGCGTGCCGTACGGCCTGAGTGATAAGCGAGGGCACAGCGCTATGCGCTGCGCGAGGACGCCGCAGGGCGCGGATTGCAAAGGTCCGCGCCCTCGGACCTTTGCCCGTCCGCCTGTACGTTACGGCTGAAACTGCTTAATGCCTGGCGGGCGGAACCTTCTCAAAGCCAGACCGCTGCTGGCCTGGCGGGCGGAACCTTCTCAGAGCCAGACTGCTGCTGGCCTGGCGGGCGGAACCTTCTCAGAGCTAAACCGCTGCTGGCGGCAGCAGGCGGAACATCACGCCACCCCATACTTAGCAGCCTGCTTCACAAACCAACTCTCCGGCACGCTGTGCGGCGGCTGCGCCAACTGGGCTAACCCCTGCCGAATAATGCTATCCGCCTGCTGCCACAGATGTTTATCCCCTTCATCTAACAGCTGAATTTGTATCTGTTTTTCCACCAGATAAACCCGGGCGAAGTTAGCGTCGAATTGCACAATGGCGCGGGTATTATCGATGATGTCCGCCAGCTTGATGGTTTGCGCCTCGGGCGACGCCTGCGCGGTATGGCGGAAGTGCGCAAGCTTACGTGCAGCACGGTTTTTCGCCTGCGGCTGGGCGCTATCGGTGAGCATATCCACCAGTTGAGCTACGCGTGGGCCGAAGCGGCTGGCGATGTCCTCAAGGGTGCTGGCTGTGTCTTCCACCGTGTCGTGTAGCCAGGCTGCCGCCAGCATCGCTTCGTCATCAGTGACACTACGTACCAGCTCGACCACGGCTGCCGGATGGACGATATACGGCTCATCAGTGTATTTGCGACGCTGTCCGGCTTCGGCATGGGCCTGGGTGGCATAGCGACGCGCCTGATCTTCCAGTGAATTCCGCATCATTGTCTGCTCCGGGAAAAAGTAGCTTGCAATTGTCTAGTGCACTATCTATATTGAATTGCATGAACAGTAACCAAGATGACAAAAAAGTGTCGCAGACGCCACTCAAGCTGGATCAGCATCTCTGTTTCGCCCTCTACTCGGCGAACCTCGCGATGCACAAGGTCTATCGTCAGCTGCTGGGGCAGCTGGAAATCACCTATCCGCAATATCTGGTGATGCTGGTGCTGTGGACTCAGGATGATGTGACGGTTTCGGAGATCGGCGAGCAGCTGTTTCTCGATTCCGCTACGTTGACGCCGTTGTTGAAACGGCTGGAAAGCGCCGGGTTGTTGCGCCGCGCGCGTTCGCGTCAGGATGAACGTCAGGTTGTCGTGACCCTGACCGATGAGGGAAGGGCGTTACGCCAGAAAGCAGAATCCATTCCGGAAGCGATCAAATGCGCTGCGGCTTGTGATGATGAGACGCTGCTGGCGCTGAAAAACCAGTTGGATGATCTACGCGATAATTTGAATCGCGCGAAGTAATTAACGGCGGGTGCGCTGCACCCGTGTAGTCTCAAGGTGTGCTAAATAAGTAGCACGCGATAAAATAGCGAATAGTGAGGTTATCATGTCTTTAGAGAAAGTTGTTTACACTGCAAAAGCTAAAGCCACCGGTGGTCGTGATGGCCGTGCCGTCTCTTCTGATGGCGTGCTGGATGTGAAACTGGGTGTGCCAAAAGAGATGGGCGGCGCGGGCGGCGAAGTGACTAACCCGGAGCAGCTGTTTGCCGCCGGTTATTCTGCCTGCTTCCTCGGTGCGATGAAGTTTGTTGCTGCCCGCGATAAGTTCGCGATTGCGAAAGATGCGTGGATTGAAGGTGAAGTGGGTATCGGCCCGATCCCGAACGGTTTCGGTATCGAAGCGAAACTGAATATCCACCTGCCGGGGATGGATGCCGCTGAAGCGCAGAAACTGGTCGACGCTGCACATATCGTCTGCCCTTACTCTAATGCCACCCGTGGCAATATCGATGTGACGCTGAATATCATTAACTAAACCTGCCTGCATTGATACGTAGCGGCGCGATTTATCGCGCTGATTTTAAAAGGGCGCCGCTACGAAATGTGTCCTTTTTTGATTTGAGCAAAAAATGCGCAACCCGAACCAATAACCAGATTTGTCTGGTCACACCTCTTAACACATGTTTTACTGAGCCACTTCGCAAAATCGCTATGCCCTCGGTTCAGATTCCTCCCGAACAGTTATTTGCATCACGCTTTTCTGCGGCAAAAGCGAACTCTATTGTCTTTACACAGTCCCACTTTAGGGTTAAAGCTCCGACACCAGCCGGGAAAAAAGAAATTCATGAATTATATTAGAACTTTAACGCAGCAGAAGCTGTCACTGCTGCTCGCGTTGTATCTCGGTATCTTATTGAATTTACCGATTTTCTATCGCCGTTTTGACGGCTTTCTGACGAAATCCTCACTGACAAATTGGGCCTCTGCGCTGGCTGAAGTGGTCGCTGCTGTGTTGCTAACCTTCTTCCTGATGCGGCTGCTGTCGCTTGGTGGAAAATGGGTTTATCGCATGCTGTCCAGCCTGCTGGTGGTGATTTCGGTCGCTGCCGCCTATTACATGGCATTCTTTAATGTCGTGATTGGCTACGGCATTGTCGCCTCGGTCATGACCACCGATGTGGATCTGTCCAAAGAGGTGATTGGCCTGCATTTCGTGTTGTGGATGGTGCTGGTCAGCGCCTTGCCACTGATGATGATTTGGCGCAATAACCTAAGCAAAACATTGATTGAGCAGCTAAAAACTCCAGGTCAGCGCCTCAAGCCAACCCTGATTCTGTTGTTGAGCGTGGCGCTGGTGTGGCTGCCGATCCGCTATTTCGACAAGCTGCAAAAAGCCAACGAAGAGATAACCAATATCGATCTGCCAAGCTATGGTGGTGTGGTGGCGCACTCTTATCTACCATCGAACTGGATTGCCGCGTTGGGGCTGTTTGCCTGGACCAAACTGGATGAAAAGGTGGATAGCCAGGAGTTGTTGGACCCGGCGAAAAAGTTCACTTACGTGGCCCCGGCAGGTATTGATGATACCTACGTGGTGTTTGTGATTGGCGAAACTACACGCTGGGACCATATGGGTCTGTTGGGGTATCAGCGCGATACCACGCCAAAACTCTCGAAAGAGAAGAACCTGGTGGCGTTCCGCGGCGAGTCTTGCGATACCGCCACCAAGCTGTCGCTACGCTGCATGTTCGTGCGTGAAGGCGGCACAATGGATAATCCTGGACGCACCCTGAAAGAACAGAACATTTTTGCCGTGCTGAAAGAGTTGGGTTTCACCTCCGAGTTGTTCGCCATGCAGAGTGAAGTGTGGTTCTACGATAACGCCGATGTGAATAACTTCTCTTTCCGCGAACAAATTGGCTCTGAGAAGCGTAACCAGGGTAAACCGGTGGACGATATGCTGCTGGTGCCGGAATTACAGGCATCGCTGGAACGTTATCCGCAAGGAAAGCATTTGGTGGTGCTGCATACCAAAGGTTCGCACTATCTGTATTCGCAGCGTTATCCGCGCAGTTTCGCCCGCTACCAGCCGGAGTGTATGGGGGTGGATGAAACCTGTAGCAAAGCGCAGTTGATTAACGCTTATGACAACTCGATTTTATACGTCGATACCATGCTCGATAGCGTGTTTGATCAGCTGCGTGATAAGAAGGCGATCGTGTTTTATGCCGCCGATCATGGTGAATCGATCAGCGAGAATATGCATCTGCACGGCACCCCGCGTGAGATGGCGCCACCGGAGCAGTTCCGGGTGCCGATGATGGTTTGGGCTTCGGATAAGTATCTGGCCGATGCTGGCAATCGCAGCAATTTCGAGCGGTTACAGGCGCAGCAGCGTGTCGGCAAGATACATCGTCATGTCGAGTTGTTTGACACCATTCTTGGCTGCCTGGGCTATAGTTCGCCGGATGGTGGTATCAACGCGGCGAATAACTGGTGTCAGGCACCGGCGGCAACGCCTGCGGCCAAATCGCTGTAATTTTTTCCTGGAACTTATTGAGCAGCAGAGGCTTTTTCTCTGCTGTCTGCTTTCCAGGCGATCGCATGGATTTGCACAAAAAGGGATTGACGCTCCCGGAGCTGCGCAGTAAGATGCGCCCCCATCGGTGAGTGGCGCAGCCTGGTAGCGCACTTCGTTCGGGACGAAGGGGTCGGAGGTTCGAATCCTCTCTCACCGACCAAATTTAAGAAACCTGCTTGTAAAAGCAGGTTTTTTTTCGTCTGCATTATCCGTAGCGGCGCGATTTATCGCGCGGTTTTTTCCGGCGTCGTACACAAAATTGCGCGATAAATCGCGCCGTTACGGCCTGGTGTGGCCCAGGATTAAGCTTTAAAAGTTAACAATTCACCCCTTACGTCCGGCGATCGCTCATTAGTCGTCATTATTCCTGTTCACGGCTATCAATCCCTTGCCACTTCTCAGCCCGCAGCTTAATTCGCGACACATTCTTCTTATGACCGCTTTTTGCTTTTTGCTGATTTCTTATGCCATTAGTGCAGCATATTTCGCTGCCTGAACGTCATAGCGCACGGGGAATCGTTCATATATTCAACATTTACCGGTAATATTTGTATGTTTTTTAGCGGTGATAATCACTGTCATTTGGCTATGTAGCCAGATAATCACTCGGCATAGCGCGCTTTATCACCTTTTTAAATATTGGCTTACCGGTTGAAGGGTGTTTTTTATCGTTGCTTGCGGTTACTCACACTCTCTGTAAATAACCCCACCTTGTATTGACGTTCTTTGCAACTGTTGACAAATTGATGCGTCAATAGATGCAGAGTCCGACGCGTCTGGCAGATTCCACGGTGCCAGCGCAACAAAAACAACGACTCGCATTTTGGTCACAAAAGTGACTTGCCTGAACCGCAAAAAAAAATCAGAGGTCAGGCGCAACGCACACAACATCACATCACAATGGAGCAAAACATGATCAACTCCCTGGCTAAATCCAGGATGCTGAAGGTCGGTCTGAGCCTGATTGCTATGACCGTTGCCGCGGGTGTCCAGGCGAAAACCCTCGTTTACTGTTCAGAAGGTTCGCCGGAAGGCTTTAACCCTCAGCTGTTCACCTCTGGTACGACCTACGATGCCAGCTCCGTACCGATCTACAACCGTCTGGTTGAATTCAAAATCGGCACCACAGAAGTGGAACCGGGCCTGGCCGAAAAGTGGGATGTGAGCGCTGACGGCAAAACCTATACCTTCCATCTGCGCAAAGGCGTGAAGTGGCAAACCACCAAAGACTTCAAACCGACGCGTAACTTCAACGCTGATGACGTGATTTTCTCCTTCGAGCGTCAGCTCGATAAAAACAACAAGTACCACGGCGTTTCTGGCGGCAGCTACGAGTACTTCGAAGGCATGGACATGCCGAACCTTATCAGCAAAATCGAGAAAGTGGACGATAACACCGTGCGCTTCGTGCTGACACGTCCGGAATCTCCGTTCCTGGCTGACCTCGGGATGGACTTCGCTTCTATCCTGTCGAAAGAGTACGCTGACAACATGCTGAAAGCCGGTACGCCGGAAAAAGTGGACCTGAACCCAGTGGGTACTGGCCCGTTCCAGCTGCTGCAATACCAGAAAGACTCGCGCATCCTTTACAAAGCGAACCCGGACTACTGGGGCACCAAGCCGAAGATCGACCGCTTAGTCTTCTCTATCACGCCAGATGCTTCCGTGCGTTACGCCAAGTTGCAGAAAGGCGAATGCCAGGTGATGCCGTACCCGAACCCGGCTGACATCGCCAGCATGAAGAAAGACAAAAACATCAATCTGATGGAACAACCGGGTCTGAACGTCGGCTACCTGTCGTTCAACACCGAGAAAAAACCGTTGGATAACGTGAAAGTGCGTCAGGCACTGACCATGGCGGTGAACAAGAAAGCCATCATCGATGCGGTTTATCAGGGTGCTGGCCAGGCTGCGAAAAACCTGATCCCACCGACCATGTGGGGTTACAATGACGCGGTGCAGGATTACCCGTATGATCCGGCCAAAGCCAAAGAGCTGCTGAAAGAAGCAGGTCTGCCGGATGGTTTCTCTATCGACCTGTGGGCGATGCCGGTACAGCGTCCATACAACCCGAACGCCCGTCGTATGGCGGAAATGGTTCAGGCAGACTGGGCGAAAATCGGTGTGAAAGCCAACATCGTGACCTACGAGTGGGGCGAGTATCTGAAACGCGCCAAAGCGGGTGAGCATCAGACGGTAATGATGGGCTGGACCGGTGACAATGGGGATCCGGATAACTTCTTCGCTACCCTGTTCAGCTGTGCAGCGGCGAAAGACGGTTCTAACTATTCACGTTGGTGTTACAAGCCGTTTGAAGATCAGATTCAGCCAGCGCGTGCTGAAGCCGATCACAACAAACGTATTGAATACTACAAACAGGCACAGGTGATTATGCATGACCAGGCTCCGGCACTGATCATTGCCCACTCGACTGTGTATGAGCCAGTCAGCAAGAAAGTGACCGGCTATGTGGTTGACCCGTTAGGTAAACATCACTTCGAAAACGTCGATATCCAGGAATAACCTTTCGGATTATGGCGGTCAGGGCCGACGCCGTCGGCCCTCGGGCGGCTTCTTCGCCGCCCGCACTCCGCACTTTTTTTCCGGCTAATTTCTTTTTATTGAAGCGCTTCTGGCGTCGCGTTCGGCTATGTGTCGGATGCATGTTTTGAGCAATGTAGTCCCCGGCGGCAACGCTGCGGGAAATGACTGAGAGTACGGCTTATGCTGCAGTTCATACTCCGACGTCTGGGCCTTGTCATCCCAACGTTTATCGGTATTACCCTGTTGACCTTTGCGTTTGTCCACCTGATCCCCGGCGATCCGGTACTGATCATGGCGGGCGAGCGTGGTATTTCTCCTGAACGCCATGCCCAGTTGATGGCGATGTTTGGTCTTGACCAACCCCTGTGGAAACAATATCTCACCTACATCAACGGCGTATTGCACGGTGATTTAGGTATCTCGCTGAAAAGCCGTATCCCGGTGTGGGATGAGTTTGTGCCGCGTTTTAAAGCCACGCTGGAGCTGGGCATCTGCGCGATGATTTTCGCCGTTGCCGTCGGCATTCCGGTCGGGGTGTTGGCTGCGGTCAAACGCGGTTCGGTGTTCGATCACACCGCAGTAGGCATTTCACTCACCGGTTATTCGATGCCGATTTTCTGGTGGGGCATCATGCTGATCATGCTGGTGTCGGTGCAGTGGAACCTGACGCCGGTCTCCGGGCGTGTCAGTGACACCATCTTCCTCGATGACAGCCATCCGCTCACCGGCTTTATGCTGATTGATACCCTGATCTGGGGCGAACCGGGCGACTTCAAAGATGCGGTGATGCATATGATCCTGCCCGCCATCGTGCTGGGGACTATCCCACTGGCGGTGATTGTGCGTATGACACGCTCCTCAATGCTGGAAGTGCTGGGCGAAGACTACATCCGTACCGCGCGTGCCAAAGGGCTGACGCGGATGCGCGTGATCGTGGTACACGCCCTGCGTAACGCCATGCTGCCGGTGGTCACGGTTATCGGTTTACAGGTCGGTACGCTGCTGGCCGGGGCCATCCTGACAGAAACCATCTTCTCCTGGCCGGGCCTGGGGCGCTGGCTGATTGAAGCGCTGCAACGCCGCGATTATCCGGTGGTGCAGGGTGGCGTGCTGCTGGTGGCGATTCTGATCATCCTGGTCAACCTGTTGGTTGATCTGTTGTACGGCGTGGTTAACCCACGTATCCGTCATAAGAAATAAGGGGGCATCATGTCTGCTGTTGATCCCGCAAGCGTAAGCGCTGCACCCAAGCCGATGACCCCGATGCAGGAATTCTGGCACTACTTCAAACGTAATAAAGGCGCGGTCATTGGTCTGGTGTACATCATCCTGATGTTGCTGATCGCCATCTTCGCTGAGTTTCTCGCACCGCACGCCCCTGCCGAACAGTTCCGCGATGCACTGCTGCATCCGCCGGTGTGGCAGGAGGGCGGCACCTGGAAGTTTATCCTCGGCACCGATGATGTGGGCCGCGATATTCTGTCGCGCCTGATGTTTGGCGCACGCCTGTCGCTGCTGGTGGGTTGCCTGGTGGTGGTGTTGTCGCTGATTCTCGGGGTGATTTTCGGTCTGATGGCCGGTTACCTCGGCGGTGTGGTTGACGCCATCATCATGCGTCTGGTCGACATTATGCTGGCGCTGCCCAGCCTGCTGCTGGCGTTGGTTCTGGTGGCGATTTTTGGTCCGTCGATAGTGAACGCCGGGCTGGCGTTAACCTTCGTGGCGTTGCCGCACTATATCCGTCTGACGCGCGCGGCGGTACTGGTCGAAGTGAATCGTGATTACGTCACCGCCTCCAGTGTGGCCGGTGCCGGTATGCTGCGTCAGATGTTCGTCAATATTCTGCCTAACTGCCTGGCACCGCTGATTGTGCAGGCATCATTAGGTTTCTCCAACGCCATCCTCGATATGGCGGCGTTGGGCTTTCTCGGTATGGGGGCGCAACCGCCGACACCGGAGTGGGGCACCATGCTCTCCGACGTGTTGCAGTACGCGCAAAGTGCCTGGTGGGTGGTGACCTTCCCTGGAGTGATCATTCTGCTCACGGTTCTGGCATTCAACCTCATGGGCGATGGTTTGCGTGATGCACTCGACCCGAAACTCAAGCAGTAAAGAGGCACCGAGATGGCGTTATTAAATGTAGAAAAACTGTCGGTGCATTTCGGCGACGAAAAAACACCGTTCCGTGCGGTTGACCGCATCAGTTATCAGGTTGAGCAGGGCCAGGTGGTCGGTATTGTCGGTGAGTCCGGCTCCGGTAAATCGGTTAGCTCGCTGGCGATTATGGGCCTGATTGATTATCCCGGTCGGGTGATGGCAGAAAAGCTGGAATTCAACCAGCGCGACCTGCAACGCATCTCCGAAAAAGAGCGCCGCCAACTGGTGGGTGCGGAAGTGGCGATGATCTTCCAGGACCCGATGACCAGCCTCAACCCGTGTTACACCGTGGGTTTTCAGATTATGGAAGCGCTGAAAGTGCATCAGGGCGGCAGCCGTAGCACCCGCCGTCAACGCGCGATTGATCTGCTGGAACAGGTAGGGATTCCCGATCCGGCATCAAGGCTGGATGTGTATCCGCATCAGTTGTCGGGCGGTATGAGCCAGCGCGTGATGATCGCTATGGCGATCGCCTGTAAACCCAAACTGCTGATCGCCGATGAGCCGACAACGGCGCTCGACGTGACCATCCAGGCGCAGATCATTGAGCTGCTGCTGGAGCTGCAAAAGCAAGAGAACATGGCGCTGATCCTCATCACCCATGACCTGGCGCTGGTGGCGGAAGCAGCGCAACACATCATCGTGATGTATGCCGGACAAGTGGTGGAAAGTGGCAAAGCGGCGGATATCTTCAAAGCCCCGCGTCATCCGTATACCCAGGCGCTGCTGCGTGCGCTGCCGGAATTCGCGGCGGATAAAGCACGTCTGGCTTCGCTGCCTGGCGTGGTGCCGGGCAAATACGATCGCCCAACCGGCTGCCTGTTGAATCCGCGCTGCCCCTACGTGACCGACCGTTGCCGTAGCGAAGAGCCTGAACTGCGCGACATTCCGGGCCGTCAGTCCAAATGTCACTTCCCACTGGATGATGCCGGGAGACCGACTTATGAGTCATGAAAAAACACAGCAGGATTACCTGTTGCAGGCGATTGACCTGAAAAAACACTACCCGGTGAAGAAAGGGTTGTTTGGTCAGGAGCGTCTGGTCAAAGCTCTGGATGGCGTGTCATTTAATCTGGAGCGTGGCAAAACGCTGGCGGTGGTCGGGGAGTCGGGCTGTGGTAAATCCACCCTTGGCCGCCTGCTGACCATGATTGAAACTCCGACCGAGGGTGAGCTGTACTGGCACGGGCAGGATTTGCTGAAGCATGATCCGCAGGCGCAGAAGCTGCGTCGGCAGAAAATCCAGATTGTGTTCCAGAACCCCTATGGTTCGCTGAATCCGCGTAAAAAAATTAGCCAGATTCTGGAAGAGCCGCTGGTGATCAACACCACGCTGACCAAAGCGGAACGTCGGGAAAAAACGCTGGAGATGATGGCGAAAGTTGGCCTGAAAACCGAACATTACGATCGCTATCCGCATATGTTTTCTGGCGGTCAACGTCAGCGTATCGCCATTGCCCGTGGCTTGATGTTGGACCCGGATGTGCTGATCGCCGATGAACCGGTATCGGCGCTCGACGTGTCGGTGCGTGCACAGGTACTGAACCTGATGATGGACCTGCAACAGGATCTCGGCCTCTCCTACGTATTCATCTCCCATGATCTGTCGGTGGTGGAGCATATCGCCGATGAAGTGATGGTGATGTACCTTGGCCGCTGTGTGGAGAAGGGCAGTAAAGAGGCAATATTCAGCAATCCGCGGCATCCGTATACACAGGCGCTGTTGTCGGCCACGCCACGCCTCAACCCGGATGAACGTCGTGAGCGTATCAAGCTGACCGGCGAGCTGCCCAGCCCGCTGAACCCGCCGCCGGGCTGTGCTTTCAATGCGCGTTGTCGTCGCCGCTTCGGTACTTGCGTGCAGTTGCAGCCGAAGCTGAAAGCCTATGGTGAGCAGCAGATTGCCTGCTTTGC
Organism: Pantoea sp. X-Soil-TKNS-1211; assembly: GCF_059730495.1. Classification (NCBI taxonomy): domain Bacteria; kingdom Pseudomonadati; phylum Pseudomonadota; class Gammaproteobacteria; order Enterobacterales; family Erwiniaceae; genus Pantoea; species Pantoea sp. X-Soil-TKNS-1211. The sequence continues at coordinate 140,649 of NZ_AP035953.1, forward strand.
CGTGGACCAGGATGAGAACCAGCCGATTACTGGCGCATAAGTCATCTTGCAGAGAAAAAGGCCCCTGTCGGGGCCTTTTTCATTTGTTCGTCTATACTTCAAAAAAATTAACGACTGGCTCATCGATTATGAACCCACAGCAAAATTCATTACCCGATTGCATCTGTCATTCGCTGGTATTAAAAATTGTTTCGGCTGTTAAGACAAATTCCGAATTTTGTCAAATTTGTGTGAGATTAATCACACAGGTGAAAAATCCGTAACTTGCAGAGGGTTGGAGATTTTTCAGTGAGTTATGAAAAGATTATCACCGTGATTATTTCAGTTAACCGATATTAATTAATTTCGGGCCATAAACAGCAGGAGAGTTATTTTGCACCCTTTTTTTCAATCACAAAGATAAAACTCTTTTATTGAATGCGGCGTTTTAATAATCAGATTTCTCTCACTGTGTTTTAATGTATGTGATATATTCGCGAAAATTTCCCCCCTCCTTTCACAGGCCCCTGGTCATGAAGAACTACGACGATTTGCAGCGTTTTAAGGAAAAAACGCAGACGCTGGATATCGCTTTCAAGGATATGTCTGGGCAAACGCAGGAAGCCGACCAAAGTCAGTGGGCGATTATCCGTCAGCTGGCGGCGGATGATGAGCAGGAAACCTTAGGTAGCGGCCAGCGTATTGACCTGCCGCAACCCCAGCCGATTCGCGGCAACGAATTCGATGCACCGCCACAGCAACAACAGATCACACCGATCGCCAGCAGCGTACGTGGCTCGATTCTGGATAGCCTGGCGGCAACGCCAGTCGCGGCGGCGGCCCCGGCTGCGGTGTCCTCACTGTTTCCACCGGCTCCGGTCAAACCCACACCGTCAGTGACGCCTGTGGCACCGAAAGCAACGCATGTTGAACGGCAGGTGACGACGTCGCTGTTTCCACCGCCGTCACCGAAACCGGTTGAAGCGCCTGTGGCTCCTGTCGTGACGCCAGAGCCGGTGGTGACGCCAACACCGGTTGCGGTTATGCCTGCACCGATTGTTGTGGCACCGACCCCCACCTTTGCTCCACCTGTCGCACCGGTTCAACCCGCAGCGGCCCCGTCACGCTTTGGCGCATTATTCCGTTCACGGCCAGCTGAGCCTGCGAACCTGTCGAAAGAGACATTACTGAAACCGTTACTGGAGAAGATTGCGCTATGCCGTTAGTTTGTGTGTGCTCGCCTAAAGGGGGAGTAGGGAAGACCACAATGGCAGCCAACCTGGCCTGGAGTCTGGCCCGCGCAGGCAGCAAAGTTTTGGCAATTGATTTTGACGTACAAAACGCGCTTCGCCTGCATTTTGGTGTTCCGCTGCATGATGGCCGCGGTTTTGTGGCACGTTCGGAGGAACAGGCCGACTGGAGTCAGTCGATTCTCACCACTGGCGGCAATATTTTTGTTATGCCGTACGGTGATGTCACCGAGCAACAGCGCGAACGTTTTGAAGATAACCTGAGTAAAGATCCGCATTTCCTGAAGCGCGGCCTGGATACGGTACTGAATTATCCCGGCCTGGTGATTATCGCGGATTTTCCGCCAGGACCGGGTCCGGCATTAAAGGCAATGACGGCGCTTGCCGATATGCATTTAGTGGTGATGCTGGCAGATACCGCTTCTGTTTCTTTGCTGCCGCAAATTGAAAACGACCGCATGATTGGTCAGCCACTGAATAATAAACATGGACACTATTTTGTGCTCAACCAGAGCGATAACCGCCGCAATATAAGCCGTGATGTCAGTGCTTTTATGCAGCAACGTCTGGGTGACAATTTACTGGGCGTGGTACACCGTGATGAAAGCGTCGCGGAAGCCAATGCGTCACAGCAATCTGTTTTTGATTTCAGCCCTGCATCTGCGGCAGCGTTTGATATTGAGCTGATTGCCAAGCGTGTCTCCAATATTCTGAATATTACCGTGGGCAACGGTGAAGTTCAGGCGCCCATCCGTAGTCATTATTAATAGTCTGGCATTGCCAGACCTAATAATAACAACACAGCTCCGCAGGTGAATCATGAGTAAACTCGCGTTTTACCTGCTGCTGCTGGTGCTTGCACCGGTCGCAGCGGTAATCATCATTACGCCAATGGATAGCCAGAAACAATATATCTTTGGCTTAATCAGCATCGGTATGCTGTTTTTAATGGGCTTGAGTAAAAGCCGTAAAATAACGGTGGTGATGGTCATCCTCTCCGCCCTGATGTCTACCCGTTATATCTGGTGGCGCACTACGGAGACGTTGCAGTTTAATTCAGAAATTGAAGCCATTCTCGGGATTGGCTTATATCTGGCTGAACTATACGTCTGGCTGATCTTAATTCTTGGCTTTCTGCAAACCACGTGGCCATTAAAACGCACCATTGAACCGCTGCCGGACGACACCAGTTTGTGGCCGACGGTGGATGTGTATGTGCCTTCCTATAATGAAAGCCTGGATGTGGTACGTGATACCGTGCTGGCGGCGCAGTGTATTGATTATCCGCGCGACAAGCTGAAAATCTATTTGCTGGATGACGGCAAGCGCAGTGAATTTGCCATGTTTGCCGCCGACGTCGGCGTCGGGTATATCACCCGTGATGACAACCGCCATGCGAAAGCCGGTAACCTCAACCATGCAATGAAAATCACCAAAGGTGAGCTGATTTGCGTGTTCGATTGTGACCACGTTGCCACCCGTACTTTCCTGCAAGCGACGGTTGGCCCGTTCCTGAAAGATCCTAAACTGGCGCTGTTGCAGACGCCGCACTACTTCTACTCGCCGGACCCGTTCGAACGTAACCTGCGCGCCGCTCGCAGCATCCCGAACGAAGGCTCACTGTTCTACGGCCCGGTGCAGCAAGGCAACGATAACTGGAATGCCACCTTCTTCTGCGGCTCCTGTGCAGTGATTCGTCGTAGCGCGCTGGAGGAGATTGGCGGGTTTGCGGTTGAAACCGTCACCGAAGATGCTCACACCGCGCTGAAAATGCAGCGTCTGGGTTGGGGATCGGCCTTCCTGTCGATTCCGCTGGCGGCCGGTCTGGCGACCGAACGTCTGGGCCTGCACGTCATTCAGCGTACCCGTTGGGCGCGTGGTATGACGCAGATTTTCCGTGTTGATAATCCGCTGTTTGGCCGTGGCCTGAAGTGGCAGCAACGTTTGTGTTACCTCAACGCGATGTTGCACTTCCAGTTTGGTCTACCGCGTGTAGCATTCCTGACGGCACCGTTGGCGTACCTGTTGTTTAACCTCAACATCATTCACTCGTCGGCGTCGCTGATCTTTGCCTACGTGCTGCCGCATCTGGTGATGTCGTTGTACGTCAACTCACGCATGAATGGCCGGTTCCGTTACACCTTCTGGGGTGAAATTTACGAAACGGTGATGTGTTTCCACCTGGTTATTCCGACCATTTTGACTATGTTCTCGCCGAAACACGGTAAGTTCAACGTAACCGACAAGGGTGGGGTGCTGGATCAGGGCTTCTTCGATTTCCACATCGTGCGCCCGCATGTGATTGTGGCAGCGCTGCTGACGATAGGCATCGTGGCAGGTGTGGTACGTGCCACCATGCATAACTACTTCGGCGTGGATCCTTATGTTATTGCCCTCAACGTTGGTTGGGCGGTATTCAGCCTGATTATCCTGATGGCGGCGATTGCCGTGGCACGCGAAACCAAGCAGGTGCGTAAAACCATCCGTATTGAAGTGCAGATCCCGGCGATTATTCACTACGCCAGCGGCATCTCATCGCGCACCATGACCAGTGACTTGTCGATGGGCGGTGCGCAACTCGACGCGCCGGATGGCCGCCATGAGTTCGATGAAATCGAAGAGATTGACCTGTTGCTGAAGTCGGGTGCCATCACCATTCCGGTGAGCAAAATCTCTGGCGATGATGAAACCATTCGTCTGCGTTTCGAAGCTATGCCGCTGTCGCGTCGTCGCGAACTGGTGCGCGTGGTGCTGGCGCGTGCCGATGCGTGGATTCAGCCGCAATACAAACAGGATAACCCGTTGTTGTCGATCGGCACCATTGTGCGCACCGTCTTCGAGCTGTTCTGGCTGACATGGAAAGATCGTCGTAATAAGGGCAAGCAAGAGGCTCAGACTGCCGTCAAAGAGGACAGCGCCGCATGAAGAATTTGACGCAAACGTTGCTGGCGAGTTCGCTGGCAACCGCGCTGCTGCTCGCGCCTGCCTGGGCGGAAACACCAGCGACGGTGACGCAGGACAGCTCTGCGCTGGGGCAAGTGCCGCCGCCGCAGGGACTGGATACCAATGCCGATGCACAGCTGAAAGAGGCCGCAGGCAGCGCACCTTATATGCCGCCCGAAACCACGCCTGCGGTCAGTGCACCGGCTGAAAACGCGCCTGCGGTGGAAAATGATGCGCCAGCCGCCGCCAACGAAGCACCGGCTCCTGAGATGGTTCTGCCGACACCGGCCCCTGCGCCGAGCGTCGCCACGCCGCTCAATCAGCCGGTCAGCACCGTGATTTCGGTGGCACAGATGGGCCAGAAGCAGGGCATCGTGTTAACCGGTGGTCAGCTCCAGTCAGGTATCGTGTTTACTCTGCCGGGCGATGAGGTGATCACCAATGCACGTCTTAACCTGTCGCTGCGTGTTTCTGCCGCGCTGGCGTCGCGTAATACCTCACTGCAACTGATGCTCAACGGCCAGCCGTTGGGTACGCTGCCGCTGGGTTCCACCGACAGCGATACCAGCGATTATCAGCTCGATATCCCGGCAGCGATGGTGGTTGCCAGCAACAACCTGAGCTTCAAAATCAACGATGCCGACAAGTTGCTGTGCGAGAAAGAGAGCGCGCAGCAATATCAGGTGACGATCCTGCCGAAAACCACGCTGAGCATGGAAGGTCAGCGGTTGAACATTGGCACCAGCCTGCGTAACTTCCCACGTCCGTTTCTCGATCCGCTGCGCATGACGCCCGCCAGCGTCACCATTGGTTTTACGTCAAACGTGACGCCGGATACCGTCAGCGCGGCCGCGTTGGTCGCCTCCTGGCTGGGTATTCAGTCGGACTACCGTGGCATCCGCTTCCCGGTGGTGCGTGGCGATCTGCCTGAGCACAACGGCATTCTGTTTGGTCATCCCGGTGATAAAATCGGCATCCTGACCTTCCCGGCAGCCAACGGCCCGACGTTGCAGATGGTCGATAACCCGATTAACCCGGTGTACAAACTGCTGTTGGTGAGTGGTGCCGATGATGCGCAACTGCGTCAGGCAGCTAACCGTCTGACCACCCAGCCACTGACCACCGATGCCAGCAACCTGAATGTGCAGTCGCAGCCGATTGCGCTGCGTAAGCCATATGATGCGCCGCGTTGGATCAACACCAGCCGCCCGGTGCGTCTGAGCGAGCTGCTGCGTAAGGATCAGAGCCTGACCACCACCGGTATCTGGCATGATGCGTTGAGCGTGAACTTCCGCGCCGCGCCGGATCTGTTTATGTGGGATGGCGATACCATTCCGGTCAACCTGCATTATCGTTTCCCGTCCGAGAGCTGGATCGACGAGAACAATTCGTTCCTTAACGTGATGCTGAACGGCACCTTCCTGCGCAACCTGACGGTCAATAAAGTCGGCTTACTGGAGAGTGCATGGCACCGTCTGGGCGGCGACGCGCGTCAGGAAAACTACACGCTGAAGCTCGATCCCTATCTGATTTACGGCGATAACCAGCTGGCGCTCTACTTCAACATCAAGCCGAAAGCGGATGCACCCTGCGGCGTGTTGCTGAACAACAACATCAAAAGCCGCATTGAGGATGACTCGTCGATCGACCTGAGCCATACGCGTCACTTCACCATGCTGCCGAACCTGTCGTACTTCGTGGGTGCGTCTTTCCCGTTCACGCGTCTGGCTGATTTCTCACAGACGGCGCTGCTGCTGCCGGAAAAACCGAGCGATGCCGAGATCTCCACGCTGCTGGATATGGCTGCGCGTGCCGGTAACGCCACGGGCGTGCCGTTGGCGCAAAACCAGGTGCTGTTCGGGATGCCGAATGGCGGCACCAATCTCTCACGTCTGGAGCAGAGCGATTTGCTGGCGGTCAGTACCACGCAAAACAGCGCCTTTAACCAGGCGATGCTGGCAGGGACACCGTATGAAACCAGCGGCAATACGCTGGGCGTGAAAGACCCCACCACCTGGGACAAGCTGCGCGGCTGGCTGACCGGTGACTGGTATCGTCAACAGTTGGATGCCGACCGTTACTTTTCCTCCAACGAGGCGTGGCGCGGCTTTGTCAGTTATCGCTCGCCGTGGAACCCGGATCGCCTGGTGGTGATGACGGTAGCAACCAGCGATGACCAGCTGCTGCGTCTGCACAACGATTTGAACTCGGCGCGTATCAACGCCGGTATTCGTGGCGATACCGCCATCATCACCGATGAAAACGGTATCCGCAGTTTCCGCGTTGGGGAGCAGTTCCCAAGCGGCGAAATGCCCTGGTACATGATGGTGGTGTGGTATGCCAACCAGCACTCGGTGCTGATGGCGCTGGCCGCATTACTGGTCTCGGCACTGGTGGGCAGTGGCGCCTGGGTGATGCTGAGACGTCATGCATGGCGACGTCTCAACCCGCAAGGTGATAGCAAGTCCGGCAAGAAGTAAGGATAAAAATAATGAAAAAACATCTGTTAAGCGCCGGTATTCGCCATGCCCTGATTCTGGGTGGGGCACTGACATTCTCTCAGCCGCTGTTGGCGGCTGAGAGCACAAATCCTGCGTTACAGGCGCTGTTTGATCAGGCGGCTTACTGGCATCAGAAAGCGCATGACGATTTAGCCCAGGCTTCGCTGCAAAAAGTGCTGATGGTGGAACCCAATAACACCCAGGCGCTGTACCTGCTGGCGCTGTATGCTCAGCAGAGCGGCGATAACGTCGCCGCTTCGCAATGGCGCGCACGCCTGAGCAAAGTCTCGCCCAACGACGGGCATCTGACCGAGCTGGATAACGCCCGTCAGCTGCAAAGTATCCCGCAGTCGCAGCTGTCACTGGCGCGACAGCAGGCGCGCAGCGGCAACATCGCCGCGGCGCTGCAAACCTGGCGCAACACCTTCAGCGGTAATGAGCCACCGCCGAGTGTCGCTGCCGAATATTACCTGACGATGGCCGGTGACCGCTCCATGCTGCCGCAGGCGGTTGAAGCGTTGCGTCAATTCTCTGCTGAGCATCCGCAGGATACCGGGGCCAAACTGGCGCTGGGTAAAGCGATGACTTACCAGGAATCGACGCGTCGCGAAGGTATCGACCTATTAGCAACGATGGCTGATGGCAACAAAGACGCAGATCGTTCACTGCGGCAGGCGCTGCTGTGGCTGGGGCCACAGGCTTCTGATGCGTCGCTATATCAGACCTGGCAGCAGCGCCATCCGCAGGACAACACGGTAATGGATTATTACCGTAAAAATGTCGGTGGCGCGGAGAAAGGCGCGGGCTTTACCGCCCTGAACAGTGGCGATGTCAGCAGCGCTCAAAACAACTTCCAGAAAGTATTGCAGGCCAACCCGCAGGATGCCGATGCGCTGGCGGGGATGGGCTATGTGGCGCAGCGCGCCGGACGTTATTCTGAAGCGGCTGATTACCTGACACGCGCCGCGCAGATGGGGGGCGATCAGAGCGCGGAGCGTCAGAAACAGGCCACCGATGCCCGTTTCTATGCGCAACTGGCGACGGCACAGCAGGCCCTGAAAAATGGTGACAGCGCTCAGGCGCTGGCGTTGAGCGAGCCTCTGGCTCAGGCCGAAGGCGAGAAAGGCACCTCCGCCAAACTGTTCCGTGCGGATGTGTTGCGCCGTACCAATCAACTGCCGCAGGCGGAGCAAACCTACCGTTCGATCCTGCAAAGCGACCCGGATAACCGCAACGCCAAAGAAGGGTTGTTTTACGTGCTGCGTCAGCAAAACCGCAGCGCTGAAGCCAATACTCTGCTGGCCTCATTGCCGGACAGCGTGCGTCAGAGCGTGGCACCGCGCGGCAGTAGCACCGATCCGATCCGTCAGCAGGCGAAACGTGAGCTGGCGGCAGGTAACAACGCGGCGGCAATTGCCACCCTGCAACAGGGTATCGCGCGTAACCCGAACGATGGCTGGCTGCGTCTTGATCTGGCGCGCATCTATCGTGGACAAGGCGAGAGCATGATGGCGGCGAATATCATGCAGCCGACGATGCGCACCGGTGCCAGCACCAATGAACTTTACGCCGGTGCGTTGAACGCCAGCGAAAGTGGCGCCTGGCAACAGGCCAGCCTGCTGCTGGCGCGCATTCCCAACAGCAGCAAAAGCAGCGATATGCGCGAGCTGGCGCAACGCGTGAATTTTAACCTGCAAATGAACACCGCCGATCAGTATCTGGCGCAGGGTTCTAATGCGGCGGCGGCGAATACGCTGCGCGCACTGGCGGCGAATCCGCCGTCGAACCCGGTGGATGCCGGTAACCTGGCGCAGAAACTGGCGAAAGCGGGGGATCTCACCACTGCGGTCTCCGTGGTGCGCAGCAATTTACAGCGCGGTGTGCAGGGTAACGCCGGGGATTACGCCGCGCAGGTGGCGGTGCTGAATCAGGCCGGTCTGACCACCGAGGCGCAGAGCTTCCTCAGTAGCCCGGAATTGCAGGCACGCAGCACCCCGACGCAGCTGGCGGGTATTCGCAATGGCTACGTCATCAACGAGGTGGATCGTCTGCGCGAGCAGAAACAGTACGCCGCCGCTTACGACAAGCTGGTGGGTGCGCTGCAACACGATCCGCAGAACCGCGATCTGATGTTCGCGATGGCGCGTCTGTACCAATCCGGCAAGATGAACAAAGAAGCGGGTGTGGTGTACGATTACCTGATGACCCAGGACACCCCGACTCAGGATGCGCGCGAAGGGGCGATCAACGTAGCGCTGGCAATGAACGACGTGCAGCAGGCCAATACCCTGACGCGCGGCCTGCGCAACGAGCAGACACCGGACCGCCTGTTGCTGCTGGCACGCGTGGCGGAAGCCAACGGCGAGCACAGCCAGGCGATGAGTTATCTGCGCACGGCGCGCGGCCAGCTAATTGGCTTGCAGGGCGCACAAACCGGCAGCGTACCCACCGTGGGTGGTCTGGCGCTGGCGGATAACCCGTTTATCAACCGCAGCACTTCACCGGTAGGGCGTACGCCATCCAGCTACGGCGCGGTGATGCCGTGGCAGTCCACGCCGGATGCGACCAGTAGCGCCAGTGGCGTGACGCTGGCGAGCAACACCCCGGCGGTGCAGCAGAGCCGTACGCTGAAGCAGATCGACGACATGATGGACGATTTGCAGGAGAAAACCGGCACCTGGACTCAGGGGCAGTTGCAGGTGCGTGGACGTGATGGCGAATCGGGCCTGAGTAAGCTGACCGAAGCCAAAGCGCCGCTGACTTTCTCCACCGTGCCGTTCGGCGATTCGCGCTTCGACTTCACCATGACGCCGATTTCCCTGTCGGCGGGCAGTGCGGCGGGCGATGCCTGGCGTCGTTTCGGTACTAACTCACTGATTCAGGGTGCCGTGGTCGCAGCGGGCGATGCCGAAGTCACCGATGTGCCTTCTTCTTCGACCAATTCGCAGAAAGGCAACGGGGTTGAGCTGAGCATGGCCTTGCGCGGCGACAGCTACAAAATCGATCTGGGCAGTACACCGCTCGGCCAGGATCTCAGCACTATGGTGGGGGGCATCCAGTGGTCGCCGAAGCTGACTGACTTCCTGACGCTGATCCTGACCGGTGAGCGTCGTGCGGTGACGGATAGCTTGCTGTCGTATGTCGGTGCAGAAGACAGCGCCAGCGGCAAAAAATGGGGCCAGGTGACGAAAAACGGCGGTAACGCGCTGTTGAGTTATGACGACGGTGACGCCGGTTTCTATGTTGGTGCTGGGGCGTACAGCTATATCGGCGAGAACGTGGCCAGCAACAATAGCGTGCAGGCTACAGCGGGTGCTTATGTGCGTCCGTTCCACTACGATGACCGCGAGCTGAAGGTGGGGATGAGCCTGTCGTGGATGGACTACTCAAAAAATCTCAGCTACTTCAGCTATGGTCAGGGTGGTTACTTCAGCCCGCAGAACTACGCGTCGATCTCGTTCCCGGTCGACTTCTCGCGTAAGTTTGATGACCTGAAGGTGAATATCGGTGGTGCGATCGGTTATCAAACCTATAGCCAGGATAAGAGCGCTTACTTCCCGAACGATCCGTCATTGCAGTCGCAGTTGCAGGCGATGGCCGATGCGGGTTACGTCAAGAGCGCGTACTACGATGGCGATAGCAAAAACGGTATCGGTTATAACCTGCATGCCGGAGCTGATTACAAGGTCAACAAAGATCTCACCCTCGGAGGTCAGTTAGGCTACGACACCTTCGGTGATTACAACGAGACCACAGCGAATCTGTACTTCCGTTACATGTTCGGAGACAACTAATGAGTGAGCAATTGGCAGCCCGTGTCAGCCACCCGCATCAGCCGGGTTGGTTTGATCTGGTCAGCGTGATGATTGAAGGCATGTTGGATAATGCCGGAGAGGAAGCGGAAGGTTTCCTCAACCAGGTGGGCGAATCGCTGGCAGCACGCTATCCTTTGGCGGAGGCGCGCACCGTGCAGGATTTGGAGCGCGAAATCAATTTGCAGCTGGCGCGTTTTAATTGGGGTTTTGCCCAGTTACAGCCGATGGAGAACGCCATCCTGATTGAGCACCATGCGTTACCGGCTGGCGACAGTCTGGTGAATACCGAACGTTGGCAGTTGGCCTTCAGCGCGGTGCTGGCCGGAGTGTATGCCCACTGGTTGCAGGATCAGGGCGGCAGTGTGAAGGTGCCGGTCACGCTGGAAAAGCTCGACGGCGGCACGCTGCACTACCGATATCAATAGGAAGCTGAGATGAGTGTTAAGCCGTTCTGGCGTCAATGGATACTCTGTTTCATGGTGATGTTTTTTAGCGCCCAGGCGGCCGCAAATGGCTGGAGTACCTTTAAAAGTCGCTTTATGAGCAGCGATGGTCGTATCAGCGATACGGCCAACAACAACGTCAGCCATACCGAAGGTCAGGGTTACGGCATGTTGCTGGCGGTGGCGAATGACGATCGCCCCACCTTTGATAAACTGTGGCAATGGACGCAGACGCATCTGCGCAATCCGCAAAATGATCTGTTTTACTGGCGCTACACTCCCGGTGCGACTGATCCCATCGCTGACAAAAATAACGCGTCGGATGGTGATGTCCTGATTGCCTGGGCGTTGCAGCGTGGGGCGCAGAAGTGGTCCTCCAACAGCTACCAGCAGGCGTCGGATCGTATCCAGCGCGCAATTGTGAAGCTCAATGTGATCACCTATGCCGGGCATACCGTGATGCTGCCGGGCGTGCAGGGTTTCAACAAAACCAGTTTTATCGTGCTCAATCCGTCCTATTTTCTGTTCCCCGCCTGGCGTGAGTTTGCGCAGCACAGCCATTTGCGCGTCTGGAATCAGTTGATTGATGATGGCATGGACCTGTTGGGCGATATGCATTTCGGTAAAAGTGGTTTGCCGCTCGATTGGGTGGCGCTGAATGCCGACGGTTCGGTGGCACCTGCGGTGGGGTATTCCAATCGCTTTAGCTATGACGCGATTCGTATCCCGCTGAATATCTGGTGGTACGACCCGCAAAGCCTGCGTCTGGTGCCGTATCAGCGTGTCTGGCAGGGATATGGACGTTTAACCACTCCGGCATGGTTTGATGTGCTGGCGAATACGCCTGCACCTTATAACCTCGATGGCGGGTTGCTGGCGATTCGTGATTTGACGCTGAGTGAGACGGGGTATCTGAGTGACCGGCTGGCACCGGATCAGAACTACTTCTCGGCCAGTTTGCAGTTGCTGACCTGGATGGCATATCAGGAAAGGCGCTGATCTAGCGAGGCGTTTTGTTGGTATTTGAGCGGTTTCGTTCGCCACAGGCTGATGCAGTTTCAGTTCGCCGGTGCGGCGACCGAGCAAAGGGTGCCTGGCCGCACCCTTTGCAATCCCGGGCCTCGCGCCAGCCTCCCTCGCCGCTGCGCGGTGCCTTCGCTCATTCACGCTGCCGACGGACCGGCGTCGATTCGCTCCTGCTCAACGCCGCCTTTCGCCGCATCCATGCGGCTCATCCTGGCAGCATTCATTCGCTCAGCGAGTCCGGATGGCGCCCCACCCACCGCTGCACAACCTGTGCTTATCAGTCTCTTTCTTTTGGCTTTTGGCTTTTTTGTTTTTCTACGATCTGACAGGCGGTGGGGTGGGCGGCATCCGCAGCGCCGAGCGCAGAGGGAAGGCCAGGCCGAGCCGCATGGATGCGGCGAGAGAGCGGAATGAGCCAGGGATGGCGAATCCGCGCGTGCCGTGCGGCCTGAGTGATAAGCGAGGGTACAGCGCTATGCGCTGCGCGAGGACGCCGCAGGGCGCGGATTGCAAAGGTCCGCGCCTTCGGACCTTTGCCCGTCCGCCTGCACGTTGCAGCTGAAACTGCCTAATGTCTGGCGGGCGGAACCTTCTCAGATCCAGACCGCTCATCATTTAAAATCCGCATACGGAATCAGCGGTTGCGGTGGCATATCCATATCACCGTTCCAGCCCGCCATCGAATAGCGTACATACAACAAGCCGTGACTTGGGGTGTAATCTTTCGCCTGCTGAATATCCATCGCCAGCCCGACGAACCAATGTGGTGTTAAGCGCCGTTCCACGATCGCCTGCAAGGTATAACCCACGCCACTGCTGGAGCTGCTGTTCGAATAAGGGTTCGACGCCAGTTCAAACCCCGGATTGACCGGATAACGCTGCTGCGCATCAGTTTTGGAATGCGACCAGGAAACCGAACCGCCCAAATCATAGGACCAGTTTTCCGTACGCTGCCGCCAGGTTACCGGCACCGAGAACGACAGATATTGCTGCGGGCTGTAGTAACCACCCTGCCCGAAGGTGTAATCGCTTAAATCCTTCTGGTAGTGCCACAGCATACTGTTTAGACCGATGGTGGCGCGGCGGTTGTCTTCGTTGATCAGCTTGTAGTAGTAACCCGCCATCAAACGTTCACGGGTGTTATCCGCGACGTTTTCCCCGGTCAGCTGATGGGCGCTGAGATCTGCCCAGACGCCATGCGCGCCGCCCTGATCGTAACTCAAACCCAATGAACCGCCGGTGGCAACCACGCCACCCCAGGTTTTGCCGCCGTTGGTGGCAGGATCGCGTGCGCCAGCAAAGGCCAGCAGCGAGCTGGAAATCGGGCGACGGGAAGCGGTCAGCGTCATGCCGATGTCATCCACATCGGTTTTCCAGCTCAGGCCGCCCACCCAGTTGGTGACTTCAAAGCCCAGCGGTGTGGTGCCGATATCGCCAGACCAGCGATCGTTATGCCAGCCCACGCCAATCGACGTCCCCTCGTCGCGCTGGGTGAAATCACGGCTACAGCCGCCGGAGTTGGCATCGTTACAGCTGCCGAAGCGATCGTTGTGGCTGCCGTTTTCGGTGGCAAAGGTGCCCGCCGATACCAGCACATGATCGACGCGGACAAAACTGCGGCCATCGGCCAGCGGCGTTTCCGCCTGCATCATGGTGGTGTGCGCGGTGAAATCCGAACGGCCACCAGTGCCCTTGTCGCGCGAGTAATCCTGCTCCAGCGTGACGGTGGTGTCCTGCTGACGATAAAGGTCGGCCGCGTCGCTGCGAATACCGCGCTTCAACCAGTCATCCTGCGGCTGGTTGCGGGTCAGGTAAGTGTAGCTGTCGTTATCCTGCGGCACGGTTGCGCTGATGCCGCTAGCGGACATTGCCAGCCGGTAATCCTGCTGTGCCTGGGTTGGCTGGCGTAACTGGGTCTCCAGCCGTGCCGCATCGCGATACACCAACGCTTTACTTTGCGAAGGCGCTTGCTGGGTGGCGCGAGTTTTTAGCGCGTTAAACAGCTGCTGCGCCCGCGCGTTGTCGCCGCTGTTTTGCCAGGCGAGCGCCACCCGACGACCGCTGTTGATGCTTTCCTCCGCCACGCTATCCGGCAAGGTTTGTAGCGCCTGGCGTGCTTCCTGCGGGCGCTTTAACGCAATCAGGGCTTCGATACGACCGAGTGCCGCGTCGTTATTGTGTGCGTCCTGTTTGAGCACTTGCTGGTAACCCGCCAGCGCGCTGCGCGCATCACCACGCTCCAGCGCCCAGTCGGCCAGCGTGATGTCACGGCGAGGCGAGGCAGGCTGCTGCTGTAATAACGCTATCGCTGCCGCTTCGTCGCCGCCGTCGCGCAGCGCATTGGCGCGGGTGAAGACTTTCTGCTGATTCAGCCGATCGGCCAGTTCATGCATGTTGTCATCCCAACGTGACTGCGGCAGGCGATTAAGTGCTGCCAGAGCTGCATCATCCTCATCCCCGGATGATAGCCACAGCGCCCAGGCGTACAACGTCCCCGGGTCCTGCGGATGCTGGCGCACCATGTTGTTCATCACCTCCCGCCCCCCGGCTCCATCACCGCTGTTGCGTAACGCACCAGCCAGTCGGTATGACAGCCAGATATCGTCAGGCGTTTCCTGGGCTGCCTGACGATATTTCACTACCGCCTGATGCCATTGCCCTTGCTCGGCCAGTGTATCGGCTTCGGCGCGCAGCTGGTTGATGCGCAATGACGTCAGGCGGCGCACTGCTGTGGTATTGCTGCGATCAATATGCAGCGCCAGTTGCCAGTAGCGTTTGGCCTGAGCTTCGTCATGGCGCGCCTGCGCCACGTCGCCGAGGCCAATCAGCGCCCAACTGTCACGATTATCAATCACCTGGGCGTTGAGATACTGACGTTCCGCCCCGTTGAGATCGCCTTTCTTCAGCGCATTATCGCCGTTGTTGATCGCCAGCCAGTAGCGGTTGGTTTGCAGCAGCGATTGCCATTTCCCCACCTGGGTACTGGCCTGACCGTGTTTGATGGCCTTTTCTAACCACATAATGGCCGCAGCACGGTTGTTGGCGCGCGCCTGAGCCTGGCCCATCGCCCCCATCAGTTCGGCATCATCAGGCGTGGCTTTCAGCGCTGCGCTGAGGGAGGCAATCGCCCCGGCACCGCCCCCGGCATCCACCAGCGCCAGCCCGCGCATACGTTGGCGATATGCTGGGTCGGCCAGCAATTTTTGCTGGCGTGCCAACTCCTCCTGCCCACGCTGCTGCGCGTCGCCGGAGGTAAACACGGTGAGATATTGCTTCAGGCTGGCGACGCTACGGTCACTAACCGGTTGATTCTGAATCTGTTGCAGCCAAAGTTCGGACGCGGCATCTCGGCCACCATCACGTCTGGCGAGGCTGCGCAGTTGCATCAGCGCTTCGGCCGGTTGATTGTTATCAAAGGCCATGCGCGCCAGTTGCAGCTCCACGCCAATATTGCCGGGATAGCGTTTTTCCAGCGCCTGTAGCTGGCGGTACGCCGTCTGCTGCTGAGCGGGCAGACGCGCCACCAGTTGCCAGTATTCCAGCTCGGTGTTCACATCCGGGAACACGCCATGAAACAGCGCGTCCCAGGCGTCTTTTGCTTCCGCTATGTGACCTGCGGCGGCCAGCAGCCGCGCTTGCTGCAACTGTTGGCGGCCGTCAGCGGACATCAGCTTCAGGCCTGCTGCGGATTCATGGGCGGCGGCGGATTGCGGAGCCACACGTTTCAGCTCATCCAACAGCTGCTGGGCTTTGGTCTGATCGCCCTGACGCAGCGCCATACGGATTTGCGCCGCCAGCACCTGCGGGTTGTCAGGGTCGATTTTTTCCAGCCGGTAGAGCGATTGCTGCACCAGATCATACTTGTTGGTCGATTCGCCGGTACGGATCTGCATTAGCAGCCATTCGACCGGCGAAACCTGCGGACCGGTGGGGGCGGCGACCGATCCCGCCAGCATCCCCAGCGTGCTGCTGAGCAGCAGCCCGAACCGCAGTGCGCGTGCTTTATTCATCGTCTTCGTCTTCGGCCAGACGGCGGCGGCTCACCATGCGCATCAGACGCCATGCCATCAGGGCAAACAGCACCACCACCAGCGTCGCGCACACCGCCAGCCACACCGGATGGGTCGCCAGCATATTCCACAGACGCTCCCACCACGGCAGATGGCCGACAAAATAAGTATCGCCGACGCGCAGGCTGTAGACGCCCGACTCACGGATAATCGAGGCGGAGCCGAAAATCGCCGCGCGTTTGCCGGTGTCCTGCATCGCGTTGTTGAGCAGATCCCAACCGCGTGGGCTGTCGGCCAGCAGGGCCACCACGCTGCGCTGATCAAAGAACGGTGACTGGAAGCCGACAATCACCCCCAGCGGGCCGCGCGAGCTGATGGTGGTTTGGCTTTCGACGGCGCGATCGCTGGCGGAGACCGGGATGTTAGGTGCAGCGACCGGGCGTGCCGGTTTGTTGAGCCAGCTGCGAGCGGCATCGACCAGCGCATCGATCTTGCGGTCATCCTGGAGATCGGTCGGAATGCTGCCGATCATCAGCAGATCGGCATCGCTGCTTTTGGCTTTGCTCCAGTCGTCGCTCATCTGTACGCGCAGCGCCGGATAGCCGGTCTGTGCGCCGATGCTGCCAAGCGCATTCAGCAGGGTGGTGACTTCGTTGTTACTCGGTTTGGGTTGCACCAAAACCAGCGACTGCGCCAGGTCGGCATAGCGGCTGTAAGGGAAACCGGCGTTGGCGTATGCCGCCAGCGATGGCATTTCGATGTAGTGGCGATAGCCGGAGAAATCGATGCTGGAGTGATCGTCAATCACCACGTGGTGACCCACGGCGGTGACGGTTTCGCATCGGCCATCGGCGGTGCCGCCAATAAAGGTGTTGGCGTAGTCGAAGTCAAAGCGTAGCTGGTTCACCACGCCGAGACGCAGCGCCGGAATGGTCAGTTGACGGCTGCTGTCCTGCAAGCCCTGGAGCAGCGGGATATGCAATAGCTGCTTGCCACCTGTGTCCTTCGGCATCAGCGGGTAATCCTGCATAAACTGATTATTCAGATGCACCGCCAGGCGCGAGCCATCCTGCTGAATCGGCGAGGTGTAGCGATAAATCAGGTCCATATCGATGCCGCGTGCACGTACCAGGAACAGGTCTGGCGGCAGGTTGAGCGTCAGAGCAATGGGGTTGGGTTGCAGGCCGTCGGATTGCAATTGGTTCTGGTACTGCGTCAGTTCGGCAAAACTGGTACGGCGGTCGGTGCGCACCCAGTTTGGTGCATCGTACGCTTTACGCGGTGCCAGTAATTTGACGTCATCGACCGTCGAAGTATCACCGCGCAGCAACAGTTCACCCTGAGCAATGCCCTCGACGGCGGTCAGCAAATCTTTGTCGTCACGACCGAGGATCAGCAGCATCTTCTCATACGGGTTGTCCGGCTGGCTGACCATCATCACCGTCGGTTTTTGCACCGGCGGCATCTCTTTCAGGAAATCAGGCCGTTGATCGTTAGTGGCAAACACCACCGCGTGCTGTTCTTTCGGCAACTGGTTATACAGCACCGGGAAGGTTTGACCGCGCCATTGCGCCTTGCTGCCAAAATAAGACGCGAGAATCGCAGCGGCACGCTGTTGTTGCAGATTGGGTGCCGTGCTGAACACCATCGGCAGTTGCAGCGGACGGCTGTCGCGGCTGTCGAAGAAGGGTTCCGGAAAGTGCGACAGATCGTTTTTCAGCGGCAGTTTTTGCAGCGTCAGGTCGAGCTGGCTCTCTTTGCCGATATCCAGCCAGATGGTGCTGTTGGCCGGGTTTTCACACACGTTAGCGTAATGGCCGACCAGCTCCAGCCGCACGCGGTTGAAGTCGGTGATAAAGCGCGGATCGATCGCCAGCTGAGTTTGATTCTCTTTGCCGAGCTGATCGGCGGTAATGGTGATCAGGCTGACCAGTTCATCGTTGAGATAGACCTTAAGCTGTGACAGCGTTGGGATCAACGCCGGTGACGGACGATAGTTGAGGGTCAGCAGCGCGCGTGTCACCACTTCATCACTACGCACGCCAAACTCAATCTGACCGGTTGGCCCAGTGCCGCGCAACGTCATGCTGCCCGGTGGTGGTGCGACCTGGTTAAACAGCAACTGGCTGGCGCGCAGCGGTGCACCAGGCAACAACTGGTCGCTCAGCACCGGCAGTGGACTTTGTGCCGCCGCCTGAGGCGCTACCGGAGCATCAGGTTGCAGGGCGGCCTGCGCCAGCGTGGCGGTACTCAGCAGCAGGGCGGTGAACCAACTCAGTTTTCTTGTCATGGTCATATCATCAACTTAATGAGTGTTTTCTGTTTTCACGCGGCCAGGCTGTTGCGGCAGCAGTGATGCCAGCCAGCTCACCAGGGTAGTGAGCAGACTGAATAAACGGCGCAGCGGGCGCGGGCCGTACTCCGCCAGACGCAGATAGCCTTTAAAGCCCAGCACCATAATGTCGGCGAGGCTTTGTACCGGTTTGTCTTCCGGGAAACCGTCCTGCCACAGCGCCCAGGTATCGGCGCGGGCAAAGGTACATTGAATAAATTCAATGTGTTGTTCAGTGGAAAGCTGATGCAGGCGAATACCGGCGCGGCGGCCAAATACGCGCTGTACCTGGCAGGGGAAACTGAACTCCTGCTGACCACGGCGCAGCAGCAGCCACACTGGCTCATCTTCTTGCAGCGCATCCGGCTCGCGTAATTCCACGCCGACACCACCGTCCGAGTAGTCGCGCAGCGTGCATGGCACCATATGGCCATCCTCGCGTGCAATGGCTGCGGGCATGGCGATCTCGACACGATGCGCTTCACGAATCTGCCGCGCCTCTACCGATACCGCCACCGCACCACCGAGGATGATCATGTTATAAATCACCCAAATCAGGCTGACCCAGATGGTGAGGATTTCATTGGACGGGCCGTAAGCCATACGCCAGAAGGCCATCACAATCCCCGCCAGATTTAGCAGTACCAGGAACATGTAGGGTTTGGTGATCACCCAATCGAGATGGCGTTTCTCCACCAGGCCACCCTTGGCGGTGACGTTGAATTTGCCTTTGTGCGGATTGAACAGCGCCACCGTGGTCGGGCGGGCGATATACCACGCCAGCACCGTCTCATACACTTCACTCCAGAAAGAGTGACGCCAGCGCCCCTGGATGCGTGAGTTGGTCAGGCTGGTGTGCAGCATATGTGGCAACACATAAATGGCGATCGCCAGTGCCGGGGCATAGATGATGTAGGCATGGCATAGCAGGAAAGCCAGCGGTGCCAGCAGGAAGATCAGCCGGGGAATCCCGGCGAGAAAGTGCAGCATGGCGTTGGCGTAACACAGGCGCTGCACCAGCTTTAAGCCTTTGCCAAACAGCGGGTTATCCAGACGGAAAATCTGCACCATACCGCGCGCCCAACGGATGCGCTGGCCGATATGCGCCGACAGGCTTTCGGTCGCCAGACCTGCTGCCTGCGGGATGCGGATATAGGCCGAGGTGTAGCCGCGACGGTGCAGGCGCAACGAGGTGTGCGCATCTTCCGTTACGGTTTCCACGGCGATGCCGCCAATCTCATCCAGCGCGGTGCGGCGCAATACGGCACAGGAACCGCAGAAAAACGCTGCATCCCAGGTGTCGTTGCCATCCTGCACCAGGCCGTAGAACAGCGAGCCTTCGTTTGGCGTCTGGCGGAAGCGCCCGAGGTTGCGCTCGAAGGGATCGGGCGAGAAAAAGTGGTGCGGTGTCTGCAACATCGCCAGCTGTTTATCTTTCAGGAACCAGCCCATGGTCATTTGCAGAAACGAACGGGTCGGCACGTGATCACAGTCGAAAATCGCCACATATTCGCTCTGACAACGGGTTTGCAGCGCATGGTTGATATTGCCCGCTTTGGCGTGTTCATGGGTCGGGCGTACCACATACTGCACGCCGACGCTGGCGGCAAACTCACGGAACTCGTCGCGCGTGCCGTCATCCAGAATATAGATATTCAGCTTATCGCGCGGCCAGTCGATGCCCATAGCCGCGTAGATGGTGGGTTTCACCACGCTGAGCGGTTCGTTATAGGTCGGCACCAGAATATCGACGCTCGGCCAGACGGTGATCTCGTCAGGCATCGACAGCGGATGGCGGTTGAGAGGCCACAGTGTCTGGAAATAGCCCAGCACCAGCACCGTCCAGGAGTAGGTTTCTGCGCCAATCAGCAGCAGGCCGAAGGCGAGGCTAACCGGGTCGTCCCAATTGAGGGTTTCGGTATAGCGCCACCACAGGTAACGGCAGGAAACGGTCAGCGACAGCACAATCAGCATGATGGTGGAGAGTCGTCCCGGCACGCGGCGCACCAGCATCGCCAGGCTCCACAGCAGCAGCACGAAGAAAAACTGCGTCATGATGCCAAACGGCTGGGAGATGCACAGCAGTGCCAGCAGACTGGCGGCAATGGCGGCAACGATAAACAGCAGCTGGCGTGCGCGTGGAGGTAAACGTTGCAGGCGTTGCTCACTGCGCCGGATGACGCCACGTTTTTTCAGCTGCAATGGCAGCGCACCCAGCCATTGATAGAACTGCTGACGCCAGCGAAACAGCGGCTTAAAGGCGTTATTGAAGCGTTTACGTTCACTGCGTTCGCTTTCGTCGAGCGGCAATATCAACAACAGCCACAGGCTTTGTAGCGCATAGCGCAGGACATCGAGCGGGCGCGGGCGTTGCAGGGAGATTTGCGGATAGTAACGCTGGCGTTGTTGCAGGATGCGTTGCCAGCCCGGGGTCTCGAGGCGTAGCAGTGACCAGGCAAGGATGCACCAGATGAGATGCAGGACAATGGTCGGCCAGGCGGCTCCATGCCGACGCGCCAGACGGGCGCGTTGTTGCAATGCCTGCCATGCCTGCGGGATTAACAGCCAGCGCAGTGGATTCATTTTCCTGCCCCGGCCACATTGAGCAGTAGCCAGTTTGCCAGGGTATTCACCTCTTCACTGGCAAGGGCGTGCGGGCGATATTCACCCAGAGGTTGTTTCATCATCAGTGCTTCCGCCAGTGCTTCATCCCGATGAATCACCTGGGGAATCAGGTTGCGCAGCGAGCTAATCCACAACTGATGCAGATCCTGTTGCAGTTTACTGTTGGCGTTGAACTGGTTGATCAAAAACAGCGTGTGCGGCAAAAAACGTGGGTGATGCAGACGCAGTTGGCAGTTGGCATCGGGGGTCAATACCTGAATGACCTGGTCAGCGCTGCGCAGGAATGGCAGATGCCAGGGCGACACATCTGCCGGTAAATCCAGGATCAACCAACGGTATTGAGATTTGAGCGCAGCGAAAGCATTAAGTAACGGTTCAGCAAATTTTTCGTCGAAACAACGAATGCTTAACGCCTGCTGATGGGTTATTGCGCCAAAAGGTAAGAAATCTAACCCCGGCCGGTAACGTTGCGCGGTCTGCTGCCACGGCTGTTGATTGAGCAGGGCGGACATCCATCCAGCCTCATGATCCACCGCCAGGTTGAAGTGGGTAGACAGTTGATTGGCTGGGGAAAAATCGAGTATCAGCACCGATTCCTGTAAGGCATTCAGCGCCCATCCGAGCGCTGCGCAGAGCGCAGTGGCACCACAGCCGCCGCGCAGTCCCTGAAGAGCAATGACCGGCATTAGCGTTCAGACTCCTGAGCGGCGGATAATTCCTGCAAAAGCGGCCAGCTCGAGAAAATAGTATTCAGGCGCTCTTCACGGGCGATATCAATGTAGCGAAACGCCTTCAATGAAAAGGCCTCACTTAAGGTATTAATGTCATCCTGTTCTTCACGGGTTCGTGATTCCAGCGAAAAGGCATTTTCTGTTTTCATTACTTTTTTGCCAGCTAAAAATGACAATCGAGAGATTACGATTATTTTTATTGATATAAGTTTAACGTCGACGAAAACGATAAACACCGGCACAGATCAATGTGGTTTGCGTTATACCTGTCATACTTCAAGGTGCAGGTGTGTTGACTGCGCTCATTCACCCCAGTCACTTACTTTAGTAAGCTCCTGGGGATTCATTCTCTTGCCGCATTCCTGCATCTCGAAGTATTTAGGGTATAGTCGAATGTTTTTTTATTTCAGCAGTTCCAATCGTCGCCGTCTATAATAAACTAGCCTGGATTGTACAGATCGCGAATCAAATATGAAAAATCACTATGCGCTCGGCCTGCAACGGGTTCAACAGGAATTAATTACACTGCAAACGCCAGGTCTTTACTGGATAACCTGCCAGCGGCAGGAGGATGCGCGATCGTTTCTGCGTCAGGTGATAAGTCAGCAACAGGCTGTAACACTGATTAGCTCAGACGAAAAACCGCAGCTATTGCTCACCCCCGATCCGCCCGGCGGACCGGTACGTATCCCTTTATTTTCTTTGCCGGCCAATAAACTCTCGTTGCAACAACTGCAAGGGGATTTTGCGCGTGTAATGAATAAGCGAAGTGGTCTGGTGTTGTTTTATAGTAACGCAGCACATTGGGTTAAATTATCGCAGGAAGAACTGGCGATTTGGCTGAAGCGGATGCGTCGTCAATTAATTGAAAAAAACATGACGCTGCTGATGATAACTTCTGGTACATCAATAATTAACCTGCGGAATTATCTCCAGCGTTATTTTCGCCAGATTGATGGTCTCGCACATTTAGATTATCAACAGGATAGCTGGCAATATCGCATCAACTGGTGGTATTCCGCTGACCAACTGTTGGCTGACCGCGCGATTCGACTGCGTTTTGTCGAAAACCAGTTTATTGCCGCCAGTGAAGACGAGCAAAATATTCCGCTTAGTTTGAATGATGAGAACCAATTTCTTGCCGAGCAGAGCGTGCTGGAAGGCGCGCCCCCTTTTTCCGTGCAGTGGCAATTATTTAGCGATAATGATGGGGTGTTTTCCCGCGCACAACAGGCCAATGCGGCTACGGTGATCTTTAGCCTCGCCAATAACCATGATATCGACGCGCTGGCGAAAATGGTTCACAGCCTGCGACGCTCACGCGGTAACGCCTTGAAGATAGTGGTACGCGAGATGAATACCAGCCTGCGTTACAGCGATGAACGTCTGTTGCTGGCCTGTGGCATCAATGCCATTGTGCCCACGGCGGCGACGCTGTCGCGATTTCTTACCACGCTGGAGGGCATTCAGGGCCAGCAGTTTACTCGCCACGTGCCCGCGGATTTGCCTGCGTTGATGCAGGCCTTGCAACCGTTGCAACTGCGCGGTTTTCTGCCATTGAATGCTTTCTGTGGCGCGGTGCAGACGCTAATGAAAAACACGCTGCTACCGGAAAACGATAAAGGCCTGATGGTGGCGCTGCGTCCGGTGCCGCAGCTAAAACCGGAACAGGTGCTGACGTTATGTAAGCCTCGCCGTTTCGGGGATCTGGTGACGCAGCTGGATGATCGTCTCTATCTGTTCCTCTCCTCCTGCCGGTTTAACGATTTGGACATTGCGCTGAAATCCATCTTCTCACTGCCGCATGACGAGTTGTTCAGCAATCGCATGGTGTGGTTCGAAGACAACCAGATTGTGTCTGAAGTGAATAAAATCAGCCAACTGACCCCGGTGACACACCATGATTTACCGGTGGAACCCGTGACCCTGGCCGCAACGGCACCGCCCCCGACAGCGCATGAACGTGCCGCACAGCTTCCTCAGCCGATCACCCTGGACATTGATGGAGCGCAGCCCTGATGACGCTAATGGATTGGGTGCAGGTCATCATCCTGCTACTACTGATTTTGCTATTTCTCAAATCCCTGTTGGTCCGCTGGCTGCCGCGCAGCAGCAACAGCCTGCTGATGAGCCTGCTTCCGGCGCGTGCGCTGAAGTCCGAGGGTGTCTGGCAACGGAATACGACGAAAACGGATAAAAAATCGTAATGAGCGATAAAAAATCTTCGGCCAGCGGCTGGTCGCTGCATGGCTCCTGGTGGCGTGGCCTTGGCGGCTGGAACTTTTACTTTCTGCTCAAGTTTGGGTTGCTGTGGTATGGCTACCTGAACTTTCACGCCCTGAGCAATCTGGTGTTTCTCGCCTGGCTGCTGCTCCCGCTGCCATCGCTGCGCTGGCATCGTCTGCGCAATTGGGTGTCGCTACCAATTGGTTTTGGCCTGTTCTGGCACGATACCTGGCTGCCAGGTCTTAGCTCGATTCTCAGCCAGGGTGACCAGGTCGCGGGATTCTCTGCCGCTTATCTGCTGGATTTGACCGATCGCTTTATCAACTGGGAGATGATCGGGGCCGCCTTTGTGCTGCTGGTGCTGTATCTGTTTGTTGCACAATGGATTCGTATCACGGTGTTGGTGTCACTGCTGTTGATTTGGCTGAATATTGTCACGATTGCCGGGCCTTCCTTTAATATACTGCCGGGCAAAGCCGCGACGCCGGAAGTGGTGTTAAATGAGCAGCCTGCGGTGGCCGGTAAAACGCCGGATGCGCTCGATCAATCGGCGGCTCCCACCAGTGCCAACCTTACCGCGTGGCTCAACCGTTTTTATGACAGCGAGCGGCAGCGCGTGACCCATTTCCCGGATAGTCTGCCTGGTGATTCGCAGCCATTCGATATTTTGGTGCTGAATATTTGTTCGCTGTCCTGGTCGGATCTGGATGTGGCGCAGCTGCGCAATCATCCGTTGTGGCACCACTTCGATATCATGCTGAATAACTACAATTCGGCCACCGGTTACAGTGGTCCGGCAGGAATTCGCCTGTTGCGCGCCAGCTGTGGGCAGACCTCGCACAGCGATCTGTATAAGCCTGCGGATCAGCGATGCTATCTGTTTGATAATCTTGCAAAGCTTGGCTTTAAACAGGAGCTGGTGATGGATCACAACGGCGTCTTCGGCAACTATCTGAAGGAGATGCGCGAAGACGGCAATATCCAGGCACCGTTAATGTCACAGGCCGGTATCGCGCCGGAACTGACTTCGTTTGACAGCTCGCCGATCTACAACGACGGTCAGTTATTGCAGCGTTGGCTGGATGAGCGCAGCAAAAGTAACGATGCGCGTAGCGCCACCTTCTATAACCTGATTCCATTGCATGACGGTGTCCGTGAGCTGGGCAGTACGCGTACGGCTGCCTGGCAACCGCGCGCCAAGATGTTGTTTGATCAGCTCGATACCTTCCTGACCAATCTGGAGAAATCGGGCCGGCGCGTGATGGTGGTGGTGGTGCCGGAGCATGGCGCGGCATTGCAGGGCGATAAGATGCAGATGTCTGGCCTGCGCGATATCCCCAGTCCGTCGATTACCCATGTCCCCGTCGGCATCAGCTTTATCGGTATGAAGGCACCGCATCAGGGCCAGCCGCTGACCATCGATACGCCGACCAGTATGCAGGCGCTTTCCGAGATCATTTCACGGGTGGTGGATGGCCAGGTGTTCAATGCGCCGAACGTGAATATGTCCGCGTTGACCGATAATCTGCCGCAAACGCCGGTGGTGTCGGAGAATGATAACGCGGTGGTGATGATGTATCAGGGCAAACCCTGGATTCGCTTGAATGGCGGCGATTGGGTGGCCTATCCGCAATAATTACTGGCACGACTCGTAGCGGCGCGATTTATCGCGCAGGTTTTTCAGGCATCGCGCACAATATTGCGCGATAAATCGCGCTGCTACGGATGTGCATTTATCCGAATAACGTTGTTTGATACCAGGCGAACCCTGGTTTTGCGACTTTCTCCCGGCGAAAAAAAACCGTGTTCTGGGATATACTTGCTGCGCATTTTCCTGTCTGATAACACGGCTTAGAGTTGCCAGGAGAGATTTTGTTGCGCGTCAGTCGTTCTTTAACGATAAAGCAGATGGCCACAGTCTCCACCGTGGCGTTAGTGACTATCTGTATTTTTATCGTCATCCAGCTATTTCATTTTGTGCAGCAGCGCAGGATAGACTACGCCCAGCAAATGGAAAATGTGGCGCATACCGTGCGTCAGCCGCTGTCGGAAGCGGTTTTGAAAGCCGATATTCCCCAGGCAGAACATATCCTTAACACCCTTAAACCGGCCGGTATTTTGTCGCGCGCGGATGTGGTGTTACCCAATGCATTCCAGGCACTGCATGCCGACTTTGAGGTCGAGAAGCCGGTGCCGGTGCTGGTGGCGCGTTTGTTTGAGTTACCGGTGCAAATTACGTTGCCGCTTTATTCCGTTGAGCGCACCGGGCTGCCAAAACCCATCGCTTATCTGGTACTACAGGCAGATTCATCAAGGGTGTATCAGTTTATCCTGAGTACGCTCTCCACCATGATAACCACCTATTTATTACTGGCGCTGATTTTGTCGGTATCGATAAGCTGGTGTATCAATCGGCTGGTGGTACATCCTTTACGCAATATCTCGCGTGATTTGCAGGAGTTGCCGCCGCAGGCCATCCTGACGCATAAATTGACGCTGCCAGAAAATCATCGCGATGATGAAATCGGTATGCTGATCCGCAGCTATAACCGTAACCAGCAGGTGCTGGAGTCGATTCATGATGAAATGAGCCGACTGACCACCCATTTTGCCGTGACCGACCTGCCCAATCGCACCCTGTTCCTGGCCCTGCTTGATCAGCATATCCATCACCGCCATCGCCACGACGCCTGGGGGGTGATGGTGATTCGTATTGAAACGCTACAGGAAGCCAATGGGGTGCTGAGCGACGATCAGCGCGATACCCTGATGCTGACGCTGGTGGAGAAAATCCGCAGCACTATCGACGATCATACTTTGCTGGCGCAAACCGGAGCGAGTGACTTTGCGTTGCTGATGAAGCGTGCGCACAACCCGTTCCGGGCGATGCGGCTGGCGCGCAACCTGATGCTGCGTATCAATCAGCCAGTCAATCTACAACAACTGCAACTACGCCCCAATGCCAGCATTGGTCTCGCGTTGCATGACGACACGCCAATTTCCGCCAGCGAGCAGCTCGATCGAGCGACTTCAGCGATGATGTCGGCACGCCATCAGGGCAAAAATCAGATCCTGTTTTTCGACCCGGCGCTGACCGAGCGGGCGCAAAAGCGTTTAACCCAGGAACATGATATTTTGCAGGGCTTGCAGGATGAGGAATTCGCGCTCTATCTGCAACCGCAAATCAATATGGCAACCGGCGAGCTGGCGGGGGCGGAAGCCTTGCTGCGCATGCGTCAGCCGGATGGCAGTTGGGGATTGTCGGAAGAGTTTATTGCCAGCGCGGAAGAGATTGGCGTGATTGCCTCGATTGGCCGCTGGGTGTTTGAAGAAGCGTGTCGCATCATTGCCGCCTGGCAGAAGCAGGGAATTAATATCCCGTTGAGCGTGAATATATCCGCGGTGCAGCTGCGTGATGCCAGCGTGGTCAGCCATTTGCAGGGGTTGCTGGAGCGGCATCGCATTACGCCAGGTAACTTCGTACTGGAAATCACTGAAACCGCCAAGATTGGTGATGCCGAACAGGCGATCGCATTGCTGCGGATGTTGCAGCAAACTGGCGTCGCGGTGGCGCTGGACGATTTCGGTATGGGTTACTCTAACCTGAACTATCTGCATCAGTTTAAAGCGTTACCGGTCAACAAGTTAAAGATGGATCGCAGCTTTGTTGCCGCTCTGCCGGATGATGACACTATGGTACGCATCGTGGCTGCCATCGCCGATATTATCCATCTTGATGTGATTGCTGAAGGGGTGGAAACCTCCGAGCAGCGAGACTGGCTGCTGGCGCGCGGTATTACTATCGGTCAGGGCTATTTGTACGCTGAAGCACTGCCGCTCAACGTCTTCAATCAACGCTGGCTTGACAAGCCATCACCCACCAAATAATCACCTGATTTATTGATTTTCCTTGCGAAATTGCATAACTCTCGCTTGCTGAAGCGTTTCAGTTCATAGTTAGAGTTTTGTAACTTTTGTAAGGAATGTAAGCCTATATTAATCAGGTTAACCGGATGTTATTTTCCCTGAAGTCGGCAGGGGCTTCCCGAATCCCGTAGCGGCGCGATTTTTCGCGCGGATTTTTCCATCAGCGCGTACGGAATTGCGCAATGAATCGCGCTGCTACATGACACCATTACATTAGATAAATGACGGTGAAATCCGTCTTCACTGGACACCTGTTATGAAAACTTCGCTGTTGAAAAGCCTCTACTTTCAGGTGCTGGTTGCCATTGGCATCGGCGTTCTGTTAGGCCATTTCTATCCTGAGTTAGGCGCGCAGATGAAGCCGCTCGGCGATGGTTTTGTTAAGTTGATCAAGATGATCATCGCCCCCGTGATTTTCTGTACGGTGGTGACCGGTATTGCCGGCATGGAGAGCATGAAAGCAGTTGGGCGGACTGGCGCAGTGGCGCTGCTCTATTTCGAAGTTGTCAGCACCATCGCGCTGATTATTGGCCTGATTGTGGTCAACGTGATTCAGCCGGGGGCGGGTATGAACATTGACCCAGCCACCCTGGATGCGAAAGCGGTTGCGATGTATGCACAACAGGCGGAACAGCAAGGCGTGATTGCCTTCCTGCTGGACGTGATCCCCAATAGCGTGATCGGTGCCTTTGCCAGCGGCAACATTTTGCAGGTGCTGCTGTTCGCGATTCTGTTTGGGTTTGCGCTGCATCGTCTGGGTGACAAAGGCACGCTGATTTTCAACGTGATTGAGAGTTTCTCGAAAGTCATCTTTGGCATCATCAATATGATTATGCGTCTGGCCCCGATTGGCGCATTCGGTGCGATGGCGTTCACCATTGGTAAATACGGTGTCGGCTCGCTGGTACAACTCGGCCAGTTGATTATCTGCTTCTACATCACCTGTATCCTGTTTGTGGTGGTGGTGCTTGGGCTGATTGCCCGTGTGGCGGGCTTCAACATCTTTAAATTTGTGGCGTATATCAAAGAAGAGCTGCTGATCGTGCTGGGGACGTCTTCTTCGGAATCTGCGCTGCCGCGTATGCTGGACAAGATGGAACGGCTTGGGTGTAAGAAGTCGGTAGTGGGTCTGGTGATCCCGACCGGTTACTCCTTTAACCTTGATGGCACCTCCATTTATCTGACGATGGCCGCCGTGTTTATTGCGCAGGCAACCAATGCACATATGGACGTTATCCATCAGATCACCTTGTTGGTGGTGCTGTTGCTGTCGTCGAAAGGTGCGGCAGGTGTGACCGGTAGTGGCTTTATCGTGCTGGCGGCGACTCTGTCTGCGGTGGGGCATCTGCCGGTAGCCGGTCTGGCGCTGATTCTGGGTATTGACCGCTTTATGTCCGAAGCGCGTGCACTGACTAACCTGGTCGGTAACGGCGTGGCGACCGTCGTGGTGGCGAAGTGGGTCGGACAGCTGGACGAGCGTCAGCTGAATGAGACGCTTTCTTCAGCGAAAAAGGCGAAAAACGCACCGGAATCTTCGTTGTAAAGCGACAATTGCGTTAATTTTCCGGGAAATGCCCGCTGCGACTTGCCCTCGCAGCGGGCATTTGCATAATAAACCCCATTGATTTTTTTCCCGGTTTTTCACCTCGTTGCGCGACATCCCGACCAAGTTGTGGTCAAAGAGTCAGATGAAGAATAAACGTGGCGGCAAACTGCCGCATCGGTCAGGCTCTGAACGACCGAACGCGCCGTGATAACGAGTGTTGATCTGTTTGATAGGGGTTCACATGCAGGGCACCAGAATTCGGCTTTTGGTTGGCGGATTGCTGTTGGCAGCATCCGGTTTTGGCGCGCAGGCCGAAACACTCCAGCCCGATCCCGCCTGGCAGGAAGGTAAACTGGACAATGGTTTTAGCTGGCAGCTGCTGACGACGCCACAGCGTCCCAGTGACCGTATAGAGCTGCGCCTGATCGTTAACACCGGGTCACTGGTGGAGAGTGCGCAGCAAACCGGCTTCAGCCATTTGTTACCACGCCTGGCGTTGGTACATAACACCGCGCTTGATACCAATCAGCAACGCGCCTTGTGGCAACAGGCGATGGATCCTCATCGTCCACTGCCACCTGCCATATCGTCGTACGATTTCACCCAATACAATCTGAGCCTGCCGAATAATCGCCCGGAGCTGCTGAAAGAAGCGCTGAACTGGCTGTCGGCGACCGCAGGCAAGATGACGCTGAATGAACAGGTGGTGACCACCGCACTCGGCGTGTCCGACCCCATCGCCACCTGGCCGCCCAATACCCAGGATGTGTGGTGGCGCTATCGCATGAAAGGCTCGACACTGCTGGCACACGATCCCGGTGAGCAACCGCGTGCACCGGTCGATATCGCCCAACTCAAAAGTTTCTACCAGCAGTGGTACACGCCAGATGCCATGACGCTCTACGTGGTCGGTAATGTTGACAGCCGCAGCCTGGCGGAGCAGATCAACAAAGCCTTCGCGCCGTTACAAGGTAAACGGGCCTCACCGGCGGCGATGCCGACGCTGTCGCCGTTACCGCATCAACCGGTGAACCTGGTGAATGGTGCGATGAATCAGGATCGCCTGTCGCTGGTGTGGGACAGTCCGTGGCAGCCAATTCGCGATTCGCAGAACCTTGAGCGTTACTGGCAGAGCGACCTGGCGCGTGAAGCCTTGTTCTGGCATGTACAGCGCGCATTGGCCGATAGCAAAGCGCAGAGTGTGCAGGTGGGCTTCGACTGTCGCGTGTTGTATCAGCGCGCCCAGTGCGCCATCAATATGGATAGCCCTAATGCGTCGCTGCCCCAGAACATGAATCTGGTGGCGAAAGAGCTGGCGGCGGTGCGTGATAAAGGGTTGCCGCAGGATGAGTTTGATGCGCTGATGGCGCAGAAGTTGCTGGAGCTGAACAAGTTGTTCGCCACTTACGCGCGTACCGACACCGATATTTTGATGGGACAACGTATACGTTCACAACAAAATGCGGTGGTGGATATCGCCCCGGAGCAGTATCAAAAGCTGCGTCAGGCATTTCTCGCGAGTTTGACGCGTGATCAGCTCAATCAGGAGTTGCGTCAGCAATTGTCCCAGGAACTGACGATGGTGCTGATCCAGCCGGAAGGTGAGGCGGAAACTAATGTGAAGATGTTGCAGGAAGGCTGGGACAAGGTGATGGCACCGCCCGAGACACCTGCTACGCCAGCCAGCCCGGATGATGTTAAAAACGATGGCAACGCCAGCAGCAATGAGCTGGCCCCACCATCGTCTTAAGCCTCAGGTTTTTGCCCGCAGCCATTCGGTCACCAGCATCGGCCAACTGGCTAAGGGCAAATCCGCCACGCCACGGATGCCAAATCCGTGGCCGCCTTTCTGATAAAAGTGAATTTCTGCAGGTACGCTGTGTTCACGCAGCGCGCTAAAGAACACCATGCTGTTATTGATTGATACCGTTTCATCGTCTGCCGCGTGAATCAGCAGCGTCGGTGGCGTTTGGCTATGTACCCGTGTTTCCAGCGAATAAGCATCAATGGTTTTTTGATCCGGCCAGGCACCCAGCAGCCGGGTACGAGCGCTCTCCAGCGCCAGTCCGTCGCGCATGCTGATCAGCGGATAAATTAGCACCATCGCGTCTGGTCGTGGTGAGAGGCTGTCGGCCTGATCCTGCACCGGATAGATTTTCTCCGTGAAACGCGTTCCGAGGCTGGCGGCAACGTGGCCGCCGGCGGAGAAACCCATCATCACGATATATTTGCCGTTCATACCGCGTTGCGCCCGGTCGCGCAGTACTCGCACTGCGCGCTGCGCATCAGCCAGCGGTGCATCCGGGCCTTCGTGATGGCCGTCATAGGGCAGACGGTAGGTCATCACCGCCAGCGTATAGCCCATCGACGTGAAGAATGTCGCCAATGCGCTGCCTTCGCGATCGATCAATACCCGTTGATAACCGCCGCCCGGTGCGACCAGCAACGTAATACCGTTGGAAGTTTCGGGATGCCAGATAGCCATCTCCGGGCAGCGTACACCGGTGGCAGCACGATCATAGGGTTCATACTCTTTGGCGAGGTCGACAATCTGCGGCTGTGCGCGTGAGTCGCTGGCGCCCGGTGCATCGCCGTGCGGCCAGATATTAATAATTTCTGTGTGCATAAATCGGTCCTGAGCGAATCATGTTGTCGTTTTTGTGGTCGCGGCCGGATCAACAGCGTCCTGCTGTTATTGATTAAAACATGGTCTTTTTTCCAGCGATCGTCCAGCCGAAAACCGTTAATTCAGACAGATTCGGACTATGCCTGGCGCAGTGTTTTGTTGTTATAAAACATTGAATTTAAAATTAAATATTAAGCATGGTTAAAGCAGTCAGACGTTTTTTGGCATGGAAATGGATCTCCGCAGGTGTCAGGGGAAACTGCCGGGATTACCTGCTGCCTTAAGGTAAATTTATGGGGGTTGTTTGTAAGCCAGGATGATGATTGATACGCCCTGACCGGCAGGGCGTAGAAGGATTACTGTGGCATCGCGCTGAGAGGAATGATCGCGCCGCGATGTTGAATCACGGTGCTGGCGGTGAGGTGACCACGTGCTGCGGCAGCGTCCGGTGCGGCATCTTGTAAACGCAATGCCAGATAGCCTGCGCTAAAGGAATCTCCGGCGGCGGTGGTATCAATCACTTTTTCTTTTGCCAGCTTGATGGCGGGAACATCGTATAGTGGCGACTCGCCTACGGCGACTAAACAGGATTCGGCACCACGCTTGATCACGATCTCCTGCACGCCTGCTGCCCGAGTGCGGGCAAGCACGGTTTCCAGCGGTTGTTCACCCCAGAGCAGATGCTCATCATCCAGCGTCAGGAAGGCGATATCGGTATGTTGCAGCATAGCGGCATACGCTTGTTGCGCACTGGCTTTATCGGCCCACAGTCGTGGTCGATAGTTATTATCAAAAATCACTTTGCCCCCGTTCTGGCGACAGGTGCTAAGCAGATTCATTAGCTTCTCGCGACTGGCGGCGGGTAAAATCGCGAGGCTGATACCGCTGAGATAGAGATAATCGTAGTGGGCCAGCTGTTGGCAGATGGCATCGGATTGCGGGCTATCGAGCCAGTAGCGCGCAGCGGCATCGCTACGCCAGTACCAGAAGGTACGCTCGCCGTGTTCATCGGTTTCGATGAAGTACAGGCCCGGCATTTTGTTGTCGAGTCGTTGGATCAATGCCGTCTGTACCTGTTCTTGTTGCCAGGCGGCAATCATCTGGTCACTGAAGCTGTCGGTGCCGAGGGCGGTCACGTAATCCACGCGCAGCTGATCAGTGTCAGACTGACGCGCCAGATATACCGCGGTGTTCAGCGTGTCGCCGCCGAAACCGCGTTTGATGTTCTCACCTTTTTCGGACAGCTCAATCATGCATTCGCCAATGATGGCGATTTTTTTCTGCGTCATGGTCTTCGGCCTGTAGTGAATTCTGCCCCTAGTCTCGCGTCTGGTATGGCAGTCGTCAATGTTTTTCAAAACGGTGTTTTAATTCCACTTAAGGTGTGAAACTGTGAGTTTAAGAGTAATTTAGCCGCGAAATTGTTGCTTGTTTTACCGATTAAGCGCGACACGCACTGATACACTCAATAGCTCGTGTGGCTGCTCAGGATGATGATGCTATTTGCAGGCACTCACCACCTACCAGGAAAAAACCATGGTGATGAAGAATTTTAGTCATCGACTGCCTTCTTCAATTGAACTGGAGCAACAACAGGAAACGCGTCTCTTCTGGCAGCAGTGCCAACGATTCTATACTTTCCAGCCGATCTACCAGGTCTCGGGCCACTTACTGGCTATTGAATTACTGACTGCGGTGACACATCCGTCCGCACCAGAAAAAAGGCTGTCGCCGGAAATCTATTTTGACGCGCTCGAGATTCCACAGCGTCTCGACGTGGTGCAGGAGCAGCTGGAGCTGCTGATGCAGTGGTCGGCCCTTTTTAGTCAACGTCAGCTGGTGGCTTCGGTCAATATTGATGGCCCGACGCTGTTGGCGATCCAGCAACATCCACAGATCCGTAACCTGATAGCTCAACTGCCGTGGGTACGTTTTGAACTCACCGAACATCATGTGTTGCCACAGGAAGAGATGATCGCGCAGATGCCGGAATTGGGGCCGCTATGGCTGGATGATTTTGGTTCCGGCATGGCAAATTTCTCCGCCCTGACCGAGCTGCGTTATGACTACATCAAACTGTCGCGTGAACTGTTTATTTTGCTGCGTTCGACCGATGAAGGTCGCACCCTGTTTTCTATGCTGCTGTCCCTGATCAACCGTTATTGCAACGGGGTGATCGTGGAAGGCGTGGAAACCGAGGAAGAGTGGCAGCAGGTACGCAGCTCGCCCGCCCTTGCCGCACAAGGTTATTTCTTCTCCCGCCCGGTTCCGTTTAGCGAACTGGAAAACATGGCACTGGCGCTTCCCTGATACCGTTCCTCAACGTCTCGACTATCTTTAAATGAGACGTGGAAGGACAAGGAGGAAGCAGCATGTCACGAACAGGAAAAGTCCTGAGTTGGGTCATCGGGATTTTTTTGTTGCTGGTTGTGGTGATCATGGTCGTGATCGCGACGTTTGACTGGAATCGCCTGAAACCAACCATCAACCAGAAAGTCTCGGCAGAACTGAATCGGCCGTTCGCCATTCGCGGCGATCTCGGCGTGGCCTGGGTGCGTAATCGTGAAGAACCCGGCTGGCGTAGTTGGGTGCCCTGGCCGCAGGTGCATGCCGACGATATTATGCTGGGCAATCCGCCCACCATCCCCGATGTCACTATGGTGCATTTGCAGCGTGTTGAAGCGACCTTAGCGCCACTGGCGTTGCTACATAAGCAGGTTTATCTGCCGTGGATCAAACTCCAGCGCCCCGATGCGCGGCTGGTACAGACCGCAGATAAACACAACAACTGGACCTTCGACCTTGCCAGCAACACCAACGATGAGGCCAATGCCGCTCCTTCAGCCTGGTCGTTCCGTCTCGATAATATCCTGTTCGATGAAGGGCAGGTGCGCTATCGCGATGCCATCAACAAAGCAGATGTTAGCGTCACCATCAATCCGCTGGGTAAACCCGTGCCCTATACGCAGGTGGCTGGAGGGGATGATCAACAGCAGGGGGCAGGTGACTTTGTCTTCGGCTGGCAGGCGAGCGGCACTTATAACAATCAGCGTTTGGACGGGGAAGGTAAAATTGGTGGCATGCTGTCACTGCGCAGCCAGACCACACCGTTCCCGCTACAGGTTGATGTGCGTAATGGCACCACGCGGGTACGTGTTGAGGGAACATTGCAGGACCCACTTAATCTCGGAGGGCTGGATGTACGTTTGCGCTTCTCCGGTGACACCCTGGCGAATCTGTACGGTTTGACCGGCGTGCTTTTACCGGATACGCCGCCCTATGAAACAGACGGGCATCTGATGGCGCGTTTTAATGACGACAAAGGCGCGCTGTTCCGTTACGAAAAATTCAATGGTCATATTGGCGACAGCGACATTCATGGCTCGCTGGTTTACCGTCAGGGCAAACCGCGTCCGACCCTGACCGGCGATCTCTCGTCGAATCAGCTGCGCATGGCCGATTTAGGGCCGTTGATTGGCGTCAACTCAGGTAAGGGCAGTGAGAAAACGCAGCAGGCAAAAGCGCAGCGTGGCGAAGCCTCGACGCAACCTGCCGATCGTGTTCTGCCGCACGACAAATTCGATACCAAAAGCTGGGACGTGATGGATGCGGATGTGAAGTTTAGCGGCAAGCGCATCGAACACAGCAATTCGCTACCGTTAAGCGATCTTTATACCCATTTGCAGCTTAATAACGGTGATCTACGCCTGGATCCGCTGCGTTTTGGCATGGCCGGTGGGACGCTGAATTCGAGCATCCATCTGGAAGGAAACCGCAGCCCAATGCGTGGCCGTGCCGATTTACATGTACGCAAACTGAAACTGCGGCAGCTGTTCCCTGACGTGCAAGCGATGCAGAAAAGCCTCGGCCAGTTGAATGGCGATGCCACGTTGAGCGGCACCGGTAATTCGGTGGCGGATTTGCTGGCCACCAGCGATGGCGAGTTGAAGCTGTTGATGAACGATGGGTTGATCAGCCGTAGCCTGATGGAGATCGCTGGGCTGAACGTTGGTAACTATGTAGTGGGGAAATTGTTTGGTGATGACGAGGTCCGTATCAACTGTGCGGCCACCGATCTCAACATTCGCAATGGGCTGGCGACACCGAGCTTGTTTGTGTTCGATACCGAGAACGCGGTAATCAATGTGTCAGGCAGCGCCAACTTTGCGAATGAGCGGCTTGATTTGACCATCGATCCGGAAAGCAAAGGTATCCGTATCATTACGCTGCGCTCGCCATTGTATGTACGCGGCACGTTCAAAAATCCGGATGCCGGAGTAAAAGCCGGGCCACTGATTGCGCGTGGTGCCGCAGCCGTCGCGTTGGGCACGGTGCTTGCACCTGCTGCCGCGCTGCTGGCATTGGTTTCACCAAGTGATGCCGACAGCAATCAATGCAGCAACGTGTTGCAGCAGATGAAGCAGAAGAAATGATCAGTTACGCCAGAGTACCTTGATGATGTGGTAGCCAAAGGCGGTTTTCACCGGTCCATAGGGTTGCAGCAACGGGCAGCTGAAGACCGCCTTGTCGAAGGCCGGGACCATCTGACCTTTACGAAACTCACCTAAATCTCCGCCGTTACGCCCGGAAGGACAGGTAGAGTGTTTTTTTGCCAGCTGCTGGAAGTTCGCGCCTTTCTCCAGCTGGGCCAGCAGCGCTTTTGCTTTTGCTTCATCCTTCACCAGGATGTGTAAAGCCGCCGCAGTTTTCGCCATGATTCGGTCCTGTTGTGTATAATCTCGCGCATTATAGCCGCTACATGTGCAATTTTGATCCTGATGAGTGAAATCCCGTTATGCGTTTAAACCCCGGCCAACAACGTGCTGTCGAATTTGTCACCGGTCCCTGTCTGGTGCTGGCCGGTGCTGGCTCGGGTAAAACCCGTGTGATTACCAATAAAATCGCCCATCTGATCCGCGACTGCGGTTATCAGGCGCGTCATATTGCCGCAGTGACCTTCACCAACAAAGCCTCACGTGAGATGAAAGAACGTGTAGCGCAGACGCTGGGGCGCAAAGAGGCGCGTGGCCTGATGATTTCTACCTTCCACACCCTGGGGCTGGAGATTATCAAGCGCGAATATGCTGCATTAGGGATGAAATCGACCTTTTCCCTGTTCGACGATCAGGATCAGCTGGCGTTGCTGAAAGACCTGACCAAACAGTGGCTGGAAGAGGACAAGACCCAGTTGCAGCAACTGATTTCGACCATTTCCAACTGGAAGAACGACCTGGTCGATCCGCAAGCGGCGGCGGGGCTAGCGAAATCTCAGCGTGACCAGATTTTTGCCCATTGCTACCAGCTGTATGATCAACACCTGAAAGCCTGCAACGTGCTGGATTTCGACGATTTGATCCTGTTACCGACGTTGCTGCTGAAACGCAATCAGGAAGTGCGGGAGCGCTGGCAGCAGCGCATTCGTTATCTGTTAGTGGATGAATATCAGGACACCAACACCAGCCAGTACGAGCTGGTGAAACTGCTGGTGGGCGCACGAGCGCGTTTTACCGTGGTGGGTGATGATGACCAGTCGATCTACTCCTGGCGCGGTGCGCGGCCGCAAAACCTGGTGCTGCTGAAGGAAGATTTTCCGACGCTGGAAGTGGTCAAGCTGGAGCAGAATTATCGTTCGTCGCAGCGCATTCTGAAAGCCGCCAACATCCTGATCGCCAACAATCCGCACGTCTTTGAGAAACGACTGTTTTCTGAGCTGGGTATCGGTAGCGAGTTGAAGGTGTTGATGGCGAATAATGAAGACCACGAAGCGGAGCGCGTGGCCGGTGAGTTGATTGCCCATCACTTTATCAACAAGACACGGTACAAGGACTACGCCATTCTCTATCGCGGCAACCACCAGTCGCGCGTGTTTGAGAAGCTGCTGATGCAGAACCGGATTCCGTATCGTATCTCGGGGGGTACCTCGTTTTTCTCTCGCCCGGAGATCAAAGATTTGCTGGCGTACCTGCGTGTGCTCACCAACCCGGCAGATGACAGCGCTTTCCTGCGGATTGTAAATACGCCACGTCGTGAGATTGGTCCCGCCACACTGCAAAAATTGGGTGAATGGGCTACGATGCGTAACAAGAGTTTGTTTAACGCCAGTTTCGATATGGGGCTAGGGCAAACTCTGACCGGGCGCGGACTGGAGCATCTGCAACGCTTTACCGGCTGGCTGAATGAGATCATTCAACTGGCTGAACGCGAACCGATCAACGCGGTACGTGATCTGATTCGCGGCATCGACTATGAAAGCTGGCTATTCGAAACCTCACCCAGCCCGAAAGCCGCTGAAATGCGTATGAAAAACGTCAATATGTTGTTCCAGTGGATGACGGAAATGCTCGAAGGGAGCGAGCTGGATGAGCCGATGACGCTGGCGCAGGTGGTCACCCGTTTCACGCTGCGCGATATGATGGAGCGCGGCGAGAGCGACGAGGATGTTGATCAGGTACAGCTGATGACGTTGCACGCTTCGAAAGGACTGGAGTTTCCCTATGTGTATCTGGTGGGCATGGAAGAGGGGCTTCTGCCGCACCAGAGCAGCATTGATGAAAACAATATCGAGGAGGAGCGCCGTCTGGCGTATGTGGGGATTACCCGTGCGCAGAAGGAGCTAACCTTTACGTTGTGCCGCGAACGCCGCCAGTATGGCGAGTTGGTGCGACCGGAGCCGAGTCGCTTTCTGCTGGAGCTACCGCAGGATGATATGGCGTGGGAGCGCGAGAAGAAAGTGGTGAGCGCCGAAGAACGGATGAAAACGGGGCAGACTCGCGTCGCCGGTTTAAGGGCGATGCTGGAGAATGCGAAAGGGAAGTAGATAAATTAGGAGGATAAATATATGGACAGGATGAGTCCGTCAGCCATAACCCCGGTTCAGGGAGTCCAGCAGCAGAGAGGGACTGAACGCAAATCCGGCGGTGTTATTCGCTGGATAAGAAATACTTTTCAGGGAATGTCCTCGCAACCTGTGACTGCGGTGACACCTCCGCCCCCGCCGCTGAAAATTACCCCGGAGATGAAACGTACTGAACTCCAGCTTCTTTTTGGCGGGCATGTCTTATCCAGTTGGAGTATTTTTGAAAAGTTTGAATCTATCGCGCAGAGTGGGACAGAACCTGAAGAGGTTATTCCTTATGGTACGATGGCAGACTTATCCTTTGTGAAAGCTTTACATAAAGAATTCAGAAATACCTTATTAAATTCACATGCGTCATATAAAAGCTTTCAGTCAATGTATACCAATCTTTTTATGCCCTTAAAAGATTTTGATGCGCCTGCCTTATTCTCCAGCGAAATAGAGCGGATACTGGGAGAGCTTAATAAACTTGGCGAGCCTGGCGAAGAGGGTTCGCTATACTATTGTCATTACGTAGAAAAGAAACAAAAGCTCTATCGGGAATATGTTGAGGCTGAAGGGATTTATTTTAACAATAACTCACAGTTACCTCAGAAAAAACAGCAGAGCTATGAATATCACAAAGTGGATCCAGTGAGGGATACCAGACCGCCTGCAACAGGGGTCTGTTTGGGTGCTGTAGCAAAAGCATTAAATCTAATGCGCAATGATCTGATTACATTGAATAAAGAAGTTAATTGCTTGCTGTTAACACAACCGAGTAACGATGCAGGCAAAGAGAAAGTCTATGAGAAGTTGAAAGATGTTGAAGCCGTATTGTGGAAAATAGGCAGTTATTTTAACTCGGTGTTGAAACATGCGTTGATTAAATTAAACCTTAACACTAACGCTTATTTGAATAAGGTTGTTGATTATGGAGATCATGCGCGAATCTATAGCGATTATGGTGTCAGGATTGAAATCCCCTGCCTGATTACGGAATACAAAATAACTGCTGAAGGAAAGGATTATACGCTAATTAACCTGCTGAAAGAGGCTAAGGTTGCTGATAGCCTTATCAAAAGCATGCATGAAACAAATGCGGCAATCAAAGAGATGTTTCTGATAAAATCATAGTGGCGCGATTTATCGCGCCACGGCAAATCAGGAAATCGTCAGCAGCCAGTGCACATAAGACTGAAAATGGCTCTCCTGCTCCAGCAACTCCGCCCTTAACGGATGCGCCTGCAACCAGCCTGGGGGCAGCGTCAGATGCAGCGCATCATCATCCGCCTGCAAACGAACGGCCGGTAAGGTGTCATCGCGACGACGGCTGGAGAAGATAATCGCCAGGCGCAGCAGACGACACAGACGTTCCGCCAGACGCGGTGGCACCGCATTCTGTTGGGTCAGTAACGCCAGATCGATGCTGCCGCTCTGGTTCTGCAACAGGCAGGCCAGCAGTTTTTTCTGGGCGGGGGTAAATCCGGGAAGGTCGAGGTGGCGAATCAGGTAAGCGGCGTGCTGTGAAGCCTGGCGAAAATCAACGCTCAGGCCAATTTCGTGGATCGAACAGGCGCTAAGCAGCAGATCGCGACATCGATGATCCAGCTTCCAGGCCGGGCTGACCTGGCGGAAAAAACTCTCAGCCAGTTGGCGTACGCGTTCGGCCTGATCAACATCGATGGTGAAACGACGCTGCACGTTTTGCAGGGTGCGGCTGCGAATATCGCGATCAATCGGTTGATGCAGCATGCCATACACCAGCCCTTCGCGCAGTGCGCCACCGGCCAGCGTCATGCTTTCAATATTCAGCTCCTGGAAGATAGCGATCAGGATCGACAGGCCACTGGGGAATACCAGCGCACGCTCCAGCGTTAACCCTTCAATCTCCAGCTCCTCCAGCTTGCCACACTGAATGGCGCGCTGCTTTAGCTGTTGCAGTTTGCTGAGGGTGATACGTTCATCCATCCCCTGCGCCACCATAATTTCCTGTAGCGCCTGCACGGTGCCCGAAGCACCCACACAAATCTGCCAACCTTTTTCCCGCAGTGCCGCCGTGACCGGACGAATCATCTCACGTGCGGCCAGTTCAGCCTGGGCAAAGTTCTCTTTCGCCAGATGGCGATCGCTGAAGTAACGCTCCAGCCAGGTAACACAGCCCATCGACAGACTAAACAACGCCGTCGCATGCGAACCCTCGCCGGTTACCAGTTCGGTGCTGCCGCCGCCGATATCCACCACCAAACGCTGATCGGAGCCGCCCGTGGTATGTGCGACACCCTGATAAATCAGGCGGGCTTCTTCTTCGCCACTGATGACGTTGACCGGACAGCCGAGAATATGTTCAGCGGTGGTGAGAAAGTCTTGGGCGTTGGTGGCGAGACGCAGCGTGGCCGTGGCGACCACGCGAATCTGCTCCGGAGGAATGTCCTGGAGCTGTTCGGAGAAAAGTTTCAGGCACTGCCAGCCGCGCTGCATCGCTTCCGTCGAGAGCTGGCTCTCTTTGTCCAGACCCGCCGCCAGCCGCACTTTGCGTTTTATGCGCGCGACCGTCTGAATGCTGCCAGAGACTTCGCGCACCACCAACATATGAAAACTGTTGGAACCCAGATCAATCGCAGCATAAAGGGACGATGCGCTTAGCATGGTGTGCTTAACCCGAACGTTTACGGTTGTTGTTGCGCGGTGCGCCACTACGACGGTTGGCATTGTTGCCACCACGACGCGGGCCATTACCTGAGCGGTTACGGGTCAAACGTTTCGGCGGTGGCAGGTCACTCAGCAACGCTTCGCTGTTGTATTTGCTCACCGGAATACCGTGGCCGATATACTCTTCAATGGCAGGCAGATTCAGCGCGTACTCTTCACAGGCGAGGCTGATGGAGTGACCGCTGGCGCCCGCGCGGCCAGTACGACCAATACGGTGCACGTAATCTTCACGATCGTCGGGCAGGTCGTAGTTGAACACATGGGTTACCGCAGGAATGTGC
The DNA here is from genome assembly GCF_059730495.1 of Pantoea sp. X-Soil-TKNS-1211. Lineage (NCBI taxonomy): Bacteria > Pseudomonadati > Pseudomonadota > Gammaproteobacteria > Enterobacterales > Erwiniaceae > Pantoea > Pantoea sp. X-Soil-TKNS-1211. The sequence goes on from NZ_AP035953.1 coordinate 182,457, forward strand.
AGACCACGTGCGGCGACATCGGTTGCCACCAGAATATCGACATCACCTTTGGTGAAATCGTCGAGAATACGCAGACGTTTTTTCTGTGCCACATCACCGGTCAACAGCCCGACGCGATGACCATCAGCTGCCAGATGGCCCCAGATGTCTTCACAACGGTGTTTGGTGTTGGCGAAGACGATGGCGCGATCCGGCCACTCTTCTTCCAACAGGGTTTGCAGCAGGCGCATCTTCTCTTCGTTCGAAGGATAGAAGAGTTCTTCTTTGATGCGATGGCCCGTTTTCTGCTCGGGTTCCACTTCCACGTACTCAGCGTTGTTCATATGTTCGAACGCCAGTTCACGCACACGGTACGAAAGGGTCGCGGAGAACAGCATGCTCAGACGCTGCGTTGCCGGAGGAATACGGCGGAATACCCAGCGAATGTCTTTGATAAAGCCAAGGTCGAACATGCGGTCAGCTTCATCCAGTACCACCACCTGAATGGCACCCAGGTTGATATGGTTCTGTTTGGCGTAATCGATCAGGCGGCCAGTGGTGCCGACCAGGATATCCACGCCCTGTTCCAGTACTTTCAGCTGTTTATCGTAGCCGTCGCCGCCATAGGCCAGACCCAGCTTCAGGCCGGTGGCTTGTGCCAGCGGTTCTGCATCAGCGTGGATCTGTACCGCCAGCTCACGCGTGGGGGCCATGATTAAGGCGCGTGGCTGATTCACCTGACGGTCTTCAGCCGCAGGATGTTTAAGAAGATGATGAAACGTTGACGTCAGGAACGCCATCGTTTTGCCAGTACCGGTTTGCGCCTGACCCGCGACGTCACGCCCTGAAAGCGTAAGAGGCAACGCGAGCGCCTGAATCGGCGTGCAGTTATGAAAGCCTTTCTTTTCAAGGGCTTCCACTACCTGAGGGTGCAGGGCGAAGTCGGAAAACTTCTGTTCTGTTAAGTGTGTTTTGCTCATAGTGTGGTAGAATATCAGCTTACTATCGCTTTACGAAAGCGTATCCGATGAAATAAAGTCAACCTACGTTGGTAAATATTACGCCAATTCGCCAGGCATAATCTTTGGAGTAAAACATGAGCAGCGATAAAATCGTTCACCTGACCGATGACAGTTTCGACACCGATGTGCTGAAAGCGGCCGGTGTGACACTGGTAGATTTCTGGGCTGAATGGTGTGGTCCTTGCAAAATGATCGCACCGATTCTTGATGAAGTCGCAGAAGAGTACGACGGCAAGCTCACCATCGCCAAGCTGAACATTGACGACAACCCGGGCACCGCGCCGAAGTATGGCATTCGCGGCATTCCGACCCTGCTGCTGTTTAAGAACGGCGAGGTGGCGGCGACCAAAGTTGGCGCACTGTCAAAAGGCCAGTTGAAAGAGTTCCTGAACGCTAACCTGGGCTAAGTCCGGCGCGGTGTTTCGTCCGCAGTGGCGAATTTTTTCTCCACTGCTGGACGTCTCCCTTTTTGCGTGATAAGTTGTCGATACTGCATTACGCTCTTACCTTGTAGTTTGCATCTAAAAGATTTCCCTTGTCAGACCCTATTCGCATTGAACGTTTTCGTGGTTTGGCAATCTGACGGCTAGTACCCCTGGCAACATTATCGACCGTCTCCTCGCATTCTATCGCCATCCCTGACGATATCCGTCGAGCAGAGTCGAAAAAGAGCCATTAAACAGGCATGGAATATTCGCCATACCATTCACGACAAACATTTCGAGAATTACCCCGAGTTTAAGAACCCATCACTATGAATCTTACCGAATTAAAGAATACGCCGGTTTCTGAGCTGATTACTCTCGGCGAAAATATGGGTCTGGAAAACCAGGCGCGCTTGCGCAAGCAGGATATTATTTTTGCCATTCTGAAGCAGCACGCGAAGAGTGGCGAAGACATCTTCGGTGATGGTGTGCTGGAGATACTGCAGGATGGATTTGGTTTCCTCCGTTCCGCAGACAGCTCCTACCTCGCCGGTCCCGACGACATCTACGTTTCTCCCAGCCAAATTCGCCGCTTCAACCTCCGCACCGGTGACACCATTTCCGGCAAAATCCGTCCGCCGAAAGAAGGTGAGCGTTACTTTGCCCTGTTGAAGGTGAATGAAGTTAACTACGACAAGCCGGAAAACGCTCGTAGTAAGATTCTGTTCGAAAACCTCACGCCGCTGCACGCGAACAGTCGTTTGCGTATGGAGCGGGGTAATGGCTCTACTGAAGACCTGACGGCACGTGTGCTGGATCTGGCTTCACCCATTGGTCGTGGTCAGCGTGGTTTGATCGTGGCACCGCCGAAAGCCGGTAAAACCATGCTGTTGCAGAACATTGCACAGAGCATTGCCTACAATCACCCTGATTGCGTGCTGATGGTGCTGTTGATCGACGAACGTCCGGAAGAAGTGACCGAGATGCAGCGCCTGGTCAAAGGTGAAGTTATTGCATCCACCTTCGACGAACCGGCTTCCCGTCACGTACAGGTTGCGGAAATGGTGATCGAGAAGGCCAAGCGCCTGGTCGAGCACAAAAAAGACGTGATCATCCTGCTCGACTCCATCACCCGTCTGGCGCGCGCCTACAACACCGTGGTTCCGGCCTCCGGTAAAGTGTTGACCGGTGGTGTGGACGCCAACGCCCTGCATCGTCCAAAGCGTTTCTTCGGTGCGGCGCGTAACGTCGAAGAGGGCGGCAGCCTGACCATCATCGCTACCGCGCTGGTTGATACCGGTTCGAAGATGGATGAAGTGATCTACGAAGAATTTAAAGGTACTGGCAACATGGAGCTGCACCTTTCCCGTAAAATCGCGGAGAAACGTGTGTTCCCGGCAGTGGACTACAACCGTTCCAGTACCCGTAAAGAAGAGTTGCTTACTTCATCGGAAGAGTTGCAGAAGATGTGGATCCTGCGCAAAATCATCCATCCGATGGGTGAAATTGACGCGATGGAATTCCTCATCAACAAACTGGCGATGACCAAAACCAACGACGAATTCTTCGACATGATGAAGCGTTCCTGACGCTTCAGGTGCGGAAAGTCTCTCAGCTGCTCTTTTCGCACAAATTGCCAGGATTTATCGCTAACGCCACGTCTTAACGTGGCGTTTTTCATTTTCGGGCATTAGGATTATGCGAGCCGGGAGTATTTATAATGACTGTGGCGGAAGTGCTGGATTTTTAACCAATCGCGCACCTCTGGAGCAGAATTAGGACTAGGGATGAACGGCAAAGGCAAAAAAATTGCCTATTGTTGTCCACGATTTTAGCTGAGAGCGTTAATGTGAATTTACTCACTATGAGTACTGAGCTTGGTATAGTTTTTCTGTTTTCCTTAGCGTTCCTGTTTTTTGCTCGCAAAGTGGCTAAAAAAATCGGACTGGTTGACACGCCAAACTCCAGAAAACGCCATCATGGGGCTATCCCGCTCGTCGGGGGGATTTCCGTCTATGCGGGGATCTGCTTCGCGTTTCTCATTTCTAATTATTATCTCCCTCATGCTTTGCTGTATCTCGGCTGTGCCGGACTGCTGGTGCTGGTTGGTGCACTGGACGATCGCTTCGATATTAGTGTGAAAATTCGTGCTGCCGTGCAGGCCATTGTTGCGGTAGTGATGATGGCTGGGGCCAAACTCTACTTGCTCAGCCTCGGGTTTATTATTGGTCCGGTCGAGCTGATCGTGGGGCCATTTGGCTACGTGCTGACACTGTTTGCCGTCTGGGCGGCAATTAACGCCTTCAATATGGTGGATGGGATTGATGGCCTGCTGGGTGGGCTGTCGTGCGTCACTTTTGGTGCAATGGGGATCATTCTTTACTTCGATGGGCAAACCAGCCTGTCGATGTGGTGCTTTGCCATGATTGCCGCCACCATTCCCTATATCTTACTCAACCTCGGTTTCCTCGGGCGACGCTACAAAGTGTTTATGGGGGACGCGGGCAGCACCATGATTGGTTTCACCATCATCTGGATTTTGCTGGAAACCACTCAGGGATTGAGTCACCCGATTACGCCAGTCACCGCGCTGTGGCTGATTGCCATTCCTTTGATGGATATGGTTGCCATCATGTATCGCCGTCTGCGTAAAGGGATGAGTCCGTTTTCTGCCGATCGCCAGCATATCCACCATCTGATTATGCGCGCAGGCTTCACCTCACGGCAGGCGTTCCTGCTGATTACGGTGGCGGCGGCGATCCTCGCGGGTATCGGGGTATTGGGCGAATATCTGGCCTTTATCCCGGAGTGGGTGATGCTGTTGTTGTTTTTGGTGGCGTTTTTATTCTATGGCTATTGCCTGAAGCACGCCTGGCGCGTAGCGCGCAAAGTTCGCCGTATCAAACGTCGCTGGCAAAGTGCTGGCGATGAGAAAAAATAAGTCAGTACCCAGAAAAGGATCCCTTGTTATGACCTCTGGAGTTGTGGAGAACGAACTGGATATTCGCGGCCTGTGCTGCACGTTATGGCGTGGCAGACGCTGGATTATTGGTCTGGCGCTGCTTTTTGCGTTGCTGGCATGGCTGGCATCTATGCTGATGAAACAGGTATGGAGCACCACCGCGATCACAGATCGACCCACGGTTAATATGCTGGAGGATTACTTTATCCAGCAGCAATTTATCAATAACCTTGATGTGCGTAACAACACCCTGAATCTGAGCACTCCCACCCCGACGGTCATGGATGAAGTCTATCAGGAGTTCACCATGCAGCTGGCCTCATGGGATACGCGACGGGATTTCTGGTCACAGACGGATTACTATAAAAGCCGTAAAAGCGGTAACGCCCACAACGATGCGGCGTTACTCGACGATCTCATCAACAATATTCAGTTCATGCCTGCTGACCCGGCGCACAACACCCTGAACAGCATCAAGCTGATGGCCGAAAGTGCCAGTGATGCCAATAATCTGCTGCGTCAGTACATCGCTTATGCCAGTGAGCGGGCTGCGCGTCATCTCAATACGGAATTAAAAGGCGCATGGCAGGCGCGAGCTGAACAGTTACAGGCGCAGGTGAAACGCCAGGAAGACGTCGCTCAGGCGGTATTCGCTCGTCAGCGTCAGCGTATCGAACAGGCGCTGAGGATCGCCAGCCAGCAGGGTATCAAAGAGAACCGCGCTCCGGTGACGGGCGAAACGCTGCCGGACAGCGATCGCTTTCTGTTGGGGCAGCAAATGCTACAGGCTCAGCTCGATACCTTGCAGGCCAGCGGACCGGCTTACGATTTAAGCTATGATCAAAACAGAGCGATGTTGAGTACATTGCAGGCCGGGCCACGTGTGGATAAACAGTTCCAGACCTACCGCTATCTGCGTACACCCGAAGAACCGGTGAAGCGTGATAGCCCACGTCGGCTGTTTATGATGATCATGTGGGGCGTCATCGGCGCGCTGGTGGGTGCGGGGGTTGCATTGGTGCGCCGTCCGCGCCCGATGTCACCAACGAGTCATTGAGAGAAGCCGCGTGAAAGTTCTGACCGTATTTGGTACTCGTCCTGAGGCGATCAAAATGGCTCCGTTGGTGCAGGCGCTGGCCCAGGATGCTGCTTTTGAATCGCGCCTGTGCGTCACTGCCCAACATCGTGAAATGCTCGATCAGGTGCTGCGTCTGTTCAATCTGCAACCTGACTATGATCTCAATATCATGCGTCCGGAGCAGGGGTTAACAGAAATCACCTGTCGCATTTTGCAGGGTATGAAAACCGTGCTGGCCGATTTCCGTCCTGATGTGGTGTTGGTGCATGGCGACACCACCACTACGCTGGCTGCCAGCCTGGCGGCGTTTTATCATCAAATCCCGGTCGGGCACGTGGAAGCGGGCCTGCGCACCGGAAACCTGATGTCGCCATGGCCGGAAGAGGCGAACCGGACCCTGACTGGGCATCTGGCAAGTTATCACTTCACGCCGACACAAACTTCTCGTGAGAATTTGTTGCGCGAAAATCTGCCGGAATCACGTATTTTCGTCACCGGCAACACGGTGATTGATGCGTTGTTGTGGGTGCGCGATCGCGTACTGGACGATGCTGATCTTAATGCCCGGCTGACGGCGCATTATCCGTTTCTTGATCCAGAGAAAAAGCTGGTTCTGGTTACGGGTCATCGGCGAGAGAGTTTTGGCGACGGTTTTGAGCGCATTTGCAGCGCGCTGGCACAGATTGCCCGCCAGCATCCACAGGCACAAATCGTCTACCCGGTGCACCTCAATCCTAATGTCAGCGAGCCGGTAAACCGCATCCTGAGCGGCATTGATAACATCGTGTTGATTGAGCCACAGGAGTATCTGCCGTTTGTCTGGTTGATGAATCGCGCCTGGCTGATCCTCACCGATTCCGGCGGTATCCAGGAAGAGGCGCCGTCGCTCGGCAAACCGGTGCTGGTGATGCGCGACACCACCGAACGTCCGGAGGCGGTTGCTGCTGGCACCGTCAGGCTGGTGGGTACTGATGTGGATAAAATTGTGGCGGAAGTCAGCCTACTGCTGAATAACGATGAAGTCTGGCAAACGATGAGCCATGCGCACAACCCTTATGGCGACGGCCAGTCCTGCGCGCGTATTTTGCAGGTCCTTAAAAATTACAGAGCATAACCATGAGTTTTCAAACCATTTCCGTTATTGGACTGGGTTACATTGGGCTGCCGACGGCAGCCGTTTTTGCTTCTCGGGAAATTAGCGTTGTGGGCGTTGATATCAACGCTCATGCAGTCGACACCATTAATCGCGGCGAGATCCATATTGTGGAGCCGGACCTCGATGAGGTGGTGCGCGAGGCCGTGCGTAGCGGTTATCTGCGTGCCACGACTCAGGTTGAAACGGCCGATGCCTTTCTGATCGCGGTGCCCACGCCTTTTATCGGCGATCACCAGCCGGATCTCAGCTATGTACAGGCTGCAGCGTCCTCCATCGCCCCGGTACTAAAAGCGGGCGATTTAGTGATTCTCGAATCCACCTCCCCGGTCGGGGCAACCGAACAGCTGGCTGACTGGCTGGCGGCCGCGCGCCCGGACCTGCGTTTTCCGCAGCACGGTGATGGCGTGGATATCGCTATCGCCTACTGCCCGGAGCGTGTGTTGCCCGGTAAAGTGATGGTGGAACTGATTGAAAACGACCGCGTGATCGGTGGCATGACGCCCGCCTGTTCCGCGCGCGCCAGCGAGTTATACCGTATCTTCCTGCGCGGTGCATGTGTGGAGACCCATGCACGCACGGCGGAGATGTGCAAACTGACGGAAAACAGCTTCCGTGACGTCAATATCGCGTTCGCCAATGAACTGTCGCTGATTTGTGCCGAACAGGGGATTAATGTCTGGGAACTGATTGCATTGGCGAATCGCCACCCACGCGTCAATATCCTGCAACCCGGTCCGGGTGTCGGTGGTCACTGCATCGCTGTCGATCCCTGGTTTATCGTGGCGCAAAACCCGCAGCAGGCACGCCTGATTCGTACCGCACGGGAAGTTAACGATGCCAAACCGCATTGGGTGCTGGATCAGGTCAAACAGGCGTTAGCCGAGTGTCTGACCGCCAGCGGTAAACGCGCCAGCGAGGCGACCATTGCCTGTTTTGGCCTGGCGTTTAAACCTAATATCGATGACCTGCGCGAAAGCCCGGCGATGATGGTGTCAGAGTTGATCGCTGACTGGCACAGTGGTACCACCTGGGTGGTGGAGCCGCATATCGACACCATCCCTGGGCGCCTGGCAAATAAAGCCACGCTGGTGACCACCGCCGAAGCATTGCAACAGGCGGATATCCTGGTGATGCTGGTGGATCACACGCCGTTCCGTGCTATTGATGCCGATCAGGTCACGCAGTCGTGGATCGTCGATACCAAAGGGGTTTGGCGATGAAACATTTTTCGGTTAGCGACGATGTCGATCCGCGTCAGTATTAACCCACTGCCGTGGGAGAGTGGCTTCTTTGGCCTGAATACCGCGCGCCTTGATGTTGATGGTGACACACCGTTGGCGCAGGTATTGCAGCAACCTTATAGATTATGGCAAATCAAGGTGGCGGCTGACCGTCATGATGTGATCGATGCCATCAGTCAACACCGCTTTCAACTGGTGGAAGGGGAAGCCGATCTCGCCATTAACATCAAACGTACCGAGCGGCAAACCGGTGTACGCATCGCGCGCGAAGCGCAGATCCCGCAATTGCGTGCCGCTGCTGCCACGGCGTTCAGCCAGAGCCGTTTTCGTGCCCCCTGGTATCAGGCCGATGACAGCAGCCGTTTCTATGCGCAGTGGATTGAGAATGCGGTGCGTGGCACGTTTGATAACCAATGCCTGATCGCCTGTGATGAACAAGGTACCTTGCAGGGCTTTGTCTCGATCCGCGAACAGCATGGCGATGCGCGTATCGGGCTGCTGGCGGTGCTGCCGGAATCACAGGGTAAGGGTATCGGCCAACGCCTGCTACTGGCGGCGGCAGACTGGGGGCGGGTACGCCAGCTTAATCGGCTGCGTGTCGCCACCCAACTCAGCAATCTTACGGCGATGCGCCTCTATTTACGCAGCGGTGCACGGCTGGAAAGCACCGCCTGGTGGTTCTACAGGAACGCACATGATCCCATTTAATGCGCCCCCGATTGTGGGCAGTGAAGTTGAATATATGCAGTCGGCGATGGCCAGCGGCAAACTCTGCGGCGATGGCGGTTTTACCCGGCGCTGTCAGCAGTGGATGGAGCAGCACTTCGGCAGCAAAAAGGTGCTGCTGACGCCTTCCTGCACGGCTTCGCTGGAGATGGCGGCGTTGCTGATTGATATCCAGCCCGGCGATGAAGTGATTATGCCGAGCTATACCTTTGTCTCCACCGCCAATGCCTTCGTGCTACGTGGTGCCACTATCGTGTTTGTTGATGTGCGCCCCGATACGTTGAACATCGATGAAACCCTGATTGAAGCAGCCATCACCGAAAAAACCCGCGCCATTGTGCCGGTTCATTACGCGGGTGTGGCCTGCGAAATGGACACGATCATGGCGCTGGCGACGAAGCACAACCTCTACGTGATTGAAGATGCGGCGCAGGGGGTGATGTCGCAATATAAAGGACGTGCGCTTGGCACCATCGGGCATATTGGCTGCTTCAGCTTCCATGAAACCAAGAACTACACCGCAGGCGGAGAGGGTGGTGCTACGCTGATCAATGACGCGAAAATGGTCGAGCGTGCGGAAATCATCCGCGAAAAAGGCACCAACCGCAGCCAATTCTTCCGTGGGCAGGTGGATAAATATACCTGGCGCGATATCGGCTCCAGCTATCTGATGGCGGATTTGCAGGCCGCTTATCTCTGGGCGCAACTGGAAGCGGCCGAGCGTATCAATCAGCAGCGTTTGCGCCTGTGGAATCACTATTATGCGGCACTTCAGCCGCTGGCGGCAGCCGGACGCATTGCCTTGCCGGTGGTACCGGGCAACTGTCGTCACAACGCGCATATGTTTTATATCAAACTGCGCGACAGCCACGATCGTCAGGCGCTGATTAACTGGATGAAAGAAGCGGAAATCCTCACCGTGTTTCATTACATTCCCCTGCATTCATCACCTGCCGGTGAGCGCTTTGGGCGCTTCCACGGTGACGATGTCGTCACCACGTGTGAGAGCGAACGTCTGCTACGTTTGCCGCTGTTCTACAATCTGTCGGACAACAATCAGCGCACGGTGATTAACTCCCTGCTGAGCTTCTTTGCCTGATGTCACTCGCGAAAGCCTCGGTGTGGACTGCCTCGTCGACACTGGTCAAAATTGTCGCCGGTTTGCTGGTGGTCAAATTGCTGGCCGTCAGTTTTGGACCGGAAGGCGTCGGCCAGGCCGGAAACTTCCGTCAGTTGATCACCGTGCTCGGTGTGCTGGCCGGAGCCGGGATTTTTAATGGCGTCACCACCTATGTGGCGCAATTTCAGCAGCAGCCCGCATCGTTACGCGCAGTCACCGGCACGGCATCAGCGTTGGTGCTGGGTTTTTCCACGCTACTGGCGCTGGTGTTTCTGCTGGCGGCGGCACCCATCAGTCGGGCGTTGTTCGGCCACGATCATTATCAGGGCGTGGTACGCATCGTCGCCTTTCTTCAACTCGGTATCGCCTGGGCTAATCTGACCCTGGCCTTGCTGAAAGGTTTTCGCGATGCGCGTGGCAATGCGCTGGCACTGATTGCCGGCAGCCTGACTGGCGTGGTGGCGTATGTGCTGTGCTGGTGGATCGGCGGTTATGCCGGTGCGTTGGTTGGGCTGGCGCTGGTGCCCGCTCTGGTGGTGATCCCGGCGGTGGTGATGTTGCGGCGTCATCAGCAGGTGTTGCCACTGCGCTGGTTAAAACCGGTCTGGGAGCCAGATCTGGCGCGTAATCTGGCGAAGTTTACCCTGATGGCGCTGATCACCTCGGTGACGCTGCCTGTCGCCTGGGTGATGATGCGAAACCTGCTGGCGCAACAGCAAGGCTGGGCGCAGGTAGGGTTGTGGCAAGGTGTGACCAGCATTTCCGATGCGTATCTGCAATTTATTACCGCAACGTTCAGCGTCTGGCTGCTGCCAACACTGGCACGACTGGAGCATAAGCCACAGATTACGCGGGAAATTTTGCGTGCGCTGCGCTTTGTTCTGCCTGCGGTGGCGGCCGCCAGCTTTTGTGTCTGGTTGCTGCGTGATGTCGCCATCTGGCTGCTGTTTTCGAACCAGTTCACCGCGATGCGCGATCTGTTTGTCTGGCAGCTATGCGGTGATGTGTTTAAAGTCGGTGCCTATGTTTTCGGCTACCTGGTGATCGCCAAAGCTTCGTTGCGTTTCTATATTCTGACCGAAGTCAGCCAGTTCATCTTACTGATGGCGTTTTCCCACTGGCTGATTCCGTTACATGGAACTCAAGGTGCCGCACAAGCCTATATGGCGACCTACATTTGTTACTTTGCGCTCTGCTGTGGCGCTTTCATGATTTATTGCCGAAGAAAATGACGTTAACTCACGTGCTGGGATCGGATATCCCTCATCATAATCACACCGTGCTGCGTTTCTTTAATGATGTGCTCAGCACGCAACTGCCGTTGGATGCACCGCGTCGCTTTATGGTGGTCACACCCACGCCCGCAGCGTTACAGGCTTACCCGGCGTTGCAGATTGAAACCTACCCCGATAAACAGGCGCTGGCGCGGGCGGTGATTGCCCTGGCAGCCGACCGCCAGCAACGTTTCTTTTTCCACGGGCAATTTAACCCTGGGCTTTGGCTGGCGTTGCTGAACGGTAAGTTGCGCCGCCATCAGGCATTCTGGCACGTTTGGGGCGCAGACCTGTACGAAGAGGGCAGCGGTCTGAAGTACCGACTGTTCTATCTGCTACGGCGTATTGCTCAGGGGCGTATGGCACGGGTGTTCGCCACCCGTGGCGATCTGCATCATTATCAACCGCGTCATCCGCAGGTGCCCACATCGTTACTCTATTTCCCAACGCGCATGCCGGAGCGTGCGGTGCCTTGTGCAACGGAACAGCATGATTTTACCGTGCTATTGGGCAATTCGGGCGATCGCAGCAACCGCCATATTGCCGGTTTGCAGGCGATAAAGTCACAGTTTGGTGATCAAATAAAGGTGGTGGTACCGCTTGGCTATCCCACTAATAATGATGCATATATTAATGAAATTGCCGCGGCGGCCGCACATCTTTTCCCTGACGGGCAGGTCACGCTGTTACGCGATAAGATCGATTTTGAAGCTTATCTGACGCTGCTAAGCCGCTGTCATCTGGGCTATTTTATGTTTGAACGCCAGCAGGGGATTGGTACGCTCTGCTTGCTGATTCAGGCGGGTATTCCGTTTGTCCTCAACCGTAAAAACCCGTTCTGGCGTGATGTAAGCGAGCAGGGGTTACCGGTATTGTTCAGTGACGATGCGCTGGACAGCGCGCGGGTCGCGGAGGCACAACGCCAGTTGAAGCAGTGCGATCCTGCCGCGATAGCTTTTTTTGCCCCTGGCTATCTGGCAGGGTGGCGCGAGGCACTCACTCTGAGTGAAACGGAGAAATTATGACCTTCATGCAGTTCAGCGGTCTGCTGGTGGTATATCTGTTCTCGCTGGGCTTTATTCTGACCCTGACCTGGCGGGAATTCAAACGGGTGCGTTTCAACTTCCACCTGTTCTTTACTATTCTGTTTTTGCTGACATTTTATTTTGGCTTTCCGCTTACCAGCGTTTTGGTGTTCCGCTTCAATATGGCGGTGGTGCCCGTGGAGTTTCTGTTGCAGGCGCTGCTGGCCGCCACCAGTTTCTATGCCATCTATTACGTCAGTTACAAAGTTCGTTTGCGCCCGGCCACGGTCGCACCGCGTAAACCCTGGTTGCAGATGAATCGGGTCGAAACCCATCTCACCTGCCTGCTGCTGGCGCTGGTGGCGATTGGCACCGTGACGGTGTTCTTTCTGCATAATGGCCTGCTGCTGTTTCGGCTGACGGCTTATAACCAAATCTTCTCCAGCGAAGTGTCCGGTGTCGCGCTCAAACGCTTCTTCTATTTCTTCATCCCGGCGATGTTGATTCGTTACTTCCTCAATCCGACCCTGCGTCAGTGGCTGCTCTTTTTGTTGGTCTCCGTGGCCTTTGGCCTGCTGACCTATGCGCTGGTCGGCGGTACACGTGCGAACATCATCATTGCCTTTGCGCTGTTCCTGTTTATAGGCATTACTCGCGGTTGGATCACGCTGTGGATGCTGGCGGGCGCTGGAGTGATGGCGGTTGTTGGTATGTTCTGGCTGGCGTTGCGTCGTTATAACCTCGATGTGATGGGGGATGAGGCGTTTTATACGTTTCTCTACCTGACACGCGATACCTTCTCGCCGTGGGAAAATCTGGCATTGCTGTTGCAGCATTACGACAAGATTTCGTTCCAGGGGCTGGCACCGATGTGGCGTGATTTTTACGTGTTTATCCCCAGTTGGCTGTGGCCAGGACGCCCTTCAATGGTGCTGAACAGCGCTAACTACTTTACCTGGGAAGTGCTGAACAACCATTCGGGGCTGGCGATATCACCGACGTTACTCGGGTCGCTGCTGGTGATGGGCGGCGTGTGGTTTATTCCGTTGGGTGCCATTGCAGTGGGTCTGTTAATGAAAGGCTTCGATAGCTTGTACGCACGCGGTCGTCACGAGACTAACCGTTATAACGGGGCTATTTTGCAAAGTTTTTGTTTTGGCGCGGTGTTTAACATGATCGTGCTGGCGCGTGAAGGGCTGGATGCGTTCGGATCGCGCGTGGTGTTTTTCTGCGTTATTTTTGCCGTCTGCTTATTAGTGGCGAAGCTGCTTTACTGGCTGCTGGATCGTGCCGGGCTAATTCGGCAACGTGGTGAGCCAGCGTTACCAAGCCCTTTTTAACCTCCGGGCCAAACAGGAAAACCTTTGACGTTGAATACGATAAAAAAAGAGGAGCCGCGTTATCCACTGCGCGGTATCGATCTCTATGCCTTTCAGGATATGGCGACCTTCCTTAACTTTCTGCTGCCGGATGAAAAGCCGCGCAGCGGCACGTTGGTGGCCATCAACGCCGAAAAGATGTTGACGCTGGAAAGTGATGTGGAAGTGCGGGCGTTGATTGAACAGGCCGAATTTAAGTATGCCGATGGCATCAGCATTGTGCGTTCGTTACGCAAGAAATATCCGCAGATTCTGGTTAACCGCATTGCCGGAGCCGATTTGTGGGAGGCACTGATGGAACGGGCGGGGCGCAGCGGTATCCCGGTCTTTTTGATTGGCGGTCGTGAGACGGTGTTGCAGGAAACCTGCGAAAAGTTGCGCCGTCAGTGGGAGGTGAATATTGTCGGCAGCCAGGATGGTTATTTCGCCCCGGATGATCGCGAGGCGTTGTTTGCACGTATCGCTGCCAGCAAAGCGCAGATTGTTACCGTCGCACTGGGATCGCCGCGTCAGGAGCTGCTGATGCGTGATTGCCGTGCCCAGTGGCCCGATGCGCTGTATATGGGGGTGGGCGGCACCTACGATGTGTTTACTGGTCGTGTGGCACGCGCGCCTCGCAGCTGGCAAAAACTCGGGCTGGAGTGGCTATATCGTTTGATTCGTCAGCCTTCGCGCTGGCGTCGCCAAATAAAGTTGCTGAAATATTTAGGTTACCACTGGCGCGGCGATCTCTGATATCGCTGATTAATGCAGCAATTTCCGCTGGGAACAGCGATAAAGTGCAGTATTTATCGACGGAATGCACAAAGCGTAACCAAACGCGTTTTTTTATTAAAAATGCACTGGACAGCCTGATATCAAATCCGTAGTATGCACATCCGCAACGGCGCTACGCGCCCGTAGCTCAGCTGGATAGAGCGCTGCCCTCCGGAGGCAGAGGTCTCAGGTTCGAATCCTGTCGGGCGCGCCATTAAGTTTGTGCGCAAGAGCTTCGGTGGTTTTAAATACCGCGTTAGGCAGTAAAAAGGTTTATGGTGGCTATAGCTCAGTTGGTAGAGCCCTGGATTGTGATTCCAGTTGTCGTGGGTTCGAGTCCCATTAGCCACCCCAGATTTTGCTGGGACATGCGAAGGTGGCGGAATTGGTAGACGCGCTAGCTTCAGGTGTTAGTGTCTTAACGGACGTGAGGGTTCAAGTCCCTCTCTTCGCACCAGGCAAAATATTAAGATAAAAAAATCGGCGAGTAGCGCAGCTTGGTAGCGCAACTGGTTTGGGACCAGTGGGTCGGAGGTTCGAATCCTCTCTCGCCGACCATCTTAATATGAAAAACAACCTGCTAAGAGCAGGTTTTTTTTCGTCCAGAGAAAAGTGATTTCAACCCATTGTCTCCGTTCTGAGACATGCAACATCCTGATTTATCTCGGGTTTACATATCCTTGCATTACCTGTCGTTCGAAAGAGACAGCCTGATGCCCGTTTGTCGCTCTTTCCCGACACTATCGCATGATTTCACTGTGTTGATAAAAATAACCATCTGATAAATATCGATTTATTTTACCATCTGCAAACCTGGCACGCCTTGTGCAATAATATCTGTGTAGATGCTCATTCCACCTCTTATGTCTGCTGATGCTGCATAAACCTGGGAATGATGCAGAGCCCCTTACGGTATCCGTTGTCCGGCCAGGCAGCATCGCGCAAGCCTTACTGCATTCACAGGACATTACGTTGAGTCGGATACCATCAGTTGTCTTACCGACCTGATCTTACACCTGCCTCTGGCAGGTGTTTTTTTTGGCAAAAAAAAGCCGGGCAAGCCCGGCGTGCACAAAAACAACAATCGAAAAATCAGGCGCTGGGGTTGTTCTTCAGCGTCAGCAGTAGCCCTTCACGACGCATTTTTGCCGCCTCTTCCGGCCGATGCATGCGATCGTACACATCCGCCAGCCATGCGTAATCAAACGCATCAGGCCGCTGTGCCAGCGCCTGCTGGAAGGCTTCTGCTGCCTGCTGCCACTCACCATGGCGCATCAGCATCTGGCCCAGCGTGCTATGCAGCAACGGTGTTGCGCCGTGCTGTTTGATTTGATTACGCAGCGCTTTCTCCAGCGTTTGTGGGTCACCGCTTTTGATGCGTGGCATTAGCAGCACCAGACGATCGTCATACTGGCGCTTCAGGCCATCTAACACGATAGCTTGCGCGGTATCCGGGTCATCGCACTCAATCAGATGCTCCGCCATTGCTACCTGCAACGCGATTTCCTGACGGGTTTTACGGCTCTGATTGTTCCACCAGCGTTTCAGGCCATCACTGCCTTGATCGGCCATCGCTTGATTCATCAGGCCCAGCCATGCCTGCTGCTGAAGTGATGCACGTTGTGCGTCATCATTGATCTGCACTTTCTGCATCGATGGCAGGATGTCAAGCAGCGCACCCCAGGCTCCGGTACGGATATAAGCCTGTTCGGCCAGACGTAACACTTCCGGATGGCGTGGTGCCACTTCCAGCAGGCGATCGATACCGTGACGAGCGGCGTGGTCTTCATTGCGTGCCAGTTGCAGACGAACACGGGTGATTTCCACCGGAATGGTGTCGTTTTGCGACAGTTCAGCGGCGCGTTCCAGATGTTGGTTCGCGCGAAGCTCATCACCACGCTGCTGAGCCGCTTCCGCCGCGAGCAGATAGTTAGCCACTGGCTGGTCGGCATGATCGGCATCTTTCGACAGCAGTTTCTCAACTTGCTTGTAATCGCCTTCTGCCAGTTTCATCAGCGCGGTTTGGGTATGGCGCTGCGCACGACGACGTTTACGACCGGTAAACCAGCCACGAGTACGCGCGCCGGTGCGGAACAGGCGACGTAGCACCCATTCAACAAACAGAATCACCAGCAGGCTGAGGATCAGGATGATGGCCAGACCGGTCACGCTGGTTTCAATGTTCCAGTTGTCGGTCTGGATCAGCACATAGCCCTGATGACCGGCCAGCATCGGCCCCAACACCACGCCGGCAATCAACAGCAGAAAAAGCACCAATACTTTTAGCATGCTTAGCCTCCCTGCTGGTCAGCCGCAACCGATGGCTGCGCCAACAGATTACGCACGCGGGTTTGCATCAACTTATCCAGCAGTTGCTGGCTTTCCAACGTATCCGGCACATCCATCGAGATAGTTTGCTGGCTCAGTTCATCCAACTGATCAAGGAAGGCTTTGGTGGCGGCATCATTGGTGTCATACCAGGCGCGCACCCAGCTGGAAACGGCATCAATCGATTGTTTGTAGATCTCGTCCTGATGGCGCGGTACGGCCTGCGCCGCGATCAACAGGCGTGAACGAATGTTTTCCCGTAGATACACATCCTGGTTCGGAGCCAGCAGCGGCTGCGCGGTGTTGTCGCGGCGACGGATAGTAATGAAACCATCCATAAAGTTGTGCCAGCTTTTTACCAGATTTTGCCGCCATTCATGCAAAGAGCTGGAAAGCTCACTGCTGTCGGCATCCATGGGTGAATCGTCGTTGTCGTTATCTGCCAGGCGCAGGTTATCCACGCCGTTCGACAATTGGTTCAGTTTGAGGATGATGCCGTCATAGTCGACCTGGCTTACGGCGGAGAGTGAACTGATATCCTGGGTCAGGGCGCGGCGCACATTCATTACGCTTGGGTCATTCATTTCGGCGAGGCTGGTGTCGGCACTTTTCAGCAGCGCGGCAGCGGTGGTGACATCCTGATCGCTCCACAGCTTACGCCCCGCCAGTTTGACCAGATAATCAGCCTGCGCCAACAGCCAGGTACGGGTATCGTTACCCGAAATGGTGGCGACTTTTTGCCGTAGGGCTTCCAGCTCTTTGGCGCTGGCGTCCTGTTGGTTACGTGCTTCCTGCAAGGCGCTGTTGGCGCTCTCCAGTTGCTGCGTCAGTTGTTGTTTATCGCTGCCCAGTTGCTGTTGCAGTGCGTTAAGCTGCTCACTCAGATTCTGGTTAGTCTGAGTCTGTAAATCGGCCTGGTGTTTCCCATTCAGGTAAAGGCCCGCACCAATCGCCAGCGCAATCACAATCGCTATCGCACCCAGCACTTTGCCATCTCGTTTGCTGTCGCGCGGTGATTTTTTAGCTGGAGGAGTAGCGTTGTCGCCCGCTGGCGTGGTCTCTTCAACCACGGCGGAGGAGGCTTTTTGTTCCGTCATTGCGGCTCATCCCAATGTTAAGTTCAGCGTAACGCACGCAGCAGCGCATCGTTATCGGCACCATCGGCTACATCAATATCCTGCCAGCCCAGTGAGGCTGCCAGGGTAGCCAAACGTTCACTGACGACCACCAGCCGACAGTGTAATAACCATTCCCGCCGATCGATTGGCGGAAACAGCGCAAACAGTTGTTGTAACATTTCGCCGCTGGTCACTACCAGCGTGGTGATCCCGCGATCGCGCCAGCGACGCCCCTCAGCGGCTCCGTCATACGGTTTTTCGCAGCGCTGATAACATTCACAGTAACGGACATCGACGCCGCGTTCCGTCAGTGTATCCGCCAGCAACTCACGACCTGGGCTGCCGCGCAAAATTAATGCGCGCTTGCCACTCACCTGTTGCAGACGGTTGAGACGCACCAGTTCTTCACTGGTTTCTCGCGCATGAGGATAGTCTACTTTCAGATTACTGATGGTATGCAGCGCCAGCGCGGTGCTACGGCCAATGGCGTAGTAATCAAGATGCGTAGGCCAGGCAAAGCCCTGGCGTTGCAACTCCGGGTGGGCGAAGGTCACCACCTGTTGCGACAGCAAAAACACCAGGTCACCGGATTGCAGCGCGGCAAGTTGTTGTGGCAAATGAACAATATCGCGACCCGGCGTGAACTCAATCAGCGGTAAGATCCACGCCAGTTTCCCCTGGGTTCGCAAACGTGCGACCAGTTCGCTGGCGGCTGGCTCGGGACGGGTCACGAGAATGGTCATGCAGGCGGTTGCCCCTGATAAACCTCACGCAGAATCTCGCGTGCGCCATTTTCCAGCAACTCCTCCGCCAGCGAAATCCCCATCTGTTCTGCCTGATCACGTGAACCGCGACGCTCGCCAGTGATCATCTGGCTACCATCCGGTGAACCCACCAGACCGCGCAGCCACAGCTGATCGCCTTCCAGCAGCGCAAAGCTGCCAATCGGCACCTGACAGCCGCCTTCCAGACGGGTGTTCATCGCACGTTCAGCGCGCACGCAAACGGCGGTGTCACCGTCATTCAGCGCCTGCAACAGGGAGATGAGCTCGGCATCGTCGAGGCGGCATTCAATGCCGACTGCGCCCTGACCGACGGCCGGTAACGAGATTTCAGCAGGCAAGGCGAAACGGATACGATCTTCCAGGCCAAGGCGTTTAAGACCGGCGGCGGCGAGAATGATGGCGTCATATTCCCCGGCATCGAGTTTGCCAAGGCGGGTGCCGACGTTGCCACGCAGCGAGCGAATTACCAGATCGGGACGGCGTGCGCTGAGTTGGCACTGACGACGCAGGCTTGAGGTGCCCACCACCGCGCCCTGCGGTAGCGCATCAATAGAATCGTAATGATTGGAGACAAAGGCATCGCGCGGATCTTCGCGTTCGCAAATGGTGACCAGGCCGAGTCCCTCAGGGAAATCCACCGGCACATCTTTCATCGAGTGCACGGCGAGGTCGGCGCGGTTTTCCAGCATTGCCAACTCCAGCTCCTTGACGAAAAGCCCTTTTCCCCCCACTTTAGCCAGCGGCGTATCGAGGATGACATCCCCTTTGGTGACCATCGGGACCAGCTCAACGCGCAGGCCAGGGTGCGCCGCCATCAGGCGTTGCTGGACATATTGTGCCTGCCAGAGAGCCAGGGGACTTTGTCTTGTAGCAATTCTGAAAATTTTGTCTAACATGCTGTTAACCGTTTTGATCGTTCATCGAATATCCTATCATTGATAGGGGAATGCTGTCAGTTTCAACGACCTGAAAAGGCTGCGATGTCAGATTTTGCCGCGATCACCGGGGAATAATCTGAGGTCATAGTCCGAAAACGCAGGGGTTAGTTCGGAACGTGCTAAACTGTTAAGTAGCGCAACTTTCTTTACGGTCAATCTGCCAGGTGTTAGATTGATCACGTTTCCAGCAATAATTTGCCCGATATCTTTACTATTAAGTGGCAGGTTTCGGAAACAGGGTGCTTAACACTGGGACAATCAGGCGAAACGTCTTGTACCTCTACATTGAGACACTGAAACAGAGACTGGATGCTATCAACCAGCTGCGTGTAGATCGCGCGCTGGCTGCGATGGGACCTGCTTTCCAGCACGTCTACAGTCTGCTGCCAACATTACTGCATTATCATCATCCGCTGATGCCGGGTTACCTTGAGGGTAACGTTCCACATGGCATCAGCTTTTACACGCCTGATGAAAACCAACAGCAACTGTTGCAGGATCTGGCGGGTAAACAGCCGCTGCATCTCAGCACCGGTGCCAAAGGTGAAATGCCGATCACCGGCATCTACTCGATGGGCAGCACCTCCTCAGTCGGCCAGAACAGCGTCTCTGATCTCGATATCTGGGTTTGCCATCAATCCTGGCTGGATAATGAAGAACGCCTCAACCTGCAACGTAAATGTACCTTGTTGCAGAAATGGTGCGTCTCAATGGGTGTGGAAGTCAGCTTCTTCCTGATCGATGAGAACCGTTTCCGTCACAACGAAAGCGGCAGCCTCGGTGGCGAAGATTGCGGCTCGACCCAACATATTTTGCTGCTGGATGAGTTTTACCGTACTGCCGTGCGCATGGCCGGTAAACGTATCCTGTGGAACATGGTGCCCGGTGAAGAGGAGCATCATTACGACGATTACGTCATGTCACTGTACGCCCAGGGCGTGCTGACGCCGAACGAATGGCTTGATCTTGGTGGCCTCGGCACCCTGTCAGCCGAAGAGTACTTCGGTGCCAGTCTGTGGCAGCTGTATAAAAGCATCGACTCACCGTACAAAGCGGTACTGAAAACCTTGCTGCTGGAAGCCTACAGCTGGGAATACCCTGATACCCAACTGTTGGCGATGGATATCAAACAACGCCTGCACGATGGCGAAATCGTCTGCTTCGGCCTTGATCCTTACTGCATGATGCTGGAACGCGTAACGCGTTATCTCACCAGCATCGACGATTTAGCCCGCCTCGACCTGGTGCGCCGCTGCTTCTACCTCAAAGTGTGTGAAAAACTTTCCAGCGAAGAGAATCATCATCGCTCAGGCTGGCGACGTGAAATCCTTTCGCAGCTGGTGAAAGAGTGGGGCTGGGACGACGAGAAGCTGGCGGTGCTGGATAACCGTGCGCAGTGGAAGATCGAGCGTGTGCGTGAAGCGCACAATGAATTGCTGGATGCGATGATGCAGAGCTATCGCAACCTGATCCGTTTTGCGCGGCGTAACAATTTAAGCGTCAGCGCCAGCCCGCAGGACATCGGCGTGCTGACGCGTAAACTGTATGCTGCCTTTGAAGCGCTGCCGGGCAAGGTGACGCTGGTGAACCCGCAGATTTCGCCTGACCTGTCGGAAGAGAATCTGACCTTTATTCACGTCCCGGCAGGCCGCGCCAATCGATCGGGTTGGTATCTGTATAACCAGTCGCCGGACATGAGTTCCATCATCAGCCATCAACCGCTGGAATATAACCGCTACCTGAACAAACTGGTGGCGTGGGCGTGGTTTAATGGTTTGTTGACCAGCAAAACGCGCCTGCATATCAAAGGCAATGAATTCTGCGATCTGCCGCGTTTGCAGGAGCTGGTAAATGATGTCTCGCATCATTTCCCGTTACGTGTTCCTGCGCCGACGCCAAAAGCGCTCTACAGCCCGTGTGAAATTCGTCATCTGGCGATTATCGTCAACCTTGAACACGATCCCACCTCGGCGTTTCGCAATCAGGTGGTGCATTTCGATTTCCGTAAACTGGACGTATTCAGCTTCGGCCAGCAGCAGCAATGTCTGATTGGCAGCATTGATCTGTTGTATCGCAACTCGTGGAATGAGGTGCGTACGCTGCACTTCAGCGGTGAGCAGGCGATGATCGAAGCGCTGAAAACCATCCTCGGCAAAATGCATCAGGATGCCGCTCCGCCGGATACGGTGGAGGTGTTCTGCTACAGCCAGCATTTGCGCGGCCTGATCCGTACCCGTGTCCAGCAACTGGTGTCTGAATGCATCGAACTGCGTCTTTCCAGTACACGTCAGGAACCGGGCCGCTTTAAAGCGTTGCGCATGGCGGGCCAAACCTGGGGGCTGTTCTTTGAACGCATGAGCGTGTCGGTGCAGAAACTGGAAAATGCGGTCGAGTTCTATGGCGCGATTTCCAACAATAAGCTGCATGGCCTGTCGATTAAGGTGGAATCGAACCAGACTCCGCTGCCACCGGTGGTGAACGGCTATGCCAGCGAGGGCATCATTCAGTTCTTCTTTGAAGACACCAATGATGATCGCGGCTTCAACATTTATATCCTCGACGAAACTAACCGCGTTGAGGTCTATCACCATTGTGAAGGCAGCAAAGAAGAACTGGTGCGTGATGTCAGCCGTTTCTATTCGTCATCGCATGACCGTTTCACCTACGGTTCCAGCTTTATCAACTTCAACCTGCCGCAGTTTTACCAGATTGTGAATGCAGGCGATCGCTTCCAGGTTATCCCATTCCGCAGCCAGACGTTGACGCAACTGTGCGCCACGCAGCCTGACAACGACAACGGCGATTTCCAGCCTCGCTATCAAATGCACTGATCCTGCCCGCCCTCGCGTGGCAGGTGTCAGACCTGTAACGCGTTTGCGGGTATTTCCTGTTGCTTTTACAACGTCAACTGCGATGATAAGCATCCAGGAAAGGACAGAAAGAGCAGACAGAATGAGACAAATGATACGTCAGCTGGGATTGGCGCTGGCACTGGTCGGCTTAGCAGGCTGTGGTCTGAAAGGCCCCTTGTATTTTCCGCCTCCGGAACAACCAAAAAAAACCACCACCCAGCCGACTGAACAGCAGCAGCAAGCAGCGAAAAGTGCGGATGTGAATGGTTTAGTCACCGACAAACAAGGCATGCAGGGGAATTAATCTCCCATGAGTAATCCGGCGGAGCAGAAAATGCAGTTCTCGAAAATGCACGGTCTCGGCAACGACTTTATGGTTGTGGACGCCGTGACGCAAAATGTCTTTTTTTCGCCGGAGCTGATTCGCCGTCTGGCGGATCGCCATCTGGGGATCGGTTTCGATCAGCTACTGATCGTCGAACCGCCTTACGATCCGGACCTTGATTTCCACTATCGAATTTTCAACGCTGACGGCAGTGAAGTGGCGCAGTGCGGTAACGGCGCACGCTGCTTCGCCCGTTTTGTGCGCCTGAAAGGTTTGACCAACAAAAGCGATATCCGCGTCAGTACGCAAACCGGACGGATGGTGTTAAGTGTCACCAATGACGAACTGGTGCGCGTCAATATGGGTGAACCGAACTTCGAACCCCAACAGGTGCCGTTCCGCGCCAACAAAGCTGAGAATATCTATCTGCTGCGCGTGGCCGAGCAGACGGTGATGTTTGGTGCGGTGTCGATGGGCAATCCACATTGCGTGATCCAGGTTGAGAACGTGAAAACCGCACCGGTGGAAACCCTCGGCCTGGTACTGGAAAGCCATGAGCGTTTTCCGGAGCGCGTGAACGTCGGCTTTATGGAAGTGGTCAATCCAGAACACATTCGTCTGCGCGTGTATGAACGCGGCGCGGGTGAAACCCAGGCTTGTGGCAGTGGTGCTTGTGCCGCGGTTGCCTGCGGTATTCAGCAGGGCATTCTGGCGGAAAAAGTCCGCGTTGATCTGCCCGGCGGAACACTGCATATTGCCTGGAAAGGGGCCGGCCAACCGCTGTTTATGACCGGGCCAGCCACACACGTCTACGATGGGTTTATTCATCTATGAAAAATGTCGAAGAGCAGACCGACAGCGCGGTGCTGCTGGACGATCAGGCGGTCAGCGCATATTTGCGTCAGAACCCCGATTTCTTTATTCGCAATGCGCGCCAGGTCGAACAGATGATGGTGCCGCATCCGGTGCGCGGCAGCGTGTCGCTGGTGGAATGGCATATGGCGCGGCAGCGCAACCATATCCAGCAGTTGGAAGAGGAGATCACGCTGTTGATGGAGCAGGCGACGGCCAACCATCAACTGTTTGATCGCCTGCTGTCGTTACAGGGGCATCTCGCCGCCGCAGATAGCCTGCAAGATATGCTGACGCGTCTGCATCGCTGGGCGCGTGAGTTGGGCCTTGCCGGAGCCAATGTCCGCTTGTTCAGTGACAAATGGCATATCGGCGCACCGTCGGATTTCACCCAACTGGCCCTGTCGCGTCAGGCGTTCGAACCGCTACGCATCCAGCGTTTCGGTGATGAACACCATTATCTTGGGCACCTCAATGGCCCTGAATTGCTGCTGCTGTTGCCGCAGGCGAAAGCCATCGGTTCAGTGGCGATGTCGCTGATGGGCGATCGCGGTGAACTGGGCGTGTTGATCTTCAGCAGCCGTGACAACCAGCATTATCAGGCGGGAATGGGGACGTTGCTGCTGCAACATCTGGCGCTGATGCTGCCGGAATTGCTGTCGCGCTGGGTTGAACGTGCATGAGCAGCGACAGCCCGCTGCACCCCGCCGTTGAGGGCTTCCTGCGTTACCTGAAAGTCGAACGGCAGCTCAGCCCGTTGACGCAGAAAAACTATGCGCGTCAGCTCCAGGCCATTATCACGATGGCCGATGAGATGAAAATCACCGCCTGGACACAGCTGGAACCGACGCAGGTACGTAATATCGCCGCGCGCAGTCGTCGTGCAGGTTTAGGTGCCAGTAGCCTGGCATTGCGCTTGTCGGCACTGCGCAGTTTTCTTGACTGGCAGGTGAGCCAGGGGATGCTGAGCGGTAATCCGGCCAAAGGCATCGCCACCCCACGTAATGCGCGCCATTTACCGAAGAATATGGATGTTGATGAGGTCAGCCAGCTACTGGAAATCGACCTCAACGATCCGTTGGCGGTACGCGATCGCGCGATGCTGGAAACCATGTATGGCGGCGGTTTACGCTTGTCGGAACTGGTGAATATGGATATCCGCCATCTCGATCTGGAGGCGGGCGAAGTCTGGGTGTTGGGCAAAGGCAGCAAAGAACGCCGCGTGCCGATTGGCGGCACCGCCGTGACCTGGTTACAGCACTGGCTGCCGCTGCGCGCCAGCTTTGCACCGCAGGATGATGCTGTTTTTGTCTCCAGTCGCGGCAGTCGCATTTCGGCGCGTAACGTGCAAAAACGCTTTGCCGAATGGGGCGTTAAACAAGGTGTTGCCAGCCATATCCACCCGCATAAGCTGCGTCACTCTTTTGCTACGCATTTGCTGGAATCGAGCGGCGATCTGCGCGCGGTGCAGGAACTGCTCGGCCACGCCAATCTCTCGACCACGCAAATCTATACCCATCTTGATTTCCAGCATCTGGCCTCGGTGTACGATTCCGCACACCCGCGTGCCAAACGAGGAAAGTCGTAATGAAGTTTTATCGTCCACTGCGTCCGATCAAAGCGATCACTTTTGATCTCGACGACACCTTATATGACAACCATCCGGTAATCCGCAAAACTACCGCGGAGTCGCATGCCGCGTTACAGGCTTATCACCCGGCATTGGGTGATTTCACCCCGGCAGACTATCAGGCGCTGCGTGATGAATTGCTGGTGCGCGAGCCGGAGATTTATCACGATGTGTCCGAGTGGCGTCGTCGCTCGGTGGAGCTGGCGCTGATCAATGTCGGCTTATCCTCTGAGGCCGCGACCGCCGGAGCCAGTGAAGTGATGAGCGTGTTTCACCGCTGGCGCAGTGAAGTGGACATGCCGGAAGAGACGCATGCAACGTTGACGGCGCTGGGTAACAAAGTCCCGCTGGTGGCGATCACCAACGGCAATGCCGATCCGCAAAAACTCGGTATCTCGCACTATTTTGAGTTCGCGCTGCGCGCCGGGCCGCATGGTCGCGCGAAGCCGTGGCAGGATATGTATCAACTGGCTTCTGAGCGTTTAGGTATTGCGCCGGAACACATTCTGCATGTCGGTGACGATCTCACCACTGATGTTGCCGGTTCGCTGCGGGCCGGGATGCAGGCGTGCTGGATTAACCTGCGCGACGGCAACCTGATGCGCATTGATGATGCTCGCCTGCTGCCGCACGTTGAAATTTCGCAGTTGGCATCACTGACCTCGCTGCTATAATCAACATCTGTAAATCCATCCAGTATTTGGATGTTCTCATTTTTAAACGGTGCTTATGGACGTTTCTGATCTGCTTAACGGCTTAAATGACAAACAGCGCGAGGCGGTCGCCGCACCGCGCAGCAACCTGCTGGTGCTGGCCGGAGCAGGCAGTGGCAAAACCCGTGTGCTGGTGCATCGCATTGCCTGGCTGCTGTCGGTGGAGAATTGCTCGCCTTATTCGATTATGGCGGTGACCTTCACCAACAAAGCGGCGGCGGAGATGCGTCATCGTATCGATCAACTGATCGGCACCAGCCAGGGTGGCATGTGGATCGGGACGTTCCACGGCCTGGCGCACCGTTTATTGCGCGCCCACCATCTTGATGCCGGGCTGCCGCAGGATTTCCAGATTCTCGATAGCGAAGATCAGCTGCGCCTGTTGAAGCGCCTGATCAAAGCGATGAACCTTGATGAGAAACAATGGCCTGCACGTCAGGGCATGTGGTACATCAACGGCAAGAAAGATGAAGGGCTGCGCCCCAAACATATCGAAAGCTACGGCAACCCGGTGGAGCAAACCTGGCTGCGCATTTATCAGGCGTACCAGGAAGCCTGCGATCGCGCCGGTCTGGTGGATTTTGCCGAGCTGCTGCTGCGTGCGCACGAACTGTGGCTGAACAAACCGCATATCCTCAATCACTATCGCGAGCGCTTCAGCAACGTGCTGGTGGACGAATTCCAGGACACCAACAACATTCAGTACGCATGGATTCGCATGCTGGCGGGAGATACCGGTCGGGTGATTATCGTCGGCGACGATGATCAGTCGATCTACGGCTGGCGTGGAGCGCAGGTAGAAAACATCCAGCGCTTTTTGCAGGATTTCCCCGGTGCGGAAACCATCCGTCTGGAACAAAACTACCGCTCCACCAACAACATCCTGAAAGCGGCGAACGCCCTGATTGCCAACAACAATGGCCGCCTCGGTAAAGAGTTGTGGACCGATGGCAGCGATGGCGAACCGATCTCCCTCTACTGCGCCTTTAACGAGCTGGACGAAGCACGCTTCGTGGTGAACCGCATCAAAGCCTGGCATGAGAACGGCAATGCGCTGGCGGACTGCGCAATTCTGTACCGCAGTAACGCCCAGTCGCGTGTGCTGGAAGAGGCGCTGCTCCAGGGGAGCATGCCGTACCGTATCTACGGTGGCATGCGCTTCTTCGAGCGTCAGGAAATCAAAGATGCGCTGGCATATCTGCGTCTGATGGCGAACCGCAACGATGATGCGGCATTTGAACGCGTGGTGAATACCCCGGTGCGCGGCGTGGGCGATCGTACCCTTGATGTGGTGCGTCAGACGGCGCGTGAACAGCAACTGACCCTGTGGCAGGCGACGCGTGAACTGCTGCAAAACCGGGTGCTGGCCGGTCGTGCCGCGTCGGCGCTGCAACGTTTCTGCGAACTGGTAGACTCGCTGGCGAGTGAAACCGTTGAACTTCCGCTGCATGTGCAAACCGACCGGGTAATCAAAGATTCCGGGTTGTGGTTAATGTATGAGCAGGAGAAGGGCGAAAAAGGCCAGGCGCGTATTGAAAACCTTGAAGAACTGGTGACGGCAACGCGTCAGTTCAGCTATCAGGATGAAGACGAAGATTTGATGCCGTTGCAGGCATTTCTCTCCCATGCAGCGCTGGAAGCGGGTGAAGGTCAGGCTGATAAATGGCAGGATGCCGTCCAACTGATGACGCTGCACTCGGCCAAAGGTCTGGAGTTTAGCCAGGTGTTTATCGTCGGGATGGAAGAGGGGATGTTCCCCAGCCAGATGTCACTCGACGAAGGTGGACGCCTCGAAGAGGAGCGTCGTCTGGCCTATGTGGGTGTGACGCGTGCTATGGAAAAACTGACGCTGACGTATGCCGAAACGCGGCGTCTTTATGGTAAGGAAGTGTATCATCGGCCATCACGCTTTATCGGTGAACTGCCGGAAGATTGCGTGGAAGAGGTACGTTTGCGCGCCAGCGTGAGCCGCCCGGTCAGCCATCAGCGGATGGGGACGCCAATCGCGAAAAACGACAGTGGCTTCGCGCTGGGTCAACGTGTACGGCATGCCAAATTTGGTGAAGGTACCATTATCAATCTCGAAGGCAGCGGCGAACACAGCCGTTTGCAGGTGGCTTTTCAGGGGCAGGGCATTAAATGGTTGGTCGCCGCCTATGCCCGACTGGAAACGGTGTAGCGCGGTTGCGCTGCCTTGACGACTTTTTCGTCTCAGCGTAACATGCGCCCACTATTATCATGAGAGGACAATGCCTTGGACACGCCCAGTCGATGCTGGCTCAACCCCCTGGTTCACAGGAATAACATCTAAGGCTACCTCTTTGCTGGTAGCCTTAGCGGTTATCAGCGACCTCCCTTTTTATCCCGTCGCATGAGTCAGCTATGCCTTGAGGCGAAAGTCTCGGTGTTCAGGCTTTGCCGTGCCCGTTCTGCGTAAGCGCAACGGTTCACCGCCTTGTCCCATTAAGTCTGCAATGGGGAGTATTGCTATGCTGAGCGCATTTAAACTGGATCGTAGCCGCCTGACGCGTCTCGAACTGGAAGACCATAACGACAAACTCAACGCGTCCGTGTGGGTTGATCTGATCGAGCCGGATGAAAGCGAGCGCGATCGGGTACAAAGCGAACTGGGGCAGAGCCTGGCGACACGTCCGGAGCTGGAAGATATCGAAGCCTCGGCGCGTTTCTTTGAAGACGAAGACGGCCTGCACATCCACTCATTCTTCTTTTATGAAGATGCGGAAGATCATGCCGGTAACTCGACGGTGGCGTTCACCATCCGTGAAGATCGCCTCTATACCCTGCGCGAACGTGAATTACCTGCGTTTCGTCTCTATCGTATGCGCGCCCGTAATCAAACGTTGATTGACGGCAATGCTTTTGAACTGCTGCTGGACCTGTTTGAAACCAAAATCGAACAGCTGGCGGATGAGATCGAGAACATCTACAGTGCGCTGGAAAAACTGAGCCGCGTAATCATGGAAGGGCAGCAGGGCGACGAGTATGACGAAGCGTTGTCGCGCCTGGCAGAACTGGAAGATATCGGCTGGAAGGTGCGTCTGTGTCTGATGGACACTCAGCGCGCGCTGAACTTCCTGGTACGTAAAGCGCGTTTACCGGCGAATCAGCTGGAGCAGGCGCGTGAGATCCTGCGCGATATCGAATCCCTGCTGCCGCACAACGAATCGCTGTTCCAGAAGGTTAACTTCCTGATGCAGGCGGCGATGGGCTTTATCAACATTGAGCAGAACCGCATCATCAAAATCTTCTCGGTGGTGTCAGTGGTGTTCCTGCCGCCAACGCTGGTGGCGTCCAGTTACGGAATGAACTTCGAGTTTATGCCAGAACTGAAGTGGAGCTTCGGCTACCCGGCCGCGATTGGCTTGATGATCCTCGCGGGTCTGGCACCCTATCTCTACTTCAAACGTAAAAACTGGTTGTAACATTGCGCGATAAATCGCGCCGCTACGCATGCAATATGTAACAATTGTGGGGCCGTCTATACGGCCCGATTTTCTGGCTATACATCACAATTCTGCGTAACCTGTTGCTTCCTGCTGATTAACTAACTCGTTGCATCCCACCTTATGGCGCGTCTCTCTTTGCGACAGCAGTGGACCATTCTGCTGATTGCTTCACTGATTCTGGGGATTATCTTCCAGTTGTTTCACCTGCCTGCGGCGTTGTTGCTCGGTCCGATGATTGTCGGCACCGTCATGGGGCTATCTGGTGCGTCGGTGCGCATCGATAAACGTTTTTTTGTGCTGGCACAGGCGGTATTGGGCTGCATGATCGGGCAAACCCTGTCACCGGCGATTTTGCCGCCGCTACTTCAGGATTGGCCAGTGGTGTTGGCGGTGCTGGCCCTGACGCTGGCCGCCAGCGGGTTGTCCGGTTTTTTGCTGGTGCGTTTCAGTAATCTACCCGGACCGACCGGTGCCTGGGGGTCGTCACCTGGTGGTGCCTCGGCGATGGTGGCGATGGCCGGTGATTTTGGTGCTGACGTGCGGCTGGTGGCGTTTATGCAATATCTGCGCGTGTTGTTTGTCGCCACGGCAGCCGCGGTGGTGGCGCGTATCGGGCTGGGTAGCAGCGGCGGCAACGCCGACCTGATATGGTTTCCTGCGCTGAACGGCAGCTTTATCCTGACGCTGGTGGTGATGGTGGCGGGTGCATGGCTGGGGCAGAAGCTGCGGATTCCATCGGGTGCCTTATTATTACCGGCGCTGATCGGCGCGACATTGCAGGGAACCGGCGTGGCGACGTTGCAGGTGCCGGAATGGTTGCTGGCGCTGGCTTATGCGCTGATTGGCTGGAGTGTCGGATTGCGTTTCACCCGGCCGATTTTCCTGCTGGCGTTACGCACCTTGCCGCAAATGGTGGTATCGATTATTGGTCTGATGATGCTGTGCGGTGGGCTGGCGTGGATGTTGACGCGGGTACTGCACGTCGATCTGATGACCGCCTATCTGGCAACCAGCCCTGGCGGGCTGGATACGGTGGCGATTATTGCCGCAGGCAGCCGGGTCGATATTGCATTTGTGATGGCGTTGCAAACTTTACGTCTGTTCACCATTCTGCTCACCGGCCCGGCTCTGGCGCGTTTTATCTCACGCTACGCGCACGCGCGAGCGAGCTGAGGCAATAGCGGCATCGATAATGAAAAAGGCGAGTGCCAGCCAGATAAAGCCAAAGGTCACCATTTTGTCTGGTGTGACGGTCTCGCCATAGAACAGCACCGCCAGCAGAAACATCAAAGTCGGGCCGAGATACTGGAAGAAACCGATCGTCGAGAGACGCAAGCGCGTACAGGCTGCGGCAAACAGCATCAGCGGCACGGTGGTAACAATCCCGGCGGCGACCAGTTTTAGATTGAGGCTCATCGGATTGGCGCTCAGATGGCTGGTGGCGCTGTCGGCAAAGCCAAACAGATAAATCACCGCCAGTGGGAACATCCACAACGTCTCAATCAGCATGCCACTCTGTGCATCAACCTGAATCTTCTTACGCATCAGGCCATAAAATGCAAAGGTTAGCGCCAGCCCGAGGGCAATCATCGGCACTGAACCAAACTTCCACAGTTGCACCAGCACCCCCAGCGCAGCGAGCAGCACCGCCAGCCATTGCAGGGGACGGAAACGTTCCCGCATAAACAGCATCCCCAGCACCACGTTAAACAGCGGGCTGATGAAATAGCCGAGGCTGGCTTCGAGGATGTGCTGATTATTCACCGCCCAGATATACAGCAGCCAGTTCCCCCCGATGGTGAAGGCGGTGATGGCCAGCAGTAGTACTTTTTTCGGCTGACGCATCACGCCGCACACCTGGTTCCAGTTACGACTCAGAGTGATCAGTAGCAGCATGAACAGCACGGACCAAATCACCCGGTGCGTCATGATTTCCGTCGGCGGCACCTCTTTGACCAGCTTGAAGTAGGCAGGTGCAATGCCCCACAGAAAATAGGCACCGAGGGCATAACCGATACCCTGGCGCGTTTGTTGTGTATCCATTATTTCCTAGCCGATCAGATAAGTAGCAGTAGCAGTAGCGATGTAATCACCCTGCTGGTTATGCATTTCAACGCGGGCGACTGCGACTTTGTTACCGGCGCGCAGCAGGCTACTGGTGGCAACAAAACGTTCGCCGCGGCCAGGCCGCAGGTAATCCACGCGCATATCAATGGTGCCCATGCGTGACAAGCGCTGGCGCAGTTCCTCTTCGCTGATGCTTTCCTGACGTGTGAGCGAGTGGCTGACGCAGACCAAACCGGCGGCAACATCCAACACCGAGGCAATCACGCCACCGTGCAGAATGCTTTGTGCCACATTGCCTACCAGCATGGTTTTATTGGCAAAGCCCAGCTCCGCGTAATCGGGTTCGAGCCGATCCAACTCCAGCCCAAGTGACTGATTAAACGGCATATGATAAACAAAAATTTCGCCAATCAGACGGCGTGCTTCCTGCGGTGTCAGCATCGGTGATGACATGGTGGTGGCCTTAAAACCCCCAGGTTCGGGGCGATAGATGTTAAAGAGTTGTGTATATTATGCCGCGTTCGAGCTGCTTTCCAGTTTCAGAAATCGTCGCTAATCAATGGGTAAGTTTGTGTGTAGAATGACCTGCTTTTTTAAACCGTCCCCCAACGACTTTGATATGCAGTGCCCACTGGAGAATTCTATGCGTAAGCAGCGCGCCTTGCTGGCAGCGGCTCTGTTAATTCCTGCTTTGGCGCAGGCAGAAGAAGCTTCGATAAAAGAAGTTCATGATGCACCTGCGGTCAGGGGCAGTATTATCGCCAACCTGCTGGAGAAACACGATAACCCATTTGTGCTTTATCCCTACGAAAACAATTATCTGCTTTACACCTACACCAGTGACATAAATAAAGAGGCGATTTCCTCTTACAACTGGGCAGACAAAGCCAAAAAGGATGAAGTAAAATTCCAGCTCAGTCTGGCCTTTCCGCTGTGGCGCGGTATTCTGGGCGACAATTCGGTGTTGGCGGCATCTTATACCCAGCGTTCCTGGTGGCAGCTCTCCAACCGTGGCGCTTCTTCACCGTTTCGCGAAACCAACTATGAGCCGCAGATTTTCCTCGGCTGGGCAACGGATTACTCGCTGGGCGGTTGGACATTGCGCGATGTGGAAATGGGTCTGAACCATCAGTCGAATGGCCGCAGCGATCCGACTTCTCGTAGCTGGAACCGGGTGTATGCGCGTCTGATGGCGGAGAACGGCAATTTCCTCGCCGAGATCAAACCCTGGTATCGTATCCCGGAAAGTGCCAACAACGACGACAACCCGGACATCACCAAATACATGGGCTATTACCGCGCGAAGCTGGGCTATATGTACGGCGAAAGCATTTTCAGCGTGGAAGGCAATTACAACTGGAACAGTGGCTACGGCGGTGCAACCTTTGCCTGGAGCTATCCTATCAGCGAGCATGTGCGTTTTTACACCCAGCTGTTTAGCGGCTATGGTGAATCGCTCATCGACTACAACCACCGCCAGACGCGCGTGGGTGTCGGCGTAACGCTCAACGATCTGTTCTGATAAAGCAAACAACAGGATTACCGTGGCAACATCGGCAGTGCTCAATCAGGAAACGCTGGCGCAGCAGGTATTACAGGATACCTTTGGCTACCAGCAATTTCGTCCCGGCCAGCAAGCCATCATCGAAACGGCGCTGGCAGGGCGCGATTGCCTGGTGGTTATGCCCACCGGTGGTGGCAAATCACTGTGTTATCAAATCCCGGCACTGGTGCGTGAGGGATTAACGCTGGTGGTTTCGCCGTTGATTTCACTGATGAAAGATCAGGTCGATCAACTGCTGGCCAACGGCGTGGCGGCTGCCTGCCTCAACTCCACCCAAACGCGTGAAGAACAGCAGCAGGTGTTTGCCGATTGTCGTAGTGGTCACCTGAAACTGCTGTACATCGCGCCTGAACGTCTGATGATGGATAACTTCCTCGACAGCCTGCACCACTGGAATCCGGTGATGCTGGCGGTGGATGAAGCGCACTGCATTTCGCAATGGGGCCACGATTTCCGCCCGGAATACGGTGCGTTGGGCCAGTTGCGCCAGCGCTTTCCGGAGCTGCCGGTGATGGCGCTGACCGCCACCGCAGACGAAACCACGCGTAATGACATCGCGCATCTGTTGCAGATGCACGATCCCCTGATTCAAATCAGCAGCTTTGATCGACCCAATATCAGCTACACGCTGGTAGAGAAATTTAAACCGACCGAACAGTTGCTGCGTTACGTACAGGATCAGCGTGGCAAAAGCGGCATCATTTACTGCAACAGCCGCGCCAAGGTGGAAGACACCGCGGCGCGCCTGCAAAGCCGTGGCCTGAGTGTGGGTGCCTACCATGCGGGCATCGACAGTGCACAGCGTGCGCGCGTGCAGGAAGCCTTCCAGCGCGACGACCTGCAAATTGTGGTGGCTACCGTGGCGTTCGGTATGGGCATCAACAAGCCCAACGTCCGTTTTGTGGTGCACTTTGATATCCCGCGTAACATCGAATCCTATTATCAGGAAACCGGTCGTGCCGGACGTGACGGCTTGCCCGCCGAAGCCATGATGCTGTATGACCCAGCTGATATGGCATGGCTGCGGAAATGTCTGGAAGAGAAAACACCGGGTCCGTTGCAGGATATCGAGCGCCATAAACTCAATGCGATGGGCGCGTTTGCTGAAGCGCAAACTTGCCGCCGCCTGGTACTGCTCAACTATTTTGGCGAGGGACGTCAGCAGCAGTGCGACAACTGTGATATCTGCCTCGATCCGCCACGCCGTTACGATGGTCTGGTGGAGGCGCAGAAAGCCCTCTCCAGCATTTATCGTACCGGACAGCGCTTTGGTATGGGCTATATTGTTGAGGTTTTGCGCGGTGCCAGTAACCAGCGAATTCGCGACAACGGCCACGACAAATTGCCGGTTTATGGCATTGGCCGCGATAACAGCACTGAACATTGGGTCAGCGTGCTGCGTCAGCTCATCCATCTCGGTATGGTGACGCAAAATATCGCTATGCATTCCGCGTTACAACTTACCGAAGCCGCTCGCCCGGTGTTGCGTGCCGAAGTGCCGCTGATGCTGGCGGTGCCACGGATCGTGACCGTGAAAACGCGCAGCAGCTCGCCGAAGGTGTATGGCGGCAATTACGATCGCAAACTGTTCGCTAAACTGCGTAAGTTGCGTAAAGCAATTGCCGACGAAGAGAACATTCCGCCGTATGTGGTATTTAACGACGCCACGCTGATCGAGATGGCGGAACAGATGCCGGTGAGCGCGTCAGAAATGCTGAGCGTGAACGGTGTCGGCCATCGCAAACTGGAACGCTTTGGTAAACCGTTCCTGGTGATGATCAAAGAACATCTTGATGAAGAGTAAAGGAAAACAAGTATGTTGATGTTGTTTGCTACCATCGCACTGGTGCATCTGGTGGCACTGATGAGTCCTGGCCCGGACTTCTTTTTTGTCTCACAGACCGCCGCCAGCCGTTCACGCAAAGAAGCGATGATGGGGGTGCTGGGTATTACGCTAGGCGTGATGGTGTGGGCCGCTGTGGCGTTGATGGGCCTGCATCTGATCATGGAAAAGATGGCGTGGCTGCATCAGATCATTATGGTCGGCGGTGGCTTGTATCTGCTGTGGATGGGTTGGCAGTTGATGCGTTCGGCGCGTCAACGTCACAAGCAACCTCAGGTTGATGCGCCGGTGGTTGAGTTGCCAAAAAGGGGCATGAGCTTCCTGAAAGGCTTGTTGACCAACCTCTCCAACCCCAAAGCGATTATCTACTTTGGCAGCGTGTTCTCGCTGTTTGTTGGCAATGATGTGGGTGCACTGGAGCGCTGGGGATTATTCCTGCTGATTCTGGTGGAAACCTTTGCCTGGTTTACCGTGGTGGCGGCGATTTTTGCTCTGCCGTGGATGCGTGATAAATATCAGCGCCTGGCGAAATGGGTGGATGGTATGGCGGGTGTGCTGTTTGCCGGGTTCGGCATTCACCTGATCATTTCACGGTAATCTTATCCGTAGCGGCGCGATTTATCGCGCGCCTTTCAAAACTCGCGCGATAAATCGCGCCGCTACGGATCATCAGGCGATACGCCGTGCGCTGGCTAACAGCGCACCAACGGCCATAAACAAACCACCAAAAGTTCGGTTCATCGCCTTCATCTGTTTCGGCCCCTTAATCCAGCCTGCGATGCGGGTGGCGAGGGTGGCGTATCCCACCATCACGATAATATCGACCACGACGGTGGTGACGCCGAGCACCAGATATTGCATCAGCTGAGGCTGGTGTGGCTGAATGAATTGCGGGAACAACGCGGCCAAAAACACGATGCTTTTGGGGTTGGTAAGGTTAACCAACACCGCGCGCTTAAACAGACGGCGCCGGGGCATCGCTTTGGCGACAGCATTGAGATCCAGCGCGCCACCCGAGCGCCATTGCTGAATACCCAGCCATACTAAATAGGCGGCCCCGGCCCACTTCAGGATTTCAAATGCCAGCAGCGACTGGGAAAACAACGCGCCGAGACCCACACCCACCAGCACAATATGTACCGACAGACCAATTTGCAGGCCAGAGATTGATGCCACTGCGCCGCGATAGCCGTGACTGATGCCGGTGCTCATGGTGTTAATCGCGCCGGAACCGGGCGAGAGGCTAAGGATGGTTGTGGTAAGCAGGTAGGTTAACCACCATTCAATGGTCATGTGTGACATTCCCTGATGTAAGCGAAGTGTGACACAATACGCCAGAAAATCGCGGCACGCTATGGACTGGACGTGTGGCGTTGACGTTTTTTCAGGAGGGCGGATGCAGCAGATAAAACAGAGTTGGCTCAGGCGTGAAAAGGCGTTTGCCTCCTTTGCTACCGGACCGCTGCTCGACTTCTGGCACCGCCGCGAAGAGTGTGAATTTACCGGCGTGGGTAATCTCACCCTGCGCTATGTTCGCTTCACGTCCCCGCAACATCACCGTGTCATTCTGATTGTTCCCGGACGTATCGAAAGCTACATCAAATATCCGGAACTGGCCTATGACTTGTTCCATTGTGGCTTTGACGTGGTGATCATTGATCATCGTGGTCAGGGGCGCTCCGATCGCCTGCTGGAAGACTCTCACCGCGGGCATGTGGTGGATTTCAATGATTACGTCGACGATCTGGAAACGCTGTATCTGAAAGAGATTGTCAGTGGTCATTATCGGCACCGCTATGCACTGGCGCACTCGATGGGCGGGGCGATTCTTGCGCTGTTTCTGGCGCGCCAGCCACGGGCGTTTCACGCCGTGGCGCTGGCGGCACCGATGTTTGGTATTACCTTGCCGCTGCCACCTTTCCTCGCGCACCGTATTCTTGATTGGGCGGAGAAAATGCCTGCGCTGCGTGACGGGTATGCTCTGGGAACCGGGCGCTGGCGTGCCCATCCCTTCGGCATCAACCAACTGACCCACAGCCGGGAACGCTATCAGCGCAATTTACGTTTTTACGCTGACGATCCGGCGATTCGCGTCGGCGGCCCGACTTACCATTGGGTGCGTGAAGGGGTGCAGGCGGGACGTAGCATCATTAGTCAGGTGAATAACATCACCACGCCGATGCTGCTGATGCAGGCAAGTGAAGACCGAGTGGTGGATAACCGCTCGCAGGATTTATTTTGTGAGGCGATGGCAGCCGCAGGACATCCCTGCGAGGGAGTCACGCCTTATGTGATTGAAGGCGCGCGCCATGAGATCCTGTTTGAAACAGACGCGATGCGCGCTCAGGCGCTAAACGCGGTGGTGGATTTTTTTGCGCGCCACGTTTAATGATTTTTTTATTTTCCGGCTACGGCCAACCGACATCAATACCAGAGGTTTCCATGTACCACATCGTCGCATCCGACCTGGATGGCACGCTGCTCTCCCCGGACCATCGTTTGACCCCTTTCGCCCGCACCACGTTGCAGGAACTGGTGGCACGTGATGTCCATTTCGTTTTTGCCACCGGTCGTCACTATATCGATGTGGGCCAGATGCGCGACAAACTCGGCATCCCGGCTTATATGATTACCTCCAACGGCGCTCGCGTGCACAACGCTGATGGCGAGTTGATTTTCAGCCACAACCTGGATGCCGATATCGCCCTGGACCTGTATGGCCTGAAATACCACGATGAACAGGTCCTGACCCACGTTTATCGCGACGACGAATGGTTTATCAGCCGCCACCGCCCGGCAGAGCAGGATTATTTTCGCGAGTCCGTGTTTAACTACCAGGTCTATCAACCGGGGATGCTGCCGAGCGATGGCATCAGCAAAGTGTTCTTTACCTGCGACGATCCTGAACATCTGATCCCGATGGAGCAGGCGATAGAAGCGCGTTGGGGCGACCGGGTTAACGTCAGCTTCTCGCTGCCGACCTGCCTCGAAGTGATGGCGGGCGGTGTCTCCAAGGGGCATGCGTTGGAAGCAGTCGCGAAACAGCTCGGCTACTCATTGAAAGAGTGCATCGCCTTTGGTGATGGCATGAACGATGTTGAAATGCTCAGCATGGCCGGTAAGGGCTGCATTATGCGTAACGCGCATCAACGCCTGAAAGATACCTTGCCTACACTGGAAGTGATTGGCAGCAACGCCGAAGACGCCGTGCCTGTTACCCTGCGTAAATTGTTCCTGGCGTAACCTGATCCGTAGCGGCGCGATTTATCGCGCTAATGTGCGCCGTTCGGATTGCGCGATAAATCGCACCGCTACGGGTGCTGGTGTTTTGTTCGGTTGTAAACCAGATAATTCAACGAGACAGCGACAGTTTGTTTACACTGGCGGCACTGTTCATTTTGGGGTCGTTACCGTGCTGTTATTGATCGTTACCACCATTCTGTGGGCTTTTTCCTTTAGTTTTATCGGGGAATATCTGGCGGGCCAGGTGGATTCCTGGTTCTCGGTGCTGATGCGCCTGACGCTGGCAGCCATCGTGTTCCTGCCGTTCCTGCGCTGGCGTGGTTATCGCGCCTCAACCATCCTGCTGTATATGCTGGTGGGGATGTTGCAACTGGGCGTTATGTATCTGCTGAGTTTCGAGGCTTACCTCTATCTGAGCGTCACGGAATTCCTGCTGTTTACCGTGATGACGCCGCTGTATGTCACCCTGATTTACGATCTGCTCAGCCGACGCCCATTGCGTATCGGCTACGCCTTTAGCGCCATGCTGGCGGTGATTGGCGCGGCGATTATCCGGTACGACAAAGTCAGTGATCATTTCTGGTTTGGCCTGCTGCTGGTGCAGGCGGCGAATATCTGCTTTGCCATCGGCATGGTGGGTTACAAGCGCTTGCAGGAGACGCGCCCGATGCCGCAGCACACCGCCTTTTCCTGGTTCTACCTCGGCGCGGTGATTATTGCGGTGATCGCCTGGAGTTTGTGGGGTAATCCCAACAAACTGCCCACCACCTCGCTGCAATGGGGCATTCTGGTGTGGCTGGGTGTCGCGGCGTCCGGGTTGGGTTACTTTATGTGGAACTACGGCGCGACCCAGGTGGATGCGGGGACGCTGGGCATTATGAA
Source organism: Pantoea sp. X-Soil-TKNS-1211 (assembly GCF_059730495.1). Classification (NCBI taxonomy): domain Bacteria; kingdom Pseudomonadati; phylum Pseudomonadota; class Gammaproteobacteria; order Enterobacterales; family Erwiniaceae; genus Pantoea; species Pantoea sp. X-Soil-TKNS-1211. Next base: position 221,207 of record NZ_AP035953.1, read on the forward strand.
CAATATGCATGTCCCAGCGGGATTACTGGTAAATCTGGCGATTTGGCAGGAAAAACCACACTGGCCCAGCTTTATCGCCGGGGCGATTGTGATTTTTGCGTCACTTTACGTGCATAAACGCTGGGTGCTGGGGAAAGTGTCTAACAGCAACGCATAAGTCTGAAGGGAAGGAATAACGCGGCAGAGGAGCAAAGCATCCGAGCCAGGATGGCGAGGCCGACCCACAGGGATGTGGGGGGTCTTTGCGATCTGACGCGTTATTCCTGACCAGAGAACGGAACTAACAGCAACTACGCCTTTTTCACCGGCGCAGGGCGCTGGATTAACGTCAATCCCTTCAAAAAGTTACGCAGAATCTGGTCGCCGCACTCGCGGTAGTTTTTATGGTCGGGGTTACGGAAAATCGCGCCAATCTCCGCCTGCGACACTTTAAAGTTCGCCTTTAGCAATATCTCGGGAATATCCGTGGTCTTCAGGGCAAACGCGATGCGCAGCTTCTTCAGGAAAATATTGTTATTCATTTTGCGCTCAACTGACGGCGCAGGCGCATCCTCACTTTTACCGCGACGATGGAAAATCAAACCATTGAGAAAATACCCCATCAGTACGTCCGGGCAAGGACGATATGCGGCGTCATCATCCTTCTTCAGCCATGCCTGCACATCTTCCAGCGGCACATCACAATTGGCCAGGGCAAAAATCTCCACCACTTTGCTGTCGCTCAGGTCCAGCATATAGCGCACGCTGCGCAGTACATCGTTATTGGTCATGGTGAAAATCTCCTGGTCACGGGTTGAGGCGGCGCATTATAGAGCAGGCGAACTCAGGATGACAGGGGCTGTAACGAACCCGGGCGTGCAGCATCGCGCACAAAGGGCAGATGCTCACAAGCATGCTGGCGGGCGAAGCGGACAAACGCCTCCAGTACCGGCTGACGCTGCTCGCCATCACGCATCGCTGCGTACAAACGGCTCCACAACCCGTCACCCAACGTTTTGGTGACGACCAACCCCTGATGCTCAAAACTCTCCACCACCCAATGGGGTAACGCCGCAATCCCCATACGCGCCGACACCATCTGAATCAACAACAAGGTGTTATCTACGCTCTTCAGTGCCGGGCTGATGCCTGCGGGTTGCAGAAAATTCCGCCAGATATCCAGCCGCTGACGTTGCACCGGATAAATCATCAGGACTTCATCTGCCAAATCTTCCGGTGCAATATGCGCAACGTGCGCCAGCGGATGATCCGGTGCCATCACCAGTCGCACCTCAAAATCGAACATCGGCGAATAGAACAAGCCGCTGCGCGGCAGAATATCCGAGGTCAACACCACATCCAGCTCGCCTTGTTGTAAGGCGGGCTGCGGGTCAAAAGTCACGCCAGATTTAAAATCCATCACCACCTGTGGCCAGCTCTGACGGAAGTTGTTCAGCGCAGGCGTTAGCCACTGAATGCAGCTATGGCACTCAATCGCAATGCGTATCGTGGTTTGATGCGGCTCATGGCAAGCCTGCAATGCCTGCTGGATCTGCGGCAGGATCTGTTCAGCCAGCTGCAACAGGATCTCCCCCTGTGGCGTAAAACGTAGCGGCTGGCTCTTACGCACAAACAGGCGGAAGCCCAGCCGTTGCTCCAGGTCGCTGAACTGATGAGACAACGCCGATTGCGTTTGATGAAGCTGGGCGGCGGCGGCGGCCAGAGAGCCGGTATTCCGTAACGCCTGTAGCGTCCGCAGGTGTTTGAGTTCGATCATGAGAATCCTTCACATCGAGATTGAACAATTTGCGCTTGAGGAACATACAGTACCCGCAGAAGATAGCGGTGTAAACATCTGGACGGCTAAACATCTCCAGCAGGCGTTACGACCAGGATACGTTGGCCCTGATTTGAAGCGCGTGCTGCACAGCTAAGAATACCTGGAGAACAGTAAATGACCATTCTGAACCACACACTCGGTTTCCCTCGCGTCGGCCTGCGTCGTGAATTGAAAAAAGCCCAGGAGAGCTACTGGGCAGGTAACAGCTCGCAAGATGAACTGCTGGCGGTGGGCCGTGAACTGCGAGCGCGCCACTGGCAACAACAGAAAGAGGCTGGCGTGGACCTGCTGCCCGTGGGTGACTTTGCCTGGTACGATCACGTACTGACCACCAGCCTGTTGCTGGGTAACGTCCCTGCGCGTCACCAGAACAAAGACGGTTCAGTCGATCTTGATACCCTGTTCCGTCTTGGTCGTGGCCGTGCACCGACTGGTGAACCGGCTGCTGCCGCTGAAATGACCAAATGGTTCAACACCAACTATCACTACATGGTGCCGGAATTCACCCGAGGCCAGCACTTCAAACGGACCTGGACCCAACTGCTGGACGAAGTAGACGAAGCGCTGGCGCTCGGTCACAACGTCAAACCCGTACTCCTCGGTCCGGTGACTTACCTGTGGCTGGGTAAAGTGAAAGGCGAGCAATTTGACCGCCTGTCACTGCTGAAAGACATCCTGCCGGTCTACCAACAGGTGCTGGCTGAACTGAAAAATCGCGATATCGAATGGGTGCAGATTGATGAACCGGCACTGGCGTTGGAGCTGCCGCAGGAATGGCGTGCGGCGTTCAAACCGGCTTACGACGCCCTGCAAGGTGCAACCAAACTGCTGTTGACCACCTACTTCGACAGCATCGGCCAGAACCTTGATGTGATTAAAGCGCTGCCGGTGCAGGGCCTGCACGTTGACCTGGTACACGGCAAAGACGATATACAACAACTCAACCAACAACTGCCTGCCGCATGGCTGCTGTCGGTCGGAGTGATCAATGGCCGTAACGTCTGGCGTGCTGACCTCAGCAGCTGGTTTGAGCGTCTGCAACCGCTGGTAGGGCTTCGTCAACAGCTGTGGATTGGTTCCTCTTGCTCCCTGCTGCACAGTCCGATCGACCTGAGCGTGGAAACCCGTCTGGATGGTGAAGTCAAAAGCTGGTTCGCCTTTGCCTTGCAAAAATGTGCGGAACTGGCGCTGCTGAGCAAGGCATTGAATAACCATGATGCCAAATCACTGGAAGCCTGGAGCGCACCAATCCGTGCCCGCGCCCACTCCAGCCGGGTACACAATGCCGCCGTGGCGCAGCGCCTGGCGAATATTCAGGCCAAAGACACCGAGCGTCACAGTGCGTACCGCGAACGCGCCACAGCGCAACGTAACCGTTTCAATCTACCCGCATGGCCAACCACCACCATCGGTTCATTTCCGCAAACCACGGAAATCCGCGGTCTGCGCCTCGACTTCAAAAAGGGCAACATTGACGGCGGTCACTACCGCACCGGTATCGCGGAACACATCAAACAGGCGATTGTCGAGCAGGAACGTTTGGGCCTTGATGTGCTGGTACACGGCGAAGCTGAGCGTAACGACATGGTTGAATACTTCGGTGAGAACCTTGACGGCTTCATCTTCACCCAGAACGGATGGGTACAGAGCTACGGTTCACGCTGCGTAAAACCGCCGGTGATCATCGGTGACGTCAGCCGTCCGGCCGCCATCACCGTGGAGTGGGCGAAGTACGCGCAGTCGCTGACTGACAAACCGGTGAAAGGTATGCTCACTGGTCCGGTCACCATCCTGTGCTGGTCGTTTCCGCGTGAAGACGTCAGCCGTGAAACCATTGCCAAACAGATTGCGCTGGCACTGCGCGACGAAGTGGTAGATCTGGAAAAAGCCGGTATTGGCATTATCCAGATTGACGAACCGGCACTTCGGGAGGGCTTGCCGCTACACCAGTCTGACTGGGCGGCGTACCTGACCTGGGCGGTGGATGCGTTTCGCCTCAACGCTGCCGTGGCGCAGGATGACACTCAGATCCACACCCATATGTGTTATTGCGAGTTCAACGACATCATGGACTCGATTGCCGCGCTGGACGCCGACGTGATCACCATCGAAACCTCACGTTCTGACATGGACCTGCTGGATGCGTTTAAAGCGTTTGAATACCCGAATGAAATCGGCCCGGGTGTGTACGACATCCACTCCCCGAATGTCCCGAGCGTTGAGTGGATGGAAGACCTGCTGCGCAAAGCCGCGCTGAGTATCCCGGAACAACGTCTGTGGGTGAACCCGGATTGCGGTCTGAAAACCCGTGGCTGGACGGAAACCCGTCAGGCACTGGCGAACATGGTCATCGCAGCGAAACACCTGCGCGGTGAAACGGCGTAATCGGGTGTTGGCACTTTGGGGCGCCCAGGCGCCCCTTTTTTATTACGCGTCAGGTGCTACGCCATACTGTTGAAACCACGCCAGCATGCGCGCCCAGCCATCTTTGGCGGATTCAGCGTGATAGCTCGGACGATAATCAGCGTTGAACGCATGACCTGCCTCGGGATACACCACAATCTCCGCTTTGGCATTGGCGGCATGTAGCGCCTGGCGCATCAGCTCAACGCTCTCCAGCGGAATTCCTTCATCCTGACCACCGTACAGGCCCAGCACCGGCGCATTCAGGTCAACCGCAATATCAATCGGGTGCTTCTGTTGCTTCAGCGTCTTATCACCCACCAGACGGCCATACCAGGCGACTGCCGCGCGTACCTGCGGATTATGTGCGGCAAACAGCCAACTGATGCGACCGCCCCAGCAGAAACCGGTAATCGCCATACGACGAATATCACCGTCGTTGCGCGCGGCCCAATTGGCGACATGGTCGAGATCGGACAATACCTGTGAGTCCGGCACTTTACTCACCAGCTCTTTGAACAGGGTAGGGATATCGGTGTATTCGCTCGGATCGCCCTCGCGGAAATAGAGTTCCGGTGCCACTGCGAGATAACCCTCCAGCGCCAGGCGACGGCAGATATCACGGATGTGCTCATGCACGCCGAAAATTTCCTGCACCACCAACACCACCGGCAATGTCCCTTGATACTCTTTCGGGCGGGCATAAAACGCGGGCAGATTTTCTCCCTGGCTGGGTACGGAGGTCTCCCCGGCATGGATCGCCTCGCTGTGGGTAAGGATGGTGCTGCTGGCGGTCGGTTGGACGGCGAGGGCAAAGCCGCCGGTTGCAGATTTTTGTGCCATATTGTCTTCGGTTTTCATTGTTCTCTCCATGCTGGCAAGTGCGCAATCACGTAACTATAGCCTGGCCGTGGAGGCCGGGCGGGTGTAGGTTTCAGAGGGGATACGCATGAATTCTTCTTCTCTATTAACACCGCCGCCTGGACTTACACAGCACCGGATGTAGCAATTCAGAATGGCAGACTATTAATGTGTGACATAAATCACAAAATTATTCTCATATAATGTAATTCTCATTATTTATAGTGAAATTACTCACATATTTATCCCGCATGCTGACGTAAAGTGGCGCGCATATCCCTTATCTACCAGGAGTCTGTTATGGCCCAGTCTGACGTTTTCCACCTTGGCATCACCAAAGCCAGCCTGAAAGGAGCCACACTGGCCATCGTTCCCGGTGACCCGGAGCGCGTGAAGAAAATCGCGGCGTTGATGGACAACCCGCAACATCTGGCGTCGCATCGTGAATTCACCACTTATCTGGCGGAGTTGGATGGCAAACCGGTGGTGGTGTGCTCTACTGGCATCGGCGGGCCATCTACCTCGATTGCGGTCGAAGAGCTGGCACAACTCGGCGTACGGACTTTCCTGCGCGTGGGAACCACCGGCGCGATTCAGCCGGACATCAATGTCGGTGATGTACTGGTCACCACTGCGTCAGTACGCCTGGACGGTGCCAGTCTGCATTTCGCACCGATGGAGTTCCCGGCGGTGGCGGATTTCACCTGCACCACGGCGCTGGTGGCGGCGGCAGAAGCTTGCGGCGCGAAAACCCATATCGGTATTACCGCGTCGTCAGACACCTTCTATCCGGGCCAGGAACGCTACGACACCTTTTCCGGGCGCGTGGTCAGCCGTTTCCAGGGATCAATGCAAGAGTGGCAGCAGATGGGCGTCCTCAACTATGAGATGGAATCCGCTACACTGTTAACCATGTGCGCCAGCCAGGGGCTGCGAGCCGGTATGGTGGCGGGGGTCATCGTGAATCGTACGCAGAAGGAGATCCCGGATGCGGCGACCATGAAACAAACCGAAAGCGATGCGGTGAAAATTGTTGTCGAAGCTGCGCGTCGGTTAATGTAGCGCGCCCGGCAGCGGGGCAAAGTCCGCTGCCAGTTAAGGATGCGTGCAAGTTCAGCGGATTACTGAGAGTCTTTTATGCGCAAAACTGTTGCTGTTCAACGTCCGGCCTTTATGACCAATCCTGCTGCGCTGCAATCGCGTGTCGAAGGCGCGGCAGCGCGCTTTCGCCAGGCAATGGCGGCAGCGGATTACCCTGCCGCCCGTCGCTGCTGTGAAGAAGTGCTGCGTGTGATGCCGCATAACATGCAGGTGTTGAGTGACTACGCGCTGACGCTGATGCGCACCGGTGATTACCACAAATCGTACAAAACCTACCAGAAAATCTATCAAGCCCCCGCCGACCAACGGGCGCAGGCGTCTGAAACCTGGCTCGATGGCCTGGCTGAAGTGTGTGGCTGGCTTAACAAAGCGGATGAGGTGGCGCGTTACGGGCTGGAATCGTTGCAGCAATCTGATGCGAAGTTCAGTACCGGGCAGAAATACCCGTTTCCGACTGAGGTTCCTCCTGCCTTTGCTGCCAGCAACCCGCTGGAAAACGTCATCGCTTTTAGCCTGTATGGCAACCAGCCGCGTTATTGTGAAACCCTGATCAAAAACGTTGAGGTGGCGCGCGAACTCTATCCGGCGTGGACGTGCCGTATTTATCTGGATGACAGCGTACCGCAGCATGTCTGGCAGCGTCTGAAGCAGCCCAACGTGCAGCTGGTGGACATGTCAGAGGAAAAAACCGTGTTCCCAACGCTGTGGCGTTTCCTGGTGATCGATGATGCCAGCGTGAAACGCTACATCGTGCGCGACGCCGATTCGCTGCTGTCCGAGCGCGAAGTCGCGGCCGTCGAAGCCTGGCTGCATTCGCCGTATTGGTTCCACCATATGCGCGACTACTTCACTCATACCGAACTGCTACTGGCAGGGATGTGGGGCGGTTGTCATGGCGTATTTAACCAGGTTGAACAGCAGATACGTGATTTCATCGCACAGTATCAGGGCAGCGAACGTTTCACCGATCAGTATTTCCTGAAACGGGTGCTGTGGCCGACGGTACGCGACAGCATCCTTAATCACGACGATATTTTCCGTTTTCATCATGCCCAGCCGTGGCCTGCGCATCCCCCGATCCGCTGGCAGACGGACAAGTTTCATGTCGGCAGCAATGCCGGATTCTCCAGCATGACGGGCAAAGCCAGCGTGCTGGATGCCGAGTGGCAGCAGGTTGAACTGACCTATGCCGGGCAGAGCTGGAGCTACCCTGCCAGAGTGCGCAACGGCGAATGGGAATTGCCGATGCCTTTTTTCCTGATTGAGGCGTGGAAAGCGGGCGAGCTAAAGGTGCACGCGTAATAAGCCGCCATCCGGAAAAATTATCTGGACATTCATACAGTGCGCCTCTACCTTTTCCCTCAGCGAGACGATCCGCGGGGGAATTATGGATCAGCAACTTATCATCATCAGCGGTGCGTTGGCGCTGGCCGGTTTCGGCATCGGCTGGATTGTGGCGCAGATGCGCGCCGGTCATCAACAGGCCAGCTTCTTAACGGAGCGCCGCTTACTGGAAGAGGCGCAACAGCGTCAGCAGCAGCAACTGGAACTGGCACAGCAACAAGTACAGCAGCGCGAACAGGAGTTGCGTCAGTTACACGGCACCCTGAGTGGCGCACAGGAGCGTCTGCAACAACTCGATTACTGGCGTGGTGAAAGCGAGCAGCTTAGCCGCGAATTGCGCAACCAGCTGGAAGTGAACAGCGCGCAGGAAGCCGAGTTACGCGAAGTGACCATCCGCCTTGAAGAGACGCGCTTTGCCGCCGAGGAGAAGCAGCGTCTGTTGACCAATAGCGAACAACGCCTGAGCGCGCAGTTCGAAAATCTTGCCAATCGCATTTTTGAAAATAGCGGTCGCCGTGTTGATGAACAAAACCGTCAAAGCCTGAACAGCCTGATCGGTCCGTTACGTGAGCAACTGGACGGGTTTCGACGTCAGGTGAACGACAGCTTTGGCCAGGAAGCACGCGAACGTCACACGCTGGCGCATGAGATCCGTCAGTTGCAACAGTTGAACGCGCAGATGGCGCAGGAAGCTGTCAACCTCACCAAGGCATTGAAGGGCGATAACAAAATTCAGGGCAACTGGGGTGAGGTGGTGCTCAGCCGGGTGTTGGAGGCTTCTGGCCTGCGCGCAGGGCACGAGTATGAAACCCAGGTCAGCGTACAGCTGGAATCGCAGGGCAGGATGCAACCGGATGTGATCGTGCGTCTGCCGCAGGGCAAAGATGTAGTGATTGATGCCAAAATGACGCTGATCGCCTATGAACGCTACTTCAACGCCGATGATGAAGCCACGCGCGAGCAGGCGATTCAGGAACACGTCAACGCAATGCGTGGTCATATTCGCCTGTTGGGGCGAAAAGATTATCAACAATTGCCCGGTTTACGCTCCCTGGATTATGTGTTGATGTTTATCCCGGTTGAACCGGCCTTTTTGCTGGCGATTGATCGTCAGCCGGAGCTGATCAGCGAAGCGTTGCAGCAGAACATTATGTTGGTCAGCCCCACCACCTTGCTGGTGGCGTTGCGCACCATCAATAATTTGTGGCGTTATGAGCATCAAAGTCGTAATGCCCAACGCATTGCTGACCGCGCTGCGCGCTTGTATGACAAGATGCGGCTGTTTGTCGATGATATGAGCGGTATCGGCCACAACCTGGATAAAGCGCAGCAAAGTTATCATCTGGCGATGAAAAAACTGGCAGAGGGACGCGGTAACCTGATTGCGCAGAGTGAAGCCTTCCGTTCGCTGGGTGTGGAGATTAAACGTCCGATTAATCCGCAATTGGTGGCGCAGGCGCAGCCGGATGAGTCTGATAATGATTGGGCCGATGACGACGAGCCTGATGAAAAAGCAGCAGATTCTTCCGCCGCTTCCCTGCGACGCATCAACGAATAACGCGCCGGTCGCGTGCCCGGGCAGCGCAACTCTGATACACTTCGGCAAGTATTGTTTGTGGAACAGGTAAAACCCATGGCAGATGAATCACAGCAGGAAACTACCCACTTTGGCTTTCAGACCGTCGCGAAAAGCGAAAAGGCAGATAAAGTCGCCGACGTGTTTCACTCCGTAGCGGCAAAATATGACCTGATGAACGATCTGATGTCGTTTGGCATCCATCGTGTCTGGAAGCGTTTCACCATCGACAGCAGCGGCGTACGCCGTGGGCAGCGCGTGTTGGATCTGGCCGGTGGGACCGGCGATCTGACGGCAAAATTTTCGCGTCTGGTGGGGGAGACTGGCCAGGTAGTGCTGGCGGATATCAACAGCTCGATGCTGAAGATGGGCCGCGAAAAACTGCGTAATCTCGGCATTTCCGGCAACGTCAGCTATGTGCAGGCCAACGCCGAAGCGCTGCCATTCCCGGATAACTATTTCGACTGCATCACCATCTCTTTCGGTTTACGTAACGTGACGGAAAAAGAGAAGGCGCTGGCCTCGATGTTCCGCGTGTTAAAGCCAGGCGGACGCCTGCTGGTGCTGGAGTTCTCCAAACCGCTGCTGGAACCGCTCAGCAAAGCCTATGATGCTTACTCGTTCCATATTCTGCCGCGCATTGGTCAACTGGTGGCGAAGGATGCGGAAAGCTATCGCTATCTGGCGGAATCCATCCGTATGCATCCCGATCAGGAAACCCTGAAGGCGATGATGAACGACGTTGGTTTCGAAAATACCACCTACTTCAACATGACTGGCGGCATTGTCGCGCTGCATCGCGGCTTTAAGTTCTGACAAATCATGGCCATGACTTTCACTCCTTTGATTACCGGCGGTCTTGAAACCGCCCTCAATCGTGTTTTGTACCGCGATCGCAGCCTGAAAGCCGCGCGCCAGCGTCTGGCGGGCAAGGTGCTGATGCTGCGCTTGCAGGAACTCTCTTTCCCGCTGGTGCTGGTGTTCAGCGAAAACCAGCTGGATGTGCTGAGCGACTGGCAGGACAGCAGCGATTGCATCGTTAGCTTGCGTCTCAGCACTTTGCCGAAATTACGTGACCGTCAGCAGCTCACCAGCCTGATTCGCAGCGGCGAGTTGGAGGTGGAAGGGGATTTGCAGGTGGTGCAGCAATTTTCGGCGTTGATGGATCTGGCGGAGCTGGACCCGGCGGAGTATCTCGCGCCGTGGATTGGTGATATCGCCGCTCAGGGCATCAGCCAGGCTGCACAACGCGCGCTGAGTTTTGTAAAGCATGAGGTGACGCGTCGTCAGGATTATCTCGGTCAGACGCTGACGGAAGAGTGGCGATTGGCACCCGGTGCGCTGGAACTGGCCTGGTTTTGCGAGGAAGTGGAAGCGATGGAACGTTCGCTTAATGCGCTTGATGCGCGTTTAGCACAGCTGGAGGCGAAATGACGCTGGGAGAAATTCGGCGCTTATATTTTATCGTTAAGGTCTTTCTCACTTATGGCCTTGATGAACTGATTCCTCACATGCGCATCACGCTGCCGCTGCGGATATGGCGGCGCTGCATTTTCTGGCTCCCCAACAAACACAAAAATGAATCAATGGGCGTGCGTATCCGTCTGGCAATGGAACTACTGGGTCCGGTATGGATCAAGTTCGGCCAGATGCTGTCAACACGTCGTGATCTGTTCCCCCCGGCGATCGCCGATGAACTGGCCATTTTGCAGGACCGCGTCGCGCCGTTTGATGGCGAGAAAGCCAAAGCGCAGATTGAGAAATCGATCGGCGGCCCGGTGGAAACTTGGTTCAATGATTTTGAAATCACCCCGCTGGCGTCAGCATCGATTGCTCAGGTTCATACCGCAACGCTGAAAGAGAATGGCCGCGAGGTGGTGATCAAGGTTATCCGCCCGGACATCCTGCCGGTGATCAAAGCGGATATGAAGCTGATTTACCGCCTGGCGCGTTGGGTGCCGCGTTTACTGCCGGATGGCCGCCGTCTGCGCCCGCTGGAAGTGGTACGCGACTATGAAAAAACCCTGATTGATGAACTCAATCTGCTGCGTGAGGCAGCCAACGCCATCCAGCTGCGTCGCAACTTTGACCAGAGTCGCATGCTGTATGTACCGGAAATCTTTTCCGATTATTGCAGCGAATCGATGCTGGTGATGGAGCGTATTTACGGTATCCCGATTTCGGATATCGCGACGCTGGAGCGGCATGGCGTCAATATGAAACTGCTGGCCGAGCGCGGTGTACAGGTGTTCTTTACCCAGGTGTTCCGCGATAGTTTCTTCCATGCTGATATGCACCCCGGCAACATCTTTGTCAGCTATGACCATCCGGAAGACCCGCAATATATCGGTATCGACTGCGGTATTGTGGGTTCGCTGAATAAAGAGGATAAACGCTACCTGGCGGAGAACTTTATCGCCTTCTTTAATCGCGATTACCGCAAAGTGGCTGAGCTGCATGTGGATTCTGGCTGGGTGCCGCCGGATACCAATGTGGAAGATTTTGAGTTCGCGATTCGTACCGTATGTGAGCCGATTTTCGAGAAACCGCTGGCGGAAATCTCCTTCGGTCACGTGCTGCTCAATCTGTTTAACACCGCGCGCCGCTTCAATATGGAAGTGCAGCCGCAACTGGTGCTGTTGCAGAAAACGCTGTTGTATATTGAAGGCATTGGTCGCCAACTCTATCCGCAGCTCGATTTATGGAAAACCGCGAAGCCCTTCCTGGAAGACTGGATTAAAGATCAAATCGGTATTCCGGCGATTCTGCGTGCCGTGAAAGATAAAGCCCCGTTCTGGGCAGAGAAATTGCCGGAGCTGCCAGAGCTGTTCTACGACAGCATGCGTCAGCATAAATTGTTGCAGCACAGCGTCGATAAACTGGTCACGGATATGAACGCGCAACGTAACCGTCATCATCAGGCGCGTTATCTGTTTGGGGTAGGAGCTACACTGTTATTAAGTGGCACCGCAGTGCTGCTGAGTCGGCCTGACTGGGATTTCTTCCCGGCGATATTAATGGCCGCAGGCATCGTGACCTGGCTGATAGGTTGGCGTAAGACAAACTGATTGTCAGCCAGATCTAAAACGCGTAATGTCGCAGGCTAAGGCCCGAAATCATATGGGCTTTCTGTGTGTTACATACGACAGCTTTTCACAGAATATTAGAGGCATATCTCATGGGCGGTATCAGTATTTGGCAATTGATAATCATTGCCGTCATTGTTGTACTTCTGTTCGGTACCAATAAGTTACGCAATCTGGGTTCGGATTTAGGTTCTTCCATTCGTGGCTTCAAAAAAGCCATGGGTGATGAAGACGAAAAAAAGGATCAACCGAAAGAGCAGGACGCTGACTTCAACGCCAAAACCCTGGCAGATAAACAGCAAACCTCGGCAAGTAAAGACGAAGCCAGGAAAGACAAGCAGGTATAACCGTGTTCGACATTGGTTTTAGTGAACTGGTATTGGTGTTCGTTATCGGGCTGGTGGTTCTCGGCCCGCAACGATTACCGGTTGCGGTAAAAACCGTAGTGGGCTGGATTCGGGCGATTCGCTCGCTGGCGGCTAACGTTCAGAATGAACTGGCGCAGGAGCTGAAACTACAGGAGCTGCAGGATAGTCTCAAGAAGGTGGAAGAGGCGGGCCGTGGCACGCTATCACCGGAACTGAAAGAATCGATGGAAGAGTTGCGTAAAACCGCTGACTCCATGAAACGTTCTTATCAGCAGAGCATCGACGTAGAAAAAGCGGAAGATGAAGCCAATACCATTCATACGCCGCCGCCTGTTGCTCCTGCATCGCCGGTAACACCCGCGACCGCGGAACATCAGGCCAGTGCTCCGGCTCAGACGCCGCAAACCGCGCCGTCTACCGTGGAGCAACCCGATTCTGCCAGTGCATCTCACAGCACAGCGCCAACTGACCCGCAGGTGATGAACGATAAACATGGCCGTTGAAGATACCCAACCGCTCATCAGCCATCTGATTGAGCTGCGCAAGCGTCTGTTAAACTGCATCATCGCGATATTTGTCATTTTCCTGGCGCTGATTTACTTCGCCAACGACATTTATCATATGGTGGCAGAGCCGTTGATGAGACAGATGCCCGCCGGTGCCAGCATGATCGCTACCGATGTTGCATCGCCATTCTTTACACCGATTAAGCTCACCATCATTGTGTCAGTGTTTCTGGCCGTTCCGGTGATCCTGTATCAGGTGTGGGCATTTGTGGCCCCGGCGCTCTATCGTCATGAGCGCAAACTGGTGATGCCGCTCCTGTTCTCCAGCACGCTGTTATTTTACGTCGGCGTGGCCTTTGCTTACTTTATCGTGTTTCCGCTGGCATTTGGTTTCTTTGCCAAAACGGCGCCCCAGGGCGTACAAATTGCGACTGACATCACCAATTACCTCGACTTCGTCATGACCATTTTCCTGGCGTTTGGGGTGGCATTTGAGGTGCCGGTCGCGATTGTGCTGCTGTGCTGGACCGGGATCACCACGCCGGAAGACCTGAAAAAGAAACGTCCTTATATTCTGGTTGGCGCATTCATTGTTGGGATGTTGCTCACACCACCGGATGTTTTCTCACAAACTTTGCTCGCTATTCCGATGTACTGCCTGTTTGAAGTCGGCGTATTCTTCTCCCGTTACTATGTGGGGAAAGGACGTAAGGCAGAGCCAGAGTCGGTGGATGAGGAACATCACACCGAATCCTGATGCTCTTCTTGCAGCAGATCCCGCGTGCGAGCGGGATGACGATGAATCTGAACCGCCCACACCATTGGGCGGTTTTTTATTTGGGAAGAAACATGTTTGATATCGGTGTAAACCTGACCAGTACGCAATTTGCGAAAGATCGAGAGCAGGTGGTTGCACGTGCGCGCGACGCGGGCGTCACCGGCCTGTTAATCACCGGCACCAATGCATTGGAAAGCCAGCAGGCGCAGCGACTGGCTGCATTGCATCCGGGCTACTGCTGGTCAACCGCGGGCGTGCATCCGCACCATGCCAGCGCATGGTCAGCTGAAACCGCCAATACGCTGCGCCGTCTGGCGGAGAGTGAGCAGGTGGTGGCGATAGGTGAATGCGGGCTGGATTTCAACCGCAACTTCTCGGCGCATGATCAGCAGGAATACGCCTTTGATGCGCAACTTCAACTGGCCGCAGAACTGCAATTGCCGGTTTTCCTGCATTGTCGCGAAGCACACGCGCGTTTCGCTGCGATTCTGCAACCCTGGCTGCCGAAATTGGTGGGAGCGGTGGCGCACTGCTTTACCGGCAACCGTGAGGAGCTGGAGTCCTGTCTGGCGATGGGGTTATCGATTGGTATTACCGGTTGGGTGTGCGACGAACGCCGTGGCATGGAGCTGCGTGAGCTGCTGCCGCTAATCCCGGCAGAACGTCTGCTGTTGGAAACCGACGCTCCGTATTTGCTGCCGCGTGATATGCATCCACGTCCGACATCACGCCGCAACGAACCCTGTTTTCTGCCGCATATCGTGCAGCAGGTGGCGTTATGGCGTAATGAGACGGCGGAGACGTTGGGCGCGCAGGTCAATCATAATGCGCGTCAGCTGTTCAGGTTGGCTTAGGCTTTACGGAATTGTTTGTTGTCTACGCTGCGCATTACCTGTTTATTCAGCAGGTTAAGCAGAAGAATCGAACGAGTTTCGCCATCCGGCTCGGCAAAAATGGCGCGCAGACCTTCGAAGGTGCCTTCGGTGATGATCACTTCATCACCGATCTGTGGCGTCTCCGGATCGATCAGGATCTGTGGGGCGTCGCATTGTAGCGCTTCAATCACTTCATACGGCACCGTGGCAGGCATGGTCCCGAAGCGGACAAAGTGACTGACGCCCCGCGTGCTGCTGATGGTGGTGGTGTGAATCGCTTCCGGATCGAACTCGATAAACAGATAGTTGGGAAACAGCGGCTCACTTACGGTGGTACGTTTACCACGGACAATTTTCTCCAGCGCAATCATTGGGCTGAGACAATTCACTGCCTGCCGCTCAAGATGTTCTTTCGCGCGCAACAGTTGTCCACGTTTGCAATAGAGTAAGTACCAGGATTCCATAACTGCTCCCAAAGAATGGACGCTAAGAATAGCAAACCTGCTTTCAGAGTTATAGCGCATCAGCCGGGCTAAACGCAGCCGCGAAACAAATTTCACTACGAATTTTCTGAGTCTTAACGCTTTAACGTCGTTTATCGCAAGAAAATTGACGTCTGGCGATAATCTGTATCAGACTCCCTCTCCATCTTATGAATGAAAAGGATCGTCTGATGGAACTGTTCCTGTTAAGTAATGGCAAACTGGCCGATGATGCCCCATTGCTGAGTTACGCTCACCCGCAGCTGCATGCGATGATTGCGCAACGCGGCATTACCTCCGCCGTGCTGGTGCCTTATGCCATTATTCGCGGCGATCATGCCCAGCGCGCGCTGGACCTCAGCGATTCGCTCGGTATCGAAGTGCGAACCGTCCACGATTTCACCTCGCCGGTGGCCGCGATTGAACAGGCAGAACTGATTCTGGTCAGCGGCGGCAACACCTGGCTGCTTAATCAGATGCTGCATGAACATGGCCTGATTGTGGCGATTCAGCGCGCAGTGCGTGAACGTCAGGTGCCTTACGTCGGCTGGAGCGCGGGTTGCAATGTCGCGACCCCGTCTATCCGTACCACCAATGATATGCCAGTGCGCAGCAGCGTGGTGTTGCCTGCGCTGGGGCTGTTTCCGGTGCAAATCAACCCGCATTATATCGATGCACACGTCAGTGGTCATATGGGCGAAACCCGTGATGAGCGTCTGGCGGAGTTCTGTGCGGTGAACCCGCATGAATCGGTGATTGCACTGCGCGAAGGCAGCTTCTTGCATGTCAGCGAACATCGTCTGCGCTACTACAGCGCGCGCGGGGAAGATTTTAAGGTGTTCCGCCACGGTGAGCCGACCGCCGCCTTCCATGACGTGTTGGCGCTACAATCGTTGGTGCCATTTTCCTGTCAGCCTGCCTGACGCAGAAACCTCAACATGCCCGCAGAATCGGCCCTATAATGGCCGATTCCTCTGGGCTGGAAGTTAACCCTACATGAAATATCAGGATTTACGTGATTTCCTTGCGCTGCTGGAGCAGCGGGGCGAGTTAAAGCGCATCACTCAGGCGATCGATCCCGAACTGGAGATGACCGAAATTGCCGACCGCACCTTGCGTGCCGGTGGCCCGGCGCTGCTGTTCGAAAACCCGAAAGGCTACGACATGCCGGTACTGTGCAACCTGTTTGGTACACCGAAACGCGTGGCCATGGGCATGGGCCAGGAAGAGGTCAGCGCGCTGCGCGAAGTGGGTAAGCTGCTGGCGTTTCTCAAAGAGCCAGAGCCGCCAAAAGGTTTTCGTGACCTGTTCGACAAGATGCCGCAGTTTAAGCAGGTGCTGAACATGCCAACCAAACGGCTGCGTAATGCGCCGTGCCAGGAAGAAGTGTTTAGCGGTGACGAGGTTGATTTATCACGCATCCCGGTAATGAAATGCTGGCCGGGTGACGCTGCGCCGTTGATTACCTGGGGTTTAACCGTGACGCGCGGGCCGCACAAAGAGCGGCAGAACCTCGGTATCTATCGTCAGCAGGTGATTGGCAAAAACCGTCTGATCATGCGCTGGTTGTCGCATCGCGGTGGTGCCCTCGATTTTCAGGAGTGGTGCAAAGCCCATCCCGGAGAACGTTTTCCCGTCGCGGTGGCACTGGGTGCCGATCCGGCGACCATCCTCGGTGCCGTAACGCCAGTACCGGACTCGCTGTCAGAATATGCCTTCGCGGGCCTGCTGCGTGGCAATAAAACCGAAGTGGTGAAGTGTCTTTCCAACGACCTGGAAGTGCCCGCCAGTGCTGAAATTGTGCTGGAAGGCTACATCGAACCCGGCGATATGGCGCCTGAAGGGCCATACGGCGACCATACCGGCTACTACAATGAAGTAGATAGCTTCCCGGTATTTACCGTGACGCACATAACGCAACGTCGTAACCCGATTTATCACTCAACCTATACTGGCCGGCCACCGGATGAACCGGCGGTGTTGGGTGTGGCACTGAATGAAGTGCTGGTACCCATTCTGATTAAGCAGTTCCCGGAGATTGTGGATTTCTATCTGCCGCCGGAAGGCTGTTCGTACCGCCTGGCGGTGGTGACGATGAAAAAACAGTACGCTGGTCATGCCAAGCGCGTGATGTTTGGTGTCTGGTCGTTCCTGCGGCAGTTCATGTACACCAAATTTGTTATTGTGTGTGACGATGACGTCAATGCGCGTGACTGGAACGATGTGATCTGGGCGATTACCACCCGTATGGACCCGGCGCGCGATACCGTGTTGGTTGAAAATACGCCAATCGATTATCTCGACTTCGCGTCACCGGTTTCCGGGCTGGGTTCGAAGATGGGGCTTGATGCCACCAATAAATGGCCTGGTGAAACCACGCGTGAGTGGGGCACCCCAATCGTTAAAGATCCGGCGGTCACGGCGCGTATTGACGCCATCTGGGATGAGTTAGGCATCTTTGCCGAGCCGCCACAGCGCTGATGGCGGCGAGCAAACCATAAAAACAAACGACCCGACAGAGGGAACGCATGACAACGTTAAGCTGCAAAGTGACTTCGGTTGAAGCGATTACTGATACCGTCTACCGCGTCCGTTTGATCCCGGAAGCGGATTTTAGCTTTCGTGCCGGACAGTACCTGATGGTGGTAATGGATGAGCGTGATAAGCGTCCGTTTTCCCTCGCTTCCACGCCGATGGAAAAAGACATCATTGAGCTGCATATCGGCGCTTCTGAGCTGAATCTCTACGCGATGGCGGTGATGGAACGTATCCAGAACCAGCGTGAAATCACCGTGGATATGCCGCACGGTGATGCCTGGCTGCGTGAAGAGAACGATCGCCCCATCATCCTGATTGCCGGCGGTACGGGTTTCTCCTACGCCCGCTCCATTCTGCTGACTGCACTGGCACAGCAGCCCGATCGCGATATCGCCATTTACTGGGGTGGCCGCGAACTGATGCATCTGTACGATCTTGACGAACTGAATGCGCTGGCGGTGAAGCACCCGAATCTGAAGGTGATTCCGGTGGTGGAGCAGCCGGAAGCGAGTTGGCAGGGCCGTACCGGAACGGTGCTGACGGCGGTAATGCAGGACTACGCCACGCTGAGCGGCCATGATATCTACATCGCAGGCCGTTTCGAGATGGCGAAGATTGCCCGTGAACGCTTCTGCGCAGAACGCGGTGCAATGGAAGCGCAGATGTACGGCGATGCTTTCGCGTTTATTTAATGACACAGCATCGGCGAAAAAGCCCGCCCAAAAGGGCGGGAAATCATGCAGGTGGTCAACGTATTACAGACGCTCAAATACGGTGGCAATGCCCTGACCTAAACCGATACACATGGTTGCCAGGCCAAACTGCGCATCGCGACGTTCCATCAGATTCAACAACGTGGTACTGATACGCGCACCGGAACATCCCAGCGGATGACCGAGCGCAATCGCGCCACCATGCAGATTGACCTTCTCATCCATCAGCTCCAGCAGGCCCAAATCTTTCAGGCACGGCAGCGTCTGGGCGGCAAAGGCTTCATTCAGTTCAAACAAATCAATATCTTGTACGGTTAAACCGGCGCGTTTCAGTGCCAGCTTGCTGGCCGGGACTGGACCGTATCCCATAATCGACGGATCGCAGCCCACCACCGCCATGCTGCGAATACGCGCGCGTGGTGTCAGACCCAGCTCGCGCGCCCGGCTTTCGCTCATAATCAGCATCGCGGCTGCGCCATCGGAAAGGGCTGAGGAGCTACCGGCGGTCACGGTGCCGTTGACCGGGTCAAACGCCGGTTTCAGCGCTGCCAATCCTTCCAGGCTGGCGTCTTCACGGATCACTTCATCGGCATCATAGCGTTTCAGCACACCGTCGCTGTCGTGGCCATAAGTTGGAATAATTTCCCGTTTGAAATCACCACGCTGGGTGGCCTGCCAGGCGCGCTGATGTGAACGCAATGCAAAGGCATCCTGCTGTTCACGGCTGATATGGTGCATGCGCGCCAGCATTTCGGCGGTCAGGCCCATCATACCGGCGGCCTTCGCCACTGTGCGGCTCAGGCCTGGATGGAAATCCACGCCGTGGTTCATCGGCACGTGGCCCATATGCTCCACGCCGCCAATCAGGCAGCTTTGTGCATCGCCGACCATAATGGCGCGGGCGGCATCGTGCAGCGCCTGCATCGACGAACCACACAAGCGGTTAACGGTGCTGGCAGGGACACGATGCGGGATTTCTGCCAGCAGCGCGGCGTTACGGGCAATATTGAAGCCTTGCTCCAGCGTTTGTTGTACGCAGCCCCAGATGATGTCATCCAGCGTGGCGGGATCAAGCGCCGGATTGCGGCTCAGCAGTTCACGCATCAGGTGAGCCGAGAGATCTTCCGCGCGAACCTGACGAAACGCACCACCCTTGGAACGCCCCATTGGCGTGCGGGCGGCATCGATAATAACGACATTTTCCATTTTATTATCCTCAGGCACTTTGCAGCGCGGCTTCATCAATCGGTAGGGCGGTGGGATACCAGCTTTGATGCTGATGGGCTTTCTGCACCAGCAGCTCGGGCAGTGCATACAGCGGACCGAGTGCGATATAGCGTTTGGCCTGGTCAACCACCGTGCTGTTGCCTAGCGTATCCATATAACGGCAGGCACCACCACGGAACGGCGGGAAGCCAAGGCCATACACCAACGCCATATCCGCTTCGGCTGGGGAAGCAATGATCTTCTCTTCCAGGCAGCGCACCACTTCGTTCAACATCGGCAGCATCATACGGTTAGCAATCTCTTCATCGCTGAAGACGCGCTTCGGCTGGCACACGTGCTGCAACAGCGTGTCGACTTCGGCATCGGCCTGTTTCTGCGCTTTGCCCTTTTTGTCCTCTGTCCAACGCCAGAAACCCAGACCATTTTTCTGCCCATAGCGTCCGGCTTCGTACAGTACATCGATGGCGTCGCGATAATCTTTCTGCATGCGGGAAGGGAAGCCTTGCGCCATTACCTGCTGAGCATGATGGGCGGTATCAATTCCCACCACGTCCAGCAACCATGCAGGCCCCATCGGCCAGCCAAACTGTTTCTCCATCACTTTGTCGATCTGGCGGAAATCAGCACCGTCACGCAGCAGCAGGCTGAAGGCGGCGAAATAGGGGAACAGCACGCGGTTAACAAAGAAGCCGGGGCAGTCATTGACCACAATCGGCGTTTTACCCATCTTGCTCGCCCAGGCAACAACTTTACCGATGGTTTCCTCGGAGGTTTTTTCGCCGCGAATCACTTCAACCAAAGGCATGCGCGGCACCGGGTTGAAGAAGTGCATGCCGCAGAAATTTTCGGGTCGTTGCAGCGACTGCGCTAACAGGCTGATCGGAATGGTGGAGGTGTTGGAGGCGAGGATGGCGTCGTCGCGCAGATGCTGCTCGGTCTCGGCCAGCACTTTGGCTTTGATTTGCGGGTTTTCCACCACCGCTTCCACCACCACATCCGCGCGTTCAAATCCGGCGTAGTCCAGCGTTGGCTGGATAGTGGTCAGCACGCTGGCCAGTTTCGCGCCATCGATCTTACCGCGTTCCAGCTGTTTGTTCAGCAGCTTGCTGGCTTCTTTCATGCCGAGCGCCAGCGCCTGTGGATTGATATCTTTCATTTGCACCGGCACGCCTTTCCATGCCGACTGATACGCAATGCCACCGCCCATGATGCCGGCGCCCAATACCGCTGCCTGCGCAGGTGTTGAGGTGGCATTGCCGCGTTTTTTCGCCTCGCCTTTGACATATTGATCATTGAGGAAGATGCCAACCAGCGCGCGCGCCACATCACTTTGCGCCAGCGGCACAAACGCGGCGGTTTCCAGTTTCAAGGCATCATCGCGTCCCAGACCGGCAGCCGCTTCAATGGTTTTCACTGCAGTGATTGGGGCCGGGTAATGTTTGCCCGTCGTTTGCAGCACCATGCTTTTGGCGATGGTGAAACTCATCGCCGCTTCAATCGGGCTGAGTTTGAGCGGGGCCAGTTTCGGTGCGCGACGTGCCTGCCAGCTGCCCTGCACAATGGCATCCTGCAACACGGTTAACGCAGCGCTGTGCAGTTTGTCGCTGCTGACGACCGCATCGACCAGACCCAGTTTCAGGGCGCTGCTACCATCAACATCTTTACCTGCGGCGATAATCTCCAGCGCACTGTCGGCACCCAGCAGGCGCGGCAGGCGCACGCTACCGCCGAAGCCCGGCATGATGCCCAGTTTGGTTTCCGGCAGGCCGATGCGCAGTTGCGGGGTTGCGATGCGGAAGTCGGTCGCCAGCACGCACTCGCAGCCGCCGCCAAGCGCATAGCCATCAATCGCAGAGACGGTGGGGACTGGCAGATCTTCCAGACGATTAAATATACTGTTGGCAAACGCCAGCCACTGGCTCAGTTTTTCAACCGGCGCATCAAACAGGGAAAGAAATTCGGTGATGTCGGCCCCGACGATAAACGCCGGTTTTGCCGAGGTGAGCAACAGACCGCGCAGTGCGGGTTGTTGCTCCAGTACACCCAGCGCCTCACCCAGTGAGGCAACGGTTTTGGTATCGAGTTTATTCACCGAACCGGGCGCGTCGAAAACCAGCTCGGCGATGCCATCGTCGAGCCAGCGAACAGAAAGTGTATCGCCTTGGTAGAGCATGTCCGTCTCCTGAAACCGCGAAAGTTGATCTGGTCATACCAGATGATCGTGAGTGTGGGTTCCATGTTAATTTTTTGCAAACGAGAGTTTGCTTATTTGATACAGCGATCACAGCGTACAGGGGCACGGCATCACGAACGTGGCTATGCTACACTGCGGCCATTTTCGCGATATTGGAGACAAGTTCATGGATTCACTGAAAACCCTGTATCACGCGCATATCAATACGCTGCAACAGCGTGCGCAGCAGGTGCTGACGCGTTTTAAACTCGATGCCATGTTGATTCATTCTGGTGAGTTGCTGACCGTGTTCCTCGACGATCACAACTATCCCTTCAAGGTGAATCCGCAGTTCAAAGCCTGGGTGCCGGTGACGCAGGTGCCTAACTGCTGGTTATGGATCGATGGCGTGAATAAACCGAAACTGTGGTTCTATTCACCGGTGGATTACTGGCACAACGTGGAGCCGCTGCCAAACAGCTTCTGGACCGGAGACGTTGAGGTTATTGGCCTGAAAAATGCTGACGAGATTGCGCAACTGCTGCCGACTCAGCGCGACAATGTGGCCTACATTGGGCCAGTGCCGACGCGTGCGACCCAACTGGGTATCAAGGCGGAGGCCATCAACCCCAAAGGGGTGATTGATTTCCTGCATTACCACCGCAGCATCAAAACCGATTATGAACTGGCCTGTATGCGTGAAGCGCAGAAGCTGGCGGTGGCGGGACATCGCGCGGCGAAAGAAGCCTTCTTCTCTGGTATGAGTGAGTTCGATATCAATATCGCTTACCTGAGCGCGACCGGCCACCGTGATATTGATGTGCCTTACGGCAATATCATCGCGCTTAATGAACACGCCGCCGTGCTGCACTACACCAAACTGGATCATCAGCCGCCCGCGAAGCGCCATAGTTTTTTGATTGATGCCGGTGCTGAGTACCTTGGCTATGCGGCCGATCTGACACGCAGCTACGCCGGGCAGGCGAAGTCACGTTATGCCGAGATGGTTGAGGTTATGAACAAAGAGGAACAGGCGTTGATCGCTACCCTCAAGGCGGGCGTGCGTTATACCGATTATCATCTACAGATGCATCAACGCATTGCGCGTATGCTGCTGAAGTTTGAACTGGTGAAAGGACTGAGCGAAGAGACGCTGGTGGCGGAGGACTTAACCGGTCCGTTTATGCCACATGGTTTGGGTCATCCACTGGGACTTCAGGTGCATGATGTAGCGGGCTTTATGCAGGATGATAAGGGTACGCACCTGGCTGCTCCCGCACAGTATCCGTATCTGCGTTGTACCCGCGTGCTGGAACCGGGCATGGTGATGACCATCGAGCCGGGTTTCTACATTATCGATTCACTGCTGGCCGCGTTGCGTACGGGTAAGTACAAAGAACATTTTGACTGGCAGGCCATTGATGCGTTGAAGCCGTATGGCGGCATCCGTATTGAAGATAATGTGGTGATCCATGCCAACCGGATTGAAAACATGACGCGCGATTTACATCTGGCCTGATGGACGCTTATGACATTCCCGCTGAGGCAGTCAGCCTCAGCGAGGAAACCATCAAGAAAAGCCGCTTTATCACGCTGTTGGCACATACCGACGGCGTTGAAGCGGCGCGTGCCTTTGTTCAGCAGGTTAAAGCTGAACACCCCACGGCGCGACATCATTGCTGGGCATGGGTGGCGGGCGCACCGAGTGATTCGCAGCAGTTGGGTTTTTCTGACGATGGCGAGCCATCAGGTACGGCAGGAAAACCGATGCTGGCCCAGCTGATGGGCAGCGGTGTGGGTGAAATCACTGCGGTGGTGGTGCGCTATTACGGTGGCATCATGCTTGGCACCGGTGGGTTAGTGAAAGCCTATGGCGGCGGTGTGCAGCAGGGATTAAAACAGTTGGTGCGTTGTCGTAAGGTGCCGATGCAATCTTTTACCCTGCAATGCGACTATGCGCAGCTCAGCGATATTGAGCGCCTGTTGCAGCGTTTTGACGGCAAGGTAGAAGAGAGCCATTATCTGGATCGCATCACACTGCGCCTGGCATTACCGCATAGCCAGATCGATGGCTTTCGGCAGAACCTCTCTGATTACAGTCGGGGTGTGCTGACGCTCATCTCGCTGGAAAAATAAAGCATATCTCTTTGAAAGGAAAAGGCTGAATGCATTTTCGCGCCATTACCCGCATTGTGGGCCTGCTGGTGATTCTGTTCTCAGTCACCATGATCCTGCCTGGTCTGGTGGCCTTAATTTATCGTGACGGTGCCGGACGGGCGTTCAGTCAGACCTTTATGATGGCGCTCGTCATTGGTTCACTGCTGTGGTGGCCGAATCGCAAACAAAAGACCGAGCTGAAGCCGCGCGAAGGCTTTCTGATTGTGGTGCTGTTCTGGACTGTGCTGGGCAGCGTGGGGGCGATGCCGTTTATGTTTGCTGAGCAACCGCACCTGTCGGTCACCGACGCGTTCTTTGAATCCTTTTCCGGTTTAACCACTACCGGGGCGACAACGCTGGTGGGGCTGGATTCGCTGCCCAAAGCGATTCTGTTCTATCGCCAGATGCTGCAATGGTTGGGCGGGATGGGGATCATCGTACTGGCGGTGGCGATCCTGCCGATTCTCGGGGTGGGTGGGATGCAGTTGTATCGCGCGGAAATGCCCGGACCGCTGAAAGATAACAAAATGCGACCGCGTATCGCGGAGACGGCAAAAACCCTGTGGCTGATCTATGTTCTGCTCACCGTAGCCTGTGCCGTGGCGCTGTGGCTGGCGGGGATGCCGGTGTTTGATGCTATCGGCCATAGTTTTTCCACCATCGCCATCGGTGGCTTCTCGACGCATGATGCCAGTATTGGTTACTTCAACAGCCCGACGATCAATACCATCGTGGCGATATTTTTGCTGATCTCTGGTTGTAACTACGGTTTGCACTTCTCTTTATTGAGTGGCCGCAGCCTGAAAGTGTACTGGCGCGATCCTGAGTTTCGTATGTTTATCGGCGTGCAACTGACATTGGTGGTGATCTGTACCGTGGTGCTGTGGTTCCACGACGTCTATTCCAGTGGCTTACAAACGCTGAATCAGGCCTTTTTCCAGGTGGTATCGATGGCCACCACCGCCGGGTTCACCACGGACAGCATCGCTCGCTGGCCATTGTTCCTGCCAGTGCTGCTGTTGTGCTCTGCCTTTATCGGTGGCTGTGCCGGTTCGACCGGTGGTGGCCTGAAGGTAATTCGTATTCTGTTGCTGTGTAAACAAGGCTCTCGTGAGCTGAAGCGCCTTGTGCATCCCAATGCGGTTTACACTATTAAGTTGGGGAACCGTGCGTTGCCGGAACGTATTCTGGAAGCGGTATGGGGCTTCTTCTCTGCTTATGCGCTGGTGTTCCTGGTTAGCATGCTGGCAATCATCGCGACCGGTGTGGATGACTTCTCAGCATTTGCTGCTGTCGCTGCGACCCTCAATAACCTCGGACCTGGGTTGGGGGTGGTCGCCGATAACTTTGCTTCGATGAATGATGTAGCGAAGTGGATTTTGATTTCGACCATGTTGTTTGGCCGCCTTGAGGTGTTTACTTTGCTGGTTCTCTTCACCCCGACCTTCTGGCGCGAGTGATATCACGGGATAATGTAATGAAAGCGTTGATTGTCTATTCCAGCCGTGACGGGCAAACCCAGAAAATTGCCGGACGCATTGCGCAAAACCTGGCGCCGCAACAATTGTGTGATGTGATTGAGATATCACAGACAGCGACGCTGGACTGGGCGCAGTATGATCGGGTGCTGATTGGTGCCTCGATCCGCTACGGGCATTTCCATCCGGCATTAATGAAGTTTGTTACTCAGCACCGCGCAGAGTTGCAGCAGCGTGTCAGCGGCTTCTTTAGTGTGAACCTGACGGCACGTAAAGCAGATAAATGTACGCCGGACACCAACGTGTATACGCACAAGTTTCTGGCTCAGTCACCCTGGCAGCCTGACTGCTGTGCGGTATTTGCCGGAGCGTTGCGTTATCCACGCTATCGTTGGTTCGATCGCGTCATGATTCAGTTGATTATGCGTATGACTGGCGGTGAAACGGATACATCAAAAGAAGTGGAATACACCGATTGGCAAAAAGTCGCGCTTTTCGCCCAGGATTTTGTGCACTTACCAGGCAAATCGTTGTGAAATAAGCCGCTTTGGTGAAATTTAGGCCGAACGATCATTTTTTTGCAATAAACACTTGTCACTCAGGATTATCTCCCTATAATGCGCCTCCACTGACACGGCAAAGCGGCAACGCAGACGGTCAGCGAGGGACGAAGTGATTCATCCCGCCGGAGAAAATCTCTGAAAAAAGAGATTGACTCTGAAGGAGGAAAGCGTAATATACGCCACCTCGCGACAGACGGTTAACCCGCTGTTCGCACTGCTCTTTAACAATTTATCAGACAATCTGTGTGGGCACTCGCAGGATTGATATCAAAAGTCTACGGACTTAAAAAATATCAAGTCTCAAGAGTGAACACGTAATTCATTACGAAGTTTAATTCTTTGAGCATCAAACTTAAATTGAAGAGTTTGATCATGGCTCAGATTGAACGCTGGCGGCAGGCCTAACACATGCAAGTCGAACGGTAGCACAGAGGAGCTTGCTCCTCGGGTGACGAGTGGCGGACGGGTGAGTAATGTCTGGGGATCTGCCCGATGGAGGGGGATAACTACTGGAAACGGTAGCTAATACCGCATAACGTCGCAAGACCAAAGTGGGGGACCTTCGGGCCTCACACCATCGGATGAACCCAGATGGGATTAGCTAGTAGGTGGGGTAATGGCTCACCTAGGCGACGATCCCTAGCTGGTCTGAGAGGATGACCAGCCACACTGGAACTGAGACACGGTCCAGACTCCTACGGGAGGCAGCAGTGGGGAATATTGCACAATGGGCGCAAGCCTGATGCAGCCATGCCGCGTGTATGAAGAAGGCCTTCGGGTTGTAAAGTACTTTCAGCGGGGAGGAAGGTGTTGGAGTTAATAGCTTCAGCAATTGACGTTACCCGCAGAAGAAGCACCGGCTAACTCCGTGCCAGCAGCCGCGGTAATACGGAGGGTGCAAGCGTTAATCGGAATTACTGGGCGTAAAGCGCACGCAGGCGGTCTGTCAAGTCGGATGTGAAATCCCCGGGCTTAACCTGGGAACTGCATTCGAAACTGGCAGGCTGGAGTCTTGTAGAGGGGGGTAGAATTCCAGGTGTAGCGGTGAAATGCGTAGAGATCTGGAGGAATACCGGTGGCGAAGGCGGCCCCCTGGACAAAGACTGACGCTCAGGTGCGAAAGCGTGGGGAGCAAACAGGATTAGATACCCTGGTAGTCCACGCTGTAAACGATGTCGACTTGGAGGTTGTGCCCTTGAGGCGTGGCTTCCGGAGCTAACGCGTTAAGTCGACCGCCTGGGGAGTACGGCCGCAAGGTTAAAACTCAAATGAATTGACGGGGGCCCGCACAAGCGGTGGAGCATGTGGTTTAATTCGATGCAACGCGAAGAACCTTACCTGGCCTTGACATCCAGAGAACTTAGCAGAGATGCTTTGGTGCCTTCGGGAACTCTGAGACAGGTGCTGCATGGCTGTCGTCAGCTCGTGTTGTGAAATGTTGGGTTAAGTCCCGCAACGAGCGCAACCCTTATCCTTTGTTGCCAGCGATTCGGTCGGGAACTCAAAGGAGACTGCCGGTGATAAACCGGAGGAAGGTGGGGATGACGTCAAGTCATCATGGCCCTTACGGCCAGGGCTACACACGTGCTACAATGGCGCATACAAAGAGAAGCGATCTCGCGAGAGCAAGCGGACCTCATAAAGTGCGTCGTAGTCCGGATTGGAGTCTGCAACTCGACTCCATGAAGTCGGAATCGCTAGTAATCGTAGATCAGAATGCTACGGTGAATACGTTCCCGGGCCTTGTACACACCGCCCGTCACACCATGGGAGTGGGTTGCAAAAGAAGTAGGTAGCTTAACCTTCGGGAGGGCGCTTACCACTTTGTGATTCATGACTGGGGTGAAGTCGTAACAAGGTAACCGTAGGGGAACCTGCGGTTGGATCACCTCCTTACCTGAAGATACCTTCCTTCGAAGTGCTCACACAGATTGTCTGATGAAAACGTAATGAGCAAGACGGCTGCGAAGTCGTGACACTTCCTGTGTCCCCTTCGTCTAGCGGTTAGGACTCCGCCCTTTCACGGCGGCAACAGGGGTTCGAATCCCCTAGGGGACGCCACTTGCTTGGTGACAGGTGAAAGGTGTCGCTGCTCAGTATCTCAAAACTGGCTTACGAGTCATGTTTGAGATATTTGCTCTTTAACAATCCGGAACAAGCTGAAAATTTGAAACGACACGTTGTTTCATTTCTCCGTAATAAGAAATGAAAGCGATGTGTTCGAGTCTCTCAAATGCTTGCAGTCTGCATGCGTGAAAACGCCTGTGGGTTGTGAGGTTAAGCGACTAAGCGTACACGGTGGATGCCCTGGCAGTCAGAGGCGATGAAGGACGTGCTAATCTGCGTAAAGCGTCGGTAAGGTGATATGAACCGCTACAGCCGACGATGTCCGAATGGGGAAACCCGGTGCACTCTGTGCATCATCGTTAACTGAATACATAGGTTAACGAGGCGAACCGGGGGAACTGAAACATCTAAGTACCCCGAGGAAAAGAAATCAACCGAGATTCCCCCAGTAGCGGCGAGCGAACGGGGAACAGCCCAGAACCTGAATCAGTTTGTGTGTCAGTGGAAGCGTCTGGAAAGTCGCAGGGTACAGGGTGATACTCCCGTACACGAAGATGCACATACTGTGAGTTCGATGAGTAGGGCGGGACACGTGGTATCCTGTCTGAATATGGGGGGACCATCCTCCAAGGCTAAATACTCCTGACTGACCGATAGTGAACCAGTACCGTGAGGGAAAGGCGAAAAGAACCCCGGCGAGGGGAGTGAAACAGAACCTGAAACCGTGTACGTACAAGCAGTGGGAGCCTACTTGTTAGGTGACTGCGTACCTTTTGTATAATGGGTCAGCGACTTATATTCTGTAGCAAGGTTAACCGTATAGGGGAGCCGCAGGGAAACCGAGTCTTAATTGGGCGTTAAGTTGCAGGGTATAGACCCGAAACCCGGTGATCTAGCCATGGGCAGGTTGAAGGTTGGGTAACACTAACTGGAGGACCGAACCGACTAATGTTGAAAAATTAGCGGATGACTTGTGGCTGGGGGTGAAAGGCCAATCAAACCGGGAGATAGCTGGTTCTCCCCGAAAGCTATTTAGGTAGCGCCTCGTGAATTCATCTCCGGGGGTAGAGCACTGTTTCGGCTAGGGGGCCATCCCGGCTTACCAACCCGATGCAAACTGCGAATACCGGAGAATGTTATCACGGGAGACACACGGCGGGTGCTAACGTCCGTCGTGAAGAGGGAAACAACCCAGACCGCCAGCTAAGGTCCCAAAGTCATGGTTAAGTGGGAAACGATGTGGGAAGGCCCAGACAGCCAGGATGTTGGCTTAGAAGCAGCCATCATTTAAAGAAAGCGTAATAGCTCACTGGTCGAGTCGGCCTGCGCGGAAGATGTAACGGGGCTAAACCATGCACCGAAGCTGCGGCAGCGACACTGTGTGTTGTTGGGTAGGGGAGCGTTCTGTAAGCCGTCGAAGGTGGACTGTGAGGTCTGCTGGAGGTATCAGAAGTGCGAATGCTGACATAAGTAACGATAAAGCGGGTGAAAAGCCCGCTCGCCGGAAGACCAAGGGTTCCTGTCCAACGTTAATCGGGGCAGGGTGAGTCGACCCCTAAGGCGAGGCTGAAAAGCGTAGTCGATGGGAAACAGGTTAATATTCCTGTACTTGGTGTTACTGCGAAGGGGGGACGGAGAAGGCTGGGTTATCCGGGCGACGGTTGTCCCGGTTTAAGCGTGTAGGCTTGCATTCCAGGCAAATCCGGAATGCTTTAAGGCTGAGGCGTGATGACGAGCCACTACGGTGGTGAAGTAACTGATGCCCTGCTTCCAGGAAAAGCCTCTAAGCTCCAGGTAACACGAAATCGTACCCCAAACCGACACAGGTGGTCAGGTAGAGAATACCAAGGCGCTTGAGAGAACTCGGGTGAAGGAACTAGGCAAAATGGTGCCGTAACTTCGGGAGAAGGCACGCTGGCGCGTAGGTGAAGGGACTTGCTCCCGGAGCTGAAGCCAGTCGAAGATACCAGCTGGCTGCAACTGTTTATTAAAAACACAGCACTGTGCAAACACGAAAGTGGACGTATACGGTGTGACGCCTGCCCGGTGCCGGAAGGTTAATTGATGGGGTTATCCGTAAGGAGAAGCTCTTGATCGAAGCCCCGGTAAACGGCGGCCGTAACTATAACGGTCCTAAGGTAGCGAAATTCCTTGTCGGGTAAGTTCCGACCTGCACGAATGGCGTAATGATGGCCAGGCTGTCTCCACCCGAGACTCAGTGAAATTGAAATCGCTGTGAAGATGCAGTGTACCCGCGGCAAGACGGAAAGACCCCGTGAACCTTTACTATAGCTTGACACTGAACATTGAGCCTTGATGTGTAGGATAGGTGGGAGGCTTTGAAGCGTGGACGCCAGTCTGCGTGGAGCCGACCTTGAAATACCACCCTTTAATGTTTGATGTTCTAACGTAGGCCCGTGATCCGGGCTGCGGACAGTGTCTGGTGGGTAGTTTGACTGGGGCGGTCTCCTCCCAAAGTGTAACGGAGGAGCACGAAGGTTGGCTAATCCTGGTCGGACATCAGGAGGTTAGTGCAATGGCATAAGCCAGCTTGACTGCGAGAGTGACGGCTCGAGCAGGTGCGAAAGCAGGTCATAGTGATCCGGTGGTTCTGAATGGAAGGGCCATCGCTCAACGGATAAAAGGTACTCCGGGGATAACAGGCTGATACCGCCCAAGAGTTCATATCGACGGCGGTGTTTGGCACCTCGATGTCGGCTCATCACATCCTGGGGCTGAAGTAGGTCCCAAGGGTACGGCTGTTCGCCGTTTAAAGTGGTACGCGAGCTGGGTTTAGAACGTCGTGAGACAGTTCGGTCCCTATCTGCCGTGGGCGCTGGAGAATTGAGGGGGGTTGCTCCTAGTACGAGAGGACCGGAGTGAACGCACCACTGGTGTTCGGGTTGTCATGCCAATGGCATTGCCCGGTAGCTAAGTGCGGAAAAGATAAGTGCTGAAAGCATCTAAGCACGAAACTTGCCCCGAGATGAGTTCTCCCTGACCCCTTGAGGGTCCTGAAGGGACGTTGAAGACGACGACGTTGATAGGCCGGATGTGTAAGTGCAGCGATGCATTGAGCTAACCGGTACTAATGACCCGTGAGGCTTAACCTTACAACGCCAGAGGCGTTTTGGTTGAGAGACGCGAAGAATTTTCAGCCTTGTTCGACCGGATTAAGTTGTGTCCTGCGGATTCAGGTCCGAAGGATTTTGCGCTGAAGCAAGGCGGCAAAAGACACAGGACAGAGCACAAAGAATTTGCCTGGCGGCTGTAGCGCGGTGGTCCCACCTGACCCCATGCCGAACTCAGAAGTGAAACGCCGTAGCGCCGATGGTAGTGTGGGGTCTCCCCATGCGAGAGTAGGGAACTGCCAGGCATCAAACAAGTGAAGAAACCCTGAACGAAAGTTCAGGGTTTTTTTACGTCTGCGCATCCGGTAGCGGCGCGATTTATCGCGCGCTTTGCAGGCCACGGTACGGTAAAAATCGCGCCGCTAAAGATCTTATGTCCGGTTGGAAGATGTTATTTTACATTTGAGAATCGTCTCGCAGATGATGAAAAACCACGAAAACATCCCACCCGCTACGATCTGATCAGGTAAACTACGGCCAGATTAATCAGTTAAGGCCGTGAAATGTCCAGCCCCAACACTTCTCTTAAAGCTTTCAATACGCTTGGCCTTGAGGTCAGTGCAAAAAATATCGTTATTGCTGATACCGCAGAGGCCATCATTGAAGCGTGGCAGAACTGTGTTCAGCAGACACAGCCTTTTATGGTGCTCGGAGGCGGTAGCAATGTGCTGTTTCTTGAGGATTTTGACGGTATTGTCATTATCAATGCTATCAAAGGCATCGCTATAGAAGAACAGACCGAAGCGTGGCAGTTGCATGTTGGGGCGGGAGAAAACTGGCATGAACTGGTGGAGCATACCTTAAAAAAAGGGATTACGGGCCTGGAGAATCTGGCGCTTATCCCGGGTATGGCAGGTTCGGCCCCGATCCAAAACATCGGTGCTTACGGGGTGGAATTCAAAGATCTCTGCGATTATGTTGAGGCTTTGCATCTGCCCACTCGGAAAATTGTGCGTCTGCATCGTGAAGAGTGTGCATTTGGTTATCGTGACAGTATTTTCAAACACGGAATGAAGGATGACTACGTCATTGTGGCTGTTGGATTACGTCTGGCAAAACAATGGCGGCCAGTTTTGAGCTACGGCGATCTGGCACGGCTCAATCCTGCAACGGCCTGCGCATGGGACGTATTCACTGCGGTATGTCAGATGCGACAGAGCAAATTGCCTGATCCCAGCATAACGGGTAATGTGGGGAGTTTCTTCAAAAACCCACTGATTAGTGCCAGCCAGGCTGCCACGTTATGTGCTCAGTGGCCGACGATGCCGCTCTATCCTCAACCAGATGGTGAGGTAAAACTGGCTGCGGGTTGGTTGATCGATCAGTGTCAGTTAAAGGGGTATCGGGTTGGTGGTGCTGCTGTACATCGCCAGCAGGCACTGGTATTGATCAACGAAGATCAGGCGACACCGCAAGATATCGTTCAACTGGCACGAGAAGTCCGAAACCACGTTGGTGAAAAATTTAATGTCTGGCTGGAGCCGGAAGTTCGCTTTATTGGTGCTCAGGGTGAACGCAATGCTGTTGAGGTGATCTCATGAAAGACCACAGTGTCCCATTAAAATTGGTCGCTTTACTGGCGGATGGTGAATTCCATTCTGGTGAGCAACTGGGCGAAGTCCTGGGGATGAGTCGGGCAGCAATCAATAAGCATGTACAAACGCTGAAGAGCTGGGGACTGGACGTTTATACGGTCACCGGGAAAGGTTATAGCCTGCCAGCTCCTGTTCAGCTACTGAATGAAAGCGAGATTTTATCGCGTCTGCATCAACCTAATCTGGCAGTTATTCCGGTTATCGACTCAACGAATCAGTATTTACTCGATCGTATGGATCAGCTGGTTTCTGGTGATGCCTGTATTGCGGAGTATCAGCAGGCAGGGCGAGGACGGCGTGGCAGACAGTGGTTTTCCCCTTTCGGAGCTAACCTGTATATGTCGATGTACTGGCGTCTGGAGCAGGGGCCAGCTGCGGCGATGGGGCTTAGTCTGGTAATAGGTATCGTTATGGCTGAAGTTATTCAGTCACTCGGCGCGAAGGATGTCCGAGTTAAATGGCCAAATGATCTCTATTTACACGATCGCAAGTTGGCCGGAATCCTGGTGGAACTGACCGGTAAAACGGGTGATGCGGCTCAGATTGTTATTGGTGCAGGGATTAACCTTGCGATGCGTGCTGAAGGTGCATCACAGATAAATCAGGGCTGGATAAACTTGCAGGAAGCGGGCGTTAAGATAGATCGTAATCAGCTGTCTGCTCAATTGATTAACAATCTACGGGAAGCGTTGCCGCTATTCGAACGTGATGGACTGGCCCCTTTCATTGAACGTTGGGATGCATTGGATAACTTCATTAATCGACCGATCAAATTGTTGATTGGCGACCGCGAGGTACATGGCATAGCACGTGGTGTGGATAAACAAGGTGGTCTATTACTGGAGCAGGATGGTGAAGTTAGAGCTTGGGTTGGCGGCGAAATTTCATTACGACCAGATAATTAACCAGACGCCATATAGCGTGTCATGACAATACGTTCATCACAATGAAGCCCTGATGATTTTCAGGGCTTCATTGTTTGTATAATTATTTTCTTAAGCGGACATGTTGCACGGCATGATCAGCTGATTTCGTCATAATCAGGCTGGCTCGTTCACGGGTTGGTAGAATATTTTCTTTAAGATTTAACCAGTTAATTTCTTTCCACAGACTGCGGGCAATGCCGACAGCATCCTCCTCAGGCAGCTGAGAATAATGATGGAAATAAGAATCTGGATCGCTAAAAGCTCCCTCACGAAATTTAAGAAAGCGATTGATATACCAGCTTTCAAGTAAATCTTCAGGTGCATCTACATATATGGAAAAGTCGACAAAATCCGAGACAAAAACATGATGCGGATCATGTGGGTAATCCATTCCACTTTGCAGCACATTTAAACCTTCAAGAATCAGAATGTCAGGCTGTTGAACAACTTTATCGCCATCCGGAATAACATCATAAATCAGATGTGAGTAAACCGGGGCGGTTACCTGGCTAGCACCGGATTTCAGGTCAGAGACAAAATTGACCAGCCGATGCATATCGTAGGACTGCGGAAAGCCTTTCTTTTTCATTAACCCACGATCTTTCAGCACGGCATTCGGGTGTAGAAAGCCATCAGTAGTGATTAATTCTACTTTGCGATGTTCCGGCCAGCGGCTGAGTAGCGCCTGCAACACACGTGCGGTGGTGCTTTTGCCCACGGCAACACTACCGGCAATGCTGATGATATAGGGTATTTTTTGCCCGTTGGTCCCAAGAAACTGTTCAAGTACGGCCTGACGCCGCAGATTAGAACTGATGTAAAAATTTAACAGGCGCGATAACGGCAAATAAATCTCCGCAACCTCTTCCAGCGAGAGATCCTCGTTGATGCCGCGTAATCGTTCGATTTCACCCTCTGCCAGCGTCATCGGTACTGAGTCACGCAAGGCGGCCCATTGCTGACGATCGAACTCCAGGTAGGGTGTTGTAAGTGGCGTCGTCTTTTTACTCATAAGCATGCATCTGACCGCAAATTCTGGCTCATCTACACCTTGCATCAACAGGCATACAGCGATGTGTCGAACTCAGTTGCACGTCACAGGGGTAATTTAACGAGAACAATGGGCTGGAGGGTAACATCAGTGTGACTTTAAAAAGAAGCAAAATGATAAATGCGAGCACGCTTTCGTAATCGTGCCCACATTTTTCTTGTCACTCAGTAGGTTGTCATAGCAGTTTCTGGTGCGCTCACTCGCAGGCATTTGTAATAGATGACCCCGGATGGGGATGCCCATCCGCACGCAACGAATAATCATTGCGGGCCAGTAAAAAAATGCGCCATGGGGGAAGAATGTTATGCAATGTGCATTGGTTTGCACAGACAGAAGGCAGCGTGACTCAGAATTGTGCGGGCGTTTAGAGAAAAATCTATGTGGAAGGTGAAGGAATTCGCGGGTAAAAAAGCAGCGTCATTGAACAAAAATGCTGCATTTCATGATTGATTTGCGAGGATTTGCACAAATAGTAATCGATAGCGCGATTTTGGCAATTTTTTTGTTGCATCCTGTCCCTGCTCTTCCTAGAATGCGCGTCACTTGATGCCGGCTTAGCTCAGTTGGTAGAGCAACTGACTTGTAATCAGTAGGTCACCAGTTCGATTCCGGTAGCCGGCACCATCAAGTAGGTGGGATTCCCGAGCGGCCAAAGGGAGCAGACTGTAAATCTGCCGTCACAGACTTCGAAGGTTCGAATCCTTCTCCCACCACCATCTCAACCTCTTGGTTGAGCATCAGATGAGGTCGTCATCTGATGGGTGAGTTCAACTCTCTCACCTTCGAATTCAGACTGAGCGTTGGCACAGTCAAGGTTAGCCGGAACACTGGCTAATTCGAATAATAGAAGGTCTTCTTTTATTATTCATAAGCTACAGAAAGAACAGGTAGCCGAGTTCCAGGATGCGGGCATCGTATAATGGCTATTACCTCAGCCTTCCAAGCTGATGATGCGGGTTCGATTCCCGCTGCCCGCTCCAGATGTGCTGATATGGCTCAGTTGGTAGAGCGCACCCTTGGTAAGGGTGAGGTCCCCAGTTCGACTCTGGGTATCAGCACCACTTCCTTTATCTCTCTCCTGATTCTCTCTCTGTAAAACTAACAGTCAGGCATAGCCTGGTTGATGTGACGATATCTTTGATATATCCATGTCTTAGAGGGACAAGCGATGGCTAAAGAGCAATTTCAACGTAACAAACTGCACGTAAACGTGGGCACCATCGGTCACGTTGACCACGGTAAAACCACTCTGACTGCTGCAATCACCACCGTACTGGCTAAAACCTACGGCGGCCAGGCTCGTGCATTCGACCAGATCGACAATGCGCCGGAAGAGAAAGCTCGTGGTATCACCATCAACACTTCTCACGTTGAGTACGAAACCCCGACTCGCCACTACGCGCACGTTGACTGCCCGGGCCACGCCGACTATGTGAAAAACATGATCACCGGTGCTGCGCAGATGGACGGTGCAATCCTGGTTGTTGCTGCGACTGACGGCCCGATGCCGCAGACTCGTGAGCACATCCTGCTGGGTCGTCAGGTAGGCGTTCCTTACATCATCGTGTTCCTGAACAAGTGCGACATGGTTGATGACGAAGAGCTGCTGGAACTGGTTGAGATGGAAGTGCGTGACCTGCTGTCACAGTATGACTTCCCGGGCGACGACACGCCGATCGTACGTGGTTCAGCGCTGAAGGCACTGGAAGGCGACGCAGAGTGGGAAGCGAAAATCGTTGAGCTGGCTGGTCACCTGGATACTTACATCCCGGATCCGGTTCGTGCTATCGACCTGCCGTTCCTGCTGCCGATCGAAGACGTATTCTCAATCTCTGGCCGTGGTACTGTAGTAACCGGTCGTGTAGAGCGCGGTATCGTTAAAGTTGGCGACGAAGTAGAAATCGTTGGTATCAAAGCGACTGCGAAATCAACCTGTACTGGCGTTGAAATGTTCCGCAAACTGCTGGATCAGGGTCAGGCGGGTGAAAACTGTGGTGTTCTGCTGCGTGGTATCAAGCGTGAAGACATCCAGCGTGGTCAGGTACTGGCTAAGCCGGGCACCATCAAGCCGCACACTCAGTTCGAATCAGAAGTGTACGTACTGTCTAAAGATGAAGGCGGCCGTCATACTCCGTTCTTCAAAGGCTACCGTCCTCAGTTCTACTTCCGTACTACCGACGTAACGGGCTCAGTAGAACTGCCGGAAGGTGTTGAGATGGTAATGCCGGGCGACAACATCAAAATGGTTGTTACCCTGATTCACCCGATCGCCATGGACGAAGGTCTGCGCTTCGCAATCCGCGAAGGCGGCCGTACCGTTGGTGCGGGCGTTGTTGCTAAAGTTATCGCTTAATCCCGATAATATTTGACGCAATGCACACGGAAAGGGCATCATTTGATGCCCTTTTTGCACGCTGTTGTATAGAACCTGGCTCATCAGTGATTTTCGGTCATAATCATTGCTGAGACAGGCTCTGTTAAGCGGTGCAGGATACCGGGTTATGGCTTAAGAGTTTACCCGGTTTGGATGCCTCGCCACGCGGGGCAGAATAGTTTCTGGATTATAGTGGCAGGTTGGTTTATGAGTGCGAATACCGAAGCTCAAGGGAGCGGACGCGGCCTGGAAACCGTAAAATGGCTGGTCGTTGCCGTATTACTGGTTGTCGCTATTGTTGGTAATTACTACTACCGCGATGTGACACTGCCTTTACGTGCACTGGCCGTAGTGGTTCTGATTGCAGTGGCAGGCGGCGTTGCGTTGCTGACCACGAAAGGCAAAGCGACAGTTGCGTTTGCGCGTGAAGCAAGAACCGAGATGCGTAAGGTCATTTGGCCGACTCGCCAGGAAACGCTGCACACCACGTTAATCGTTGCCGCGGTAACTGCCGTGATGTCACTGATTTTGTGGGGACTGGATGGTATTCTTGTCCGCCTTGTATCGTTTATCACTGGCCTGAGGTTCTGAGATGTCTGAAGCTCCAAAAAAACGCTGGTACGTCGTGCAGGCGTTTTCCGGTTTCGAAGGCCGCGTAGCCCAGTCGCTGCGTGAGCACATCAAATTGCACAACATGGAAGAGTTGTTTGGCGAAGTCATGGTACCGACTGAAGAAGTCGTAGAAATCCGTGGTGGCCAGCGTCGTAAAAGCGAGCGCAAGTTCTTCCCAGGTTACGTACTGGTTCAGATGGTAATGAATGATGCCAGCTGGCATCTGGTGCGTAGCGTACCGCGTGTGATGGGCTTCATTGGTGGTACATCAGACCGTCCAGCCCCGATCAGCGATAAAGAAGTGGATGCGATCATGAACCGCCTGCAGCAGGTGGGTGATAAGCCGCGTCCAAAAACGCTGTTCGAGCCGGGCGAAATGGTTCGCGTCAACGACGGTCCGTTTGCCGACTTCAACGGTGTGGTGGAAGAGGTGGATTACGAAAAAAGCCGCCTGAAAGTTTCTGTTTCCATCTTTGGTCGTGCTACCCCTGTCGAGCTGGATTTCAGCCAGGTAGAAAAAGGCTAACGCCCGAAACATTTTTATAGTTGCAGCAGGCGCGGAATTTATCTACAATTTCGCGCCTTTTGTTTTTATGCGCTGGCGACAGCGCGTGAATTGTCATCACGGGGAGCCTGCTTTTCAGGCGCTATAACCCAATAGAGGAAATATCATGGCTAAGAAAGTACAAGCCTATGTCAAGCTGCAGGTTGCAGCTGGTATGGCTAACCCGAGCCCGCCGGTTGGTCCAGCTCTGGGTCAGCAGGGCGTTAACATCATGGAATTCTGTAAAGCGTTCAACGCTAAGACCGAATCTTTGGAAAAAGGTCTGCCGACTCCTGTTGTTATCACCGTATACAGCGACCGTTCTTTCACCTTCGTTACCAAAACACCTCCGGCTGCCGTTCTGCTGAAAAAAGCAGCGGGCATCAAGTCTGGTTCTGGTAAGCCGAACAAAGACAAAGTCGGTAAAGTAACCCGTGCTCAGGTACGTGAAATCGCAGAAACCAAAGCTGCGGACATGACTGGTGCTGACGTAGAAGCGATGACTCGCTCTATCGAAGGTACTGCTCGTTCCATGGGCCTGGTAGTGGAGGACTAAGAAATGGCTAAGCTGACCAAGCGCATGCGCGTGATCCGTGACAAAGTTGATGCAACTAAACAGTATGACATCAACGAAGCTGTTGCTCTGCTGAAAGAACTGGCTACTGCTAAGTTTGTAGAGAGCGTAGACGTTGCTGTTAACCTCGGCATCGATGCTCGTAAATCTGATCAGAACGTACGTGGTGCAACTGTACTGCCGCACGGTACTGGTCGTTCAGTACGCGTTGCCGTATTTACCCAGGGCGCTAACGCTGAAGCTGCTAAAGCAGCTGGCGCAGAGCTGGTAGGTATGGAAGATCTGGCTGACCAGATCAAAAAAGGCGAAATGAACTTTGACGTTGTTATTGCTTCTCCGGATGCAATGCGCGTTGTTGGCCAGCTCGGCCAGGTTCTGGGCCCGCGCGGTCTGATGCCAAACCCGAAAGTTGGTACTGTGACGCCGAACGTTGCTGAAGCGGTTAAAAACGCTAAAGCTGGTCAGGTTCGTTACCGTAACGACAAAAACGGCATCATTCATACCACCATCGGTAAAGTGGACTTCGACGCTGACAAACTGAAAGAAAACCTGGAATCTCTGCTGGTTGCGCTGAAAAAAGCAAAACCTGCTCAGGCGAAAGGCGTGTACATCAAGAAAGTTAGCCTGTCCACCACCATGGGCGCTGGCGTTGCCATCGACCAGGCTGGTCTGAACGCAGCAGCAAACTAATTGCTGCTTGAAACGGGCGAAAAATTCATCTAGAATCTTACGCCCGTTGTTCTGGTTGAACGTTCAATTCAGAACCAAGATTCATAGTGAATGAAAAAAAGAGGTTCATCCCTTTGTTTTTCAGGCACTAAGGTTGGAGCCAGGCCTTATCCTGGCCTCCGTCCAAGACCGCAGGAGCGCGACATCTTCGGATGAAACGCTTAATCCCCTGCGTAGACGGTGACAGAACCACAAAGAATTTTTTCTTAACTGGATTCTGCTCACCGTGTAAAAGCGCTTATTGCCTTCGGGTGAATAAGTGAAGTGAGTTCCGGGGAAATCCTTCCCCGGTCAAATCCAGGAGCAAAAGCTAATGGCATTAAATCTTCAAGACAAACAAGCGATTGTTGCTGAAGTCAGCGAAGTAGCCAAAGGCGCGCTGTCAGCGGTTGTTGCGGATTCCCGTGGCGTTACCGTTGATAAAATGACCGAACTGCGTAAAGCAGGTCGTGAAGCTGGCGTTTACATGCGTGTTGTTCGCAACACCCTGCTGCGCCGCATCGTTGAAGGTACTCAGTTCGAGTGCCTGAAAGACACGTTTGTTGGTCCGACCCTGATTGCATATTCTATGGAACACCCGGGCGCTGCTGCTCGTCTGTTCAAAGATTTCGCGAAAGCGAATGCAAAATTCGAGGTCAAAGCTGCAGCCTTTGAAGGTGAGCTGATCACGGCGGCCAATATTGACCGTCTGGCGACTCTGCCGACTTACGAAGAAGCACTGGCACGTCTGATGTCGACCATGAAAGAAGCCGCTGCAGGCAAACTGGTCCGCACTCTGGCTGCTGTTCGCGACGCAAAAGAAGCGGCTTAAGCCTTACTCTTTTTCTTCGTGCTTTAACGCATAAACTTATACTGATTCTTAGGAACAATTGTTATGTCTATCACTAAAGACCAAATCCTGGAAGCCGTTGCCGCAATGTCCGTAATGGAAGTTGTTGAGCTGGTTTCTGCTATGGAAGAAAAATTCGGCGTTTCTGCTGCTGCTGCTGTAGCTGTTGCTGCTGGCCCGGCTGAAGCTGTTGAAGAGAAAACTGAATTCGACGTGATCCTGAAAGCTGCTGGCGCGAACAAAGTTGCAGTAATCAAAGCTGTTCGTACCGCAACTGGTCTGGGCCTGAAAGAAGCCAAAGATCTGGTTGAAGCAACTGGCGTGATCAAAGAAGGCCTCAGCAAAGCTGACGCTGCTGCTCTCGAAGCACAGCTGAAAGAAGCTGGCGCAGAAGTTGAAGTTAAGTAAGACAACCCCCGGGTTGCAGTCTGAGTAGTTTCAGACTGATGGCTGGTGACTTTTTAGTCACCAGCCTTTTTGCGCTACAGGGGAATGATGGCGTTTCGCACTGTTTGTCCATTGTTTCTCTTCAATATCTTTTTCTATCGACGCCTTAATATATCGCTTTCCTGTGAGGGTTCCCTGCCCGTACAACGGCGATGAAATGATTTAAGAGTGATAGAAAGATGTATTGCATGGGGTGCTGAGCATCGCATGAAAAACAAAATAGTGTTGCATGAACTGTCCCTTCAGGACGGACAGCGTGGGTCGACTTGTCAGCTAGCTGAGGAACCCTATGGTTTACTCCTATACCGAGAAAAAACGTATTCGTAAGGATTTTGGTAAACGTCCGCAAGTGCTGGACATACCTTATCTCCTTTCTATCCAGCTTGACTCGTTCCAGAAGTTTATCGAGCAAGATCCAGAAGGTCAGTATGGACTGGAAGCTGCCTTCCGTTCCGTATTCCCGATCGCGAGCTACAGCGGCAACTCTGAGTTGCAGTATGTCAGCTACCGTCTGGGTGAACCTGTCTTTGACGTAAAAGAATGTCAGATCCGTGGTGTGACTTTCTCTGCACCGCTGCGCGTCAAGCTGCGTCTGGTGATCTACGAGCGCGAAGCGCCGGAAGGCACCGTTAAAGACATTAAAGAGCAAGAAGTGTACATGGGCGAAATCCCGCTCATGACTGAAAACGGTACCTTTGTTATCAACGGTACTGAGCGTGTTATCGTTTCTCAGCTGCATCGTAGTCCTGGCGTGTTCTTTGACAGCGATAAGGGTAAAACGCACTCTTCCGGTAAAGTGCTGTATAACGCACGTATCATCCCTTACCGCGGTTCATGGCTCGACTTCGAGTTTGACCCGAAAGACAACC
Organism: Pantoea sp. X-Soil-TKNS-1211; assembly: GCF_059730495.1. NCBI lineage: Bacteria > Pseudomonadati > Pseudomonadota > Gammaproteobacteria > Enterobacterales > Erwiniaceae > Pantoea > Pantoea sp. X-Soil-TKNS-1211. The sequence goes on from NZ_AP035953.1 coordinate 263,003, forward strand.
TGTTCGTCCGTATTGACCGTCGCCGTAAGCTGCCGGCCAGTATCATCCTGCGTGCGCTGCATTACACCACGGAGCAGATTCTTGATCTGTTCTTCGAAAAAGTGGTGTTCGAAATCCGCGACAACAAACTGCAGATGGAACTGGTGCCTGAGCGCCTGCGTGGTGAAACCGCCTCCTTCGATATCGAAGCCAACGGCACGGTGTACGTTGAGAAAGGTCGTCGTATTACCGCTCGCCACATCCGTCAGCTGGAAAAAGACAATATCCAGCACATCGAAGTCCCGGTTGAATACATCGCCGGCAAAGTGGTAGCGAAAGACTATATCGATCAGAACACCGGTGAGTTGATCGTTGCAGCGAACATGGAGTTGTCACTGGATCTGCTGGCAAAACTGAGCCAATCCGGTCACAAGCGCATTGAAACGCTGTTCACCAACGATCTGGATCACGGTCCGTACATTTCTGAGACGCTGCGTGTTGACCCAACCAACGATCGCCTGAGCGCGCTGGTTGAGATCTACCGCATGATGCGTCCTGGCGAGCCGCCGACGCGCGAAGCTGCAGAAAACCTGTTCGAGAACCTGTTCTTCTCTGAAGATCGTTACGATCTGTCTGCGGTTGGCCGCATGAAGTTCAACCGTTCTCTGCTGCGTGACGAGATCGAAGGTTCCGGTATCCTGAGCAAGTCTGACATCATCGAAGTGATGAAGAAGCTCATCGATATCCGTAACGGTAAAGGCGAAGTGGATGATATCGACCACCTCGGCAACCGTCGTATCCGTTCTGTTGGCGAAATGGCAGAAAACCAGTTCCGTGTTGGTCTGGTGCGTGTAGAGCGTGCGGTGAAAGAGCGTCTGTCTCTGGGCGATCTCGATACCCTGATGCCTCAGGACATGATCAACGCCAAGCCGATTTCAGCAGCCGTTAAAGAGTTCTTCGGTTCCAGCCAGCTGTCTCAGTTTATGGACCAGAACAACCCGCTGTCTGAGATCACGCACAAGCGTCGTATTTCAGCCCTCGGCCCAGGCGGTTTGACCCGTGAACGTGCTGGCTTCGAAGTCCGTGACGTACACCCGACTCACTATGGTCGTGTATGTCCAATCGAAACGCCGGAAGGTCCGAACATCGGTCTGATCAACTCGTTGTCCGTGTACGCACAGACTAACGAATATGGCTTCCTGGAAACGCCGTACCGTCGCGTGGTTGACGGTAAAGTGAGTGACGAGATCCATTACCTCTCTGCAATTGAAGAGGGTAACTTCGTTATTGCTCAGGCGAACACCAACCTGGCCGACGACGGTTCATTCGTTGACGATCTGGTTACCTGTCGTAGCAAAGGCGAATCAAGCCTGTTCAGCCGCGATCAGGTTGACTATATGGACGTTTCGACCCAGCAGGTGGTTTCTGTTGGTGCGTCACTGATCCCGTTCCTGGAACACGATGACGCCAACCGTGCATTGATGGGTGCAAACATGCAACGTCAGGCCGTTCCGACTCTGCGTGCTGATAAGCCGCTGGTTGGTACGGGTATGGAGCGTGCGGTTGCGGTTGACTCCGGTGTAACAGCCGTAGCTAAACGTGGCGGTACTATCCAGTACGTTGATGCCTCACGTATCGTGATCAAGGTTAACGAAGATGAGATGTACCCAGGCGAAGCGGGCATCGATATCTACAACCTGACCAAATACACCCGTTCGAACCAGAACACCTGCATCAACCAGATGCCGTGTGTCTCTCTGGGCGAACCGATTGAGCGCGGCGACGTGCTGGCTGACGGCCCGTCTACCGACCTCGGTGAACTGGCTCTGGGCCAGAACATGCGCGTAGCGTTCATGCCGTGGAACGGTTACAACTTCGAAGACTCCATCCTCGTTTCTGAGCGTGTTGTCCAGGAAGACCGTTTCACTACCATCCACATTCAGGAACTGGCTTGTGTGTCTCGTGACACCAAACTGGGGCCAGAAGAGATCACCGCTGACATCCCGAACGTGGGTGAAGCTGCGCTCTCCAAACTGGATGAATCCGGTATCGTTTACATCGGTGCTGAAGTGACCGGTGGTGACATTCTGGTTGGTAAGGTAACACCGAAAGGTGAAACCCAGCTGACGCCAGAAGAGAAACTGCTGCGTGCGATCTTCGGTGAAAAAGCGTCTGACGTAAAAGATTCGTCACTGCGCGTGCCGAATGGCGTTTCCGGTACGGTTATCGACGTTCAGGTCTTTACTCGCGATGGCGTGGAAAAAGACAAACGTGCGCTGGAAATCGAAGAGATGCAGCTGAAGCAGGCGAAGAAAGACCTGTCTGAAGAACTGCAGATCCTCGAAGCTGGCCTGTTCGGTCGTATCCAGGCGGTACTGATCTCGGGTGGTGTTGAGGCTGAGAAGCTGGACAAGCTGCCGCGTGAGCGCTGGCTGGAGCTGGGCCTGACCGACGAAGAGAAGCAGAACGCACTGGAGCAGCTGGCTGAGCAGTATGACGAGCTGAAGCACGAGTTTGAGAAGAAACTTGAAGCGAAGCGTCGCAAGATCACACAGGGCGATGATCTGGCACCAGGTGTGCTGAAAATCGTTAAGGTGTATCTGGCGGTTAAACGTCAAATCCAGCCTGGTGACAAGATGGCAGGTCGTCACGGGAACAAAGGTGTTATCTCTAAGATCAACCCGATCGAAGATATGCCTTACGATGAGAACGGCACGCCGGTCGACATCGTACTGAACCCGCTGGGCGTACCGTCACGTATGAACATCGGTCAGATCCTGGAAACCCACCTGGGTATGGCGGCAAAAGGTATTGGTGAGAAGATCAATGCCATGCTGAAGAAGCAGGAAGAAGTCGCCAAACTGCGTGAGTTTATCCAGCGTGCTTACGATCTGGGCACTGACGTGCGTCAGAAAGTTGACCTGAACACCTTCAGCGATGATGAAGTGCTGCGTTTGGCAGAGAACCTGAAAAAAGGTATGCCGATTGCAACGCCAGTGTTTGATGGTGCGAAAGAAAGCGAAATCAAAGAGCTGCTGCAGCTCGGCGGTCTGCCTTCTTCCGGTCAGATCACCCTGTTCGACGGCCGTACCGGTGAGCAGTTTGAGCGTCAGGTAACCGTAGGTTACATGTACATGCTGAAACTGAACCACCTGGTCGACGACAAGATGCACGCCCGTTCCACCGGTTCTTACAGCCTGGTTACTCAGCAGCCGCTGGGTGGTAAAGCACAGTTCGGTGGCCAGCGCTTCGGTGAGATGGAAGTGTGGGCACTGGAAGCATACGGTGCCGCCTATACCCTGCAGGAAATGCTGACCGTTAAGTCTGATGACGTGAACGGCCGTACGAAGATGTATAAAAACATCGTCGATGGCAACCATCAGATGGAACCGGGCATGCCGGAATCCTTCAACGTATTGTTGAAAGAGATTCGCTCGCTGGGTATCAACATCGAGCTGGAAGACGAGTAAGCACTCGCATTTGTACTGGTTATGGGATGTTCGGCTCAGGTCGAACATCCCTGAGAGTCTCACTCCGACGGGAGCTAATCCGTGAAAGACTTACTTAAGTTTCTGAAAGCGCAAACTAAAACCGAAGAGTTTGATGCGATCAAAATTGCTCTGGCTTCGCCAGACATGATCCGTTCCTGGTCTTTTGGTGAAGTTAAAAAGCCTGAAACCATTAACTACCGTACCTTCAAGCCGGAGCGTGACGGTCTTTTCTGTGCCCGTATTTTCGGACCGGTAAAGGATTACGAGTGCCTGTGCGGTAAGTACAAGCGCCTGAAACACCGTGGTGTGATTTGTGAGAAGTGTGGCGTTGAAGTCACGCAGACCAAAGTGCGTCGTGAGCGTATGGGCCATATCGAACTGGCTTCGCCGACTGCACACATTTGGTTCCTGAAATCACTGCCGTCCCGTATCGGTTTGCTGCTGGATATGCCGCTGCGTGACATCGAGCGCGTGCTGTACTTCGAATCCTATGTGGTTGTCGAAGGTGGCATGACCAACCTCGAAAAACGTCAGATCCTGACTGAAGAGCAGTACCTTGACGCGCTGGAAGAGTTCGGTGACGAATTCGACGCGAAGATGGGTGCGGAAGCTATCCAGGCCCTGTTGAAAAACATGGATCTGGAGCAGGAGTGCGAGCAGCTGCGTGAAGAGTTGAACGAAACCAACTCTGAAACCAAGCGTAAGAAGCTGACCAAGCGTATCAAGCTGCTGGAAGCGTTCGTCCAGTCTGGCAACAAGCCAGAGTGGATGATCCTGACCGTGCTGCCGGTACTGCCGCCGGATCTGCGTCCGCTGGTTCCGCTGGATGGTGGTCGTTTCGCTACCTCGGATCTGAACGATCTGTATCGTCGCGTGATCAACCGTAACAACCGTCTGAAACGTCTGCTGGATCTGGCTGCGCCGGATATCATCGTACGTAACGAAAAACGTATGTTGCAGGAAGCGGTTGATGCGTTGCTGGATAACGGCCGTCGTGGTCGCGCCATCACTGGCTCGAACAAACGTCCGCTGAAATCACTGGCAGACATGATCAAAGGTAAGCAGGGTCGTTTCCGTCAGAACCTGCTGGGTAAACGTGTTGACTACTCTGGTCGTTCGGTTATCACCGTAGGTCCATACCTGCGTCTGCATCAGTGCGGTCTGCCGAAGAAAATGGCACTGGAGCTGTTCAAACCGTTCATCTACGGCAAGCTGGAACTGCGTGGCCTGGCCACCACCATCAAAGCCGCGAAGAAAATGGTTGAGCGCGAAGAAGCTGTCGTTTGGGATATCCTGGACGAAGTGATCCGCGAACACCCGGTACTGCTGAACCGTGCACCAACCCTGCACCGTCTGGGTATCCAGGCGTTTGAACCGGTTCTGATCGAAGGTAAAGCGATCCAGCTGCACCCGCTGGTTTGTGCGGCATATAACGCCGACTTCGATGGTGACCAAATGGCAGTTCACGTACCGCTGACGCTGGAAGCCCAGCTGGAAGCGCGTGCGCTGATGATGTCTACCAACAACATTCTGTCTCCAGCGAACGGCGAGCCAATCATCGTTCCGTCTCAGGACGTTGTTCTGGGTCTGTACTACATGACCCGCGACAAAGTGAACGCCAAAGGCGAAGGCATGGTGCTGACTGGCCCGAAAGAAGCTGAGCGTGTTTACCGCGCTGGCTTGGCTGAGCTGCATGCCCGCGTAAAAGTGCGTATCACCGAGTACAGCAAAAACGAACAGGGCGATTTCGTTGCCAAAACCAGCCTGATCGACACCACCATTGGTCGTTCGATCCTGTGGATGATCGTGCCGAAAGGTCTGCCTTACTCCATCGTCAACCAGGCGCTGGGTAAAAAGGCAATCTCCAAAATGCTTAACACCTGTTACCGCATTCTGGGCCTGAAGCCGACCGTTATCTTTGCTGACCAGACCATGTACACCGGCTTTGCCTATGCAGCCCGTTCTGGTGCCTCTGTTGGTATCGACGACATGGTTATCCCGGCGAAGAAAGCTGAGATCATCGCGGAAGCGGAAGCAGAAGTTGCTGAGATCCAGGAACAGTTCCAGTCTGGTCTGGTAACCGCTGGCGAACGTTACAACAAAGTTATCGATATCTGGGCCGCCGCTAACGAACGCGTTTCCAAAGCGATGATGGATAACCTGCAGACTGAAACCGTGATCAACCGTCATGGCGAAGAAGAGAAGCAGGTTTCCTTTAACAGCATCTACATGATGGCCGACTCCGGTGCGCGTGGTTCTGCGGCACAGATTCGTCAGCTGGCAGGTATGCGTGGTCTGATGGCGAAGCCAGATGGCTCCATCATCGAAACGCCGATCACCGCGAACTTCCGTGAAGGTCTGAACGTACTCCAGTACTTCATCTCAACGCACGGTGCGCGTAAAGGTCTGGCGGATACCGCACTGAAAACCGCGAACTCCGGTTATCTGACCCGTCGTCTGGTTGACGTGGCACAGGACCTGGTGGTGACCGAGGACGATTGTGGCACCTTCGAAGGTATCATGATGACCCCGGTTATCGAGGGTGGCGATGTTAAAGAGCCGCTGCGTGAGCGTGTACTGGGTCGTGTGACTGCAGAAGACGTGCTCAAGCCGGGCACTGCCGACATCCTGATCCCGCGTAACACTCTGCTGGATGAGCATTGGTGTGACGTGGTTGAGCAGAACTCTGTCGACGCCATCAAAGTGCGTTCGGTTGTAGGCTGTGAAACCGACTTCGGTGTGTGTGCACACTGCTACGGTCGCGATCTGGCACGTGGTCACATCATCAATAAAGGTGAGGCCATCGGCGTTATCGCAGCACAGTCCATCGGTGAGCCGGGTACTCAGCTGACGATGCGTACGTTCCACATCGGTGGTGCGGCATCTCGTGCGGCTGCTGAATCCAGCATTCAGGTGAAAAACAAAGGTACTATCAAGCTGACCAACGCGAAGACCGTTACCAACTCCACGGGTAAACTGGTTATCGTTTCGCGTAACGTTGAGCTGAAAATGATCGACGAGTTCGGTCGTACCAAAGAAAGCTATAAAGTGCCTTACGGTGCGGTGATGGCGAAAGGTGATGGTGAGCAGGTCAATGCGGGCGAAACCGTAGCGAACTGGGATCCGCATACCATGCCGGTAATCACTGAAGTGAACGGTTTTGTCCGCTTCACCGATATGATCGACGGTCAGACCATTACCCGTCAGACTGACGAGTTAACCGGTCTGTCTTCACTGGTGATTCTGGACTCTGCTGAGCGTACTGCTGGTGGTAAAGATTTGCGTCCGGCACTGAAAATCGTTGATGCCAATGGCGACGACGTTCTGATCCCGGGCACTGACATGCCGGCTCAGTACTTCCTGCCGGGCAAAGCGATTGTTCAGTTGGAAGATGGCGTGAAGATCAGCGCGGGTGACACACTGTCGCGTGTTCCGCAGGAATCTGGCGGTACCAAGGACATCACCGGTGGTCTGCCGCGCGTTGCGGATCTGTTCGAAGCGCGTCGTCCGAAAGAGCCAGCAATCCTGGCGGAGATCAGCGGTATCATCTCCTTCGGTAAAGAGACCAAAGGTAAGCGTCGTCTGGTAATCACCCCGGTTGATGGCAGCGATCCGTACGAAGAGATGATTCCGAAATGGCGTCAGCTCAACGTATTTGAAGGTGAGCGCGTTGAACGTGGTGACGTGGTTTCTGACGGTCCGGAATCTCCGCACGACATTCTGCGTCTGCGTGGTGTTCATGCGGTGACCCGTTACATCACTAACGAAGTGCAGGAAGTTTACCGTCTGCAAGGCGTTAAGATTAACGATAAGCACATTGAAGTTATCGTGCGTCAGATGCTGCGTAAAGCGACCATCGTTAGCGCAGGAAGCACTGACTTCCTGGAAGGTGAGCAGGCGGAGTTCTCTCGTATCAAGATCTCCAACCGCGATCTGGAAGCGAACGGTAAGTTGGGCGCTACCTACATGCGTGACCTGTTGGGTATCACCAAAGCGTCTCTGGCAACCGAGTCGTTCATTTCTGCAGCATCGTTCCAGGAGACCACGCGTGTCCTGACCGAAGCCGCGGTAGCAGGCAAGCGTGATGAACTGCGCGGTCTGAAAGAGAACGTTATCGTGGGTCGTCTGATCCCGGCCGGTACTGGTTATGCTTACCATCAGGATCGTATGCGTCGCCGTCAGGCGGGTGAAGCGCCGGTTGCACCGCAGGTGACTGCGGATGAAGCCTCTGCAAGCCTGGCTGAACTGCTGAACGCCGGTCTCGGCGGTAGCGACGACGAGTAATCACTCGTACGCCAGCCAATAAAAAACCCTGCTTCGGCAGGGTTTTTTTTCGTCTGTATGTTAGCGGCGACGGTCGATGTCTCCACGCGCCAGACCAATATCGCGCAATTGGGTATCACTCAGGTGCGACAGGATGCGTCGGGTTTGTCGACGAGCGTACCAGCTTTTCACTAATTGTTTCAGTGCGCGGTACATATCCAGCAAAGTCACGTTGAAGGGTTTCGCTGCACGGTTTTGTTCGAATTCCATTATTCTGCCCTCGGTATGATGTCTGAGAAGCATTGTCCGTTCTCCACTCATTTCAATACAGATTCAAAAAACACATTTTTTAAACATACAGATTGCGCTGTGAGCGATCTGAATGGTAAAAAATCATCTAATCTGTACTGGTTCTCATCCATCGAAAATTACGTGAGGCATACGATGACCCGTTACCAGCATCTGGCTTGTCTGCTTTCTGACCGCATTGAGCAGGGGTTGTACCGCAGCGGTGAACGATTGCCATCGGTGCGTACGCTCAGTATTGAACATGGCGTGAGCATCAGTACCGTCCAGCAGGCTTATCATTTGCTGGAGGAAAAGCAGCTGATCGTGCCGCAACCTCGCTCCGGCTATTTTGTGGCGACGCGTAAAGCTACGCCGCCCGTCCCGGCAATCACGCGCCCCGCTCAACGCCCGGTAGAGATCACCCAGTGGGAATCGGTACTGGAGCTACTCAGCAGTCGCATCGAAGGGGATATGATTCAACTGGGCAGCGGCATCCCGGATCTGACGCAGCCAACCCTGAAACCGCTGTGGAAAATTCAGAGTCGTATGGCGCAGAGGCAGGATATTAACCTGTTGAGCTACGACACCTTATTGGGGCTCACATCGTTGCGTGAACAGGTGGCTCGTCTGACGATTGATAGCGGTTGCCAACTTAGCGCTGACGACATTGTGGTGACAACCGGTTGCCATGAAGCGCTGTCGGTCTCTATCCGTGCCGTTTGCGAGCCTGGCGACATCATCGCAGTGGAATCACCCACTTTCCACGGCACCATGCAAACGTTGCGCGGCTTTGGCATTCGCGCGATTGAAATCCCGACCGACTCGGTGACTGGCATCAGCCTTGAAGCGCTGGAGCTGGCGTTCGAGCAGTGGCCGATTAAAGCGGTAGTAGTGGTGCCCAATTGTAATAACCCGCTGGGTTTTATCATGCCGGAAGCGCGTAAACGGGCGCTGCTGACGCTGGCGCAACGCTTTGATGCCGCGATTATTGAAGATGATGTTTATGGTGAGCTGGCGTGGGAATATCCGCGTCCCCTCAGTATTAAGTCGCTGGATATGGATGGCCGTGTGCTGTTGTGTAGCTCGTTTTCCAAAACGCTTTCACCCGGCCTGCGTGTCGGCTGGGTAGCACCGGGACGTTACCGCGAACGGGTGCTGCACATGAAATATATCGGCACCGGTTCATCCGCGACTGTGACGCAGCACGTGGTAGCGGAGTTCATTCGTCTTGGTCATTATGGACCGCACCTGCGCCGCATGCGCCAAGTTTATCAACGTAATTATGAGACCTTTAGCTGCTGGGTGCGCCACTATTTCCCGTGCGGGATTTGCGTATCACGGCCGCAGGGGGGCTTTCTGATGTGGATTGAACTACCGGAAGCCTTCGATGCGGTACGCCTGAATACGGAGCTGCGTGCGTCGAAAATTCAGGTGGCGGTTGGCTCGCTATTTTCTGCCTCGGGCAAGTATCGTAACTGCCTGCGTCTCAACTATGCGCTGCCGATCACCGATGCCACCGAACAAGCGATAGCGCTGGTGGGTGCTGCGGTCGAACGCGCAATGATGGCCTGTAGCGGCGCGATTAATCGCGCGGATTTTCCTGGCATCGAGCAAGAAATGGCGCGATAAATCGCGCCGCTACGCCAACAGGGTTTTACGCCGTGACTGTCGGTTCCGCCAGCGCCAGCAACTCATGCGTAGCCGCCAGCCAGTCTGGTGCCTGGGTGATGGCGCTCACCACCGCGATGCTACCTACGCCGGTAGCCAGCACTTCAGGCGCACGCGCCAGTGAAATACCGCCAATGGCTACCGTCGAAATACCCTGCAAACGCTCCAGATGACGTTTCAACTCAGCAATGCCTTGTGGCTCAGACGGCATCTCTTTAGTTTGTGTCGCGAAAATATGCCCCAAGGCGATATACGAGGGGAGCAGCGTCAGCGCCCGATCCAGTTCGGCATCATCATGGGTGGATAAGCCGAGGCGTAAACCTGCCTGGCGAATCGCCTCCAGATCGGCTACATCAAGATCTTCTTGTCCAAGATGGACACCATAAGCGTTATAGCGAATCGCTAAGCGCCAGTAATCATTGATAAACAGGCGAGCACGATACTTTTTGCCGAGTGCGATAGCATCACGCACCGCCTCTTCGACTTCATGGTCTTCGCAATCTTTAATTCGTAGCTGAATGGTGCGTACACCCGCTTCCAGCAAACGGGCAATCCACTCAACGCTATCGACAACCGGATACAGCCCTAAACGCGGGGCGGTACTGGGGAAGGGGGCGGTCATACATTTTCCTCTTTCAGGGCATCGACGGCATGATACAGCTCACCGCCACGGCTGCGGAAGGCATCGGACATCTGCGCCATGCCAATTTCAATCGGCTGGGCTTCAGCCTGTTGGCGGGCGGCAAACTCACGCACTTCCTGGGTGATTTTCATGGAGCAGAATTTCGGGCCACACATGGAGCAGAAATGCGCCACTTTGCCCGACTCCTGCGGTAGCGTTTCGTCGTGATAAGCGCGGGCGGTGTGCGGATCCAGTGCGAGGTTGAACTGATCTTCCCAGCGGAACTCGAATCGCGCTTTCGACATGGCGTTATCACGGATCTGAGCGCCGGGATGGCCTTTCGCCAGATCGGCAGCATGTGCCGCAATTTTATAGGTGATCAGCCCCTGCTTCACATCTTCCTTATTGGGCAGACCCAGATGCTCTTTGGGGGTGACGTAGCACAGCATCGCGCAGCCGAACCAGCCAATCATCGCAGCACCAATGCCGGAAGTGAAATGATCGTAGCCGGGGGCGATATCGGTGGTCAGCGGGCCAAGGGTATAGAAGGGGGCTTCGTGGCAATGTTCCAGCTGCTCGGTCATATTGCGGCGAATCATCTGCATCGGCACATGGCCCGGACCTTCGATCATCACCTGCACATCATATTCCCAGGCCAGTTTTGTCAGTTCACCTAGCGTGTGCAACTCAGCAAATTGCGCTGTATCGTTGGCATCCTGAATCGAACCCGGACGCAGCCCATCCCCCAGCGACAGCGCAACATCATAGGCAGCGCAGATCTCACAAATCTCACGAAAGTGCAGGTACAGGAAGCTTTCCTGATGATGCGACAGGCACCACTTCGCCATGATCGAACCGCCACGCGAAACGATGCCGGTCAGACGCTTCGCCGTCATCGGCACATAACGCAGCAGCACACCGGCGTGGATGGTGAAGTAGTCCACGCCTTGCTCGGCCTGCTCCAGCAAGGTGTCACGGAAGATCTCCCAATTCAAATCTTCCGCAATGCCGTTCACTTTCTCCAGCGCCTGATAAATCGGTACGGTGCCAATCGGCACCGGGCTGTTACGCAAAATCCACTCACGTGTTTCGTGAATATAACGGCCCGTCGAGAGGTCCATCACCGTGTCGGCTCCCCAGCGTGTTGACCACACCAGCTTTTCCACTTCCTCTTCAATCGAGGAGCTGACCGCCGAGTTGCCGATGTTGGCATTCACTTTAACCAGAAAGTTGCGGCCAATGATCATCGGCTCAGATTCAGGGTGGTTGATGTTGGACGGGATGATGGCACGCCCTGCGGCGACTTCCTGGCGCACAAATTCAGCGGTGATATCCTCCGGCAGGTGCGCGCCAAAACTGTGGCCTGGATGCTGTTGCAGCAATACCTCGCCACGGATACGCTCGCGTCCCATATTTTCACGCAACGCAATAAACTCCATTTCGGGGGTAATGATGCCCTGACGTGCATAGTGAAGTTGGGTGACGCAGCGACCGGATTTGGCGCGTCGCGGCTGGGGCAAATGTTCAAACCGCAGGTGATCCAGCCCCTCATCCGCCAGGCGCTGCTGAGTATAGTCGGAGCTGAGTTGGTCGATGGTTTCACTGTCCCCGCGTTCAGCGATCCACTCCGCACGCAGTTTGGCCAGTCCTTGATGGACATCAATCGTTGCTTGCGGATCGCCGTAAGCGCCCGCCGTGTCGTACACCGGCACCGGCTCGTTGGTTTCGTATTGCGGATTGTCTTTGCTGCCGCCGATCAGGGTCGGACTAAGCTGAATCTCCCGCATCGGTACGCGAATATCAGCACGGCTGCCGGTGATCCAGATGCGTGTTGAGTTTGGGAAAGCGGTGCCTTGTAGGGAATCAATAAATTCTTGCGCCTGGGCGCGTTGTTCACGACGAGACGTTTTTGCGACAGACATAGCAAGTTTCCTGTAAATGATGGAAGTTGCTTGTCCGGAGTCCGGAAGGAGTAACAGAAACGGCGCACGCACCGACTGTGATATTTACTCTTGTTCCCTTCGCAGGTACTAACCTGATCAGGTTCCGCGGATCCCGAATTAACGGTCTCAGCCCAAGTGGGCACTCCGACAAGAAAATAGTTACGGTGTTAAACCGTAAAACAGATAAAGCCCTCGTAGCATAGAAGGGCTTTTTACGAATAACAAGTCTTTTACAAATGCAGGATTCTACGCAGGACGGGCAATGATGCTTTCATTTGCCACCGGCGTGCGTGCCAGCTGATTATCCCACGCCAGATGCACCAGCTTGTCTTCCAGCGTGAAACGTGACTCCAGCACTTCCCCCACTTCAGACAAGGCTTGCTGAAAGGTGGCGCAGTTATCATCGGTGATGGCCTGTTGCAGATGACCGTCATACAGCTGCATCATTCGTTCGGTATTCGCCTCCAGTAGCGGATAAATCTGTGCGGCGGCAATTAGGGGGCTGTCACCCTGCATCTCATTGATAATCCGCTCATAAATACTGAAATGACCAACGGAAAGATAATCCACCAGGTTGTGGCAAAACGCATCCAACGCCTGCTCATCAAGGGCGCTTAAGGCGTCTTTTTTTGGCTTCATGCCAATCAACTGATAATAGTTAACCAGCAGCTGACGACGCGCGTGTAGCCATGAATCGACCAATTCGTTACCGCGGCCTACACGCTCGGTCAGGTCGTCTAACTGAGTAAGCATACGAGGCTCCATGTGGGTTATAGTGGTTCATTCCGCGAATAGACGCTAAGGATGACGATTTAAATGCAACGTGAGATCTCAAGCGTAGACGCTGGCTGGTGGATTGTCAGCTATGAACAAAAACTTTGGCTGCCGCAGGGTGAGTTGCCGCACGGTGTTGCAGAACAGTATGGCCTGACAGGCAGCAGCGGCATGGTGATTGGCGAATGGCAGGGTGAAAATGTCTGGCTGATCCGTGAGGCACGTCCTGACAATATGGGTTCAGTTCGGCAGTTGATCGACGAAGATGTCGGCCTGTTTCAGCTCGCCGGACGTGGCGTGCAACTGGCGGAGTTCTATCGTTCACATCGCTGGTGCGGTTATTGCGGCCACGAAATGCACCTGAGCAAACGTGAGTTCGCTTGCCTGTGCGGCCACTGCCGTGAACGGTACTATCCGCAAATCGCGCCCTGCATCATTGTGGCGATCCGACGCGGTGATGAGATCCTGCTGGCGAACCACGCGAAGCATCGCAACAACGTCTACACCGTGCTGGCCGGTTTTGTTGAGGTGGGGGAAACCCTCGAACAAGCGGTGGCGCGCGAAGTGATGGAAGAGAGCAACGTGCGGGTGAAAAACGTACGCTATGTCACCTCACAACCCTGGCCGTTTCCTCATTCGCTGATGATGGCTTATATGGCGGAATACGAGGGAGGCGAGCTACAGCATGACGGCAAAGAGCTGCTGGATGCCGGCTGGTTCCGCTACGATGCGTTACCCTTATTACCGCCCCCAGGCACCGTGGCGCGACGCCTGATTGAAGATACCGTTGCCCAGTGTCGCGCCAGCGCGATGTGAAAATGCTACACTGGCTTCCTGCCAGTGAGAGAGCCAATTATGAGTGAACTGAAGAACGATCGTTATCTACGCGCCCTGTTACGTCAACCGGTGGATGTCACCCCGGTGTGGATGATGCGACAAGCCGGGCGTTATCTGCCGGAATATAAAGCCACGCGCGCTCAGGCCGGTGACTTTATGTCGCTGTGTAAAAATGCTGAGCTGGCGTGCGAAGTCACGCTGCAACCGCTGCGCCGCTATGCGCTGGATGCGGCTATCCTCTTCAGCGATATCCTCACCATCCCGGATGCCATGGGGCTGGGCCTGTACTTTGAAACTGGGGAAGGTCCACGTTTCTCTAATCCCATTACCTGCCGCGCCGATGTCGACAAACTGCCGGTGCCTGATCCTGAGCAAGAGCTGGGTTATGTGATGAATGCGGTGCGTACCATCCGTCATAACCTGAAAGGTGAAGTGCCGTTGATCGGTTTCTCCGGTAGCCCGTGGACGCTGGCAACTTATATGGTTGAAGGCGGCAGTAGCAAAGCCTTCACCAAAATCAAAAAGATGATGTACGCCGAGCCGCAGACGCTGCATGCGTTGCTGGATAAACTGGCCGATAGCGTGATCCTCTATCTGAATGCGCAGATCAAAGCCGGTGCACAATCGATCATGGTGTTTGACACCTGGGGCGGTGTGCTGACCGGGCGTGATTATCGTGAGTTCTCGCTTTACTACATGCACAAAATTGTCGATAGCGTACTGCACGAGAGCGAAGGCCGTCGCGTGCCGATCACCCTGTTCACCAAAGGGGGCGGCCAGTGGCTGGAAGCGATAGCGGAGACCGGCTGTGATGCGCTGGGTCTGGACTGGAGCACCGATATTGCGGATGCACGTCGTCGCGTCGGCCATAAAGTTGCGTTGCAGGGCAATATGGACCCGTCAATGCTCTATGCCCCTCCGGCCCGTATCGAACAGGAAGTGGCAGGTATCCTCGAAGGTTTTGGCAAGGGTGAAGGCCACGTCTTCAATCTGGGGCACGGCATCCATCAAGACGTGCCGCCAGAGCATGCCGGAGCCTTTGTTGAGGCAGTGCATCGTCTGTCACGTCCTTACCATCAGGACTAACGATGGATTTAGCGGCGCTACGCACGGAACAGCAACAGCGCGCAGCTGACGTAGTGCGGCAGGACGATTTTGAGGTGCTGCCGCCCCGTTGGATTGCCGGTGCCGACGTGGGGTTTGAACAGGGCGGTGAGGTGACGCGTGCCGCTCTGGTGATTCTTGAGTATCCCTCACTACAGCTGGTGGAACATCAGATTGCCCGTATCAGCACCACCATGCCCTATATCCCCGGTTTTTTATCGTTCCGTGAAGTGCCTGCGTTACTGGCTGCGTGGCAGCAACTCCAGCATCAGCCGGATCTGTTATTTGTCGATGGGCACGGCATCTCGCATCCACGTCGGCTCGGTGTGGCGGCGCATTTTGGCCTGCTGGTTGATGTACCGACCATCGGTGTGGCAAAGCGGCGCTTATGCGGCCAATTTGATACGCTGGATGAGGCTCCGGGCAGCTGTCAGCCCTTGCTGGATAAAGGCGAGCAACTGGGCTGGGTATGGCGTAGCAAGGCACGCTGCAACCCACTTTTCATCTCGACCGGTCATCGTGTCAGTACCGACAGCGCATTGCAGTGGGTAGAAAACTGCATGGCGGGCTATCGCTTACCCGAGCCGACGCGCTGGGCGGATGCAGTGGCTTCCGGTCGTCCAGCCTTTCTGCGCAGGCAAAATGCGCGTTGACGCTGTTTGCGCGCGGCTTTTGCGGTACACTGCCGCCAGCTAAACTATTGAGAGCAAGTTTGATGTTACAGAATCCCGTCCATTTACGCCTGGCGAAGCTGGAAAGCTGGCAGCACGTCACCTTTATGGCCTGTCTGTGCGAACGTATGTACCCTAACTATTGGGCCTTCTGTCAGCAGACCGAATTCGCCGATCCGCAGCTGTATCGCCGTATGCTCGATCTGGTGTGGGAAAGCCTGACGGTCAAAGACGCTAAAATCAATTTCGACAGCCAACTTGAGAAGCTGGAAGCGGCGATCCCCAACGGGGACGATTTTGATATCTACGGGGTACATCCGGCGATTGATGCCTGCGTGGCATTGAGTGAAGTGTTGCATGCGCAGCTCAGTGGGGAAACCCTGGAACATGCCATAGAGGTCAGTCGTACCTCCATTACCACCGTTGCGATTCTCGAAATGACTCAGGCCGGGCGCGAAATGAGCGATGAAGAGTTGCGCGAAAACCAGGCGATTATTGACGAATGGGATTTGCAGTGGGAGATTTTTCGCCTGCTGGCAGAGTGCGAGGAGCGTGACCTGGAACTGATTAAAGGGTTACGTTCTGACCTGCGCGAAGCGGGAATCAGTAACATCGGTATAATTTTTCAGCAATAAGGCGAGAAAACGTGACTTCAGGCCCGAATTAGCGCGCCTGGAGGCTTCACATCGGCCCCCTGTCTGGTCTACATTTGGGGGGCTGAAAATTGTGGCTATCGGTGCGTGCAGGCTGAAGAGTGCCAGAATATGGCTTTTCCCTCGCACTCGTTGCTTAGCAAGCGATAAATACACTTTAAGGATAACTTATGAACAAGACTCAACTGATTGATGTGATCGCGGAAAAAGCAGACCTGTCAAAAACCCAGGCTAAAACTGCTCTGGAATCTACTCTGGCTGCGATCACTGAGTCTCTGAAAGATGGTGATGCTGTACAACTGGTTGGTTTTGGTACTTTTAAAGTGAACCACCGCGCTGAGCGTACCGGTCGCAACCCGCAGACTGGCAAAGAGATCAAAATCGCTGCGGCAAACGTACCGGCGTTCGTCTCTGGTAAAGCGCTGAAAGACGCTGTTAAATAAGTTTCCGCGACGCGGTATAGCTTTAAAAGAGGGGCGACACCGCCCCTTTTTGTTTCCGGGGCCTCTCATGCTGAAACGTTACCATCAGCGCGTCTGCGCCCTGCTATGTGGTGCGCTGCTAACGGGCTGTAGCACCACTCCTGATCTTCCTGCCTTTACAGCCAGCGGTTATCTTGCCGATCGTGGCGTGGTACGCATCTGGCGCAAAAATAGCGACAATCAATCTGTTCACATGCGAACCGTCTTCACGCCATTTAATGGCGCTGCGATGGAGACCGCGGATTATAGCTGGCTGGACAACAATCTTATCAGCGTGCAACGTCAGGTCGCGGGCGACCAGCCGGATGACGTTACGTTACGTTTCGATCAGCAGGGCAAGCTCAATTTTATGCAGCGGCAACTGGCCGGACGACGTGAAGCAGTGAGCAGCGACAGCGTTGAGCTGTATCGCTTTGATGCACAGCGGATGCTAGCGCAGAGCAATGCTTTACTGAATGGCCGTGTCTTGCTGAGCCAGGGGCACTGGCTGGGCGATACTCAGGTACGTACCTGTGAAGGGAAGGTGATCAATGCGCCTTTCGATAACAACATGCTGGCAACGCTGGCGCAGCAGCAGCGCAGTGCATCAGCACCGTTGATGGTTGCATGGCTGGAAGCGCCTGAAGGGGTGCAGTTGTTGCATATCACGCCGACGGATGAATGCAGCTGGCAGCCGAAAGAAAGCGAGTTCTGACGGCCAGAAAACAGAAGGGGCACTGTGCGTGCCCCTTGTGATTATTTGCGGTTGATGGCGCGATAGCCGATATCGTGGCGGCAGAAGCTGTCTTCCCAGGAGATAGACTTCGCCAGCTCATACGCACGTTGCTGTGCGGCGGCCACGTCTTCTCCCAGCGCGGTGACGCACAGTACGCGTCCTCCGTTGGTAACCACCAGGTCATCTTTCAGCGTGGTGCCAGCATGAAACACTTTACCATCTGCGACTTCTTCAAGCGGCAGGCCATGAATCTGGTCACCGGTGTTGTAGTCGCCCGGATAACCCCCGGCAGCCAACACCACACCCAGTGACGGACGCGGATCCCATTGTGACGTCTGCTGATCCAGCTTGCCATCACAGGCCGCCAGACACAGTGCAACCAGATCGGACTGCAAACGCAGCATGATCGGCTGAGTTTCCGGATCGCCAAAGCGGCAGTTGAATTCGATCACTTTAGGCTGACCGGTTTGATCGATCATCAGACCGGCGTACAGGAAGCCGGTGTAGGTGTTGCCTTCGGCCTTCATCCCGTTCACGGTTGGCCAGATGATCTGGTCCATCACGCGCTGGTGGATCTCATCGGTCACCACCGGAGCTGGTGAGTAGGCACCCATGCCGCCGGTATTCGGGCCGGTATCGCCATCACCCACGCGTTTATGATCCTGGCTGGTGGCCATCGGCAGCACGTTGTCGCCATCGACCATCACGATAAAGCTGGCTTCTTCACCATCGAGGAATTCTTCGATCACGATACGGTGGCCCGCATCGCCAAACGCATTGCCTGCCAGCATATCCTGCACTGCGTCTTCCGCTTCTTGCAGTGTCATCGCCACGATCACGCCTTTACCGGCGGCCAGACCATCGGCTTTGATGACAATCGGTGCGCCTTTCTCACGCAGATACGCCAGCGCCGGTTCTACCTCGGTAAAGTTTTGGTATTCAGCGGTTGGGATCTGCTGACGGGCGAGGAAATCTTTGGTGAAGGCTTTGGAGCCTTCCAACTGCGCGGCCGCCTGAGTCGGGCCAAAAATCTTCAGACCGGCGGCACGGAATGCATCAACGACACCGATCACCAGCGGCGCTTCCGGGCCGACGATGGTCAGGTCAATGTTTTCCTGCTGGGCAAAGGCCAGCAGCGCGGGCACGTCGGTGGCGCTGATGGCGACATTTTGCAATGCCGGTTCCAGCGCGGTGCCAGCATTACCCGGTGCAACAAACACGGTTTCTGCCAGCGGT
This sequence comes from Pantoea sp. X-Soil-TKNS-1211, assembly GCF_059730495.1. Classification (NCBI taxonomy): domain Bacteria; kingdom Pseudomonadati; phylum Pseudomonadota; class Gammaproteobacteria; order Enterobacterales; family Erwiniaceae; genus Pantoea; species Pantoea sp. X-Soil-TKNS-1211. The sequence goes on from NZ_AP035953.1 coordinate 281,729, forward strand.
GACTGGGCAGCTTTCCACGCCAGGGCGTGCTCACGTCCACCATTGCCAATGACTAAAATTTTCATCTGTAACGCTCCCAACGATTAATGGCGGAAATGACGCATGTCGGTAAAGATCATCGCGATGCCGTGCTCATCGGCGGCGGCAATCACTTCTTCATCGCGAATCGAACCACCCGGCTGAATCACGCAGGTGACACCGACGGCAGCGGCAGCATCAATACCATCGCGGAACGGGAAGAAGGCGTCAGAGGCCATGGCAGAACCTTTCACTTCCAGACCTTCATCACCAGCCTTAATACCGGCGATTTTCGCGGAATAGACGCGGCTCATCTGGCCTGCGCCAATACCGATGGTCATATTGTCACGGGCATAGACAATGGCGTTGGATTTAACGAATTTCGCTACTTTCCAGCAGAACAGGGCATCACGCAGTTCCTGTTCCGTCGGCTGGCGTTTACTTACTACACGCAGCTGGCTGGCGTCGACCATACCCAGATCGCGATCCTGCACCAGCAAACCACCGTTAACACGTTTGAAATCCAGACCTGCAACGCGATCCTGCCACTGACCACACACCAGAACACGGACATTCTGTTTGCTGGCGGTGACTTTCAGTGCGGCTTCAGAGGCAGAAGGTGCAATGATCACTTCCACGAACTGACGGCTGATGATGGCTTGCGCGGTCGCTTCGTCCAGCTCGCGGTTAAAGGCGATGATGCCGCCAAACGCTGAGGTAGGATCGGTTTTGTAGGCACGCTCATAGGCGTCCAGAATCGAACTGCCCACGGCCACACCACAAGGGTTGGCATGCTTCACAATCACGCAGGCAGCTTCGCTGAACTCTTTGACGCACTCCAGCGCAGCATCGGTATCGGCGATGTTGTTGTAGGACAGCGCTTTACCCTGCACCTGCTGAGCCGTAGCAACCGAGGCTTCTGCCACGTTCTCTTCTATATAGAAAGCCGCATCCTGATGGCTGTTCTCGCCGTAACGCATATCCTGCTTCTTAACGAAGTTCAGGTTCAGGGTACGTGGGAAACGCCCAGATGGTTCTTTGCTCTCGCCGTGATAGGCCGGCACCAGGCTACCGAAGTAGTTAGCAATCATGCTGTCGTAGGCGGCAGTATGCTCGAAGGCTTTAATGGCCAGATCGAAACGGGTTTCCAGCGTCAGGGAGTTTTCGTTAGCGTCCAGCTCAGCAATGATGGTGTTGTAATCGCTGCTCTTTACCACGATCGCCACGTCTTTGTGGTTCTTCGCGGCAGAGCGCACCATGGTTGGGCCGCCGATATCGATGTTTTCTACCGCATCTTCCAGCGTACAGCCGGGTTTTGCGACGGTCTGGGCGAATGGATAGAGGTTAACGACCACCATGTCGATAGGATTGATAGCGTGCTGCGCCATGATGGCATCATCCTGGCCGCGACGACCGAGAATACCGCCATGCACTTTCGGGTGCAGCGTTTTGACGCGTCCATCCATCATTTCCGGAAAACCGGTGTAGTCAGACACTTCAGTGACCGGCAGGCCCGCATCTGCCAGCAGGCGTGCAGTGCCACCTGTGGAGAGCAGCTCAACACCACGGCTGGAGAGTGCCTGAGCAAATTCGAGGATACCGGCTTTGTCTGAGACACTCAGCAGAGCGCGGCGTACAGGACGACGTTGTTGCATGGTGGTTTTATCCCTTGGCTTTGTTTCGCGTAAATAAGAGCGTTACATCAAGCTTAGCGTTTTTCTTCTATATAGAAGAAACGCTGGCCTCAGGTAACGCCCCAAAAGGGGCATCCTTCACGTCGCGGGGCATTGTAGCGAAAACGTTTGCGCGATGCTCGCCTAAATTCATTTCTCGCGTGAGTTGTGGATAAGTTTGTGTGTAAGTGGGTATAAGGCGGGGTTTTGCTGTGGAATGCAGCGAACGGTTGTTTTTATTGAAATTAGCGGTTGCGCGCGCCGAACAACTCCCTATAATGCGCCTCCATCGACACGGCACAACGGTTTACGAAATGTGGTGTTGAGAGAGAAGTTCTGAAAGAACTCTCGCCGGAGAAAATCTCTGAAAAAAGAGATTGACTCTGAAGGAGGAAAGCGTAATATACGCCACCTCGCGACAGACGGTTAACCCGCTGCTCGCACTGCTCTTTAACAATTTATCAGACAATCTGTGTGGGCACTCGCAGGATTGATATCAAAAGTCTACGGACTTAAAAAATATCAAGTCTCAAGAGTGAACACGTAATTCATTACGAAGTTTAATTCTTTGAGCATCAAACTTAAATTGAAGAGTTTGATCATGGCTCAGATTGAACGCTGGCGGCAGGCCTAACACATGCAAGTCGAACGGTAGCACAGAGGAGCTTGCTCCTCGGGTGACGAGTGGCGGACGGGTGAGTAATGTCTGGGGATCTGCCCGATGGAGGGGGATAACTACTGGAAACGGTAGCTAATACCGCATAACGTCGCAAGACCAAAGTGGGGGACCTTCGGGCCTCACACCATCGGATGAACCCAGATGGGATTAGCTAGTAGGTGGGGTAACGGCTCACCTAGGCGACGATCCCTAGCTGGTCTGAGAGGATGACCAGCCACACTGGAACTGAGACACGGTCCAGACTCCTACGGGAGGCAGCAGTGGGGAATATTGCACAATGGGCGCAAGCCTGATGCAGCCATGCCGCGTGTATGAAGAAGGCCTTCGGGTTGTAAAGTACTTTCAGCGGGGAGGAAGGTGTTGGAGTTAATAGCTTCAGCAATTGACGTTACCCGCAGAAGAAGCACCGGCTAACTCCGTGCCAGCAGCCGCGGTAATACGGAGGGTGCAAGCGTTAATCGGAATTACTGGGCGTAAAGCGCACGCAGGCGGTCTGTCAAGTCGGATGTGAAATCCCCGGGCTTAACCTGGGAACTGCATTCGAAACTGGCAGGCTGGAGTCTTGTAGAGGGGGGTAGAATTCCAGGTGTAGCGGTGAAATGCGTAGAGATCTGGAGGAATACCGGTGGCGAAGGCGGCCCCCTGGACAAAGACTGACGCTCAGGTGCGAAAGCGTGGGGAGCAAACAGGATTAGATACCCTGGTAGTCCACGCTGTAAACGATGTCGACTTGGAGGTTGTGCCCTTGAGGCGTGGCTTCCGGAGCTAACGCGTTAAGTCGACCGCCTGGGGAGTACGGCCGCAAGGTTAAAACTCAAATGAATTGACGGGGGCCCGCACAAGCGGTGGAGCATGTGGTTTAATTCGATGCAACGCGAAGAACCTTACCTGGCCTTGACATCCAGAGAACTTAGCAGAGATGCTTTGGTGCCTTCGGGAACTCTGAGACAGGTGCTGCATGGCTGTCGTCAGCTCGTGTTGTGAAATGTTGGGTTAAGTCCCGCAACGAGCGCAACCCTTATCCTTTGTTGCCAGCGATTCGGTCGGGAACTCAAAGGAGACTGCCGGTGATAAACCGGAGGAAGGTGGGGATGACGTCAAGTCATCATGGCCCTTACGGCCAGGGCTACACACGTGCTACAATGGCGCATACAAAGAGAAGCGATCTCGCGAGAGCAAGCGGACCTCATAAAGTGCGTCGTAGTCCGGATTGGAGTCTGCAACTCGACTCCATGAAGTCGGAATCGCTAGTAATCGTAGATCAGAATGCTACGGTGAATACGTTCCCGGGCCTTGTACACACCGCCCGTCACACCATGGGAGTGGGTTGCAAAAGAAGTAGGTAGCTTAACCTTCGGGAGGGCGCTTACCACTTTGTGATTCATGACTGGGGTGAAGTCGTAACAAGGTAACCGTAGGGGAACCTGCGGTTGGATCACCTCCTTACCTGAAGATACCTTCCTCCGAAGTGCTCACACAGATTGTCTGATGAAATTTAAAGAAGCAGAAAAACCTCTACAGGCTTGTAGCTCAGGTGGTTAGAGCGCACCCCTGATAAGGGTGAGGTCGGTGGTTCAAGTCCACTCAGGCCTACCAAATTTCTCCTCATGCTGCGTTATGCGCGCGGTCGTTTACCGGTGTAAACTTCCCTTCCGCATGCCTTGCCTGAGATGAAATTACATTCTTCGCTGAAGAATGGTTACTCGGTTGAGTGGTAGTAGTGGTCTCTGCAGTGACTGTATGGGGCTATAGCTCAGCTGGGAGAGCGCCTGCCTTGCACGCAGGAGGTCAGCGGTTCGATCCCGCTTAGCTCCACCATTACAGTTTTTCAATACTTCAGAGCGTACCGGAAACGGTGTGCTGCGAAGTATTTGCTCTTTAACAATCCGGAACAAGCTGAAAATTTGAAACGACACGTTGTTTCATTTCTCCGTAATAAGAAATGAAAGCGATGTGTTCGAGTCTCTCAAATGCTTGCAGTCTGCATGCGTGAAAACGCCTGTGGGTTGTGAGGTTAAGCGACTAAGCGTACACGGTGGATGCCCTGGCAGTCAGAGGCGATGAAGGACGTGCTAATCTGCGTAAAGCGTCGGTAAGGTGATATGAACCGCTACAGCCGACGATGTCCGAATGGGGAAACCCGGTGCACTCTGTGCATCATCGTTAACTGAATACATAGGTTAACGAGGCGAACCGGGGGAACTGAAACATCTAAGTACCCCGAGGAAAAGAAATCAACCGAGATTCCCCCAGTAGCGGCGAGCGAACGGGGAACAGCCCAGAACCTGAATCAGTTTGTGTGTCAGTGGAAGCGTCTGGAAAGTCGCAGGGTACAGGGTGATACTCCCGTACACGAAGATGCACATACTGTGAGTTCGATGAGTAGGGCGGGACACGTGGTATCCTGTCTGAATATGGGGGGACCATCCTCCAAGGCTAAATACTCCTGACTGACCGATAGTGAACCAGTACCGTGAGGGAAAGGCGAAAAGAACCCCGGCGAGGGGAGTGAAACAGAACCTGAAACCGTGTACGTACAAGCAGTGGGAGCCTACTTGTTAGGTGACTGCGTACCTTTTGTATAATGGGTCAGCGACTTATATTCTGTAGCAAGGTTAACCGTATAGGGGAGCCGCAGGGAAACCGAGTCTTAATTGGGCGTTAAGTTGCAGGGTATAGACCCGAAACCCGGTGATCTAGCCATGGGCAGGTTGAAGGTTGGGTAACACTAACTGGAGGACCGAACCGACTAATGTTGAAAAATTAGCGGATGACTTGTGGCTGGGGGTGAAAGGCCAATCAAACCGGGAGATAGCTGGTTCTCCCCGAAAGCTATTTAGGTAGCGCCTCGTGAATTCATCTCCGGGGGTAGAGCACTGTTTCGGCTAGGGGGCCATCCCGGCTTACCAACCCGATGCAAACTGCGAATACCGGAGAATGTTATCACGGGAGACACACGGCGGGTGCTAACGTCCGTCGTGAAGAGGGAAACAACCCAGACCGCCAGCTAAGGTCCCAAAGTCATGGTTAAGTGGGAAACGATGTGGGAAGGCCCAGACAGCCAGGATGTTGGCTTAGAAGCAGCCATCATTTAAAGAAAGCGTAATAGCTCACTGGTCGAGTCGGCCTGCGCGGAAGATGTAACGGGGCTAAACCATGCACCGAAGCTGCGGCAGCGACACTGTGTGTTGTTGGGTAGGGGAGCGTTCTGTAAGCCGCTGAAGGTGGACTGTGAGGTCTGCTGGAGGTATCAGAAGTGCGAATGCTGACATAAGTAACGATAAAGCGGGTGAAAAGCCCGCTCGCCGGAAGACCAAGGGTTCCTGTCCAACGTTAATCGGGGCAGGGTGAGTCGACCCCTAAGGCGAGGCTGAAAAGCGTAGTCGATGGGAAACAGGTTAATATTCCTGTACTTGGTGTTACTGCGAAGGGGGGACGGAGAAGGCTGGGTTATCCGGGCGACGGTTGTCCCGGTTTAAGCGTGTAGGCTTGCATTCCAGGCAAATCCGGAATGCTTTAAGGCTGAGGCGTGATGACGAGCCACTACGGTGGTGAAGTAACTGATGCCCTGCTTCCAGGAAAAGCCTCTAAGCTCCAGGTAACACGAAATCGTACCCCAAACCGACACAGGTGGTCAGGTAGAGAATACCAAGGCGCTTGAGAGAACTCGGGTGAAGGAACTAGGCAAAATGGTGCCGTAACTTCGGGAGAAGGCACGCTGGCGCGTAGGTGAAGGGACTTGCTCCCGGAGCTGAAGCCAGTCGAAGATACCAGCTGGCTGCAACTGTTTATTAAAAACACAGCACTGTGCAAACACGAAAGTGGACGTATACGGTGTGACGCCTGCCCGGTGCCGGAAGGTTAATTGATGGGGTTATCCGTAAGGAGAAGCTCTTGATCGAAGCCCCGGTAAACGGCGGCCGTAACTATAACGGTCCTAAGGTAGCGAAATTCCTTGTCGGGTAAGTTCCGACCTGCACGAATGGCGTAATGATGGCCAGGCTGTCTCCACCCGAGACTCAGTGAAATTGAAATCGCTGTGAAGATGCAGTGTACCCGCGGCAAGACGGAAAGACCCCGTGAACCTTTACTATAGCTTGACACTGAACATTGAGCCTTGATGTGTAGGATAGGTGGGAGGCTTTGAAGCGTGGACGCCAGTCTGCGTGGAGCCGACCTTGAAATACCACCCTTTAATGTTTGATGTTCTAACGTAGGCCCGTGATCCGGGCTGCGGACAGTGTCTGGTGGGTAGTTTGACTGGGGCGGTCTCCTCCCAAAGTGTAACGGAGGAGCACGAAGGTTGGCTAATCCTGGTCGGACATCAGGAGGTTAGTGCAATGGCATAAGCCAGCTTGACTGCGAGAGTGACGGCTCGAGCAGGTGCGAAAGCAGGTCATAGTGATCCGGTGGTTCTGAATGGAAGGGCCATCGCTCAACGGATAAAAGGTACTCCGGGGATAACAGGCTGATACCGCCCAAGAGTTCATATCGACGGCGGTGTTTGGCACCTCGATGTCGGCTCATCACATCCTGGGGCTGAAGTAGGTCCCAAGGGTACGGCTGTTCGCCGTTTAAAGTGGTACGCGAGCTGGGTTTAGAACGTCGTGAGACAGTTCGGTCCCTATCTGCCGTGGGCGCTGGAGAATTGAGGGGGGTTGCTCCTAGTACGAGAGGACCGGAGTGAACGCACCACTGGTGTTCGGGTTGTCATGCCAATGGCATTGCCCGGTAGCTAAGTGCGGAAAAGATAAGTGCTGAAAGCATCTAAGCACGAAACTTGCCCCGAGATGAGTTCTCCCTGACCCCTTGAGGGTCCTGAAGGGACGTTGAAGACGACGACGTTGATAGGCCGGATGTGTAAGTGCAGCGATGCATTGAGCTAACCGGTACTAATGACCCGTGAGGCTTAACCTTACAACGCCAGAGGCGTTTTGTTGAGAGACGCAGAGAATTTTCAGCCTTGTTCGACCGGATTAAGTTGTGTCCTGCGGATTCAGGTCCGAAGGATTTTGCGCTGAAGCAAGGCGGCAAAAGACACAGGACAGAGCACAAAGAATTTGCCTGGCGGCTGTAGCGCGGTGGTCCCACCTGACCCCATGCCGAACTCAGAAGTGAAACGCCGTAGCGCCGATGGTAGTGTGGGGTCTCCCCATGCGAGAGTAGGGAACTGCCAGGCATCAAACAAGTGAAGAAACCCTGAACGAAAGTTCAGGGTTTTTTTACGTCTGCGCATCCGGTAGCGGCGCGATTTATCGCGCGCTTTGCAGGCCACGGTACGGTAAAAATCGCGCCGCTACGAAATCTGGCTGTTTCAGAACGTTAAGCTCGCCGTAATCCCTCCTACAAACACATCTTTCACGCTGCTATCTGCGCCCGGCGCGGCAACGTATTGCAGATTAGGACGCAATGTAAGCCACGGGCTGACGTTCCAGGAATAGTAGAGTTCATAGTCGTATTCAGAGCCTCTGATCACCGGTAGATAAGTGGCATCATTGACGTTCTGTACACCATTCTCTTCATTCTCCCGTTCGAGCATGCGACTGTAGGCCGAGTTCACATGCAAACGGGCCATACCCAAGCCAACATCATCCTGAGGCCGTGCAGCAAAAAGCCCTTTCCAACTCAGCGCGACTGTCTGAGTATAATCGAGTTTTGAGGTTCGCTTGTCGTGCATTACCTGACTTAGGGTCAGAGACAGACCGCGATGATTATCATGCTGCTGGGCAAATAATTGTTGCTGAACAACTGCATAAGCACCATAACCATGCGCGGTATCGCCATACTGACCGTGTTGCCAGCTGTGATACACCCCGCTCTGAGCCGAAGAGTAATACGCACCCAAGCGATAATTCCCCTGCAGCGCATCAGTACCCAATTTGGGCTGCCAGCCAATTTCAACCGGGATCAGATTGCCATCGGAGTGGTTTACCCGGAAATGGAAACCGCTGCCGCGATTATCGTTATCATCGTTCTGATTATAAAATCCCACTTTAACATAGACATCCGGCGTGATATTCAGCTGTAAACGTCCCATCCACTGGGATACCGGCCAGTTCATCCAGCGGTCGCTACGTGATTTACCGGGGATACCCGGACCAAGCGCCAGGTTTTGGAAATGCGACTCGATGGTGCCGAAATCTTCCCCTACCGTCGCGCGACCAAGCTTCAGGTTGATATGGTCGTTGATAAAACCACTACGTAACCAGAACTGTGTCAGTCGCCAGGTCTGACCGCGACCATAGACCTCCTGAACGGAAGAAAGCATCGGCGCTTTTGGATTAGCCACCTGCTCAGAAAGGTTTTGCCCATTACGGTCCGTCACCGTGGCCTGAAAATCGGTGTCCTGCCAGCCCAGCAATTTTTCCAGGTCGAGATGGGTGCTAAACAGCCATTGATCGGTATAACGTGCGGTGGTGGCGGATTGATAACCCCCCGCCAGATTTGCTGCACTTTCCATCACGTAATTAACATTAAAATCAATGCCCTGTTGTTGCAGAGCGGTGCGCTGACCGTCCCAGTCCCCCAGCATCCACGGTGAATCACTGGAGAAGGGAGCGGCAGCCGCAAACCCGTAGGGCGAAGCAATAACCAGCATGCCTGGTAAGATCAGACTGGTGATTTTCAGTTTATGCATAGTAAAAACCTTATAGATATAATTTCCGAGCCAAAAAGTTAAATAAAGGAATGTTTCAATGTGGAGATTAATAGTGTGGTCTGTTTTTATAACAGGACTGACTTATACACCTGGCAGGGGTTTAATTTTATAAAAATTTATTGGGTGATTTTGATTGAAAGCAATAAAGATTTTAACCTAATGAATTTAATGCATTTAATATTTTTGGTTTCTCTGGTTTTTAAATCATTTTTTCATTTTAACTCATGGCGTCCATCCAACCAAAATAGTCTGTCTGATAAACCAAATAAATATATATTGAATATTCATTGCCTCCTTTTTTATTTAAATCAGTTATGGCTAATTTAATTTCAGGCAGCCGTAGGTTATTTCCTCCCCACATCCTTAAGACGCATTAAGCTGAAACATTTTCATAAATCGCATGAAGACTCGACATTCACGATGCACCAGGCTAATGTCAGGCATCTGGATGTCTAAACGTTTATACGGTTGTAAGAGGTGAGCAGGTTATGCCAATCAGGATCCCCGATGAGTTACCGGCAGTGAATTTTTTGCGTAGTGAGAACGTCTTTGTGATGACCTCATCGCGCGCCAGGGTTCAGGAGATCCGTCCGTTGAAAGTGCTGGTCCTCAATCTGATGCCTAAAAAAATTGAGACCGAAAACCAGTTTCTGCGTCTGCTCTCCAACTCGCCACTACAGATTGATATTCAGTTGCTGCGTATCGACAGCCGTGAGTCACGTAACACGCCGACTGAGCACCTGAATAATTTCTACTGTAATTTCGAAGATATTCAAGATGATAACTTCGATGGATTGATTGTCACCGGTGCGCCACTTGGTCTGGTGGATTTCAATGACGTGGCGTACTGGCCGCAGATTCAGCGCGTGCTGCACTGGGCAAAAGAACACGTCACCTCGACATTATTTGTCTGTTGGGCGGTACAGGCCGCGCTGAATATTCTCTACGGTATCCCCAAACAAACGCGCCAGAACAAGCTGTCAGGGGTGTATGAACATCAGATCCTGCATCCGCATGCATTGCTGACGCGTGGCTTTGATGACAACTTCCTCGCGCCGCATTCGCGCTATGCTGACTTTCCCAGCCAGCTGATCCGTGATTACACCGATCTGGAGTTGTTTGCCGAATCGGAAACCACCGGCGCTTACCTGATGGCGAGCAAAGATAAACGTCTGGCGTTTGTCACCGGCCACCCGGAATACGATGCGCTGACGCTATCTGGAGAATACCACCGTGACTACGATGCCGGGTTGCATCCCGAGGTGCCATTTAACTATTTCCCTCACGACAACCCGGAACTGCCGCCGCGCGCCACCTGGCGCAGCCATGGCAACCTGTTGTTCTCTAACTGGCTGAACTACTACGTCTACCAGATCACGCCGTTTGATTTACGGCATATGAATCCCACACTCGAGTAACCCGTCATACTTCAAGCTGCAGGAGCGTTGGCTGCGCTCATTCACCCCAGTCACTTACTTATGTAAGCTCCTGGGAATTCATTCCCTTGCCGCCTTCCTGCACCTCGAATTATTTAGGGTTTAAAACTCGTTTGACCTTGCCGTGGTTGCCTCGTGTAACCGCGGCATTTTTTTGTCTGCGAGACAGAGTGGAAGTTATTGCCTTTAATTCGTGTCTTTAAATTACATATAAATCATATTGTTAAGTTGTATTTAAATTAAAAATGGAAATAGTTTTTGAAAATAAAATAAAAATCATTATGCTCTGATCTTGCAGGTCAAAAAACACCCTACAGCCGGATCCCGCAACTGAATCAGGGATCAACACAGGAGGCAGCCCGCATGACAGACTCGGTTATCAGCAGTACGCTAACCTTCAGCCAGCCCTTTACCCAAGCGGAAAAGCAGCTGCTTACCCCGGAAGCGATCGACTTTTTGCACTCCCTGGTAGCGCGTTTTGCCCCGGAACGCGATCGCCTGCTGAAAGCCCGCCAGAAACGCCAGCAGCGTTATGATCAAGGTGCCTTACCAGATTTTGATTCGGAAACGACTTCCATTCGTGAAAATGCGTGGCAGGTACGCCCAATTCCTGAACTGCTTCGCGATCGCCGTGTTGAGATCACCGGTCCCCCGGATCGCAAAATGGTGATCAACGCCTTGAACGCCAATGTGAAAGTCTTTATGGCGGACTTTGAGGATTCCCTGGCACCCAACTGGCAAAAACTGGTCGACGGTCAGTTGGCGCTACGTGACGCGGTGAAAGGCACGCTGAGCTTCACCAGTGATGCAGGCAAGATCTACCAGTTGCGGTCCGAACCGGCGTTGCTGATGTGCCGCGTACGCGGTCTGCATCTGGATGAGAAGCATGTGGAATGGCGCGATTGTGCAATCCCCGGCGGGTTGTTTGATTTTGCGTTGTATCTGTTTCACAACGTCGACGCACTGTTGGAGAAAGGCCATGGGCCGTGGTTCTATCTGCCGAAAACCGAGCATGCCACGGAAGTCGCATGGTGGCGCGAAATCTTCCGCTTCAGTGAAGATCGTTTCGGTCTGCCGCGCGGCACCATCAAAGCCACGGTGTTGATCGAGACGTTACCGGCGGTGTTCCAGATGGATGAGATCCTGTGGGAACTGCGCGATCACGTGGTCGGTCTGAACTGTGGTCGCTGGGATTACATTTTCAGTTACATCAAAACTCTCGGGCAGCATGGCGAACGCATCCTGCCGGATCGTCAGCAAATCAGCATGGATCAGCCATTTCTTGATGCCTACTCGCGTTTGCTGATCAAGACCTGTCATCGCCGTGGTGCGCTGGCTATGGGCGGCATGTCGGCGCTGATCCCGAGCAAAGATGAAGAACGCAACGCCTGGGTTATGCAGAAGGTGCAGGAAGATAAAGCACGCGAAGCGGCGAACGGCCACGACGGTACCTGGGTAGCGCATCCTGGTCTGGCGGATATCGCGATGGCGGAATTTGATCGCCAACTGGGCGATCGGCCTAACCAGTTGCATGTCAACCGCGAGCAGGACAACCCGATCACCGCCGAGCGTCTGTTGCTCCCCTGTCGCGGCAAACGTACCGAAGCCGGTATGCGCGCCAACATTCGTGTAGCGCTGCAATATCTGGAGTCGTGGATCGGTGGCAACGGCTGTGTACCTATCGATGGTCTGATGGAAGATGCCGCGACCGCAGAAATTGCCCGTACCTCGATCTGGCAATGGATTCACCACAAGCAAATCCTCAGCGATGGTCAGCTGGTGACGGCGGCATTGTTTGAGCAACTGTTGGACGAAGAAATGCACGCGTTACAACACAGCCTTGGTGAAGAACGTTTCCGTAACGGACGTTTTGCTGATGCTGCTGCGCTGATGGCGCAAATCACCACCGATGATGAACTGGTTCCTTTCCTCACCCTGCCAGGTTACCGCCTGCTGCCATGATTCCAGGAGACATTGCTATGACGACTCGTGCACAACAAATCAAACAGCTGGAAACCACCTGGCGCGACGCGCGCTGGCAGGGCATTACCCGCCCGTACAGCGCGCAGGATGTGGTGAATTTGCGTGGTTCGGTTAATCCGGCTTGCACCCTGGCGGAACGCGGTGCGCAAAAACTGTGGTCGCTGCTGAATGGCGAATCGCAGAAAGGATATATCAATAGCCTGGGGGCTTTGACTGGCGGTCAGGCGGTACAGCAGGCGAAAGCGGGTATTGAGGCGATTTATCTCTCCGGCTGGCAGGTGGCGGCGGATGCCAACCTTGCTGGACAAATGTACCCGGATCAGTCGCTCTATCCGGTGAACTCGGTGCCAGCGGTGGTCGAACGCATTAACCAGAGCTTCCAGCGGGCCGACCAGATTCAGTGGGCCAGCGGGATGTCGCCGGACGTCGAAGGATTTATTGATTACTACCTGCCGATTGTGGCGGATGCCGAAGCGGGCTTTGGCGGGGTGCTCAATGCGTTTGAGTTGATGAAATCGATGATTCAGGCGGGGGCGGCGGCGGTGCATTTTGAAGACCAACTGGCGGCGGTGAAGAAATGCGGCCATATGGGCGGCAAAGTGCTGGTGCCGACTCAGGAGGCGATTCAAAAACTGGTGGCAGCGCGGCTGGCGGCGGATGTGATGGATGTTCCGACGGTGCTGATTGCCCGTACCGACGCCGATGCCGCTGACCTTATCACCTCGGACTGCGATGAATACGATAGCGCCTTTATCACTGGCGAACGGACAGCGGAAGGTTTCTTCCGCACCCGCGCCGGGATCGAGCAGGCGATCAGCCGTGGTCTGGCCTACGCCCCCTACGCCGATGTGTTGTGGTGTGAGACCTCGACGCCGGATCTGGCGCTGGCGCAGCGTTTTGCCGATGCCATCCATGCCCAATACCCCGGCAAGTTGCTGGCCTACAACTGCTCGCCATCGTTTAACTGGAAGAAGAACCTCGACGATCGCACTATCGCCCGGTTCCAGCAGGCGTTGAGCGAGATGGGTTACCGTTTCCAGTTCATCACTCTGGCGGGTATTCACAGCATGTGGTTCAACATGTTCGACCTGGCGCACGCCTATGCACAGGGTGAGGGCATGCGTCACTACGTGGAGAAAGTTCAGCAGCCAGAGTTTGCGGCGCGTGAGAAGGGCTATACCTTCTCATCCCATCAGCAGGAGGTGGGTACCGGCTATTTCGACCGCATCACCACGGTGATTCAGGGCGGTCAATCGTCGGTGACGGCATTGACGGGTTCCACCGAAGCCGCGCAGTTCTGAGTTGTGACCCTGGCCCACGGAGGGGCCATATAGCCGGGAGACCTGCCCATGCCGCCGAGAGAATCCCTGATCGCCCATACCATCCTGCAAGGTTTTGACGCGCAGTATGGCCGTTTTCTTGATATCACCGCCGGTGCCCAGCAGCGCTTTGAACAGGCCGACTGGCACGCGGTGCAGCAGGCGATGAAGGCGCGTATTCACCTTTATGATCATCATGTTGGGCTGGTGGCAAATCAGCTGCGTATCATCAATGGCGCGGCAGACTGGGATGAAGCCTTCTGGCTGCGGGTGAAAAGCCACTACGAAACGCTGCTGCCGGGTTATCCGCGCCATGAGATTGCCGAAAGTTTCTTTAACTCGGTGTATTGCCGCTTGCAGGGCCATAGCCATCTGTCACCTGAGCGGTTATTTATCTTTCCCTCGCAGCCTTTTGCTCCGGCACCGGAATCACCGCGCCCGTTATCCCGCCTGTACCGACCGCAGCACAGTTGGCAGGAGACGCTGCGCCAGATTCTCAACGATATCCCACTGCGTCTGCCGTGGCAGGATCAGGCGCGAGATATCCATTGGGTAGTGCGCCATCTGCACGAACAATTCAGCGCGGCTCAGTTAGCGACGGCGACACTGGACGTGGCCAGCGAGCTGTTTTACCGCAATAAAACCGCATGGATAGTGGCACGCCTGCGATTGTCCGATGCCATCCTCCCGTGCCTGTTACCGATTCAGCGTGATGAAGCCGGACGGTTGTGGATTGATACCTGTCTGACCGACAGCAACGATGCCAGCATCGTGTTCGGTTTCGCTCGCGCCTACTTTATGGTTTATGCGCCAGTGCCCGCAGCGCTGGTGGCATGGCTGGCACAGATTCTGCCCGGTAAAACCACCGCCGAGCGCTATATGGCGATTGGCTGCCAGAAGCACGGCAAAACCGAATGCTATCGCGAATATCTGCACTACCTGGCGCACAGCGAGGAGGATTTCACCATCGCACCTGGTGTACGCGGCATGGTGATGCTGGTTTTCACGCTGCCGGGTTTTGATCGGGTTTTTAAGGTGATCAAAGATCGCTTCGCTCCGCAGAAGGAAGTGACGGAGGCGCAGGTGCGTGACTGCTATCAACTGGTCAAGGAGCATGATCGTGTTGGTCGCATGGCGGATACTCAGGAATTTGAACACTTCGCGCTGCCGCGATCACGTGTCCCGGCGGCACTGATGGCTGAATTTGAGCGTGATATCCCGGAAAAAATCTGTATTGAAGATGACGTGGTGATTATTCGCCATCTCTGGCTGGAGCGCCGTATGCAGCCGCTGAATCTGTGGCTGGCACAGGCTGATGCTGCCCAGCGTCGCCACGCGGTTGAAGAATACGGTGATGCCATACGTCAGCTGGCGGCAGCGAATATTTTTCCGGGCGACATGTTATTTAAAAACTTCGGCATGACGCGCCACGGTCGGGTGGTGTTTTACGATTATGATGAAATCCGCCCGATGACCGAGCTACAGTTCCGCGATGTCCCGCCAGCGCGTTACGAAGAGGATGAACTTCAGGCAGAGCCGTGGTACAGCGTCGGGCCGGATGATGTGTTTCCGGAAACCTTCCGCTACGCGCTGTGTAGCGAACCGGCTACCGGTAATTTGCTGCTGGCGCTGCATCCGCAGCTGTTCGATGCTGGCTGGTGGCGCGCCCAGCAAGCGCGTATTCGGCAGGGACATATTGAAGAGGTGATGGCATGGCGTGAGGCACAGCGCTTTAGCGTGCGCTATGCCACCGTTGCCGCTTAGCGTCCGGCGTAATCCTGGGTCACCTGTTTGGCGGCACGGATCACCAGCGCACCCAGTTCGGTGATACGGTCATCGGTCATGCGCGCAATTGGGCCGGAAATAGAAATCGCCGCGAAGGGTTCACCATGTTCGTCATAAATGGTTGCCGCTACGCAGCGTAGGCCCAGCGCGTGTTCTTCATCATCATGAGAAAAACCCACCTTGCGAATCAACGCCAGATTCTCTTTCAGGCTGTGCGGCGACATCAGGGTTTTCGGCGTGTAGTAGTGCAGCCCTTTTTGATGCAGCAGTGCCGTCACCTGATCATCACTCAAATGTGCGAGAAAGGCTTTGCCCGCCCCGGAAGCGTGCATCGGCAGCTTACCGCCAATCGGTGCGGACATGCGCATCAGTTGGGTGCACTGTACCTGGTCGACAATCACCGCCTGATAATCGCTGAGATCCAGCACCGCCAGATTGACGGTTTCCCCGGCGTCTTCCATCAATTTGCGCAGAATCGGATGCACAATCGCCAGCAGATTACGGCTTTGCAGGAAACTGCTGCCGACGACAAACGCGTGTGAACCAATCGCCCAGAAGCCAAGATCGCCCACCTGATGGACGAACCCCTGCTGCTGCATGGTGGTCAGCAGGCGATGGGTGGTGGAATTGGGCAGGCCGGCCTGTTGCGCCAGTTCGGTCAGCGGCACGCTGCCATGTGATTCTGCAATCAGTTCCAGCAAACGCAGGCCGCGCGTCAGCGACTGAACCTGGCCGCCAGCAGGGGCCGCGCTGGCCGCAGCGGTTCGGGGTTTTTTGCCGCGTTTGGCGGGTGCAGGGGTAGCCATGACTTCTCCAGGATTGCTTCAGATATGGAAACCATTTTCGTTTTTCGCCCGGTGAATGCAAACCCTGGCTTACTGGTCGGATCTGTAAAGTCACAGCCTGAAAATGTCTCATCCGTCATAACTTTTACCCACCGGAAAGTTATGCCAGTATGTCTGGCTGGCATTTCAGCCAACGCAATGACGTGGATGAGGCAAGAGTGAGCAACAGAATAGAAGCGCTGCATCAGCAGCTCGCGCGACGCATCATGATTCTGGACGGTGGCATGGGCACCATGATCCAGAGTTATAAACTGAACGAGCAGGATTTTCGCGGCAACCGTTTTGCCGACTGGCCGTGCGACCTCAAAGGTAACAACGACTTGCTGGTGCTGTCCAAACCCGAGGTGATCCGTGAGATCCATGACGCTTACCTCGCGGCGGGTGCTGATATTCTTGAAACCAACACCTTCAACTCCACCACCATCGCGATGGCGGATTATGAGATGGAAGCGCTGTCGGCGGAGATCAACTTCGAGGCAGCAAAACTGGCACGTGCCTGTGCCGATGAATGGAGCGCGAAAACTCCTGAGCGTCCGCGCTACGTGGCCGGGGTGCTTGGCCCGACCAACCGTACCTGCTCCATTTCACCAGACGTCAACGATCCCGCTTTCCGCAACATCACCTTTAATCAGCTGGTGGACGCCTATCGCGAATCCACCCACGCGCTAATCAAAGGCGGTTCTGACCTGATCATGATCGAAACGGTGTTCGATACCCTGAACGCCAAAGCGGCAATCTACGCGGTGCAGGTGGAGATGGAGGCGATGGGGGTGCAGCTGCCGCTGATGATCTCCGGCACCATAACCGATGCCTCTGGCCGTACCCTGTCCGGCCAGACCACTGAAGCCTTCTATAACTCGCTGCGCCACGCAGAGCCGCTCTCCTTCGGACTGAACTGTGCGCTGGGGCCGGATGAGCTGCGCCAGTATGTCGCCGAGCTGTCGCGCATTGCCGAAGGTTACGTCACCGCGCACCCCAATGCCGGTCTGCCCAACGCCTTTGGCGAATATGATCTCGATGCGGCCACCATGGCGCAGCAGGTTGGCGAATGGGCGCGCGCGGGCTTTCTGAATATTATCGGCGGTTGCTGCGGCACCACGCCGGAGCATATCGCAGCGATGGCGGCGGTAGTGGACGGCGTTGCGCCACGTCAGCTGCCGGATCTGCCGGTGGCATGCCGTTTATCCGGGCTGGAGCCGCTGAATATCAGCGCTGACTCGTTATTCGTCAACGTGGGCGAACGTACCAACGTCACCGGTTCGGCAAAATTTAAGCGTCTGATTAAAGAAGAGAAGTATAACGAAGCGCTGGATGTGGCGCGTCAGCAGGTGGAAAGCGGCGCGCAAATCATCGATATCAACATGGACGAAGGTATGCTGGATGCGGAAGCGGCGATGGTGCGCTTCCTCAACCTGATTGCCGGAGAACCGGATATCGCCCGTGTGCCGATCATGATCGACTCCTCTAAATGGGAGGTGATTGAGAAAGGGCTGCAATGCATCCAGGGCAAAGGCATCGTTAACTCGATATCGATGAAAGAGGGGATTGAACCCTTTATCGATCACGCCCGTAAAGTGCGACGTTACGGTGCGGCGATGGTGGTGATGGCGTTTGACGAAGTCGGTCAGGCGGACACACGCGCGCGCAAAATCGAAATCTGCCGCCGTGCCTACCAGATCCTCACGGAAGAGGTGGGCTTCCCGCCGGAAGATATCATCTTCGACCCGAATATTTTTGCCGTTGCCACCGGTATTGAAGAACACAACAACTATGCGATGGATTTCATCGGTGCCTGTGAAGATATCAAGCGCGAGTTGCCACATGCGATGATTTCTGGCGGCGTGTCAAACGTGTCGTTCTCCTTCCGGGGTAATGACCCGGTACGCGAAGCGATCCACGCGGTGTTCCTCTACTACGCGATTCGCAACGGCATGGACATGGGTATTGTCAATGCCGGCCAGCTGGCGATTTATGACGACTTACCCGCTGAACTGCGCGATGCGGTGGAGGATGTGATCCTCAACCGTCGTGATGACGGCACCGAGCGCCTGCTGGATTTGGCGGAGAAATACCGTGCTGCCAAAGGCGATGGCGAGCAGGAAAAACAGCAAGCGGAATGGCGCAGTTGGGATGTGGTCAAGCGTCTTGAATATTCGCTGGTTAAAGGCATCACCGAGTTTATCGAGCTGGACACCGAAGAGGCGCGCCAGGCGTCAGCACGCCCCATTGAAGTGATTGAAGGGCCGCTGATGTCGGGCATGAACGTGGTGGGCGACCTGTTCGGTGAAGGGAAAATGTTCCTGCCGCAGGTGGTGAAATCCGCACGCGTGATGAAGCAGGCGGTGGCTTATCTCGAACCCTATATTCAGGCCAGCAAAGAAGCCGGGCGCAGCAACGGCAAAATTGTGCTGGCGACGGTGAAGGGCGACGTGCACGACATCGGTAAAAATATCGTTGGCGTGGTGCTGCAATGTAACAACTACGAAATCATCGATCTTGGCGTGATGGTGCCGAGCGATAAAATCCTCAAAACGGCGATTGCGGAAAACGCCGACATTATCGGTCTCTCCGGGCTGATCACCCCGTCGCTGGATGAGATGGTCAACGTGGCAAAAGAGATGGAGCGTCAGGGCTTCACTATGCCGCTGTTGATTGGCGGCGCGACCACCTCCAAAGCGCATACCGCAGTCAAAATCGAGCAGAACTACAGCGGCCCGACGGTGTACGTACAGAACGCCTCGCGCACCGTTGGTGTGGTTTCTTCGCTGCTGTCCCCGACGTTGAAGGAAGATTTTGTTGCACGTACGCGCAAAGAGTACGACACCGTGCGTATTCAGCACGCGCGTAAAAAGCCGCGCACGCCGCCGGTCAGCCTGCAAACCGCGCGCGAGAATGATTTCTCTTTTGACTGGGAAAGCTATACGCCGCCGGTGGCGCATCGTCTCGGGGTCACGGCGGTGGAAGCCAGCATCGAAACGCTGCGTAACTACATCGACTGGACGCCGTTTTTTATGACCTGGTCGCTGGCCGGGAAATATCCGCGCATTCTGCAAGATGAAGTGGTGGGCGAAGAGGCGCAGCGTCTGTTCCATGACGCAAACGCGATGCTCGACATGCTAGGCCAGAAAGGTACGCTTCAGCCGCGCGGCGTGGTGGGGATTTTCCCGGCGAACCGCGTCGGCGATGATATCGAAATTTACAGCGATGAAAACCGTAACCAGGTTTTGTGTGTGAGCCATCACTTAC
Organism: Pantoea sp. X-Soil-TKNS-1211; assembly: GCF_059730495.1. Classification (NCBI taxonomy): domain Bacteria; kingdom Pseudomonadati; phylum Pseudomonadota; class Gammaproteobacteria; order Enterobacterales; family Erwiniaceae; genus Pantoea; species Pantoea sp. X-Soil-TKNS-1211. Next base: position 301,371 of record NZ_AP035953.1, read on the forward strand.
GCCAGCAGACGGAAAAAACCGACTTTGCTAACTACTGTCTGGCCGACTTCGTGGCACCGAAATCAAGTGGCAAAGCGGACTATCTTGGTGCTTTTGCGGTCACCGGTGGGCTGGAAGAAGATGCACTGGCTGAGGCGTATGACCAGCAGCACGATGACTACAACAAAATCATGATCAAAGCGGTGGCGGATCGTCTGGCCGAGGCTTTCGCGGAGTATTTGCACGAACGAGTGCGTAAGGTGATCTGGGGCTTTGCTGCTCATGAAAACCTCAGCAATGACGAACTGATTCGTGAGAATTATCAGGGCATCCGTCCGGCACCGGGTTATCCGGCATGCCCGGAGCACACGGAGAAAGCGCAGATCTGGCAGCTGCTGGATGTGGAAACCCATACCGGTATGAAGCTGACCGAGTCCTTTGCCATGTGGCCGGGGGCGTCAGTATCGGGCTGGTATTTCAGCCATCCTGACAGTCGCTATTTCGCTGTGGCGCAGATTCAGCGCGACCAGGTGGAAGATTACGCGGTGCGTAAAGGGATGAGCATCAGTGAAGTGGAGCGCTGGTTAGCTCCCAACCTCGGCTACGACGCGGATTGATCCTGGCGCGATGAATCGCGCCGCTACAAGTATGTACAGAGCCGTAGCGGCGCGATTTATCGCGCAAGTTTGGGCGACCCACCGGGCCGTCCATTTTTATGGCGGTTAGTTAAACCGCGCATCACGATCAGACGTCATATCATACAGCTGGTATTTGCGTCCCAGCATCTGACCGCCATCACGCGTCAACGGCACCCAGTTCACCTGCGCACGACCACGCGTTGGTGTCACCGTAAACAGGTCCATCGGAATCGAGATATAGAAGCCTTTGGTGAAGCTGCCTTCGCCATACTCTTCCGCCGAAACGTTGGTTTTGGTGGCGTAGAAGCCGACGATAACGCCGCTGTCGAACTGTTTCGACATATCGACCGTTACACCTTTATCCTTCGCCAGATATTGACCCACGCTGGCTTTCACCAACACGTTTTCCATAAACCACGGACGCCAGTAGGCGGTCAGGTTGCCGGTCGGGGCTTTGTAATCGGTGAACTTCATCATGTTGTCCCAGTCACGCTGCTTGACGTAGTTGGCATCGACGCCAAACGCCCAGTTGCTGTCGACCGGACGGTACAACACCTCACCACCGACACCGCCATACATGGTTTCCAGATAACCACCGTACACCTGACCGTAGAAGCCATTACCGAGGTAATGCATGTAGTTGGCTTGCAGGTCATTGATATAAACGTTGTTCTCAACGTACTGGCGAATATGGGTACGCACGCGCGGCAGGCCGTTACTGGCCGATAAGCCATTGTAATTAAACTTATCGTAGTTGTTGGCAATGTTGCCGAACAGGCTGCCGCCGACCAGCAGATGATCCGTCAGCCAGTAATCGACGTTACCCATCACGCCGACCTGGTACATATAGAAACTTTCAGGCCCACCGACCGACTGATTCAGCACTGGCGACAGGCTGTAGTTCAGCCGATCCTTACGGATGAAATAGCCCTGCTCGGTTTCACCCGGATCGACCGGATCGATACGTGTCTGTTGCAGTGGCTGCTCCTGACCCAGCGGGTAACCACTGAGGTCGTTGTGCAGGCTGGCGACGTCAGTGCGGGTGGTCACCTGTGGCATATTGAAGCGCGACTCGGTCACATCAATGGTTTTAATGCCTGCCGGCAAATTATTCATGACGATACGGTTAGCACGATCGACGCCTTCGGTGGTGTCACGGTATTTGGTCTGTTCACCAGAGACATACAGCGTGTCACCTTTGGTCTGAATCTGCGGGCCATCAAGACCGGCGTTATATTTCAGGTCGGTCAGCTGGTTTGCCACCACGGTCGACTGCAACAAATCGCCCTGCGGCTGTGGATTGTAGGCCGGTTTGGCGCTGTCGATATGTGCCTGGCGCAAATCATTAAAGTTGGTGCGAATGGTGAAGCCAAACATGAAGGTATTGCCGCGTTCATAGCTGGCGTTGATATCCGCCCAGTCGGTGACCCGATAAATTGCCCCGACGTTAACTTTGCTGCGCTGCTCCAGGCGACCGGCAAAGTCATCCTGGTAGTCGTTGCCTTCGTATTCGACTTTCAGACGCAGCGGCTGCCACGGCGTCTGGTACTCAATACCGCCAAACAGCGCGGCAGGGCCGTGGAACATCTGTGACCCGTTAATCGAACCGGTTTCGCCGCCGCTGCTACGGCTACAGAAACTGGCGCTGTAAGAACAGAACGGGTTTTTGATGCTGCCGCTGTTGCCGAGATAGCCCCAGCCGATGCCGAAGGTGAAATCGAACGGCCCCCAGGCTTTGGTGCCCACCAGATATTCGCTGTCGAACAGGCCGGTACCACCCAAATCACGGGTGCCGACCGCCACTTCCGGCAGCCAGTAGCTCTCTTGCCACAGGCGCAGTTTCAGGTCGAAGGCTTTGTCTTTATAACTCTGGTCACCACTGAAACTCTCGCTGGCGCTGTAACGACGGGTACGTACGTCGGTGTAGCGCACCGTACTTTCGAGCCATGGGAACAGTTGCAGCGACGCCGAATAGTAGCGGTACTGGTCGTTGTTGCGATAGTTGAGGCTGAATTCACCATCACGTGACATACGTGCGGTCGGCACCTGCATCAGGCCGACACCGCCGAAGTCAGATTGTGACGGGCCAATTGGCTCGTCATAGCTTGCCGCCTGTACGTTACAGGCCGCGGAAACAGCAACAGCCAACAGGCTGAGAAGGTAGTGTTTTTTCATCAGTCTGGAATCCGGTGAGTCAGAACAGAAATCATGCGGTCATTCAGGTCGCTCTGGCCCCATGGCAGGCTCCACGATGAAAAACCGAGCCAGATGATGCTGCCTGGCTCTACTTCTACATGACGATGATTCCAGTACGCGATCGGCACCTGCTGCGTCGCGCCAGAGGGCGCAATCACCGTGGCGAAGCTGCGTTCACCACCAGAAAGACGTTCGTGATCGGCCAGATAGCTGCGCACCGTACGACCCGGTTGCCAGCTCACTTTGCCGGGATGCTCCAGCGCACCGAGCACCAGCACCTGAGTCGGTGGTGCCAGCGTGTAGAGGTCATAGCTGCCTTGCAAGGTACGATTGGCTTCCGGTCGGATGCGCACCCAGTCGGGATCGAGCGAGGTAAACTGACGACCCGTCACCTGGGTCGTGGCTAACTGCTGGATAACCGCGCCAATGGCGGCGGCGCGGTCTCCGCTGTTATCCGCCTGCCAGGCCCGCAAATCGGCCAGCAATTGTTGTTGTTGTTGTTTTGCCACCGCCGTGGCAGCACGTTCGGCAATCACCGTGCCGGGCCACCAGCTGTGGATTGCCGGGTTGGTCACCAGTTGGCTGAGGTTTTGCGCATGGTCAACCTGGAAGGTGGCGCGATTCTGTCCGTCATGGACGATAACTTGGCTATCGGCCAGCGCGTTGCCCGCAGTGAACAGCGCCAGTCCCGCCAGCAAAGACGTTATTTTTTTCATGATTTCGCCGGTTTCAGAATGGTGGTTTCAATCGGGAATTCGCCTGCCGCCAGCATCTGCGTGGCCTGCATCACGGTGCCGTCGCGGTTATCGAGCCAGAAGGTGTTCTGCCACTCACGACCGATGCTGTCGATGCGCACCGTCTCGTGCCATACCCGGCAGGGAACGCGTTCACCCGCGATATTCAGCACCTCATCATCACCGCGCTGAAATTGGGAGACGGCGGTAGCGGCGCGCAGATTATTTTGCTCACGCCACTGCACCAGGCGGGTCCAGCTGGCACCGTTTTGCAGGTGCAGCGGGTTGGCCAGTGGATCTTGCGCCAGATTGCTGACGTCAATCAGGTTGTCGGTCAGGCCCAGGGTTTTCACCAGGCGTCCATGCTGCATCACCAGCATCGCCTTATCCTGAGTTATCCATTTTTGCTGACCATTTTCGTTGTAACCCAGCACCACAAAGATGCGCTGGCCTTCGTTGATGCGGGCGTAGAGGCTGGCGTAGGGCAGACTGGCAACCTGCTCATTGGTTACCGTGACATCATCCGGTCCGTTGATAGCAAGCATCACGGTCTGTTCCAGACCTTTTTGCGTTTGAGTACAGGCCTGCAACAACAGGCAGAGAAGCAGCAAAGGAAGTCGGCGCACTGTGTGTCCCTGATTAAACGAATCAAAGCAAAAAATAACCACACGAATGTGTGGTTATGTTTAAAGGTGCTACATCAACGAGTGGTGCCCGTTGTGGTCGTGGTTGTTGTACCGGTATTTGCACCGTCACCACCGCCAGAAGCGGCAATGCCGAGACCTACCAACGCACCGAGAGCACCGATACCCACAGCGGTTGATGCACCAGCGGACATAGCACCCGCCTGCGCACCTGCTGCAGCACCAGCTTCTTCCGGTGCGGCAATCGCAGCGGAAGAAACGGCAACGTAGAGTAAGGCTGCTCCGGCAACCATAAGTTTTTTCATAACAGCTTTCCTGCATTTTAAATGAATGAAGGATTTACCCTTTTAGGGCGCGTTCAGTATAGGGCAACAAATTACCAGAGTTCAGCGCGAGAGGAAGGGGGCGAAAATAACGAACGGTTCTGGTGGAAAATAAGGCAAATTAGCGATAGCTGCTTTTTTTTATTGGTGTTTTTATTTGAACTGGAATAACTGCATGGTCGTGGGATTGCAGGCAGGATTTTTCACTTTTGCATTAAGAATTGGTACGGAATCGGAATATTCGGATTTACCTTAATATGAATAAATAAAAAGAATCTATTAATCATGATGATACAGATGTAATTTGACTTAAATAGATCCATGTTTTTTAGAGGTTAGTTCAATTTGCGTGCAAAATCTTCAGAATTTGCCTAAGGCATTTTAAGAATTATCTAACCAACAATGGTCCACTAAATAACAAATTTATGCGGGTTATTGGATATTAGACGTAAAAAAGGCGGCCATATTGCCGCCTTATGACAAAACCTGAAAAAAGATTAACGCCAGGATTTGTAGCGATTAATTAAGCCATTGGTGGAACTGTCGTGGCTGGCAATTTTCGCGTCATTTTCCAGTTCTGGCAGAATACGATTGGCCAGTTGTTTACCCAGTTCAACGCCCCATTGGTCAAAGGTAAAGATATTGAGGATGGCACCCTGCGTGAAGATTTTGTGTTCATACAGCGCAATCAAGGCACCGAGGCTGAACGGGGTGATTTCACGCAGCAGGATGGAGTTGGTTGGGCGGTTACCTTCAAACACCTTGAACGGTACGATATGCGCCACCGACTCGGCGGATTTACCGGCGTCGGTAAACTCTTTTTCCACCACCTCGCGTGCCTTACCAAACGCCAGCGCTTCAGTCTGAGCGAAGAAGTTCGACAGCAGCTTCGGATGATGATCGGTGAGGGCGTTATGGGTTTGCGCCGGGGCGATAAAGTCACACGGGATCAGTTTGGTGCCCTGATGGATCAGCTGATAGAACGCGTGCTGACCATTGGTGCCCGGTTCACCCCAGATGATCGGACCGGTCTGGTAATCCACGGCGTTACCGTCGCGATCGACGTATTTACCGTTGGACTCCATGTTGCCCTGCTGGAAGTAGGCAGCAAAACGATGCATGTACTGGTCGTACGGCAGAATGGCTTCGGTTTCGGCACCAAAGAAGTTGTTGTACCAAATACCGATTAACGCCAGCAGTACCGGCAGGTTCTGCTCGGCAGGCGTGGTGGAGAAGTGTTTGTCCATCGCGTGCGCGCCGCTCAGCAGCTGCTCGAAATTATCGAAGCCGATGGACAGGATGATCGACAGGCCAATCGCTGACCACAGGGAATAACGACCGCCGACCCAGTCCCAGAACTCGAACATATTGGCGGTATCAATACCGAACTCACCGACCGCTTTGCCGTTGGTGGAGAGCGCCGCGAAGTGTTTCGCCACATGCTGTTGATCGCCAGCGGCTTTCAGGAACCAGTCACGCGCGCTGTGGGCGTTGGTCATGGTTTCCTGCGTGGTGAAGGTTTTGGAGGCGACGAGGAACAGCGTGGTTTCCGGGCTGAGATCTTTCAGCGTTTCGGCAATATGGGTGCCATCGACGTTGGAAACAAAATGCATGTTCAGGTGGTTTTTATACGGACGCAGCGCTTCGGTCACCATGAACGGACCCAGGTCAGAGCCGCCGATACCGATGTTCACCACGTCGGTAATGGCTTTGCCGGTATAGCCTTTCCACTCACCGCTGATGATGCGCTCAGAGAAGCCTTTCATCTTCGCCAGCACCGCATTCACTTCCGGCATCACATCTTTGCCATCGACCACAATCGGTGTGTTGCTCCGGTTACGCAGGGCGACGTGCAGCACGGCACGGTCTTCGGTGCGGTTGATCTTCTCACCGGAGAACATGGATTTGATCGCGCTTGCCAGATCGGTCTCTTTTGCCAGCGCCTGTAATTTGTCGAGGGTTTCTTGGGTAATACGGTTTTTTGAGAAATCCACCAGCATCTGATCGTCAAAGGTGGCAGAGAATTTCGCAAAACGATCGGCATCCTGAGCGAACAGGTCGGCGATCTGCACCGATTTCATCTGGTCAAAATGCTGCTGCAGCGCTTTCCAGGCTGCGGTTTGTGTCGGATTGATATTTTTCATGGCAACACTCTTGTTGAAATAAAAAGAACTGTCATTCCAACCGGGCGCATCCAGCTGGCCCGGTTTGCTTAGCATTCTGGCGGCGACTTCTGCTGCCGCGACGGGTTTCAGTATGACCACAGTTGCTACTGAAAGGAAAAAAATTGTGATTTCGCGCACCGTTGCCGGATCGCATCCGGCAGGGTTGCTGCGATGATTCCGGAGCATTTTCAGCAAAATCCGCTGTGGATTCCCTGTGCCGTATCAGGAAATGGCCGGATTGCCTGCCACCAGCCACTACTTTAGGCGGGAGTTATCCCAACTGTTTGTTCTGCGATGCGCACGCCGTACCGCGAATGTGAAAAATCCTCAAACATCAGGCGTTGACAGCGGAACAATTAACCGATATTTATGTGCGCGCTACTTACGCCTCCGGGTGTAAGCCAGAAGAGGCGCGTCGCCCAGGCAGTGTGTTGGAGGAACCGTATCCGGGGATAACACATCAGGGGGTGCGACGCCGAGGTGGGGCAACACGCGGAGTGTTGTGCTGTCGGCTGCAGGGGCTGAATCCTCTGGGTTGTCACCAGAAACGTCCACAGTCGGACGTTTCGCAAGGTGAAGCGCTTCTGGGTGACTCGTCTCATGATCTTGTCTGCCCATTTCTGCTCTTCTCTTGTGCCAAGGCTGATAGAATGTCTCCCGTCCCAACAAAGCGGGAGAAAGATAACCTGACACGAGGTTCGTTACATGTCTCAAACTCTGATCGTGGCGAAATTTGGCGGCACCAGCGTTGCCGATTTTGATGCCATGAACCGCAGCGCCAACGTGGTGCTGTCCGATACCAATACCCGTTTGGTGGTTCTGTCCGCCTCGGCTGGTGTCACCAACCTGCTGGTATCCCTCTCTGAAGGCAAAGAACAGGCGCAACGCGCGACTCTGCTGGATGAAATTCGCCGTATTCAATACGCCATCATCGATCGTCTGCAATCTCCGCAAGTGATCCGTGAAGAGATCGATCGCATGCTGGAAAACATCGGCATGCTGTCGGAAGCGGCGGCGCTGGCAACCTCAAATGCGCTGACTGATGAACTGGTTAGCCACGGCGAGCTGATGTCGACGCTGCTGTTCGTGGAAATTCTGCGCGAGCGTCAAATCAACGCTGAGTGGTTTGATGTACGTAAAGTGATGCGTACCAGCGACCGCTTTGGCCGTGCTGAACCGGATGTGGCGGCATTGAAAGAACAATCCGCGGCATTGCTGGCACCCCGCACCGCGCAGGCGCTGGTGGTGACGCAGGGCTTTATCGGTAGCGAAAGCAAAGGTCGTACCACCACGCTGGGCCGTGGCGGTAGCGACTATACCGCTGCGCTGTTGGGTGAAGCATTGCAGGCGGTGCGCGTTGATATCTGGACTGACGTGCCGGGTATCTACACTACCGATCCGCGTGTGGTGCCTGCCGCTCGGCGCATCGATGAAATCACCTTCGAAGAAGCCGCCGAAATGGCGACTTTTGGTGCCAAAGTGCTGCATCCGGCGACGCTGTTACCGGCTGTGCGCAGTGATATCCCGGTATTTGTCGGCTCCAGTAAAGAGCCGGCCGCTGGTGGTACGCGAGTGTGCAACGAGACGCAAAACCCGCCGCTGTTCCGGGCGTTGGCGATGCGCCGTAAGCAAACGCTGTTGACGCTGCACAGCCTGAACATGTTGCACGCACGTGGCTTCCTGGCCGAAGTGTTTGCCATCCTGGCGCGCCACAGTATCTCCGTCGATCTGATCACTACCTCCGAAGTGAGTGTGGCGCTGACGCTGGATACCACCGGTTCCACCTCCACCGGTGACAGCCTGTTGACGCAGGCACTGCTGACCGAGCTGTCTTCGCTGTGCCGCGTAGAAGTGGAAGAGAATCTCGCGCTGGTGGCGATTATCGGTAACAACCTGTCGAAAGCCTGCGGTGTGGGCAAAGAAGTGTTTGGTGCCCTGGAGCCGTTCAACCTGCGGATGATTTGCTATGGAGCCAGCAGTTACAATCTGTGCTTCCTGGTGCCGGGCGGTGACGCCGAAGAAGTCGTACGTGCCCTGCATAAAAATCTTTTTGGCTGTTAAAAGAATTTTTGAGCATGAATGAAGCCGGACATGGTCCGGCTTTTTTATTTATTAACGAAGCTAAACAATTAATTAAGCATCGGCTCAGGCCGTAATCCGCACCACTATTATTTCCCGCTTCGCTTCAATCCGCCCCGCAAGCGCCTGTTTTGCGCTGGAATTGTCTAAAAAGCCCACTACGCTCACTGTGAACGGTTGCGCTACCGTAACCACGAGTGACAATTCTGACGCTAAATCATCAATATTATTGAGGGAATCGCTATGCAAAAGTTCGTTGCAGAGTTCTTCGGTACTTTTGTTCTGGTGTTAGGGGGGTGCGGCAGTGCTGTGCTGGCCGCTGCGTTTCCACAATTGGGCATTGGCTTTGCGGGCGTGGCGCTGGCATTTGGTTTGACGGTGTTGGTGATGGCGTTCGCCGTCGGACACATTTCGGGCGGGCATTTTAATCCGGCAGTGACCGTTGGCGTGATGATGGGCGGGCGCTTTCCGGCTAGCCTGGTGGTGCCCTATATCGTTTCGCAACTGCTGGGTGCGATAGCCGCGGCGGCGGTGTTGTATCTGATCGCCAGCGGCAAAGCAGATTTTGATGTTGCGGCCAGTGGTTTTGCCTCCAACGGCTATGGCGAGCATTCACCCGGTGGTTTTAACCTGTTGTCGGGGATGATTAGCGAAACGGTACTCAGCGCGGTGTTCCTGATTGTCATTATGGGGGCTACCGATAAACGTGCACCGGTGGGATTCGCGCCGATCGCTATTGGTCTGGCACTGACGCTGATCCATCTGGTGAGCATTCCGGTGACCAATACCTCCGTCAATCCGGCACGCAGTACCGGCGTAGCGTTGTTCCAGGGCGGTTGGGCGCTGTCGCAGCTGTGGATGTTCTGGCTGATGCCCATCATCGGCGGTGCAATTGGTGGTGTGATCTACCGCTTTTTACTGGAAAAAGCAGAGTAATTTCGGCTAATTCACCCGGATCGGCAGCAGCCGATCCGCATTTTCACTTCCTGCCTTACCTCACGATAACGAAATGTTATGATCCCGCGTCCGTCGTGGCAGCCGTTTCCTGCCCGACACTTCATCTGTGGCAAGAATGCGTAATGACACAATAAAATTTTAAGGAAGTCTGGTTTATGCTCGCCAAATTAACCCGCCTGTTCCCCCTCTGGGCTGTACTGCTCTCGGTCGCTGCCTATTATTCTCCGTCCACCTTCCTCGGCATTGGCCCGTGGGTGACATATCTGCTGATGCTAATTATGTTTGGTATGGGCGTGACGCTAAATATTGATGATTTTAAACGCGTGCTGGTACGCCCGGCTCCGGTTATCGCCGGTACGTTTCTGCACTATCTGGTGATGCCGCTGGCGGCGTGGGGTCTGGCAAAGCTATTCCAGATGCCACCGGACCTGGCAGCAGGCATGATTCTGGTAGGCAGCGTCGCCAGTGGCACCGCGTCTAACGTGATGATCTATCTGGCGAAGGGGGATGTGGCCCTGTCGGTGACCATCTCTTCGGTCTCAGCACTGGTCGGCGTGTTTGCCACCCCGCTGCTGACGCGTTTCTATGTCGACACCCATATCCAGGTAGATGTGGTGGGGATGCTACTCAGCATCGTAAAAATCGTGGTGATCCCGATTGGTCTCGGCCTGATTATTCATCATTCGATGAATAGCGTGGTACGCCGTGTGGAACCTTATCTGCCAGCCTTCTCGATGGTGTGTATTCTGCTGATCATCAGTGCGGTGGTCGCGGGTAGCCAGGGCTTTATTGGTTCGGTTGGCCTGGTGGTGATCGCGGCGGTGATTCTGCACAACGCCATCGGCCTGCTCGGCGGCTACTGGGGTGGCAAGCTGTTTGGCTTCGATGAATCCACCTGCCGTACTCTGGCGCTGGAAGTCGGCATGCAGAACTCCGGTTTGGCGGCAACGCTGGGCAAACTCTACTTCTCCCCGCTGGCGGCGTTGCCAGGTGCGCTGTTCTCGGTATGGCATAACCTGTCGGGTTCGCTGCTGGCAGGCTACTGGTCCGGTAAACCGATCAACAAGAAATAAGTCCGACACCCGTGGCGGCGCGATTTATCGCGCAAGGTTTTTCCGGCATCGCGCACCAAACTGCGCGATAAATCGCACCGCTACGTTAAATCTTCAGATAAGCGCGAATCCCATCCAGAAACATCTGCGTTGCCAGCATAATCAAAATCAACCCCATCAGACGTTCCAGCGCATTGACGCCTTTATCGCCCAGCAGGCGCAGGAACAGCCCGGACAACAGCAAAATCACCACCGTCACGCCCCAGGCAATCAACAGTGCGCCGACCAGATACGTCATCTGATTGGGGTACTGATGCGACAGCAACATCAGGGTTGCCAGCAAAGACGGTCCTGCCACCAGCGGGATCGCCAGTGGCACCAGAAAGGGTTCCTCCCCAGCGGGCAAACCGGTGCTGCTGCTCTCCGTCGAGGGGAAAATCATGCGGATGGCGATCAGGAACAAAATGATGCCGCCCGAAATCGATACCGTCTCGGTACGCAGATTCAGAAACGCCAGAATGCGTTCACCGGCGAATAAAAACAGCAGCATCAATACCAACGCAATCAACATTTCACGGATTAACACCATCCGGCGACGTTTCGGTTCCAGATGCTTCAAAACCGACATAAATATCGGCAGGTTGCCCAACGGGTCCATGATCAGCAGCAATAATATGGTGGCGGAAATCATTTCAGTCATTTTGTGTTAAACCATCCCTTTACGGCGTTATTAGTTGCGCTGCTGAAAAACTTAGCGCAATCGAATTAATTCACTTGCCAGAAGTGCAGCATTTTGTAGAGTTGAGGGTTATAGGTAAACCTGATTATTACGCAGACCGGCAGGTTAATACGGCTGGTTTTTTCCCTCGCACCAGACAGGGCCTCTGAAGAAGCGCCCGAGACGGACAGAAAATGAAGAATGTAGGTTTTATTGGTTGGCGTGGTATGGTCGGCTCCGTGCTGATGTCCCGCATGAGCGAAGAACGTGATTTTGATGTGATCAATCCGGTCTTCTTCTCCACTTCGCAACTGGGCCAGGCGGCACCGACCTTCGGTGGTAAGTCGACCGGTGCGCTGCAGGATGCTTTTGATATTGATGCGTTGAAGGCGCTCGACATCATTATCACCTGCCAGGGCGGCGATTACACCAGTGAAGTCTATCCGAAGCTGCGCGCCAGCGGCTGGCAGGGTTACTGGATTGACGCCGCTTCCACGCTGCGCATGAAAGATGACGCCATCATTATTCTGGATCCGGTCAACCATCAGGTGATTCGTCAGGGCCTCGACAGCGGCATCAAAACTTTTGTCGGCGGTAACTGCACCGTCAGCCTGATGTTGATGTCGCTTGGCGGTCTGTTTACCAACGATCTGGTGGAGTGGACATCTGTCGCCACCTATCAGGCGGCTTCCGGTGGCGGCGCGCGCCATATGCGTGAACTGCTGACGCAGATGGGTATGCTGCACGACCACGTGGCGAAATCGTTGCAGGATCCGGCTTCGGCCATTCTCGACATCGAGCGTAGCGTGACCGATTTTACCCGTTCAGGCACTTTGCCGACCGATAACTTCGGCGTGCCGCTGGCGGGTAGCCTGATTCCGTGGATCGACAAACAACTGGAAAACGGCCAGAGCCGTGAAGAGTGGAAAGGCCAGGCTGAGACCAATAAAATCCTCGGCACACAGAACGTCATCCCGGTGGATGGCCTGTGCGTGCGCGTCGGTGCGCTGCGCTGCCACAGCCAGGCGTTTACCCTGAAGCTGAAAAAAGATGTGCCGCTGGCCGAGATTGAACAACTGCTGGCTGCCCACAACGAGTGGGTTAAAGTGGTGCCAAACGATCGCGAAATTACCATGCGTGAACTGACACCTGCGGCGGTAACCGGCACGCTGACGACTCCGGTGGGCCGTCTGCGCAAACTGAATATGGGGCCGGAGTATCTCTCGGCCTTCACCGTCGGTGACCAGCTGTTGTGGGGCGCGGCGGAACCGCTGCGTCGCATGCTGCGTCTGCTGGTGGATTAAGCAGAACGTTAAAACGCGGGCCGGGATTTTCCCGGCCTTTTTTGCATTTCAGGCTGCAACACTTAACCCAAATTTCGCCTGACAAGTGATCAGCTTCCCTTTTTTGCTCTCCCGAAAATAATTTTTTGCGATCCTCCCTGGCTTCTGCCAGCCCCAAGCTATGATTTAACAATGATGTGCCGGTAGTTGGTTGTTTTGCTTTCCGTACTGAATGGTTGTTGTACATAGCAAAGATTTTTTCCACGGACGGTCTCCTTCCTTGCTGTGTACTCATGGCTCAATGAAGAGCAGCGCATCTGATAAGGCTTTCACGTCTGACGCAGTTCGCCTGCCAAATGTCACAGGAAGAAATCATGTCAGAGCTTCCCGATCGCCAGGCGATCAATGCCCTGTTTGCGGGTAATTATTCCGATCCCTTTTCCCTGCTGGGAATGCACCAGACCGCAGAAGGTCTGGAGGTGCGGGCCTTGCTGCCCGACGCATCCGAGGTGTGGGTAATAGAAACCAACACCGGGCGTAAATGCGCTCAGCTGGAGTGTTTTGACTCACGCGGCTTCTTCAGTGGCGTGATCCCACGCCGCAAAAATCTGTTTCGCTACCAGTTGGCGGTCAACTGGCACGGTCAGCAAAATCTGATTGATGATGCCTACCGTTTTGGTCCGTTGTTGGAGGAAATGGACGCCTGGCTGCTGGCCGAAGGCACCCATTTACGTCCCTATGAAACCCTGGGCGCGCATGGCACGACCATTGATGGCGTCAGCGGGACACGTTTTTCCGTCTGGGCGCCTAATGCCCGACGTGTGTCGGTGGTGGGAGAGTTTAACTATTGGGATGGGCGCCGCCATCCGATGCGTTTCCGCCGTGAACTCGGCATCTGGGAGCTATTTGTCCCCGGTGCTTTCAACGGCCAGCTGTACAAATTCGAAATCATTGATGCGTTCGGTCAATTGCGCATCAAAGCCGATCCGTTTGCCTTTGAAGCGCAGATGCGCCCGCAAACTGCGTCGATGATCTGCGGCCTGCCGCCGAAAACCGAGATGACGCCGCAGCGCAAAGCGGCGAATGCCTTTGATGCGCCGATATCGATTTACGAAGTGCATCTGGGTTCCTGGCGGCGGCATACCGAGAACAACTTCTGGCTCAGCTACAAGGAACTGACCGAGCAGTTGATCCCGTATGTCAAAGAGATGGGGTTTACCCATATCGAGTTGCTGCCGATCAATGAGCACCCGTTTGATGGCAGTTGGGGTTATCAGCCGCTTGGCATGTATGCGCCGACCCGCCGCTTTGGCACGCGCGATGAGTGCCGTGAGTTTATTGCCAGTGCACATGCTGCGGGTATCAACGTGTTGCTGGATTGGGTGCCGGGCCATTTCCCCAGCGATGATTTCGGGCTGGCGAAGTTTGATGGTACCGAGCTGTATGAACACAGCGATCCACGTGAAGGCTACCATCAGGACTGGAACACGCTGATTTACAACTTTGGCCGCCGCGAAGTGAGTAATTACCTCTCCGGTAATGCGCTCTACTGGCTGGAGCGCTTTGGTATCGATGGATTGCGTGTGGATGCGGTGGCGTCGATGATCTACCGCGATTACAGCCGGGCTGAAGGGGAGTGGATACCCAACCAATACGGTGGACGCGATAACCTCGAAGCCATCTCCTTCCTGCGTTATACCAACCGTACCCTGGGACGTGCCGCGCCTGGCAGCATCACCGTGGCGGAAGAGTCAACCGACTATCCTGGCGTCTCGCGCCCACCGGAAGCGGGTGGTCTGGGCTTCTGGTTTAAGTGGAACCTGGGCTGGATGCACGACACGCTGGATTACATGAAACACGACCCGGTGCATCGCCGCTACCATCATCAGCTGATGACCTTCGGCATGCTGTACAACTACACAGAAAACTTCGTGCTGCCGTTGTCCCATGATGAAGTGGTGCACGGCAAGCGTTCCATTCTCGATCGTATGCCGGGTGATCCCTGGCAGAAATTCGCCAATTTGCGTGCCTATTACGGCTGGATGTGGGCCTTCCCGGGCAAGAAGCTGCTGTTTATGGGGGGGGAATTTGCGCAGGGCAAAGAGTGGAACCACGACACCAGCCTCGACTGGCATCTGCTGGAAGGCGCGGATAACTGGCATCACGGCGTGCAGCGGCTGGTGCGCGATCTCAACCATACTTATCGCCACTATTCACCGCTGTATCAGCTGGATTTCGACCCACAGGGGTTTGAATGGTTGGTGGTTGACGATCATGAAAACTCCGTCTTTGCCTTTGTACGTCGCGATCGTGAGGGGAATGAGGTGATTGTGGTCAGCAATTTCACCCCGGTGCCGCGTCCGCATTATCGCTTTGGCGTCAATCAGGCGGGCCGCTGGCAAGAAGTGTTGAATACCGACCAGCATGACTATCACGGCAGCGATGTACGTAATCATCTGGTGCATACCGACGACATTCCAAGTCACGGTCGCGGACAATCCCTGAGTCTATCTCTGCCGCCGTTAGCGACAGTTTGGTTGGTGCGGGAGGGAGAATAATGCTGGAGAGCGGGCAGCCTGCCCCGTTGGGCGCAAATTATGATGGTCACGGCGTCAACTTCACGCTGTTTTCCCGCCATGCGGAAAAAGTGGAGCTGTGCCTGTTTGATCAGCATGGCGTTGAACGGCGCTTCCCGCTGCCACAACGCAGTGGCGATATCTGGCACGGCTACTTTCCCGGACTGAAGCCAGGCCAGCGCTATGGCTACCGCGTACATGGCCCGTGGGCACCTGCGCAAGGGCATCGGTTTAACCCCAGGAAACTGTTAGTCGATCCCTGTGCCCGAGCGGTGGACGGCGAAGTGCCGGACGATCCGCGTTTTTTTAACGGCAGCACCACGCCCGACAAACAGGATAATGCCGCCATTGCGCCCAAATCGCTGGTCATCGCCGAAGATTTTGACTGGGATGAGGACAAGCCGCTGCGCAGGCCCTGGGGCAAAACAGTGATTTATGAAGCGCATGTGCGCGGACTGACAAAGTTACATCCGGAAATTCCGGAAAGATTGCGCGGGACTTATGCGGCACTGGGTCATCCTGTTATGGTGAAGTATCTGCGTCATCTCGGTATCACCGCGCTGGAACTGATGCCGATTGCCCATTTTGCCAGCGAGCCACGCCTGCTGCGGCTGGGACTCAGCAACTACTGGGGCTACAACCCAGTAGCGCTGTGGGCGGTTGACCCGCGTTATGCCTCTGGGGAAGACGGTTTGACACCGTTACAGGAGTTTCAGCAGGCGGTCAAAAGGCTGCATGCGGCGGGGATTGAGGTGATCCTCGATGTGGTGTTTAACCACACCGCCGAACTGGATGAGATCGGCCCGGTGATTTCGATGCGAGGCATTGATAATGCCAGTTATTACTGGCTTAACGAGCAAGGCGAATACCATAACTGGACCGGCTGCGGCAATACGCTGAACCTCAGCGACGCCCAGGTGATGGAATGGGTGCAGGAAGGGCTGCGCCATTGGGTGCGCGATTGCCATGTCGACGGCTTCCGCTTCGACCTCGCTTCGGTGCTGGGTCGTACCCCGGAGTTTCGCCAGGATGCGCCGCTGTTCGCGGCCATTAAAGCCTGTCCGATCTTGTCAAAAGTAAAACTGATCGCCGAACCCTGGGATGTCGGTCCCGGCGGCTATCAGGTCGGTAACTATCCGCCCACGTTTGCCGAGTGGAACGACCACTTTCGTGATGCAACGCGGCGCTACTGGTTACACGGCGAGTTGAGCAACGGTGATTTTGCCCGACGCTTTGCCGCCTCCAGCGATGTTTTTCAGCGTGTGCCACGTCTGCCGCACGCCAGTATCAATCTCATCACCGCCCATGACGGCTTTACGCTGCGCGATGTGGTGAGCTTCAACCATAAACACAATCAGGCTAACGGCGAAGACAATCGCGACGGCAGCAGCAGCAACTTCAGTGATAACCACGGCCACGAAGGGTTGCAGGTTAGCTTTGATATTGTCGAGCGGCGACGGCTCAGCGTGCACGCGCTGCTCGCCACGCTGATGCTGGCGCAGGGCACGCCGATGTTGCTGGCCGGTGACGAGCGCGGTCACAGTCAGCACGGTAACAACAATGCATATTGTCAGGACAACCCGCTAACCTGGCTGGACTGGCAACAGGATGATTCTGGACTGGTCGACTTCACTGCCGCGTTAATCCATCTGCGTCTGCGCATCCCTGCGCTCACCGCAGATCGCTGGTGGCAGGAGGGCGATGGCAACGTACGGTGGTTCAATGCCAGCGGCAAACCACTGGGGAATGAGGAGTGGGAACAGGGGACGCACAGAATGCAGATCCTGCTCTCCGGCCGCTGGTTAATAACAATTAACGCCACGGATGCGGTGAGTGACCTCGCCTTACCAGACGGAGAGTGGCGTGCCATTCCTCCTTTCGCCGGGGAAGATAACCCCATTTTGACAACTGTCTGGCACGGGCCCGCACACGGTGTGTGTGTGTTCCTGAAACAATCATAAGGAGTCAGACATGGTAAATTTAGAGAGAACAGATCATCTGATGCTGGCACGCCAGCTCCCTACGCAGACGGTGGCCTTGATCCTCGCCGGAGGACGTGGCACACGCTTGAAAGACCTGACCGCTAAACGCGCCAAACCGGCGGTACACTTTGGCGGTAAGTTCCGCATTATCGACTTTGCGCTCTCCAATTGCCTCAACTCGGGCATTCGGCGCATTGGCGTGATTACGCAATATCAGTCACACACGTTGGTGCAACATATCCAGCGTGGCTGGACGATTTTCAACGAAGAGATGAACGAGTTTATTGATCTGTTGCCCGCGCAACAACGCTTATCCACCGAGCACTGGTATCGCGGGACGGCGGATGCGGTGACGCAAAACCTTGACATCATTCGTCGTTATAACGCCCAGTACATCGTGATCCTCGCCGGGGATCACATCTACAAAATGGACTACTCGCGCATGCTACTGGACCACGCCGATCGTGGCGCCAAATGCACCATCGCCTGTTTGCCGGTGCCACTGGAAGAAGCCACCGCTTTTGGTGTGATGGCGGTGGATGCCGAAAACAACGTGGTTGATTTTGTTGAAAAACCGCCCGTTCCCCCGTCAATGCCCGGCGATGATAGCAAAGCGTTGGCCAGCATGGGGATTTATGTATTCAACGCGGATTATCTCTACCAACTGCTGGAAGAAGACGCACAATTACCGGAGTCCAATCACGATTTCGGCAAAGATTTGCTGCCGAAAATTGTGGCCAGCGGTGACGCCTACGCGCACTCCTTCACCTTGTCCTGCGTGCAAAGCGACGAAGCCGCCGAACCCTACTGGCGTGATGTCGGGACGCTCGAAGCCTACTGGCGTGCCAATCTGGATTTGGCCTCCGTCACACCGGAACTGGACATGTATGACCACACCTGGCCGATTCGTACCCATATGGAGCCGTTACCACCGGCGAAGTTTGTGCAGGATCGTTCCGGCAGCCACGGCATGACGATGAACTCGCTGGTCTCCGGCGGTTGCATCATCTCCGGCTCGGTGGTGGTCAACTCGGTGCTATTCCCGCGCGTACGTGTGAACTCTTTTTGCAACATCGATTCTTCGGTACTGCTGCCTGATGTGGTGGTGGGTCGCTCCTGTCGTCTGCGCCGCTGCGTGATCGATCGCGCCTGCGTGTTGCCAGAAGGCATTGTGATTGGCGAAAACCCCGATGAAGACAGCCGCCGTTTTTACCGTTCAGAAGAGGGCATCGTGCTGGTGACGCGCGCCATGTTAGCCAAACTGGCGGGTGCCGCCGCCCGATGACGAAAAAGCACACAGACAATCGACGCGTGGAACGCGAGCGATAACACAAAAGGGGTCCAGGATGCAGGTTTTACATGTCTGTTCAGAACTATTCCCGCTCTTGAAAACCGGCGGGTTGGCTGATGTTGTCGGCGCATTACCGCAGGCACAGATTGCCGGTGGTACGGATACGCGCGTGCTGCTGCCCGCGTATCCTGACCTGCGTAAAGGGATTCCGGATACGGAAGTTGTGGCGGAATTGCCAACCTTTGCCGGGTTTGTTCGCTTACTTTTTGGACATTTTAACGGTGTTGGCATTTATTTAATTGATGCGCCGGGATTGTATGAACGTCCCGGCAGTCCGTACCACGACGAATCACAGTTTGCCTACGTCGATAACTATCTGCGCTTTGCGCTGCTCGGCTGGATGGGCTGTGAACTTGCCTGCGGGCTGGATACCTTCTGGCGGCCAGATATCGTACATGCACATGACTGGCATGCCGGGTTGACTTGTGCCTATCTGGAAGCACGTGGTCGCCCGGCAAAATCCGTGTTTACCGTGCATAATCTGGCGTATCAGGGGTTGTTCTCGGCGCGTCATATGGAGGAGATTCAGTTACCGCGCGCATTCTTCAACATGCATGGACTGGAGTTTTACGGTCAAATTTCTTATCTCAAGGCTGGCCTGTTTTATGCCGATCATATTACGGCGGTCAGTCCGACCTACGCACTGGAGATCACCCGGCCAGAGTTTGGTTATGGCATGGAAGCGCTGTTGGCACAGCGGCTACGTGAAGGGCGGTTAAGTGGCGTGCTGAATGGTGTCGATCCGGCGATATGGGATCCGACACATGATCTGCTGCTGACCGCACGTTACGACCGGGACACGCTGGAGAGCAAGGCAGAGAACAAACGCCAACTGCAAATTGCGATGGGGCTGAAGGTGGATGACAAAGTGCCGGTGTTTTGCGTGATCAGTCGCTTAACCCGGCAGAAAGGGTTAGACCTGGTACTGGAAGCACTGCCCGGTTTACTGGCGCAGGGCGGCCAGCTGGTGTTGCTGGGGCAGGGGGACGCCGAGTTGCAACAGGGGTTCCTCGCGGCGGCGGCGGAACATCCCGGCAGTGTCGGTGTGCAAATTGGCTACCACGAAGCCTTCTCGCACCGCATTGTCGGTGGTGCGGATGTGATTCTGGTGCCCAGCCGTTTTGAACCGTGCGGCCTGACACAGCTTTATGGCCTGAAGTACGGCACGCTGCCGCTGGTACGTCGTACCGGTGGTCTGGCGGATACGGTGAATGACAGTTCGCTGGAGAACCTGGCCGACGGTATCGCCAGTGGTTTCAGCTTTGAAGACAGTAATGCCTGGTCGCTGCTCAGAGCGATCCGGCGTGCCTTTGTACTCTGGTCCCGCCCTTCCCTCTGGCGTTATGTTCAGCGTCAGGCGATGGGGATGGATTTTAGTTGGCAGGTGGCAGCACAAGCCTACCGCGATCTTTATCAACGTTTGCTGTAATGAGAGATTGGGATACTTGATATGAACGCACCTTTCACCTATGCCTCACCCACCCTGACGGTTGATGCGCTGAAGCACTCGATAGCCTATAAACTGATGTTCACCATCGGCAAAGATCCTTCTATCGCCAATAAGCACGAGTGGCTGAACGCCTCGCTGCTGGCGGTGCGCGATCGGATGGTGGAACGCTGGCTGCGTTCCAGCCGGGCGCAATTGTCGCAGGATGTGCGCCAGGTGTATTACCTGTCGATGGAGTTTCTGATGGGTCGTACCCTCGGCAATGCGCTGCTGGCGATGGGGATTTATGACGATCTCAATCAGGCGCTGGATGAGATGGGACTGGATCTCACTGAACTGATGGAAGAAGAGAACGATCCCGGCCTCGGCAATGGCGGTCTGGGGCGTCTCGCGGCCTGTTTCCTCGATTCGCTGGCGACCCTTGGCTTGCCGGGGCGTGGCTACGGCATCCGTTACGACTACGGCATGTTCAAGCAGAATATTGTCGACGGTCAGCAGCGCGAATCGCCGGACTACTGGCTGGAATACGGCAACCCGTGGGAATTTCAGCGGTTTAATACCCGCTACAAGGTACGTTTCGGTGGGCGTTTGCAGCACGAAGGCAGCCGGGTACGCTGGATCGAAACCGAAGAGATCCTGGCGATTGCGTATGATCAGATCGTTCCTGGTTTCGATACCGATGCCACCAACACGCTGCGGTTATGGGGTGCGCAGGCCAGTAACGAAATTAACCTTGGTAAGTTTAATCAGGGTGATTACTTTGCCGCGGTGGAAGATAAGAACCACTCGGAAAACGTGTCGCGCGTGCTTTATCCCGATGACTCCACCTATTCTGGTCGCGAACTGCGCCTGCGTCAGGAATATTTCCTCGTCTCTTCAACGGTGCAGGACATCCTCAATCGCCACTGGCAGATGCATCAGACCTGGGACAACCTGGCAAACAAAATCGCTATTCACCTCAACGACACCCATCCGGTGTTGGCGATCCCTGAACTGATGCGCTTGTTGATCGATGAACAGAAATTTACCTGGGACGATGCCTTTGAAGTGACCTGCCAGGTGTTCTCCTACACCAACCACACGCTGATGACCGAAGCGCTGGAGACCTGGCCGGTGGATATGATCGGCAAGATCTTACCGCGCCATCTCAGTATTATCTTTGAAATCAACGACTACTTCCTGAAAACCATCCAGGAATATTACCCGGATGATTGGGATCTGATGTCGCGGATCTCGATTATTGATGAGAACAATGGTCGTAAGATACGTATGGCATGGCTGGCGGTGGTGGTCAGCCATAAGGTCAACGGCGTGTCCGAGCTGCACTCCAACCTGATGGTGCAGTCGCTGTTCGCCGATTTTGCTCGCCTGTTCCCGGGCCGTTTCTGCAATAAAACCAATGGCGTGACGCCGCGTCGCTGGCTGGCGCTGGCTAACCCGGCACTTTCGGAGGTACTGGATGAGGCGATTGGTCGTAACTGGCGCACCGAACTCAGCCAACTCAGCGAGCTAACGCCGCAGATCGATTTCCCGGCATTTATCGAACAAATCGCCGATGCCAAGTTTGCCAACAAAAAACGTCTGGCGGATTGGGTGGCAAAAAACCTCGATATTGTGCTGGATCCGCACGCGCTGTTTGATGTGCAGATCAAACGTATCCATGAATACAAACGCCAACTGCTGAATGTCCTGCACGTGATCACCCGTTATAACCGTATCAAGGCTGATCCCACTGCCGATTGGGTGCCACGCGTGAACATTTTCGCGGGTAAAGCCGCCTCGGCCTATTACATGGCCAAGCACATTATCCATCTGATCAACGATGTGGCGAAGGTGATCAACAACGATCCTGATGTGAAGAACAAGCTGAAGGTGGTGTTTATTCCTAACTACAGCGTGAGTCTGGCGCAGATCATCATTCCGGCAGCGGATCTCTCCGAGCAGATCTCCACGGCGGGTACGGAAGCCTCCGGCACCAGTAATATGAAGTTTGCGCTCAATGGGGCGTTAACCATTGGCACGCTGGATGGCGCTAATGTCGAGATGCTGGAGCATGTCGGGGCGGAAAATATCTTTATCTTCGGTAATACCACGCCGCAGGTTGAGCAACTGCGGAAAGATGGTTACAACCCACGTAAATACTACGAAGAGGATCAGGAGTTGCATCAGGCGCTGACGCAAATTGCCAGCGGCCTGTTCAGTCCGCAGGATCCGGGCCGCTATCGTAACCTGTTCGATGCGCTGGTGAACTTTGGCGACCACTATCAATTACTGGCGGATTATCGCAGCTACGTGGACACCCAGGACAAGGTAGATAAGCTGTATCGCCAGCCGGATGAGTGGCAGCGGCGTGCGGCGTTGAATATCGCCAATATGGGCTACTTCTCAGCGGACCGCACCATTCAGGAGTACGCCGATGAGATCTGGCACATTTCGCCGGTGAGGTTATAACGACACGTTAATGGGTAGCGGCGCGATTTATTGCGCGTGTTTTCAGGCACAGGTGACCCCGGCCAAAAAGACGCGCGATGAATCGCGCCGCTACTGGGTTATTTCAGCGTGATGCTTTTCACAATGCTGTCAGCATCGCTCTGCGCCTGCTGCTGATTATCCGCCGGCAGGGTGATTTGCAGGGTCAGCAGTTTGCCGTCGACTTTCGCCAGAATCACTGAAGACCAGGAGGTCTGGTGGTTGGCAGATATCACTGTATCCAGTTGCTGAGCCGGTTGATCGCTTAGCGTCACTGCCTTGTTCGATACTACCTGCAACTGCGGATCGCGGTTGCGCTGCTGCTGTTCCAGACGCTGAGAGAGAGAATCCAGCGCTTCATTGGTCGGGTCACCGGCAATCACGATAATCGCGCGAGCACCGGTTTGATCGGCATAGACGTGCATATTGGCGGATTCTGTACCGAGCTTGCCGCTCTTATCCGCCATACCTGCTGGCAGAGTGAAGCTCAGTTTGCCGTCCAGCAGACTCACCGTCTGGGTTGACTGGCTGGCGTTGGCACCATTGTCAGCCGCTGCCGCATCATCTTTCTTCTGGTCACAAGCCGCGAGGCCAAGCACCAGCAGGCCAATGCCCGCATATTTCACTAAGTTACGCATTCTTTTCCCTATAACAAGATTCCAGTCCGGGATTATCAAATCCGAATCGGCGGTCAAAAGCAACCGCCGGTTTGTCAGGAAATCTTAGCGTGGGTGCGGCACTGGCACTACGTAGAATTAACCGAAATTGAGCTGACGCTGGGCCGAACGCTCAGCCAGACGCTTCAGTGTCGCATTAAGCAGCACGCCATAGGCAGGCAGGAAGAAAAGCATGCAGATCATGACCTTAAAGCTGTAATCCACCAGCGCGATTTCCACCCAGTGCTGGGCCATAAACGGGTCCGGACTTTTGTAGAAAGCAATGAAGAAAAACGCAAGGGTATCGCTGATATTGCCGAGGAACATCGCGGCTCCAGGGGCAATCCACCACTGTGGCAGACGACGCAGACGGTTAAACACGTGCACATCCAGAATCTGCCCCAGCGCATAGGCCATAAAGCTGGCGCTGGCGATACGTGCCACGAACAGATTCACCTGCTCCAGCGACGCCCAGCCCTGCCATTCGCCCTGGTAAAACACGCAGGAGACGACGTACGAGATAAACAACGCCGGCACCATCACCGCCAGAATAATGCGACGAGCCAGCGGCGCGCCGAAAATGCGCACGGTGAGATCGGTGGCGAGGAAAATAAACGGAAAGCTGAAAGCACCCCAGGTGGTGTGGAAGCCAAAAATGGCCACCGGCAACTGCACCAGATAGTTACTGGAGGTGATCACCAGCAGATGAAACAGCGACAGCCAAAACAGCGCATGCATGCGCTGACGCGGAGAAAAAGCGATCATAGCTAACCTTTTTAGTGTTGGGGTGAGGGAACCCAGTACCGCAGTTTGCTGCGGTGGTTAATAAAAAATCGGCGGCATCTTATCGCGTTGTGCGATTTATGCAACGGTTAATATTAACGCAATCGTTATCGCCTTGCGCTGGTGATTTAGCGCGCTAGAATGAGCGCCCTCCCTTGCAAACAGACAGAGAATCATGAGCGATCCCTTTTCCGCGCCGGACCACACCCTTGATGCCCTTGGCCTGCGCTGCCCGGAGCCGGTGATGATGGTGCGTAAAACCGTGCGCCAGATGCAGGCGGGTGAAACCCTGCTGATTATCGCCGATGATCCAGCGACCACGCGTGATATCCCCGGCTTTTGCCGTTTTATGGAACATACGTTGCTGGCGCAGCAGACGGAAACCTTGCCATATCAATATTTGCTGAAGAAAGGCGTGGATGCCTAGAGGCATCCACGCCTGGTTTAACGTGAACGCAGCAGCCGCAGCGCATTGGCCGTGACCAGCGCGGTGGCACCGGAATCCGCCAGCACCGCCAGCCACAACCCGGTAAAGCCGAGTAATGTGGTGACGAGGAACAACGCCTTCAGCCCCAGCGCCAGCGCGATATTCTGCCGGATAATGCGCCGGGTACGGCGTGCCAGCGCCACGGTGCGCGGCAGAATTGCCAGCCGGTTTTGCGTCAGGGCCGCATCGGCTGCTTCCAGCGCCACATCTGTACCACTGCCCATCGCAATCCCAATGGTGGCGGCTTTCATCGCCGGAGCATCGTTGATGCCATCGCCAATCATCGCCAGCGATTGCTGTGCATCCAGTTCACGCACGGCGGTGACCTTATCGGCAGGCAGCAGGCCCGCGCGATAATCAATCTGCAATGCGGCGGCAATCGCGGCAGCAGCACGTGGGTTATCACCGGTCAGCATCAGGCTGCTGACGCCGAGTCGTTGTAGCGCCGCCAGTGCGCTGGCGGCCTCGTGACGTAACTTATCCTGCAAGGCCAGCACACCCAGTGGGCGTGCATCCTGCAACAGCACCACCACGGTTTTGCCTTTGGCTTCAAGCTGCGCGATGATTTGCTGCTGATCCTCAATCAGGTTTTTCACTTCACGCGGAGCCAGTAACTGATACTGGATGCCATCAATCTGCGCTTCAATACCGCTACCGGCCAGCGTACGTTGGTCACATGCCATGTAAAGGGAAAGCTGCCGACGCCTGGCTTCTGCGACAATCGCCATGGCCAGCGGATGACTGGAACCCTGTTCAATCGCGGCACTGAGTGCCAGCAACCTTTCCGTCTGCGCGTCTCCAAATGCTACCACATCGGTCACCTGAGGTTTGCCTTCGGTCAGGGTGCCGGTTTTATCGAATGCCATGATGCTGACGCGGCTGAGCCGTTCCAGCGCGGCACCGCCTTTAATCAACGCTCCCTGGCGTGCCGCAGCGGCCAGACCGGAGGTAATCGCTGCCGGGGTGGAAATCACCAGCGCACACGGGCAACCAATCAGCAGCAGCGTCAAACCCTTGTAGATCCACGGCAACCAGTCCGCGCCTGCGACCAGTGGCGGTAGCGTCATCACCAGCAGCGACAGCAGCATAATCGCCGGGGTGTAGAGACGGCTGAAGCGGTCGATAAAGCGTTCAACCGGTGCGCGGTGGCTTTCCGCTTCCTCAATCAGTTGCAGGATACGGTCAATGGCGCTGTGGCCGGGTTCCGAGATCACTTGCAGGGTGACCAGCCGGTCGACGCTGGTGGCACCGGCCATCACTTTTTCGCCGGGTTGGCGTGCTACCGGTACAGATTCGCCGGTTAATGCGCTCTCGTCAAAGCTGGCGGCACTGGCAAGTAACTCGCCATCGGCAGGCAGGCGGCCGCCTGCTGCCACTTCAATCACATCGCCGGGGCGTAAATCCGCCAGCACCACCTGCTCGCGCTGGCCGCCGCGTACACGGGTGGCGGTATCCGGGCGCAACGCCATCAGCGCGGTCACACCACGACGGGCGCGTGTTGCGGCATAGGCTTCCAGGCGTTCGCCCAGTTGGAATAGCAGTAAGACCATCGCGGCTTCGGCATGGGCACCAATCACCAGCGCACCGCCAGCGGCGAGGGTCATCAGGGTTTCGATACTGAAAGGCGAGCCACTCCGCAGCAGACGCCATGCGCTGCGGGCAACCGGCAGTAGGCCGACCAGGGTGGTCACAATAAACAGGCGATCGCCCCACACTGGAGAGGCCAGGCTGAGCAGCCAACTGGCAAGCATCAACAGCGCCAGCAGCAGCAAACCCGCATTTTCCCGCAAGCGGCCGGGTGGGGTTTGCGCATCGGTGGAGGTCAGGCTAAAACCGGCGTTTTTTACCGCCTGTTCAATCGCCGGACGAATATCGTTTTCGGCATCGACTACCAGTTTCTCACTGGCGAAGATAACGCGGGCGTGACGGACCTGGGGCAGTTTTTGTACGGCGGTTTCGATTGTACGGGCGCAGCTCGGGCAATCCATCCCGGCAATTTGCCAACGGAATTGATGGGTTGTGGGGCCAGACCTGTCACTCTCTTCGTCGGCGTCGCCACCGCCGGGACTGCCGCTGTCACAGCAGCTACAGCTGCTGTCCGGTGTTACCGGTTGTGCGGCGGAAATCTGTAACGTCACCGGGCGTGCACGACTGATGCCGCAGAGCGGCTGCGGTTTGTGGTGGCTTTTGCCACAACGGCAGGCATGAGAATGTTGATGCATGTAACCTCCGGATTCAGGGACGGACGAGAGTCCGTACCCTGATGCTACACTCTGGAGTGCACTCCAGAGTCAAGCGCTAAGGTTACTTTTTCTTCAATTGAGCCACAAAGAGCGCACGATCATAAAGTGGCCGGCAAAATAGCAGGCGGCAACGATGGCGCTGTCGGCACTGAAACGACGACGATAGTGGGTGATAAACCAGACGATATTGGCCAGCAGCAGCAATCCGGCACCGACCAGCAGCGAGAAGCTGTAATCCGTCGGGCGGAAGAAGTAATTTTCCGCGGCCATCCAGGTCATCACCAGCGTCATGCCGATAAAGGTGCAAACCGGCCAGCGCAACTCTTCCAGCTTGCTCCAGATGATGGCAATCAGTATCACGCCGATGATCAATAGCGTGAGCGGCACTGGCCAGAAGAAGCTGACCGTCATATGGGCGGCAAAGCTGATGGTGTAGAGCAGATGCGAGAGAAAGAAAGCACCCAGCGCATACAGCATCTGCTGGCGAGGCAGCAGCGTCAGCGCATCGCCAACCAGCGTGGCGACCAGGCCGGCAAGAATCAGGTAATCGGTGGGGTTAAAGGTGGGCGCTTGCCAGGCCCAGGCCACCAGCAGCAACAGGGTGACGGGTTTAAATAACCAACGTTGCCACTGCGGGCCACGATAGGTCGCATCGACGTAGAGCCAACCGGAAAAAAGTACGGCAAGGAAAGACCAAAGCATGTTTTCTCCCTTTTCTGGACGTGATGTCCGCCAGTCTGATGAATTTTCCCAAAAACGCGATCCCAGTGTAAGTTACCGGCGGTGAATGTGACAATCGGGCAACTCTGGTTGTATGCTGGGTCGTCTTTACCTTTCCGACATTAACGCAAAGCACGAGAGAAAACATGAGCAAACCACCGCTACTCTTTTTTATCGTTCTGGCGATTATTGCTGTTTTGGCGACCCGTCAGTTTATTAAACAACGCCGTGAAGTCGCGGTGAACGATGCTTCCCCGATCCAAACCCTGAGTGTGGAAATCAAAACCAAGCGTGAATATCCGTCACCCAATCGCCGCTCGCGTCAGCGTGAAGTGATTGCCGGGGAAGATATGCGTTATGAAGCCTGGTTCCATCCGCTGAATGGTGCGGGAGATTTCAAGCTGGTCATCAATGCCGGGGACTATCATCAGATGGATAAAGGTGTGAAGGGGGAGTTGAAAATGCAAGGCACCCGCTTTGTGAGTTTTACCCCGGCGCAATAGCCCCGTAGCAGCGCGATTTATCGCGCGGCTACGGAAGAAACATTATCCCTTGGGATAATGTTTCTTTTGCCACGCCAGCAGTTCAAACACGCCAAAAAAGAAAATCTTTAATTGCGTGACGCGTCCCAGTTTGGGCGCCTCTTTCGGCTGCGTGGCGCGCAGCAACACCAGCTGCAAACCATGCATAATCACCATAAAGAACAGCGCAACATGCACGAAATAACGCAGCGGCGTGGGGAACGGCTGGACCAGATTTAACAGCAAAAAGGCCCAGACGCAGATCATTAATAAACGTCCCAGATTAAGCCACATCACACATCTCCTTGTTGGCGTTGATATAAACGATATGCGACCTGCCCGGCAATTTTCTCGCGGTACAGATCCCAACTGGCAGGCACGGGCGGCGCGCCATGTTCCACTTCGCTTTCGACATAAATTAGCGCTTCAGACGCCAGCCAGCCGTTTTGTTCCAGCAGCGCCAGTGTCTCCTGCAACAACCCCTTGCGGAATGGCGGATCGACAAACACTACGTCAAAGGGTTCTCCCGGTTGACTCAACCATTGCAGCGTATTGGCCTGCACCACTTTGCCGTTACTGGCACGAAGCGTTTGCAGATTTTGCGTCAATTGTTGTGCCACCGGACGCTCCAGTTCCAGCAGGGTGGCAGAAGCAGCAAAGCGCGACAACGCTTCCAGGCCGAGCGCACCGCTGCCGGCAAAACAATCGAGGCAATGTGCCTGCTGAATATTCGGGGCCAGCCAGTTAAACAAGGTTTCACGTACCCTATCGGTGGTCGGGCGTAGGCCAGCGCTGTCGGGTACCGGTAATTTACGACCGCGCCATTGACCACCAATGATACGGATCTGACCAGCAGCGCCGCTGCTGCGGGGGGATTTACTCATTTTGCTCACAACTCGTCATAATTTGTTGCGTAGTTTAACGGGCGTGGAAGGGAGAAGAAACGTAAAAAAGGGTGCTGTGGTGCGCTGGCTGGAAAGTGTTAGACTACTGAGTTGGTATGGCGCGTGTAATGCACTGATTTTTACGCGGCTGAAGCCTTAAAATTGAATTTTTTATCCCCTGGGAACAGCGTGCTACCGGGAATAAGCCATCGAGGAGTGTGGTTACGCAATGGCAAAAGAGAAAAAACGCGGCTTTTTTTCCTGGCTAGGTTTTGGCAAAGAAGAAGAGACGCAACAGCCTGCCGAAGAGCAGCAACCCGCCGAGGTGGCGCAGGAGCCAGCCGTTGAAGAGAGCGCGTTAGATCGCGCCGAAGCGCAGGCTGAAGAAACCGTCGCCATCACCGAGCAGGTGGCAGAGCAGCAGGTTGAAGCGCAGGAGGTTGCCGCTGAAGAAGAAGCCCTGCCAGAAGCGCTGGAGCAACCTAAGATTGAGCCGGTTGCCGAAGAGACGCAGGACGCAGACGACAGTCCGCTGAGCGATGAAGAACTCGAAGCGCTGGCATTGGCGGAAGACGCACCGGAAGTTGCATCAGAAGTTGAGCCGGAAGTCCCTGAGGATACCGTCAGCGATCTGCCGCTGGCCGCCGCACCCATTGTGGCGCAGGAGCAGGAACGCCCAACCAAAGAGGGCTTCTTTGCCCGTCTGAAACGCAGCCTTGTAAAAACCCGTGCCAATCTTGGTTCCGGATTTATCAGTCTGTTCCGCGGCAAGAAAATCGATGATGATCTGTTTGAGGAGCTGGAAGAGCAACTGTTGATCGCTGACGTGGGTGTTGAAACCACCAGACGCATCATCACCAATCTGACCCAGCAGGCAAACCGCAAACAACTGCGTGATGCGGAAGCGCTTTATGGTTTGTTGAAAGCGGAAATGGCCGGGATTCTCGACAAAGTTGATGCTCCACTGGATGTTTCAGGTAAAACGCCGTTTGTGATCCTGATGGTTGGGGTCAACGGTGTCGGTAAAACCACTACCATCGGCAAGCTGGCGCGCCAGTATCAGGCCGAAGGCAAATCCGTGATGCTGGCGGCGGGCGATACCTTCCGTGCGGCGGCGGTTGAGCAGTTGCAGGTCTGGGGTCAGCGCAACAACATCCCGGTTATCGCACAGCATACTGGTGCGGATTCCGCGTCAGTGATTTTTGACTCTATCCAGGCGGCGAAAGCGCGTAACGTCGATGTGTTGATTGCCGATACCGCCGGACGTCTGCAAAACAAATCGCATCTGATGGAAGAACTGAAGAAAATCACGCGCGTGATGAAGAAGTTAGATGAAGATGCACCACATGAAGTGATGTTGACCATTGACGCCAGCACCGGGCAGAACGCCATCAGCCAGGCGAAACTGTTCCATGAAGCGGTGGGCCTGACCGGCATCACGCTGACAAAACTGGATGGCACCGCAAAAGGTGGTGTGATCTTCTCGGTTGCCGATCAGTTTGGCATTCCGATTCGTTATATCGGTGTCGGGGAAGGCATCGAGGATTTACGGCCGTTTAAGGCCGCAGACTTTATTGAGGCACTGTTTGCCCGAGAGGACTAATTGGGATGATTCGCTTTGAAGAGGTCAGTAAGGCATATCTGGGCGGGCGTCAGGCGCTCCAGGGCGTGGATTTTCATCTGCGCCCCGGTGAAATGGCGTTTTTGACCGGCCACTCTGGCGCGGGGAAAAGTACCTTACTGAAGCTGATTTGTGGTATTGAGCGCCCGAGCGCCGGGAAGATCTGGTTCAGCGGGCACGACATCTCACGGCTGCGGAATAGCGAAGTGCCCTTCTTGCGTCGTCAGATTGGCATGATCTTTCAGGATCACCATCTGCTGATGGATCGTTCGGTGTATGACAACGTGGCGATCCCGCTGATTATCTCGGGAGCCAGCGGTGAGGATATTCGCCGTCGCGTTTCAGCGGCACTGGATAAAGTGGGCCTGCTCGACAAAGCGAAAAGTTTCCCGATTCAGCTCTCTGGCGGTGAACAGCAGCGTGTTGGCATTGCGCGTGCCGTGGTAAATAAACCTGCCGTGCTGCTGGCGGATGAACCGACCGGTAACCTTGATGAAGCGCTGTCGGAAGATATTCTGCGCCTGTTTGAAGAATTCAACCGCGTTGGTGTGACGGTGCTGATGGCTACCCATGATATGGGGCTGATCGCCCGTCGTAACTATCGCTTGATGACGCTTAATCAGGGACGCCTGCACGGAGGCCATGATGGTCAATAAACGCAATAAGCGCGCACCTGCGCCAAAAGCGAAACAGCCTTCGAAAAGCAAAGCACTAAAAGGTGGCTGGCAGGAGCAGTGGCGCTATGCGCTGCGTGGCACAGTCTCTGATATGTGGCGGCAGCCGCTGGCGACGTTGCTGACGGTGATGGTGATTGCTATCTCGCTGACGCTGCCGAGTGTCTGCTATATGGTGTGGAAAAACGTCAGTCAGGCGGCGACGCAGTGGTATCCGGCACCGCAGCTGACCGTTTATCTCTCCAAAACGCTGGATGACACCGCAGCGGAAAACGTCACAGCACAGCTGAAGCAGTTGGATGGTGTGAAGAACGTCGACTATCTGACGCGTGAAGAAGCGCTTAACGAGTTCCGCAACTGGTCGGGTTTTGGCGGTGCGATGGATATGCTGGAGCAGAATCCGCTGCCAGCGGTGGCGATTATCACGCCGAAGCTGAATTTCCAGAGCGCCGATACGCTGGCAAGCCTGCGTGATCGCGTGTCGAAAGTGCAGGGCGTGGATGAAGTCCGTATGGACGACAGCTGGTTTGCCCGCCTGGCGGCGTTGTCCGGGTTAGTCGGGCAAATTGCTGAGATCATTGGCTTGTTGATGGTCATCGCGGTATTCCTGGTGATTGGCAACAGCGTGCGCCTCAGCATTTTTGCGCGCCGCGATACCATCAACGTGCAGAAATTGCTGGGGGCCACTGACGGCTTTATCCTGCGTCCATTCCTTTACGGCGGGGCGATGCTGGGCTTTAGCGGCGCGGTATTATCGCTAATCCTGTCCGAGGTGCTGGTGCTACGTCTGCAATCGGTGGTGGCGCAGGTGGCGCAAGTATTTGGCACCAGCTTTGATCTGGAAGGTTTTTCCTGGGATGAAGCGTTGCTGCTGCTATTGATTGCCGCCATTATCGGCTGGATTGCGGCCTGGCTGGCAACGGTACAACATTTACGCCGATTTACGCCGCAGTAAACGCCTGACACATTTTTTTGGTATAATAGTCCTCTGCTGCCGACAATCGGGTGCAGAGGATTTTTTCTCCGCTTCCCTTCCTGTCATCTGTGTGTAAAATATTCACCGTTACAATTGAACTTGTGGATAACTTTGATCTCTAAGTTCGGGTAGCACAGATTGCTTTCAGATTTCCAGCAACGTTGACGTAATGTATCGTCTGCTCATGGGAACGTGCAGCAATATTCCACTGAATTTGTGAGGGTTTGAATGACCAAAGAAATGCAAACTTTAGCTATTGCTCCTCTTGGCAACCTGGAATCATATATCCGGGCTGCTAACGTCTGGCCGATGCTGTCGGCAGAAGAGGAAAAAGCGCTGGCTGAACGGCTGCATTACCAGGGCGATCTGGATGCGGCTAAGACGCTGATCCTGTCTCATCTGCGCTTTGTTGTTCATATCGCTCGTAACTATTCCGGTTACGGCTTGCCACAGGCAGACCTGATTCAGGAAGGGAACATCGGCCTGATGAAGGCGGTGCGTCGCTTCAATCCTGAAGTCGGTGTGCGTCTGGTGTCGTTTGCCGTGCACTGGATTAAAGCTGAGATTCATGAATACGTCCTGCGCAACTGGCGTATTGTGAAGGTCGCTACTACTAAAGCACAGCGTAAGCTGTTCTTTAACCTGCGTAAAACTAAGCAGCGTCTGGGCTGGTTTAACCAGGATGAAGTCGAAATGGTAGCGCGCGAGCTGGGCGTGAGCAGCAAAGATGTGCGTGAAATGGAATCGCGCATGGCGGCACAGGATATGACTTTCGACATGTCGGCTGACGACGAAAACGGCGAAAGCAAATCCATGGCTCCAGTGCTGTATCTACAGGATAAAACCTCTGACTTTGCTGATGGTATTGAAGAGGACAACTGGGATGCACACGCCGCCGATAAACTGACCGACGCGATGCAGGGTCTGGACGAGCGTAGTCAGCACATCATCCGTGCGCGCTGGCTGGATGAAGAGAACAAAACCACCTTGCAGGAACTGGCCGACCAATACGGCGTTTCCGCAGAGCGTGTGCGCCAGTTGGAAAAGAACGCCATGAAGAAATTACGTATGGCGATTGAAGCCTGATAAAAGCACATACCCCGTAGCGGCGCGATTTATCGCGCGCCTTTGACGTTAATATAACGGACAAAAGCGCGATAAATCGCGCCGCTACGTTTTAGCGCGTCCAGCCATCAGCCTGCGCGCGAAAACCACAAGCCTGCATAAACGCAGCGCGAACGCCCTGATCATCAGCGCCGTCATCGGCAACCCACCAATCCGCCAGCGAACTGTTCTGCGCCAGCGTCTCCTCCAGCAAATATTTCCCCACGCCGCGGCGACGGGTCACATCCCGCACCTGAAGATGGGTAATTTTTCCCTGCGTGCCCTGAATGGTCAGTTGTAATGCCGCCAGCAAACGATCATTAAAGCGCGCGGCATACATGCGCTGCGTTTCGCTTAGCTGGGCTTCCAGTTGTGAAATATCGATCTCAGGCCAGACTTTCGTCAGGTCGATGCGATCCTGCGTCGACAACGATGTTAAGCGCTGAATAGTGAGCTTCATTCCCCGTACCTGTACTAGTGCAAAGGGCATAGTGTAGCGAATTTAGACAGTCAGAGCGCTGTCACTTTTTTTTGATAAAAATAGGTCAAACAACAGCCTGTTTGCCAGAATGATAGTTAAACAGGGCGATGGTTGGTTAAATAGCCAGCATAATTAGCTGGTAAGTCGGCGAAAATGCGGCCATAACAACCAGACGATTCTGCTGTTCAATCCAGCTATAACTGAATATGTCAGTTGATTTACAGAAGAAACTTCCTGTTTAATAACCTGAAAAATAAAGCCTTATTACCAATAAATGCCAGAAAAGTGCGCTAACTCATTATTCCAGAATCAGTTTTCCTCTTTCACTGGCAGAAAATAATCCAAACCACAACAGACACGACACAACAGATGGGGAAGTTCGCATGAAAATGAGTAAAGGACGCGCATTATTGGCGGGCTGCGTGGCGCTGGCGCTGAGCCATGCGGCGCTGGCAAAAGACATCAAAATTGCCATCGTCGGCGCAGCAACCGGCCCGGTAGCCCAATACGGCGACATGCAATTTACCGGTGCGGCCCAGGCCATTAAGGACATCAATGCTAAAGGCGGTGTCAACGGCGATAAGCTGGTTGGCGTGGAATACGACGACGCCTGTGACCCGAAACAAGCGGTAGCGGTTGCCAACAAAGTGGTCAACGACGGTATCAAATACGTTATCGGTCACCTGTGCTCCTCTTCTACCCAGCCTGCGTCTGATATTTATAACGATGAAGGCGTGCTGATGATTACCCCGGCAGCCACCGCACCGGAACTGACCGCGCGTGGTTATGCTGATGTGATGCGCACCACCGGTCTGGATTCCGATCAAGGCCCGACGGCGGCGAACTACATCCTGGACACCATCAAACCGAAACGTATCGCTGTGGTGCATGACAAGCAGCAGTACGGTCAGGGTCTGGCGGAATCCGTGCAGAAAACCCTGAAAGCCAAAGGCGGCAACGTGGTGCTGTTCGAAGGTATCACTGCTGGCGATAAAGATTTCTCCACCCTGATTGCTCGTCTGAAGAAAGACAACGTCGATTTCGTTTACTACGGTGGTTACTACCCGGAGCTGGGCCAGATTCTGCGCCAGGCAAAAGCGGCAGGTCTGAATGCGGGCTTTATGGGACCGGAAGGGGTGGGCAACGCCTCACTGTCTAACATCGCTGGTGATGCGTCTGAAGGTCTGTACGTGACGCTGCCGAAGCGCTATGACCAACTGCCGGACAACAAAGCGATTGTGGATGCCATCAAAGCTAACACCGCACCGAACCGCAAAGATCCGACCGGTCCGTTCGTCTGGACGACCTATGCCGCGATTCAGTCGCTGGTGGCCGGTATTGAACGCAGCAAGAGCGACGAGCCTGATGCGATCGCCAAGAACCTGAAAGAAGGTGCACCAGTGCCGACGGTGATGGGCAACCTCAGCTGGGACCAGAAAGGTGACCTGAAAGGCTTCGAGTTCGGCATCTTCAAATGGCATAAAGACGGCTCATCTACCGCGATCAAATAATCGTTGCATCCAGCACGATCGCAGGGGCGGCCTCAGGGCCGCCCTTACTCAAACCGGTTAATTTACCGCCAGTCGCGGTAACGATTTACCATCACGGACGTGTTTCTAAGGTACTTGTTATGTCCGAGCAGTTCCTCTATTTCCTCCAGCAGATGTTCAACGGAGTGACCCTGGGCAGCACTTACGCGCTGATCGCCATTGGGTACACCATGGTTTACGGCATTATCGGCATGATCAACTTCGCCCACGGCGAGGTGTACATGATCGGTAGCTATGTCTCCTTTATCGTCATCGCCGCGCTGATGATGATGGGCATCGACACCACCTGGCTGATGATTGCCGCAGGTTTTGTCATGGCGATCATCATCTCCAGCGCTTACGGCTGGAGCATTGAACGTGTGGCCTATAAGCCGGTGCGTTCCTCTAAGCGCCTGATCGCGCTGATCTCCGCCATCGGGATGTCGATCTTCCTGCAAAACTACGTCAGCCTGACGCAAGGCTCGCGCGACCTCGCGTTGCCGAGCCTGATCACCGGGCAATGGACGTTAGGTGAAAGCAACGGCTTTGCCGCCACGCTCTCCACCATGCAGTTAATGATCTGGGTAGTGACCTTTATCGCCATGTTGGCACTGACGGTATTTATCCGTTATTCACGTATGGGACGCGCCTGCCGAGCCTGTGCAGAAGACCTGAAAATGGCCAGCCTGCTGGGTATCAATACCGATCGTGTGATTTCGCTGACCTTTGTGATTGGCGCAGCCATGGCGGCGGTGGCCGGGGTGCTGCTGGGGCAGTTCTACGGTTCCATCAACCCGTTTATCGGCTTTATGGCGGGGATGAAAGCCTTTACCGCCGCGGTGCTGGGTGGGATTGGTAGCATTCCGGGTGCGATGATCGGCGGCCTGGTGCTGGGCATTGCCGAAGCGCTGACCTCGGCCTATCTCTCCACCGAATATAAAGATGTGGTCTCCTTTGCGCTGCTGATTGTGGTGTTGTTGGTGATGCCAACCGGCATCCTTGGCCGCCCGGAGGTGGAAAAAGTATGAAGCGCCTCGGACTGGTTAACGCCGTTATCTCTACGGTGATGTTGCTGGTGCTCGCCACCTTCTTTATGGGGATGCGCCTCGATCTTGATGGCACCAAACTGGTGGTGTCCAACGCAGGGACGGTACGCTGGAACTGGATTTTTGTCGGTTGCGGCGTGGTATTCCTGTTCCAGTTGTTGCGTCCGTTATTCCAGGGCGCGTTGAAGCGCAGCGGTAACGGGTTGGTGCTGCCGGGCTTTGATGGTTCGACACCCAAGCAGAAGCTGGTGATGGTGTTGATGATCGTTGCGGCAGTGATCTGGCCGTTCCTGGTGTCGCGCGGTAGCGTGGATATCGCCACGCTGACGTTGATCTACGTGATGTTGGGCCTCGGTCTGAACGTGGTGGTGGGGTTGTCGGGCCTGTTGGTACTGGGCTACGGCGGCTTCTACGCCATTGGTGCCTATACCTTTGCTTTGCTGAACCACTACTACGGTTTTGGTTTCTGGCAGAGCTTGCCGCTGGCGGGGCTGGTGGCCGGGGCGTTTGGCTTGCTGCTTGGCTTCCCGGTGCTGCGTTTGCGTGGCGACTATCTGGCGATTGTCACCCTCGGCTTTGGCGAGATTGTTCGTATCCTGCTGCTGAACAACACTGCGATTACCGGCGGTCCGAATGGCATCGCGCAAATCCCGAAACCGACCTTATTCGGCCTGGAGTTTGGTCGCAAGGTCAGTGACGGAGGCTGGGGCACCTTCCACGAGGTGTTCGGCATGAAATACGATCCCAATGATCGCGTGATTTTCCTCTACCTGGTGGCGTTGCTGCTGGTGGTGCTGACGTTGATTATCATCAACCGCCTGCTGCGTATGCCGCTGGGCCGCGCCTGGGAAGCACTGCGTGAAGATGAAATCGCTTGTCGTTCTCTCGGTCTCAGCCCGACACGTATCAAGCTGACGGCGTTTACCATCAGCGCGGCTTTCGCCGGTTTCGCCGGTACGTTATTTGCTGCGCGTCAGGGATTTGTCAGCCCAGAATCCTTCACCTTTGTCGAGTCGGCGTTTGTGCTGGCGATTGTGGTGTTGGGCGGCATGGGATCGCAATTTGCGGTGATCCTCGCGGCAGTGCTGCTGGTGGTGTCGCGTGAGCTGATGCGTGATCTCAACGAATACAGCATGCTGGTGTTGGGGGGCTTAATGGTGCTGATGATGATTTGGCGCCCACAGGGTCTGCTGCCGATGAAGCGTCCGCAACTGAAATTGAAACAGGGTAAAGCAGGAGAGCAGGCATGAGTCAGCCTTTATTAGCCGTAGAAGGCCTGATGATGCGTTTTGGTGGCCTGCTGGCGGTCAACAACGTGGCGCTGGAACTGCGCGAGCAGGAAATCGTCTCGCTGATTGGTCCGAACGGCGCGGGTAAAACCACGGTGTTCAACTGCCTGACCGGTTTCTACAAACCCACCGGCGGTAGCATCAAACTGCGCGATCAAAATCTGGCAGGCTTACCGGGACAGAAAATTGCGCGGATGGGCATTGTGCGTACCTTCCAGCATGTACGTCTGTTCCGTGAGATGACGGTGATTGAAAACCTGCTGGTGGCGCAACATCAGCATCTGAAAAGCGGCGTGTTCTCCGGGTTATTCAAAACCCCGGCGTTCCGCAAAGGCGAAAGCGAAGCGCTGGATCGTGCCGCTACCTGGCTGGAACGTATCGGCCTGTTGGAGCTGGCGAACCGTCAGGCGGGTAACCTCGCTTATGGTCAGCAACGTCGTCTGGAGATTGCACGCTGCATGGTTACGCGTCCGGAAATCCTGATGCTGGATGAACCGGCTGCCGGTCTGAACCCGAAGGAAACCCATGAACTGGACGAACTGATTGCCGAACTGCGCGGAACGCATAAGGTGTCGGTGCTGTTGATCGAACATGATATGAAGCTGGTGATGGGCATTTCTGACCGCATCTATGTGGTCAATCAGGGAACGCCGCTGGCCAACGGCACGCCGGAAGAGATTCGTAACAACCCGGACGTGATCCGTGCCTATTTAGGAGAGGCGTAACATGGCCAACCCGATGTTAACCATTGAAAGCGTCAGCGCCCATTATGGCAAAATCCAGGCGCTGCATAACGTCAGCCTGTATATCAATCAGGGGGAGATTGTCACCCTGATTGGTGCCAACGGTGCAGGAAAAACTACGCTGCTCGGTACGCTGTGCGGCGAGCCACGTGCAACGGCGGGCACCATTACGTTTGATGGCAAAACCATCACCGACTGGCAAACTGCACGCATCATGCGTGAGGCGATCGCGATTGTGCCGGAAGGTCGTCGGGTGTTTTCGCGCATGACGGTGGAAGAGAACCTGGCGATGGGCGGCTTCTTTGCCAGTCGTGGTCAGTATCAGGAGCGTATTGAACGCGTTTATGATCTGTTCCCGCGTCTGGCGGAGCGTAAAGTGCAGCGCGCAGGCACGATGTCCGGTGGTGAGCAGCAGATGCTGGCGATTGGCCGTGCGCTGATGAGCCAGCCGCGTCTGCTGTTGCTGGACGAACCGTCGCTCGGCCTGGCACCGATTATTATTCAGCAGATTTTCGACACCATTGAGCAACTGCGTAAAGAAGGGATGACCATCTTCCTTGTAGAGCAGAACGCCAACCAGGCGCTGAAACTGGCCGACCGTGGCTACGTGCTGGAGAACGGGCATGTGGTGCTGGAGGATAGCGGCGAAGCGTTGCTGTCCAACGAGGCAGTACGTAGCGCGTATCTCGGAGCTTGATTTGTAGCGGCGCGATTTATCGCGCTGCTTTTTTGCCACTGCACTGAATCAACGGGGCGCGATAAATCGCGCCGCGACATGGCGACATCCCTGTCACATTCCCGTCATTAACCTGTTATTTTTCCGTCATTTTCCCGTGTCATGTTACTTCGCGAACAAAAAATGCGTGATTTCGCGCGCACCTACATGCACAGGAAAACATTATGTCCGCTTTTACGCTTCGTCCCCGCCTGATGAGTGCCCTGCTCGGTCTGGCGCTCAGTGGTAATGCACTGGCCGCCACCGAAATTCCTTTCTGGCACTCCATGGAAGGCGAGTTAGGCAAAGAAGTCGATTCTCTGGCACAACGTTTTAACCAGGCTCACCCAGATTACAAAATCGTCCCGGTCTACAAAGGCAACTATGAACAGAGCCTGGCGGCGGGGATTGCAGCAGTCCGTACCGGTAAAGCTCCGGCCATTTTGCAGGTGTATGAAGTGGGCACCGCCACCATGATGGCGTCCAAAGCCATTGTGCCGGTGCATCAGGTGTTCCAGGACGCTGGTATCGCGTTTGATGAAAAACAGTTCGTTCCGACCGTAGCGGGCTACTACAGTGATTCCAGCGGCCATTTAATCTCTCAGCCGTTCAACAGCTCCACCCCGGTGCTGTACTACAACAAAGACGCCTTCAAAAAAGCCGGTCTGAACCCGGATCAGCCACCGAAAACCTGGCAGGAACTGGCGAAAGACGCCGACGCGCTGCGTAAAGCTGGCCTGACCTGTGGTTACGCCAGCGGCTGGCAGGGCTGGATTCAGATTGAAAACTTCAGCGCCTGGCACGCCTTGCCGGTCGCGACCAAAAACAACGGCTTTGACGGCACCGATGCCGTGCTGGAGTTCAACAAGCCAGTGCAAGTTCGTCATATCCAGATGCTGGAAGACATGAACAAGAAGGGTGATTTCACCTACTTTGGCCGTAAAGATGAATCCACCGCTAAGTTCTACAACGGCGATTGTGGCATCACCACCGCGTCTTCCGGTTCACTGGCGGATATCAAACACTACGCCAAATTCAACTTTGGTGTCGGCATGATGCCGTATGACGCAACCGTGCCGAATGCGCCGCAGAACGCCATTATCGGTGGTGCCAGCCTGTGGGTGATGAAAGGCAAAGATGCCAATACCTACAAAGGCGTGGCGGAGTTTATGCAGTTCCTGGCGCAGCCAGAAATCGCGGCAGAGTGGCACCAGAAAACCGGTTATCTGCCGATCACCACGGCGGCTTACGAGCTGACCAAGAAGCAGGGCTTCTACGACAAGAATCCGGGTGCCGATATCGCCACGCGCCAGATGCTGAACAAAGATCCGCTGCCGTTCACCAAAGGGATGCGTCTGGGCAATATGCCGCAGATCCGTACCATCGTGGACGAGGAGCTGGAAAGCGTGTGGACCGGCAAACAGTCGCCGCAGGCAGCGCTGGATAACTCAGTAAAACGTGGAAACGAACTGCTGCGCCGTTTTGAGCAGCAAGTGAAGTAACCCGCCGTAACGGGGCAGGCCGCGTGTCTGCCCCGATCTATCTGCCTGAACGAGTCCGTTATGTCCTCATCACGTCCGGTTTTCCGCTCCCGTTTGCTGCCTTATCTGCTGGTTCTGCCACAGTTGGTGATTACCGCCATCTTCTTTCTGTGGCCTGCCGGGGAAGCGTTGTGGTACTCGCTGCAAAACCTTGATCCTTTTGGCATCTCCAGCACCTTTGTTGGGCTGGATAACTTCAGGCGACTGTTCAGCGATGAGTACTACCTGGCCTCATTCTGGACCACCATTGAATTCAGTACGCTGGTGACGGTGTGCGGCATGTTGTTTTCTCTGCTGCTGGCAGCGTTGGTGGATTACGTGGTACGGCTGAAAAAGCTTTACCAAACCTTGCTGCTGCTGCCGTATGCGGTCGCACCGGTAGTGGCGGCGGTACTGTGGATGTTCTTGTTTAACCCCGGACTCGGTCTGTTCAGCCATCTGCTTAACCAGATCGGTTACAACTGGAACTACGCGCAAAACAGCGGTCAGGCGATGTTCCTGATTGTGCTGGCATCGATTTGGCAGCAGATGAGCTACAACTTCCTGTTTTTCTTTGCAGCGCTGCAATCGATCCCGAAATCGCTGGTGGAAGCGGCGGCAATTGACGGTGCCGGACCGGTGCGTCGTTTCTTCAATCTGTCGCTACCGTTGATCACCCCGGTGAGTTTCTTCCTGCTGGTGGTCAACCTGGTGTACGCCTTCTTCGACACTTTCCCGGTGATCGATGCCGCGACCGGCGGTGGCCCGGTACAGGCGACCACCACGCTGATCTATAAAATTTATCGCGAAGGTTTTACCGGGCTGGATCTCTCCTCGTCAGCGGCGCAATCGGTGGTGCTGATGCTGTTGGTGATCGGCCTGACTATCCTGCAATTCCGCTTTGTCGAGCGTAAGGTGCAATACCAATGATTGAAAACCGACGCGGGCTGGATATCTTCAGCCACACGCTGCTGGTGTTGGGCGTGCTGACCATTCTGTTCCCGCTGTATGTCGCCTTTGTCGCGGCAACGCTGGATAACAACGCGGTGTACCAGGTGCCGATGACGCTGATCCCCGGCACCCATCTATGGGACAACATCACGCGCATCTGGACGCAGGGCGTCAACGGCAGCGGTCCGGCCTTTGGCCTGATGCTGTTCAACAGCCTGGTGATGGCGCTGAGTATCACGGTGGGCAAAATCGCCGTCTCAATGCTATCGGCGTTTGCGCTGGTGTGGTTCCGCTTTCCGCTGCGCTCGCTGTTTTTCTGGCTGATCTTCATCACCCTGATGTTGCCGGTAGAAGTACGTATATTCCCGACGGTAGAGGTGATCTCGACACTGCATATGCTCGACAGCTACAGCGGCCTGACGTTGCCGCTGATGGCCTCGGCGACCGCCACCTTCCTGTTTCGCCAGTTCTTTATGTCGCTGCCGGATGAACTGATTGAAGCGGCACGCATCGATGGTGCCAGTCCGCTGCGCTTTTTCTGGGACATCGTGCTGCCGCTATCGAAAACCAATCTGGCGGCGCTGTTCGTCATCACCTTTATCTACGGCTGGAACCAGTATCTGTGGCCGTTGCTGATCATCAATGACGCCAGCCTTGGCACCGCCGTGGCCGGGGTGAGAAGTATGATCAATACCAGCGGTGGCCCGACGCAGTGGAATGAAGTGATGGCGGCAATGTTATTAACCCTGATCCCACCGGTGGTGGTGGTTTTAGTCATGCAGCGTGCCTTTGTGCGTGGCCTGGTGGAGAGTGAAAAATAAAATGGCAGGCGTAACCCTTCAGACCGTCACCAAATCGTATGACGGCAAAAATCAGATCATTCAGCCGCTGAACATCACCATTAACGATGGCGAGTTTATGGTGATGGTCGGGCCTTCCGGCTGCGGTAAATCCACGCTGCTGCGCATGGTGGCCGGGCTGGAGCGCGTCAGCTCTGGTGATATCTATATCGACGACAAACGCGTGACCGATTTGGAACCGAAAGATCGTGGCATTGCCATGGTGTTCCAGAACTACGCACTCTATCCACATATGACGGTGGAAGAGAACATGGCCTATGGCCTGAAAATCCGTGGCATGGGCAAAGAACAGATCCGCCAGCGCGTGCTGGAAGCGGCGCGCAGCCTCGAACTGGATCATCTGCTGACCCGTCGCCCGCGTGAGTTGTCCGGTGGTCAGCGACAGCGTGTGGCGATGGGGCGTGCCATCGTACGTGAACCGGCGGTGTTCCTGTTTGATGAACCGCTGTCGAACCTCGATGCCCGCCTGCGCGTGCAGATGCGGCTGGAGCTGCAACAGCTGCACCGCCGTCTGCAAACCACCAGCCTGTACGTGACGCACGACCAGGTTGAGGCGATGACGCTGGCGC
This sequence comes from Pantoea sp. X-Soil-TKNS-1211, assembly GCF_059730495.1. Lineage (NCBI taxonomy): Bacteria > Pseudomonadati > Pseudomonadota > Gammaproteobacteria > Enterobacterales > Erwiniaceae > Pantoea > Pantoea sp. X-Soil-TKNS-1211. The sequence continues at coordinate 344,336 of NZ_AP035953.1, forward strand.
AGCGCGTGATGGTGATGAACAAAGGCATTGTCGAGCAGGTGGGCACGCCGGTTGAGGTGTATGAACGTCCGGCCAGCCAGTTTGTCGCTGCCTTCATCGGCTCACCGGCGATGAACCTGCTGCCGGGGCAAATCAACAGCGATGGCACCCGCTTTACCCTCGATGCGCTGCACGCGCTGCCGTTGGGGGAAAGCAAGGCGAAGTGGGCGAATCGGCCACTGACGCTGGGCATCCGCCCGGAACATATTCAGTTAAGCAGCCGGGATGCCGGCGGAATTCCGCTGGTGGTGGAAACCCTGGAAATGCTCGGTGCCGATAATCTGGCGCACGGTCGTATCGGTGAGGCGCGATTGGTGGTACGTTTGCCGCACAGCGAACGCCCGCTGGCGGGCAGTAGCTTGTGGCTGCATCTGCCGTCGGAAGCGTTACATTTCTTCGATTCAACTCATGGAAAGCGTCTGGAATGAGTAAGCACAACTGGCCGTATCCGCGCATCGTCGCCCATCGTGGCGGCGGTAAACTGGCCCCGGAAAATACCCTCGCCGCCATTGATGTGGGCGCGCATTATCGCCACCAGATGATTGAGTTTGACGCCAAACTCTCAGACGATCGGCAGATTTTCCTGCTGCACGATGACACCCTCGATCGCACCAGCAACGGTTGGGGTGTGGCGGGGGATCTGCCGTGGGATAAGCTGGCACAACTAGACGCGGGCAGCTGGTTTAGCAACAAATTTGCCGGTGAGCCGCTGGCGCTGCTGAGTGATGTAGCGGCGCGCTGCCGTCAGCATCAGATGATGGCGAATATTGAGATCAAACCGACTACCGGCAAAGAGGTGGAGACCGGGCGTGATGTGGCGTTAGCCGCACGTGAATTATGGCAGGGGCAAACTGCGCCGCTGCTGTCATCTTTCTCGTATGAGGCGCTGGAAGCCGCCATGCAGGCAGTGCCGGAGCTACCGCGTGGCTTGCTGCTGGATAGCTGGCATGATGACTGGCAAGCGCTGACGTCGAGCCTTGATTGCGTGTCGATTCATCTCAACCACAAATTGCTGGATGCCGAACGCACCGCCCTGTTGAAAGCGGCGGGCTTACATATTCTGGTGTACACCGTGAATCAGCCCGATCGGGCGCGCGAGCTGCTGAGCTGGGGTATCGATGCGATCTGTACCGACCGCATCGACCTTATCGGACCCGACTTCCGTTAATTGGTGTTCTGCTGGCCCGGCTGCGTTTTGATGACGCGCTGCTGGGCGCTATCGCGATGTTCCTGCATTTTGCGCTGTAAATCCTGTTTCTGCTGCTGCTGATCCTGTTGCAGCTTCTGTTTCTGCTGCTGCTGTTGGATTTGCATCTGTGTCTGCACCCGTTGCTGGCTGGGGTTATAGCCCGGTTTGAACGGTTCATTGGTGTTATTCAGCATATTCGCCATGCTGCTGAGCGGCAGCAGGGCAGCGAAAACAATCAGCCATTTTTTCATGGTCATTCCTCCATTTGATGCCGCGATGCCGTGTGTCAGGCGTATCTGCGACTGTCATAAGTTTATGCGATATTAAAAAGGGCCAATCCAGGAGTGCACCTAATTTGAGTTAGCTGCTAATCTTTTTCAGTGTTTGTAAACACTTGCATCAATGTAAACAATTATAAACAACTGAAAAGGATGGTAGTGGCATGGGGATACAAGGCAGTGTACGCCGGTTCGGCTGGGCGTTGTTGATGAGTTTTACTGTGGTGCAGGGGGCGCAGGCGGCACCAAATAGCGCACCGCCGGTCTCTTATGGTGTGGATAGCGATACCTTCCATCCGGTGAAGGCGAAACATGGCATGGTAGCCTCGGTGGATGCTACTGCTACCGAAGTCGGCGTGGAGATTCTCAAACAGGGCGGCAATGCGGTGGATGCCGCGATCGCGGTTGGCTTCGCGCTGGCGGTGACCCATCCACAGGCCGGAAATCTCGGTGGCGGCGGATTTATGTTGCTGCGCACCGCCTCCGGCCAGACCACTGCCATCGATTTCCGCGAAATGGCCCCGGCGCGTGCCTCGCGCGATATGTTCCTCGATAAACAAGGCAATGCCGACAGTAAGTTGTCACTCACTTCCCATCTGGCATCGGGTACACCAGGCACGGTGGCCGGTTTTGCGCTGGCAGCCCATAAATATGGCACCCTGCCGTTAAGCACGCTACTGGCCCCGGCGATCAAACTGGCGCGTAACGGCATCATCGTTAACGATGCGCTGGCTGATGACCTCGCCACCTATGGCAAAGAGAACCTGATCAATCACGACAACAGCCGCGCCATCTTTTACAAAGCCAACGGGCAGCCTTATCAGCAGGGCGATCGTCTGGTGCAGAAAAACCTCGCGCACAGCCTGCAACTGATTGCGCAGCAGGGGCCGGATGCGTTCTACAAAGGCAAAATTGCCGACGAAATTGCCGGTGAGATGGCGCAGCACGGTGGCCTGATTGGTAAAGCCGATCTGGCGGCCTATCGCGCCGTCGAGCGTAAACCGGTCAGCGGCAGCTATCGCGGTTATCAAGTCTTCTCTATGCCACCGCCGTCATCAGGCGGTATCCATATCATTGAAATCCTTAACATCCTGGAAAACTTTGACCTGGCGAAAATGGGTTTTGGCAGTGCAGATGCGATGCAGGTGATGGCCGAGGCGGAAAAATACGCCTATGCCGATCGCTCGGAATATCTTGGCGACCCGGATTTCATTAAGGTGCCGCAGCAGGCATTGACCAGCAAAGCCTACGCGAAATCGCTGGCGCAGCAGATTGACGTCAACAAGGCACGCCCGTCGAGTGAGATCAAACCGGGCAAGCTGGAGCCGTATGAAAGCAATCAAACCACCCATTTCTCGGTGGTGGACAAAGACGGCAACGCGGTGGCGGTGACCTACACGCTGAATACTTATTTTGGCAGCGGCATCGTGGCCGGGCAGAGCGGCATCCTGATGAACAACGAGATGGATGACTTCTCCGCCAAACCGGGTACGCCAAACGTCTATGGTCTGGTCGGTGGTGAAGCCAATGCGGTGCAGCCTGCCAAGCGTCCATTGTCCTCAATGTCGCCGACCATTGTGGTGAAGGATGGCAAAACCTGGCTGGTAACCGGTAGCCCTGGCGGCAGCCGCATTATCACTACTGTGTTGCAGATGGTGGTCAACAGCATCGATTTCGGTATGAACGTCGCCGAAGCGACCAATGCACCGCGCTTCCATCATCAGTGGCTGCCGGATCAGCTGCGCGTGGAGAAGGGTTTTAGCCCGGACACCCTGCGTCTGCTGGAGAGCAAAGGTCAGCATGTGAAGGTGCTCCCGGCAATGGGTAGCACCCAGAGCATTATGATTGGGCCGGATGGGACGCGTTATGGCGCGTCTGATCCGCGTTCGGTGGATGATTTGAGTGCGGGGTATTAAACGTTCGCACTGGCGTTGTTTCGTTCGCCATAGGCTGATGTAGTTTCAGTTCGCCGGTGCGGCGACCGAGCAAAGGGTGCCTGGCCGCACCCTTTGCAATCCCGGGCCTCGCGCCAGCCTCTTTTTTTGCGCGATAAATCGCGCCGCTACAACTCAACGCCGCCTTTCGCCGCATCCATGCGGCTCATCCTGGCAGCATTCATTCGCTCAGCGAGTCCGGATGGCGCCCCACCCGCTGCTGTAGCTGCCGTTATCTTTTTGTTTGTTTCTTTTCGCTTTTTGCTTTTTTTCCTGCGGGATTGCAGGCGGTGGGGTGGGCGGCATCCACAGCGCCGAGCGCAGAGGGAAGGCCAGGCCGAGCCGCATGGATGCGGCGAGAGAGCGGAATGAGCCATGGATGGCGAATCCGCGCGTGCCGTGCGGCCTGAGTGATAAGCGAGGGGACAGCGCGATGCGCTGCGCGAGGACGCCGCAGGGCGCGGATTGTTAAGGCCCGCGCCCTCGGGCCTTAACCCGTCCGCCTGCACGATGCAGCTGAAACTCCCTAATGCCTGGCGGGCGGAACCTTCTCGGTGTTAAACCGCTGCCATCAGCGGGCGGAACCCCCTATTTCAACCGCGCCATATAATGGGTATCCACCAACACGCCGTTACGCATCGCATGGCGGCGCGCGGTGCCCTCAATCTCAAAACCAAACTTCTGATATAACCCAATCGCGGCTTTATTGTCGGTAAACACCGTTAACTCAATACGCGTCACCTGCAACCAGTTGTCGCATAGATCCACCATCGCCGCCATCAGCGCGGAACCGACACCACGGCGGTGAAACGCCGGATCAACCCCCATCCCGAGAGTCGCGGTATGGCGGCGGCGCATCGTCTCCAGCACGCTGACGGTGAGTTGTCCCACCACTTGTCCATCAATGCACGCCACCAGACGTTGCTCACCCGGGCGAATGTTTTGCAGTCGCTCCTGCCACAGCGCCGGTGATTGCAGCGGCAGATGTAGGGTATCCGCCTGGGTCTCTGCGTGGCTGTAAAGCTGGAACAGCGCGGCGGCGTCATCAGGGATGGTGTGACGGACAATGATCAGACTCATGGTGCGGCTCCTTGTGCAAAATTGAAAAATCCCCTTTAACATCAAGGATTTTTAATCGGTGGTCAATGGAAAATAATTCGCAAAAGGACTTTACAGACGCGAATGATAATGATTATTATTGCGATGCGGTCCCGGGACGTCCTCCTGACAAACCGGGAAAGCACGACATTGCTCACATTGCTTCCAGTGTTTCTTAGCCAGCTCGGGTGCTGGCTTTTTTTTTGCCTTTTTCTCCGACATTCGGCAACGATCCCGCTTCCCGCGCCCCGTTTACAATCGCATGACAATTTAATGATAGACTCAGCGTATCTCTGACCTCAGGCGCTTACGATGAAGAAAAAAAGACCGGTACTACAGGACGTTGCCGATCGCATCGGCATCACCAAAATGACCGTCAGCCGCTACCTGCGCAATCCCGAGCAGGTCTCCGCTGCGCTGCGTGACAAAATCGCCATTGCGCTGGACGAGCTGGGCTACATCCCCAACCGTGCCCCGGATATGCTCTCGAATGCCACCAGTCGCGCCATCGGCGTGTTGCTGCCCTCACTGACCAACCAGGTATTTGCTGACGTGCTGCGCGGAATTGAAACCGTCACCGATGAAGCGGGTTATCAGACGCTGGTGGCGCACTTCGGCTATAACGCGCAGAAAGAGGAGCTGCAGCTACGCTCGCTGCTGGGCTGGAATATCGACGGGGTGATCCTGACGGAACGTACCCACACGCCGGGTACGCTGCGTATGTTGGAAGTCGCAGGCATCCCGGTGATCGAAATGATGGATTCGGTCTCACCTTGTCTCGATATGGCCGTGGGCTTTAACAACGTCGAAGCGGCGCGTCAGATGACCCATGCTATCCTGAAAAAGGGCCACCGCCACACCGTCTACCTCGGCGCGCGCCTTGATGAACGTACCCTCCAGAAACAGCAGGGCTATGAGCAGGCGATGCGTGAAGCGGGGCTGACGCCGCATAGCGTGATGATGGAAGATGCCTCGTCCTTCAGCGCCGGTGCCTTGCTGTTGCGTGAGGCACAACGGTGCTATCCACAAACCGACAGTTTGTTCTGTACCAACGATGACCTTGCGGTCGGTGCGATGTTCGAGTGCCAGCGTCAGGGATTGAGCGTACCGGACCAAATGGCGATTGCCGGTTTCCACGGGCACGATATCACCCAGGTGGTGAACCCGCGCCTAGCGACGGTACTGACGCCGCGTGAACGTATGGGAAGGGAGTCGGCAGCGATGCTGCTGGCGCGAATTGGTGGCGATCGTTCGGTCTCCGCGCCGCTGGATGTCGGGTTTGAAATTGCCGAAGGCGGCAGCATCTGATTCTGGCGATTTTTTGAGTCAGTTCACACTTTCGTGCTTTTCCCGGTAAAAGGGTTGCCAGCCTGTAATCGGGTGCCGACAATGATGATCGAATTTGTTATCGGTAACATTGGCAGGTTAGCTGCCGGAGCGCAAAACAATGACAACGCCATCCCCGTCGCATCATGTTTTTATCCTGATGGGTGTGTCCGGCAGCGGAAAGTCTGCCGTCGCCAATCAGGTTTCACACCAACTCAACACCGCCTTCCTCGACGGTGACTTCCTGCATCCGCGCAGCAACATTATGAAAATGGCCGAAGGCCATCCGCTGGATGACAACGATCGCCGTCCATGGTTGCAGGCGCTGAACGATGCTGCTTTTGCTATGCAGCGTACCCAGGAAGTCTCCATCATTGTCTGTTCGGCGCTGAAAAAGTCCTATCGCGACATCCTGCGTCAGGGCAATCACAACCTGAAATTTGTCTATCTGAAAGGCGATTTTGAAACCATCGAATCCCGCCTGAAAGCCCGCAAAGGCCACTTCTTCAAACCACAGATGTTGGTGACGCAGTTTGCCACGCTGGAAGAACCCGGCGCGAACGAACCCGATGTACTGGTGGTTGATATTAATCATTCACTGGATGAGGTAGTTGCGGCCACGGTTGCGACCATCAAGGGAGCAATCAACAAGGGTTAGTCATGAGTACCGCAACGCTGGTGTTAACCGCAGCAGGCTCTGTCCTGCTGCTGCTGTTTTTGGTGATGAAAGCGCGTATGCACGCCTTTGTCGCCCTGATGTTAGTTTCCATTGGTGCCGGGTTGTTCTCCGGTATGCCGCTCGACAAAATTGCTGACACCATGCAGAAAGGCATGGGCGGCACGCTCGGTTTCCTCGCCATTGTGGTGGCGCTGGGCGCGATGTTCGGCAAAATCCTGCATGAAACCGGCGCGGTCGATCAGATTGCCATCCGCATGCTGAAAACCTTCGGAGAAAGCCGTGCGCATTACGCGATGGGCATCGCTGGTTTGATCTGCGCGCTGCCGCTGTTCTTTGAAGTGGCGGTGGTGCTGCTGATCAGCATCGCCTTTGCCGTGGCGCGTCGCACCGGGGATAACCTGGTGAAACTGGTGATCCCGTTGTTTGCCGGGGTGGCCGCTTCCGCCGCTTTCCTGCTGCCGGGACCGGCTCCGATGTTGCTGGCATCGCAAATGCACGCCGATTTTGGCTGGATGATTCTGTTGGGGCTGTGTGCTGCGATCCCAGGCATGATTATTGCCGGTCCGCTGTTTGGTAGCCTGATCGCCAAACACGTCACCTTCAGCGCACCACCGGAAGACAATCAGCCGGATGTAGAAGAGGGCAAACTGCCGTCGTTTCGCTTCAGCATGGCGCTGATTTTGTTCCCGCTGCTGCTGGTGGGGTTGAAAACCATCGGCGCCCGCTTCACCACGCCGGATTCGCGGCTGTACCAGTGGCTGGAGTTTATCGGCCATCCGTTCACCGCGATCCTGCTGGCCTGCCTGGTGGCGATTTATGGCCTGGCGTACCGTCAGGGCATGGATAAAGAGAAGGTGATGCAGGTCTGTGGCAGCGCGTTGCAACCGGCGGGGATTATCCTGCTGGTGATCGGTGCGGGCGGGGTGTTTAAGCAGGTGCTGGTGGATTCCGGCGTCGGTCCGGTGCTGGGGCACGCATTGATTGGCGCAGGCCTGCCGATTGCGCTGGCCTGCTTTATCCTCTCCGGCGCGGTGCGGGTGATTCAGGGCTCGGCGACAGTGGCCTGCCTGACCACCGTCGGCCTGGTGATGCCGGTGATCGAACCGCTGCACTACAGCGGAGCGCAGCTGGCGGCGCTGTCGATTTGTATCGGGGGCGGTTCCATTATTATCAGCCATGTGAATGATGCTGGTTTCTGGTTGTTTGGCCGCTTTACCGGCGCAACAGAAGGCGAAACCCTGAAGACCTGGACGCTGATGGAAACCCTCCTCGGCACCACCGGGGCGATTGTCGGGATGATTGCCTTCAGTTTGTTGTCTTAATCAATAGCACCGAATCGTAGCGGCGTGATTTATCACGCTGTTTTTAAACCCACGCGATAAATCGCGCCGCTACGGAAGCTGCCTTGACTGTTATTCCTCATCCCGATCGTCATCTGGCTGTTCCAGCACCGTATAGGCTACGGCGCAAAACAGCGAATTCAGACGCTTCATATCTCCCAGCAATCCCAGGTGCAGTGAACTGGTCTCGATGCTCTGTACGTTCTGGCGGTGCAGACGTTCAACATGGGCATGGGAAAAACGGCGAATCAGAATACGGAAGCGATGTTTGGATCGACGCAGGCGTTTAGCGCTGGCGACATCGTGGGATAAAAACACCGACAGACTCAGGCGCAGGTTATTCAGCAACTGCTCCTGCAAGGTTTCCAGCTCCTCCAGCCCTTCCTGTGAGAAAGCGCGACGTGCGGCCAGCGCTTTATCGGCCACGTCAGCGCTCATACGTTCGATGATGTCACCGGCCTGTTCCAGGTTAAGCGCCATTTCGATGATCTCAGCCCAGCGGCGTGAATCCTCTTCCGCCAGATCCTCCTTCTGCATGCGTGCCAGATAGAGTTTGATGGCGGTGTACAGCACATCAACATCATCATCCAGCCGTCGCACTGCGCGCTCCTCGCGCAGTTCACCATGCACCACCTTGCTGAAGGTTTCGACCATCTGCTCAACCACATCGCCAATACGCAGCGTTTCACGCGCCGCATTGACCAGCGCCAGCGCGGGGGTGTCCAGCGCGCTGCTGTCGAGGTGTTTCGGCTTCAGAACCGTATCGGTTTCCGCATCATCGCTGATCATCCTGGTGCACAGGCGAGCCATCGGATCGGTGAAGGGCACCATCACCAGGCAGCGGAGCAGGTTGTAGAACACATGGAAAAAGATCACCAACTCTTCGTCGTTTACCGGCAGCTTATCCAGCACTTCTGCCACCGGGTTAACGAATGGCAAAATCACGATGCTACCAATTAGTTTGAACAGCAGGCTGCCCAGTGCGACACGTTTGCCGGCGGCATTGGAGCCACTGGCGTTAATCATCGCCAGCAGGCCGCTGCCAAGGTTGGCACCAATCACCAGACAGAGGGCGACTTTAAACGAGATCACCCCGGTGGCCGTCAGCGTGGCGGTAATCAGCACCGCCGCGAGGCTGGAATAACTGATGATGGCAAACACGGCACCAATCAGGGCATCCAGCATCACATCGCCGGTCAGCGTGGAAAAGATGACCTGTACGCCCGCTGCCTGGGTAATTGGGCGCGCGGCGGCGACAATCAGTTGCAGCGCCAGCAGGATTAGACCGAGGCCGATACTGGCTCGTCCCAACTGACCGAGACGGGTTTGTTTACGCCCGAGGAAAAAGATCACGCCAAACAGGATAAACAGCGGCGACAACCACGAGAGATCGAAGGTCAGGATACGTGCCATCACGGCTGTACCGACGTCAGCGCCCAGCACCACCACTAAGGCTGGCGTCAGGCTGACAAGGTTCTGCGCCACGAATGAGGTGACCAGCATGGTGGTGGCGTTGCTGCTCTGCACCAGCGCGGTGACGCCAATCCCGGCGAGAAACGCCATCGGCTTTTTCTCGACGCTACGGCTGAGTACCCGGCGCAGATCGGCACCATACACACGCATAATGCCGGTACGAACAATGTGAGTGCCCCACACCAACAGGGCCACGGCAGATAACAGGTTTAGCAGGGTTAACACGTAAGCAGGCTCCTTTACCGTCAGGCTTTAAAGCAGATTGCCAGCCTGACGGAGAGCGCAACCTGTACAAGATATCGCCGCGCTGCGTTGCTAATTTTTCCTGTAATTTAAGCGACCTGGCGCAACGTCGACATCTCTAACTGTAGCCCAATCTGCATCCCGGCGGGGTGTAAATCTGCCGCGCTACGGTTCAGAACATCGACCGAAAGTTCCACATTGTGCGCTAGCACACGATAACGGATCACGTTGCCCAGCAGGCTGTGGCTGAGGATGGTGGCCGCAATACCCGATTCTGGCGCGCCAATCAGAATCGATTCCGGACGAATCGCCACCTGACCGGTGAATGTCTGGCCAGTCAACTGCGTTGCCTGTTCGGCACTCAGCAGGTTGTAGTTGCCGATAAACCCAGCGGCAAACAGATCGGCTGGTTGAGTATACAGCGCTTCGGCGTTGCCGTTTTGTACGATTTTTCCACGATTCATCAACACGATGCGATCGGACAGCGTCAGCGCTTCTTCCTGATCGTGGGTGACGAAGATGGTGGTGAGTTTTAGCTCCTGCTGGATATTGCGGATCTGCTCGCGCAGATGGCGACGAATTCGTGCATCGAGGGCCGACAACGGTTCATCCAGCAGCAGCAGACGTGGACGTGTTACCAGTGAACGCGCCAACGCTACGCGCTGGCACTGGCCGCCGGAAAGTTGATGTGGATAGCGGCGGGCGAAGTCGGTCAGTTCCACCAGCGCCAGCGCTTCCATCACCCGTTTCTGGATCTCACTCGCCGCCATTTTCTGCATCTTCAGGCCAAAGGCGACGTTCTTTTCCACCGTCATATTCGGGAACAGCGCGTAGCTCTGAAACACCATGCCGATGGTGCGCTTCTGCGGTGGCAGCGGCACGATGTCCTGGCCCTGCAACAAAATTTTGCCGCTGTCGACGGAGGTCAGCCCGGCGATACAGCGCAGCAGCGTCGATTTACCACAGCCGCTCGGGCCGAGCAGGGTGACGAACTCACCCTCGTCGGCGCTGAAATCGATATTTTCGAAAATGGTGGTCGGACCGTAGCTTTTATTCAGCTGTGTAACGTTCAGGTAACTCATGGTCAGCCTCGTTCAGGATTGAGGGCATTCGCCAGCCAGGTGACCAGCAGGACGACAACAAAATAGGAGATCACCAGTGCGCTGGTGAAATGGCCGCTGCCGTTGCGCATGTTGTAGAGATAAACCTGCAAGGTTTCATAGCGGGTGCCGACCAGCAGGTTAGCGAATACAAACTCACCTATCAGGAAAGAGAAAGAGAGCAGCACGGCGATAAACACCCCTTTACGCAGATTAGGCAGCACTACAAACAACGCCGCCTGCCAGGTGCTGGCACCCAACAGATGGGCGGCATCAATCAACTCTTTCAGGTTAATCGCCTGCATATTGTTGGAGATGGCACGATAGATAAATGGCAGCGCGATGGTGAAGTAACAGCCAATCAAAATCCACGGTGTGCCGGTCAGCATCAGCGGTGATGAGGAGTAGAGCTGCAACAGGCCGACCGATGACACCACTGGCGGCACGGCGAACGGCATCAGAATCAGCACGTTCATTACCGAGTCCAGCTTAGGAAAGTAGTAAGCGATCACAAACATTGCAGGCAGCACCAGCACTAACGAGAACAGCAGCGCACCAAAGCAAATCAGCAACGAATGGCCGAGCGCGGACAGGAAGCGGCTGTCGCTCCACAGTTCAAAGAACCATTTCAGCGTGTAGCCCTGCGGCAGAATGGTGTTGCTCCAGTCGGAGGAGAGCGCATACAGCAGCGTTGCCAGCAGCGGAGTCGCCAGAATCACCAGCAACAGCCAGACAATCAGGCGATGGTAGAGTTTTTCGACGCGAGACATGGGCTGCTCCTCAGGACGGTTTGGCGTTGAGATAACTGCGGCGCACCAGATACTGCTGCACCACGGTAATCACCGCCATCAGCAGCACCAGCAGCATCGCCAGTGCGCCACCGGTATTGGGATCCAGCGAAATATCGCCCGATACCAGGGCAGCAATACGTACCGGTACCACGTTAAAGTTGCCGGTGGTGAGCGCATAGATGGTGGCGTAAGCGCCGAGGGCGTTGGCCAGCAAAATCACAAAGGTGCCGAGCAGCGCCGGAAACAGAATCGGCAACCCGATATGCCACCAGTAGCGCCAGCGGCTGGCACCCAGCAATGCGGCGGATTCCTGCCAGTCCTGGCGCAGGCCATCAAAGGCCGGATAGAGCAGCAGAATACCGAGCGGGATCTGGAACCAGGTGTAGACAATCACCATGCCGTCGCGCGAGAACAGTTTGAAGCTTTCCAGCAAATTGTAATGGCGCAGCAGCAACGTCAGGCAGCCATTCAGTCCCAGCAAAATGACAAAGGCAAATGCCAGCGGCACGCCGGCGAAGTTGCTGGTCATATTGGTAAACGACATCAAAAAGCGCTGAAAGCGTCCGCTGCCCATCTGATGCAATGAATATCCGGCGACCAGCGCGATTAACAGACCATAAATGCTCGACCAGATCGAGATATCCAGCGACAGACGGAATGCCTGCAAATAGAACGGCGAGGTCAGGATATCGCTGTAGTTATCCAGTCCCCAGCTTTCGTTCATGTCGCTCCAGAAGCTGTTGATGGCGATCCACAGCAACGGGGCGAGCTGGAATGCCACCCAGAACAGGGCAAACGGCAGCAACAACAGCAGCGCGAGGCCTTTACCCTTCATGACGCGGCTCCGCCAGCAGGCCACGGCACACCGGCTTGTCATGCTCGACGCCGAGCAGGGTGCAGACGATGCCACACAGCTCAGTCTGCTGTGGTTCCAGCTCCGGCTGCTTTGAGAAGCCCTCACCAAATACAAACAGCGGCACGTTGGTCTCCTCCGGCAGAATTCCGCCGTGTGAGCGATCGTCGTTCATGCCGTGGTCAGCGGTGACAATCACCTGATAACCGGCTGCCAGCCAGCCTGGCATCCAGTGCGACAGATAACCATCGGCCATGCGTGCGCGGTTGCGGTACTGCGGCGATGACAGGCTGTGCTTATGCCCGGCATCGTCAATATTCATCGGGTGGATCAGCAGGAAATCCGGGTCGTGGCGCAGACGCAGACTTTCGGCATCTTCAAACAGGTGGGAATCCGGGTAGCCGTCGTCCCAGTAAAAGTGTCCATATTGAATAGGCAGCTCAGGCGCGACCGTATGTCGGTCGCGCGCTGCGTTAAACGGGGTCTGATTATACAGCTCACTCACCCAGTGGTACGCCGCGGCAGCGGTGGTTAATCCGGCGGCGCGGGCATAATGGAAAATGCTGCGCTCTTTGCTTAACCGGCTGACGCCGTTATGAATAATACCGCTGCGCACCGGCGGAATGCCGGTGAGAATGCATTCATATAGCGGACGCGACAGCGACGGCAGCTCACAGGTCAGGGTGTAATATTGGCCATTGCCCTGCGCGCATTCGGCAAACAGGTAACCCATTGCATGCTGCGCCACCTGATTGCTCAACCCATCCAGTACCACCAGGATTGTTTTCATCCCCTTCTCCTTACTGCTGCATATTGATGATCACGTTCTCCTGCCACAGACGCGGCAGTGCTTTTGATGATTTATCCCAGGCGGCCTGGTCTTTAATCGGACGGGCATTTTTGTACTCAGATTGCGGCAACAGTTTGGCCTGCACATCAGCTGGCAGCGTCAGGTATTGCGCACGAATCGGGCGCGCGTAGCCTTTTGCCAGGTTGGTCTGACCGGCATCAGAGAAGATATATTCACGCGCCAGTTTGGCTGCGTTCGGGTGTTTGGCGTATTTGTTGATGATGGTGGTGTAGCCAGAGGTCACGGAACCATCAGACGGAATCACCACTTCATAGCGGTTTTTGTCGATCTGATCGCGGTAGTTCAGGCCGTTAAAGTCCCACACCACCGCAACCTGGATTTCGCCTTTTTCGATGTTGGCAATCACCGGATCGGTCACGCCGAGGCGACCCTGTTTGGCGAGATCAGCAAAGAAGCTCAGTGCGGGCTTCAGGTTCTTCTCGTCACCACCCAGCGCATAGTTAGCCGCCAGCACACCGTTGGCAGCCTGAGCAGCCACACCAACATCACCGATAGTGACGACATACTTACCTTTTTTCAGATCGGCCCAGCTGTGCGGCACATCTTTGACCTGCTGTTTGTCGACGAGGAAGGCGATAGTGCCGGTATAGGCCAGCATCCAGTTGCCTCCTTTATCTTTTGCCCAGTCCGGCACTTGATCCCAGTGCGTCGGCTTATAGGGCTGCGCCAGGCCTTTCGCCACTGCGACCGGGCCAAAAGCGGCACCCACGTCACCGATATCGGCGCTGGCATTCTCTTTTTCTGCGGCAAATTTCGCCAGCTCCTGCGCCGATGACATATCGGTATCGCTGTGCTTCAGGCCATATTTGCTACTGATGTCATTCCAGGTATCTTTCCAGTTGGCCCAGCTATCTGGCATACCGACGCTGTTGATTTGACCTTCGCTGCGCGCGGCTTTTTCCAGCGCGGCGAGGTCGTTGTCGGCAGCCTGTGCGGCTGGTAAGGCAAGCAGTACAGCACTGGCTACTACAGAGGCGATTAACGCTTTCATCTCAGTTGCTCCCGGTGTAAGTTGAGGGACATCTTGGTCTAGTCCAGCAAGAACCGAGCCAATTTAGCTGTTGCAGATGAAGGTTTTATGACTAAGGCAGTAAAATGTGGTGTTGAGAGCCGATCCACACAAATGTTCGGAACGCATTGAGGCCAGGTTTACGTTGTCATTGGATTGTCATCGAACTGTCATAGTGCAGCTTCGCCCCAAAATGAGGCTTTAAAGATGTTGTCGAAAACGGCAGATGTCATCGCAGCCGCGCTGCACAGTCGGATTGACGCAGGTGAGTTCGCCAGCGGGCGCTTGCCTGCGGAACGCAGCCTGAGCGAACAATATTCCACCACGCGTATCACCTTACGTGAAGCGCTGGGATCGCTGGAGGCGCAGGGTATTATTTATCGGGAACTGCGACGCGGCTGGTTTCTGGCCCCGCCCAGGTTGGTGTATAACCCGCTGCACCACAGCCATTTCCACGCTATGGCTGCCCAGCAGGGACGTATCGCCAGCACCGAGGTGATAGAAGCGCGCAAGGCACCGGTGCAATCATCGGTGGCGCATCAACTGCAACTGACCGAGGGTGACGAGGTTTACCTGATTCGCCGTCTGCGCCGCATTGATGGCCGCGCGGTACTGTATGTGGAGCACTATCTTAACCCACACTATTTTCCGGGCCTGCTCGACGAGGATCTCACCCGTTCCCTGACCGACCTCTATAACCACCGTTATGGTATTCGTTACGGCGGCGCGCGTTTTACTATCCTGCCGGGGCCATTACCGGCGCATGCCGCGCCTGCCTTGAATGTTGCCAGCGGCACCCCCGGATTGCTGATCACCCGTACCAACCGCGATCAACATAAACGCGTCATCGATTGTGACTGTGAGTACTGGCGTTACGATGCGCTGTGCGTGGATGTTGATGTTTGACTATATTGTGATTTTGATCACACTGCCGCATGATAGCGCCAGAGATAACTCGTTTTACTAAGGCGCAAAAATGACTGAAAAATCAGCGGCGGGGCAACTGATTGCCACGGCTCTGCAATGGGTGCTGAACCTGGGATTGGTGATCCTGGCGATCATTCTGGTGGTGTTTCTTGGCAAAGAAACCATTCATCTGGCCAATGTGTTGTTCAGCACCGGCGAACAGGCATCATCATTTCTGCTGATCGAAGGGATCGTGATCTACTTTCTCTATTTCGAATTTATCGCGCTGATTGTGAAGTATTTTCAGTCGGGCTATCACTTCCCATTGCGCTATTTCGTCTATATCGGCATCACCGCGATTATTCGGCTGATTATCGTCGACCATAAAAACCCGTTCGATACGCTGTGTTACTCGGCTGCCATTCTGATTCTGGTGGTGACGTTGTGGCTGGCGAACAGCAACCGATTGAAACGCGAGTAGCGGCGCGATTTATCGCGCGGTTTTTTCCTGCAACGTGCACGAAATCGCGCGATTTATCACGCCGCTACGCATCCATTAGTTACCTGTCAGCATCTGCCACAGAAACTCTTCCACCAACGCCGATTTGAATGCAATCTGGCCTTTCTCAGGCGCGTTGCCGTGTCCGGCCTCGGTTTCTTCATACAACCACACCTGCTGATGTCCTTGTTGCTGCATGCGCGCCACCATTTTGCGCGCGTGTGCCGGGCTGACGCGATCGTCACGGGTTCCGGTGGTAAACAGGGTCGGTGGATAGGTTTTATCCGCCTGTACGTTGTCGAAAGGGGAATAGTTTTTCAGCCATTGCCACTCTTCCGGCTTTTCCGGATCGCCATATTCGGCGATCCATGATGCCCCTGCCAGCCAACGATGATAGTTCGCCATATCCAGCAGCGGGACTTCGCACACCAACGCACCAAAGTGCTCGGGATAGTCAGTCAACATATTGCCAATCAACAATCCGCCATTGCTGCCGCCGCGTGCCGCCAGACGCGCCGGGCAAGTGATGCCGCGAGCAACAAGATCGGCGGCGACGGCGGCGAAATCCTCATACGCACGGTGGCGATGCTCTTTTAACGCCGCCTGGTGCCACTGTGGACCATATTCGCCCCCACCGCGAATGTTTGCTACGACGTAAACACCGCCTTGTTGCAGCCAGGTCGTACCTTTCGCGCCAAGATAGTTGGGGGTTAGTGAGACTTCAAAACCGCCGTAGCCATTGAGCAACGTCGGGTGATCGCCGGTTAGCGGCAGGTTTTTGGCGCAAACCTGGAAATAAGGAATAGGGGTGCCATCCAGTGACATCGCAAAATGCTGCGTCACGGCAAACCCTGAAGCATCAAAGCTGGCCGGATCCTGCTTAACTTCAACACGTGTTTGCCGATCAAAGTCACCGTAGCTCAGACGTCGCGGCTGTAAAAAACCATGACTGATCAGCGCGTAGCGGTTGCTTTCACTATCCAGCCCATGCGCGAACACATTGGTGGCATCCGCGAGGGTGATCTCTTCAACCTGCTGCCATTGCCCCTCTGTCACCGTCATCACGCTAACGGTTTCCACCACATCGTGGATCTTATCCAGCAACAGGTAATCGCGTGTGGCGGAGTAGCTATTCAGCGTGGTGTGCGCATCTGGCGTAAACAGGGTGGTGAAGTGGCGTTTTCCCTGCTGGAAATCCTCAAGGTTAATCGCCAGCAGCGCGCCAGCCGGGTGGACCTCATCTCCTATCTGCCATTGGGTGGTCAGGGTGACCAGCAGCCACGCTTTGAAGAAACCGGCTGTGGCATCGTCCGGGATGGCGATGTGTTCAAGCTGATCCCGATCGCGGAGTAACCAGGTTTGATGGTGGTAAAAATCGATCCCGCGATACACCAATTCTTTCTCATAACCCGGGGTGTGAATGCGCCAGGCGGAGACAGAAAGGTCGTTGGTCTCGCCCGCGTAAATTAACGGGGCTGACTCAGGTAATGTACCGCGCTGCCAGCGGCGCACACTGCGTGGATAGCCGGATGCGGTCAAGGTATCGCCACCCGCATCGAGGCTCAGTAAAAGGGTGTTTTCATCCACCCAACTCACCCGGCTTTTGCTGACAGGGAGAAAAAATCCATCGGTGATAAAGGTTTTGCTGACCAGATCAAATTCGCGAATTTCACAGGCATCGCCACCGCTGGAGAGGTAAACCAGCGCGCGCGAATAGTCGGGGTAGAGTGGCTGCGCACCATGGAAACTCCAGTGGCTGCCTTCCTGCTGATTGAGTTGATCCAGATCCAGCACCGTTTCCCACTCGGGTTCGGCGCTCTGATAAGAGTCCGCGTTAGTACGCCGCCAGATACCGCGTGGATGATGCTCATCCTGCCAGAAGTTATACAGGCTATCGCGATAATGGGTGACCCACGGGATATTGGACTTGTCGTTCAGCCAATGCAGCGTCGCCTGCTGCGCGTGTTGGAAACGGCTGCCTTGGGCGAATTGGGCGGTGGTAAGGCGGTTTTGTGTGGCGACCCAACTGAGCGCCTGTTCGTTGAGTGGTTGTTCCAGTGCGTTTAACAGATCCTGATGTTGTCTTGATGTCATGTCATATCCTTGGTGGCCTGGTGAACAGAAACAAGCATAACGGTTTTACATTGAATTAACTTACAACGCATTTCCGGCAACGCTTCGTTATTCGCGCAGCGGCGGTGGTGCGTTACACTGGGACACTTTTTTCTGTGGAGAGTTTTTATGTCTCAGGATGCGCTGGCGCAATTGCGCGCGCTACACTGGCTACCCGCTTCCTCCCCCTTACTTTCCGCGCCACTGCTCGACTGGCTGATGGAGGAAGACTCAATGACGCGGCGCTTTGAACAGCATTGCCAGCACGTCACGGTGCAACTGGTACGCGAAGCCTTTGTTGACGCCAGCGAACTGGAAGAGGAAGGCGCGTTGTTACCTGCCGATCAGCGCTTCTGGCTGCGGGAAATTTTGTTATGTGGTGATGGCGTTCCCTGGCTGGCTGGCCGTACCCTGGTGCCGGAAAGCACGCTTAACGGCCCGGAGCAGATGCTCCAGCAGCTTGGCACGCGCCCACTCGGGCGTTACCTGTTTGCCGACTCCAGCCTGACACGTGATTTTATCGACCCCGGCCAGGTGGGCGCGTTGTGGGGACGTCGCTCGCGTTTACGTCTCTCCGGCAAACCGCTGTTGTTAACTGAACTGTTTTTACCGGCGTCACCACTTTATCGCGCGCTGGATTAAGGATAAGGATTGTGCAAAAGACCCTGGGAATAAATAAATTACAGGCCTACAGTCGCCTGATGCGCATTGATAAACCGATTGGCACACTGTTGTTGTTGTGGCCCACGCTATGGGCGTTGTGGTTATCAGGCATGGCGATTCCTCCGCTCTCGGTGCTGCTGGTGTTTGTGCTGGGGGTCATCGTGATGCGCGCTGCGGGCTGCGTCATCAATGACTACGCTGACCGTAAAGTGGATGGGCATGTCAAACGTACTGCTGCACGTCCGCTGGCAAGTGGGCTGGTGTCAGAGAAAGAGGCGAAGTTACTGTTTGTGGGTTTAGCTTTGCTGGCGTTTTTGCTGGTGCTGACCATGAATCGCATGACGATTATGTTGTCCGTAGTGGGCCTGGCGCTGGCCTGGGTTTATCCCTTTATGAAGCGTTATACCCACCTGCCACAGGTGGTGCTGGGTGCGGCTTTTGGCTGGGCCATTCCTATGGGCTGGGCGGCAGTTAGTGAGTCCTTACCTCTTGTTTGCTGGCTGGTATTTATTGCCAACCTGTGCTGGACAGTCGCGTACGATACGCAATACGCCATGGTGGATCGAGACGATGATTTAAAAATTGGCGTCAAGTCGACGGCGATTCTGTTTGGTCGTTATGACAAACTCATCATCGGATTGTTGCAACTGGTAACGCTGGGCCTGATGGTACTGGTGGGAGGGTTGTTGAATCTGAATGGGGCGTTTTACTGGTCGTTGTTATTAGCGGCGGGCTTGTTTGTTCATCAGCAGAAGCTGATTGCCCAGCGCGAGCGCGACCCCTGCTTCCAGGCGTTTCTCAATAATAACTACGTTGGTCTGGTCTTGTTTATCGGTATTTTGTTGAATACTCAACCGTTTATTGATTTGCTGTAGCGGCGCGATTTATCACGCGGTTGTTGAATCAAAAAAGCCGTCATCCACTGGGTGACGGCTTTTTATTGAGTACCTTAATCGTGGGCGACAGCGCTCTCAATGGTCAGACGCACATCACTGGTGACCAACTCGGCCAACATTTGCCACATGGCTTGGGTACGATCCACCTCAGCATCACCGCCGTCGCTGATATAGCCTTCATCACGCAACGTCAGCACCAGCGCGGTGAACACGGCTTTATCAAAGAACTCAGGGGCGTTGATGCCGTGCAGTACTGACAGACGTTGCGCCAGCGTGCGACTCTCTTTTTCCAGGGTGCCACGGTTAATGGTGGGCTTGGCACTGAGGATCGAGAAAGTGATGGCAAAACGTTGCAGCGTTTCACGAATACCTGCTGCCAGTAGCTGTAGTGTGCGATAGCGCGCGGTGGTCATTTGCACCAGGCCATCTTGTTGGGTGATCAGACCCTGACGCGCCATTTCGTTGCACAGCGATTGAATCAACTCCGGCAACTCGTTACTGCTCCAGCGCAGGAACAGTTCACTCTTCAGCATCGGATAGACCAGGGCGACCTGGCGCAACAATTCAGCTTCACTGATTTCACGGTGCTGCTGCACGATCGCGGCAATCAACGACGGCATCACCAACATATGTTGAATGTTGTTGCGATAGTAGGTCATCAACACCGCCTGCTCACGTGGCAGGATGATGATGTCGCCGATATTGTCCTGCTCGGTCTCAAACTTATTCATGCCCATTGCGTGATCCAGCAGGGATTCAGCGCTGAGATCCGGCACCGTGGCTTCCGGTGAGTAGGGCACATTGCGCAGCAGCTGGGTGTAGCACTCCAGTTGCTCAATCAGTTGTTCGCGCGTCAGTGAACGTTGACGAGAAGCCAGCAGCGCGGTGACGCACAGGTTCATGGCGTTGGCAGCACCGGCATCGTTAATCCGCACCATCAGGCGGTTAGCGATGTCATTTACGGCGGGTGTCATCCAGGCCTGACGCTGGGGTTCGATTGGATCGATCGCTTCACGCCATTCTGGTACGTGTTTGTTCAGATAGTTTACCAGCGGCAGTGGCTCACCGAAGTTCACATAGCCCTGACCAAGATTACGCAGCTTACGCAGGCCACGCACCATCTGGATAAAGCCTTCTTTCTCTTTCGCGGCACCGCGCAGTTCTTTGGCGTAGGTGCCGACTTCCATCACATGTTCATAGCCAATATAAATCGGCACGAAGGTGATTGGACGGCTGCTGCCGCGCAGCAAGGCCTGTAACGTCATCGACAGGGTGCCGGTTTTCGGGTCCAACAAACGCCCCGTACGTGAGCGGCCGCCTTCCACGAAGTATTCAACCGAGTAGCCGCGATTGAACAACTCGCCCAGATATTCGCGGAAAACGGTGGAGTAGAGCTTGTTGCCTTTAAACGTACGGCGAATAAAGAACGCCCCGAGACGACGGAAAATCGGCCCGGCGGGCCAGAAATTCAGGTTGATACCCGCAGCGATGTGTGGCGGCACCAGTCCCTGGTGGTAGAGCACGTAAGAGAGCAGCAGGTAATCCATATGACTGCGATGGCAGGGGACATAGACAATCTCATGTCCATCCTGTGCCAGCTGACGCACACGTTCACCGCCATTCACGTTGATCCCTTGATAGAGGCGACTCCACATCCAACCCATGACGCGGTCGGTAACGCGAATCGCTTCATATGAGAAATCGGCGGCAATCTCTTCCATCAATTCGACGGCGTTTTGTTGTGCCTTCTCGTGTGAGATCTTTTTGCTGCGTGCCTCATCTTCCACCGCTTTTTCAATCGCTTTGGATTGCAGCAGCTTATTAAACAGATCCTGACGGGCAGGCAAACTCGGGCCAATGGCAGCCAGACGCTGACGCGCAAAGTGAATCCGTGCCACCCGCGCCAGTTTTTGGGCGATTGACTTATCCGTACCGTGTTCGGTCGCCATCTGGCGCAGCGAAACGGTCGGCGAGAAGCGCACAAAGCTGTCGCGGCCATGCCAGAGAATGGCGAAGAACTTCTGCACACCGTTGAGAATACGCAGGTGAGGAGTGGATTCCCCCTGAACTTCACGTCCTGGCGCACGGCCAAACATCACCGACACCGGCAGCATCTGTACATCCAGCTCCGGATTGCTGCGATGCAGATCGAGGTAGTCGTGAAACAACTTCACGGACTCCATGCTCGGCACGAAATACGGGAACACGCGTGGTCCATCGTGGATAAACACGTGACGCGGCAGCAAAGCGCCGTCTATTTCCAGCGGTGCGAGCGGATCAGGCAGATCGTGTTTCAGACACTGCGAACGCAGCGTGAGCAGATCGGCCTTGGAATCATAAGGCAGCACATACAGGATCGGCCGCGTCGGATCCAGCCCATGCTCGGACACGGGATCGGCGGGAATGGCCTTACTCTTTACCAAAATGGAGAGTGGTAAATTCAATAATTTATAATAAAGTTTACGCCAACCTGACATAGACAACTTCAAGCCTCTTGTTAGCAAAGCGCGGCAAGCATACCAGAAAGTGCCGCGAAGATCTGTGGCTGCACCATCTCTGGCTGCCCAGACATTGACGTCAAAACGAGTAAAGGGTTCAACGACATGGCAAAAAACGTCACCGGTATTCTCAGGATAGTTAAAGCAGCCGGTTATTCCTGGCAGGGATTGCGCGCAGCCTGGTCGCATGAGGCGGCGTTTCGCCAGGAAGCCATTGCCGCGTTAGTAGCAATTATAGTGGCGTGCTGGCTGGATGTTGATGCCATCTCCCGCGTACTAATGATTGGTTCCGTGGTGCTGGTGGTCATTGTGGAAATCCTGAACAGTGCTATTGAAGCGGTGGTCGACCGTATTGGTCAGGAGCGTCATCCTCTGGCGGGCCGTGCGAAAGATATGGGATCAGCTGCCGTCTTACTGGCTATCTTACTGGCGTTGTTTGTCTGGATCGCGCTGCTTTGGTCACATTTGCGATAAGGATTCCGAGATCATCAACTCGCTGATTTTTCCCTCAGTTTTGGTTTTCATTTCGCCAATACCTGTATATACTCACAGCGACTGTATAAACAACCAGGGGGCGGGATGAAAGCATTAACCAGCAGGCAGCAACAGGTCTATGACCTGATTCGCGACCATATTAACCAGACAGGCATGCCGCCAACGCGTGCGGAAATTGCTGCGCAACTGGGCTTCCGCTCACCTAATGCGGCAGAAGAACACCTGAAAGCACTCGCGCGCAAAGGCGTGATTGAAATCGTCTCCGGCGCTTCGCGCGGTATTCGCTTATTAATGGAAGAAGAAGCCAGCGAGGGGCTGCCATTGATTGGCCGTGTCGCTGCGGGTGAACCTTTGCTGGCGCAGGAACACATTGAAGCGCACTACCAGGTCGATGCTAACCTGTTCAAACCCACTGCGGATTTCCTGCTACGCGTTAGCGGCATGTCGATGAAAGATATCGGCATTATGGATGGTGATCTGTTGGCGGTACACAAAACGCAGGAAGTGCGGAACGGCCAGGTTGTGGTGGCGCGTATTGACGACGAAGTGACGGTAAAACGCTGGAAAAAGCAGGGCGCGATTGTGCAACTTCTGCCGGAAAACAGTGACTTCCAGCCGATTGTTGTCGATACCCGTGAGCAGTCTCTGACGGTGGAAGGGCTGGCGGTTGGCATTGTGCGCAACGGTGAGTGGCTCTGATACCTTAATTCCCCCCCGCTACGGCAGCCTTCCTACGCTGCCGTAGTATCATTTTCTGACCAGACTGTTGTGCAGCAAACCGGGATGGGCTGATGCAGCTGTTTTCCTCCTCTGATAAAGCACTCTGGCGGCTGGCGCTGCCTATGATCCTCTCCAATATCACCATTCCGCTGTTGGGCGTGGTTGATACCGCCGTCATTGGGCATCTCGATAGCCCCATATATCTCGGTGGCGTGGCAGTAGGCACCACGGCGACCAGTTTCATCTTTATGCTGCTGCTGTTTCTGCGTATGAGCACGACCGGGTTAACCGCCCAGGCTTTTGGCGCGGGCGATAAAACGGCACTGGCACGGGCGCTCATCCAACCGCTGCTAATCGCGTTGGTGGCCGGGGTGCTATTTATTTTGCTGCGCACGCCTGTCAGCAATCTGGCCGCGGTGCTAATGGGAGGGAGCCTCGTGATTCAGCAGCAGGCACAACTCTTTATCCAGATTCGCTGGCTCAGTGCTCCCGCCACGCTGGCGAACCTGGTGATCCTCGGTTGGTTATTGGGCGTGCAATATGCGCGTGCGCCAGTGGTGCTGCTGGTGGTGGGGAATTTGGTCAATATCCTGTTGGATCTGGCGTTTGTTCTGGGTCTGCGCTGGGGAGTGGCGGGCGCGGCGGCGGCAACGGCACTGGCAGAATACGTCACCCTTGCTGTCGGATTATGGATGGTGGCACGGGTATTGAAGCTGCGCGGTATTGATTTCTCCTTGCTGAAGGAGAGTTGGCGCGGTGATGCTGCTCGCCTGTTTCACCTCAACCGCGACATTATGTTGCGCTCTTTCCTGGTCCAAATCTGTTTTGCGTCACTGACGATATTCGGCGCGCGTATCGGCCCGGATGTGGTGGCGGTCAATGCCGTTCTGTTGATGTTCCTGACTTTCACCGCTTACGCACTGGATGGTTTCGCGTATGCAGTAGAGGCTTGTTCTGGTGAAGCGGTCGGAGCGAAAGACCGCAGCCGATTATTGCTGATTTGGCACGCAGCCTGCCGCCAGGCGGGCCTGGTGGCACTGGTGTTTGCGGTGATCTATGCGTTATTTGGCGCACATATCGTAGCGCTGCTGACTTCGCTGGAAGAACTACGGGAAGTGGCCGATCGCTACCTGATGTGGCAGGTGGTAATGCCGTTAGTGGGCGTGTGGTGCTACCTGTTGGATGGCAT
This sequence comes from Pantoea sp. X-Soil-TKNS-1211, assembly GCF_059730495.1. Lineage (NCBI taxonomy): Bacteria > Pseudomonadati > Pseudomonadota > Gammaproteobacteria > Enterobacterales > Erwiniaceae > Pantoea > Pantoea sp. X-Soil-TKNS-1211. The sequence continues at coordinate 368,537 of NZ_AP035953.1, forward strand.
GTTTATCGGTGCGACGCGCGGCCGGGAAATGCGTAACAGTATGGCGTTGGCGGCGCTCGGTTATGGTCTGTCTTTACTGACGCTCCCCTGGCTGGGTAATCATGGGTTATGGCTGGCGGTGACGGTATTTCTGGCAATGCGCGGGCTAACGCTGTGGTGGATTTGGCATCGCCACTGGCGTGCTGACAGTTGGTTTGCGACTCACGAACAATGAGACTCTGGATACAGAATAATCTGTAAGTGTGCTAACTATTATTCATTGTCTACTATAATTATCCTTATCAGCGCGAATGAGTAGCGCGTTATGTTGGTTTTACCCACTGGGGATTGGGTATTCCACTACCATCACTCTGCATGACATGGAGAAGGGTTATGAACAAAGACGAAGTGAGCGGAAACTGGAAACAATTCAAAGGGAAAGTGAAAGAAAAATGGGGCAAGCTGACGGATGACGATATGACGGTCATTGAAGGTAAACGCGATCAGCTTGTGGGTAAAATTCAGGAACGCTACGGCTACGCAAAAGATCAGGCCGAGCGAGAAGTTAAAGACTGGGAAAGTCACAACAAGGATTATCACTGGTAACGGACCCGTTTAAGGACGATGCTCCTGCCCTCCGATCGTGAAGATCGGGCTGGCACAGGGATGTGCCCTCTATCCTTTTTTACCCCGCTTTTTACTCTCCACCTGATGATCGTGATCGCAGCTTTCGTGATGCGTACAGGCTTCCACTTCGACACAGTTTTCACACAGCCCATGTGCTTCAATTACGCTGTGGCGTAGGGCAAAACTTGCTTGTTCAGCCAGGCCAGCAATGATCTTTTCCACACCATGTGCGTGTTTTTCACTGACCGCAGCACAACGATCACACACCAGCATGACTGAGGTGTGTGCCGGTTCATTGAAATGATGGCAAACCACATAACTGTTATTGGATTCCACACGGTGGATAAATCCCTGCTCCAGCAGGAAATCCAGCGCACGATAAATCGTCGGCGGTTTTGCCTGGGGTTCACTGATCCGCAGCTGATCCAGCAAATCATAGGCGCTGATCGATCCATTCTTTTCGGCCATCAGACGCAGTACTTCGGCGCGTTGTGAGGTCAGACGTACGCCGCGTTGCAGGCATAACGTTTCTGCCTGGGTGAGCAGTTGGTCGGGCGACAGATTTGACATAAGCGTTCTCCAGGTTGCAGGTGATGTTATTTTATCACACAAATTTTTACGCTGCTGTGATTGCTTTTTTTCCTCAACATGATCAGTAAAATTTCATTTTTTCATCAGGTTAGCGGCACAATTGTTTTCCTTCCTGTCTCACCCGGCTATCGTCATTTCTCGTTGCTACAGCATCATTAAATTGGCTTATCGGTTTTTGCTTTGCAACTCACCGACTTAGCGTCTAAGGTTCAAAAGGGCTTAAGTAATATCTGGCCTTAATTTAAGTACCGTTTATTTTTTTGCATAAATACACGACAGATTGGTGCGTCAGCAGTCAATTCTGCGAATAGCAGTGCTATTTCCTTTCATTTCACAGCAATGAATCGTTAGCCCGGGTTCACAATAAGGGCTGGTAAATTGTTTCGTCGATGACGTGGTCACGACATTTAAAGGTGATGGCAGGCAAATGGTGAAGACATTATTCAGACGCAAAAGTATTAGTTATCTTGTTGTTTTGAATGCCGTGTTTCTTTCCTCTTCGGCCCTGGCCGCAGGTACATGGTACGACGCACGTAACGATGCAATGGGAGGGACGGGAGTCGCTTCTTCCACCTGGAGTTCTGCGGTACTGGCAAACCCGGCTTTAATGACCAAAGCAAAACCTGATGATGACGTGAGTATCATTTTCCCTTCAGCCGGGATACAGGTTACTGATAAAGACAAATTGATTAATCGTGTTGATGACATTACGGACACGGTCGACCGTTATCAGAAAGTCATTGATAACCTAACCTTCCAGGATTACCTCAACGGTTATCCACAACTTAAGGCCGCTGCGGGCGATATGGCGAGTCAGCTTCGCGATCTGCGTGGTAACAAAGCAGATGGTTCAGCAGGGGTTGCACTGGCTGTTACGGTACCCAATGAAACACTGCCCTTCGCTTTTGTGACCAAAGCCTACGGCACAGCGCATATCCGCGCTAACGTGTCACAAAGCGATATCGATTATCTGCAAGGCGTCGCCGATGGCACGGTTATTCCGGTGCCGGGTGATGAGGATAAGTTGACGTCCAGTGCCAACGGTTTGGCGGCGTTAGTGACCGATTACGGTATTGCCGTGGCGCACCAGTTCAGTATCGCCGGACATCCGGTTTCTGTAGGTATTACGCCGAAACTGCAAAAAACCTGGCTGTATAACTACACCGCCAGCGTTTACAACTACGACAAAAGCGATATCAACAACAGCCGTTACCGCAGCTCAGATACCGGCTTTAACGTCGATGCCGGGATCGCCACGGACTTCGCCGATAACTGGACATTCGGCCTGACCGGGCAGAACCTGATTTCACGTGATATCGATACCAAAGAAGTGAATGGCTACCGTGATACGTACCAAATCCGTCCACTGGTCACCACCGGTCTGGCCTGGAACTACAGTGCCTTCACGCTGACCGGCGATGTCGATTTGACGCAAACTAAGCGCTTTAAATCGGAAGACAGCAGCCAATACGTTGGCGTCGGTGGTGAGTATCGGGTACTGGACTGGCTGCAATTACGTGCCGGTTATCGAGCAGATATGAAGTCAAATGACGCCAATGTGTTCACCGCTGGTTTTGGTTTGTCACCGTTTAACAATACGGTTCACCTTGATCTGGCGGGTTCGGTTGGCGACGACAATACCTGGGGTGCGATGTTGCAGCTCGGCTTTAACTTCTGATCAATCTCCTTCATCCCGACGGGCGGCTGTGTCGCCCGTCAATCCTGTGATATCATTGCGCAGAATCTCATCACTTAACCCCGGATTTACTGCGTTTCATGACCGATACCTTCTCTTCGCAACGTTTTTCCATTGCCCCGATGCTCGACTGGACCGATCGTCACTGTCGTTATTTTCACCGTCAGCTAAGCGGTGACATGCTGCTGTACACCGAAATGGTCACCACCGGTGCGATTATTCATGGCAAGGGCGATTATCTGGCCTTTAGTGAAGATGAGCATCCGGTCGCGCTGCAACTGGGAGGGAGCGATCCGGCGGCGCTGGCGCAGTGCGCGCAACTGGCGGAAGCGCGTGGTTACGACGAGATCAACCTCAACGTCGGCTGCCCGTCCGATCGCGTGCAGAATGGCCGTTTTGGTGCCTGTCTGATGGGCGAAGCCGCGCTGGTGGCGGATTGTATTAAAGCGATGCGGGACGTGGTGAGCATTCCGGTTACGGTAAAAACCCGTATCGGTATTGACGATCAGGATAGCTACGCCTTCCTGTGCGATTTCGTCGGCACCGTGGCGCAGCAGGGCGGTTGCGACACGTTTATCATCCACGCACGTAAAGCCTGGCTGTCGGGGCTTAGCCCAAAAGAGAACCGCGAGATACCCCCACTTGATTATCCGCGCGTCTATCAACTGAAACGTGATTTCCCGCAACTGACTATGGCCATCAATGGCGGTATCAAGTCGCTGGAAGAAGCCAAAATCCATCTGCAACATCTGGATGGTGTGATGATGGGGCGTGAAGCCTATCAAAATCCTGGCATTTTGGCGCAGGTAGATCGTGAATTGTTTGGTCGCGATACGCCAGCTGTCGACCCAGTGGCGGTAGTGCGTAGCATGTATCCGTATATTGAGGCGGAGCTGGCGAAAGGTACGTATCTTGGCCACGTAACACGTCATATGCTGGGCTTGTTCCAGGGAATCCCAGGCGCACGTCAGTGGCGGCGTTATCTTAGCGAGAATGCCCACAAACCGGGCGCTGATGTTCGCGTGCTGGAAGCGGCGCTGGCTCTGGTGGCGGATAAAATTCCCCAGGAAGCCTGATGTCTTCTCCCGTAGCGGCGCGATTTATCGCACGGATTTTTCCTGCAACGCGCACGAAATTGCGCGATAAATCGCGCCGCTACGGATAGGGTTAAACGGTTTTACTCACACTAAAAGTTGGTGAATTTCACTATTCTCGCCATCCATCCCACAAAACACCTCCAATAATTTCAGTGCCTTAGCAAGAGGTTCATGTTGGCACGCATCTTGTAATGGACTCCCTGTAACCTACACAGGAGAACCTTCGTGGAAATATTATTTGTTATCGGCTTTTTCCTCATGCTGCTGCTGACCGGCGTGTCGCTGCTGGGTGTGATTGCCGCGCTGATTGTTGCAACGGTGCTGATGTTCCTCGGCGGGTTATTTGCACTTGTTATTAAATTGTTGCCGTGGCTGGTGTTGGCGGTGGTGGCTGTCTGGTTGTATCGCGCCTTTACCACGCCGCAGGGTGAAATGAAGCTGAACCGACTGAAAAGAAAAATCAGTAAGTTAGAGAGAAACAGCTGGCGCTAAATGCGGGGGTGATCACAGAGTTAGCAATGCTTAGTCGAAATCTGCAATTAAACATATTTTTTACTTATGTTTTCTGTCAGGATATTTGCCGTTGAGTCGAAACAAATTCATCGCCGCTGTCCCTACACCAGCGCGAACTATAAAAAAGAAAAAGGGGCTTCCTTCGGGAAGCCCCGTTTGCTTTCTGGCGTCAAGGAATCAGCAGACTTGAGCCTTGGGTCGCGCGGCTTTCCAGCACCTTATGCGCTTGAGCTGCATCGCTCAACGCAAATTTCTGTTGTTCCGGCACATTGATTTTAATCGCATGACTGGCAATCAATGAAAACAGCTCGGCACTGGCGTTGTCGAGTTCCTGGCGGTTAGTGATATAACCAAACAATGAAGGTCGGGTGACAAACAGCGATCCTTTCTTGTTCAGAATCCCTAAATCGACACCCGTGACCGGACCGGAAGCATTCCCAAAACTCACCATCAGGCCGTGACGACGCAAGCTGTCGAGTGACGCTTCCCAGGTATCTTTGCCTACCGAGTCATAAACCACCGCGACTTTTTTGCCGTTGGTCAGTTCACTCACCCGCTGCGCAATATTCTCGTCGCGATAGTTTATAGTGGCCCAGGCCCCCGCCTCTTTGGCAATCTGCGCTTTCTCAGTGGAGCCGACGGTGCCAATCAGATGCGCGCCTAGTGCTTTCGCCCATTGGCAGGCGATCAGGCCAACACCACCCGCTGCGGCGTGAAACAGGAATGTCTCATCCGCTTTGACCTTATAGGTCTGACGCAGCAGATATTGCACGGTCAGGCCTTTCAGGAACGAGGCTGCACCCTGCTCGAAGCTGATGCGCTCGGGTAGAATCACCAGACGGTCTTGATGCACATTGTGCGCCTCGCTGTAGGCACCGAGCGCTGACTGGCAATACACCACGCGATCGCCGGTTTTAAAGCGTGTTACGGCAGAACCGACTTTTTTTACTACGCCCGCCGCTTCCGTACCCAGGCCAGACGGTTTCGTCGTCACCGGATATAATCCGCTACGCACATAGGTATCAATGTAGTTAATACCTATCGCCCGATTTTCCACCTGTACTTCATGTTCAGCGGGGTCATTGAGCTCAAAATCCACCCATTGCAGTACTTCAGGGCCGCCGTGTTCATTGAACTGAATACGCTTTGCCATTCTGACTCCTGTGATTGTTCATCCTGTGACGTTATACTTGCCCGTCACTCCAAAAGATCGGTAATGCATTCACTATGGCAGGAAATAAACCCACCAACAAATCGAACGAAACCCGCGACCGTCAGCTGGAGGGCGTGAAAATGCCGCCGCATTCCATTGAGGCGGAGCAGTCGGTACTCGGTGGGTTGATGCTGGATAACGAGCGCTGGGACAACGTCTCCGAACGCGTAGTTGCAGAGGATTTCTTCAACCGCTCGCACCGGCTGATCTTCTCTGAAATGCAGAGCCTGCTGGAAGCCGGGCAGCCGATTGACCTGATCACGCTGTCAGAATCGCTGGAAACGCGCGGCGAACTGGAGATGGCGGGTGGCTTTGCCTATCTCGCCGAACTGGCGAAAAATACCCCGAGTGCGGCCAACATTGGTGCGTATGCTGACATCGTGCGTGAACGCGCTGTGGTGCGCGAAATGATTTCAGTAGCGAACCAGATCGCCGATGCCGGTTATGATCCGCAGGGACGCAGCAGTGAAGATCTCCTTGATTTTGCTGAATCCAATGTCTTCAAAATTGCTGAACAGCGTGCCAACAAAGATGATGGCCCGAAGAACATTGAGCAAATTCTTGAAGCCACGGTATCGCGTATTGAATCGCTGGTCTCCACGCCGCACGACGGTGTCACCGGGGTCGATACGGGTTATCAGGATCTGAACAAAAAAACCGCCGGTTTGCAGGGTTCTGATTTGATTATCGTCGCGGCGCGTCCGTCGATGGGTAAAACCACCTTCGCCATGAACCTGTGCGAAAACGCCGCCATGCTGCACGAAAAGCCGGTGTTAATTTTCAGTCTGGAAATGCCCAGCGAACAGATCATGATGCGTATGCTGGCTTCATTATCACGTGTAGATCAGACGCGTATCCGTACCGGACAGTTGGAAGATGAGGATTGGGCGCGTATCTCTGCTTCTATGGGCATTTTGCTTGAAAAGAAGAACATGTTTATCGATGATTCTTCCGGCCTGACGCCGACGGAAGTGCGTTCGCGCGCGCGCCGTATCTATCGTGAAAACGGTGGTCTGAGCATGATCATGATCGACTACCTGCAGTTGATGCGTGTGCCATCGCTGTCAGATAACCGTACGCTGGAAATTGCTGAGATCTCGCGCTCGCTTAAAGCGCTGGCGAAAGAGTTGAATGTGCCGGTGGTGGCGCTGTCGCAGCTTAACCGCTCACTGGAACAGCGTGCCGATAAACGCCCGGTTAACTCGGATCTACGTGAATCCGGCTCGATCGAGCAGGATGCTGACCTGATCATGTTTATTTATCGTGATGAGGTATATCACGAGAACAGCGATCTGAAAGGCATTGCCGAGATCATCATCGGTAAGCAGCGTAACGGACCGATCGGCACAGTACGTTTAACCTTCAACGGTCACTGGTCGCGTTTTGATAACTACGCAGGCCCGCAATACGACGACGAATAATCCTCTGTTCCCCTCTGCATGCACGATCTGTGCATGCATTTCACGTCATCAGAAAATAGTGTTGGACAACCCCGGCTTTAATCAGGTTATCTGTAGCAAAGCGCACCCATTTACGCTCTGGAAGCAGAATGACTCAGGTAGACGATTACGACCTTAAGATACTGACATTATTACAATCTAATGGCCGCCTCACTAACCAGGAACTCAGTGATTTAGTTGGCCTTTCGGCGTCCCAATGTTCACGCCGACGCATCAATCTCGAACAGGCAAACCTGATTCTGGGTTATCACGCCCGCTTGTCACCCGATGCTATCGGTCTCGGTATGGTGGGCTTGATTGAAGTTCGGCTGATTAACCACACCCCCGATTATGAAGAGAGTTTTCACCGCATGGTTGAGCAGGAAACGGCCATTGTGGATGCGTTCAAAACCACCGGTGATGCAGATTATTTGCTGAAAGTTGCGGTGGCGGATCTGGCTTCACTCAGCGCATTAATCAGCCAACTGGTTTCGGGTCATCAAAGCGTGGCCCATGTGAAAACCTCGGTGGTGTTGAGCCGTTTAAAAGAGAACGGTTTGATGATAATTCCTGAGCACAAAACGCGCCAAAAAAGTGCGTAATGTGCTAGTCTGGTGCAATTATTGCCAATAAAATGCAAAAAACGCGCACCAGATAACAGATTTGTGCATGGCTTAGTGATTCAGTTTTCAGGCTATGCACAAAAACCTGCAATAAAGCGCCTTAGTTATCAATTGGATAATCACTGGCACCCATCGGCGGCGGCACGACGTCGCCGATGTGGTGCGTTTTTTGCATTTGAACCGCATCAATTGCAATGAGAAAAATCCATGGATAACGTTGTAGAACCCACCAAAATTCCCCATTCCCACATTGAAGATGCTCTGGCGATTGTGCTTGGCACGCTGATGGTCTCCTTTGGCGTGATTATGCTGAAGCAGGCGGGTGCGCTGACTGGCAGTTCTGCCGGGATTGCCTTCTTAATCAGCTATCTGACACCACTTTCGTTTGGCAGCGCCTTTTTCCTGATTAATCTGCCATTTTACTGGCTGGCCGTGCGGCGCATGGGTTGGGAATTTACCCTGAAAACCTTTTGCGCGGTGGGGCTGGTGTCGCTGTTTACTCATCTGCACCCGCTGTTCATCCATTTTTCCTCACTAAATCCGTTTTATGCGACATTGTTCGGTAACGTGGTAATGGGGATTGGGTTTATAGTGTTGTTTCGTCACAAGGCCAGCCTCGGCGGCGTCAATATTTTGGCGCTCTGGTTGCAGGATCGCATCGGTCTGCGTGCCGGGAAACTGCAAATGGCGGTTGATACCTGCGTGGTGCTGGCTTCGCTGTTTGTCGTATCCGTCCCTATGCTGCTTGCCTCGATAGCGGGTGCGGTGATCCTAAATCTGATCATCGCCATGAATCACCGCCCAGGCCGCTACAGGGTTTGACGATGCATCATTACCTGACTTTTTTGACCAATCATGGAGATCTGCACCGTGTTTCAAAACGTTGATGCCTATGCTGGCGATCCGATTCTGTCGCTGATGGAAACCTTCAAACAGGATCCTCGCGCAAATAAAGTGAATCTGAGCATCGGCCTCTATTACAACGAGCAGGGCATCATTCCTCAGCTGCAGGCCGTAGCCGCAGCGGAAGAACGCCTGCAAGCGGCCCCGCATCAGGCCTCGCTGTATCTGCCGATGGAAGGTTTTGGTCCCTACCGTAATGCCATTGCACCGCTGCTGTTTGGCAGCGAGCACCCAACGCTGAAAGCGGGACGTATCGCCTCCATTCAGACCCTGGGTGGCTCAGGTGCGCTGAAAGTGGGTGCGGATTTCCTCAAGCGTTACTTCCCGAATTCCAACGTTTGGGTCAGCGATCCAACGTGGGAAAACCATATTGCTATCTTCAACGGCGCAGGTTTTGAGGTCAGCACCTACCCGTGGTATGACGCAGACACCAACGGTGTAAAATTCGATGCCTTTATCGCGGCACTGAAAACCCTGCCGAAACAAAGTATCGTGCTGCTGCATCCGTGCTGCCATAACCCAACCGGTGCCGATCTGACTAACGCGCAGTGGGATCAGACCGTTGAGGTGCTGAAAGCGCAGGAGCTGATTCCGTTCCTCGACATCGCTTATCAAGGTTTTGGCGCGGGCATGAACGAAGATGCCTATGCGATTCGTGCCGTTGCGGCTGCGGGCCTGCCCGCGCTGGTCAGCAACTCGTTCTCGAAAATCTTCTCACTGTATGGTGAGCGCGTAGGTGGACTTTCCATCGTGTGCGATAGCGCCGATGAAGCCGGTCGCGTGCTGGGCCAGCTGAAAGCTACCGTGCGCCGTAACTACTCCAGCCCGCCGAACTTCGGTGCTCAGGTGGTTTCCTGCGTGCTAAACGATGAAGCGCTGTTGAACAACTGGCTGGCGGAAGTGGAAGCGATGCGCCTGCGTATCATTGAAATGCGTCAGGCGCTGGTTGCGGTACTGCGCGAGAAGCTGCCAAACCAAAACTTCGATTATCTGCTGAAACAGCGCGGTATGTTTAGCTACACCGGTCTGAGCGCACAGCAGGTTGACCGCCTGCGTGACGAGTTCGGTGTCTACCTGATTGCCAGCGGCCGTATGTGTGTGGCGGGGCTGAACAGCCGCAACGTACACCAGGTGGCAGAAGCCTTTGCTGCAGTGATGTAACCCGCGATAAACCGCCAGCCTTCGGGCTGGCGTTTTTTTCACTCCTTTTCAGGCCGTTTTTTCCTTTACCTTTCGCCGTCATGCTGCACACTTAAATGGTGTGTTCAATTCAGGATTTCGGCATGTGGCACCAACAAACCTTGACGCTTAGCGCCAAACCACGTGGTTTTCATCTGATCACCGACGAGATTGTCGGACAGTTACGCGTCCTGTCGGATGTGCGTATTGGCCAGTTGCATTTGTTGCTACAGCACACCTCCGCCTCACTGACCCTCAATGAAAATTGTGATCCCACGGTACGCAGCGACATGGAACAACATTTTCTACGTCATGTGCCGGAAAATGCGCCTTATCAGCACGATTATGAAGGTGCAGATGATATGCCCGCGCACATTAAGTCGTCGTTACTCGGCGTATCTTTATTGCTACCGATTAGCCGTGGACGGCTAATGCTGGGGACATGGCAGGGGATTTGGCTCGGTGAACATCGGGTTCACGGCGGCGCGCGGCGCATTGTCGCCACCTTACAAGGGGAGTAAATATGAACACTTCGGACTTACTGACGTATTGCATGAGCAAGCCGGGCGCGGAGCAGAGCGTGCACAGTGACTGGAAAGCCACGCAGATCAAAAGCGAGGGAATTTTATTTGCGATGGTGCATGAGGTGAAAGGGCGTCCGGCGGTCTCGCTTAAAGCCACCCCGGCACTGGCCGATTTATTGCGTGAAGAACATAGCGACGTGTTTCCCAGCGAGCATCTGAACAAATCCCACTGGAGCACCCTGTGGTTAGATGGCTCCCTGAAAGATTCACAAATTTACTATCTGGTGGATGCGTCCTGGCAACGGGCTGACGCCACGCGCGCGGCGGGCGTCAGCCATGATGAGGATTAAGCCGCAGCTTCCTCGCGCAGGGTGTTGATATCAATTACAAAACGGTACTTCACGTCGCTTTTCAGCATACGCTCATAGGCTTCGTTGATTTGGTTCATGGCGATCAGTTCAATATCTGAAGTGATACCGTGTTTGCCGCAGAAATCCAGCATTTCCTGGGTTTCAGCGATACCGCCAATCAGCGAGCCAGCGATGCTGCGACGTTTGAAGATCAGGTTAAACACCTGCGGTGCCGGGTGATCATGCTCTGGTGCGCCAACCAGCGTCATGTTGCCATCGCGTTTCAGCAGGGCAATAAATGGGTTGAGATCGTGCTGCGCCGCCACGGTATTCAGGATGAAGTCAAAGCTGTTGAGGTGCTGAGCCATCTGATCAGCGTCCTTCGAAATCACCACTTCGTCCGCGCCCAGGCGCTTGCCGTCTTCAATTTTTGACGGTGAAGTCGTGAACAGCACCACATGTGCTCCCATAGCATGCGCCAGCTTCACACCCATATGACCGAGACCACCAAGGCCCACGATACCGACTTTCTGACCCGGACCCACGTTCCAGTGACGCAGCGGTGAGTAGGTGGTGATACCTGCACACAGCAGCGGTGCAACACCTGCCAGGTCGAGATTTTCCGGTACACGCAGAACAAAGCTTTCATCCACAACCATGCTGGTGGAGTAACCACCAAAGGTGATGGCTTTGGTCTCGCGATCTTCACCGTTGTAGGTGCCGACAAAGCCATTTTCGCAATACTGCTCCAGGCCTTCCTGGCAGCTCGGACAACTGCGGCAGGAGTCAACCATACAGCCGACGCCGACCAGATCACCGACTTTGTATTTGTGGGTGTGTGCGCCAACCGCGGTGACACGGCCAACGATTTCATGACCCGGCACGACCGGAAAAATGGTGTTTTTCCATTCGTTACGTGCGGTATGCAGGTCAGAGTGGCAGACGCCGCAGTACAACACTTCAATCTGCACATCATGAGCGCGCAGCTCGCGCGGCTTATAATCGAACGGGGCGAGTTTGGATTTCGCGTCCTGTGCGGCATAGGCATGCGTAATATTCATGGTGTCTCCAGTTAGGATGTGTCGTGAGTTTTTTGCGGGGTCCCATCCGTGCAATGGAAGGGACAAAGGCGCATTGGGTACGCCAAAAAGGAACCGTGTAAGGATAGTCACCCGGTGGGAAAGCGTATATGCCTGAAGATGTCTGATTCTTGCCTGTTTCTGCATTTCTCTGTGGAATCTGGCAGAAAGAATCAGGCCCGCAATCGCGGGCCTGGCAGGGAAATTACTTTTTTAACATTGGCTTAAGGAAGCGTGCTGTATGTGATTTTTCACATTCCGCGACGGTTTCCGGTGTACCTGCCACCAGGATTTCACCGCCGCCGCTGCCGCCTTCCGGACCGAGATCGACAATCCAGTCAGCGGTTTTGATCACGTCGAGGTTGTGCTCAATCACCACGATAGTGTTGCCCTGATCGCGCAGCTGATGCAGCACTTCCAGCAACTGCTGGATATCGGCGAAGTGCAGACCAGTGGTCGGTTCGTCGAGAATGTACAGCGTCTGGCCGGTGCCGCGCTTCGACAACTCACGCGCCAGTTTGACGCGCTGTGCTTCACCACCGGACAGCGTGGTAGCGGACTGGCCGAGACGGATATATGACAAGCCCACATCGATCAGCGTTTGCAGCTTACGCGCCAGCGCAGGGACAGCATCAAAGAAGTCACGTGCTTCTTCGATGGTCATCTCCAGCACTTCATGGATGCTTTTGCCTTTGTATTTAATCTCCAGCGTTTCGCGGTTATAACGTTTGCCTTTGCACTGATCGCAGGGCACGTAAATGTCTGGCAGAAAGTGCATTTCCACCTTGATTACGCCATCACCCTGACAGGCCTCACAACGGCCACCGCGTACGTTAAAGCTGAAGCGTCCCGGATTATAACCACGCGAGCGCGATTCCGGCACACCGGCAAACAGTTCGCGTACCGGGGTGAAGATACCGGTATAGGTTGCCGGGTTGGATCGCGGTGTACGGCCGATCGGGCTTTGATCGATATCGATCACTTTGTCGAAATGTTCCAGACCGGCGATCTCGCGATACGGTGCGGGTTCACCGCTGGTGGCACCGTTTAACTGGCGCTGGGCAATCGGGAACAGCGTATCGTTAATCAGTGTCGACTTACCGGAACCGGAGACACCGGTAATACAGGTAAACAGACCCACCGGCACCGTCAGTGTCACGTCTTTCAGGTTGTTGCCGCGTGCGCCGGTCAGCTTCAGCACCTTAGCCGGATCACCTTTAACACGCTCTTTCGGCACCGCAATTTCTCTTTTGCCACTCAGGTACTGGCCGGTGAGGGAGTCTTCATGCGCCATAATGGCATTGACGTCACCTTCCGCGACCACCTGGCCGCCGTGTACCCCGGCGCCAGGGCCGATATCAATGATATGGTCGGCGGCACGGATAGCATCTTCATCATGTTCGACCACAATCACCGTATTGCCGAGGTCGCGCAGGTGAATCAGCGTACTGAGCAGGCGTTCGTTGTCGCGTTGATGCAGACCAATGGACGGCTCATCCAGCACATACATCACGCCCACCAGACCGGCACCGATCTGGCTCGCCAGACGGATACGCTGTGCTTCACCGCCAGACAGCGTCTCAGCAGATCGCGACATGGAAAGATAATTCAACCCGACGTTGACGAGGAAGCTCAGGCGATCGCCAATCTCTTTCAGCACTTTCTCAGCAATTTTGGCGCGCTGGCCGCTCAGTTTGAGATCGCGGAAGAAATCCATCGCATGGCCGATGCTCATGTCAGAGATGGTCGGCAGATTGGTATTTTCCACAAAGACGTGGCGCGCTTCACGGCGCAGACGTGTGCCGTCACAACTGGCACAGGCACGGTTGCTGATAAATTTCGCCAGCTCCTCGCGTACCGCGTTCGATTCTGTCTCTTTATAGCGGCGTTCCATATTGTGCAGCACGCCTTCAAACGGGTGGCGGCGCACCGAGGTGTCGCCACGGTCGTTGATGTATTTGAATTCGATGCTTTCTTTGCCGGAACCGTACAAAATGACCTGCTGCGCTTTGTCGCTCAGGCTGTTAAACGGTGCTTCGACATCGAAATCCAGATGCTCAGACAGCGAGCGCAGCATCTGGAAATAGTAGAAATTACGGCGATCCCAGCCACGAATCGCACCGCCCGCCAGCGACAGTTCCGGGTTTTGCACCACGCGATCGGGATCGAAATATTGCTGAACACCAAGGCCGTCACAGGTCGGACAGGCTCCCGCCGGGTTGTTGAACGAGAACAGACGTGGTTCCAGTTCGCGCATGCTGTAACCGCATACCGGGCAAGCAAAGTTGGCGGAGAACAGCAACTCTTCGGCGCTGCTGTCGTCCATATCGGCAACAATCGCCGTGCCGCCGCTCAATTCCAGCGCGGTTTCGAACGATTCGGCTAAACGTGTCGCGAGATCATCACGCACGCGGAAGCGGTCAATCACCACCTCGATAGTATGCTTCTTCTGGAGTTCCAGCTTTGGCGGATCGGAGAGATCGCAGACTTCACCATCGATACGCGCGCGGATATATCCCTGCGAGGCAAGGTTTTCCAGCGTTTTGGTATGCTCACCTTTACGATCCTTCACCACCGGAGCCAGCAGCATCAGGCGACGACCTTCTTCCTGCGCCAGCACCTGATCCACCATTTGGCTGACGGTTTGCGCCGCCAGGGTGACGTCATGATCCGGGCAACGCGGTTCGCCAACACGGGCAAACAACAGACGCAGGTAGTCGTGGATTTCGGTAATGGTGCCGACCGTCGAGCGCGGGTTATGAGAGGTGGATTTTTGCTCGATGGAGATGGCGGGTGAGAGACCTTCAATATGGTCAACGTCCGGCTTCTCCATTAAAGAAAGAAACTGGCGCGCATAGGCAGAGAGCGACTCCACGTAGCGACGCTGACCTTCCGCGTACAGCGTATCAAACGCCAGAGAGGACTTACCGGAGCCTGACAGGCCGGTGACCACAATGAGTTTGTCGCGAGGGATGATCAGGTTGATGTTTTTCAAATTATGGGTGCGGGCACCACGAACTTCGATCTTATCCATTCACCTTTCCCGGATTAGCAGCACTCGCCGCGCCTTGCCGACGGCGGCCAGAAGAAACGCGTATTATGGCACAAAAAATAGACTGAATAAATATCCAGTATTTTGCGCTTTTTTTGTGTATTCTGGAAGCGCGCTCGAAAGTGGGAACAGCGATCAGGACGTGTTAGAATTGATGGTTTAGAATTGACGCATTAACTCATCGGGAGACAGCAACATGGCCAGTCGTGGCGTTAACAAAGTGATTCTTGTCGGGAATCTGGGTCAGGATCCGGAAGTGCGTTATATGCCAAATGGCGGCGCAGTTGCCAACATTACGCTGGCTACGTCAGAAAGCTGGCGTGACAAGCAAACCGGTGAAAACAAAGAGATCACCGAATGGCACCGTGTCGTGCTGTTTGGCAAACTGGCGGAAGTGGCCGGTGAATACCTGCGTAAAGGTTCACAGGTGTATATCGAAGGCCAGCTGCGTACCCGCAAATGGCAGGACCAGGGTGGCCAGGAACGTTACACCACTGAAATCGTGGTGAACGTGGGCGGCACCATGCAAATGTTGGGTGGTCGTCAGCAGGGCGCGAATGCCGGTGGTGCGCCGATGGGCGGCCAGGGTGGCGGCAACAATAATGGCTGGGGTCAGCCGCAGCAGCCACAACAGCAGCCTCAGGGCGGCAACCAGTTCAGCGGCGGCGCACAGCAGCGTCCGCAGCAGCAGAGCGCACCGGCAAACAACGAACCGCCGATGGATTTTGATGACGACATCCCGTTCTGATGCGTTTTGCGCTGCAAAAGTTTAGAACCCCGCTCAGCGGGGTTTTTTATTATCGCAACGTTACGATATCAGTCGGTTATCGAAGTTAAACGGTAACTCTATCACACTGGATAAATATTGCTGAAAGGCAGGGTGTTGAGGATTAAGAATCGCATTGTTTTCCATGGGAATAATGCACGAGGGCAACAGCAACGCCGCGCTTTCACCGGATTGTAACCAACCGGAACCCAAATCCATGGTCGCAACGGGGGCGGGGTCCTGACGCCAGTTCTCTGGCAGATACTCAGCCGGAAGATTGCTAACGTCAGCATCAGGGATACTGATGCTGAACAGGCTATAACTATCGAGAAGCGATTCCTTCGCCACATGCACCAGCACTTCCAATGCCGCCAGCGCGATGGAGGTAGCAACATAAACTGTCGGGTGACCTTTGTGATTCCAGCGACCACCGTATTGTTTTGCACCAAAGCCATTCCAGGCGTCAGCAGCATAGGTACTTTTGGTTAGTCGGTAAAAAATCAAGCGAAGACACCATGTTCCAATCGGCCAATCAGGTCGAGTACCTCCAGAGCGCCATTTTCAGTAATCACCAGGGATATCGGCGCAATATTGCCTAATCCTTTGACCGGCTGACTTAACCACGCGATAGCATCTTTTTTGTTGCCATCGAAGAGTTGTACTGCGGCATCCATCACACGAACAAAGCGGGCAATGCGTTCGCTTTCTTCTGGCGTAAGGTTTTTACCACTACTTTTACGGCGCGCGATGTTGCGTTCATTGAGACCTGTAACCTGCAATATCTCCAGTCGGGACATTGCTGACCAGTGACGGATATTGTCAATCACCTCGACGGGCAGACCAGATGCGAGCAGACGGGTCAACTCAAGTCCCCGGGGAGGAAAACCCGCAACACGCCAGAGCGCATTATCATGGAGTTGACCTTGTGGAATATAAGCTTTCATCATCACTTCGACCTGACATTTGTCATGCCATATTATTGACAAGTGTCAGGTGTTTTTTCAATCGGCTACGCGATAAAAACTTTAACCTTTTGCCACATTCCTCCCGGCGTGGCACAAAAAGCCGTTCATCCCCACGACGGCTTCGCCATCCTGTCAGGCCCGACATAACGGCTTAAAAGGAGTGTGAGTGAACCTCAACCGCCGTACCTTTCTGCTGGCACTTGGTGCGCTGGGCGTGGCGCGTAACGTTCAGGCATTCACTGCTGAGGATCCGTTACCCCTGGAGCTGGTCTTAGTTTCGCCGTGGATGGCTAACCAGGTAGCGCTAACCCGCAATAATCTGCTGTTTCTCGGCCTGCCGCGCTATGCCAAAGATAAACCAACACCTTCACTGGCGCGGCGCGAAGCGGATGGCAGCCTGCGGGCGTTCCCCGGCAATAGCTGGAACGAATGGCAACCGGGCAAAGATGGGCGCAACGCGTTTATTTACCTCAACTCGGTGCATATCTTTGCTGATGATACGGTGTGGTGTGTCGATCAGGGATCGCTCAGCGCCGGCGTTTTTTCACCACAGGACGCGGTGCCACAACCCGGCGCGCAAAAGCTGGTTCAGTTGGATGCGCATAGCGGTGAAATCCTGCAAATCCTGCGTTTTGACGAGCATATCCTGCCACCTGGCGCACAGCTGAACGACCTGCGTTTTCACGGTAACGCGCTGTATATTACCGATTCCGGTTTGGGTGGCATCATTGTGCACGATATGACCAGTGGCAAAACGCAGCGCCGTTTATCGGGTAAACCGGTGGTAAAAGCGTCAGATAAAGCACCACCGGCAATGTTGTCGGGCATCAAAGGCGGCAAAACCTTTCATCCGCCTAATAGCGATATGATTGAAATCACCGCCGACGGCAAATGGCTCTACTGGGCCGCACCGACCGGGCCGCTTTATCGGGTGGAAACCCGCTGGCTGCAAAGCGACCTGAGTGATGAAGACATCCTCCCCCAAGTTGAGCAAGTGTACGACAACAACTTCTCGGGTGGCTGTTGTATGGATTCGATGGGCAATGTCTACTTTTCGGAAACCGTCACCCATAACATTCGGGTGTTGGCTCCGTCCGGTGAAACACGTGTCATTGCCAGCGATGCGCGGTTGTTACGGCCTGACGGCACTTTTATCAGCGCTGATCGCCAGCTTTACATTCCGGTAAAACAGCCACTGCCAGCGCAACCTGGCGCGGCTGCGCACTTTGCTATTTATAAACTGGCGTTGCCTGATGAGTTTCAGGGTATCAGCCTGGGCGGGCCGGTTACGGGCTAACTTTCTCTGGCGGCCAGCAGCTCTGCGGTCGGTCGTACCTGCACCGGGTTACCAGGCAGAATCAGATCGGCCCAGACTTCGTTATGTTGGTTGATCAGTTGCTGCGCGGATGCCCAGGTGCGATCGGCTGTGGTGTGCGCATCGGCGGCGACGGTGATGCGATAACCCAGGCTGGCACCCACTTTGAGGGTGGTATCGACGCAATAATCGGTCGCACAGCCGCACATCACAAAAGAAGTGATGTCGTGCTGCTCCAGTTGCGCTGCCAGATCGGTCTGCCAGAAGCTGTCACAGGCGGTTTTATTGACATAGAGCGCGTTGGCAGGTTGGTGTAACTCAGGCACAATCTGCCAGGCTTCGCTGTTCAGCTCCAGGCCAGGACCGACGTGCTGAATAAAAATGACCTGGTCAGCGGCAGCAATCAGCTGATTAATGCGCGCGCAGCGCCCGGTCCGATCAAAACGCGGCGTTGCCAGCACGCCGTTCTGCATGTCCACCACCATCACTACCTTGCTTACCATTATCGCCTCCTTTATAGACCTGTACGTCAGTGTCGCGCTGAAGTACGTCACAGGCAAAACAAATCTGTTTTGCATTTTGCCCGTCTTACGAGGCATGCTGGTTATCTTGTTAACGATGGAGGTGTGTCGTGTCAGTGGTTCCTGCAATCTTCCCGTGCGAGCGTGACCGCGCGCAATTTCAGCAATTTGCTGAGCTGCCGGGCATTGAGCTGTACCAGGCCCACATTTCCCGTTATGCCTTTGAGCCACACACGCACGAAGCATTTGGCATCGGCACTATTGAGTCCGGCGCGCAGCGCTTCCGCTATCGTGGCACGCATTACACCGCCCCTGAGCATTCGTTGGTGATGATGAATCCGGATGAGTTGCATACCGGCGAATCCGCCTGTGAAGAGGGCTGGCGCTACCGCATGATCTACATTCAGCCAGATGAAATGGACCGGCTGACTGGCGATCGCAACTGGTGGTTCAGTGAGGCTCTGCGTACCGACGCGCGCCTGGCGCAACCCTTTTCGCTACGGCTGGCGGCCTTATGGCAGGCAGAAACGACGTTGGAGCGGGAAGGGTTAGTGGTGGAGCTGCTGGAGTTGATGCGTCCATTGGCGCATCGTGGGCAATCCCGGCCGGTTGAAGGAACCCATCGCTTTGATCCGGTGAAAGACTGGCTGCGCGAGAATCTCGCTGAACCCGTCAGGCTGGATGAACTGGCCGCGCTGGCGGGGCTTTCCCCCTGGCATTTTCTGCGCAGTTTCCGTCAGCAATTTCATGTCACACCTCATCAGATGCTGATGGCATTCCGGCTTTACGACGCCAAGTCACGGCTGGCGCAGGGGGAAAGTGCGGCTTCGGTTGCGGCTGCGGTTGGTTTAACCGACCAGGCGCATCTGACGCGAGCCTTCGCTCATCGTTATGGCATCACCCCTGGCCGTTATCAAAAACAGGTCTGGCCCACGCGCTAACCGCAATCTGCTACAAGCTTTTGCGGCTGCGTTCCGCCACACTGCGGCGGAATATCTCAATCAGGAAAAGATTATGTTGGCTGGAGTTCTGTTCGCGCTGGCGGCGGGGTTGATGTGGGGGCTGATTTTTGTCGGGCCGCTGCTGGTGCCGGATTATCCCGGTACATTACAATCCGCCGGGCGTTATGTCGCTTTTGGTTTGATTGCCCTGCCCCTTGCCTGGCTGGATCGTCGTCGCCTGCGTCAGCTGGTGCGCCAGGATTGGGTTGAAGCGTTGAAACTCTCGCTGGTGGGTAATCTGATGTATTACGCCTTTCTCGCCACCGCCATTCAGCGCACCGGTGCACCGGTATCCACCATGATTATTGGTACCTTACCGGTGGTGATGTCGGTCACGGCGAATCTGTGTTACGGACATCTCGAAGGGCGCTTGCCGTGGCGGCGGCTGACACCTGCTTTGCTGATCATCGCACTGGGGTTAGTGTGCGTAAATGGTGCTGAGTTGCAGGCGCAGGGCGCGGCACTCGACTGGCCGCGCTACCTCTCCGGGCTGCTGCTGGCGGTGATGGCGGTGGGCTGCTGGACCTGGTATCCGTTACGCAATGCGCGTTGGCTACGTAGCCATCCGCAGCACAAACCCGGCAGTTGGGCGACCGCACAAGGTTTGGTCACGTTACCACTGGCGTTGGTGTTTTATCTGCTGGTGTGCGGGCAGATCCACTGGCAGCAACCCGATTTCGCGTTACCCTTTGGCCCACAGCCTCAGGTTTTCCTGTGGCTGATGCTGGCGATAGGCCTGTTATGCTCCTGGCTTGGAACCTTGTGCTGGAATGCGGCCAGCCAGCGCCTGCCCACCGTGATCATGGGGCCGTTGATCGTGTTCGAAACGCTATCTGGCTTGTTCTGGACCTTCTTATGGCGGCAAAGCTGGCCGCCGGTGCTGACCGCTATCGGTATCTGCTGCCTGATTATTGGCGTCATCTCGGCCATGCGTATCAAGCCGCAACCGGTAGTGACCTCACTGGAAATTTAAGCGCAAAACGATGCCAGTTAAAGGTGCTGGCATCCTGATTTGCGTCCACTTTTAAGATTATGACCAGACAGAAATCCTGCCATCTTCGCCTGAATCACACCGCGTTATAACTCTTTCTTGTTGTATTTCTCTCGTTTTTATCGATAAATGTTATATCAGTTGCCTGGCTGTCAGGAGAAGAGAGGGAGCATTTACTATTAACAGGTATGGATTCACTGACAAAAGGGACAGAAATCGTGGCTGGAAGGCCGCTAATCCCGGATAAAACGCCCAACACCGATGCCATTTTATTGCCCTTTGGCACTGAAAATCCTTCGCCGGAACCATCATTTCCTCAAGGCGTTGCTGTCAGGTTGAGAATCTTCCGTCACCTTTATGCAGAGAAATGTTTAAGCATAACGATGGATAGTGAGCTGATATTAACTTATCAGGTATGGACAATTGGTTTATTGTTTAGCAATGATAACGTTTCCCTTCGAGATTAATCCTGGTGTTGAAAACGTTACCAACATCTATGTCAGCGGGTAATATGATCACGTAGAGTAAGTATAGATCCACTTAAAAGAAGAGTTGATGAGAGGTCGATTCTGGTCGGTTGTTCATGCATGCTAAACAAAATTACTGATATTTAGCGCACTGTATTAATGTTGATAAAGTAATTGTGAAAGCCCCAATCTCACCTGAATGAGATTGGGAGGGACGTAAATAGCTTGAAATGCGAGACTTTTGCTGATGTAAATCAATTTTACCGCAAAAAAAGAAGCAATTCCGCGATGTAATTTATCAGGGAAAAATGGTGCTTATTGTTATGTTATGAACGCCGAATTAAATGATCTTCATCTCTTCTGGTAAGAACAAATCTCAGCATTAAGTCAAATAACAACGGTCTTAACATGGTTAGCGATTTTCTGTGCCTGATGGGTAGTGATAAACGCTGCGGCTAATATCCAGCAGGCGGCAACTGCGACGTGTACCTATGTCGAAGGTAGTTTGCAGGAAGTTAACAGCCTGGCGTTTTTCATTGGTGGTAAAGAAGTTTTTCAGTACGCTTTGCAGCATCTCCTTATCAGAGCTGAGTGCTTGTAACTCGCGGGTGAGTGCCTGAAGTTTGTCTTCTAACTCTTTGATTCTTCTTCCATCCTCAGAGGAAAGACCGGAGAACTTTTTCTTCCAGCTATAGAAAGTGGCTTCGGAAATGCCAAGCTCCTCACAAATCTCCCTGACTTTCACTCCTGTTTCAGAAGCTTTAATGGCATTTGTGATTTGTTCTTCGCTATATCGTGACTTTCTCATAAATGCTATTACCTTTCTTATCAATTAGTGGATGAGAATTACTGTATTAATATCTGGTACTGCAAGAGTGCTATTAATGCAGTATTAAAGTGCGCGATTAGAATTGCGAGGGTTAAATTAAGATATTTAGAATAAATATCATCATGGGATAAGTCTTATTTTATTCTGATTGCCATTGAACGCCTTCCTGGTGTTGGGTTTTTGATATAGATTCATTTCATCCCAAATGCGGAAAAATTATACATTCATTGAAAAAACGGCATAACCTGCTTGCAAAAACGACAGGATATGCCAGTGACTTTTTGGTCATTATTTTGGCTGAAATCGGTTACATCCAAAGGGTTTCGCGCCGGATTTAATCAGAATTATCCTGAATTTATTCTCTGAATCCTGATGCGAGTCCACTTTTTCGGACCAGCTTGGTTTGAAGTTATTAATTTAAGTCAGGCCCAATTAGCGCTTGTTTAATTCTTTCAAGGACGTTGTACCGAAAGTAGTTGTAGTAAGTAATACTAAGGACGAGTTGATGAAATTAAGCGTAATGTCAAATGCCGCCTGGATGATGTCTGAGAAGGTCGTCTCGGTTTTCGGCGTCATATTTGTGACCTCCTACGTGGCAAAATCCTTTGGCCCGACGGTGTTTGGCCAAATGGCGTTTTCCACCTCATTGTTCTCTATGGTGCAGACCGTAGCGATGTTTGGCACCGAAACGATACTGTTCAAGACCATCAGCAAGAGTGAACCGAAAGGTGTGCGTCTGATGAATGTTGCACGTACGCTGCGATTCACGCTATTGGTGCTAACCTCGGTGCCGGTGTTGATATGGGTCTGGTACAACATGCAGGAAAACTTCCTTGCGTTTGCCCTGGCCTCGTTTATCGCCTCGGTATTCGTTACGCAGGACACGTTCAGCGTGTATAACAACGCGCGCCTCGCTTCCCGGCTCAATACCATTGCGAATTCAATTGGCCTGCTGCTTGGCTTCTCACTCAGTTTTGCCATTGCCTGGTTGCGACTTAGCCCGATCTGGCTGACGTTATCGATTGTGGTGGTGACGCTGGTTCCCTATGCCATAAAACGCTACAACTTTTACCGCGAAAATCAGGAGCAGGCACCTGTACGTAACAAACGCGGCCCTTATCTGCGTTATCTGCTCTATGCCGGCCTGCCGCTGGCGATCTCCAGCATCTTTATCTCGGTACAGGTGAAAACCGCGCAGATGTTTCTGGTGGGGATTGCTTCGGCGCGTGAGCTTGGCTTGTTCGCGGCCGCCAACACCATATCGGCGTCGTGGACCTTCATTCCACTGGCCATCATCACGTCCAGCTTTTCAGAAATTTTCCGGGAGCGCGGTGACGTTGCCAATAAGTTGACGGCGCGCCTGAATGGTTATGTTTTGGGTGTTTCATTGCTCTTGTTACTTGTCATCGCCTTGTGTGGTGAAAAAATCATCATTGCTTTATACGGTCACGAATACACGCAGTCAGGGAGTCTTATTACGGTGTTGTCGATAGCGTCCAGTTTTTCAGCAATGGGAACAGTGGCGTATCGCTATATGGTCAAGGAAGGAGGATTTAACTATCTGCTCAGAAAAATTATTAGCTTGATGGCCATCAGCCTGCCGCTTTCGTGGTGGCTGATTCAAGGCTACGGCATCATGGGGGCCGCCTGGAGCGTTTTCATTACTGAACTTCTGTCCCTTACGGTAATGAATTACTTCTTCAGAAAGGGCGCCATTTTTAAGATTCAAGTTTCCTCGCTCAACTACAAAACCTACAAATGAGGTTAGATATGCTCAAGTTGAAAGATGAACTCAGACGAAGTGTGCGGTATTTCATCAAAAAAATGCCCTGGGCTTACCAGGACCGTCTGTACTACTTCCGTAGGTTTCGTCGGCTACCCAATTTGCGCCAGCCTAAGGTGTTTAACGAGAAGGTGCTGTATCGCAAGTTTGTCTATGGCGATTATCAGAACTATGGTCGCCTGTCGGATAAATACTCGGTGCGTGATTACGTTGCTGAGAAGGTGGGTGGTGAGTATCTGATTCCGCTGGTGTATGAAACTGGCGATCCCCATACACTGCATACGATGGCAAGCTGGAAGAATACGGTGATCAAGCCGAATCACGGTTCGAATATGGTCGAAATTCTGCTGGAAGAACCAGATGCGTTGAAGAAGCAGCAGATCATCAGCAAATGCCAAACCTGGTTGAAAAAAGACTATGCGGATGAGGCGCGTGAGATTCATTACCGGTACATCAAGCCACGCATTCTGGTAGAAAAATACATTGGTGATGGGAAAACTGCGCCGATTGATTACAAGTTCCATATGTTTAATAAACGCGATGGTAACTTCGAATATGTACTTCAGGTGATTTACAATCGCTGTAATCCATTACTTTCTATGAATTTTTATGTTAACAATTTAAACGAGGCCTACCACAAGATTCGTGATACCGGATTGGATATTTCGTCGCAAATGGCTGCGTTGCAACATGCCTTAGTGCTGAGTAAGAAACTGGCAAGTGATTTCGATTATGTGCGCGTTGACTGGTATATCCACGAGCAGCAGGTTTACTTTGGTGAGTTGACCTTTACCCCAGGTGCTGGGATGGTCACCGGGCTGGATCGTGGACTCAATCAGATGATGGGTGATATGTGGATTCAGGACCGCTTTGGTGCGCAGACACCGGGTGGAACGGTAACGGATGTCAGCATCCCGGCCGTATTGAAGAAAGTTTGAAATCACACAGCAAATAAAAAACCCCGCATCGCGGGGTTTTTTATTGGAAGCGATTAAGGCATTGGCCAGTCCGCTGGCGTCTGGCTCATCACCTCGACAAACGCATTTTTGGAAATTTCCATAAAGTTATGCAGATTCTCCATGCTGAGAGTGATCCCCATCAGGCCGGTAACAAACCAGCAGGACATGCCCAAGCCGATTCCACCGCACATCAGTGCCATCACATGGTGGCTATTCTGACGAAAACGAATTTTCAGGGTGCTGGCGAAAAACATCATTACCGCGCTCAGCAATTCCCAGCGCATAACGATAAGACTGGTGGTTAAAGTAGCCATCTGCAACGAACCTCTATGAATCAGTAACATCCCTGACATTCGACGGACATCACTGGCGGCAGAGAAGGAAGGTCAGGGAGGCCCTTCAGGCCGTCAAACTACGCATTAAACTGTGACTTGGGTCACATTATATCACCCGATTTGAAAGTTTGAACAAAATTTATACCTGGTATGGTAGAAAAAATTTTATCGATATCGACAGAAGAATCGCGCGAATAAGGCATGACGCATGAGAGGTGGCGGCGCGATTTATTGCGCGTTTTTAGGCAAGGCAGGGAGCGCCCGCTCGGGGCGCGCAGGCAGGGTTAGCGAACCGGGCAGCACTCGCCGGTGGTGCGCTGGGTAAAGCTGGCCATATTCTCGCTGCAATCAAAGCTCACCAGGCGTGGGCGCTGAATCATGGCCTGGCGGCGCATGGTGTGGCGATACGCGGTGGGCGTTTGTGAGAACTGACGGCGAAACACGCGAGAAAAAGTTTGCTGTGAGTCGTAGCCGTACTGCATAGCGATATCAAATACCGGGCGTTGCGTCTGACGCAGTGCCTCGGCGGCCAGCGTCAAGCGACGTTCGCGGATATAACCCCCCAGCGTTTGTTTCGTCACGGTACGGAACATACGTTGCAGGTGCCATTTGGAATAACCTGATTTTGCCGCTACTTCATCAATCGACAGGGTTTTATCCAGATTCTGATCGATCCAGTTAGTCAGTGAATGAATGATTTCCTCTTGCATCATAGCCACATCCTTCTGAGTAGAGATTCGAAGTTTCAATGGGGAGCGAGTATAATTCCTCAAGTTAACTTGAGGTAAAGAGCCAAATGAAAAAAGAACGCAACTACCCGAAACCGGTGCTGACACCGGGTGAAGTGGCGAAGCGCAGCGGTGTGGCGGTGTCGGCTTTGCACTTTTACGAAACCAAAGGATTGATCTCCAGCACGCGTAATAACGGCAATCAGCGGCGATATAGTCGTGATGTGCTGCGCCGGGTGGCCATCATTAAAATCGCGCAGCGCATCGGTATTCCCCTCGCTACGGTAAGCGACAGCCTGATGCATGTACCGGCCAACAAACGCATGTCGACCCAGGAGTGGGATGCGCTGACGCAGCACTGGCGTGAAGAACTGGATAAACGTATTGAAACGCTGACGCGGCTGCGCAACGACCTCGATGGTTGTATTGGCTGCGGTTGTTTGTCGATGCGTGACTGCCCACTGCGTAACCCCGGTGACCGTTTGGGCGAGCAAGGTTCAGGGGCTGTTTTGCTCGATCCGCAACAGGACGAGCAGAAACGCTAAGGCGACATCATCTATACTTGCTGGTCCAACCATTGGTCAGGAAGCCATGATGATCACCGTTCACCATCTTGAAAATTCTCGTTCACATCGGGTGCTGTGGCTGCTGGAAGAGCTGTCAGTGCCTTATCAGATCAAACGTTACCAACGTGAAGGCACCTTGCTGGCACCGGACTCGTTGAAGAAAGTCCATCCGTTGGGCAAATCCCCGGTGATCACCGATGGCAATCGTGTGCTGGCCGAGTCCGGGGCGATCCTCGAATATCTGGAAGGAAAATATGACGTCGAATATCGGTTGAAACTGTCCGATGAAGACGCGCAGATTGCGGCACGTTACTGGCTGCACTACGCTGAGGGATCGCTGATGCCGTTGTTGGTGATGAAACTGGTTTTCGGGCAGTTGGGCAAGAAGCCCGTGCCCTGGCTGCTGCGCCCAGCCGGTAAAGCACTCAGCGCCGGTATCCAGAAAGCCTGGCTGAACAAGCAACTGACGCTGCATGGCGATGTGATTGAACAGCATCTCAGCCAGCATGCTTACTTTGCCGGTAATCGCTTTAGCATCGCCGATATCCAGATGAGTTTTCCGTTGCTGGCGATGCGTGCCCGCACCGGGCTGCGTGACATGCCCGCCAGCCAGCTCTGGTTGGAGGGGCTGGAACAACGAGCGGCCTGGCAACGGGCGATTGAGCAGGGCGGCCCGATTAATTTCAGCCATTAATCATGTTGCGCAAACTGATTATCGTCTGATTGCGCAACGAAAATCGGCAGAAAAATTCCTATAATTTCCAGTCTTTTCCGCTGCGGCAGAGCAGCGGAACACCGTTGCATTTCTGTTATGCAATGAGGATTATCCTGTATCCATGTGGATTAGCAGTTGAAAATCTCAGGCCAATCACCGGATAATCGTTTGCCTTTTTTCTGAGTTCCCCCTTTTACGACCAGAAATACACGACTACGTAAACGTTTGCGTTGTTTCTCCGCTGGAGAAACGTGCACCAGGTTGGCAGGCAAACGTCAGTCGTGCGGCCATTCACAACACAAAAAATGCAGAGGATTAATTATGTCTGGCGAATCTCGCCCGGCCAGTGGAAAACTGGACGGCTGGTTCAAAATTTCAGCACGCGGCAGTAGCGTGCGTCAGGAAGTGCTGGCGGGGTTAACCACCTTCCTGGCGATGGTCTACTCCGTCATTGTGGTGCCGGGGATGCTCGGTAAGGCGGGCTTCTCCCCGACGGCGGTGTTTGTCGCCACCTGTCTGGTCGCAAGTTTCGGATCGATCATCATGGGGCTGTGGGCCAACCTGCCAATGGCGATTGGCTGCGCCATCTCGCTGACAGCGTTTACCGCGTTTAGCCTGGTGCTCGGCCAGCACATCAGCGTACCGGTGGCGCTTGGTGCGGTGTTCCTGATGGGCCTGCTGTTTACCCTGATTTCCGTTACCGGCATCCGGGCGTGGATTCTGCGTAACTTACCGATGGGTATCGCGCATGGCACCGGTATCGGTATCGGTCTGTTTCTGCTGCTGATCGCGGCTGACAGCGTCGGGCTGGTGGTGAAAAACCCAGCGGCAGGTCTACCGGTTGAACTGGGCCACTTTGCCTCCTTCCCGGTGATTATGGCGCTGGTGGGCCTGGCGGCGATCTTCGGGCTGGAAAAACGTCGTGTTCCCGGTGGCATCTTGCTGACCATTGTGGCGATCTCGATTGTCGGACTGATTTTCGATCCTGCGGTGAAATATCAGGGGCTGTTTGCCATGCCGAGCCTGAAAGATGCCAGCGGTCAGTCGCTGGTGTTCAGCCTCGATATTATGGGCACGCTGAAACCGGCAGTGTTGCCGACGGTACTGGCGCTGGTGATGACGGCGGTGTTTGATGCCACCGGCACCATCCGTGCGGTGGCCGGTCAGGCCAATCTGCTGGATAAAGACGGCCAAATAATTAATGGCGGTCGTGCCCTGACGACCGACTCGGTCAGCAGCTTGTTTGCCGGTCTGGTGGGTGCCTCTCCGGCGGCGGTATATATCGAATCGGCGGCCGGTACGGCGGCGGGCGGTAAAACCGGTCTGACGGCGGTAGTGGTCGGTCTGTTGTTCCTGGTGATTCTGTTTATGTCGCCGCTGGCGTATCTGGTGCCAGCCTATGCCACCGCACCGGCGCTGATGTATGTCGGGCTGTTAATGCTGAGCAATGTGGCGAAAATCGATTTTAAAGATTTCGTCGATGCCATGTCTGGCCTGTTGACGGCGGTATTTATTGTGCTGACCTGCAACATCGTCACCGGCATTATGCTTGGCTTCGCCGCACTGGTGATTGGTCGCCTGTTTGCCGGTGAATGGCGTAAGCTGAATTTTGGTACGGTGGTGATTGCTGTGGCATTGGTGGCGTTCTACGCCGGCGGCTGGGCCATCTGACCTGATATTTTCCTGAAATCCGAATTATTCGCTTTCCTTGCTTTGCCGCACGACCGGTTTCCCAGTCGTGCGGCATTTTGTTTTACACTTTCCGGTGCTACAACATCGCATTAATGAAAATGATTCGCCTAAGGAAAGCATGGAAATCTTCTTTACCATTCTCATCATGACACTGGTTGTGTCGCTGTCTGGCGTTGCGGCACGTATCTTGCCGTTTCAAATCCCGCTGCCGTTGGTGCAGATCGCGGCCGGTGCAATGCTCGCCTGGCCGACGTTTGGCCTGCATGTCGATTTTGATCCCGAACTGTTTCTGGTGCTGTTCATTCCGCCCTTGCTGTTCGCCGATGGCTGGAAAACACCGATTAACGAATTTCTGCATCACGGGCGCGAGATCATCGGCCTGGCGCTGGTATTGGTGCTGATCACCGTGGTGGGTATTGGCTATCTGATTTACTGGCTGGTGCCGGGTATCCCGCTGATTCCGGCCTTTGCGCTGGCAGCGGTGCTGTCACCGACCGATGCGGTGGCGCTCTCCGGTATCGTCGGGGAAGGGCGCATCCCGAAAAAAATCATGTCGATTGTCCAGGGTGAGGCCCTGATGAACGACGCATCCGGCCTGGTGTCGCTCAAGTTTGCGGTCGCCGTGGCGATGGGCACCATGGTGTTCACCTGGGGCGGTGCCAGCGTCGAGTTCCTCAAAGTGGCGGTTGGCGGCCTGGTGGCTGGCGTCGCGGTTTGCTGGCTGTATGGCCGCTCGTTGCGTCTGCTGAGCCGCTGGAGCGGTGACGATCCGGCAACCCAAACCGTGCTGCTGCTGCTGCTGCCGTTCGCCTCCTATCTGATAGCGGAACATCTCGGTGTTTCCGGTATCCTTGCGGCAGTGGCGGCCGGTATGACCATCACCCGTTCCGGCATCATCCGCCAGGCTCCGTTGGCAATGCGTCTGCGCGCCAACAGCGTGTGGCAGATGCTGGAGTTTGTCTTCAACGGCATGGTGTTCCTGATGCTCGGCCTGCAACTGCCGGACATCATTGAAACCTCGGTGGCACAGGCCAACGCCGATCCCAATGTTGAGCTGTGGATGTTGTTCACCGACATCGTGCTGGTGTATGGCGCGTTGATGGTAGTGCGCTTTGGCTGGCTATGGATGATGAAGCGCGCCAGCCTGCGTTTTCTCAAGAAAAAGCCGCTGGAGTTTGCCAGTTACTCTCTGCGCGAGCTGCTGATCGCCTCGTTCGCCGGGGTACGTGGCGCGATCACCCTTGCCGGTGTGCTGTCGATTCCGCTGTTCCTCAGCACCGGTGACCCGTTCCCGGCGCGCTATGAGCTGGTCTTTATCTCTACCGGCGTGATTCTGTTCTCGTTGCTGGTGGGTGTGGTGCTGCTGCCGATTCTGCTGCGTGGCATGGAGAGCACCACCGACAAAGCGAGCCATCGGCGCGAAATTCAAAGTGCGCGTGCCGTGATGGCCAGCGTGGCGATTGATAGCCTGCACAAGATGGAAGAGCGGCTGGAAAAAGACACCGAAGAGAACATCGACCCGGAGCTGCTGAAAGAGGTTAGCCTGCGGGTGATAGGAAATCTGCGCCGCCGCGTGGTGGGTAAAGAGGAACTGGAGCAGGCACTGTTTGCGGAAAACCTTGAACGCCGCTTCCGCCTGACGGCGATCAGGGCTGAGCGCGCCGAGGTGTATCACCTGCGCGCCACTCAGCAAATCTCCAACGAAACCATGCAGAAATTGCTGCGCGATCTCGACCTGCTGGAAGCGTTGCTGATCGAGAAAGAAGAGTAACCGCTGCGCCGCGAATCAGACTGAGATTCGCGGCGCATTATCCGGCCAATGCTCACGACAGCAGGCTATCCAGGCTTGCGCGCTACGCGACAAATAGCTGCCTTCCCGCCAGATTAACCCTAAGCTCCACTTCAGTTCCGACTCCAGCGGCAGCCACAGCAGCGATTGCTTATCCAGCCTTTGGCAAATCGGCTCTGGCAGGATCGCCAGCCCCATTTCCGCCTGCACCATCGCCGCCAGAAAGTCCCACTGACCGCTACGCACCGCGATATTTGCCGTTAATCCAAGGCGATGAAAGGCCTTCATTAACTGGCGATTGAGAGAAAACTCTTCGTTGAAAATCAGCAACGGATGTTCTGCCAGCTCTCCCAGCCCCAGATGAGTACGATTGAGCCAGGGAGCGGTACGCGGCAGGAGGACGCACAACGGATGGTGCATTAACTCCAGCGTATTCAGTGGCAGATCCGCATCCACCGGCAGTGCGGTCAGCGCGATATCGAGGCTGCCATCCAGCACTGCCTGCTGCACCGTCAGGCCGCCGAACTCGGCGATTTTCAGCTCCACACCCGGATAGCGGCGGCGGAAGGCAGAGATGGAACCGGCAATCTGCATCCCGACCATCGGTGGAATGCCCAGCCGCAGTTCACCGGTCTTCAATTGGTTGATGTCACCGATCTCGGCTTCCAGTTGATGAAACTCCTGCAAAATCGCCAGCCCACGCTGATAAACCGCCTGGCCGCTATCGGTAAGATGCAGCTTGCGACCATCGCGCAGCAGCAGCGTGCAGCCCAGTTCCTCTTCCAACTGACGCAGCATTTTGCTGATGGTGGGTTGCGTGACGTAGAGCTTCTGCGCGGCACGCGTGAAGCTTTGCTGACGCACCACTTCGGTAAAGTAGCGCAGGGCACGGACGTCCATAGAAGTATTCCTGATTGGCATAGTTTGAATAATATTAATTCATTTTTTTCACACTCTGTCTGCGTTTTATACTGAATACCTGATTTATTTACGGGGGAGTGAGGAACATGGCGTTCGCATTGAGTCCGCGCAGAACGGACATCCTGCAACGTGTTTTCGTCCCGCTACAGTTGGTGCTGTACGTGGGATTGTTTATCGCCAGCGATAAACTGGTGGGTTGGTTGCATTTGCCGCTGCCCGCGAATGTCGTCGGCATGTTACTGTTGTTGCTGTTAATTATGACGCGTGTGATACCGCTGCGCTGGGTCAAGGCGGGAGCCAACTGGTTGCTGGCCGAGATGTTGTTGTTCTTTGTCCCGGCAGTGGTGGCGGTGGTGAACTATAGCGATTTGTTGCGCAGCGAGGGCTGGCGCATCTGTCTGGTGATTGGCATCAGCACCCTGTTGGTGTTGGCAGCCACCTCGCTGGTGGTCGATCGCGTTTACCGTTTTGAAATGGCGCGCGCGGCGCGTAAGCAGGCGCGTCATGAATGACCTGATTATCAGCCTGATTTGTCTGGTGCTGACGTTGCTGGTGTATTACCTCAATAAACGCTTGTACCAGCGCTGGCGCACTTTGCTGCTGATGCCACTGGTGATGACGCCGCTGGTGCTGGTGGTGCTGCTGCTGATCACCCACGTGAGCTGGAAGGATTACATCGCAGAAAGCCACTGGCTGCTGTGGCTGCTTGGGCCGGCAACACTGGCCTTTGCGGTGCCGGTGTATGAGAACCAGGAGATTATCAAACGTCACTGGTTATCGCTCAGCCTCGGAGTGGCGACCGCGACGCTGGTTTCGGTGTGTAGCTCGGTGTGGCTGGCGCGTTTGCTCACGCTGCCAGAATCTATCCAGCGTAGTCTGGCGGTGCGTTCCATCACCACGCCGTTTGCGTTGGCGGCGGCGAAACCCATTGGCGGTCAGCCGGATTTGGTGGCGTTGTTTGTGGTGATCACCGGGGTGTTTGGTATGGCGGTGGGGGATTTCCTGTTTCTGCGCATCGCGATTAAACAAGGTGTGGCAAAAGGCGCGGGATTCGGCGCGGCTTCGCACGGTGCCGGTACGGCACGTGCTTACCAGATCGGTCAGCAGGAAGGGGTAGTCTCCAGCCTGGTGATGATGCTGTCCGGCGTGGTGACGGTGATTCTCGCCCCGTTGTTGGGACATTTGATGTGGCAGGTGTAATTTGCCTGATCAACGGCCCGTAGGGGCCGTTTTGCACGTTCTTGTCATTCCTGTTTACGTAAAGCTTGCCAAATAAAGTTGTTTCCTGCCGTCTGGCTGTTTACCCTTTCCGCCGAATTGATTGTCCTTCATGGAGTGGAATTACATGTTAAAGCAACTTGTTACAGGAAGCGTACTGGGTCTGGCTCTGTTGAGCAGCGGCGCGCAGGCGATTGAGGGCAGTGTTGACGTGGGTGAACACACCACCAACCTCAACCTTGGTCTCGGTACCACCTCACCGGGTCTGTTCCTCAACGGCAACTGGCTGCGCAGCGATCACGACGGCAGCACTTACGGTCTGGGTCTGGGTTACAACGTTGATTTTGGTAACCTGCGTCTGGCACCGACGGCGAAAGCGCTGTTTACTCACCCGGAAGATGGCAAAGACGGTTTTGCCGTGGCAGTGGGTGCGGGTGCACAGTACAACTTCAACAGCATGTGGGGCCTGTATGGCGGTTACTACTACGCGCCGGAATCCTTCTCTGATCACCTCGACAGCTACCAGGAAGTGTCAGGCGGCCTGAGCTTCACCCCGATCTCGCTGCTGAACGTACGTGTGGGTTATCAGTATATCGAGCTGAACAACAAAGGCAGCCGCAAAGATAACGTGCTGGCCGATGGTCCGTATGTGGGTGCGTCACTGCGCTTCTGAGTTTGAAACCTGGCCGCCAGGCGGCCAGGTTGTTATGTTTAATGCGCTTTTCCCTGCGAAATCCCCACGCCGGTCTGCGAACGAATAAATTGCCCACGGAAGCGCTGACGCTCGATGGCACCCTGTTCCGAATGATCGGTAATGGAAAACAGCCAGGTGCCGATAAACGCCGCCAGTATCGAGAACAACGCTGGATATTC
This sequence comes from Pantoea sp. X-Soil-TKNS-1211, assembly GCF_059730495.1. Lineage (NCBI taxonomy): Bacteria > Pseudomonadati > Pseudomonadota > Gammaproteobacteria > Enterobacterales > Erwiniaceae > Pantoea > Pantoea sp. X-Soil-TKNS-1211. Next base: position 401,836 of record NZ_AP035953.1, read on the forward strand.
ATACGGATAAATCGGCGCAGCATTTCCCAGCACCTGCACCCAGATGGTCGGTCCAAGGATCATCAGCACCACCGCCGTCAGTAAGCCCAACCAGCCACCAATCATCGCGCCGCGCGTGGTCAGTTTTGACCAATACATCGACAGCAAAATAATCGGGAAGTTACAGCTGGCAGCGATGGAGAACGCCAGGCCGACCATAAAGGCGATGTTCTGCTTCTCGAACAAAATGCCCAACGCAATGGCTACCACGCCCAACACCACTACGGTGATTTTGGAGACGCGCAGCTCCTCACGCTCGGTAGCATGACCTTTGCGGATCACGCTGGCATACAGGTCATGGGAGACCGCTGAAGCACCCGCCAGCGTTAGCCCGGCGACCACCGCCAGAATGGTGGCGAACGCCACGGCGGAGATAAAGCCGAGGAACAGGCTACCGCCCACCGCATCCGCCAGATGTACCGCCGCCATATTGGTGCCGCCAATCAGCGCACCGCTGGCATCTTTAAACGCCGGGTTGGCCCCCACCAACAAAATCGCGCCAAAGCCGATAATAAAGGTGAGGAAGTAGAAATAGCCCATAAAGCCGGTAGCCCAGAACACGCTTTTACGCGCCTCACGAGCATCGGCCACCGTGAAGAAGCGCATCAGGATATGCGGTAAACCGGCCGTACCGAACATCAGGGCGAGTCCGAGTGACAGTGCTGATACCGGATCTTTCACCAGCCCGCCCGGCTGCATAATGGCCGCGCCTTTCGGGTGCACCGCCATCGCTTCGGTAAACAAGGTGTTGAAACTGAAGCCTGCGGTTTTCATCACCATGATTGCCATAAAAGTTGCGCCAAACAGCAGCAGCACTGCTTTGATGATTTGCACCCAGGTGGTTGCCAGCATGCCGCCGAACAAGACATACATCACCATCAGGATACCCACCAGCACCACGGCGACATGGTAATTGAGGCCGAACAGCAACTGAATCAGCTTACCGGCACCGACCATCTGCGCAATCAGATAGAGCGCCACCACCACCAGCGAGCCACAGGCGGAGAGGGTACGAATCGGTTTTTGCTCCAGGCGATAGGAGGCCACATCGGCAAAGGTATAGCGACCGAGGTTACGTAAACGCTCCGCAATCAGAAACAGGATCATCGGCCAGCCCACCAGAAAGCCGAGCGAATAGATCAGGCCGTCATAACCGGAGGTGTAGACCAGCGCAGAGATCCCGAGAAACGAGGCCGCCGACATATAATCGCCCGCCATCGCCAGCCCGTTTTGAAAGCCGGTGATATTACCGCCAGCGGTATAATAATCGCTGCGGGAGCGGGTACGTTTGGAAGCCCAGTACGTAATCCCCAGCGTTGCGGCAACGAACACCACAAACATAATAATGGCTTCGTAGTTGGTCGGTTGTTTTTGCACCGCACCGGTAATGGCATCGGCCGCGACGGCACTGAGCGGTGCGGCGGCGAGGAGCAGTGGGAGCAGACGCTTCATGATTTCACCTCGCGCAGAATCTGTTTGGTCAGGCGATCAAACTCGCCGTTGGCACGCCAGACATAAATCCCCGTCAGCACAAAGGAGATCACAATCAGACCCACGCCGATGGGGATACCGCGCGTAACGTTAGTGCCGGGATGGAGCGGCGTACCAAGCCAGGCGGGGGCGAAGGCGATCAGCAGGATAAAACCGACGTATAACACCAGCATGATCAGACTGAGCACCAGCGCAAAGGCCTGGCGTTTATGCACCAGTTCCTGAAAACGTGGATTGCTCTCGATTTGTTGCCACACAGCTTCCTGTTGGTTTACGGCTTCGTTCATCACAGTTTCTCCAGAGGCAAGGCAGGCAGTAACCTCACGAAAAAGTGATGGTAACTGGCTGAATGTTCTAATTATTTAGTAAGTGCGATGTTGACGAGTACGACGGAGGGCAGCGGTGACGGCGAGGAGCCTGAGGGGACAGGCTGAACCTCACCGTCGGGTATTATTCCTTACGGCATTTTTATTGACTGTTTCTCTTCCAGCAATTTTTCCACTACGCCAGGATCGGCCAGCGTCGACGTATCACCCAGATTGCTGGTATCGCCGGTGGCGATCTTGCGCAGAATACGGCGCATGATTTTGCCGGAGCGGGTTTTCGGCAACGAGTCGGTCCAGTGCAGCACGTCTGGGGTGGCAATCGGGCCAATCTCTTTACGCACCCAGTTACGTACTTCGGTGTAAAGCTCCGGCGACGGTTCCTCACCGTGGTTCAGTGTAATGTAAGCATAGATCGCCTGACCTTTGATGCTATGCGGGATGCCGACCACCGCCGCTTCAGCAATTTTCGGATGCGACACCAGCGCCGATTCAATCTCAGCGGTGCCGAGACGGTGACCGGAGACGTTCAGCACGTCATCAACACGCCCGGTGATCCAGTAGTAACCATCTTCATCACGGCGTGCGCCATCACCACTGAAATAGCGATTCTTGAAGGTGGAGAAATAAGTCTGCTCGAATCGTTCATGATCGCCAAACAGGGTACGTGCCTGTCCCGGCCACGAATCGACAATCACCAGATTGCCTTCCGTCGCGCCTTCCAACGTATTGCCTTCGTTATCAACCAGCGCCGGTTGCACGCCGAAGAAAGGTTTGGTCGCAGAGCCAGCTTTCAGCTCGGTAGCGCCTGGCAGTGGGGTGATCATGAAACCACCGGTTTCAGTCTGCCACCAGGTATCGACGATCGGGCAGCGGCCATCACCAATCTTGTTGTAGTACCACTCCCAGGCTTCCGGGTTAATTGGCTCACCGACCGAACCCATAATGCGCAGGCTGCTGCGATCGGTGCCTTCAATCGCTTTATCACCCTCGGCCATCAGCGCCCGAATCGCCGTCGGCGCGGTGTAGAGCAGGGTAACTTTATGTTTATCCACCACTTCCGCCATGCGGCTCGGCTTCGGCCAGTTCGGCACGCCTTCAAACATCAGCGTGGTGGCACCGCACGCCAGCGGACCATAAATCAGGTAGCTGTGACCGGTGACCCAACCCACATCAGCGGTACACCAGTAAACATCTTCCGGGTGATAATCAAACACATACTTAAAGGTAGCGGCGGCATACACCAGATAGCCTCCGGTGGTATGCAGCACGCCTTTCGGTTTGCCAGTGGAGCCGGAGGTATACAGAATAAACAGCGGATCTTCCGCATTCATCGCTACCGGTTGATGCTGATCGGCTGCGTCAGCCATCAGATCATGCCACCACAGGTCACGTCCTTCACGCCAGCCGGTATCTTTACCGGTGCGTTTAAAGACCACCACGTTCTTCACGCTGGTGACATTCGGGTTATTCAGTGCGTCATCGACGTTTTTCTTCAGTGGAATACCACGCCCGGCGCGGATGCCTTCATCAGCAGTGATCACCAGTTTGGCGTTCGAGTCGATGATGCGTCCAGCTACGGCTTCCGGTGAGAAGCCGCCAAAAATCACGGAATGCACCGCGCCAATCCGCGCACAGGCCAGCATCGCGATCGCGGCTTCAGGCACCATCGGCATATAGATGGCGACCACATCGCCTTTCTTCACACCGAGGCTACCGAGCACATTGGCGAAGCGACACACGTCAGCATGCAACTGACGGAAGGTCAGGGTTTTGCTTTCGCTGGCGTCATCACCTTCCCAGATGATGGCAGGATGGTCGCCACGCGTTTGCAGATGGCGATCAAGGCAGTTGGCCGCCAGGTTGAGCGTGCCATCTTGATACCAGCGAATGGAGATGTTACCCGGTGCAAAAGAGGTGTTCTTCACCTGAGTGTACGGGGTAATCCAGTCGAGAATTTTGCCTTGCTCACCCCAAAAGGTTTCGGGATCGTCAACCGACTGTTGATACATCGCTGCATATTGCTCTGCATTAATCAGGGCGTTTTCGGCAATCGCAGCAGGAACGGGATGCTTGTGAATTTGGCTCATGGCTGACCTCCTTGAAGATGTTAATCATATGTCAATCAATAGTTAATTGAAGCCCGGCTCTGCGGCTTTGTTTCGGTTTTGCAGACTGGATCACGGCCTAAGCCTGTGGGTATTCGGCCGGCAAATATCACAGAATACTCAGGTGCAACTACGGCGCGCTGCGCGCCAACTCTGAGAAAAACCTGAACAAAATATCGGCAAACGCGCCCGATGGCTTTTTAGGCAATTCTGCATAGCTATGCGGAAAATTATCGAATTAAAACTTTTCATAACAGCGGGTTATGGTTCTCTCACGACATCAGCATTTTATGCTACAACGACGGATAAGATTTAAGCGAACCCGCCAGGGGTTGCATTTACCGTAGTGAAAATGGTACTTATCTCGCCCCTGGCAAGCCAGTATCCACTCAGGCTGCATCACAGGACGCGTGCAAAATGCGCGCAAGGTCGTACCGGATGCAGTCGATAATAACCCTCTATTTTATCGGGCTTTTGCTCACTTCCCTGTGTGTATCGTCTTCTGCACCTTCGCAGCAGAGCAAAGGGGTTTTAACTGAGGAAATAACGCGTTATGAAAGGTTTTAAACTCAGCCTCGCATGGCAGATATTGATTGCGCTGATTCTGGGCGTGGTGGTCGGTACGGTACTGCATAATCAGCCGGACGATCGTGAATGGTTAATCACCAATATTCTCAGCCCAGCGGGCGACATCTTCATTCATCTGATTAAGATGATTGTGGTGCCGATTGTGGTTTCCTCATTGATTGTTGGCATTGCTGGCGTCGGTGATGCGAAAAAACTCGGACGTATTGGTGTCAAAACCATCGTCTATTTTGAAGTGATCACCACCATTGCCATTGTGGTCGGCATCACGCTGGCCAACGTATTCCAACCCGGTAGCGGCATTGATATGTCAACGCTGGTAACGGTGGACATCTCTAAATATGAAGCCACAACCCAGGCGGTACAGGGTGCACCGCACAGCCTGGTGACCACCATCCTGTCACTGATCCCGCAGAACATTTTTGCCTCGCTGGTGAAAGGTGACATGCTGCCGATTATCTTCTTCTCGGTCTTGTTTGGTCTGGGGCTGTCGTCATTGCCTGCGGAACATCGTGATCCGCTGGTGGGACTGTTCGGTTCGGTTTCTGAAACCATGTTCAAAGTGACGCATATGATCATGCGTTACGCACCGGTCGGCGTGTTTGCACTGATTGCCGTCACTATTGCCAACTTTGGCTTTGCCTCGCTGTGGCCGCTCGCCAAACTGGTGCTGCTGGTCTACGTGGCGATTCTGTTCTTCGCTTTTGTGGTGTTGGGTGCAGTGGCGCGCTTCTGCAAACTGCGTATCACTACCCTGATGCGCATTCTGAAAGACGAGCTGATTCTGGCTTACTCCACTTCCAGCTCGGAAACGGTGTTGCCGCGCATTATGCAGAAGATGGAAGCCTACGGTGCACCTAAGGCCATCACAAGCTTTGTGGTGCCTACCGGTTATTCATTTAACCTCGACGGCTCGACCTTGTACCAGAGCATTGCCGCAATCTTTATTGCTCAGCTGTATGGCATTGACCTGTCGCTGACCGATGAAATCATCCTGGTACTGACGCTGATGGTGACCTCGAAAGGGATTGCCGGTGTGCCGGGCGTCTCCTTCGTGGTGTTGCTGGCGACACTGGGAAGTGTTGGTATACCGCTGGAAGGTCTGGCGTTTATTGCTGGTGTTGACCGCATCATGGATATGGCGCGTACTGCGCTGAACGTGATCGGTAACGCGCTGGCGGTGCTGGTGATTGCCCGCTGGGAAAACCAGTTCGATACCGAGCAAGCTGCGGCTTACGAACGACAGCTGCGTACGCAACCCGCTGCGTAATGATTTGACCGCAAACCCGCCACCCGGCGGGTTTTTTTTCTACTTGCTCTGCGCAAAACGCAAAAATTTCCCTTCTCAGCAGGTGAATTAACAATTCAGTTTGATATATAGTTTCGCGAATAAATTATTCTTTCACCGGAGCCTGTATGAAAATCGATCTCAGCCAGATGATCACTGAGGGGCGTAACCCGGCCAGCCAGCATATTGATGAGCTGTCGACGGAAGCGATGCTGCGCGTTATTAATGATGAAGACAAGAAAGTCGCGCTGGCGGTGGAGGCGATTGTGCCGCAGATTGCCGAGGTGGTGGATGCCATCACCGCCGCTTTTAGCCGGGGCGGTCGTCTGATCTATTGCGGAGCCGGGACCTCGGGCCGTCTTGGCATTCTCGACGCCAGTGAATGCCCCCCGACCTTTGGTACTCCGCGCAGCCAGGTGGTTGGCCTGATCGCGGGCGGACACACCGCGATTTTGCAGGCGGTGGAAAACGCGGAAGACAACGTTGAGCAGGGGGCACAGGACTTGCGCGACATCCAGTTCAGTGGCAACGATGTGTTGGTGGGCATCGCCGCCAGCGGTCGCACGCCTTATGTGTTGGGTGCGCTTGATTATGCGAAACAGCAGGGTGCCTTTTGCGCCGCGTTAACCTGCAACCCGAACAGCGCCATGGCACAGGTGGCGGATGTGGCACTGACACCGGTGGTGGGGCCGGAAGTGGTGACTGGCTCCTCGCGCATGAAAGCGGGGACGGCACAGAAGCTGGTGCTGAATATGCTGACCACGGGCGCGATGATCCGCAGCGGTAAGGTGTATGGCAACCTGATGGTGGATGTAGAAGCCACCAACCAGAAGTTGGTACAGCGTCAGATTAACATCGTCAAACAGGCGACAGAATGCGATGACGCCACGGCTCAGCAGGCGCTGGCGGCCTGTCAGGGGCACTGTAAAACCGCGATTGTAATGGTACTGGCGGGATTGCAGGTGGAAGAGGCGCAGGCGCTGCTGCGCCACAGCAACGGTTTTATCCGCCAGGCGTTACGCGAGGCACCATTGCGTTAATGTAAGGTGCCAGCGCGATTACACTGATACCTTTCATTGCAGGCTGGTGTGGATATCGACCCAGCTGTCAGCCGGAATATCGGTATAGTCACCGAGGGCGGCAGTGATGGTGCCATCTGAACTGCTCAGGGTATACTTCAGCGCCCTGATGCCGATGCCAATCGTATTGGCAGAGTCAGACTCGATGGTGGCCATCAGGTTCTGGATGCCTGCTCCGCCCGCGATCGCCGGATTACTGATTTTCCATAAAGATTTTTGCGTGACGATGGATGCGCCGGTGATTTTATATTTTCCCGTCGCTTCTTTGGTGACGGTAAATATACCGGACTGCGCGTAGCCGCGGTTAACCGCGCTAAAGTTATCGTTCTGTTTAAACGCATCTTGTACCGGCGAACGGGTAGCGTCCGCGATGGCGTCAGTGATGCGGATTACTGCCCCGGAGGTTTTCACCACACGTCCATCATTGAGAGGAACGTAGGTATTTGATGTTAAGGAATTTTCAGTCTCAACATACACAATGCCTTCAGGCTCTCTGGTGAGTTGCCGATCATCCGAAGGGTTGATAATGACTTTCTCCGCCCCGGAATTACCCGCCTCGGCATAGCGCAGTGGAATGAATGTTGCGCCTTCACTGCGTGCGGCAATTTTGGCATAGACGGTCAGCGTACTGTCCGTTGCGTTGTAGACGTAGCCGAATTGCGTCAGGTTTGAGATGTCATGCCGGTAATCCGATGGATCACGTAAATTGGTGATACGTAATACATGCTTTGCGGTCGCGGTATTGAGCGATGAGACAAATATGTCATTACACTGAATAAGATAGGTATAGATTGACTCTGCCAGGGTTCCCCCGGAGATATAGAGTCCCGTAAAGTTTGGACCTGAACTTCTTATACCGGTTTTCAGGGTGAATAACGCCACCCAACTCGGCTGGCTGACCCAGGTGGTGGGCTGCACATTTCCCTTCCTCAATGGCGGGATTAAATCCTTATCCGTTAAGGCACGTGGTGCGACGACGCCCGATCCCGCATAGGGTGCGCCATAGTCGGTATATTGCCCAGGTCCGGCAATATACATGTCCGCAGAACCGTCTGCCTTGGGCAGGAAGATCAGCGAAGAATGCAGCGTATCATCTTCAGCACCGGCGAAGGGTAAGCGCAATATGCTGCCATTCCAGCCAGCGACACCTTGCCCATAGGGTTCACTGAACGGAATAGCCACTCTGGCCGCCGTGGGTTTCCCCTCTTTCGACGCATAAGTCTGAAGACGTCCGCGTTCATCCATAATTAAAGCACCGCGGTTATCTGCCCCGCCAAAGGTTAATCCCGCTATCCCTTTGGGATCTGACACGCCTTGCACGACATCAAACTGTCCTCGCTGTTTTACCCGGTCAAATACTGACGATGCTCCGCTGCCCACGACTTGCTTGCCTTCACCGGCAAAGAAACCCCCAATCAGTTTGAACCCATTATCTTTGCCAATTTCAGCGCCTAACTTTTCTGGTTGAGGAACGCCAGGTAAGGGATGGGGAGTGGAATTGGACGCCGAACTTCGGCTGGAGAACAGCGCCAGGAGTGTCGAAGGAAGAACCCAGTGCAAAAGACGTCTTCTTGAAAGGGTCATGATGTCTCTCCGCCTGTAGATGGCTACAGCGCTGTCGATTGCTGTTGCCAGCCAATGTTATTGCCCGCTTTACCCCAGACATCCGGGCTGATATTGGTTGCTCCGGTTTTTAGTGCCGGTGAATCACTGGCAAGTTGCAGGATATTTTTTGCTTCTTTCATACCCGCAGGGGGGACCAGGGGAACGGTAAAGCGGAATTTAGGATCGACATAGCGCAAATCGTGGGTGGCTACACCCGGCAAGGCGGCGGGTGCGTCGGATGGCCAGGCTTCTGAAAAGAAGATGCAATTTTTGAAGGCATATTTGGTCAGCAATGTGCCAAATTCAGACACCTCTGCAGGGCTGATAAGATCGGAATTGTCCCGGTGTTTCCAGTAAAAAATACAATTTTCCAGCGTCATGGAAAGGGCGGCTGGATTGTCCTCTTTGTGTGGGTTGCAATAAAGAATATGATCATTAGCTTGTGAAATGGTGTCAATGAACAGGCAATTGCGCACCACGTTGTTATAGCAATAAAGAAAACAACAGGCTTTTTTCCAGTAAATATCTTCGGTGCGTTGTGTTCGGGCTACGCCATCGTTATAGGAAACAATGTATTCAATCACATTATCCACACAGCCCAGACCCTGGGTGTGGTAAAGCGTATAGATATCATCACTGAGTGGTTTATAGCCGTTAGCATGATACCAACTGTAAGAGAAGGGGCCCTGAACGAACATCAACGATTTCGCATTGTTGGTCAGGTAACCCCAGCGTAACAGGCAATTATTGCAGTGAAAATCCAAATCTAAGGCATAGCGATCGGGGGCGGCAGGGCCGGAACCGTGCACCTCAAAATTCTGCCCGGTGGCGTAAGCGCACGCCGACATCCACAACGGGACATCAGCTCGAGCGGTGGTCCAGGCATGCGGATCTTTTATCGGGTTATAGACATTGGTGCGATAGGACGAGTAATAAATATTATCCCAGCCAGACTCCCATTCATCACCCCGAATATCGCGGTTTTTATTTTTACTCGCCACGCCAGACAATAAAACACCGTAGTTAACAATATTGGTGAATGAAACATCAAGGATACGCACCCCATAACTCTTTCTTTGATCGCCATAATAGGTGCCAGGATCGGAAAGATTAAGATTGCCACGAATGAATATGCCGCAATTAATATTATCGCCATAAATATCATGAATAAATATTTTGTGAGCGATATTGGTCCGCTCTTTTACCATCAGGTGGACACAGGCGACTTCTTTGGCGGGAGCAGAACCCGAGATCGCTGCCGGATCACCAATAAAATCAATGTGGTGAATCTCCAGATTACAAATACCGTTGGCATCCCCCCTGAGCGAACCATACAAATAACCGCCAGTATGTTGTTCACCGGGAGGAGAGGAAAGCTGTAAGGAGTTGATATTAAAATTTTGGAAAATCGTATCGGTGTGACGTGTCGCGGCGTCTTTAGGATACCAGACAGGGTAAGCACCTTCGCCATAGGACGTCAGAACGCTCTGCGTGCCGGAGCGATTGAAGAAAAAGGCTAATGGATTCTGGCTGATATAGGACCAGGTGAAATGCGTGCCACGTTTGATGGACACGGTGACCGGATGGATAACCCCGGATGCGATGACTTCATCCATCGAACGCCAGGGTTTTTCCCGGCTCCCGTTACCCTGAGCCATCGCCGAGGGATCAACATAGATAAACTTCATTCTGAGATACCTTTCAGGCTACGCGAACAGAATCAGTTTGAAACTTACGGGTTTTGATAAAGGGTTTCTGTGCGACCACGTAGTGATCATCGGCAATATTGGTCATCGCAATGGCACCGGCACCAATAATGACATTATGACCAATTTCAATATCATCGCCGAGGATACAGGAGTTAACACCCATAGAAACATTATCACCAATCACAAAGTGTTTAGGATAAGACAGCTTATTCCCTCCGACGGTACAGCATTGTCGGATATTGAAATTTTTCCCAATCACGCAACCACTATTAATGATGACTGAGTAAGCATGCCAGACAATAAATCCGTGACCAATTTTGGTCCGATAGGAAATCTCAACGCCGAACATAAATTCATTAAAGAATTTATGCAGGATAACAAAAGCAAGCGTGACGGGGTAAAACACACGTACTCGTTTAGCGTGTAAAGACGCCATGCGATACAGAAGTACAACCAACTTCGATTTGATGCCAGGATTCATCTTAATTTCTGACAATGTTAGTTTGAGGCTATGAATGATGTTTATCATGATTCACCTTACATCGGATGACAATTAATCCTGTTCACAGGAATCGCCTGCGAGAACAAAATTTTAATATATAAAAATAAGTATGATGGGATAAGGTAATAATTTAAACTTTAGCTCTGTCTACACGATACAGAAGCTCAAGAAATTTCTCTGGTGCAACTCGGGTGGATACCCGAACAAGAAAAGCCGCAAGGTTGTTAGCTATTGATGCTGTCTTCAATTTACGTTTTAAGTTAAAAAGAGACACTTCACTTTTAATGTAGTTAAAACCTCTGCGCTTCTTCAACATGCCAGAGCCTGCCCGCACATTCAACAAAATATCTGTTAAGTTATGGGTGGTGAAATTCCCTGCGATTATTCTTAACCACAGGTTGTAGTCTTCCATAAAGAGATGGTGTTGATAGCCCCCAACTTTTTCCACTACGGATTTTTTAAACAGCACGCTCATATGATTAAACGGGTTTTTGAAACGTGAAAACTGTTTAATGTCATCATGCAGTTCCGGTAAACGTTTAAGTCGATGTTGACCTTCCTCATCAAACTCAATCACGGAGGCTCCCAATAACGCCACATCGCCATTTTCTGCCATATAGGCCATTTGCCGCTGGAATCGATGAGGAAGACATATGTCATCGGTATCCATTCGGGCAATGTATTCATAGGAGCAATGTTTCATCCCTTCAGCCAGCGCCAACCCCAGCCCGATATTGTTTTCCAGCTGGACCCGTCGGATGGGAAGTAAACTTTCCCAACGTGAAACCACGGACTCCAGTAATGAACCCACTGGACCATCCATCACCAGAACAATTTCTGTTGGCTGAAGGGTTTGCTGTTCCAGACTACGAAAACAACTATCCAGATTTTCTGCACTTTCCTTATAGTACAAGGACATCAACACGGAAAAATGTTGCTGTAACATAAGTCACCTTTTGCTGTGTGTGAAAAAATTATATTTTTTGATAAAGTTCGCTATAGCTAAGTGCCATTTTTTTTGCCGAGTAATTTTTTAAGTAATTATTTTTTGCGTTATCTGCCAGACTGGATTTTTCATCAGACAGGTAGTACTCATTCAGGCAGCAGATCAATCCATGTGTTGTTTTGTTAAATAAAAAACCACTTTTTTCTTCAAATGCGTTATGTACCTCTTGATGAGGTTCAATATCTGAGCAGATAAATGTCTTACCTGAAGCCATTGACTCAATCAGTGCGAGTGGCAGACCCTCAGCATGAGATGCCGAAATAAAACAATCAAAATCCTGGTAAACAGCGTGTGGTTGGTCAGTACTACCATGAAAAATGATTTTTTCATTATTGAATTCCTGGCGTAGAAATGCTTCATCGGTGCCTGCACCAATAATATGCAGCTGTGCATTTTTTCCCTGACACCATCCACTAAAAGCCTCAAGAATTTGCTGAACATTCTTTCTTTTGTTAAGTACGCCTAAATAAAAATAGTGAACCACCTTGTCATGATTCTGATTTTGCAGGAGACGTGGCTGTTCCACGCCATTAGGAATAGCGGTAACGTTATGCATCGCATGATAATTTACGCAATGCTTCATAACGGCATAGGAGCAGGCTACTTTATGAAAATGACGAATCATATAGCGTCCGACCAGACCTTCGAGCATGCCTTTAACAAATCCCTTGGTCTGAACAAAGTCCACTTCAAAATAATTATGTATTGTTGTGACTTGTGGCACTGAAGCGAATGATAAATAATTAAATATATCCGAGACGGTACAGTGGCTATGGATCACTGAAAATCCGCCTTTACGGATAAATCTCAATATCTGTAATACTGCGGTCCGTTTGAATAAGGTGATCTTAGCCCGCGTAGCGAATTCATCTTTTCGTTCGCCGTCATTAAGCGCCAGAACTTCTATGTCATAAAACTCTGGCAGGTTTTTGATAATATTGAGACAGACATTGACCGGTCCCGCATTTTTTAAACTTGGGACAATAAAAAGGATCTTATTTTTCATTTTTCTGTGTCTTTTAAATGAGTAATGAAGTTATCGGTGTTTTATCCAGTAGCCGTCATAATCAATATCATTGAGATATTTCTCAAAATCCCGTTCGGAGTAATTCATCAGAAAAACCGGGCTTGTCCAGGCATAAGACCATAGCCCACCCATCGATAACGTCCTGCGTTGCGTATAAATATTAATGATCAGCAGGCTAAGCAGCGCAAAGACGACAAGGTAATTTCTGAGAAGAATGCGAAATTTTTCCGAGTCAAACCCGGTTGCAAATAAATAGGTATAACAAATACGGATTGCCAGCAGATACTGAGCAATGTTGAGATAGCGACCCATAGCGGTATAAGAGATAGACATGATGAAACAGCAAGGAATGAACATATTCAAAAATCTATCGAAACCTTTCACCTCTCCTTTGCTCAAAAGGTAGAAAAAGAAAGTGGCCAATCCGAGCGAGCGGGTAATAATGGCGACGAAAATGGTGTTGCTATCATTCGGCGTCGCACTAAAAGTACCATCAACATAGCCATCCATTGCGTAATCGCCAATGCCCATAAAAGATAAGCTGGGCAGAATCGAGCGTAATGCCACTGAACTCAGCAGCCAGAAGAAAATGCTCAATGGCAAGACAAATTTCTTTTCAACTTTAAAAAATAAACTTGCCACAAATACAAGCAATACAAAAGACATAGAGAAATGCATAAGTAGCGCAAGCACCACAAATACACCACAGCGTAATTTACTTCTGCTGAAGTAGCAGGTGACGGCATAGATCATAAATACCAGTGCCGTACCGTAGCGGATGCCAAGGACGAGATTTAAAATATTCAGTGCCGAAAAAACCGTAAAATAGGCGAGGGCAAGCCTGGTCGAGGAAATATCTCGGTTTTCTCTTCCCGCATTTTCTATCAGCGTTACATTACGGAATGCTGCGAGTAACAAATAACACATCACACCACCGTAGAACGCAGGAATGAAAAAGAAAGGAATCTTCAGTAGCTGAAAAATCCATCCATTAACATAAAGCAGGATATCCGTATGGGCGCTGGCAATATCAGAAAAATTCGTACCAGGACCATAGGCATGGATCTCCAGATAGCGCCTGTAGAGATCGCCTAGCGGCGGAATTTTGATCAGCAGAAAGAAATAGAACATCGACATCACAAAAAAAGGTAGCCGATTCATGCCTTTTTTATCCAGCGATAAAAAGGAAAGAACCAACCCACCTAATGGAATGGTCATGCTCATCGCTAAGCTCAGGGGCATTAGCTTATTCATTCTCATCATAATAATGCGACCCTTGGTTATTGTTTCTGAGAGCGGATGAACTTTCTGACTTTATGTTTGGTAAGGATCAGCAGGTTATCAATGCTGGGATAGTTGAAGAATTCCTTAAAATTGATTTCATCCTTTCTATTCAGCTTGTCTTGAAAATAGAGTGATTTCAGATGCTGACGACTCAGAGAAGGTTGATGCGTAGTGATGAATTTCTGATAACCCTGCCATGCCTTACTACCAGTAGTAATACGAGGTCGGTCATCCTCAATATTCACGACGTAGCTGGCATCATCGATTCTGTAACAGGAACCATACTGCATGATCATCCGATACCAGAGATCATAATCTTGCCAGGCGGGGAAGTTGATATCAAAGCCACCAATATTCTTCATCATACGGGTTTCGATGAATACCTGGTTACCTACCCAATTTTTAAACCCCATCATATTTAGCGTGACATCACCGACATAACTCTTCCATTTTTTTTCAATGTCACGGTTTTTGAAGATCATGTTGGCGCAAAGAAAGGGTTTATTCAGTCTTTGGCTGGCTGTGACGAAATTAGCTATTCTCGTATTCAGAAAATAGTCATCATCATCAAGACCAGTAATAAATTCACCCCTGGCAATCGCAATGCAACGATTACGGGCATGACAGGCTCCCATCGGTACATCATTTTTAAGATAAACGATGCGACTATCCTGTCTTTGCATCTTCATAATTACCCATTCGGTGTCGTCTGATGAACCATCATCACAGATAATAATTTCCAGGTTTTTATAGGTCTGGTTTTGAACAGATGCTATTGCGCGTTTAACCAGTGACGAGCGGTTGTGCGTCGGGATATAGACCGTCACTAATGGTTGTGCGGCGTGCTTAGCATTCATGATGCGATCTCCTGGGGAATATGATGGACATCCCACTTCGTGTGAAATGTTAAAGTTTTAATTGGCTGCGTCAGTATGTGTGAATAATATTTTTATCCTTGCCTGGCGGACTCATAAGCATATTGGATATCACTGTAACGGTAGTATCCCCAGGAACGGAGTTTTGTCCCATTCAGAATGCATCCATTAATATTTATTCCGTTGCGTTCAAAACGACGTTGACTAATTTCGATTTCTTTAAGGGTGTTTTTATCACAGCGCACCACCAGCATGGTTGTTCCGGCATAAGCGCCGATAATTTCAGCGTCAGTAACCGCCAGCACTGGGGGGCTGTCTACCACCACTAAATCATAATTTCTCTCAGCCCAGCGCATCAATTCGCCAAACCTTCTGCTCATCAGAAGTTCTGTAAAACCCTCATTGATAGTGCCACGACCAATAAAGTGCAGGCTGTTACTTATCGTTAGCGGCTGGGTTGATTCAATGGGATTATTCGTAGCCAGAATGTCAGATAACCCTGATTTTTCCTTAACATTAAAAATATGGTGCGCAGTGCCTCTTCTTAAATCGGCATCAATCAGCAGCACTTTTTTTCCTGTTTGAGCCATCACCGCACTGAAATTGGTGCTGACGAAAGTTTTTCCTACACCGGCGCTGGCGCCCGAAATCATCAGAATATTGTTACGTGCTTCCAGCATGGCGAAATGTATATTGGTTCTTAAACTGCGCAACGCTTCGATTGCCAGGTCAGTGGGGTTTTCCCGCACAAGGAAGGCTTTTGCCAGTTTGTAGATATTTTTCTTGTTGCTTTTCTCGAGCCAGAGAGAAAATGGAATGCTGGAATAAACGGTCATTCCACGTTCTTCTAATTCCTCAGACGATTCCACCGTTTTATCCAACGCGAATCGAATAAAAATAATGTTTGCCGAGACCAAAAGACCAAGTAACAAGCCCTGAATAATGGTGATGTATTTATTCGGTGAAACCGGTTCAGGATCATCAAGCGGATGGTCGAGCACGCGCGCATTACCAATTGCACTGGAGACGGTGATTTTCAGTTCCTGCTGTCTGGACAGCAAGTGCATATAAAGTACTTGTCCAGAATCAACATCCCGGGTCAAACGCAATATTTCCTGCTGGACGGCTGGCATTGCCGATATCTTCTCTTTTAGCCCATCTCTGGCGGCCAGCAACGTATTGCGTTTATCCAGCAATGTTTTATAAACCGGATGACCTTTGGTATAGAGTTGTGAGATGTCAGCTTCGCTGATGGTTAGTTCATTAAGTTGATTATCAATATCTACCGATTGATCAAGAACCGACTGCGCTTCCAGCGGCAGGTCAACGGTGCCGTTTTTCTCCCTGGCGGCATTGAGCTTATCTTCATTGCGGTCTAACTCACTGCGCACTGCTGGCAGTTGCTGGTTCAAATACATCAGACTCCGGCTGTCCTGTGCAACCTGCTCGCTGATATTCTGGCTAAGATAATGCGCAGCGATATTATCCAGCACCCGCATGGTTTCGTGTTGATTTTCGCCGGTCAGCGTCAGCCTGATGATGCTGCTGTTGATTTCAGGATCCTGTACTGTCAGCTGATGCTGAAGTTTGTCGATGGCATCCAGTCTGGAGATAAAGGTTGCTGTGAATTGCGCACCGGGCAGCGCGTTAATACTGCCAACCAGAATCTTCATCCCTGCGTGTTCAAAAACTTTGCCAGTTTCTGCCACAAAAGAGGCATTGTTCCAGCCAATTTGATAATGGTGGTTATCAATGACGGTTAATGTCACCTGTTCGGTGTTTTCGTCAGTGGTGCCAGGCAGATAAAGTTGGTTAACATCGATTTTCCCAGTGGACTTTCCTGTCAACTTTGCCAGGGCCGCGCCAATAATCGTCATGTGTTTCGGCTCCACAACGACCTGTAAATTCAGGTCATCAACCGTTGCACCGAGGATATTTCTTGATTGCAGCAACTTCACATCAATCGCAGAGACGGGTTTACCCTCAGGCAGCTTACTATTCTGGTTAGCCAAAATGGCGTTGGTGCGTGCTGGCTCCACCTGAATAAGCGCATTAGCCTGATAAATAACGGGCGTCAATAATGTATAGGCCCATGCCAGCAGCATAAAACTGAGGGTGATAACCAATATTAAAAAACGAGAGTCGAGTAGTTCTGCGAAGAGTCTACTTGCATCGACCCCTTCTTCGTTATCCATTAGCATGCTTACAACGGGTTTCATGGCCATGGTTTTTATCCTGTTACCTTGATTCAGAAGTTACAGGCATAGCCCGCGCCAGACGATTGACGGAGAGAGACGACATTCAGATTGAATGTGTATGCGCTGCTGTAAAATAGTCATATAAAGTAAATCCAAAAAAATAAAATAATGGGCTATGTGTTTTGCGTTATTTATACAAGGATGTTAAAAGTAAAAATGTCCTGGAAAATTTTCTGTCGCAAAATTCATTATTGTTTTTTACGCATTTCAATAGCGAAATCTACTCATTTTTACTGATAAGAAACTATCGCGGAGTTTATCTAACGTGCGCCATTTGCTGGTTAATCCCTGAGACTGCACAAGAGCATAATTCAGGGAATTAACAACCTGTATCGCGACATTAATTTTTTCCGTCTTCAACATTTCTAGCCGGCTAAAGAACCCGGTATCGCATCCGTTTAATGCAAATTGACCGTCGAATACCTTCATGTTTTTTGCGGAAAACTTCTCGATTAATGAGCGATAGATCACCAGACCTAACCCTAATGATTTAACGCTGCTTTCCGTGTTGATGTTGAAACCATCGGCAGCGTTACACACCGACTCATTGATTATCGGATAGTAAACTCGGCCATCGAGCCGCCCACGAATACTGGGTATTTGTAAATCCACACCTTGCTTATGGTAGCGATCCAGACGTTTTATATATTCTTTGTTTAGTGTGCTGTCATCATCGCAAAAGATAAAACGGTCATAGGTTTCGTTTTTGTTGATGACATTGTTACAGACTTCTCCCAGTGGTAGATCACCAATCGACTCTTTGATATCAATGTTATTGACACAAAAACCCAGCGTGTGAATGAAATCTTTATCAAATTGCAACGGGTTTGGCCCCCGGTTGATGATCAGGAGGTCGGTATCCGCATACGATTTATTCATCATGCCATTGAGAATGCGTGAGTCTTTATAATTTTTACCGCTTAAAATTACAACGAAGATTGTTTTACGCATAGGAAAACCTTTAACTATTGAGTTTAGCGTTTAAAAGCACCCTTGTTATTCCGAGGGGGTTTTCATTGACTCAGTTCTGTCATCTTTTTTTTCATCTGCATAGACGTAATTATATTGATTATATCCATAGACATAATAATTACTTGCCTTGTTGAGCACGCTATTAAGAATACAACCTTTGATTTTTACTCCCACCTGTTCGAAACGTTTGATACTGACTTGTACTTCTTTGATCGTATTGACTTCAAATCGTGCAACCAACATCGACGTCCCGGCATAACGTCCAATAATTGCGGCATCGGTTACCGCCAGAATCGGTGCGGTATCAACAATCACCAGATCATAATTATTTGATGCCCAGGTCAATAGCGCTTCGAATCTCTGATGCGAAAGTAATTCTGCCGGGTTTGGTGGAACACTTCCGTGTGAAATAAAATCGAAGCCTGCACCAGAAATTTTTTTGTCTAAGTCAACCGCGCTGACCTGTCCAGAGATAATGTCTGATAGCCCTTTCTCTCCACGATAGTTGAACAGCTTATGGGCATAACCTTTGCGCATATCGGCATCAATAAATAACACCCTCAGTCCAGACTGCGCGACAACTGCGGCTAAGTTACTGGCAATAAATGTCTTACCCGCACCTGGTGTGGCGCTGGAGATCATTAATACGTTGTTTCTGGCTTGCAGCATCGCAAAGTAAAGGCTGGTGCGCAGACTACGCAATGCTTCGATAGCTAAATCAGCCGGGTTATCGATTGCCAGGAACTTGCTCTCAGAAACCAATTTTTTGTCGCCGAAGCGCTTTGCTGTCCTGCTATAGTTCTGCTTATGCAACCATTCGGACACCGGCACACTGGCATAAACACTGACACCCATGTTCTCCAGTTGCTCAGCTGATTCAATTGTCCGGCGTAACAGCATTTTTCCGGCAACCAATATCAGCGATAAAATAACGCCGGCTACCAGACCGGTCGCTACCATTTGTGATTTATTTGGCAGAACAGGGAATGGCTGGGTCACCGCAGTGTCAATAATATGTACATTGCCGATGATGCTTGATTTTGCCACACCCAACTCTTGCTGACGGTTAAGCAACTGCATGTAAATAGCTCGCCCGGAGTTCACGTCAAGACTCAGACGCTCAACTTCCTGCTGGGTCGCAGGCATCGTGGAAATACGCGTATTCAGGTTGTCGCGTGCCTGCAATAAGGTCTGGCGCTTTTCCAGCAACGTTTTATAGGTCGGGTGATCTTTGGTGTATAGCTGCGAAATTTCAGCTTCCCGGAAAGTCAGTTCATTCAGCTGACTATCAATATTCACCACCTGATCCAGTACGGCCTTGGCCTCCAGTGACAAATCCACCGAGTCTTTCTGGCGACGATACAGATTCATTTTGTCTTCTGCTGCATCGAGATCGCTACGCACCTGGGGTAGTTGCTGATGCAGAAAATCAAGGCTGTTGGTATCTTCAGCCCTTTGCCGGGCAACGTTCTGTTCTAAATAGTTCTCGCTGATAACGTTCAGGATCGTAGCGGCCCTGTCTTTGTCCTCACTACTCAATGTCAGCAGCAGGAGTCCGGTGCGCTTGCCCTGATCCTGAACATCGAAGTCATCCTGCAGACTGGCAATGGCCGCCTGGCGCGAAATATATTGCACGGTGAATTGCGTACCTGGTTGGGCATGCATGCTATCGACATTCAGTAACACACCGTCACGGGTGATGGGGCTACCCACTTTGCCATAGAAGTGGAGATTATCGTTCTCGACAAGAAAGCGCTCCTTATCCAGAATTGTTATTGTCACGCGCGGGGATTTAGCCTCTGTGCGCGGCAGATATAATTGATTGATGCTGAGTTCCCCCGGCACCTCTCCCGTCAACCTGGCCCAACCCCGGCCAAACAGCGGAAAATATTTCTGGCTAATGACGGCCTGTAAGTTCAAATCAGTAACGGTTTTGCCGAGGATCATGCGTGATTGCAGCAAGGCAATCTCGGGTGCGGAAACCGGCTCCCTATCTGGCAGTATTTGGCTGATGTCATTAAGCAGCGTATTCCCCTGTTTTTGCTCAATCTGAATCATCGCATTCGCCTGGTAAACTGGCGTGATGAAGAGAGCGTAAATAATCGCCAGCAGGGTAACGGCGCTGGTCACCCCAATAATCAATTTACGATGATCAAGCAATCCACCATAAATGCGCCCCAAATCGATTTCTTCTGATTTAGCGGTGACGATTTTATGTTTAATCGTAGTTGTCATGCCATGATTCCTGTGAAATCTACCAGTGAGCCTTTCGGCCCAACATTTACCGGTCTGATCAATAAATTGACAGACAGCGTAAAAAGCTCCGCTATAGCAGCACATCATTCCTGCCAGTACGGTATTGGTATTTTCAATTTCGCTTTATCTGCTCGCTCTATTTATTATTGGCCCTGAATAAACCTGAGTGATCAGCGTTGCAGGTAAGGAAAAATGCGTGAATATCCATAACGTTACATATGAAGGTGTCTGGAGTGAGCATTGGGTCACAAATTGACAACTTAATGTAAGATGGGACGCATCGTTATTATCTTTTTTGATAAATGCAAACCATAAATTGGTTTATAGAACGATACGAAAATTAGATATCGTCATAATAATTTCCTTACACGAAAGCATCTTTTTCATGCTTAGTAATATCTTCCAATTGGGTGTAAAGGAATATAGCTTATTTCTTAAAATTCGGGTGCCTCAGCGTGAATAGAATTCTCGTCTAAGAATTTGGCTATTCATTTGTGATTGGCTTATTATTTCTGCTTAACAATAATTTTTCGTTGTGTAAATCAGTTAACTTAATAAGCATCAGTTTTTATTGAAATGATTTTTCTCTGTGTCTGTGGGCTTCGGATTATGGCTATTTGACCGGGTTGCGTTAAGGGCATTCTCTCCTGGTAATCATTCACACGCCACGTAGATTTCTTGCGTGGGGAGTTCAGTAATTATCTGATAGAAATTGTGATGCAGAGGTGTTAGGTCATGATTTAACAGGGAGTTAAAACCTGGTTGGCAGGCTGCGAGTAATATGGCGATCCAGAGCCAGTAATCATCTGCGGATTTAACCTGCATGACTGACCAGGTAGCTGAATATATTCATCTGGATCGCTGTCTTGCGATATATATTACTGGACCTAAAAATGATGTTTTTCACAGGAAGCGGTAAAGCATAAAGGGGAGTGGAGAGGCGGTAGCATGATTCATCGCGTGCCTTTCTGTTTGGGGCAACTGTCGATACCCGCATGTCGTCAGGCAGGGAGAGCCAATTTAGCGAGTAAGATATTGATTTCATTTATCGTAACTAAAATTCTATCGATAATTTACGAATGACAGAAAGCTGCACGCCAGCATATCCTGCTTGATTCGAGTCGAAAATTATAAAGCCACGCTAAAGTAAGGTCGTTTGCCTGCCGAAAAGATAAAAAAGCGTTATCAATTTTTCTCCCTCTGCGGGCCTTGCAAGGACTGACTCATGCGTAATAACCAGCCCATCACTCAGCGCGAATACGTCTTTGACGATCATGCCACATTGATGTCCACCACCGATCTCAACAGCTATATCACCTACGCGAATGACGCTTTTATCGAAGTCAGCGGATTCAGCCCGGAAGAGGTCAATGGGCAGCCGCATAATATGGTGCGCCACCCGGATATGCCGCAGGAAGCTTTCGCGGATATGTGGGCAACGTTAAAGCAGGGGGAACCCTGGACTGCGCTGGTGAAAAACCGTCGAAAAAATGGCGATCATTACTGGGTACGCGCCAATGCTATTCCGGTGGTACGTGAGGGGCAGGTGCAGGGTTATATGTCGGTGCGGACCAAACCGACAGCAGAGGAGATTCGTCAGACAGAAGCGCTGTATCGCGATTTCCGTGAAGGGCGCGCCAAAGGGCGACGCTTTCATAAAGGGTTGATTGTTGGCCGGTTCAGTGCAGTACTGAAAACCCTGCCGCTGCGTTGGCGTATTCGTTCCACGCTGACGGTGCTGCTGCCGTTGTCGGTGCTGAGTGTCTGGCTGCTGGGGATGACACCGCTGGCTATCGGCTGCTTTAGCGGTGGCATGGCGGCGTTGTTGTTGCTGACCAGTTTGTGGCTGGAACAGCAAATTTCACGTCCGATAGAGCACATGTGTCGCCAGGCATTGAGCGTGGCAACCGGGGCCAGCCATAAAGTGGAGCAGATGGACCGGGTGGATGAAATCGGCGTCACGCTGCGTGCTATCGGCCAGCTCGGTTTGATGTTTCGCTGGCTGGTCGATGATGTCAGTGGTCAGGCGATCAACGTGCTGAGTGCCAGCGACGCCATTGCGCGCAGCAACGATGAATTAAGCCGTCGCACTGAACAGGCTGCCGCCAATGTGCAGCAAACCGCTGCGACCATGAACGAGATGACCGCGACGGTAAAAAGTAACACCGAGACCGCCAGCGAAGTGAATAACCTCTCCGTCAACACCAGCCATTCGGCGGTGAAGGGCGGCCAGGTGGTGCAGGAGATGGTAGGGATGATGGCTGAAATCGCCGACAGCTCGAAGCGTATCGCTAATATCACCAGTGTGATTGATAGCATTGCCTTCCAGACCAATATTCTCGCTCTGAACGCCGCCGTTGAAGCGGCACGTGCCGGTGAGCAGGGGAAAGGGTTTGCCGTGGTGGCCGGTGAGGTGCGAAACCTGGCGCAACGTAGTGCCACCGCCGCCAGCGAGATTAAAAACCTGGTGGAGACCAGTGCCAGCCGCGTGCAATCAGGTAGCGAGCACGCCGATGCTGCCGGGCGCACCATGCAGGAAATTGTTGAACAGGTGCAGCACGTCACTACGCTTATCGCGCAAATCAGCGGCGCCACCGCAGAACAATCCACTGCGCTGAGTGAAGTGAGTGGGGCGGTAGAAGATCTCGACGACATCACCCATCAGAATGCGGCGCGTGTGCAGGAGGGGGCGGAAGCCTCAGGACGCATGGCGCGTCAGGCGAACCGCCTGGTGGAAGCGATCAGCGTATTTCGTTAAACATCAGGCAGCATCTCCCGTCGGGCGCGCAATGCGCCTGGAGATTGCCCGACAATACGCTTAAACGCCCGACTGAAGGCCGCCAACGAACCGTAACCGAGGTGAAAGGCAACGCTTTCCATCGCCTCGCCCTCGTTGACGATACGCTGCACCGCCAGCCGCATACGCAGCTCGGTGAGGTAGCGCAGGGGCGTCATACCGGTGGCTGACTGAAAGCGTGCGGCAAACACCGAGCGCGAGCTACCGGATGCACGCGCCAACCGTTCGACAGTCCAGTTTTCCCCCGGCGCACGATGCATGGCGGCCATCGCCTGACTGAGACGCGGATCGCGCAGCGCCTGCACCAGGCCACTGCCTTTGCCGCACCCATTCTCGACCCAGCCACGGACAATTTGCGCCGCCACCACATCTGCCAGCCGTGACAGAATCCCGGCGAAGCCTGCCTGCCGTTGGCGCGTTTCACGTTCCATCGCATCAAGAATGGGCTGGATTTCCGGGTATTGCGCCAGCAGTGTGCTGACCAGCATCACGTCCGGCATGGTGTGCACCAGCGGCTGCATGCCACCCAGCTCAAACGCCATACAGGCGCTGAACAGCACCACGTCGGTGTTATCCACGCACTCGCCCTCGGCACCATCAATGGCACACACGCTGGCGCAGATGGGTTTGCTGTTAAAGGTGCTGATGGGTTCGCAATGCACCTCTTCGCTGGAGATCAACGCATGCGGTCGACCATGGGGGATCAACAAGGCATCTCCCGCCTGAAGTGGATAGATCGTCCCGGAGGCGGAACGGATCAACAGCGATCCGCGCCCGACAAAATGCAGCTGTGCCCGGCCTGGCGCGTCGTCATAACGCAGGCCAAACGGGGCGTTAAGGGCGATACGTTGATATTTGACGCCGTACAGGCGCATACCCATCAGCAGTTCGCTGGTCAGATCTTCATAGCGGCTCATACGATTCCAGACGAATTATCAAAAAACAAAGTTTCTGTATCATAGATCGTCTTGCTGTTGCTCACTATGCTCACACTTTAAATTTTTGTGATGGGGATCGCAGATGAGCCTGAATAGTGATGTCGTCGAACAGAGTTTGCCAGTGGAGAAACCCGCATGGGGTGCGGTGTTTGCGATGGCTTTCGGCGTATTCGGCCTGATTACCGCTGAGTTCTTGCCGGTAAGCCTGCTGACGCCAATTGCCGATTCATTGCAGGTTAGCGAAGGACAGGCCGGGCAGACAGTAACGGTGACGGCGCTGGTGGCGCTGCTGACCAGCCTGGTCATCGGCAATATTACCCGTCGTCTCGATCGCCGTATGGTGATGCTGGCGTTTACCCTGCTGCTAATTGCCTCAGCATTGCTGGTGGCATTTGCCCAGGACCTTACCATGATCTTGCTGGCACGTGTGCTGCTGGGGATGGCGATTGGTGGCTTCTGGACGTTATCGACCGCCATCACCATGCGGCTGGTGCCGAACGAACAGGTGCCGCGCGCCCTGTCGATTGTGTTTAGTGGGATTTCGCTGGCGACGATTATTGCGGCCCCGTTGGGCAGCTATCTGGGCGGGTTGATTGGCTGGCGCAATATTTTCCTGCTGACCAGCGCGTTAGGCGTTCTGGCGCTGTTCTGGCAGTTCTTTACCCTGCCAGCGATGCCGCCGGAGAACAAGGCGCGCAACGGAGGTGTGCTCGACCTGCTGCGTCGCGGCGTAATGCGCTGGGGTATGCTGGCGGTGATCATGATGTTTACCGGCCACTTCGCCTTCTTTACCTATTTGCGTCCGTTCCTCGAAAGTGCGGCGCAGCTTAACGTCAATCAACTGTCGCTGGTGCTGCTGGCGTTTGGCGTGGCGAACTTCTTTGGCACCTCGCTGGCGGGTTTCCTGGTGACGCGCAGCGTATCATTGACGCTGAGTGGTATGGCATTGGTGATGAGTGTCACCGCGCTGGTGTTGGTGAGTTTTGGCGGGGTCTCCTGGCTGGTGGGAGCGGGAGTCGCGCTGTGGGGCCTGGCATTCGGTTCGATGCCGACCGGTTGGTCCACCTGGATTTCGCGTGCCGTCCCGGATGATGCGGAGTCAGGCGGGGGTCTGCTGGTCGCCACCATCCAATTGGCGATTACCGTCGGTGCTGCCGCCGGTGGCTGGATGTTTGACTTGCAGGGTGCAGGTGGCGTGTTCCTCTCCAGCGGCGTGTTGATGCTGCTGGCGGCGATAACCATTTTCACCCGCGTGCGTCACCACGGGTAGACAAACCAGGCGATAAATCGCGTCGCTACAAACTGCACCTGCGCGTAGCGGCGCGATTTATCGTGTGCATTAACCTTCACCAATCACAGCGATAAATTCTGCCTTTTAACGAAAAGGCAGATTATTAACACTCTGCGTGAAAGCTAACCATATTGTGCCTTTTATATTCAGTTTATTTGAATAACAACCGCAAATCCCTCCGCTTTTTGTTGATCAATTTTCGGCCTATTATGTATCTCAACAAGGCGATGACGCCTTATCTAATCAAGCATTGACCGAGGAATTGACCATGAAATCTATCAAAACTTTTGCTGCTGTTGTTGCCCTTTCTGTTCTGCCGTTTGCCAGCTTTGCTCAGAGTGTGACAGCTACCGCGTCTACGCTGGACGGTGCCGAAGCGAAAATCGCTGCTCAGGCGCACGAAGCTGGTGCTTCATATAAAGTCACTGAAGCCAATTTCAACAACGGCGTGCACATGACCGCTGAACTGACCAAATAAGTCAGTTAACAATCTGTGCTGACAGGGTGCCTCCGGGCGCCCTGGCCGCGTTTAAGCAGATAAAATCCTGTCACTTTTCTTCTCAAATGATTACTATTCGCAAAAACTAATATCCTTCGTCGGCCCGCCTCGGGCTGTTTTTAACTATCTGGTTGCAATGTCGGGCTTTCATTCACTGCCGTGAGGCGGTGGTTTTGCTATGGAGAAGTCATGAAAGCGAATAAAACTGTGCAGTGGGTGCTGCGTCCACTGTTTCTGGCTACGGCTCTGTTCTCTGGCTCGGCAGCGATGGCGGCTGATGCTCAGGAACTGAATCAGCCAATTTCCAAAGGTGCTTATGAACTGGCGTTCAGCAACAGCGATAACGCGCTGTTCCTCGCTACGTCACAAAATGCCACCAATGAAAAAGGCGGCACCGTCTATCGTCTTGATCCGCAGAACCTGGCGGTGAAGCAGACCATTGACACCGATCTGAAAGCCTTCGGCGCCACCATCAATACCAAAACCAACACCCTGTACATCGGTAATACCGTCAATGCGGCGGTGACGGCTATTGATGCCAGCAGCGGCAAGGTGCTGAATACCCTGGTGCTGGATGCACGTAAACGCAGTGAAACCGTACGTCCGCTGCAACCGCGTGAGCTGGTGGCCGATGCGGCAACCGACCGCGTGTATATCACCGGCCTGGGACCGCAAAGCGTGGTATGGGTGGTGGATGGCAAAACCTTGCAGCTAATCAGCACCGTGCCGAACACCGGCAAAATGGGCACCGGCCTGGCATTGGATTCCGTCGCACAGAAACTCTACGTCACCAACGGTGACGGCGAGTTGGTCACCATCAATACCCGTCTGAACGCGATTGAAAAACGTCAGAAAATTGATGCGGAGAAGGATCACTTCTTCCTGAATATCGCGCTGGATACCAAAGGTCATCGTGCCTTCCTGAGCGACTCCAAACAGCCGCAGGTGCTGGTGCTGGATACCCGCACCCAGCAGGTCATCCATAAGATCGATGTACCGGAATCGCTGGCGGTGCTGTTTAACGCCGACCGTGACGAACTGTATGTGACGCACCGTAAAGCAGGCGAAATCAGCATTATCGACGCCAGCAGCTACAAGGTGAAACGCACCGTGAAAGCACCGGGTCTGCCAAACAGCCTTGCGCTGTCAGCCGATGGCAAAACCCTGTTTGTCAGCATCAAGCAGCCGGGTTCACGTAAAGAGCCACCAAAAAATCCGGATAGCGTGCTGCGTATCGCACTGTAATAAGAAGCCGTCGCGGCGCGATCAATCGTGCCGCGACGGCTGAAGGATGTTATTCCGATTCAGCCGCTTCGCGCATCATCTCTTCGTGCGGGATATCCTGCAAAATCTGCTCAAAACTGCGCAGACGTTTGTAGATCGACATCAGCTCCACCAGCGTTGACCACGAGGTGATCAGATACTGGAAAGACGAGCGTACCTGGTCAAACACGTTGGTGATCTGGTTGAGCAGACCGAGCGTAATGGTGCCCGCCACAATCGATGGAAACAGCAAAAACAGCCCGAACACATTATCCACCTGCAAGTAGAGAATGCGGGTGATGTTGAAGTACAGGTAGTGGAAGTAGAGGCGGAAATAGTTAAAACGCACCCGGCCAAACAGCTCGATCACGGTCGGCGGCGAGGCGCGTGAGGCGTCATCTTCACCGTAGACCAGTTCTTTACGATAGGCGGCTTCCACCCTTTGGTTACGGAACTCCAGCCCCGGCAGCTTAATCCCTACCAACGCCAGCAGGCCGGTGCCAAAAATCGACCACAGCACGGCGGCTATCACCAGCGCATACGGAATATTGCCCAGCAGCGGAATATCTTTCACATGATGAGACAAGGCGATCAGCACCGGCAGGAAAGCAATCAGCGTCATGATCGCCTGAATGAAACTCACCCCCCAGTCTTCCAGCGTGCTGGCGAAGCGCATGGTGTCTTCCTGTACACGCTGTGCAGCACCTTCCACATGACGCAGGCGCTGCCAGTTGTGCATGTAGTAGTTGTTCATCGCGGTACGCCAGCGAAACACCCAGTGGCTGATAAAGAATGAGTTCATCACGCCAATCACCACGGCGATTAACGCAATGCCCAAAAAGGCGATAACCTGCTGGTAAAACTCACCGATCTGCACCGATCCCGCTTTAGTTAACGCTTTCTGAATCAAATCGTAGAACGGACCATACCAGGCATTCACCGCCACACCAACCTGCACACCAAACCAGGTGACAAAGATGATCAACGCCGAACCCAGCACTGACCAGCGCTGCCACGGGTGGTTATCGACAATACGCCAGGCAATGGCAAACAGCGCCACCACCAGCCAGTAATAGGCGTAAAACCACAGTTGGCTGGCAGCGATAAAGCGCAACGCGTTATCAGGTAAGGGCTTACTCATCGCGGCGGCGATATTGGGCCACATTGCGGGTAAATCGCTGGCGAAGCCAAACCAGGCAAAAATCGCCAGCAAACTCCAGATAGCAGCCGAGCTGAAAAACAGCGCTGGCCGGGGAAAATAGGACTTAAACATAGACACTCCGCTGTGATCAGATCCCTTTATACCGTTTTGGGGACTTAACTGTCTGTAGGCTGTTGTATCAGACAATGACAATGTCGCGCCTGCGGTGTAAAGCAGCTGCGCAAAATGTTAATTAATTTGTGCGAATTTGTTTCCTTCCGCTAAATCTTTGTCGGCAACGATGTTACACTGCGATGCAATGTTACCGGTAACGGTGGCGCTGTATCCTTAAGCCCGCACATAAAAATCATTACAACGCAATTAGTTAACCTTTCATGCCACATTATATGCGGCACTGAGGCAATGTCATGTCAGAACACAAAAATGGTCACACGCGCAGGGATTTTCTGCTGAGAACCATCACCCTGGCGCCAGCAATGGCGGTTGGAACGACAGCCATGGGCGCACTGGTCGCGCCAATGGCTGCCGGTGCAGCGGAACAACCTGGTGCGCCGCAAAAAGCGCGCGATTACCAACCAGGGTGGTTCACCGCAGAAGAATTTGCGTTGATTACCGCCGCAGTGGCGCGGCTGATACCCAGCGATGAACGCGGCCCAGGCGCACTGGAAGCCGGAGTGCCGGAGTATATCGACCGTCAGATGAATACCCCATATGCCACCGGTAGCAACTGGTATATGCAGGGGCCGTTCAACCCGGATCTGCCGAAAGAGCTGGGTTATCAGCTGTCGCTGGTGCCACAGCAGATCTACCGTCTCGGTCTGGCGGAAGCCGATAACTGGAGCAAGCAGCAGCACGGCAAAGTGTTTGCTGAGCTGAGTGGCGAGCAGCAGGACGCGCTGCTGAGCGACTTCGAAAGCGGCAAAGCGGCGTTCACGCAGCTTCCGGCCAAAACCTTCTTCTCCTTCCTGTTGCAGAACACCCGCGAGGGTTACTTCAGCGATCCGATCCACGGCGGTAATCAGGGCATGGTGGGCTGGAAGCTGATCGGCTTCCCTGGCGCACGTGCCGACTATATGGATTGGGTGGAGCGCGGTGAACGTTATCCGTTCCCATCGGTGGATATTCGCGGGGAGAGGGCGTAACCGTGGCAAATGAACTGAAGAAAGTGGATGCGGTGGTGGTTGGTTTCGGTTGGGCCGGGGCGATCATGGCGAAAGAGCTGACCGAAGCCGGGTTAAACGTAGTGGCGCTGGAGCGTGGTCCACATCGCGACACTTACCCGGATGGCGCATATCCGCAATCCATTGATGAACTGACCTATAACATCCGTAAAAAGCTGTTTCAGGACCTGTCGAAAAGCACCGTCACCATTCGTCACGATGCCTCACAAACGGCGGTGCCGTATCGCCAACTGGCGGCATTTCTGCCGGGCACCGGCACCGGTGGCGCTGGTCTGCACTGGTCCGGCGTACATTTTCGTGTCGACCCGGTCGAACTGAACCTGCGCAGCCATTATGAAGCGCGTTACGGCAAAAAATTTATCCCGGAAGGTATGACGATTCAGGACTTCGGTGTCAGCTACAACGAGCTGGAGCCGTTCTTCGATCAGGCCGAAAAAGTGTTTGGCACCTCCGGCAGCGCCTGGACCATCAAAGGCACGTTGGTAGGCAAAGAGAAGGGGGGCAACCCGTACGCACCCGATCGTTCCAGCGACTTCCCATTGCCCGCGCAGAAGCGCACTTACTCCGCGCAGCTGTTTGCCCAGGCGGCAGAAGCGGTGGGTTATCATCCGTATGATATGCCGTCGGCCAACACCTCTGGCCCGTACACCAATACCTATGGCGCGCAGATGGGGCCATGTAACTTCTGCGGTTATTGCAGCGGCTACGCCTGTTACATGTATTCCAAGGCCTCGCCGAATGTGAACATTCTGCCTGCGCTGCGTCAGGAGCCGAAGTTTGAGCTGCGCAACAACGCTTACGTGTTGCGCGTCAATCTGACCGACGACAAAAAGCGCGCCACCGGCGTGACCTACCTTGATGGTCAGGGGCGTGAAGTGGTGCAGCCAGCGGATCTGGTGATCCTGTCAGCGTTCCAGTTCCACAACGTGCATCTGATGTTGTTGTCCGGTATCGGCCAGCCGTACAACCCGATCACCAACGAAGGCACGGTGGGGCGTAACTTTGCCTATCAGAACATCTCGACGCTGAAAGCCCTGTTCGACAAAAACACCACCACTAACCCGTTTATCGGTGCCGGTGGCGCTGGGGTGGCGGTGGATGATTTCAACGCCGACAACTTCGACCACGGTCCGTATGGTTTCGTTGGCGGTTCGCCGTTCTGGGTTAACCAGGCGGGCACCAAACCGATTTCCGGCCTGCCGACACCGCAAGGCACGCCCAACTGGGGCAGCAAATGGAAAGCCGCGGTGGCGGATACCTATAACCATCACATCTCGATGGATGCCCACGGGGCGCACCAGTCGTATCGCGCCAACTACCTCGATCTCGATCCTAACTACAAAGATGCTTACGGCCAGCCGTTGCTGCGTATGACCTTTGACTGGCAGGACAACGACATCAAGATGGCGCAGTTTATGATTGGCAAGATGCGCAAAATCACCGAAGCGATGAACCCGAAGATGATCATCGGCGGCGCGAAGGGGCCGGGTAGCCACTTCGATACCACTGTGTATCAGACCACGCATATGAGCGGTGGCGCGATCATGGGTGAAGATCCGAAAACCAGCGCAGTGAACCGTTATTTGCAGAGCTGGGATGTGCCGAACGTCTTTGTGCCGGGCGCGTCGGCGTTCCCGCAGGGACTGGGCTACAACCCAACCGGCATGGTGGCGGCGTTGACTTACTGGTCAGCCAAAACCATCCGTGAACAGTATCTGAAAAACCCCGGTCCACTGGTGCAGGCATAAGGAATTCATTGATGTTCAAAAACATTGTTGCCCTGGTGCTGGGCACGTTGTCGTTCGCCGTGCTGGCGGACGATCAGGCAAATGACGCCCTGGTAAAACGGGGTGAATATCTGGCGCGCGCCGGGGACTGCGTGGCTTGTCACAGCGTGAAAGGCGGCCAGCTTTTTGCCGGTGGCCTGCCGATGGCGACCCCGATTGGCACCATTTATTCCACCAATATCACCCCGGATAAAACCACCGGGATTGGCGACTACAGCTACGACGATTTCCAAAAAGCGGTGCGTCATGGTGTGGCGAAAAACGGTGACACGTTGTATCCGGCGATGCCGTATCCCTCATACGCGGTGGTGAGCGATGAGGATATGCAGGCGCTGTACGCATACTTTATGCACGGCGTTGCTCCGGTGGCGCAGGCCAATAAAGACAGCGACATTCCGTGGCCGCTGTCGATGCGTTGGCCGCTGGCCATCTGGCGCGGCATGTTTGCGCCGGATGTGAAAGCGTTCCAGCCTGTCGCACAGGAAGATCCGCAGTTGGCGCGTGGTCGTTATCTGGTGGAAGGGTTGGGCCACTGTGGTGCCTGCCATACCCCGCGTAGCATCACCATGCAGGAGAAGGCGCTGAGTAACGATGATGCGCACGATTATCTCTCCGGCAGCAGCGCGCCGATCGATGGCTGGAGTGCCAGCAACCTGCGCGGCGACAACCGCGACGGTTTAGGCCACTGGAGCGAGGACGATCTGCGTCAGTTCCTGCGCTATGGCCGCAACGATCACACCGCGGCTTTTGGTGGTATGACCGACGTGGTGGAGCACAGCCTGCAATATCTGAGCGATGAGGATATTGCGGCGATTGCCCGTTACCTGAAATCGCTGGGGGCGAAAGACGCCAACCAGGCGGTGTTTAAGCAGGATGACATGGTCGCGCAGGCGTTATGGAAAGGGGATGACAGCCAACCGGGTGCGTCGGTGTATGTCGACAGCTGTGCGGCCTGCCATAAAACCGACGGTAGCGGCTATCAACGCTTCTTCCCGGCGCTGCGCGGCAATCCGGTGGTGCTGGCGGAAGATCCGACTTCGCTGATCCATATCGTGCTGACGGGCGGTACGCTGCCTGGTGTGCAGGGTGCGCCAACGGCGATCACCATGCCGGCTTTCGGCTGGCGTCTCAACGACCAGCAGGTGGCGGATGTGGTGAACTTTATTCGTGGTAGCTGGGGGAATGGTGCCAAAGCCACGGTGACGGCGAAGGATGTTGCGTCGTTACGTAAGGATGAGACGGTGCAGGCGCACCAGGGTAACGCGGATATTAAGGTGCTGGAGCAGCAGTAGCATTACGTTTGCACTGGGGGGCGTTGGCTCTGAGGTGGTTTCGTTCGCACTGAGCGGGTTTCGTTCGCCACAAGCAGTGGCAGTTTCAGCTCGCCGGTGCGGCGACCGAGCAAAGGGTGCCTGGCCGCACCCTTTGCAATCCCGGGCCTCGCGCCAGCCGCTTTTTTTGCGCGATAAATCGCGCCGCTACAACTCAACGCCGCCTTTCGCCGCATCCATGCGGCTCATCCTGGCAGCATTCATTCGCTCAGCGAGTCCGGATGGCGCCCCACCCACCGCTGCACGTCTTCTGCTTTTCAGTCTCTTTCTTTTTGCTTTGTGTTTTGTGTTTTTTTTCTGCGGTCTTTAAGACGGTGGGGTGGGCGGCATCCACAGCGCCGAGCGCAGAGGGAAGGCCAGGCCGAGCCGCATGGATGCGGCGAGAGAGCGGAATGAGCCATGGATGGCGAATCCGCGCGTGCCGTGCGGCCTGAGTGATAAGCGAGGGGACAGCGCATAGCGCTGCGCGAGGACGCCGCAGGGCGCGGATTGCAAAGGTCCGCGCCCTCGGACCTTTGCCCGTCCGCCTGCACGATGCAGCTGAAACTCCACCATGTCTGGCGGGCGGAACCTTCTCAGAGCCAGACTGCTGCCGTCTGGCGGGCGGAACCTTCTCAGAGCTAAACCGCTGCCAGCAGGCGAACAACTTTAAATATTCTCCAAATCAATCCCACGCGTCTTCGGACCGTAAATCCCCACCGACAGCATTACCATCAACATACTCAGCACGATAAACGCAATCACCCCTTCGCTACCGGCGTACTGCAAAATCAAGCCAATCAGGATGCTACTAAACGCGGTAGACAGGCGGCTGAAGGAGTAGCAAAAACCCACCGCGCGTGCACGAATGTGCGTCGGGAAAATCTCGGTCTGGTAAGCGTGGTAGCTGAAGGTCAGCCAGGCGTTGCTGTAAGTAATCAGGAAACCACAGATAATCATCAGTACCGGGTTGGTCATAAAGGCGAACAGCGTGCCAAACACCACCGTCATCAACGACGACAGAACAATCTGCCACTTGTTCTCAAGCTTATCGGCGTAGCGGCTGCAAATCAGCGAACCCAACGGATAGGCGAGAGTGATGAAAAATGCATACAGCAGGCTGTGCGTTACCGTAGCCCCTTTGCCGGACAACAGCGCTGGCAGCCAGTTACCAAAGCCAAAGAAACCAATCGCCTGGAAGAAGTTCATCACCACCAGCATCAGGGTACGTTGGCGATACGCAGGTGCCCAAATTTCACTGAAACGGCCTTTCTTCGGCAGTTGCGCCGCCGCATCGCTGGCGGAAAAGTCTTCACCCGGCGCAATGCCACAGCGTTGTTCCATCGCGCTCAGCACGCGATGCGCTTCCTGATGCCGTCCCTGTTGCGCCAGCCAGCGCGCCGATTCCGGCAGGTTCTTACGAATAAACCAAATCACCAGCGAGCAGACCGCACCAGCAATCACCACCCAACGCCAGCCTTCCAGGCCCAGAATGGTTTGCGGCACCAGCCACCACGACATCAGCGCCACGGCCGGGACCGAAAGAAACTGGATAAAGAACGAAAAGGCAAAGGCGCGGCTACGCAGATGGGTCGGCACCCACTCGGAGAGATAGGTATCAATCGTCACCAGCTCAATGCCGAGGCCAATCCCCACCAGAAAGCGACACAGGATAATCATCTCGGCGCTTTGCTGGAATGCCATCAACAGCGAAAATGCGCCGTACCACGCCAGCGCACACATAAAGGTCAGACGGCGGCCAAAGCGGTCAGCGTAGGGCGCGAGTAGGCTGGCACCGACAAACAGGCCAAGAAAGGTGGCAGAGGCAAAGGCGGCCTGATCGGCAATACCGAACACTCCCGCGCTGCCGGTGTGGAATACGCCCGCAGCCAGTAACCCGGAGCTGATGTAGCCGGTTTCAAACAGATCGTAGAGTTCAAAGAAACCCCCAAGCGCCAGTAGCGTGATAAAACGCCACAGGCCAGCGGAAGAGGGGAGTGCATCAATGCGTCCGGCTAAGGTGCGGCGATCCGCAGCGATCAAATCGCCAGCCATCTCTGTTGTGCAGGCTGTTGTCATTTTTGTGTGAACCTCGGTATGACGGTGTTTGCAAAACTCGCGAACGGCTGAGATTGGTTTTAAAAATAATTAACCGTTAGCAAGCGAAGGAATAGCAGAATAATCAATTACGCACAGGTTGCCGAGAGGTGAGGCGGTGAGATTTTAGCAACGTACGTTGCAATTCGCGTAAGTGTGATCGCCGTCCCTGGCGATACGGTTAATGCAGGCTGGGATAGACCCCCGGACCGATCGGTAAACCCAGTGCGTACCAGACGATCAGCAACACAATCCAGGTGGCGAAGAACACCAACGGATAGGGGAAGATCAGCACGTACCAGGTGCCAAGTTGTGCATCTTTCTGGTAACGCTGGAGGAAGCCGAGGAACAGTGGCAGGAACGGTGACATCGGGGCCAGCGGTAGCACCGCTGAGTCGGCGATACGGAAGATCATCTGCGCAAAAGCCGGGTGGAAGCCGAGCAGCATAAACATTGGCACAAATACCGGCGCGAGAATCGACCAGATAGCGGAACCGCTGGCGATAAACATACACAGGAACGCCGACAGGAACATCAGACCGAGAAACGCCGGTGCACCGCTGATACCCGCACTCTCCAGCATATCCGTCAGACCAATCGCCATAAACTTGCCCATGTTGCTCCAGTTGAAGAAGGCGACGAACTGCGACAGCGGAAATACCATCACAATAAAGCCCGCCATATTTTTCATCGGATCAACCAGCAACTGCGGAATATCATCCGGGCGACGGATCTGTTTGGTCACCGCGCCATAGGCAATCGCCACCACAAAGAAGAACAGGATGATGATCGGCACAATGCCCTGAATAAAGGGTGACGGGATAATGCCACCGGTTTTCGGGTTACGTAGCGGAGCGTGTTCCGGCACCACCAGCAGCGCCATCAGCGCGATAAACACCAGCGCGGCGATACCTGCGGCTCGCAGTCCACGATTTTCCAGCGCGGTCAGTGGTGGCAGACGATCCTGATGGCCGCCGTTCCATACCGGCAGACGTGGCTCGATAAACTTGTCGGTCAGCACGGCCCCGGCAATGGTCAGCACTACCACCGATGAGGCCATAAAGAACCAGTTATCGATCACGCTAACGTGCACCGTGTCGCTTACCGCTTTGGCCGCTTCGGTGCTGATACCCGACAGCAACACATCGGTGGTGACAATCAGCAGGTTAGCGGTAAAACCGGATGCCACACCGGCAATCGCTGCCAGTAACCCCGCCACCGGATGACGTCCCACGGCGAGGAAGATCAGCGCACCGAGCGGCGGCATCACCACCAGCGCGGCATCTGAGGAGATATGGCTGAAGAAAGCGATAAACAGCACCATATAGCTGGCGTAGCGGCGGCTGACGCGTGACGCCATCTTGACCATCAGCGATTGCAACAGGCCGACCTTCTCTGCCAAACCGGCACCAATCACTAACGCCAGAATCGATCCCAGCGGGGTAAAGCTGCTGAAGTTCTTGATGATGTTGGGCAGGATCCACTGCAAACCGGACACGCTCAACAGGTTGTTGACCCGCACCAGCTCTCCGTTGGTTGGATTTTTCACCGCCAGATCGAAACCACTGATAATGGCGGTTGCGACCATCAGCACCACAATCAAATAGACAAAAAGTAAAAAGGGGTTCGGCACTTTGTTACCAACCCGCTCAATCCAGCTAAACAGCTTCCCTGGGCTGCGATTCTCCGTGGTGACTTCCATCGGCATTTCCTCGTCTCGTTATAGTGTGTTTGCGTAAAACTTTTATTGTTTTGGGTACGACTTCCCGCGCCTGCGTGGGCGCGGGTTTGTTATCAGGATGTCAGCTTCGACGGTTTGACATCGGGCGGAATTGGGCATTGATAAGGTTGATCGCTGCGCACGCGGGTGAACTCGTCGCGGCAGCGTCCCAGCGCGGCATCATCGGTCAGTAGCGTCAGCGCGGTAGCGGCCAGTACTTTTGCCGCGAGGCACATCCCTTTATGGGCGATGGCGGTGCGACCCTGCGCCACCAACTGCCAGGTATGCAGCGGCGTACCGAAGGCAAAGCAGGGGGCGAAGCACTGCGCGGTAGGGGTGACCCAACTGACATCGCCGACGTCGGTGGAGCCGTACAGCAGCTCGCGCGTCACCGCATAAGGGGCGACGGCGTCCATCAGCACTTTGTCACCCAGCGCTTCGCTCCATGCGACCCCGGCTTCACCGCCGGTACGCGCCGCGTTGAGTCGGGCATTGCGCAGATCGTCTTTGGTTAAGGTGGCACGAATCTGCGTGGCAAAGGCACGCTCCTCGTCGCTGTAATCCGGCAGGCCAAACTGATGCAGGTAGCCTTCCATCACCGCTTCCAGCGCGCGGTTCGGCACGTAGTTGGAGCAGGCTTTATCAAAGCGTACCGTCATTTGCGTGTCGGTCATCAGCGCTGCACCTTTGGCGATATTGATCACCCGCTGATAAATATCCTGAGCCTGGTCAAGCTGCGGCGCGCGAATCAGGTACAACACTTCGGCATCGGCTTGCACCACGTTGGGTGACACGCCACCGGTGTTGGTGACGGCATAATGCACGCGCGCCTCCTGTACGATATGTTCGCGCAGAAAGTTCGCGCCGGTGTTCATCAGCGTGACGGCGTCGAGGGCGCTGCGTCCCAGATGCGGCGAATTGGCCGCGTGTGCCGCCACCCCTTTGAAGTGAAAGGCCGCCTGGATATTGGCCAGGGTGCTGAGGTTAAACATGCCGCTGAAGCCTTCCGGGTGCCAGGTCACCGCCGCATCAACATCGTCAAACAATCCTTCGCGCACCATATAAGTTTTTCCGGAACCGCCTTCTTCGCCGGGGCAGCCGTAAAACCGCAGGGTGCCGCGTTGGCCGTGATCTGCCCACCAGGCTTTGATGGCGAAGGCGGCAGCCATCCCCGCCGTGCCCAGCAGGTTGTGGCCGCAACCGTGGCCGTTACCATTCTCCACCAGCGGCTGCGGCTCGGCACAGGCGGCTTTTTGGCTCAGTCCGGCCAGGGCATCGAACTCGCCCAGGATGGCGATCACCGGCTTACCGCTGCCGATGCTGGCGATAAAAGCGGTTTCAATACCGCCCACACCGCGTGCCACGCTGAAGCCTTCCTGCTCCAGCGCATCGGCCAGTAACGCCGAAGATTGCGTCTCTTCGAAACGGGTTTCGGGCACATCCCAGATAGCGTCGCTGATGGCGCTGAAGCGTGCCTGATGCTGATTGATGTAGTGGTCGATAAAGTCATGGTGGCTCATGACTGACCTCCGAACTGCGCCTGATTCAGCGCCAGCGTGGCGAGGGTTTGTACCGCGACCGCCATGATGCCTTCATCGAAATCGAACTTCGCGTTGTGGTGGCCTGCTGCCAGCTCGCAACCGAAAATTACGTAGGATGCCTGACCGCCGCGCTGTTGTACGCGCTCCAGCATATAGGTGGCGTCTTCGGAACCGGCGGCCTGTTTTTTGGTATCGACCACCGAATTGAACAGCCCCAGCGCTTCCGCCTGCTGGTGGATAAACGCCACCCACGGCTGGCTCGGCGTGCAACTGCGCGCGCCGCCCATCAGTTTGACCTCGGATTCAACGCCATACATCGCTGCGGCACCGGCGATCACGCGTAACGCCTGCTGATAAATATCGTCGTTCACCTGGTTGCTGACGCCGCGCGTCTCCACCTTCATCAGCGCGGTGTCTGCCACCACGTTGCGCCCGGTCCCCGCCTGCAATACGCCGACGTTAACGCGCGCCACGCCACCGCTATGTTGCGGCAGATTATGCAGCGCCAGCGTGGCCTGGGCGGCGGCCAGTAAGGCGTTGCGCCCCTCTTCCGGGCGACCACCCGCATGCGCACCGACGCCGGTGAACTGCACGTCGAGTTTGGTGGTGGCGAGGAAGCTGTCGCTGCCGCAAACGATTTCGCCAGCAGGCACACCTGTGCCGAGATGGATCGCGGTGAACAGATCCACATCATCCACCACGCCCGCAGCAACCATCGCTTTTGCGCCGCGCACACCCTCTTCGGCGGGCTGGAAAATCAGTTTGATGGTGCCGCTCAACTGGTCTTTCATCGTCATCAGCACGTTGGCGAGTCCGAGGCCGATAGTGGTGTGACCGTCATGACCGCAGGCGTGCATCATGCCCGCATTGCAGGAGGTAAAGCCCTCGCGTTGCGGCAGATGATCGGCGGCGCTGCTTTCATTGAGGTCGAGCGCATCCATATCGACGCGAAAGCCCATCACTGGGCCAGGGCGACCGGTTGCCAGGGTGGCAACAATGCCGCAGAAGCCGCCAGAGAAGTGACTGAGCCACTGCGGCAGTGCCCCTTGCGCCAGGGCGCGTGCTTCTTGTGCCGCCAGTACCTCAGCAGAGGGCAGCCCCATACGCGCTCCAGCATCAACCACTTCACGGCCCAGTTGCAGTTGATAACCAAGACGATGCAGTTCCTCGGCGACAAGGGTGGCGGTACGAAATTCCAGCCAGCCCGATTCCGCAAATTGATGCAGATCGCGCCGCCAGTTTTGCATCTGCGGCACCAGCGCACTGACGCGGTCGGAAAGGGTTTTCATCGGTTTATCCTTAATGTTGGTTTTTTATGCATTATCCCGAATCTACACAATGGTATTGGCATGCATAAGATGCGAATATCTTGTGCCTGATAAACAATGGTTATCACTGAGTAACTATGCCTGCTAACTTAAAACTGCATCAGCTACGTGCCTTTGTCGCTGTGGCCCGCCAGGGCAGTATCCGCGCTGCCAGCCGCCTGTCAGGTGTGTCACAGCCTGCGCTGACTAAGTCGATCCAGGAACTGGAATTGGTGCTTGGTGCGCGGTTATTTGAACGACGCCATCAGGGCGTCACCCTGACCGATATCGGTGATAACTTTTTCCGTCATGCCAGCCTGGTGCTGGAGGAGCTGCGTGTCGCGCAGGAGGATATCCACCAGCGACTCGGGCTGGCGGGCGGCAGGGTGAATATTGGCGTCGGCGGCAGCATCGCGCGTACCGTGATGCCACAGGTGATCAATCATTTTCACCGTGAATACCCGTTGGTGAAGGTGCGCATCGTCGAAGGCCAGTTGGTGGCGATGGTGCATGAGCTGCGCCAGGGAGAGCTGGATTTCACCATCAATACCTACGACCAAAGCCATCTCGATCAGGAGCTGACCTACGAACGACTGATGGAGCGTGATTATCAGGTGGTGGTGCGGAAAGGGCATCCGATGGCCCATGCACGCTCGCTGGCTGAGTTGCAGCATTGCGACTGGACCATGCCGACGCCGCAGGGCAGCTATTATCGGTTGCTGCACGATATGTTCGGTGAACGTGGCATGGCACCGAAAATCGTCGTCACCTGCGAAACGTTTATGGCCTGTACCAGCCTGGTGGCAAAGACCGATTTCGTCAGCATTATCTCGCGTGATGTGATTGAAGACCCGACCCACGGCGGCCAGCTGGTAGCGCTGGAGCTGGATGATCCGCTGCCCAAAGCGAACTTTTATCTGATTCAACGTAAGGACACAGCGTTGACACCGATGAGCGCCTATATGGCGCAGTTGTTCCGTCGCTATTGTCAACAAAGGTAAGAGTGCGGCCCGGCTCGCGTCCTGTTTTGCTGGCAGCCACTACACTTGGCATCGGGCGTTCACTGTGGAGAACAGACCATGCAAATTACACCTTATTTGTTTTATGACGGTCGCTGCGAAGAGGCCATCGCATTCTACCTTGAGGCGACTGACGGCGAGTTGCTCTTTAAAATGACCTTTGGCGATATGCCAGAAACAGAGTCAATGGACGGTTGCCCATCCGGTATGACTTTCCCGCCGGAACATATCATGCACGCGCATCTGCGCATCGGCCAGGGCGAAATTATGTTGAGTGATGGTAATCGCGAGGCGCATTACAGCGGCTTCGCGGTGAGCCTTTCCACGCCGGATGAATCGCAGGGCAAGCGTTGGTTTGATGCGTTGTCGGAAGGTGGTCAGGTGACGAAAAGCTGGGAGCCGACGTTCTGGGCTAACGGCTTTGGCATGTTTACCGATAAGTTCGGCGTGCCGTGGATGGTGAATGCGTATAAGCCAAGGTAACCCGTAGCGGCGCGATTTTTCGCGCAATTCCGTGCGCTGTGCCGAAAAACATTGCGCGATGAATCGCGCCGCTACGTATAGAAGCTTAACTGGTTTAGAAGTTGTAACCCACCACCAGGTAGTAACCCCAGCCGGTTGATTTCACTTCAAACGGACCATTGCCGAAGTTCAGCTCCTGGCCATCAGCCCACTGTCCACCATTGTGGAAATAACGCGCCACGGTAGAAACGTGCCAGTGGTCGTAGTTCAGCGACAGAATGTGGCTGGACGCAATCGAGTTGCTGGTACGCGATGGACCGGTTTCGTCACGCAGATCGGAACCCCAGTCAAAGTTGGTGAAGCCGATATAGCTCAGCTTACCGCCCCACAGATCGGTAATCGGCACAAAGTATTTCACTTTGAAGCGATAACCATCCCAGCTGTTTTCGTTGGCGGCACCGTAGTTCTGCCACTGGTATTTCGCATACACGTTCAGTGACAGGCCCACATCAGAATGGGTGTCGATGTCAGTGCCGAGACCCATATACCAGGTGTTCTGGCGCTGCGACGCATTGCGGCCCATGTCGTAGATGTAGTTGTTGGCGAAGTACCACTCTTTAAACGGACCGAATGCCAGGCTGGTGCCGGTCAGCTTATCGATGGAGAAACGCGGCTCAATTTCCATGAACAGCGGCGAACCGTGGTCGAAAATACCGTTAGCGTTGCTGTTGCCCAGACCGAAGAAGTTGGTCAGGTCGGCGTAGCCGTAGAAATCAAACCAGTCCTTTTTGGCAAAGGCTTCGTATTCCAGATACACGTCGTTATTAAACTGTGGTCCGAAACGGGTGTGGTAGCTGCCGACGACGTTGACGCTCTGATGCCACCAGTCGGAAAGGTATTGCGGATTGCTGTCTGCTGCTTGTGTTGCGCCGGTCCAGCTGCTGGCCAGTAAGGCCCCTGCTATCAATGCTTTATATTTCATTATCGTTAACCACATGCTCGTGATCGTCGCAAAAAAGCGCGATCGGTGTCAGTCGATCCCAGGGGTGGGCGGTGAATTGTTTTAAGCCGGTCTGAGCCGCCGGTTTTTAAAGCTCGCGTAGGGTGCCTGTAACAGTTCGATAGAAAATAGATTTTGATCACGTTTGTCAAAAAATGTTGCAATTCCATTCATTAAAAATGTGAGTTATGTCACATAAATGTCATGAATCGAACGGAACCCCGCAACCGTTTACGTTGTCGCGACGCGTCGCAAAATGCTATGGGGGAATCGGATGTAGCGGCGCGATTCATCGCGCATCTTTTTGCCCGTAACAGCGCGATAAATCGCGCCGCTACCGGAAGGTGAGGGGGTTAAGGTAAGGTGACTCGCACCTGCAAACCGCAAATCTGACCTTGCGGATTGTGGCAGTTCGACAGCGCCACCTGCATACGGTGCTTTTGCGCCACGCTGCGCACAATCGACAGCCCAAGGCCGCTGCCCTGCGCCTGCACATTGGGCGAGCGGGTAAAGCGGTCAAACGCGCGTTCAATAAAGCCTTCCGGCATCCCCGGTCCGTTATCAACAATGTCCACTACGGTGTGATTGCCGACGCGATGCAGCAGCACATCCACCAAACTCCCCTCGGGGGTATGCAGCATGGCATTGCCGATCAGGTTGTCAAACAGGCTGCGTAAATCGGAACGGCTGGCCTGGATACGGTAGTGGGTGGTGCCGTTAAAACCGATATCGATACCGCGCTTGTCGGCCACCACCATCAACTGTTCGATGCTCTCTTTCAGCAGATCTTCCAGCTCAATATTTTCTACGGTGGCGACCACCGACTGATCTTCCTGGCGCGAAATATTCAGCAGTTGCGTCACCAGATGGCGCGTACGCGTAACGCCCGCTTCCAGCTGATCAAACTGACGGCTGGCCTCGCCTGGTTGAATATGTTGGCGCAGATTCTCCAGTTGCAGCGTCACGGCAGTGACCGGCGTGCGCAGTTCGTGTGCGGCATCTTCGAGGAACTGCCGCTGCGACGACCAGGCGGCACGCAGTTTATCGAGCAGCGAGTTATAAGCCGCCACCAGCGGCAGGATTTCGTCTGGCAGGCCATCCGGCGGTACGCTATCGGGATGCAGCGTCTCCTGGGCAGCAATCTGGCGCGATGCCACGCGCAAATCTCGCGTAATGGCACGTACCACCAGCCAGATCACCAGCAGGGAGAGTGGCATCATTAAAATCAACGGGATAATGGCGGATAGCGCACGTTTCACCATCACGCTTTTCATATAACCGATGTTGTAGAGCACCTGAATGGCAGCGATTTCACTGCCGGGTTCACCGGGGCGATTGAAGACACGCCAGTCGCAATCTTCACAATCGCCGATCTTCACGTCACTCCAGCCTTTTTTCGTTTGCAACGGCGCATTTAGCTCCGGCCAGGAACTGGCACGCAACTGGTCATTATCATCCCACAGTTGAACGACATAGGCGCTTTTGAGCTTGTCGGCGTTGAGCATCAGCGGCATCAGGGCAGGGATGCGTTTGCTGCTGGCCCAGGCATCAGCGATCTTCGCCAGCTGATCGTCTTTCATATTGCCGATCATGTCGCCGTAGCAGCTATAAAAATAGGAGGTGACGCCGCCGATCATCGCCAGATGCATCACCAGCAGGGTGGTCAGCAGTTTATTACGTAAGGAACGCATAAAGGTGAAGGGTTTCATATTGCAGGGACTCGCCACCCCAGGCCGCGCACGTTGCGAATTACTTCATTATCCAGCTTGCGGCGCATGCCGTGAATTAAGACATCAACCGCATTGCTGGTGACTTCTTCGCCCCAGCCGTAGATGCGGTTTTCCAGTTGTTCGCGCGACAGAATGGCTCCCGGACGCTCCAGCAGCGCATACAGCAGGGCGTATTCACGCGCGGTAAGCTGCTCGCGCTGCCCTTTGTACAGTACTTCACGCGTCATCATATCGAGCTGTACGTCGCCGCTGCCTAACAGGGAATCCGCCGCACCGTGACGACGTCGGGTAATTGCTCGCATTCGTGCCAGTACCTCTTGCAGATCAAAGGGTTTGAGCAGGTAATCATCGGCACCACTGTCGAGACCCTGGACACGTTGGGCAACGGTATCACGCGCGGTGAGCACCAGCACCGGCGTCATATCGCCACGGGTGCGGGCGCGACGCAGCACATGGATGCCATCTTCACGCGGTAAACCCAGGTCGAGCAACACGCAGCTGTAGCCGCCTTCGCTCCAGGCATTGGTAGCAAACACCCCATCCCGCACCCAGTCCACCGACCAGCCCGCGGCTTCCAGCGCCTGCTGCAAGTTAGCGCCAATCATTTCATCATCTTCAACCAGCAGCACACGCATGATGTCCTCCCCAATGTATGCACAAAGTGTAGCGCCGTAAAATTAGCGCAGAATTACACCCGTTTTCCC
Organism: Pantoea sp. X-Soil-TKNS-1211; assembly: GCF_059730495.1. Taxonomy (NCBI): domain Bacteria; kingdom Pseudomonadati; phylum Pseudomonadota; class Gammaproteobacteria; order Enterobacterales; family Erwiniaceae; genus Pantoea; species Pantoea sp. X-Soil-TKNS-1211. The sequence continues at coordinate 446,051 of NZ_AP035953.1, forward strand.
CTTTGCTAATTCTGCGCTAATTTTCCGCTAATTAAGGGATAAATTTAACGCGCTAAAGTGGCTTTACTGGACATCACGTCGTATCAGGAGGAGCCATGAATCAGAGTCAATTTATCCGCAGTTTGCTGGACTGGATAGAAGACAACTTAGGACACGATTTGCATCTGGATGAGGTCGCACGCCGTTCCGGGTATTCCCGCTGGCATCTGCAACGTCTGTTTCGTCAGCACACCGGATTTTCACTGGCTGAGTACATTCGCCAGCGCCGGTTGACGGAGTCTGCGTTGACGCTGCTGAACAGTGATGAGGCGATCCTGCAAGTGGCGATGAGCTACGGCTTCGACACGCAGCAGGCTTATACCCGCACGTTTAAAAACTATTTTCGCGTCACACCGGGTCAGCTGCGTCGTCAGCGCCGCGTTGAACCGGATCGTCTGCTGTTTCCGCTGGCGGTGGCCAGTTGAGTCGCTAACCTGATTTCCCGTTGTTACGTCGTCGCGGGAAATCAGGTGCTATTCCGCATCAATCCTTTTAAGCTGCTGTTCTCCCTTACTCTGCCGGTTATGGACAATGGACAACAGCGACAATCTCACCGCCATGATGTTGTTTGCGCGCGTGGTTGAACGGCAAAGTTTCAGCGAAGCTGCTCGCACCCTTGGCGTATCAAAATCCTATGTCAGCCGTGAAATTGCCCGGCTCGAAGTGCGTCTCGGCATCAAATTATTGCAGCGCACCACGCGAAAGGTGGCGCTGACGGAACTCGGGCAGGCTTATTATCCTTTCTGCACCCGCCTGATTGATGAGATGCATCGTGCTGATGCCTTTGTGCAGCAGGTACATCAGCTGCCGACCGGCAATGTACGTTTGCAGGCACCAGTGACCTTTGGTTGCCAGTGCGTGGTGCCGACGCTGAACAGTTTTATTCGCCGCCATATTCATATCAATGTTGATCTCGAACTGACCGATCGCGTCAGCGAGGACCTGGACAGCGGCGTGGATGTGGCGATCGTGATTCGTGCACGCGCGCCGGAAACCCCTGATTATCGGGAATTGAATACCATCGACTGGGGCTTATACGCGGCCCCGGATTATCTGGCTGCGCATCCGGTCATTGAGCATCCCGAAAGACTCACGCGCCACGATTTGCTGCTGTTCCACGGCCCGGCTCATACCGCCGCGTTGCCGTTTCGCCGTGATAAACAACGTCTGGCGCTGGATGTGCGCAGCCGCTTCCGTGCCAATAACAGCATGGCGCTGCTTAACGCAGCACTGGCAGGAACCGGGATTGCCTATCTGCCTGCCTATATGACACGTGAGGCGCTGGTACGCGGGGAGATTGTGCAGGTGCTGCCGGAGTGGCAAATGGATCGTCTGCACAGTTATCTGCTGCTGAAAGCCCAGCCAGAGCCTTCCTCGCCGGTAACTTTGCTGTGCGATGCGCTGATCACCGCATTGGGTGAGAACTGATTGTTGCATTTTGGCAACAATAGCGTGCTGCATGGCAAATATCCCTGCCGATCTGTTTTCCACCGAATGCTGCTGTTAGCCTGAATATCAGCTTAATACAGGGATATGATCATGCAGCAACCTCCAACGGCGTTAGCGTCCGAACAGCAACACTGGAAACGCAATTTGTTTGTTTGCGTACTTGGTTCCTTCAGTACCATCGTAGCGATGACGCTGCTGCTGCCGTTTTTGCCGCTGTATGTGCAGCAGCTCGGGGTGCAGGAGCCGGCGGCGATTGCGCGCTGGTCGGGGGCGGCATATGGCGCAACCTTCCTCAGCGCCGCACTGACCGCGCCACTGTGGGGCAAGCTGGCGGATCGCTATGGCCGCAAATTGATGCTAATTCGCGCCAGCCTGGGGATGGCGATCGCCATGTCGCTGATTGGGATGGCGACCGCTCCGTGGCAACTGGTGGCATTGCGTCTGCTGGCGGGTTTGCTGGGCGGCTATGCCTCTGGCTCCACCATCCTGGTGGCGGCGCAAACGCCAAAAGAACAGACCGGCTGGGCGCTGGGAATGCTGTCGTCCGGCATTATGGCGGGCAACGTGGTGGGGCCATTGCTGGGTGGTGTGCTGCCGCCGTTGATCGGCATTCGTCATACTTTCTGGCTGACCGGTGCGGTGATTTTTCTCGCTTTTCTCGCCACCACTTTTTTACTGAAAGAAGCGCCGCGCCAGGCAAAAAAAGCGGTGCAGAGCAGCAGCGTCGAGGAGAAAGCGGTGAACCTGCCGGTGGTCCGTTTAATGTGGCTATCTGGCATGTTGCTGATTTTTGCCAATATGTCGATTGAGCCGATTATCACGTTGTATGTCGGGCAATTTGTCAGCGGCGATCATGCAATTACCGTCACCGCCGGTCTGGTGATGGCGGCGGCGGCTCTCGGCAGTATTCTTTCTGCCCCGCGTCTCGGGCGGCTGGCGGATCGTATCGGTCATGGCCGGGTGCTGGTTTTCGGTCTGATAGCCTGTGCGCTGCTGCTGATTCCCCAGGCGTTTATTACCGCCGCCTGGCAACTGGTGGTGCTGCGTTTCCTGATGGGGATGGCCTTGGGTGGGTTGATGCCGTGCGTCACGGCGTTGATTCGCCATAATGTGCCACAAACACAGGTGGGAAAAATGCTGGGGTACTCGACTTCAGCGCAGTATGTCGGCCAGGTCAGCGGTCCGCTGTTTGGGGGCTTTGTCGGCGGCGCGTTCGGCATGCGTCCGGTGTTTCTGGCAACTTGCGTTATCATGGCGTTGTGTGCGGTGCTGAATGCGCGGGTGCTGCGGAAGCATTGATTCGTAGCGGCGCGATTTATCGCGCAATTCTGTGCTCGGCACTGGTAAAACCTGCGCGATAAATCGCGCCGCTACGGACGCTGATATAAAAAAGCGGACCTAAGTCCGCTTTATTTATAGCTATTTCTCATCCGGCAGTGCATAGGCAATCACGTAGTCGCCCAGCTTGGTACCAAACGAACCGTGACCACCCGCAGCGATGACAACGTACTGCTTGCCATCCACTTCATAGGTCATCGGCGTTGCCTGGCCGCCTGCTGGCAGACGCGCCTGCCACAGCATTTCACCGGTGTTGGTACTGAAGGCACGCAGGTAGTTATCTGCGGTCGCACCGATGAAGAACACGTTACCGGCTGTGGTGATTGGACCGCCGAGCATCGGCATACCCATCTTGAACGGCAGCGGAACCGGCGCGCTATCGCGAACCGTACCAATGCGTTTTTTCCACACGGTTTCGTTGGTTTTCAGGTCAACGGCAGAGACATAGCCCCACGCCGGTTGTTTACACGGCAGACCAAACGGTGACAGGAACGCGTTCAGTTCCACGCCATACGGCACGCCGTACTGCGGCTGGACACCAGATTCAGTACCAGAACCGCCTTCCGCGCCTTTCGGCGGCTCGATCGGGTTGCCCGGACCGCGCGGAATCAGTTTGGAGACGAACGGCAGCGCCATCGGGTTAGCGATCGCGATCTGGCGATGCGGATCGACCGCAATACCGCCCCATTCAAACATACCGAGGTTGCCCGGGAACACCAGCGTACCCTGCTCAGACGGCGGGGTGAACGGACCGTCATAGCGCAGACGCTTGAAGATCACGCGGCACACCAGTTGGTCGTACATGGTTGCGCCCCACATATCCTTATCAGTCAGATTCTGCTTCGGACGGAAGGTCAGTTCTGAATAAGGCTGGGTCGGGGAAACGTGGTCACCTTTCGCTGCGCCCTGCGGAACCGGGGTTTCCGGCGCCGGAACCACTGGCTTACCGGTGCGACGATCCAGCACAAAGATGTTACCGGTTTTCGCCGGGGCATAAATCACCGGTACGGTGTTGCCATCTTTGTCGGTGATATCGGCCAGCGTCGGCTGTGACGGCAGGTCCATATCCCACAGATCGTGATGCACGGTCTGATACGACCACACCAGCTTGCCGGTAGTGGCGTTCAGCGCCAGTACGCTGCTCGCATAACGCTCCTGGTCTGGTGTGCGGTTACCGCCCCAGATATCCGGGGTAGACACGCCCATTGGCAGGTAAACGATATCCAGTTTCGGATCGTACACTGCCGGTGCCCAGGAGTTCGGCGAGTTCATGGTGAAGGTGTGTTCATCATCAGGAATCGCGTTAGGATCTTTCGCGCCCGGATCGAAGACCCACAGCAGTTTACCGGTGTTGACGTCAAAACCACGGATGGCACCAGACGGCTCACGGGTGGAGTAATTATCGGTCACCGCACCGGCAATGATGATGGTGGTATCGGTGATGATGGGTGGTGAAGTCGGCTCATACTGGCCCGGGGTCAGCACCGGCTGTTTGTGTTGCAGATCCAGCTCGCCGTTGTTGCCGAAAGAGGCACAACGCTCACCGGTTTCTGCATCCAGCGCGAACAGACGACCGTCGTTTACCGGCAGGTAAATACGGCGTGAGCACAGCGCAGGCTGGGTGTTGGACGCATCAGCAGCGGCCGGAACCTCATGGTAAGAAACACCACGGCAGGTTACGTGCTGGAAGGTCGGGTTTGGCTTCAGACCGGGATCAAATTTCCACTTCTGCTTACCGGTTTTCGCATCCAATGCGAACAGGATTTGGTGCGGTGAGCAGAGATACAGGGTGTCGCGGATTTTAATCGGGGTCACTTCATCAGTGATTTCACCCGGATCGTTCGGCGTCTTCAGGTCACCCGTCTGGAACTGCCAGGCAACTTGCAGATCTTTCACGTTATCCGCGTTGATTTGCTTCAGTGGTGAGAAGCGAGTGCCTTGCTGGTCACGCGCGTAAGCAGGCCAGTCGCCATCGGCGATGTTACTCAGCGGTTGTGCCTGCGGGGCATTGGCTGCGGTGGCTGGCAGGGTGCCATTCAGCTCCTGCGGATCGTGGAAAACTGCCCACGCCAACACCATGGCACTGGCTACCAGAGCGATGCCCATAATGCCCAGTGCACCTTTTCCGGCGTTGTTAAGTTTGCGATAGACAAACGGCAACACCAGCCAGACGCCAAAAATCACCAGCACGTCGGTACGCGGTGCCAGCGCCCAGAAGTCGAAACCGACTTCCCATACGCCCCACACCAGCGTAGCCAGCAGCAGCAGGGCGTACAACACCAATGCTGAACCGCTACGACGCCACAGCAGAATAGCGGTGATTAACATAATCACACCGCCAATTACGTAGTACCAGGAACCTCCAATGGCGGCTAACCACGCGCCGCCAATCAGCATAAACGCCCCTGTCAGTAGTGCGAACAGCACTGTCAGGAAACGAATTACGCCAAAAGATGAGGAATTTTTCCCCATAATGTTGACCTCTTTTTTCGCCATAAACTAAAGGAAACAACGCGTTGCGTCGTATCCCGATATAAGGTACGAGGTGATGTAAATGTTCTCTCCAAAACGCTTCCGTGACGTCTGATGATCCCTTTGCGTTAAATTTTATCTTAAAAACGTTAACAGGTTTGATCTTTTTAGCGCTTTGGACTTTGGAAGGGGGAATGACACAACATTTTATAAGGGCATTACCGGTAACATGCCCGAATTAATCGGGCTGTTTTGATAGAGTGCGCTATTTTGTGTAACCGTTTACACTTCAAGTAAATCGCTGCTGGTGCGTTGTTCTTGCCAGCCACTGATATGTAATCGAGCATAGCACTCATCCGTCAGTGTTAAAGCCGGAGTGCGTAATATCACCTCAGCCCCTCTTTCCCGGAAGGCAGAGAGCAGGAAAGGAAAGCTGAACTTGAGATAATTTTCGTTAAAAAAATCACCCGTAAGAACAATGCCACTGAGAGGAAATGTCTCAATATTTCGCCATTGTGTGCCTGGTGGTGCCAGGTCATACAACCAGAAGTGAAAATCTGCTGCCAGTGACGTTAATGCTGAACCTGCCTGATGTAATGCCGCATAGTTGATTGCCAGACGGACATTGTCAGACCGCAGCCAGGAATAATTATCCGGTGCCTGTAAAAAATCCGTAAGCCTATTTCCTTGTAAAGGGGTAATTATTAATGCTGTTTCATCAAAGAATTGGTTATGTAAGGAAACTATGTTGCGATCGTTAAGTGAGGTATAGCCATTCTGCCCGCAATTTATAAAGGGTGATGAATAGCAAACGCCCGTTATCCGGCCATCAAAGTGACGGATGCGCTCGGTAACATAAGGGTTGTATGAACTGTTTTCCATTTATCTCTATAAATATATTAATTAACTGGAAGGGTTTATTTATAATAAAAATGGTGCGACTGCTGCTGTTATCCGTTTTCTAATATAAAACGTTTCCTTCGTGAAAATCACTCTTTTTATCTGTCTCTGATATAGTGATATTAGGTATTATTAATACATTAATTAACGCCTTATTGTTGCTGTCTGGTGATTTACTCTATTTCACTAATAAAAAATAAGCCTGCTAATATTCAGAGTTCTATGCGTGGACATTTTTAATATAACCAATTGTTTTTAAAGCGCACGCCTTGCCGTTGCCTGTGGCGAAAAAATCCCGCACTCTGTTGCCTGAAAAAAAAGATAAGGAAAACCTTACCGGGGTTTTTCATAAGGGTTGGCGCAACGACGCTCACCGGAACCACAATTCAGGATGGGATATATATGGCTTCACTGACATCGGCAGCGGATAGCTCGCTGCTGCGGCACCGGTCGTTTGTCGCCTTCTGGCTGGCACGCACCTGTTCCTCATTTGGTTTTCAGATGTTTTCTGTTGCCGTTAGCTGGCAAATCTACTCGCTGACCAACAGCGCAATGGCGTTGGGAATGATCGGTCTGATGCAGTTTCTGCCGTCGGTATTGCTGGCGTTACCTGCCGGGCATCTGGCGGATCAGTTTGATCGGCGGCGTATTGTGCTGCTGGGGCAACTGGTCGAATGGGGAGCGTTGCTGGCGTTAGTAGCACTGACGTTGTTCAACTGGGCGGATAAAACCGCGATCTGGAGCCTGGTATTTCTGATTGCCGTGGCGAAAGCGCTGGAGTGGCCCGCGTTATCTTCGATGCTACCCGCGCTGGTGCCACCACAGATTCTGGCACGCGCCACAGCGGCTAACGCGGTTGGCGGCCAGGCGGCGGTGATCATCGGGCCAACGCTCGGTGGCTTGCTATACGTGGCCGGGCCGGATGTCGTATACGGCGTCTCCGCGTTGTTCTATCTGTTCTCGCTGCTGCTGGTCAGTCGTATCCGCTATGAACGCCCGCCGCAGACACGTTTGCCGATGAACCTCACCAACCTGTTTGCCGGTGTGCATTTCATTCGTGAGCGCAAGGATGTGTTGGGGGTGATTTCGCTCGATTTGTTTGCGGTATTGCTGGGTGGTGCAACTGCGTTGTTACCGATCTTCGCCAAAGACATTCTGCACACCGGTCCCTGGGGACTGGGGATGTTACGTGGTGCGCCGTCGGTGGGCGCGTTGGTGGTTGGCGTATGGCTGAGTCGCCACAAGCTGGAAAAGCACGTCGGGATGATCATGTTTGGCGCAGTGGCCGGTTTTGGCGTAGCGACGCTGATCTTCGCGCTCTCCAGTCAGTTGTGGCTGTCGCTGCTGGCGCTGGCGGCACTTGGGGCATTTGATATGGTCAGCATGGTGATTCGCGGTGCGCTGGTACAGCTGGATACCCCGGACGATATGCGTGGCCGCGTCAACGCAGTAAACGCCATCTTTATTAATACCTCCAACCAATTGGGCGAGTTTGAATCCGGCATGCTGGCGGCGTGGCTGGGCGCGGTGCCTGCTGCGGCGCTGGGTGGCATTGGTACGCTGGTGGTGGTGGCGATTTGGATGACTCTTTTCCCGCATCTGCGTAAACGTCAGCGGCTGGAGAATGAAGCTATGGTGCCGCAGGCAACAAAAACCGGCCAACAGGCCGGTTAAGGGTATTGCCAGTCCGTACTGCCATGACAAAGCTCGCGATCCGGGGGGCGGCGATCGCGAGCAGTGGCCGTCAGACGGCCGCTGTTTTCCCCAGGCTGGCGTCAAATTGTTTCCAGCTTTCTGTCATATCCACCACGGTTTTCGATTTTCGCGCTTCATCGATTTTTATCGCGGTGAGTCCCGCTTCCAGCGCGTCCACCACCGTGACCTTCAGCGGCGTTCCCTGTTTAATGTGTTTCACAATTTCTTCGGCCATCAACGCATCAGCGCCATAGTGACCATCGTAAGCGTTGCCACTGTAGACCGTGTCCACTTCGCGTTCTCCGGTTCGGGCGTTATGCACGCGGAAGTAGTTGCGTACAAAGTCGCCTTCCGCCATGCCGTCGGTGCCCATCACACAGAAACGACGGAACTCATCCGGCACGTTGAGGTTGGCGTGAAAGGCGAGGGTGGCACCACCGGCGTATTCAATCAGTGCGGTCTGGTAATCGACGATATCGGCGTCGCTATCAAACACCGCGTCGGTACTTGACCAGCCGCTCGGCTTGACGTGATACAGCTCGGAATCCGCGGTAACGGCACCCTGCGGCGCGTGTTGCGGGGTAAAGGATTTACGGCCGCCAAAGCTGGCGACGCGCACCGGACGCTCCCCCATCAGTCCCTGATACAGATCGATATCGTGGCAGCATTTTTCCAGAATGTAGGGACCGGCGTATTTCTCCAGGCGACGCCAGTCACGCTGGAAGAAGGCGCCGTGGTACGGCTTGATATGTTCAGTGGCTTCGATGGAGGTGATTTCGCCGAGACGTTTGTCATCACGCGCTGCCAGCAGATCGTGATACAGCGGTGAGTAGCGCAGCACCAGGCCCACCAAAATGCGTTCGTGACCGTACTGCTGCACCAGCTGAGCCATCGCCATGGTCTGTTCTTCGTTGATCACTACCGGCTTCTCAGTGAAGACGGTATAACCCGCAGCCAGCCCCTGGCGAATATGCTCAAGGTGCATAAAGTTCGGCGAACCGACCAGCAGCAGATCAAAGCCACCATGACTCAGCAGTGCGTCGATGCTGTCGAATGCCTTGCCGGGATCGATACCGAAGGTGTGAAGATTAGGTAAACCCGCCGGAGCTGGATCGACATAACCTACGACGGAGAACTCTGTATCGGCTTTGCTGAACTCTTTCACCACATGGGAAAGACGAAAGCCAAGACCAATAATGCCCACTTTCATGTTGTACCCCTGAAGCCCGTTGCCTGTTAGCCGCCCGACCCATCAGGCTGCTGATAATCTGACCGCTAACTTATTACGGCAGAAAAACTAATGTCAATGTATATCCTGGCGTGATAAATGTGTTATTTTGTTATTTATATGATTTTTATCATTTTTATTTGATGATTTGGCTTCCATATTTATTTGTTATTGCGATTTAAGTTTTTTTACCCTATCTTTCGCACATCTATAAAGAGTCATTCCGTGCGGTGCAAAGCAGGAGGAAGCGCGTGCAGTCACTGATGCTGGGTATTGATGGTGGTGGTACGCACTGTCGTGGACGTCTCACCGACGCTCAGGGGCAGTTGCTGGCGGAAGCGCGCGGTGGGCCAGCTAATGTCTGGTCTCAGTTTGACGCAGCGATTGACGCTATCGACCGGGTGATTGACGATCTTTTCACGCAAGCCGCATTACCTACGGCTGTGCGGGCGCGAACGGTGCTGGTGGCGGGGCTGGCTGGAGCCAATGTGGCGTCTGTTAAGGCGCGACTGGAGAGCTGGCAGCCGGTTTGTCTGGCGCGCTATGTTTTCACCGATGTCGAAATCGCCTGTGCCGGTGCGCATAATGGCGCGCCAGGTGCGGTATTTATCACTGGCACCGGCAGCCAGGGCGCGGCATGGGACGGCACGCAGTTTACGCTACTCGGCGGTTGGGGCTTTGCGCTATCCGATGCGGGTTCGGGTGCGGTACTGGGCCAGCGCGCACTCCGGCTGGCGTTGTTGGCACACGAAGGCATTGTACCCGCCTCGGCGCTGACACAACGCCTCATGGCGCATTACCACAACAGTCCGGAACAGATGCTAATCTGGTCACGTCAGGCAACACCAGCTGACTGGGGGCAGGTAGTACCGGAGGTTTTCGCTGCCGCGCAGGCGGATGATGTGCATGGCACGGCGCTGATTCAGCAAACCGCCGCCGATATTGCACAAATGGTGCAGCCGCTGCTGGCACGCAGCCACGGTAATCTGGCGCTGATGGGCGGCTTAGCTAAGCCGATTCAACCCTGGCTTCCGGCGGAGATCGCGGCCCTGCTGGTGCCGCCGCAGGGGGACGCGCTGAGTGGCGCAATTCGGCTCGCCAGCCAATTCAGCCAGAGCCAACCCGCATAACCTTTTCATTCTGCTGATAAAGAGAACCATGATCGCTCCGAACGTAACCGCCCGTATTCTGCGACTGATTGTCGAAAATGCACCCATCAGCCAGTCCGATCTTAAAGTGCGCAGCGGCCTGAGCATGTCAACGGTCTCGCAGGCGACCAATCGCCTGCTGACGGGCGGCATTGTGCAGGAGCTGGGGCTGCGACGTGTCTCGATGGGACGCCCGAAAACCCTGCTCGGTCTCAATCCTGACCACGCCAGCGTGGTGGGTATCCAGCTCAATGCTGAACGCAATCTGATCGTACTGACGGACCTTGGCGGCAACATTATCGGTGAGCAGCAGATGCCTTCCGGCGCGATGACGCCCAAACAGTTGGGTGATGCTCTGGCGAAATTTCTGCGTGGTGTTGAGGGCAAGAAAGTGGGCGCGATTGGCCTGGCGCTCTCCGGCCTGGTGGACGCCAGTAATGGCTATTGCGTTCGTTCGCGGGTGCTGGACTGGGACAATGTCCCGATTGCCCGACTGCTGGAAGAACGCTTCTCGCTGCCGGTATTTATCGAAAACGACGCCAACGCGTTAGCCATGGCGGCGCTGGTATTTGGTCAACTCGGCCATGCGCAATCGGCGATTATCGCCACCTTTGGTAAAGGGATTGGTGCCGGGATTCTGCTCGATCGCCAGCTCTATCGTGGGCGTCATGGCAAAGCGGGGGAGATTGGTAATGCCCTGCTGGGTGATGGCTCCGAACGCCTGCTGGAAGATGTTGCCTCATCGCAGGCGATTCTGCACCGGGTGGCTGCCACGCTGAAAGATGAGGTGCCGCAGGCGCTGCGCGACCTCGATATGCGCCCGACACCGGAAGTGTTGAGTGCGTTGGCGGAAGCCGGACATCAGTTGGGCATGTCGCTGGCGAACCTGTCGATTGCCTACGACCCGGACGTGGTCTATCTGGCGATGGAGCCACAGATGGCGTCGCGGATCCTGCTGGACCATATCACCCAGAGTTTCCAGAACTATCGGCTGAAATTGACGCCGCATATGACGCCGTTGCAGTTCCTTACTGAATCTAATCGGATGTGGGCGCAGGGCGCGGCGGGTTTTGCGGTGAATAAGTTGTTGGATTTGTTGGCCGCGCAGGCGGATGAAGAGATCGCGTCTTAAATCTGCGATAACCGATGTTCAACTGAGCGGGTTTCGTTCGCCTCGGGCTGATGCAGTTTCAGCTCGCCGGTGCGGCGACCGAGCAAAGGGTGCCTGGCCGCACCCTTTGCAATCCCGGGCCTCGCGCCAGCCTCCCTCGCCGCTGCGCGGTGCCTTCGCTCATTCACGCTGCCGACGGACCGGCGTCGATTCGCTCCTGCTCAACGCCGCCTTTCGCCGCATCCATGCGGCTCATCCTGGCAGCATTCATTCGCTCAGCGAGTCTGGATGGCGCCCCACCCACCGCTGCAAAACCTGTGCTTTGCCGTCTCTTTCTTTTTGCTTTGCGTTTTTTATTTATTGTTTTTCCTGCGGTCTTGCAGACGGTGGGGTGGGCGGCATCCATAGCGCCGAGCGCAGAGGGAAGGCCAGGCCGAGCCGCATGGATGCGGCGAGAGAGCGGAATGAGCCATGGATGGCGAATCCGCGCGTGCCGTGCGGCCTGAGTGATAAGCGAGGGGACAGCGCTATGCGCTGCGCGAGGACGCCGCAGGGCGCGGATTGTTAAGGCCCGCGCCCTCGGGCCTTAACCCGTCCGCCTGCACGATGCAGCTGAAACTACCTAATGTCTGGCGGGCGGAACCTTCTCGGTGTCATCCCGCACCAGCAGCCAGGACACACTCACCGCACCCGCATCCCCTGCTCATCAAACAACAAACAACTCCCGGCATCCAACTGATAGCGCATCGGTTCCCCGATCACATGATCAGCGACGTGCCGCTCCTCAATCACCAGCAGACGCTCCTGCCCGACATCCAGATAGAGATAATTGGTATGCCCCAGCATCTCGCTGAACGACAACGGTGCACTAAAACTCAGTGGCGCATCAGCTGCGCTGGCAAGCTGAAAATGCTCAGGCCGCACTCCCAGCGTCACTTTCTGCCCCTCACGGCAGGTCGCTGCCAGCTTCAGGGTTAACGCATGAATCCCCAACGATGGCACGCGCAGCTGCACCTGGCCGGGTGCCAGCGCCGCTACTTCAGCCGGTAAAAAGTTCATCTTCGGCGAGCCAATAAACCCGGCGACAAACAGGTTATCCGGGTCGCGATACAACTCCAACGGTGCACCAACTTGCTCAATCTGCCCCTTACGCAGCACCACGATACGGTCGGCCAGCGTCATCGCTTCCAGCTGATCATGGGTGACGTAAATCATGGTATTGCCGAGTGAAGCGTGCAGGCGAGCGATCTCAATACGCATCTGCAAACGCAATTCGGCGTCAAGGTTCGACAGCGGTTCATCAAACAGGAAAATGCGCGGATGGCGAATAATGGCACGGCCTATCGCCACACGTTGCCGCTGCCCGCCTGACAAGGCGCGTGGCAGGCGATCCAGTAATTCCGTTAAATGCAGACGCTCGGCGGTTTGGCGTATTGCCTGTTCAATCTCCGCTTTCGGGCGTTTCATCACCTCCAATGGATAGGCGAGGTTGCCGCGTACCGTCATGTTTGGGTAGAGCGCGTACGACTGAAACACCATCGCGATGCCACGCTCGGTAGCGGGTTGATGCGTCATATCAGCCCCCTCAATCAGCAGCTTACCGTCGCTGATTTCCTCCAGCCCGGCAATCATGCGTAACAGCGTCGATTTACCGCAGCCGGAAGGGCCAACAAACACCACAAACTCTCCGCTGTTGATGGTGAGATCGATACCGTGAATCACGTTCACGTTCTCATAGGATTTCTTAACGCTTTGCAGATGCAGGCTGGTCATGCTGTGTCTCGCTTAAAGTAACTGGCCCATATAGATGGCGTTGCTGCGCACGATCGGTGTGAAGCCGAGGCGCTGATAGAAACCGCACACCTGCTCGTTTTGCAGACTGACGCCAAGATGTACGCCGGAAACACCGGCCTGACGCAGCAGCGTCAGTAACTGCTCAATCAGCTTGCGGCCCCAGCCGCCTTGCTGTGCCGCAGGTAGCAGATTGATATGCAGATGCGCGGGCCATTGGCTTACCAACTGCTCGGCGGCGGCATCCGGCTGGCGGATGGCATCCAGTACTTTGCTGTCGAGTGGTGCACTGGCGGGCGTCGCACGATATTGCGCCTGCAACATTGGCCACCATTGTTGATTGAGGATCGCCTCAAATGCCCGCGTGTCCGGTACCGCCACCGCGTAACCGACCACCTCACCCTGCTGTTCCAGCACCAGGGCAAACTCAGGGACGAAGCGCGCGTAGGGGATCACAAAACGCAGGCCCGGCAGGGCGGGATCGGAATAGAGCGCAGTGGCGTCTTTACCCGCGTTGGCGGTTTCTAAGCAAATACGCGAGAGCGCGGGAAAATCTGCTGCGGTGGCGTGGCGAATAACACCTTCAGCCGTCATGGTGGAGCCTCTGTGGTCAGGAGATGAACAGTTTTTACGGTAATGAAAGCTGACTTAGTTTTCAAGGTGTAATAATTGCGTCATCCCGCAAAGCCAGAAAGAAACATAACCGCAGCGCATGACGGGGAGATGGCTACCGGGCCAGGCAGCGCTGGCTGGCCCTTGTTGCATGGGCCTTGCGCCCATTTATCTCCCTTTCCTTGCCATAACTATACGATTTTCATATGTTCTATCAGTGGCTTAATGGCTAGAAAAATTACGAGTGATTTATGCTGTTCATCATCAAGGCCAGACGGATTACTGCCGATTTTTGCTGAATTAAGCAGCATTCCCTGCTGATCAGCGGGCTTTTCTTCTCACTTTTTGCACTGCATCACAGAGCAAAAATTCCACGCTGCGTAGGTTTGACTTTCTTTTATTCATAAAGTAAGTATGGATAAGCGCGTTATTTCTGCTGAATCAACCTGCGGGATCTGCGGGTGTCGAGATGAAGGGATGCCAGTCATCTGTTGGAGAAACCGAGCATTATGTGTGAGTCAACCGTACGTTCGCAGTACTTCCATCGCTCTCTGCGCACCCTGTCTTGTCTGGTTTCCGCTGGGATACTGCTCGGCGCATCAATGGCGCAGGCCGCCAGCGTGACCCTGAACGAATGGGACATTTATAACTATCCGCAGCAGACCGAAGCGGTGGATCAGGCGATTAAAGTGTTCCAACAGCAGAATCCCGGAATTGTTATCCAGCGTTCAGTGCACTCCTTTGAAGATACCCGTATCCCACTCAAGCTGGCGCTGACTGCCGGTGATGGCCCACAGATCGCCCAGGTCAATCAGGGCGGTGGCGATATGGGATCGCTGGTGAAAGACAAACTGCTCTGGCCGCTGGATGATTACGCCAAAACCTATGGCTGGACCACCCGCTTCCCGGATTCGATTTTGAAACGCAACCGCTGGTCCGATACGCAGGATTTCGGCAGCGGCAAGTTGTATGGCGTTGCCAGCCTCGGCGAAATGGTTGGCTTGTACTACAACAAAGCGCTGCTGGATAAAGCCGGTATTGCGGTGCCGAAAACCCTGCCGGAGCTGGAACAGGCGATGGAAAAACTGAAAGCGCAGGGCACTGCGCCGATGATGCTGGGTCTGCTGGACGGTAATATGGGGCAGCAACTGCTGAGCACCCTTTGGGAAGCGCAGATTGAAAGCAGCGACCGCAAAAAACTGGATGACCTGATTTACGACGTCGGCGGCACCTTTAAAGATGACAAATTAGTCAAAGCCGCCAACATGATGAAAAGCTGGAATGACAAAGGTTACTTCTTCCCCGGTTTCCAGGGCATTGGTCATGACGATGCTGCTACGCTGTTCCAGAATGGCCAGGCAGCCTTCCTGGTAAGCGGCACCTGGTATCTCGGTCAGTTCAAAGACAACAAAGATATTCACTTTGCGGCAATGCCGATGGGTGAGGGCGTGCAGCATGCGTTAATGGTCGGCGGTACTGACCTGGCGTTCTCCATCACCAGCACGGCGAAAAGCAAAGAACAGCAGGACGCCGCCGCGAAGTTTATCGATTACATCGTGTCAGATGAGATGGCGAACCGCTGGCTGAAAGTCGGCTTCCTGCCAGCCAGCGCCAGCAAAAACGCGCAAATCCCATCGGATAATCCGCTGCTGGCGGAAACCTATCAGGTGTGGGTGACACTCAATGAACACGATGGCCTTGGTCACTACGTTGACTGGGCGACACCGACCATGAATGCCGAGCTGAACCAGAACGTGCAGTTGCTGCTGGCGGGACGTCAAACCGCTGACCAGATGGTCACCAACTTTGACAACAACTATCAACGTTACCTGAAAACCCTTAAGCACTGATAAATCCGGTCCGGCAGCGATGCCGGACCGCAAGCGAGTAAGGTTATGCTGAACAAATCTGCCTGGCGCAATGCGCTCTATCTGCTGCCCGCGGTGCTGGTGTACGCGGTCTTTCTGTTGCTGCCGCTGCTGGCGTCGCTGGGCATCAGTTTTACCGAGTGGGACGGCACCTCGATGCCGATCTTTACCGGCATCAGCAACTATATGCGCATGTTCAGCGACCCGGTGTTCTGGGTGGCGCTGGGCAATAATGCGCTGTTGATGTTGTTCTACACCCTGTTACCGATTGGCATCGGGCTGCTGCTGTGCAGCTTCCTGTATGAAACGCGCAGCAACAAGGAGCGCAGCCTGCTGCGTATCTTCTTCTTTCTGCCTTATATCATGCCGATGGCGGTACTTGGCGTGGTGTGGCGCTGGCTGTATAACCCGGCATTTGGCCCGATTGACCAGTTTCTGCGCGCCATCGGTTTGCCGCAACTGGCGATCTCCTGGCTGGGAGACTTCACCTGGGCGCTTCCTGCCGTAGGCTTTGTTGCCACCTGGTACTTCTTTGGTTTTTGTCTGGTGCTGTTTATGGCTGGCCTACAACGGATGGACCCATCGCTGCTGGAAGCGGCGGATCTGGACGGCTCCTCGCGGCGGCAGAAATTTATGCGTATCACGCTGCCGTCATTGCGCCCGGAGCTGCGCATTGCCTTGCTGCTGACGGTGATCGCCAGCCTGAAAGCCTTTGACCTGGTATATGTGATGACCCAGGGCGGACCGGGCACGGCGACGATGGTGACCAACATCTTTATGTATAAGCAGGGCTTTGACCTGCACTACTTCGGCTACGCCTCGGCAGTGGCGGTGTTCAGTATGATGATTGTGTTGTTGATCAACGCGTTAATTCACTTTGTTATTCGGGAGCGTCACTGATGCGTGGCACGCCAGTTGTTTCTCGTGCGCTTATCTGGATGGTCGCGCTGATGACCATCCTGCCATTTTTGATGGCGCTGATGACCTCATTCAAAACCCAGATGGAGCTGTTCCAGGGGGTGTTTACCCTGCCCTCTTCGCTCAACTTTAAAAATTACGTCACCGCCTGGCAGCAGGGCCATTTCAACGTTTACTTTATGAACTCGGTGCTGGTGGTGATCCCGGTGGTGATTTGCAGCATCCTGCTGGGCATTCTGGCCGGTTTTGGTTTCGCCTGGTTAAAGATCCCCGGCAAAAAGGTGATCGCCGCGTTACTCGCTCTGGGCATGGTGTTGCCCAGTGAAGCCTTTATTATCCCGCTGTACCACGAGTTGCGCTGGATGGGGCTGACCAATACTTATCTGGCGTTGATCCTGCCGCAGATTGCGCTGTCGTTACCCTTTACCACCCTGATGATCGCCACGGCGTTGCAACAGGTGCCGCGCGAACTGGTGGAGGCGTCGGTGATGGATGGGGCATCGCGGCGCAAAATTTTGTGGGGCCTTCTGGTGCCCGCTATCTGGCCGACGCTGTCAACGCTGGCGCTGCTGCTGTTTATCTGGACATGGAACGAATTCCTGATCCCGCTGATTCTGGTCAACAAGGACGAGTTGCGCACCTTGCCGATTGGCATGATGTTTTTCCAGAACAAAAACACCATCGATATTCCGGTACTGATGGCTGGCGCGATGATCGTGATCCTGCCGCTGGTGGCGGTGTTCCTGGTGTTCCAGCGCAAATTTATCAGTGGCGTGACCGAAGGCGCAGTGAAATAAGCGCCTTGTCCATCAGCGAAAGGTTTTCGCGCCGTGTGCATGCTGCAATGGTCTTACGCTGCAACTCAGGAGAACCGCATGCACCTTTCACTGGTTGATTTTCACCCCGTCGCGGATGGTGAAACCCTCGATACCGACTGTTTTCAACGCGCTCTGGATCAACTGGCGCAGCAGGGTGGCGGTACGCTGTCGGTGCCGCCGGGTCGCTATCGCCTCGGTACCCTCACGCTGGGTTCGCATCTCCACCTGCATCTGGCGGCGGGGGCCACCTTACTCGCCAGCCAACGTGTGGAGGATTATCAACACTGCCTGGCGCAGAGTCAGGCTGAACTGTCGCAGCATGTGCTGCTGTATGCGGTCGGTCAGCGCAATATCAGCATCAGCGGCAAAGGGGTGATTGATGGCGACGGTGAAGCCTGGTTTGCCGCCGAGAAGGATGAGCAGGGTTATCGCCTGCCGCGTCCGCAGCGCCCACGTATCATCGTGTTTGAAGATTGTGAACAGGTGACGCTACAGGAATTCACTATTGTGCAGGCACCGATGTGGACCGTCCATCTGGTGAGCTGCCGCCATGTGCACATCGATCACCTGACCATTGATAACGCCATGACCATGCCCAACACTGACGCGCTGGATATCGACAGCTGCGAAGCGGTGTTTGTCAGCAACAGCTACCTGAGTGCGGCAGATGACGCCATCTGCATCAAAACCACGCAAAAACCCGCCCACCTGCGACGCGCGGCGCGCCAGATTATGATCAGTAATTGCCAGCTACGTTCCTGGAGCTGCGCGTTCAAGATTGGCACGGAAACCTTTGATGATGTGGAAGATGTCACGGTCAGCGGCTGCACCATTTTCGACTCCAACCGGGCGATTGGCTTGCTGTCGCGCGATGGCGGCAATTTCCGCCGTCTGTTGTTCAGCAATCTGACGCTGGCCTGCCACCTTGCGCCACCCTGCCACTGGGGCAAAGCCGATGCGCTGTTTGCCTCGGTGCGCCCCCGTGATCCGGCGATCGCTCCGGGCATGATCGAACAGCTGCAATTCAGCAACGTCAGCGGCGTGATGGAAGGGGCAATTAACCTGCATAGCGAGGTGGCGGGACAGATCCGCGAGGTGATGCTGAGTAACGTGCAGTTGCGCCAGGTGGCAGCAGAAGGGCAGGGATATTACGATGTGCGCCCGCCGTGTAATCCTGAATCACCAACCGGGATGGGACTGGATAATGCCTACAAGTTGGATAGCGAGACCGGGCAGGCATTTGGGGTTGCCGCTTATCCACATGGCCTGCCGGGCGTGTTTGCGCGCGGGGTGGAGAATCTGCAATTGCACAACGTCACCATTGTGCGCCCGCAGCCTTTGCCAGCAGGCTGGCATAGCGAAACGGTGCAGATTCTGCCGTAACGGTGACGGATATTGCGCGATAAATCGCGCCGCTACGGTAACATCATGAAATCACGCCGCGACGATAACATCGCGCCCTGTGGTAGCGGCGCGATTTATCGCGCAGATTTTTCGGTTACAGCGCGGCGGCAATCGCTGCGCCCAGATCCTCGGTTGATGCCTTGCCGCCCAGATCCCGCGTCAGGCTAGTGCCCGCCGCCAGCGTACGTTCAATGGCATCCAGCACCGCCGCACCGGCTTCTGCATAGCCCAAATGCTCCAGCATCATTGCGCCACACCAAATCTGTCCGATCGGGTTGGCGATGCCTTTGCCCGCGATATCTGGCGCCGAGCCGTGTACCGGTTCGAACAGGCTGGGGAACTTCCCTTCCGGGTTGATATTGGCCGAAGGCGCGATGCCGATGGTGCCGGTACAGGCTGGGCCGAGATCCGACAGGATATCGCCAAACAGGTTGCTCGCCACTACTACATCGAACCAGTCCGGGTGCAGCACAAAATTAGCGGTCAGAATATCGATATGATATTTATCGACTTTAATTTCCGGGTAGCTGGCTGACATCGCTTCCACGCGGCTGTCCCAGTACGGCATGGTAATGGCGATACCGTTAGATTTGGTCGCCGAGGTCAGGTGTTTTTTCGGTCGCTTCTGCGCCAGCTCGTAGGCAAATTTCAGGATGCGATCGACGCCGGTACGGGTCATCACTGTCTCCTGAATCACCACTTCACGCTCGGTGCCAGGGAACATGGTGCCGCCGACGCTGGAGTACTCACCTTCGGTGTTTTCACGTACCACGTAGAAATCGATATCGCCCGGTTGACGATTCGCCAGTGGTGCTTTGACGCCCGGCATCAGACGGACCGGACGCAGGTTAACGTATTGATCGAACTCGCGGCGGAACTGCAACAATGATCCCCACAGCGAAACATGATCCGGAACGACATCCGGCCAGCCGACCGCGCCGAAGTAGATCGCATCAAAGGTTTGCAGAGTGGCAAACCAGTCATCCGGTAACATCTTGCCGTGCTGCTGCCAGTACTCGGCGCTGGCAAAATCAAACCATTGCCACTCCAGCGGAATATTGAATTTTTTTGCTGCCGCGTCCATCACGCGGATGCCTTCCGGCATCACTTCCTTACCAATGCCATCGCCAGGGATGACGGCGATTTTAAATGTTTTGCCGTTCATAGGGTCTCTCGCAGGTTGCTGTTGATGTTCTGCCCGCAGTATAACTTTGCATCATGGGGAAATAATTAGCCTGAGCAGCAAGCCAATGTTGAATAAAAGTAGAGAATCGCGCACTTCCACCGACGACCTGGCGTTTTTCGTGCGCATCGCCACCCTCGGTAGCCTGACGGCCGCGGCGCGCGAGCTGGGGCTATCGTTACCGGCAGTGAGCAAACGCCTGAGCCAGCTGGAGTTGCGGCTGGGGGTACAATTGCTACGTCGTACCACACGGCGGCTGGAACTGACACCGGAAGGCAAACGTTATCTGGAGGGAGCGCGTCCACTGCTGGATCAACTGGCGGAATTGGAAGAGTCAGTCAGCAGCCAGACGGCGGTGTTGCGCGGTTCACTGAATATCAATGCGTCATTTGGGTTCGGTCGCCGCCATGTTGCGCCGCTGGTATCGCGTTTTGCAGCGTTGCACCCGGAGTTGTCGCTCAGCCTGCAACTTAGCAGCCAGCCGCTAAGTTTCCTCGATGCGCACATCGATATCGATATCCGAGTCGGCGAGCCGCCGGATGCACGTCTGATGGCACGTAAGCTGCGTACCAATCCGCGTGTACTGTGCTGTGCCCCTGCCTATGCAGCACGCTGCGGCCTGCCCGACAGCGTGGCGGCGCTGGCACAACATAACTGCATTTTGCTGCGTCAGTACGAAAGCGATTTTGCCTTGTGGCGACTGACGGATGGCAGGCAACAAGTGACGCAAAAGGTGCGCGGCACTCTGGTCACCAATGACGGCGAGGTGGCGATGCAGCTGGCGCAGGACGGGCATGGTATTTTGCTGCGTTCGTGGTGGGATGCGCAGCACAGCATCAACAGTGGCGAGTTGTTGCATGTGTTGCCCGACTGGAGTGCGCCAGACGGCGATATCTTTGCCGTCTGGCAGCCGCAGCGTCAACTGCCGGTGCGTATCAGCGCCTTTGTGGAGTTTTTGCAGCAGACGTTATAAAGGCACATTCCATAACGACGCGATTTATCGCGCGGGTTTTGAATCTACCGCCTGACGATGGCGCTGCTGAATCGGGTAAAAGTCCCCCTCTTTCAGCGAGGTTTCTATTTCCTCCAGCGAGCGGCCTTTGGTTTCCGGCATCAGGAAGTAAACAAAGACAAAGCCAAGCAGATTAAGCAGCGCGTAGAACCACATCGCCCCGCCGATGCCCAGCCAGTTGACCATTGACAGCGCCGTCGCGGTCAGCAGCAGGTTAGACCCCCACAGCATCCCGGCGTGCAGGCTGGTCGCTTTTTCACGAATGCCCAGCGGATAGAGTTCCGATCCCATCAGCCAACCAATCACCTGAATACCGCCAGAGTTAAACACCATAAAACCAAACAGGCAGATGACGATCAGCCAGCTATGGCCACCGCCGTGTGCATCAAGACGGAACACCGCGCCCAGCAGCACCAGGCTGAGGATCGCCCCCGGCATCATCCACAGGGTGAGGGCGCGACGGCCAACATGGTCAACCAGCAGTTTGCCGATCACCGTTAATGTCAGGTAAATCACCGCCACACCCAGCGCCGAATACAGCGCCGTATCCCGGCTGAATCCGGCATTGGTGAGGAAGGTAGGGGTGTAGTAGATCATCATTTCAATGCCGGAAAGCTGGGTAAACGCGGCAATACCCAGCCCGACCAGCAATGCCGGGCGCAGCCAGGGTTGCTTCAGGTCGCGCCAGCTGGCGCTGGTTTTGCGTTCCACTTTGTCATGCACGCGCTGAATCGCACGAATCTCCTGACGCACCTGTTTTTCGCTGTCGCGTACCGTATCCAGCGCCAGATGCGCCTCTTTCAACCGCTTCTGGCTTACCAGCCAGCGCGGGCTTTCCGGCAGTGGCAGCATTCCCAGCAGCAGAATTACCGCCGGGATGGCGGCCACGGCAAACATGGTGCGCCAGCTCCAGATATCCTGCATAAAGGTACCAACCAGCGCAGCAGTGACAATGCCGACACCAATCGAGATATTGAAGAAAGTCACCAGACGGCCACGACGATCCGGGGGAGCCAGCTCGGCGATATACACCGGGACGATCTGTGACGCGCCTCCGACCGCGAAGCCAAGCACCAGACGTGCCACGCCCAGCCACACTGCGTTGGGCGACAACCCGGAGCCAATCACGCCGACGGCGAAAATCGCCGCGACAATCATCACCGTATAACGGCGGCCCAACTGGCTGGAGAGCCGTCCGCAACTGAGTGCGCCAATCACCGCGCCGACCAGAATGGCGCTGGTGACTAACTCCTGCGCATGAGACGAGAGCTGGAAATCATGGGTTATCTGCAACAGCGCGCCGGAAATAATGCCGGTGTCATAGCCATAAAGAAATCCGGCAATGGCGGCGATGGCGGTTGCTGTCAATAAAAAGGCATCTGCGCTGAGGAAGCGGTTGTTCTCTTCGCTGGCGCTGGCGGATAACTTTTCATTGTCAGCCTGTGCAGACGTGGGTTTCGGCGAATATCGCCAGGCGTTATTTTCTGATTCAGGCATAGTATTCCTTGCAGATGAATGACGTTATTTTTTATGCAGGGTTACAGTGCGGCCGAAATAATCGGCATTCACTCCTTGGTATTATTTTTAAGGTTTAAAGATATAGCATGACATGTGACCTGTGTCACATTTATGCGGTGAGTTATTAATCGGTTGAACCCAATTTAAAACAAATAAATGGGCGTAATTTTAATGCAATGCATTGTTTTTGTTTGTTTTATTTTTTGTGATTTTATTATGTTCTGAATTTCTCTGTTCGGTATTCTTGTTCTTTGCTAAATAAAAATAATCACTCCGTTTCGGACGGAATAATATCTCCTTATCCGAGCTATTCACAGAAAATATCACTGCTGTGTCGAAGATGTTATATGTTCGCTTGTTACCGTATCCCTCACACCGCTACGAGAATGATGCTTTGATTGTATTCAATCATATTTGACTATCTGTGAGCATGATCAAACAAATTTATCCCACTATCACTTATAAAGTAGCCCTGTAAGTGCGTAATCTTGCGCGTTTTTGAGCGATATAAATCATTTTATCTTTGGCGGTAGCGCCCGGTGCACAGACACCAGACACAATAATTGTCGCTATCCCAGTTATAACGGCGCGCGTGAAGCCCAGCGCCTGCCACGACCCTACGTTATCGATGAGGCTGAAATGAAACAATTCTCTGCAGAAGGGATGGTGATTATTGTCGGGATTGTGATCGCATATATCCTGTTTACCACCTGGCTGACCTGGCGTTTACGCAGTAAAAATACCGGCGATTTTATGGCTGGATCGCGCGCAATGCCGGCGTTTATTGTCGGGGTGATGCTGATGTCAGAATATATCGGTGCCAAATCCACTATCGGCACCGCCCAGGCCGCCTTTGAGGATGGCTTTGCCGCCTCCTGGTCGGTGATTGGTGCGGCGATTGGTTTCCCGTTGTTTGGTATGTTGCTGGTCAAACGTATTTATAACACCGGGAAAATTACTATCTCCGGCGCGATTGCCGAGCGTTACGGTAACTCGACCAAAAACATCATTTCGCTGATCATGATTTATGCGCTGCTGCTGGTGAACGTGGGTAACTACGTCAGCGGCGCTGCGGCCATTTCCACAGTGCTGAATCTGGATCTCACCACTGCCGCCTTTATCACGGCGGTGGTCAGTACCTTTTATTTTATGTTTGGTGGCATGAAAGGTATCGCCTGGGTGACGCTGCTGCATAGCGGACTGAAATATATCGGGATTATGATTATTCTCGGCGTTGCGCTGCATATGACCGGCGGTGTCAGCCCGATGATTAAACAGATGCCGCACTTCTACTGGACCTGGGATGGCAACGTCGGCGGTAGCACCATTTTTGCGTGGCTGATCGGCACCATCGGTTCCATCTTCTGCACCCAATTTGTGATTCAGGCCATTGCCTCCACCAAAAGCGCCGCCTCAGCCAAGCGCGCCACCTGGGTTGCGTTCTTCTTTTGTATGCCGATTGCTATCGCCATCGCGCTGATTGGCGTGGCGGCGAAATTTCTCCATCCCGATATCAAAAGCCTGTATGCACTGCCGGTGTTTTTACAGGATATGAGCCCGTGGCTGGCCGGAATTGTCACCACCTCGCTGGTGGCCTCGATTTTCGTCAGCGTCAGCACCGTGGCACTGGCGATTGCCTCGCTGGTGGTGAAAGATTTTTATGTCCCATACCGTAACCCGACGCCGGATCGTGAATTCCGTATGACACGCTGGCTGTCGCTGGTGATTGGTTTCCTGCCGCTGATCTTCGTATTGTTCGTGCCTGAAGTGCTGAAGTTGTCGTTCTTCACCCGTGCCATCCGTTTGTCGATTTCGGTGGTCGCCATCATTGCCTTCTACCTGCCATTCTTTAAAAGCACGCGTGGGGCGAATGCCGGTTTGATCGCCGCTTGTGTGGTGACGTCGGCGTGGTATTTGCTGGGCGATCCCTTTGGTATCAATAACATGTATGTGGCGCTGATCACCCCGGCGATTGTGATGGTGATTGATCGCCTGATCCCGTCGCGCCAGGTACAGGATAAAAACGCCCCGAAACGAACTATGCAAAACAGTGGAGCCTGATATGACCGATTCAACTCTTACCGTCGAACGTAACGGTAACCTTCATCCGCATGCGCAGGACGCGCAGCAGCTCACCGCGATGCTGCCTTCGGTCTGTCCACAAAACCATGCGGCCAATCTGCTGCCGCTGCCGAATGGCGACCTGCTGTGCGTCTGGTTTGGCGGCACCCAGGAAGGGATCGCGGATATCTCGGTCTGGTGTTCGCGTCTGGCAAAAGGCAGCGAACAATGGAGCGAGGCGGAGAAGCTGTCGGACGATCCGACGCGATCTGAACAAAACCCGGTGCTGTTCCTCGATCCGCAGCAGGTGCTGTGGCTGCTGTGGACCGCGCAGAAGTCCGGCAATCAGGATACCGCGATTGTGCGCTATCGCCAGTCTCGCGATTTTGGCCGTAGCTGGTGCGCTATCGATACGTTGCTCGACCAACCCGGCACTTTTATCCGCCAGCCGATCGTCGTGCTGCCAAATGGCAACTGGCTGCTGCCGGTATTTTATTGCCGCACCCAGCCGGGGGTGAAATGGGTTGGCAACGATGATGTCAGCGCGGTGAAAATTTCCAGCGATCAGGGCAAAAGCTGGCGCGATGTGGCGGTGCCGGACAGCCTCGGGTGTGTGCATATGAATATCACCCTGTTGCAGGATGGCCGCCTGCTGGCGTTGTATCGCAGCCGCTGGGCCGATTACATTTATCAAAGTCGTTCCAGCGACGGTGGCGAAAGCTGGAGCGCACCGCAGGCGACGACGCTGCCGAATAACAACTCCTCGATTCAAGTCACCACGCTGCACAACGGCCATCTGGCGCTGGTGTTTAACGCCATGAGCGCTAAAGATGCCAGCGAACGTCGCCTGTCGTTGTATGACGAGATCGAAGATGAAGAAGAGGGGGACGTCGCAGTGGCGGCGGAGCCGGTGGTGCACAGTGGTCGAACCGCATTCTGGGGCGCGCCACGCGCACCAATGACGCTGGCGATCTCGGCCGATGGCGGTCAGAGCTGGCCGTGGCAGCGTAACCTCGATGAGGGTGATGGCTACTGTATGACCAACAACTCCCAGCAGAAATTGAACCGTGAGTTCTCCTATCCCAGCATTAAGCAGAGCGAGGATGGTGCGTTGCATATCGCTTATACCTATTTCCGCCAGGCGATTAAGTACGTGCGCGTCGATGAATCCTGGGTTGTCTCATGAGCCGACATGCGCTGGTGACTGGTGTTAGCTCCGGGATAGGCGCGGCGATTGCCGACCATCTGTTACAGCAGGGCTGGCAGGTGACCGGCTTCAGCCGCACCCAGGTGAAAAATGATCATCCGGGTTTTACCTCGGCCAGCGTTGATCTGTTTGATGCTGCGCGACTGAAGCAGGCGCTATTGGTGCTGCCAACCGTGAATGCGCTGGTGCATGCCGCCGGGATGATGGCGGCAGCGCCACTGGGTGAGCTGGATGAAGAGGCCAGCAGCAGGCTGTGGTATCTGCATGTGCAGGCGGCACAGATTATGGCCAATGCGTTGCAGCCGAGGATGCAGCGGGGCGATCGGATTCTGTTGATTGGCAGCCGTACCTCACGCGGCGCGGCCGGGCGTAGCCAGTACGTCAGTACCAAGGCGGCAATGGTCGGCATGGCGCGGAGCTGGGCCGCCGAGTTAGCACCTCAGGGGATTACGGTGAATGTGATTGCTCCGGGTGCCACCGAGACGCCGATGCTGCTGCAACCCGGACGCGCCAGTTCGCCGCCCAAACTACCGCCGATGGGGCGTTATATCCAACCGCAGGAGGTGGCGGCGCTGGCCGGATTTGTGCTGTCGCCCGCTGCGGATGCCATTACCGGGCAGGAGCTGGTGATCTGTGGTGGGGCGTCCCTGTCATAACGGAAACGTAGCGGCGCGATTTATCGCGCGCCTTTGACTTTGAAGCTGCGGTAGACATGCGCGATAAATCGCGCCGCTACGGTTCTTGCTGGCTGGTAGCGGCGCAATTTATTGCGCTGTGACGAATAATCAGCGTTACGTTTACTCGATAATCGTTAATACGTATGATTCTCATTCTTTTTATAACTCCCTGATGGAGCTAAGAATGAAATCCTTGTTCAATCCGCGTATTGCGGGCGTGGCGCTGGCTGTAGTGACGGCGCTCAGTTTGACAGCCTGCCAGGCACCGGCTAAAAAAGCTGCCGCCCCGGTCGTTGCCCCCCAACCGGTTGCCAGCAACGTGCAGCAGCGTGTACTGGCGGAAGGCCTGTATGAGATGGCGTATGTCCCTGGCAGCACCTCTTCGTTGTTTGTCGCCAGTGCCCAGAGTTTTAAAGGCGTTAACGGTGGGGTGATCTACCGCCTCGATCCTGCCACGCTGAAAACCCTCGGCGAAACCCACACCGATCTGAAAAACTTCGGCATGACGATGGAGCCGGACGGCAGCCTGCTGTATGTCACCAATACGCTGGATGGCGGAATCTCAAAAGTGGATGCGCAGAGCGGCAAGGTGTTGCAGCGTCTGATGTTTGGCGTGATCAACGACAAAGGCTTCCCGACCGGTGCGCGTGAAATCATGCTACACGATGGTCTGCTGTATATCGGCGGCGTGGCCGATCCGGGCCTGATCTGGGTGGTGGATGCCAAAACCTTTAAGCTGAAAACCACCATTAAAAATGCCGGCAAGTGGGTCACCGGTCTGCTCTACTCACCGGTGACCAAGCGTATCTATGCGGCCAACGGCAGTGGCGAGATCCTGGTGATCAACCCGCGCAATCACAAGATCGAACAGCGCTGGACGCCGGGCGATGACAAAACCTATTTGCTGCTGAATCTGGCGGAAGATCCGGCCACCGGTCGCCTGTTTGTCACCGACAACTCTAAAGCGAAAACCACGCTGGTGTTTGATGAGCGTACTGGCAAGGTGATCAAACGTCTCGACGGTGACGCGCTGGGCATCAAGTTCAATGCCAAACGCAATGAGATCTATATCAGCCAGCGTGAATCCGGCAAGGTGCTGCAACTCGATGCCACCACCTATGCGGTGAAAAACAGCTGGACGTTGCCAACCCATCCCAACAGCCTGCTGGTGTCGCCGGATGGTCAGACGTTATTCGTGACGGTGAAGCAGGGCTTCAACAAAGATCATTCCGCGAAGGGACCGGATAGCGTAGTACGTATCCCGTTGAATTGATAAGCAAATGGCGGTGGTGACACCGCCCTTTTGCACGATAAATCGCGCCGCTACGTTTGGTTATTTATGCCACACCTTGCACCAACAACACGCGATAGTTCGCCCCTTTCAGACGATGTGCCTTCGCTTCCTGGTACGCCGGGCTGTAATACCAGCCTTTCGCCGCATCGATATCCGGGAATTCCAGCACCACCACGCCTTCGGCTTGCGGGCCTTCCAGCGTTTCCAGCGCGCCGTAAAAGGCGAGCGGATTAATCGGATGATCGCCGCGTGCTTCCCCCGCTTTTTGCGCGTAGGTTGCCATTTCGCCGTCGTTCAGGGTTTCATCGCGGATAAAAATTACGTACGCACTCACTATTTCTCTCCTCGCGCCTGGCGTTTGTCTTCGGTGTTGGTATCAAAATCGGACGCATCATGGCGTTCCAGCAACTGGTCTTCCGGTGCGGCACCAAAGGCGCGGTTCACCTTACGGCCACGAATCACCGCCGGACGCTGCGCAATCTCTTTCGCCCAGCGCACCACATTTTTATATGACTGCACATCCAGGAACTCAGCGCCGTCGTATTGGTTGTTCAGCACCAGGTTGCCGTACCATGTCCAGGTGGCGATATCGGCGATGCTGTATTCCTCACCGCCCAGATAGCGATGATCAGCCAACTGACGATCCAGCACATCTAACTGACGTTTTGCTTCGAGGGTAAAGCGGTTGATGGCATATTCGATTTTTTCCGGCGCGTAGAAGTAGAAATGACCGAAACCACCGCCGAGGTAAGGGGCTGAACCCTGTAACCAGAAAAGCCAGTTCAGCGCTTCGGTACGACCTGCGATGTCTTTCGGCAGGAAGTGACCAAATTTATCCGCCAGATACAGCAGGATGTTGCCGGACTCAAATACGCGTAGCGGCGGGTTAACCGAGTGGTCGCGCAACGCCGGGATTTTCGAGTTAGGGTTGACCTCAACGAAGCCACTGGAGAATTGATCGCCCTCACCGATACGAATCAACCAGGCGTCGTATTCGGCTTCTTTAATGCCAAGCGCCAGCAGTTCTTCCAGCAGGATGGTAATTTTCTGGCCGTTCGGCGTTCCCAGCGAGTACAGCTGGAGCGGATGTTTGCCGACCGGTAGGGCCTTCTCATGCGTCGGCCCGGCGGTTGGACGGTTGGTTTTCGCGCCGTTGCCTTTGGCTTCCGGGTCCCAGGTCCAGACTTTTGCGGGCTGATACTGATGTTCCGACATAGTGATTTCGCCTTGTTGTGGTTGCATTTTTTGCTGCCACTGAGTGTAGCAGTCGCGGTCAAAGGCGATTTAACCGCGCTGGCGGTGAGATGCAAAGTCCGGTTATGCAAAGTTCTCTTGCGTAAAAAGCATAAAGTCGACTTTGCCCGGCTGATAGGTTTCCGGCTGTTCGCCTTCTTCCAGATAACGCAGCAACAATGTCAGGGCCAGCTGCGCATGGCGCAGGGTGTTTTGATCAAGGGTCAGCGTCAGCACCTGTTTCTCCAGCAACTGACGCGTGATGTGGTATAGCTCATGGGTGACATACACCACCTTGCCGCACAGGCGATGACGCGCCAGTGCTTCATGGATCTGCGTATTGCCCAGCCCGGTGTTATACAGACCGACGATCTGCTTTGAACCCGCCAGCGTTTTTTCCAGCAGGTGGCTGATACGCTCGCGTTCATCCTGCCCGGCGAGGATGGCGTTGAGGCGCAATTGTGGAAAACGCTCTGCCAGCACCGCCTGAAAGCCTTCGATGCGTTGGCGATGGGCGCGATAGTCAGCGCGACCACTGACCAGCACGACCTCTCCAGGTTGTGACAGCATGCTGCCCAGCATCAACCCGGCGGTACGCCCGGCCTTGTATTGATCGATGCCAACATGGCACAGGCGCGCAGCATCGGGCAGGTCCGTCACCAGCGTAATCACCGGCACGCCACGTGCTTTGCAGGCCGCCAGCGCCTGATAAATCAGCGGATTTTCATGGGCGAAGACAATCAGTGCATCCATTTTTTTGCTGCTGGCTTCGATGTGCGCCGCCAGTTTCTCCGGCGCGTTTTCCGGGATCAGGGTGCGATGCAGCCGCAGGCGGCGATAACCGATTTGATCGGCGAGGGTGGCAAAATCCTGTGCCAGCTGTTGAAAGAAGAACGAACCGTTGCCGCTCAGCAGCACTTCAATCTGCCATGAATGACGATGCTCCTCCGGCAAAATACGGTTTAACCCGGCATCGCGGGCGATCTGCAACACCTTTTTGGTCATTGCCGGTGAGACGCCGCCACGATCGTTGAGCACGCGATCGACCGTGGCGACGCCTACACCTGCCCGCTTCGCCATTTCCGCCAGCGTCATTGCTTTCATCTGAGTGAATTCCATCAAAAACCGCGTTCAGCCAGCCTGCCAGAAGCGGCTATTTTGACAAGCACGCTACGTCTGAAATGTGAACAAACAGGAGCTTTATCATGCGGTCACCGCAACGTTTTGCTTTGATTGGTAGTGGTTTTATCGGCCAGGTCCATGCTGCTAACCTGGCGGCACATCCCGGCGTGGAGTTGGCGCTGGTGTGCGATATCGATGCCTCACGCGCCGAAGCGGTAGCGCAGCGCTACGGCGCAAAAGCGGCCAGCGTGCAACAGGCGCTTGCCAGTGATGCCATTGACGGGGTGTTGATTGCCAGCGCCACACCAACCCATGCGACACTGCTGGAACAGGCGGTGACAGCGGGGAAAGCGGTGTATTGCGAAAAGCCGATCGATCTGTCACTGGCGCGCGCGCAGGAGGCCGTGGAGAACATCTCGCCGTTGCAGGTGCCGGTCACGGTGGGCTTTAACCGTCGTTTTGACCGCAGCCATCAACAACTGAAAACGCAATTGCAGCAGGGGGTGATTGGTCGTGCTGAACTGATCCAGATGGTGTGCCGTGCCTCGGAGCTGCCGCCATTAAGTTATTTGCAGGCATCGGGTGGGCAGATGCGCGATCAGGCGATTCACTTCTTCGATCTGCTGCGCTGGCTGACCGATGACGAAGTCACCACCGTTGGGGCAATGGGGGCAGCGCTGGCGATGCCGGAAATCCGGGACTTTGATGTTGATACCTCGGTGCTGATCATGCGGATGCAGCGCGGCGCGCTGGCGCAGTTGGATAATACCCGGCGTACCGCTTATGGCTACGATGAACGCATCAGCGTGATGGGCAGTGAAGGGATGCTGGCGTCAGAAAGCCAGTCGGTGCGCGGCGCAACCCTGTACCAGGGGCTGCGGATTAACCAGCCGGGTCTGTATGCCGATTGGTTCAGCCGGGTGCATGAAACCTATTACACCCACCTCGATGCGTTTTTGCGTCATATCGCCGGAGAGAAAGTCGAAGGGCTGCCAGGGCTGCTGGATGGCCTGCGCGCGCAGGCGATTGCCGAAGCGGCGCAGCTATCGTTAACGCGCGGGGAATTTGTTGAGGTGGTGACGTAGCGGCGCGATTTATCGCGCGGATTTTTCTGGCATCGCGCACGGGGCTGCGCGATAAATCACGCTTGAGATTGCGCGATTTATCGCGTCGCTACGATTGATATCACACCGTTACAACAATTCACGCTCAATCAGTTCGCGGGTTTCCACCGCCTGATGCTTCATCTTCTCGGGATAGCCAAACAGCGCCGCCGAGATAATCGATTCACCACCGACCTTAAAGCTGCGGTTGGCAAAATCCATCTCACGTAACGCTTCGAACAGCGCATCGAAATTGACCTCACCTTCACCCACGCCGACATGCTGGTGGATAGTGGCGTCCACGCCCGGCGGGTTGACGATATAGCGGCAATGTTTGGTGTGGTTCATGGTGTCGGCAATCAACATATGCGACAAATCGTCACCGGCATAGTGAAGCATGCTTTTCACATCGCCTTTGCCTTTGTCATAGAAAAAGGTGTGCGGCGCGCTGTAGATATACTTCACGTGGTCGCTGCGGAAGGACTTCACGATATCGGCGGTTTCGTTGCTCTCCTCGCAGAAATCCCACGGGTGGGCCTGAATTTCCACGCGAATACCTTCACGTTCGATAATGGGCAACAACTCTTCCATCGAACGGTAGAACATCTCTTCGCAAATCTCTGGCTCGTTCGGATTGCCGGACAGCTCGGTATTGATCACCGGCACCCCCATTTCCACGGCGATCTCGATCATGCGTTTCCAGTTCTTCACCGCCGCCTGACGGCGCGCTTCGTCCGGGCCAGACCAGCGATACACCACGATAAACGAGGAGATTTCCACCCCGGTGGAACGCAGCGCGTTCTTGTATTCGGTGATGATTTCACGGCTGGCTTTCGGGTGTTTATAGAACGGGTTGATTTGCGGATGGGGCGACTGTTCGATGTACTTGTAGCCCCATTCCGCCACCTGATGCACCATGCGGGTGATACCCAGATCGCGGATTACATCCACGTCAAAAGCGATTTTCATTATTTTCTCCTGCGCGTTCTTCATTGAAAACCACACCGATCTGGCGTCTCACCTCATCCATCGTGTTGAGCGTTGCCAGCGAAGCGGCAAACGGACGCACCGGTGAGTCAGACAGACCCTGATGGATACACCAGGCGGTATGTTCGATTTCATGACAAAGCTGGATATAGCGATTGTTGGGCTCTTCCCAGCGCAGCGTGTGGCGGCCATCGCTGGAAGTCAGACGGAAATGACCGGGTGCGTAAAACTGGCCGTCGAGATACAGCGTGGCATCGCGACCGGCAATTACCGCCGTGCCCGGCGTGTTACTGAATAAGGTGGTGTTGAGCACCGCCTGCATGCCTTGCGGGTGGGTCAGCAACATCGAGGTCTGACCGTTAACGCCGCCTGGTGCGGGCTGACCTTTTGCGACAATGCTATCTGG
Source organism: Pantoea sp. X-Soil-TKNS-1211 (assembly GCF_059730495.1). NCBI lineage: Bacteria > Pseudomonadati > Pseudomonadota > Gammaproteobacteria > Enterobacterales > Erwiniaceae > Pantoea > Pantoea sp. X-Soil-TKNS-1211. Next base: position 478,645 of record NZ_AP035953.1, read on the forward strand.
CGCGCCACTGACCAGCACGCTGAAGCTGATCAGATAGCTGCCCAGGTCCAGCATCGGGCCACCAGCAAGATCGGCATTGAAAATGCGGTGATCCTGGGTGAAATACTCGCCATGATCGGCAATCAGGGTGTGCACGTCCCCGAGCGCACCGTCGGCCAGCAACTGACGGATCACATCATATTTCGGCGCATAGTCGCACCACATCGCCTCCAGGCACAGACGTTGTTGCTGCTGTGCTTCCTGTTGCAGCTGCAATGCCTGCTGCGCGTTAAGCGCCAGCGGCTTCTCAATCAATACATGCTTGCCGGCGTTAAGCGCGCGTAGGCCATCCGGGAAATGGTGGTTATGCGGTGTGGCGATATACACCACATCAATGTCGTCGCGGCTCAGCAACGCATCAATGCCTGCGCAGGCGTGGGGAATCTCCCACTTGTGGGCAAAGGCCTGCGCTTTCTCCAGACTGCGCGATGACACCGCCACCAGTTGCTGCTGCGTGTGGTGGCGCAGCGCGTTGGCAAAGTGGTCGGCTATCCAGCCAGGACCGACAATACCCCAGCGCAGCGCGGGTATCTGGTTTACAGGGTGACGACGGGGTACAGGTAAGGTTGAGGGGAACATATCATCTCCGTTTTTCTTCGCTACGAAACACATCGGGCGACCAGGCAGATCATTCACCACTATAGAAAGGCTGAGCAGGGCGCTCTAACGCTTTGCTGATGCAAATCCATCAACCTCACCGCAGGTGTCGTCGGGCAGCATAATTATCAAACATTTGTTCCGTTTTGTAGGTGTTTTAAGAATTTTCATTTCATTATGCGATGGTGATCAAAGTTATGAGAGATTCTCTATCAGGAATTACGATTTAATGACGATTTTTGCTGCGAACACCTCGCACTTTTTATGCCGCTCAGGCATTATTTTTGATAATTTTTCTATCATGGATATCTTGCATGAGTAAAATCACCATGAATGCTATTGCCGCTGCTGCCGGTGTCGGTGTGGCGACGGTCGATCGTGTGCTGAACCGCCGTGCGCCGGTGCGTGCCGCCACCGAGCAGAAGGTGTTGGAAGCGGCGAGTCGTTTGGGCTATCGCGCTGACCTGATGCCGTTACTCAGCAGCCGCGCTTTAGCGCCTGCTGTCGCCTTGCGTATGGGGTTTATTCTGCTGGCAAAAAGTTATTCGTTTTATCAGTCGTTAACCGATGCATTGCGTGAACAAACACAGCCACTGCATCCCGCAGGCAGCGAAGCGCAGTTTTGCTGGCATGATATTGACGACGTGGATGCGGTGGTGGCTTCGCTGTATGCGCTGGCGCAACAGGTCGATGTCATCGGGCTGGTGGCGCTTGATCATCCGCTGATTCGCCGGGCGATTGAAACGGTGTCGCGACAGGGCGTGCGGGTTTATGCGCTGTTTTCCAACTTCTCTCCCTGTGGTCATGCCGGTTATTTCGGGCTGGATAACCAAAAGGCCGGGCGTACCGCGGGTTGGATGGCAACGCACCTGCTGCATCAGCCGGGACCGGTGGGGGTGCTGGTGGGTGACCACCGTTTTACCTGCCAGGAAAGCTGCGAAATCAGTTTCCGTTCTTACCTGCGCGAGCAGGACAACGCACGTCAGGTGCTGGAACCGCTCAAAACCCATGAGTCGATTGAAGGGGGCTATCTTGCCACGCGCCGTTTGCTGGATGAGCATGCCGATCTGGCGCTGATTTTTGCGCCCTGTGGCGGAGTTGAAGGGGTGATGCGCGCGCTGCGTGAACAGCCGCAACGGCGAGTAGCGTTGATTTGCCACGGCCCGGTCAGTGACGGCGATCTGGCATTGATTGATGGCACCATCACGGTGATGCTGCGCCATCGAATTGAGGATCTGGCGACCACCCTGGTGCAGACACTGCAACAGCATCAGGCGGAGGGCCGCGAGCATTTCATGCAGGTGACGCTGCCGTTCGATATTGTGACGCGGGAGAATTTATAACGCAGTTGGAAAACGCGCGATAAACGGCTGTCCATCGGTAGCGGCGCGATTTATCGCGCAATATGATAGAATATCTATCATTTAAATGATAACAAATAACTTGATCGCTATCAAAAAATGAAAATTCCATGCTTGTGAAGAATGAAATTTTAATTTGATACTTGCTGCATCAATCACAGCAAGGAACGATCATGACTATCCATATCGCCAATGCGCCCTGTAGCTGGGGCGTTGATGATCCAAAGAATCCTTTCCTGCCGCCGTGGCAAAAAGTCCTGAGTGAAGCGGCACAAGCTGGGTATCGCAGCATTGAACTGGGGCCGTGGAGCTATCTGCCGGTGGAGGCCAGGGAGCTACGCCAGCAACTGGAGCATTACGGGTTGTCGCTGGTGGCAGGCACTATTTTTGACGACCTGGTCAGCGCAGCCAATTTCCCGGCGATGGTGGAACTGACCCACAATATCTGCCGCAATCTCTCCCTTGTGCCAACGGCCGAGAAAACCCACGCAGACAACGCGCCAGCCCCGTATCTGGTGATTATTGATTTCGGCAATCCGCAGCGGGCGAAATATGCCGGTCAGTCGGATAAAGCGCCACGCCTGTCGGCTGACGACTGGCAACGCATGATGCAGCACATCACCACCCTGAGTGAGATCGCCTGGAACGAGTATGGCGTCCGTGCGGTGATCCATCCCCATGCCGGGGGTTGCATTGAATTTGCCGATGAACTGGAACAGCTGGTGCAGGACATTCCGCACGAGGTGGCGGGTTTGTGTCTTGATACCGGCCATCTGTACTACTCCGGCATGGACCCCATTCCTTACCTCAATCGCTACTGGGATCGCATCGATTATCTGCACTTTAAAGACGTTAACGAGGCGGTATGGCGCGATGTGATTGCGCGTGGCGTCGACTTCTTTGCTGCTTGTGCCGAAGGGGTGATGTGCCCGATAGGTAAAGGAGCGATTGACTATCCGGCGGTGCGCGCTTTCCTCGTGGAACGTGACTATCAGGGCTGGATCACCATCGAGCAGGAACGTGACCCACGCCATGCTGACACCAGCCTGCGCGACGTCACGGCTAGCCTGCACTATCTGCAATCGGTCGGATTCTGAGGACAACATCATGATTAACGGTACAAAAGCTCTCGATCGTTCACTGCGCTGGGGTATGGTGGGCGGTGGTGGCACCAGCCAGATTGGTTACATTCATCGTTCTGCTGCGTTGCGTGACGGCAATTTTGTGTTACAGGCCGGGGCATTTGATATCGATGCTGCGCGTGGCCGGGCTTTCGGTGCAGCGTTGGGGGTAACGGAAGATCGCTGCTATCCCGATTACGAGACGATGTTTGCTGCCGAAGCGGCACGCGCTGACGGCATTGAAGCGGTGTCCATCGCCACGCCTAACAACACCCACTTTGCTATCTGCCGGGCGGCGCTCAATGCCGGGCTGCATGTGGTGTGTGAAAAGCCGCTGTGCTTCACCGCTGCCGAGGCTGACGAGCTGGAAAGACTTTGCGCTGAGAAGAAAAAGATCATCGGTGTGACCTACGGTTACGCCGGGCATCAGCTGATTCATCAAGCGCGGGAGATGATCGCCGCAGGGCTGCTGGGGGAGATTCGCATCATCAATATGCAGTTTGCCCACGGGTTCCATAACGAGGCGGTGGAGCTGCAAAATGCCAGCACCAAATGGCGCGTTGATCCACGCTTTGTTGGTCCGAGCTATGTACTGGGGGACCTGGCGACGCACCCGCTGTTTATCGCTGAAACCATGGTGCCACAGCTGAAAGTTAAACGCCTGCTGTGCAGCCGTCAGAGCTTTGTCAAAAGCCGTGCGCCGCTGGAAGATAACGCCTTTGTGATGATGGAGTATGACAACGGCGCGGTAGGCACCATGTGGGCGTCGGCGGTGAACTGCGGCTCAATGCACGGCCAGAAGGTGAGGGTAATTGGTGATAAGGCCAGTCTGGAGTGGTGGGATGAACAGCCAAACCAGCTGCGCTATGAAGTGCAGGGGCAGCCGGTGCAGATTCTGGAGCGTGGCATGGGGTATTTGCATGGCCGCGCCTTAGAGGAAGATCGTATTGGTGGTGGTCATCCTGAAGGGCTGTTTGAAGCCTGGTCCAATCTCTATCGCCGCTTTGCGCTGGCGATGGATGCGACTGACCGTGATGACCAAACCTTCCTGCGCGATTTCTGGTATCCCGATGTGCATGCCGGGTTGATGGGCGTGCGCTGGGTTGAGCAGTGCGTGAAATCCGCAGACGCGGGCGCGGTGTGGGTGGAATGTGATGCATTGCCAGTGCACGCCGACTGAGCGAGCATCATTGTCTGCCAGACAGGCATAATAAATCTGAGTTCAGAGAAATATCAGGAGTGACAATTCTGTGGCTTCTGATATTCAGAATTAATTTGATTTTTAATTGAGAGGGAAGTGATAAAATAAAAGAGTTTATATCTGCAGGAGCAAGGATGATCATGAAGCGATATTCCATGGAAATACCCGATCACGAAAAATACAAGGGTAATTTTGATGTTATCATTGAGGCATTACAACTGTTAGGTTGCAGTTTAGAAGATTTCAATGAGCATGAAATGCACTTCCCGATTAAGATCGATTACCATTATAGCTTTTCACTTTATATCGATTTTGAACACGCCGCAGTCAGGCTTGTCTCAGTGATTGAAAAAAGCGGATCGTTAGAATATTTGCAGGATGTATTTGGTGAAAATTATCAGGCTGAGGAGGGGGAAGAATGCTTTATCATCAGGCTGAAAACAGATGATGATAATCAAATTGACGCAGAAACATTAGCGCTTTCATTGGTTGATATTAAAGAAAAATCCATGTTTTTTCTTCATTGAAAAGGAATTTGTAATGATTGCCTTTAACGGAATGCCGAGTGCAGATATGGCTTTAAGAGTACTTACGGGCCAGCCTGAATCACGTATTAATCACAAACGCCAGCGATCTTTTCTTGAAGGATTTGCATCTATTTCAATGAATGATGGTAATCGAAATAATAATATCGATCCCTATCTTAAAAGAATGAAGAGGACGGCAACTGCCGAGGCAAGGTATACCTTTAATACAGCGGTGAATGAAGCTAATAGGGTATATGGCTTTATGGTTCAAGGAATTGAAAATGATTATATTAGTGATAAATCCCCATCAAAAGATGCAACCAGATAAAATAGGCTGAGCCAGGCAAATGATGATCTGGCTAGAAAATTAAATGCTGCAAGAGTAAATTATGATGACGCAATATCTAATATTCAACGTATGTGAGTCTGCATATTACTGTTAATTTAGATATTCTTCTGTAAAAAGACCTTCCTGTCCATTCTGTTAAAGGATATGGACAGGACTTATTTTAAATTGTGTTGAACTGAGCCTGGTATGCACTTGCAGGACTGCGGTGTTGTGGTTTTTAGTGGGATCGTAAATCGCTTAAAAACCGTTGTGCGCGCGGGTGCTGCGGCTGGGTGAAGAACTTCTCCGGCGTGGCCTTTTCCAGAATCTGCCCCTGATCCATAAACCAGATGGTATCCGCCACTTCACGGGCAAAGTTCATCTCGTGGGTGACGCACATCATCGTCATCCCTTCCTGCGCCAGACCACGCATCACCGATAACACCTCGCCAACCATTTCCGGGTCGAGCGCTGACGTCGGTTCATCAAACAGCATCACCGGAGGCTTCATCGCCAGCGCACGGGCAATCGCCACGCGCTGTTGCTGACCACCGGAAAGCTGTGCCGGATAGGCATCCGCCTTGTGCGACAGCCCAACGCGTTCCAGCAACTCGCTCGCCTGTTGACGCGCCTCTGAGCGTTTCATGCCCAGCACTTTCATCGGCGACATCATAATGTTCTCGGCGACTGAAACATGCGGGAACAGGTTGAAGCTCTGGAAGACAAAACCGATACGGGTGCGCAGCTGATTCAAACGCGTACTGCTACCGTGGATATCGATACCATCGAACACAATCTGGCCGCCTTCAATCGGCTCCAGGCGGTTAACGGTGCGGATCAGTGTCGATTTGCCGGAACCGGAGGGGCCACAGACCACCACCACTTCGCCGGGATTGATCTCGGCACTCAGGTCAGTCAGCGCCTGATACGCGCCGTACCATTTGTTGACCTGATTAAACAGAATCATCGGTCTCATAGCGGTTCCTTATTGCGATTGGGTTTTAGTCATCATCACCGCCGGTGCTACCGTGAGCGTCTCCACCGGTGACTGACGACGTTTCTGCGCAAGGCGCGCTTCGAGTTTGTTGGCGAGCCACGTCAGGCTGAAGCAGATGATGTAGTAGCTCAGCGCCACGATGGCGAACACCTGGAAAGGTTTGGTCAGCAACTGGTTGCTCACCTGGTTGGCCGCAAAAGTCAGCTCCGGCACGTTAATCACGTAGCCAAGGGTGCTGTCTTTGATGATCGATACCAACTGGCTCACCAGGCTCGGCAGGGTGTTAAATAACGCCTGCGGCAGGATGACCAGACGCAGAGTCTTGATGTGTCCCATGCCCAATGCGCGCGCCGCTTCGTACTGGCCGTGCGGTAACGCCTGAATGCCGCCGCGTACGATCTCGGCGATATAGGCGCTCTCATAAATTACCAGCGTACACAGCATGGTGGAGAAACCGCTGATGTTATGACCAATCAACAGCGGTACGCAGAAGTAGGTCCAGAACACCACCATCATCAGCGGGATGCCACGCAGCAGATAGACCCAGCAGGTGGCAGGCCAGCTCAGCCAGCGCCACGGCGACAGGCGCGCCAGCCCCAGCAACACACCAACCGGAAAGGCAAACAACACCGCCAGCAGCGAGATTAGCAGGGTGCAGAGCACCCCACCCAGCGGCCCATTCGGGTACTGGCCCATTAACAGCAGCATGCCGTTGTCATGCAAAATGGTGAACATCTCAAACATCGCCATTACCTCGCATAGACGCGCTGAAAGCGGCGGGCTAGTAACGCGCCAAGGCCCATCAGCATCAGGGAGAAGAACAGATAGCCAACGGTTGCCACCAAATAGGACTCGAAGGTACGGAAGGTCTGGTTCTCAATATCACGGGTGACATAGGTCAGCTCCGCCACGCCAATCACCATCGCCAGGCTGGTGTTTTTGAACAGCAGCACCGTATGGTTGATCAGTGCAGGCAGTGCGTTACGAATCCCCTGCGGCAGGATCACTGACCACATGGCTCGCACAAAGCTCATGCCGAGTGCGCGGGCGGCTTCGTTCTGTCCATCCGGGATGGCGCGCAAACCGCTGCGGATATCTTCCGAGAAGTACGCCGCCTGGCACAGCCCCAACGCCACCAGTGAGAACAGAAACTCGGCGTTGAAGTCGTTAATCCACATTTGCAGCGCTTCCGGTAGCAGCGTCGGAATGGCGAAATACCACATCATCAACTGAATCAGCGTGGGTACGTTGCGGTGATACGAGACATACGCTTTCACCAGCCCGACGGCGATGCGTTGATCGGTCAGGCGGATCACCACCAGCAGCATGGCGAGGATCATCGCCAGCAGCCAGGCACCCAACGCCAGTTCAAGAGTGACCACCGTTCCGTCAACGATCATCTGGCCGAAGTGGCCGGTTATCACACTGCTGAAATCGAGTGCCATAGGTTTACCTCATTACTCGGCGCGGTCGCCCGGTCGCATGGTGGAAAGGCCGCCCGGCACTTGCAACGTCGGGGTGATTTCGATATTGCCGATATTCACCGCCACTGGAGCAGAGAGGGCAAAGGCCACACAGTCGGCGATATCTTTCGCCTGCGGCAGCTCAAAGCCATCGATAAAGCGACGACGCGCCTCTTCGTGGTCACCAGAGACATTGCCGAAAATATCGGTGGCGACACGACCCGGACAGATCTCGGTGATACGCACACGTTTGCCATAGCAGTCGACGCGCAGCTGGCGCGACAGGGCATGGACCCCCGCCTTGGTGGCGTGGTACACCGAGTTGCCACCGAAGTTGTAGATCGCGGCGATGGAGGTGATGTTGAACACATGACCACGATCGCGGGCCACCATGCCCGGCACCAGCAGACGACACAGATGCAGCACGGCGCGCAGGTTGACATCTACCTGGGTCTCAATCACGTTCTCGTCAGCGTCGAGGATGGAACCCGGATGCGACAGCCCGGCGTTGTTCACCAGAATGTCGATTTGCAGGTCCTGACACAGTGCGGTCAGGGCGTTGAGATCGCTGACATCTACCGCATGCGGGATGCAGCCAGTGCGCTCAGACAGTGCCGCCAGTTGTTCTTTCCGACGCGCTACGGCGTGGACGGTGATTCCTTCCTGGCACAGACGCTCAACAATCGCTTCGCCCATCCCGGCGGATGCGCCGGTGACCAGTGCGGTTTTGTAATCTGAAAATGGCATTTGCCTCTCCTGTCATCGCCGGGCCTGTGGCAGCGGCGCGTTTCTGATCTTTTTCTGACTGTATGCAGTTATGTTCAATGGGGATAAGACATAAAAATTTTGAGGCAATAAGCGACCCTTATAACCACGATTTTTACCTGTTATCATCATGAATTATAAGTATTTCTTCATCATATTCCACGCGTGCGCCATCACTGATAGCGATAGTGTTCACCGTACCGCTCACCGGGCTGGTGATCGGTAGATAGAGCGGGCCAACTTGCACCAGCGCCAGCACATCATCGGGTTTAACCGCCTGCCCGGTCTGGACAAAATCCTGCTGGCTGAGTGGATGGCGCAAGCGCAGCGTACCGGGCATTGGCGCGCCGACCGGGTGAGTCGCGATCGGAGGTGCGGGAACGGGTTGCGGCACGGAGGGGGGCACTGCATCAAATGTCATTTTTACCGACCAGGTTTTGCCACCCAGCGCGAGATGATTTAGCCCGGCGGTTTGCATTTTGCGCGCGACGGCACGCAGCGTCGGCAGCGGGATTGCGGTTTTTTCCATAGGGTTTCCGTCAAAGCGAAACTGGCTAAAAAGCCCGCCGGAGCGGGCTGCTTACGAAGTCAATCTAGCGCGTTCGTCAGACGGGCAGTAAGAGGGTTTCGCTTTGCGGTAATAAGCGAGGCTTATCCCACCAGCGTCAGGGGATGGTTTTCCACATTGCGGCGTGACATTAGCGACAACAGAATCGATTTCACCGCTTCTGCCGGTTGCGATAGCGGCAGATGATCCGACATACAGAACGACAGCGAAGCCTGCACATCCGGTTCGACAATCTTCGCCATCCACGAGTCTGAAGTTTTCAGCATCGCACGCGCAGCGGATTCCGGCATGATGGTGGCACCCAGACCGGCAGTCAGTGCGGCGTTGAGCGTGGTTTGTGATTCGATCTCGCACTTAACGCGATATTGCAGGTTGTTTTGCACAAAGGCATCGTCCAGCACCTTACGCATGATGTTGTAGATGCGTGGCAGGAACAGATCGTACTGCGCCACTTCTGCCAGTCGGATCTCTTTCACCGGCTTTGCCAGGCTGAACGGACAGACGAAGCACAGGTCTTCCTTCATCAGCGGCATAAAGCGCAGGCCGTGGATATTGCGATGGTCATAGATCACCGCCATGTCCATGCGACCATTCATGATCAGCTCACTTAACGTGGTGCCAAAGTTCTCATTGAAATAGAGCACAATGCCGGGATGTTGTTGCTGCACTTCCATCATCAGTGGTAGTGCAAGGTTTTGTGCCGCCGTGCCCGGTGCCAGACCGACAGAGACGCTGCCGCTGAGCGACGCGCCGACACGATCAATCGCACTTTGCGCCTGTTCGCACTGGCGCAAAATGGACTGGGCATGAGAATAGAGTGTTTTACCCGCTTCGGTAGGGGTGACGCCACGCTTGGTGCGGATCAGCAATTGCTGGTTCACTTCCCCTTCCAGCGTCGCCAGTTGCTGGCTCAGGGCGGGTTGGGCGATATGCAAAATATCGGCGGCCTGCGTCAGACTGCCGACATCGACAATTTTAACGAAGTATTTAAGACGGCGAAGATTCATGGTCACTCCCTCCAACGGAACGCATATCAACATCAAGCAAAGTTGATGCCAGAATAAGGTTTAGTGATTGAACTCAGGCAGGAGGGTACGGCGCAGATGCCTCCTAAGGCTTTTGCTGAGTTGACGCTATGCCTGCTCAACAAATGTTCAGACAGGATGTTTTGCACCATTATGGTGCGTTTTCCCATTAGCGTTACCAATGGCTGACGGCAGCAATGCGCTACGATGGCACGTGCAGCGGCTTGAAAGTAACAGTTTTTTAACATATCTGGTGCGCAAGCTACGTGACCCGCCGCGCATTTCCGGGCAATTCACTGACTTTGCTGAAAAAGTGTGCAGCCGGTCCAGTCATCGTTTTGTGTTATATCACCACAACAAAGCTCTATTAGCGGTGGCTGTCGGTGAAAACCTATGCTCAGAGAACTTTGCTGGCCGTGCGCGTTTTGGCGTGCCGCGCCGTTTCTGCTGACACTGAGATCAGGAAGTGTTCCCCATGCCCGAGATAGCCGATCGACTAAAGAATGTGACTGTTTCCGCCTCCGTCGCCATGACCCAAAAAGCACGCGATCTCGCGGCACAGGGTATTGATGTGGTGGCACTCTCCACTGGCGAACCCGATTTTCCGACGCCGGATCACGCCATTGAAGCGGCTTACGCGGCGGCACGCGCTGGGGATACCCGTTATCCACCCACCGATGGCACACCCGCCCTGCGTAAAGCGATCCAGCTAAAATTCAAACGTGATAACAAGCTGGATTATGACGTCAGCCAGATCCTCACTGCCGGTGGTGCCAAGCAGATCATCTTTAACGCCATTCTGGCGACCATCAATCCGGGCGACGAAGTGGTGATCCCAACGCCGTCATGGATCAGCTATGCCGATATCGTGAAATTTGCCGGTGGTATTCCGGTGCCGCTGCCGTGCGCCCAGGAGAATGGCTTTAAACCACTCCCGGCGCAGCTGGAAGCGGCGATCACCGATAAAACCAAATGGCTGCTGCTCAACTACCCAAGCAACCCGACCGGTTCGGTGGCGAGCAAAGCGGAATTGCAGGCGCTGGGGGAAGTGCTGCTGCGTCATCCGCAGGTGTGGATCATGACGGATGATATCTACGAACACCTGATTTACGACGATGTGCGTTTTTACACCCTGGCGCAGGTGGAACCACATCTGTATGACCGAGTGCTGACGGTAAACGGTGTCTCTAAAGCTTACTCGATGACCGGCTGGCGTCTTGGCTTCTGCGGCGGCCCGGCTCCGCTGATTAAGGCGATGAGCAACGTCAACACCCAGAACAGCGGCGGCGTGACCACGCTGACCCAGGCTGCGGCAGTGGCGGTGTTGGAAGGCCCACAGGATCTGTTGCAGGAGCGCGCGCGTATCTACCGTGAGCGCCGTGATTACGTGCTGGAGCGTCTGACCTCGATTGATGGTCTGCGCTGCCATAAGCCACAGGGCGCGTTTTATCTTTTCGTCAATATCGCGGGTTATATCGGCAAAGTCAGCGCCGGTGGTCGTCAGATTAACAACGATGCAGATTTCGTACTGGCGTTAATTGAGGAACAACATGTGGTGACGGTGCAGGGCGCGGCCTACGGTATGAGTCCGTTTATCCGCCTGTCCTACGCCACGAGCATGGAGCGTTTGCAGGCTGGCTGTGACCGTATTGCGGCGTTTTGTGCCGGTTGTCGGTAATAAAAAAGCGGCCAATGGCCGCTTTTTTATGTCGTAGCGGCGCGATTTATCGCGCTTTTTTTATGGGGTTTTAAAGCCGCGCGATAAACCGCGCCGCTACGACCGGGAGCGTTAAGCCAGCACCTCAGCAGCCGGAGCCACCTGATGGCCGTTGGCTTCGATTTCGCTGCGTACGATGGTGGCGAGTGCCAGCGAGCCGGGCGTATCGCTGTGGACCAGAATCGAGCGGGCGTGGACCGCGATCTCTTCACCTTCAAGGGTGGTGACGGTGCCGCGTTGCAGGAACTGGCGTACACGGGCGCGCAACGCGCCTTCTTCTTTAATCACCGAACCGGTGATGCCACGCGGCACCAGATGGCCCTGAGCATCGTAAGCACGGTCGGCGAGGAACAGCGTCAGGGTTTTCAGTCCGGCGGCCTGGGCAGCGCGCTCAATGATGGTATCCGGCTGGGCGAAGATAATCAGCGAGCGATCAATGCGTGCCACCAGCTCCATCACCTGCTGCGCCAGCGCGGCATCACGGTTGACGATATTGCCCATTGCGGCGTGGAAACTGAAATGGGCCACGTGGGTGCCTTCAGCGCGAGCAATTGCCATCAACGCCCCCAACTGATACGCCACCTGCTGGCAAATTTCGTCAGCGGAAAAAGGCAGCTCGCGGCGGCCAAACCCCTGGCGATCCGGCAGGCCCGGATGTGCGCCAATCCCCACGCCATGTTGCTTCGCCAGCCGGACCATGTTGGTCATGATCGCCGGATCACCGGCATGGAAGCCACAGGCGATATTGGCGGATGACACCACCTGCATCAGCGCGGCGTCATCACACAGCTGATAAACGCCGAAGCCTTCTCCCATATCGGAATTCACATCAATCTTCATCGTTTTGGTTCCTTGCCAGGGTTAAACGCTCACTGCCTTGCGCAGCGGCAGGCAGCTCAGACGCAGCCGGGTGAGCCAACGCGTCACTTCGTGTTCAATGGCGATGGCAGCACGCGCATCACTTTTCACTAACTGGATCGACTGGCCCGGTAACACCTGGCCGAGTCGCCACAGATCCTGTTCGATCACCCCGGCGATCTTCGGGTAGCCACCCGCCGTGTTGGCATCGCTTAACTGGATGATCGGCTCACCTGCCGGGGGCACCTGCACGATGCCGGGGATCAGGCCATAGGATCGCATCTCCACCGTTTGTGACGGGAAGATCGGATCGCCTGCCAGCCGATAACCGGTGCGGTTGCTCTGGTTGGAAACTTGCCAGGATTGTTGCCAGAAACGCGCGGCGTCAGCCGCAAATAATGCGTACTCGCCAGAGGGGATGGCGCGCAGCTGGATTTCGCCGGAACTGTTACGTGGGAACCACTCGCGTAACGCACTTTCTGGCGGTTCGATACCGATGCCCGTAAAGGGTAACGTCGGGCCAGTCGTCGGGCCGAGTGGTAACTGATCGCCACGTTGCAATGCCCGACCATGATGACCGCCGAAGGCACCGCGCAGAGCGGTACTGCGCGAATCCAGCACCACCGGTACATCGATACCACCGGCAATGCACAGATAACCACGGGCACCGCTGCGCGGGTAGCGCAGCTCCAGCACCTGACCGGCGCGTACGCCGCACCCCCACCAGGGCGGCAGCGGGCTGCCATCCAGCGTGGCGCGGCAGTCAGCGCCGGTCACGGCGATACTGGTGCCCTGTAAAAAGCGCACGCGAAACGGAAACAGCTGCACTTCAATCGCGGCGGCATTTTCCTCGTTGCCGAGCAGCAAGTTACCCGCTCGCAACGCCAGCGGGTCCATCACGCCGCTCACCGACACACCCATATGACGATAGTTGAAACGGCCCAGGTCCTGCACCGTATTGAGCGCACCGCTCTGTTCAATCTCAATCACAGCTCAATCCTCTGCGGCAGAAAGCGAATGCGATCGCCGGGGGCCATCAACGCTGGAGAGTCTGCCAGCGGATCAAACACCTCCAACTCGGCATAGCCGATAGCGTTCCAGCCGTTGGGGCCAGTCAGCGCCGAGACACCCGCCTGTGCACCGCCAATGGTGACGGTGCCTTTCAACATGCTGAGCGACGGCACTTTTTTGCGCGGCGTTGCCAACTGCGGGTCCAGGCCATGCAGATAGCCAAAGCCTGGCGCGCTGCCGAGGGCAAATACCGTGTATTCGCTCTGATGATGACGGCGTACCACTTCACGCGCGCTGAAACCGGTATGACGGCAAACTGCATCAAGATCGATAGCGTGCTCGCCACCGTAATCCACCGGAATTTCAATCAGTTTGCCCTGCGGATGGATGGCCTGAGCCTGTTCCCAGGCGGCATGCAGCCGGGTGCGGATCGCGGCGTCGTCGGGCGGAATCTGGCGAAACAGCACCAGCAGATTGGTGACACCAGGGATCAACGATTCAACGTCATCGCAGCTGGCGAGCAGCCGTGCCAGCGACCAGACGCGACGTTGTGAGGGCAAATCAAAACCACCCGGCGCTTCCACCAGCCAGGCGCGTGCGCCAATGGTGGAGAGGGTAATCGTGGAGGAGCAAGCCAGCGCGGGTGCGCTGGCGGGCTGGATATCAGAGGGCGACATCACGGGCATGGTTATTCCAGCGGTTCAAATTTCAGACTGGAGAGCGGCTGAACGCGCTCCTCACGCACCATTTTGTATTCGGTCTTCGGCCCAATCCAGGTATCCCAGATCTTGTCGATGGTACCGTCGTCATCCATCGCTTTCAGGCCATTGTTGACGCTGGTCAGCAGCGCAGGTTCATCACGCTTCATACCCACGCCAATTGGCTCCAGCGCCATCGGTTCTTTGATCATCGCCAGGTCGATACCGTCTTTTTTCGCCTGGGTGATCATTTTGATGCCGGTCATGGTGTTGGTGACAAAACCCAGTGCTTTGTTCTGCTCCACCGCGAGGAAGGCGGAAGCGGTGTCCTGGAAGGTCACGGCTCGTGCGCCTTTCAGGTGGATTGACTGTTCCGAGGTGGTGCCTTTGGTGGCGCTGATGCGTTTGCCTTTGAAGTAGCTAAGCGGTTTGTCGCCCAGTGGGGCTTTCACCAGCAGCATCTCTTTAGCAACGTAGTATGGGTCGCTGAACTGGATCTGGTTGCCACGGGTTTTGGTGTAGGCAAGGTTAGCGATCAGTACGTCGGCACGGCCGGTGGCGATCACCGCGATACGCGCTTCTACGGAAGTCGGCACCAGGGTGACTTTGACCCCCATCTGTTTAGCCAGTGCATTGCACAGGTCAACGTCCATACCCGCCAACTGGCGGGTTTGCGGATCCGGTGAGGAGAACGGCGGTACATCAGAATAGACCGCGCACTTGAGTTCGCCGCTCGACTTAATGTTTGCCATCAGGTCAGCATGGGCGGAAGAGATAGCCAGCAGCGGCAGCAGCGCCAGCCCGATGGTGGTACGTCTTTTCATGGTCATGTGATTCCCCTCGGTAATCCGTCAATGTTCGCTTTTCCTGGACTATATCGGCTTTGTTTTGCGGCGAATAAGAGGGAAACCCTGTCGCGCGATAGCGAAATGCTATGACGGTGGACGATAAGTTATTGCTATTCAGGCAGAGCAAAATAGTGTTATCCCGGCCCTCTTTCTCTCCATATGGTATGCGCGTTGTCCTCTCGGCAATCAAGTCGGTTGCGAGTGGTAGAGAGAGAATAGGGTCAAAGCAATGAATGCCAGATTAGGCGTAGTACTGAAGATAATGGCGGCGCTGTGTTCAACGCTGATGTTGGCGTGTGTGAAAGGGTTGAACGGCACCATTCCCACCGGGGAAGTGATTTTTTTCCGCAGTTTTGTCGCGCTGTTTCCGCTGCTGATATGGTTGAAAATTCAGGGTAACGTGTTGGAAAGCCTGAAAACCCGCAATCTGTTCGGGCATCTGATTCGTGGCTTTTCCGGCACCGGCGGTATGTACTTCAACTATCTGGCGCTGGTGTATATCTCACTGGCGGATGCCACCGCACTCAGCTACGCCGCGCCGCTGTTTACCGTCATCATGGCGGCGGTGCTGCTGAAGGAACGGGTCAGGGCGTCGCGTTGGCTGGCGGTGATGGTCGGCCTGTGTGGCATTCTGATCATGCTGTCGTCCAAACTGACGCTGCTCTCCGGAAGTGCCGCCCATGCCAGCGCGGGTATCGGCGTGCTGTGCGCCCTGGTGGCGGCGATCTGTACTGCTACCTCCAACGTGCAAATTCGTTTTCTCAATGGCATCGAAAAGCCCGGTGCGATTGTGTTCTATTTTTCGCTGATGACCACGGTGATTGGCCTCGCCACGATTGTTTTTGGTTGGGCGATGCCCAGCGGCAGCCAGCTGTTGCTGCTGATTGGCTGCGGGCTGTTTGGCGGTCTGGCGCAGATTCTGGTCACGCTCAGTCTACGTTACGCGGATGCTTCGCTGCTGGCCCCGTTTGATTACACCACCCTGGTATGGTCGATGGTGGTCGGTTACCTGTTCCTTAATAGCCTGCCGGGTCCCACCACGCTGTTTGGCGCATCGATTGTGGCGCTGGCCGGGATTTTTGCCGTATGGCGTGAGCAACGGCAGCGCAAGTTGGCGCTGGTGTAAGAAGCGCGCCGCATTGTTGCGGCGCGTTTCCTGTTAACGATAAATATCGTCAATAATCTCCACCTGCTTACTGCGCAACGTTTCATCCAGCCAGCCACGTTCCAGTGAGCCGGTTTTCGCCAGCTCGAAGTTACGTTCATCCACCTGTAAATACGCCAGCGCATCCTCCAGGATACGTGCCGCGTCCTGGCGTGGAATCACGATCACGCCATCAGCATCACCGAGGATAATATCGCCCGGAGAGACATGGATTTTGCCGCAGGCGATCGGCACGTTGATTTCACCCGGACCGTCTTTAAACGGGCCACCTGGTGTCACACCCGCGGCATAAATCGGGAAATCCATGCGTGATAATCCGTCGATGTCGCGCACTGGGCCATCCAGCACAATCCCTTCCATGCCGCGCTGTTTTGCATAGGTTGCCATGACCTCACCCATCAGCGACTGGCTGCGATCGCCCTCGTTCGACAGAATAATCACATCGTTGCGCCCGGCGATATCCAGCGCTTTGTGCAGCATCAGGTTGTCACCCGAACGGGCTTTCACCGTCACTGCCAGCCCACACATAATCGGTTGCTGGGGTGCAGTCTTCAGGTTGATCTCCGCTGACAGTGCGGGCAGGCGGCTCATACAATCGGCGACCACGGCGGCTGGCAGCGTGCGGAAGGTTTCCAGCAGCGGTTCAGCATCATTCGGACGGCGTAAATAAATGCGGTTTCCTGCACTCATGTTATCTCCTTTCAGGGTTTGCCTGAGTTAAGCGGGGTAAGATCCTGTGCGGCACGTTCTTCACGGGTGAATGCGCCAGCAAGTGGGGTGCCATCGACGGTGTCGTAATGGCGCAGCGCCTGCGGTTTCAGCCAGCGCTGCACGCG
This sequence comes from Pantoea sp. X-Soil-TKNS-1211, assembly GCF_059730495.1. Taxonomy (NCBI): domain Bacteria; kingdom Pseudomonadati; phylum Pseudomonadota; class Gammaproteobacteria; order Enterobacterales; family Erwiniaceae; genus Pantoea; species Pantoea sp. X-Soil-TKNS-1211. The sequence continues at coordinate 495,770 of NZ_AP035953.1, forward strand.
CGAGGGCATATCAAAGCCGATCAACAACATCACCACGAAGGTAAGGCCAAACGACAGGCCACCGAGCGCGCTGCCCAGTGAGGCGTGTTGGGCAATCAGCGCGCCCAGCACCGGTGCCAGTGCACCGCCGAGCGAGCCGATGTTGTAGATAAAACTGAGGTTGGCCGCGCGTTGTTCGGTATCGAAGTAGCCGCTGATCATCTTCGCCAGCAGGCCGCCGACGCCCTGGCTGAACAGTTGTTGCAGGAAGATAAGCAGACATAGCAGCCAGACGCTGGAGCCGTTGAGCATAAATACCGGGATGATAATCATCTGGGCGATCAGCAGGCTCAGCACATAGGTTTTGCGGGTGCCGATACGATCGGCGGCGATCCCCGCCACACAGCAGCCGAGGCCCATGCCGAAGCGGCTAAAGGAGAACACCAGCGCCACCACTTCCGGCGAGTAGTGCAGCTCGGTTTTCAGATAAGTGGGCAGCAGCGCGTGGATCGGCCAGCCGTAGAGAAATACGCAGACGATGGTGACAGTAAGCATCAGGCTGGTGGGCCAGCGTTCGCCGCCGCTCTGCACCAGAAAACGGATAAAGATTGCCGCGATGATCACTGCCAACACCCCGGTCACCAGCCCTGAGGTTTGATGGTCAAAACAGAAGTAGAGCGCGATGGCAGCCAGCAAACCGAGTAACAGGTTGAGGGTATTGCGCCCCTGGTTCGGCCCGCGAAACAGCGTGTCGATCATGGTTTCTGCCGGTTTGGCGGCTTTGGCTTTGGCCGCTGCCCACTCTTCGGCTTCCGGGATGGCGCGGCGTAGCCACAAGGCATAAAACACCGGGATAATGCCGAGGTAAAACAGCGATCGCCAACCCCACAGCGGCACTACCCAGCTATACGCCATCACTGACAAAATCGCCCCAGCGGAAAAGCCGGAGTTGAGGAAGGCGCTGGCTTTATTGCGCATATCTTTCGGCCAGGTTTCGATGGCATAGGCGGAGCTGGTGCCATATTCGCCCGCCATGCCAATCCCAACCAACACGCGGGCAATAAACATCCAGGTATAATTGGGCGCGATACCGCAGGCGAACGTGCCACCGGCAAATAATATAATGCTGGTGATCATCGCACTTTTACGGCCATATTTATCGCCCATAGCACCGAGCGCCAATCCACCAAACCAACGCAAAATAAATGCGGCAGAAATTAATGCGGCAGCTTCAGCGGTGGTGACATTAAATTCCGCCATTATTTCCGTCAGCACTAAGGTAATAATGACGAAATCAAAACCGTCCAGCATATAGCCCATCCATGCGGCCCAGAAGGCTTTCCATTGCTGGCGATTCAGCCGTTTATACCAGGGTAATAGCATCGTTTTTTCAGGCATGACTGACTCCTGATGTTATTTATAGGGTAAGAGGAAATAAGCGGCGCGTAGGCACGTCCGGTTCAGGGTATTTATTTTTCTGTTTGATGAAGCCTACCGGATAAATAGCGTGTTACGGATGTTGTGTTACGGCTAACGGTGGAGTGATCACGAAATAAAAACCAGGATTGATTTAACTCAATGATAAATAAATTTATTGAATTTTATTATGGGGGGATAAATTTATTGTATGGTGCTCTGCTATCATCAGTGAAAAGAAACGGAGCCGGGTCACATTTATCCCGATTTCAGCTTGCCGTGTGATGCCAGGCATTTATGATGGAGCGGATTGTTACTGTGTTCCTCCACACAGGCAAAACCTGACAGCTCGCTTCGCGGGAGGTCAGGTTTTTTCGTTTTCAGGGTGCCAAATGAAGATTGCGAAAATACTTAATAATAATGTGGCCATCGTGCTGGGCGAGCAGGGCCAGGAACAGGTGGTGATGGGGCGCGGGTTGGCCTTCAACAAACGCGTCGGCGATCCGTTGGATGCTCAGTTGATCGAAAAAGTGTTTGCGTTACAGAATCATACGCTGACTCATCGTCTGAGCGAGCTGTTGTCGGAGATCCCGATCGAGGTGATCACCACCACCGAGTTGATCATCGCCCGAGCCAGAGAGCAACTGGGATCGAAACTGCACGAAAGCCTGTCGATCGCGTTGTGCGATCACTGCAACTTTGCCATTGAACGGCATCGGCAAAATTTGCCGATCCGCAATGTGTTGATCTGGGAGATCAAAACCCTCTATCCCAACGAGTATGCGCTGGGGTTGGAGGCGCTGGCGATCATTGAGAAACGCCTCGGTGAACGCCTGCCGGAGGATGAAGCCGGTTTTATCGCTATGCATCTGGTCAATGCTCAGCTCGACAACGATATGTCGGATGTCGCGCATATCACGCGGTTTATGCAGGATATTTTGCAGATTGTGAAGTATCGCCTGCAGCTGGATTACCGTGTTGAAAGCCTGAGCTACAACCGCTTTGTTAACCATCTGAAATTTTTCGCGCAGCGTATGCTGGGCAAACGTGGTGTGTGCAGTGAGGATGAATCACTCCATGATGTGGTGCGTGACAAGTACCCGGAAGCGTACCAGTGCAGCATCAAGGTGGATCAGCATATTCAGCAGAAATACCACTACGCCTTGTCGAATGAGGAACGGATGTTTCTCACCATCCATATTGAGCGGGTGCGGAAAGAGACGCGGGCGTTGCAAATCGGGGATGACGAAGCCTGAATATTCCGTAATGGCGCGATAAATCGCGTAATGCTTACTTACTCTGCTGTGGGGCCATAGCCCCTCTGCTGCTGCCGGGCAGTCCTCGCGCCGCTGACGCGGTGTCTTCGGCTTCAACGTCGTGCCGACGGACCGTTCGGGGAAGTCCATCCCTGTCCACCCCGAACTGACTCACGCATCCCTGCGTGAGTCTCCTGGCACAACGTCAAAGCCTCAGCGCTGCGGATAGCCCTTTTCAGCAGCAGAGGGGCTATGGCCTTCACGATTGTGCCCTTTCTGACAACACACACCAGACGGCGTTATCACCGATTGCTTAACTGACCAGCATTACACGATAAATCGCGCCGTTACGACAGGTGCTTTACTTCAGAGAGGCACCGTGGCTGCCAATCACTTCCTGATACCAGAAGAAGCTTTTCTTACGTGAACGCGTCAGCGTGCCGTTGCCGTTGTCATCACGATCGACGTAGATAAAGCCGTAGCGTTTGGAGAACTCTGCTTTTGAAGCGCTGACCAGATCGATCGGTCCCCAACAGGTGTAGCCCATCACTTCCACGCCGTCCTCAATCGCTTCACGCACCTGCACCAGATGGTCATTGAGATACTGAATGCGGTAGTCATCGTTGATGCTGCCATCGGCTTCGACCTTGTCTTTCGCGCCCAGGCCATTCTCCACGATAAACAGTGGTTTCTGGTAGCGGTCGTACAGCAGATTCATCAGGATACGCAGCCCTTCCGGGTCAATCTGCCATCCCCAGTCGGAACTGGCGAGATGCGGGTTTGGCACCATCGACAGAATGTTGCCGCGCGCTTTCTGATTCTCTTCTTCATTGGTGGTGACGCAACCGGTCATGTAGTAGCTGAAGGAGATGTAATCGATGGTGTTTTGCAGGTCGCGTTTGTCCTGATCGGTAACGTTGATCTGGATCTGACGGTCGGCAAAGAAGCGTTTCATATAAGCCGGATAGTAACCACGTACCTGCACATCACCGAAGAACAGCCATTCACGGTTCTGCTGCAGGGTTTCCATCACATCCGCCGGGCGGCAGCTAAGCGGGTAGAGCAGCGCACCGAGCAGCATGTTGCCGATTTTGCCTTCTTTAACGATTTCATGGCAGGCTTTGACCGCACGGCCACTGGCGACCAGTTGATGATGGATAGCCTGATAAATATCCTGCTGGTTGCTCTCTTCCGGCAGACCGACGCCAGTGAACGGTGCGTGCAGCGACATATTGATTTCATTGAAGGTCAGCCACAGTTTCACCTTGTGCTGGAAGCGGGTGAATACCGCGCGTGCGTAACGCTCGAAGCAGTCGATAGTGGTGCGGCTGCCCCAGCCGCCGTATTTTTTGATCAGCCCGTACGGCATTTCATAATGCGACAGCGTGACCAGCGGCTGAATGTTGTATTTCGCCATCTCGTCGAACAGGCGATCGTAAAAGGCCAGCCCTTCTTCGTTCGGCTCGGCTTCGTCGCCCTGTGGAAAGATGCGCGTCCAGGCAATTGAAGTACGTAGCACGGTGAAGCCCATTTCGGCGAACAGTTTGATGTCTTCCGGGAAGTGGTGGTAGAAATCAATCGCGGTGTCTTTAATACCGAAATCACCGGCGTGGCGCTCAACGCGATCGCCAAAAATGCCTTTCGGTTGCAGATCGGAGGTGGATAAGCCTTTGCCACCGGTCTGATACGCGCCTTCTACCTGATTGGCGGCAACGGCACCGCCCCATAAAAATCCATCCGGGAAACGTAAGGTCATCTTGTAGCTCCTCAATTATTTCACCGCACTGAGTAACGGCGTACAGGCCGTTACCGTTGACGGTTGCAGGGATAAAACATCAATAAATTCATCGCTGTTGGTGACCACGACTGGCGTGGTGAGATCGTATCCAGCCGCCTGAATGGCGCTCAGATCGAACTCCAACAGCAGATCACCTACTTTCACCACATCATCGACGGTGACATGCGGAGTGAAAAATTTTCCATCCAGTTTAACGGTGTCGAGACCGACATGAATCAACACCTCTACGCCATCCTCGGCCGTCAGCCCAATCGCGTGGTGGGTGCGGAAAAATGATGACACTACACCATCAATCGGCGACACCACGCGACCATTATCCGGCACAATCGCGACACCCTTGCCCAGCAGGCCGCTGGCGAAGGTCTCATCTTTGATCGATTCCAGCTTCAGTACCTTGCCCGAGATCGGGCTAAACACGGTTTGTTTGCGCACTGGTGACGCATCGGCAGTCGGCGCTGGGGCAGTTTCTACCACCGGAGCGGGGGCAGGCAGGCCAAACAGCCAGGTGGCGATGGTGGCGAACAGCAACGCGACGATGGCACCGGCAAAAGAGGCGTAGACGCTGGCATCAATGCCGCTGGGCGGCACCACCTGAATAAAGGTGAAGATGCTGGGGAAACCAAATGAATAAATAGTGGTGTGCCAGAAACCGAGGATTGCCGCACCCAGCGCGCCGCCGACGCAGCCAAAGATAAACGGACGACGGTTGGGCAGGGTGATGCCATACACCGCCGGTTCGGTGATGCCGAAGATGCTGGCGCTAAAGGCAGAACCGGCCATCGCTTTCACTTTGGCATCATGGGTACGTAACATCACACCGAGCGTGGCACCCGCCTGGCCGAGCACCGCAGGCATCAGGAGCGGCAGCAGGGTGTCGTGGCCAAAATTGGTGAGGTTATTCAGCATAATTGGCACCAGTCCCCAGTGCAGACCGAAGATCACACACACCTGCCAGATAGCGCCCATCACCGCACCAGCGATGGTCGGGCTGAGGCTGTAGATCCACAGATACCCTTCTGCCAACATGCGGCTCAACCAGGTGGCAGCGGGGCCGATGGCGAGGAACGTCAGTGGCACGGTGATAATCAGGCATAGCAGCGGGGTGGTGAAGTTGCGCACCGCGCCGGGCGAGCGGGGATGTACCGCGCGTTCCACCAGGCTGGCAACCCAGGAGGCAAAGATAATCGGGATCACTGACGAGCTGTAGTTGATGATCTCCAGCGGGATGCCGAAAAAGCGCAGACTATCGCCCTGTTGCTGCTGTTCCAGCGCAGTGAGGATCAGCGGATGGACCAGCGCGGCGGCGATAGCCATGCCGACAAACGGGTTGCCGCCAAATTTTTTGCTGGCGCTGTAGCCGAGCAGAATCGGCAGGAAGTAAAACAGGCCATCACTGGCGACAAACAACAGCTTGTAGCTGCCGGTCTCCTGATGCATGACGCCCAGCACCAGCGCCAGGGCCAGCAGTCCTTTGATGATACCGGAGGCGATCATCACGCCAATAAACGGGGTAAAGATGCCGGAAACCAGATCGATAAAACGAGCGAACAGCGTTTGTTTGGGTTCATCGGCGCGATCGCTGCTGTCGTTCTCCAGTCCGTGGCGGCTAGCCACCTGCTGATATACCTCGCCAACGTGGTTGCCAATCACCACCTGATACTGGCCGCCGCTCTCCACCACCATGATGATGCCGGGATTATTCTTCAACGCGGCGGTCTGTGCCTTACCCGGCTGCTTGAGTTTAAAGCGTAAACGTGTGGCGCAGTGAATCACGCTGATGATGTTGGCTTTACCGCCGACACCTTCGACAATTTCGTCGGCCAGTTCCTGATATGGCATACCTACTCCCGCTGATAATCGCTGTTGTTCTCGGGTTGTCCCGGATTGGAGGCAAAAAAAAACCTAAATCGCACCGCGCTCGAAAAATGAATGCGGTGCGATTTAGGTTTTGCCTGATGTGCAGTAACAATCCTGAATCGCGAACATCTTCAGCAATCAATGGCAAACTGGCAAGAGGGGAAAGGGAGGAAGTGTGAGCCGAGTCAAAAATTACGGGGCGTTTTGCCCCGCCAGCGCCTCTTCGTTTTGCATTAGGGCGAAAAACGACTCCAGCTCGCGCAGCATCATCGAGGCGGCAATGGAGAGCTGACGCTGTGGCGCAACGCACAGCGATAGGGTAAACGGCTTCAGCATGCCATCAATCAACGGGATAAACTTCAACTCACCACGCCGGTATTCATCCACAATATCCAGCCAGCACATCAGACTGATGCCAACGTCATCGCGTACCAGCGAACGCAGCATATGGATATTGTTGGTGCGACCCACCTCATTCAGCGTAATGCCAGAGCTGTTGATCAGCGCTTCAAGCGGCTCGGCCAGCATCAGCGGCGCGGCGGGGACGATAAACGGCCAGGATTCACAATGGCTGAAGCGGATAGTCTCCAGCTTCGCCAGTGGGTGCTGGCTGCTGACCACAATACCTAGCCGCAAATCAGCAAACGACTTCACCAGCAGTTCGCGCGAGCTTTGTGGATTAAGCATGATGCCAAAATCTGCGTCGCCACTGGTCAGCGCATTGGCGATATGGATGTTGCTCATGGTGGTGAGCGTAAAGGAGATGCCGGGATATTCGCTGCGAATACGTTGCAGAATCGCCGAGAAAAAGCCACGGTTGATGGCATCAATGGTGGCGATATGCACGTGGCCGTGGCGCAGGCCGCGCAGATCATCGAGCTGAGTACAGACGCGACCAAATTCGCGTTGCCAGTTTTTCGCCGCGTTCAGCAGGATTTCCCCGGCCGCCGTCATACGTAATCCTGATGGATGACGTTCAAACAGCGGCATATCCAACTGCTGTTCCACCCGCAAAATCTGTCGATCGATGGAGGATGCCGACACGTGAAGTGTCTCGGAAGCCTTGCGCAGTGAACCCTGGCGGGCTACCTCGGTGAAATAGATCAGAAACCGGGAGAAGGCGAACATAACGGGTGCTCTCTTTTTTGCAACGCTTCGTGCGAATTAAACTGATGGACGCTTACACACAGGCAAAATAATAATCGCAATCACGATAAAAACAAGACTACGCGCGGCCTCCCGGCTGATGACGTGTCCGTCGTATGCAGGATTATTATGAAGCAGGCAGAGAATCTGGCTGTCACCGTCATCGCAAAGCAGTTCAACGGTGCTGGCAATGTATTACTGACCCTGGCATCTGCCAGTGTTCACCCACTACCGGTGTTTACCCCCGGTGCCCATATTGATGTGACCATTCCTGACTGCGGTAAGCGGCAGTATTCGCTGTGCTCAGATGCCGGAGCGGCACACTACCAAATTTGCGTCCGTCTCGATCAGGCATCGAGCGGTGGCTCACGTTGGCTACACCACCAGGTGCAGACAGGGGCGAGCTTATCCATTTCCGCACCACGCAACCATTTTCCGCTGCCGGATGCGCCGCGTACGCTGTTGTTTGCTGCCGGTATCGGCCTGACGCCGTTGCTGGTGATGGCCGAGCAACTGGCGGTGCAGAATGCCGAGTTCACACTGCATCTGTATCTTAAACGTCAGGATGAACTGCCGTTTAGCGCACGTCTGGAGCAACTTGGCGCGCGTGTGGTGCTGCATTACAGCAGCGAAGGCGACAGCCTGCGCCAGCGTGTACCGGCCGATCTCAAACTGCCGCATAACAGCGTGTTGGTGAGCTGTGGACCGGCCGGGTTTATGGATCATCTGCAACAGCTGGCGTTGCAACATGGCTGGTGTGCCGATCAACTGCATAGCGAAAAATTCAAACCTGGTGCAACTACGCAATCGGTTGCTGGCGACACGTTCGCGGTAGAAATTGCTTCCAGCGGGGCGCGTTATACCATCAATGCCGATGAGAGCATTGCCGATGTGCTGGAGCGTGAAGGCATTGAGATCGAACTCTCCTGCGAGCAGGGGATGTGCGGAGCCTGTATCACCGGCGTGTTGAGCGGCGAGCCGGATCATCGCGATGAAATATTGAGCCAGAAAGAGCGCGCCGCCAATGACTGCATCGTGCTGTGTTGCTCCCGCGCCCGTTCCCCACTACTGGTACTGGACCTGTGAACGCGTATCCAGGCGCGACAGGCGCGCGTTTACCTCGCTGGCTGCTGCCGCAGGACTGGCCGATGCACGGCGATCAACCGGTGCTGGCGACGTTACATTTCAACGAAGATGGCACCCATATCGAACCCGATCGTGACATTAGCGGCTATCTGGCGCTGAACGGTGCACTGGTGCTGCCGCCGTTGCTTGAACCGCATGCCCATCTCGATAAAACCTTCACCGTGCAGCGCAGCCCGGCGTTACAACCGGGCCTGCTGGCGGCAATTGCCGCCATGCATCAGGACCGGGCGCACTGGAGCGCGGACGATCTGCGCCAACGCGCCCACCAGGCGCTGAACTGGGCGGTGGAGGCCGGGGTTGGCCTGCTGCGTACCCATATCGACTGGTTCTCGGTTGATGCGCCGCTGGCGTGGCAGATCGTCGGTGAGTTGCAGCATCCGCTGTGCACTATCGAACGGGTGGCGCTGGCCCCGGTGACTTTTTTTGCTGATGCCGATCAGGCGGAGCATATCGCCGCCCAAGTGGCCGCCAGCGGTGCGTTGCTGGGCGGTTTTATTCACAGCAGCAACTGGGATGCGCAGGCGTTTACCCACCTGTTGCAGGCGGCAGAACGCTGGCAGCTGGATATTGATCTGCATATCGACGAAGAACTGAGCCATGAAGCGCAAGGGCTGCGCTGGCTGGCGCGCTATTTGCAGCAACATCCATTTAGCGGACGCATTACCTGTAGCCACGGCTGTGCGCTGGCGCAGCAGGAAGACGGTGAGGCGATCCTTGATGTGCTGGCGCAACATCGCGTCACCCTGATTGCGCTGCCGCTGACCAATCTGTTGTTGCAGGACGCGGTGCCGGGACGCACACCGCGCCAGCGCGGTTTAACCCTGATTAAAGAGGCACAGGCGCGCAGTATTCCGGTGTTGCTGGGGGCGGATAATGTGCAAGACGCTTTCTGCCCGGTCGGCAGTTACGACCCGCTCGATACCTTGTTTAGCGGCCTGCTGAGTGCACAACTGGGCGTGGCCTTTGATGAAGCATCGGCACTGATTTGCCAGCGTGCGGCGTTGCATGACGGTGCAAATCTGCTGGCTAACGATTTTGTCATTTTCCCTGCTGCCGAGGCGGCGAGCTGGCCACTGCGTAGCCGCAGTCGCTATCGGTTGAAACAGGGGATCTGTTATGGGGAATTCAGCAATGACGCTTGAAGCAGGGGCGGGTAAACCGCTGGCGAAATATGCCGCGTGGCGACGCGCGGGCGACTTTATCTTTCTCTCCGGCATCATCCCGGTGAACCCACAAACCGCGCTGATCGTGCGTGGTTACGATGATATCCCCGCCGAGGCGCAGCAGCTGTTGGGGCGTACCGGCGAGTTCTCCACCGATATCAAAGAAGGGCCAATTTTGGCGCAGAGCTGGTATGTGCTGGAGAGCATCCGCACCACCATCGAGAGCGCAGGCGGCCAGATGAGCGATGTGATCAAGCTGGTGCAGTACTTCCGCAATCTGGACCACTTTCCTCACTACAGCCGGGTGCGCAAGTTGTTTTACCCCGATACACCACCGGTTTCTACCGTGGTGCAGGTCAGCGAAATGCTGCCCAGCCCGGAAGTCTTAATTGAAGTTGAAGCGACGGCGTGGTTGCCGCAATAACACGAGGAAGCGAGATGTTACATGGTTATATTCCGGCAAACCGCTTTTTGCCGTACCTGAGCTGGACCGATATCGCCACGCTGGAAGATAAAGCCAACACGGTGATTGTGCTGCCGACTGGCGCGATTGAACAACATGGCCCGCATCTGCCGTGTGCGGTGGACAGCGTGATCTCCTCCGGGGTAGTCGGCCATGCGCTGGCACGCTTACCGGCAGCGATCCCGGCGTACGCCATTCCGCCCATCACCTATGGCAAATCGGACGAGCATCTGCATTTCCCCGGCACCCTGACGCTGACCGGTGAGACGCTGCTGCACACCATTCTGGAGATTGGCGAATCGCTGTACCGCGCCGGTTTCCGTAAGTTCCTGATGGTAAACGGTCATGGCGGTCAGCCGCAGCCATTGCAGATGGCGATGCGTGAACTGCGTCTGCGTCATGGCGACATGATCATCATCATGCAGGACACCTTCAAAGTGCCGAACTGCGCCGAAAGTTTTATGGACGAGAAAGAACGGCAGATGGCGATGCACGCCGGTCATGCCGAAACCGCCCTGATGCTGGCGTTGGCACCCGATACCGTGCAAATGGAGAAAGCGGTGGCTAACTATCCACCGGCGTTCCCGTGTCCGACGCTCTCCAGCACCCGTCCGATGGCGGCATGGGCTTCGTATGATTTCGGCCCCAGTGGGGTGATTGGCGATCCGCTGCCCTCCACCAAAGAGCAGGGCGAGGCGATCCTTGAGTCGCTGGCCATCAGCTGGGCGCAGGTGATCACCGAAGTGCATCAGATGACGTGGGTAACTCGTGCCGAACCGGCGTGGGGCACCGGGCAGTGGCAGGGCAAAGTATTAGATCAAAACGACGCAGCATCATTATTACAACCGCGCTAATTCGGGGATCGGCTATGAAAAAAACATTGAGCATTGTCGCCGCGCTTGCTGTGGCATTGTCGGCACCAGGTATGGCCGCCGAGAAATTTACCTTTATGACCAACTGGTATGCTCAGGCCGAGCATGGCGGTTTTTATCAGGCCCAGGCGCAGAATCTGTACCGCGATGCCGGGCTGGATGTCACCATTAAAATGGGTGGTCCGCAGGTGCACACCATGCAGTTGATGGCCGCCGGTCAGGCTGACTGCATCATCAGCGATAACATGCAGGCGCTGGAGTCCTGGCAGCAGGGCGTGGAAGCGGTGCCGGTTGCTACCACCTTCCAGCACTCGGCGATTGTGTTTATTACCCACCCGGATGTGAAAAGCCAGGCTGATTTGCAGGGTAAAACCTTCCTGTTAGCCGCCGAAGCCTATACCTCTTACTGGCCGTGGGCGCAGAGTGCGCTCAACCTGAAAAATGCGCGCGTACGTCCGTATACCTTTAGCGTGCAGCCGTTCCTCGCCGATAAAACGCTGGTGCAGCAGGGCTACGTCACCTCCGAACCGTTTGCGGTGCAGAAAGCCGGTGCGCAGGCCAATGTTTACCCGATCAGCGACTGGGGTTACCCGCCGTACGGCAACAGCATCGTTTGTATGAAATCGACCATCGAGAAACGCCCGCAGGTGGTAGCGGCGTTCGTCAAAGCCTCGATGCAGGGTTGGAAAAACTACCTGGAAAATCCGGCAGCGGGCAACGTGCTGATTAAGAAAGAAAACCCGCAGATGACTGACGATCAGATCGCCTTCAGCATCGCGCAGATGAAGAAGTATCAGATGCTGACCGGCGGCGATGCGCAGACCGGGGGTATCGGCATCATGACCGTACCGCGCCTGAAGCAGACCTGGCAGCTGTTGGTGGATAACAAGCTGATCGATCCGACGAAAGTCCCGTTTGACGGCAGCTATACCCTGAAATTCATTCAAGACGTGAAGGTTATGCCATGAATGCCGCCAGCCGACTGACCCTGATGAGCAATGATGCGCAACCGGTGCCGCTGCATGCGGCCCCCCCGGCGATTGAAGTGCTCTCCGCTGAGAAAATTTACCCGAACGGTACGCGTGCCTTGCTGCCGGTGGACCTGACGATTCGCCAGGGCGAATTTGTCTCGCTGCTCGGTCCGTCCGGCTGTGGCAAAAGTACCTTGCTGAAAATGATCGCCGGGCTGATTGAGCCGAGTGATGGCAAGTTGATGCTGTTTCGTCGCGATCGGCGGGAAAAACAGCGTGATCTGCCGCTATCATTCGTGTTTCAGGAGGCGACGCTGATGCCGTGGAGCAGCGTGCACAAAAATGTGCGCCTGCCGCTCGACCTGGCCGGGGTGCCGCGTGCCGAAGCGGATACCCGTGTGTGTGAAATCCTTGAACTGGTGGGGCTGGGGCAGTTTGGCCATGTGTTGCCGCGCGAGCTGTCCGGCGGGATGCAGATGCGTGTGTCGATTGCCCGTGGTCTGGTGACACGGCCAAAAGTGTTGCTGATGGATGAACCGTTCGGCGCACTGGATGAGATCACCCGTAACAAGCTGGACAGCGACCTGCTGCAATTGTGGCAGGAGCAGAAGCTGACGGTGGTGTTTGTCACCCACTCAATTCAGGAAGCGGTGTTCCTGTCGCAGCGCGTGATCATGATGGCGGCTCGACCGGGTCGCGTGGTGGATGACATCAGCATTGATGCGCCGTTCCCGCGTGATGATGAGTTTCGCGTTAGCCAGCAGTTCACTCAATATGCGCAGCAGTTGCAGCGCGGTCTGTTTGCCGCCAGTCAGGAGAGCAAATGATGAAGAAGCCCTTAGCCGCGCAGCGTAAATTCCAGCAGTGGCTGTTTCCGACGCTGTTCGCCATCGTGCTGTTGTTGCTGTGGCAATTTCTGGTGACCTCGCTGAAGATCCCTGCCTTTCTGGTGCCGTCACCGTTGGTGGTGGCGCAAAGCCTGGTGCAGAACTTCCCGACGCTATTTATGTCCTTGCTCTACACCCTGAAGATCACCGTGATCTCCTTTGCGGTGGCGATTGTGATTGGTTCTGTCGTGGCGTTTTTGCTGGTGCAGAACCGCTTTATCGAAAGTGCGCTGTTTCCCTACATCGTGTTTTTGCAGGTGACGCCGATTGTGGCGATTGCGCCGCTGATCATCATCTGGGTAAAAGACACCACCCTGTCGCTGGTGGTGTGTGCCACGCTGATGGCGGTGTTTCCCATCATCTCCAATACCACTCAGGGGCTGCGCAGCGTTTCGCCGGGCCTGCTGAGTTATTTCAAACTGAACCATGCGTCGCGTTTGCAGATTCTGCTGCGTCTGCGCATTCCTTCGGCGTTGCCGTACTTTTTCGGCGCGCTGCGCATCTCCAGCGGCTTGTCGCTGATTGGCGCGGTAGTGGCGGAGTTTGTTGCTGGTACCGGTGGCACCGATACCGGGCTGGCGTACCAGATTTTGCAGGCCGGTTATCAGCTCAATATTCCGCTGATGTTTGCCGCGCTGCTGCTGATTTCTCTGGCGGGGTTCCTGCTGTTTGCCCTGATGTCCTGGTTAACGCGCCGTGTGCTGGCCGCCTGGCATGAGAGCGAACTCAGCCCGACCTGATACCTCAACTACAGGAAAGAAAGATGTCTGATTCCGATCGTCAGTCTGCACTGGCGGCGCTGGTTGCGGCGTTGCCTGAACTTGACTGGATTAAAGAAGCGCCAAAGGTCAAACGCCTGTCGCGCGATTTTCACTGGTTCAGCCCGGTGCTGAAACCGCAGCTGGAAGAGAAGTTTGCCGAGCTGGCAGTACGCCCGCGTGATGAGCAGGAGCTGGCGGCGGTGGTGGCAGTCTGTGCCGCGCAGCGCATCCCACTTAACCTGCGCGGCGGCGGCACTGGCAACTACGGTCAGTTGATCCCGCTGGAGGGGGGGTTGATGGTCGATATGACCAAACTCAACGCCGTGGTGAGCATGGGGCAGGGTACGGTGTGTGCGCAGGCCGGGATTCGGCTCGGCGAGCTGGAAGCCCACACCCGACCGTTCGGCTGGGAGCTGCGTTGTATGCCCTCCACCTGGAAACTGGCGACACTCGGCGGCCTGTTTGGCGGCGGCTTTGGTGGCGTGGGTTCCATCAATTATGGTCCGCTGGCGGCACCCGGCAACGTGTTGTCGGTGAAGCTGATGACCATGGAAGAGACGCCGCGCATCCTGACGCTGCAGGCTCCAGATGCCTTGCTGCTGCACCACGCATACGGCAGCAACGGCATTGTGCTGGAGATTGAGCTGGCGCTGGCCCCACGTCACGACTGGATTGAACGTCTCGACACCTTTGCCAGTTTCCCGGAGGCGATGGCCTTTGCCGATGCGCTGGCAAAATCGCCAGGGCTGGTGAAGCGTCAGGTAGCGGTGATGGCTGCGCCGGTGCTGGATTATTTCACCGATCTGGCTGAGGCGGATGTGGCGGGGCAGCATGGCGTGATTTCTGTGGTTGGAGTGGAAAGCGACCGGCTCATGCCATCGCTGCTGGCGCAGCAGGCTGGCCGCAGTGCGCTGCGTTTTGCCGAGGGAGAGAACCACGGCCATTCGCTGATTGAATATTGCTGGAACCACACCACGCTCCAGGCGCTGAAGGTGGATAAGACTCTGACCTATCTGCAAACCGCCTATGCGCCGGAAAATTATCATCAGCAGGCGCTGGCGATGGAAGCGCAATTATCAGATGAGGTGATGTCGCATATTGAATTTCTGCGCGATATGAATGGTACCTTAACGTGCAGTGGTCTGCCGCTGGTGCGTTACAGCAATGAAGAACGCCTGAATGCCATCATGCAAATTTACCGTGATAACGGCGTGAAAATAAATAACCCGCACGTTATTCATATTGAAGATGGTAAACAGGGGATGGTGCGAGCGGACGTTGTGGCTATGAAACGCGCCTGCGATCCGTATAATTTACTTAATCCCGGCAAATTACGTGGCTGGGAAGTGCGCGATACATTGCCGGATGTGAAAATAACCGGTGTAAATAATTAATCAATAATAAAACTTTTTTACAGCAAAGCGAGCCACCCTCCGTACATTTATTGTGCGGGTGGCCATGCTTTGCTCTTTTTAAAAAGTGACGAGGCTTGGGACTATGCAATTAAAAACACTGAGTGGTGCGTGTCTTGCGGCGCTGTTTTTCCCGCTTGCTTCGGCTGCACTGGCGGCAACACAAAGTAATATCAGCGATTGTCAGTACGGTGCGAGTGGCGTAAATAGTTTTACCGATATCTTCACCTGCGGCACCGTGAGTGGTAGTTTGCGTACGCTTTATTATTCGACACATAACGCGTATTTCTCTAAAGGATTTAATCAGGACACCGTGAGCTACGGTGGCAGCATCAAATATGAAACCGCACCGTTTTATGGTTTCCGTGCTGGCGTGAGCGGTATTTTTCTGCGCGGCATTGATCATCCTGATGAAGCCAATACCATCAGCGATATTGGTGATAATCAAACCAACGTCGGTGAAGCGTATTTAAGCTGGCAGCAGGATAATTTTAAAATTACGGCCGGTGATCAACGAATCAATATTCCATTCGTCGGTGATTACGACTGGCGTATTACGCCAATTCTGTTCCGTGGCGTTGATGCGAATTACGGCGACAGTACCAATTATCTGCATGCCACCAAAGTCTGGCGTTATAAACCGTGGGGTGACGATCAGTTCCTCAATACCACGGCCTATACCGATGTGGATGAACGCACCAACGGCATGTGGGCACTGGGCGGTGGTCGTGGCACGCAGTGGGAGGGTAAAAAACTCACCGGGCAGTTGTGGTATCAGGAGTACGCTGATTATACGCGTCTGGTGTATGGCGAGAGTCATTTGCAATGGCAGGATACGCTGTTCCAGCCGGATTTTGGCGTGCAATTTATTCGTGGCACCAGCCTGGGCAAAGCGCTCGCTGGTGAGGTGAACAGCACGTCCTATGGTGCACAACTGGCGCTGACCTTTACCCCAGCCCTGAGCTGGAAACTGGGCTATGACCATATCGCCGCCAGCGGTAACAGTTGGAACAACGGTTCGCTGGTGACGCCTTACGCGCACAACACCTCGTCCGGTCCTTACTTTGCACAGCCGTTCTTTACCAGTACGCAGGATCTCGGTAGCGGCAACGCGTATATGACCAACCTGAACTACGTGATGAATGAAAACCTGTCGCTCGGGACACAGTATTCGTTTATGGATCTGAAACCGTCACCGGCTTCGGCCAGCATCAACCAGTCGGAATATCTGGTGTATTTCACCTGGAGTTTCAGTGGCGTGCTGAAGGGCCTGAGTCTGACCGATTTCGCCGGGGTACAGACATCTCCCCTGTATGATTCGCACTTCTGGCAGAACCGTTTAAGCCTGCAATACGATTTTTAAATCATCAGGGAGGTCGCCGGGCCTCCCGCTTTTTTTCGTAGCGGCGCGATTTATCGCGCTTTTTGCTGCCACGTCGACCTCAAATGCGCGCGATAAATCGCGCCGCTACGTCAGCGTTGTCATTTGTCATTACACCGCTGCGCGACAGAATGCTTTCATACAGGGCGGATAACGTCGAAGCCCGGGACAGATTGTGCGAAACCAGAATTAAGCCTGACATAGAATTTTCCCTTTGATCACGATGGAAATCGTTCCCTGTGATTTAAGCCGTCGGCATATAAAAAAGGCGTAAAAAAACGACGGACAGATATAAAAATCAGGCAAAAACGGGAGGTTGTACGCTTTACCCGAGGCAACGCTACCGGGGGCAGCAGCTATAATATTTTCAGTCCGTCACCTCCCTCTGAAAGGATGCGTCTCGTATGGCTTCAGCTAAGCAGTCTCTTCCGGCAGGCATGCTGGCAGCGGCAGGTATCGTGTTCGGTGATATCGGCACCAGCCCGCTGTATACGCTGCGGGAATGTCTTTCCATATTACCCGACGGTGGTACGACGCCCACGGCGGTGATGGGGTTTCTCTCGCTGATTTTTTGGGCGCTGACGCTGATCGTCACCGTGAAATACGTCTGTTTTGTGATGCGCGCCGACCATGATGGCGAGGGTGGAATTCTGACGCTGATGTCGCTGGCACGTCAGCATGTGACTGGCCGGGCCGGATATTTCATTGTGTTGGCCGGGTTGATTGGTGGCGCATTCTTTTATGGTGATGGTGTGATCACCCCCGCCATTTCCGTGCTGTCAGCGATTGAAGGGATCGAAGTGGTGGCTCCGGCACTCGATCACGTGATCGTGCCGTTGTCGGTGCTGATCCTGACCTTGCTGTTTATGATCCAAAAGCACGGTACCGAGCGGGTCAGCCTTGTCTTTGGTCCGGTGATGCTGGTGTGGTTTCTCACCCTTGCCGCGTTGGGCGTACGGGGGATTTTGATGCATCCGGACGTGCTACAAGCCCTGAATCCGTTATATGCGCTGGAATTTCTTAACAGCCATAAGGCGCTTTCGTTCGCAGCGTTAGGCATGGTGGTGCTGGCGGTAACCGGGGCGGAAGCCTTGTATGCGGATATGGGGCATCTGGGCAAAGCGCCGATTCGGCTGGCCTGGTTGATCATTGCGATGCCCGCGCTGGTGCTGAACTACTTTGGTCAGGGAGCGTTGGTGCTGGCCGATGCGGATGCCGTGCGCAATCCCTTTTATCTGCTGGCACCGGGCTGGGCGCAGATCCCCCTGATCGTCCTGGCCACGTTATCAACCGTGATTGCAGCGCAGTCGGTGATTTCCGGCGTTTATAGCCTGACACATCAGGCGATACGCCAGGGATTTCTGCCGCCAGTGCGGATTGTCTACACCTCATCGACGGAATCCGGGCAAATCTACATTCCGGTGGTTAACTGGCTACTGTTTGCCGCCGTGACGGTGATTATTATCTCTTTCCGACAATCTTCTGCGCTGTCGGCTGCGTATGGCATCGTGGTGACCGGCACCATGGTGCTGACGGCCTGTCTGGCGAGCGTGGTGGCGTTCAAAAACTGGCGTTGGCCGCTGCCGCTGGCGGTGGTTTTTCTCCTGTGTATGCTGACCATTGATGTGCCACTGTTTGGCGCCAATCTGATGAAATTACTCTCCGGCGGTTGGGTTCCGGTATTGCTGGCGATGACGATGCTGGTGTTGATGCTGATCTGGAGTAGTGAGCGCTCACTGTTGATTCGCCGTCTGGCGGATGACCCGGTGGGGCTGAAAGCGATGATCAGTTCGCTGGAAGCGGCACCGCCGATGAGAGTCGGAGGCACGGCGATCTTTCTCGCTCGCAAGGAGTATGAAATTCCTCAGGCACTGCTGCATAACCTCAAACATAACCGAGTGTTGCATGAACGTACCGTGCTGCTGCATATCCGCACCATCGACACGCCAAGGGTGCACAACCAGAAGCGTATCAGCATGCAGCAACTCTCCCCTTCATTCTGGCAGGTGACGGCGTCCTATGGCTGGCATGAGGTACCCTCAATGCAGGAGATTTTGCATTTATGCGGCCTGGAAGGTTTTGGCTGCTCGCTTCAGGAAGCCTCGTTCTTTACTTCTCACGACACGCTGGTGATGAAAAAACGCCGTGGGCTGGCACGGGCGAAAGGGGCGATTTTCCATTTCTTCCAGCGTAATGCTTTACGTGCACATGAGCAGTTTATGATCCCGCCAAATAGAGTAATTGAGTTAGGTGGGCAGAAGGAGTTTTAATCTGAACCAGGAAAGATGTTCTGGCAGAAAGACTTTTTAGATGGAATCTCAGAATATTCGTTAGTGATATTTTTAATAATGGCCGAGCACAGCAGAAAGCTGAATGGGTAAGGTTTGCATTCTGGCTAAATTGTATTTCACTTAAACCCACAGGAACAATAGTCAATTACATGGAGTATCGTTGTGAGAATGGAACCGCTGACTGATAAAACCGGACATTTAGCGTGGTGTGCCCTGATTGCGTTGCATGTCGCACGCCTGGATGGATTAGTTCGTTCAGTGTCGCAGGAAAATATGTTCCTGATCCGTTGGCTCGCTACCGCATTGAAACAACATCGCTTTCCCCGTGAGGTCGCTCCCGATATTCACTGGTTGCTGAAACAGGGGCGAACGCTTGGGGCCAGGTCTGAACTGCGCGATAAGCTTGATTATCTCTGGCGTACCTGTAATGGCATATTGCTGGAGCAAAACGATCTATTCAGACTGACTTATGCCATAGAAACCGCGAAGCAAATGGATTTTTCCTTTCATCATCTCAACGACCGGGAATGGTCAGGACGTCGTTTGATGAACGCAAATACGGAGGCGGACGCGATTTATTTATCACGTAACGCGTTGGACGTTTCTTTTAATGAAGACGGAAAACAAATCGCCCCGTTGCTGGTTCGACTGACAGGAAATACCGCACGGCTGGAAAAAATATTTAATCGCTACGGATGGTGCACGATAAACTGTCTCGATAACCCAATGCCTTTTCTTTATCAATTAGTTGTACCTGCACCATTGAGCCAATAGTTTGCGTATTCTATTTTCCCGCTAAAAGCCAACCTAGATGGCCCATCAACTGCGGCCAGATAGTTATTCCCCGAAAACTAAACCAAGGTATAGTAATGGCTACCTTGGTCATTCGTGGAAATGTTATGGTCATCACTCACCTGTTACATCTGCGCGAAATGCTGCAAATGTTGTTCGTTATCCTCTGCGTGATTCTGAAGCATTTTTCCCATCGCAGTTTGTGCTCAAAAATCGTGCTGGCTTGTCTCATCTATACAGCTCAGGCACTACTGTGGTGGTTTTACCCTTCTGGTTAACTCTCACCAGCAACGCCTTGACCGATTGTGCACGGGGTGCGGAAAGGGCTCATGTCCAGCATGGGCCTTTTTCAGGATCCATTTTACTGGCAACCAGCTCTGTAAACTTTCGTCAGGGAATAATAGATCTCGGGAGGTAAATTATAAATGTTACCTATTGGTTATATTTGTTGTAAATAATCGAATGAAAGGTTATTGGTATAGCCATTATGATAATAAGGCTATCGAATTTTTTGTGAATTTTATGTTCCTTTATATTGAATAAAGGTTATCGTAAACCTTGGTAATTATTATTTTTCTGGCAGGAAAGATTCTTTATATAGGGACTGAAAGCGATTTCCCAGATTAATAACAAAAAGCATAAATCAATGTATGATGCTGATTTTTAAATGTAATTTAAGTTGCGTGTAATGTTTTCATTGTCCTTGTATGTTGTAGTTTGACTTAGAAATGCCAACGCCATTAATGATTGATTTTCTTTTGGTTACAGTTGGTTGATTGATTGATTCATTTTTTGTTTCTTGTGAATGAATATAAGATGTCGTGCAACAAAAAAACGATTTACCCACATTTTTCTTGACAATATCCGGGTGGGGAGGAATATACTGACCCTCATTCGGACTACACAGCTCCTATATTGTGCTTTATCGACAATATAAGCGTCTCGAAACCTGGATCATCTCAAATAAGCAAATTTCAGCTCTCAGGATCATTTGCTTATCGTCGAGTACTGTTAGTAGCTTCGTCGGCAATCAACCGGGTGTCAGCATGACCAGATGGTCAGGCTCCACTTCTCTTGTCCATGCTGTCGGATATTATCCTGTTTCTTGTGTGTTTAGCAGGGATAAATGCTAACAATGATGCATCGGCGTGTAGACTAATCCGATGGTGCGGCACCTGTTTCTACACTCCCCGTTCTGACTCTTACCACTTCACCTGCCATGTAAGGGGAAGGGCGTTCGGTTGTCGCTGGCTAATCTGGTCACTTAATAGAAAAGAAGATAGTCATGTTAAGTAACGATCTCACATCGCTGATTACGCGAATCGACTTCGCGCTAATCTCATCAGTACATATCATTTATCCACCACTGACCATTGGTCTGGCCGCGCTGTTGTTCATTTCTGAACTGATGTGGGTTAGAAAAAATGATGAAAAGTGGTACCGCCTGTGTCGCTTTTTCGAAAAGTTGTTCATCGTTAACTTCGGGGCCGGTGTGGCTACCGGTGTCACGATGGAGATGGCTTTTGGTATCCTGTATGGCCGCTTTTCTCAAGCCGCCGGGCCATTCTTCGGCCAGGTGTTGGGATACGAGACCATCACCGCCTTTATGTACGAAGCCGGTTTTATTGGATTGATGATTTTTGGCTGGGGCAAGATCAGCCGTGGCATGCATCTTTTCGCCACTTTTAACGTTGCTCTCTCCTCAACGCTTTCAGCGATGTGGATTCTGGTTGCCAACTCCTGGATGCAGACGCCAACCGGGGTTGAATACAAGAACGGCATCTTCCATGTGACTGATTGGGTGGCTGCGCTTCTCAATCCTAACGTCAAAACCGCCTTCCCCCACATGTTACTCGCCAGCTTCGAGCTGTCGCTGTGCTTCGTGGTCGCGACTTGTGCCTGGTTCGTGCTGAAACGCCGCAATGTCGATCTTTTCCTGCGACCGCTGAAGTATGCCCTGGTTTTGCTGGCCTTCGTGGCGGCAGCCCAGGTCTATATGGGGGATGTGCTGGGTGAAGAAACGCTGGAGCACAAACCTGCAGCTCTGGCTGCGATGGAAGGGCATTACGACACCTATGATTCCGCCGGCAACGTCAACAGCGCCTGGCATATCATCGGTTGGCCGAATGCGGAAGGAAATGGTCTGGCCTGGTCGATTTCTATCCCGCATGCACTCAGCCTGATCGAAACCAAAACCTGGAACGGTCCGGTGCGAGGCCTGAACAGCTTCCCGAAAGATGAGCAGCCGCCTGTGGTGCTGCCGTTCTACGCGTTTCGCGCCATGGCGGGAGCGGGTGGGGCCATCCTGCTGGTCAGCCTGTGGGGTATTTGGTTGATGTGCCGTCGCCGTATGACGGTGGAACTGGCTCCGCGTAATACGTTGTTCCTGTTCATCGCGGTTGCGATGGTGGTGCTGCCTTATGTTGCGGTGATCGCCGGATGGTGGACACGTGAAATCGGTCGTCAACCGTGGATTGTCAACGGGTTGATGCGTACTGAAGACGGTATGAGCGCCATGACGCTTGGGCTGGCTATCTTCTGGCTGGTCGGCTTTGCCATCTTCGAGTCAGCGGTGGTTGCCGGTACGATTTGGTTCCTCGCGAAGGTTGTTCGCCAGGGGCCGGATTTAACCAGCCCGTTGCCGGGTGAAGGTCATGAACACCTCGGCCAGCTCGACCTGCCGGCAGGCGGTCATGCTGATCATCCTGAATACGTAAGACCGGTCTGACGCGGAGAAGACACCCATGGATATGCTTACTCATACCCAGCAATTTCTGACGATTGCCTGGTGGCTGGCCTTTGGCGTCAGCGTGCTGTTGTACATCGCGCTGGATGGCGCAGACCTTGGAGCGGGGATCTTCTCGCTCTTCGTAAGAGATCATGACGAACGCGGCGCGATTATGGCGGCGATGGCGGGTACCTGGGATGCCAACGAAACCTGGTTGATCGTGGCCGGTGGTATCATGTTTGGTACTTTCCCCTTTGTTTACGGTTCCGCTTTCAGCTACCTCATGATACCGATGGCGCTGGTGCTGTGGGGCATTATGTCCCGTGCAGTGGCGCTGGAGTTCCGTCACCTGGCGTCACCGTTCTGGCAGCGATTCTCGGACGGAGTGTTTGGTATCGCCAGCCTGACCGTGACCTTCTTTGGTGGCATGTGTGTCGGTGCCGTGTTGCAGGGATTTGCGCTGGATACCCCGGCGCAGGGCGTGCCGCATTATGCGGGTGGGGCGTTTAACTTTATTTCTCCTTTCTCCATCTGGACCGGCATCTCCTCCTGCGTCGCCATGACGTTCTCTGGTGTGCTGTTTGTACGTGCGCGTTTCGAAAAGTCGGAGCCGATTCGCCAGGATGCCGCGCGCTGGACCGCGACCATCTTCTGGTTAGCGATTGCCGCAGTGGTCATTACCTGGGTGTGGAGCGCCGCGATTTTTGACTGGGCGCGTGCGAAATGGTTTGGTCCGCACTTCTGGATTTGGGGGCTGTTTGGTCTTATTGCCCTGTTCTGCATTGAGCAGGTGCGTCGTGACACCCTGAAAGATAAAGATTTTGCGGCGATTATGTGGTTCAACGGTGCGGCGTTTATTTTGGGCTTCGGGATGTTGATTACCATGTTCCCATGGTTAGTACCGAATACCTGGACCATTTGGGCCGGTGCCAGTCCGCAGGTTTCCCTGATCACCTTTACCCTGACGATGGGTGGGTTTGTGCCAGTGATGATTATGTATAACTGGTATCAGATTTGGGTATTCCGGGGCCGCATCTCTAAACTGGTTGGCTACGGACACTAAACGCATCATGTCGGCTCGTCCTCCCCTTAGTGGAGCGGCCGCTCGTCTGGCGGAACGCTGGCTCTCCAGTCAGCGTCGCCAGGCTGGCGCCTTCTTCTCCCTGTCTGTCACCATGGCAACGCTGAATGCCATCATGATGATTGTCCAGTGCTGGTTGCTGGCATGGTTGATCGACCGGGTTGTCATCGGCGGCAAAGGATTGACCGAACTGTTCCCCGCACTTTGGCTACTGCCTGTCGTGATGATCCTGCGTGCAGGTCTGGACATGCTGCGCCAGGGCTTCGCGTTTGAGAGCGCCGCACGCATTCGACAGACGTTGCGGGGAACGTTACTGGAACGTATCGCCGCACTTGGCCCGACCTGGAGCCAGCAACAGCGTACCGGCAGCATCGCCAGTTCGCTGGGTGAAGGTGTCGAAGCGATCGAAACCTATTTCTCCGCCTTTCTTCCGCAAAAAATCATTATCGGTATTGTGCCACTGGCGATTCTGGTGGCGTTGTTCCCTTCCGACTGGGTGTCAGGGTTGATTATGTTGATAACGGCTCCGCTGGTGCCGTTATTTATGATCCTGGTGGGCAAGGGTGCCGAGAAAATGAGCCTCAGGCAATGGCATAAACTCAGCCTGATGAGTGCGCATTTCTTTGATGTGATTTCCGGTCTGACGACGCTGCGCCAGTCCAATGCGGCCCGCAGGCAGGCGCAGATCATTGCGGTGATTTCCGAAAACTACCGTCATACCACGATGAAGGTGCTACGCGTGGCGTTTCTGTCCTCGCTGGTACTGGAGTTTTTTGCCACCATCAGTACCGCCATGGTGGCGGTCTATGTCGGCTTCCGTCTGTACTACGGTGAACTGGCTTTCCTGCCGGGCCTGTTTGCCCTGTTGCTCGCGCCGGAATTCTTTCGTCCTTTGCGCGACCTCGGAGCGCATTATCACGCTCGCATGGATGCCCTTGGCGCGACCGAAGGCTTGTTAGCCATCCTGAATACCGAGCCGCCAGTGCCTTCGCCAAACAGGGTGGTGCCGGTGGGTGCTCCGCAGGAGATTCGCGTCGAAGGTGTGGGTTATCAGCATCAGGAAGGTGGCGGTGTTGCGGACATCTCCTTTACGCTGCGCCGGGGAGAAACGCTGGCTATCGTTGGAGCGAGTGGCGCAGGCAAAACCACCCTTGCCAGGCTGCTGCTGCGCTTTATTAGCCCAGCCACCGGGCGGATTCTGATTGATGGGCACGATCTCGCCGAGCTGGATTTGCCCGCCTGGCAAAAGCACATCGGCTGGTTGCCGCAGCGACCCACGCTGTTTGCGGGATCAATAGCGGATAACATCTGTCTGGCCCATCCTGAAGCCGGGAACAGCGAGCTGTACGCTGCCGCAACACTGGCTCAGGCGGCAACCTTTATCGAGGCGTTACCCACCAGCTACGCCACGCAGGTTGGCGATGGCGGCCAGGGGCTTTCTGGCGGCCAAATCCAGCGCGTGGCGATGGCGCGAGCAGTACTGACCGCGCCACCGGTACTGATTCTTGATGAGCCGACGGCGGCGCTGGACAGCCACACGGCGCGGCAAATGATGACCGCGTTGGCTGAAGCACTGCCCAATTCGGCACGATTAGTGATTACTCATGATACCGAGGTGGCAGCTATGGCCGATCAGGTATTGGTGTTGTCGCAGGGCAGAGTGATCGAGTCAGGCAAGCCCCAGGATCTGTTGTTGAGTGGCGGTGTGTTTGCTGAGCTTGCACGGCTGCAGAAAGGAGCAACGGCATGAACGACTTACGTCATCTCTTAATGCTGGCGCGTCCCTGGCGGTGGCGAATGGCGCTCGGTATCGGGTTGTCAGTGGTGGTTATCCTGTCGAATGTTACGCTGCTGGCGCTGTCAGGCTGGTTTATCGCTTCGATGGCGTTGGCCGGTGTTGGGGCGCTGACGCTGGAGTTCTTCACGCCTGCTGCCGCCATTCGTGGGCTGGCGGTGCTCAGGACATTCGCGCGTTACCTGGAGCGTCTGGTGACGCACGATGCAACCTTACGGTTGCTGTCGGTACTGCGTGTCTGGTTCTATCAACGTCTTGAGCCGCTGGCTCCCGCCCGCTTACAGGGTTTTCGCGACGGTGATGTGCTGGCGCGCCTGAGAGCCGATATCGATAGCCTGGATAATTTTTACCTGAGAATTCTGGCTCCGGCGATTGCCGGGCTGATCTCATCGATCGCCATTCTGTGCGTGCTGTGCTGGTTCTCTCCGGGTGTCGCTGTCATTGATGGCGTTATGTTGTTGCTCGCAGGGGTTATTGTGCCGCTGGTGGTGGCGTCCCGTACCAGGGAAAGTGGTCACGCAGTCGCGGGATTACGTGCAGCAATTCAGGCCGCGTCGACCGATCTGATTCGTGGCCTTGGTGAGTTACAGGTGGCGGGTGCCGTTGCCAGGCAGGCGCGGCATTTGTCTCTGCTTTCGCAAAAGTTGATTGCCGCACAGCGCCAGCAGGCGTGGGTCGGGGCAGCAGGCAGCGCATTGTCAGCGCTGGCCGGCCAGTTGGGTATGTTTTGTGCCTTTATCCTGTTGGTCGGTGCCAGCCATGCGGGGAGTATTGCCGGTAATGACATCGTCATGCTGCTCTTTGCGGTGCTTGCCAGCACCGAAGCAGTGGCGGCATTGCCAACGGCATTTGCCGCGCTGGGGGTCACACGTGAAGCGGCGCGCCGGATTTTTTCCATGGCAGAGCTTACCCCAACCGTGGTTTTGCCCCATAGCAGTAAAACGCCTGACACCTTCGATCTGGCCTTTGCAACGGTAACCATGCGCTATGCGCCTGAGCAGCCGGTTGTTCTGGATTCACTCAGCTTCCGGATTGCGCAAGGGAAGTGCCTGGCGCTTCTTGGCCCCAGTGGGGCAGGTAAAACCACGATTTTGAACCTGATACAGGGTTTTTGGGATTGTGACAAAGGCGATGTGTTGATTGGTGGCAGTCCGGTAAGAAACTTATCGGACGAGGTATTACGCCAGATCATCTCGGTGGTTGGACAAAAAACCTACCTGTTTAATGCCTCGATCAGGGACAACCTGCGGCTGGTGGCACCTGAAGCGGATGATGCCACCTTATGGCAGGCGCTCACTCAGGCTTCACTGGCTGAGGAAGTTCGTGCTTTCCCGGCGGCCCTGGATACGCTGGTCGGCGAACTGGGTGCCCGGCTTTCTGGTGGTCAGGCGCGCAGGATCTCAATTGCGCGAGCATTTCTGTCGCATGCCCCCATTATCTTATTAGATGAGCCGACAGAGGGATTAGATGCCAGCAATACGGAAATGGTGCTGAATTCTCTAAAAGAATTGGTCAAAGGAAAAACGACGCTACTGGTGACACACCAGATTCAGCCGTTAATCCTGGCAGACAGTCGGTTGATGCTGGAAAGTTAATAAAATAGAAGGCCTGTTATGGGAAAGTTATTATCCATAACAGGCCTTTTGTTTATCCATGCGAATATCGTTTTAAAATTCAGTCATCCTCTCACCCGCACTTATGTCTTATTATTTTTTTGTCGCTTGCATGGTGGGTTAAATAACCGGGGGTATTTAAAGGATAATTTTATCTTTTAAAATTCTTTTGAATCTCACGCACTTTAAGACGACAGGCATCGACGACCCAGGCTGAGAAGTTCTGGCTGTTTTCACTGCTCATACTTTCTTCAATCTGATCGAGCAACGCATGAGAGAATCGGATGTGTTTGCGACGGGTTTTGGAATTTGTCATTTTGTCCATATTTGTCCCCTGTAAAATTATCAAAATCTATAAAGGTGGCTGAAAGGTAGAATAATATTTCTCTCAGGCGGTTTCTGTAGAAAAATATCTGCAGGTGAATTTTGATACTTTCCTGAACCGTATAATTTTCCTGATGTGGAAATAATGCTATAAAAATTTTCTCGATAAGGGTACTAAAAGGGGAGGTAATTCATTTACAAAGCGTTAGCTAATGTAAAAACGGCTGAAGGCAAAAAAAAAACCAGTCATTGTAGCGGCGCGATTTATCGCGCGGATTAAATAACCTCTGAAAACAGCGCGATAAATCGCGCCGCTACCAATGCGGGTGGAGCGTAGTTCGATGACGAGCAGCTCGGTTTCAAAAAGCAAAAACCCAGCCATTGGCTGGGTTTTCTGAATTTTGGTGCCCGAACCCGGAATCGAACCAGGGACACGGGGATTTTCAATCCCCTGCTCTACCGACTGAGCTATTCGGGCAACGGGGCGCATTAAACCCTAATGGCTTACGGTCGTCAACGGCTTTCGCGAAAAAACCGCAGGAAACGTGATTGATTGCCTGCTTTTCAGGCAAAGCGGTCAAAATCGTCAGGATAGCGCCCCGTTTTTACGGCACAACGCGATGCTAAGCACGTCTTCCGCCAGACGGCGCGCCATCGCGACATCCTGCACATTGCGTTTCACCAGCAGCTTGCTCAGGCAACCTTCCAGAATCAACTCCATCTGATCCGCCACCATTGTCGGGTTATCCAGTTCAAGATTGACCAGAATATCGTGGGTAAATTGCCAGGAGGCGCGTTTTTGCTGCTCAGCCAGTTGATGAACCGGTTGATCGGGCTGCGGATAGAAGCTACAGGCGGCGATAAACAGGCAGCCGGGGAAACGGCCTTTGCTGACGTGCTCCGCCAACACCTCGTAACGTGCCAGCAGTTTTGCTTCGGCACTCAGATGCTCGTTAAGCTGAATCTGACGTCGCCAGCTATCAATTTGCTGGCCGTGATAGCGCAGGGCGTCATACAGCAGTGCATCGCGATCCGGCCAGTAGCGTTCCAGTTGCTCTGGTGACAGTTCACTGTCTCCGGCCAACTGGGGCAATGAAGTGGTTGCGGCGAGGCCGCGCTGTTCAAGCACATTCAACGCATGCTCGAGTATCTGTTCACGTTGCAAGTGACTCTCCTCTGGTATGCGACCCGTCCGGCAGTCGGACGGGGTGTGTCTTGCTCCAGTGTCGTTTAACGCGGCAGATTGTGCAAATGTGCGCGGAATTCGTCGGCGTTAAGGAAGCCGGTCACGCGTGAGTCAGGAATCTCTTTACCTTGCGCGTCAAAGAACAGAATGGTCGGCAGGCCCAGTACCTGTAAATGTTGCAACAGCGCGTTATCCTGGGGGTTATTGGCGGTGACGTTCGCCTGCAACAGCTGTACCTGGCTCAGGGCGCTGCGCACCTGGTCGTCGCTAAAGGTGTATTTCTCAAATTCTTTGCACGCCACACACCAGTCAGCATACAGATCAACCATGGTGATGCGTCCCTGGGCCTGTTGCAGCGCCGTATCAAGCTGCTGGCTGCTGGCAATTGGCTGGAAGGGCAGATGCGCCACGGTTTGAACTTGGTTATCGACGCCGAACGCCCAGTCCTGCAATGGACGTGCGGCCACCACCGCTGCCGCCAGCATCACCACTTGTACAATGCGTCCTTTACCTTGTAGTCCGAGGCTCAGGCGGAACGCCCAGGCAAAGAAGGCGACGCCGAGCAGACTCCACAGGCGCATTCCCCAAACATCACCAATCACGCGTTCCAACAGGAAAACCGGCAACGCGAGGATCACAAAACCAAAACCCTCTTTGACGCTATGCATCCACGGGCCGCTTTTGGGCAGCAGTTTGTTGCCGAACAACGTCACGGCAATCAGTGGCAAACCCATACCAAACGCATACAACCACAAGGTGCCGGCACCGGCCAGCAGATTGCCGCTCTGGGCGATATACAGCAGGATCGCGCTGAGTGGCGCGGTGGTGCAGGGGGAGCAGATCAAACCCGCCAGCGCGCCCATCGCGAATACGCCCGGCAGCGAGCCACCCTGATGGCGGTTGCTCCAGAGCGTCAGACGTGTTTGCAGACTGGCAGGTAGTTGCAGCGTGAACAGGCCAAACATCGACAGCGCCAAAATGATGAACAGTACCGAGAGGCCAATCAATACATAAGGATGCTGCAACGCTGCCTGAAAGCGCAGCCCGGCGGCTGCGACTACCACGCCGAGCGCGGTGTAGGTCAGCGCCATGCCCTGCACGTAGACCATCGCCAGTGCGAACAGGCGTCCGAGCGAGTAACGACGTGGGCCGCCAAGGATAATGCTGGAGATCAGCGGATACATTGGCAATACGCAGGGGGTAAAGGCCACGCCGATACCAATCAGTAACGCCCATAACGGAGAGAACGGCAGCGAGGTGCTGTGGTTGTCCGGTTGGGCGCTTACCGGCGGTGCGGCGTTATTGGCCGCAACGGCGTTGAGCGGCACCGAGCGTGTTTCTGGCGGATAACAAAAGCCCGCAGCGGCACAGCCCTGATACGTCACCGTCAGGGTGGCACCGTCGCTGGCCTGATGAATGGTCACGGGTAGTTGAAGATCCTGCGGATAGATTTCACTTTTGCCGTAGAACTCATCCTCGTGCGCTTGCCCTTGCGGCAGTGCCAACGGGGCGATCTGCGCTTTTTGCGGCGTGACGTGGATTTGCTGACGATAAAGGTAATAGCCGGATTTAACTTTCCAGCTTAACGTCAGCTGATTACCCTGCTGGCTAAAGTCAAAGCCAAAGGCCTGATCAACCGGCACAAAGCGGCTGTTGTTATTGGGCGAAAAGATTGAAGCCTGAGCCGACAGGCTGATAAACAGCGCCAGGCAGAGGCCGATCAGGCGAGAGATGCGCGCAACCATGACAAGTATTCACTGTCTCCATGTTGTACCGGCAGTGCCAGCAGTTCGGGCACATCATACGGATGCGCCGCTTTAAGCAAATTCATCAGCGCCTGCTGATGTTGCGTATCGCACTTCAGC
The DNA here is from genome assembly GCF_059730495.1 of Pantoea sp. X-Soil-TKNS-1211. Classification (NCBI taxonomy): domain Bacteria; kingdom Pseudomonadati; phylum Pseudomonadota; class Gammaproteobacteria; order Enterobacterales; family Erwiniaceae; genus Pantoea; species Pantoea sp. X-Soil-TKNS-1211. Next base: position 525,953 of record NZ_AP035953.1, read on the forward strand.
AACATCTGTACTTCGCTGACCCGTTCCAGTTTCCCTTCCCAGACATACAACGAGGTCGCACCTGGCAGCAGCGTGACGCAGGCCGCCAGTTTCGCATTCAGTGCGCGCGCGGCCAGTTGCTCAGCACTGGCCTGATCCGGCGCAGTGCACAGCACCACAATGGCAGAGTTGATGCTCATCAGTAGGCTCCCATGACGAAAGGGGGGTGATCATAACACGACCAGCTAAACACAAGGTTTACAGGATGTAACCCGGCTACAGGATCAGGCTGCCAAACAGGAAACCAAATAACACCGACAAGGCGATAGCCAGCACACCAGGCACGATAAATGAATGATTAAAAACATACTTACCGATGCGTGTGGAGCCGGTGTCGTCCATCTCAACCGCTGCCAGTAGCGTCGGGTAAGTGGGCAACACAAACAGGGCCGAGACCGCAGCAAATGACGCAATGGCTGCATGGGGTGATACGCCCAGCAGCAGCGCAGCGGGCATCAGCGCTTTGGTGGTCGCGGCCTGTGAATAGAGCAGGGTTGCGGCAAAGAACAGCACCAGCGCCAGCAACCACGGATAGCTTTGCAGCATATCCCCGGCCAGCGTCTGGATCGCGTCAAGGTGCGCTTTCACAAAGGTATCCCCTAACCAGGCCACCCCCATTACGCAGATACAGGCGCTCATACCCGACTTGAAGGTACTGGCGCTCAGAATCTCACCGGTATCGATTTTACAGGTCAGACAGATAAGCGTGGCGATGGTTAGCATAAACACCACTATGGCTTCGTTGCGCGGCAGCACCGGGTTGGCGAGCAAACCGACGCTATCGCTGATCGCGGTGGCATACAACACTACTGCTGCAATGCCGACCAGGAATAGCACCACCGAGCGTTTCGCACCGGGTTTGAGGTCAAATACCTGCGCACCGCGTAGTGTCACTTCACCTTTTGCCAGCCGCGCCTGGTAGATTTCATCGTCTTTCAGTTCTTTACCAAGAAAATTGGTCACGATGGCGGCACAGAAGATCGCCAGCATCGTCGAGGGTAATGCCACGCCGAGCAAGGCGAGATAACTGACGCCGCGGGGTTCCAGCAGCGAGGCGAAAAACACCACCGCAGCGGAGAGGGGGGAGGCAGTGATGGCAATTTGCGACGCCACCACGGCGATGGAAAGCGGGCGTGAAGGGCGTACCCCTTGTTCTTTGGCGACTTCTGCAATCACCGGCAGAGTGGAAAAGGCGGTATGCCCGGTGCCAGCCAGTAGCGTCATGACATAAGTGACCAGCGGTGCGAGGAAGGTGACATAACGGGGATGGCGGCGCAGCAGGCGTTCGGCGAGGCTCACCAGATAATCCATGCCGCCCGCCACCTGCATGGCAGCAATGGCAGCGATCACCGCCATGATGATTTCAATCACATCAAAGGGAATCGCGCCCGGTTTCATGCCGCAAAACAACGTTAGCACCAGCACGCCGAGTCCCCCAGCGAAGCCAATACCGATGCCGCCCAGACGGGCACCCAACCAGATCGCCAGCAACACGATCATCAATTCGATCACGATCATCTTTTCACTCCCTGAAACGCGACATTCCTTAGTTGTAGTCGCCCAAAAAAAACACGCCCGTATTCTATACGGGCGTGCTTGCTACAACGTGATCCAGAACGGGTTATTGTTCGTTTTCGTCGGTGTAGCGTTTCGCTTTGTAGGCCGGGAACATCAGGTTCTGAATGGAGAAAATATCGTCCAGTTCTGCTTCAGTCAGCAGGCCGCGCTCCAGCACCACTTCACGCACGCTCTTACCGGTTTCAGCACAAATCTTACCGACGATGTCACCATTGTGGTGACCAATGTATGGATTGAGGTAAGTGACGATACCGATGGAGTTGAACACGTAGGCTTCACACACCGCTTTGTTGGCGGTGATGCCGTTGACACACTTCTCCAGCAGGTTATAGCAGGCGTTGGTCAGGATGCTGATGGATTCAAACAGCGCCTGGCCGATCACCGGTTCCATCACGTTGAGCTGCAACTGCCCGGCTTCGGCCGCCATCGTCACCGTAGTGTCGTTGCCGATGACCTTGAAGCATACCTGGTTCACCACTTCCGGCACCACCGGGTTAACTTTGGCTGGCATGATGGAAGAACCCGCCTGCAATTCCGGCAGGTTGATCTCGTTGAGACCGGCACGTGGACCTGAGGAGAGCAGGCGCAGGTCATTACAGATTTTCGACAGTTTCACCGCCAGACGCTTCAGCGATGAATGCACCATCACGTAGGCACCGCAGTCGGAAGTGGCTTCAATCAGATCTTCCGCCGGAACCACCGGCAGGTTGCTGACTTCCGCCAGACGCTGCACTGCCAACTGCTGATAACCGTCCGGCGTATTGAGGCGTGTGCCGATGGCGGTCGCGCCGAGGTTCACTTCCAGCAGCAGTTCTGCGGTACGCAATACGCTGCGCGTCTCTTCGTTCAACAGCACGTTGAACGCGTGGAACTCTTGTCCGAGGGTCATCGGCACCGCATCTTGCAACTGGGTACGGCCCATCTTGAGGATGTTCTCGAATTCCACCGCTTTGCGCTGGAAACCTTCACCCAGTTGGTTGATGGCATCGATCAGTTTCAGAATCGAGGTATACACCGCGATACGGAAACCGGTGGGATAAGCGTCATTGGTGGACTGACACTTGTTCACATGGTCGTTCGGGTTGAGATATTGATATTCACCTTTGTGATGACCCATCAGCTCCAGACCGATGTTAGCCAACACTTCATTGGTATTCATATTCACTGAAGTCCCTGCGCCGCCCTGATAGACGTCCACCGGGAATTGATCCATGCACTTACCGTTGTTCAGCACCTCATCACAGGCCTGAATAATGGTGTTAGCAATATTGCGGGGAATTGTTTGCAGCTCTTTGTTTGCCAGGGCGGCTGCTTTCTTGACCATCACCATACCGCGAACGAATTCAGGTATGTCACTGATTTTGCTATTACTAATATAGAAGTTCTCAATCGCACGCAGAGTGTGAACACCATAGTAGGCGTCGGCCGGAACTTCACGCATGCCTAACAGGTCTTCTTCGATACGAATGTTGTTCGCCATGATTACCTTCTTATTATGGCTGCTGAGTGGCTGCCGGACGCACTCTGAGGCGATCAGAGAAGGGCGGCGAGTCACGTGCAGGTGATGCAATTATATTGTCGTGGAATACCAGCGCCGACATTTTATCCATCTTCGGTCTGGCGAGCACGATCATATTCTGTCATTACAGAAAAGCCTGTGCACAGATCACTTTACGGGCTTTTGCTGACGCTACGCTAATAACGATATGTGATGTTTCTCACAATTTTAAGTCAGCCGGAAAAATTTGGCAGGATCGGTTGAAATCAGCGCTCTGAATGACCATCTCTTTCTTTACGGTCCCTTTGACCATCCCATTCTGCTGTCTGGCCTGGCGCGAGGCAGCCTCAACTCACAGGAGATATCGGTGCGCTGGTTACCGTTTGTGATCTTTTTTGTTCTGGCCTGGATTGAAATCACCCTTTTCATCAAGGTCGCGCATGTGCTGGGCGTGCTGCTCACCATGCTGCTGGTGATTTTCACCTCATGTATTGGTATCTCGCTGGTGAAAAATCAGGGTGTGAAAAACTTCATGCTGATGCAGGAGAAAATGGCGCGTAATGAAAGCCCGGCAGCAGAGATGATCAAAAGCGTTTCGCTGATCATCTCTGGTTTTTTGCTGCTGTTGCCCGGCTTTTTTACCGATTTTCTCGGCTTACTGCTGCTGTTGCCACCGGTGCAGAAGCACCTGACGCTGAAGCTGATGCCACATTTGCGCGTCTGGCGTGGACCGGGTGCAGGGCCAGACAGTGGTTTTACCGTTGATGGTGAATACGAGCGCAAAAATAACGATCGTATCGGCCACGACAAAGACCAGTAATTTTCTCAAGGCGGCGCAAGCCGCCTTTTTGCTGCATTTTTCGGCGTCTGTTACAAAAACGAAAATTTTTTCTGGTTTCCCCCTTGAAAGCCTTCTTATTAGCCCTAATCTCTTCCACCACGAGGCCGGAAGCCATGAAGCCCGGCGTTCAACCCCTAAAACTGAATGATTGGACTTTCTAAAGGAGAGCTATCACATGTCAATTCGTCCGTTACATGATCGCGTGATCGTCAAGCGTAAAGAAGTTGAAGCAAAATCAGCTGGCGGCATCGTTCTGACCGGTTCTGCGGCAGGCAAATCTACCCGTGGCGAAGTGGTTGCCGTAGGTAAAGGCCGTATCCTGGAAAACGGCAACATCCTGCCACTGGACGTTAAAGTGGGCGACGTGGTGATTTTCAACGAAGGTTACGGCGCAAAAACCGAGAAGATCGACAATGAAGAAGTCCTGATCATCTCTGAAAGCGACATTCTGGCGATTGTTGAAGCGTAATTTTTACGCGTAATTCACTGAACGAAACGAATTTAAGGGATATTTGAAATGGCAGCTAAAGACGTAAAATTCGGTAATGACGCACGCGTAAAAATGTTGCGTGGCGTGAACGTACTGGCAGATGCAGTAAAAGTTACCCTGGGCCCGAAAGGCCGTAACGTGGTACTGGATAAATCTTTTGGTGCACCGACCATCACTAAAGATGGCGTTTCTGTGGCACGTGAAATCGAGCTGGAAGACAAGTTCGAGAACATGGGCGCGCAGATGGTGAAAGAAGTGGCCTCTAAAGCGAACGACGCAGCAGGCGACGGCACCACCACCGCAACCGTACTGGCACAGGCTATCGTTAACGAAGGTCTGAAAGCTGTTGCGGCTGGCATGAACCCGATGGACCTGAAGCGCGGTATCGACAAAGCCGTTATCGCTGCTGTTGAACAGCTGAAAGCGCTGTCAGTTCCGTGCTCTGACTCTAAAGCGATTGCTCAGGTTGGTACTATTTCTGCTAACTCCGATGAAAGCGTCGGTACCCTGATCGCTCAGGCGATGGAAAAAGTGGGTAAAGAAGGCGTTATCACCGTTGAAGAAGGTACTGGCCTGCAAGACGAGCTGGACGTGGTTGAAGGTATGCAGTTCGACCGCGGTTACCTGTCTCCGTACTTCATCAACAAGCCGGAAACCGGTGCTGTTGAGCTGGAAAGCCCGTTCATTCTGTTGGCTGACAAGAAAATCTCTAACATCCGCGAAATGCTGCCGGTGCTGGAAGCCGTTGCCAAAGCAGGCAAACCGCTGCTGATCATCGCTGAAGATGTAGAAGGCGAAGCGCTGGCGACTCTGGTGGTTAACACCATGCGCGGTATCGTGAAAGTGGCTGCGGTTAAAGCACCGGGCTTCGGCGACCGTCGTAAAGCCATGCTGCAGGATATCGCTATCCTGACTGGCGGTACTGTTATTTCTGAAGAGATCGGTATGGAGCTGGAAAAAGCGGCGCTGGAAGACCTGGGCCAGGCTAAACGCGTAGTGATCAACAAAGACACCACCACCATCATCGACGGTGTGGGCGACGAAGGCGCTATCTCTGGTCGCGTGACCCAGATTCGCCAGCAGATCGAAGAAGCCACTTCTGACTACGACAAAGAAAAACTGCAGGAGCGCGTAGCGAAACTGGCAGGCGGCGTAGCCGTGCTGAAAGTTGGCGCAGCCACTGAAGTTGAAATGAAAGAGAAGAAAGCGCGCGTTGAAGATGCCCTGCACGCCACTCGTGCTGCGGTAGAAGAAGGTGTGGTTGCCGGCGGCGGCGTGGCGCTGGTACGCGTTGCGGCAAAAATCTCTGCATCTGACCTGAAAGGCCAGAACGAAGATCAGAACGTCGGTATCAAAGTTGCGCTGCGCGCAATGGAAGCTCCGCTGCGTCAGATCGTCTCTAACGCCGGTGAAGAGCCGTCTGTGGTTGCCAACAACGTGAAAGCGGGCGACGGTAACTACGGTTACAACGCGCAGACTGAAGAATACGGCAACATGATCGATTTCGGTATCCTGGACCCAACCAAAGTAACCCGTTCTGCGCTGCAGTACGCGGCTTCTGTGGCTGGCCTGATGATCACCACCGAATGTATGGTCACTGACCTGCCGAAAGGCGACGCACCTGACTTAGGTGGCGGTGCTGGCGGTATGGGTGGCATGGGCGGTATGGGCGGCATGATGTAATCGCCGTTGACTGCTTAAGTCATCTGAGAACCCCTGATCGGCAACGGTCAGGGGTTTTTCTTTTGCTGGCGAAAGGGTATAAGTAAGGGCGCAATACTTCGGCTTTGCGGGTTAGGGCAATGAATGTTCAGAAAAAATGTGCGCTTTTCTGCTACGCTGCCGCCCGACACTGATGATAATAAATGGGGATTACAATGCGGATTAACCTCTTGCTCGGACTGGCAGTCGGTAGTTTACTGCTGGCGGGTTGCAGCAGCTCAAATCAACTGAGTTCTGGCGGCGAGCGCGTGACTTTCGTCGATCAGCAACCGGGCAGTGAATGTCAGCTTCTGGGAAATGTCACTGGTTCACAGAGTAACTGGCTGAGTGGTTCTGGCGGTGAAGGCAGTTCACTGCGTGGCGCAGCCAACGATCTGCGCAACCGCGCGGCAGAAATGGGCGGCAACACGATTTATGGCGCTACCAGCCCAACGCAGAATCTGCTGTCTGCGTTTGCCCCGCTCGACAGCAAAATGACCGGTCAGGTTTACAAGTGCCCGTAATGGCATAGTCAGATAGATTCGGTATATCCCCGTAGCGGCGCGATTTATCGCGCTCTTTTCAGGCTAAAACCTGCGCGATAAATCGCGCCGCTACGGTTGGTTGTTTGCTATTCCTGACGTAACTGCAAATCGAGTGGCGTTTTACTCGGTTCCCCGCCGATCTCACGTGCCAACTTCGGCACCATATATCCCGACACCATGGTCAGTAGCTCACGCACCAGCGCACGGGCTTCATCGTCCGGCACGAAGAAATGTGCCGCGCCCTGCACCTTGTCCAGCACATGCAGGTAATAAGGCAAAATACCCGCATCAAATAACGCGTTGCTGAGGTCGGCCAGCTGTTGCGCATTATCGTTAACGCTACGCAGCAGCACGCTCTGATTAAGTAGCGTAACACCCGCACGTTTCAGCATCTGCATACCGTAGCGTAATTCATCATCGATCTCCTGCGCATGGTTGATATGGCTCACCAGCAGGACCTGCAAGCGGGTATTTGCCAGCAACTGGCATAATCCCTCGGTAATACGCGCCGGAATCACCACCGGCAGGCGGCTGTGAATACGCAGACGTTTCAGATGCGGAATCTTCTCCAATGCCTCAACCAACCACACCAGTTCATGATCCCTGGCCATCAGCGGATCGCCGCCGGAGAAAATGATCTCGTCCAGCTCGGGATGATCGGCGATGTAATCAATGGCAGCCTGCCAGTTACGTTTGTTGCCCTGATTATCCTGATAGGGGAAGTGGCGGCGGAAGCAGTAGCGGCAATTGACGGCACAGCCGCCTTTTACCAACAACAGCGCACGGTTTCTATACTTATGCAGTAAACCCGGCACCACGCTGCTCTGTTCATCCAGCGGGTCGGTGCTGTAACCGGGCGCATCATTGAATTCCTGACGGCTGGTCAACACTTGCAACAGTAGCGGGTCCTGCGCATCGCCGATTTTCATGCGCTGAATGAATGCACGTGGCACGCGCAGGGCGAAAAGTCGCCTTGCTTCAGTGCCTTCGACCAATTCAGCATGGCGATCGAGAGCTAAAAGTTGCAGTAATTCAGCAGGATCGGTGACAACATCAGCAAGTTGCTGCAACCAATCTTCTCTGGAAGGGGGATTTAGGGTTACAATGTGTGCCATTTTTTTGGCTATTACCAGTTCAATATTTACAGAGGGCCTTTATGGCGACTTATCTTAGCAACGATTTTCGTTCCGGTCTTAAAATCATGTTCGAAGGCGAGCCGTATGCCATCGAATCCAGTGAGTTCGTTAAGCCGGGTAAAGGCCAGGCATTCGCGCGCGTTAAAATGCGTCGTCTGCTGACCGGTTCTCGTGTTGAGAAAACCTTCAAATCTACCGACTCCGCCGAAGGCGCAGACGTGAAAGATATGACGTTGCAGTACTCCTACAACGACGGCGATTTCTTCTACTTTATGCACCCGGAAAGCTTCGAGCAGTATCAGGTTGAAGCTAAAGTTCTGGATGAGGTGCAGAAGTGGTTGCAGGACAATGCTGATTGTATCGTTACCCTGTGGAACGATAAAGCCATTGCCGTTCAGCCGCCGAACTTCATCGAAGCTGAAGTTATCGAAACCGATCCGGGCCTGAAAGGTGATACCGCAGGTACTGGCGGTAAGCCGGCTACGCTGGCAACAGGTGCAGTCGTTAAAGTGCCGTTGTTCGTGCAGATTGGCGAAGTGGTGAAAGTTGACACCCGCTCTGGCGAATACGTTTCTCGCGTAAAATAATCGTCAAATCAGGCGCATCCTTCGATGCGCCTTTTTTCTAAGTGAGTTCAGAATAATGAAAAAGCTGGCAAAATTCGTCGCCTTTGCGTTGCTGGTCTCCTCGGCATTGAGTGCCTGCAACACCTTTCACGGCTTTGGCGAAGATGTCTCCCACCTGGGTGGCGCTATCTCCCGAGCCGCTAAGTAATCGCCTGACATCTCCTTTTTCCGCGGTCAGTGCCGCAGCGTTGCGTATTAATACTATGCTTTAAAGGCTGTACTTTTACTGCAACCAAAAAGGATATGGCTATGTTAAAGAAAAGTATTGTTGCGATTTTCTCGGTACTGATTCTTTCCTCCCTGCTTTCTGCCTGCAACACCACCCGTGGTGTAGGGGAAGATGTCGAAGCAGGTGGCAAGGCGATTCAGCGCAGCACGCAGTAATGTCTGACCGGTGCGGAACGCGTTTCGTACCGGCTTTTCTTTTCTCCCGGCTTTATCCCAAACCTCTCATTTTCCACTCCTGACTGCTTTTAAACCTTCTGACCCTATGCTGATATTGAGGGCGTAAGCGTGGCGGCGTTGTCTGTCATCACCAATACGGGTAGACTTCCACCCCTTATCTGTATAAGGAGTCATCAACATGAGCGAAACGGCAAGCTGGCAGCCGAGCGCACCCATTGCCAATTTGTTGAAACGTGCCGCTATCATGGCGGAAATACGACGTTTCTTTGCCGATCGCGGCGTGCTGGAGGTCGATACCCCGGCGATGAGCCAGGCGACCATCACTGACATCCATCTGGTGCCCTTCCAGACGCATTTTGTTGGCCCCGGAGCCAGTGAAGGGCGTGATCTCTGGCTGATGACCAGCCCGGAATACCATATGAAGCGCCTGCTGGCGGCGGGCAGCGGCCCGATTTACCAACTGGGTCGTAGCTTCCGCAATGAAGAATCGGGGCGTCATCACAACCCTGAATTCACCATGCTGGAATGGTATCGCCCGCACTACGATATGTACCGACTGATGAATGAGGTCGATGATTTGCTGCAACAGGTGCTGGAGTGCGACAGTGCGGAATCGCTTTCGTACCAGCAGGCGTTTATTCGTCACCTGGAGCTGGATCCGCTGTCTGCGGATAAAGCGCAACTGCGCGAAGCCGCAGAAAAGCTCGGTGACGGCGAACTGGCGCGCGATGAAGACGATCGCGATACCTTGCTGCAATTGCTGTTTATGCTGGGCGTCGAACCGAAAATCGGTATCGATAAGCCAACATTTGTCTATCACTTCCCGGCCAGCCAGGCGGCACTGGCGGAGATCAGCACCGAAGATCACCGCGTCGCGGAGCGTTTTGAGGTGTATTACAAAGGGGTGGAGTTAGCGAACGGTTTCCGTGAATTAACTGACAGCCGTGAGCAGCGTCAGCGTTTTGAGCAGGATAACCGCCGTCGCGCAACGCGTGGCTTGCCACAGCATCCGATCGACACCAACCTGCTGGATGCGTTAAAACACGGTATGCCTGCCTGTTCAGGAGTAGCGCTCGGTGTGGATCGTTTGATTATGCTGGCGCTAAAAGCCAACTCGTTGAGTGAAGTGATCGCCTTCCCGGTCGATCGCAGCTAGTCGGTACGACGATTAATTCCCGCTGTTCTGCGGGAATTCCTCAATCGTCACCGGCAAACTCATCTTCTGCTCGTTACGCAGCACCTGCACATCAATCACTGAACCAGGGCGAATCTCCGCCACCTGGTCCATGGTCTCCTGCGCGGAGACCGCTGGTTTGCCGTTGACGCTAAGCAGGACATCGTTAGCCTGAATCCCGGCCCGATCGGCGGGACCACCTGGCGCCACGTCGCTGACAATAATTCCTTGCACGCGATCCAGGGTGCTGCCCTGACCATGTAATGGCGGCAATTCACGTCCGGTAATACCGATATAGCCGCGAATCACCCGGCCATCACGAATCAGTTTATCCATGATTTTGGTCGCAAGCGCGGTCGGAATGGCAAATCCAATTCCTTCCGGCGTCTCGCCATCATTGCTTTTATCAAACGTCAGGGTATTGATACCCATCAGTTCGCCCAGCGAGTTGATCAGTGCGCCGCCTGAGTTGCCCTGGTTGATCGAGGCATCGGTTTGCAGGAAGTTCTGACGGCCGGAGGAGCTGAGGCCGACACGACCGGTAGCGCTGATGATACCCTGCGTCACGGTCTGACCGAGGTTATAAGGGTTACCGATAGCCATCACCACATCGCCAATGTGTGGTACACGCTTAGCATTAATCGGGATGACGGGGAGATTGGTGGCGCTGATTTTCAGCACGGCAAGATCGGTCATGGCATCGGAACCTACCAATGTCGCTTCAAAGAAACGGCCATCCTGTAATGCGACAATAATCTGGTCGGCGTTATTGATGACGTGTTTATTGGTAAGAATGTAGCCTTTTACGTTCATGATCACGCCGGAACCCAGCGTGGTGATACCGCGATTGTTGTTGCCATGCGCGCTACGGTTATAGACGTTGACCACCGCAGGCACAGCACGACGCACACCCTGGTTAAAACTGAAGGGTGCTTCATCATTGCTGCTGTCATGTTCAATCAGGGCACTGGTGCCCATGCGGAGTGTTGGGATCGCTGCCAGCAGAATGCCTGCAACGATCAGGCCCATCACCACAGAACGCAAAAGTTTAAGAAACATGGTGTTAGTTTAAGCCGGATAAGATCGCAGGGCAGAATAGCATGAGAAAGGCGGACAAACACCTGCTTGTCCGCCTGTTGAGATGATTATCGCAATAGCAGGTAAATACTTTCGTCGCCGCGCACCACATTCAGCGCCAGCACCGGCGGTTTTGCCTCCAGCACTTTACGCATTTCCGCCAGGGTCTCCACCCGGTTGCGGTTCACGCCAACAATCACATCATCTTTTTGCAGGCCCACCTGTTCAGCTGGCGTGCCTTTTTCGATAGTGTCGACTTTCACGCCTTTATCACCCGTTTTGGTGGTGCCGTCGCTGAGGGTTGCGCCCTGCAATGCAGGTGACAGCAACTGCGCGCTGGCGGTGGTTTGCGCGCTCTGATCCAGCGTAACGTCGACGGTGATCGGTTTGCCATCGCGCAGCAGGCCCAGTTTGACTTGTTGTCCCGGTGGCGTGGTGCCGATCTTCACCCGCAATTCGGCAAAGCTGGTGATCGGTTTATCGTTCACGGAGGTGATGATATCGCCCGCTTTGATCCCGGCTTTTTCCGCCGCTGATTTCGGCAGTACTTCGGAGACGAATGCGCCGCGCTGTGCATCGACATTAAAAGCTTTCGCCATATCGGCGGTCATTTCGGTGCCTTTGATGCCCAACTGCCCACGTTTGACTTCGCCAAACTGAATCAACTGCTGCGCCAGGTTCATCGCCATATTACTTGGGATGGCAAAGCCGATACCGATATTGCCGCCGCTGGAGGCCAGAATCGCGGTGTTAATACCGATCAGCTCGCCATTCAGGTTAACCAATGCGCCGCCGGAATTGCCCCGGTTAATGGCAGCATCGGTCTGGATAAAGTTTTCCAGGCCTTCCAGATTCAGGCCGCTACGGCCCAGGGCCGAGATAATGCCCGAGGTAGCGGTCTGACCGAGGCCAAACGGGTTACCAATAGCGACCGCGAAATCGCCCACTTTAAGCGTGTCTGAATCGGCGATTTTAACCTGGGTCAGGTTTTTCGCGCCCTGAACCTGAATCAACGCAATGTCCGTCTGCTCATCGTGACCAATCAGTTTGGCGTCATATTCGTTGCCGTCGCTCATTTGAACGCTGATTTTGTCTGCACCATTGACGACGTGGTTGTTGGTCAGGATGTAACCTTTCGCGGCGTCGATAATGACGCCTGACCCCAGTCCTTCAAAAGGTTGTGGTTGATTTTGTCCTGGCATTTGGCCAAAGAAGCGTTTCAGCGGTTCAGGCAAATCCTGCCCCTGAGCGGCGGTTTCAGTGCCTTCCACATGGACACTGACCACAGCAGGCAACACTTTTTCCAGCATCGGTGCCAGGCTCGGCAGTGGCTGTCCCTGGATTTGTGCCGGGAGAGTCGCCAGGGCAGCCGGGGTGGCGGCCAGACTCATCCCAATGCTCAAGGCTAATGCGCTTAACAGTCGTGCTTGTTTTTTCATTGCTACAACGCTCTCGCTGCGAAAAGGGGATTAAAAAAGTGTGACAGTTGTTTAGGGTAAGGGTTCGACAAACAAAAAGGGCACAGCGTTGCTGTGCCCCAAAAGATTAATTACGCGGTGCGCGTTCGCCGCCACGTAACAGGCCGGATGCGCCTTCGGAGTAATCACGCGGGATTTGCACCGGCGCCTGATCGTTATCCGCCTCGGCTTCCGTAAGCTGGTAGGCAAACGGGTTTTTCTCGCCAGGCAGATTCGGTAGCAGGTCGTTCGAGCCTTTTGCCATATGCTGATACAACTGGCGGTAGTCACGCGCCATGTTATCCAGTAATTCTGCACTGCGGGCAAAATGGTTGGTCAGCTCTTCACGATAATCCGCCAGCTCTGCCTTGGATTTTTCCAGTTCGTACTGCATGGTGCGCTGTTCGCGCAGTTTTTTGTTGCCAAAACGCATTGCGACTGCGCCGACAATAATGCCAATCACTAAACCAATCAGCCCGTATTCCCAGGTCATAATGACTCCCGTGTAATTTCCGTTGCTTCGTAGGGCATTGCTTCTGCTTCAACTTCAATAACAGCCACTATACCTGTTAATCGATTGGATGTGGAACTCTGGAGCGGCATCGCTTAGTGTAGAGCGGCCTAATTTTCGACAACCGACATGTGAATCGGACTTTTTCAGGGACTCTGAGAGAACCATGCAAACCTCATCTCCGCTTGCGCGCTATGAGCAAGCGCTGTCGCAGGGCGAATTTCGCCCGGATGACGTACAACGGGAAGCCATTACCCGCTTAGATGCCATTCAGCAAGGATTGGTCGCGCGCCAACCCACGACGCAGCCAGCCAGTAAAGGCTTATTTGGCCGCCTTTCTAAGCTGATGAACAAAGAAAAGAGCAGTAAAGAAGCGCCAGTACGCGGCCTGTATATGTGGGGGGGGGTGGGGCGTGGCAAAACCTGGGTGATGGACCTGTTTTTTCAGTCTATTCCTGGAGACCGAAAATTGCGTCTGCACTTTCACCGTTTTATGCTGCGCGTCCATGAAGAACTGACGCAATTGCAGGGGCACAGTGACCCGCTGTTGATTGTGGCGGACCGCTTTAAAGCTGAAACCGATATTCTGTGCTTTGACGAATTTTTCGTCTCCGATATCACAGACGCCATGCTGCTCGGCACCTTGATGGAAGCGCTGTTTGAACGGGGCATCGCGTTGGTTGCCACTTCGAATATCCCGCCGGACGACCTCTACCGCAACGGTTTGCAGCGCGCGCGTTTTTTACCGGCGATTGAGCAGATTAAGCGTCATTGTGATGTGATGAACGTTGATGCGGGTATCGATTACCGTCTGCGTACCCTGACGTCGGCGCATTTGTGGAGCTTCCCGCTCAATGACGCCACGCATGCGGAAATGGAGCGTATGTTCCGTGCGCTGTCGGGTAAACCACGCAATGACGCACCGGTACTGGAGATTAACCATCGTCAGATGCCGACGCTGGGGGTGCAGGATGGGGTGCTGGCAATTGATTTCCTGACGCTGTGCGGTGAAGGCCGCAGCCAACATGACTATATCGAGCTGTCACGCCGTTTCCATAGCGTTTTGCTGTATGATGTGCCGGTGATGATCTACAAGACAGAAGACCAGGCTCGCCGCTTCCTCGCACTGGTGGATGAGTTCTACGAACGGCATGTGAAACTGGTGGTGGCGGCTGAAACCTCGTTGTTTGAGATCTATCAGGGCACGCGCCTGAAGTTTGAATATCAGCGCTGCCTGTCGCGCTTGCAGGAGATGCAGAGCGAAGAGTACCTGCGACTGCCACATTTACCCTGATGCAGCGCAAAAAACCTGACGTGGGGGCGTAAAAAAGTTCGATCTTTGTAGTCGACTTCTCTATAATCTTGCGACCCCACGTTACGGCAAAGGTTTTTCTTCCCAGAAACCTTTGTGATCCGGTAACTCTACCTGAGGGGGTGGGCTTGCTGGGCGAAATGGTCGTGTGAGCCTCAATCGTTAACTTGGCGTTTGGGATTTCACCAACGTGTAACTTTATTTGGGTAAGCTTTTCAATGAAAACTTTTACAGCTAAACCAGAAACCGTCCAACGTGACTGGTATGTTGTTGACGCAACTGGCAAAACCTTGGGTCGCCTGGCGACTGAACTGGCACGCCGTCTGCGTGGTAAGCACAAAGCGGAATACACTCCGCACGTTGATACCGGTGATTACATCATCGTTCTGAACGCAGAAAAAGTTGCTGTAACTGGCAACAAGCGTAGCGACAAGATTTACTATCACCACACTGGTCACATCGGTGGTATCAAGCAGGCGACCTTCGAAGAGATGATTGCCCGCCGTCCTGAGCGTGTGATTGAAATCGCGGTTAAAGGCATGCTGCCGAAAGGCCCGCTGGGTCGTGCTATGTACCGTAAACTGAAAGTTTACGCAGGCAACGAGCACAACCATGCGGCGCAGCAACCGCAAGTTCTTGACATTTAATCGGGATTACAGGCAATGGCTGAAACTCAAAACTACGGCACTGGTCGCCGCAAAAGCTCATCCGCTCGCGTCTTCATCAAGCCGGGTAGCGGTAACATCGTAATTAACCAGCGCTCTCTGGAGCAATACTTCGGTCGCGAGACTGCACGCATGGTCGTGCGTCAGCCGCTGGAGCTGGTTGATCTGGTTGGTAAACTGGACCTGTACATCACCGTTAAAGGTGGTGGTATCTCTGGTCAGGCAGGTGCGATCCGTCACGGTATCACCCGCGCTCTGATGGAGTACGACGAGTCTCTGCGTTCTGAACTGCGTAAAGCGGGCTTCGTTACCCGTGATGCGCGTCAGGTTGAACGTAAGAAAGTCGGTCTGCGTAAAGCACGCCGTCGTCCGCAGTTCTCCAAACGTTAATTGTTGCTGCTTCGGCAGTTACAGTTGGCACAAAAAACCCGCTTCGGCGGGTTTTTTGCTTTCCAGGACAGGGATTGCCGCCACAAAAACGCTAGCTTCGCCCGCATTTTGCCTGCAAATCACTTTCCACGCCCCACAAGCTGCTTAAAATCTGGTAAACTGACTGTCACTTTGCGCCCGCGAGCCGGAGCGTTGTGGTTACTTTTCCCGCCAGGATGGGCGGGAAATGCCGCAAATGCTGGCTGTGAGCGAATCTGATAAGCAGGTGAGTCGCCGTGTGGTTGGCTATTCGCAGTAATTTTTTGTGAACAAACTTGGAGGTTTTCATGGCTGTCGCTGCCAACAAACGTTCGGTAATGACGCTGTTTTCTGGTCCGACTGACATTTTCAGCCATCAGGTACGTATTGTACTGGCTGAGAAGGGCGTCAGCGTGGAGATCGAGCAGGTTGAAACGGATAATCTGCCGCAGGATCTGATTGACCTCAACCCGTACCGCACCGTGCCAACGCTGGTCGATCGTGAGCTGACGCTGTATGAATCCCGTATCATCATGGAATACCTTGATGAGCGTTTCCCGCATCCACCGCTGATGCCTGTCTATCCGGTTGCCCGTGGCGAAAGCCGTCTGATGATGCACCGTATTGAGCAGGATTGGTACAGCCTGATGCGTATCATTGAAACCCGCACCGGCGCAGAAGCCGATGCCGCGCGTAAACAACTGCGTGAAGAATTGCTGGCGATTGCACCGTTGTTCTCACGTACGCCGTTCTTTATGAGCGAAGAGTTCAGCCTGGTTGATTGCTACCTCGCGCCGCTGCTGTGGCGTTTGCCGTCGATGGGCGTTGAGCTGGCTGGCGCAGGTTCTAAAGAGCTGAAAGGCTATATGAACCGCGTATTTGAACGTGACTCTTTCCTCGCTTCACTGACTGAAGCAGAACGTGAAATGCGCCTTCAAGCCCGGGGCTAATCTATGGAAATGTCGCAATTAACGGCTCGTCGTCCCTATCTGTTGCGTGCGTTTTATGACTGGTTGCTTGACAACCAACTGACGCCGCATCTGGTGGTCGACATTAATCTGCCTGGTGTGCAGGTGCCGCTGGAGTACGCGCGTGATGGTCAGATTGTGCTGAACATTGCGCCGCGTGCGGTAGGCAACCTGGAGCTGGGCAACGATCACGTGCAATTCAACGCACGCTTCGGTGGCGTGCCGCGTCAGGTCTCCGTACCGATGGCGGCAATTCTGGCTATCTACGCCCGTGAAAACGGCGCAGGTACGATGTTCGAACCGGAACCAGCCTATGAATTGGCCGGCCAGGATGAACTGGAGGGTCAGGAAGAAACCATGATGTCGGTGATTGATGGCGATCGCCCTGATGATTCGACTGACGATGAAACCCCGCCAGATGATGAGCCGCCGCCGCGAGGTGGTCGACCTTCACTGCGTGTGGTGAAATAAAAAACGGGCCAGATGGCCCGTTTTTTTATACCTGCGTCTTAGTAAACGTCACGCAGGTAGCGTTTATCTTTCTTCAACTGATCGACGTACGCCGCCGCACGTTCGCTGGACAGACCGCCGAACTGACGCACCACTTCATACAGCGCCGCATCGACATCTTTCGCCATGCGTGATGCATCACCACATACGTAGAAGTAAGCACCTTCCTGAAGCCAGGCGTACAGCTCAGCGCCTTTCTCCAGCATACGGTTCTGCACGTAAATCTTCTCTTCCTGATCGCGTGAGAACGCCAGATCAAGGTGAGTCAGCAGGCCGCTTTGTTGCCACTCGTTCAGCTCATCCTGGTAGATGTAATCATGTTCCTGATGTTGGTCACCGAAGAACAACCAGTTTTTGCCATCGGCTCCAGTCGCTTTACGCTCCTGCAAGAAGGCGCGGAACGGCGCAATACCGGTACCCGGACCGACCATGATCAGCGGAGCCTTATTGTTGGCTGGCACGCGGAATGCTTTGTTCGGTGAAATAAAGATCGCCGGTTTTTCGCCACGACGGACACGCTCTGCCAAATAGGTGGAGCACACACCGTTGCGGGCTCGGCCACCACTGTGATAACGCACAGAAGCGATGGTGAGATGTACCTGGTTCGGATGTGCTTTCGAACTGGAAGAGATGGAGTAAGCACGGTGTTGCAACGGACGCAGCATCGCGACAAATTCTGGCACTGACAGGCTGCGTGTCAGCTCCAGTTGCAGCAGATCCAGCGTGTCTTTGCCCCACAGCCATACGCCGAGGGTATCTTTATCGTCGTGTTGCAGGACGTGGCGCAACTCCTGGTTGGTGGTGTTCTGTCCCACCCATTCGATCAGCTTGCGTGACGGTTCAGAGATTTCGAACTGATACGTCAGCAGATCACCCAGGTTGCGGTCGAAGCTCGGCACCGGGGTTTCATAGTCAGCATTCAACTGGGTCAGCAGCAGCGCCACCAGCGCAGGGTCATTCACTGGGATCACACCCAGTGCGTCGCCCGCTTCGTACTTTAGCCCGCTGTCCGTCAGATCAAACTCGAAGTGGCGGATATCTTTGCCTGACTGCTCGCCAGACAAGCGTTTGTTAGTCACCAGTGCCGCAGCATAAGGGTTCTGTTTATTGCTACCCGGGATAACCGGTGCTTCCGGCGCACTTTCCAGCGCGGTACCGCTGCTGCCTGCGCTGGCCGCAAACTGTGGCATCGCGCCGCCAATCCATGTGCTGGAGGGTTCTTCGTAATCAATGTCGCAGTCGATACGATCAACCACACGTTTCGCACCGAGCTGCTCCAGGCGCATATCAATAAATTTACCTGCCTGGCAGAAACCATCGTAGCCAGTGTCACCAATCGCCAATACGGCGAAGTGCATCTGCTCCAGACGCGGTGCGGTGCTGGCGGAAATGGCCTGCCAGAACAGTTGGGCGTTATCCGGCATTTCACCTTCACCATAGGTGGAGGTGACGATCAGCACATGGCGCATGGTGGCGAAGAGGTCAATATCCACTTCACCCAGCGCCTGAACCACCGGTACCAGGCCTTTGGCACGGGCGGCTTTGGCTGCCGTCTGGGCCAACGCTTCCGCGTTGCCCGTCTGTGAACCGAACAGGATATGCAGCTGCGTGGTGGTCGCTGCACCCGCCGCAGGGGCGGTCTGCTGCTTATCTTCTAACACCAACAGGCGCGAGTGGAGACCGGCGAGAAAACCCGCCAGCCAATATTTCTGATCACCGTTGAACGGTGCATCTTCAGGAATGTAAGGAATCTTCATGGGTACTTTTACTCAATCCCGTTCATATTCAGTCAGTAATACACAAATCCGTTGATTCAGCTATCAGGATAATTTTCCGACAGCTGCCGCGATTTCTGGCAATGCCGCACGGGCAAACAACTCTTCAAAATCAGGCAGATGACCCAGCACTTCACGGTTACAGGCATCCTGATAGATGATCCAGCCATAGGTCGCCAGGCTGTCCATCGAGCGGATGTTGCGTTGCGTCAGCGCCGCTTTGTAATCCGACATACGTTTAGATGCGATCAGGCTCGCCAGTTCATCATCGTTGTAGTTCTCGATAGCCGAACGTGCATGGCGTTGCAGCTTGCTGACCAGCGAGAAATCTTCCGTCATCAGCAGGTTACGTACGGCTTTCTCCACCGACGGATCTTCCACTGAAGTGCCTTTCGGCAACTTGCTCAGTGCCAGCTGTTGCGCGAAGCTCAGCACGGTGTAATTGTTCAACAGCACGAACATTTCCAACGTATCGGTAGCACCATACGCCGGGACTGCGCCATCAGCGATGGTTTTACCGTCACGCCAGGCTGCTTTGAACTTGGTGACCTGATGCGCAGCCAGCGACGTTGACAGTTCTTCCAGCAGATCCTTACGTGATTTCGCCTTCAGAATCTCACCGCCGTCCTGATAGAGCAACAGCGAACGTGGCATGACATACACAAAGTGGTGGCATTCGGTATCCCAGTTCGCCAGCAACCATGCAGCACGCGGTGAGTTGGTCGCTTCCAGATGCCAGTTGAGCATGGTCAGCACCGCTTGTTTGTGCACTTTCGCCATTTCGTCTTCATCAGCGATGGAGCCGAACAGCACTGAGTCACCGGCTGCGTGTGCGGCCAGTGAGCCGTACGGGTCGTACTGGTAGGCAAAGCCACCGCTCATGCCGTTACCAAAGCCTTTACCGAAGGTGCCGAGGTTAAGAATGGCACCGTTGGTCATATATTCACAGCAGAAGTCACCCACGCCTTCAACCACGGCGGTTGCGCCGGAGTTACGCACGGCAAAGCGGTCACCGGCCTGGCCCTGGACAAACAGGCGGCCACCGGTAGCGCCAAACAGCGCGAAGTTACCGATCAGAACGTTGCCATCGCTGTCCTGCGCGCCGCCGCCCGGTGACATCACCACCAGCTCGCCGCCGCACTGACCTTTACCGACGCCATCGTTACAGGTGCCGTAGTGTTTCATCAGCATGCCGTCGTTGCAGAATGCGCCAAAGGACTGGCCGGCAGAACCCGAGGTATGGATCTGCACAGTGGCCGGTGCCAGGTAATGACGGCCACGGTCATCTTTCATCACTGCCGGGATGGCGGCTTTTTGCTCGACAGACAGCTCATGATTCAGCATGCGTTCGATATCAATCGCTAACTGACCACCCACGCTCTTGTTACGGTTGTTCAGCGTGATACCTGCGCCCAGCGCGATCTCACGGCTGCCTTTCGCCACCAACTGATCTTTCAGTTCTTCAACCCAGCCGTTATCCAGTTCAAAATCTTTTTCCAGATAGACCGGTTTAGCGATTTTCTGCTCCGGTACGACGGTCAGCATGGCACGCAGGTCCAGTTTGCCGACTTCCAGCGGGTGATCCATCAGGTGCAAAAGATCCGAACGACCACGCGCTTCGCGCAGTGAACGCAGACCGAGGCGTGCGAGGAACTCACGTACTTCCTGTGCCACGTTGATGAAGTACTGGGCCAGCTGGCGTGGATCGCCATCAAAGGCTTCGGCGTTGGTGGTCAGACCGGCCGGGCATTTGACGTTACAGTTTTTCGCCATCACGCACTTCAACATCATCAGCGCGGTTGTACCGAACTCGAAGCTGTCGCCACCCAGCAGGGCGGATTTGATCACATCGCTGCCGGTCTGCTGCGCGCCGGAGCAACGCAGCTGTACTTTGTCACGCAGACCGTTAGCACACAGCGCCTGATGTACCTCGGCGATACCAATTTCCGCCACACGGCCGGTGTATTTCAGGCTGGTAACCGATGCAGCACCTGTACCGCCGGTGTTACCGGCAACGTTGATCACGTCTGCACCGGCTTTCGCTACGCCAACCGCGATGGTGCCGATACCTTCGGAAGAGACCAGTTTAACGATGACGCGGACGCGCGCGGCTTTACAATCGTGGATCAGCTGCGCCAAATCTTCGATTGAATAGGTGTCGTGGTGCGGCGGCGGAGAAACCAGCTCCACACCCGGTGTACCACCACGCGCTGCCGCGATCTCTACCGTCACTTTCGGTGCCGGTAACTGACCGCCTTCGCCCGGTTTTGCCCCCTGGCCAATTTTGATCTCCAGCTCTTCCAGCATCGGATCGGCGAGGTAAGCCGCCCAAACGCCGAAGCGGCCAGATGCCAGCTGTTTGATACGTGAGGCGCGGATGGTGCCGTGACGTGAATAGTGTTCACCACCTTCACCGCAGTTACTCATCCCGCCAACCATGTTGGTGCCGTGCGCGACGGCTTCATGCGCCGGGGCAACCAGTGCGCCGTGGCTCATCGCACCTGAGGCAAAGGTACGGGTGATTTCGTGCGCAGGCTGAATCTCTGCCAGCGGCAGTGAAGGCAGCGCGGTAAAGATGAGTGACAGGTAATCAGCAGCCTTGCCGTAAGCGGTGATATGCAGTGTGTCATTCACCACTTCGCTTTTTTCGATTTCATCGGCAAAACGGGTTTTCAGCGCCCGCGCCAGCGCGGCCAAACGCTCGCTTTCTGGTTTCAGGCCCGCGATGGCATCTACCAGGCGCAGAGTGAACTGGTTCAGGCTGCCGTTGACTGCTGCACATTGCAGACCGCGGGTAGCGAAGCCGTTGTTCACCAGCGAGTAACGCCCCAGCTTGCGACCAAATTCTGCTTCGCTATCGACGTGGGTCAAATCACACGGCAACGCGAGGATATCACGCAGCGCCGCCGGACGACGTTTACGTTCGGCATACATCAGGCTGGAGAACTGACGGTAATCCGGCGTGATGGTGAAGCTGTCGATGACGTCATTCGGGATACGTTCGAAGCTGCTGTCTTTGAACGCTTCCGCTTTAATGTTGAAAGCGTTATCCAGCTTCGCCAGGGTCATCAGACGGATAAAGTTATCCTCTTCGCGGGCTTTATCCGCAAAGCGAATCGGCTGCTCCGTCATATCAATAAAAGTGCGCACAGCGATGGTGCCGTAAGAGTGACCGGCACCTTCGGCGCGTTCTTTAAACAGACCCAGCAAGGGGACTTCCGCCTCACCCTGAATCTTCAGCGAGCTTTGATGCCAGTCCACCGCCATCTGGGCGATAGCCGGGAAGCCTGCGCCACCCACCGGCGTTCTGATATTCGGGAAGTATTTTTTCAGCACCGGGTCGTTAGTATCGAGGAAGTTCGGCTCGAAAAACTCGCCGCAGCTGTAGCTTTCCACGGTACACAGGCCCACTTTGCCCATGGTTTTCATCAGCGCTTTTTCTGCGGCTTTGGCATAGCGCTTAAAGGCTTTGTTACCTTCTTCGCCTTCGCCAAATTTTTCCTCGGCACGCATCTGCACGCCCAACGGATAAACTGCGGACGCACCGAAGCCCAGCGTGGCAGCAATGTGGTGTGAAGAAATGCTCTGTCCGCTTTCAACTACCAGCGAGACATCCAGACGTAGACCTTCCTGCACCAGACGTTGGTTGATGGCTGAAACCATCAGCAGCATCGGGATCGCTGCATAGGTCGATGAAATATGGCGGTCAGTCAGCACGGCGATGCCGCCCTGCTGACGGGCAAAGTCCACGACTTTCTGTGCCAGGTCGTCAATGGCTTTTTCCAGCGCGGCAGCATTAGCGGCACGGCTAACGATATCTTTGCCGATCACTGGCTCATACAGCATCTCAAAACGTTGATAAGGCGCAACTTTCTGCTCACGCAAACGCAGCATATCAAGGTGCGTCAGGATCGGGGTCGGCACCACAATCTGCTGGCCTTTGCTGCGGCCCAGATGCGGTTTGGCACCCAGCGCCACGCGCAGCGTCATGCCATCCGCTTCGCGGATAGAATCGAGCGGCGGGTTCGTCACCTGCGCAAAGCGCTGGGAGAAGTAGTGGGCCATGCCGCCTTCGTGATCGGATAAGCCATTGATGGCGTTGCCGTAACCCATCGCCGAGATTTTCTCAGCGCCGGTTTGCAGCATCGGGTCCATCATGAATTTGAAACTTTCCTGGTTGTAGTAGTAGGCCACAAAACGCTGATAGGTTTTGAGGTCGCCACCATAACGCAGCGGTGATCCGAGTTTCTCTGCCGGGATCTCCGGCAGCTCATGCAGGTCGACACGCGCCGCGCTCAGCAGGGCAGGGTAATCTTTCTCAGCCGCGAGTTTTTCCAGCGCTTCTACGGTGGTGTAGGAGCGTTTTTCGCGGTGATCGTAATACAGCATACCGCCCGCTTCGATACGGCCGCGACGCAGGACGCTTTCAGGCGGGAAGGCAATCTGGCCCGCTTCGGACATGGCACCGATATACTCAGCGGTCTCAACAGAACGCAGCGGGCGCAGGCCGAGACGGTCCAGACGCGCACCAATCACTTCGCCGTTACCGAAAATCAACGCAGCCGGGCCATCGTTCTTCTCTTCATACAGTGAGAAGTACTCCAGCATGGCGCGGACTTCGGTGGAGAGCGAGGTATCGTTCTCCCACGCTGGCGGCATCATCGATACCACGGCGTTGATCAGATCGAGATTGTCTTCCATCAGACGGCTATGGATGCTCTGGTCGAGACGCGAGCTGTCTGACTGACCGTTAGGACGTACGATCTTCTTGCCGCGAGCCAGCGCCAGCGCCGATTCAGCAATGCGGTTTTTACGGTCAGTGTTCAGTTCACCGTTATGCGCCATCAGACGGAACGGCTGTGCCATGGTGGTGTGCGGATCAGTGTTGGTGGAGAAGCGGGTATGGAAGAACAACCCACGCACCTGATGGTCCGGGTCGGTCAAATCTTTGAAGTAAGGAATCACTTCGTTGGAGTTCAGGCGTGCTTTAAACACCTGCGTGCGCGAGGAGAGCGACAGCGGATAGAGACCGCCAAATTCGCTTTCAGTAAAGGCCTGCGCTTCAATGTCCAGCAGCGCACGATAAATGCGTTGCTCAAATTCGTTCTGGCTGGTGATCTCCTGCGGGGCCGTAAACACCCACTGCACAATCGGCAGCTGGAATTTCAGGGCAGCAGGGCGCGTTACGCTGCCGTCCAGCGGCATGTCGCGTTTTACCAGTACCGGGAAGTTATAGGCTGCCAGGGTTTCTTCCACCAGGCGCTCAGCATTCGCGCGCAGTTCGGCATCTTTCGGGACAAAGAAGTTGCCCACACCGAAACGACCGACTTCCAGCGGCTGGCCGGTAATTTTACGGAAGAAGTGCAGAGAAAGATCGACGTTGACACCTGCGCCATCGCCCACACCTTCTGCTGACATCCCGCCACGGTGCGGCACGGTGCATAGCGCACTGTGCGCCATTTGCAGGATCTCATGAGTCTGCTCGCCGTCCTTACGGGTAATGAAACCTACACCACAGCTGTCACTGCCCGCTGTTGGATCATACAAGCCATAGGGATAAGGTTTTTGAGTGGACATTGAGGTCTCCTTAAACTGCTTTTGACATTACCTGCATTATTTCAAGCACAGAGCACTGCTGAGTCAGCTCACAGGCGCTGTATCAATTTCTGCTCCGCTCGGCAATGAGCGGGCGTCGCAACACCGAGCAATTCCTCTCAAGACATAGTATGGACGTCCTTGATGAGCTGCTCTTTAATCCGGGTCTCTTAACTGGAGATAACTTGCATCTAGAGGGAGTCTTCTTGCTGCATAGATATGCCGAGACACTGGCCCGACAGGAAAGCATCCAGCGGAATTCCAACTTATCGGGAAAGCGTACTCAGGTCAAATAGCCAGCTTTATTGAGGGTAATATGCTTTTTTGTTGGTTAACTTAATGATTTAAATGAATAAGTTGTGTAAAAAGTTGGCACTCTACGCCTGGTCAATCCCGCAAGAAGTGTGAGCCGTCTCACTGTGGTGCAGCCATCAAATCGCTGCACCATGCTGGAGCTGATGAACTTTTCAGCATAAAATGCTGTTCGGGCCACTCCGTGCACAGGATGTATCTGTTTTTCTTATGGCGTCATATTTGAATCAGATCAGGGGGCGTCATTAGTAAAATTAATCATCGCCGCTGTGCTTAAAATAGCGCTTAAGTTGAATGGATATGCAAAAAGTAACAGCAACCATCGGACGATATGGCTGCCAGGGTATTGATTCGCACGAGGTGCTGAGAAATGGGCCGCAAAAGCGCGGCCCTACAGATTATTCAGTTGGCGGAATTAGTCAAGCGCTTTACGCATAATGACGGGAACGTCGGCGAAATGGTATTGCAATGCACCATAACGGGGCGGAACGGCCACGTCAGGATCAGGCCAACGGGCGCGAATCGCGGATAATTGCGCTATCATGAGCCAGATTTCGTTCAGGGAGCGGGTAATGAAACAGATTCGTCTTTTAGCGCAATACTATGTTGATTTGATGGTCAAACTGGGGCTGGTCCGCTTTTCGCTATTGCTGGCGTCAGCGCTGGTGGTGTTGGCGATGGTGGTGCAGATGGCCGTCACCATGGTGCTGCGTGGTCACGTTGAGAGCATTGACGTGGTGCGTTCGGTGTTCTTTGGTCTGCTGATTACGCCCTGGGCGGTTTATTTTCTCTCGGTGGTGGTTGACCAACTGGAAGAGTCTCGTCAGCGCCTGTCGCGGCTGGTGGATAAGCTGGAGGAGATGCGCACGCGCGATCTTGAACTCAATCAGCAGATGAAAGAAACCATTACCCAGCTCAACCATGAAATTGCTGACCGTATTAAAGCCGAGCAGGCGCGTGAGCAGGTGATGGATAAACTGCGTGAAGAGATGGCGCGTCGTGAGCAGGCGCAAATTGAGCTGGAGCAGCAATCTTCCTTCCTGCGTTCATTCCTTGATGCGTCGCCGGATCTGGTGTTCTACCGCAATATTGATAAACAATTCTCCGGCTGTAACCGCGCGATGGAGCTGCTGACCGGACTGAGCGAGAAACAACTGATTGGTCTGACGCCGCGCGATATCTACGACGAAGATGCCGCAACCAAGGTACTGGAAACCGATGAAAAGGTATTCCGCCACAATGTGTCACTGACTTACGAGCAGTGGCTACAATATCCCGACGGACGCAAAGCCTGCTTCGAAATCCGTAAGGTGCCTTATTATGACCGTGTTGGGAAACGCAGCGGCCTGATGGGCTTTGGCCGCGATATTACCGAGCGTAAGCGTTATCAGGACGCGCTGGAGAACGCCAGCCGCGAGAAGACCACCTTTATTTCTACCATCAGCCATGAGCTGCGTACGCCGCTCAACGGTATTGTCGGTCTGAGCCGTATTCTGTTGGATACCGATCTCAATCAGGAACAACTGAAGTACCTGAAAACCATTCATGTCTCCGCCATTACCCTGGGCAATATCTTTAATGATGTGATTGAGGTAGACAAGATTGAACGTCGCAAGGTGCAGCTCGATAACCAGCCGCTCGACTTTACCGGTTTCCTCGCCGATCTGGAAAACCTCTCCGGCCTGCTGGCACAGCCGAAAGGGCTGAAGTTCGTCATGTCGCCTGAGCTCCCGCTGCCACACAAAATCTCGGCGGATGGCACCCGACTGCGCCAGATCCTGTGGAATCTGATTGGTAATGCGGTGAAATTCACTCAACAGGGCGAGATCGTGGTTCGTGTTGCCTATCATCGGGATGAAACCCTGCATTTCGAAGTGGAAGACTCCGGCATGGGTATCCCACAAGAGGAGCAGGACAAAATCTTCGCCATGTATTATCAGGTGAAAGATCAGCATGGCGGTAAACCGGCAACCGGAACCGGTATTGGGCTGGCGGTGTCACGTCGGCTGGCACAGGCGATGGGCGGCGATATCACCGTACGTAGCATACAAGGGCAGAGTTCCTGCTTCACCGTCGAGATCAAGGCACCACGGGTCGCGGAAGAGGTTGAGGACGATAACCTTGACGATGCGATGCCGCTACCGGCATTACATGTCCTGTTGGTAGAAGACATCGAGCTGAACGTGATTGTGGCTCGCTCGGTACTGGAGAAGCTCGGTTGCAGTGTGGAGGTGGCGATGACGGGCACCGCCGCGCTGGAGATGTTCGATCCACAGGAGTTTGATTTGGTATTGCTGGATATCCAGCTACCGGATATGACGGGCCTCGATGTATCGCGTGCCATTCATCAGCAGCATGTCGGTGATATCCTGCCGCCGTTAGTGGCACTGACCGCCAATGTCCTCAAAGATAAAAAAGAGTATCTGGATGCGGGTATGGATGATGTGCTGAGCAAACCATTGGCCGTACCTGCGCTGACCGCGATGATCAAAAAATTCTGGGATTATCAGGCTGAAACTGATACCCCGATGGCCGAGCCGACGGACGAGAAAAACCGGACGCTACTGGATGTGCCAATGCTGGAGCAATATATCGAACTGGTAGGGCCGGGGCTGATCACGCAAAGCCTGACGATGTTCGAACAGATGATGCCGGGCTATCTCGACGTACTCGATTCCAACATGATGGCGCGTGACCAGAAGGGCATTGCTGAAGAGGGGCACAAAATTAAAGGAGCTGCGGGTTCTGTCGGTCTGCTGCATCTGCAAAAGCTGGCGAAACAAATCCAGTCACCGGAACTGCCAGCGTGGTGGGATAACGTGCAGGAGTGGATCGACGAACTGAAACAGGAGTGGCGGCATGACGTTAATGTGTTGCGTGAGTGGGTTGCTTCGCGGGAAAAGTAACAGGGATTAGAAAAAAATGACCCCAGTCGAAACCGGGGTGCGCGAATACTGCGCCAACACCAGGGAAAATGGCGCTGCTGCTATTATTTGAGGTCTATCCTGAGCAACAGCGTGGTATTGGTTAACGCTTCAAAACCACCTTAGCAAATTCGTCACCACTTGTGACAAGATTCATTAAATTGTGTGATGTTGAGCAGCGTTTAAATACAGAAAACATTAATTTGCTGACACAGTCAAGCAAGGAATCAATTTCTTTGACTCATTGCATTAATTTTGACCGGTTGTTCTGTTTTTTCCAGGGTTTTAACCTTCTGAAGTGACATAAAAACCCGGTAAGAGTGATGAAAGTTGCCTGGTAATGAAAAATTCGCTTTTTTTTATGTTAACTACATGAAATATGGCATGAATAAGGGTAAATGGCAGAGGTTATCCAAAACGTTTTGGAAACCATCGGCAGAAAGTTCCAGTTTAAGGTTTTAACGATGGATGTAAACCAATCCGCAGCCAAATTACTTAACCGTAATCTTGTGGCGCAGCAAAATCTTTGCGGATAATTTACACATTATTTTCGGAAAGCTCTCAATAATCAATGAGAGGGTTCAAACACTGTGAAAAATGAATGTTAAGTATTGTGAAACATTTTGCGTGATGTGAGTCACGTTTTGCTGAACGTCTGTCAGTAAGTTTTCTGATGGGTATTTAGACATGGAACCGATTCCTTCATAGCGGAAGTGCTTGATGTATTTGGCTCTATTAAAGGAACGATGGTTGCGTAGGTGATGAATTTGTTCGATAAATCAACTGGTCACGGGGCAATTCTTAGCTTTCGAAGCTCATCGAATGCTTTGGTGACCTGGGTGATTGATTAATACAGGGAACAGGTAAGAGATAATTTGATGGCTAAGAATAAAGGGAAACTTTGGCAACGTGTAAAAGTGTGGATCGCGAAATTTCTTATCGCCTGGCTGGGTGTTTGGCTGGCGGGGATTGTGCTTTTTTCCTTTCTACCGGTGCCTTTTTCCGCAGTAATGGTTGAGCGACAGCTGGGGGCCTGGCTGCACGGAAATTTTGACTATGTGGCGCATTCGGATTGGGTCAGCATGGATGAGATCTCACCGTGGATGGCGCTGGCGGTCATCGCGTCAGAAGATCAAAAGTTTCCAGAACACTGGGGATTTGATGTGGCCGCGATCCAGTCGGTACTGGATAACGAGGGTGATGAACGGATGCGCGGTGCCTCGACGCTATCGCAACAAACCGCGAAAAACCTGTTCCTGTGGGATGGGCGCAGCTGGGTGCGTAAAGGGCTGGAAGCAGGATTGACGGTGGGAATCGAAACCGTTTGGACCAAGCGCCGTATTCTGACGGTGTATCTCAATATCGCTGAGTTTGGCAACGGTGTATTTGGGGTTGAGGAGGCGTCTCAGCGCTATTTTCACAAGCCAGCCAGTCGCCTGACCATGGCGGAAGCTGCTCTGCTGGCAGCGGTGCTGCCCAATCCGATACGATTTCGTGCGGATGCCCCTTCAGGCTATATTCGCCAACGTCAGCAATGGATTATGCGCCAGATGCGACAGCTGGGTGGGGAAGGCTTCCTCAATCGCTACAAATTGCACTGAGGCGGTTAATCCTCATCAAAACCTGCTTCAAATAGCTCAATCACCGCTGCCAGTGCCTGGGTTTCTTCCGGGCCGCTGGCTTCGATCTCAATATGGCCGCCTTTGGCAGAATCCAGCATCAGCAGCGCTATCACGCTGCTGGCTTCTGCTTCGGTTCCCGCTTCATTGCGCAGCAACACTTCTGCGTTAAAACTCTGCACCAGTTCAAACAGCTTCATCGCCGGGCGCGCATGCATACCCAGCTTGTTACGAATCTCAACGGTTTGCTTCACGGTCATGATTTGCGTTTTTCCAGGGTGCGATGGCGGGACTGCACATTTTTACCACGTGAGCGGAAATAGTCGGCCAGCTGTTCGGCGATATACACCGAACGATGCTTACCACCGGTACAACCGATTGCGACGGTGAGATAGCTGCGATTGTTGGTTTCCAGCATCGGTAGCCACAATTCAAGGTAGCTGCGCGTCTGGTAGATAAAGTTATGCACTTCGGTATGCCGATCGAGAAACGCGGCCACCGGACGGTCGAGACCGGTCATCGGGCGCAGTTTGGGATCCCAGTGCGGGTTAGGCAGAAAACGCACGTCAAACACATAATCGGCATCAATCGGAATACCATGCTTGAAGCCAAAGGATTCAAACACCATTGTCAGCTCACGTTCGCGTTTACCCAGCAAGCGGGTACGCAGCATTTCCGCCAATTCGTGTACCGACATCTCAGAAGTATCGATGATCAGATCAGCCCGCGAACGCAAGGGTTCGAGCAGGTCGCTCTCCTCATCAATGGCGCTTTCCAGTGACAAATTTTTACTGGAGAGCGGATGCAAGCGGCGTGTATCGCTGTAGCGACGGATTAGCGTGTTACGGTCAGCGTCGAGAAACAGCAGCTGTGGCGAAAAAGAATCCGGCAGATTATTAAGCGCGGTTTCGAAAACCTCCGGCGATTCCGGCATATTACGCACGTCGATACTGACGGCGGCAGAGATGTTGCGTTCGCTTAAGGTATTGGCCAATTCTGGTAACAACACCACTGGCAGGTTATCGACACAGTAAAACCCCATGTCCTCGAGCGCACGCAACGCGACTGATTTTCCTGAGCCTGACCGACCGCTAACGATCATCAGCACCATCACATTTCTCCCGTTTTAAACCGGCACTCTGGCCGGTAAAAGTAGCTGTCGCTTAAAGGTGGTCTTCCTGCGCTTCTGTGATAATGGCATAGAGTTCTTCATCGCTCTGCGCAGCGCGTAGACGACGACAAACGGTTTTATCTGCCAGGCGTTTTGCCACCAGCGATAGTGTATGCAGATGGGTTTTACACTGGTCTGCGGGCACCAGTAGCGCAAACAGCAGATCCACTGGCTGGTTGTCTACCGCATCAAAGGCGATGGGCTGATCGAGGCTAATGAACACGCCAACGGCGCGCAGTGTATCCTCCTCCAGTTTGCCATGTGGAATGGCAATACCATTGCCAATACCGGTACTGCCCATGCGTTCACGGGTGAGGATCGCTTCGAAAAGCGTCTGGTGAGGCAGATTGAGCTGTTTCGCTGCCAGCTCGCTGATTATTTCCAGCGCACGTTTTTTACTCTGGCAGTGTACGCCGCTGCGGGTGCAGTCCAGCGTGAGGACCGAGCTCAATTCCAGTGTCAGATCGTTGTTCATCATCGTTTCACTTGCGAGTTCACATAGCCGCGAGGATCACTCACTTTACCCCGATAGCGGGAAAAATACAGTTATCCTGTTGGCGCTTGCGCAGATGACAAAACGGGGCGGTTAGCCCGCCCCATTCTGTGCTCTAAGTGCCGAACCGGTCAGCACTCTGCAAGCGTGAAGGTTAGTGTTTTTTCAGTTTGTCTTTATGTTTGGTCAACTGACGGGAAAGCTTGTCGATCAATCCGTCAATGGCCGCGTACATGTCTTCCGCTTCCGATGTCGCGTGCAATTCACCGCCGTTCACATGCAGTGTTGCATCAGCAATCTGCGTTACCTTTTCCACTTTCAGAACAATATAGACCTGATTAATCCGATCAAAATAGTGTTCCAGTTTGGCAAATTTACTATTTACAAATTCGCGCAGCGGTTCGGTAATCTCTACATTCAGTCCGGTAAGGTTTATTTGCATAGGTCTTCCTTCTCAATACATTCAAACCAGCTGCTTACGCTGATTCGAGGGCGGGATGGACAAAGACTCGCGATACTTAGCAACCGTACGGCGGGCCACCATGATGCCCTGTTCAGATAACATGGAGGTCAGTTTGCTGTCGCTCAAGGGTTTTGCGGGATTTTCCGCAGAGATCAATTTTTTCACCAACGCACGAATCGCCGTCGATGAGGCTTCGCCGCCACCTTCGGTATTCACATGACTGGAGAAAAAATATTTCAGTTCAAAGATGCCACGCGGGCTATGTAGATACTTTTGCGTAGTCACACGGGAAATCGTGGATTCATGCATATCCACAGCCTGAGCGATGTCCGCCAGCACCATGGGACGCATGAACTCCTCGCCCTGTTCAAAAAACGCCTGCTGCTGCTCGACAATACAGCGTGTCACTTTCAGCAGCGTGTCGTTACGGCTCTCCAGGCTCTTAATCAGCCATTTGGCTTCCTGTAAATTGCTGCGGATAAACTGGCTGTCGCTATCATTACGTGCAGCGCCGCCCATTGCAGCATAGTGCTGATTAATCTTGAGACGTGGCACGCTGTCGGCATTCAGTTCTACCGTCCAACGTGTGCCGATTTTTCGCACCAGTACATCCGGGATGACGTACTCAGGTTCGCTGGTGTTGACCGATTGACCCGGACGCGGATCAAGCGATTGAATCAGCACCATCGCCTCTTTCAGTACATCTTCTTTCAGGCGCGTCATACGCATCAGGCTGCGGAAATCGTGATTGGCTAACAGATCAAGATGCTCGCTAACGATTAAACGCGCTTCCGCCAGCATTGGCGTATCGGTGGCATATTGAGAAAGCTGCACCAGCAGGCAGTCACGCAGGTCACGCGCGCCAACGCCAACCGGATCGAAACGCTGCACGCGTTTTAAAACCGCTTCTACTTCTTCCAGCGTGAGTTCTTCATCACCGATGCTGTCACAAATATCCTGGATCGTCACCGTGAGATAACCGGTGTCGTCGATAGCATCAACAATTGAGGTTGCAATGGCGCGATCGGTATCAGTGAACGGCGTCAGCTCAACCTGCCACATCAGGTAATCCTGCAACGACTGGGTGGTTTCACCCTGATAAACCGGTAGTTCATCATCCTGGTAATCTGTTCCGGTACCAGAAGGCGTTCCGGCGGTGTAGATTTCATCCCAGGTTGCATCGAGCGGCAGCTCTTCCGGCATCTCTTTTTGTTCCAGCGCCTCGCGAGTATCGAGTGCCTCATTTTCCTGATATTCGCGAGCGTCTACTTCCTCGTGTACTTCTGATTGTTCAAGCAATGGGTTGCTTTCCAGCGCCAATTGTAATTCCTGCTGGAGTTCAAGCGTAGAGAGTTGCAGCAAGCGGATTGCTTGCTGCAACTGGGGTGTCATCGCCAGCTGTTGGCTGAGCCTGAGTTGCAAACCTTGCTTCATAATCCGGATTGAGTTTCCTAAGCAAACGTCGGAGGTTACGACACCTTATCAGAGTCTGAACTCTTCGCCCAAATAAACACGCTTAACCTGCTCATCTGCAAGTATTTCATCGGGAGTGCCGTGGGCAATCAAATGCCCCTGACTGACGATGTAAGCGCGTTCACAGACGGCAAGGGTTTCGCGTACGTTGTGGTCGGTAATCAGCACACCCAACCCGCTATCGCGCAAATGTTCAATGATCTTCTTGATATCAATAACGGAAATGGGGTCAACTCCGGCAAAAGGCTCATCCAGCAGGATGAATTTAGGATTGGCGGCCAGCGCGCGGGCAATCTCGACACGACGGCGTTCACCGCCGGAAAGTGCCTGACCCATGCTGTCACGCAGGTGTTCAATGTGGAACTCTTCCATGAGTTCGTTGGCACGATCCTGGCGTTGTTCTTCGGTGAGATCGTCACGGATCTGCAACACCGCCATCAGGTTGTCGTAAACGCTAAGGCGACGGAAAATTGACGCTTCCTGCGGCAGATAGCCGATGCCGCGACGTGCACGTGCATGCAGCGGCAGAATGCTGATGTCTTCATCATCAATCACAATACGACCGGCATCGCGTGGCACGATACCGACCACCATGTAGAAGGTGGTCGTTTTACCGGCCCCGTTGGGGCCAAGCAAACCGACGATTTCGCCGGATTTAACTTGCAGGCTAACGTCTTCTACCACGCGGCGGCCTTTGTAGGCTTTCGCCAGGTTTTCAGCGATCAGTGTGGCCATAGAAATTAGTTACTCTTTTTTTGGCTCTGGGAGGAACCGTTTTTGTCCTGCAACTGCGACGGCACCAGCACGGTGGTCACACGTTTGCTCTGGCCCTGACTGTAGGCCTGCATTTTCTGTTCTTTCACCAGATAGGTGATGCGATCGCCTTTGATGTTGCTGTCCAGCTGTTCAATGTAGGCGTTACCGGTCAGCTCAACAAAGTCATTCGCCAGTTCGTAGTGAAGTTTGGCGGCATGGCCTTGCACCGGCTTACCGTTGTCCTGCATCTGATAAAAGGTCGCTGGGTTGCCCCAGGCATCAACAATGGTTTTTTTGCTGTCGCCGCCCGGACGGGTGACGACCACTTTGTCAGCGGTGATCTTGATCGATCCCTGCGTAACGATCACGTTGCCAGTGAAGGTAGCGACGTTGCCTTGCAGATCCAGCGACTGATTCTCTGAATCGATATTGACGGGTTTGTCCGAGTCCCCGGTTAATGCCAGAGCGGGCAGGCTGGTGGCTAACAGGGCGCTGACCAGCAGTAATTTAAGGCTGTTGTTTTTCATTTTGGATTTCATAGGAGGATTTGACCTTTTCAATCAACTGGGCATTTTTCGTCCGTAGGTTGCCGCGCATCTTCATGCCAGTAGAGTTAAAACTGCGGCCATAAAGGGTGACCTGATCGTCAGAGGTGACATCCTGGGTGACGAGATTGACCACCGCATTATCGGTTTTAATGCGCTCCAGCTCCGAATCCTGCGTCAGGGTGTTCACTTCAACATGGCCGTAAAGATAAAGCATACGATCTTTGGTGAGCTTTGCCTTGTCGGCGCGCACAGACCAGGTCGGAATTTTGTTCACGTCGTAAGTGGTCATCACCGGATTATCGAACCAGCTCAGTTCATCGGCAGCAAAGTAGGTCACTTTATCCGAAATCAATTTATAGGCCAGCGCACCGTCTGGATTGTACACCACGGTGTGAGAAGTCGAGCTAGTGTAAGTCGGCTCCTGGTCATTGGTGGTTACCGGCGCTTTGCTCTCATCCTGGTTGGTAAGATTCCAGCCAATCAGCACCAGAGCGATTAGGGCCAGAATCAGCGTTATCCAACGCCTGCTTTTACTCATACTGATTGCCCTTTGGCATCCTCAAATTTGTTCTGCGCCATTAAGATCAGATCGCAAAGTTCACGTACCGCGCCACGACCACCGGCAATACGGGTGACGTAATGCGCGCGCGGCAACAGAATCGGGTGTGCATCGGCGACCGCGACGCTCAGACCGACGCGGGCCATTACCGGCCAGTCGATCAGGTCATCACCGATATACGCCACCTGTTCCGCAGATAATGACAGTTTATCCAGGAGTTCGCGCCAGGCCAAAAGCTTATCCGATTGTCCCTGGTAAAGATGCGTAATGCCGAGGGTTTTGCAGCGATCTTCCATCAGTTTGGCATTGCGACCGGTAATAATAGCCACTTCAATGCCGGAGGTCAGCAGGCAACGAATACCATAGCCATCGCGCACGTTGAAGGCTTTCAGTTCTTCACCGCTGTTGCCCATGTAAATCAGGCCGTCTGACATCACACCATCAACATCACAAATCAGCAGGCGGATCTGCGCCGCGCGCGCCATTACTGCTGCGCTCACCGGACCATAGCAGGTCTCGATCTCAGCTGTTTCAACACTCATGTTCTTTTCCTGTTCAGACCACACCGGCGCGCAGCATGTCATGCATATGTACCACACCAAGCAGGCGATCGTCATCGGCCACCAGCAGCGCAGTGATGTTTTTGTTTTGCATCAGATTAAGTGCGTCAACGGCCAGCATGTTGGGGCGCACGCGAATGCCACCGCGCGTCATCACATCTTTGATGCTGGCTGACTGGAAATCGATACCCATATCAAACACCCGGCGTAAGTCACCATCGGTAAAGATACCTTCGATTTTCATCAGATCGTCGACGATCACCGTCAGGCCGAGATTTTTACGCGTGATCTCCAGCAATGCATCACGCAGTGAGGCATCACGCGAAACGTGCGGGATCTCGTCGCCGCTGTGCATGATGTCACTGACATGCAGCAGCAGTTTACGTCCGAGTGCACCACCGGGATGGGACAGCGCAAAATCTTCCTGGGTAAAGCCACGAGCTTCCAGCAGTGCGACTGCCAGCGCATCGCCCATCACCAGCGTCGCAGTGGTGCTGGTGGTGGGAGCGAGGCCCAGAGGGCAGGCTTCCTGCGGCACTTTAACGCACAGATGCACATCGGCGGCACGTCCCATAGCGCTGTCGGCACGGCTGGTGATGCAGATTAGCTGGACTTTCTGCCGCTTCAGAACGGGGACCAGCGCGAGGATCTCATTGGATTCACCGCTATTGGAAATGGCAACCACCACATCATCGGTACTGACCATGCCAAGGTCACCATGACTGGCTTCAGCCGGATGCACAAAGAAGGCGGGGGTTCCGGTACTGGCGAAGGTGGCGGCGATTTTTTTGCCGATATGCCCGGATTTGCCCATGCCCATCACCACCACTTTGCCCCGACAGGCGAAGATCATCTCGCAGGCGTGGGAGAAATCGTCATTGATATATTGATCGAGTTGCTCAAGCCCTTCACGCTCAATGCGCAGCACCGTTTTGCCTGCCTGTTGAAAGTCAAAATCCAGTCGCTGATGTGACATGTTCAGTCTGTCCTTATTAACTTGGGGTAAACATGGGGCTAAGCCACAGCCAGCACACCCACACGATAAATCCAGCTAACAACAAGGTGCCTGCTACACGGCCAATACGGCGGCGTGGTTGCAGGCACAGCAAGGCGAACAATACGCTAACGCCCAACATAACCCAGTAATCCCGGGCAAATGCATGAGGATCAATGCTGCCCGGATGAATCAGTGCAGGCAGGCCCAGTACGATAGCCAGATTATAAATGTTGGCACCGATCAGGTTGCCGATAGCGATATCGTCCTCGCCTTTCATGGCACCGGCAATCACGGTCGCCAGTTCTGGTAAGCTGGTGCCTACGGAGATCAGCGTCAGACCCATCACCAGTTCGCTCACGCCGAAGTAGTCGGCAAAGGCGGTTGCGTTATCGATCACCATGCGGGTCGACATGGGTAGAATGAGCAAAGCGACGGCAAGCCACAGGAAGGCCACCGTATTGCCGGTTTCGTCGCGCGGTAGCTCCGCTAATTGTTCGCGTGTCAGGGTATCGTTGTTTTCGCGTTCAGCCCGACGCGCGATACGAATCACGACCAACAGATAAACCAGCGCAATCAGCAGCAAGGCTACCCCATCCAGGCGGCTAAGATGATTATCAAACAACATGATGCCGCTCAGCAGTGAGACCAGCAGCATTAACGGGAGTTCGCGACGAATCAGATTGGAATGGACGGTTAAGGGGTGCAGCAACGCTGCGCCGCCGAGGATTAACAGAATATTGGTGATGTTCGAACCCAGCGCGGTGCCCACCGCTAAATCCATCTGTCCATGTTGCGCAGCGGAAAAAGAGACGATCAATTCGGGAAGCGAAGTACCGATGCTGACCACCGTCATGCCGATGATTAATGGCGGGATGCCAAAGGATCGACTGAGGATCGCGGCACTGAAAACTAATCGGTCAGCGCCGTAAGCCAGTAAAATCAATCCAATAAACAGCAGGGCAGTGGCTACGAACATGAAAAATCCTTGATGGCCGGGGGTGTCGGCACACCTGGCCGACGGGTAAAAACATGAGCGCATTGAAACAGGCGCTGATTTTGACTGTCTGAGAGGCAAAAGTAAATTTTAAGGCGGTTTTCGCCACATCGGGTGGGTAAGTTTCTGTAAAACTCTCGTGGATTTTGGTCTTACAGGCTACCATCCCCGGACACGATAACGCCCGATCCCCATTAAGAGGTAAAGATGATCCAGCAACAAACGAATCTGGTTGAGGTTCGTGGCGTAAGCTTTTCGCGCGGAGATCGCACCATCTTCGACGATATATCCTTAACCGTACCGGCGGGTAAAGTCACCGCCATTATGGGGCCGTCGGGCATTGGTAAAACCACGTTGCTTCGTTTGATTGGCGGCCAGCTGCAACCTGATAAAGGTGAAATCTG
The DNA here is from genome assembly GCF_059730495.1 of Pantoea sp. X-Soil-TKNS-1211. Classification (NCBI taxonomy): domain Bacteria; kingdom Pseudomonadati; phylum Pseudomonadota; class Gammaproteobacteria; order Enterobacterales; family Erwiniaceae; genus Pantoea; species Pantoea sp. X-Soil-TKNS-1211. The sequence continues at coordinate 563,537 of NZ_AP035953.1, forward strand.
GTTTAACGATGAGAACATCCCCACGCTTTCGCGCCGCAGATTGTATGAGGTGCGTAAAAAAATGAGCATGTTGTTCCAGTCGGGGGCACTTTTTACCGATCTCAGCGTCTTTGATAACGTCGCTTGGCCGCTGCGTGAGCACACGCAATTACCGCCAGAGTTGCTGCACAGTACGGTGATGATGAAACTGGAAGCGGTCGGCCTGCGCGGTGCGGCACAGCTGAAACCGGCGGAATTGTCGGGCGGTATGGCGCGGCGTGCTGCGCTGGCGCGTGCCATCGCGCTGGAACCCGATCTGATCATGTTCGATGAACCCTTTGTCGGACAGGATCCGATCACCATGGGGGTTCTGGTAAAATTGATCGATGAACTTAACCATTCGCTGGGGGTGACCTGCATTGTGGTTTCGCACGATGTGCCAGAGGTCTTGAGCATTGCCGATCATGCCTATATTGTTGCCGGGCAAAAAATTATTGCTCAGGGTAGTGCGCCTGAATTGCGGCAAAACGCCGATCCACGTGTGCGCCAGTTTATTGAAGGGCATGCGGATGGCCCGGTGCCGTTCCGCTTTCCGGCCGGGGACTATCTGGCCGATTTGACCCATGCAGGGAGAACCTAAACTGATGTTGTTACAGGCGCTGGCGTCACTCGGACGTCAGGGGATAAACACCTGTGCGGCGTTTGGCCGGGCAGGAATGATGCTGTTTCATGCGCTGGTGGGTAAACCCGCGTTTCGCAAACACGCGCCATTGCTGATTAAGCAACTCTACAGCGTGGGCGTTATGTCGCTGTTGATCATCATGGTGTCCGGGCTGTTTATCGGCATGGTGCTGGGATTGCAGGGTTATCTGGTCCTGACCACCTACAGCGCGGAAACCAGTCTTGGCATGTTGGTGGCGTTATCGCTATTGCGTGAACTTGGCCCGGTGGTCACAGCACTGCTGTTTGCCGGGCGAGCCGGTTCGGCGTTGACAGCGGAAATCGGCCTGATGAAGGCAACTGAGCAACTCTCCAGCATGGAGATGATGGCGGTTGACCCGCTGAGGCGCGTGGTGTCACCGCGTTTCTGGGCCGGTTTCATCAGCATGCCACTGCTGGCGTTAATCTTCACGGCGGTGGGGATTGCTGGTGGTGCACTGGTGGGCGTCAGCTGGAAAGGGATCGATCCGGGTTTCTTCTGGTCCGCAATGCAGAATGCCGTGGATTTCCGTACTGATGTCATCAACTGCATTATCAAAAGCGCCGTCTTCGCCATTACGGTGACCTGGATTGCGCTGTTCAATGGCTATGATGCCATCCCGACCTCGGAAGGGATCAGTCGGGCGACGACGCGTACCGTGGTGCATGCTTCACTGGCGGTACTCGGATTGGATTTTGTGCTGACAGCACTGATGTTTGGGAAATGATGCAATGCAAAGCAAGAAAAACGAAATTTGGGTAGGCGTCTTCATGCTGCTGGCTCTGCTGGCTCTGCTGTTTCTCAGCCTGCGTGTTGCCGATCTGAAATCGCTGGGGACTGAACCCACGTGGAAGCTGTATGCCACCTTCGATAATATCGGCGGCCTGAAAGTCAGCTCACCGGTCAAGGTTGGCGGTGTGGTGATTGGCCGGGTGACGGATATTTCGCTGGATGACAAAACCCTGTCACCACGCGTCACGATGGCGATCAGCGATCAATATGCTGACAAGATACCAGACACCAGTTCACTGGCGATCCGTACCCAGGGACTACTGGGTGAGCAGTTCCTGGCGCTGAATCTGGGCTTTGATGACCCGGATCTGGGTTCCGCTATGCTGAAAGATGGCGGAACGCTGCGTGATACCAAATCGGCGCTGGTGCTGGAAGATTTGATCGGCCAGTTCTTGTATAAGAGCGGCGATAACAAAAACGATAATAAACAACAGGGTGCGGAGAGCGCGCCTGCAGCAACGGAATAATCCCAAGAGGTACAACACGATGTTTAAACGTTTACTGATGATTGCCATGCTGGCCATTGTTCCCCTGGCTGCTACGGCCGCGGACCAGAGCAATCCCTATAAGCTGATGAATGAAGCGGCGGCGAAAACCTTTACTCGCCTGAAAAACGAACAGCCCAAGATCAAACAGAATCCGAACTACCTGCGCGATATCGTGCGCCAGGAATTGCTGCCGTATGTACAGATCAAATACGCCGGTGCGCTGGTGCTGGGGCGTTACTACCGTGACGCGACCCCCGCGCAGCGTGATGCTTACTTTAACGCCTTTGGTGATTATCTGGCGCAGGCTTACGGCCAGGCACTGGCCTTGTATCATGGTCAAACCTATCAAATCCAACCGGAGCAGCCGATTGGCGATGCCAATATCGTGGCGATTCGCGTCACGATTATTGATCCCAATGGCCGTCCACCGGTCCGTCTTGATTTCCAGTGGCGTAAGAACAGCCGCACCGGCGACTGGCAGGCCTACGACATGGTGGCTGAAGGCATCAGTATGATCACCACCAAACAGAACGAGTGGGGCGATCTGCTGCGTACCAAAGGTATTGATGGTCTGACCGCGCAGTTGAAAGCGTCAGCGGCACAGCCTATCTCTCTGGATAAGCAGCAATAATGAGCGAACCATTACGCTGGCAGCGCACTGCCAGCACTCTGGCCCTGAGCGGCAAACTGGATCGCGACACGCTTCTGGCCTTGTGGCATCAGCGCGATACCGCCATGGTGGGTATCGATACCATTGATGTGGCTGCGCTTGACCGCGTTGATTCAGCAGGCCTGGCTCTGTTGGTGCATTTACGTGAAATCGTACGTGCACAGGGCAACACGCCATGCTTTAGCGGCATTACTGATAAACTCCAGTCACTGATTACGCTTTATAACTTGCAGCAGATAATTGTTTCTGCGGAAAAAACAGCCTAATCATTCCCACACCGATAAAGCCCCTGATGCTTTCAGGGGCTTTTGCGTATTTAAGAGTCAGGAACTTTCCTCTAAGATGTCTGGCTTATTCTTATTAACTTGAAGCAAAGAGCGATGGAAAATAGTGAAGTTCAGGCTGTGCTGATGCAGGCGCTGCCTTTAGACGAAGTACATGTCCTCAGCAACGATGGCAGCCACTTTCAGGTGATTGCCGTCGGTGAGATGTTTGGTGAGCTGAGCCGAGTTAAAAAGCAGCAGGCGGTTTATGCCCCTCTGATGGAATATATTGCGGATAATCGCATTCATGCGGTTTCTATTAAAACTTATACCCCTGCCGAGTGGTCGCGCGACCGGAAACTTAACGGTTTCTAAGCGCACAAGCCTGCTCAGGCGGGCTTGTTGGGATGGATATTGAGAACCATGTTAATGGACAAATTTCGTGTGCAAGGCCCTACCCGTTTGAGTGGTGAAGTGACCATCTCCGGGGCGAAGAATGCTGCGCTACCTATTCTGTTTGCAGCGCTGCTGGCTGAAGAGCCGGTAGAGATTCAGAATGTGCCGAAACTGCGTGACATCGACACCACCATGAAGCTGCTGAGCCAGCTGGGTGCGAAAGTTGAACGCAATGGTTCGGTACATGTTGATGCGCGCGAAGTTAATGTTTTCTGTGCGCCGTACGATCTGGTTAAAACCATGCGTGCTTCTATCTGGGCGCTGGGTCCGCTGGTCGCGCGTTTTGGCCAGGGGCAAGTCTCTCTGCCGGGTGGTTGTGCTATTGGTGCACGTCCGGTCGATCTGCACATTACCGGCCTTGAGCAGCTGGGAGCGGAGATCAAACTGGAAGAGGGCTATGTCAAAGCCTCAGTTGATGGCCGTCTGAAAGGCGCGCATATCGTGATGGACAAAGTGAGCGTGGGTGCCACCGTGACCATCATGAGTGCTGCAACTCTGGCGACCGGTATCACCATCATTGAAAACGCCGCGCGTGAGCCGGAAATTGTCGATACGGCAAATTTCCTGAACACGCTGGGTGCGAAAATTAGCGGTGCAGGTAGCGATAAAATCACCATCGAAGGCGTAGAGCGTTTGGGTGGCGGCGTATACCGCGTACTGCCGGATCGTATCGAAACCGGTACTTTCCTGGTGGCGGCCGCGATTTCACGTGGCAAAGTGCTGTGTCGTAACACTCAGCCGGATACGCTGGATGCGGTACTGGCTAAACTGCGTGACGCAGGTGCAGATATCGAAACCGGTGAAGACTGGATTAGCCTCGACATGCACGGTAAGCGCCCGAAAGCCGTCAACGTGCGTACTGCCCCGCATCCGGGTTTCCCGACTGACATGCAGGCACAGTTCACACTGCTGAACCTGGTGGCCGAAGGTACCGGTGTGATCACTGAGACTATTTTCGAAAACCGCTTTATGCATATCCCTGAGCTGATTCGCATGGGCGCACACGCTGAAATCGAAAGCAACACCGCAATCTGTCATGGTGTTGAGACCCTTTCCAGTGCTCAGGTGATGGCGACCGATTTACGTGCGTCGGCCAGTCTGGTTTTGGCGGGTTGTATCGCTGAAGGCACCACGCTGGTGGATCGTATCTACCATATCGATCGCGGTTATGAGCATATCGAAGACAAACTGAAAGCGATGGGTGCGAATATCGAACGCGTCAGCGGCGAATAACGAACTTATCGGTTTGAAATGAAGAAACCAGTCGCGTCGTGCGGCTGGTTTTTTTTCATCAGAGATCCGCACAAGGCGCTTCAGGATCTAAAGGCAATTCCGGATCCTTTGCAGGTGGTAGACGTATTTTACGATCGCGTAAGCAGCGTGTCTTCGGATCATAATATCGGCTTGGCCAGATCTCTGAAGGATGAATATTGAGTGCTCCGGCAATCAACCACTCGCCTTTCGGCCATGGGCGAACTATTGCATTGGCCAGCGTTGATGAACTTAGACCTGACTGTCGCGATAATTCCGCCATTGACATGCCCTTTTTTCTTAACCGGGCAATGATGTCAGCTGAATGCCAGTCTTTTCTCCTTATGCGCATAAACGTTCTACTCCTTGTCCATGTTGTTAGCTTATCCAACGGGAGAATGTGCCTTTCCTGAGCCAAGATAGCTGGAAAGTTATGGATATTTATAGCAAAAAGATTCCTGAAAGTTCCAGTAAGTTTCAAGTAATGATCGATAACTGCGTGATCTTTCGCAAAAGTTTTGCAAACGATGTAAAGGGAGGGGGCAGAAGTGAGAGCGAGAAGGGGCCACGAACGGCCCCATAGAGATTAGAAATCGCGTTGGACGGACATATGGGCCAGGGCTTCGAGTGCACTACGCCATGGCGTTTCAGGCAGAATTTTCAGTGCAGCAATCGCTTTATCCGCCTCTTCTTCTGCACGCTGGCGCGTCCATGTGAGGGAGCCACATTGTTGCATTGCTTCCAGCACGGGTTCCAGCAGATGGCGGCCATTGCCTTCTTCAATTGCACGGCGAATCATCTGCGCCTGCTCAGGCGTGCCATGGTGCATGGCATGTAGCAACGGCAGCGTCGGTTTGCCTTCGCTCAGGTCATCACCGGTATTTTTACCGAGTGTTTCCCCATCGGCGCTGTAATCCAGTAAATCGTCGATTAACTGGAAAGCGGTGCCAATATAGCGTCCATAATCCTGTAGCGCTTTTTCCTGGGCTGGCGTGGCTTCGGCGAGGATCGCGGAGGCCTGCGACGCAGCTTCAAACAGGCGGGCAGTTTTGCTGTAGATCACCCGCATGTAGTTCTCTTCAGTGATGTCCGGATCATTAACGTTCATCAGCTGTAACACCTCGCCTTCGGCGATCACGTTAACGGCTTCAGACATCAGTGCGAGGATCTTCAGGGATCCCATGCTGGTCATCATCTGGAACGCACGGGTATAAATAAAATCACCCACCAGCACGCTGGCGGCGTTGCCAAAGGCGGCATTGGCCGTGGCTTTGCCCCGACGCATATCGGATTCATCCACCACATCGTCATGGAGCAGGGTGGCGGTGTGGATAAATTCGATCAGCGCCGCATTGGTGATATGTTGCGAACCCTGGTAATTCAGTGCACGTGCTGACAGCACAGCAATCATCGGGCGAATGCGTTTTCCGCCACCGCTGATGATGTAATAACCCAACTGGTTAATCAGCGAGACTTCTGAATTCAGCTGGTCGAGGATGGTCTGGTTGACGGCCGCCATGTCCTGCGCGGTTAATTCATTAATCTGTTCTAAGTTCATTCGTCTGTTCAGCTATGACTCGTTTCTCGGCATGGTAAGCGCTTTTACCCAGCGTGAGTTCAGGTAATCTGTTACTGATTGTACTTGAAAAATCGGCTTGATAAACGTTTGCATTCATCCTGCGCTTTTTTTCTGCAAGAGAGTGCAAAGTGCACTTGTCTTCTTCTGGAGATTTGCGTAGAATTCGCGCCCTATTGTGAATATTTATAGCGCCGCCTGATAAACAAAAAGGCAAGCGCAGAAGCGGAGTTTTATATGTACGCGGTTTTCCAAAGTGGTGGTAAACAACACCGAGTAAGCGAAGGTCAGACCGTTCGCCTGGAAAAGCTGGACATCGCAACCGGTGAAAGCATTGAGTTCGACCAGGTTCTGATGATTGCAAATGGCGAAGACGTGAAAATCGGCGCGCCACTGGTTTCAGGCGGTGTGATCAAAGCAGAAGTTGTTGCTCATGGTCGTGGCGAGAAAATTAAGATCGTTAAGTTTCGTCGTCGTAAGCACTACCGTAAGCAGCAGGGCCACCGTCAGTGGTTCACTGATGTGAAAATCACTGGCATCAGCGCCTAAGAGGAGATCTGACAAATGGCACATAAAAAGGCTGGTGGCTCGACTCGTAACGGTCGTGACTCCAATGCAAAACGTCTGGGTGTAAAACGTTTCGGTGGCGAATCTGTTCTGGCAGGTAGCATCATCGTTCGTCAGCGTGGTACTAAATTCCACGCCGGTAACAACGTAGGTTGTGGTCGTGACCACACTCTGTTTGCTACCGCAGACGGCAAAGTTAAATTCGAAATCAAAGGTCCGAACAACCGTAAATACATCAGCATCGTTGCTGAGTAAGGTTGTCGTGACGCAGACGGTTAACGTCTGAACGAACGAATGAAAGGCCCCGCAGCTTTGCGGGGCTTTTTACATTCTGCTGCGGAGCGCGCCTGAGCCTGCATCCTTAAGTAGAATGCTGTACAATTTATGTACACAAGGCATTGCCAATCCTGTATTATCCGCCGCCGGTCAGCGCAGAAGACCCTGGCGGACCCGTTTGCAGTCAGACACCTGCTGTGAACGTTAGTGTGACGGAGAAAGAAAATGAAGTTTGTTGATGAAGCGACGATCCTGGCGGTTGCGGGTGATGGCGGTAATGGTTGCGTCAGCTTCCGCCGCGAAAAATACATTCCGAAAGGTGGCCCGGACGGCGGTGACGGTGGCGATGGCGGCGACGTTTACCTGCTGGCTGATGAAAACCTGAATACCCTGATCGATTATCGTTTCGAAAAATCTTTCCGTGCTGAGCGTGGTCAGAATGGCCAGAGCCGTGACTGTACCGGCAAACGTGGTAAAGACATCATCGTCAAAGTTCCTGTCGGTACGCGTGTTATCGATCAGGGCACCGGTGAAACGCTGGGCGATATGACGCGTCACGAGCAGAAGCTGATGGTCGCCAAAGGCGGCTGGCATGGTCTGGGCAACACCCGTTTTAAATCTTCTGTGAACCGCTCACCACGCCAGAAAACCATGGGTACGCCGGGCGAAAAGCGTGACCTGCAACTGGAGCTGATGCTGCTGGCTGACGTCGGTATGCTCGGTTTGCCGAATGCCGGTAAATCGACCTTTATTCGTGCCGTCTCTGCGGCAAAGCCAAAAGTTGCCGATTATCCGTTTACCACCCTGGTACCAAGCCTGGGCGTGGTACGTATGGACAGCGAAAAAAGCTTTGTGGTAGCTGATATCCCGGGTCTGATTGAAGGTGCTGCTGAAGGCGCTGGCCTCGGTATTCGCTTCCTGAAACACCTCGAACGCTGCCGCGTGTTGCTGCACCTGATCGACATCGCGCCAATTGATGAGTCTGATCCGGTGGAAAACGCGCGCATCATCCTCGGCGAGCTGGAAAAGTACAGCGAGAAACTGTACCAGAAGCCGCGCTGGCTGGTGTTTAACAAAACTGACCTGCTGAGTCGTGAAGAAGCGGAAAGCCGCGCTAAAGCGATTGCAGAAGCGCTGGGTTGGGAAGATAAATACTATCTGATTTCTGCTGCCAGCCGTAATGGCGTCACCGACCTGTGCTGGGACGTGATGAGCTTCATCATCGCTAACCCGAAAGAAGCCGAAGAAGAAGCGAAAGAGCCGGAGAAAGTTGCCTTCATGTGGGATGATTACCACCGTGAAGCGATGGAAAACGCGCAGGAAGTGGAAGAAGACGAAGACTGGGATGACGACTGGGACGAGGACGACGACGAAGGCGTCGAAATCATTTACCAGCGTTAAGCGCACCAGCAAAAAGCGGCCAGATGGCCGCTTTTTTGTTGCCGAAATAATGACATGTATCTGTAGCGGCGCGATTTATCGCGTAATCCGGAGCACCATGCCGGAAAGACCCGCGCGATAAATCGCGCCGCTACAGAATGTGTGGAAATTACCCCAGCACTGCCACCGTCAAACGGCTACTGCAACACAGTTGGTCGCGTCCATTGCGAATCTCAATCTGCCAACTTTGATTACGCGCACCGAGATGCAGTGGGCGGCAGATACCGCGCACTTCGCCGCTACTGACCGCACGGTGATGACTGGCACTCACCTCAATCCCCACCACACTTTTTCCCTCTTCCACGCTGAGATACCCGGCAATCGATCCCATCGATTCTGCCAACACCACCGATGCGCCGCCGTGCAACAAGCCAAATGGCTGCTGCGTGCGTGCATCAACAGGCATGATAGCCTCGAGGTGATCGTCGCCGATCACGGTGAACACAATGCCCAGATGTGCCAGCATCGAGTTCTCACCCATCCGGTTGAGTTCATCCAGTTCTATTGATCGTTTCCAGATTGCCATGCGTCAGGCTCCCAGCGTTGCGCCACCGTCCACCACGATATCCTGGAGTACCACGTGGCTGGCGAGATCGGAAGCGAGGAACAGGATATTGGCGGCGATCTCCTGGGGTTTGGCGATCTTACGCAGCGGGATCCCGAGCTTGTATTGATCCTGGAAGCCGTTGATCATCTCCTGCTCCGCTTCTGGCGTATGCCACAGGCTGCGTTGCATATCGGTATCGGTCGATCCCGGTGACACGATATTGCAACGCACGCCGAGCGGGGCCATTTCCAGACCTACGGTGAGGCACAGGCTACGCAGCGCGGCTTTGGACGCACCATAGGCAGACATGCCAAGGCGTGGCGCATGGGCGGCATTGGAGGCGATGGTGACGATGGCACCGGCCCGCTGTTGGCGAAATACCGGAAGCGTCTGCTGGAACATATTAAACGCACCACCGGCGTTGACGGCGAGGCAGGCTTGCCAGTCCTCAAATGCCAGCTCTTCGGTGCTACCGATGCGCAGAATGCCGGCCCCGTTCACCAGTACATCAAGACGGGGTTGCTCGGCCAGCAGGCGCTGGCAGACGGTTTTGACTTCTGCGGCATCGGCGACGTTCATCACCTGACAGGCAAACGGATAGTCTGATTGATCAAAACGCAGATCAAAGCCCACCACTTGGGCGCCCGCCTGATGAAAAGCCAGCGCCGTATGGTAGCCAATGCCTTTACCGGCCCCGGTGACCCAGACAATTTTTCCACGAAAATCAAAAGGCAGGCTCATTTTGCCGACTCCCGCGACAGCAGCGCCCACCAGCCATCAATGCTGGGATTCTTCGCCAGGCTGACGAAATCGATATCGCTGTGCACCTGACGCCAGCGCGCTGCCAGCGCCATCACCCGCACGGAATCGAGACCGTAGTCGATCAGGTTCTCATCATCTTCCGGCACATCGTCATCTTCCAGCAGCGGCAGGATCAGCGCGCGCAAATCGTCTTTGCTCAGCGGCAATGGCATCAGATCGGCGGTCATCACCACTTTGCCGCTACGGCCAGCGGTGTAGGTCAGCGCCATCAGATGTTCTTCACGGGTGAAGTCAGCCAGCGCATCGGCCACCATAAACGGCTGAATGTTGCGCATAAAAGCGTCGGTGGCGGTGGTCAGGCAGCCGATGTGGGCGTACACGCCAGTAATGATCAACTGATCGCGGCCCATCTCTTGCAGGATCGACTCCAGCGGCGAGCGGTGGAAGGCACTGTAGCGCCATTTGGTCAGCACATGATCGTCCTGATCCGGTGCCAGTGCGTCGACGATCTTCTGTTGATCGGGATGCTTGTTGAGGCCCGGTCCCCACATATCATTCAGCAACGCGCGATCTTCATCGCTCTGCTGGTTGGGTTGCGCGGTATAGAACACCGGAATACCCTGCGCTTTGCAGTAAGCACGCAGACGCGCGATATTTTCGACAACCTGATTCACCAGCGGGCTGTTTTCGCCCCAAAAATTAAGGAAATAGGCCTGCATATCGTGAATCAGCAGCGCCGCGCGTTGCGGCTCCAGCGCCCATTTCACCTTGTTGGCAGGCAACTCGGCGGCGGTCGGCAGCGGATAAGAGGTCAATTTTGGAATAGCCATACAATCTCCGGAACAGGTCAGGCTTGCGCTTGTTGGTCGGCAAGTTGTTGGCGCAGACGTTTTTTATCCACCTTGCCAACCGGGGTCAGCGGCAGGGCGTCTACGCAGGTAATACGATCGGGTAATTTGAACTCGGCAACGCCCAGCTCACGTAGATGGCGACGCAGCGCCACCGGCTTAATCGGCTGGCTGGCGACAATAAAGGCGCAGCTCTTTTCACCCATCAGTTCATCATTCATCGACACCAGCGCGGCATGAATCACATCCGGGTGGCGTTGCAGCAGATTTTCGATCTCTTCTGCGGCGATCTTCTCACCGCCGCGGTTGATCTGATCTTTCTCGCGTCCCTGCACGGTGATGTAACCCTGCGGGTTGATCTCAATCAGATCGCCGGAGCAGTAAAATCCGTCGGCATCGAAGCTGGCGGCGTTATGCTCCGGGCTGCGATAGTAACCGCGGAAGGTATAAGGTCCGCGTGTCATCAGACGTCCCACTTCACCCACCGGCAGCGCATTGCCGTCGGCATCGGCGACCCAGACTTCATCATCATCAGAAATCGGGCGTCCCTGAGTGGTGAGGATGGTTTTCTCATCGTCGTCGAAGCGTGTGTAGTTCACCAGCCCTTCCGCCATCCCGAACACCTGTTGCAGGCGGCAACCAATCTCCTGCTGGATACGCATTGCGAGGGTTTCACCCAGCTTCGCGCCGCCAACCTGCATCCGTTCCAGCGAAGCCAGCTGTGTGTTGCTGCCCCACTCCTGAATCGCCTGCAACCACAGGCTTACCGCTGGCGGCACCAGGCCGGTATCGGTGATCTGATGTTTTTCGATCAACGGAAAGCACAGTGTGGCGCTGGGATCGGCGGCCAGTACTACCTGACCACCGGCATAAAACACGCCGAGTGCACCGGGCGAACTCATCGGGAAGTTATGCGCCGCAGGCAGCGCCACCAGATAGCGGGTACGATCGGTTACGGCACAAATATCCACGCTACCACGAATGCTGTAGTAGTAATCATTATGGGTACGCGGGATCAGTTTTGGCGTGCCGGTGCTGCCACCGGAAAGCTGGAAGAAGGCCACTTCATCTCCGGCGCTCGGCGTCGGGGTAAAATCACCGGCATTTTCCGCCAGCAGCGCTTCCAGGGTGTTTTCCGGCTGGGCATCATTGCGCAGAATCACCTGCTGCAATGAGGGATGGCTGCGGCACAGCGTGTCGATAAAGCTATCATCGGCGAACAGAGGATGGGTGCGATCGGCAATCAGCAGCACTGGTTCAATTTGTGCCGCGTAGGCGGTCATTTCGGTACGCTGGTGGCTGAACAACGCATTGACGGGCGCCACACCGATTTTAAATAAGGCGAACAGCGTCAGATAGAAATCCGCCACGTTGCCGAGTTGTACCAACGCGGTATCGCCGGTTTTCAGGCCGCGACGTTGCAGCGCTGCCGCCAGGTTGTCGGTTAACTGATGCATTTCGCGGTAGCTGATGTGACGTTCGCCGTCGATCACCGCGATGGCGTCGTTTTCTTGCTGACGCGCGAGGATGTCGGTCATCGGCACGTCGAGCCAGTAGCCTTTTTCACGGTAACGTGCGGCGAGTTCATCAGGCCAGCGGTTATAGGGAATACTCATGGTCTTTCCTTTATTGCAGTCCAAAGGCGCGCAACATGGTGTCCAGCTTCACGCCGGTTTCACGCCATTCTAATTCGGGTTGAGAGTCGGCCACAATTCCGGCACCGGCAAACAGGCGCACATGGGTGTCATGTACCGTGCCGCAGCGGATGGTGACGACCCATTCGCCATTGCCTTCGTCATCACACCAGCCGACGATGCCGCCAAACAACTGACGATCGAACGGCTCCAGTTGTTGGATCAGCTGCTGTGCCTGTTGATGCGGGAAACCGCTCAGGGCCGGTGTCGGATGCAGCAGGCAGGCGAGGGACAGGGCATTTTCGCGCGTGTCCTGCACTTCACCATCAATCTGCGTAGCGAGATGCCATAAAGTTGAGGTAGTGATGAGCGAAGGCACCGTCGGCACCGACAGCAGATGGCTGCGTGGTTGCAGGGTGGTGCGCATCGCATCGGTGACCAACTGATGTTCGTGCCGATCTTTACTGGAATTCATCAGGGTTTCGCCGGCTGCGCGGTCGGTTTGGCTGTCGCTATCGCGACGTGCTGAACCGGCGAGAGGACAAGAGCTGAAGTCACGCCCCTGCTTGCGCAGCATCAGTTCCGGACTGGCTCCCAGCAACACACCACCCTGCGGCAGCGGCAGATGGAAATGGTAGCTGTTAGGGTTTTGCGCCATGACCCGCTGCATCAGCGCAGCGCTATCCACCGGTTGTTCTGTCACGATATCCATTAAACGCGACAGGACCACTTTGTCGAGATCGCCACGTTGGGTGGCAGCCACCGCATCGGCCACCATTTGGGTAAAGATGTCGTGATCCGGTACCGCCGCACGGCGGCGCACTGCGGGTAGAGCACTCAGTTCGGTCGGTAACGCGGCCAGCAAATCGGCACGCTTAAAGGTCTGATGGGATTCAGGAATAAACAAGGCGGCAGGTTGGCTGACATCAAACGGGATCGCACCGACCAGAATCGGCTTCTCGATACCCTGTTTTTTCGCCGCCGCAAAATGCTGGCGCAACTGTTGCTGAAAATCACCGTCTAACGCAGCAGCATCCTGAACCGGTTCGGTCAGGGTGGTGTAGCAACCCTGAGTCACCAGGCTGCGCCACGGAGATGTGAACAGGAATCCGCGACAAAGTGCGGAAAAATCCTTCAGCCAGGCATTTTCAAATGTGGAGGATTCCACCATAATTTTCACCTATAAATGATAAGATTATTAAGAATGATTATCATTTTTATTATGGCATCGTAACCTACGTCTAATGGGTTAAAGAGTCAATCAGTTCGCGGGAATTCCCTTATCTTTAGGCGTTTTCCCGCAATTACGCCGAAGGCCGGAATAAGCTAAATGGTGGATGAAAACTTATGAATAAATGCGGTTTATGGGGCATGGTTGTCCTGTTGTTCATTTTGCAGGCGGTTAGTGGCCTTGCGCGTGCCGAACAGGGCTGGCCGCGCAAAATTCAGACCGAACAAGGCGTGGTGACTTTAACCAAAGCGCCTCAGCGTATCGTCTCAACCAGCGTCACGCTGACCGGTTCTCTGCTGGCGATTGATGCCCCGGTGATTGCCTCCGGTGCCACTGCCCCCAATAGCCGCCTCTCTGACGATCAGGGCTTCTTCCGTCAGTGGGGCGAGGTGGCAAAACAGCGCGGCGTAAAACGTCTCTATATTGGCGAACCCAGCGCTGAAGCGGTTGCCGCCGAAGCGCCGGATCTGATTATCGTCAGTGCCACCGGGAATGATTCTGCTATCAAACTGGTGAGCCAACTTTCTGCCATTGCACCGACGCTGGTCATCAACTATGACGATAAAAGCTGGCAAGACCTGATGACATTGCTGGGTGACGCCACCGGGCATGAAACCGAGGCGGCGCAGTATATTAAAGCCTTTGCCGATCGCCAGGCCGCGCTGAAAAAAGCCATCAAATTACCGCCACAGCCGGTTTCCGCCATGGTATGGAATGGCGATGGACGAGCGGTGAATCTGTGGACCGCAGAATCGGCGCAGGGCAAATTGTTGCAGCAACTGGGCTTCACCCTGGCGATGCCCCCGGCCAATATTCAACAAAGCCACAGCATGGGACAGCGCAAGGACATCATTCAGCTCGCGGGTGAAAACGTTGCCAACGGCCTGACGGGACACAGCTTCCTGTTATTTGCTGCCGATGACAAAACCCGTCAGTCGGTGCTGGCTAATCCGTTCCTCGCACAAAACGCCGCCGTGACGCAACAGCAGGTTTATGCGCTGGGCGTCGACAGTTTCCGCCTTGATTACTTCAGCGCCAGCAACCTACTGACTCGCCTGGAAAAACTGTTTGTGAAGTCATGATGTTTCTTCCGCCAGCTTCACGGCTGGCGGTTGATAGCGACGTAACGATCCCATCACCAGCCACATCAGCACGCCCAGCAGGGTGGCAGCGAAGCCAAACATCGCGGCAGCCTGCTGGGGTAACAGCCAGGCACCGATCCCGCCAATCAGCGCCGCGCCCAACGCATCCCCGGTGACGTTTTGTGCCGTCCATAAGCTGTTAATACGTCCCAGCAGCGCATCAGGGGTTAATGCCTGAATCAGGGTGTACTGCACCAGGCTGGTAATGGAACTGAAGTAACCGAAGGCCACCAGACAGAGCAACGCGAGGGGGAGGTTCGGCATCAGGCCAAACAGCCCGAGCGCCAGAAATGAGGTGATAGCGCTACTGAGAATCAATAACCCAGGACGTGCGGCCTGTGCTAACCGACCACTGGTCACTGCGCCGATCGCGGCACCCAAAGGCACGGCAGCGAACATCAATCCCAGCCGGTCGGCGCTCACCTCCCAATGCGGTGCCAGCGCCGGATAAAGCACGCGAATTGCGCTTGCCAGCGTGACCAGCGCGCCCATTAACGCCGCCATACCTACCAGCGGGGTGGTAAACAGAAATTGCACACCGGTAGCCAGGGACTTTAAGGGATGTTCACGCGGTTGGGGTGGTGGAGGCAGCACCGGCAACTTCAACAAGGTCAGCACGGTCAACAAGGTTCCCAGCGCCGCGAGGGCGAAGTTCCACACCACGCCGCCGCTGGCAATCACCATGCCGGCAATCGCCGGTGACAGGATAGAGCCGAAGCGTACTGAAAGCATGGTAATCGCGCCTGCCTGCATCAGATTCTCGCGTCCGACCAGCGCCGGAGTTGCGGCCAGCAGCGCGGTGACGCCAATCGCACCAAAAAAGCCATCCCACAACCCCAGCAGATAGACCACAGACAACGAGGGTTCAGGCAGTGCGGCGTTAATCGCCAGCCCGACAAAGCCCAGGCCACAGGTGGAACGAGCCAATAAAATCAGTTTCTTACGTTCATAACGATCGGCCAGTACTCCACCGGTGAGTAAACCGATAAACATGCCGCAGGCGGCTACCGTGACGCCGAGTCCGACCAACAGGGAGGAGCCCGTCATCTGCTGAATTTGTACCGGTACGGCTACGGCTAGCATGCCGAGTGCCACAATCGAGATAAAGCGGGCGATAAACACCGCGCGAAACGCCGGGTGGGATTTAAGCAGGGAGAGATCGATAAAGTGGGAGGGTTTGTTCATGTCTTCGCCTTTTTGCACCAATTTTCCTCATCTTTCGCGAGGCGAGTCATGATAACATAGACAAATACGAGTAATAACGATAACAAATATCATTATCACATTTACCCTACGCACGCGACGACGTTGATCATTAAGGTTCATAACACTATGCACCAGACTCGTGCACTTGCAGGATCAGGGATGCTGCTGGTGCTCCTTATTGCTCTCAGTTTAATGCTGGGCGCAAAATCCATCTCTTTTTCCGATGTTTATCATGCCGTTACCACCTCCTGTGGTAGCGCGGATTGCGTTATCGTTCGCGAGGCTCGTCTGCCACGCACCCTGGCCGGATTACTGGCGGGGGTGGCTCTGGGATTGGCAGGGGCGTTGATGCAAAGCCTGACGCGTAATCCGCTGGCAGACCCCGGCATCCTCGGTGTGAATGCCGGAGCCAGTTTCGCCGTGGTGCTGGGCATTGCGTGGTTTGGCGCGAATACCCCATCCGAATGGCTTGGTTTTGCTTTTGCGGGTGCGTTGCTGGCTTCGTTGTTGGTGTCGATGACCGGCGCGATTGGCGGTGGACGCGTCAATCCGGTGCGTTTAACCCTGGCGGGCGTGGCGCTGAGTGCGGTGCTGGAAGGGCTGACGTCGGGTATCTCGCTGCTCAATCCTGACATCTATGATCACCTGCGTTTCTGGCACAGCGGCTCGCTGGATATCCGCAACTTTACCATTTTGCGCACCCTGTGGCCTGCTGTCGCACTGGGTAGCGTGGTGGCTATCGGTTTGTCGCAGGCGTTAAACAGCCTGAGTATGGGCGGCGATATGGCGACTGCGCTGGGCACGCGCGTGGCACGGACCCAGTTGCTGGGGCTGCTGGCGATTGCCTTGTTGTGTGGTGCAGCGACCGCCGCGGTCGGACCGATTGCGTTTGTTGGGTTGATGACACCGCATCTGGCACGCTGGCTGGTGGGCAATGACCATCGTTGGCTGCTGCCTGCTACCGCGCTGGTGACGCCGATCCTGTTGCTGACGGCGGATATTATTGGTCGCCTGCTGGTGCCCGGTGAACTGCGCGTCTCCATTGTTACCGCCATGCTGGGTGCACCGATGTTGATTGTGCTGGTACGGCGCAAACTCGCGCGGGGTGCCGTATGACCGGACGCGTCATGTTTCATACTTTCTGGCTGCTGCTCGGTTGCGGGTTGATCGCGTTCCTCGCGATGACGCGCGGTGCCTTGCCGGTCAGCGGTGAACAAATCTGGCAGGTGCTGCTGGGGCAGGGTGCTAACAATATCAAACTGATTGTCCTTGAGTGGCGTCTGCCACGCGTCTTGATGGCGCTGCTGATTGGCGCAGCGCTGGGTGTGAGTGGCGCGATTTTCCAGTCGTTGCTGCGTAATCCGTTGGGCAGCCCGGATATTCTTGGTTTTAACACCGGGGCCTACAGCGGCGTGCTGGTGGCGCTGGTGCTGTTCAACCAAAACGCCTCAGCGATAACATTGGCAGCGATGATTGGCGGTATCGCCACTGCCGCGCTGGTTTACCTGTTTGCCTGGCGCAACGGTGTGGAAACCTTCCGTTTGATTATCGTCGGCATCAGCATCCGTGCACTATTGATGGGCCTTAACAGCTGGTTGATTATCAGCGCTTCGCTGGATTCTGCCCTCAGCGCCGGTCTGTGGAGCGCCGGTTCGCTTAACGGTATCACCTGGAACAAGACGCCGCCGGTGATCGCGGCGTTGTTGGTGGCGCTGCTGCTGGTGGCGTTGCTGGCGCGCCGGATGCGTTTGCTGGAAATGGGTGATGATACCGCCTGCGCCCTTGGGGTGCCGGTGGAGCGTAGCCGTTTATGGTTGATGCTGCTGGGTGTGGTGCTGATTGCCGCCTCGACGGCGCTGGTCGGCCCGATCTCCTTCGTGGCGCTACTGGCACCACAGATTGCCCGTCGTCTCGGCGGCGGTATGCCGCTGGCGGGGCTGTGTGGTGCGCTGTTGCTGATTGCTGCCGATTTCGCGGCGCAGCATCTGTTCCTGCCTTATCAATTGCCGGTGGGCGTGATTACCGTCAGCCTTGGCGGCCTTTATCTGATTGTTTTACTGGTGCGGGAGGCTCGACGCCAATGACCGAAATCTCTACCCGTCTTTATGGCGAAGGGTTGACGCTGGGGTACGACAAAAAAGTGGTGGCAGAAAATTTGTCGGTGGCGATCCCGGAAGGAGAGCTGACGGTGATTATCGGCCCGAACGCCTGTGGCAAATCAACCCTGCTGCGCACCCTGAGCCGTCTGAATACACCGTTGAAAGGCCAGGTTTTTTTGGATGGTGAAGCCATTGCGCGCTATCCCACCAAAGAAGTGGCACGTCGTCTGGGCCTGCTGCCGCAAAGTTCTAACGCACCAGCAGGCATCAGCGTGACTGAGCTGGTGGCACGTGGGCGTTATCCACATCAGGCGCTGTTTGGGCGCTGGCGTGCCGAAGATGAAGTTGCGGTACAGCAGGCGATGCTGGCTACCGGGGTGTCGGATCTCGCTGATCAGCAGGTGGATACCCTGTCTGGCGGTCAGCGTCAGCGCGTATGGATTGCGATGGTGCTGGCGCAGCAAACGCCGTTGCTGTTGCTCGACGAACCGACCACCTGGTTGGATATCACCCATCAGATTGAATTGCTGGAATTGATGCAGGATCTTAATCAGCAGCACGGTCGCTCGCTGGTGGTGGTGCTGCATGACCTGAATCACGCCTGCCGCTATGCCACGCATCTGATTGCCATGCGCCACGGACGGATTATTGCGGAAGGCAAACCGGCAGAGATTGTCACGTCAGCGCTGATTGAACAGGTATATGGCTTGCGCTGCGTGATTGTGGAAGATCCGGTGGCGCATACGCCAATGATTGTGCCGTTGGGACGGCCAAGAACATAACTTATTGTAGCGGCGCGATTTATCGCGCGGTTCCGTGCGCGGTGCTGGAAAAATCCGCGCGATAAATCGCGCCGCTACATTCTGGATTACAGTTCGCTCAGTAGCCGTTGCAACAACGGGCCAATCTGCTCAAACATCTTCGGCGAAATGATATCGACGTGGGCGCAATCCATCGGCCATACCTCCAGCTCGCCCACATAAGGTGCCCAGGCGCCGCGCGCATCCTGTCCCGGTTGCTGCGTCTGCTCCGCGAGGAACAAGGTGGCACGACCACTAAAGCTGGCGCTGCGTGCGGTCGCCAGCAGGCGTACCGAACTGGCGTAGTTGGCTTCAATGGTGTCAAACATCGCCTGCATCTCTTCACCCGCCTGATGCCGTTGTGCCGCAATGAACTGCTCACGCTCGCGGTTCACTTCGTCCAGCACTGCCGGGTCCAGCACGTTCTCGCCGCGCTTTTCATCCCAGTTCTGCGTCTCTGGCGGCCAGGTATCAAGCAGGCCAAGGAAAGCCACCTCTTCACCGGCCGCCGCCAGTCGTGCCGCAATTCCCTGCGCCAGCGTACCGCCGAGTGAATAGCCGAGGAAATAATAAGGACCGTGCGGCTGCACCTCGCGCAGCGTGCGCAGATGGGCTTCGCACACCTCGTCGAGATGCAGGCTTTGATTCAGTGGGCTGGCGGTATCGGGCGACTGAATACCGATCAACGACCAGCGCGCATCCAGGTAGCGTTGCAGAATGCTGAATTGCCACGCAAAACCGGATGCCGGGTGGAAACAGAACAACTTCGGCCCGCTTGCCTGACGTAGTGGCAACACCGCCTCGAAACCGGCCTGCTGGTGAGACTGATCATCACTCAGCAATGCCGCCAGCTTCTCGACGGTGGAGGCAACCATGATCTGTCCAACCGTAACCTGCTGCTGGAGTTCACGACGTAGCTGGGCAGCCAGACGCATCGCCAGCAGCGAATGTCCGCCGAGGGCAAAAAAATCATCCTGGGCGCTGATGCTGTCGCGCGCCAGCAACTGACAAAACGCCGCTGCCAGCTGGCTCTCCAGTCCTGGATGCGGTTCGCGCCCGGCGCTGGCGGCTGCTACCTGTGGCAGCGGTAGGGCTTTACGATCCAGCTTGCCGTTGCTGCTGAGCGGGAACGTCTCCAACTGGACAATCGCCACCGGCACCATATGGGCGGGCAGTTGCTGGGCCAGTGCGCTACGCAGGGCCTCACCGTCTATGGTGTGATCGGCGATGACATAACCCACCAGTTGGCGGGCATCGCCCTGTGCCGCCGCACCACCCAACACCACGGCGTGCGTCACGGCCTGCTCAATGCCTGGCTGGTCGCACAACAGATGATCGATTTCGTTGAGTTCGATGCGCTGACCACGAATTTTCAACTGATCGTCGCTACGGCCAAGGTATTCCACTGCCCCGTTATCGAGCCAGCGCGCCACGTCGCCAGTGCGATACATACGTTCGCCATTGCCTGCCGGATCGGCAACAAAACGGCTGGCGGTGAGATCGGGACGTCCCAGATAACCATGCGCCAGTTGAATACCGCTCAGATAAAGATCGCCCGCCACACCCGGCGGCACCGGTTGCAAGCGTGCATCAAGAATACGCAGGCCGGTATTCCAGACGGGATAGCCAATGGGTACGCTGGCACCCTCGACCGCAGCCAGTGATTCGCCAAACGCCGGATACCAGCTCACATCCACCGCTGCTTCAGTCGGGCCATATAAATTGTGCAGAGGAACATGGGTCAACTGCTCCCACTCACGGGATAAATCGGTTGGCAGTGCTTCGCCGCTACAGAACACACGGCGCAGGCTGGCGCAGTTGTTAATCGCCGCATCATCCTGCAACGCGGCGACAAACGCGGCCAGCATTGAAGGAACAAAGTGGGTGGTGGTGACCCGGTACTGCGCGAACAGTTGTTGCAGGGCTTCGGGATCACGATGGGCTTCCGGCGGAGCCATCACCAGTCGGGCGCCCACCAGCAGCGGCCAGAAAAATTCCCACACCGAAACGTCAAAGCTGCTGGGGGTTTTTTGCAACACCACATCATCAGCCTGCAACGGATAGTGATTTTGCATCCACAACAGGCGGTTAACGATCGCCTCATGGCCGACCAGTACCCCTTTAGGACGTCCGGTAGAACCCGAGGTATAGATGATGTAGGCACCATCCTGCGGTTGCGGCGCGCTGCGCGGGGCAGGGACATCTGTATGACTAAACAGCGCATCGAAATGCAGCTGACTGACGCCGGAGATGGCGGCAAAACGTGGTGCGAGTGATGCCGAGGTGATCAACGTTTGTGGTGTTGCATCTTCCAGCATCAGTTGCAGGCGATCATCAGGGTAGCCGGTATCCAACGGCAGATAAGCGGCACCGAGCGAGACGATCGCCTGAAGCGCCAGCGACAGTTGCACCGAACGCGGCAGTGCCACAGCAACAATATCACCACGCGTGACCCCGGCCGTACTCAGTTGCTGCGCCAGCGCAAACACCTGCTGCTGCATCTGGCGGTAGCTGAGCTGATGCTGGGCATCGGCCAGTGCGGATGCATCTGGGGTTCTCTCTACCTGCTGGGCCAGCAGCGATGCCAGAGTCTCGGCAGGTAACGGGTGTGGCGTGTGGTTGATATCCGCCAGCCAATGATGTTCTGCTGCAGTCAGCAGATCCAACTCGCCGCACGGGCGTTGCGGCTCAGCGGCCAACTGTGTCAGCAACAGCGCGAACCGGCTGGCGTGACGTTGCAGCGTCGCCGGGTTGTAGCGTTCGGCATTGGCCAGCAGTTCCAGCGTCAGCTCACCCTGTTCACTGATATAGATGGCGATTTCCAGATCGCGCACCGGGCCGGAAGCCAGTTGATGGGTGACGCCCTCCACACCGGCGAAATCCAGCTGGTAATCAAACATCTTCAGGTTGATCACCGGGCCATAGATCGGATCACCATCACCGAGACGGCCCAGATCGCGCTGCACTTGTTCAGCATCGTAACGCTGGTGGCGGCGCATTTTCTTCACTTCACCCGCCAGTTGCGTTGCCAGTGCGGCCAGCGGTTGCGCTGGATCGTAATGGATCGCCATCGGCAACACGTTAATCACCGGCCCGGTGGCGCACAGGGCGGCTGAACCGATGCGGCGCATAAAGATGAAGCCCGCCGAGAAATCGTTTTGCCCACTGAGACGCGCCAGCCATAACCCGACCAGCGCAAAGGCGAGATCGGCGGCGCTGTGCTGCGGATGTTGGCTGACCAGCGTCTGGAAGGTGGCGCGATCCAGCGTCAGGCTATGACGCAACAGATCGGTGCTGGCGCTTTGCCCGGCCAGCGGCTGGGGTGCCAGCGTGGCGGGCGCGGGCAGGGAGGCACCTTTTTCACGCCAGAACTGGCGGTCACGCTCGAAGGAGGAGGATTGCTGATAACGCTGATACTCTTCCACCACTTCGCTAAAGGGGATAAACGGCGTTGGTTCTGGTTCCTGCTGGCGCGCCCAGGCGCTGTACAGGTTGGCGATACGGCGCGTCAGGGCGGTAAAACTAAAACCATCCACCACCAGGTGGTGATAACGCTGATACCAGAACCAATGCTGCTCGCCGAGGCGGTACAGGCAATGATGATATAAGGGAGCTCCGCTCAGCACGCGCAAGTCGCCATTCATATCTTCACGCATCAACGCGCGGGCCTTGTCAGCGGGATGCTCGTCTGAACGCAGGTCAACCAACTGCGGCGGGCTGAAGTGCTGGGCCTGCGGCCATTGCAACGCTTCGCCGTCCACTTCACCGAACGCCATATTCAGCGTATCGGCTTCCTGCATTCCGGCGATGATCGCTTTGCTCAGCAAGGCGCTGTCGATATCGCCATGCAATTCAATAAAGTGTGCCACCGCGTAGGCGTTGTGATGGCGTGACAGCTGATCGGCAATCCAGATACCGGGCTGCGCCGCAACCAGTGGCAGGGTCTGTTGTTCGGTGTGGGGTCGATTCATCAGGAATTCAGACATTGTCGCTCCGGTTAGTGTCCTGCGTCACTGGGCGGATATTCCCCCAGTTCTGTTCCAGCCAGCTGAGGCAATCTGGCTGTGGCTGGGGGCCATACACGGCATGCCAGCCAGCGGGAAGGTCGCTAAACGCGGGCCATAAACTGTATTGTTGCTGCGGATTGCGCAGCACCAGACAATCCTGCTGCGGATCGTCGAAGGGATTGCGATGTTCCATGTCGGCTCCTGAGTCCGGGCGAGATGAATTTATGTCGGGGTGCGCCACAGCGCCTGTAAGCCAACGAGCAGGCCACCGCGCCAGCACAGCGCGTCATGTCCACCTTCTACCGGTTGGTAGTGCACCTGATATCCGGCGGCTTGCAACATCTGTTGCAGTTGCTGATTCGCCTGCAAAATCAGTCCTTCACGTTTGCCCGCTTCCAGCCAGAAACGCAGCGGCTGACGCGGTGCCAGCCCTTGCTCCAGTTGCTGCAACAGCCAGCCATGCGGGTTACCACGCTCCGGCCACCAGAAGGAGCCGGACAGGCTGATGGCGTTGCCAAACTGCTGCGGCCAGTGCAGCGCCGCGAATACCGAGGCCAGGCCGCCAAAGCTTTGCCCGGCGACCACGGTGCTATCGGCCTGTTGTTGGTACGGTGCCCACTGCGCCACCTGGGGGAGTAATTCCTCCTGCAAGGCTTGCCAGAACAGGGCGTTACACGGCAGCTCACGGCTGCGATGCTCACGATCGATGATGTCGATAAACAGATAGACGGCGGCGGGCAATGCGCCCTCATCGGTGAGTTGTTGCAACGGGCCAGCAATCGGCATGCTGTTAGCCCAGAACTGGCCGTCGAGCAGAATGGCCAGTGGCCGGGACGTAGGTTGCGCCTCACCGGTGCAATAGATCCACACCCGGCGGCTATTGCCGAGTAAGTGGCTGTCCCAGCGATATTCTTGCAGGGCGATTGCGGGGGCGCGGCCTTCATCAATCGCCTGCCACAGCTGTTGATTGGGGGCCTGAGGCAGATGCAATGGAGAAACGCCCATGCCGCGTCCACCTGACCAGCCACGCAAGGCATTGAGCGGATCAGATTGGGCGGTGGGGAATTTGTCGCGCCACCAGTTGCGCAGCGCGTACATGTCGACATCACCGGAAAAATCAGTCGCCTGCTCATCCGGCATCAGGCAGTAGCTGCCACGCCAGTTGGCTGGCAGGGTGGTTTGCCAGTACCAGACATCGGTAGTGGCAACACGCATCAGGGATTGCGGGGCGCGGCGCTGGTGGTGATCGGTCACACCGGTAATGTTGATCCACACCCGCTGGATACGTGACTGCGTCTCGTTGCCCTGCGGATCGCGCCAGAGGAAAGTGACCAGGCATTCGCCGTCCACTTCACCTTCCACACGCGGGATACCTTTACTTTGTTGCTCCTGCCACCAGGCTTCACTGCCGGTCAGATCATTTAGCCAGGTCATAGGTGCTGCCAGTCGCCATTTACTCAAGGATTCTTTCACAAAGGTGATAAATAATACTATTGATAATTATTTGCATTTGCAATAGGGTGTTTCCGCTCATAAATGAGCGCGCTCGTTCCGCCTGTCAACTTTCCCATTAAGGAAAGGATGCGCAACGGATGGCACTGCCAGGCTTGGAACGGGGCTTTGATAAGGACTGTGACCTTCTCACCGGCTCGCCAGTGACCTTTACTGGCAATCCAGGAACGAAAAAATGACAAAATATTCGCGTTTATCATTAGCTATTCTGATTGAACTGGGCCTTCTTTCCAGCAGCGTCTGGGCAGCAGAGACCTCCAGTAGTACGACTACCAGCACAGACGCCAATTCACACGATGGCGGCACCATGATGGTGACCGCCGAGCAACAGACGCTCCAGGCTCCCGGTGTTTCCACCATCACCGCTGATGAAATCAAAAAGCATCCGCCAGCCCGTGACGTCTCAGAAATCATTCGTACCATGCCGGGTGTTAACCTGACCGGTAACTCAACCAGCGGCCAACGTGGCAACAATCGCCAGATCGATATCCGTGGCATGGGGCCAGAAAACACCCTGATTATGGTCGATGGTATCCCGATTACCAGCCGTAACTCGGTACGACTTGGCTGGCGTGGCGAGCGTGACACTCGCGGTGATACCAACTGGGTGCCACCGGAGCTGATCGACCATATTGACGTGATTCGTGGTCCGGCAGCGGTGCGCTACGGTAACGGCGCGGCGGGTGGTGTGGTGAACATCATCACCAAAAAATACACCGATCAACAGTGGCACGGTTCCTGGAATACCTATTTCAACGTCCCACAGCACAAAGATGAAGGTGCAACTAAACGCACCAACTTCAGTCTGCAAGGACCGCTGGGCGATGATTTCAACTTCCGTTTATACGGTGGTTTAGCCAAAACGCAGGCTGATGCCTACGACATCAACGAAGGCCATGCGGCAGACCGTACCGGGACTTACGCGGGCAGCTATCCGGCGGGCCGTGAAGGCTCAGTCAATAAAGATATCAATGCGTTACTGAGTTGGGCGTTTGCACCGATGCAGACACTGGAACTTCAGGCGGGCTATAGTCGTCAGGGTAACCTGTATGCCGGTGATACCCAGAACACCAACACCAGCACGCTGGTGAAAAGCAAGTACGGCGACGAAACTAACCGCATGTACCGCCAGAACGTCTCGCTGAAGTGGACCGGAGCCTGGGATAACGGCGTCAGCACCAATACCTGGGGACGTTACGAGAAAACCCGTAATAGCCGTATTAATGAAGGTTTGGCTGGCGGCACCGAAGGGATCTTCTCCAACAGTGGTTTCAACACCATCCAGTTGGATGACATCATGCTGCACAGTGAAATCAGCATTCCGTTTGAATGGCTGATCAACCAGACGGCAACCCTGGGTACCGAATGGAACCAGCAGCGCATGAAGGATCCGTCTTCAACCACGCAGGCGGCCAACTACGGTAGCGTACCGGGCATCTCCAATACCGGACGTAGTCCTTACTCACAGGCTGAAATCTTCTCGTTGTTTGCTGAAGACAATATGGAAGTGACGGACAGCACCATGCTGACGCCAAGCCTGCGTTTCGACCATCACTCGATTGTCGGTAACAACTGGAGTCCATCACTGAACCTGTCGCAGGGACTGGGCGATGACTTCACGCTGAAGATGGGTATCGGTCGTGCTTATAAAGCGCCGAGCCTGTATCAGACCAACCCGAACTATCTGTTGTACAGCAACGGCCAGGGGTGTGCTGACGCCTCCAGCGCCTGTTATCTGCAAGGTAACAAAGACCTGAAAGCGGAAAACAGCATCAACAAAGAGATTGGTCTGGAGTGGAAACACGAGGGCTATCAGGCTGGTTTGACCTGGTTCCGTAACGATTATCGCAACAAAATTGAAGCCGGTATGGTTTCAACCGGTACGGCTTCCAATGGCACCACCAACATTTACAAGTGGGAGAATGTGCCAAAAGCGGTAGTTGAAGGTCTGGAGGGAACGGTTAACATTCCGTTCTCCGATGCGGTGACCTGGAATAACAACTTCACCTATATGTTGCAGAGTAAGAACAAAACCACCGGCGACCGTTTGTCGATTATTCCGCAATATACCCTGAACTCCACGTTGAGCTGGCAGGCGATGGAAGATCTGTCACTGCAAACCACCTTTACCTGGTATGGTAAGCAAGTGCCTAAGAAGTATGACTATCATGGCGATCCGGTTACCGGCAGCGCCACCGATCAGGTTAGCCCTTACTCCATCCTTGGCATGAGCGGTACGTATGATGTGAACAAGTACGTTAGCGTAACCGTGGGTATCGACAACCTGTTCGACAAGCGTCACTGGCGTCAGGGTAATGCCCAGACCACCGGTAACGCCAACACCGGCTCTTATCTGTACGGTGCGGGTGCCAATACCTACAACGATTCAGGCCGTACTTACTACATGAGCCTCAACACCCAGTTCTAATTCAGTGACTGAGGTAACTGGCAGCGGGCAATCAGTCCGCTGCCATCTTTACGGTTCAGCAACGCCAGACGACCACGATGCATCTGCACGATGCGCAGCACGATATTCAAGCCCAACCCACTGCCGCCGTAGCGTTGATCGCGACGCCGAAAGGCTTTGGTTAACTCTTCTGCCGCGCTGGCTTCGATGCCTGGTCCTTGATCCCAGACTTCAACAATCACCTGCTGTGCTTCCTGACGTAACACTACCTTCACTTCACTACCTTCCGGGCTGTAGCGCGAGGCGTTTTCCAGCAAATTGCGCAGCATCAGACGCAGCAATACCGCTTCGCCCTGTTGCGGTATGTCGGCACCCTGCGGCCAGTGTAGTTGTTGCTGACGTTGCTCATAAAGTTCGGCCATCTCGGGCTGGAGCGGTTGCATGATGTCCTGTTGCCAGTGCAACTGTTGATAGTGACCACTCGCCAACGCCTGCCCTGCGCGTGACAGCATCAGCAACTGTTCGACGGTGTGCATCAGTTGATCAATGCGCGCTACCAACATTTCGCTCTGTGGCACGTTCTGTTGTTGCAGCAATTCCAGATGCAGTCGTAACCCGGCCAATGGTGTGCGCAACTCGTGGGCGGCATCGGCGGTGAACAAGCGTTCCTGCTGAATGGTGTGATCCAGGCGCGACAGCAGCTGATTAATTGAGGTGGTCACCGCTACGATTTCTTCCATCTCAGAATAGAGTGGCAAAGGTGACAGGTTATCGGCGGAACGATGCGCCAGGCTGTTTTGCAGTGACTTGAGCGGGCGGATAATCCAGTTAATCGCCCAGAAGGAGAACAATAACGTCAGGCACACCATCACCAGCGAGGGCAGTAGCAACGAGGCTATCGCTTCACGGATTTCATTTTCAACGTGTTCATTGCGTGCTTTAGCGGAGAGGGTTTCACTCACCAGAAAACCGATTTGCTCCCGGCTTTCGTGCCACAACCATACGGCGCTCATGATCTGGCAGGTGAGCAGAATCAGCGCCAGCATAATCAGTAATCGCTGACGCATACTGTTCATTCTCGTACTTCCAGCCGATAACCTACGCCGCGTACGGTTTTGATGCGGTCTTTGCCGAGTTTGCGACGCAGATTGTGAATATGGACTTCCAGGGTGTTGGATCCGGGATCATCGTTCCAGCTGTAGAGATCCTGCTGTAAGGTTTCACGGTGCACATTCTGCCCGACACGCATCAGGAGGCGTGTCAGCAGCGCGAACTCTTTAGGGGTGATCTCCAGAGGCAGGTTTTCCAGCAACACCTGCTGAGAACTGAGGTTGAGGGTCAGATCGCCCTGCTGGAGCAGGTTGTCGCTGTGGCCCTGATAGCGGCGAATTAACGCGCGCGCGCGGGCCTGCAACTCAACCAGCGCAAAAGGTTTCACCAGATAGTCATCAGCACCGGCATCTAACCCGTCTACGCGATCTTCCAGCGCATCACGCGCGGTGAGAATCAACACCGGTACGTTGATCCCGTCGCGCCGCCACTGGCGCAGCAAGGTCGCGCCGTCGCGATCCGGCAAGCCGAGATCCAACACGATCAAACTGTACTGGCCGCTGCGCAGTAAGGCGTTGCTTTCTGCGGCGCTGGCAGCACAGTCCACGGCGTATCCCTGGGCGCTCAGTGCCTGGGCCAGGCCCGATTGCAGCAGCGCATCATCCTCAACGATTAACAGTTTCATCAGTTGTTCTGGTAAATGTCCTTGTAGAGGCGGCTCTCAAAACGCACCAACGGAATACGACGTGTCTTTTGATCTTCCGGCGGGACAGCGTAGCCTGAAAGGTACTGCACAAAGGCGACACGCGCGCCGCTGGCCGTGGTGATAAATCCTGCCAGATTATAGACGCCCTGAAGTGAGCCGGTTTTGGCTGAGACTTTGCCATCCACTCCCGCCTCATGCAGACCACCACGATATTGTAGCGTGCCGTCATAACCCGCCAGCGGTAGCATCGAAATATAATTCAACGTCGAATCATTTTTGGCAATGTATTGCAGCACCTGCATCATGGTATCCGGGGCAATCAAATCATGGCGCGACAGGCCGGAACCATCCACCTGAATGCTGTTACCGAGATCAACACCGGCTTTTTCGCGCAGAATACGACGGACCGCGTCAGAACCGGCGCGGAAGGTGCCTGGCACGTTAAAATAATGATGGCCGATGGTGCGGAATACGGTATCGGCAATCATGTTGTCCGATTTCTTCAGCATGGTATGCAGCAGATTATGCAGCGGTGCAGATTGTGTCGAGGCTAACACCGTGCCCGGCGATGTCACCTGTGTCTGGCGCACCAGATGGCCGCTGTAATCAATATCTGCGGCCCGCAGCTCATCTCTGAGGATTTCACCCGCCCAGGCCGCACCATCCTGTACCGCAAATGCCAGTGGCAGCGGTTCGGCACGTTGACGCATACAACCGGTCAGGGTGTAGCGATTCAGTTCACCAGGCACCACGTCCAGCTCGCAATATTGTCCTTCACCACTGTTGCGGCCCAGGGTGCGGACCTGGCTGAACATATGCGCCGGATAATAAGAGGCGATACGCACAAAGGCATTTTCGCCCGGCGTGTTGGCGCTGTAGAGCGAAACGGAGAAACAGTTTTTATCAACAATCGCCGCACCCGGCGGGGCACTGAAACACTGGGTCAGGTCGTTCCACGGCCAGCCTGGCGCCATATCATGGCTGGCGAAGACCGAGGTATCGATCACCAGGTTGCCTTTAATATGGGTGATGCCCTGCTTTTTCAGTGCGGCAACCATGTTGCGCAGATCCTGACGGCTTAGCGTCGGATCGCCAGCAAAACGCGCCACCAAATCACCGTTCAGCGTACCGTCGCTGACGGCACCTTTGGTTTCCAGCGTGGTCTGAAAACGGAAGTCGGGTCCGAGTTCCAGCAGCGCCGCCAATGCGGTGACCACTTTCATGGTACTGGCCGGTAGCGCCATCTGTTTGCCATGAAAATCGATGATCGGGGTTGATGCGCCCACTTTTTGTACCATCAGCGCCAGGTTTGCGCCGTCTGGCAAATACTGCATGTATTCTTCAACGGGGGCTGCTTGCGCCTGCAGCATAAACGCACAGGTTAGTCCGGTAACAAGTCGTGAAAATCGCATAATCTCGCGGTAACTGACGGGTGAAGGCGACAATACTACGTCCCCGGACGGTGCAAAGTAAACGATGACCCACAGGGAACTCTGGGGTAAAATACGTATCAAAATGCAAAACCAATCCTGACCCGGAACGCTTTCCGGGTCAGGATTCTTTTGCTTGTGAAATGAGGTAACGCGCCGCAGAAGCTGTTTTCTGCTGTCACCAGTCAGGATGACGCCGTTAACCAGGAAAGATGACGAGGAGCCAAAATGAATCAGATTCCGATGACGTTGAAAGGCGCTGAAAAGCTGCGCGAAGAGCTGAACGAACTGAAAACCGTTAAGCGTCCGCGCATCATCGCCTCTATCGCCGAAGCCCGTGAGCATGGCGATTTGAAAGAGAATGCCGAATATCATGCTGCCCGCGAAGAACAGGGGTTCTGCGAGGGTCGCATCCAGGAGATCGAAGCTAAGCTCTCCAATGCACAAGTTATTGATATTACTAAAATGCCGAAAACCGGCCGCGTCATTTTTGGTTCTACCGTGCGGGTTTTGAACCTTGATACTGACGAAGAATCGACCTACCGCATCGTGGGTGATGATGAAGCCGATTTTAAACAAAATCTGATTTCAGTGAACTCGCCGATGGCGCGTGGTCTGGTTGGAAAAGAGGCAGATGACGTCGCGATCATCAAAACCCCAGGTGGCGATGTGGAATATGAGATCCTGAAGGTGGAATACCTTTAAGATATTGCTACGCTTTGAAATGCGTTGCTGCATATTGTAAAGAAAGGAAAAAGGCCGCATAGCGGCCTTTTATCCCATGCAGGAGCATGGCACCTTCTTTGCCCGCCTTACGAGCGAGGCAGAGAAATTTTGCTCTCTTTTGCAGGGCGATACAGCACCAGCGTTTTGCCGATGACCTGTACGTTGCAAGCTTTAGTTTCACGCACGATCGCGTCAACGATCAGCAGCTTAGTTTCACGATCTTCCGAGGCAATTTTTACCTTGATCAATTCGTGATGTTCGAGCGCCTGTTCGATTTCGGCGAGCACGCCTTCTGTCAGGCCATTTCCGCCCAGCATAACAACGGCTTTAAGCGGATGGGCAAGGCCTTTCAGGTGCTGTTTTTGTTTGGTACTCAGATTCATCGTATTTTTTTGCTTACTTAGGGATTGAAAACGGTTCATTCTACCGCCATCTCGGGTATATCGCCAAATCAACGCAACCAATGCGTGCTGATTTATCGCTACGATGACGATTTAACTGGAAAAATTATGACGGGTAAAAAGCGTTCGGCCAGTTCCAGTCGCTGGCTTCAGGAACACTTTAGCGATAAATATGTGCAACAGGCACAGAAAAAAGGGTTGCGTTCGCGCGCCTGGTTTAAACTTGAGGAAATACAGCAGGGTGACAAGCTTTTCAAACCCGGTATGACAGTGGTAGATCTGGGCGCTGCACCCGGTGGCTGGTCGCAATATGTGGTACAACTGATTGGCTCATCTGGCCGTATTATTGCCTGTGACCTGCTGCCCATGGACCCGATTGTCGGTGTTGATTTTCTGCAAGGCGATTTTCGTGACGAAGCAGTACTGAAGACGCTATTGGAACGCGTTGGTGACGAAAAAGTGCAGGTGGTCATGTCGGACATGGCGCCGAACATGAGTGGTACACCGGCGGTTGATATTCCACGTTCCATGTATTTGGTAGAGTTAGCGTTGGAAATGTGTCGGGATATTCTGGCGCCAGGCGGCAGTTTTGTAGTGAAAGTGTTTCAGGGAGATGGCTTCGATGAATACCTGCGGGAAATTCGCTCCCTGTTTACGAAAGTGAAAATTCGTAAGCCGGATGCTTCGCGTTCACGTTCGCGCGAAGTGTACATTGTGGCGACAGGGCGCAAACTATAACCTGTTCTGCCGGGATCAAAGCAAGGCGACCAATGCGTTTACACCGATGAGTATTCTGACTTTCAGGGTAAACAAGCAAAATCATCAGCGCCGCGATTCCAGATATGCAGGATATATAGTACCCTACGCTGTCTGTTAACACCGTTGTAATATGAGGTTAATCCCTTGAGTGACATGGCGAAAAACCTGATTCTCTGGCTAGTCATCGCGGTTGTGCTGATGTCGGTATTCCAGAGCTTTGGGCCCAGCGAGTCGAATGGCCGTAGGGTTGATTATTCAACCTTCCTGTCGGAAGTGAACCAGGATCAGGTCCGCGAGGCACGTATTAACGGGCGTGAGATTAACGTTACCAAAAAAGACAGTAATAAATACACGACCTATATTCCTGTCAACGATCCCAAGTTACTCGATAACCTGTTGACCAAAAACGTCAAAGTGGTTGGCGAACCGCCGGAAGAACCGAGCCTGTTGGCCTCGATCTTTATCTCCTGGTTCCCGATGCTGCTGTTGATTGGCGTGTGGATCTTCTTTATGCGTCAGATGCAAGGCGGCGGCGGGAAGGGCGCGATGTCCTTCGGCAAGAGCAAGGCCCGCATGCTGACCGAAGATCAGATCAAAACCACTTTTGCTGATGTGGCCGGTTGTGACGAGGCCAAAGAGGAAGTGGGTGAGCTGGTCGAGTATCTGCGCGAACCGAGTCGCTTCCAGAAACTGGGTGGTAAAATCCCGAAAGGCGTTTTGATGGTGGGTCCTCCGGGGACCGGTAAAACGCTGCTGGCAAAAGCGATTGCCGGTGAAGCCAAAGTGCCTTTCTTTACCATTTCCGGTTCTGACTTCGTTGAAATGTTCGTCGGTGTCGGTGCATCTCGTGTGCGCGACATGTTCGAGCAAGCGAAAAAAGCCGCACCTTGCATCATCTTCATCGATGAAATCGATGCGGTGGGTCGTCAGCGTGGCGCAGGTTTAGGCGGTGGTCACGACGAACGTGAACAGACGCTGAACCAGATGCTGGTTGAGATGGACGGCTTTGAAGGTAACGAAGGTATTATCGTTATCGCGGCCACTAACCGTCCTGACGTGCTTGACCCGGCGCTGCTGCGTCCAGGCCGTTTCGACCGCCAGGTGGTCGTCGGTTTGCCTGACGTACGTGGTCGTGAGCAGATCCTGAAAGTGCATATGCGTCGTGTGCCGCTGGCAACCGATATTGATGCTGGCATCATCGCACGTGGTACACCCGGCTTCTCCGGTGCTGACCTCGCGAACCTGGTAAACGAAGCTGCATTGTTTGCTGCCCGCTCTAACAAGCGCGTGGTATCGATGGTCGAATTCGAGAAAGCGAAAGACAAAATCATGATGGGTGCGGAACGTCGCTCTATGGTGATGACGGAAGCGCAAAAAGAATCGACCGCCTATCACGAAGCAGGCCACGCGATTATTGGTCGTCTGGTGCCGGAACACGATCCGGTGCATAAAGTGACGATTATCCCGCGCGGTCGTGCCCTGGGTGTGACCTTCTTCCTGCCGGAAGGCGATGCGATCAGCGCCAGTCGTCAAAAACTGGAAAGCCAGATCTCTACGCTGTACGGTGGCCGTCTGGCTGAAGAGATCATCTACGGTGTTGAGCATGTATCAACCGGTGCATCTAACGACATCAAAGTCGCCACTAACCTGGCGCGTAACATGGTGACCCAATGGGGCTTCTCTGAAAAACTCGGTCCACTGCTGTATGCAGAGGAAGAGGGAGAAGTGTTCCTCGGACGTTCTGTGGCAAAAGCCAAGCATATGTCTGATGAAACGGCGCGTATCATCGACCAGGAAGTTAAACACCTGATCGACAGCAACTATCAACGTGCCCGCCGTATTTTGGGTGAAAACATGGACATCCTTCACGCGATGAAAGACGCGCTGATGAAGTATGAAACCATTGATGCACCGCAGATTGATGATCTGATGGCGCGCCGCGAAGTGCGTCCGCCAGCTGGCTGGGAAGATCCTGGCAGCAACTCTTCTGATAACAACGGTACGCCGAAGGCGCCACGTCCGGTTGATGAACCGCGTACGCCAAACCCAGGCAACACCATGTCAGAACAGCTCGACAAATAAGAGGCGCAAACCTCGACAAAAACCCCGGCCGGTCCGGGGTTTTTTACATCCTGCAGTTACGCAATTCCTCAAGGAGGCTCTCGCCATGAAGTTGTACGCCCGTGATACCCATCTCGATCTCTCATTTCCCCATGTGATGGGCATTTTGAATGTCACGCCGGACTCCTTCTCCGATGGCGGAAAGCATAATGCGTTGGTGGATGCGCTGACCCACACCAATGAGATGGTCAATGCGGGGGCGACCATTATTGACGTGGGGGGCGAATCGACGCGCCCGGGAGCCGATGAGGTCAGCGTTGAAGAAGAACTGGAACGCGTTATCCCGGTGGTGGAAGCCATTGCGCAGCGTTTCGAGGTGTGGATTTCAGTCGATACCTCAAAAGCTGAAGTAATTCGCGAATCCGCGCGAGTGGGCGCTCACATCATTAACGACATTCGCTCGCTGTCAGAACCCGGCGCGTTGCAGGCAGCGGCAGATACCGGGTTACCGGTGTGCCTGATGCATATGCAGGGTGAGCCGCGCACCATGCAGCAGGCACCGCAATATCAAAACATCGTCAGCGAAGTGGACACTTACTTCACCGAACAGATCGCACGTTGTGTTGCGGCAGGCATCAAAAAAGAGAATCTGCTACTCGACCCCGGCTTTGGTTTCGGTAAGAATCTCAGCCACAACTATGAGCTGCTGGCTGAACTGAGCCATTTTCACCATTTCGGCTTGCCGTTACTGGTGGGGATGTCGCGTAAGTCGATGATTGGCCAACTGCTGAATGTCGGCCCGGCGCAGCGCCTGACTGGCAGCCTGACGTGTGCGGTGATTGCCGCCATGCAGGGCGCACACATTATTCGCGTGCATGACGTGAAAGAAACTGTTGAAGCGATGCGTGTGGTCGAAGCGACACGCAGAGCAAAAGGATAAAAAAGGCATGAGTGATCGTAAATATTTCGGTACGGATGGGATTCGCGGCAAAGTGGGTGAAGCACCAATTACCCCGGATTTCGTTCTTAAGCTGGGCTGGGCGGCAGGTAAAGTGCTGGCCCGTCACGGTTCTAAAAAGGTGTTGATCGGCAAAGATACGCGTATTTCTGGCTATATGCTGGAATCAGCACTGGAGGCCGGTTTGGCAGCGGCGGGCCTTTCTGCGGCGTTTACCGGCCCGATGCCGACCCCGGCGATTGCCTATTTGACACGTACCTTCCGCGCCGAAGCCGGTATCGTGATTTCCGCTTCCCATAACCCGTTCGACGATAACGGCATCAAATTTTTCTCTGCGGAAGGCACCAAATTGCCTGACGAAGTCGAAGAAGCGATTGAGCTGGAGATGGAAAAACCGATCACTTGTGTTGAGTCAGCGGAATTGGGGCGTGCCAGTCGTATTGTCGATGCGGCCGGGCGTTACATCGAATTCTGCAAAGGGACTTTTCCCAGCGAGCTGAGCCTGAACGGTTTAAAAATCGTGGTGGATTGCGCTAACGGTGCGACTTATCACATCGCACCCAATGTGCTGCGCGAACTCGGCGCGACGGTGATTGCCATCGCAACTCAGCCTGACGGCATGAACATCAATAAAAATTGCGGCGCAACCGATCTGAAAATGTTGCAGCAACGCGTGCTGGATGAGAAGGCTGACATTGGCCTGGCTTACGATGGTGACGGCGACCGCATCATGATGGTTGACCATTTAGGCGCGAAGGTGGATGGCGACCAGATCCTCTACATCATTGCACGTGAAGGTTTACGTCAGGGACAGCTGCGCGGTGGCGTAGTGGGGACGCTGATGAGCAACATGGGTCTCGAACTGGCGCTGAAGCAATTGGGGATCCCGTTTGTGCGTGCCAAAGTCGGCGACCGATACGTGTTGGAGAAAATGCAGGAGAAGGGCTGGCGTTTGGGGGCGGAAAACTCCGGTCATGTCATTCTTCTGGACAAAACCACCACCGGTGATGGCATCGTTGCAAGTTTGCAAGTACTTACTGCGATGGTGCAAAACCATATGAGCCTGCACGATTTGTGTAGTGGTATGAAGATGTTGCCTCAGGTGCTGGTGAATGTTCGCTTCAGCGGTAGCAACGATCCTTTGCAGAGCGATGCCGTCAAAGCGGCCAGCGCAGAAGTGGAAAAAACGCTGGCGGGTCGTGGCCGTGTCCTGTTACGCAAATCCGGCACCGAGCCGCTGATTCGTGTGATGGTGGAAGGCGAAGATGAAGCGCAGGTAACGGCGTTGGCGCATAAAATTGCCGACGCAGTGAAGGCGGTTTAAGCCCGCAACAGGCGGTAAGATTTTTCTCTTTCCGCCTGTAAAATCACCATGATGGCGATTTTTTCTGCAATTGGTGAGGCTGGTGAAAATTGCGCTTGCAGAGCCATGTGCCTTTGGTTAGTATTCACACCCGCTTCTGATGGGTGATGACGAGACTCCCCATCGATACTGGTTGAAGCTTTAACTGTGCGGTTTACGCGCAAGGAAACAGGTTGATTATGTACGAAGCTCTTTTAGTTGTTTTCCTTATTGTGGCACTGGGCCTTGTCGGTCTGATCATGCTGCAGCAAGGTAAAGGCGCTGATATGGGAGCATCATTTGGTGCAGGCGCTTCTGCAACGCTGTTCGGTTCTACCGGGTCTGGTAACTTCATGACTCGCATGACCGCAGTGCTGGCGACGCTGTTCTTCATCATCAGCCTGATTCTGGGTAACCTGAACACGAATAAAACTTCCAAAGGAAGCGAGTGGGAAAATCTGACTGCGCCGGCTAAATCTGAACAGACTCAGCCAGCAAAACCGGCAACCCCGGGTAACGATATCCCGCAGTAAGATCGTCAGCTTGCAGTGCGACATATTATCGTCGCTGTCAGTGAAGTGCCGAGGTGGTGGAATTGGTAGACACGCTACCTTGAGGTGGTAGTGCCCGATTGGGCTTACGGGTTCAAGTCCCGTCCTCGGTACCAAATCTCAGTATGACTTGCAATTTTTGCATGTTCGGCGTAACATTCGCCACGTTTTCGGACGCGGGGTGGAGCAGCCTGGTAGCTCGTCGGGCTCATAACCCGAAGGTCGTCGGTTCAAATCCGGCCCCCGCAACCACTTTCCCTTAGAGTTCTTTTTCAAATATACTGTATGCATCGACGGACGCATTCGCAGTGAGTTTTGAAAAAAATTCTTCTGGATTGTGCTCCGAGCCGCATCGCGGCATACAGGGTCCAGTCACAAAAAGCCCCGATTTTTCGGGGTTTTTTGTTATCAGGAAATCGCAACACTGGGCTATTAGGCCCTTTTTTTATGTCTTGGGGGTGGGCTTGTCCACATTAGAGCAAAAATTGACAGAGTTGATCTCTGCTCCGGTAGAAGCGCTTGGCTACGAATTGGTCGGTATCGAATTCATTCGTGGTCGCACATCAACCTTGCGCATCTATATTGATAGTGAAGAGGGTATCAATGTTGATGATTGCGCCGATGTCAGCCACCAGGTCAGCGCGGTAATGGATGTGGAAGATCCCATCACCGTGGCTTATAACCTTGAAGTTTCCTCACCGGGTCTCGACCGTCCTCTTTTTACTGCTGAACACTACGCGCGTTTTGCCGGTGAAGAGGTGGGTCTGGTCCTGCGTATGGCCGTGCAGAACCGCCGCAAATGGCAGGGCATCATCAAGTCAGTTGAAGGCGAGATGATCACGGTAACCGTTGAGGGTAAGGATGAAGTGTTCGCGCTGAGCAACATTCAGAAAGCGAACCTGGTCCCCCACTTTTAAAAGTCCGGATTGAGGCTAACCAGGATGAACAAAGAGATCTTAGCTGTAGTAGAAGCCGTTTCTAACGAAAAAGCCCTGCCGCGTGAGAAAATCTTCGAAGCGCTGGAGAGCGCTTTGGCCACTGCGACCAAAAAGAAGTATGAGCAGGAAATCGACGTGCGTGTCAGCATTGACCGCCGTAGTGGCGATTTCGATACTTTCCGTCGCTGGCTGATTGTTGATGAAGTGACGCAGCCGACTCGTGAGATCACGCTGGAAGCAGCCCGCTTCGAAGATGAAGCATTCAATCTGGGCGAGTTTGTTGAAGATCAGATTGAATCGGTCACCTTTGACCGTATCACCACCCAGACGGCGAAGCAGGTTATCGTGCAGAAAGTGCGCGAAGCTGAGCGCGCGATGGTGGTCGATCAGTTCCGCGAGCAGGAAGGCGACATCATCACTGGCGTGGTGAAGAAAGTGAACCGCGACAACATCACGCTGGACCTCGGCAGCAATGCCGAAGCTGTCATCGTGCGTGAAGATATGCTGCCACGTGAAAACTTCCGCCCTGGCGACCGTATTCGCGGTGTGCTGTATGCCGTCCGTCCCGAAGCGCGAGGTGCGCAGCTGTTCGTGACCCGCTCTAAGCCGGAAATGCTGATCGAACTGTTCCGCATTGAAGTACCGGAAATTGGCGAAGAAGTTATCGAGATCAAAGCGGCAGCGCGTGATCCCGGTTCTCGCGCTAAAATCGCGGTGAAAACCAATGACAAACGTATCGATCCAGTGGGTGCTTGCGTAGGTATGCGTGGTGCTCGCGTGCAGGCTGTCTCCAGCGAGCTGGGTGGCGAGCGTATCGATATCGTGCTGTGGGACGACAACCCGGCACAGTTCGTCATCAACGCTATGGCTCCGGCTGATGTAGCGTCAATTGTGGTGGATGAAGACAATCACACCATGGATATCGCTGTTGAAGCTGGCAATCTGGCTCAGGCGATCGGCCGTAACGGCCAAAACGTACGTCTGGCTTCCCAACTGAGCGGTTGGGAACTGAACGTAATGACCGTCGATGATCTGCAGGCGAAGCATCAGGCTGAAGCCCACGCGGCCATTGATATGTTCACCAAACATCTCGACATCGACGAAGAGTTTGCCACCACTCTGGTGGAAGAGGGCTTCTCTTCTCTTGAAGAACTGGCATATGTACCGATCAACGAGTTGTTGGAAATTGACGGCCTTGATGAAGATACGGTAGAAGCCCTGCGTGAACGAGCAAAAAATGCGTTAACTACCCTGGCACTGGCGAAAGAAGAGAGCCGTGGCAATCAGGAACCTGCTGAGGATCTTCTGAATCTCGAGGGGCTGGATCGTGCGCTGGCTTACCGTCTGGCAGCGATTGGCGTTTGCACGCTGGAAGATCTTGCCGAGCAAGGTGTCGACGATCTGACAGATATCGAAGGGCTGGATGATGAGAAAGCCGGCGCGCTGATCATGGCCGCGCGTAATATCTGCTGGTTCGGCGATGACGCATAATTACAGGAAGGAACAGCATGACAGATGTAACCGTAAAATCGCTGGCCGCCGAAATTCAGACTCCGGTAGATCGCCTGGTACAGCAATTTGCTGATGCGGGGATCCGTAAGTCTGAGAATGACGCGGTGACCCAGCAAGAGAAAGAGACCTTATTGTCCCACCTGAATCGTGAACATGGTCAGGCCGGTTCAGGTAAACTGACGCTGCAACGTAAAACTCGCAGCACCTTGAATATTCCTGGCACCGGGGGTAAAAGTAAGTCGGTGCAAATCGAAGTCCGCAAAAAGCGCACCTATGTGAAGGGTGATGCAGAAGCCGAAGCGCAGGCTCAGGCTGAAGCCGAAGCCGAGGCGCAGCGTGAAGCGGAAGAGAAGGCGCGTCGCGAGGCGGAAGAACAAGCCCGTCGCGAGGCTGAACAAAAAGCGCAACGTGAAGCCGAAGAAAAAGCCAAGCGCGAAGCCGCTGACAAGGCGAAGCGTGAAGCAGCGGAAAATGACAAAGTGACTAATCAACCTACCGACGAACTAACCAAAGCCGCGCATTCTGACAAGGCCCGTCGTGAAGCAGAAGCCGCAGAACTGAAGCGTAAAGCCGAAGAAGAAGCGCGCCGTAAGCTGGAAGAAAGCGCACGCCGTGTGGCTGAAGAAGCCCGCCGTCTGGCTGAAGAGAAATCAGCTGAATGGGAAAAACCTGAAGAAGAGGATAAAGGCGACTATCACGTCACCACCTCGACGCATGCACGTCAGGCTGAAGACGAAAACGATCGCGAAGTCGAAGGCGGTCGTGGTCGTGGCCGCACCACTAAAGCTGCGCGTCCTGCCAAGAAAGGCAACAAGCATTCTGAAGCTAAAACTGACCGTGAAGAAGCGCGTGCCGCGATTCGTGGTGGTAAAGGTGGTAAGCATCGCAAACCTAGCTCCCTACAGCAGGGCTTTAATAAGCCAGCTCAGGCAGTGAACCGCGATGTTATCATCGGTGAAACCATCACTGTTTCAGAATTGGCTAACAAAATGGCCGTTAAAGGTTCTCTGGTCATCAAAGCCATGATGAAGATGGGCGCTATGGCGACCATTAACCAGGTTATCGATCAGGAAACCGCTCAGCTGGTTGCGGAAGAAATGGGTCACAAAGTGATCCTGCGCCGTGAGAATGAGCTGGAAGAAGCGGTAATGGACGATCGTGATACCGATGCTGCGCAGGAAAGCCGCGCGCCGGTCGTGACCATCATGGGTCACGTTGACCACGGTAAAACGTCGCTGCTGGACTACATCCGCTCCACCAAAGTCGCCTCAGGCGAAGCGGGCGGCATTACCCAGCATATCGGTGCTTACCACGTTGAAACCGAAAATGGCATGATCACCTTCCTGGATACCCCGGGCCACGCCGCGTTTACCGCGATGCGTGCACGTGGTGCGCAGGCAACGGATATCGTTATCCTGGTGGTTGCTGCGGATGATGGCGTAATGCCTCAGACCATCGAAGCTATCCAGCACGCGAAAGCGGCCGGTGTGCCGGTTGTGGTTGCAGTGAACAAGATCGACAAACCAGAAGCCGATCCGGATCGCGTTAAGAACGAGCTGACTCAGTACGGAATCATCCCGGAAGAGTGGGGCGGCGAGAACATGTTCGTCAACGTTTCTGCGAAAGCCGGTACCGGTATTGATGACCTGCTGAACGCCATTCTGCTGCAAGCAGAAGTTCTGGAACTGACCGCGATTCGTGAAGGTATGGCAAGCGGCGTGGTGATTGAATCGTTCCTCGACAAAGGTCGTGGTCCGGTCGCTACTGTTCTGGTACGTGAAGGTACGCTGAATAAAGGCGACATCGTGCTGTGCGGCTTCGAATATGGCCGTGTGCGTGCGATGCGTGACGAGCTGGGCCGTGAAGTATTGGCTGCCGGTCCATCTATTCCGGTCGAAATCCTCGGCTTGTCCGGTGTTCCGGCTGCGGGTGATGAAGCCACCGTGGTTCGTGACGAGAAGAAAGCGCGTGAAGTCGCACTCTATCGTCAGGGTAAATTCCGCGAAGTGAAACTGGCGCGTCAGCAGAAATCTAAGCTGGAAAACATGTTTGCCAACATGACCGAAGGCGAAGTGTCCGAGCTGAACATCGTACTGAAGTCCGACGTACAGGGTTCTGTGGAAGCGATCTCCGATTCCCTGCTGAAACTCTCCACCGACGAAGTGAAGGTGAAGATTATCGGTTCGGGCGTGGGTGGTATCACCGAAACCGACGCCACGCTGGCAGCGGCTTCCAACGCGATTATCCTTGGCTTCAACGTGCGTGCCGATGCGTCTGCACGTCGTGTGATCGAAGCGGAAAGCGTGGATCTGCGTTACTA
The DNA here is from genome assembly GCF_059730495.1 of Pantoea sp. X-Soil-TKNS-1211. Classification (NCBI taxonomy): domain Bacteria; kingdom Pseudomonadati; phylum Pseudomonadota; class Gammaproteobacteria; order Enterobacterales; family Erwiniaceae; genus Pantoea; species Pantoea sp. X-Soil-TKNS-1211. Next base: position 604,944 of record NZ_AP035953.1, read on the forward strand.
CTCCGTCATCTATAACCTGATCGACGAAGTAAAAGCAGCGATGAGCGGTATGTTGGCTCCGGAATACAAGCAGCAGATCATCGGTCTGGCTGAAGTTCGTGACGTGTTCAAGTCACCGAAATTCGGCGCGATCGCGGGCTGTATGGTTACTGAAGGCAACATCAAGCGTCACAACCCGATCCGCGTTCTGCGCGACAACGTTGTTATCTACGAAGGCGAGCTGGAATCCCTGCGTCGCTTTAAAGACGATGTCAACGAAGTGCGTAACGGCATGGAGTGTGGTATCGGCGTGAAGAACTACAATGACGTTCGTGTCGGCGACATGATCGAAGTCTTTGAAGTGATTGAAGTTAAACGCACCATCGATTGATCATCATCTGATGTGTTGCAATTTGGGAGGCCGCTGGCCTCCCGAATTATTTGGGAGAAAGCATAATGGCGAAAGAATTTGGCCGCCCACAGCGCGTTTCACAGGAATTGCAAAAAGAGATCGCAATCATCCTGCAGCGCGAAATCAAAGATCCGCGTCTCGGTATGATGGTGACGGTTTCTGGCGTTGAAGTGTCACGCGATCTGGCTTATGCCAAGGTGTTTGTCACTTTTCTGAATGATAAAGACGAAGAAGCGGTGAAAAACGGTCTGAAGGCGCTGAAAGAGGCTTCAGGTTATATCCGTACTTTAGTCGGTAAAGCGATGCGTCTGCGCATTGTGCCTGAGCTGACCTTCTTCTATGACAACTCGTTGATTGAAGGTATGCGCATGTCAAACCTGGTCACCAACGTTGTCAAAAATGATGCTGAGCGCCGTGGCGATCATGCAGCGGACGACGACAAGGAGGATTGATGAGTCGTCCTCGTCGTCGCGGTCGCGATGTGCATGGTGTATTGCTGTTGGATAAGCATCAGGGTGCGTCTTCCAATGATGTGCTGCAAAAAGTAAAACGCATCTTTAATGCGAATAAAGCGGGCCACACTGGCGCGCTTGATCCGTTGGCAACCGGAATGCTGCCCATCTGTCTGGGTGAGGCCACTAAGTTTTCCCAGTATCTGTTAGATTCGGATAAGCGTTACCGTGTGATTGCCCGACTGGGTGAGCGCACCGATACCTCCGATGCCGACGGCAACGTGGTCGAAACGCGGCCGGTCACTTTTACTCAGGCCGAACTGGATACCGCACTGGAAAGTTTTCGTGGCGATACCCAACAAGTACCGACCATGTTTTCGGCGTTGAAGCATCAGGGACGTCCGTTGTACGAGTATGCGCGTCAGGGGATTACCGTTGAGCGTGAAGCCCGTCCCATCACCGTGTATGAACTGCTGTTTATTCGCTGGGAAGGGGATGAGCTGGAGCTGGAAATTCACTGCTCCAAAGGTACCTATATTCGAACCATCATTGACGATCTTGGTGAGAAACTCGGTTGCGGTGCCCATGTGATCATGCTGCGCCGTTTGCAGGTTTCCCGCTATCCGGCAGAAAAAATGGTGACGCTGGAACAGTTGCAGGCGTTGCTTGAGCAAGCCAATGCGGCAGAAATCGCGCCGGCGGAACTGCTCGATCCGCTGCTGCTGCCGATGGACAGTCCGGCTGAGGATTTCCCGGAAGTGAATTTACCGGATGCGGTTGCGGTTTATTTCAAGCTGGGCCAACCAGTGCAGGCTGCTGATGTACCTGCTTCTGGTTTGGTACGTGTTACCGAAGGCGCAGCGCGCAAATTTATCGGGATGGCGGAGATCGATGCGCAGCAGCGCGTTGCCCCACGCCGTCTGGTGGTTGAATTTCCGCAATAATGCGGTTTGCCCAACGGGGTATTTGCGTTGTCGCTGGGCGAAGAGTAGAATAGCGCGGCTTTAAAAGCGGGCTGCTGAATTAGAGATCGGCACCCATACATTCATTAATAATTGGAGTTCATTATGTCTCTAAGCGTAGAAGCTAAAGCAGAGATCGTTGCCAAATACGGTCGTGGTGCTAACGACAGCGGTTCAACTGAAGTTCAGGTTGCTCTGCTGACTGCTCAGATTAACCACCTGCAGGGTCACTTCTCTGAGCACAAAAAAGACCACCACAGCCGTCGCGGTCTGCTGCGCATGGTATCCCAGCGTCGTAAGCTGCTGGACTACCTGAAGCGTAAAGACGTTGCACGCTACACCAGCCTGATCGAAAACCTGGGTCTGCGTCGCTAAGTCTGAAGAATCTGATCAAGGGTGTAGCGCAGACAGTATGCAAAAAAACGCATCTGACGATCAGATTTGTGCGAGTTTCGCGAAAAGGGGGCCTTTATGGCCCCTTTTTTCGAGCAATCGGCAGCAATCCGGTCCAAACTCATGTATTGTTGCTGAGAGTGATCTTCGCTTGCAGAGGTTCGCGCGGCTAATGAGAGGCTTTACCGCAAGGGCGGTTAAAGGTTGTCATTAGTCGCGAGGATGCAGCTGAAGATCGGTAATCCCCGGCGGGCCTGAGATGGGTCTGCCTCGACGTTAAGGACTTTAATTTTGCTGAACCCGATCGTACGCAAATTCCAATATGGTCAGCATACCGTCACGCTGGAAACTGGCATGATGGCACGCCAGGCCACCGCTGCTGTGATGGTAAGCATGGACGACACCGCGGTTTTCGTAACCGTTGTTGGCCAGAAAAAAGCTAAAGCAGGTCAGGATTTCTTCCCTCTGACTGTTAACTATCAGGAGCGTACTTACGCTGCTGGCCGTATTCCGGGGAGCTTCTTCCGTCGTGAAGGCCGCCCGAGCGAAGGCGAAACCCTGATTGCGCGTCTGATTGACCGCCCGGTTCGTCCGCTGTTCCCGGAAGGTTTCGTTAACGAAGTTCAGGTTATCGCTACCGTTGTGTCTGTTAACCCGCAGGTTAACCCGGACATCGTCGCGATGATCGGTGCCTCTGCGGCACTGTCGTTGTCGGGTATCCCGTTCAACGGCCCGATCGGCGCTGCGCGCGTTGGTTACATCAACGATCAATACGTACTGAACCCGACGGCTGACGAAGTCAAACAGTCTCGTCTGGATCTGGTGGTTGCAGGTACGCAAAACGCCGTGCTGATGGTGGAATCTGAAGCCGACATCCTGACTGAAGATCAGATGCTGGGTGCGGTAGTATTCGGTCACGACCAGCAGCAGGTGGTTATCGAAAACATCAACGCTCTGGTGGCTGAAGCGGGTAAACCGCGTTGGGACTGGCAGGCAGAGCCGGCTAACGATGCGCTGATTGCGCGCGTTGCAGCACTGGCTGAAGCACGTATCAGCGATGCTTACCGCATCACGGATAAGCAGGAACGTTATGCTCAGGTTGGCGTTATCAAAGACGAAACCATTGCTGCGCTGCTGGCTGAAGACGAAACGCTGGATGACGCTGAAATCGGCGACATCGTGCACAGCCTGGAAAAGAACGTAGTACGTACCCGTATTCTGAACGGCGAACCGCGTATCGATGGCCGTGAAAAAGATATGATTCGTGGTCTGGACGTGCGCACTGGCGTGCTGCCGCGTACCCACGGTTCTTCTCTGTTCACCCGTGGTGAAACTCAGGCGCTGGTTGCTGCGACTCTGGGTACTGCTCGTGATGCGCAAAACCTGGACGAGCTGATGGGTGAACGTACCGACAGCTTCCTGTTCCACTACAACTTCCCTCCGTATTCGGTGGGTGAGACCGGTATGGTCGGTTCGCCGAAGCGTCGTGAAATTGGTCACGGTCGTTTGGCGAAACGCGGCGTGCTGGCGGTGATGCCGAAGCAGGAAGATTTCCCGTACACCGTACGTGTGGTATCTGAAATCACCGAATCAAACGGTTCCTCTTCTATGGCTTCCGTGTGTGGCGCTTCTCTGGCGCTGATGGATGCGGGTGTGCCGATCAAAGCTGCCGTCGCCGGTATCGCGATGGGTCTGGTTAAAGAAGACGAAAAATTTGTGGTTCTGTCTGACATCCTGGGTGATGAAGATCACCTCGGCGACATGGACTTCAAAGTGGCCGGTAGCCGTGACGGTATTACCGCGCTGCAGATGGATATCAAAATCGAAGGAATCACCCGCGAGATCATGCAGGTTGCTCTGAACCAGGCTAAGGGTGCGCGTCTGCATATCCTGAGCGTGATGGAACAAGCAATCAGCACACCGCGTCAGGAAATCTCTGAATTCGCACCGCGTATTTACACCATCAAGATCAATTCCGACAAGATCAAAGATGTGATCGGTAAAGGCGGTTCTGTCATCCGTGCGCTGACCGAAGAAACCGGCACCACCATCGAAATCGAAGATGATGGCACCGTGAAGATCGCCGCGACCGATGGTCTGAAAGCGAAAGAAGCTATCCGTCGTATCGAAGAGATCACCGCAGAGATCGAAGTGGGCCGCATTTACACCGGTAAAGTGACTCGTATCGTTGATTTCGGTGCCTTCGTTGCGATTGGCGGCGGCAAAGAAGGTCTGGTACATATCTCTCAAATCGCTGATAAGCGTGTTGAGAAGGTGACTGACTATCTGCAGATGGGCCAGGAAGTTCCGGTTAAAGTGCTGGAAGTGGACCGTCAGGGCCGTGTACGTCTGAGCATCAAAGAAGCGACAGAGCAGAAACCGCAAGCGATCGATACCACCGCTGCGACCGATGCACCTGACGCCGAATAAGCGTTTCCTGATTAGCCTTTCCCTGCATGGCAGGGAAAGGTGTTTGTATACCCTAAATAATTCGAGTTGCAGGAAGGCGGCAAGTGAGTGAATCCTCGGGTGCTTACTCTCGTAAGTGACTGGGGTGAGATAGCGCAGCCAACACACCTGCAATTTGAATGATGAAGGGTATCATCGCGAGGGCGGGAATCCTTGTGCATAGCAGGCGGATGACAGGATGGTTATCCCAATGTTTGTATTCGGGAGTGGGAAATGAAGCCTTTTTTGCGCTGGTGTTTTGTTGCGACAGCTTTGACGCTGGCAGGATGCAGCAACTCCAATTGGCGTAAGAACGAAGTTCTGGCAGTACCTTTGCAGCCCACACTGCAGCAGGAAGTGATTTTGGCGCGAATGGAACAAATTCTTGCCAGTCGCGCCCTGACCGATGATGAACGCGCACAGCTATTATATGAGCGTGGAGTGTTGTATGATAGCTTAGGTCTGAGAGCATTAGCGCGGAACGATTTTTCGCAAGCGCTGTCTATCAGACCGGATATGCCTGAGGTGTTTAACTATCTCGGCATATATTTAACGCAGGCAGGCAATTTTGATGCTGCCTATGAAGCGTTTGATTCTGTACTTGAGCTTGATCCAACTTACAATTATGCGCATTTAAACCGTGGTATCGCCCTCTATTACGGCGGTCGATACAAGTTAGCGCAAGATGATCTGCTGGCGTTTTATCAAGACGATCCTAATGATCCATTCCGCAGCCTGTGGCTCTACCTCGTTGAACGCGAGATGGATGTCGACAAAGCAAAAGTTTCGCTAAAACAGCGTTACGACAAAGCGGTCCGGGATCAATGGGGATGGAATATTGTCGAGTTCTACCTGGGCGACATCAGTGAAAAAACATTGATGGAACGTCTCAAGGCGGACGCAACGGATAACACCTCGCTCGCTGAACATCTCAGTGAAACCAACTTCTATTTAGGTAAGTACTACCTAAGTCTGGGGGAGAAGGACGACGCGAAAGCGTTGTTCAAACTGGCGGTCGCCAACAACGTTAACAACTTTGTTGAACACCGATACGCATTGTTGGAACTGGCGCAACTCGGCCAGGCACAAGACGATTTATCAGAATCTGACCAGCAATAGCTGACGAACTTTTATTGCCCGAATATCCGTAAATTCATCATCTTTCGGGGTGAGGGCTTTTCTGTTCGTCAAAACTTCTAATTTGAGCCGGTTCACACTTTTCGATGAAAATGACTGAAAATTTTCATGACGAGTTATGTAGACTGGCCGCCGCAATCTAAGAGGCACGTGTACTACATGACTGATATTCAAACCACTTTTGCTGATCTGGGCCTGAACGAATCCATCCTGTCTGCTCTTAACGACATGGGATACGTCAAGCCGTCACCGATCCAGGCTGAGTGCATTCCGCACCTGCTGGCTGGCCGTGACGTGCTGGGTATGGCACAGACCGGTAGTGGCAAAACCGCGGCATTTTCTCTGCCGCTGCTGAATAACATTGATCCAAATTTGAAAGCACCGCAGATTCTGGTGCTGGCACCGACCCGTGAGCTGGCGGTGCAGGTTGCTGAAGCAGCAACTGAATTCTCCAAACATATGCGTGGCGTAAACGTTCTGGCCCTGTACGGCGGTCAGCGTTATGACGTACAGCTGCGTGCCCTGCGTCAGGGCCCACAAATTGTGGTGGGCACACCGGGTCGTCTGCTCGACCACCTGAAACGCGGTACGCTTGATTTGTCAAACCTGCGTGGTCTGGTGCTGGACGAAGCCGACGAAATGCTGCGCATGGGCTTTATTGAAGACGTCGAAACCATCATGGCGCAGATCCCGGAAGGTCATCAGACTGCTCTGTTCTCTGCCACTATGCCGGAAGCGATTCGTCGTATTACCAAGCGTTTCATGAAAGATCCGCAGGAAGTGCGTATTCAGTCCAGCGTGACGACTCGCCCGGACATCTCTCAGTCTTACTGGACCGCTTATGGTCGTAAAACTGACGCACTGGTACGTTTCCTTGAAGCAGAAGACTTTGATGCTGCGATCATCTTCGTACGTACCAAAAATGCAACGCTGGAAGTGGCCGAAGCGCTGGAGCGCAGCGGTTACAACAGCGCTGCGCTGAACGGTGACATGAACCAGGCACTGCGTGAGCAGACGCTGGAGCGTCTGAAAGATGGTCGTCTGGACATCCTGATTGCGACCGACGTTGCTGCCCGTGGTCTGGACGTTGAGCGTATCAGCCTGGTTGTAAACTATGACATCCCGATGGACGCAGAATCTTACGTTCACCGTATCGGCCGTACCGGCCGTGCGGGTCGTGCAGGCCGTGCGCTGCTGTTCGTTGAGAACCGTGAGCGTCGTCTGCTGCGTAACATCGAGCGCACCATGAAACTGACCATTCCGGAAGTTGAACTGCCGAATGCCGAGTTGCTGGGTGAGCGTCGTCTGGCTAAATTCGCGGCGAAAGTTCAGCAGCAGCTGGAAAGCAGCGATCTGGAAATGTACCGTGCTCTGTTGAGCAAAATGCAGCCGGAAGAAGATCTGGATATCGAAACCCTGGCTGCGGCACTGCTGAAAATGGCACAGGGCGAGCGTCCTCTGATCGTACCTGCTGATGCACCGCGTCCGCCGCGTCGTGAGTTCCGCGATCGTGATGATCGTCGTGACAGCCGCGATTCACGTGATTCACGTGGCCCGCGCGAAAGCCGTGATGGTGATCGTCCGCGTCGTGAGCGTCGTGATGTTGGCGAAATGCAGCTGTACCGCATTGAAGTGGGCCGTGATGATGGTGTTGAAGTTCGTCATATCGTGGGCGCGATCGCTAACGAAGGTGACATCAGCAGCCGTTACATCGGTAACATCAAACTGTTTGGTACTCACTCCACTATCGAGCTGCCGAAAGGCATGCCGGGCGAAGTTCTGCAACACTTCACCCGCACGCGTATTCTCAACAAACCGATGAATATGCAGCTGCTGGGCGATGCACAGCCACACGAACGTGGTGAGCGCAGCGAGCGTCGTAGCGGTGGTCGTGACTTCGGTGGTGAGCGTCGTGGCAACCGTGAAGGTGGCGCACCGCGTGGTGAAGGTCGTGAAGGCGGCCGCCGCTTCTCTTCTGAGCGTCGTGAAGGCGGACGTTTCAGCCGTGAAGGTAGCCGTGGCCCGCGTCGCGAAGAAGCGGGCGCATCAGCACCGCGTCGTCGTGACATCTAAGCGATAAACGCTAAAAACAAAATGGGACGCCTTGGCGTCCCATTTTTTTTCTTATCGACTATACGCCGCCAGCAATCAGAACCCGTTCACCGCTGACATAAGCAGACTCCTCCGAGGCGAGGAACAACGCGACCTGCGCCACATCCTCCGGCAAGCCAAAACGCCCCAGCGGTGTCGCCGCGATTAACTGTGCTTTCAACTCCGGATGCATCTTCTTCGCTGCCAGCAAACCTTCAGTCAGGATAATGCCGGGTGCCAGGGCATTGACGCGGATATTGCGCGGTCCAAGTTCACGTGCCAGACCCTGCGTCAGGGTATCAATTGCGCCTTTGGTCGCAGCCCATAACACCGAACCTGGCGTGCTGCGTTGACTGTTCAGCGCGCTCAGATTGATGATGCAGCCACCGCGCGACGGAAAATGTTGTGCCGCCCGCTGGCAAACCAGCAGCGTGCCGAGCAGATTTACATTCAGCTGCTGTTGCATCTCAACGACGCTTAGCGCGGTAAAATCACCATGATGAAAAATGCCTGCGTTGTTGACGACAATATCCGGTGCGCCGAATTGCTCAATACAGGTCGCAAAGAGTCGGGTGACATCGGCTTCACGTGAGATATCGGCTTGCACGGCAATGGCCTCGCTACCGATGGCGCGAATATCTGCGACCACGTCAGCCGCACCGACTTCATCCTGACGATAATTAACTACCAGCCGGGCGCCGGCCGCCGCGAAAGTCATGGCGATAGCGGCACCAATGCCTTTCGACGCGCCCGTAACCAGCGCAATTTTGCCTTCAAGTGCTTTCATTGTGCCTCTCCACCTGAGGTTTCGGGGAAGCATAAGAATGCGCTGTCCATACAATCTATAGGTAGTGCAATCCTGCAAGCTTTTTGCACGATCCTGCAAATCTCCGTCTCAGGGAGAAGGCGTAACAACAACGTCAGGTTAGAATAACGACTTAACGATTTCTCATCGCGGAGCGCTCAACGCATGATTCATCAGGAACAGTGGCAGCAACTGGTTGCCATGATAGCTCGCCACGCCCCGGCTGATGGCCGCCATCACAGTGCGATCGATTTTCTCTCTTTTGGCCGCAGTTCACGACCAACCAGTCTGGCCCATGTTGCTACCTGGGCCAGCTTTGCGCTGGTGGCGCAGGGACAGAAGGCGCTGCGCATGGGCGATGATGTGATGCACTACGGTGCGGGTGATTTGCTGTTGGTGACGCTGGATATGGCGGTGCAATCCTGCGTGGTGATGGCGACGGAGGAGAAACCCAATCTGGGCGTCGGCATCGCTATCAATGAAACACGTTTGATGCGCTATCTGGAGCATTTTCCCTTGCATCAGGTTGGCACGACTGCGATGAATGAGCGCGGCATCACGGTACATAAAGTTGCCCCGCCGTTAGTGGATGCGGTGATTCGCCTGATTGAACTGTTGGATCAGCCACAGGACATCGCGGCACTGGCACCGTTGATTGAACAGGAAATTTTCTATCGTTTGCTGACCGGGCCGGAAGGGCCGCGCATTCTGAATATGGCGTTGGCGGAACGTCCGGGCAACAAAGTGGCGCGCGCGGCGCGCTGGCTGCGAGAAAACTTTCACCAGCCGCTGAAGATGGATAAATTGGCCAGCAACGTGGGGATGAGCATTTCGTCGCTGCACCATCATTTTAAAGCCGTTACCGCCATGACGCCGATGCAGTATCAAAAGCAGTTACGTTTGAATGAAGCGCGGCGCTTGATGTTGATGGAAAAACTGGATGCTGGCACGGCGGGCTATCGGGTGGGGTATCAAAGCGCTTCACAGTTCAGCCGTGAATACACTCGCTTTTATGGCCAGTCGCCGGGCCGGGATATTCGTCAGATGGCGGTGGGCGCGGAAGCGTACCCACCGCAATAACCGTTACAACGAGCGGGCGGCTTCCATCGCGAGCGCGAAGGAGCGCAGACGTGCCTGCGTATCGAAAATCTGGCCATTCACCATGATTTCATCCGCCTGAGTTTCACGCAGCAACGCTGTGAGGCCGTGACGCACTTTATCGCTATCCCCGACGATCGACATGCTCAGCGCCTGTTGCACGCCATACTGCTCGGACGGCGACCACAGATTGTCCATATTCTCCACCGGGGCCGGGAGTGGGCCAGGCTTGCCACGACGCAGATTAATAAACTGCTGCTGCATCGAGGTGAACAGGAAGCGCGCATCCCGTTCGCTGTCGGCGGCAACGACGTTGACGCATACCATTGCGTAAGGTTTTGCCAGGCGTGCTGAAGGCTGGAACTTCTCGCGGTACAGTTGCAATGCCTGGAACAGCAGGTCCGGGGCAAAATGCGAGGCGAAGGCAAATGGCAGGCCAAGCTGTGCTGCCAGCTGGGCGCTGTAGAGGCTGGAACCCAGCAGCCACACCGGGATTTTTGAACACAGGCCAGGCACCGGTTGCACCGGCGGGCATTCACCGACTTCGGCGTCAAACCAGTTGATCAGCTCCACGACATCATCGGGGAAACTATCGGCCTGCGCACTTGAAAGATGACGCCGCAGCGCCAGCATGGTGCGCTGATCGGAACCCGGCGCACGACCCAGACCCAGATCAATACGACCCGGATAGAGCGATTCCAGGGTGCCAAACTGTTCGGCAATGACCAGCGGTGAATGGTTCGGCAACATAATGCCACCCGAGCCGAGCCGCAGGGTTTCGGTGTTAGCAGCCAGATAGCCAATCAATACCGAGGTTGCCGCACTGGCAATACCGGTCATATTGTGGTGCTCTGCTAACCAGTAGCGATGAAAGCCAAGGGCTTCAGCCTGACGGGCCAACGCCAGCGAATTCTGGAACGCATCGCGTGGCGTTGAACCCTGTGGAATAGGAGCCAGATCCAGCACGGACAGGCGAACAGGTTTTTTCTCAGACATGGGCACTCCAAATAAGTATGGCGCAGGTGTTCATCAAGCCTGCGCCATCCAGTATTACGCATCAGTACCCATATTAAAACTGCTAATAACCGCAGGAATATAGCCGGAACGTGCCTTTCAGCGGTCCGTCGTATCCAGCACCATTCCGGCGAGACGTCGCCAGTAACCGTTGCTGTCGCTGCCACGTGCTACCATCAGGGGCGCTTCACCGGCTTCGTTGGCGCGGAAGCGATCCACATCCTCCAGCGTGTTTTCATCCTGTGGCGATAAACGCACAATGTCGACCCAGTTATGCATACCGGGCAGGTCATTGCCGAGATTGTAGCAGTAGCCGCTCATGGTCTGGATGCCATTGAGCACGAACACCTGCTGCCCCTCCTGCGATAGCACGCGTCGGCCATTGGGATAGTCAATGCAGCAGGTCTGGCAATCGTCTTTGGCGCGATTTTCCGAGCGGGCGGTAAAGCAGCGTGCCGATAACGCCAGCGGCAGATGGCCGTAACCGAGCACCTCCACCTCAAAGCGGTCGCGTACGCCAGCCGCATTGCACTGCTGCAACAGCTGGATCAGCCAGTCGCGCGACATCTCCACCGGGATGCACCAACGCGTCATACCTTCTTTCAGCAACAATTGCAGCGTTTGTGCGTTGTAGACGTTGAGCGTCGGGCCAGCCACAAACGGCAACTGGCGTTCAGCCGCCATATTCACGGTGCCAATATCATTGGCTTCAATCAGGAACTCGCCGTTTTCCACATAACGACGCAGTTCCTTCAGTTCCGATGGCGATTGCAGCAGCGCCAGGGTACTGATCACCACCTGCTTGCCGTGCTGTGCCAGCGCCCGCCCCATCTCCATCCATTGCGCGAAAGGGGTGGCGCGACGTTTGCTGCATACCGCTTCTCCCAGATAAACAATTTCTGCGCTGGATTGCGCGGTACGCTGATAAAAGTTTTCCAGCTTGTCACTGGGCCAGTACCACAGCACCGGTCCGATTGCGTATTTCATGTTGACTCCTTACTGCCAGTCGCGATGGTAAGCGCCGAGCGTGGTCTGGCTACCTTCAGAAAGTTCCCCCAGCGCCTGCATCCACGGGGCCTGCACGGTGTACTGTTCCGGTGCGGAGACACAACGATCGATGGCCTGCCGCCACACTTTCGCCACCTGTGCCACATAGGCCGGGCTGCGCTGGCGGCCCTCAATCTTCACCGAAGCGATACCGGCACGCAGCAGGTCCGGCAGCAGCGACAGGGTATTCAGGCTGGTGGGTTCTTCCAGCACGTGATAACGCTGGTCATCGACTTCATAACGCCCCTTACACAGAGTGGGATAACCGGCGCCCTCATCAGGACCGTAACGGTCAATCAACACTTCATTCAGGCGTGATTCCATGCCATTTGGTGTCTGCTGCCAGCGCACGAATTTGGCGGGTGAGCAGGCTCCGGCGCTGTTGGGCGACTCCCCCGTCAGCCATGAGGAGAGATAGCAACGGCCTTCAGCCATGATGCACAGGCTGCCAAACGCGAACACTTCAAGTGGCACCGGCGTTTCACGCGCCAGTTGTTTCACCTGATGCAGCGACAGCACGCGTGGCAGCACCACGCGATGCAGCTGAAAATGGCGGTGATAAAAACGGATCGCTTCCAGATTGGTGGCTGAAGCCTGTACCGACAGATGGCGTTCAACCTGCGGATAGTGCTTCGCTGCATATTCCAGCGTGGCGATATCCGCGAGAATCAGCGCATCCGCGCCATTCTGGGCGGCAATATCAATCGCCTGCTGCCAGCGGTTCATGCCATCGGGATGGGCAAAGGTATTAATCGCCACATGCAGTTTGCGCCGATGCTGGTGCAAATAGCGCGCCGCTTCAGCCAGTTTTTTGTCGGTAAAATTAAGGCCAGCAAAGTGGCGGGCATTGGTGTCGTCTTTCAGGCCGACATAAACGGCGTCGGCGCCATGCTCCACCGCCGATTTCAGCGCAGGCAGATTCCCCGCCGGGCACAGCAGTTCCATACATTTTCCTCCCCCAGGTTCTGAACGGCGTTGAGTGTAGGTAAGCCCTCGCCGCAGAATGTTGATTTAAGGCAGTGAAACAGCCAATGGTGATGCAGAGTGCAGATTTTTCGCACAACCAGACTGCGAATTCCTTGATCTCAGTGGATGCGAAGCCAAACGGTTGTGGCAGAATAGGTAAAATTTTCTAAAGGGAGTGCAGATGGTGTTTACTCGCTTATGTGGCCTGGTTGTTGAAAAAGGGCCAAAATTCCTAGCCTTACCGGTTTCACTGACCCCTTTCGCATTGAAAAAAGCCGTTTTGCAACAACTCCTAAACTGGCAATTTCGCCATGCTTTGGCTGAAGGTGAGTTAGACTTTCTGGAAGGGCGTTCCCTGGGGATCGAAATCAGCGATATCAATTTACGCTGGATGACCACCCTAAAGGACGGGCGTCTGACCGTTTCGCGCGATGCTGAGGCCGATGTCTGGTTTCGCGGCGAAGCTAACGATCTGTTGCTGGTGGCAGCACGCAAAGCGGACCCCGACATGTTGTTCTTTCAACGCCGCCTGGTGATTGAAGGCGACACGGAGCTGGGACTGGAGGTGAAAAACCTGATGGATGCCATTGAACTGGATGCCATGCCCACGCCGTTGCGGACGGGTTTGCTGCAGCTGGCTGCCTTTGTTGAGGCAGGACTGAAACAGGACGCGAAGGCCAGTGAGTCGCGCGCGGGGATCTCATGTTGATTCGTACTGAAATTGGTGTTGATGCCGCAAGCATCGACACCCTGTTAAAGCGCTGTTTTGCCAGCGCCGCCGAAGCGGAACTGGTACAACAGTTGCGTGAAGATGGTTTGCTGACCCTTGGCGTGGTGGCGAGCGATGATGAAGGCCAGGTGCTGGGTTATGCCGCATTTAGCCCGGTGACCTTGCAGGGTGAGGATCGTGGCTGGGTGGCACTGGCACCGCTGGCGGTGGATGAGAGCGTACGTAAACAGGGCATCGGTAAACAGCTGGTGTATGAAGGGCTGGATGCGCTGAACGAATTTGGTTACAGCGCAGTGGTGGTGCTGGGCGACCCGGCTTACTACAATGCCTTTGGCTTTGAACCGGCAGCGCGCCATGGTTTACATTGTCGCTGGACCGGTTCGGAAGCGGCGTTTCAGGTGTACAAGCTGGCCGACGATGCGTTCGCCGGGGCCGAAGGGCAGATCGATTTTGCCGAGCCTTTCAATCGCTTTGCGTAAACCAGCCAGCCAGGTTGAGCGGTTGTTGCGCGACCAGTTGTAACTTTTGCGCCCGGCTTAACTGCTTTACCTGGTACTCAAGCCGTGATGCGGCGGCGTGATCGCCAGCATCACAGTGAAATACCAGTGTCAGCGGGCCTTTGCCGCGTAGCGATCGCGCCCCGCGTCCTTGCTGATGCTGCTGTAAACGCCGGTTAACATCCGTTGTGATGCCGGTGTAAAGCATGCCTGCGGCGGTTTGCAGCATATAAAGCTGCCAGCCCTGCTCCATATGACTAACCTCAGAAAAATTGCTGGCAGGCAGTGTAGCGCGCATCAGGCGTTGCCGCTATCGGTCAGCACAGGCCGCTGGCCTGCCAGGGAGTTCGATTGTGTCCGACCATTCCCATCTGATGCGCTACCTGAAGAAACAGCATGCGCTGTCGCTGTGTGCGACCGACGGCGACGATCTCTGGTGCGCCAACTGCTTTTATGTTTTTGATGAATCCCGCATGGTGTTCTGGCTGATGACCGAGCCAGACACCCGTCATGGTCAACTGATGTTGGCGAATCCACGCGTGGCTGGCACTGTCAACGGCCAGCCTAAAACCGTGCTGCTGATTAAGGGCGTGCAATATCGTGGGCATATCCAGCGCCTGAGTGATGAAGCCGAGCGGCAGGCGCGTCATGCCTATCAGAAACGTTTCCCGATTGCGCGCGCTGTCACGGCCCCGCTATGGGAAATTGTGCTGGAAGAGGTGAAGATGACGGATAACGCGCTGGGATTTGGCAAGAAAATTGTCTGGCAGCGCGAGGATTAAATGCTTGCTACCCTCTATCCGTAGCGGCGCGATTTATCGCGCGGTTTCGTGCACCTTGCAGGAAAAAAACGCGCGATAAATCGCGCCGCTACAAGGTTAATCCGTCGTGCTCCCGGTACGGCATTCGTTATTCGGTCTGAATACGGAATCCTGCTATGACTCAACTCACTTCAACTGCTGCGGTAACGCGTTTTGCCTGGTGGAAGCCCCTGCTGTTTCTGCTGGTGGTGATTATTGGCCTGTGGTACGTCAAATGGCAGCCGTATTACGGCAAAGCCTTCACGGCGGCAGAGACTCACTCCATCGGTAAATCGATTCTCGCTAACGCGGATGCGTCCCCCTGGCGTGCCGCGCTGGATTACGCGATGGTTTATTTCCTGGCGGTGTGGAAAGCGGCGGTGCTTGGCGTGCTGCTGGGATCGCTGGTGCAGGTGCTGATCCCACGTAGCTGGTTGCTGCGTCTGATGGGCAAGAACCGTTTTGGCTCGGCGCTGGTTGGCACCGGGCTGGGATTACCCGGTATGATGTGCAGCTGTTGTGCGGCTCCGGTGACTGCCGGGTTACGCCAGTCGCAGGTCTCCAGCGGCGCAGCGATGGCATTCTGGCTGGCAAACCCGGTGCTGAACCCAGCCACCCTGATTTTTATGGGTTTTGTCCTTGGCTGGCAGTTTGCAGCGATTCGCCTGGTGGCGGGGATCATCATGGTGTTGGGTATTGCCTGGCTGGTACAACGCAGCGTACCGCAAAAAGTCGGTGCCCTTGAGGCCAGGGCGGCAGTTCCTCCGGAGGAACCCTTCCTCCAGCGTTGGCTGCGGGTGTTGTGGCGGCTGTTCTGGAACACCATCCCGCTGTACGTGGTGGCGGTGCTGCTGCTGGGGGCCGCGCGCGTCTGGCTGTTCCCGCATGCGGATGGCGCGGTGGGTAACACGCTGTTCTGGGTGGTGGTGATGGCGGTGGCGGGATGCCTGTTTGTCATCCCAACCGCCGCAGAGATCCCGATTGTGCAGACTATGATGCTGGCGGGGATGGGCATCGCGCCCGCGCTGGCATTGTTGCTGACGTTACCTGCGGTCAGCGTCCCCTCATTATTGATGTTGCACCGGGCATTTCCGACTCGCGCCTTGTGGATAGCCTTGCTGGGCGTAGCCTTCAGCGGGATGCTGGTTGGCGTGATCGCCCTGTGGCTGGCGTAAATACCAGATGTTCTGATTGCGGCTGCCGCGCCACAGCAGCCGCGCATCTTTCTCCGCTTCGATAAAACGTCCATCAATCAACACGTCGATTTCGGCGATCACTTCCCGCTGGGCAGCGCTCAGCTCTGCTAACTGGTAGCCGGTCCACAGCCAGATATCCTTGTCCGGGCACTCGCGTCGTACTCGTTTCACCAGGCGGCGGATGTGCGGCACATTATGAGGATGCAGCGGATCGCCGCCACTGAGCGACAATCCCTGGCGGGGAATGCGCCGATCCTTGAGATCGGCGATTAACTGTTCTTCCATCGCCAGCGTGAAGGGCACACCGGAATCCAACCGCCAGGTGCTCTGGTTGTAGCAGCCGCGGCATTGGTGTTCGCAACCCGCAACAAACAGCGTGCAGCGCGTGCCCGGCCCGTTAACGATATCAACGTCATAATAGCGATGGATATGCATCATCCCAGCTGTCCCGTATCCAGATGTTTCACGCGGCGCTGCACCTCTTCCTGTTTACCGGCGTTGAACGGGCGCGCATCCGGGCTGCCGAGGTAGCCGCACACGCGACGCGTCACCGATACCCGCGCCGGATCGTGATTGCCGCAGCACGGGCAGGTAAAGCCTTTGCTGGTGCAACTGAACTCGCCGCTGAAGCCGCATTCATAGCATTCATCAATCGGCGTATTGGTGCCGTAGTAGGGAACGCGGTCGTAGCTGTAATCCCAGACATCTTCCAGCGCCCTGAGGTTGTGCTGGATATTGGGATACTCGCCATAACAGATAAAACCGCCGCTAGCGATCGGTGGGTAAGGGGCTTCAAAGTCGATTTTGTCGTACGGATTGACCTTCTTCTCGACGTCGAGATGGAAACTGTTGGTGTAATAACCTTTGTCGGTGACACCTGGCACCACGCCAAACTCGGCAGCATCAAGGCGGCAAAAACGGTCACACAGGTTTTCACTGGGGGTGCTGTACAGGCTAAAGCCATAGCCGGTCTCGGCCTTCCATGCATCAACTGCGTTGCGTAGATGAGTGACGATCGCTACCCCTTTAGCGCGCAGATAATCGGCGTCATACGGATGCACTTCGTTACCGCTCAACGCATTGAGGGTTTCATGCAGGCCGATATAGCCGAGGGAGATGGAGGCTCGCCCATTGCGGAAAATCGGCCCAATATCGTCATCGGCTTTCAGGCGCACGCCGCAGGCACCTTCCATATACAGAATCGGCGCGACGCGTGCCTTGGTTTTTTCCAGCCGGGCGATACGGGTCATCAGCGCACGTTTTGCCAGCGCCAGGCGTTCATCCAGCAGCGACCAGAAATGCGCTTCATCACCTTTGGCTTCCAGGGCAATGCGTGGCAGGTTGAGGCTGATTACGCCAAGGTTATTGCGTCCTTCGTGGATTTGTTTGCCATTCTCTTCGTAGACACCAAGGAAGCTGCGACAACCCATCGGGGTTTTAAACGAACCGGTGACTTGCACCACCTGGTCGTAATTGAGGATATCGGGGTACATCCGCTTGCTGGCGCACTCCAGCGCCAGCTGCTTGATGTCATAATTGAGATCGCCTGCGCGGCGATTGATCCCTTCACGGATGGCAAACACCAGCTTCGGAAACACCGCAGTTTTGTGGTTCTTGCCCAGCCCGGCAATACGGTTGCGCAGAATCGATTGCTGAATCAGCCGTGCAGCCCAGTCGGTGCCGAGGCCAAAACCAAAGGTGACAAACGGCGTTTGTCCATTGGCGGTATGCAACGTATTGACTTCGTATTCCAGCGACTGGAAAGCGTCGTAGCACTCTTTTTCGGTACGCGCGCGGGCATAAGCCTCGGGGTCGGCGATCTGCCATTCGAGTGCCACTGCGCGATGTTTTTCCAGGCTCAGGGTGACAAAGGGTGCCAGCACTTCATCGATGCGATTAATGGTGGTGCCACCGTAAATATGGCTGGCAACCTGGGCGATGATCTGCGCGGTGACGGCGGTAGCGGTGGCGATCGATTTGGGCGGTTCGATCTCGGCATTGCCCATTTTGAAACCATTGGTCAGCATGCCGCGCAGATCGATCAGCATGCAGTTAAACATCGGGAAGAAGGGCGAATAATCGAGATCGTGGTAGTGGATCTCACCACGCTCGTGCGCCAGCACCACATCGCGCGGCAGGATCTGCTGCTGCGCGTAATGTTTGGCGACGATACCTGCCAGCAAATCGCGCTGG
Source organism: Pantoea sp. X-Soil-TKNS-1211 (assembly GCF_059730495.1). Classification (NCBI taxonomy): domain Bacteria; kingdom Pseudomonadati; phylum Pseudomonadota; class Gammaproteobacteria; order Enterobacterales; family Erwiniaceae; genus Pantoea; species Pantoea sp. X-Soil-TKNS-1211. The sequence continues at coordinate 623,164 of NZ_AP035953.1, forward strand.
GTGGGGATCACCTTACTGTCTTTGTTCGCGTTCTCGTTCAGCAGGGCGGCATTGGTTTGTTCCACCAGGCCACGAATGGCATGGTGCAGTTTTCCGCGCTGTTCGCGTGCCAAATCGCGATCGTGCCGATATTCAATATAGGCGCGCGCCAGTTGCGGCCACGGGCCGCTCATCAGCGTTTCTTCTACCGCACATTGAATGTCGCGGATATCTACCTCATGGCGCGCCGCCAGTTGCTGTTCAACTTCTGCCGCAACCTGAGCACACCAGGCCGCATCGTTCACCTGCGCTGCACTGGCCGCAGCCTGTACGGCGCTGGCGATACGCTGTGCATCGAACGGAACTTTGCAGCCATCACGCTTAATCACTACCGTTGCCATTTACCCTCCATGAAACTACATGTTGTGATTTTTACGAAGTGTAATCGCTACATATGGTGTTTGCGTGGGAATTAATTGCAGGGTTTTTGATATGGCGCAAAGAAGCGATAAGGAAGTTTGAAAGGCGCGCAATCGGCAACGCTGACTAAACTGAAAAAGTTTTAACCCACCCATAGTTCCGGTTTTCGCCACTTGATGTGCGACGCGAAACAGGTTTAATGGGCCTTTTGCCCGATTTGGTTCGTCAATATTTCACAAGGATGCCCTTCATGCCTCTGCAACGAACGCTGGTTGCCTGTTGTTTGTCCCTGAGTTTTTCCGCTTTCGCGACACCGGCGGGCGACCTGCCGCTGATGCCCTGGCCGCAACAGATTGAGCTGCCCCGTAGCGGCGGTGCTTATCAGCTTACTCCGCAACTGACGCTACACATATCGGGGGACCATCTGGAAGGGGCGCAGACGCGCTGGCTGAGGCGCATCGCGCGGCAAACTGGCTGGCCGCTGTTGCCATCGGATGCAACGGATGAAAAGGCGACCATCCGTGTGCAAATCAAGGAAGCGGTAGATCCCTTACCACAGCCGGACAGCGACGAAAGCTATCATCTGGTGGTAGACAGCGATGGTGTATTGCTGCAGGCGCAGACGCGCTTCGGTGCCATGCGGGGTATGGAGACGTTGTTGCAATTGATTGAGAACAGCGAAAGCGGCACGGTGATCCCTTATGTCACCATTGATGATCAGCCGCGTTTTGCCTGGCGTGGTTTGTTGATCGATTCTGCACGTCATTTTATGCCGGTGGAGACCCTCAAACGTCAGATTGATGGCATCGCGGCGGCCCGTATGAATGTCTTTCACTGGCATCTGACTGATGATCAGGGTTGGCGTTTCGCTTCCAGTCACTACCCGCAGTTGCAGGACAAAGCCAGCGATGGCCGCTACTACACCCAGCAGCAGATGCGTGAGGTGGTGCAATACGCCACGCAGCGTGGTGTCCGCGTCGTCCCGGAAATCGATCTGCCAGGCCATGCCTCGGCGATCGCTGTAGCGATGCCGGAGCTGATCAGTGCACCGGGGCCGTACGCAATGGAGCGCGGTTGGGGGGTATTTAAGCCGTTGCTCGATCCGAGCAATGAACAGGTGTTTACGTTTATCGATACGCTGGTGGGGGAGGTGGCGGCGATCTTCCCGGATCCGTATCTGCATATTGGCGGTGATGAGGTGGATCCTTCGCAGTGGAATGATTCGCCAGGAATTCAGCAGTTTATGCGCGATCACGGATTAAAGGATGCCCATGCGTTGCAGGCCTGGTTTAATCAGCGGGTGGAAAAAATTCTTGAAGCGCACCAGCGTCGGATGGTGGGCTGGGACGAAATCTATCATCCCGATCTGCCGCGCAGCATTCTGATCCAGTCGTGGCAGGGACAGGATGCGCTGGGTGAGGTGGTGAAAAACGACTATCGCGGTATCCTCTCCACCGGCTTCTACCTCGACCAGCCGCAGCCTGCGGCTTACCACTATCGTAACGAACCTTTCCCGCAAGGGCTGAATGGCCAGGATCAGGTACAAGCAGATGAACAGGCGCAGAGCTGGGAATTTACCCTGCCACGTCTGAAAGGCAGCGCGGTGAAGGGCAGTTTCACGCTGATTGAGGGCAAAGAGGGGTGGCGGGGTTTTATCGACTTTAACGGTAAGGCGCGGCGTCTGGTGAACCATGTTGACTGGCTGTCTTCCGGCCAGGTGACGTTCCGGGTAGATAGCTGGATGGGGGAAGTGCAGCCGGTAGTAACGTTGACGGGTAACAAATTGACCGGATATATGCTGGTGGGCAATGTGCGTTATCCCACTGAAGGCAGCCGTCTGGCGCAAATACCGGCGGGTATTGCGCCCTCGCTGCCCACCCCGCAGCAGTTGCGAGACAACCTGCAAGGGGGGGAAGCGGCGCTATGGGCAGAAAACGTCAATAGCCAGATTATTGATACCAAACTGTGGCCGCGAACCTTTGTGGTGGCGGAGCGCCTGTGGTCCGCTGCTGACGTGAATGACAGCGATAACATGTACCAGCGGCTGAACGCCATCGACCGCTGGAGTACCGTGTCAGTCGGGCTGCAACAGCATCAGCAGGCGGAGGTGCAGATGATGCGTCTGGCGAACAGCACCGACATCACTCCGTTGCGCGTGCTGAGCGAGGTGCTGGAACCCGCGCAGTATTACACACGGCAGCATCTGAAGTTTCAGGCGGGTCACTACAATTATTTCGAACCGCTGAACCGTCTGGCTGATGTCCTGCCCGCTGAGAGTGAAGCGGTGCGTTTGCTGGATAAGCAGGTGGATGCGTTGATCGCCAATCGTGACAACCACCAGGCAGCCAATGTGATTCGCCAGCAATTACAACGCTGGCTGAGTAACAGCGATCGGGTGATGCCGCTGACATTGCACAACTATCAGCTGCATGCGTTACAACCGCAGGTACAGCAAGTTGCCGTACTTTGCCGCATGGGGCTGGATTTGGTGGCGACGCTGGAGCGCAATCAGGCGTATGGCGCAGGTGATGTGGCGCAGATGCAGGTGAAACTGGATGCCGCCGCCCAGGTGCAGGACGAAACGGTGCTGGCTCTGGTACGCCCATTGGAAAAACTACTGCGTTCTGTCAAATAACCAGGAATGTAACGGCGTGATTTACACGCCGTTACGGACCATCAACGACGAATGGCGATGGCTTCGATTTCGATTTTCACATCTTTCGGCAGACGCGCCACTTCGACACAAGAGCGGGCCGGGAAGCTGGCGTTATGCTCGGTGAAGAACGCTTCATAGGTGGCGTTCACGGTCGCGAAATCATTCAGGTCTTTGACAAACACCGTGGTTTTCACAATGTCGCCCACTTTCAGGCCCGCGGCTTCAACAATCGCCTTCACGTTTTCCAGCGACTGACGCGCCTGAGCTGACACATCGTCAGCCACTGCGCCAGTTTGCGGATCAACCGGGATCTGGCCGGAGGTGATGATCATGCTGCCGAGATCCACGCCCTGTACGTACGGACCAATCGCTGCCGGTGCTTTTTCGGTACTGATTTCGCGAGACATTGTTTCTCCTTAAGAAAGTGTACCGCCAGCATCGCCAGCGGCATGAAAATATCGCCCCATTATAGGGGCGATGCCGACGATTACCAGTGACCGAGCACCACGTGGTGCGCAAACTCTTTCTCGCAATATTTGCACTTCAGGTGCACTTCATCGTCACGCTTTTTCACGGCAAAACTGGAGAACACCGGCTCGCTGCGGCTGATGCAGTTGCCGTTCGGGCAGGTGAGCACGCGCTCGATGCGATCCGGTAGCGTGGGGGCGATCTTCGCCACGACTTCATATTCATCGATACGGTTGACCGTTGCATGGGGTGCATACACCGCTAACTGGTTGATCTGATCATCGGTGAGAAAGGTGTTCTCGATCTTGATCAGATCTTTACGTCCCATTTCGCCAGACGGCAGATTCAGGCCAATGGTGATGCGTTGATCGGTTTCGGTCAGGCGAAACAGCGACAATAATTTAAAGCCTACCTGAGCCGGAATATGGTCAATCACCGTGCCGCGTTTAATGGCTTCGACCTGCAATTTGTTATCGTGTGTCATGCTGTTTTCCTCCTTACAGAGCCAAATCGCGATTCAGGACCAGTGCCAGCAATGCCTGGCGGGCGAAGATGCCATTACCGGCCTGCTGGAAATACCAGGCATGCGGTGTACTATCGACATCGGTGGTGATCTCATCAATACGCGGCAGTGGATGCAGAACCTTCATATTATCGCGCGCGCCGACCAGGTCGCTGGCGCGCAGAATAAACTGCGCTTTGACGTTGGCGTATTCCGACGGGTCGAGACGCTCTTTCTGTACGCGTGTCATGTAGAGGATATCCAGTTCTGGCATCACTTCTTCGATGCTGTCATGACGCGACCAGTGGATGTTTTTCTCATCCAACATATCGGTGATGTAGGACGGCATTGCCAGGGCATCGGGGGCGATAAAGAAGAAGCGATTGCCATCGAACTTCGCCAACGCCTGGGTCAGGGAGTGCACGGTGCGGCCATATTTCAGGTCGCCGACCATCGCCACATTCAGGTTGTCCAGACGGCTCTGGGTTTCGCGAATGGTGAACAGATCCAGCAGGGTCTGCGTCGGATGCTGGTTGGCACCGTCCCCGGCGTTGAGAATTGGCACGCCGCCGGAAAATTCGGTGGCGAGGCGGGCCGCACCTTCCTGCGGATGGCGCATCACAATCGCATCGACATAGGTGCCTATCACCGAAATGGTGTCGGCAAGGGTTTCACCTTTCTTACCGAGCGAGGTGTTGCTGCCGTCAGCAAAGCCGACTACCGAGGCACCGAGACGATGCATGGCGGTTTCAAACGACAGACGAGTACGCGTTGAGGCTTCAAAGAAGCAGCTGGCGATAACGTTGTGTTTCAGCAACTCCGGCTGCGGATGCGCCTTGAGCTGTGCAGCGGTATGCAGTACCAGCTCAAGCTCGTCGCGGCTGAGATCGTTGATTGAAATAATGTGCTTACGATATAGCGGGTTGGCCATAGCTCTCTCCTCTGCGCTGCCGGATGACGGACAAAAAAAAGCCCCTGCTTAAGGGGCTTGATTTGTGATCGATTGATGACGGAAAGAAACAGGTGCGCCGCCAGCTTTCTGGCGTAATTGAGCGTCAAATTGTGCGCTGCGCTGTTGCATGCTTCCTCCCGGCAAATTGTGGCGCATTATACGCATTCACTGATTTGCATCAAGCAGAAATCGCACGTGAAGTAATCGTTTGCTTCGTGAGCTTTTACGGCTGGCCCAGAGTGGCAACCATGACTGCCTTAATGGTATGCATGCGGTTTTCTGCCTGGTCAAACACAATGCTGTGCGCCGATTCAAACACTTCATTGCTGACTTCCATGCCGTCGCTCAGGCCATACTGTTCGGCCATCTGACGTCCCAGCGTGGTTTGATCATCATGGAATGCAGGCAGGCAGTGCAGGAATTTCACCTGTGGGTTGCCGGTCAGCGCCAGCATCGCACTGTTCACCTGGTATGGGCGCAACAGCGCGATACGATCGGACCACACTGATTTGTCTTCTCCCATCGAGACCCACACGTCAGTGTAGATGAAATCGGCACTCTGCACGCCGGCGGCAATATCTTCGGTCAGCGTGATTTTTCCGCCGGTTTTCTGGGCTGCGATCTGGCACTGCTCCACCAGTTGTTCTTCCGGCCAGCAGCCTTTCGGTGCCACCAGGCGCAGATCCAGTCCGACCATAGCAGCCGCTTCCAGCATGCTGTTGCCCATGTTATTGCGCGCGTCACCAACGTACACCAGCGTCATCTGGTTCAGCGATTTTTGCGGCAGATGTTCCTGCATGGTGAGCAGATCCGCCAGCAGTTGGGTGGGATGGAATTCGGTGGTCAGACCGTTCCACACCGGCACACCGGCATGCTCTGCCAGGGTTTCCACCAGTGCCTGGCCGTAGCCGCGATATTGAATACCGTCATACATGCGTCCCAGCACACGCGCGGTGTCTTTCATCGATTCTTTATGACCGATCTGGCTGCCACTTGGGCCGAGGTAAGTGACGTTAGCACCCTGATCGTAAGCGGCAACTTCGAAAGAGCAACGGGTACGGGTCGAGTCTTTTTCGAAGATGAGCGCGATGTTTTTACCTTTCAGGTACTGTGTTTCGCTGGCGTTTTTCTTTGCGTGTTTTAATTCACCGGCCAGTTTTAACAGGTAATCAATTTCTGCTGGGGTGAAGTCCAGCAATCTCAGGAAATGGCGTTGGTTCAGCTGACTCATACAGCGCTCCGTGTGGACATCATAAATGAATTAAAATTCAATCTAACCGGATGAATATGCATTTTCAACCCCGGCGTTAAGAAACTTTCTGTTTTGAGTAGTGGCGCGCGAGGCAGTGTGGGAAAATAATTGCATTCATTGCCGAACATTTTGAGGACATCCCTATGGCATACGAAGCATTGCTGGAAGAACAACGCGAAGAGACGCGGTTGATCATTGATGAATTACTGGAAGATGGCAGCGATCCGGATGCGCTGTACACTATTGAGCATCATCTTTCCTGCAACAATTTTGACTCGCTGGAAAAAGCGGCGGTGGATGCCTTCAAGCTGGGCTACGAAGTCACCGAACCGGAAGAGTTGGAACTGGAAGATGGTAGCACGGTGATGTGTGTCGACATCCTGAGCGAAGCCGCGCTGAAACCCGAGCTGATTGATGCTCAGGTGGAGCAACTGGTGAACCTGGCGGGCAAATACAACGTCGATTACGATGGCTGGGGCACCTACTTCGAAGACCCGGACGCGGAAGACGAAGATGACGACGGCGACTTCATTGATGATGAAGACGACGGTGTGCGTCACTAAGCATGAACGGGCGGCAACTTTGCTGCCCGTATTTTTTCCCCGCAGATAAAGACATTCATGAATTACGCCTCACTATTAGCACCTATCTATCAGTTTCTGCATTGCCGCACACCGCAGGCGTGGATCGATGAAGCGCGCAAGCCAGAAAACCTGACGCTGCTACTCACCGATCATATGGTCTGTGAGTTGAAAGCGGCGCAAACCGCCGTCTGGCTGATTCGTAAATATGTGGCTGATAAGCCCAGTGGTGATGCCATCCTCGCGTGGCTGACACCCTACGAAGATTTTATTTTTGGTGAAGATCACGACAGCAACTTCATCAACGCCCATAAAAATCTGACCAAAAGCATCATCGTGCGTAACGAGCTGCCGTGGGCGGATGATCTGGTGGAAAAGATGGTGCTGCTGATTAAAGAAGAGTTGCACCATTTTTATCAGGTTTGGGAAATCATGCAGGCGCGCGGTTTACCGTATCGCAAAATCACCGCCAGCCGTTACGCCAAAGGGTTGCTGCGTGAAGTCACCACCCATGAGCCGGATACGCTGGTGGATAAGCTGATTTGTGGTGCTTACATCGAGGCGCGTTCTTGTGAACGTTTTGCCAGCCTGGCACCGTATCTGGATGAGCAACTGGAGAAGTTTTATATCTCGCTGCTGCGTTCTGAAGCGCGTCATTATCAGGATTACCTGACATTGGCGGCACAGATTTCACCGAAGGATATTGCGCCACGCGTACGCGCGATTGGTGAGACAGAAGGGCGCTTAATCAGCGAGCCGGACACCGAGCTGCGTTTTCACAGCGGCGTGCCGGCCTTCTAAAACCCGCGCGATAAATCGCGCCGCTACGGCGTTGTGCAACGTGTCTGGCACTCTTTCCTGCCGCATGATTTGTAGCGGCGCAATTTATTGCGCGGTCAATTGCTGTGTTAAAGGGTACGCAGCATGCGTACCTCACAATCCACATGCCCGGTGCAACCCATCGCGTCTTCAATCAGCGTGAATCCCAGCGATTCATATAACTTGATGGCGCGCGTCAGGCTGGCGGTGGTTTCCAGATAGCAGCGACGGAAGCCCTGCTGGCGTGCGTAATCCATCGCGCGCAGCGCCAGGTCGCGTGCCAGGCCGAAGCCGCGTGCTTCCGGCAGAAAGTACATTTTCTGCAATTCACAAATATCGGGCGCACTGCACGCCAGGGGGGCCACGCCACCACCGCCCAACACCTTCCCCTGATGCTCGACAATCCAGTAGGCGCTGTTTGCCTCGCTATACAATTCAAACAGCCGGTCCAGATGAGGATCGGAAACGGTATAGCCCTTGTCAGCAGTCAGGCCGAATTCGGCAGATACATCGCGTATTACCCGAGCAATCAACGGATTATCGGCTGCGGTAATTGGACGTACCTGAAGATTCAGTGGGGTGACAGTGGTCATTAGCATCTCATCCGATAGAAAAAAGCCGGGCAGTGCCCGGCTTCGGTTAAGCAGTTGGCCTGAAGCGATTACAATGCCGCAATCACGCCCTGCTGTTCAATCAGTTTTGCTTTTGATTGTTCCAGCTCAGCCGCACGCTCACGCTCTTTCGCCACCACCGCTTCCGGTGCACGGGCAACAAAGCCTTCGTTCGCCAGCTTGGTCTGGATCTTCTCGATCTCGACATCCAGCTTGGTCAGCTCTTTTGCCAGACGATCCAACTCCGCTTCTTTGTTTACCAGATCCGCCATCGGGATCAGCAGTTCAGCACCTTCAACAATCTTGGTCACCGATACCGGGCCTTTCTCGCCCGCAGGCAGAATGGTCAGACTTTCCAGACGCGCCAGACGCGACAGGAAGTTGCGGTTTTCTTCCACACGACGCAGCGCCGCAGGCGAGCAGTCACGCAGCAACACATCCAGCGGCTTGCTCAGGGCGATGTTCATCTCTGCGCGGATGTTACGCACCGCGACGATCGCCTGTTTCATCCACTCGATATCCGCTTTCGCTTCCGCATCTTCTTTCGCCGCATCGTACTGCGGGAATGGTTGCAGCATGATGGTGTCGTCACTGATATTTTTCAGCACTTTGACACGCTGCCAGATGGTTTCGGTGATAAACGGAATGATCGGGTGCGCCAGGCGCAGCAGCGCTTCCAGCACCGTCACCAGCGTATTACGCGTGCCGCGCAGTTCCGCTTCGTTACCGTTGTTCATCACCGGCTTGGTCAGCTCCAGATACCAGTCACAGAACTGGTTCCAGGTGAAGTCGTACAGCAGGTTAGCGGCGATATCGAAACGATAGCTATCCAGCGCTTCACGATAGGCTTTCACCGTGCTGTTGAACTCGGTCAGGATCCAGCGATCCGCCAGTGACAGCTTCATTTCGCCACCGTTCTGGCCGCAATCCTGATCTTCGGTGTTCATCAGCACAAAGCGGCTGGCGTTCCACAGCTTGTTACAGAAGTTGCGATAACCTTCAAGGCGCTTCATGTCCCAGTTGATATCACGACCGGTTGAGGCCAGCGCCGCCAGCGTAAAGCGCAGCGCATCGGTACCTGATGGGACGATGCCGTCCGGGAACTGCTTCTCGGTGCGTTTGCGGATCTTATCAGCCAGTTGTGGCTGCATCATGTTACCGGTACGTTTTTCCAGCAGTTCTTCCAGTGAAATGCCGTCCACCATATCCAGCGGATCGATGACGTTACCCTTCGACTTGGACATTTTCTGCCCTTCTTCGTCGCGGATCAGACCGGTGATGTAGACGGTCTTGAACGGCACCTGCGGCTTGCCATCTTCATCTTTCATGAAGTGCATGGTCAGCATGATCATGCGGGCAATCCAGAAGAAGATGATGTCGAAGCCGCTCACCAGCACGCTGGTCGGATGGAAGGTACGCAGCGCCTCGGTGTTCTCCGGCCAGCCGAGGGTGGAGAAGGTCCACAGGCCAGAAGAGAACCAGGTATCCAGCACATCTTCGTCCTGGCGCAACGCGACGTCAGCGGCGAGGTTGTTTTCCTGGCGTACTTCTTCTTCGGTACGACCGACATACACGTTGCCGTGATTGTCGTACCATGCCGGGATACGGTGACCCCACCACAGCTGACGGGAAATACACCAGTCCTGAATGTCGCGCATCCAGGAGAAGTACATGTTTTCGTACTGCTTCGGCACGAACTGGATGTCGCCGTTTTCCACTGCTTCAACCGCGACTTTCGCCAGCGGGGCAGTGCGCACGTACCACTGGTCGGTGAGCATCGGCTCAATCACCACGCCGCCACGATCGCCGTAAGGTACGGTCAGATCGTGCGGTTTGATCTCATCCAGCAGGCCGAGCGCGTCAACCGCAGCGACGATCGCTTTACGCGCGGCAAAACGTTCCATGTTTTGGAACTCAGCCGGGATCGCGTTGCTGTAGACATCGGTCTCTTCGCCGTTGGTGTCCAGCACTTCGGCAGTGGTGCGGATATCGCCGTCGAAGGTCAGGATGTTGATCATCGGCAGCGCGTGACGACGACCAACTTCGTAGTCGTTGAAGTCGTGCGCCGGGGTGATCTTCACGCAACCGGTGCCTTTTTCCATATCCGCGTGATCATCGCCTACGATCGGAATGCGACGGTTAACCAGCGGCAGGATCAGTTCTTTACCAATCAGATCTTTGTAACGCGGATCTTCTGGGTTGACCGCCACACCGGTATCGCCCAGCAGGGTTTCCGGGCGGGTGGTGGCGACCACGAGGTAATCTTTACCTTCCGCAGTTTTGGCACCATCGGCCAGCGGATAGCGGATGTGCCACATCGAACCTTTGGTTTCGCGGTTTTCGACTTCGAGATCAGAAATCGCGGTACGCAGTTTCGGATCCCAGTTCACCAGGCGCTTGCCACGGTAAATCAGGTTCTCTTTATACAGACGGACAAACACTTCTTTCACGGCATTGGAAAGCCCTTCATCCATGGTGAAGCGCTCACGCTCCCAGTCAACAGAGTTGCCGAGGCGACGCATCTGACGCGAGATATTGCCGCCTGATTCCGCTTTCCACTGCCAGATTTTGTCGATAAAGGCTTCGCGACCGTAATCCTGACGCGTTTTGCCCTCTTCAGCGGCAATTTTGCGCTCAACCACCATCTGGGTAGCGATACCCGCGTGGTCAGTACCGGCCTGCCACAGGGTATTTTTGCCCTGCATGCGCTGGTAGCGGATCATGGTGTCCATGATGGTTTGCTGGAAGGCGTGACCCATATGCAAGCTGCCGGTGACGTTCGGCGGCGGGATCATGATGCAAAAGCTTTCCTGGCTTGTGTCGCCATTCGGTTTAAAGTAGCCCTGCTGTTCCCAGTGCTCGTAGAGCGGCTGCTCGATATCTTGCGGGTTATATGTCTTTTCCATTTCTGCTATGTCGTTTGCGGCGGTGGTGGCGTCGCCGTATTCAATTGGAAGCCAACGCTGCGATACGCTTTATAGCGGTCACGCGCCAGCTGTTTCTGGGATTCTTCGTAAGGAACGAAGTCTATCACTTCATGGAAAGCAGTAGCAAAATCTGCGAACTGCGGCAGCAGGCTGATCAGCAAGTCGCGTGGTGAACTGCCACGCCGCTGCGGCCAGGCCAACTCGACCGGTGCGCCATAACGCGGGCCTTCACCGGCGAGGTTATGCGGCACAAAGGCATTGGCCGGGCGCTGCCATAAGGCTTCATCCAGGCGATTGGCCTGCTGTTCATCGGTGCAGGCAATCAGGATGCGTTTGCCGTCACGCCAGCGTGCTTCGGCCAGATCGCACACCAGCGCTTCAATGGCGCTCAGGCCGTCGCTGGCGGTATCGGACTCCATCACATAAAAGGTGGCGTTTTTCATGGCGGGCTAGATTCCATTAATGACATTGGGGCGCATTATGCGCCCCGCAACTTTTCTGCGTCTAATTTTGATTCACGTAGACCGTAGCGGCGCGATTTATCGCGCATTTTTCACTCAATCGTCGCCGTTCAGACCTGCACGGTTCAGCAGGAACTGCGACAGCAGCGGCACCGGACGGCCGGTCGCGCCTTTGGCTTTACCCGAACGCCAGGCGGTACCGGCGATATCGAGGTGCGCCCAGTTAAATTTGCGCGCAAAGCGAGCCAGGAAGCACGCGGCGGTGATGGCCCCCCCTGGACGGCCACCAATGTTTGCCATGTCGGCAAAATTGGATTCCAGCTGCTCCTGATATTCATCCGCCATCGGCAAGCGCCAGGCACGGTCGCCGGACTGCTCAGAGGCGCTAATCAGCTCGTGTGCCAGCGGATTATGATTCGACAGTAAACCGCTGACATGATGACCCAGCGCAACCACGCAGGCCCCGGTCAGGGTAGCCACATCAATCACCACTTCAGGCTCGAAGCGTTCGACGTAGGTCAGGGCATCACACAGCACCAGACGGCCTTCGGCATCGGTATTCAGCACTTCTACCGTCTGGCCTGACATGGTGGTCAGGACGTCGCCCGGGCGCATTGAACGGCCATCCGGCATGTTTTCACAGCCCGCCAGCACCCCGACCACGTTCAGCGGCAGATTCAGTTCCGCTACCATGCGCATCACGCCATACACTGACGCGGCACCGCACATGTCGTACTTCATCTCATCCATTGCTTCTGCGGGTTTGATCGAGATACCGCCAGAGTCGAAGGTCAGACCTTTACCCACCAGCACAATCGGGCGTTCGTCCGGATTGCTGCTGCCTTTATATTCAATCACCGACATCAGCGACTCATTCTGCGAACCCGCACCGACAGCGAGGTAGGCATTCATGCCCAGCTCTTTCATCTGTTGCTCACCGATGACGCGCGTGGTGACATTTTTACTGAAGGCATCGGCCAACTGACGCGCCTGCGACGCCAGATACGCGGCGTTACAAATATTTGGCGGCATGTTGCTGAGATCTTTTGCCGCTTTAACGCCGGAGGCGACGGCCAGACCATGCTGAATCGCGCGCTCGCCGCTGGTCAGTTCACGGCGCGTCGGCACGTTGAACACCAACTTACGCAGCGGGCGGCGTGGCTCGACTTTGTTGCTTTTCAGCTGATCAAAGTTGTAGAGCGCCTCTTTGGAGGTCTCCACCGCCTGACGTACTTTCCAGTAGGTATTGCGGCCTTTGACATGCAGCTCGGTCAGGAAACACACCGCTTCCATGGAGCCGGTATCATTCAGCGTGTTGATGGTTTTCTGAATCACCTGCTTGTACTGGCGTTCATCCAACTCACGTTCTTTGCCGCAGCCAATCAGCAGGATGCGTTCGGAAAGGATGTTCGGCACATGGTGCAGCAGCAGTGTCTGGCCCACTTTACCCTCAAGCTCACCGCGGCGCAGCAGGGCGCTGATGTAACCGTCGCTGATCTTATCGAGCTGTTCGGCAATCGGTGAAAGACGACGCGGTTCGAAAACGCCAACCACAATGCAGGCGCTGCGCTGTTTTTCCGGACTACCGCTTTTTACACTGAACTCCATGCACTCTCCTGAATCTTAAAGACAACGGCCTAAGCTGTCGTTAGAATGTAGCGCGCTCGTAACGCATTAAATTTGTTGCGACGCCATGACATTTAAACGCCGGCGGTCATAATGAGTTAGGGTGGCAATGTGTTGTTTTTTCACCACCCGGACGCGTTTGTCATACTATTTTAGCTGCGATGACGGCCATTGATGAAGAAAAATGGCTGATAAGCGTTGAAACTAGCGATTTTCCTGCAAAAAGACAAGTTATCACAGGCGTACTAAGCGTGATCATCATTAGATATCTGGTTCGGGAAACGCTCAAAAGCCAGCTGGCTATCCTGTTCATCCTGCTACTGATCTTCTTTTGTCAGAAGTTAGTGAGGATCCTGGGTGCTGCGGTGGATGGCGAGATACCGACAAACCTGGTTCTGACATTGTTAGGACTTGGCGTGCCTGAAATGGCACAACTTATCCTGCCCCTAAGCCTGTTTCTGGCGATTTTAATGACCCTTGGGCGGCTGTACACCGAAAGTGAAATCACGGTGATGCATGCCTGTGGCCTGGGGAAAAGCGTGCTGGTTAAATCAGCGATGATCCTGATGCTGCTCACCTCGATGGTGGCGGCGATTAACGTGATATGGCTGGGCCCCTGGTCTTCACGTTATCAGGATGAAGTGACGCAGAATGCCAAAGCCAACCCCGGCGCGGCGGCGCTGGCGGCTGGGCAATTCCAGACCTCCAGCGATGGCAACGCGGTGTTGTTCGTTGAAAACGTGCGGGGTAACACCTTCGGCAACGTCTTCCTCGCCCAGTTGCGTCCAAAGGGGAATGCTCGACCTTCAGTGGTGCTGGCGGATAGCGGGCATATGGAGCAACGCCCGGACGGGTCACAAATTGTGACGCTGGATAAAGGCACGCGTTTTGAAGGGACCGCAATGTTGCGTGATTTCCGTATCACCGACTTTGTGAATTACCAGGCGCTGATTGGCTACAAACAGGCGGTACTGGATCCCAACGATGCTGAGCAGGCGGATATGCGCACGCTGTGGCAAAGCAAAGATCCTACCTTCACTGCCGAGCTGAACTGGCGTCTTACGCTGGTGTTCTCAGTATTGGTGATGGCGTTAATGGTGGTGCCGCTTAGCGTGGTGAACCCACGTCAGGGCCGTGTCCTGTCGATGTTACCGGCGATGTTGCTGTATCTGATCTTCTTCCTGCTGCAAAGCTCGCTGAAATCAAACTCGGCGAAGGGGAAATTCGATCCAACCATCTGGATGTGGGTGGTGAACTTCGGCTACCTGGCACTGGCCGTCGGCCTGAACCTGTGGGATACGGTGCCGATGCGCCGCATCCGCGCCCGTTTTAGCCGTGGAGGGTCAGTGTGATGTTTAAGGTACTTGACCGGTATATCGGCAAAACCATTTTTAACACCATCATGATGACGTTGTTCATGCTGGTGTCGCTGTCGGGCATCATCAAGTTTGTCGATCAGCTACGTAAAACCGGGCAGGGCATGTATACCGCGCTGGACGCGGGCTACTACACCCTGCTCAGTGTGCCGAAGGATATTGAGATCTTCTTCCCGATGGCGGCGTTACTGGGGGCATTGTTAGGTCTCGGTAACCTGGCACAACGCAGCGAACTGGTGGTGATGCAGGCATCGGGTTTCACCCGGATGCAGGTAGCACTGGCGGTAATGAAAACCGCAATTCCGCTGGTGTTGCTGACCATGGCGATTGGTGAGTTTGTCGCGCCACAGGGCGAGCAGATGGCGCGTAACTACCGTGCGCAGCAACTGTATGGTGGCGCACTGGTGTCGACGCAGAATGGTTTGTGGGCGAAAGACGGTAACAGCTTCATCTATATCGAACGTATCAAGGGCGATAACCAGATTGATGGCGTCAGTATCTACAACTTCAACGATCAACGTCGCCTGTTGAGCGTTCGTTATGCGGCGACGGCCACCTGGGATACTGCGAAGAAACTTTGGGTGCTGTCCCAGGTGGATGAGTCGGACCTGAAAGATGCGAAGCAGATTACCGGTTCACAAAGCCTGAGCGGCGAATGGAAAACCAACCTGACGCC
The DNA here is from genome assembly GCF_059730495.1 of Pantoea sp. X-Soil-TKNS-1211. Classification (NCBI taxonomy): domain Bacteria; kingdom Pseudomonadati; phylum Pseudomonadota; class Gammaproteobacteria; order Enterobacterales; family Erwiniaceae; genus Pantoea; species Pantoea sp. X-Soil-TKNS-1211. The sequence continues at coordinate 638,470 of NZ_AP035953.1, forward strand.
AGACAAGCTGGGTGTGGTGGCGCTGGACCCGGATGCGCTGTCGATCCGAGGTCTTTACAACTACAGCAAATACCTCAAGCAGAGTGGACAAGAGTCGGGACGTTATCAGCTCAACATGTGGAGCAAAATCTTCCAGCCGCTGTCGGTAGCGGTGATGATGCTGATGGCGCTGTCGTTTATCTTCGGGCCACTGCGCAGCGTGTCGATGGGGGTACGCGTGGTAACCGGCATCAGCTTTGGTTTCCTGTTCTACGTGTTGGATCAGATTTTCGGTCCGTTGAGCCTGGTGTACGGCATTCCACCGATTCTCGGGGCGATTCTGCCGAGCGCGGCGTTCTTCGCTATCAGCCTGTTTTTGATGTTGAAACGTCGTTAAGCACAGCACCCGTAGCGGCACGATTTATCGCGCAGTGAATTGCGCGATAAATCGTGCCGCTACGGGATAACATTCAAATGTCTGATCAGCTCCGGCAGCTGTGACAACAAGTACAACACCAATCCAATTGAACCGCCCACCAGCGTGCCGTTGATACGAATAAACTGTAAATCGCGGCCAATATTCAACTCAATCTGCTGTGACATCTCGCGCGCATCCCAGCTTTTCACTGTATCGCTGATATGGCGTGTCAGGAACTGGGCAAACTCGGGTGCCACGCTGCGGGCGGCATCTTCCAGGTGCTGATTCATTGAGGACCGCAACGCCTGATCGGCGGCGAGGGTTTCTCCCAGCCACAACGCAGCCAACCGTACCCGCTCCTGTACGCGTGAGTTGTCGCTGTTCAAATCCTCTTTCAGCCAGCCGCGTAAATCGTGCCATAGCTCGCCAATGTAGCGATTCAGCGACTCATCTTCCTTCAGCCAGCGTTTGATCACCTCAGCGCGTTCGGCCATCGCCGGATCATTCTTCAGCTTCACAATCAGCCGTTCCACTGCGCGATTAAAACCGAGGCGAAATTCGTGCCCCTGATCGAGCGCGACTTCATCCAAAATCGAATCGACAGCATTTGCCACCAGCTCGGCGCTGTGCTCGCCCAGCCATTCGGTTGGCAGCATTTTTGCCTTGATCGGATGTTCGCGTTTCAGCCAGCGCACAATCTGCATAGCGATAAACTCTCGCGTGCCAGGTTTGTGCAGGATACGCAGCAGTTGCTGCACTGCCGCATCCAGCAGCTCCTGATGGCGGTTGTTTTTAGTCAGGCTTTCCAGCAGCAATGCGCTGGATTGAGTGAGATCGACTTTGTCGAGCGCGCGATGCACCGCCCGGCGCAGAAACTGTTGAATACGTGCATCGTCAGTGAGATCGAGAAAGCCGCGCATCACCTGTAACAAATGGCGGCCAATACGATCGGCATTGCCGGGCGCATTCAACCACTGCGCCAGCATCTGCGAGGGGTCGTGACGGCGAATCAGGGCCAGCAGCGAATCGGTATCGAGGAATTTTTCCTGTACGAAACGCCCGAGGTTTTCGCCAATTCGATCTTTATTGCGCGGGATGATCGCGGTATGACGCGAAATAAAAGGCACCGGCACCCGGCGAAACAACGCCACCACGGCAAACCAGTCGGCCAACGCACCGACCATCGCTGCTTCCGCAATCGCTTTAACACCACTGACCCAGAAGTTGGGCGGCAGAAACAGCGTGATGACGAAAATCGCGGCGGCAATCAGCAGCAGCGACAGTGCCAGACGTTTGCTCCGTTTAAGTTGTTGATGTTTATCCATTGACTGCTCCTTAACGACGACGCCCTCCCATCAGGCTGCCCAACACGCCGCGAATGATTTGATTGGTGACCTGCCGTGCGGCGCTTTTTGCCATCGTCTGTACCACCCCATCACGTTTACCACCGCGCGGGCCGGTGCTGCCAAACAGAATATCTTTCAGGCCGCCGAGAATGCCGTCATCCACCGCCACATCGTTGCCTTTCGCTGCGGGGGCGTTGGCCTGATCGGTGGCAACCTGTACCCCTTTTTGCAGCATTTCGAAGGCGGATTCACGATCGACTTCGCTATCGTATTTACCGTATAACGGCGAATGGTTAATCAGACCATTACGTTCATCACTGCTGACTGGCCCCATGCGGGAACTGGGTGCAATCACCATCGCACGTTCCACTATCGATGGGCTGCCTTTTTCATCGAGGAAGGAGATCAATGCTTCGCCAGTGCCCAGCGCCTGAATGGCCTCGACGGTATTAAACGCCGGATTGGCGCGCATGGTGTCGGCAGCGGTTTTCACCGCTTTCTGATCTTTGGGGGTAAAGGCGCGCAGCGCGTGCTGCACACGGTTGCCGAGCTGGCCCAGCACGCTGTCGGGAATATCGGCGGGGTTCTGGGTGACAAAATAGACGCCAACCCCTTTCGAGCGGATCAGGCGAATCACCTGTTCAACCTTCTCCAGCAGCACGGCGGGCGCGTCGTTAAACAGCAGATGGGCCTCATCAAAGAAGAACACCATTTTCGGCTTATCGAGATCGCCCGCTTCGGGCAATTGCTCATACAATTCTGCCAGCAGCCACAGCAGGCTGGTGGCGTAGAGTTTTGGCAGCTGATAGAGCTTTTCGGCGGAGAGGATGTTGATAAAGCCTTTGCCCTGATCGTCGCAGCGCATCCAGTCGCGAATATCCAGCATCGGCTCACCAAAGAAGTGCTCGGCTCCTTGCTGTTCCAGCGTCAGCAGGCCGCGCTGAATCGCCCCAACCGAGGCGCTGTTGATGTTGCCATACTGCGTCTGGAATTCTTTGGCGTGGTCGCCGATATATTGCGTCATGGCGCGCAGATCTTTGAAATCCAGCAACAACAGGCCCTGATCGTCGGCAATGCGGAAGATGATTTGCAGCACGCCGCTCTGGACCTCATTGAGGTTGAGCAGACGCGCCAGCAGCAGCGGGCCAACATCGGACACCGTTGCGCGCACCGAGTGGCCTTGCTCGCCAAAGATATCCCACAACATCACCGGATTGGATTGCGCTTGCCAGTCGGTGACGCCAATCTTTGCCAGCCTTGAGAGCAGTTTTTCCGAGCCTTCACCCTCTGCGGCGATGCCCGTCAGATCACCTTTCACATCAGCCATAAACACTGGCACGCCAATGGAGGAGAAAGATTCCGCCAGCTTTTGCAAGGTGACGGTTTTACCGGTGCCGGTCGCGCCAGTAATCAGGCCGTGACGGTTCGCCATGTTTGGCAACAGTTGCAGTTTCACTTCTGGGGTTTGGGCAATCAACAACGGGGTGGTCATGATTTTTTATCTCTCAGGCATGCGGTGATGCCTGAAAGAATAGCAAACGTAGGCCAGGCGTAACGACGCGATTTATCGTCTGCGAAAAGACGCGCGATAAATCACGCCGCTACGGGAGCATGGCCTGTTACTTTTTCTGTACTGTGTCGAAATACAACAGGCTTACACCGATGCCCTGCTGCACATGATCGATATTGTTACGTACCGCCACCTGCTGCGCGCCTTGCAGGGTGATGACAAACGGCGAGTTCTGCTGCACTGACTGCTGCAATTCGGTGTAGAGCTGGCGACGTTTGGCCGCATCGCTTTCACCAGCAGCTGCGCGGGTTTTGGCACTCAGATCCGGAATCTCCCAGCCGACACGCCATGCGAGGGTTTTCGAGCCGCCAGGAACGTTGTACACAAAGGCGCTGGCGTTGGTATTGGGATCGACATAGTCAGCACCCCAGTAAATAAAGATCGACTGGAAATCGCGCCCGCGCATTTTGCTCCACAACTCTGACTCCGCCACCGGTTGCAGCTCAATCTGAATGTCTGCTTTGGCAAAGCTGGCCTGGAGCGCCTGGGCGACATCGATATACGGCGGCTGGTTGATCACCGTCAGGGAGAACCTGGTGCCGGGCTGGATACCGCCCTGTTGCAAGATCTGTTTGGCTTTCGCCACATCGTAGTGGAACGGCTGGTTTTCCAGCGCACCGTCAAACCCTTGTGGCAGGAAGCTTTGATGAATAGCGTATTGGCCTTTTAACAGTTGATCGGCGATGGCGTGATAATCCACCAACCAGCGGGCGGCCTGCCAGAATGCAGGATTGCCGAGCGCCGGTTGTGCTTTGTTCTGTGTATTGAAGCCGAGGTAATACACCAGGCTGGAGGGGAAAGCAGCGATGCGCAGATTTTTATCGCTTTTCAGGGCATCAATCTGGTCCGGGCCAAGCTGGTAGGCGACATCGACATCGCCCTGCTGAATCAGCAGACGACGCGCTCCGGCATCGGCCACGCCTTTCAGCAGAATACGTTGCAGATGCGGCTGGGGTTGTGCCTGAGCATTGGCGATCAGCACCAATGCCTGCTGCGGGACATATTGTTGAATGACAAAGGCCGCACTGCCTGCGGAATGGGTGTGCAGCCAGCCGTTACCCAGATCGTTATTGGTTTCATGCTGCTGCACGGTTTTGCTGTCGACAATTGAGGCCACGGGTGCCGTCAGCAGACGTAGCGCCAGATCCTGACCAATCGCCGCAGGCCACTGAATTTCCAACTGGTGGTCGTTCAGCACCTTAAACTGGGCGGCGATATTGTCTGGTGTCCAGCCAAACTCGGCGAGGATAAACGACGGTGCCTTGTTGAGTTGCACTGCACGGGTTAATGAGAACACCACATCCTGCGGCGTTACCGGATTGCCGCTGGCAAAATGTGCACCGGACTTCAAGGTGAAAACCAGGCTGTGCGGCGTGCTGCCCGGTTGCCAGGCTGTCGCCAGCAGCGGCGCGAGCTTCTGCGGTGTATCGCGATCGGCCTCCACCAGCGTTTGATACAGATTGCGCTGCACGCTGTTGCTGACAGTTTCAAAACTTTCGGCAGGGTCAAAGCTGATGATGCCGTCGAGCGGTACGGCTACCACTAACGTGTCCTTCGGCGTCGCCGCGGGTAACGCAAAGGCGCAACTGATTAACGCCAGCAACAAAACTAATGATCGCATTATTGTCATCCTGAGTGATTGATTAACTGACTCTATCGCTGAGGCGCAAATGACAAAATGCCGGTTTGTTCTGAGCTGTGCCGGAAATTAACAATTCGTTTCGGTGCTCAATTATTTCGCTTATTTTGTGCGCTGCTTGTCATTTTTCGGAAATAGATATGGATATGGTGTTTCTTGCAAGTAAATAAAATGTTATTAATGAGAATAATTCTCTTGTTTGGAAGTGTGATTTATTTTTATCGATTGATTTACGGTATTATTGCGATACGTAAATTGTTTTGGTCATTTGCACAGTCGATTAGAACAAAAACCTGACATTTGTACGGATAAAACAGAAATTCCCGCCTCGAAAGCCCTTCACCAGCCTGTAACCAAAATTCAACATCATGATGGTTTCTCATCAAAACACATTTGTAATTTAATTCTTACACTTTGAAATATTTGTATCCCTAAGATTGCCAGGTTGTTTACCGATGAATTAAGTCATTAACAAAAATAATTATCTTTCTTAGCAAGTGAGAGTCGTCAGGCCATGCTTCTACAAAAACCGACCACCAGACGTAAATTTCTGCTTGGGTCGCTTTTGGCTTTGCCATTAAGTGACCTGGTATTTAAGGGATTAACTGCGGCCCAGGCTGCGGAAATGGCAGCACCGGAACTTGCCGACTATAAACCGATCTTTTTCAGCAGCGATGAGTGGCAATTTATTCTTGCCGCTACCGATCGCCTGATCCCTGCCGGCGGTAATGGCAAGGCACCGGGTGCGCTGGAAACCAACGTACCGATCTTTATCGACCAGCAGCTGCACAGCCCTGAGTTCGGTGACGAAATCTACATGCAGGGTCCGTTTGACGTGCATGCTCCCGCGACGATGGGATATCAGATTCCGTTTACGCCGCAACAGCTGTATCACACCGGCATCAAGCTGGTGAATCAGTGGACGCAGAGCAACTACCAGAAAGTGTTCCACGAGCTGACGCTGGAAGAGAAAGACGCGGTTCTCACTAAAGTGAATAAAAATGACGGTATCGACTTCGCCGCGCTGGGCGAGCCGAACCTGAAAGCCTCCCAATTCTTCAGCCAACTGCTCGCAGATACCAAACATGGCTACCTCGCTGATCCGATGTACGGCGGCAACAAAGGCATGAAAGCCTGGATTGCCATCGGCTTCCCTGGCGCACGCGCCAGCTTCACCGAGTGGGTTAAACAGCACAACGTACCGTACCCGCTTGGCCCGGTTAGCATCATGGGTGAGCGCGCGTAATTGCGTTTCGCATCAGGTATTTGAGACAGGATTATCATGGCACAGATTACTAAAAAAGAAGTCGACGTCGTTGTCTGCGGCCTCGGCTGGGCAGGCTCGTTAATGAGCATTGAGCTGGCACTGGCTGGCTTAGAAGTACGCGCCCTGGAGCGCGGCGGTGAGCGCGACTATCCCGAGTTCGCCTACCCGAAACCGGCGGATGAATACGCGTATAACGTACGTAACAAGGTGTTCGCTACGCCGAAAGAAGTGGCGGTAACCGTGCGCTACAACATGGACCAGACGGCACTGCCGACCCGTAAATGGGGTGCGTTTGCTCCGGGTACTGGCGTGGGCGGCGCGGGTATGCACTGGACAGCGGTACTGATTCGTCCTACCCCGACTGATATCAAACTGAAAACCTACGTCGATCAGGCTTACAAACCCGGCGTTCTGCAGGAAGATATGCGCGTGATGGACTTCCCCTTCACTTGGGAAGAGATCGAGCCGTATTACTACAAGTTTGAGCTGATTTGCGGTCAGTCCGGTAACACCGGCAACCTGCGCGGTCAGATCCTCGAAGGCGGTGACCCGTTTGAAGGTCCACGTTCTGAGCCTTATCCGCTGCCAGCGCTGGAAGACACGCTGAACAACGTGATGTTTAAAGAAGCGGCGACCAAACTGGGCTACCATCCGTTCCCGAACCCGTCGGCCTGCGTGTCACGCGCGTGGAAAAACCCGTATGGCAACACCATCGCGCCTTGTAACTACTGTGGTTACTGCTCGAAATATCCGTGCCTGAACTACTCCAAAGCGTCACCGCAAACAGCGGTAATGGATGCACTGAAGCGTATGCCGAACTTCTCCTATGAAGTGCACGCGGAAGTGGTGAAAGTGGTGCTGCACGATGACCAGAAGACCGCCAAAGGGGTGATTTACTACGACGTAGACGGCAACGAAGTGTTCCAGCCGGCGAAGATCGTGGTGCTCTCCAGCTTCCAGCTGTACAACGTACGTCTGATGCTGTTGTCCGGCATTGGTAAGCCGTACAACCCGATCACCGAAGAGGGTGTGGTAGGCCGTAACTATGCGTTCCTGTCGAACGGTGGCGCGACCCTGTTCTTCAAAGACAAGAACTTCAACTCGTTCGCGACCGCGGGTGCGACCGGCCAGATGTTCAACGACATCTCTCCGGGCAACTTCGATGGCCCGGGCCTCGGTTTCCTCGGCGGTGCCAAGATCCACAGTTCACAGGCGACCGGTACACCAATCGCCGCTGCGCTGCCGAAAGGCACGCCGAGCTGGGGCATGGGCTACAAAGAAGGTCTGGAGCAGTGGTACAACCATTCGATGAAGATCAGCATCACCACGACCTGCCAGTCGTATCGTGATATCTATCTGGATCTCGATCCGCACTACACTGACCACCGTGGCCTGCCGTTGCTGCGTATGACCTTCAACTGGAAAGAGAACGAGTTGAAGCTGCAACAGCATCTGAAAGGCATCGTGGGCAACATCGCTAAAGAGCTGAACCCGGATAGCATGAGCATGAGCTTCCTGCCAATGGGTGCTGACTTTGACCTGACCAAATACGTATCCACCCATAACGTGGGCGGCGCGGTGATGGGCGATAACCCGAAAACCTCAGCGCTGAACAAGTACCTGCAAAGCTGGGACGTGCATAACGTGTTTGTACCGGGCGGTAACGCCTTCCCGCAGAACTTCCAGGCGAACCCGACCGATACTATCGGCGCGATTACCCTGATGGCGGCACAGGCAATCAAAGAACAGTATCTGAAAAACCCCGGTCCACTGGTACAGGCATAAGCACATGAAATTAAAATCATTGTTAATCGCTAATGCCGTGCTGCTGGGAAGCATTGCGGCGCAGGCGCACGCGGCAGATGACGCTCAACTGATCAAAAAAGGTGAATACCTGTCGCGTCTCGGCGACTGTATGGCCTGTCACTCGGTAGCGGGTAAGCCGGACTATGCTGGTGGCCTGGCAATTGAGTCCAATCTGGGCACTATCTACTCCACCAACATCACGCCGGATAAAGAGCACGGTATCGGTAACTATACCGAGCAGCAGTTCTCCGACGCGGTGCGTAAAGGTGTGCTGCCGGATGGTTCTCATCTCTACCCGGCAATGCCGTATCCGGATTACGCCAAAATCAGCGATGAAGATATGCACGCGTTGTATGTCTACTTTATGCAGGGCGTAAAACCGAGTGCCGAGCAGCCGCCGGAAACCAAACTCAGCTTCCCGTTCAGCCAGCGCTGGGGCATGCGTTTCTGGAACTGGGCGTTCACCTCTGACAAACCGTTCCAGCCGATTGGTGGGGCGTCTGAAGAGGTGAATCGTGGTGCTTACATCGTGGAAAGCCTCGGTCACTGCGGCAGCTGCCATACGCCGCGTGGTTTGGGTATGAACGAGAAAGCGCTCGACAGCAGCGACGATCAGTTCCTTGCAGGCGGCAGCCTGAACAACTGGGACGTACCGTCACTGCGCGGTTTGCCGCGCTGGAGCGAGCAGGAGATCGTCGATTACCTGCAAACCGGTCGCAATGATAAAGCGGCGGTAGGCGGTGAGATGAAGTCGGTGATTGAGCACAGCAGCTCGCATATGACCGATGCCGATCTGAAAGCGATTGCCGCCTACCTGAAGTTCCTGGGTGGCAACCCGCCGTTGCAGGCGTATAACGTTCAGGCACAGCAGGCGACGGAAGCGAAGCTGACCGCAGGGAAAAATCTGTCGGAAGGTGAGCGTCTGTACCTCGACAACTGTGGCGCGTGCCACTTTGTCACCGGTAAAGGCGCGCCGGGCGTGTTCCCGGAACTGGATCAGGCCACCATTGTGAACGCCAAAGATCCCACCGGGCTGATCCACACCATTCTGGAAGGTGCGCAGCAGCCATCGACGGAGAAAACAGCCTCAACCTTGTTAATGCCTGGTTTTGCCAACCGTCTGAGCGATGATGAAGTGGCGCAATTGGCGACCTTTATTCGTCAGGGCTGGAGCAACAACGCCCCGGCAGTCACTAAAGATCAGGTTGCTGATGTACGTAAAACTCTGAAGCACGAATGATCACAGGGGCGGCATTCAGGCCGCCCCGTCATTTAAGGTAGCAGCGCGATTTATCGCGCTGTTTTTACTTGGATTAATGGTAGGTATGAATCACTTCCAGCACGCCGTTGATAATAAACTGCACGCCCATACACACCAGCAAAAAGCCCATCAGGCGCGAAATCGCCTCAATACCGCCTTTCCCTACCAGTTTCATGATCGCGCCGGAACTGCGTAGCGATATCCACAAAATCACTGAAACTAAAAAGAAAATCATCACCGGTGCCACCGCCACCACCCAGCCGGGAAAATCAACGCCGCTGCGTATCGTCGAGGCTGAGCTGATGATCATCGCGATGGTGCCCGGACCAGCGGTGCTGGGCATAGCCAACGGCACAAAGGCGATATTTACGCTTTCGCGCGGGTTGTCACTGGATTCGATTTCATCCTGTTTGTGTTTGGCTTCCACCGAATGGCCCACGGGTTTGGCGGGAAACAGCATGCGAAAGCCGATAAACGCGACAATCAGCCCACCCGCCATACGCAGGCCGGGAATGGAGATCCCAAAGGTATGCAGAACTGCGGTGCCCGCGTACCAGGCCACCATCATAATCAGAAAAACATAGATGGAGGCCTGCATGGCCTGCCGATTGCGTTCCTGAAAATTCATATCCCCGGCGAGGCCGAGAAACAGCGCGACGGTGGTGAGTGGGTTGGCGAGAGGGAGAATGACCACCAGCCCGAGACCAATGGCTTTGAAGAGATCCAGCATGTCGGTTCCTTCTGATGCAGGCGCGCCGAAGACAGATCGGCGCTGTTCAGTTTACGGAGACAACGTGATGTGGGTGATCAGTGTTTCGGGCGATCCAGCGCTTCGATCAACTCCGGGAAAAAGTCTTCCAGCAACTCGGGTGTCATCAGATCAGGATAGTTGATCAGATGCTCGCGAATGCGTTCATTAACATCGGGCATCAGACGCAGCGCTGCATCATGGGCACTGATTTTTTTCTGTTTCATCAGACGCAGTACGTCATCTGGCAGGCTGTCTTCATCCTCGGCGTCTTCCACCGCTTCCAGGGCGTCCAACTCATCCAGTAGATCCATCAACGCTTCAATCTGCGGTGTCCGAGACTGATATTCGGGCGGCATTTCGTTTTCCAGGTAACGCAGCAGGGCGCGTACTGGCGAGCCATCCGGCTTTGACGGAGGTTCACTGGCAAACCAACTCAGCAAGTCATGCTGGCTTATCTGATGAACGTGGTAGCCGTTATCCACCAGTTCATCTGCCAGAAGATCGGCGGTGTCATGCTCAATCAGGCAAATGTGAGTGCGATTGGGGGGGAACTGTTCCAGCCACTGGTAAATCTCTTCAATCACACTGTCATCGTAATTGAAATTCTGGCTGAGATAGCTGTCGTCCTGCTGATGTACGCAAATGCGAATCAGGTCGGGATCGAAGTAGATCGCAATGTTGATGCCTTTCATGCGCGCTGTCCTGTGAGTTCTAAAATCCCACTATAGCGTTTATGGTGGTGCGGGGAAATCACTCCACAAGGGAAGGGCGTGACGGGTAGCACGATGCGGGGAGTTGGCGGGAGGGGCAGCGCAGGACATGGAGCCAGGGGACAGCCTGCCTCACGGTTCTGCGCTGCCCAATGTCATTACATGCCGATGTATTTCTTGCCTTGCTTCAGCACTACATCACAAGCTTTGGTTTTCAACTTTTCGCCCATGGTGGAGTTGCTCAGGCTTTCCAGGTTCAGCTGCTGGCCGTTGCCAGTATTCAGTAAACCTTGCAGGCCCTGTTGGTAATCGGTTTTCTGCTCCTGTGCGGTGGTGGTGCTCAGGCCAAGTTTGCCCAATACCTGATCTTTCACCGACTCTACGTTGTTTTTCACCACATTGTGTTCAACGCAGTACTGCATCACACCTGCCGCATTGGTCATGCTGTTGGCGCTGACGGCTTTATCACCACCGTTCAACAAGCCGGTGATTGAAGAAAGCGACATCCCTTCGCTCGACGTGCTGCTGGTGGTGCCGCTGTTCTGCTGGCTCAGTTGCGAAGCGGCACTGCTCAGTTGATCCTGCCAGCTCGCCGCTGATGCGCTACCTGCAACCAGTACCGCAGCAATGCCCCATCCCCAAATCACGCGTTGTGTTGCTTTAGTCATCTCAACCTCATTTATCTTTATGGCTGACTGCTGTCAGTGTTGCTTATAGAGAAGCCTGGTCTAAGAAAGTTCCAGGGGGGAGGGGAGATTGGGAATGTTCTGGTTTTTGGCGGGATTTTGCGCGGAAATTCGCTGGCAGTCGAAGTGGTGGTGGTTTTTTCAGCGCTTAGTGCACATCCGGATCGATTCCGGTTGCGTGCCTTGTCGGTAACGGTATAATCCCCAACGTTTTCCGCATCCTCTTCAGTGCCGAAGTGGCGAAATCGGTAGACGCAGTTGATTCAAAATCAACCGTAGAAATACGTGCCGGTTCGAGTCCGGCCTTCGGCACCACTGATGAAGAAATTAAGTCGCTTAAGGGCGGCTTTTTTTGTGTCTGAAATTCGGTATCTGCTGGGTTTTCCTCGTTTTTTCGATCGCCTTAGTCAGCATAATTCAATTTACATCAATTTGCTGATGTGGGGGACAATTGCGGATAAAACTTGGTTCGATAATGTTCGTGCCCACGCAGAACCCTTGAATGGGGACTAATCACGGCTCTGAGTGATATGCAGGTTCGTGCTGCCAAGCCTGAAGCAAAAAACTGTAGACTTACTGGCGGTGAAGAAATGGTTTTGCTAGTTAACCCTATCACTTTGGTGGAAGAGAGAGGATTCTGGTGTTGAGGAAATACCCTGACGTTTCAATAGCAGATGCCAGATAAAGATAGATGTGAGCATTTCACCGTAGTTCTTGAACTTGGTGTCACGTTTAGCTAATTTAGCTAAATTATCCAGCACGCCTACAGATGCCCGTCTTTATGAACGAAAACGAGATTTATTACCGTATTCAGCAGGCGCTCGCCAGCGCGCCTCGTAACCAGTATACCGTCGAGCTGCATTTGCAAATGATCAAATATGCCGACGAGCTGGAACATATTACGGCAAAAGCCTTTTGCGAAGGCACCGGTCTGAGCCAGAGCCTCGGTACCGAATTCAGCAAAATGCGTAACTTAACCCGTCGGCTGAAAGCCGCCGGTCTGAACACCGATCTGCTGTAACCCGTTTACGGCACATTATCGCGCTAAACGAGATATTTAATGGCTATCAAAAAAACCGAACTCTATTCCTCCCTATGGGCAAGCTGCGACGAACTACGCGGTGGGATGGACGCCAGCCAGTACAAAGACTACGTGCTGACCCTGCTATTTATGAAGTATGTGTCAGACAAATATAAGGGTGATCCTTACGGGATGATCGTTATCCCGAAAGGGGCTAGCTTCGACGATATGGCTGCGCTGAAAGGCAATAAAGAAATCGGCGAAAAAATTGACATCATTCTGCAAAAACTAGCGGAAGAGAATGGCCTGAAAGGTGTCATTAGTGAAGCTAGCTTTAACGATGAAGACAAGCTCGGTAAGGGCAAGGAGATGGTTGACCGTTTGTCGAAGCTGGTTGGCCTTTTTGAGGGACTGGATCTGTCCGGCAACCGGGCCGAAGATGACGACCTGCTGGGCGATGCCTATGAGTACCTGATGCGCCACTTCGCCACCGAGTCCGGCAAAAGTAAGGGGCAGTTTTACACGCCAGCGGAGGTGTCCCGCGTTTTGGCGAAGGTGATCGGCATTACGCCCGATACGCCGCAGGATGCGACGGTGTACGACCCCACCTGCGGCTCCGGTTCGCTGCTGCTCAAAGTCAGCGATGAAGCCCGACGCGGGCTGTCGATTTTCGGGCAGGAGATGGACAACGCCACCAGCGCGCTGGCTCGGATGAACATGATCCTGCACAACAACGCCACCGCGAAAATCTGGCAGGGCAATACCCTGAGCGATCCGCAGTGGAAAGAGGCCAACGGCAGACTGAAAGCCTTCGACTTCGCCGTGGCCAACCCGCCGTTTTCCAATAAAAACTGGACCAGCGGACTGGATCTGAAAAAAGATCCGTTTGAGCGCTTCGTCTGGGGTGTTCCACCGGAAAAGAACGGCGATTACGCCTTTCTGCTGCACATCATCAAGAGCCTGAAAAGCACCGGCAAAGGGGCGGTGATCCTGCCGCACGGCGTGCTGTTCCGCGGCAACGCCGAGGCGAATATCCGTGAAAACCTGATCAAGCAGGGCTATATCAAGGGGATTATCGGCTTACCGGCCAACCTGTTTTACGGCACCGGCATCCCGGCGTGCATTATCGTGATTGACAAGGAGCACGCCCACAGCCGCAAAGGCATTTTTATGATCGACGCCAGCCGGGGCTTTATTAAGGATGGCAACAAGAACCGCCTGCGCAGCCGGGATATTCACCGCATTGTGGACGTGTTTAACCACCAGCGTACTGTGCCCGGCTACAGCCGGATGGTGTCGTTAAGCGACATCGCCGGGAATGATTACAACCTGAATATCCCCCGCTATATCGACGGTGGCGAACCAGAAGATCTGCACGATCTGACCGCCCACTTACAGGGCGGTATTCCGGCGCGCGATGTGGATGCCTTACAGGATTACTGGCGGGTATTCCCTGCCCTGCGCGACGTGCTGTTTGCCTACGATCGCCCCGGCTACTGTCGGGCGCAGGTAGAGGCGCAACAGGTGAAGCCGACCATTCTGGCGCATCAGGAATTTAAGGATTTTGCCACCCAGAGCCTGCTGCCGTTTAAGGCGTGGGTGAAAGAGGCGGCGCTGAATGAGATCGGTAAGGGCGATAAACCCAAGGCGCTGATCCACGATATCGGCGAGATGCTGCTGGCGCAGTATGCCAACAGCGAGCTGCTGAATAAATACAGCGTGTACCAGATCCTGATGGACTACTGGGCCGATGCCATGCAGGACGATGTCTACGTGATCATGCAGGACGGCTGGCAAGCCGCCGCGCAAATTCGCGAACTCCAGCCGGTGAAAGGCAAGGACGGCAAAAACGTCTGGAAAGAAGCGCACGATTTTGAGTTTGACAAGCGACGTTACAAGGCTGACGTGCTGCCCCGTTCGCTGGTGGAAATTCGCTTTTTTCCGGAACTGCTGGACGCGCTGACCCGTGCACAGGCGCGCAGTGAAGAAGCCAGCCGTCAGCTAGCCGAGTATGTCGAGGAGCAGGCCGGGGAAGACGATCTACTGGCCGAGGCGAAGAACGATAAGGATAAGGTGACGCAAAAGTTAGTCAATGCCCGCCTGACAAAATTGAAGAAAACCACCGCCGATCCGGATGAGCTGGCGGCGCTGACCCGCTGCCTGGAGCTGATTAAAGCAGAAGCTAATGCGAAAAAAGCGCTAAAAGCCGCTCAGGAAGCGCTGGATCGCGCGGTGTTTAAACATTACCCCACGTTGGATGACGCGGCGATCAAAGCGCTGGTGGTGCAGGACAAATGGCTGGCGACGTTGCAGACCGGGATTAAGGCGGAGATTGAGCGTATCACCCAGCAACTGGCTGAGCGCGTGAAGGAGTTGGAAGAGCGCTATGCCGAGCCGTTACCGGCGCTGGAAGCGTCCGTTGAAGAATTAAGCGAGAAGGTTGCCGGGCATTTGCGGGCAATGGGGCTGGTGTGGTGATGGTGGAATTAATGGTGAATGAGCAGCAGTCGGGTACGGCGGGGAAAGACGTGCCTGCGGGGTTTAAGATGACTGAGGTGGGGGTTATTCCAATAGATTGGTATGTGGCCCGATTAGGTGATGTATGCGATTTAATCAATGGAAGAGGATTTAAGCCTTATGAATGGGGTTTTGAAGGCCTACCCATTATTCGTATTCAAAATTTGAATGGCTCGGATGAGTTTAACTATTATAATGGTAATTATGATCCCAAAATTTTCATAAAGCATGGTCAATTGTTATTTGCATGGTCAGGTAGTCGAGGCTCATCTTTTGGCCCTCATGTATGGTCAGGAAACGATGCGCTACTGAACTACCACACATGGAAATTATTAATTAAAACGCCATTTTTGGAAGATGGCTATTTCTATTACATATTAAAGAATCTAACAAAAAAAATAGAAGAAAAAGCTCATGGTGCATCAGCTTTAGTCCACACTCAAAAAGGTGAAATGGAGCAATTTTTAATTCCATTGCCTCTTAATAAAGATGAGCAAATAAAAATTTCTAGTTCCCTCGACAGTATTGATACACTCATAATTAAAATGGAAAAATTGCTTATCAAAAAACAGGCTATCAAAACAGCCACCATGCAACAACTGCTAACGGGTAAAACCCGTTTGCCACAGTTTGCATTGCGTGAAGATGGGATGATTAAAGGGTATAGAAAGAGTGAAGTAGGAGATATTCCTGAGGACTGGCATACATCAACCATACTAGATATAGTAACTCATATAATCGATTATCGAGGAAGAACTCCAAAAAAACTTGGAATGGATTGGGGGAATGGAAATGTTGTTGCACTTTCTGCTGGGAATGTAAAAAAAGGATATATAGATTTCTCATCTGAATGTTATTTTGGTTCAGATGAACTATATAACCGTTGGATGACGTCCGGTTCTCCTAAAAAAAATGACATTGTATTCACAATGGAAGCACCATTAGGAAATGCAGCTCTCATCCCTGACGAAAAAAAATACATTCTAAGTCAAAGAACTATATTGCTACAAATAAATGAAGAAAAGTTCACCCCTGTCTTTATATTGCAAGTGTTGTTATCTGATTTTTTTCAATCATATATCTATGATTGCGCTACTGGCTCAACAGCCCAAGGCATTAAACGTAGTGTATTTGAAAAATTATATATAGCCGCGCCTAAAAATAGGGAAGAACAAACCGCCATCGCCGCCCTCCTCTCCGATATGGACAAGGACATTCAGACCCTGCAACAGCGTCTGGACAAAACCCGTAAGCTTAAACACGGGATGATGCAGGAACTGTTAACCGGGAAAACCCGCTTAATATAGAAGGGAACGCACATGGCTTATGATTACAGCGCGAATCTCAACCCGGAAAAAGCCCTGATTTGGCGCATTGTCCACCGGGACAATATCCAGTGGTTACTGGACCACGGTCTGCACTGCGGCAACAGCCCGGTGCAGTCTGCAAGCTGGATCAATATCGGCAACCCGGAGCTTATCGACAAACGCGCCGGGCATCCGGTGCCTGCTGGGACGGGCGGGACGTTGCATGACTATGTGCCGTTTTACTTTACCCCCTTCTCGCCGATGCTGATGAATATCCACAGCGGGCGCGGCGGTATTAAGCAGCGCTTCAATGAGGAAATCGTCATTCTGGTCAGCAGCCTGCGACACGTGGCGGCACAGAACGTCCCCTTCGTGTTTACCGACAGCCACGCCTATTATAATTTATCTAACTACTATACCGATCTGGACAACTTGAACCGGATCGACTGGTCCATCCTACAGGCACGAGACTTTCGTCGCGATCAGGACGATCTGTCCAAGTTTGAACGCTATCAGGCCGAAGCGTTAATCTGGAAGCACTGCCCAATCACACTGCTGGGTGGGATGATTTGTTACGACGAAGGCGTCAAGTTACAATTAGAGCAGTGGCTTTCGCAACGCAATCTGGCAATGCCCGTACACGCACGGGCGGGGTGGTACTTCTCATGATCTCATTTACACAAGGCAATTTACTCGACGCGCCCGTGGAAGCACTGGTGAATACGGTTAATACCGTCGGTGTCATGGGGAAAGGCATCGCACTGATGTTCAAAGAGCGCTTCCCCGACAATATGAAAGCCTATGTCCTCGCCTGCAAAAAAAAGCAACTGACGACCGGCAAAATGTTTATCACCGAAACCGGTGAGCTGATGGGGCCGCGCTGGATCGTCAACTTCCCCACCAAACAGCACTGGCGTGCCGACTCCCGCATGGAGTGGATTGAAGACGGCTTACAGGACTTACGTCGCTTTTTGATCGAAGAGAAAGTGCAGTCCATCGCCATTCCCCCGCTGGGCGCAGGCAACGGCGGCCTGAACTGGCCGGACGTCCGGGCGCGGATTGAATCTGCGTTGGGCGACCTTCAGGACACTGAAATCCTGATTTACGAGCCCACCGAAAAATACCAGAACGTCGCCAAGAGCACCGGCGTAAAAAAGCTCACTCCCGCCAGAGCGATGATCGCTGAATTGGTGCGCCGCTACTGGGTACTGGGCATGGAGTGCAGCCTGCTGGAAATCCAGAAGCTGGCATGGCTGTTACAACGCGCCATTGAACAGCATCAACAGGAAGACGTGCTAAAACTGCGGTTTGAGGCGCACTATTACGGCCCCTATGCCCCCAACCTGAACCATCTGCTTAACGCGCTGGACGGCACCTATCTGAAAGCCGAGAAACGCATCCCAGACAGCCAGCCGCTGGATGTGATCTGGTTTAACGATCGGGAAAAAGAACATGTCAACCTTTGGCTGAATGCCGAAGCCAAAGAGTGGCTACCGGCGCTTGAGCAGGTCAGCCAGTTGATTGACGGCTTTGAATCGCCGTTTGGTCTGGAGCTGCTGACGACCGTTGACTGGCTGCTGATCCGAGGAGAATGCCAGCCCACACTGGATTCCGTAAAAGAGGGACTGCACCAGTGGCCTGCGGGTGAACGCTGGGCCAGCCGTAAGATGAAGCTATTTGATGATAAGAACCTGCAATTTGCCATCAACCGTGTGATGGAGTTCCATTGCTGAACATTTAGGGAGAGCACCCTTTGAGCACTATCGGCCAGCGCGAACGCGCCACACAGCAGCGTTTGATCCAGTTTTTTGTTAAGGATTTAGGATACCGCTATCTGGGCCGAAGCGCCGGGTATGCCGGGGACAGCAATATCGACACGGACATACTGAGCGCATGGCTGAAGCGGCGCGGCATCAGCGATACGCTGATTACCCGCGTGCTTCGGCAACTGGATTCCGCCGCCGCGCTGGGCGAAGGCAAAAAGCTGTATTACGCCAATAAAGAGGTCTATCGCCTGCTGCGTTACGGCGTGAAGGAAAAGGAAGGTGCGGGCGAGCAGAATCAGACCGTGTGGCTGATTGACTGGGCGAATCCTGAAGCCAATGATTTCGCCATCGCCGACGAGGTGACGATAAAAGGTGAATACAGCAAGCGCCCGGATCTGGTGCTGTACGTTAACGGCATCGCGCTGGGCGTGATTGAACTTAAACGCTCGTCTGTCCACGTCAGCGAAGGCATCCGGCAGAATCTTGATAATCAGAAAAAAACCTTTATCCGCAATTTCTTTACCACCATGCAACTGGTGATGGCGGGTAACGATACTCAGGGGCTGCGCTACGGTACCATCGAAACACCGGAAAAATATTATCTGGAATGGAAAGAAGAGAATACTGGCGCATACACGCATAAGCTCGACTTTCATTTAAGCCGCCTGTGCAGCAAGTCAAGGCTGCTGGATGTCATCCATAATTACATTGCTTTTGACATTGGGGTGAAAAAACTCTGTCGCCATAATCAGTTCTTTGGCGTCGAGGCTGCTAAACAGCATATTGCCCGTCGTGAAGGCGGAATTATCTGGCACACGCAGGGATCGGGTAAGAGTCTGACGATGGTTTGGCTGGCGAAGTGGATACGTGAAAACGTGCCAAACTCGCGCGTGCTGATTGTGACCGACCGCACCGAACTGGATGAACAGATAGAAAGCGTGTTTATGGGTGTGGATGAAGGGATTTATCGCACCTCCAGTGGCAACGATCTTATCGCGACGCTCAATCATCCTAACCCGTGGCTCATCTGCTCGCTGGTGCATAAGTTCGGTCGTCGCAGCGAAGTGGAAGACAATGCAGCAACCGATGCTTTTATCACCGAATTGCAGCAATCTCTGACGAAAACGTTCCTTGCCAAAGGTGATTTGTTCGTTTTTGTGGATGAGTGCCACCGCACACAGTCCGGCAAGCTGCATAACGCAATGACAGCCATTCTGCCGGAAGCCCTGTTTATCGGTTTTACCGGTACGCCGCTGATGAAGAAAGATAAAAAGAAATCGGTGGAGGTGTTCGGCCCTTATATCCACACCTACAAATTTGATGAGGCAGTGGCCGACGGCGTGGTGCTGGATCTGCGCTATGAGGCCCGCGATATTGACCAGTATCTGACATCTGAGAAAAAGGTTGATGACTGGTTTGAGGCCAAAACGCGCGGCCTGTCGAATTTAGCCAAAACCCAGCTTAAGCAGAAATGGGGCTCAATGCAGAAACTACTGTCCAGCAAGTCGCGGCTGGAGCAGATCGTTAACGATATTTTGCTGGATATGGACACCCGCCCGCGCCTGATGGACGGACGCGGTAACGCCATGCTGGTATGCAGCAGCGTGTATCAGGCCTGTAAGGTTTACGAAATGTTCAGCCAGACCGATCTGGCGGGAAAAGTGGCGATTGTAACCAGCTTCCGTCCCGATGCAGCCAGTATTAAAGGAGAAGAAACCGGCGCAGGCCTGACCGAGAGGCTGTACAAATTCTCGACTTATCGCAAAATGCTGGCCGACTATTTTGAGCAAAGCGAAGAGAAGGTTGCCGGGCGTATCGCCGAATTCGAGCGGGATGTTAAGCAGCGCTTTATTAGTGAACCGGGACAAATGCGTCTGCTTATCGTAGTGGATAAGCTGCTGACCGGCTTTGACGCGCCGTCCGCCACTTATCTTTATATCGATAAAACCATGACGGACCATACGCTGTTTCAGGCGATTTGTCGGGTAAATCGGCTGGATGGGGAAGATAAAGAGTACGGTTATATTATCGATTATAAAGATCTGTTCCGCTCTCTGGATAAAGCGATAACCGATTACACCACGGGCGCATTTGACGATTACGATCGAGATGATGTTGATGGCCTGCTGAAAAATCGTCTGGAGCAGGCGAAGCTGGATCTCGACAGCGCGCTGGAGGTGGTTCGCAGCCTTTGCGAACCCGTCAAGGCACCGCGCGATTTACCGGATTATCAGCACTATTTCTGCGGTCTGTCGGGGGAAAACCAGGCGATATTAGGTGAAAAAGAGGCGTTGCGCCTGTCGTTCTACCAGAATGTTGCCCGCCTGCTGCGTGCTTACGCCAGCCTGGCGAATGAAATGCAGGAAGCGGGTTATACCGATGAGGAAGTGGAAAGCATCTACGCCGAAGTCGCTAAATTCGAGAGATTGCGCTATGACATTAAGCTGACTAGCGGTGATCTGCTGGACATGAAGCGCTTTGAACCGGCCATGCGCCACCTGCTGGATATGTACGTTCGCGCCGACGGTAGCGAAGTGCTGATGGATTTCCAAGAGTTAAGCCTGATTGAGCTGATTGTTGAAAAAGGCGCAGCAGCAACCGCTGCTCTACCGGATGAGATCCGCAACAATCAGGATGCGATGGCGGAAACTATCGAAAACAACGTGCGTAAAACCATCGTGGATGAAAACCCGGTGAATCCGAAATACTACGGACGCATGTCGCTGTTGCTGGATGAGCTGATTACCCTTCGTCGCCAGAATGCGCTTGATTACCAGCAATATCTGGAGCGTATCCGGGATTTGAGCAAACAGGTCATTCGCCCGGAACAAACCGCCGGAGCATCCTACCCTGATACGATGGACACACAGGCGAAGCGCGCGTTCTATGATAATTTCGGTCATGACGAGGTGCTGGCAACACGGATTGATACGACAATCCGCTATACCAAAAAAGCGGAGTGGATTGGCGATCGCTTTAAGGAACGAGAGCTTGCCTGCGCACTGCGCGAAGAAACCGCGAGCTATAACGTCAATATTGATGACGTTCTTGAGCTTGCCCGCAAGCAGAAGGAATACCACTGATGCCGGTCATGCAGATAGGCACTCTGAGCTTACAGGTTAATCGTAAGGCGATTAAGAACCTGCATATTAGCGTCCTGCCACCCGACGGCAAAGTCCGCGTTTCAGCCCCGGAACACATGACGGAAACGGCAATAAGAATGGCGGTAGCTTCACGTTTTCGCTGGATAAGAAAACAGCAGCAGGATTTCGCCAAACAGCCACGCCAGTCAGAACGTGAGATGGTCAGCGGAGAGTGCCACTACCTATGGGGCCGTAAATATCGGCTGTTTGTGATTGAGCGTCAGGGACGTCATGAAGTGAAGTTGGCTGGAAATAACAAACTTCAGCTTTATATCCAGCCCGGAACCAGTGAAGAGAATAAAGTGCTGGTATTAAACGACTTTTATCGTTGTGAACTGAAGCGACAGGTCGCCAAATTACTTCCCGAATGGCAGGCGAGAACCGGTATCCCTCCAACTTTCATGGGCATCAAAAAGATGAAAACCTTTTGGGGCACCTGCAATACCACTACAAAGCGAATTTGGCTCAATCTGGAACTGGTGAAGAAGCCGCCGGAATGTCTGGAGTATATTCTGGTGCATGAACTGGTTCATTTACTGGAGCGTCATCACAACGAGCGTTTCCTCCTCCATATGGACCGCTTTATCCCTAACTGGCGGGAACGGCGTGATTTGCTTAATAAAATGCCGCTGGCATTTGAGGCGTGGGAGTATTGAATAGTTCCTGCTGAGTTAAGGTATTCGTTACTGTTTTAAATTATTTATAGATTATGTTCTCTGATTTGATGAAACGGGTATTTTTTAATTCTCTGATATAAAAGTGAAGTGGAAAGTATAAATTTCAGCTTGGCGATGGTTTGGAAAAATTTGCGACGTTGACTAAGGCTTTTGACGCCATGAGATAACAAGCTTATGATCCACCTCAATTTCTTTTCCTCATGAAGGGACGGCTATGGGCAACAGAATGTGGATGATTCGCGGCGACGGCGGCAAGCTTTATGACGATTTTCGCGATAATAAAATCGTTGGTATTGGTTGGTCTCAACTGGCTCCTTTGGTCAAACCCGGTCTATCCCGAGCCCAGTTACTCGTCTTTTACCAAGAAGCAGACCCTTTAGCCAAGCTGGGAACAGCCCGTTCAGGTGCATCACAGGTCTGGCGTTTCGTCAATGAAATCCAAAAGGGTGATTGGGTCATTACGTACTCGCCAGCCAACCGTACTTACCTGTTAGGGAAAGTAATATCCGACTTCCAATACCATCCTGAATGGTTGGAAGAGGGCATGGGTATTGCTCGGCAGGTGAAATGGAATGGTGAAGAAATAGACCGCGACCGATTGTCTGTTGCTACCAAAAATACTCTGGGCTCCACGCTGACAGTCTTTCAGCTCCCGGAATATGCGTTAGATGAGCTTTTGCAGAATAAGAAACCTAACGTAGACATTATTACTCAGAATCCAATTGCAATGGATGAAGATGAAATCGTTTCTGATCCGCTTCGTGATATGGAAATGCTGGCGTTTGAGGGGATCAAAGATCGAATCAACTCACTCGATTGGGACGAGATGCAGAATCTTGTTGCCGGAGTCTTACGCAGCATGGGATATAAAACGCAAGTTTCTCCAGCTGGAGCCGATCGGGGTAAAGACATCATTGCCTCGCCTGATGGATTCGGTTTTGAGAATCCGCGCATTATCGTTGAGGTAAAACATCGCAGAGAACAGATGGGCAGCCAGCAGATTCGCAGCTTTATCGGCGGTCGCCATAAAGACGATCGCGGGCTTTATGTCAGCACCGGTGGCTTTACGAAGGATGCCCGATATGAGGCCGATCGTTCGACGATACCTCTGACGCTCTGGACGCTGGACGACCTTGTCAGGGCGCTTATCGAAAATTATGAGCAAGTTGATATCGAGACCAAACTTCTGGTACCTCTGAAGAAAACATTCCTGCCTGCCTGAGCCTTGCTTTGATAGCCATATCGGTGTTGAACTGATGTGGCTATTTATACCCGATGTCCACTCCACCACCCAAAATGCCATAGCATTCCCCCCCAACACCCACTAGCATTCCTACCATAGACCCCTATACCCACCACCCAGGCCACACCCATGCTAACTCGCTCCCCCACCCGTGACTGGCGTCTCCCTATCGCAGGACTCCTCATCCTGACATTGCTGATGATCGCCACCACCCTCTACACCCACTGGCCCGCATTCCTACAATGGAGCCTCGCCACGCAAATCTCGCTGCACCGCAGGTTGGTGGCGTACCTCTTGCAACTCAACAGCCACGATTACACCGGTGGAATATGGCTGCTGGGCGGCGCATTTATTTACGGCGTGCTGCATGCTATCGGGCCGGGACATGGGAAATTTATCGTCACCACCTATCTCAGCACCAACAAGGAAAGCCAGCTGGCGGCGCGCGTGGTGCCTTTTCTGGGTAGCCTGATGCAGGGCATCAGCGCCATTCTGTTTGTCTATATCCTGGCTGTCGGTTTTAACCTGGCGGCTGGCGATCTCAGCACCAGCCGCTGGTATGTGGAAAAAGTCAGTGCGCTGCTGATTGGCGCGTTTGGGGCATTTGTTATCTGGCAGACGCTTCGCCAGCAGCGACCACGAAAAATAGCTATCAGCACCATCAAATCGCTGCATCAGCACCCGGAACAATGCGGTTGTGGGCATCACGGTGTCGGCGCGGATTTGACGCACGCAGACTGGAAAACCCGGCTCGGCGTGGTGCTGGCGATTGGCGCGCGGCCCTGTAGCGGAGCGATTATGATTCTGCTGTTCTCCAATACGCTGGGGATTGTCAGTTGGGGCATTGCCGCCGTGATGACCATGTCATTGGGGACCGCACTGTCTATTCTGGGTTTGTCGCTGGCGGTGCGTTATGCGCGCCATCGTACCGTGACCTTCTTCAGCCGCGATAACGAAAACATCCGCTGGGTGATACCCGCAGTCAGGATCGCGGGCGGTGTGATTATCATCCTGTTTGCCACCGTGTTGTTCCTCACCGTGATCCCGATCAGTGCCAACGGGGATTATATCGCCGCCGGATGCTAGCCAAACTCAGCAAGATCCGTCAGGCCAAGCGCCACTTCGCTCAGGCATAGTCAATGGCAAGGAGAATGCCATGCCCGTCAACAAAACCGATGTTTACCATCAGCGCTTTAACAAGGTGTTTGATTATATCGATCAACACCTTGACGATCCGCTGCTGCTGGAGCAATTGAGCGACGTCGCCCATTTTTCGCCCTACCATTTCCACCGGCAATTTACCGGTTACTGCGGTGTCGCGCCGGGGCGCTACATTCAGCTGATGCGCCTGAAACGTGCGTCGTACCGGCTGGCATTCAATCCGTCTGAGAAGATTATCGATATTGCGCTGGATGCAGGCTTTCAGCATGCGGAGTCATTCAGTCGTGCGTTCAAACAGATGTTTGAGATGACGCCGAGCGAGTTCCGTCGCCAGCCTGCCTGGGTCAGCTGGCACCAGCGTATGCCACCGCTACAGACCAAACGGAGAGAAACTATGCCGGTCACTATCATCAATTTTCCCGCCACACAGGTGGCGATGTTGTCACATTACGGCCAACCAGAACGCATTATGGAGACGGCGGCACGCTTTATCGCGTGGCGCAAATCCACCGGGTTATCACCGGTGGTCAGCAGCCAGACATTGGGTATCGCACCGCATGATCCCGCCATCACGCCCGCAGAGACGTTCCGCTTTGATATCTGTGGTTCGGTAACTGCACCCGTCCCGGAGGATAATGCTTTTGGCGTGATCAACGCGCTTATCCCCGCCGGTCGCTGTGCGCGGCTGCGTCATCATGGCTCGCACGATGCCCTTACCGAAAGTGCACGCAGGCTATATAGCGACTGGCTGCCAGCCAGCGGTGAGGAACTACGTGATTTTCCATTGTTCTTTCATTATCAGAACTTTATTCACGATGTGCCGGAACACCAACTGATCACTGACATCTATCTGCCATTGAAATAGCAGAAACTCCCGGTAGCATTTGCTGGCGGGAGTTTCTCGACACAACGCGCCCATATCGTGGCAGAATAGCCGCCCGACCCATCAAAATCGTGCAAGAGAGAGACGATATGTCAGATGACATCGAGCTGCGCATCTATGAACTTGTCCGTCGTTATGATGGCGTATATCTGTTTAAGCAAAAAACGCTGTCACCACAGATTGATATCGATAGCGATCTCAATTTTGACGACGACGAAGCTGCCGCGTTGATGGAGGAATTTTTCGCCGAATTCAACGTCGCGCGTGGCACCTTCACTATCGAAACCTACTACCCACCTGAGCCATCCCTGAGCGAAATACTTAATCCTTTTAATAAACGTCAGGTACCGGTGGTGCCGGATTTTACGCTTGGCATGTTGATTGAATCGGCTAAGGCCGGGCGTTGGTTGTATGAATAATCGCTCCCTTTAGCGTTGCTGATGCACGCCAACCCCGCTTTTTCCTGGAGCCACTTCCTCCTTCAGCGTCAGTGCCGGAATCCTATAATCGCCACCATTTTGCTGACGAAAGGCGATCGGCTTACAGGTCGCTAAGGTATCCAACCGGGTTGCCAGCGTGTCGCACCAACTGGCGAAACGCGCCCCTGCTGATTTCTGCACCTGATAAAACACGCTAAAGCCCGGATAGAACAGCATGCCATGCTGGATGGGGAACAGTAGATCGTCGATAGGACCATTGATATCGCGCGGGTTGTAATGTGATTCCCAGCCGCCAGTGCTGACCACCAGCATCGCCCGTTTACCCGCGTGGCATGTTACCCACCGCCGTGCTGAAACATTACGTGAACCGTTGTGCGTTGCCGCACCGGATTGCCGCCTGGCGGTGTTTGGCCTCAATCCTCCACTGGTGGCGCAGCAACTGGAGAAAGCCGAGCTGGATTTGATTTTCCATACCGGCGACCATGCGCCTGAAACGTTGCATCAGCGTAAGTTGTTCACGGAACGCTACATGCTGGCCGGACGTATTGGTCATCCGCATCTACATCCGGGCCTGACGCTGGATACGTTCTGCCAACTGGAGCATCTTATCGTCTCGCCGGATGGTGGGGGATTCAGTGCCGCTACCGACCATGCGCTGGCAAAGATTGGTCGTGCGCGGCGCGTGGTGCTTTCGGTGCCGCATTTTCTTTTTATGCTGGAAGTGTTGGCGAGCAGCGATTTGGTCGCGGTGTTGCCGGAGCGCCTGGTGCGCAACGCAACGCAGTTGCAGGTGATTGAACCGCCGGTTGATGTGCCGGGATTTGATATTTTAATGATGTGGCACGAACGCGTGCAGCGCGATCCGGCTCATCAGTGGTTACGCCAACAGATTCTTGCCAAGGTTTAGTGGTTTGTTCGTTAAAAATTCACTTCTCCCGGCCCGAAAAACTGCGCACACTAGCCACCTTTACCCTTTTGGAGAGATGGCATGACATCCCGAAACCTGCTGGCGCTTGCGCTATTTGCCAGCATGGCCGCGCCGCTGTGGGCAGATGACAGCGGTGTTTCCTTCAGCCATAAAGACTGGGAGCTGGCGTGTGATAACACGTTGACCTGCCGTGCGGCAGGTTATAGCACCGAAGAGGGGGCAGGCGGTTCGGTATTGCTGACGCGCCAGGCCGGGGCGAATACCGTCGTGAGTGGCAAGGTGGTGCTGGCCGATGCGATGGACGAGGAACCCAAGCCCGTGGCGGTGCTGTCGTTATGGATTGACGACATCTCTCAGGGTGAGTTGCAGAAAGCCGATAACGACGAATGGCATTTAACCGAGGCGCAGACGCAGGCAGTGATCACCGCCGTGAAAGGCAATAGTACGGTTGAGTTTCGTGGTGGAGAAGAACCGTTTGAGCTGTCGGATAATGGTGCCTTCGCCACGTTGTTGAAAATGGACGATGCGCAGGGACGTACCGGCACGCCAGGCGCGCTGGTCAGAAAAGGTGATAAGCCGGAAAGTAGCGTATTGGTCGCGGTAGTGGCTCCGCTAATCCAGCAGGTCAAGGTCATCCAGGCCCAGCCACGTCCGTTAACGGCGCAGGAGCTGTCGTCGGTTAAACCACAGCTGATCGCTTCGCTAACGGATGATGACAGCTGCGATAATCTGCAACCGTCTGATGATCAACCGGAAGAGGGGGCTGAGCCGATCACGCTGACGCCGGTGGATAAAACCCACGTGCTGATTTCCGCACTGTGCTGGCGCGGTGCCTACAACGAAGGTTATGGCTACTGGTTGATGGACAAGCGTTTGCAGCAAAAGCCTGGACTGATCTCCGATTCCGCCTCTGACTACCACGACGGCGTGATTTCGCTGGCGCAAAAAGGGCGCGGCATTGGCGATTGCTGGAGCACCGCTGCCTGGGTATGGGATGGCAAAAACTTCCAGCAAACCAGCGAAGCGACCACCGGGATGTGTCGTGCTATCCGCGCGGGCGGGCCGTGGCAATTGCCCACACTAGTGACGAATGTGAAACCCGCGCGATGATGTGATATGGCGTAGCGGCGCGATTTATCGCGCGGTTTTGATACATGCGCCAAAACATCGCGCGATAAATCGCGCCGCTACATATCGTTGGGGTGCTACCTTGGCTAACTTCGATGGGTTATTTCATGCAGCACTGCTTGTACTTTTTGCCGCTGCCACACGGACAGGGATCGTTACGTCCTGTCTTCTCACCGGCAAAATAAGGCACCTGCGGTGCTGGCTCCGGTTGCGACAGACGCTGCTCCTGCCAGAAATCATGCAGTTGCAATGCCGCCGGGCGAATCGCTTCGATACTGGCTTCAAACTGTTCCGGGGTGAAGCCATCCAGTTGCGCAAAATTCTCTTCACTGCCGTGCAGGGCGATGGTATCGAGTGCCGGTTGTTGGGCTTCCGGCAGGGCTGACCAGTCATCCAGCGCCACGCCGCGCATATAGCCAAAGCACCACTCTTCCACCACGGTAAACTCCTGGCCTTCCATCTCCTGGGTGCCAAACAGCGGATCAAACTGGTCCGGGAATTCACTGAGACGCTCGGCGATATCGTTCATATGCTGGAAGGTCAGACTCATAAAACGGTCCATTTCGCGTTCGTTCGACCATTTCGGAATATATTTCTGACCACCCCACATCGCCACCAGCCATTCGCTCGGTTCGATGTCATTGGGGCCGGAAAGCAGCGCGGTGAGCATGCCATCCAGTTCAGCAACATCCACCACGGAGTGCTCATTGCCGTATTTCTCCAGCATATCTTCAAGCCAGTTCAGCTCTTTTTCGGTTAACGGCCCCTGGTTCATACGGTATCTCCTGCGATCGGTGCTTATTGGCGGGCAAGTTGCCCAACGTCGATAAGGCGCGATTATAGCGGGAAGGAGAGGGTGTCAGCTATCAATTGCCGCTTTTCAGCAATCCATTGCCGAACCTATCCTAAAAATCATTTCCCATAACATATTTCGCAACATTATTGGCCCTGCTCCGCGACTGGTGTCAGCGTAACAACGAAACTTGCTGCATACAGGACGCATATATCATGAGCGCCAGCACATTACCGGTACTGGATTTAGCGCTGCTGGAGCTACCCACAGCGGAGCAGGCGGAACATCTCACTGAATTACGGGAAACAGCGCGTGATGTCGGTTTCTTCTACCTGGTGAATCACGGCATTAATGCGCAGCTGCTGCAAAATGTGCAGAGCATTACCCGCGCTTTTTTCGCCTTGCCGGAGGCAGAAAAGCAGCGCGTATCGATGATCCATTCACCGCATTTCCGGGGTTATAACCGTGCCGGGGTGGAATATACCCGTGAGCAACGTGACCAGCGTGAACAGTTTGATATCGGTGCTGAGCGCGTCGCGTTGCCGTTGTTACCGGGTGATCCGGCCTGGAAGCAATTGCAAGGCCCCAATCTGTGGCCAGAGGCCTTGCCACAGCTGCGCCCGGTTATTCATGCCTGGCAGCAGGCGATGACCGATGTGGCGCTGCGCCTGCTGCGTGCATTTGCCCGATCGCTGTCCCTGCCAGCCGATGCATTTGATGCGTTGTACGGCACCCATCCGAATGAACATGTGAAGTTGATTCGCTACCCCGGCCAGGCTGCGCATGAGAGTCAACAGGGTGTCGGCGCGCATAAAGATTCCGGCTTCCTCACCTTTTTGTTGCAGGACGAACAGGGGGGATTGCAGGTCGAGGTCACACCGGGCAATTGGATTGATGCGTTACCGAAACCGGGCGCTTTTGTGGTGAACATTGGCGAACTGCTGGAACTGGCGACCAATGGCTATCTGCGCGCCACCGTTCACCGGGTGATCTCACCACCTGCCCGTAAAGAACGTATCTCCATTGCCTTTTTTCTTGGTGCGCAGCTTGACGCGCAGGTGCCGCTTTATCAATTGCCGGAACCCCTGGCGACCGAAGCGCTGGGACCCACCAGCGATCCGGCAAATCCACTGATTCGTGATGTTGGCTGGAATTACCTGAAAGGACGTTTGCGATCTCATCGTGACGTGGCTCAGCGTTATTACGCCGACGTTCTCAATACCGTTAAATCATAAAAAGAAAGGGAAACATATGCATAAAAAGGTGATAGCGACGCTGGCTTTATTTTCTCTGGTGAGCAGTTACGCTTCTGCGGCCGCACTGCGTGTGGCTGCCGATCCGGTGCCGCACAGCGAAATTCTCAACCAGATCAAGCAGACAGATAAAAAGCTCGATTTGCAGGTGATTGAGCTGAATGGCAACCTCAACGCCAACGAACTGCTGGCGCGCGGGGATGTCGATGCCAACTATTTCCAACACGTGCCTTACCTGCGCGATCAGGAAAAAGCGCTGGGCGAGAAGTTCGCCGTGGTGGCGACGGTCCATATTGAGCCGTTAGGGATTTATTCACACAAAATCAAATCACTGAAAGATGTACCTGATGGGGCGCAGGTGGCGGTGCCGAATAACGTGACCAATCTGAGTCGTGCTTTGTATCTTTTGCAGGCTAATGGGCTGATTAAACTGAAAAGCGGTAGTGCTGGCTCGCTGGTGACCAGCGCGGATATCAGCGAAAACCCACATCATCTGAAGATTATTGAAATTGAAGCACCACAGCTACCGCGCGCGCTGGATGATGCTACGCTGGCTATCATCAACGGTAACTATGCGTTGCAGGCGGGTTTGGTGCCGTCAAAGGATGCGCTGGGGCTGGAACAGGCGAAAGACAACCCGTATGCCAACGTACTGGTGACCACACCGAAGCTGGCACACGACCCGCGTATTCTGGAACTGGCGAAAGATCTTGAGTCAAAACAAACGGCTGAATTTATTAATCAGCAATACAAAGGATCGGTCATTCCGGTGCATCAATAATTCCTGCCACCACCCGCATCTGGCGGGTGGTATTCCCTTGTGCCTGTGTTATATTTCGCCACATTCATCCGCAGTACTTTTCACATAACCCCTTAACTTTACTTGAAAATACACGCTGTTTTCTTTTTTATGCCTGGAATCTCCGTCTGTTACCGACGTCTGATCGGGTTGGCGGTGACGGTTGTCCTTCTGAGCGGCTGCGGCACGCTGTCGCAAACGTCTGCCCCGGTAAGTGACAACGTTTATCTCTCCCACAGCGCTTTCCGCGATAATGTCGATGACATGGTTCGCCATTATATGCAGCAAAAGCAGGTCTCCGGCATCAGTATCGCGATTATCCATCAGCGCGGTGAACCGCAGTTTTACAGCTTTGGCGTCACCGACGCGGTGCATCGCTACCCCATCACCCCCGATACCTTGTTTGCGTTGGGATCGCTGAGCAAAGGGATCACTGCTGAGGTGATCATCCAATTGGTGAACCGGGGGGAACTGCACTGGACCGACACCCTGGGCACTCTGCTGCCTGCATCGGTGCCGCTTAGCGCCGATGCCAGGCGGATAACGTTGTTGCAACTGGTGACGCATACTTCGGGCCTGCCGCGACAGGGGATGGATGTGTCGATGTTGATCAAATTTTTGCGTTACCTCTCCAGTGGCGAGAATTTTTACACCAATCTGGATAGCGATGCAGTGTTGGATTATCTGGCGGATTTCCACGCTCCCGACAATCCACGGGCGCAATATTCCAATCTGGGGTTCGCGCTGCTTGGCTATATCTTGCAACATCGTTTTCATCAGAACATTGAAGCCCTTGCCCAACGTAATCTGTTTATTCCGTTGGGCATGACCAGCAGCAGCTTTAATGCGCCGCAGTTGCGCAATTTTCCGTATCGCGCGCTGGGTCATGCTGGCGATCAGCCAAAGCTGATTCCCCGAGGTCAACTGACGCCAGACTGGCAATTTAGTAACAATATGGTTGCGGCGGCAAGCTTGTACAGCAACGCGCGGGATTTGATCCGTTATCTCGACGCACATCTCAGCACCACGCCAGATGCGGCGATCAATCAGGCCTTTTCCCAGATTGGACAGGGTTATCAGCAGCACGGAAATCAGTCACAGAATATCGCCTGGGTTACCGATCGTTATGCTGACCAGCACATTACTTACCAGGTGGGCTATATTGGGGGCTACTCCAGCTTTATCGGATTTGATCAACGCAACGGGAATGCCATTGTCGTACTGCAAAACGCCTTTAACTGGAGTAATTATCTTGGCATTGCGTTATTGAGGAATTTAGCGCAGCAGGGTCGACAGCCTTGATATAACACGGTTGCTTGCAATTAAGCCTTGCGAATTTGCGCGGTGGCTGTTGTATGCTGTCCGGCGAAATTTGACGCGCAGGTTGCGGTGCACAGCGTACCGGGGAACCTTCCGCGTGTCGCAATTGTCAGTAAACTGAACATTGAATAATTAACCAGAGTGGACATCACCATGCGCAGGACTCACGCCGTATTTCTTTCTGCAGGACTTTTTCTGGGCTCGTTAACCCTGACGCCCGCCGCGCTGGCCGAAGGCGAGCAAACAGATAACGTGCCGCCGCCGCCGCAGGTTGAGCAAACCGCCCCGGACGCGCAGGCCCAGGCTCCGGCTCCGGTAGACGTAACCCCCGCACAACCGCAGGATAACGCCGCACAGCCTGCCGCACCGAACAATTACGACCTCACTACTATCGTTATCGACTACAAAGAATACAAAGTCGGTGATGTGGTGCCGGATGAATATCGTGGTAAATCCTACATCATTGCTGAATGGCAACCGCGCCATCTGCCGGCACCGCAGGACAACACCCACTGGGCGTATATCAACGCGAATTACATCCTGATCACCAACGACACCGGCAAAATCGTGATGGCGAAATCCGGTGACATCTTCTTCAAAGGCTAGCGATTAATCAGACGCGCTAACTGCGTCACCGCATTGCCGATTTGACTGGTGCTGGTATTACCGTACCCCAGCACCAGTCCTTGCTGTTTTTTCTCGCCCAGATAAAACCCTGACAACGCACCGGGCGCGTAACCGGCCTGAATCAGTTGGTCTGCCAACGCGATATCCTGCACGGAAGGCGGGAGCTGTAACACCAAATGCATGCCACATTCCCCCCCCAGTAACGACACCTGCTCGCCCAATTGCTGAAGTAATGCGCTGCGCAGGGTGGCCTGGCGTTGTCGGTACAGACGCCGCATTTTGCTCAGATGACGGCTGAAATCGCCATTACGGAGAAAATGCGCCAGTGCCTGCTGCTCGGGGCGATTACCGCCGCGCAGCAATTCATGTAGCGCCGGACGTAGGCGCGGCAGCAGTTGCGGTGGCAGCACCATAAAACCGAGGCGTAACGCCGGAAACAGGGTTTTGCTAAATGAACTCACGTAAATCACCGGCGCTTGCTGGGCCATTCCCTGCATCGCCGTGATAGGTTCGCCGCTGTAACGGAAATCGCTGTCGTAATCATCCTCGATGATCCACGCCTGATGCTCACGCGCGGCCGCCAGTAACGCCAGGCGGCGTGGTGCACTCATCACTACGCCGGTGGGGTATTGATGTGTCGGTGTGGTGTAGATAAGCCGTGGCGGGTGTTGCTGCCAGTCTTGCGGCTGTGGAGCCAGCCCTTGCGCATCCACCGCTATTGGCTTGATGTGCATATCCCCGGCACGCATCGCGGCTTTTGCACCGCGATAGCCCGGTTCTTCCACCCAACCGGTGTCACCCGGATTGCTCAGCAACAAAACACATAACGACAACGCCTGCTGCGCACCTTCGGTAATGACAATTTGCTCAGGGGTACAGCGTACGCCACGTGCCAGAGCAAGATGCTGGGCCAATGCTTCGCGTAGCGTCCGCTCGCCGAGCGGATCGCCATAGCCCAGTAACTGTTGGGGCTGATGTTGCATCACGCGATTAAGAGCGCGTCGCCATTGACCAAGTGGAAAGTGCGACAGCGCTGGCACACCCGGCCTCAGCGCCATCTCCTGGCTGAACGAACGGTGGGATGAACGCAGCTGCGCCACACGTGATGCCAGCTTTAGTTCGCTGTCATTTTCTGCTGTGCTGGAGTATTCCGGCAACTGCGCGACCGGAGTAATGCGGCTGCCCTGACGATCGCTAACCAGAAATCCTTCTGCCTGTAGCTGGTTCCAGACGGCGATTACCGTGTTACGCGAAACCTGAAGCTCAAGCGCCAGTTGGCGCGTGGCGGGCAACCGGGTGCCCGCGGGAAGTTTACCGGTCAGAATCGCCTGCCGGATACGCTGGAACAGCTGTTGTTGCAAGGTCAAAGGATGATCGTTTGTCAGTGGTGCCAATAGCAGGGTGCTGAGGTTGCAGTCGTTCATGCTGTGCTCGCGTGGATCTAACAATAAGCATGATTGTGGCGCTTTTTAATGGACCAGCAAAGTGGCAACTTACGGTCTATACCTTATCCAACGACAGAGAAAATACGATGTCTCAGAACACCAATGCGTACGGACAACCTGTAGGGTTTGCATTGCCAGACTGGCAACCGCGCCCGTGGCCGGAATTTATCACCTTTACCGGTGACTATTGTCAGCTCGAACCGCTCAGTAGCGAACGCCATGGGTGCGAACTCGCTGCCGCGTTTGCGTTAGCGGGGGATGGACGGGACTGGACCTATATGTTCGCAGACCCCTTTGCTGATGAAGCGGCTTATATGGCTTATGCACGCCAGATTGAGAATGGTCGCGACCCCATGCATTTTGCGGTGATCGACAAAGCAAGCGGCCGTGCTGTAGGGACGCTGGCGTTGATGCGCATCGAGCCGAATCATGGCGTGATCGAGATCGGACATGTGGCATTTTCTCCGCTTTTGAAGCAAACACGGATGGCGACGGAGGCCCATTATCTCCTGATGCGCTATGCGTTCGAGCAACTCGGCTATCGCCGCTACGAGTGGAAATGCGACAGCTGTAATCAGCCATCACGTAATGCGGCACTACGGCTGGGGTTCCAGTTTGAAGGGATTTTCCGTCAGGCCATTGTCTATAAAGGCCGCAGCCGTGATACCTGCTGGTTTTCGATTATTGACAGCGAATGGCCACA
Organism: Pantoea sp. X-Soil-TKNS-1211; assembly: GCF_059730495.1. Classification (NCBI taxonomy): domain Bacteria; kingdom Pseudomonadati; phylum Pseudomonadota; class Gammaproteobacteria; order Enterobacterales; family Erwiniaceae; genus Pantoea; species Pantoea sp. X-Soil-TKNS-1211. The sequence goes on from NZ_AP035953.1 coordinate 673,057, forward strand.
GGTGAAGCAGGGCTTTGAACGCTGGCTGGCAGCGGACAACTTCGACACTGAGGGAAGGCAGCGCAACCGGCTGGAAGCGCTGCGTCAGGGTTAAGTCAGAAAGATATATTTGCTGGCCGCCAGCACGATAGCGCAGGTGGCCGCCATCATGACCCGCTTCAGCCATTGCAGCTCTTTCTTCATCCCGACAATCTCGAGATGCATGCCATTGATACGGGAATCGGTGTTATCAAAACGCGCTTCAAGTTTCTCGAAGCGTTTATCAACCTGTTCAAAACGTTTATCAACCTGGTCAAAGCGCTCATTCACGTTTTTCTTAAACTGATCAACCCGATCTTCCAGGCGATCAACGCGTGTGTTGAGGGCTTGCTGCCCCTTTACCACACCCTCCATCGCCTGGGATAGATCGGTTTTGGTTAGGGAATGTTCCTGCTGCATTTCGGCGAAGATCTCGACCAGCACCTCAGCCTGGCGTTCATCCACGCCGGCTTGCTGCAACGATTTGTAAGCTTTATGGGTGTTCATCATCGTCAGTATCATCCCTGTTCTCCCTGAATGGTGTTCTCTTGCCGAGAAAACTATCCAGGATGTGATAGTTGCGCCATGTAATTGTGTTTATTTTGCGCGCTATCTCGAAAAAAATCAATTAGTACAAAGAGTAACGGGGTTTTCATGGGAGGCCGCCTGTACCGGGGCACAGGCGGGTGGGGGATTAATTATGAGCGTATTTGCCGCTAATTTTGTTGCCGGAGGATGGGGTTTCATCCTCTTCATCGGTAATGGCGGGTACGGACAAGCTGGCTTTGACTCCCCAGAAATAGCAGACCAGCGAAGCAACGATGGCGAGGATCATATCCAACGGTGCTCCAATCACACCGCTGCCGCCGTAGGTGCCCAGCATGGAAATCACCAGCACGGCAATGTAGTAAGCCAGCAGCCACCAGGCGCAGCGCAAATCCTGACTGAACTGGCTATTTTTCTTACCAAAAATGGCATAACCAACCCAGGCAATAATCAGGATCGGGATGAGGATTTCATTCACGGACCAACCGCTCCAGTAAATCAGCAGGGTACTGGCAACAAAAGCCAGTGGGCTGAGAATCGCAGCGATCGGCAGACGGAACGGGCGCTGCATATCTGGTAGGTGGTTACGGAACGCGCCCAGGGTTATCGGGCCGGGCATGTAGGTGAAGACGGTTGCGGAGGTCACTGCACCGATCAGACCACCCCATACCTGAAACTCTGATGGCAGCGTCCAGACAATCGCCAGCAGCAACGACAGCCACAGCGCGCCGCGCGGTACGCCGGATTTCGCATCCACTTCGCCAAACACTTTAAACAGATGGCCGTTACGCGCCCAGGCGAACAACACGCGTGCGGCACCTGCCAGATAGATGTTACCGGTCCCGGCGGGGGAAATGACGGCATCGATTAAAATCAGGTTAATCAGCCAGGTGAGGCCAAGGCTACGCGCCAGATCTGCATAGGGTGACTGGAACACCTGCTTCAGACCGGCCCAGCCGTGCTGTGACAGCAAATCTGTCGGCACCGCACCCATAAAGGCATATTGCAGTGCCAGATAAATGACGAAGCTGACGGCAATGGCAATACCAATCGCCAGCGGCACGTTACGCTGTGGGTTTTTGGCTTCGCTGGCAAAATCCACTGCCTGGCGAAAACCGAGGTAGGCAAACACAATCCCTGCGCCAGTCAGTGAGCTGAAAACGCCATGTGCGCCGCCCGGTGGTGCCGGTGGTACATCAAGATTTGGCGCATGGAAGTACAGCAGCAGTGTAACGATGGTGAGCAACGGTACGATGAATTTAAAGGTGGTGACGATGGTGTTAACGCGCCCAAAGAAGCTGACGCTCCAGTAGTTGAGCAGAAAAAACACCACCAGCAACCCAATCTGCACGGCAAATCCCAACCCGGTTGGGCTGCCATCCGCGTGGCCCAGGGCCGGCCACCAATAAATAGCGTACTGACGCACCGCCTCAACTTCTACCCCGGCGGTACTGGTGTAGGCCAGTAGGGAACTTACGCCAATCACAAAGCCGACGATATTGCCGTGTGAATAGTTGGGATAGCGAACAAAGCCGCCTGCACGCGGGAGTGCTGATGAAAGTTCAGCGTACACCAGGCCAATCAGCAGTACGATTACCGCCCCTAATACCCATGCCCAGCCGGTATGACTACCGGCATAGCCGGAGCTATTGAGTGCGGCATATAACCAGCCCGACCCGATCATCGATCCAATGCCAAGTAACGACAGATCGACCAACCCCAATTTCTGTTTTAGCCCACTTGACGCCATAATATGCCCCTGTCTGATTATTAGATGTTGTGAGAGGGGAATAAAGCATATTGCGTGCCAGTAATATTTTACTGATGTGAAGGTTTAGCGGTGAAATAAATATTCTGGCATCAATTGGAGAATGTCTGGTTTAAGTAAATGCCTGACATGGAAAATAGGTGAATCAATATATTTCGGAGCTACCTGAACCTATAGATTCGCGGTGCAGGGCGCACCGCGATGATCCAAAATAAACATTATGCATGTAGTTGAAACATTATGTCACTCCTGCAACAATCATGAAATAATTCACCTTAACCCTGTGGTTGTGGAATAATTTTAATATCCACCATGCCAATGCCTAATTTACGTGGGTCCTGGCCGATGATATTTCCCACATTCGAAGGTTGTGGCTCCGGCGGGGTAATAATTAAATTATGGCTACCGCCCGGATTGGTGAAGTGCAGCGTGGTGGTCGAAACATCGTCACCCAGCGTTAATTCCTGTTGCTGATCGCCAACGCGGACCGGAATCGGTCGATGTGCATTCGGACCAAATGCGCGGGCGGTGATCACCACATCAAAACTTCCCGGCAGCGGGTCGACATATTCGATGTTCACTTCCGGTGCCAGATTGGCGTTAGACCAACGTCCCCACAGCTCCGGGCGCGAAATACCGGTGAAACTTTTCACATTCTGCGGTGCGCCTGGTACGTTAAGCATAAAGCTGTCTGCGCTGTAGCGTATGGCGTTGTCTTCAATACGGATCTGCTGCTCATTGCGCTGATATTGGGCATCGCTGAGTGCGGTTTGCGGGAAAGTCGCTTTCCCCTTCCATATCGGTTTATCGATACGCGTTACCGTCGGCTGGCCACCCATCTGTCCCATCGCGAGACAGAGGTCACCGGAAAGCGCCAGTTCAGGCTGCCACAGACGTGCCATCTTAAAGCAACGATCAACCCAGACGAACTTCTCCGCCGCAGTGAAGTCTGCCAACTGATAACGCAGCGGTGCCGAGTACTCACCTTCTGGTAGCGGCTCTACACGTTTATCACCCACGCGGAACAGAATTGGCAGCTTAAAGGTGGTGCCTGAGAAGCTAAAGGTATTCTTCTGCTGATCGATGGTGAAGGCATCGAGCTTGCTGGGGAAATTCCACAGTTGAATGATATCCGGTTTCCACGTCAGCACCTTCTGCGTCATGTTATCAAACTGGGCGGAAAGTGAAGGTGAACTCAGGCCGCTGCGGCCAAGGCCAATGGCTTTGTCGCCACCGAGAATATCCAGCACGGTCGCGCCGTTATCCAGGGTGCTGCGCTTGCCGTCGAGGACTTTCGCCTCCGGTTGATCGCCACGAATAACCATAAACAGGTCATGGCGTGGTTGCTGGACCAGATATTGATGCGCAGTATTGTTCATTGCCAGGTGATCGGACGTCACCACAATGATGGTGTTTTTAAACCAGGGTGAGGCTTTGATACGTGCAATCAGCCGTGCCACATGTTCCTGAGAACAGGCGACCGCGCTGAATGATTGGTTTGGCTTACCATCATAGCTATAACTTTTGTGCTCGCAGGTGCGGGAAATAAAACCGTCCGGGTGGTGGGTATCGACGGTGAGGGTAAAGAGCGCAAAGCGTTTCTGCTGGCGCGACAACTCCTCATACTTCTTAAACACTTCATCCATCACGGTATCATCGTAGTAACCCCAGTTGTTGCGATAGTCGGGGTCCGCTACGCGATCTTTCAGCTCCTGTGCACCGTACATATGTGCCGGGTCAAAACCATGCGATTTCAGGAAGGTATCTTTACCGGCAAAGCGCAAGTCAGCACCCTGAATAAACCAGTTCTCGTACCCGGAATTTTTGAGGATATCACCGAGACAGATATTTTGTGGGAAGAAGCTGGAAAGTGCGGCCGAAGCATTGTCCTGGAAGGGGGCAAACAGCGGAATACCACATTGCGAGCCAACCATCCCAGCGATGGTGTAATCCGTACCGGGTAATTGTTCCGTGTTGCTGAAATCCAGGCTTTGATCTTTTTCACGGCTTAGCTCGGGTGCCAGACCGGGAAACGTTTTTTCGTTAAAGTAGGTACGTTCCAGACTTTCGCCATAGATATAGACCAGATTGAGTTTTGGCTCGGCAATCGCCGATTTTGGCGTTTTGAAGTAAGTCTCGAAATCGGAATCTGCCAGTCGATTGTGAGAGGCAATCAAATCCTTTACCTGACGAAATGCCGGGGTGGTTTGCACTGAACCCGCGGCACAGGCAATCGCCAGCAGGCTCCAGCCGAGATGATGTTTCTGTTTGCGACGACGCAGCACCCATGTGAGCAGGCAGAACAGAAGAAATAAGGCAATGATGATACCGATTGCCGGCACCACGTATTTGCTGATACCCGCACCGGTCAGGCTATTCGTCAGGGTATAGAGTACCGCGTCATTAATGCCGTCGCCGGTAAAATAGTTGCTGGCATACAGCGTGATGTTAAGCACGATGAACAGGGTAAGAAGAAGCAAAATCACACCAAACCAGAACTTATTGCGCCCGGCTTTGTGGGAATAGACTGCAATCGCAGCTAAAAAGAGTACAACCGATAATAACTCGGACAAGGTCGGATCCTCAGGCTGATTAAATACGCAATCCGTGCGTAACCACCCTCTTTGGGGGTTTTTGCGTCAATCTATATTGGCTGTCACATGTCTGCAACACGACCATTCAGATTTGTGCGGCTGATTTGACTTTGTTTAATGCGTGTTTAGGTGGGCTATGGTTTGCACTGGCAGCAATGAAATATTGCTGCCAGAAAAGGGGGAAAGAAGAGGATCAGAGTTTGCCGGTCAGATACTGCGCTTCGCCATCGGCAAAGCTCCAGTCACCTTTACTGTTGGTAATAAAACTGATCATCAGATCGTTCCCTTGCACGCCACTGCTTTCCTGTAACTCGCGCGCTAACTCTGCCATGAAGCGCGTTTTCTGTTCTTCACTTCTCGGGCTGGTGTAGACGCGGACCATCACCAGATTGTCACTGCGTTCAAAACCCAGGCCGGTGTCCTGAAAAACCATCTGGTATCTTTTGTTCTCGTGAACAATCTGATAGCGATCGCGTGGTGGAACGTTAAAGGCGGTCAGAACGGCGCGATGAGCCGCATCCAGCAGCGTACGTAATTCTGATTCAGAACGGCCCTGAATCACGTCAAATTGCAGTAACGGCATAAATAAACCCTCGTTTTTGCTCACATGGAAAGAGTAGGATGTGGCTCTATGCTGCCGCGTGCCGCTGCAAAGAAAAAGCGCGCTGCCTGAAATGATTATTTATTATTTTGAACAATCATCATGAAAGAGATTAAAACCGATGCCCTCTGGGTGCACCTGCACTGGCTTACGGTGTTGGCCGAACTGGGCAGCTTTACCCGAGCAGCTGAGCGTCTGGACGTCAGCAAGGCGGCGATGAGTCAAAAGATTAAAGAACTGGAAGAGATGGCGGGCGTGGCGCTGGTGCAACGTACCACCCGCAGCGTGCGCCTGACTTCTGCCGGGGAAAAGCTGGTGGATGAGTTGCGTGATCCTTTTGCGCGCATCGAACAAAGCTTTTTCAGTGTGCGTGATGAAGCGGGACCAGTGCGCGGCATGGTACGTGTCAGCGCCCCTGTGGCGTTTGCCCGGCAACAGCTGGTGCCCATCCTCGGCGATTTTTTGCGTGAATATCCGCAGGTGCGCATCCAACTGGATGTAACGGACAGATTGGTGTCACTGGGCAGCGAAGGTTTCGACCTGGCGATACGGCATAGTCAGCAACTGCCAGAAACGCATGTCGCATTACCGCTATGTGAAACCCAGACGTTATTGGTGGCATCCCCCGCTTATCTACAGGCGTGCGGTACGCCACAAACGCCACAGGCGTTGCAGCAGCACAATTGCCTGTATTATCCACGTGGGATCGAGTCACCGCAGTGGCGCTTTCGTCAACAGAGTAGCGGTGGCGAAACGGTGCAGGTCAGGATCCAGGGGAACTTTGCCACCAACAATAGTGAATCGATTCGCGATGCTGCGTTACAGGGGATCGGTATTGCTATGCTGCCAGATTTCAGTGCCAGTGCAGCGCTGGCGGCGGGTACCTTGCAACAGGTGCTGCCACAGTGGCAGTCAGTGGACGCCTTCGCCGATCGTTTATGGGTGGTGCGCCCTTATGCAGCCCAGGTGCCTCGGGCGGTCACCACCTTTATTCACTGGCTACGCGCGCGCTTTGTTGATGGTTGAGGGCGAGACCAGCGCAACCGGTGCGTGTGGTTGCATCATTTGTCCCAGCAAACTGGTGCGGTTGTAGTTGCCGAGACGCAGGTTGAAGTCGAGATGCAGACGTTCATTGCCGCTCAATTTAATCACCGGTGGCGGGTTGTGCGGACGCTGATGAAATAACACCGATTTGGCAAAAGCTGCGCTATCCCAACCGCTCAGGCGTTGATAAAAATAGGCGTTGGCTTCGCCTTTACGCAGATAAATATTTGCCCGGCGATATTCACGCATCGCAGCCTGCTGCGCCAGCGAGCAGAGCTGCTGCTCCGGCTCGGCCATTTTTTGCGCCAGCAGAGTATAATCATCACGCTTAGTCAATTCACAGAAAAAACGTTGCGCACCGAGATGTTTTATCGGCGTATACTGTTTTTGCCATTCGCGAATAAAGGGATTATTGGGGCTGGCAGCGAGGAACCAGTTTTCCATCACCGGCGACAGGTAATTCATCGTTGATACTTCACAATAGAAACCAATCACATCCATGGGCCTTTCCTGATGCACCCGGTGCACCCATGCGAGATCTTCAAACAACAGGGTGCTGCAATCAATGGCGATGCCGCCGTAACGAAGTAATAATTCCAGCCTGATAGCGTCACTTTTTTGCGTCAACGTTAATTCAGGGGAAGTGAAGATAAAATCGGGCAGGACTTCTTTTACCGTTACACGATTTAACAGATGCACCTGATGATCGGGATTATCCTGGCGGATTTTTTGAATATTTAACGTCATTGATTTTGGTAAATATTCATCGTCCCAGTACATCCAGACTATTTTAGGTATCTCCACCCGATCTTTTTCGGCAGAAATTAACACCACATTATCCTCTTCGCTCGGATCATATTCCGGGGCGCTAAGATTATTTTGCTGCTTTTTTTGCAGTAACATCTGGCTGGTAAAAGCAATTTTCTGCCAGTTGTGCCACAGCATACGGGCAGTTTGGAGGCGTTTTTTTGTCATGGTGCACCTGATTATTGTGATTATGGCGGTTGGGAATTCCCTGATGCTGGCGCGTGGGCGCGCTCTTGTTTCCTCACGGCTGTGTGTAAAAGACTACCCTTGCTTAATAAAGCATTCCTGCACGCGAGGCTACCACTTTCTTTATCTTTCAGATAAACCGGAAAATGAATGAACCACTCAGGTTAAAATTATCATGAAATAAGTTTATTAATGGGTGAGGGTTTAATTAAAAGCGACTAAGACTATTCCTAATAAAATAGATTGTCACTGTGGTTTGCTGCGGAAAATATTAAAAATGAGAGCTATGCAATGGGTTAACCGTGCTGGATTTATCGCTGGCCTGGCCAATGCAGATCCGAGTTGGCTACGCTTAAAGGCAGTTGTTAACAAAAAGGAGGCATTATGCAGCCAGACAAGCGCGGATTACTGGCAGTCGATAAGCAGGGCAATCGCGTGCTGTTTCTCAACCCGGACACCTTTGCTGTGCAACAGGAATTGAATGCCTTTCCACCCCGGCCACATGAGTTGTTAATGCTGCCGCAGTGGGAGAAAGCCTATGTGCCGATTTATGGTGATGGGATCCACGGCAATAATCCCCATCCGGGCCACAAAATCGCGGTGATTAATTTGCGACAGCGGGTGATTAGCGGTTTTATCGATCTCACGCCATTGCAGGCTCCACACAGCGGTCAGCTGGGGCGCGATGGCAAAGTGTATCTCTGCTGTGAAAACAGCGCTTCGGTGGCTGTGATCGATCCCGTCACGGACCAGTTGGAGAAAACCATTCCCTTGCCGTCACATAACGCGCACCGCCTGGCGCTGTCGCCCAGTGGGCGCAAGCTGTTCACCGACAATGAAGAGGATGCCAGCATTACGGTGGTGGATCTGTGTGAGGCTGAAGGGCGGGTTATCGATACCATTCTGATGCCAGGGCCGATTGCGGGTATTGCTGCGTCACCAAAACATCCTTATCTGGTCGCCAGTGCGGCAGATGCGCCATTGCTTTATGTTGTTGATCGTCAGAGCCATCGTATTCGCCAGCGGTTGCGTTTACCGGGTCATCAACAGCCTTGTCAGGTGGTGCGTTTCAGTGCCGACGGTGAGCGGCTGGTGGCGATTGGCGATCACGAGGCGGTGATCACCCTGTTTGACGATCTGCTTAATCCGCTGGGCGATATCGTGGTGGGTGATAAACCGATGGACGGCTGTTTCAGCGATGACAAACGCACGCTGCTGATTGCCAATGAAGGGGAAGGCTCGTTAAGTGTGATCGACTTGGTGCAATTGACGGTGATTGCGACGCCGCAGGCCGGAACGGGTTGTGAGGTGCTCAGTTATTTTACCCTCAAATGAAGGGTCGATGATAAATGGCGCTGCTCCAGTGGCGGCTACTGGCGTGTTTCTCCGCCTGCCAACCGCGTTTGCGCAGTTCACGTGCAATCAGTTTGTTCATTATGCCATGACCGACCAGCAGCACCGTGCCACGGTTCGATAGCACAATCAGTTTGTCGGCAGCCTGGCAGGCGCGTTGGCGCGCATGCTGCATCGATTCCACATGCCCGGAGTAGCCACATAGCCACAGCATGCGTAGCAATGCCAGCCAGACGTTGAGCGGCAAATGCAGCCTTTCGAAGGGCAGCAGCGGCATTGCGACCTCGCTGAACACCGCATCCACGGTATGTGGCTGTAGCCCCAGGCGTGTCAATGAGGAGCGTGCACGCGGCAGCGGGCTGGAGGCGATCACGTTTGCCAGGCTGGCAATAGCCATGCTGCGCGGTGGCGGCGAATCGCAGATATCAGCCTGGTCATAACCTTCACACCAGTCGGCCAGCGCTCGCGCCGTAAAGCGCCCGCTTACCGGATGGTCGGGTTTGCCATGTCGCATAAGGATGATGGTCATAGCGCCTCTGAATGATTCTCTCCAGTGTAATGCAACCTGCACAAGTGGCAGGATTTAAGACAAATTCTCATTTGTCATCAAAGCTTAACCGAATTATGCGACAAGTGGCGCGATGCAGGTTCAATCGCCACTTTGCTAATGATAAGCAGAAATCGTTAATCGCGTGCAGTTTTGACGTTTTTTTGCTCGCTCGCATTGAATGTAATGTCATGAATTGACGCCATTTTTATCAATAATCCCTGAGAGATAGTAAAGATAAATTAATTGTTTTTACTAAATTCACTTGATTTATCTACGCGCGTAGATAGACTGATTGCACAGTGATAGCTCACGGTGCCAAAGATGAAGTTGGCCTTGAGATGACGAAGTTACATTTGCCTTTTTAATGCGACCGGTGAAAAAAACATCGGCGAAGTCTGGCAAATCAGAGAATTCCAACACCAGGGAATCCTTGACTGACCTTGCATCCAGGTTTGCCTACTAAACGTCTCCACCGGGGCGTTCCGCTTGTTGCAAGGGAACCAGACCACGGAAGGGCGTTTGATCGATCCTCATCTATCAGGGAAATGGTTATGACGGTACATCACTCCGTTTCGCAACAAAGCGCACTGTCTTCTTCTTCGGCTGCCGATGCGCGGCTTGAAACCTCCTCCGGCCGCAAAGATTTCTGGCGTGCCACATTATCCTGTTGGCTGGGCACGGCGATGGAGTATGCGGATTTCGCGCTCTATGGCCTTGCTGCCGGTATCATTTTTGGCGATGTGTTCTTCCCCGAAGCCAGCCCGGCTATGGCGTTGCTCTCCAGTTTTGCCACCTGGTCGGTTGGGTTTATTGCCCGTCCCATTGGCGCGCTGTTATTCGGCTGGATTGGCGATCGCAAAGGACGCAAAGTGGTGATGATCACCACCATCATTCTGATGGGGGCCTCCACCACGCTGATTGGCTTCATTCCTTCTTACGCCAGCATTGGCTTGTGGGCGCCTGCCTGCCTGGTGGTGCTGCGCTTTACCCAAGGGCTGGGTGCGGGTGCCGAGCTGTCCGGTGGTACGGTGATGCTGGGCGAGTATGCGCCTGTTCAGCGTCGTGGGCTGGTTTCTTCGGTGATTGCGCTCGGTTCCAACAGCGGCACGTTGATCGCTTCACTGGTCTGGCTGGCGGTGGTGCAGATGGATCAGCAAAGTCTGCTCGCCTGGGGCTGGCGTATTCCGTTCCTCAGCAGCGTACTGATTGCCCTGGTGGCACTGTGGATCCGTCGTCATCTGCGTGAAACCCCGGTATTTGAGCGGCAGCAGGCGGAACTCAAGGCGGAACGTCAGGCTACCCTGACAACCCATTCTGCACCGATCGATACCCGTAGCTTTTGGCAGCGTAGCCGTGCTTTCTGGACCATGGTGGGCTTACGTATCGGCGAGAATGGACCGTCGTACCTGGCGCAAGGTTTTATCGTTGGCTATGTCGCGAAAGTGCTGATGGTGGACAAATCGGTGCCGACGACTGCGGTGTTTATTGCCTCGATTTTGGGTTTCCTGATCATTCCTTTGGCGGGCTGGCTCTCTGACCGTTTTGGCCGCCGCATCACCTATCGTTGTTTCTGCCTGCTGCTGATGTTTTACGCCTGGCCAGCTTTCCATCTGCTCGACAGCCGTGACCCGGCGATTGTCATTCCGGTGATGGTGGTGGGGATGGCGCTGGCGTCGCTCGGTATCTTTGGCGTGCAGGCAGCGTGGGGGGTTGAGTTGTTTGGTGTGAAACATCGTTACACCAAAATGGCGGTGGCAAAAGAGCTGGGGTCTATCCTTTCAGGAGGCACCGCGCCCTTAGTGGCGGCGGCGCTGCTGTCGTTTACCGGCCACTGGTGGGCCATCGCGGTCTACTTCAGCGCAATGGCAACCATCGGCTTTCTGACCACATTTGTGGCACCGGAGACGCGTGGGCGCGACCTCAATCTGCCGGATGATGCGATCTGATGGCACGTTAAACCGCATATGCTGTAGCGGCGCGATTGGATGCCAGAAACAGAATTCGAGGTAAAAGTAGTGGCTAAATCGCCGTCCGGAAATGTTACACGTAGTGATGTCGCCAAAGCTGCAGGAACCTCCGTGGCGGTGGTGAGTTACGTCATCAACAACGGACCGCGTCCGGTGGCGGAAGCCACGCGGCAGCGGGTGCTGGAGGCGATCAAGCAAACTGGCTACCGGCCAAATGCTGTGGCACGAGCGCTGGCATCCGGCAGCACCAAAACCTTTGGCTTAATCGTGCCCAATATTGCCAACCCGTTTGTCGCGTCCATGGCGCATCTGTTGTTGCAGGAGTCGCTGACTCACGGTCACGTCATGTTGCTGGGCGATGCCGGTGATGACCGTCAGCGCGAACTGGAGCTGATTCAGGGCCTGTTAAACCGTCAGGTCGATGGCTTGTTTTACAACAGCGTCGATCGCCATCCTTACATCGATCTTATCAAAGCCAGCGGTACGCCGTTCGTCATGCTCGATCGCGTTGACCCCCAGCCCGGTGTCAGCATGCTGCGGGTAAATGAGCGCGAAGCGGCGCGTCAGGTAACGGCGCATCTGCTCAGCCACGGTTATCAGCAGGTTGGGATGATCAGTGGCCCACTGGAGATGCTGAATGCGCAGGATCGTATTCAGGGCTGGCGTGATGCGCAGGCTGAGTATGGGCTGCGGGCTGATGATGCGCTGATCTTCCCCGCCAGCTATACGCGACAGGGTGGTTACGATGCGGCGTGGCGGATGATCAATAGCCATCGGGTGCCACGCGCCCTTTTTGCCAGCAATGAGGGGCAAGCGATTGGCTGCATCCGTGCCTTTGCTGAATATGGCTTACGCGTCCCGCACGATGTTGCGTTGGTCTGTTTTAATGGTACTGAGCAGTCGGCATTTCATGTGCCGACGCTGACAACAGTACGCCAGCCGCTGCGTGAAATGGCGCAGCGCGCGATTGCCATGCTGAAGAACTGGGATGGCGAGGCGGAGCTGGCGGAATTTCCTCACCATCTTGAGATCGGTGAGTCCTGTGGTTGCCAACTAACCAGCCGAAAATAAATAACATTATGAAAAGATTGATTATTGATTGTGATCCGGGGAATGGTATTGCCGGTGCCAACACCGACGATGGGTTGGCTCTGGCCTTAGCGCTGGCGTCACCGGCTTTATCAGTGGAGTTGATCACCACCGTCACCGGCAATACGCCCTGTGCGGTGGGAGCGCAGGTGGCAAAGGATCTGTTGCAACGCCTGGGGCTGAATATTCCGGTGGTGCAGGGCGCTTTGCAGGCATTGCGTGAAGATCCTGCCCCGTGGCGCGCCCGCCTTGACGGTGTGGAGGATAAAAAATTGGCTGAACTGTGGCGCGGAGTACGTCAGCCACAGCTGCTACCGGCTGACGGCAATGACGCTGCGGGCGTGATGGGCCAGCTGATTTGTGACAATCCCGGTGAATTCACGCTGGTAGCAATTGGTCCACTCACCAATGTGGCACAGGCGCTGCAACGTTATCCGCAGATGGCGGAAGCGGTGGCAGAGATTGTCATCATGGGGGGCGTGTTTGCGCTTGACGATTATGTCAAAGACACCAATTTTGGCCTCGACCCGGAAGCGGCACATCAGGTGTTGCACAGCGGTGCGACGGTGACGCTGGTGCCGATGGACGTCACCACCCAAACCTTGTTGACGCATCAGGATCTCAGCCGTCTCACCCGCAATGAACATCCGCTGACCCAGTTTGTCCGTGAAACCCTGCGACCGTGGATTGACTACTCCATTCGTACCCGCCATTTACCCGGCTGCTGGATCCATGATGCTTTGGTGGTCGCCTGGTTGCTGAACCAGCGCGTTGCCGACGGTATGGATTATCATGTTGATGTGGAATTACGGCCCGGTGCCACGCGCGGTAAAAGCTGGCGCTATCGCACGCCACTGCGCCTCGATGTAGGAATCCCCTCTGATGCCGGGGCGCTGGTGCATGTCTTGCACAGTGTCGATAACCCGCTGCTGCTGGACATCATCGAGCAGGCATTTAACGGCCTGAGCAGTTAAAAAAAGCCCGGTCATCGCGCTGGCGATGACCGTATATCATCTGACATGCTTCCTTACACCGGGACGCACTCGCTGACAATTCCACGCCACATTCCGCCTTTCTGACATGCTATATACAAATAGTTAACAAAATAGTAACCGATGCAATCATTCGCACGGTAACGTTCACAAGAATGTCCGGCCAACGATCCGGGCGCTGTCAGACAGGATACCCCTATGTTTAACTGGACTGCGACGCAACGAAATGTGGCTTTTGCCAGTTTCGCCAGCTGGACGCTGGATGCGTTCGACTTCTTTGTTCTGGTGTTTGTACTCAGCGATCTTGCCCAGTATTTCCACACCAGTGTTTCTGATGTTTCTATCGCGATTATGCTCACGCTGGCGGTGCGGCCAATTGGTGCGCTGCTGTTTGGTCGTCTCGCGGAAAAATATGGCCGTCGGCCAATTCTGATGCTCAATATTGTGTTGTTTTCGCTGTTTGAGCTGCTGTCGGCCTGGTCACCCAACTTTGCGGCTTTCCTGACGTTCCGCGTGATTTACGGCGTGGCGATGGGGGGGATCTGGGGCGTGGCCTCGTCGCTGGCGATGGAAACCATCCCGGATCGTTCGCGTGGTTTGATGTCCGGTATTTTTCAGGCCGGTTACCCCTGCGGCTACCTGCTGGCATCGATCATCTTTGGCTTGTTCTTCGCAAGTGTGGGCTGGCGTGGGATGTTTATGATTGGTGCGTTGCCGATTCTGTTGCTGCCATTTATCTATTTCAAGGTGCCGGAATCGCCGGTGTGGCTGGCGGCGCGCGAACGTAAAGAGAGTACCGCCTTGCTGCCGATTATCCGTCAACACTGGAAAATCTGTATCTACATGGTACTGCTGATGGCGTGCTTCAATTTCTTCAGTCACGGCACCCAGGACCTCTATCCCACCTTCCTGAAGGTGCAGCATCAGTTTGATCCACACACCGTAAGTATCATTGCGATTGGCTACAACATCGCGGCGATGCTAGGCGGTATTTTCTTCGGTTCGCTGTCGGAACGTATCGGGCGCAAAAAAGCCATTATGCTGGCGTCGTTTCTGGCGCTGCCAGTGCTGCCGTTGTGGGCATTTTCCAGCGGTTCATGGATGATTGGTATCGGCGCGTTTCTGATGCAGTTTATGGTGCAGGGCGCGTGGGGCGTAGTGCCGACCTATCTGACTGAGCTGGTGCCCGCCAATGCCCGCGCGGTGCTGCCTGGCTTTGTGTATCAACTGGGCAACCTGATAGCCTCGGTAAACGCCACCCTGCAATCACGCATTGCAGAAGCGCATGGGGGGAACTATGGCTTAGGGATGGCGATTGTTGCCGGGACGGTGGCGGTGCTGATTTGCGTGTTTGTTGCTTTTGGGCGCGAAACGCGTGGCATCGAAATATCCGGTGCTGTGGCGCGCGAGCCGCATTAAAGCGACTCGCAGACGTCAATCCATTTTGCCGCAGTGAGATCGGCCATGCGCTGCGGCGAAATGCGTACCGCGTTGTAAATCGAACCGGCCGCTGGTAGCACCTCATCGTAGCTGCGTAATGAGACATCGCAATAGACGGTCAGCGGATTCTCCAGCCCAAACGGACTGACCGCGCGGGCAGGATGCCCCGTCAGATTAACGACTTCATCGACGCACAGCATCCGTGCTTTCCCACCGAGCGCCGCTTTTAATTTGTCATTATCAAGGCGTACATCGCCACGTGTGACAATCAGCACGACGTTCTCTTTTACTTTAAAAGACAGGGTCTTGGCGAGTTGCCCTGGCTCCACGCCATGTATGCGAGCGGCCAGTTCAGCGCCCGGCATCTCGATGATGTCGACATCTGGTGCATGTTCGGCAAGGAAGTGCCGTACCGACTCGAGGCTCATTTTTTTCTCCGGCAAAATCAAGCGCTAAAACTGCCATAAGCCCTGACGGCTGTAAACGAGAATGCTGGAGAATCTGTAACAGAATTTACTGACTTCATACCGCTTTTATTGTGCAGTTACCACAACGCTCAATGTCGGGAATCCGGTAACGTTGACAGCAGCTGCGGCGCTCCATGGCACCATTACGTGGGATCATGGTGCGGTAAAGCGGATTATCGCTGCCATCCAGTAGAGTCGGGGTGAAGAACAGCGCCTGCTCCAGATGTGACACCACCGCTTCAGGCAATTGGGCTTTCAATTCTCCGAGGAACCACCAGAAGGAGAAACCCATATTGTTCCAAATCAGTTTGGCGTTGATGTCGCCATGCTGTGCCATGCCGTTAACGGCCGGGATCAGGTACTGCTGAATCAGGCGATCGAGGCGTTGCCGCTCATTGAGGTAGCGAGCATCCTTATCTTCCTGCACATCAATCCAGAAAGCACAGGGATGACCGGTTTCATGGAATTCAACGTGAATCAGGTGCGGCGCACAGTTCAGCGCACGTGGCTCCAGCAGCAGTGCCAGCATCAACGGTGACAGCAGCAATCCGAAATACCATTGCGCCCACAGCGACTGGAGTGGCTTCGCCTCATGCGGGACATCAGGATGATTACGATACAAATGATCGCTATAGCGCTGGGTGAGGTAGCGGTAATGGTGGGGTTCAGACCATTCGGCGAGCGTTAACGTGCCAGCCGGAGCAGGCTTACCGAGTTTTATCGTTTCCAGCATGTAGCTGCGTTGTTCACGCATCAGATCTTCCAGGGCGCTCGCCAGCGGGCGATCGCTTTGGATAAAGATCAGGGGATGGTCGCTGTAGCGATGATCCTGACGGGTGATAGTAGCCATGCCGGTCCTGAATGAAAACGGGAAGCGAAAAACAAATGATAATCGTTCCCGCTTCAGCTCACAAGACAGTCTGGCTGCGGATTCACCGCTGCTACCTCCCTGTCAGGCGAGATCTTTGGTATCCAGCGGTGCTTTGGGTAAATCCTCCCACGCAAGAATGGTATTACGTCCCTGATTTTTCGCCACATACAGGGCACGATCGGCATTGGCGACTGCCTGATCAAAATCATCATCGAAAATGGGCGCAATCCCCGCGCTGATGGTGACATGGGTCGATACTTTCTCATTAAAGCGGTGGGGGATTTCCAGGTCAACCACGTATTGGCGGATGCGTTCGGCCAGTTTCATGGCAATGGAGGCATTCACATTGGTCATCAGTACCAGAAATTCCTCGCCACCGTAACGCGTCACGACATCGCGTGAGCGTACAGCATCGCGGATCGCCACCGAGACCCGCGCCAGCGCCTGATCGCCCATCGCGTGGCCATAGTTGTCGTTGTAGGCCTTGAAGTGGTCGATATCCAGCAACAACACGAAGTGGCTGCCTGCGTGGTTTTCCAGAATCGTATCAAGACGGTTTTTCAACCCACGGCGGTTATATAAACCAGTCAGCGGGTCCAGCATGCTTAAATCGCTGAAACTCTCTTTCTCTTCATAGAGCTGCCGCACCAGACGCCGGGTGAAATGATCAAATCGGCGACGCATCAGATGGTGTAATGAAAAACCAATCAGCGGCAGGGTGATGGTAAACAAAATCATCATTAAATGCTGACCATCATCCAGGAGCAAAACGGTGAATACCGGTGGCGTGATGTGTAGACAGAAAGCAACTAAATAATCACTGAGCGCAATGGCACTGACGAAAAATACGCTCAACAGACTGATTATTAAAAAGCTGCCATCAAAATAGAAAACCAGATGGTATTTGTGGTTTATGTGCCATGCCCATAATGCACCGAATAACAACGCTACAGGATTTAATAGCGGTAATTTTAGTTTTGGGCTGATTAAACAAAGCGTAAGTAAAGATATGCTAAACCCTGCCACCAGTACTGCTGGCAGTGAGTGGGTGCTGGATGCCTCCCCTAAAAACGGTAACAAAGAAAATAGTGAAACAGCGACATTCAAAAACAGAAAAAGCATCAGTGAGAGCCGATATTTGCTGTGTTTCAATTCATCGTAAGATTGTAATTTCATTATTATTACTCGTAACAGCCCTGAAATATCAAAGCGCTACCCGGCCGGGATATTCTCTCTGCCAGGGTAATGAGCACATTATTGCTGTGTTATCAAAATAGTTATCGGCGGCAATTTAGCATTTTCCAGTAGTACTGTCATCCGCAGGGCTTTTACGATAAAAAAATCCGCTGCAAAATGAGAAATACTATCATATGATAATACGAATACTTATCATTTGAGGGTTGCGCGATGATCATGGCGATGTTGACTGCCTGCGGCTTATGGGGCGTGAGCTGGATTATGGGTAAACGCCTGGACAGCGGCTGGGGTGTGTTGTTGCCCTGTGCGGCGATGCCGGTCTTCGCGCTGTGGGAACCCAGTTTCAGCCAGTGGCGGTTAGTGATGATTGTGGCACTGCTACTGACTGTGGTGATGCTGTTCCATCATCGCCTGCGTCATTACCTGTTGCTGCCTTCCTGTCTGGCGTTGGCCGGGGGATTAGCGGCGGTATCGGTAAATTTTCACCTGATCTGAATAGCAGAAATAACAAAATCACGCATAAGCGTGAGCAGGGGCTTTAAACATCATGGAGAGAGCGAACGAGGAAGGATGACAACGTTGGTGCGAAGAGAGGGACTTGAACCCTCACGTCCGTAAGGACACTAACACCTGAAGCTAGCGCGTCTACCAATTCCGCCACCTTCGCATCGAGTTGTCTGTTCATATCACCGCATTGGTGCGAAGAGAGGGACTTGAACCCTCACGTCCGTAAGAACACTAACACCTGAAGCTAGCGCGTCTACCAATTCCGCCACCTTCGCATTGTGCAGTGCGATATGAACTACGTGGTTTTTGGTGCGAAGAGAGGGACTTGAACCCTCACGTCCGTAAGGACACTAACACCTGAAGCTAGCGCGTCTACCAATTCCGCCACCTTCGCATACCTGCAATACCTTAAGTATTGCTAACCACGGAGGCGCATTTTAGAGATTTTACTCAATGCGTCAACACATATTTCGCGACGGTGAAACGATTGCTGCAAAAAGCAACGTTTCTGCCGCCGCGTCAGGAAAATGGCTGAATTAACGTGCTTTCGCGCCGCGACCATAAACCGCACGGTAAACTTTAAAGCGTCCGGTTTGCGCCAGCACTTCATGGTTACCGAAGGTCTCATCCAGCACCTGGGGGTAAGGCAGGAAGGCGTTCGCGACAATGCGCAGTTCTCCGCCGCTGCTGAGATGTTTTATCGCGCCACGAATCAGCGTATGTGCCGCGTCGAGGCTGGTTTGCAGGCCATCATGGAACGGTGGGTTAGAGATGATCAGATCAAACCGTCCGGTGACATCAGAGAAGACGTTGCTGGCAAACACTTCACCTTCGAGGCCATTGGCCGCCAGCGTGGCTTTACTTGCTGCTACTGCGGCGGCATGCACATCGCACAACCACAGGCGGACTTTCGGCGAATGCTGTGCCAGCACGGTAGCCAGTACGCCGCTGCCACAGCCGATATCCAGTACTTTACCTTTGGTGTGCGGCGTCAGAGTGGAGAGCAGCAACGCGCTGCCGGCATCAAGGCCGTCACGGCTGAACACGCCTGGCTGGGTATGAATGGTGAGGCCGTCCAGCATATAACTGTCGCCAAAGGCGGCGGCATCAAAGGAAGGCTGTTGTTCCAGCTGTCCATGGTACAGGCCACAGCGACGCGCGCTGTCGATCTTCTCCAGTTTGGCCCACGACTCGACCATGCTTTCCGCACTACGTACGCCGCTGCGGTTCTCGCCCACGACAAAAATATCGCTGCCAACCGGCATCAGTGAAAGCAGGTTTTGCAGCTGGAACTGCGCTTCTGGTTTGTTTTTCGGCCAGAAGTAGACCAGGGTATCGCAACCCGCCACATCCGCAGCACTTGCAACCAGACCATACACCGCGCGCTCCGCCAGGCGACGGCTGAGGTTCTGCCAGTGATGATATTGCTGGGTATGCACGCGCGTTGATGCGGTTTCCAGCTGAGCGGGCAGGTCATCCTGCAAATCGCCAGCAAACAAAACATGGCGGGCGGTAAATTCATCACTGTGGCGCAGAATCACTTCGCTGGCCGGGGTTAAAGCAGACATGGATGGCTCCTGTTAAATCAGAGCGGGGATTATAGTGCTTTGTTGGCGCATGTTCGATGGGTTTGCTAGCATAGCGTCGCATTCTCGCAGCACAACGGGTAACAGCATGACATCAAGGCGCGACTGGCTTTTACAGCAAATGGGGATTACGCAGTATCAGCTGCGGCGTCCGCGCGTGTTGCAGGGCGAAATTGCGGTGCGGCTTACGCCGGATACCCGTCTGGTGCTGGTGGCAGAACACGCTCCGGCACTGCACGAACCGCTGGTCCGTGATGTGTTACGCACCTTAAACCTGCAACCCACGCAGGTGATGACGCTCACGCCAGAACAGCTCCAGATGCTACCGGAACAGGTGGATTGTGCGGGCTGGTTGCTGGGCGTGGCAAGCACGCATCCTTTTAATGGCGTCACTTTTGCGACGGCCACTTTCAATGAATTAATCAGTAGTGGTGCGGCGAAACGCGCCCTCTGGCAACAGATGTGTAACCATGACAGTCATCTCTTTAGTCACCCCTGAAGACCAGCCACAGCTGCTGGCAATTGAGCGTCGCAGCCATGCCTTTCCCTGGAGCGAACAGACGTTTACCAGCAATCAGGGGGAGCGTTTTTTAAATTTTCGTATTGAGGCGGACGGTCGTCTGGTCGGTTTTGCCATCACCCAGGTGGTGCTGGATGAGGCTTCACTGTTCAATATCGCGGTTGATCCTGATTTTCAGCGCCGTGGCTATGCCCGTCAGTTATTACAACATTTGATTGCTGAACTGGAGAAGCGCGAGGTGATGACGCTGTGGCTGGAAGTCCGTGCCTCCAATCTGGCGGCGATTGCCCTGTATGAACAATTAGAGTTTCACCAGGTGAGCCGCCGCCCCAATTATTACCCCACTGTCAGCGGACGAGAAGATGCCATCATCATGGCATTGACGCTGTAACGTTTTGGCTGAGGAAATCTATGTTAAACGACTGGGACTGCATTATTTTTGATGCGGATGACACGCTGTTTCACTTTGACGCCTATGCTGGTCTGCAACGCATGTTCGCCGGCTATGACGTGCAATTCACCGATCAGGATTACGCCGACTACCAGGCGATCAATAAACCGCTGTGGGTCGATTATCAGAACGGCGCGATTTCGGCGTTGCAGCTACAGACGCGCCGCTTTACTGGCTGGGGCGAGAAGCTCAGCGTGGCACCGGAAGTGCTAAACAGTGGCTTCCTCACGGCGATGGCTGAAATCTGCCTGCCTTTGCCGGGCGCTGCCAGTTTGCTGAACGCGCTGCACGGCAAGGTGAAAATTGCCATCATTACCAACGGCTTTACCGCCTTGCAGCAGGCGCGCCTCGAACGCACCGGCTTCCGTGATTATTTTGATACGCTGGTGATTTCGGAGCAGGTCGGTGTACCGAAGCCTGACCGTGCCATCTTCGATCATACGCTGGCGCTGCTCGGTAACCCGGCGCGCGAGCGCGTGTTGATGGTGGGGGATACGCCGGAATCGGATATCCTCGGCGGCATCAATGCCGGATTGAAAACCTGTTGGTTCGATCACGGTACGCGTCCGTTGCCTGAGCACATCATTCCGGACTGGCGAGTCACATCGCTGTCTGAGTTGGAAGTTTTACTGACGCAGCGTTAAAAGTATCTATTCATCACAAAGATGAGATTGCGTCTGAAGGCCCGCTGAGTGGGCCTTTTTTCATGCTAGAATCTATTCATCAATCTATTCATGCACGAGGGCGCGATGGCGGATATCACGACACAGCTGTTGGATGGCCCGCTGGGAGCCGCTGAGCTGTTGCGTCGTCTCGGCATCAGCCAGGCCACGTTATCGCGCCAGTTACGTCAGCAGGATCAGATCGTCCGCTGGGGCAAGGCGCGTGCCACGCGCTATGCCTTGCTACGTCCGTTGCGCGGTGAAAGTCGTTTTCCGCTTTATCGCGTGCTGCCGTCGGGACAGACGGTGCAGTTCGGTTGGCTGGTGCGCACCTGGCCGCAGGGCAGTTGTTTGCATCTGGATGAACAGGAGAATGGGACGTTTTACGACGGATTGCCGTGGTTCCTCAGCGATATGCGCCCGCAGGGATTTCTTGGGCGACTGTGGGGGCGAGAGAACGCGCAAGCGCTCGGGTTAACCGAAGATCTCCGTGTCTGGAGCGATGAGCAGTGCCTGATGGCATTGACGGTAACGGGTATGGACATGCCGGGCAACTGCCTGCTCGGCGCGACCGCTTATCAACGTTGGTTGCAGCAATCTGCACCGGTGCTGCTGAGCGCCGGGCAAAAAATCATGCGTTATCCGCAACTGGCGCAGCAGGTACTGAACGGCGATGAGGTGGGTTCATCGGCGGCGGGTGAGCAGCCGAAATTTCTCTGTTATGCCGAAACCGTACGCGGCAACCATCATTGCCTGGTCAAATTTACGGTTCCGCGTCAGAGCGAAAACAGCCAGCGCTGGCGTGATTTACTGCGCGCCGAACATCTGGCGCTGCGGCATCTTGCCGCTGCGGGGCTGGCGGCCGCGCACAGCCAGATTATCGAACAAGGCGGCCAGCTGTTCCTTGAAGTGCAGCGCTTCGATCGCGAAGGGGAACGGGGACGCCGTGGTATGTGCTCGTTGGAGGCGGTCAGCGCGGAATTTTTAGGGCGACAGCAGCACTGGCCGGATGCCTTGCGCGAACTGGCGCGCCAGCAACGGCTTGATGAAACCTCATTGCAGCGTGGCACGCTGCAATGGGCATTTGGTCGCCTGATCGCCAACAGCGATATGCACGCCGGGAACCTGTCATTTTTTACTGACGGGGAGCTGCTGCAACTGACCCCGGCTTACGACATGTTGCCGATGGCGCTGGCGCCGAACTCGCTCGGTCATATGCGTGATGAGGTGAATTTAACCCTGGATTTCTCGCTGCCCGGTGACGTCTGGCGCGTGGCCAGTGCGATGGCGAAAAGCTACTGGCAGACCATTGCGGTGGATGTGGCGTTTAGCGAGGGGTTCCGGCTGATTGCGCGCCAGGCGCAGTTGCAACTGGCGGCGCTGGACCTGACGCTGGAAAAGATGACGGTGAAGTGAAACCATTCGTAGCGGCGCGATTTATCGCGCGGGTGCTACTGACAGCGAGCACGGAAATGCGCGATAAATCGCGCCGCTACGGTTTACCGTTTTCCGTCTCTTCTTCTTTATCCTCTTTCACCGGCGTGCTGGCGGTAAGCAGGAACGGCGATTGCTGCCAGCGGGTGCGGCGATCACGCAACAGGGTACGCGTCAGGATGATGCCAATTGCCAGCGCCAGCAACATCATCAGACGCAGAATATTGGTGGTGTTATCCACCTGGCGCGATTCAGTGACCAGCACATGGGTGTCCAGCGTGACACGCAAAAAGCCCAGCGGGCCATCTTTACCGTTGAGCGGCTGTACAATCTGATGGTTGAAGTAGCTACCGGCACGTTTGCCATCCAGCGCCAGCCGGTCACGGACATCAATGCTTTCGCCGCTGTGTGCCACCAGGCTGCCATCATCGGCGTAGACGGAAGCATCCAGAATGCGGCTGTTGTCGGTGAGCTGATGTAGCACCGCCTCAATCTGCGTGCGATTATCGTCGCTGTTGTCCATCAAGGGTTGCAGGCTGAACGCCACCTGTTTAGTCAGGGTACGGGCCAGCTCCTCCACCTGTTCAGAGCGCGCCATTTGGTGCCCGAGACTAAACCAGGAAGCTCCCTGCATCAGCACGACTAACAGGGCCAGCGAGATAAGAACAATCACCGTGCGGTGCAGGCGAAATTTCAGTGCGGTTTTAACCATCAGAAACCCGTGTGACATAACAGCAGAAAGGCTGGCAATTATGTTGCCAGAACCGGCGCAGACAAGGTAGCCTCTTGCGTGGTTTTGTTGTCCCTACAGGAGCTGTAATGCCAAATCGTCTTACCTGGTGCGATCTGCCCGCCGATGTATCCCTTTGGCCGGGTCTACCCCTTTCCCTCAGCGGTGATGAAGTGATGCCGCTGGATTACCGTGCCGGTCGGACTGGCTGGTTGCTGTATGGGCGCGGGCTTGATAAACAAAAGCTGACCGACTATCAGCATCAGCTGGGGGCGGCGATGGTGATCGTTAGCGCCTGGAATGTGGACGAGTATCAGGTGATTCGTCTGGCAGGCTCGCTGACGCCACGAGCCAGCAAACTGGCGCACGATGCCGGTTTTGATGTGGCACCGCTCGGCAAGATCCCACATCTGAAAACCCCAGGTCTGCTGGTGATGGATATGGATTCCACGGCGATTCAGATCGAATGTATCGATGAAATCGCCAAACTGGCAGGCAGCGGCGAGCGAGTGGCGGAAGTGACCGAACGTGCGATGCGCGGCGAACTGGATTTTAAAGCCAGTCTGCGCGAGCGTGTTGGTACGCTGACCGGGGCCGATGCCAATATTCTCAAGCAGGTGCGTGATACGCTGCCATTGATGCCGGGCCTGACCACGTTGGTACAGAAGTTACAGGCGCTGGGCTGGCAGGTGGCGATCGCCTCGGGTGGCTTTACCTATTACGCTGATTATCTGCGCGACACCTTGCATCTTGCTGCGGCCGTCGCCAACGAACTGGAAATCCGTGACGGCAAACTGACCGGCCAGGTGCTGGGACAGATTGTCGATGCGCAATTTAAAGCGGATACCCTGAACAATCTGGCGCAGCGTTTTGCCATTGCGCCGGAGCAGACGGTGGCGATTGGCGACGGCGCGAATGACCTGCCGATGATTAAAACCGCCGGACTGGGTATCGCCTATCATGCTAAACCCAAAGTGAATGAGCAGACGGAAGTCATCATCCGTCACGCTGACCTGATGGGGGTGTTCTGCATCCTGAGCGGCAGCCTGATTCACGAAGAACGTTAATTAAGGAACAGATTTGGCCAAAGCGGCAAAACGCGCTTTCGTTTGTAATGAATGCGGCGCTGACTATCCGCGCTGGCAGGGGCAATGCAGCGCCTGCCATGCCTGGAATACCATCACCGAGGTGCGCATTGCTGCCTCGCCTGCCGCTGCGCGCAACGAACGCCTGAGTGGCTATGCCGGTAGTGCTGGCACCAGCCGGGTGCAGAAGCTGTCGGAAATTAGCCTTGAGGCGTTGCCGCGTTTCTCCACCAGTTTTAAAGAGTTTGACCGCGTGCTCGGCGGCGGCGTGGTACCCGGTAGTGCCATTTTGATTGGCGGCAACCCGGGGGCCGGGAAATCGACGCTACTGTTGCAGGTGATGTGTAAGCTGGCGGAAGGGATGAAAACCCTGTATGTCACTGGTGAAGAATCCTTGCAACAGGTGGCGATGCGCGCCCATCGTCTGGGATTACCCACCGAAAACCTGAATATGTTGTCGGAAACCAGCATCGAACAGATCTGTCTGATCGCCGAGCAGGAACAGCCGAAACTGATGGTGATCGACTCGATCCAGGTGATGCATATGGCGGAGATCCAATCTTCGCCGGGCAGTGTCGCGCAGGTGCGTGAAACGGCGGCTTACCTGACACGCTTCGCGAAAACGCGTGGCGTGGCGATTGTGATGGTAGGGCATGTCACCAAGGATGGCTCGCTGGCCGGACCGAAAGTGCTGGAGCATTGCATCGATTGTTCCGTGCTGCTGGATGGCGACGCCGATTCACGTTTCCGTACCCTGCGCAGCCATAAAAACCGCTTTGGCGCGGTGAACGAGCTGGGCGTGTTCGCCATGACCGAACAGGGGATGCGCGAAGTCAGCAACCCCTCCGCCATCTTCCTGTCACGCGGTGATGAGATCACTTCGGGCAGCTCGGTAATGGTGGTGTGGGAAGGTACGCGTCCACTGTTGGTAGAGATTCAGGCGCTGGTGGACCATTCGATGATGGGTAATCCACGTCGTGTCGCCGTTGGCCTGGAGCAGAACCGCCTGGCGATCCTGCTGGCGGTGCTGCATCGCCACGGCGGTTTGCAGATGGCGGATCAGGATGTGTTCGTCAACGTGGTCGGTGGCGTAAAAGTCACAGAAACCAGCGCCGATCTTGCGTTGCTGCTGGCGATGGTCTCCAGTTTACGCGATCGTCCCCTGCCGCAGGATCTGGTGATCTTTGGCGAAGTCGGGCTGGCCGGTGAAATTCGGCCGGTGCCCAGTGGCCAGGAACGTATTTCTGAAGCCGCCAAGCATGGCTTTAAGCGGGCGATTGTGCCCGCAGGCAATGCACCGAAGAAACCGCTTGAAGGGATGAAGGTGTATAGCGCGAAGAAGCTGGCAGATGCACTGGCGATTCTGGACGAGCTGTAATCCGGCATATTTCACCTAAAAAGCGCGCGATAAATCGCGGCGCTACGACATGTGCACATTATTTTATGCAGGAGGCACGCAGTGTCATCATTTGACTACCTGAAAACCGCCATTCGCCAGCAGGGCCATACGCTGCAACAGGTGGCGGATGCCAGCGGGATGACCAAGGGCTATTTAAGCCAGTTGCTGAATGCTAAAATCAAAAGCCCCAGCGCCGTCAAACTGGAAGCGTTGCATCGTTTTCTGGGGCTGGAGTTTCCGCGTCGCGAGAAGACTGTCGGCGTGATATTCGGTAAGTTCTATCCGTTGCATACCGGGCACATTTATCTGATTCAGCGCGCCTGTAGCCAGGTGGATGAACTGCATATCATCATGGGCCATGACGATCCACGCGATCGTGAATTGTTTGAAAACAGCGCCATGTCGCAACAGCCGACCATCAGCGATCGCCTGCGCTGGTTGTTGCAAACCTTCAAATACCAAAAAAATATCCGTATCCACTCCTTCAATGAAGAGGGGATCGAACCTTATCCGCACGGCTGGGATGTGTGGAGCGAAGGGGTGAAAACCTTTCTGGCGCAGCAGGGCATTGAAGCAGATTGCGTCTACACCAGCGAAGCGCCGGATGCGCCGATGTATCAGCAGCATCTGGGTATTGAAGCGGTGGTGCTGGATCCCAATCGATCCTTTATGAGCATCAGCGGCGCGCAGATTCGCCAGGATCCGTTCCGCTATTGGGAATATATTCCTACCGAAGTGAAGCCGTTCTTTGTGCGTACTGTGGCGGTCCTCGGTGGCGAGTCGAGCGGTAAATCGACACTGGTGAATAAGTTGGCGAATATCTTCAACACCACCAGTGCGTGGGAATATGGCCGCGATTATGTGTTCTCTCACCTCGGTGGCGACGAGATCGCGCTGCAATATTCGGACTATGACAAAATTGCCCTTGGGCAGGCGCAGTACATCGATTTTGCCGTTAAGTACGCCAACAAAGTGGCCTTTATCGATACCGATTTCATCACCACCCAGGCGTTCTGCCTCAAGTATGAGGGGCGGGAACACCCGTTTGTGCAGGCGTTGATTGATGAATACCGTTTCGATCTGGTGATTTTGCTGGAGAACAACGTGCCGTGGGTAGCGGATGGGCTACGCAGCCTCGGCAGTTCAGTGGATCGGCGCGAGTTCCAGTCGTTACTGATCACCATGCTGCGTGAGAACAATATCGACTTCGTGCATGTGAAAGAGGATGACTACGACACGCGCTTCCTGCGCTGTGTCGAACTGGTCAAACAGATGCTGGGGAATGGCGCCAAAACGGGCTAAAGCCGGTACCGTAGCGGCGCGATTTATCGCGCAATAAATCACGCCGCTACGTATTTCCGCCTTAATGCGTCGCCAGGGCGCGTAGCGTATTAACCCCTTTCTGCCGCACCAGCAGCGCCAGCAATAACATACCCGCCAGCGCCAGCACGCTCGCCAGCACAAATGCGGTGTGATAACCGCCACCATACTGGATCAGGAAGCCGGTAATCCCCGGTGACAGAATGCCCGCCAGATTTGCCAGCAGATGGACAAAACCGCCCGCCGTACCGATACGCCCTGCCGGGACAATATCCTGCAACAGCGACCAGCAGGCCTGCGGTGTCATATAGGCGAACACGCTCGCCAGGGTTATCAGCGTGACGGCTGCTGCCAGGCTTTGACTCCAGGCGGTCAGCAGCACGCACAACGCGGCGACGGCCAACCCGACAAAAATCACCAGCTTGCGTGACAGCAGGAAGTTCTGCGTGCGGCGATACAGCATGTCGCACACCACGCCACCACCGAGAAAGCCGACAGTGGCACCGAGCCACGGCAGAATACCGATGATACTCATGCTTTTGATATCCAGATGCTGGAAGTCGGTCAGGTAGCTCGGCAGCCAGGAAAGGAAGAAATACTGGATATAGTTGAAGCAGAAGAAGGCACTGGCGACGCCCAGCACCGGCAGGGAGAAGACGTAGCGCCACAGCGAGTGCTGATCTTGCTGGGGGGTACTGGCCGTCTGACTGGCCGGACGTTGCTGCATAATCAGCTGGCTTTCCTCGCGGCTGACGCGCGGATGTTGCTCCGGCTTATCGCGGAACAGCAACAGCCAACTGGCGACCCAGACAAAGCCCAACGCGGCAATCACCACAAAGGCGATACGCCAGCCAAAATTCAGGCCCACTAAACCGACAATCGGTGCGGCAATGGCTGCTCCTAACGGCTGCCCGGCATTGGTAAAACCGACCGCCCGACCTACTTCCTGACGCGGGAACCAGTTGGCAATCGATTTGTTGGTGGTAGTACCCATTGGCCCTTCGCCGATGCCAAACAGCATACGCACAATCAACAGATGCCCAAAACCGGTGACCAGCGCGGTTGCGCCGCAGAACAGCGACCAGATGGTGGCTGCCCAGGCATAGACGCGACGTGGACCAAAGCGGTCAGCCCCCCAGCCGCCGAGAAAACAAAACAGGCAATAACCGATAAAGAAGCAGCTGAACAGGATGCCCATTTGCGCATCATCAATGCCGAGATCTTTTTTCACCAGCGGTGCCATCACCGACAGCGCCGCGCGATCGAGATAGTTGAGCATACCCGCGCAGAACAGCAGCAGGGCAATGACCACACGATAATTTTTAAACATGATGCACTCCCTGTTGATCAATCCGTTGATGGGTGATCCGATACTCGCGCAGCACTTGCTCGTCGGGTTGATAACCGAGGCCAGGACGATCGCTCAGGGTAAAGTTCACGTCGTGGGGTAGATCGGGGTAAAGATCGACTTCAAAGTCGATCCACGGGATCTCCATTTTCACGCTATCCGGCAGCAGTGCGACCAGATGCGCAGTGGCCAGCATTCCCGCACCGTAATAAAAGCAGTGCGGCACCACGCGTACGCGATATTGCTGCGCCAGTGTGAACACATGCAGGGCGGCGGTGATGCCGCCGACTTTGCTGACGCTGGGTTGCACCACATCGACCGCGCCGCTTTCCAGCAGATTGACGAAACCGAAATCGCCATCGACATTTTCACCGGCGGCCAGTGGCACGCCGACGCGACGCAGTTGCGACAGGCCGTCAAAATCATCCGGTGGCCAGATCGGCTCTTCCAGCCAACCCAGCTCCAGCGAGCGCAGTTCATGAGCTTGCTGGCTCGCCTGCTCACGTGTCCACGGGCAGTTGACGTCCACCATCAGTTGTACCCCGGCAGGCAGCGCGGCACGCGCAGCGGCAATGGCGGGTACGGCGGTTTCATGCAGTTTCAGGGTGCGAAATCCCTGCTGATGGGCGCGCAGCACTTGAGCGGCCACTTCTTCGGGATCATTGGCGTAGCTCACCAGGCTGGCATAGCGCTCGACCTGCTGACGCCTTGCCCCCAGTAGCTGCCATAGCGGTTGCTGGCGTTGCTGACCGAGCAAGTCCCACAAGGCGATATCGATAGCGGAGAGGGCGTAGCGCACCGGGCCGCTGCGGCCAAACGCATGCAGCGCCTGCTCGGCGCTTTGCATTAATGCGGCGATCGCCTTTGAGCTGTCGGGGAGTGCCTGTTGCAGGAAAAACGGGGCGACCAGGCTGCACAGTGCCTGCTCGGTAACCGGGTTCGCCAGATGTCCAAAGGCTTCACCCCAGCCCACCAGGCCGCTGTCGCTGGTGACTTTTATCAGCAGGGTTTCCATCCGGCTCAACGACGGCGAGGCCGCGTTAAAAGTGGTTTCCTGCTCCGCTGGTGGACGTCGATGCGCATCAAATGGGATCGCAATACGCATCACTTCGATCGTAGTTATCTTCATGCCATAGACCTCAAAAGGGTGCGCCCGGCGCGAGTAGTTATGAAAAATGCCGGGACTGATAGGGATACATCGGGTCAATAGCGAGTATAAAAAGCAGACAAAGCGGGAACATCGGGCAACAGCCCAGGAGTGAATGCGGATTCAGGCGGGTTTTTGTGCTGATTAACGGCACGTGGTGCAGGGGATCACAAATATGAGGTAAAAAACCATAAATGCGCGATAAATCGTGCCGCTACGGGATGGGCAGATGTCATCACTGCGCGATAAATCGCGCCGCTACGGGATGGGCAAATGTCTGTAGCGGCGCGATTTATCGCGCAAAAAAAGCGCCGGTTAAGGCGCCTTTTATTATCGCGTCAGCGAAATTACTTCGCCATACGTTTGTACTTGATACGCTTCGGCTCCAGAGCCTCCGCGCCAAGAGTACGTTTTTTGTACTCTTCGTATTCGGTGAAGTTACCTTCGAAGAACTCCACTTTACCCTCATCCTGATAGTCGATGATGTGAGTGGCGATACGGTCGAGGAACCAACGGTCATGCGAGATAACCATCGCACAGCCAGGGAATTCCAGCAGGGCGTTTTCCAGCGCGCGCAGGGTTTCGATGTCGAGGTCGTTGGTCGGTTCATCGAGCAGCAGCAGGTTGCCGCCGACCTGCAACAATTTCGCCAGATGCAGACGACCGCGCTCACCACCAGACAGCTCGCCAACGCGTTTGCCCTGGTCGGTGCCTTTGAAGTTAAAGCGACCAACGTAAGCGCGGCTTGGCATTTCGGTGTTGCCGATACGCATGATGTCCTGGCCGCCGGAGACTTCTTCCCACACGGTTTTGCTGCCATCCATCGCATCACGGAACTGATCGACTGATGCCAGTTTCACGGTTTCGCCCAGCTCGATGGTGCCGGAGTCCGGCTGCTCCTGACCTGACATCATACGGAACAGGGTAGATTTACCCGCGCCGTTCGGTCCGATAATCCCGACAATCGCGCCTTTCGGCAGCGAGAAGGAGAGATCGTCAATCAGCACGCGGTCGCCGTAGGATTTACGCAGATTGTTAACTTCCAACACTTTGTCACCGAGGCGTGCGCCTGGCGGAATAAACAGTTCGTTGGTTTCGTTACGTTTCTGGTATTCGGTGTTGTTCAGTTCTTCGAAGCGTGCCAGACGGGCTTTGCCCTTCGACTGACGGCCTTTTGCGCCCTGACGCACCCACTCCAGCTCTTTCTCAATGGACTTGCGACGTGCCGCTTCGGCAGACGCTTCCTGCGCCAGACGCTGATCTTTTTGCTCCAGCCAGGAAGAGTAGTTGCCTTCCCACGGAATACCCTCGCCACGGTCCAGTTCCAGAATCCAGCCCGCGACGTTATCGAGGAAGTAACGGTCATGGGTGATCGCCACGACGGTACCTTCGAAGTCGTGCAGGAAACGCTCCAGCCAGGCCACGGATTCTGCATCCAGGTGGTTGGTGGGTTCGTCGAGCAGCAACATGTCTGGCTTTTCCAGCAGCAGACGGCACAGCGCAACGCGGCGGCGTTCACCACCGGACAGGTTAGCAATTTTGGCATCCCACTCTGGCAGACGCATGGCATCGGCCGCACGGTTCAACTGGGTTTCCAGGTTGTGACCATCATGGGCCTGGATGACTTCTTCCAGACGGCCCTGCTCAGCGGCCAGTTTGTCGAAATCGGCATCCGGGTCTGCGTACAGCGCATAGACTTCGTCCAGACGCTTCAGCGCACCGACCACTTCGGACACCGCTTCCTCAACGGATTCACGCACGGTGTGTTCCGGGTTGAGCTTGGGTTCCTGCGGCAGGTAGCCGACTTTAATCCCCGGCTGTGGGCGGGCTTCCCCTTCGATATCTTTATCGATACCGGCCATGATACGCAGCAGGGTTGATTTACCCGCACCGTTCAGGCCGAGAACACCAATTTTGGCCCCAGGGAAAAAGCTAAGAGAGATATTCTTCAGAATATGACGCTTCGGCGGAACTACTTTGCCGACGCGATGCATGCTATAGACGAATTGAGCCACGTTGTAATGAGCCTCTTGGTCTGTGGAGGTGGACGTCAGATGCTGAAGTTTAGCCGTTTTCCCGAGCCAATCACAGCGACACGGCGGTGAAACTTCTGGAGCTGGCTCGATAAACGGATAACTGTTTGATTCTCGCGCAGCCATCGGACTATGCTGGCTTTTTGCCTTAAAACGGGAGGAGGTGCGATGAGAGTGCTGATTGCTGCGGATGAACATGCCTGGGGCGGCTTAATACCGTCGATTCGTCAGATGTTACCCGATGTGGAGTTTGTCGCGTCAGCGGGCCATGCGGCCGAGAGCCTCGCCGGGTTTGATGCCCTGGTGCCCGGCATGTGCCGGGTCGATGCGCGGCTGCTGGCGACCGCCGATCGCCTGAAGCTGATTCAGCAGGCGGGTGTCGGGCTGGAAGGTGTCGATATCGACGCCGCAAAGCAGGCCGGTATCATGGTGGCAAATGTCCCCTCCGATCACTCCGGCAACGCCGATTCAGTCGCTGAACTGGGCATCTGGATGATGATTGGCCTGGCGCGCCGTCAGCAGGAAATCGCGCAATGCCTGGTGCAGCAGCGACTTGGACAGCCGATCGGCATGGGGTTGATGGGCAAAACCGTCGGTCTGGTCGGGTTGGGCGGCATCGGTAAAGCGCTGGCGAAACGCCTCGCACCCTTTGGTATGCGGATGATTGGGGTGAAACGGGAAGCGGATGCAGCGTTTGCCCGTGAGCATCAGCTTGACTGGGTGGGCGGTATCAGCCAGTTGCCACAACTGTTGGCGCAGTCCGATTTTGTGGTGTTGAGTCTGCCGCACAACGCGGAAACCCATCAGATCATCGATGCGGCGGCACTGGCGCAGATGAAGCCCAGCGGTTTCCTGGTAAACCTGGGTCGTGGCGGCCTGATCGACAAAGCGGCGTTTCTCGCGGCGCTGGAGAATCAAACCCTGGCCGGTGCCGGGTTAGATGTCTTCTGGCAGGAGCCGCCCGATCCCAACGATGCGGTGTTTCAGCATAACGTGATTGCCACGCCGCATATTGGTGGCGTCACCGATATCTCACTGGCCGGGAATATCAAAGGCGTATGCGATAACCTGCGCCGTCTGCGTGATGGCGAGGCGGTGATTGATCGCTGGGCCTAACCGCAGCACAGCTTAACCTCTGCCGCCTGCATCACCTCCAACAATGCAGGCGGCGGCGGGCTGTCGCTCACCAGAATATCGAATAACGAGAAATCACCAATGCGGGCGGGCAGCACCTTGCCGTATTTGCTGCTGTCACCCACCATGATGCACGTCTGCGCCCGCTGCAACGCCAGGTGTTTAATGGGTAACTCATTCAGGTTGTAGCAGGTGGCTCCCTGACGCACATCCATGCCTGCGGCAGAGATAAAGGCTTTGGTTGGGCAGAGTGCATCGAGCACCGTCGCCTGTTCCAGCGGTGTAAATACCGCGTTGTCGGCATGAAACTCCCCACCGGATAAAATCACCCGGCAGTTCGGTTTCTCTTTCAGCGCCAGAAAGGTATTGATAGCGCTGCAAATCGCGGTGAATGGCAGCTCGTCATCGATGGCATCAATCACCAACGGCAGCGTAGTGCCACAATCAAAAAACACCGTGTCGTTGGCCTCTATCAGCGTCGCGGCATGCTGCGCCAGCTGCTGCTTTTTACTGACGTTGAGATTTTGCTGGTCGCTGACAAAGTAATGCGCGATGTTCTGACGTGGATCGCGCATGATGTAGCCACCCAGCAGCACCACGCCGTTCGCTGGCTCGGTCAAATCACGGCGGATGGTCATTTCTGACACACCCAGCAGTTGCGCCGCTTCCTTCAGATGCAGTTTATCGGTGCGTTTCAGCGCCAGTGCCAGGCGGGTGATACGATCAAAGCGGCGGGTTTCCATCTCTCGGTTTTTCCTGGAAAAAACATGCGCCATGTTAACCAGAAATCACCTCAGATCGCCACCAATCCGCGCACCCCATCCGCTTCCATCGTCTCTCCACGTCCACGCTGCACGATTTCACCGCGTGACATCACCAGATAGTTATCGGCCAACTCGGCAGCGAAGTCGTAAAATTGCTCCACCAACAGGATCGCCATATCACCGCGCTGTGCCAACTGGCGGATCACCGCGCCGATCTCTTTGATCACCGAGGGCTGGATCCCTTCGGTGGGTTCATCGAGGATCAGTAACTGCGGTTTGCAGGCGAGGGCGCGGCCAATCGCCAGTTGCTGCTGTTGACCGCCGGACAGATCGCCACCGCGCCGTGCTTTCATCTCCTTCAGCACCGGAAACAGCTGATAAATTTCCTCCGGCACCGTTTTTGCCTGGGCACCGGAGAAGCGCGCCAGTCCCATCAACAGATTCTCTTCCACCGTCAGGCGCGGGAAAATTTCGCGTCCCTGGGGGACGTAAGCAATGCCAGATTGCACCCGTTGATGTGGCTTGCGGCTGTTGATCACCTTATCCTGCCAACGGATCTCGCCGGATTTGGCCGGTATCAACCCCATCAGGCACTTCAGCAGCGTGGTTTTGCCCACGCCGTTACGTCCCAACAGGCAGGTGATTTCGCCGGGTTTGGTTTCAAACGACAAGCCGCGCAGGATGTGGCTGCCGCCATAATATTGATTCAGATCCGATACCTGTAACATCTCAGCGCCCCAGATAAACGTCGATTACCCGATCGTCGGCCTGTACTTCGCGCAACGATCCCTCGGCCAGCACCTGGCCCTGATGTAGCACTGTCACATGGTCGGCAATGGTTTCGACAAACCCCATATCATGTTCCACCACCATCAGCGAATGCTTACCGGCGAGGCTGCGGAACAGTTCGGCGGTGTACTCGGTTTCGGCATCGGTCATGCCTGCTGCTGGTTCATCCAGCAACAACAGGTGCGGGTCCTGCACCAGCAACATGCCAATCTCCAGAAACTGCTTTTGCCCGTGCGATAGCAGACCAGCTTTGCGCTGGCGTTCGCCGCCCAGACGCAGCAACTTCAGTACCTCATTGATGCGATCCTGCTGCTCACCGCTGAGACGGGCGCGCAGACTGGCCCACACCGATTTGTCATTTTTCAGAGCGATTTCGAGATTTTCGAACACCGTCAGTGCTTCAAACACCGTCGGTTTCTGGAACTTGCGGCCAATCCCGGCGCGGGCGATCTCCACCGGAGACAGGGCGGTCAGATCGGTGTCCTGGTCGTACATCACCCGACCATTGTCCGGGCGGGTTTTGCCGGTGATCACATCCATCAGCGTGGTTTTACCCGCGCCATTAGGACCGATGACGCAACGCAATTCGCCAACGCCAATCTGCAACGACAAGTCGGTCAGCGCGCGAAAACCGTCAAAAGACACGTTAATATTTTCCAGCAGGAGCACCGGATCACGTTGATCGCGATGGCGATCCGCCGGATGCGGTTGGGTAAACAGTTGTTCAGTCATCTTTCCTCCGGCGCAGCAGGCCAATTACGCCACGCGGCAGGAACAGCGTAACGAGGATAAACATCAGCCCCAGGAAGAACAGCCAGTATTCCGGGAAGGCGACGGTGAACCAGCTTTTCGCGCCGTTAACAATCGCCGCGCCGAGCAAGGGACCAATCAGGGTGCCACGCCCCCCCAGCGCCACCCAGATAGCGGCTTCGATGGAGTTGGTGGGGGACATTTCGCTCGGGTTGATGATGCCCACCTGCGGGACGTAGAGCGCACCCGCCAGCCCACACAGCACGGCGGAAAGAGTCCAGACAAACAGCTTAAAACCGCGTGGATCGTAGCCGATGAACATCAGGCGGTTTTCCGCATCGCGCACTGCGGTCAGCACCCGGCCAAACTTGCTGCGCGCCAGGGCAAAACCAACGCCGATGCTGACCAGCAGCAGCAACACGGTGGCGACAAACAACCCGATGCGCGTGCCGGTGGCGGTGACATTGAAGCCGAGCAGGGTGGTGAAGCCGGTAAAGCCGTTGTTACCGCCAAAGCCGGTTTCGTTGCGGAAAAACAGCAACATGCCAGCGTAGGTCAGCGCCTGGGTCATGATCGAGAAGTAGACACCTTTGATCTTCGAACGGAAGGCGAAGAAACCGAACACCAACGCCAACAGGCCGGGCACCAACACAATCAGGCACAGCGCCCAGGCGAAGTGTTGCGTACCGGCCCAAAACCACGGCAGTTCATTCCACGACAGAAATGACATAAATGCGGGCAGCCCCTCACCAGAGGCCTGACGCATCAGGTACATCCCCATGCCATAACCACCGAGGGCGAAGAACAGACCGTGACCGAGCGACAGCAGCCCGGCATAGCCCCACACCAGATCGAGTGCCACCGCGACGATGGCATAACAGAGGATCTTGCCGACCAACGTCAGCGTATAGGTCGAGAGCGCCAGCGGATGGCTGGCAGGTAGCAGCGCAAAGAACGGCATAATCAACAGCAGCAGCGCGATGATCACGCCAAGGCTGAGGGTCAGGCGCGGCGCTTTGCGCGCGACGGTTAAGGTTAGCGGCTGGCTCATCACTCAATCACCCTCCCTTTGAACGCAAACAGGCCCTGGGGACGTTTCTGAATAAACAGCACAATCAACACCAGGATCAGGATCTTGCCGAGTACCGCGCCAATCTGCGGTTCCAGCACCTTGTTGAGGATACCAAGCCCAAAGGCAGCCACTACCGTGCCTGCCAACTGACCGACACCGCCCAGTACCACCACGAGGAAGGAGTCGATGATGTAGCCCTGACCGAGTTCCGGGCCGACATTGCCCAGCTGTGACAAGGCCACGCCACCCAGCCCGGCGATACCGGAGCCGAGGCCAAACGCCAGCATATCGATGCGTCCGGTAGGCACGCCGCAACAATCCGCCATGGCGCGGTTTTGCGTCACGGCGCGCACGCTGAGGCCGAGGCGGGTTTTGTTCAGCAGCAGCCAGGTCAGACCCAGCACGGCAAACACGAACACAATGACCGCGATACGGTTATACGGCAGCACGAGGTTTGGCAGCACCTGCATGCCACCGGAGAGCCAGTCCGGGTTGGCGACTTCAAGGTTCTGCGCGCCAAACAGCATCCGCACCAACTGGATCAGCATCAGGCTGATGCCCCAGGTCGCGAGCAGAGTCTCCAGTGGGCGACCGTACAGATGGCGAATGATGGTGCGTTCCAGTACCATCCCCATCACGGCGGTGACGAGGAAGGCCACCGGCAGCGCCAGTAGCGGATACCACGCCAGCCATTGCGGCGCGAACTGTTGAAACAGGCTTTGTACCAGCCAGGTGGCGTACGCGCCCAGCATCAGCATTTCGCCGTGTGCCATATTGATCACGCCGAGCAGACCGTAGGTGATTGCCAGCCCGAGCGCCGCCAGCAGCAGGATCGATCCCAGCGACAGGCCGGTAAAGGCCTGACCGAGCAGGTCGCCCCACATCAGACGATGTTTGATATTTTTCAGGCTGTCAGTGGCGGCGGTGCGTACCTGAGCATCGGGTTCATTCGCCGCTTGCGTCAGGCGTTGCAGACTGGCCTGCATATTAGGATCGCTGGATTCTCCCAGCAGTTTTACCGCTTGCAGGCGCACCTGCGCATCCGGGCTGGTGAGTTGCAGGTTGGCGGCAGCCATCGCCAGCGTGGCGTGCACCTTGCTGTCTTTTTCGCTGGCGAGGCGTTGTTCAATCAGCGGTAACTGGTCGGCGGCCCCGTCGTTTTGCAGCTGCTGTGCGGCACGCAGGCGAATGGCCGGATCGTCACTGACCAACTGATGCGCGGCGAGCGCACTGGCGATCAACACACGCAGCCGGTTGTTCATAAAGAGTTTTTTGGTTTCGCCCGTTGGCTGCTGCGCGCTGTCGAGCGGCTGGAATTTATCGTCCTGTTTACTGAACGGTTGCTTGTTCTCATCAATGACCACGCTTTCATTACGCAGTGCCTCCAGCAGCGGCAGGCGGCTGGCCTGCGGTGCGGCGGCCCATTGTTGCAGCAGCGTGGCTTGTTGCGTGCGGCTGGCGGCGGCGAAATCTGCGCCATCGCCCGCCTGGGCCAGCCAGGGCAGGAGCAACAGCAGACAGCAGAGATAGCGGCGAATTGTCATGGTTCTGGCCCTGTGGTTGCGGGGATGTTGCCAGGTCGCCATTGATGGCGACCTGGTCTTATTTATTGGGTTGATTTCACCGGATGATCAGGCTTCTTATCGTTACCGGCGATATACGGGCTCCACGGCTGAGCGCGGATCGG
The DNA here is from genome assembly GCF_059730495.1 of Pantoea sp. X-Soil-TKNS-1211. Lineage (NCBI taxonomy): Bacteria > Pseudomonadati > Pseudomonadota > Gammaproteobacteria > Enterobacterales > Erwiniaceae > Pantoea > Pantoea sp. X-Soil-TKNS-1211. Next base: position 710,965 of record NZ_AP035953.1, read on the forward strand.
TTTGTCGGTCTGCCACACCACGTTGAACTGACCGTTTTCTTCGACTTCACCGATCATCACCGGCTTATGCAGATGGTGGTTGGTTTTGTCCATGGTCAGGGTGAAACCATCTGGCGCTTTAAAGGTTTGTCCGGCCATGGCCGCACGCACTTTATCCACATCAGTGGTGCCCGCTTTCTCGACCGCCTGCGCCCACATATGAATGCCGACATAGGTCGCTTCCATCGGGTCATTGGTCACCACGGTGTTGGCGTTCGGCAGGTTATGCGCTTTGGCATAGGCGCGGTAATCAGCAACAAACTTGGCGTTAGTCGGGTTATCCACTGACTCAAAGTAGTTCCACGCCGCTAACTGACCGACCAGCGGTTTGGTATCAATACCGCGCAGTTCTTCCTCGCCCACCGAGAAGGCGATCACCGGAATATCGGTGGCTTTAATGCCCTGGTTCGCCAGCTCTTTGTAGAACGGCACGTTGGAGTCGCCGTTGATGGTGGAGATCACCGCAGTTTTGCCACCCGCAGAGAATTTCTTGATATTGGAGACGATGGTCTGGTAATCGCTGTAACCAAACGGCGTATACACTTCCTGGATATCTTTGTCCTGTACCCCTTTCGAATGCAGGAAGGCACGCAGGATCTTGTTGGTGGTGCGCGGGTAGACGTAGTCGGTGCCCAGCAGGAAGAAGCGTTTAGCGCTGCCGCCGTCTTCGCTCATCAGATATTCCACCGCTGGAATCGCCTGTTGGTTCGGTGCCGCGCCGGTGTAGAACACGTTCGGCGACATCTCTTCGCCTTCGTACTGCACCGGGTAGAACAGCAGGCCGTTCAACTCTTCGAACACCGGCAGTACCGATTTACGCGATACTGAAGTCCAGCAGCCAAACACCACCGCGACTTTGTCTTGCGTCAGCAGCTGACGGGCTTTCTCGGCAAACAGCGGCCAGTTGGAGGCTGGGTCAACTACCACCGGTTCCAGCTTTTTGCCCAACACGCCACCTTTGGCGTTAATTTCATCAATAGTCATCAGCGCAACATCTTTTAACGGCGTCTCCGAAATGGCCATGGTGCCGGAGAGCGAATGCATGATCCCCACTTTGATGGTATCGGCAGCCTGAGCACCAAAGGCAAAGCCCATGCTGACGACGGTAGCGGAGAGAGCGAAAGCCTTAAGCAACGAACGTCTTTTCATCGTTTAAACCCCTAAATGTGTAATGTGTTTTTATTCAATGGGTTGGAGCCTGGCCTGCTGTAACATGTGTAACGTGATTTTTCTGACCTCTGCTTTGCTGACGGCGATATGGTCGGTCAGAATGCGCTGTGCCTCCTCGGTATGTTGCTGAAATATCGCCCGTAAAATCTGAGCGTGCTCGCGGTACGTGGCATCGACCCGGTCGTCACGCGTAAAGTCGAGACGACGGATGATGCGAATCTTTTCGGTCAGCTCGGCGTGTACACGGGCCATTTCCCGGTTGCCGGTGGCGCTGACCAGCGCCATATGAAAGGCTTCGTCGTGCAACGACACGGTTTTGCCGTCTTCCAGACGTGGGTTATCGATCCAGAAGATTTTCAGCTCGGTCAGGGTTTCCGCGCACTGCAACGGCGGTAGCGCGCAGAGACGGCGCACCGCCTCGCGTTCCAGCACGGTGCGAAAGTCGTACAACTCTTCGAAGTACTCGAAGTTGAACGGCTTGACCTGCCAGCCGCTGCGAAACCACACTTCGACATAGCCTTCCCGCTCCAGCCAGAACAGCGCCTGACGCACCGGCGTGCGGCTGACCTCCATCCGTTCGGCGATTTCGCTTTCGCTGAAGCGGTCACCGGGCATCAGGCGAAACTCGAAAATATCGTTCTTCAGCGCCTGGTAGACTTTCTCTGCCAGTGCTTCCGGACGACCTTTGCTGCGTTGCGGGCTGGTACTCATGGGCATTCCTTATTCCAGCCACAGCAGGGTGTCGCCCGGACTCACCGGACGTCCTGCCTGGCAGGCGATACGTTTCACACGACCCGCCTCGGGGGAGACAATCGCCAACTCCATCTTCATCGCTTCGACGATGATCAGTGTCTGGCCGGCTTCCACCTCATCACCCGGTTGCACCAGCACTTTCCAGATGTTGCCGTTCATATCGGCGCTCACCGCCAGGGCGGTGTCGTCTTCTTCCGTCACCACCAACGTCTCTTCCGTAGTCAGTGGGGCGTTCTGCTCCTCCTGCGCCCATAGCGTCACTTCCTGCTCAAAGGCGGCAGCCTGACGGTCGCGGAACTCAGCGATCGAGGCGGCGTTTTCACTCAGGAATTGCTGGTGTGCGGCGAAGTCGAACAACGTCTCCTCAATGCGGATATGCGCGCGGCCTTCGCGGAAGTCGTCACGCAACTGCGTCAGTTCTTCTTCGCTCACCGGGTAGAAGCGCACCTGATCGAAGAAGTGCAGCAGCCAGGGTTCGTCGGCAGCGAATTGATCGTTTTTCAGGAATTTGTTCCAGATGGGCAGCGTGTGACCGACCAACTGATAGCCGCCGGGGGAGTCCATGCCGTAGATACACATGTACATGCCGCCAATCCCTACCGTGCCTTCGGCGGTAAAGGTACGCGCCGGGCTGTATTTTGAACTCAGCAGACGATGGCGCGGATCGATCGGCACCGCGCAGGGTGCGCCGAGATAGACATCGCCCAGACCGAGGATCAGGTAGCTGGCATTGAAAAGGGTGTCGCGCACCGCTTCACGACTCTCCAGGCCATTAATACGCTGGATAAAGTCGACGTTGTTCGGCAGCCACGGCGCGGTGGCGCGCACGGTTTCCTGATAGCGTTCCACTGCACCGAGGGTGGCGCTGTCTTCAAACGCCATCGGCATCCAGACGACGCGTGACGGTACTTTCAACTGGCTGACATCGCCGAGTCCGGCTTCCAGCTCCAGCAGCAATGCCATCAGCTGTGGCTGGCTGAGGATCAGGCTGTCGTAGCGCACCTGCAACGAGCGTACGCCGGGCGACAACTCTTCTACCCCGGGCACCGCGCGTTCACGCAGCGCTTGCATCAGCAGATGCACGCGCAAACGTAACGCCAGATCCAGCACGTTGTCGCCGTACTCAATCAGCACGTATTTGTCACCGGCCTGGCGATAGGCGACTGCCGGAGTGCTGGCGGTGGCGGGCAGGGCGGCCAGCAGCGTCGCCGAGCCGATGTCACTGGCGGCCAGCGACGGTACCGCAAAGGCGGGCGCATGGGCCGATCGCAGGGTCGCGATGCTGTGCGCCTGAGCTTTCTCCAGTGCCACCGCTTCGTCAGCGCTGATGGGGTGGAAACGAATACTGTCGCCCGGTTTCACCTGACCGACCTTCCACAGCTCCGCTTTGGCGATAGTGACCGGGCAGACGAAGCCGCCGAGGCTTGGGCCGTCATGGGTGAGGATCACCGGGAAGTCGCCAGTGAAGTTCACCGCGCCGATGGCGTATTCGCAGTCGTGGACGTTGGAAGGATGTAACCCGGCTTCGCCGCCGTTGGCGCGCGTCCAGCTCGGTTTAGGTCCCACCAGACGCACACCGAGACGGTTGGAGTTGTAATGTACCTGCCAGTCGCTGGCGAAAAATTCGTCGATAGCGGCCTGGGTGAAGAAGTCCGGTGCGCCGTGCGGTCCATACAACACGCCGATACGCCATTCGGTACCGTAGTGCGGCACCAGCGCGTGATCGAGCGCCTGTGGTTCGCTGACCGGGGCGGGGGTGGTGCAGGCCGCCAGTCCAGGTTGGGAAATCGGCAGCATATCGGCAACGCGCAGGGTGCGTCCGGCATGGCCGCCAAACTGGCCGAGTGAAAAGGTGGAGCGGCTACCGAGATACTCCGGCACATCAAAACCGTTGCGTACTGCCAGATAGGTGCGGCAGCCGCTGTGGGCGCGACCCAGTGTCAGGGTCTGTCCCGCCTCGACCTTGACCGGTTGCCAGTAGCTGACCGGCTCGCCATCGAGATCCGCCGGGCAATCGGCACCGGTTAGCGCAATCACCGCGTCGCTGTGAAAACGCAACGTTGGGCCTTGCAGGGTGAACTCCAGCCCGGCCGCGGCTTCGTGGTTGCCGACAATGCGGTTGGCGAGACGGAAGGCGAAATCATCCATTGGGCCGGACGGCGGCACACCGATATCCCAGTAGCCAAGGCGGCCCGGAAAATCCTGAATGCTGCTGAAGGTGCCGGGTTGCAGCACTTCAATCACGCTGGCTGTCGGGGTGAAACTGTCGAGGTAACGCGTCCAGACCTTGCCGCTGCGGAAAGCTTCGGTGGCAACGATTTGACGCAGATAATCCAGGTTGCTGGCGATGCCATGCAGCTGGGTAGCGTCCAGCGCCTGCTGCATTTTCGCCAGCGCGGCGTCACGGGTGTCAGCATGAACGATCAGTTTGGCGACCATCGGATCGTAATACGCGGAGACTTCGGTGCCGGTCGCGATCCAGCCATCGACGCGCACATCATCCGGGAAGCTGACGCCGGTCAGGACGCCAGGGCTGGGCTGGAAGTTTTTCAGCGGATCTTCCGCGTACAGACGCACTTCAATCGATGCGCCTTGTGGTGCCTGCTGCATCCGCGCCCAGTCGAGGCTATCGCCCGCCGCCACTTTCAACATGCACTCCACCAGGTCGAGACCCGTGACGCATTCGGTCACCGGGTGCTCCACCTGCAGGCGTGTGTTCACTTCGAGGAAATAAAACGCGTCTTGTTCGGCGTCGTAGATATATTCCACGGTGCCCGCGCTGCGGTAGCTGACCAGCTCGCCAAGACGCACCGCCGAGGCCAGCAGCGCTTCACGCGTGGCCTGCGGCAGATTGGGTGCCGGGGTCTCTTCCACGACTTTCTGATTACGACGTTGCAGCGAACAGTCGCGTTCGCCAAGGGCGATGACCTTGCCGCTGCCGTCACCAAAAATCTGCACTTCAACGTGACGGGCACGATCGATGCAGCGCTCCAGAAACACGCCTGCGTCACTGAAAAATTGTTCACCGAGACGGCGCACGCTTTCCCAGGCGTTGCGCAGTGCCTCCGCGTCGGCGCAACGTGTCAGGCCGATACCACCACCACCTGCGGTGCTTTTCAGCATCACCGGATAGCCAATGTGATCGGCGGCGGTCAGCGCTTCTTCCAGTGAACTCAGCAACGCGGTGCCGGGCGTCATTGGCACGCCAGCACTGGCCGCCAGCTCACGGGCGCGGTGCTTGAGGCCAAACTCGCCAATCTGTTGTGCGGTGGGACCAACAAAGGCGATACCGGCTTCTTCACAGGCAGCGGCAAATGGCAGGCTCTCGGAGAGAAAGCCGTAGCCCGGCCAGATAGCTTCTGCGCCGGTCTCTTTGGCGGCAGCGAGGATTTTGTCGATTCTCAGGTAGCTGTCGCTGGCTTTATCGCCGCCAAGGGCAATCGCCACATCAGCTTCTTTCACATGGCGCGCGTTACGGTCGGCGTCGGAGTACACCGCCACACTTTTCACGCCCAGACGTTTGAGGGTACGGATAGCGCGGCAGGCGATCTCGCCACGGTTAGCAATCAGAACGGTGCTGAACATGATTATTTACTCCCCTGGGATGCCAGCCAGTTGCGCCAGCCGCCAAATTCGGTGATCTCCAGTGCCTGCTTCAGCACCATCGGTTCACAGATGAAACCTTTCACCACTCGGCCATCAGCTAACGTCAGCGAGCCGATGCCGAGTGGCGCCGGGATTTCCGCTACAAACTCGCCAAAGCGCGCCAGCGGGATATCCCACAGTTCGACGGTGATCGCCGCCCCTTGTTCATCGCGCAGCAGGCCCGGTTTTTTGATTGGGCCATCCAGCAGCGCAAACAATCGGTAGTGGCTGGCGGTGGTGGTCTCCTCCACCAGCACTGCCTGACGGGTAGTGAGCTGGAAGTTGAGCGGCATGCCGGTTAGGTGCGCACCCACTACCGCCACACGAACGTGGTCGGCAGAAGGTGGCAGTGTGCGATGCTGTGTCGGTTGCACTTTGCCGGTGGCTCCAAGCGGTAAGGCCAACTGCTGTTGCCAGCGCAGGCCAAACTCCACCAGCGCCCGGTCATGCCAGGCAGGGGCGATCAGGGTGATGCCCGCAGGCAGGCCATCGGCCCGGAACGGCCCAGGCAGTGCCAGTGCGCTGAGATCGGCCAGATTGGTGAAATTGGTGTAGGTGCCGAACTGCGAGTTGTAACGCACCGGCTCCTGCTGCATCTCTTCAATGGTGTGGATGGTGGGGGAGGTCGGCACCACCAGCGCATCAAACTGCGCCAGCGTTTGCTGGATTTGGCGTGTCAGTTCCGCGCGCAGATATTCCGCTTTGAAGGCATCGACTGCGCTGTAATCCAGGCCGCTTTTAACGATGCCATAGACCACCGGGTCCATCTCTTCCGGGCGGTTGATCATCTCGCCCACCGCCACGGTGCGCTCCGTCACCCACGGGCCGTAGTACAGCTGCTCGGCCAGTTGCTGGAACGGGGTGAAATCGATGGGGTGCAGCGTGGCACCGCTGGCGAGCAGGCGCTCCAGCGCGTTATCCCAGGCCGCTTCGGCGTGTGCGTCATCGAAGAATTCAGGATTGGCCGGAATAGCAAAGTCAGGGTGAGCCTTGATGCTGGCTGGCGCGGTATGCGGATTGCTGCGTGAATAGGCATCCCCGGCGTCATAACCGCCAGCCGCGACTCCGACGGCAAAGGCGTCTTCTACCGTCAGGGCAAACACCGAGATGGTGTCGTTCAGGCGACAGGCGGGCAGCAAGCCACTGGCCGAGAACCAGCCTTTGGTGGGTTTCAGGCCCACCACATTATTAAAACCAGCCGGTACGCGACCGGAACCGGCGGTGTCGGTGCCGAGCGAGAAGCCCACCAGACCACGTGCCAGTACCGACGCCGAGCCGGAGCTGGAGCCGCCGCTGACATAGTCTGGATTGAAGGTGTTGCGCACCGCGCCATAGGGTGAGCGGGTGCCGACCAGGCCAGTGGCGTATTGGTCAAGGTTGGTTTTGCCAATCACCACCGCACCGGCGGCTTTCAGTTGGGCGACAACAAAGGCATCGGCGCTGGCGGTGTAAGTCAGCGCCGGGCAAGCGGCGGTGGTAGGCCAACCCGCGACATCGATATTGTCTTTGACGGCAAAAGGGACGCCAAACAGCGGCAGCGCAGTCGGGTTACGCAGATAGCTGGCTAATAACGGTTCAATCTGTGCCTGTAGCTGTGCTGGGGTGGCGAGATACAGCCACGCGTTATCCTGGTGATCAATAGCGGCGAGGTGTGCTTCCAGCAGGGCCGTAATCTGCTGCGGTTCCTGTTGGTAACGCTGTTGCCAATCCTGAAGCGTGAAACCAAAAGTCGATGCCATGAGTGAATTCCAACTGGTATACAAGATGGAATTCAACAGAGCAAAGGCCGTGCCATGTTTGTAACAGAATGATTATATGGAATTCGTCCTTGTACGATAAGTTTTTGTGATGAATAAGTGCACAATGGCGGCGCAGCATCTGGTCGATAGCGGTGCGCGATCGTAAATTTTATGAAGAACATGGTAAGAGTGGGTTGGCCTGGTTAGCATGAAGGAGTCTGGCATGCAGCTGGATCGCAGCACCAAGAGGAGAGTGAAGTGGATAAGTGGCGTAACTGGATTTTAGGGATCTGCCTGGTCAGTGCGGCCAGCAGCGTGTGGGCCGATTCGCTCGACCAGCAACGACAGCGTTATGCCCAGATAAAACAAGCCTGGGATAACAAGCAGATGGACACCGTGGCACAGCTGATGCCAACGCTACAGGATTACCCGCTCTATCCTTATCTGCAATACCGTATGCTGGCGCAGGATCTCGAGCAGGAAACGCCGCTGGCGGTGAAGAACTTTATTCAACAATATCCGACGTTACCCCCTGCACGCGCGCTCTCCACCCGCTTTGTTAATGTGCTGGCCCACCGCCAGGCGTGGCAGGAACTGTTGAGCTTCAGCCCGGAAGCACCGCAACCGGTGCAGGCGCGTTGTAACTGGTACTACGCCAAATGGGCCACCGGTCAGCAGCAGGTGGCGTTTGATGGTGCAAAAGCCATCTGGTTGCGTGGCACATCACTGCCCAATGATTGCGACCAGTTGTTCTCGGTGTGGCAATCCGCCGGACAGCTTTCGCCGATCACCATCCTTGAACGCATTCGTCTGGCGATGAAAGAGGGCAACGACAGCCTGGTCAATTACCTGGCGAAGATGTTACCGGCGGACTATCAAACCATTGCTACGGCAGTGATGGCGTTGCAGCAGAATCCGCAAACTGTCACCAGTTTTGCCAGCAGTGTCGGTCCGACCGATTTTACCCGTCAGGCGACCAATTTTGCCTTCGCCCGGGTAGCGCGCCAGGATGCCGAAAATGCCCGGTTGATGCTGCCGGGGTTGGTGCAGTCGCAGAAGATGGGGCCGGAAGATGAGCAGGCGCTGAAAGAGATCGTTGCCTGGCGCTTGATGGGTAACGACGTCACCTCTGATCAGGCGCGTTGGCGCGATAACGTTGTCATGAACAGTGAATCCACCACCCTGATTGAGCGGCGGGTACGACTGGCGCTGGGCAACAACGACCGTCGTGGACTGAATACCTGGATTGCCCGTCTGCCGGTGGAGGCCAAAGAGAAAGATGAGTGGCAATACTGGCAGGCCGATCTGCTGATTGCGCAAGGACGTAAAGATGAAGCTGACCCGATCCTGCGTAAGTTGATGCAGGGGCGTGGTTTCTATCCGATGGTGGCGGCGCAGCGGTTGGGTGTCGAGTATCCGTTACAGGTTAATAAGGCACCAGCCCCGGATAGCAATCTGGTGCAGGGCCCTGAGCTGGCAAGGGTGCGCGAGCTGATGTACTGGGGGCTGGATAACCTGGCGCGCAGCGAGTGGGCCAATTTAATTTCCAGTAAAACCCGTGAGCAGCAGCAGATGTTGGCACGTTACGCCAATGAGCAGGATTGGTGGGACCTGAGCGTTCAGGCCACTATCACCGCCAAAATGTGGGATAGCCTGAAAGAGCGTTTCCCGCTGGCATGGCGCAATTTGTATCAGCAGTACACCGAGGGTAAAGGGATTCCGCAAAGTTATGCGATGGCGATTTCGCGCCAGGAGAGTGCGTGGAACCCGAAAGCACGATCGCCGGTGGGGGCCAGCGGGTTGATGCAGGTGATGCCCGCCACCGCCACCCATACCGTGAAGATGTACAACATTCCCGGTTATGTGAACAGCGGTCAGTTGCTTGATCCCCAAACCAATATCCAGATTGGCACGCAATATCTGGAGTACGTGTATCAGCAGTTTGAGCAGAACCGTATCTTCGCCTCAGCGGCTTATAACGCCGGGCCGTCACGGGTACGCAGCTGGCTGAATAACAGTGGGGGGCGCCTGGATGCGGTGGCCTTTATCGAGACCATCCCGTTCTCGGAAACCCGTGGCTACGTGAAGAACGTGCTGGCGTATGATGCCTACTATCGCTACTTCATGGGACAACCCGATAAGATTCTGGCAGATAGCGAGTGGAATCGCCGCTACTGACTGTGCTATGCTTCCGTACTCGTTAATGAGTACGGAAGCCCTTCATGAGCCAACCCCTTTCTTCCCAGCCTGTTGAAGATAACTGGCTGCGCTTTGTTGACCTGATGCAAAATGCCTTCGCCGATGGTGTCGCCTTGCCGTTGCTGCAATTAATGATGACCCCGGACGAACGGGAATCTTTTGGCACGCGTCTGCGCATCATTGAAGAGTTGATGAACGGAGAGATGAGTCAGCGTGAGCTGAAGAATGAGTTGGGTGTTGGCATTGCCACCATCACCCGTGGCTCCAACAGCCTGAAAGAAGCACCGCCAGAGCTGAAACGCTGGCTGGAAGCGCGTCTGGGACGCGCCTGATTACTGCTGGTACAACGGATGGGTGAACGGACACAGCGCCAGAATCAGCGCTTGATGGTAGACGCTGGAGCGCGTCAGTAGTCCGTGGGTAAACGCGCCAATCGCGCCGCCTTTATGTTTGATGTTTTCCACGCCGGTTAAGCGCGCCATCTCATCACCCAGTTCGTGACCGGCGGCTAACCCCGCCATCACCACCGCGGGCAGCGTAAAACTGGCGGAGCGCGATTCGCCGCGCTGCTGTGCATTTTCCACCACCATCCATGCGAAGGCGCAATCCCCCTCGATGCCTGCTTCAATCGCCACCCAGAAATCGGCATCGGTCATTTTGGCGCGCGCATTGATAACGCGCTGACGTGCGCCAGTTCGCGTTTCGACATCCGTCAGCGGCTGAGCTGCAACGCCGCTCTCGACCTCGACCCCCTCAATATGGCAGGATCCTTCGCCGAAAACGTCGTTGAACGCTTGTGCAATCGCGCGGATTTTTGCCGGATTGATGGTGGCTGCGACAACATGGTACATAATTGTTTGAACCCTCAAGGCAAATTTGTCGCAGTATAACGGAAATTAAGCATGCTACAGGTCTATCTTGTTCGTCACGGTGAAACGGTTTGGAATGCGGCCCGACGCATTCAGGGGCAGTCCGACAGTCCGCTGACGGAAAAAGGTGAGCAACAGGCCCATCAGGTGGGCGAGCGCGTTAAATCGCTGGGCATTACCCACGTGATTGCCAGCGATTTAGGACGTACCCGGCGTACCGCAGAGATTATCGCCGATGCGTGTGGTTGCGCGGTCACCCTCGATGCGCGTCTGCGCGAGCTGAATATGGGGGTGCTGGAGCAGCGCCCGATTGAAGGGCTGACGCCGGAAGAAGAGAGCTGGCGTAAGACGCTGGTGGATGGCACCGAAAATGGTCGCATTCCTGGTGGTGAGTCGATGGCAGAGATGGCGGCGCGGATGCATGCGGCGTTAAATGACTGTCTCGGATTGCCGGCGGGCAGCCGCCCGTTGATTGTCAGCCACGGTATGGCGCTTGGCGTGCTGGTCAGTACCATTCTTGGCTTACCGGCACATGCGGAGCGTCGTCTGCGCCTGCGTAACTGTTCCATCTCCCGCGTTGATCATCAGCAGAGCGCCTGGCTGGCAGCGGGGTGGGTCGTGGAGACCGCCGGGGATGTGTCGCATCTGGATGCACCGGCGTTGGATGAATTGCAACGCTGAAGCGGAATATAAAAATGCCGTCATTACGACGGCATTTTACTGTTAGCGATCCTGTACTGGACGTATCGGAATCAGATATTCGCAGCGAATCTCGGTTGGCGGCTCGCTACGCTTCTTGCCACCGTGGGTGAAGAAACGTTCGATATCCTGTCCCTGACGACGCACCAGGCCCAACGTAGGCATACAAGTCCCGTACAGCAGCAGAATAAATTCCTGCAACGCGGTGCGCGGTCCGTTATAGGTGAACTGCACATAATCACCGGCTTCCAGAATCACGCTCTGGTTGGATTGCATGCTTTTCGCCAACTGATCGGCAGGCACCGCCGTGGTGTAGAGAATCTCCTGCTCATCATCTTTTTCATGGCTGGCGCGTACCTGATGTAGCCCATACAGCACCGGCGGCACGGTATCGGTTTCCAGCAGGAACTGTTTCCAGAAATGCACACGCATTTCGTCACGGAAACTGGAGATTTGCTCCAGCGTACAGCTGTAGCTTTGCGTCTGCCCCACCAGCACCGTTTCCGGCAGCGTGACAAACTGCGGCTCGGGCATATGGTTGTCTTCCAGACGGATCGGGGGGCGGATTCCGAAGGAGTTCCAGTCTGACGAACGACGATACCAGGCGGGCGTCTGATTAAACTGCTTTTTAAACGCACGGGTAAAGGTCTGCTGGGAATCGAAACGGTATTGCAGGGCGATGTCGAGTATCGGGCGGCTGGTCAGGCGTAACGCCACCGCGGCCTTAGACAGCCGGCGAGCGCGGATATAAGCGCCGATCGCGTGGCCTGTCACGTCCTTAAACATGCGCTGCAGATGCCATTTGGAATAACCCGCTTTCAGGGCGACATTATCCAGTGAAAGGGGTTGATCCAGATGGCTCTCCAGCCAGACAAGCAAATCGCGAATGATACCGGCTTGGTCCATAAAACATCCTCATAATTCTCTGGTGGCGCAACTTATGAAGTCGTCGAATAATAGCACGAAATGCAAAAAGGCGAGAGGGCGGTTTTGTAAGTCGACTGTGCTACATCAATGCGGGTTGTTACCCATTTGGTTTGGTTCTGTTATCGATTGCCAGTACATTACATTCTCATCTATTCCGTTTGCAATGGTAACTCCATGACAATAGCTCGCCTTCTTATAGTCACCCTGGCAACATATGCCTTCGCGGGATCCCTCCAGGCCGAGGAGATCGGCTCAGTTGACACGGTTTTCAAGATGTTTGGCCCCGATCATAAGATCGTGGTGGAAGCCTTCGATGACCCCGATGTAAAAAATGTAACCTGTTATATCAGCCGGGCAAAAACCGGTGGGATCAAGGGCGGATTGGGCCTGGCGGAGGATACTTCCGACGCGGCGATTTCCTGCCAACAGGTAGGACCGGTTGCGTTGAGCGATAAAATTGCGCAAGGCAAAGCGCAGGGGGATGTGGTGTTCCAGAAGCGCACATCGCTGGTTTTTAAGAAGCTGCAAGTTGTACGCTTTTATGATCAAAAGCGCAACGCGCTGGTCTATCTGGCTTACTCAGATAAAGTGGTGGAAGGCTCGCCGAAAAACGCCTTGAGCGCCGTACCGCTGATGCCCTGGCATTAACGACAGGCGATATACCTATTCGTAGCGGCGCGATTTATCGCGCTATTTTGACCTCCATGGTGCCAAATAACGCGCGATAAATCGCGCCGCTACAGAATAGACAGTTAGCCGATGTTTCGTGCGGATTAGTCCTGTAACTCACCGCAGAAGCGATAACCTTCGCCGTGAATGGTGGCGATAATTTCTGGCGTATCCGGCGTAGATTCGAAATGCTTACGGATGCGGCGGATGGTGACATCCACGGTGCGGTCATGCGGCTTCAGCTCACGACCGGTCATCTTTTTCAGCAAATCAGCACGGGTCTGAATTTTGCCTGGGTTTTCGCAGAAGTGCAGCATGGCGCGGAATTCACTGCGCGGCAGTTTGTACTGCTCACCGTTCGGGCTGATCAGTGAGCGGCTATTGATATCCAGCTCCCAGCCGTTGAAACGATAGCTTTCTACCTGACGACGTTCTTCATTCGGCATCGCCAGATTCATGGTACGCGACAACAGGTTACGCGCACGGATAGTCAGCTCACGCGGATTGAAGGGCTTGGTGATGTAATCATCCGCGCCAATTTCCAGACCAAGGATTTTGTCCACTTCATTATCACGGCCGGTGAGGAACATCAGTGCCACGTTCGCCTGCTCACGCAGTTCGCGCGCCAGCAACAAGCCGTTTTTCCCCGGCAGGTTGATGTCCATAATCACCAGATTGACGTCATTTTCCGTCAGAACCTGATGCATTTCGGCGCCGTCGGTGGCTTCATAGACCATGTAACCTTCCGCCTCAAAAATGCTTTTGAGGGTGTTACGCGTGACCAGTTCGTCTTCAACGATAAGAATGTGCGGGGTCTGCATGTTTCGCTACCTAAAATTTGCCAACAAATCGAAAACAGGGCGTACGGCGGTTGCACTTACTGTTCATCATAACAGCATGCCGTTCGCAACCGGTGTACGAAATAATCTTCGGAATACACCATCCATCTACGTCAACTTCAGTGTCAGCTCAGCCAGTCAGGATGAATATTTGCGTGCCCCGTGGGTATCGGACTGGCGCTTATCCTAACCGTATTAACAGCAACCTAACAGCACCAACAACAACCGATAAGCATAAAAACAACGCTTCGTTGACTTATATCAAATGCAAGTGTAGCACGTTAACACTTTTATGAAAAACTTCTCCAGGAATGCCAGCTTAGCTCACAAAAAGCAGCATTTTTGCTACATTCCGGCTGCATAATAGCAAAACATAAACTTGCCGGAAATTATATTTCAATAAGATGATATCTAATGGTTTTATATTAAAATGGTCCGGAAATTTAGCTTTAATGCGTTAATTTATGCTACTTACCGCTTTTATTCCGTTTTAACATCCTTAACATCTTATTTTCTTATATCCGCATGGTTGGTATTTTCCGGTGTGCATGCCAACATACGCTGAGTTGTTAACAGTTCGATGGAAAAATCATGCATTTCCCCCTCATTCTTGTCTCTCCCGCCCGACCAGAAAATATCGGTGCCGCCGCCCGTGCCATGAAAACCATGGGGTTTAGTGAATTGCGGATTGTCGCCAGTGATGCCTGGCAGGATCCGGCTGCCCGGCGTGTGGCGCACGGCGCAGGTGAAATTCTGGATAGCGTAAAAACTTATGACACCCTGAGCGAGGCGCTCCGGGATGTGGACTTCTCGGTCGCCACCACCGCGCGTAGCCGGGCGAAGTTCCGTTACTACGCCACGCCTGCGCAGGTGGAAACCATTTTGCAGGAGAAGCGTCAGTGGCTGAAGCGGATTGCGCTGGTGTTTGGTCGCGAGGACAGTGGATTGACGAATGAGGAGCTGGAACAGGTGGATCTGCTGACCGGCATCCCGATGGCGAATGACTATCCCTCACTCAACCTCGGTCAGGCGGTGATGGTGTATTGCTACCAACTTTCTGCGCTCAATCAGGTGGTGGCCCAGCCCGCAGCGGTGGCGGATGGTCAGCAGTTGCAGGCCCTGCGGGCGCGTTTTCAGCACTTGCTGGTCCGGCTGGAGGTGGACGATGATGCCAAGATGGCGGACTGGATCGATCAACGTATTGGTTTGCTGGAGCAGCGCGACAGCGCCATGCTGCATCGTCTGCTGCACGACGTAGAAAAAAAACTTATAGATAATAACTCGGGTAAATCCTGACTTTGCAGTGACTGATCGGGGGTTGTGGCTATTTGCTGAACGATCCCGATACCATTTTCCAGGCAAGGCGCAGCTCTGCGTAGTGGCGAAAAATTCGTCTTAGGACAAATTCGTTGACTTAACGTGCGCTTTGCTTTAATTCTGGAAGGCAGACGGACAATCAAGACAGACAGAAAAAAAATCTCAATGCGTACAATCAGCCTGAACACCACCATTATTATTACCACCACCATTACCACAGGTAACGGTGCGGGCTGACGCATACAGGAAAAACAAAAAAAAAGCCCGCACCTAAACAGTGCGGGCTTTTTTTTCGGCATAAATTCAGGAGAGCTTTAACCATGCGAGTGCTGAAATTCGGCGGGACCTCGGTAGCCAATGCGGAACGTTTTCTCCGCGTGGCAGACATTCTGGAAAGCAATGCGCAACAGGGACAGGTTGCAACCGTACTCTCTGCGCCAGCGAAAATTACCAATCATCTGGTGGCGATGATTGAGAAAACCATTAGCGGGCAGGATGCACTGCCGAATATCAGCGATGCCGAACGTATTTTTGCTGAGCTGTTGCAGGGGCTGGCCGAGGCACAGCCGGGCTTCGATTATGACGGGCTGAAAACGCGCGTTGACCTCGAATTCGCCCAACTGAAGCAAGTGCTGCATGGCATCAGCCTGCTGGGACAATGCCCGGATGCGGTCAATGCCGCCATCATCTGCCGTGGTGAGAAGCTGTCCATCGCCATCATGGAAGCGCTGCTTCAGGCGCGTGGTCATAAAGTGACGGTCATCGACCCGGTAGAAAAACTGCTGGCTGTGGGCCACTATCTTGAATCGACCGTTGATATCGCGGAATCGACTCGCCGTATCGCTGCCAGCCAGATCCCTGCTGATCATATGATCCTGATGGCCGGTTTCACTGCCGGTAACGAACGCGGTGAACTGGTGGTGCTGGGCCGTAACGGTTCTGACTACTCGGCAGCGGTGCTGGCAGCCTGTCTGCGTGCCGACTGTTGTGAAATCTGGACTGACGTCGACGGGGTTTATACTTGTGACCCGCGTCAGGTGCCGGATGCGCGCCTGCTGAAGTCGATGTCCTATCAAGAGGCGATGGAGCTGTCGTACTTTGGTGCCAAAGTGCTTCATCCCCGTACCATCGCCCCGATTGCCCAGTTCCAGATTCCCTGCCTGATCAAAAACACCGCTAACCCGCAAGCGCCCGGCACCTTAATTGGTGGCGAAGGTGAGCACGATGAAAACCCGGTGAAAGGCATCACCAACCTTAACAACATGGCGATGTTTAACGTCTCCGGCCCGGGGATGAAAGGCATGGTCGGTATGGCGGCGCGCGTGTTTGCTGCGATGTCCCGTACCGGTATCTCGGTGGTGTTAATCACCCAATCTTCTTCCGAGTACAGCATCAGCTTCTGCGTACCACAGAACGAGCTGGCCCGCGCCCGTCGCGTGCTGGAAGATGAATTCTATCTCGAACTGAAAGATGGCCTGCTGGATCCGCTGGAAGTGGTGGAGCAACTGGCGATTATCTCGGTGGTCGGTGACGGTATGCGCACCCTGCGCGGCATCTCTGCCAAATTCTTCTCCGCGCTGGCGCGCGCCAATATCAATATCGTGGCGATTGCCCAGGGTTCCTCTGAGCGCTCCATCTCTGCCGTGGTGAGCAACGATGAAGTCACTACCGGCGTGCGCGTGGTGCATCAGATGCTGTTTGCCACCGATCAGGTGATTGAAGTGTTCGTGGTGGGTGTAGGCGGCGTTGGCGCGGCCCTGCTGGAGCAGCTCCATCGTCAGCAGGCGTGGCTGAAGCAGAAGCATATTGATCTGCGCGTGTGCGGTATCGCCAACTCACGTGCGCTGCTGACTAACGTACATGGCATCGATCTCAGCAACTGGAAAGCGGCGCTGGCGGAAGCCAAAGAGCCGTTCAATCTCGGTCGCCTGATTCGTCTGGTAAAAGAGTACCACTTGCTGAATCCGGTGATTGTCGATTGTACCTCCAGCCAGGCGGTAGCCGATCAGTACGCGGATTTCCTCGCGGACGGTTTCCATGTGGTGACGCCGAACAAAAAGGCCAACACCTCATCGTGGAATTACTACCAGCAGATGCGTGCGGCAGCGGAGAGATCGCGCCGTAAGTTCCTGTATGACACCAACGTTGGTGCCGGTCTGCCGGTGATCGAGAACCTGCAAAATCTGCTGAATGCCGGTGATGAGCTGATCAAATTCTCCGGTATTCTTTCTGGCTCGTTGTCGTTTATTTTCGGCAAGCTGGACGAAGGTGTCTCCCTGTCTGAAGCCACCAAAATGGCACGGGAAATGGGCTTTACCGAGCCGGACCCGCGTGATGACCTGTCGGGCACCGATGTGGCGCGTAAACTGCTGATTCTGGCGCGTGAGGCGGGCCATCAGCTGGAGCTGAGCGATATTGAGATCGAACCGCTGCTGCCCGCCAGCCTGACAGAGATTGCCGATGTTGAGCAATTTATGGCGCGTCTGCCGGAACTGGACAACGCCTTTGCGGCGCGCGTTGCCAAAGCGCGTGACGAAGGTAAAGTATTACGCTTCGTCGGTGCCATCGAAGAGGGTGGTGTCTGCAAGGTGAAAATTGATGCGGTGGACAGTAACGATCCACTGTTTAAAGTCAAAAATGGCGAAAACGCCCTGGCGTTTTATAGCCGTTATTATCAGCCGATCCCGCTGGTTCTGCGTGGATACGGTGCCGGGAATGATGTGACCGCAGCTGGCGTGTTTGCCGATCTGCTGCGCACGCTGTCGTGGAAGTTGGGAGTTTGATGATGGTAAAAATTTATGCACCGGCCTCGATAGGTAACGTCAGCGTCGGCTTTGATGTGCTCGGCGCGGCGGTCTCGCCGGTGGATGGCACTCTGTTGGGTGATTGTGTGTCGGTTGAAGCGGCCGACAGCTTTAGCCTGGTGAACCAGGGGCGCTTTGTCAGCAAACTGCCGACCAATCCGCAGGAAAACATTGTTTATCAGTGCTGGCAGCGTTTTTGTGAGGCGATCGGCAAAGAAGTGCCGGTGGCGATGACGCTGGAAAAAAACATGCCGATCGGCTCGGGGCTGGGTTCCAGTGCCTGCTCGGTGGTCGCTGGCCTGATGGCGATGAACGAATTTTGTGGTAAGCCGCTGAATGATACTGAACTGCTGGCGCTGATGGGCGAGCTGGAAGGGCGCATCTCCGGTAGCGTGCATTACGACAACGTTGCGCCGTGCTTCCTCGGCGGTGTGCAGCTGATGATTGAAGAGAACGGTATTATCAGCCAGTCGGTGCCGTCGTTTGACGAGTGGCTGTGGGTGATGGCCTATCCGGGCATCAAGGTCTCTACCGCAGAAGCGCGCGCGATTTTGCCTGCGCAATATCGTAAACAGGACATCATCAAACACGGTCGTTTGCTGGGCGGTTTTATCCATGCCTGTCATACTCAGCAGCCAGAGTTAGCCGCGAAGCTGATGCAGGATGTGGTGGCTGAGCCGTATCGCACCAAACTGCTGCCGGGCTTTGCGGAAGCGCGTCAGGCCGCCGCCGATATTGGTGCGCTGGCCTGCGGTATTTCGGGTTCCGGCCCGACACTTTTCGCCGTTTGCAACGAGATGGCAACGGCACAGCGGATGGCTGACTGGTTGAGCCAGCACTATCTGCAAAATGAAGAAGGTTTCGTCCATATCTGCCGTCTTGATACGGCTGGCGCACGTAAATTGGGATAACGCATGAAACTCTACAACCTTAAGGATCATAACGAGCAGGTGAGCTTTGCTCAGGCCGTGAAGCAGGGCCTCGGCTCACAACAGGGGCTGTTTTTCCCGCTCGAACTACCGGAGTTTGAACTGACCGACATCGACGCGATGCTGGAGATGGATTTTGTCAGCCGCAGCAGCAAAATTCTCTCGGCCTATATCGGTGACGAAATTGCCGCCCATCAGCTGGCCGAGCGGGTGAAAACCGCGTTTGCTTTCCCGGCTCCGGTGGCAAAAGTGAGCGATGATGTCGCCTGCCTCGAACTGTTTCATGGCCCGACGCTGGCATTTAAAGATTTCGGCGGCCGTTTTATGGCGCAGATGCTTTCGTATGTCAGCGGTGCCGACGAGAAAATCACCATTCTGACCGCCACTTCAGGCGATACCGGCGCGGCAGTAGCCCATGCGTTTTACGGCATGGAAAACGTACGCGTGGTGATCCTCTATCCGCAGGGCAAAATCAGCCCGTTGCAGGAAAAACTGTTCTGCACCCTGGGCGGCAACATCGAAACTATCGCCATCGAAGGCGATTTTGATGCCTGCCAGGCGCTGGTAAAACATGCCTTTGATGATGAAGAACTCAAGAAGGCCATCGGCCTGAACTCCGCCAACTCCATCAACATCAGCCGCCTGCTGGCGCAGATTTGCTACTACTTCGAAGCTGTAGCACAGCTGCCGCAGGAAAAACGTAATCAGCTGGTGGTGTCGGTGCCGAGCGGCAACTTTGGTGACCTGACCGCAGGTCTGCTGGCAAAATCACTTGGCCTGCCGATCAAGCGCTTTATCGCAGCGACCAATGCCAACGATACCGTGCCGCGTTTCCTCGCCAAGGGTGAATGGACGCCGCATGCCACCGTGGCCACGCTGTCCAACGCCATGGACGTCAGCCAGCCGAACAACTGGCCGCGCGTGGAAGAGTTGTTCCGCCGCAAAACCTGGCGTCTGGGTGATCTGGCCTATGGTGCGGTGAGCGACGAGACCACCAAAGCCACCATGCGTGAATTGGCGGAAATCGGTTATCTCTCTGAACCGCATGCGGCGATTGCTTATCGTCTGTTGCGCGATCAATTGCAGGAAGGTGAGTACGGCTTGTTCCTTGGCACCGCGCATCCGGCGAAGTTCAAGGAGAGCGTGGAAGCGATTCTGGAGCAGACGCTGCCGCTGCCGGAAGCACTGGCTGAGCGTGCTGACCTGCCGCTGCTGTCGCATGAGATGAAAGCGGATTTCGCCGCGCTGCGTGCATTCTTGCTGACGAAATAATGAAAAATGGCTGGCAATTTGCCAGCCATTTTTTTATCCGTTACGGACTATTTTTGTTCGTGACGCTTAAACACCAGTTCGTTATCGCTGCTCTCAGCCGCCGCAAAGAAATAGCCATCCACATCGAATTTCTTCAACTGCTCCGGTTTGGTCAGGCGGTGTTGAATCACATAACGGCTCATCAGGCCACGCGCTTTCTTGGCATAGAAACTGATCACTTTAAACTTACCGTTCTTCTCATCAAGGAACACCGGCTTAATCAGGCGTCCAGCCAGTTTTTTCGGCTTGATGGCTTTGAAATATTCATCCGACGCCAGGTTGATCAACACCTCATCGCCTTGTTCCGCCAGCGCAGCATTCAGCTTCTCCGTCAGCAGATCGCCCCAGAAGCCGTAGAGATCTTTTGCCGCCGGGTTTGCCAGTTTGATCCCCATCTCCAGGCGGTAGGGCTGCATCAAATCGAGCGGACGTAGCAAACCATATAAACCCGAAAGCATGCGCAGATGCTGCTGGGCAAAGGCAAAATCTTTCTCACTGAAGGTTTCCGCCTGCAAACCGGTGTAGACATCCCCTTTGAACGCCAGAATCGCCTGGCGCGCATTTTCCAGCGTGAAGGGCGGCTGCCAGTCGTTGAAACGATCGGCATTCAGATGCGCCAGTTTATCGCTGATGCCCATCAGTGAAGCGATCTGTGCCGGTGACAGGTCGCGGGCGACATCAATCAGCTGTTGTGACTTTTCTAACAGCGCTGGTTGAGTAAAGGTTTGCGTCGCCAGCGGGCTTTCATAATCCAGCGTTTTGGCTGGCGAGATGACCATCAGCATTGTTTCGTCCTCGGTTGACCCGCGCTTCCCCCGTCATACTTCAAGCTGCAGGTGCGTTGGCTGCGCGTGTTCACCCCAGTCACTTACTAAAGTAAGCTCCTGGGATTCACACACTTGCCGCCTTCCTGCAACTTGAATTATTTAGGGGGGTTATCAGGGTATTAACGGAAAATTTGTTCGGCGAGTGTAGCAAAAAAGCGTGACGGATCGGCAAATCGTTCCCATTTGTCCGTGCTATCGGAAAGGGCACGCCGCGGCCTTGCACCGTGGTTACCGCGTGATATTATCGCAACAGCCTTTTTCACCCTGACAGTCAACCTAAGAGAAAAGAGAACCATGACGGACAAACTTACTTCCTTGCGTCAACTGACTACTGTGGTCGCCGACACCGGCGATATCGCGGCCATGAAGCTATATCAACCGCAAGATGCCACCACCAACCCTTCTTTGATCCTCAATGCCGCTCAAATTCCTGAATACCGCAAACTGATTGACGAAGCCATTAGCTGGGCACGTCAGCAGAGCAGCAACAAAGAAGCGCAGTTACAGCTGGTTTCTGACAAGCTGGCCGTCAACATTGGTCTGGAAATTCTCAAACTGATTCCGGGACGCATCTCGACTGAAGTGGATGCACGCCTGTCTTACGACACCGAAGCGAGCATCGCGAAAGCCCGCAGCCTGATCAAACTGTATAACGATGCTGGCATCAGCAACGATCGCATCCTGATCAAACTGGCTTCCACCTGGCAGGGTATCCGTGCCGCAGAGCAGCTGGAAAAAGAAGGCATCAACTGTAACCTGACCCTGCTGTTCTCCTTCGCCCAGGCACGTGCTTGTGCCGAAGCGGGTGTGTTCCTGATCTCTCCGTTTGTTGGCCGTATCCTCGACTGGTACAAAAACAACACTGACAAGAAAGAGTACGCTGCGCACGAAGATCCGGGCGTGGTTTCTGTTTCTGAGATCTACAGCTACTACAAACAACACGGTTACGAAACCGTGGTGATGGGTGCCAGCTTCCGTAACGTTGGTGAAATCATCGAGCTGGCCGGTTGTGACCGTCTGACCATCTCCCCGAACCTACTGAAAGAGCTGGCTGAGAGCGAAGGCGCTGTTGAGCGCAAACTGAGCTACAGCGGTGAAGTGAAAGCGCGTCCGGCGAAAATGACCGAAGCCGAGTTCCTGTGGCAGCACAACCAGGACCCAATGGCCGTCACCAAGCTGGCTGAAGGCATCCGCAACTTTGCCATCGACCAGGGCAAACTTGAGAAGATGATCGCTGAACTGCTGTAAGTGATTAAACCGTGGCGGCACAGGCTGTCTGCCACGGTTTTAAGGTTTTCTCTCCCTTTCGCTTTGTATTATTCTTCTCTTTATCCCCCTCATGCATCACAGCGATAACTCTATGGATACATTACGTATTGGATTGATTTCCGTTTCCGATCGTGCGGCGAACGGCATTTATCAGGATCAGGGCATTCCAGCACTGGAAAGTTGGCTTGGCAGCGCATTGACCACACCGTTCACCATCGAGACCCGGCTGGTGCCGGATGAACAGCCAATGATCGAGCAGGCGATTTGTGAACTGGTGGATGAACTGTTCTGCCATCTGGTGTTGACCACTGGCGGTACTGGCCCAGCGCGGCGTGATGTGACGCCGGATGCCACCCTCGCGGTCGCTGACCGTGAGATGCCAGGTTTTGGTGAACAGATGCGTCAGATAAGCCTGCAATTTGTGCCGACGGCGATCCTGTCGCGCCAGGTTGGGGTGATTCGTAAACAGTCGCTGATCCTCAATCTGCCCGGCCAGCCGAAATCGATCAAAGAGACGCTGGAAGGACTAAAAGGGGATGATGGTGCAGTCAAAGTGCCGGGAATCTTTGCGGCTGTACCATATTGTTTACAGTTGCTTGACGGGCCCTATGTCGAAACAGACCCGGCGGTGGTAGCAGCATTTCGGCCAAAAAGCGCGAGACGTGAGACAAATGTCTGAATATCGCCGTTTTCAGGCATAAAATTCAGACGTACTGGTGTGGCAAAAAATTGACGGTATAGTAAGCGTAACTTTACAATTAGATTTTTTGCCTCTGGATACCGCTACGTTATGGATTCGCTCGCAACTCGACGTCTCAACCGCCAGGATTATAAAACCCTGTCGCTGGCTGCCCTTGGTGGGGCGCTGGAATTTTACGATTTCATCATCTTTGTGTTCTTCGCTGCGGTGATCGGCGAACTGTTTTTCCCGGCGGATATGCCTGAATGGCTGCGTCAGGTGCAGACCTTCGCCATCTTTGCTGCGGGTTATCTGGCACGTCCGCTCGGTGGCATCATCATGGCGCACTTCGGTGACAAGGTGGGGCGCAAGAAGATGTTCAGCCTGAGCATCCTGCTGATGGCACTGCCGACGCTGGCGATGGGCGCGCTGCCGACCTATGCCAGCATTGGTATTGCAGCACCGCTGTTGATGCTGCTGCTGCGCGTGTTGCAGGGCGCGGCCATTGGTGGCGAAGTGCCGGGCGCATGGGTGTTTGTAGCGGAACACGTGCCAGAAAAACGCGTGGGTTTTGCTTGTGGCACCTTAACCGCAGGTTTAACCGCCGGGATTCTGCTGGGTTCGCTGGTGGCGACCATTATCAATACCACGATGGCTCCGTCGTCGATTGCCGCTCATGGCTGGCGCATCCCGTTCTTCCTTGGTGGCGTGTTTGGCTTGCTGGCGATGTATCTGCGCCGCTGGCTGCATGAAACACCGGTGTTTCAGCAAATGCAGCAGCGTAAAGCGCTGGCCGATAAGTTGCCGCTGCAAACGATTCTGACTCAGCACAAACGTGGCATTGTGATCTCCATGCTACTTACCTGGTTGCTCTCTGCCTGCATTGTGGTGGTGATTCTGATGGCGCCGACGCTGATGCAAAAACAGCATGCGATTCCGGCGGCACTGAGCTTGCAAGCCAACAGTTTTGCCACGGTGATGTTGCTGTTTGGCTGTGTGATTGCGGGCTGGTTGGTGGATCGCTTCGGTGCGGCGCGCATGCTGCTGGTCGGTTCGTTGCTGTTGGCTATCGGTAGCTGGAACTTCTTCCATCAGCTCGGCAGTACGCCGGAGATGTTGTTTGTCTGGTATGGCCTGGCAGGACTGAGTGTCGGCGTGGTGGGGGTGGTGCCGTTTGTCATGGTCCGTGCCTTCCCGGCAGCAGTACGTTTCACCGGTATCTCCTTCTCGTATAACGTTGCTTACGCCATTTTTGGCGGCCTGACGCCGATTAGCGTGACGTTGATTATGCGTCTGACACCCATGGCACCCGCCTGGTATGTGCTGGCGCTGGCGGTGATCGGGTTCTGCGTGGGGATCTGGTTGTGGCGTGATAACCGGCAGGAAAGCGTGCAGTTTGAGGCATCAATGCACTCGTCATAAATCATAACGCGGAGCCAGCAGGCTCCGCGTTGCTGTTCAGTGCGGTTGACCAATCGGCAGCACGGTGCGGCCCCATTGTTCATTCAGCACTTCGCCCATCGCCAGATAGATGGCACTACCGCCACAGATCAGGCCGACCCAACCGGCAATCCGCACCAGCATCGCGTTATCCAGCAGATGCCCAATCGCCAGCAAAGCAAACAGCACCGTCAGGCTGGCAAACACGAATTGCAGCATGGTCGGGCCGGTGAGGGTGCCGAAGAAGAGAAACAGCGTGAACACGCCCCATAAACCCAGGTAAGCGCCGAGAAAATGGCTGTCAGCAGCTTCCGACAGCCCCATTTTGGGCAGCAACAGAATCGCCACCAATGTCAGCCAGAAGCTACCGTAAGAGGCAAACGCCGTCAGGCCGAAGGTGTTGCCTTTCTTAAATTCCAGCAGACCGGCAAAAATTTGCGCGAGGCCGCCATAAAAGATGCCCATCGCCAGAATGATGGTGTCCATCGCGAAGAGTCCGGTGTTGTGTAAATTGAGCAGAATGGTGGTCATGCCAAAGCCCATTAAGCCCAGTGGCGCAGGGTTCGCCAGAGTGTTAGTACGCATAGTTCCTCAAAGGTCAGTCTCAATATCTGAATGTTGTGTTGGCCCGTCAACCTGCAATGGGTGGAGGGGGCGCTGCATAATAATCATCCAGCTACCCGGCATCTTTGATCTGAGTGGGGAGAGATAATTAAAATATTTTTAGTTTTAACCCTTGATGCGCTTCGAAGCGGCCCCATTTAGTTCTCATCGAGTGTTGTGGCGCAGGAAAAAAAGCCTGTTCAGGCAGTTGAAAGCGGTCAAATTGCCCGCATCTCTGCTTCACAACCCAATTTGGCAAAGAATTTAAGTGGGAGACGTTTAGATGGGTAAGATTATTGGTATTGACTTGGGTACAACCAACTCTTGTGTTGCGATTATGGACGGCACCAAAGCACGCGTGCTGGAAAATGCCGAAGGTGATCGTACCACGCCTTCAATTATTGCTTATACACAGGATGGCGAAACTCTGGTCGGTCAACCGGCTAAACGTCAGGCGGTGACTAACCCGCAGAACACCCTGTTCGCGATTAAGCGCCTGATCGGTCGTCGTTTCCAGGATGAAGAAGTGCAGCGTGATATCAAAATCATGCCGTACAAAATCACCGCAGCTGACAACGGTGATGCCTGGCTGGAAGTGAAAGGCCAGAAAATGGCGCCGCCGCAGATCTCTGCTGAAGTGCTGAAAAAAATGAAGAAAACCGCGGAAGATTTCCTCGGTGAGCCAGTGACTGAAGCGGTTATCACCGTTCCGGCTTACTTCAATGATGCGCAGCGCCAGGCAACTAAAGATGCTGGCCGTATCGCAGGTCTGGAAGTCAAACGTATCATTAACGAACCGACTGCTGCGGCGCTGGCTTATGGTCTCGACAAAGGTCAGGGCAACCGCACCATCGCGGTATATGACCTGGGCGGCGGTACGTTTGATATCTCCATCATCGAAATCGATGAAGTAGATGGCGAGAAAACCTTTGAAGTTCTGGCAACCAACGGTGATACCCACCTCGGTGGCGAAGACTTCGACAGCCGTCTGATCAACTACCTCGTTGCGGAGTTCAAGAAAGATCAGGGCATCGATCTGCACAACGATCCGCTGGCGATGCAGCGTCTGAAAGAAGCGGCAGAGAAAGCGAAAATCGAGTTGTCTTCTGCCCAGCAGACCGACGTTAACCTGCCGTACATCACGGCTGATGCGACCGGTCCTAAGCACCTGAACATCAAAGTGACCCGTGCGAAACTGGAATCACTGGTTGAAGACCTGGTCGCGCGTTCTATCGAGCCGCTGAAAGTCGCGCTGCAAGATGCAGGCCTGTCGGTTTCTGACATCAACGACGTGATCCTGGTGGGTGGTCAGACGCGTATGCCGCTGGTTCAGGCTAAAGTGACTGAATTCTTTGGCAAAGAACCGCGTAAAGACGTGAACCCGGACGAAGCGGTTGCCGTGGGTGCTGCGGTACAGGGCGGCGTGCTGGGTGGTGACGTGAAAGACGTCCTGCTGCTGGACGTTACCCCGCTGTCACTGGGTATCGAAACCATGGGTAGCGTGATGACTTCGCTGATCAGCAAGAACACCACTATCCCGACCAAACACAGCCAGGTGTTCTCAACAGCTGAAGATAACCAGTCTGCCGTGACCATTCACGTGCTGCAGGGTGAGCGTAAACGTGCCAGCGATAACAAATCACTGGGCCAGTTTAACCTCGACGGTATCCAGGCAGCTCCGCGCGGTATGCCGCAGATTGAAGTGACTTTCGACATCGATGCCGACGGTATCCTGCACGTATCAGCGAAAGACAAAAACAGCGGTAAAGAGCAGAAGATCACCATCAAAGCCTCTTCGGGTCTGAACGAAGAAGAGATCGCCAAAATGGTACGTGACGCTGAAGCGAACGCCGAAGCTGACCGTAAATTCGAAGAGCTGGTGCAGACGCGTAACCAGGGCGATCAGATTGCGCACAGCACCCGTAAACAGCTGGATGAAGCTGGTGACAAACTGTCTGCCGATGACAAAGCACCGATTGAATCTGCGCTGAACGATCTGAACACCGCGCTGAAAGGCGAAGACAAAGCTGACATCGAAGCGAAGATGCAGGCACTGATGCAGGTTTCCAGCAAACTGATGGAAATGGCACAGCAGCAGGCTCAGGCGGGCGCAGCAGACGCTGGCGACGCTTCTGCGAAGAAAGATGACGACGTTGTCGACGCTGAATTCGAAGAAGTTAAAGATAAAAAATAATTGCCCCTGACCGGGCGCGACGGCTGGCCTGACAGCCGTTGAAACCAGCACGGGCGTAGGAGATCTCTCCACGCCCGTGCGATCATGTTAAGGGCAGAAGATGGCGAAGAGTGATTTTTACGAGATCTTAGGCGTCTCTAAATCGGCAGATGAGCGCGAAATCAAAAAGGCGTATAAGCGCCTGGCGATGAAATATCACCCGGACCGTAATCCGGACGATAAAGAAGCCGAAGCGAAATTCAAAGAGGTTAAGGAAGCCTACGAAATTCTGACCGACGCGCAGAAGCGTGCGGCCTACGATCAATACGGTCATGCTGCGTTTGAGCAGGGCGGCATGGGTGGTGGTGGATTTGGCGGCGGCGGCTTCGGTGGCGGTGCTGATTTCAGCGATATCTTTGGCGACGTATTTGGCGATATTTTTGGTGGTGGTCGCCGTCAGCGCGCTGCCCGTGGCGCCGATTTACGCTACAACATGGACCTGACGCTGGAAGAAGCGGTACGCGGCGTGACCAAAGAGATCCGCATTCCAACCCTGGAAGAGTGTGATGTCTGCCACGGCAGCGGCGCGAAAGCCGGTACTCAACCGCAAACCTGTCCAACCTGTCATGGTGCGGGTCAGGTACAGATGCGCCAGGGCTTCTTCACCGTGCAGCAGGCGTGTCCGACCTGTCACGGACGTGGCTCGGTGATCAAAGATCCGTGCAACGCCTGTCATGGCCACGGCCGTGTGGAACGCTCGAAAACCCTGTCAGTGAAAATCCCGGCAGGTGTCGATACCGGCGACCGTATCCGTCTGAGCGGAGAAGGGGAAGCGGGTGAGCATGGCGCACCGGCGGGCGATCTCTACGTTCAGGTGTCAGTGAAAAAACACCCGATCTTCGAGCGTGAAGAGAACAACCTGTACTGCGAAGTGCCAATCAACTTTGCGATGGCCGCACTGGGTGGCGAGATTGAAGTGCCGACACTGGATGGCCGTGTGAAGCTGAAAGTACCGTCAGAAACGCAAACCGGCAAGCTGTTCCGCATGCGTGGTAAAGGTGTCAAATCGGTACGTGGTGGTGCCGTAGGAGACTTGCTGTGCCGCGTGGTGGTGGAAACCCCGGTGAGCCTGAACGACAAACAGAAAGCGCTGCTGCGTGAACTGGAAGAGAGTTTTGGCGGCCCGAGTGGTGAGAAAAACAGCCCGCGTTCGAAGAGTTTCTTCGACGGGGTGAAGAAGTTTTTTGACGATTTAACCCGCTAAGTCTTCGCGACTAAACTGAAAGCCAGCGCTGCGTCGCTGGCTTTTTTATGGTCTGCTTGCGACCAATCATTCGGTTTTTTCGAACCCGACCTAATAAATAATCTGTTTTTTTCGATCTAATATTGTCGCTAAGCTAACTAATGATTGTCAGCTAAGCGAAAGCAGATGCTTCGCCAATCAGCACAAATTCGTAGCGGCGCGATTCATCGCGCTCTTTCCAGGCATTGGCATGTTCTGTCAGACCCGCGCGATGAATCGCGCCGCTACAGATTGTGCTTAACTGAACAGCATTCGTTCAGCTAACCGCCTTTTCATTATTCGCTCTGCGACAAGGAATCTGGACGTGAATATCCGATTGAAAAAACTTCTGAATAACGATGCCACCAGCGGCGTGGTGCTGATCATTGCGGCGGCCATCGCCTTGCTGCTCGCCAACACTCTCAGCACCCAGCAAGGTTATCATGACCTGCTTAACATCCCGGTCGAGTTCCGTTTTGGCTCACTGGATATCAGCAAAAATCTGCTGCTTTGGATCAATGATGCGCTGATGGCGGTATTCTTCCTGATGGTCGGTCTGGAAGTGAAACGCGAGATGGTGATGGGCGCGCTGGCACGCCGCGATCAGGCGGTTTTCCCGCTGATTGCTGCTGTCGGTGGCATGGTGGTGCCGGGATTGTTGTTCCTGCTGTTTAACGCCGGAGATGCAGCCACACGCAGCGGATGGGCGATCCCCACGGCAACCGATATTGCCTTTGCGCTGGGGATTCTGGCGCTGCTGGGAAGCCGTGTACCGCCAGCACTGAAGATCTTCCTGATGGCGTTGGCGATCATCGACGATCTGGGCGCTATCGTGATTATCGCGCTGTTCTACACCAGCGATCTGTCGATGGTATCGCTGGGGGTAGCGGCTGGCGCGATTGTGGTGCTGGGCATCATGAATTTGCTGAATGTGCGCAACACCGGCCTTTATTTGTTGGTAGGGCTGGTGCTGTGGACGGCGGTATTGAAATCAGGCGTACATGCCACGTTGGCTGGTGTGGTGGTAGGCTTCCTGATCCCGCTGGAGAAGAAAAATGGGCACTCCCCGGCTATCCACCTGGAGCATGCGCTGCATCCGTGGGTGCGTTGGCTGATTCTGCCGTTGTTTGCTTTTGCCAATGCGGGCGTGCCGCTGGCTGGGGTGACGCCAGGCAGCCTGTTTTCGCTGTTGCCGCTCGGTATCATGCTGGGCCTGTTTGTCGGCAAACCATTAGGCATCACCTTGTTCTGTTGGCTCAGCGTCAAAACCGGGCTGGCAAAGTTGCCGGATAACACCTCGTTGCGGGATATTGCCGCCGTTGGCGTGCTGTGTGGGATTGGCTTTACCATGTCGATCTTTATCGCCTCGCTGGCCTACGGCGAAGCCGCGCCTGAGCTGATCACGCTGGCGAAACTGGGCATTTTATTGGGATCGATAATCTCCGCAGTGGTGGGATATGTGCTGCTGTGGCGGCGTCTGCCGCGTCAGACGGCATAATCCGGCACCGGGGAGAGCGCAGATGTCACATATCAACTACAACCATCTGTATTACTTCTGGCACGTGTGCCGTGAGGGATCGATAGTCGGTGCGGCTGAGGCGTTGTTCCTGACGCCACAAACTATCACCGGGCAGATCAAGGCATTGGAAGAGCGCCTGCAAGGCAAGTTGTTTCGTCGTCAGGGACGGGGTCTGGTGCCGACTGAGTTGGGGCAATTGGTGTTTCGCTATGCCGACCGCATGTTTATGCTCAGCCAGGAGATGCTGGATATCGTCAACTATCGCAAAGAGTCGAACCTGTTGTTTGATGTCGGCATCGCGGACGCGCTTTCCAAACAGCTGGTGAGTCAGGTGCTGGAGGCGGCCGTGGTAGCGGATGAGAAGATTCATCTGCGCTGTTTTGA
The DNA here is from genome assembly GCF_059730495.1 of Pantoea sp. X-Soil-TKNS-1211. Taxonomy (NCBI): domain Bacteria; kingdom Pseudomonadati; phylum Pseudomonadota; class Gammaproteobacteria; order Enterobacterales; family Erwiniaceae; genus Pantoea; species Pantoea sp. X-Soil-TKNS-1211. Next base: position 741,050 of record NZ_AP035953.1, read on the forward strand.
GTCGACGCATGAGATGCTGCTGGAGCAATTGAGCCAGCATAAGCTGGATATGATTGTCTCTGACTGCCCGATTGATTCAACGCAGCAGGAGGGACTGTTTTCGGTGAAGCTGGGCGAGTGCCCGGTGAGTTTCTGGTGCTATGCGCCGTGGCCGGAACTGGCTTTCCCCGCTTGCCTGGAGCAGCGTCGTTTGCTGATCCCCGGTCGCCGATCGATGCTGGGACGTAAGCTGTTGAACTGGATCCACAGTCAGGGATTGCAGGTCGAGATTCTCGGTGAGTTTGATGATGCCGCGCTGATGAAAGCATTTGGCGCGCAACACAACGCGATTTTCGTGGCACCCACCTTGTATGGTGAGGCGATCTACCGTGATGACGCCATTCGGGAAATAGGCCGTCTGGATACGGTGATGGAGGAGTATCACGTGATTTTTGCCGAGCGCATGATCCAGCATCCGGCGGTACAACGCATTTGCCATCGCGACTTCAGCGCATTGTTCAGCGGTAAACCGCAGGCATAAAAAAACCGGCTTAGCGCCGGTTCTTTCACAAAGCGATTAACAGACGGGCGATTAAGCCAGTTTGTTGATCTGTGCAGTCAGGTTTGCTTTATGACGTGCAGCTTTGTTTTTGTGGATCAGACCTTTAGCAGCCTGACGGTCCACGATCGGTTGCATTTCGTTGAATGCGTTCTGCGCAGCAGCTTTGTCGCCTGTTGCGATAGCCGCGTATACTTTCTTGATGAAAGTACGCATCATAGAACGGTTGCTCGCGTTATGCTTGCGACGTTTCTCAGATGTTACGGCGCGTTTCTTAGCTGATTTGATATTAGCCAAGGTCCAACTCCCAAATGTGTTCTATATGGACAAATCAAAGGCCGAGGACTATGCCTTTTGCGCCTTCTTTTGTCAATGGATTTGTGCAAATAAGCGCCGTTTTACAAACGACACCCGGTTACGTAATTGATGGCGCAAGATTCTACCAGCAACACCGCGCTGAATACAGTATTTCGCAACAAAATTCTTCAGAACCCCGCTAAGCCCCTGCTTGCACGAGCAATAAGCGGCAACAGAAGCAGGAAAGGCACGCAGACGGGTTAACCTGAACGCTATTCAAGGGTATAATCCGCCGATTTCCACCGGTTTGAGTCAGCCATGAAGTTTATCCGCGGTATTTATAATATCACCCAGCAGCATCGCGGCTGCGTCCTGACCATTGGTAATTTTGACGGTTTTCATCGCGGCCATCAGGCATTGATGGCAGAACTGGTCGAAGAGGGACGAAAGCGCCAGCTTCCGGTGATCGTGATGCTGTTCGAACCGCAGCCGCTGGAGCTGTTTGCGGGCGATAAAGCCCCGGCTCGCCTGATGCGTCTGCGTGAAAAGTTGAAGTACCTGAAGCAGGCTGGCGTTGATGCGGTGCTGTGTGTCCGCTTTGATCGCCGCTTTGCCGCCCATTCGGCGCAGAGTTTCATCTCTGAATTGCTGGTGGAGAAGCTGAACGTTAAATTCCTCGCTGTCGGCGATGATTTCCGCTTTGGTGCTGGTCGCCAGGGGGATTTCCTGTTATTACAGAAAGCCGGTGTGGAATATGACTTTGATGTCATCAGCACCCAGACATTTTGTGATGGTGGCAAACGCATCAGCAGTACCGCGGTGCGGCAGGCGCTGGCGCAGGATGATTTTGTCCAGGCGCAGGCATTGATGGGCCATCCCTTCAGTATTTCAGGCCGCGTGGTGCACGGTGATGCCCTGGGCCGTACCATTGGTTTTCCCACCGCCAACCTCCCTTTACGCCGCACGGTAACGCCGGTGAAAGGCGTGTTTGCGGTTGAAGTACTGGGCTTGGGTGAACATCCTATCCCTGGCGTTGCCAACATTGGTACGCGCCCGACGGTAAAAGGTCTGCGTCAGCAGCTTGAAGTTCACCTGCTTGACACACATATGAATCTTTATGGACGCCACATTGATGTGGTACTGAAACAGAAGATTCGCGACGAACAGCGTTTCGCCTCGCTGGATGCGCTGAAAGAACAAATAGCGAAAGATGTGGTGACGGCCCGACAATTTTTTGGGCGATACCCTACATAATTCGCGTTGCAGGAAGGCGGCAAGAGAATGAATCCTCAGGAGCTTACATCAGTAAGTGACTGGGGTGAATGAGCGCAGCCAACGCGCCTGTAACGTGAAGTATGACGGGTATAAAAACACCGGCTTAATGACCGATATATGGAACCGAGAATCTGATGAGTGACTATAAATCTACCCTGAATTTGCCGGAAACGGGGTTCCCGATGCGTGGCGATCTGGCCAAACGCGAACCGGGAATGCTGCAACGTTGGTATGATGACAACCTGTACGGCATCATCCGCGAAGCCAAAAAAGGGAAAAAAACCTTTATTCTGCATGATGGCCCTCCCTACGCGAACGGCAGCATTCATATTGGTCACTCCGTTAACAAGATTCTGAAAGACATTATCGTTAAGTCGAAAGGCATGGCGGGCTTTGATTCGCCTTACGTTCCGGGCTGGGATTGCCATGGTCTGCCGATCGAACACAAAGTTGAGCAGATGATTGGTAAGCCGGGCGAGAAAGTCAGCGCGGCGGAATTCCGTGCAGCCTGCCGTCAATACGCGGCGGAGCAAGTGGAAGGGCAGAAAAAAGACTTTATCCGTCTTGGCGTGCTGGGCGATTGGGATCGTCCGTACCTGACCATGAACTTCCAGACTGAAGCCAACATCATCCGTGCGCTGGGTAAAATCATCGGCAACGGCCACCTGCATAAAGGCGCGAAGCCGGTGCACTGGTGTCTGGACTGCCGCTCGGCGCTGGCGGAAGCCGAAGTCGAATATTACGACAAAACCTCGCCGTCCATCGACGTGATGTTCAATGCGTTGGATGCGGATGCAGTGCGCGCTAAATTTGGCGTCACAGCCTCTGAAGGCCCGGTGTCTCTGGTCATCTGGACCACTACCCCGTGGACCATGCCAGCCAACCGCGGTATTTCTCTGCATCCTGAGTTTGAATACCAGCTGGTGCAAATCGAAGGCCGTAGCCTGATCCTCGCCAAAGACCTGGTGGAAAGCGTGATGAAACGCGCGGGCATCAGCGACTGGCGTGTGCTGGGTGAATGCAAAGGTGCAGCGCTGGAGCTGCAACTGTTCCAGCATCCTTTCCTGGAAAACATCCAGTCAAAAGTGGTGTTGGGCGAACACGTTACCCTCGAAGCCGGTACCGGTGCAGTGCATACCGCGCCAGGTCACGGCCCGGATGACTATGTTATCGGTCAGAAATACGGTCTGGAAACCGCTAACCCGGTTGGCCCGGATGGCACCTACCTGCCAGGCACTTATCCGACGCTGGATGGCGTCAACGTATTCAAAGCTAACGATATGATCGTTGAGCTGCTGAAACAGAAAGGCGCGCTGCTGCACGTAGAAAAACTGCTGCACAGCTACCCGCACTGCTGGCGTCATAAAACACCGATCATCTTCCGTGCCACCCCGCAGTGGTTTATCAGCATGGATCAGAAAGGTCTGCGTGCCCAGTCGCTGAAAGAGATCAAAGGCGTGCAGTGGATCCCGGATTGGGGCCAGGCGCGTATCGAAGCGATGGTCGCTAACCGCCCGGACTGGTGTATCTCCCGTCAGCGCACCTGGGGTGTGCCGATGGCGCTGTTCGTGCATAACGAGACCGAACAACTGCACCCGGATACGCTGGAGCTGATGGAAAAAGTGGCGCAGCGTGTGGAGCAGGACGGTATTCAGGCGTGGTGGGATCTTGACGCACGCGAGCTGATGGGTGACGACGCTGACAACTATACCAAAGTGCCGGATACGCTGGATGTGTGGTTCGATTCCGGATCAACCAGCTATGCCGTGGTGGATGCGCGCCCGGAATTTGAAGGTCATAGCCCGGATATGTATCTGGAAGGCTCGGATCAGCATCGCGGCTGGTTTATGTCCTCGCTGATGATCTCCACGGCGATGAAAGGTAAAGCACCGTATCGCCAGGTACTGACGCACGGTTTCACCGTGGATGGCCAGGGCCGCAAGATGTCGAAATCCATCGGCAACACCGTGGCACCACAAGACGTGATGGACAAGCTGGGTGCTGACATTCTGCGTCTGTGGGTGGCATCAACCGACTACTCCGGCGAAATGGCGGTGTCCGATGAAATTCTGAAGCGTTCTGCGGATGCTTATCGTCGTATCCGTAACACCGCGCGCTTCCTGCTGGCTAACCTGAGCGGCTTTAACCCGGTAACCGATAAAGTCAGCCCGGAAGAGATGGTGGTGTTGGACCGTTGGGCCGTTGGCCGTGCGCTGGACGCACAGGCAGATATCGTAGCCTCCTATGCCAACTACGATTTCCATGAAGTGATTCAGCGTCTGATGCAGTTCTGCTCGGTAGAGATGGGGTCGTTCTATCTCGACATCATTAAAGACCGTCAGTACACCGCCAAAGGCGACAGCCTGGCGCGTCGCAGCTGCCAGACAGCACTGTGGCATATCGTTGAAGCGTTGGTGCGCTGGATGGCACCGATTATGTCCTTCACTGCGGACGAAATCTGGGGCTACCTGCCAGGCGAACGTGCACAATACGTGTTCACCGAAGAGTGGTACGACGGCCTGTTTGGTCTGGCCGACGACGAAGCGCTGAACGATGCCTATTGGGCTGAGCTGCTGAAAGTGCGCGGCGAAGTCAACAAGGTGATTGAGCAGGCTCGTAGCGATAAACGTATCGGTGGCGCGCTGGAAGCGACGGTGACCCTGTATGCGGATGCGGAGCTGGCGGCGAAATTGCAGGCGCTGGGTAACGAACTGCGCTTTGTGCTGCTGACGTCAGGCGCCACCGTAGCGGATTACGCTACAGCGAGTGATGAAGCGCAGCAGAGTGAATTGCTGAAAGGTCTGAAAATCGCGCTGCATAAAGCAGAAGGCGAGAAATGTCCGCGCTGCTGGCATTACACTACCGACGTCGGTCAGAACCCGGAACATGCGGCGGTCTGCGGACGTTGTTACACCAACGTGGCCGGTAACGGCGAAGAGCGTAAGTTTGCCTGATGAGTAAAGCAATTTTCTCAACCGGATTGCGCTGGCTGTGGCTGGTGCTGGTAGTGATTGTGGTCGATTTCGTCAGTAAGCAGTGGATCATGAACAACATGATGCTGCACGAAACGCGGCCACTGATGCCGTTCCTGAACCTGTTCTACGCGCACAACTATGGCGCGGCGTTCAGTTTCCTGGCGGATAAAGGCGGCTGGCAGCGCTGGTTCTTTGCCGGTATCGCCATCGCGATTGTGGTGGCGCTGCTGGTGATGATGTACCGCAATCCGGCCCGCAACAAATTAACCAACATTGCCTATGCGCTGATTATCGGCGGGGCATTAGGTAACCTGTTTGATCGCGCGTATCACGGTTTTGTGGTCGACTTTATCGACTTCTATATCGGTGACTGGCACTTCGCGACCTTTAATATCGCTGACTGCGGCATCTGTATAGGTGCTGCGCTGGTGGTGCTGGAGGGCTTTTTAAGCCCGAAAGGCAAACAGGTTAAAGATTAAGGGTAAATGATGACAGACTCTGTACAGCGCGACAGCGCGTTGCTGGTGCATTTTACGCTGAAGCTGGAAGATGGTTCGACAGCGGAATCGACGCGCGCCAACGGCAAACCCGCGCTGTTTCGTCTGGGCGATGGCAGCCTGTCGGCGGCGCTGGAGCAGGAACTGCTGGGACGTAAAGTGGGCGACAAGCACAGCTTTACCCTGGCACCGGAAGATGCCTTTGGCGGCATCAGCCCAGACCTGATCCAATACTTCTCGCGTCGTGATTTTATCGATGCGGGCGAGCCGGAAGTCGGTGCCATTATGCTGTTCAGCGGCATGGGTGGCAGCGAAATGCCGGGCGTGATCCGTGAAGTCTCTGGTGATTCGATCACCGTCGATTTCAACCATCCGCTGGCGGGTCAGCACATTCAGTTTGAGATTGAAGTGTTGGAGATCGATCCGGTGCTGGAGGCAAGTGATGCAAATCCTGTTAGCTAACCCACGTGGTTTCTGCGCGGGTGTGGATCGCGCCATCAGCATCGTTGAACGCGCGCTGGAGATGTACGGCGCACCGATCTATGTGCGCCATGAAGTGGTACATAACCGCTACGTGGTGAGCAGCCTGCGCGAGCGTGGTGCCATCTTTATTGAAGAGATCAGCGAAGTGCCGGATGACGCTATCCTGATCTTCTCGGCGCACGGGGTATCTCAGGCGGTACGTGCTGAAGCAAAGGCGCGTAATCTGACCATGCTGTTTGATGCCACCTGTCCGTTGGTGACGAAAGTCCATATGGAAGTGGCGCGCGCCAGCCGTAAAGGCGTCGAAGCCATTCTGATTGGGCATGCGGGGCACCCGGAAGTGGAAGGCACGATGGGGCAGTACAATAACCCCAACGGCGGCATGTATCTGGTGGAATCGCCGGAAGATGTGTTCAAACTCAATGTCAAAGATGAACGCAATCTGTGCTTTATGACCCAGACGACGCTGTCCGTCGATGATACGTCAGACGTGATTGACGCGCTGCGTCAGCGCTTCCCGGCGATCATCGGTCCACGCAAGGATGATATCTGTTACGCCACCACCAATCGTCAGGAAGCGGTGCGTGTGTTGGCGCGGGATGCCGAAGTGGTGCTGGTGGTGGGGTCGAAAAACTCCTCCAACTCTAACCGCCTGGCGGAACTGGCACAGCGTGCCGGTAAGCTGGCAAAGCTGATCGACTCTGCTGATGATATTCAGGAAGAGTGGGTGAAAGGCGTGACCACCATTGGCGTAACCGCAGGAGCCTCAGCGCCGGATGTGTTGGTGCAGCAGGTGATTCAGCGTCTGCGCGACCTGGGCGGCGAAGCGGCAATTGAGCTGATTGGCCGCGAAGAAAACATTGTGTTTGAAGTGCCGAAAGAGTTGCGCGTCGACGTTCGCAACGTTCAGTAAGAGAATCACCACACATTCTGTAACGGCGCGATTTATCGCGCCTTTTTTTCGGGTTTTCAAAAGATGCGCGATAAATCGCGCTGCTACGCAGATCCTATTTCCACCTGGTGAGATTGCTTTTACTGATAATCTGACGCGGCTGGCATAAAATTCTTATTATCCCTTTTTTATTGTGGCGTGACTGTTATCTGACCGTTAACCTGTTTGCGCTTTGCATGCATAGATTTGTATCAGGAATGAATAAATATGAGTGAAATCCGCATTGCTATTGTTGGTGCGCCGGGTCGCATGGGACGCAATTTGATTCAGGCCGCGCAACAGGCGGAAGGCGTCGTATTAGGCGCTGCGCTGGCTCGCACCGGTTCGTCACTGATCGGCAGCGACGCTGGTGAACTGGCGGGTATTGGCAAGACCGGGGTTATCATCACCGCTGATTTGCAACAGGTGGTCAATGATTTCGACGTGTTGATCGACTTCACCCGTCCGGAAGGTTCGCTGGAATATCTGGCTTTTTGCCGCCAGCACCAAAAAGCGATGGTGATTGGCACCACCGGTTTTGATGAAGCGGGCAAAGCGGCGATTCGTGCTGCGGCAGAAGAGATTGGCATCGTGTTCGCCGCCAACTTCAGCGTTGGTGTGAACCTGGTGCTGGAGCTGCTGAAACAAGCCGCAAAAGTGATGGGCGAGTATGCCGATATTGAAATCGTGGAAGCGCACCACCGTCACAAAGTTGATGCACCATCAGGTACGGCACTGGCGATGGGTGAAGCCATCGCTGAGGCGATGGACTGGAAACTGGATGAGCACGCGGTCTACACGCGTGAAGGTCATACCGGAGAGCGCAAAGCGCAAACCATCGGTTTTGCCACCGTGCGTGCGGGGGATATCGTCGGCGAACATACCGCGATGTTTGCTGATATTGGGGAACGCGTAGAGATTACCCATAAGGCTTCCAGCCGCATGACCTTTGCAAATGGTGCCGTGAAAGCCGCTTACTGGCTTAAAGACAAGAAATCTGGCCTTTATGATATGCGTGATGTGCTGGATTTATCGATGTTGTGAGTGTTGTGAACCATCGTGATGTGGTTATTTCAATCGGTAAGATATTGATTGAATAGGGCAATATTATTATTGCCCTTTATTTTATATGATAAATAGCCATTACGTTTATTTTTATCAATAAGTCTCGTGTTTTTATGTTTTGTGTGTGTTTTTTTATCCTTTAAATCATCAATTTTGACCATTTGGTCAAAAATATCGTCCCGGTAGCACGCATTTCAGATTATTTCCGCCTCGCAACCGTTTATTTTTCCGAGTTATCTCGCTCTTTTATCCCTTTCTGCTGCTTTTAACATTCAGTTGCCCGAAAAAAACAAAAAAATAACGTCTCAGGGTAGACAATGTGCGGGTCGATCATTAGAATGCGCGCAATTTGCCAAAAATCGACCAGTCAGGCGGTTTTTGCATTGATTCAGGACTGTATTTTGAATTAATATGCAAATATTGTGACTGTTTATTCCCTGGAGGATGTTTTGATTAAGTCAGCGCTCTTGGTTCTGGAAGACGGAACCCAATTCCACGGTCGGGCCATCGGGGCAACGGGATCGGCAGTGGGGGAGGTCGTTTTCAATACGTCAATGACCGGTTATCAAGAAATCCTCACTGATCCCTCCTATTCCCGCCAAATCGTCACCCTCACTTATCCCCATATCGGCAATGTTGGCGTTAATGCCGCCGACGCAGAGTCCAGTCAAATTCATGCTCAAGGCCTTGTTATTCGCGACCTGCCGCTGATTACCAGCAACTTCCGTAGTGAAGAGAGCCTGTCAGCTTATTTGCAGCGCAACAACATCGTCGCCATTGCCGATATCGATACGCGCAAGCTGACACGTCTGTTGCGTGAGAAAGGGGCACAGAACGGCTGTATCATCGCGGGTGATAACCCGGATGCTGCGCTGGCGTTGCAGAAGGCACAAGCCTTCCCTGGCCTGAAAGGTATGGACCTGGCAAAAGAAGTGACGACAGCAGAAACTTATCCATGGCAGCAGGGTAGCTGGACACTGGCAGGTGACCTGCCGGAGCAGAAGTCAGCAGAAGAATTGCCCTTCCACGTGGTGGCCTACGATTTTGGCGCCAAGCGCAATATCCTGCGTATGCTGGTGGATCGCGGCTGCCGTCTGACGGTAGTACCGGCGCAAACCTCAGCGGAAGACGTGCTGAAGCTGAACCCGGACGGGATCTTCCTCTCCAACGGCCCTGGTGACCCGGAGCCATGCGATTACGCCATCAGCGCGATTCAGTCTTTCCTCAATACCGATATCCCGGTATTCGGTATCTGCCTCGGCCATCAGCTGCTGGCGCTGGCAAGCGGTGCGAAGACCATCAAAATGAAGCTGGGCCATCATGGCGGCAACCACCCGGTGAAAGATCTCGACAATAACACCGTGATGATCACTGCGCAGAACCATGGCTTCGCGGTTGATGACAGCAACTTACCGGCCAATTTGCGTGTGACGCATGTGTCGCTGTTCGACCAGACCGTACAGGGTATTCACCGTACCGATAAACCGGCTTTCAGCTTCCAGGGACACCCGGAAGCCAGCCCAGGCCCGCACGATGCGGCGCCGCTGTTCGATCACTTTATCGAACTGATTGAAGCCCACCGTTCTAACGCGAAGTAATCAGGAGCTAACGATGCCAAAACGTACAGACATAAAATCCATCCTGATCCTTGGCGCAGGCCCGATCGTTATCGGCCAGGCATGTGAATTTGACTACTCCGGCGCACAGGCGTGTAAAGCGCTGCGTGAAGAGGGTTACCGCGTCATCCTGGTGAACTCCAACCCGGCAACCATCATGACCGACCCGGAAATGGCCGATGCGACCTATATCGAGCCTATCCACTGGGAAGTGGTGCGTAAAATCATCGAAAAAGAGCGCCCGGATGCGGTTCTGCCAACTATGGGTGGCCAGACAGCGCTGAACTGTGCGTTGGAACTGGAACGTCAGGGCGTGCTGGAAGAATTCGGCGTGACCATGATCGGTGCGACTGCTGATGCGATTGATAAAGCTGAAGACCGCCGTCGTTTCGACGTAGCGATGAAAAGCATTGGCCTGGATACCGCACGTTCCGGTATTGCGCACACCATGGAAGAAGCGCTGGCCGTCGCTGAAGACGTCGGCTTCCCGTGCATCATTCGCCCTTCTTTTACTATGGGTGGCACCGGTGGCGGTATCGCGTATAACCGCGAAGAGTTTGAAGAGATTTGCGAACGTGGTCTGGACCTGTCGCCGACCAATGAGCTGCTGATTGACGAGTCGCTGATTGGCTGGAAAGAGTACGAGATGGAAGTGGTGCGTGATAAAAACGACAACTGCATCATCGTCTGCTCCATCGAAAACTTCGATGCGATGGGTATCCACACCGGTGACTCCATCACCGTGGCTCCGGCGCAGACTCTGACCGACAAAGAATATCAAATCATGCGTAACGCCTCGTTGGCGGTACTGCGTGAAATCGGGGTTGAGACGGGCGGTTCTAACGTGCAGTTCTCGGTTAACCCGAAAGATGGTCGCCTGATCGTTATCGAAATGAACCCGCGTGTGTCCCGTTCTTCGGCGCTGGCCTCTAAAGCGACCGGCTTTCCGATTGCTAAGGTAGCGGCGAAACTGGCGGTGGGCTTCACCCTCGACGAACTGATGAACGATATCACCGGTGGTCGTACTCCGGCGTCATTCGAACCGTCCATCGACTACGTTGTGACTAAGATTCCACGCTTTAACTTCGAGAAGTTTGCCGGTGCCAACGATCGCCTGACTACCCAGATGAAATCTGTCGGTGAAGTGATGGCGATTGGCCGTACTTTCCAGGAATCCATGCAGAAAGCACTGCGCGGCCTGGAAGTGGGTGCCAACGGTTTTGACCCGAAAGTGAACCTTGATGATGCCGAAGCGCTGACCCGCATCCGCCGCGAGCTGAAAGATGCCGGTTCTGACCGTATCTGGTACATCGCCGATGCGTTCCGCGCGGGTATGTCGGTTGACGGCGTGTTCAACCTGACCAACATTGACCGCTGGTTCCTGGTACAGATTGAAGAACTGGTGCGTCTGGAAGAGCAGGTGGCACGTGAAGGCGTGAAGGTGCTGGACTTTGCCTTCCTGCGTGCGCTGAAGCGTAAAGGCTTTGCCGATGCACGTCTGGCAACCCTGGCTGGCGTGGCGGAAAGTGAAATTCGTAAACTGCGTCAGCAGTTCAACCTGCATCCGGTCTACAAACGTGTTGATACCTGTGCGGCAGAATTCGCGACCGACACGGCCTATATGTACTCAACCTATGAGGAAGAGTGCGAAGCCAATCCTAACCAGGACCGCGATAAAATCATGGTCCTGGGCGGCGGTCCAAACCGTATCGGCCAGGGTATCGAGTTTGACTACTGCTGTGTACACGCCGCGCTGGCACTGCGTGAAGATGGTTACGAGACCATCATGGTTAACTGCAACCCGGAAACCGTTTCCACCGACTACGACACCTCTGACCGCCTCTACTTCGAGCCGGTTACGCTGGAAGATGTGCTGGAAATCGTGCGCATCGAACAGCCGAAAGGCGTCATCGTGCAGTACGGCGGCCAGACCCCGCTGAAACTGGCGCGTGCGCTGGAAGCGGCAGGTGTGCCGGTTATCGGCACCAGCCCGGATGCGATTGACCGTGCTGAAGACCGTGAGCGTTTCCAGCAGGCGGTTGAGCGTCTGAACCTGAAACAACCGGCTAACGCCACTGTGTCTACTCTGGAGCAGGCGGTGGAAAAAGCGGTTGGTATCGGTTATCCGCTGGTGGTGCGTCCGTCCTATGTACTGGGTGGCCGTGCGATGGAAATCGTTTACGACGAAATCGACCTGAAGCGGTATTTCCAGACGGCGGTGTCGGTTTCTAACGATGCGCCTGTTCTGCTTGACCGTTTCCTGGATGACGCGGTTGAAGTCGACGTTGATGCGATTTGCGACGGCGAGCGCGTGTTGATTGGCGGCATCATGGAACATATCGAGCAGGCGGGCGTGCACTCCGGCGACTCCGCTTGTTCATTGCCAGCTTATACCCTGAATGCCGAAATTCAGGACGTGATGCGTCAGCAGGTAGAGAAACTGGCATTCGAACTGAATGTCCGTGGTCTGATGAACGTACAGTTTGCGGTGAAAGACAATGAAGTCTACCTGATTGAAGTCAACCCGCGTGCAGCACGTACCGTACCGTTTGTCTCCAAAGCGACCGGTGTGCCACTGGCGAAAGTGGCTGCGCGCGTGATGGCAGGCAAAACGCTCGCTGAACAGGGCGTCACCAAAGAGGTGATTCCGCCGTACTACTCCGTGAAAGAAGTGGTACTGCCGTTCAACAAGTTCCAGGGCGTTGACCCGATCCTCGGCCCGGAAATGCGTTCAACCGGTGAAGTGATGGGCGTAGGGCGTACCTTTGCGGAAGCCTTCGCTAAAGCGATGCTGGGTGCGCAGAGCAACATGAAAAAATCAGGTCGCGCGTTGCTGTCGGTGCGTGAAGGCGATAAGAAACGTATCGTTGATCTGGCGGCGAAATTGCAGAAGTTTGGCTTTGAGCTGGATGCCACCCACGGCACCGCTGTGGTGCTGGGTGAAGCCGGTATCAATCCGCGCCTGGTGAATAAGGTACATGAAGGTCGTCCGCACATTCAGGATCGCCTGAAGAACGGTGAATACACCTATATCGTTAATACCACGGCTGGGCGTCAGGCGATTGAGGATTCCAAACTGATTCGCCGCAGTGCACTGCAATATAAAGTGCATTATGACACCACGCTGAACGGCGGTTTTGCGACGGCGATGGCACTGAATGCAGACCCAACCGAAAAAGTGATTTCTGTGCAGGAAATGCATCAGCAAATTACAGGTTAAAACTTCTGGTTAAATAACAAACAACGGCTCCTCAGGGGGCCGTTTTTTATTTATTTATCTGTCTGGTTAATAAGTTAACTTATATGAAACATATTGATTTGGCTTAGTTTTTAGCTCTTAGTGCGGATTTAATTTTTCACATCATTATTAGCACAATTTTATAAATATAAAGCGATGCTGCTCCCTTTAGTATCTTAATCGCTCATTTTTTCGAGCATAACTGGGATATTTATAAAAAATGAAAATGCGTGCTTTCACTCTCACCGCCATTGCTGCGCTGGTCGCAGCGGCACCACTTGCCAGCCAGGCTGAAGTTACTCTTCTCAAAGCAGACCCGCAGGCTAACGATCCGCTGAGCCGTCTCGACTTTAAAGTCGGCGGAAGTATCCGTCCGCAGTTCCTGCATCAGAACGGCGTGAATGACAAATCTTACCAGCGTAATGGTTATGACGGTGGCTCACGTTTCCGTTTTACCGCCAATTACTACCTGTTCGATGATGTTAGCTGGGTGGGTTACTACGAGCTGGGTGTCAACTTCCCGGCCTGGTGGGGTTGGGATAACCACTATGCCGACGGTGCGAACAACACCACGCGTCGTCAGCTGTACACCGGCTTCAAAAGTGCGACCCTTGGTGAACTCTACTTCGGTCAGCAGAACAGCATTTACTATGATGTGGTCGGTGCAAAAACCGATATCTGGGATTACGATATGAAAGCCCAGGCACCGGGTAACGGTATCAATGGTGACTACGATGGTTCCTACCGTTCACGTAAACAGCTGAAATACAAAAACACCTTTGGCGATGCTGATGTTTATGCGTCTTATCTGTTCGAAGATAATGACTATCTGCCAGGTAAAGGACTGCGTTACAAACGTAAAGGCGGCGGTTCTCTGGGTGTGAACTACCACATCACCAAAGATCTGGCCTGGGGTACGGCGTGGAACTATACCCGTGCTGATATCCATCAACCGTCAAGCGGCGACAGCAAAACCTATAACCAAAACATCTACGGTACTGCACTGAGCTGGACGCCAGGTAACTGGACGCTTTCTGCCGGTGGTGGTTACTATCAGAACTTCCTGTCTACCAAAACATCGCAGGTACATAACTACTTCGCTGGCGATGCCTGGGGTGTGGAATACTTTGCGGGCTACAAATTCCCGATTGGTCAATATGCGGTTAAATCCATCCAGCCGTACTTTATGGGTGACCGTCTGCAATACATCAATGATCGCAACTATCAACGTATCGACAACGGCCTGGGTGTGAGCTTCCAGCTCGACTACGGCTTCCGTGTTGATTACGAATACGTGATTACCTCCAGCACCGACAAATCACTGGGTAACGTTAACCTGTTGCGTCTGCGCTACGATTTCTAATCGCTATCCACGGCTCCTTGCGGGAGCCGTTTTCTTTTGTTGGCGTCAGTGCGCATTTCTTTACACGCGCGTACAGGTCACATCCCCTTTTCACGCTGCCTTGTGCCATTTCCACGCTAAAATATGGCGCCTCTCTCGGATATTGCTGAGAAAAGCGGTGTAAAACTCTGTCCAATAACAAAAATGCGGTGGCAAAGGAGCTTTACGCAAATAGCGAGTCCCTCCTATCGACGAAAGTTTCGCCTTTACGTATGATGGCGCCAATTTTTTTCCTGTAGGTCATTAAACATGATTAGTCTGATCGCAGCTCTGGCAGCGGATCGCATCATCGGTATGGAAAATGCCATGCCGTGGAACCTGTCTGCCGACCTGGCATGGTTCAAGCGCAACACCCTGAATAAGCCCGTGATTATGGGGCGTCTGACCTTTGAATCCATTGGTCGTCCGTTACCGGGCCGTCTGAACATTGTGGTCAGCAGCCAGCCGGGCAACCATGAAGGCGTGACCTGGGTAACGTCGCTGGAAGATGCGGTGAATGCAGCGGGTGATGCGGAAGAGGTGATGGTGATTGGTGGTGGGCGTATTTACGAACAGATGCTGCCGCGTGCCGACCGTCTCTACCTGACCCACATTGATGCGGAAGTGGAGGGTGACACCCAATTCCCGGACTACGAGCCGGACGAGTGGCAGTCTACCTTCAGTGAATTCCACGATGCCGACGCGCAGAATTCACACAGCTACTGCTTCGAAATCCTCGAACGCCGCCGTTAATTTATAGCGGCGCGATTTATCGCGCGCTTTTAAAACCTGTGCGATAAATCGCGTCGCTACGAAACGGTTATTCGTGGTGACTGAGCGGCGGATGGGCTGCGCTCTGCGCCATCGCCTGCTCACGGTTAGAATGCTGGACATAGTATTGCTGTGTTTCCCAGTGCAGCAAGGTGAGCGTTCCCCCCCAGCAACAACCGGTATCCAGCCCAATGATGCCCTCCGGCGTGCCTTTACCTTCCAGAGATGCCCAATGCCCGAAAATCACCGTGTAATCACGTGCCACTGGACTCGGGATCATAAACCAGGGTTTTAATGGTGGTGGGGCGGATTCTGGGGCATCCTTGCAGATCATATCCAACTGACCATTCGGGAAGCAGAAACGCATCCGGGTCAACGCGTTAGTACTGAAGCGTAAGCGTGCCAGACCGCTGAGTTCTGGGGTCCAGTTATTCGGCATATCACCATACATCGCGTCGAGAAATAGCGGGTAGCTGTCACTGGATAGCACGGCTTCGACTTCACGCGCACAGATTTTTGCCGTATCGAGATCCCATTGGGGCGTGATACCTGCATGGGCCATGACCAGCTTTTTCTCTTCATCCACCTGCAATAACGGCTGACGACGCAGCCAGTTAATCAGCTCATCAGCATCGGCGGCTTCCAATAACGGTGTCAGGCGATCTTTGGGTTTGTTACGGCTGATACCGGCATACACCGCCAGTAAATGGAGATCGTGATTGCCTAACACTAACCGTACGCACTCTCCCAGCGACTTCACGTAACGCAGCACGTCGAGCGAGCCGGGGCCACGAGCCACCAGGTCGCCGGTCAGCCACAGGACATCCTGCTGCGGATCGAAGTTAACCTGTGCTAACAGGGCACGTAACTCATCATAACAGCCGTGAACATCGCCAATCAGATATGTACTCATTACATCAGTCCGGTTAAAACGCATCGCCCGGACTGGCCGGGCGAGGAAGGATTAGTGGATGTGGGTTTGCACCGCGAGTCGGAACACTGGAATGTCGACAAAGAACTCTTCGCCTTCTTCGTCGATCATCACGTAATGACCCTGCATGGTGCCCATCGGCGTTTCGAGGATCGCGCCGCTGGTATATTGAAATTCACTACCGGGCGCGATATGGGGTTGTTCACCCACCACCCCTTCGCCCTGAACTTCAGTTTCGCGACCGTTGCCGTTGGTGATCAACCAGTAACGACCGCGCAGTTGGACGCTGCTGCGCCCCAGATTGCGGATGGTGATGGTGTAGGCAAACACGTAGCGCTCCTCGTCAGGTGACGATTGCGACTCCACATACAGGCTTTGTACCTGGATACAGACGCGGGCCAGTTCACTCATGCACTTAGTTCTCCAGATTTTCTGCCTGATAATTGCCGAGCCAGTTGGCCAGTTGACAATACTGAGCAACCGAGACGTTTTCTGCACGCAGGGAGGCATCAATATTCAGTGCCTCCAACGCACCCGCAGCAAACAAATGACCCAGGCTGTTGCGCAACGTTTTACGGCGTTGACCGAAAGCCTCGGTCGTGATGCGGCTTAACAGACGCACATCGCTGACCGGATGTTGTGGCTGAGCATACGGCACCAGGCGTACCACCGCGGAGTCCACTTTAGGCGGTGGTGTGAACGATTGTGGCGGTACTTCCAGTACCGGAATCACCTGACAATAATACTGCGCCATCACGCTGAGTCGACCATAGGCTTTGCTGCCCGGTCCGGCCACCAGACGGTTGACCACCTCTTTTTGCAGCATGAAGTGCATGTCTTTAATCGAACCAGTATAGCTGAAAAGATGGAACATCAGCGGGGTGGAGATATTGTACGGCAGGTTGCCAAACACACGCAGTGGCTGGCCTTTCTCACGCGCCAGCGCGGAGAAATCAAAGGTCATCGCATCCTGTTGGAAGATGGTCAGTTTGGGGCCAAGAAACGGGTGGGTTTGTAAACGCGCGGCAAGGTCGCGGTCCAGTTCCACCACGGTCAGCTCATCCAGGCGCTCGCCCACCGGCTCTGTCAATGCGCCGAGGCCGGGACCAATCTCCACCACGGCTTCCCCCTTTTGCGGGTGAATAGCGGAGACGATGCTGTCGATAATATACTGATCGTTCAGGAAGTTTTGCCCGAAACGTTTACGGGCGTAATGCCCCTGATGGACGCGATTATTCATTACTGCTCTTGATCATAGTGATGGCGAGGTTAAGCGCCGTAATAAAGCTGCCCGGCTCCGCCTGACCCAGACCGGCCAGTTCCAGCGCGGTGCCATGGTCAACTGAAGTACGGATAAAGGGTAGTCCCAGCGTGATATTCACTGCTCGGCCAAACCCCTGAAATTTTAGTACAGGTAAGCCCTGGTCGTGATACATCGCCAGCACGGCGTCAGCATGTTGCAGATATTTCGGCTGGAACAGGGTATCAGCGGGCAACGGACCGGTCAGTTGGATGCCCTGCTGCCGTAATTCTTCCAGTGCCGGGATGATAGTATCAATTTCTTCGCGGCCCATATGGCCACTTTCGCCCGCGTGCGGATTCAGGCCGCAGACGAAAATATGCGGGTTCGGCAGGCCGAACTTTTGCTGCATATCACGGTGCAAAATGGTAATCACTTCATGCAGGCTGTCACGGGTGATCGCGGCCGACACATCTTTCAGCGGTAGATGGGTTGTCGCCAATGCCACCCGCAGCTCTTCGGTAGCCAGCATCATTACTACGCGGTCACCGCCCGCGCGATCGGCGAAAAACTCGGTATGTCCGGTAAAGGGGATACCGGCATCGTTGATCACGCCTTTGTGAACCGGGCCGGTAATCAACGCGGCAAATTCACCGTTAAGGCAGCCATCACAGGCTCGCGCCAGGGTTGCCAGCACGTAGTGGCTGTTAGCCACCGCCAACTCACCTGGTGTGACCGCTTGCGCGGTATCAATCTGGAGCAGCGTCAGTGAACCAGCCTGTTGCGGTTGTGCCGCCGCACCGGGCTGGTAATCACGCAGCGTCAACGGTAAGCCAAGCTGAGCTGCGCGATTACGCAGCAGCTCACCATCAGCGCATACCACCAGTTCAACCGGCCAGTCACGCTGAGCCAGTTGAACGGTTAAATCAGGACCAATCCCGGCGGGTTCGCCGGGAGTGATAACCACACGATAATTACTGACCATTGTTGTCCAGAATCTTCACGTAAGCACTGGCGCGCTGTTCCTGCATCCAGGTCTGCGCTTCTTCCGCGAATTTACGGTTAAACAGCAGGCGATAGGCGCGTTCTTTCTGTGCCGCATCGGTCTTATCAACCTGACGGGTATCCAGCAACTGAATCAGATGCCAGCCAAAAGAGGAGTGAACCGGCTGGCTGGTCTGGCCTTTCTGCAAGCGCAGCAGCGCATCACGGAATGCCGGATCGAATACCTCCGGTGAGGTCCAGCCCAGATCACCACCCTGGTTCGCTGAACCCGGATCGTCGGAATACTGTTTAGCTGCGGCGGCAAAGGTGATCTTACCGCTGCGAATATCGGCGGCAATCTCTTCCAGTTTGGCACGTGCCTGATCGTCAGTGAGGATGGGTGACGGTTTCAGCAGGATATGACGTGCGTGTACTTCGGTCACGGAGATGTTTTTGCTCTCGCCACGCAGATCGTTCACTTTCAGAATATGGAAGCCAACGCCTGAACGGATCGGACCTACCACATCGCCTTTCTGCGCGCTTGCCAGTGCCTGGGAGAACAGGGTAGGCAACTCTTCAATCTTGCTCCAGCCCATGTTGCCGCCTTTCAGCGCCTGCGGATCGGCAGAATAGGTCACGGCCAGTTTGCCAAAGTCGGCACCTTTTTTCAGTTCACCCACTAATTGACGAGCCAGCGCTTCCTGGTCATCAACTTGCTGCTGGGTTGGGTTTTCCGGCAATGGCAGCAGGATCTGGCTGACATTCAGCTCCGTACCTTGCGTGTTCTGCGAACCAATCTGTTTCGCCAGGGTATCCACTTCCTGCGGCAGAATAGTCACGCGACGGCGTACTTCGTTGTTACGTACTTCAGAGATCATCATCTCTTTACGGATTTGCGCACGGTACTCGTTGTAGTTAATACCGTCATAGGCGATGCGGCTACGCAGCTGGTCGAGGGTCATATGGTTTTGACCGGCGATGTTCGTAATAGCTTCATCCAACTGCTGATCGCTGATCTGCAGTCCCGCTTTTTCACCCATCTGTAAAACAATGCTATCCATGATCTGGCGCTCAAGGATCTGATGACGCAGGGTATTGTCATCAGGCAGTTGTTGATGGGCCTGCTGTGCCTGTGCTTTCACCGTGCGCAGCATGCTATCAACGTCACTCTCCAGCACCACGCCGTTATTCACGACGGCGGCAACTTTATCTACCATTTGCGGGGCTGCGAACGCAGTGTTAGCGGCAATCGCCACACCAAGAATCAGCATTCTCCAGTTCTTCATACTTTATCCATTGTTGTTTCCGCACTGCGGGATAGCCTGTCAAACATCACAACATCAGAAAGCCTGCTGGTAAGGGATGATGCCCTGACGCAGCATGTCATGGGTGCCTAAGCCATAGTTGGAGCTAAGGCCACGCAGCTCAATGTTGAATGAGATTTGGTTGTCATACTTACTATTGTTGTTTTCCCAACCGTTGATTTTGCGTTCGTAACCGACGCGGATCGCATAGCAGCAGGAGCTGTATTGTAGTCCCAGCACCTGATCAGCCGGTTTGCTGTTGCGGGTGTCGTAGTAATACGCACCGACCAGCGACCAGGCATCGGCAATCGGCCAACTGGCGGTAGCGCCGACCTGAGAGATGCCGTTTTTGTAGATCGGGTTATTCAGCAGACTGGAGTCATTCAGCGCTTGCGCGACGTATTCCGGGCTGCTGTAGCGGTAGCTCAGCTGCACCATACGATCGGCATCCTGTCGATATTCCAGCACCGCATTGCCCTGAGCTATGTTATCGAGACGGGTATCGTATTGCAGCCCGCCACGCACGCCCCAGCGATCGCTCACTTTCCAGTAAGTGTCACCGGCCCAGATCAGGCTGCCGGTGTCATCTTCATCATCGATCTGCTGAACGCCAGTTCGCGATGGGGTAAACGAGTAGATTTGACCAACAGAAACGTTAAAACGTTCAACCAAATCGTTATCATAAATTCGCGTGGTGACACCGGTTGCGACCTGATTGGCTGAGGCGATGCGATCGAGGCCGCTGTAGGTACGGTCGCGGAACAGGCCGGTATAGTCAGTTTGCAGCAACGTTGAGTCGTACGGATAGATAGAGCTCTGGTCGCGGTACGGAATGTAGAGATACTGGACGCGCGGCTCCAGCGTCTGAGTGTAGCCCTCAGCCCAGTCCATATCGCGGTCAAACACCAGTCGACCGTCCACTTTGAACTGCGGCAGGGTACGGTTAACGGAGTCTTTCAGCAGGCCGCTGGAAGTACGTGTGTAGCTTGAGCTGTTGTAATAATCGAGGCTGTCTTGCTGATAATGGGTAGCAAGGAACTTGGCTTCGGTGTCCAGACTGGCCCAGCCATTGGATAGCGGCAGATCCAGCGTCGGCTCAATATGCAGACGTGTCGCTTCAGGCATCCGGCTATTGACGTTAGTGAACTTGACCGCCTGCGCGAAAACACGACCATCAAACGGCCCGATATCGTTCTGATAGAAATTCAGATCGAGCTGCGGCATCGCACGATAAACGTTGCTGTTGCTGGTGGTGCCGAATACCTGGAAATCTTTAGTGGAAAGCGTGGCGTCCCAGTTGGTATCCGAATAGCCAACGCTGAATTTCTGGGTGGCGTATCCATCGGTCGAGCTGTAGTACTGCGACGTCAAATCGTTGAAGTAATAGGGATCACTGACTTTGGTGTAGTCCGCATTGAAACGCCAGTGTTGATCGTACACCCCAGCGTGACGCCAGTAGAACAACCAGCGATCGGAGCTTGCGTCCTGCGCAATGCTACGCACCCCTTTGTCTTTATTGTACTGATTATCGGATGGCAGATAATCCAGCTCCATCAACCCCGCACCAAACTGGGTCAGATAACGGAATTCATTCTGCAATTGCAGGCCGCGATTACTCATATAATGCGGCGTAATGGTGGCATCGGCCTGCGGCGCAATGTTCCAGTAGTACGGCAGCATGAACTCGAAACCATTCGTGCTGCTGTATTTCGCATTCGGGATCAGGAAGCCTGAGCGGCGACGATCACCAATCGGCAGTTGCAGATAAGGGCTATAAAAAACCGGTACATTGCCGAGTTTAAAGCGCGCATTCCAGATCTCTGCCACTTCTTCCTGACGGTCCTGAATCACCTCAGTTCCAACCACGCTCCAACTGTTACTGCCTGGCAAACAGGAGGTAAAGCTGCCGTTTTCGAGGATGGTATAACGGTTGTTGCCGCGCAGTTTCATCTGGTCGGCGTCACCACGTCCCTGACGGCCTACCATCAGGTAGTTACCGTTCCAGACGTTAGTGTCTTTGGTATTCAGATTCGACCAGGCTTTCGGACCTTTCAGGATGACCTGATTATCGTCGTAGTGCACATTACCCAGCGCATCAACGGTACGCACCGGTGTGGTTTGCCCTTCCTGCTGACGCTGATGCAACTGTACTTCGTCGGCAGTCATGCGGCTGTTACCCTGCTGCACATCGACATTGCCAGTGAATACCGCGTCGTTGGGATAGGTGCCTTTGGACGAGTCAGAATGAATCGTCACGGGCAGCGAATTCGTGTCGCCATTAACCAACGGGCGGTTAAAGCTCGGCACGCCCAGCATACACTGCGACATTAAGTCGTCGGCGAGGGAATGCTGACTGTATATCGCTGCACCAATCATGGTAGCCAGCAAGGTAGGTATACGTTTTTTCATACGCGGTTTCGATAATTCCATGAAAACTGGCATCATGCCGACAATCCGGTCAGAGACTAACTTACTGCCCGGCGATGCGCCAGTGTTAATCCTTTTCTGTCCGCGTTGCCGTTAGGCGCTGAGATAAATGACAGGTATGATAATGCAATTTTCAGCCGCAAGCATGGCGAATTGAGGAGTTTATGCGCTACTGGGGAAAAGTAATTGGTCTGGCTTTGGGCTTGCTTTCCGGGCTAGGCTTTTGGGGCATTGTACTGGGTCTGATCATTGGCCACATGTTTGATAAGGTGCGCAGCGTTCAGGGACAAGGCTACTTCGCTAACAACCAAACCCGCCAGACACTGTTTTTTAGTACCACTTTTCAGGTGATGGGCCATTTGACCAAGTCAAAAGGGCGCGTCACTGAAGCGGACATCCAGATTGCGTCTCTGTTGATGGATCGTATGCAATTACATGGCGATGCGCGTACTGCGGCGCAGCGTGCCTTCCGTGAAGGCAAGCAGGGCGACTATCCGCTACGCAATAAATTGCGTGAACTGCGCAGTGCCTGCTTTGGCCGTTTTGATCTGATTCGGATGTTTCTGGAAATTCAGATCCAGGCGGCATTCGCTGATGGTTCGCTGCATCCCAACGAACGCCAGGTGTTGTATGTGATCGCCGAGGAGCTGGGTATCTCAAAGATGCAGTTTGACCAGTTCCTGCGCATGATGGAGGGTGGCCAGCAATTTGGCGGCGGCGGTTCATCGTATGGCGGTGGCGCGTATCAGCAAGCTAAACGCGGCCCGACGCTGGAAGATGCCTGTAGTGTGCTGGGAGTGAAAAGCAGCGATGACAGCACCACCATCAAGCGCGCGTATCGCAAGCTGATGGCAGAGCATCATCCCGATAAACTGGTGGCGAAGGGGCTGCCGCCGGAGATGATGGAGATGGCGAAGCAGAAAGCGCAGGAAATTCAGGCAGCTTACGATTTGATTCGTAAGGAAAAGGGATTTAAATAAATCCGTTCTCCGTAACGGTGCGATAAATCGCGCCGTTACGACGACGGTCAGAAATCTGCGGGTTGACGAAATGTCATGCTGTTGCCAAACGCCGGATGGGTAATCGTCAGAGATTCCGCATGCAGGAGCAGGCGCGGAGCCATCGCCAGCGCTTCCGGTGATGCATAGAAGCGGTCACCGAGAATCGGATGCCCCAGCGCCAGCAGATGCACACGCAACTGATGTGAGCGTCCGGTAATCGGCTTCAGTAGCACCCTGGCGCTGTTATCGGCATCATACGCCAGCACCTGATACTCGGTCTGCGCCGGTTTGCCGGTTTCAAAACACACCTTCTGCTTGGGTCGATTCGGCCAGTCGCAAATCAACGGCAGATCGATTAACCCCTGCTCCTCAGCCGGATGTCCCCAGACGCGCGCCACGTATTGCTTGGCTGGCTCGCGTTCACGAAACTGCCGCTTCAGCTCACGCTCGGCCGCTTTAGTCAGCGCCACCACGATAACGCCACTGGTGGCCATATCCAGGCGATGCACCGACTCAGCCTGCGGGTAATCACGCTGGATCCGCGTCATCACGCTGTCTTTATGCTCGTCGAGGCGGCCCGGCACCGACAGCAAACCGCTTGGCTTGTTGACCACCATGATATGGTCGTCCTGATACAGGATATGCAGCCAGGGTTCGAGCGGCGGGTTATAAGGTTCCATCAGCCATTCCGTAAGGGGCCTTGCGGCCCCGGTCAATTATTGGTGCGTCACCACGATCAGGCGCAGCGCATCAAGACGCCAGCCGGCTTCACCGAGGCTGGCCAGCACCTGGCTACGGTTGCTTTCCAGTGCTTCAACCTCGTCATCACGGATATTGGGGTTGACGGCGCGCAGTGCCTCAAGACGTGATAATTCAGCACTCAGCTTCTCATCAGCTTCGGTCCTTGCCGCCGCGATAATCGCCTGCGCTTCCGGTATCACCGCGCTTTCGGCCAGGGTCAGAATCTGATGCACATCCTGTTGGACGGCATTCACCAGCTTGCTGCCGGTGTGACGATTCACCGCATTCAACTGACGGTTAAAGCTCTCAAACTCCACCTTCCCGGCGAGGTTGTTGCCGGTACGATCCATCAGCAGACGCACTGGCGTCGGCGGCAGGAAACGGGTCAATTGCAGATGCTTCGGTGCTTGAGCTTCCACCACATAGATCATTTCAACCAGCAGCGTGCCAACCGGTAACGCTTTGTTTTTCAGCAGCGACAGCGCACAAGTGCCGGTATCGCCGGAGAGGATCAGGTCCAGACCGTTGCGGATCAATGGGTGCTCCCAGGTGATGAACTGGGTATCTTCACGAGACAGCGCCTGGTTGCGGTTGAAGGTCACGGTGCAGCCATCTTCCGGCAGACCAGGGAAATCCGGTACCAGCATATGATCGGACGGGGTCAGTACGATCAGGTTATCGCTGCGATCTTCCTGGTTGATACCGACGATATCAAACAGGTTGAGGGCAAAATTCACCAGACCGGTATCGTTATCCTGTTCGGCAATCGCCTCGGCCAACGCCTGAGCTGCTTCACCGCCGTTAGAGTTCTGCTCCAGCAGACGGTCGCGTCCCTGTTCCAACTGGGTTTTCAACTGGTCATGCTGCTTGCGGCACTCGGCAATAAACTCGTCCAGTCCCTGGGGATTTTCCGGCGCGGCCAGGTATTCAATCAACTGGCTGTAGACGCTGTCGTAAATGGCGCGGCCGGTTGGGCAGGTGTGCTCAAACGCGTCCAGACCCTCGTGATACCAGCGCAACAGCACCGCCTGCGCGGTTTTTTCCAGCCACGGCACCAGAATCTGAATATCGTGCATCTGGCCGATACGATCGAGACGACCAATACGTTGTTCCAGCAGATCCGGGTTGAAGGGCAGGTCAAACATCACCAGGCGGCTGGCGAACTGGAAATTGCGGCCTTCAGAACCGATTTCCGAGCACAGCAGTACCTGCGCGCCATCTTCTTCTGAGGCGAACCAGGCGGCGGCACGGTCACGTTCGATGATCGACAGACCTTCATGGAACACCGCCGCACGAATACCTTCGCGCTCGCGCAGGACCTGTTCCAGTTGCAGGGCGGTGGCGGCTTTGGCGCAAATCACCAGCACTTTTTCTTTACGGTTGCTGGTGAGATAACCCATCAGCCACTCAACGCGTGGATCGAAGTTCCACCAGGTACCGCTATCCCCTTCAAATTCCTGATAAATCTGCTCCGGGTACAGCATGTCACGGGCGCGTTCTTCCGCGCTTTTACGCGCACCCATAATGCCGGAGACCTTAATCGCCGTCTGGTACTGGGCCGGCAACGGCAGGCGGATCTGATGGAGTTCGCGTTTCGGGAAACCTTTCACGCCGTTACGGGTGTTGCGGAACAGTACGCGGCTGGTGCCGTGGCGATCCATCAACATCGAAATCAGTTCTTTACGTGCATCATCTTTGCCGTCGCGATCGCTGTTTGCTACCTGCAACAGCGGTTCGATGTCCTGCTCGCCGACCAGGTCGTTGATCAGGTTCATTTCCTCTTTGGTGATCGCTTTATCGGCCAGCAGCGTGCTCACCGCATCGGCCACCGGACGATAGTGCTGCTGCTCGGCAACGAACTGGCTGAAATCGTGGAAGCGATTAGGATCGAGCAGGCGCAGACGGGCGAAATGGCTCTCCATACCAAGCTGTTCCGGCGTGGCGGTCAACAGCAGCACGCCAGGCGTCTGTTCCGCCAGCTGTTCAATCACCTGGTATTCACGACTCGGTGCGTCTTCACTCCACGCCAGGTGGTGCGCTTCGTCGACCACCAGCAAGTCCCAGGCAGCATCAGCCAGCTGTTCCAGACGCTGTTTATTACGACGTACAAAATCGAGCGAGCAAATGATCAACTGCTCGGTATCGAAGGCGTTATCGCTGTCGTGTTGTGCTTCGGTGTAGCGAGCGTCATCAAACAGGGCAAAGCGCAGGTTGAAGCGGCGCAGCATCTCCACCAGCCACTGATGCTGCAGGGTTTCTGGCACCACGATTAACACGCGCTCCGCACGCCCAGCCAGCAACTGCTGCTGGATGATCATCCCGGCTTCGATGGTTTTACCCAGGCCCACTTCGTCGGCCAGCAACACACGCGGTGCATGGCGACGACCAACATCGTGTGCAATGTGGAGCTGATGCGGAATCAGGTTGGTGCGCATACCGCGTAAACCGCTGGTGGGCAGGTTGTACTGCTCGCTCTGATACTTACGTGCGCGGAAACGCAGCGCAAAACGGTCCATACGATCCAGCTGTCCGGCGAACAGGCGATCCTGCGGTTTGCTGAAAACCAGTTTGCTGTCGAGCATCACTTCGCGCATCAGCACGTTAGATTCTTCGGTATCGAGACGCGTGCCGATGTAGGTAATTAAATCGTTTTCGTTGCGGATGTCGTCGACGCGCATCTGCCAGCCTTCATGGCTGGTGACGGTATCACCCGGATTGAAAATCACGCGGGTAACAGGAGAATCATTACGGGCATAGAGGCGGTTTTCGCCGGTTGCCGGGAACATCAGTGTGACCATGCGCGTATCCAGTGCAACTACCGTGCCCAGTCCCAGTTCACTTTCCGTATCACTAATCCAGCGTTGACCCAGTGTAAAAACCATATATTTCCTGCTCGATTCTCTGTCATGTCATGAAGATGTGCACCTGCTCTCAGGCAATACCAGACCACCAAACGAAAGGGTTTGGGCAGCGTGTCAATGCGGTGAGATTCAGGAAGGGCGCTATGGTACTGGATGGCAGGGCATTCGTCACCTGTCAAAAAAGCCCCAACTGCCCGGTAATCAGTGTAGCAAAATCATCGCCGACGAAGGGTAAAATGCCTTCCGCCACCGGCTGCAACTGCTTCGTTACATAGTGATCATAGTCGAGCGGCGTATGGCGTGCCTCCAGTGGCTCCGGGCCTGCGGTGGCGATGACATAGCGAATGGCACCGCCGTTCTGGTACTGCAACGGGCGTCCCAATTTGCGATTAACCTCATCCGCCAGGCGTGCGGCGCGCACGTGCGGTGGCACGTTACGTTCATAATCTTTTAATGGACGACGCAGGCGCTTTTTATAGACCAGCAGATCATCAAGTTCGCCTGCCAGCAGTTGCGCCACGGTGTCGCGGATATAATCCTGCCAGGGTTCACCGCGGAAGATGCGGCCATACAAGGTTTGCTGGAACTGCTGCGCCAGCGGCGTCCAGTCGGTGCGCACCGACTCCAGCCCCTTAAACACCAGCCGTTCGCTGCCATCGGCGCGAATCAGACCGGCATAGCGCTTTTTGCTACCTTGTTCCGCACCGCGAATGGTGGGCATTAAGAAACGGCTGAAATGGTTTTCGTACTCCAACTCCAGCGCACTGCTCAGGCCATAGGTCTGTTGTAGATGTTCCTGCCACCAACCATTGACGTGCTCCGCCAGCTGACGGCCAATCACCGCTGCCTGCGCTTCGCTGTGTGCGCCTTTCAACCAGACGAACGTCGAATCGGTGTCGCCGTAAATCACGTCATAGCCTTTGGCTTCAATCAATTCACGCGTTTGCTGCATGATGGCGTGGCCGCGCAGGGTGATGGATGAGGCGAGGCGAGGATCGAAAAAACGACAGGCACTGGTGCCCAGCACGCCATAAAAGGCATTCATGATTATTTTCAGTGCCTGCGACAGCGGTTTATTGTGGTCGAGTTTTGCCCGCTCACGTCCCTGCCAGATCTGCTCAACAATCGCGGGCAGGCAGTGGGTGTCACGGGAAAAACGTGCGCCGCGAAAACCGGGCACCGAATCGGCATCATCAGGATGTGCCAGCCCTTCCACCAGTCCAACCGGATCGATCAGGAAGGTGCGGATAATCGACGGATAGAGGCTTTTGTAATCCAGCACCAGCACCGAATCGTACAGGCCAGGGCGGGAATCCATGACGTAACCGCCAGGGCTGGCCTCCGGCGTCACTTCGCCGAGATTGGGGGCAACAAACCCGGCACGATGCATACGTGGAATGTAGAGATGACCAAATGCCGCCACCGAGCCACCGTGGCGATCGACCGCCAGTCCGTTGACCGTGGCGCGTTCCAGCAGAAATGGCATGATGGCGGTATGATGAAAGATACGCGTCACCAGCTCACAATCTTTCAGGTTATAGCGCGCCAGCGCCGGTTTATCGTTGGCGAAGCGCCAGTTGATCTCCTCCATACGCTGCCACGGGTTGTCGATGGCTTTGCCTTCGCCCAGCAACGTCTGCGAGACCGCCTCCAGACTGAAGGAGGGAAAATCCCAGAAAGCGGATTTCAACGCTTCGATACCGTCAATAATCAGGCGACCGGTGGCCTGTGCAAAGAACACGCCAGGTTTAAAACCGTGCTCACGCCACTCCAGCGGCTGCTGCTGACGACCGAGGCGCAGGGGAATGCCGTAACGATCGGCATGTTTTTGCAACACGCGCAGGTCGAACTGCACCAGGTTCCAGCCGATAATCACATCCGGTTCATGATGGGCAAACCAGGCATTCAGCTGCTCCAGCAGTTGCGGGCGGCTATCGACATAGATCAGTTCGAAATCAAGCTGACTGGCAGCGCCGTTGGGTGGGCCGAGCATAAACACCTGACGCTGACCGCAGCCTTCCAGCCCGATGCAATACAACTCGCCGTGTTCAGTGGTTTCGATGTCCAGCGAGACCCACTGGAGCTGTGGGCGGTAGTCGGGATGGGGTTTCAGGCGCGCATTTACCACGCTGTCGCCGCGTGTGTCACCACTGAACCACACCGGCGCGGTGATAAAGCGCTCCATCAGATAGCGCTCGGTCGGACGAATATCCGCTTCATACACCGGGATGCCATTTTCCCGCAGGCGTTTTTCCAGATTCTGTAGCTGGCGGTAGCTGCGGCAGTAGAGGCCGAAAACCGGGCGGCGACGGAAATCTTTTAACTTCAGGGATTGAATACGTGTGTGGCGTTCGTCGTGGATCAGCGTCTCAACCTGCGATTGAAACTCGCTCGGGATAAACGCCACTGACTCCTGCGCGGGTAAAACGACGCGTTGTACGCCGTGGTCGGTAGCCAGCCACAGTACCACTTCGCTGCCAGTGGGGGTGTCTCGCCAGTGTCGGGTAAGCAGAAAACCTGCGCGTGGATCGGTCACGTGAACTCCGGGTGTGATAACCCGTTTAGTATATCATGGATGTTTATACAGTGTCTTTTGTTTGCTTAAATTGTAAGCACTTTGTCAACATTGACGTACAAATCTTGCCTTGACGCTGCGGCGCAGGCTCTGGACAATCCAGCCTTCATATTCCGCAGAGGATATTTATGGAAGCCTGGGTACAACATCTTTTTACGCAATCTCTGGAATGGGCGCTGTTTGCTGTCGCGCTGGTGACGTTTCTGGAGTCGCTGGCCTTCGTGGGATTGCTGCTGCCGGGCACGGTATTGATGGCAAGCCTGGGCGCGCTGGTTGGCAGCGGTCAGATTGGTCTGTATCCCGCCTGGGCTGCCGGACTGGTGGGTTGCCTGATTGGCGACTGGGTATCCTATGGCATCGGCTGGAGATTCCAGGGGCCGCTACATCGCTGGAAATATCTGCAAAAATATCGCGGGCTGCTGGATAAAACCGAGCATGCGCTGCATCAGCACAGCATGTTTACCATTCTGGTGGGGCGCTTTGTCGGGCCGACGCGTCCACTGATTCCACTGGCTGCCGGGATGCTGGAGCTGCCGGTGCGTAAATTTCTGCCGCCAAATATTATCGGCTGCATCCTTTGGCCACCACTGTATCTGATGCCCGGCATTCTGGCTGGTGTGGCGATTGATGTACCGGAAGCGGAACAAGGTGGCCACTTTACCTGGCTGCTGGCGCTGGTGGCATTGCTGATCTGGCTCGGATTTTGGCTATGCTGGCGCTGGTGGCGCAGTGGCAAAAACATCGACTGGGCAACGGCGTATCTACCAGCGGCGCGTTTACGCTGGCTGGCACCGTTGGCCGCAGTGGTCGGTGTGGCGGCGTTTATCGCTATCCAGTTCCATCCGATGATGCCGCTGTTCCGCCATCTGCTGTGGAAGGTGTTCTTCGCTTAACGTTGCGCCACGCCGAGGATGGCGGCGGCGGGGGTTCTGCCATTGAGCAGGTCTTCCGTGCTGCCATCCCAATAAATTCTCCCATCAACCACCACCAGACTGCGTGCCGCGATTTGCCGCGCATCCTCCAGGCTGTGCGACACCATCAGCAGCGTGATGTTGCGCGCGGCACAGACGCTGTGCACCAGTTGCAGCATCTCCTGGCGCAACGCCGGATCGAGTGCGGAAAACGGCTCATCCAACAATAAAATCGGCTGATTACGCAACAGGCAGCGCGCCAGTGCCACGCGTTGGCGCTGTCCACCGGAGAGCTGGCCTGGCA
This sequence comes from Pantoea sp. X-Soil-TKNS-1211, assembly GCF_059730495.1. Classification (NCBI taxonomy): domain Bacteria; kingdom Pseudomonadati; phylum Pseudomonadota; class Gammaproteobacteria; order Enterobacterales; family Erwiniaceae; genus Pantoea; species Pantoea sp. X-Soil-TKNS-1211. The sequence goes on from NZ_AP035953.1 coordinate 771,396, forward strand.
GACGATGCAGCATCTCCTGCAGCCCGGTTTGTCCGGCGATCTCAATCACCTGTTGTGTCTGATCTCGGGTGAGTTTTAAGCCCGGATGCAACCCCAGTCCCAGATTCTGCTGCACCGTCAGGTGGGGAAACAGGTTGTTCTCCTGGAATAGCATCGAGACCGGACGCGCCGCAGGGACGCTGGCGGTATGATCTGTGCCGTTCAACCATAAATTGCCGCTGCTGACTGGCAGGAAGCCACCAATCAGACTGAGCAGGGTGCTTTTTCCGGCACCGCTCGGGCCAAGGATCGCCAGCCGTTCGCCCGCTTGCGCGCTAAACTGGAAGCGCATTGGCAGATGCTGGTACAGGTAAGTGAGGTTATTCAGTGTCAGCATGACGACCTGGCAATTTTTCCATCAGGGTAAACAGGAGTAGACACAGCAGCAGCAACAGCAACGCTGTGACCGCGCCGTCATCGCCACGATAGGCACCAATTTGCTGGAACAGATAAAAGGGCAGGGTGCGGAAATCCGCACTGCCAAACAACGCCACCACGCCAAAATCACCAATCGACAACACGCAGGCAAAGGCTAGCGCCTGGGCAATCGGGCGTTGCAGCGCGCGCAGTTCAATCAGACGCAGGCGATTCCATCCCTGCACACCCAGCGAGGCGCACAATTGATTGTAACGCGCGCTGAGATCGCGCATCGGGTTCTCCAGCACTTTCATCGCATAAGGGATAGCGATCAGCGCGTTAGTGAAGATCACCAGGCCATCAGCAGATTGCGGCAGGCCAACGGTGGCGTTGAACAGCAGGAAAAAGCCGCTCGCCAGCACAATCCCCGGCATTGCCAGAATCAACATGCCACTCAGTTCCATCGCCTGTGCCGGGATGATGTGATGACGCAGGCGTAGCTCGCGACTGCTCCACAGTAGCATCAGGGTAAAAATGACGCACAACACGCCTGCCCCAAGGGCAATACGTAATGAGGTAAAGGTGGCCTGCCACAGGGCAGGTTGCTGTATCGCCCCGGCCACGCCGCCACGCAGACCATCGGTCACCACTGCCAGTAAAGGCGGGATCAACAGCAACAAGGCGAAACCGATCAATAAGCCATCGCTGAGGCGCGCACGCCAGCTGTCCTGCGGATCGCGCCAGCCGCGTATCTGTTGGCTCCCGGTCGGAATGGCTTTACTGAAGCGCTGGCTCAGCAACACCAACAGCAGGCAGCAACCCAACTGGAGCAGTGCCAGCAGGGCCGCGCGGCCAGGATCGTAGTCAAAACTCAGCGCCTGATAAATTGCCAGCTCCAGCGTGGTGGCCTGTGGGCCACCGCCGAGTGCGAGCACGGTGGCAAAACTGGCAAAACACAGCATAAAAATTAGCGCGGCGGTAGGCAGGATTTGCCGCCGCAACCACGGCCATTCAAGCAAATGGAACAGGTTCCAGCCACGCAGTCCAAGCTGGGCCGCCAGCTGACGCTGCTCGCCCGGAATGCTTTCCTGCGCCTGCAACAACATGCGTGTCGCCAGCGGTAGATTGAAGAACACGTGTGCCAGCAGAATGCCCTGCAAGCCATAAGGTGAGAAGTGATAATCGATCCCCACCAGGCTGCACAGCTGGGCCAGCCAGCCGCTGCGGCCATAGACGCTTAGTAAGCCGAACACCGCCACCAGAACCGGTAACACCAACGTCATGGCGCACAGGCGTAACAGCAGATTACGGCCAGGAAAGCGTCGCCGGTACAAGGCGCGTGCCAGCGGGATGGCGGGAATGACCGAGAACAAGGCCGACAGCAACGCCTGCCCGAAGGAGAACGCCAGCACATGATGCAGATAATCATCGCTGAGCAGGCCGCGCCAGTCACCGATCGGGGCTGACATCAGCAGTGCGCCAAACGCCAGCAGCGCCACCGCGCATAACAACAGCGCGGTGAAACTGCCGGGTAGCAGCCAGCCGGGAATTAACGGCTGACGGCGCGTTGCCATGCACTTATCCAGGCGGCACGATGGTCGGCAACCTCAGTCGGACTATACTGCAGCGCCGTTTGCGGTACGTTTAGCGTCTGATAACCGGCAGGCAGCTCGCTTTTAATCACCGGATACATCCAGTTTCCGGTTGGAATCGTCTGCTGGAAGTCCGGGGACACCATAAACTGCATAAATTGCTGCGCCAGTTTTGGTTGTTTGCTGCTGGCGAGCTGCGCCGCCACTTCAACCTGTAAGTAATGACCTTCGCTAAACGGTGCCGCAGCGTAGTTTTCTTTTTTCTCTTCAATGATGTGATAAGCCGGGGAAGTGGTATAGCTCAGCACCAGGTCGCCTTCGCCTTTCAGGAACAAGCCATAAGCCTCGCTCCAGCCTTTGGTGACGGTGACGGTTTTTTGCGCCAATTTTTGCCAGGCTTCCGGTGCTTTGTCGCCATACACCTTTTGCATCCACAGCAGCAGGCCCAGTCCGGGGGTACTGGTACGTGGATCTTCATAGATCACGCGCCATTTTTCCGGACTTTCTACCAGTTCTTTCAGGCTTTTCGGCGGGTTCTTCAGTTTGTTTTTGTCATAGACAAAGGCGAAGTAGCCATAGTCGAATGGGATAAAGGTGTCGTTGTGCCAGCCATCCGGCAGCTGGAGTGCGCGGGTATCCACCTGGCTTTTGGCAAACAGGCCGGTTTTTTCTGCCGCTTGTACCAGGTTGTTATCGAGGCCCAGCACGATATCCGCTTTGCTGTTTTTGCCTTCCATCCGCACGCGGTTGAGCAGCGACACGCCATCTTCCAGCGCGACATATTTCAGTTCGCAGCCGCACTGGGCTTCAAAGGCTTTTTTGACGGCGGGGCCGGGTCCCCACTCAGCAGAGAACGAATCGTAGGTGTAGACGGTCAGTACCGGTTTGGCAGCCAGTGCCGGGGCAGCAACCAACAACAGCACGGGCAGAACTTTTTTAAACACTTTGCGCTCCTTGAGGAGAAGATAAGGTTGAGTCGCAAAGGATCTGAGCAGTGAGGCATCTCAAATCCCTACGCCGGTATTAACCGGATCAGGTTCGACGGGTCTCTCTCAGCCCGGTAACGCAGGGCACCCCGTTGAGAACGGCTCATTCTAGACATTTCCGGGTCAGGACGAAAGGTTCACAACTCCGGCGGGGCAAACCAGGCGGATTTAAAGTCAAACCAGCCGAGGGTATTCATGCGTACACCACGCATACTGCGCTGGCCTTCCAGCAGCAGCCAGTGATGGAACAGCGGGTGCAGATAGTTACTGTCTACCAGTTGTTTACTCCATTCTGCGAGCGGTAGCGTTTTTTCGCGCCAACGTTCAGCCGAGTTTTGCCAGTCAATCGGGATACATTGTTGCATCAGCGGCAGCTCGTACAGCTGAGCGAACAGCGAGTAGTCGAGCGGTAGGGTGAAGTTGACACTACCCAGCCAGATGTCGCTCTCGCCCTCGCCATTAAACCAGGCTTCATAGCTCAGTTCGTGGGTAATCAGCTCAATGCCCTGCTCAGCCAACAGCGGACGCAGCGCATTGGCGATGCCCTCGTGCTCGACATGGTGGCTGTACCAGCTGATGGTCAGTTGTTTCAGGTTATCGGGTTTACTGACGGAGGTCAGATCGCGGCGATGGTGCCAGCGTGGCAGCAGGCCGTAAGCCGGGAACCAATAGCGTTGATAACCCACTCCGGCGTTGTTCAGCAAGGCGATCGGGTTAAACAGATAGCTGACCCAGCGGCGGAAATGGGCATCGCGCCCCTGTTCTGAACGCTGGTCAAACAGCAGAAAATAGCAACCCTCTTCGAGATGACTTTCTTCCAATTTTTCATCGGCGGTTTCGCCCTGCAATTTCACCCCGGCATACACCAATTCATCGCTGATTTCCGGCAGCACCCAAATCGAGACATCATCAATCAGCGCGCGGTAGCCGAAGTAGTCATCAAAGGCAGCAATCTTGAGCTGACTTTGCTGGTTGCGCACCACGCTGTATGGCCCGGTCCCAATCGGCTGCCGGGCGAAGTCGCGCTGGGTTTGCCATTCGCGCGGCAGGATCATCGCGCTGACGCTGCCGAGCAGCCACGGTAGCCAGTTATCGGGCTGTGTCAGTTGGATATCCAGCGTCCATGGCGCAGGGGAGTGCAGTTTCGCGAGATGGGAAAACAGCGGCTGGCTGCGCAGGCGCTCCAGCGAGCTGATGACATCCTCCATCTCCAGCTCACGTCCATGATGAAAACGAATTGCCGGGCGCAGGAAGAAGCGCCAGTGTAGCGGCGACGTCTGTTGCCAATGGTGGGCGATATCAGGTTCGATTTCCCCCTTTTCCTCATTTACCCGCGTCAGACCGCTGAAGATTTGTCGCGCCAGGTGGGTTTCGGAGCGACGCAGCGGGGAGCCCGGTAGCAAGTTAGGCAGCGGACGATAGTACAACACGCGCAGAATATGTTTGCCCTGACGGAAGCTGCGACCGAGGTGGGAAGCAATCATTTGCCGTACCTGGTTTTTGTCACCGACCAACTGTACCAACTGTTCGATGCGATCCTGCTCCAGTAAATCTTCTGCGCGCTGCTGCTGCAATGCCAGCCCGGTGTAGCAAAAACTCAGCGTCGAGCGTTTGCCACGCCCGGCCTCAGCCTGCCAGATTAACCAGCCTGCATCCTGCATCGCATTCAGCAGGTTACGCATATGGCGCCGTGAGCAGTGCAGCAATTCCGCCAGCTCGCTCAGGGTGGTTTCCTGATCCTGGCCCTGGCAGCTTTGCCACAGGCGGATAAATTGCTGTTGTAGCCGTGAAGAGGACATAAAAGGGGAACTCCTTCTCTTAATCGCTCAGTTTTTCCTGCCTCATATTAGAGGCATAGTAGACCTTAATGGAAGAGCGGGAGGCATTCAGTCATGAATGGCGCTCTGCCAGCGGTTCCGCCGACGTGGGACCTTTTCTGAGTAGGGTGCAATTTCACCGCCAGCAGTGAGTTCTCTGCTGGCTTTTTTCGTCTTGCTGTGGAATCTTCTACCCTCATTTTTCCCCCGATTGATATCCGCAAAGGGATTTCTGCATGAAATCGCTGTTAACGCGTAAGCCGTTCCTCAACCCGGTTTATCTGGCTTTTATGGCCGTCTCCTTTATGGTTGGCGTGGCCGGTGCTTTACAGGCACCGACGTTGAGCCTGTTTTTGACGCGTGAGGTGCAGGTACGGCCGTTCTGGGTCGGACTGTTCTTTACCGTCAATGCGATTGCCGGCATCGTTATCAGTCTGCTGGTGGCAAAACGTTCCGACAGTCATGGTGACCGCCGCAAATTGATTATGTTTTGTTGCCTGATGGCGGTGAGCAATTCGCTGCTGTTTGCCTTCACCCGTCATTATCTGACATTGATTACGCTGGGCGTGCTGCTGTCGGCGTTGGCCAGCGTGGCGGTGCCGCAGATCTTTGCATTGGCGCGTGAATATGCTGACCGCTCGGCGCGGGAAGTGGTGATGTTCAGTTCGGTGATGCGTGCGCAGTTGTCACTGGCGTGGGTGATTGGCCCGCCATTATCGTTCGCGCTGGCGTTGAATTACGGTTTCGTGACGCTGTTTTGCGTGGCGGCGGTGATCTTTTTGTTCAGCCTGCTGCTGATCTGGCGCACCCTACCGTCGGTGCCGCGCGTGGTGGCCTCTCCGGAGCAGGTGCTGACGCAACTCAGTCCGTGGAAAGACGGCCAGGTGCGTCTGCTGTTTATCGCCTCGGTGATTATGTGGACCTGCAACGTGATGTATATCATTGATATGCCTCTGTATATCAGTTCAACCCTGGGGTTGCCTGAAAAACTGGCGGGCTTGTTGATGGGAACGGCGGCTGGGCTGGAAATTCCGATTATGTTGCTGGCCGGACATTTTGCGCGTCGCGTGGGTAAACGGCGTCTGGTGCAACTGGCGCTGGTGGCCGCGATTGTGTTCTATCTCGGGCTGGGGTTGTTTCAGTCACGCACTGCGCTGATGGTGTTGCAGCTGTTCAATGCAGCGTTTATCGGCATCGTTGCCGGGATTGGGATGTTGTGGTTCCAGGACCTGATGCCGGGACGCGCAGGTGCGGCCACCACCATGTTTACGACCTCGATTTCTACCGGGATGATTGTGGCGGGTTTGATTCAGGGGGCGCTGAGTGAACATTTCGGCCATGAATCGGTGTACTGGCTGGCGTTAGGGCTGGCGGTGCTGGCGTTGGGGCTGGCTTCGCGGGTGCGAGATGTATAACTGCGCGCAATAAATTGCGCCGCTACGGGCCAGTGCGTACCTGTAGCGGCGCGATTAATCGCGCAGTTTTAACGTAAAAACGCGGGCTGGTTAGTCTCGTAGTTGGCGATGGACGCTTCGTGTTGCAGCGTCAGGCCAATGCTATCGAGGCCATTGATCATGCAATGACGACGGAAGCTATCGATTTCAAAACTGTAGGTTTTGTCACCGGCGGTCACGGTCTGCGCTTCCAGGTCAACGGTAAAGCTGACGCCCGGATGGCTGGCGACCAGCTTAAACATCTCATCGACTTCTTCATCGCTCAACTTCACCGGCAGCAGCTGGTTATTAAAGCTATTGCCGTAGAAGATATCCGCAAAACTTGGCGCAATCACCACCTGGAAACCGAAATCGGTCAACGCCCAGGGCGCGTGCTCACGTGAGGAGCCGCAGCCAAAGTTTTCCCGCGCCAGCAGAATGCTGGTGCCTTTGTATTCCGGCTTGTTGAGTACGAAGCTGGCGGTCGGTACGGTGCCTGCGTCATCATCAAAACGCCAGTCATGGAACAGGTGCGCGCCAAAACCGGTACGGGTTACTTTTTGCAGGAACTGCTTCGGAATGATGGCATCGGTATCAACATTCGCGGCATCCAGCGGGGCAACAATCCCGCTGTGCTGAGTAAATTTCTTCGCCATGGCTTAAGCTCCCTGAGTCAGTTCACGAATATCGGCAAAACGGCCAGTGACCGCTGCGGCTGCGGCCATCGCTGGGCTAACCAGGTGAGTACGTCCACCACGGCCCTGACGACCTTCAAAGTTGCGGTTGCTGGTGGAGGCACAACGCTCGCCCGGATTCAGACGGTCATTGTTCATCGCCAGACACATCGAACAACCCGGCAGACGCCATTCAAAACCGGCTTCGAGGAAAATCTTGTCCAGACCTTCCGCTTCCGCCTGGGCTTTCACCGGACCAGAACCCGGCACCACCATCGCCACCACACCCGGAGCCACGTGACGGCCTTTGGCGATCGCGGCAGCGGCACGCAGATCTTCGATACGTGAGTTGGTGCAGGAACCGATAAACACTTTATCGATCGCCACGTCGGTCAGTTTGATTCCCGGCTGCAGATCCATATACGCCAGTGCTTTTTCAGCAGAAGCGCGCTCGACCGGATCAGCGAATGAGGCCGGATTCGGGATCGCCTGGTCAACCGCCATCACTTGACCAGGGTTGGTGCCCCAGGTCACTTGCGGAGCGATGTCAGCGGCGTTCAGCGTGACCACGCTATCGAATTTCGCATCGCTGTCAGATTTCAGGGTACGCCAGTAGGCTACCGCTTGCTCCCACTGCTCGCCCTTCGGCGCAAATTGCTTGCCTTTCAGGTAATTAAAGGTGGTGTCATCTGGTGCTACCAGGCCCGCTTTGGCACCCATTTCAATCGCCATGTTGCACAGGGTCATGCGGCCTTCCATGCTCAGCGCTTCAATCGCCGGGCCACAGAACTCCACTACATGTCCGGTACCGCCCGCGCTGCCGGTTTTACCGATAATCGCCAGCACGATGTCTTTCGCAGTAATGCCCGGAGCCGCTTCACCCAGCACCTCAATCTTCATGGTTTTGGCACGGCCCTGCTTCAGGGTCTGAGTGGCAAAAACATGCTCAACCTCAGACGTACCGATACCAAACGCCAGCGAACCAAAGGCGCCGTGGGTGGCGGTGTGGGAGTCGCCGCACACGATGGTCATGCCCGGCAGGGTCATGCCCTGCTCAGGGCCGATAACGTGGACGATGCCCTGGAACGGGTGGTTCAGGTCATACAGCTGGATACCGAACTCAGCACAGTTCTTGATCAGTTCCTGCATCTGAATACGTGCCATCTCGCCGGACGCATTGATGTCTTTGGTCTGGGTAGAGACGTTATGGTCCATGGTGGCGAAAGTCTTCGACGGCTGACGGACTTTGCGGCCGTGAGCGCGCAGGCCATCAAAGGCCTGCGGTGACGTCACTTCATGGATCAAATGGCGATCGATATACAGTAACGGAGTTTCATTTTGTGCTTCGTAGACGACATGTGCATCAAATAACTTCTGGTATAAGCTTTTCATTTTTTTATTTTTCCTCGGTGATGAAACGGGCAATGATGCTGCCCATTTCATCGGTACTCACGGACTGACCGTCACCGGCCAAATCACGGGTGCGATGACCCGCTTCCAGCGCCTTGTTAATAGCGCGCTCAATGCTGTCGGCAGCCTCAGTGGCATTCAGGCTGTAACGCAGCAGCAGGGACAATGAGAGGATCTGAGCGACCGGGTTGGCAATGTTCTGACCGGCGATATCCGGTGCGGAACCACCTGCGGGTTCGTACAGGCCAAAACCCTCTTCGTTCAGACTGGCTGACGGCAACATCCCCATGGAACCGGTAATCATTGCGCATTCATCAGACAGAATGTCACCGAACAGGTTAGAACACAGCAGCACGTCGAACTGTGATGGATCTTTAATCAGCTGCATGGTGGCGTTGTCGATGTACATATGGCTCAACTGCACATCCGGGTAATCTTTCGCTACTTCGTTCACGATCTCACGCCACATCACCGAGGTCTGCAACACGTTGGCTTTATCGATTGAGGTCACTTTGTTGCGACGCTTGCGCGCAGATTCAAACGCGATGCGGGCAATACGTTCGATCTCAAAACGGTGATACACCTCGGTGTCGAACGCACGTTCATGCGCGCCGCTGCCTTCGCGGCCTTTTGGCTGACCGAAGTAGATACCGCCAGTCAGTTCGCGTACGCACAGGATATCGAAGCCACGTGCAGCAATGTCGCTACGCAGCGGGCAGAAGGCTTCCAGGCCTTTGTACAGCGCTGCCGGACGCAGGTTGCTGAACAGTTTAAAGTGTTTACGCAGTGGCAGCAGCGCGCCGCGCTCTGGCTGCTGGGCCGGTGGCAGGTGTTCCCACTTCGGACCCCCCACGGAACCAAACAGGATGGCGTCGGCCTGCTCGGCACCCGCAACAGAAGCAGGTGGCAGTGGTTCGCCGTGACGATCGATGGCGATACCGCCAACATCATATTCGCTGGTGGTGATACGCATGTCGAAACGCGTACGAATCGCGTCCAGAACTTTCATGGCCTGCGCCATCACTTCCGGGCCGATTCCGTCGCCAGGCATCACCGCGATATGAAAAGACTTAGTCATAGTTACACCGTTTCCTTTTGTTCTTTAAATTTGCGCTGCAATTCTTTTTCCACCTGTTTGGCACGCCAGATGTTGTTCAGGGCGTTGACCATCGCTTTAGCGGAGGATTCGACGATATCGGTCGCCAGGCCCACGCCGTGGAATTTGCGACCGTTGTAGTTGACCACGATATCCACCTGACCCAGCGCGTTCTCGCCGTGGCCTTTGGCGGTCAGTTTGTAGTTCATCAGCTCGGCTTCAAAACCGGTGATGCGGTTGATTGCCTGGTAGACGGCATCAACCGGACCGTTCCCGGTGGCGGCGTCAGATTTGGTCTCTTCACCGCAGCCCAACTGGACAGATGCAGTAGCGGTCACGCTGGAGCCAGTCTGCACGTTGAATTCTTTCAGCTGGAAATGTTCCGGTTCTTCATTCTGTTTGTTGATGAAGGCCAGCGCTTCCAGATCGTAATCGAATACCTGGCCTTTTTTATCAGCCAGCTTCAGGAAGGCGTCGTACAGCGTATCCAGGTTGTAGTCGGTCTCTTTGTAGCCCATCTCTTCCATGCGGTGTTTAACCGCCGCACGGCCTGAACGTGAAGTCAGGTTGAGTTGGATTTTGTGCAGGCCGATTGATTCCGGCGTCAGGATTTCGTAGTTTTCGCGATTCTTCAACACGCCATCCTGGTGGATGCCGGAAGAGTGGGCAAAGGCGTTAGAACCGACCACCGCTTTGTTGGCTGGGATCGGCATGTTGCAGATCTGACTAACGGTCTGGCTGGTGCGATAGATTTCCTGATGTTTGATATTGGTGTGCACGTTCATAATCTGCTGGCGGGTTTTGATCGCCATGATCACTTCTTCCAGCGCACAGTTACCGGCGCGTTCGCCCAGACCGTTCAGCGTACCTTCCACCTGGCGCGCACCAGCCATCACTGCCGCGATGGCGTTGCCGGTTGCCATTCCCAGGTCATCGTGGGTATGAACAGACAAAATCGCTTTATCAATATTCGGGACGCGATTGACCAGCTGGCTGATGATGTTGGCGTATTCGTGCGGCAGGGTGTAACCCACGGTGTCCGGGATGTTGATGGTGGTGGCACCGGCGTTGATCGCGGCTTCCACCATACGGCACAGGTCATCAATGGGGGTACGGCCACCGTCTTCGCAGGAGAACTCCACGTCGTTGGTGTAGTTACGCGCACGTTTGATCATATGCACCGCACGCTCAATCACCTCAGGCAGCGTGCTGCGCAGTTTGGTGGCGATGTGCATCGGCGAGGTCGCGATGAAAGTGTGGATACGGAACGCTTCTGCAACGCGCAGCGATTCGTAAGCGGCGTCGATATCCTTCTCCACGCAACGTGCCAGGCCACAGACGCGGCTGTTTTTGATAGTACGCGCAATGGTCTGAACGGATTCGAAATCGCCCGGAGAAGAAACCGGGAAACCGACTTCCATCACGTCCACGCCCATACGTTCCAGCGCCAGGGCAATCTGCAGTTTTTCTTTAACACTCAGGCTGGCCTGTAACGCCTGCTCGCCATCACGCAGAGTGGTATCGAAAATAATAACTTGCTGGCTCATCGTAATCTTCCTTATGCATTAACTTCGCCGGTGCTACGAGCATAAAAAAACCCGCGCATTGGCGCGGGTTTTTTTAAACTTTCTGCAGGTTCGAATCAGTTGTTGATTCCGCCCACGAGTCTACCGCGCAATGGGGATGCGATTAGTAGTAGACCAAGTAGACGAAAAGAACGGGACATGGATCAAACCTCGTAAATTGAGTGCTGCCCATATTGATACTGAGAAAGGGCGTTGATGTCAACCATAAGTGAAAGGTTATTTCTCAAGGTGCTTAAGGTGGATCTGCTGTGATTATTCGCTTGTTCAGAGGAAAAACAAATATTAACGCGTATCAGACGACACGCGACACATGCAAAAATGTTTTAAAAATGAATATTTATTTTAAGTTATTGATTTAATTATATTAAATCAGGTTTTTTTACCTGGTGGTAAAACATTATCACCGTGGTTGTTTAGACGAATCTCACGTCAGATAAGGATTTTAAAGATAATCACGCCAGGAATTAATTGTCGGGTAAGATTGTGGGCTGGAATGTTGCAAAATATGCATCGTGTATTTCTTATAACTCGCTGTAAATAATTGCGTAACCAGCATTATCATCTGCGGTTCTGTGCTGGCATTAGTTTAATCCTCGCGGGCAATTATCACGCCTCAGTGCCTTTGGGGTGGAAAGAAGCGAGGCGAAGGGGCTTGGGCGTTTGCCTGCCGGGTTTTCTGCGGTTATGGTAATCGACCTACTCTCAAAAGAATGAACTCAAGTAGATTCCCTGTACCTGGAAGGCGGAAATGAATTCCGTCTTCTGAGCATAAACATAAGGTTTTGATCTTAATTGGCGAATCGGGGGCAGGATGTCACTGGCGTGACTGGAAAGCGAGCGCCTGTGGATTCCGTCCCCCAAGCCTGGAGGCAGAAAATGGAGATGTTGTCAGGAGCCGAAATGGTCGTCCGTTCGTTAATCGATCAGGGCGTTAAACAGGTATTCGGTTATCCAGGCGGAGCGGTACTCGATATTTATGACGCTCTGCAAACGGTCGGTGGTATCGACCACGTATTAGTTCGCCATGAACAGGGCGCGGTGCACATGGCTGACGGCCTGGCGCGTGCTACCGGCGAAGTGGGTGTCGTGCTGGTGACTTCCGGTCCTGGCGCCACCAATGCCATTACCGGCATCGCGACGGCCTATATGGACTCGATCCCGATGGTGGTTCTGTCGGGTCAGGTGCCGTCATCACTGATCGGCTATGACGCCTTCCAGGAATGCGACATGGTCGGGATATCCCGTCCGGTGGTGAAACACAGTTTCCTGGTGAAAAGCACTGAAGAGATCCCAACCGTCATCAAAAAGGCGTTCTGGTTGGCGGCCAGCGGCCGTCCGGGACCGGTGGTCATTGACCTGCCGAAAGATATTCTGAACCCGGCGAATAAACTGCCTTATGTCTGGCCGGAGTCGGTCAGCATGCGTTCGTACAATCCGACCATTCAGGGTCATAAAGGGCAGATTAAGCGCGCGCTGCAAACCTTACTGGCGGCGCATAAACCGGTGATGTATGTCGGTGGTGGTGCCATTACCTCGGGTTGTGAAGCTGAACTGCTGCAACTGGCGGAAACGCTGAATATCCCGGTCACTACCTCGCTGATGGGACTGGGAGCCTTCCCCGGTACGCACCGCCAGTGTGTGGGCATGCTGGGTATGCACGGTACTTATGAAGCCAACATGACCATGCATAACGCTGACCTGATTTTCGGTATTGGCGTGCGTTTTGATGACCGCACCACCAACAATCTGGCGAAATATTGCCCGAATGCCACGGTGATGCATATCGACGTTGACCCAACCTCAATTTCCAAAACGGTCGCAGCAGACATTCCTATCGTCGGTGATGCGAAGCAAACTCTGACGCAAATGTTGGAACTGCTGGCGCAGACCGATGTGAAGCAGGAACTCGATAGCCTGCGTGACTGGTGGCAGACCATTGATGGCTGGCGTAGCCGTAAGTGCCTCGAATTTGATCGCACCAGCGATAAAATTAAACCGCAGGCGGTAATCGAAACCATTTGCCGTCTGACCAAAGGCGATGCTTACGTCACCTCTGATGTGGGTCAGCATCAGATGTTTGCTGCGCTGTATTATCAGTTCGACAAACCGCGCCGCTGGATCAACTCGGGCGGTCTGGGCACCATGGGCTTTGGCCTGCCTGCTGCGCTCGGTGTGAAGATGGCGCTGCCAGAGGAAACGGTGATCTGTGTAACCGGTGACGGCAGTATCCAGATGAATATTCAGGAGCTGTCGACCGCGCTGCAATATGATTTGCCGGTGCTGGTACTGAACCTCAACAACCGCTTCCTTGGCATGGTGAAGCAGTGGCAGGACATGATCTACTCTGGCCGCCACTCGCAATCCTATATGGAATCCCTGCCGGACTTCGTGCGCCTGGCAGAAGCCTATGGTCACGTGGGTATCGCGATTCAGCATCCGGCAGAGCTGGAAGAAAAGCTGACTCAGGCACTGGAAACCCTGGCGAAAGGGCGTCTGGTGTTTGTTGATGTGACGGTTGATGGCAGCGAGCACGTTTACCCGATGCAGATTCGCGGTGGCGGTATGGACGAGATGTGGTTGAGCAAAACGGAGAGGACATAATTATGCGTCGTGTTTTATCGGTATTGCTGGAGAATGAATCCGGCGCATTGTCCCGCGTGGTTGGTCTGTTTTCGCAGCGCGGCTACAACATTGAAAGCCTGACGGTCGCACCGACAGACGATCCCACCCTGTCACGCATGACAATTCAAACCGTCGGCGATGAAAAGGTGCTGGAGCAGATCGAGAAACAGCTGCACAAGCTGGTTGACGTGTTACGTGTCAGCGAACTGGGGCAGGGTGCTTACGTTGAGCGTGAAATCATGCTGGTGAAAATTCAGGCTACTGGTTATGGCCGCGAAGAAGTGAAGCGTAGCGCGGAAATTTTCCGTGGGCAGATCATCGACGTGACGCCAACGCTGTACACGGTTCAGCTGGCGGGCACCAGCGATAAGCTGGATGCGTTCCTGAACACCGTCCGTGATGTCGCGGAAATTGTTGAAGTGGCGCGTTCTGGGATCGTTGGCGTTTCGCGCGGCGATCGCATCATGCGTTAATCCCTGTCAGTAACAGACAGTCACGATGCTAACCCGGCGTAATGCCGGGTTTTTTTATTTTATGCGCTTGCACACCCTGACAGATAAAAGCGGTTGCTCAGCGTAGTTTTCTGCGGTTAGATGTTACAAATGTTTTACCCTTAGCTACTCTGCGGGAATTTTCACCCGCAGGGCTTATCAGGAATTAAGGTGTCATCGTGAAACTGGATGAAATCGCGCGCCTGGCTGGCGTGTCGCGCACTACGGCCAGCTATGTGATCAATGGCAAAGCGCGGCAATATCGTGTCAGCGACAAAACCGTCGAGAAAGTGATGGCGGTGGTGCGTGAACACAATTATCACCCGAATGCGGTGGCGGCGGGTCTGCGCGCCGGGCGTACCCGTTCCATTGGGCTGGTGATCCCCGATCTGGAAAACACCAGCTACACGCGCATTGCCAATTACCTGGAGCGCCAGGCGCGACAGCGTGGTTATCAACTGCTGATCGCCTGTTCAGAAGATCAACCTGATAATGAGATGCGCTGCATTGAACATCTTTTGCAGCGTCAGGTGGATGCGATCATTGTTTCCACCTCGCTGCCACCAGAGCATCCGTTTTATCAGCGCTGGATCAACGATCCTCTGCCGATTATTGCGCTGGACCGCGCATTGGATCGCGAACATTTCACCAGCGTAGTGGGTGCCGACCAGGATGATGCCCAACAGCTTGCTGCTGAATTGCGTCAGCTGCCGGTGAAAAACGTCCTGTTCCTCGGCGCGTTACCGGAGCTGTCGGTCAGTTTCCTGCGTGAAATGGGGTTCCGTGAGGCATGGAAAGGCGACGATCGTCCAATTGATTACATCTACTGCAACAGCTTTGAACGCACGGCGGCGGCGGCATTGTTCGAAAAATATCTGGAAGATCATCCCATGCCGGAAGCGCTGTTCACCACCTCATTCGGCCTGTTGCAAGGGGTGATGGATGTGACGCTGAAACGTGACGGGCGTCTGCCAACCGATCTGGCGATCGCCACTTTTGGCGACCACGAATTGCTGGATTTTCTTGAGTGCCCGGTGCTGGCGGTGGGGCAGCGTCATCGCGATGTTGCCGAGCGCGTGCTCGAACTTGTTTTAGCGTCACTGGATGAACCACGAAAACCGAAGCCGGGTTTAACCCGTATTCGGCGTAATTTATTTCGTCGTGGTCAATTAAGCCGTCGGACAAAATGAATCAGTGGGGCAGCCTGCTGCCCCACTTTATTAACCTATCCGTTAATTTCCCCCGCAATCATTCAGGTAAAAAAGCGTAAATTTTCACCTGATTTGCTAACAAATTAAACTGCCTGGCTTTTCTTATTTGTTTACATCTTCGGCAGCAGCTGGTAGCAGAGCTGTCGCGATGGTGCTGGGCTTCTTTTCGGAAATCCCCTAAAATGCAGCCGCTGTCGCATAACGCGGGATATTTATCTTCACGGGGCAACGCGCATTATTTTTCGCCGTTTTTCATTACGCGAAAATTTTTATTCCATTATTCATCAGGTTAATTTTTATTTTGCCATTCATCGCCTTCTTCCTCCCTTCTTTGAATAATTTCACCCGCTGTAAAGAGTGATATTCACTCGCCGTTGCGGCTTGACAAGGATTTCATCGGCTCCGTAAACTCTTTTCGTGGTAAAATGTGGGATAAAGTGGTGAAAAAGGGTATCTGAGGGGTGAGGCTGGCATGTTCCGTGGGGCAACGTTAGTCAATCTCGACAGTAAAGGGCGACTGGCCGTACCAACACGCTATCGTGAATTGCTGATCGGGGAGTCTCAGGGTCAAATGGTTTGTACCATCGACCTCCATCAGCCCTGCCTGCTGCTTTATACCTTGCCCGAATGGGAAATCATTGAGAAAAAGCTGTCTCGCTTGTCCAGTATGAACCCCGCCGAGCGTCGCGTGCAGCGTTTGCTGTTGGGTCATGCCAGTGAGTGTCAGATGGATAATGCAGGCCGCTTGTTGCTGGCGAATACCCTTCGTCAACATGCGAGCCTGACAAAAGAAGTGATGCTGGTCGGCCAGTTCAACAAGTTTGAACTGTGGGATGAACAGACCTGGTATCAACAAGTTAAGGATGATATTGACGCAGAACAGTCGGCTCAGGAGCCTTTATCTGAGCGGTTGCAGGACTTGTCGCTATAGCTATGCAGGAAAATTTCAAACACACCACAGTGCTGCTGGATGAGGCGGTCAACGCACTCAATATCAGGGAAGACGGCATATACATTGACGGCACTTTTGGTCGCGGTGGTCACTCCAGATTGATCCTTGCGCAACTTGGCGCGAACGGTCAGCTTCTGGCGATAGATCGCGATCCGCAAGCCATAGCCGCAGCCGCTGAGATAAAAGATCCGCGCTTCTCGATCGTGCATGGACCGTTTTCGGCACTGGCGGAATACGTTACCGAGCGCGGGTTGAACGGCAAGATCGACGGAGTTTTACTCGATTTAGGCGTGTCATCCCCGCAGTTGGATGACGCAGAACGGGGTTTCTCTTTCATGCGTGATGGGCCGTTGGACATGCGCATGGACCCGACGCGCGGACAGTCGGCGTCGGAATGGTTACTCAGTGCCGAAGAAGCGGATATCGCCTTTGTGCTGAAGACCTACGGTGAAGAACGTTTTGCCAAGCGTATTGCCCGCGCGATTGTCGAGCGCAATCGTGAACAGCCGATGACGCGTACCAAAGAGTTGGCTGAAGTGATCGCCGCAGCGACACCGGTAAAGGACAAATTCAAGCATCCGGCGACCCGCAGCTTTCAGGCGATTCGTATCTGGATCAACAGTGAACTGGAAGAGATCGACATCGCGTTAAAAGGTGCGTTGTCGGTACTGGCCCCTGGCGGCAGATTGTCAGTGATCAGCTTCCACTCACTGGAGGATCGCCTGGTGAAACGCTTTATGCGCGATCAGAGTCGTGGTCCGCAAGTACCGGCCGGTATTCCGATGACCGAAACGCAGTTGAAAGCGTTGGGCGGTCGGGATCTGAAAACGCTTGGCAAACTGGTTCCGGGCGATGCCGAAATCGCTGATAACCCACGCGCACGCAGTTCGGTGCTGCGTATTGCGGAAAGGACAGCGCCATGATCGGCAACGAGCGTCACAGTCTGCCTGGTGTCATTGGTGGCGATCTGCTGCGATTTGGCAAGATCCCGGTGCTGTTGCTGGTGGCGGTGCTGGTTTCCGCAATGCTGGTGGTGACGACGACGCACAAAACGCGTCGTCTGACCGCGGAGCGCGAGCAGTTGGTGCTGGAGCGGGATGCATTAGATATCGAATGGCGCAATCTGATTCTGGAAGAAAACGCGCTCGGCGATCACAGCCGGGTAGAACGAATCGCAACCGAGAAATTGCAAATGCAGCATGTCGATCCTTCACAGGAAAACATTGTGGTGCAGCAATAAGGAATCTCAGAACCTGATGAGCGGCGCAAGCAAAACGCTGAAGTTAAAAAAACCGGAAGATAAGGCCAGCTTTGTAAGCTGGCGTTTTGCGTTGCTGTGCGGCTGTATTTTACTGGCGCTGGGTGGCCTGTTATCGCGTGTGGCCTGGTTGCAGGTGATCAATCCCGACAAGCTGGTGAAAGAAGGGGATCTGCGTTCGCTGCGTGTGCAGGCGGTGCCTACCGCGCGTGGCATGATCAGCGATCGCGCCGGTCGCCCGCTGGCGGTCAGCGTACCGGTGAACGCCATCTGGGCCGATCCGAAAGAACTGAATGAACACGGTGGTATTTCGGTTGATAGCCGCTGGAAAGCGCTCTCCGATGCACTGTCGATCCCACTTGATCAACTCGCCACCCGCATCAATGCCAACCCGAAAGGGCGTTTTGTTTATCTGGCGCGTCAGGTTAACCCGGCGATTGGTGAATACGTTAAGAAGCTCAAGCTGCCCGGCATCTATCTGCGTGAAGAATCACGCCGTTACTATCCGGCCGGCCAGGTCACTGCGCACCTGATTGGCTTCACCAATATTGACGGTCAGGGCATTGAAGGCACCGAGAAAAGCTTCGACAAATGGCTGACCGGCGAACCCGGCGAACGTACGGTGCGTAAAGATCGCTACGGTCGGGTGATTGAAGATATCTCCTCAGTAGATAGCCGCGCCGCCCATAACCTGACGTTGAGCATCGATGAACGCTTGCAGGCGCTGGTGTATCGCGAGCTGAACAACGCCGTGGCGTTTAACAAAGCCGAATCGGGGTCGGCGGTGCTGGTGGACGTGAATACTGGCGAAGTGCTGGCGATGGCGAACAGTCCGGCCTATAACCCGAACAACCTGGCTAACACGCCGAAAGATGTGATGCGTAACCGCGCCATCACCGATATCTTCGAACCGGGTTCAACCGTTAAGCCGATGGTGGTGATGACCGCCCTGCAACGCGGTGTGGTGAAAGAAAACAGCGTACTGAATACCGTGCCTTATCGTATTAATGGTCATGAGATCAAAGATGTGGCGCGTTACAACGAATTGACCCTGACCGGGGTCCTGCAGAAGTCGAGTAACGTCGGGGTTTCCCGTCTGGCGTTAGCGATGCCGTCCTCAGCACTCGTAGACACTTACGCGCGCTTTGGGCTGGGTAAGGCGACCAATTTGGGGTTGGTCGGAGAAAGCAGTGGCTTATATCCTCAAAAACAACGGTGGTCTGACATAGAGAGGGCCACCTTCTCTTTCGGCTACGGGCTAATGGTAACGCCGTTACAGTTAGCGCGAGTCTACGCAACCATTGGCAGCTATGGCGTCTATCGTCCGCTGTCGATTACCAAGGTTGATCCGCCGGTTGCCGGCGAGCGTGTTTTCCCGGAAGACCTGGTGAAAACCGTGGTGCATATGATGGAAAGCGTTGCCCTGCCGGGTGGCGGTGGCGTGAAAGCGGCCATCAAGGGCTATCGCATTGCGATCAAAACCGGTACCGCGAAGAAAGTCGGTCCTGATGGGCGCTACGTCAATAAATACATTGCTTATACCGCAGGTGTTGCACCTGCCAGTCATCCTCGGTTTGCTTTGGTGGTGGTGATCAACGATCCCCAGGCCGGTAAATATTATGGTGGTGCGGTCTCCGCGCCGGTGTTTGGTGCCATCATGGGCGGCGTGCTGCGTACCATGAATATCGAACCCGATGCGCTACCGGTAAATGATAAGAACGAGTTGGTGAAGAACCCGAGTGAGGAATCAAGTGACAGATCGTAACCTGCGCGACTTACTGGCCCCGTGGGTGCCGGGCGCGCCGGCGCGTCCACTCCGTGACATGACACTGGATAGCCGCTCTGCGGCTTCTGGCGATCTGTTTATCGCCGTGGCGGGCCATCATGCTGATGGACGTCGATTTATTCCACAGGCTGTTGCTCAGGGCGTGGCGGCCGTGATTGCTGAAGCCGAAGGCGAGGCCAGTGATGGTGATATCCGCGAGATACATGGTGTCCCGGTTATCTATCTGGCGCAGTTACCGCAGCGTCTCTCGGCACTGGCCGGACGCTTTTATCAGCAACCTGCTGAAAAACTGAAGTTAATTGGTGTCACCGGCACCAACGGCAAAACCACTATCACGCAGTTAATTGCGCAGTGGGCCAATCTGCTGGGTGAGACCGGTGCCGTGATGGGGACGGTGGGCAACGGCCTGTATGGCCAACTGGCACCGACCGAAAATACCACCGGTTCCGCGGTGGATGTTCAGCACGTCCTGCACGACCTGGTGCGTCAGGGCGCAACCCTGACGGCGATGGAGGTGTCATCGCATGGTCTGGTTCAGCATCGTGTTGCTGCTCTGCCGTTTGCCGCGGCGGTGTTCACTAATCTGAGCCGTGATCACCTCGATTATCACGGCGATATGCAAAGCTACGAAGCGGCCAAATGGCTGCTGTTCTCCGAACATCAGGTAGGTGCCGCAATTATCAATGCGGATGACGAAGTCGGACGTCGCTGGCTGGCACAATTGCCCGATGCCGTGGCCGTCACGATGGCGGATAACCTGCAACCCGGCTGCCATGGTCGCTGGCTGAAAGCCACCAGCGTGAATTATCACGATGACGGCGCGCATATCCGCTTCAGCTCCAGTTGGGGTGAGGGTGAGTTCGACAGCCGTTTGATGGGAGCCTTTAACGTCAGCAATCTGTTGCTGGCACTGGCAACGCTGCTGTCGCTGGATTACCCGCTGGATGCCCTGGTCAGTAGCGCAGCGCAGTTGCTGCCAGTCACTGGCCGTATGGAGGTGTTTAGCGCCCCAGACAAACCCACGGTGGTGGTTGATTACGCCCATACGCCGGATGCGCTGGAGAAAGCGCTGGAAGCGGCGCGTCTGCATTGTAAAGGCCAGCTGTGGTGCTTGTTCGGTTGTGGCGGCGATCGCGACAAAGGCAAACGCCCGCTGATGGGTGCCATTGCTGAGCAGTTCGCTGATGTGGTGGTGATCACCGATGACAATCCGCGCAGTGAAGATCCGCAGGCGATTGTGAATGACATATTGACCGGGCTGCTCGATCCTGGTCGCGCTCGCGTGGTGGCGGGTCGTGCGCAAGCGGTTACCAACGCCATTATGCAGGCCAAAGCCGAGGATATCGTGCTGGTGGCAGGCAAAGGGCATGAAGATTATCAAATCGTTGGCAACCGTCGTCTGGACTACTCGGACCGCGACACGGTCGCGCGTTTACTGGGGGTGATGGCATGATCCCGATTTCTCTCAAGACGCTGGCTAAGGTCAGTGGCGGCAAACTGTACGGCAGCGATATTACCGTCAGCGATGTGGTCACCGACACGCGAAAAGTGACGGCAGGCTGCCTGTTTGTGGCGCTGGTGGGTGAGCGTTTTGATGCGCATGATTTTGTCGGTGATGCGATTGCCAGTGGCGCACAGGCGTTGTTGGTGAGTAAGCACTTGCCAGTGGCGGTGCCACAAGTTGTGGTGGCTGATACCCGCATCGCTTTGGGCCAGTTGGGCGCCTGGGTGCGCCAGCAGGCGAAAGCGCGCGTGGTGGCACTGACCGGTTCATCCGGTAAAACCTCGGTCAAAGAGATGACCGCGGCGATCCTGCGTGAATGCGGTGAAACCCTGTATACCGCTGGCAACCTGAATAATGACTTCGGCGTCCCCATGACGCTGCTGCGTCTGACCAAAGACCATGATTACGCGGTCATCGAGCTGGGGGCTAACCACCAGGGCGAGATTGCGTATACCACCGATTTGACACGCCCGGAGACGGCGCTGGTAAATAACCTCGCGGCCGCGCATCTGGAAGGTTTCGGTTCACTGGCCGGTGTCGCCAAAGCGAAAGGCGAGATTTTTGCCGGTCTGCCGCCGCACGGCACGGCCATCATTAACGCAGACAGCCATGATCTGGCGAACTGGCAACCGCTGCTGACGGGCAAAACCCTGTGGCGTTTTTCACCCCAACCGCAGGCTGAGGTGGAGTTTGGTGCCAGCGATATCCAACTGCGTGCCGATACCACCTCCTTCACCCTGCATACCCCACGTGGCGAGATCGCTATCACCCTGCCGCTGCCGGGACGTCACAATATCGCCAACGCCCTGGCCGCCGCTGCGTTAGCGCTGTCGGTTGATGCGCCGCTCAGTGCAATTCAGGCGGGTCTGACGAAATTACAGCCGGTTCCAGGCCGTCTCTTCCCGGTTCGTCTGGCTGAGCATCAACTGCTGATTGATGATAGCTACAACGCCAATGTGGGATCAATGACTGCTGCCGCGCAGGTGCTGGGCGATATGCCGGGCTATCGCGTGATGGTAGTTGGTGATATGGCGGAACTCGGTGATGAGGCGGAGGTCTGTCACCGCCAGGTCGGCGAGGCGGCGAAAGCCGCTGGAATTGATTGTGTGCTGAGCACGGGATCGCTTAGCCAATTAATCAGTGAAAACAGTGGCAACGGCGAACATTTCGCCAGCAAAGCCGCGCTGATTGAACGTTTACGGACGCTATTGTCCGAACATCAGGAGTTAACGATTTTGATTAAAGGTTCGCGTAGTGCTGCCATGGAACAGGTAGTACAGAGCTTACAGGAGAAAGGAACATGTTAGTTTGGCTGGCCGAGCATCTGGTCGCACTTTATTCCGGCTTTAACGTCTTTTCCTATTTGACGTTTCGCGCCATTGTCAGCCTGCTGACCGCTTTGTTTCTCTCTCTGTGGATGGGCCCACGCCTGATTGCCTGGCTGCAAAAGCTGCAAATCGGCCAGGTGGTACGTAACGATGGTCCGGAGTCGCATTTCAGTAAGCGCGGCACCCCGACGATGGGCGGTCTGATGATCCTCTCCTCCATCACCATTTCGGTGTTGATGTGGGCGTATCCTTCGAACCCGTATGTCTGGTGTGTACTGGTGGTACTGGTTGGGTTTGGTGTGATTGGCTTTGTCGATGATTACCGTAAAGTCGTGCGTAAAGACACTAAAGGCTTGATCGCACGCTGGAAATATTTCTGGATGTCGGTGATTTCGCTCGGTGTGGCGTTTGCGCTTTACCTTGCGGGTAAAGACACCCCGGCGACGGAGTTGGTGGTGCCGTTCTTTAAAGACATCATGCCGCAGCTGGGACTGTTCTACATCCTGTTGGCCTACTTCGTCATTGTGGGGACGGGTAACGCCGTCAACCTGACTGATGGTCTGGATGGTCTGGCGATCATGCCAACCGTGTTCGTTGCTGCCGGTTTTGCACTGGTGGCCTGGGCGACGGGTAACGTGAAGTTTGCTGAGTATCTGCACATCCCTTATCTGCGCCATGCGGGTGAGCTGGTGATTGTCTGTACCGCCATTGTCGGTGCGGGTCTCGGCTTTCTGTGGTTCAACACCTATCCGGCACAAGTGTTTATGGGTGATGTCGGTTCACTGGCGCTGGGTGGCGCGCTGGGCACCATCGCGGTGCTGCTGCGTCAGGAGTTCTTGCTGGTGATTATGGGGGGCGTGTTCGTGGTGGAGACGCTGTCGGTGATCTTACAGGTGGGGTCGTTCAAGCTGCGCGGGCAACGTATTTTCCGCATGGCACCGATTCACCATCACTATGAATTGAAAGGCTGGCCGGAGCCGCGCGTTATCGTGCGCTTCTGGATTATTTCGCTGATGCTGGTGCTGATTGGCCTGGCAACGCTGAAGGTACGTTAATCATGGCTGACTATCGGGGCAGAAAAGTCGTCATCATCGGGTTGGGGCTGACCGGCCTTTCCTGTGTTGATTTCTTTTTAGCGCAGGGCGTAACGCCCCGCGTGATGGACACCCGTGTGTCACCGCCGGGTCTGGATAAGTTACCAGAGCAGGTGGAACGCTATGTCGGTGGACTGAACAACGACTGGCTGCTGGCGGCAGATTTGATCATCGCCAGCCCGGGCATTGCCCTTGCGCATCCGGCGTTGAGCGAGGCGGCAGATGCCGGTATCGAGATCGTCGGTGATATCGAACTGTTCTGCCGTGAAGCGCAGGCACCAATTGTAGCGATTACCGGTTCCAACGGCAAAAGCACCGTGACCACACTGGTGGGCGAAATGGCGCGTGCCGCAGGCTGGCAGGTGGGCGTGGGTGGCAATATCGGTTTACCGGCGCTGTCACTGCTGAAGTCACCGGCACAGTTGTACGTGTTAGAACTTTCCAGCTTCCAGCTGGAAACCACTTACAGCCTGAAAGCCGCTGCGGCCACCATCCTCAACGTGACGGAAGATCATATGGATCGTTATCCGTTGGGGATGCAGCAGTATCGTGCCGCCAAACTACGCATTTACGAGAACGCGCGCGTTTGCGTGGTCAACGCCGATGACGGCATGACTATGCCGGTTCGCGGTGCGGATACCCGCTGTGTCAGCTTTGGTATCGATATTGGTGATTATCACCTTAACCGTCATCAGGGTAGCACCTGGCTGCGTGTGAAAGGCGAGAAGGTGTTAAACACCGACGAAATGAAGCTGGTGGGTCAGCATAACTACACCAATGCGCTGGCGGCGCTGGCGTTGGCTGATGCGGTGAACATCCCGCGAGCCTCCAGCCTGAAAGCATTGACCACCTTTACCGGTCTGGCGCACCGTTTCCAACTGGTGCATGAAGCGCACGGTATCCGCTGGATTAATGACTCTAAAGCCACCAACGTCGGCAGCACCGAAGCCGCGCTGAATGGTTTGCAGGTGAAAGGCACGCTGTGGTTGTTGTTGGGGGGCGATGGTAAATCCGCCGATTTCAGCCCGCTGGCGCATTATCTGCAAGGTGACCACGTACGGCTGTTCTGCTTTGGCCGTGATGGCGATGCACTGGCGGCATTACGTCCGGAAATCGCCACGCGTACTGAGACCATGCAGCAGGCGATGGTGCAGATCGCCACCCAGGCGACCGCTGGCGATATGGTGCTGTTGTCACCGGCCTGCGCCAGCCTCGATCAGTTCCGTAATTTTGAACAGCGTGGCGATCAGTTCGCGCAACTGGCGAAGGAGCTAGGCTGATGCGAATTCCCGGTGCCGGTGTAGCCAGTTTCCTCTCCCTTCGCCTGAAAGATTGGGTGATGGGGGCGCGCGAAAACGAAGACGCGCCAGTGGTGCTGTATGACCGTACGCTGCTTTGGCTGACATTTGGACTGGCCCTGGTGGGCTTCATCATGGTGACCTCGGCCTCCATGCCGGTGGGCCAGCGTCTGAATGAAGACCCGTTCTACTTTGCCAAGCGTGATGCTTTTTATATCGCGCTGGCGTTCGGTATGGCGCTGGTGACATTGCGCGTACCGATGGATTTCTGGCAGCGCTACAGCAACGCGATGCTGGTGGTGTCGGTTGCCATGCTCTTGATCGTGTTAGTGGTGGGCAGTTCGGTCAACGGCGCATCGCGCTGGATTGCGCTGGGACCGCTGCGTATACAGCCTGCGGAGTTGTCGAAGTTGTCGCTGTTCTGCTATCTCGCCAGCTACCTGGTGCGCAAAGTGGAAGAGGTGCGTAACAACTTCTGGGGATTCTGTAAGCCGATGGGTGTGATGGTGGTGCTGGCGGTGTTACTGCTGGCACAGCCGGACCTGGGAACGGTGGTGGTGCTGTTTGTCACTACGCTGGCGATGTTGTTTCTCGCGGGGGCCAAATTGTGGCAGTTCCTGGCGATTATCGGTTCCGGTATTTTCGCGGTGGTGCTGCTGATTATCGCGGAACCCTATCGTATGCGGCGTGTAACATCGTTCTGGAACCCGTGGGAAGATCCGTTCGGCAGTGGCTACCAGTTAACCCAATCGTTGATGGCGTTTGGTCGTGGTGAATTCTGGGGCCAGGGGCTGGGGAACTCGGTGCAGAAGCTGGAGTATCTGCCGGAAGCGCATACCGACTTCATCTTCTCCATCATCGGTGAAGAATTGGGGTATGCCGGTGTGGTTTTGGCGCTGTTGATGGTATTCTTCGTCGCTTTTCGCGCGATGTCGATTGGCCGTCGCGCCCTGGAGCTTGACCAGCGTTTTTCAGGTTTTTTGGCCTGCTCAATTGGTGTGTGGTTCAGTTTTCAGGCGTTGGTTAACGTCGGTGCGGCAGCCGGTATGCTGCCGACGAAAGGTCTGACGTTGCCGCTGATCAGTTACGGTGGTTCCAGTTTGATCATCATGTCGACAGCCATCGTGTTTTTGTTACGTATAGATTATGAAACGCGTCTGGCAAAAGCTCAGGCGTTTACCCGAGGTGGTCGATGAGTGGGAAGCGACTGATGGTGATGGCAGGTGGCACCGGTGGACATGTGTTCCCTGGTCTGGCTGTCGCCCATCATCTGATGGAACAGGGCTGGCAGGTACGCTGGCTGGGGACCGCCGATCGTATGGAAGCCGATCTGGTGCCGAAGCATGGTATCGAGATTGATTTTATCCGCATTAGCGGATTGCGTGGCAAAGGGGTGAAAGCCCAACTGCTGGCCCCGCTGCGCATCTTTAATGCCTGGCGTCAGGCGCGCCGCATCATGAAGAACTGGCAGCCGGATGTCGTGCTGGGCATGGGCGGTTATGTTTCTGGCCCTGGTGGTCTTGCGGCCTGGAGCTGTGGCATCCCGGTGGTGCTGCATGAACAGAATGGTATCGCCGGTCTGACTAACAAATGGCTGGCGAAGATTGCCACCAAAGTGATGCAGGCGTTTCCCGGAGCCTTTCCCAAAGCGGATGTGGTCGGGAACCCGGTACGCACCGATGTACTGGCGCTGCCGTTACCTGCTGAACGCCTGGCTGGCCGTACCGGCCCGGTACGTGTGCTGGTGGTGGGGGGCAGCCAGGGGGCGCGCATCCTGAACCAGACGCTGCCGCAGGTCGCCGCTGAACTGGGCGATGCCATCACCTTATGGCATCAGACCGGCAAAGGGGCACTGGAGACGGTGCAGCAGGCGTATCGCGATGCGGGTCAGCCGCAGCATAAAGTCACCGAATTTATCGATGACATGGCTGCCGCTTATGCCTGGGCTGATGTGGTGGTGTGTCGTTCCGGTGCATTGACCGTCAGCGAAGTGGCTGCCGCAGGTTTACCGGCGATTTTCGTGCCTTTTATGCACAAAGATCGCCAGCAGTACTGGAA
The DNA here is from genome assembly GCF_059730495.1 of Pantoea sp. X-Soil-TKNS-1211. Lineage (NCBI taxonomy): Bacteria > Pseudomonadati > Pseudomonadota > Gammaproteobacteria > Enterobacterales > Erwiniaceae > Pantoea > Pantoea sp. X-Soil-TKNS-1211. The sequence continues at coordinate 797,988 of NZ_AP035953.1, forward strand.
TGCGTTGCCGCTGGAGCAGGCGGGCGCAGCCAAAATTTTTGAGCAGCCGCAATTCACCGCAGCTGTGGTCGCGGACACGCTACGTCACTGGGATCGCGCCACCTTGTTGGCGATGGCAGAAAAAGCCCGTCAGGTGGCGATTCCCGATGCAACTGAACGGGTTGCTCAGGAAGTGGCGCGCGCCGCGAAGTAAGTTAATCGGTCAGTCAGCTTGACCCGTACCTGGTTCAGGTACAAACGGAAAACACAGGTAACAGAGGCAGATGAATACACAACAATTGGCAAAACTGCGTTCCATTGTGCCCGAGATGCGTCGCGTCCGGCACATCCACTTTGTCGGCATTGGCGGTGCTGGCATGGGCGGTATTGCCGAGGTGTTGGCGAACGAAGGTTATCACATTAGCGGTTCTGATTTGGCACCCAACCCGGTGACGCAGCATCTGGCATCGTTGGGCGCAACGATCTATTTCAACCATCGCCCGGAAAACGTAACCGATGCGAGCGTGGTGGTGGTCTCCACTGCGGTGGCGCAGGACAACCCGGAACTGGTGGCGGCGCGTGAACAGCGTATCCCGGTGATTCGCCGCGCAGAGATGCTGGCTGAGCTGATGCGTTTCCGCCACGGCATCGCGATTGCCGGTACGCACGGCAAAACCACCACTACCGCGATGGTGGCGAGTATTTATGCCGAAGGTGGACTGGATCCGACCTTCGTCAACGGTGGCCTGGTGAAAGCCGCAGGCACCCATGCACGTCTGGGCAGCAGTCGTTATCTGATTGCTGAAGCGGATGAAAGCGATGCGTCTTTCCTACATCTGCAACCGATGGTGGCCATTGTCACCAATATCGAAGCAGATCATATGGATACCTATCAGGGTGATTTCGAGAACCTGAAGCAGACGTTTATTAATTTTTTGCACAACCTGCCGTTCTATGGCCGTGCGGTGATGTGTGTCGATGATGTGGTGATCCGTGACCTGATCCCGCGCGTAGGCCGGCAGCTCACCACCTATGGTTTTAGCGAAGATGCGGATGTGCGCATCGAAAATTACGAACAGCGTGGCGCGCAAGGGCACTTCACCCTGATTCGCCACGACAAGCCGATGCTGCATGTGACGTTGAATGCGCCGGGCCGTCATAACGCGCTCAACGCGGCGGCTGCGGTGGCGGTGGCGACAGAAGAAGGTATCGACGACAACGCGATTCTGGCCGCGCTGGAGAGCTTCCAGGGGACGGGCCGACGTTTTGACCTGCTGGGTGAGTTTGATACCGCGCCGGTTAATGGCACGTCTGGCAGCGCGATGCTGGTTGACGATTACGGTCATCACCCTACTGAAGTGGATGTGACGATCAAAGCCGCGCGAGCTGGCTGGCCAGAGAAAAAACTGGTGATGGTATTTCAGCCGCATCGTTACACGCGTACCCGTGATCTGTTTGACGACTTCGCCAACGTGTTGTCGCAGGTGGATGTGCTGCTGATGCTGGATGTATATCCGGCTGGCGAAACAGCGATTCCAGGAGCGGATAGCCGCTCGCTGTGCCGTGCGATTCGTGGTCGCGGCAAAGTGGACCCGATTTTGGTGTCGGAACACGACGCGCTGCCAGAGGCACTGGCACCCCTGCTGAGCGGTAACGACCTGGTGATTGTTCAGGGAGCCGGTAACATTGGCAAAATCGCGCGCAAGCTGGCGGAAATCCGTTTGCAGCCCGCAGTGAAGGCGGAGGTGCGCAATGGCTGAGAAAGTAGCGGTATTGTTGGGTGGCACCTCGGCGGAGCGTGAAGTTTCGCTGATGTCCGGTAGCGCGGTGCTGGCCGGGTTGCGTGAAATGGGTATTGACGCGCATCCGGTAGATACCCGCGATGTTTCAGTGCTTAACCTGAAACAACAGGGCTTTGATAAAGCGTTTATTGCGCTGCATGGTCGTGGCGGTGAAGACGGTACTTTGCAGGCGGTGCTGGAATTCCAGCAGATCCCTTATACCGGTAGCGGCGTAATGGCCTCGGCGATCACTATGGATAAACTGCGTAGCAAATTGCTGTGGCAGGGCAGGGGATTGCCGGCCGGGAAATTCGTCTGGTTGACGCGTCAGCAGCAGGAGAGCGGACTGGACGCACAGACGCTGGCAGACATTGATGCGCTGGGCTTACCGGTGTTCGTTAAGCCAAGCTGTGAAGGGTCAAGCGTCGGTATCAGCCGGGTAAACACCCGCGATGCGTTACCGGCGGCGCTGGAAGAGGCGTTTCGTCACGACGATGACGTGCTGGTTGAGGCGTTTTTGAGCGGTGCGGAATACACGGTCGGCATTCTAGGCGACCAGATTCTGCCCTCCATCAAAATTCAGAGCGCCAGCGAGTTCTATGACTATGAAGCAAAATACATTTCTGACGATACTCAATACTTCTGCCCGAGCGGTTTGAGTGCGGAGCGTGAAGCAGAATTGCAGGCGCTGGTGTTGGCAGCCTGGCGTACGTTAGGTTGCAGCGGCTGGGGACGTGTCGATGTGATGGTTGATGGTGAGGATAATTTCCAACTGCTGGAAGTGAATACCTCTCCGGGTATGACCAGCCACAGCCTGGTGCCGATGGCAGCGAAGCAGGCGGGGCTGAGCTTCCCGCAACTGGTTGCGCGTATTCTGGAGCTGGCCGACTGATATGTCACAGGCGGCGCTGAACGTACGCAACCGCGAACCTCAGGAGCGAGCGCGCTCCGGGCGTAGCAATGGTGCCCGACTTTTCGGCATCGTGTTCCTGCTGATTGTGCTGGGCATTATGGTGGCTGGCGGGCTGGTGGTGTTGAAGTGGATGAACGATGCATCCCGCCTGCCGTTATCGAAACTGGTGGTGACCGGTGAAACGCATTACACCACGCACGATGACATTCGCCAGGCGATTTTGTCACTCGGCGCACCGGGCACGTTTATGTCGCAGGATGTCGACATTATCCAGCAGCAAATTGAACGTTTGCCGTGGATTAAACAGGTCAGCGTGCGTAAGCAGTGGCCTGACGAGCTGAAGATTAACCTGGTTGAGTTTGTTCCGGTGGCACGCTGGAATGACCTGCACATGGTGGACGCTGATGGTGTCTCCTTCAGTATCCCGGCCAGCCACGTTGGCAAAGAAACCATGCCAATGCTGTATGGGCCGGAAGGCAGTGAGAAAGAAGTGCTGGCCGGATATCACACCATGAGTGATGTCCTGAAGGCGAGTAAGTTTACCCTGAAGGTCGCGTCGATGACGGCGCGGCGCTCGTGGCAGCTGGTCACCAGCGACGATGTGCGCATCGAGCTGGGGCGCAGCGATACCATGAAGCGTCTGAACCGTTTTATTGAGCTCTACCCGGAACTGCAACAGCAGGCCCAGAGCGGGAATAAGCGCATCAGCTATGTCGATTTGCGTTATGACTCGGGTGCTGCCGTAGGATGGACACCGGCACCGTTAGAGCCACAGGAAGTCAATCAGCAACAGAACCAGGCACAGGCTAAACAACAATGATCAAGGCAACGGACAGAAAACTGGTAGTAGGACTCGAAATCGGCACCGCGAAGGTCGCCGCCCTGGTTGGGGAAATTCTGCCCGATGGTATGGTCAACATTATTGGGGTGGGTAGCTGCCCGTCCCGTGGTATGGATAAAGGTGGCGTGAATGACCTTGAATCGGTGGTGAAATGCGTGCAGCGCGCCATCGATCAGGCTGAACTGATGGCAGATTGCCAGATTTCATCTGTCTACCTTGCTTTATCGGGCAAACATATCAGTTGTCAGAACGAAATCGGGATGGTTCCGATTTCCGAAGAGGAAGTCACTCAGGATGATGTAGAGAACGTGGTGCACACCGCTAAATCGGTCCGCGTTCGTGATGAACATCGTATCCTGCATGTGATTCCGCAGGAATATGCCATCGACTATCAGGAAGGCATTAAGAATCCGGTTGGGCTGTCAGGTGTGCGCATGCAGGCGAAAGTGCATCTGATCACCTGCCACAACGATATGGCGAAAAATATCGTGAAGGCGGTGGAACGATGCGGCCTGAAAGTGGACCAACTGATTTTTGCCGGGTTGGCCTCCAGTTTCTCAGTGCTGACGGAAGATGAGCGTGAGCTGGGTGTCTGCGTGGTCGACATCGGTGGCGGTACGATGGATATCGCGGTGTATACCGGTGGTGCGCTGCGTCACACCAAGGTGATCCCTTATGCCGGGAACGTGGTGACCAGCGATATCGCCTATGCCTTTGGTACGCCGCCAACTGACGCGGAAGCGATTAAAGTGCGTCATGGCTGCGCCCTGGGTTCTATCGTCGGTAAAGACGAAAACGTTGAAGTGCCGAGTGTCGGTGGGCGTCCACCGCGCAGCTTACAACGTCAGACGCTGGCGGAAGTGATTGAGCCGCGTTACACCGAACTGCTGAATCTGGTGAATGACGAGATTCTGCAATTACAGGAACAACTGCGCCAGCAAGGCGTGAAGCACCATCTGGCGGCCGGTATTGTGCTGACCGGTGGCGCGGCGCAGATTGAAGGCCTGGCGGCCTGCGCCCAGCGTGTTTTCCACACGCAGGTGCGTATTGGTCAGCCACTGAACATCACCGGCCTGACGGATTATGCGCAGGAGCCGTATTATTCAACCGCAGTTGGTCTGCTGCATTACGGCAAAGAGTCACATATGAATGGTGATGCGGAAACGGAAAAACGTGCTTCGGTGGGCAACTGGTTCAAACGAATCAACAGCTGGCTGAAGAAAGAGTTTTAATTTTTGTAAAAGGGGATCATGCTGGCAGTTTTTATGATCTCCAGGCGACAGGCACATAACGGAGAGAAATCATGTTTGAACCTATGGAATTGACCAATGACGCGGTGATTAAAGTCATCGGCGTCGGCGGTGGCGGTGGCAACGCCGTAGAACACATGGTACGCGAGCGTATCGAAGGTGTGGAATTCTTCGCTGTAAACACCGACGCGCAGGCGTTGCGTAAAACGGCGGTCGGCCAGACGATCCAAATCGGCACCAATATCACCAAAGGTCTGGGTGCGGGCGCAAACCCGGAAGTCGGTCGTACCTCAGCGGAGGAAGATCGCGAAGCACTGCGTTCTGCGCTGGATGGGGCAGACATGGTGTTTATCGCGGCGGGCATGGGTGGCGGCACCGGTACTGGTGCGGCGCCGGTGGTGGCGGAAGTCGCGAAAGATTTGGGTATCCTGACGGTTGCGGTGGTGACTAAGCCCTTCAACTTCGAAGGTAAAAAGCGCATGGCTTTTGCCGAGCAGGGTATCGCTGAACTGTCGAAGCATGTCGATTCACTGATCACCATTCCGAACGACAAACTGCTGAAAGTGCTGGGTCGTGGCATCTCTCTGCTGGATGCATTCGGTGCAGCTAACGACGTGCTGAAGGGCGCAGTGCAGGGTATCGCTGAACTGATTACGCGTCCGGGTCTGATGAACGTTGACTTCGCTGACGTGCGTACGGTGATGTCTGAGATGGGTTACGCCATGATGGGTTCCGGCGTGGCATGTGGTGAAGACCGCGCAGAAGAAGCGGCTGAAATGGCGATCTCCAGCCCGCTGCTGGAAGATATCGACCTGTCTGGTGCGCGTGGTGTGCTGGTTAACATCACCGCAGGCTTTGATCTGCGTCTCGATGAGTTCGAAACCGTGGGTAACACCATCCGTGCCTTCGCTTCTGACAACGCCACTGTGGTAATCGGTACTTCTCTGGATCCAGAGATGAACGATGAACTGCGTGTGACCGTGGTAGCGACTGGTATCGGTATGGACAAGCGTCCGGAAATCACTCTGGTGACTAACAAACCGACCAGCCAGCCAGTGATGGACCATCGTTACCAGCAGCACGGTATGGCGCCGCTGCCGCAGGAGCAAAAACCTGCTGCGAAAGTGGTGAATGACCCCGCTGCTTCGTCAAGCAAAGAGCCTGACTATCTGGATATTCCGGCGTTTCTGCGTAAGCAGGCCGACTAAGAATATCCCGAGAATTGGGATTCTCCGCTCTTTGTGCTAAAGTATTCGCCCGCTGGTAATTTATACTGGCGGTCGGATGGGTAATATTGCGAGATAATGCGATGATCAAACAAAGGACATTAAAACGTATTGTTCAGGCGACTGGCGTCGGTTTGCATACCGGCAAAAAAGTCACGCTGACTTTACGACCTGCGTCGGCTAATACCGGGGTCATCTATCGTCGCACAGACTTGAATCCACCGGTTGATTTCCCGGCTGATGCAAAATACGTGCGCGACACCATGCTGAGTACTTGTTTGGTGAATGATGAAGGCGTGCGTATTTCGACCGTAGAACACCTGAACGCCGCTTTGGCGGGTCTGGGTATCGACAACATTATTGTTGAAGTCGATGCGCCGGAAATCCCGATCATGGACGGCAGTGCGGCACCTTTTATCTATCTGTTGATGGATGCGGGCATTGAAGAGTTGAACAGCGCGAAGAAATTTGTGCGTGTTAAACAAACGGTGCGCGTTGAAGATGGTGACAAATGGGCTGAGATCAAACCTTATAATGGTTTCTCGCTCGACTTCACTATCGATTTCAAACATCCGGCAATTGATTCCAGTTCGCAGCGCTATCAGATGAACTTCTCGGCCGAGGCGTTTGTTCGCCAGATCAGTCGTGCGCGTACTTTCGGCTTTATGCGTGAAATCGAATATCTGCAGTCTAAAGGCCTGTGCCTGGGCGGTAGTTTAGATTGTGCGATTGGCCTCGATGATTTCCGCGTACTGAACGAAGAAGGTCTGCGCTTTGAGGATGAATTCGTTCGTCACAAAATGCTGGATGCGATCGGCGACCTGTTTATGTGCGGCCACAACGTTATTGGCGCGTTTTCTGCCTTTAAATCAGGCCATGCACTGAACAACAAACTGCTGCAAGCGGTACTGGCGAAGCAGGAAGCCTGGGAATGGGCGACCTTCGAAGACGAAGCGGAACTGCCGCTGGCATTCAAAGCACCCAATTTGGTTCTGGCGTAAGTCAGGCATAAAACGGCAGGCCTCCCTGACACTCTCTCCGGTCAGTGGAACCTGCCGTTTTTTTATCCTCGGTTATTTCTGCGTAACAACGCGCATTTCCTTACCAACACCGTCTAGTCCTTGTACGAAAAAGCGTGAAATCGCCCCACGGCTATTGAATCACTGATGTGGAAGCCACACATAAGTGCTATTATCAGGCGCCTGAATTGGCAGGGCACCGTGTTTTAGCGCGGTGGATTTCATTTTTTACTGAAGTATTGTGGACGGGTTGTGATCGGGATTTTCTCACGCTGGCGACAATTTGGCAGACGCTATTTCTGGCCACATCTCCTGTTGGGGATGGTTGCAGCCAGTTTCGGCTTGCCCGCGTGTGCACAAACCGCTGAACCGTCTGCCGCCGATACCCCTGTCAGCAGCCTGTTTGTCGGCAATATTGTCCGTTTCGACCATCTGATTCGTTTACAGGAAACGGCGCGTCGTCCCAGTTTCAATGTCGATTACTGGCATCAACATGCCATTCGCACCGTTATTCGCCATCTCTCTTTTAGCATGACGCCACCGGCGCAGGCTCAGAGCGATCAGACAGTTCCGCTGGCGGCACAAAAGCTGGCGTTGATTGATTCATTACAGGCATTGCTGACCTCTCCGGCGCTGCCACCGATGGTTGTCGAACCGCAACGCGCTGTTCGTGTTTCAGAACCCCAAATCAATACCCCCGCTTTCTGGTTGTCTGCACTTCAGGGCATTCGCGCCGGACCTTCATTGCTCAGCTGCTAACTTTTTCACTCACTTTGTTTAGATTGCGCAGTTCGTGGTGCCACGACTGAATTGAGAAAATAATTATCATGTTAATCAAATTATTAACTAAAGTTTTTGGTAGTAGCAATGATCGTACTCTGCGTCGTATGCGCAAAGTTGTGGATGTCATCAACAAGATGGAGCCGGATTTCGAAAAGCTCTCTGATGATGAACTGAAAGCCAAAACCGGCTTATTGCGTGAACGTCTGGAAAAAGGCGAGAGCCTGGAAAGCCTGATCCCGGAAGCGTTCGCCACCGTACGTGAAGCAAGTCGGCGTGTGTTTGGCATGCGCCACTTCGACGTGCAGCTGATTGGCGGCATGGTACTCAATGAACGCTGCATCGCTGAGATGCGTACCGGTGAAGGTAAAACCCTGACGGCTACGCTGCCTGCTTACCTGAATGCGCTGAGCGGTAAAGGCGTCCACGTGGTTACTGTGAACGACTACCTTGCACAACGTGACGCCGAAAATAACCGTCCGCTGTTTGAATTCCTTGGTCTGAGCGTGGGTATCAACCTGCCTGGTATGCCGTCAGTTGCCAAACGTGCCGCTTACGCTGCCGATATCACCTACGGGACCAATAACGAGTACGGTTTCGACTATCTGCGCGACAACATGGCCTTCAGCCCGGAAGAACGTGTGCAGCGTAAACTGCACTACGCACTGGTGGATGAGGTCGACTCCATTCTGATCGATGAAGCGCGTACCCCGCTGATCATCTCTGGCCCGGCTGAAGACAGTTCTGACCTGTATATCAAGGTCAACAAAATCATCCCGCACCTGATCCGTCAGGAAAAAGAAGACTCCGAGACCTTCCAGGGTGAAGGCGACTTCTGGGTAGACGAAAAAGCCCGTCAGGCACATATGTCTGAGCGTGGTCTGGTGAAGGTCGAAGAACTGCTGGTCAGCCAGAACATTATGGATGAGGGTGAGTCGCTCTATTCGCCGACCAACATCATGCTGATGCACCACGTTACAGCGGCTCTGCGTGCGCATGCGTTGTTCACCCGCGATGTCGATTACATCGTTAAAGATGGTGAAGTGGTTATCGTGGATGAGCACACCGGCCGTACGATGCAGGGTCGTCGCTGGTCTGATGGTTTACATCAGGCGGTTGAAGCCAAAGAAGGCGTGGAAATTCAGAACGAGAACCAGACGCTGGCATCCATCACCTTCCAGAACTACTTCCGTATCTATGAAAAACTGGCCGGTATGACCGGTACGGCTGATACCGAAGCCTTTGAATTTAGCTCTATCTACAAACTCGATACCATCGTGGTGCCGACCAACCGTCCGATGGTACGTAAAGATATGGCCGATCTGGTCTACATGACCGAGAAAGAGAAGATCGATGCCATCATCGAAGATATTCGCGCCTGTACCGCGAACGGACAGCCGGTGCTGGTGGGTACGATTTCGATTGAAAAATCAGAAGTGGTGTCCAATGAGCTGACGCGTGCAGGAATCAAGCACAGCGTACTTAACGCCAAATTCCACGCCCGCGAAGCCGATATCGTGGCACAGGCAGGTCAGCCTGGTGCAGTCACCATCGCCACTAACATGGCGGGTCGTGGTACGGATATTATGCTGGGCGGTAACTGGCACGCGGAATTGGAAGAGCTGGAAGCACCGACTCCTGAGCAAATTGAAGAGATCAAAGCCGCATGGCAGCAGCGTCACGAAGCTGTTCTGGCTGCCGGCGGCCTGCATATTATTGGTACTGAGCGTCATGAATCGCGTCGTATCGATAACCAGCTGCGTGGTCGTGCGGGTCGTCAGGGTGATGCCGGTTCTTCACGTTTCTACCTGTCAATGGAAGATGCGCTGATGCGTATTTTTGCCTCGGATCGCGTCTCTAACATGATGCGTAAGCTGGGGATGAAGCCGGGTGAAGCGATTGAACACCCGTGGGTAACCAAAGCGATCGCCAATGCACAGCGTAAAGTAGAAAGCCGTAACTTCGACATTCGTAAGCAGCTGCTTGAGTACGATGATGTGGCTAACGATCAACGCCGTGCTATCTACAGTCAGCGTAACGAGTTGCTGGATGTGTCTGATGTATCCGAAACCATCAACAGCATTCGTGAGGATGTTTTCAAAGCGACCATTGACACTTATATCCCGCCGCAGTCGCTGGAGGAAATGTGGGATGTTCCAGGTCTGGAAGAACGCCTGCGTACCGATTTCGATCTGAACCTGCCGATTGCTGAGTGGCTGGATAAAGAGCCGGAACTCCATGAAGAGACGCTGCGTGAGCGCATCATGAAGCAGGCCACCGAAAGCTATGCGGCCAAAGAAGAGGTGGTTGGCGTAGAAATGATGCGTAACTTTGAAAAAGGCGTGATGTTGCAAACGCTGGATTCATTGTGGAAAGAGCATCTGGCCGCGATGGATTATCTGCGTCAGGGTATTCATCTGCGCGGTTATGCGCAGAAAGATCCGAAGCAGGAATACAAACGCGAGTCGTTCTCCATGTTTGCCGCCATGCTGGAGTCACTGAAATATGAAGTGATCAGCACCCTGAGCAAAGTTCAGGTGCGTATGCCGGAAGAAGTAGAAGCGATGGAACAGCAGCGTCGTGAAGATGCTGAACGCCTGGCCCAGCAGCAGCAACTGAGTCATGTGGACGATGAAACCGCAGCCGCCGCCGCACTGGCAGCCCAGAGTGGTGAACGTAAGGTCGGCCGTAATGACCCTTGTCCATGCGGTTCAGGTAAAAAATATAAGCAGTGCCACGGCCGTCTGGCCTGATAAGAAAGGAGCCGATTGGCTCCTTTTTTTATGCGTTTTCGTGGTGACTGCTTTAGAATCTGCGACTCATTCATTCTTTTAGCGGAATTCAGCTTATGAAACACCTGCAGGTCGCGGTAGGCATCATTCGTAATGCCAGCCACCAGATCTTCCTTGCCCAACGTGCAGCAAGCTCCTACATGGCCAATAAATGGGAGTTTCCTGGTGGGAAAATCGAACAGGGCGAAACCGCTGAACAGGCATTGAAACGTGAGTTAATGGAAGAGACCGGAATTGAAGTGACGGCAGCTCAACCAATTGGGCAGGCCGACCATAGCTATGAAGATTTGCGTGTGACACTGCATTTCTTTCTGGTTGAAGGCTGGCAGGGCGAGCCGTGGGGCAAAGAAGGGCAACCACAACGCTGGGTCGAGCAAAACGCGTTGGTTGCCGAGGAGTTTCCGCCAGCCAACCATGCGCTGATTGCGCGTCTGGTCGCTGGCGAAATCTGAAATCAGGGGCGTTGGCCCCTGATAGCTATTGCTGTTCTTCGCTCCAGTCATCGCTATCGGTCAGATCGCCGCTGCTGGCAATGCGTTTTTCTTCTGCTGCCCATTCACCTAAATCAATCAGCTGGCAGCGTTTGCTACAAAATGGGCGCCATGGGCTAAGCTCATCCCACATCACGTCTTTACCGCAATTGGGGCAAGGCACAGTAATCATTTCTTCCTGCATAACATCCTCTAACAACAGGCCAATTCAAAGTTAAGTCGTTCGGGTACTTCACCTCGTTCGCTATCCAGTGGCAGGAAGCGAATGGCATAACGGCTCTTATGGCCGGAGACCTGCGGATACAACGCATCTTCCAGCGTGAGTTGCAATCGCAGCAAATCAGCACCTTCGGCGTTATCCTGATAAAACCCGTTCAGGCTGGTTTGATTGCGAAATACACCCGATTGACGAATTAAATCAAGGATCATTGCGAGGCTGGTACGCAGTGGATTGAGTGATTCCAGCCAGGCGTTTACTTGGGCATCACGCACGTTTTGTTCGAGATGTAACCAGATATGCAGTCCGGGTAAATCAAAACTGCAGCAACCCCCAGGAATGCTCAGGCGCTGACGCACCAAGCCAATCAAACGATCTTCACGTAATAGCTGGCCCATACGTGGCGCCTGCAACAGCTCGGTTGATTGCTGTTTGAGTTGCTTGCCAAGCGACTGTACTCGTTGCAGATCGACACCGGGGACATCAAGCCAGGCGCGTAGCTTTTGCTGCTGGCGTTCCTGCTCTTTCAGCAATTCGGTGCGCATATCGCCGCGTTCGAAGATGTCCAGTAAATCTGCCAGGATGCGGAATACACCCATGGCGGAAACGGAACGGGTGACGGGGATGGTATCGTGCAATTGATTAAGCAGAAATTCGACGCGCAACCAGGTGCGCATTTTCTCATTCAGAGGATGTTCAAACAGAACGACTGTACTCATGATGTTAATCCTGTCCTGCTGCGGCCAGACGCAAATAGCGCTGGTGAAGTTCAGCAACACGCGGCAGCGCGTCATCAGGCGTGCCGCTATTATCGATGATGTCATCCGCACAGGCCAGACGCTGTTGCCGGCTGGCCTGTGCGGCGAGAATGTTTTGGGCTTGTGCGAGGGATATACCGTCGCGTTGTTGCGTACGCTGCAATTGGGTTGCCTCGTCCACATCCACCACCAGAATGCGATTGGCCTGATGCTGCAGGCCATTCTCCACCAGCAACGGCACCACCCACAGTACATAAGGTGAGGTGGCGAGCATCTTTAACTGCTGAGTGCGCGCATTGATTAACGGATGCAGCAATTGGTTCAGCCAGTTTTTTTCCTGCGGCTGTTGAAAAATAATTTCGCGTAGCCGCGCGCGATAAAGCGTACCTTCCGCTGTCAGAATCGATTCGCCATGACGTTTAACGATTGCCTGCAATGCGGGCGTACCCGGTTCAACTACATCTCTGGCAATGGCGTCGGCGTCGATGATCTCGACACCCAGCGCCGCGAAAGCATTGGCAATGGTGGATTTACCACTGCCAATGCCACCCGTTAGCGCAACGGTAAAAGGCATAGCGTTATCCTGGAATCTGCATTGTGATGTTGCCACAACGTGTATAAAACCTAAGGCAAGATGAGAGCACGATCACAATCGATTTTCTCAGCTAAATTTAACGGATTGTAGCTTAAATAAAGTGAAATTCGCAGTCTTGTCGCGGAAGGAATGGCGCGTATGATAATGACACTGGAGCCGTGAGCGCTACCCGAACTGCGGTTCGATGCCACTAACCAGGACACCCGAGATGCGTATTGAAGAAGATGTAAAACTGGGCTTTAAAGATGTGCTGATCCGCCCAAAACGTTCCACTCTCAAAAGCCGTTCTGATGTTGAACTTGAACGCACCTTTACCTTTAAACATTCAGGTCTGAGCTGGACTGGCGTACCGGTCATCGCAGCGAATATGGATACGGTCGGCACTTTTACCATGGCAGAAGCGCTGGCTGGTTTCGGTGTGTTGACTGCCGTGCACAAACATTACAGCGTCGAAGACTGGCAGGCGTTTATCCAGCGCGCATCCGCATCGGTGCTGGGACATGTGATGGTCTCGACCGGAACTTCAGAAGCTGATTTCAGCAAACTTGCCGCGGTTCTGGCGCTTTCTCCGCAACTGAACTTTATTTGCATCGATGTTGCCAATGGTTATTCCGAGCACTTTGTTGCGTTTCTGCAACGTGCTCGCGAGAGTTTCCCGGGTAAAACCATCTGCGCCGGTAATGTGGTAACCGGGGAGATGGTGGAAGAATTGATTTTGTCCGGTGCGGATATCGTGAAGGTCGGCATTGGCCCCGGATCGGTGTGCACCACGCGCGTCAAGACTGGCGTGGGTTATCCGCAGCTGTCAGCGGTGATTGAGTGTGCCGATGCGGCTCATGGATTGGGCGGTCAGATCGTCAGTGATGGCGGCTGTGCCGTACCGGGTGATATCGCCAAAGCCTTTGGTGGTGGTGCTGATTTTGTCATGCTTGGCGGCATGCTGGCTGCACATGATGAGTGTGAAGGGACCATCGTTGAGGAGCAGGGAGAGCAATTTATGCTGTTTTATGGCATGAGTTCAGAGTCAGCCATGAAGCGCCATGTAGGCGGTGTTGCCCAGTACCGTGCGGCAGAGGGTAAAACTGTTCGGCTGCCGCTGCGTGGTCCAGTTGACGACACGATTAAAGATATTCTCGGTGGTCTGCGATCTGCATGTACTTATGTCGGGGCGGAAAGACTGAAAGAACTGACTAAACGCACCACTTTTATTCGTGTAGCGGAACAGGAGAATCGGGTGTTTACTCGCTGATATCTCTGGTAGTGGCGCGATAAATCGCGCCACTACGAATACCTGGCAGGTCTGGAAAAATGCGCACCCGTTAGCGAATAGCATCGCCCAGACCAAATACCGGCAGATACATGGCAATTACCAGGGTGCCAACGATGCCGCCAATCACGACCATCATCATTGGCTCAAGTGCTGCCGCCAGAGACTCCGCGCGACTCAGCGTATTATCCCGATGCCATTCCGCCAGGCGTGACAGCATGACATCCAAAGCGCCCACCTCTTCGCCCACTTTAATGAGCTGTGCACACAAAGGAGTGAAAAGTTGATGTTGTTGTAGTGCCTGATATAGCGGTGCGCCAGCGGCAATATGTTGCTGTAGTTGTCCAATGGCTTTGCGCCACAGCAAGGAAGTGAGTGTCACTTCAACAGCCTGTAAACTCTGTAACAAGGTTAAACCGGCGCGCTGTGTCAGTTGCAGAATGTCAAAAATTTGCGTGAGTTGGCTGCCCCGCCATAGCGGTGCCAGCAAAGGCAACCGCAACAACCAGAGCTGACATCGGCATTGCCACTGTGTCGACCGTCGATAAACCTGCTGAGTGAGGATGGCAATCAATCCACAGGCCACCAACAACGGAATGGCAGCGGCTTGTAGTAATGCTGATAGTGCCATCACGCTGGCAGTGAGCGCCGGCAGTGGTGCATCGAAACTGGCGTAGACCGAGACAAATTCCGGTAAGACAAATAACAGCATACCGGCACTCACGGCTATCGCGACCAATAAAATGAACAAGGGATAGCGCAGAGCTTTGACTACTTTTTGGCGCAAATGCTGCTGGCCGGTTTGCTGTTGTGCCAGCTGGCGGCAACATTCATCTAATTGCCCGGTGAGTTCTCCCACCTGCATAAGCGCCGGAAACAAGGGGGGGAAAATTTGTGGCCATTCGCGTAATGCTTGCGAAAAGGGTACTCCAGCAAGTACCCGTTGCTGCAATTCTTTGAGTAAGGCCCGCCAACCAATGTCTGGATGCCCTTTGGCAAGCAATGCCAGACTTTCTGCCAGTGGCAGGCCTGCCTTAAGTAGGGTGGCAAGTTGTTGGACCAAATGGTTTTTTTGCTGCCACTTCCAGTCGCGCTTACGCCAACATCTTCCTCGTTTCCAGCTAACCACCATCATGCCTTTCCCGGCAAGCTGTTGTAGCAGTGTCTCCTGGTCGGCCACTAATGATTCACCGTTTTGCAGTAAACCCGCGCTATCCAGTGCTTGCCAGCGGAAATGATAGAGATTAGCCATGGCCCAACCCAATCACGCGTTGCATCTCTTCCAGTGAGGTCTCTCCCCGACTGACTGCCTCCAGTCCGGCGGCTACCAGTGTTTTCATTCCCTGCTGGTTCGCCAGTGACAGTAGATGCTCCAGCGGCATGTCAGCTGAAATGGCATTCTGCAATTTGGCCGTCATGGGTAAAAGTTCGAAAAGTGCCAGCCGTCCATAGTAGCCAGAAAAGCAGTGGTCACAGCCCGGCGCTCGCCAGGTCTGAAGGGTTCCTGGCCATAATTCGCTGGGCAGATGGGCAATCGCTTGTCCCGGTTGACGACAATGCACGCAAAGGCGTCTTACCAGCCTTTGTGCAATAATCAGTTGCAGAGCCGGGCCAAGTAGATAACCAGGGATCCCCATTTGCCGCAGTCGTGTCAGTGTTTCAGCGGTTGAGTTAGTGTGTAATGTGGAGAGTACCAGGTGACCGGTTTGCGCGGCTTTGACTGCAATGCCAGCCGTTTCTGCATCGCGTATTTCACCCACCATGATGACGTCCGGATCCTGACGCAGTAAGGCGCGCAACACCAGATTAAAATCCAGCCCGCTACGGGGCTGGATTTGTGTCTGGTTGATACCTTCAAGAGGAATCTCCACCGGATCTTCCACACTACAGACATTTTTTTCCGGCACATTGAGTGCACTTAATCCGCTGTAAAGGGTGAAAGTTTTGCCGCTACCGGTCGGGCCAGTGACCAAAATCAACCCCTGTGGTTTCGCCAGCGCATTGCTGAACTGACGCAGCTGAGGGGCAGGCATACCGAGTTTATCCAACGCAATCGCGCTATTTTCGCTCTGCATTAAGCGTACAACAGCTTTCTCACCATGGCTGATGGGCAATGTGGAGAGGCGAAAGGCGGCACTCTTCCCTTCCAGTTCCAGGGTAAATTGCCCATCCTGCGGCAAGCGTCGTTCAGCAATATCCAGTCCACCGAGGATTTTCAGACGGGCCAACACCGCAGCAGGCTGTGCATCGGGTAATTGCGCCAGTTTGTGCAGGACACCATCAATACGCAGTCGGACACGCAACGCATTCTGCTGTGGCTCAAAATGGACATCGGATGCCCTACGTTGTAAAGCCTGGAGCAGAATGTATTCCACTGCACTGATAGCAGATTCCACCGCAGCCTGCTCTCTGGGAGCCTCAGTACTGCCCGGCTCGTGAAGTAGCTGTTCAATCCGCGCGGCTGGCCAGCACTCCACCTCGACTTTACACTGACTGGCAAATTGCAGTGCTTCCAACAGTGCCGGTTCAGGTGTGCCAGCCACGGCCACACGCAGCAAGGTGTCTTCATGATGCAGGATTATCGCGTTATGACGCCGACATAGCGCCTTTAACATGTCATCAGACTTCTCCATTGCGTCCACCTTTGTCCGTAAAGCGGAACTGTTCCAGGCAGTTATCGCGCAGGGTGTTGTTGTCGCTGTTACAGCTGCGTTGCCAGTCAAGCGTGCCATCGGTGCTGTTCCATACCGGTTGCATTTCTACCGTTAAGCCAGACAAGCTTTCCTGACCGGTTAGCGTGATGACGCCGTTGATGACGGAAAGTGTGCCGACATAGCGCGAGCCTTTGGCGGCTGGGATACCGCGATCTCCTGCCTGACATTGCGCAGGACCGCCTCGTTCAATGGCGCAAAGCTCAACTGCCGTCTTATAGGGCACCATCGTCTGTAGCATGTCGGTCAGTGCGGCTCGTTGCAGATAATTTTGATAGGCAGGAACACCGATAGCACTGAGGATGGCAACAATGCCGATCACAATCATTAATTCGATGAGGGTAAAACCACGTTGTCGTTCCATAAGCAGGCTCCTTGTTGTGGAGCCGTTACGGTAGAAAAGGGCGTGGGAAAGAAAAAGGGGTGAAATCAAACGCCTGGAAACAGTACGCAGAAAAGAACTGAAGTTGCAGTTTGCAATTCAGAGAACGGGAAGCCGTCTCGCAAATCCGCGGTGGATCGTACCGCAGCAAGGTTATCCGGTTTCACGGAAACGCATAGACAGATCCAGGGCGCGTACGTGTTTGGTTAAGGCACCTACCGAGACATAATCCACCCCGGTTTGGGCAATCTGCGGCAGTGTCGTTTCCGTCACGTTTCCGGAAACTTCGAGTAGCGCGCGTTTTTGTGTCAGCGCTACGGCAGCGCGCATCAAGTCGAGACTGAAGTTATCAAGCATCACGATATCAGCACCGGCATCCAGCGCATCCTGTAATTCATCAAGTGTTTCGACTTCGACTTCGACCGGTACATCAGGGTGTAACCATAAGGCTTTTTCCACCGCCTGGCGCACAGAGCCGCTGGCAATGATATGGTTCTCTTTAATCAGAAAGGCGTCAGACAGGCCAAGGCGATGATTACTGCCTCCCCCGCAGAGCACGGCGTATTTCAGGGCTGTACGCAGACCCGGTAGGGTTTTACGGGTATCCAGCAACTGCGTGTTGCTGCCGGCCAGCAAGGCGACATAATGGCTGACTTCGGTTGCCACACCGGAGAGCGTTTGTACAAAGTTCAGAGCGGTGCGTTCCGCCGTTAACAGCAGGCGAGCCGGGCCTTGAAGTTCGAATAGCAACTGATCGGCGACCAGCGCTTGCCCATCTTCGACATGCCAGGTGAGGGTGACTTTATTACCCAACTGGATGAACACCTCCTCCACCCAACGTTTACCACAGAAAACACCGGCTTCGCGCGTAATGATTTTCGCTTCTGCTGGTTTATCTGCCGGGAGCAACAACGCGGTGATATCACGATCGGCATCCACTTCACCACCTAAATCCTCCTGAAGCGCGCGTGCAACGGCTTCCGGGATATCCTGTTCAATGCGCTTGATCAACGCCTGGCGACGATGATCGGGATTGTAACGACGTGATACCATACTATTTCTGCTCCAGATGACGAGAGAATGAGCGCACACCTTAGCCTGATTTCCGCGTCAACACCAGTTCACAGACATGAAATGTTTAGTATACTTAACTTCCTCTCCCTTTCGCATTAACTCACAAGCACCCGGAAAGAATCATGTTATTCTCAGCCTGACTTAAATGCAGGAAAAATGGCATGAAACTGGAAGATGGCTGGATTACCAGCGCGCGTAAAGTGCCTTCACCGCACTTTAACGAGCGGCCGGAAAATGAAATACCTTCGGTGCTGATTATTCACAATATCAGTTTGCCGCCCGGCGAATTTGGCGGCCCATGGATAGATCAACTGTTTACTGGCACGTTACCTGCGGATGCGCATCCTTATTTTGCTGATATTGCCCATTTACGCGTCGCTGCACATTGTCTGATCCGTCGCGACGGTGAACTGGTGCAGTATGTTTCCTTTGATCAGCGCGCCTGGCATGCGGGGGCATCGAAATTTGATGGTCGGGAAAACTGTAATGATTTTTCGATGGGGATCGAGTTGGAAGGCACCGATAATTTGTCGTATACCGATGCACAGTATGCGACGCTGTCGAAGGTAACCGAGCTATTGATGCACCACTATCCGCTGACAGCGGAACGTATCACCGGACACAGTGATATTGCACCGGGACGTAAAACCGATCCGGGGCCGTCATTTGACTGGGTACGCTATAAACATGCCTTAAAGCGAGAGAATCCCTGAATCAGCAGGAGCGGGTATGACGTTGTTTAGCTTGTTATTAGTTTTAGGTTGGGAGCGACTGTTTAAACTGGGTGAGCACTGGCAGCTGGACCATCGACTGGAGCCATTATTTCGTGGCCGCCAGCGTTTTTCGCTGTTCCGCACCCTGGTGATGACGATTATCGCTATGCTGATTGTCTGGCTTTTGGTCTGGAGCCTGAAAGGGTTGCTGTTTGGCGTGGCTCAGCTGTTGTTCTGGATTGTCGTGGGACTGCTGTGTATCGGCGCAGGTTCAGTACGCCTGCATTATCACACTTATCTGAAAGCGGCGAGTCACGATGACCAGGCGGCACATCAGGCAATGGCGACAGAGCTGACGTTAATTCATGGGGTGCCCGTCGAATGCAGTGAGCGCGAATTTCTGCGTGAGCTTCAGAACGCGCTGATCTGGATAAACTTCCGCTTTTATCTGGCTCCACTGTTTTGGTTTGTGGTGGGTGGCCCTTACGGACCGGTGTTGCTGGTGGGCTATGCCTTTTTGCGTGCCTGGCAAAGCTGGCTGGCAAAACATCATTCCCCATTGGAGCGAGCACAATCGGGCGTTGATCGCATCCTGCATCTGTTGGACTGGATCCCGGTGCGTCTCGCAGGTGTTGCCTACGCATTACTTGGCCACGGTGAGCGGGCGTTGCCAGCCTGGTTCGCTTCGTTAACTGACTGGCATCGCTCGCAATATCAGGTGCTGACCAGCCTGGCGCAGTTCTCGCTGGCGCGCGATCCCCATGTGGATAAAGTGGAAACCCCGCGCGTGGCTGTTGCGTTGGCAAAACGCATTTCTCTGGTGCTGGTGGTGGTGGTGGCTCTGTTGACCATCTACGGCACGCTAGTGTGATCAGCAGGCGGCACGCCAAAATCTGGTGTGCCGTCTTCCCGCCAGGTAAAGTATTTCAGCCGCGTGTGGCGGTTCGGGTCCCACAAGGGGTCGCCCTCAATCTCCGTGTAATTGCGTGCGTGATAAACCAATACGTCCTTCCCCTGTTCATCGACGGTAAAGCTATTGTGGCCTGGCCCGTACTGATGGTTATCCCAACTGGTGTTGAAGACCGGGCGGGCTGATTTTTGCCACGCCGCTGCATGTAGTGGGTCTGCATCAGCATCAATGCTGAGAATTCCCAGACAATAATTTTCATCCGTCGCGCTGGCTGAATAGGTGACAAACAGCCTGTTACCATGACGAATCACCGCCGGGCCTTCGTTCACGCTAAATCCGGCACACTCCCATTCATATTCCGGGCGGCTGAGCATTTGCGGGGTACCTTTCAACGTCCAGGGATTGAGGAGTTCAGCCAGATACAGATTCGAGTTGCCCGGAATTGCGGGATCTTTCTGCGCCCACAGGTACCAGCTTTTTCCCTGATGAACAAAATGTGTGGCGTCGAGTGAGAAGCTATCCAGCGGCGTATGTACCCGACGTACCGGTTGCCAGTGACCGGTCAGTGGGTTGGCATCGCTACAGACCAACGCGTACATGCGGTGCTGGAACAACCCATCTTTAATTTCACGCGTAGGTGCTGCGGCAAAATAGATCACCCATTGGCCGTTGATATGGTGCAACTCTGGTGCCCAGATTAGGGCGCTGAATGGCCCGGTATCCGGTTTGCGCCACACGACCACCGGTTCTGCTTCGGGAAGCCCTGCCAGGGTGGCGGCATAGCGTATTTCCAGACGATCGTATTCGGGTACAGACGCGACGAAGTAATAACCGTTGCCGTGACGGAGAATAAAAGGATCGGCTCGCTGCGTAATAAACGGATTAGGCCAGGAATGACTCATTTAATTTCTCCAGGTTCGATAACGGCGGAAGAGGAGGGGCGTGGTGCCTGTAGATCGCGGAAGTTAGCACGGCGCAACGCCAGATCGTCCTGAATGGTGCGCATTAGTTTGCGATCCACTTTCAGTAAGCGGACGACTCCGGCGGTGATCAGATAACCCACGCCGGGAATAACGGTGAACAACAACATGATGCCGTTGATTGCCTGGCCCGATTGTTGTTTTGCTCCGGCATCATAGCCATAGATGGAGAGCAGGAAACCGACCATCGCTCCGGCGACGGCCAGCCCCACTTTGAGGAAAAACAGGTTGCCAGAAAAGCTCATGCCGGTAATACGTTTACCGGTTTTCCATTCGCCGTAATCATCGACATCGGCCATCAACGACCAGTGCAGCGGTGACGGAATCTGATGCAGGATGTTCAGCAGGAAATACGCGATTACCACGCTCAGGGTGGCATGCGGATCGATCCAGTAGAAACCACTCGAGAACAGCGCCAGCGCGATATTCGTCCAGAAAAACACTTTTAATTTACACCAGCGATCGGTCAGCACTTTTGCCAGCGTGCTGCCCAGCATCATGCCGATTACGCCAAGGCTGATAAACAGAGTGGCAAAATGGGTCGACTGGCCCATCACCCAGGTGACGTAATACATGGTGGCAGCCATGCGAATAAACCCAGGGCAGACGTTGCAGAACGTCAGCAGCAGAATGCGTACCCATTGGTCATTTTTCCACACGTCACGCAGGTCGTTTTTCAGATCATCATTGCTTGGTACTGCCGGGCGAATGCGTTCACGCACGGTGGCAAAACAGAACAGAAACATCGCGAGGCCGATCAGTGCCAGCACGCTCATCGCCATCTGGTAGCCGCGTGCTTTGTTGTCACCGCCGAACCATTCTGCCATCGGCAACAGCGATAGTGACAAAATCAGCGTGGCGACACCCACCATGACAAAACGGTAAGACTGACAGGAGACGCGTTCACCGGGATCGTTAGTGATGACGCCGCCCAGTGAGCAGTAGGGGATATTGATAGCGGTGTAAGTCAATGACATCAGGAAGTAAGTGATAAACGCCCAGATGACCTTGTTTTCATAGCTCCAGTCCGGCGTGGTGAACATCAGCACGCTAAACAGCACATAAGGGACGGAGATCCACAGTAGCCACGGGCGGAAACGTCCCCAGCGGCTTTGCGTGCGGTCGGCAATCGCACCCATTATCGGGTCTGTTACCGCATCCAATACCCGCACTGAAAGCAATAACGTGCCGACCAGCGCCGGGGCGAGGCCAAAGACATCGGTATAGAAATAGTTGAGGAAAAGCATGATGGCACCGCCAATCATGTTGCATCCGGCATCGCCCATGCCGTATCCCAGCTTTTCCCGAAATGAGAGCGCATTTCCTTTCATTGTTGTTCTCCAGCAATAACCAGTGGGAAAATTATTAGCGGAAAATCAGCAATCTGGCGGGGACCAATTGGTCAGGTTGATGGACAAAACACCTGGGCGGGAAAAAGTGTGAGGGAGATCTAATGAAGAGAATCTCTGCCCGCATATCAGGAGCAGGCAGAGAGGACAGATTTATGCTTGCTGTGCTTTGTTTTTAATCGCGTAACCGATAGCCAGCACTACCAGCCAGACCGGAATCAGCCAGACAGAAATCGCCATACCCGGGGTCATCGCCATGATCACCAGAATACCGGCGAGGAACACCAGGCAGATCCAGTTACCCAGTGGGTAAAGGATAGCGGGGAAGCGTGTAGTGACGCCTTGCTGGTCTTTCTTCTTGCGGAATTTCAGGTGCGCCAGGCTGATCATCGCCCAGTTAATCACCAGCGCAGAAACCACCAGTGACATCAGCAGACCGAAGGCTTCACCCGGCATCAGGTAGTTGATCAACACACAAAGTGCAGTCGCTACAGCCGATACCAGAATGGTCGCGACCGGTACGCCGCGTTTGTCTACGTTCAGCAACGCTTTCGGGGCATTACCCTGTTGCGCCAGACCGAACAACATACGGCTATTGCAATAAACACAGCTGTTATATACCGACAGCGCGGCCGTCAGGATCACCACGTTGAGCGCATTGGCAACCAGCGCATCACCCAGCTCGTGGAAAATCAGCACGAACGGACTGGTGTCTGCGGTGACGCGGGTCCACGGCAGCAGCGACAGCAGTACCGCCAGGGAGCCAATATAGAAAATCAGGATACGCCACAGCACCTGGTTAGTGGCTTTAGGAATGCTTTGCTCCGGGTTGTCGGCTTCTGCGGCGGTGATCCCCACCAGCTCCAGGCCGCCAAACGAGAACATAATGATTGCCATCATCATCACCAGCCCGCTGAAGCCATTCGGCAGAAAACCGCCCTGGTTCCACAGGTTGCTGACGGTCGCCTGCGGGCCGCCATTGCCGCTAAACAGCAGCCAACCGCCGAACAGGATCATACCAATCACCGCGACGACTTTAATGATGGCAAACCAGAACTCCATCTCACCAAACACTTTGACGTTGGTCAGGTTGATGGCGTTGATCAGCACAAAGAAGATGGCAGCTGTCGCCCAGGTCGGGAAATCCGGCCACCAGAACTGGACATACTTACCGACGGCGGTCAGCTCGGCCATGGCGACCAGCACATACAACACCCAATAGTTCCAGCCTGAGGCAAAACCGGCAAAGTTGCCCCAATATTTGTAGGCAAAATGGCTGAAGCTACCGGCAACCGGCTCTTCCACTACCATTTCACCTAATTGGCGCATAATCAGAAAGGCAATAAATCCCGCAATGGCATAGCCCAGAATGACGGCCGGGCCGGCAGATTTGATGACTGAAGCGCTACCCAGAAACAGACCAGTACCTACGGCACCACCCAGCGCAATCAGCTGAATATGGCGATTCTTCAAGCCGCGGTGCAGCGTGTCGCCATGCTGTTGTTCCATACGAACCTCGTGATGTTGTTATTTTTCGCCCAATGTAAGGCTGTTTTTACATAACGTACTCATTTATTTACGGTATCTGGCGTGCTGTGTGCATACGTGAGCTACCATGGCGACCAGAATAGTGATAAGCGCGACGCTTTGCACCTGCTTTTGCTTTTTGTGCTAAGAGATGCCTGAAAAAGCAGCAGCATCCACTGTCGGTTGGCGGAGTTATTTCTGACATGAATTGGTAATAAACACGAATAGCTTTCCCTTATGGTTGCTGAGGAAGGGATACGCTAACCCTGTGTAAGGTTTGGTAAAAGTGGATTCTGTTAACAATTCGGCCCGATGCTCTATTTCTGTCTTTATCCCAGCCGTTTAGCGCATTTAACCAATGATCATCCCCTGAAGTGTGACGGCTGCCATATAGACACAAGGTGAATACTTTGTTACTTTACCGGCACCTTTTGGCAATTGGTATTACCAATTTACTCCGGACGCCTGGCAGAATAAGAAGGGACGATGGCTTACAGTAAGATTCGCCAACCAAAGCTCTCCGATGCAATTGAGCAACAGCTGGAATCCCTCATTATGGAAGGGACGCTGCGGCCGGGAGAGAAGCTGCTTCCCGAGCGCGAACTCGCCAAACAATTCGATGTCTCACGTCCTTCTCTTCGTGAAGCGATCCAGCGCCTTGAAGCTAAAGGGCTGCTGCTGCGCCGTCAGGGTGGCGGCACCTTCGTTCAAAAGCACCTCTGGCAAAGCCTGAGCGACCCGCTGGTCGGCCTGCTTGCCCAACATCCGGAATCTCAGTTTGACCTGCTGGAAACCCGCCACGCGCTGGAAGGCATTGCTGCGTATTATGCGGCGCTACGGGGTACCGACGAGGATCTGCAACGTATTCGCGACTGCCATGTTCAGATCCAGCAGGCACAAGACAGTGGCGATCTCGACGCTGAAGCAGACGCGGTGATGCAGTATCAGATCGCTGTCACAGAAGCGGCTCATAATGTGGTGCTTTTGCATTTGCTGCGTTCTATGGGCCCTATGCTGGAACAAAACGTCCGTCAGAATTTTGAATTGCTCTACGCTCGCCGGGAAATGCTGGCGACAGTGAGCGGTCACCGCGCCAGTATTTTTGAGGCGATTGTGGCTCGTGAGCCAGAACAAGCACGCGAGGCATCACACCGCCACCTGGCGTTCATTGAGGAAATCTTGCTGGATAGAAGTCGGGAGCAGAGTCGTCGTGAACGCTCCCTGCGTCGTTTACAGCAACGTAAGGAATAACGCGCGGCAACGAACGTGCGGATAAAAAGCGACGGGCCTGTCTTCTTGTGCTGTGAACTGAAGCAAAGCACAAGCAGACAGGCTCCTGACAATTCAACGTATTAGACACAGATAAGGAATACACCCCATGTCAGAACGTTTACACAATGACGTGGATCCGATCGAAACTCGTGACTGGCTACAGGCGATCGAATCGGTCATCCGTGAAGAAGGTGTTGAGCGCGCGCAGTATCTGATTGACCAGGTATTAAGTGCTGCACGCAAGGGCGGCGTAAAAGTTGCTGCGGGTTCTTCTGCCGTTAGCAACTACATCAACTCTATTGCCGTTGAAGATGAACCGGACTACCCGGGCAACACCTCGCTTGAACGTCGTATCCGTTCCGCAATTCGCTGGAACGCCATCATGTCGGTACTGCGTGCGTCGAAGAAAGATCTGGAGTTGGGGGGTCACCTCTCTTCCTTCCAGTCTTCCGCGACTATCTATGAAGTGTGCTTTAACCACTTCTTCCGTGCACGTAGCGAGCAAGATGGCGGTGATTTGGTTTACTTCCAGGGCCATATCTCTCCGGGTATCTATTCTCGTGCGTTCCTGGAAGGTCGTCTGTCCGAAGAGCAGATGAACAACTTCCGTCAGGAAGTGCATGGCAACGGTCTCTCGTCTTATCCGCACCCGAAACTGATGCCGGAATTCTGGCAGTTCCCGACCGTATCAATGGGTCTTGGCCCACTGAATGCGATCTATCAGGCTAAGTTCCTGAAATATCTGGACCACCGTGGCCTGAAAAATACCTCAGCTCAGACTGTTTACGCCTTCCTGGGCGACGGTGAGATGGATGAGCCGGAATCTAAAGGTGCGATCACCATTGCTGTCCGTGAAAAACTGGACAACCTGGTGTTCATCATCAACTGTAACCTGCAACGTCTGGATGGCCCGGTCACCGGTAACGGTAAGATCATCAACGAGCTGGAAGGCATCTTTGCCGGTGCTGGCTGGAACGTGATCAAAGTGATCTGGGGTGCACGTTGGGATGAGCTGCTGAAGAAAGATACCAGCGGTAAACTGATCCAACTGATGAACGAAACCGTTGACGGCGACTACCAGACCTTCAAATCACGCGACGGTGCGTATGTGCGTGAGCACTTCTTCGGTAAATATCCTGAGACCGCAGCGCTGGTGAAAGACTGGTCAGACGAAGAGATCTTCGCCCTGAACCGTGGTGGTCACGATCCGAAGAAAATCTACGCGGCACTGAAAAAAGCGCAAGACACCAAAGGCCAGCCGACGCTGATTCTGGCACATACCATCAAAGGTTATGGTATGGGTGACACCGCCGAAGGTAAAAACATCGCGCACCAGGTGAAGAAGATGAACATGGATGGCGTTCGCTACATCCGCGATCGCTTCAATGTGCCGGTAGCTGATGAAAACATCGAAAAACTGCCGTACGTGACCTTTGAAAAAGGGTCTGAAGAGTACAACTACCTGCACGGTCAGCGTGAAAAACTGGGCGGCTACCTGCCGACGCGCCAACCTAACTTCACCGAGAAGTTGGAAATGCCGGCACTGGAAGAGTTCAATGCGCTGCTGGAAGAGCAGAGCAAAGAGATCTCTACCACCATCGCCTTCGTACGTGCGCTGAATGTGATGCTGAAGAACAAGTCGATCAAAGATCGCCTTGTGCCGATCCTTGCGGATGAAGCCCGTACTTTCGGTATGGAAGGTCTGTTCCGTCAGATTGGTATCTACAGCCCGAACGGCCAGCAGTACACCCCGCAGGACCGTGAGCAGGTTGCTTACTATAAAGAAGACGAAAAAGGCCAGATTCTGCAGGAAGGCATCAACGAGCTGGGCGCAGGTTCATCCTGGCTGGCGGCGGCGACGTCTTACAGCACCAACAACCTGCCGATGATTCCGTTCTACATCTATTACTCGATGTTTGGCTTCCAGCGTATCGGTGATCTGATGTGGCTGGCAGGCGACCAGCAGGCGCGCGGCTTCCTTGTCGGCGGCACCTCCGGTCGTACCACCCTGAACGGTGAAGGTTTGCAGCATGAAGATGGTCACAGCCATATTCAGTCGCTGACTATCCCGAACTGTATCTCTTACGATCCGTCTTACGCTTACGAAGTTGCCGTCATCATGCATGATGGTCTGGTGCGTATGTATGGCGAAGCGCAGGAAAACATTTACTACTACATCACCACGCTGAACGAAAACTACCACATGCCTGCGATGCCGCAGGGTGCGGAAGAGGGTATCCGTAAGGGTATCTACAAGCTTGAAGCGGTTGAGGGTAGCAAAGGTAAAGTACAGCTGCTTGGCTCGGGTTCTATCCTGCGTCATGTACGTGAAGCGGCACAGATCCTGGCGAAAGACTACGGTATCGGCTCTGACGTCTACAGCGTGACCTCGTTCACCGAACTGGCGCGTGATGGTCAGGATTGCGAACGCTGGAACATGCTGCACCCGACTGAAACCCCGCGTGTGCCTTACATCGCTCAGGTAATGAACGAAGCGCCTGCCGTTGCGTCAACCGACTACATGAAACTGTTCGCAGAACAGGTTCGTAGCTATGTACCGGCGAGCGACTACCGCGTGTTGGGTACTGACGGCTTCGGTCGTTCAGACAGCCGTGAAAACCTGCGTCACCACTTCGAAGTGGATGCATCGTATGTCGTGGTTGCAGCGCTGGGTGAACTGGCTAAACGCGGCGAAATCGATAAGAAAGTGGTGGCAGAAGCAATCACCAAATTCAACATCGATGCCGATAAAGTTAACCCGCGTCTGGCTTAAGAGGTAAGAGAGTAATGGCTATCGAAATTAAAGTACCGGATATCGGGGCAGATGAAGTCGAAGTCACCGAGCTCCTGGTCAAGGTGGGTGACAAGGTTGAAGCCGAACAGTCACTGATCACCGTAGAAGGCGATAAAGCCTCGATGGAAGTGCCTTCACCGCAGGCGGGCGTAGTTAAAGAGATCAAAATTGCCACCGGTGACAAAGTTGAAACCGGTTCATTGATCATGATCTTTGAAGCTGAAGGTGCAGCAGCTGCACCAGCGGCCGAAGAGAAGAAAGCAGAAGCCGCACCGGCACCTGCTGCCGCTGCTGTCAGCAAAGACGTCAACGTACCGGATATCGGCGGCGATGAAGTTGAAGTCACCGAAATTCTGGTCAAAGTGGGCGACACCGTTGCGGCTGAGCAGTCACTGATCACCGTGGAAGGCGACAAAGCCTCGATGGAAGTCCCGGCTCCGTTCGCGGGCGTGGTGAAAGAGATCAAAATCGCCACCGGCGATAAAGTGAACACCGGTTCGCTTATCATGGTATTTGAAGCGCAAGGCGCTGCTGCTCCGGCAGCCCCTGCTGCTGCACCGGCTCCGGCGGCCGCTGCTGGCGCGAAAGACGTTAACGTACCGGACATCGGTGGTGATGAAGTTGAAGTCACCGAAGTGCTGGTTAAAGTGGGCGATAAAGTTACCGCTGAGCAGTCACTGATTGTGGTTGAAGGCGATAAAGCGTCAATGGAAGTCCCGGCACCGTTCGCGGGAACCGTTAAAGAGCTGAAAGTTGCCACTGGCGACAAAGTGAAAACTGGCTCGCTGATCATGGTGTTTGAAGTCGAAGGTGCTGCACCTGCTGCTGCACCGGCGAAACAGGAAGCGGCTCCGGCTGCTGCTGCGTCTGCACCGGCAGCTCCAGCGGTAAAAGCCGAGGCTAAGAGCGACTTTGCTGAGAATGATGCTTACGTGCATGCCACGCCGGTGATTCGTCGCCTGGCGCGCGAGTTCGGTGTCAACCTGGCGAAAGTCAAAGGCACTGGCCGTAAAGGTCGCATCCTGAAAGAAGACGTTCAGACGTATGTGAAGGATGCGGTGAAACGCGCTGAAGCCGCTCCGGCTGCGGCAGCGAGTGGTGGTAGCCTGCCTGGTCTGCTGCCGTGGCCGAAAGTGGACTTCAGCAAGTTCGGTGAAATCGAAGAAGTTGAGCTGGGTCGTATCCAGAAAATCTCGGGTGCTAACCTGAGCCGTAACTGGGTAATGATTCCGCATGTGACTCACTTCGACAAGACTGATATCACCGATCTTGAAGCGTTCCGCAAACAGCAGAACAGCGAAGCAGAGAAACGTAAGCTGGATGTGAAATTCACCCCGGTGGTGTTTATCATGAAAGCCGTTGCCGCTGCGCTGGAGCAGATGCCGCGTTTCAACAGCTCATTGTCCGAAGATGGTCAGAAACTGACGCTGAAGAAATACATCAACATCGGTGTGGCCGTCGATACGCCAAACGGCCTGGTGGTTCCGGTGTTCAAAGATGTGAACAAAAAAGGCATCACTGAGCTGTCTCGCGAACTGATGGCGATCTCGAAAAAAGCGCGTGACGGTAAGCTGACTGCGGGCGACATGCAGGGCGGATGTTTCACTATCTCCAGCCTGGGTGGCTTGGGCACCACGCACTTCGCGCCAATCGTTAACGCGCCGGAAGTGGCTATCCTTGGTGTCTCCAAGTCGGCGATGGAGCCGGTGTGGAACGGTAAAGAGTTTGCACCGCGTCTGATGATGCCAATCTCTCTTTCCTTCGACCACCGCGTGATCGACGGTGCTGATGGTGCGCGCTTTATCACCATCATCAACAACATGTTGTCAGATATTCGCCGTCTGGTGATGTGAAGTTAATCAAGGCCGGCGAATGCCGGCCTTGTTGTACGCATTCAGAGTCGCCGCGGTTGGCAGTTTATTAACAATTCTGTAAACTCTTGCGGTGAAATGTGCCGGTGGAATAAGGGCATCCAGAGCCTGGGACAGGTTCGCGTCTGGCCGCCGGAAATCTAATAAGAGGTCATGATGAGTACAGAGATTAAAACTCAAGTCGTGGTACTTGGGGCAGGTCCTGCAGGTTACTCTGCAGCCTTCCGTTGCGCTGATTTAGGTCTGGAAACCGTACTGGTAGAGCGCTACAGCACCCTTGGTGGTGTTTGTCTGAACGTTGGCTGTATCCCGTCAAAAGCGCTGCTCCACGTAGCGAAAGTCATTGAAGAAGCGAAAGCACTGGAAGAACACGGCATCGTGTTTGGCCAGCCTTCAACTGACATCAACAAAATTCGTACCTGGAAAGAAAAAGTCATCACGCAGTTGACCGGTGGTCTGGCGGGTATGGCCAAAGGCCGTAAAGTCAAAGTGGTGAACGGTCTGGGTAAATTCACCGGTGCTAACACCCTGGTGGTTGAAGGTGAAGGTGGCGCGACCACCATTAACTTCGACAATGCCATTATCGCCGCAGGTTCTCGTCCGATTGAACTGCCGTTCATTCCGCATGAAGATCCGCGCGTATGGGATTCCACCGATGCGCTGGAACTGAAAGAAGTGCCGAAACGTCTGCTGGTGATGGGCGGTGGTATCATCGGTCTGGAGATGGGTACCGTTTACCATGCGTTGGGTTCAGAGATCGACGTGGTTGAGATGTTTGACCAGGTGATCCCGGCTGCTGATAAAGACGTGGTGAAAGTGTTCACCAAACGCATCAGCAAGAAATTCAACCTGATGCTGGAAACTAAAGTGACTGCCGTTGTCGCGAAAGAAGACGGTATTTACGTTTCTATGGAAGGTAAAAAAGCGCCTTCTGAAGCTCAACGTTACGACGCGGTGCTGGTGGCGATTGGCCGTGTACCGAATGGTAAAGGTCTTGATGCCGGTAAAGCGGGCGTGGAAGTGGACGACCGTGGCTTCATTCGCGTCGACAAGCAAATGCGTACCAACGTGCCGCACATCTATGCGATCGGTGACATCGTCGGTCAGCCGATGCTGGCGCACAAAGGCGTACACGAAGGCCACGTTGCGGCTGAAGTTATCGCCGGTATGAAGCATTACTTCGATCCGAAAGTGATCCCGTCAATTGCTTACACCGAGCCAGAAGTGGCATGGGTAGGTCTGACTGAGAAAGAAGCGAAAGAGAAAGGCATCAGTTACGAAGTTTCCACCTTCCCGTGGGCTGCTTCAGGCCGTGCCATCGCTTCTGACTGCGCTGACGGTATGACCAAACTGATTTTCGACAAAGAAACGCACCGTGTTATCGGTGGCGCGATTGTCGGCACCAACGGCGGCGAGCTACTGGGTGAAATCGGTCTGGCAATTGAGATGGGTTGTGATGCCGAAGATATCGCGCTGACCATCCATGCGCACCCGACGCTGCACGAGTCTGTGGGCCTGGCAGCGGAAGTGTTCGAAGGTAGCATTACCGACCTGCCGAACGCGAAAGCGAAAAAGAAATAAGCGCTGAAAAATAAAGAAGCGGCTCCCTGAAGGAGCCGTTTTTTTATGACACGTTCTACTAACCAGAATAAATAAAAGGACGCCTGAGCTGGCAGCTAAACAATGACGGATTAGCGGGGACGAATCCCCGCTAATGAAGTTTCTACGATCTGACCTCGCAAGCCAGAACCGCTGATAATTCAGCTGTGAATATCCGTAATCGTAATTCACAAAGTGAGCTACGATTAATCAGACACAATCCTAATAGAATAAGTCCACTGATAATCAGCTTGCTGAATGTTGACCTCATCGTCACTTGCTCCTTGATTTAAAGCGAGCAAGCGACTACCCTGACATTGCTTAGGTGTTGGGTAGTCGCTCGCTCGCTCGCGGTGGTTAAATAAAATTAATCCCGCGAGCAAACTCTCCACAACCCACCTCAATTCATTTCTGATGCTTAAGGCAGATTGCCTCAAGCGCCCGCAGGCAGTCTAATCCTATTTTTATTAATTTCACTGTTTATTTTTATACTGTTCCTGGTCTTATTACTTGTCTGTATTAGTTGTTCTCGTTACTTGATAAGGTAACGAGAATTAGATTTTATTTTCTATTTTCCTTAAGCCAGTCAATGAAATAACGCAATGGCGTCGACAGGTATTTACGACTCGGATAATAAAGCCAGAAGCCTTCTTCCATCTGAGTAAAGTCTGATAAAATTTCCACCAACTCACCGCGCTGCAATGAATCCATCACGGTTCCCTGATGCAAAAAGGCAATGCCTGCTCCCGCCAGTGCGGCCTGCAAAATCCTTTCGTTATTATCGAGCACCAGCGAGCCGTTGACCGCCACTTCCTGCTTTTGCCCGTCCAGCCAAAACTCCCAACGGTAACGACGTCCGCTGGGAAAGCGGCGTTCGATACAAGGGAAATTCAGCAGTTCAGCGGGGGTGCCTGGCACACCATAGCGTGCAATAAATTCGGGGGTGGCGACGGCCAGGGCACGCATTGGGATACCAAATGGCACCGCCACCATATCCTGCGCCAACACCGCGCCGTAGCGCACCCCGGCATCAAAACCAGCGGCCACAATATCCAGCAGCGTATCGTTGCTGTCGATCTCCAGCGTGATGTCCGGGTAGCGTTGCATAAAGGGCAGGATCAACGACTGGAAAAACAGCGCTTCTGCCGAACGTGGCATGCTGATACGCAAGCTACCGCGCGGATCGCTGCGCCAGTCGTTCAGTTCATCAACCGCCTGCGCCAGATCCTGTAGTGCGGGCTGGATGCGTTGAAGAAAACGATCTCCAGCCTCGGTCAGCGCCACTTTGCGCGTGGTGCGATTCAGCAGCCGAACCCCGAGGCGCGCTTCAAAATTACGCATCGCATGGCTGAGCGCCGAAGGGGTGATATTGCGTTCGCTGGCGGCTTTGCGAAAGCTCAGATGCTGCGCGATGGCGGCAAACATCTCCAGTTCTTGTAGGGTGGCACGATAGGCGTTCATTGCTGAGTTTTACTCACTAAATCGGCAAAAATACCTCAATTGTTGCCGCGATTGTTGAGGGTTATAACAATAACACTGACAGCAAAGAGGATGAAACAATGCAACAGCGTCAATTAGGCAATCAGGGATTACAGGTTTCGGCATTGGGATTGGGTTGCATGGGTATGTCATTTGCCTATGGCCAGAATGATGAGCAGCAGGCGTTGAATACTCTGGCGCGGGCGTTTGAGTTGGGTGTTGATTTTCTCGATACCGCCGAGGTTTACGGCCCGTTCACCAATGAAACCTTGCTGGCAAAAGCGCTGAAAGGGCGCAAAGACATTAAGATTGCCACTAAATTTGGCTTCCGCATCAACGAGCAGGGTGAAGGCTGGGAGCGTGTTACGGGGGTGAACAGTGATCCGGCCCATATTCGCCGTGCGGTGGAAGGATCGCTGCAACGTCTCGGTGTAGAGAGCATCGATCTTCTCTATCAACATCGTCTTGATCCTGCGGTACCGATTGAAGATGTGGTGGGCGTGATGGCCGATCTGGTGCGTGAAGGTAAAGTCCAATACCTTGGTTTATCGGAAGTCTCTTCAGCCACTCTGCGACGCGCCTGTGCGGTACACCCCATCTCGGCGTTGCAAAACGAATATTCCTTATGGACGCGCGACCCGGAACAGGAAATCCTCGCTACCTGCCACGAGCTGAATATTGGCTTTGTGCCTTATAGCCCACTGGGGCGCGGTTTCCTCACGGGAAAATTCCCCGCGGCGGAAACGCTGGCAGCGGATGATTTCCGTCGCAATTTGCCACGCTTCCAGCAGGACGCTCAGGCGCATAACCAAAAGTTAGTGAATCAGCTTAAAGAGATGGCCGCAGGTTATGATGCCACCCCCGCACAACTGGCACTGGCCTGGGTGCTGGCAAAAGGCGAGTTTATTGTCCCGATTCCTGGCGCCAGCAAGATCGCCCATCTGGAACAAAACTGTGCCGCGGCGGCACTGCAATTGCGCAGCACCGATATCAGCACCCTCGATACGCTATTCGATCCCCGGCACATCCAGGGAGAGCGCTATAACGCCACGGAATTTGTGCTGGTCGATCGTTAACCCCCTCATCATGCGCACCACACTACAGCAGGCATTTATTGCCTGCTTTTTTTTGTCATGTGGCTCGATCGAAGCGGAATCTGCTGCTTAACGAAAGGATGTTGCTTTTTTGTAAACAGATTAACAATCAGCCGAAATGCTGCTATGCTGGCCGACGCGGAACCGGGCACCTCACCCTACTGTTGGACTGCGTTAAAGGGTGCACCGGAAAGCTATACAATGAGAGCGAGGAGAACGTCGTGCTAGAAGAATACCGTAAGCACGTTGCCGAGCGTGCTGCCCAGGGAATCGTACCTAAGCCGTTAGATGCTTCCCAAATGGCCGCGCTGGTTGAACTGCTGAAAAACCCGCCAGCGGGTGAAGAAGAATTCCTTACTGACCTGTTGGTCAACCGTGTCCCACCAGGTGTTGATGAAGCAGCTTATGTCAAAGCCGGTTTCCTGGCAGCTGTCGCGAAGGGCGAAGCCCACTCTCCTCTGGTTACTCCTGAAAAAGCAGTCGAACTGCTGGGCACCATGCAGGGCGGTTATAACATCCATGCGTTGATTGAGTCGCTTGATGATGACGCACTGGCACCGATCGCTGCTGAAGCCCTGTCCCACACGCTGCTGATGTTCGATAACTTCTACGATGTCGAAGAGAAGGCAAAAGCGGGTAACCCACACGCGAAAAAAATTATCCAGTCCTGGGCCGATGCAGAATGGTTCCTGAAGCGTCCTAAACTGGCAGAAAAAATCACCACCACCGTGTTCAAAGTGACCGGCGAAACCAACACCGATGACCTCTCTCCGGCACCGGATGCATGGTCTCGTCCGGATATTCCACTGCACGCGCTGGCAATGCTGAAGAACGCCCGTGAAGGCATCGAACCCGACGATGCTGGCAACATTGGCCCGATCAAGCAGATTGAAGCGCTGCAGAAAAAAGGTTTCCCGCTGACGTATGTGGGTGACGTGGTCGGCACCGGTTCTTCCCGTAAATCTGCCACCAACTCGGTACTGTGGTTTATGGGTGAAGACATTCCGTATGTGCCTAACAAGAAGGGCGGCGGTCTGTGCCTTGGTGGTAAAATCGCGCCAATCTTCTTCAACACCATGGAAGATGCAGGCGCACTGCCGATCGAAGTGGATGTTGATCGTCTGAATATGGGCGATGTGATTGACGTCTATCCGTATAAAGGCGAAGTGCGTAATCACGACACCGACGAACTGCTGGCTAAATTCGAACTGAAAACCGAAGTGCTGCTGGATGAAGTTCGCGCAGGTGGCCGTATTCCGTTGATTATCGGTCGTGGTCTGACGTCCAAAGCACGTGAATCTCTGGGCCTGCCGCACAGCGATGTGTTCCTGCAAGCCAAAGATGTTGCCGCCAGCACCCGTGGTTTCTCACTGGCGCAGAAAATGGTGGGCCGTGCCTGTGGCGTTGACGGTATCCGTCCTGGTGCGTACTGCGAACCGAAAATGACCTCGGTCGGTTCTCAGGATACCACCGGTCCAATGACCCGTGATGAACTGAAAGACCTGGCGTGTCTGGGCTTCTCTGCTGACCTGGTGATGCAATCCTTCTGTCACACTGCCGCTTACCCGAAACCGGTAGACGTGACCACGCACCACACCCTGCCAGACTTCATCATGAACCGTGGCGGTGTGTCACTGCGTCCGGGGGACGGCGTTATTCACAGCTGGCTGAACCGTATGCTGCTGCCGGATACCGTTGGCACCGGTGGTGACTCGCATACCCGTTTCCCGATTGGTATTTCGTTCCCGGCCGGTTCTGGTCTGGTGGCGTTTGCTGCGGCAACCGGTGTTATGCCGCTGGATATGCCGGAATCGGTGCTGGTTCGCTTCAAAGGTGAAATGCAGCCGGGTATCACGCTGCGCGACCTGGTGCATGCTATCCCGCTGTACGCCATCAAGCAGGGGCTGCTGACTGTAGAGAAGAAAGGCAAGAAAAACATCTTCTCTGGCCGCGTGCTGGAAATCGAAGGTCTGCCAAAACTGAAAGTGGAGCAGGCGTTTGAACTGACTGATGCCTCCGCTGAACGTTCTGCTGCCGGTTGTACCATCAAGCTGGATAAAGAGCCGATTATCGAGTATCTCAACTCAAACATCGTGCTGCTGAAGTGGATGATCTCCGAAGGTTACGGCGACCGTCGTACGCTGGAGCGCCGCGTCGAAGGCATGGAAAAATGGCTGGCCGATCCGCAACTGCTGGAAGGCGACGCGGACGCGGAATATGCCGCAGTGATCGACATCGATCTGGCGGAAATCAAAGAGCCAATTCTGTGTGCACCGAACGATCCGGATGATGCGCGTCTGCTGTCTGACGTGCAGGGTGAGAAGATCGATGAAGTGTTTATCGGTTCTTGCATGACCAACATTGGTCACTTCCGTGCCGCTGGTAAGCTGCTGGATAGCCACAAAGGCCAGCTGCCGACTCGTCTGTGGGTAGCTCCGCCAACCAAGATGGATGCGGCACAGCTCACCGAAGAGGGCTACTACAGCGTGTTCGGTAAGAGCGGTGCGCGTATCGAGATCCCAGGTTGCTCGCTGTGCATGGGTAACCAGGCGCGTGTGGCTGACGGCGCGACGGTGGTTTCTACCTCGACCCGTAACTTCCCGAACCGTCTTGGTACCGGTGCGAACGTTTATCTGGCCTCTGCGGAGCTGGCGGCTGTCGCTTCGCTGCTGGGTAAACTGCCAACGCCGGACGAGTATCAGCAGTTTATGACTCAGGTTGATAAAACGGCGGCAGATACCTACCGCTACCTCAACTTTGATCAGCTGCACCAGTACACCGATAAAGCTGACAACGTGATCTTCCAGACCGCGTTGTAATTGGGTCAAGGTGTTATCAGGGGGCGATGAGAATCGCCCCTTTTTTTTGTGTGCTTTTTTCCTCTGACGCGGCCTGGCATAATGCGAGCACGATCCCACTTTATTCAGCGTGTTGCGCACAAAATGCTCTCAGGGAGTGCCTCGTGGCGCGCTATCAGTAAGAGGTAAAACTCATGGAATATGAATTTTTGCGCGATCTGACCGGTAAGGTCAAAGTGCGTATGTCGATGGACCACGAAGCGGTGGGGCACTGGTTCAACGAAGAGGTGGATGAGAATCTTACCCTGCTGGATGAAGTCGAAGCTGCCGTGCAGCAGGTGAAAGGCACCCATCATCAGTGGCAACGTGTCGGGCATGAATACACGCTGTGGCTGGATGAAGAAGAGGTGATGATTCGCGCCAACCAGCTGGCACTCGAGGATGACGGGCTGGAAGAGGGCATGACCTATTACGATGAAGAGAGCCTGGCGTTTTGCGGTGTTGAGGATTTTCTGGCGGTGATTACCGCGTATCGCCAGTTTCTGGCGGGGAAATAACCGTAGCGGCGCGATTTATCGCGCACCGATGGGCTACAACACAAAGTAACAGCGTGATAAATCACGCTGTTACGGTTATTGTTGAGAATATGA
Organism: Pantoea sp. X-Soil-TKNS-1211; assembly: GCF_059730495.1. NCBI lineage: Bacteria > Pseudomonadati > Pseudomonadota > Gammaproteobacteria > Enterobacterales > Erwiniaceae > Pantoea > Pantoea sp. X-Soil-TKNS-1211. The sequence continues at coordinate 835,100 of NZ_AP035953.1, forward strand.
ATTGATAGAATTAATCAAGCTGGGCGTAAGTAGTCACTTCTAACGTATCACCGATTAGCGCTACGGAATTTGGTGCCGACGCTTCTTTGGCAAGGCCTATAATGAATTCACCACCATTCGGGAACCAGGACTGAATCACTTTAGCGGCAATGTCACCTTCAGTACCCGGTTTCACTTTCACATAAGATGCATATTTAGTCCGTGCCTTATCCAGTACCACGACATAATAACTATCGGTCGATGCATCTTCCGGTACTTTATACTTCACTGTGAAGCCTTTTTCTGCTGCTACATTAGCCTCAAGCCTGCCACGGTTATCTTTCGATACGATTCCTTTTGTAAATGATTCGAGTCTACAGGTAGTTTGCCAGCCTTTTCCTTCAATGATGAACACCTTGTTTTCTGTTAAGTTATCTAATATCGGGCATGCAACCTCATAACTAAGAGATTTAACCGATACTGACATTTTTACATTGTCACCAAATTTAACATTGTGTTCTTTCCAAATGCCGCTATCACCGGAATAGAGTTCTGCCTGGTTTGGGGTCATATCAGGCAGATGTGATGTGGTTTTTACACCGCCGTTAATCGAAAATAATCCTCTGATAGCTTCCTCTGAGTTATTGATAATGGTAACTACTGGGGAGTTCATCGGCTTATAATCACTAAAGGAGTGGGAGCAGCCCTCACCTGAGCTTTGCATTTTAAACCCTTTGTTGATGCCGGAAATGATTGCGTAGTTGCATTCGGTTTTGCCATCATAACCGACATTCAGCACCGTGCCATTATAAATATTGCCGTTATCAATAATCAGTTTTGACGGGTTTTCTGATGGCTTTGATTTATAGTAATAAGTTTGCTCTTGTCCGTTGGATTCACCATCAGCGATCTGGACCCTGACATAGTCCGGATTCTCAATAAAAGCGGTAATCGCAAAGGCAGATGGCATCAATAACATACCGGTTAACGCTAAAGCAACTTTTGATTTTTTCATTTAACAAATTCCTGTTTAATTATTATTTCCATGATTTACGGATAAAAACTATATGGGTAAAAAGCCATTGCAGAATAGCATTAAAAAATGCGAATTCAATATTTCTCAAAGTAAAGAAGTTAAATGAATTGAATGGGTTTTTATTTAATTGATTATGTTATGGCTAGATGTGAAATATGAAAGAGGTTTCGCGGTATTAATCAGAAGTTTCGTGTTGAATTAATTATAAGGTTTGCGAGTCGGTGGGGAATGAAGATTCTCTTGTGTTTAATTATTAACCCAAGGTGCTGCAATAATGCTTTTTGTGAGGTGAGTCACGTAAATATTTACTGCAGATGATGACGTGTTGTCTAAGCCAGGTATAAGGCAGTTCCGTTACATTGATGGAATACCCGATACCTGACGATTAATTTGGAATATACCCCTAAACAGAGCCTATAAAAGTGTCTAAGCGTTTTGATTAAACCGTTGCAATCGGCGTAGCAGGCGACCCTACTGCACCCGGCAGCCGCAGCGGCGGGGCCGTCACCAGAAACGCATGACGCTGATGATGCGCCAGCCAATCCGCCAGCGGACTCAATAGCCACAGCTCGCCGAGATACACCCCCAGCCGGAACAAGCAGAGATCATGCAGTGGATGCGACGGATAAAAATCATCGTTTAACGGTCGTGCCGGTAGCATCTCCACCGCCGGATTGTCGGCAATAAGCGCCACAACACCGCTTTCTACAATCCACTGCCGCAATAGTGCATCGCTGCCGTCCAGCCCCGCAAAGTGGCTGTTAAGGAAGGTCATATCCGGCTCGCCTTGCATCGACAGAATCGCTTCGTCCATGCCGGTACGGAAGCACACCAGGTCGCCCGGGCGCACTTCGATACCGTCCGCCTGCAAAATCTGTTGCAGATGCGTATAGCCAAAGGCGAAACGCTCGGTGCCAAAGTGGCGCTTGATATCGATCATCACCGCCCGCCCCTGAATGCCGTGCTGCGCCATATGTTCGATGCCCAGCGCTTTAGCTCCCAGATGGCTACCGTGATGGCAGCCACACCCGGCGCGATAGTCGGTTTCACCGACGATATCGACATTGGCCTTGTAGCCGTTGTAGAACACCATCTCCGGCTCACCGTTAGCGTTCACGTCAAACCATTGCCCCATATGCGCGAGGCTGTCCCATTGGGTGGAATATTGCAGCGCCAGCGTCACGGTGTCGTCGCAAATCACATCACTCAACTGTGGATTATCACGTGACAGCGGATAGGTCATATTGGCGTGCTCGCCGCGCCGCGTGGCATTGAGCTGTGGCGGTGGACGCCGTGGGTTCATCGCCGTGCCGCCCGGTAAGTCGAGCGGCAAACTCAGGCAGAAGGTCTCTCCGGTCTGCACTTCCGCCACGCCTTCCCGTACTTTTTGCGGCGTCAGCAGATTGAGACGACCTAGCTGGTCATCGGGGCCAAAATCACCCCAGGTGGAGTGGGGCGGGCGTTGTTTCCAGCGGCTATTCATACTTCTCTCCTCAATGCGCCATCCAGCGCAGCGTTGTCGGCCACACCCATCGGCTGCACGCGCGGCAGCCAGAAGGCATACACCAAAGCGCCGACCACGCCGATGACACCGGCGATTTCCAGCGGAATCACGAACGAATGGGTGAACTGCATGATCACGCCAATCAGAATCGGCGAAATGATGCCAGCAAGGTTGGCCGCCATATTCTGGATACCCCCAATGGTGGCGACATTGGCGCGGTTAGGTGCCACGTCTGACGGCAGCGCCCACAAAGCCGCCGAAGCAAAAGTTGCGGCAAAGTTAGCGAAGCACAGCGCAGACAGCGCCAGGCCTACCGTCGGGGAAAAGGCCGCCAGGCCGATAGTGGCGCTGCCGAGCATCCCGCCGACCAGTGGGATTTTACGTGCCACGCTGAGCGAATAACCCCGGCGCACCAACGAATCCGACAGCAAACCGCCACACCAGCCACCGACAATCGCGGCGATACCCGGCAGCATGCCGAGCAAACCGAACTTCATCAGCGAAAGATGGAAGGTTTCCACCAGATAGGTTGGGAACCAGGTAAAGAAGAAATAGGAAACGAAGTTGATGCAGAAGAAACCCGCCATCATCGCCTGCACGGTGCGCTGCGCCAGCAACTGACGTACGCTCATCGGTTCGCCGTTTTGCGGGTCCTGATTGGCCTCAATAAACGCCACTTCCTCCGCGGAGACGGCCTTGTGTTCGCGCGGATCGCGATACCACAGATACCATGCCAGCGCCCAGACCACCGCCACCAGGCCGGAGATGACAAAGGTCATACGCCAGCCAACCAGCGCAATCAAAAACGAGATGATCGGAATCGCCAGGGTGCCGCCAATTTTGCTGCCGTTGTTAAAGGTGGCGGCGGCGAAGCTGCGTTCCTGGCGCGGGAACCAGCGTGTCACCGTCGAGGAACTGGCGGGATAGCTAGGGGCTTCGACCGCGCCGAGGACAAAACGGAAACCCACCAGCGCAGCGATGCTGCTGGCGAGACCGCAGGCCGCTGTAGCCAGTCCCCAGCCGAGGCTACTGAGGGCGAAAGTGATGCGTGGGCCGAGTTTATCCACCAGCCAACCGCCTGGTAACTGAAACAAGACATAGCTCCAGAAGAAGGCGGAGAGCAGCAACCCGCTGTCGGTGGGTGAGAAGTGTAACTCCTGGCTCATAAACGGGATGGCGACGCTCATTGCGGCGCGGTCGATATAGTTGATGGCGATGCCGACAGACAGCACCGTCAGAATGATGAAACGAAATTTCCCTTTTCTTGCCGAAACAGCAGCAGATGCTCCATTGGAATTCAGCGACATCATCGCCTCCAATTGTTTTTTTATAGTGAGTTGTAGGGAACGCCGCATCAGGACGATGCGGCGGGTCAGGGCGCTTACGCGCCGCTGGTCAGAGTATGTGGATGATGAACCTGCTCCTCATCCACGATAGGTTCAACTTTGCCCATCAGGAACAGGTAGTTCAGGATACCAATCACCACCAGCACGGCAGAGAACACCAGTGCCCAGGTGAAGTGACCGGTAGCGCCAACGATCGCGCCGGTAATGATTGGGCCAACCGCGCCGCCCATATTGGAAACGGTGTTTTGCAATCCGGCGACAATCGACACGCTGTTTTTCGGTGCCACATCGCCCGGCAATGCCCAGACCTGGGAAGCCGCGACGGTAGTACCGGATTTGGCGATGCACAGCAGCAGCACGGTCATGAATACCGAATCGGTGAACGGCGCGAAACCGATGCACAGCGCCATCACCAGGCCAATGGTCAGAAACAGTTTGCGCGTGGCGGTCAGCGACAGCACTTTGCTGTGCACCATACGGTCGGATGCCCAGCCTGCCAGCACTTCAATCACCATGCCGCAAATTAACGGCAGCGCTGCCACCATCCCCATCTTGAGGAAATCCATGCCTTTATCTTTCACCAGGTAGGTTGGCAGCCAGGTGATAAAGAAATAGGAGGTGTAGTTGATGGTGAAGAAGCCAATACACATCGCCCAGATATTGCGATAGCGCAGCAGCTTGTACCATTTCATCGGCAGTACGCTTTTGTCGCCGTGTTTGTTGGCCTGGCCGTCACGGATCAGGTGTACTTCATCGCGGCTGATCGCTTTATGATCTTCCGGGTTCTCGGCGTAGATAAAGTACCAGGCAATCACCCAGAACAGGCCGACGGCACCGATGGCGAGGAAGGTGATGCGCCAGTCAAACATGGCGATCATCCAGACGATCAGCGGCATGGCAACGGCACCGCCAAATTTGGAGGCGCTGTCAAACAGCCCAGAGACGGTGGCGCGCTCGCGATCCGGGAACCAGCGTGCAGCGATCCCGGCGTTGCTCGGATAAGCCGCAGCTTCACCGACACCCAGCGCCAGGCGCAGCGCCAGCAAAGATTTAAAGCCGGTCGCCAGGCCCATCGCCATGGTAGCGATTGACCACCAGCCAACGGCAATCCCCAGCCCTTTTTTCTGACCGAAACGGTCAGCAAACCAGCCTGCCGGAATTTGCAGCAGCGCGTAGGACCAGAAAAACGCGGCCATAATCACACCCATCATTTCCGGGTTGATTTCCAGTTCTTTGATCAGATGCGGGGCAGCAGCAGAGAGTACAGTACGGTCAATATAGTTAATGGCAACCGCCAGCCACATCAGGCCTGCGATCCACCAACGAATACGGGTCGAGCGTGAGGGTGTATGCATAATAATCACTCGATTCAGGGGGGCGGCCCTCAGGCCAGCCCGTTCATCACGTTAACCGGGCGTTCGCCCTGTTTAATGCACTGCACAATTTGCGTTACACAGCGTTCGCCGATGGCGCTGATTGCCCCGTCGGTGTAGCCCGCAATATGTGAGGTCGGAATAAAGTTACTCAGGGTGAACAGTGGATGTTCCGCCAGTGGCTCCTGCTCAAACACGTCAGCAGCGGCACCGGCGATCACGTTGTCCTGCAACGCCTGGAACAGATCCTGTTCATTCACTACGCCGCCACGCGACACGTTGATCAGGAAGGCGCTTTTCTTCATCCGTTTGATACGTGCCGCATCAAACAGGTTGCGCGTTTCATTGGTCAGCGGGGTGTGCAGAGTGATGAAGTCGCTCGCTTCGGTCAGTTGGTCCATGCTGACGAATTCGATGCCGTGTTCCGCCGCGAATTTCTCGTCCGGGTAGAAATCAAAGGCGATGACGCGCATGTTGAAGCCTTTGGCGCGCAGTGCGACCTGCTTACCAATGTTGCCCAGCCCGACGATGCCCAGCGTTTTACCGTACACGTCGGTGGCGAAAATACGCGGCCAGTTGCCGGCGCGGGTTTCTACCGCAGCCTGCGTGACCTGGCGGGCGCTGTTGAGGATCAAGGCAAAGGCGAAGTCGGCTACCGCATGTTTGTTGGCATCCGGCACGTTGGTGACATAGATGCCGCGTGCGCGGGTGGCTTCCAGATTGATGTTATCGACGCCAACGCCGTGCTTGCAGACGATCTTCAACTGCGGCGCTTTGCTCAGCAACTCTTCGTTGACGTCGGTAAAGGCGACAATCATTGCCACGGTGTCAGCCAGATGCGGCTCCAGCGCGCTGAGCGGCGTATCGGCGGGCAGAGTGATCAGTTCAAAACCTTGCTGTTGCAACGTGGTGATTGGCGTTGCGTCATATTTGGCGAATGACGGTGAGGTACAGATGACTTTCATAACGCTTCCCGGTGTAAAAAGTGGAACAGGCAAGGGCAGCACAGGCTGCCCTGACGGCCGTTACTGCAAATACTGGTTCACGATCTGGCGGATTTTCTGCTCTTCCTCGGCAGTGAAACGCACCGCATAGCGGCTGTCGCCCACGTTATAGCCGAGCAGCGAAACCGCCTTCTTCACCGCTGCCGGTGAGAAGCCGACGCTGTAAAGGTCGGTACGTAAGCCGGTGACGTTTTCCTGTGCCAGACGGGAGCCTGCGATATCGCCCGCGTGGAAGCGCGACCAGATGGCGTTGATCTCTTTCGGTGCCACGTTGGCAAGGCCGGAGATGCAGGCAGAACAACCATCAACGAAGCCCTGATGAATCAGCGAATCCGGGCCGTTCAGCACGTCAAAATTATCGATGCCTTCGGCTGCTTGCAGGAAACCGCTCAAACTCTCGTAGCTGCCTGCGCTGTCTTTGATACCGATGATGTTGGGATGTGATGCCAGTTGGCGCACGGTCTCCGGTTGTAACGTGTTGCCGGTACGCGCCGGGATGTTGTAGAGGAACAGCGGCACATTCAGCGCATCCGCCACGGTTTGATAGTGATAAATCAGCTCATCTTGTTTCAACGGCACGAAGTACGGGGTGATCACCGATACCGCATCAACGCCCAGCTTCTCAATCTGCTTGCCCAGACGGATAGTTTCACGGGTGGAGATTTCGCCGATATGCGCCACCACCGGCGCGCTGCCGTTCACTTCATCCACGCAGGTTTCGGTGACTGCCAGTTTCTCCTGCTCATTCAGCACGAAGAATTCGCCGTTGGTGCCGCCGCAGAAAATACCGTTACCGGCGCTCAGTTGACGCTTAACCTGCTCACGTTGGGTGGCAGGATTAAAGGCACCGTCGCGATCGAAGGTGGTGACAATGGCGGTCAGTACGCCCTGAATTTTGTTGCTCATGATTTCCTCGATAGTCCTTAGTGATTCAATGCCGGAAACAGCGTCAGGTAGACGTTTCGCACGTCATCGGCGCTCACTTTCATCGGTACATTCTTCATCAGGCGTTGCACGTCGAGCGCGGCTTCCACCAGATAGGGCAGGTGATCCGGGCCGATACCCAGTTCTTCCAGGCTGGCAGGCAGTTTCAGACGCTGCACTAGCGCGGCGAAGTACTCGACCAACGCGTGCGATTTCGCTTCTTCATCCAATGTCAGGTCGGCGTCAGGCAGCAGGTCGTAAGCCTGCGCAAATTTGCTTACGGCAGCCGGACGCACAAAACGCATGCAGGGGGCCAGCAGGATGGCGTTGGCGACGCCGTGTGGAATGTGATACTTGCCGCCCAGCGGGTAAGACATGGCGTGCACCAGGTGCGTACCGGCATGGGCAATCGATGCGCCGCCATAATAGGAGGCCCACAGCATATTGAGACGCGCTTCGAGATTACCCGGTTCGGCGACGGCAGTTTCCAGGCTGGCGAACAGCTTTTTCATGCCGATCATCGCGTAGTTATCACTCACCGGGTTGGCGACAGTGGCGGTGAAGCACTCAATCAGGTGGCACAGCGCATCAATCCCGGTGGAGGAAGCGATGTGCGGCGGCATGCTGGTGGTCAGCTCCGGCACCAGCGCGACATAATCTGGCAGCATCACCGGGGTAATAATGCCGACCTTGGTCTCTTTCTCCGGGATCGCCAGGATGGCGTTCGGTGTGGCTTCTGAACCGGTGCCAGCGGTAGTCGGGATCAGCAGCGAGGTGGTGCGGGTCAGCGGTTTTTCCCCGGCCAGTAGGGCATTGAGGGTTGGCGCGCCTTTGACACACAGAATAGAGAGCAGCTTGGCAACGTCCAACACGCTACCGCCACCCACGCCAATTACCAGATCCACGTCGGTGGTCGGCAGCGCAGCAACAATCGCTGCCACATCATGCTGGCTGGGTTCTGGTGGCACGCTGTTCACCAGGCTGAGGCTGGCAATTTGCTGCTTCAACTGGGCGATCAGTGTCTGTACAGCCGGAATGCCCTCTATATTCTTATCAGTGACCAGCAGCGCTTTCTGCTTACCATTCAGCAGGTAGCTGAGGTCATTAAGTGCCTGATAGCCGCTAATCACGGTGCTGTTGATATTCATTTCGTACCCTTTTCCCGATGTTATCGCGCTGATTGATTGGTTTTGCTCATCAGTCTGCGATGTCTGTCACTAACTGTGCCTGAATTTATAGGGTATATTGATTTCAATTAATTTGATCTTGCTCACATATAATCAATCATGATTGAATATAATCAATCTCAACACGGCAAGCTGCCCGTTACAGGAGAGAGGATGCGTTCACAACCTTGGAAAACACCGGTTCTGGTGATTGCCGATGATTTTACTGGTGCTAACGATGCCGGAAGCGGGCTGGCCAGGGCAGGTGCGCGCGTACACGTACTTTTTAATAGCGATACGCCACACGATGCCAATACCGCCGATGTGCTGGTGATCAGCACCGATAGCCGGGCGGTGAGTGCTACTGAAGCCGCGCAACGTACTGAACGTGCGGTACAGCAGCATCAGGCGATGGCGCAGGATGGCTGGTTGTTTAAGAAGATCGATTCCACCTTACGTGGTAATCCCGGTGCGGAAATCACCGCATCCATGGCGGCCAGTGGTAAAGCGTTGGCGCTGGTGGTGCCTGCGGTGCCCAGACTGGGGCGCACCACGCGTAAGGGTGAAGTATGGATCAATCAGCAACGCCTGACTGACACCGAGTTTGCCAGCGACCCGAAAACGCCCGTCACCAGCAGCAACGTGTTGACGTGTTTACAGATGCAGAGCGATTTGCCAGGCGAAGTGATCGATATCGACATGCTGCGCAGCGGCAAGCTGGCGCAGATGCTGGCAGAGAAGCAGGGGCTGGTGGTGATTGATATTGAGCAGGATGCTGACCTGAGCTTATTGATGCAGGCCGCCGCTGCGCTGCCAACGCGTCCACTGCTGGCCGGGGCATCCGGTCTGGGCGATGCGTTGGGCGAGTATCTCGCCGACCGACCGGCGCGACCGGTGTTGGCGGTGGTCGGCTCGATGAGTGCCATGGCCTCGCAGCAGATTGATCATCTCGCCCGTCAGCGTGCGATTCGCATTATCGATATTGATATCTGCCAGCTGTTTGCCCAACCGGCATGGCCACAGGGCAACGCATGGCAGCAGGCGATGCAGCAGGCATTGCGCGCCGGTGAGCACTGCGTGGTGCGTACCACACAACATGCCGGCCAGCGTCATGAGATTGACCGGCTATGCCAGCAGCAACAGGTTTCCCGTCAGGAGCTGGGCGAGCGTATCTGCCAGTTTCTGGCGCAACTGACCGCAGCGGTGTGCCACAGCGTCCAGCCTGCCGGGCTGTATCTCTCCGGCGGTGATGTGGCGATTGCGGTGGCGCAGGCGCTCGGTGCCAGCGGTTTTCAGATTCAGGGTCTGGTGGCGGGCTGTGTGCCGCACGGGGTTCTGCTTAATAGTGATTTACACCTGCCGGTGATGACCAAAGCGGGTGGCTTTGGCGACGAAAACACCCTGGTAGAAGCCATTCGTTTTATTGAGGAGATGTCGAGTGAATAAAATTATTGCGGTGACCATGGGCGATCCGGCGGGCATCAGCCCGGAGATCATCATTAAAGCACTGGCAGAAGGCGATCTGGCCGGTGTACCTGCGGTGGTGGTGGGCTGCGCCAGTACGCTGCGTCGGGTGATGGGGTTGAACATTACGCCACAGGTTGAACTGCGCGTGCTGGACCAGGTAAAAGACGCGCATTTTGCACCGGGTATCATCAACGTGATTGATGAGCCGCTGGCGAACCCGGAAGCGCTGCAACCGGGCGTGGTGCAGAAGGAAGCGGGCGATCTCGCCTGGCGCTGCGTGAAACGTGCTACCGAGCTGGCGCTGGCAGGGGAAGTGCAGGCCATTGCCACTGCACCACTGAACAAAGAAGCGCTGCACTCGGCTGGTCATATCTATCCGGGACACACCGAGCTGCTGGCGCAACTGACCAACACCAAAGATTACGCGATGGTGCTTTACACCGATCATTTGAAGGTGATTCACGTTACGACCCATATCGCGCTGCGCAAATTCCTCAATACCCTTAATCGTCCCCGCATTGAGACGGTGATCGGCATGGCGGATACCTTCCTGCGTCGCGTCGGATTCGACAAGCCACGCATTGCGGTGGCCGGGGTTAACCCGCATGCCGGTGAAAACGGTTTGTTTGGTGATGAAGAGATCACCACCGTTGCACCAGCCATCAAAGCGATGAAGGAAAAAGGCATCGATGTTTATGGCCCGTGCCCGCCGGATACCGTGTTCCTGCAATGTCAGCAGGGGCAGTACGATATGGTGGTGGCAATGTATCACGATCAAGGACATATCCCACTGAAATTGCTTGGTTTTTATGATGGTGTCAATATCACTGCCGGTTTGCCGTTTATCCGTACTTCTGCGGACCACGGCACTGCCTTTGATATCGCCTGGACAGGTAAGGCGAACTCTGCGAGCATGGCGATCTCCATCAAACTCGCGATGCAACTTGCATAGGGAAATATGAAGGGACAAAGTCGCCTCGACCAGATTATGGACTATCTGAAAAGCCATAATCTGGTTACTGTTGAACAGCTGGTGAGCGCCATTTCCGCCTCACCGGCCACTATTCGCCGTGATCTGATTAAGCTGGACAAGGAAGGCGTGATTAGCCGCAGTCACGGCGGCGTTACCTTGAATCGCTTTATCCCCGCGCAGCCCACCACGCTGGAAAAAATGCAGCGTAATCTGGCCGAAAAGCAGGCGATCGCCCATTTTGCCGCCGGTTTCGTGCAGTCAGGGGATGCGGTGGTGCTGGATGCCGGCACTACCATGCTGGAGCTGGCGCGTCAGCTGACTCATCTGCAACTGCGGGTGATTACCGCTGACCTGCATATCGCGCTGTTTTTGTCTGAATTCAAACAAATTGAAGTCACCATCATTGGCGGGCGGATTGATGATTCCAGCCAGTCATGTATCGGTGAACATGGCCGCCGTTTGCTGCGCAGTATCAACCCGGATGTCGCTTTTGTCAGCTGTAACTCGTGGAGTATCGAACGCGGCATTACCACGCCAACGGAAGAGAAGGCCGGTCTGAAGATGGATTTGCTGGCGAATGCGCGTCGCCGGATTTTGCTGGCCGACAGCAGTAAATACGGTTCCTGGTCGCTGTTCTGCGCCGCACCGATTGAGAGTCTGACCGATATCGTTACCGATGCGCGGCTGGATGATGAGGTGTGTCGTAATCTGCGCGAGCGTGGCATTGCGTTGCAACTGACGGAATAAATCGATTACCTCACCCTGTCATGGCTCACGAGTTCAGGCGCGAATGCGCCGAACTCGTTCTGAGCACGATGACGCCATTACATATACTATTTTCTGCATACGGTTTTGCGATGACGGTAATTCTACTGGCGATAAGTTGCGATATTTTAGGGGAATTATTAAAAATAGACTCTGCTATATGCAAAGAATATTATCAATGCCAGTATTATCACGGTCGTGATAAAAATAAGAAGGTCGGCAAATAATTTACGCATTTTCGCCTCTTTATACAAAGTGATAGCGCTCTGAGTGATATTTCGTTAACGGGACGTGTAATTCTGCCAGTGTTTTTTCAATCTCATCCATCATTCTGTTCGGGCCGCAGATAAAGTATTCATGTTGTTCATGGGGCGCTGGGATATAACGCTGTATCAGTTCGCTGCTAATGAAACCAGTTTCTCCCGTCCAGTCTTTCGGGGGCTGCTCAAGAACATGTATGACCTGTAGGTTTATCCTGTCTGACAATGCTTCCAGTTCTTCTCTGAAGGTAATGCCATCCCAGTTTTTATTACCATATATCAGTATTATTGGACGTTTATCACCCTGATCCGCAAACGTTCGGATGATACTCATCATCGGGGTAATACCAATTCCTCCGGCAATTAACACATGCATATCCGCTGGATTACCCACAGTGAATGCCCCATAGGGACCATCAATATAAACACGCTTACCCGCAATCACATTTCTGATCTTATTGGTGTAATCGCCAGCAGCTTGTATGGTCATTTCAATCGACTCTTTCGCCGTTTCCGCACTGGATGAAAAGGAGAAGGGATGGGACGTCAATTTGAACGGGCTTCCCCAGACGTTCAGCCAGCCAAACTGGCCTGGAACAAAAGGAAACCCTGAATGACCAATGGGTTGCATCACCAGCGTGGTACTACCTCCCCGTTCATTGCGCGTTGCGATAACCTGATAAGGTTTACGTAACATCAGAAAAGGTCGGACGATACGTGTATAAATCAGCAGGCAACACCAGAGGATGGCTAATCCTGTCCACAAGGCGCGTTTTAAGGGCGCATCTAAATAGAATCCCCAGGCAAATGTATGAAGTAGACCAGCACCAATTACCAGAACTGCCAAAATAATATGAGTATAATGCCAAACCTCGTAGCTAATTTTTAGTTTTACACGCCACAGGGCCAACACCAGTAATGCAATAAGTGAATAGGTAGATATTGCCGCGAAGCGTGCCCGCCACGGGGCCTCAATAAAGTTAAGCAGCGCCAATCTTTCCGGTCGTAAAATAAAAAGGATGACAGGATGGGCAATAATCAGGGCCAGGGCTATAAAAGATATTTGTCTATGAAAATGATAAATAACATCTTCCCCCCACGGGCTTGTCACCGCACGAAAGCGAGCGGTAAGACCAACCTGTAATCCGAGAATGGCCAGACCAGCGTAACCTGCCGCAGCGGAAAATTCTGTCCAGAAATCCCTGGAGGGTGGGAGTGGACCTATCAGAAGAACAAATAACGGACCTACAGTGAAAAATAGATAGAACAATACCCATAGGGTATTTCTTGTAAAAATGTTCATGTCCACAACCCCGCTCAGAGTTATTACGGATTATATATCATTTATTTTTCCATCAGTCTTATGTCGGTTGAATAATGGTCAATCTATTGTACATACGAAGCGTAGACGAACATTTATGTTTATACCAAATGATAACTGATACCACACGGGCATGTGTTTATTAATGGCTGGTATTAAACATAATGAATTTATTTATAAATTTTCGGGGCATTAAAGTTTTGGCGGGCTGCTGCCCGCCATAAAGAATTGACTGAATCACTTGCGTGAAAGGTGTCAGAGCGCGCCGGGTTTCAGGCCCACCGACGGAATATTGCGGCCGTAATAAATCTCCCGCATCTCTTTCCACAACAAGCCGGTAATGCGCCGGTGTTCTTCCGGGCTGAGATCTTCCGGTTTAGTGTTGAACAGGTAGTGCTTCAGGTCGAACTCTTTCAGCAACATCTTGGTGTGAAAGATATTTTCCTGATAAACGTTCACATCAAGCATGTCGTACATCGACTTCATATCTTCAGACATAAAGTTCTGGATCGAGTTGATCTCATGATCAATGAAATGCTTCACGCCATTCACGTCACGGGTAAAACCGCGCACGCGATAGTCGATGGTAACGATGTCAGATTCCAGCTGGTGAATCAGGTAATTCAACGCTTTCAGCGGTGAAATCACGCCGCAGGTCGAGACTTCAATATCAGCGCGGAAAGTGCATAAACCGCCTTCCGGGTGGCTCTCCGGATAGGTGTGCACGCAAATATGGCTCTTATCGAGGTGTGCTACCACGGAATTAGGCAGCGGTCCGGGATGTTCTGAGTTATCGATGTCTTTTGGATCGATTGGCTCTTCGCTGACCAGAATGGTGACACTTGCTCCCTGCGGTTCATAGTCCTGACGTGCGATATTCAGCACGTTGGCCCCAATGATCGAGCAGGTTTCCGTCAGGATTTCGGTCAGACGGTTAGCGTTGTACTGCTCATCGATATAGGCGATGTAACCATCACGCTCGGCTTCAGTATTTGCATAGCAAATATCGTAAATACAAAAACTCAGGCTCTTTGTCAGGTTATTGAAGCCATGTAGTTTTAGCTTTTGCAATTTTGTTCACCCCCTTCTAAATATCCAATCAGCACGCGTCTGACAGGGCATTCAGCAGATATTGTGGCAGGGCAAAGCTGCCAGTGTGGATTGCCGGATTGTAGTATCGGCAGTTCAGGCCAGCGGCCGCAAAACGCGACTGCAAGGTAGCGCTATCGGGTTGACGCAGCGCCGGATTGTCGCTCGCCCAGGCAAAAGTCATGATGCCGCCGTAATAGGTCGGAATCGCTGCCTGATAGAAGCTGACATCGGAAAAGTAGTGGCTGAGTTTGCGATGGCTGTTGATCGCTTCGTCCTGCTGCAAAAAGCAGACACCGTTCTGCGCCACAAAAATACCGCCCGGGTTGAGGGCGTTTTTGCAACCGGCATAGAATTCTGAGGTGAACAGGCTCTCTCCGGGACCGATTGGATCGGTGCAGTCAGAGATGATCACATCGAATTTCTCCTGCGTCTGGTTGACGAAGTTGACACCATCATCAATCACCAGTTGCAAACGCGCATCGTCATAAGCACCGGCGCTGTGGTTGGGCAGATATTGTTTGCAGAAGTTCACTACCCCGGCATCGATCTCCACCATGGTGATCTGTTCGATGCTGGCATGACGTGACACCTCGCGTAGCATGGCACCATCGCCGCCACCAATGATCAGCACGCGTTTTGCCGCTCCGTGCGCCAGAATCGGCACATGGGTCATCATTTCATGATAGATAAACTCATCGCGCTCGGTGGTTTGTACCACGCCGTCCAGCGCCATAACGCGACCGAACGCCGCATTTTCAAAGATGACTAAATCCTGGTGCGCAGTCTTGTCGCGGTAAAGTTCCTTTTCCACCGTGAAATACTGTCCGAAACCGGCATGAAGGGTTTCATACCACATTTCATTTTGGGCCATGATAGAGGCTCTCCTGTGATGACATCGCCATGAAAATGGGCGGCAAATCATAGCGAATTATGACCGTGGTTGCACGGTCAAATGTTCAGCAGGAGAGCGGGCGGCGGGTTATTTGACGTAGGCGAGCAGGCTTAACGAGTCGCGCGCCAGTGACTTACATTTTTTGTCATTGGTGATGGCGATGCCGCTCAAATCTTTGTAGCTGTCTTCGCCGAGCGCTTTCATATTGAAGGTGCTGTAGTTACTCAAATCCCAGCGATTTTGCTGGGCGAAGAACACCAGCGCTTTGCGAATCTGTGCATCAGGTAAGTCCTGATAGCCGCAATCATTTTTCAGATAAACAAACACCGCAGTGAGATCGGCCAGATCTTCCGCTTCGGATTCGCTCAGTGCAAAGCTGGTGGAGGAGAAGCCAAGGAGTCCCGCCAGCAGCAGGATCTTGATGCTTTTCGTCATAATCATTCTCAACAAGGGACAATAAACTGACGTTAGCACAGATAATGGCAGGATTCCGATAAATTTGCCGCCAGGCTGCGGCCTGTACTTTTTTTCGCCGTCTGTTGCGTCAGGGCTTGACCCTCCCGCAGGGGCAAGGTTTACGCTGAAGTCTTATGCACAATAAGGATATGAATATGCAACGTCGTCATTTTCTCAAGCTGACTGCCGCCCTTAGTGCAGCAGGTGCCCTGCCGATGTGGAGCCGCTCACTGATGGCCGCCACGCGCCCGTTGTTGCCAATCCCCGCGCTGCTGGAAGCGGACGCACATGGCACCTATAACCTGATCGCCCAGGCTGGCAGCAGCCAATGGAACGGTAAATCGGTGCCGACCTGGGGTTACAACGGCAGTCTGCTCGGTCCTGCGATTACGTTGCAGCGCGGCAAACCGGTAAACGTCAATATCCATAACCGTCTGCCGGAAGCGACGACCGTGCACTGGCACGGGCTGGAAATCCCCGGCACGGTGGATGGCGGCCCGCAGGCGATCATTGCGCCCGGTGCGACCCGCCAGGTAAGCTTCACCCCGGATCAACCCGCTGCAACCTGCTGGTTCCATCCGCATCAGCATGGCAAAACCGGCCATCAGGTGGCTCAGGGGTTGGCGGGATTGGTGCTGCTTGAGGATGAGGTATCCGGCAAATTGCGTCTGCCGATCCAGTGGGGTGTTGACGACGTGCCCCTGATTTTCCAGGACAAGCTGCTGACGAAAGATGGCAGTCGCATCGATTATCAGCTCGATATTATGCGTGCGGCGGTGGGCTGGTTCGGCGACATGATGCTCACCAATGGCGCGCAGTATCCGCAACATGCGGTGCCGCGTGGCTGGCTGCGGCTGCGTTTGCTGAATGGTTGTAACGCCCGTTCGCTGCATATCGCCACCAGTGATAAACGCCCGCTTTACGTGATTGGTAGCGATGGCGGTCTGCTGGCGGAACCGGTGAAGGTGGAGAGCCTGCCGCTGCTGCCCGGCGAGCGTTTTGAGGTGATGGTGGACACCTCCGACGGCAAAGCGTTTGATATGGTGACACTGCCGGTGACACAGATGGGCATGATGCTGGCCCCGTTCGACCAGCCACTGCCGTTGGTGAACATCCTGCCGCTGCGCGTGATGGCAAGTGGCGCGCTGCCGGACAAACTGGTGGAGCTGCCGCCAGTACCGGCGACCGAAGGGCTGCAAACCCGTTGGTTGCAACTGATGATGGATCCGCAACTCGACAGCCTGGGGATGCAGACGCTAATGGATCGTTACGGTGCGAAAGCGATGGGCAATCATCACGGCATGGCAATGCCTGCAGACAAAAAACCGATGGACATGAAGATGGACATGGGGGGGATGCAGATGGATCACAGCGGGCATGGTAGCGCTGTACCCGGCTATGACTTCCATAATGGCAACAAAATCAATGGTGTTGCTTTTGATATGACCAAACCGATGTTCGATGCGAAGCTCGGCAGCCTGGAAAAATGGACCATTTCAGGCGAAGGCGACAGCATGCTGCATCCGTTCCATATCCACGGCACCCAGTTCCGTATTCTGTCAGAAAACGGCAAGCCGCCGGCTCCGCATCGTCAGGGTTGGAAAGATATGGTCAGCGTCGACGGTTGGCGCAGTGAAGTGTTGGTGCGCTTCAATTACGTTGCCAGCGCCGAACACGCGTATATGGCGCACTGTCACCTGCTGGAACATGAAGACACCGGCATGATGCTCGGCTTCACCGTGACTTAACCGGCCAACGCCAGGCGGATATCTTCAATTAAATCATCGGCATGTTCGATGCCGATGGATAACCGTACGGTAGCGTCAGTGATACCAATGCGCTGGCGTATCTCGGCGGCGACGCCCGAATGGGTAGTGCTGGCCGGATGGCTGGCGAGTGATTCTGTGCCGCCAAGGCTGACCGCCAATTTGAACAGATTCAGGGCGTTGAGGAAACGGAAGGCGGCTGACTGACCGCCGCGAATATCAAACGAGAACGTTGAGCCTGCGCCAAAGCACTGACGACGATAGGTTTCCCCGGCGCTGCTGTTCTTATCCAGGAAGGGGAGCCAGTGCAGTTTTTCCACCTGCGGTTGATCACGCAAAAACGCCGCGACTAACGCTGCGTTGTGCGCGGCTTTCTCCATGCGCAGCGACAGCGTTTCCAGTGAACGGCCAATCATCCAACTGGAATGCGGGTCAAGCTGGGTGCCGATGGCACTACGCAGCGCGCGTACCTGGTCGATCAACGCTTTTTTGCCCAGCACAGCACCAGCGATCAGGTCCGAGTGACCACCAACATATTTGGTCAATGAATAGAGCGACAGGTCAGCCCCCTGTTCCAGCGGGCGCTGAAAAATCGGACCCAGCAGGGTGTTATCACAGGCAATAATCGGGCGCGATCCCTGATGCTGAGCAATCACCTCGGCGACTTCCACCATCAATTCAATATCCACCAGGCTGTTGGTGGGGTTGGCAGGGGTTTCCACCAGAATCAACGCCACGCGTCCCCGTTGCCAGGCCAGTTTGGCAGCTTCGTGGACTTTCTCTTCATCGGTGCCATCGCTGAAGCCAACCGCTTTGATTTCGAGATTATGCAACGTCTTGCTCAACAGGGTTTCGGTGCCGCCGTACAGCGGCTGTGAATGCAAAATCACCTCACCTGGTCGGGCAAAGGTCAGCAAGGTGGTGGCAATCGCCGCCATGCCGGAAGAGAACAGGGCGGCGCGTTCTGCTCCTTCGTAAATTGCCAGCCGATCTTCAACAATTTCGCTGTTAGGATGATTGAAGCGTGAGTAGACCAGGCCGCCGCTCTTGCCTTCGGGAGGTTCACGGCGTCCAGCGACAAAATCAAAAAAATCTTTTCCCTCTTCGGCGCTATTAAACACAAAGGTGGAGGTGAGAAACACCGGCGGCTTAACCGCCCCTTCCGACAGGCGTGGGTCGTAACCATAATTCAGCATTTGTGTTTCGGGATGGAGCGAAGAGTGGCCAGGCGGCGATTTTTTGCTGGATGAAGAGGTCATAACGTCTCCGGGTTGGCAGGGTAGAGGGGCTGGGCGCTTTTTATACAGTTAACGTCAGAGCAATATTTTTCGCCACGGTAACGTTTGCGTTGTGTGCGCGGCGTCAGCGCTTAATTGGACTATGATAGACTGCGTGGCTTTCTGAGTCACCTAACCGGGCTGAATGCAATGAAACACACCGTCGACGTGATGATCTCTGAACAGGAGATCGCAACGCGTATTGCCGAACTGGGCAAACAGATTAGCGACCATTACCGCAACAGCGGCCGCGAAATGGTGCTGGTCGGGCTGCTACGCGGTTCTTTTATGTTTATGGCCGATCTGTGCCGCACCATTGAAGTGCCGCACGAAGTCGACTTTATGACGGCCTCCAGCTATGGCAGCGGCATGTCCAGCACCCGTGATGTGAAGATCCTGAAAGATCTCGATGAAGACATTCGTGGCAAGGATGTGCTGATCGTCGAAGACATCATCGACTCCGGCAACACCCTGAGCAAAGTGCGCGAGATCCTGCGTCTGCGCGAACCCCACTCGCTGGCGATCTGCACCCTGCTGGACAAGCCGGAACGCCGTGAAGTGGATGTCACCGTGGAATATGTTGGCTTCGCCATTCCAGATGAATTTGTCGTCGGTTTTGGTATCGACTACGCCCAGCGCTACCGTCATCTGCCGTACATCGGCAAAGTGGTGCTGCTGGACGAGTAACCGCACAATCACCCAAGGCTAACCTTTCCCGCCTGCGATAAGATGCGCAGCCCGTCGGCCAGTGGCTGGCGGGTAGCTCTGCACGCGTTTCCCCGCGCTGCGCTGAGTGGTAACATAATCTCTGCTAAACTCCTTTAAATTCACGACTTTTATCACCTGGTCACTCATTTCTGATTACAACAAGGTATGGATTCGCAATGACTTATGCACTGGAACTTTCCGGGCTGACCAAGACCTATCCCGGCGGCGTACAGGCGCTGAAAGGGATCGATCTCAGCGTAGAAGCAGGTGATTTTTATGCCTTACTGGGGCCGAACGGTGCCGGTAAGTCCACCACCATCGGCATTATCAGCTCGCTGGTGAATAAATCTGGCGGCAGCGTGCGCGTGTTCGGTTATGACCTGCAAAAAGATGTGGTCAACGCCAAGCGTCAGCTGGGACTGGTGCCGCAGGAATTCAACTTCAACCCGTTTGAGACCGTTTTGCAGATTGTGGTCAATCAGGCCGGTTACTATGGTGTGGAACGTCGTGAAGCGAATAGCCGCGCCGAAAAATACCTGAAACAGCTCGATCTGTGGGGTAAACGCAACGAACGTGCGCGGATGTTGTCCGGTGGGATGAAACGCCGTCTGATGATCGCCCGCGCACTGATGCACGAACCTAAGTTGCTGATCCTCGACGAGCCGACCGCCGGTGTTGATATCGAGTTGCGCCGCTCCATGTGGGTTTTCCTGAAGGAACTGAATGCGCAGGGCACCACCATCATTCTGACCACCCATTACCTGGAAGAGGCGGAGATGCTGTGCCGCAATATCGGCATTATCCAGAGCGGTGAGCTGGTGGAAAATACCTCGATGAAAGGGTTGCTCTCCAAGCTGCAATCCGAAACCTTTATCCTCGATTTAGCGCCGCGCAGCCCGCTGCCGAAGTTGGAGGGTTTCCAGTATCGCCTTGTCGATACCTCAACGCTGGAAGTCGAGGTGATGCGTGAGCAGGGGCTAAACAGCGTCTTCAGTCAGCTCAGCGCGCAGGGTGTGCAGGTACTGAGTATGCGTAACAAAGCCAACCGCCTTGAGGAGCTGTTTGTCAGCCTGGTGCAGGGAAAAACAGGAGCCAAAGCATGACGCATTTATACTGGGTGGCGCTCAAAAGCATCTGGACCAAAGAGATTAACCGTTTCGCCCGTATCTGGATTCAGACGCTGGTGCCGCCAGTGATCACTATGACGCTGTACTTCATTATCTTCGGCAACCTGATCGGTTCGCGCATCGGCGATATGCATGGCTTCAGTTACATGCAATTTATCGTGCCGGGTCTGATCATGATGGCGGTGATCACCAACGCTTACGCCAACGTGGCGTCCTCGTTCTTTAGCGCTAAGTTTCAGCGCAACATTGAAGAACTGCTGGTGGCACCAGTGCCGACGCACATTATCATTGCCGGATATGTCGGTGGTGGCGTGGCGCGCGGTGTCTGTGTCGGGATTCTGGTGACGGCAATATCGTTGTTCTTTGTCCCGTTCCAGGTCTATTCGTGGACGATGGTGGCGGTCACGCTGCTGCTGACGGCGATTCTGTTCTCGCTGGCCGGTTTGCTCAACGCGGTGTTTGCCCGCACCTTTGACGATATCAGCCTGATTCCGACCTTCGTGCTGACGCCGTTGACCTATCTCGGTGGGGTGTTCTACTCGCTGGCGCTGCTGCCGCCGTTCTGGCAGGCGGTGTCTAAGCTGAATCCGATCGTGTATATGATCAGTGGCTTCCGCTATGGTTTCCTTGGCATCCATGATGTACCGCTGGAGTTAACCCTGTCGGTGCTGGTGGCATTTATCGTGGTGTTTTATGCGGTGGTTTATGTGCTGATCCAGCGTGGGCGGGGACTGCGCAGCTAATATTTTCTGCGCCTGTAGCGGCGCGATTCATCGCGCAATTCCGTGCGTGTTGCCGGAAAAAACGCGCGATAAATCGCGCCGCTACGGCGCATCAGAGGTTATCAGGCGACCTGCACCGGCAGCGCTTTTGCGATGCGTTTCATTTCGTTATCGCCCTCAAAATAGGCCACTTTCGGCTGCCAGCTGCGGGCTACTTCATCTTCCACCTGCACGTAAGAACAGATGATCATGATGTCGCCTTCGCAGGCGCAGCGTGCTGCGGCACCGTTGACGGAGATAATCTTTGAGCCACGTTCGGCGGCAATGGCGTAGGTGGAGAAGCGCTGGCCGTTGGTGACGTTGTAGATGTCGATGGCTTCATATTGCAGAATGCCAGAGGCATCAAGAAAGTCCTGGTCAATGGCGCAGGAACCTTCGTAATTCAAGTCTGCCTGGGTCACTTTGACGCGATGCAGCTTGCCCTGTAATACGGTACGAATCATAGCGGTATAACCTTATAAAAATGATCCCTTACTGGGTCAGATCCACTTGCTGATTATCAATCAGACGGGCGTTGCCCAGCCAGGCGGCCATCAGAATCACGGCCCGCTGGCTATCGACGGTCAGCGGCTGGAGCGTTTCGGCATCGCAAATCGCCAGACCATCCGGGCGGAAACCTTTCTCACGCAGCGTCTGTTCGGCAGTCTCGATAATCTCTTCTACATGGCGTTCGCCATTGCTGAGACGCTCAGCCATGCTATTCATCACCTGGCTTAAACCGGGTGCCAGTTTACGCTCATCGGTGGTGAGATAACCATTGCGAGAACTGAGCGCCAGACCATCTTTGGCACGCACCGTTGGCACGCCAACAATCTCGATGTCGAAGCCCATATCCGCCACCATTTTGCGGATGATAGCCAACTGTTGAAAATCCTTTTCACCAAAACAGGCGATATTGGGTTGCACCAGGTTGAACAGCTTGCTGACGATGGTGGAGACACCACGGAAATGCCCAGGACGGCTGGCACCTTCCAGCAGTTCAGAGAGTCCAGGTACTTCAACAAAGGTCTGAGTCTCAAGACCTTTGGGGTAGACATCAGCCGGTGCCGGCGCGAACACCAGGTCCACGCTATGGCGATTTAGTTTTTCGCAATCGTCCTGCAAGGTACGCGGGTAGCGCGCCAGATCGTCGGGACGATCAAACTGCATCGGGTTCACAAAAATCGACACCACCACGATGTCGGCGCGCTCACGTGCGGCATCGACCAGCGTTAAGTGTCCATCATGCAGGTTGCCCATAGTAGGCACCAGCGCGATACGTTTGCCTTCCTGCCGCCAGCGACGAATCTCGCGACGCAGCATCGGCAGTGTTTCAATGATCAGCACTGCACATCTCCTGATTTACTGGAAACTGTGTTCGGCGGCCGGATAGCTGCCCGCCTCAACTTCGGCAATATAGTGGCGAATCGCCGCGCGAATGTCGCCGGTTTCCGCGAGGAAATTTTTGGCAAACTTCGGGATATGGCCGCCGGTAATACCAAAGGCATCGTGCATTACCAGAATTTGTCCATCGGTGACATTACCTGCGCCGATACCGATGACCGGAATCGCCAGCGCTTTGGTGACGCGTTCTGCCAGCGCTACAGGTACGCATTCCAGCACCAACAACTGCGCACCCGCCGCTTCCAGCGCCAGCGCATCCGCCAGCAGGCGCTCGGCACCGGCTTCGTCACGGCCTTGCACTTTATAGCCACCAAAGATATTTACCGACTGCGGCGTTAAGCCGAGATGGCCACATACCGGCACGGCACGTTCAGTCAGCATCTGCACGGTTTCTGCCAGCCAGGCACCGCCTTCCAGTTTGACCATATTGGCCCCGGCACGCATCAGTTGTGCCGCATTGTCAAAGGTCTGCGCAGGCGTGGCATAACTCATAAACGGCAGATCAGCCATCACCAGTGCCTGAGGCGCGCCACGACGCACCGCGGTGGTGTGATAGGCAATATCGGCGACCGTCACCGGCAGGGTCGATTCATGGCCCTGTACCGTCATGCCAAGCGAATCACCGATCAGCAGCACCTGAATGCCCTCGTCAGCGAACAGGCGAGCAAAACTAAAGTCATAGGCCGTCAGCGTGGCAAATTTGCGGCCACTGGCTTTCCACTGGCGTAAATGGGAGATGGTTGTGGGTTTCATCGCACTCTCTCAGTATTTTCTGATGGGCGCAGTGTAAAGGATTGGCGGTGCAGGTGATATGACTGGCGTGCGATTTTGCCGGGTTATTCAGACCAGTAACGAATCGCGCTTTGGTCGAGCGCCGCCAGCACAGGAGCGAGTGGGGTGCCATCGGGTAAGGTCTGCTGAGGGGCGATCTCCAGCAGCGGTAGCAGCATAAACGCGCGGTTGTGCATGTCGTAATGCGGCACCGTCAGGCGCGATGTGTTAATCACCGCGTCGCCAAACAGCAGGATATCCAGATCAAGGGTGCGGGGTCCCCAGCGTTCGGCTTTGCGCACCCGGCCATGTTCCAGCTCAATGCGCTGGGTATGGTCGAGCAAGGTTTCCGCTGCCAGTTCCGTCTCCAGCGCCACCACTGCGTTCAGGTAATCCGGTTGATCCGGCGGACCGTAGGGCGGGGTGCGATACAGCGACGACGTGGCAACACGGGTGGTTTGCGGCAACGCATCCAGCGCCGCCAGCGCTGCATCAACCTGATGCAGCGGGTCGGCGAGGTTACTGCCTAAAGCGAGATAGACGCGGGTCATGGCGCGCTGTTGCTGCGCGGGGCAGCAGGGCGGCGACGTGGACGGCGTGGTTTACGACGCGGTGCCGGATCATCACCCAGCGTATTCAGCATGGTTTTCTGCTGCGTTGGCGCTGCGGCCTGGAACTCGCCCCACCAATGTGTCAGACGTTGCAGTTCCGGGTTATTTTCCACCTCGGCACGCAACGCCAGCAAATCATACGCGGCGCGGAATTTAGGATGTTCCATCAGCTTCCATGCACGTTTGCCATGACGGCGCGACATACGCAGTTGCAACTGCCAGATATCACGAATCAGCGTGGTGATGCGCTTCGGAATCGCCAGCGCGCGGCAGGCTTCATCCAGCGTTTCGTTCATCGCCAGGGCAAAGGCATCGTAATAGGTCAGGCCGCTTTCCTGGGCGATCTGCTCGGCAGATTCCAACTGCGGATACCAGAACATCGCGGCAAACAGGAACGCCGGATTGACGCGCATATCATTCTGTAAGCGGGTATCGGTGTTTTTCAGCACTTGTGCCAGCATGCGCTCCATCGAGCTGTCGCTGTGTTCGGTGAAGCCACGCGTCAGCGTCGGGAACAGCGGCTGGAACAGTTGATACTCGCGCA
The DNA here is from genome assembly GCF_059730495.1 of Pantoea sp. X-Soil-TKNS-1211. Classification (NCBI taxonomy): domain Bacteria; kingdom Pseudomonadati; phylum Pseudomonadota; class Gammaproteobacteria; order Enterobacterales; family Erwiniaceae; genus Pantoea; species Pantoea sp. X-Soil-TKNS-1211. The sequence continues at coordinate 859,627 of NZ_AP035953.1, forward strand.
TCATCTGATAAGTGCGGAAGCCATAACCGGCTTGCAGCAGCTTGAGCGATTCTTCAAACAGGCGCGCAGGCGGAATGTCATGCAGCAGAGTGGCAAGGCGCGGAATCGGCTCGGCGGTTTCTGCGGCAATACGCATCTCCAGCTTGGCGGCAAAACGCACCACGCGCAGCATACGTACCGGGTCTTCGCGATAGCGCGTTTCCGGATCGCCAATCATGCGGATAATGCCCTGTTGCAGATCCTGCAAACCGCCAACGTAATCACGGACGGTGAAATCCGCCACGCTGTAATACAGGCTATTGATGGTGAGATCGCGACGCTGGGCATCATCTTCGATACTGCCAAAGATGTTATCACGCAGCAGCATACCGTTTTGTCCACGTTGTGAGCTGTTGCGATCTTCTTCCTCGACTTCCTCTAACTGATGATGGCCACGGAAAGTCGCGACTTCGATCACTTCCGGCCCAAACATCACGTGAGCCAGGCGGAAACGGCGACCGACCAGACGGCAGTTGCGGAACAGTTTACGCATCTGCTCCGGGGTGGCGTTGGTGGTGACATCGAAATCTTTGGGTTTCTTACCCAACAGTAAATCGCGCACGCCGCCACCTACCAGGTAGGCTTCGTAACCGGCTTTGTTCAGGCGATACAGCACTTTGAGGGCATTTTCGCTGATATCTTTGCGTGAGATGTTGTGGCTTTCACGGGGAATGACGGTCATCAGACTTTCGGTTTCCACCTCTTCAGGCGCCTCCTCGTCACGCTTGAGGACTCTCCGGCAAAAATTAGCGACTCGGGTAAAAATGGGACACCTCGGCAGTGACATTAATGGTGTTGGTAAAATCAGCGGCTAATCATAGCCTGTTGCGAACCATTTGAGAATGGCGTTGTCGTTTCATCCGGCTTCAGGGCGTTTTCCAGTGGGATCAGACGGATATTCCATCTGTCGATCGCCTGTTTTAACAGGGAATCCAGTGATTCATCCTGCCAACCCCTTGATACTGGTTGACCCAAAAAGTTTAACGCCTGCACCAGCAACGGTCGTGCATCGCCCGCTGGCAGCGCGGGGGCATGGTTCTGCTTGGATAATTTGTTGCCATCTGCATTTACCGCCAGCGGCAAATGCAGATACTCAGGCACTGACCAGTCAAACTGTTGATACAGGGCGACCTGGCGTACCGTTGGCTCAATCAAATCCGCGCCACGCACAATCTCGCTAACCCCCTGAAAATGGTCATCCACCACTACCGCCAGATTGTAGGCAAACAGGCCATCGCGGCGGTGAATAATAAAATCTTCCTCTGCCAGCCGGGTATCGGCTACCAGGTGACCACGCAGACGATCATCAAAACCATACACCGGCGCATGCTGGTGCAGGCGTAATGCGGCGTTTTGCGATCCGAGCCGCAAATCGCGGCAGTGGCCGTCATAAAATCCGCCCAACTGCTGAATACGGCTGCGGGTACAGGTGCAGAAGTAGCTCTGACGCTGCTCGCGGAGCCAATTTAAGGCTTCACGGTACGCCTCATGGCGCTGCGACTGCCACAGCACTTCACCATCCCAATGTAAGCCATAGTGTTCCAGCTGCTGTAAAATGCGGCTGGCGGCACCGGGGACTTCGCGCGGTGGGTCGATATCTTCGATACGTACCAGCCAACGCCCTTGTTGTGCACGCGCACTCAGGTAGCTGCCCAGCGCAGCAATCAGCGAGCCAAAATGAAGTTCACCAGAGGGAGAGGGGGCAAAGCGCCCAACACAGGGAAGGTTAGACATTTTATAATGTGCACCGCACGGCGGGAAAACAGTGGTTTTCCCTGCTGTGCGGCGACAGTCTGTTCACGGCCATTAGCCAGCCATCTGCTTCTCGCGGATTTCTGCCAGCGTCTTGCAGTCAATGCACAGATCGGCGGTCGGACGTGCTTCCAGACGACGAATACCGATTTCTACACCACAGGATTCGCAGTAGCCGAAATCGTCGTCTTCCACTTTCTTCAGCGTCTTCTCGATCTTTTTGATCAGCTTACGCTCGCGATCGCGGTTACGCAGTTCCAGACTGAATTCCTCTTCCTGCGCGGCACGGTCAACCGGATCCGGGAAGTTGGCAGCTTCGTCCTGCATATGCGACACAGTACGGTCAACTTCATCCCTGAGTTGATTGCGCCATGCTTCCAGAATCTTGCGGAAGTGGTTCAGCTGGGCGTCGTTCATATACTCTTCGCCCGGTTTCTCCTGATACGGCTCCACACCAGCGATGGCGAGGATACTCAGGGACGATGTTTTACGGTTTTGCCCTTCTTGCATGTTGTTTCTCCTGGATAACACGCACCACCCGACATATTTCAAGTTACAGGGGGTTGGCTGCTCTGTCTCGCTACCTTCCTGCCACTCAAATTACTTAGGGTATATCGATTCCCAACAGGGAAAAAAACAGGCCGCTATAAATAGCAGAAGCAATCAAGGTTGGCAATTATTCATGATCACACCTTGACAAGCCTGTGAGGAACAGCGTATTCAGCGCACCGCTCGGAACATTCCTATCACACCAAATTGCTAAGAATATTACAACTCTACCCTTATCGGCCGCGTCAGTAACATTTTTAGCGGGGATATGTCAGCCTGATACGCCAATACTTCCACGCCACACCGCTGCGCCTGTGCCAGTAGTTCTGCGTATTGCGCGTCGATATGGCGCGCCGGGGAAACGTCCTCAATCCCCGTGTGCAAAACGGCAAACAACAAAACGGCCCGATGGCCCTCTGCCGCGATATGACTCAGTTCGCGCAGATGCTTTTGCCCGCGGGTCGTCACCGCATCCGGAAAATAGCCTTTACCATGCTGTAAAAGGGTGACGGACTTGACTTCAATATAGCAGTTCGCTCTGCCCTTCGCTTGTAGCAGGAAGTCAATTCGGCTTTTTTCCGTGCCGTATTTTACCTCAGGCTGGCAGTGGTCATAAGTGGATAATTCTGGAATAGCATCAAGGCTGAGCGCTTCTTTCACCAACTGATTGGCGCGCAGCGTATTGATGCAGATCCAATGGCCCTGCTGGGTTTCGGTCAGTTCCCAACTGTGGGGGTATTTGCGCGTGAGGCTGTCTGAGGTGGAATACCACACCGTATCGCCAGGCGTAGCGCAGCCGGTCATCGCGCCGGTGTTGGCACAATGGATGGTCAGCGTCTCACCTTCCGGGGTGATCACATCCGCTAAGAAACGCTTATAACGGGCGATTAAACGGGCCGGTTTAAGTGGTGGGGAGAAAAGCATTCAGTCTCCTGTCGGGGTGGATAACGGCCAGCGGGCCAGCGCCTGATAGCGGGTTTGGCCTTTTTCGAAGCGCGATGAACATAAGACAAAATGGCTAACATCAAAACCCCAGTGAAAACCGCGCGGCGGAAGGGCAACTTTGTGCGCCGCGTTGCGTAGCAAGGTGATGTGCGGGTGAAACGACGTTGCGCTTTGCGCACAGCCATGTCGTGCTGCCTGAGCGCGCAACAGATTCGCCAGTTGCAGCAAACCCCGTGGCGGGCGCTGACAACCCAGCCACACCACGCCAGGACGCGGCCAATGTCCGGCATCATCTAAATCGAGAGCAAAACCTGGCTGCATAATACGTCCGGCGAGTTGTTGCAGGCGCTGTGAGGTGTCGTCACTGACCTCGCCGAGGAACGCCAGCGTCAGATGCAGATTGGCTGCCGCTATCGGGCGGCCTGCGTCTTCAGCAAAGTTTTCAGCCCGCCAGCGCACCACATCCTGCTGCACAGACGCAGGCAGTTCGAGCGCAAAAAACAGACGTTGGGTGGTCATCGTGGCCTCCGATAATCCGCGCTGGGTGTTACAATGCGCGCCATCTTAGCACAGGCAGAAAGGGAGTTGAGTTTGAGTGAATTACCGGTAAGTGAGGTACTGCCTGAGCTGTTGGCTGCGCTGGCGCAAGCGCCACAGGTACTGCTGGCGGCACCGACCGGCGCAGGCAAATCCACCTGGCTACCTTTGCAACTGTTGCAACAGGCGCGGCTGCCCGGACGCATCATTATGCTGGAGCCAAGGCGGCTCGCGGCGCGCAATGTGGCGCAGCGACTGGCGGAGCTGCTCGGTGAAGAACCAGGCGGCACGGTGGGTTATCGTATGCGTGGTGAAAACTGCTGCGGGGCTAACACCCGGCTGGAGGTGGTCACCGAAGGTATCCTGACTCGCATGTTGCAGCGCGATCCGATGCTGGAAGGTGTTTCGCTGGTGATCCTCGATGAATTCCACGAACGCAGTTTGCAGGCCGATCTGGCGTTGGCGTTGCTGCTCGATGTGCAGCAGGGGCTGCGTGAGGATCTGAAGATTCTGCTGATGTCGGCGACGCTGGATAACGATCGCCTGCGTGCGCTGCTGCCGGATGCGCCGTTTATTGCCTCCGAGGGCCGCAGCTTTCCGGTGACGCGTCGTTTTGCTTCCCTGAATAATCAGCTGCGTTTTGAAGAAGCGGTGGCACGTGAAGTGGCGCAACTGTTGCGCGAAGAATCGGGTTCATTGCTGCTGTTCTTGCCGGGTGTGGCGGAGATTGAACGGGTGAAACGCGAACTGGAAGCGCGCGTCAGTGAGGATGTCGATCTCTCTCCTTTATATGGTGCGTTGTCACTCGATGCGCAGCGGCGGGCGATTTTGCCGTCACCGCCAGGTCGCCGCAAAGTGGTGCTGGCGACCAATATCGCAGAAACCAGTCTGACCATTGAAGGCATTCGCCTGGTAGTGGATAGCGCGCTGGAGCGAACGGCACAGTTTGAGGTGCGCAGCGGTGTGACGCGGTTGCAAACTCAGCGCATCAGCCAGGCGTCGATGACACAACGCGCCGGACGTGCCGGAAGGCTGGAACCGGGGATCTGTCTGCATCTGCTGCCTCAGGAGCAGGCACTCCGAGCGGCGGCACAGAGCGAGCCGGAAATTCTGCACAGCGACCTCGCCTCGTTGCAGATGGATTTATTGCAATGGGGCTGCCCGGATGTGGCCCAGCTGAGCTGGCTGGATATGCCACCGGCTCGCCATCTGCGAGCGGCGCGGGAGCTGCTGACCCGGCTGGCGGCGCTGGATGAGGCTGGTCGCCTGACCGCTGTCGGGCGCAAAATGGCTGAGCTGGGCAGCGATCCACGGTTGAGCGCCATGCTGTGCTCTGCCGGACCGAATCAGGATGCCATCGCCAGCGCGGCCTTGCTGGTAGCGATTCTGGAGGATCCACCGCGCAGCGGCAGCGCTGACCTGCGTGATGCGCTGCATCGTCCTCAATCCAGCTGGCAACGGCGCGCCCGTCAGTGGCAGCAGCGCCTCAATGCCCGCGGCGGCAATGTTGACGCCGATCTTTTCCCGGCGTTGCTGGCGGCCGGGTTTGCTGACCGGCTGGCCCAGCGACGCGGCACCAGCGCCCGTTATCAGTTGGCGAACGGTATCGGGGCCATGCTGGATGAACAGGATGGACTGAGTCGCAGCGAATGGCTGATCGCACCGTCCTTGTTACAAGGAGCCAGCGCCGCCGATGCGCGCATCTTGCTGGCATTGCCGGTGGAGATTGAGATGTTACGTCAGCAGTGCCCACAGTTGGTTGAACAACGCACCGATGTGGAGTGGGATGAAGAAAAAGGCACGCTGCGTGCCTGGCGGCGTGAAGTCTCGGGTGCGCTGGTCCTGAAAGCACAACCGATGACACGCCCGGAGCCGGAGGTGTTGCACGCGGCGATGCTGCGTTGGATCCGGGAAAAAGGTCTGTCGGTGCTGGGTTGGACGCCAGAAGCCGAACAGCTGCGTCTGCGTCTGCACTGCGCCGCACAATGGCTGCCGGAAGAGACGTGGCCAGCGTTTGACGACGAGACCCTGCTGGAATCGCTGGAAGCGTGGCTGTTGCCGGAGATGGATACGGTGCGCGATCTGAAGGGGTTGCAGAACGTCAATCTTGTCAGTGCATTATTACATTTGCTGACATGGTCACAACGCCAGCGGCTGGATACTGTGCTGCCAACTCATTACACTGTGCCGACCGGAAGTCGCCTGCCAATCCGCTACGATGCGGAGAAGCCCCCGGCGCTGGCGGTGCGTATTCAGGAGATGTTTGGTGAAGCGCGCAATCCTGCGGTGGCCGATGGCCGGATACCGCTGGTGCTGGAACTGTTATCACCGGCGCACCGACCGTTGCAGATCACCCGTGACCTGGCAGCGTTCTGGCGTGGGGCATATCCTGAAGTGCAGAAAGAGATGAAAGGGCGCTATCCCAAACATCCCTGGCCGGATGATCCGGCTAACGCCTTACCCACGAGGCGGACCAAGAAATTTTCATCGTGACCTCTGGTGATAATTCAGAGGGTTCTGCCATGCGCAGCACGCGAAAGCAGTTAGAGTAACGGCGCAGCCGTAGCTATACCTGGAGAATAACAGCATGTCTGGGAATGATCGCGAACCGATTGGGCGCAAAGGAAAACAGCCCAAACCGCCGCGCAGCAGCGCGCGCCGGGGTCGCCGCAGGGAACTTGATGATGATATCGATCAGGACGATTTTGATGATGACGAGGAGAGTGAGCCAGTGCCACGTAAAGGTAAAGGAAAGCGCCCACCGCGCGCTAAACGTCGCTGGTTAGGCTGGTTCATCAAGCTATTTCTGGTGTTTGTAGTAGTGATGGCCGCCTGGGGTGTCTATCTCGACTCGGAAATCCGCAGCCGTATTGACGGTAAAGTGTGGCAACTGCCCGCTGCCGTCTATGGCCGCATGGTGAGCCTTGAACCGGGCATGGCGTATGACAAAAAAGAGATGATTGCGCTGCTGGAAGGCACGCAGTATCGCGAAGTGTCACGCATTACCCGCCCTGGTGAGTTCAGTGTTAAAGGCAACACCATCGACCTGCTGCGCCGTCCGTTTGACTTCCCGGACAGTAAAGAAGGGCAGATCCGTGCGCGCATGACGTTCAACGGCGACGAGCTTAGCGAGATTAAAAACCTCGAAACCGGCCGCGATTTTGGCTTCTTCCGCCTCGACCCGCGTTTAATTACCATGTTGCAGTCGCCAAACGGCGAGCAGCGCTTGTTCGTGCCACGTGCCGGTTTCCCGGACCTGCTGGTGGATACGTTGATTGCCACCGAGGACCGCCATTTCTACGAGCATGATGGCATCAGCCCGTACTCGATTGGTCGTGCGTTTCTCGCCAACATCACCGCCGGTAAAGCGGTGCAGGGCGGCAGTACCCTGACGCAGCAGCTGGTCAAAAACCTGTTCCTCACCAACGAGCGTTCGCTGTGGCGTAAAGCGCGTGAAGCCTATATGGCGGTGATCATGGATGCGCGCTACAGCAAAGACCGCATTCTGGAGCTGTACCTCAACGAGGTGTATCTCGGCCAGGCGGGTAACGATCAGATCCGCGGCTTCCCGCTGGCGAGTTTGTACTATTTTGGCCGCCCGGTGGATGAACTGAGCCTCGATCAGCAGGCGATGCTGGTGGGTATGGTGAAAGGTGCATCGCTGTATAACCCGTGGCGTAATCCACAACTGGCACTGGAGCGCCGCAATCTGGTGCTGCGTTTGCTGCAACAGCAGAAGATCATCGATGAAGATCTTTACAACATGCTGTCGGCGCGCCCATTGGGTGTGCAGCCGAAAGGGGGAGTGATTACCCCGCAGCCAGCCTTTATGCAGATGGTGCGCAACGAGTTGCAGGCGAAGCTCGGTGATAAAGTGAAAGATCTCTCCGGCGTGAAGATCTTCACCACGCTAGATCCGATTTCGCAGGATGCGGCGGAGAAAGCGGTTGAAGATGGCATTCCGACGCTGAAAAAACAGCGTGGCCTGAAAGATCTGGAAACCGCGATGGTGGTGGTTGACCGCTTCAGTGGTGAAGTGCGCGCGATGGTGGGCGGTTCTGATCCCCAGTTCGCCGGTTATAACCGTGCGTTGCAGGCGCGCCGCTCCATCGGCTCGCTGGCCAAACCGGCCACTTACCTGACCGCGTTAAGCCAGCCGAACAGCTATCGTCTGAATAGCTGGATTGCTGATGAACCGATCGCACTGAAACAGCCGAATGGCACGGTGTGGAAGCCGCTCAACGATGATCGTCGCTTTAGCGGTAAAGTGATGCTGGTCGATGCGCTGACCAACTCAATGAACGTGCCAACAGTGAACCTCGGTATGACGTTGGGGCTGAATTCGGTGGTTGACACCTGGGCTAAGCTCGGTGTGCCGAAAGACCAGCTGCATCCGGTGCCGGCCATGCTGCTCGGGGCGCTTAACCTGACACCGATTGAAGTGGCGCAGGCGTTCCAGTCCATCGCCAGTGGCGGTAACCGTGCCGAGCTGTCGGCGGTACGCTCGGTGATTGCCGAAGATGGCACCGTGCTGTACCAGAGTTTCCCGCAGGCGCAGCGTGTGGAACCGGCGCAGGCAGCCTATCTGACGCTGTACAGCATGCAGCAGGTGGCGGATCACGGCACGGCACGTGCGCTGGGCGCGCGTTTCCCGAATGCACATCTGGCGGGCAAAACCGGGACCACCAACGACCTGATCGACAGCTGGTTTGCCGGTATCGACGGCAAAGAAGTGGCGATCACCTGGGTGGGACGCGATAACAACCAGACCACCAAGCTGTACGGTGCCAGCGGTGCCATGCAGTTGTATCGCCGCTATCTGGATAACCAGGCTCCAATGCCGCTGGTGTTGACGCCGCCGGAAGATATCACTCAGATGAACATCGATTCGGCGGGTAACTTTGTCTGTGGCAGCGGCAGCAGTACCTGGCGCTCACTGCCGGTCTGGACGCTTGATCCGAACTCACTGTGCCAGCAACAGCAGCAGCAGGTTCAACAGCAGCAACAGTTGCAACAACAGCAGCAGGAAGAGCAGAAAGACAGCAACGGTGTGGCCGGCTGGATTAAAGAGATGTTCGGCAACAACTAAGTGGCTGAATCTTAAAAAAAGGGTGCTCCGGCACCCTTTTTTTATGTGCGAAAATGAGCGATCTTGCGGCAAACACACCGCCATCAGGCTTTAAATCTTGCGGATCTTGCAGAGTATCGCCTAAACTCCAACCGTCATAATAATCATTCTCGTTTACATTCGCCTCCGTCGACTACTTTCGAGAGATTCCTGATATGAGTGCGCGTTTATCCTCTGATGTTCAGCGCGGTACGTCTACCAAACGTCCGCTCGCGTTACTGATTTCCTTAACGTTTGGCACGCTCTGCGCGCAAGCGCTGGCTGAAGATACCGTAGTGGTCACCGCTGACGGTGATTCTGCGACACCTCAGGAGAGCGCATGGGGACCGGCCCCGACCATCGCTGCAAAGCGCAGTGCGACGGCCACCAAAACCGACACGCCTATTGAGAAAACTCCGCAGTCGGTTTCGGTGGTGACGCAGGAAGAGATGGCGATGCATAATGTCGAATCGGTGAAACGTGCATTCAGCTACACCCCAGGGATTACGGATAATCGTGGCAGTTCGGATGTGATCGATGCTTTTTCCATCCGTGGTTTTAGTGAAACCAACACTAACCAGTATCTTGATGGCCTGAAGTTGCAGGGCGATAACTACTCTGAGTTCGCTATCGACCCTTATTTCCTTGAGCGTGCGGAATTGCTGCGCGGCCCGGCGTCGGTGCTGTACGGCAAAAGCAACCCAGGTGGCGTGGTGTCACTGGTGAGTAAGCGTCCAACGGAAGAAACGCTGCGCGAAGTGCAGTTCCAGATGGGCACCGATAATCGCTTCTCTACCGGTTTTGATTTTGGTGGCGCGCTGGATGACAGTGGCGTGTATAGCTATCGTCTGACCGGCCTGGCGCGCAGCCAGGATGCACAACAGGAGATGAACAAAGAGAAGCGCTACACCATTGCGCCTTCCTTTAGCTGGCGTCCCGATGCCAATACCCGTTTCGACCTGTTGACCTACTTCCAGAACGAACCGGAAACCGGTTACTACGGCTGGCTGCCGCGTGAAGGTACCGTGGTGCCGATCACCCGTGCGGATGGCAGCCAGTTCAAACTGCCGACCAACTTTGATGAAGGTGAGCCGAGCAACAAGATTTCGCGCAACACCAAGATGGTGGGCTACAGCTTTGAGCACAGTTTCAACGATACCTGGACGGTACGTCAGAACCTGCGCTATGCCGATCTGCGCACTGATTATCTCAGCATCTATGGTAGCGGTTACGATCCCTCGACCGAGATGATTAACCGTGGGTATGCGCGTTCTAATGAGAAGCTCAATCAGTTTGCGGTAGACACACAGGCACAGGCGAAATTCCTTACCGGTGCTGTGGATCATACCCTGTTAATGGGCGTCGATTACCAGCGTACCCGTAACGATATTGATGCGGTGTTTGGTAGCGCCGCGCCGATTAGCCCGTTCAATCCGCAATACGGCAATGATGCGATGGTGGGCACGCCGTTCCCTTATCAGTACCTGAACCGCCAGGAGCAAACCGGTCTCTACACTCAGGATCAGATGGAGTGGAACCGCTGGGTGCTGACGCTGGGTGGCCGCTACGATTACGCCATGACCTCGGCACTGAACCGCGATGGCAACAGCGAAGAGAAAAACCACGATCAGGCGTTTACCTGGCGTGGGGGGCTGAACTACGTATTTGATAACGGCATCGCGCCATACTTCAGCTATAGCGAATCCTTTATCCCGACACCGGGCACCACCGCAGGCGGGCAGCCGTTCGATCCTTCGCGCGCCAAACAGTATGAAGCCGGGGTGAAATACGTACCGAAAGATCGTCCGATTGTTATCACCGCAGCGGTGTACCAGCTAACCAAAAGCAAGAACCTGACCGCCGATCCGAATAACCTCAACTTTAGCGTGCAGAGCGGTGAGATCCGTTCGCGTGGGGTGGAGCTGGAAGCCAAAGCCGCCCTGAGCGCCAATATCAACCTGACGGCGGGTTATAGCTATACCGACGCGGAATACACGGAAGATAATACGCTGCAAGGGAAAACCCCGGTCCAGGTGCCGAAACAAACCGCGTCGCTGTGGAGTGATTATACCTTCCACGAAACCGCACTTTCTGGTCTGACGCTGGGGGCCGGTGTGCGTTATACCGGTGCCAGCAAAGGGCTGTACAGCAGTGGCGATAACGTAAACCAAAACTTTGATGTGAAGGGCTATACCGTGATTGATGCCGCCGTGAAATATGATCTCGCACGTTTCGGCTTGCCGGGGTCATCACTGGGTATTAACGTCAACAACCTGTTTGATCGCGAGTATGTGGCCAGTTGCTACCGCGAATATGCCTGCTACTGGGGCAGCGATCGCCAGATTGTTGGTACAGCAACTTTCCGCTTCTGATAGAAAAGGGCGCGATTTGCGCCCATAACGCCAGGGATTACCATGCAGCATCCGCACCACGAAGAAACCACCTTTACGCTGGACAACGTCAGTTTTCGCGTGCCAGGACGCACGCTGCTTCATCCGCTTTCATTGACCTTCACGCCGGGCAAAGTGACAGCCTTGATTGGTCATAACGGTTCAGGCAAATCCACATTGCTGAAAATGCTGGGACGCCATCAGGCGGCCAGTGAGGGGCGCGTGTTATTGAACGGCGAAGCAGTGGAGCAGTGGGGCAGCAAGGATTTTGCCCGCCAGGTGGCGTATTTGCCGCAACAGTTACCGGCAGCAGAAGGGATGACGGTGCGCGAGCTGGTGGCAATTGGGCGTTATCCGTGGCACGGGGCGCTGGGGCGTTACGGTCAGGAAGATCGGGACCGCGTGGAGGAAGCGATTACGCTGGTCGGGCTGAAGCCTTTCGCCGGACGGCTGGTGGACAGCCTGTCGGGTGGGGAACGTCAGCGTGCCTGGCTGGCAATGCTGGTGGCACAAAACAGCCGCTGCCTGCTGCTGGACGAACCGACCTCAGCGCTGGATATTGCCCACCAGGTTGAGGTGCTGGCGTTAATTCAGCGTCTCAGCCAGGAGCGTGGCTTGACAGTGATTGCGGTGCTGCATGATATCAATATGGCGGCGCGTTATTGCGACCAGTTGGTGGCGCTGCGCGGTGGTGAAATGATTGCCGAAGGCGGGCCGGAGGTGATCATGCAGGCCGATGTGCTGGGCAGCATTTACGGTATCCCGATGGGCATTCTGCCTCATCCGCAAGGCGGCGCGCCCGTCAGTTTCGTTTACTGAGGCTCGCATGCTGGATATTTCTCGCCGTCGTCTGCTGGCGGCGCTGGCCTTGTCGCCGTTAATGAAACTTGCGCCGTTACACGCGGCGTTACCGGATACCCAGCGTATTCTGGCGCTGGAGTGGCTACCCACAGAACTGCTGATGGCGCTGGGTGTGGCACCGCTTGGCGTCGCGGATATGCATAACTATCGGGTGTGGGTGGGAGAGCCGGAACTGCCTGCCGCCACTATCGATCTGGGTTTGCGTACCGAACCCAATCTGGAGCTGATGACCCAGCTTAAGCCTTCGCTGATCCTGCACTCCAATGGCTATGGTCCTTCCCCTGAGACGTTGTCGCGCATCGCGCCAATCATGGGGTTTGATCTGAACAGTGGCGATGGCAAACCGTTAACGACCGCCAGAAAATCGCTACATGAATTGGGCGCTCGCATTGGTCGTGAAGCGCAGGCGGTACAGCATTTGCAGTACGTCGATGGCGTGCTGGCGGCGGCGCGAGAGCGGTTAAAACCCTGGGCGGGACAGCCGATTTTACTGATGTCGTTGCTGGACAGCCGTCATGCCATCACCTTCGGCAGAGGCAGCCTGTTCCTGGAAGTGATGGACAATCTTGGCTTGCAAAGCGCCTGGCAGGGTGAAACCAATTTCTGGGGCAGTGCGGTCATCGGGTTGGAGCGACTGGCGGCAGTGGGTGATGTGCCGGTGATCTGCTTCGACCATGATAATGAGTTGCAGATGCAGGAAGTGATGAGCACGGCGTTATGGCAGGCGCTGCCGTTTATCCGTGCCGGGCATTTTCAACGCGTGCCTGCCGTCTGGTATTACGGTGCCACGTACTCGGCACTGAAATTTGTGCGCGTGCTGGAACACGCGCTGGAGTCGCACTGATGCGCAATCGTCTGTTTTCCGTCGCGCTATTGAGTGCGTTGTTTTTGCTGGCGCTGGCCTTAACTCTGATCAATTTCCGCCAGGCCTTGCCGATGACGCAGTGGGCACAGGCGTTTGCCGCGCCGGACGTCAACAATATCCAACAGGTGGTGTTTCATCACAGCCTGTTGTCTCGCCTCGCGCTGGCATTGCTGGTTGGAGCAGGATTGGGTCTTGCTGGTTTGTTGTTTCAGCAGGTGCTGCGCAATCCGCTGGCAGAACCCACCACCCTGGGTGTTTCATCGGGTGCCCAGTTGGGCCTGACGGTCGCCACCTTGTGGCAATTGCCTGGCGGTGCGGTGACCCAGCAGTTCGCTGCGATGGGCGGCGCGGTGTTAGTCGGCATTTTAGTCTTCGGAGTTGCCTGGGGCAAACGGCTGTCGCCAGTGACCTTGATTCTCGCCGGGTTGGTGCTCAGCCTCTACGTCGGCGCGGTCAATCAAATCTTTGCCATCTTCAATCACGATCAGTTGCAAAATATGTTCCTGTGGAGCACCGGCGCGCTCAATCAACTGGATGGGCACAACGTCGCCTTGCTGTGGCCGCGTTTGTTGCTGGCTTTTGTGCTGGCCTTAGCGTTGCTGCGTCCGTTAACCCTGATGGGGCTGGATGATGGCGTCGCGAAAAACCTCGGACTGGCACTCTCGCTGGCGCGTGTGGCGGCCCTGGCGCTGGCGATTCTGCTCAGCGCGCAACTGGTCAATGTCGCCGGTATCATCGGTTTTATTGGCCTGTTCGCGCCACTACTGGCGAAGATGCTCGGTGGCCGTCGTTTAATCAGCCGGATGTTGCTGGCCCCGCTGATTGGAGCGTTGCTGCTGTGGCTGGCGGATCAATGCGTGTTGTGGCTGACCACCCACTGGCGCGAAGTTTCTACCGGTACGGCAACCGCGCTGATCGGCGTGCCGATTCTGCTCTGGCTGCTGCCGCGTCTGCGCACCGGTTCAGTACCGCCGCCATTGAACCAGGGCGATAAGGTGCCTGCTGAGCGCCAGTCGGTGCTGCGTTGGTGCCTGTTCGGCGTGGTGATTTTAGCGCTGCTGGGCCTGGTTGGTGTGACCTTTGGGCGTGATGCATACGGCTGGGCGTGGGTCAGCGGCGATATGCTGCATCAACTGTTGCCGTGGCGTGCACCGCGCGTGCTGGCGGCACTGGTGGTGGGGCTGATGCTTGGCGTAGCCGGGGCGTTGATTCAACGCTTAACCGGTAATCCGATGGCCAGCCCGGAAGTGTTGGGTATCAGTTCTGGTGCGGCCTGTGGCGTGGTGGTGATGCTGTTTTTCGTGCCCGGCAATGCGGTAGCCTGGTTGTTACCGGCAGGGGCGCTGGGGGCGGCGTTAACGCTGCTGATCATTATGCTGGTAGCCAGCCGTGGCGGTTTTTCACCGGAACGGATGTTATTGGCGGGAATGGCGCTGAACAGTGCCTTTGTGACGTTGCTGATGCTGCTGATGGCGAGTGGTGATCCGCGCATGGGCGGCTTACTCAGTTGGATCTCCGGTTCAACCTATAACATCAACATGCAGCAGGCGTGGCAAAGCGCGGTATGCGCGCTGGTGCTGGTGGCGTTGGCTCCGCTGGCGAGCCGCTGGTTAACGCTGCTGCCGTTGGGCAGTGCCACGGCGCGTTCGGCAGGGATGGCGTTGACGACTTCGCGCCTCGCCCTGCTGCTGCTGGCGGCCGCACTGACCGCTGCTGCCACCTTAACCATTGGACCGTTAAGCTTTGTCGGGTTGATGGCTCCGCATATCGTGCGCATGCTGGGCTTCCGCCGTGCGTTGCCACAGGTCATGATGGCTGGTCTGCTCGGCGCGGGGTTGATGGTGTTTGCCGACTGGTGCGGGCGGATGCTGGCCTTCCCGGATCAAATCCCGGCCGGGCTGATGGCCACCTTCTTTGGTGCGCCCTACTTTATCTGGCTGCTAAGGCGGGCGTAGCGGCGCGATTTATCGCGCCATGGGCAGATCAGGGCACCTTGCGGTGCCCTGATGCATTACAGCTGCGCGAAGCAGCGACGTGCGGCATCGACAGTGCGTTGAATATCTTCTTTACTGTGCGCCAGCGACATAAAGCCCGCTTCGAAGGCAGAAGGGGCCAGGTAGACGCCTTCCTGCAACATCAGATGGAAGAAACGCTTAAAGCGCTCGACATCGCACTTCGTCACGTCCTGATAGCAGGTCACGCGGTCGGCATCAGTAAAGAACAGGCCAAACATGCCGCCAACGTGGTTAATCACTAGCGGGATGCTTTCTGCTTTGGCCGCTGCCAACAAACCCTCAGCCAATTGGGTGGTCAGCTCGGTCAGTGTGGTATGCGTACCCGGCTGGGCAATTTGTGACAGGCAGGCAAAACCGGCAGCCATGGCAATCGGGTTGCCAGACAGCGTACCCGCCTGATAAACCGGGCCGATGGGTGCCAGCGCCTCCATCACTTCACGACGACCACCAAAGGCACCGACCGGCATACCGCCACCGATGATTTTGCCCAGGCAAGTCAGATCCGGCGTCACTTCGTAGTACGCCTGAGCACCACCGAGGGCGACACGGAAACCGGTCATCACTTCATCGATAATCAGCAGTGCGCCAAACTCATCACACAAGGCACGCAGGCCCGGCAGGAAGTCTGGCTGCGGTGGAATGCAGTTCATATTCCCTGCCACCGGCTCGACGATGATGCAGGCGATATCCTGGGGATACTCTTCAAACGCGCTGCGCACCGAGGCCAGATCGTTGTAGGTACAGGTCAGTGTATGTTTGGCGAAGTCTGCCGGGACACCCGGTGAGTTTGGCTGGCCGAGGGTCAGGGCGCCGGAACCGGCTTTCACCAGCAGGCAGTCGGCATGGCCGTGGTAGCAGCCTTCGAATTTGATGATTTTATCGCGATGGGTAAAACCACGCGCCAGACGAATCGCACTCATGGTGGCTTCGGTGCCGGAGTTGACCATGCGTACCATGTCCATGCTCGGCACCAGCTCGCACACCAGCTGAGCCATTTTGACTTCCATCTCGGTCGGCGCGCCAAAGCTCAGGCCGCGTGAGGCGGCTTCAATCACCGCGTTGCGAATGGCGGCATTGTTATGGCCCAACACCATTGGACCCCATGAGCCGACATAGTCGATATAGGCTTTGCCGTCGGCATCGTACAGGTAAGCGCCGTCGGCGCGTTCGATGAACAGCGGCACGCCACCCACACCGGTAAATGCACGTACCGGGGAGTTCACACCGCCAGGGATCAGGCGTTGCGCTTCGGCATACAGGTTTTCTGACTTACTCATTCTTCGGCTCCCGCTGTGTCTTAAAAAAACTTGCGCCATTCTACGGAAGATAGCGCAGAGGTGAAAGGTAGCCGGGCGCTAAAGCCGTCCCATCGCTATACTTTAATCCATCACATGCGGCACGCAGTGCGAAGGGCAGCACTTGATTGCACTGTGCGGCTGGCAGATAATAGTGTGATTGAGGTCGTTTTCTGACCTGGACGTTTACCCGGAGTAAAAGATGAGTGACGATGTAGCAGCACTGCCTTTGCAATTCACCGATGCAG
This sequence comes from Pantoea sp. X-Soil-TKNS-1211, assembly GCF_059730495.1. Classification (NCBI taxonomy): domain Bacteria; kingdom Pseudomonadati; phylum Pseudomonadota; class Gammaproteobacteria; order Enterobacterales; family Erwiniaceae; genus Pantoea; species Pantoea sp. X-Soil-TKNS-1211. The sequence goes on from NZ_AP035953.1 coordinate 876,230, forward strand.
CAGCGAAAAAAGTGAAAAATCTGATCGCGGATGAAGAAAATCCGGAGCTGAAATTGCGTGTTTACATCACCGGTGGTGGCTGTAGCGGCTTCCAGTACGGTTTCACTTTCGACGATCAAATGAATGACGGTGACATGACCATTGAAAAACAGGGCGTGGCGCTGGTGGTTGACCCGATGAGCCTGCAATACCTGGTGGGTGGTTCGGTTGATTACACCGAAGGACTGGAAGGCTCACGTTTCATCGTGACCAACCCTAACGCCAAAACCACCTGCGGTTGCGGTTCTTCCTTCAGTATCTGATTTCTCAGGCCGCCGTCCTGGCGGCCAGTTACCATTCTACCGTCACTAACTGCGATGTTTCCTTGCGCTCCAGTGTGCTCTGCGTGACGCGTGGCTGGGCGCTGATCTGGCGACCGCAATCAATAGCGGGTAGTGTTTGCGTATCGGGGCGTGAGATATCGCAGCGGGAGAAGATTGTCAGCGTGACGGCAATAGAGCCGGATGTCGTTGCCGCCCCGATGGGTGCGGCAAGCACAAGCCCTATGGCCAGTAGCAAAGCTCTGGTCATGGTTTTTTCCTGGTGTTTTTAAAATTGCGCTTTGCGCAAAAAGGGCACAGAGCATACGTGGCTGCCGTGCCTTGTTACTTGATTAACGACAATTTTTGTTGATTCTTTAATCAATTTTGGTGCTGATTTTCGCCGGATGGAGCGCCGCGCAGAGCTGCTGCGCCGCCAGTAACAGGCGAGGTCCCGGGCGGCTCAGCCAGTCATCATTGATGGCAATCACCGGCACCTGCAATTGCGGTTGCCAGAACTGCGCGATACTGGTGGCCTGGGGCGGCTTGCCGCCAATCACAATCGCCTGCGGATGACGTGCCAGCACTTGTTCACGGCTGACCTGCGGCCAGCTCACCGTGCTATCGGCAAAGATATTGCGGCCACCGCATAATTCAATCACTTCATTTTGCAGCGTATTGCGTGATGCAGTAAACAACGGTTGTTGCCCAAACTGCAAAAATATTCGCACCGGTTTTTGCTGCTGATACCGCTGTCGCAGCTGTTTTTCCTGCGCGCGTAATGCCTGAGCGGCATCCAGTGCCTGCTGCGGATGCGGACTCCAGCGTTGTAGATCCGCCAATGCATCGATCATCTGATCAAGGGTTTGGGGATCGATCCACTCCACCTTGATCCCCAGCCGTTGCAGTTGTTCGATCTGGCGCTGCGGATTACCACCGCGCCACGCCAGCACTACATCCGGTTTGAGCTGCACAATACGCTCGATCCTGATGCCTTGCCAGTTGGCGACCTGCTCCAGCGATGCAGCACTGGTGGGATAATCTGACCACGCGCTGACCGCCACTGGCGTGATACCGGCAGCGAACGCCAGCTCGGTCAGGTGCGGTGCTAAAGTGATAACGCGTGGCGCTGCGGCAAGCAGGCTGCTGCAAAACAGCAGCAGCCCGACAAGCCAGGCCGATTTAACCACGAGCCAGCTGTGCCAGCAGGTTTTCGACCATCAGGGAGGATTGTTTCGCCGCGACGCTGAGGAACTCGTCGAAGCTGAGATGCGATTCCTGGTCGGCGACGTCAGATATAGCGCGGACCACCACAAATGGCACCTTGAATTGATGGCAGACATGACCAATCGCGGTAGCTTCCATCTCTACGGCAATCGCCTGCGGGAAGGTGTTGCGAATACGCGCCAGCGGCTCCGCACCATTAATGAAAGCATCACCGCTCACCACCAGACCACGCACCGCGTTGAGATCCAGCTGTTTGATCACTTGCTCGGCCGCCGCGATCAGCGTGTCATCAGCAACGAACGCCGCCGGGCAACCGGCCATTTGACCAGGCTCATAACCGAAAGCGGTAACATCCGCATCGTGGTAACGCACTTCGTCGGATACCACGATATCGCCGACTTTCAGCGTTGAGGCCAGGCCACCAGCAGAACCGGTGTTGATCACCACATCCGGCTTGCACAGTTCCAACAGTAATGTGGTGCCGAGTGCCGCCGCGGTTTTACCAATGCCTGATTTCAGCAGAGCAACCTCAACGCCATTCAGCGTGCCAGTGTAAATTTCGCACCCGGCCAGCGTCAGCGTCTGACGGTTTTCAATCTTGTCACGCAGCAGGGTTACTTCCTGCTCCATCGCGCCAATAATGCCTGCTTTCATAAAAGAGTCTCGCTAATGTTGTAGATGTAAACCGCAAAAGTGAGGCATAGTCTATCATGGCTGTCAGAGGAAGAATTCACGAAAAAATAAGGGGTAATTATGGCGACGATCAATTTCAGGAAGAAGATCAGCTTCACCCGCCCCTATACCAGCCGTAAAGATCCCGAAGGGGAATACTTTATTACCCGCCATTTTGAGAGCGATCGTGGTCGTATCATTAATTCTGCCGCTATCCGCCGTCTGCAACAAAAAACCCAGGTTTTTCCGCTGGAACGTAATGCGGCAGTGCGTTCGCGCCTGACCCATTCTCTCGAAGTGCAACAAACCGGACGCTATATCGCGAAAGAAGTGTTGCAAACCCTGAAAACTCAGGGCGGCGGGCTGGAAAAATACGGTCTTGAGGAGCTGGAAGGTGCCTTTGAAAGCCTGATCGAGATGGCCTGTTTGCTGCACGATGTCGGCAACCCGCCCTTTGGCCACTTCGGTGAGGCCGCTATCAATGACTGGTTTGATGATAATTTACCGGCTGAGCTGGTGGATCCGCTGGTGGCTGGGGTAGAAAACGAGGTGCAGCGCGCCGATTTTGACCAGTTGAATGCAATGATTCGTCAGGATTTGTGCCACTTCGAAGGCAATGCGCAGGCGATTCGCATGGTCCATACCTTGCTCCAACTGAACCTCAGTTATGCTCAGGTGGCCTGTATTTTAAAATATACTGCCCCGGCTTGGTGGCAGGGCGATAAACCGGCTGAGTTCAGCGTATTAATGAAAAAGCCGGGATTTTATTTATCTGAAAGGGAATATGTCGCCGATCTGCGTGCGGCTACCAATATTCCTGAGCATCATCGCTATCCGCTCACCTGGATAATGGAAGCTGCGGACGATATTTCTTATTGTATTGCCGATCTCGATGATGCGGTAGAGAAAGATATTTTTAATGTCGACACATTGTACGATTATTTGCAGAAAGCCTGGGGGCCGATAAAACCCGGTGATGCTTTTAGTCGCACCATTGGTGAAGCGTGGAAAGAAGCTTGCCAGAAAAAATGGCGAACTAAGGGCGATCAATTTTTTATGGCGCTACGCGTTAACGTGCAGAACGTGTTAGTCAGTCATGCAGTACGGCGCTTTATCGATAACTTACCGGCTATTTTTACCGGTAATTTTAATCATGCTCTGCTGGAGGATGATGGTGAGGAAGGGCGTCTGTTGATGTTATTTAAGACGGTGGCACGTCAACAGGTGTTTAATCATCCGGAAGTCGAACAACTCGAATTGCAAGGTTATCGTGTCATTAAAGGGTTACTGGAAATTTATCAGTCATTAATGTTGCTGGATTATGAGCAGTTTACCACCCTGATGAAAGATGATTTCTTAGCCAAACATCCGATAGAAACCCGTTTGTTTCATAAGCTATCCAGTAAACATCGCAAAGCGTATCAGCTGAAAATGCGTACCTTAATCGTGGCACATAAATATGAGAACCTGCTATGGGAGCGCTATTATCGTTCGCGTCTGATTCAGGACTATATCAGCGGGATGACGGATCTTTATGCCTGGGATGAGTACCGTCGTTTGATGGCGGTAGAATAAGCGAAGTTTTGTAAAGACGAAGAATAATTTTTTACTTTTACCCAAAACTTTATCAGGAACTTCGTGCTTACAATTTAATCTCATCATCACGACCACAGCAATGGTCCGGACGTAAATCTTATATGAGACACAGATGAATGAAAAAAAGCACATTAATGTTAAGTGCACTGGCACTTAGTCTGGGCATGGCGTTAAGTCCTGTCAGCGTTTTCGCGGCGGAGACAGCTTCTTCCTCCAGCCAACAGCTGCCCAGCCTCGCACCGATGCTGGAAAAAGTGATGCCCTCCGTGGTGAGTATCAGCGTGGAAGGCAGTACCACAGTGAAGACGCCACGTATGCCGCAGCAATTCCAGCAGTTCTTTGGTGATAACTCACCGTTCTGCCAGGATGGTTCGCCGTTCCAAAGTTCACCGATGTGCCAGGGAGGTGGTGGCGGTGATAACAGCGGTGGCGGTGATAACACCCAGCAGGAGAAATTCCGCGCACTGGGTTCTGGTGTGGTGATCAACGCAGATAAAGGCTACGTGGTGACGAACAATCACGTGGTGGATAATGCGACCAAAATCCAGGTACAGCTGAGCGATGGTCGTCGTTATGATGCGAAAGTCATCGGTAAAGATCCGCAGTCTGATATTGCGCTGATCCAACTGAAAGATGCGAAAAACCTGACGGCGATTAAGATTGCCGATTCAGACAATCTGCGGGTTGGCGATTACACGGTGGCGATTGGTAACCCCTATGGCCTCGGCGAGACCGTCACCTCGGGTATCGTTTCAGCGCTGGGCCGCAGTGGCCTGAACGTTGAAAACTACGAAAACTTTATCCAGACCGATGCCGCGATCAACCGTGGTAACTCGGGTGGTGCGCTGGTGAACCTCAACGGTGAGCTGATCGGTATCAACACCGCGATTCTGGCACCGGACGGTGGCAATATCGGTATTGGTTTTGCCATCCCGAGTAATATGGTGAAAAACCTCAGTACGCAGATGGTCGAGTTTGGCCAGGTGAAACGTGGTGAGCTGGGGATTATGGGGACTGAGCTGAACTCCGAGCTGGCGAAAGCGATGAAAGTCGATGCGCAGCGCGGTGCCTTTGTCAGCCAGGTGCTGCCGAATTCAGCCGCCGCGAAAGCCGGTATCAAAGCCGGAGATGTGGTGGTATCGATGAACGGTAAACCGCTTACCAGTTTCGCGGCGTTGCGTGCCGAAGTCGGTTCGCTGCCAGTTGGCACCAAGTTGCAACTGGGTCTGCTGCGTGACGGCAAACCGGTGAGCGTCACCGTGGAGTTGCAGCAGAGCACCCAGGAAAAAGTGCAGTCCGCCACCATCTACACCGGCATTGAGGGTGCAGACCTGAGCAATGTCGACAGCAATAGCCAGAAAGGCGTGCGTGTCGATAGTGTTAAACCGGGCAGTGCCGCGGCGCGCATTGGCCTGAAAAAAGGCGATGTGATCCTCGGTGTGAACCAACAGGCGGTGGCGAATCTGGGCGAATTGCGCAAGATCCTCGACACCAAACCTTCGGTACTGGCGTTGAATGTGCAGCGCGGCGACAGCAGCCTGTACCTCCTGATGCAGTAATCTCTTGTAACCCAAGCAAAGGCGGACTTCGGTCCGCCTTTTTTATGCTCAAATCGTGCCGCCACAATCCTTGCAGATGTGACCTCCCCCGCAATTCCCGCAATCTCTATCCGGCTATGTGCAGTTGCACAATGCCAGCCGTTAGGCGGGCGCGTATTCTGTCCACAGTTCCTTTTATCTGGAGTGATTAATGGCCACCTATCATCTTGATGCGCGATTGGCTCAGGACATTGTTGCCCGCACCATGAAAATTATTGACAGCAATGTCAACGTGATGGATGCCCGTGGCCGCATTATTGGCAGTGGCGACCGCGAGCGTATTGGCGAATTGCACGAAGGTGCGTTGCTGGTGCTGTCGCAGGGTCGGGTTGTGGACATCGATGAAGCGGTGGCTAAGCATTTGCATGGCGTACGGCCCGGCATCAATCTGCCGCTGCGTATTGATGGTGAAATCGTTGGCGTTATTGGTCTGACCGGACAACCGGTGGCGCTGCGCCATTACGGCGAGCTGGTGTGTATGACGGCAGAAATGATGCTGGAACAGGCTCGCTTGTTGCATATGTTGGCTCAGGACAGCCGCCTGCGTGAGGAGCTGGTTCTGAACCTGGTACGCACTGAGTCGCTGTCACCGGCGTTGAGCGAATGGGCGCAGCGACTGGGTATCGACCTCAATCAACCGAGAGTGGTCGCGGTGGTGGAGGTGGATAGTGGTCAGCTTGGTGTCGACAGTGCCATGTCTGAATTACAGCAGCTGCAAACGCTGCTGACCACCCCTGAGCGCGATAACCTGATTGCCATTGTCTCGCTGACCGAAATGGTGGTACTCAAGCCAGCGCTGAATGCCCATGGTCGTTATGATCAGGATGATCATCGTCGTCGGGTTGAACAGTTACTGCATCGAATGAAGGAGAGCGGGCATTTGCGCATGCGCATCGCATTGGGTAACTATTTTACCGGCCCCGGTAGCATTGCGCGTTCCTACCGTACCGCCCGCACCACCATGATGGTTGGTAAGCAGCGCATGCCGGAACAACGTAGCTATTTTTATCAGGATCTGGTGTTGCCGGTGTTACTTGATAGTTTACGTGGTGGCTGGCAAGCCAATGAGCTGGCCCGACCGCTGGCGAAATTGAAGAATATGGATAGCAACGGCTTGCTGCGACGCACCTTGATCGCCTGGTTTAGCCATAACGTACAACCGAGCGCAACGGCGCGCGCGCTGTTTATCCATCGTAATACGCTGGAATATCGTCTGAACCGCATCTCTGAACTCACCGGGTTGAATTTGGGCAATTTTGACGATCGCCTGTTACTGTATGTGGCATTGCAACTGGATGAGCAGAGTTGATGAAATCGACGGGCGCTATTTTGCTAGCCGTGTGGTGGATGCATTGTTGCTACTGCGGAATGCACCGGGCTGGCAATCTGGGGATGAACAAGGGGTGCAGCAGACACGCTGGCAAACCCGGATTGGCGAGACTATCTGGACGCCGTTAACCGGTGCAGTGTGGCAGGCGCAGCGCGATACCTGGTTGCTTTCTTTGCCTTACGCGCAGAAAAAAGGCCAGCAATAGCTGGCCTTAGCAAAGCGGGGGAGAAATTAACGACCGTTGCGAGTCAGTTTATCGAGGTCTGATTCAATTTCAGCGATCTTATTAGACACAACGTTTTCCAGATGACGCAGATCGGCAAGGATTTTGCGTTTCAGATCGACTTCAACCTGATCACGCTGGCAAATCTGATCCAGCTCATCAATTACATAACGCAGGTTAGGGCTGATTTCCTGAACTTCTTTATAACCCTGGCTGCTATCGGCAACCACGGTTTTGCGCTGACGTGGGTATTTGAACTTCACGCTTTTCGCGAAAAACTCACCTTTATCTTTGCGGAAATAGATTTTCAGGATGTCGTTATTGGCTTCCTGACGCAGGCTGTAGCGGTCAATGTCTTCAGGGGTGCTGATACCTAAGCTTTTCAGGTTGTCGTACATAGCTTTATATTCCATCGAAAGTGGGTGAGCGCGCAGGACTATCATCATTCAGGATGCGGCTAAAACGCAGCAACCAGCTTAAATAACTGTAGACAAAAATCGGGATGAATTTTGCGCGGCCTGAGTTAACTGGCGCGGATTATGACCTGTTTGAAAAATAAACGCACTTGTTAATTCGCGGTGAGAAACAGGTTGTTTGATGGGCAGTGTAAAGAAAAAATTACGGGCCTGATTACAGGCCCGTCGGATTAGTTAATTTAAGGCAAATTCGTCTTAGTCGATGGTGCGCAGCAATTCGTTGATACCGACTTTACCACGCGTTTTCGCATCAACTTTCTTCACGATGACCGCGCAGTACAGGCTGTAGCTGCCGTCTTTAGAAGGCAGGTTACCTGAAACCACGACTGAACCCGCCGGTACACGACCGTAATGAACTTCACCGGTTTCGCGGTCATAAATTTTGGTGCTCTGGCCGATGTAGACGCCCATTGAGATCACGGCACCTTCTTCCACGATCACGCCTTCAACGATTTCAGAGCGCGCACCGATAAAGCAGTTGTCTTCAATAATGGTCGGGTTAGCCTGCAACGGCTCCAACACGCCACCGATGCCGACGCCACCAGACAGGTGAACGTTTTTACCGATCTGGGCACAGGAACCGACGGTTGCCCAGGTATCGACCATCGTACCCTCGTCAACATAGGCACCGATGTTGACGTAAGAAGGCATCAACACGGTGTTGCGTGCGATAAATGCACCCTGACGCACCGCTGCCGGGGGAACGACGCGGAAACCTTCTTTTTTGAAGCGCGCTTCATCCCAGTTAGCGAATTTCATTGGGACTTTGTCGTAGAAACGGGTTTCTGCACCTTCCATCACCTGGTTGTCATTGATGCGGAACGACAGCAGCACTGCTTTCTTCAGCCACTGATGCGTTACCCACTCTCCGTTGATCTTTTCAGACACGCGCAGTTCACCGCTGTCCAGCAGACCGATGACCTGGTTGATGGCTTCACGAGTGACGCTGTCCACGCTGGTCGGCGTGATATCGGCACGGCGCTCAAAGGCAGATTCAATAACGCTCTGTAACTGTTGCATGATGATTTCCTGAGTCTTTCATACTAAATGGATTTAAGGCACATTCCGTAGCGGCGCGATTTATCGCGCGGGTTTAACAAACCTTGAACATGCCTGAAAACAGCGCGATAAATCGCGCCGCTACAAATTCGTGCAAGCACGCGGTAATAAATCGATTGCGGTCACACTTTATCGTTTGGATTAAGGGCCTCTGTCAACCGTTGTTGCAATACATTGCGCATTTCGGCATCAAGCGCGCGTCGCTCGCTGTTCGCGAGGATGAAAAGATCCTCAACCCGCTCGCCAATTGTACTGATACGTGCGCCATGAAGCGAGACGCCTAAATCTGCAAATACTTCACCGACGCGTGCCAGCAGGCCCGGTTGATCGAGGGCGATCAATTCCAGATAGCTGCGGCGATCGGTATGCGTGGGCAGAAAGCTGACTTCGGTCTCCACGCTGAAGTGCTTCAGACGTGATGACTGACGGCGTGCACGCGGCGGTACCCATTGGGTTTGCGTGATGGCCTGCTCCAGCGCCTGAATGATCATCGGATGGCGATCGGCCGCCAGTGGGCTGCCATCCGGCTCCAGCACAATAAAGGTATCCATTGCCATGCCGTCGCGGCTGGTGAAGATCTGCGCGTCGTGCACGCTGAGGTTGCGGCGATCGAGTTCACCCGCCACGGCAGCAAACAGATACGGACGATCGGGACTCCAGATAAAAATCTCCGTGCCACCACGCGTCGCCTGCGGGCTGACCAGCACCAGCGGTTTGCTCAAATCGTGATTGATCAGATGTCGCGCATGCCATGCCAGCTGATTGGGGGTGTGGCGCAGGAAATAGTCGGAACGACAACGGCTCCAGATATGTTGTAGTCGCTCCTCGTCGAGATTCTCCATACGCAGCAACGCCAGCGCCTGTAGCCGATGATGGCGGACGCGTTCGCGCAGATCCGGGCTGTTTTCCATGCCGCGACGCAACTGTTTTTCCGTGGCGAAAAACAGCTCACGCAGCAGGCTTTGCTTCCAGCTGTTCCACAAGCTTTCGTTGGTGGCGCAGATGTCAGATACCGTTAAGCACGCCAGGTAGCGCAGGCGGTTCTCATTTTGCATCACTTCAGCGAATTGCTGAATGACGGTCGGATCCTGAATATCACGGCGCTGAGCGGTGACGGACATCAACAGGTGATGGCGCACCAGCCAGGCAACCAGCTGGGTCTCCCGCGAATTGAGGCCATGTAGTTCGGCGAAATCGAGCGCATCCTGGGCACCCAGAATTGAGTGATCGCCACCGCGTCCTTTGGCGATGTCATGCAATAGCGCCGCCATCAGCAACAGTTCCGGCTGCGGTAGACGCGGCCATAACTCCACACACAGCGGATGCATCGGGCGTGTCGCTTCGTCAGCAAAGCTCTCCAGTTTCTGCAACACGCGAATGGTGTGTTCATCTACCGTGTAGGCATGGAACAGGTCGAACTGCATCTGACCGACAATATTGCCCCACAGCGGCGTATAAGCCCACAGTACGCTGTGGCGGTGCATCGGCACCAGCGCACGGCTCACCGCGCCGGGATGGCGCAGAATCGCCATAAAAGTCTGACGTGCTTCCGCAATCTGGCACAGCGGTTGTTTCAGATGACGGCGGGCGAAACGCAACTGGCGTAAGGTGGTGGAATAAATACCTTTGATGTTTTCGTTGCGCACCATCACGTAAAACATGCGCATAATCGCCTGCGGTTCGCGTTCGAATAACGTCGGGTCACGCAGGTCGATCAGCTCACCGCGTAGCTGGAAGTCGTCATCAATATTACGCGGCTTCTCAGTGGCAGAAAGCCCGAGGATCGCTTCATCAAACAATTGCAGCAGCATCTGGTTAAGCTCGCCAATGCGGCGCGTGACGCGGTAAAAATCTTTCATCATGCGCTCAACCGGCTCGTTACCTTCACCGAGATAGTTGAGACGCTGTGCGACATTTAGCTGGCGATCAAACAGCAGCCGGTTATCGTAACGTGTCAGGGTCAGATGGAGCGCGAAGCGGATACGCCAGAGAAACTCCTGACATTCGTTAAGTTCATTGCGCTCGGCTTCGGTGAGAAAGCCAAAACCGACCATTTCGTCGAGGGTGGTGGCGCCAAAGTGACGGCGCGCGACCCATTGCAGCGTATGAATATCCCGTAGACCGCCGGGGCTGCTTTTGATATCCGGTTCCAGGTTGTAGCTGGTGCCGTGGTAGCGCTTATGGCGTTCCTGCTGCTCTTCAATTTTGGCAGCAAAGAAGCGCGACGACGGCCAGAAGCCATCGCTGAAGATGTTCTTTTGCAACTCAAGAAATAACGCGACATCACCGGTGAGCATGCGCGATTCAATCAGGTTGGTGGCGACGGTAAGGTCCGATAACCCTTCCAACAGACACTCTTCCAGCGTACGCACGCTGTGACCGACTTCCAGCTTGAGATCCCACATCAGCGTCAGTAACTCGCTGGTACGCTGAGCGGCCTGCTCGTCCAGCGGACGACGGCTGAGGATCAGCACATCAATGTCTGAAAGCGGGTGCAGCTCGCCACGGCCATAACCACCCACCGCCAGCAGGGCGATCTCTTTCATCTGGTCAAAGCCGAAGAAACGCCATAAGCGGCGCAACAACCGATCGATAAACAGGGTGCGCGCATCAATCAGGGATTCGACATCAGTACCGGCGTCAAACGCTACCCCCATATGCTGCTGGAATTGTTCGAGATAGAGTTTGAGTTTCTCGCGGGTCAGGGCTTCATCAGGCCAGCCAGCGGGGGAATCAGTCAGGCCCTTGTGTACTGCTTCGGTCACGCTACCACTCATCGACATCGTCTCTTCTTCACGCCATAAAAAAGCCGACTCAAGGTCGGCCTGGTACTATTCGAGAGAGATTTACGCGACGGTTTCCAGCACCGCTGGGATGGTGTCGTCTTCACGTAGCGTCAGAATCTCACAGCCGTTCTCCGTCACCACAATAGTATGCTCGTACTGCGCGGACAAGCTGCGATCTTTGGTTTTCACGGTCCAGCCATCCTTCATAGTACGGATGCGGTAATCACCGGCGTTGACCATTGGCTCGACGGTGAAGGTCATGCCTGCCTGCAACACCACGCCACCGTCATCAGCGTCGTAATGCAGCACCTGCGGCTCTTCGTGGAAACCTTTGCCAATGCCGTGGCCGCAATACTCGCGCACCACAGAGAAATCCTGTGCTTCAACGTACTTCTGAATCGCACGTCCCAGCTCACGCAGGCGGATGCCAGGTTTCACCAGACGCAGCGCCAGATACAGGCTTTCCTGGGTGACGCGGCACAGACGCTCGCCCTGGATGGTGGGTTTGCCGACGATGAACATTTTTGAGGTATCGCCGTGGTAGTCATCTTTAATGACGGTGACATCAATGTTAACCACATCGCCGTCTTTCAGCAGGCGATCATCGCTGGGGATACCGTGGCACACCACTTCATTGATGGAGATGCACACCGATTTCGGAAAACCGTGGTAGCCGAGACACGCGGAGATCGCTTGCTGTTTATTGGTGATGTGCTCGTGGCACAGGCGGTCCAGTTCGCCGGTGGAAATGCCCGGCACCACGTGCGGTGCGATCATTTCCAGCACCTCAGCTGCCAGGCGGCCAGCAACACGCATTTTTTCGATTTCTTCAGGGGTTTTTATTGAAATAGCCATTAAATTAATCCGCGACTGTCGAAAATTTCGACAATAATTGAGTTCTGTGCAGTCATGTTAGCAGCAGGCATTTGGGCTGCCAAATCGGGAAGCGTCAAGCCATTTTCTGCTAACGACTATTGGCGTATTCCTGCGCATTGTGGTATAAAGCGCGCCGACGATTCTCTGTCAGCCTCCGGGTGGCAGGAAACGCATAAATCTCATTATGTGTACTAAAACACACATGTATCGACACATACGCCGGGGTGCCTCGTAAGAGGTCGGTTGTATGGGATACATGGAGGCCCAACCCCAATCAAACTTTAGAGGTAATCATGGCAACTGTTTCCATGCGCGACATGCTCAAGGCTGGTGTTCACTTCGGTCACCAGACCCGTTACTGGAACCCGAAAATGAAGCCGTTCATCTTCGGTGCGCGTAACAAAGTTCACATCATCAACCTTGAGAAAACTGTACCGATGTTCAACGAAGCCCTGGCTGAGCTGAACAAAATTTCTTCCCGTAAAGGTAAGATCCTGTTCGTCGGTACTAAGCGCGCTGCTGCCGAAGCGGTAAAAGAGTCTGCACTGAGCTGCGACCAGTTCTTCGTTAACCACCGCTGGTTGGGTGGCATGCTGACTAACTGGAAAACTGTTCGTCAGTCTATCAAACGCCTGAAAGATCTGGAAACTCAGTCTCAGGACGGTACTTTCGACAAACTGACCAAAAAAGAAGCGCTGATGCGCGCTCGTGAACTGGCCAAGCTGGAAAACAGCCTGGGCGGTATCAAAGATATGGGCGGTCTGCCGGATGCACTGTTCGTTGTTGATGCTGACCACGAGCACATTGCAATCAAAGAAGCAAACAACCTGGGTATTCCGGTATTTGCTATCGTTGATACCAACTCTGATCCGGACGGCGTTGATTTCGTTATCCCGGGTAACGACGATGCAATCCGTGCTGTAAGCCTGTACCTGACTGCCGTTGCCACTACCGTGCGCGAAGGCCGTTCTCAGGATCTGGCTGAGCAAGCTGAAGACGCGTCTTTAGAGAACGCCTGATAAGGTCTGCTCTTTCACAGAGCCCTTAGACATCAGATGTAATCTGTTAAGGGGGCCGCGCAGGCCCCTTTATTATATCCAAGTCTGTCACGCTTCCGCTAAAGCGAGCGGGGCAGAGTAAATTTTCCGCAACAAGTTTCTGGCAGTGTGCAAGCACTGAGAAACGAATCGAGGATTCTGGAATGGCTGAAATTACCGCTGCACTGGTAAAAGAACTGCGCGAGCGTACTGCCGCTGGCATGATGGACTGCAAAAAAGCGCTGACTGAAGCGAATGGCGATATCGAACTGGCCATCGAAAACATGCGTAAGTCTGGCGCAATCAAAGCAGCGAAAAAAGCGGGTAACGTGGCTGCTGACGGCGTGATCAAAACCAAGATCGCTGACGGTTATGCCGTGATTCTGGAAGTTAACTGCCAGACTGACTTCGTCGCCAAAGATGCTGGTTTCCAGGCATTTGCTGACAAAGTGATCGATGCTGCTACCGCTGGCAAAGTGACTGACGTTGAAGTTCTGAAAGCACAGTTCGAAGAAGAGCGTGTGGCACTGGTTGCAAAAATCGGTGAGAACATCAACATCCGTCGTGTTGCTATTCTGGAAGGCGCAGAGCTGGGCAGCTACCTGCACGGCGCACGTATCGGCGTTGTGGTTTCTACCAAAGGCGCAGACGAAGAGCTGATCAAGCAGGTTGCGATGCACGTTGCAGCAAGCAAGCCTGAATTCGTGAAGCCGGAAGACGTGTCTGAAGACGTGGTAGCGAAAGAGTACCAGGTTCAGCTGGACATCGCCATGCAGTCTGGTAAGCCGAAAGAAATCGCAGAGAAAATGGTTGAAGGCCGTATGAAGAAATTCACCGGTGAAGTTTCTCTGACTGGTCAGGCTTTCGTTATCGACCCGAGCAAAACCGTTGGCCAGGCGCTGAAAGAGAAAGGCGCTGACGTCATCAACTTTATCCGCTTCGAAGTGGGTGAAGGCATCGAGAAAGTTGAGACTGACTTCGCAGCAGAAGTTGCTGCCATGTCCAAACAGTCTTAATGGCTCCGAAAGAACCGCCAAAGGGCGGTTCTTTTTTGCCTGCGTTTTAGCGTGGGCCTATTTTCAGTCACTTCCCAATAGCTTTTCTCTCTTGCTAAGCGGATGATTGATCAGATTTAACTTCTCCTTTTCATCATATCTTCCAGGAAGAATTGACCATGGCGACCAACGCAAAACCTGTATATCAACGTATCCTGCTAAAACTGAGTGGCGAAGCACTGCAAGGTGCCGAAGGTTTTGGTATTGACGCGAGTGTGCTTGACCGTATGGCGCAAGAGGTGAAAGAGCTGGTTGAACTGGGTATCCAGGTGGGTGTGGTTATTGGTGGCGGTAACCTGTTCCGTGGTGCGGGACTGGCACAGGCCGGTATGAACCGTGTGGTCGGTGACCATATGGGTATGCTGGCAACCGTGATGAACGGCCTGGCGATGCGCGATGCGCTGCACCGTGCTTATGTCAATGCACGTTTGATGTCAGCGATTCCGCTGAACGGCGTCTGTGATAACTACAGCTGGGCAGAGGCGATCAGCCTGCTGCGTAATAACCGCGTGGTTATCTTCGCTGCCGGTACTGGCAACCCGTTCTTCACCACTGACTCTGCGGCCTGTCTGCGTGGCATCGAAATCGAAGCTGATGTGGTGTTGAAAGCAACCAAAGTCGATGGCGTTTACTCGGCTGATCCGGTGAAAGACCCGGATGCTACGTTGTATGAACAGCTGACGTATGCCGAAGTGCTGGATAAAGAGCTGAAAGTGATGGATCTGGCGGCCTTTACACTGGCGCGCGACCATCAGTTGCCGATCCGCGTCTTCAATATGAACAAACCTGGCGCTCTGCGTCGCGTCGTGATGGGTGAAAAAGAAGGTACCCTGATTACGCATTAATACCCGACGCAAGATAAAATAGGGTATATTCTGTTGGCGCGATGCTTGGGCGTCGCGCGCTATTCAGGATGATCGATGATTATCGATACCGCTTCCGGTTCGCCCGGAAATGGCCAGGTCAAACCGAATCCAAGGGTTTCAACGTGATTAACGAAATTAAAAAAGATGCTGAAACGCGCATGGACAAATGCGTGGAAGCATTCAAAAACACCATCAGCAAAGTGCGTACTGGTCGCGCTTCGCCCTCTCTGCTCGACGGCATTGTTGTTGAATATTACGGCACGCCGACGCCACTGCGTCAGCTGGCCAGTGTTACGGTAGAAGATTCACGCACGCTGAAAATCAACGTCTTCGATCGTTCTATGGGGCCGGCGGTTGAGAAAGCGATCATGGCATCTGATCTGGGTCTGAACCCCAGCTCTGCCGGTAGCGACATTCGTGTTCCGCTGCCAGCGTTGACCGAAGAACGCCGTAAAGATCTGATTAAAATCGTCCGTGGTGAAGCGGAGCAGGGTCGTGTTTCCGTCCGTAACGTACGTCGTGACGCGAATGACAAGATCAAAGCGCTGCTGAAAGACAAAGAGATCAGTGAAGACGACGAACGTCGCACGCAGGACGAGATTCAGAAAATGACCGATGTACGCATCAAAAACGTTGATGCGGCACTGGCTGAGAAAGAAAAGGAACTGATGGAGTTCTGATTCCATCGTTATCTTATATACCCTAAATAATTCGGATTGCAGGAAGGCGGCAAGGGAATGAACCCACAGGAGCTTACATAAGTAAGTGACTGAGGTGAATGAGCGCAGCCACGTACCTGCAATTTGAAGTATGACGGGTATAAACGCCGTCAAGAGAAGTATTCTTCCGGAATGCACGCTCTTGCGGCGTTTTATTTTGGTCCTGAGGAAGAGGGGAGGGTTCTGCCTGTCTTCTTCTGCGTACACACGGAAAGCGTCATGAAGCGATTAACTCTGCTGGGTTCCACTGGCTCGATCGGCACCAGTACACTGGCGGTAGTGCGGGAAAATCCTGAGCAATATCAGGTGACAGCGTTGGTGGCTGGTCAGAATGTGTCCCTGATGGCCGAGCAATGCCAGCAGTTTCAGCCGCGTTATGCGGCAATGGCGGATGAAGTGTCCGCACAAGCGCTGCGTGAGCGACTGAGAGCACTCAAGATCAACACCGAAGTGCTCTCCGGCGTTCAGGCTGCCTGTGAACTGGCCGCGCTCGATGATGTCGATCAGGTGATGGCGGCGATTGTCGGCGCATCGGGTCTGCTACCGACGCTGGCGGCGATTCGTGCCGGGAAAACCGTGCTATTGGCCAATAAAGAATCGCTTGTCACATGCGGCCGTCTGTTTATGGAGGCGGTACAACATCATCAGGCCCAACTGCTGCCGGTCGATAGCGAGCACAACGCCATTTTTCAGAGTTTACCGGCTTCCATACAGCATCAGTTGGGGTACGCTGATCTGCGAGAGAACGGCATTGAGTCGATTATCCTCACGGGATCAGGTGGCCCTTTTCGTGACACACCATTAGCCGAGTTGGCTGGTATGTCGCCAGATCAGGCATGTGCGCATCCGAACTGGTCAATGGGGCGAAAAATCTCCGTTGATTCGGCCACCATGATGAATAAAGGTCTTGAATACATTGAAGCCCGCTGGCTGTTTAACGCCACCGATGCGCAGATGGAGGTGATCCTGCATCCGCAGTCGGTGATCCATTCGATGGTGCGTTATTGTGATGGTAGCGTGCTGGCGCAACTGGGATCGCCGGATATGCGAACCCCGATTGCCCACAGCATGGCATGGCCAGCACGTATTCCTGCCGGTGTCACACCGCTCGACTTCACACGAATGAAAGCGCTGACTTTCGCTGAACCGGACTACGCGCGCTATCCCTGCCTGAAGCTGGCGATTGACGCCTGTGCCACTGGCCAGGCCGCCACCACGACGCTGAATGCAGCTAACGAAGTGGCGGTGGCCGCCTTTCTGCAGCATCAGATCCGCTTTACCGATATCGCTGTGCTTAACAGCGAAGTATTGGCATCGCTGAGCTGTGGTGAACCCGAGAGCGTTGAAGCGGTGATGGAGATCGATCGGTTAGCGCGGGTGTGTGCCAATGAAATGTTGCCACGCTTGCGTATAGCAGGTTGATTGTTCCCGCTATTTGTTAGCTCATGGGGAAAATGGTATAGTCGCTCGCTCGTGTTTCACAGCTTGGTATTGTTTCAATGCCAGCCGACCCGAAGGTCGGTATTTGCTGCAGGCGCAATGTATTCAGAAACCACAGCATTTCTGATTAAAGGAATTATTACGCGTTATGTCGTCCAACAATCACAACACATTCGATGACCGGGCTGATTGTACGCCGCGTCACGTGGCCATCATTATGGATGGTAATGGTCGCTGGGCAAAAAATCAGGGCAAACTGCGTATTTCAGGCCACAAAGCCGGGGTAAAATCAGTACGCCGGGCCGTCAGCTTTGCGGTCAGCCATAAGCTGGAAGCGCTTACGCTTTATGCGTTCAGCAGTGAAAACTGGAGCCGACCGGTTCAGGAAGTGACGGCCTTGATGGAATTGTTTGTCTGGGCGCTCGACAGCGAGGTCAAAAGCCTGCACAAGCACAATGTACGTTTGTGTGTGATTGGCGATATCAGCCGTTTCAATTCCCGTATCCAGGAACGCATTCGTCGCGCCGAGGAACTGACTCAGCAAAATAATGGACTGACTCTCAACATTGCTGCTAACTACGGTGGCCGTTGGGATATTATCCAGGGTGCCAAAAAATTGGCCGAACAGGTTCAGGAAGGTCTGCTACGTCCTGACCAGATAACCGAAGAGAGTCTGGCTCCGTATCTTTGTATGAACGAGCTGGCGCCGGTGGATTTAGTGATAAGGACCGGGGGAGAGCATCGGATTAGCAACTTCCTGCTGTGGCAAATCGCCTATGCTGAGTTCTGGTTTACGGATGTTCTCTGGCCTGATTTTGATGAACACGTTTTTGAAGGTGCACTGAATGCTTTCTCTCTGCGGGAGCGTCGCTATGGCGGCGCTGCACCAGGCGGCGCCTGAGCAACCTGGGGGTAACCTTTGCTGAAGTCTCGTTTGATTACCGCGTTTATTTTAATTCCGCTGGTGATTGCTGCGCTGTTCTGGTTACCACTGTCCGGTTTTGCGATAACAACTATCATCATTTGCATGCTTGCCGCCTGGGAATGGGGGCAACTGGCAGGCATGGCGTCCCGTCAGCAACGCATCTGGCTGGCTGTGCTATGTGGTTTATTGCTGGCTGTGATGCTGTTCACACTGCAACCTTATCAACGTGATTTGCATCAATTCCAGATGGAAAGCTCCCTGTGGGCATCACTGATTTGGTGGGTTGTCGCACTGGTATTGGTTCTCTTCTATCCCGCTTCGGCGGCAGTATGGCGCCATTCTCGTCCGCTCCGTCTCCTGTTTGGTGTGCTGACTGTCATCCCTTTCTTCTGGGGCATGATGGCGTTGCGCCAATATCATTATGATACCGACCATTTCGCCGGAGCCTGGTGGCTGCTGTTCGTCATGTTTTTGGTATGGGGAGCCGATTCCGGTGCCTATATGTTTGGCCGTTTGTTTGGCAAACATAAACTGGCACCGAAAGTGTCACCCGGTAAAACCTGGGAAGGTTTCCTCGGCGGGTTACTCTCTTCTGCACTGATCGCCTGGCTGTTTGCCCTGTTTGCCCCGCTGACCATTGCCGCTTCCACCCTAATTATCTGCGCCGTCATTGCTGCGCTGGCTTCGGTACTGGGCGATTTGACGGAAAGTATGTTCAAACGTGAAGCCGGTATCAAAGACAGTGGTAACTTAATACCAGGTCACGGTGGTATCCTCGATCGCATTGATAGCCTGACAGCAGCGGTGCCGGTTTTTGCCTGCCTGCTGCTGCTGGTTTTCCGCACCCTTTGAGGATAGGCGACCATGTTGAGCATACTCTGGAGTTTTGCAGCCTTTATTGTGGCGCTCGGCGTGCTGATTACTGTGCACGAGTTCGGTCACTTTTGGGTTGCGCGTCGCTGCGGTGTGAAAGTCGAACGTTTTTCGATTGGTTTCGGCAAAGCGCTGTTCAGTCGCCACGATCGTCAGGGCACTGAATATGTCATTGCCCTGATCCCCCTTGGCGGCTACGTCAAAATGCTTGATGAACGCGTTGAAAGCGTCCCTGCTGAGCTGCGTCATCAAGCCTTCAATAACAAAGCGGTCTGGCAACGTGCATCGATTATCGCCGCCGGTCCGATTGCTAACTTCATCTTTGCCATTATCGCGTACTGGGCGGTGTTTATTCACGGCGTACCTGGCGTGCGTCCGGTGGTTGGTGAAATTCTGAACGGTTCCGTCGCGGCAGAAGCGCAAATTACCTCCGGGATGGAACTTAAAGCGGTAGATGGTATCGAAACGCCTGACTGGGATGCTGTGCGCATGGCGCTGATCGGCAAAATCGGTGATCAGAGTGCCACGCTGACCGTCTCGCAGTTCGGTGAGGATGCCACGCAGCAAAAGCAGTTGGATTTGCATGACTGGCAGTTTGAACCCGATAAGCAGGACCCGGTAGTCGCGTTGGGTATTCGCCCGCGTGGACCGCAAATCGAAACGACCCTTGCCGAAGTTCAGGCTAACTCACCGGCAAGTGAAGCCGGTTTGCAAGCAGGCGACAGGATCGTTAAAGTCGATGGTCAGCCGTTAACACAATGGCAGACGTTTGTGGTTCAGGTGCGGGATAATCCCGGTAAAAATATGGCACTTGAGGTGGAGCGAAACGGCGAATCACTGGCGTTGACGCTGACACCGGAAGCAAAACCGGGTAACAACGCGGAAGGTTTTGCCGGGGTGATCCCGCGTGTGATTCCGTTGCCTGACGAGTACAAAACGGTAAGGCAGTATGGGCCTTTTGCCGCTATCGGCGAAGCCAGTGTAAAAACCTGGCAACTGATGAAGCTGACGGTTTCCATGCTGGGCAAGTTGATAACCGGGGATGTGAAGCTGAATAATCTGAGCGGGCCGATTTCGATCGCGCAGGGTGCCGGGTTATCAGCAGAATATGGGGTGATTTACTACCTGATGTTCCTGGCGCTGATCAGCGTTAATCTGGGCATCATTAACCTGTTCCCTCTGCCGGTTTTAGATGGTGGACATCTGCTCTTTCTGGCGATCGAAAAGATCAAAGGTGGACCGGTGTCCGAGCGAGTTCAGGACTTCAGTTATCGCATTGGCTCAATTCTGCTGGTGCTATTAATGGGGCTTGCACTTTTCAATGATTTCTCACGTCTGTAATAGCGGGAATGCATACAGGCGTGGGATGTGTTAGGAAAACGCATAACAACGATGGCGATGAAAAAGTTGCTCATAGCGTCGCTGCTGTTTAGCAGCGCCACCGTTTACGGTGCAGACGATTTCGTGGTGAAGGATATTCATTTCGAAGGGCTACAGCGAGTCGCCGTCGGCGCGGCTCTGCTGAGTATGCCGGTACGTGTTGGTGATACGGTGAATGATGATGACATCAGAAACACCATTCGCTCACTGTTCGCTACCGGTAACTTCGAAGATGTTCAGGTTCTGCGCGACGGTACTACGCTGATTGTCCAGGTAAAAGAACGCCCGACTATTGCCAGCATCACTTTCTCCGGTAACAAAGCGGTCAAAGAAGATCAGCTGAAGCAGAACCTTGAGGCTTCTGGTATCCGTGTCGGTGAAGCACTTGACCGTACCACCCTCTCTTCGATTGAGAAGGGGCTGGAGGATTTCTACTACAGCGTCGGTAAGTACACCGCCAGTGTGAAAGCGATTGCTACACCGTTGCCGCGTAACCGTGTTGACCTGAAATTTGTCTTTCAGGAAGGTGTTTCTGCTCAGATTCAGCAGATCAACATCGTGGGCAACAAAGCCTTTAGCTCAGATGAACTGATCTCTCGTTTCCAACTGCGTGATGAAGTGCCGTGGTGGAACGTGGTGGGCGATCGTAAATACCAGAAGCAGAAACTGGCCGGGGACCTCGAGACTCTGCGCAGCTTCTATCTGGATCGCGGTTATGCGCGTTTTAATATTGATTCAACGCAGGTAAGCCTGACGCCGGATAAGAAAGGGATCTACATCACCGTGAACATCACCGAAGGCGATCAGTACAAGATCGCGGGTGTGATTGTTAACGGCAGCATGGCAGGTCACTCGGCGGAAATTGAACATCTGACGAAGATTCCATCGGGTGAGCTGTATAACGGCACCAAAGTCACTCAGATGGAAGATGACATCAAAAAACTGTTGGGTCGCTACGGTTACGCTTATCCGCGCGTGGTCACCCAGCCGGAAATTAATGACGCCGATAAGACGGTTAAACTGCATATCAACGTTGATGCCGGTAACCGTTACTACGTGCGCAAAGTCCGTTTCGAAGGTAACGATACTTCAAAGGACTCGGTACTGCGTCGTGAAATGCGCCAGATGGAAGGCGCATGGTTAGGCAGTGATCTGGTTGACCAGGGTAAAGAACGTCTTAACCGTACCGGCTACTTTGAAACCGTTGACGTGGATACGCAGCGCGTACCAGGTTCGCCTGATCAGGTTGACGTGGTTTACAAGGTTAAAGAACGTAACACCGGTACGTTTAACTTCGGTGTAGGCTACGGCACAGAAAGTGGCGTGAGCTTCCAGGTCGGTGTGACCCAGGATAACTGGCTCGGCACCGGTAACACTGTTGGTATCAGCGGCACGAAAAACGATTATCAGACCTATGCTGAGTTCTCACTGACCGATCCGTATTTCACGGTAGACGGTGTCAGCCTGGGCGGTCGTATTTTCTATAACGACTTTAAAGCGGATGATGCTGACCTGTCTGATTACACCAACAAAAGTTATGGTGTTGACGGCACGCTGGGCTTCCCGATCAACGAGAACAACAGCCTGCGTGTAGGTTTAGGTTACGTACATAACGACCTTTCCAACATGCAGCCACAGGTAGCAATGTGGCGTTATCTCGATTCGGTAGGGCGTCATCAAGGGCTGAACGATGATGGCGATTTCTCCGCGAACGACTTCACCTTCAACTATGGTTGGACGTACAACACGCTGGACCGTGGATTCTTCCCAACGTCCGGTAACCGTACCAACCTGAACGGTAAAGTGACCATTCCGGGTTCAGACAACAGCTTCTATAAAGCGACGTTGGATACTCAGCAATACGTTCCGATTAACCGTGATCGTACCTGGGTGCTGTTGGGACGTGGACGTGTTGGTTATGGTGACGGACTCGGCGGTAAAGAGATGCCGTTCTATGAGAACTTCTATGCCGGTGGCTCCAGCACGGTTCGTGGCTTCCAGTCCAATACCATTGGTCCGAAAGCGGCGTATCTGAATGATGGTTCATCGACTTGTACGCTGACTGATCCTAATGGCATCTGTAAGTCAGATGATGCGGTCGGTGGTAACGCGATGGCGGTTGCCAGCCTTGAGCTGATCACCCCAACGCCGTTCCTGAGCGAGAAGTATGCTAACTCAGTACGCACATCGGTATTTTTCGATGCGGGTACAGTCTGGGATACTAAATGGCAGAACACCGCGGAAACGCGTGCGGCAGGGATTCCAGATTACAGCGATCCGAACAATATTCGCGTATCCAGCGGTATCGCACTACAGTGGATGTCACCGTTGGGACCGTTGGTGTTCTCGTATGCCCAACCGATCAAGAAAGTCGAGGGAGACAAGTCAGAGCAGTTCCAGTTTAACATCGGTAAAACCTGGTAAAGCTCTGAGCAGGGAAGTGTATACCCAAAGGGTATAAAGAGAGTCTGCACGCGTGTAGCAAGGCTACACGCTGCAAACACACATGTTGAGGGTAAGGAGTTTATAGTGAAAAAGTTGTTCTGTGCCGCTGCTCTGGGTGTTGCATTAGCTGCTTCTGCTGGCGCCCAGGCGGCAGACAAAATCGCCGTTGTTAACCTGAGCCAGGTTTTCCAGCAGTCTCCGCAGCGTGCTGTTGTTGCTAAGCAACTCGAGAGTGAGTTCCAGGGCCGTGCCTCTGACCTCCAGTCTCAGCAGCAGAAAATCCAGCAGGAGATTCAGGACCTGCAACGTAATGCTTCAACCATGAAAGCAAGCGACCGCAGCAAGAAAGAGAAGCAAATCGCTTCTGAGCGTGCTGCTTTCGAATCAAAAGCTCAGGCTTTTGAGAAAGACAACCAGACCCGTCAGATGCAGGAACGTAACAAGCTGCTGGCTAAAATCCAGACCGCTGTTCAGTCTGTAGCGAAAAGCGGAGGGTACGATCTGGTCCTGGACTCTCAGGCTGTGCTGTACACTTCTTCTGATGCTAAAGACATCACTGCTGACGTTGTAAAACAGGTTAAATAATCGATGTCATCTATTCGACTGGCTGATTTAGCCCAGCAGTTGGATGCAGAATTGCACGGAGATGGTGATATCGCCATCTCCGGCATTGCTTCTATGCAATCCGCCACAACTGGCCAAATCACTTTTCTTGCAAACAGCCGTTACCGCGAGCAGCTCGCCCAGGTGCAGGCTTCGGCCGTGGTGCTGACGGAAGCGGATCTGGAGTGGTGTAATACGGCCGCGCTGGTGGTAAAAAATCCTTACCTGACCTATGCCCGCATGGCACAACTGCTGGACACCACGCCGCAGCCCGCGCAAAATATCGCGCCCAGCGCTGTGATCGACCCGACGGCGAAGCTGGGGAACAATGTGTCGGTGGGGGCTAATGCGGTGATCGAGTCTGGTGTTGAGCTGGGCGACGACGTCGTTATTGGCGCCGGATGTTTTGTTGGTAAGCAGACACGCATTGGACGCGGTTCACGCCTGTGGGCTAACGTGACGATTTATCACGAAATCCAGATTGGTCAGGATTGTCTGATTCAGTCAGGCACCGTCATCGGTGCGGATGGTTTCGGGTATGCTAACGATCGTGGCAACTGGGTGAAAATCCCGCAGTTGGGCACGGTGGTGATTGGTGATCGGGTAGAAATAGGTGCCTGTACCACCATCGATCGCGGTGCGTTGGATAACACTCTGATCGGCAATGGTGTTATCATAGATAACCAATGTCAGATTGCGCACAACGTTGTGATCGGTGATAACACTGCGGTTGCCGGTGGTGTGATCATGGCGGGTAGTCTGAAGATTGGTCGTTACTGTATGATTGGCGGCGCCAGCGTCATTAACGGACATATGGAAATCTGTGACAAAGTCACCGTGACGGGAATGGGCATGGTTATGCGCCCAATCACAGAGCCTGGGGTATACTCTTCGGGTATTCCACTGCAACCCAACAAAACCTGGCGTAAAACGGCAGCGTTGGTGATGAATATCGATGATATGAGCAAACGTCTCAAAGCCATCGAGCGTAAAGTCGGTAAAGACGAGTAACGCCATCCCACGAGACCGGCTTCATAATAAGCAGCGTACCTTCTTTATCAGCTCGGACCTTGTCTGAGCATGTGCAGCAGGTATCGCAAGGAAGCGAGACGCCACCGAACTGATTTGCGGCCTGCGGATGATCATTTTGATCATTGCAGGCCGTGTTATTGTTGCCATCAGAATTTTTAGGACAGGAAGAGTATTTTGACTACTGAAACGCATACTCTAAAAATTGAAGAGATTTTAGAACTGCTGCCGCACCGCTACCCATTCCTGCTGGTTGACCGCGTGTTGGAATTTGAAGAGCATAAGTATCTGCGTGCGGTGAAGAACGTTTCTGTAAACGAACCGTTTTTCCAGGGACATTTCCCTGGTAAACCGATTTTCCCAGGCGTTCTGATCCTGGAAGCGATGGCGCAGGCCACCGGTATTCTGGCATTCAAAAGTGTCGGAAAACTGGAACCAGGTGAACTTTATTACTTCGCCGGTATCGATGAAGCCCGTTTCAAACGTCCGGTAGTGCCGGGCGATCAGATGATCATGGAAGTGACTTTCGAGAAAACTCGTCGTGGTTTGACGCGCTTCAAAGGCGTAGCAACCGTAGACGGCAAGATTGTCTGTGAAGCGACCATGATGTGTGCCCGTAGCCGGGAGGCATAATTAGTGATTGATTCAACCGCCAACATCCATCCCAGTTCCGTTATTGAAGAAGGTGCCGTTATCGGCGCCAATGTTCACATCGGCCCGTTTTGCTTTATTGGTGCCAACGTGGAAATTGGTGAAGGAACAGTGCTTAAATCACACGTGGTGGTGAACGGCCATACGCGTATCGGCAAAGATAACCAGATCTATCAGTTTGCTTCCATCGGCGAAGTGAACCAGGACCTGAAGTATGCGGGTGAACCGACTCGTGTGGAAATTGGCGATCGCAATCGCATCCGCGAAAGTGTCACGATTCACCGTGGTACGGTACAGGGCGGTGGCCTGACTAAAGTCGGTAGCGACAACCTGCTGATGGTGAATGCTCACATTGCACATGATTGTGTGATTGGTAATCGTTGCATTTTCGCCAATAACGCCACGCTGGGCGGCCACGTTACTGTTGATGATTTTGCTATCATCGGTGGAATGACCGCCGTGCACCAGTGGTGCACCATTGGCGCGCATGTGATGGTCGGCGGTTGTTCTGGCGTTGCACAGGATGTCCCACCATATGTCATTGCGCAGGGTAACCATGCGACGCCTTTTGGTATCAACATCGAAGGCCTGAAGCGTCGTGGGTTCAGCAAAGAAGCCTTGCATGCGATTCGCAATGCGTACAAGTTGCTGTATCGCAGCAATAAAACGCTGGATGAAGCGAAGCCGGAAATTGAAGCGCTGGCAAAATTGCATAGCGAAGTTCAGCCCTTCTATGACTTCTTTGCCCGTTCTACCCGTGGATTGATTCGTTAATCCATGTCAGTGCGTCCCTTAACGATTGCTCTGGTCGCCGGAGAAACCTCCGGCGATATTCTTGGCGCCGGTCTCATTCGTGCGTTAAAAGCGCGCCATCCTGACGCGCGCTTTGTCGGCGTTGCGGGTCCGCTTATGCAGGCCGAAGGCTGCGAAGCCTGGTATGAGATGGAAGAGCTGGCGGTGATGGGCATTGTCGAAGTGCTTGGACGTCTGCAGCGGTTGCTGAAAATCCGCCGTGACCTGACGCAGCGCTTCACTGCACTGCAACCGGATGTGTTTGTCGGCATCGATGCACCTGATTTCAATATCACGCTGGAAGGGCGCCTGAAACGCGCCGGTATTCGCACCATTCATTATGTCAGTCCCTCCGTCTGGGCCTGGCGTCAAAAACGTGTATTCAAAATCGGTCGCAACACCAACCTTGTGCTGGCTTTTCTGCCGTTTGAAAAAGCGTTCTATGATCGTTTCAACGTGCCATGCCGTTTTATCGGCCACACGATGGCGGATGCGATGCCGATGCAGCCCGATAAACTGGCGGCGCGTCGTGGTTTAGGGATTGCTGACGATGCGATCTGCCTTGGTCTGCTGCCGGGCAGTCGTGGTGCCGAAGTTGAAATGCTGAGTGCGGATTTTCTGCGTGCCGCACAACTGTTGCGCCAGCGCTATCCGACCCTGGAAATTGTGGTTCCTCTGGTGAACGCGAAGCGTCGTGAACAGTTCGAGCACATCAAAGCGGAAGTGGCACCGGAATTACCGATGCACCTGCTGGATGGCAAAGGACGTGAAGCGATGATCGCCAGTGATGCGGCGATTCTGGCATCGGGAACCGCGGCGCTGGAATGTATGCTGGCAAAATGTCCGATGGTGGTGGGCTATCGTATGAAACCTTTCACCTTCTGGCTGGCGAAACGGCTGGTAAAAACCCCTTACGTCTCCTTGCCCAATCTACTCGCCGGGCGCGAATTGGTGAAGGAACTGTTGCAGGATGAGTGCCAGCCGGCAGCATTAGCTGCTGCCCTGGAGCCGCTATTACATGCGGGCGCTGAACGCGATGCGTTGCTGGCGACGTTCAACGAGTTGCATGCACAGATTCGCTGGAATGCCGATGAGCAAGCCGCGGATGCCGTACTGGAGATTGCTCATGGCTGAGTTTATTTATCCCAATGCGCGGCTGATTGCCGGTGTTGATGAAGTAGGACGCGGGCCATTGGTCGGCGCGGTGGTGACGGCAGCGGTGATCCTTGATCCTGCGAAACCGATTATCGGTCTGGCTGACTCCAAAAAATTGTCAGAGAAACGCCGTCTGGCGCTGTATGACGAGATCAAAGAAAAAGCCCTGGCCTGGAGCCTGGGACGAGCCGAGCCGGAAGAGATCGATCAGATCAACATCCTGCATGCCACTATGCTGGCAATGCAGCGTGCAGTCGCCGGTTTGCCACTGACGCCCGATTTTGTGCTGATTGATGGCAACCGTTGCCCGGCGTTACCGATGCGGTCGCAGGCGGTGGTCAAAGGTGATAGCCTGGTGGCCGAGATCAGTGCCGCTTCGATCCTGGCGAAAGTGACGCGCGATCGTGAAATGGCCGAACTGGATCTATTATTTCCGCAGTATGGCTTCGCCCAGCACAAGGGGTATCCAACGGCACTGCACATGGAAAAATTGACCCAGCATGGTGCCACGCCTCATCATCGTCGCAGCTTTGCACCGGTGCGCAACGCTTTGATTGATGCCGACGTGCTGGCCGCGCGTCAGCCGACTACGCTTTAATAGCCTGACGCTGTTTTAACCGGAAACTGATATGGCTGAACCTCGTTTTATACATCTGCGCGTCCATAGTGATTACTCAATGGTTGATGGCCTGGCGAAGACCGGGCCGCTGGTAAAAAAGGCTGCCTCATTAGGTATGCCTGCTATCGCCATTACCGATTTCATCAACCTGTGTGGACTGGTGAAATTCTATGGCACAGCGCACGGTGCCGGGGTGAAACCAATTATTGGTGCCGATTTTAACGTCGCCAGTGAGTTAATGGGTGACGAGCTGACGCAGCTCACGGTACTGGCGGCCAACAATACCGGTTATCAGAATCTGACGTTGCTGATTTCACGTGCGTATCAACGGGGTTATGGCATTGCTGGCCCGGTGATAGATCGTGACTGGTTGGCCGAGTATCAGGACGGTTTGATTCTGCTTTCCGGCGGACGTCGTGGCGATGTGGGGCGTAGCTTATTACGCGGCAACAACGCACTGGTGGCACAATGTCTGGCGTTTTATCAGCAGCACTTCCCCGATCGTTACTATCTCGAACTGACACGTACCGGTCGTCCGGATGAAGAGAGCTATCTGCACGCCGCGGTAGAGCTGGCGATTGCCCAAGGCGTGCCGGTGGTGGCGACCAATGAAGTGTGTTTCCTCAATGAAGAGGATTTTGACGCCCACGAAATTCGCGTGGCGATTCATGATGGCTACACGCTGGACGATCCCAAGCGTCCGCGTAACTACAGTCCTCAGCAATATATGCGCAGCGAAGCGGAGATGTGCGAGTTGTTCTCGGACATCCCGGAAGCGCTGGAAAATAGCGTAGAAATTGCTAAGCGTTGTAATGTCACCGTACGTCTGGGTGAATACTTCCTGCCGCAATTCCCGACCGGCGAGATGACCACCGAAGACTTCCTGGTGGTGAAATCACGTGAAGGTCTGGAAGAGCGTCTGGAGTTTCTGTTCCCCGATCCGGCGTTACGTGCCGAGAAGCGCCCGGAATATGACGAGCGTCTGGAGATCGAACTCAACGTTATCAACCAGATGGGCTTTCCCGGCTACTTCCTGATCGTGATGGAGTTCATCAAGTGGTCGAAAGATAACGGCGTACCGGTAGGGCCAGGACGTGGTTCGGGTGCCGGTTCGCTGGTGGCCTACGCGCTGAAAATTACCGACCTTGATCCGCTCGAGTTTGACCTGCTGTTCGAACGTTTCCTTAACCCGGAACGTGTGTCGATGCCTGACTTCGACGTCGATTTCTGCATGGAAAAACGCGACCTGGTGATCGATCACGTCGCCGAGATGTACGGCCGAGAGGCGGTATCCCAGATCATTACCTTCGGTACGATGGCGGCGAAAGCGGTTATCCGTGACGTGGGCCGTGTGCTTGGTCACCCTTATGGTTTTGTCGATCGTATCTCGAAACTGGTGCCGCCCGATCCGGGCATGACGCTGGAAAAGGCCTTTCTTGCCGAACCGCAGCTGCCGGAAATCTACGAGGCAGATGAAGAGGTTAAGGCACTGATCGATATGGCGCGTAAGCTGGAAGGCGTTACACGTAACGCCGGTAAACACGCCGGTGGCGTGGTGATCGCGCCGACCAAAATTACCGATTTTGCGCCGTTGTATTGTGATGAAAACGGCAATCATCCGGTCACGCAGTTCGATAAAAACGACGTGGAATATGCCGGTCTGGTGAAGTTCGACTTCCTCGGCCTGCGTACGCTCACCATTATCGACTGGGCGTTGAAGATGATTAACCCGCGCCGTGAGAAGCAGGGCCTGGAACCGATTGATATCGCAGCCATTCCGCTCGATGACAAAAAGAGTTTCGACATGCTGCAACGCGCGGAAACCACCGCCGTGTTCCAGCTTGAATCGCGCGGCATGAAGGATCTGATCAAGCGTCTGAAGCCAGACTGCTTCGAAGATATGATCGCCCTGGTGGCGTTGTTCCGCCCGGGGCCGTTGCAGTCCGGCATGGTAGATAACTTTATCGACCGTAAGCATGGCCGTGAAGCGATCTCCTACCCGGATATTGAGTGGCAACATGAGTCGTTGCAACCGGTGCTGGAACCGACCTATGGCATCATCCTTTATCAGGAACAGGTGATGCAGATTGCTCAGGTACTGTCGGGTTATACCCTCGGTGGTGCGGATATGCTGCGTCGTGCTATGGGTAAAAAGAAACCTGAAGAGATGGCGAAGCAGCGATCTGTGTTCCAGGACGGGGCAGAGAAGATGGGCGTCAATGGTGAGCTGGCGATGAAGATCTTCGACCTGGTGGAGAAATTCGCCGGTTATGGCTTCAACAAATCGCACTCCGCTGCTTATGCACTGGTTTCTTATCAAACGCTGTGGTTAAAAGCCCACTATCCGGCAGAGTTTATGGCGGCGGTAATGACCGCTGATATGGATAACACCGAAAAAGTAGTGGGCCTGGTGGATGAATGTTGGCGCATGGGCCTGAAGGTGCTGCCACCGGATATTAACTCCGGACTTTACCCATTCCATGTGAACGATGAGGGTGAGATCGTTTACGGCATCGGCGCGATCAAAGGGGTGGGCGAAGGCCCGATTGAAGCGATGCTTGAGGCGCGTAACCGTGATGGTTACTTCAAAGAACTGTTTGATCTCTGCGCACGCACCGACACCAAAAAGATCAACCGCCGCGTGATGGAAAAACTGATCATGTCCGGTGCGTTTGATCGCCTCGGCCCACACCGTGCCGCGCTGATGAGTTCGCTCAATGATGCGTTGAAAGCGGCCGATCAGCATGCGAAAGCTGAAGCCATCGGCCAGGCGGATATGTTTGGTGTATTGGCGGAAGAGCCGGAGCAGGTGGAGAAATCCTATGCCAGCGTCACACCGTGGCCGGAGCAGATTCAACTTGATGGCGAACGTGAAACGCTGGGTCTGTATCTCACCGGCCATCCGATTAATCAGTATCTGAAAGAAATTGAACGTTACGTCGGCGGGATGCGTCTCAAAGACATGCATCCGACCGATCGTGGTAAAGTGACCGTCGCGGCGGGGCTGGTGATTGCTGCCCGTACGATGGTCACCAAGCGTGGCAACCGAATTGGTATCTGTACTCTGGATGACCGCTCTGGGCGTCTGGAAGTGATGTTATTTACCGATGCATTGGATAAATACCAGCAATTGCTGGAGAAGGACCGAATCCTGATCGTCAGCGGACAGGTCAGCTTTGATGACTTTAGCGGCGGCCTTAAAATGACCGCCCGTGAAGTGATAGACATTGATGAAGCGCGGGAAAAATACGCGCGTGGTCTTGCTATCTCGCTGACGGACAGGCAAATTGATGACCAGCTTTTAAACCGTCTCCGCCAGTCTCTGGAGCCTCATCGCTCCGGGACCATTCCGGTGCATCTCTATTATCAGAGAGCAGATGCGCGGGCGAAGCTGCGCTTTGGTGCAGCGTGGCGTATTTCGCCCAGCGATCGTTTACTCAACGATTTGCGGTCGTTAGTTGGGTCGGAGCAGGTGGAACTGGAGTTTGACTAAAACAGGAACATTATGAGTCTTAATTACCTGGATTTTGAACAGCCAATCGCGGAACTGGAAGCGAAAATCGACTCGCTGAAATCGATTGGCCGTCAGGATGAGAAACACGATATTAATCTGGATGAAGAAGTACAGCGTCTGCGCGAAAAAAGCGTAGAGCTGACGCGTAAAATCTTCTCCGATTTGGGTGCATGGCAGGTCGCGCAACTGGCGCGCCATCCGCTGCGTCCTTATACGCTGGACTATGTCCGCAATGCCTTTGATGATTTTGACGAGTTGGCTGGCGATCGTGCCTATGCCGATGATAAAGCGATTGTTGGTGGTATTGCCCGTCTCGATGGCCGCCCGGTGATGATCATTGGTCATCAGAAAGGTCGTGAAACCAAAGAGAAAATTCGGCGAAACTTCGGTATGCCAGCACCAGAGGGCTACCGTAAAGCGCTGCGCCTGATGGAGATGGCAGAACGCTTCAAGATGCCACTGATCACCTTCATCGACACTCCGGGTGCCTATCCGGGCGTCGGTGCTGAGGAACGTGGTCAGTCGGAAGCCATTGCCCGTAACCTGCGTGAGATGTCTGGTCTGAAAATCCCGGTGATTTGTACCGTGATCGGCGAAGGCGGCTCCGGTGGTGCATTGGCGATTGGCGTGGGCGATAAAGTCAACATGTTGCAGTACAGCACCTATTCGGTGATCTCACCGGAAGGCTGTGCGTCCATTCTGTGGAAAAGCGCTGACAAAGCACCGTTGGCAGCAGAAGCGATGGGCATCACTGCTGACCGTCTGAAAGAGCTGAAACTGATCGACTCCATCATCCCGGAACCACTGGGTGGTGCACACCGTCATCCGGTCGATATGGCTGCGGCGTTGAAAAAACAGCTACTGGCTGATCTGGCCGATCTTGATGTGCTCAGCACTGAAGAGTTGCTGAACCGTCGTTATCAGCGTCTGATGAGCTACGGCTACGCCTGATTAAAGATTTGATCAAAACAAGCGGACTTCGGTCCGCTTTTTTTGTGTCTGCGTAACAGCAGAGCATTCTGACGGTAATCTATCCCTGCTTTTCGCTATCCTTATTCAGTGCCACAACACCACAGGAGGTGAGCATTGAATATTCTTGCGATCATGGGACCGCACGGGGTTTTCTACAAAGATGAACCGATGCGTGAGTTGGATGCGGCGCTGAAGCTGCAAGGTTTCCAGACCGTCTATCCTCACAATGCCAGCGACCTGCTGAAGTTGATTGAGCATAACCCACGGATTTGCGGCGTGGTTTTTGACTGGGACGATTACAGTCTGGCGCTATGCAGTGAAATCAATCAGCTCAATGAATATCTGCCGTTGTACGCGTTTATCAACACCCATTCACAATTGGATGTCAGCATCAACGAGATGCGCATGGCGTTGCATTTCTTCGAATATGCCCTGAGCGTAGCTGACGACATCGCGCTGCATATTCGCCAGTACACCGATGAATACATCGACAAAATCACACCGCCACTGACCAAAGCGTTATTCACCTATGTCAAAGAAGGCAAATACACCTTCTGCACCCCCGGCCATATGGGCGGGACGGCGTTCCAGAAAAGCCCGGTCGGCAGCTTGTTCTACGATTTTTTTGGCGCGAACACGCTGAAAGCGGATATCTCGATTTCGGTGACGGAACTGGGTTCCCTGCTTGATCACACCGGACCGCATCTGGAAGCGGAAGAATACGTCGCTCGTACCTTTGGTGCCGAGCAGAGTTACATGGTGACCAACGGCACCTCGACTTCCAATAAGATCGTGGGAATGTACGCGGCTCCGACGGGTAGCACGGTGTTGATTGACCGTAACTGCCATAAGTCGCTGACCCATCTGCTGATGATGAGCGACATTATCCCGTTGTGGCTGAAGCCAACGCGCAACGCGCTGGGTATTCTTGGCGGGATCCCTAAGCGGGAATTTACCCGTGACAGCATCCAGCACAAAGTCGACAACACACCCCGCGCCAGTTGGCCGGTTCATGCGGTGATCACTAACTCGACCTACGATGGTCTGCTGTATAACACCGAATACATCAAACAGACGTTGGATGTGCCGTCGATTCACTTCGACTCCGCCTGGGTGCCTTATACCAATTTCCACCCGATCTACGACGGGAAAAGTGGCATGAGCGGCGACCGCGTGCCGGGCAAAGTGATCTATGAAACGCAATCGACGCATAAGCTGCTGGCGGCATTTTCCCAGGCTTCGCTGATTCATATCAAAGGGGACTACGACGAACAAACCTTTAACGAAGCCTACATGATGCATACCACCACTTCGCCGAATTATGCGATTGTCTCGTCGATCGAGACGGCAGCGGCGATGCTGCGAGGCAATCCGGGTAAACGTCTGATCAATCGTTCGGTGGAACGGGCGCTACATTTCCGGCGTGAGATCCAGCGTTTGCGTGAAGAGTCTGAGGGTTGGTTCTTTGATATCTGGCAGCCGGAGCTGGTGGATGAAGCGGAATGCTGGCCGATTCAACCCGGCGAAGAGGATTGGCACGGCTTTACCCAGGCCGATCGCGATCATATGTATCTTGATCCAATCAAGGTGACCATCCTGACGCCGGGGATGAGCGAGCTGGGTGTCATGGTGGATGAGGGGATCCCGGCGGCGCTGGTGGCGAAATTCCTCGACCAGCGCGGTGTGGTGGTAGAAAAAACCGGTCCGTATAACCTGTTGTTCCTGTTCAGTATCGGCATCGATAAAACCAAAGCGATGAGCGTGCTGCGTGGTCTGACCGAGTTTAAGCGCGCCTATGACCTCAATCTGCGGGTGAAAAACATGTTGCCGGATCTCTACGCTGAAGATCCTGATTTCTATCGCAACATGCGTATTCAAACACTGGCCCAGGGCATCCACCAGTTGATCCTGCAACATGATCTGCCGCGTCTGATGTTGAAAGCATTTGATGTGTTGCCGGAGATGAAGATGACTCCACATCAGGCCTTTCAGCAGCAGGTAAAAGGCCAGGTAGAAACGGTGGATATTCGAGAGTTAGTCGGACGCATCTCTGCCAATATGATTTTGCCCTATCCGCCGGGCGTCCCTTTGGTGATGCCGGGAGAGATGATCACCGAGCAGAGCCGTGCGGTGCTCGACTTCCTGTTGATGCTCTGCACCATTGGGCGGCACTATCCCGGCTTTGAGACCGACATCCACGGCGCAACGTTAACCGAGGATGGGCGCTATCTGGTGCGGGTGTTAAAAGGCGAGAACGATCATTAACTTCGGATAAAAGCCTCTTTTCAGCAGGCCGCCTGCCACGTAAGGTAAGCGGCTAAGCAGAAAACCGGAGCCGCTATGCTACACATAAAACAGATCCACCACATTGCCATCATCGCCACCGACTATGCGCGCAGTAAGGCATTTTATTGCGATGTGCTGGGCTTTGAACTGCTGGGGGAGTTTTACCGCTCGGAGCGTGATTCATGGAAAGGGGATCTCGGGCTGAAGGGTGTCTACACCATTGAACTGTTCTCCTTCCCGTCGCCGCCAGCGCGCGTCAGCCAGCCGGAGGCCTGCGGCTTACGTCATCTGGCATTCTGCGTTGAGGACGTGGAGCAGTCGGTAGCAGCGCTGGCAGAGAAGGGGGTGGTCTGCGAACCGATTCGTATTGATGCGCTGACCGGCAAAACCTGTACCTTCTTCTCTGACCCGGATGGTTTGCCGCTGGAGCTGTATCAGGCGTAAAATAGCGTCCGTCGCGGGCCGCAATCGGGCGGTTCGCTCTCACGGAATGCGCCATGTCTTTGTCCCATCTTGCTGCACTGCTGACACCCGACGCCCGCTGTGTGCTGGCGTTCAGCGGTGGACTGGATTCCACCGTATTGCTACATCAGCTGGTTTGCTGGCAGCGTCAGTATCCCCGGATGCAACTGCGCGCATTGCATGTCCATCATGGTTTAAGCCCCAATGCCGATAGCTGGGCGGCGCATTGTCAGCACGTTTGCCAGCAGTGGCACATCCCCTGTGAGGTACTCCGTGTCAAGGTAGATGGGCGTGAGCAGGGGATTGAAGCGGCAGCGCGTGATGCACGTTATCAGGCTTTGTTGCAGCACCTGCTACCCGGTGAGTGCTTACTTACCGCCCAACACCTTAATGATCAATGTGAAACCTTGTTACTGGCGCTGAAACGCGGCAGTGGCCCAGCGGGCCTGGCTGCGATGCCATCCCAACGCGTTCTGGGGGAAAATACCCATCTGCGCCCGCTATTGGCCCTCAGCCGCCAGCAGCTTGAAAGCTGGGCAGCGGAACATCAGCTGAACTGGATCGAAGACGAGAGCAACGCCGATTGTCGCTACGACAGAAATTTTCTGCGGCAGCAGGTACTCCCGTTGCTTCAGGCGCGCTGGCCGCATTTCAGTGCTGCCGCTGCACGCAGTGCCGCATTATGTGGTGAGCAGGAACAATTACTGGATGAACTACTGGCGGAACAGCTGACCCAACTCACTGATAAACAAGGGAGACTTAACTTCACGCCGTTGCTGACCATGCAGGAAGCGCGTCGTCATGCGTTGCTACGTCGCTGGATTGCACAGCAGGGCGGAACCATGCCCTCACGCGATGCGTTGCTGCGTATCACCCGTGAAGTGATGCATAGCCGGGAAGATGCACAACCCTGCCTGCATTTTGGCGCGTTTGAACTGCGTCGTTATCGTCAGCAACTTTACTGGCTACCGCCTCAGCCTTCCCTCAGCCAGCACTCACTTACCTGGCATGACCGTTCGCAATCCTTGCGTTTGCCCGAACAGCTCGGGGAACTACAGGCGAGCCGTGATATTCCCCGGCTACGTTTCCCGACCGATGACGAGCAGGTGAGTGTCCGGTTTAAGGCTCAGGGCTATATCCACGTGCAGGAACGGGCAGGGGGACGTGAAGTGAAAAAGCTGTGGCAGGAGCTGGGTATTCCGCCCTGGCAGCGCGAACGTATTCCACTGATTTACTACAACCAGACGTTAATCTGCGCGCCGGGTTTATTTACCACCCGAGACGGTGCGGCCAGCAATGAGCAAGGCTGGACGGCGATTTGGTTACAACAACAATAAAATGGAGAGCAATGATGAAACACTGGATCGCGGCGGCATTTTTCGCCGTGGCACTGCCGGCGCTGGCCGACGGCGATATTAAGGCCGGGGCGCAAAAAGCCGCTACCTGTCTGGCATGCCATGGTGCGGAAGGGAAAAGTGCCGTACCTCTGTACCCCAATCTGGCCGGGCAGCACGCGCCTTATCTGCTGCACTCGATGCAAGCCTACAAAAAGGGCGAGCGCAGCGGGGGACAGGCAGAGGTCATGAAAGCGTTTGTGGCCGGGTTAAGCGATCAGGATATGGAAGATTTAGCCGCGTATTACAGCTCGCTACAGCCGTAAGCGAGGGGGGGGCGGGAGTGGGATTTCCCGCCCGTGGGAAGGTTACTCGTCTTCGCTGACGATGACGGTGCCCAGCTCAGGGTGGCTGAAGCTGGCGATGTGATCGAGCCGCAGCTCACGTGTTTCGCCGGAGAGGTCGACCGCAAGATACTCGACGTTTTTGCGTGAAATCATGTCCACAGCTTTCGCCTTGAGCTGATCACCGTTTTTTAATTCGAGCGCAAGCGTCCAGTGTTTTTGGCAGGCGAGTTCCAGGTTGTCGTAGTCATCGCAGTTGATGGGTTTGTAGGCTTCATTCGTCAACATAGTCGCTCACCAATAAGTTCGCAGCGGCATAGGCTGCCTGTTCCCTGACAGAAGAGTTTAGCGCAGAATTAGCAGCAATATCATTGAGTGCATTCAGCGCACATCCAATGGCATCTGGCACATATCCCAGATCGCCGCTGCCAATCTCGGCATATTTCTGGCGAACTAACTCACAATACTTTTGCACAATCACCTCCTCAGCAGAGTATCAATACTCTGGTTGATAGGAGACTATATCACAGGCATTTCACTGAAATCAGCCTGCGCGCAGCGCGAAGCATTCAGAGAAAAGCAGAAAAGTGGCAAAATCCGCTGTTGTTAAGCGTGTGCGCAGCGCACAAAAGGTTAAGTTGATGGACAGGTTATTACGCAGTACAGGATCTTTTCCTGCGGCAGGTGGCAGATGATTGTGTTGTCACGTTCGGTTTCACTACCGGAAAATGAGGTAGAGTTGAGCGCCATCCGTGCACAAGGTGCGGGGGGGCAGCATGTGAATAAAACCTCAACCGCCATCCACTTGCGTTTTGATATTGCCGCGTCATCATTGCCGCCGTTTTATAAAGAGCGTCTGCTGGGCGCGCGTCACCATCTGATCACCGAAGAGGGGGTGGTGATTATCAAAGCGCAGGAGTATCGCAGCCAGGAAATGAATCGTGAAGCTGCGCTACAGCGGTTGATCAACCTGATTCGGGAGCTAACGACGGTGGAGAAAGTACGTCGTGCCACCCGGCCCACCCGAGCATCAAAGGAACGACGCCTGGAAGGCAAAGCGCGTCGAGGGAATACCAAGGCGTTGCGGGGAAAAGTGCGTTAAAAAAAGCGCCTCTGTTCAGAGGCGCTTCGGGGTATTACTTATTCAGAGCTTTTGCCAGGAATTCGACGATTTCGCTGTGCTTAATCATCTCTTTCTCGCTGGCGGAACGTGCTTTGTACTCGATCTCTGCATTATCGAGGTTGCGATCGCCAATCACGATGGTGTGTGGGACACCAATCAGTTCCATATCGGCAAACATCACGCCCGGACGCTCTTTACGGTCATCCAGAATCACGTCGATGCCTTTGGCACGCAGCGCGTTGTACAGCTCATCCGCCACTTCTTTTACGCGGAAAGATTTGTGCATGTTCATCGGCAGAATCGCCACTTCGAACGGTGCCAGCGCAGCAGGCCAGATGATGCCACGATCGTCATGGTTCTGCTCAATCGCCGCCGCCACTACGCGGGTGATACCGATACCGTAGCAACCCATGGTCATGATCTGGTTACGACCATCTTCGCCCTGAACCGCCGCTTTCAGCGCGTCAGAGTATTTGGTGCC
Organism: Pantoea sp. X-Soil-TKNS-1211; assembly: GCF_059730495.1. Lineage (NCBI taxonomy): Bacteria > Pseudomonadati > Pseudomonadota > Gammaproteobacteria > Enterobacterales > Erwiniaceae > Pantoea > Pantoea sp. X-Soil-TKNS-1211. The sequence continues at coordinate 914,477 of NZ_AP035953.1, forward strand.
GAGCTGGAAGATGTGGCCGACTTCAATACCACGTTTAATCAGCAGCGTACCTTTACCATCCGGGCTGGGATCGCCTTCAACGACATTGCGGATATCTTCGACACGTGCTTCCGGCAGGTCACGACCCCAGTTAATCCCGGCGTAATGTTTGCCATCAATGTTGGCACCGGCGCAGAAGTCGCTGGTTTTCGCCACGGTACGGTCAGCAATCACCGGCATGGTCAGACCCACCGGCCCGAGTGAGCCAGGACCTGCGCCCAGTACCGCACGGATTTCGTCTTCGGTCGCCATTTCCAGCGGCGCGGCAACGATATCCAGTTTCTCCGCTTTCACTTCGTTCAGTTGATGGTCGCCGCGCAGCAACAGAGCAACCAGCGCATGGCCGCTCTCTTCACTGCCTTTAACAAACAGCGTCTTGACGGTTTTCTCAATCGGCAACTGATGTTGTTCAACCAGCTCGGCGATGGTTTTCGCGTTCGGGGTGTCGAACTGCACCATCTCCTGCGTCGGTTGTGGACGCTCACCAGCCGGGGCCAGTGCCTCTGCTTTTTCAATGTTGGCGGCGTAGTCGGATTCGCTGGAGAAGATCACATCATCTTCACCGCTCTGCGCCAGCACCTGGAATTCATGCGAGGCGCTACCACCGATGGAACCGGTATCCGCCTGTACCGCACGGAAGTCCAGCCCCATACGGCTGAAGCTCTGGCTGTAGGCGCGGTACATCGCGTCGTAAGTTTCCTGCAACGATTCCTGCGAGGTATGGAACGAGTAAGCATCTTTCATGATGAACTCGCGTGAACGCATCACACCAAAACGCGGACGCACTTCATCACGGAATTTGGTCTGGATCTGATACAGGTTAAGCGGCAGCTGCTTGTAAGAACTCAGCTCGTTACGGATCAGGTCAGTGACCACTTCTTCATGCGTCGGACCCAACACAAACGGGCGATCGTGACGGTCCTTAATACGCAACAGTTCGGGACCATATTGCTCCCAACGGCCACTCTCTTCCCACAGATCGGCAGGCTGAACCACCGGCATGGAGATCTCAATCGCGCCCGCGTTGTTCATCTCTTCACGCACGATGTTTTCGACTTTTCGCAGCACGCGAACACCGGTCGGCAGCCAGGTGTAAAGTCCGGAAGCCAGTTTACGGATCATCCCGGCACGCAGCATCAGCTGGTGGCTGATAACTTCCGCATCGGAGGGCGTCTCCTTCAGAGTGGAGAGCAAATATTGAGTAGTACGCATTGATTACGATTCCAGTTATACGGAAGGTCACTGACAAAAATTTTGCTGGCGGCTAGTGTACCAGCGAGATCCGCCACTCAAAAGCGCGTTTTAGCGCGGATCGAGGGCGATCACCTCGGTACCGGTCTCGTCAATGCGCCAGCGCACATTAAAATCGAGTAGCCAGGCAGCATATTCACGATCCACGGTCTCACCTTTACGATAAGCAGGGCGCGGATCCTGAGCCAATACATCGCTGATAAAGCGTGCCAAATGGGGATAGTTTTTCTGTTGTTGCTGAATTTGCGCCAGCGCCGGTGCAGAGAAACGCACCGGCATTGCTGCCTCGGGAGCCTGTTGGGCAAATCCGGCGCGTGCATCCGGTAAGGCTTCGGCAAACGGCAGATAAGGTTTGATATCCACCACCGGCGTGCCATCCACCAAATCCAGGCTACCCAGTTGTAAAATCACCTGCTGCTTTTCGCAGCGGATCCCCTGGAGTTCAACCAGCGACATGCCAATCGGGTTTGGGCGGAAGGTAGAACGTGTAGCAAACACGCCCATACGCGTATTGCCGCCAAGACGCGGCGGACGTACGGTGGGCCGCCAGCCGCCCGCCATGGTTTGATGAAAAACAAACAACACCCACAAATGGCTGAACGCTTCGAGACCGCGCACCGCTTCAGCCTGGTTATAAGGTGGCAGCAGATGTAGCTCACCGGTGCCATCCTGTACCAGACCCGGCTGGCGCGGAACCGCGAATTTTTCTTTCCACGGCGAGTGGATTACGCCGATTTGCGCAAAGGCAAATTCACTCATTGATTGGCAACTTTCAGCGCAGAACCCTGGCAGATGGCCTGACGGTAGCAACCCGGCGTGCTGGAGACGATTTCACACTTGTGCAGCAGCACCGCGTTAGCTTTCATCCCCGCTGCTTTGAGTTGCAGGCGTTTACGGGCAGTGTTGATATTCGGCGGTGAATCCTGGGTGCTGCTCTGGCAATCATCACCAGATACTTCACCAAGGTCACGGAAAGGTTTGCTGACCAAATCGGTCGCATCCGTATAAATCTTCACCGGAGCCGGACGAGGCGCAGGACGGCGTTCCGGTTCACTGGATTGCTGCTGCGGGTGCGATGAAGCACTGCTTATCGGGTGATATTCACGCACACACCCGGTCAGCATCAATGCCAACAAGCAGAGCGGTAAAAAACGCATGGCAACATCCTCATGTTTTAAAAAGTGGCGTTATTGAAACAAGGACAACCGTAAATAACAAGTCAGCTGCCACAACCGGCAAAAGAAAGGGCGGCCGAAGCCGCCCTGGATGGCATGAGAAGAGGGGATTACCAGCCCTTCACCGCACCACCGTTGAAGATTTTGTTCGCAGCTTCAGCGACTTCGTCAGACTGGTAAGCCTGAACAAATTTCTTCACGTTTTCAGCGTCTTTGTTGTCTTCACGGCTGACGATCAGGTTCACGTACGGTGAATCTTTATCTTCAACGAAGATACCGTCTTTAGCCGGAGTCAGGCCGATCTGGCTGGCGTAAGTCGTGTTGATCACCGCCAACGCAATCTGCTGATCGTCCAGTGAACGCGGCAGCTGCGGCGCTTCCAGCTCAACAATCTTCAGGTTTTTCGGGTTTTCGGTGATATCCAGAGCGGTCGGCAGCAGGCCAACACCATCTTTCAGTTTGATCAGACCCACTTTCTGCAACAACAGCAGCGAGCGGCCGAGGTTAGTCGGGTCATTCGGAATGGCAATTTGATCGCCGTCCTTAAGCTCATCCAGAGATTTGATCTTTTTGGAGTAACCCGCAATCGGGTAGACGAAGGTGTTGCCAACCGGCACCAGCTTATAACCACGATCTTTGATCTGCTGATCCAGATACGGTTTGTGCTGGAAGGCGTTGACGTCGATATCGCCTTTGCTCAGTGCTTCGTTTGGCAGAACGTAGTCGTTGAAGGTAACCAATTCAACATCCAGGCCATACTTCTCTTTCGCGACTTTCTGTGCCGTTTCAGCAACCTGCTGCTCGGCGCCAACAATCACACCCACTTTAATGTGGTTTGGATCTTTGGCTTTCTGATCGCATCCGGCCAGCGCAATCACGCCAATCAGCGCGCCCACAGCGGCAATCTTTTTAAATGTAAAAGACATATCCTTTCCTTAATAGAGAATATTGATATTGCTTGCTTACTTATGGGACACAGCACGCACGATGCGGTCGCCACAGAATTGGATTAAATAAACCAGTACCACCAACAGAACCAGTACGGTGTTCATCACAGTGGCGTTATAGCCAATGTAACCATATTGATAGCCGATCTGGCCCAGCCCGCCAGCGCCCACTGCACCACCCATCGCCGAGTAGCCGACCAGCGTAATCAGAGTAATTGTAGCGGCATTCACCAGCCCCGGCAGGGCTTCCGGCAATAGCACCTTACGCACGATTTGCAGTGGTGTGGCACCCATTGCACGGGAGGCTTCGATCAACCCGGTGGGCAGTTCGAGCAGGGCATTTTCAACCATACGTGCGATAAAAGGCGCGGCACCCACGGTCAGTGGCACAATTGCGGCCTGCAAACCAATCGACGTTCCCACGATCGCGCGGGTAAAAGGAATCATCCATACCAGCAAGATAATGAACGGGATGGAGCGAAAGATATTCACCAGCGCCGAGAGCACGCGATACAGCGCACCGTTTGCCAGAATCTGGCCGGGACGCGTGACGTACAACAGCACGCCAACCGGAAGGCCGAGCACAAAACCAAAAAAGCCGGAGACAAAGGTCATCATCAGCGTTTCCCAAATGCCACGTCCCAGTAGCCACATCATCGCTTCAGACATAACCCAGTACCTCTACTTTCACGTGATTCTCTTTCAGCCAGGCAATTGCGGCTTGTGTATCAATTTCACTGCCGTCCATCTCGGCCAGCATGATGCCGAACTTCACGCCACCGGCGTAATCCATCTGCGCGCTAATGATGTTGTTGTTAACGTTGAAGCGGCGTGCCGCTTCCGACAGCAGAGGCGCATCCACTGACTTGCCCGTAAATTCCAGACGTAATAAAGGTACGGTTGCCGTGCCGGGGTGGGTCAACATCCGCTGCTGGTAATCGTCAGGAATATCGAGATGCAGAGTTGACTGAATAAACTGCTGAGCCAGCGGCGTTTTCGGATGAGAAAACACTTCGCTTACGGTGTCTTGTTCAATCAGTTCACCTTGACTTATCACTGCGACCTGATCACAGATGCGCTTCACCACATCCATTTCATGGGTGATCAGCAGAATGGTCAGGCCAAGACGGCGATTGATATCTTTCAGCAACTCAAGGATGGAACGCGTGGTCGCCGGGTCCAGAGCGCTGGTGGCTTCATCACACAATAACACTTTGGGGTTGCTGGCCAGTGCGCGGGCGATTGCTACGCGCTGCTTCTGGCCGCCGGACAGATTGGCGGGCCAGGCATCGTGTTTATCCGCCAGACCGACCAGATCCAGCAGTTCGCTGACGCGTTGTTTAATCTGTTCGCGTGAAAGATTACCCAGCTCAAGCGGTAAAGCGACGTTGCCGGCCACGGTGCGCGAGTTCATCAGGTTAAAATGCTGGAAGATCATGCCAATTTGGCGGCGTGTCTGCGTCAACTGACTTGCGGAAAGCGCCGTGAGATCCTGACCATCGACCCATACCCGGCCTGAAGTCGGGCGCTCCAGCAGATTGACGCAGCGAATCAGTGTACTTTTACCGGCACCGGATGCACCGATGACGCCATAAATCTGTCCGGCAGGCACATGCAGGCTGACGTTGGATAACGCCTGAATAGTGCGTGAACCTTGCTGGAACACTTTGCTAATATTTTCGAGTTTAATCATTAGGTTAATTATTATCGTGTTGCGTTATCCGTGGTGTTTCGGGTTTCATCTGGCTGCGCCGTGTGAAATCTGGATGGATGTTAAGGCATCCAGACGGCTAAATCAATGAAAGTCATTCAATCTGCCATTCTCTCAGTATGCGCAATCATGCGATACTGACCGGCAATTTTTGCAGCAGGAGTTTCTACGTGGCGAACAAAGTCCCGGCTATTTTTCTTGATCGTGATGGCACATTGAATGTCGATCACGGCTATGTCCATGAGATCGATAATTTTCAGTTTATTGATGGCACCATTGAGGCGTTGCAGGCGCTGAAAAAAATGGGCTATGCATTGGTACTGGTCACCAATCAGTCGGGCATTGCGCGCGGCATGTTTACGGAAGACCAGTTTATGCACCTGACCGAATGGATGGACTGGTCTCTGGCGGACCGTGATGTTGATCTCGACGGTATTTATTTTTGCCCGCATTTGCCGGATGCGACGGTTGATGAGTATCGCCAGCAATGTGATTGCCGTAAGCCGCAGCCTGGTATGTTGCTGTCGGCACAGAAGCATCTCCATATAGATATGGCTGCTTCTTATATGGTGGGGGACAAACTGGAAGATATGCAGTCCGCACAGGCGGCAGGGGTGGGCACGAAAGTGTTGGTGCGCACGGGTAAACCGGTGACAGCAGAGGGCGAAGCGGCAGCGGATTGGGTGATTGATAGCCTGGCTGACCTGCCGGAACGCATTAAAAAGGCTTAAAAATGGGCCTTTTGCACAAATTTCAGCCGAACAGTAAAAAAGTTGAAATTTACGCTTGCGCTTCGTCAGAGTCTCCCTATAATGCGCCTCCACTGACACGGCAAAGCGGCAACGCAGACGGTCAGCGAGGGACGAAGTGATTCATCCCGCCGGAGAAAATCTCTGAAAAAAGAGATTGACTCTGAAGGAGGAAAGCGTAATATACGCCACCTCGCGACAGACGGTTAACCCGCTGCTCGCACTGCTCTTTAACAATTTATCAGACAATCTGTGTGGGCACTCGCAGGATTGATATCAAAAGTCTACGGACTTAAAAAATATCAAGTCTCAAGAGTGAACACGTAATTCATTACGAAGTTTAATTCTTTGAGCATCAAACTTAAATTGAAGAGTTTGATCATGGCTCAGATTGAACGCTGGCGGCAGGCCTAACACATGCAAGTCGAACGGTAGCACAGAGGAGCTTGCTCCTCGGGTGACGAGTGGCGGACGGGTGAGTAATGTCTGGGGATCTGCCCGATGGAGGGGGATAACTACTGGAAACGGTAGCTAATACCGCATAACGTCGCAAGACCAAAGTGGGGGACCTTCGGGCCTCACACCATCGGATGAACCCAGATGGGATTAGCTAGTAGGTGGGGTAACGGCTCACCTAGGCGACGATCCCTAGCTGGTCTGAGAGGATGACCAGCCACACTGGAACTGAGACACGGTCCAGACTCCTACGGGAGGCAGCAGTGGGGAATATTGCACAATGGGCGCAAGCCTGATGCAGCCATGCCGCGTGTATGAAGAAGGCCTTCGGGTTGTAAAGTACTTTCAGCGGGGAGGAAGGTGTTGGAGTTAATAGCTTCAGCAATTGACGTTACCCGCAGAAGAAGCACCGGCTAACTCCGTGCCAGCAGCCGCGGTAATACGGAGGGTGCAAGCGTTAATCGGAATTACTGGGCGTAAAGCGCACGCAGGCGGTCTGTCAAGTCGGATGTGAAATCCCCGGGCTTAACCTGGGAACTGCATTCGAAACTGGCAGGCTGGAGTCTTGTAGAGGGGGGTAGAATTCCAGGTGTAGCGGTGAAATGCGTAGAGATCTGGAGGAATACCGGTGGCGAAGGCGGCCCCCTGGACAAAGACTGACGCTCAGGTGCGAAAGCGTGGGGAGCAAACAGGATTAGATACCCTGGTAGTCCACGCTGTAAACGATGTCGACTTGGAGGTTGTGCCCTTGAGGCGTGGCTTCCGGAGCTAACGCGTTAAGTCGACCGCCTGGGGAGTACGGCCGCAAGGTTAAAACTCAAATGAATTGACGGGGGCCCGCACAAGCGGTGGAGCATGTGGTTTAATTCGATGCAACGCGAAGAACCTTACCTGGCCTTGACATCCAGAGAACTTAGCAGAGATGCTTTGGTGCCTTCGGGAACTCTGAGACAGGTGCTGCATGGCTGTCGTCAGCTCGTGTTGTGAAATGTTGGGTTAAGTCCCGCAACGAGCGCAACCCTTATCCTTTGTTGCCAGCGATTCGGTCGGGAACTCAAAGGAGACTGCCGGTGATAAACCGGAGGAAGGTGGGGATGACGTCAAGTCATCATGGCCCTTACGGCCAGGGCTACACACGTGCTACAATGGCGCATACAAAGAGAAGCGATCTCGCGAGAGCAAGCGGACCTCATAAAGTGCGTCGTAGTCCGGATTGGAGTCTGCAACTCGACTCCATGAAGTCGGAATCGCTAGTAATCGTAGATCAGAATGCTACGGTGAATACGTTCCCGGGCCTTGTACACACCGCCCGTCACACCATGGGAGTGGGTTGCAAAAGAAGTAGGTAGCTTAACCTTCGGGAGGGCGCTTACCACTTTGTGATTCATGACTGGGGTGAAGTCGTAACAAGGTAACCGTAGGGGAACCTGCGGTTGGATCACCTCCTTACCTGAAGATACCTTCCTTCGAAGTGCTCACACAGATTGTCTGATGAAAACGTAATGAGCAAGACGGCTGCGAAGTCGTGACACTTCCTGTGTCCCCTTCGTCTAGCGGTTAGGACTCCGCCCTTTCACGGCGGCAACAGGGGTTCGAATCCCCTAGGGGACGCCACTTGCTTGGTGACAGGTGAAAGGTGTCGCTGCTCAGTATCTCAAAACTGGCTTACGAGTCATGTTTGAGATATTTGCTCTTTAACAATCCGGAACAAGCTGAAAATTTGAAACGACACGTTGTTTCATTTCTCCGTAATAAGAAATGAAAGCGATGTGTTCGAGTCTCTCAAATGCTTGCAGTCTGCATGCGTGAAAACGCCTGTGGGTTGTGAGGTTAAGCGACTAAGCGTACACGGTGGATGCCCTGGCAGTCAGAGGCGATGAAGGACGTGCTAATCTGCGTAAAGCGTCGGTAAGGTGATATGAACCGCTACAGCCGACGATGTCCGAATGGGGAAACCCGGTGCACTCTGTGCATCATCGTTAACTGAATACATAGGTTAACGAGGCGAACCGGGGGAACTGAAACATCTAAGTACCCCGAGGAAAAGAAATCAACCGAGATTCCCCCAGTAGCGGCGAGCGAACGGGGAACAGCCCAGAACCTGAATCAGTTTGTGTGTCAGTGGAAGCGTCTGGAAAGTCGCAGGGTACAGGGTGATACTCCCGTACACGAAGATGCACATACTGTGAGTTCGATGAGTAGGGCGGGACACGTGGTATCCTGTCTGAATATGGGGGGACCATCCTCCAAGGCTAAATACTCCTGACTGACCGATAGTGAACCAGTACCGTGAGGGAAAGGCGAAAAGAACCCCGGCGAGGGGAGTGAAACAGAACCTGAAACCGTGTACGTACAAGCAGTGGGAGCCTACTTGTTAGGTGACTGCGTACCTTTTGTATAATGGGTCAGCGACTTATATTCTGTAGCAAGGTTAACCGTATAGGGGAGCCGCAGGGAAACCGAGTCTTAATTGGGCGTTAAGTTGCAGGGTATAGACCCGAAACCCGGTGATCTAGCCATGGGCAGGTTGAAGGTTGGGTAACACTAACTGGAGGACCGAACCGACTAATGTTGAAAAATTAGCGGATGACTTGTGGCTGGGGGTGAAAGGCCAATCAAACCGGGAGATAGCTGGTTCTCCCCGAAAGCTATTTAGGTAGCGCCTCGTGAATTCATCTCCGGGGGTAGAGCACTGTTTCGGCTAGGGGGCCATCCCGGCTTACCAACCCGATGCAAACTGCGAATACCGGAGAATGTTATCACGGGAGACACACGGCGGGTGCTAACGTCCGTCGTGAAGAGGGAAACAACCCAGACCGCCAGCTAAGGTCCCAAAGTCATGGTTAAGTGGGAAACGATGTGGGAAGGCCCAGACAGCCAGGATGTTGGCTTAGAAGCAGCCATCATTTAAAGAAAGCGTAATAGCTCACTGGTCGAGTCGGCCTGCGCGGAAGATGTAACGGGGCTAAACCATGCACCGAAGCTGCGGCAGCGACACTGTGTGTTGTTGGGTAGGGGAGCGTTCTGTAAGCCGTCGAAGGTGGACTGTGAGGTCTGCTGGAGGTATCAGAAGTGCGAATGCTGACATAAGTAACGATAAAGCGGGTGAAAAGCCCGCTCGCCGGAAGACCAAGGGTTCCTGTCCAACGTTAATCGGGGCAGGGTGAGTCGACCCCTAAGGCGAGGCTGAAAAGCGTAGTCGATGGGAAACAGGTTAATATTCCTGTACTTGGTGTTACTGCGAAGGGGGGACGGAGAAGGCTGAGTTATCCGGGCGACGGTTGTCCCGGTTTAAGCGTGTAGGCTTGCATTCCAGGCAAATCCGGAATGCTTTAAGGCTGAGGCGTGATGACGAGCCACTACGGTGGTGAAGTAACTGATGCCCTGCTTCCAGGAAAAGCCTCTAAGCTCCAGGTAACACGAAATCGTACCCCAAACCGACACAGGTGGTCAGGTAGAGAATACCAAGGCGCTTGAGAGAACTCGGGTGAAGGAACTAGGCAAAATGGTGCCGTAACTTCGGGAGAAGGCACGCTGGCGCGTAGGTGAAGGGACTTGCTCCCGGAGCTGAAGCCAGTCGAAGATACCAGCTGGCTGCAACTGTTTATTAAAAACACAGCACTGTGCAAACACGAAAGTGGACGTATACGGTGTGACGCCTGCCCGGTGCCGGAAGGTTAATTGATGGGGTTATCCGTAAGGAGAAGCTCTTGATCGAAGCCCCGGTAAACGGCGGCCGTAACTATAACGGTCCTAAGGTAGCGAAATTCCTTGTCGGGTAAGTTCCGACCTGCACGAATGGCGTAATGATGGCCAGGCTGTCTCCACCCGAGACTCAGTGAAATTGAAATCGCTGTGAAGATGCAGTGTACCCGCGGCAAGACGGAAAGACCCCGTGAACCTTTACTATAGCTTGACACTGAACATTGAGCCTTGATGTGTAGGATAGGTGGGAGGCTTTGAAGCGTGGACGCCAGTCTGCGTGGAGCCGACCTTGAAATACCACCCTTTAATGTTTGATGTTCTAACGTAGGCCCGTGATCCGGGCTGCGGACAGTGTCTGGTGGGTAGTTTGACTGGGGCGGTCTCCTCCCAAAGTGTAACGGAGGAGCACGAAGGTTGGCTAATCCTGGTCGGACATCAGGAGGTTAGTGCAATGGCATAAGCCAGCTTGACTGCGAGAGTGACGGCTCGAGCAGGTGCGAAAGCAGGTCATAGTGATCCGGTGGTTCTGAATGGAAGGGCCATCGCTCAACGGATAAAAGGTACTCCGGGGATAACAGGCTGATACCGCCCAAGAGTTCATATCGACGGCGGTGTTTGGCACCTCGATGTCGGCTCATCACATCCTGGGGCTGAAGTAGGTCCCAAGGGTACGGCTGTTCGCCGTTTAAAGTGGTACGCGAGCTGGGTTTAGAACGTCGTGAGACAGTTCGGTCCCTATCTGCCGTGGGCGCTGGAGAATTGAGGGGGGTTGCTCCTAGTACGAGAGGACCGGAGTGAACGCACCACTGGTGTTCGGGTTGTCATGCCAATGGCATTGCCCGGTAGCTAAGTGCGGAAAAGATAAGTGCTGAAAGCATCTAAGCACGAAACTTGCCCCGAGATGAGTTCTCCCTGACCCCTTGAGGGTCCTGAAGGGACGTTGAAGACGACGACGTTGATAGGCCGGATGTGTAAGTGCAGCGATGCATTGAGCTAACCGGTACTAATGACCCGTGAGGCTTAACCTTACAACGCCAGAGGCGTTTTGTTGAGAGACGCAGAGAATTTTCAGCCTTGTTCGACCGGATTAAGTTGTGTCCTGCGGATTCAGGTCCGAAGGATTTTGCGCTGAAGCAAGGCGGCAAACGAGACGATGCGAAGGAGCATACATGAGTATGTGACTGAGTAGCGCGAGAGCAGCCAACGCAGCAGCAGTGCAAAAGACACAGGACAGAGCACAAAGAATTTGCCTGGCGGCTGTAGCGCGGTGGTCCCACCTGACCCCATGCCGAACTCAGAAGTGAAACGCCGTAGCGCCGATGGTAGTGTGGGGTCTCCCCATGCGAGAGTAGGGAACTGCCAGGCATCAATTTAAGGTATTTACCTGAAAAGGTAACACCGGTTATCAGCGAGACCCCGCTGGTAATGCAGTATTCGGTGGTGCGGTAGTTCAGTCGGTTAGAATACCGGCCTGTCACGCCGGGGGTCGCGGGTTCGAGTCCCGTCCGCACCGCCACTCTATTGATTAGCCCTGACTGAAAAGTCAGGGCTTTTTCATTTCTGCTATTTCGATGCTAATTGTTGACTAAAACGCAAAATTCCTCTGCTTATAAGCGGATTTTTCAGCAATAAAGAAGCTGTCAAAATGACCCCCATCGAAACACTCCAGTCAACGATGAGGAAATCATGACAATCCCTGCTTTTGGTTTAGGTACTTTCCGTCTACAAGACAACGTTGTTATCAGTTCGGTTAAAACCGCACTTGAGCTTGGCTATCGTACAATCGATACCGCACAAATCTATGAAAATGAGGCCGCTGTAGGTCAGGCAATTGCCGAAAGTGGTGTCGCACGTAACGAACTGTTCGTGACGACCAAGATCTGGGTGGAAAACCTCTCTGCTGACAAATTGGTCCCCAGCCTCAAAGATAGCCTGGTGAAACTCCGTACCGATTACGTCGATCTCACCTTAATCCACTGGCCATCGCCGGGCGCTACCATTTCTGTAAAAGAGAGTATGCAGGCGTTGCTGGCAGCGAAAGAAGCGGGTCTGACACGTCAGATCGGTATCTCCAACTTCCCGATTGCGTTGATGAAAGAGGCAATTGAAGCGGTTGGTGTGGAAAATATTGCGACCAACCAGATTGAGCTTCACCCCTATTTGCAGAATGCGCAGGTGGTAAAGTTTGCCCAAGAGCAGGGTATTCATATCACCTCTTATATGACGCTGGCTTATGGTGAAGCGCTGAAAGATGAAGTGATCAAGGCCATCGCGCAGAAGCACCTGGCAACACCGGCTCAGGTGGTGCTGGCATGGGCAATGCAGCAGGGTTATGCTGTCATTCCGTCATCCACCAAGCGCGAGAATCTTGCCGGGAATCTGCAGGCTCTGGATTTACATCTGGATCCTGATGATATGGAGAAGATCCACGCACTGGATCGTGGACAGCGTCTGGTCAGCCCGGATGGCCTGGCCCCGGCCTGGGATTAAGCGAAAATGGTCAGTCCTGGCGTCGCCAGGGCTGGTTCTGCACCCAATCGCTGAGAAAATCAATAAATGCCCGCACGCGCTGGCTGACACCAAGATCGCTGTAATAAACTGCGTTAAACGGCATTTCAACTGGCAATCGCTGATCTGCCAGCAACTCTACAAAGGTACCATCTGCAATTTCTTGATCAACCATATAGTCAGAAAGACAGGCAATACCGTTGTCATCCAGACAAAGTTGTTTAATCGTTTCACCGCTGTTTGAAGACATCCCCGGATTAATATCATAAAGTTCGCCATTTTCCTGTGCCACTGGCCAGCGATTCAGACGCAAAGGCTCAACGAACCCCAGACATTCATGGTGTATTAAATCGGCCACAGAACGCGGAACACCATACTTTGCCAGATACGCCGGTGTGGCAACCAGTTTGCGATAGCTGATAAATAGCAGGCGAGCGCGCAAGGTGGAGTCGGTCAGAGTGCCGGCACGAATGGCAACATCGACTTTCCTCTCGATAAGATTGATAAAGCTCTCCGAGGAAATCAGCGAGAGGGTGACATCGGGATAGCGAGCGCGAAAAGGTTTAACCATTGGCAGCAACAAATGCAGGATCACCGGTGTTGCTGCATCAATGCGCAATACTCCCCGAGGTGCCTGTTGTCGATCAATCAACTCACTCTCTGCAGTCGACATCTCCTGCATTAATTTCTGCACGCGGCGAAAATAGTGTTCACCTTCATGAGTGAGGGCCAGTTGGCGTGTGGTACGGGTCAGTAACGCCACACCTAACTTAGTCTCCAGCTTTTTCACCATGCGGCTGACCGCCGAATTAGCCATATGCAATTGTTCAGCAGCACGGCTAAAACTGCCGCTTTCCACTACTGCAATAAACACTTTCAGCTCGTCTGATGACGCCTTCATTATCCCTCCACAAGCAAAAGTCTATTGTTACTTTACACCTTTTTGTAATTAAACCATAAGCAGATACTGACGCCCATCAAAACTAATTGGGAGTCAATCATGCCACTTGCACTCTGGGCGCTGACCATCAGCGCCTTTGCTATCGGAACCACTGAATTTGTCATCGTCGGGTTGATCCCGACCATCGCCGAACAACTGACTATTACCCTGCCTTCTGCCGGGATGCTGGTCTCTATTTACGCACTAGGGGTTGCCGTCGGAGCACCAGTACTGACTGCGTTGACCGGGAAATTACCGCGTAAACATTTGTTGATGGGTTTAATGGCGCTTTTCACTCTCGGCAATCTGGTTGCCTGGCAGGCACCGAACTATGAAACGCTGGTGATTGCTCGTCTGCTGACCGGTCTGGCGCACGGTGTCTTCTTCTCGGTAGGCTCAACCATTGCAACCAGTTTGGTGAGTAAAGAGAAAGCCGCCACCGCCATCGCGATTATGTTTGGCGGTCTGACGGTTGCCCTGGTAACGGGCGTGCCGTTGGGAACGCTTATTGGGCAGCATTTTGGCTGGCGTGAGAGCTTCCTTGCGGTGTCACTGCTGGGGGGCATTGCCCTTGTTGCCAGCATGCTGCTGGTTCCCCCTCATATCGCCCAGCCACCTGTCACTTCAGTGCGACAGCAGGTCAGTGTGTTAACCAATCCACGCCTGTTGCTAATCTATGCCATCACGGCCCTGGGTTATGGTGGGGTGTTTACTGCTTTTACCTTCCTGGCACCGATGATGCAGTCTCTGGCGGGTTTCTCACCTTCGGCGGTTAGCGTTATCTTGCTGGGCTATGGCATCGCGGTAGCGATTGGCAATATCTGGGGCGGTAAGTTGGCGGATCGTTGGGGTGCTGTACCCGCACTGACACTCATTTTCGCCGCACTGACACTATTGTTAGGTGTCTTCCAGATTACAGCAAGTATGCACTATCTGGCATTGGTCACCGTGGTGGTGATGGGGATCTTTGCCTTCGCCAACGTGCCGGGTTTGCAGGTTTACGTGGTGCAGAAGGCTGAACGTTATGCGCCTGGTGCGGTTGATGTCGCCTCTGGTTTAAATATTGCGGCCTTTAATATAGGCATTGCGCTGGGTTCTACCGTGGGCGGCCATATCGTGCAGCATTATGGTTTAGCGCAAACCCCTTGGGTGGGGGCAGTGATTGTGTTTATCGCTTTGCTACTGGTCCGTGTTAGTGGTTCGTTGGATAGGACGCGAGCGGTGATGGCAGTCGAATAATCCGCCTCATCAGCCCACTGTCAGGTGGGCTGATGCACTTAAATGCCGTTAAGGCCATTCCGACAATCAAGAACACCAATTGAAACCCCGCGCTAAAATCCCTATAACAGTCAGGTGAAGTATGTTTGTAACTAGCCAGGCGGTAAAGTGCGGAAAAAAACCTATGCAATGCGTTATGTAGCAGGACAGCCTGCTGAGCGGATCTTTCCGCCAGGAGCGATGCTGCATGTTGGGCAGGCGTTACCGCCCGGCGCACCACTGACAGCCGACCCGACATTACGGGTTTTGGTCTGGAACATCTTTAAACAGCAACGTGCAGACTGGATGTCAGTGCTGCAAGGCTTTGGTAAAGATGCTCATCTGGTGTTGCTACAGGAAGCGCAAACTACCCCTGAGTTGGTAAGGTTTGCCACCACTAACTATCTGGCTGCCGATCAGGTGCCGGCTTTTGTCCTGCCGCAGCACCCTTCAGGGGTGATGACGCTGGCTTCGGCCCATCCGGTATACTGCTGCCCATTACGTGAGCGCGAGCCGCTGTTACGTCTGGCAAAATCCGCGTTGGTGACCGCCTATCCGCTACCCAATGGTGAAATGCTGATGGTGGTAAATATTCATGCCGTCAATTTCAGCCTCGGTATCGATGTCTACAGCAAACAGTTGGGACCGATAGGTGAGCAAATCCAGTATCATCGTGGTCCGGTGATTATGGCTGGGGATTTCAATGCCTGGAGCCGTCAGAGGATGAAGGCGCTGTTTCGCTTTGCACAGGATATGGAATTGCATGAAGTGACGTTTACCGATGACCATCGGCGGAAGGCGTTTGGTCGCCCGCTGGATTTTGTCTTCTACCGTGATATGAAGGTCAGCGAAGCCTCGGTATTGGTGACACGCGCTTCTGATCACAATCCGTTGCTGGTTGAATTTAACTCCACCCCGCGCTAAACCACGAAGCGCAGCAGATTTTCTCACCCGCATAAAATGAAAAAGGCTGACATTTGTCAGCCTTTTCGCGCCATTAGGTATCTGGCGTTGCGCTATTATGAACAAACAGCGTGAGGTTATCACCCGGCTGAATGTTTTTTGCATCACTTAATACACTGTTCCAGCGCATAACGTCCTGAATGTTTACTCCATGACGTCGCGCAATACTGGCAAGAGAATCACCCTTACGAACACGATAGGTGATGCTGTTGCCGTTATCGGCCAGCTGCGAGCCTTTATCGCCTACGGTCAGTTTCTGACCGATTCGAACAGAGGCACCGCGCAGGTTATTCTGCTGTTTCAGTGTATCAATGCTCACGCCGAGCTTGCTGGCAATGCCAGACAAGGTGTCGCCTTTGCGAACCGTGTAGCTGCTTCCCGTATCACCGGTTTTTGCCAGTTGAGAAGACTGCACGGCGGCAATATCACCGGATGCCAGTGAATTGCGCAGCTGAGCAACGTTGGACTTAGGCACCATGATGTAGTGCGGTCCATTCGGCGCTGTGCTGCCGTGTTTATAGCCAGCGTTAAAGCTTTTCAGCTTACTTAACGACATGCCAGCCATATCTGCGGCCTGCGTCAGCTCAATCTGCTGACCCACTTCAACACGAGCCAGTGCACGACTCTCGTTCGGGGTCGGCAATTTGATGCCGTAGCGCTTGTTGTTCTTGAGAATATCACTCAAGGCCAACATTTTCGGAACATAAACCGCGGTTTCGCGGGGTAGCGACAAATTCCAGAAATCGGTGGGCTTACCGCGCGCCTTATTCTGTTTAATCGCTTTCAACACACGTCCTTCACCACTGTTGTAAGCAGCAACGGTCAGTAACCAGTCACCGTCAAACATGGTGTTAAGACGCTGCATCATATCCAGCGCAACCTTGGTAGACGCCACCACATCCCGGCGACCGTCATACCATTGGTTCTGTTTCAAACCATAGTTTTTGCCCGTTGTTGCAACAATCTGCCAGATGCCTGCGGCATTTGCAGAAGATGTTGCATGTGGGTCAAAAGCGCTCTCCACTATGGGTAGCAGTACTAGTTCCATCGGCATCTTACGTTTCTGTATCTGCTCGACTATCCAGTACATGTACGGCTCTGCCCGTAATGTTACATCGTGGAGATAGCTCTTATTTTTTAAGTACTTTATTTTTTGTTCGCGGATCCGGGAGTTATCCGGAATCCCCATCTTCAACTCGTCACTAATGTGATTCCAGAGATCAGTGTCTTCTGCGAGGCTTGTTCCATCATCTTGCCAACGCGGCGACAGTAAGCGATCTCCGTACTTTCCATTTTCACCTTGACCAGCTGAAGACAGGCTCTGAGCATGCTGTTGCGGGATAGTGGCGTCATTCCTTGATGCCTGACAACCTCCCACCAGCAAGACAGAGGCGATTAATATCGCTTTTGCCTTCATGTGTGTGTCAATAGTTCGCTTAAAAGACGAGCAATAATACGTGACGGCCTGACACAACACAACCAAAAAAATCAAAAACGATCTTTCTTCTCGCGTAGATCAGCAAAAGTTTGCCATAGTGGCGCAGTTGTAAAATTACCGCCTAAAGCCTTTTGTAAATCAGGATCTTGCGTGCGGAGAAATAAATTTATTTCCCTTTCTAAAGCCAAATTTGTTGGCAAAGTAATGCGATTTTCTGCACGTAAGTCCTTAATTTGCTGGAACCTTGCTAAAATTTTCGGGTCATGGGGCAGAATAGCCGCAGCAAACTTCATATTGGATAAAGTGTACTCATGCGCACAGCAAATCAATGTGTCGGCAGGAAGCTTGTTAAGCTTCTGAAATGACTCAAACATTTGTTGTGCTGTGCCTTCAAATAATCGGCCACAACCACCGGAAAACATCGTGTCGCCACAGAAAAGATAAGGTGAACTGAAATATGAGATATGTCCTAAAGTGTGGCCGGGAGTGGCGATGACACGGAAATTTATCCCCAACACGATAAATTCATCACCATCGGCGAGAATATGCTTTGCGCCCTTATCCGCAGTTTCCTGTGGACCGAAAACCTCAAGGTCGGGAAAGTGCTGCAACAGTTCCGCGACCCCACCGACATGATCGTGATGATGGTGCGTGAGTAAGATTGCCACCGGCTGCCAACGGTTGGCGCGAAGTTTGTCCAGCACGGGTTGTGCTTCGCCGGGATCGACAATCAGGCAATGATTGTGTTCATCGGTCAGTGTCCAGATGTAGTTATCCTGCAATGCGGGAATGCTGGTAAGATTCATAAACACCTCTCAGGCCGTAGAAAAAGGAAGATGGTAAAGCATGAAGCCGGCTAAAACACGCCAAATCCTGACTGCACCGCGCTCCTGGCGCGACATGCCCTGGGGCGACTATTTTCGCGACGCCTTAACGCAGCAACTGCAACCTTACCTCGGGAAGCTGTATGGCTTTCATATGCTTAAAATTGGCAGTCTGAGTGCAGAAATCAACACCAGCCACTGCCCTATTTCGCATCAGGTGAATGTAGGTGAAGAGGGCGATGAGTTACAGGTGATTGCCCGTGCGACCCAGTTACCGTTCGAATCCAAGTCGATTGATGCCTGCTTATTGGCCCACACCTTATCCTGGAGTCAGGATCCGCATCGTGTGCTGCGTGAAGTGGACCGGGTGCTGATTGACGATGGCTGGATGATTATCAGCGGCTTTAATCCGTTCAGCCTGCTGGGCATCAGCAAAGGCATTCCAGGTCTGCATGGACGCGCGCCATGGAGTGGTCGCATGTTTAGCCAGATGCGCCTGCTGGACTGGCTGCACTTGCTGAATTATGAAGTTGTCTATCGTACCCGTTTTCAGGTAGTGCCGTGGCACCGGCAGGGCGGTAAAGTGATCAGTGCGCATCTGCCGGCATTGGGCTGCCTGAATGTGGTGGTAGCGCGCAAACGGACTTTCCCGTTAACGCCCACCAAAGCGAAAAAAAGCCTGAGTAAAACGCAACTGCGCCAGACGGTAAATGCCACAAGACAGTTTCGTAAAATGAAGGATCAGGATTCGGGTTGATAGCCGATATCGTCTTGTGTCGGCTGACTGGCAGCGCTGCGTGCCAGCTCATCGCAGCGTTCGTTTTCCGGGTGACCGGCATGGCCCTTCACCCATTCCCACGATATCTGATGTGAACTTAGTGCCAAATCGAGCCGTTGCCAGAGATCGACATTCTTCACCGGTTTCTTCTCTGCGGTTTTCCAGCCGCGTTTCTTCCAGTTGTGGATCCAACTGGTAATGCCCTGGCGTACATACTGGCTGTCGGTGCTGATCACCACCTCACACGGCTGCGTCAGCGCTTCCAGTGCGACGATCGCGGCCATCAGTTCCATACGATTATTGGTGGTGAGGCGATAACCGGCACTGAAGATTTTTTCATGCTGGCGATAACGCAGAATGGCACCGTAACCACCGGGGCCAGGATTACCGAGGCAAGATCCATCGGTGAATATTTCTACCTGTTTACGCATCTCTGGTAGACTTCCTTGACTTATAAAACGACAAGTCTGACATAAACGAGTCCTATGAGCACTGCAAATAACCGCCAGATCGTCCTCGATACCGAAACCACCGGCATGAACATGATCGGTGTGCACTACGAAGGACACCGCATTATTGAAATCGGTGCGGTTGAAGTGATCAACCGTCGCCTGACCGGTAATAACTTTCACATGTACCTGAAGCCTGATCGTCTGGTGGACCCGGAAGCCTTTGGTGTTCATGGTATTGCCGATGAATTTCTGGCGGATAAACCGAGCTTTAGCGATATCGCGGATGAATTTCTCGACTATATTCGCGGTGCTGAGCTGGTAATCCATAACGCTTCGTTCGATATCGGCTTTATGGATTACGAATTTGCCATGTTAAAGCGCGACATTGGCAAGACGGACACCTTCTGTCAGGTTACTGACAGTCTGGCTATGGCGCGTAAGATGTTTCCGGGCAAGCGTAACAGCCTTGATGCACTCTGTAACCGCCTTGAGATTGATAACAGCAAACGAACTCTGCACGGCGCATTACTCGATGCCGAAATCCTGGCGGAAGTGTTCCTGACCCTGACCGGCGGTCAGACATCGCTGGCCTTTTCGCTGGAAAGTGAACAGAGTAGTCAGGCGGACGGTGAAAATATCCAACGTATTGTGCGTCCGGCGTCGGGCCTGCGCGTCATCAGTGCCAGCGATGAAGAGTGTGTGGCACACGAAAGTCGTTTAGATCTGGTGATGAAGAAGGGCGGCAGTTGCCTGTGGCGTGCCTGAATTCGCTGATTTTGCGTGGAAAAGCAACGCAAAGATGAAAAAAACAGCAAACGAAACAAACCCACAGAAAAAGCGTTGACGGCGGATCACCGTACCATTAATATGCGCCTCGTTCCCGACGGGGAACACAGCGCGGTGCGGTAGTTCAGTCGGTTAGAATACCGGCCTGTCACGCCGGGGGTCGCGGGTTCGAGTCCCGTCCGCACCGCCAATCTATTTAAAGAAGCCGATTCAGTAATGAATCGGCTTTTTGCTTTTTCGGTTTAATCCTTCTGCACCGCCACCTTGCCACGATACGCGGCCGCTGGTACTTCACGTTCAGCACGTGCCAGCCAGCGATAACAACCCATGCCAAGCGCCACACCGATAAACCAGCTAAAGTTTGCCACTTCATGCAATGACGGGATAAAGCTGATAATCAGGCAGATCCCCACCGAAGGCAGCAGCGCGGCGATAGCTTTTGGATTAAAGCCACCCTGATACCAGTAACGACCTTTCGGCGTATCATCAAACAGGTCGTCGACATAGACCTTGCTGCGTTTAATCAGATAGAAATCGGCGATCAGAATGCCAAACAGCGGCCCGATAAATGAACCCAGTACATCCAGTGTGTAATGAATCAGTTCGGGTGACTGGAACAGGTTCCACGGGGTCAGCAGCACAGAACCCACGGCGGCGATCATGCCACCGGTACGGAAACTGATTTTCTGCGGTGAGCAGTTAGAAAAGTCGAAGGCGGGTGACACAAAGTTTGCCACGATATTGATACCAATGGTGGCGGTAATCATAGTCAACAGGCCAATCGCTACCGCCAGATCGTTACCCACCATACTGACGGTCTCGATCGGGTCTGTAATCATGCGGCCGAACAGTGAATTGGTGCCAGAGACAATCACCACCGTCACAATCGAAAACAGCAGGAAGTTAAACGGCAGGCCCCAGCGGTTGCCACGACGAATCTCGCCCATGCTTTTACCGTAGCGAGAGAAGTCGCCAAAGTTGAGCAGCGGGCCGGAGAAGTAGGACACTACCAGCGCTGTCGCGGTGATCATCTGCCAGGTTTGTTCACCTGCACTCAACTGCTTACTGGCCAGGGTAAAGGAGATACCGTCAAAACCGGTCTTGTATACAATCCAACCCGCCAGAGCCACCATTACCACGTACACAGCGGGACCGGCCACATCGATAAACCGTTTAATCGCGCTCATCCCGTGCCAGAACACCATGGCCTGCAAAAACCACATCAGGCCGAAGCAGCACCAGCCAAGTTGCGATAAACCCAGCCAACTGCTGTGGGTCAAGCTGGAGAGTGACGGGAAGAACTTCAGCAACACCAACATCAAGGCGTTAGCCGCCAGGTAAGTTTGAATGCCGTACCAGGCAAAGGCAATCAGACCACGGATCACCGCCGGGATATTGGCACCAAACACGCCAAACGCCTGACGCGAAATCACCGCATAAGGCACACCGGCCATCTGGCTCGGCTTCGCCACCAGGTTGGCACACAGCTGCACAATACAAATCCCCACCAGCAGGCATAACAACACCTGCCAGCTTGCCAGCCCCAGCGTGAAGAAGCTGGCCGCCACCACATAGCCGCCCATGCTGTGCACGTCTGACATCCAGAAAGAGAAAATGTTGTACCACGACCAGTTCTGGTCACGCGTCGGTGCCAGATCTTCATTGCAAAGTCGTGGACTATAGTGGGCGTTGGCTTCAGAGGCCACCGCAGAGGTCACTTCAGAATGATTTGGCATGAAACCTGCTCCTCTCTTAATAATGAATAATAATTACAGCGTGAAACGGTATTGCAGGATCCAGGCCAGAATTGATTTCTTGTATACAAAAATTGTTTTTCGCGTATACGATGTGCAGTGCGCAGACATTTACCGGAGCGGGAAATGAAGAGTGAAACAGGCCAGCGAACGGCCGCAGATCTGAATGATAGAGACGAACCCATCTACCAGGCGCTACTGAGTGCCATTGTGGAACACCAACTGCCGCCAGGCAGCAAATTACCCGAAGAGGCGTTGTCTGAAGTTTTTGGCGTCAGCCGCACCGGCATTCGCAAGGTGCTACAACGCCTCGCGGCGGTGCAAATGATCACGTTATCGCCCAGGCGTGGTGCACAGGTCGCCACTCCGGGAGTAGAGGAAGCACGTGATATCTTTGCGACGCGTAGCTTGCTGGAGTGTGCCAACTTGTCTGCGGTGCTGGCACATGTGCAGCCACCACACCTGGCGGCGCTTGCCGGGCTGATTGCCGAAGAACAAGAGGCGCATGAGCAGCATGATGGTGCTGCGGCCATCCGTCTTTCAGCCGCGTTTCATATTCAGCTCCAGGCGATTTCGGGTAACCAAGTGCTGACTGAAATGGTGACGCACCTGACGCAACGATCCTCGTTGGTGATCGCCGCGTATGGTGCCCCCTGGCAGCGAGGCTGCCGTTGCGATCATCATGATCGGCTGGTGGATCTGCTGCGCCAGAAAGATCTGGCCGGGCTGACGGCGGCACTGCATCATCACTTCGAACATATCGTTACCAGCCTGCACTTTGAACGCAGCGGTGAAACCTTGCCTGATTTTGCCCGGCTGTTTGCCGGTAAAGGAGTCACCTGATGAGCCTGATTCAGGTTATTAACCCCAACACTAGCCTGGCGATGACAGAAACCATCGGTCAGGCGGCACGCGCTGTGGCCGCTCCGGGCACCGAGATTATTGCGGTGTGTCCGAGTCAAGGTGTGCCATCGATTGAGGGCCACTTTGATGAAGCGATTGCTGCACTCGGCGTGCTGGAGCAGGTGAAGCTGGGCAAAGCGCAGGGTGTCAGTGGTCATGTGATTGCCTGTTTTGGCGATCCTGGTTTACTGGCGGCGCGCGAACTGGCGACTGGCCCGGTGGTGGGCATTGCCGAAGCTGCAATGCATACCGCTACGCTGTTGGCGACGCGTTTCTCCATCGTGACCACGCTGCCACGCACTCTGGTCATTGCGCGTCATCTGTTGCAGCAATACGGTTTTAGCCATCATTGTGCAGCACTGCACGCCATCAATCTGCCGGTACTGGCGCTGGAGGATGGTAGCGGTGTGGCACAGGAAAAAGTGCGCCAGCGCTGTCTCCAGGCGAAGCGGGAGGATGGTAGCGGAGCGATTGTCCTGGGGTGTGGCGGCATGGCGACGCTGGCCCAGGATCTGACGCGCGAACTGGGTTTGCCGGTAATCGACGGTGTCGGCGCGGCGGTCAAAATGGTGGAGTCGCTGGTGGCTCTGGGCTTTGGCACCAGTAAACACGGCGATCTCGATTACCCGATAGAAAAACCGCTCACGGGGGCTTTCCAGCACCTAAACTAAGCACTGGTTGAGGTTTACACAGGAACTTACAGAATGAGTGATGTATCTGAAAAGAAAGAGTACAGCTTCAACAAAAACTATCCACGTGACCTGATTGGTTACGCGGGCCAGCCACCGCACGCTCACTGGCCGGGCAAAGCCCGCGTCGCGGTGCAATTTGTCCTCAACTATGAAGAGGGCGCCGAGAATAATGTGCTGCACGGTGATGCCGGTTCCGAGCAGTTTCTCTCCGACATCATTGGGGCTGCCAGCTACGCCGATCGCCATATGTCGATGGACTCGCTGTATGAGTACGGTTCCCGCGCTGGTTTTTGGCGTATTCACAATGAATTTCACAAGCGTGGTTTGCCGCTAACCATTTTTGGCGTGGCGATGGCGCTGGCGCGTCACCCGGAGATTGTTGCCGCGATCAAAGCGGCTGATTATGACGTGGTCAGCCACGGCTGGCGCTGGATCCACTATCAGGGGATGGACGCAAAAACCGAGCGCCAGCATATGCAGCAGGCGGTGGATGTCCTGAAAGATTTGTTCGGCAAAGCCCCAACCGGCTGGTACACCGGGCGCGATAGCCCGAACACGCGCCGTCTGGTGGTGGAGCAGGGCGGCTTTAGCTACGACAGCGATTATTACGGCGATGACTTACCGTTCTGGACCCAGGTGACCTGCCAGGATGGCACGGTAAAACCGCATCTAATCATCCCCTATACGCTGGAATGTAACGATATGCGCTTTGCCTCACCGCAGGGCTTCAACACTGCCGAGCAGTTCTACACCTACCTGCGCGATACTTTTGATGTGTTGTACGAAGAGGGCGAAACGGCGCCGAAAATGATGTCGATTGGCATGCATTGCCGTCTGTTGGGACGTCCTGGTAAATTCCGCGCCCTGCAACGCTTCCTCGACCATATCCAGCAACACGATCGGGTGTGGGTGTGTACTCGTCAGCAGATCGCCGATCACTGGATGGAAACCCATCCGGCACCAAACGCCGGATAACGGTCCCGTAGCGGCGCGATTTATCGCGCAATGTCGTGCACGATGTGAGAAACATCCGCGTGATAAATCGCGCCGCTACGGCAATAAATCGCTAGATCATCAAACTCACCTGCGCGGCGACAATGCGCCAGCCGCACGGCAGCCTGACCCATGTCTGCTGCTGACGGCCAATCTTCTCCGTGCCGGCACGGGTAAACTCGGTGCTGCACACCGCATAATCATCACCAAAGGTGGTGATCACCGTATGGCGTAAGTCACGATCTAATCCGGCAGAGGGACGCGCCGCACGAAATGCCCGGATTTCCTCAATGCCATACAGATTTTCACCGGCCCCAAGACGCACGGTGCGGCTGTCATGCCAGAACAGTTCATCCAGTACCGCCACGTCATTGCTGATCAGCGCCTGTTCGTAGCGATAAAATGCAGCGGTCACTTCGGCGACAATCGCCGGACGATCAATATTCTCAGGTGTCATGGTTATGCGTCCATCAGGGTGGTTTGCGGCAACGTCAGCCCTTGCTGTTGCAGCGCCCAGGCGGCGCGCAATGCCAGATGTTCTTTAAACGGCGCGGCGATCAATTGCAAACCAATCGGCAAGCCGCTGGCGGTTGGCAGCGGTACGGTACAGACCGGCAGGCCGAGGAAGGAGATCGGCTGCGTCAGCATCCCCATACTGGCGCGGGTTGGCAGATCCTGACCGTTGATATGAATAGTTTCCTGGCCGATGGTGGTGGCGCTGCACGGCGTCGCCGGGGCGATCAGCACATCAAAATGTTCAAACAGCGGCAACACCTGCTGCTGGAAATGGCGACGGAAACGCTGTGCCTGTACATACCAGGCAGATGGCAGCATCGCACCCGCCAGCAGGCGTTCACGTGAGTTGGGTTCAAAACGTTCCGGCATCTCACGCAGCTTCGGCAGATAGTGATTGCCTCCTTCGGCGGCGGTCAGGATAAAGGCGGCGGAACGCGCAATTTCGGCATTCGCCATCGTCACTTCATCGTTGGCTGCCAGCGCTTTGGTGGCAACGGCCAGCGCTGCACGCGCATCATCATTGCACCATGTGGAGAAGAAACCGCCGAGCACGCCGCAGCGCAGACCTTCAAGTCCTTGCGTCAGCGTCTGACTGGCTGCCGTCACCGGCTGGGCAGCCTGAAACGCATCGCTGGCATCCGCACCCTGCAAGGTGTCGTAGACCAGGCTGAGATCTTCTACCGAACGGGCAAACGGGCCGATATGGTCGAGACTGGCGACAAACGGATGGCTGCCGCTGCGCGACAAGCGACCAAAGGTCGGTTTCAGACCAAAAATGCCGCACAGCGAGGCCGGTACGCGAATCGAACCGTTGGTATCGCTACCAAGCGAGAAATGCACCAGCCCGGCGGCAACGGCGGCAGCAGAACCCCCGGATGACCCACCCGCAACCCGGCTGAGATCGCGTGGATTGTGTGTCGGACCATAATGGGTGTTTTCGGTGGTAAAGCCGTAAGCGTACGCATCCATATTCAGCATGCCGGAGAGCAGCGCGCCCGACTGACGCAGCTTGCTCACCGCCCAGGCATCGTCGCGTGCCGCCGGACGTTCGCTGAACAAGCTGGCACCGGCCAGCGTGCTATGCCCGGCGACGTCAAACAGGTTTTTCACCGCATAGGGAATCCCTGCCAGAGGGGGAAGCGTTTCTCCGCGCTGGCGCTGCGTATCCAGCTGATCCGCTTCTTTCAACATGCGCTGACCGGTGACTTCGGTCCAGGCATTCAGCGCTGGATTGTGTTGTTCAATCGCGGTCAACGTCTGTTCGGCAATGTCGCGTGCGCTGATATCACCGTTGTTCAGCGCCTGTTGCAGCGCGTTGATCGAGAGGGCGGAAAGTTTCATAGCTTATACACTCCCGCCACTTCCATACGATCGTCGAGCGGAAAGGCCATCAGCGGTTCGGCCATGGCGGCAATACGGTTAAATTGGGTTAACAGTTCGGCGCGGCGCGCCTCATCCAGCTCCAGCGCCAGAATCTGTTCCATCTGGGCGATATAGGCGGCCCAGTCCGGTTGTGTACTCATCTTTTCTCCTTAGAAACCAGCGGCGCTACCGTTGCTGCGTGGATCGAATGCGCCTTCAAACATACCGTTGTTATGGCGGACGATGGCACCTGCGTGACCTACCACCTCGCTAAAATCGGGTAACAACTCTACCTCATGGCCGAGATCGCGCAGTTGCTGCACTGTTTCCGGGGCGAAACGTGCTTCCAGCTTGAGGGAATCGGAGGATTGTCCCCAGGTGCGCCCCAGCAGCCAACGTGGTGCACTCACCGCTTGTTGCAGCGGCAGTCCCTGAATGACATGACGGGTAAAAATCGCTGCTTGTGTCTGCGGCTGGCCGTCGCCCCCCATCGAGCCGTACACCATGGTGCGACCATCTTTCAATCGTGCCGCCGCCGGATTAAGGGTGTGGAAGGGCTGTTTGCCCGGTGCCAGTGCCAGCAAATGGCCTGGCTGTAAACTGAACGCCGCACCACGGTTCTGCCAGGTAATGCCGGTGCCCGGCAGCACCACGCCGCTGCCGAATTCGTGATAGATACTCTGGATAAAGGAGACTGCCAGCCCGCTGCTGTCCATCACCCCCATCCACACGGTATCACCCGGACCTTTGCCAGTGCCCCAGGGGGCGGCGGCGGCATCATCAATCTGTGCGGCGAGCCCCGCCAGATGATCGGCATCCAGCAGGCTTTGCACATCAATGTCGATATGGCGTGGATCTGTAATATGTTGATCGCGCAGGCCAAAGGCTTGCTTGGTGGCTTCGACGATGCGGTGCACGGTCTGGGCTTCATCCGCTTCCGCCATGTTGAGGCAGTCGGTCATGCCCAGAATCGCCAGCGATACCAACCCCTGAGTGGGTGGTGTCATGTTCCAGATATCGCCTTCGCTGTGCGCCAGATGCAATGGGGTGCAACGGCGTGCCTGCTGGCGTTGCAGATCTTCCAGCGTGATTGGCATGCCCAGCGCGGACATTTCACGTGCCAGATGGTGCGCCAGCTCGCCACGATAAAAACTGTCTAAACCCTGCTCGCATAACAGGCTGAGGGTATTCGCCAGCGCCGGTTGGGTGAAACGGCTGCCTGCGGCAGGTACTTCGCCATCCGGCAGGAAGTTGGCGGCAAAGCCGGGCTGATCCTGCAATTCATCACGTTTCGCGGCGGTAGCTGCCGCCTGCGAAGCGGTGACGGGAATGCCATCGGCAGCATAGCGGATGGCATCACGCAGCAGGCGCGCAACCGGCAACGCCGGGTTGCCCAACTCAGCGGAGAAGGCCAGTGCCTCCTGCCAACCGCTGACGGTACCTGCCACGGTCAGGGCAGCTTTGGGGCCACGGTGTGGAATTTTCGTTGCGCCGTGATAGAAATCAAAATGCGCCAGCGAGCCAGCAGCACCACTGGCATCAATGGCGATCGGATCGCCGCCCGGTGGGACGATCAGCCAGAAGCCATCACCGCCTAAGCCATTCATATGCGGGTAAACCACGGCGATAGTGGCCGCAGCGGCCACCATAGCTTCGATGGCGTTACCCCCTTCGCGCAGGACGGCTAACGCACTTTCGCTGGCGAGATGATGAGGGGTCACGGCCATACCTAATGGGGCCATATTGCTCTGTATCATAGTGAACTCATTTTTGGGTACATGGCAAAGTTATAGCAAGAGCTGTTCCAGTTTTGGTCGGACACCATTGTGGATCGATTTATGCTAGCTTGTGATGAAACGAAAGTTACAGGACGAATGATGAAACAGCTAGATGAACGCCTCCGCAGTCACTATCCGCAACTGTCGCCGCAGGAGCAGCGCATTGCCGATTTTGTCTTTGACCATTTTGATGACCTGATCAGCTACAACAGCGCCGAGCTGGCGCGGCTGAGCGGCGTATCAAAAGCCACGGTGAGCCGGCTGTTTAAGCGCCTGGGTTACGAAAAATATAAAGACATGCGCGATGAGCTGCGTACGCTGCGCCAGAGCGGCATGCCGCTGACGGATAACCGTGATGCGGTGCAGGGCAATACGCTGCTGTCGCGTCACTACAAGCAGGAGATGGCTAACCTGACGCAGTGGGTCAACAGCATCGATCCGCAGCAATTTGGCGAAGTGATTCAGGCGCTGGCACAGGCAAAACGCTTGTTTATCATTGGGATGCGTAACGCCTATCCGGTGGCGCTGCACCTGCGTCAGCAGTTGATGCAGGCCCGTCCCCAGGTGCATGTGCTGCCGCAGCCGGGCCAAACGCTGGGTGAGGAGCTGGTGGATATCACCCCTGAGGATGTGGTGGTGGTGATGGCGTTTCGCCGTCGTCCGCGCATCATTCGTCCACTGATGCAGCAGTTACAACAGAATAACATCCCGGTGTTGGCGCTGTGCGAACCCCAGGCACAGGGCATCATTACCCTGGCGCGCTGGCAGTTGTGCGCACCGCTCGACAGCGTCTCCGCCTTCGATAGTTACGCCTCCGCCATGAGCCTGATTAACCTGCTGGCGAATGCGTTGCTACATGAAATGTTGTCGCAGGGACGTCAGCGTATTCACCACATTGCCGACCTTTACCAGCATCTGGATGAGCTGGAACACCGTTAAAGGGCACCTTTTTGGTGCTTTGCACCTTTTTTGATCGCTGAAACCTCCGGGTCACTCGCCCGTTTTTTTCCACCTGATAATGCTGAAACCCTGATTTTACGTGGAAGTGTTCTTTTCGTTTCGGTTGGCACATTAGTTGCAGAACGATTCATAAAGAATCTTTTGTTTCACGTAAACTCACCGGGGTGCATAATGAAAAAAGTTTTAATGGCGGTAGCGGGCGCTGCGCTGATGATGGCGCAGGTTGGTAGCGCGATGGCCGATCAGTTGCAGGACATCCAGAAACGCGGCGTAATCCGCATCGCCGTGCCGCAGGACTTCCCGCCGTTCGGTTCTGTCGGCACCGATTTACAGCCACAAGGCTACGACATCGACATGGCGAAGTACCTCGCTAAAGAGATGAAACTGAAGTTGCAGCTGGTGCCGGTTTCCAGCGCCAACCGCGTGCCTTACCTGCAAACCGACAAAGTCGATCTGGTGATCTCCAGCATGGGGAAAAACGCCGAACGTGAAAAAGTGATCGACTTCAGCCGCGCGTACGCCCCGTTCTTCCTGGGCGTATTTGGTCCGAAAGGCGAAGAAATCAAAGATGCGGCAGCGCTGAGCGGCAAATCCATCGGCGTAACCCGTGGTGCGGTGGAAGACATGGTACTGACCGGCGTGGCACCGAAAGATGCCGAGGTGAAACGTTACGAAGATAACAACACCACGCTATCTGCTTATCTTTCTGGTCAGGTGCAGTTTATTGCGACCGGCAACCTGGTAGTGGCCGCGATTGCCCGTCAAAACCCGGCTAAAGCACCGGTGCCGCAGTTTATGCTGAAAGATTCCCCGTGCTTTATCGGTCTGAAGAAGGACGAGCCAGCGCTGAAAGATAAAGTGAATGCGCTGATTGAGCAGGGCATTAAAGATGGCACCCTGAACAAGCTGTCCGAAGAGTGGCTGAAAGCACCACTGCCGGCCAACCTCGGCGCATAAGAAGGACGGCCAATGATTGGGCAACTTAACTTTGCTGAACTCTGGCCGCACTGGCCGGAGCTGCTGGCAGGGCTGTGGGTCACCATCCAACTGACGGTGCTGGCTACCGTGGGTGGCGTGGCGCTGGGGATTCTCGGCGCAGCGCTGCGCAGCGGCAAACCCAGCCTGGCGGGTCGCATCTGGGGCATTTACGTCGAGCTGATTCGTAACACGCCTTTTGTGGTGCAGCTGTTCTTTATCGTCTTTGGTTTACCCAATCTTGGTCTGAAGCTGACGGCGGGCGAAGCTGCGTTGCTGGCGATGCTGATTAACCTCGGTGCCTACAGTACCGAGATTATTCGCGCCGGTATCCAGGTGACACCAAAAGGGCAGTGGGAAGCGGGCCGCGTACTTGGCCTGACTCGTAGCCAGACGTTTCTCCGCGTGGTGCTGCCGCCGTCGCTGCAACGTATTTATCCGGCGCTGGTCAGCCAGTGCATCATCGTGATGCTGGGATCCTCAGTGGTGTCGCAGGTCTCCTATGAAGAACTGACCTTCGCCGCCAACCTGATCCAGTCGCGAACCTTTTTGAGTTTTGAAGTCTATTTGGTGACCACGTTGATCTACCTGGCGTTGTCGATTGCCATGCGTCAGCTGCTGCTGGCGGTGGGACGTAAATGGTTTGGAGCGCAGCCATCATGACCACGTTTACCGATTGGGACATCGTGCGCAACCTGCTGCTGGCGGCGCGCTGGACGATTTTGCTGTCGCTGGTGGCCTTCTTTGGCGGCACGCTGGTGACGCTGCCACTGCTGTTCCTGCGCCTGCTGCGTAAGCCGTGGCTGTTGCGGGTGATCCGTGGCTATACCGAACTGTTCCAGGGCACGCCACTGCTGATGCAACTGTTTTTGGCCTTCTTCGGTGTCGCGCTGTTTGGTATCGACGTCGCGCCCTGGACCGCCGCCTCGCTGGCGTTGACGCTCTACACCAGCGCTTTTCTGGTGGATATCTGGCACGGCAGCATCCGTGCGTTGCCGAAAGGGCAGTGGGAAGCCTCACGCTGCCTCGGCCTGACTTTCGGTCAGACGCTGTACCGCGTGGTTGCCCCACAGGCTATCCGCATTGCTATCGCCCCGACTGTCGGTTTTGCCGTGCAGGTGATTAAGGGCACTGCGCTGGCTTCGATCATCGGTTTTGTCGAACTGACCAAAGCGGGCACTATTCTGAATAACGTCACTTATCAGCCGTTTAAGGTGTTTGGTCTGGTGGCGTTGGGTTACTTCCTGATGTGTTATCCGCTGTCGCGTTACAGCCAGTACCTGGAGAAAAAATTCAATGCCGCTCATCACCATTAATCAGGTACAGAAGTACTACGGCGACAATCACGTGCTCAAAGGGGTCGATCTCGACATCGAAATGGGCGAGGTGATCTCGATCATCGGCCGCAGTGGCTCGGGAAAAAGTACCCTGCTGCGTTGCATGAACGGGCTGGAAGGCTATCAGGAAGGCAGCATCAAACTGGGCGGAATGACCATTACCGACCGTGAATCCCAGGCGCGTGACATCAGCCGTTCGGTCGGCATGGTGTTCCAAAACTTCAATCTGTTCCCGCATATGACGGCGCTGGAAAACGTGATGCTGGCACCGCGTCGCGTGCTGAAAAAGAGCGAAGCCGAATGCCGGGAACTGGCGAAGCAAATGCTGGAAAAAGTCGGTCTTGGCGAACGTATCGATTATTACCCGGCCAATCTCTCGGGCGGTCAGCAACAGCGCGTGGCGATTGCGCGTGCGTTGGCGATGCAGCCCAAAGTGTTACTGTGTGACGAGATCACCTCCGCACTCGATCCCGAGTTGGTGGGGGAGGTGCTGAAGGTACTGGAGCAGCTGGCTGCCGAGGGCATGACGCTGATTCTCGTGACACACGAAATGAACTTCGCCCGCGATGTGGGCGATCGAGTGGTCTTTATGCATCAGGGACGCGTCTGGGAGCAGGGCGACAGCAAAACGCTGTTCGCCAATCCGCAAACGGCGGAATTGAAACAGTTTATCTCGACGGTCCGTCTCTAAGCCATCAACAAGGAATTCATCATGGACTTCACGCAATTTCCGCAAATCAATCCGCCGCAGCGCCTGCTGATGGGACCGGGACCGATCAACGCCGATCCGCGCGTGCTACGCGCCATGTCGACGCAGTTGATCGGTCAATACGACCCGGCGATGACGAATTACATGAATGAGGTGATGGCGCTGTATCGTGGCGTGTTCCGCACCGAAAACCGCTGGACGATGTTGATCGATGGGACTTCACGCGCCGGAATCGAAGCGATCCTGCTGTCGGCGATCCGCCCGGGTGACAAAGTGCTGGTGCCGGTGTTTGGCCGTTTTGGTCACCTACTGTGTGAAATTGCCCGCCGTTGCCGTGCTGAAGTGCACACCATTGAAGTGCCGTGGGGCGAAGTATTTACGCCGGATCAGATCGAAGATGCCATCAAACGTATCAAGCCGCGTTTGCTGCTGACGGTGCAGGGCGATACCTCCACCACCATGCTGCAACCGCTGGCGGAGCTGGGAGCAATTTGTCAAAAATATGGCGTGTTGTTCTACACCGATGCCACTGCCTCACTTGGCGGTAACGCGCTGGAAACTGACGCCTGGGGTCTCGACGCAGTTTCTGCCGGGATGCAGAAATGCCTCGGCGGCCCGTCGGGTACTTCGCCGATCACCCTCAGCCCGCAGATGGAAGCGGTGATCCGCAAACGTAAATGCGTGGAAGAGGGCATCCGTACCGCTGAGCATCAGGACGGCGACGACGAGATGATCTACTCCAACTACTTCGACCTCGGCATGATCATGGATTACTGGGGACCGGAACGTCTCAACCACCATACCGAAGCCACTACCGCGTTGTTCGGTGCACGTGAATGCGCGCGTCTGATGATGCAGGAAGGTCTGGATAACGGTATCGCCCGTCACAAACTGCATGGCGATGCGTTGCTGAAAGGCATTCAGGGCATGGGGCTGGAAACCTTCGGCGACCTGCAACATAAAATGAATAACGTGCTTGGCGTGGTGATCCCGCAGGGTGTGAACGGTGACCAGGTACGCAAATTGGTGCTGGAAGATTTCGGTATTGAAATTGGCACCTCCTTTGGTCCGTTGCACGGCAAAGTGTGGCGTATCGGCACCATGGGTTATAACGCGCGCAAAGACTGTGTGATGCAAACCCTGACGGCACTGGAAGCGGTGCTGAATCATCTCGGTTTCCGTTCCACGCAAGGTGCCGCGCTCCAGGCTGCCTGGGATCACTACGGGAGCCACGCATGAGCGAAAGCCTGATGACCGCCAGCGAGGCGCAGTCGGCCGCCGCCCGTGTCATGGCGCGCTGCGATGCACTGGCTGAGATCAGCGAAACCGACGATGGCCTGATGCGTGTCTATCTCTCGCCAGAGCAGATGCGTGCCAATCAGCGCGTCGGTGAGTGGATGCAGGCGGCGGGGATGGCGGTGTGGCAGGATGCGGTAGGTAATATCTGCGGCCGCTATGAATCCGCCACCCCAGGCGCACCGGCGTTACTGCTCGGTTCGCATCTTGACACCGTACGCAATGCCGGACGCTATGACGGCATGCTTGGCGTGCTGACCGCCATCGAAACCGTGCAGTGGCTGCACGATCATCAGCAACGTCTGCCGCTGGCAGTGGAAATCGTTGGCTTCGGCGATGAAGAAGGCACGCGTTTTGGTATCACGCTGCTCGGCAGTCGTGGCATTACCGGCAGCTGGCCGGAAAGCTGGATTACTCATCCTGATGGCAACGGCATCACCGTGGCCCAGGCGATGCAGGATGTTGGTTTAGACGCCGCTAACATCCTTGACGCCGCGCGTGAGATTAACGACATTGCTGCCTATCTGGAGCTGCATATCGAGCAAGGCCCATGTCTGGAGCAGGACGATCTGGCCCTTGGCGTGGTGACGGCCATCAACGGCGCACGCCGCCTGAATTGCCGTTTTACCGGTGAGGCGGGGCATGCGGGTACGGTGCCGATGACGCACCGTAAAGATGCGCTGGCCGCTGCCGCCGAATGGATGGTGTTTATTGAACAGACCACTCGCGAGCTGGACCCACAGCTGGTGGCGACGGTGGGAACGCTGCACTGTGCGCCCGGCGCGGTGAATGTCATCCCCGGTGAAGTGCAACTGTCGCTGGATGTGCGTGGTCCGCAGGATGAACCGCTGGAACGTTTGCTGTCGATGCTGCTGACTCAGGCCGAAGCGATTGCCTTACGCCGTGGGCTGACGTTTAACGCCGATGAGTTTTATCGCA
This sequence comes from Pantoea sp. X-Soil-TKNS-1211, assembly GCF_059730495.1. Classification (NCBI taxonomy): domain Bacteria; kingdom Pseudomonadati; phylum Pseudomonadota; class Gammaproteobacteria; order Enterobacterales; family Erwiniaceae; genus Pantoea; species Pantoea sp. X-Soil-TKNS-1211. The sequence continues at coordinate 948,670 of NZ_AP035953.1, forward strand.
TCAACGCCACCGCTTGCGACACGCGGCTGCAACAGGCGCTGAGCCACGCGGTAGAAACCGTGCAGGGGCGCAGCCTGTCGTTGCCCAGCGGAGCTGGGCATGATGCGATCGCCATCGCGGAACGCTGGCCGGTTGGCATGCTGTTTGTGCGTAACCATCGTGGAATCAGCCATCATCCGGCAGAGTCGGTGCAGGCTGCGGATGTGGCGCTGGGCGTGCAGGCTTATTTACAGGCGGTGTGCGACCTGGCCCGTGGATAAAAAGAGGGGTGATATGACGCTGGAAAACTTTAATCAGTTGTCGCCCGCTGAAGCGCAGGCGGCGATTGCCCATTGTGTCGCCATTCCCGCCTGGCAACAGGCTTTGGTGGCGGCGCGTCCGTTCAGTGATCCACAACAGTTGATGGACGAAGCAGAACGTCTGGCGCAGCAGTGGCAAGGTGCTGAGCTGGAGCAGGCGCTGAGTGCTCATCCGCGCATCGGGGAAAAAGCCGCAGGCGAGGGCAAAGAAGCCACGTTTTCGCGCAGTGAACAAGCGGCGATGCTGGATGCCGATGGTGCGTTACAGTTTGCCATGCTGGCGGGCAATCAACGTTATGAACAGCGTTTTGGCCGGGTGTTTCTGATTCGCGCCAAAGGGCGCAGCGGCGAGGAGATGCTGGCGGAATTGCAACGTCGGCTCAATAATGATGCCGCGACTGAACAACAGGAAGCGCTGACGCAATTGCGGGAAATTACCTTATTAAGGTTAAAGGAGAGCATCGCATGAGTACCATCACCACGCATATTCTCGACACCGCGCTGGGCAAACCGGCGATTGGGGTGGCGGTATCGCTGGAGCAGAACAGCCCGGAGGGTTGGCTGCCGCTGGCGCAGGGCCGTACCGATGTTGACGGGCGGATTAAAGACCTGACGCCGGAACCGTTAGCGCCGGGGCATTATCGTCTGGTGGCCGAGATTGGAGATTATTTTGCGGCGGCGGGACGGGATGCACTGTACGTCAGCGCGCAGATCGATTTTGTGCTGGGAGAGACCGGCAGCCATTATCATCTGCCGTTTCTGATTTCGCCGTGGTCATGGTCGACTTATCGCGGTAGTTGATGTTCATATCCCGTAGCGGCGCGATTTATCGCGCGGATTTTTCCCGCAGCGCGCGCGGAATTGCGCGATAAATCGCGCCGCTACGGTTCCGTCCGCGTTACAACGTAAACTGATCCGCATCGCGCCACGCCGGAAAACGTTCGCGATATGCCTGTAACTCCTCCAGCGACAACTCCGCATCAATACGCGCCCGGGCAAACGGCTCGGCCGCCGCCAGAATCTCACCCAGTGGTGAAATAATCCGGCTGTCGCCGCTGTACTGATGCTGATTACCATCGCTGCCGACGCGGTTACAACCCGCCACATACGCCTGGTTCTCAATCGCCCTTGCCAGCAGCAGTGACTGCCAGTGCAGCGCACGCGGTGCCGGCCAGTTGGCGACGAACAGCGCCAGGTCATAATCATTGCGATTGCGGGTAAATACCGGGAAGCGCAGGTCATAACAAATCTGCGGCAAAATGCGCCAGCCGCGCCAGGTGAACACCTCACGGGTTTCACCGGCAACATAATGCTGATGTTCATTTGCCATGCGGAACAGATGGCGCTTGTCATATTGATGCAGCGTGCCATCCGGCTCGACCAGCAGGAAACGGTTCACCGCGCCTTTCTCGCTCTGAATCGCGGCACTGCCGCCAATTAACGCATTGCTGGCTTTGGCGTGCTGATGCAACCATGCAACGACCTCTTCCTGTGGCAGCGAGCTTTCTGCCGCTTCCATCGCAAAGCCGGTGGTAAACATCTCCGGCAGCAGAATCAGATCGCGTCCTTCAATGCCCTTCAGTACGCCGTCGAAATGACGCAGATTGGCTGCGCCATCCATCCAGCTAAGGGTTTCCTGCAACACAGTAATTTTTAAAGCTGACATAAACGCTCCGCTGCGGCGTCAAGCGTCGCTTCCTGTTTGGCAAAGCACAGGCGGATCAGCTTATGCGGGAAAGGATCGGCGCAGAACACCGACAGCGGGATCGCCGCTACGCCAACTTCTTTGGTTAGCCACTGGCAGAAACTCACGTCATCCAGATCGGAAATTGCGCTGTAATCCGCCAGCAGGAAGTAGGTACCTTCACAGGGCAGCACTTCAAAGCGGCTTTGCGCCAGCGCCTGCACCAGACGGTCACGGCGGGCGCGGTAAAATTCCGGCAGCTCACGGTAATGTTCTGGCTCAGCGCGCAGCATGTCGGCAATCGCCAGCTGCGCCGGGGTATTGACGGAGAAGGTCAGATACTGGTGCACTTTGCGGATCTCGGCGCTGATTGCCGCTGGTGCTACGCAGTAACCCACTTTCCAGCCGGTCATATGAAAGGTTTTACCGAAAGATGACACGGCAATCGCCCGCTGGCGCAGCTCGGCATGAGCCAGTACGCTGGCATGGCCCTCTTCGGCGAAGCAGATATGCTCGTAAACCTCATCGCTCAGTACATAGATTTCCTGCGCGGCAATCGCCTGCCACAGCGCGGCATAATCGCTTTTGCGCCACACGGTGGCGGAAGGGTTGTGCGGCGTATTCAGGATCACCAGACGGGTTTTAGCGCTCAGCAGGCTGCGGAATTCAGCCCAGTCGACGCGGAATCCCGGTGGCTGCAAGGCGATACGTTTCAGCACGCCACCGGCCAGTTGTACCGCAGGCGCGTAGCTGTCGTAGCTAGGATCAAAACAGATCACTTCATCGCCCGGACGCACCAGCGCAGTGATCGCGGCATACAATGCCTCGGTGGCACCAGCGGTGACGGTGATATCGCTGTTGACGTCTGGCTGGTGACCATACAACTCAGCGGTTTTGGCGGCGATGGCTTCGCGCAGCGGCAGTGCACCGGTCATCGGGGCGTATTGGTTTGCCCCCTGACTGACGTGATACGCCAGGCGTTCCTGTAAATAGCGTGGACCATCGAAATCAGGGAAGCCCTGAGACAGATTGATGGCGTTATGTTGCTGCGCCAGCGCGCTCATTTGGGTAAAAATGGTGGTGCCGAGCGCCGGTAATTTGCTCTCGGGAATCAGGTTGTGCTGCGTCATTGATCTTTGCCTTCAGCGCGAATGTCGTTGCGGAGTTAACCCTCTGTTGCTGCCACTATAAACAGGATGTTAATATTTGGCAATCGAGACGCTTAGACGTCTAAACTAACCGCGGGACATCAACATCGCTATGACCGATTTTCTTCCACTGGAACAGCTGGTGGCGACCTGCCACTGGATTGGCGCGAAAGGCTGGGCACCGGCCACTGGCGGCAACATGTCGGTGCGTCAGGATGACGAGTATTGCCTGCTGAGCGCATCAGGCAAGGATAAAGGACGTCTGACGCGCGATGACTTTATCCAGGTGGAGATTGCCACCAATGCGGTGCCCTCGGGGCGTAAGCCATCGGCAGAGACCGGCCTGCATACTTTAATCTATCGTCTGTTCCCGCAAGCGGGAGCAGTGCTGCATACCCATACGGTGAATTCCACAGTATTGTCGCGAGTGGAAAAGGGCAGCGCGCTGCTGCTGAATGGTTATGAGATGCAGAAAACCCTCGCCGGGCAGGAGACGCACCTCAACACCGTCGCGATTCCATTGTTCGATAACGACCAGGATATTGAGGCGCTGGCGGAACGTATCGCGGATTTTGCCCGTGAGACCCCGCTGCGCTACGGCTTTTTGCTACGTGGTCACGGTCTGACCTGCTGGGGCAAAGACGTCAATGAAGCGCGTCGTCATCTGGAAGGTCTGGAATTTTTGTTTGAATGTGAATTACAACGTCGGCTGCTGGAGGCCAGATGATTCGCGCAATTGTTACCGATATTGAAGGCACCACCAGCGATATTCGCTTTGTCCATAACGTATTGTTTCCGTACGCCCGGCAGCATTTGACGGCGTTTGTCCATCAACATCAGACTGATGCGGCAGTGGCGGCGGCGCTGGCGGCCGTTCGCGAGGAGTCTGGCGCACCCGAAGCCTCACTGGACGAAGTGATCGCTACCCTGCTGAATTACATCGATCAGGATCGCAAATCACCCGGCCTGAAAGCGTTGCAGGGCATGATCTGGCGTGATGGTTATGTCAGCGGTCAGTTCACCGGCCACCTGTATCCGGACGTGCTACCGGCGTTTAAACGCTGGCAGCAGCAGGGGAACGCGCTGTATGTATATTCCTCCGGCTCGGTGGCGGCGCAGAAATTATTATTTGGCTACAGCGATGAAGGTGATTTAACGTCGTTGTTTAGCGGCTATTTTGACACTGGCGTCGGTGCCAAGCGCGAAACCCAGTCCTATCGCAATATCGCGCAGCAGATTGGTTATGCGGCCTCTGAGCTGCTGTTCCTGTCTGATATTCATCAGGAACTGGATGCGGCGGCCGAAGCAGGTTGGCATACCCTGCAATTAATTCGCGGCGAGGCGGATAGCGAAAGCCGTCATCGTCAGGTAAATGATTTTTCCCAGATTAACCCGGAGTCGATTTAGGATGAGTGCACTGACCATTTTTACCGATACCGAAGCCAGCCAGCCGGTGTGGCACAGTACCGATGCAGAAGCGATTCGCGAGCGCCTGAACGCCAAAGGTGTGCGTTTTGAACGCTGGGAAGCGGATCGCGATCTGGGTGCCAACCCGGATTCTGACACGGTGATCAACGCGTATCAGCATGCGATCGATCGTCTGGTGGCCGAGAAAGGTTACCAGAGCTGGGATGTGCTGAGCATGCGTGCTGACAACCCGCAGAAAGAAGTGCTGCGCAGCAAGTTTCTCAACGAACATACCCACAGCGAAGATGAAGTGCGCTTCTTTGTCGAAGGTTCAGGTCTGTTCTGCCTGCATCTCGATGGTCAGGTGTATCAGATTCTGTGTGAAAAACAGGACCTGATTTCGGTGCCTGCCGGGACGCCGCACTGGTTTGATATGGGTTCTGAGCCGCACTTTACCGCCATCCGCATTTTCGACAATCAGGAAGGCTGGATTGCCAACTTCACGGGCGACAGCATTGCGGATGCCTATCCGCGTCTGGCCTGACCGGTAACGGCGCGATGTATCGCGCCGTTACGGCTTTACGGCTGAAAAATCCCTTCTTTAACCTGCTCTGGCGTCACCACCCCGGTATCCAGCACCCAGCCACTGATCAACGCGGCTGGCGTCACATCGAACGCCGGGTTGTAAACCGCGGCATTTTCCGGTGCCCATTGTACGCTACCAAAACTGCCTGACACGCCGGTCACTTCGTTGGCGGCACGTTGCTCAATCGGAATGGCGTCACCGTTCGGGCACAGACGGTCCAGCGTGGTATGCGGTGCCGCGACATAGAAGGGCACATTGTGGTACTGCGCCAGCACCGCCAGGCTGTAGGTGCCAATTTTATTCGCCACATCGCCATTGGCAGCGATGCGATCCGCGCCGACCCAAATGGCATCCACCACGCCGCGCGCCATTAAGCTGGCGGCCATTGAATCGGTGATCAGATGATAAGGTATGCCCAGCTCACCCAATTCCCACGCGGTGAGACGGCCACCCTGCAACAACGGGCGGGTTTCATCCACCCAGACATTTTTCACCTTACCCTGCTGATGTGCATGGGCAATCACGCCCAGCGCGGTGCCGACACCGGCGGTTGCCAGGCCACCGGTGTTGCAGTGGGTCAGCAGCTGGCTGTCCGGCTTCACTAACGCGCTACCCGCCCGGGCGATGTTGTCGCACAGTTGTTTATCTTCTGCCACCAGGCGCAGTGCTTCGCGGGTCAGCGCGTTGACGAAATCCACCTCTGCCAGCGCCACTTTCATACGGTCGAGGTTATTCATCAGATTCACTGCCGTTGGGCGTGCCGCACGCAACACCTCCAGCGCTTCAGCCAGTGCCGCTTTCGCCATGCCCTGTTCCGCCAGCAACGCCAGCAGCAGGCTGGCGGAGAGGCCGATCAACGGTGCGCCGCGCACGCGCAACGCGTGGATATGATCAACCAGTTGTGCGACGTCGTGCGCGGGCAGCCAGTTTTTCTGCTGGGGTAACGCCTGCTGGTCGAGGATCCAGAGCTGGTTAGCGCGAATTTCCAGGCTGGTAGTGCGAAGTGTTTGCATGGTGTGAAATCCCTGTTGCGTTAATGGCGGCTATTGTGCCAACATGCGTGACGGATGTATAGACGTCTGAACGGCTTATTACTTACGATTCACGAGGAACAGGCAATGTCGCAATACCGTACGTTCACCGCTGCCGATGCTGTGGAATATGCAAAACAATTTGGCGGTGTGGACGATCCGTCAGCGCTGGTGAGCGCCGAGGAGATCGGTGATGGAAATCTTAACCTGGTGTTTAAGATTTACGACAACCAGGGCGTCAGCCGCGTAGTGGTTAAACAGGCGCTGCCTTATGTGCGCTGCGTCGGTGAATCCTGGCCGCTAACCCTCGATCGTGCACGTCTTGAAGCGCAGACGTTGGTTGAACACTACAAATATTGCCCGCAGCATACCGTGCACGTCACCCATTACGATGCCGATCTGGCGGTGATGGTGATGGAAGATCTTTCCAGCCATCACATCTGGCGTGGCGAGTTGGTAAAAGGCGTGTATTACCCACAAGCTGCCAGCCAACTGGGCGAGTATCTGGCGCAAACCCTGTTCCATACCTCCGATTTCATTCTGCATCCGCATAAGAAAAAAGCCGAAGTGGCGCGTTTTATCAACCCGGAAATGTGTGAGATCACTGAAGACCTGTTCTTCAACGATCCCTACATCGATCATGAGCGCAATAAATACCCGGCAGCGCTGCAAGCGCTGGTGGAAAGCCTGCGCAGCGATGATGCGCTGCGTGTTGCGGTGGCCGGTCTGAAACACCGTTTCTTTGCTGATGCGGAAGCCTTGCTGCATGGCGATATTCACAGCGGCTCGATCTTCGTGGCGGATGGTAGCCTGAAAGCCATTGATGCGGAATTTGGCTACTTCGGACCGATTGGCTTCGACGTCGGCACTGCGCTGGGGAATTTGCTGATTAACTACTGCTGCCTGCCAGGCCTGCTGGCCCCGCGTGAAGCGGCGGAAGCGCGCGAACGTCGTCTGAGCGATGTGCATCAGGTGTGGAGCACTTTCGAGAGTCGTTTCCTCGAACTGGCCGCCGCCAAAACCACCGACGTAGCCTTGGCGTATCCGGGCTATGCTGCTGCTTTCCTGCGCAAAGTCTGGAGCGATACCATCGGTTACTGCGGCACCGAGCTGATTCGCCGCACCGTCGGCATGTCACACGTGGCGGATTTCAAACTGATTGGCGATGACGTGATGCGTACCGAGTGCATCCGTAGCTGCATCACTCTGGGACGCACGCTGATTCTGGCGGCCAACCATATTGATGATATTGATGGGTTGATCGCGCGGATTCGTCAGGCGGGATAAATCTTTCAGCAGGCGCGATAAATCGCGCCGCTACGAATTCGTGCGGCGCGTTTGGTCATCGCTTATGCTGCTTCACTGGCGCGGGCAGGCGTTTTGGTTTGGGGCTTTGGCACCGCCAGCGCCTCCGGCGCAAACTCATCAACGTTGATGGCACGCAGGCGGCTGACTTCGGCACGGGTCAGAATCTGCGCTTCCGCGTCATCAATCCAACCCTCTTTCAGGCCGCGCTGTGCCAGCTGATCCAACCGGGTGAAGGAGAGGTTCTTCTTCAACTGTTTGCACAGACGATCGTGAATCATTTCCGCCGCCATCACATCCTGCAACGCTTGCTCCAGCTGACCGGCCGGATTGTGCACGCTCGGTGTCAGATATTGACCACGTCCCAGACGAGTGCGGGTGGCTGACGGCAGTTGCAGCAGTTTCGCCAGCTTGTGGTCGAGCTTATCAGACGGTGCCGGGCAGTGATGACCACCGATAAAGATCACCATGCGCAGCATGCCAGCCACCAGCCGATGCGGGAAGTTACGCAATAGATCATCGATTGCCACTTCAGCCTGATGCAACGCATCCTGTACGCCCCAGTGCACCAGCGGTAAATCGGCTTCGTTGCGTCCTTCGTCTTCATAACGTTTCAGCGTGGCAGACGCCAGATAGAGCTGACTCAGCACATCACCGAGGCGTGCGGAGATGCGTTCGCGGCGTTTCAGGCTGCCGCCCAGCACCGCCATCGAGACATCCGACAACAAGGCGAGGTTGGCGCTCAGGCGGTTAATCTGCTGATAATAATGGCGCGTGGCGTCACGGGTTGGCGTGGCGCTGGTGCGGCCGCCCGTCAGGCCGAGCCACAGGCTCCGCACTTTGTTGCTGCCGACATGGCCGATATGGCTGAACAACGCGCGGTCAAAGGCCACGACATCATTTTTCGCCGCTGCATTCATCTCTTCCAGCACCCACGGATGGCAACGAATGGCACCCTGGCCGAAGATAATCATGCTGCGTGTCAGAATGTTGGCCCCTTCGACGGTAATTGCGATCGGTGCCCCCTGATATGCACGGGCAAGGAAGTTGTTCTCGCCGAGCATGATGCCTTTGCCGCCCGCGATATCCATCGCATCGATAATCGATTGCTGGCCGCGATGGGTGCAGTGATATTTGACAATCGCCGACAGCACCGCCGGTTTCTCACCGAGCATAATACCGCTGGTGATCAACGTCGCCGCCGCGTCCATCACGTAAGCGTTACCGGCAATGCGTGCCAGCGGTTCTTCAATCCCTTCCATCTTGCCAATGGAGACTTTGAACTGGCGACGGATATGTGCGTAGGCACCGGTTGCCAGCGCGATAGATTTCAGGCTACCCGTGGAGTTAGAGGGCAGGGTGATACCACGACCGACCGACAGGCATTCCACCAACATCCGCCAGCCCTGACCAGCCATCGCCGGGCCGCCAATAATGTAATCAATCGGCACAAAGATATCTTTGCCGCGTGTCGGGCCGTTCTGGAAGGGAACGTTCAGCGGGAAGTGGCGGTGACCAATTTCCACGCCTGGCGTGTGGGTCGGGATCAGTGCGCAGGTAATGCCCAACTCTTCCGTTTCGCCCAGCAGATGATCCGGGTCGGACAGTTTAAACGCCAGACCGAGCACGGTAGCGATCGGTGCCAGCGTGATATAGCGTTTGTTCCAGGTGAGGCGCATGCCGAGCACCTGTTTACCCTGCCACTCACCCATGCACACCACGCCGGTATCAGGGATGGCACCGGCATCGGAACCCGCTTCCGGGCTGGTCAGGGCAAAGCACGGGATTTCATCACCACGCGCCAGACGTGGCAGATAATGATCTTTCTGCTCATCGGTGCCGTAATGTTGCAGCAGTTCACCAGGGCCGAGGGAGTTCGGTACGCCAACGGTGATCGCCAGAATTCCCGACACTCCAGCCAGTTTTTGCAGCACGCGCGCCTGAGCGTAAGCGGAGAATTCGAGGCCGCCGTACTCTTTTTTGATGATCATGGCGAAGAAGCGATGTTCTTTCAGATACGCCCATAGCTCCGGCGGCAGATCGGCCAGTTCGTGGGTGATCTGAAAATCGTTCGCCATGCGACAGGCTTCTTCCACCGGGCCGTCAAGGAAAGTCTGTTCCTCTTCTGTCAGACGCGGCTGCGGATAGTTATGCAGCTTTTGCCAATCCGGCTTGCCACGAAACAGATCGCCTTCCCACCAGGTGGTGCCCGCATCAATCGCCTCTTTTTCGGTACGCGACATTGGCGGCATCACTTTCTGAAAGCTATGCAGCATCGGTTTGGAAAACATGCTGCGACGCATGGCTGGCAGGTTAAACGGCAACAGAATGATAGCGAGAGGCAGCAGCAGCCACGGTGTCCACAGCCCGCTGAGGGCCAGCGCGGCGGTCCACAGCAGCAGCAGGGCACTGCTCAGTCGCAGGGAAAGTTGATGATAGAAGAGGGCGCTAATCAATATCAGCGTCGCAACGATTGAGGCAACCAGCATAATGAACCGCTCCGTAAGTTGTAAGAGGTCTGACCTGTTATGTATAGAGGTTTAGAGCAGCAGCGAAAATTTAGCAATCTGTTTACAACGCAATTACAACCAAACTCACAAAATCATCGTGGCAGCTTGATCTGACACATAGCCCGATGCTTTTTCCTGTCTGGCGTCAGGTCTGGGTGCTTTGCGCCTTAACGCCATTCCGTTAAACTTGCGGAGTCAATCTTTCCTCTAAAGGACATCCCTATGTATCAGGACATTATCCGGTCAGAACTTAATGAAGCCGCCGATACGCTTCATTCCTTCCTCAGCAATGAAGCCAATATCCACGCCATTCAGCGCGCAGCGGTGATGCTGGCGGACAGCTTTAAGGCGGGCGGCAAAGTTCTCTCCTGTGGTAACGGCGGCTCGCACTGCGATGCCATGCACTTCGCCGAAGAGTTGACCGGACGCTACCGTGAAAACCGTCCTGGCTATCCGGCCATCGCCATCTCCGACGTCAGCCACCTCTCGTGCGTCAGCAATGATTTTGGCTACGATTACGTGTTTTCACGTTATATCGAAGCGGTAGGTCGTGCTGGCGATGTGCTGCTGGGGATTTCTACCTCCGGCAACTCCGCTAACATCATCAAAGCGGTGGAAGCCGCACGTGCGCAGGGCATGAAGGTCATCACTCTGACTGGCAAAGACGGCGGCAAAATGGCCGGTACAGCGGATATCGAAATCCGTGTGCCACATTTTGGCTACGCCGACCGCATCCAGGAGATTCACATCAAGGTGATCCATATCCTGATGCTGCTGATTGAAAAAGAGATGGTGAAGTAAGTCGTGGCTTCTCCTCCCGCGTCAGTGGGAGGATTTTACTAAGGCGGTAGCTATGTGCGAATTGCTCGGGATGAGTGCCAATGTCCCTACGGATATCTGTTTCAGTTTTACCGGTCTGGTGCAGCGGGGCGGCGGAACCGGGCCGCACAAAGATGGCTGGGGCATCACCTTTTACGAAGATAAAGGATGTCGCACCTTTAAAGATCCGCTGCCAAGCTTTAACTCGCCGATTGCCCGTCTGGTGCAGGAGTACCCGATCAAATCACACTCGGTGGTGGCCCATATCCGTCAGGCAAATCGCGGTGAAGTGTCGCTGGAAAACACCCATCCGTTCACCCGTGAGCTGTGGGGCCGTAACTGGACCTATGCCCACAACGGTCAGTTGAAGGGGTATCGCAATATGGATACCGGCCATTTCCGTCCAATAGGCGAGACTGACAGTGAAAAAGCCTTTTGCTGGATCCTGCACAAACTCACTTCGCGTTATCCGCGTACGCCGGGTAACTGGCCTGCGGTGTTCCGCTATATCGCCGAGTTGGCGGCAGAGCTGCGGCAGAAAGGCGTGTTTAATATGCTGCTGTCGGACGGACGTTATCTGATGGCGTTCTGTTCCACCAATCTGTTTTGGATCACCCGCCGCGCGCCCTTTGGTAAAGCGAAGTTGCTGGATCAGGATGTTGAAATTGATTTTCAGCAGCAGACCACGCCGCAGGATGTGGTGACCGTGATTGCCACGCAGCCGTTGACGGGAAATGAAACCTGGCACCGGATAGTGCCAGGCGAGTGGGTATTATTTTGCCTGGGAGAGCGCCAGGAATGATTTTGACGCAGCGTCTGGCGCGGTCATCACCGCCGGACTGCTGTTCACCGCATACTGGCCGGTGGCGGTCACGTTGACCGTCGGTGGCTGGTGGTACTTCTCAAAGTACGCATAGCCCGGCTGCAACTGACGCCAGAAGCTGGCATAGGTGGAGTAGCGATGACGCTGCATATTGCTGTCGGTCATACGGAACGGGAAGATGCTCAGGGCGATCTCTTGCTGGCCGTTACGCAGCGCCGCGTTCACATAGGTATAAATCTCGTCCATGTAGGCGTTGGTCATGGCATAGCAGCCAATTGACTTACAGTCGCCATGAATCATCAGATATTTGCCGTTGTAACCATTGTCACGGTCAAATTGATTCGGGAAACCGGTATTGATCGCGCGATAATAGTGGCTATCCGGTTTTAACTGATTCAGCTTGACGCTATAAAAACCTTCCGGACTTTTAAAATCACCCTCACGGCGTTTTGGCCCCAAACCGCCTGAGAAATTACAAATGCGGTAGCTATCCAGCAGACGATATTCATTACCGATCTTGCCGTACAGTTCCAGCGTTCGTTCTTCCTTGAAAATCTGAATATAAACCGGCGTGCCAAGTAATTGTTTTTTTAGTTCTTTACTGACCGGAGCCTGGGGGTTAACTGGCTCTGGCGTCATTGCCCAGCTAAGGACCGGCATAACAATCATCGCAAGGAATAATGCGATTCTGCCCATTCTGTGTGTACCTTGAAGTGAAGAAGAACTCTGACGCATAACGTCTCTGTATTGCATTATCGGAAATATCCGCTATCGCAGCGCAACATTAACATTGTCTGGCGTTTAATCAAGCCGGTGGCTGAGAAAATAGCCATTTCTCAATGGGATTACGGCCATAAATTTGTAAACTTTAATGCTGCCGCCGACAAATATTGCTGAACGCTTACGATGCTGTATACTTATCCAGTATTCGGAGGGGGTATGCGTAAGATCATTCATGTCGATATGGACTGCTTCTTCGCGGCAGTTGAAATGCGCGATGATCCCTCTTTGCGTGATATCCCCATTGCCATTGGTGGCAGCCGGGTACAACGTGGCGTCATCAGCACCGCCAACTATCCGGCGCGCGAATATGGCGTACGCAGCGCGATGCCTACCGCCATGGCGCTGAAACTCTGCCCCCATCTGCGCCTGCTACCCGGACGATTCGAAGCCTATAAAGAAGCCTCGCGTCAGATCCGCACCATTTTTGCCCGTTATACCACATTAATTGAGCCGCTTTCGCTCGATGAAGCTTACCTCGATGTGACCGATAGCCCACATTGCCAGGGTTCCGCCACCTTGATGGCGCAAGCGATCCGTGCCGAGATCTGGCGGGAAACGCAGCTCACCGCGTCAGCAGGTATCGCGCCAATTAAGTTTCTCGCCAAAATCGCTTCTGATTTGAACAAGCCTAACGGCCAGTTCGTCATCACACCGCAGGCGATGCCGGATTTTCTGCTGACGCTGCCGCTCGGCAAAATTCCGGGGGTGGGCAAAGTGTCGGCGAAGAAACTGGAGGAGATGGGGCTGCTAACCTGCGGCGATGTGCAACAAACCGATCTGGCACGTCTGCTTAAACGCTTCGGTAAATTTGGGCGTGTGCTGTGGGAGCGCAGTCACGGCGTTGATGAGCGTGGCGTGGTGGTGGAGCGGGAACGCAAATCTCTCGGCGTGGAACGTACACTGATGGAAGATATTCATAGCTGGGAGCAGTGCCTGGAGATTATTGATTATCTGTACGAGGAGCTGGATCGTCGTCTGACGCGGATTCGCCCGGATAAACTGATCGCCCGCCAGGGGGTGAAGCTGAAGTTTAGTGATTTCCAACTGACTACCCAGGAGCATATCTGGCCGGTGCTGAATAAAGAGGACATGATCGCAGTGGCGCGCAAAACCTGGGACGAACGCCGCGGCGGACGAGGTGTCAGGCTGGTGGGATTGCATGTCACGCTGGTGAATCCACAGCTGGAAAGGCAGTTGTTATTGGGTCTGTAGCGGCGCGATGTCAGAAAAACCCGCGCGATAAATCGCGCCGCTACCATCATGGGTTATTTTTTCGCGTACTTCGCTTCCAGCGTGGCGAACCACGGGGCAACGAAATCGTTGTTTTCGCCCCAACCTGGAATGATTTTGTTCAGTGATGCCACATTCACCGCGCCTTGCTGGCTGTTCAGCTGCTGCTGTGAAATTGCCGAGGCTTTAAACTCGTAGCTGGCAGGGGTGGCTTCACCGGCGATTTTATTCGCCACCAGGCGCATATTCACCGCACCAATGGTTTTCGGATCGACCGCTACCGTCTGCACCCACGGGCTGTTCTTCTCGTGCATCAGTTGCAGGTCCTGGTTGGAGACGTCAATGCTATACAGCTTGATCTCGGTACGGCCATTCTCCTGCAACGCCTTGTAAGCCCCCTGGCTGAAGGCATCCCACGAACCCCAGATAGCATCAATCTTGCCTTTCGGGTACTTCGCCAGAATCGCGCCAATTTTGTTAGCGGTGTCGCCCTGGACGTCAGAAGAGACCGCACCAATCGACTCCAGCTGGTGGATACCTGGATTTTCTTTCAGCAGTTTTTCATACACCACCTGGCGACGATCCATCGCCGGGAAGCCACCGACCCACAGCTTGACGATATTCGCCTTGCCATTGAAATCTTTGATCATCTGACCGAGTGACTCTCGCGCCAGAGACGCGTCATTTTGTGCCGTTGTCGTCACGCCGTTGACCGGGGTATCCACTGGGGTATCAAACACCGACAGCTTAATCCCGGCATCGGCAATACGTTTCACCAGCGCGGTGGAGTAGGGTTCTTTACCGTGGGACAGGATGATGCCGTCATACTTCTGGCTGATCGCCTGGCTGACGAAATCCTGGAAGCGAGCGTCATCGCCGTTGCTCAGGAAGGTGCTGACTTTAAAGCCCAACTTGCGGCCCTGCTGAATCGCACCGGCGACAAACTGGGTGGTGTTATCGTCAGAGCCGAGGTTACGGATAATTGCGATACGCACCGGTCCCTGATGATTAGCGATGGCGGCAGGCACCGGCACCGCTGTATCGGCGAAGGCGGCGCTGGCTTGCAGCAGGCTTACGGCCAGCAGCGAAAGGGTGATTTTTTTCATGTTGTTCTCTTTCTTAAGGGAAGCGCCTTAACGGCGCTGGATATAGGTCATCGCCAGGGCCAGAGCCAGCACCAGGCCTTTAATAATGTCCATTGCGTAGTAAGGCACGGAGAGCATCACCAGCCCGTTTTGTAGCACACCGAGGATCACCGCACCCACCAGGGTACCAAGCGCGTTAGGTTTACCGGAACCGGCCAGTGAGAAGCCGATCCACGCCGCCGCGACCGCATCCATCAGGTAACCACCTCCGGCGTTTACCTGTGACGAGCCAATCCGCGATGCCAGCAGAATGCCGCCGAGGCCAGCCAGCAGTGAGGCGATCACATAGGCCAGCACACGATAACGGGTGGTGCGAATACCGGAGAGACGCGCGGCTTCCGGGTTGCCGCCGAGGGCATACATGCGACGACCATGTTTGGTCAGCGACAGTGCCAACTGGGCGACCACCGTCACCACCAGCATAATAATCACGATGGTCGGCACTTGGCCCAGCAGGTTAAAACCCGCCGGAATGGCACCTTCCGCCATGTCACCGTTCGGCATCACCATGTTCTCGGTAATCGAACCGCCAAAGCTGTAGGTCATCGCCACACCCTGAATCACGAACAGGGTGGCAAGGGTCGCCAGCATGTCAGGAATGCGCAGAATCACAATCAGGAAGCTGTTAAACAGCCCGACAAGGGTGCATAGCAGCAGGGTGATGACGATCGCTTCGGTGGTGTTGAAGCCGTACCAGACGAACAGCGAAATCACCAGCGCATTCGCCAGCGAGGCGGTGGAGCCAACCGACAAGTCGAAGCCGCCGATGGTCAGCGAAATCGACACGCCAATGGCAATCACCGTCACAATGGCGATGGAGCGCAGGATATTGATGATATTGGTTGGCTCAAGGAAACTGTCTGACGCGAGGCCAAACGCGGCGATGAGGATCACCACCGTCAGCAACATGCCCCATTTATAGAGAAAATCAAACAGTTGATGGCGCAGAGAAGGCTGCGGGTTCAGGATTATTTCTTTGCTGCTCACGCAGGGGTTCCTCCGGTGGAATAAAGCAAAAGCGTCTCTTCTGTGGCCTCACGTCCTTCCATTTCTGCCACAATGCGCCCGTCCCAGAGTACACAAATGCGGTCGCACAGGCCCACCAGCTCGGAAAACTCCCCCGACGCATAGATGATGCCTTTGCCTTCCCGCGCTAAGCCGTCGATCAGGCTGAACAGATCGGTTTTGGCCTTGATGTCGACACCTTTGGTCGGTTCATCAAAAATCAGTACGTCAGCGTTATTACGCAGCCATTTGCCGATCGCGACTTTCTGCTGATTACCGCCGGACAGGCGGCGCAGCGTCTGCGCCGGGCCCGTGGTGCGCACGTTAAGACGGTTAATCACCTCTTCCGCCCAACGCCAGGCCTGGCGATGACCGAACAGGCTCCAACGGGAAAAACTGTTATCGGCGCTGATGCTCAGGTTCATCGCCACGGACTCGTCAATAAAGATGCCTTCTTTGCGCCGTTCTTCCGGCACCAGCGCCATGCGATTTTCCACTGAATCGTGCGGCGAACGCGGTCGCCACGGCTTGCCATGCAGCTCGCCGTGACTGACGCGGCTTGGGCTTGCCCCAAATAATGCTTTGCACAGCTCGGTTTTTCCGGCACCGGCCAGACCGGCGATGCCAAGGATCTCCCCTTTATGCAGACGCAGCGAGATATCCTGCAACAGCTGGTCGTCATGCAAACCTTCTACCGACAGCAGCAGCGGTTGCGGCTGACGTTCACGACGTGGCGGGTAGACATCCGTCAACTGGTGGCCGAGCATCTTCTCGACGATCTGCTCACCGCTGAGCGCGGCCATCGGCGCGGTTTCGATTAACCGTCCGTCACGCAGCACCGTCAGCTGGTCACAAATCGCTTTCAGTTCGTGAATACGGTGGGAAATAAACACCACACCAATGTCGTTGTTCTGTAAACGGCGAACCACGTTAAACAGGCGCTCGCTTTCGTGCTGATCAAGCGGAGCGGTAGGTTCATCCAGAATCAGGAAGCGACAGTGGTGGGAAAGAGCGCGGGCCAGCAAAATCTGCTGCTTCTCCGCCAGCGAACAGCGTTCCACCAGGCGTTTGACATCAATGTTTACTTCCAGCTGATCCAGCAGCGCACGCGCCTGGCGGCGGATCTCGCCCCAGCGATAACCGTGGCCGGGTTCTGCCAGTTGATCGAGCAGGATGTTTTCCGCCACGCTGAGCTGTGGTACCAGCGCTACATCGACTTCCTGCTGGACCAGGTGAATACCCAGTTTTTTGGCATCGCGTGGCGAGCGAATGGTGACGGGATCACCGTCGAGCAGGATCTCGCCGTGATAATGGCTGTGGGCGCCTGCCAGCACTGCCATCAGGGTTGATTTCCCCGCGCCATTCGCACCGGTCAGCGCATGCACCGAACCGCCGTCGGTGGTGAAATCCACCTCGGTCAGCGCGGCAAAACCGCCAAAAGCGATGGAGATATTACGCATCTCCAGGCGGTTAATCGCACTCATTGGCTGGGCCTTTAATAAAGAGAATTGGGCGCATTTTTTCCTGAACATCCAGGCTCGGCAACAAACGAAAGCGCATAAGCTAGCACAAAATCTTATTAGCCATCCAGACATCCGGGTGTAACGGCGGCTAAAACTGGCCGTAACCAAAGCGGCTGGTGAAACAGGGAGGTAATGTGAGGGATTTGTAGAGAATTATGCTGGAGTTGTTAACAGACATAAAAAACCAGGCCGGAGCCTGGTTAGTTACTTTACGAAATAGTTACACTTTTTCCGGTACGACGTTCAGCAGTGAGGTCAGCAACTGCCAGTACAAACCGACGCTGGCGATGTGAACCTGCTCATCCGGTGAATGCGGGCCAGTGATGGTCGGTCCGATGGAGACCATGTCCATATTCGGATACGGTTTTTTGAACAGGCCACACTCCAGACCGGCGTGGATCACCTGGATGTTTGGCGTTTTGCCAAACAGCGCTTCGTAAGTTTTACGCGTCAGCGCCATGATCGGCGAATCGGCATCCGGCTGCCAGCCTGGGTAGCCGCCTTTCGGTGCGGTTTTGGCACCGGCCAGCTCACCCAGCGAGGTCAACATTTCCACCACGTAGTCTTTACCGGTATCGATCAGGGAACGGATCAGGCAGATGATTTCTGCGTTGTCCTGATCCATGGTCACCACACCGACGTTAAGCGAGGTTTCCACCACGCCTTTCGCCACGTCAGAGTTGCGGATCACACCGTTCGGGGTGGTGTTCAGCAGGTTAATGAAGCGGTCACGGCTGTCGGCAGTCAGTGCCTGGCCCTGATGCGCCAGTGGCTCGCTCAGCAGCGCGATGTTCTTCTCTTTAATACCCAGCTCGTTTTGCAGCGTGGCCTGAAAATGTGCCGCAGCAGATTTCAGCGCATCGACTTTGTGGCTGTCGATAGCCAGGGTGGCGAAGGCTTCACGCGGGATGGCGTTACGCAGCGTACCGCCAGTGAACTCAATCAGACGCACATCCAGGGCGCGCGCATGGGCCGCCAGGAAGCGAGCCAGCAATTTGTTGGCATTGCCGAGGCCGAGGTGGATATCCGCGCCTGAGTGGCCGCCTTTCAATCCTTTCAGCGTCAGCTTCAGGGTTTCATAACCGGCTGGCACCGCTTCACGGGTGAGCGGCAGGGTGGTGATAAAATCGATACCGCCCGCGCAACCCATATAGATCTCGCCTTCTTCTTCTGAATCGGTGTTGATCAGGATGTCGGCCTGTAACCAGTTCGGCTGCAAACCAAACGCGCCATCCATGCCGGATTCTTCTGTCATGGTCAGCAGCACTTCAATCGGGCCGTGCGTCAGGCTGTTGTCGGCCAGCACTGCCAGCGCCGATGCCATGCCGATGCCATTATCAGCACCCAGCGTGGTGCCACGCGCTTTCACCCATTCGCCATCGATATATGGCAGAATCGGATCTTTGGTGAAGTCGTGCACCGTGTCATTGTTCTTCTGCGGCACCATATCGAGGTGCGCTTGCAAGGCCACCGGCGTACGTTTTTCCATGCCTTTGGTGGCGGGTTTGCGAATCAGGATGTTTCCGACCTGATCGCGTTCAACCCAAAATCCCTGCTCTTTAGCCCAGCCGACAATGTATTCGGCCAGCGCTTCTTCATGGTAAGACGGGTGTGGAATGGAGCAGATTTTGGCGAAAATATCCCACAGCGGCTGGGGGGAAAGTTGAGACAATTCAGACACAACGCGTCTCCTGTGTCAGCGTGGCGGACAGGCCGCTCGCACGCGGGGTTCCAGTGAAAGATCGCCGTCAGCTCATCTGACGTGATGGGGCTGAGAATATCACTGTTTCTGGCCGGGTGCGTAATCAGGCGCGTTAAAAACCCGCAACCGATGTGCAGATGCTGGTTTTTAATGCGACAGATCCTTATAATCTCGCGCAACCCATTCCCCCTTGCACATTTTTAAGCCAACTTCAATTGGCCGGGACTCCTTTTATGAGCGAAAAATACGTCGTCACCTGGGACATGTTGCAGATTCATGCCCGTAAACTGGCCCAGCGCCTGCTTCCTGTGGAACAGTGGAAAGGCATCATTGCGGTCAGCCGTGGTGGTCTGGTACCAGCATCGCTGCTGGCGCGTGAACTGGGTATTCGCTATGTCGATACCGTGTGCATCTCCAGCTACGATCACGATCATCAGCGTGAGATGACCGTGCTGAAACGCGCTGAAGGCGATGGCGAAGGCTTCGTAGTGATTGATGATCTGGTGGATACCGGCGGCACCGCGCAGGCGATCCGCGATATGTACCCGAAAGCCCGTTTTGTGACCATCTTTGCTAAACCAGCAGGCCGTGCGCTGGTGGATGATTACATCGTCGATATTCCGCAGAACACCTGGATCGAACAGCCGTGGGACATGGGTGTGGTGTACATTCCCCCTATCGTCAAAAGCTGATTGATGTAACGCAAAACAACGCCCGTTTTATCCGGGCGTTGTGCTTTCTGTCTCTCGCACCGGGAGTTCGGGTGCAGTAAACTGATCCACGCCGTGACCGCCGCAGGAGAGAGTTTACGATGCCGAGCAAAAATCTCAGCGAAGAGCTATTCAAACCGCGTTTCAAACACCCTGAAACCTCAGCCCTGGTGCGGCGTGAGCACCATAGCCCAATCCAGGTGCATAACGCGCTGGAAGGGGATACCCAGCATTGCTGGTATCGTATGCTGAACAAGCTGCTGTGGACGTGGCGCGGCCTGACGCCGCAGGAGATCAGTGAGGTGCTGGCACGTATCGCCATCAGCAATGTGGAACACACCAGCGATGAACTGCTGGATACGGTGATCGGTTACCGCAGCGGCAACTGGAACTTTGAGTGGTCAAAGCAGGCGGCGATGTGGCAGCAGGAAGCGATGCAGGATGAAGAACACGCCGGTCAGCACTGGCTGCATGCGGCAAATCTCTTTAGCCTGGCGGCCTATCCCTACATTAAAGGCGACGAGCTGGCCGACCAGGCGCAGGTGCTCGCCAATCGCGCGTATGAAGAAGCCACGCAGCGGCTCACTGGCGAGTTAAAAGCCCTGACTTTCCCGGTAAGCGGCGGCAGCCCGGTGACCGGCTTTCTGCATATGCCTGCGCAGGCCAAAGCCCCTTATCCCACGGTAATGTTGTGCGGCGGGCTGGATTCGCTGCAAATCGACCATTATCGTCTGTTCCATGATTACCTCGCTCCACGCGGGATCGCGATGCTGACGCTGGATATGCCGTCGGTAGGTCTGAGCAGCAAATGGACGCTGAATCAGGACACCAGCCAGTTGCATCAGCAGGTGCTGCGTGAACTGAGCAACATTCCCTGGATTGATCACACCCGTGTGGGGTTATTTGGCTACCGCTTTGGTGCCAATGTGGCAACGCGGCTGGCCTATCTGGAAGTGCCGCGTTTACGCGCGGTCGCCACACTGGGCGCGATGGTGCATGGCGTGTTTGTCGATGAGCAGCGTCAGGAGCAGCTGCCGGATATGTATATGGATATGCTGGCGAGCCGTCTGGGGATGTCATCCACCCCGGACAGCAATCTGCGCACGGAACTGAATCGCTACTCCCTGAAAGTGCAGGGGCTGTTAGGACGCCGTACCCCGATCCCGATGTTGGCGGCATACTGGAACAACGATCTGTTTTGCCCTGAAGAAGATGCACGAATGATTGCCAGCTCCTCTGCACAGGGGAAAGCGCTGATGATTCCGACTGCCCCGGTATTCAGTAGTTTCGACAAAGCGCTAAATCAGATTTGCGACTGGCTGGCAAAGCAGTTAAAAAACTAAGTAGCAATCGTTACACGGTCCGTTAATCGAAAAGGGAGAATTAGCATGTCGTTACCGAGTGGTCACCCCCGCAGCCGTCTGCTTAAGCGCTTCACTGAGCTTGGCCCCTATATTCGTGAAGGGAAATGCGAAGAAACACGCTTCTTCTTTGATTGCCTTGCCGTATGCATCAATGTGAAACCGGCACCGGAAAGTCGTGAGTTCTGGGGCTGGTGGATGGAGCTGGAAGCGCAGGAAGATCACTTTACCTACCAATATACCTTTGGTCTGTTCGACAAAGCGGGTAACTGGAGTGCTTCAGCCATCAAAGGCAAAGATAACAATGCTAAGGTTGAGGAGACGCTGCGCAACTTCCACGAGCGTCTTAAAGCGACACTGCGTGAGCTGAAACTGGATCTCAAACCTGCTGCGGGATTTGATGAACAACCGGTAAAGCTGAGCGCGTAAGTAATAAAAAGGGCAGGTGATGAGCCTGCCCTCTGATTACAGACACATTGAGGGTAAAACGTTTTTAGAACTGGTAAGTCATGCCCACAGCCACAACGTCGTCGTTGTTGAGCGCCAGTTTGTTGTCGTCAGACAGTTGGTTGATTTTGTAATCCACCATTACTGACATGTTTTTGTTGAAGTAGTAAGTCGCACCCACGTCGATGTATTTCACCAGGTCGGCATCGCCGATACCGTTTTCGATATCTTTGCCTTTGGTCTGCACATAACCCAGTGACGGACGCAGGCCGAAATCAAACTGATACTGTGCCACCAATTCGATGTTTTGCGCTTTATTCGCGGCACCGGCAACGGATGCGCCCTGATATGTTCCGCTGATCGGGGTCATGTTGCGGGTTTCGGTGTAGATCGCTGCCAGGTAAACGCTGTTGGCGTCATACTTCAGGCCAGCACCCCAGGATTCAGCTTTCTGGCCTTTTCCGTAGGTCCGGGCTTCCTGCTGGTTGGTACGGTCAGAAGAGGTGATGGCACTGATGGCGCTGATGCCGGTATCACCAAAGGTGTAACCCAGTGATGCACCGTAACCGTCGCCGTTCTGGCGAGAAGTATCGGTAGCGCTACCACGGGCGTTAGCGCTGGTGGAGTCGTTTTTGCCCTGATATTGCAGCGCGAAGCGCAGACCATCAACCAGGCCGAAGAAGTTGTTGTTGCGATAGGTTGCCACACCGGTAGCACGCTGGGTCATAAAGTTGTCAGAGCGTGCCGTACCGTCGCCGCCGAATTCCGGGAATACGTCGGTCAGACCTTCCACGTCATACAGCACGCCGTAGTTGCGACCGTAATCAAAGGAACCGTACTGGCTGAATTTCAGACCGGCAAAGCCCAGACGAGTTTTGTTGCCAGTGTTGGCGTCTGAACCTTCAGAGTTGTTGACGTTGTACTGATATTCCCACTGGCCATAACCGGTCATCAGGTCGTTAATTTTGGTCTGACCTTTGAAGCCGATACGGACATAAGATTTGTCACCATTTGAGCTGGCGTTGTCGCTCATATAGTTTTCAGCTTTTACCTTGCCGTAGAAGTCCAGTTTGTTACCGTCTTTGTTATACACTTCGGCCGCGTGTGCAGTGGAAGCCAGAGCCAGCGCAGAGACGACTAATGCCAGTTTGCTTTTAATCATTTTGCTATCAATCCCAATGAGTAAAATTTGTTTTGCCGTGAAAGGACTTGTAATAAATCACGGGGGACTTTTTACCGGGTGGCGATGAAAGTTTTATGACAGATTTTCTGATTTCTTGTTAATTGCGAACTTTTGGTCTACCGCATTGTCCGGGGATTTTTGTGCTTTTCCCCCGGTGGCTGTTGGCTTCCTTGCTCACTCCTGATAAAACGTCCCTTCGCAGAACTTTTTTCTTACTATGGCAGGAAAAACATGAGTGGCAGTCAGACCCTTGTGGTCAAGTTGGGTACCAGCGTCCTCACCGGCGGTTCACGTCGACTGAATCGGGCGCACATGGTGGAGCTGGTTCGTCAGTGTGCACAGCAGCACGCGGCGGGCCATCGTATTGTTATCGTTACCTCGGGCGCGATGGCGGCCGGGCGCGAGCACCTTGGTTACCCCGAACTGCCACCTACCATCGCCTCAAAGCAGCTGCTGGCTGCGGTGGGGCAGAGTCGTTTGATCCAACTGTGGGAACAACTGTTCTCGATCTATGGTATCCATATTGGTCAGATGCTGCTGACGCGTGCAGATATGGAGGATCGCGAGCGCTTCCTGTATGCGCGCGATACGTTGCGTGCGTTGCTCGACAACCACATCGTGCCGGTGATTAACGAGAACGATGCGGTTGCCACCGCCGAAATTAAAGTCGGCGATAATGACAACCTCTCCGCGCTGGCGGCGATGTTAGCGGGTGCCGACAAATTGTTGCTGCTGACCGATCAGCAGGGGTTATTTACCGCAGATCCACGCAACAACCCGGAAGCGGAATTGATCAGCGATGTACACCAGATTGACGATGCGCTGCGTACCCTGGCGGGTGGTAGCGTCTCGGGTCTGGGCACTGGCGGTATGGCGACTAAGTTGCAGGCGGCGGATGTCGCCTGTCGCGCTGGCATCGACGTGATTATCGCGGCGGGTAGCCGCAGCAACGTAATTGGCGAAGTGATTGACGGCAAACCGGTTGGCACCCGTTTCCATGCTCAGCAAACACCGCTGGAAAACCGTAAACGCTGGATCTTTGGCGCCCCACCAGCCGGTGAAATCACCGTGGATGATGGCGCGCTGGCCGCGATTCTTGAGCGCGGCAGTTCGCTGCTGCCGAAGGGCATCCGTGAGGTGCAGGGTAACTTCTCACGCGGAGAAGTGATCCGTATTCTCAGTCTGGATGGGCGTGATATTGCCCACGGCGTGACGCGTTATAATAGCGATGCGATGCGGATGATCGCCGGGCATCACAGCCAGGAGATCGGCGAGATCCTCGGTTACGAATATGGCCCGGTGGCGGTGCACCGTGACGATATGATCGTCAGTTAAGGAGCAGATGATGTTAGAAGAAATGGGTAAAGCGGCGCGTGCGGCGTCGTACAAACTGGCGGAACTCTCCACTGCGGAAAAAAATCAGGTGCTGCTGACCATCGCCGATCGACTGGAAGCGGAAAGCGCGGATATTCTCGCTGCCAACGAACAGGATCTGGCCGATGCGCGCCAGAACGGCATGAGTGAAGCGTTACTGGACCGCCTGACACTCAACCCGCAGCGCCTGAAAGGCATTGCCGATGATGTGCGTCAGGTGTGCCGTCTGGCAGATCCGGTGGGGCAATTGATTGATGGTGGGCTGCTCGACAGCGGCCTGCGTATTGAACGTCGTCGCGTACCGCTCGGCGTGGTTGGGGTGATTTATGAAGCGCGTCCCAATGTGACGGTGGATGTCGCTTCACTGTGCCTGAAAACCGGTAATGCGGCGATTTTACGTGGCGGTAAAGAGACGTATCGTACCAACGCCGCGACGGTGCGGGTGATCCAGAATGCCCTGATGCAGCACGGCTTACCGGCTGGAGCGGTACAGGCAATTGAGAACCCGGATCGTGAACTGGTGAATCAACTGCTGAAGCTGGATCGCTATGTCGACATGCTAATCCCACGTGGTGGTGCTGGTCTGCATAAGCTGTGCCGTGAAAATTCCACCATCCCGGTGATCACCGGCGGGATTGGCGTGTGCCATCTGTATCTTGATGAAACCATGGAAACCGAGGCGGCGTTGACGGTGATCGTTAACGCTAAAAAACAGCGTCCGAGTGCCTGTAATTCACTGGAAACGCTGCTGATTCATCGTGACCAGGTGGAGCGTTTTCTGCCGATCTTCCTGCAACGTATGGCGGATGAGAAGATTGCACTGCACGCCGATGAGAACATTATTGGCCTGGTGCAGAACGGCCCGGCCAGTGTGGTTGCAGTGCAGACTGCCGAGTATGACGATGAATGGTTGTCGAACGATCTCAACATCAAGCTGGTGGATAATATCGATGAGGCTATCGATCATATCCGTGTACACGGCACGCAGCACTCCGATGGCATCCTGACGCGCAGCATTGGCAATGCCAACCGTTTCGTTAACCAGGTTGACTCTTCTGCGGTGTATGTCAACGCCAGCACCCGCTTTACCGACGGCGGCCAGTTTGGTCTTGGTGCGGAAGTGGCAGTCAGCACGCAAAAACTGCATGCGCGCGGGCCAATGGGGCTGGAAGCGCTAACCACCTATAAATGGATTGGTTGGGGCGACGATACGCCACGCGCTTGATGTTTATCAGACAAAAAAACAGGCACCTTTTTGGTGCCTTTTTTGTTGCTGATTCGTAGCGGCG
This sequence comes from Pantoea sp. X-Soil-TKNS-1211, assembly GCF_059730495.1. Classification (NCBI taxonomy): domain Bacteria; kingdom Pseudomonadati; phylum Pseudomonadota; class Gammaproteobacteria; order Enterobacterales; family Erwiniaceae; genus Pantoea; species Pantoea sp. X-Soil-TKNS-1211. Next base: position 974,034 of record NZ_AP035953.1, read on the forward strand.
CGATTTATCGCGCAGCGACTCCGTCTTCAGATGCGAAAAAGGCCGCCTTGCGGCGACCTCTTCCGGCACGTCCCTGTACGACCATCCGTTATTTGTACAGTTCTGCGGTCATGTGAACACGGTTATTGGTGTTCGCTTCGGTAATTTTGTACTGTGCACCCTGCTGAGCTGCTTGCGCGGCGATTTTCGCTTCTGCGCCGTCCAGGGTTGAAGAGGTCACAGAGATGCTCTGCGCGAAACTGGCTGCTGACATCAGAGAAAGAGCGGCGACAGCGGCGATTGACAGTGCTTTGATAGTTTTCATGGTCTTAATCCTTAATTTGTCTGGTTGGAAGGCTGTTTGCCTTCGATGAAAGTAATAATAACTATAGTTATCGTTTCGTGATTGATAATTAGTGCGATAACTGTGATCGTGCTAATTATTACCTTATTTAGTCAGTTCAGCTGACAGGTAAGCACCGTTGTCTACGCGTGCGCCGGTGATTTTGTAAGAGGCACCTGCCTGTTTGGCCTGAGCAGCGATTTTGGCTTCTGCACCGTCCAGGGTTGAGGCAGAAGCGGTGATGCTCTGTGCGAAGCTGCCGAAAGAAACCAGTGACAGGGCGGCAACTGCAACGAAAGTTTTGATAGATTTCATGGTCATTTCCTCAGAAGTTTGTTTAGTCGGTGAGGCGTTTTGCCTCGATGTGAGAGAGAATAGACCTGAAGAGTGGCGAGTAAAAGCTGAGGGATTTGCTGAAGTGATTCAAAAAAATTGAATTAAATGTGTGCAATGGATTCCACTTGCTGGGAGTCGTAGCGGCGCGATTTATCGCGCGGTTTTTAGGCCAACATTGGGGTTTAAACCTGCGCGATAAATCGCGCCGCTACGAACTGGTGAGTGTGGAACCTTGTTTTCTTTGTTTGCGATATGAACGGTTTTGTCAGGGAATGCTGATAAGTTCCACCTGCGGTGTGTTGGCCCTTGACTCGTTTGGCGGTTTTTTCTAAGTTATTGCCCCGTAGTTCCCCACCGCAATGCCGGTATAGCTCAGTTGGTAGAGCAGCGCATTCGTAATGCGAAGGTCGTAGGTTCGACTCCTATTACCGGCACCAGTTTTTTCAATTAGTTACGTCCATTTCCTGAAGAACCAGTGACGACTTAAGCAAATGCTGCCGCAACGTTTCTCAATTCAGAAAGTTGTTCAGGTTTTTCATTCTGCACAATATCTTCATTGATCTTAAGTATCACGGCTTTAATCACATCGGTATTCTTTTTAAGATGTTGCTTTTCCATGATCTCATTGAGTTCGTTAAGCTGCCAGTGGTTTATCTTTATCGAGATTCTTTTCGATGCTTTGGCTTTGGCTAAATCACCATTCAATAGTTTTGCTAAATCCTGCTGCTCATAACGTCCGGAGTTTAATGCATGAATATAATACAGGATTAACGCACGGCTGAAGCTATCATCCATGGCAGGATTTATTTTTTGTGATGCAACATTTAAAATATCCAGAAAATGCGCCGGAACCCTGACCTCTAAAGAGGATTTTATTTTATTGTATTCTTCTTTGATCTTCGGTGTCGATTGCGCTGGAATGCTGACGACGTCATTACAGTTATCACAAACTGCCGCTAAGATATTTTTAACTGTGCCACTTTTATCATTAAAATCGACATCGCGTAATAGATAAGTCGCCTGGCTTTTCCCACAGTTATGGCAAATAACCTGTCGTGTATCACCCTCTTTAACGATTCTCATCCTAACCTCTTCTGATTACTGATGAACGCTGATAAAGATAATATCGGGTTCAATAAAATAAAATTTCACGTACTAATAACAGCCATCTTTATACGGGCGGCATATGTGAACATGGATGGTACTGTCCTGATGATGGGGACTATAGCTGTATTGATCTCCTGATGTTCTCTGTATCAAAGAGGTTACATACTCTTCATCAATTTCCCCGACAGAAAACAGATTCTTTGTATCAATATTGGATCTTGCTTCATGGTCATAGGCTCCCTTTTTCAGGCAGGCTATTGCTTCATGTTTTATCTGTTTAAAACCCATTTTACAGTTCTTGTATTTTGTACGATTATTTACGTACAGTCAAATGCCACCGCACCTGGGAGAGTAGTTGCGTTGATTGTTGGAATTAACAGTATGATTTTTAGATGAAAATTTCTTTTCAGGTTGGATCGAAAGTATACGATGTTCTTTAATCACCGGGTATCTATGACGATTTAGTTTGAGATAAGCCGCGCAGAAATCCATATCCACACCGGCCACCGCACCCCAGATTACCCCATTATTCCCCCTCAACCCGCCGATACATCCTTCTCGGATGACCAATCTTGCCGTATTGCATCTCCACTGCCAGAAAACCCGCATCGACGCAGTGTTCCAGATAGCGGCGGGTGGTGGTCTTACTCAGTCCGGTTTCGCTCACCACCTCATCCACGGAAAAGCAACGTTGCGCGGCTTCAGCAAACATTTTTTGCACCAGCGCCAGCGTTTTTTCTTCAATGCCTTTACTGCCGTTATCCTGGCGATAATTTTTCGCCTGAAGTTGATAGAGCGAATCGACGTTTTGCTGATCGACAATCTTCCATACTCGCTGCTGTTCGGCAAACTGCACAAACCGCTCCAACGATTGGCTTAAACGCTTCCAGGAGACAGGTTTGAGAATATAGTCGAAAGCACCATTGCGGATCGCCTGGCTACAGGTGTCCATATCGCTGGCGGCAGTGATAAAAATCACCGAACAGTTGGCGTGCAGAACCAGTGGATCACTGATTAGCGTGATGCCTTTACCGTCCGGAAGATAATTGTCGAGCAGCACCAGCTTTGGCTGCTTGTTCTTCATTAACACCCGAGCTTCAGCGAGTGATGAGGCCATCCCTACCAGTCGTAAGCGCGGATGTTCACTGATCAGTTCGGCATGTAACTGTGCGAGAGTGTTTTCATCTTCAACAATCAATACGTCTATCAGGTCAGGTTGCATAGTACTGTTCTTCCAGCGTTGGAACGGGACGCGCCTGGTCGCCCATTTCAGGAATAAATAAGGAAAAAATCGTGCCGTGCGGGGCATTGTTGGAAACTTCAATCGACCCACCTACCTGCGTGACATAGCTGGCGATTAAATACAGGCCGATACCATGATCGCCACTGCGTTTGGTGGTTATCCCGCGTTCAAATATATGTTCACGAATGGTTGAATCGATACCGATACCCCGATCCGCGACCTCGATAATGAGCTCCCGATCGTTGAGCAGGATCAGGACCTCCACTGGTTCGTGTGGGTGAGGGGAACGCTGTGTGGCCTCGATGGCGTTATCCAGCAAATTGCCAATGATTGAGATCAGTTCAGCTTCCCCCAGCGTGCGACAGGGGCGCACCATCTCGCAGAGCGGATCAAACACCAGCTCGACACCTTTTTCACGTGCGCGTGCGGCTTTGCCTAACAGCAAGCCGCATAGTGTCGGCGAGCGAAAGCGTGCAGAGATAAAGTCCAGCAGCTCCTGCGCATGTTCTGACTGGGCCTGGATATAGCGCACCGCTTCGTCGTAATGGCCCATATGCAATAGCCCGGAGAGTGTGGTCATCCGGTTCAATTGTTCATGGCGCATAATGCGCAGGTTATCGACATAGCGTTTGACCTGACTAAGTTGCGCGCTGAGGCTATCGATCTCGTTGCGGTCACGAAAAGTGATGACCCACCCCTGCAATTCATCCTCCAGCATAATCCGTACCCGGCTGGCGATCACCGTTAACTGATTGAAACGACAGATTTCATCGTGAGTATCATTTTCCAGTATCACTTCGCGGGTGAAAAATGGCACCGGGGCAATCACCTCACCGATGGGATGTCCACGCAACATACGTGTTGGCTGGCTCAGCCCCAACAGTTTACGTGCCGCCTGGTTGATTACCTCAATGCGTAGTTCATTGTCGACTGCAATCACCCCTTCATAAATGGACTCCATCATCGCTTTCTGCTGGCGCACCAGCAGACCAATTTCCCGTGGTTCCAGCGAGAAGATCTGTTTTTTAATCCCGCGCGTGAAAAACCAGGAAAAAATGAACAGGGCGGCCAGCAGCAACACGGCGACGATAAAGATATTGATCACTTTACTCAGGGTAATGGTGTCGAGGTAGCTGGTGAGATAACCCACCGAGATAATGCCGATTACCTGATGGTTATCGTCAAATACTGGTGCCTTACTGCGTAAGGAAATGCCCAGTCCACCTTTGCGAATGGTGGTGGTGGTGGTTCCCCGTAATACCGCATCGTTGTCACCACCAATCAGCTTTTTGCCGACCACATCGCCATGCGCCGAATGAAATAGATGAATCCCTTTACTATCCCCCACCACAATAAAGCTGGCGTCGCTATGCAAGACCACCTGATGCATAAACTGATTAATCGCCGGAATATCTTTTTCTGCGACCGCTTTACGCAAATTCGGAATGATGGCGATCTCTTCCGCCTGTATTTTTGCTCTGGTGCTCATTTCCTGGTAAAGCTGGCGGCTAACATCCTGGTAATAATAAATGCCGAGCAAAACAAACAGGCCGGAGAAGAACAGCACCAAAGAAATAAAAAGTTTGATTTGGAAGGATAGCTTCATAACGGCACGCACCACAGCCCGCAAAGCGCCAATGTACCATTTTTTATCATCATCGTGTGTGGTTTACTGGAAACTTGTGATCCCTTGCACAGCAAGAGTTGGCGCAAAAAATGATATGTTAAATACTCATTTTTGGAAATGTTATTAACTTGTACCTCTGGATATAAAAACCATTAAAACCACGCAAATAATTAAGGTGTAAATCACAGAAAATAAAAGAAACCATAAAAACCATAGATACCATTAAAACTCCGGTTTTATTATGCTTTTCCTCACATAACCTGCGTGATTAGCCCTTTACCCTAAAGGCACAAAATAACTAAGGGGCTTAATTATGAGCACAACTGACGATTCGTTTTCTGTTACCTCGGAATCACTGGCGATTCAAAAAAAATCACTCAAGGACCGATGGTGGCATATTATGGATACCTGGAAAATCGGGATCATTCCATTGCCATTATTCCTGTTGGCTGGTGCGTTAATTGCTATCGATTGTTTCGGCGGTAAATTACCCAGCGATATTGTGGTGATGGTCGCGACACTGGCGTTCTTCGGTTTTGCCTGTGGCGAGTTTGGTAAACGTCTGCCGATTGTAGGCAAACTGGGTGCCGCCGCGATTTGCGCCACCTTTATCCCGTCAGCGATGGTCTATTATGGCCTGCTGCCTGACGTGGTGGTGGAATCCACCACTAAATTCTACAAATCCACCAACATCCTTTATCTGTATATCTGCTGCATTATTGTTGGCAGCATCATGAGTATGAACCGCACCACCCTGATTCAGGGTTTTCTGCGTATTTTCTTCCCGATGTTATGCGGTGAAATCGTCGGCATGCTGGTCGGCATGGGTGTTGGCCTGATGCTTGGCATGGAACCGTTCCAGATCTTCTTCTTTATCATTCTGCCCATCATGGCCGGTGGCGTTGGCGAAGGCGCGATTCCGCTATCCATTGGTTACGCCACGCTGCTGCATATGGATCAGGGCGTCGCACTGGGTCGCGTATTGCCGATGGTAATGCTGGGTGGCCTGACCGCGATCATCATCTCGGGATGCCTGAATCAGCTCGGTAAGCGTTTCCCGCATTTAACCGGGGAAGGCCAACTGATGCCGAACCGCAGCAATGGCGACACCAAAGCACCGGAAGCGGCGCCAGGTAAAACCGATGTGACCACCATCGCCGCAGGTGCGCTGCTGGCGGTGCTGCTGTACATGATCGGTATGCTCGGCCACAAACTGATTGGCCTGCCTGCGCCGGTTGGCATGCTGTTTGTCGCGGTACTGATCAAGCTGGCACATGGTGTTTCGCCGCGCCTGCTGGAGGGGTCCCAGGTGGTGTACAAATTCTTCCAGACCTCGGTTACCTATCCCATCCTGTTTGCCGTAGGTGTAGCCATTACGCCGTGGGAGGAACTGGTGCACGCGTTCACCATCAATAACTTGCTGGTGATCGTCAGTACCGTTTCAGCGCTAGTCGCTACCGGCTTCTTTGTGGGTAAAAAGATCGGTATGCATCCCATCGATGTCGCCATCGTCTCCTGCTGCCAGAGCGGTCAGGGTGGCACCGGGGATGTTGCCATCCTCACGGCGGGTAACCGCATGAGCCTGATGCCATTCGCCCAGATTGCGACCCGAATTGGCGGCGCGATCAACGTGTCGGTATCACTGCTCATTCTCGGCAATTTCCTCGTCTGATTGATGTATTACAGGAACGAATATGAAACTTGCAAGCTTTGTCCATCAGGGAAAGCGTAGCTACGGCATCGTCAGGGATAACGGTGTGATCGATCTCGGTCACCGTCTTGGCGACCGCTACGCAGATTTAAAATCGTTGCTCGCCGCCAACGCGCTGCACGAGGCACAGCAACTGAGTGGTGAAACACCGGATCTGCGTTTTGATGATCTCACCTTGTTACCGGTGATTGAGAACCCAGGAAAAATTCTCTGCGTGGGCATGAACTACGCCGAAAAACGCAAAGAGTTCGATCAGCACAACCCGGCACCCACGCTATTTGTGCGTTTTGCCGACTCGCAAACCGGCCATAACACGCCAGTTCTGAAACCGCGTCACTCCAGCGAGTTTGATTACGAAGGCGAACTGGCGGTGATCATCGGTCAAAGCGGCGAGGATATCGCACGCGAGGATGCGCTGAACCACGTGGCGGGCTACAGCTGTTATATGGATGGTTCAGCGCGTGACTGGCAGCACACTTGGTTTACCGCCGGAAAAAACTGGCGGCAGACCGGCGCTTTTGGCCCGTGGATGACCACCGCCGATGAAATTCCGGACCCGCACCGATTGGCGATTCGTACCTGGCTGAATGGCCGCATGGTACAGGATGACAACACCGCCAGCATGATCCACAAAGTCGCTGAATTGATCGAGTACATCAGCACCTTTACCAGCCTGCATGCCGGTGACGTCATCATTACCGGCTCGCCGGGCGGCGTGGGTAAGAAACGCAATCCGCCGTTGTTTATGCAGGCAGGCGATCGCATTGAAGTGGAGATCGAAAATATTGGTCATCTCAGCAATGTGATTATCGATGCGCCAGCTCATGTGCTGACGACGACGCACTAAGGCGCAGCCAAGATTATGCAACCACGACCCTCCATCGACTTCCGCATCGCGGAAGTCAGCGGTAATACCCGGCGGCGCGAGACTATCCGCGCGCTGCTGGCGGATAGCGGATTAGGCATGGACAGCGATATCACCACCTTTGTTGAAGCCTGGTCGGATGATCGACTGGTGGGCTGTGCCGGTCTTGCCGCTAACGTCATCAAATGCGTCGCCATTGATGAGCAGTGGCGCGGCGAAAATCTCAGTGCACAGCTGCTGGCCGAGGTAGAGCATCTGGCGCTGGCACGCGGACATTTCCACTTGTTCCTCTGTACCCGCCCCTGCAACCGGGAACGGTTCCAGCGCAACGGCTTCTGGCCGGTGGTACAGAGCGGGGAGAACGCCATCCTGTTGGAAAACACCCCTTCAGGCATTCAGCGCTACTGCCGTTCATTGCAGGCCAGCCGTGTTGCCGGGCAACGTATTGGCGCGATTGTGATGAACGCCAATCCCTTCACGCTGGGACATCGTTATCTGGTGGAGCAGGCGGCGGCACGCTGCGACTGGCTGCACCTGTTTGTGGTCAGTGAAGACGCCTCGTTCTTCCCCTTTAGTGCGCGCTGGAAAATGGTGCAGAGCGGCGTTGCCCACCTGCCCAATATCACCTTGCATGAAGGTTCTCAATACATTATCTCACGCGCCACCTTTCCGGCCTATTTCCTGAAAGAGACCGGCAAGGTGCAGCAGGCATGGAGTGAAATCGACCTGCTGCTGTTCCGCAACCATATCGCTCCGGCGCTGGGCATTACCCATCGTTTTATCGGCAGCGAACCTTTTTGCGAGATCACCCGCCAGTATAACCACAGCATGCATCAGCTGCTGACTGGCGCGGTGGAAGTGGTGGAAATCCCTCGTATTAAAGCCGCTGGCCATGCCATTTCGGCCTCGGAAGTGCGGCGCTTACTGAAAACACACCAGTTTTCCCGTATTCGGGAAATTGTACCGGATACCACTTTTGCGCATCTTGCATCTCATTACAGCGCGGAAGTTGCTTAAAAATCAGGAATATAAATATGAAAATTGTAAGGGAGGCGCTGGCAGGAACCATGGAGTCCAGTGACCTGATGGTAAAAATAGCCCCCACCGGGGGCGACCTTGAAGTGGTGATTCACAGCGAGGTGATCAAGCAGTTCGGCGATCAGATCCGCCAGGTTGTACATGCCACGTTGCGTGATATGCAGGTCCATCAGGGCTTGATCATCATCGAAGACAAAGGTGCGCTGGATTGCGTGATCCGCGCCCGTCTGCAAAGCGCCGTACTGCGCGCCGCAGAAGAGGTGGAGATTGATTGGGGGAAACTGTTATGAGGAAACTGCGACGTAGCATGCTGTTCCTGCCTGGAGCCAATGCGGCCATGCTCTCCACTGCCTTTATTTACCGACCCGATTCGATCATGTTCGATCTGGAAGACGCGGTAGCACTCAGGGAAAAAGATACTGCGCGTTTGCTGGTGTTCCATGCCTTGCAGCACCCGATGTACCAGGACATTGAAACTGTGGTGCGCATCAACCCGCTGAACACGCCGTTTGGTTTACCGGATCTGGAGGCGGTGGTGCGCGCGGGTGTTGATGTAGTGCGTTTGCCGAAAACCGATACCCCGGAAGATATCTACGAGCTGGAACGTCATCTGGAACGAATTGAACTGGCCTGTGGGCGTGAAGTGGGATCCACACGCGTCATGGCAGCAATTGAATCCGCGATTGGGGTGATTAACGCCGTTGCCATCGCGCGTAGCTCCCAGCGTTTGATCGGTATCGCGCTGGCGGCGTTCGATTATGTGATGGATATGCAAACCGAACGTGGCGATGGTACCGAGTTGTTCTATGCCCGCTGCGCCGTGCTGCACGCCGCTCGTGCCGCAGGCATCGATGCTTTTGATGTGGTGTGGTCAGACGTGAACGATGAAGCCGGTTTCCTGCGTGAAGTCGAACTGATCCGCAAAATGGGTTTTAACGGTAAGTCGCTGATTAACCCGCGTCAGATTGATCTACTGCATAACGCTTATGCGCCCACTCAACAGGAAGTGGATCACGCACAACGCGTGATCGAAGCGGCAGAAGAGGGGGAGCGTAATGGCCTTGGTGTGGTTTCGCTGAACGGCAAAATGATCGACGCCCCGATTATTAATCACGCGCAGATGGTGCTGGAGCGAGCGGCGGCATCCGGCGTGCGGCGTTAAGGAAAAAATCATGAATCAGACAGAACTTCTTCACGTTAATTTCCCGCATCTGCGTGAGTTAAAACCTTTTGAAAGCGCCCATGACGCCACGCCATGGTTGGCAGATATTCATGCCAAACACACGCGTAAATTGTGCGCCTCGCTGGAAGACGCCATCGCGCGTAGTGGCTTGCAGGATGGCATGACCATCTCTTTCCACCATGCGTTCCGCGAAGGCGACCAGGTGATCAACCATGTGGTAGCGACGCTGGCACGGCTCGGATTTAAAAATCTGACACTGGCCTCCAGCTCGCTGATGACCTGCAACGATGCCTTGATCGAGCATATTCAGAGCGGCGTGATCACCCGGATCTATACCTCCGGCATGCGTGGCAAACTGGCTGAAGCGATTTCTCATGGACTGATGCAGGAACCCGTACAGATCCACTCCCACGGCGGTCGGGTGAAACTGTTGCAGGATGGCGAACTCAATATTGATGTCGCGTTTCTCGGCGTGCCGTGCAGCGATGAGTTTGGCAATGCCAATGGTACTCAAGGGCGATCCGCGTGCGGTTCGCTCGGTTACGCGATGGTCGATGCCCGTTTCGCCAAAAAAGTGGTGCTGCTGACCGAGGAACTGGTGCCGTTCCCCAATATGCCCGCCAGTCTTGGGCAGGAGCAGGTGGATCTGATCGTCCAGGTCGCCAGCGTGGGGGATCCGGCGAAAATCAGTGTTGGGGCGGCGCGCGTCACCAGCAATCCACGTGAGCTGATGATCGCCCGCTATGCCGCTGATGTGATTGAACATTCCGGCTATTTCCGCGCAGGTTTTTCGATGCAGACCGGTTCGGGTGCAGCAGCCACGGCGGCCACCCGTTACATGGAAGAAAAAATGGCGCGCCACGGTGTCAAAGCGCGTTTTGCTCTCGGAGGCATCACCGGTAGCCTGGTCGATCTGCACGAAAAAGGGTTGATCGAAAAATTACTCGATACTCAGTGCTTCGACAGCGAAGCGGCGGCATCGCTGCGCCGCAACCCAAACCATGTGGAGATCTCCACCGACGTATATGCTAATCCCGGCGGTAAAGCGGCCAGTTGCGATCAATTGGATGTGGTGATCCTCAGCGCGCTGGAAATTGACGTTGATTTCAACGTAAACGTTATTACCGGATCCGATGGCGTGATGCGCGGTGCCTCCGGTGGCCACTGCGACGTTGCCGCCGCCGCCAATCTGACGATTGTGGTCGCGCCACTGCTGCGCAGCCGCATTCCTACGGTGGTAAAACGCGTCACTACCCGACTGACACCGGGAGAGAGCATTGATGTGCTGGTGACGGATCACGGCATCGCGGTGAACCCGGCACGCCCGGAAATTCGCGAGCGCTTGTTGGCCGCGGGGTTGAAGGTGGTCGATATCACGGCGCTGTATCAGCGCGCGGTCTCGCTGACCGGTGAACCTAAACCAATCGCTTTTACCGACCGTATTGTCGGGGTGATCCGCTATCGTGACGGCAGCGTAATTGACGTTGTCCGCCAGGTTAAGGAGGAAAATCTATGACCATCATGACGCCCGTGCGAGCGGGCGTCAGTCTTGCAGCGCTGCTGGCGGCGAAAGAGGCTCGCGCGGCGCGTCAGGCTGACTGGCTCACTCGCTATCAACAACCGATTATTTCCCTGACGCTGGTGACACCGGGGGCGGTGAAGGACAGCATCCGCTACCGCAACACCATGGGTGTGGCCTTGCAGGCCTGCGACCAACTGCTGTGGCAGCATCGCTGGCCGGTGCTGGCTCACCAGGTTCTGTGGCTGGAGACGGGTCCGGAAGCGTTGTGGTGTGTGGAGCATCCGGCAGTGGAAATCAAGGCGCAGTGCGTCGATCTGGAACAAACTTTCCCTCTCGGCAGGCTGTGGGATTTTGACGTGTTTTGTCCACAGCAGGGGCAGGTTGGGCGGCACTCGCTGGATTTGCACACCCGCCGTTGTCTGATATGCGACCAACCGGCGCATGGTTGCGCGCGTTCGCGCCGCCATCCGCTGGAAGAGGTGGTCGCGCGCGTGGAGCACATGATTGATGGCTGGTTTGCTCGCGATTAACGCTCCAGAGCCTGACGTGCCCGGTCTTGCGGCACAGGCGTTGCGTCTGGAGCTGGATTTAACCCCAAAACCGGGGTTAGTGGATCGTGCCAATAACGGTTCGCACCAGGATATGGATCATGCCCTGCTGCTAACCAGCATTGCGGCCATCACGCCGTGGCTGGACGTTTTTGCCCGCACCGGATTCGAACATGCACAGCAACCTGCCGCTGAGCAGCTGCGCCTGCTACGTCCGGCTGGCATTGCCTGCGAGCAGGCGATGTTCGCCGCCACTGGAGGGGTGAATACCCACAAAGGCGGCATTTTCTCCCTTGGATTACTGTGCTTTGCCGCCGGGCGTTTACAGGGACAGGGGCGCAGGGTGAGCGCTGATACCCTGTGTCGTCAGGTCAGTGAGATATGTCGCGGGCTGGTGGCGCGGGAACTGGTTAACCGCAAAACCTGTTGCACTGCCGGGGAACGGCAGTTCCGTGAGTATGGCCTGACAGGGGCGCGTGGCGAGGTCGAGAGCGGCTTTGCCACGGTCCGCCGTGCGGTGCTGCCATTCTGGCATCAGGAGCAGGGCGAACGGCAATTACAGCATGCCTTACTGCGCCTGATGGCGTCGAATCCGGATAGCAATCTGCTGTCGCGGGGGGGCAGGGCAGGGCTGTGTTATGTCCAGGATTATGCGGTATCCCTGCTGGCAACCGGTTGGGATAACAGCGCGTTGCGTCAGATGGATCAGGCCTTGATGGCACGGCGTTTAAGCCCAGGGGGCAGTGCCGATCTGCTGGCGGTCGCCTGGGTACTGGCGGCGCTCGGCTAGCCGTGGTTTTTGGTTTCCCTCTGTATCTGGCATTGCGGGGGTTACAAAGCAATACATAACGCGTCATCGCCCAAATAAACCCGATACATCAGCGTGGTCTCCTGTGTCTGTTGTTATTTACCCACTCACAGGAGCAACCATTATGCTACGTAAACTGATCCTCATTTCACCGATTTTGTTCTCATCCGCTACCTGCGCCTGGGCCGCCGAGCTGGGCGGCCTTAGTGCGGGAGATGTGCTGGGTCCGGCCGCTGTTGCACCGCTGGAAAAACCGCAGCCGCCAGCCAGGCTTATCGTTGATGCTCCACTCGCTGGGCCATTACGCAAGGGCGCGGTATTTATTCAGTACCGAGCTGAGAACCTGCGTATCGAGCCGGTATTTGGCCCTGAGGCGTTAAAAGTCACGCCGCGTATCGGCCATATCCACGTCATTGTTGACGATAATCCCTGGCATTGGGCCGACGCCAGCGGTGAACCGGTGATCCTGGTGGGCCTGGCGGCAGGCAAGCACAAAGTGACCATCATCCTTGCTGATCCTACCCATAAACCGCTGGACAGCAAAACCGTGGAATTTACCGTGCCCGAGCACGTTACCGCGCAGCATTAACCGATTGTTGAAGGAAGCGCGAGTATAAGAGGTACGGTTGAGAGTGAAATAAATGTGACGGTGATAAATCCATAGCAGAAATATTTTGGCACATCACCTTACATTACCTTCACTTTATTCCTGGTCTGGCGGAGGTCTGCGCTAATCAATCCGCATATTCTTAATTCATGCTGGCTAATCTATTTCGCAATATCGCGGGATGACGAGCGATGCGGAAATTCCGGTTTGATATAGCAAACATTGACCTTATAACCGTGCCCGGTAAGATTGTCGAAGGAATTTTTGAAACAGATCGCATTTATGAGGCCCATGGCCTGTTGCAGCGCGGTCGCGATGTCCGCGCTGAATTAGCGCCCTTGCATTTATCGAGGATATTTAACCGCTTCGAAGTAATAAAAATGCAGGACATACAGCAAGAACATTAATGTCGTGTCCCTCAATGAAAAGGCCCATTTTTAGATATACCTTTTCATCCCGGCATGGCAATTCAAGTAACTGAAATTCAACTGAACTCGAATGAGTGCAGCGTGGTTGCTTTTACCAAAAAAAGTGAATTAAACCCTGTCAGTTAACTGGTGACTGTAAGCCAGGGCGGTAGCCTGTGTTTTTATTCCCCTCTCTCAATATTTAAATTGTCCTGTTTATATGGCGTAATTCTTAATTTAGCCATTTTTATATCATCCTTTATTTTCTCCATTTTTTGCCTGAGGGAATTCCGAAATAAAATAGGAATAAATCATAAGGTGGATGCAAGCATCATGAAAATATCAATTTACTGTAGCGTTGCGATTTATCGCGCAGGCTGCACGCCATTTATACGGTTCACTGCTTAAGAGGTCACATGCTAAATCCTTTAAACGACGTGTTATTCAGCGTCATCGTACCGGTATATAACGCCGCAGCGTATCTGGAGAGGTGCATTGATAGCTTGCTACAGCAGGATGAGCCGCGCTTTGAAGTGATTTTTATTAACGATGGTTCGACTGACCACTCGCTGTCGTTGCTGCAAAATTTTGCACACTATCCGCATTTTCATATTATCAATAAAGCCAATGGTGGCGTCTCGTCGGCCCGCAATCAGGGGATACGCGCTTCACGGGGGAAATTTCTCTGCTTTCTGGATGCCGACGATTTTCTGCCAACCACCGCTTTTTCAACCTGGCTGCGTCTGATGCAGCAAAACGTTTGTATGGTTGTGGGACAGTCGCAGCATTTTACCCCGCAGGGGCAGCCGCTGGATTTTCCTGTGGCATCAGATCAAGCCCACTCGATGACAGTATCTGTTGCGATTAACGAACTGCTCTACTTTACTCCGCGTCACGGTATTTGCGACAAGGTATTTCGCGGTGACGTGATTCGCCAGCACCATCTGCGTTTCAATGAAGAGATTTATAATTTTGAAGATCTGCTATTTGTGATCAACTATCTCTGGCTACAACAAAATCGTCAGGTGGTATTCTCCAGTGCGGTAGTTTATCACTACGTTAAATCTACCAATTCTGCGACAAGATCGTCATTACAGGAAAAACATTTTTCGTTTGTTCGCTCATTTAGCAACATGAAAGCGTTTTTGTCGGCGCAGCATCGTCGCTGTTATTACCATCTCTATCTGAAAGTGGCCTCATCCTATATCTATAAAGCGATACATAGTGAGGGGTTTAGCCGCGATTTTATTGATGATTATATTGTGCTCTATCGGAAGTGTTTTAGAACTTATTTCTCATCGGGGCTGATGATTAATGGCTGGAGTCTGTACTTTACGCTGTTTTTTCTTAGCCCTCGTCTGGTTTCGCGTCTGCGTAAGTTGGCACGGAAATAATTTCTCCTGAGGTTGTGTTGTGAAAGATAAATTAAAAAACTCGCTGTGGATGATTGCTGAAAAACTGATTGCGGTATTGGGCCTGATTTTCGTAACTTCCTATGTGGCGAAATACGTCGGACCCACTACTTTCGGCATTATCTCCCTGTCCATGCTGGTGTTTCAGTTTGTACAAACCCTCGCCCAGATGGGGAGTGATGTGATTTTGTTGAAACGTATCTCACAGAAGCGGAATTCCGGTATCAGGTTAATGATGTCGACCTTTTTCCTGGTGCTGGTGTTGTATGCGCTATTGTCATCGGTGGGTTTGTTGGTGATGCAGGAAGAACTGAGTTCGGATGCGCTGGTGTTTATTGGGGCAGCCGCAATTGCTTGTCTGTTCTCCGCCCTTGATCTGGTGAACGTCTATAACGAAGCCATGTTGAATGCGCGGTTAAATGTAATTGCCAATCTTATCGGTCTGGTCATCAGCCTGACGGTACGTTTCTTAATTTCGTATTTTTCCCTCGATGCTAAATATCTGGCGATTCCTATCGTATTGGCAACGTTGATTCCGTTTGTGATTAAAACCAGCTGGTTTTTTCTGGTTGAGCAACGGATGCCGTTACCCGCTATCAGGCAGTTCAAAAAATACTCACGTTATATGGTGGCATCGGGAATTTCGCTGATTTTATCCGTGGTGGCCGTCGCACTGTATACACGGGTCAATCAGGTCAGCGTCTCTTATTTTCTCGGGGTGAAAGAGGCGGGTATTTTCTCGGTTGCACTGACGTTATCCACTGCCTGGGTGTTTTTACCCAGTGCCTTGCTGGCATCGTTTTATCCCTCATTTTTTGCCGAGCGCGATCCTGAGCAGGCCATCGTTAAAGCCCAGAAACTGCATTTGTTGGTGATTGGTGTTTCCGCCGGGGTGATCCTGGCTATCTGGCTGCTCTCAGGCTGGTTTATTCGAGACTTTTACGGCGAAGCCTGGCTGGATGCTATTGCGCCAACGGTATTCCTCAGTTTTGGTGCCATGTGTGCAGTGTTAAGTAGCGTCATGGACCGCTTCATTATTAAGTACAACGGTTATCGTTATTTGGTGAAAAAAACCTTCGCAGTCTTATTAATCTGTGTAGCGTCATCGATCTTACTGGTGCCGCATTTCGGTCTGACGGGTGCCGCAATCAGCGTGGTATTGACCGAGTTTTTATCGTTTACGCTGCTTAATTATTTTTTTTCTGCGCAACCTGTCATGCGCATTCATCTCATTTTTATCAATCCCAGGAAACTATGGCTGTTATTTAACAATATCAAAACCTCAGACAGTAAAGAGAGTTTATCATGAACGAAAAACCACTATTCAGTGTTATTATCCCCGCCTTTAATGCCCAAAAAACCCTTAAACGAACTCTTCTGAGCGTGCTAAACCAGACATACAGGAATTATGAAATTATCGTCGTTGATGATGGTAGCCGTGATTTAACACCCAAAATACTTGAAGAATTCATCGACTATCCACAGATTATTGTGATTTATCAAATGAATGCGGGCGTCAGTGCGGCGAGAAATAGCGCCCTGCAATTGTGTCGTGGGGAGTATGTGTTATTTCTTGATGCCGATGATTGGGTTGACAATAACTTCCTGATGGTATTTAGACAGAACCTCAGTGCCTGGCCCGCGCAAACTATCGATCTGATGGTGGGGAACCTGAATGATGATCGCGTGGGTAAAATCATGCAGGCGGGTTTTTTCGATCTGGAAGATATCCCTTTTGTACTTGGGGAACTGGAAATGAGTGATAATATTGGTTATCTGCATAACAAATGTTATCGCCGACAAATGATGGAAGATATGGGGCTGCGTTTTATTGAGGGCGTCTCAATGAGCGAAGACTTATTGTTCAATCTTAAATGTTTTAGTTGCGTCAGTAACTTCCTGGTAATGCCAGGCAGTGCCTACCATTATGAAGATGTGGCAGGATCGCTCTCCAAACGTAAGTCCAATTATACTGAGCTGAAGGTGAGGAAAAAATCGCTGACGGCCTTGTATGATGCGATTGTAGAAAAATATAAGGAAAGCGACCTCGACTATTTCCTGAAAGGTATTTCCAAACGTGTTCTGGCACTGGATATGCAAATTGTCACTGCCATGTATCACTCATCTTTTTCACCTGGTGATATTGCTCAGGAGATTAATGAAATCAAGCGGGGACGCTATTCCAAAGGGATTTTTATTCTGCTGAACAAAAATGAAAAGATGAAATATGTGATCATGAATTTGAATACTATCACAGCGTACTATTTTCTTTATGCGCTCTACAGGATGCGGGCATTCTGACAATCGGTGTCCCTCAACGTAGCGGCGCGATTTATCGCGCGCGTTGCAGGAAAAATCCGCGCGATAAATCGCGCCGCTACGGAGTTCTTTCTTGCACTCTCTCCGCGTCTCAGGTCAAATAGCGCCCAGGCAAACGGTTGCGTGCGTATATCGTGCATTTATTGATGATAAATGCATCATGTTGCGCGTAATTGCTGGCTTTATGCACTGATTTTTGCGTTTAAGTCATGCGCGCCGATAAAAAACGGTTAGCATGATCAGGTCGCGCCGACCGCGTCATAATTCGCAGCCGTAACTGGCTGTGCTTTTGATTAAGAGTAATTCTGGAGAGACAGATGGAAACCTCGCAAACCGGCACATTAGGGGCCGTTGAGGCGCCCGCGAAGGGCTGGCGTAAAAGTGACACCATGTGGATGCTGGGTCTGTATGGGACGGCGATTGGCGCAGGGGTGCTGTTTCTGCCCATCAATGCGGGAGCAGGTGGTTTGATTCCGCTGATTATCATGGCGCTGCTCGCTTTCCCGATGACGTTTTATGCGCATCGTGCCCTGACGCGTTTTGTGCTCTCCGGAAAGAATCCCGGCGAAGATATTACCGAAGTGGTGGAAGAACACTTTGGCGTAGGGGCGGGTAAGATCATTACGCTGCTCTACTTTTTTGCTATCTATCCCATCCTGTTGATGTATAGCGTGGCGATTACCAACACCGTTGACAGCTTTATTGTGCATCAACTGGGGCTGGTGTCGCCGCCGCGAGTCGTGCTGTCGCTGATTTTGATTGTCGGCATGATGACCGTGGTCCGTTTTGGCGAGCAGATGATCGTCAAAGCGATGAGCGTGCTGGTGTTCCCGTTTGTGGCGGTGCTGATGTTACTGGCCTGCTACCTGGTACCACACTGGCACGGTGCTGCGCTGGCGAGTTTGTCCGCCGGTCAAAGCAGTGGCGACAGCAATATCTGGATGACGCTGTGGTTAGCGATTCCGGTGATGGTGTTTTCCTTTAACCATTCGCCGATCATCTCCTCATTTGCCGTAGCGAAGCGTGAAGAGTATGGCGCGGCGGCGGAACAGAAGTGCTCCCGTATCCTCGCCAGCGCGCATCTGATGATGGTGCTGACGGTGATGTTTTTTGTCTTCAGCTGCGTTCTGAGCCTGTCGCCAGCCGACCTCGATGCGGCTAAAGCGCAGAACATCACCATTCTGTCTTACCTCGCGAACCACTTTAATGTGCCGATGATCGCCTGGCTGGGACCGATAGTGGCAATGGTGGCGATCACCAAATCGTTCCTCGGCCACTATCTCGGTGCGCGTGAAGGTTTTAATGGTCTGGTGATCAAGTCACTGCGCAGCCGTGGCAAAAGTGTCGCGCCGCAGCGTCTGAATCGAATGACGTCGCTATTTATGCTGCTGACCACCTGGCTGGTGGCGACAATGAATCCGAGCATTCTGGGGATGATTGAGACGCTCGGTGGGCCAGTGATTGCGATGCTGTTGTTCCTGATGCCGATGTACGCCATCCAGAGAGTACCGGCGATGCGTCAGTACAGCGGCAAAATCAGCAACGGCTTTGTGGTGATTGTCGGGCTGTTAGCCATCTCTTCGATTTTCTATTCGCTGGTGAATTAATCACACAAATCCGTAGCGGCGCGATTTATCGCGCAATGTCGTGCGCGATAAATCGCGTAATGTCGTGCGCGATAAATCGCGCCGCTACGGCTGAACGGCGTAGTTACACCACGCTCAGTTCCATGCTGCGACCGGTTTTAAACACGCTCATCGACTGCGCCAGGCGCTCAGCCTGATCCTGCAAAGCTTGTGAGGCTGCCGATGCTTCCTGCACCAGCGCGGCGTTCTGCTGCGTCACCGCTTCCATCTGAGTAATCGCGAGGTTGATTTCGCTGATACCGCTGCTCTGCTCGCTGCTGGCGATGGTGATTTCACTCATGATATCTGCCACGCTTTTCACGCTGTTCACCACCTCACCGATGGTGGAACCGGCATGAGATACCAGGCGGCTCCCTTCGTCTACTTTTGCGACAGAATCTTCAATCAGCACCTTGATCTCTTTGGCTGCTGAAGCTGAGCGTTGGGCAAGATTACGAACTTCGCTCGCCACCACGGCAAAACCGCGTCCCTGTTCACCGGCACGTGCCGCTTCCACCGCCGCATTGAGCGACAGGATATTGGTCTGGAAAGCGATAGAATCGATGACGCTGATGATGTCGACAATTTTCTTCGAGGAGAGCGCGATGGCTTCCATCTTCTCAATCACCTGCTCCATCACTACGCCGCCTTCTTTAGCGACATCGGAAGTGTTGGCGACCAGTTTATTGGCTTCGCGCGCATTCTCCGCATTGTGCTTCACGGTGGAGGTCATCTGTTCCATCGCAGATGCGGTCTCTTCCAGCGAGCTGGCCTGCTGCTCGGTACGTGAAGAGAGGTCAAGGTTGCCGCTGGAGATCTGATTGGACGCCACAGCGATAGTGTCAGAACCAGCACGCACATCGGTCACGATGGTCAGCAGATTATCGTTCATGCTTTGCAGTGCACGCATCAACACGCCCGTTTCATCGGTGCTTTTAACTTCGATATGGGTGCTGAGATCCCCTGCTGCCACTTTTCCGGCAATCTCCACCGCTTCGTTCAGCGGGCGCACGATCGAGCGGGTCAGCAGGAAGCCGAGGATGATTGAGGCGACAATGGCGACGGCGGAGAAAATCAGCGTCACCATTACCGCAGTGGAACCATCGGCGATGATGCTGATGCCTTCATTTTGCAACTGCTCTGACTGAGAAGCGGCAAACGCGTTGGCGCTATCCAGGAAGGCGTTTTGCGTATCGGTGATTTTTTTCAGCACAAAGGTGCTGGAAGCTTCCAGATCACCGGATTTTACCAGGGCAACCAGTTGGTCTTTCTGTTGTTCAAACAGATGGCTGGCAGCCAGCAGACCAGCAATCTTCTTCTTACCCACGGCGGTGATTTGGATGGCTTCGATCTTTTTCATCGCGCTGTTGGTTCGGTCAGTCGCCTCAGCCAACTGTTGGAAGCGTTTGACGTTATTTTCCGGGCGAGTGGTATCAATCACGATGCCGCGCAGGTATTTGATCTGATCGTTCACACCATCACGCACATCATAGGCCAGTCGTACTTTTACATAACGATCTTCCACGATCGAGGTGATGCCGTTTTTAATATTGCTGATCTTGGTGATAGAGGTGATTCCCACCACCACCAGCAACGCCACGACCAGGCCAAAGGCGATGCCCAGACGGGCGCCGACCTTCAGGTTCTTAAAGCTCAACATAGGTTTCTCCCCGTGATGCCAAAAGTTTGGTTTGCAAGATAGAAAAGCAGATGAGATATCTGCATCAGGTTGATGTTTTATAAGCGAAAATTGTCTGCTTACTTCGGCGGGAAGAATCCTGCCCGGCACGCGCAAGCGCTAGGGTTATCGGATGTTAATGTTTTTACTTTAATTTTTTAGAGGTTTGTCACAAAAACTTCGCAGGGGATGTGTCGCGGCGCGATTTATCGCGCCGCCAGAGGAGATGAATTAACGTGTTGCTTCCAATACTCGATGAATCACGCTCGACAGTTCATTGATCTCAAATTTCGCCACATAACCATCAGCACCTACTTTGCGCACGTGATCTTCGTTGGCACTACCGGAGAGCGAGGAGTGAATCACCACCGGGATATGGCGCAGTACATCATCGCGTTTGATATTACGCGTCAGGGTGAAGCCGTCCATTTCCGGCATTTCGAGGTCGGTCAACACCAGTGCGATTTTGTCGTGGATCGACTCACCTGCCGCCTGGGCTTCCTGTTGCATCAGGGTGATTTTCTGCCACGCCTCAAGACCGGTGTTGTGCATGATCGCCGGAATTCCCATGCTTTGCAGACCCTGCTCCAGTAGCTGACGCGCGACTTTGGAGTCTTCTGCCACAATCGCTACCTGGCCCGGTTTCAGGTTGAAGTTTTTCACGGTCTCTTCACCCGGCTCGACACCGCGCACGGATGGAATGATGTCATACAGGATCTGCTCCACATCCAGCACCAGCGCCAGATTATTGCTTTCACCGTCGCTGTCGAGACAGGCGATACTGGTGATGTTGCGGCTGCCAATTCCCGCTTCAGCGGTATGCACCTGGTTCCAGTCGAGGCGCACAATATTCTCCACCGATTCCACCGCAAACGCCTGGGTGCTGCGCGCATATTCTGTCACCAGCAACAGGTTGAGGCCGGTTTCCGGGGTACAACCGGTTACCGCAGGCAGATCAATCACCGGGATAAACTGGTCGCGGATGCTGGCCATGCCCAGCAGTGGCGATTGCATCCCGGCGGCACGCGTGATGTTGGGCATTGGCACGATTTCACGCAGTTTGAATACGTTAATCCCGTACAGCTCGGATTTACCTTTCCGCTGATCGGAGCCGAGGCGGAACAACAATAGTTCGAATTTGTTTGATAACGCGAGGTTAGCGCGTTCATCGATCTCTTTCTGGAAATTATCCATCCTGGCCTCGCTCAGGGCTGCGTTAAGGGCATGGCAACATCGCCGTGATGGAGTTATCGGCAGAGTGATTAAAAAATAGAGAGCAGCAGGTGGAATTTTGACGTGAGGGCGAGCGCCCCCACGTTTTAGCAATTTACTTCAACAGGATGGCGCGTACGCTTTTACCTTTGATCTTGCCTTCTTTCAGCTTGATCAACGCTGCTTTGGCCTGCGCGGCAGCGATGGCCACATAGGCATGGGTCGGGGTGAGATCGATCTTACCGATTTGATCCGCGCTGAACCCGGCTTCACCGGTCAGTGCACCGAGAATATCGCCAGGACGGATTTTTGCTTTACGGCCACCGTCGATACATAACGTCATCATGGTTGCTGGCAATGATTTGGTCGCACTGCCTTTCAGCGTGCTGGCGGCCACCCAGTTGAGTGATTGTTGCAGATAATCTTCCAGCGCATGGGCGCGCGCCATCTCATCGGCTGCCACCAGGCTCACCGCCAGACCGCTCTCACCGGCGCGACCAGTACGACCAATGCGGTGCAGATGCACTTCCGGGTCCCATGCCAGATGGAAATTCACTACCAGCGCCAGCGATTTAATATCCAGACCGCGCGCCGCCACGTCGGTGGCGATCAGCACCCGGATGCTGCCGTTGGCAAAACGGATCAGCACTCGCTCGCGGTCGCGTTGTTCCAGATCGCCATGCAGCGCGAGGGCGCTGATCTGACGATCGTTCAGCGCGGCCGCAATATCATCGCACTCGCGTTTGGTGTTGCAGAACACCACGCAGGAAGCGGGTTGCTGCTGGCTGAGCAGGGCGCTCAACAGATTGATGCGTTCACTGGCGCTGACTTCGATAAATCGCTGCTCGATCGCGGGCAGCTCTGTCTCGGTTTCGGTCGCCACCGCCAGCGCATCACGCTGGTAGCGTTCGCTCAGGCTGACAATGGTGTCGGGCCAGGTGGCAGAGAACAGCAGCGTCTGACGTGCAGAGGGGGTAAAACCGATAATTGCTTCCATATCATCGCGGAAACCCATCTCCAGCATACGATCGGCTTCATCCAGCACCAGAGTTTGCAGTTGGCTGAGATCGAGGTTGTCGCGTTTGAGATGATCAAGAATACGCCCCGGCGTGCCGACCACGATATGCGGGGCATGCACCAGCGAATCACGCTGGGCGCTCATCGGCTGGCCGCCACACAGCGTCAGGATCTTGATGTTACGCGTGAAGCGCGCCAACTGACGCAATACATTGCTGACCTGATCGGCCAGTTCGCGTGTCGGGCAGAGTACCAGCGCCTGAGTATGAAACTGGGTGTTATCAATCCGCTGAAGCAGGCCGATACCAAAGGCGGCGGTTTTACCGCTGCCGGTCTTCGCCTGCGCACGCACATCGCGCCCCTGCAAAATGGCGGGCAGGGCGGCAGCCTGGATTGGCGTCATGGCGTCAAAACCCATCTCGCGCAGGTTGTCGAGTTGGCTGGTGGGCAGTTGCGTCAGGGTAGAAAAAGCGGTCACGGGACAGTCTCTGATATCGGGCGGAGTTGCGGCGGCCAGTCTGGCAGAAAGGACCCGTAGCATCAATGATAAATCACGCGATAGCCCGGAAGATGGTTACTGGATGGAATAAATAAGTATCTGGTAATATTTGGTTTATTTTTAGGCGGTTATTGTTGAAAAATTCTAATGAATTTTCCGAAAAGTCTCATGATAAGAAATCCATCATGAAAGAAAAATGACTGAGTTAATCAGACGATAGCCGCATGCTGGCGGCAAGATGGCGACCATTTGCTGCTGATAAGTTTATATGTCTCCTCTGTTACAGGAAATTCCGATTAAAATCGTTCTCTGGATTGTTTTATATTTAGCGCGCCATTTGGCGATATAAAACAACTTCAGAGGTCACTTCATTGAGTCACTACGTCCAGGGACAAAACGAGGACATTCTGAAAATCGTCGGCCGCGCCGTGTTAACCCTACACATTCACGGAGAGGCGTTGTCATCCGACAAAGTCAGCTCCATGATTGCCTGTTACGCGGAAGAAGAGCCTGTCAGCGACGAAGAAAACCAGCGGCTGTATGCGCTGGCTATTCAGATGTTATCGTAATAATCCAGCATGGCGGTGGGCGCAACCTGTCCCTGCCTTTACCTTCATAAAGCCTCCTTCCTGGAGGCTTTTTTGCTTCAGGCGGCGTACACGGCGGTGCCGCGTTGGAAGGTGGCGTGGACCGGTGCAATACGCGCCACCGCCTCGGCGGAACAACTGGCCTCCACCAGCATCATGCTGGCTTCATCCTGCACCTGCGGCCACTGACGCATGCCTTGATTGGATAACGGCAGAATACCGCCGGTGGCGATATGTAGCGCCCGGCTCAGACCAAACTCATCAGAACCGCGGTATAGTTGCGCGTACAAATTGGCTTTCTCCAGCATGCTGCCAGTGCCGAAAGGCGACCAGTGATCGATTACGCTGTCAGTGCCGGTCATCACTTTAATCCCCGCCGCCTGCAATTGCGGCAGCGGCATGGTCAGCTTACCGATGGGAAGGGTGGAGGCCACGCTCATCTGCTGCTCGGCCATGCCAGCAATCATCTGATCCAGCGCCTTACCCTCCAGCGTGCCGAGTGCAAAGCCGTGACTCAGGGTCACTTTCCCCTTGAGCTGCGGGGTCTTCGCGATGGTATCCACCATATATTGAATCGCCGCCACCCCTGCCGGGGAGGTTTCATGCAAATGAATATCCACGCCGCGCTGGTAATCGAGTGCTATCTGGAACATCGCATCCAGCGACGCCTGCATCGCACCGTCCACGTTAGTGGGATCGAGACCACCGACATACTGCACGCCGAGCGACATCGCTTCGCGCATCAGGCCATCAACCTTTGAATGCAGTAAACCGTGTTGGGGAAAGGCGACAATTTCGCAGTCAAAATCGGGCTGATTTGCCAGCGCCAGCTTGAGATGTTCAAGGCTTTTCAGGCCGCTGACCGGATCGATGTTGCAGTGGCTGCGCGCTTCGGTGCTACCTTTGCTTTGCAGCAGGCCAATCAGGGCTTCGGCGCGCGCTCGCGAAGTGGGGAGCAGTTGTGGGATCAGCACCTGTTCGCGGGCGATCATATCCATAATGGTTTTTCCCTGACGGGGGCGTGGTGCCTGCCAGGGGCCGCTGTAAAAGGTTTTGTCCAGATGGATATGCATGTCGCGGGTGCGTGGCAGCAGCAGCAAACCCCGTGCATCCCAGTTGGGCACAGCGCTGTTACGCGCGTTTCCGGCCGGATCGATGGCGACGAATTTCCCGTCGTTAATGGTGAGGTCGTACAGCGCGGTGCGCGTGGCGATCACCTCATTACCCTCGCGCTCAAACCCTTCTTCGAGACGTACATTTAACAACTGATAATGGCGGGCACGGGGGAGGGCCGGTTGTTCGGATCGCGCAGCGACTGTCTGGCTGGCATGACCCATACCCGCCGCCAACAGGCTTCCGGCGGCGGTCCAGCGTACCGTCTGGCTGAGAAAATCACGACGGCTGGGGGAAGAGAGTTGCATCAGAGGCTCCGATCAAAAGGGAAAAGCCTAATCTGGCAAAAGCCTCGCCTGTGCGCTGCGATATTTGCCACTGGCTGGCAGTGGCAAAATCACTGCCAGCGTAACTGACAAAAATCCACCAGCGCGACAGCCAGCGCCTGTTGCAGATTGTCCTGCGGTTGGCGACAGAACAGCGCCAGCTCGAAATGGCTGATCACCGGCAATCCCGCGGCCTCGCCCAGTACATGATGTTGCGGCAGGCGGCAACTGGCGGGGAGTAACGTCAGGCCGAGGCCTGCCGCCGCCGCGCTGGCTAACGCCACCAGGCTGGTACTGCTGTAGCTGATGCGCCAGCTACGACCGAGACTATCCAGCGTTTGACACATCTCCTCGCGATACAACCCAAGTTGGGGGAAAACCACCAGTGGCAGTGGGGTTTGCCCAAAACAAGGATGTTCGGCGCTATCGAGCCACAGCAGCGGTTCCGGTCTGGCCGCCAGCGGCCGTTCCCCACCAGGCTGCTTAATCAGCATGATATCGAGTTCTTCTCTCTGCCACGCCGCGTGCAAATCCACATACATGCCACTCATCACATCCAACCGCAATTGCGGATGCTGGCGGCTAAAATCGGCCAGCAAACCCGCCGTGGGGGCGGCAAAATCCTCCGGTACACCAAGACGCAAAATACCGTCACGCCATTTGTCGCTCAGTACATCATGTGCTTCGCCATTCAACGCAATGATGCGGCGCGCGTAGCCCAGCAATTTTTCTCCCTCTTCCGTGACCGCCACCTGATGCGAGGTGCGTTGTAGCAGCGCTTTACCCACCATCTCCTCCAGCCGTCGCACCTGCTGACTGACGGTAGATTGTGACAGGTGCACACGGTCGGCGGCACGAGTGAAGCTGGCGGTTTCACACACCGCGACAAAGCTCAGCAACTGTTGCGGGGTAAACATGGGCTGACGATTCATTTTTCCACTGCTCACGATGACATCATTTTGTTTTTCAATAGTAACCGCTCGACCTTTGGTCAACCAGAGTCTTTATTGGTCCTACCAATAGGGTAAAAATGTTTCCGGGACATCACATAACACGAAAAATCACTCCAGTTACGTTGCTTTAGGTTAACAATGCGTTAACTATCTGGAGCCAGAAAGCCTGGGGATCTGAATTTTGGTCCGACCAATTCAGTGATAAACACGGGCAGTAACGCGTGGCGTATACGTCACGCAGGCTTCTGATGACCTCTGGAGATCACGCTATGCAGGTCTGGCAACAAAATTACGACCCTCTCAATAATATCTGGCTCTCCAGCCTGGTGGCGGTGATCCCGATTGTGTTCTTTTTCTTCGCGTTGATTAAGCTCAAGCTGAAGGGCTATCAGGCGGGCACCGCGACGGTAGTGCTGGCGCTGCTGGTGGCATTGCTGCTGTACGGCATGCCACCAGGACAGGCTTTGGCCTCCGTGGTGTATGGCTTTCTCTACGGCTTGTGGCCCATCGCCTGGATCATTGTCGCGGCGGTTTTTGTTTACAAAATCTCGGTAAAAACCGGTCAGTTCGACATCATTCGTGCCTCGATCCTGTCGATCACGCCTGACCAGCGTTTGCAGATGCTGATTGTTGGCTTCTCGTTCGGTGCGTTCCTCGAAGGGGCGGCAGGCTTTGGTGCACCGGTAGCGATCACTGCGGCGCTGTTGGTGGGGCTAGGGTTTAATCCATTGTATGCCGCCGGACTGTGCCTGATCGTCAATACCGCGCCGGTGGCGTTTGGTGCGATGGGGATCCCGATTATCGTTGCCGGGCAGGTGACCGGGCTGGACAGCTTCCATATCGGACAGATGGCTGGCCGCCAGCTGCCGTTCCTGACCATCATTGTGCTGTTCTGGATTATGGCGATCATGGATGGCTGGCGTGGGGTGAAAGAGACCTGGCCTGCGGTGATGGTGGCGGGTGGTTCCTTTGCTATCGCGCAGTTCCTCAGCTCCAACTTCCTTGGCCCGGAGCTGCCGGACATCATTTCTTCACTGGCTTCCCTGATCTGTCTGACCTTGTTCCTGCGCCGCTGGAAACCTGTGCGTATTTTCCGTTTTAACGACATGGGCGCTTCAATGGTCGATCAGGATCTGTCGCGCCAGCGCTATAGCGCCGCGCAGGTGATCCGTGCCTGGATGCCGTTCCTGTTCCTGACGGCGACCGTCACGCTGTGGAGCATTCCGCCGTTCAAAGCGCTGTTTGCCAAAGGCGGCGCGCTGTACGATTGGGTGTTTACCGTGCCGGTGCCGCTGCTGCACGAGCTGGTGGCACGTATGCCGCCGGTGGTGGCAAATGCAACGCCGTACCCGGCGCTGTTCAAGTTTGATGTGGTGTCAGCAACCGGCACCGCGATTCTGGTTGCAGCGGTGCTGTCGGTACTGTGGTTACGCATGAAGCCAAAAGCGGCGCTTGAGACCTTCGGCGAAACCCTGAAAGAACTGGCGCTGCCGATTTACTCGATTGGCATGGTGCTGGCGTTTGCCTTCATCTCCAACTATTCCGGTCTCTCCGCCACCCTGGCGCTGGCACTGGCGCATACCGGCGATGCGTTCACCTTTTTCTCACCGTTCCTCGGCTGGCTTGGCGTGTTCCTGACCGGTTCGGATACCTCTTCCAACGCGTTGTTTGCCGCACTCCAGGCGACCACCGCGCAGCAAATTGGTGTATCGGATGTGCTGCTGGTGGCGGCCAACACCACGGGCGGGGTAACGGGTAAGATGATCTCACCACAGTCGATTGCCATTGCCTGTGCAGCCGTCGGCCTGGTGGGCAAAGAGTCGGATCTGTTCCGTTTTACCGTCAAACATAGCCTGATTTTCACCTGCATGGTCGGGGTGATCACCACGCTTCAGGCGTATGTCTTAACCTGGATGATTCCATGACTGAAAACACGCCGCGCTTAGCGGATACGTTGCGGGCGCGCTTGCGCGCCTGGATTGATGAACACCAGCTGCAACCTGGTATGCGTTTACCGGCGGAGCGGCAGCTGGCGGCCGAGTTCGGTGTCTCACGGTCTTCATTGCGCGAGGCGATTCAGCAACTTATCAGTAGCGGCGTGTTAATCAGCCGACGTGGCGGTGGCACCTGGCTGCGTCAGCCGCAGGAGCCGTGGTCAGAACAACGTATCGTTGAACCGATCCGCCAGCTATTGGCTGCCGACCCGGATTATCGCTATGACATCCTCGAAGCGCGCCATGCCATCGAAGCCAGCACCGCCTGGCATGCGGCACTGCGCGCTACCGAGGCCGATAAAGAGAAGCTGCAATACGCCTTTGACGCCACGCTTAAACTGAAAGAGAGCGACGATCCCGACCTGGCGGCTCAGGCGGATGTCCGCTTCCATCTCGCCATTGCCGAAGCCTCGCACAATGTGGTGCTGCTGCAAACCATGCGCGGCTTCTTCGATCTGTTGCAATCCTCGGTGATGCAAAGCCGTCAGCGCATGTACACCCAGCCGGTGATTTTTGACCGCCTGACCGAACAACATCAGGCACTGCTGAACGCCATTCTGGCGGGCGACGCCGAAGCAGCGCGTCTCGCGGCGATGGACCACCTCGGGTTTGTGCACGCCACGCTGAAAACCCTGCATGAAGATGAAGCGCGACAGGCGCGTATTACCCGTCTGCCGGGCCATGACCTGGATCAACGCAAGGAAAAACCCTGATGATCATTTCTGCTGCAAGTGACTACCGCGCCGCTGCGCAACGTATTTTGCCGCCATTCCTGTTTCATTACATCGACGGGGGAGCCTATGCGGAACACACGTTGCAGCGCAACGTGGCGGATCTCGCTGATGTGGCGCTGCGTCAGCGCGTGCTGAAAAACATGTCCGAACTCAGCCTTGAGACCAGACTGTTTAATGAAACCTTGTCAATGCCGGTGGCGCTGGCACCGGTGGGCCTGTGCGGCATGTACGCGCGGCGCGGCGAAGTGCAAGCGGCGCGTGCCGCGGCGTTGAAAGGCATTCCCTTTACCCTGTCGACGGTATCGGTGTGCCCGATTGAAGAGGTGGCACCGGCGATCAACCGTCCGATGTGGTTTCAGCTGTATGTGTTGCGCGATCGCGGTTTTATGCGTAACGCGCTGGAACGTGCCAAAGCGGCGGGATGTTCAACGCTGGTGTTTACCGTGGATATGCCCACACCGGGTGCGCGCTATCGCGATGCGCATTCTGGCATGAGTGGCCCGAATGCTGCGCTGCGCCGCTACTGGCAGGCCGTGACCCATCCACAATGGGCGTGGGATGTTGGCCTGCATGGGCGGCCACACGATCTTGGCAATATCTCCACCTATCTCGGCAAGCCCACAGGGCTGGAGGATTATATTGGCTGGCTGGCGAACAACTTTGACCCATCCATCTCATGGCAGGATCTGGAGTGGATCCGCGATTTCTGGGACGGGCCGATGGTGATCAAAGGGATTCTTGATGCGGAAGATGCCCGCGATGCGGTGCGCTTTGGTGCTGACGGTATCGTGGTGTCGAATCATGGCGGACGTCAACTGGATGGCGTGTTGTCATCAGCGCGTGCGTTACCGGCGATTGCCGATGCGGTGAAGGGGGATATCACTATTCTGGCGGACAGCGGTATTCGTAACGGCTTGGATGTGGTGCGGATGATTGCGCTGGGTGCCGACAGCGTGCTGCTCGGTCGTGCTTTCCTTTATGCATTGGCGACCCACGGTCAGCGCGGTGTGGAGAATCTGCTGAACCTTATCGAGAAAGAGATGAAGGTGGCGATGACACTCACCGGGGCGAAAACTATCGCGGATATCACGCGTGATTCGCTGGTGCAGGCCAATGCGTTGTTGTCCGAGGCCGGTCTGGCCCCGGCGCGTCCGCGCGCGGTGAGTTGATCCCTCAGCGTAGAGGGCGTTGTCTATACTTACTCCCTGTCTCACTAACCGGAGGAATGATATGACCATTCACAAGAAAGGATCGGCCCATTGGGAAGGCGACATTAAAGGGAAAGGCACCGTAAGCACCGAAAGCGGCGTATTGAGCAATCAACCTTATGGCTTCAATACGCGGTTCGAGGGCGCGAAGGGCACCAATCCCGAAGAGTTGATTGGTGCTGCGCATGCCGCCTGCTTTTCCATGGCGTTGTCGTTGATGCTCGGCCAGGCGGGGCATCCGCCTACAAGCATCGACACCACGGCGGATGTCTCACTGGATAAAAAAGGCGAGGGATTTGCCATTACCAAAATTGCGCTGACCAGCACGGTGTCGCTTCCAGGCATTGAGAAAGCTCAATTTGATGAAATTATTCAGCAAGCGAAAGCCGGTTGCCCGGTTTCGCAGGTGCTCAATGCCGAGATCACCCTCGATTACACGCTGAATAATTGATCGCCTCCACGGCGGAGCGGAGCTAGAATCGATGATGCGCCGGTGGGCGCATCATTGCTTTCTGCTGACCGGGAGGATGCTTGGCAAAATATCTGGCTGCGAAAAAACACTGGAAAATGGTTTTAGTACTGCTGTGTATCTGCGGTGCGCTGCTACTGATTCGTTGGGCGGCGATGATATGGGCCTAAAAGATTGGATCTGCCGTCATAAGTTGGGGGTGCTGGCGATGGTGATTCTGGCACTGGAGCTGGTGCACTATCTGCTCACCACCAGCTGGTTGCCGTGGCAGTTTGGCTGAAGATTCTCAGGCGTATTCATTGTCTGGCCGCGCAGTACGAATGTTACTACGGGCGATACGATAGGCTTTGCGCGGGTCACCCACCACAAACTCGAAGGTTGGTGAGTAGTAAAACGGCAGCCAGCCACCATAGCCACTCTCCCACTCCCAGCGAACCGGGCACGGCCAGAGAATGCCATCATACAAAATGTAATAAACCCAGCGTCCGTTCGGACGTCGGGGGCGAGTAGTCTTCATGGGAGTCACAACATTAAATGGTGTAAAGCTGCTTATATTTTGAACGCTAAACCCTGCACTTGCAACGTTAGCGGATTATTTATCTCCGCCTGAACGGTTCACTGGCACCAAATTAACGGTGCACCTCCCCGCAAATCAGGACCACATTGGGACGAACTTTGTGTATACGCGTCGCCATCTGCTCACAGGCCACTTTGGTTGGATAAATGTATTCCGACACCGGCAACGCATCACAGGCATCATGTCCACACGCGCTCACTAACAAAACAAAACCAATCAGCATAGTTTGGCTCCTGATACACATTTTCACTGGTACGGAAAGTGTGGCTGTTTGTTCCCTTTTAGCGATCCAGTATAGCCAAACGCAACGGCAGCGAGTTATCACCCAGAGCGGCTTTTTTTACCTGAATAGCGAGATTATACCTGTGGTGATGCACAACATCCGCGCATTCTGAGCTAAACTGTGCGGCCCTGGAAAAATGAGAAATGAGTAAAATATGTCGATTGAAATTGCCCATCCGGCCAGCAGCCCGAAACAAGCCGCCCTGCAACTGGTGATTGAGCTGGTACGCGCGGGAAAACTTAGCCCGCTGCACGGCGATGCCTCGAATATGATTTCCATCTACGAACAATTCAAAAACCACTTCGAAGCGGAAAAAGAGTAACGGCGCGATACCAGAAAAATCCGCTCGATAAATCGCGCAGCTACGGAATGGGAGTCGCCCTGTAGCGGCGAGATTTATCGCGCGTCTACCCGGCGTAATACCAGACTGGCAGAATCGCGATCAGGTTATTCAGCGTGTGCAAGAACACCGGTAGCGCCAGGCTGTTACTGCGCAGGCGTGCATAGCACAGCAGCAGTGAGAACAGCGTCAGAGCGACAATGGTTTCCCAGTGCACATATTGGGTATGCATGGCAGCGAACAGCAGCGAAGTCAGCAACATGCAGGCAAAGCGGCTTTTCGGCGCCCACAGCAGGAAACCCTGCAACAGAAAACCGCGAAACAGCACCTCTTCAAACACCGGCGCCAGCAACACCGCCGTCAGCAGCAGGATCAGCATCGAACTGCGTCCTTGCTGGGTTTGTGCCACCAGCCACCCTTCCGGTTGCATAAACTGGGTTTGTGCCACCATCAGAATGAACAACGCACCAATAAACAGCAGCGTCTGGCCCGGACGTAGATAGCCGAGTGGGATGTCGTTGCGACGCTGGCAATAGAAACGGTACAGCGGGTAAATCACCGCGAATTCGAACAGGCACAGCACCGGCACCAACAAACCGTCATTACGCAGCACGCCGTAGTTGGGAAACAGCGTAATCAGCATGGTAACGAGGTAATAAACCACAAAGCTGCCAACGTAAAACAGCGTCAACGTGACTTTGTCGGATTGGGTGTCCATAGGCGACTCAGCGAGCAGAGGAAACCGCATAGTAGCAATGGCGAGGATCGCTGTCGAGGGCGTGGTGTTGAGATTTCTGCTGCTCAAATATTCTGCCATTGGGCTAAATCTGGCGCGTAGCGAGCCGATAATCGAAAAAACCATTACAGGGTGCAGTGGCGTCATCCATGCCGCCTGCGGCCTCTTTTTGCTGTCTGTTTTTTTTCGCGAGCATTACGCATGAATTCTGAGTCTCACTGGTTTGCCAGGGCCAATATGGAAGCACTAACGGTACGCGTGACACGACGTAGCTTACGTACGCTCACTGCGTTGCTGTTTGGCGTGCTGGTGCTCTCAATGGTGATGGTGTTGGCGATCGCCCACCATCAAAATAATGTTTCCATCGAACATGACGAGATGTTGTTGCGTCAGGCCTGGCATGCCCGTCAGCAGGAGATGCTGATCGACGTGCGTGATTATGCTTTCTGGGGGGAGGGCTATAAAAACCTGCATCTTCAGCTCAACAAAGTTTGGGCGTTTGATGAAGAGAATCTGGGGGCAAACCTCTACAAAGAGTACCACTACGAAGGGGTATTTGTGGTCGATGGCGCGGGACAGACGCGCTATGCGATCATCAATGGCGAGATGGTGGACACGCCGCTGGAAAGCTGGCTGGGTGCACAAGCTGCTTCGCTGTTGACGGTTACACGCAGGCTGGGTCACGAAGCGATCGCCCGTAATATGCAGATATTTGGACAGCCCGCTTTGGTCGTCTCCGCACCCATCACGCCGGGTAAAGTTCCTGATTTACCCACCCTTCCCGGACCGCCATCGGTGCTGGTGTTTGTGAATATTTTTACCCCAGCGAAACTTCAGGCGATGGGTAAAGCGATGGATGTGATCAATCCACATGCCCCTACCAGCCGTGACGATGCACAAGATGAACCCCGGTTGGTGGTCACGACCAATGGTACAGAACCGGTGGTGATTCGCTGGCAGGCTAAATATCCTGGTATGGGGCTGATTTGGTTACTGCTGCCGTTGTTGTTGTTGACGGCACTGACCATTGCGCTGGTGACGCGACGGGTGGTGCGTCATGCGTTGTACAATGCGGTGCTCTCAGACCGTCGTTTTGAAATGCTTACCATCAGCCAGCGGGAACTGGCTGACAGTGAGGAGCGCTTTCGCGATCTGGCTGAAGCCGCATCCGACTGGATTTGGGAAACGGATGATCAGGGGCGTTTATGTTACCTTTCCGCTCGTTTTACCGAGGTCACCGGGCATGAGGTGAAGCGCTGGCTTGGGCGGCATCTTGATCATTTACTCAGCCATCCCAGCCATTCGTTGGTCACCTGGCTGATGCGGCAGGGCGAGGATGTCCCCCGCGTGCCGCTGCGTTGCCAGTTTATGTCGGCAACAGGGGAACGGCGTATCGGGCAGTTGATGGCGAAAACGATTCGCCGCAACGGCCTGCGATCCGGTTTCCGTGGCACCGTTTCGGATATCACTTATGAAGTGGATGCACAGGCGCGTATTCAGTTTCTGTCGCGTCACGATATTCTGACCGGTCTGGCCAATCGCATGCAATTGCAGGAGTTTCTCACCGCCCACCTCGATCAGGCGACGGATGATGATCCGTTGATTGTGATCAGTCTCGATCTCGATCAGTTCAAGCCCATCAATGACACCTGGGGACACACGGTGGGCGATGCGGTGCTTAACCAGATTTCTCAGCGTTTACAAAGCCTGATGGGCGCGCATGAGCTGGCGGCGCGGCTGGGAGGGGACGAATTCATTTTAGTGATGCGCGAGGCATCACGTGCGGGTGTGGAATATCGCTGCCGCGCCCTGCAACGCGCGATACATCAGCCAGTGATCAGCGGTTCTCATCAGCTCAGTCTGACGGCCAGCATGGGGATTGTTTGCGCACCGCAGGATGCGAGCCAGCCAGAGGCGTTGCTGCGCCTGGCGGATATTGCGCTGGGACAGGCGCGTGCCGCCGGACGCAATCAATGGGTCTGGTACTCCAACGAAATGGCGAGCCATTTGCAATCGAAACGCGAGATGGTGCAGGCGATTGAGGCAGCCCTCGCCAGTGAGGCCTTCAGCCTGCATTATCAACCCCGCTATCAGCTGCAAAATGGCCAATTAGCCGGTGCCGAAGCGCTGATTCGTTGGCAGGTTGCGGAAGATAAATGGATTACCCCTGATCGCTTTATTCCCCTCGCCGAAGAGAATGGTTTGATCAATGCCATCAGTGATTGGGTGCTGATGCGCGCCTGTACAGACGCACGCGATTGGGGCGATCAACGTTATGTTTCTGTCAACATCTCGCCGGTAGAGTTTCGTGGCAGCGATTTGGTGCAGCGTGTTGCCTGGGCGTTAGAGGTCAGCGGTTTACCGGCAACCCGGCTGGAGCTGGAGATTACCGAAAACATCACCTTTGAGCATCCGGACCGCGCGCTGGAGATTATGCAGGGATTGCGTGCCCTTGGGGTGCGTTTAACTGTGGATGACTTTGGTACGGGTTATGCGGCGTTGGGCTACCTGAAAACTTTCCCGTTTAACGGTCTGAAGATTGATCGTTCATGGATGAAAGAGTTCCCGGAATCGCCGCAGGCGCAGTCAGTGGTAGCGGGAATTGTCGGGCTGGCGCGCGCATTTGCACTGACCATTAC
Source organism: Pantoea sp. X-Soil-TKNS-1211 (assembly GCF_059730495.1). Classification (NCBI taxonomy): domain Bacteria; kingdom Pseudomonadati; phylum Pseudomonadota; class Gammaproteobacteria; order Enterobacterales; family Erwiniaceae; genus Pantoea; species Pantoea sp. X-Soil-TKNS-1211. Next base: position 1,009,079 of record NZ_AP035953.1, read on the forward strand.
AGCCGAAGGGATTGAAACTGAAGCGCAACTGAACGAGTTGAAAGTGCTGTCTTGCGAAGAAGGACAGGGCTACTTTCTTGGGCGACCCATGCCGCTGGCGGCGTTCAGTGCGCTATTGAATGAACAGGGTATTTAACGAACTTTGACGGCCACCCAGGTCATCAAAATTGCAAAACCAATAAAAATTGCGAGTTCCATAATCATCACCTCAGATAAATCTTAGGTAATTTTACTCAATGGTTGCTGAAATATTGGACAAATTGTGTGATTAATCCGAAAAAATGAGATCGCGATCGCCTTTGGTCGCGGTTTTTCTGCGACACGTCTGGTAGACAAGTTTTTGTATCACAGGCACGCTTTGTAACTCTCGGGCATCCGGTTGTCTGATTATCCAGGAGGAAAAGAACGTGAAATATTATGGAAAAGCGCTGCTGGCGATGGGTTTTTTGGCCCTGACCGCCTGCCAGTCTGCCAGCAAACCTGACACCGCTGCGAGCACCGCTCAGGACGCGGAAAACGACATGTGTGGCGCATCGCAGTATCAGAATTACATCGGCCAGCCTTTATCGGCCTTACAGAAGCAACGTTTTGACGTGCCGGTGCGCGCCATTCCGTGGAATTCTGCGGTGACGATGGATTTCAACCTGCGTCGACTGAACTTTACCGCTGATCAGAGCGGTAAGATCGATAAGGTCTACTGCGGCTAACACCAAACCGACATGGCATTGTCATCGCGCTGTCACAGCGCCGGGCGAGGATAGCTGCGCATTACGGAGATTTCCTCGTCACTCTCGAATATGCAATGCTCGTCTTGTTTTCCCGCCTCTGGCGGGATTTTTTTTGTGCCTGCGTACAGGAACCTGTAGCGGCGCGATTTATCGCGCGGTTTTCCCTGCAAGACGCACGAAATTGCGCGATAAATCGCGCTGCTACGGAGTGTATGGGGTTTTATTCATGCGGTCGTGCTTCCAGCAACTGGGCCAGCAGGTTGCGATAACTTTGCAGGCGTTGCTCATCTCCCTCAAACTCCAGTTTCGCGATCACTCGCGCGATCACCGCCTTGCTGGTCGCAGGCTGACCGGCATCCATCAGTTCGCGCATAATGGCCGCCAGCAGATCGCCCTCATGCGGCGCATGCCAGGCCGGACTGTTAAAATAATCGGTAATCGCCCGACTGGCGCTATTGGGATGCACTCTCATGGCTGACCTCCGCAGAGACAACGATGCCCGCTGTCCTGAACAGGCAACTGCGGGGAGATTTCGGATTAAGTATGCTCACTGCCCAGAACGGACCGTGCCCCATCAGCGGCGGCTGGTGGTTTTTTAAACATAGTTGCGGCGTCAAAAATTGTCAGTAACCACCAGAAATATTTTTTCACGATTTGAGCTATGGACGATTCAGCAATCTTTTTCCCGAAATGTTTTTGCACATTAACCGGCTGTGAATCGTCCTCTGCGTAATATTTGCTGTGTACAGAGGCAGGCTGCATAGCGAAAAACTGCGTTTTTCTCCCGATGCCATGTTTTGCCGTCCAGCCCTGTCAACGGATTGTTAAACTGAACCCTCATTTCAATTTTGATGTGCTCTCTCATGTTACGCTCCGTTGAACCCTGGAAAATCAATCTGATCTCGGTCTGGTTTGGTTGTTTTTTTACCGGACTGGCGATTAGCCAGATCATCCCGTTTCTGCCGCTGTATATCGAACATCTCGGGGTACGTGGGGATAATGCGCTGAGTTTATGGTCAGGGCTGACCTTTAGCATCACCTTCGTCATTTCTGCGGCGGTAGCACCGCTGTGGGGCAGTCTGGCGGATCGCAAAGGGCGCAAGCTCATGTTGCTACGTGCATCGTTTGGCATGGGCGCGGTCATTCTGTTGCAGGCATTTGTGACGCAGGCATGGCAGCTGTTGCTGTTGCGGGCTTTGATGGGCCTGACCTCCGGTTATATTCCCAATGCAATGGCGCTGGTCGCGGCCCAGGTGCCGCGAGAGCGTAGCGGTTGGGCGCTGAGCTGCGTGGCAACCGGACAAATTGGCGGCGTGATCCTCGGGCCGATGATTGGCGGCCTGCTGGCAGACTGGCTGGGCTTGCGCCTGGTGTTTATCGTCACCGCCGCGCTGCTGCTGATCAGTTTCCTGGTGACGCTGTTCCTGATTAAAGAAACCGGTTATACCCCGGTCAGCAAGCAGGACAAGCTGACCGGGCGCGAAGTGTTCCGCAGCCTCGATAATCCGCGTCTGATGATTTGTCTGTTTATCACCACCATGGTGATTCAGATGTGCAACGGTTCGGTAAACCCCATCCTGACCCTGTTCGTGCGTGAGTTGGCTCCCAACGCGCAAAACATCGCCTTCCTCAGCGGCTTTATTGCGGCGCTGCCGGGGATTTCAGCACTGATTTCCGCGCCACGCCTTGGCAAGCTCGGCGACCGCATCGGCACCCAGCGCATTCTGATTGCCACCATGATTACCTCGCTGGTGCTGCTCACCGCGATGTCGTTTGTTACCAGCGCGACGCAACTGGGTGTGTTGCGATTTCTGCTCGGCTTTGCCGATGGCGCGATGATGCCTGCGGTGCAGACGCTGTTGGTCCGTCATTCACGCGATAATGTCACAGGCCGTATTTTTGGCTACAACCAGTCATTTATGTATCTGGGCAATGTGGCCGGACCCATGCTGGGAGCGGCGGTATCGGCGGCAACAGGCTATCGCTGGGTGTTCTTCGCTACCGCAATGGTCGTGTTGCTCAATGTCTTGCTGCTGCGTCGCTTCTATCGCCGCCCGAAAACCACGCTGGCTCAGCCAATAAACCAGCGTGACGGGGCGGAAAACGTTACTGACACAGCGTCAGGGAGAAGTGCCAACGCTGCTGAGAAAGCAAAAACTCCGGGCTGACGCTGGGACTCCAGGAATCATCGCCGCCGACCCCCATATGGAAGCCATCAAGATGCAGCCAGCAACCCGCTTCCGGCTGCAACAGGTGACGGTGTGAGGTGTCCCGGAGCTGCTCCAGGCTGTGCTGACTCAGCGAGAAGGCAAAATCACCGCTCACCTGCCAGCTCCCGGTATCGAGCTGCCGGGTGCCCATGCGCAGACCATTTTCTCCCGGAAAGACATATTCAGTGCGCATCGCGCTCAATGGTTGTTGCCAGCGGGAGAATTGCGCTGCCAGTTGACGATCGGGATAGTTTTCATGCGGACCGAGTCCCAGCCAACTGACCTGCTGCGGAGAGCGGGCCAGCTGCGTACGTAAACCGATACGTGCTGGTGGCGGCAAGCCTGCCGTCTGTTCGACGTCGATATCGAGAGTGACCTCACCGTTACCGCGAATCTGGTAGCGCTTGCGACTGGTAAAAATCAACTGCCCAGCCGAATGCCACTGATGCTGTGTTTCAATCAACACACTGTGCTTCAGGCTATCGATCTCCATCGCCACTAACTGTGGCTCCAGTTGATCGTAACCGGCGCGTTTCCAGCGCTCGACCCAGGCATTGGGATCAACATTGGCGGCCTCGCTGGTGCCGATATCATTATCAATCGGTGCGCGGATAAAACAATCCTGGAGTGGCGTCAGCAGGGTTTCCTCGTCATTCACAAACCACTGCACCAACTCGCCGCTGCGGCGGGAAAAATGCCAACGCTGCTGTGGCAGGCAAACGGCGATCAGATCATGATTCGACTCAATAAGTGGGGCCGGTTCTGGATGCGCTGTCGTAGTCGCTGGCAAGGCGGCGGGCAGGGGCCATTGATGCCAGGCAACGCGTGCATCTGCTTCCGACCAGGGCGTGGCTTGTACCTGATGCACTGCCAAATTAAGCCAGCAATTCCCTTGCAATCCCTCTGCCTGCGGCAGAGTACACGTCTGACTGGCGCGCGGTGCTATATTGAGCGGCAGTTCACCCTGGGCAACAATTTCCCCCTCCTGCTCAATCGACCAGCGCAGCACTTCGTTATCACTGGATCGGAACAGGTAATCGCTGCTGACGGTAAACCGCCAGGGATCCTGCGCATCAGGCGTGAACGTAAAAAACTGTTGCGCCCGTTGGGCCTCGAACAGCGCCGGATGCGGTGTGCGATCGGCAAACACCAGACCGTTCATACAGAACTGACGATCATTCGGCGTGTCGCCGAAGTCCCCGCCGTAAGCCTGCCACGGTTGGCCTTGCGAGTCATAGCGTGTCAGGCTCTGATCCACCCAGTCCCAGACGAAGCCGCCCTGCAAACGTGGAAACTGGTGGAACGCCTGCCAGTATTTGGCAAAACCGCCAAAGCTGTTGCCCATCGCGTGGGCATATTCGCACAGGATCAGCGGGCGGGTTTCGCCGGGCAGCCCGATCCACTTTTTCAGTGACCACTTGGGTACTGCCGGGAAGGGCTGATCCTGATCGACGCGGGCATACATCGGGCAAACAATATCGGTAGCAGCGGTATTGGCACCGCCGCCTTCGTATTGCACCGGACGGGTGGGATCGCTACTTTTTACCCATTGGTACAACGCATCGTGGGTGCTGCCGTGGCCGGATTCATTGCCCAATGACCAGATAATGATGCAGGGGTGATTGCGATCACGCTGCACCATGCGGGTGACGCGTTCGCTGTAAGCGGCAAACCAACGTGGATCATCAGAGAGTCGGCTCATTGGCTGCATGCCGTGGGTTTCAATATTCGCCTCATCGACCACGTACAAGCCATATTCATCACACAGGCGATACCACAATGGATGATTAGGATAATGCGCGCAGCGTACCGCGTTGAAGTTATGACGTTTCATCAGCTCAATATCGCGTCGCATACTGGCTTCATCCACCACCTGCCCCTGTTCCGGATGATGTTCGTGACGGTTAACACCGCGAATCAGCAACGGCTGACCATTCAGGCACAGCAGGCCATTTTCAATCGCCACCCGACGGAAACCGACATCGTAAGCTTCCGCTTCCAGCAGGTTGCCTTGATCATCCAGCAGCGAAACCACCGCACGATACAGGTGCGGTGTTTCGGCGCTCCACAGTTGTGGTTGGTTTACCGGTAATACCAACAAAGCGCGTTCCGGGTAGTGGCCGCGTTCGTCAATGATAGCGCTGCCAGGTGCTTGTTCGTGTTCGCCGATCAGCGTTTCCCCCTGCCACAGGCTCAGGCGCAGTCGGCAGGGCTTATGTTGCTGGATCTTGACGCTGACGCGCAGATCCGCACGGATATATTCCGGGCTGAGTCGCGTTTCGATCTGCACGTCAGCCAGCTGTGTATCGGGTTTATGCAGCAGGGAGACATCGCGAAAAATACCGCTCATGCGCCACATATCCTGATCTTCCAGGTAACTACCATCGCTCCAGCGCAGCACCATCACTGCCACACGGTTACTGCCTGGCTGCAACACGGCGCTGAGATCGAATTCGGCGGGTAAGCGGCTGTCCTGGGAATATCCAATCCATTGACCGTTGCACCACAGAAAGAAGGCGGAGTTAACGCCATCAAAGATAATGCGTGTCTGGCCCTGTTGTAGCCAGCTGTCGTCAATGTTGAATGTGAGCGAGTAACATCCGGTAGGGTTAGTGGCCGGGACAAACGGCGGATTGACCGGAATAGGGTATTGTACGTTGGTGTAGATGGGGCCGTCATAGCCGTGCAATTGCCAGTTTGCCGGTACGGGCAGACTCTGCGCATTGGGCAGGTCCTGCAACAGCCAGCTTTGTGGCACGGCTTCTGGTTGGGCAAAATAGCTGAAGGTCCATTGGCCGTTCAAACTGCGGTGGGAAGGCGAAGGACGATTGTCGCGTGCCGCCTGCTCATCACGCCAACTGGCAAAAGGAGGGTGCGCATCCAACCTATTCAGGCTGGTAACTACCGGGTTTTCCCAGTCGCGTCGCGCCAGGATTTCACTCAGGGAAGCAGAGACAGATGTCATGTTAAGATCTCATTAATTGTAATGCGCTCACATTGCGTTAAATTGCGCCAACTGTAAAGCATGGCGATGCGTTACCGGGCAGCTATTTTTAGCGCTTTCATTACGTCTTTGTCGGTTTTCTCCTGGCGTAGTGCCAGTAAATTGTTAAGCGTGGTGAGCAGAAATGAATAGCGCCGGGTTGCGGAGAATTCCGTATTGTCGGACGCGTCTGCGGCTCATACACTCAGCGCGATTTCTCCATACTGAGGTAATTATGGTCCGTATTGTTAAACTCGCAGCAGTAGTCGCATTGGTTACCGCACTGAGCGGTTGTATTTTCCCACCTCCGGGTGGTGGCGGTGGCGGTTGGGGCGGCCACGGTGGCGGTCCGGGTCGTGGATTCATGGGCCCATAAGCGATTAGCGTCCTGCGTTAATTGCTGCTTTTAGCGCGCGAAACGTTTCACAAACGTATTATTTATCAGAGAAACGTTTCGCCGTTTAATAATAAAACGCTGCGTCAACTTTACCTTTCCGCCATTTTTAACTGTGTTATCAGGATCGCATAAAAATCCCTGTTTTTTTATTCAGCGCAATGCTAACGTCAGCATTTCCCTCAACTAATTGAGTTGGTCGCATGAAAAATCTGATTGCGGAACTCCTGCTTAAGCTGGCTGAAAAAGAAGAAGAGTCTAAAGAGTTAGTGGTCCAGGTTGAGGCGCTGGAAATTGTGGTCACAGCCTTATTACGCAAACTTGAACCTGAGCAGTTAAAAGGCATCACTTCAGGTATTGAAAACGCGATGGTTCCCATTGCTCAACAGGAAACGTCGCCCGATGCTTTGTTGCTACGTAATTACGTTGAAAAGCTGTTAAACCATCCCCGCATATGATTTTCCCAACGCCTGTGATCGTCACAGGCGTTTTTCATTATATTTATTTCTGCTTTGCTTATCTCATGCCAGGCTTATCAGGCGATAACTCTATGGAGAAGGTGCAATGAAATCGTTTCTTATGGCAATGATGGCAGCCGGTTTGTTGTTGGCAGGCACTGCGGGTGCGGCAGAGAAAACGGCGCAACAGGAAAAAATGACCATGTGTAATCAGCATGCGTCATCGCAAAATCTGAAAGGTGATGCGCGGAAAAGTTTTATGAGCGACTGCCTGAAAAAAGACAGCAAAATGGGCAGCATGACGCCGCAGCAGATGAAGATGAAAACCTGTAACACCGAGGCGGGTGATAAAAAACTCAGCGGTGATGCCCGTAAAACCTTTATGAGTTCATGTTTGAAAAAAAGCTAATCTCCTGATAGCGGTCTGCGGACCGCTATTTTTTTATTACATTTATATTCCCTGCTAAAACCCCCCGTTTAACAGAACGTTGCTCACCTCTTTTTAATATCAGCCCCCTAAATTATCAGGCTTTGCCACACTTACTGTTTGTATGGATTTATTGCATCGCATCTAACTACAGCCCAGGGAGGCCAAACGTGAGCTATCAATCTGTCGTTGAACTGAAAAAGCTGAAGCAGCATAAACCGACCAAATTCACCGTTGGGGATAAAGATATTTTGCTGATCCGCGCAGGGGAACGTGTTCATGCCCTGCAAGCCAAATGTCCCCATGCCGGAGCACCACTCGACCAGGGGGCGGTATGCGGAGATGAACTGGTGTGCCCCTGGCATAAGGCGGTGTTTAGCATTGAAGATGGCAGGATGCATGAACCGCTGGCGCTGGCGGATTTGAAAAACTATCCGGTACGTATCGAGCAGGGCCAGGTGTGGGTCAACACCAAAGCCATGACTTCAGCCACGCTGCCATCGACTGAACGAGAAAAACCCGTTTGCGTGGTACTGGGTTCTGGCGCGGCGGGTAGTGCAGCGTTGTGGACGCTGCGACATGAAGGTTTTATCGGGCATCTGGTATTGATTGAGCGCGAGGCTAAGGCACCGTACGATCGCACTGCGTTAAGTAAGTTTGTTCCGGCGGGAAAAATGGCGATCGAAGAGGTGCCGCGTTTGCTGAAAGACGATGTTTTGGGGCATGTTGAACGTATTCAGGCCAATGTGGTGGAACTGGACAGTGCGACACAACAACTGACGTTCGCCGATGGTGAGACCTTAACCTTTGATCAACTGCTGATTGCCAGCGGCGGCAGCGCGCAGCCACTGGACATTCCGGGGCATGATTTGCCCGGCGTTCACCTGTTGCACTCGCTTAGCCATGCCGCTTCGCTGCTGGAGGATGTTGATGAAACCCATCAAATCGTGATTGTTGGCAATAGCTTCATTGGTATGGAGCTGGCGGGCGCGCTGCGTAACCGGGATGTTGATGTCACCGTGTTGGCGCGTCATCCCTTGCCGTTTGCCAAACAATTTGGCGAGGAAATTGGCCGATATTTTCGCGACCTGCACGCCAGTAATGGGGTGAAGATGGTTCAAGGTGAACCGCAGGCGCTAATTGGCAATGACCACGTTGAAGCGGTCACTTTAAAAAATGGTAAGCAACTCGCAGCCAGCCTGGTGTTGTTTGCTACCGGGATTAAGCCGGTCACGGGATTTATCCATGATCTGGCGATGCAAGGTGATGGCAGTCTGACCACGGATAGCCAGCTACAGGTGGCGAAAAATATTTGGGCAGCAGGAGATATCGCCTGCTATCCCACGCCAACAGGGCCGCTGCGTATCGAGCATTATCGGGTGGCGCAGCAACAGGGGCGGATTGCGGCCCTGAATATGTTGGGGCAACGCGAGTTGTATGACCGGGTGCCGTTTTTCTGGACCGCGCACTACGGCACGCGCTACGAATATCTGGGACACGCCACGGAATGGGATGAATACCGTTTGCTGGGATCATTACAGGACAAGCGCTTTATCGCTTTTTACGGACAGCAAGGAAAGCTAGCGGCAGTCTGTTCAGCAGGGATGTATACCTTGACGGCAATGCTGGTGGAACTGATGCAGCAGCCGATGACGATGGCGCAGGGAATGGCGCTGTTCGAGGAGTATCAAGGTTAAATACCCATTTCGTAGCGGCGCGAGTTATCACGCGTTTTGATTTGTCGGCGCACGAATAACAGCGCGATAAATCGCGCCGCCATCAGAGCAGGATGCTCGGCTACTGCTTACTCAGCGCTTCCGATTTCCTCATGCACTGCTGCATCGCTTCGATCACCGCCGCGCGGAAGCCTTTCTCTTCCAGCACTTTCACCGCTTCAATGGTGGTGCCACCGGGTGAACACACCATGTCTTTAAGCTCGCCGGGGTGTTTGCCGGTCTCCAGCACCATCTGCGCCGATCCCTTCACCGCTTGCGCGGCAAACTGATATGCCTGGGCGCGGGGCATGCCTCCCAGCACCGCAGCATCGGCCATCGCTTCAATAAACATAAAGACATAAGCAGGTGCTGAGCCGCTGACGCCAACCACGGCGTGAATCAGGTATTCGCTGACCACGGCGGCTTTACCGAAACTCTCGAAAATCGCTACCACTTCATCGGTTTCATGCTGCTCAACCAGCACATTCGGCGTCACTGAGGTCATACCTTCATTGACCAACGAGGGCGTATTTGGCATCACGCGGATGATTTTACGATCGTGACCCAGCACTGCCGCCAGCGAATCCAACGTTACACCGGCGGCAATCGATACCACCAGTGTCTCTTTTTTCAACTGGCCCGCCAGGTCTTTCAGTACTTTGAGAATTACATTCGGTTTCACCGCACCAAACAGGATATCGACTTCCCGCGCCAGGCTTTCGGCACTCTCCGCCGCCGTCACGCCATATTGCTGCGCCAGAGCCTGATTGGTGGCTGGCTTGCGATCATAAACCCAGATATTGGCCGGGGCGATTTGTCCGCTGTTCACCAGACCGCTGATGATCGCTTTTGCCATATTGCCGACACCAATAAACCCGATTTTCTTATCCAGCATTGCGTGATCCTTTAAATGGTTCAATTTTCTGTATCGGTTAGCTTACGTGGCTGACTGATGCAATCAAATTAAATTTGCCATTCTGGCGCAGAACCGGAAGATCACACGCATTCCCTGTGAGAAAGGATCAATTATGTCGATTTGGGTTGATGCTGATGCCTGCCCCAATGTCATCAAAGAAGTACTGTACCGTGCCGCAGAACGCACACAAATCCTGGTGACCTTTGTCGCTAACCAGCCGCTGCGCGTACCGCCTTCACCGTGGCTGAAAACTTTGCAGGTGGCGGCAGGTTTTGATGTGGCCGATAACGAGATTGTCAAACGTGTACAGCCGGGTGAACTGGTGATTACCGGCGATATTCCGCTTGCGGCGGAAGTGTTGGAAAAGGGGGCTGCGGCGTTGAATCCGCGGGGTGAACGTTATTCGCCAGATACTATTCGTCAGCGTTTAACCATGCGCGACTTTATGGAAACCATGCGTGCCAGCGGTATTCAAAGCGGCGGTCCGTCGGCTCTCAGCCCACGCGACCGCCAGCAGTTTGCTAACGAACTGGATAAGTGGTTACGTCAACGGCGTTAGACAAAGCTGTCGTCGTCGTCGTTGAAACCGTCATTGCCGCCGAAATCGCTGAAATCATTGTTGTCGGCGAAGCTATTGTCCCAGCTGCTGGTATTATCGTTCAGGAACGCGTTGTTACTGTCGTTGACACCATTAAAGGTATCGAGATTGTCGTCAATCTGCGGCAATGCCGGCTCATTGATGATATTCACAATCTCTTCCGGCTGCGAATGATGGAACAGGCTGGTCAGCATATCAGCCATCACCACACCACCGGCGACGCCCACTGCGGTCTGCAATGCGCCGCCGAGAAAACCGGTGCCGCGCGCTGGTGGGGCACTGGCGTATTGAGGTTGCTGATATTGTGGCTGCTGGGGCGGAGCGCTATTCCACACTGGCTGTTGCTGCTGCGGTTGTGCAGCCGGGCGTGACCCGCCGCCAAACAGGCTGGAGAGGAAACCGCCGCTGCTCTGCTGCGGAGCCTGTTGCTGCTGCGCCTGCGCCAGACGATTCTCCAGCTCACCGATTTGGGCATTGAGCTTTTTCATCGCCGCTTCCTGAATCAGGATGGCCTGTGCCATGTAGTAGGGCGCGCCAGGCTGTGACAGCACATGTTGTTTGATTAACTGCTCTGCGCCCGCATCACGCGGACCGCTCTGGCTCTCGGCCTGTTTCAGACGGCTGAACAGGCTTTCAATTAACTGTTGTTCTTCGCTCTGCATGGTACACCTCCGTTTGCGAGTTATCCCACTATATGCGGTCGGGATGACAGAAAGTAAATCAGCGCGCTGGTAAGCAAATGTTGCTCGTGCTTACACTTTAAAGGATGCACAAATCTCGCATGATTTTTCCTTTATTAATTAAATAGATAAGAGATTACATGGTCAAGATACGCGTAAATCGTGCTTCGCCTGTGGCTGATGAAATGAAATCCAGGTATCATGCGACGCAATATTGACCTGATGACGTTGCCCGCGCGGCACAACACGGCGGAGGATGAGCCAGGATGTCATTACCCATCTATCTGATCGGCGCACGCGGTTGCGGTAAAACCACCATTGGCCAGGCGCTGTCGCAGGCACTCGGTTACGCCTTTCGTGATACCGACCATCACCTGCAAATGACAACCCAGCGTACCGTTGCGGAAATCGTCGCGGCTGAAGGCTGGGATAGCTTTCGCGCGCGTGAAACTGAATCACTTCAAGCGGTTACAGCTCCCGGTACGATCATTGCCACCGGCGGCGGTATGGTGCTGGCTGAGGTCAATCGTCGCTTTATGCGCGAGCATGGTCAGGTTATCTGGTTGAATGCGCCATCCTCGGTGCTGGCGGACCGTCTGGAGCGTCAGCCGGAAGCGGGTCAGCGCCCAACGTTAACCGGTCGCCCGATTGCCGAAGAGATGGGAGATATCCTGCGTCAGCGTGCGCATCTCTACCATCAGACTTCTCATCATGAAGTGAATGCGATGCAGTCGCCGGACCTGGTGGTGGAAGCGATCCTGCAATCCCTTTCACTGGCGCGCGCCAGCTAACGCGCGCCGCTACACAGATTTTTCCTCCTTTAAATTGTCGTAATCCCTGTTGTCTATACTTAACAACGGGCAGGGGATTGCTGCTGTCCGTTTGGATAACTGACATACCCAGGAGGGAAATGTATGCCGTCAAAACCACCTTATCCACGCCATGCGCGTATCGTCACGGTTGAAAAAGGTACGCCGGGAAATACCGTTACCTGGTACGAATTACGCGCCGATCATCCACGTCCGGACTCGCTGATTAGCGAACATAAAACTGAAGCGGAAGCGCAGGATGCCAAAATTCGCTATGAAGATGTGGAAAAAGAGTAATATCGGCTGGCAGGGATGCCAGTAATGACTTTCCGGTATTAACCGTTTTTTTCTCTTCCTGCGAATTCGCTGCAAAGTCGCCAGAAAGTTATCGTCTTTTCTGCGCTTAATTCTCCCTGCCTGATAAAATCACCCAGTTTTAACTTTATCCCTCATTTTATGCTGCCTTAATTTCCTGTTGTTTTCTTCGGTACAAAATTTGCGCTTGACCACAAAAACCTGACGTTTTACTTTCGGGGTATTGATTAAGGAACTTAGTTCCAAATAGTGAAACTACTTTTATGACCACACTCGAAAATGCCGCCGCAGTGCTTAAGTTGTTCCAGCGCTTCGGCGTGACGCAGGGGCATCCTGGTCTCACCTTTACCGAGGTGGTTGAGGCATTAGCATTGCCTAAAAGTACCGTTTCCCGTTTGCTGGCGACCATGGAAAGTCAGGGATTGCTGGAGCGCGATCCGGATAGCCGCTGCTTCCATATCGGCCGCGTACTGCTGTCGGTAGCGGGCCACTATCTCTCCACACCGCTGGTGGATAGCGCCTCAGGGGCGATGGCGCGCCTGGCGTCCAGTACGGGTTGTATGGGCTATATCTCGGTGCTGGATGGGCACGATATTCTCGTGATGCGCATGTACCACGGGCGTTTTTTTACCCAGTTAGTCACGCCACCGGGCACGCGGATGCCGGCAGCGGGGACGTCCACGGGTCGTGTGCTGCTGGCGCAAAGCAGCGATGAAGAGGTGCGTTCGCGCTTTGCTGATGAGTGGCACGCTGCCTCACTTAATTCTCCGTTGGATCTTGAAGCGCTGTGCGCCGAACTGGGGACTATCCGTCGTCAGGGGTGGGCGCTGGCACGTAATGAAACACTACCCGGCATCAGCTCGATGGCGGTAGCAGTCACCAATAAACATCGCGGTGAAAGTGTCGCTCTCTGTCTCTCATTTCTTTCACAAGAAGCAGCCCCGGGTTATCCGGAAGCGTTGCTCAATGAATTACGCGCCACGGCCGCCATCATGGCCGAAAAATATGGCTCCTGATTTAACGGCGTAATACTTCGCGCCACACCAGGGAAATAACAGGCCTTCGGGCCTGCTTATTTCAACCGTCAGGGAATGATTATTTAACTCAATACCGCCGTCCTGCGTGTCGGGCGGTGCGTAATCACGTTTTCGCCAGGGTGAAATTACGGGGAAGAACATGCGTCACACAAATCCAATAAAAAGTGTCGGAGTCGGTTTAATGCTGGTATTGCTGTCCGTTGCGGGCGCAATTATTGGCGTACAATTAATTACTACCATCGGGGTCACCCCCAATACTTCTATTATCGGCGCGCTGTTTGCCATGCTGCTGGCGCGTATTCCGTTGCAATGGTTTCGTCGCTACCGTTCAGTAGAAGTGCAGAATCTGGCGCAGACCGCCATTTCTTCCGCCACCTTTGGTGCCGCCAATAGCCTGCTGATGCCGATTGCTGTGCCCTGGGCACTGGGCGAGCCGCAACTGGTGCTGCCGCTGTTTGTCGGCGTCAGTGCGGCGATGTTGCTGGATGCGTATTTGCTCTATCGCCTGTTTGATACTCGCGTGTTCCCGGCCAGCAACGCCTGGCCACCGGGTGTTGCGGCTGCGGAAGCGATCAAAGCCGGTGATAAAGGCGGTCGTCAGGCGTGGCTGCTGGTGGTCGGGATTGTTGGTGGGGTTGTCGGTTCAATGCTGAAGATCCCCATGTCGGCATTTGGTACGGCGTTTATCGGTAATATCTGGGCGCTGACGATGCTCGGTGTGGGTTTTCTGCTGCGCGCCTATTCCCAGCCACTGGCGGGCATTGATATTAACGCGCTGTATATTCCCCACGGCGTGATGGTGGGGGCCGGTCTGGTAGCACTGATTCAGGTGGTGCAGGTGATCCTCAGCCGTCGTAACGATGCGATCAATGTCAGCCGAAGCGATAACGAAGTGAAACGTTCGCTCGGTTTTGGCACCCTGGGTTATATCGTCATTTCTGCGCTGCTGGCGCTGGCAGGCGGCTTATGGAGCCAGATGGGGCTACCGATGCTGGTGCTATTTATTGTCTATGCCGCCTTCGCCGCCTTTGTTCATGAGTTGATCGTGGGTATCGCCGCGATGCACTCCGGCTGGTTCCCGGCATTTGCCGTGGCACTGATTACCCTGATCCTCGGTATTTTGCTCGGCTTCCCGCCGTTGGCGCTGTGTCTGCTGTGTGGTTTTACCGCAGCTACCGGCCCGGCATTCGCGGATATGGGGTATGACCTGAAAGCCGGGTTTATCCTGCGTGGTAACGGAGCGGATGTGCAGCAGGAGCTGTGGGGTCGTCGTATCCAGTTGATCGCCGCGATGATCGCCTTTGTGATCGCCATTCCAGTGGTGTGGTACGCCCACAACCTGTTCTTCGCGGAAAACTTGCTGCCACCGGTGGCGCGCGTGTATGCCAAAACGATTCAGGCCGGTGCGGAACCCGGTATCGCAGGTAACCTGCTGATCTGGGCTATTCCGGGCGCGATTATTCAGTTGATTGGTGGACCGAAGCGGCAGCTTGGCGTGCTGCTGGCAACCGGTTTGTTGATTAACAACGCCGCTGCTGGTTGGGCGGTGCTGGTGGGGATTGCGTTACGCATCCTAATCCTGCGCATCTGGGGCGAGCGTGGCCGTTCACCGATGGAGGTGATGGCAGCAGGTTTTATCGCCGGTGATGCGCTCTACAGCTTCTTCCATTCACTTTTTGCCAGTAGCAGTAAGAAATAATCAGGGAATCCAACATGAGTTTACAGCAGACACTGCAAGTCTTTGAGTTACTCGATAGCGCTTTCGTTGATGGTCAGCAGGTGGTTGATCTGTTTGCCGCTTATCCGGGCGTCAGCGCCAGCACTAAACGCGTCAGTGGCCCGAAAGGGCGTACCGACTTTGTGCGCATTGATATTCCGGGCTCGCAGGGTAAAAGCAAGGGCGGCAATGCCCCGACGCTTGGCATTATTGGCCGCCTGGGCGGGATCGGCGCACGTCCGACGCGCATCGGCATGGTGTCGGATGCCGACGGTGCCGTGGCTGCGGTTAGCAGTGCGCTGAAGCTGGCGCAGATGCAGTCCAAAGGTGATGTGTTGGCCGGTGATGTGATCATCACCACCCATATCTGCCCGGATGCGCCCACTCGTCCGCATGAGCCGGTGGATTTTATGGATTCACCGATCGACGACGTCACCATGAACGATAACGAGGTGGTGGCAGGCGTGGACGCCATCCTCTCCATCGATACCACCAAAGGCAACCGCATTCTGAATCATAAAGGTTATGCGCTGTCACCGACGGTGAAAGAGGGTTATATCCTGCGCGTATCGGAAGATTTGTTGCGTATCATGGAAATGACCAGCGGTCGCCCGGCTGTGACCTTTCCGATCACCACGCAGGACATCACGCCTTACGGTAACGGGGTTTATCACCTCAACAGCATTCTGCAACCCTCAACCGCAACCGATGTGCCGGTGGTGGGGGTGGCGATTTGCGCCGAATCGGTGGTGCCGGGCTGTGGCACCGGAGCCAGCCACGAAGTGGACATCGCCAGCACGGTGAAATTTGCCGTGGAGGTGGCGAAAGAGTTTGGCCGCGAAACCTGCCAATTCTATGACGCGCAGGAATACGCACTGCTGCTATCTTTGTATGGTAGCCTCAGCCATCTGCGTTCCCGGAAAGCATAAGTATGAAAACATCCCTGATCACTCTGACCATCGGTCAGTCTCCGCGCAGCGACATTCTGCCGCTGTTGCAGGCTTATCTGCCAGCCGGGCAGGTGGAGCATGCTGGTTTGCTGGACGGCCTGACTCTTGCAGAAGTGGAGCAGCATTACACGCCGGTTGCCGGAGAGAAAGTGCTGGTCTCGCGGATGCTGGATGGGCAGCAGGTGCGTCTGTCGGCGCACAAGGTAGAGCAGGGATTACAGCAAAAGATCACTGCGTTGGAGGAGCTAGGATACAACACCATCCTGCTGCTATGTACCGGCGAATTTGGCACGCTGAAAACGCATAAGGCGCTGCTGCTGGAGCCGGATCGCATCATCCCCCCATTGGTTGGCGCGATTGTACACGGCCACAAAGTGGGGATCGTCGTGCCGGTGGAGGAGCAGATCGCAGAACAGGCGAGTAAGTGGCGTAATCTGGGCACGCCGCCGTGTTTCGCGGTAGCCAGCCCGTATCTGGCGCAACAGGCGGATCTGGTGGAAGCGGGGCTATCCCTCCAGGAGCAGGGGGCTGATGTGGTGGTACTGGATTGCATTGGTTATCACCAGAAGCATCGTGATTTTCTGCAAAAGATGCTGGGTATTCCGGTGTTGTTGTCAAACGTGCTGGTCGCCAAACTGGCCGCTGAGTTGATCGTTTAATGCATGGGGATCACAACTTGTGATCCCTGTTGTCATTTCGCGTGACAGATCAGCGAGTTCCCTTGTAATCTGCCTGTTATCTTAATGTGCTGTGAGGAAGTAATATGCTCAACGTGAGTGAGTATTTTGACGGAAAAGTGAAGTCCATTGGTTTCGATAGCGTCACCATTGGTCGCGCAAGCGTGGGCGTAATGGCGGAAGGGGAATACACCTTCGGCACCGGCCAGCCGGAAGAGATGACTGTGGTCAGCGGCGCACTGAAAGTGCTGCTGCCGGGTGAAAGCGAGTGGAAATGGTATGAAGCAGGCAGCGTGTTCAACGTGCCGGGCCACAGCGAATTCCATTTACAGGTGGCTGAGCCGACATCTTATCTGTGCCGCTATCTGTAAGTATTCAGTTCAGGCCGCAGTGTTTCGCTGCGGTCTTTTTTTATCTTCCTTCCGCTATTTCTGATCTCGCTTGTCTAAATAACCGCTGACCCCGAAAAATACTAAAAAAATTCACCTGCTATTTTGAAAGCCATATATTTCCTAATGGTTCTTTAGTTTCAATCAATTAAAATAGATTCTTGTTACTCGATCTTGTAACAAGTTATTGAAAGCATTGAGTTTTTATTGGTTTCTTGGGTTGCGTGGTGCCGCGATGTAGATTAAAAATGATATGCCCATCATATGATGAGTTTATAGGGAAGATAATATGTCTTTTACTAATGTATATCGTTTGCCGCCAGGTATAATTCGGCATTGCTTTAATCCTGGTCCTGTTCGGGTTATTCCTGTATTAAGTAATACTATTAATTCTATTGGCCAGAACTGTGCTTGCCTGTCTTCAAATAATTGCACGAAGCACACAGTGAATACGGGTCTCAAAGTGTTGCAACCCACCAATAAGCGTTGGTTTATGAAAGATACACCGCTGCTCCCTCGCCTGAGTGGTGTTCCGGGTTCTGTTAAGTTAACCGGGAACGCGGTAACACCTTTTAGTGCGGGGGCATTGAAAACGGGAAAAGAATCTGGTGGAGAAAAACACAGTCTGAATAACCTATGGTCCTGTTATCCAGAGAAATCAAAGCAATCTTCTGCTGATTTAAAAAATGAGACAGGTGATAAATCCCTTGTGTCTGAATACCATGATTCTGGCAATGAAAGCCTTTCTGAATCGGAGTCTGAAGGCGCGATAACGCCGGATAACGTCTTTATCACAAATTGGGATAATCTTGGTCAGGAAAGTTTTTTGGTGCAAAAAAAACCAGAACTACCGGGGCATACCAATGATTTAAGTGAGCAAGACGAATCGGGTAAGCATAACCCTTTCCGCGTTATCGTTGCGGAAAATGCCGGAACGTTCTCGGATAAAAGGGCGTGGCAATTCGGTGAGAAGTTTGACAATTATTATCCGGGGTTTGAAGTAATAATAGAAGAGCCATCTTCTCTGAAACCAGTCGAGGAAGTCTCTATCACACAAGAAACCGTCTTGATAATAGGCGAAAAATTAAAAATGCAGAGTACTCAGAACATCTTTGGAATAAAACGAGAGGATTTATATCAGGAGGAATCGACACGGCTTTAAATCTCTGATCCGAAATTGTAATTTAGCCACATTCTGTAGCGGCGCGATTTATCACGCGCCTTGAATAATAAGCGCAATAAATCGCGCCGCTACGAGTGTGTTTAACGCTGTGCTTCTCCGCCCAGAGCTTCCACCAGATTACTGATCAGCGCGGCCAACTCACTGGTCATCAGAATAAAATCAGCATCAAAACGCTGAGCAAAATCATCACGATCAATATCGTCATTCTGCTCACGCAGGGTATCGCTGAATTTCAGGCGCTTCACGGATGCGTCATCAGCGATAACAAACTGAATACGTTCCTGCCAGTCGAGCGCCAGTTTGGTGACCACTTTACCGGCTTCGATATGGGTAGCAATTTCGTCCGACACCAGGTCCTGCTTTTTACAGCGGATCACGCCGCCTTCTTCCAGTAGCGCTTTTAGCTCGGCTTCATCCATCAGCGCGAAGCCAGCGGGCAGCTCGCCTGAACGCACCCACTCGGTCAGCGTCAGTTCAATCGGGCTTTCCAGCGTCAACGGCACCACCGGCAATGAACCGAGGCTTTTACGTAACAGCGCCAGGGTATCTTCGGCTTTCTTTGCGCTGGCGCAGTCGACAATAATCAGGTTGTTGACGGTGTCGATCCACATAAAGGTCTGGCTGAAGCGGCTAAAGGCGCGCGGCAGCAAGCTGTGCAACACTTCGTCCTTCAACGAATCCTTTTCAGTCTTCTTCAGCTTGCGACTTTGTTCCGCTTCCAGCTTGTCGATTTTGGCTTCCAGCGCCTGCTTGACCACCGGAGAAGGCAGAATTTTTTGCTCGGTACGGGCACAGATCACAATCTGACCATTAACCACGTGCGTCAGCGCCTCGCTGCGGTTACCCATAGGGGAAACCCAACCGGTTTTCGCCATATCCTGGCTACCGCAGGGTGAGAAGGTGAAGGCATCGAGCTGTTTTTCCAGGTCGTCTGCGGACAGCGGAATGTCACGATTCAGACGATAAACCATCATATTTTTAAACCACAACATCGGGATTCCTTACCGGGGGAAATCTATCAGTCAGCGCGCATCATAGCGAAACATCGGCTGGGTTTCATTGCCTTTACCCAAACGACCCTCTACGGTATCTCTCAACCTAACGAATAATGAGGAATAACATGTGCGTATTGGTATCGATTTAGGTGGCACCAAAATTGAAGTGATTGCACTGTCAGACCAGGGGCAGGAATTGTTTCGTCACCGCGTGAATACCCCGCGTGACGACTATGGCGCGACGATTCAGGCGATTGTTGATCTGGTATATCTG
The DNA here is from genome assembly GCF_059730495.1 of Pantoea sp. X-Soil-TKNS-1211. Classification (NCBI taxonomy): domain Bacteria; kingdom Pseudomonadati; phylum Pseudomonadota; class Gammaproteobacteria; order Enterobacterales; family Erwiniaceae; genus Pantoea; species Pantoea sp. X-Soil-TKNS-1211. The sequence continues at coordinate 1,028,534 of NZ_AP035953.1, forward strand.
GCAGAAGAGAACACCGGACAGCAGGGGACCGTGGGGCTGGGCATTCCCGGCACCCTTTCGCCCTATACCCAGCGGGTTAAAAATGCTAACTCTACCTGGCTCAACGGCCAGCCGCTGGATAAGGATTTGGCGCAGGCGCTGAATCGTGACGTGCGTATTGCTAACGACGCGAATTGTCTGGCGGTATCCGAAGCGGTGGATGGCGCAGGCGCGGGAAAACCGCTGGTGTTTGCCGTGATTATCGGCACCGGTTCCGGGGCAGGTGTGGCGATCAACGGTGAGTCGCGTATCGGCGGCAACGGCAATGCCGGTGAATGGGGTCACAATCCGCTGCCGTGGATGGATGAGGATGAGTTGCGTTATCGCGCGGAAGTGCCGTGCTACTGCGGCTTACAGGGGTGCATTGAGACTTTTGTATCTGGTACGGGGTTTGCCATTGATTATCAGCGTTTGAGCGGAAACGCGCTAAAAGGGGCGGAGATCATCAAGCTGATAGAGCAACAGGATCCGGTGGCGGAGCTGGCGATGCGACGTTACGAAATGCGGCTGGCTAAATCGCTGGCGCAGGTAGTGAACTTGCTCGATCCGGATGTGATCGTGCTGGGCGGCGGGATGAGCAATAACGATCGCTTGTATCAGACCGTGCCGACGCTGATGAAACAGTGGGTATTTGGCCGCGAGTGTGAAACGCCGGTATTGAAAGCGGTGCATGGCGATTCCAGTGGCGTGCGCGGTGCGGCGTGGCTATGGCCCCTAAAAGACTAAAAGAGGTGCTGTGACGTAGCGGCGCGATTCATCGCGCATCTTTTTGTATGGAGGGGCAGTCACCCCTGCTAAAAATCCGCGCAATTTAGCGCGCCGCTACATTACGTTTCCTTATTCCCCAACCAGCATCGAATCCTGTGGTGCGTTATCGCGCTGTGTTTTGGTGGCGAGGAAGTAGATATAACCCACCACCATAATCGCCACAAACAAGCCGCCAATCACCGGGTTAAACCACAGCATCGCCACTAAACACACCAGCGACAGCACCAGCGCAATACCCGGTACAATCGGGTAACCAGGTGCGCGGAAGCTACGTTCCAGGTCGGGGGCGGTGCGACGCAGTTTGAACAGGCTCAGCATGCTCATCAGATACATCACAATCGCGCCAAATACTGCCATGGTGATCATTGCAGCGGTCAGGCTCATGCCCTGTAGGTTAATCCAGCCATCGCTGTAAATCGCGGCGATACCGATCACGCCACCGGCGATAATGGCGCGATGCGGCGTCTGGAAGCGTGACAGTTTTGCCAGGCTCTGCGGCAGATAACCGGCACGGGCCAGGGCAAAGAACTGACGTGAATAACCGAGGATGATGCCGTGGAAGCTGGCGACCAGACCAAACAGGCCAATCCATACCAGCATATGCATCCAGTTAGAGTTTTCACCCACAATCATCTTCATCGCCTGCGGCAGAGGATCGTTGATGTCGGACAGTTTGCGCCAGTCACCGGCACCGCCCGCCAGCAGCATCACGCCAATCGCCAGCACCACCAGTGTCAGAATGCCGGTGATATAGGCTTTCGGAATGGTACGTTTGGGGTCTTTGGCTTCTTCTGCCGCCATCGCTGCGCCTTCAATGGCGAGGAAGAACCAGATGGCAAAAGGAATCGCGGCAAAAATACCGGATACTGCGGGCATACCAAAAGATTCGCTACCGGCCCAGCCGTTGGCGGCGAAGTTGGCAATGCTGAAGCCCGGTGAGACCACGCCCATAAAGACCAGCAGTTCCAGCACCGCCAGCACCGTTACCACCAGTTCAAACATGGCTGCCAGCTTCACACCAAGGATATTCAGCGTCATGAATACCAGATAGGCACCGACCGCTGCGGTTTTCGGGTTGAGTTCTGGATACTGTACGTTGAGATAAGCGCCGATCGCCATGGCGATGGCTGGAGGGGCAAACACAAACTCGATCAGCGTCGCCAGACCGGCGATCAGGCCGCCGGTTTCGCCAAAGGCACGACGGCTGTAAGCAAATGGGCCACCGGCATGTGGGATAGCGGTGGTCAGCTCGGTGAAGCTAAAAATAAAACAGGTGTACATGGTGGCGATCAGCGCCGTGGTAATGAGAAATCCCAGCGTCCCTGCTACGCCCCAGCCGTAACTCCAGCCGAAATACTCCCCGGAAATGACCAGGCCAACCGCGATACCCCAAAGATGCAGGGTTCCCAGGGTGGGTTTGAGCTTGCTCGTCATAATCTTATCCCCGTCGTTATTGTTGAGTGCGGTAGATTCACCGCGCCGGTTTATCGTTTGCGCTACAGTGAAGGGGATAATGCCGCTGCCTCTCACGGGAAAACTTGACGCAGGCGCAGTGAGTTTTGTCCTCCACGGTCAACTCTGACGCAAGAAAAGTGCCAGATGCACGCTGCGGTCAACTTTGGGTCATCTGCGGTCAAGCAGTCAGGACGACGTCATCCCATGCTGATAACACTGTTGTCATCCCTGGAGCCTGATGAATGAGTGCCAAACAATCCGACACCCTGACAAATGCTGAAATCACCGTGCTGGCGCAACAGGCGCTGGCGTGCTATCCCGCCGCACTTCAGGGCGAGCTGAAATTACTGTGCCGTTCCGAAAACGCCACTTTCCTGCTGCTGGCGGGTGGAAAACGTTACGCTCTGCGTCTGCATCGTCCTGACTACCACAGCAAAGCCGACATTCTGAGTGAACTGCTGTGGCTGGATGCGCTGCGCGAGACCGGCATCATGGTGCCGGAAGCGATCCCGGCCAACGATGGCGAAACCGTCTTGTCGCTGCGTCTCGCTGACGGAGAGGTGCGTCATGCGGTGCTGTTCCACTGGATCGAGGGCGAGATGCCAACCACCGATGTCGATCCCAAAGCGTTCCAGCAACTCGGCCATATCACCGCGCGTTTGCACCAACACAGCAAACGCTGGCAGAAACCGCAGGGCTTCCAGCGCATTATCTGGGATCATCACACCATGGTGAGCGATCAGAGCCACTGGGGACGCTGGCAGGACGCGCCCAACCTTAATCCGGCTGATCATCAGGTGGTGGAGCAGGCGATTGCGCGGGTCGGCCAGGAGCTACAGGGTTTTGGCAAAGGTGCGGATCGTTACGGCCTGATCCATGCCGATCTGCGTCTGACCAACCTGCTGCTGCACAAAGGGGAAACGCGGGTGATCGACTTTGACGACTGCGGTCTCGGCTGGTATCTGCACGATCTGGCGGCGGCGATCAGTTTTGTCGAACACCATCCGCGTGCGGAAGAGTGGGTGGATAACTGGATCCGCGGTTATGAACAGGTGGGGCACATCAGCGATGCGGAGATGGCGCTGGTGCCGACGCTGTTGATCCAGCGCCGTATCCAGCTTACTGCCTGGATGGGATCCCATGCCGAAACCGAGATGGCGCTGAGCCTTGGGCCGCGCTGGGCGGATCATTCGGTGCGTCTGTGTCGTCGCTATCTGGAAAACAGTCAACTGCCGGTCGGTGCTTGATGCACCATCAGTGGGCGTGGCTGCGCCGTTACGGTGCTCGCCACGCTCGTTATCCTGCCTGATCGCCGCTTTTTCTGCGTTGCCCGCCTGGTACGAAAATTGCTGGATACGGTAATTCGATTCACTCCTGCGTATCCTGTGAGGTCAGCATGAATTCACTGATGAGACAGCCCGAGGCGTTTAGCGCCTTGTCGGCTCAGGTCAACGCCAGCAACCGTGGCGTGCTGGCGGCGGCGGCCACCGGCCTGAGTGACTTTATTACCGGCAAAGGCGGCGATGTGGATCGCATCTTTGGCATCAGCGGCATCGATTCCGAACTGCTCGCCAGCCCGACCCTTAGCCTGGGTTTAGTTAACTATTGTCGTGTGATGGAAGAAGCGGCGCGACATTCCGGTTTTGATAACTTCGGTTTGCACTACGGCAGGCAGTTCAAACCGCAGTCATTAGGCCTGATTGGCTACATTGGGCTGTGCTCACCGACGCTGGAGCAGGCGCTGCATAATGTGGTGAATGCCTTCCCGTGGCATCAGCACGACACTCTGACGCGGCTGGTGGACAAAGGTGACTGCTGGCGGCTCGATTATCAGGTGCGCCACGGGGCGATTCTGTCGCGTCGTCAGGATGCGGAGCTGACGCTCGGCATGTTCCTTAACCTGATCCGGCATGTGGCGGGAAAAAATTGGGCGCCGCGAGAAGTGCATTTTGAACATCCGCGTCCGGAGCAATGGCATGAGCACTGCAAAGTGTTTGATGCGCCGGTTTGGTTCGAGCAACCCTTTAACTCGCTGGTGATCCCGAAACGCGATCTGCTGCGCGCGATGCCAGAGCAGGATCCGATGTTGTTGATGGTGATGCAGGATGCCATCCGTCGCCTCAACAGCAGCGCCAGCCAGCAGAGTGTAGTGGAGCAGGCGCGCTCACAGGTCAATCTGTCGTTGATTCAGGGCGAGCCGGTACTGGAAGAGATTGCGGATAAAATGGGGCTGTCGAGCTGGTCGTTACAGCGTCGTCTGCGCGAAGAGGGCATCAGCTTCAGCGCGCTGGTGGATAAGGTGCGTTGCGAGATGGCGACGCATTACCTGCAACAAAAACAGCTGCCGATTTCCGAAATGGCGCTACTGCTCGGTTATTCCGAGGTGAGCGCCTTTTCGCGCGCGTTTCGTCGTTGGTTCGGCATCAGTCCGCGCCAGTGGCGGCAAGATGGACTGGCAAGCTGACCTGCTGCGGCGCAAAACCAAACCACGCTGGCTGTCCGCGATCGGGCGGCGGCGGTAATCCCTTCGATTGACCAATCAATTGCCAGGCGCGCAGACACAGCGGCTCATCGCCCTGTGTTTGCGTGACGGCATAACGTCCACTTTTTTCCCACTCCAGCCGCACCAGACAACGCTGGCCCGCATAATGGCTGGCATCGTGGAAATCATGTACCAGCTTTTGCTGCATTTCATCAGCCCATTTGCAGGATTCGCTTCCCGGAGCGGTGTCGGGCTGGCACAAATTGGATGACGCATCCTGTTGCCGTGACTGGAGATTCTGACAAGCGCTCAGCATCATCAGGATAACTACCCCGCCTAATAGTCCCGCAATTCTATTAATTAAATTCATTAATGTGCCGTTATTTTCGCTAAAGATCTGATTGCACCCTGCCGACAGTCTACAGACCGACTCACTGAATGCTATGGCATTCGTCCGACTGTCGGTAAAACCAGAATTTGCCGCCCCGCGCGGTTTTCCCTTCTTTTATTCATGGACCTGAAATGCAAAAAAAATATGCCCTCGCGGCACTTTCCTTGTTATCGGCAGCGTTGCTGAGTGGCTGTGCCACTGAGTCTTCGCGCGCCATTGAAGCCCCGCAGGTGCGGGCCGCCAGCCAACCGGCGTACCAGGGGGTTCGTAGTCCGATCGCAGTGGGCCAGTTTGATAACCGCTCGTCTTATATGAACGGTATTTTCTCTGATGGTGTGGATCGTTTGGGTAATCAGTCAAAAACCATTCTGGTCACTCACTTGCAGCAGACCGGGCGCTTTAACGTGCTGGAACGCACCAACCTGAAAGAGCTGCAACAGGAAGCTAACTTCAAGCACAGCCAGCAAAATATCAAAGGTGCCAACTACATCATCACCGGTGATATCACCGAATTTGGCCGTAAAGAAGTGGGCGACCAGCAGCTGTGGGGCATTCTGGGACGTGGAAAAACCCAGGTCGCTTACGCCAAGGTGAACCTCAACGTGGTGGACGTCACCACTTCTGAAGTGGTGTATAGCGCGCAGGGCGCAGGTGAATACCAGCTTTCTGCCCGCGAAGTGATTGGTTTTGGTGGCACCACCAGTTACGACTCAACCCTGAATGGCAAAGTGATGGATCTGGCGATCCGTGAAGCGGTCGATCACCTGGTTGACGGCATTACCAGCGGCGCATGGCGTCCGGCGAAATAAGGATATTCCCGATGAAATTGATACAACTGAGCGCTGCGCTGATCGCAGCGGGTGTGCTGGCTGGCTGTGCGCCGAAAGGGCCGGAACCACTCTACTATTGGGGTGACTACCAGCAGCAGATCTATAGCTACTACCAAAAAGATAAAGATCCGGCACAGCAGATTGATGCGCTGAATCTGGATATCGAAAAAGCCCGTTCGGTGAATAAGCCGGTGGCACCTGGCCTGCATGCCCAATTGGGTCTGCTCTATGCTCAGACCGGTCAAACCGACAAAGCGTTCAGCCAGTTTGCGGCGGAAAAGCAGCTGTTCCCGGAATCGGCCCCGTATATGGATTTTTTGATGAGTAAAAAACAAGGAGCAACCCAGTGAAAAAACTGATTGCAGGTTTCGCCGTGCTGACCGCTCTGCTGCTGACCGGCTGTGCGCCACATAAAAAACCGTATGATTACAGCGCGTTCCGCGCCAGTAAACCGGCATCGATTCTGGTGTTACCTGCGGATAACAAAGCACCGGATGTCAATGCGGCCCACAGCTTCACCTCGCTGGTGACGCAGCCGTTAGCGGAAGCGGGTTACTACGTGTTCCCGGTGGCGGTGGTGGAAGAGACGTTCCAGCAGAACGGTTTGACCAACGGTCATGATGTTCAGGCGGTCAGCACCAAACGTCTGCACGATATTTTCCACGCTGACAGCGCGCTCTACATTTCGATTACCGATTACGGTACGCGTTATTTAGTGGTCGACAGCAACACCATGGTGAGCGCTTCGGCACGCCTGGTGGATCTGCGCACCGGTAAGCAACTGTGGGAAGGCAGTGCCACCGCCAATGATGGCGAAAATGGTAACAACAACAGTGGCGGCATCATCGGCATTCTGGTATCGGCGGCGGTGAAACAGATCGCCAATAACGTCACCGATAAAGCGCACACCGTTGCCGGTGTTACCAGCGTACGTCTGCTGGCACAGAACGAAGATGGCGGCCTGTTGGCAGGTCCGCGTCGTCCGTTGTCGGTAACACGTTAAGATAGTCGTAGCAGCGCGATTTATCGCGCTGTTTTCTGTGCACCGACGGAAAGGCGCGCGATAAATCGCGCCGCTACGGCAACTCCAGCTTGCTGTAACCCAGCCCGTTCATTTTGCGCACCCTAATCTGCACCGGGATGCGCTCTTTCATTGCTTCCACATGGCTGATGACACCAATGGTTTTACCGCTGGCATTCAATGCATCAAGGGCGTCCAGCGCGGTGTCGAGCGTTTCGGCATCCAGCGTGCCAAAGCCTTCATCGAGGAACAGCGATTCGATGCGGGTTTTGTGGCTGACGAGGTCGGATAACGCCAGCGCCAGCGCCAGACTCACCAGAAAACTCTCGCCACCGGACAGTGTGCGAGTGTCGCGAGTGGCATCGGCTTGCCAGGTATCCACCACATCCAGCTCCAGTTCATCCGTGGCACGACGCTGCAACAGATAACGGCCATGCAGGCGATCGAGCTGACGATTAGCCAGCCACACCAGGTGATCGAGGGTTAATCCCTGGGCGAAACGGCGGAATTTGTCACCTTTAGCTGAACCGATTAACTCGTTGAGTTGGCTCCATTGTGTCAGTTCCGCTTCGTGGCTGTCGATTTGCGCCAGCAGCGATTGCTGCTGCTCACGCAGTCGGGCATCGCTGGACAGCTGCTGCTGTGCCTCGCCTTGCTGGCGGGCATTGTCGCGTAACGCCATGCGCAGGTTTTCCAGCCGGGGGCCGACCTCTGCCGCCAGTTCATCGCTCAGTTCCGCCGGACGTTGTTGTTGATGGGCAATTAACCGTTGCGCCAGTTGCTGGTTCAGCGTGGTTTGCTGTTGGCGTTGTTGCTCCAGCGCCTGTAAACGCTGCCGCAGTGGCTCAACTTCAGCAACATCAAGCAAAGCGGCACGTAGCGCGGCTTCGTCGGCAAAATCGCTGTGCTGCAAGGCACTGAGGAAGTCGCTTTCTGCCGCCTCCTGACGTGCGGTTTGCGCCAGTTGCTGCTGCTCAAGTTGCGCGCGCTGGCCGTTCAGGCTGTGCACGGTGCTTTGTGCCTGCTGCCAGTTCTGTAATTGCTGCGTCAGCTCCTGTTCGCACAATTGCAGCGCGGCCTGATGCGTCTGACGTTCGGCCTGCACCTGACGAGCGCCAAACAGTTGCTGACGACGCTGTTGTTGTTCAGTGCTTTGCTGTTGTAACGCGCTGAGTGTTTGTTGGAGTGCCTCCAGCCGTTGCTGTTCACGCGCAAGATTCTGTTGCTGGTTGTGACGTTCGCTGTCGGCTTTCATCAGCTGCGGTTGCAAGGTGGTAAGTAACTGCTCACTCTCTTGCCATTTCTGCCAGCGTAGTTGCAGCGTGTTCAACCAGCCGTCACGCACATCGCGGGCGGGCAGGGTGAGCTGATGTTGTGCCAGTTGCTGTTCCAGTTGCTGACTTAATTGCTGCCACGCAGCGTGCTCAGTGCCGCTGCGCTGGCTGAGATCGTTTAACGCCTGCTGAGCACTGGTAATCTGCTGCTGCGCCAACTGTTGCTGCTGTAGATGTTCCAGCCACTCCCGTAGCTGGTTTTCCTGCTGATCCTGCTGCTGTTGCCAGCGGCTAACATCGTCCTGCTGCTCCAGCGTGCAGGTGAGCGCCAGCTCACCGGTCAGCCGTTGCCACTGCTCAGTCAGCGAGCTGAGTTGTTGCCCGATATCCTTGAGTTCCTGCTGCAACGCCTGCTGTTGCAGCAGTGACAGCCGCTGCTGCTCACCTTTGGCAGTGCCGGATTCTTTAAGCTGCGTCTCCTGGTGTTGCAGTGCGACCAGCCGCTGCTGATTTTCACCGGGTTCCAACTGTCGATATTCTTCGATGGCCGGATGTTGGCAGGAGCCGCATAAAGGGCAGGGTTGGTTTGGCTGTAACCGGGCGCGTTCATCCGCCAGGCGGGCGATGGTAAGTTCCAAATCACAGATTTTCTGCACATCAAGTCGCGCTTGATTGATGCGCTTCCACTCCTCGCGCAGCGCCTGTAAAACCTGTTCTTCGGCCTGATATTGCTGGGTTAATGCCTGCAATTTCTGCTGGCGCTGTTGCTGCTGCGGCTGGAGCGAGCGCCACTGCGCGGCCAGCAGGGTCAGCTGCTGGCGGGACGCACGTTGTGCCTGATGTTGCGCCAATGCATCCCGCACCTGATCGATAGCCGGTGGCGCTGCTGGCAGCGCCTGTTGGCGGGCAGCAAAAGCCTGTTGGAGCTGGTCGAGCTGCTGTTGCTGCTGCTGTTGCTGGTTGCGCAACTGGGTGATGGTCTGCTCACGTTCATCCAGCCGGGTGATATCGGACTGCCAGCGTGTGAGGTGTTCACCCCAGCCAGCCACGCTGGTCTCCTGGCTACGCCATTGTTGCTGCTCATCCCAGAGTTGTTGTAAGCGTTCACTCTCCTGTTGTTGCTGGCTGAGTGCGGTGCTGCTGTTCTGTACCAGGTGCTGCTGCGCAGCGGCCTCGCGCTGCTGATCACCGATCTGTTGTTGCAGAGAGGCGAGCTGTTGATCGAGTGGGATGACCTGCTCCGTCAGCAGTGTTTCCAGTTGCTGCTGCGCGTTCTGCGCCTGTTCGCGCGCCTGTTGCGCTGCCTGGTAGTGGGTTTCGCCTTGTTGCTGCGCTGCGAGCGCCTGCTGTTGTTGTCGCTGCACCTGTTGGTACTGCTGCGCTATGGCGATACTTTCCTGTTGCAGTTGGGTGCGTTGTTGCAGTTTATCGCGCAATTTTTCCGCGGGTTCGGCGCGTGCCAGCCGTTGGCGTTCTGGGGCAGCCTGTTGCCACGCGTTTTCTGCCGTCTGCATCGCCTGTTGCGCCTGCTGCTGCTCCTCAGCCAACTGTTGTGACTGGCTCAGCCACTGTTGTTGCTGCTGTGTGGAGGTCAGTTGCTGATTCAGGGTGGTTTCGGCAGCATTGAGTTGCTCCAACTGACTTGCCAGCTCTGCCCGGCGCACCTCATCCAGCAGCGACATGCCCCCGGCGCGCGCGCGCAGGGTATCAAGATCGGCACGTGCGCCTTTGTAACGCTCAAAAATCTGCATCGAGATTTGTCCGTAAATCTCGGTGCCGGTCAGTTCCTCCAGCAGTTCGGCTCGCTCGCCCGGTTTGGCGTTCAGAAAGGCGGCGAATTGTCCCTGCGACAGCATCATCGAACGGGTAAAGCGGGCAAAGTCGAGGCCGGATAATGTTTCGATCAACTTCAGTTTGTCGCCCACTTTATCGGCGACGATTTGGTTGTCGGCACAGCGCGCCAGCTCGACGCGCGGTGCCTGCAATTTGCCATCGGCCTGACCACGGGCGCGGTTCTGGCTCCAGAAGGCACGCCACGCTTCGCCTTTGATCTCAAACTCCACCTCGGCGAGGCATTCGGCGGTATCACGGGTGATCAGTTCATTCTGGGTTTGCGACAGCACGCCGAGGCGCGGTGTCTGGTGATACAACGCCAGACAGATAGCATCGAGCAGGGTGGTTTTACCGGCACCGGTGGCGCCGGTGATGGCGAACAAACCGTTACTGGCAAATGGCTCGCGCCGGAAATCGATAAACCATTCTCCACGCAGGGCGTTGAGGTTTTTAAAGCGTAACGTCAGGATTTTCATGCCGAGGGGGTCTCCAGCGCAGCAAGGGTGGTGCGGAACAGCTGGGTGAGCCGGGCAGCCTGCTCATCATCCAGATCTTCCTCGAGCGCCAGACGGCGCGCAAACACCTCCTCAACCTGTAACTCGCTCAGGGTTTCGTTATCCAGCCGTGCCAGGCTGTGGCTGCGCTGCTCACGACTGCGGCGGACCAGCAGCACCTCTACCGGTAAATTTTCCGTCAGTTGCTCCACGCGGCGCTGTAAATCGCTGAGGTGTTCCTGGGTGGTGATTTCAATATCCAGCCAGACCGGCAGCTCGCTATCTTTATCTTTAAACGCGGCCAACTGTTGTTCGATGTCCGCCAGCGAACCTTTTAGCATCTGCATCGGCTGGAACAATGGGATCGTCAACGGCGTTACCGCATCGAGACCGGTAGTGAAATCGAGCAGAAATACGCTTTTATCGCGGCCCAGCTCATCAAAGCTGAGCGGGATCGGCGAGCCGCTGTAACGAATATGATCGCTGTCGGCAATGCGCTGCGCGCGGTGAATATGGCCGAGGGCGATGTAATCGGCGGCGGGAAACGCCTGCGCCGGAAAGGCGTCGAGCGTGCCGATGTAGATATCACGTACCGAGTCGCTTTTGGTGACGCCGACGGTGGTGAGATGACCAGTGGCGATAATCGGCAGTGTACCACTCAGCGCCGCGCGTTGCGCCTCGGCGGCCGCAAAGCAGTGCTGATAATGCTGTTCGATGGCTTCCAGCAGCGACAGCTGCTTTTCCCGCCCGGACTGTCCGGCCTGGCTGCGCAGAATATCGCGCGGGCGCAGATAGGGAATGGCACACAGCAGCGCGCCTGGCGTACCGTCTCTCTGCTTCAGGGTCAGCACCTGCTGCTCGCCCTGCGGCGTAGCGCTGGTGATCACCTGGGTATTGAGGCAGGCGAGTAGTTCGCGCGATTCATTCAGCGTCGCCACCGAATCATGGTTACCGGCCAGCACAATCAGCTGGCACTGGCTACCCTGTAACGCGACGACAAAACGGTTAAACATTTCACGGGCATAGCTGGGCGGCGAACCGGTGTCAAACAGGTCACCGGCGATAATCAGCGCATCCACCTGATGCTGTTCAATTTGCTGTCGCAGCCAGTCGAGAAACGCCTGATGTTCAGCTGCGCGACTTTTGCTGTAAAAGAACTGGCCCAAATGCCAGTCCGCCGTATGAATGATGCGCATGGATGCTCCCTGCCAGTTAAAGCGATGGGCAATTATAACGGCTTCATCGCGAAAGAAAAAAATTCGCCTCGTCGCTGTCACATTTCTGTTTTTTAACTAAATATTCAGGGATGCGTTTTTCATAAAAGTGTCATAAAACTGACGCATAATGGCGCCGCAAATCCCAGTGACAGCCGTCATATCAGCAGGAGTAATAATGGCTAAGCGCATTTTGGTTGTGGAAGACGAAGCTCCCATCCGTGAAATGTTATGTTTCGTGCTGGAACAGAACGATTACCAGCCGATTGAGGCGGAAGATTATGACAGCGCAGTGGGGAAGCTGATCGAACCCTGGCCTGATTTGATTTTGCTGGACTGGATGTTACCCGGAGGCAGCGGTATCCAGTTTATTAAGCATCTGAAACGTGAAGCGATGACGCGTGATATTCCGGTGATGATGCTGACTGCGCGCGGTGAAGAGGAAGATCGTGTGCGCGGTCTGGAAGTGGGCGCTGATGATTACATCACCAAACCTTTCTCACCGAAAGAGTTGATGGCACGTATCAAAGCGGTGATGCGCCGTATTTCACCGATGGCGGTGGAAGAGGTGATTGAGATGCAGGGGCTGAGCCTCGACCCGTCCTCACACCGCGTGATGTCCGAAACCACGCCGCTGGAAATGGGACCGACTGAATACAAGTTGCTGCACTTCTTTATGACCCACCCGGAACGCGTTTACAGCCGCGAACAGCTGCTGAACCACGTCTGGGGCACCAATGTGTATGTCGAGGATCGTACTGTCGATGTACATATCCGTCGTTTACGTAAAGCGCTGGAGGTCTCCGGCCACGATCGCATGGTACAAACCGTACGCGGAACAGGGTATCGTTTCTCTGCCCGCTACTGAACGGAGTCTTTACCGTGCTGGAACGACTCTCCTGGAAGAGATTATTGACCGAACTGGTGCTGGTCTGTCTGCCGGCACTGATTATCGGTCTGGTATTTGGTTATCTCCCCTGGCTGCTGCTGATCACCGTGCTGGGCCTACTGCTGTGGCATTTCCGCAACCTGATGCGCTTGTCGCACTGGTTGTGGGTTGACCGTTCCATGACACCACCCGGCGGACGTGCCAGCTGGGAACCGCTGTTCTATGGGCTGTATCAAATGCAGCTGCGTAATCGTCGTCGTCGTCGCGAATTGGGAAACCTGATCAAACGCTTTCGCAGTGGTGCGGAATCGCTGCCGGATGCGGTGGTGCTCACCACCGAAGAGGGCATCATTTTCTGGTGTAACGGTCTGGCGCAGCAGCACCTCGGTCTGCGTTGGCCGGAAGACAATGGTCAGAACATCCTTAACCTGCTCCGCTACCCTGAATTCTCCCGCTATATTCGTCAGCGCGACTTTAATAGGCCGCTGACGCTGGTGCTGAATAATCAACACCATATGGAGTTTCGCGTGATGCCCTACAGCGAAGGTCAGTGGCTGATGGTGGCGCGTGATGTGACGCAAATGCATCAACTGGAGGGTGCACGACGTAACTTCTTCGCCAACGTCAGCCATGAGCTGCGGACCCCGCTGACGGTGTTGCAGGGTTATCTGGAGATGATGAACGATTCGGTGATGAATGAACGTTCACGCAGCAAAGCGTTGCAGACCATGACGGAGCAAACGCGCCGCATGGACAGCCTGGTGAAGCAACTGCTGACGCTGTCGCGCATTGAAGCGGCACCGGCCCTCGACATGAAAGAAACGGTAGACGTGCCGACCATGCTGTTGTTGTTGCAGCGCGAAGCGGAAACCCTCAGCCAGGGACGTCATGAGATCCATTTCCACACCGATCCGCACCTCAAAGTGCTGGGCAATGATGAACAATTGCGCAGCGCCATCTCCAACCTGGTGTATAACGCGGTCAACCATACGCCGGAAGGGACGCGCATTGATATCAGCTGGCTGCGTAATAAGCTGGGGGCCGAGTTTAAGGTATGCGATAACGGGCCGGGGATTAGCCCTGAACATCTGCCACGCCTGACGGAACGTTTCTACCGGGTGGATAAAGCGCGTTCGCGCGCCACTGGCGGCAGTGGCCTCGGGCTGGCGATTGTTAAGCATGCGCTTGGCCATCACAACGCGCGCCTGGAGATCACCAGCGTGCCGCATCAGGAGACCTGCTTCAGCTTTATCCTGCCGCCACGGTTGATTGTCGCCAGCCAGATACGGGAGAATGTGGCGCAATAAATTGCTCAAAAAACTGCGCGATAAATCGCGCCGCTACATGGAATCCCTGCATGAAATCGTTGCTGCTGTTCATTTTGCTGTCGTTCTCAGTGTTGGCGCAGGGGCAACAAACCATGCTGGCGGGCAATCTGAGCAGTGTCGGTTCCGATACCCTTGGCTACCTGATGACGTTGTGGGGTGAGGATTTCAGCCGCCAGTCACCGGGCGTGAACGTGCAGGTGCAAGCGGCGGGTTCGTCAACCGCTCCCACCGCGCTGGCAGCGGGCGCGGCCCAACTTGGACCGATGAGCCGCCCGATGCAGGTGGATGAGCGCCAGTTGTTCATTGCTCGTTATGGCTATCCCCCGCTGGCGGTGCCGGTCGCGATGGACGCGTTGGTGGTGGTAGTCAATCAGGACAATCCGCTGACGCAGATTGCGCCGCAGCAACTCGACGCGCTGTTTTCGGTGACGCGTCTGTGCGGTGCACATCAGGCGCCACAGCGCTGGGGTGATGTCGGCTTGACCGATCCGCAGTGGGCCACGCGCAGCATCCAGCGTTACGGACGTAACTCCGCATCCGGCACCTGGGGGTTCTTCAAGCAGCAGGTGTTGTGCAAGGGCGATTTCCGCGCTGATGTGGCGGAATTTCCCGGTTCGGCTGCGGTGGTGCAGGCGGTGGCGGCCACGCCCAACAGCATTGGTTACGCCAGTTTCGGCTTTCATCTCAGTGGGGTGAAGACGTTGCCGGTGGTCACCAACAGTGGCGAAAGCATCATGCCGGATGCGGAATCTATTCGTAGCGGTCGCTATCCGTGGTCGCGTCCACTTTATCTCTATATCAACAAAGCGCCCGGCAAACCGTTGCCGCCGTTGGTTTCGGCATTTCTGCATCAGGTGTTATCGCCCCAGGGGCAGCGTCGGGTCAGTGAGGCGGGATATCTGCCGCTGTCTGACAGCCAGATGGCGCAGGCGCGCGCCGCCATTGAGGAAAATTGAAGAACGTGCATCGCAACATGAATTTTCTTCATGTCACCTGAATTTTCTTCGTTTGCCCAAATCCGCTCAGCATGTCACTCTTCTTAGCCATATAGCCATCCAGATGGCTAAAAATAACCAGGTGAAATTATTACCTGACGCAACTATGCGTTTACGGCTTTAGCCAGGAGTGATCATGCAACGAGTAACCGCCCCGTTCCGTGCCGATACCGTCGGCAGTTTTCTGCGTCCCGCTGCTATTAAGCAAGCGCGCGAGCAGTTTGCGAAGGGTGAAATTGATGCCGCCGCGCTGCGTCAGGTCGAAGATGAGGCCATCCGTCATGTGGTGGAACAGCAGCGTGCCAACGGTCTGAAAGTGGTCACCGATGGTGAATTCCGTCGCGCCTGGTGGCACTTCGACTTCTTTGATGACCTGATCGGCGTCGAGCGCTACGAAGCGGAGCAGGGCATTCAATTCAACGGCGTGCAGACCAAGGCGCGTGGCGTGAAAGTGACCGGCAAAGTGGCGTTCAATCCGAACCACCCGATGCTGGAACATTTCCGCTTCCTGCAAAGCATTGCCGGTGATGCGGTGCCGAAGATGACCATTCCCAGCCCGAGCGTGCTGCATTTCCGTGGTGGTCGTAAAATGATCGATGCCACCGTTTACCCGGATCTGAAAGCGTACTTCGCTGATCTGGCGCAGACTTACAAAGATGCCATCCAGGCGTTTTACGCGGCAGGCTGCCGCTATCTGCAACTGGACGATACCGTCTGGGCCTATCTGTGTTCCACCGATCAGCAGCAGCAGATCCGCGAGCGTGGGGAAGATCCCCAGGAACTGGCGCGTATTTACGCTCAGGTGTTGAATACCGCGCTGGAAGGTAAACCGGCGGATCTGACCGTCGGTCTGCATGTGTGTCGTGGCAACTTCCGCTCCACCTGGATCTCCGAAGGCGGCTATGAGCCGGTGGCTGAGGTGCTGTTTGGTGGCGTGAATATCGATGCCTTCTTCCTCGAATATGACAACGAGCGTTCCGGTGGTTTTGAGCCGTTGCGCTTTATCAAGCCGGGCCATCAGCGGGTGGTACTGGGCCTGGTCACCACCAAAACCGGTGAGCTGGAAGATCCGGCCCAGGTAAAAGCGCGCTTAAAGGAAGCGGCGCAGTTCGTCAGCCTCGATCAGATTTGCCTCAGCCCGCAATGCGGCTTTGCTTCCACCGAAGAGGGCAATAGCCTGAGCGAAGATCAGCAGTGGCAGAAAATCCGCCTGGTGGTCGACATCGCAAATCAGGTGTGGTGATGCTGTAAAGTTGTGCAAACAGGCGCGTAAATCGCGCCTTTTGTGCATCTGAAAGCAAGGTTATGCGCGGATATCTCCTGTCCTGTGGAAAGTTTAAACAAATCATCTGATGTGATTTCGACCTTATCTATATTGATTCACTGCTTTTTATCTGTTTAGCGCTATATCATTCTGGTTTTCCGATCCCGTATTGCCTTTCTCCGCTATAAACGTTTTACTACGCGCCGTTGTCGATTCTTCCCTCTGTGAACAGAAGAAAAGCAGTTTAAATCACCTGCGCTTTAACCCTACGACGAGCATAACGCACTGGCGTTGACGGATAAGTCGTTGTTTTGGCGCGGTCAGGGAGCAACACAAACTCAACTTTCACCGCAACATCAGCTACAGGCAGTACAGAAGTTTATGACATATCGTTTAACCCCGAAGGATATCCTCGCGCTGGGCTTTATGACGTTTGCCCTGTTTGTTGGCGCAGGAAACATTATTTTCCCGCCGATGGTAGGTATTCAGTCCGGCGAGCACGTCTGGGTCGCCGCTATTGGCTTCCTGATCACTGCCGTGGGTCTGCCGGTGATGACCGTTATCGCGCTGGCGCGTGTTGGCGGCGGTATCGATGCCCTCAGCTCGCCGATTGGTAAAGCTGCCGGTTTACTACTGGCGACCGTTTGCTATCTGGCCGTTGGCCCGTTGTTTGCTACGCCACGTACCGCGACGGTATCATTTGAAGTGGGGATCGCCCCGCTGACCGGTGATGGCGCGCTGCCGCTGTTTATCTACAGCCTGATCTACTTCTCGCTGGTGATCGTGATTTCCCTCTATCCGGGCAAACTGCTGGATACTGTGGGTCACTTCCTCGCCCCGCTGAAAATTGTTGCTCTGACGGTACTGGGCGTTGCCGCACTGCTGTGGCCGGCTGGCGGTCTTTCCCCGGCGACGGCGGATTATCAGCGCGCAGCCTTCTCCAGCGGTTTTGTTAACGGCTATCTCACCATGGATACGCTGGGCGCGCTGGTGTTCGGTATCGTTATTGTTAACGCGGCGCGTTCGCGCGGCGTGGAAGATTCCGGCCTGTTGACCCGCTACACCATGCTGGCCGGTATCATTGCCGGTGTCGGCCTGACGCTGGTGTATCTGTGCCTGTTCAAACTGGGTTCAGACAGCGGCGCGATTGTTGATCAGAACGCCAACGGTGCGGCGATTCTGCATGCTTATGTGCAGCAGACTTTCGGTGGTATGGGCAGCTTCTTCCTTGCGGCGCTGATTTTCGTGGCCTGTATGGTGACGGCTGTCGGACTGACCTGCGCCTGTGCAGAATTTTTTGCGCAATACCTGCCGTTGTCGTATAAAGCGCTGGTCTTTATCCTCGGCCTGTTCTCAATGGTGGTGTCGAATCTTGGCCTGAGCCATCTGATTCAGATTTCCATTCCGGTGCTGACGGCGATTTATCCGCCTTGCATCGTGCTGGTGGTGCTGAGTTTCACCCTGAATTGGTGGAACAAGAGCAGCCGTATTATCGCTCCGGCGATGCTGGTGAGCCTGCTGTTCGGTATTGTCGACGCGATCAAAACGACCAACTTTAAAGACGCGCTGCCGTTGTTCAGTCAGCACCTGCCGCTGGCCGATCAGGGACTCTCCTGGTTACCGCCGTCACTGGTGATGCTGCTGATTGCCGCAGTGGTGGATCGCGTGAAAGGACGCGAACAAGTCGCCGTTCACCAATAAGCGACATTGCTGTTAATTTCGACCACGGGCCTGCCCGTGGTTTTTTCATTTGCAAGGTACTGTTGTTATGCAAGAAACCAATAAGCTCAAACGTGGACTGAGCACGCGCCACATTCGTTTTATGGCACTGGGTTCGGCGATTGGCACCGGGTTGTTTTATGGCTCGGCGGATGCCATCAAGATGGCCGGTCCCAGTGTGCTGCTGGCGTATATCATTGGCGGGGCGGTGGCGTATATCATCATGCGCGCGCTGGGGGAAATGTCGGTAAATAATCCGCAGGCCAGCTCCTTCTCCCGTTATGCGCAGGATTATCTTGGCCCGCTGGCGGGTTATATCACCGGCTGGACCTACTGCTTCGAAATTCTGATTGTCGCCATCGCCGATGTGACCGCGTTTGGTATCTACATGGGGGTATGGTTCCCCGAGGTGCCGCACTGGATTTGGGTGCTGAGCGTGGTGTTGATTATCGGTGCTATCAATCTGATGAGTGTGAAGGTGTTTGGTGAGGTGGAATTCTGGTTCTCCTTCTTTAAAGTCGCCACCATCATCATCATGATCATCGCCGGTTTCGGTATGATTTTCTGGGGCATCGGCAATGGTGGGCAGCCAACGGGTATCCATAACCTGTGGACCAATGGCGGCTTCTTTGCTCATGGTGTGGTCGGCATGTTGCTCTCCTTACAGATGGTGATGTTTGCTTACGGCGGGATCGAGATTATCGGTATCACCGCCGGGGAAGCCAAAGACCCGAGCAAATCCATCCCGCGTGCGATTAATTCCGTGCCGTGGCGTATCCTGGTGTTCTACGTCGGTACGTTGTTTGTGATTATGTCGATCTATCCGTGGAATCAGGTCGGCACCTCAGGCAGCCCCTTTGTCCTGACTTTCCAGCATCTCGGCATTGCCGCAGCGGCTTCCATCCTGAACTTTGTCGTGCTGACGGCCTCCTTGTCGGCGATCAACAGCGACGTGTTTGGCGTGGGGCGTATGCTGCACGGGATGGCACAGCAGGGGCATGCACCGAAGATGTTTATGAAGGTGTCGGAGCGCGGTATTCCGTGGGTCACGGTGCTGGTGATGATGGTGGCGATGCTGGTTGCGGTGTACCTCAACTATCTGATGCCGGAGAAGGTCTTCCTGGTGATTGCCTCGCTGGCGACCTTTGCCACCGTGTGGGTGTGGATCATGATTTTGCTGTCGCAGATCGCTTTCCGCCGCAAAATTGGTAAGCAGGAAGCTGGCAAGCTGCAATTCGCTCTGCCGGGTGGCAGCGCCACGGCATGGGTTGGGGTCGTGTTCCTTGCCTTTATCATCGCGCTGATCGGCTACTTCCCGGATACGCGCGTGTCGCTGTACGTCGGATTTGCATGGATTGTGTTGTTGCTGCTGGCCTGGCCGCTGGTGAAGCGTAACAAGTAACGATCGCAAATGTTTGTAGCGGCGCGATTTATCGCGCTGTTGTTTTTTTGTCCCCTGACGGCATTGCGCGATAAATTGCGCCGCTACAATAACTTGCGAATAATCACCAGTTCTTACCTAACGCCATCTCGCCACCATAAGGGCTAAGGTGGTTGTTATCGTAATACAGTGGCAAGCCACCGTTGGCAAACATGCAACCATTGTCATTACAAAGCTTGTCACGCAAAGACAGCACCCGTACGTCTGACGTCTGATAACTCTGCAACAGTTCATCCACTGCGGCTTCCGGGTACTGGAACAGTTTGGTGCGCGCTGTCGGTAACGGTGGCGTATCCCAGCGGCCCAGCCAGTCACTCAACTCGCGGCGAATCGGGATGTTGCGATTGTTGCTGTAACGCAACGGATCGATATCCAAGGATGGGGCGTCCTCAATAATGGTGACTTTTTTCCCCGCTTTGCGCAGTTCAGCAATCACATTATCCATGCCAACTTTCAGCGCCTCCAGATTGTCCTTTTCCGGGTGTGCCAGCTCGCGAAAGCCCGCCTTGGGCAGGATACTCATGCCAGAGGCCCAGTAAGCGCTGATCACCACTTCATCAATCTTGTCACTCAGCACCATTTTCAGTACTTCGCGATTAAAATCGACGCATTGTTGTGCATGTGTCGGCACCTGGCTCACCACCCGTGTCACACCAATCAGGAACGGGCAAGACGCTTTGGTCAACTGGAACAGCGGTTTGTGCTGACGCAGGGCATATTCCGCCACCGTGGCGCGCAGCGCCGCAGCATGGCTGTCGCCGATTAAGGCGATACCGGGTTGGTCAGTGACCGGATGGCATTGCGCATCAAGTGACGGGAAATTCGCGCCGTAATCCAGCAGGCAGGGATTGCGTTGCGCCGAAATCTTCCAGGATTCGCCGTTGACCACCAGCTCGCTGACCCGGTATTTCATCCCACCGGTCTGCCACACCACCACCATGGCACCGGCAGCCAGCAGCGACGAGGCGCAGTAAACCGGGATCACCAGGCGAGTGCCGCGTTGCGGATGACGGAAAGGTTGCTCGACAAAGCGCCATGACAGCCAGGAAATCAGGAGGGCAAAGGCGCTGATCATCAGGCCCTGCCACGCGGTTAAGGGATGATCGCTAAAGATCCGCGCCAGACTAAGCAGCGGCCAATGCCACAGATACCAGGAGTAGGAGACGGTGCCGATAAACCGCATCACACGGTTTTCCAGCAGCAGCTGGTTCAGGCGGCCACGCGCACCAATCATCAGACAACCTGCCGCCACCGGCAGGATCGCCAGCCAGCCCGGAAAGTCATCCTCTCGGGTCATGAACATGGCGCTGGCGACAATCAGCAGCCAGCCCAGCAGATTGCACAGGTTAGCGCCGCGTCCCACTTTGGGTTGCGGCTGCCACAGCGCCAGCAGTACCCCGGCACCCAATTCCCAGGCACGGGTCGGCAGCAGGTAAAAAGCATGGGTACTGTCCCTGGGGGTCAACCACAGGCAGGCGACCAGTGAGGCGATGCTGAGGACTAAAATCACGCCAGCCATCGAACGCTTAAAACGGGCGGCCAGCAGCAAGATAAAGGGCAGCACCACGTAGAACTGTTCTTCGATACCGAGGGACCAGGTCATCAGCAACGGATTTAAATCGGAATCGCTGCTGAAGTAGTCGCCGCTTTTCATCAGCAGCATATTGGGTACGGAGATGAATACTGCGACGCTGTATTTTGCCAGTTGGCTGAACTCAAGGGGGGACAGCAGGATATAGCCGAGTAGCAGCAGAATGGCCATCATAAAAAACAGCGCAGGCGCGATACGTCGAATACGGCGTAAATAGAATTGATAAAAGGAGAAACGCCCTGCGGTGATTTCACGGCTAATAATGCCACCGATTAAAAATCCGGAAATAACAAAAAAGATATCAACCCCGATAAAGCCACCCGGCAGAAAGCTCACGCCGGAATGGAACAACACCACCGACAGAATAGCGACAGCGCGCAAGCCATCAATATCCGCACGATAACGGAAACTATCCGAATTGGTCATAATACCGCCCGTTGATTTTTAATTACCTGACGCAAATGGCGAAAAAATAAATCGGCGACTCCTTGTCGCCGAAAAACAAGGGTAAAAAAATAATGAATCAAGGGATGATTGACACTGACAGGTTAACCCGAGGTTAAAAGAATCCGAATGCCTGACGGGAAATATAGAAAATCCTCAGAGGACACTGACGAATAGCTTACGAAATCTTAATGATTGTATTTGGGTCAGATAAGCCAGAGGAACGTGCGCGTTCGTAGCGGCGCGATTTAACGCGCGGATTTTTCTGGCCGCGCGCGCAGAATTGCGCGATAAATCGCGCCGCTACGGATAATTGACGGGGATTATTGCCTGTTTATCCAACGCCTGGCTGAAGGTGTTCAGGGTGGATTGATAAGGGCACAAGGTACCGACTTCCGTCACTCTACAGTTTTTCTCATGCCACTCCTGACGCAGCAACGGATGGCGATCGTCCACCGGCGTTAAATGCCGCAAATCATCAAGGCTTTGCGCCTGGAAGTAAATGCGTACAAAACGTTGTCCCGTCGATATATCGCGCCAACGTTCAAACACCAGGCTACTGCCAGGGGGAACGTTACCGCGTGCATAGCCTGGCAATTGCCAGTTGAAGTTCATCAGGGTGCGCACCCGCGCGATATTGGTATCGTGCGCCACCAACAGCAGCCAGCGGGTATCCGGGGAGGCATTGCCGTCGCGGTTGACGCCTTGTTCCAGGCCTTTTATCACCGCGTCCAGCAAGATCGAGCCGCGGCGCTGTGCCATGTAAGGGACATCGTTGCTGAGGTCATAGCTGGCGGTCAGAATCGGCAGCAAGGCGGTGATCTGTGCGGAAGAGGTGATGTTGCCCCATGCCAGCTGGCTAAGCGGCAGGTTTTCGCTCCAGCCGAGACGCAGCGTTTCGACCATGCTGGCCAACACGCTCAGCCCCTGTACCCAGGTGTGGCCTGTTTTCGTTTCTTTTAATTGCCACGCTTGGGTAAACGCGGTGCAGTCACTGCCGGGCGCGCAGACCGCCTGTCTGAGTTGTTGTATGGCGGGTTGGAGTTGCTGTTGTAGCGCGGCTAAATCACCAGCTTTGGCGATGATAGCGGCCTGTTCTTTGGTCGGGTCAAGCTGGGCAAATGGCTCCTTTTCGCTCTGGAACAACGGATCGATATCGCCATCCACATGATGAATCGCCACACCACAGCCAGGAAAGGCACCATCAACCAGCGCTTCAGCGGTGGCGCGCGTGCGTTGCAACGGGCTGGCGCGCACATAGATATCCGTGGCAGTCGGGCACCCACGGGTGAGCAGACCCAGTTGACGATAATGCTCACCCTCCCAACGGCCTTTGTTCACCACCGCGGCATAGCCGTGGCCGGTCAGTTCGCCGTCGTGGGTGGTCCACTGCGTCCAGGCGCGCTGCGTGGCGGCTTCGATCTCTTTACGGTTGCCGGGCGTCGGTGGTCGCACGCCGTGGCGGCTGATTTCGACCACTTTTTCCAGTTGATAGCGATCCGCAGCCTGGCTATTACCGAGCAGCAGCAATAAGGCGCTGGCCAGCACCAGGCGGGCGGGCAGAGAAAATCGCACCGACATCAGCACATCCTTAATTACAGGAGAGAGGAGGAGGGCAGCATCGCTTTCAACTGCGGATAGAGCACCGCATTGGCGAGCAGCACCGGATTGCCGTGTTTCAGCCCGTCATTATGCAGATAATCATTGGTGACGCCGCCTGCTTCACGCATCAGCACGATACCGGGCAGGCCGTCCCACGGGTTCATGTGCGCTTCGTAATAGCCAATCAGCCGACCGGCCGCCGCCCAGGCGCTCATCAAGGCACCCGACCCGGTGCGTATAAACATACCGCCCTGTTGTAGCAGCGCCGAAATAAAGGAGGTGAGGGGTTCAGCGGGCTGGCTGTTGGAACTGCTGATGCCCAGTACGCCCTGATTGAGCTGCTGGGCGCTATGGGCCTGAATGCGCTTATCGTTAACCCAGGCCCCCTTGCCACGGCAGGCATGGAACTGCTCGTGATGATTGGGATCGCTCACCACGCCAATCACCGCCTCATCTTCACACACGATAGCCAGTGATACGCACCAGTTATGCAGGCCATTGACGAAACTGCTGGTGCCATCAATCGGATCCACTACCCAGACAAAACGCGCACCCTGGGTGTCGCCGCCGCTCTCTTCACCCAGCACTGCATCTTCGGGAAAGCGTTCGGTAATCATGTACTTAATCAGTTGTTCCACATTACGATCGGCTTCGCTGACCACATCCTGGAGATCCTTCTTATGCTCGACTACCAGTTGATGGCGTTGCTGATACCAGGAGAAGGCGCGGCTGGCAGCGGCGGTGGCGACATCACGGGCAAAATGGTAACGCGCGTCAAGTTCAGTAAGTGATGCTGATGACATCTTTCCCTCTTATGATTTATACCCTTCGAACGACTCGCCCCCTTCGGGGATTGGGTAGTGTGACAGGCGAAATGGCTGTGTGATCCAGGTAACGAAAGATAAGAAAGGCTTCATTAAGCCGCAGATGTTTGCGGCTGGCAAGAGGGGAGAGGATTCTGAATGTGTTACAGCTGCTGCGTACGCGCCAGTTCCATCAGTCGCGGATAAAGCTGGAAGAATTGTTGCTCCAGTCCGGCATAATTCTCGACGAAATCCTGATATGAATCGCGCAATGCGGCGAGACGTGGACGGCGCTGCGCCATGCCACTCAATACTCGCGCCAGACGGGCCGGTTCAGCGTAATGTTCCAGCCAGCGCTCGCGCCACATCACCGCGTTCAGCTCGATAAAACCGTCCGGTGTACCCTGTAATTGCGGCATAATTTCCCGTTCTGCCGCAGCAGAGAAGGCCGCCAGCGATTGCGAGGGATGGAACTGATCCCAGTGACGTGCCAGGAAATGATCCCAAATCACATCCAGGGTGATCGGTGCCACGCGCCGGGTTTCTGCACGAAACCACTGACGCGCCTCGCGCACTTCAGGCAGGCTATCGGTCAGGCTATCGAGACGCCGATGCAGCAAAATGCCGTCGGCAATCGGGGTTGGCCATTGTTGATGCGGATTACCGCGCACAAAGTCGGCCATTAAGTTGCCGAGCAATGAGCTGTCAGCTAACTGGGCCAGATGGAGGTGAGCGAGAAAGTTCATACCGCATTATATACACGTCATCCTTCAAGTTACAGGTGCGTTGGCTACGCGCGCTCACCCCAGTCACTTACTGGTGTAAGCTCCTGGGGATTTACGCACTTGCCGCCTTCCTGCAACTTGAATGATTTTGTGTATAGACAGAATCAATGAAGCACAGCCAGTTGTTCAGAATTGGTCGCTTTTCCGCTAAACTATGCCGCCTGTTTTTAGTCCTGAAGAAGTTGAGCATGCGTGTAGCGGATTTTTCCTTTGAATTGCCAGAATCTTTGATCGCCCATTACCCCCAGGCGCAGCGCAGCGGTTGCCGTCTGTTATCGCTGGATGGCCCAAGCGGTGCGCTGAGTCACGGCGTGTTTACCGATGTGCTGGAGAAGCTCCATCCGGGCGATCTGCTGGTATTCAATAACACCCGCGTGATCCCGGCGCGCGTTTATGGCCGTAAAGCCAGCGGCGGTAAAATCGAGATGCTGGTGGAGCGCATGCTGGACGACAAACGGGTGCTGGCGCATGTGCGTGCGTCAAAAGCACCGAAGCCGGGAGCAGAGTTACTGTTGGGCGATGACGAAAGCGTCAAAGCGACTATGGTGGCGCGTCACGATACGTTGTTTGAAATTGCGTTCGAAGATGACCGTGCGGTGCTGGATATCCTCAACAGCGTCGGCCATATGCCGTTGCCGCCGTACATCGATCGCCCGGATGAAGAAGCGGACCGTGAGTTGTACCAGACGGTGTACAGTGCACGCCCGGGTGCGGTTGCCGCGCCGACCGCCGGTTTGCACTTTGACGACCCACTGTTGCAGGCGCTGAAGGAGAAGGGCGTGGAGATGGCGTTTGTCACGCTGCACGTCGGTGCCGGGACCTTCCAGCCGGTGCGCGTCGAGACCATAGAAGATCACACCATGCACTCCGAATATGCCGAAGTGCCACAAGAAGTAGTGGATGCGGTGCTGGCCTGTAAAGCACGCGGCAATAAAGTGGTAGCGGTAGGCACCACCTCGGTTCGCTCGCTGGAGAGCGCCGCGCAGGCAAGCAAAGATGCGCTGATTGCGCCTTTCTTCGATGATACTCAGATTTTTATCTATCCCGGCTATCAGTATCAGGTGATCGATGCGTTGATCACCAATTTCCACCTGCCGGAATCCACCCTGATTATGCTGGTGTCGGCGTTTGCCGGTTATCAGCACACCATGGCGGCTTATCAGGCGGCGGTGGCTGAGCAGTACCGTTTCTTTAGCTACGGGGATGCCATGTTCATTACCCGTAATGTGAATGCACCTGACGAAAACGTTGGGTCTTAACCGTCAGACTGTTTCTCTGATGCTCAGAGTCAGTCGTCACAGGATGGCGCGTGATATTCAGCAGTTAAAACATTAACTTACGAGTGATATTTTCGCTGCTCTTTTTTCATATTCGTCGTCCTGTGCCAGAAATGTGACAACACCGCTAAATCTGCTCAAATGTTCGCCACTCAGGTGAGCATATTTATTGACCATTTCCAGCTTCTCCCATCCACCAAGTTCTTTCAGTACCATCAGTGGTGTTCCGTTCTGCACATGCCAGCTTGCCCAGGTATGGCGGAAGTCGTGGAAGCGGAAATCACTGATGCCTGAAAGTGATAATGCCTTCCTGAAATCATCCCTGTTTATTTCGTTCATCTTCTTCCCGTGATGAGCGAAGACATAGGCACTGTCACGCGGCAGATTATTAAGAATGTCCACGGCAACGTCATTGAGCGGAACGGGACGTGCGCGCCCTGATTTAGCGTCCTCTGCTGCAATCACAGCAACCTTCCTTCTCAGGTCGACGTTTACCCACTTCAGAGAAAATATTTCCCCCTTCCTTGCGCCGGTCAGAAGTGCAAATGAGCACACTGCCTTCATCCATTCCCCCGACAGATTATCAATCAGTATTCTCGCCTGATGCTTTTCTATCCACCGGACACGCACCTTTGGCTCGCGCAGTGACGGCACAAAAACTTTCCTGTCCAGCCACCCTGATTTCTGCGCCAGAGAGAATGCCCTCATGACAAACGAGCGATAACGATTTTTCGTGGCGTTCGCCAGCGGTTTCCTGGTTGTGGCATTATGCGTCGGCAGTGAATTCAGTATTTCCTCGCCCGTTATTGATGACACAACCCTTCCCCCAAAGAAGTGCAGAAAGTAACGGGCGTAAATCTGCTTGTTCTCAAATCCTGATTGCCCCTCCGCATCGCGCAGCGCGGCAACCATTAGGTCTTCGAACGTTCGCTCAGGCTTCTTGTCCAGATTGCTGACAGACCACATTTCATGCTTCAGCTTGTCATGCAGTTGCTGGGCCTTTACTTTTTCCTCGGTGCCAGCAGATCGCCTAATTCTTTCTCCGTCTGGCGCTGAGATATCGATCCAGTACGTTTTACCCCTTTTGTAGATCGGCATACTTTCCTCTCCTTACCGCCTACAACAGCCAGCCGGAGAACATTGTTATCTCTTGCTGACTGCTGTTCAAATTTTTTCATACTGTCGATGTTCGCGCGCCAGCCGCAGCCAACTTTGAACATGTGGTATTTTGCAGGGTCCCGATAAATAGTTGACGCCGACACCCGGATAAGTGCGGCGTACTCCCTCACTTTCATGAAGGCTTCAGCGTCAGGCATGCTTACTCCTGTTATAAAATTGAGATATCAGCGGTTATGTCGCCATATGGTTACAACGCATATGGCAACGAGGATGATGAATGTGAGGGTGAGGATGATTTTATGGATGGTCATTCACTATCCCGGTCATTACTTCGGGGCGCACCACGATATCTCGGCTTTGCCTGTTTGGTAGGTTTGCGAATAGCGTTAGCGAGAATGGCATCCCACACAGCCTTTTTATTTGGCACCCACATTCCGCCATCACCATCAATCCAGCCCGGCGCAACATCAACAGCAAATCCCTCCAGGAGAGCGCATGGAACGGCCAGCGTGTGATAGCTGTTGTTGTAATACGAAAGGTCTTTCATGACTTCTGACTTGGCATATCGCCCTGATGTCCCAACCCGTGCCCGATATCCGCTATCATTCGGTCCCCACAATGTGATGTATGGGTTTTTCCTTTCTGTCCATTTCACGGACACGATGAAATATTCCGTCTCTTCAGACATAACAACTCCTCACGCAGAGCGCGATAATTAAATGGGGTGGGGGATTATTTGGTGAGAAACTGAAGCTTGTTTATGATTTCGCTAACATCCACATCATTATTTTCAGCGTGCTCGCCGAGTAACTCCGTAATAAGCTCCACATCCTCTTCCGTGAAATGGTCATCGCGATAATCGAAAAAAGAAATAGATGACGCCTTTCCTCCGAGGATGTCTGTTGTGAAGCCAATTGCTGGCTCTTTACCATCGGGGAATTTCACCACTAACGTATATACACTCATTTAATTGAATCCTTTTTTCGTGGCTTCGTCTTCTGCCGACAGTCATTCCATACCTGTTCAGCAAACTTAATACGCTCAATGGACCAGCCATCCTTGCGCTTTACAGGCTGACCTGCTTCCGTCCATGCGACACCATTGAGATATTCGGTAAAGTCTGGGTCGCGAACTTTTAGCATTACGCCACCCTCCGATTCTTCAGCGCGTGCAACTCCTTCGCATGGTCTTCACAGCATTCCCGGCTGCAATAATTACTCCCGCTTTGAGATGGCTCTCCGCAATCTCCATTCATGCAAACTGCTGACCGAGGTGCCGGTTTCTGTCTGTTAGCCAGAGCAACGATAATCATCTGCTGCTCACGTTCTGCTGCTTCATCAATCGGGTCTGCGTGGTTCATGATGCAGCCTCCATGAATGCCTGCTCACACTGCAATGCCACGCGGTTGATGTGCTGCTCCATTGCCTGCAACGACTGAACATCAGAGAGCTGCACATCCAGGTTAATCAGCGCTGTAATCGCCTGGCTGAGTTTCGGGAAATAGCCGACCAGCGAAAGGTATTCGCTACCGGCGTTCTTGCCATCCTTGACGGTTTTCTTTTCCTGAACGATGTACTGATATTGGTCAGCGGTGAGCACATATTTGTCACCGAGTTCGATATGCATGGTCATTTCTCCAGGTTCGGGTAATAAAAAACCCCGCCGTGGCGAGGTTGTCTTTTTTATCTTGTTTCGAAAATTCTTCCGCAGTCGTAACAGATAAATCTCTTTATTCCAGGGGCTGAACGCACCTTAAATGAACTGCATCCCGGACAGCGGGGCTTTATTGAAAACAACATACTCTTTGCACTCCTTTTTTAACGGGGAATTTCCCGCTATAGGAGTATATCCCGGCACTATTTTCAGTGGTTAAATCGAGGAAAAGTCTTATGCCAGTTTAGGAGCTGGAAGGGTTACTCGGTTGGTGGGGAAGGGAGTGGTTGCATTGTTTCTACAGACATCAGCGCATAATGCTGCGCCTGCGATTCGTTGACATCCTCCCAGCCATAAAGGTGGGATTCCTACCGTGTTCAGGCCGTAGCCTGGATCACTTCAGTGGGTTCCTGATTCATCGGGTGGCCAGAATGCACCATCCCTCCACAGGCAAGTACGGCATGTCCTGCCGCTAAAATATTACGTGCGCCGTTGATATCGGCATTCTCCGTGTATCCGCACTCGTGGCATTCAAATTTACTTTGTGTCTGGCGATTCTCTTTCGCTGTATGACCACAGCAAGCACAGCGCTGGCTGGTATATGCCGGAGGTACAGCCAATACCTGACCCCCGCGCCAGAGTTGCTTGTATTCAAGTTGACGGCGCAGTTCGTACCATCCCTGATCCAATATTGAACGGTTTAACCCTGATTTTGCCCGGACATTGCATCCAGGCTGAGCAATGGTTCCCGCTGCTGACTTCGACATGTTGGAAATCTTCAGGTCTTCAATAACAATGACCGCGTGGTTTTTGCTTATTGTCGTTGTGACCTTATGAAGATAGTCTCGGCGGATGTTGGCAATATGGGAATGTAGGTTTTGTACTTTATGCTTGGCCTTCTTCCAGTTCTTGCTGAACTTGACCTTACGGCTCATTTCGCGCTGGAGTCTGGCCAGTTTCTTCTGATTGGATTTGAAGCTATTTACAGGCTCGAAAATCGTCCCATCTGACAGAGTGGCCAGCTTTGCGATGCCTGCATCGAGCCCAACAATTGACGTTGAAAGATGTACTGGGTCAGCTACCTCATATTCTGTCTGGATACTGACATACCACTTACCGCATGACTGGCTGATAGTGACATTTTTCACCAAACCAATGACCTTCTGGCTATTGCGGTATGGCATCCATCCAAGCTTGGGCAGAAAAATACGGTTATTTTCCTGTTCTAGCTTTACACCCTGAGGATAACGAAATGAATCACTTTTCCCGCGCTTTTTAAATCTTGGGAATGCTGCCCGATGCTGAAAAAAGTTTTTGTAGGCGCGCTCAAGATCTTTTAACGCCTGCTGTAATGGCTGCGCTGGCGCTTCTTTCAACCACTGTGTTTCGGGAATGCTTTTCCACTTCACAAGCCAAGCGGCCATGTGGTTGTAGGGAATGTATTTACCTCCGGCCTCATGATTTTCATTCTGGGCTGCCAGTGATTTGTTGAAAACGAAACGACATGCCCCGGCAAAGCGCCGCATGTCACGCCCCTGCTGACCGTTTGGTCGTAATTGGAATTTGAAGGCTTTTAATCGTTTCATTTTTGTCATTATACCTTTACCCATGAAAAATTAAAATTATGCAGGTTCTACCAGACGAACAATAACAGGCATCATTTGGTTGGCTCCTTCATTCGTGACAATTGACTCTCCAGCCATTTAATAGTGAACTCCCGCGCTTCGTCTTTGGATTTAAATCCATCACCAATCAGAAATTCACGCCGGGTTTTGCACCCATATTGGTTTATCCCTTCATTGATTGACGTCCCGCCAATACGAACCTCAATTCCCCGACCACAGGTAACAATCTCTATGTTTTCGATGGTATCCTTCATACCCCTCCCTCCCCGACATGCCCACCGTTACGGAGTCGTGCGGCGAACTCGTTAGCAACTCGTGCCGAATACGCCAGTACAGCGTCATTCTGATGTGGTTTTCCTATTTTGGTGCGTTGGCTGGTCGCGAACATCTCCACGCCTTCAGCATGCATCGAATTGAGGTAATCATCAGTGGCTGGGGTTTCAGGCGATTCCACATACTGAGAATAATCACAATTAGGGCAGTCCTGATATCCACCATCAATGTTGCACGCCTTTTTCAGGGCCGCATTCTCCGCCGTCACAGCGTCCAGTTTCTGTCTTAGGGTTTCATAATCTTCGAGCAATAAGGCAACCATATCTTTCAGTGCCACATTCTCATCATCCACTGCATCCAGCCTCTGTTGCAGGTCGATGATTCTATTTTCTCTGCTCTCTGATATCGCCTCTGCTGCATGCAGCTTCTGTTGTAGCTCAGCAATTCTTTCGTGTAAGTCCATATCTCACCCCATACTCAAAATTGATAATCCCCACCAGAACATCAGCAGAGAGGTTATTGTTGCTATGACTAACCACTGACGTTCTTACCAGGCCATGATTACTCCTGCATTTGCGCCCCGAACCTGCCGCGAATGGTGTTGGTAAAGTCGCGCCAGTCTTCCATTGGCCGCGTGACGTAGATGACAGGCAGCATTGGGCGGCGTGACATCTCTCTGTGCTCAATCTTCTTAATTGCCAGAATGTAGAGCGATTCCTTTCGCTCTTTGGTCAGCAGGCGAGGGTGGTCACGACCTTCCTTCTGTGCTGCTAAGGCCGCCATGACACCTTCCAGTGCTTCCTGTTTGCGTCGCTTAATCTCGCTTTCAGATGCTTTCAGGCGTGCGTAATACGCCGGTAGGTCCGGTGATGGAAACATGGTAGCGGCCTTAGTGGTGGGTTAAATCAGAAGTCTTTGACTGGAAGTGAGGTGAAAAATTCTGATAGCTCATTGTCGCCAATCTTGTAATCAGCCCACTTGCTCGCCAACGTTGATGGTATTGCAATAGTGGATGAGCTTGTTGCTACTTCATTTGGTAGCAGGAAGACATGCTGGACGGCGTTGTCGTTGCATAAAGCGTATAGGACAAAAAAATCCGATTTGTCCTTCTGCTTGTTCACACAGAAAGCCCAACGGTCACTGCACTTCTTACCTCTTGAATTTCTTCCTCCATTATGGATTTTCGAGGTTTTAACATCTACGGTGTACCCCAACACCGTGAAGTCCACAGTTGACTGATATTCCATCTCATTGTTGTCTATCGCGAATGGAACGGCGACTTTAAACAGTGATTCACCAATCACCGCTAGCCTGTCTGTGACCGAGCCATATCTCGCCTTGTCTCCGGTTACTGGAATTCCGCATTTCCTTAAGTGCACATAAACAGTTTGCCATGGTATGCCTAGCTCTTTTCCTGTGAGCTTAAGGTTTTTAAGTCTTCCGTAACTTTCAATACATTGCTCTGATATGGTCATCTTTACTCCTTAAAACGGGATCATCTCATCATGTTCTTGCAATCCGGATTGTTGCTGCCGTTGAGATTGTTGTCCGATGCTAGTACGTGGTGGCAGGTCGATGTCGCTGACCAGGATGGTTGGAATTGACGCCTTTGTGCCGTCATTTCTTTCCCACTCTTCCAGGACGAAAGCGCCGCTTACTGTGACCTTTGCGCCTTTTACAATGCTCTGTGATAGCTTCTCAGCCATCGCGCCAAACATTTTGCATTGCAGCCAGGATGTTTTTTCGTTCTCACCAAAGCCAGATTTGGCAGGCAGTGAGAATGTGGTGATGTGCTTGCCGTTCGGCGTGACGCGAAGAACTGCGTCCTTACCCACATTCCCTGAGATGGTTATTACGTTGATAGGCATCAGGCTGCCACTCCTTCTAACTCTGATTTGCGATCGAGATATACAGACAAGGCTTTGTCGTGCTGCTCAGTTCCGGACAGCGTTTTATCCGCAGACTTCCATGCGTTTTCCAGCTCGCTGATTGTTGCCTTCATGGCATAAGCAGTGAAGTCGGTAAGTAGCTGCTGAGGTGTTCGCTGGTCGGCGTGAGGCCTCTGCTGAGGTGAGACATTGTGAACCTCGGCATCAGGGTCAGTGGCGGTCTCTTCCGTCGGGATACAGAACGCCTGAAATGCCGCGTACTTGTAGGCGATAGACATGGCTTTGTTGGTTGCCTTGTCGCCGCTGTCCATTGCCTCACCGTAAGTCACAACCGTGTGGATGCTTCCATCTTCCGTCGCCACAAAATCAAACTCAGCTTTCACCACGACATAAAACAAAACGCCGCCTTTCTGCGTGGTTCGTTCGGTAACAGTGCGCTCGGTAATTCGTGGCAGAATGACCAGACCGTGCTTTGCCAGTACCGGTGCCAGCGCGTTATAAACCTGGTCGATACCGCGAAACTGAAACCCCTGTTGTACGTTCTTGCGATCCTTGCTGATGCCTTTCTCAGCCATTTCCTTGGCTACTGCGCTGATCGCCTGATAAACCTTTCTTGTTTCCATATGAACCTCAGAACGGGCATTCCCCGATAAAGAATTGTTGTTTCAGCTTTTCGCACTTCGCCATATTCAGCTCGACCATCATGCGAACACGATCACCTTTCTTGCGGTACATCAGAGCACTTGCGATGTATGACAGGCGGGCAAATTTGCTGACCTGCATTTCAATCTCTGGTGTCATTTGCTTCATCTGCGCTCTCCCATGCCGAGGCTTCTCAGCATCAGATTGATAAAATCAAAGTCCTTCGACTTCTCCAGCATCTCGCGCTGGCGTTCTAACTCTTCCTGCTGCTTGCGGTAGTGTTCCGCCTGTTGCTGGCTCATAAGGGATGTCCTTTCTGTGAAACGACATCAACCAGGCGCTCCCACAGCTGCTGTAAGCGGCTCTTTGGCTGCCAGTGCATAACGTCTGCGCCGGTTAATTTGAATGCGAACTGGTGATATACGGGCGTGTTGAAGCTAGGGCGAGCCACGATGGCATCGCCCGCGATTGCATATGACATCGTGGGATCCTTAATTAAATGGTGAGAACTCTTTGTTCAGGGTGATTGAGGCTTTTTGATATGCCTCATTGGCTTCTTCTGCAGTGGCAAAACCACCAATTCTTTTTATCTTTCCGTGAAATGTTATGGAGGCAATAAATCTCTTGTCCCTTTTGCAGAAGTACACCCCTTTAAATCCAGAGGTGTTGGTTGAATACATGCCGGCATTTGCTGCGTTCTGCTCTTTTGTGGCAATCCGCAGGTTCTCTATGCGGTTGTCAGTTTTAATACGATTGATGTGATCAATTAGCCCGTCAGGCTCCGAACCGTTTAACAAAATCCAAATGAGCCGATGGGCTGCGTATAACTTCCGTTTTATCGTTATGTAGCGGTATCCATCCCGCTTAACTGAACCAGCCGGCATTAATGCACGGCTGCTAAATCGCGGGCTTCTCCATGTAAGAGTTCCGTCACTTTCCGAATACATGAAAAGCCGCCCAATCTCCGCTTGGGTTGGGTACATGGGTAACTCCTGATTAAATTTTGTTGGTCGGTGTTGGAAAAAAGAGGGCACCATTGCGGTGCCCGTCAGGGAATAAAACTGTCTGCTTATTTTCAATCTCTAAAGCGTTGGTGAATATCACCGTCAGCCACCCGTACACAGATGGCTTGCGCTGCTATTCAGTGTTCTCAGCCAACCAGTTAAGCAACGCCTCCATCGCCTCTTCTCTGCTGCCATAGGTATTTGGTAGCCAGTCTCCATTCCAGGCCGCAACCCAGCTACCATCTTCATAATCAACTTCCCACATACATCCCCCTGTTATTGGTTACTGGCCTAGCGCCTTTTTGATTGCAGCCATTGCCTTTTTGCCAACATCCTCATCTTCCAATTTCCAGAATCCAGCATCACCTGAGTCAGCGAGCTGTTTGTAATTGGCGAATAAATCCTGAAGCGCCTCCAA
This sequence comes from Pantoea sp. X-Soil-TKNS-1211, assembly GCF_059730495.1. NCBI lineage: Bacteria > Pseudomonadati > Pseudomonadota > Gammaproteobacteria > Enterobacterales > Erwiniaceae > Pantoea > Pantoea sp. X-Soil-TKNS-1211. Next base: position 1,063,096 of record NZ_AP035953.1, read on the forward strand.
AAGATCAGGTGCTGCTGCTATCAGGTTGGCGTTGGCGGTCTGCTGCTCATCGGAAATCCAGCGGTGTGCTTCAGTGCTATCAGCCCAATGCTGGTAGCCTTTATCAGACCATCCTTCCAGAATTTGGCAACGAGGCGCATCAGCCACGCAGAATCCTGACGTATCAATCACGGTTGTGGAGTCTACGTAATATTCACTAGCCATCCACGGGCCACGCGTGCCTTTAAATCCTTCCATTTTACCTCCCACTTACCGCACAAAAATAAACCCGCTCGGGGCGGGCTATTTAATTAATCCGAACTCGTAATTAAGATTGGTTATCTGCTCCTTATCTGCCTCAAAGTCATAATCCCATACATTCTGGTCAAGGGATTCACTGGCTAATTGCCACCGCCAGCCGTCCTTGCTCATAACTCTGCGAACCTTTCTTGGAACCACTTTGTCAATGTCGAAGATAACCCCGCCACCAGAGCCTATTCCCATCCGCAGAACATCCAAATCAACTTCAATCACACGGCCCAGTTTTGGCATTCGATGCCGAGGCAATTTCATGATTTCATCAATGGTCATGCTCACCTCTCTCAATTAATGGAATGCTGTGTAAATCGAAATCCAGAACAATGCACAAAACGCAAATACTGATAACCAAGCAGTTCGTTTAGTCATGATTTATTCCTGGAAAGAAAAAACTGTATGTTGTGTTGGCTAATTTAATTAGCCATTCGGATTTCGATTTCTTCGTAGTCGTAGCTATATCCCTCGCAAAATTCTTTGGCTACTGAATCATCTACAATTCCCTCTCCATTACAGGTGTCGCATTTATTACCGCCATGGACCTTTCCCTTTGGATGATGGCCGCAAACCGGACATCCAATTCTTCCTTCATCAGTGAAGGAAAGAGCTGATAAAAGACCGTGGTCAGGGTTGTGGCATGTTTCAAGTCCATCCCCCGAGCAGTCAGGGCACTTAACTTTCATATTTCACCTCAAATCAAAGGAATCGACTTGCCACGAACTCTCTGCACCGCATGTATCTGGCGGCCAGCTTCGTTTGTGACTTTCATATGCTTGCGGACAGCTTTTTCACGCAATGTGCCGAACTCGTATTCATACAGATATGAAGCCCGGATAATCTGTCCCTTGTATTCCCGCGCTGACCAGAAGATGTCCTGTGCTACAAACTTGATGCATTGAGGCTCGTAACCGGGCTTCTGAGTAACCTCAACGAGGCCTGTCATATTCTGCTGACGACCAACAACTGAAGCGTTTGCTGCTGCCCATGCCTGCTGTTTTGCTTTCCGGCGCTCATCACGACGACTGCGGGCATTGGACTTGATGTTGTGCTCTTTAATCATGATGACCTCCTGAAATGATTCGGGTGATGGTGTGCCACGACGCTGATCTCCGTGGTTGCGCTTTCTCACGCTGCAATTCACACCATCCCAGACTCATCTCATCTGGCACATTGCACTTTTTCAGTGCTCGATTGTTCCCTTTAGGTTTCTACAGCGTCCTGCTGATGGAATTTAATGTACAGGCAAACCTGTATCCTGTAAACAGGCATTTTTGTATTTCTTGCCTGTTAATATTGTATTTGCCTGTTTTTTAATGTGAATTAATTTTGTATAGGCGAAAAAAAACCCGCCGAAGCGGGTGTTTTTTATTATCTTGTCACCGGAAGAACCTGCGACTGACTGCATACCAGAACACAAATCCTACAATTCTGATTCTGTTCGCATCCTCTCCAAGATAGTGCTCATCAGGGTGTTCATCGGAATTGAATGATCTCAACCTTATTCCACCACCAGGAAGCCTGTACAGCATCTTAACTCTGGCCATTCCTTCTTGGTCGATAGCATAGATTTCACCGTCTTTTATGTCGGTCAGGCTGGTATCAATAGCAACAGTTGCACCATCAGGTATTACTGGCTCCATGCTATTACCCCATACCGTCATACAGGCGGCATTTTCTGGATGAACCCCAAGCTTTTTGAGGCTGCGTAAAGAAAACTTAAGTTTACGACCTTCGCTATCAAGCTCTACCACTCGACCATCACCCGCAGCAAGTTGCGCTTCTTTGAAGAAGGGAAGATAAATATCATCATCGCTTAGATCATCTTCTTCGTGCCAAGCGTTAATTTCTTTTAACTCACTTGCATTAGATTCTACAACACCTGTTTTAAGCCAATGTGGAGAACATCGGAGTGCAGTAGCTAATTCGTAAAATTTTCGAGGGTTTTTTGTTTCTCCCTTTTCAATTTCCCCTATTGATTGTTGAGTCATACCAACCAAAGAGGCCAATTGAGTCTGTGTCAGGCCAAGCTCTACTCTTCTCGTCCTGACGCGATCAGCCAGGGTCATAATCTTTCTCCAAATTTCAGCAACAAATCAACTTTACAGGCATACCTGTCCTTGACAAAACAGGAGTTCCTATAGTTAAATACAGGTAAATTTGTTAGGAGACAGGTATGAAACAAGTGGAAACCATCTCCCAGCGAGTTAAGCAGCGACGGAACGAACTCAGCCTTACTCAGGCTGAGGTTGCAGAACTGGCAGGGATTACCCAGCAGTCATATCAGGCGATCGAGTCTGGAACAACTAAACGTACTCGACACCTGTTAGAAATTGCTAACGCACTCCAATGTGAAGCTGGCTGGATCATGTTTGGAAACGCACCAAAGTCAGCCGCCTAATCACCACCACCTCAATCGAGCGCTGAAAAAGCGCATCCCAATGAAAAAATCATGACGTGACTGCATTACGCATCGTCACGTAACTACTTATTCGATAAAGGAAATACTAAATGGACGTACATGCAAACTACAGCAAACCAACCGAGAGCGACATTAATCGCACTCAGACAGACCTGTTACTCGCAGTTTCTCAGATGACCGGGCGTGAATTCGCCAAAGGTGTTGGCTGCCACGAATCGAAAATCAGCCGTGTCGACTGGCGCTTTATTGCGGCAATTATTTGCACTGCCCGCATGGCGTGGGAAGTCAGCCCTATGGGGCGGTTAGTGCAGGAAACGATTGAGGCGATCAGCGCCAAAGAAAAAGCCCCAAACGCTGGAACGTTTGAGGCCTGATAGCAATTTGCGAACACAAATAACTGGAGGAAATTATGCCAGGACTAACTGGATATGTAAACAGTAAAGGGGGGCTTTATGGCTGAAGCAGCCCTTGATAACGTTTCACCAATCAGACCTGATTTGCAGGTCGTGGAGCGCCGCGTGGTCGATACCGATAATGGTTTCACCCGTATCGCTAATGAGCTGCTGGAAGCGTTAATAGGCGCTGGTTTATCACAGAACCAGATGCTGATAACTCTGGCGATCATCCGCAAAACATACGGGTACAACAAAACATCCGATTGGGTAGGGAACGCTCAGCTGGCAGAACTCACAGGTCTGCCGGTCACCCGGTGTAGCACGGAGAGGAACAGGCTGATCAGGATGAAAATACTGGTAGCAGACGGGCGAATGGTTGGAATCAACAAAGAAGTAAGCGCCTGGCAGTCAAAGGTTAACAGAATCGGTAAACCTGCCATTACAGAACCAGTAAATGTTACAGAAACTATAAACTTTACAGAATCTGTAAATAAAACATTTACGGAATCGGTAAATCCGGCTTTACAGAATCTGTTAAACACAAAAGACAATTCTACAAAAGACAGTAAAGACAATAAAAATAATAACCCTGTTGTCCCTTCCGCTGATTCTGATAAGCCATCCAAAGAAACAAAACGGGCTACGCAATTCCCCAAAGACCTTTCTCCGAATGATGGTAACCGGAAGCTCGCTGAAAAGCTGGGTTTGAATCTGGAAAACGAATTCGAAGCATTCTCAGACCATCATCGGTCAAAAGGTTCGACGTTCAAGGACTGGAATCTGGCCCTGAATACCTGGCTGAGACATGCAGCTAAGTATGCCGCCAAATCGTCTTATCGACCTCAGCCATCCCCAACTCGCGCAGTGGCTGAAAACTTCAACAGCAAAGACTACGGTCAGACTCAAGAGCCTGCATGGGCAATAGGAGTTGCAGATGAGCCATCATGACACCTTCGCGAAAGACACCCGCGACAAAATTGCCAAAGTTCAGCGACAACTGGCTGACCTGAACTCACCGCCGAAGCAGCTGGAGAACACTGTGTTTGAAGTTGTGCGTGCTGTATGTGATCGCCATGGTGAGTTTGAGCAGCGTTGCCGGACTATGGGGAGCCTTGTTCCAGGCGGCAAGGGGATTACCACCAAGAGCGACTGCCCAAAGTGCCTGACCGAAAAGTTGGAAGAGTTGCAGCAGGAGGATGCCAGGTATGAGGCTCGCAGGAAGGAAAGCAATATTGCCCGTTTGCTGATGGATTTGAATCTGCCTGAACGCTTTGCCAGTGCAACTCTGGAGAACTACCAGCCGGTCAATCCTGAAGCCGCCAGATGCCTGAAACTCTGCAAAGCCTACGCAGCAAAATGGGCGGATCGCCGCAAGCAGGGTGGCGGACTGGTGATGTGTGGCAAGCCCGGAACGGGCAAAAATCACCTGGCACTGGCGATTGCGAAACACGTCATCAGCGAGCATCAGCACGCGGCCATGTTCACGACAGCATTACGCGTTGCCCGCGCATTCAAATCCACGTGGGGCAAGAACGCCGAGCGCACTGAATACGATGTGATTCACGCCTACACCGATCCCGACCTGTTAATCATCGACGAGGTTGGCGTGCAGTTCGGTAGTGAGTCGGAAAAGCTGATCCTGTTCGAAGTAATCAACACCCGGTACGAGCAGATGAAGCCAACCATTCTGATAAGCAACCTGCCACTTGATGAGCTGTCAGCATTCATCGGAGAGCGCGTCATTGACCGCATGAACGATGGCGGCGGTTGCACGCTGGCATTCACCTGGGATTCGTATCGTTCGAGGGCGGCATCATGACACAGGTAATCCACGGCCTAACCCGCGATGAGCTGGTTAAGTTGACATTCGATCCAAAAGAGCGATTGCTGAAGGCGCTGATTGAGAACCGTGGCAATTACACCATCAGCAAAGATGGAATAGTCACGCCGAAACTTGAGGCGGTCAAATCGGCAGTGGTGAATTTCGGCAACCAGAAGCAGCGGGGTGGGGAATGAGCAAAGCATATTACATGAGAGACAATCACACTTTTCGGTTGCTACCAGAAAGCCTCATTGAGTGCATTCAGGTGCTGAAAGAAGAATTCGATGCAGGTGAAGAGCATGGAATGCTATGCACGAAACTTCCTGCTATGGAGCACAAGAAAGTGCATTGCGATGGGCGGTGGCGCGAGTTTGAATCAGCAGCACGAGAATGGCTTGCTGAATTCTTCTCGCATCAAGGTCAGGCCATGACCAGCAACGATGAGCTTGAGCGAAGTAAGTTTGAAGCGTGGATTATGTCTATGCCATTTGCCGAAGACGATGATATCCGGCGCGATGAAAAGGGAGGGTATTTCCACCTGCAAACGCATTGGTGCTGGAATGCCTGGCTTGCTCGCAGCAAGCAGGAGGGGTGAGATGGCAAGAAGAAGCAAAGCAGAAGACAAATTTTCGGAAGCGCTGGAAATGATGCACCGCACCGGAATAGACCCACTGAATTACATGCTGAGTTATGTCATGGGGTTTATGGAAGCCCGGCAGAAGGATGAATATGTCCATAACTTCGAGCATCGCCGAATGACCATTTCACTCAGCGATTACGACGACAAGCCGAAACTTACCCTCATCAAAGGTGATAAGCATGGAGATACCGAAAGAGGGCCTGAAGCTTCATAGGGGTAACTTCAATGCCATCGGGCAGCACCTTCAGCCCCTCCTCGAATCAGGTCAGTGTTACCGCCTCAAGTTAGTCCCCTGGAAAGAAAAACGCAGCCTCAGCCAGAACGCATTATCCCACATGTGGTACGGAGAAATCAGCGAATACCTGATTAAGTCCGGCCGCACTGACGCAACGCCAGCCTGGGTAAAGCGGAACCTTAAGAAAACATACCTTGGTAGCCAGCAGGTCGAATACACCGACTTTGTCACTGGAGAGAAAGTCAGCACATGGGAACCCCGGCACACATCGGAGCTTGATACAGGTGAGATGCATTTCTTCCTGAATCAGGTTGAGTTGTGGTGCGCGCAGTTCGGCCTGGCGCTGACGATTCCACACGATTCTGAATATCAGAAACTGAAGGAAAAGCAGAATGATTAAGACCCTTACCCAGCTAATAACCGAACTCCTCTCCGACCATCAATGGCACTCCTCCAGGGAGATAGTGAAATACTGCCTCGGACGTTCTGACAAAGACCGGGCAGCTATCAAAGTTTCTCTTCACAACATGGTCACACGTAACAGCGTTAAGCGCGCCAGGATGAACGAAGATGACGCAGATGTGAAATACCGGCTGGCAGAGGTATCCGGCTTTGGCGTCAGCGAAAGGATGGCATTACTTGACCAGTACCTGAGAAAAGCGAGGGAAGCTAATGCGACGGCCTAAGTCACCGACTCAGAAAGCCATAGACAGTTTGATATTCCAGCCTACAAAACTTTCAAAAAACAAACCCAAGCCCATTCCAGCAGCCAGTGAGGTTAAGTCCTACGACCACGCATGGGTGCTCATTAAGGCGAAGTGGGACCGCATGAGGAGAACGAGATGAGAAAAGTCAGGCGGCGATGTAAAAACCCCGACTGCCGCGAATGGTTCCATCCTTCATTCCAGAATCAAACGTGGTGCTCTCCAGAATGCGGAACCGTGATAGCGCTGGCGAAGCGGGATAAAGACCGGCAGAAAGCGATACAGGAAGCAGAGCGACGACGAAAGGAAACAGCCCAGCAGGAACGACGAAGCACCAAAATCCGCAAGTTAGCCATCAAGCCAGATAACTACTTCAAGAAACAAGCTCAAGACGCCTTCAACCAGTTCATCCGCCTTCGCGACCATGACCAGCCCTGTATCAGCTGCGGAGAAACAAACCCGCCTGATTTGCATGGCGGCCAATGGGACTGTGGTCATTTCAAAACAGTCGGTGGATTCCCGGAACTCCGCTTCGTAGAAAAAAACGCCTATCGCCAGTGCAAATCCTGTAATGCAGGGTCGGCAAAGCATGGGGCAAAGGCGGCAACAGTGGCGCAGCAGTACGAATCTAACTTGGTGAAAAAGTACGGACAGGAACTGGTTGACTGGCTTAACGGACCTCACGAAATGACGCATTACCGGCGCGATGACTTTATCCGCATCCGTGATGAATACAGGCGCAAATGCCGTGAACTGAAAAAGAAACTGGAGGCAGCGTGAAGATTCAGCATATCGACGAGGGCAACTTTGCCCGCATCTGGATTACAGGTCCGTTCTGGCAATTAGCGAAAGCACGAAAGCTGGCTGATGTGGGCTTTGACTCAGCTCCGGTGCACGGCTGGGAATCGAAAGGGCTTACCTTCCAGTTGACGTTATACGGAGCCAACAAGCACATCTTACGGGCATTCAAGGCGATCGCCGCCGATATGCGGAGGAAGGCATGACAACCTGGCTAACCAAACTACTCACTCACTTCACCCCCATCAAACCAGAACCCCAGCCAACTCATGTTCAATCGTGGGATGCGGTTGGCAAGAGAGGGAAGGGTAAAAGATGAAATTCGTCGAAGGGTTTGAAGGAAAGTACTCAATAACATCTGATGGGCGAGTCTGGTCTCATGCCAGAGCTGGAACTCGCGGGAATAACCTTAAAGGGAAATGGCTTCGTCCTGCAAAGAATCGAAGCGGTTATTTGCACGTTGGATTTTATACGAATGGGAAGGCCAAGTACTTCGATATTCATAGGCTGGTAGCGAATGCCTATATTCCTAACCCGGAATTAAAGAGAGAAGTGAATCATATCAATGGAGATAAATCTGACAATCGACTGGAAAATCTGGAGTGGGCAACAATTTCTGAAAACAGAAAACACGCAGTTGCAACGGGGCTTTTTTGTAATCAAGGCGTATCACACCCATTCGCAAAATTAACTGAGAGTGATGTGTATGAAATTAGGAAAAGCCATGAAAATCCTAAGTTTCTTGCTGAAGTATATGGGGTTTCGCAGGGGGCGATATACGACATCTTAAAAAGAAGAACCTGGAAGCATATTTAATTTGGAGAAAACTATGAGCCTCGAAAGTACAGTGCGTTTCCACTTTCCAAAGAGCCAGAGCTTTTCCGGCATGGCACCAAATACCTCACCAGACACGCTTACCGGCACTGACTACATCGCTGGCATGGGTATGACAATGGCTCGTGCTCCGATGGGCTACAGCGCGTTTATGGGGAAGGTTGGAGTAAGCGAGAACGACGCCCGACGCGCCGTTTCCCTGTTAACTGAATATGCACTTCAAACCTGCGATAAGGTGGCAGCCTTACGCAAACTCGAAAGCGATATTAAACCAGCGGTCATGCAAACACTCGCAACTTATGCGTACATGGATTACTGCCAGAGCGCGGCCAGCGTTAAGCCATGCGAGTGCTGTAATGCAACGGGATTTATTGAGGCTGACGTGTTCACGATGAAATCACGATTCGGCACGCAAAGGCCGGGGGCGGTAACGGAGATTAAGCGCCTGGATGAAGTTCTTCCGGAGAATGCAAGCTATCAGGTGAGGGATGTTGAGCGCGTTCTGTGCCTAGAATGCAAAGGGAAGTGTGTCGTCAGCACGTCCTGCCGGGATTGCAGGGGGCGAGGAAGGGCGGTAAACGAGAAGCTGTCAAAGGCGCAAGGGGTTCCTGTGTTGGCTGACTGCAAGCAATGCGGTGGTAAAGGATTTGAGCGCATTCCATCAACTGATGCCTTTCGGGCCATCTGCGAGTTAACGGATGCTATCAGCCTGGCAACATGGGAAAAAAGCGGGAAGAGATTTTACGAATCGCTGACGGTAAAGCTGGAAATAGAAGAGGCTTTTGCCAATGCGGCGCTCAATAAAGTGACGGCATAGCGCAATAAGAAATAGCTCATAAATTTATCGTGAGCTATTTACTTTTCCGGTTTCCAGGGATATGATTCCCAACAGTTGAAGTTGCGTCCTGTTGTTAAAAGCGCAAATAAAAGCAGTTCCTTCTCCTTGTTAACAACTAAATGTGATAATCAAAGCGCCCGAAGCCTCACCAGCTTGCGGGCGTTTTTTTATGCTCCACACATAAAGCCGTTATATGTGGACCTTACTCCACACATATCGTTCGCGTAGCTTAAATGGTTAAAGCACCCGACTCATAATCGGTCGATTGCAGGTTCAAGCCCGGCCGCGAACACCATAACAGAGCCGCAGCCCTAACTGGCAATCCAGCCTTCACCTGTGATTGTTACGCTGCGGCCTTCTAATCTCAAAATCAGGCAGTTTTGCGATTGGTTGAGATATCCTTCATTCAAGTAAACAAAAATGTTGACTATGTAAGCATAAATGCTTACTATAATCACATGTTCAACAGAATGGAGGAGTGGTGAAGCAAAGCGAGTTCAGGCGGTGGCTTGAATCTCAGGGGGTTGAAGTTTCAAACGGTACTAACCATCTGAAACTGAGATATAACGGGAAGCGAAGCGTAATGCCAAGACATCCCGGCGCTGAGATAAAAGAACCACTGCGAAAGGCCATACTCAAGCAGCTTGGCCTGAAATAACAAACCAGCCCTTCGGGGCTGGTACTCGCGGAGATTCATCAAAACGATATGCGATACCCTATAAATCTTGAGCCATGCGAAGGCGGATTTTTTGTATCGTTCCCGGATATCCCGGAGGCTTTGACGCAGGGTGATACCCGTGAAGAAGCATTAGAGATGGGGCTTGATGCGCTGGTGACAGCCTTAGAGTTCTATTTTGAAGACGGTAAGAAAATCCCGGCTCCCGGCGATATAACCGGTGATTTCGTGGAAGTTCCCGCCAGTGTGGTGGCAAAGGTACTTATGCTTGGCGCGTTCGTTGATTCCGGCTTAACTCAGGTTGAGCTGGCTAAACGTATGGGTGTTACAAAGCAGGAAGTGACGCGGATATTCAATCTGCAACACGCCACTAAAATCGACACCATCCAGAAAGCGATGGCGGCTCTGGATAAGCGACTGGAAATCAGCATCGCTTAATTTTCGCTAACAAAATGCTTAAAGGCTCACTTCGGTGGGCCTTTTCTTTTTTCGTCCCTGCCAATCACTGCGACCTTAAACCTTTCCTGAAGTGGCAAGCGGGCGATTTTTCCTTTGTTACTACAGACAGCCACCCCAACAAGCGGGAGGTGGAGATGAAGCGCATGCCGGAAAAAGACGTTGGGTTTTGGGCTAGCCTGATCGCCTGGTTATATGCCCACAAAAACGAATCAGGCTATGCCGGTCTGGCGGGTGTTATGGCGCTCCTGAGAGCAACTTACATTGGTAAAGATACATGGTCCCGGCGCCTCCTGGATGCCGCGATGTGTAGCATCTTTGCTTTTTTCCTACAGCCGACACTACAGGTTCTTGGCTCTGCATTTAACTGGAATTTCAGCGACGACACGACACGCGTTGCGGCTGTGTTCCTCGGCTTTCTCGGAGTGGACTGGCTTTCTACTAAGCTGCGCCGGGTGCTTGATAAGCGATTAGGGGATGGTAATGCTGACAGCCAATAAATTTCAGATGGCGACAGGTGTATCCCTCGGCGCTGCTGCTTCCTGGTTCACGTATATCGCCGGGGCAATGACTGATTTCCAGATCAACACACCATTACGTCAGGCGCACTTTCTGGCGCAAACGGGCCATGAGTCTACCGGCTTCACAAAAGTTGAAGAAGGGCTGAATTACAGCGAGAACGCATTAACGGCAATGTTCCGTAAGCGCATCACCGCAGAACAGGCCCGATTGTACGGCAGAAACGCAATGCACGCCGCTAATCAGAAGATGATCGCCAACATCATTTACGCCAACCGTAACGGAAATGGTGATGTTAATTCCGGTGATGGCTATCGATATCGCGGAAGGGGACTGATTCAGATCACCGGCAAGGCCAACTATGCCGCACTGGTTAAACAGCTTGGCGCTGACATTGTGGCGAACCCTGATTTACTGACCGGCTATCAGATGGCGGCAACCTCAGCGGCAGCATGGTGGAAGAATAACGGTTTAAACGAGCTTGCCGACTCTGATGATGTTGACCGCATCACCAGAATCATTAACGGCGGCACGAACGGACTGGACGACAGGAAATCCCGCTTAATCAAAGCTAAGGGGATTCTATGCTCAACGTAATCAGCTTCATCCGAAATTATTCTCACATCATCATCATTGGCCTGGTATGCGTCTGCCTGTGGGGGCTTAACGCCCGTAACTCACAACTGTCAGCAACCAATGACCGACTGGAAAAACTGACTGACAGTAAAGACAGCCAGATTAACGATCTCCGCTCCAAGAATGACGACCTTGCATCAAGCGTTAATGACCTGGTAAAAGCAGTGAACCAGCAGAACGCCGTAATGAGTGAGGTAGCAGAACAACGCGCCGTTACCGCAGAGCAGAACAGGAAACTACAGAATGAAATCAAGCGCTATCTCGCAGCGGATAAATGCGCTGCTGCTCCTGTTGACAGTCGCGCTGTTGAGCGGTTGCGGGACGCAGCGAAGTCAGCCAGTGGTGGAGTACCGGACAATCAGCCAGCCCCGGCTAAACCTGCCAGCGGAACTGACAAGCCCGATTAGTGTTCCTGCCGTCCCGGACCCGATGACGTTCGGGGATAGTGTCGGCCTCAACGCTCAGTTATATGACGCGCTCGGCCAGTGCAATATCCACAGGGCAGCAATACGCAAGATTGAGGCAGGACAGAAATGAAATTCATTGAATGGCTGAAAGGCCTGTTCACCAAACCCAAAGAAGAGAAAAGCGAAATGACCGATCAGGTTGTAGAAGTGCAAGCCGCACAACCAGCAGCGGCAGCTGACGTTCAGCAAGCTACCCCGGCAGCAGAAGTACAGACCGGCGTCAAAGACCTTAAAGCCGCCCTGGAATTCCTGGATGACGGCATTAAGCATCTTGGCGAAGGTGCCAAAGACGAACTGGTAGCGTTGGCGCAGAAATATCTGTAACACCCCCAAACACCGAACGGGCTGCCATCTGGCGGCCTTTTTTGTGCCCGCAGTAAACCCACGCGCATCTCACGCGCAATTCAACGAGAGCCTTTCAGTAAGCGAGCCTGAGAACTGCCGTTAGGTGGCGACCTACTCTCGGGCGGCTTTTCTGTGAGACAGGCTCACTTTCTAAAAGGTAAAACGCTATGACATACCCAACCGTTATTGTGAATGGCGTCTCTGTCCGTGTGGATAGGGAAGGGCGCTACTGTCTGAATGATCTGCACGCAGCCGCTGTTCTAAATGGTGAGGCAACAGAGTCTCAGAAGCCAAGCAAGTTTATCCGCAGTGGTTCAGTGAAGCGGTTTGTCCGGGCGCTTGATGCCAGAGGACAAAAAAGTCCTTTGGAACAAAATCAGTCACTTAAAGTAATTCGAGGTGGCGATTCGCAAAGCGTTTGGGGCGTCGAGATGATTGCCGTGCGTTATGCGGCGTGGATTAAGCCTGAGTTTGAGATTGATGTGTACAACACATTCATTGAGAGCCGAACCAAATCATTGGATGTTCTCAATCAGCTTAATCGACTGGATTACGTGATTAACGGCGAAACAAAAGACATCAGCCAGTGCGCAAGCAAAATGGGCAGATGGGGTTCAGGCGGTCGCAAAGCTTTGCTTAACGAAGCCCGGCAGAATCTCATAGACCAGCTTGATCCTGACATGGTGGCGTTGATGGAAGGTAAGGCAGCGTGACCATCACAAGGCGCACGCGCTAATGCGCCTGATTATACTTGCATTTATTACAACCACAGCCAACCATACATGAATCTTCATCAGAGGTTGGCTATGGAAACTTTAAGCGAAAAAGAATTCAAAAAGATTTGGCACGGTCTGTTGTGCATCCCAACTATTGATGAGCGTGAAGATGCAATCACATTAGCTCAGGGGATCGTAGACAAATATGAAGCTGGATTGTTGAGTATGACGGAAAAGCAATATAACTCACTTAAAAAGGGTTTGGTGCCTCTTGCTACCGAATTACCTCAGAATCGAAAACTAAAAAATACACAATGAACCGCCTCCGGGCGGTTTTTTATTGGAGTGAATATGGGATCGAACACATGAGCATGAATCGTCCACTCCCTCCAATTGAGTTTGTTGAAGAGTTCGCCCCCTATATCAAGCTCACCCCGGCAACTGGAGTACATGAGTGGGTTATAGAGCAAATCATCAGTGAAGAAGGTTTGCTGCATAACCCGGATCATCTGCATTTGCTTGAAGCTGATATTGCTTTCCTGTGGGCAGCTACCGCATTCACCAAGCAGGGCCGTACCGTACTCGGTCAGGCTGAAGAGGTGATGATGCGTGCCGGCGGATGGCAGAAGGCCAGAATGGAGCAGCAGCTCTATGAATGGTTCGGGCACAAACCCGATTTCATCATCACGCTGGCCGGTGACTTCTGCTCACAATGCAGCGACCTCGAATTCTGTGCACTGGTAGAGCATGAGCTTTATCACATTGCCCAGGCGACCGATGAGTTTGGCGCACCGAAGTTCAACAAAGCAGGCCAGCCAGTTCTGACTCTGCGCGGCCACGACGTTGAAGAGTTCGTGGGAGTGGTTCGCCGCTACGGTGCCAGCGCTGACGTGCAGGAGCTTATCGACGCCGCCAGCCAACCGGCAGAGGTGGCAAAAATTGACATCGCCAGGGCGTGCGGGACTTGCCTGCTAAAACTGGCATAAATCCAGGACAGGCCAGGACAAGAGGAGAACTATGGCGGCCCTCAATCGACACGTTAAAGCCTTTATAGTTCAATCTGTTGCGTGCTATGACTCCCCCTCTCAGGTGGTCGACGCTGTCCTTAAAGAATTCGGCTTAAAAATTAGCCGCCAGCAGATTGAACAGCACGACCCCACGAAGGCCAGTGGAAAGACTCTGGCAAAGAAGTGGGTAGACATGTTCAACACCACCCGCGAACGTTTTCAGACTGAAATTTCTGACATCCCGATCGCCAACAAAGCATACCGCCTGCGTGGACTTGACCGCATGGCGACCCGGACCGAGCAAATGAAGAACTTTGCACTCACCGCCCAGTTGTATGAGCAGGCGGCGAAAGAGTGCGGCGACGCTTTTACCAACCGGCAAAAGCTGGAGCATACAGGCAAAGATGGCGGTGCTATTCAGACCATCACGATGAGCAAAGAGGAATATAAATCCGCCCGGCAGGAGATGATGGAGGATGACGACTGCTGAGCAAAAACTATTCGCGCGCCGCATAGAGTGTGAAGAGGACGGCATGTACTTTGCCCGTTACTTCTTCAAGCAGCGCACCGGCGGCAAGATGATCGTCGCACCACATCACCGGGTTATACAGCAGACGCTGGATCGCGTGATTAATGGCGAGATCTCACGCCTGGTTATTAACGTTCCCCCCGGTTACACCAAAACCGAACTGGCAACCATCAACATGATGGGACGCGGGCTGGCACTGAATCAGCGCGCTCGGTTCATGCATCTGTCGTACTCACACAACCTGGCGTTGCTCAACTCATCGACCACGCGCGGCATGGTCAAATCGAGCACATTCCAGAGCATGTGGCCGATGGAGCTGCGCGACGACGCAGACAGCAAGGCTATGTGGTGGAACGAGTTCGGCGGCGGCGTGTATGCCTCATCAGCAGCCGGGCAGGTTACCGGCTTTCGTGCCGGGCACATGGAGCCGGGATGGCAGGGCGCGTTGATTATTGATGACCCGGTAAAGCCTGACGACGCCTACAGCGAGACGGTGCGCGATGGCGTTAATAATCGCTTCAACGAAACTATCAAATCACGCCTGGCGATTGAAACTACGCCGATGATCGTGATTATGCAGCGCATCCACTACCACGACCTGAGTGGCTACCTGTTGCGTGGTGGCAGCGGTGAGAATTGGCATCACCTGAATCTGCCCGTGCTGATCGACAACAGTCAGAGCTATTCCGAGCAGTATCCGGATAACACTCACGCCATGCCTATTGACCATGGGCTGCCTGATGGTTGGTTGTGGCCTTTCAAGCATAACGAGACACATCGCGTATCGCTTTTCTCTCACCGTCGGACCGCTGAAGCTCAGTACATGCAGAATCCTCGGAGGTTTAATGCAGAGGGCGCGCTCTGGACAGAAGAGATGATCGCTGCCGCACATGCTCTCAATATCTCTGAGAAACTGTCTCGCACGGTAGTGGCAATTGATCCGCAGGCGACCAACAGTGCTGAAAGCGATGAAACAGGCATCGTTGCCGCCAGTGCGTATGGCGTTGGTGAGCGCAAACAGTATTCAGCAGACGGCGATTACAGCGGCAAGTACTCGCCTAATGGCTGGGCGACTCGCGCTATGGATGCCTATAAACAGCATGACGCAGACGCAATTGTCATCGAGACCAACCAAGGCGGAGATATGGCCGAGGAAACTCTGCGAAATGCAGGCTTTAGAGACCGCATAATTCGAGTCCATGCCAGCAAGGGTAAGTTTGCCCGCGCAGAGCCAATATCAGCCCTCTATGCACAAGGGCGAGTCGCGCATCGCGGCAATCTCTATCAGCTAGAGAATCAGCAGATGGAATACGTACCAACCACCGCGAAAAAATCCCCCGACCGCCTTGATGCTCTTGTTTGGGCAATGACCGAATTGAGTGGTCAGGCACCAGGCGCAATCTTCTTCTAAGGAGTTCATCAGTGAGTGAACAAAGCAACGAGGTCACATTCCTCGTTAATGCCCTTGCTGATGCTATGGGCCGTCAGCGCATGCTGTATGGTGGTCATCAGGGCAACACCAAGCGAACGAAGCTCTATGAAGAGTTTGGTTATCCCAACAATCTGGATTTTGACCGCTACTATCGCGCCTATGAGCGCAACCCAGTGGCATATGCTGCCGTGCACAAGTTGCTGGATTCGTGCTGGGTAGACAAACCGACCATCATTGATGGTGATGAAGACAAGGAATCGACCACCACTACGACATGGGAGACTGCTGCGACCAAGCTGCTGGCGCGACACTGGCCGAAGATTAAAGACGCTGACCGACGCAATCTTGTGGGTAAATACTCCGCGCTGTTGATTCAGTTCCGCGATGGGCGTGAGTGGAAAGAGCCAGTAGACAGCGCTGTCATTAAGCGGTTAGGTGACCGGGCAGTTGTTAAGCTTATCCCTGCGTGGGAGTCGCAGATTAAGCCTGGCAACTTCGACACCGACACCATGTCTGAAACCTATGGCGAGCCGGTAAATTATCAATTCAACGAGCAGCCTGTTGGCGATGATGGCACATACGGACCAGTTCGCAGTGTCACTGTTCATCCTGACCGCGTCATTATCCTGTGCGAAGGCTCTGAGGATGAGAACATGCTTTCCGGCGTTCCTTATCTTCGCGCCGGCTACAACAAGCTTCTCGACCTTGAGAAAATATCTGGCGGCAGCGCTGAGGGATTCCTTAAGAATGCAAGCCGGCAGCTTGGTATTGCTTTTGATGCTCAGACAGATATGGCGACTATTGCGGGCCAAGCGAAAGAGGCCGGTTACGCAAACATCGGCGAGGCGATGAACGATAAGATAGCTCGCATGAACCGTGGCACTGATGCGGCGCTGGTTATGCAGGCCGGAACACCATCGGTTCTCTCTGTTGCAGCGGCTGACCCATCACCGTCATGGACCGTTGCCGCCAACGAGTTCTCATCATCAATTCAATGCCCGTTCACCATTCTGTTTGGGCAGCAAACCGGCCGTCTGGCATCTGACGAAGATAAAACGGACTGGGCCAAGCGCTGCAATGGTCGCCGCTGGGGGTTCATGACAGCGGTGATTAAAGCGATTCTGGAGCGATTCTGGACGCTGGGTGTGATTGATGCCCCCCAGTCGGGTGAAGTCACGCTGGCATGGTCTGACCTGCTCGCACCGAGCGAGAAAGAGAAGATTGCCAATATGCAGGCACTGGCAGACGTGGCGCAGAAAACGCAGGCTGCTTACGGCACGCCGGCAATAGAGCAGAACGAGATTCGCGCTGCAGGTGAGCTGGAGCCGATCGCTGAAAACGAACTGCCTCCAGTCGTACCACCGGGAGACCCGCTAAGTGATGACGCAGAAGTTAATCCGGACGCCGGTAATTCCCCGCAACAAATCTGACCCGACACAGTCAGCACGCCCCGTTAATCGAATGTTTCGCGACATTGAAGGGCGTTACTACCGCATTAAGGTGGCGCTGAAGCAGCTATTCGATGAGAAAATTACAGGGCGAGAGCGAGCCAGTAATCAGCAATCTCACGCAGTGCATGGCAATATCATATACCAGGTGAATGCGGGCGCGTACATCTACGACATGACGGCAACGCAACTGGCTGACCTGCTGCAGCGTATGCAGATCATCCTGGATGACGCGTTACTGGAAGGTGGCAGCAACAACCTGTGGGCGCTGAGCTATGTCTCTGATGAGTATGAGCGCGGCACACATCAGGCATTCACAAATCTCTCAGTGCAATCGCCGATATACGAGCAGCAGACAACACTGGCGCAACTGCTGAGCAGCCCGGCATATCAGAATCAGGTGGCGGCAGCCTACGTATCAACTTACAGCGACTGGCTGCTTGAATCTGACCGTGCTCGCGGTGATCTGGCTAACGTGATTTCAGATTCAATTGGTCGCGGCATAAACCCGCGAGAAACGGCTCGGATAGTTAGTCAGCGGCTGGATGTGTCTATGGCTCGCGCCAAGAACATGGCACAGACAGAGCAGGTTGGCGCGCTTCGAAAAGCTCAGTGGCAGGAAACGGACTGGGCACGTGAAAGGTTAGGGCTGAACACTGCAGTACTCTGGCTGTCTGCGCTTAAACCAACAACGCGTTCATGGCATGCATCACGTCACGGTAGGGTTTACACCACCGAAGAGGTTGAGGCTTTCTACGCGACCAATGGCAATCGTTACAACTGCTATTGCAGCCAGATACCAGTCATCCTCGATGATGACGGAAAGATTGTGAATACCGGCCTTGTTGAAAGGCTAGCCAAAGAGCGTCAGGAGTGGCAGCAGGCCGCTTAATCATCACTACACGAGGAAGCAGCATGAAACGCAATCGCGTTAACGTGCTGACCGTCGTCAACTCCGCTTCAAACATCACTACCGAAACCATCGACGGAAAGCCACATATCGTGGTTCGCGGCATCACGCCTGTTGTCGACGATATTGTGATGAACCGGAAGTTGTACCCGGCAGCAGAAATTGGCAAGGCCTACAACACGCTTGAACGTAACCCGATGCCGCTGGGGCATCCCAAAGTGGATGGCAAGCACGTATCGGCCCGTGATGTTCGCGCAGTAAACAACTACCACGTTGGTGCATGGCTGCAGAACGTGAGTCACACCGATGGCAGGGTGACCGGTGATATGTACGTTGATCGCCGATACGCCGAATCCAGCGATAAGGGTAAGCGCCTGATTAATCGCCTGGATGAAATGGCCGCCGGCACTAACTCCGAACCCATCCACATCTCAACCGGGCTGCTGTACTCAGGCATCGCTGCTAACGGCGAGTCAAAAGGCAAAAAGTACAACGAGATCGCCACCAACATGATGTTCGACCATGTGGCGGTGCTGCTTGATGAGCCTGGCGCAGGAACTCCCGATGAAGGCGTTGGCATCTTCGTTAACTCTGATGGCGAGGACCAGCAGATTGAAGTAGCCAGTCTCTCTGAGGCATCAAACTGCACCAAGGAAGGCCTTGTTAACAAAACAAGGTTCTTCTTCACCAACGCTTCCAATTTCAGCTTTGACGACATTCAGCGCGCCATCAGCGATCGGCTGCGTGAAGGTCGTGATGGCGATAACTGGCTCTGGCCCGAAACTGTCTGGCCGGAAAGTTTTATTTACCGAGATGACACTCGCTATTTCAAACAGAAGTACCTCATCGACGATGACGGCACCGCTCAATTCGTCGGCGAACCTGTAGAAGTCGTGCGCAAACCCACTGAGTACGAAATTAAAACCAACGGAGAAAACGATCCGATGAAAGACATCATTGTTAATGCGCTGAAAGCAGCTGGTAAGCCGACTGAAGGCAAGACCGATGCCGAGCTGATGGATGCATACAACCAGATGCAGGCTGACAAGGCAAAAACGCCAACTGAAACCCCGGAAGAGAAAGCGGCCCGCGAGAAAAAAGAGGCTGATGAGAAGGCAGCTAAAGAAAAAGCAGCCAACTCGGAAGATATGCCTGGCTGGGCGAAGTCGCTTTCCGAAGATATTGCCGGATTGAAAAGCCAACTCAACGCTAACTCTGACAAAGAGAAGGCTGACAAGCGGGCAGCTGTGAAGCTGGCAATGAACATGAGCGATGACGAAGTCGCTGATCTGGATGGCAAGGCCCTCGACCGCCTTTATGCCAACAGCCAGAAATCACATGGCCTGAACGGCGTTTTGCGTCAGGTAAACAACAACGAATCATTCAGCGAAATGCCGGAGTAAGAAATGGCTAAAGATGGAAAACATATCATCCACGCCGGTGGCGTGTACCCTAATCCGCTGCTTAACCGTGAAGGTGGTGCGGCTGCATCGACTCTGCCTGGCACCGTTGGTGTCTTCAGTACTGCCGACAAGTTCACGGCCTCTGTGGCAGGCGCAGAATTCGCCATCAAGTATGTGGCAAATAAAGACTACCTGCGTTGCCTGAGTGTTGATGACGCAATCCCAGCCAATGAGTTGGTTGTAGGCATCCATCCGCTGCCAGGAATGTTCCTGAACGTGCGTGCCGCCGCAGGCACTTACACCAAAGGCCAGCCTGTCGCCGTATCAAATGGTCGCGTCACTGCTGTTGTCGATGACGCCGCTATATTCGCTTATATCGAAGAAGATCAGCCAACCACTGCGGTTGCAGACGATCTGATTCGTGTTGTGTTCAAGTAAGGAGCAATGAATGTTTGTATTTTCCCGCTCTATCGGCGAGCGCACCGGCAATCTGGAAGTCAACCAGTGGCAGTTCAACAATCTGCAGCGCGAGCGTGATGCTTCCGCTCAGTCCATGGCTGACTTCCTTGCCCGCACCCGATTTGGTGAGCATGGCTCACTGGATGCAGTAAACGCTGTGGATGATATCCGCCGCCTTTACCGCGCATACGATACCACCGTTACCCAGCAGTTCGAGCCGAACACCGAGTTCACCCTGCTGAATGACCTGATGCCTCTGTCTCGATCTGTGCGTCTGGAGCAGTCTCGTTACGACTACGCACGCACCGGTGGTCGTGGTTGGGCTCACACATCCATGTCAGGCCAGATTGGTGCTGCGCTGGATGCGAGGACCTACACCTTCGACGGCACCATGGTTCCTATCCATGACTCTGGATTCAAGTTCGAATGGCGTGACCCAATCTTTAATAGCCCATCGGCGCTTCAATCTCAGGGTGATGCGCAGCGTGGTTCTGTTGATGATGTTCGCCGCAAGTATGTGGGCTACATCTTCAACGGCTTCAAAGACAAAGCCGGTAACTGGGCAGTGTTCGATGGCCTGACGTGGAAAGGTCTGCGTGATGATGAACGTGTGATGCAGATTGATTTGGGCGCCACTGGCCTGAATATTGACTTCAGCTCCGCTGCTGTATCTTCTGCTGACATTCGCAACGGCGCGATTGCGCTTCGTGACCAGATGCGCCGGATCAACAACCAGTATGCAGACCAGACCTGGTATGTATCTGGCGACATCATTTCAAACCTCGAACGCTTCTTCTCTGACAACTATCAGAGCGGAACCATCCTGGCTGAGTTGCTGAAGTTGACAGGTATCTCTGCGATCAAAGAAGACAACGAACTGAGTGGCAACGAAATTGTCATCGTTCCGCTGGGTGCTGGTGTTATCGCTCCGATCGTCGGTCAGGCAGTCGGCACCGTTGCTGAGCCGCGCCCTCACTACAACAGTGATTATATCTGGCGCACCTGGGGTGCGATGGGACTGATGGTTAAGCAGGACATCAACAACAAATACTCAGTCATCCACGCCTCAAGCTAAGGAGCAAACATGGCACTGGTAGAAATCACCTCAGGCAGTCTGCATGCCGGTGCCAACCTCCGCAAACTGGAGGTTGGTGAAATTGTGGAAGTTGATGATGCGACAGCTAAGCGCTGGATTGCATCTGGCAAGGCCGCTGAAACCAAAGAGAAGAAAGGCAATAAGCTGACTTCTTTCGAGGTTGCAACGCCTTCATCCGGTGACACGTCGGCATTGCAGGCGAAACTGGATGACGCTAACGCTCAGATTAAAGCCCTGCAGGATGCGGCAGAGGTCAAAGATAAGGAGCACGCTGCTTCTCTGGAATCTGAAGGCAAGCGCGCTGATGCGGCAGAGGCTAAGCTCGCTGAGCTGACCAAAACCGAGCCAACCAAGGATAAGTAATCATGGCAGTGCAGATAACAGCAGCGCAGGTGAAACAGCAGTTATCTGCGCTGGGTTACACCGTGCCCGATTTCATGATTGATGCCTACCTGTGCAAGCTGGACAGTATCAGTCAGTGCCTGGAGGCGGCTGGCTACGATGAGTGTGACATGGTTTTGATTCAGGTATACGCCGTAACCCTCATGGCGGTAACTGCATTCAGCCAGCGCATTAAATCACAGTCAGCGCCTTCAGGGGCGTCCCGGTCTTTCGATTACAGCGGCGATATAAAAACCATGCGGAATACGCTGGCAGCACTGGATAAATCAGGCTGCACTTCATCGTTGCCGATTGATGTTGGCGCGAGCGTAGGTTTCTTCGACGTGGTGGGGGGCTGCTGATGGAATGGAAACCGGCAGATCAGAAACCTAAAGCGTTTGAGCGGGTATGGGTGAAAACGTCTAACGGGCGCGAAACAACCGGGTATATCAACGGCAGTGGAGAATGGGTAATTAACTGTCGCCGTATCGCAGCCGAAAAGCCCACTGTAATCGGCTGGAGGGTATGACATGGCAATTGTGACGGGCAAAAAACTGATAGCGGTATTTTTTGACATCAAATGCAATATTGCGGGCGACCAAGAAAACTTCAGCGGCGAGACCAGCAATCCTTGGGCAATGGAGGCGTTGCTGAGCATCACAAGCGGTAATCCATCCTGCATTTTTATTCCCGTCGGTAACGATCGCTATATCAGCATTAAAACCATTGAGTCGGCACTCATTACAAAAGTGCTTGAGGATTGATATGTCGTCATTAGCCAACTGGTCATACACGGCTCAGGCGACCATCTGGAAGCGCTCCGGCACAACCAATTATTATGGCGATCCGGTGTTTGATGCTCCGATTGTCATCGCCTGTGACTATCAGGGCGGTCTGTCGAAACGCCTGGGTGATATCGGTGCTGAAAAGGTCGTGAAAAACACTATCTGGACCGAGTACGCCTTGGCCGATACCGGCGATTACATCCTGATCGGATCATCAACTGAGACTGACCCGATTGCTGCTGGCGCGGATGAGGTAATGCAATCAATTCAGTACGCTGACACGTTTGATCGCATCTCAGATGACTGGGCCATAATCACTGGAGTGTAGCCATGGGCATCAAAATACGCGGCGTCGAGCAAGCCAAGCGAAACCTTGATGCGGTCATCGATGACATTCAGGGGCGGAAGGCTTTGCGTGCCATCCAGAGTGTGCTGATCATCGGCTCATCTCAGGCTGCGCTTTACACGCCAATCGACACATCGACGTTACTTAATAGCCAGTATCGTGAGGTAACAGCGAGCGGTACGCGCATCGTTGGGCGTGTCGGTTATTCGGCCAACTATGCCGTCTACGTCCACGACCCCAACATCCCGCAAAACTTCAGGCGCTCAACCGCTCAGAAAGAGTTTCTGACTAAGGGCTTCGAAGATTCGCGTGATGCCATCAGTGCGGCGATCAAGAAGGAGATGGCGCTTTGAACCCTCCAATGCACACGCGGGTGCGCAATTACCTTGTGGATGCAGGCCTGACAGACGGGTTTAAAACGCAGTTGCTTGTCTGGAATGACACCGGAACAGCATCAGATAAATTCATGGTGTTTCGCCCCAATGGTGGTAGCGCGGTGCGCAACCAACTTGGTGCTGAATATTACGTCCTGCTGGATGTGGTCGGCGCCAAGGGGGGTAACGGTGTGGTGGATGAAGTGGTTCAGTCCATCATCTCCTACGTCCAGCAAAACCCAATGTCTGATAACTGCGTTGGTTATCTGCAAAACCTCGGCGGCATCCCGGCCCCCGTTCTTACAACCGAAGGCCGCCTGGTCTATCGGCTTCAGTTCGTCGCCACCTACGGCGATTAGTTAAACGTCAAAGAGGAATTACTCATGGCAAATTGCCAGAACAGCAACGAACGTTTGTTCGGTGGCGCGGTTGTGCTTGAAGTTGCTGACGGATGCAGTGACGTGGTCCCTGTTGAGTCAGAATGGAAGGCGCTGGCGGCAGGCACCAGTAAAACTTTCGACTTCAACCCAAACGCCACAACCAGTGATGCGGATGACGGCGGCGGCTATGTTGAAAGCATCATCACCAATGCCGATTTCACTATCAGCTTTGAAGGTGAAGTGCGTAAAAAGGATAAGCTGGATCAGTATGGTGTTGGCAAATTCATCAAATATTTTGCCACTGAGCTTGCAGCTAAGCGTCAGCCTGGTCTCTGGGTTCGCATGGAATTCGGTCCTGTCACCTTCCAGGGTTATATGGTGATCACCGCGCTCAGTTCAGACGGCGGCACCAATGACATCGTGACATTCTCAACCGAATTCAAGGTTGGTGATGCGTCAACTATTCAGGCTTACGACACGCCTGAAGACGTTCCAGTAACCGGTGTTACCGTCTCACCATCTACCGCATCAGTTGCTGTAGGTGCCACAATTCAGTTAACAGCAACCATCGCGCCTTCTGATGCAACCAACCCGGCAGTAACCTGGTCATCCTCCAACCCGGCGATCGCCACGGTGAATTCTTCCGGCATGGTGGCCGGTGATACGGAGGGATCTGCAACCATCACCGCCACAACCACCGATGGCAGCTTTACCTCTACCTCAGCGATTACCGTTACGGCATGAACGCCCGGCCAAGATCAGATTGGAGTTGATTTTGTTCTTGGTAGCTCTGCCATTTCTTAGTTACATGGGGCGCACTTTTAGTGCGCCGCATATAAGCGCGGGCGAATGAAATGCCGTTTGAAGATGGAAAAATACTCTATGCAAGCCAACTCAATCTGTTAGATACAGGGATCGAGTCGGGCGCATACCGATTAATATCCAATATGCGTGCCGGGCTAAGTGATGTAACCGTTATCTGCAACTCTGATTCCACCGGCATTACCGGTGACTATGACAATGTAACGTATTACAACAAGTGGCTGTATAAGCTGGCAGTCTGGCTGGGTGAGCAGTATCCAACCTACACCGTGCGCTACTACGATGTGGTGCCTTCATTTTACAACGCCGTCCAGATCCTTCAGACAGGAAAGAGCAAAGTTACTGCTGCCACTGTCGCATCAGGAGGTAGCGGCTATGCTACCTCTGACCACATCTATCTCGATGGTGGGGTAACCCTGAATGTGACTGGTGTAACATCCGGCGCAATCACCTCTGTATCCATTTTAGCCCCTGGCGCAGCTGATGCAGGTGGCTTGCCGACCAACCCGGCAGCACAGAGCAGCACCAACGGTTCAGGTACAGGCGCATCCTTCACACTGACGTGGGGCCAGGGGCCAACCCTGTATTTTTATAATGGTGCTCTTGCAGGTACTCAGCCAACTTATCTGATGGGTAACCGTCTCCAGGCTGTATTCAACCCGCGAAGTAACGCCGACTTAATCATTTTCAATCACGGGCACAATACCGATGGAAACGCCAGCGCCAACACGCAGGCAGGTATGGACATGGCCGCTATTTATACCATCCGAGGGTTCCATCCATCAGCGGGTGTAATCATCGTGTCTCAGAACCCTATTCGAGAAACCGACTCAGGCACTAACCGCAGTGTAGGTGCCCGCCAGGCAGGGATAGCATCTGGATTCAGTGTGCTGGATGTACATCAGATGTATCTGGAGGCTGGCAAACCTGAAGAGTGGTACAGGATTGTCCCGGACACACTGGTACGCGATACAGTTCACCCTGGAGCTGTGGGCGACGATAAGATATTTGAGCTGGCGAAGAATCTGTTTAACTGGCCGCTTGTGCCTAAGCATGTCCGTCCCGGCTTACAGTTTGGGCAGAACCTCCTGGTGAATGGAGCCTTCAGCGCCTGGACTGATACAGGGGCAGCACCTGACAGCTGGAGTATGTCCGGTGTGACGCTTGTGCAGAACACCACACCAGGTCTGTTTGAGTCAGGAACATGGAGTGTGCAGGCCACGAGCACAGGCACCTCAGAGGCTTATTTAGAACAGAGCATCCCCGCTGCGCTGGTTCGTCAGCTGGCCGGAAAGGTAGTCACTCTGACCCTCCGCTGCTACGTACCGAGCAGTAACACGTCGAGTACAGCCGCAAGGGTGAGAATCACTGAGATAGATAACTCGACCCCATACGGTATCCCTACTGGTGGGCGTGATGGCTTTATCTGGAAATCTGTGGTGGTGACCATTCCTGCTACAGCAACCACACTCACAATCCGCGTCACGGCTGATACGTCAGTATCTGGAAGCCTTTGTTATCTCGACAGGGTGTGTATGAGCGTGGGTGATGTACCACAGGATTTTTATTCATGACATATCAGAAATGAGTAGAAAAAGTTGGTAAGTATGACACCTCCACTGAAAGAAATTGGCGAGTGCCTTCTCAGCTTCGGTGATGAAGATTTTTTCCTGCGTCCGTCCTTCGCCAATATGTCACGCATTGGCGATCCTGAAGAAATCGTTCAAGCCTTTTACCATCTTCACAGCGACGAAATATCTCCACTTATACAGAGGGCGATAAAAGCCTATGGCGGCGTACCGGTATGGCTTATCAAGCATGTATCCGCGCCGCAATTCTCAAAGCAGGTTATTTATGCGGCAATGAGCGTGATACAGGCGTGTTGTGATACTGATGCATCTGCGCTTATTGGCGAGCTTCGTCCTGGCAAAAGTGGCAGGTGGGCGATGGTCTACAAAAAGGGCGCGCTGCCTGTCCATGAGCAGGTCATCATTGCCAGATCACTCATTGCGCATGGGATCATCGGTAAAGCAAAGGTGCGCAAGTTGCAACGCAATGAGACAGGAGAAAGAACCGCATCCTTTGTCGCATTCGAATATATCAATGCTGCGAGAAGTCATTTCGGGATTAGCAGGGAAGAGGCTGAGAAGCTGACGATGACCGAATTCCAGATGATGATGGCGATGAAGTACCCGGACCAGAAAGGATTCACTCGCGAAGAGTATGACAAGGTGGCTGATGATTACCTGGCTAAGAAGGCGAGGAAATTGGCTAAGGCTGCATAGCCCACTCAGGTGGGCTTTATGATGGTTATTCTTTATTGTTGGGTATCTCGACTAAAAAGCCACCGGCATCCAATGACTTTTCCATTACCTCGTAACCCAACTCCTTTAAACGAGAGAATGTCGGATCTAAAATCGTATAAAAATCATCAACCTCTAGGCCATCAAGCTCAAGATCATCAAGGTCTACGTGGAAAGATGCGTGCCCAATGCGAATCTTCTTATTAATTTCAGTAAAGGTTCTTTGGAACACAATTCCTGCAAGCTCGTACTTGGCTTTATTGATTATTTCCAACGCATCAACAGCAGAAATTTGCTCATCAGCTGATATCTCGCTTAGGAAACTCATGTCTAATCTATGCACGATTTCTGCATTCAAAGAACGCCCGTTAGTCTTTGCTGAATCTTCTACTTTTTCTTTCAATTCAATAGGTAGCCTGATTCTGAATTGAGGGTCTTCACGGCTCATTCTAACTCCAGTGTTAGAAGAAATTAGCAACTTCTAAAATTATGCCCCACGGTGGGGTTGACTTCAATGACGCACGGTGTGACACTTGGTTTGTCTCACGGTGGGGCACCAAAGGAGAAGGTAAGTGGAAAAAGCAAAAGATATGTATCAGCGCAAGATTCGTATCCCTGACGACATTAAGCGCGCAATTGAAAGCAATGGTGAGCGGCAGTGTCGTCAGTTCAACACCGAACTGATTTACCAGTTGAGGAAGGCTTACGGGTTGATAGGGGGTGAGTGCAGTGAGGTATAAAAACAGCGAAGCCCAACGGTGGTCAGACCGTCAGGCTTCATTTACCGAAAATCCCCAGCAAGGAATTAACGATATGAACATTGTAGCGAAAACCGAAATGAACTTCCACGGTATCAACCTGACGCCAGTATCAGATATGTCAGGTATCTGGCTGACGTCTGCGGATGTTGCTAAGGCCCTTCATTACAACAGCACCAAGTCAGTTACCAACCTATTCAACCAGTATAGCGATGAGTTTTCTCCCGGAATGACAATGGTCATTGAATCAGTGACCAATGGTATTAACGGTACTTCTCGCCGTATGAAGGTGAGAGTTTTCTCTCTTCGGGGCGCTCACTTGCTGGCAATGTTTGCCCGTACCCCAGTTGCTAAAGAGTTCCGCCGCTGGGTGCTGGATATTCTGGATCGTGAAGTTGAACACTCGCCGATCGCCAAACAGTTCAGCGACGAAGAGATTGTGCACCTCTGCTACATGCAACTGTGGATGGAGAAAACTCAGCGTATGAGCAAGGCGCTTTACCCGGCCATGAAGGAGTTGGGTTCAAACTTCTCAGGCACGCTTTACGACATGGCTCACGAAACCCGTTACTTCACCGACGAGACGCGCAAGGCTTTGCTTCGTGAGGCTGCACATCTCGACAAAAGCGACCGCGCGGTAAGTAACGCTGAAGGCATGTTCAGGATTTTACGTAATCAGGGAGTTCATTGATGGGCGCATGGGATGGCGCAAAAAGAAAAACCGCCAGGTAGGACTGGCGGTCATCACTAACTAAGCAGAAGGAATCACTTAATGCTTACAGGTAATTTAGCAGTGCAGAGTGAAGTTGTCACTATGTCCAGCCTGGAAATTGCCGCGCTGGTTGGCAGTCGCCACGATAGTGTGAAACGTGCCATCGAAAGATTGGCCGCCGCTGGCGTGATATCCAAGCCACCAATGGTGGATGGGGAGAAATCGGCTAATGGCGTTGTGACGAAAGTTTATGTTTTTGAAGGTGAGAAGGGCAAGCGTGACAGTATTGTTGTGGTGGCGCAACTCTCACCGGAATTCACCGCAAAACTGGTAGATCGCTGGCAGGAGTTGGAGAAACAGATTGCTGCTCCTGCATTCGACCCTATGGCAGCACTTAATGATGCGGAGTTTCTGCGCGGCACGCTGCTTACTTACAGTGAAAAGGTTATCGCCCTTGAGCATAAGGTCGAAGAGATGAAGCCGGATGTTGAAGCGCTTGACCGAATTGCCAAAGCAGATGGGAGTATGTGCATCACCAACGCCGCCAAGCATCTTCAGGTTCAGCCAAAGTTTCTTTTTAAAATGATGTCGGAAAATCACTGGATTTATCGGCGCGCTGGCGGGAAAGCGTGGCTGGCATATCAGGATCGTATTCAGTCCGGCTTTCTTGAGCACAAGGTAACTACGGTTGAGCGGTCAGACGGCAGCGAGAAAGTGGTTGAGCAAGTGCTCGTTACAGCCAAGGGCCTGACTAAGCTTTCTAAAATGCTTGGTATCAGCGGTGTAGCTGCTTAATCGGCTGACATTTCAGCCAATCAGCCGAAATCCCGGCCAATCTATCAACCCGCTTAACTGCGGGTTTCTTGCTTCCCTTTGCATTACTTTCCCTTTAGGATTTGTCAGAACATTACTTTTGGGGATAGGGATATGAAGAAAATAGTTTTATTAACTGTAATGTTGGCATGTTGCATGCCATTGCATGCCAGAGAGCTTACTTCAGATGAAATTAAAGCAGTTGAGTCAACGGTTAAGGACAGCCTAAAGGATCCATACTCTGCAAAGTTTGAGCATGGAGATTTCCCCGAGACGGATAAGAACAGCCTTTATTGCGGATTAGTCAATGCGAAAAATTCATATGGGGCATACACTGGTAACCAGTTATTTTCAGTTATGTTGGCAAAAAATAAGCATGGTGAAACGAAGGCAATTTCTACAGATAAAAATTTTTCCGACGACAAACCACTAGATCAGGAAATAATCGCCGCATCATGCTCTGGTGCTGGGTATCCAGTAAAAGTAAAAAGATATTTAGTGAAAAATGTAAATAAGGTTAGGCACGAAAAGGGCTTACCTGATATACCAAAATCGCTAATCATCAAATGAAAAACATAGACCTCGCTTCGGCGGGGTTTTTTTATTCCCGGAGATAAGTATGTCAGAAAAGGTTGGTCAGATTTATTACGACGTTGAACTGGAGACTGCCCAACTCCTGACTGGTGCCAATGAGGTTAAATCTGCGTTGTCTGACATGACCGGGAGCGCTAAGAACACCGGGAAAGCGGTTGATAATCTTGGTAAAGAGGCAAAATCTACAGCTTCTAATCTGGACCAGATCACCAGTCATGCAAAATCAATGGATGGTAGCCTCCAGTCGCTGAATACCACCTTTTCTGCTGTAGCTACAGCCATCAGCCAGGCCAACACAAACTCTCTTGCCGCCAGCATGACGCTGACACAGATGAATGCCGCCATGCAGACACTGATTTCATCGGTGAACTCTATGGCGAGCGCGATGAAAGAATCATCCAGCAGCACGGCGGCGGCATCAAGGGAGTATTCACGCGCCGAATCTATCATCGAGGGATTGGGCAACCAGATAGCCATTCTGGAAGAGGCCAGCGAGAATGGGGCGCGTAGCGCGGCTGTCTTGGCTGCACAGTTGCGGGCCGGTTCTGCTGCTACTGATGAGGAGAAGCAGAAGATAGGTCAACTGACAGGCCAGCTTTTCGACATGAAAAACAGTGTCGATCAGGGCACCAAAAGCCATGGGGCGTGGCGTCAGCAAATGCAGCAAGCCGGTTACCAGGTGCAGGACTTCATTGTCCAGGTCCAGGGCGGTCAGTCTGCACTGGTGGCATTCAGCCAGCAGGGATCTCAGCTGGCCGGTGCATTCGGTCCGAGCGGTGCCATTATCGGCGCGATAATCGCGTTGGGATCCGTGCTGGTAGGAACTCTGGTTAAGTCGCTGGGTAATGCCGAAGATAAAATGAAAAATTTGGCGGCTGCCACAAACGCGTTGGACCAAGTAATTTCTATTTCTCAGGGGGGAGTCGCAGCGCTTTCTGATAAATATGCATTATTGGCTCGGACGAATGCAGAAGCGGCAACAATATTAAGAAATCAGGCCGTTTTAGAATATAAACAGGCTGTGTCTGAACTCCCAGGTGCAATGAGCGATGCCGCAAAATCTATTGTGTCATTTGGTGATGCGTTAATTAGTGGAATCGGGGGAGGTTATGCATCTCTTGAAACTTTTTCATCAGCATTAAAAACATTGAAAATTGACACCTCAAATTATGAATCAGCGTTAAAGCAGGCTGATAATGCCGGAAGTGGGTTTTCAGCAACAATTAACAGCATGACTAACACAGTAGGAGCAATATCCAGCAAATTCGATATCTCTCAGCAACAGGCGTTTGAATTAGCGAGAGGATTAGATAGTGTTGCCGAAACCAAATCACCGGAAGCCTTAAGGGATTTGATTTCAAGAGTCCAAACATTTACCTCCACAACACCTGAGGGAACTAAAGCGCTATTAGCGTTTGTTAAGGGCTTGGTTTCACTATCATCACAAGCGTCGATAGCAGAAGGTCAGTTGAAATCCTTGCAGGCTGAAAGGGATAATTTTACTCAGGGGCAGAAGAACCTGATACAGCAGTCAGAACGGGACTTGGAGCTTTCGCAGAAGCAGGGTGCTGCTCGTGCCAGATTACAGGCACTTTACAAGGCCAGGGATGCAGGATTTTCTGATGACAGCCCCCAAGCTCTTCAGATGCAAAATGAGGCCGAACAGACATATAACAATGTCCAGGCTCAGCAGCAGCTGAAAAAGAGTGGATCGCAGCTGGCTAACCAGCAGGAAAGCGTTGCACAAAAGCTGGCAAACCTGAAACAGCAGTCTGAGCTGGCGGCTGGTTCAACTCAGGATTTAAGCAAGGAGCAAGCCATGCTCCGTGCGGAGCAATCATTAGGTAAAGGGGCTACTGCCGATCAGATCCAGCAGGCAAGAAGCTATGCTGCGGCGATATGGGATACGGCGGCGGCAATAAAGGCGCGAAACGCGATCCCTGAACTTAAAGAGAATGCAGACTATACCGCGCAGAAATCTCAACTGGACATGTTGAAAGATGCTAAGGATGCGCAAGGAAACCTGCTTATATCTCAACAGCAATACAATTCGGCATCTGAGGCGCTGGAGCAAGAGCACCAGGTCAATTTAGCCAAGATCCGGGCAGAGCAAAATTCCGGTGTTTCACCTTTACAGGATGCCCAAGGCGCAATTGATCCCGTCCAGCAACTTGCAAATGAGAACGCCCGTAAACTGGCTCTCATCCAGCAATTCGAAACTGAAAAGGGCGTGCTGACGCAGAATGGGCTGGCGCTTATGAATGCTGCCAACACTGAGTATGAGCAGGCGCGGATCGCCGCTCAGTGGCAGATTTACAAAGCGCAAAGTGATTCAAACGCATTATTGGGAACAGCCATTGAGTCTTTGGGTGGCGGAGCCACTAACGCTATCACCGGGCTTCTGAATGGTACTCAAAGCCTTTCGGAAGCATTCGCCAACCTTGGTACATCTGTCCTCAATGGCCTGGTAAGCAGTCTGGTCGAGATGGGTGTGCGATGGGTTGAATCGGCTGTCATGGGCCAGGCCGCGCAGACCACTGCGATCGCCAGTAACCAGGCAACCGCCGCAACCGCCCTGACAGCATCAGTTTTTGCCGGGTCAGCCGCAGCAGCTGAACTGCTGGCAGCATGGTCACCTGCTGCAATGGCGGCATCTGTAGCAACATCTGGAGGAGCTGCGGCAGCGGGCATGACGGGCTTCACAACGGCAATGACAACTGCCCAGGCAATGTCACTCACTGGTGCTCGCGAACACGGCGGCACAGTCAGCGCCAACAGCATGTATAAGGTGGGCGAGGGCGGTAAGCCTGAAATCTTCAAGGCCAGCAATGGTAGCCAGTACATGATCCCCGGTGATAACGGCTCGGTGATAAGCAATAGGGACATAGGCGGGTCGGGGGGTGGTAGTTCTTTCAATCCAACAATGAACTTAACCCTAAACACGACAGGTGGAATTGATAGCGACACCGTCAAGCAACTAAGGCAAGCATGGTCCACTGACATGTTGAAGATGATGAAAGACCAGCAACGGCCTGGTGGCGTCCTTCGTAAATAGCAGGTAATCCAATGCCAGAAACTTTCACATGGTCACCGCAGAAGGCTTACACCGTCTCGAGGCAACCGAACGTATCCGTTGTGTCTCTCGGAGATGGCTATGAACAGCGTCAGACCAAAGGCATCAATCCGCTGATGGACAGCTACTCGCTTAAATTCGTGGGTTATGACGATACAAAGTGCTCCCGGCCTAATGTGGCAAAAGAAGCCGAAGCCTTTATTAAAGCACGGATGGCGGTAGATTCATTTTACTGGACGCCTTCAGACACTGGAGTCCAGGCGCTTTTTGTGTGCCGATCCTGGTCGATGACTAAAACCGGCAATTATTACGAGTTAACAGCGACGTTTGAGCAAGTACCCAGATAACTCAGGAGAGAAGATCATGACTTTAGAAAAGCGTGTAGCAGACTTAGAGAAGGCGGTAGCCAACCTGACCTTGTCCAACGACAAAGCAGAAGAGCTATCAAAGATGATGCGCGATGTTGCGGAAGAAGCGATTAAGAATGCTTGCCGCCCGGGTGGAGTGTTGTACAAACTCGGTGAAGAGGCGGCCAAAAGTAATTTGACCGCATTTGAAATTGAGCCTGGCTCTGTGCATATCAGCCCAGCGCGAATCAGTGCTTCTGAGTTGGCGTGACTTCAACTGAGTCTAGTATTTTCAGTAGTGCTGTTTGCGCGTGTTTGTGGGCATCTGCCATTTGTTCGCTACTGCTTGTAGACTTGATGAAATCAGCAACAGCTTTCTTATTATCAGTCGATACCACGAATGCGCTGAATGCTTGGGCCAAAAGCTCAGTGAGTGCATAATTTTTGCGAGCTGTGTCATTCATCGCTGCTAAGATATCTTCAAGTTTTAATTGATTAGCCATTTTATTCCTTATCCAGAGGTAATCAGCCATCCCCCATTGCTGTTACGCCCATGCCCCAAACATGGACGGGCTGAATACTCAACATATCCTTATCAGTAAATCAGCAACATCCTGATATTCGATCAGTAATTAATCACTGGCTGCCGTATGGCGGCCTTTTTTATGGGTGCAACATGCGAGACATACCAGCAGAACTAATTATCGAAAGCGTTGATGCCGGTGTTGGCGCGATGCTCGATCTGTTCGAGCTTGACCTTCAGGCATTTGGCGGCGATGTGATCCGCTTCCACTCTGGTACAAACGGTTATTACAACAATGTGATATGGAAGGGGAATGCTTATTCAGCCTATCCGATTGCTGTAGAGGGGTTCGAAACCAAATCCGAGGGAACCTATGCCCGTCCTACGATGGCTGTCGCCAACTTGGACGGTCTGATTACCGGGATCAACAGTGATTTTAATGATGCAAGCGGAGCAATACTGACCCGCCGGCAGGTGCTGGTAAAACATCTTGATGCGGTAAACTTTCCGAACGGGAATCCTGATGCAGATACCACGATGGAGGCAGTGTCCCGTTATACCGTGGAGGAAATGTCTGAAGAGACACCCGAGCAGGTCACTTATAACCTTTCCACACCGGTAGACCAGGACAACGCGGTGATCCCCGGTCGGACCATTCTTGCTGATGTATGCCAGTGGCTTTATCGGGGTGACGGTTGCGGCTATAGCGGTGGTGCAGTGGCTGATGAGTTCGATCAGCCCACATCGGATACAACGAAAGACCGGTGTTCAAAACACCTCAGCGGTTGCCGTCTTCGTTTTCCCGCGCCAGCGGTTAAACCCTACGGGGGATATCCGGGCGCGAGTAAAGTATCATGACGCTGGAAGATGAATGCCTTCTCTACGCTGCTTCTTCCGATGATGAGGTGTGCGGCCTGATCCTCAATAAGGCGCGCCTTATCCGCTGTGAGAATGTCCACCCACAGCCATCCCAGCATTTCAGGATAAGCGATGAGGACTGGATAAGCGCTGAGGCAGCGGGAGAAATCACCGCCGTTTTTCATTCTCACCCGAAACCAAAACCTGTGCTGTCACCGGCTGACCGCACTGCACAGATTGTCACTGATATTGACTGGTGGCTGGCCAGCGCCGAATTGCTGCGCAAAATCCGTCCCGTTCCGCATCTGCTGGGCCGCCGGTTCGTTCATGGCATCACGGACTGCTATACGCTGTTTCGGGATGCCTATCACCTCTGTGGCATCGATTTGCCTGATTTTGAGCGCACGAACGGATGGTGGCTGCGCGGCGAAAATCTGTATTTAAAAAACATGGCAGCCAACGGATTTTATGAAGTTGACGCTGAAGATATCCAGCCCGGTGATGTCATTATCCGGCGCGCATTTCCCGAAGCGGACCCATGCCACGCCATGATATGGCTGGGGAATAACACCATTCTCCATCATGAGGTTTATGGGCGGCTGAGTCGCCGGGAGCAGTTGCGCCCCATTTACGTACCGCTGATCCATTCCATCTGGAGGCATGAACAATGCTCATCTTTAGATTTGCGGGGAATCTACGACGACATTTCCGCCAGATCGCTTTAAATGTTGATACCCCTTCTCAGGGGCTGCGCCTGCTGCTGGCTCAATGCCCCGCATTCAAACGTGATTTTTATAAAACCCGTCTGCGTATCCGCATCGATGGCGGTAATGTGTCCAGCGACAGCCTGGCATTTCATATGGACCGGCATCTGAAAGACGGTGCAGCGGTACTGTTTGTGCCGGTAGTTGAAGGGGCAATTACGGCTGCGGCTGCGGCCTGGATTATGGTGGCAGTCACGGTCGCTTCGGTTGCCTACTCGCTTTATATGACATCCACGCTGAAAACCGCCAGTTCATCGGAAAACGATTCGAACAGCATCACCAACAATTCATTTACCAGTGCCGAAAACCGGGTAGGTCAGGGGAGTCCGGTTCCGATTCTGCTGGGCGAGATGGTTATCGGATCGAATGTTGCCAGTCTCGGCATTGATACCAGCAACAATGAAGACTGGGATATCTCAATCGGCTGATAGCCAACAAATCATTCTTTTTCAGGGCTGCCTTATGGTGGCTTTTTTTTATGGGGCGCTCACATGAGTTCTGGCGGCGGCGGTGGCAGCACACCGAAACTGGTTGATGACAATCTCACATCAAAACAATTTTACAGGGTATTGGATTTGCTGTCAGAGGGGCCGATCTACGGACCGGTTGATCAGACTTACCTGTCCTCGTTCATGCTCAATGACACTCCTGTCACCGATTCCAGCGGTAATGTGTCAATTAACGGTGTCAGTGCCGCCTGGCGTCCCGGTAGTCTGACTCAGACGGCGATCACCGGATTTGACACCATTGAGGCAACAACAATTGTTAATACTGACGTGACTTATGACACTCCCCTTGTGCGTACTGTCAGTGATGAAGATGTCAGTCGGGTTCGTATGAATATTGGCGTGTCATCGCTGGTTGAGCAGGACTCAAAGGGCAACCAGAAAAACACGTCGGTCACAATGGTGATAGAGACCCGCACCGGTACGGCGGCATGGTCGACTGCTAAAACTGTGACCATTACGGGGAAAATCTCGGGGGAGTATCTGGAAGCGCATCTGATTGACGCGCCGGAAACCAAACCGTTTGATATTCGCCTGCGCAGAATTACCGCTGACAGCACCAGCGATCTCCTTAATAACGGCACCGTATGGAACAGCTATACGGAAATCACCGATGACAGCCTGTCGTACCCGTATACCGCTATTGCCGGGTGTGTTGTTGACCGCGACCAGTACACAGACACACCAACCCGCACTTATCATCTGCGCGGTCTGATTGTTGATGTGCCGGATAATTACGACCCGATTGAACGTACTTACACCGGGATCTGGACCGGTGGATTTAAGTCGGCATGGACGAATAATCCGGCCTGGCTGTTTCGTGCATTGGTGAAAAACACACGGTATGGCTTGGCTAAATATGCGGGCTATGTCGATGTTGATGACGGCACGTTATACGTCCTTTCCCAGTTCTGCGATCAGGAAGTTGATGACGGCTATGGTGGTAAAGAGCCGCGCATTACGATGAACGCATACCTGACCGACGCTTCCAGCGCCCGCGACACCCTCGATAAAATTGCCGGTGCGTGCCGGGGTATTGCACTCTGGGACGGTATGCGATTTTCGATGATTATCGATAATCCGGCAGACCCGGTTGCCGCCGTGACCAATGCCAGCGTGGTTGACGGTAAATTCACGTACAGCTCGATGAAGCGCAGCGAACGCTATAACGCCGTTGTCGTATCGTGGACAGACCCGAACAATGGTTGGAGCGCGTCGAAAGAATACGTTTCTGATGATGAGCAAATCAGCCTTTATAACTACAACGAAACGACGCTGGAGGCGTTCGGATGTACGTCCCGTGGTCAGGCCGTGCGGGCCGGAAAATGGCTGATTGAGTCCTGCAAGCGGGAATACCGCAAGGTTTCATTCCAGATGGCGCGCGATGCTATCGCTTTCATGCCAGGCGATATTATCGAGGTTGCGGATAACAACCGCGCCGGAACGCGGCTGGGTGGCCGGATAATGTCGCACAGCGGTGCACAAATTACCGTTGACGCTGATGTGACCAGCCTGGCCGGTAGCGGTGACTCGATGTCAATCATGGGATCTGACGGGAAATTTGTTAAACACACCATCTCAGCAGTTAACGGTCCGGTTATCACGCTTTCCGCTGCACCGGCCTGGGTGCGTGACGGTACTGTGTTTGCGATTTCAACGGGGCAGGTGGCAACGCAGCTTTTCCGGATCATGGGTATCACCGAAGATCAGAACAACTCTACTTATACCATCTCAGCTACCCGCCACGACCCGAACAAACAGGCGGTAGTTGACGAGGGGGCGGTGTTTGAAACGCCCAGCGATACGCTGAACGCATACCGCGTGCCTAACGTTGAAAACCTGACCATCATCAATACCAATTCTGAAACCGTCCAGGTTACTGCGAAGTGGGAAACCGCAACCACCACCAAAAAGCTGACGTTTGAACTCACGGTTTACACAGAAGCCGGATCGGTGGTGAAAAGCTATGAGACTGAAGCCTTTACCTATGATTTTTATGGGTTGGACGCGGGGAGTTATACGCTGGGTGTGCGTGGCCGCAACAGCAATGGGATGAAGGGGGCGGAAACGCAGGTCAGTTTGGTGATCGGCGCGCCGTCTGCGCCAACTTCTATTCAGTGGACACCGGGCATATTCTCGGCTGATATCGTGCCGGTGATGAATGTCACTGCAACCACGGATACCTCGTTTGAGTTCTGGTACACCGGCGAAGTGCAGGCCAGTAGCGTTGCTTCGATTGAGGATGAAGCGCAGTTCCTCGGTCGTGCGTCACAGTGGACATTGCACGGGCTGAAAGCCGACACGACATATTACATGTATGTGCGCACCAAAAACGCGTTCGGGGTATCTGCTTTCGTGGAAGCGTCTGGTATGGCGTCTGATGATATACCGGGGATGATTGACTATATCGACGAGGCTATACGCAATTCGGAGACATTCGAAAACCTGTCGAAGGAGGTCGATACCAATATCGAAGGTATCTTACAGGCCGCTCTCGACAGTGACTCAACCACAACACATCAGATGGTTCAGTCAGGTAAAAACCGGGCTGACATTCTGACTGTACAGACCACAATCGCCACCAATGACAAGGCATATGCGCAACAATTCCAGCAAATTCAGGCGTCAGTTGATGACAACACTGCTGTAGTCAACGAAACCGCCACAGCGCTGGCCGACACCCAGGGGAATCTGTCAGCTCAGTGGGGCATTAAAGTTCAGACGAACAGTAATGGCACCACATCGATTGCAGGAATGCAGCTCGGGGTTGAAGGGAATGGATCAACAGTCCAGAGCTATGCGCTTTTTAATGCTGATACGTTCGCCGTCTACAATGGCACGAATGCACAGACGCCATTTGCCATCACTAACGGACAGGTGTTCATAAACAGCGCGTTCATTGCTGATGCGTCAATAACTAACGGCAAAATTGGCGACAGCATCCAGTCAACCAGCTATGGCGTTAGTGGCGGCTGGATCATCAGCAAATCACAGAACAGGATGGACTTCACGAATGCCAGCAATGTTCTGAAAGTCAGGATAGGAAAACTTTCATGAGTGATTTTGGCTGGCAGGTATTTAACGATGACGGTACGGTTAAATACGACAACACGGTAATCATGAGCAGGTGGCTGGGCAGCATAGACGTACCACCAACTGGCACCACGTTTGACCGAATGTATTCAGGAATAAACTTTAATGGCGGGACCGGATTTGCTTATTTTGTGCCTTACGGTTATACCGCGCCATCAGGATATTCAGCAGTAAGGATTTTTCCGGCTATTAATGTAAATTCATCATCCGGAACAATAAGGATTGCCATCACGGGTGACATGACCGATTACGCCAATGATGACAGCAGTATCCCTGCATATTTTGGCGGCGGCACGGTGCATTACGGGGTATATAATGGCTGACTACGGTTTGCAGCTTTTTAATGATAACGGCTATTCAGTCGTTGACAGCAATAACCCGAACTTTGTACTGCGTTCATCTGGCACCATTGGTTCATGGCCCGCGAAATCAGGTAATATCAGTTATGCCGATGTTGACCTGAGTGCATTTAATCAGCCGTTACTATTCTTCCGGTCAACTAATTCAAACCAGCGCATTGCGCTTTATGCACCAGGAGACGCAGCCGGAGGAGGCACAGGTACGGTAGCGGGGAAGCAATTCAGGATTTACAAATGGTACAACCTTGATGCAAGTGGCCTTCAATACTACATTTTCGATCGCTGGATTCCTTCCGACCGTTCAACCTATGGGATTCAAATGTGGGATGATTCAGGGAATTTATCATTTGACTCTGGCTGGAATTTCCTCATGTTGAAAAACGTGCTGTGGTTAGATCCCGGCTATCCAAATCATAGTAATGAAACTGGAGGAAGTAACTGGACTCAGGTAGGCAGCGCTGGTAGTGGCACATTTGCATTATCTATGCCTTGCCCGCGAACATGGAAATATTTTATCGATATATCCAGCAGTCCTCGCTCACTTCTGGAATGTTTCCATCTTGATACTTCTAATAATATATACACCTCTCTGGTTCCTCAGGGTGTTTATATAAACGACTCGCCAGCTCTTAACGGATGGGCAGATACCATTACCAGAAGTCAAATTATGGTGGCTGATGTTAGCAGGCTTCCGATATCCCTTAATCCTGTGTCGTGGTCAGTTTATTAAAACAGGCAACCAAAATAAAATTACATAGAAACCGGCCATAGCGCCGGTTTTTTATGTTGGGAGAAAATATATGCCAGCAGGCACTATCACCTTAACTAATGGTTCAACTGCGGTTACAGGTAGCGGAACAGCTTTTACAACTGATGTGGCGGTCAATGGGTTTATCGTGGCGAGCGTTGGCGGTACGGCGTATACGCTGGGGATCAGCGCAATCACAAGCAATACGGCGCTGACATTGACGCAGGCATACACCGGCCCGACAACATCGGGTGTTTCATTTGATTATGTCCCTCAGGCAACGCTGAATCTGATAACGTCTGCGCTGGCTTCTCAGGTTACTTATGCCATTCGCGGGCTGAACCTGGACAAAGCGAACTGGCAGCAGATTTATACCGGAACCGGAAATGTCACCGTAACCTTACCTGATGGTACCACCTGGACAGGTCCGGCATGGAACGGAATTACAACTTCACTTGCAGGCAAAGCAGCGAGGGGGGCTAACAGTGATATCACATCACTAACAGGGCTAACCACTGCCCTGAGTATTGCACAAGGTGGTACGGGAGCAACAACGGCTTCAGCTGCTTGGGCAGCATTATTAAATGGACGAACAGTTGCTACAGCTCGAAATGACCTGGGCTTGTCCTCAACTGGTGCCCCCACCTTTGCGAGTTTAGAACTATCCGCTGCGACACCTTTTATAGATTTTCACTTTGCTAACTCAGCAGCTGACTATAGTGTCAGGCTTATAAATAACCTATCCAACTCCCTGCAATGCGTAGGGCAATTTGATGCTGTTACAGGTTTTACTTCAAGACTTGGCACTAATGGATCAACTGATGTTAACGTTCCGTGGAACTTTTATTGGGGTTATGGTGGTTCAGCAATTCTTGCTATGTACGTTGGAAATCAGCTGATTGGGAGTGTTGCAGTAAATGCCATCTCCGACAAGATGCTTAAGACTACGCCTACTTACCTTGACAATAAAGACTCGGTGCTTTCTGAAGTTTTAAGCTGGAAGGTTGCAAGGTTCAGATATAAGGCAAGGGGTATTATTCCTGAGTCCGAT
The DNA here is from genome assembly GCF_059730495.1 of Pantoea sp. X-Soil-TKNS-1211. Classification (NCBI taxonomy): domain Bacteria; kingdom Pseudomonadati; phylum Pseudomonadota; class Gammaproteobacteria; order Enterobacterales; family Erwiniaceae; genus Pantoea; species Pantoea sp. X-Soil-TKNS-1211. The sequence goes on from NZ_AP035953.1 coordinate 1,103,764, forward strand.
GATAAATACGGATTCATTGCCAACGATCTTGTTAAGGTTAGTCCAGAGGTTGTATTAGGAAAAGGCTTGCCGGAAGATTATGACATTGATAAGGACCTTAACAACCCTGATGCTTATAACTTGGACCAAGTTGCCATGATTGCCAAACTGACTCAGGCTATTCAGGCGCAACAGCAGACGATTACCAGCCAGGGCGAGACAATAACTGCTTTACAGGAACGTATCGCTGCGCTGGAGGGGGCCGGTTCATAAGCGCGGCACCACGGGAAAAACTAAATTCCCTTCATCCTCAATCCTTTTTCTGAAACCTCTCACAATCGACTTGATCGATTTTACCGATCGATAATACTGTATATGCATACAGTAACCTATCGGAGGTAATAGCCATGCCACGCTACTGCGACATACAGTTTGCTTTCAGACAGAGCATCACACTGGACCCGAGAGGCCAGAAGATCGTTAGGACAGATGATTTCGTTGCCGAGCTGGAGCGCCATAACTGGCACTGGAGCCAGAAAGAGGCCAATGACTGGATAGAGAATCAGATCAGCTATTTCATCGATATCACGCCTGACTTCAGCGAAAACCGGACATTCAAGCTGAATAGCCAGAACGGGCCGTACTGATATGGGGTTTCCATCACCTGCAAAGGACTATCTTGATAAACGGCTCGACTGGAACGAGCTGATGGTGCCGCGCCCGGCTGCAACGATGGTTGTGCCTACCTGCGACGGATTCGCGTTGGTCGACAAATCCATCAGGCCGAAAGAGGGCGACACGATTTACTTTGAGGCGTTCGGACAATGTCAGTTTGGTATGTTCGGTCCCGGTTACATCGTCTGCCAGGATGGAGACACGCTTGAGGGTGAGGCGCTGGAAGAGGTGACGATTGTCGGCGTGCAGACGTGGGGAGTGATATCGGTTCATGAGGATAACAGACCGACAATTTGATTCCCCCGTTTTGAGGAATCAAAGTACAAATTTTAAGCAAGTGGCGGCAGCGCCGGCGTTCACTTACGTGAGGGGTGAGGAAGTGCTTCAGTAGGTGAGACAAATTTGAGACACGCAAGGGTTTGAGCCTTCTTCAAACCTTTGCGTGTTTTCGTGTGGCGGGGTGTGACAGATTTGTGCCAGAGCCACGGCACAAAACGGAAGAAATCTGCAACGCATGACATACGCACATTTTGCTGGCTGGCTTGTGTAGCGGCTTTCACGGTTGTTAGAATGCGCTCCTTTTTATCAAGCGTCAGACTGTTTCTCTGATGATGAGGTTTATGTGAAATTTGAGTTAGACACTACCGACGGGCGCGCGCGCCGTGGCCGTCTGATTTTTGATCGCGGCGTGGTGGAAACCCCGGCATTTATGCCTGTGGGCACCTATGGCACCGTCAAAGGCATGACGCCGGAAGAAGTGCAGGATACTGGCGCGCAAATCATCCTCGGCAACACCTTCCATCTGTGGTTGCGTCCGGGCCAGGAGATCATGAAGTTGCATGGCGATCTGCATGATTTCATGCAGTGGAAAGGACCAATCCTGACCGATTCGGGAGGTTTCCAGGTGTTTAGCCTTGGTGATATCCGTAAGATCACCGAATCGGGTGTGCATTTCCGTAACCCGATTAATGGCGATCCGATTTTCCTCGATCCCGAAAAATCGATGGAAATTCAGTTCGATCTTGGCTCTGACATCGTGATGATTTTCGACGAATGTACGCCTTATCCGGCGGACTGGGACTACGCGAAGCGTTCAATGGAGATGTCGCTGCGCTGGGCAAAACGCAGCCGTGACCGTTTTGATTCACTCGGTAACAAAAATGCGCTGTTTGGCATCATTCAGGGCAGTGTTTACGAAGATTTACGTGATGTCTCCGTGAAAGGTCTGGTAGAGATTGGCTTTGATGGGTACGCTGTGGGCGGCCTGGCGGTGGGTGAACCGAAAGAGGACATGCACCGCATCCTGGAGCACGTCTGTCCGCAAATTCCGCACGACAAACCGCGTTATTTGATGGGCGTTGGCAAGCCGGAAGATCTGGTGGAAGGCGTTCGTCGCGGTATCGATATGTTTGACTGCGTTATGCCGACGCGCAACGCGCGTAACGGTCACTTGTTTGTCACCGATGGTGTGGTGAAAATCCGTAATGCGAAGCATAAAGATGACACCTCACCACTGGATGCGGAGTGTGATTGTTACACCTGTCGCAATTACAGCCGTGCATACTTGCATCATCTCGACCGCTGTAACGAAATACTGGGCGCGCGTCTCAATACCATCCACAATCTGCGCTATTACCAACGTCTGATGGCGGGTTTACGCCAGGCTATCGAAGAGGGTAAATTAGAGCACTTTGTTAGCGAGTTCTACCAACGGACGGGCAAAGCGGTTCCACCGTTAAACGTCTGATAATTCATCAATGAGGGAAATTTAATGAGCTTTTTCATTTCTGACGCTGTGGCTGCAGCAGGCGCACCGTCGCAGGGAAGTCCTTATTCTCTGGTGATCATGCTGGTGGTCTTTGGTCTGATCTTTTACTTCATGATTCTGCGTCCGCAGCAGAAGCGTTCCAAAGAGCACAAGAAGTTGATGGATTCCATCTCCAAAGGAGATGAAGTGCTGACCAATGGTGGTCTGGTAGGTCGTGTGACTAAAGTTGCTGAAACCGGCTACATCGCTATCGCCCTGAACGACACCACTGAAGTAGTGATTAAACGTGATTTCGTGGCTGCCGTTCTGCCGAAAGGCACCATGAAGGCGCTGTAATTTTTTCTTCCCGAAGGAAACTGCCGTGTTAAACCGTTATCCTTTGTGGAAGTACATCATGCTGGTCGTCGTGATTCTCGTCGGCCTGCTCTATGCGCTTCCCAACCTTTATGGTGAGGATCCGGCCGTTCAAATCACTGGTGCGCGCGGTGGCGCCGCCAGTGAGCAAACGTTGGATCAAATCCAGACTGCATTACAAAAAGATAATATTCAGAGCAAATCCCTCGTTCTGGAAAATGGCGCGGTTCTTGCGCGCTTTGCTAACACGGATGTGCAGCTGCGCGCCCGTGAAGCGATTACTAATGTGCTTGGCGAGAACTATGTTGTTGCCCTTAACCTGGCCCCGGCTACGCCGCGCTGGTTGAGCATGCTGGCTGCTGAGCCGATGAAACTCGGTCTTGACCTGCGTGGCGGCGTACACTTCCTGATGGAAGTGGATATGGATACCGCACTGAGCAAATTGCAGGAGCAAAATGCTGACGGCTTGCGCAGTGACCTGCGTGACAAAGGCATTCCTTACGTTAACGTAAACAAAATCGCTAACTATGGCGTGGAGATTCGTTTCCGTGACGGTACCAGTCGTGATGCGGCCATCAGCTATCTGTCGTCGCGTCATCAGGATCTGGTGATTTCCAGTCAGGGCAGCGATACCCTGCGTGCGGTGATGACCGATGCGCGCCTGAGTGAAGCGCGTGAATATGCTGTACAGCAGAACATCAATATCCTGCGTAACCGTGTTAACCAACTCGGCGTAGCCGAACCGCTGGTGCAGCGTCAGGGTTCTGACCGCATTGTGGTTGAGTTGCCGGGTATTCAGGACACTGCGCGTGCCAAAGAGATTCTCGGTGCGACAGCGACGCTGGAATTCCGTCTGGTGAACACCACGGTTGATCCGAGCGCTGCGGCCAGTGGCCGTGTTCCGGGTGATTCTGAAGTGAAAATGACGCGTGAAGGCCAGCCTGTGGTGCTGTACAAGCGTGTGATTCTGACCGGTGACCATATTACCGATTCCACGTCCAGCATGGATGAGTACAACCAGCCGCAGGTGAACATTTCACTGGATGGCGCGGGCGGTAACATCATGTCTAACTTCACTAAGGACAATATCGGTAAACCGATGGCGACCCTGTTTGTGGAGTACAAAGACAGTGGCAAGAAAGATGCCAATGGTCGTGCGATTCTGGTGAAGCAGGAAGAAGTGATTAACGTGGCGAACATTCAGTCGCGCCTCGGTAACAGCTTCCGTATTACCGGTATCAGCAACCCGAACGAAGCCCGTCAGCTGTCGCTGCTGCTGCGTGCCGGTGCGTTGATTGCGCCAATTCAGATTGTTGAAGAGCGTACCATCGGCCCAACCATGGGTCAGCAGAACATCACGCAGGGTCTCGAAGCCTGTCTGTGGGGTCTGATTGCCTCCATCGTCTTTATGGTGGTGTTCTATAAGAAATTCGGTTTGATCGCCACCAGCGCACTGCTGTGCAACCTGGTGTTGATCGTCGGCATCATGTCACTGCTGCCAGGTGCGACACTCACCATGCCGGGTATTGCCGGTATTGTGTTGACGCTGGCGGTAGCGGTGGATGCGAACGTACTGATTAACGAACGTATTAAAGAAGAGTTGCGTAACGGTCGTTCCGTGCAGCAGGCGATTCATGAAGGCTATAAAGGTGCCTTCTCCAGTATCGTCGACGCTAACGTTACCACGCTGATTAAAGTCATCATTCTTTATGCGGTCGGTACCGGTTCTATCAAAGGCTTTGCGATCACCACGGCTATCGGTATCGCGACCTCTATGTTTACCGCTATCGTCGGCACCCGTGCCATCGTTAACCTGGTGTACGGCGGCAAACGCATCAACAAGCTGTCTATCTAAGGAGTGCGTTGTGGCACAGGAATACAGTATTGAGCAGTTGAACCACGGGCGTAAGGTCATTGACTTTATGCGCTGGGACACGCTGGCTTTCATCATCTCCGGCCTGCTGATTGTGGTGTCAATTGCCATCGTCGGTGTGCGTGGCTTCAACTGGGGCCTCGACTTTACTGGCGGGACGGTGATTGAGATCAACCTGGAAAAACCGGCCGAGCTGGATACCTTGCGCGAAGCGCTGGTGAAAGCGGGCTTCGATGAACCGCTGGTACAGAACTTTGGCAGTAGCCGTGACGTGATGGTGCGTATGGCTCCGGTGCAAGGTCCGGCGGGCCAGGAGTTGGGCAACAAAGTGGTGACGGTGATTAACGAAACCGCGCAACAGAATGCCACCGTTAAGCGTATCGAGTTCGTGGGCCCGAGCGTGGGCAGCGATCTGGCACAGGCGGGTGCGATGGCACTGCTGTCGGCACTGATTGCGATTCTGATCTACATCGGTATCCGCTTTGAGTGGCGTCTGGCGCTGGGTACGGTGTTGGCACTGGCGCACGACGTGATCATCACCTGCGGCATTCTGGCGTTGACCCATATCGAAATCGATCTGACCATTGTGGCGTCATTGATGTCGGTGGTTGGTTACTCGCTTAACGATAAGATCGTGGTTTCCGACCGTATTCGTGAGAACTTCCGCAAGATCCGTCGCGGTTCGTCTTACGATATCACCAACGTGTCGCTGACCCAGACGTTGAGCCGTACCTTGATCACCTCGCTGACAACCTTAGCGATGATCCTGATTCTGTTCATCTTTGGTGGCGCGCTGCTGAAAGGCTTCTCGCTGACCATGCTGATTGGTGTGACCATTGGTACGATCTCATCAATCTATGTCTCTTCCGCGCTGGCGCTGAAGCTGGGCATGAAGCGTGAACATATGCTGGTGCAGAAGGTGGAGAAAGAGGGCGCCGATCAGCCTTCAATCATGCCGTAACTGCTGACCAGAAAGATCCAGGGCTGCCCAATGGCAGCCCTTTTTTTGTCTGTACGTTATCAGGGGAGGGGAGCGGCAGTCACATCATGCACACGCACATAGCCAAGTTGATCGGGAGACAGGCCACTCAGGCGCAGTGGCACCACTACGGAGCTGCGCGGCGTCAGGCTGCCGGGGGCATTGATGGTCTGACTAAGGCTGCCCGCGTTTAACGGTTTTCCGCTGGCCGGATCCATTTCTCCCCAAACCACTGTCGCATTCAGTGCCGGAACCGATTTGCCGTCGGTCGAACGGATCGTCAGAATGGCGCGACTACCAGTGGCTTCACCTTCAACCTGAGTCAGTGACAGGCGCAATTTACCCAGTTGGGTTTGTAGCTCCACCGGCGTATTGGCTTGGGGTAGCAGCCATGCTCCCTGGGTGGATTGGCTGTTCAATTGTCCCTGAATTTCCAGCGCGGCGGCCTGATTAGTCAGCTGGCGCATTTGCTGATTCAGCTGACCCACTTCCCGATGTAACTGAGTGACCTGTTTTGTCGTTGGTGTTGAACTACAGCCGCTAAGTACCAGCAAAGAAAGCGCTGCCGGCGCCCATAACATCCTGATCGTCATGCAATGTCCTTTCCATTGTGGGGGAGGGCTAATGTTGCGCGATAAATCGCGCCGCGACAACCCGTGCGATTTATTGCGCAGTTTTGACCACCGCCGCCCTTTTCTTATCAACGCATTTTGTTGAAACCGAGATCGCGCTACACTGTCTGGCCCAAATTCTCGCGACAGGAAACGTCATGCATTGCCCATTCTGCTCCGCTGTGGACACCAAAGTGATAGATTCGCGCCTGGTCAGTGAAGGCTCCTCGGTGCGTCGCCGTCGCCAGTGTCTGGTGTGTCATGAGCGTTTTACCACCTTTGAAGTGGCTGAACTGGTGATGCCGCGCGTGGTGAAAAGCAACGATGTGCGTGAACCCTTCAACGAAGATAAGCTCAGCAGCGGCATGATGAAGGCGCTGGAGAAGCGCCCGGTGAGTGCCGATGCGGTGGAGAGTGCCGTCAGCCATATTAAAACCCAACTGCGCGCCACCGGCGAACGCGAAATTCCCAGCAAGCTGATCGGCAATCTGGTGATGGACGAGTTAAAGAAACTCGACAAAGTGGCCTATATTCGCTTCGCGTCGGTTTATCGCAGTTTTGAAGATATTCGTGATTTTGGCGAAGAGATCGCCCGCTTGCAGGATTAACCCATGATCGACGAACGCTATATGGCGCGCGCGCTGGAACTGGCACGTCGCGGATGTTTTACCACCACCCCAAACCCGAATGTGGGTTGTGTGATTGTGCGGGATGGCGAAATTGTCGGTGAAGGCTGGCATCATCGCGCGGGTGAACCGCATGCGGAAGTCCATGCGCTGCGCATGGCGGGTGAGAAAGCCAGAGGTGCGACCGCCTACGTTACCCTTGAACCCTGTAGTCATCATGGACGTACGCCGCCCTGCTGCGATGCATTGATTGCGGCGGGTGTCAGCCGGGTGGTGGCGGCGATGCAAGATCCCAACCCGCAGGTGGCGGGACGTGGCCTGTACCGTCTGCAACAGGCAGGGATTGCGGTGAGCCACGGCTTAATGATGAACGAAGCCGAAGCGATCAATCGCGGCTTCCTGAAGCGGATGCGTACCGGTTTCCCATGGATTCAGCTCAAGCTGGGCGCATCACTGGATGGCCGTACCGCGATGGCAAATGGCGAAAGCCAGTGGATCACCTCTGCGGCAGCAAGGCGCGATGTGCAACGTTTTCGTGCCCAGAGTTCGGCTATCCTTACCACCAGTGCCACAGTACTGGCGGATAATCCTTCGCTGACGGTGCGCTGGAATGAGCTGAATGATGAGATTCGCCAGCAACTGGACGAGCAGCAACTACGCCAGCCGGTGCGGGTGGTGATTGACAGCCAGCAGCGCGTGACACCACAGCATCGGCTGATCGCCCAGCCGGGTGAAACCTGGCTGATGCGTAGCGAAGCCTGTCAGCAAGCCTGGCCGGAATCGGTCACGCAGATTGTCGTGCCGCAGCGTGAGAGCCAGCTGGATCTGGTGGCGATGATGATGTTGCTTGGTCAGCGGCAGATTAACAGCGTGTGGGTTGAAGCGGGTGCTACGCTTGCCGGTGCGCTGTTGCAGGCGGGGCTGGTGGATGAGTTGATTGTCTATCTGGCACCGAAACTGCTGGGTAATGCCGCCCGCGGCTTGTGTGAATTACCGGGTCTGGAACATCTGGCCGATGCACCAGCCCTGAATTTTAGCGATGTGCGTATGGTCGGTGAAGACCTGCGTCTGACCCTGACTCCACATGGAAAAGCCTGAGCGCGTCGCGAAAGAGTATGATAGAATCCGCCCCCTTCTGCGGGGCCATAAAACAACTCCCAAAGGATATGTATGAAAGTTATCGAAGCTCCTGTTGCCACGCCTGATGCCAATATCGCCATCGTAATTGCGCGTTTTAACAACTTCATTAATGACAGCCTGCTGGACGGTGCGGTTGATGCGCTGAAGCGTATTGGTCAGGTGAAAGACGAAAACATCACCATCGTCTGGGTGCCGGGTGCCTATGAACTGCCGCTGGCGGCGCGTGCACTGGCAAAATCCGGTAAACATGACGCGATCGTCGCGCTGGGCACCGTGATCCGTGGCGGCACGGCGCACTTCGAATATGTGGCCGGTGAAGCCAGCTCAGGGATCGCTAATGTGGCGATGACCAGCGAAATCCCGGTTACCTTCGGCGTGCTGACCACCGAAAACATCGAGCAGGCGATTGAACGCGCCGGCACGAAAGCGGGTAATAAAGGTGCCGAAGCGGCCCTGACTGCACTCGAAATGATTAACGTATTGAAAGCCATCAAAGCCTGATTTTTGTAAGGGGAATTTTGTGAAACCTGCTGCTCGTCGTCGCGCCCGTGAGTGCGCTGTCCAGGCGCTTTACTCCTGGCAGTTGTCCAACAACGACATTGCCGATGTGGAATACCAGTTTCTGGCGGAACAAGACGTCAAAGACGTCGATATCAGCTACTTCCGCGAACTGCTGTCCGGTGTGGCGACTAACAGCGCGTACCTGGATGGTTTGATGAAACCTTACCTGTCACGCCAGTTGGAAGAGCTGGGCCAGGTGGAGAAAGCCATTCTGCGTATTTCGCTGTTTGAACTGAGCAAACGTAGTGATGTGCCGTATAAAGTGGCCATTAACGAAGGTATCGAGCTGGCAAAAGTATTCGGTGCTGAAGACAGCCACAAATTTGTCAACGGCGTGCTGGATAAAGCCGCTCCGCAAATTCGCCCCAACAGAAAATAAAATAGTGCAAAAGGCCGGTCATCCGGCCTTTTTTCATTGAGACCTGACTATGTCCTGTGGTGAATTCGAACTGATCGCACGTTATTTTAACCGCGTCACCAGCTCCCGCCGCGATGTCGAAAAGGGAATTGGTGATGACTGCGCCTTACTTAACCTGCCTGAAAAACAAACGCTGGCCATCAGCACCGATACGCTGGTGGAAGGCGTACATTTCCTGCGTGATATCCATCCTGCCGATCTCGGTTATAAAGCCGTTGCGGTAAACCTGAGCGATCTGGCGGCGATGGGGGCCGATCCGGCATGGCTCACGCTGGCGCTGACGCTGCCGGAAGTGAATGAAAACTGGCTGGCGGCCTTCAGTGACAGCCTGTTTGAGTTGCTGGATTACTACGATATGCAGTTGATTGGCGGCGATACCACACGCGGCCCGCTGAGCATGACGTTGGGCATCCACGGTTTGGTCCCGGCAGGCCGAGCGCTGAAACGCTCCGGTGCGAAACCGGGTGACTGGATTTTTGTCACCGGCACGCTGGGTGACAGCGCCGCAGGTCTGGCGTTGTTGCAGCATCGTTATCGTTTGTCGGACCCGGCGGTGCACGAGACGCTGATCAAACGTCATCTGCGACCGATGCCGCGTGTTTTGCAGGGGCAGGCGCTGCGTGGCCTGGCGACCTCCGCCATCGACGTGTCGGATGGCTTGCTCGCCGATCTCGGCCATATTTTGCAGTCCAGCCGCGTAGGTGCACGGCTGAATGTCGATGCCTTGCCACTGTCAACGGCCCTGCGTGACCATTTCGCTGCTGATCAGGTGCAACGCTGGGCGTTGGCGGGCGGAGAAGACTACGAGCTGTGCTTTACGGTACCGGAAGTGAACCGTGGTGCGCTGGACGTGGCGCTCGGTCATCTCGGTGTGCCTTATACCTGCATTGGTCAGATAGCGCCGGAAGCCGATGGACTCACGTTGCTGGAAAACAGCAAGCCGCTGAGTTTCAATCACAAAGGATTTGATCACTTTGACGTTAAATAAAGATGTGGCCAAGAGCCGCCTGCGGATGTCCAATCCGTGGCATCTGCTGGCAACCGGTTTTGGCAGCGGGTTAAGCCCGATCGTACCGGGCACGGCGGGATCGCTGGCGGCGATCCCGTTCTGGTGGTTGATGACCTTTTTGCCGTTGCAGATCTACTCGCTGGTGGTGTTCATCGGCATCAGTGTAGGTGTCTATCTGTGTCATCGCACCGCGAAAGATATGGGGGTCCACGATCACGGCAGCATCGTCTGGGATGAGTTTATCGGGATGTGGATCACCCTGATGGCGATTCCGATGATGAGTTGGCAGTGGGTGCTGGCGGGTTTTATCATTTTCCGCATTTTTGATATGTGGAAACCCTGGCCGATCCGCTGGTTCGATCAGAACGTGCATGGCGGCATGGGGATCATGGTCGACGATATTATCGCCGGGGTGATTTCAGCGGTGATTTTGTACGTGTTAGGGCATGTGATGATCTGATTCCGTAGCGGTGCGATTTATCGCGCGCCCTGGTTTTTAAAACGCGCGATAAATCGCCGCTACGTATTATTCAAACCCCACCGCCGGATGTGGTTGATACACCGTCTCCAGTTCGGCAATATCCGTTGAACTCAGCTCCACCTCCACCGCTTTCACCAGCTCATCAAACTGCTGTGCACGGGATGCGCCGATAATCGGTGCCGTCACCACGGGTTTATGCAGCAGCCATGCCAGAGCAATCTGCGCACGTGTCACGCCTTTATCCGCTGCCACGGTAGCGATACGTTCCGCGATAGCCGCATCGTTCTCTTCGGTGTCGCGGTAGAGTTTGGTCATCACTTCATCCGATACCGAGCGTGCAGTGGTTTCTCCCCACGGACGTGTCAGCTTGCCACGCGCCAGTGGACTCCACGGCAGCACCGCGATGCCTTCGCGCAGACACAGCGGATGCATAGCGTTCTCTTCTTCCCGCTGAATCAGGTTGTACTGATCCTGCATACTGACAAATCGCGCCCAACCTTCACGAGCCTGGAGTTGTAGTGCTTGCTCAAATTGCGCCGCATGCATGGATGACGCACCGATATAGCGCGCTTTCCCCGCCTGCACTACGTCGTGCAGCGCTTCCAGCGTTTCTTCAATCGGTGTGTCGTAATCCCAGCGATGAATCTGGAGTAGGTCAACATGATCCATCCCCAGCCTTGTCAGACTGTCATCAATGGATTGCAGGATATTTTTGCGAGAAAGCCCCTGCGACAGATTGCTGAGTGGGAAATAAACCTTGGTGGCGACCACGATCTCGTCGCGGCGGGCAAAATCTTTCAAGGCGCGCCCGACAATCTCTTCGCTACTGCCGTCGGAATAGGAATTGGCGGTATCAAAAAAGTTGATGCCCGCATCCAGCGCCTGCTTGATCAGCGGGCGGCTGCTCTCTTCCGGTAACGTCCAGGCGTGATTACCACGCATCGGATCGCCATAGGTCATGCAACCTAAACAGAGACGGGAAACCTGTAATTCAGTCTTGCCTAAAGGAATTTTTTTCATTGGGGCATCTGCTCTCTTGCATCAGGGAAATCCCTTAAGCATAGCAGCAGGCTCGCTCGCCGGGCGGCGAGCGAGCAGGGGATTACTGTGCCAGCCAGGTGGCGATTTGTTGCTGAATACCGGCGGCATCCAGCTGGTAGTCATGACGCACTTCTTCCTGGGTGCCCTGCGGAATGAATTCATCCGGCAGACCGAGGTTCAGCACTGGAATACGCAGGCGTTTTGCCATCACCAATTCATTCACACCGCTGCCAGCACCGCCCATGATCGCGCCTTCTTCCAGGGTGATCAACGCGTCGTGGCTGCCCGCCAGTTCGACAATTAAGGCTTCATCCAGCGGTTTGACAAAACGCATGTCAACCAGAGTGGCGTTCAGCGCTTCGGCGGCCGCAGCGGCTTCCGGCAACAAGGTGCCGAAGTTGAGAATCGCCAGTTTTTCGCCCTGACGTTTCACCACGCCTTTGCCCAACGGCAGACTCGCCAGTGGTTCCAGCGTTGCGCCGGTGCCGGTGCCACGCGGGTAGCGCACAGCACTCGGCCCCTCCTGATAATGGTAACCGGTGTACAACATCAGGCGACACTCGTTCTCGTCGCTTGGCGTCATGATCACCATGCCAGGAATGCAGCGCAGATAAGCCAGATCGAACGCACCCTGATGGGTTTGTCCGTCGGCACCGACAATGCCGCCGCGATCGATGGCAAACAGTACCGGCAGTTTCTGGATAGCCACATCGTGGATCACCTGATCGTAAGCACGTTGCAGGAAGGTGGAGTAGATCGCCACAATCGGTTTGTAGCCACCAATCGCCATCCCTGCCGCGAAGGTGACCGCGTGCTGTTCGGCAATCGCCACATCGAAATATTGCTGCGGATAGTCACGGGAAAAACTCACCATGCCCGAACCTTCACGCATCGCCGGGGTGATAGCCATCAGACGTGCGTCGTCAGCGGCGATTTCACTCAGCCAGTTACCAAACACTTTGGAGTAGCTTGGCAAGCCGCCCGCGCTTTTTGGTAGCGAACCGCTGGCCGGGTCGAATTTCGGCACGGCATGCCAGGTTATGGGATCTTCTTCCGCCGGGGCATAACCTTTGCCTTTTTTGGTCATGATATGCAGGAACTGCGGGCCTTTCAGGCTACGCATGTTCTTGAGCGTACTCACCAGCGCCAGTACATCGTGACCGTCCACCGGGCCGATATAGTTAAAGCCGAGTTCTTCGAACAACGTACCCGGCACCACCATGCCTTTCAGGTGCTCTTCGGTGCGTTTGACCAGTTCTTTGATCGGCGGCAGGTTGTCCAGCACCCGTTTGCCACCTTCGCGCAGGCGTGAATAGGTTTTACCCGAGAGGATCTGCGCCAGGCGGTTGTTCAGCGCGCCAACGTTCTCGGAGATCGACATCTCGTTGTCGTTGAGGATCACCAGCATATCCGGCTTGATATCGCCCGCGTGGTTCATGGCTTCGAATGCCATACCCGCGGTGATCGCGCCATCACCAATGATGGCCGCCGTGCGACGACCTTTGCCTTCACGCTCAGCGGCGACTGCCATACCGAGGGCGGCGCTGATGGAGGTTGACGAGTGACCGACGCTTAAGACGTCGTATTCACTCTCTTCACGCCACGGGAAGGGGTGCAGGCCATTTTTCTGGCGGATGGTTCCGATGCGATCGCGGCGTCCGGTCAGAATTTTATGCGGGTAAGCCTGGTGGCCGACGTCCCACACCAGATGGTCAAACGGGGTGTTGTAAACATAATGCAGCGCCACTGTTAGCTCGACGACGCCCAGACCCGAAGCGAAGTGACCACTGGAGCGGCTGACGCTGTCCAGCAGATACTGACGCAGCTCGTCGCAGAGTGCCGGAAGCTTCTCTTTTGGCAGTAAACGTAATTCCTGTACCGTGCTTGCCAGCGCCAGTGTCGGGTATTTTGCAATATCAAAACTCATCAGAGACTCATTATGAAAGTTATTTATCGCGTTCAATTATGAAGCTAGCCAACGCTTGTAATGCTGTGGTGTTAAAGGATTGCGCGGCCAGAATATCCAGCGCGCCCAGCGCCTCCTGATAGAGGTCCCAGGCTTTTTGACGGGCATTATCCAGCCCCATCAGCGCCGGATACGTGCTTTTGCCCAGAGCCTGGTCGGCTCCCTGGGTTTTGCCCAATATCGCGGTGTCGCCGATGACATCCAGGATGTCATCCTGTACCTGAAATGCCAGTCCGATGGCATTGGCGTAGACATCCAGCACTGGCAGCGCAGCACGGCCTTGCTCGCCTGCCGCCAGCGCCCCCAAACGCACTGCAACACGGATTAGCGCACCGGTTTTATGGCGGTGAATTTGCTCAAGCTGCGCCAGGTCGATGCGTTTGCCTTCAGCGGCGAGGTCCAGCGCCTGGCCGCCGCACATACCTGCTACGCCACTGGCCTGCGCCAGTTCCGAGATCATGGTAATACGGGCTTCTGTACTTACGCCAGGCATCGGCTGGTCGGCCAAAATAGAAAATGCCAGCGTTTGCAGGGCGTCGCCTGCGAGAATCGCTGTGTCTTCACCATATTTGATATGGCAGGTTGGCTGCCCGCGGCGCAACGCGTCGTCGTCCATCGCCGGCAGATCGTCATGAATCAAAGAATAAGCGTGGATACATTCAACCGCAGCTGCGGGCGCGTCCAGGCTGGCCGGATCGGCCTTTAACATTTCACCGGTGGCGTAAACCAGAAAAGGGCGCAGACGCTTACCGCCTAATAGTGCCCCATATTGCATGGCATTCACCAGAGGAGAACTCTGAAAAGGAAGTGGATCTAACAGGCGCTCTAGCGCAAGGTTTACCCTTTCGTGATAAGCGCTTAGCAGTTTGGCGAAATCCATCAGTTATCTTCCGGGGTAAAAGGGACGAGCGCGGCATCTTTATCGTCACTCAGCAAAATCTGCACGCGCTGTTCTGCCTGTTGCAGGGTCTGCTGACCGCTACGTGCCAGTTGAACACCGCGTTCAAATTCTTTTAGCGCCTCTTCCAGCGGCAGCTCACCACTCTCCAGGCGGCTGACGATCTGTTCCAGCTGCTGTAATGCGCTTTCAAAACTGGCGGGCGCTTCGGCTTTTTTCGGCATAATCAGTGTCGACTCACAGGTTGGGACATCATCTTGCAGTCGGTCATGGTATCTGACGAGGATTAATTAGCAAAATAATGAATGTGACTGCGGTTGCAGAAGAAGTCACCTGACAAAGGTGATATACTCTCGCGCCTCGGATGCGGGCGCTCCTGCTCAGCCCGCAATTATATGATTTTACCAGTTAAGTGCCGATGCTTTTAGCACTTATTTACCCAACGAAGCTGTGTCGCCATGAAGTTTATTATCAAGCTCTTCCCCGAAATCACCATCAAGAGTCAGTCGGTGCGACTGCGCTTTATCAAAATTCTGACCGGAAACATTCGTAACATTCTGCGTACTCTGGATGATGAGATCGCGGTGGTGCGTCACTGGGACCATATTGTGGTCCGGGCGAAGAAGGAATCGTTGCGTGCGACAGTGATTGCCGAGCTGACGCGTATTCCGGGTATCCATCATGTGCTGGCGGTGGAAGATCATGAATACACCGATATGCATAACATCTTCGAACAAACGCTGGCGCTGTATCGTGAACGTCTTGAAGGCAAAAGCTTTTGTGTGCGGGTGAAGCGCCGTGGCAAGCATGAATTCAGCTCGCAAGACGTAGAGCGTTATGTTGGTGGCGGTCTGAATCAACATATCGAAAGCGCCCGCGTGCAACTGAATCACCCGGATGAAACGGTTAACCTGGAGATTGAAAACGATCGCCTGTTGTTGATTACCGGACGCTATGAAGGGTTGGGCGGCTTCCCGATTGGCACCCAGGAAGATGTGCTGTCACTGATTTCCGGCGGTTTTGACTCTGGCGTTTCCAGCTACATGTTGATGCGTCGCGGTTGTCGCGTGCATTACTGCTTCTTCAATCTTGGCGGTGCCGCGCATGAAATCGGCGTACGCCAGGTGGCGCATTATCTGTGGAATCGCTTTGGTCGTTCACATCGGGTGCGCTTCGTCGCTATCAATTTTGAACCGGTGGTGGGTGAGATCCTCGAGAAGGTGGACGACGGCCAGATGGGCGTGGTGCTGAAGCGTATGATGGTGCGTGCGGCGTCAATGGTGGCTGAGCGCTACGGCGTACAGGCGCTGGTGACCGGCGAAGCACTGGGCCAGGTCTCCAGCCAGACGCTGACCAATCTGCGTTTAATTGATAACGCCTCCGACACGCTGATTCTGCGTCCGCTGATTTCTCACGACAAAGAGCACATCATCAAACTGGCGCGTGAGATTGGCACAGAAGATTTTGCCCGCACCATGCCGGAATATTGCGGCGTGATCTCGAAAAGCCCGACGGTCAAAGCGGTGAAGGCGAAGATCGAAGCGGAAGAGACGAATTTCGATTTTGCCATTTTGGATCGCGTGGTGCAGGAAGCCAGCAACGTCGATATCCGTGAAATTGCGGAGAAAACCGAAGCAGACGTGGTGGAAGTGGAGACGGTGGCGTCCTTCACCGCCAATGATGTGGTGCTGGATATCCGTTCGATTGATGAACAGGATGACACGCCGCTGGCGTTGGAAGGCGTTGAGGTGAAATCGCTGCCGTTCTACAAACTCAGCACCCAGTTTGGCGATCTCGACCAGAGCAAAACCTGGCTGTTGTATTGCGATCGCGGCGTGATGAGCCGTTTGCAGGCGCTGTACCTGCATGAGCAGGGCTTTACCAATGTGAAGGTCTATCGTCCGTAGCGGCGCGATTTATCGCGCGGATTTTATCTGATGAGGCACTGTGCCTCATCAGATTTGCGCAATAAATTGCGCCGCCACGGGATGAGAGATCAGATTTATTCGAATTCCTGGTAGTTATAAATCCCCGCCGCCAGCACCAGTTGCGAGGCCACTTCGCGCGCTTTCTCTTTATTCACCAGCAGATCAATCAGTTTCAGCGCAAAATCTATCGACGTGCCCGGTCCCTGGCTGGTCAGAAGATTGACGCGTGGATCCCACACTACCCGTCGTTCCATCCATTTCCCCTCTGGGATGGTCTCTTTCAGGCCGGGAAAGCCGGTCATATTGCCCACCGGGAACAGATCGTGCGGCACCAGCACCGTGCCGGGTGCGGCGCAAATCGCTGCGACAATCCGGCCAGAGAGATGAAACTGGCGCACAGTTTCCACCAGCAGCGGGCTGTCGCGGAAGGTTTGTGCGCCTTTCAGGCCGCCCGGCAGCACAATGGCCGCGTAATCGTTATCCGCCACTTCTACCAGCGGTGCATCAGCCAGCAAGCGCACGCCACGCGAGCAGACGATCTCCCGGCTGCCATCGCTTTCAACACTGGCGGTGGTGACCTGTAAACCGCCACGCACCAACAAATCGATGGTGGTGACCGCTTCGGTCTCTTCACTGCCATGTGCCAGGCAAACCAGAACCGATGCGTTCATGCTCATATTGGGACTCCTTGCGTTTAATCAAATCATATAAACGGGTGTTCTCCGGCAATGCCATGCCCTGCGCACGTGCACGACGCAGCAGGTAGCCGGTAATGTAATCAATCTCGGTCTGGCGCTGCGCCCGGACATCCTGCAACATCGATGAGACATTGGCCGCGGTGGTGTCGATGACGTCATAGATGATGTCACGCAGATTATCGACCGCAATATGCTGACCTTCGCGTTCCATCACCCAGGCAATCTCCTCGCACAGTTTGGCGATTTGTTCAGGCCATGCGCGCAACGCACCGTTCTGGCAATCGTGCTCCACGGTCATCGGGTTGATCACGCAATTGACCGCCAGCTTGCGCCAGCAGGCCGAGGCGATGTTGTTATGCCAGGCAACATCGGGCAGCGCCTGATGCAGGATATCTGCGATATCGCTCATCGCTTCACTCTCACGACTGGCTGGCCCAATGTGGGTGATGCCTTGCGCCACATGTTTGATCACCGTGCCATCACGCATCGCCGCGTGGGTAGTGATGCCACGCAACAGCGGCTGCGCGAGATCCTTCAGTTCATCCAGCGTGCCCATACCGTTATGCAGCAACAGGATCGGTGCGTGTGTGGGGAATACGCTTTGCAGATTCTTCACCGCAGGGGAAACCTGCGGCGCTTTTAGGGTGACCAACAATAAGTGGCTCTCCGCCAGAAACAGCGGGTCGTTGGCGATAAAGGTCTGGTTGCTGACGTTGCCTTCAGGATCGACCACATTGACCGAACAATAGGGCTGCGGCACGCGCAGCCAGCCCTGAACATCATGTCCCTGGCGTGCGAGGGCGGCGAGCCAAATCTGGCCCAGGGCGCCGCAACCCAACACGGTAATTTTCATTGTGCCTCCCGCTGACGGGTTATCGTTTTCACTACACACTATCAGTATAGCTTTCGGTGTATCGTGTTTTATTAGCGCGACAAGACGCGTATTATGCATGTCACTTTAGCGTCAGGAGAAGACAAGATGCCATCTTTCGATATCGTTTCTGAAGTCGAACTACAGGAAGTCCGTAATGCGGTGGAAAATGCCAGCCGTGAACTGTCTACCCGTTTTGATTTCCGTAACGTCAGCGCCAGCATTGAGCTGAACGAAAAGAATGAGACCATCAAAATCACCACGGAGTCTGATTTTCAGGTCAAACAGCTGGTGGATATTTTACGGGAAAAACTGCTGAAGCGCGGCATTGAAGGGGCGGCGATTGAAGTCCCGGAAGAGATCGAGCATAGCGGTAAAAGCTGGAGCGTCGAAGCCAAACTGAAAAAAGGCATCGAAAGCGACGTAGCGAAGAAGCTGGTGAAGCTGATTAAAGACAGCAAGCTGAAAGTGCAGACCCAGATTCAGGGTGAAGAACTGCGTGTCACCGGTAAATCGCGTGACGATCTGCAAAGCGCGATGGCGCTGGTGCGTGGCGGCAATCTCGGCCAGCCATTCCAGTTCAAAAACTTTCGCGATTAATCGCGTTTATCGCGCGCGGCACGGCGATACAACGTGCTGCGCGCGATACCTAATGCCTGCGCGGTTTTACTGATATTGCCATTGAAACGTTGTAGCGTTTCAGCAATCAACCGTTCATCATGGCTTTGCCTGTCCTCGACCACCACCGGAGCCGCAGACCGTCGGTATTCGGCCGGCAGATGCACTTCACTCACTTCTTCCCCTTCATCCGCCAGTGCCAGCAAGACGCGTAACAGGCTGCGCAGTTGACGTATATTGCCCGGCCACGGCAGCTGTGCCAACGAGGTCAGCAATGCGGGCGACAGCTGAATATCGCGATCGCCACCCCCCAATTCCAGCCACAAACGCTGAATGAAGCCTGCGATATCCGGCCACTCGCGCAGCGGCGGAATGGTCATGGAAAACTCCTGAAGACGATAGAGTAAATCCTCACGGAACTCGCCCTCAGACACACGTTGCGCCAGATCGCGATGTGTGGCGCAAATCACCGCAAAGTTAACCGGCCAGCTGCGGCTGGACCCCAAAGGCGACACTTCTTTTTCCTGCAACACGCGTAGCAGACGGGTTTGTAGCGCCAGCGGCATATCACCAATTTCATCGAGGAACAACACGCCACCGTCAGCTTCGCGAATTTTACCGATATAGCCGTTTTTGCCCGCGCCGGTGAAGGCTCCGGGTTGATAACCAAATAATTCGGATTCGATCAGCGATTCCGGGATGGCAGCGCAATTGATAGCGACAAATTTTCCCTCACGCCAGCGGCTCTGTTGATGCAACGCGCGGCTGACGAACTCTTTGCCGCTACCAGTTTCCCCATGAATGCACAATGAAACCCCCGCGTTCAGCAGTCGCACCATTTTCTCGCCCTCGCGTCGCAGCGAGAAGGGCAGCTCAGTATGGCTGGCTGCGGGTGTGACAAAATGGGTACGGTGCGGCGCGCGCAGGCGGAACCAGAAGGTTTGTGCACAGTAATTCAACGGCAGAGGAATGGTGCTGGCGGCCTGCTCCAGATGGGGAAACAGTTGCTGGAACGTCAGGGAACCGAGCTGCTCGGCGCTGAGCGCCAGTTCGCGCATCGCCAGACGATTGGCTGCCATCAGCACATTATCGGAGAACACCAGCAGCAACTCGTCGCTGGTATCGATGCCCTGGGGCTGCGTATGCAGGCTCATCAGCCATTGTTGCGGATGCAGGCTCTGCTTCACCCACAAATATTCGATTTGTTTTGCCGCAGCTTTCACCCAACTGAAGGTTTGCGGATGCGGGAAGTGCGCCGGACCCGAGATATCCAGTACCCCGGCAATCTGGCCGTTCGGCATCTGGAGCGGCATGGCAGCACAGTACAACCCCTGGTTGCGTGTCAGAAAATGTTGCTGTCCGTCAATCTCGCAGCCATCGTCAATCGCCAGTGCCGTACCGATAGCGTTAGTGCCACGGCCACACTCGCTCCATAAATTACCCGGAGCCAGCGCATAGCGTTGCGCTTTTTCCATCGACTGCATGTCACCAAAGGTATGTAGCACCATGCCGCTGGCATCGGAGAGGATCACCACCGATTGTTTCTGCGCCATTTTCTGCGCCAGCTGATTGATCACCGGTTGAGCAAACTGCTGCAACCCGCTGTTACTGGCGAGCAAATCCGCCAGTTCACCCTGGCGTACGCGGGGAAAGTCATCAGCGGTGCGATCAAGACCGTAAAGTTGGCTGCGGAACCAGGAATCGCTCAGAAGCGGAGTGGCGTCGATCGCGGCGGATGAATTTCCCTGCATTGATAACCTCATGCCTTAGCAAAGTGTTGCGACATTGTAGCTATTTGGTTTTTGTGGTGTTGCGATATGCAACACAGATGGCGATTTTTACCGCACCATCCCATTGACTTGTTAGGGTTATTGTTTCCGTAACTCTCTGATGAGTATCATCATTTTTAAATCCATCGCAAGCTGAAAAAACTGGCACGCGCGCTGCAATAGCAATATTGGCAGCGGGCTGTTCAACCTGGCGACCCTCAGGTTGCCGCTGCCAGCTTCAGAACATCTGACCCTACATTAAGGAGTTTGCGATGCGTTATGCACATCCCGGCGCGCCCGGCGCTTTGGTTTCTTTCAAAGCGGCCTATGGCAACTATATTGCGGGCAAATTCACAGAGCCGCTCAGCGGCCAATACTTTACTAACACCTCGCCAGTTGATGGCAGCGACATTGCGCAGTTCCCCCGTTCGGACGCGCGTGATATCGATTTAGCACTGGATGCTGCTCATCAGGCCGCTGACGCCTGGGGAAAAACCAGCGTTCAACATCGAGCCAATTTATTGTTGCAGGTGGCGGATCGTATCGAAGCCAATCTGGAAATGCTGGCCGTTGCCGAAAGTTGGGACAACGGTAAGCCGATCCGTGAAACGCTGAATGCCGATCTGCCCTTAGCGGTGGATCACTTCCGTTACTTTGCGGGTTGCCTGCGCGCGCAGGAAGGTAGCACGGCAGAGATCGATGAACACACCGTCGCCTATCATTTCCACGAGCCGTTGGGGGTGGTAGGGCAGATTATCCCGTGGAACTTCCCGTTACTGATGGCGGCATGGAAACTGGCTCCGGCACTGGCTGCGGGTAACTGCGTGGTGCTGAAACCCGCCGAGCAGACGCCGCTGGGGATTACCTTGCTGCTGGAGTTGATCGGTGATCTGTTCCCGGCTGGCGTGCTCAATGTGGTTCAGGGTTTTGGCCGTGAGGCGGGGGAAGCGCTGGCGACCAGCAAACGTATCGCCAAAATTGCCTTCACCGGTTCGACCCCCGTTGGTCGCCACATCATGGCCTGTGCGGCGGAGAATATTATTCCCTGTACCGTCGAGCTGGGCGGTAAATCCCCCAACATCTATTTTGCCGATGTGATGGACGGTGAGCCGGAGTTTATTGAAAAAGCGGTGGAAGGGCTGGTGCTGGGCTTCTTCAATCAGGGCGAAGTCTGTACCTGCCCATCACGCGCGCTGATCCATGAATCGATCTATACGCCATTCATGGAGCGGGTGATGGCAAAGATCGCCACTATCCGTCGCGGCGATCCACTGGATACCGAAACTATGATCGGTGCCCAGGCTTCCCGGCAGCAATTCGATAAAATTCTCTCTTATATCGACATTGCACGACAAGAAGGCGGCCAGATCCTGACCGGCGGTGAACGTGCCAGCATTGCGCCAGCGTTCGATAACGGCTTCTACATCCAGCCGACGCTGATCAAAGGTGACAATCAGATGCGCTGCTTCCAGGAAGAGATTTTTGGGCCGGTGATTGGTGTCACCACCTTTAAAGATGAAGCCGAAGCACTGGATATCGCCAACCAGACGCAGTTTGGTCTCGGTGCCGGTGTCTGGACACGAAACACTAATCTGGCGTATCGCATGGGGCGTAGTATTAAAGCTGGCCGCGTCTGGACCAACTGTTACCACATCTATCCGGCGCATGCTGCCTTTGGCGGTTACAAGCAATCCGGCGTGGGCCGCGAAACCCATAAAATGGCGCTGAACGCCTATCAACAAACCAAAAACCTGCTGGTTAGTTACGACATCGCACCACTGGGCCTGTTTTAAGCCCGCAAATCCTTTTGGAGAGTGAATTGATGACTATGAAGATCAAAACCACGATGAAAGCGGCAGTTGTGAAATCATTCGGTGAGCCATTAGTGATTGAGGACGTGCCGGTTCCGGCGGTGGGGCCGGGCCAGATTCTGGTGAAAATCGCGGCCACCGGGGTTTGTCATACCGATCTGCATGCTGCGGAAGGTGACTGGCCAATCAAGCCGACCCCACCATTTATTCCCGGTCACGAAGGGGTGGGGCAGATCGTGGCAGTGGGTGAAGGAGTGAAACATCTCAAATTGGGTGATCGTGTTGGTGTGCCCTGGCTCTACTCGGCTTGTGGGCATTGTGAATATTGTCTCGATAGCTGGGAGACCTTATGTTTGTCGCAGCAGAACGCCGGTTATTCGGTCAATGGCAGCTTTGCGGAATATTGTCTTGCTGATGCTAACTACGTCGGTGTGCTGCCGGATAACATCGAGTTCAATGAAATCGCACCGATCCTGTGTGCCGGCGTGACGGTATACAAAGGGCTGAAGATGACCGATACCAAACCGGGTGACTGGGTGGTGATTTCCGGTATCGGTGGCCTGGGACATATGGCGGTGCAGTATGCGGTAGCGATGGGGCTGAATGTGGCTGCGGTTGATATTGATGACGAGAAACTGGAGTTTGCTAAACGTCTGGGTGCCAGCGTGGTGGCTAACGCCAAAAATGTGGATCCGGCAAAATTCTTCCATGAAAGCTTCGGCGGCGCTCACGGGGTGCTGGTAACGGCGGTCTCACCGAAAGCCTTTGAGCAGGCGCTGGGCACCATGCGTCGTGGCGGAACCATGGTGTTGAATGGTCTGCCACCGGGCAAATTTGACCTGTCGATCTTTGATATGGTGCTGGACGGCATTACGGTGCGTGGTTCGATTGTTGGCACCCGTAAAGATTTGCAGGAAGCACTCGACTTCGCCGGTCGTCACAAAGTGAAAGCCAATGTGGCGGTGGAGCCGTTGGTCAATATCAACGATATCTTCGCGCGGATGCATGCCGGTAAAATTGAAGGCCGCATTGTGGTTGATATGTCGTTGTAAACAACAAGCCCGGCGCAGTCCACAGTGGCCGGGCTTGGTTTTAACTGCTGGCGAGCAGCGCTTCCAGTTCGATGCGGCTCGTCACTTTACTGTCTATCTTGATGTAGGCACTTTTCTCTTCCGGCACGATAAATACCGAGGCAACCCCCGGTTGGGCTTTCAGGCGCTTTTCCAGGTTTGGCGCTGCCAGGACCGTATCGCTCAGCACAATGCGCAGGCTGCTGACGTAAGGCGGTTCATGCATCGACATGCTGATGAACAGCCAGATCGCCGCCACCACCGCACCGACCAGAAACACCGTTTGTGCGTCAAAATGACCAAATACCCAACCGCCCATGCTGCCGCCAATTGCGACACCGAGGAACTGGCTGGTGGAGTAGATTCCCATTGCAGTGCCTTTATAACCCGGCGGGGATTCTTTACTGATCAGTGACGGCAGAATTGCTTCCATCAGGTTGAAGGCAAGGAAAAACAGCTGCACACCAATGACCAGCGTCCAGAAGTGGCTGCCCGCACCCCAGAGTACGATTTCCGCCACCACAATCAATCCGACACAGCTAACAAACACGCGCTTCATGCGGCGTTTGACTTCGGCATAAATGATGAAAGGGATGACGCTGACAAAGGAAACCAACATCGTTACCAGATACACCTTCCAGTGCTCTGCTGCCGGGAATCCTGCCTGCTCAAACTGACCGGGCAGAGCGACGAAGCTCGACATCAGTAGGATGTGTAGACACAGGATGCCGATATTCAGCTTCACCAGACGTGAATTGGCCAGTACCGCGCGAATGCTGCCCTTGACCATGCCGGACTCGCGGTTCAGCACGTGGTTTGGGGCATTCGGTACCACCAGCAACGTGATGACAATCCCGAGACTGGCAAGAATCGCAATCATCCAGAACAACGCGTGTAGGCCGAGTGCATGGGTAACAATCGGACCGAGAACCATCGCGATGGCAAAAGTGACGCCAAAGCTGATACCAATAAAGGCCATCGCTTTGGTACGGTTCTGTTCACGGGTTAAATCCGACAGCAGCGCCATCACTGCGGCGGCAATGGCACCAGAGCCTTGCAGTGCACGACCCAGAATAACGCCCCAGATCGAGGTGGTACTGGCGGCAATCACGCTGCCCAGCACAAACAGCAGCAGGCCGCCGACGATCAGTGGCTTACGGCCAATACGGTCGGAGAGTAAGCCAAAGGGGATCTGAAACACCGCCTGTGCCAGGCCATAAATACCTATCGCCAGGCCAATCAGGGTTTCGCTGGCACCTTGTAACGCCATACCATAAGTGGTGAGTACCGGCAGTACCATAAACATGCCCAGCATACGCAGGGAAAAGACTGTGCCCAACCCCCATGTCGCACGCAGCTCCACTGGAGTCATTTTATTATCGTTCATTCCAACCTCTGAAAAATTGCTGCTTCTATTCTAGGGAGCAGGGCAGGGCGGGTAAAACAATTGTTTTTAAGCGATGGTAACAAAAAGAAAGGGCGCGAAAATCGCGCCCTTTCATGGATTTGCGGAGCAAAATTACCAGACGTAAGTCAACAGGTCTTTTGACGCCGGGGCCATAAAGTCCACCGACATCATTACGCTCAATGCAGTGACCGCAATGATCGAGAAGACAAACAGTTTACGCGCCCAAACTTTGTCGTTTGAGGTTTTGTAACCTGAAAGTGCCATCCCGAGCCACCAGACGCTCACTGCCGCAGCAACCACCAGATATTTGTAGCCAGCGTAGCCACCCAGCGACAACATCAGCGTGGCAATCATAAACGCCAGGATATACAGCGTGATATGGTTTTTCGCCACGGAGATGCCTTTCACCACCGGCAAAACCGGGATGTTCGCTGCCTGGTAATCTTTAAAGCGGAAGATGGCAATCGCGTAGGAATGCGGCATCTGCCACAGGCTAAAGATCGCCAGCAGAATCAGCGCGCCAGCATCAAACTCGTTAGTCACCGCGCAGTAACCAATCACCGGCGGCATCGCGCCGGAGAGGCTACCAATCAGCGTACCGTAGACCGAATTACGCTTCATGTAGAGGCTGTAAATGCCGACATAGACTACGAAGCCCAGCACCGCCAGCCACATGGCCAGCGGGTTAGCACCGAAATAAAGCAACGCAAAACCAGCAATACCTAATGCGGTTGCATAAACCAGGCTCACTTTCGCCGAGATAAGGCCTTTGACCAGCACTCGATTCCGCGTTCTCTCCATCTTGATATCGATATCGCGGTCGATCACGTTGTTGAAAACACAACCTGATGCGACAACCAGCGATACACCCACCAGTGAGATGACGAACAAGGTGTAATCAATGCTGCCCTTCGAAGCCAGCAGGAATCCACCGATCACAGAAATTAAATTGCCGAAAATAATTCCTGGTTTTGTTACTTGCAGGTATTGCTTAATCATCATGGGCGACTCTTAGTGGACCATCATGTTGTAGTTGAGGTTCCACATAATCCACAGTGAGCCTACTACGACAATCAGGATAATGACTGCCGCAAAGACAATGGCCACCATGTTCCAGCCACCCTCAGATTTGCTATCCAGGTGAAGGAAGTAGACCAGGTGCACCAGCACCTGAACCACCGCACACACCAGTACTACAGCCAGAATGGTGCCTTTAGAGGCGCTGCCATCCATCACCATCCAGAACGGGATCGCCGTCAGGATGATCGACAGGATGAAGCCAATCATGTAGGACTTCACGCTACCGTGTGATGCACCATGTTCGGTTGCTGAATGACTCATTACATGGCCCCCATCAGGTAAACAATGGTAAATACGCAGATCCACACCACATCCAGGAAGTGCCAGAACAGGCTCAGGCACATGATACGGGTGCGGTTCGTGGCGCTCAGACCACGTTTGGAGATCTGGAACATCAGCACTGCCATCCAGATCAGACCAGAGGTCACGTGCAGACCGTGCGTACCAACCAGGGTAAAGAATCCGGACAGGAAGCCGCTACGGTTTGGACCGAAGCCTTCCATGATCAGGTGATGGAATTCATAGATTTCCATCCCGATAAATCCGGCACCGAACAGGAAGGTCAACGCCAGCCAGCTGATGACCGCGCCCTTGTTCTGGTTGTTCATCGCAATCACTGCCATACCATAGGTAATGGAGCTAAGCAGCAGCAGCGCGGTTTCGACCAGGACAAACGGCAGTTCGAAGATATCTTTACCTGCCGGGCCACCGGCAGTGTTGTTGACCATAACTGCATAGGTCGCAAACAGGGTTGCGAAGATAATGCAGTCACTCATCAGGTAGATCCAGAAGCCAAAGATTTTATTGGCTCCTGCATCGTGATGCCCATGCTCCGCATGGGCGTCGTGGTGGTGTGTCGTCACAGTTTGAGTTGACATTATTTCAGACCTGCTTTGCTGATTTCGTCAAAGTGCTTCTTCTCGATCTGCTCGATTTCCGCAACCGGTACGTAGTAATCCACGTCTTCATCGAAGCTCTTCACAATCCAGGAGATGATCATGCCCAGGAAGGCGACAACCACCAGCCACCAGATGTGCCAGATCGCCGCGAAGCCGAAAATCGTACCGAAGGCAGCGATAACAATGGCAGCACCACTGTTTTTCGGCATATGAATTTCTTCATATTTAGCCGGCTGCTGATACGCTTCGCCTTTCTCTTTCATTTCCCAGAAAGCATCGCGCTCGTGAACGTGGGGGATTACAGCAAAGTTGTAGAACGGCGGCGGTGAAGAGGTTGCCCACTCCAGCGTACGACCACCCCACGGGTCACCGGTCAGATCACGGTTCTGGTCGCGGTCACGCACAGAAACGAAGAACATGATCAGCTGGCACAGGATGCCACAGGCGATCAGCGCAGCACCGAATGCCGCAACCACCAGCAGTGAGTGGAACTGCGGTTCGATGTCCTGGCTAACACGACGGGTCATACCCATGAAGCCCAGAGCATACAGCGGCATAAACGCAACGAAGAAGCCGATGATCCAGAACCAGAAGGCGCGTTTGCCCCAGGTCTCGTTCAGGGTGAAGCCGAAGGCTTTCGGGAACCAGTAGGTCACGCCAGCCATACAACCGAACACCACACCACCGATAATAACGTTATGGAAGTGCGCGATCAGGAACAGGCTGTTGTGCAGGACAAAGTCCGCACCCGGAACTGCCAGCAGAACCCCGGTCATACCACCGATAGAGAAGGTTACCAGGAAGCCGATGGTCCACAGCATTGCTGAGTGGAACTCAATACGACCCTGATACATGGTGAACAACCAGTTAAAGATTTTCACGCCAGTCGGAATCGCGATGATCATCGTCATGATACCGAAGAAGGCGTTAACGTTGGCACCCGCACCCATGGTAAAGAAGTGGTGCAGCCAAACGATGAACGACAGTACGGTAATGGCGATGGTCGCCCACACCAGAGAGGTGTAGCCAAAAAGACGCTTTTTCGAGAAGGTGGCTGTGACTTCAGCGAAGACACCAAACACCGGCAGGACGAGGATGTATACTTCCGGGTGGCCCCAGACCCAAATCAGGTTGACGTACATCATCATGTTACCGCCCATTTCGTTAGTGAAGAAATGGAAGTCGAGGTAACGGTCGAGAGTCAACAGTGCCAGCGTTACGGTCAGAACCGGGAACGCAGCGATGATCAGGACGTTAGTACACAGAGCAGCCCAGGTGAAAACCGGCATTTTGAACAGGTCCATGCCCGGCGCACGCATCTTCAGAATGGTAACGAAGAAGTTGATACCGGTCAGCGTGGTCCCGATACCGGATAGCTGGAGACTCCAGATCCAGTAATCGACCCCGACGCCGGGACTGTACTCCGCACCCGAAAGCGGCGGATAGGCCAGCCAGCCAGTCTGTGCGAACTCGCCCACACCCAGAGACAGGTTAACCAGGATCACACCGATCGCAGTGAACCAGAAGCTCAGGTTGTTCAGGAACGGGAAGGCAACGTCGCGAGCGCCAATCTGCAGCGGAACCGCGATGTTCATCAGACCTACCACGAAAGGCATCGCCACGAAGAAGATCATGATCACGCCGTGGGCGGTGAAGATCTGGTCGTAGTGGTGCGGCGGCAGTATGCCGGCTTCCCCGGCGGAAGCCATAACCTGTTGGGTACGCATCATCACCGCATCGGCGAAACCACGCAGCAGCATGACAAACGCCATGATGATGTACATGATACCCAGTTTTTTGTGGTCGATTGACGTCAGCCATTCAGACCAGAGATATTGCCATTTACCAAAGTAGGTGATGGCCGCAATCACAGCCAGACCACCTATGATGATACCGGCAACCGTAACCATGATAATTGGCTCATGGTACGGCACTGCATCCAGTGTTAATTTTCCGAACATCGTATTATTCCTCGGCTCCCGCGGAAGCGGCGTGACTCATGTCCATGCCTTTGTGCTCAGGCATGTCCATCTTCCCGTGGCTCATCATGAACTTATCAATAACTTGCTTGAACAGTTCCGGATTGGCCGTAGAGAAATATTCCACCGGGTGATTTTCGCTTGGCGCAGCCAGTTTCTCGAAATCATCCATGGTGGTCAGCGTGTTTGGAGCCGCTTTAACTTTGGCTACCCACTGCTGGAATTCCGCGTCGTCTTTGGTGGCAATGGCTTTGAACTTCATACCAGAGAAACCGCGACCACTGAAGTTAGCAGAGATACCGTCGAAAATTCCCGGCTCGTTGGCGATCAGGTGCAGTTTGGTCTGCATGCCCGCCATCGCGTAGATCTGGCTACCCAGCGTAGGAATAAAGAAGGAGTTCATGACGGAGTTGGAGGTGATCTTGAAGCTAACCGGAGTATTTGCCGGGAAGGCAATCTGGTTAACGGTTGCAATGCCCTGTTCCGGATAGATAAACAGCCATTTCCAGTCCAGCGCGACAACGTCGATCTCAACCGGTTTGACGTCAGAGGCCAGCGGTTTGCTCGGCTCCAGCGCATGGGTTGATTTCCAGGTCAGAACACCGAGGAAGAGAATGATCAGGATCGGAATGGTCCAGACCACGGCTTCCACTTTGTTAGAGTGTGACCAGTTGGGGGTATACTTCGCTTCGGTATTGGTCGCCCGATATTTCCAGGCAAAGAATACCGCCATAAAGACTGCGGGGATTACGACGATCAACATCAAGCCAAAAGCTGTCAGAATCAACGAACGTTGCTCCAGTGCAATCTGTCCTTTGGGATTTAACAACGCACTATCGCAGCCACTGAGTAATACAGCGCCTGCAATTAATGACAAAATCCCCAAACTTTTATTGTATTTCCTGAGTCTCATTTAACGACCTCAATGACAAAGGGCTCTATTGTCGTTTAAGTGTGCGCGCATTTTACGGGAAGGTTTATGCAGTGTAAACCTGCTTAAGGATGTGTCAGAAGGCTGTTGACACCTTTTGCTAAGGGTGTCACAGATGTTGCGCAGGGTGACAAATTATTAACGCAGACAAGCAGTTGGCATTATTATAACAAAATCAAATGATAGAAACCGCAGTAAAATCAGGGAAAGCATAAACCGTACTTTTAATACCCATTTATTTAACAATTTTGCATCATTTTTGCGATAATAAAGCTACAAAATAATTGCGCACCGGGTTTTAATATTTCCGCTAATTGTTAATTTAATGTTTCTTTTTGCCGTTGCAAAAAAATGCTATCTGATAAAATTTAGTCGCTGATATTTTTTCGTCAATTAATTCGACAACAAGAATATAGCGACTAAACCTGATGGGGGTTTATCCGGGGGTGTTTTCGCAAGGCGAGGCAATCCAGTGTCACCCCAGATGCCACTGCGATTAAGGCCAGTGCCATCCCTACTTCGAACAGGTGAGCCAGTAGATCACCCGGTTGCCAGAACCCTGCGGCGCTCAATGCCAGCGTTACCAGCCAGGCTGCCAGCAAGGCACAGCCAAGGCTAAATAATCGAACCGTCCAGCGATAACCTTGTTGCCATTGGCTGCGAGGGATGAATTCACCGGTTTGCTGGATGGCATTCAGGGTGTTGCGGCACACCCACAGCAGCAGCAGACCAGGTAGGCCAGCGACGACGGTAAAGGCGTAGAATGTTGACCATCCCCAGAGTTCAACCAGCCAGCCAGCGGCAGGCCCGACATAGACCCGGCCCACGGCGGAAAGCGCGGAGAGCAGGGCAAACTGTGTCGCGGAGAATGATTTGTTGCACAACGTCATCAGCAGCGCGACAAAGGCCGCTGTCCCCATGCCACCGCACAGATTCTCAATAAAGACGGCTCCCGCCATGCTCCACAAATGCGGTGGCGTCACCGCCAGCAACCAGTAGGCAAAATTGGAGAGCGCCTGCAACAGGCCAAAGATCATCAGCGCCCGGAACAGGCTCAGACGTTGCATCAGTACGCCGCCGTACAGCGCCCCGATAATGGTCGCCAGCAGGCCAAGCGTTTTATTCACCAGACCGACATCGCCCGGATTAAAGCCAACGCCACGGATAAGAAAGGTGGTGGTGAGTGAGGCCGCAAACGCATCACCCAGCTTATAAAGGATGATAAGCGTAATCAGTAGCCAGGCATTGTTACGCTGGAAGAAATCTTTCAGTGGTAATGAGACAGCCTGGCGCAGGTTACGGGGTTCATTCGCCGGGACTTCAGGCTCTTTGGCCAGCAAGGTCGCGATCAAGCCTGGCACCATCAATATGGCCATCAACCAATAAGTAGCCTGCCAGCCGAGATAGCGGTCAGCGAGCCACAGAGCGAGACCGCCGGAGATCAGCATCGCCAGCCGGTAGCCTAAGACGGTAATGGCCGCGCCACTGCCGCGTTCTTCGGGCGGCAATATGTCAGTTTTCCACGCATCAAACACAATATCCTGCGAGGCGGAACAGAAAGCGACCAGCACCGCGACGGCGGCCAGCAGGGTTAAATCACGAGAGGGCTGCATAAAGCCCATTGCCACAATGCCGCCAATCAGCAATAGCTGCGTGACCAGCAGCCAGCCACGACGACGACCAAGGAAGGGCGGGGTGTAACGGTCCATCATTGGCGACCACAGGAACTTAAAGACGTAAGCCTGGCCAACAAGGGAGAAGAAACCAATGGTTTTCAGATCAATATTCTCAACCGTCATCCACGCCTGCAACGTGCCAGCGGTTAACGCCAACGGGAGTCCGGAGGCGAAACCCAGTAATAGCAAAACGGCAGCGTTACGTTGGGTAAAAATGCGTAGATAGTGAGAAGTCATAGCAAACCTGAAGTGAAACCCGGCCAGTGATGGCCGGGGGAAGAACGACGTAATTAGCGGGCGTTCTGTTTAATAAAGTTGTGAACGCTCGTATCTTGCGCCATATCGGAGATGACGTCACTTAACGTAGAGTTAACGGCGTTAGTAATCTTGTCATTCGTTGCAGTGAAGGCGCCTTCTACACTATAGGTCTGGCGGTAGTTTTTAACCTGTTTGTTACCATTTTTCGCGGTAGCAATAATAGAAATATCTGCTTTGGTGGTGATGCTGTAGCGCACGTTACCTTGCGTGACATCGGCATACAGGCCATTGACCACGATTTGCAGGTCGACAGCGCCATTCGGACCCACCATATAGCCACGTGCGGTCATCTGTTTCTCCAGCACTTCCTGAAGCAGGAAACGCAGGTCACGGGATGGCGTGAGAGTGACCAGTTGACCATCGCGGTTGACTTTAGCCAGCGCCTGGTCGCTGCGCTGATCGGCACCGTTGATGCTGACGGTCACACCCATCAGGCTAGGATCCTGTTGGGGTAGCTGAATTTTTGGTTGAATATTCAGCGTGGTAGTATTGCTGGCACAGCCGGCCAAGATAAATGCAGCCAGCAGAGGAAATAACAGTTTTTTCAACATACTCATTCTCATTAGCGGTATATGGGTTGGTTTGCAAAACTGCGGCCATCATAGCATTGCATGAGTGCGAAAAAAGCCCTATGCCAGTGGAAATTGATTGTAAAGGGTTTTTTCAGAGAGATAGAGATAAACCCGCGTTGACCTGCGTGACAGTATGGTTAAGATGCTCTCCCGTTATTATTTTTTCCAGCTTCCCTGCGGAAATGGCGAAAAACCTACTAATATTTAAACAGATGAGGCACAGCGCTCGCCGTAGAGGAGTGTTACCAATGATTCGCGAAGAAATAGAAGAAAAGCTGCGTAAGGCGTTCGAACCTGCACACCTCGAAGTGCATGATGAGAGCTACCGTCATAACGTGCCTGCTGGTTCTGAAAGTCACTTCAAAGTGGTGATCGTCAGTGACCGTTTTACCGGACAGCGTTTCCTGGCCCGTCATCGCTCCATTTATAGCGAGTTGACGGCGGAGTTTGCTGGAGGTGTACATGCGCTGGCACTGCATACCTACACGCAAAAAGAGTGGGACGGTTTACAGGATACGGTACTGGCTTCACCCAATTGCCGTGGAGCTGGCACCCTCGCCTGATTCTTCTCACTTCATCTGACTAAAAAACGGCCTGCGGGCCGTTTTCTCTTCCTTATTTATGCTTAAACGCGATCTGCGGCGCAAAAAAGCAGCAAAACCGTTTAAAAGTGGTGACTTTGCAGCCTCGACTAGCCTGGATGATGCCGCTATAATGCGGCGTCTATTTTTCCGGAATGTCTTCGGGAGCTTCTGACAACAGGGAACAGGTTCTGTCAGCAGATGCCCTCCCGCTAGTTGGATACGGCGCATTTCTTATGTGTGGTGTCTGAAGTTGACCGAGCATGTGATTTTTTGAGGTAGCAAGATGACAGTTTCAGTAGAAACCACTCAGGGTCTGGGCCGTCGCATTACGATTACTGTTGCAGCTGACAGCATCGAAAGCGCAGTGAAGAAAGAACTGGTGGATGTGGCGAAGAAAGTCCGTATCGATGGTTTCCGTAAAGGCAAAGTACCGATGCAGATCGTAGCGCAGCGCTACGGTGCCTCTGTTCGCCAGGACGTGCTGGGCGATCTGATGCAGCGCAACTTTGTTGACGCCATCATTAAAGAGAAGATTAACCCGGCTGGTGCCCCGAACTACGTGCCAGGCGAATACAAACAGGGTGAAGATTTCACCTACGCGGTAGAATTTGAAGTCTACCCGGAAGTTGAGCTGCAAGGTCTCGACGCCATCGAAGTTGAGAAGCCGGTTGTTGAAGTGACCGACGCTGACGTCGATACCATGCTGGAAACCCTGCGTAAGCAGCAGGCGACCTGGAAAGAGAGCGATGCTGCGGCTGGCGCTGAAGATCGCGCTACCATCGACTTCTCGGGTTCTGTTGACGGTGAAGAGTTCGAAGGCGGTAAAGCTTCTGACTTTGTTCTGGCCATGGGCCAGGGCCGCATGATCCCAGGCTTCGAAGAAGGCGTTGTGGGTCACAAAGCCGGTGAAACCTTCACCATCGACGTGAAATTCCCGGAAGATTACCACGCGGAAAATCTGAAAGGTAAAGACGCGAAGTTCGAAATCGTACTGAAGAAAGTTGAAGTACGTGAACTGCCGGAACTGACCGAAGAATTCATCAAGCGTTTTGGCGTGGAAGATGGTTCAGTTGCTGGTCTGCGTACCGAAGTGCGTAAGAACATGGAGCGTGAGCTGAAAGGCGCAATCCGTAACCGTTTGAAGTCTCAGGCGATCGACGGACTGGTTAACGCTAACGCTATCGACGTACCGGCTGCACTGATCGACAGCGAAATCGATGTTCTGCGTCGCCAGGCGGCTCAGCGTTTCGGTGGCAACGAGAAGCAAGCGCTGGAACTGCCGCGCGAGCTGTTCGAAGAGCAGGCAAAACGCCGCGTTGTTGTTGGTCTGCTGCTGGGCGAAGTAATTCGCACCAACGAATTGCAGGCTGATGAAAGCCGCGTTAAAGCGCTGATCGAAGAAATGGCTTCTGCCTACGAAGATCCGCAGGAAGTGATCGAGTTCTACAGCAAAAACAACGAGCTGATGAACAACATGCGCAACGTAGCGCTGGAAGAGCAAGCGGTTGAAGCGGTGCTGGAAAAAGCGAAAGTGACCGAAAAAGCCACCAACTTCCAGGAACTGATGAACCAGACCGCTTCGGCCTGATTCGTTCGTTAACACGAAGTGCGAAGCCCGTGACAAAAATGTCGCGGGCTTTTTTATTTTCTCGCGCTGAAAAGTCTGGATTTGTCTTCTATTTGATTAATTAACCGGCAAATTATCCGCTAAGCTCTTTTTCCGTGTTAGCGAATGGGGAAAAGGTTGTTATGCTTGAAATAACTGGGCAGCATCCCCAGATACAGGGAGAATGCATGAAGACAGTGAAACTGACTGATTAACCGTCCTGTTGGTGTCGGAGTGAGGAGGCAGCGCATAGTTTTCATCGCGCGTCTCACGTAAAATCGGTACAGAATGTTGCCAACGAAATTTATCCAGGAGACGGTAATGTCATACAGTGGCGATCGTGAATTTACTGCACCGCACATGGCGCTGGTGCCAATGGTGGTCGAACAAACCTCGCGCGGCGAGCGTTCTTACGACATCTATTCCCGCCTGCTCAAAGAGCGTGTGATCTTTCTGACCGGCCAGGTTGAAGATCATATGGCTAACCTGATCGTGGCGCAGATGCTGTTTCTGGAAGCGGAGAATCCTGAGAAGGATATCTACCTCTACATTAACTCACCGGGTGGGGTGATTACCGCCGGTATGTCAATTTATGACACAATGAAATTCATCAAGCCGGACGTTAGCACCATTTGTATGGGCCAGGCCTGTTCAATGGGCGCGTTCCTGCTGACGGCAGGCACCAAAGGCAAACGCTTCTGCCTGCCTAACTCGCGCGTCATGATCCACCAACCGCTGGGTGGCTATCAGGGCCAGGCAACGGATATTGAGATCCATGCGCGTGAGATTCTGAAAGTGAAGCAGCGTATGAATGAACTGATGGCTGAACACACCGGCAAATCGCTGGAGCAGATTGAGCGAGACACTGAGCGTGACCGTTTCCTCTCTGCCAGTGAAGCGGTAGAGTATGGTCTGGTCGATTCTATTCTGACGCATCGCCAATAAGACACATCTGCCGGGCACCTGGGCTATAGTTAACAGGACAACAGGCAGATGAGTTGATTGAATATCGGCCGTAACGTGCGGCCAGTGCCGTACGCCCGTATGGCCCGAGAACGAAAAGAGGTTAGCTGATGACAGATAAGCGCAAAGACGGTTCAGGTAAGTTGCTGTACTGCTCTTTTTGCGGCAAAAGCCAGCATGAAGTGCGTAAGCTGATTGCCGGGCCGTCAGTGTATATCTGCGACGAATGTGTCGATTTATGTAACGACATCATTCGCGAAGAGATTAAAGAAGTTGCCCCGCATCGCGAGCGTAGTGCTCTGCCGACGCCGCATGAGATCCGCCATCATCTCGATGATTATGTTATCGGGCAGGAAAAGGCGAAAAAGGTGCTGGCGGTGGCGGTTTACAACCACTACAAACGCTTGCGCAATGGCGACACCAGCAATGGCATCGAACTGGGTAAAAGTAACATTCTGCTGATCGGTCCAACCGGTAGCGGGAAAACCCTGCTGGCAGAAACGTTGGCACGTTTGCTGGATGTCCCCTTCACGATGGCCGACGCCACCACGCTAACTGAAGCGGGTTACGTGGGTGAAGATGTGGAAAACATCATTCAGAAGCTGCTGCAAAAATGCGATTACGATGTGCAGAAAGCGCAGCGCGGCATTGTCTACATTGATGAGATCGATAAGATTTCACGCAAGTCAGACAACCCGTCCATCACCCGTGATGTATCGGGCGAAGGTGTACAGCAGGCGTTGCTGAAGCTGATCGAAGGCACTGTCGCTGCCGTGCCGCCGCAGGGTGGCCGTAAGCATCCGCAGCAGGAGTTTTTGCAGGTTGATACTTCAAAAATCCTGTTTATCTGTGGTGGTGCGTTCGCCGGTCTGGACAAAGTGATTTCTCAGCGTACAGAAACCGGTTCAGGTATTGGTTTTGGCGCAACCGTAAAAGGTAAATCACAGAAAGCGAGCGAAGGCGAACTGCTGTCTCAGGTGGAGCCGGAAGATTTGATCAAATTTGGTCTGATTCCTGAGTTTATTGGTCGTCTGCCGGTGGTTGCGACACTGAATGAACTGAGTGAAGAAGCGCTGATTCAGATCCTGCGTGAGCCGAAAAACGCCCTGACGAAACAGTACCAGGCGCTGTTTAACCTGGAAGGCGTTGAGCTGGAGTTCCGTGACGAAGCGTTAACGGCGATTGCCAGGAAAGCCATGTCACGTAAAACCGGTGCCCGTGGTCTGCGTTCAATTGTTGAAGCTGCCTTACTTGAAACCATGTACGACCTGCCTTCCATGGAAGACGTCGAGAAAGTGGTGATCGATGAGTCGGTGATTGAGGGCCAGTCCGAGCCAATGTTGATTTACGGAAAGCATGAAGCTCAAGCCTCTGGCGAATAAATAAACAATTAAACCACGTTGTTATCTTATAAAAGGGGAAAATCGTTTCCCCTTTTGTTTTTCTCACGCCTGTGACATTGAATGTCGGATAAGCATCCCCATATACTCAATATCCTGTGGGTTTAACTGCATATTGACGGTGTTCAGGCGGTTCCCATCACCTGGCGGACATTAAACTAAGAGAGAGCTCTATGAATCCTGAGCGTTCTGAACGCATTGAAATCCCCGTGTTGCCTCTGCGCGACGTGGTGGTTTATCCGCACATGGTAATTCCGTTGTTTGTGGGTCGGGAAAAATCGATTCGGTGCCTCGAAGCCGCGATGGATCATGATAAGAAGATCATGCTGGTTGCACAGAAAGAGGCTTCAACGGATGAACCTGGTATTAACGATCTCTTCTCTGTAGGGACCGTCGCTTCGGTATTGCAAATGCTGAAGCTGCCGGATGGCACGGTCAAAGTTCTGGTTGAGGGAGTGCAGCGCGCACATATCACCACGCTGGCAGATAATGGTGACCACTTCGTTGCCCAGGCTGAATATCTGATCTCGCCCGAAATCGAAGAGCGCGAGCAGGAAGTGCTGGTCCGTACGGCCATCAATCAGTTTGAAGGCTACATCAAGCTTAACAAAAAAATTCCTCCAGAGGTGTTAACCTCACTTAACAGCATCGACGATGCCGCCCGTCTGGCTGATACCGTTGCGGCGCATATGCCGTTGAAACTGGCCGATAAACAATCTGTGCTGGAGATGTCCGACGTCAATGAGCGTCTGGAATATCTGATGGCGATGATGGAGTCGGAAATCGATCTGCTGCAGGTTGAGAAGCGTATTCGCAACCGCGTGAAAAAGCAGATGGAAAAAAGCCAGCGCGAGTATTACCTCAATGAGCAAATGAAAGCGATTCAGAAAGAGTTGGGCGAGATGGATGATGCGCCTGACGAATATGAAGCGCTGAAACGCAAAATTGAAGCGGCGAAAATGCCGACCGAAGCGCGTGAAAAAGCTGAAGCGGAATTGCAGAAGCTGAAAATGATGTCGCCAATGTCAGCGGAAGCGACCGTAGTACGTGGCTACATTGACTGGATGGTTCAGGTTCCGTGGAATGCACGCAGCAAGGTGAAAAAAGACCTGCGTAAAGCGCAGGAAACGCTGGATACCGACCATTATGGTCTGGAACGCGTTAAAGACCGCATCCTTGAGTATCTTGCGGTGCAGAGCCGTGTCAGCAAAATCAAAGGGCCGATTCTGTGCCTGGTAGGGCCGCCGGGGGTGGGTAAAACCTCGCTGGGTCAGTCGATTGCCAAAGCCACTGGCCGTAAATATGTCCGTATGGCACTGGGTGGCGTACGTGATGAAGCGGAAATCCGCGGCCATCGTCGTACTTATATCGGTTCAATGCCGGGCAAACTGATCCAGAA
Source organism: Pantoea sp. X-Soil-TKNS-1211 (assembly GCF_059730495.1). Lineage (NCBI taxonomy): Bacteria > Pseudomonadati > Pseudomonadota > Gammaproteobacteria > Enterobacterales > Erwiniaceae > Pantoea > Pantoea sp. X-Soil-TKNS-1211. Next base: position 1,141,723 of record NZ_AP035953.1, read on the forward strand.
AATGGCCAAAGTCGGGGTGAAAAACCCGCTGTTCCTGCTGGATGAGATCGACAAAATGTCGTCCGATATGCGTGGCGATCCGGCTTCTGCCTTGCTTGAGGTGCTGGATCCGGAGCAGAACATCGCGTTTAACGATCACTATCTGGAAGTGGATTACGATCTGTCAGACGTGATGTTTGTCGCGACCTCAAACTCGATGAACATCCCGGCACCGCTGCTGGATCGTATGGAAGTGATTCGTCTTTCCGGTTATACCGAAGATGAAAAACTGAACATTGCCAAACAGCATTTGCTGCCGAAACAGATTGAGCGTAATGCACTGAAAGAAAAAGAAATCAGTGTAGATGACAGCGCCATTATGGGCATCATTCGCTACTACACTCGTGAAGCGGGTGTGCGTAGCCTCGAGCGTGAACTCTCTAAACTGTGTCGTAAAGCAGTGAAAGCGCTGCTGATGGATAAAGCGAAAAAACACATCACCATCAACGGTGATAACCTCAAAGATTTCCTTGGGGTTCAGCGCTTTGATTACGGCCGTGCGGATAGCGAAAATCGTGTGGGTCAGGTGACCGGTCTGGCATGGACGGAAGTAGGCGGCGATTTACTGACCATCGAAACCGCCTGTGTACCGGGCAAGGGTAAGTTGACCTATACCGGTTCGCTGGGTGAGGTGATGCAGGAGTCCATCCAGGCCGCGCTGACTGTGGTGCGCGCGCGTGCGGAGAAATTGGGTATCAATGGCGATTTCTATGAGAAACGCGATATCCATGTTCACGTGCCGGAAGGCGCAACGCCGAAAGATGGCCCAAGCGCGGGTATCGCAATGTGTACCGCGCTGGTGTCCTGTCTGACCGGTAACCCGGTGCGTTCAGATGTGGCCATGACCGGTGAGATCACCTTACGTGGTCAGGTGCTGCCTATCGGTGGTTTGAAAGAAAAACTGCTGGCTGCACACCGTGGTGGCATTAAAACGGTGCTGATCCCGGACGAAAACAAACGCGATCTGGAAGAGATTCCACAGAACGTGATTGCTGATTTGACCATTCATCCGGTGAAACGCATTGAAGAGGTGCTGAACCTGGCACTGGAAAATGCACCTTACGGAATGCAGGTTGCGACCGCAAAATAGTGATTAACGGCAAAAACCGTTAAAAAGCGAGGCGGGCAGGCCAAATGGTGCTTGCCAGCCTTTTTTTGTGCCGCTAAGTTAAGGAGCTGCTGGATCAACGATTAAGACGAATACCGTTGTTTTGGCTCAACAGGCTTGATATAACTGGCTGCGCGTTCGTACCCGGCGGGAAGCGCGGGTGCGATGTGAATAATAAAAGAGGGGATGAATAGAGTGAATAAGTCACAGTTGATCGACAAAATTGCTGCAGATGCGGATATTTCTAAGGCAGCAGCTGGACGTGTATTAGATGCATTCATGGGTTCCGTTTCTGACGCGCTGAAAGGCGGTGATGAAGTGGCACTGGTTGGTTTCGGTACTTTCTCTGTTCGTGAGCGTGCTGCTCGCACAGGCCGTAACCCGCAAACCGGTAAAGAGATCACCATTCCGGCTGGTAAAGTGCCGGGCTTCCGTGCTGGCAAGGCACTGAAAGACGCTGTCAATTAATGACCGCTGTCACATCCGTTGAAGCATTTTCTTCAGTGGATTGAGGACGCAAAAGCCGTTCTCATGTAACATACGGGCACATCAATTTTGATGTGCCTTTTTTTATTCTGATGCGCAGCAAATGGCCCCTTTGGCTGTTGTCTCCGCAGGGTTGTCAGCTGCCAGCCTGAATTGCAGTTGCGCGATGATGACATCGTGTCAGAGCTTTACATTCACACTACAGCGGAGTGTTGTCATACCATGATGGACAATTTACGTGCGGCGGGTAATCACGTCGTGCTCAAAATCATTCTGGGATTGATTATCCTGTCCTTTGTACTGACCGGGGTGGGCAACTACCTGATTGGCGGTAACAGTGATTATGCTGCCAAAGTTAACGGACATGAGATCAGTCGTGCAGAACTGGACCAGGCTTATAACACTGAGCGCAATCGTCAGCAGCAGATGTTAGGCGATCAATTCTCTCAACTGGCCAGTAATGAAGGCTACATGCAGCAGATGCGTCAGCAGGCCCTTTCTCAGCTGATTGATCAGGCGCTGCTCGGCCAGTACATCAAAGATCTGCACATTGGCATCAGCGACGATCAGGTTAAAGACGCGATTTTCAATCAGCAGGCTTTCCAGACCAATGGTAAGTTTGACAACGTCAAATACAACGGTCTGATCACCAGCATGGGCTTCACCGCCGATCAATACGCCGAAGCACTGCGTAAGCAGTTGGCTACTCAGCAGCTGATTAACGCCGTTGCCAATACCGATTTCATGCTGAAAGGTGAAACCAGCAAGCTGGTGGACCTGGTAGCGCAACAACGCGAAATTCGTCAGGCTACCATTGATGTCAATGCACTGGCGGCGAAACAAACCGTTACTGATGACGAAATCAGCCAGTACTATCAACAGCATCAAAGCAGCTTTATGGCTCCGGAGCAGTTCCGCGTCAGCTATATCAAAATGGATGCGGCAAGCTTACAGGAAAACGCTAGCGAAGCGGATATCCAGAGCTGGTTCGATCAACATAAAGCCGACTACTCTCAGCCGCAACGTAACCGCTACAGCGTGATTCAGACTAAAACTGAAGCGGATGCCAATGCTGTGCTGGATGCGCTGAAGAAAGGCGAAGATTTCGCTACCCTGGCGAAAAGCAAATCCATCGACCCGATCTCTGCCCGTAAAGGGGGGGACATGGGGTGGCTGGAGCCGAACACTACGCCGGATGAGCTGAAAAACGCCAACCTGACCGAGAAAGGCCAGCTTTCGGGCGTGATCAAATCATCCGTTGGCTTCCTGATTGCCCGTCTGGATGATATTCAGCCGGAGCAGGTTAAACCGTTGTCTGAAGTGCACAATGCTGTTGCTGACAAAGTGAAGCAGGAAAAAGCGGTCGATGCCTTCTATAAAATGCAGCAGAAAGTCAGCGAAGCAGCCAGCAATGACAACGAATCACTGGCTGGCGCGGCGGAAGCTTCAGGCCTGAAAGTGGTAGAAACTGACTGGTTCAGCCAGGACAGCGTACCTCAGGATCTGGATTTCGACCCGGTTAAACAAGCGGTCTTCAACGGTGGTTTAGTCGGTCAGAACGGTGCGCCGGGTAATAACTCCGACATCATCTCGGTGGATGGCGATCGTGCCTTTGTCCTGCGCATCAGCGAGCACAAACCTGAAGCGGTGAAACCGCTGGATCAGGTGAAAGCGCAAATCGCCGATACCCTGAAGCATGATAAAGCAACTCAGCAGGCGAAAGAGCAGGCGAATAAGTTGCTGGCCGACCTCAACGCGGGTAAGCAGGATGGTCTGCAAGCTGCTGGTCTGACACTGAGCGCCAGCAAAACAGTTGACCGTAACGCACAGGACCCGATAGCACAGTCCGCATTTAACTTGCCGCAGCCGGCTGATAACAAACCGTCATGGGGCGTGAGCGAAGATATGCAGGGTAATGTGGTGCTGGTGGCACTGGATAAAGTCAGCAGCGGCAGTATGCCACAGCCGCAAATTGACCAGATGGTAAAAGGCGTGACGCAGAATAACGCGCAAATCGCCTTCGAAGCCTTGCTGGAAAACCTGCGTAAAGAGGCCAAGATCAAGTACGGCGCAGCCGCACAAATGCAGTAAGCCTCGCAAAAAAATCAGAACCGCTGCAACAGAGAAAGGCTGCTTATGCGGCCTTTTCCATTTCTTATATTCGGCTTTTGAGCCTGAATTCATCCTGTGACACTCTGCATCTGCTGTTAAACACAAGGAGAGACACAGCATGATCAAACAAACATTTCAGGTTTTATTCTTCTCGTTGGCCCTTGGCGGTACGGTGTGTTCCACCAACCTTGCTGCGGCAGAAAGTCCCAGTGAAACGCAGGCAACGCAGGTATCCCCGCCAGCGGAAGGGCAGGTCAGTATCAATCAGGCGAGTGCAGAGGAACTTGCGGCAGCGATGAATGGCATTGGCCTGAAGAAAGCGCAGTCGATCGTCAGTTATCGCGAACAATACGGTCCGTTTACCGCGATCGAGCAGCTTAAGGAGGTGCCAGGGATCGGTAGCGCGTTGGTTGAACGCAACAGCGCCCGCCTGAAATTGTGAGAAAGTTCGCGACTCAGGAAGGATGAAGCAAACCTGCATTTACGCTGTGCTATGCTCAACAGGTCCAACCAGTTGTCATTCTCAGCGTAATCAGGAGCAACAATGCAGACCACGATCAAAGTGCGCGGCTACCATCTTGATGTCTATCAGCACGTTAATAATGCGCGTTATCTGGAGTTTCTTGAGGAGGCACGTTGGCAATGGCTGGAAGATGTCGATGCGTTTAACTGGCTGGTGCAACAGAAACTTGCCTTTGTCGTGGTGAATATCAACATTAATTATCGCCGCCCGGCGGTGCTGGGCGACGTCCTTACCATTGAGAGCGAGATTGCCCAGTTGAATGGGAAGAGTGGGATTATCTCGCAACGCGTTTTGCTGGCCAGCGATGGCTCGCCGGTTGCTGATGCAGCATTAACCTTTGTCTGTATCGATCTGCGTACGCAAAAAGCGGTGCCGATGGAAGGGGAACTGCGTGAACGGTTGGCGGCATTGATGGTGTGAAGAGAGACTGGCGTCAGCGACGCCAGTATAGAGGCCGCGGGCTCAGACCAGCCCGCTTTTTTGTTTCATCTGTGCCATGATCGCGGCAGCATTGGCCTGATAATCAGTCAACCCGCGAGCACGCAGATGGCAGGCGGCACATTCGCCACAGCCATCACCTTTGATGCCGTTATAGCAGGTCAGGGTTTCTGCGCGTACCAGCGGCAGCTGCTGCCAGTAATCCGCGAGTGCCCAGGTCTCGGCTTTGTTGAGCCACATCAGCGGCGTTTCGAAACGAATATTGCGTGCCATACCGAGGTTGACGGCATTATTCAGCGCTTTGACGAATTCATCACGGCAGTCAGGGTAGCCAGAAAAATCGGTTTCACACACACCGGTGATCACCGCTTCGGCTTCGACCTGATAGGCGTAAATTGAGGCCAGCGTTAAAAACAGGATATTGCGACCCGGTACAAAGGTAGTTGGCAGACCGCTGGCATCCGGATCATACGCCGGAACCGGGATGTTATCGCGCGTCAGGCTGCTGACGGCCAATTCGTTCAATAGCGTTACATCCAGTACTTTATGCGCACGTGCACCCAATTTCTGTGCCAGTTCGGCGGCCACTTCGATCTCTTCGCGATGACGCTGGCCATAATCAAAGGTGACGCAATGCACTTCGTCATACTGCTGTAACGCCTGAATTAAACAGGTGGTGGAATCTTGTCCGCCACTGAATACCACAACGGCTCTTTTCATCTTTTCTTCCGTATAAAACCGAGCGCTTATGGTACTGGCTCGGATGTGTGATGAACAGTATCGACTGCAGCTGGCGGGGGGATCCAGGCGCGCGTAAAGTCGAACCAACCCAGGCTGTTGAGTTGAATGCCTTCCACACCGGGTGGGGCGGAGATTTGGTAGCGATAATTAAACAGCGGCAGCATGTAACCGGCGCGCATCAGTTGCTCAAACAGCTGGTGGCTAAGGATAGCACGCTGATCCGGGGCCTGCTGTTGCGCGATCTCACGCAGGTGGTGACGTAAATTGATCGCACTTTGCGATCCTCGCAGCGGCTGCCATAGCGGATCATTCTCCAGCCAACTGATCAGGGTAAACAGCGGTGCATCACCAATCAGGCGATCGCCCATCACCAGATCGGCTTCGGCCAGCTCACGTTCATCACGCCAGCTTTTGACATCATGAAAAATGCAGGTTAGCTGGCAACCCTGTGCGGCTAACAGTGGTTTCAATGCAGCGGCCATCACATGCAATTCAACCGGCAGATGATAATGCAGGGTCAGGGCTGCAGGCAGCTCGGTCATCGTTTCTTCCGGTGTCGGGACGGGCCAGCCGGGCAGTAATTCCTGACTCGGGGTGATTAATCCTTCTTCCAGCGGCAATTGTTGAATCATGCCGCTACGCTGAATCAGGCTAATTAAGGTTTTAGCCTGTGCGGCACTCAGTCGCGCGGAGATGCGAGGTGCCAGATAACAGAATCCCAGACTGATGCTGCGATCAACCGGACGCAGGGTATCCAGTTCATCTGGATCGCCAATGGCGATTTGCACCGGATGGCGACAACTGGTGCCAAGCGTTCGATCAAATAATTGGGGTGTGATCCAGTATTCAACTGCCTGAATTAATGGGCGTTGTAAATGCCAGCGCGCATGGCTTTCCAGTCGCACCAGGTCATCGGTGAAATGGGCCAGTTTCCATGCGCCGCTACCGATGTCATCGCGTTCGGGGTGAGGTAGCAGGCAGTGCTGGTGCGCCAGCCGTTGCGGCAGCCAGTAATCGCTGTGACGCAGGCGAATACGCAGCGCCAGTGGGTGCGGTGCAGTGATACTTTCTACAGAGGCAAGCATTCGCAGCCCTGGCGTGCTATGCCGGATCTTGTGAAACTGGCCTACCAGCTGCGCGGCATACAGCGGTTCATCGTTATGCCAGCTTAATTGCGGGCGCAGCCAGAAGAACCAATCGCAGCCCGTCTCGTCATGCTGCCAGTGGTGGGCTAAATCACCCACGGCATCATCCCCCTGAAAACGTGTCAGGCCAGAGAAAATCTGGCGCGCCAGGTGCTGTTCGGCCCGTCCGGTCAACCGCAGCGGACGCAAGGGTTCGAGGGCGCGATAATAGGGAATGCGTAATACCGGTGCCTGGTTGAGCCACTGTCCTCCCATCAGCGGACGCAGCATATTCAGCAAATGCTCCGGCTGTACATCCAGTACCTGCAATGCCTGCACTGCTTCGCCTGCGGCGAGTTGCTGCTGCAAAAGTTGCTGGCGCAGTTGTTCCGGAGAGGTGAGAAAGGTCAGGGTTCCCTGTTTGCCGCGCCCTGCGGCACCCTGCCAGCACAGCCAACCAGCGTCCTGCCATTGACGCAGCAAGGTGCGTATATGGCGTTCGCTGCAAAAGCAGTGCTGCGCCATGATCGAGACGCTCAGATGCTGTGACGCCCCCTGGCTGAGCTGCCAGAGCCGCTGAAATTGATTAACCCGATGAAGTTGCCGCATCGCCTAAACCCGGAACAGTTTTCTAAAAGTATTCACTATTAGTTCCGCAATTACCAGGCGATAGTAGTTACCTTACATAGACAGGAGAATTCGCATGGCACGCCTCGCGGCATTTGATATGGACGGTACGCTGTTGTTGCCGACGCATCGCTTAGGTATAGAAACCCTCGCCAGTTTGCATGCCTTGCATCAACGTGACGTCACGCTGGCGTTTGCCACCGGACGTCATCTGCTGGATATGCAGCCGGTGGTACGTGAGCAAGTTACGCTTCCCGCCTGGCTTATCACCGGAAACGGAACGCGCGTGCACGATCTGGATGGCAACCAGTTATATGGCTGTGATTTGCCGCCTTCCATCGCCGAAGAGGTGATTCATCGCCGCTGGCAAACGCCCGCATCCATCCATATTTTCAACGACGAAGGGTGGTTTACGGATAAGCCGCTGCCGTTCGTCCGTGAAGCACACGTGCTGAGTGGGTTCGACTATCAATTACGTGATCTGCAACGTATGTCGGCGCATGAAGTCACCAAAATCTGCTTTATTGCCCCGCATGAGACGTTGTGCGCGTTGAAAACGGAATTGGACGCTGCCTTGGGTGAGCGGGCGAATATCTGTTTTTCAGCCTGGGATTGCCTGGAAGTGTTGCCGCTGGATTGCCACAAAGGCGCGGCACTGGCGCGCCTTTGTCAGCATCTTTCCCTGTCGCTCGCCGACTGCATGGCGTTTGGCGATGCTATGAACGATCGTGAAATGCTTGAGCGAGTCGGTAACGGTTTCATCATGGGCAACGCCATGCACCAATTAAAAGCGGAGTTGCCACATTTACCGGTTATTGGTCGTTGCGAGACACAGGCGGTGTCTCACTATTTAAATCACTGGATGACCACACCACACCTCGATTATTCCCCCGAATGCTGAGGCTTGCAGTGAACCGGACAGGATGTCCGGTTTTTTATTGCAGCTCGCGCTGCCACGGCTGAATATCACCAATGTGCTGCGCCACCCATTCCGCATTGTAATAGGTGTCCGGATAACGCTCGCCGCTGTCACATAGAATCGTCACCAGCGCTCCCTGTTCACCTCGTTCGCGCATACGTTTTGCCACCTGCACCATGCCCCAGAAATTGGTGCCGGTGGAGGCGCCGGGACGACGGCCGAGAATCTGTTCCAGCTTCAGCATGGCAGCAACGGTGGCGGCGTCTGGCACTTTGATCATCTCGTCAATCACATCGGGTAAAAACGAAGGTTCAACACGAGGGCGGCCAATGCCTTCAATCATACTGCCGCGATCGCTGCTCAGTCCGCGCTCGCGGCTGTGCCAGAAATCAAAAAACACTGAATGTTCGGGATCAACGACCAACAGACGAGTGTCGTAACCCTGATAACGGATATAACGTCCGAGAGTGGCGGATGTCCCGCCCGTACCGGCGCTCATAATCAGGGTATGCGGCACCGGGAAGGGTTCATGCGCCATCTGGCGGAAGATACTTTCGGCGATATTATTATTGCCGCGCCAGTCAGTGGCGCGTTCAGCATAGGTAAACTGATCCATAAAATGGCCGCTCAGCTCCCGCGCCAGGCGCTCCGATTCGCTATATAGCTGGCAGGGATCGGTGACGAAGTGGCATTCGCCACCATAAAAGCGGATCAGCTCGATTTTACGTTTGGCAGTGCTGGCGGGCATTACGGCAATAAACGGCAGTCCCAGCAGGCGGGCAAAATAGGCTTCCGATACCGCAGTGCTGCCGGAAGAGGCTTCAATAATCGGTGTCCCCTGGCGGATCCAGCCATTAGCCAGACCGTACAAAAACAGCGAACGTGCCAGACGGTGTTTCAGACTGCCGCTCGGATGGGTGCTTTCATCTTTCAGGTAAAAACTAATGCCGGGAAAATCATCCAGGTTAAAGCGAATCAGGTGCGTGTCGGCAGAGCGCTGAAAATCAGCGTTAATTTCGTTAATAGCGTGACGAATCCAGGGCGTTTGCATGCTGAGTTTCCGCAAATTTGAATGGCCCCAGTGTAAGGCACTGGCAGGAAAAAGAGGTTGCTTTAATCGGTGTATAATGGCTCGATGAGAGAAAATTTTTCTCCCGGAGAGGCGAATGCTAGATAAAACTGACCGTAAACTGCTGGCTTTATTGCAGCAGGATTGCACTCTGTCACTCCAGACGCTGGCAGATGCGGTCAACCTCACCACCACACCGTGCTGGAAACGCCTGAAAAAACTGGAAGATGATGGCATTATTCGTGCGCGCGTAGCGCTGTTGGACGGCGATAAAATCGGTCTGGCGCTGACGGCGTTCATGTTTGTCAAAACCCAGCAACACAGCAGCGACTGGTATCAGCAATTTGTCAGCGTGGTCCAGCAGATGCCAGAAGTGATGGCGTTTTATCGTATGGCCGGGGAATACGACTATCTGCTGCGTATTCAGGTGGCGGATATGAAAAGTTACGATGGTTTTTATAAGCGGCTGGTGAATGGCGTACCGGGTCTGATTGACGTGACCTCCAGCTTCGCTATGGAAGAAATTAAATACACAACCGCATTGCCGGTGGCACCCTGACGGGTAAAGAAAGAGACAGTCTTGTGCGATTATTCAGTCAGTTAAGTTGGTATTTTCTGCGCGAGTGGCGGCGATATCTGGGCGCGGTCACTCTGCTCATCATCATTGCGCTTCTGCAATTGTTGCCACCGCATCTGGTGGGGGTGATTGTTGATGGCGTTACCCAACATACTTTAAGCACCGGGCGACTGATGATGTGGATCGGCGTGATGCTGGTCACTGCCGTGGTGGTTTATCTGCTGCGCTATGTCTGGCGCGTGCTGCTGTTTGGTGCCTCTTATCAACTGGCGGTAAACCTGCGTGAAGATTTTTACCGTCAACTTAGCCGCCAGCATCCGGCATTTTACCTTCGTCATCGCACTGGCGATCTGATTGCTCGTGCCACCAATGATGTTGATCGCGTGGTGTTTGCCGCCGGGGAAGGGGTGCTGACGCTGGTGGATTCGCTGGTGATGGGTTGCGTAGTGCTGGTGGTGATGAGCGTACAAATCAGCTGGCAGCTGACGTTGCTGGCGTTGGTGCCGATGCCAATTATGGCGCTGATTATCCATCGCTATGGCAACCAGCTGCATGACCGCTTCAAGCTGGCACAGGGCGCGTTCTCGAGCCTGAATGATCAAACGCAGGAGAGCCTGACCAGTATCCGTATGATCAAAGCCTTTGGTCTGGAAGATCATCAATCGCAGCAGTTTGCGGCCATCGCGCGGGACACGGGTGAGAAGAACCTGCGTGTGGCGCGCGTGGATGCGCGTTTTGATCCCACCATCTATATCGCAATTGGCTTTTCTAACCTGCTGGCGATTGGCGGCGGGAGCTGGATGGTATGGCATGGCAGCCTGACATTGGGGCAGCTCACCAGCTTTGTGATGTATCTCGGGCTGATGATTTGGCCAATGCTGGCACTGGCGTGGATGTTCAATATCGTTGAGCGTGGCAGCGCGGCCTGGAGCCGCATTCGCGTACTCCTGGCGGAAGCCCCGGCGGTTGCAGACGGACAAAAAATTCTGCCACCGGAGGTGGGGAATTTACAGGTCGCGATCCGCGAGTTTTGCTATCCGGCGAGTGCCAACGTGGCGCTCAGCCATGTCAATTTCCAACTCAAACCCGGCCAGATGCTGGGATTATGTGGCCCCACTGGCTGTGGCAAAAGTACCTTATTGAGCTTGCTTCAACGCCATTTCGATCTTGAGCAGGGCGACATTCGTTATCACAACACACCACTGTCGCAGTTGCGCATCGATAGCTGGCGCAGCCGCCTGGCGGTAGTCAGCCAGACGCCGTTCCTGTTTTCCGACACGGTTGCCAATAACCTCGCGTTGGGTCGGCCAAATGCCAGTCAGCAGGAGATTGAGCGTGTGGCGCAGATGGCCTGTGTTCATGAGGATATCCTGCGCTTACCTCAGGGCTATGAAACTGAAGTCGGTGAACGTGGCGTGATGCTGTCAGGTGGGCAAAAACAACGTATCGCCATTGCGCGTGCGTTGCTGCTGAATGCCGAGATCCTGATTCTGGATGATGCATTATCAGCGGTTGATGGACGTACCGAGCACGATATTCTGCACAACCTGCGGCAATGGGGTCAGGGCCGTACCCTGATTATCAGCGCGCATCGTCTTTCGGCACTGACTGAAGCCAGCGAGATTCTGGTGTTGCAGCAGGGGCAGGTGGCACAGCGTGGCGACCACGATGATCTGATTGCGCAAAGTGGTTGGTATCGCGATATGTATCGTTATCAGCAGCTGGAAGCGGCGCTGGACGAGGATGAGATCACCGAAGGAGCGAGTCGTGGCTAAATCTGTGCGTCTGTGGCCCACGCTGAAACGGTTATTGGCCTACGGTAACCCCTGGCGCAAATCGTTATGGCTGGCGGTGGGCATGTTATGGCTGGCGGCGGCGGCAGAAGTCACCGGGCCGGTGTTGGTCAGTTATTTCATTGATCATCTGGTGGCAAAGCATCAGATGCCGTGGGGCATTGTCGCCGGATTGGTGGTCAGTTTTATTCTGCTGCAACTGCTGGCTGCGGGTTTGCACTATTTTCAGGCGTTACTGTTTAATCGTGCGGCAATTGGCGTAGTGCAACAATTACGTACTGATGTGATGAATGCTGCGCTACGTCAGCCGTTGAGTGCCTTCGATACCCAACCGGTTGGGCAGATTATCTCGCGTGTGACCAATGATACCGAGGTGATCCGCGATCTTTACGTCACGGTAGTGGCAACGGTGTTGCGCAGTGCGGCGCTAATTGGCGCGATGCTGGTGGCAATGTTTGCGCTCGACTGGCGTATGGCGCTGGTGGCGATGGTGATTTTCCCACTGGTGCTGACGGTGATGTTGATTTATCAGCGCTACAGCACACCGATAGCGCGCCGGGTGCGTAGCTACCTCGCCGATATCAATAATGGCTTCAATGAAGTGATTAACGGCATGAGCGTCATTCAGCAGTTCCGCCAGCAGGCACGATTTGGAGAGCGCATGGGTGAGGCCAGCCGCTCGCACTATCTGGCACGCATGGAGACACTGCGACTCGATGGCTTCCTGCTGCGTCCGCTGCTGAGCTTGTTCTCTGCACTGATATTGTGCGGTCTGCTGATGTTGTTCAGTTTCGCCACGCCCGGCGTATTTGAGGTGGGAGTACTTTATGCCTTTATTACCTATCTCGGTCGTCTGAATGAGCCGTTGATTGAACTCACCACCCAGCAATCAATGCTGCAACAGGCGGTGGTGTCGGGTGAGCGTATTTTTGAATTGATGGATGCGGCCCAGCAGGATTACGGCATCGACAATCGGCCGCTGGCCTCCGGGTGTATCTCCCTGCGTGACGTCAGTTTTGCCTACCGCGCCGATCGTGACGTGTTAAGCCAGATCGATCTGGAGGTGCCTGCACGCGGGTTTATTGCGCTGGTCGGCCATACCGGCAGTGGCAAGAGTACGCTGGCGAACCTGCTGATGGGTTATTACCCGGTGACGCGCGGCAGCATTGAGCTGGATGGTCGTCCGCTGCCGCAACTGACGCATCAGGCGTTACGTCAGGGGGTGGCGATGGTGCAGCAGGACCCGGTGGTGCTGGCGGATACCTTGCTCGCCAACGTCCGTCTTGGGCGCGATATCCCGGAACAGGCGGTGTGGCAGGCGCTGGAGACGGTGCAACTTGCTCCACTGGTCCGCGCGATGCCGGACGGTATTCACACTCGGCTGGGCGAGCAGGGCAATAACCTGTCGGTGGGGCAGAAACAGCTGCTGGCGTTGGCGAGGGTGTTGGTGTCGTTGCCGCAGATATTGATCCTTGATGAAGCTACCGCCAATATCGATTCCGGTACTGAGCAGGCGATTCAGCACGCTCTGCGTGCTTTGCGCCAGCACAGCACGCTGGTGGTGATTGCGCATCGCCTCTCTACCATTACTGAAGCGGACCAGATTCTGGTGCTGCATCGTGGTCAGGTCGCCGAACGCGGTACGCACAGCGAATTGCTGGCGCAGCAGGGGCGTTACTGGCAGATGTATCAGTTGCAGCAGGCAGGCGATGAACTCGCGGCGGGCATTCCCTTAACGACTGAAGGGTGACTTGCACCTTTTCTGCGCACCTTTATCGGATTATTCTGTATAAATGCACTTCTTTGAGGCTTGAAGCACCAAAGAAGTGCAAACAATCTACTCTTTTCTTCCTTTCCTGTTTGTATTTGTGTTGCCCATCACAGAACGAAGCGCGCTGCGGTGCGGCTAATCTGCTGACTCTGCGCTTTTTTTATTTATGGCACACCCTTTGCTTATATCCCTGCGTGTCCGGTAAGACTCATTCATTAAATACCTGGAGGGGATCGTATGAAGCTGGTTACCGTGGTAATCAAACCATTTAAGCTGGAGGACGTGCGTGAAGCCTTATCCTCTATTGGCATTCAGGGACTGACAGTTACCGAAGTGAAGGGTTTCGGTCGCCAGAAAGGTCACGCAGAGCTTTATCGCGGTGCCGAGTACAGCGTGAACTTCCTGCCAAAAGTAAAAATTGATATCGCCATTGCTGATGATCAGTTGGACGAAGTCGTCGATGTGATCAGCAAAGCCGCTTATACCGGCAAAATTGGCGACGGCAAAATTTTCGTTGCGGAACTGCAACGCGTTATCCGTATTCGTACTGGCGAGACCGACGAAGCAGCACTGTAACTGGGCCTTGATTGTGATGGGATGGAAAGAAATGAATAAAATGATGACGAAGTTGGGCCTGACCAGCCTGGCGCTGTTACCGTCTCTGGCCATGGCGGCAGCTCCTGCCGTCGCGGACAAAGCCGATAACGCGTTTATGATGATCTGCACCGCACTGGTGCTGTTCATGTCGATTCCGGGTATTGCCCTGTTTTACGGCGGTCTGATCCGCGGTAAAAACGTGTTGTCCATGCTGACTCAGGTAGCGGTGACCTTCTCCCTGGTCTGCGTACTGTGGATGATCTACGGTTACTCGCTGGCCTTCAGTGAAGGCAATGCCTTCTTCGGTAGCTTCCAGTGGGCGATGCTGAAAAACATCGAGCTGAAAGCACTGATGGGCACCTTCTATCAATACATCCACGTTGCGTTCCAGGCTTCCTTCGCCTGTATCACTGTGGGCCTGATTGTCGGTTCTATTGCTGAACGTATTCGTTTCTCTGCTGTGCTGATTTTCGTCGCTGTATGGCTGACGCTGGCGTATCTGCCGATTGCGCACATGGTCTGGGCTGGCGGTCTGCTGGCATCTGATGGCGCGCTGGACTTCGCTGGCGGTACCGTTGTTCACATCAACGCCGCGGTTGCGGGTCTGGTGGGTGCTTACCTGGTGGGTAAACGTGCTGGCTTCGGTAAAGAAGCATTCAAACCACACAACCTGCCAATGGTCTTTACTGGTACGGCGATCCTGTACGTAGGCTGGTTCGGCTTCAACGCGGGTTCTGCTTCTGCTGCTAACGAAATCGCTGCTCTGGCGTTCCTGAACACCGTGATTGCGACTGCGGGTGCGGTACTGTCCTGGACCTTTGGTGAGTGGGCGCTGCGTGGCAAACCGTCTCTGCTGGGTGCGTCTTCAGGCTTCATCGCAGGTCTGGTTGCTATCACCCCGGCGTGTGGTTATGTCGGTGTTGGCGGTGCGCTAATTATCGGTCTGGTCGGTGGTTTGGCTGGTCTGTGGGGTGTGACCACCCTGAAGAAATGGCTGCGTGTTGATGACCCGTGTGATGTGTTCGGTGTGCACGGCGTGTGCGGCATCGTGGGTTGTATCCTGACCGGTGTGTTCGCGTCCTCTTCACTGGGTGGCGTAGGTTATGCAGAAGGCGTGACCATGGGCCATCAGGTGTGGATCCAACTGTTCAGCGTGGGTGTCACCATCGTTTGGTCTGGTGTGGTTGCCTTCATTGGCTTCAAACTGGCCGATATGATTGTTGGCCTGCGTGTTCCGGAAGATCAGGAACGTGAAGGTCTGGATGTTAACAGCCACGGCGAGAACGCTTACAACCAGTAAGAGCCGGGCTGCAAAAGAGAGCAGTGCGCTAAAATAATAAAAGGCAGAAGGGGCGAGAAATCGCCCCTTTTTTTATTCGCTGCGCTGGCGCATTACCCCTTCCTGCACCGTCGTTGCCACCAATGTCCCATCCTGAGTAAAAAACTCCCCACGGACAAAACCGCGTGCCCCTGATGCTGAAGTGCTGACGACGCTATACAGCAGCCACTCTGACAAGTCGAACGGACGGTGGAACCACATCGAATGGTCGATAGTGGCAACTTGCATATCAGGCTCAAGGAACCCTTTCCCGTGCGGTTGGAGAGCCACCGGCAGGAAGTTGAGGTCTGACGCATAGCCGAGCAGGTATTGATGAATACGACGATCCTGCGGCAACTGACCATTGGCGCGTACCCACACTTGACGCACTGGCTCGTCTACACGGCCTTTGAGTGGATTGTGAATTTGTACCGGGCGAATATCGAGCGGCCGTTCGGAGAGGAATTTTTCCCGCAGCTTGATGGGCAGATGCGCCGCCAGTTTCTGCGCCAGGTCCTGTTCCGATGGCAGATTATCGGGGGCGGGCACCTGCGGCATGCTGTTCTGATGCTCAAACCCACTTTCCGGTGCCTGGAATGAGGCCGTCATGTAGAAGATGGGTTGTCCATTTTGCACTGCGCTGACGCGGCGCGCGCTAAAGCTTTTGCCATCTCGCAGGGTTTCGACATCATAGATGATGGCTTTCTGGCTATCGCCCGGACGCAGGAAATAGCTATGAAACGAGTGGATAATACGCGCTTCCGGCACTGTCTGTTTCGCCGCATAAAGTGCCTGGCCAACCACCTGACCACCAAACACCTGACGCAGGCCGAGGTCTTCGCTCTGACCGCGAAAAAGTCCCTCTTCCAGTTTTTCCAGATTCAACAAATTAAGCAGGTTGTGCAGTGCCTGGCTCATAACGGATTCCTCAGTGATACCGGTCGGGCAAGTTTGAAAGATCCGACCAGTTGCCGTCAATCTTTTTGCCGTGATTTCAGCAATCTGAGACCAGTCTCAGGCGCATTGTGGATTTTTGTGCCAGAATTAAGGGCATTCGGCGGTTGAATAGCTGCACATTATTTTTGCCGCCGACAATCATAGTGTTCATAAGGAGACGACATCGATGAAACTTTGGCAAATGATTAGCGGTATGACACTGGCTGTGGCGGTAGCAGGGTGCGCAGACCACAGTAAACCGGTGGCAACGCCAACCTTAGGATCAACTGTTGCCGGGCAGCAGGCGGCCATTGCGCAGCCAAATGTGAGCGGTTCCATTTATATTCGCCAGCGCATTGCCTTACCGCCGGATGCGGTACTGACAGTGACGTTGTCAGATGCCTCGCAGTCCGACGCGCCATCCCGTGTGCTCGCCCAACACGTGGTGCATACTGAGGGTAAACAGGCTCCGTTCCAGTTTGTGCTGCCCTATAACCCGGCAGACATTCAGCCGAACGCGCGTATCCTGTTGAGTGCAGCGATTGCCATAGACGGCAGACTGGCGTTTATCACGGATACCGTGAAACCGGTGATTAATCAGGGTGGAACCAAGGTAGAACTGTTGCTGGTGCCAACAACTAATATGGCGATGCCAACGCAGCCGGGTGCGGCAACCACCGTGCCGTCCACCTCACCAACGCAGGTGACGCCGTCGTCTTCGGTGCCTGCGGCGACCAGTATGTAAAACGTATTCCGTAGCGGCGCGATTTATCGCGCGCCTTTAACGTTAATGCAGCGGACAAAAAGCGCAATAAATCGCGCCGCTACGAATATGTGCTGGTATCACTCCTGATCCCAGCGATAGCGCGCCAGTTCAATTTCACCCGCATCACTGACTTCAATGCCTTCCGCTTCTAATGCATCCCGCTGGCGAAACAAATCGTCGCCCTGTAGTGAAATTCGACCGTGGCGGTTAAGAACACGATGCCAGGGCAATTGACTGCCTGAGGGTAAACGCTTCAACACGCCGCCTACCTGGCGCGCTGCGCGCGGAGATCCGGCCAGACGAGCAACATCACCATAGGTCATCACTTTTCCGGATGGAATCGCAGCAACAATCTGCCAGACGCGTTGCGGAAAGCTATCGTGCTCGTTCATTAAGGTCATCCTGAATAACCGTAAATCCAGACTTTAACATGAACCGGGCCATGTATAACCGCCCATCTGTTCAAGAAAACAACGGTCATCAGGGGTTTGCTTGCAATTGCCGGGGGCTTACCTGATAATGCCAGCGCTCTCGTAACGAGGGCTAGTCAATGGGGGCCCTGTTGGTTCTCCCGCAATGCTAACTTGTGAACTCGGTCAGGTCCGGAAGGAAGCAGCCGCAGCAGGTGACGCGTGTGCCGGGATGTAGCTGGCAGGGCCTCCACCATTTCTGCCTCGTAAAAAATCCTTCTGATTCAATAAATAGCGTACTACTGGCACTCCTTTGCCAGTGAAAAGGTCAATCCCTGAAAATCGGTTGCTGCAACAGACTGGGCCAGAGAAGGGAAAAACTTAACGGACGAACTTCCAGACAGAACCGGGCACTTTATCGTAGAGCTTATTCATCGTCAGCTCTGCAAGGCGGTGATCGGCAGCAGAGTAAAATACCGCCAACTCGTCATCGGATAATTCATACTTGTTTTTTTCAATCACCCGCTCAAGGGTATCGATTGAGCGACAGCGGCGCAGTCGCATCAAATAATCGGTTTTGGTTAAGGCTTGATTGCTCATAAATAAATGGTTCTCATCTGATGCTAAAAGGAATGGCTGGGTTGCTGTAGAAAAGCGCACTCTTCGGCAAACAGGTTAAATAAGCGTCGTGCTGAACGTTGCCAACGTTGAAGATCCTGAGTATTGATTCCGTAGCTGCTAAACAACATAAAGGTATCGTCAAGATATTCATCGATTTGCGTAATCAGTGCTTCATCTTCAACATGCTTAATTTTGTAATTCATCGTGAAAGACGCGATATGCTCAATCAAATCGTTGAGCTGTAAATTGCTTTCCGAAGTGGGATCATTAACCCAGCCATGATGGCTGTCAGTTAATGTTGCCATACTTTCGTCAAACAGGTTCTCACACAGAAATTTAAGCTGGGCAATATCATGCCGTTTCGGTGAGTATTCGTCCATCTTTTTCCCCTCCATAGCTAGCACGGTTACCGCAGTGCGGCGAGATTTGGAAAAGCGGCCAGGAAGCGATCACGAATAAAATGAATTCAGCGACTCCTTAAAGATAATCCACATTCATTAGTTTTGCTCACCTCCATTACCAAATATTACAATTCATCGGCAGGAGAAGGGCGTGAATTGTCTATCACCTCGAACACCAGCCCGCCCGGCTGGATATGAAACAGAACATCTTCCTGGCGGGTAAAGGTTTCATTTAAATCCTGACAGGGACTAAATAAATTCCACTGGAAATCGTAAAGCATTTTAAATCGATTATTAGCGATAGTCTTGATAGAAATAATGCGAAAACTCTCGGGAACTAATCGTGCGTTTTGTGAATACCATTGTAAATCACCCGCCAATGCTGAGGCTATTTTGAGAATATTCCCTTGTATTATTGCCTGCAACTTTGAGCAGTCATCCTCATCCACAGCAATATCACAATGAATAATGGCCTGCATTGTTAATCCACTAAAAAGGGCGTTGTTTATATCATTGGGGTTTCTGGCAAACATTGCAAGCTCGCCTTAAGCATAAATAGCTATTGTTGTGATGGATTGCATTGTGTGGCAGGGGGAAAAGGAGGGGGGAGGATTGCCGCTGTTTAACTTTTGAAACACTTTCCTCTGACCAGGTGACAGAATAGTCTGATAGTGTATTGTTATGTTATAACATTTTGGTCGTGTTCAATGAATCACAGTGGATTACTGTTGTCGCTTGGCGGACGTTTGCTGGTCGCGTTGTTGTTGGTTGCCCTGCTGGTATTGGCAATCGTCTGGGGTATGCAGAAATGATGCGTTTTCATCACCTGCAAGCCGGGTATCAGGGACAAAGGGTTACGCCAACAATTAATGGCGAGCTGCCGTCAGGCAGCATGACAGCGCTAATTGGCGCGAATGGCAGCGGAAAATCCACGTTGCTGAAAACCATCGCCGGTTTACTGACACCGATTGCTGGCCGTTGCGATTTAGAGGTTTCCCGTAAGGAACTGGGTTGGTTGCCACAACGTACTGAGCTGGAAACGCGTTTTCCCATCACCGCTTATGAATTGGTGGCGATGGGGTGCTGGCCGCGCTGCGGCTGGTTTGGCGCGATTAACCGTACGCTGCGCAAAGAGATTGATATGGCACTGGATGCGGTACAGATGCGTGATTTTGCCGATGCCCAGCCCGCCACTTTGTCGGGTGGGCAGTTGCAGCGTGTGTTGTTCGCCCGCCTGATGCTGCAACGCAGCAAATTATGGCTACTGGATGAACCCTTTAATGGCATCGACAGCCAGACCGTGACCTTATTGATGTCGATCCTGCAACAACAACAACAAGTGGGCACTACCTTGTTGGTGGTATTACACGACCGCCCTTTGGTCGAGCGTTATTTTCAGGATGTCTTGTCGCTGGATGAACCGGAATCCGCGCACGCCCCCTTGTTGCGGAGGGTCGCATCATGACCTTACTGCAACCATTCATCGAATTCGGTTTTATGCGCCGTGCCCTGGTGGCCTGTGTCGCGCTGGCGCTGAGTGCCACACCTCTTGGGGTTTTCCTCTCGCTGCGGCGTATGAGCCTGATTGGCGATGCGCTTTCTCACGCGGTGTTACCTGGTGCGGCGATTGGTTATCTCATCTCTGGTCTGTCATTGGTGGCGATGGGGATTGGCGGGCTGATCGCTGGTCTGGCGGTCGCTTTGCTCTCCGGTGCCGTCAGCCGTTACACGCCGCTGAAAGAAGATGCCAGCTTCGCCGGTTTTTATCTCGGTTCACTGGCGCTTGGCGTCACTCTTGTCTCACTACGCGGCTCCAGCGTTGACTTACTGCACGTACTGTTTGGCTCGCTGCTGGCGGTGGATAACGCCGCGATTATGCTGGTCGGCGGCATTGCCGCGTTCACATTATTAATGCTGGCGATGATCTACCGTCCGTTGGTGATTGACGCCTTCGATCCCGATTTCCTGCGTGCACAAGGCAAATGGAGTGCGCCGCTGGTGCACGGCATTTTTCTCACCCTGGTGGTACTCAACCTGGTGGCGGGTTTTCAGGTGCTGGGCACCTTGATGTCAGTGGGATTGATGATGCTGCCCGCCGCCAGCGCCCGCTTCTGGAGTCGACATCTCGCCTGCATGCTCGGTGTTGCCATGCTGCTGGCGGTGATTGCCGCTCTGATCGGGCTGATATTGTCGTGGCACTACTCACTACCTGCCGGTCCGGCAGTGGTGCTGAGCGCCGCCGGGCTTTTTTTGCTTTCTGTTTTGACAGGACCATGTGGCGGCTTACTGCGCCGCCGATAACGAAACCAATAAGGGGATATGTATGAAGAAGTTACCGATTAGCCTGGCGGTGGGTGCCATGTTGATCAGCCCGCTGGCGCTGGCGAAAACGGTGGATGCGGTAGCAAGCTTTACCGTGCTGGCTGATATCGTGAAACAGGTTGGTGGCGATCACGTTAAGGTGAAATCGTTGGTGGGGCCAAATGGTGACCCACATACCTTCGAACCCACGCCACAGGATAGCCAGGCACTGGCGCAGGCTGATGTCGTGTTCGTCAGCGGTCTCGGGTTGGAGGGCTGGATGGATCGACTGGTAAGTGCGTCGGGCTACAAAGGTACGCTGGTGGTAGCGTCAACCGGTATCAATACCCGTGAGATGGTGGACGATGGTAAAACCATTACCGATCCTCACGCGTGGAACAGCATGGCGAATGGTGTGATTTACGCCACCAACGTCATGAACGCCTTGATCAAGGCCGATCCGGAAGACGCAGCCGCTATTCGCAAACAGGGCGAGAACTATATTCAGCAATTACAGAAACTCGACAGCTGGGCAAAAACGTCTTTTGCCGCCGTACCGCAGAGCAAACGTAAGGTACTGACCAGCCATGATGCGTTTGGTTATTTTGGTCAGCGTTATGGGGTGGAATTTCTTGCGCCGGTTGGTTTCTCAACCGAAGCGGAAGCCAGCGCCAGTGATGTGGCCTCTATCATCAAACAGCTCAAGGCTGAACACATCAATACCTACTTTATGGAGAACCAGACTGATCCGCGTCTGGTGAAGCAAATTGCCAGCGCAACCGGCGCAAAACCAGGTGGCGAGCTGTATCCGGAAGCATTGTCGGAAGCGAATGGACCGGCTGCCAGCTATGAAGCGGCATTCAAACACAACGTGAATGACATGCTGAAAAGTATGCAGTAATAAAAAAAGGCCGGGTATCAACCCGGCCAATTATCACGACACATCCTAACGTTTTTTCTTCTTTCTTCCCTGAACCGCTTTAAAGCGCGGATTAGTTTTACAAATCACATAGATACGACCTTTACGACGCACGACTTTGCAATCTTTGTGACGGGTCTTGGCTGAACGCAATGAACTCAATACCTGCATGTTGTGCTCCGTTATGCCTTGCTGCGGCTGAGGAAACGACCAAAACGCTGGTTGAAGCGTGCCGCGCTGCCTTCTTTGGCAAAATCTTTCTGCTTGCCGGTGTAGTACACATGCGATTTTGAAGAGACGTCGAGCGTGACATACGGCAGCACTTCGCCTTCAAACTCGATGGTGCGTTCCGTTTTGATAGTGGAACCGACTTTGAAATATTCATTCGCCGTAGTGTCGTGGAACACCACCGGGCGGTAGTGGGGATGGATATCAGGTTTCATAATTACGTGCCTTATGTAATGTTATTATATAACAATAGTATGAACCTGAGCGCACAACAATGCAACTCGTAGGGGCGCGATTTATCGCGTGGGTTGTGTCTGGGAGCAAAAAAAAAGGCCGCATCAGCGGCCTTTTCAGGGAGGGAAAATCTTAGTGGCTGTGGTCGACCGGATGGCCTTGTTCCAGTTCAGCATTATTCTTGCTGAAACGGCGGCGCACCACTACGAAGAACACTGGCACGAAGAATATGGCCAGCGCGGTGGCGGTGACCATGCCGCCCATCACGCCAGTACCTACGGCGTTCTGCGCGCCAGAACCAGCACCGGTACTGATCGCCAGCGGCAGTACGCCGAGGATAAAGGCCAGAGAGGTCATCAGAATCGGACGCAGACGCATACGGGATGCCTCCAGCGTTGATTCCACCAACCCTTTGCCTTCTTTCTCCATCAAATCCTTAGCGAACTCAACGATCAGGATGGCGTTCTTCGCCGACAGGCCAATGGTGGTAAGCAGGCCCACCACGAAGTAGACGTCATTGCTCAGACCGCGCAGGGTAGTGAACAGCAACGCACCCACCACGCCGAGCGGAACCACTAACATGACTGAGAACGGAATTGACCAGCTTTCATACAGTGCAGCCAGACACAGGAACACCACAATCAGCGAGATGGCATACAGTGCCGGAGCCTGGTTACCGGACAAACGTTCCTGGTAGGACATACCCGTCCAGTCGTAGCCGATACCCGCAGGCAGTTTTGCCGCCAACTCTTCCATCAGATTCATGGCATCACCGGAGCTTTTACCCGGTGCAGCCTGGCCGAGGATTTCCATTGACGGCAGGCCGTTATAACGTTCCAGACGTGGTGAACCGTACTGCCACTTCGCACTGGAGAAGGCGGAGAACGGCACCATCTCACCTGCGCTGTTGCGTACATACCATTTGCTGACGTCATCCGGCAGCATGCGTGAATCCGGCTGGCCCATCACGTACACCTTCTTCACGCGACCACGGTCGATGAAGTCGTTCACGTAGGAACCACCCCATGCCGCACCCAGCGTGGTATTGATGTCAGACAACGAGACACCCAGCGCCGACGCTTTTTCCTGATCGATAATCAGTTTGTACTGCGGTGTATCTTCCAGGCCGTTAGGACGCACGCCCACCAGAGTATCCGGGTGCTGAGCGATCATACCGAACAGCTGATTACGTGCTTCGGTCAGTTTCTCATGTCCCAGGTTACCCTGATCAATGAGCTGGAAGTCGAAACCGGTGGCGTTACCCAGTTCGATAATCGCCGGCAGGTTGAACGGAATGACCATCGCATCTTTGATGGAACCCAGCGCACGCATCGCACGAGCGGCAAGGGCAGGCACTTTCATATCGGCACTGCTACGCTCGTCCCAAGGCTTGAGGCTAACGAAGGCGATACCGGTGTTCTGTCCACGACCGGCAAAGCCAAAGCCGTTAACGGTAAACACCGAATTGACGCTGTCTTTCTCTTTGGTCAGGAAGTAATCCGTCACCTGGTCGAGCACTTTCTGAGTACGTTCCTGGGTGGCACCGGCAGGTAATTGCGCCTGAGCCAGCAGCAGACCCTGATCCTCTTCCGGCAGGAACGAGGTAGGAAGACGCAGGAACAGATACGCCATGCCCACGACGATGATCAGATAAAGTACCAGGTAACGGCCGGTGCTGCGTACGATATGACCGACGCTGTCCACATAGTGGCTGGTGCTCTTATCAAACAGGCGGTTAAACCAGCCAAAGAAACCGGTGGTTTTACCGTGGCTGCCTTTCTCCACCGGTTTCAGCATGGTTGCGCACAGCGCAGGCGTCAGAATCAACGCCACCAGCACCGACAGGGCCATCGCTGATACAATGGTGATCGAGAACTGACGATAGATCACCCCGGTAGAGCCGCCAAAGAAGGCCATCGGAATAAATACCGCCGAGAGCACCAGCGCAATACCGACCAACGCACCCTGAATCTGCTCCATCGAACGTTTGGTGGCTTCTTTCGGTGGCAGTCCCTCTTCGGCCATTACACGCTCAACGTTCTCTACCACCACGATGGCGTCATCCACCAACAGGCCGATGGCGAGCACCATCCCGAACATGGTGAGCGTGTTTATCGAGTAACCAAATGCGGCAATGATCGCAAAGGTCCCGAGCAGTACCACTGGCACCGCAATGGTTGGGATCAGCGTGGCGCGGAAGTTCTGCAGGAACAGATACATTACCAGGAACACCAGCACGATCGCTTCCATCAGGGTTTTCACCACTTCGAAGATGGAGATTTTAACGAACGGCGTAGTGTCATACGGATAAACCACTTTCATGCCAGCCGGGAAGAACGGTTGCAGCTTCGCCAGCTCGGCTTTTACTGCATCCGCCGTGTCCAGCGCGTTAGCGCCGGTCGCCAGCTTGATACCGATACCGGAAGCCGGTTTACCGTTGTAACGGGCAATGATGTCGTAGTTTTCCCCACCCAACTCAATCTTCGCCACGTCACGCAGACGCACCTGCGAACCATCGGTGTTGACCTTCAACAGAATGTTGCCGAACTCATCGGTCGATGTCAGACGAGTCTGGGCAATGATCGAGGCGTTCAACTGCTGGCCCGGCACCGGTGGTGTGCCACCTAACTGACCGGCGGCCACCTGGGTGTTCTGGGTCGTCAGTGCGCTGATCACATCAACCGGTGTCAGCTGGAAGTTATTGAGCTTGTGCGGATCAAGCCAGATACGCATAGCATACTGCGCACCAAATACCTGGGTATCACCTACCCCAGGGGTACGGCTGATCGGATCTTTGATGTTCGACGCAACGTAGTCCGAGATATCGTTCTGCGTCATGTTCGGGTCATCACTGACAAAACCGGCCACCATCAGGAAGCTGCTGGAGGATTTTTTAACCTGAATCCCCTGCGACTGCACTTCCTGCGGCAGCAATGGCATCGCCAGCTGCAGTTTGTTCTGTACCTGGACCTGAGCGATATCCGCGTCCGTACCGGACTGGAAGGTCAGCGTCAGGGTCAACGTACCGGACGAGTCACTGCTCGAGGACATATACATCAGTCCATCGATACCGTTCATATTTTGTTCGATGACCTGAGTCACCGAGTCTTGCAGCGTTTTCGCATCAGCACCCGGATATGAGGCCTGGATCTCAACTGCCGGTGGAGCAACATTGGGATATTGCTCGATAGGCAGACTGATGATCGATAGCGCACCCGCCAACATAATAATGATGGCGATTACCCACGCAAAAATGGGGCGATCGATAAAAAACTTAGCCATGTATTAACGGCTCCTGTTTATGAAGACGATTTTTCAGACTGTGCCTGAGATGCGGCAGCGGCTTTCGTGTCGTCTGATACTTCTTGTGGTGTTACCTGCGCACCGGGTTTGGCACGTTGCAGACCGACGGTGATCACACGATCGCCTGCTTTCAATCCTTCGGTGACCAACCATTTATCACCAATCGCCTGGTTGGCTGTCAGGTTGCGCAATTCAACTTTGTTATCGGCTCCGACCACCATGGCTGTGGCCTGGCCGGTTGGGGTACGGGTAACCGCCTGCTGAGGCACCAGCAACGCACTCGGATTGGTACCTTCATCCAGACGCGCACGGACAAACATGCCAGGCAACAGACGGCCATCCGGGTTCGGGAAGATCGCACGCAGGGTAATCGAACCGGTGGTTTCGTCGACGGTCACGTCGGAGAATTCCAGCGTGCCAGACTGTGCGTAGGTGCTACCGTTTTGCATCAACAGAACAACATTGGCTTTACCGTCGGTCTGTTTCAACTGACCGGCTTCCAGCTCGGCGCGCAAACGCAGGAAATCATCGCTGGATTGGGTCACGTCAACATACATCGGATCGAGCTGCTGTACGGTAGCCAGTGCGGTGGTCTGCGCACTTGATACCAGCGCGCCTTCCGTCACGGAGGATTTCCCAATGCGTCCGCTAATCGGGGAGGTCACCTTGGTGTATGCCAGATTAATGCGGGCGCTTTCTACGTTCGCCTGCGCAGCCTGTACGGCAGCGGCATTCTGTGCGGCGGTAGCGACGGCGGTGTCATAATCCTGCTGGCTGATGTACTTGGTACCCAGCAGCGGCTTATAGCGTTTAACCGTCAAATCTGCGATGCGCGCATTGGCTTGCGCTTCCGCCAGTGCACCTTTTGCATTGTCGTAAGTCGCCTGATAGGTAGCGGGATCGATCTGATACAGGGAAACCCCTGCTTTCACGTCACTGCCTTCAACAAAGTTACGCTTCAGAATGATACCTGAGACCTGAGGGCGAACTTCCGCAACACGGAAAGCCGAAGTGCGGCCAGGTAGCTCAGTAGTGATTTTCAGTGGCTCGTTTTTTAACGTCACAACACCCACTTCAGGGGGCTGCTGCTGGGCGGCTTGCTGGGATTTATTATCATCACATCCTGTCAATACAAAGCTGCCTGAAAGCATCAGGACGGCCGCCAGAGGGGCTAATCCTCTGTTTTTATTCATAAATAAACCTCTAGTGTCCGATATCAAATGATCAATGGATCACAAACCGTTAAACCCATTGCTGCGTTAAAACACGGGTCGTGCTATGGTACATACATTCACAAATGTATGTAAACTTGCCAGTTTGTAAAAAAAGTCCGCTATGGCACGAAAAACCAAAGCACAAGCACTTGAAACGCGTAATCAAATTCTTGATGCCGCGTTAGCTCACTTCTCAGAACACGGTGTTGCCGCCACATCACTGGCGGATATCGCTGCGGCTGCCGGCGTCACGCGGGGAGCCATCTACTGGCATTTTAAGAATAAAGCCGATCTGTTACATGAAATCTGGTTGCAGTGTGACGCTGGGCTTGATGATGTGGAACTTGAGTATCAAACAAAATACCCCGGCGATCCACTTTCTGTTATGCGTTCCATGTTGATCTATATCCTTGACGCTACTGCAAAGGATCCCAAAAGACGCGCACTAATGGAGATCATTTTCCATAAATGCGAATTTGTGGGTGAAATGGCAACCTTGCAGAACATGCAGCAAAGCTTATTGTTGGAATGTTACGATAGAATAGAAGAGGTACTGCGTGCTTGCATTGATGCGGGTCAGTTGCCCGGCAACCTCAACACCCGTCAGGCCGCGTTGATTATGCGTGCCTATGTGAATGGCATGATGGAAAGCTGGCTCTTCACGCCGGAAAGTTTTGACCTGGCGGCAGAGGCACCGAGCCTGGTCGAAGCCCTGCTGGATATGCTGCGGTTAAGTCCAACATTATCCAACGGTACTCATTCGTAGCGGCGCGATTTATCGCGCAATTCTGTGCGCAGTATTGGTAGAACCCGCGCGATAAATCGCGCCGTTACGGGGATTTTTCCGCTGCTTTTTTCTGCTCATAATCGCGCTGGATAATTGCCAGTGCGGCCAGCACTGTAGCAGTGGGAACCTGGTTCTCTTCCAGCAGTTGAATCAAATCCACAGCCAGTTTGATTTCGTCTGGTGCCGTTTCCAGTGACATCGCTTCTCCTAAATACGTAATTTCATCACCACCAGCAGCATCACCACGGCACCAGCCAGCGCCATGCCGAAGGTCGCAAAGCTGAGGGTTACCATATCGCACGCGTTAAAATAACTGGCGATATAGCCGCCGATCAGCGCACCTATTACCGCCAGTACCAGCGTAACCATAAACCCTCCAGGCCGCCCGGGAAACAGCACCCGTTTTAGCCAACCAGCGGCAAGACCCGTCAAAATCCAGGCGATAAAAGCCATATGCAACTCCTCATTTCAGGAAAGAAAAGTATAGAGGAAAGATCGCTGCGCTTACCGTGCGGTAAATTGCAGCTCCAGCTTATGGATGGCCTGACGACAGCGCCCCAGTCGCAGGTGAAGTTGCTCCAGTTCACGAATCAATTGCTGTTGGACGCTCAGGGTTTCGGCATGGTGCAGATGCTGCTCGCGTTCGGCGATCATCCCCAGCAACCGTGTCTCATAGCCGCGATACTCTTCGCGTTTCTGTTGTTTAACATCGGTGCGCGGTCGTTCGCGCGGCACACGCAGTTGCTGGCTTTGACACTCGCGTTGTAAGGCGGCGATCTGATCCAGCACTTTATCAGCCAGCCACTGACGGCGTGCAACATCCTGGTCAGCGGCGGTGAGCTGGGCGACATTGTGTTCCAGCTCTTGCAAATAGTCGGCCAGTCGCGTCCCTTTGCAATGGAACAATTGCGCATCAAAGCGCGGTTGACGGCAGCTGCCATCCGGTTGCTGCGCGATTTGCTGGCGCAGCAGCGCAAGGGTGGATTGAAGACGTTGTTGTGGGTGCGGCAAGGGCATCACTCTTTTCCCGACTGTGTTAACGTATTGCGGTATCGATTTTATCAGGCATCAGTTATGCAACGCATTTTATTACTGAGCCTTGGCTGGCTGGCGATCGTGCTGGGTACGCTGGGGATTGTATTACCTTTATTACCCACCACGCCATTCGTGTTGCTGGCGGCCTGGTGTTTTGCCCGATCCTCACCACGTTTTCATCACTGGTTGTTATGGCGCTCACCTTTTGGTCGTTATCTGCGCCACTGGCAGCGTCATCGTGCGATGCCACCGGGGGCGAAAGGTCGCGCCATGCTGCTGATTATCCTTACTTTTGCCGTGTCCATCTGGTTGGTTCACATGTTGTGGGTGCGCATTATGCTCGGCATCATGCTGTGCGTGTTGTTGCTGTTTATGTGGCGGATTCCGGTGGTGGCAGAAAGTACAGACGAACGCGAAACGTAGCGACAGGGTTGCATTTAGGCGACCATTTGCTTAGATTTGGGCCTCTTCGTGCGTGGCTTCCCTCTGTGAACTGACTTCGCTTAACCCGGTCTCCCGGGTGTTGGCGCTATGGAAGCTGCGCGAAATAGAGATTTCACCAGGCGTAACACTATGACCGCAACTGCTCAGCAGCTTGAACTCATCAAAAACAGCATCAAAAGCATTCCTGACTACCCCAAGCCGGGCATTCTGTTCCGTGACGTCACCAGTCTGATGGAGGACCCGCAAGCGTATGCGGCGTCGATTGCCATCCTGGTCGAGCGTTATCGTGACAAAGGCATCACCAAAGTGGTAGGGACGGAAGCACGTGGTTTCCTGTTTGGCGCGCCGGTCGCGCTGGGTTTAGGCGTAGGGTTTGTACCGGTACGTAAGCCGGGCAAATTGCCGCGAGCGACGTTTAGCGAAAGCTATGAACTGGAGTACGGTACTGACACGCTGGAACTGCATCAGGATGCTATTCAGCCGGGTGATGTGGTGCTGGTGGTGGACGATCTGCTGGCGACCGGCGGCACCATCGAAGCCACCGTTAAGCTAATCCGTCGTGCAGGTGGTGAAGTGAAAGATGCCGCTTTCATTATTAACCTGTTCGACCTGAGCGGCGAAGCGCGTCTGAAAGCGATGGGCCTCGATTGCTTCAGTCTGGTGAATTTCCCCGGCCACTAAGGCCAGCGCGCTCCGTCATGTGGCGGGGCGCATCTCCGCAAAGTTATAGGCATCTTTGGTGTTGGCTGTTAAACTACTGCCAAAATAAACAGGGTTTGCAAAGCAGCATTTTTCCCCTTTTTACTGACAGTGGGCTTCGGCTCTTTAGTCGTGCCGCTGTGCCAACTCAACCAAATCCAGTGATCGAATCCACATGAGCTATCAGGTACTTGCGCGAAAATGGCGTCCCCAGGCTTTCGCTGACGTAGTCGGTCAGGAACATGTGCTGACTGCGCTGGCCAACGGGTTGTCACTGGGACGAATCCATCATGCTTATCTCTTTTCCGGCACCCGCGGCGTGGGTAAAACCTCGATTGCGCGTCTGCTGGCGAAGGGTCTCAACTGCGAAACCGGTATCACCTCCACACCCTGTGGCGTGTGCGATAACTGCCGCGAAATCGAGCAGGGACGTTTTGTCGATCTGATTGAGATCGACGCGGCGTCACGCACCAAGGTCGAAGATACCCGCGATTTACTCGATAACGTGCAATATGCGCCAGCGCGTGGCCGCTTCAAAGTCTACCTGATTGATGAAGTGCACATGCTGTCACGTCACAGCTTTAACGCGCTGCTGAAAACGCTGGAAGAGCCGCCGTCGCACGTCAAATTCCTGCTGGCGACTACCGATCCGCAAAAGCTGCCGGTCACCATTTTATCCCGTTGTTTGCAGTTCCATCTCAAAGCGCTGGATGTGGAACAGATTCGCCAGCAACTGGAGCATATTCTTCAGCAGGAGCAGATCGCCGCCGAACCGCGTGCGCTGCAACTGTTGGCGCGCGCCGCCGAAGGCAGTATGCGTGATGCGCTCAGCCTGACCGATCAGGCGATAGCGATGGGGCAGGGCAGCGTCACGCGCGATAGCGTGGCGCAGATGCTCGGGACGCTGGACGATGAACAACCACTGGCGTTAATTGAAGCGCTGAGCGACGGTAACGGTGAACAGGTGATGGCGTTGCTGAGCCAGGCTGCGTCGCGCGGTGTCGAATGGGAAGCGTTGTTGGTGGAAATGCTACGCCTGCTGCACCGTATCGCCATGGTGCAATTGCTGCCCAGTTCCCTCAGCGATGATGATGTCAGCCAGGCACAACGTCTGCGCGAGCTGGGGCGCGTCTTGCCACCAGCGGATGTGCAACTTTATTACCAGACGCTGCTGATGGGGCGTAAAGATCTGCCACTGGCACCGGATCGCCGTCTGGGTGTGGAGATGACGCTGTTGCGTGCGTTGGCGTTTCACCCGCAGGCGTTGGTTGCCGAACCGGTTCCACGCCCGGTGCTGACACCTCAGGTGGCTCCGACTCCGACGTCGGTGGCGGCACAGCCACAAATGGCACCACCACAGACTGAAGTACCGCCAATTCCTGCCGATTATCCTGATATGGCTCCTGCACCGGAAAATCTGTCGGATGCGACCAGTCAATTGCTACAGGCCCGTACGCAGTTGCTGCGTCAGGGAGCCAGCAAAGCAAAAAAGAGTGAGCCGGCAGCGCGTTCCGCGCGGCCGGCTAATGCGGCACTGGAACGCCTGGCAAATGTCACGGAACGGGTGCAGCGACGTGCGTCTGAACCGGCGGTAAAAGCGGCGGCAAAACCGGAAGCTTACCGCTGGAAAGCACAAACGCCGACCGAGGTAATCGCCGAGCCAGTTGCGACGCCAAAAGCCTTGCGTTCAGCGCTGGAGCATGAGAAAACCCCTGAGCTGGCACAACGTCTGGCGGAAGAAGCGCAGCAACGCGATGCCTGGGCGGCGGAAATTGCCGCGCTGTCATTGCCGAAACTGGTGCAGCAACTGGCGCTCAACGCATGGAAAGAACAGGGTGATGGCGCGGTATGTCTGCATCTGCGTAGCAGCCAGCGCCATCTGAATTCAGGTGCCGCGCGGCAGGCGTTAGCCGAAGCGCTCAGCCATGCGGCAGGTCAGACGGTTGAACTGACCATTATTGAAGACGATAATTCTGCGGTATTGACGCCACTGGAATGGCGTCAGGCCATTTATGAAGAGAAACTGACGCAGGCGCGTCAGTCGATCATTAGCGATACCCACATTCAGACCTTGCGTCGTTTCTTTGACGCGGATTTGGATGAAGAGAGTATTCGACCCGTATGAACATGCTGCCGCGCGATGAGCGTGCGACGCAGCCCCAGCAGAGAGAGAAGACTATGTTTGGAAAAGGCGGATTGGGCAACCTGATGAAGCAGGCCCAGCAGATGCAGGACAAAATGGCCAAAGTTCAGGAAGAGATCGCCGCGCTGGAAGTCACTGGCGAATCAGGTGCTGGCCTGGTCAAAGTGACCATCAACGGCGCGCATAACTGCCGTCGCGTGGAAGTGGATCCGAGCCTGCTGGAAGATGACAAAGACATGCTGGAAGATCTGATCGCTGCCGCGTTCAATGATGCCGCGCGCCGTATCGATGAAACCCAGAAAGAGAAAATGGCTTCCGTGTCTGCCGGTATGCAACTGCCGCCAGGCTTCAAGATGCCATTCTGATGCAAACCAGTCCACTGCTTGAATCTTTGATGGAGTCGTTGCGTTGTCTGCCGGGTGTTGGCCCGAAGTCGGCGCAGCGTATGGCGTTTCATCTATTGCAGCGCGATCGCAGCGGTGGCATGCGTCTGGCGCAGGCGTTAACCCGCGCCATGTCGGAAATCGGCCATTGTGCCGATTGCCGCACCTTCACCGAGCAGGAAATCTGCACCATCTGCGCCAATCCGCGTCGTCAGCAAAACGGCCAGATTTGCGTGGTGGAAAGTCCGGCGGATATCCACGCCATTGAGCAGACCGGGCAGTTTGCCGGCCGCTACTTTGTGCTAATGGGCCATCTGTCGCCGCTGGATGGTATCGGCCCGCAGGATATTGGGTTGGATCGTCTGGAGCAGCGCCTGGAGCAGGAAACGTTGCAGGAAGTGATCCTCGCGACCAATCCCACGGTGGAAGGTGAAGCCACGGCCAACTATATCGCCGAGCTGTGCAGCCAGTACGGCGTGGATGCCAGCCGTATTGCACACGGTGTGCCGGTGGGCGGTGAGCTGGAGATGGTTGACGGCACTACGCTGTCGCACTCGCTGGCCGGACGTCACAAGATTAAATTTTAACCACTTGCCGGTATCAACATTGATACCGGCTTGAAATTCTCCGCACCATCCCCATCTCTTCTTCAACGTTCGATCAACCCGATTCAGTTGAGGTAGCAATGACCATGAAAGGACAAGAGACGCGTGGCTTCCAGTCAGAGGTAAAACAACTTCTGCACCTGATGATCCATTCCCTCTATTCAAATAAAGAGATTTTCCTGCGTGAACTGATCTCCAACGCCTCCGATGCGGCTGACAAACTGCGCTTCCGCGCGCTGTCGGCAGCGGATCTGTATGAAGGCGACGGCGATCTGCGTGTGCGGATCTCGGTCAACAAGGAAAATCGTACGCTGACGCTGAGTGATAACGGCATCGGCATGCGTCGTGATGAGGTAATTGAGAACCTTGGTACCATCGCGAAATCAGGCACCAAAGCGTTCCTGGAGTCGATGGGTTCTGACTCGGCAAAAGACAGCCAACTGATCGGCCAGTTCGGTGTCGGTTTCTACTCGGCATTTATCGTAGCTGACAAAGTCACGGTGCGTACCCGTGCAGCAGGTGCCAGCGCCGATGAAGGCGTGTTCTGGGAATCTGCCGGTGAGGGCGAATATACCCTCGCGGAGATCGAGAAAGCCGATCGCGGTACGGAAATCACCCTGCATATGCGTGAAGGCGAGGATGAATTTCTTGATGCCTGGCGTGTGCGCAGCATTATCGGTAAGTATTCCGATCACATCGCGCTGCCGGTAGAAATCGAAAGCAAAGATGAAGAGAGCGACACCACCAGCTGGGAAAAGATCAACAAAGCCCAGGCGCTGTGGACGCGTAACAAAGCTGAAATCAGCGACGAAGAGTACCACGAATTCTACAAACATATCGCCCATGACTTTAGCGAGCCGGCTGCCTGGAGCCACAACCGCGTGGAAGGTAAGCAGGAGTACACCAGCCTGCTGTACATCCCGGCACGCGCCCCGTTTGACATGTGGAACCGCGACCACAAACACGGCCTGAAACTGTATGTTCAGCGTGTATTTATCATGGACGACGCCGAGCAGTTTATGCCGAACTACCTGCGTTTTGTCCGTGGTCTGATCGATTCCAACGACCTGCCGCTGAACGTCTCGCGTGAAATCCTGCAAGACAGCCGTGTTACCCAGAGCCTGCGTGGTGCGCTGACCAAGCGTAGCCTGCAAATGCTGGAGAAACTGGCGAAAGATGACGCGGAAAAATATCAACAGTTCTGGAAAGAGTTTGGTCTGGTGCTGAAAGAAGGCCCGGCGGAAGACCAGGCTAACCAGCAGCAGATCGCGAAGCTACTGCGTTTTGCCACCACGCAAAGCGAAGGTGCTGAGCAGACCATCTCGCTGGACGACTACCTGAGCCGCATGGTGGAAGGTCAGGACAAGATTTACTACATCACCGCCGACAGTTATGCCGCCGCCAAGAGCAGCCCGCATCTGGAGCTGTTCCGCAAGAAAGGCATTGAGGTACTGCTGCTGTCCGATCGTATCGACGAATGGATGATGAGTTACCTCACCGAGTTTGACGGTAAAACCTTCCAGTCGGTGAGCAAAGCGGACGAATCGCTGAGCAAATTGGCAGACGAAGAGACCGAAGAACAGAAGGAAGCGGAAAAAGCGCTGGAGCCGTTCGTTGATCGCGTGAAAACCCTGCTGGGCGAGCGCGTCAAAGAGGTGCGTTTAACCCACCGTCTGACCGACACCCCGGCGATTGTCACCACCGATGCCAACGAAATGACCACCCAGATGGCGAAATTGTTCGCGGCGGCGGGCCAGGAAGTGCCGGATGTGAAATACATCTTTGAACTGAACCCGGATCATACGTTGGTTAAACGTGTGGCGGATACCCAGGATGAAAGCCGCTTTGGCGAGTGGGTCGAGTTGCTGCTTGATCAGGCGTTACTGGCTGAGCGTGGCACGCTGGACGATCCCAACCAGTTTATTCGTCGTATGAATCAGCTGCTGACCGCGTAAGATTAATCAGGGCGACCCCTCGGGGCGCCCTTCCATCTGTCGTAGCGGCGCGATTTATCGCGCGGGTACGGAGATTTTTAATGCTGCGCCTCATCCCTTAACCAATCACGGAACAAGGTAATCTCCGCATCATGCTGACGTGACGCCTTGGTCATCATCCAGGTTGCGCGATCCAGGCGTACAAAGCCAAGTGGCGCAATCAGCGTACCGTCGTGTAACTCCTGCCGTACCAGTAAACGCGGTGCCATAATCACCCCAAGGCCATTCCTCGCTGCCTGGATACCCAGCGTCAGATTGTCAAAGTGTTTTCCCACCCAGAAATTCCCGCGTGTGCCGCTGGTTTT
Organism: Pantoea sp. X-Soil-TKNS-1211; assembly: GCF_059730495.1. Lineage (NCBI taxonomy): Bacteria > Pseudomonadati > Pseudomonadota > Gammaproteobacteria > Enterobacterales > Erwiniaceae > Pantoea > Pantoea sp. X-Soil-TKNS-1211. Next base: position 1,176,693 of record NZ_AP035953.1, read on the forward strand.
GGCCCATTCTGCCCAGGCGTGAAGCCGCGTGTCGGCATGCAGCAGCGGTAAAGTCGCCAGATCCTGCTCATTCTGAAAACGTGCGGCAAATTGCGGTGCGCAAAGTGGGCCGATGTAATCATCGCTGACCAGAGTGGCATCGATATCTTCATCGGGCGTTTGTTCATAACTGTGAATCAGGACATCGGTGTGTTCGCTGCGCAACTGATCGATCTCCACCAGTTGCTGAAACTGGATCTCAATATCGGGATAGCGCAGATAAAAGCTGCCAATACGCGGGATCAGCCATTGGGAAAGGAAACTCGGCGCGCAGGAGACGCTGAGATGGTGGCGCATGCCGGTGCGAATACTTTCACAGGTGGTGGAAAGTTCGCTAAAAGCTTTCTGGCAACTGACCAGTAATCGCTCACCATGTGAGGTTAATTTGACACGTCCATTTGTACGGACAAACAGAGGCTTACCCATCCAGCTTTCCAGCTGTCGAACCTGATGGCTGATGGCGCTGTGGGTCACATGCAAACGTTCGGCGGCTACGCTAAAACTGCTGTGTAGTGCCGCCTGGTGGAAATAATGCAGTGCACGTAACGAAGGTAGCCCGGTCATACTCATCCCCTGTGTAAAAACCTAACAGGGATTGTCAGTTTATATCATTTTAAAGTCCAGCCGCATTGCCCTAACCTTTCCCCCTGATTCTGGCGGGTTGACTGGCAGGCGCCTCTGTGTTTACGCCGGTAATTTCCGCCATGGACCTGCTCCTCATCCGCCATCACACAGCACAATAAACAGAGAATAATCACGCGATGGCTTCACAGAATGCTTCTGCCAGGGCGGCGGCGCGCGATCAGCTTCGCGGCCAGCTTTCCCGCCATTACCGGCTTGAACAGTACGACCTGTTCTTTGCACCTTCATTGCATATTGCACGGGTATTGCTTTCCCAGTTGTTTTTACGCCAGGAACAGGCACGCAATCAGACACGCTACGCTTCTCAATATCCCGTCAGTGAATTGAGTGTGTTACCGTCGGTGCCAGTGATGGCAGGGAATATATCGTTGGTTGAACATGTTGATGTATTTCGTGGCCGCGTGCGTGCGCTGGTTGAATGCGAGAGCCAGGGCGTCACAGATGCATCCGAGTCTTTTGCCACGCTGCTGCACCGGCGTCTGATTAGCGAGGCACGGCTGTTTGTCACACGGCTCGATCGTCACGCGAACCTGGGCACAGATTTGGTACTGATCGCTTTGCGCACCCATGATTTCAGCACCCTGGTACGCAGTGAATTGCGCCTGTTCGAACACGGACTGGCGCTGGGTGGTGCACCGGAGCAGGCCTTGGCACAGATGACCGCTACGCAATGGCGGCCTTACAATATTGCCAGTGTTGACACTATTACCCTGGAAGCGCCGTTTTCGCTGCAATCTCTGCAACAACCCGGCTTGTCATTTGCGGTTCTGCCGATCATGCCGGGCAAGCTGCCACAGGCACCGCAGCCTGACCTCCATCTGTGGCCCGAGAAGGGGCGTGTACTGTTGTGCGCCAATGTGCGTGGCAGCGCCAACAAAAGCCAGAATATGACGGGAAAACTGACGAAGCGGCTGCGCGAGCTGTTAAGCAGCGGACGCAATTCTGAAAATGGGGAAAAATCCCGCGTCGGGCTGGTATCGGTGGCAAAAGGCAGTAAAGTAGGACATTAGCCGTAACCACGGCCCCTTTCCTTGTGGTGGGCGAGGCATAGTGGTATGGTCTTCGCCTTCTCAGATTGATCAATGCGATTCGCAAGGGGAATTACGCAATGCGTATTATTCTGCTCGGGGCACCGGGCGCAGGTAAGGGCACTCAGGCTCAATTCATCATGGAGAAATACGGTATTCCGCAAATCTCCACGGGCGACATGCTGCGTGCGGCAGTGAAAGCGGGCACCGAACTGGGTCAGCAGGCGAAAGCTATTATGGATGCCGGTAAACTGGTGACTGACGAGCTGGTGATTGCGTTGGTTAAAGAGCGTATTACTCAGGAAGACTGCAAAAATGGTTTCCTGCTTGATGGCTTCCCACGCACCATTCCGCAGGCTGATGCCATGAAAGAAGCCGGTATTAACGTCGATTTTGTGCTTGAGTTTGCTGTGCCGGATGAACTGATTGTCGATCGCATTGTTGGCCGTCGTGTGCATGCGCCGTCTGGCCGCGTTTATCACGTCACCTACAATCCGCCAAAAGTGGCAGGTAAAGACGACGTGACCGGCGAAGAGCTGACCACGCGTAAAGATGACCAGGAAGAAACCGTGCGTAAGCGTCTGGTGGAATACCATCAGCTGACCGCGCCGCTGATTGCTTACTACAGCAAAGAAGCCGAAGCCGGTAACACCCAGTACCACAAAATCGACGGCACCCGCCAGGTTGCTGAAGTGAGTACTCAGTTGGCTGCCATCCTCGGTTAAGTCAGATAAGGGTCGGTTTGCCGGCCCTTTTGCAGCAATTGCTTTCCCCTCCTGCTTTTTCCGCTACAATTTCCCACGATTTTGACCCATTCGTTTCGACAGCAAGGAAATACAATGAGGCAAGAAAAGCCCGGGGTTTTACTGGTTAATTTAGGCACACCAGACGCACCCACTACACCAGCGGTTAAACGTTACCTGAAACAATTCCTCGGTGACCCACGCGTGGTCGATACGCCGCGTTGGTTGTGGTGGCCGATTCTCAACTTTATCATCCTCCCGTTCCGTTCGCCGCGGGTGTCTAAGCTCTACGCATCGGTCTGGATGGAGGAAGGCTCACCGCTGATGGTGTTCAGTAAACGGCAGCGTGATGCGCTCGCGCAGCAGATCGATATGCCGGTCGAGCTGGGCATGAGCTACGGTCAGCCCAGTCTTGAAGGCGCAGTTGAGCGCTTATTGGCCCAGGGCGTCACCAAATTGATCGTATTGCCGCTGTATCCGCAATTCTCCTGCTCAACGGTTGCGGCCGTATGGGATGGCCTGTCTGCCAGCTTCAAACCGCTGCGCTCTTTGCCGGAAGTCGCCTTTATTCGTGATTATGCCGAACACCCGGCGTATATCGCTGCCCTGAAGGCGTCCGTCGAACGTTCATTCGCGCAGCATGGTGAGCCGGATCTGCTGGTGCTGTCGTATCATGGTATCCCTCAGCGCTTCGCCAACGAAGGTGATGACTACCCACTGCGTTGCAAAGACACCACGGATGCGCTGGCCGCAGCCCTCGGCATCGCGCCACACAAAATCATGATGACCTTCCAGTCGCGCTTTGGCCGTGAGCCATGGCTGACGCCGTACACGGACGAAACCATGCAAGGGCTGCCCGCCAAAGGCATTAAGCATGTGCAGGTGATGAGTCCGGGCTTTGCCGCAGACTGCCTTGAAACGCTGGAAGAGATTAGCGAGCAGAACCGCGAGTTCTTCCTGCACGCGGGTGGGGAGAAGTTTGAATATATCCCTGCTCTGAACGCCGATGACGAGCACATTGCCATGATGGTGCAACTGGTCAACGCGCGCCGTTAAGGGAGCGGCAGAGAATGTGTTATCATTCTCTGCCTGATTTTCCAGACGGCATCCTTCATGAAATTTCCCGGCAAACGTAAATCCAAACACTATTTCCCCGTCAGCGCGCGCGATCCGCTGTTGCAAGCTACGCAGCAAGAGCAGGTGGAGGGCAGTTGGGTCGTGGGCATTGATCAGACGCTGGTGGATATTGAAGCCAAAGTCGATGATGACTTTCTGCAACGCTACGGCCTGAGCGCCGGTCATTCGCTGGTGATTGATGATGCCACGGCTGAAGCGCTGTACCACGATCTGATGCGTGATGAGTTGATTAGTCATCAGTTTGCCGGTGGCACCATTGGCAACACGCTGCATAACTATTCGGTGCTGGCCGATGACCGTTCGGTGCTGTTAGGTGTGATGTGCAACAGCATCCAGATCGGCAGCTACGCCTACCGTTACCTGTGCAACACCTCCAGCCGGATGGATCTCAACTATTTGCAAGGCGTTGATGGCGCGATTGGTCGCTGTTTTACCCTGATTGGCGAGCAGGGCGAGCGCACCTTTGCCATCAGTCCCGGCCTGATGAACCAGCTAAAAGCCGACAGTATCCCGGAGGAGGTGATTGCCGGTGCCTCAGCGTTGGTGCTGACCTCCTATCTGGTGCGTTGCCAGCCGGGTGAACCGATGCCGGAAGCCACGTTGCGCGCGATTGCGTTCGCCAAAAAACATAACGTGCCGGTGGTGTTAACGCTGGGCACCAAATACGTGATTCAGGATAACCCGCAGTTCTGGCGTGATTTTCTGCGCGACCATGTCGCCATCGTGGCGATGAATGAAGAGGAAGCCTTTGCCCTGACGGGTGAGGCCGATCCGCTACTGGCGGCCAATATGGCGTTGGATTGGGTTGATTTGGTGCTCTGTACCGCCGGACCAACCGGGTTGTATATGGCGGGTTTTACCGAAGACGAATTTAAGCGTAAAACCAACCATCCGTTGCTGCCGGGAGCGATTGCTGAATTCAACCAAAATGAGTTTAGCCGCGCCATGCGCCAGCAGGACTGCCAGCAGCCGCTGCGTATTTTCTCGCATATTGCGCCTTATATGGGTGGTCCCGAGAAGATCATGAATACCAATGGCGCAGGGGATGCGGCCTTGGCTGCGCTGCTGCACGATATCACCGCGAACAATTTCCACCGGCAGAAAGTGCCGAATTCCAGCAAACATGTGCGTGAATATCTGACTTACTCGTCACTGGCACAGGTATGTAAATATGCCAACCGCGTTAGCTACCAGGTATTAAATCAGCATTCACCGCGTCTGACGCGCGGCTTGCCAGAGCGTGAGGACAGCCTCGAAGAGTCGTACTGGGACCGGTAAATATCACCCCGCAGCGGCGCGATTTATCGCGCCTCTGCGCTGTTAAATCAAATCGGGCACTCACGCACAATCGGCTTTTGCGCAATCTCTTCCTCCAGCATGCGCAGCATACTGTTGGCGATCTCACGTTCACCCATCACCACGCGATTGGCACCCCGTTCAAGAATATATTCCACTTCATCGTCGTAATGGGCGCGGGCAATAATCTCAATATTGTCGCGTTTCTCACGTGCTGCGGTGACCACCTCACCGGCTTCATAACCATTGGGAATGGTCAGCAGCAGCCAGCGGGCGCAGTCCAGACGCGCCAGCTCCATGGTATCGCTGCGGGCGGCATTGCCCAGCACCGCTTTGATGCCTTGTTCGCGTAACGCTTCCACCCGCGGCCGTGAATTTTCTACCACCACTAACGGCACATCGGCTTCCAGCAATTTTTGTCCCAGCAGGCTGCCGACACGGCCATAACCGACAATCACTGCGTGGTCGCAGATATCCACCGGGATCTGTTTCTCTTCTTCTATGGCCTCTTCCAGCGTCTGTTCTTCCATGGTCTCGGTTTTGTCGAGATAACGCTCCAGCAGGGTGAAGAGAATCGGGTTGAGCATAATCGACAGAATGGCGGCGGCCAGTACCAGATTGCGTCCCTCCTGGCTCAGTAAGCCCAGCGAGATACCGAGACCGGCCAGAATGAAAGCAAATTCGCCAATCTGCGCCAGGCTGACGGAAATGGTCAGCGCGGTGCGGCGCGAGTGACCAAGCAGCGTCACCAGTAGCCAGGCGGCGACCGATTTGCCCACTACGATAATCACCAGCGCACCCAGTACCGCCAGCGGTTGGTTGATCAGAATCATCGGATCGAACAGCATGCCGACGGAAACGAAGAACAACACGGCAAACGCATCACGCAGCGGCAGCGTGTCGTGCGCTGCGCGGTGGCTTAATTCAGATTCGTTCAGCACCATGCCAGCGAAGAACGCACCGAGGGCAAAGGAGACATCAAAGAATTCTACCGCACCAAACGCAATGCCCAGTGCCAGGGCCAGCACTGCCAGGGTAAACAACTCGCGCGAACCGGTGGCGGCGCTTTTTGCCAGAATCCATGGCACCACGCGGCGGCCTACCACCATCATCAGCACCATAAAGGCGACAACTTTACCGATAGTCAGCAGCAGATCCCACGCCAGCAGGGTGGGGCTGGCATTACCTTGCTCCAGCATGCCAGCGATGGCGGGCAGCAGCACCAGCGTCAGCACCATCACCAGATCTTCCACAATCAGCCAGCCGATAGCGATTTGCCCGCGTTGGCTGTCAATCAGCTGACGTTCCTCCAGGGCGCGCAGTAACACCACGGTACTGGCGGTGGAGAGACACAAACCAAACACCAGCCCGGTCATTATTGACCAACCTAATGCCCATGACAGCCCCATTCCCAGCAAGGTTGCCACCGCGATTTGCGCGACGGCACCGGGAATGGCAACTGACTTTACCGACATCAAATCTTTCAGCGAAAAATGCAGCCCCACACCGAACATCAGGAGAATCACACCCAATTCGGCTAATTCAGGTGCCAGATTCGTATCGGCGACAAACCCGGGGGTAAAGGGACCGGCCAGCACACCGGCCAGTAAATAACCGACCAGCGGTGAAATACGCAGGCGATTTGCCAACATACCAAGGAGAAATGCCAGGACCAGTGCCCCGACGATGGTGGTGATCAACGGTGTGGTGTGATGCATGCCTGTCTCCTTGTGTGCAAATGTATCCGCTTGTAACATCCTAGTTTACTGCACAATCGCTAACTGCGTTTAAACATTTGAGCGGGATAAGCAGAAAAAAATGAAAAAAAGAGAGAAAAATGCAACCGAAGCGTCATTTTCTTCACTTATCTCATCATATAGGCAGGATTCATGCTGAATAAAGGGGGGGCAGGGAAAAATAATCCCCCCCTAAACGGACTCAGACGTGACGGTTATCCGGCAGGAAAGCGGTCAAAAGGCCGATAAGTGGTAGCCAGGCACAGATTTGATATACCCACTCAATGCTGGTGTGGTCGGCGACTACGCCCAGCACGGCAGCACCCAGCCCGCCCATACCGAAAGCAAAGCCAAAAAACAGCCCGGAAACCATACCGATACGTCCCGGCAGCAACTCCTGTGCGTACACCAGAATGGCGGAAAATGCTGATGCGAGAATCAGACCGATAATTACGCTCAGCACGCTGGTCCACATTAAGGAAGCGTGCGGCAGCAGCAGCGTGAAAGGTGCTACGCCGAGAATTGAACACCAGATAACATACTTACGGCCAATCTTGTCGCCAATTGGCCCACCAATAATGGTCCCAGCCGCTACCGCACCAAGAAAAACAAACAGATGGAATTGCGATGCCTGCACCGAGAGGCCAAATTTCTGCATTAAATAAAAGGTGTAGTAGCTGCTCAGGCTGGTGAGATAGAAGTACTTGGAGAAAATCAGCAGCAGCAAAATGCTGATTGCCAGCGTGACTTTTTTACGCGGTAGCGGATTTGTCAGCGCCGTGGTCGCTTTGGCTTTATTGGCGCGCTGCTGGTGGCTATACCAACGGCTGACCTGCAACAACACGATGATACCCAGCAGGGCCGCCAGCACAAACCAACCAAGATGGCCTTGGCCATAGGGTGCGACAATCATCGCGGCCAGTAACGGGCCGAGTGCGCTGCCAAAATTCCCTCCCACCTGGAACAATGATTGCGCCAGGCCGTGACGTCCGCCAGATGCCATACGTGCCACCCGCGAGGATTCGGGATGAAATATCGATGAGCCGCTGCCCACTAATGCCGCCGCCAGCAGCACCTGGAGATAATCACTGGCGAAGGTCAGCAGCACCAAACCACACAATGTAAAGCCCATCCCGACCGGCAGCGACCAGGGTTTGGGGTATTTGTCGGTGTAGTAGCCGACCAGCGGTTGTAGCAGCGAGGCGGTCACCTGGAAGGTAAGGGTAATCAAACCGATTTGCACAAAGTTAAGGCTAAAATCTTTTTGCAACAGCGGGTAAATCGCCAGCAGCAGCGATTGCAACATATCGTTCAGCAGATGCGCGAGGCTGATCGCCCCTAAAATGCCGAACGCCGTACGGCCCGGTGCGCGTGCCGGGGAAGAGAGAGTATGATCACTTGCCATAAAAGTCCTGAGAGGGTCAATTTTCGTTATCAGATTGTTACTTCTCGCATGACTCTATAAGCCTTTCATCTTGAGTTAAAGTGCGATCTGTGCGACACAGAAAGGTGATAAAGCACATAAAGTCCACTGGTTAGTGGAAAAACGCAGAATAAGGAGATCGGCTTGTTGTTAATTCCGCGCAAAAGCCAGTGGTTGGCATTGATTATCCTGTTGCTGCCGATGCTGGCACAGGCATGGCAACCCGACCGCAGTTACCGTCTTACTATCCTGCATACCAACGATCAGCATGGACATTTCTGGCCCAACGCTCAGGGCGAATATGGCCTGGCAGCGCAGAAAACCCTGATGGATACCCAGCGGTATGATGCGCAATCGAAAGGGCGTGGTGTATTGATTCTCTCTGGTGGAGACGTCAACACTGGGGTGCCTGAGTCGGATTTGCTGGATGCGGAACCGGATATTCGCGGCATGAACCTGGTGGGCTATGATGCGATGGCACTGGGTAATCACGAATTTGATAAACCGCTCAGCGTGCTGCAAAAGCAGCAAAAATGGGCCAAATTCCCCTTTCTCTCCGCCAATATCTACGAAAAATCCAGCGGCAAAAGATTATTTAAGCCGTGGGCTGTTTTTACCCGTATGGAACTGAAAATTGCGGTGATCGGCCTGACGACTCCTGACACCCTGCGTATCGCCAATCCGTCCAGTATGGCGGATCTTGATATTCGCGATCCGGTCACTGAAACCGAAAAAGCGGTGGCCGAGTTACGTGCCAGCGTCAAGCCTGACGTCATCATTCTTCTCACCCATATGGGCCACTACGACGACGGTCAGCACGGTAGCAATGCACCGGGCGATGTTGAGCTGGCGCGCAGTCTGCCGCCCGGCACCGTGAACCTGATTGTGGGCGGCCATTCACACGATGCGGTGTGCATGGAAAAAGAGAACGTCAGTGTGAAAAATTATCAGCCAGGCCAGGCCTGCCAGCCGGATCGCCAGAATGGTGTGTGGATTGTGCAGGCGAAAGAATGGGGCAAATTCGTCGGACGCGGTGATTTTACCTTCCGCAACGGCGACCTGGCGCTGGATAGCTACCAACTGATCCCGGTCAACCTGAAACATAAGATCAAGAATGCGGATGGCAGCGAATCCTGGCTAACCTGGCAACAGGAGATCCCACCGAACCCGGCGATGATGAAACTGCTGACGCCATTCCAGAAACGTGCTGAAGCCAAACTGGATGTGCCGGTGGGCAGTAGCGACGGCGTATTTGTTGGCGAGCGCGACAAGGTGCGTTTTGTGCAGACCAATCTCGGGCAGTTGATTCTGCGTGCGCAGATGGCCGCTACCAAAGCCGATTTTGCGGTGATGAGTGGCGGCGGGATTCGCACTTCACTGGCGCAAGGGGCAATCAGCTGGCGCGATTTATTGCAGGTGCAGCCGTTCAGCAACCAGGTGGTTTCTGTCACCCTTACCGGCAACCAATTGCTGGATTACCTGGCAACCGTCGCCAATATCAAAACCGATGCGGGTGGCTTTGCGCAGTTTGCCAATATCAGCCTGGTTGCGGATGGTAGCGATGTCAGCGAGGTTATGATCAACGGTGAGCCGTTGCAGAAGGATAAAACCTATCGCATGGCGACCAACAGCTTTAATGCTACCGGTGGCGATGGCTATCCGCGCATTGATAACCTCGCAGGCTACAGCAACACCGGGTTGCGTGATGCGGATGTGCTGCGCGACTGGGTGAGCCAGCATTCACCGTTAAAAGTGAGTGATTACGCACCGGGAGAGGGGATTGTGCATCTCAGCGAGGAGCAGAAGCGCGATAGCGCACCGGAGAAACCAAAGAAGCGCAGTTATCCGAAAACGGTGCTGGCATGGATACTGCCGCATGCAGTGGAAAAATAACGTCCCTGCGCAGAATCGCGCGATTAATCGCGCCGCTACCGACCGTGTACGGTGATGTAGCGGCGTGATTTATCACGCGGCTTTTATGCCGCCCAATGCTCACGCCTGACAGGTTTTGTGCGTGAGCCAGCGCTGACGCAGGATATCCCACAGCCAGTTATACGCCACGGTATAGGGCAGGAAGAACAGGAAAAAAGCCACTTCCACCATAAACGCCTGCAACAGCGTGATGTTAAGCATCCAGGCGGCAATGGGTAAGCCAACCACAATAAAACCGCCCTCAAAACCTAATGCGTGCAGCACACGCAGGCCTGCGCCACGCTGTACCTGATCGCGTGGATACAGGCGATCAAATCCGGCGTTATAAATCACGTTCCACAACATGGCGACGGTCGACAGCATAATTGCCAGCAGCCCCATTTCGAACAGCGGTTTATCCATCGCCCAGGCGGCTAACGGGGAAACAGTCAAAATCGCCAGCACTTCAAAGCCAGCGGCGTGGAAAAAACGTTCTTTCAAGGAACGGGTACGCATAAAAACCTCCTGATTCATTACAGGACGCATTTTCTCACGGGCGAAAATTAAGATAAAATGAACACCTATCGATAAAAGCGATGGGTAACTATGAAATACTCCCCGGAATCCCTTGAGGCTTTTGTGCAGACTGTTGCCAGCGGTTCATTCTCTGCGGCGGCGCGTGCGCTGGGTAAAAGCCAGTCCACCATCAGTAGTGCGGTGGCGAATCTCGAAGATGATTTAGGTTTTATGCTGTTTGATCGGCAGGGGCGTCAGCCGGTGTTAACCGAACAGGGGCAGCGTGCACTGGCGCAGGTGCAGCAGATTCTCGCTGCCAGTCAACGTCTGGACGAGCTGGCGGTGCGCTTGTCGCAGGGCGTGGAGCCGCGCCTTAGCCTGGCGATCTCCGATTTCTGGCAGGCGGAATATCATGAAACGTTGCTGAAACGTTTTGAAGCGCGCTACCCGGATATCGAGTTTGAATGCATGATCGCCGAAGATGCCGACGTATTGGACCTGTTACAGGCGGGTCGTGTACATCTGGGGGTGGTGCGTGCGCAACCCGCTTTACCACCGGATATCGCGGTAGCGCGTTTACAGGTGGAGGCGCAGATGGCGATTTACCTGCATCAGGATCAGGCGCTGGCACAACAGCAACAGGTGACGGAAGCACAACTCGGCGCGTTGCGTCAGCTGCGCCTCAATACCTGGGTGGAGACACGTGAACCGATGCCCGTGGGCCGGGTGTGGTCGGCACCGTCCTATCTGTTATTGCTGGAGATGGCGGAGCAGGGATTTGGCTGGAGTATATTGCCACGCTGGTTGGTACAACAGTTTGGTCATCAGGTATTAAAGGAGTTACCAGTGGCGGGCTGGCCGCAACATATTGCGGTGGAAGCGGTCTGGTCGACGCGCAATCCACCGGGACCGGCCGGGCGCTGGATGATTGACCAACTGTGCGCCCAGCAGCCTGATTAATCGCGACGCGCCACATCAGCCAGCGGTGCGTCCAGCAGACGCGCCAGGTCCTGTGCCGCCAGTTCGATATCCAGGCCGCGCTTCCCACCAGAGATAAAGATGGTGGCAAATTCCGCCGCCTGCTGATCAATCACCGTCGGCAGGCGTTTTTTCTGCCCCAGCGGGCTGATACCGCCCACCAGATAACCGGTGACACGCTGTGCCAGCAACGGATCGGCCATATCGGCTTTTTTTGCCCCCAGCGCTTTGGCAACTTTCTTCAAGTCGAGCTGACTGGAAACCGGCGTGACGGCCACCGCCAGATGTTTCGCATCACCATTAAGCGCCACCAGCAGCGTTTTGAATACCTGGCGTGCATCGAGGTTCAGTTTGCGCACTGCCTCGTCACCAAAATTGGTTTCATGGCTGTCATGGTCGTAAGGATGCAGGGTAAAGGTGACTTTTTGTTTTTCCAGCAGTTTTACAGCGGGCGTCATTTTTTCGATCCTTGCTAAGGAAAATCTTATTTCAGATACGGTGAATAGTACTGGCGAAATTCTGAACTTTGCGCGAGAATTGGCCCGCGCCAGCCAGCAATGGCTGTGTGATAACCAAAATCATAAACAAATTCCTCTTTGACGGGCCGATAGTAATATTGGCCTTCTTTTTTTAACGCGCCTTTAACAGGCCCGGTAAATTATCATCCCCGTAAAGATGTAACGCCCCCACCGCCACCACATAACGTCCCGGTGGTAATGCCAGCAACAATTCGCGCCAGTGCTGATTGCGATTGCGCATTAGCGTGTCATTCAGTTCATTACTGAAAGTGGTGGGAAGCGCGACCGGCTGCTGCCTCGGCGGCGCATCCAGCCACCAGCTGATCATGGTTTGCAGCAAACGCGCATTGGTGTGCCAGTGTTCCAGCGTATCCAGCAGCAATGGCAAGCCATTCTCCGGCAGCGATTTCAACAGCGCGATTTGCGTATCCGGCCCCTCCAGTTCAATCACCGGCTGATGGGTTGCTTTGGCAGCCTGCAACAGTTGATAGTCAATGCCGTACTGTGGCCGCAGCCCAAGGCGCTGTGCCTGCTGTGCTTGCAACATCAGGGCAATCTGCCACATCGGTAGGTTGTCAAACATCGCGATCGACAGTGTGAGTTCGTCACAGAGCGCGGTCAGTCTGGTCAGTGTCTCACTGTCGAGACGTTCTGCCAGCGGTGGCAGGTTCTCACCCTCGGCAAAAGGTGATCCGCCCTGGGTGATATCGGCTTCCACGATCAATGCATCGGCCTTTGCCAGTTGGCGCAACAAGCGCGCCGGCAGTGGCTGCATGTCGCGTGTTCCCATATGAATGCTGCCAACCAGATGTAACTGGCGATTACCCAACCGGATGTCCATCGCTGGCCAGGCGTAGCTGGCCGGAAAAAGTCGCGATGCCAGCTGTGTTACGCATTGCCACAGGCTGCGTCTCATTCCCTGTCCTTTTTAAGTCAAAAATCCATGCTAGCGATTTCATCGCCGGAAAAACAGGGCAGGTCTTGCTATTCACGTACCGCTGGCTTAAACCGCAACAGACGATTGGCATTGCTCACCACCGTGATGGAGGAGAGCGCCATCGCCGCACCCGCTACAATTGGGCTAAGTAACATGCCGGTGAACGGATACAGCACACCGGCTGCAATCGGAATGCCAAAGCTGTTGTAAATAAAGGCACCCAGCAGGTTCTGCCGCATATTGCGCAACGTAGCGCGGGAAATCGCCAGTGCATCAGCCACGCAGTGCAGGTCGTTGCGCATCAGCGTCATAGCGGCGGTTTCAACCGCGACATCGCTACCGCCGCCCATCGCAATGCCGACATCTGCTTGTGCCAGCGCCGGTGCATCGTTGATGCCATCACCGACCATCACCACTTTGCGGCCCTGTTGTTGCAACTGCGCGATAGCCTGCGCTTTGCCTTCCGGCAGCACCCCGGCGATCACGTCGTCGATCCCGGCTTCAGCGGCGATGGCACGTGCGGTTTTTTCGTGATCACCGGTTAGCATGATCAACTGATAGCCCTGCTGATGCAGGCGTTGCAGCGCCGCGCGGCTTTCCGGGCGCAGGCTGTCGCGCAGGGCGATCAACCCCAGCAGTTGCCTGTCATCAGCCAACAATACCGGCGTGGCCCCCAGCGCCGCCAGACGTTCAATATCTTCACGGGCGGGCGTGCAATCCACTTGCTGGGCTTCCATTAGTGCCAGGTTGCCGAGCAGCAATGTTCTGTCGGTTACTTTAGCGCTGACGCCCTTGCCGCGTATTGTACAAAATTGCTCAACCTCAACGGCTGGCAGATCAGGCACTGCCGCAATAATCGCGCTTGCCAGTGGGTGGCTGGAGCCTTGTTCCAGTTGCGCGGCAGCGCGCAGCACCTGTTGGCGATCCCAATCGCTATACAACAACACATCGCTTACCTGCGGTGTGCCTTGCGTCAGGGTGCCGGTCTTATCAAACACCAGCGTGTCGACTTCGCTGGCGCGCTGGAGTGCATCGGCATCACGTACCAGAACCCCGAGTTCTGCGGCGCGGCCCACTCCGGCAATCACCGACATCGGGGTTGCCAGCCCGAGGGCGCAGGGGCAGGCGATGATCAGCACCGTGGTGACGATCACCAGCGTATAAGCCAGCTGCGGTTGCGGCCCGGCCAGATACCACACCAGTCCGCTGATCAGCGCAATCGCCACCACCACCGGCACAAACACGGCTGAGATGCGGTCGGCGAGGTGTCCGATATCGGGTTTACTGCTCTGTGCCTGACGCACCAGATTGATGATGCGTGCCAGCGTGGTGTGGCTGCCGGTAGCACGAGCGATAAAGCGCAGCGTACCGTCCTGGACCAGCGTTCCGGCATAGACTTTGTCTCCGGCCTGTTTGCTTTGCGGCACCGCTTCACCGGTCAGCATTGCTTCGTCGCACCAGCCTTCGCCACTAGCTACTTCGCCATCGACCGGGACGCGATCGCCGCTTACCAGTTTGATCAACATTCCAGGTTGCACTTCGCTGAGCGGCACCAGCGTTTCACCCTGATCGGTGATGACACGGGCTTGCGTCGGGGTTAAGTCCAGCAACCGTTCCAGTGCCTGGGATGCGCGTTGCCTTGCCCGTTGTTCCAGCGCATGGCCCAGATTGATCAGGCCGATGATCATCACGCTGGCTTCAAAATAGAGATGCCGGGCCTGATGTGGGAAGAACTGCGGCCACAGCGCGACGCCCATCGAGAAGAGCCAGGCGGCACCGGTGCCAAGTGCCACCAGCGTATCCATGGTGGCAGTGCCGTGGCGCAGGCTGCGCCAGGCGCTGCGGTAGAAATGGCCTCCGGCAATCAGCATCACCAGCAAGGTGATGACGCCCAGCGAGCGCCATAAGGTGATGTTGTTGTCGTTGAGCATCATATTGTCGCCCAGCATGCCCCAAATCATCATCGGCACGCCGAGCAACAATGCCAGCGCGGATTGCCAGCTAAAGCGGCGCATCGCCTGGCGGGCGCTGACCTGCTGGCGTTCCCGACGGGTTTGCTCATCTTCGATAATTTCTGCGCTATAGCCCGCCTGATCGACCGCGCTAATCAAGTCTGCGGGTAGTGCACCACCCAATACCAGGGCGCTACGTTCACCGAGGTTCACGCGTGCCTGACTGACGCCAGGCACTTTTTGTAATGCCTGCTCGACACGACTCACGCAACTGGCGCAACTCATACCGCCAATCAGCAGGTGTTGGACGGGCAGGGTGTCATCCGCCGGTTGCGATCGTTCCTCCGTTGTCAGCGCCTCCGGCTGCGGCTCTGATGCTGTCAACGGTTCAGACTTTGGGCTATCTTTCACGGCCGCGTGGTAACCCGCCTGTTCGACGGTGGCGATCAGATCGCTGGCGCTGGCCGCACCGGTAACACGTGCTTCCTGTTGAGTGACTTCAGCCTGTTCAACATCGCTGCGTTGTTCCAGCGCCTCTTTGACGCGTTTGACGCAGTGGCCACAGGACAGACCGTCCAGCGCCAGCAACTGTGTATGTGACATAATTAACTCCTTATGCGTTCAGGTTTGACTGCATGCAGACTTTGCATTAGTTATAAAGCCTAAACCTTCCATTCAGGGGAAGGTCAAGGGGAGTATATGAACATTAGCGATGTCGCCAAAAAAACCGGGCTGACCAGTAAAGCGATTCGTTTTTACGAAGAGAAGGGCGTGGTTACGCCGCCGCTACGCAGTGAAAATGGTTATCGCAGTTACAATCCACACCATATTGATGAACTCAATTTGTTGCGTCAGGCGCGTCAGGTGGGTTTCACCCTTGACGAATGTCGCGAGCTGGTGACGTTATTTAACGATCCTGCCCGCCATAGCGCTGATGTGAAAGCGCGCACCTTACAGAAAGCGGATGAGATCGCGGCCCATATTGAGGAATTGCACGCCATGCGAGCGCGTTTACTGGCGCTGGCTGAAGCCTGCCCGGGCGATGATGGCGCGGAGTGCCCCATCATTAATCATCTGGCAGGTTGCTGTCATCAGGCAGCCGGAAAGCGTGGCTGAATCATCAGCGTAATGCCGACCACGTCGGTGACGGTCACCTGCGTCCCGGCGGGCAAATCGCTTTCTGCCTGCACGCGCCAGCTGCTGTCGCCAATGCGCACATGGCCGGTGCCATCTTTCAGGGCGTTTTCCAGCGTGAAGTGCTGCCCGATCATTTGTGTGCCGCGCTGATTCAGCACATTGGGTTGCTGCGAGGCTTCGCGATAGCGCATCCAGCGATACCAGAAATATACGCACAGCAGCGTTAGCGCCGCGAACAGCAAGCCCTGATTGGTCCACGAGAAGGGAAATAACCACTCGATAAGGCCCACCAGCACCGCTGCCAGCCCGCTCCACAGCAGATAGCCACTGGTGCCGAGCATCTCAGCGGCCAACAACAGGCCGCCCAGCGTCAGCCAGAACCAATGCGGATGGGCAATCATCTCCATCAGGATCACGGTTTGCGCTCCCGGCCGCTCTCTTTCAGCAGCTCACTGATCCCGGCTACGGAACCGAGCAGGCTGGTGGCATCCAGCGGCATCATGACGACCTTGCTGTTATTGGCTTCACCAATTTTCTGTAAGGCATCGGTATATTTCTGTGCCACAAAATAGTTCACGGCCTGGATATCCCCAGCGGCGATCGCTTCAGACACCATACGTGTCGCATTAGCTTCGGCTTGTGCCTCACGTTCACGCGCTTCGGCGTGCAGGAACGCCGCAGTCCGTTCCCCCTCTGCTTTCAGGATTTGTGACTGCTTTTCCCCTTCTGCACGCAAAATCGCCGCCTGGCGTACCCCTTCTGCCGTCAGAATATCGGCTCGTTTGGTACGTTCGGCTTTCATCTGCGCGTTCATCGCAGCGATCAATTCCTGCGGCGGGCGCACGTCGCGGATTTCGATACGGGTGATTTTCACGCCCCAGGGGTTGGTCGCTTCGTCGACAATATGCAGCAGACGAGTATTGATGTTATCGCGCTGTGACAGCATCTCATCCAGCTCCATGCCGCCCAGTACGGTACGGATATTGGTCATGGTGAGATTGAGGATTGCCAGCTCAAGGTTACTGACTTCATACGCCGTTCGAGCTGCATCGATCACCTGCAAAAAGCAGACGGCATCGATCGTGACGTTGGCGTTATCTTTGGAGATCACTTCCTGGGAGGGGATGTCGAGAACTCGCTCCATCATATTGACCTTGCGGCCAATGCGATCCATGAAGGGGACGACTAAGGTCAGACCGGGTTGCAGTGTGCGGGTATAGCGTCCAAAGCGCTCCACCGTCCACTGATAACCCTGTGGCACAATTTTTACTCCGGCCCATACGGTCACCAACGCGAGTACGATGATGACCGGCATCACTGTTAACATACAACCTCCTGATTGTCAGATTGCAGGCCGAGTCGCTTCGGCCTGTTTTACCCTCTGTATTGTCAGTACAGCAACGAGTAGAGCTGGCGACGAAAGCGTGCAGCCAGCGCATCGCCGGTGCCCAGTGCCGCCAGAATTTCCTGCAACATTTTACGCACCTGACCGTCACCGGCATTGAGGTCGCTTTTCAGAAAACTAAACAGCAATTCAAGCGCTTCTTCGTTACGACCAACCTGATGCAGCTGTAACGAAAGTTTAGCAGCCAGCTCCGCGTTCGCGGGGTCCTGCGCCAGTTGTTCCTGCAATTGCTGAATTTCCGGGGTGTCGGCCGCCTTTTTCAGCAGTTCGATTTGTGCCACCAGACTCTGATAACGGGTGTCCTGATCCTGCAACGGCACCACATTTAACACCGCTTCCGCTTCATCGCTGCGGTTCAGGGTGATCAGTACTTCCGCCAGCAGAAAGCCAATTTCGCTGGCCTGGTTGCTGAGCTGCCAGGCGTCTTTCAGCAGCGGCAGTGCATCCAGCGGTTTACCTTCTTCCATCAGGGCTATGGCCTGCTGGGCTTTCAATTCTTCTTCACGCGGCAGCACTTTTTGCAGCAGGGCGCGAATCGCCTCTTCCGGCTGCGGCCCCTGGAAGCCATCGACCGGTTGGCCATTCTGGAACAGATACACCGTCGGGATAGATCGCAATCCAAATTGAGAAGCCACCATCTGCTCTTTATCGCAATCCAGTTTCGCCAGAATAAACTGACCGGCGTATTCCTGGGCCAGATGCTCCAGCACCGGCGTCAGTTGCTGGCAGTGCTGGCTACGATCGGACCAGAAATAGAACAGCACCGGCAATTGCATGGATTGTTCCAGCGTCTGATGCAGATTGGATTCGTTGATGTCGATAATCAAAGCGTGTGACATGAATGCGTCTCTTTGCTGAAAGTGTGTTGAGAATATGGGGGCAAGCAGCCCGGCTTCAAGTTCAAATCAGGCTTGCAGCCTATTTGCTGCGCAAAATGCGATCCAGCATCCAGCCTGGCAGCAACCGTTTTAACAGGCTCATGGCCCAGGCCACCAGCGTCACCGGATAACGCAGACGCGGATGCGGACTTTCCAGCGCATGGCGCAGCTTCGGTAAAATCGCCTCAGGAGGCAGGGAAAAATGCGCGGCTATGCCAGGGTTACGCACCGGTTTGTCGCTTTCCCCCTGATGGACGTTTTCCGTGAAGCGGGTATGGATCGGCCCCGGTTCAATCAGGCTGACACGCACACCAGTGCTGCGCAATTCCATACGCAGCGCATCGCTCCAGGCTTCGATCGCATATTTACTGGCGGCGTAAGCGCCGCGTCCTGGTGTGGAGATCAACCCCAGGACGGAACTGGTATTAATAATACGCCCATTGCCGCTGGCTTGCAGTGCGGGCAGCAGGCGCATGGTCAGTTGATGTGTGCCAAAGAAGTTGGTCGAAAATTGCTGTTCGAGCTGTTGGCGCGACAGGCTGGCAAGCGGCCCGTAAATACCAAAACCGGCGTTGTTGAACAGACCGTGGAGACGATTTTCCGTCAGCGCAATCACCTGATCTGCTGCGGCCTCGACGCTGGTTGGATCGTCCAGATCAAGCGCAATGCCGATAAAGCCGAGCGCATTCATTCGTGCAACATCTTCCGCCCGACGGCAGGCAGCGATCACGCGGTAGCCACGCATCAGCAGATCATTGGCGGCCACCAGGCCGATACCGCTGGAGCAGCCGGTGATAAGAATGGTTTTTTGCATAACTTTACCTGTTAAAAATCACGCGCCTGCGTTAATCATGCTTTACTAGCGGAGCCAGTTCCTGCGCCATCACACCGGCGATAAAGGGCTGCGCATCCGGATTAGGGTGAATACCATCCTGCTGCATCCATTCCGGTTTCAGATACACCTGCTCCATAAAGAAGGGCACCAGAGGAATGTTGTACTGCTGTGCCAGCTGCGGATAAATCGCGCTAAACGCCTGCGTATAACGACGCCCATAATTTGCCGGTAAACGAATTTGCATCAGCAGCGGCTGCGCCTTTGCCGCTTTCACATCGTCGATGATTTTGCTCAGGTCCTGAGCGATATTTTGCGGTGGAAAGCCACGCAGGCCGTCGTTACCGCCCAATTCGATTAACACCCAACGCGGTTGATGCTGTTTTAATAACGCCGGTAAACGCGCCAGCCCCTGTCCGGCAGTATCGCCACTGATGCTGGCGTTAATAATTCTGGGCTGCTGTTGCCACTCTTTATTCAACAGATATGGCCAGGCAACGTTCGCGGACATGCGGTAACCGGCACTCAGGCTATCGCCCAGCACCAGCAGCGTATCGGCCGCAGCAAGACGTGACACCAGCAGAAGCAATAACCACAGGAAGGAATAATGCCAGCGGAAAACATTGTTGAAGTTCATCATCTTACTAAGTCCGTCGGTCAGGGAGAGCATCAGCTGACCATCCTTACCGGAGTTGAGCTGCTTGTCAAACCCGCCCAGACCATTGCGCTGATTGGCGAGTCTGGCTCGGGCAAATCCACCCTGTTGGGCATCCTTGCCGGGCTGGACGATGGCAGCAGCGGTGAAGTGCATCTGCTGGGCGAACCGTTACATGCGATGGATGAGGAGCAGCGTGCGGCGCTGCGCGCGCGGGAAGTCGGCTTTGTCTTTCAATCCTTTATGCTGGTGCCTACGCTGAATGCGCTGGAAAACGTCCAGCTACCCGCGTTACTGCGCGGCGTCAGCGATCGCGAAAGCCGCGATCAAGCGGTGGAATTACTGACGCAGCTCGGCTTAAAAGCGCGTCTGCACCATCTTCCTGCCCAGCTTTCCGGTGGCGAACAGCAGCGGGTAGCGCTGGCACGCGCCTTTAATGGTCGTCCCGGCCTCTTATTTGCCGATGAACCGACCGGCAACCTGGACCGTCAGACTGGTGATCGCATCGCCGATCTGCTGTTCTCCCTCAACCGTGATTTTGCCACCACGTTGATCCTGGTGACGCATGATGAACAACTGGCGGCGCGTTGCGATCGTCGTTTGCGGTTGCGTGACGGTAAATTGTGGGAGGAGTCATGATTTGGCGTTGGTTCTGGCGTGAGTGGCGTTCGCCCTCGCTGTTGATCGTCTGGCTGGCCCTGACGCTGGCGGTGGCCTGCGTACTGGCATTGGGGTCGATCAGCGATCGGATGGAAAAAGGGTTAAGCCAGCAAAGTCGTGACTTTATGGCCGGGGACCGTACCCTACGCAGCAGCGCGCCAGTGCCGGATGCCTGGTTGGCGCAGGCACGGCAAGAGGGGTTAGCGGTCAGTCGCCAGTTGAGTTTTATGACCATGACCTTTGCCCAGGAAACGCCGCAACTGGCGGATGTGAAAGCGGTGGATGATGCGTATCCGATGTTTGGCACCCTGCAAACCGATCCGCCCGGCCTGCGTCCCAGGGCCGGGACGGTACTGGCGGCCCCCCGGCTGCTGGCACTGCTGAACCTGAAAACCGGCGATGAGATTGACGTGGGCGATACCACGCTACGTATCGCTGGTGAGGTGATTCAGGAACCTGACGCAGGTTTTAATCCCTTCCAAACCGCGCCGCGTCTGCTGATGAACCTGGCAGATGTGGAGAAAACCGGCGCGATCCAGCCGGGCAGTCGCCTGAGCTGGCGCTACAAATTCTCGGGCGATCCGGCCCCGCTGGCGCGCTACGATAGCTGGATTCAGCCGCAGCTCAAGGCGGATCAACGCTGGATTAGCGTGGAAAACTCAGAAGATGCATTGGGACGATCGATGCAACGCGCGCAACAATTTTTATTGTTGTCAGCCTTGCTGACTTTGCTGTTGGCGATCGCGGCCGTGGCGGTGGCGATGAGCCACTATTGCCGCAGCCGCTATGATTTGGTGGCGGTGCTGAAAACCCTTGGCGCAACACGCAAGGTGCTGCAACGGTTGATTATCGGCCAGTGGCTGGCGGTGCTGCTGTTGGCGTCGGTGGCGGGTAGCGTGCTGGGGCAGGGGATAGAAATCATCCTGCTGGTGATGCTGAAACCGGTGCTGCCTGCGGCGCTACCGGCGGCCAGCTTCTGGCCGTGGTTGTGGTCGCTGGGGGCGATGTTTGTTATCTCGCTGCTGGTGGGGCTGCGTCCTTATCGGTTATTGCTGGCAACCCAGCCGTTGCGCGTACTGCGTCGCGATGCGGTTGCGGATGTCTGGCCGCTGCGTTTTTATCTGCCGGTGATGGCGCTGGTGGTGATTGGCTTGCTGGCGCTGTTGATGGGGGGCAGCAAAATGCTGTGGGCGCTGCTGGCGGGCGTGGTGATGCTGGCAATGTTGCTGGCGTTACTGGGCTGGGGCACTTTGCTGCTGTTACGACGGCTGGTGGTGCGCAACCTCGCGCTGCGGCTGGCGATCAACCGTCTGCTGCGGCAACCGGCGATGACGCTCAGTCAACTGGCGGCGTTTTCACTCTCCTTTATGTTGCTGGCGTTGCTACTGGTGATGCGTGGCGATTTGCTTGATCGCTGGCAGCAACAGTTGCCACCTGATAGTCCCAACTATTTTTTGCTGAATATGACGCAGGAACAGGTGCCACAGGTACGTGATTTCCTGCAATCACATCGGATCAAAGCGGAGACCTTCTATCCCATTATCCGCGCCCGTCTGACTCAGCTCAATGGTAAAGATGCCGATCCGAATATGGATAACGCCCTGAATCGTGAGCTGAATCTGACCTGGCAGGCGGATCGTCCGGATCACAATCCGTTGGTGGCGGGGAGTTGGCCGCCGCGAACCGGGGAAGTCTCGATGGAGACCGAGCTGGCGGATCGTCTGGGGGTGAAGCTGGGTGACACCTTAACCTTCAGCGGCGATACCCAGCAGTTCAGCGCCAAAATTACCAGCCTGCGTAAAGTGGACTGGGAAAGCCTGCGGCCCAATTTCTTCTTTATCTTCCCTCCGGGGGCGCTGGATGACCAGCCGCAAACCTGGTTGACCAGCTTCCGCATGGAGAGTAATCCGGCATTATTGGCACAGCTGAACCGGGCGTTCCCAACCCTGAGTTTGCTGGATATTGGCAGCATGATGCGGCAGATCGGTCAGGTGCTGGCGCAAGTTAGCCAGGCGCTGGAGATTATGGTGGTGCTGGTAACGATTTGCGGCGTTCTGTTGTTGCTGGCACAGATTCAGGTCGGGATGCGCCAACGGCGTCAGGAGCTGGTCGTTTATCGCACGTTGGGGGCGAGCAAACGGCTGCTGCGTGGAACCCTGTGGTGTGAGTTCGCCTTGCTGGGCGTGGTGTCTGGCGTTGCGGCGGCACTGGGCGCGGAAGCCGCGCTGTGGGGTCTGCAACGGAAGATCTTTGATTTTCCGTGGGAACCGGACTGGAGTCTTTGGCTGGCGCTGCCGATCACCGGGGCGGTGCTGCTGTCGCTGTGCGGCGGCTGGCTGGGGGTGCGTTTGCTGAAAGGGAAAGCGTTGTTCAGGCGGTTTGAAGCGGCGTGATAGGGTTCCGTCGCGAACGTAATGGAGGTCGCCATTGCTGGCGACCTTTTAATTACAGCTTTTCAACGGCCCAGGCGATACCGCTCGCATACTCTGACGGCAGCAACGGCATCAGCGCGTTCAACGCGGCGGCCAGACGAACCTGGTCGCAATCGGTCAGATTGAGGTGGCCGACTTTACGTCCCGGACGTACCTCTTTCTCGTACCAATGCAGATGCACCAGCGGCTGATTAAGCCACGCCAGATTCACATCCGTACCAATCAGATTGACCATTACCGATGGCGCATACACCACCGGCTGCGGTAGCGGTAAACCCAGCACCGCACGCAGATGCAGCTCGAACTGGCTAATGGAAGCACCATTCTGCGTCCAGTGTCCGCTGTTGTGGACACGCGGTGCCAGTTCGTTGATCAGCAGGCCCTGCGGTGTAACAAAGCACTCCATCGCCATCACACCGACGTAGTTCAACTCATGCATGATCGCGCTGAGCATCGCTTCGGCCTGTTGCTGCTGCGCCGCATCGGCCTGCGGGAACGCCACGCTGGTGCGCAGAATACCGTCCTGATGCAGGTTATGGGTCAGCGGATAGAAAACCGTGCTGCCATCCTGCCCACGTGCGCCAACCAGCGACACTTCGCCGCTGAAGTTGATGCCCTGTTCAACGATGCATTCGCCGTAGCACTCATCCGGCAGGGTATCGGTTTCATTGGCGCGCAGACGCCACTGGCCGCGCCCGTCATAACCACCGGTACGGCGTTTAACGATGGCCAGTTCGCCGAGCGAGTTGAACACCTGCGGCCATTCGCTTTTATCCGCCAGCAATTGCCACGGGGCGGTGGCGAGATTCAGCTGATCGAGCAGCTGTTTTTGTGTCAGGCGATCGGCCAGACGCGGGAAAATATCGCGATTCACAAAGGCCGGATGGCTTGCCAGCTCACGCGTCAGCGCGGTTTCCGGCCAGCGTTCAATCTCCGCCGTGATCACGCTTTGCGCGATCGGTAGCGCAGAAGGTTCTGCATCCAATCCGACCGGGTAGACGGCGATGCCCAGCGGTTCACCCGCCTGGCGCAGCATACGGCCTAACTGACCATTTCCCAGTACGCAAACCGGCTTCATGCATCCCCCCGCGGGTCCGGGTTGTTCAGTACTTCGTCAGTCTGGGTCTGACGCCAGTTCGCCAGGCGAGTCGCCAGCGCGCTGTCGTGAATTGCCAGAATCTGCGCCGCCAGCAGGGCAGCATTGGCGGCACCGGCTTTACCGATTGCCAGCGTACCTACCGGGATACCGCGCGGCATCTGCACGATGGAGTAGAGGCTGTCGACACCGCTCAATGCAGCGCTTTGTACCGGCACGCCCAGCACCGGCACCAGGGTTTTGGCGGCCAGCATGCCCGGCAGATGGGCGGCACCGCCAGCACCGGCGATAATCACCTGGTAACCATTTTGCGCGGCGTTTTCGGCGAAGCTGAACAGTTTGTCGGGCGTACGGTGAGCAGAGACCACTTCCACGTGGAAGGGGACATCCAGGCTGTTAAGAATTTCCTCGGCGAACTGCATGGTAGCCCAGTCACTTTTGGAACCCATGACGATGGCGATACGAGCCGGGGCGGCGTTGGATGACATGCGGTCAACTCCTGTGAATATACAAACGAACCTGGCCGGGCGGGCAGGTGAAGAAGGGCACAGAGAATAGCATGAGATGGCAGCAAGGAAAACGGTTGCGTGGCCGGAAAACGGGCAAGATTGCCCGTTAATCAGAACGGGAATTCGATTAGCTGCACGCCAGCGGCATCGACCTGAATCATCGACCCCTGATGATGCCAGGCACCGAGCACCACGCGTTGGGCATTTTCACCCTGCAAAACAAAATCATGAATCGCCGGACGATGGGTGTGGCCGTGGATCAGCAGTCGTACGTGCTGGCGCGTCATCGCATCCATCACCGCCTGTTGATTCACATCCATAATGCTCAGCGATTTATGCTGATTGGCCTGTTTGCTGTTGGCGCGCATTTTGGCAGCGATACGCATGCGTAGCCTGAGCGGTAAGGCGAGGAACAGCTTTTGCAGCCAGCGCTGATGCACTTTGGCGCGAAAGCGTTGATAGCCTTCATCATCGGTGCACAGGGTATCGCCATGCATAATCAGCAGCCGCTTGTCGTGCAGGGTTAACACCTGTTCTTCCGGCAGCAACGTCATGCCGCTGGCACGTGCAAAGCGCTGGCCGAGCAGAAAATCGCGATTACCGTGGATAAAGAATTTCGGCACCGGCAGAGCCTGAAGCGCGTCGGCGATTTGTTGATGTAATGGATTGGGATCGTCATCGCCAATCCAGGCTTCGAACAGATCGCCAAGGATGTAAAGCGCATCGCATTGCTGCGCTTCCCGCTGCAAAAAATGCAGAAAACCGGCAGTGATTGCCGGTTCCTCTTCACACAGATGAAGATCTGCGATAAACAGCGTGCGCGACATTACTCGCTAACGGTCACTTTCTGGATGATCACGTCATCTTTCGGCACGTCCTGGTGCATGCCGCTGCGGCCAGTGGCCACTGCTTTGATTTTGTCGACCACGTCCAGGCCTTCAACCACTTCAGCGAACACGCAGTAACCCCAGCCTTGCAGGCTTTCGTCACGGAAGTTCAGGAAGTCGTTGTCTGCTACGTTAATGAAGAACTGCGCGGTAGCGGAGTGCGGAGCCTGAGTACGTGCCATCGCCAGGGTGCCACGGGTGTTTTTCAGGCCGTTGTTGGCTTCATTACGGATGTCTTCTTTGGTGGCTTTCTGCTTCATGCCCGGCTCAAAGCCGCCGCCCTGAATCATAAAGCCGTTGATCACACGGTGGAAAATGGTGTTGTCGTAGAAACCTTCACGACAGTAATCCAGGAAGTTCTTTACGGTTGCCGGCGCTTTGTCATCGAAGGTTTTAATTACGATATCGCCGTGGTTCGTCTGGAAGGTGACCATCATTCTCGTCCTGTAAAGGTTGTCGTCGGTGTCAATTGCCGCGCCTGCCTCAGAGCAGCGGGCATTTTTGTAGAGGCATCTTATATCACAAATTGTGATGACGCGTCAGCAAGGCAGCGGCAGTTGATATGCTGGCGTCGCGCTGAAGTAAAAAATACGGCACAATACGCAGCTAGCCTGGAAAGGCCATTCCCGCACACGTTAAATACGGAACCGTTCAATGCTAAAGATTTATAACACCCTGACGCGACAGAAAGAGGAATTCAAACCCATCCATGCTGGTGAAATCGGCATGTACGTGTGCGGCATCACGGTGTACGACCTCTGTCATATCGGCCATGGACGTACTTTTGTGGCATTTGATGTGGTGGCACGCTATCTGCGCTATGTCGGTTATAAGCTGAAGTATGTGCGTAATATCACCGATATTGACGACAAAATTATCAAACGTGCCAACGAGAATGGCGAAAGTATCGAAACCCTGACCAATCGTATGATCGGTGAAATGCATAAAGATTTCGCCGCGCTGGGGATCCTGCCGCCAGATCTGGAGCCGCGTGCGACGCGTCATATCGACGAGATCATCGAACTGGTCGGACGCCTGATCGAACGTGGTCACGCCTATGTGGCCGACAACGGCGACGTGATGTTTGATGTACTGAGCGATAAAGATTACGGCGTGCTGTCCCGTCAGGATCTGGAACAACTTCAGGCCGGTGCGCGCGTTGAAGTGGCCGAAGTGAAGCGTAACCCGATGGATTTCGTGTTGTGGAAGATGTCCAAAGCTGACGAACCGGCGTGGAACTCTCCCTGGGGCAACGGTCGTCCGGGCTGGCATATTGAATGTTCAGCGATGAACTGCAAACAGCTTGGCACCCATTTCGATATCCACGGCGGCGGTTCAGACCTGATGTTCCCGCATCACGAAAACGAAGTGGCGCAATCCACTTGTGCGCACGATGGCCCGTACGTTAACTACTGGATGCACTCCGGTATGGTGATGGTTGATCGCGAGAAGATGTCAAAATCGCTCGGCAACTTCTTCACTGTGCGCGATGTGCTGCAACACTACGACGCGGAAACCGTGCGTTACTTCCTGATGTCCGGCCACTATCGCAGCCAACTCAACTATGGTGAAGATAACCTCAATCAGGCACGTGCGGCGCTGGAACGTCTCTACACCGCGTTGCGTCATACCGATGTCAGCGCTGTCGCGGCGGGTGGTGAAGAGTTCGAAGCGCGTTTCCGCACCGCTATGGAAGACGACTTCAACACGCCGGAAGCCTACTCGGTGCTGTTCGATATGGCGCGTGAAGTGAACCGTCTGAAAGCAGAAGATAAAACAGCGGCAGATGCGCTGGCAGCGAAACTGCGTCAGCTGGCGGATGTGCTGGGCATTCTGCAACAGGATCCGGAACAGTTCCTGCAAAGCGGTGCGCAGGCCAATGACGATGAAGTGGCGGAGATCGAAGCGCTGATTAAGATGCGTAACGATGCGCGTAAAGCGAAAGACTGGGCGCAGGCCGATGTGGCACGCGACAAACTGAACGCGCTTGGCATCGTGCTGGAAGATGGTCCGCAGGGCACCACCTGGCGTCGTAAGTAACCAATAAAAAGGGCGAACTGAGGTTCGCCCTTTTTATTTCAGAGTTTATGCCACCACGGTAATACGCTGGCCGGCAAACTCTACCATCTGACCGGCGAGGATCTTGCAGCGTTTACGCGTTTCAATCGCGCCATCGACGCGTACTTCGCCTTCGTCGATCACCGCTTTGGCCTGCGCGCCGCTCTCCACCCAACCTTCAAGTTTCAGCAGATCGCACAGATCAACATGTGGGTGTTTACCCAGAGAAAACGTCGCCATTATGCGATCTCCTCGTCGTGATACTCTTCGCACGCCTGAAGGGTGTTCTGAATCAGGGTGGCGACCGTCATCGGGCCAACACCGCCCGGCACTGGCGTGATGTAAGAAGCACGTTCTGAAGCTGCTTCGAAATCCACATCACCGACCACTTTGCCGCTTTCCAGACGGTTGATACCGACATCAATCACAATCGCACCCGGTTTGATCCAGTCACCCGGAATAAAGTTGGGTTTACCTACCGCCACGATCAACAGATCGGCGTGTTCGATATGGTGACGCAGATCTTTGGTAAAACGGTGGGTCACGGTGGTGGTGCAACCCGCCAGCAGCAGCTCCATGCTCATCGGACGACCAACGATGTTGGATGCGCCAACCACCACGGCGTTCAGGCCGTAGGTATCGATGTCATAACGCTCCAGCAGCGTAACAATGCCGCGTGGGGTGCAAGGACGCAGCTTCGGCGCGCGTTGACACAGACGGCCCACGTTGTACGGATGGAAACCATCGACATCTTTATCTGGCACGATGCGTTCCAGCACTTTGACATTGTCGATGCCTGCCGGAAGTGGCAGCTGCACCAGAATGCCATCGATTTCTTGATCGTTATTCAGCGCATCGATCAAATCCAGCAGCTCGGCTTCGCTGGTGGTTGCTGGCAGATCGTAAGAACGGGAAACGAATCCCACTTCTTCACAGGCGCGGCGTTTGCTGGCGACATAGATCTGCGAAGCGGGGTTTTCACCCACCAGAACGACTGCCAGTCCCGGAGCACGTTTTCCAGCCGCCAGACGCTGCTGTACTTTTTCCGCAACCTCAAGGCGCACCTGCTGCGCAATCGTTTTACCGTCAATAATTTTTGCTGCCATCAGAGAGGAAATCCACTGTGTAATGTTGAATCGGGGAAAGGCGCCTATTCTGTCAGAAGCGCGTCGCGCTGTCAGGCACAGATTGTTCCTGAGGCGCGCTTTTGTTACTTCAGATTGCCCGCGTTAACCCGTATGATGCCCGGCAATGAATTTAGTGGAATGTTTATGATCTGGCTAATCCTTGCGACTTTAGTGGTGGTGTTTGTGGTGGGCTTCCGCCTGCTGACGGCCGGTTCACGCCATGCGGCTCAATCACTTAGCAAACGACTGCAACTACCGCCAGTCCATGTGGAATCGATGCTCTCGCTAATGGGCAAAGAAGCGGCGAAGGAGTTCACCGACTACATCACCGGCGACAATGAAAGCCATTTGCAGAATGCGGCAGCGGTGCTGCTGATTTGGCAGGTGTTTATTGTTGATGGCGGGGAAGGGAATATGCGGCGCTGGCACCAGATCCTCAGTCGGGCGCATTTTTCACCGGTGATCACCCAACAACAATTGTTGCTGGCGATGGGCTTTCTGCGCGAACTGGAGCCGGACCGGGAAGAGATGAACGCGATGCGCGAACGGTTTAACGGCTGGTTTACGCAGGGGATTGAGCTGGAAGGGGAGGCGAAGGAGGAGAGTAATTTGGTGTCGTTGAGTGAATATCGTAAACGTCATTGAGCGGGATTGGTTATATCATCAGCACTCTGCACTTCGCGGGTGCAAAAACGTTGACGAGGCCGCGTGCCAACGTATAATTCGACGCAACCGCATATGCGCCCTTAGCTCAGCTGGATAGAGCACCGGCCTTCTAAGCCGTAGGTCACAGGTTCGAATCCTGTAGGGCGTGCCATTTTTTCTTCTCTCATTGTCTACCAAAGTCCACAAAACCCCAGTAAGAAAGCACCTTCCCGGGAATGTCGTTATCTCAACGTCTACTAACATCTATTGAAATCAACAACGCTGTGGGGGTACATTTGGGGGTAGATTCCCGTTCAATGAAATGAGATACCCCCAAATTGAAACTAAATGCCCGCACAGTGGACGCTTCAAAGCCAAAGGATAAAGCCTACAAGCTCTCTGATGGCGGCGGTTTGTACCTTCTGGTGAATACCAATGGGTCACGTTACTGGCGTTTAAAGTACCGTTACGCTGGAAAAGAAAAGCTGCTGGCGCTGGGGGTATATCCTGATGTATCTCTGGCTGATGCCAGAGCAAAGCGTGATGAGGCCAAACGTACTTTAGCTGCTGGTGGTGATCCGAGCGAGGTTAAACAGTCAGAGAAGCAGGCAAAGATTCTGGCTGTCAGTAACAGTTTCGAAGCTCTGGCGGTTGAATGGCATGAGCATAAACGCCCTAACTGGTCGCAGGGTTATGCAAATGACATTCTCGAATACCTGCAAAAAGATGTATTCCCCTTTATTGGTAAGCGAGCCATCGCAGAAATCAAAGCCGCAGAAATGCTTATGGTGCTCAGAAAGATGGAGCAACGGGGCGTTCTGGATAAGCTGAAGAAAACCCGCCAGGCTTGCAGGCAGATATTTACCTATGCCGTTATCACGGGCAGGGCTGAGCACAATCCTGTTGTTGATTTAGCTGGCGCACTCAAAGCACCAAAGCAAAAGCACTTCCCTCATTTGCTTACTGACCAGATCGGCGGATTCCTTCGCGCCCTGAGTGAATATACAGGTAGCAGAATGACACAGAATGCTACTCGTCTACTTATGCTCACTGGCATGCGCACGATTGAATTACGCGCGGCTGAATGGTCTGAAATCGATATAGAAAAGGGCATCTGGCAGATTCCAGCAGAACGGATGAAGATGCGCCGCCCTCATGTTGTACCACTTTCCCGCCAGGCTAAAGCATTACTGGAGGAAGTCCACCTGCTTTCCGGGCGTGGCCGTTTTGTGTTTCCGGGACGTAACGATGCCGGTAAGACAATGAGTGAGGCCAGCATTAATCAGGTGATCAAGCGTATTGGCTACGATGGCAAAGCTACAGGTCACGGTTTCCGCCACACAATGAGCACCATTCTTCACGAACAGGGATATAACACCGCCTGGATTGAAACACAGCTTGCCCACGTCGATAAAAACTCTATTCGGGGCACCTACAACCATGCTCAGTATCTGGATGGCCGCCGTGAGATGCTTCAGTGGTATGCAGATTATATGGAGGCGCTGGAGAAAGGGGAGAACGTTGTGCACGGTACTTTTGGTAAACGTGCATAAAACACTGGACGAGTAAACAGTAGTGATCTATATTACACGCAAGTGGACATTATTTGCTCTTTAACATGCAGCCGGTGAAGAACCGGGGTATGGCTAGTTGAATATTTCAATCGAGCGCTGAATAAGCGCATTGGTGAATGTCTCAATCGAGCGCTGAAAAGTGCAAACGACGTTCCAACAAATCCATATGCCGGAAGATGTCAGCATCTGAAGAAGGCCACCGCTCTCTTAATAACGGACATGGAGTCCTACGTAGCTGAAAAAGCTAGTGCAAGATGAACAAATAACCATTCGTGGTTGCTCTTTAAAAAATTGGGTTGCTTTCAGGAGGTCAGAAAAATTTTCTATCTTATAAAATTAAGATGTCATGTCTTTCCGGCCAAATTAGGCAACTCATACGACGCTGAAAAGCGTTAGCTCTTTTTAAACTACTGGCACTCCTGAATCAGGAGAGATCGATGAGAAGCGATCATAGTTCACCCAATAACGGGCAAGGACAGTATTCATGGCACTGTCAGAACATAGCCATGCACTTTAAAAGTATGCACCCGTACTCCGCCCTTGTGGAGAATCCAGCTGTTATGGGAGAGGGTATTAGTTCTTCAAAATATGGCGCACATTCTATGAAACCCTTCGGATTCATTTCTATAAGCTGCTGCCAACCGGTTAGGGATGATTCGTCCCTTTGTAAAATAGCTACCGTGATAGGTAACTAACCAACATTTTTTGCTAATAACCAAAACTAACTCAATAAATTATATTACCGCACATGTTTATCATGTTGTGGCTTTTGCCATATCAAAAATCTGGAAATGAAATAAGCCCTTTCTTCTTAGATGGGGCTTTTTTTATGCCTATAGAAAAGGAAATGTTATGACTCCATCTAAAAAGTTAGTCCGTCTTTCAGAAGTATTATGTCGCACCGGTTACAGCCGCGCGTGGATTTATAAACTTATTTCACAAGGCCGCTTCCCTCAATCGGTAAAGATTGGATCACGCTCAATCGCATTTATTGAAAGTGAAATTGATGACTGGATTGAGCAACGCATCGCTGAATCGCGTGGTGAGGTGGCCTGATGGAAATGAAAAAACGCCCATTACAGGCGGCTAATCATGGAACTGACAACCCTGATGTTACGCCTGCCACAGTCATTAAGCCAGCACCTAAAAAGCACCGCGCGCGCCTCTACATGCTTCACAGCGGTATTAATGGTTTTACTGAAAACGAGCTGTTGCGTTACTGCCGCCTCTCATCCGGGCGCAATTACGCGAGTGAGTTAGAGCGCCAGCTTGATATCCGTCTGGAGCGTATCGATGAGAAAAATCCTGACGGAATCGGCAGTCATTTTCGCTACCGCTTCACATGTCGTGCTGACGTGATGCGGGTGATTCAACTCATGAAATACAACGCTCGTGCTGGGGGTTATTACGAGCTGGCGGAGCATGAAGTAAACGCAATCCTTTCACTCTACCCGGACGCTTTCGACGCAGCTTAACGGAGACAGATAAATGAAAATCGAAAAAAGCAGATTAATTTCTGAGGCCGCCCCTCAGCCTACCACCAGCATTAGCGATATTTCTGGTAATGACTTTGCCACCATTGTTCCGGTTATTTCCGGTCAGATTGGTGGCCGGGAAACCAACATTGTGAGCTCAAAAGCATTGCATAAAGCATTGGGGGTTGGGCGTGATTACTCGACGTGGCTTTCCGATCGCATCAAAGACTACGGGTTTGAGCAAGGGGTTGATTATGTGGTTTTTGATTCCCCCGTTTTGGGGAATCAAAGTGCAGAAATTAACCATTCCGATAGAGGCTGGATAACTAAGCGGGGAGGAGATCGTCGTAGCAAAGATACGGGGCTTTCTCTTAGCATGGCAAAAGAGCTGGCTATGGTGGAACGCAACGAGCAGGGCCGGGCCGTGCGCCGGTACTTCATCCAGTGCGAAGAAGCACTACAGCGCAGTGTGCCAGAGATTGCCGCACAGTATCGCCGCCAGCTTAAAGCCCGCATTGGTGCTGCGAACCTCTTTAAACCGATGTGCGCCGCTTTGGAATCTGCCCGCGCCGAACAGGGTAAACAGACTCAATCCCGCCACTACAGCAACGAAAGCAACATGATAGCCCGTATTGTGCTGGGTGGCATGACGGCGAAACAGTGGGCGCAGGTAAATGGTATTACTGGCGAGCCGCGCGACAGCATGAACACCGGGCAACTGGAACACTTTACCTATCTGGAAAGCACCAACATAACGCTGATTGATATGGGTATGGAGTACGACCAGCGCAAAGCAGAGTTAACGCGCCTGTCACAGCGCTGGTTAGCCAAACATTTGGGGGCTGACCATGCATAAATCCATCAGTACCCCGTTACCCAATCACTGCTACCGGGATTCCCACGGCTCACTGGTTACAGTGGTAAGCGTACAATTCAATCGCGTGACATTCTACCGCGAAGGCTATGAGTCGTCCTGTACTCAGCCGGTGGAGCGGTTTGTGCGTGAGTTTACGGAGGTAACGCAATGATTGCTGTCCACAGTAAGGGCTTACCGCAAGCTGGGTTGTTATCGCATTCTATGGTTTTGGACTTAGCCAAACTTGGCAAGAACCTGACAAAACCTAACATTCAAAACACTTCCAATTCGATTTTGAGTCAAGGCCAGTATGGGTTTATGAGTGATTCGGTCGAAAAAGATAGTCGGTCACGAAAATGTATTTCTGATATAGCGGGGGGAGGCCTTAGATGTTTTTCCGACATCCTTAATGGAGGCTCAAAAAAAGGATTATCTGGCCTCACATCGCGGGGATGTGAAGATTTATTTGGGGTCATAACGCGAGAGAAAATTGAGTTCTTGGAGTCCCAAAAAGTAGTCTGGATTGAGTTCTCGGAGTCCATAAAAAAGGGCTTGCTCCGGTCCTGTTATCCATACTATTCTCAACCTGCACTGGCAAAATCCAGTGCCAGGATTGGCGTCCTGGTAAAGTACAAGGCGACACATGACGCGCCTAGCGTCTTTTTTTGTGTCCTCGCATTCGTTCACCCTTTTTTCAGCGCTACGGTTATAATTCGTGCCGCTCGCAAAATTATGGTGGGCTGGATGGGGGCGGAGAAATCCGCGCCGGTTACCTTGTACGCCGGTTACGCCAACCCTGTTCAGCTCACCACCAGCGAAATTGGCGTTTCCGGTGGTGGGATCAAATCCCAGTACAAGGAGGCTGCCATCATGGCTACTACCCTCACCCAAACCACGCCCAAATTTGAGTTTCGTTTTCTGGCTCTGCAACGCGCTGACATGCAGGTCAAGCCCTGCCGCATATCTGTTCAGGCCTCTAGCGAAAAAGAAGCGCGCCGAATTCTGGCACCTAATTTCTTTCTGTCTTTAGCAGCACGCTTGCCTGTAATTACTTCAGATAACCATCATGTTTCTTTGTCAGATTCGGTCACAATTTCAACAATAAAATCCGACTTAACTTGCCCCAAATGGATTCATCTTCTTCACTTTGCGCATCCTGCCAGTACCAAGGCAGCGCCTCGGATGGCAGGAAACTCATATCTCAAAGTGAAACACGGAGGTTATTAATGAACCATTCAATTCCCCTCGAAATTGTGATGATGCGGATCACGCAGGCGCAGGCTGTTCTGTCAGTCTGGCTACAAACCCTGACTACGGACGATGGCAATGTGCCGGACATGATAGACGCAGTAACCACACTTCTGGACGGCCTCGCCGACGCTATAGCAATCAGCATGGAGTCTGGTAAATGAGCCTATACAACGATCTTACCAGTATGACCTTCACCAATGTTAACGGTGAAGAACTGAGCGGCATCCAAAGTCGAGCTGAACAAGCGGTGAACGATTTGTTGCTAGGTATAACCGCCATTGGGTCAATCATGTTTTGGGCAGCAGCTAACGAGGACTATGACCCCGAAGAGGCCAAAAGTGACATGTACAAAATCGGCGCAATGCTTCAGCCACTCACTGAAACAGTACGTGCACTAAGTGACCATGCAGACGAGGCCAGATATCGCTCTAGCAAAAGCGGGAAAGGGAGTAAAGCATGACTATCTGTCTTTTGGATGCAAAGTGTCAGGTGGAACAGGCTCAGGCAGTACTTTCTGTCTGGATGGAAGCTAACATCTCAGATGATAAGACTATGGAGATGATGGGCGCCTTGATGACTTTGCTGAGAGGAGTTCCTGATGCGATGGGAGAAGCCGATTATCAATTGGGCTACATGGGGTTAAAGCTAATGGATAAGGAAATTCGCCATGCATAACTTCAACTTGGAAAGCTACGAAAAAGATTGCCACCGCGTTCAGGCCATTATTGGCAACGATAGCTCACCTGATCTTGATACACCTGAAAATATCTCACGTGGCCGTCTGTTACGAGTGCAAGCTGGCCTGCACCACCTCCTGCTCGAAGTGATCCCAAAAATCACTGATGAGAAGCTACGCCATGAAGTTTATCTACTGGTGGACGGCATCCATGATTTAACTCGCTTCGAGCAATGCGATGTTGACAAAGAGCGCAAGGCTCAGGGGATGAAGGCATGAAGCATCTCTTAGCCCCTGCAGATATCAGACATGAGCTACCGGCTGCTGTCCTATCTGAACAGCAATTGCCGCTAAGGCTTGTGTCCATCGACATTAACAACGCTGATAAATACGCGAATCAGTTGGTCGAAATTTATAACGGCAGCGCACACACAACCCTTGCGGAACACGATCCCAAAGCCGCAGTGCGCATTGCCAGCCTTTTCGAACAATTGACCCAGGGAGGAGCTATCTGATGGCTATCTCATTTGCTGATATTGACCAGCAGGCAGTCAATCTGAAGAAGGCGCGCGCTGTTCTTTCCGTACTGCTCGATACGATGCCGGGCACCGGCATGAATGAGGATCTCGCATGGCTTATCAGCCTTGCACACGGCACCGTTCACGACACCATTGAGGCGCTGGAAGCAGCGGTAGATGCCGACCTGAAATCTCGCGACAAAGGAGCGCAGGCCAAACAATGACGATCACCAAAAACCTCCGTCTCAACGTACTGGCTGACCAGTACGCAACAGCGATTTATAACGTCTTGGTTCAGCAAAACAATGGCGACTGGTTCGTGGTATCAACAACAAATGGTGATATTAGGATTGATATTACCGGTGGTTTCTCAGGCATTCGCGATCTGGTTAACAGCTACGTATTGCTCGTATTAAAACTCCACCACAAGGATTGGGAGCACCAGGCTTTGTCATTGCTGGATGAATGCCTGGAAGGTGGCAATCTCACGAGCAGAGGGCATGAAATATGGGATTGCATGCTCTCGGATATTGCGGTGACTCTCCAGCAGCAAGGAGAGCCAAATTAATGCGAAGCATCGACCTCATACGTGAAACCACCAATGCGGCGGCAAATCGCTGGCCGCAGGTTCTTAGCCAGTTAGGTATTAACGTGCCGCAATCGCCACGCCAGCACTCATCATGCCCTGCTTGTGGTGGTAAAGATCGCTTTCGCTTCGATGACAAAGGGCGCGGGAGCTTTATCTGTAACCAGTGCGGTGCTGGTGACGGCTTAGATCTTATCAAGAGAGTAATCCATTGTGACACCACTGAGGCCGCCCGCATGGCGGCTGATGTACTGGGTATTGATTACCGGGAAACAGAAATTGACCAGCAATCAGCCAGTCAGAGAAGGCGGTACCTGGTAGAACAGCGCCACCAGCATGAGCAGGAACGCCAGCAGAAAGCGGCAGCAGAAGCTGAGCAGCGCCGTGAAAGTTTTGTCAGCCACTATCAGTTGCTCGCAGGCCGTGTAACGCATAGGGAAAGCGAATACCTGATTGCCAAAGGTCTGAGCGGTTTCACTATGCCGTGCCTGTTTGATGGATCAATTCTTCTGTCGCTGGTGGATGAAACCGGTAATGTCGCCGCAGCGCAGACCATCACACCGCAGGGTGAAAAGAAAGTGCTCTATGGCTCAGCGAAGCGCGGAGCCTGGCACCTTCTCAACCAGCCGCAGGAAGTTACCGCAATCATAATTTGTGAAGGGCTGGCAACAACGATTACCGCCCACTTGATGCGCCCAGATGCGCTGGCAGTTGTGGCGCTCGATGCCGGTAATCTTCCGACCGTAGCCAAGTCAATGCGCCGTCAATATCCGGATGCCGCAATCATTATTGCCGGTGATAACGACTGGTATGAACCTGATGAACTCGACGACCACGGAAAGCCGAAAGTAAACAGCGGCAGGATTTTCGCTGATAAAGCTGCTGAAGTCGCCAATGGGAGCGTTTCATTGCCTCCCACCAGCTACAAGGCCGACTGGGACGATTACCGCCAGCAGAACGGGCTTAAGGCCGCTACAGCAGCATTTAACGATTCACTGTATCAACCTCAGGGGGAAAACATGGGCGCTCAATTGGAAGTGATTGAGGGCGGTAAAGCAGTAGAACCGGACCGCGAAGCACTCAAACCCCGAATTGAAAGCCGTCAGGATGGCGTGTATTGGGTGGAACCCAATACAGACAAACAGAGCGGTGAAATCATCAACCGGGAAAGCTGGCTTTGTTCACCCCTGAAGGTTGCCGGAATCGGTCGTGACGATAAAGATCAGTTTCTGATACTGCGCTGGCAAGCACCAGGCTCTGATGCTGAAACCACTCAGGCAGTACCGCTGGCGGACATTGGGGAGCGCGAGGGATGGAGAATGCTAAAAGCTGGTGGCGTTAACGTGACCACCAAAAGCGGCCTAAGAGCCATTCTGGCAGACTGGTTACAACGTAGCGGCTCAAAGGATATCTGGCGCGTTGCGCATGCTACAGGGTGGCAGTGTGGCGCATATATCATGCCTGACGGGGAAATCATCGGTACACCTGATAAGCCGGTGCTGTTCAATGGGCGCAGCTCTGCTGCGGCCGGTTACACAATCAAAGGGAGTGCGGAAAGCTGGCGTGACTCTGTGGCACAACTGGCCGATGGGAACTACTCAATGATGACGGGTGTTGCTGCTGCGCTGGCGGCTCCGCTTATTGGTCTGTCTGGTGCTGATGGCTTCGGCATTCACTTCTACGAGCAATCGAGCGCCGGTAAAACCACGACTGCTAATGTAGCCAGCAGCCTCTACGGTAATCCCGATCAGTTGCGTCTGACGTGGTACGGCACTGCGCTGGGGCTGGCGAATGAGGCTGCCGCACATAACGATGCGCTGATGCCACTGGATGAGGTTGGGCAGGGCGCTGATCCTGTAAGCGTCTCACAGTCCGCTTATGCCCTGTTTAATGGTGTCGGGAAGTTACAAGGGGCCAAAGAGGGTGGTAATCGGGATCTGAAACGCTGGCGCTGTGTGGCAATCAGTACCGGCGAAATGGATCTGGAAACGTTTATTGCTATGACCGGCCGAAAGGCTAAAGCAGGGCAGTTGGTACGGCTGTTGAATATCCCGTTAAGCAAGGCGGTACGATTTCATCAATACCAGAATGGCAAACAACATGCTGATGCGCTGAAGGATGCCTGGCTGAACCATCATGGCGCAGCTGGCCGTGAATGGATTAAATGGCTCGCATCACACCAGCAACAGGCAACTGAGGCTGTCAGGGCAGCAGAGGCGCGGTGGCGCAATCTCATTCCCGCTGAATATGGCGAGCAGGTTCATCGTGTGGGTGCCCGTTTTGCCGTGATGGAAGCAGCGTTGGTAATGAGCCGGGAGATTACTGGTTGGGATGAGCAGACATGTCGTGATGCTATTCAGCACAGCTATAACGCCTGGGTGCGTGAATTCGGCACCGGCAACAAGGAGCATCAGCAGATCATAGCCCAGTGTGAAGCGTTCCTGAATGCCAACGGTTTCAGCCGCTTTGCACCTTTCCCGTATGACCCCCAGTCGCTGCCAATCCGGGACATGGCCGGATTTCGAGCCAGTGGAAGCCATGATGATTCACCTATTGTGTTTTACACCTTTCCGGCAGCTTTTGAGCAGGAGATTGCCAGTGGGTTCAACCCTAAGCAGTTCGCACGAGTGCTGGTGGAAAGTGGGATGCTGACGCCGCCAGCCAGCGGCAGGGGTTATCAACGTAAATCACCGAGGATTAACAAGCGGCAGTACAACGTTTATGTGATCCAATACCGGCCAGAGGGTGAAGCAGAGGGAGAGTAATCCTGTCATGTGAGAGAAATAGTGTTGGTTCAGTTAGTTCAGTTGGTTCAATTTTTATAGTGGCTTATTTTTTAAGGATTTTCGTCCATAAAATGAACCAACACTGAACCAACAAGATAGTGTTTTGAACCAACACTTAAAAGTTATTTTGGATATGTAGTTCTGGCAGGCCTGGGCATTAAAATTGACCGGCCCTTGCGGTCATCGGACCTGATTATTGTATTCTTGCACCGCGGCATTGGCTTTATTTATGGCGTCTTGCTGCGCTTCCTGAATCCGCTGAATGTCATAGTTTGCATCCTCAAGATACTGCTTTGCTTTAGCTGTGTATGCGTCAACTTCCTGTTTGTAGTTCTCCCAAGCGTATTGGTCATTAGTATATGGTGGCGTTGGTGCGACTTCGCTGAATTCCGGGTAGCCGCCAAAACCAAGGTTACTTCCTCCAAAAACTGTTGCAAGACATGCTG
Organism: Pantoea sp. X-Soil-TKNS-1211; assembly: GCF_059730495.1. NCBI lineage: Bacteria > Pseudomonadati > Pseudomonadota > Gammaproteobacteria > Enterobacterales > Erwiniaceae > Pantoea > Pantoea sp. X-Soil-TKNS-1211. The sequence continues at coordinate 1,216,038 of NZ_AP035953.1, forward strand.
TCGGCATTAACAAAACAGATAAAAGTGGTAAAGCCTGGAGTGTTAATTTCATCTACGTCCCTTTGGTTATGAGCACCTATTCCTAAAGGTATAATTACTGACTCTTGGCATCAATCAGCACAAATGAATTTCTCTCCGCGCATTAGTCTATTTAACTGCCACAGGTATATCTGGCACTGGTGCCAGGCCTCTTTACGCCAAGATTGCTTATCCATACGATCGATTTTTTGATGCAAAAAATGAAATATTAAATTAAATCATTTCAATAATTGCAATTACAATGACTGTGTGAAATACAAGCAGGAAAATGAAATGAATAAAGCAACAGTGATGCCTGTTCTGTTAAGCCGCGAGCAGTATTCAGCTCTTCGCGAGCTTCAGGAGCGGGAACGTAGTAAATCAACATTGGGTGTAGCGCCAACCATCCATGTGATTGCACGACAATTGATGGACAAGGCGTTAAAAGAAATTAGCTAAGGTAAGGAGGAGAATAATCATGGGCGTAGTTGAAGGTTCACTGGCTGCCTATGCAGCAATCGCATCAGCCGCAGTAGGTGCTGGTACGGCAATTTATTCAGCCACACAAAACAAAACCCCTCAGCAGCAAAAAACAACTGGCGTGAATACAGACGCTGCCAGTGCTCAAGCAGATGACGAGTTACGCCGCAGATCACGTCAGGGCATTAACGCAAACCTTCTCAGTGGCACGGCTGGTTCCGGTTCGCCTGGTGCGACCTCAACAGGGCAGAAAACACTGTTGGGTGGTTAAAAATCGCTAATCGGGAATGATGATTTCTGGAGTCCGTAAAAGGAACTCTTGTCATCGCCTTTGATGATTTACACACCAGTACGCGCATGCGCGCGAGGGGGAGGATCTGAGACATGGCAGCTAGCACAAAAAAACAGGTTAATCGGTTCTTCAATGGAACGCCTACCAGCCGCCTGATAGTTACTGTTGAGATAGCGCTGGTGGATGAGGTGGACAGCCTGATAAAACGCCGAGGCGGTAATTTTAAGCATCCATGTTATGGGAACCGAGCAGAATTCGTGCGTCAGGCAATTGCTGAGAAGTTGCTACGCGACATTGCCTCGAATAATCACGGGTAAGACGGAATATGCTGGATAGAAAGTCGTTAGAGCTGACATTGATTCAGATGGTCCGCCGAAATGGCGAACCACTCGACAGGCATACACTTTATACAATCAGGACAGGTCTTGCCCAGGCTTTGCAGGCCACTGAGAGGAATCGTAGAAGGTTGGAGGCTCCAGAGTTCACATGGAAGAAGCCAGCCAGAAAGCGGTGATCGTAACCATTCCGCCCATTATATACGCATATAATGGGTAATTATGCTCCATTAATTAACCACATTCTCAGTGAGAATTTATCCGGGTCTCCTGGTGACCAGCTTATGAAAATTGGCACTGTCACCGGAATTCATAATTAGAATTTACTCCAATATCCTTGCTGGCTGGCGTATGTAGCGGAATCACCCATAAGAATTTTGAAGCGCGTTCCGTCACTCAGTTTTCCACTGCCCGAGCCATTTTCAAGATTGGCTCCTGTTCTTACAACCTGGGCACTACCGGTACGACCATCGTTACAAACAAAGTTAACTTTTAAAACAGGTGACTGCGTGAACTGGTCATAAGTACCGTTGCAGGACATACCTGAGAGATTTTCAACAGCAAAGTCACCTCTGGTGAGTGAGGCTGTCGCTGTTCCCATCAATGGGTCTTTTTGATCTTCGGTTTGAACAACCAAAGCTGTTGATACTGAACATCCTGCGAGGGTGAAAGCCATCAAAATGAGTGGTAAGTGCTTCATGCTAGCTTATCCATTTTATGAATGATTTTTAGAAACATACCATTCATTCAACCCAACATCACATTGTGATGATCAAAGCATTTTTAAATTTGAAGATGCTTATAGTTGGTAGTGTATTCCGTGAATAAGCAATGATATTTCAGCACAACATGGTGCTAAAGGGAGGTATAGCATGCCTGTCCGGAAGCGCGGCAATATCTGGTATTGCGATTACATTAACGCTACAGGGAAGCGTGTCAGGAAATCACTTGGGACGACAAATAAAGCGTTTGCCCAAGAGCTTTATGATCATCTCAAGGCTTCCTCATGGCGAGAATCCAGACTGAAAGAACCTCTGCCAATGCTTTTCGAACAAGCAGTAGCGCTATGGCTAAGAGACAAACAAGATAAACGATCAATTGGCGACGATAAAAGACGTTTGGATTTCTGGTTAACTCATTTCAAAGGAATCTACCTCTCTGATATAGATGAAAAAATGATTTATGACGCGGTCAGGGACATGACTAACAGAAAGCATGAAATGAATTGGCGCTCGATGATGGCTTCAAGTCAGAACAGAGATGAGACACCTCTAAAATTCCACCCCAAACCTGCGTCAAATGCCACCAAGTCGGCTCACCTGGCGGTCATTAAGGCACTGCTTAGAAAGGCTGAGTTTGACTGGAAATGTCTGCAAAAAGCCCCGCATATCGCCATCCAAAAGCCTAAAAATGAACGAGTGCGCTGGCTTAAACCCTATGAAGCGAAACGGTTAATATATGAGTGCCCTGAGCCATTAAAATCCGTTGTAATTTTCGCACTTAATACGGGTCTACGCCGCTCTAACATCATCAATCTAAGATGGGATAACGTAGACCTGGAACGTCGAGTAGCATATGTGGATGCAAAACAAAGTAAAAGTGGCCGCGCCATTGGTGTGGCACTTAATCAAACAGCCTTAGATATTCTTACGAAACAAAAAGGTAACCACCCAGTTTGGGTATTCGTCCACCAAAAAGGAGCCTACGACAAAACCGGAAAAGCTCTACCAGCATCACGGATAATGCGCATTGATAATAATACTGCCTGGCGAAGCGCTCTCAAACGAGCAGGCATTGAGGACTTTCGTTTCCATGACCTGAGACACACTTGGGCGAGCTGGTTGATTCAGGCCGGAGTACCGTTATTCGTTGTGCAGGAAATGGGGGGCTGGGAAAGTATCGAAATGGTGCGCCGGTATGCACATCTATCGCCAAACCACCTTTCTGAATACGCTATACGGTTAGATCAGTATTTTAATGACGAATAACCACCATTAGAACCTGATTAAACCGTCCATCTGAATGTGAATCAACGTATTGGCGAAAAGAATGGAATGACCGCCTGTATGTAAACGCCCGTAGCCGCCTTTAGCATAAAGGACACATGTGTAACAAGCCGGATGAGTAATGTTTGCACCTGAGTATAAGTTGAAGAAGCAGGCTGAAAGAAGAAATATTAGGCGTTAGGGTGCAAATGCTTATCGAGCGTCTCTTTGAGAAAGATAGCCGTGTTCCCCAAAGAGCTAATATCTAAAACCTGCTGCGCCTGGAAGGTTGCTGTCTCACCGATATTCATAGTTAGGTATACATCGAGACCATCAAGGACCAGCATATCCGGGGTATGACTCTGAGACGCTAAAGTGCGCGCCAACTTCTCGATTTTGGTTAATTCGGCATCGCTAATGGTCACTGTTAAAGATTCAGGCTCAGAATCAATGCTTGAGAGGTAGGTATATGAGAGGGCATTTCCCTCAATGGAATAGTGTTCCTGTGGATTAAATGGTGCCGAAGTTAGATCAAGTCTAAACCACTCATTCTGCTTTGATAATTCGTAGTGCCTGAGGTTTTTTTTGGCTTCCGCTTTGTCTAATCTGTAAAAACTATAGCCAGCCAGAGCCAAGGCACTAATAAGCGATATTCCTCCTCCGTTCCCCACACCTCCGTGGTGTGAGCAAGCTCCTTGGGTACCGATTGAATGTGATTGCCAGCCGTCCGCACACCCAATTCCTAATAGAGCTTTCATCACAAAGAACACAGCAACAAACACAATCCCCGGAACTATCCAAAAGCGTTTTTTCATTTTTCATCCATGCAGCGTCAACAAACTGACGCGTTGAGGTTACTCATTTCCTTGAATGGCCGCATCGATTTTCGTCTTATGGTCCCCCTGACGCTTCCAGGCGCTGTAAATGTCTTTATCCCATGCTTTACCGGCTTTTGTCTGATAACCAGCCTTGTTAAGCCTTTCCGCGATGATACGGCCATTATCAAAGCCCTGCCTGATGGTTTCCGACGCGATACGGATCACTGCTTCCTCATCATATGGCAAAGGTGGAATACCCTGCTTACCACCAATAAGCGCCGCTGCTGCTGACTCCATCCTTTCTACCAGCGCCATCATGCGTGTGTCAGGATTATTGCCTGGCCGGTTCAGTTTCTGCCGAATAGCATCGACCAGCCATGAGGTTTTATCACCACCAGCAGCACTCACAGCGCCGGTAAAAGCCTCGCTTAACTCAGCAGGCACACGGAAGGTTACGGACAGCGATTTGCTCATTGGACCACCAGCATCAGGGATAGAGAGGGTATTTTAACACCGTAAGACAGTGTAAGACGCTCGGTTTTGTTGGTTCACCCGTTGAGGCTTGTTGGTTCAAATCGGGATTGTGTTGGTTCAGTTTTCACAAAATATCCTTTAATAAACAATCATCTTTACAAATTGAACCAACTGAACTAACTGAACGACACGATTTTGCATATATAACGTGAGCGAACGGTAACACCGAGAAGATAGACGCACTGTGAATCATCTCGCTATCAAATCTCGAAGTATCCACCAGGTATCCACTAGAATGGCGCGTTTCCACTCGACAGATTTGCCAGGTGAAGTAGACGCCCTGTTCTGAACTCGCATCTACCTTTATTCTCCTTTACACATTCGTGGTGCGGATTGAGCGGAGCACCAGAAACGGCAAGTCGTTCGCGCAGAGGGCATGGAAAGGTTAATATGAGGAACGCAGCGATAAGTGCGTATGTTGATACGCAGGGAACACGGTTTTAAGGAGCAGGGAAATTGCTCTGGACCAAAAGCAAGATTCCCATCAATGCCTGCTCAAAAAACACCCAAAAGAAAGCGTCACAAAAACATTTGGGGGTATTTTTGGGGGTGTATGATAAATTTAAAACATGAAATATTGATATATAACATGCTGTTAGTTTTTATTATTCAATCCTGTAGGGGCCATTTCGAATCAATCACTTACCCATTTCCCTCAGCTTTCACTTTCTCCCCGTGGGACAGATTTGGGACGCGAGCACCAAAAATCGCATCAATCTGGCGTGCATGTTCGGTCAGGTGGTTCGGTGCCAGGTGAGCATAGCGCTGTACCATTTCGATGCTTTCCCATCCGCCCATTTCCTGTAATGCCGACAACGGAACTCCGGCCTGAATAAGCCAGCTCGCCCATGTATGCCTCAGGTCATGGAAACGGAAATCCTCTATCTCCGCTCTCTTCAGCGCAGCCCGCCATGCTGTGTTTGAATCGACACGCGTCTTTCTTACGGTCGGCGTTATCGTCCCATCACTCCTCTTCACCGCCTCGGTGTGCACGAATACCCAGTTATACGCCGTCTTCACGATGCGAGGCCAGTTAAGGTGATCGCATTAGCGGCCTAACCGCGTTAGTGCAACATTTCGGCACCTCCTGTTTGGTTAAACTCGTTTCCTCCTGCTAGAGAGGAACAATCCCATCAATGTTAAAGAGCGTCGGCTTCCTGCCGGTTGGTGCTGTGCTTCGTGCTGATGGGGGAAAAATACTCACAGTATTTATTTATGTAAATACTCAAAATATTCATTTTTTCATTTGAATATCTTAGATATTGATTTTGTGGGTTATTTATTTTTTAAATGCATGAAAAAGCCCGCGCAGTGGCGGGCTTAAAGGTGGTGGGGAAGTATTAGAACTTGCTCCAGTATCCTTGCTGGCTGGCCTGACTTGTTGCGGCACCGATTAGTATTCTGAATCGAGTGCCATCGCTAAGCCTTCCGCTACCTGAGCCATTCTCAAGATTTGCCCCATAGCGCATTACCTGCGCCGCTCCTGTGCGACCGTCGCTACATGTGAAGGTGACTTTGAGCATCGGGGTAGTAGTGAACTGGTCATATTTACCTGAGCAAGACAGTCCGGTGACGTTCTCAACGTAGAAATCACCGCGAGTTAGAGATGCGGTGGCAGTTCCCATAAGGGGATCTTTCTGGTCTTCAGTCTGAACTACCAGTCCAGTTGAAACGGCACATCCCGAAAGTATAAAAATAGAGAGTGCTATGATTTTTCTCATTTTCAATCCATTGCTGTGTGAATTAAAAAATTTATTAGAGCAGTTTCATTTTTGTCTCAATCGCGACGCCGATGATCCGGCAATTACCATTGATTTTTGTCATAGGCCACTGAGGGTTTAGGCCCTTCAGGTATTTCTGGCTGCCGTCGATAACGAGCTTCTTAAAGGTGGCTTCGTTGTCATCGACAAGTTTTGCGATCACAAGGTTGCCGTTGACCGCTTCGCGGCCAGTATCAAACAAAACAAATGTGCCTTCAGGAATGCTCAGGCCAGAAGGTGCGGTCATCGACTCACCCTCGACTTCAAGCCAGAAAGCATCCCCTTGCGTGTGCGCTTCAGAATCAAGCCAGTGATCAATATCTTTCAGCGTGTAGGCTTCTACCGCCTCAGCCCATGCCCCTGCCTGTACCTTGCTCAGTACCGGGTATCTGTTTCCTGGTTTGTAAGGGCGGAATCCAGTCACGTTGGCATCAACAGTACTGGCGTATCTGTTCACATCTTTTGCCAGAGCGGGGCTGATATCTGACACGGGAACGCTGAACAGGCGAGCAAACTCTGTAACCACCGGCACATTGAGAGCAATTCGCCCATTCATGTAATGACCGACAGCTCCCTGCGAAATACCAAGCGCATCAGCGATTGTGTACTGAGTGATTTTTAATTCTTTTTTCTTCGACTCATACAAAGCCTTCAGGCGCGCAGCGTCCGCAAGCTGTTCTGTCGTCAGGGACTTTTTGTTTTCCATTACCTCATTCTAATACCACAGGTAATCACATTCAAAATATCCAGGATATTTACATTAATGAATACCCGTAGTATTCTTTGTCGTGAATCTTCAAGGAGTGAGCCTATGAACCGAATGACACTTGAGGATTACGCAAAAATTCACGGTCAGGCAAAGGCCGCTAAAGATTTTGGCGTTATCCAGTGTGCTATCAGCAAGGCCATCCGGACAGGGCGACAAATTTTCGTGACCGTTCAGTCCGATGGAACCGTTAAGGGAGAGGAATTAAAGCCTTTCCCAAGTACCAAGAAATAATTAACACCGCTCTTTAAAACTCTGAAGCCGCTCCCGTCTAACCGCAGGAGCACAACCCAGTGACAAAGCTCACCGCAATGTCACGCAACAAATTCCATAAAGGAATATTACTTAATGGAATCAGCAAACTACAGCAAACCAACACAGCGGGAGATTGATCGCGCTGAAACAGACCTCTTGATTGTCATCTCGCAACTGACCGGGCGTAAGTTCGCGCAGCTTGCTGGCTGGCATGAATCGAAAATCAGCAAGACCAACTGGCGGGATATAGCGACCATTTTCTGCATTGCGCGAATGGCTGTTGAGGTAAGCCCGATTGGCCGGGCTATTCAGGACGCCTATCAGGCGATTGGAAAGAAAAAATCCGAACCTGCGCGAACAGATTCGGATTCTCAAATCACACTCAATTTCTGAGGTAATTATACATGCAATTATCTACAGCAGTAAACCCGACAATGAGCAGCCAGGAGATTGCTGATCTGGTTGAGTCCCGGCATGACAATGTGATACGAAAGTTGAGGTTTGCGGGCATGGTTTCAGGACTATGGCATGTAGTTCGTTAATCGAGTCGGGATTGTGGTCGAAGGATGCGGTTGAACGGCAGATGAGTAACCAGGAACGTAACTCTGTGCGTGCGGCTTGTATTTATAAGGCTGAACACTTGGGGGAGCGTAGGCTGATTGTGCAGTGTTGGGGGGATTATCTGGATGCGAATCGGGAGAAGGGGGTTAGCCCATTTGATTTTGCTAAGTTGAATAAGGGCTGATTAAAAGGATTTCTATAAGGCGCGCCTCAGGCATGCCTTAATTTTTTGCTAATTTTGGTGTTTGCAATTTATTGACTCAGCTGTGCCACTGCAGATTTTGCAACGCACTGATTTTGAACAAGGGTCAAAGACACTGCTCCGCGAGCAGGGCATAATACAACTATTAATCATTAGTACGGTTTCGTCTGATATGAGCACAATCACCCCCCACTACCGTAACGTACAGCAGTTGCTGCAAAGCCAATCCTTTTCTATCGATGAGTATCAGCGTGAGTACAAGTGGGAGAAGGAGAACATTGACGAGCTGCTGTCTGATCTTCAGGGAAAATTCTTTAACTACTACAAGCAGGGTGATGAAACCAGCGCTATTAGTAACTATGGGGAGTATTTTCTTGGCTCAATCATTGTCAGCAAACGCAATAACAAAAATTACTTGATCGATGGCCAGCAGCGAGTCACCTCTTTGACATTGTTGCTGATTTGCCTGTACCGATCTGCCGAGGAACAAAGGCTGCCGGTAGCCCAAACCTTAGCCCCACTTATTTTTAGCGACAACCTCGGTAACCCCAAGTTCAACCTCGACATCTCTGAGCGACTTCCTGTTATCAATGCCCTATTCAAGGGGGAAGCGTTCAATCCGGATGGTAAGGATGAATCCATACAAACCATGTACGCCCGTTATAGTGATATCGAAGCAAACGACTTGATGGCAGAGATAGGAAATGCATTGCCGCATTTCATCTACTGGTTGTTGACACGGGTAGGTTTGATAGAGATTGCCACTGATAATGACAGTTATGCTTACGCCATTTTTGAAACGATGAATGATCGGGGTAAGCCGCTTAGTCCGGTAGATATGTTGAAGGCATATTTATTGGCTCCGATTGAAGAACAGGATGCGCGACTACAGGCCAATCAAATCTGGAAACAGCAAGTCCTGGAATTGATCTCCTGGGGAGGGGAGCACGAACCGGAGCGAGATGCCAACTGTATTAAGGCGTGGTTACGGGCACAGTTCGCAGAAAGTATCCGTGAACGTAAGGCGGGATCGGTCGATAAAGATTGGGAGTTGATCGGTTCAGTCTTTCACCGCTGGGTGCGAGAAAACAACTCTCGCCTGGGTTTGGGGAAAGCTCAGGAAAATCAGAACATGATGGCTGTAAGCTTTCCATTTTTTGCCAAAGCGTACCGGCGTATCCTAAACAGCAGCAAGCATTACACACCGAAGCTACGAGCGGTCTACTACAACGCTCACAATGATTTTACTTGGCAGAATACAGTGCTCCTTGCATCGTTGATTGAAACTGACGACGACGAAACCGTAGACCGTAAACTGGCGGTCACGGCTACTTATTTGGACATCTGGTTGATGCGTCGAGTAGTGAATTATGTTCGGGTTGGATATTCTAGCGTGTCTTACGCTATGTGGTTATTGTGCCGGGATATCAGGCGTAAACCGCTATCGGAGTTGGTAGCTATCCTCCAGAAGAAGCTGGCAGATGATGATGTTACGTTCTCTGGCTACGCAGTAAAAGGACGAACGGGTATTGACGGTTTAGGGCTCAATCAATTCAGTCGCCGTTATATCTACCATTTGCTAGCACGACTGACAGAAGCAACTGAGATCGGAGCAGGACGTACTGAGACATTTGATCGATTGGTGGACCGTACTCTCAAGAATCCATTCGACATTGAACATATCTGGGCTGATGATTACGAAATCGTGAAAGATCAGTTCAGTACTGAGCAGGAATTTCAAGATTGGCGCAATCATGTTGCGTCACTTTTACTCTTACCAGCAGATGTTAACCGGAGTCTGCAGGACAAACCGTTTCCCCTGAAGCGGGTGCACTATGCCAAACAGAACTTCTTTGCCGCAAGTTTGGACTCCAGTGTTTACGAACATCAGCCACAGTTTCAGCAGTTTACTACCCAATATGAGTTGCCTTTCAAATTCACTGAAGTATTCGATAAAGCGGAACAACAGGTCCGCCGGAAACTGATTGCGGGATTAGTAGAATTAATTTGGTCACCGAATCGTTTATTTGAGGCCGCCCATGTCTGAGCAACCACTACAGAACTCACTTTTTGAGGACGATTACCTGCTACGGGAACTTGGGCAGGTAGCACATGTTCCACAGGTCGCTTTAACAGAGTTAGTTGCTAACGCCTGGGATGCCGGAGCGTCACGAGTAGACTTGGTTTTACCTACCGAAATAGGTGGAATATTGACTGTGACAGACGATGGTCATGGTATGACTCCGGAGCAATTTAAAAAGCGCTGGATGACTTTGCGCTACACCCGCGAGAAGTATCAAGGTTTCAATGTAGAGTTCCCTAACGGACGAACGGTCCGCCCGCGAAAGGCTAAGCCGACTATCCATATAATTCAGGCAGGAAGTGCTTTCATCGTTCTGGTTAAAGTCGGGACATGCCGGATATACGCTTTCCTGTTTGCCAGGCAGGACACGGCGAACATTGATTCTCAAGACCTATCTCGATTCCGTGAACTTCTAAAGCATTACACTGTTCTTTCAGACCAGAAAATTACCGCACCCTTGAAGATTAAAGAACTTATGGAGATTGCCCCTGACAGCAAAAACTAAATTCAAAAGCCCTGTATTCGAAGCTATCCATAGTACAGCTGCCGGTATGTTTAAAGCGGGTGTGATCTCACAGGAAACCATGCGTAGCTTTGATGCTACCTGCAAAAAAACTGGCTAACATAATGATGTGGCAGTCGTAACATTGATCCAAATGAATTAGGAGGCAAGTATGCATGGACCAGATCCGTCTGATAAGCATCCCATGGAGGGATTCCCTCAGGTTTGCTTTATAAAAAATACGGTAAAAAACCCCAATGTCATCGTTGGTGATTTCACGTATTACGACGATCCAGAAGACTCGGAAAACTTTGAACGTAATGTTCTTTATAATTTTCCATTTATTGGCGATAAGCTCATCATTGGCAAATTTTGCGCGATTGCAAAAGGTGTTCAATTCATAATGAACGGAGCCAACCACAAACTCTCTGGTTTCTCCACGTTCCCATTTTATATTCTCGGAAATGGATGGGAAAAATCGATGCCAAAGTCAGGGGATTTGCCTTACAAGGGAGATACGGTGATTGGTAACGATGTGTGGATTGGGTATCAGGCATTAATCATGCCCGGTGTGAAGATAGGCAACGGAGCGATTGTCTCCTCGCGTTCAGTGGTGACTTCAGATGTACCTGCTTATGCGATTGTAGGCGGCAATCCCGCGAAAGTGATTAAGAAGCGCTTTTCAGATGAAACCATAGCGGCGCTGCAAAAGCTGGCGTGGTGGGATTGGCCTGTAGAAAAGATCACTGAAAACCTCTCTGCAATAATGTCCAGTGACATTGAAGCATTTCGCGATTGATGGCTTCTGCCAAGCGTGCCGAATGTCCCGTTTTTAGCAGTGTGTTTTGTGCGATAGCGGCTATCGCACAAAACCAGCGGGGGCATTAAAAGAAAATTGAACGGAATTTACCCCCATAGATCATCAAGCTACGCCTTACTTTTCAATCCTGTAGGGCCATAATCTGTTTCTAATTGCATGGATGATCAGTAATATGTACACCAGAATACACCACTGTTTTTCTCATTATTTCCGTTAGGGGTTGCATGATGTGCTTTATGTGTTATGGTAAATGGATGTTGAATTATTTGAGGGTGGATTCAGGGCTTCGCAAATTACTGAAAGCGAAAGCGTCTGGAAGAAAATAACAATGCTGATTTCAGATTTTCTTGTTCTGCTTTTAAAATGTTCCACTACCTTTCTTTATTGAGCATGCCGTTATCAACTACGCGCGAACTCATCATGTCTTTTGTCATCATTCAATTCTCTTTCTATATGTAAAGATTCTCCCGCCATATCATAGTCAGAAAAAAAGGCCATTATTATGACCAGAAAAAAATTAATATTATTACCCGTCGCTGCTTTATTCTCTTCATCAGTGGCTTTTGCCGCAGATTTACCAGGGAAAGGAATAGACGTACATCCGGTACAGAGTACATTGCCTGAAGAGTCTTTCCAGACTGAATTAATCAACCGGGCATTGGAAAAGCTAGGTTATGATGTCAAACCCACTGAGGAAGTGGACTATAACGTTGCGTATACCGCTATCGCTGCCGGAGATGCAACTTACATGGCGGTAAACTGGGAGCCGCTGCAGAAAGATATGTACAATGCTGCCGGGGGGGATAATAAATTTTATCGCGAAGGTAGCTATATAACAGGTGCAGCACAGGGATACCTGATTGATAAAAAAACGGCAGATAAGTATCACATCACAGATATTTCACAGCTTAAAGATCCTAAACTGGCGAAATTGTTTGATGCGAATGGGGATGGAAAAGCAGATTTGGCGGGGTGTAATCCTGGCTGGGTTTGTGGGCAGGTCATTGATGCGCAAATTAAGGCCTATGGTTTAGGTGATACTGTTCAACAGAATCAAGGAAATTACTCCGCTATCATTGCAGATACGCTAACGCGCTATAAGTCAGGTAAGCCAGTTCTGTATTTTACCTGGACGCCATATTGGGTCAGTGATGAATTAAAACCAGGTAAAGATGTTGTCTGGTTGACCGTGCCTTTTTCTGTTACACCCGGTTCGCAGAAAAATGAAGATACTGCATTGCCTAATGGGAAAAATTACGGTTTCAAACCTAATAATGAGCATGTTGTTGCCAACAAAGCATGGGCAGATAAAAACCCGGCAGCAGCGAGATTGTTTGCCATCGTGAAATTACCCCTGGCCGATGTCAATGCGCAGAATCAACGGATGCATGAGGGCGAATCCTCCGCTGCCGATATTCAACGTCATGTAGATGGCTGGATCAAGGCACACCAGGCTACTTTCGATGGCTGGATTAAACAGGCGAAAGCAGCGGCTAATGCCTCCTGATGGTTTTTATGCCGCATTAATTAGGCCATAGCCAGGCTATCCCGACCTGTTCTCGGGTCGGGATCAACGTTGTCGCTGAGAAACTCGCTCTCCAGCTGTCGGCTCCAGCCGCACCATATCCCACACCCCAATGGCTGTCACCAACGCTATCACCCCAAACCCCAGCTTAAACCCGATCCCTGGCACCGAGGCGTAGCCCCAGTCGTCCCCCAGCACCGTCCCCAGCCGAATACACAACGCTCCCAGCGTTACCCCCAGACCACTCGCCAGCTGCAATGAGGTACTAAACAACGTATTTGCCGAGCTCATCTCCTGCGTTGGCACTTCAGCAAAAGCCAGCGAGCTAATCCCGGTAAACTGCATCGACCGACTCAATCCCCCCAAAAATAGCAGCACCAGCGTAATCATATGTGGTGAGGACGGTGTCAAAAATGCGCACAACAGCAGCGTCAGCACGCAAACCACGCCATTACCAATCAGCAGCTTACGAAAGCCGAAATAGCGAATCAGTGGCGTGGTGGCGGGTTTCATCGCCAGATTACCGGCAAAGACCGCCAGCACCAGCGAACCGGCCTGGAAGGCATTCATGCCGAAACCGACCTGGAACATCAGCGGTAGCATAAAGGGCGCGGAGCTGATGGTGGCGCGCAGCAGAAAACCGCCACGCATGGTGATGCGAAAAGAGGGCACCGAAAGCGATGTCAGGCTAATCAGCGGCGTTTTGCTGCGCCGCAGATGGCGAATGCTCCACACCAGTGTTGCCAGTCCCAACGCAATCGTCACGGCGGCACCGCTCAGGCTGGCGCTTTGCTGACTCAGCATCTCCAGGCCTGCCACCAGGCACAGCATGGTGATGCCAGTCGCGATAAAGCCGATGACATCAAACGGTCGGTGCTGGTGAGCCGAGTCGTTCGGCATCATGCGCAGCGCCAGTATGATCGCGATAATCCCCAGCGGGACGTTGAGAAAAAATATCCAGTGCCAACTGGCGTAGGTGGTGATAAATCCGCCCAGCGGCGGCCCGATAATCGGGGCGACCAGCGCGGGCCACGTCAGAGTGGCGATGGCTTTGATCAGCTGATCTTTGGGCGTGGTGCGCAACACCACCAGGCGTCCGACAGGCACCATCATGGCACCGCCAATCCCCTGTAAGATGCGCATCAGTACAAATTCGGTAACGTTGTGCGTCAGACCGCAAAACAGCGATGACAGGGTGAAAATGATTAACGCGAGGCTAAAAACATTGCGCGCGCCAAAGCGCTCCGCCACCCAGCCGTTGGCCGGTATCAGCACCGCCAGTGTCAGGAGATAGGCGCTGATACCGATGTTCAAATCGATAGCCGATACGCCAAAAGCTTTGGCCATATCCGGTAACGCGGTGGCGATCACCGTGCCATCGAGGAACTCCATAAAAAATGCGCTGGCAACCAGTAGGGCTAATCCCGAGATGCGGCCTGAACCGAAACGTACCGTTTGGGGGGCTTCTTCCTGAGTAGAATCTGATAAAGCCATCTGTAGATCTCAGAGTAATCCCTGACAAACAGGGAGATGTTAGACAGGTTGATGAAGTTGTTATACCAAAAAAACAAAATGCGGCAGAAGCGCTTCTTCTTTTTTATTTGGTAAATATTGATATCTGACAATAATTTCTGCTCCGCTCGCCCATATCTGGCACCCACGCAAATGCCGACTAAGCTATCCATCTCAACCTCCATCATTAAAGATGAATCTGATCATGGAATTTTCAGTGCCACTGCTGCTGGTCATCATTGGTTTTGCTTCGCTTGCTGCGCAATGGCTGGCGTGGATTATCCGCGTACCGGCGATTTTGACGTTGCTGCTGTGTGGGGTCTTACTGGGGCCACTGACCCATACTCTTCAGCCTGATGCGTTGTTCGGCGAACTCCTTTTCCCGCTGGTATCGCTTTCGGTAGCCATCATCTTGTTCGAAGGGGCGCTGACGTTGCGCTTTAGCGATGTGAAGGGGTTGGGGAGCGTGATCCGAAACCTGGTGACCGTGGGTATGCTGGCCACTTTTGTGGTTGTCAGCCTTGCCTGTTGGGCGATCTTGCACCTGACACCTGAAATCGCTGCACTCATTGGTGCTGTGACCGTGGTGACAGGCCCGACTGTGATCGCGCCATTGATGCGAGTGGTGCGACCCAATGCCAACATTAACCAGATATTACGTTGGGAGGGGATCGTTATCGATCCAGTCGGTGCCATCTTCACCCTGCTGGTATTTGAATTTATTACCCTGCGTCAGGAAACCAATACCGGGTTTCATCTGCTGGCGACCCTGGCCAAAACGCTCTCTGTTGGCATCGTGCTGGGCGGAATTGCTGGCTGGCTGTTGGGCAATGCCCTCAAGCGTGCATGGATCCCGGTTTATCTGCAAAACTTTGCGGTTCTGGCGCTGATTCTTGCGGCTTTCGGGGTATCCAATGCGGTGGCCGATGAGTCTGGCCTGCTGGCCGTCACGGTGGCTGGTGTGTGGTTGGCAAATATGCGCGATGTGGATATCAGCGATATTCTTGCATTTAAAGAGGAGTTGTCGGCCATTCTGATCTCGGCGTTGTTTATCATCCTCGCTGCGCGGCTGGATATCCATGCGCTGTTCAATATGGGGTGGCCACTGCTGGGTATGTTGTTGATCGTCCAGTTGGTGGCGCGCCCATTATGTATTGTGCTTTCTACTCTCGGGTCTCAGCTTAAATTACGTGAAAAGCTATTGCTTTGCTGGATTGCCCCACGCGGCATTGTGGCGGCAGCGGTCAGCTCACTCTTCGCCTTATCGCTGGAGCGGGATGGTTATGCGGGGGCCAGTCAGGTTGTCACCGTGGTGTTTGCCGTCATTATCGGCACGGTAGTGATACAGAGTTTGACCAGTTCACCGCTGGCGCGGTTGCTCAAAGTACAGCAGCGCAAACCCCGTGGCATTCTCATTACCAGTGCCGATGAGGTCGCGCGTGCACTAGGGCTGGCCTTGAAGAAACTCAATATTCCTGTCCAACTGGCTGATAACAATTGGGAATACTGTCGGCTCGCGCGTATGAACGGTTTACCGGCATATTATGGCAATCCGTGGTCGGAACATGCTGAAAACGCCCTCGACATCAGCAGCTTTGTTCAGGTGTTTGCGCTCTCACCGGACCAGCATCGCAATGCGCTTAGCGTTTATCACTTCCGCCATTTGCTCGGGGCTGAACATGTGCTCGCCATACGTTCCGACGCGGATGATAAAACCAGTATCGGTAATAAGAAAAGCCGCTTCGGCAGAGAGACCCGCTTGTTTGGGGCCGGCATCACATGGGAAAGTTTGAATAGCGTGTTGTCATCAGGTGGCTATTTGAAGGCAACCAATCTGAATGAAAATTTTGGCTGGACGGATTATCTGGAGAAAAACCACGGTGTAGTGCCGCTGTTTGCGGTGAGTGAAGAAGGGATGCTGACCCCACTCAGTAACAACAGTGCCCCACCGCTGCCGTTTACCCTTGTGGCTTTAGTGAAAGCATAAGGCACTCTGCAACCTTGCTCCCGGATGTTAATATCAGGCAATAATTATTCCCGGAAGAGGTCAGAATGAGTCAGGTCGCCACCGCGAAGCAGCGTGAAGTGCAGCGCATTGTTGATGCACTTTCTCTCGCCATCGCGCAGCATCGTTTAAAGCCTGGCAGACGGCTGGTCGAGGCGCAGATTGTCGAGGCGTTACAGGCCAATCGCAACCATGTGCAGGCAGCGCTGCAACGTCTGGCGTTGCAGCATATCGTGTCTATCGAGCCCAATATCGGGGCGATGGTGGCACATCCCGAAGCGCAGGAAGCGCGTGAGATCTTTATCGCGCGTCGTGCAATTGAAAGCGCGATTGTGGCGTCGATTACGCCCGCGCAGATGGCGCAGTTTGCGGATGAGATCGATGCGCAGCAAAAAGCGGAACATGCCGCCACCGGGCAGCAGGATCGCCGTGATATCGTGCGTGAGTTGAGTGCCTTTCATCTGCTGCTGGCAAAAGTCAGCGGCAACAAGGTGTTGAGTGAAATTCTTGCGAACCTGATGGTGCGCAGTTCGCTGATTGTCGCGTTGTATCAGCGTAATGATGTGCCATCGTGTCAGTGCGCCGAACACGGTGCCATCCTCGCGGCGTTAAAAGCGGGCAATACGGAGCAGGCGCAGCAAACGATGTTGGCGCATCTGAACGAACTGGAGGCGGAGCTGGATTTAACCGAAGTCGTGTCCGAGGATTTATCGCTGAGCCAGGCATTAATGTAACGGCGCGATTTTTCGCGCCATTACGCAGCCATCAAGGCCGATACAGCACGGCCTGCGGGCGGCTGAAGGTTTGCCGTCCACCTTTAAAACCGGCGATTGGCGGGGCAATCTGTGCCACAATCTGCTCAGCGCGCTTCACATCAAATACCACCATATCGGCCAGGCAGCCTGGCGTCAGGCCATAATCGGTCAGGCGCAACAGTTTTGCCGACTGGCTGGAGATCCAGCTCAGGCAACGCAACAAATCCCCTTGGGTTCCCAGCTGACGCACGTTGGCAAACAGGTTGGCCTGGCGTACCAGTGAGGCGTCGCCAAACGGGGTAAAGGGATTGGCGATATTGTTGGTGGAGAGGGAACACACCACGCCACAGTGATCCAGCTCATCCAGCGGTGCGACGCCGCGCGGTTGCAGTGCAAAGCGATCGCGTGCGGTGAGGAACAGGTCGGTGGCGGGCAGAGCGGTGACCTGCACTCCGGCAGCGGCCAGCTTCTGGCCTAATACACGCAGCGGCTCAATATCCAGAATCGATAACTTGGTGACATGCCCGACAGTGACGCGACCGCCCCAATCAGCGCGTTGTGTTTCCTCAATCACGCAATCGATCAGCCGATTTTCTGGCGACAGATCGAAATCCAGGTGGAAATCGAGGTCAACATCATAACGTTGGGCTAAGGCAAACAATCGCTGGATCTGTCCAACCGGATCGCTGTCGGTATACGGGCAGCCACCCAGCAGGTCCGCGCCCGATGCGAGCGCTTCGCACAGCAGCGTCTCGGTGCCCGGGTTATTCAGCATCCCTTCCTGCGGAAATACGCAAAGTTGCAGGTCCAGCGCCCAGGCGTAATCCGCCTGTAAACGGCGGATGGCGCGGAAACCGGTCAGGCCAATCACCGGATCGATCTCGATATGGGTACGCATGCGCGTGGTGCCTTGGGTAATTGCTTGCTCCAGCACACGGGCACCACGTTGATATACGTCCTCTTCACTGAAATCGGCTTTGGCACGCGCGGTTTCACGTATTGCCTCCGTCAGCGTGCCTTCCTGCTGACGGCAACGATCGATGATACAGGCCTTATCCAGGTGGATATGGGTTTCCAGCAGGCCGGGCAGCACCAGCGCACCAGCCAGATCCAGTGTCTCCGCCGGTTCGCTATGTGCAGCAACAAAATGCTCGCCGACGATATACAGCGTTTGTAACGCCTCTACGCCCGGCAGCCGGGCATTGATAATGGTCAGTCGTCTCATGCGTTCCCTGCTCCCAGCCAGGCTTCCGCCAAATCTGCCTGCGCCAGCAGATCCTGAGCGCGTCCAGCCTTTACCACTTCACCCGATTCCAGCACCAGCGCACGGTCGGCAATGGTCAGGGCAAGGTTCGCCATCTGATCCACCAGCAGCAGCGTGACGCCTTCATTTCGTAACCCCGCCAGCGCGTCATACAGCTCGCCAATCATCGCAGGTGACAGGCCAAGGCTCGGTTCATCCAGCAGCAGAATCGAGGGGCGCGACATCAACCCGCGTCCAATTGCGACCATCTGTTGTTCACCCCCCGAGAGTAGCCCCGCCTGACTGTGCAGACGATCGCGCAGGCGCGGGAAGCGGCGTAGGATCGCCTCCACTTCAGCCTGCGGATCGAGGCGTTCGCTACAGGCATATTGACCAATCAGCAGGTTATCCAGCACCGTCATCTGCGGGAACAGCTGGCGGCCTTCCGGTACCAGTGCCAGGCCTCGGGCGGCGATTTGCGCGGCGTTGAGTTCCTTGATCGAATGATCGTGCAGATAAATGGCCCCGCTGCGCGCCGGATGCAGTCCCGCCAGCGTTTGCAGAATGGTGGATTTCCCGGCGCCGTTGGCCCCGAGAATCGCCACGGTTTCGCCCGGATTGACGGTGAAGCTGACATTGCGCACCACCGGTGCGGCACCGTAATCGAGCGTCAGTTTATCCACCACCAGCCCCGGCTCCCCGCTGCTGCGCAATGGCATCACGCGCGGTTTGCCGCGATATTCGGTACCGCCGAGATAGGCAGCAATCACTGCCGGATTGCGCTGCACTTCCGACGGGCTTCCTTGTGCCAGCGGCTTACCGGCATCCAGTACTTGCAGCCGATCGCTGACCGCCATCACCAGCGCCATATCATGCTCAACCACGATCACCGCCAGACCAAATTTCGCCAGGCGCTTCAGCAGCGGGATCAGTGCATCGGTCTCTTCACGACTCAGTCCGGCGGCGGGTTCATCCAGCAACAGCAGGGCGGGATCGAGCGCCAGCGCGCGGGCAATTTCCACCAGCCGACGATCAACATGGGGCAGATCTTCCGCCGGGATATGCACCGATCCGCGATACCCCACCAGCGCCAGCAGCGCCATTGCCACTGCCTGTTGCTGTTTTGCCGGGTGACGCCACGGCAGACCCTGGCGTCCACATTGCTGCGCCACCAACAGGTTTTCCAGCACGCTCATGCCGCTGAACAGCTGGGTGGTTTGGTAGGTACGGGCGATACCGGCCCGCGCGACGCGCCAGGCAGGCTGACCACGCAGTTCCTGTTGCAGGCGGATGCTGCCGCTGTCGGCGCGATAAAAGCCGCTGATCATATTGAGTACCGTAGTTTTACCGGCACCGTTTGGCCCCATCAGGCCGAGGATCTCACCGGCACGCACTTTGAAGCTGACATCTTTGGCTGCCTGCACGCCACCAAAACGGATGCCGATCCCCTCGACACTCAGCACATCATTGCCCGCTCGCTGGAAGTGATGTTGCAGCAGGGCTTCATCAGGCGTGTCAGGGGCGAATTGCGCCGCCGGTTTTGCCAGCCAGCGCGCCAGCGTACCGAGCAGGCCGCGCGGTGCCAGCCACAGCACGCTGAGCAGCAGTACGGCAAAAATCAGCAGGCGATACTCCGCGAAGGAGGACAGCAGCTCCGGCAGCACCACAATCAACAACGCGCCGAGCAGTGGGCCGAACAGCGTACCGCTGCCGCCAACCACCACCGCCAGCACAAACAGGATCGACTGTGCGAACGGGAAAGAATCCGGGTTGATAAACATCATCAGCGGCGCGACGAAGGTGCCAGCGGCGCTGGCGAGCATGGCGGAGAGCGCGAACGCCAGCGTTTTGCTGACCACTGGGTTGAAACCCAGCGAACGGGCGGCAATCTCACTGGCCTTGACGGCACGCATCGCCAGTCCCCACTGGCTGCCTTGCAGGCGGGCAAACAACGCCAGCGCGGCCAGCATCAGCACGGCGCAGCACAGGGCGAGTCCGATATTGGGATCGAGCGGGCCAAAGTCGGGCATTGGGATGCCCATCAACCCATTCGATCCGCCCGTCACATCACGCCATTCAATCAAGACATGGCGTACCACCAGCGCAAAGGCGATGGTGATCATCGCCAGAAACGGGCCGCTGACGCGCAGCGCCGGGATCGCCAGCAAACCGCCGATTACCCCGCACACCACCATCGCGACCAGCATGGCAACACCGAGCGGCACGCCATTCATGGTCAACGCCGCCGAAATGTAGGCCCCAAGTGCGTAAAAGGCGATGTGGCCGAAGGAGATTTGTCCACTCAGCCCTAGCAAGATATTCAATCCGACCACCGTGGTGACGGCGAGGGCAAACAGGGAGAACACCAGCAGTGCATAGCTGCCCAACACGAAGGGCAACAGCAGGCTGATCAGCGCCAGTACCATGAGGGGGAGGGTTTTGATCATACTTTGACCCTTAATTTTTGCCCAAACAACCCGTTCGGGCGCAGTGCCAGTGCCAGAATCACCAGCGAGAAGGTGAATATTTGCGTGAAAGCGGAGCCGAACCACAACGTGACCAGCGCCTCGCTGAGACCAAACAGTAGCCCGGCGATCCAGATACCGCTGCTGCTGGCAAGACCACCGAGAATCGCCACCGCGAAAGCTTTCAGACCGAACAAAGTGCCCATATCACTTTGGATGCTGAACAGTGGGGCGATCAGCAGGCCAGCCAGCGCGGCAAATACGGTAGAGAGGGCGAACGCCACTGCCACCACGGTATTCACCCGAATCCCCATTAACTGTGCGGCGCGCGGGTTCTGTACCGTGGCTTCCAGTACTTTGCCGATACGGCTGTAACGACGAATCAACGTCAGCGCCACCACCATCACCACACCGGTGACGGGGATCAGCAGGTTAATCAGCGACCACGTGCTGCCAAACAGCGTAAAGGTGACGTCGGTCACCGGGAACTGGCGTGGTTCTTTACCGAAGGTAAACATCGCCAGGTTATCGACAAGTATCCCGCCCGCCACCGTTGCCATCAGCCAGGCTTCCGAATTGCGCGCCACAAACGGCCGTACCAGCAGGCGCTCAATCACTACGCCATACAATGCACAGCACAACAGAGTGGCGGGCAAGGCCAGCCACAGGGGCCAGCCGAAGGTCACGTACAGGCTGTAACCAAGGGTTGCGCCCACCATCATGGCGCTGCCCTGCGCGAAGTTCAGGGTACGGGACACAATCCAGGTGATATGAAAGCCGAGTGCCAGCAAGGCGTACATGCTGCCGAGGCTAAGTCCGGTGGACAGGGCGGTACTCCACATCATCCTTCTCCTTACTGGGTAACTGGCAGGATCTGCTCGCCTTCAAACCGGGCAAACACGTAGTCTTTTGGTCCCAGTGCGTCGTGCTGTTGCACCGTGAACGGCTGCTGATAATCTTTGATCAGGCCGTCATATGCCTTGATGGCATAGAAACCGTTGCGAATGTCAGTGCCATTGAGGCTGGTGGCGTTGTTCAGCGCCAGTGCGGTCAGGTGCATTGCATCGTAGGCGTTGGCGATCCCCACTGCGGGTGTGACATCCGCCAGCCCTTTGATTTGTGGATACTGTTTTTTCAGTTCATCCATCACCTGATTGCCTTTCGCCGAGTTATGGTCGGTAAAGACAAAGGTCTGAATGAAGGTCACCTGATCGGCTCCCGGACCGGCTAACTCGCTGAAGCGTCCACCGGCGGGTCCCCAATGCGAAACCACCGGTACCTGCCAGTTCATCTTATGCAGCGACTTCACCACCTGCGCCGAAGGGCCAACGTTGCCGACCATCAGTAGCGTATCGGCTCCGTCATTTTTCAGGCGGGTCAGTTGCGGCACCAGGTCCACATCGCTGTCTTCAATACGTTCAACTCCAGCCACCGGGATATTGTTTTTCTGTAATGCCGCGCGGAAGCCTTTTTCGTTCGATTCTCCCCAAGGGTTGTTCACGAGGATCATGCCGGCTTTTTTCATACCTTTCTTTTCGCTGGCGTATTCCACCAATGCCTCATCCACCAGCTCATCCACGGCGGAGACGCGAAATACGTAATTCTCTTTTGCGCCGTTGTGGGTGATGCCCGTACCTGCGGCCCATAAACCGACAAACGGTGTTTTCAACTGATTCGCCAGCGGTACGATCGCCAGCGAGACCGGGGTGTCCAGACCACCAAACAGCACCGCGACTTTCTCGCGCTGGATCAACTCACGTGCCGCCAGCATGCCTTTGCCGGGGTTGCTTTCATCATCACGACGTACCAGCTCCAGCGGATGACCTTTTACACCGCCCGCCGCATTGATCTCATTGATGGCGATGGTCAGCCCACGGGTCAGCGCTTCGCCCGATTTTGCCGATTGCCCCGACAATGCGGTAACCAGACCGACTTTGATCGGATCTGCTGCCAACGCGCTCACGGACATCATGGTCATCAGGGTGGCAGTAGCGCACAACCGCCAGTTTTTCAGTAACGATTTTCCGGACATCACTCACCTCATATGGATTGCTAGCAATAATATTTTTATTTCTAGCAATTTCAGTGCCAGTTTGTTATTGCTTAAAAACCGGCGGTTATTCCCGCCAGTTAGCGGCAAAATTGCGCCATTTTGGTGCTGATGCGCCAACGCTGTGCAAATTCACATCAGGAGGGTTTATGTCGGAGATTGAACAAGCGGTTGAGGTGGTGAAGGGGTTTTTAGCAGCATCAATGGCCCCGGATGCGGTGTTAGCCGCAACCTTTATGCACCCGCAGGTTAAGATTACCTTTACCGGGAAACGTGAGTTTCCCACGACGAAGGGAATCACTGATTTTAACGGTGCACGTTATAAATGGGTGAAGAAGTCAGTCGGACAGTTCGACTGGATGGATCGGGGCGATCACGTGGTGGTGTACTCCAACGGCACCTTGTATGGCGAGTGGCCGGATGGCCGACCTTTTGCCGGTAATCGTTATCTGGATCGTTATGAAGTATGCGAGGGGTTGATCGTGAAAATGGATGTGTGGAACGACAGCGCCGAATGGATTCTGGCACCGGAGATAGGGTTAGTGGAGTAGCTGTTATGCGTAGCGGCGCGATTTATCGCGCAGATTTTTCCGGTGCCAGAACTCCGCGCGATAAATCGCACCGCTACGGGAAGAGAAGCTAGCTGCTGGCGTTTTGTACCTCCAGGCTGATGAACAGATTTTCCGGTACGCTAAAAATCGCCTCCAGCGCATCGCTACGATGAGGTAACGACGGCTTGAGTGGGTATGGATGTTCATTGAGTATCAAAATGCTCAGACCGTCATGTTCTCGCCAGTCTCCGACACGTTTTAGTGCCAGATCATTTTTATCAGGCGTCGAGAGTATGCGTAGGGCTTCAGCATTATTATCCCTTAACGTATAAGTCTTAATAACGTGCGGAACAATCATTTGCGTTATTTTTTTATTATTAAAACCAATTAGAATCAAGCAGCACAGCAATGCACCCAGCACCGGCCAGTTGTTCATTTTTCTTGCCCTTGTCAATTAACCACCATGTAAATATGTATCATGAATCCGCCTGAAATACTGATTGTTCGCAAACTTTCCTGAGAAAATTAAATTTCATCGTTCTCGTTAAGCTTTGGTTTAATGTTGTTTACGCGATGTAGCCAGACTGGAGGCAGATAATAACTCTCAACAAACCGGTAATGACGGTGGCAATAATTTCTACCATGAAAAAGCTCTTACCGAATAACTAATTGTTTTATAATGTATTTATTGTGATCTTTGTTGCGCAAAAGGAAGGGTAATAAAAGCTGAGAATCTCCATATATAACCGGGCTGGAATTTTCTTATCATGGTAATAATTTACCTGTGTGACTAGCGATGGTTAAATCATCGTCATGATTTTAAACTGAGAAAAACATGATATTGGTCATCACGTACGCGGGAAATATTATTAAAGTATGATTTTTATTTTGGTCATAATTTATTAATTCAGTCCCACGGGGTAATTATGAATATCATTCCTTTTACAGTACGGCGAACGGATTCCGCCGAGCGTCCCTGGTATCAACAAGACAGCGCTGCCGCGTTCTCCGCATTTAACAGCTGTCCGGAAGGATTAAGTGGAGAAGAGGCGAGGCAGCGACTGCATACGCATGGGCCAAATATTCTGCCGCAGAAACGCGAGAAATCGGCGTTGTTGCGTTTTATCGCCCATTTCAAAGATGTGCTGATTTACATCCTGCTGGCGGCAGCAGTGGTCACGGCCATGATGGGCCATTGGGTCGATACCTTTGTCATTCTCGGCGTTACTGTCATCAACGCACTGATTGGATTTATCCAGGAAAGTAACGCCGAGAAGTCATTGAAAAGCATTCAAAATATGCTGTCGAGCGACGCTATTGTGCTGCGTGAGGGTTTACAGGCTACGGTGGCCACACAAAACATCGTGCCGGGTGATGTGGTGATGCTACGTCCGGGGGACAAAATCCCGGCCGACCTGCGCCTGTTTGAAGTCCACAGTTTGCGGGTGGAAGAGGCTATTCTCACCGGTGAATCCACCGTGGTGGCAAAAAGCACCGCTGCACTGGAGGGGGAGAAATCACTGGGCGATCGGCTCAACCTGGCGTATTCGGGCACCACGGTGAGTTCTGGTACCGCGATCGGCGTGGTGATCGCCACCGGTGGAGATACCGAGTTAGGCCATATTAATGCGATGATTTCGTCGATTGAAGAGGCGAAAACACCGCTGCTGGTGCAAATCGATAAACTGGGCAAAGCCATTTTCGCCATCATTTTGCTGATGATGGTGGCGCTGTTTGTGTTTGGCTTTTTGCTACGCGACATTCCGTTGGGGGAACTGCTGCTGTCAGTGATCAGCCTCGCGGTCGCGGCGGTGCCGGAAGGACTGCCGGCTATTATCTCCATCATTTTGTCGCTGGGCGTGCAATCCATGGCACGCAATCAGGCCATTATCCGCAAGCTGCCAACGGTGGAAACACTTGGTGCGATGTCCGTAATTTGTTCGGACAAAACCGGCACCCTGACCATGAATGAAATGACGGTGAAAGCGGTGGTGCTGGCGGGTAGCCAGTGGCGCATTAGCGGCGACAGCTATGAACCGCAAGGTGAGTTTCATCCAGTGACCAGTGCCAGTGGGCAAACTGCCGGGGAAGATAACGTATTGCAGACTTTTCTCCGCACTGTCGATCTCTGTAATGAGAGCCAGTTGCGCCGGGACGGCAACGGCCATTGGGGGATCGTCGGTGGCCCCACTGAAGGTGCACTGAAGGTGTTGGCAGCGAAAGCGAGTGTGAAGTCCGATGCGATAGAAGTGGTCAGCAAGCTGCCGTTTGATTCTCTTTACAAATATCAGGCCGTGAGCGCAGTAATGGATGGCAAACCTTGCATCTTACTGACTGGCGCACCGGATGTGTTGTTAGCGCTGTGCCAGCAGCAGCAGGGGGATCAGGGTAGCGAGCCAATCGACCGGGATTACTGGGAAGGTGCCATCACGACTTATGCCAGCGAAGGGTTACGTACTGTGGCGGCGGCATGGCGCTGGTTGCCGACCGTGAAGCATCGCATCGACCATGAGGATCTGCGTGATGGTATGACGTTGCTGGGCCTCGCCTGCATGATGGATCCACCGCGCCCGGAAGCCATTACCGCCATTCGCGACTGCCAGCAGGCGGGCATCCGTGTGAAGATGATCACTGGTGATCATCAGGAAACAGCAATGGCGATTGGACAGATGCTGGGTATCGGCAACAGCACTTCTGCAGTGACCGGTTATCAGTTGGAACATATGGATGATATGGAGCTGGCGCAGGCGGCGCAGGAATATGACATCTTTGCCCGTACCAGCCCGGAACATAAGCTACGGCTGGTAAAAGCGCTGGCGTCGAGCGGGGAAATTGTCGGCATGACCGGCGATGGCGTAAATGATGCCCCGGCGTTGAAGCAGGCCAATGTCGGCATTGCCATGGGGATAAAAGGCACGGAAGTGACCAAAGAGTCAGCCGATATGATCCTCGCCGATGATAACTTTGCCACCATCGCGGCGGCGGTGAAAGAGGGACGTCGGGTCTATGACAATCTGAAGAAAACCATTCTGTTTGTCATGCCGACCTGTTTTGCGCAGGGGCTGCTGATCATCATTGCTATCTTAATGGGCAACTTGTTGCCGCTGACGCCGGTACAGATTCTGTGGATGAATATGGCGACGTCCGCCACGCTCTCCTTTGGTCTGGCGTTTGAGCCTGCGGAGCAGAACATCATGCGACGGCCACCACGTAATGTGCGCAGCAATGTAATGGATGGGTTCGCCATCTGGCGCGTGTTGTTTGTCGGACTGTTGATCTCCGTTAGCGCGTTTATGCTGGAAGCCTGGCTGCAACCGCGTGGCTACAGCCCGGCGTTTATCCGTACGGTATTGTTGCAGATGCTGGTGACAGCGCAGTGGGTTTATATGCTCAATTGCCGTAATAGCGAAGGATTCTCACTTGATGCCGGGCTGCTGAAGAATCGGGGGATTTGGCTGGTGACGCTGGTGCTGATTCTGTTACAGGCGTTGATCATCTATGTTCCGCTGATGAACACCCTGTTTGGTACGCAGCCGCTGCCGTTGAAATACTGGCTTATCTCGCTGGTGGTCAGTACCGGGATCTTTATGTTGGTGGAGATTGAAAAACGCCTGACACGCGGCTGGCGCGTATCAGGTGATAAGGTGCTGGCGGGGTAGGATGGGCACGGGTGTCAGACGGCACCCGCTATCAGTCGCGCTGCTTCCCTTCTTCAATAAATTCTTCATCAATCTCTTCAACGTTGTCTCGGTTATCGCGGCCAGAGAGCAAATTCCAGCAGGCGATAAACAATGCGGCAATTAACGGACCGATGACAAAACCGTTGATGCCGTAGACTTCCATGCCCCCCAGCGTGGCAATCAGAATGAGATAGTCCGGCATTTTAGTGTCTTTGCCCACCAGCAGTGGGCGTAGAATATTGTCCACCAGACCGACCACCACGACGAAGAAGCCAACGAGGAACAAACCTTTCCACACTGCACCGGTAGCGAAGAAGAAAATGGCAGCGGGCACCCAAATGATCGCGGAACCAATCGCCGGAATCAGTGAGAGGAACGCCATCAAAGCCCCCCACAATAGGCTGCCATCGATGCCAGTGATCCAGAATGCCAGCCCGCCTAATATCCCCTGAACCACGGCAACCACCACTGTGCCTTTCACCGTGGCGCGCGACACGGCGGCAAACTTCAACAGGAGATGGTGTTTGACGTAGGTGGAGAGCGGCAGTGCCTCTAAAATCAGGTTTACCAGCCAGGCACCGTCTTTCAACAGGAAGAACAGCAGATACAGCATCACACCGAAACCGACGGTAAAGGTGAAGGTACCTTTACCAATGATGAATACGCTGCCCGCCATATACTGACCGCCCTTAAGGGCAAAGCTGGAGAGTTTTTGCTGGATTTGCGCGGCGTTATTCAGATGATGTTCTGACAAAAAATTACGCGCCCAGTCAGGCAGATGCTGAAACAGATCGGCAAAAACCGTTGGAAACTGCGCAGAGTTGTTTTGCAGCTTGTTGTAGACGGTATTGAGTTCCACTATCAGCGATGAGGTAACGATAGCCAACGGGGTAAAGACGATCAGACAGATGATCAGCAAGGTCACCAGCGAGGCCAACCCATTTCGATCCCCCATTTTTTGCCGTAAGAGTGATTTCAGCGGATGGAAAATTACCGCCAGGATGGCTGCCCAGAAAATGGCGGAGAAGTAAGGGGTGAGCACATCAAAAAACGCCACCGTGACGATGGCGAGGATGACGATGAAAAAGCCGATATTCAAACCTTTAACTTGCATTAACACGTCTCTTTAAAAAGGGGAACGCATGAACTATAGAAGCTCTGGTGACCAGCGTCACACATTGGGTTGCGTAACAGCGCGATACATCGCGCTGTTACGTCATATGCTGATGTCCTGATTTGTCCTTGCTGTGTCTGTCTGCGGGCTGGTCATAGCGGATTACAGCCGCGATGATGGATTTTTTTCTAACAGGAGAATCCCATGCTGGAACTGCGTCCGAACTGTGAATGCTGTGATAAAGATCTGCCACCGGAATCGCCCGAGGCGCATATCTGCTCGTTTGAGTGCACCTTCTGCGTTAATTGCGTCACCGAGGTCCTCGATGGGCACTGTCCCAACTGCGGCGGAGAACTGGTTCGTCGCCCCATCCGGCCCGCTGCTGAGTTGCTGCATCATCCGGCCTCAACGACACGCCGCCTGGCAACACGGTAAATTAACAGCGCCGCACTGTTATCCTGCTGGAGAGCAGGCAGGCGCTGGCTAACATTTTTCCAGCCGGTGTTTTTCCCGAGTAAATACCAACGTTGAGGTATTGCACAGGCATTTATTCGTTCCGGCTTACAGAAGTAGAAAGAAAAGAAGCACTCACGCTCTCTGCTTACGCAGAATTATCTGTTTTCTTCAGTTATTTCAAATAACGCTAATATTGAACACTGTATTAATCACTGTCAGGTATTAATTTGTTTTTGGGATTTTTTACGGATTTTATCAGATGAAAATTATCCATGAAAACAGTGTTTCGTTAAGGGATTCTGATAATCGAGAGGGTGTTGTTGGCTTACATGGTTGATTGGCATTGATTTTTTTTACGCACTGGTCTGTAGTGTTTGATAATGTTGTGATAACGAGAAATATCTCACTGCGTACTCTGGTCAGAGCACAGACCTTATTTAAGAACTATTGATTCTGTGCAGGGAATTATTTACCTCAACATCTAACTCCTTACGTATTTTTCTGAAAAAAAGTCATTTTTAAAAGAATTTTTCATTTTGAAATGGTATTGTTTACCGGCAATGCTAGTGATGTGGCGTTGTGTGCTTCAGTTTTACCCTCACCTTTGCAGGGTTATCCCTCTTTATGCAATAAATGGAAATTGATTCCTCCCGATCCCTGCGATCGGGTTTTTTTCATGCTTTGCTTTTTCCTGAAAATGATGAATTTTCGATCCACTTAATGTCAGTCCTGATACAAACGTTAAGAAAGCGATAACTCGAGGTAATATATTGTAAGTCGGCGGTTTTTTAGGATTTTTGGAAATGCGTTTTTGCCTCCATATCATTAATAGTATCTTTTAACGGCGCTATTACTGCCGTTATCCCTGGAGGTAACACCATGAAAAAAACAACATTGACTTTAGTCGCTTCGCTTATTGCATGCAGCACATTGATTTCCAGCGTTTCCTGGGCTGATGGCCCTGGTGATCAGCGCTGGCAGCAACACGGTGGTAATCAGCATCAGGATCACGGTAACGGTCCCGATCATGGTGGTAATCGTGGCCCGGACCATGGCAACAACCGTGGTCCTGATCGTGGCGCAGATCGGGGGCCTGGCCGGGGCAATGACCACTATGCTGGTCGTCCGATGCCGGAAGGCCATCACGGTGGTGATCGCTTCGCCTGGAACGGCCATGACTTCCGTCGTGGTTACCCGACACCACCGGAGTTCCGTGGCCCGCATTATCGTGTGGATGACTGGCGCGGGCACGGCCTGTATGCACCGCCGCGCGGTGAATATTGGTCCTATATCGACGGTAACTACGTCCTCGTTGCCGCAGCAACCGGAATCATCACCGCGATTTTGTTGAATAACGCCTTCAACTAATCCCCCTCAGACGGATGGCGGTTGCCATCCGCCTTTTCGCTGTTTTCTCCTCCCCACCAGGCTATCCTGTATAGCGATCTGTTTTCCTTTCAATGCGCTAAGGAGTCATGATGGCCGTGGTAAAAATGGTGGCGGTAGATATGGACGGCACCTTTCTCGACGACAAGAAACAGTACAATCGCGCACGTTTTCACGCCTGCTACACGCAACTAAAACAACGTGGCATCAAATTCGTGGTGGCCAGCGGCAACCAATATTATCAGCTCAAATCGTTCTTCCCTGAAATTGCCAGCGAGATCGCCTTTGTGGCTGAGAACGGTGCGTGGATTATTGACCGGGATGAAGAGTTGTTCTGCGGTGCGTTTTCGCGTGACGACGTTCATGCCGTGATGGATACGTTACAGCGTGGCCACTATCCTGACCTCAAATATCTGATTGCGGGTCGCAACAGCGCTTACTACTTTGCCGATGTTGATGAGCAATGGCTGACGAAAATGCGCCATTACTGTCACCGACTGAAAGCCATCGATAACCTGAGCGATACCGGCGATGACAAGCTGTTCAAATTCGCGCTCAATCTCTCCGACGAATACGTGCCGATTTTAATGGCTGATATTGAGCGTCTGCATCAAGGTGCAGCGGCGGCTACGTCCAGTGGACATGGATCGGTCGATTTGATTGTGCCAGGTCTGCACAAGGCTAACGGTTTACATCTGTTGCAGCAGCGCTGGGGGATCGCCGATAACGAGGTGATGGCGTTTGGCGATGGTGGCAACGACCTCGAAATGCTGGTGCAGTCTGGCTTCAGTTTTGCCATGCAGAATGCACCACTACGTGTGAAGCAGGCGGCGCGCTACCAGGCTCCGTCGAATAACGACGAGGGCGTGTTAGCGGTTATTGAGCAGATGCTGGCAGGGGAGGGGCCGTTCCAGGGTTGACACATGATCGTAGCGGCGCGCTTTTATTCCGGCGATGCTGGCAAAGACGCGCAATAAATTGCGCCGCTACAATTGTGCGCGTGACAGGATTAAACAATCTGCCAGGCTGCTGCGATCATCTCAGTCAAGGTTTCTTTGTCGTAATTGATCCAGCCGTTTTTACTGTTGACGCGCGCGACGATCCACTCAACCTCGGCGGCTGACAACGTCGGACCCTCTAGCCAGAACGGTATAATCGCGTGCTGCTGTAGCCATGCTTTGAGTGCCAACGCCGGTGGCGCAGGATCCTCCGGCAACAGTTGGTGCGCAAGCTGTGCCATCAGACGTTGCTGCCCGGAATGCTCGCTTTCGGCCAGCACATCGAGGAAGGGAAACAGCAGGCGACCACAGACTTCACCATGATGGAAGGGTTTTATCGCCCCCAGTTCCCCGGCTATACCATGAATGACCCCCAATCCGGCGCTGCTCAGGCAGACACCGCCCAACCAGGACGCCATCATCATCGCTTCACGGGCGCCATCACCCGATTGATCGGCGCGATTCAGTGCCGGCCAGGCCTTAAAGAACAACCGCAGGCCGTTCAGCGCCATCTGCTGGCTGAACAAATTGCCTTTGCGGGATAAATAGGCTTCAAACAGATGGGTAAAGGCATCAATGGCGCAGGTGGCCAGCACGCGGTCTGGCGTTCCTTTGAGTAGGTCAGGGTCGAGAATGGCCACCTGCGGTACAAACACCGGATGGCGCAGCGAGGCTTTTACCTGAATATGTTGCTGATCGGTCACTACCGCGTTTTGTGTCGTCTCGCTGCCGGTCCCGGCGGTGGTTGGGACTGCAATCAGTGGCAACGTTGCGGGCTGCACTGGCGTATCACCGACTTTCTCCAGATAGCGTGCGGTTGGCAGAGGATGTTGCATCATCGCACTGAAGGCCTTGGCCGCGTCCAGCACGCTACCGCCACCGATCGCCACTACGCGGTCAACATGGCCACGCCAGCGATTAACCCAACCATCGATCTCATCCGGCGAAGCTTCATGGCTGACGATCTCGTAGCCGAGGATATTCTCGTTGAGCGCCGCGCCCAGGCGCGCCCAGGCGGGGCCGTTCAGAAAAGAGCGGCCACAGAACAATAACGTAGGCTGCGGATTGGCGGCCAGCAATGGCACCAGCCGATCAATACTGCCACGGGCAAACAGGGTTTGTTGATTACTGTACAGCTCGATCAGATTCTCACTCACCTGTAGATCCTTTTTCATGGGCGGAAAGACCTTAGTGTAACCAAATCCCTCCCTGCTGCTGGGGCAAACATTCTGATAACCGATGGGCAAAAAGTTGATCACCTTCTCAAAACCGAAATTCACCCAGCGGGGCAGGTGATTTCTTCGTCGTGTTACCCTTAACATGATACCGGTAACAACATGCGACGCTATGTAACAACATATCAAACGCTGCTTTATCCATCGTCCTCAGGACTTATCACAACAAACCGCTGCCGGTGAAAGACCGGACAAAAAGTGGAGAAAAATTATGCCATTACTCTACGTGGCTATCGGTGTGGCGTTACTGCTGCTGCTGATGATTCGTTTCAAACTGAATGGGTTTATCGCGCTGATCCTGGTGGCGCTGGCCGTGGGTATGATGCAGGGCATGCCGGTCAACAAAGTAATTGGATCAATCAAAACGGGCGTCGGTGGTACGCTGGGTAGCCTCGCGCTGATCATGGGTTTTGGTGCCATGCTGGGTAAACTGCTGGCCGACTGCGGCGGGGCACAGCGCATTGCCACCACGCTGATTGCTAAATTTGGTCAAAAACATATTCAGTGGGCGCTGGTGTTGACCGGTTTTACCGTCGGTTTCGCGCTGTTCTATGAAGTGGGCTTTGTGCTGATGCTGCCTCTGGTGTTCAGCATCGCTGCGTCCGCACGTGTCCCGTTGTTGTTTGTCGGTGTACCGATGGCGGCAGCGCTGTCAGTCACCCACGGTTTCCTGCCGCCACATCCGGGGCCGACTGCCATTGCCACCCTCTTCAATGCCGATATGGGTAAAACGCTGTTATTTGGCACCCTGCTGGGCATTCCGACCGTCATTCTGGCGGGGCCAGTGTATGCACGTTTCCTCAAAGGCATTGATAAACCGATCCCGGAAGGATTGTGGAACCCAAAAACCTTTACTGAAGCGGAAATGCCCGGTTTTGGCGTCAGCGTAGCGACGGCTCTGGTACCGGTGATCCTGATGGCGCTGCGCGCGGTGGCGGAGATGGTGCTGCCGAAAGGGCATGTGGTACTACCTTACGCTGAGTTCTTTGGTGACCCGATCATGGCCACCCTGATTGCGGTGTTGATTGCGATCTTCACCTTTGGTCTGAACCGCGGGCGTAGCATGGATGAAGTGATGGGTACGCTGAGTGACTCGATCAAAATCATCGCGATGATGCTGCTGATTATAGGCGGTGGCGGGGCATTTAAACAGGTGCTGGTGGACAGCGGCGTGGATAAGTACATCGCCAGCATGATGCATGAAACCAATGTCTCCCCGATCTTTATGGCATGGTCAATTGCGGCTGTGCTGCGTATTGCGCTGGGCTCCGCCACTGTGGCGGCGATTACGGCGGGCGGTATTGTGGCCCCGCTGATTGTCACCTCCGGTGCCAGCCCGGAACTGATGGTGATTGCCGTTGGCTCAGGTAGCGTGATTTTCTCCCACGTTAACGATCCCGGTTTCTGGTTGTTTAAAGAGTATTTCAACCTGACTATCGGCGAAACTATCCGCTCCTGGTCGGTACTGGAGACCATCATTTCAGTCTGCGGTTTGGTGGGCTGTCTGTTGCTGTCGACGGTGATTTGATGTGCAAACGCTGAGGCTACTCGCCTCAGCATTGCGGTCTACTGCGCCAGCACGCGGAAGGCCGCTAACTCTTCTTCGGGCATACCAGCCTGCAACGCCGCCTGGCAAATTTTTTCCCAGCTATTGCTGTCGAGTGGGATGCCATCGCGTTCACGCTCCAGGCGATTATTCTCTTCCCATTCGCCCGGCACCTGAATGGGTGCATCGCCACTTTGTGGTGAACGTTTCACCCAATTAAGGAAGGCTTCTGCTTCCTGCTGCATCGCCGGGGCGTCAAAGGCATCTGGGTTGACAATGATGGTGGTCATACAATTGAAGATGGCGTCATGGCAGGTTACCAACGTCTCATCATGCGTGGTTCGGCCACCAGAGAGCGCACCGCCGAGGATTTCGCACATGGTTGCCAGCGCATAGCCCTTATGCAGACCAAATGGCAGCAATGAACCATAAGGTGTCTGATGCATCACGCCCGGTTCGGTGGTAGCCTGGCCCTGATGGTCGATCAGATAGCCTGGGGCTACCTGCTGCTCTTTGTTCCAGGCTACACGGGTTTTGCCAAAGGCAATGCCGCTGGTGGCGAAATCCAGCAATAACGGTTTGCCGTTGGTACGCGGGAACACGGCGCAGAAGGGATTGGTGCCAAAACGGCGGTCGCTGCCGTTAAACGGTGCCACCATCGGGTCGCCGGCAACATTGACGAAGTGAAAAGAGACAAAACCGGCGGCGGCGCACTGTTCCGCCCAGTGACCAATTCGCCCGATATGGTGTGAATCATGCAGACCCACGGCGGCGATGCCAAATTTGCCAGCGCGCTCAATCCCCAGTTCCATCGCTTCCCATGCAGCGACCTGACCAAAGCCGTTATGGCCGCTCAACGTAATGACCGCACCGACATCTTTTTCAATGGTGGTGTGCTGGTTGAGTTGCAAAAAGCCCTGGGTGAGCGAAACCATATAGCTCGGGATCATGCCGACGCCATGTGAATCATGGCCTGCCAGATTCGCTGCGACCAAATGGTCGGCGACCAGCCGCGCTTCGTCGGCACTGCTGCCAGCATGTAACCAGATAGCCTGCACAAACTGATGAAGACGGGAAGACGGGATACGATGAAGGGCACTCACGCGATTGATCTCCTTGATAAATGGAGACTCCATCCTGCGACGAATGGGTAATAACGGCAAGTGAGGATTATGTAAAGCAAGGGCCACAATGTGTGGCCCAAAAACTCAGTGCGGTTGTTCAAACCCCGCTTTAACCATCTGATCTCGCAGCGCGCGAGTAATCTCACGGTTCCCACCCGTGACAGGATAGATGACATTGTTGACGACATCGTCAAGATAATGTTCTTCAAATTCCTGCATGGTGAGCTGCGTGCCACCTTCATCGTTTATGGCAATGCTGCCACTGATATGATTGCCATAGTCCTTTGCCTTAAGGCTATAACGTCCCATGCTGGTATCTATCGTGCTCATATGATCTCCTTGTTACTTAGGCAGTGATAACAATTGAGGCCTGCTACAGGCGCTGTAAGTTTAGACAGTGCACGACCGGACAACGAAGCGGCAAACTTAAGAAAAA
Source organism: Pantoea sp. X-Soil-TKNS-1211 (assembly GCF_059730495.1). NCBI lineage: Bacteria > Pseudomonadati > Pseudomonadota > Gammaproteobacteria > Enterobacterales > Erwiniaceae > Pantoea > Pantoea sp. X-Soil-TKNS-1211. The sequence continues at coordinate 1,251,530 of NZ_AP035953.1, forward strand.
TCCTCAGCTGCGATCCCGGTCGCAGAAATAATCTTCAGGTAAACGAAGCGATAGCAAGACGGTGTGATGGGTATCGCACAGGACGGCAGAAGCAGAGTTTTCATCTATACTGGAGTGAGTGGGCGCGATTTATAACGTAACAAGGAGCTGAAAATGAAAATAATCCTGTGGATCATCGCTATCATCTTCATTGTTGGACTTTTGACGATTACTGGCGTGTTTAAATTGATTTTCTGACATTATCTGGCACCTGCGGGTGCCGGTTCAGAGTCAATCTGCGTTGGTAAATGCAGCAGGTGAAGTGCGAGGTATTGGTAGTACCACATCCCTTAGGTTTAGCGGCTTACGGCACGCAGCACAGCAGGCACCGTGATGTTGTTCTCGGGTTAGCTTGGCACCATTCAAGGTATAAAAGAATCGCGCACATCCACAACGGCTACAACGGATAGTCATCAGCATTCCTCCTCATCTCCCTCCTGGAACACTGAGATTTATCTCATTCCCTGCCGCAGTTCAAACAATAAATTTTGTTAATTTATTTACGTTATCAACAATTAAATCCAGCTTGCTGAAAATTAAGCGATTTTAAGCAATAGGTCATGGATTGGCAGTGCACATTTTATCAATGTCGATAATGCCGGCTTCGTTTATCTCTTGTTCCAGTTACGACATCGCTTTAGCGGTAACATTCACTCCGTATTTGTCTGCACATGCAGGTAATTCCAGGTGCGATCAAGACAATGCCTGGAGAGTTTCAGATCTTTTTTTATTATGCTTTTCAGGTAATAGCAGTAATCTTGTGCAGACGTCAGATGAGTTTCTGATGCTTTGCCAAATATAAGAATTGTGTTACAGGAATAATTTTTGTGAATCGGTACGTTTCTACAGCTGTTATCGGCTGTATTTTGACCGTTGCGGTCGTCTCTTCTGTCCAGGCAGAAACCACCACCCAGGCCATCAAGTCCGGTTGGAATACGTTGACAGACAATGTGGCTCAAACCTGGTCGCAGCCACAAAACTATGATTTTTACCTGCCTGCCATAACCTGGCATAACCGCTGGACTTACGATCAAGAACATATCGACAAGTACAATGAACGTCCCTGGGGAGCGGGAGGTGGCATTTCGCGTTGGGATGACCAAGGGAACTGGCATGGCCTGTACCTGATGGCGTTTAAAGACTCGTTTAACAAGTGGGAACCGATTGGCGGCTACGGTTGGGAAGCGACCTGGCGTCCGCTGAGTGATGATAATTTTCACTTTGGCGCAGGCTTCACTGCCGGTGTGACAGCCAGGGATAACTGGAACTATATCCCGATTCCGGTATTGTTGCCGATGGCTTCGGTCGGATATGGCCCTGTTACCTTTCAAATGACTTATATTCCAGGCACTTACAATAATGGTAATGTCTATTTTGCCTGGCTGAGATTTCAGTTCTAGTCGGGGAACACAGACGGAAAGTGTAAAGGCTGACGAAAAAGGCGATATTTATCACTTTTTCATCAATTCGCACTGGACAAAGGCCACCGTAATTGCTGTACTAGGCGTCGACACAGTTTAGTGTCCATTTTTCATGTAAAGGTAATATTAGATGTCCAAGATCAAAGGTAACGTTAAGTGGTTTAATGAATCTAAAGGATTCGGTTTCATTACTCCTGAAGATGGCAGCAAAGATGTATTCGTACACTTCTCTGCTATCCAGAGCAACGGCTTCAAAACTCTGGCTGAAGGTCAGCGCGTTGAGTTTGAAATCACCGACGGCGCGAAAGGCCCATCTGCTGCTAACGTTATCAGCCTGTAAGTTAACACGCAGAATTCTAAAAACCCGCCTACTGGCGGGTTTTTTTATGCCTGCCACCAAATAATGGTCCAGGCAATAATGGCGAAACCGCTGATGGTGATTGCCAGCATCTCTTCCATTGTCCGCGGTAACATACTCTTCATGACGTCAGCCTCCTGTAAGGTTCAGGTCAGGATGGCAAAGCAATATTAACGCATCCTTAAGCCCTGATGACAGCTGCATGATAGGGCACGATCTGCGGGGTAACTCACAGATAATTCTCGTAACATCCTCATAACAATCCTTACTTGCAGCTTTTTCCCTGACAACGCTATATAACAGCTGGAAATGGATTATTGAGGAGGCAGGATGAACATACGTCAGGCACAGGTGAAAGACAGTTTTGCTCTGAGTGCGCTGCTGACTGAACTGGGTTACGCAGGCACTGAAGAGTTTATTGATGAACGTTTAGCACAGCTTTCCAGCCATCCGGATGAAGTCTTGCTGGTGGCGGAGCATGGTACTCAGGTACTCGGGTTTCTTTCTCTCCATTTTATTCCGCAGCTGGCGTTGGTCGGGGATTTTGCCCGTATCAGCTACTTCTGCATCGCAGAAGGTGAGCGCAGCAAGGGGAGCGGTCAGCGATTGCTCAGCTATGCCGAGCAGCTGGCACGCGAACGTGGCTGTGACCGGATGGAAGTGCACTGCCACGCCTCGCGGCTAAAAGCTAATCAGTTCTACGCGCGTGAAGGTTATGTCGAATCGCCGCGTTATCACATCAAGGATCTGGGTTGAGGTTATTTTCCCGTCCGGAGGCAATCACCAGCGCGTCAGCAATACTGTCAAGTTGTTGCAAGGGGAACATGGCAGTGCTGACGCGGATGAATTGTTCGGCATTGATACTGTAGCGTTCCCCGGGTACGGCGGCGATTCCTCGGGCGGCCAGCGTAATCATGGCATATTGTTCTGAAGCCACCGGAATATACAGGCTGAGTCCATCACGCTCAGTTAGCGCCAACCCACGCAGTCGCAGGGCGTTCAGCAGTTGCTGGCGTCGTTCACGATAGATCGCTTTTGCCTGTACCACTTGTTGCTGAGTAGGGGCGTCTGTCAGCATCCAGGCCACTGCATCTTGTAAAATTCGGCTGGTCCAGCTGACGCCGAAGTTACGCCAGGCCTGAATACGTTTTACCAGCTCACAAGGGGCGGAGAGTACAGCCAGTCGCAGATCCGGGCCATAGGCTTTGGAAAACGAATGCACATGCACCACACGCTCGGGAAAGTGGAAACCCAGACTCCACACCGGCCAGCACGACAGATCGCCAATCCCATCATCCTCAACAATCAGCGTTTTGCTGTTGGCCAACACGCGTGCGAGTTCGGCGCTACGTTGCTGCGTTACGGTATGCCCGGTGGTCGAATGGGTGCGAGGTTGATAGATAAACATTGCCGGGGATTTGTGCAGGTGTGCGGCGAGGGCTGATGGAATTGGCCCCTGCTCGTCGCACGGCAGCGGCAGAATTTCCGCACCAATGTTATCCAGCATGTCCAGTAAACGGGTTGCAGTGGGATCTTCGAGCACCACCCGATCACCGGGTGACAGCAGGGTTTGCACGATCACATTCATCGCATCAAAACCGCCATCCGTCGCCAGCCATGACTCAGCCGGGTAGGGCCAGCGTGGCTTAATCGCCGCCAGCAACTGAGGTGAAATGGCTTCACGATGATAGCTATTCAGCTGGGGCGACTGAATGCCTGCCAGCATCGCCGCTTGCAGATCAGGCAACAGCGCCGGATCTGGGGAGGCCATCGCCAGGTCAGCCCGGATGTTATCGCCATAGTTGCCAATCTTCTCAAAGCGAATTGGCCTGGGCATGACGGTGTTACCACTGACCCACACCCCGCTACGTCCTTTTCCGGCCAGTACTTTTTGTTTTTTCAGCTGTGACCAGGCCGCCGACACGGTCGCCGGACTCACGCCTAAGAGTTCTGCCAATTCGCGTACGGCGGGCATTTGCATGCCCACCGCAATCTGGCCGTCCCGAATTAATGTCGAAGCAACAAGCGTGATGCCTTTCACCGAAGCATCGGTAATTTGCGCGCTGAACCAGTCGATATCTACCGTTTGCGTCATAAGAAAAACCTTTGTTCAGTAACAAAGTATTTATTGTTCAGGTTAGTATTCCCGATTTAGTATCAAATTCAAGCACTATTTGCTGAATAACTAAACGCAGCCTGGCTGCATACGGGGAAACAACGCATATGGTAACCATCAGACTGGCGGTTCGTGACTGGGACTACTTTACACCGCTGGCACTCGGCGACATCAAGCCGGAAGGATTTCAACTGGAAATTGACCGCGTTGGTACGCTGGTTGATAACCTTGGCTCCAGCGACAAATATGACGCAGGCGAAGTCTCGTTCAGTCGCTATGCCCAGGCGCGTGCCAAAGGCGACACTTCGCTGCTTGGTCTGCCCCATTTTCTGATGCGTGGCTTTCGTCAGCGCTGCATCATCACTACGGCGGATAGCCCGATCACCACCCCGGCCCAGCTCAAAGGTAAGAAGATTGGCGTCACCGGCTGGCAGGATTCCGGCAATACCTGGACGCGTACTGTGCTGCGCGAAGCTGGCGTCGGGATTGATGATGCTTACTGGTTTGCTGGCCGTTTGACGGCAGACCATCCGATTGTGGATCGTCTGGCAGGCTTTGGTCGTCCGGGGCGCATTGAAGTGGCCCCAGGCGAACGCCCCCTGATTGAATTGCTGAAAGCCGGTGAGTTGGATGCCGTTTTCACCCCCTTCATGCCAGACGGTTTCTTCCTGCCGGAATCGGGTTTGCGCCAGTTGCAGCCGGACTTTGCCAGCGCTGAGCGTGATTACTTCAATCGTGTAGGTTATGTACCGGGGATTCATATCCTGGCTATGAAACCGGCGCTGGCGGCGGAGCATCCGTGGCTGCCGCAGGCGTTGAGTGAGATTATCGATCGTTCGTACCAGCTGTGGATGAAGAAACGTGAGAAATATGCCGACACCACGCCGTGGCTACTCGATGATTTGCGACGCACCGCGCAGGAATTACCGGCCGACTGGAATCAAAACGGATTTACCGCTAACAAAAAGATGATTGAGGATTTCGCCAGCGAGTTGTTCGAACAGGGTTTAACCAAAACATTGCTGACACCGGAAGTGATTTTCCCGGTGGCAGCTCAGGGGGAGTGATGATGAAAGTCGCGATGGGACAATTTGCGGTCAGCCGCGAATGGCAGGAAAACACAGATATCTGCATTGATCTGATGAACAAGGCGCTGGCGGGTGGCGCGGATTTACTGGTACTGCCGGAAGGCGTGCTGGCGCGTGATATCGCCGATCCTGATCTGGTACTGAAAGCGGCGCAACCGCTGGATGGTCCGTTCGTCACGCAGCTGTTGGCAGCCAGCAAAGGCAATAACCTGACCACCATGATGAGCGTGCATGTTCCTACGGAAGGACAGAAAGCGCTGAACGTGCTGATCGCTATCCGCAATGGTGAAATCATTGCCGAATACGAAAAACTCCACCTTTACGATGCCTTTGCGATGCAGGAATCACAACGCGTCAATCCCGGTCATGTTATTCCGCCGCTGGTCGAGGTTGCAGGTATGAAAGTTGGCCTGATGACCTGTTATGACGTGCGTTTCCCGGAGCTGGCTCGTCGTCTGGTGCTGGATGGGGCGGATGTGCTGGTGCTGCCCGCCGCTTGGGTGAAAGGACCGTTGAAGGAGATGCACTGGGAGTTACTGACCACAGCCCGCGCGCTGGAGAATACCTGCTACATGGTGGCGGTAGGCGAATGTGGCCCACGCAATATTGGCAACAGCCTGGTGATCGATCCACTTGGAGTCGCCATTGCGAAAGCGCCCGAATCAGCAGCATTAGTGTTCGCTGACCTCGATCCACAACGTATTGCTTACGCACGCAGCGTTTTGCCGGTTCTGGAGAACCGTTGTTTTGCCCGACCGGAATTGAAAACTCACTGACAGCACTGGGAAATTTGAGCATGAACAAAATCACTACCGCTATCGCGCTGGCTTTAGGGCTTGCGGCATCGTTTGCCCAGGCTGCTGACGCTATTCCTGGTCAAAAAGTGGATCAGGCGTTGCATGATCGTCTGCCTGCCGAGATTAAAAGCGCGGGCAAAATGATCGCCGTGAACAACGGATCTTTTCCTCCCTATGAGATCGTCAATGGTCCGCACTCAATGGACGGTGCTTCAGCTGACCTCGCCAATGCGCTGGGTGAGTTGCTTGGCGTGAAAATCGAACACGCGACCGTCAGCGGTCTGTCTGGTGTGCTGACAGGAATTAACTCTGGCCGCTACCAACTGGCGATTGGCCCGATTGGTGACTACCCGGACCGTCAGGAAAAAGTCGACTTTATCGATTTTGTGCAGGAGTTTGTGGTGTTCGGCGTGCAGAAAGGCAATCCGGCGAAGATTAATGGCCTGGATGATACCTGTGGCAAGCGCATCGCGGTGATGGCTGCGGGTTCTGCTGAACAGGTGATCCGCAAGCAGTCTGACGCCTGTGTGGCGGCGGGCAAACCCGCGGTAGTGGTGCAGTCCTTCACTGACCAGCCATCCTCGATTCTTGCTGTGCGTTCAAAGCGTTCTGATGCCTTCTTCTCGTCACAGGCTCCGCTGACTTACTTCGTTGAACAGGCCAACGGTCAACTGGAATTGTCCGGCAAAGGCCAGAAAAACGGCTTCGGCGATATTTTCCAGGGCACCGTCGTACCGAAAGGTTCTGAGCTGGGGAACGTGGTACTGGACGCCTATAAAGAGTTGTTCGACAACGGGACATACGCGGCGATCATGAAGAAGTGGAAGCTGGACGGAAACATGTTGCAGGCACCGGGTCGTAACCTGGCGAAAGGGGCGGCAAAATGAGTTTGAACACCAACGATTCGCGAGCCAGGGATAAGGCCGACGTGCAACAGCGCGACGTGGCTTTTGCCCGCAACGCGCCCACATATGGACGCTGGGTCTCATGGATTGTGGTGCTGGTGATCGCCTCCAACTTTCTCTGGTTGGTGGCGACCAACCCAAACTTTGAGTGGTCCGTGGTGCTGAAATGGTTCACGGAAGGATCCGTGCTGAAAGGTTTGCAGGTTACGCTTGGGCTGACGGTAGTGTCGATGATCCTCGGCACCTTACTGGGTTTGCTGCTGGCGGTGTGGCGTCTGTCGGAAAACAAACTGTTGAGCGGCCTCTCGTCGCTTTACATCTGGTTTTTTCGGGGGACGCCACTGCTGGTGCAACTGATTTTTTGGTACAACCTGTCAACGCTGTTCCCGACGCTGTCGATAACCCTTCCCTGGACCGGTATCACCTTTGCCAGCTGGAACACCAATGATCTGATTACCCCGTTAACCGCAGCGATTGCCGGGCTGGCGTTGAACGAAGCGGCGTATATGGCGGAAATCATCCGCGCCGGTTTGTTATCGGTGGATAACGGTCAGGTGGAAACCACTCAGGCTTTCGGTATGAGCCGTACACGGGCGCTGCGTCGCATTATTATTCCGCAGGCTATGCGCTCCATCATCCCGCCGACCGGCAACCAACTGATCAGCATGATCAAAGCTACCTCGTTGGTGAGCGTAATTGCGATGGGCGATCTGCTGTATTCAGTGCAGGCGGTGTACAACCGTACCTTTGAAATCATTCCGATGCTGATGGTGGCGGTGATTTGGTATCTGATCATTACCTCGATTCTGAATGTCGGTCAGTCGGCTATCGAACGTTACTATGCACGCGGAACCAAACGCACGGTGGTCGCGCCTAAACGCCGCACGCAGGGCGAGGATATTGGCCGTGGTGCCCTGGTGCAGAAGGAGGATGTATGAGTCACGTTCAGCCGCTGGTGCGCGCCCGCAATGTGCAGAAAAGTTATGGTGACAATGAGGTGCTGAAAGGTATCGATCTGGATGTGTTCCCCGGTGAAGTGGTGGTGATCCTCGGGCCTTCAGGCTCGGGTAAGTCGACCTTTCTGCGCTGTATTAACCATCTGGAAGATATGAACGCCGGTTCTATCATGGTCGGTGAGGAACAGATTGGCTATGAACTGAAAAATGGCATTTTGCATCGTCTGTCGCCACGCAAGGTTGCCCACCAGCGTCAGAAGATCGGCATGGTGTTTCAGCAGTTCAACCTCTACCCGCATATGACGGTATTGCAGAACATCATTGAAGCGCCGATTGGCGTGCACAAGTTTCCACGTCAGGAAGCGTTGCAGCATGCTCATGAGTTGCTTGCCACGGTAGGGTTAAGTGATAAAGCAGATGCCTGGCCGCGTCATTTGTCGGGTGGCCAACAGCAGCGTGTAGCAATTGCCCGGGCATTGGCGATCAAACCCGCGCTGATGTTGTTTGATGAACCGACATCAGCGCTCGATCCTGAATTGGTTGGAGAAGTGCTGGCGACCATGCGCACCCTGGCGGACCAGGGGCTGACCATGATTGTGGTGACGCACGAGATTGGTTTCGCCCGTGAGGCTGCTGACCGGGTGGTGTTTATGGATGGTGGCGTAGTGGTGGAGCAGGGCAGCCCGGAGCAGGTGATTGGCAATCCCCAGCATCCGCGTACCCAGGCGTTTTTGAGTCGTTTTATCTGATCGAGGACCTGTAGCGGCGCGATTAATCGCGCCGCTACAAAAGTGTGCCGTCCTGATCTTAATCTGTTACAGATTGCAGTTGAGCTGCTGAGCTTTCTGCGCGTAAATAACAGTCACCGTTTTTCGCTAAGGTTGAAAGGTTAATTATGGAAGGTATCAGTATTGCCAAACTGCTGATCATCGGTGCGCTTATCGTACTGCTCTTTGGCACCAATAAGTTACGTTCACTGGGTGGCGATCTGGGTTCCGCAATCAAGGGCTTCAAAAAAGCCATGAAAGATGATGAATCCACCGCAACCAAAAGCACTGCTGAGGAAGTCCCGGCAGAACGTGTCAGCCATAAAGAGTAATCTTTGCGGCTAACGTCAATAAGTGTAAAAATTTATTACGTTATAAAAAAACCAGACTGCGACCAGTCTGGTTTTTTGTTTTGCGTAGCGGCGCGATTTATCGCGCGCCTTTGACCTTGATGCAGCGGAACAAAAGCGCGATAAATCGCGCCGCTACGGATGGGGCAAGCGGAATTATTTCACTTCCAGCCCTTTGGCCTGCATATCAGCATGGTAAGAGGAGCGAACAAACGGGCCACAGGCTGCATGGGTGAAGCCCATTGCCATCGCTTCCGCTTTCATCTCATCAAACTCCGCCGGACTGACATAACGCTGAACCGGCAGGTGGTGACGGCTCGGTTGCAGATACTGGCCCAGCGTCAACATGGTGACACCATGACGACGCAGGTCGCGCATCACTTCAACGATTTCCGCATTGGTTTCGCCCAAACCGACCATCAGACCGGATTTGGTCGGTACGTTCGGATGCGCTTCTTTAAAACGTTCCAGCAGCTTAAGCGACCACTCGTAGTTCGCGCCGGGACGTACCTGACGGTAGACACGTGGCACGTTTTCCAGGTTGTGGTTGAACACATCCGGTGGGGTCGCGGTGAGGATTTCCAGCGCACGATCCATACGACCACGGAAATCGGGCACCAGGGTTTCAATCTTGATTGACGGGCTTTTTTCACGAATGGCGCTGATGCAGTCGGCAAAGTGCTGGGCACCGCCGTCGCGCAGGTCATCGCGGTCCACCGAGGTGATAACCACATAACGCAGCGCCATATCGGCGATGGTTTGCGCCAGTTTCACCGGCTCGTTGGCATCCGGGGCGTTCGGACGACCATGTGCTACATCGCAGAACGGACAGCGACGGGTACAAATAGCGCCAAGAATCATAAAGGTGGCGGTGCCGTGGTTAAAACATTCTGCCAGGTTAGGGCAGGACGCCTCTTCACATACCGAATGCAGGCCATTTTTGCGCATCGCTGCCTTGATGCCCTGAATACGGCTGGAATCCGCAGGAAGCTTGATCTTCATCCACTCCGGCTTACGCAGAATCTCCTCGCGTTCGGTGACGACGGTTTTCACCGGAATCAGCGCCATTTTGTCGGCATCGCGATATTTGACGCCACGTTCCATCTGAATTGGTTTACTCATAAATCTGCAGGTTCCGGTCGGGATTGCGATTTGAAAGCTTCCTCACTCAAACTGAGAACCAGGCTTTCAACTTTATTTGAAAAAATTGCAAAAATTATATCATCTCGCCGCGCGGGAATCAGCCGCTGTGTATGCCGTTAGGTTACAAAATTGTAAATCCGCACTGACGGATAAGGTCAAAACGGCACATCAGCATTCAACCATTCATTCTGGGCAAAACCCGTCAGACGGGAAAAATGTTGTACCAGGCGTGGCTGCACATCGGCAGTGGTCACGCCAGGCTGAAACTGTCCCAGCTGTGCCATGCGCATGCCAGCGTAGCCGCAGGGATTAATGCGCAGAAAGGGGGCTAAATCCATCGACACATTCAATGCCAGGCCATGAAAAGAGCAGCCCTTACGAATACGCAGACCCAGCGAGCAAATCTTCTCTTCTCCGACATAGACGCCTGGGGCATCAGGGCGCGCATGTGCAGTGACGCCGTAATCCGCGAGGGTCGCAACCACCGTCTCTTCCAGCGCTGTCACCAGCTGACGAACGCCCAGTTTGCGACGTTTAACATCAATCAGCACATACATCACCTGCTGGCCCGGCCCGTGATAGGTCACCTGACCACCTCGGTCGCTCTGTACCACGGGAATATCGCCTGGCGTCAGCAGATGCTCGGCTTTGCCTGCCTGCCCCTGGGTAAACACCGGGTTGTGTTCCACCAGCCAGACTTCATCCGGGGTGTCGCTGTCGCGTTGATCGGTAAAGCGGTGCATGGCGTCAGAAATGGGTTGCCAGTCGCGCTGGCCCAGTTGACGAACAAGAAGCGTATTGGCTGACAAAACGAAGATCCGGTAGAGAGTGAAAAGCAGAGTATAACGCTGGCAAAGATCCCTTTGCCAGCGTCAGCATTACAACACCATCCGAACGATATCGATGTTGCCCAGTTCTTCGTACAGGGTTTCAACCTGTTCAATGTGGGTAGCGATGATGGTGATGGAAACGGAGTGATAATTGCCTTTGCTGCTCGGCTTCACATCGGGCTTGTAGTCGCCGGGCGCATGACGCTGCACCACTTCAACCACTTGATCAACCAGCTCCGGTTGCGCCAGACCCATCACTTTATAGGTAAAGGGGGTAGGGAATTCGAGCAGTTCATTCAGTTTGGTTTTCATATTGACTCCGGTGCATAAAAACAGGCTCCCGCCGGGGCGGGAGCAATAATATTAACTTATATAGGGGCAAAGCGGCGTTTTTTCAATCGCGCCTTAACCGAACCAGTGGTGGAACATCAGTTTGATGTAATCGATGATGCGACTGATGAAACCCCCTTCCTGGACTTCGTTCAGCACCACCAGCGGGCGCTGTTCAACGGTTTTGCCATCCAGCTGGAAGTTAATGCTGCCCACCACCTGATTTTTCTGCAACGGCGCATGCAGTTCGGTGTTGTTCAGCACATAGCTGGCTTTCAGGTCTTTCATGCGGCCACGAGGGATCGTCAGATAAGCATCTTTCTCCACGCCAAGCTGCACACGATCGCTGTTGCCGAACCAAACCGGTTCAGAGGCGAATTCTTTACCTGCTTTCAGCGGTGCCACGGTTTCAAAGAAACGGAAACCCCAGGTCAACAGCTTTTTGCTCTCGGTCTCACGGCCTTTATAAGTGTGGCCGCCCATCACCGCCGAGATCAGACGCATCTGACCTTCAGTCGCTGATGCCACCAGGTTGTAGCCAGCCGCATCGGTATGGCCAGTTTTGATGCCGTCAACGTTCAGGCTGGTATCCCACAGCAGGCCGTTACGGTTCAACTGACGGATGTTGTTAAAGGTAAACTCTTTTTCGTGATAAACCGCGTATTCATCAGGTACGTCACGAATCAGTGCCTGTCCGATCAGCGCCATATCTCGGGCTGAACTGTACTGGCCGTCTGCATCCAGTCCGTGCACGGTCTGGAAGTGGGTGTTTTTCAGACCTAACGCCTGGACGTAGTTGTTCATCAGGCTAACAAACGCATCCTGGCTGCCTGCAACATAATCCGCCATCGCCACACAAGCATCGTTACCGGATTGCAGCACGATACCGCGCGTCAGCTGCGAAACCGGTACGCGATCGCCCGGTTTGAGGAACATCAGCGAGGAGCCTTTAAACACCGGGTTGCCGGTGGCCCAGGCATCTTTACCCACGGTGACGATGTCATCCTGATGGATTTTCCCCGCTTTCACCGCCTGACCAATAACGTAGCTGGTCATCATTTTGGTCAGACTGGCAGGGTCACGGCGCGCATCGGCATTCTTCTCGGCCAACACCTTGCCCGAGTTATAGTCGATCAGCACGTAGGCTTCAGCATCAATGTCCGGTACGCCCGGAATCATGGTTTTGAGGTTTACATCGTCCGCAAAAGCGGCATGGCTGAGAGAGAGGGCGACCAGTGATCCCACTGTCAGGCGTTTCAGAAAACGAGAAGGTTTCAGCGTATTCATGTTCAGGACTACAACATCCGTGGGTTTAGAGTTAAAAAAGTGCCTTACTATAGCAAACACCTGATTTGGCGGCATCTTGCTTTGCAAAACTGTTGTAACCAGGCACAACTATGCCTGGGTATTATCATCACATTCCGTTACGGGAGGTGGTGATGAAGGAACTCAACTGTGCTTCGTTGCTCAGACGCTGTTGCAGCGCTGCCGCTTCGGCACGGGTCTTGAAACCGCCCAACTGCACACGATAAACATTACCGTTGGCTTCAACGTAACCCTGGACACCAAAACGATGGCCGAGGCTGGCCGCTAATTGGTGCGCGCGGGCAGAATCGTTAAGTGCGCCCACCTGCACCACATAACTGCCAGCGCTGGTCGGTGTGGACGCGGCTGCTACTGGCGCGGCTGTAGCGACTGTGGTTGGTGTTGCAACTGCCGGTTGCGGTTCGCTGCCTTCCAGTACCCCATTGGCTAACGGCTGAGGCGCACCAAGGAAACCGTTACTGTGTACCGGCGCGCCCATGCTGTCGCTGCTTTGCAGGGTGCTGTTATCGACCGCACGCACATCCTGCGCTGGCGGCGTGCTGGCTGGAGTGGCGCTACTGCCGCCCATCATCACCGTACCGCCACCCAATTCAGGACGTGCAGGCAAGGCGTAGCTCTGTTTCGCCACGGTGGTGCCGATGGTGCCGGGGCCAGACAGCGTGCCGTCTGGTGCGACATTGATATAGTCAACGCGCACACGGGTGTTATTCGAGGTGTTCAGGCGATCGGCAGCGGCACGCGACAGGTCGATAATACGACCCGGAGTGTAAGGCCCGCGATCATTGACGCGCACCACGATTTGGCGGCCATTTGCCAGGTTAGTGACACGTACATAGCTGGGCAATGGCAGCGTGGGGTGCGCGGCAGTCAGCGCTTCCGGATCAAAGGTCTCGCCGATGGCGGTACGGTTGCCCCGGGCTTCATCACCATAGGAGGTGGCTAAACCGACTTCACTGAAGTTAGCGGGATTTTTAACGATACGGTAGGTTTTTCCGTTAACGCTGTAATCCTGACTGGTCGACGGATTAATCGGTTCATAGCGCGGTTCCACCCCTGGAATTTCAACCACCGGGCCATTGTAAGCCGGTTGTGGTGGGGCGGTATTCTGCGGTTCTTCCTGGGAGGAACAGGCAGCCAGTACCAATGATGCCAGAGCAATCCCAAGCCAGTCCTTACGCATGTGCAGCCTCTTAAACGCTTTTAGATAACATTTTTCGATGAGTATGGATCGACATCACGATGCCAAATCCGGCCATTAACACAATCAATGCCGATCCGCCATAACTGACCAACGGCAGCGGTACACCAACCACCGGTAAGATACCACTTACCATGCCAATGTTAACGAAAACATAAACGAATAAAATCAGCATGAAGCCACCAGCTATCACCCGGCCGAACGTCGTTTGCGCACGGGCTGCAATCACCAATCCGCGCAGAATCAACAGCAGGTAAAGCGCGAGTAGCACCAGAACGCCGACCAGCCCCAGCTCTTCCGCCAGAACCGCAAAGATAAAGTCGGTATGCCGTTCTGGTAAAAATTCCAGCTGTGACTGCGTCCCATGCAGCCATCCTTTACCACGCAGGCCACCTGAGCCAATGGCAATTTTTGACTGAATAATGTGATAACCAGCACCCAGCGGATCGCTTTCCGGGTTGAGCAGCATCATGACGCGAGTGCGCTGATAATCGTGCATCAGAAAGAACCACAGGATCGGGATAAAGGCCGCCAGCAGCAGTGCCGCGATGCCAATCAACCGCCAGCTCATACCTGACAGGAACAGCACGAACAAACCGGAAGCGGCCACCAAAATTGAGGTGCCGAGGTCAGGCTGTGCCGCCACCAATAGGGTAGGGGCGAAAATCAGCACTAACGCGATAGCGGTATTCTTCAGCGTTGGCGGACAGACATCACGGTTGATAAAGCGTGCGACCATTAACGGTACAGCAATTTTAGCGATCTCTGACGGCTGGAAGCGCACCACGCCGAGATCGAGCCAGCGTTGCGCGCCTTTACTGATATGCCCAAAGGCATCAACGGCAACCAGCAGGATCACACAGACAATATACAGATAGGGCGCCCAGCTTTCATACACGCGCGGCGGCACCTGTGCCATGACGACCATCACCAGAAGCCCGATAAGAATCTGCCCCGCTTTGCGCTCCATCATCCCAGGATCCTGTCCGCTGGCACTCCAGATAACCAGTGCGCTATAAATCAGTAGGGTCAGGATCACCAGCATAAAGAGCGGGTCAATATGGATACGCATCCAGATTGTTCTTTTCTGCGGGCTATCATTCATGGACATGCTTAATCACCTTCATAACCGGGCGGCGTCGGCGCGGCTTCAGGCAGCACCGTATTGTTATCGCCTAACATAATGTGGTCGAGAATCTGGCGCATCACCGTACCCACCGCAGGGCCTGCGCCGCCATTCTCCAGAATCATCGTGACGGCAACACGCGGTTTATCATAAGGCGCATAGGCGACCATGAGTTTGTGATCGCGCAGATGCTCGGCAATTTTGTGCGCATTGTAGGTTTCGTTAGCTTTCAAACCGAAAACCTGGGCCGTACCGGATTTGGCGGCAATTTTATAGGGAGCATTGGCAAAGCTTTTGTGTGCGGTGCCGTTCGGACGGTTGGCAACACCAAACATGCCATCTTTGGCGATCTCCCAGTAACCGGAATGGATATCGCCAATCGGTTCATCCGGTTGCTGACGATAGGGCACCATGGTATGGCCTTCGCGGGTTGCGCGAAGCAGATGGGGCACTTTAATCACGCCATCGTTAATCAGAATCATCAACGCCTTATTCATCTGTACCGGCGTGGCGGTCCAGTAACCCTGACCAATGCCTACCGGGATGGTATCGCCCTGATACCACGGTTTCTTAAAGCGCTTCAGCTTCCAGTCACGTGTTGGCATGTTACCGGGACTTTCCTGCGGTAAATCAATACCGGTGCGATGACCATAACCGAATTTTGTCATCCACTCAGACAGGCGATCGATCCCCATGTCATAGGCAACCTGATAGAAGAAAGTATCAGCCGACTCCTCCAGCGCTTTGGTGACATTGAGGCGCCCATGTCCCCATTTTTTCCAGTCACGATAGCGTTTATCTGAGCCTGGTAACTGCCACCAACCGGGATCAAACAGGCTGGTATTGCGGTTGATGACACCCGCACTCATTGCCGAAACCGCAACATAGGGTTTCACCGTTGAAGCCGGGGGATAAGCCGCCTGCAATGCGCGATTGTACAGTGGGCGGTTATCGTCATTGAGCAGCGCCTTGTAATCTTTACTGGAAATGCCTTCGACAAACAGATTCGGATCGTAACTGGGTGTTGACACCAGCGCGAGGAGTTCTCCTGTACGCGGATCACTCACCACTACCGCTGCGCGACTCCCGGTGAGCAGGGTTTCGATGTACTGCTGTAGTTTGAGGTCGATAGTGAGATAGATATCACGTCCAGCCTGCGGAGATTGCTCATGCAGTTGACGAATCACACGTCCACGGTTATTGACCTCAACTTCTTCATAGCCCGTTGTGCCGTGCAACACATCTTCGTAATAGTTCTCGATGCCTAACTTGCCAATATCATGTGTAGCGGCATAGTTTGGCCATTTGCCTTCCTGATCGAGGCGGGTAACATCACGATCGTTAATTTTTGAAACATAACCGACGACATGGGTCAGCGTCTGACCATAGGGATAGTAGCGGCGTTGATAGCCTTTCACTTCCACGCCAGGAAAACGGTATTGGTTAACCGCGAAACGAGCCACCTGCACATCGCTAAGTGCGGTTTTTACCGGGATGGAGGTAAAGCGGCGTGAACGTTTCCGCTCCTTCTCAAAGGCGTCCAGATCGTCATCGGTGAGATCCAGTATCGTGCGCAGATCCTGCAAGGTTTGTTTCAGGTTGTCGACTTTCTCAGGCACCAGTTCAGCCTGATAAATGGTGCGGTTCAGCGCCAGAGGGACGCCGTTACGATCAAAAATAATGCCGCGGCTGGGAGCCACCGGCACCAGTTTGATGCGGTTTTCATTGGAACGGGTACTGTAATCGGCAAAACGCAAAATTTGCAGGTGGTACAAGTTGACCACCAGAATGCCCGAAAGCAGGAGGATGCCGAAAAAGGCGACTAAAGCACGCCGGACAAACAATTTTTGTTCGGCTGTGTAATCGCGAAAGGCGTTGGTTTGTAATTTCATCCGCTGTGTTTAATATCCGGTGTGGCCTGGTGTTTATTCACGATGATAAGGATGATTGGCGGTAATGCTCCAGGCGCGGTACAGGCTCTCTGCGACCAAAACGCGCACCAGCGGATGCGGCAGCGTCAGTGCCGATAACGACCAGCTCTGCTCTGCCGCAGCCTTGCAGGCCGGTGCCAAACCTTCCGGACCGCCGATCAACAGACTGACATCACGGCCATCCTGCTTCCAGCGTTCCAGCTGTTGCGCCAGCTGTGGGGTTTCCCACGGCTGTCCTGGAATATCCAACGTCACAATGCGGTTGCCTTTCCCCACGGCGGCCAACATCGCTTCACCCTCTTTCTCGAGGATGCGTTTGATATCGGCGTTTTTGCCGCGCTTACCTGCCGTCACTTCCGTCAGTTCCAGCGGCATATCTTTGGGGAAACGGCGCAGATACTCGGTAAATCCGGTCTGAACCCAGTCGGGCATTTTGGTCCCGACGGCTACCAGCTGCAATTTCACCGCTTAACTCCAGAGCTTTTCTAGCTCGTACAACTGGCGGCTCTCTTCCTGCATGACGTGCACAATCACGTCGCCGAGATCGACGACGACCCAATCGGCAGCTGCTTTTCCTTCCACACCTAACGGCGCCAGTCCGGCAGCACGCGACTCCTGCATCACATGGTCAGCGATGGAGGTCACATGGCGGGTTGACGTGCCAGTACAGATAATCATGCAATCGGTGATGCTGGATTTGCCCTGAACGTCGAGTGCGACGATATCCTGGCCTTTGAGATCATCAATCTTATCAATAACGAATTCTTGGAGTGCTTTACCTTGCAAAAGGTTCCCCTCAAAACAGGTGATTACGGGCAGGCTGAATGCCCTGGAAACGCAGCCAAAATCTGAAGCGGCGCAGTATAGCATGTCGCGATCGGTCGGCGAAATATAGATATATTCCGCCGATCTTTCAGGTTGTCGGAAGATCAGCTGCGAATATTCTTCCTGGTCAGGCACAGCAGGATTTAGCGCTCTGCCGTCCTGATTACTCAAGGTATAAATCGGCTCGATCGATATAGTTAATGACCGCCGCAGGCAGTAAATCCGCACAGGAAACGCCCTGGTGGCGACGCTGGCGAATCTCCGTGGCTGAAATGTCATAAAGCGGCGTATCGGCCAGCCAGATAAGGCCGGACGGAAGGCGATGCAGTTGCTGCACATCGCGGGCGAGATGCTGATCCAGCCATTGTTGCATCTCAGAGGTGTCCATCTGTGCCGGGTAACCCGGACGCTTGCACACCAGCAAATGGCACAGCGACAACAAATCTTGCCAGCGATGCCATTTCGATAACGTTAGCAGAGAATCCTGACCGATGATAAATCCTAGCGGTTGTTGCACGCCGCGTTCCGCACGTAATGCTTCCAGGGTTGCCACCGTCCACGACGGCGTTTCACGCTCCAACTCACGTGTGTCGATGTCAAACAATGGGCGGTCGGCAATCGCGCAGCGTAGCATCTCGACCCGTTGTCGGGCACTGGCTTGCGGCTGTGGGCGATGTGGCGGCACGTTATTGGGCAACAGGGTGACTTTTTTCAGGCCGACCTGTTGCGCCAGTGCTTCGACCGGGTGCAGATGTCCATAATGGATCGGATCAAAGGTGCCGCCAAACAGGGCATAAAGTTCAGACATCAGCAAAGCTCATCGGGAAATCACGGTGACACAGCAACAGCGATAACGTCTCCAGCTGCGGCCACAGGTTTTGACCGTAATCCTGTTTCATCGACAGCTCAATTTCTGCCAGCAGATGAATGGCGCGTTGTAACCGGCGTGCGTCCAGGCGTTGCAGCGCCTCCATAAACAGCGCACGTCGGTTTTGCCAGATACGTTGTTGATCCATCAAGGTACGCAGCGCTTGCTGTGCCTGATGGCGTTGCAAATGCAGCAACGTCAGCAGATCGCGTTGCAGGCTGCGCAACAGGATCACCACCTCGCTGTCTTCTTTCTCCAGTTGATGCAGGATGTGCAGGGCGCGTTTACTTTTCCCGGCCAGCAGCGCATCGACCCAATGGAACGGCGTAAAGTGGGCGGCATCATTCACCGCCTCTTCCACCCGTGGCAGCGTCAGCTTGCCGTCCGGCCATAATAATGACAGCCGTTCCAGTGCCTGTGCCAGCGCCAGCAGATTGCCTTCATAACAGTAGCAAAGCAGTTGGATGGCCGCATCGTCCGCGTGCAGCTTCATCGCTTTGGCGCGATTCATGACCCAGCGCGGCAACTGAGCCTGCTCGGGGGTCTGGCACGGCACCAGCACCGCCTGGGTGCTCAGCGCTTTAAACCACGCGCTGTTTTCCTGCGCTTTGGTCAACTTTGCCATGCGCAGCACCAGCAGAATGTCACTGTGCAGCAGGCTGGCAAGTTTGACCAGCTGTTCCGCCATTGCCGCGTTCGGGCCGTTTTCCGGGAAGTGCAGCGTTAAGGTTTGTCGTTGCGTAAACAGGCTCAGTGACTGGCAACTGGCGAACAGATCATCCCAGCTGGTTTGTGCATCCAATGTCGCACTGAAATGCTCGTCAAATCCCTGAGCCGTTGACGCTGCGCGAATGGCATCTGCACTTTCCTGAATCAGCAGCGGTTCATTACCGGTGAGAAAATAACAGGCGCGCAGCCCCTCACGGAGCTGCGCGCTGAGTTGTTCAGGATAGATCCTGATCATTGCAGACTGGTGGCTGACGAGGAGGGCACTTCTGGTGAATCTCCAGGAACAATGACCTCAGGCTCTGGCAACGTGTCTTTGTGATCTTCCTGTGCTGCATGCACCGTCAGCAGCTTACGCACCAGTTGTTCGGCCGCGCGCTGACGCATTTCCTGCACGATCTTGTCCTGTTCGGCATCCTTCGCCAGTGCGGCGTTCGGGTTGTCAAAGAACGAACGATACACTGTGGTACTGATCGGGTAGATCCCTTTGCCCGGCAGTAATACCTGGGCGGTGACGGTCATCACCAGCGAGTATTCAGCAGTCGTACCACTGATAAACACCGATGCGGTATCACGGCCCTGGCGTTCACCACCCAGACGCAGCGTCGGAATAGTGGCACGTGCATCTTTGGTATCATCAACGATGCGCACATTATTCAGGCGCAGCTGCTGACGAACGGTTCGTGCCAGTGGGCCATAGGGGTCGCCGGTGGCGACGATCAGCGTTTTCATTTCCGCGGGTATCTGTGTCGTACCACGTGGATGAAAACCACAGCCAGCGGTGATCATCACCGCCAGCAGGACAAACAGCCTGATAATCAGTTGTCGCACAGTTCCTCCTGAACTTAACCCACGACCAGGTTAAGCAGTTTGCCGGGGACATAAATCACTTTACGAATGGTGACGCCTTCCAGATATTTCGCCACCAGATGCTCCTGCGCGGCACGCGCCTGCACCTGCTCCTGAGTGGCATCGGGCGCAACGGTGATTTTACCGCGCACTTTGCCGTTAACCTGAACCACCACCAGCAGTGAATCTTCAACCATAGCCGCTTCGTCCGCGACCGGCCAGTTGGCATCATCGATGCTGCCTTCACCGCCCAGCGCTTCCCACAAGGCGTAGCTGGTGTGCGGTGTGAACGGATACAGCAGACGGGTGACGGCAACCAACGCTTCCTGCAACAGCGCGCGATCCTGCTCGCTCTCCTGCGGTGCGCGGATCAGCTTATTCATCAGCTCCATGATTGCTGCAATCGCGGTGTTGAAGGTCTGACGACGACCAATATCATCCGCCACTTTGGCGATGGTTTTGTGCAAATCGCGACGCAGTGCTTTCTGATCGTCGTTCAGGGCGTTCACATCCAGCGCGACGGTCGCACCTTTGGCTACGTGATCGTAAGCCAGCTTCCAGACACGTTTCAGGAAGCGGTTCGCACCTTCCACGCCTGATTCCTGCCACTCCAGCGTCATTTCTGCCGGGGAAGCAAACATCATAAACAGACGCACAGTATCGGCACCGTAACGTTCTACCATCAACTGTGGGTCAATGCCGTTGTTTTTCGACTTTGACATTTTGCTCATGCCAGCGTAAATCACTTCACGGCCCTGATTGTCGATGGCTTTTACGATACGACCTTTGTCATCGCGCTCGACGTTGACGTCAACCGGGGAAACCCAGTTACGCTCACCGTTGGCACCGACGTAGTAGAAGGCATCCGCCAGCACCATACCCTGGCACAGCAGGCGCTTGGCAGGCTCGTCAGAGTTCACCAGGCCCGCATCACGCAACAGCTTGTGATAGAAGCGGAAGTACATCAGGTGCATGATGGCGTGTTCGATACCGCCAACATACTGATCGACCGGCAGCCAGTAGTTGGCAGCAGCCGGGTCCAGCATACCTTCGTTGTAGTTGGCACAGGTGTAGCGTGCGTAGTACCAGGATGACTCCATAAAGGTGTCGAAGGTGTCGGTTTCACGCAGCGCAGGCTGGCCGTTAACGGTGGTTTTGGCCCACTCTGGATCCGCTTTGATCGGGCTGGTAATGCCGTCCATCACCACATCTTCCGGCAGGATCACCGGCAGATGGTCTTCCGGGGTTGGCATCACGGTGCCATCTTCAAGCGTGACCATCGGGATCGGTGCGCCCCAGTAACGCTGACGGGAAACCCCCCAGTCGCGCAGACGGTAGTTAACTTTACGTACGCCGACGCCTTTAGCGGTCAGTGCATCGGCGATGGCGTTAAAGCCCGCCTGATGGTCGAGACCATCATAGTCGCCGGAGTTGAACAGGGTGCCTTTTTCGGTCATCGCGGCAGCACTCAGATCGGGAGCGGTGCCATCGAGGTTGAGGATAACCGGTTTGATCGCCAGATCGTATTTAGTGGCAAATTCCCAGTCGCGTTGGTCATGGCCTGGAACCGCCATCACTGCACCGGTGCCGTACTCCATCAGGACGAAGTTGGCGACCCATACCGGGATCTCTTCACCGGTCAGCGGATGGATGGCATGCAGGCCGGTGGCCATGCCTTTTTTCTCCATCGTCGCCATATCGGCTTCTGCCACTTTGGTGTTGCGGCATTCGTCAATGAAATCCACCAGCGCCGGATTGCTGGCTGCGGCCTGCTGCGCTAAAGGGTGACCTGCGGCGACAGCGACATAGGTCGCGCCCATAAAGGTGTCCGGGCGGGTGGTGTAGACCGTCACTTTCTCGTCGCTGTTGGCAACGTTGAAGGTGATTTCCACGCCTTCAGAACGGCCAATCCAGTTGCGTTGCATGGTTTTGACCTGCTCAGGCCAGTCTTCCAGCTTGTCGAGGTCGTTCAGCAACTCTTCAGCGTAGTCAGTGATTTTTACGAACCACTGGGGGATCTCTTTACGCTCAACTTTGGTATCACAGCGCCAGCAGCAACCGTCGATAACTTGCTCGTTAGCCAGAACGGTCAGGTCATTCGGGCACCAGTTAACCGCTGAGGTCTTCTTGTAAACCAGACCTTTTTCATAGAGTTTGGTGAAGAACCACTGTTCCCAGCGATAGTATTCCGGCTGGCAGGTTGCCAGTTCACGGCTCCAGTCATAGCCAAAACCCAGCAGTTTGAGCTGGTTTTTCATGTACTGGATGTTGTCGTAAGTCCAGGGAGCGGGAGCGGTGTTATTTTTGACCGCCGCGCCTTCAGCCGGCAGACCAAATGCATCCCAGCCAATAGGTTGCAGCACGTTTTTGCCCAGCATACGCTGATAACGGGCAATTACATCACCGATGGTGTAGTTACGCACATGGCCCATGTGCAGGCGGCCGGAAGGATAGGGCAGCATAGAGAGGCAGTAGTATTTCTCTTTGCCTTCCTGCTCGGTCACTTTAAAGGTTTCATTTTCGTCCCAGTGCTGCTGGACGCGGGATTCTATCTCTTCCGGGCGGTATTGCTCTTGCATGGCTGCCTGTGGTCCTTAATGGATATCGCTCTAAGCGTACTTTTAGATCCGCATAGCATACCCATAAGGCTGCCCCTCAACAACACTTCACGCCTTTGCCCCAGCGATTTCTGCCGAATGCGCCGCCACATTCACCCTTTTGTGATTTCTTCAGTTGGTACCCCTGCCAATGACTAAACTTAGTCAGAGCATCCGCAGCAGAAAGGAGAACAAAATGAATAACGTGGCGCAGGTCTATCGTGCGACGGTAGCGGCATTAACCCAACGGCTGGAGCGGGGCGAGCGAGATATCGATGCGCTGGTCGCCAGCGCCCGCCTGCGCCTGTTGGCGCAGCAGAATTTGACCTCGGCGGAGGTCGATGAAGTGATGCGTGCGGTACGGCGGGATTTACAGGAGTTTGCGCTCAGCTATGAAGAATCTTCCGATGCGCTGGGTGACTCGGTCTTTATGCGGGTGATCCGTGAAAGTATCTGGAAGGAGCTGGCTGATATCACCGATAAGAGTCAACTGGAGTGGCGTGAGGTGTTTCAGGATCTGCGCCATCACGGCGTCTATCAAAGTGGCGAAGTGGTGGGGCTGGGGAATCTGGTGTGCGAGAAGTGTCATTTTACCCGTGCCATTTATACCCCGGAGACATTAACCCGTTGCCCGGAATGTGGGCACGATCAGTTCCAGCGTCAGCCGTTTGAACCCTGATCCTATGTCTTAGCGGCGCGATTTATCGCGCAATTCCGTGCGCGTTGCCGGAAAAAACGCGTGATAAATCGTGCCGCTACGGGTTATGCGTTAATGCAGGATCTTCGCCAGGAAGTCTTTGGCGCGGTCTGACTGCGGATTGTTAAAGAAGTCATCTTTGTTGGTGTCTTCAACAATCTTGCCTTCGTCCATAAAGATCACGCGGTTGGCCACTTTGCGCGCAAAGCCCATCTCGTGGGTAACCACCATCATGGTCATGCCTTCCTGTGCCAGTTCCACCATCACGTCCAGTACTTCGTTGATCATTTCCGGATCGAGTGCCGATGTCGGCTCATCGAACAGCATCGCCACCGGGTCCATGCACAGCGCGCGAGCGATCGCCACACGCTGCTGCTGGCCGCCGGAGAGCTGGCCGGGAAACTTGTTAGCATGCGCGGATAAACCGACACGTGCCAGCAGCTTCAGACCTTTTTCACGCGCTGCCTGCTTATCACGCTTCAGTACTTTTACCTGCGCCAGCGTCAGGTTGTCGACGATGCTGAGATGCGGAAACAGTTCAAAATGCTGGAACACCATGCCGACTTTGCTGCGTAATTGCGCGAGGTTGGTTTTCTTGTCATTGACTTCAATGCCCGTCACCTGAATGCTGCCCTGCTGGATGGGTTCCAGAC
This sequence comes from Pantoea sp. X-Soil-TKNS-1211, assembly GCF_059730495.1. Lineage (NCBI taxonomy): Bacteria > Pseudomonadati > Pseudomonadota > Gammaproteobacteria > Enterobacterales > Erwiniaceae > Pantoea > Pantoea sp. X-Soil-TKNS-1211. The sequence continues at coordinate 1,275,426 of NZ_AP035953.1, forward strand.
CGTTTACCGTTTTGATCAGCGTCGATTTACCCGAGCCGGACGGACCGCATACCACCACGACCTCACCGGTTTTCACCTCGGTGGAGCAGTCGGTCAGCACCTGAAAGTGCCCATACCACTTAGATACATTTTTCAGGCTAATCATTTAAACCGTCCTTTTTCTTTTCAGATAGCTAACCAACAACGAAGCGCTCAGGCTGATCACAAAGTAGACCAGACCAGCAAACAAAATCATTTCTACCTGGGTTCCGTCACGCTCACCAATGGTGGACGCGGTACGGAAGAAATCTGCCAGGCTGAGTACGTACACCAGCGAGGTATCCTGAAACAGGACAATCCCCTGGGTCAGCAACAGCGGCACCATCGCACGAAACGCCTGCGGCAGGATGATGTACTGCATGGATTGCCAGTGGGTCATACCCAGCGCCAGTGCAGCACTGGACTGCCCACGGGCGATACTGATGATGCCGGCGCGGATAATCTCCGAGTAGTAGGCGGCCTCAAACAGCGAAAACGCCACCATCGCAGAAATCAGGCGAATATCGGTCTTTGGTGACAATCCCAGCACCTGCTGCAGAAAACTCGGCACCACCAGGTAGAACCATAGCAGTACCATGACCAGTGGCACTGAGCGGAACAGGTTGACATACAGTTTGGCAAACCAGCGAACGGGCGCGAAAGAGGAGAGCCGCATCACGGCGAGCAGGGTGCCCCAGATGATGCCGAACACCACCGCAGTTAGCGTGATTTTGAGCGTAATCACCATACCGTTCAGCAGGTAGGGCAGGCTGGGAGGAATCGAACTCCAGTCGAAATCGTACATTATTTCCCTCCCATATTGCCGGGCAGACGTACTTTGCGCTCCACCAGACTCATCAGCAGCATAATCACCAGGTTGATACCAATATAAGCCAGGGTGATGGCGGTGAAAGATTCATAGGCGTGCGCCGAGTAATCCAGCAACTTACCCGCCTGCGCGGCCATATCCACCAGGCCAATGGTGGAGGCGATGGCGGAGTTCTTCACCAGGTTAAGCATTTCCGAGGTCATCGGCGGTACAATCACGCGATACGCATTCGGCAGCAGCACGTAGCGATAGGTTTGCGGCAGCGTCAGCCCCATCGCCAGGCCCGCGTTTTTCTGCCCATGCGGCAGCGACTGAATCGCGGCCCGGACCTGTTCACTCACGCGGGCGCCGGTGAACAGTCCGAGGCACACCATCGAAGAGGTGAAAAACTGGATATTGGGATCCAATTCCGCTTTAAACCACATTCCGAGTTTCTCTCCGACCAGTTCCGGGGCCACCAGATACCAGAAGAAGAACTGCACAATCAGCGGAATATTACGAAATAACTCCACGTAGCAGGTGCCAAGCGTCGATAAAATCCGATTAGGCACGGTACGCAGAATGCCGAAGAAGGAACCTACAAAGAAAGCGATAATCCAGGCACAGCAGGAGACAGCGATGGTCACCTGAAATCCGGACCACAGCCAGCCGAGGTAGGTCGTATTGCCGAACGGGGCCTGTTGTAAAAAGATGCCCCAGTTCCAGTCGATACCCATAACAAGCTCCGGTAAAAAAAGGGTAACTTATACCTGTAGGGTATAAGTTACCCGGAAGATTGATGAACGGTGTCTTGTTTATTCTTCTCAGGGGAACGACCTGAGAGAGTCTGTCTGTCCGCACCGCGTTTTCAGCAATCGAGCGGGCAGCGATGCCGCCCTTGTTGTCGTTGTTAGTTTAGTGCTTTATCGTTCGGTGATTTGAACAGCGCTTTCATGTCGTCTGACAGTTCAAAGTTCATGTTCAGATTTTTTGGCGGAATCGGCTGTTTAAACCAGGTATCAAACCATTTAGCGGCGTCGCCTGAGGTTTGTGCTTTTACGATGGTATCGTCAACCAGCTTTTTAAATTCCGGGTCATCTTTACGCATCATACAGCCGTAGGCTTCTTTTGATTGCGGTGTGCCGACGATCTCCCAGTCACCTGGTTTCTTCGCTTTCGCACGTTCACCCGCCAGCAGTGCATCATCCATCATAAAGGCAACGGCGCGACCGGTTTCCAGCGTACGGAATGAATCACCGTGGTCTTTGGCGCTGATGATGCGCATGTCCATTTTTTTCTCGTCATTCAGCTTATGCAGCAGAACTTCAGAGGTGGTGCCTGAGGTCACCACTACGGTTTTGTCTTTCAGATCGGCGAAATCATGAATCGGGCCACCTTTTTTCACCAGCAAACGTGTACCGATGACAAAAATGGTGTCAGAGAAGGCTGCCTGCTGCTGGCGTTCCAGATTATTGGTGGTTGAACCACATTCAAAATCAAAAGTTCCGTTTTGCAACAATGGGATACGATTCTGTGAGGTAATCGGCAGCATTTTAATTTGCAGATCAGGTTTGTTCAGTTTGGCTTTAATCGCCGCAACAATCGCGTTGGAGTAGTCTTGAGAATAGCCAACGACTTTTTGCTGGTTGTCGTAATAAGAAAAGGGAACTGAGGATTCACGGTGACCAACGACAATTACACCGCTGTCGTTAATTTTTTTCAGCGTACCCGTGAGATCTTCCGCCTGGGCCGTTCCCGCTGCTGCACCTAACAGCAGAAGAGATAATGCCACTTTGCGCATCTGCATGTTCCAACTCCTTCGTGTGAATGTTGCGCAGCACATTTACTACGCATATTTGTGATGTTGTGTGTATTTCCTGCTGCTTTTCTGGTTATCCCCGCACACAATGGCGCGCAGTTCAGGATTAACATAGCGAATTGTTAACACAATGAAACGGAGAAGTTTCTTTTTTGCGAGCCGTGCCGCACCAATAAAAAGCAAAACTCTCCCTCTGCGCAAAAATAGTGCGCATCGGTGCGTCTTAATGGTGCAAAACAAATGGCATTGTGCTGACAAAAGCCTGTGTTTGCGAAAAACACTGAAATAAATAGCAATGATCGTGCCAAAGCATTTCATTTGTATGAAAAGCCAGCAGAGAATCTGGAAAAGCGGAAAGAAGAGAGCAAAAAAAAGCGAAGGGTGAGCTTCGCTTTCTACAGGCATTAACGGCGACGGCGTATCAGGGCCAGTACGATACCCAGTAAAGTCAGTCCCCACACCGGCCAGATACCTGCTGCGGCGTAAGGCGTCTTCCCTGTGGTTGGCGTTACTTTTGCTGTCAGCACATCACGCGTGAACTGGGGTAGCATCTTCTCAACATCACCGTTGGCGTTAACCACCGCCGTTACACCATTGTTGGTATCACGCAGCAGCGGACGGCCCAGCTCCAGCGCCCGCATTCTGGCCATCTGGAAATGCTGCCACGGGCCAATGGAGTGGCCAAACCAGGCATCGTTCGAGACGGTGAGCAGGAAGTTGGTATCCTGACGGAAATTGGCGCGTACCTGTTCTCCAAGTACGATTTCATAGCAGATGGCGGTGGTCAGATTATAGCCCGCAGCTTTCAACTGTGGCTGAATATAAGCCCCACGGCTGAACGATGACATCGGCAAATCGAAAAACGGTGCCAGTGGTCGAAGCAACTCTTCCAGCGGTACAAACTCGCCAAACGGCACCAGATGGTTCTTCTGATAGCGATTTTGGCTTTGATAGCTATAAGGTTGTTCCCCGCCCAGCACAATCACTGAGTTGTAATCGTGGTAACGGTTGTCACCTTCCAGACGTGAATCGACGATACCGGTAATCAGCGAGCTACCACGTGCACGTAACTCTTCATCCAACGCGCGCAGGAACGGTTGCTGATTACTTTCCAGGTCGGTAATCGCCGATTCCGGCCAGATGATGATCGGGGCTTTACCCATCCACGGCTGGCTCAGGGAAGTGTAGACGCGTAGCGTATTCAGCAACTGTTGTGGATCCCACTTCATCGATTGCGGAATGTTGCCCTGTACCATCGCCACATCAACGCTGCGCTCTGGCAGCGGTTGATACCACTGCAACATGCGTAACGGCCACGGCAGCAGCAGTAGGAGTACGGCAGCGATCAGGCTTTTCACATTACGTTGATGCAGCGCATACACCAGCAGGCCAGCAATGATCATCAACAGGAAGGTAATGGTTTCTACCCCTGCCAGCGGGGCCAAACCTTTCAGCGGGCCGTCAATTTGGCTGTAGCCAAACTGGAGCCACGGAAAGCCGGTGAGGATCCAACCGCGCAGGAACTCGGTGATTTGCCATAACGCCGGTGCCGCCACCGCCAGACGCCATAGCGTAACGCGCGGCCACAGACGATTAAGCAGGATGGCAAACAACATTGGGTAGAGCGACAAATACGCTGCCAGCAACACCACCAGGAAAACGTTAACCGGCCCCGGCATGCCGCCAAAGGTCGCGATGCTGACGTACACCCAGTTGATACCGCTGCCGAACAGGCCAAAAGCCCAGACGAAGCCAATTGCGGCAGCCTGTGTGGTGCGACGGTCCAGTAACAGCAGTTGCAGACCGCACAGCGAAATCAGTGCGGCGGGCCAGAAATCATACGGGGAAAAGGAAAGGGTGCCGATGGCACCCGTAATTAATGCCAGCAGCAGGCGAACCCGCTGCCGCGAGTAAAGAGAGGCTAAAGCCATAAAGTTATTCGTCATCCAGTTGAGGGAGCGGCGAGTCTTCCGGAATTTTTACATGTACCTGGATGATACGGCGGCTGTCAGCCATGGCGACCTTGAATTGGTAACCATCAATTTCAATGCTTTCACCGCGCGCGGGAAGGTGGCCGAATCCCTGCATCACCAGACCGCCAATGGTATCCACTTCGTCATCGCTGAAGCCGGTACCGAACACTTCGTTGAAGTCTTCAATTGGCGTCAGCGCACGCACTGTGTAGGTGTGGCGGTTTAACTGACGAATATCGCGATCTTCTTCATCGTCGTATTCGTCTTCAATTTCCCCGACGATCAGTTCGAGGATGTCCTCAATGGTCACCAGACCCGACACGCCGCCAAACTCATCAATCACAATCGCCATATGGTAGCGCTGTGAGCGGAACTCCTTCAGCATGCGATCCACACGCTTACTTTCTGGTACCACGACCGCAGTGCGTAGTACTTTCTCCATGCTGAACGGTTCTGAGGCGCTGCTCATAAAGGGCAGCAGATCCTTCGCCATCAGAATGCCTTCAACGTGGTCTTTATCTTCGCTGATCACTGGGAAGCGGGAGTGGGCCGATTCAATGATCACCGCCAGGCACTCTTCGAGGCTCTGGTTACGTTTCAGGGTAATCATCTGGGAACGTGGGATCATGATGTCGCGCACGCGTTGTTCGGCAATATCCAGCACCCCTTCCAGCATGTCACGGGTGTCCTGGTCGATCAGTTCTTTTTGCTCAGAATCGCGGATCAGCCCCAGCAGTTCGTCACGGTTTTTCGGTTCACCGTGGAACAGTTGGTTGATTAGCAGGGAAAAAAATCCCTTTTTACTACTGGGTGCGTCGCTGTTTTGAGAATGGTCGTCGCTCATGGCGTTTTTATTTAGTTCTCTCTGGTGAGGGAAGGAAACTGCCGGCATCCGCGCCAGCAGCATAATGACCTGAGCCAGTGGCTCAGGCGTCTTCTTTCTCCGAAATGTACGGGTCCGGATAACCAAGGGCAAGCATTATCTCGGTCTCCAGCGCTTCCATTTCTTCGGCTTCATCGTCTTCGATATGGTCGTAGCCCAGCAGGTGCAGTGTACCGTGTACCACCATATGCGCCCAGTGGGCTTCCAGGGTTTTCCCTTGCTCGACGGCCTCTTGCTCCACCACCTGGCGGCAAATGATCAGGTCGCCAAGCAACGGTAGCTCAATGCAGGGCGGGGCTTCGAACGGGAAAGAGAGCACGTTGGTCGGCTTGTCTTTACCTCGATAAGTCAGATTTAGCTCATGACTTTCCGCCTCATCGACCAGGCGAATCGTCACTTCGCTCTCTGGCTGAAATGGGGTGACGGCAGCTTCCAGCCAACGCTGGAAAGTGGCTTCGTCAGGTAAACCCTGGCTGTCGGCACAGGCGAGTTGTAGATCAAGAATCACCGCGCTCATGAAGGCTCCTGCGGGCTGGGTTGGGCGGCGGCAAGCGCGTCACGTTTGCGCTCTTCGGCCTGTTTATCACGGCGCTTCTGGTCTGCTTCTTCCCAGGCTTCATAGGCGATAACGATGCGCGCCACGACCGGATGGCGTACCACGTCTTCGCTGTGGAAGAAGTTAAAGCTCAGCTCATCAACTTCCGACAACACCTCAATCGCATGGCGCAGACCCGATTTGGTGTGGCGCGGCAGGTCAATCTGCGTCACGTCACCGGTAATGACCGCTTTCGAGTTAAAACCAATACGCGTCAGGAACATCTTCATCTGCTCGATGGTGGTGTTCTGGCTCTCATCAAGGATGATAAAGGCGTCATTCAGTGTACGGCCACGCATATAGGCCAGCGGTGCGACTTCAATGACGTTGCGTTCCATCAGCTTCTCAACCCGTTCAAAGCCGAGCATCTCAAACAATGCATCGTAGAGTGGGCGCAGATAAGGATCGACTTTCTGGCTGAGATCGCCCGGCAGGAAGCCAAGCTTTTCTCCGGCTTCCACCGCCGGACGAGTCAGCAGAATACGACGAATTTCCTGGCGCTCCAGCGCATCGACCGCCGCGGCGACCGCCAGATAGGTTTTACCGGTACCGGCCGGGCCGATACCAAAGGTGATGTCGTGATCGAGAATATTGGCGATGTACTGCGCCTGGTTGGGCGTACGCGGTTTAATGACACCGCGCTTGGTCTTGATATTGACCGCCTTGCCGTACTCCGGCACGCTTTCCGCGCTCTGCTCCAGCACGCGACTCTCTTTAATCGCTAAGTGGATTTGCTCGGGTTCAATGTCCTGGAACTGACCGCGTACTGGTGCCGTATCAACATACAGGCTACGCAGAATGTCCGCAGCTGCATTAACGCACAGCGTGCGGCCCACCAGTTTAAATTGGTTGTCACGGCGGTTGATTTCGATTCCCAGACGCCGTTCCAGTTGTTTCACATTGTCATCAAACGGGCCGCACAGGCTGAGCAGTCGGCGGTTATCTACCGGTTCAAGGGCGATTTCACGAGTTTCGATATTCAAATGAATCCTTTGGGTCACTCAGGGCCAGTTGAAAAAGTGTATCCGACGCGTGGCAGCAAGGCCCAGCGCATCATGACGGAATTATTTATGGGGCAACGCCTGGGCGCAAGCTTCAGGGGAGATATTTGGGCAGCACTGCCAGAATGCAAGTGCTGCCTGAGGTAACAGACGACAGCGTTTTGTGCGCTGTCGCTCAAAGGTCGGGGTTTCAAGGCTGGAACAGACCTACGCCAATTTCGTTCTCTTTACGCGTACGCGCAATCACCGACGCCGGGCTTTCCACCACACGCAGGCCCATCTCGCCTTCGGTACGCACCACTTTGCCACGCAGCGAGTTGGTATAAACATCGACGATTTCCACATCAACAAATTTACCAATCATGCTGACGGAACCTTCGAAGTTCACCACGCGGTTGTTAGCCGTACGGCCTGACAGCTCCATCACGTTTTTACGTGAGGTGCCTTCTACCAGGATACGCTGTACGCTGCCCAACATGCGGCGGCTAATGCCCATTGCCTGCTGGTTGATACGATCCTGTAGGATGTACAGACGCTGCTTCTTCTCTTCCTCGGGCACATCGTCCGGCAGGTCTGCTGCTGGTGTACCTGGGCGTGCAGAGTAAATAAAGCTGAAGCTCATATCGAAATTGATATCGCCAATCAGCTTCATGGTCTGTTCAAAATCTTGCTGGGTTTCACCAGGGAAGCCGATGATAAAGTCAGAGCTGATTTCAATATCCGGACGCGCCACGCGCAATTTACGGATGATCGCTTTGTACTCCAGCGCCGTGTGCGCACGCTTCATCAGCGTCAGAATACGGTCAGCGCCGCTCTGTACCGGCAGATGCAGGAAGCTGACCAACTCCGGCGTATCACGGTACACATCAATGATATCGTCGGTGAATTCAATCGGGTGGCTGGTGGTGAAACGAATACGGTCAATGCCGTCAATCGCCGCGACCAGACGTAGCAACTCGGCAAAAGTGCAGAAATCGCCGTCAAAGGTTGCGCCACGATAAGCGTTGACGTTTTGCCCCAGCAGGTTGACTTCACGTACGCCCTGAGCCGCCAGCTGCGCGATCTCCAGCAGAATGTCGTCACTCGGACGGCTCACTTCTTCGCCGCGGGTGTAAGGCACCACACAGAAGGTGCAGTACTTGTTGCAACCTTCCATGATGGAAACAAACGCGGTCGGACCTTCTGCGCGCGGTTCCGGCAGGCGGTCAAATTTCTCGATTTCCGGGAAGCTGATGTCGACGATTGGGCTTTTGCTGCCACGTACCGTGTTGATCATTTCCGGCAGGCGATGCAGGGTTTGCGGACCAAATACAATATCGACGCAGGGTGCGCGCTGGCGAATATGGTCGCCTTCCTGAGACGCGACGCAGCCGCCCACGCCAATGATCAGGTCAGGATTGTGCTCTTTCAGCTTTTTCCAGCGTCCTAACTGATGGAAAACCTTCTCCTGCGCCTTCTCACGGATAGAACACGTGTTAAGCAGCAGAACGTCTGCCTCTTCGGCTTCCTCAGTCAGGGTGTAGCCGTGGGTGCTGTTGAGCAGGTCAGCCATCTTCGATGAATCATACTCATTCATCTGACAGCCCCAGGTTTTGATATGCAGTTTTTTGGTCATCGGACTAGCCATTAATTCAGTGCAGGTGAGTGCTGGGCGCGTATTGTAATGCTTTGCTGCTGTTGTGACCAGTATAAGGGTAAGGGCTTTTCTGATCGTGACGTGAATTTCCGGTACACTTCGCACAATGAGCGCTGCGTTAACAAGAGGGATAACGGCAATGCAGGATTCACATTTTGATGTGGTGGTGATCGGCGGCGGTATGGTTGGGGCCGCACTGGCCAGCGGTCTGGCGCAGCAACAATTCCGCGTGGCGGTGGTTGAGCGGGCGGAACCCGCCCCTTTTGATGCTGCGCGAGCACCGGATGTGCGCATTTCTGCCATCGGTGCATCATCGGTAGCGTTGCTGCAACAGCTTAACGTCTGGCCACGCGTGCAGGCGATGCGCTGTGCACCTTACCGCAAACTGGAAACCTGGGAGTGGCAAACTGCCCATGTCACCTTTGATGCGGCCTCGCTGGGGTTGCCCGAGCTGGGTTATATGGTCGAAAACAGCGTGCTGCAACGTGCGCTGTGGGAAAAGATGCAGGAAGATGGCGTGACCTTATGCGCGCCGGCCAGTCTGGATAATTTGCTACCGCACAGCGGCGGCTGGCATGTGCAGCTGGACAATGGTACCACGCTGGATGCAAGGCTGGTGGTCGGGGCCGATGGAGCCAATTCACGTGTGCGTCAGTTGGCCGGAATTGGTGTGCATGGCTGGAACTATGCGCAATCCTGCATGCTGATTAGCGTCGAATGTGAACATGAGGTTGGGGACGCCACCTGGCAGCAGTTTACGCCGGAAGGGCCACGCGCGTTCTTACCGCTGTTCGATCGCCATGCTTCTCTGGTGTGGTATGACGCACCGTCACGAATCCGTCAGTTACAGAGCCTGCCGTTGCCCCAGTTAGAGAAAGAGATACACGCGCATTTCCCGGCACGCGTCGGGCGTTTTCAGGTGCTGGCAGCGGCATCGTTCCCGTTGGTACGGCGTCACGCGACACGCTATATCACCGCCGGACTGGCGTTGGTCGGCGATGCGGCGCACACCATCAATCCGCTGGCCGGGCAGGGCGTGAATCTGGGCTATCGCGACGTGGATGCGTTGCTGGACACACTGGTAGAGGCGCGTCGTCAGGCGGAGCAATGGTCATCTGCGGCAGTGTTGCAGCGTTATCAACGTCAGCGCCGTAGAGATAATTTGCTGATGCAGGGCGGGATGGATCTGTTTTATTTCGCCTTCAGCAATAAACTGCCACCGCTGCGTTTCGCCCGTAATCTGGGGCTGATCGCCGCTGAGCACGCCGGTGCGTTAAAACGTCAGGTGCTGCGTTACGCGCTGGGATTATAAACCTACGTTTTGCACATCCCGTAGCGGCGCGATTTATCGCGCAGGTTTTAAAATCACAAGAGCGCGATAAATCGCGCCGCTACGGGAGGATATGTGTTTACATGAACGCAGAAAACAATAAAGCCCGCAAAAGCGGGCTTTATTGTGCAATTTGGCTGGGGTGCAGGGATTCGAACCCCGGAATGCTGGAATCAGAATCCAGTGCCTTACCGCTTGGCGACACCCCAATAGGTGTTTGGTCAAATTGTCTTTTGTATGGCTGGGGTGCAGGGATTCGAACCCCGGAATGGTGGAATCAGAATCCACTGCCTTACCGCTTGGCGACACCCCAATTTTATATGGTGGCTACGACGGGAATCGAACCTGTGACCCCAGCATTATGAGTGCTGTGCTCTAACCAGCTGAGCTACGTAGCCAAATTGTACTGCTTTACATCACATCCGACGATGGCTGGGATACCTGGATTCGAACCAGGGAATGCCGGTATCAAAAACCGGTGCCTTACCGCTTGGCGATATCCCAATAGTCGACTCATATCCACGAGAGTTCATCGGATTGGCTGGGGTACCTGGATTCGAACCAGGGAATGCCGGTATCAAAAACCGGTGCCTTACCGCTTGGCGATACCCCATCCGGCTGCCGAAGACTGGAAATGGTGCGGGAGGCGAGACTTGAACTCGCACACCTTGCGGCGCCAGAACCTAAATCTGGTGCGTCTACCAATTTCGCCACTCCCGCAAAAAAAGATGGTGGCTACGACGGGAATCGAACCTGTGACCCCAGCATTATGAGTGCTGTGCTCTAACCAGCTGAGCTACGTAGCCATCTTTTTTTCGCGCTACCTTCATCGGCGTTGCGGGGCGCATTATGCGTATTGAGCTTTGTAGCGTCAACAAATTTTTTACCGTTTTTTGCCTTAATGCGCCTGTTTGTCTGGCTTATAACCAGGCTGATGATTTATTCGGCAATTTTCGATCAATACAAACGCAATCGATAAAAAAAGAGGCCGTTTCCGGCCCCTTTTGCTTGATACTAAAAACCTTATTTATAGGCTGACTGATGCACGCCTACCGCACGACCTGATGGATCGTCCATCGATTTGAACGCTTCATCCCACTCGATCGCTTTGGCAGAAGAACAAGCTACTGATGGGCCACCCGGCACGCATTCTGCGGCACTTGGGATCGGGAACAGCTCTTCAAAGATCTCACGGTACAGATACGCTTCTTTCGAGTTCGGCGTGTTGTACGGGAAGCGGAAGTGTGCGGTCGCCAGCTGCTGATCGCTAACCTGCTTCGCGGCCACTTCTTTCAGGGTGTCGATCCAGCTATAGCCTACACCGTCAGAGAACTGCTCTTTCTGACGCCACGCCACGCTCTCCGGCAGGTAAGAGGAGAAGCACTCACGCAGGATGTGTTTTTCCATCTTGCCGTTGCTGCCACACATTTTATCTTCCGGGTTGATACGCATCGCGACATCAAGGAATTTCTTGTCGAGGAACGGCACACGCGCTTCCACACCCCAGGCGGACATCGCTTTGTTGGCGCGGGCGCAGTCATACATATGCAGTGCCAGCAGCTTACGCACGTTCTCCTCGTGGAACTCTTTGGCGTTCGGCGCTTTGTGGAAGTAGAGGTAGCCACCAAACACTTCATCAGCGCCTTCACCAGACAACACCATTTTGATACCCATCGCTTTGATTTTACGCGACATCAGGTACATCGGCGTTGACGCACGGATGGTGGTCACATCGTAGGTTTCGATGTGGTAAATCACATCACGAATTGCATCCAGGCCTTCCTGCACGGTGAAGTGGATTTCATGGTGCACGGTGCCGAGATGTTCCGCGACAGATTTGGCCGCTTTCAGATCCGGCGAGCCTTCCAGACCTACGGCGAAGGAGTGCAGCTGCGGCCACCAGGCATCGCTCTTGTCATGATCTTCCACACGTTTCGCGGCAAAGCGTTTGGTCACCGCAGAGATGATGGAGGAGTCAAGACCGCCAGACAGCAATACGCCATAAGGTACGTCGGACATCAGGTGGCTTTTGACCGACTCTTCCAGCGCGGCTTTCAGACCGGCGGCATCAGTGACGTTGTGCTCAACGGCTTTGTAATCCATCCAGTCACGCTGCCAGTAACGACGGATTTCGCCATCGGTGCTGGAGAGGTAGCTTCCCGGCGGGAATTCTTTGATGGAACGGCACACCGGCACCAGCGCTTTCATTTCTGAAGCAACATAGAAGTTGCCGTGTTCATCGTTACCCATATACAGCGGGATGATACCGATATGGTCACGACCAATCAGGTATTGTTGCTTGACGCTGTCCCACAGAATGAAGGCAAACATACCTTGAAGATCATCAAGGAAATCAACGCCTTTTTCCTGATACAGCGCAAGGATCACTTCACAGTCAGAACCGGTCTGGAACTGGTAGCGATCGCTCAGTTCCGCACGCAGTGCCTGATGGTTGTAGATTTCACCGTTTACCGCCAGTACGTGAGTGTGATCGGCGTTGTACAGCGGCTGTGCGCCGTTGTTGACGTCAACAATTGACAGGCGCTCATGCGCCAGAATGGCTTTGTCATCGGCATAGACGCCTGACCAGTCCGGGCCGCGATGGCGCATCAGACGGGAACATTCCAGCGCTTTCTTGCGCAATTCAACAGGATCGGTTTTCAGATCCAGCACACCAAAAATCGAACACATAACTGACTCCTGATCTCACCCTGTGGGGATGTTATTTCTACGTTTGTCCGGCAGCATCAGCTGCGTGATGTATAAGAAAATGCGCTATTTGGTGGTGGTAATGCAAGCAAATTCACGATTAGTTGATAAAAAGAATGTTGTTGTGGTGATTAAATTGAATTTTATTTAATAAAAGATGCATTTTATTAGATGCTGTCTAATAAAATTCTGTTTTGGGTCGTTTTGTGAGCAAGGTTGGGCGCGGAAAAAAGAAACCCGGCGAACTTTTTTGCTTCGCCGGGCCATAAGTTTTGTTGATGGGGAAAATCAGAACAGATCGATATCGGCAACCGAAGGATAAATCCAATCCGGACGGAACGGCATGGCATCAATATCGCTCAGCGTTGAGACTCCCGACAGCACCAGCACCGTTTCCAGACCGGCCTGGAAACCGGCGAGAATATCGGTACGCAGGTTATCACCCACAATCACCGTTTCCTCGGAGTGTGCCTGCATCTTGTTGAGTGCGGCACGCATGATATACGGGCTGGGTTTGCCGACATAAAACGGTTTGCGACCGGAGATCTTCTCAATCCCCGCACAGAGCGCACCACAAGCAGGGACAAAATTACGTGCGTGAGTATCCGGGTTGGTGGCGATAAAGCGTGCGCCGTTGGCGACAAAAAAGGCCGCCTTATGCATCATCTCCCAGTTAAAGGAGCGAGTTTCGCCAACAATAACGAAATCAGGATTGATATCGGTGATGGTGAAACCGGCTTTGTACAGCTCATGAATCAGCGCGCCTTCGCCAATCACATAGGCTTTTTTACCTTCCTGACGGCGCAGAAAATCAGCTGTCGCCATCGCCGAAGTGTAGAACACCGAATCCGGCACTTCGATGCCGGATGAGGCGAAACGGTTCGCCAGATCTTTGGCCGTTTGCGATGGATAGTTGGTGAGTACCACCAGCGGCATCTTTTTTTCAAGGATGCGTTGCAGGAATTCCTGGGCGCCAGGAACGGCTGTGTTGTCGTGCATCAACACGCCGTCGATGTCACAGATTACGCTTTTAATTGTCATAGATTGCATCCGGTATAGCCTGCCGGAGGGCAGGCATCGATTACTCTTCCAGCAGATGTTGCAGCAGAATGCCATTCAGCATCGCGCGTTTTGCCAGCGCAAAAGCGCCGATGGCGGAGCGATGATCCAGTTCTGAGCGTACCACAGGCAGATTTTTACGAAACGCATTGAGTGCCTGAGTATTGATGCAGCCTTCAATCGCTGGAAACAGCACTTTGTCGGCCTCGGTGATTTCTCCGGCCAGTACCACTTTCTGTGGATTAAACAGGTTAATGGCAATCGCAATGGCTTTTCCGAGATAGCGACCCACATATTCGATCACTTCACTTGCCAGCGCATCGCCCTGATTGGCCGCGCGGCAGATTTGCGGCATCTGGCAATCATTCAGGGTCAGTGAGCTGGGATAGCCCTGATTCAGCAGATGACGTACCCGGTTTTCAATCGCGCCATTGGCAGCGATGGTTTCCAGGCAACCGAAGTTACCGCAATGGCAGCGCTCGCCCAATGGGTCGACCTGAATATGGCCAATTTCACCCACGTTGCCATTGCTGCCGAGAAAGATGTGTCCGTTGGCGATGATACCGGCCCCGGTGCCACGATGCAGACGCACCAGAATGGAATCTGCACAGTCACGACTTGCACCGAAGTAGTGCTCGGCAAGGGCCAGGCTACGGATATCATGGCCGACAAAACTGGTCACGTTGAACCGTTTTTGCAGGCTGGAGACCAGCGGCCAGTGGCTGACGGCAATATGCGGCATGTAGCGAATCACACCGTTAATCGGATCCACCAATCCCGGCAGAATCACCGCAATGGCGATCAGTTCATGAATTTTACGCTGGTGGGCGGCCATAAACCCGCTGATGGCGTTGAATAACGCATTTTCCAGCGTTTCCTGGGTACGTTCCGGTAACGGGTAATCTTCCTGCGCCAGTGATTTGCCACTGAGATCAAACAGCGTCAGCGTGGCATCGTTACGTCCGAGGCGCACGCCAATGGTATGAAAATGACGGGTTTCGGTGATGATGGAGATGGCGCGGCGACCACCGGTGGATGCCTGTTGCTCCACCTCTTTGATCAGGCCGCGCTCAATCAACTGGCGGGTAATTTTGGTGACGCTGGCGGGCGCAAGCTGGCTGACTTCGGCTATCTGAATGCGCGAAATAGGCCCTTGTTGATCAATCAACCGATAAACGGCTGCACTATTGAGTTGCTTGACAAGATCGACATTTCCTATTTGAGTCTGGCCGCCAGTGGTCATTCAGTGCTTACTCGCTGAGGACGTTCTCTCCATTGACGAACGTCTTAATGATTTGAAAATCGCGGGTAAAGACAGTCAGGTTGGCGACTTTTCCAGCTTCGACCGTGCCCAACTGTTTTTCCACCCCCATCGCCTTTGCCGGATAGAGCGTTGCCATGCGCAGAGCTTCATCTAACGCAATGCCGCAATGTTCCACGCAGTTTTGAACCGTTTCAATCATGGTAATCGCGGAGCCACTTAAGGTCCCGTTCTCATCCACACAAAGGCCATTGCGATAGTATATTGTTTTGCCTGCAAAAATAAATTTATCAATCGATGCACCTGCGGGTGCTGTCGCGTCAGTAACCAGTACCAGCTTGTCACCCTTGATACGTTTTGCATTGCGCACATTAGCGTAGTGGACATGTAAACCATCTGCAATGATGCCGCAGTATACATCAGGTGAATCAAACAACGCGCCGATCAGACCTGGTTCGCGTCCGGCAAAGGTCGGCATGGCGTTGTAAAGGTGGGTGGCAAAACTGACGCCCGCAGCGAAACCGCTTTTGGCTTCTTCATAAGTGGCGTTGGAGTGACCCGCTGAAACGATTATGCCCGCCTCGCGTAACTGGCGGATCACTGCACTTCCGGCATTTTCCGGGGCCAGCGTCACTTTGGTGATCACATCGGCGTTCGCGCAGAGAAAATCCACCAGTTCTGCATCCGGCAGACGGATCAGTTCCGGGTTGTGCGTACCTTTTTTCACTTTATTCAGCCACGGGCCTTCGAGGTGCAGACCCAGCGCTTGGTTTTGATGTTTGTTCAGATACGCGCGCATGGTTTCGATCGCGCGTTTCATCAAGGCGTCAGTGCTGGTAATCAGTGTCGGCAGGTAGCTGGTGCAGCCTGATTTCTCATTGGCGCGCTGCATAATTTCCAGCGTTTCCACGCTTAACGCATCGATATCATCGTTAAACTGCACGCCGCCGCAGCCGTTGAGTTGCAAATCAATAAAACCGGGAGCGATAAACGCACCCGCAACATCCTGTTGCGGTAGGGTGGCATCCAGCGCGTCGCGTGGGCAGACGCACTCAATCAGGCCATCGGCAATCACTACCGCATGATTGTCCAGAATTTCGTGACCGGTAAAAATCCGGCCGTTAACTAATGCGTACATCGTCTTTCTCTCCCGGCTAAGCCTGCCGCAGTGGCAGCAGGTGCTTTACAACGTGGTCTTACACACCTTTCATATTTTCCGCTTCCATTTCGCGGAAATATTTCACGGTTTTCACTTTCAGTTCCATGGTGGCGGGTTCGTCACAGACCACCACGCCTTTGGCATGCAGCTGCAGGCAACTGATGGTCCACATATGGTTAACGTTACCTTCAACCGCCGCCTGCAACGCCAGCGCTTTGACATGACCGGTAACCAGAATCATCACTTCTTCGGCATCCAGCAACGTGCCAACGCCTACAGTCAGGGCATATTTTGGCACCTGATCCACATCGCCGTTAAAAAAACGGGAATTGGCGAGACGGGTCTCGTGTGTCAACGTTTTGATACGGGTACGGGAGGCAAGCGAGGAGGCAGGTTCATTAAAGGCAATGTGACCATCATTGCCCACGCCACCCATAAACAGATGGATTTTGCCCAGGGCGCGGATCTTCTCTTCGTACTGACGACATTCTGCGTCAATATCTTCCGCATTGCCATTCAGAAGATTGATATTTTCTGGTTGGATATCAACGTGATCGAAAAAATTACGATACATAAAACTGTGGTAACTTTCCGGGTGCTCTTTGGGCAGGCCAACGTATTCGTCCATGTTGAAAGTGACCACATGTTTGAAACTAACCTGGCCCGCTTTATGCATCTCGATCAGGTGCTTGTACGCTTCCAGTGGGGTACCACCGGTAGGCAGACCTAGCACGAAGGGACGATCTGGGCCAGGATTAAACGCATTAATGCGGTTAACAATGTGGCGCGCGGCCCATTTACCCACCTGGGTAGGTGTGGCTAAAGGGATCAGTCTCATGTCTTCACCTCAGTTAAAGATTGGAAAGTGGGGTCGCCGTTTTCTCAACAGACCGTTCTTAAGCGTAATCCGTTTAAGCTCAACCATACGGGGAAAAGTGCGTCCTGATATTTTTCATCATAAAATAAGTTTGGGGTGATGGCTAGCAGTTCGGGGGTGCAAACGTCATTTTTGGTGATAAAAGTCACAGTTGTTGTGGTTTTAATTTGCGAGGCGAATTAATTTATCTCTACACTTCGCCTCGTGGTGAAGAGTGTCATCAAGGTACCGGGTGCCGGGATAATAAAATCAACCCGCATTACGGCAAAACGCCAGTCTCAAAGGGGGAGAATAAGGTGAGTATTTTAGGATATCTGCAAAAGGTCGGCCGAGCGCTTATGGTGCCGGTAGCGACCCTGCCGGCAGCGGCAATTTTAATGGGGGTGGGGTACTGGATTGATCCTGACAGCTGGGGGGCGGGTAACGCTCTGGCGGCGTTGCTAATCAAGTCCGGTGCCGCGATCATTGAACATATGTCGGTGCTGTTTGCCATCGGTGTCGCCTATGGCATGTCAAAAGATAAAGATGGTGCTGCGGCGCTGACTGGCTTTGTTGGCTTCCTGGTGGTGACCACGCTGTGTTCACCGGCTGCGGTGTCAATGATTCAGAAAATTCCATTGGATCAAGTGCCAGCCGCTTTCGGCAAAATCGAGAACCAGTTTGTGGGTATCCTGGTGGGGATTATCTCGGCAGAAGTGTATAACCGCTTCAGCCACGTGGAGCTGCCAAAAGCGCTGTCGTTCTTCAGCGGCC
The DNA here is from genome assembly GCF_059730495.1 of Pantoea sp. X-Soil-TKNS-1211. Classification (NCBI taxonomy): domain Bacteria; kingdom Pseudomonadati; phylum Pseudomonadota; class Gammaproteobacteria; order Enterobacterales; family Erwiniaceae; genus Pantoea; species Pantoea sp. X-Soil-TKNS-1211. The sequence goes on from NZ_AP035953.1 coordinate 1,293,307, forward strand.
GTCGTCTGGTACCGATCCTGGTCTCCTTCCTGATGATCCTTATCGCGTTCATTCTGATGTATATCTGGCCGGTGGTGTTTAATGGCCTGGTCAGCTTTGGTGAGAGCATTCAAAAACTGGGTTCTGTTGGCGCAGGCGTTTATGCCTTCTTCAACCGTCTGCTGATTCCGGTTGGCCTGCATCACGCGCTGAACTCCGTGTTCTGGTTCGACGTAGCTGGCATTAACGATATTCCGAAATTCCTTGGTGGCGCACAGTCCATCGCTAATGGCAGCGGGATCCCGGGTATCACTGGTCGCTATCAGGCGGGTTTCTTCCCGATTATGATGTTCGGTCTGCCCGGTGCGGCGCTGGCGATTTACCACTGCGCGCGTCCGGAAAACCGCGCCAAAGTGGGCGGTATCATGCTGGCGGCGGCGTTTGCAGCTTTCTTTACCGGTATTACCGAACCGCTGGAATTTTCCTTCATGTTCGTGGCCCCGGTGCTGTATGTCATCCATGCGCTATTGACCGGTCTTTCGGTATTTATCGCAGCGAGCATGCACTGGATTGCTGGCTTCGGCTTCAGTGCCGGTTTAGTGGATATGGTGCTGTCAACGCGTAACCCGCTGGCGGTGCATTGGTGGATGCTGATCCCACAAGGTCTGGTGTTCTTTGCCATCTACTATGTGGTGTTCCGTTTCACTATTCAGAAATTCAACCTGATGACGCCGGGCCGCGAACTGGCTGCGGATGATGAAACTGATGGTTATGACGTCAACGTTGACCACAGCGGCAGCGGCGAAAGCCAGACTGAATCGCTGGCACGTCGCTACATCGGTGCCGTTGGTGGTTCTGAAAACCTGACCAATATCGATGCCTGTATCACCCGTCTGCGTCTGAATGTTAAAGATGCCGCGCAGGTGAATGACAGCGTGGCAAAACGCCTGGGAGCGTCGGGCATTATTCGCCTCAACAAGCAGAGCGTGCAGATCATCGTCGGTACGCAGGCGGAAAGTATTGCCAGCGCGATGAAAACCGTACTGACTAAAGGTCCGGTCGCCGCTGCGGCTACCGCGTCTGCTGCTGCACAACCCGCTGCACCGCAGCCGCAAGCGGTGTTGAACAGCGAAAAAGGCGTGATCGCCACGCTGGTGGCGCCGGTGAGCGGTGAAGTGGTGGCACTGGATGCCGTGCCGGATGAAGCCTTTGCCAGCAAAGCGGTTGGTGATGGCCTGGCGATCAAACCCACCGGTAAAACCGTGGTGGCACCGATTGCCGGTACTATCGTGAAAATCTTCAATACCAACCATGCCTTCTGTCTGGAAAGCGAAAACGGTGTTGAGATCGTGGTGCATATGGGTCTGGATACCGTGGCGCTGGAAGGTAAAGGCTTCTCACGTCTGGTGGAAGAGGGCGCGACTGTGGTCGCCGGTCAGCCAGTACTGGAGATGGATCTGGATTTCCTCAACGCCAATGCCCGTTCAATGATTAGCCCGGTCGTCGTCAGCAACAGCGATGATTTTGCTGGCCTTAATCTGCTGGCGAGCGGATCAGTGGTCGCCGGTGAAACCCGTCTGTACGAGGTGAAAGGCTAAGTCCTTGTGCTAAACCCTAAAGGCAGGAAGCGATTCCTGCCTTTTTTGTTTTAAAACGACCAACAAACGGTTGTTTCCCTTCTGCGCTTTGTGGATCATACTCCGTTACTTTCCAGGACAAATCACCCGTATTGTATTTGAGGATTTTGAGATGAGTGAGGCTGAAGCCCGCCCAACGAACTTTATTCGTCAGATTATCGACGAAGATTTGGCGAGCGGTAAGCACAACAGCGTGCATACCCGTTTCCCGCCTGAGCCCAATGGTTACCTGCATATTGGCCATGCGAAATCGATCTGTCTGAACTTTGGTATCGCACAAGATTACCAGGGTCAGTGCAATCTGCGCTTCGACGACACCAACCCGGTGAAAGAGGATATGGAATTTGTCGAGTCCATCAAGCGCGACGTGCAATGGCTGGGCTTTGAATGGAGCGGAGACGTTTGTTACTCCTCAGACTATTTCGACCAGCTGTACAGCTACGCGGTTGAGCTGATCAACAAAGGCCTGGCCTATGTTGATGAGTTATCGCCAGAAGAGATCCGCGAATACCGTGGCTCCCTGACTGCGCCGGGTAAAAATAGTCCGTTCCGCGATCGCACGCCTGAAGAGAACCTCGCGCTGTTTGAAAAAATGCGTGCGGGTGGTTTCGAAGAAGGCAAAGCCTGCCTGCGTGCCAAAATCGATATGGCGTCAAACTTTATCGTGATGCGCGATCCGGTGCTGTATCGCATCAAGTTTGCTGAACACCATCAGACGGGTAACAAATGGTGCATCTACCCGATGTACGATTTTACCCACTGTATCTCCGATGCGCTGGAAGGCATTACCCATTCGCTGTGTACGCTGGAGTTCCAGGATAACCGTCGTCTGTATGACTGGGTGCTGGACAACATCAGCATTCCTGTGCATCCACGTCAGTACGAATTCTCGCGTCTGAATCTGGAATACGCGGTGATGTCGAAGCGTAAACTGACGCAGCTGGTGAGTGAGAAAGTCGTAGAAGGCTGGGATGACCCGCGTATGCTGACCGTGTCAGGTCTGCGCCGCCGGGGTTATAGCGCCGCATCGATTCGCGAGTTCTGCCTGCGTATCGGTGTGACCAAACAGGACAACATCGTTGAGATGGCCTCGCTGGAGTCATGTATCCGTGACGATCTCAACGAGAATGCGCCGCGTGCGATGGCGGTGCTGGATCCGTTGAAGGTGGTGATTGAAAACCTGCCTGCGGGTCATGAAGAGATCATCACCATGCCAAACCATCCGAACAAACCGGAAATGGGGACGCGTGAAGTGCCGTTCAGCCGTGAAGTGTGGATCGATCGCGCGGATTTCCGTGAGGAAGCCAACAAGCAGTACAAACGTCTGGTGCTGGGTAAAGAAGTCCGTTTGCGTAATGCTTATGTGATTCGTGCCGAGCGCGTGGCAAAGGATGATGAAGGCAATATCACCTGTATCTACTGTACCTGCGACGTCGATACTCTGAGCAAAGATCCGGCTGATGGCCGTAAAGTGAAAGGCGTGATCCACTGGGTTTCTGCGATCCATGCGCTGCCTGCGGAATTCCGTCTGTATGATCGCCTGTTCAGCGTGCCAAACCCGGGTGCGGCGGAGGATTTTCTCACCACCATCAACCCGAATTCGCTGGATATCAAACAAGGTTTTGTTGAGCCAGGTCTGCGCGATGCAGTAGCGCTTGCGCCGTATCAGTTTGAACGTGAAGGCTATTTTTGCGCGGATAGCGTTTATTCGCAGCCATCCAGGCCGGTATTTAACCGCACCGTTGGTTTGCGTGATACCTGGGCGAAAATCGGCGATTAATCCTTTTTGTCGTTTTCCCCATATCCTGATAAAAGGGCGAGAAATCGCCCTTTTTTATTGGCTGTAATTCAAGGTTAGCCATCTTTTATGCTGTGGGTTGTGAAACGTGCTTGTTACCGGGATTTGAAACTAATCTGACTTTAGCAGAATTAATCCATTTGCCAGTGTTAAAAACTTTTTTTCAGGTAGGCTATGCGCTCTCAGACGTTGCTCCGCGGGTTATAAAGGAAAAAAAATGACAAGTCTCGCTCAGGAAGCCAAACATAGCGTAGTGGTATTACATCAGCTTATCGAACGTATTTTTAATCAGTCAGAAAATACAGACGACAGCATTGAACTGTTCCTTTCGCACTTTCACCCGGATTTCAAAATGGTGACGCCGCAGGGTAAGCAATTGGATTTCAATGCAATGGAAGTGCTGTTCCGTCAACTGCGTGGCCAGCGTGAAGGAATGCGTATTGCTACCAGCGAACATGCCATCATCTCGCAGCAAAGCAAGGAAGTGACGATTCAGTATCGTGAATTGCAAATGATGAACGGCACCAACCAGAGCCGCATCTCGTTGGCGGTCCTGGATTGCAGTACCTCCATTCCACGCTGGCGATATTTGCAGGAAACGCTGGTGTTGTGATGCAGCGATAAAAAAACCGGTGCCTGGGCACCGGTTTTTTTATACTGCATAGCACATTTTATTGCTTGTCGTGGAGCGTCTCGTCTTCGCGGCAGTCTCCTAACGCACAGTGGCCGTACAGATACAGGCTGTGGTTAGTCAGTTTGATCCCATGACGTGTGGCGATTTCGCGCTGACGGGTTTCAATGGATTCATCGCTGAATTCAATCACTTTGCCACAATCCAGACAGATCAAGTGGTCATGGTGATGCTGCTGTGTCAGTTCAAAGACGGATTTACCACCCTCGAAGTTATGGCGGGTGACGATTCCCGCGTCATCAAACTGGTTAAGAACGCGATAAACCGTTGCCAGACCAATCTCTTCGCCCATGTCGATCAGGCGTTTGTACAAATCTTCCGCGCTGACGTGATGGCATTCGGGTTCCTGAAGCACTTCCAGAATTTTCAGTCTGGGTAGCGTGACTTTCAGGCCAGCCTTCTTCAATGCGGAGTTGTTGTCAGTCATGCGGATATTGTCCTGTTACTTAGCTAGTCACTTGCGGCGCAGGGCCTTGAATGTCGATCACGCGCATTCTCATTTGCGTCTCATTATAGAACTCAAGCAGTGAAATGAAAACCAAGGGAATATCCTGAAAATCACCAGTGGCTGTAAGGAAAAGTGTCTCTAACGCCGGCGGGGATCATGCAGGTCTTTGTTTCCATTTCACTCAGCCTCATTCTGATGCCAGAGGAATAAGCGGATGACCGTTATGGGTATTCTACAGAATTGCGGGAAAAAGTTAAAAAACAGTAGCTATTATTTTTATAGGAAATCCCTTTAACTCAATGTGAGCCAGCGCCCACATTGAGGAGGGCAGGGGATCAGGCTTCGATGATCTCTTTCAGTTGCAGCTCATCGAAAATCTGTTTCACCCACTTATCAACACGTTCGTTGGTCAGCTCAGGCTGACGATCTTCGTCGATGGCCAGGCCAAGGAAGTGTTTATCATCTGCCAGACCTTTAGACGCTTCGAAATGGTAGCCTTCGGTTGGCCAGTGGCCAACAATCACCGCACCGTTAGGTTCGATGATATCGCGGATGGTGCCCATCGCGTCACAGAAGTATTCTGCGTAGTCTTCCTGGTCACCGCAGCCGAACAGCGCAACCAGTTTTCCATTGAAATCAATCTCTTCCAGCGTCGGGAAGAAATCATCCCAGTCGCATTGTGCTTCGCCGTAGTACCAGGTCGGAATGCCCAGCAGCAGGATATCGAATGCTTCGAGATCTTCTTTGGTGCTCTTGGCAATGTCATGCACTTCGGCCACATCTTTACCCAGTTGTTTCTGGATCATTTTTGCAATGTTTTCAGTATTGCCGGTATCGCTGCCGAAGAAAATGCCTACGATTGCCATGAGTTAAGTAACCTCTTAAATCCTGATTAGGAGTTGAATGCACAGTTAAGCGAATGATAGCAGACCGGGCAAAGTGGCGGAACTTGTAAAGCCGTGACTTTTGTTCCTGCGTGCGGTCTGCACGTGTTACGACAGTTTGAGTTGCGCCAGCAGCATTTGTTCAATCAATTCACTACGGCTGATGTTTTGCTGCTCTGCCAGAGTATTGAGCGCGTCAACCGCCTCACTACTCATTTTCAGTTCCACGCGCCGCAAACCACGTACTTTGTCGCGTTTCAGCTGATTGCGCTTGTTAATGCGCAACTGTTCGTCACGCGTTAGCGGACTGGTTTTGGGACGACCGGGACGTCGCTCATCAGCGAAGAGATCGAGCGTGGTACGGTCAGTTTGTTCTTTTGCCATTTTTTGTAAAACTGAGTGGGCGCGAACGGCGGAAAGGCGCTGCGCAATTTATACATTATCGGCCCTGCCACGGTGAAAAAATCATCCGTGGCAAATTTTTAGCGCGACATCATACTCCAGCACCCCTTGCGACGCCAACCTTAAACGGTCTACGGCAAGCTTTTGCTTTTACAGTACAAAAAAGCGGCGAACCGCGCGTAAAACCGCCTCAGGCTTTTCGGCATGGACCCAATGACCTGCGCCACTGATGACGTGCGCATGTGCCAGAGGGAACTGCCGCAGCAGTGCATCGCGATGCTGATTATCCAGATAAGGTGACTCGCTGCCGCGGATAAACAATGCCGGATGCGGCCAGGCCGGGACCTCTTGCCAACCGGAGATGGTGGCGTAGTTATCCCACAACACCGGCACATTGAAGCGCCATTCCCCATCCTGGAACGACTTAAGAATGAACTGAATCACGCCCTCTTCAGTAAGACAAGTACGCATCACCTCGGCGGCTTCACTGCGTCGCGTCACACCCGCAGCGCTCACCGCACGGATGGCGGCGAAAATCTCATCATGGCGACGGGTCTGATAATCCACCGGTGCGATATCAATCATCACCAGCTTTTCAATGCGTTCCGGCGCAATGGCGCTTAACGTCATGGCAATTTTGCCGCCCATCGAATGACCGATGACGCCAACACGGTCGAGGCCTTGGGCGTCGAGGGTCTCAACGATATCCTGTGCCATCGCCGCATAGTTCATCACGTCGCTGCGCGCGGAGAGACCGTGATTGCGCACATCCACCTGCAAGGTGGGGCGAGCATCACGCAGGCCTCGCGCCAGCACACCCAGGTTATCCAGGCTGCCAAACAGGCCATGAATTAACAGAATGGGAGGGGCATCAGGGGCAGATTGTTCAGTTTGCAGACGGGCATTCAAAATCATGGCAAAGTTCTTACGGTTGTGGGCTGCGCTTAGGTTATCATGAATCCACCTGTCCAGGAGCCAGCCTGGTGGGCATTAGGGCATATTCCGACTTTTGCCCTGAAACGATGCCAGCGCTATCGGCCGCCTGGGATTTAACTTTATAATCCTCATGTTAGAGCCCGCTCACATTTTGCACGGCAGGATTTTGCTAAGGCCTTTGCAGAAATGCGTGGTTCTGTCATTTGCCAGAATCGTACGGAAAAAGATGAAAACGATTGAAGTTGACGAAGAACTCTACCGTTATATTGCCAGCCATACCCAGCACATTGGTGAAAGCGCCTCCGAAATTTTGCGCCGCATGCTGAAGTTCACTGCCGGTCAGAGTGCCCCTGCAACCCCTGCTGTGGCTCAGGCTGCGGCAAAAGAAGCCCAGCCAGTTGTGACGCAGGCACGTCCGCAGGATCGCGTTCGCGCGGTACGTGAGCTGTTACTTTCCGATGAGTATGCGGAACAGAAAAAGGCGGTTAACCGCTTTATGCTGGTGTTGTCAACGCTCTATCGTCTTGATCCCGCAGCCTTTGCGGATGCCACGGCGTCACTGCAAGGACGCACCCGCGTCTACTTTGCCGGTGATGAGCATACGCTGCTGCAAAATGGCACCCATACTAAGCCGAAGCATGTGCCCGGCACGCCGTACTGGGTGATCACCAATACCAATACCGGTCGCAAATGCAGCATGGTGGAACACATCATGTTAGCCATGCAGTTCCCGCAGGAACTGACAGAGAAAGTTTGCGGCACCATTTAAACCGAAGCGTCAGGGAGAAGCGCCAATGGCCAATCACCCCCGTGCCGGGCAGCCCGCCCAGCAGAGCGATTTGATTAACGTTGCACAATTAACCTCTCAGTACTATGTCCTGAAGCCGGACGTGGACAACCCTGAACATGCGGTGAAATTTGGTACTTCCGGTCACCGTGGTAGCGCAGGACGTCACAGTTTCAACGAAATGCATATTCTGGCGATCGCGCAGGCGATCGCGGAAGATCGTAAGAAGAACGGCATCACCGGTCCGTGCTATGTCGGGAAAGACACCCATGCGCTGTCTGAACCGGCGATTCTGTCGGTACTGGAAGTGCTGGCGGCGAACGGCGTGGATGTGATTGTGCAGCAGGACAACGGCTATACGCCGACACCGGCAATCTCCAACGCAATCCTTGAGCACAACAAACGCGGTGGTGCACTGGCGGATGGTATCGTCATCACCCCGTCGCACAACCCGCCGGAAGATGGTGGCATCAAGTACAACCCGCCGAACGGTGGCCCGGCCGATACCAACGTCACCAAAGTGGTGGAAGATCGTGCCAACCAACTGATGAAAGCGGGTCTGCAGGACGTGAAACGTCTGCCACTGGATCAGGCGTGGGCCAGCGGCCATATCGTCGAGCAGGATCTGATTCAACCGTATGTTGAAGGGCTGGCGCAGGTCATCGACTTCCCGGCGATTCAGAAAGCCGGCCTGAAAATCGGTGTCGATCCGCTCGGCGGCTCCGGTATGGCCTACTGGCAGCGTATCGCTGAGCATTACAAGCTTGATATCACCATTGTGAATGATGCGATCGATCAGACCTTCCGCTTTATGCATCTGGATAAAGATGGCGTGGTGCGTATGGATTGCTCGTCAGAGTGTGCGATGGCGGGCCTGCTGGCTTACCGTGACAAATTCGATCTGGCTTTCGGTAACGATCCCGATTATGACCGTCATGGCATCGTGACGCCAGCCGGTCTGATGAACCCGAACCACTATCTGGCGGTTGCGATCAACTATCTGTTCCAGCATCGTCCGCAGTGGGGCAAAGATGTCGCCGTGGGTAAAACCCTGGTGTCCAGCGCGATGATTGACCGCGTGGTAAACGACATCGGTCGCAAGCTGGTGGAAGTACCGGTTGGTTTCAAATGGTTCGTTGATGGCCTGTTTGACGGCAGCTTTGGCTTTGGGGGTGAAGAGAGCGCCGGGGCATCCTTCCTGCGTTTCGATGGCACCGCCTGGTCCACCGATAAAGACGGCATCATCCTGTGTCTGCTGGCTGCGGAAATCACGGCGGTAACCGGTAAAAACCCGCAGCAGCATTATGATGAGCTGGCCGCGCGCTTTGGTGCACCAAGCTACAACCGTTTGCAGGCAGCGGCGACCTCGGCACAGAAAGCGGCACTTTCTAAGCTGTCACCCGAAATGGTGAGCGCCGACACGCTGGCAGGTGACCCGATCACCGCACGCCTGACGGCGGCACCGGGTAACGGGGCTTCGATTGGTGGCCTGAAAGTGATGACGGAGAACGGCTGGTTTGCGGCGCGTCCGTCCGGCACCGAAGATGCCTACAAAATCTATTGTGAAAGCTTCCTCGGCGCAGAGCATCGCCAGCTGATTGAGAAAGAAGCGGTAGAGATCGTGAGCGAAGTGTTGAAAAACGCCTAAGCGCAGCGAAAGGGAAAAAGGCGCGTAATGCGCCTTTTTTATGGCATAAATCGATAGCCAATGCCGGTTTCGGTCAGCAGATGGCTCGGTTGGGTGGGGTTGGCTTCCAGCTTCTGGCGCAGATGCCCCATATAGATGCGCAGATAGTGGCTATGCTCCACCGCATTTGGTCCCCAAACCTGGTTCAGCAGTTGACGTTGTGTCAGCACTTTACCGGCATTGTTCAGCAGCAGGCTGAGCAGCCGGAATTCGGTCGGTGTCAGATGCACCTCTTCGCCAGCACGCAGCACACGTCGTGCGGCCAGATCGACCGTGACCTCACCAAAACTTAATACCGGTTCGGGCTGGCTGCCCTGATGACGGCGCAACGCCACTCGTACCCGTGCCAGCAATTCGCCAATACCAAAGGGTTTGGTGAGATAGTCATCAGCACCGGCATCCAGCGCATCGATTTTATCTTGCTCATCGGTGCGGGCAGATAACACGATCACCGGCATGCTGCTCCACTGGCGCACTTCGCGGATAAAATCATTGCCATCGCCATCGGGTAGACCGAGGTCGAGGATCACCAAATCAGGTTTGCGCGTGGCGGCTTCAATCAGGCCGCGTTGCAACTGCTCGGCTTCCACAATTTTTAACCCTTCACCCTCCAGTGCCAGGCGCACGAAACGGCGGATCTCCTTTTCATCTTCCACGATCAAGATGGTGGTCACACGAACTCCTGCGGCAAAAAATGGATAACAGCCCACTGTAGCAATAAATCGCGCCGACGTCCGTGCGGAAGTTTGTTACTCAGTGGGAACCTGGTGTTTACATTCGTGTAACTTAATTTCAGCCTGACGATGAAATGGACAAAAAAAGATCAAAAAAGTGGTCGGATGAGTAGTAAAATTACACAACCAGGCGTAATATTCGTGTCAGATCACATTTTCTAAGACTCACCAGGAGGCAACCATGTATCAGGCATATCCGTTCTACAAAGTTGTGCTGCGGCGTGCGCTGGTGGTGTTACTGGGGGTGCTGGCGCTCCCTGTGATGCTGTTCCGTGCTGACCGTGCGCGTTTCTACAGCTACCTGCACCGTATGTGGTGCAAAACCAGCGCTAAGCCGGTATGGCTGGCGCAATCTGAAGCGGCAAGCGGCATTTTCTGGTAACGCAGTATCGCTCCCGCTCCACCCGGTGCTTTTCCTGAAGCACCGGGTTTTTTTATGCCAATTTTTCACTCCGCATTCCTTCAGACGCTGTGTTCGCCGTGCATTTCAGCTACACTTTAAACCTGTACAGAATTTATGGAGTTGTACAAGTATGCGCGAAAAAATTCCTGTCGGTATCAGTGCCTGTCTGCTCGGGGATAATGTCCGCTTTGATGGCGGCCATAAACGTTTTGCCTTTGCCACAGACGAACTCTCCCCCTTTGTGCATTTTGAAGCGGTGTGTCCGGAGATGGCGATTGGTCTGCCGACACCGCGCCCGGCGTTACGTCTGGTGAAAGAGGAGGATGCGCGTGTGCATCTTTGCTTCAGTAAAGCGGGCGGTAATGAAGTCACCGATCAGATGGCACAGTGGTCAGCTCAGCGAGTGAAAGCGTTGCATCATTTGTGTGGCTACATCCTGTGTGCCAAATCACCCAGTTGCGGCCTTGAGCGGGTACGGGTGTATGAACCGGACACTAACAACAACCGTAAAGCCGGAACCGGCATCTTCACCGAGTTTCTCCAGCGTGAACTGCCGTGGTTGCCGCTGGAGGAGGATGGTCGTCTGCACGATGCGGATATCCGCGAGAACTTTATTGGCCGCGTTTATGCCCTGCATGAATTCAATCAGATGTGGCGCAACGGTCTGACGCGTCATCAACTGATGGCGTTCCACAGCCGCTACAAACTGCTGCTGCTGTCCCATTCTCAGGATGAATACCGTGAGTTGGGACGTTTTGTGGCAAAGATGGAGGCATGGGATACGCTGGATCATTACGCCTTTGAATATCGCAACCGGCTGATGCGCCTGCTGGCTCACCCATCAACCCGACGCAACCACACCAATGTGCTGATGCATGTGCAGGGTTACTTTCGCCCTCAACTGACCTCGCCGCAGCGTCAGGAGCTGGCTTTGCTGATTGACCGCTACCGTCGTGGGGTGCAGCCGTTGCTGGCACCGATCACCATGCTGAAACATTACATGGCGGAATTTCCGCATCCGTGGCTGACCCAGCAGCGTTATTTTGACCCTTACCCGGAAGCGCTACGTCTGCGCTATGGCCAATAATTTCAGGAGTGTTATGACCACGCATCTTGTCTGGCTGCGCAATGATTTACGCATCAATGACAACAGCGCGCTGTATGCCGCCTGTCGCGATCCGAACGCCCGCGTGCTGGCGCTGTTTATCGCCACGCCCGGCCAGTGGCAACAGCATCATATGGCAGCGAAACAGGCGGCATTTATTTATCAAAGCCTGTGTCTGTTGCAGACGTCGCTGGCGGAACGAGGTATCCCGCTGCATTACCAGCAGTGCGACGATTTTGCCGCGTCGCTGGATTTGCTGGCGGAGTTTTGCCAGCAGCATCAGGTGGATCAACTGTTTTACAACTACCAGTACGAAATCAACGAACGTCAGCGTGATGCCGCAGCAGAAAAACGTCTCGATGATCAGGGGGTGATTTGTCAGGGCTTTGATGACAGCCTGCTGCTGCCGCCGGGCAGCGTGCAGACAGGTAATCACACCATGTTCAAGGTGTTTACCCCGTTCAGCAAAGCCTTTGTTCGTCGTCTGCATCAGGGACTGCCCGAGTGCCATATGGCACCCCGCGCCCGTCAGGGTGCGCCGATCAAGGTCGATAAGAAAATCCCGCCTTTCGATTATCCGTTGGAGGATTTCGACGTCGCGCTGTTTCCCGCAGGGGAAGAGGCGGCACTGAAACAGCTGCGCCATTTCGCGCAGCAATCCGTGGTGGATTATGCCGCTGAAAGGGATAAGCCCGCCGTGGATGGCACCAGTCGGCTGTCGGTGTATCTGGCGACTGGTGTGCTGTCACCGCGCCAGTGCCTGCATCGCATCCTCAAACAGCACCCGGATGCACTGGATGGCGGTCACGCGTTTGTCTGGCTGAACGAATTGATCTGGCGCGAGTTCTATCGTCATCTGATGGTGGCGTTTCCTGCATTGTGCAAGCATCAGCCGTTTGTCGCCTGGACGCGTAACGTGCGCTGGCAGAAGAATCAAAGCCACCTCACCGCCTGGCAGCAGGGCAAAACCGGTTATCCGATTGTGGACGCGGCGATGCGCCAACTGAATACATTGGGCTGGATGCATAATCGGCTGCGTATGATTGTCGCCAGTTTTCTGGTGAAAGACCTGTTGATCGACTGGCACGACGGAGAACGCTACTTTATGCAGCAGCTGATTGATGGCGATCTCGCCGCCAACAACGGGGGTTGGCAGTGGGCGGCCTCCACGGGTACTGATGCGGCTCCCTATTTCCGCATTTTTAACCCAACTACCCAGGGGGAACGTTTCGACCCGCAGGGGGCATTTATTCGTCAGTGGCTGCCGGAGCTGGCAGACGTCCCGGACGCGCATATCCATCAGCCGCACGTCTGGGCGCAGAAAAATAATATGGCACTCGATTATCCCGCGCCGATCGTGGAACATAAGGACGCACGTAAAAAGACACTGGATGCCTTCGAGCGCGCGCGCAGCGCGGCCTGAAAGGTCAGGGAGCCATTATGAATCATGTTGAATTAGAGCACATCGTTAACCAGCAGCTGAACAGCAGCACCTTCAGTGACTATGCGCCCAATGGGTTGCAGGTCGAAGGTCGCCCCGAGGTTAACACCATCATCACCGGTGTCACCGCCTGTCAGGCATTGCTGGACGAAGCGGTGAAACGCAATGCGGATGCGGTGATGGTGCATCACGGTTACTTCTGGAAAAGCGAAGCGCCAGTGATTAAAGGGATGAAACGCCAGCGCCTGCGTACGCTGCTGGCCAATGATATCAACCTGTATGGCTGGCATCTGCCGCTCGACGCCCATCCACATCTTGGCAACAACGCGCAGCTGGCGCGCCTGTTCGATATCGAGGTGAAGGGGGAGGTTATGCCGCTGGTGCCGTGGGGCGAGCTGGCGGAGCCGTTGAGCGGAGAGGCGCTGGCACAACGCATCGCACAAGCGCTGGGACGCACGCCGTTGCATTGCGGTGATAATGCGCCGGAGAAAATTAAACGCATCGCCTGGTGTAGCGGCGGCGGTCAGGGCTTTATTGACAGTGCGGCAGCGTTCGGCGTCGATGCGTTTATCACCGGCGAAGTATCGGAGCAAACCATTCACAGCGCGCGTGAACAGGGACTGCACTTCTTTGCCGCAGGTCATCACGCCACCGAACGTGGCGGCATCAAGGCACTGGGAGAATGGCTAGCGCAGAGCTACGGCCTCGACGTCACCTTTATTGATATCGACAATCCTGCCTGATTTTTCAGCTATTACGCCCTTAGCTGCGGCCGGGGGCGCAAATCGGTTGACACACCTCTGACACTTTCGCATAACTGGTTGCCTTTAAAGCATAAGCGATACGCGTTTATCGGGCGGCAACCTCGGTTGGCTGCCCGCGAGAAAGTGAATCAGGAGGTGGGTTTTGCAACGAGCACGTTGTTATCTGCTGGGTGAACGCGCGGTGGTGCTGGAACTGGAGCCACCGGTTTCCTTAGCCAGCCAGCAACGCATCTGGGGATTGTGCCAGCGGCTACAGGGCAATGAAAAAGTGTCGGAAGTGATTCCCGGCATGAATAATCTGACGCTGCTGCTGCGCGATCCGCAGCACAATGCGCTGGATGCCATCGAGAGTCTGCAACGCTGGTGGGAAGAGAGTGAAGCGCAGCGACCCGAATCGCGCCTGGTCGAGATCCCGGTGGTGTATGGCGGCGACGCCGGGCCGGATTTGTCGGTGGTCGCCGAACATGCCGGTATGACGTCACGCCAGGTGGTTGAGCTGCACAGCAGCACTGACTATGTGGTGTATTTTATTGGCTTTCAGCCAGGATTCCCCTATCTGGGCGGCCTTGATAGTCGCTTACATACGCCGCGCCGTGCCGAACCACGCGTGATCGTGCCTGCCGGTTCGGTGGGTATCGGTGGTAGCCAAACCGGCGTCTACCCACTGGCGACGCCGGGCGGCTGGCAATTGCTGGGGCAAACCACCGTCGGGCTGTTTGATCCGCAACAGCAACCGCCGACGTTGTTGCGTCCCGGCGACAGCGTGCGCTTTGTGCCGCAAAAGGAGGGCGTATGCTAAAAATTCTTCGTGCCGGATTGATGACCTCCTTGCAGGATCAGGGCCGCTACGGCTGGCGACAGTTTGGTATCAGCGTCAGCGGCGCGCTCGATCAACCGGCAATGCGAACGGCCAATATGTTGGTGGGCAACGCCGAAGGCAGCGCGGTACTGGAGATTGTGCTGGGTCAGTTTAAAGCGCAGTTCCAGCGTGACGGTTGGTTCGCCCTGACCGGTGCGGGCTGCCACGCCGATCTGGACGGCAAACCGGTTTGGACTGGCTGGCGTCTGCCGGTGAAAAAAGGTCAGGTACTCAGTCTGTCGATGCCGGTGCACGGTATGCGCAGCTATCTGGCGGTCCACGGTGGCTTTGCCGTGCCAGAGATGCTGGATTCCACCAGTACCGATCTGAAAGCCGGATTCGGTGGTTATCAAGGACGCAAGTTGCAGGATGGCGACCTGTTGCCACTCGGCAAGACCACCCGCGACTTTAGTAAGAAAGCCGGGGTACGGCAGTTGCTATGGGGCAATCGTATCCGTGCACTGCCTGGCCCGGAATACAACGAATTCACCCGCGAAGCACAGGAAGCGTTCTGGCGCAGCGCGTGGAAACTCAGCCCGCAAAGTAACCGTATGGGTTATCGCTTGCAGGGACGCACGCTGCACCGTAAAGCCACGCGTGATTTGCTGTCACATGGCCTGGTGCCGGGGGTGATTCAGGTGCCGCCGAACGGCCAGCCGATTGTGCTGATGGCCGATGCGCAAACCACCGGTGGATATCCCCGCATTGCCTGCATTATCGAAGCCGATCTCTACCATTTGGCGCAAATTCGTCTCGGTGAACCGATTCATTTCACTCATTGCACACTGGAAGAGGCGATGCAGGCGAAGCAGCAGCAACAGCGCGTATTTGATCAGATGACCTGGGGACTATCACATGAAAATTGATCTCAATGCCGACCTCGGCGAAGGCAGCCCAAGCGATCAGGAACTGTTACAGCTGGTCAGCTCAGCCAACATCGCCTGTGGTTTTCATGCCGGTGATGCCGCAACCATGCTGCAATCGGTACGTTGGGCGCAGGCTGCGGGTGTAGCGATTGGTGCGCATCCCAGCTTTCCCGACAGGGAAAATTTTGGCCGCACCGCCATGCAGTTGCCGCCTGAGACCGTCTATGCGCAGATGATCTACCAGATTGGTGCGCTGAAGAGTCTGGCGGAGAGCGAAGGGGCACGCCTGGTGCACGTCAAACCGCACGGCATGTTGTACAACCAGGCGGCGGGTGATCCGCAACTGGCGGATACCATTGCTCGCGCGGTCAAAGCGGTCGATACCGGTTTGATCCTGGTGGGCCTGGCGGGCAGCGAGTCGATTCGCGCGGCGGCGCATTATGGACTGAAGACACGTGAAGAGGTGTTCGCCGATCGCGGTTATCAGTCCAGTGGTGCGCTGGTGCCGCGTGGTCAGCCGGGAGCGTTGATTGAGGATACTGCGCAGTCGATCGCCCACACGCTGACGATGGTGCAGCAGCGCAAAGTACAAAGCATTTCTGGCGACTGGGTGACGGTGAATGCGGAAACCGTGTGTTTGCATGGCGACGGCGCTCACGCATTGCAGTTTGCGCACGCATTGCGCTCGGCCTTTGCGGCACAGCACATCACGGTGACCGGCGCATAAGTTTCGAACAATTACCCGGCTTACACATTTCGTAGCGGCGCGATTTATCGCGCTGTTTTGACCTTTGCGGTGGAAATAACGCGCAATAAATCGCGCCGCTACAAATATACACAATGCCGGGCTTTTTATTTCTGATGAGGGGAGAAAACATGGAGAACGTGGTGAATCTTTGGCCGCTGCTGGGTATTGCCGCCATCGTGCTCGGCTTTGTGCTGCGGTTTAACCCGGTACTGGTAGTGATTGTGGCCGGTTTTGTCACCGGACTGGCGGCACATATGCCGCTGGCCGACATCTTAGAAAAACTGGGTTCCGGGTTTCTGAATACCCGTAACCTGCCGTTGATTCTGCTGCTGCCGTTGGCGGTAATCGGCCTGCTGGAACGCCATGGATTGAAAGAGCGAGCGCAGAGCTGGATCGCGCAGATCAAAACCGCCACGGCGGGACGGCTGCTGATTGTCTATCTGTTTGTCCGCGAAATCACCGCCGCGCTGGGGCTGACCAGCCTCGGTGGTCATCCGCAGATGGTGCGGCCGTTGCTGGCTCCAATGGCGGAAGGGGCGACAGAAAACCGTTATGGCGAGGTATCGCCCGAGGTGCGTCATCGTCTGCGCGCCATGTCGGCCGCCACCGATAACGTCGGGCTGTTCTTTGGTGAGGATATCTTCGTCGCCTTTGGTGCCATCATCTTTATGCACAACTTTATGCAGGAGTCGGCGGGCATCCAGACCGAACCGTTGCATATCGCGGTATGGGGCATCCCCACCGCGATTTGCGCCTTCCTGATCCACTCTGCCCGCCTGATGCGTCTCGACCGCCAGCTGGCGCGTGAGCTGGGTGCACTAAATCACCAGGCGTTACAAGCCAAAGGAGCGGAATGATGTTCCAGCAACAATATCTGATGTGGCTGGCAGGCATCATTCTGCTGATTGTCGCGGTGTTTTCCTGGCGGGATCGGGCCAATCCACGGCGTCTGACCACCGGGTTGTTTTGGGCGTTGTATGGTGTGATCTTTCTGATTGGCGATGGCACCTATCAATGGATAGCGCCGCGCTCACTGCATATCGCTGTGGGCGTGGCCGTGGTGGTTATGGCCTTGATCGCCGGGTTTGGCGGTGTGCGCCTCGGCAGTTATCACCAGCGTAGTGACAAGGAAAAACAGGCCAGCGCCCAACGTCTTGGTAACAAACTGTTTATCCCGGCACTGGCGATTCCGGTGGTGACCGTGATTGGTGTGCTCGCCTTCAACAATCTTCCTGGCCTGCAACAGGCGGTATTTGGCCCCGGGAACCATTCTACGCTGGTCACCCTGTTCTCAATGATGGTGGGATGTGTGATTGGCTGGCTGGTGGCGCTGAAGCTGACTCGCGAAAAGCCGCTGCAATCGATGCAGGAGACGCGTCGCTTGCTGGATGCGGTCGGCTGGGCCTTTATCTTGCCACAAATTCTGGCCACGCTGGGTTTGCTGTTCACCAGCGCCGGGGTCGGTAACGCGATTTCCCATCTGACCGAGCAATACCTTGCCGTCGATAACCGCTTTATCGCGGTAGCGGTGTATGCCATCGGTATGGCGCTGTTGACCATGGTGATGGGCAATGCGTTCGCCGCGTTCCCGATTGTCACCGCCGGTATCGGTATCCCGATTCTGGTGCTGCAACACCACGGCAACCCGGCAGTGATGGCGGCGATTGGCATGTTCTCCGGCTACTGTGGCACTTTGATGACACCAATGGCAGCTAACTTCAATATTGTCCCGGCACGCCTGCTGGAACTGCCGGACCGCAATGCGGTGATCAAAGCGCAGGTACCGACCGGCGTTATGCTGTTAGTGGTCAATATTTTCCTGCTGTGGTTCATGATGTTTTTGTGAGGAAAGAATGAAAACGGTATTAATGACCGCGTTTGAGCCTTTTGAGGGCGAAAGCATCAATCCCTCATGGGAAGCGGTACGATCTTTTGATGGTAAGGTGATTGACGGTGCGCGCGTGGTGGCACGTCAGTTGCCGGTGGCATACAGCCGCTGTGGTGCCGTGCTGATGCAGGCGCTGGAAGAGTTGCAACCCGATCGCATTCTCTGTATCGGCCAGGCGGGCGGGCGCAGCGATATCACCGTGGAGCGCGTGGCGATCAACATTGATGATGCGCGTATTCCTGATAATGAGGGGCAGCAACCGATTGATCAGCCGGTGGTGGTGGGTGGTCCGGCGGCTTACTTTTCGACGTTGCCGATCAAGGCGATAGTCGCGGCAACGCGCGAGGCTGGCGTACCGGCATCGGTATCGCAAACGGCGGGTACGTTTACCTGTAATCATGTGATGTATCGCCTGCTGCACTGGTTGGCAACGCATCAGAGCAGCGCGCGCGGCGGTTTTATTCATATTCCTTATCTGCCGGAACAGGCGGTGAAACACCCCGGAGCACCGAGCATGGCGGCCACCAGTGTGATCCAGGCGCTGGAGATAGCGATCCGTGTGACGCTGCAGCTGGATCAGGATTTACAGGTCGCGGGTGGCGCGACCCATTAACAGGAGTCGTTATGCCTGAAGGACCGGAGATCCGCCGCGCGGCGGATCAACTGGCGGCGGCGATGACGGGCAAACCGCTCACGGATGTGTGGTTTGCCTTTCCGCAGCTGCAAACTTACGAACCGGCGCTACTGGGTGCAACCATCACGACGATTGAAACCCGTGGTAAGGCGCTACTCACACATTTCTCCAATGGCCTGACGCTCTACAGTCATAACCAGCTGTACGGTGTGTGGCGGGTGGTACCGACGGGGACTGAACCCCAAACGTCGCGCCAGTTACGGGTGCGGTTGGCCAATGCTGAACAAACCATTCTGTTATATAGCGCTTCAGACATTGAGTTGCTCAACGCTGAGACGCTGGCGGTGCATCCTTTTTTACAACGTGTCGGGCCGGATGTGCTGGATGCCAGCCTGACGGTGGAGGCGGTGCAGGCGCGCCTGTTGTCGCCACGCTTCCGGCGGCGGCAATTCAGCGGTTTGCTGCTTGACCAGGCGTTTCTTGCCGGGTTAGGCAACTATCTACGGGTTGAGATTCTGTGGCATGCACAATTGCTGGCGCAGCATCGTGCCGTGGACCTTAATGACGTACAGCTGTGGGCGCTGAGTGCAGCGCTGCTGGCGGTGCCGCGCCATTCTTATCAGATGCGTGGCAGTATGAAGAAATATCATGAAGATGCGGCTTTCCGCTTTGAGGTGTTTCATCGTCAGGGCAAAAAGTGCCGTCGCTGTGGCACGGTGATCGAGAAGGGGGTGTTGTCATCCCGACCTTTTTACTGGTGTCCGGGGTGTCAGAGTTAATCATGACGGGTCTGACGCGCGATAAATCGCGCCGCTACGCCAGGAGCTGGAATTGTAGCGGCGCGATTTCGATGCAGCAGGCGGGATAACCCGCCTGTAAACTTACTTCTTCAGCGCCGAATTGAAAGGACGCTCGGTATAACCGGTATACAGCTGACGTGGACGGGCAATCTTCATGCCTTCGTCGTGCATTTCTTTCCAGTGTGCAATCCAGCCCACGGTACGCGCCATCGCGAAGATTACGGTAAACATGGAAGAAGGAATGCCCATCGCTTTCAGAATAATGCCAGAGTAGAAATCGACGTTCGGATAGAGTTTACGTTCAATGAAGTACGGGTCGTTCAGCGCGATGTGTTCCAGTTCCATCGCCACTTCCAGCAGATCATCTTTCATACCCAGCTCATTCAACACTTCGTGACAGGTTTCACGCATCACGGTGGCTCGCGGGTCGTAGTTTTTGTACACACGGTGGCCGAAGCCCATCAGACGGAACGAATCGTTTTTGTCTTTGGCACGACGCACGAATTCCGGGATGTGCTCCACGGTGCTGATCTCTTCCAGCATACGCAGCGTGGCTTCGTTAGCGCCACCGTGTGCGGGTCCCCACAGGGAGGCGATACCGGCCGCGATACAGGCAAACGGGTTAGCACCAGACGAACCGGCAGTACGCACGGTAGAGGTTGAGGCGTTTTGTTCGTGGTCAGCATGCAGAATCAGAATACGATCCATCGCACGTTCCAGTACCGGGTTTACCTTGTACTCTTCGCACGGGGTGGCAAACATCATATGCAGGAAGTTACCCGCATAGGAGAGGTCGTTGCGCGGATAAACGAACGGCTGACCAATCGAGTATTTGTAGCACATCGCGGCCATGGTCGGCATTTTGGACAGCAGGCGGAATGCCGCGATTTCACGGTGACGTTCAATATTGACGTCCAGTGAGTCGTGATAAAATGCGGCCAGTGCACCGGTCACACCACACATTACCGCCATCGGATGCGAGTCACGGCGGAAGCCGTGGAACAGACGGGTGATTTGTTCGTGAATCATGGTGTGGCGGGTGACGGTGGTGCGGAATTCTTCAAACTGTTCCTGGGTCGGCGCTTCGCCGTTAAGCAGGATGTAACACACCTCCAGGTAGTTTGAGTGGGTCGCCAGTTGATCAATCGGAAAACCGCGATGTAACAGAATGCCTTCATCACCATCAATAAAGGTGATTTTTGATTCGCATGACGCTGTAGATGTGAAGCCAGGGTCGAAGGTAAACAGGCCTTTATTGCCGAGTGCGCGGACATCAACGACATCCTGTCCCAGCGTGCCATGCATCACGTCCAGTTCAACTGCCGTATTGTCTTGTAGGGTTAGCGTCACTTTTTTATCTGTCATTTTTCGTCTCCATAGCGCCTTGGTAGGTAAGGATCTTAGACACCAGAATAGCCTTCATGTTGCATATACCCGTCGTCATTCAAGACGCCGCTGCGTTGGCTACGTGGACTCATCCCAGTCACTTACTGGAGTAAGCTCCTGGGAATTCGTGCACTTGCCGCCTTGCTGCGCCTCAAATGACTTAGGCTATAAAAAACCACAATCTTCACAGTATCACTCTGCGGTCACGTTTGTCGTGCAAGGTAGAGTACAGAGCGAACGATGCGTTTGGGGCAGTGGCGTCCGGGCATGACATGCTGCAAATCGCGGATGTTAAAGATCCTGTCACGACATAACTTTTTGGTAACCAATAACCTGATGCTTTGTAATGCTCTGAGTGGCAATGTTACATAACTTCAGCTTAGGGGAAAGTGTATCCCCATAACTTTTGTGCATCATAGGGCTTTAATGCGTTTGTTTGTAACCGAATTGTTGAACTTTTGTCAAATCAGATAATTAAAAATGTATGAAATGTGAAATCCGTGAGGGGGATCACTGTTCAGCTTAAATGTGACCAAAGAGATTGTAGGGGAATTGTAATCAGAATGTGATCCTCCTATACTGCCGCCAGGTCTCCGGAATACCCTGACACCAGGAGCCACCCAGCGTTTTCCCCGCGTCATTGAACACTGGATGTTGCTTCTTTGGTGACGGTTGCACTCTGAACACGTCCTGTGTCTCTGGTGCAACCCAGGACCGGAGGAAGCAAAATAAAAAAGAGCTGTGTGGGCAAAACCGTGAAAAAACAAAGACCTGTTAACTTGGATCTCTCGACGATCCGGTTTCCCGTTACTGCAATATCGTCCATTCTCCACCGCGTCTCCGGCGTGATCACCTTTGTCGCTCTCGGAATTCTGCTCTGGTTGCTGGGTCTCTCTCTCTCTTCTCCCGAAGGTTTCCTGCAAGCCGCATCCATTATGGATAGCTTCTTCGTCAAATTCATCATGTGGGGCATCCTGACTGCGCTGGCTTATCACGTGGTTGGCGGTATCCGTCATATGTTGGCCGATTTTGGCTTTATGGAAGAGACCCTGCAGGTGGGAACCCGTTCCGCGCAAGCGGCTTTTGTTATCACTGTCGTGCTGTCTATTTTGGCTGGAGTCCTCGTATGGTAAGCAACGCTTCTGCATTAGGACGCAACGGTATCCATGACTGGCTGTTACTGCGTGCTGCTGCAATCTTAATCGCGCTCTACATTATCTATCTTCTCGGTTTCGTGGTGATGACTGGCACGCTGACGTATGACGTCTGGCGCGGCTTCTTCGCTTCCTCTTTCACTAAAGTGTTCACGTTGCTGACGCTGTTCTCGATTCTGATCCACGGTTGGATTGGGATGTGGCAGGTCCTGACTGATTACGTGAAGCCGCTGGCTACCCGTCTGGTATTGCAGCTGGTGATTGTGGTCGCGCTGTTGTCCTATGCAATTTATGGAACCGTTGTGGTGTGGGGTGTGTAAATGAGTTTGCCAGTCAGAGAATTTGATGCCGTGGTGATCGGCGCGGGTGGTGCAGGTATGCGCGCCGCTCTGCAAATCTCCCAATCAGGCCTGAGTTGCGCTCTGTTATCGAAAGTGTTCCCGACCCGTTCTCATACCGTATCGGCGCAGGGTGGTATCACCGTAGCACTGGGTAACACCCACGAAGATAACTGGGAATGGCACATGTATGACACCGTCAAAGGTTCCGACTATATCGGTGACCAGGACGCGATCGAATATATGTGTAAAACCGGCCCGGAAGCCATTCTGGAGCTGGAGCATATGGGCCTGCCATTCTCCCGTCTTGATGACGGCCGCGTCTATCAGCGTCCGTTTGGTGGTCAGTCAAAAAATTTCGGTGGTGAGCAGGCAGCGCGTACCGCTGCGGCAGCCGACCGTACTGGCCACGCCCTGCTGCATACCCTGTATCAGCAGAACCTGAAAAACAAAACCACCATCTTCTCCGAATGGTATGCGCTGGACCTGGTGAAAAACGAAGACGGTGCGATTGTCGGTTGTACCGCCATCTGCATCGAAACCGGCGAAACCGTCTACTTCAAAGCCAAGGCGACTATCCTGGCGACTGGCGGTGCGGGACGTATTTATCAGTCGACCACCAACGCCCACATCAACACCGGTGACGGTGTCGGTATGGCGCTGCGCGCAGGCGTACCGATGCAGGATATGGAGATGTGGCAGTTCCACCCAACCGGCATTGCTGGAGCGGGTGTGTTGGTAACAGAAGGTTGTCGTGGTGAAGGCGGTTATCTGCTGAACAAACACGGCGAACGCTTTATGGAACGTTACGCGCCGAACGCCAAAGATCTGGCGGGTCGTGATGTGGTAGCGCGTTCCATGATGGTTGAGATCCGTGAAGGCCGCGGCTGTGATGGCCCTTGGGGGCCGCACATCAAGCTGAAACTCGACCATCTGGGGGCTGAAGTGCTGGAATCTCGTCTGCCGGGGATCCTCGAACTGTCGCGTACCTTTGCTCACGTTGATCCGATCAAAGAGCCGATCCCGGTGATTCCAACCTGTCACTACATGATGGGTGGCGTGCCGACTAAAGTTACCGGTCAGGCGCTGCGCGTTAATGAGCAGGGTGAAGATGAAGTGATTGCCGGTCTGTTCGCGGTGGGTGAAATCGCCTGCGTATCGGTACACGGCGCAAACCGCCTCGGCGGTAACTCACTGCTTGATCTGGTGGTATTTGGTCGTGCGGCCGGTCTGCATCTGGCGGAGTGTATCGCAGAGCAGGGCGAACTGCGCGATGCCACTCAGGAAGAAATCGACGCGGCAATGGCGCGTTTCAACCGCTGGGAAAACAACACCACCGGTGAAGATCCGGTTGAGATCCGCAAAGCATTGCAACGCTGCATGCAAAACAACTTCTCGGTGTTCCGTGAGGGCGAAGCGATGGCGCAGGGTCTGGAAGAGTTAAAAGTGATCCGTGAGCGTCTGAAATCGGCGCGTCTGGATGACCGTTCACCGGACTTCAATACCCAACGTATTGAGTGCCTCGAACTGGATAACCTGTTAGAAACCGCCTATGCCACAGCGGTAGCGGCCAACTTCCGCACGGAAAGCCGTGGTGCGCATAGCCGCTTCGACTATCCGGATCGCGATGATGAAAACTGGCTGTGCCACAGCCTCTATGTTCCGCAAACGGAAAGCATGACGCGCCGTGAGGTGAACATGCAACCGAAACTGCGTGCGGCCTTCCCGCCGAAAGCGCGTACTTACTAATTGCGGAGATCATCATGAGACTCGAATTTTCAATCTATCGTTACAACCCGGAAGTGGATGACGCACCGCGCATGCAGGAGTACAGCCTGGAAGCGGAAGACGGTCGCGATATGATGCTGCTGGACGCGCTGATCAAGCTGAAAGAAAAAGATCCGACGCTGGCTTTTCGTCGTTCCTGCCGTGAAGGTGTGTGTGGCTCCGATGGCCTGAACATGAACGGCAAAAACGGCCTGGCCTGTATCACACCGGTCTCGGCACTGGGTAATGGCAGCAAGAAAATTGTTATCCGTCCGCTGCCAGGTTTGCCTGTGATCCGCGATCTGGTGGTGGATATGGGGCAATTCTACGCACAATATGAGAAGATTAAGCCTTACCTGTTGAATAACGGGGAAAATCCACCGGCGCGTGAGCATCTGCAAAGCCCGGCGGATCGTGAGCATCTCGATGGCCTGTACGAGTGTATCCTCTGCGCCTGCTGCTCCACCTCGTGTCCGTCGTTCTGGTGGAACCCGGACAAATTCATTGGCCCGGCCGGTTTGCTGGCCGCTTACCGCTTCCTGATTGACAGCCGCGATACGGAAACGGATGCGCGTCTGGATAATCTGAACGATGCTTTCAGTGTATTCCGCTGTCACAGCATCATGAACTGTGTGAGCGTGTGCCCGAAAGGACTAAACCCGACGCGCGCCATCGGTCATATTAAGTCGATGCTGCTGCATCGCGGAGCGTAAAAACGTACCACTGCCGGGAACCTCAGGTTCCCGGCAGTTTACGGAAGCCTTTATAAGCGCGGTTAACACCACGCTTATAAAGGTTCCCTTACGAGTCGGGCGCCGATAGCGCAAGGGCTCGTATCGCTGAACTCACTACGGCAAGCCGCGAAAGCGGCAACAATGAAACCTCAAAAAAAGCATACTAATGCTTAAGGGATCACAATGCAGAACAGCGCGATGAAGCCCTGGCTGGACTCCTCCTGGCTGGCCGGCGCGAACCAATCTTACATAGAGCAACTCTATGAGGATTTCCTGACCGATCCTGACTCTGTTGATGCAGTGTGGCGCGACATGTTCCAACAGCTGCCTGGCACCGGCGTGAAACCTGAGCAGTTTCACTCCACCACGCGCGATTACTTCCGCCGCCTGGCTAAAGACGCAACGCGTTACACTTCCACAGTCACTGATCCGGCCGCCAACTCTAAACAGGTTAAGGTGCTGCAGCTGATCAACGCCTTCCGCTTTCGCGGACACCAGCACGCTAACCTTGATCCGCTCGGCCTGTGGAAACAGGACGCCGTACCGGATCTCGACCCGGTTTATCACGACCTGACCGACGCCGATTTTCAGGAAAGCTTTAACGTAGGTTCTTTTGCTATCGGCAAAGAGACCATGAAGCTGGCCGATCTCTATGAAGCGCTGAAGCAGACCTACTGCGGCTCCATTGGTGCCGAGTATATGCACATCACCAACACCGACGAAAAACGCTGGATTCAACAACGTATCGAATCGGTGGTAGGCCACGCGACATTCAGTGCTGACGAGAAAAAAGGTTTCCTGAAAGAGCTGACCGCGGCAGAAGGGCTGGAAAAATACCTCGGCGCTAAATTCCCTGGTGCAAAACGCTTCTCGCTGGAAGGCGGCGATGCACTGGTTCCGATGCTGCGTGAGATGATCCGCCATGCCGGTAAGAGCGGCACGCGTGAAGTGGTGCTGGGTATGGCGCACCGCGGTCGCCTGAACGTCCTGATCAACGTGCTGGGTAAAAAGCCGCAGGATCTGTTCGACGAATTCTCCGGTAAGCATAAAGAGCATCTCGGCACCGGTGACGTGAAGTACCACATGGGCTTCTCGTCAGACGTGGAAACCGAAGGCGGCCTGGTGCACCTGGCACTGGCGTTTAACCCGTCACACCTCGAAATTGTTAGCCCGGTGGTGATGGGGTCGGTACGTGCGCGCCTCGATCGTCTGGCGGAACCGAGCAGCAATAAAGTGCTGCCAATCACCATTCACGGTGATGCCGCCGTGACAGGGCAGGGCGTGGTGCAGGAAACCCTGAACATGTCGCAGGCGCGTGGTTACGAGGTGGGCGGTACGGTTCGCATCGTGATCAACAACCAGGTAGGCTTCACCACCTCGAACCCGCTGGATGCCCGTTCTACGCCATACTGTACTGACATCGGTAAAATGGTGCAGGCACCGATTTTCCATGTTAACGCGGATGACCCGGAAGCGGTTGCCTTTGTGACCCGTCTGGCGCTCGACTATCGCAACACCTTCAAACGTGATGTGTTTATCGACCTGGTGTGCTATCGCCGTCATGGTCATAACGAAGCCGATGAGCCGAGTGCCACTCAGCCACTGATGTACCATAAAATCAAAAAGCATCCGACGCCGCGTAAAATCTACGCTGACCGTCTGGAAGCCGATGGTATCGCCAAGCTGGAAGATGCCACCGAGATGGTGAACCTGTACCGCGACGCACTGGATGCCGGTGAATGCGTGGTGCCGGAATGGCGTCCGATGAGCCTGCATTCTTTCACCTGGTCGCCGTATCTCAACCACGACTGGGATGAGAGCTACCCGGCTACTGTGGAGATGAAACGTTTGCAGGAACTGGCGCGTCGTATCAGCCAGGTGCCGGAAGCGGTTGAAGTCCAGGCGCGTGTTGCCAAGATTTATAACGATCGTAAAGAGATGGCCGAAGGCAACAAAGCCTTTGACTGGGGCGGCGCGGAAAACCTCGCTTACGCCACGCTGGTGGATGAGGGGATTCCGGTGCGTCTGTCAGGTGAAGACTCCGGGCGTGGCACTTTCTTCCATCGCCATGCGGTGGTGCACAACCAGGCGAACGGTTCGACCTATACGCCGCTGCACCATATTCATCACGGTCAGGGCCAGTTCAAAGTCTGGGACTCCGTGTTGTCCGAAGAAGCGGTTCTGGCGTTCGAATACGGTTATGCCACCGCAGAACCGCGCGTGCTGACCATCTGGGAAGCGCAGTTCGGTGACTTCGCCAACGGTGCGCAGGTGGTGATTGACCAGTTCATCAGTTCTGGCGAGCAGAAATGGGGCCGGATGTGTGGCCTGGTGATGCTGCTGCCACACGGCTACGAAGGACAAGGTCCGGAGCACTCCTCCGCCCGTCTGGAGCGCTATCTGCAACTCTGCGCTGAGCAGAACATGCAGGTGTGTGTGCCGTCTACGCCAGCGCAGGTTTATCATATGCTGCGTCGTCAGGCACTGCGTGGCATGCGTCGTCCGTTGATCGTGATGTCACCGAAGTCGCTGCTGCGTCATCCGCTGGCGATTTCCACCCTCGATGAACTGGCGAACGGCAGCTTCCAACCGGCAATTGGCGAGGTAGATGCCCTTGATGCGAAACAGGTAAAACGCGTCGTGATGTGTTCTGGTAAGGTTTATTACGACCTGCTGGAACAACGTCGTAAGAATGAGAAGAACGACGTCGCGATTATTCGTATTGAGCAGTTGTATCCGTTCCCGCACAAAGCGGTACAGGAAGCATTAAAAGTCTATTCCCATGTGCAGGATTTTGTCTGGTGTCAGGAAGAGCCACTGAATCAGGGCGCATGGTACTGCAGTCAGCATCATTTCCGCGAAGTGATTCCGTTTGGTGCGTCACTGCGTTATGCAGGCCGTCCGGCTTCGGCTTCACCGGCCGTGGGCTACATGTCCGTACATCAAAAACAGCAGCAAGACCTGGTTAACGACGCGCTGAACCTTGGTTAATAAAAAGGAAAGATAATGAGTAGTGTAGATATTCTCGTTCCCGATTTGCCTGAATCCGTAGCGGACGCAACGGTAGCAACCTGGCATAAAAAACCCGGCGACGCGGTCAGTCGCGATGAAGTGATTGTCGAAATTGAAACCGACAAAGTGGTACTGGAAGTGCCCGCTTCAGCCGATGGCGTTCTGGATGCGGTGCTGGAAGATGAAGGCGCAACCGTCACTTCGCGCCAGATCCTCGGCCGTCTGAAAGAAGGCAACAGCAGCGGGAAAGAGACTACCGCGAAAGTGGAGAGCAAGGAGTCAACGCCAGCACAGCGTCAGACTGCGTCTCTGGAAGAAGAGAGCAACGACGCACTCAGCCCGGCGATTCGTCGCCTGATCGCGGAGCACGAGCTCGACGCCAGCCAGATCAAAGGCAGCGGTGTGGGTGGTCGACTCACGCGTGAAGATGTAGAAAAACATCTGGCGAAGAAAACGGAAGCGAAAGCAGCCCCGGCTGCGCAGCCTGCTGCTGCTGCCGCTGCGCCGACGGCGATTGCTAATCGCAGCGAGAAGCGCGTGCCGATGACGCGTCTGCGTAAGCGTGTGGCTGAGCGTCTGCTGGAAGCCAAGAACAGCACCGCGATGCTGACCACCTTCAACGAAGTCAACATGAAGCCGATCATGGATCTGCGTAAGCAGTACGGCGATGCCTTCGAGAAGCGTCATGGTGTGCGTTTGGGCTTTATGTCCTTCTACATCAAAGCCGTGGTTGAGGCGCTGAAACGCTTCCCGGAAGTGAACGCGTCTATCGACGGTGAAGACGTGGTGTACCACAACTATTTCGACGTCAGCATCGCGGTGTCAACGCCGCGTGGTCTGGTAACGCCAGTGCTGAAAGATGTTGATGCGCTGAGCATGGCTGACATCGAGAAGAAAATTAAAGAGCTGGCGGTAAAAGGCCGTGACGGCAAGCTGACCGTGGAAGAACTGACCGGCGGTAACTTCACCATCACCAACGGTGGTGTGTTCGGTTCGCTGATGTCCACGCCGATCATTAACCCACCGCAGAGTGCGATCCTGGGTATGCACGCTATCAAAGATCGTCCGATGGCGGTGAATGGTCAGGTTGTGGTGCTGCCAATGATGTATCTGGCGCTTTCTTACGATCACCGTCTGATCGATGGCCGCGAGTCTGTCGGCTATCTGGTGGCCGTGAAAGAGATGCTGGAAGATCCGGCGCGTCTGCTGCTGGACGTCTAATTTTCACCGGGCGCGTTCTTAAGGGCGCGCCCAACACTCATTAGTCTTTTCAGACCTGAATGGATAGAACATCATGAACTTACACGAATACCAGGCGAAACAGCTGTTTGCACGGTATGGTATGCCGGCACCGACTGGCTACGCCTGTACTACGCCACGTGAAGCAGAAGAAGCCGCCTCAAAAATTGGCGCAGGCCCGTGGGTAGTGAAATGTCAGGTTCATGCCGGTGGCCGCGGTAAAGCGGGCGGTGTGAAAGTGGTTAAGAGCAAAGAAGAGATCCGCGCCTTTGCTGAACACTGGCTGGGCAAACGTCTGGTGACCTATCAAACTGACGCCGAAGGCCAGCCGGTAAACCAGATTCTGGTGGAAGCCGCAACTGACATTGATCAGGAACTCTATCTGGGTGCGGTAGTTGACCGTGCCAGCCGTCGCGTGGTCTTTATGGCCTCGACCGAAGGTGGTGTTGAGATCGAGAAAGTGGCGGAAGAGACCCCGCACCTGATCCACAAAATGGCGCTTGATCCGTTAGCGGGTCCGCAGCCGTATCAGGGCCGCGAGCTGGCGTTCAAACTGGGCCTGACTGGTAAGCAAGTCAGCCAGTTCACCAAAATCTTTATGGGTCTGGCGACCATGTTCCTTGAGCGCGATCTGGCGCTGGTGGAGATCAACCCGCTGGTCGTTACCAAGCAGGGCGATCTGGTGTGCCTCGATGGCAAACTGGGTGCCGATGGCAACGCCCTGTTCCGTCAGCCGGAACTGCGTGAAATGCGTGACCCGAGCCAGGAAGACCCGCGTGAAGCGCATGCGACTCAGTGGGAACTGAACTACGTCGCACTGGAAGGCAACATTGGCTGTATGGTCAACGGCGCCGGTCTGGCGATGGGTACTATGGACATCGTGAAACACCACGGTGGACAGCCTGCAAACTTCCTTGATGTCGGCGGCGGCGCAACCAAAGAGCGCGTCACTGAAGCCTTCAAAATCATCCTGTCTGACGATGCAGTTAAAGCTGTATTCGTTAACATCTTCGGCGGCATCGTGCGTTGCGACCTGATCGCAGACGGCATCATCGGTGCAGTGGCGGAAGTGGGTGTCAACGTACCGGTAGTGGTACGTCTGGAAGGTAACAACGCCGAGCTGGGCGCTAAGAAACTGGCGGACAGCGGTCTGAACATCATTGCAGCAACCAGCCTGACAGACGCGGCACAGCGTGTTGTTGCTGCTGCGGAGGGTAAATAATGTCCATTCTGATCGACAAAAACACCAAAGTCATTTGCCAGGGTTTCACCGGTGGCCAGGGGACTTTCCACTCTGAGCAGGCGCTGGCCTATGGTACGCAGCTGGTTGGCGGTGTGACGCCGGGCAAAGGCGGCACCACCCATCTCGGTCTGCCGGTGTTCAACACCGTGCGTGAGGCAGTTGAAGCCACTGGCGCAACGGCTACCGTGATCTACGTTCCGGCTCCGTTCTGTAAAGACGGTATCCTGGAAGCGATCGATGCCGGTATCAAACTGATCATCACCATCACTGAAGGTATCCCGACGCTGGATATGTTGACCGTGAAAGTGAAGCTGGATGAAGCTGGCGTGCGCATGATCGGCCCGAACTGCCCAGGTGTGATCACCCCTGGCGAATGTAAGATCGGTATCATGCCGGGCCACATTCACCTGCCGGGCCGCGTGGGCATCGTGTCGCGTTCAGGCACTCTGACCTATGAAGCGGTTAAGCAGACGACTGACATTGGTTACGGCCAATCTACTTGTGTCGGTATCGGTGGTGACCCGATCCCAGGCTCTAACTTCATCGACATCCTGAAAATGTTCCAGGAAGACCCGCAGACCGAAGCGATCGTGATGATCGGTGAGATCGGTGGTAGCGCTGAAGAAGAAGCCGCAGCCTACATTAAAGAGCATGTGACCAAGCCGGTTGTTGGTTATATCGCCGGTGTGACTGCGCCGAAGGGCAAACGTATGGGCCACGCCGGTGCGATTATCGCTGGCGGTAAAGGTACGGCGGATGAGAAGTTCGCTGCGCTGGAAGCCGCTGGCGTGAAAACCGTGCGCAGCCTGGCTGACATCGGTGATGCCGTAAAAGCTGTACTGCCTGCTAAGTAAAGTTTTTAGCTGCAAAAGCACCAAGCCACCTGCGGGTGGCTTTTTTTATGCCTGTAGCCACTGAAAAAGTGGGGAAAAATCCTGCGTAGTCAAAATTGCCGTCTATGCTTACTTTGTCAGAAAGGTAAAGAAGGGCAAACTCGAAGGCGTTCTGTTTGAAAATTAAGAAAGTCTTACCCGCCGCTTCGTTAAATTTTTATGGCAAAGGTAATTATTTTCTTAATTACGTCATCGTCTCATGACAACTAATTAACAACTTACCCCAGAATACATATCTGGAAATTTTGTGCGTTATCTCAGATCAATAAATGCTGAGATATAACAAACTTTACCGCTGGCAAAGCGCAGCGCAAAAGGTATAAATTGCGCTACATCAATTCAATCATTTCCGTGTTTTTTCAGGAGTTTGTGCCAGGCGTTGTTACATCAATTCTGTCGCCTCCGTACGCTCGCCTGTCAGAAACCGATTGTTGCGATGAGTTTTCAGGGCATTTTCATCACAGTTACTCGCTCACTTCGGGCAGCAGATTTCTCTGTTCTGTCGGTAACACAACAAAACTGGAATCAATAATCAGTCGTTCCTGACTCTTATTCTGCACGTCAATGTCTGTCTTTTACCGTTGTCGCCCGCAGAAAGAGTTCATGCGAGGAGCAAGGAGTCATCATGTTAGATATTGTCGAGCTGTCGCGTTTACAGTTTGCTCTGACGGCGATGTACCATTTCCTGTTCGTGCCATTAACGCTGGGTATGGCGTTTCTGTTGGCGATCATGGAAACCGTATACGTCCTGACGGGAAAACAGATTTATAAAGATATGACCAAATTCTGGGGCAAGTTGTTTGGTATCAACTTTGCCCTGGGTGTGGCTACCGGCCTGACCATGGAATTCCAGTTCGGGACCAACTGGTCTTATTACTCACACTACGTCGGCGATATCTTTGGTGCGCCGCTGGCCATTGAAGGCCTGATGGCGTTCTTCCTTGAATCCACCTTTGTCGGCCTGTTCTTCTTCGGCTGGGATCGCCTCGGTAAGGTACAACACCTGACGGTGACCTGGCTGGTGGCTCTGGGTTCGAACATGTCTGCGCTGTGGATCCTCGTGGCGAATGGCTGGATGCAAAACCCGATTGCCTCTGAGTTCAACTTCGAAACCATGCGTATGGAGATGGTGAGCTTCTCCGAACTGGTACTCAACCCGGTAGCGCAGGTGAAATTTGTGCATACCGTGGCAGCCGGTTATACCGCAGGGGCGATGTTTATCCTTGGTATCAGCTCCTGGTATCTGTTGAAAGGGCGTGACATCGCTTTCGCTAAACGTTCCTTTGCCATTGCGGCCAGCTTCGGTATGGCTGCGGTGCTCTCCGTTATCGTGCTGGGTGATGAATCCGGTTATGAAATGGGCGATGTGCAGAAAACCAAACTGGCCGCCATCGAAGCGGAATGGGAAACCCAACCGGCTCCGGCCTCCTTTACCTTGTTCGGTATTCCTGATCAGGATGCGCAGCAAAACAGATATGCGATCCAGATTCCTTATCTACTCGGTTTGATAGCCACCCGTTCGGTCGATACCCCGGTAACCGGCCTGAAAGAGTTGCTGGCGCAGCATGAAGTGCGTATTCGTAACGGTATGAAAGCTTATGCGTTACTGAACGAACTGCGTGCCGGTAGTAAAGATCCGGCGGTGCGTAGCGCCTTTGAGCAAAGCAAACAGGATCTCGGCTATGGCTTGCTGCTGAAGCGTTATACCCCGGACGTAGCTAACGCCACCGAAGCGCAGATCCAGAAAGCAACGGCAGACTCAATCCCGCGCGTCGCGCCGCTCTACTTCGCCTTCCGCATCATGGTGCTGTGTGGCGTGCTGTTGCTGGCAATCATTGCGCTGTCGTTCCTGAGCGTGATCCGCAATCGCATCGGCAAGTGGCCGTGGCTGCTTAAAGCGGCCCTGTACGGTATCCCGCTGCCCTGGATCGCCATCGAATCAGGTTGGTTTGTCGCCGAGTATGGTCGTCAACCCTGGGCGGTGGGTGAGGTGCTGCCGACGGCAGTGGCAAACTCGTCACTGACTACCGGTGATGTGCTGTTCTCTATGATTCTGATTTGCGGCCTGTACACCCTGTTCCTGGTGGCGGAAATGTATCTGATGTTCAAATTTGCCCGCCTTGGTCCGAGCAGCCTGAAAACTGGCCGCTACCATCATGAGCAGATTGGCGCATCGACTCAACCGGCGCGTGGATAAGGAGAGCTACCATGTTTGATTATGAAGTGTTGCGATTTATCTGGTGGCTGCTGATCGGCATTCTGCTGGTTGGGTTTGCCGTCACCGAAGGCTTCGACATGGGGGTAGGGATGCTGGTCCGTATTATGGGCCGCACCGATACCGAACGTCGCGTGATGATTAACACCATTGCTCCGCACTGGGACGGTAACCAGGTGTGGTTAATCACCGCCGGTGGCGCGCTGTTTGCTGCCTGGCCGATGGTGTACGCCGCCGCGTTTTCCGGCTTCTACGTCGCGATGATCCTGGTGTTGTCGTCTCTGTTCTTCCGTCCGGTCGGTTTTGATTACCGTTCCAAGATTGAAGATATGCGCTGGCGTGGCATGTGGGACTGGGGCATTTTTATCGGCAGCTTTGTGCCGCCGTTGGTGATTGGCGTCGCATTCGGCAACTTGTTGCAGGGTGTGCCGTTCCACGCTGACGAATATCTGCGCCTGTTCTATACCGGTAACTTCTTCCAACTGCTGAATCCGTTTGGTCTGCTGGCGGGCGTGATCAGTGTGGCGATGTTCCTGGCACAGGGCGCAACCTATCTGCAAATGCGTACCACCGGAGAACTGCATGTCCGTTCCCGTTCGATTGCGCAAATTGCCGCGTTAGTCATGATGGTGTGCTTCATTCTTGCCGGTGTGTGGGTGAAATACGGTATTGATGGTTATGTGGTGAAAAGCGTTATCGATCACCATGCGGCCTCTAACCCGCTGGGTAAAGATGTGGTCCGCGAAGCCGGTGCCTGGCTGGTGAACTTCCAGCAGACACCGATCCTGTGGATCTTCCCGTTATTGGGTGTGCTGATGCCGCTGCTGACCATCCTGTGTTCACGTGCGGAGAAGGGGGCCTGGGCGTTTATCTTCTCTTCATTGACCCTGGCAGGTGTGATTATGACGGTTGGCATTGCAATGTTCCCGTTCATCATGCCGTCCAGCACCGTGCCGGGCACCAGCCTGACGATGTGGGATGCGACCTCGAGTGCACTGACGCTGAAAATCATGACCTTTGCAGCCATCGTATTTGTACCTCTCATTCTGCTGTACACCACCTGGTGTTACTACAAAATGTATGGTCGTATCACCAAAGAACACATTGAGAGCAATACGCACTCCCTGTACTGATTAAGGAGAAAGAGCATGTGGTATTTTGCCTGGATACTTGGCACCCTGCTGGCTTGTTCGTTCGGTGTGATTGCAGCACTGGCGCTGGAGCGTGCGGAAGAAGCCGCAGCAAAGGGTGATAAAGCCTGATGCGCGGATTGTTTCAGACACTGTATCGTCTGATGGATAAGGGCCCGTTACGGGCCCTTTCACTGTTGCTGGCCTTATGGCTGGCGGGTTGTGTATTCTGGGATCCGTCGCGCTTCGCGGCGAAGACCAGCGCACTCTCGGTCTGGCATGGGCTGGTCGTGATTTGGGCGGTATGTACCGGCGTGGTTCATGGGACGGGGTTTCGCCCACGGCGCTTGCGTTGGCAGATAGTGTTCACACCGTTACCGGCTATGATCGTATTGGTCGCGGGCATTATCTGGTTTTACCGTTAGGTCCACAATCAGGACGAATATTGTCCTTTTTATGTAGAAATTTCAGGCGCTGATGTGAGTTTATGTCAGCGCCTGGTCAAGAAATCTGCCAAAAATCCTTCCGATTGTTACCGTGTGATAATTATTTTCTCGCGGCGTCAGCGGGCCATTCCCAAGCTGATCTCACTTGCGTATAGTAGCAACGTTTAAAATGATACCGGGATGTAGAGTGAGTACAACGCTGTTTCGCTGGCCGGTTCGGGTCTATTACGAAGACACCGACGCTGGTGGTGTGGTTTACCATGCCAGCTATATCGCTTTTTATGAACGAGCACGTACCGAGATGCTGCGCCAGCACCATTTCAATCAACAGACGCTGCTGGAACAGCAGATTTGTTTTGTGGTGCGGCGTATGACGGTGGACTATCTGGTGGCAGCACGTCTTGACGATCTTCTGGAAATCCAGAGCGAAGTGACCTCAATGACGCGAGCGACCATGACGTTCTCGCAACGTATCGTGAATACCGAAGGCAAAGTACTCAATGAAGCAGAAGTCCTGATTGCCTGCATCAACCCACATCTAATGAAGCCGATTGCGCTTCCCAAGTCTATTGTCGCGGAGTTCAAGCAGTGACTGACATGAATATTCTTGATTTGTTCCTGAAGGCGAGCCTTCTGGTCAAACTTATCATGTTGATTTTGATCGGCTTTTCCATTGCCTCTTGGGCAATCATTATCCAGCGCACCCGCATTCTGAATGCTGCCGGGCGCGAAGCCGAAGCGTTTGAAGATAAATTCTGGTCAGGTATCGAGCTGTCTCGTCTGTATCAGGAGAGCCAGGGTCGTCGTGATGAACTGAGCGGCTCAGAGCAAATTTTCTACTCTGGTTTTAAAGAGTTCGCGCGCCTGCATCGTGCCAACAGCCACGCGCCGGAGGCCGTGGTCGAAGGTGCCAGCCGTGCGATGCGTATCTCGATGAACCGTGAACTGGAAGCACTGGAAAACCACATTCCTTTCCTTGGCACCGTGGGTTCCATCAGTCCTTATATCGGTCTGTTTGGTACGGTGTGGGGGATTATGCACGCCTTTATCGCCCTCGGTGCGGTGAAGCAGGCTACTTTGCAGATGGTTGCGCCGGGTATCGCCGAAGCGCTGATCGCGACCGCAATTGGTCTGTTTGCCGCGATTCCGGCGGTTATGGCGTATAACCGTCTGAACCAGCGCGTGAATAAGCTGGAGCAGGGTTACGACAACTTTATGGAAGAGTTCACGGCTATCCTGCATCGTCAGGCTTTCTCCACCGACAATACGAAGTAAGTCGAGGTAAACGATGGCCAGAACCCGTGGTCGCGGACGCCGCGATCTTAAGTCGGAAATCAACATCGTTCCACTCCTGGACGTGCTGCTGGTGCTGTTGCTGATTTTTATGGCGACGGCGCCGATCATTACCCAAAGCGTGGAAGTGGATCTGCCGGATGCAACCGATTCGAAAACGGTCTCCAGCGATGATAACCCGCCGGTGATTGTCGAAGTTTCCGGGGTAGGGCAGTACAGCCTGGTGGTGGATCACGATCGTATGAACCAGTTGCCTCCTGAGCAAGTGGTGAGCGAAGCGCAGCGTCGACTGGAAGCCAATCCGAAGACTGTCTTTCTGATCGGTGGTGCGAAAGACGTGCCTTACGACGAAATCATCAAGGCGCTTAACCTGCTGCACCAGGCTGGCGTGAAATCTGTCGGTTTGATGACACAGCCGATTTAAAGCGAACCGTTTTTGGGAACCGAGAGTGTCGAAGGCAACCGAGCAAAACGAGAAGTTAAAACGCGCGATAATCATTTCGGTGATTCTGCACATCGTGTTGATCGCCTTGCTGATTTGGAGCTCGTTTAACGAAAAAATCGAATCCAGCGGCGGTGGCGGCGGTAGTGATATCGACGCGGTGATGGTCGATCCCGGTGCCGTGGTCGATCAATACAATCGCCAGCAGAATCAACAAAGCGATAGCAAGCGTGCTGAGCAGCAGCGCGAGAAACAGGCGCAGCAGCAGGCAGAAGAATTACAACAGAAGCAGGCCGCCGAACAACAGCGTCTGAAAGAGCTGGAGAAAGAGCGTTTGCAGGCGCAGCAAGAAGCCAAAGAGCAGGCGAAACAGCAGGCCGAGCAGCAGAAAGCGGCCGAAGCGGCGGCGAAGCAGGCGCAGGAAGAACAAAAAGCGGCTGAAGCGGCGGCGGCGAAAGCCAAAGCCGATGCCAAAGCGCAGGCCGATGCACAGGCAAAAGCGGCGGCAGAAGCTCAGGCGAAAGCCGCAGCTGAAGCGAAGAAACAGGCTGAGCAAGAAGCGAAAGCGGCAGCAGCCGAAGCGGCGAAAGAGAAAGCGGCGCAGGAAGCGAAAGCAGCGGCCCAGGCAAAAGCCAAGGCGGATGCGGAAGCCAAAGCGCAGGCCGCGGCAGATGCTAAGGCGAAAGCGGCGCAGGAAGCCAAAGAGAAAGCGGCTGAAGAAGCAAAAGCGACGGCAGCTGCTGAGGCGAAAGAGAAAGCTGAAGCGGCAGCGAAAGCCAAGGCAGATGCAGCGGCGAAAGCCAAAGCAGCGGCTGACGCGAAGAAGAAAGCCGCCGCCGAAGCCGCGAAGAATGAAAACGCTGTTGACGATCTGCTGGGTGGTCTCTCATCCGGTAAGAATGCGCCGAAAAGTGGTAACGCTTCCGCTGGTGGGGCAGCGGCTGGACAAGGTAATCAGAAGAAAGCCGGCGCTTCAGGAGCGGAAATTAACTCCTACATGGGCCAGGT
Organism: Pantoea sp. X-Soil-TKNS-1211; assembly: GCF_059730495.1. NCBI lineage: Bacteria > Pseudomonadati > Pseudomonadota > Gammaproteobacteria > Enterobacterales > Erwiniaceae > Pantoea > Pantoea sp. X-Soil-TKNS-1211. Next base: position 1,331,098 of record NZ_AP035953.1, read on the forward strand.
TGTGGCAGCGATTCAGAGCCGTTTCTATGATGCCGATTCATACAAAGGTAAAGAGTGTAATCTGCGCATCAAGCTCGCTCCAGATGGCTTGCTGATTGATGTGAAAGCCGAGGGCGGCGATCCTGCATTGTGTCAGGCGGCGGTCTCGGCGGCGAAACAGGCTCACTTGCCGAAGCCACCTACCCAGGCGGTGTATGAAGTGTTCAAAAACGCACCAATGCGTTTCAAACCGGAATAATGCAGTAACGTTCGGCAGGTTGAACTAAGGTTAGCTTGCCGTACTCTATGAGTACCCGTGTTTTTTCAGGAACAGTGCGAATTATCATGAACTCAGGTTCAGATAAGGGAGAGAAGATGAAGCAGGCACTTCGTGTAACCTTAGGTTTTTTTGTACTGCTGTGGGCGGCCATGCTGCACGCAGAAGTACGCATTGAAATTACGCAGGGCGTGAATACCGCGCGTCCTATTGGTGTGGTTCCATTCCAGTGGGCCGGTCCGGGCGCTGCACCAGAAGATATTGGTGGCATCGTCGCGGCTGACTTGCGCAACAGCGGTAAATTCAATCCGCTGGACCGCTCACGTCTGCCGCAGCAGCCGACCAGCGCGCAGCAGGTTCAGCCTGCCGCCTGGAGTGCGCTTGGCATCGACGCTGTGGTGGTCGGTCAGGTCACGCCGAACGCTGATGGCAGCTACCAGATCGCTTACCAGCTGGTTGATACCGGTGGTGCACCGGGTACGGTGCTGGCGCAGAACTCTTACAAAGTGACGAAGCAGTGGCTGCGTTATGCCGCACATACTGCCAGTGACGAAGTGTTTGAGAAGCTGACCGGTATTAAAGGTGCGTTCCGTACCCGTATCGCCTATGTGGTGCAGACCAATGGTGGTCAGTTCCCGTATGAACTGCGTGTCTCCGATTACGATGGTTACAACCAGTTTGTGGTACATCGTTCGCCAGAGCCGCTGATGTCGCCGACCTGGTCACCAGACGGCAGCAAAGTGGCTTACGTGACCTTTGAAAGCGGTAAATCTGCGCTGGTGATTCAGACGCTGGCTAACGGCGCAATCCGTCAGGTGGCTTCTTTCCCGCGTCATAACGGTGCACCGGCCTTCTCGCCGGATGGATCTAAACTGGCGTTTGCGCTATCTAAAACCGGTAGTCTGAACCTGTATGTGATGGACTTGGGTTCTGGTCAGATTCGTCAGATTACAGATGGCCGCTACAACAGCACCGAACCGACCTGGTTCCCGGATAGCCAGACACTGGCTTACACCTCTGATCAGGCGGGTGCGCCTCAGATCTACAAAATTGGCATTAACGGCGGTGCGCCACAACGTATTACCTGGGAAGGTTCGCAGAACCAGGATGCGGATGTGTCTACCGACGGTAAAACAATGGTGATGATTAGCAGCGCCGGTGGCGCTCAGCACGTCGCCAAACAGGATCTGGAAACGGGAGCCGTTCAAACGTTAACGGACACGTTCCTGGATGAGACGCCAAGTCTGGCTCCTAACGGCACGATGGTAATCTATAGCTCTACTCAGGGGATGGGTTCCGTGTTGCAGTTGGTTTCAACCGATGGGCGTTTCAAAGCGCGTCTTCCGGCAACTGATGGACAGGTAAAATCGCCTGCCTGGTCGCCGTATCTGTGATGCATCAATCCCCTGCTGAGGTGGGGGATGATATGTATGGCAAACAATATAATAGGATAAAGAAATGCAACTGAACAAAGTGCTGAAGGGTTTGATGCTGGCTCTGCCGGTTATCGCAGTGGCTGCATGTAGCTCTCACAAAAACAACAACAACGACCAGACTGGTATGGGTGCTGATGGTGCTTACGGTTCTGGCCAGAACGGTAACATGTCTTCTGACGAGCAGGCACGTTTGCAGATGCAGCAGCTGCAGCAGAACAACATCGTTTACTTCGGCCTGGACAAGTACGACGTGCAGTCTGAGTACGCTCAGATGCTGGATCAGCACGCTGCTTTCCTGCGTAGCAACCCGTCTTACAAAGTGACCATCGAAGGTCATGCGGATGAGCGCGGTACGCCGGAATACAACATCGCCCTGGGCGAGCGTCGTGCAAGCGCAGTGAAAATGTACCTGCAAGGTAAAGGCGTGTCAGCTGATCAGATGTCTATCGTTTCTTACGGTAAAGAGAAGCCGGCAGTACTGGGTCACGACGAAGCGGCTTACGCTAAAAACCGTCGTGCCGTTCTGGTTTACTAAGATAATCACATGATGAGTAACTTCAGACTTCATCTGTTGAGTCTGTCGTTACTGGTTGGTGTAGCGGCCCCCTGGGCCGCTAATGCCCAGGCGTCAATCAGTAGCGTTGGCTCAGGCTCGGTCGAAGACCGTGTCACCACTCTTGAACGTATCTCCAATGCCCAGGCTCAGCTTCTGCAGCAGTTGCAGCAGCAGATGAGTGACAACCAAAGCGATATCGATTCGCTGCGCGGGCAAATTCAGCAGAACACCTATCAGCTTAATCAGGTGATTGAGCGCCAGAAGCAGATCTACCAGCAGATTGACAGTTTGAGTAGCGGGAATAACGGCGCTCAGGCCAGCGGTGGTGGTGATGCAGCGGCGGCAGCCAGTGGTGCTGAAGCAGGTGCTGCAACCGCCGCAGGTAGCAGTGATAGCGCAGCAGCAGCACCGACGCAAAGCGGTGATGCGAACAGCGACTACAATGCCGCTGTGGCGCTGATTCTGGAGAAGAAACAGTATGACCAGGCCATTACTGCGTTGCAGGCATGGGTGAAGCGTTATCCTGATTCTACCTATCAGCCTAATGCTAATTACTGGCTGGGGCAGTTGTTTTACAACAAGGGCAAGAAGGACGATGCGGCCTATTATTTTGCCACTGTGGTAAAAAACTACCCGAAATCGCCGAAAGCGCCAGAAGCGTTGTTTAAGGTTGGGGTGATCATGCAGGAGAAGAACGATACGGCGAAAGCCAAAGCGGTCTACCAGCAAGTGATCAAACAATTCCCGAACAGCGAGTCGGCAAAGCTGGCGCAGAAACGTCTCGCCGGGTTGTAATTTGTGCAGCACAGACCGGATTTCGTGTGATTTCTGGTCTGGCCGCATGAAAGGTAAGCAATTGAGTGATTTGCTGGAAAATAAGGGTTGCGCTACCCCGCTAAATCAGTAATATATGCCGCCGTTGCCGGGACATATCTTAATAAGTATCGGCAGCACTGAAGATGGGTCGTTAGCTCAGTTGGTAGAGCAGTTGACTTTTAATCAATTGGTCGCAGGTTCGAATCCTGCACGACCCACCATCTCAACCTCCAGTCGGTTCAGTGTTTTCTTCAGTTTGCTTCACAACCACGATGGGTCGTTAGCTCAGTTGGTAGAGCAGTTGACTTTTAATCAATTGGTCGCAGGTTCGAATCCTGCACGACCCACCATCTGGTCACTCTGGTTGTAAGCCCTCATCGAGCGGGTCGTTAGCTCAGTTGGTAGAGCAGTTGACTTTTAATCAATTGGTCGCAGGTTCGAATCCTGCACGACCCACCAATATGTAGAAAGGCGCCCTAAAGGCGCCTTTTTGCTTTTTCGGGTTTACGGATTTATCGCTCTCTTTTCTGGCCGTTACGTATCTTGCTTATTTGCGCGATAAATCGCGCCGCTACGCCAGATATGCAGCACCGCATAACTGCGCCACGGACGCCACACCTGCGACAGCAACTCGGCGTCTTTCGCACTCACCCCGCCAAGATTATTACGAATCGCGATATCTTCTTTGGGAAACGCATCCGGCCAGCGCAGCGCTCGCATCGCGATATAGCTGGCGGTCCATGGCCCGATACCTTTCAACGCCAGCAATTGTTGTTGCACCCTGTCTGGATTTACCGCGCCATTAAAGCGTAATGCGCCGGAGGCACAAGCCTGAGCCAGTGCGAGGATCGCCTGTGAGCGTGCGCTGACAATCCCGAGGCTGGCGATATCATCCTGGGTGGCTGCTGCCAGGGTTTCTGCTGTGGGCGAAAGGCGCGATAGCTCAGGCCAGGGGGTCGCCATTGGCTCGCCGAAACGTTGCGCCACGCGGCTACTCAGCGTCGTCGCCGCTTTTACCGTCACCTGTTGGCCGAGAATCGCTCGCACGCCCAATTCAAAGCCATCAAACGCGCCCGGAACACGCAGACCGGGATACTTCGCCAGACTCGGGGCCAGCAACGGGTCCTGCGCTAACTGGTCAGCAATCCGCTGCGGTTGCGCATCCAAATCAAACAAATCGCGCAGGCGGCGCAGCAGGGCTGGCAACACTGGCGTCAGGCTGGTGGTGAACTGCACCTTCAGCGACTGCTTCTCGGGATAGTGACTGACACGCACCCAACCCTGGCAGTCGCCCAGCGCCACGGTACGGTGATAAATGCCCCCTGATACCCATTCCACCTCCTTCATCACGCGTTGTTGCAGAAAATCGAGTATCGCTTCCCAGTCATAAGGCGGGCGATAACTCAGGCGGAGTTCTGCGCTCTCCTGCAACGGTGTTACCGGCGAAGGAGAAGACTGCTTACGCAATCGGGATGGGGTCATACGATAGCGAGCCTGGAACACATCGTTAAAGCGACGCAGACTATTAAAACCGCTGGCATAGGCGATTTCTGTTACTGGCAGGGAGGTTTCGGTTAACAGCTGCTTCGCCAGCAACATGCGTCGGGTTTGACGTAACTCAATCGGTGATACACCCAGTTCCTGCTGCACTACGCGGCGCAGCTGGCGCTCGCTTAAACCAAACTCGCTGGCAATCTCCGCCAGCGTTTCCTGCTCCTCCAGCAAGCCTTCTTCAATACGGCGGATCAGCCGATCGGCGATGCGATGGTGGCTATCAACCGGGGCAAAGCCGGGGGCCAACTCTGGACGGCAACGCAGGCAGGGGCGAAAATGGGCTTTCTCTGCGGCTTCAGCGCTGGCAAAGAACAGGCAATTTTTTTGCATCGGCGCTTTTACCGGGCAGATAGGTCGGCAATAGATGCCGGTTGAGGTCACACCGACAAAAAACAAGCCGTCAAAGCGGCTGTCGCGCGATGTCAGCGCCTGGTAAGCAATATCGGGATCAAACATCATCGTCTCCAGCAAATAAACCGCATCCTCGCGCAGCTTGACGACTAAAACTCGCTGCTTTCGGACAGCTAACCAGTTTAACTGCATGACCGAAAACAGCCAGTTTATCGCGATAAAAGTGCGATAATGCGCCACAGATATCAAGCCGGAGGCGCACTATGTATCATGCAAAAATTATCGCTACCCCCGTGGGCGATCTCACCTTAATTGCCAGCAATAAAGGACTGTCGGCGATTCTGTGGGAGAACGAAGGGTCACAACGTGTACCGCTCAAGCCAATCAGCCGTGATGACCTGCATCCCATCTTATGTGAAACCGAACGTCAGCTACGCGAATACTTCGCCGGACAACGCCAGCAGTTTGACCTACCCTATGACACCGTCGGCACTGAGTTTCAGAAAAAAGTCTGGCAGGCGCTGATCACCATCCCGTTTGGTGAAACCCGCAGCTATCGTCAGATTGCTGAACAAATTGGTAATCCGAAAGCGGTACGTGCCGTCGGCGCGGCCAACGGTAAGAACCCCCTGTCGATCGTGGCACCCTGCCATCGGGTGATCGGCAGCAACGGCAAACTGACCGGATTTGCTGGTGGGCTGCCAGTAAAAGCCTTCCTGCTGGAGCTGGAAGGGATGCCGAAACACTAACAGCATCACAGCCGGTCAGGTTTGGGTAAAAAAAACACGACACCCTCGGTGAGATCCGCTATCTTGTTTAGCATATAAAACACGATGGTGGATTTCATGCCATTTAATCGCCCGGCTAGGCGATTTTGTTAAATTAAGAAAACCGAGAGCCGTGTTATGAGCCTGATGTTCGATCCTGAAAGCGCGATCTACCCCTTCCCGCCAAAACCAGCGCGTCTTAGTCTGGATGAAAAATCGTTTTATATCGAAGAAATCAAACGGTTACTAAAAGAGCGTGATGCGGTGATGGTGGCGCATTATTACACCGATCCGGAAATTCAGGCGCTGGCGGAAGCCACCGGCGGCTGTGTGGCGGACTCACTGGAAATGGCGCGCTTTGGCAGCACCCACCCGGCTTCCACCTTACTGGTGGCCGGGGTGCGTTTTATGGGTGAAACCGCGAAAATCCTCAGCCCGGAAAAAACCGTGCTGATGCCCACTTTGCAGGCGGAGTGCTCGCTCGATCTCGGCTGCCCGATTGATGAGTTTAACCGCTTTTGCGATGCACACCCGGATCGCACTGTGGTGGTGTATGCCAACACCTCCGCAGCGGTCAAAGCGCGTGCCGATTGGGTCGTGACCTCCAGTATCGCGGTTGAACTGATTGAACATCTCGACAGCCTCGGTGAGAAAATTATCTGGGCACCGGATCGTCATCTGGGGCGCTATGTCACGCAGAAAACCGGCGCGGATGTGTTGTGCTGGCAGGGTGCCTGTATCGTGCACGATGAATTCAAAACCCAGGCGCTGCAACGCATGAAGGCGCTCTATCCTGATGCGGCGGTGCTGGTCCACCCGGAATCGCCTCAGGCGATAGTAGAGCTGGCCGATGCGGTCGGTTCCACCAGCCAGCTGATTCAGGCAGCGAAAAGTTTGCCGCATCCGCAGATGATTGTCGCCACTGACCGCGGCATCTTCTACAAAATGCAGCAGGCGGTGCCGGAAAAAGAGCTGCTGGAAGCACCGACCGCAGGAGAAGGGGCTACCTGTCGCAGTTGTGCGCATTGCCCGTGGATGGCGATGAACGGCCTGAAAGCGATTGCTGAAGGATTGTCACAGGGGGGCCGTGAGCATGAAATCCACGTCGATGATCAATTGCGCGAGGCGGCGTTGCTGCCGCTTAACCGCATGCTATCCTTTGCAGCGGAACTTAAACTCAAGGTGAAAGGGAACGCCTGACGCGCTGCACCTTTCAGACAGGTGCCCGTTATGGATTTCTTTAGCACGCAAAACATTCTGGTTCATATTCCTCTCGGCGTCGGCGGCTACGATCTCTCGTGGATCGAAGCGGTCGGCACCGTGGCTGGCTTGCTGTGTATCTGGCTGGCCAGTCAGGAAAAAATCATCAATTACTTCTTCGGCCTGATCAACGTCACCCTGTTTGCGGTGATTTTCTTCCAGATCCAGCTGTACGCCAGTCTGCTGCTGCAACTGTTTTTCTTTGTCGCCAATGTCTATGGCTGGTATGCCTGGAGTCGGCAAAATGCGGCGCAGGAAGCGGAACTGAAAATCCGCTGGCTGCCATTGCCAAAGGCGCTGGGGTGGGGCGCGGTGTGCGTGATTGCCATCGCGCTAATGACCTTCTGGATCGACCCGGTGTTTGCTTTCCTGACGCGCAGCGCGGTAGGGATTATGCAGGGGCTGGGTTTGCAGGTGGTGATGCCGCAGTTACAACCGGATGCTTTCCCGTTCTGGGACTCCTGCATGATGGTGTTGTCGATTGTGGCGATGATTCTGATGACGCGTAAATACGTGGAGAACTGGCTGCTGTGGGTGGTAATCAATGTCATCAGCGTGATGATTTTTGCCCGCCAGGGCGTCTATGCCATGTCGCTGGAGTACGCGATCCTGACACTGATCGCGCTGAACGGTTCCCGTTTGTGGATCAAAAGCGCACGCGAACATGGCTCGCATGCGCTCTCCTCTTAATGATGTTGATGCACATGGCCTTCATGGTGATGATGGTCATGCTGCGCATTACCCGAGTCCAGGCACAGTTCACAATCCGGCCCGCTACAGGGCTGGTATTCCATCTGCACTGTGGCGTGGGCGATCTGATAATGTTGGTGCAGGTAGCGATGAATGCGCACCAGCAGCGCGTCATGATCGTAAGGCGGAATCACCTGCACATGTAGCGTCAACACGGGTTTCTCGCCGACCTGCCATAAATGCACATGGTGGACATTACGCACTTCAGCGATATTGAGCGTCAGCTCGCGTTTCAGCTTATCAACATTGATATTGCCCGGTGCCCCCTCCAGCAGTTCGTGCAAACTCTCACGCAACAGTGACCAGGCGCTGCGCACCACCAGCAGCGAAACCAGCAGCGACAAAATCGGATCGATCGGCGTCCAACCGGTGAACATGATGATCACTGCCGCGACAATGGCCCCCACTGAACCCAGCAAATCACCCAGTACATGCAGGGCGGCAGCGCGCACGTTGAGGTTCTTCTCCTCGCTACCATGATGCAGTAGCCAGAAGGAGAGCAAATTTGCCAGCAAACCGGCCACACCAATCGCCAGCATCAGGCCACCGGCGACCGGTTGTGGTTGATAAAAGCGACGTAACGCTTCCCAGACAATCATCACGGTGATCACCAATAAGGCAATCGCGTTGACAAAGGCGGCCAGCGTGGTCAGTCGCAACAAGCCAAAGGTATGACGCGCATTCGGTTTGCGCTGTGAAAACTGTACCGCCAGCAACGCCATCAATAATGCTGCGGTATCGGTGAGCATATGACCGGCATCTGCCAGCAGTGCCAGCGAGCCTGAGATCCAACCGCCAATCGCTTCCACCAACATAAACAGGGCGGTGATGCCAAACGCCGCCGTCAGGCGGGTGCGGTTGCCGTCAGGCGTGTTGTGAGAATGGGTGTGTGCCATAACTTTCCAGTTGTTTCAGTAACCTGTTCGTTAATGATATCAGCAAATTAAGTTGCTCTGGTTCCAGCCGTTGCTGTTTTGCCGCTTCTGCCAACTGCTGGCACTGGGAGGCGATCTCATCCATCCCCAGCAATAGCCAGCTACCTTTCATCCGATGTGCGGCGCGTGCCAATGCTGGCCATTCCTGCGCTGCGCTGGCGGCCAGCAGGGTGTCACGGTCCTGTATCATCGTGCGTTGCAACGTCTGGCAAATGCGTGGAATCATGCTTTCGTTATGCTGTGCGAGGATAAGCAGGCTGTTGGACAGCGGCCTCAGCGGGTCCAGACTTGCACGCGCCAGCAGGGGCGCAAGATCGCTCAAGGTGATCGGTTTTACCAGCAGCGCCTCATTGAGTTGTAGCGTTAATTTGACCAGCTGTGCATCAGCAGAACAGATCACGCGCAAGGCGTTATCGCCGCGTTGCCGTTGGCGGCGGCGCAAAATCCTCAGCAGCGTGAGACCGTTGGGATGTGGCATCATCTGGTCGATAAACAACAGGTCGAAGGGTTGACGGGCATCGGCGCGCAGGAGTGCACGCCCTTCATCAAACACCTCGGCGTGGATAGCAAATAGCGCCAACTGTTGCTGCATCACCAGCAAGTTGGTGGGATGGTCGTCGACTATCGCCACGCGTAACTGCGGATAATGCGGCCAGGCGGCAGGGGCACTTTCGCTCTGGCTGTCGGCAAGCTGGAGGGGCAGCGTGACTTCAACGCGGGTGCCTGTACCCGGCGCAGAGGTGAGCGTCAGATTACCCCCCATGCGTTGCACAATCTCCCGGCAGATAAATAAGCCAAGACCACTACCCTGAACGGCATGGGCCTTACCCGACGGTGCCTGATACCAGGGTTCGAATAGCTGCGCTTGCTCCGCCTGCGGAATGCCGCTGCCGCAGTCGGCCACCACCAGCACGATGGCGTCATTGACCGCCAGCGTCAGGCGGATATCGCCCTGACGGGTAAATTTCAGTGCATTCGCTACCAGATTATTCACCACCTGTTGCAGGCGATCGCCATCCAGCAATACGGTGCCGGGTAGCGCGGTCAGTGCTTCCACCACCAGTTGTGGACCGGCATCACGCATTAACGGATGATAAAACTGCTGCTGTTGTTGTAGCCAGCGTGACAAATTGAGCGGATGTGGTGCCAGGCGGAAGCTGTGGTTTTCGATACGCGCGTGGTCCTGTAAATCATTCAGCAACGCCATCAGCGAGCGTGCGCTGCTGTGCATCAGCTCAAGCCGGGCGCTGGGATGTTGCTGCTGCTCCAACTCCAGCAGACCGAGAATCGCCTGCATCGGCGTACGCAGCTCATGGCTGGCGGTGGCGAGAAACTGACTTTTCGCGGCGTTGGCCCGCTCGGCCTGTTCGCGTTGCAGACGTTCGCGTCGCTGTTGCAGATAGCGACGTACCAGTAGCACCAGCAGCAGCAGAATGGCGATCCCGGCAGCGATCAGCACCAGCAACGGCACATTGCGCATCGTCATGGTGGTACCTGGCTGCGGTGGCACTGACCAGTTATCCCGCATCTGGTTCAGGGTTTCTGGCGGAATCTGCTGTAATGCGCGATCCATTAGCGCGCGCAGCACCGGTTGTTGATCGCTGATTTGCGGGGCCAGCGGCCAGGCGATATCACTGGCGGCGAACGCCAGATGCATACGATCGCCATAGTGGCTGGCGATACGCCAGCGGGCCGACAGCACATTATCCACCAGCGCATCGATCTGCCCGTTATTCAACGCTTGCCACAGCTGGGCGCGATCGTCAAAAACCGCGACGTTAATCCCACCCGGCAACATGCGTTGTGCGAGGTCGTCACGCAAGATACCCACGCGCTGTCCCTGCAACGCCTGCCAGTTCATGGGCTGGCGCGTCGACAGGGTGTAAATGCCCCAGATGGCACGCCACACCGGCAGGGTGGTGGTGCCGTCCAGTGTGGGTAACACGCTAAGCATCACCTGCTGTTGTTGCAGCAGCGACGCGGCCTGCTGCGGATTTGCTACCCAGTGCGGCGTAAAGCGCAAACCGGTGCTTTGACTGAGTGCGTTGAGTAAATCGATGGCAAAACCGCGCGCATTGCCGCTGGCGTCACGATAACTCCAGGGGGCGTTATCAGCCTCAGCGGCGTAAGGGATTTGTCGATGCTGCGCCAGCCACTGCTGCTCGGTCGCAGAAAGCATCAGCGTCTGTGTATCCTGATAGCGCAGCAGCGGGGGACTCCAGCGCTGCTGAACCCGGTTGCTGAACTCGGCAGGCAGCAGGCGTAGCTGCTGATTGAGCCATTGGATCAAGGCAGGATCGCGCGCCATTGCCCGCAGGGTGAGATCCCCGGCGCCAGGGTTGGCAGTGATTTGGTAGATTTGTCCCTGCTGCAACTGACTGAGCAGAAATCCGGCGCTGGTCTCATCGGCTACCAGATAATCGCTTTGCTGGTTGAGCAACGCATACAGCGCCTGAAGATCGCCGGGTAAGCCATACCAGCGGTGCGCACGCACGAAATCGTCCGGGAGCTGTGCCAGCGTCGATTGCGCCACGGTAAGTTGCGCATCGTGACTATTGAACATCACGGCGCGTTGATTTTCGCGGTTACGGTAGATACGCACCGGACTGGTGTACCAACTGTCGCTTAAGAGAAGGTCAGGCGATAGGGAAGCGTGGTCAGTACTCAGCACCAGATCGACCTCACCGTGTGCCAGCGCGGCCAACTGTTGGTCACGATCGGGATAGGTTTGTAATACGAAGTGGCTGCCGGTGAGCTGACTGAGCGCACTCAGATAATCGGCATCAATGCCCCAGATCTGATCGCCGATGCGCATTGCCCAGGGCGCGCTATTCTGCGCCAGTAGCGCCACGCGCAGCGGAGAGGCTGACCACGGCGTGCTGTGCGGCGCAGGCATCATTGAAGGCAGCATCACGCTGCTGGCAGGCTGTAAATCGGCCTGCGCCAGGGTGCTGAAAAACCAGACCAACAGCAGAAGCAGACGCTTCACTGATGTGCCTTCCACAATTCAGCCAGTTCAACTACCGATTGCACCCCGGTCTTCTCCAGGATGTTCTTCTTATGAGTACTGACGGTTTTGTTGCTGATATGCAACTGTTCAGCAATCTGCAAATTCGACAGGCCGCGTGCCAGCAGGGCGACAATCTGCTGCTCTTTTTCAGTCAGTGGTAAATCAATGCGTTCCGGCAGGGCCGGGAATGCTTGTTGGCCGCCCAGCACCGCGAGAATCGCGCTCAGCAATTGCGCCATGCTCTGACTTTTTACCACATAACCGGCGGCACCCAGCGAGGCGGCACGAAGCAGGGTATGGCGGCTTTGCTCTGCCGAATAGATCAGCACCGGGCAGTCAGGATGATGTACCCGCAGTCGACGCAGCAGTTCCAACCCGTCGCTGTCCGGCAAGCCAATATCGAGGATGACCAGGTCGACAGCGTGCTGTTGCAGTAGCTGGCGTGCCTGTGCTTCATCACCGGCGGCGAACAGTTGCAACGGAATCGGGGAGTTGACGCAGGCAGCGCTTAGCGCGACTTCAACTAACGGGTGATCATCTATAAGCAGCAGCGCAGCCATAATCCTGTCCTGTTGTTTTCGTTGTTTCAGCATAACGGAAAAGCAGGGGAATATTCATTATCTCCCCGGCATATGAGTGTTAACATCGTGGCGTTACCCTTTTTATGATGACGAAACGTGATGAATCTCCGGGAAAATATTGTCAGTCAGTTCAGTTCACTCTCGCCAGAGTTACAGCGCGCCGCCGAATTTTCCCTGCAACATGCCAACAAACTGGTGGTGCTGTCGATGCGGGCCTTTGCCGCAGAAGGCGGCGTCAAACCTGCCACGCTGCTGCGGCTGGCGCAACGTCTGGGTTATCAAGGCTGGGGTGAACTGAAAAGCGCCATGATTGACGATCTCGGCTTGCGCAATGATACATATGTATCCAAAGCGGAAAAACTGATTGCCAAAGGCACTCAGCCAGCCCTGTATGAAGAGGTTTTTCTGGCACATCAGGCCAATCTGGCTTTCACCCAGGCGGAAAACCAGCAGGCGATGCAGCAGGCAGTAACCTTGCTGGATGAAGCAGAAAACGTCTATATCTGTGGTTTTCGCGCCAGTTTCCCCATTGCCTGGTCGCTGTTTTACGTCTACCGCTTGTTCAACCGCCAGGTGTCATTGATTGATGGTCTGGCGAGCAACATCGAAGTCTTTACCCGCGAGTTAAGTGGCAAAGATTGTGTGCTGTTGACCAGTTTCGCTCCTTATTCACGTGAATCGCTGGATGTGCTGGATGCGGCAACTCAGGCCGGTACGCGCATTATCGCTATCACCGATTCACCGGTTTCGCCGCTGGCGCAGGCGGCGCATTGTACTTTGCTATTTTCCATCGACAGCCCCTCCTTCTTCCCCTCGGTGGTCTCTGGTATGGGGTTAGCTGAATGTCTGCTGGCGATGCTGGTGGCACGTCATGGGCGCGAAGCGGTCAGTAAAATTGAGAACGCGGAACGTTATCTGATTGATTCAGGTGCCTACGTTATTCCCGGCAAATCCTGATCAATGATCCATTTGTTACTGTCATAAAAAATGCAATGCATATGTATCGTATTTACGTTGACGTGATCCAAATGGATCATGCAAGATGCAGCCAATATATAGCGCAAGCGTTTTCAGGAGCAGGAACAGAGCATGAGCCAGATCATTCACCGTACCCTTCGTACCACACCCGCCGTCGCGGTGGGCGCGCAGGGGGCGTACATCACCGATCTCAGTGGTAAGCGTTATCTTGATGCCTGCGGGGGCGCGGCGGTTTCCTGCCTTGGGCATGCTCATCCTGAGGTGTTGGCCGCCATGCACCGTCAGATTGATCAACTGGCCTATGCACACACCAGCTTTTTCACCAGTGAAACCGTCGAGCAGTTGGCGGCACAGCTGACTCGCACCGCCCCTGGCGATCTGAACTATGCCTATTTTGTGTCTGGCGGCTCCGAAGCGGTAGAAACGGCACTGAAACTGGCGCGCCAGTATTTTGTCGAGATTGGACAACCCGAGCGCACTACCTTTATCGCCCGCAAGCAAAGTTATCACGGCAACACCCTCGGAGCGTTGGCAGTGGGTGGCAACGAGTGGCGTCGCCGCCAGTTTGCGCCTTTGCTGATGGATGTGGTGCGGGTATCGGCGTGCAATGAATATCGCGATCGCCGCGACGATGAAAGCCAGCAACAATATACCCAGCGTCTGTTAAATGAACTGGAAGAGGCGATCCTGACCACCGGACCGGAGAAAATCATCGGTTTCTGCGCGGAAACCGTCGTCGGTGCCACCACCGGTGCCACGCCGCCAACCCCTGGCTATTTCCTGGGTGTACGTCGTTTATGCGATAAGTACGGCATCCTGTATATCGCTGATGAAGTGATGTGCGGCATGGGGCGCACCGGCACCCTGCATGCTTTTGAGCAAGATGGCGTGATACCGGACATTGTCACCATCGCCAAAGGCTTAGGTGGCGGTTATCAGCCGATTGGTGCGGTGCTGGCGAGTGAAAAAATTGTGGCGGCATTACAGGCGGGAAGTGGCCTGTTCCAGCATGGTCATACCTACATCTGCCACGCCACGGCGGCCGCAGCGGCATTGGCGGTGCAGCAAATCATTGAGCGTGACAATCTGCTGGCGCAGGTTCAGCAACAGGGCGCTTATCTGCAACAGGCGCTGCGCGAGGTGTTGGGAGCGCTACCGCATGTGGGAGACACACGCGGACGCGGTTTGTTCGCGGGCGTGGAACTGGTGCGGGACAAAGCCAGCAAAACCCCGTTCGATCCTGCACTGAAGTTACATGCAGCGATTAAAGCGCAATGCATGGAGCGTGGCTTAATGGTATATCCGATGGGCGGTACTCTGGATGGCCAATATGGCGATCATATCCTGATCGCACCGCCGTTTATCGTCACCCGCCCGCAGCTGGATTTTGTCGTGGATACGCTGCATCAGGTGATTAGCGAAGAAACGCGCAAGCTGGTGGGGCGTTAATCATGAATCGCTTACCGCTTTTGGACGAGCAGCAATGGAGCGATGAGCAGCGCCAACTGGCTGAAGAGATCATCAACGGACCACGCGGCGCATTGTTGCCACCCTTTGAACCGCTGTTGCGTAGCCCGGAACTGATGGCCCATGCCCAGCGTATGGGAGCATATCTGCGTTATCGCAGCGCGCTGGGCCAGCGTCTGTCGGAGCTGGCGATTCTGCTTACGGCACGCCACTGGTCACAACCGGTAGAATGGGCAATTCACGCTCCTATCGCCCGGGAAAAGGGCATCTCCGCCCACGCGGTGCAGGCCATCAATGAGCAGCGCCTGCCCGACGATTTACAGGACGATGAGTGGGTGGTGTATCACATCTGCCAGCAGCTGCATCAGCAGAAAAAAGTCAATGACGACACCTGGCAGCAGGCCATCGCCCTGTGGGGTGAAAAAGGCGTAGTCGATCTGATTGGCATTAACGGTTATTACAGTTTTCTTTCTATGATTATGAATGGTGCACAGACGCCTGTTCCGGATAACGGCGAGGCGATGTGGGTGGGAGTGGTCGCGCAATGAAAACATTCAGGTTACAGGGGAGTGCTTTTGCCATTGGTCAGGCTTTGGGAGAATTTGGCCGTGAAGCCTGGCATAACAAGCTGACGCAAACCTGGCTGTGGCAAACCGTGATCGCCATGCAGGGTTCTGGGCAATGGCAGGCGATGCGTACGGCGGTTATCGCGCAGTATCCGCTGATTTGGCAGGAGCTGGAAGGCATGGCACAGGGGCTGGGTGTCCCGGTTGATGAGGTCTTTGCCTGGAACTGCCGTGGCGATTTAGTGCGTTCCACTTCGGACGGTTGTACCACCGTGACCGGGAGTAGCGCGATCGGAGAATGGATTATCGCCCACAACGAAGATGGCTTTCCGCAACTGCGTGAGGATTGTGCGCTGGTCAGCTTCACGCCGGATGAAGGGCTGGGGTTTACCAGCTTTGTCTATCCTGGCTCGATTCCCGGCCATACCTTTGCCGTTAACGAGAAGGGCATCGTCAACACAGTAAATAATATCCGTGCGCTGCACCGTCCGGCAGGTTTGCCGCGTCAGGTGCTGGCTCGTGCTGCGCTGAATGCCCGCACACTGGACGAGGCGGTGCTGGCGTTAACCACGCATACGCGTGCCGGGGCGTTCCATCATACGCTGGGGCAAATGGGTGATAGCCGCGTATTTAGCGTGGAAGCCAGCGGTTCAGGCTGTTCCGTGGTGCAGGTGACAACAGTGATGGGTCATGCCAACCACCTGATCCATCCGGTGATGAACGATGTACAGCAGGTCGTCACCGCCAGCTCTGCCTCACGCCAGTCAAGATTGAAGCTCTGGCAGGCCAACCAGTCAGAACTGGATGGGGAGGCGGCAAAAGCGATTTTGTCGGACCAGCATGATGGAGAGCTGCCGATTTACCGTTTATCACCGCACGACCCGGACGACGAAAACACCCTCGCCACGGCGGTATTTACCCTGGGGGCAAAACAAGTTGATTGGCAGGTCTTCACGTTGGATCGTCAGGTTGCGGCGTTACAGGGCTGCGTCAGTTAATGGTCAGGCTGTCATCGTGGAGATGACAGCCTGATTGAACAGGTTTACTGGCTGGTGCCGTCGGTTTTGGTATTCACCTCACCGCTACCCGTCTGGGTCTGGACTTTTTTATTCATATCCGGACATTTACCCTCTTTACACTGACTGTTTTTATGAATTTCGCTGGCAGACATATTGCTGCTGTCAGTGCTACCCGACGTTGCCGCGCTATTCACATCTGTGTTGTTAATTTTGCTGTTATCGACTTTATTCGGTGGCAGATTCTGCTTTGCGCCACCCGCAGCCGCACCGGCATCTGCCGCCTGATTGGCGGTCCCGTTATTGCTGTCAGCCGCCATTGCGGCACCGCTGCTCAGTGTCATTGCTGCCGTCAGAAAGATAATTGCAAACTTATTCATCATTATGCTCCTTTAATTAATGACAGTTGCCGTCTTAAACCCGATGGTGCAGTTTGACGAAAACAAAGCGCCTCGACGGAATATAATTCCATCGAAGATGTGTTATGTGAATTTAAGTGATGAAGATTATTTGATGCATAGTGCTTACTATTAAAAGTCTAGTGTAAAACCGCATAAATGCAAGTTTCACTTATACCCTTTCTCCGCGTGGGTAATTTACAGCGTTAGTCTGACGGGCTACAGTGGACGGGTTGCGTCCGGCGCGCGCCGGGCCAGAAATTGAATGGACTAAGTATGAATTACCAGAACGACGATTTAAGAATCAAAGAAATCAAAGAATTATTACCTCCTGTTGCGCTGTTCGAAAAATTCCCCGCGACCGATAGCGCGGCACAGACCGTCGCGAAAGCCCGCCAGGCTATTCACCGTATTCTGCATGGCGAAGATGACCGCCTGCTGGTGATCATTGGACCTTGCTCGATTCATGACACCGCGGCGGCAAAAGAGTATGCCGAACGTTTGCTGCAACTGCGTGATGAGCTGAGTGGCGAGCTGGAAGTGGTGATGCGCGTCTATTTTGAGAAACCACGTACTACCGTGGGCTGGAAAGGGCTGATCAACGATCCCTATATGGATGGCAGCTTCCAGATTAATGATGGCCTGCGTTTGGCGCGTAAACTGCTGGTGGATATTAATGATACCGGCCTGCCAGCGGCAGGCGAGTTCCTCGATATGATCACCCCGCAATACGTGGCGGACCTGATGAGCTGGGGGGCGATTGGTGCACGTACCACCGAATCGCAGGTGCACCGTGAGCTGTCTTCCGGCCTTTCCTGTCCGGTAGGTTTTAAAAACGGCACCGATGGCACCATCAAAGTGGCGATTGACGCCATCGGTGCTGCCAGCGCGCCGCACTGCTTCCTGTCGGTCACCAAGTATGGTCATTCGGCGATTGTCGAAACCAGCGGCAACGAAGATTGTCATATCATCCTGCGTGGCGGCAAAGAGCCGAACTACAGCGCCCATCATGTGGCGGCGGTGAAAACCGGGCTGGAGAAAGCGGGTCTGACACCGCAGGTGATGATCGACTTTAGCCACGCCAACAGCAGCAAACAATTCCAGCGCCAGATGGTGGTGGCGGAAGATGTTGCGCAGCAGATTGCGGGCGGTGAGCAGGGTATTACCGGCGTGATGCTGGAGAGTAACCTGGTGGAAGGCAATCAGAGCCTCGATAGCGGCGAGCCGCTGGTTTACGGCAAAAGCGTCACTGATGCCTGCATCGGCTGGGAAGATACTGACAAAGTACTGCGTCAGTTGGCTCAGGCGGTTAAACAGCGTCGCGATTAATTTCCGTAGCAGCGCGATTTATCGCGCTGATATAAAACCCGCGCGATAAATCGCGCCGCTACAGACAAAAAGGCCAGACTTGCGTCTGGCCTTCTTTTTTATTTCGCTTTACCCTGGTTTGCTACGGCGGCTGCTTTCGCAGCGATCTCGTCGGCATCACCCAGATAGTAACGTTTCAGCGGTTTGAAGTTCTCGTCGAATTCATACACCAACGGCACGCCAGTCGGGATGTTCAGTTCGAGGATTTCGTCTTCACTCAGGTTATCGAGGTATTTCACCAGCGCACGCAGTGAGTTACCGTGTGCTGCGATGATCACTTTCTCACCGCTCTTAATGCGCGGCAGAATGCTGTCGTTCCAGTAAGGGATCACGCGTTCGATGGTCAGTGCCAGGCTTTCGGTGGTCGGCAGCTGGGCATCAGTCAGTGACGCATAACGCGGGTCGTGGCCCGGGAAACGCTCATCGCTGCGATCCAGTTCCGGCGGGGTCACCGCGAAGCCGCGACGCCACTGTTTCACCTGATCGTCGCCATATTTGGCAGCGGTTTCGGCTTTGTCCAGACCCTGCAACGCACCGTAGTGACGCTCGTTAAGACGCCAGCATTTTTCTACCGGCAGCCAAGCCTGGTCCAGCTCGTCCAGTACATTCCACAGGGTGTGGATGGCACGTTTCAGCACGGAAGTGTAGGCAAAATCGAATACGAAACCTTCTTTCTTCAGCAGCTGACCGGCTGCTTTGGCTTCGGTGCGACCCTTGTCGGACAGATCCACATCGTACCATCCGGTGAAGCGGTTTTCCTGATTCCACTGGCTTTCGCCGTGGCGCACCAGAACCAGCTTAGTTACGGCCATAGCTTAACTCCTTAATGCTTGATGTATTATAGAAACCGGCGGCGGCCACCTGATGAAGCGGCTCACTGATAGCGCCATACCATAGCGGAAAACATCGCACTGCGTAAGCCTGTCAGCGACGCAGTGCGCGTTTTTCATCCGTTGGGTCAGTGCGGGGTGAGGCGATAACGCGTCACCGACTGCCAACTGTCGCCAGGTTGCAGCCAGCAATCCGGCTGTGGCCACTCGGTATGGTTGGGCGAATCCGGTAAAAATTCACTCTCTAAGGCGATGCCCTGGAAAGCAGTATAGCTTCCCTGCTCGCGGGCGCGGGTTCCCTCCAGATAGTTGCCGGAGTAGAACTGGAGCGCCGGGGCAGCGGTAAAGACGCTTAACTCCAGCTTGCCGTCGGCTGACCACAGTCGGGCGGCGGGCTGGCTGCTGTCACCTGCGGTATTCAGCAGAAACGCATGGTCATAACCTTTTACCGCTTTCTGATCGTCATCGGCGAGGAAGTCATCGGCCACGGTTTTCGGCTGGCGAAAATCGAAGCTGGTTCCCTCAACCGCTTTCAGCGGCGCATTGGGGATGCCATCACTGTCGACGGGCAGATAACGGTCTGCCAGCAGTTGTAAGCGATGCTGGCGCGCATCGCCATGATGCGCATCAAGGTTAAAGTAAGCATGATTGGTCAGGTTGACCGGGCAGGGCTTATCGGTGCTTGCTGCATAGCTGATCGACAGGCAGTTGTCGTCGTCGAGATGGTAGCGCAGGTCGGCAATCAGATTGCCGGGAAAGCCCTGATCGCCATCCGGTGAGTCGAGGCGATAATGCACTTCGGATTCGCTCTGGCCGATGATTTGCCAGCGACGTTTATCAAAGCCTTGCGGTCCACCATGCAGCTGATGCTCGCCTTGATTGGCCACCAGTGCCAGATTCAACGGTTTCAGCGTGGCGTTGGCGATACGGTTGGCATAGCGGCCCACCGTGGCCCCGAGATACGCGTCCTGATGCAGATAGTCAGAGGGTGTGGCACAGCCGAGCAACGCTTCACGCACGCTGCCATCCTGCATCGGCACGCGCGCCGACAGCCAGGTCGCACCCCAGTCCATAAACGTTACCACCATACCGTTGCGATTACGTAACACGGTTATACGCCACGGTTGTCCATCCGGTGCATGTGATTGCACATCATCTACCATTGGCCAGCTCCTTCAGAGGCTTTGCACACGTAGAAGGTTTCTTTGATACCGGTTTTGGCTTCGTACTGCTCGGCCACAGCCGCTTTCACCTGATCGACCAGATCAGTGGGCATCAACGCCACAATGCAGCCACCAAAACCGCCGCCGGTCATACGTACGCCACCGCGCGGTCCAATCACAGCTTTGACGATCTCCACCAACTGGTCAATCGGTGGCACGGTGATTTCGAAATCGTCACGCATTGAAGCATGGGACTCCGCCATCAACTTACCCATAAGTGTCAGGTCACCGGCGCTCAAGGCATCGGCGGCTTCCAGCGTGCGCGCATTCTCGGTAATCACGTGGCGTACGCGTTTGGCCACCAGGGGATCGAGCTGGGCTTCAGCGGCTTCGAATTCCGCCAGAGTGACATCACGTAGGGCGGGTTTATTGAAGAAGCGTGCACCGGTTTCGCATTGCTCACGGCGGGTGTTGTATTCACTGCCCACCAGCGTACGGCGGAAGTTAGAGTTAATGATCACCACCGCCACATTGTCAGGCATCGATACCGCGCGGGTGCTGAGGCTACGACAATCCAGCAGCATCGCGTGATCCTGCTTACCTAATGCGGAAATCAGCTGATCCATGATGCCGCAGTTGCACCCGACAAACTGGTTTTCCGCTTCCTGACCGTTCACCGCAATGGCAGCGCCATCAAGCGGCAGTTGATACAACTGCTGGAACACGGTGCCGACCGCCACTTCCAGCGACGCTGAGGAACTCAGGCCCGCGCCCTGTGGCACGTTACCACTGATCACCATATCCACGCCGCCAAAACTGGCATCGCGTTTTTGCAGATGTTTCACCACTCCACGCACATAATTGGCCCACATTGGCGCTGTTACCGGCTCAATCGGCGCATCCAGCGAGAAGCTGTCTTGTTGGTTGTCATAATCGACAGCCACCACGCGCACCTGGCGGTCATCGCGTTTGGCGCAGGCAATCACGGTTTGATAATCAATGGCGCAGGGCAGCACGAAACCATCATTATAGTCGGTGTGTTCACCAATCAGATTCACGCGACCTGGTGCCTGAATGCTGTGGCTCGGCTGATAACCAAATGTCTCGACGAACGTCTGTTGTGTAATGGATTTTAATGACATTTATTGCGCCTCGCGGAAATGGACATCGCTGACAGAACGCAGACGTTCAGCCGCCTGTTCTGCCGTTAAATCACGTTGGGTTTCGGCCAGCATTTCATAGCCAACCATAAATTTGCGTACCGTTGCCGAGCGCAGCAGCGGCGGATAGAAATGCGCATGCAGCTGCCAGTGATCGTTGGCCTCACCGTTAAAGGGCGCGCCGTGCCAACCCATTGAGTAGGGGAAGGAACACTGAAACAGATTGTCGTAACGGCTGGTCAGCAGCTTGATTGCCAGCGCCAGATCTTTGCGCTGCGCCTCAGTCAGATCGGTAATGCGTTTCACATGCGCCTTGGGTAGCAGCAGCGTTTCGAACGGCCACGCTGCCCACCAGGGCACAACGGCCAGCCAGTGGTCAGTTTCCACCACGGTCCGGCTGCCATCGTTCAGTTCACGCGCCGCGTAATCCACCAGCATCGGCGTGCCTTTTTCGGCGTAGTAGCGACGCTGGAGCTGGTCTTCCCGCTGCGCCTCGTTGGGTAAAAAGCTGTTCGCCCACACCTGACCGTGTGGATGGGGGTTGGAGCAGCCCATTGCCGCGCCTTTGTTTTCAAACACCTGTACCCACGGATAGTGCTGACCAAGATCGGCGGTTTGTTCCTGCCAGGTGCGCACGATATCTTCCAGCGCGTTGAGCGGCAGCTCTGGCAGGGTTTTGCTGTGATCCGGCGAGAAGCAGATCACCCGGCTGGTGCCGCGTGCGCTTTCGCAACGCATCAAAATATCGTCGCTTTGTGGCGCATCCGGCGTGTCAGTCATCAATGCGGCAAAGTCATTGGTGAAAACGTAAGTGCTTTTATAATCGGGATTCTTATCACCGGTGATACGGGTATTACCGGCGCAGAGGAAGCAGTCGGGATCGTGTGCCGGCAATGTTTCCAGCGCCGGAGTTTCCTGTGCGCCCTGCCACGGACGCTTGGCACGATGCGGTGAAACCAATACCCACTGATCGCTCAACGGGTTATAACGGCGATGCGGATGATCGACCGGGTTAAATTTTTCCATGTTGGATCCTGGTAAACGACAAACAGATAAAAATGGCTGCGATCAAAGTAGCATAAAGGTCAGACTGAAAGCGTGATCCAGTCTGGATAAATGGTATCGTTTACACAAGGTGACGATTCTCATTTTGTGGGGTTATCAGACGTGTTTGCCGAATATGTGGGCAATGAAATGGTAACGGTTACATTGAAGTGTGGGGCGTGATAAATCACGCCTCCGTAGGGGCGCGATTTATCGCGCGGGTTTTAACGCAGCTTTTCCTGCTGATACCCATACTCACCGCCATCCTGCGCAACAAAACTCAGGCGATGGGTGATGCACTGCGGCGCATCTTCGGCGTGGTGGGAAACAAACAGCAACTGGGTACGGCCTTCACCAATCAGCACATCCACAAAGCGGCGCACCAGCTGACGGTTAATCGGGTCCAGCCCCTGCAACGGCTCATCGAGTATCAGCAGCGCCGGATGTTTCACCAGCGCACGCGCAATCAGCACCAGGCGCTGCTGGCCCCAGGACAGGCCATGGAACGGCGCATCGGCTAACGCGTTATCCATCCCCAGCAACGCCAGCCACTGTCGCGCCAACGATTTTTGCCGATCCGACACCGCCTGATACAACCCGATGGAGTCAAAGAAGCCGGAGAGGATCACGGTACGCACATTGACGCTGACGCGGTAATCAAGGTGCAGGCTGCTGCTGACGTAACCAATATGTTGCTTGATGTCCCAGATGGTTTCTCCACTGCCACGACGGATGCCAAACAGGGTTAAATCGTTGCTGTAACCCTGTGGATGGTCGCCGGTGACCAGACTAAGCAGGGTGGATTTGCCTGCGCCATTGGGTCCGATAATCTGCCAGTGTTCGCCGGGATTCACCTGCCAGCTCAGGCCGTTGATGATCGGCTGGTCGTTATACGAGACCACCCCGTTACGCAAAATCACGCGTGGCGCATCATCTGCCAGTTGAGGAATTTGATCGGGAGCGTCGGCTTCCGGCAGCGCCATACCGGAAAGCGTTTCACTGTGCGCCAGCTGGGCGACCAGCGCTTCGGCCAGAATCGCTTTGCGTTCGCCGGTGTGAGTCAGGGTACATTCCGCCAGCACGCCAACGTGCTGCACAAAGTCAGGAATATCATCAAAGCGGTTCAGTACCAGCACCACGGTGTAGCCCTGCTGATGCAGGTCGCTCAGAATTTGCGCCAGACTGGCGCGGGAGGCCACGTCCAGGCCATCAAAAGGCTCATCGAGGATCAGCAGATCCGGCTGCGCCATCAGCGCCTGGCACAGCAGGGTTTTGCGCGTTTCGCCGGTAGAGAGATATTTGAAGCGGCGATCCATCAGGTAGCTGATGCCAAACTGCTGCGCCAGCGCCTGGCAACGCGCATCATCTTTGACGTCATCCTGAATGATCTGCGCAGCCGTGCGACCGGTGTCATCTTCGCCTTCACTGAGCATATCGGTGTTGTTGCGTTCCCACTCTTCAGTCACCAGCTTTTGCAGCTGTTCCAGCGATAAACGTGTCGGACGCTGAAAGCTATGGCTGACGCTGCCTTTGCCTGGTGGTAATTCCCCGGACAACGCGCGGGCCAGCGAGGATTTGCCGCTACCGTTAGCACCGACAAACGCCCAGCTCTCACCGCTATTGAGGGTTAAATCATTAAGGGACAGTACTCGGGTGTCGCTAAGACGAAACGTGCCTTGCGAAATTTGCAATGAAGCCATGATTTGTTCCATTTTATGCATCGTGTCACTCAGTTGTAGCGACCGCTGCCAGTGAAGTCAAATCATGGCCGGGATTTCAGAGCAGTGTGGCGATGATGGCGTGTTCCGCATTAAAACTGGCGGTGACGTCGTCGCCAGCTTGCAGATTCTGCTGTGCCACTTCGCTATTCGGCACCGTGGCGCAGAGAATTTCGCCGCCCGGCAGCGCCATCAACACTTCGCTGACCTGCTCACCCGGTTCGATAGCGGTGATCTGCACCGCCAGATGATTATCGGCATGGTGGGCGTCTCGGTTGACCTGAATCCACGGCGCTTTAATCAAAACCAGTACTTCTTTGCCATTTTCCAGTTGCAAACGCTCGGCGCTGCGTTGGGTCAGTGCCACTCGCAGACAGGTCACACCATCGCTCAGCAACACCTCAAGATGCTGCACCACTTGCTGATGGTCGCGCGCCAGCACCGTGCCGAACAATTGGTTGCGCGCACTGGTTTGTAGCGAGAAACGCGCGATGGCGGCCAGCAGGCTATCGAGTGGTAAGGTGTCGTTTTGCAGCACATCGAAGGCTTTCTGTTGGATCTGCTCCATCAACTGGAACAATTGGATCAAACGCTCGCCGTAACGTGTCAACTGCGCGCCGCCGCCGCCTTTGCCGCCGGTGGCTCGTTCCACCAGGGTCTGATCCGCCAGTCCATTCATCTCGTTGATGGCATCCCAGGCGCTCTTGTAACTGATACCCGCCAGTTTTGCCCCCTGGCTGATGGAGCCGGTCTCCTTAATCCGTTTCAGGAGTTCGATGCGGCGTGGATCGGCAAACAACTTCTGCTGTAGACGAATATGAAGAGAGAGTTCAGCTTGCATGTCAGCTCCTTAAGTTAGTGGGAGCAATTGTATGCGCTAAAGTAAAAGCACGAAAAGGGCATGGCACTTTATTCTCAAGCCGTTACAATCACTTTTTTATCATTTACGTGAGGTTTCCATGCTGGAACTGCTAAAAAGCCTGGCCGTCGCTGTCATTATGGTGCCGATTGTAATGGCCATCATGCTGGGTTTGATTTACGGCCTGGGTGAAGTCTTCAACGTCATCTCTAAATTTGGCCGTCGCGACGATCGTCCCGCCAACAGCTCACAACATTGATTCTTAAAACGCCCGCTTTCTGCGGGCGTTTTGCCCTTAACTTCCGTCAAATCCTGCCGATATAAACTTCATGACAGCATCGAAGCTAGCGTTGTAGTATTCAGTATATAACGTAACGAGGAGCTAAAAATGCTATCAAAATATTACCGCTGGGGTGCCGCTGCTGTTCTGACCTTTTCATTGACTGGACAGGCGTTGGCCGCTGAGAAAATCACCGTGTTTGCTGCGGCCTCACTGACCAACGCGTTGCAGGACATCGCCACGCAATATCAGAAAAAAACCGGGGTAGAAGTGGTGTCGTCCTTTGCGTCTTCTTCGGTGCTGGCGCGCCAGATTGAGCAGGGTGCACCAGCGGACCTGTTTATCTCTGCCGACCAGCAGTGGATGGACGATGCGGTGGCGAAAAACAGCGTCATCGATAACACGCGTTATACCTTGTTGGGCAACGATCTGGTACTGGTGGCCCCGCGCAGCGACAGCGCCAAAGCGGTGACCATCAATGCTCAGACCGACTGGAAAAGCCTGTTGAAGGGCCAACGTCTGGCGGTGGGCGACCCGGATCATGTTCCCGCCGGGATTTACGCGAAAGAAGCGTTACAAAAGTTAGGCGCGTGGGATACGTTAGTGCCGGTACTGGCTCCGGCTAATAACGTGCGTGCTGCGCTGGCACTGGTGGAGCGTAACGAAGCACCTTACGGTATCGTTTACGGTTCCGATGCG
Source organism: Pantoea sp. X-Soil-TKNS-1211 (assembly GCF_059730495.1). Taxonomy (NCBI): domain Bacteria; kingdom Pseudomonadati; phylum Pseudomonadota; class Gammaproteobacteria; order Enterobacterales; family Erwiniaceae; genus Pantoea; species Pantoea sp. X-Soil-TKNS-1211. Next base: position 1,356,916 of record NZ_AP035953.1, read on the forward strand.
GTTGCCAGTCAAAAAGTCCAGGTGGTCGGTCGTTTCCCGGAAGACAGCCATAAGCCGGTCGAATATCCGATGGCGGTGGTTAAAGAACATCAGCGTGCGCCGGTAGAAGCCTTCTACAACTATTTGCAGGGGCCGGATGCCGCCGTAATATTTAAACAGTATGGATTTACGCCGAAGAAATGATATTGAGTGATCCCGAATGGCAGGCGGTGTTTCTCAGCCTGAAAGTCTCCACTGTGGCGGTGTTGTGCAGCCTGCCGTTGGGCATTCTGATGGCCTGGATTCTGGCGCGCTGCCAGTTTCCGGGCAAAACCCTGCTCGATAGTATTATTCATCTGCCGCTGGTACTGCCGCCGGTGGTGGTGGGTTATCTGCTGCTGATTGCCCTCGGGCGGCGAGGTTTTATCGGCGCATGGCTGTATGACTGGTTCGGTTTCAGCTTCGCCTTTAGCTGGCGCGGTGCGGTGGTGGCTGCGGCGGTGATCGCCTTCCCGCTGATGGTGCGGGCCATCCGCCTGGCACTGGAAGCGGTGGACACCAAACTGGAACAGGCAGCGCGCACCCTGGGAGCAGGGCGCTGGCGCGTGTTTTTCACCATTACCTTACCCCTGACCTTTCCCGGCATTATCGTCGGAACGGTGCTGGCCTTTGCCCGTTCACTGGGCGAGTTTGGTGCCACTATTACCTTCGTGTCGAACATACCCGGTGAAACCCGCACCATCCCGTCAGCGATGTTTACCCTGATTGAAACGCCGGGGGCGGAAAATGCCGCAGCGCGCCTGTGTGCGGTGGCGATTGTGCTGGCGTTGTTGTCGCTGGTGGCCTCGGAACTGTTGGCCCGCTGGGGCCGTAAGCGGCTGGGGGTTTAATGTTAACGCTAAACTTTTCCCAGCAGTTGGGCACGCACCAGTTGGATGTGGATGTCGACATTCCCGGCAAAGGGATCACCGCGATTTTTGGTGTTTCCGGCGCGGGGAAAACCTCGCTGATCAACGCGATTGGCGGATTGACCCAACCGCAGCAGGGGCAGATCAAACTGGATGAACGTCTATTGTTTGATGCCGCCACTGGAGTGAATCTACCGCCGGAAAAACGCCGTATTGGTTATGTGTTTCAGGATGCACGCCTGTTCCCGCATTACAGCGTACGCGGCAATCTGCAATACGGTATGGCGTCAGCGATGAAAACGCAGTTCGACAGTCTGGTGGCATTATTGGGCCTCGAAGCGTTGCTGCGCCGCTCGCCATCTTCCCTGTCTGGCGGGGAAAAACAGCGGGTGGCAATTGGCCGCGCGTTGCTGACGGCACCGGACATTTTGCTGATGGATGAACCGCTGGCCTCGCTGGATTTACCGCGTAAACGCGAGCTGATGCCTTACCTGCAAAAGCTGGCAAAACAGGTGGATATTCCGCTGTTGTACGTGTCGCACAGCCTCGACGAGATCCTGCAACTGGCCGATAACGTGCTGGTGCTGGATAGCGGCAAGGTTAAGGCCTTTGGTTCGCTGGAGAAAGTGTGGGGAAGCACCGCGATGCGCCCGTGGCTCCCGCTCAGCGAGCGCACCAGCGTGCTGCGCGTGCAGGTGCTGGAGCAACATCCCGATTACCCGATGACCGCGCTGTCGCTGGGCGATCAACATATCTGGGTCAGCCGGGTGAATCAGCCGCTGAAAACTGCGTTACGCATTCGTATCGCGTCAGCCGATGTGTCGCTGGCGTTGCAGCCACCGCAAAACACCTCGATTCGCAATATTCTGCCAGCGCAAGTGGTTGAACTGCTTGAGATTGACGATCAGGTGGAGGTTAAGTTGCGTATTGGCATCAGCGAATTGTGGGCGCGCATTTCGCCCTGGGCGCGGGATGAGCTGGGCATTCGGCCCGATCAGTGGCTGTATGCCCAGATTAAAAGCGTATCGATTACGCCCTGATGCCGGGAAATCCGTAGCGGCGCGATTTATCGCGCGGATTTTACAGAATTTCCTGGTAAATCACTTCAGCAATGCCGGGCTCCAGATTGGTGCCAATCACTTTGCGGGCGCGCGCTTTGATCGCGTCGTCGGCATTGCCCATCGCTACGCCGAGGCCGACTTCTTCCAGCATGCTGAGGTCGTTGTAGTTATCACCAAACGCCAGCACGTCTTTCATGCTCAGGCCCTGGCTTTCCACCCACTGCGCAAGACGTTTACCTTTGCTGTTGCCGCGCTGGGCGATATCCACCTGATCGTGCCATGACCATTCACACGCCAGCCCCAGTTCGGCTTCGGTGCGCTCGGCAAACCGTTGCAGCGCGTCGGTATCGGCATGAGACAGGGCAAACTTCCAGATCGACTGTGCATCCTGCGCGGCCTGTACCAGGCTCGGTACATGGAGGAAGGTTGGACGTTGTGCCGGTGGCAGCGATTCCGCCCAGTTAAGGGTGCGGGTTACGTGGCCGGTCGGCTCCTGGTAAAGCATCGCGTCATCAACATACAGCAGGCCGTGAATTTTCTGCTCATCCAGCATCTCGATCACCCGTACCGCTTGTGATTTTTCCAGCGGATCGGATGCCAGCACCTTTTTCGCCTGATAATCATACAAATAGGTGCCGTTACAGCAGATAGCAGGTGTATCCAGCTTCAGTGCCTGATAAAAAGGATGGATGGCACAATGGTGGCGACCGGTAACAATCAGCACCTTGACGCCTGCCTGCTGCGCGCGGGCCAGGGCTTCAAGGGATTCAGGCAGAATGGTTTTACGCGGGGTCAACAGGGTGCCGTCAAGGTCAAGGGCGATTACGCGGTAGCTCATTACTCTTTCCGTCTGGGTTACAAAGCAATCAGTCTACACCGGGTAACCGCTTTGAGACAAAAGGCAGGGCACAAATGATTCCTGCGTGGAAAAATGAAACGCGCTACAGTGATAACCCTTTCAGCAAGCCGAACAAGGAGAACGCATGAAACAAGTCGTGTATACCGCCAGCCCCGAGAGCCAGCAGATTCACGCCTGGCAGTTACAGGAAGATGGCGCGCTGACGTTATTACAGGTGACAGATGTGGCTGGTCAGGTGCAGCCGATGGTGGTCAGCCCGAAGAAAGATTTCCTCTATGTTGGCGTGCGTCCAAATTTTCGCGTGCTGGCATACCGCATTGCCGCTGATGGCACCCTGAGCGAAGCCGGTGAGGCACCGCTGCCGGGCAGCCCGACGCATATCTCCACTGACCGTGCTGGCAACTATTTGTTCTGCGGTTCTTATAATGATGCCTGTGTCAGCGTCAGCCCGATTGACAGCGATGGTCTGCCGCAGGCACCGAGCCAGGTGATTGGCGGACTGGAGGGTTGTCACTCTGCCAATATTGATGTGAAAAATCAGACGCTGTTTGTTCCGGCACTGAAGCAGGATCGCATTTGTCTGTTCCAGTTGGGCAGCGATGGCAGCCTGACCCCCGCCGCGCAGGCACAGGTCACCACGGTAGAAGGCGCTGGCCCGCGTCATATGGCGTTCCACCCGAACGGCAACTACAGCTATTGCGTCAACGAGCTGGACAGCAGTGTGGATGTCTGGGCCTTGAGCAACGCGCACGGTGAAGTGGAACGTGTGCAGAGCCTGAACATGATGCCGGAGGATTTCAGTGGCACTCGCTGGGCGGCGGATATCCATCTGACGCCGGATGGCCGTTTTCTGTATGCCTGCGATCGCACCAGCAGCACCATTACCGTGTTCAGCGTCAGTGAAGATGGCGGCTTGTTAACCATTGAAGGTTTCCAGCCGACAGAGACGCAGCCGCGTGGCTTTAATATTGACCATAGCGGTCAATACCTGGTCGCGGCGGGACAGAAATCTCATCATATTGCCGTGTATAAAATCAGCGATGATCGCGGTCTGCTAACCCCACTGGCGCGATATGCCGTCGGACAAGGCCCGATGTGGGTGGTGATTCACCAACTGGGTTAAATCGCTTAAATCCTTGCGCGATAAATCGCGCCGCTACGGGAGGCAGTGGTAGCGGTGCGATTTATCGCGCTGCTTTTCACCCCTGAAAATGATGCGAAAAATCCAGCGCATCGCGCACGGCGTCACTCAACTTCGCCAGCTCCGCAGACGTAATCACATACGGCGGCATCAGGTAGATCAGCCGTCCAAACGGACGGATCCACACACCACGCTCGACAAAAAACTGTTGCAGCGCCGCCATATTCACCGCCAGATGTGTCTCAATTACGCCTATGGCCCCGAGAACGCGCGCATCGGCTACCGCCGGATGGCTGGCTAAAGGCAGCAATGCTGCGCGCAGCTGCTGCTCAATCCGTGCCACCTGCGCTGACCAGTGACCTTCATTCACGATCTTCAGGCTTTCTACCGCCACCGCACAGGCCAGCGGATTACCCATAAAGGTTGGGCCATGCATAAAGCAGCCAGCCGCGCTGTTGCTGATGGTCTCTGCCACCTCGCGGGTGGTCAGGGTGGCGGAGAGTGTCATGGTGCCGCCCGTCAGGGCTTTGCCCAGACATAAAATGTCCGGCGCGATCCCGGCATGCTCGCAGGCGAACAACTTACCGCTGCGACCAAATCCGGTGGCGATCTCGTCGGCAATCAGCAGCAAACCGTAGCGATCGCACAGTTCACGCACCCGTTGCAAATAGCGCGGATGATAAAAACGCATGCCGCCTGCACCCTGCACAATCGGCTCGAGGATCACTGCTGCAATCTGGCGGTGATGTTGCTCCGCCAGGCGGGCAAAGTCGGCGCAATCAGCGTCATCCCATGCATCATCAAATCCCCGCTCAGGTGCTGCTGCGAACAGGTGCTCCGGCAGATAACCGCGCCACAAGCTATGCATCGAGTTTTGTGGATCGCATACCGACATCGCGGCAAAGGTGTCGCCGTGATAACCGCGTTTCAGGGTGAGGAATTTTTGCCGGGTTTCGCCACGTCCCAACCAGTATTGTAGCGCCATTTTCATCGCCACTTCGACGGCGATCGACCCCGAATCGGCGAGAAATACGCATTCCAGCGGTTCTGGTGTCATCGCCACCAACTGACGGCACAGCGCCACCGCTGCCGGATGGGTGATACCGCCAAACATCACGTGCGACATCTGCGCCAGTTGGCTCTGCAACGCCTGATTCAGTCGCGGATGATTGTAACCGTGAATCGCCGCCCACCACGACGACATACCGTCCACCAGTTCACGGCCATCCGCCAGCTGCAACTGGCAGCCATGCGCCGCTACCACCGGGTAGCAGGGCAGGGGATCGCGCATTGAGGTGTAGGGATGCCAGATATGCTGGCGGTCGAAATTGAGATCGTCCTGAGTGAACATGGGTGTTGTAAACCAAAAATAAAAAATATAGTTTACAAGTATAACCACGTTAATCGTCAGGATGAACCCTTTTTTGGAGTGAAGCAATGGCACATCGCTGGACACTGGCACAAGCCCAGGCACTGTTCGACAAACCTTTCCTTGAGCTGATGTTTGAGGCGCAGCAGGTACACCGCCAACATTTCGACCCGCGTCAGGTACAGGTCAGCACGCTGCTGTCGATCAAAACCGGCGCTTGCCCGGAAGATTGTAAATATTGCCCGCAGAGCGCGCGCTACAAAACCGGGCTGGAATCGGAACGTCTGATGGAGGTGGAAGCAGTACTGGAATCGGCGCGTAAAGCCAAAGCTGCCGGTTCGAGCCGATTCTGCATGGGAGCAGCGTGGAAAAACCCACACGATCGCGACATGCCGTACCTGGAGCAGATGGTGCAGGGTGTGAAAGCGATGGGGATGGAAACCTGTATGACCCTCGGCACCCTGAACCACAGCCAGGCGGAGCGTCTGGCCCATGCCGGGTTGGATTTTTACAACCACAACCTCGACACTTCGCCGGAATTTTACGGCAGCATCATCACCACGCGTAGCTACCAGGAACGCCTGGATACACTGGATAAAGTCCGTGGGGCGGGCATCAAGGTGTGCTCGGGTGGTATCGTCGGGCTGGGCGAAACGGTGAAAGATCGCGCCGGTTTGCTGGTGCAACTGGCGAACCTGCCGACGCCGCCGGAAAGTGTGCCAATCAACATGTTGGTGAAGGTCAAAGGCACGCCGCTGGCCGATAACGACGATGTCGAGCCGTTCGATTTTATCCGCACTATCGCGGTGGCGCGCATCATGATGCCATCTTCACACGTGCGCCTCTCTGCCGGTCGTGAACAGATGAGCGAGCAAACCCAGGCGATGTGTTTTATGGCCGGGGCGAACTCGATTTTCTACGGCTGTAAGCTGCTGACCACGCCGAACCCGGAAGAAGACAAGGATCTGATTCTGTTCCGTAAACTGGGGCTGAATCCGGAGCATACCGCTACCGCAGCCGGTGATAATGAACAGCAGTATCAGCTGAATGAACAACTGCTGCACGCCGATACCGCGCAATTCTACAACGCGGCGGTGTAATGAGCTGGTCGCAACGCATCGAACAGGCGCTGGCGGCGCGACGTGCTGCCGACGGCTGGCGTCAACGCGTCCGCGTTGAACACAACAACGTGCGCGAGCTGACCGTTGCCGGACAACGCTATCGTCACTTTTCCAGTAATGATTATCTCGGCCTGAGCCAGCATCCGGCGGTGATTGCCGCCTGGCAACAAGGTGCTGCCGAAGCCGGGGCCGGGGCAGGCGCATCGGGGCATGTGACTGGTTTTAGCCGTCATCATGCCCAGCTTGAAGAAGAGCTGGCCGACTGGCTGGGTTATCGCCGTGCGCTGCTGTTTATCTCGGGTTTCGCCGCCAATCAGGCGGTGATCCACCTGCTGGCGGAAAAGTCGGATCGAATTGTGGCCGACAAACTGGCGCACGCCTCGTTGCTGGATGCTGCTAACCACAGCCCGGCCACGCTGCGCCGTTTTGCCCACAATCAGCCAGCCAGTCTGGCGAAGCTACTGGCGACGCCGGTGGAGGGGAATACCCTGGTCGTCACCGAAGGCGTTTTCAGCATGGATGGTGACAGCGCACCGCTGGCGCAGCTTGCCGCTGAAACGCAACGTGCCAACGGCTGGTTACTGGTGGATGATGCGCACGGCATTGGCGTAACGGGTGAGCAGGGGCGCGGCAGCTGCTGGCAGCAACAGGTGCGGCCGGAATTGCTGATCGTCACTTTTGGCAAAGGTTTTGGCGTCAGCGGTGCGGCCCTGCTGTGCGATGACGCGACCGCCGATTATGTCGAACAATTTGCCCGCCATTTGATCTACTCCACTGCCATGCCGCCAGCGCAGTGCTACGCGCTGCGAGCGGCGTTGCAACAAATTCAACAGGGTGATGAATTGCGGGCGCGGCTACACAGCAATATCGCGCGCTTTCGCGCCGGTGCGGCGGATTTACCGTGGCAACTGATATCATCAGACAGCGCCATTCAGCCATTGGTGGTCGGCGAGAACAGCGCTGCGCTGGTGTTATCACAGCAGCTGAAGGCGGCAGGCTGTTGGGTCAGTGCCATTCGTCCACCGACGGTGCCGCCGGGCACCGCACGGCTGCGTATCACCTTAACCGCTGCGCATGATTCTGACGATATCGATCGTCTGCTGGAGGCGCTGTATGACGCTGCACGTCAATAAACAGGCGGTTGCTCAGGCATTTGGTCGGGCGGCGCAGCATTATGAGCAGCATGCGGAATTGCAACGGCAGAGTGGCGAGGCGCTGCTGGCGCTGGCACCCGCCGGATTTGGCCCGCACCTGCTGGATGCCGGTTGTGGCACCGGCTGGTACAGCCGCTACTGGCGCGATCGTGGACGGACCCTGACCGCACTCGACCTGTCGCCAGCCATGCTGGAGAGTGCGGCGCAGCAACACTCGGCACAGCATTATGTGCAGGGCGATATTGATGCTTTGCCACTGCCGGATGCCTGCGTCGATGGCGTGTGGAGCAACCTTGCGGTGCAGTGGAGCGGTGACCTGCGCACCGCGTTACAGCATTTTCTGCGCGTGACTCGTCCTGGTGGTACCGTGCTGTTTTCCACGCTGCTGGCCGGTTCGCTGCATGAGGTCCATCAGGCCTGGGCGCAACTGGATGGCCGTCAGCACGCCAACCGTTTTCTCAGCGCGGCACAGATCGCCGCCGCGACCGATGGCCTGTCGCTGCACCGCACGCAGCAGACCATTACCTTACATTTCCCCACTGCACTGAGCGCGATGCGTTCGTTGAAAGGCATTGGCGCAACCCATCTGCATGATGGACGCCAGGGTGGATTGCTGACGCGCAGTCAACTGGCACGGCTGGAGCAGGGCTGGCCAAGGGACGAGGCGGGTTATCGCCTGAGTTATCATCTGATGTATGGAGTATTAACGGCATGAAACGCTGGTTTATTACGGGCACCGATACCGAGGTTGGCAAGACGGTAGCGAGTGGCGCGTTGCTACAGGCGGCGGGGGCCGCCGGATTGATCACCGCAGGCTACAAGCCGGTGGCCTCGGGTTGTGAGGAAACGGCTGAGGGAATCCGCAACAGCGATGCGCTGGCGCTTCAGCGTTACAGTTCCCTGGCGCTGCGTTATGAGCAGGTTAATCCGCTGGCTTTTCTCGAACCCACATCACCGCATATCGTCAGCGCTGAAGAGGGGAGGCCAATCGATTTTACCGCACTGTCAGCCGGGTTGCGTGAGCTGGAGCAACAGGCAGAATGGGTGTTGGTGGAAGGCGCGGGCGGCTGGTTTACCCCATTGTCGGAAACGCTAACCTATGCCGATTGGGTAGTGGCCGAACAGTTACCGGTGATTCTGGTGGTGGGCGTCAAACTGGGATGTATCAATCATGCGCTGCTGACTGCCGCCGCAGTGCAGGCCAGTGGTTTACGTCTCGCAGGGTGGATCGCCAATACTATTCAGCCGCCGGGCAAGCGGCATCAGGAGTATCTGGCAACCTTACGTCAGCGTCTTGATGCGCCATGTCTGGGTGAAATTCCCTATCTTACCGATGACACACAGCAGGCAGAGTGCGGGCGCTATCTGACGCTTCCCTGAACCGTAGCGGCGCGATTTATCGCGCAGGTTTTTCCCACATCGTGCACAGAATTGCGCGATAAATCGCGCCGCTACGGACATGTAATATCAGGTTACGGTCAACCATTTATTGATGGTGACATCATCCAACTGTGCCACTTTCCCTTGTGCCACGTTGCGGCCACGATGCAGCAGCAGAAAATAGTCCGCGACGCGGCGGATAAACGAGACGTGCTGCTCCAGCAGCAGGATAGTCAGACCGTAATCACGATTCAGGCGACGAATCAGGTTACCCATCTCCTCTTCCAGCCACGGCGACATGCCCTCGGTGGGTTCATCAAGAATCAGCAGCTTGGGTTGCAGCACCAACGCGCGTGCCAACGCCAGGTGCTGCTGCTGATCCATCGGCAATTCACCGCTGCGCTGGTGGCGTAATGAGTAAAGCGCCGGGAATAAATCGAAGACCATTTCCGGAATCGCACGGCTGCGATCATCATGGGCCGCCATCAGCGCAATCAACAGGTTATCTTCCACGCTCATCTGCGAGAAGATATGCCGCCCCTGCGGTACGTAGCCGATACCCATGCGCGCGCGTTGTTCTGCGGGTTGCAGCAACAAATCTTCGGGTGGTGAGCCATCTTCCTGCCAGGTCATTGAACCGCTATTAATCGGCAGCCGTCCCATAATACAGTTGACCAGCGTGGTTTTACCCATGCCTGGGCTGCCCAGTACGCCCGTACAGGTGCCAGGGGGGAGATCCAAATCCACATCCCACAGAATATGATTTTGACCGTAAAACTGATTCACCGAACGTAAACTCAGCATCTGACATTCTCCTTCCAGATAATTAGCCTGAATGCTCCCGCTCTGTGTCGTCTGGCATACAGTCAAACACGATTCATCATTACCACTCTCACCATCAATAAGTTGATGCGAATGCTTATGGAGAAACCTGCAATTACCAGGCCAGTTTGCCGATGTGATGCAAAAAAGCGTCAGCGGCGAGGCGTAATCGACGATTAAAGTTGAGCAACGCTTAACAATTGCCAGAAGTGATAAAACGGATGCACTTTAGCGGTGCTGAATGCTTAACGTTTCTGGTGCATTTGTGCAGTAATAAGGCAGAACGCTCAGGAATAAGTGGCCTTATTTACTGGAAATTTCGCCCTTTCAGCACCGTCAGCACGGAAAAAGAATAGTTAATGCCACGCGGGCTGTGGGAAAAATAAGCGCAAAAAAAATTTTTTTCGCACACCAGGACAAGGCTTAGAAAATTATGCACAGGCGATGGCGGCGGGGCTGCCGTCAGTTATCCACCATTCCTGTGGATAACCTTGTGCATTAGAGACTGAAAACAGAGCGCAAGCGAGGAAATACGCGGCCTGGATACATTATGCTGAGAAACTGGGCTTTTTGGTAATTTATATATAAATCAGTATGTTATTTAAAATCAAGCCTGAGATTTATCTTGTTGGTCATACAACTGCAATTTTATGACGCTCTATTGACAAATGTTAAAAGCATCACCCACCTGGGGATAACCTTGCGCAACAAGGTTTTGCCTGACGCCTCATAAATTGCACTGAAGCGAGTCGTTGCACCTCCCCGTTATCGTGCAAGATATCTGTAAATATATCCAGTATTTTTTTCTGGCAAATTCGCTATAGCGGAGTAGAATTAGCAGCCTGCCCGTCGACATCTCCAGCAGGAACCGAAAAACCATGAGTAAAGCCTTCAAACTCAACTCCGCATTTAAACCCTCAGGGGATCAGCCTGAGGCGATTCGTCGTCTGGAGGAGGGTCTGGAAGACGGTCTGGCGCATCAGACGCTGCTGGGGGTGACCGGTTCGGGAAAAACCTTTACCGTTGCCAACGTGATTGCCGATCTCAACCGGCCAACGATGGTGCTGGCACCGAACAAGACGCTGGCGGCGCAGCTCTATGGTGAGATGAAGGAGTTCTTCCCGGATAACGCGGTGGAGTTCTTCGTCTCCTATTACGACTACTATCAACCCGAAGCCTACGTGCCCAGTTCCGATACCTTTATTGAAAAGGATGCGTCGGTGAATGAGCAAATCGAGCAGATGCGCCTGTCCGCTACCAAGGCGCTGCTTGAGCGACGCGACGTTATCGTGGTGGCGTCAGTATCGGCCATCTACGGTCTCGGCGATCCCGATCTCTACCTTAAAATGATGCTGCATCTGACGCGTGGCATGATCATCGATCAGCGCAGCATTCTGCGTCGTCTGGCTGAGCTGCAATATACCCGTAACGATCAGGTGTTCCAGCGTGGCACTTTCCGCGTGCGCGGTGAAGTCATCGATATCTTCCCGGCGGAGTCTGACGAAATCGCGCTGCGGGTGGAACTGTTTGATGAAGAAGTCGAACGGCTGTCATTGTTTGACCCGCTGACCGGGCAGGTGATTTCGGTGGTGCCACGTTTTACCGTCTATCCGAAAACCCACTATGTCACGCCGCGCGAACGCATCCTGCAATCGATGGAAGAGATCAAAAAAGAGCTGGTGGTTCGGCGTCAGGTGCTGCTGGAGAATAATAAGTTGCTGGAAGAGCAGCGTATTACCCAGCGTACCCAGTTTGACCTCGAAATGATGAACGAACTCGGCTACTGCTCGGGTATCGAAAACTATTCACGCTATCTCTCCGGGCGTGGGCCGGGTGAGCCGCCACCGACGTTGTTCGACTACTTACCAGCAGATGGCCTGCTGGTGGTGGATGAGTCCCACGTGACTATCCCGCAGATTGGCGGCATGTATCGTGGCGACCGTGCACGTAAAGAGACGCTGGTGGAGTACGGTTTCCGTCTGCCATCGGCGTTAGATAACCGTCCGCTGCGTTTTGAAGAGTTTGAAGCACTGGCACCGCAAACCATCTATGTTTCGGCAACCCCTGGCAATTATGAGCTGGAGAAATCCGCTGGTGAAGTGATCGACCAGGTGGTACGTCCGACCGGTTTGCTCGATCCGATCCTCGAAGTCCGTCCGGTGACTACCCAGGTCGATGATCTGTTGTCGGAAATCCGCAAACGCGTCGAGATCAACGAACGTGTGCTGGTGACGACGCTGACCAAACGTATGGCGGAAGACCTCACTGAGTATCTGGAGGAACACGGCGAAAAGGTGCGTTATCTGCACTCGGACATCGACACCGTGGAACGAATGGAGATCATTCGCGACCTGCGTCTGGGGGAATTTGATGTGCTGGTGGGGATCAACCTGTTACGTGAGGGTCTGGATATGCCGGAAGTGTCGCTGGTGGCGATTCTCGATGCTGATAAAGAGGGCTTCCTGCGTTCGGAACGTTCACTGATTCAGACCATTGGCCGCGCCGCTCGTAACATTAACGGTAAAGCGATTCTTTACGCAGACAGGATCACCAACTCAATGGCTCGTGCCATCGAAGAGACCGAGCGACGTCGCGAGAAGCAGCAGCGCTACAACGAAGAAAACGGCATCGTGCCACAGGGGCTGAACAAAAAGATCACCGATATTCTGGAACTGGGCAAAAACGTGGTCAAAACCCGTGGCAAGGGTAAAACCGCCACGCGCAGCACCGCCGAAGCCGAGGCCAGCTATCTGGCACTGACCCCACAAGCCATGCAGAAGAAAATTCACGAGCTGGAAGGGCAGATGCAGCAACACGCGCAGAATCTGGAGTTCGAAGAAGCGGCGCGGGTACGCGACCAGTTGCACGAACTGCGCGAGCTGTTTATCGCTGCATCATAATGCGCGATATATCGCGCCTTGTCTCAGAATGCCTGAATGGCGTGCTCCAGCGCCACGCGTAACAGCTGGCGGTCGTGGCGATATTGGATATCTGCGGCCTCCAGCGGTTCACGCACGATTAAGCGTCCTTCCACGCCGCGAATATCCGCCGCCGGGCTGACCACCACTGCATCAATCACCCGTTTACCTATCGCTTTTTCCATGATCACCAACTTATCCGCGACGGTGAGGCTGGCCGCTGCCGGACTGAGTTCACGCCCAAGGTTACCGATAAACACCATGGTGGCCGGGGTACGACGCAGCGCACGCGCCATCTCTTCCATCAGCAGAATGGGCATCAGGCTGGTGTAAAAACTGCCGGGGCCGATCAGAATCAGATCGGCTTCGGCAATCGCGTCCAGCGCTTCGCGAGTTGGCACCACATTCGGGTGCAGCATCAGTTCCTGCGGGGCTTGTTGCATCTCATCGACGGCGGTTTCGCCGTACACCATGTTGCCTTCACTGTCCTGCGCCACCAGATCGACGGGTTGCTCCGACATCGGGATCAAAAACGCATCCACTTTCAGCAGATTACGAATGATGTTGATCGCTTCCAATGGACGGACGCTGAGATGGTCGAGCGCTTTCAGGATCAGATTACCAAGGTTGTGGCCGGCTAATTCGCCATTGCCGGTAAAGCGATATTCGAACATCGCCGATCCCACGCTCGGTTCGGTGATCAACTGATTAATGCAGTTGCGCATATCGCCCCAGGCGATGCCGCCTTCTGAACGGCGGATGCGTCCGGTGGAACCGCCGTTGTCGGTGGTGGTCACAATGCCGGTCAGCCGCGATCCTAGCGGAGCCAGCGAGGACATGACACGGCCCAGACCGTGCCCACCACCCAGTGCCACCACGCGATCCAAATCTGCCAGGGTACGATTCATGTTGCTCCTTAACACCGATGCTCAGCTGTTGAGCCGCAGTTAAACTGATATGTATCAAAATCTGTCGGCTATTTTAACGTATCCTGTCGCGAAAATGCGGTGAAAAAACGTTATGTATCAATATATATAGCGAAAATACCCGATGGAAGCGAACAGCAAATCGCGCTAACATTCGTGCAACCCTGTTGTCCGGTTGGACAACATACACTCAAAGCCTGATCGCCTAAGTCCTCTGGATAGGGTGTTCAGGCCGCAGCCCCGAGCTGCCAGGGTGCAGAAAGAAATGACTGCATCTCCCGTATTTGGAAAGGTGTTCAGGTGTCACAATTTACTGATGCATATGCGCGCAGTTTCTATTATCTGCGCCTGTCGGTCACGGACGTGTGTAACTTCCGTTGTACCTATTGCCTGCCCGATGGCTATAAACCACAGGGTACGCGCAATAAAAGTTTTCTCTCGCTGGATGAGATCCGTCGCGTGACGCGTGCCTTTGCGGCTGCCGGCACCGAAAAAGTGCGTCTCACCGGTGGTGAACCCTCCTTACGTCGTGATTTCACCGATATTATCGCTGCGGTGCGGGAAAATGCCGCCATTCGCCAGATTGCGGTGACCACCAACGGTTACCGATTGGCGCGCGATGTGCGTGACTGGCGTGCTGCCGGGCTGACCTCGATCAACGTCAGCGTCGATAGCCTTGATGCCCGTCAGTTCCATGCCATCACCGGTCAGGACAAATTTCACCAAGTGATGGCCGGGATTGATGCTGCATTCGAGGCGGGTTTCAGCAAGGTCAAAGTCAACAGCGTGCTGATGCGCGATCTCAACAGTCACAGCCTTGGCACCTTTTTAGCCTGGATTCGCACCCGTCCGATTCAGTTACGTTTTATCGAACTGATGGAAACGGGCGAGGGCAGCGAGTTGTTCCGCCGTCAGCATATTTCCGGTGAGGTGATCCGTGATCAACTGCTGATGCAGGGTTGGCAACGTCAACCACGCGGGCGCAGTGATGGCCCGGCACAGGTGTTCCGCCATCCGGATTATCAGGGCGAAGTCGGGCTGATCATGCCTTACGAAAAAGATTTCTGCGCCAGCTGCAATCGCCTGCGTGTCTCGGCGATCGGCAACCTGCATTTGTGCCTGTTTGGTGATGGCGGTGTCCCGCTGCGCGATCTGCTGGCCTCCGACCAGCAGCAGGCCGAGCTACAGGCGCGCATCGCCCACAGCCTTGGGCAGAAAAAGCAGACGCATTTTCTGCACCAGGGCAACACCGGCATTACCCAAAATCTTTCCTTCATTGGTGGCTGACAAAGGAGTTATGGCCATGAGCAAACCTTCCGGCGACTTTGTTGCCCTCAATGTGGCGGTGATGACCGTCTCTGACAAGCATGATGCGACGAATGACTCTTCTGGCGATTACCTGCGCGAAGCGCTGAGTGAAGCCGGGCATCAAGTGGTGGATCACGCGATTGTGCCGGATAACCGCTACCGTATCCGCGCGACAGTATCGCGCTGGATAGCCAGCGAAGATGTCCAGGTGGTGATCATGAATGGTGGCACCGGTTTTAACAGCAAAAACAGCACACCTGAAGCGCTGCTACCGCTGTTTGATCGGGAGATTGAGGGATTTGGCGAACTGTTCCGTATGATCTCTTACGAAGAGATCGGCAGCGCCACCTTGCAGTCACGCGCGGTGGCGGGCATGGCCAATCAGACGCTGATTTTTGCCGTACCCGGTTCCGGTAATGCCTGTCGCAGTGCCTGGGAACGCATCATCGCCGATCAACTGGATGCGCGTACCCGTCCGTGTAATTTTGTCTCACATTTGAAGAAGTTGTAAGTATGTCCTCGTTAACCCATATCAATGCTGCCGGTGAGGCCCATATGGTCGATGTCTCCGGCAAAACCGAAACGGTGCGTGAAGCCCAGGCGGAAGCGCTGGTGCTGATGCAACCGGAAACGCTGCAAATGATCATCGATGGCAGCCATCACAAAGGTGATGTGTTCGCCACCGCGCGTATTGCAGGGATTCAGGCGGCAAAACGTACCTGGGAACTGATCCCGCTGTGTCATCCGCTGATGCTGAGTAAGGTAGAGGTGACGCTGGTTGCTGAACCCGAGCACAGTCGGGTACGCGTCACTTCGCGTTGTCGTCTGACCGGCAAAACCGGCGTCGAGATGGAAGCGCTGACCGCGGCGTCGGTCGCAGCGCTAACCATCTATGACATGTGCAAAGCGGTGCAAAAAGACATTGTCATCGACCAGTTACGTCTGCTGAGTAAAAGCGGCGGCAAATCCGGTGATTTTCAGGCGGTGCCCCATGATTAAGGTGCTGTTTTTTGCCCAGGTGCGTGAACTGACCGGCACCAGCGCGCTGGAATTATCACCGGAATATGCCGATGTCGCCGCACTGCGCAGCGCGCTGGCGACCAAAAATGACCGCTGGGCGCTGGCGCTGGAGTCCGGCAAGTTGCTGGCAGCAGTCAATCAAACCCTGGTGCCGATGAGCCACCCGTTACGTGCCGGGGATGAAGTCGCTTTCTTCCCACCAGTGACCGGGGGCTGATGATGGAAACCCGTATTCGCGTCGGTAGCGCGGTGTTCAGCGTGGCGGATGAATACGCCTGGCTGTCAGCCCATGACAGTGATGGTGCTGTGGTCACCTTCACCGGTAAGGTGCGTAACCATAATCTCGGCGACAGCGTAGCGGCATTGACGCTTGAACATTATCCGGGCATGACGGAAAAAGCGCTGACGGAAATCGTCAACGACGCGCGCCAGCGCTGGGCACTACAACAGGTTTCGGTGATCCACCGCGTCGGAGAACTGTTTCCCGGCGACGAAATTGTGTTTGTCGGCGTCAGCAGCGCGCACCGCAGCAGCGCGTTTGCCGCCGCAGAATTTATTATGGATTACCTGAAAACCCGTGCGCCATTCTGGAAACGTGAAGCCACCGCGCAGGGCGACCGTTGGGTGGATGCGCGTGATAGCGATCATCAGGCGGCAGAACGCTGGACATAACCACCAGGGAAATCGATGGAAGCGACTTTAATACTCAAACGAACAGCCTTGCTGGCGGTGCTGGTGCTGGCAGGGTGTACCAGCACCAGGAAACAACCCCAGGCGCCGGTTCGCCAACCCACGGATGTCAAAGCTCAAATCCGCCAATTGTTGCCCAGTCACGTGACGCAGAAAGCCGACTGGGCTGACGATATTTATACCGCCTTCCGCACTCAGCAAATCGATCCCAGCGTCAGCAACCTGTGCGCGGTGATCGCGGTGGCCGATCAGGAATCGAACTTCAGCGCCGATGCTGTAGTGCCGGGCTTGCCGAAAATCGCCTGGGGCGAGATCAACCGGCGGGCAGGTAAACTCTACATCCCGGCCTTTGCGGTGCGCACCGCATTGCAGATTACGTCTCCCACCGGTGAAAGCTACGCCGCGCGCCTCGACAAAGTCCGGAGCGAGAAGGAGCTGAGCGCGATCTTTGATGACTTCATTGATATGGTGCCGCTGGGACAAAAACTGTTTGGCAACCTTAACCCGATCCATACTGGCGGTCCGATGCAGGTCAGCATCGCCTTCGCTGAAGCACATGCCAAAGGCTATCCGTGGCCGGTAGAGGGTTCCATTCGCCGTGAAGTCTTTACCCGCCACGGCGGCATGTATTTTGGCATTATGCATTTGCTGGGATATCCGGCGGATTATTCACAGCCGCTGTATCGTTTTGCTGACTTTAACGCGGGTTGGTACGCGAGCCGCAATGCCGCGTTCCAGGCGGCGGTGGCGCGTGCCAGCGGGATCAAACTGGCGCTCGATGGTGATCTTATCCAATATGGTAGCGATGCCGCCGGTTCGACTGAACTTGCGGTACGCACCCTGAGTAAACAGTTGGATATGAGCAATCGTGAAATTCGCCGCGATCTGGAGCAGGGCGAAAAACCTGAATTCAGCAACAGCGTGTTATGGAAACAGGTTTTCACCCTGGCGGATAAAATGGCCGGTAAACGCCTGCCGCGTGAAATGCTGCCGGGTATCAAGCTGGAAAGCCCGAAAATCACCCGTAACCTGACCACCGCATGGTTTGCGCAACGTGTGGACGGTCGTTATCAACAGTGTTTGACACGCCGTTGACGCGGCAGGGTGTAAGCTCCACACTTACTGAGTTTGTTTAACGACTAAACCCGCGCGATAAATCGCGTATTTAAAGACCAGGGCGCGCGATAAATCGCGCCGCTACGAATCCATTAAGAGGTGCATCATGGACAGATATCCACGTAACGATTCAATCGTGCAGCAGGCTTCCGCCGGGCTGCAAACCTATATGGCGCAGGTATATGGCTGGATGACCTGTGGTTTGCTGCTGACCGCGTTTGTATCCTGGTTCGCCGCCCGCACACCGGCGGTGATGGAGCTGGTGTTTGCCAACCGCATCACCTTCTTCGGCCTGATTATCGCCCAACTGGCGGTGGTGTTTGTGCTGTCCGGGATGGTACACCGTCTGAGTGGCGCGCTGGCGACGGCGTTATTTATGCTTTATTCCGCGCTTACCGGCCTGACGCTCGCCAGTATTTTCCTCGTCTACACCTATTCATCGATCGCCAGCACCTTCTTTGTGACCGCCGGAATGTTTGGGGCCATGAGTTTTTACGGCTACACCACCAAACGCGATCTGAGCCGCTTCGGTAGCCTGCTATTTATGGCGTTGATTGGTATTTTGCTGGCGTCGCTGGTGAACTTCTGGCTGAAAAGCCCAGCGTTGATGTGGGCGATTACCTACATTGGTGTGGTGGTGTTCGTTGGCCTGACCGCGTATGACACGCAAAAGCTGAAAGCCATTGGCGAAACGGTGGATGTGAATGACAAAGAGAATCTGCGTCGTTTATCCATCATGGGTGCGTTGACGCTGTATCTCGACTTCATCAACCTGTTCCTGATGTTGCTACGTATTTTCGGTAACCGCCGCTAACCACACACCGTAGCGGCGCGATTTATCGCGCAGGCGTAAAAAA
This sequence comes from Pantoea sp. X-Soil-TKNS-1211, assembly GCF_059730495.1. Lineage (NCBI taxonomy): Bacteria > Pseudomonadati > Pseudomonadota > Gammaproteobacteria > Enterobacterales > Erwiniaceae > Pantoea > Pantoea sp. X-Soil-TKNS-1211. The sequence continues at coordinate 1,375,545 of NZ_AP035953.1, forward strand.
CGCACGATAAATCGTGCCGCTACGATGCTGTGCCGTTCTCTGATGGTTTATCCATTTTCCGTTCATTTTTCTGCCGTAAATGCCGGGCGCGACTCTCCAGCCACAGGTACAACACCAGCGCCAGCAGCAGCGGCAGAATAAAATACAGTACGCGATACGCCAGCAGTGCGGCAATGATGGTGCCGTGTGACATATCTTGACCACTGAGTAGCGCCAGAAATACCGCTTCCAGCACGCCGATCCCAGCCGGAATATGAATAATCACCCCGGCGATACTGCTAATCAGCAACACTCCCAGAACCCTTGGATAATCCACCTGCTGCGCCAGCAGTAGCCAGATAATGGCCCCCATCACCATCCAGTTCGCGCAGGATACCGTGAATTGAAACAGCGCCATGCGTAACGAAGGCAATTGCAAGTGTTGCCCTTTTACCGTCCAGTGGCGTTTTTTGGCAAACGCACAGGCCCACAAATAGACGGCGACGAGCACCAGCAGACACCCGCCGATGATGCGCAACGTGGTTTCGCCAATGAACCAACCTGTGGGAATGGGCACCATCCCTGCCACAAACACCACGCCAGCCAGCAGAATGTAACCCAGCCAGTTGGTGGCGATACTCAGGGAGAAAATACGCGTGATGGTGCCACCAGGTAAACCCAGTCGCGAATAGAGGCGATAGCGCATTGCCACTCCGCCGACCCAGGTACTGAGCGTCAGGTTAAAGGCGTAACAGATAAACGACACCAGCATCACCTGACGTTTAGCCAGTTTGTGGCCGCAATACGCGCGGCCAATCAAATCATACAGGCCATAGGTCAGATAGCTGATGACCACCAGCGCCACCGCACTGAGCACCAGCGTGCGGTTGTAATTGACGATCACCTGATACACATCGGCCCAGTTGACCTTACGGGCATACACCACCAGTAACACCAGCACGGCGATAAAAAAGAGCCATGTGAGGATTTTTTTCGTGCGCTGCCAGCGCGAATGTTTTTTACTCATCAGGGTCTGGCTCCTTTGTTATCTGCCTCCACCCGATCCTGGGTCTCCATCTCCGGTTGTACCGGTGGGCCAACCTGTGCCAGACGGGGCGTGTGGGCGGGCAGCCAACCAGCAATTGCCGGGAAGTGGCGTAAGAAGTGGAAGACCAGCACGCTTTTGGTCAGGTGCCACCAGGTGCGCGGCGGCAGTTTATCGTCCTGAACCCGCTCACAATCCTGGCTCAGCAGCTGCTCAAGGTTATCCCTCAACGTCTGGTTAAAGGCACGGTCATGTACCATCAGGTTGGCTTCCAGATTGAGCGACAGGCTGAGGGGGTCGAGATTACTGGAACCCACGGTTGACCACTGCGAATCCTGCACCGCGATCTTGCCATGCAACGGGCGGCGGCAATATTCGTACACCTCGACACCGGCATCGACCAGGTAGTTGTACAGCATTTCCGCACCCACTTTGACAATCGGCATATCCGGCTCGCCCTGCACGATCAGCCTTACCCGCACGCCACGACGAGCAGCATGACGCATCTCGCGCAGCAGACGGTAACCGGGAAAGAAGTAGGCATTGGCAATGATCACATCGCGTTTGGCTTTACGCAGCATGTCGAGATAGTGTTGCTCGATATCATCACGATGTTCGTCGTTGTCACGAAACACAAACAACACCTGGGCATCGCCGGGCAGGGCGTTCAGGGCCGGACGATTTGAACGATGCCCCCACCAGCGGCGGGTCACCTGTTCACTGCCGATCGCCTGTTGTACATAGCGCGCAACATCCAGCACCACCGGGCCTTTCACTTCAACGGCGTAATCCTGTTTGGCCTCCGGGCCGAAGTCGGTGTTATGTTCGGCCGAGAAATTGATTCCGCCAACAAAGGCGATCACCTCATCAATGACCACGATTTTGCGGTGCAGGCGACGGAACAGGTTGGTGCGCATCCCCAGCAGCAGCGGACGTGGGTCAAAATAGATAAAGCGCACGCCTGCTGCGGTCAGGCTATCGACGTAGCTGTCTGAGAGATCCGGTGAACCGTAGCCGTCCACCATCACTTCAACCCGGACGCCGCGCTGCGCTGCGGCCAGCAGTTCGCGGTGCAATGCATTGCCCACCTGATCTTCAAACAGGATAAAGGTCTCCAGCAGCAGGGTGCGCTCGGCGCGCTGGATTGCGCCAAACACGCGTGGAAAGAACGCCTCGCCGTTTTCCAGCAGGCGCAGTTGGTTGCCGTCACGCCAGCTGAAATTCATAACAAGATCTCCACGGCCAGCGGTGCATGATCAGACAAATGCGACCAGGGTTTTACCGGCAGCGCCCACGGTTGGCTGATGGCGGCGTTACGGATATAGATACGATCAAGCCGCAGCAGCGGAAAGCGGGCCGGGAAGGTCCGTGCCGGACGACCGTTCTTCAGGCTGAACACTTCATCCAGCCCGGCATGACGTTTGAGGTATTTGTTGGCGTGCACCTGCCAGTCATTAAAATCACCCGCCACCACCAGCGGAGCTTCGGGTGGCAGGGAGGCGATCAATTCGCACATCATCCGCAGTTGAGCGCGACGATGCGGCTCACGCAAACCGAGATGCACACAGATGACATGCAGCGGTTGCGTCTGCCCCGGCAGGCTGATTTTGCAGTGCAACATGCCGCGCTTTTCGCCTCCGGCCACAGAAATATCGCGATTTTCATACTCAACGATCGGAAAACGTGACAATATCGCGTTCCCGTGATGTCCTTCTGGGTAAACTGCATTGCGGCCATAAGCATAATCGTGCCACATGGTGTCGGCGATAAACTCGTAATGCGAGGTTTCCGGCCAGTTTTCAATGTGTAAGGAGTGAATGGCGTGGGTGCCCATCACCTCTTGCAGGAAGACAATATCGGCCGAGGTGGCACGCGCGGCGTCGCGCAATTCCGGCAGGATAAAGCGGCGGTTGAAGCTGGTGAACCCTTTGTGGGTATTGATCGTCAGGACTTTTATCGAAAATCCTTGCGCATTTTGTGTCATACTGCGACGCGCTCCTTTTCATCATCAACAGGATAAAGTGTAGTCTTTGTCACAAATGAGAGGTGGCAGGAGCAGAAAATTAGGGTGTTATCCGAAATTTGCCTTACATTGAGGAAATCTGTCTGGCCGCGGCCAGATACACTTGGGCGATCTGTTGGGTCTGCCAGGAGAAAAGAATGAAATGGTCTAATCGTGTTCAGATTGTTACCGGACAAACCTGTGTTCATATTGCGATGCACCTGCTGGTGATCGCTGCACTGGTCTGGGGCTGGAAACATAAGGCGCTGGTTGAAGTGAGCAGTACCCTGGTGGCGGCCTATGTTGTGGTGTTTATCACCATGCTGGTCACGCAGCGTAGTGCCCGTTTGCGTATGCTTGGCGACTCTCTGGAAGAAGTGACCACCACCTACTACTTCGGAGCAGCGATGCTGACGTTGTTCCTGGTGTCACGTTTCATCCACAACAACCTGCTGCTCGGCTGCCTTGGCGTGGTGATGTTGGTGGGACCGGCGCTGGTTTCCCTGCTGGCGAAAGAACCTGCCCAGCGCGTACAGAAGAAACGCAGTTAATTCACGGTACGGTCATATTGTAACGGCGCGATTTATCGCGCTGTTTTTTTTACAATCGTTTATCGCGCAATGCGGGCTGAAAGCTGCTACACTGCCGCCCTTACGCATGGTAGTTTGTGCCCTTTTCACACGTGAGCTTTAGGCTTGCGTCATATCCCCCCTGAAAACTACATCGCTCACAGCGATCAGGGCGGTTCGGAGTAATACACCTGCATGTCTTTTGACTCTCTCGGCTTGAATGCCGATATTTTGCGTGCGGTAGCAGAACAGGGCTATCGCGAACCGACGCCAATCCAGCGTCAGGCTATTCCCGTGGTGCTGGCTGGTCGTGACCTGCTGGCGAGCGCCCAGACCGGCACCGGCAAAACCGCCGGTTTCACGCTGCCGTTGTTGCAGCGTCTGTCGGCAAAAGCTGAACCGGCGCGCGGACGTCGCCCGGTGCGTGCGTTGATCCTCACGCCAACTCGCGAACTGGCCGCTCAGGTCGGTGAAAACGTGCGTGATTACAGCCAGTACCTGAACCTGCGTTCACTGGTGGTCTTTGGCGGCGTCAGCATTAACCCGCAAATGATGAAACTGCGCGGTGGCGTGGACGTGCTGGTGGCGACACCCGGTCGTCTGCTCGATCTGGCGCATCAGAACGCGGTCGATCTGTCGCACGTGGAAATCCTCGTGCTGGATGAAGCTGACCGCATGTTAGACATGGGCTTTATCCACGATATCCGTCGTGTGCTGGCAAAACTGCCGGCTAAACGTCAGAACCTGCTGTTTTCCGCCACTTTCTCTGACGAGATCAAATCGCTGGCCGAAAAACTGTTGAATAACCCGGAGCAGGTGGAAGTGGCACGCCGCAATACCGCTTCTGAGCAGGTTTCTCAGCAGGTGCACTTTGTTGATAAAAAACGTAAACGTGAGCTGCTGTCGCTGATGATTGGTCGCGACAACTGGCAGCAGGTGCTGGTATTTACCCGTACTAAACACGGTGCCAACCATCTGGCCGAACAGCTGAACAAAGACGGTATCACCGCTGCGGCGATCCACGGCAACAAAAGCCAGGGTGCACGTACCCGTGCGCTGGCCGATTTCAAAACCGGTGGCATTCGTGTGCTGGTGGCGACTGACATCGCTGCGCGTGGTCTCGACATCGAAGAACTGCCGCATGTAGTGAACTATGAACTGCCGAACGTGGCGGAAGATTATGTGCACCGTATTGGCCGTACCGGGCGTGCTGCCGCCACCGGTGCCGCATTGTCGCTGGTATGTGTTGACGAACATAAACTGCTGCGTGATATCGAACGCCTGCTGAAGCGTGAAATTCCGCGTATTGCGCTGCCAGGTTTTGATCCGGATCCGAGCATCAAAGCGGAGCCGATCCAGAATGGCCGCCAGCAGCAACAGCAGCGCGGTGGGCGTGGTCGTGGCCCGGCACCGGGCGGTAATCCGCGTCCTCAGGGTGAAGGCCGTCCGCCGCGTCCGCAGGGCGAAAACCGTTCTCCGCGTCGTCAGGGGCAGGATGGCAAACCGGCACGTTCACGTCGTCCGGCAGCCAACAAAAGCGGTAACCACTAAGGCAATGCGGGTTTTACTGGCGCCGATGGAGGGCGTGCTCGATTCGCTGGTGCGCGAGCTGCTCTCCGAAGTGAATGATTACGATCTGTGCATCACCGAGTTTTTGCGCGTGGTTGATCAGCTGCTGCCGGTAAAATCCTTCTATCGTCTCTGCCCGGAACTGCAACATCACAGCCGCACGCCGTCCGGGACGCGCGTGCGGCTGCAACTGCTGGGGCAATATCCCGAGTGGCTGGCAGAAAACGCGGCACGTGCTGTGGAGCTGGGTTCATGGGGCGTGGATCTCAACTGCGGTTGTCCGTCGAAGCTGGTTAACGGCAGCGGTGGTGGGGCGACGTTGCTGAAAGATCCCGAACTGATTTATCGCGGCGCGAAAGCGATGCGTGCAGCGGTGCCGGATCACCTGCCGGTCACGGTCAAGGTGCGTCTGGGCTGGGATTCCAGCGATCGGCGTTTTGAAATTGCCGATGCGGTGCAACAGGCCGGGGCCAGCGAGCTGGTGGTGCACGGTCGCACCAAAGAAGAGGGCTACCGCGCCGAGAGCATCAACTGGCAGGCGATTGGCGAAATCCGCCAGCGGCTGCGCATTCCGGTGATCGCTAACGGCGAAATCTGGAACTGGCAGGATGCACAGGATTGTCTGCGTATTACCGGTTGCGATGCGGTGATGCTGGGACGTGGCGCGCTTAACGTGCCAAACCTGAGTCGTGTGGTGAAGTACAACGAAACCCCAATGGCCTGGCCGGAAGTGGTGACGTTGTTGCAGAAGTACACCCGGCTGGAAAAGCAGGGCGATACTGGCCTGTATCATGTGGCACGCATTAAGCAGTGGCTGGGCTATCTGCGTAAGGCGTATCACGAAGCGGATGGGCTGTTCAGTGAAATCCGTACCTTAAAAGTCTCGTCTGAAATCGCCACCGCGATTGAGCGCCATGCGCAACGTGCATTAACCAGACATAAAAAAATCCGCGACCCATTAGCAGGCTAAGGGTATAGTAGTGCTTCAACTTCACCCAGTTACGCAACGCCACTGCACATGTCTGACGCCGCTGTACTGAGTAATGCTCAGTTAAATAAACGTATTGTCTCCGTCCTGATTTTCACCTTCTTTTGCTATCTCTCCGTGGGTCTGCCGTTGGCGGTTCTGCCGGGGTTCGTGCATAACCAGCTTGGTTTCAGCTCGTTTATGGCAGGTTTGATTATCAGCGTTCAGTATTTCGCCACGTTGATGAGCCGCCCCCATTCCGGTCGTCTGGCGGATCGCTTTGGCCCCAAACGCGTGGTGATGCTTGGCTTAATTTGCTGCGGCATGAGCGGCGTGTTGTCGATTATTGCGGCGCTGTGTCGTGAAATACCGGTTCTCAGCTTACTGTTGTTGGCGTTGGGACGCGTCTTTCTTGGCGTCGGTGAGAGCTTCAGCAGCACCGGTTCTACCCTGTGGGGCATGAATATTGTCGGACCGTTGCAGACCGCGCGCGTCATTTCGTGGAACGGCGTGGCCACTTACTTCGCCATGGCAATTGGTGCGCCGCTCGGCGTACTGCTGAATCAATGGTTTGGCATCAGTGGCTTTGCCGGATTGGTGGCGTTGATGGGGATCGTCGGTTTTGTGCTGGCGTATCAAAAGCCGCCGGTCAGCGTCACGGCGGGCGTGCGCATCCCCTTCCATCGTGTCGTCAGCCGTGTCTGGTTGTTTGGTCTGGCACTGGGTTTTGGCACCATCGGTTTCGGGGTGATCTCCACCTTTATCACCCTTTATTTTGCCAGCCGTGACTGGAGCGGAGCTGCCTTCGCGCTGACGGTGTTCAGCCTTGGTTTTGTCATTGTGCGCCTGGGTTTTGGTCGTTACATCACCCGTTTCGGCGGTCTGAAAGTCTCGCTGGTCTCCTTTGTGCTGGAGTGCGCGGGGCTGCTGCTGATCTGGCAGGCCGACAGCGCCTGGCTGGTGGACGTCGGTGCTTTCCTGACCGGTGCAGGCTTCTCGCTGATTTTCCCGGCGCTGGGTGTAGAGGCGGTGAAGCAGGTGCAGCAGCAGGATCAGGGATCGGCGTTGGGCACCTATTCGGCTTTTCTGGATTTAGGTCTGGGGCTGACGGGGCCGGTAGCGGGGTTACTGATTGGTCACTGGGGGATGCAGTCGGTGTACCTGGCGGCGGCGCTGATGGTACTTGGCGCGTTTCTGATCACGCTGCGTCTGCAACAGCAGCACGGCCGCCGCGCGACCGTGCAGACGGCAGGTTAATACTTTTCCGGCACGATCATATGGTCCGGCACCGGAGCGCGACGGTAGTCGTCATGCCGTTCGCGCGTCGGTAAGGCGATCGCCTTCTGCTCGCTCTCTTCATAGGGCACCTGTTGCAGCAGATGACTGATGCAGTTGAGGCGCGCGCGTTTCTTATCCACGCCCTGCACCACCCACCACGGCGCTTCGTCAATATGGGTGCGTGCCAGCATCTCCTCTTTCGCTTCGGTGTAATCTTCCCAGCGGCGACGGCTCTCCAGATCCATTGGACTGAGTTTCCACTGTTTCAGCGGGTCATGAATACGGCTGAGGAAGCGTAATTCCTGTTCTTCATCGGTGATCGAGAACCAATATTTCACGATCTGGATGCCGCTACGTGTCAGCATTTTTTCAAACTCCGGCACGCTGCGATAAAACTCCTCGACTTCTGCATCGTTGCAAAAACCCATTACGCGTTCGACACCGGCGCGGTTGTACCAGCTGCGGTCAAACAGCACCATCTCGCCAGCGGCAGGCAGATGGGCGATATAGCGCTGAAAGTACCATTGGGTTTTCTCGCGATCGTTAGGCGCGGGCAAGGCCGCGACCCGGCAGGTGCGCGGGTTCAGGCGCTGGGTGATGCGTTTGATCACGCCGCCCTTGCCTGCGGCGTCACGGCCTTCAAACAGGATCACCATGCGATGTCCGGTGCGCATTACCCAATCCTGCATTTTTACCAGTTCACCCTGTAAGTGCAGCAGTTCGCGGAAATAGCGACGACGCCAGGTTTTCTCATCATCCGCCTGCGGCTGTCCGTCACCGAATCGCAGGTCGTCCAACTCCATCTCCAACTCTTCGTCGTAGCTGTCATAGAACTCCTGAAGCAGGCGTTGATTAAAAGTCTCGCTTTGAAACGTATTGTCGTGTGTGGCCATGGCTAATCACCGTTAAAGATGGATAAACAGGGCGTAAAGCAGCCCCGCAAGAAGAACCGATACCGGCAGAGTCAGCACCCAGGCGACTGCCAGATTACGTAAGGTTGCGAGTTGCAAGCCGGAGCGATTGGCAGCCATCGACCCGGCGACACCGGAGGAAAGCACATGGGTGGTGGACACCGGCAGACCAAAACTGTCGGCAGCACCGATAGTCGCCATCGCCACCAACTCTGCGCTGGCTCCCTGAGCGTAATTAAGATGGGTTTTGCCGATGCGTTCTCCCACCGTCACCACAATGCGTCGCCAGCCAACCATGGTGCCGAGGCCCAGCGCGATGGCGACCACCACTTTTACCCACATCGGGATAAATCGGGTGGCACTGTCCAGCTCGCGTTTTACCGCTACCAGATTGCGTTCTGTTTCTTCAGGCAACGCCACGTTGGCGCTTTGCAGATGTTTGATGGACTCCGACGCGAGGTACATATCGTTACGCGTGTTGGTAACCGACTGCGCTGGGATATTCTCCATGGAACCGTAGCGACGAATCTGGTCGCCAATATCGCCGAGCATCAGGCCGAGCGCGGGTAACACCTGCGGACGCGTCTGGCCGGTGCGCACAAACTCAGTCAACACCTCACGCGGTGCCGGGATAGCGGCAGAGGAGGGGTGTAGCGACAGCAACTGTTGTTCCGTGACCAGCGTTAAGGCGGCGACGCGCGGGATCTGGTCCGGCGGCAGCGAGCGGTTGAGGGCATAGGCGATGGGCATAGTGCCGACCAGAATCAACATGATCAGTCCCATGCCTTTCTGGCCGTCATTGGAGCCATGGGCAAAAGAGACACCGGTGCAGGTAAGGATCAGCAGGCCACGGATCCACACCGGTGGTGGCTGGTCATTTTTCGGCGCTTCATACAACTGGCGATTGCGGATCAAGGCTTTCATCGCCAGCAACAGCAGAGCGGCACAGATAAAACCGACGACAGGCGACAGCAGCAGTGAATAGCCGACTTTCAGCGCCTGATCCCAGTCCACGCCGCTGGTGCCGCTGCGGCCATGCAGCAGGGCATTCGCCACCCCAACACCGATAATCGAACCGATCAGCGTATGGGAGGAGGATGACGGCAGGCCAAAATACCAGGTGCCAAGGTTCCAGATAATCGCCGAGAATAGCAGCGCATATACCATGGCAAAGCCATTGCCGCTGCCTGCCTGAAGAATCAACTCCACCGGCAGCAGCGAGATAATGCCAAACGCCACCACGCCGCTGGAGAGCAGTACGCCGAGAAAGTTACAAATGCCGGACCACACCACCGCCACGCCGGGCGTCAGCGAGTGGGTGTAGATCACCGTGGCAACCGCGTTGGCGGTGTCATGAAAACCATTAACGAACTCAAAACCAAGCGCGATCAGCAGCGCCAGTCCCAGTAGCAGGAAAGGGGTATAGCTGGTGACAGGCGCACCGGTATCGACAACATCGTTAAACAGGTTGATGGCGGTGAAGGCCAGCCCGGCCAGCACCAGCAGCAGAAACAGCGGGCGGGAAAAACGACCGCCGCGCTGTTGTAAATTGGGACGTCCGCCGATGGATGACGACGCTGACGCAGGCAAACTGTTATCGCTCATAGCACACCCCGGTGGTGGATGACGATGCCAAATGGCATCTGTTACCCGCAGTGTGATACCGGTTTTGTATGACAGAATGATGATCTCGTGTGGGGTCTGTCATCTCTCTGTCATATTGCTGACGCAGGCTGTGGGTCTGACCGCAGCCGGATCTCCAGATTGCTATGCTCCAGCCAGTTCTGCCGCTTACCACGCTGCCCGACTTCAATAATGAAGTGGCCGGGCTGATCCATGGTTACCTGTTCTCACCCGATGGTTTGCCCCAGCGACTCAGCGCCCGCGAAGCGGCTCAGCTGGCACGACAGACTCTGCCGGAAGCGCATTTCCTGTGGTTGCATATCAACCTGAACCATGCCCGTGCCGAGCGCTGGGTGCAGGTGCATTTTGCGGTTGATAGCGATTTTTTCGATGAGATCCATTCCGCCTCACCCCGCACCCGGCTGGCGCAGCAAAATGATGCGCTGTTGGCGGTGCTTAACGATGTCACCTTCAGCCAGGAGGAACACAACGCGCAGAACGCGACGCTGTGGATGTGGTGCCGTCCACAGATCATTGTCAGTGCACGCTACCGGCCAGTGGGGATGATTGAACGCATGCATCAGCAACTGGACCGGCTGTCGTTTGCGCAACCCGATGCATTGCTATTGTGGCTGCTGGGTGAACAGGAAGCACAACTGGAGCAGGTGGTTCGCCGTTCCAGCGCGGCGGTGGACGCGATTGAGGAGCGACTGCTCAGTCAGGCGATCAAAGCTAATCGTAGCGAGCTGGGGCGTCTGCGGCGTATGTTGCTGCGCATCCAGCGTTTACTGGCTCCGGAACCGGCGGCGTTGTTTCGCCTGTTGAACCGTCCACCGGGTTGGTTGAAGCGTGAGCCGCTGAGTGAGCTACGTATTTTTACCGAAGAGTTCAGCGTGGCGTTAAATGATCTTGCCAGCCTGATGGAGCGGATTCGTTTGTTGCAGGAAGAAATCGCCGCCCGGCTGATGGAGCAGAGTAACCGCACGCTGTTCTTACTGACGGTAATCACCGTGCTGGCATTGCCGATCAACATCGTCGCGGGATTTTTTGGCATGAACGTGGGCGGCATTCCGCTGGCAAGCAACCCGCACGGCTTTTTATTGCTGGTGCTGTTGGTGCTGGCGTTTACCCTGGTGGCGGGTTGGCTGGCGCTGCGACGGCCACGTGATTAACTTGTTGCGCGATAAATCGCGAACTGATTGCGCGATAAATCGCGCCGCTACGTTTCGTGCACCCCTTGTAGCGGCGGGATTTATCGCGCGATGTTTTACGTCAGGCAACAAAAAAGCCAGCCCGCAGGCTGGCTTTGACTCGTCATCCACACAGAATTACGAGTTGTTGTTCGCCGTAGCGCTGTTAGCCGCTGCTGGAGCTGGGATATCGGCACCCTGCGGGGTCATCGGCTCTTCTTTCGGCAATGCGTTCGGGGTTTCCTGCACTGGAATCGGTGCCGGCATCGCTTCACCGGCCGGACCGTTGATTTTGGTCGGCATACCGGTACGTGCCTGGATGGCGTTGTTGACCGCATCTTGGTTGGTGCTGGCATCAGCAATCACTTTGGTCACCGCCGTGGTCAGGTTAATCGGCACGATTTCGCGTGAATTAAACTGTTCTTCGGTGGTGGACAGCGGGTTGTGAACTTCCACATAGCGTGAACCGTCCGGCTCGACAGTGGCTTTCACCGGCTGATCGATAAACTGTACGCGCGTACCTACCGGCACGTTGTTGAACAGCCATTTGATGTCGTCCGCACGCAGACGCACGCAACCGTGGCTCACGCGCAGACCGATACCGAAGTTGGCGTTGGTGCCGTGAATGGCATACAGACGGCCAATGTACAGCGCGTAGAGGCCCATCGGGTTATCCGGGCCAGCCGGGAACACTTCCGGGATGGATTCGCCGCGTGCCGCGTATTCTGCATGCATCGCTTTGGTCGGGGTCCAGGTTGGGCCAGCTTTCTTACGCTGCACGCTGGTGGTCCAGTTGATCGGGGTATCTTTACCCAGCTCACCGATACCGATCGGCAGCACTACCACGGTTTTGGTGCCTTTCGGGTAGTAGTAAAGACGCATTTCAGCGCTGTTGATCACAATGCCTTCACGCGGAGCGTCAGGCAGAATCAGCTGCTGTGGGATCACCAGGTTGGTGCCTGCTTTCGGCAGATAGACGTCAACGCCCGGATTGGCTTCCAGCATGTTGCTGAGGCCCATCTGGAACTGAGCGGCAAAGGCTTCCAGCGGAAGTTTGCTATCTTCAGGTACGGTAACCTGAATATTTTCGCCAATCAGACGACTGTTAGCGGGCGGTAGCGGATAAACCACCGCAAAGGCCGACTGGCTGAACGCCGCCAGTACGAGGGCGAGTGAAGCGAACGCGCGAATGCTCTTTTTCATGTTTTTACAAGTCGTTATAGCCGTATTTCAGGCTTGTCAGTGTGTCGAATCCATCTTGGTCTTAGTGACCCGCTGCGCATTATATGTGCATTGAAGCGGTGATGGGAATCACGATTTTAACAGGTTGAACATACTTTACGTAAATAGCTGTAATAACCGGTTCATTCAGATTGCCACGGGCCTGATTTCAGGGTTGCCACAGGGTAATTTCACCACTCAGTTTCCGATTCAGGAAAAACGCGGCGCTGATCAACGCCAGATGGGTTAGCGCTTGTGGCATATTGCCCAACGCATGACCATGAGGGGTAAATTCCTCGGCATACAGCCCCAGTGGATTGGCGTAACTCAGCAGCTTTTCAAACTCGAAGTGTGCCTCATGCACCCGACCGGCCCGCGCCAGGCACTCAACATACCAGAACGAACAGGCGGCAAATGATCCTTCACCGCCTTTCAGCGCGTCGGCAGGGGTTTCACTGATGTTGTAGCGCCTCACCAGGCCGTCACTCACCAGATGGGTTTTGATCGCATCCAGCGTCGCCAGCCAGTCGGGATCGGTGGCACCAACAAAACGCACCAGCGGCATCAACAGCATCGACGCATCCAGAAAGCGACCACCCCGTGTGGCGGTGAAATGGCCCAGTTCCGCGTTCCAGAAGTTTTGCCAGATATCATCGCGGATGGCGCTACGTACCCGGTCCCAGCGTTCATAAGGCATCGGTAGCGAACGTTTCATGCCAAGGCGTAGGGCGCGATCGAGCGCTACCCAGCACATCAGGCGCGAATGGAGAAAATGTTGTGGCTCGCCGCGCATTTCCCAGATCCCGGCATCGGGTTGCTGCCAGTTATCGCACACGTAATCGATCATATTGGCAACATGCTGCCAGCCACGTTGCGAAATCGCTTCACCGTATTTATTGGCAAGATAGATGGCGTCCATCAACTCACCATAAATATCCAGCTGCGTCTGACGCCAGGCATCATTACCAATGCGCACCGGACGTGAATTGGCATAACCGGAGAGATTCAGCAGCTCGGTTTCATGCAACTCGGTGCCGCTATCGAGGCGATACATCACCTGCAAATGGGGCGTGTCATCGTGGCTGTGTTCGACACAGCGTCCCACCCAATGGGTGAAGCTTTTGGCTTCTTCCACATAACCGAGGCGCATCAGCGCATACATACTGAACGAGGCGTCACGGATCCATGAGGCGCGATAGTCCCAGTTACGCTCGCCGCCCAGCTCCTCCGGCAAACCAAAAGTGGCGGCGGCGGCAATCGAGCCGTGTTGATGTGAGGTCAGCAGTTTCAGCGCCAGCGCCGATCGTGTGACCATCTCCTGCCAGCGGCCACGATAAGAACTGTGGCGACTCCAGCGTCGCCAGTAGTGCAGGGTGTCGCGAAAACAGCGTTCCGTGGCGATCTTATCCAGATGGGGATCCTCGTCGCTACCAAACACAAATTCAGCATATTCGCCCGACTGCAAAGTAAAAACGGCGGTGGCGCTGTGATTTTCCCGCGTCATCACCACGCTGGCGCTAAGACGTAATGAGGGTTGACCGTCGGCATGAAAGGCGATACCGCCAGGCCGTGCTTCGGTGTACGTGTCGGCCCGCGCGTAATCATGACGCGGGGCACACAGCAGGTTAAAGCGCGCAGAACCGCGCACCATCTTCACCCGGCGAACCAGGCGCGGCAGCTTGCTGCTGTCATCGCAAATCGGCATGTAATCGGTAATTTCCGCCACCCCTTCTTCGCCGAGCCAGCGGGTTTGCAGAATATTGGTATCCGGCAGGTACAGTTGTTGCTGGCGCGCATTTTTCCATTCCGGGGCCAGCGAGAACAGCCCCGCTTCGTCGCTGTCGAGCAGGGCGCTAAACACCGATGGACTGTCGAGCTCCGGCCAGCACAGATAATCGATGGTACCGTCGCTGGCAATCAGTGCGCAGGTGCGTAAATCGCCAATTACCCCGTGATCCTCAATCTTGCGTTTGATTGCGCTCATCCTGCCTCCGTTACGCCAGTCCGTTGTTAACTATAGCCGAAACGGTATGTGCGGCCGCAGCGGGGCACAGAACGATAACTTCTATACTGTGGAGACACCCTACATACAGGAGAAGGTTATGACGCTGGTTAAACAGAAAGTGGCGGTGGTCACTGCGTCCGATTCGGGTATCGGACGCAGTTGTGCGCTGATGCTGGCAGAGGCGGGGTATACCCTTGGCATCACCTGGCGTGCGGATGAGGAGGGCGCACATGAAACGGCGCGCCTGGTGGAGAGCCGGGGGCAACAGGCACATGTTCGGCAGTTGGATCTCTCCGATCCGCAGGCTGGCGGCCAGCAACTGGCGCAGCTGATCGCGTCACTGGGACGCATTGATGTGCTGGTCAACAATGCCGGAGTGATGACCAAGGCGGATTTCCTCGATCTCAGCTTCGAGGACTGGCGTAAGGTGTTTAATGTCGACGTGGACGGTGCTTTTGTCTGCGGCCAGATCGCCGCACGTTATATGGTGGATCAGGGTAATGGCGGGCGCATTATCAATATCACCTCGGTGCATGAACATACGCCACTGCCGGATGCCGCCGCCTATACGGCGGCGAAGCATGCACTGGGTGGCTTAACCAAATCGATGGCGCTCAGCCTGTTGCCGCACCATATTCTGGTCAATGCGGTGGCACCGGGGGCGATTGCCACGCCGATGAACCATATGCGGAACGAAGACGCGCGCAGCACACGGATGCCGGAAATCCCTATCGGGCGACCGGGTGACACGCGTGAAGTCGCCAGTCTGGTGGCCTGGCTGTGCTCAGAATGGGCGACCTACACCACCGGGCAATCCTTTATTGTCGATGGTGGATTTATGTTGGCAAATCCGCAGTTTAAGGGATACCACCATAGCTAACCGGCTCGGCGGCGGTTCCAGCGGCGGATAACAAAGCGCAGCAAGATGGCAAATCCTACCGCCGCCACCAACCACAGCAGATGCTTTATATGCTGATCGAGTTGGTGCAACCAGGGGGCGATGATCTCCCCGGCAAAGTAGCCAAGGGTGACAAAAATCACTGCCCAGAGTGCGGCACCAATCACATTGAGCAGGAAAAAACGCAGCGGTTTCAGGCGGCTGGTGCCGATAATAATTGGCCCGACAATGCGAAAGCCGTACATAAAACGCACGCCAATCACAAACAGGCTGGGGCGGCGTTGGATCAGGCGGTTTGCCTTACGGATGGTATCCTGATGCTTGCGAAATCGGCGCAGGATGCGGGTGCCATAGCGACGTCCGAGCCAGAACAGCAGCTGGTCACCGATAATTCCACCCGCCATGGCCGCCAGCACCACGCCGCCGAAGTGCAGCAAGCCCTCGTGTGCCGCTACGCCGCCCAGTAGGGTGAAGGTTTCCCCTTCGGCGATACAGCCAATCAGCAGCGCCAGGTAGCCGTACTGACTAATTAATCCGTTGATATCAAGATGCAAAATCCTCCTCCCTGTTGCGCGTAAACCTGGTAACAGTTTACACCTGACGGCGATTTTTTGTGCCGCTTGCCGCAAAAAGCCCCGCGCCGATTATACTTGAAGTGAAGCTGCCCACGCTGCGCGGCCCTGGGCCTTGGGGCAGCCCGTCGCATCAGAGGAGTGATTTTATGAATCATGTCTGGGGACTTCTCGCGCATCCTAATCAAGAAATGCGCGATATCAAGCAGGAAAACGAGAGCGTTTCGCACCATTACACCCACCATGTTCTGCTGATGGCGGCGATCCCGGTGATCTGCGCCTTCATCGGCACCACACAGTTGGGCTGGAATCTGGGCGAAGGGCAATTTGTCCAACTCAACATGCTGACCGGTATCGGGCTTGGCATTCTGTTTTATCTCATCATCTTAGGCGGTGTGGCCGTGATGGGCCGCGTCATTCACTGGATGGCGCGTAACTATCCGCAACGTCCCAGCATTCAGCGTTGTACCGTGTTTGCCGGTTATGTGGCGACGCCGCTGTTTATTAGCGGGCTGGTCGCGCTTTATCCTCTGGTGTGGCTGTGCCTGCTGGTGGGTACGCTGGCGCTGATTTATACCGGTTATCTGCTGTTTGTCGGCATTCCGGTGTTCCTCAATATTGATAAAGAAGAGAGCCTGCGCTTTTCCGGTTCAACGCTGGCGATTGGTGTGCTGGTGTTTGAGGTACTGCTGGCGCTGACGGTGATTCTGTGGGGCTATGGACCGAAGTTGTTCTAGTTGCAACCGGTTCTGATGTACTTATTCGCGCCACACATTGTGGCGCGAATTATTTCTGTAGCGGCGCGATTTATCGCGCGGGCTTATCTGACAAAAGCGCGCGATAAATCGCGCCGCTACGGATCTTGCCTGCCCTGGGTTTTTTAACGCCCGGAAACAATCTCTCCAGGAAATTTCGTAGAGAACCACGTATTATGCTGTCGCCAGCCCGCATCCCGTCTGGTTTGATGCGCGCGGCCTGTGCGTTAGCACAGCACAAAACTCCTGACCGGATTTTTTTGACACGATGTCTGTAAAAATGCGTATTTCTTTGCTGTCGCTGGCGCTGATGATCGGTGCACCGGCAGTCACTACCCCTGCTCTGGCGGCCCCTGCTGCTGCGTTGTCCAATCTGGCCCCGATTGCGCAGCCGCAGATTGCATCCGGCAGTGCGATGATTGTCGACCTGGATAACGGCAAAGTGCTGTTCTCCAGCCATCCGGACCGTGTGCGCCCCATCGCCTCGCTCACCAAGCTGATGACGGCGATGGTGGTGCTGGATGCGAAGTTGCCACTGGACGAAATGTTGTCGGTTGATATCAGCCACACCCCGGAAATGCGCGGTGTATTCTCCCGTGTGAAGCTCAATAGCGAAATTAGCCGCCGTAATATGCTGCTGCTGGCGCTGATGTCCTCGGAAAATCGTGCTGCTGCCAGTCTGGCGCATCACTACCCGGGCGGTTATGACGCTTTTATTCGCGCCATGAATGCCAAGGCACGCGCCCTCGGCATGACACACACCCATTATGTGGAACCGACCGGGCTGTCGATTCATAACGTCTCCAACGCGGAAGACCTGATCAAGCTGGTGAAAGCTACGCGTCAGTATCCGTTGATTGGTGAGTTGAGCACCACCAAAGAAGATACGGCGGTGTTTAAACATCCAAACTATGCGTTACCGTTCCGTAACACTAACCATTTGGTGTACAAAAATGACTGGCGCATTCAACTGACCAAAACCGGTTATACCGATGAGGCGGGTCACTGCCTGGTGATGCGCACGGTGATCAACAACCGTCCGGTGGCACTGGTGGTGCTGGATGCGTTTGGTAAATACACCCACTTTGCCGATGCGAACCGTCTGCGTGACTGGCTGGAAACCGGTAAAGCGGCACCGGTTCCGGCGGCGGCATTGGCGTATAAAAAGCAGAAAGCCTCGCAAACGGCGAGCACCGGCGCTCAGGGACAGAACGTCGAATAATGTTGCTGTTGCAGATGCGGCCAGCGGGGCGGCATCTGCAAAAACCCTTATCGTTAACACCAATGTTTTACACCCTCATTCCTATAGTTTCGCTGTTGCCAAAGGCCTACACTAGCCGCCACTTAGGGTCACTAAGCCGCGTCTGTAGACGGTTAATGCGCTGGAATCTCACTCTTATGTTTACGTTTCGATCTCTTTCTGCTCCTTTTTTGCTCATGCTGGCGCTGCTGGCTCCGGCAATCAGCCAGGCTGTCGACACCAACGCCGTCGCGCCAGCGGCTGAAGATGCAGCACCGAAGGTCAATGCCTCGGTGGAACTGCCGAAAATGCAGAAAATTCTCGACAAGATTAAAAGTCAGGTGTCGGGAGAAAATAATGAAAGCAAGCTCAGCCAACTGAATGAAATGGCGCTGGAACTGTCGGGCAATGCCGACACGCTCGGTCAGGCGTTAGGGCCGCAGCGTCAGCAACTGGATGCGCAGTTGGCGGTACTGGGTCCGGCACCGAAACCCGATAGCGGCATGACCGAAACGCTGGAAGTCGCGCGTAAGCGTAGTTCGCTGGAGAATCAGAAAACCAAGCTGGACGATCAGATCAAGCAGGCCGAAGGGATTAAAAACGGCGCGCTGATGCTGTCGTCGCAAATCGTTAACCTGCGTCGCGATCAGCTGAAAAGCCAGCTGGCGCTGAACTCCGGCAGTATCCTTGGCCCGCGTTTTTGGGCGCCGCTGTTCAGCGCGCAGGATCTGGATGGCGAGAAGATCAGCGATTTCCTCAGTGAATTGCAGGACACCGCCGCGCTGTCGTGGGAACCGGGCTGGCGCGTTGGCACCATTGGCTGGTTGATCGCCGCGATGCTGGTGATGACGTTGGGTCGCCGTTACGGGGAAGAATTTCTCGCCTGGGTTAGCATCCACAAAATGCCGGAAGGGCGACTGCGCCGCAGTTTCCTGGCGTCGGCGATTGCGCTCACCACATTGGCTGCCGTGGTGTTGACCTTCAATTTCTTTGCGCTGGCCTTTGCGCGCCGGGATGAGGTGTCGTCCGATGTGCAGGACTTTATCCTGCGTCTGGTGCAGCTCAGCGTCTATTGCGGGTTGATTGCCGGTCTGGGACGCGCGTTCCTCTCGACTCGCCGTCCGAGCTGGCGCTTGCCCGCCATTTCCAATGAAGTGGCACTGGCGTTGAAACCGTTCCCGCCGATTACCGCCGCGCTGGTGTTTATCTTCCAGACGGTGGAATCCTTTAACTACAGCGTCGGCTCCAGCCTGAATACCACCATTTTTGCTAACGGCCTGACAGCCTTGCTGATTGGTAGCACCGGGCTGGCGATCAGTATGCGTACCAATCGGGTGCGTCGCCGGATGGCGCAGAAGGGCAATCCACCGGAAGCGCGTTCTACCCTGGTTGGCCTGATTCAGATGGGCCTGACCCTGACGGCGCTTGCCATCCTGATTTCGCTGGTGATCGGTTACGTTTCACTGGCGCGCTTCCTCAGTTATGAAGTGATTTGGTGTGGCATTCTGTTCGGTTCGTTCTATTTCCTCAGCCAACTGGTGACGGACGGCTGTGACAGCCTGTTCTCGATACAAACCCGCAGCGGGAGACGTATCCAAAGTTCACTGAATATTGATGAGCGCCACCTGCAACAGGCTGCCACGTTGTTAGGTGCGCTGGGCAAAACCTTGCTGATCGGTATCGTTGCGCTGGCGCTGCTGAACGGCACTTTTGCCTCCACCACGCCGATTGCTCTGATCCAGAAGGTGATTGAATTCTGGGGTGGCAAAGGACTGGAGTCGCTGAATATTGTTCCGGCGCATATGGTCAACGCTATCCTTTGCCTGGTGGTGGGGGTTTATGTGCTGCGCTCGGTGCGCCGCTGGCTGGATAAAGAGTTCCTGCCGAAAACCACCATGGACGCGGGTATGCGCGTGTCGCTGGTGACACTGTTCAGCAACATTGGTTACGTGCTGATTATCCTGCTGACGCTGTCGATCATGGGCTTGCAGTGGAACAAACTAGCGTGGATCGTCAGCGCCCTGTCGGTCGGTATCGGTTTTGGTTTACAGGAGATCGTTAAGAACTTTATCTCCGGTCTGATCCTGCTCACCGAGCGTCCGGTTAAAGTTGGCGATCTGGTGAGCATCAGCGGCATCGAAGGGGATATCCGCCGTATCAACGTGCGCGCCACCGAGATCCAACTCAGCGATAAATCCACTGTCATTGTGCCGAACTCGCAGCTGATCTCGCAGAACGTGCGGAACGCGACCATGGGCAATGCGCAAGGGGTGGTGACGATTTTGCTGACCTTCCCACTGAATATCGATCCGGTTCGGGTGCGTGAGATCCTGCTGGAGGTGTATGAGGAGAACGAACGTATCCTCGAAATGCCTGCGCCATCCGTCTCATTTAAGGATCTGACACCGGCTGGCATTGTACTTAGCGTCACCGGCAACGTTGCCAGCCAGCGCCAGATTTCGAGCGCCAAAAGCGATTTGCTGTTTGATATCCTGACGCGGTTGCGTAAAGAAGGCATCGTGTTGTCGACGCCGCAGACCATGATTATCGAACGTCGCGCCCAGCAGGCACTGGCGGACGACAGCCAGCCGTTGTCGTAATGTTGCCTTAACCGCAACGGCGCGATAAATCGCGCCGTTGCGCATCAATACTAAACCTTCACCGCCCATCCCTTCTGCTTACTGGTTTTGCCAATCCCCGGGTTAAAACTGTTGGTGGGATCTAACCGACGATAAAACGCCTGGAGTTGCGGCTGCGCGGCATACAAATGGCCGACATTGTGCTCGGCCGGATATTCCGCGCCGCGCTGGCTGAGAATCGCCAGCATCTTTTCTTTCAGCGCATGGGCATCGACCCCTTTCTTCACGATGTAGTCCTGATGGAACACATGGCAGAAAAAGTGACCGTAGTAGAGTCGATGGCTCAGCTCCTGGTCGAATTCCGGCGGTAGCCGTTCAAACCAGTCGTTGTCGTTGCGGCGCAGTGCGATATCCAGTGCCAGAATATCCTCGACTTCATCAGCATGGATTGCGTGATAGCGCACCGCGGCACCGGCAGCCGCGAAACGGTGCAAAAACGCGTGAGCACCTTCTTTGGCGTCGCAGGCAAAAAACTCACCGCCACCTTCACGGAAAAAGGCGTGCAGATATTCCTGGGCCTCTGCCACGCCGTCACCGGACATCTTCAGCATCAGATGATGTTCATATTTGTCGCGGTACTGCTTCAGGCGTTTTGGCAGATGAGCCGGGAACCACCCGCTCAGGCGTTGCAACAGCCGATCGGTCAAATGCGGCTTAATCCATTTACGCTTCGCCAGCCAGGCATCGATCCGGCCCTTGACGGTGAAAAACAGCGGCATTTTGTCGGTGCCAAGGCGGTCGATCATCAGAAAGGTATCTTTGCCATACACCTCGGCGATATCAAAGATATCGCGATGCATATATTCACCAGCTACCGGTAAATGGTGAAAATTTGCCAGGATATGCCGCCGGATCTCACCCAGCTCTGCCGGATCGTTGCTGCCAATATAAAACACCTGCTGCTTCGGTTCGCTGACGAAGCTATCAAGGCGCACGGCAAACACCGCCAGCTTACCGGCACAGCCGGAGGCTTCGAACAGACGACGGGCATCGGCATTGAAACGTGCCGGGGTATCGGCGTGGATATCACGCACGCGCTCGGCATATTCATGATCCGAGGCGTGACGATCATCCCAAATCACGTCACTCTGCTGCCAGCGATCATCATCCAGTCGTCCCAGTATCTCTTCCGGTGAATGACCCAGCTCGATGCCGAGATGGTTGACCAGCCGCAACTTGCCGTCAGCATCAATTTGCGCATACAGCGCCATTTCGCTATAGGCCGGGCCGCGTTTAATCAGCGAACCGCCGGAGTTATTGCAAATTCCGCCCATCACCGACGCGCCAATACAGGATGAGCCGATCACCGAATGCGGTTCGCGCCCCAGCGGCTTGAGGGCTTTTTCCAACTGATAAAGCGTGCTACCTGGGAAAGCCAGAATCTGTTTACCGCCATCAATCAGTTGCAGTTTATCCAGCCGTAGCGTGCTAATGATCACCACCGGGCGGTCATAATCGTTACCCTGTGGAGTGGACCCTTCCGTCAGCCCGGTGTTAGCGGCCTGCATCAGAATGATGGCATCGGTAGAGACCAGCGCCTGCAATACGCGCCACAGTTCGAGTAGCGATCCGGGAAACACCACGGCCAGCGCCTCGCCCTCACCGGAGCGGAAGCCTTTACGATAACGGGCGGTGTGTTCAGCATCAGTCAGCAACTGCGTTGGACCGACCAGGCGGCGCAGCTCACCCAGCAGGGCAGAATCAGAGGAAGCGTTTCTCATTGGCTTATCCTTGTCATAAACGGTAGCGAAACAACTGTAGCACGCGTTACACGAAGCAGCCGCGATGTGACATCGTCGGCTACCTGCTATCCTCAACTTATGGCACACTTTGCCGGTTATTTTTATATTGCGCAGTCACTTAAGAGAACCCGACCTGATGAAATGGATTTGCTCTGTTAGCCTCGCTGTATCCCTTGCCATGCAACCCGCGCTGGCGGATGAGATGTTTGGTAACCATCCGATGACCGAACAGGCGCGTGACGCCTTTGTTAACCAACTGCTTAGCAAGATGACGCTTGATGAGAAGATTGGTCAGTTACGTCTGATAAGCGTAGGTCCGGATAACCCAAAGGAAGCCATCCGCGACATGATTCAGCACGGACAGGTTGGGGCGATTTTTAATACCGTGACGCGTCCGGACATCCGCGCCATGCAGGATCAAGTGATGCAACTCAGCCGCCTGAAGATTCCGTTGTTCTTTGCCTATGACGTGATACACGGCCAGCGTACCGTGTTTCCGATTCCGCTTGGGCTGGCCGCCAGTTGGGATATTGATGCGGTAGCGGAAGTCGGGCGAGTTTCCGCGTATGAAGCGGCGGATGACGGTCTGAACATGACCTGGGCACCGATGGTGGATGTCAGCCGTGAGCCGCGTTGGGGACGTGTATCGGAAGGCTTTGGTGAAGATACCTTCCTGACCTCGCAAATGGGCAGCACCCTGGTGAAAGCGATGCAGGGCAAAAGCCCGGCAGATCGTTATTCCATCATGACCAGCGTCAAGCATTTCGCGCTGTATGGTGCGGTGGAAGGGGGACGTGATTACAACACCGTCGATATGAGTCCGCAGCGGATGTTTCAGGATTATATGCCGCCCTATAAAGCCTCGCTGGATGCCGGCAGCGGCGGCGTGATGGTGGCGCTTAACTCAATTAACGGTACACCGGCTACTGCCGACAGCTGGCTGTTGAAAGACCTGTTGCGTGGTGAGTGGAAATTCAAAGGCATTACCATCAGCGATCACGGCGCGATTAAAGAACTGATGAAACACGGTGTCGCCAGCGATCCGCAAGACGCGGTACGTATTGCCCTGAAGTCCGGCATCGACATGAGTATGAGCGATGAGTATTACAGCAAATACCTGCCGGGGCTGGTAAAAAGTGGCGCGGTGAGTATGGCGGAAATTGATGACGCCGCGCGCCATGTGTTGAACGTCAAATACGATATGGGGCTGTTTAACGATCCTTACAGCCATCTGGGACCGAAAGGCAGCGATCCGCAGGACACCAACGCGGAGAGTCGTCTGCATCGTGCTGAAGCGCGTGACGTGGCACGTAAGAGCATCGTGCTGCTGAAAAACTGGCGCGAAACCTTACCGCTGAAAAAGAACGCCACCGTGGCGCTGGTTGGCCCCCTGGCCGACAGCCAGCGTGACATCATGGGCAGCTGGTCTGCTGCCGGGGTCGCGAAGCAATCCATCACCCTGTATCAGGGAATGCGCACAGCGATGGCGGGTAAGGGCACGCTGCTGTACACCAAAGGCGCGAATATCACGGATAACAAAGGTATTCAGAATTTCCTTAATCTGTATGAGCAGGCGGTGACAGTTGATGCGCGCTCGCCGCAACAGATGATTGATGAAGCGGTGGCGAATGCGAAAAAGGCGGATATCGTCGTTGCCGCCGTTGGCGAGGCGCAGGGGATGGCGCATGAAGCCTCCAGCCGCAGCGACCTGGTGATCCCGGAAAGCCAGCAGAAGTTACTGACGGCGCTGAAAGCCACCGGAAAACCGCTGGTGATTGTGCTGATGAACGGTCGCCCGCTGAATGTGGTACATGAAGATCAGATCGCTGATGCGATGCTGGAAACCTGGTTCAGCGGCACCGAAGGCGGTAATGCTATCGCCGATGTGCTGTTTGGCGACTACAACCCGTCAGGCAAATTGCCCGTATCATTCCCGCGTTCGGTGGGGCAGATCCCGATTTACTACAACCATTTGCCTACCGGCCGTCCGTATAACTTCGCCAAGCCGAACAAGTACACCTCGCATTACTACGATGCCATCAACGGGCCGCTTTATCCGTTTGGTTATGGTCAGAGCTATACCACCTTCAGCGTGTCGCCGGTGAAGATGTCAGCGAAATATATGCCACGTAATGGTACGGTGGAAGCCAGCGTCAAGGTCACTAACACCGGCAATCGCGATGGTGCGACGGTGGTGCAAATGTACCTGAATGATCCGGTGGCCAGCATCAGCCGTCCGGTGCAGGAGCTGCGCGGCTTTAAACGCATCATGCTGAAAGCGGGCGAGTCCCAGACGGTGAGCTTTAAGATTGACGTCGATGCGCTCAAATTCTGGAACCAGAAAATGCAGCATGTGGCCGAGCCGGGTAAGATCAATGTGATGATTGGGCTGGATTCGGTACGGACGCAGGACGCATCATTTGATTATCTCTAAATCCAACGTAGCAGCGCGATTTATCGCGCAACCGTAACGATGGCAGCAGATGTCTAACCGCGCGATGAATCGCGCGGCTACAACTTGCAGAACTCTTAGCAACCCGGTCAGCCTTTAGGTTGACCGGGCTATTACACGAAAATCATGAACATCCGCAAACGCATCGAACAACAAGTCTTCCGCCTGAATGGCCTGTCGCTCAACGAATTTGATATCTCGCAACCGCCTGGCGATCCCGGTCTGTTTGGCCCGGACAGCGTCATCTGGCGCGTGCACGGCGATTTTGCCGCCATGATGTGTGGCGGTATCAGCGCGTTGTTGTTGCAGATGTTGCATCCGGCGGCGCTGGCGGGGGTATGGGATCACTCCAACTTCCGTGAAGACATGCTGGGACGGTTACGGCGTACCAGCCAATTTATCGCAGTCACCACCTTCGGCAACCAGCAGGATGCCCATACGTTGATCGAGCGTGTCAAACGTATTCATCTGCGCGTTACCGGCGTCGACAATGCGGGCCAGTCCTATGCGGCCAGCGATCCCCATTTGCTCACCTGGGTACATGTGGCGGAAACCAGCCGCTTTCTTGCCGCCCATCTACGTTATAAAAATCCGCATCTCAGCCTGATGGAGCAGGACCGCTACTACCAGGAAGCGGCGCTGATTGCTGAATCTCTCGGTGCCGAGGAGGTGCCAAAAAGTGTTGCGGCGGTGGAGAGCTACTTACAGGCGATGCGCCCTCATCTGGTTTGCGATGCGCGTACGCGGGAAGTCACCCAGCTGTTGATGAACGCACCGGCTCCCAGCTGGCAGGCGAAGCCGGTGATGCGGGCGATGATGAAGGCAGGGATCGGGTTGCTACCAGCGTGGGCGCAGCAGCTGGCGGACTTGCCCATCAGTCCCGTGCAGCAGCGGCTGGTGGATGGGGAAATACAGCTGATTGCCGGTTTGTTGCGTTGGTCGATTCAGCGCGGCGCGTATGCCAGGGCGATGAAACGGATGGGCCGATAACCGTTACGGGTGCAGTTCGTCTCTGGCTTTGGTGTAGGTGCGCGGGGTTTTGGCTTCACGACGCAGGGTCAGTTGTCGTAGCTGATAATGATGGATTAGCATGCCGAATCCCAGCCCCATCAGCGCCAGTGGCAGCAGGCTGTAATAAATATCAACAGGTAAAATAATGAGCAGGGCAATGCCCGCCACCAGCAAGGTCAGTGCTGACATCACCCACGTGTAGCGCATAAACAGCCACACCAGCAGGGCGAAAATCACCACATCACGCAGGTTAAAATCCACACTTTGCAGCACCATTGCGTCAACTCCTTCGATGCGAATGGGGCGACAATAGCACGCACTATGGCAAAAGAATCGCGAATTAATTTGATGCTTGCCCGTGCATCCTGCGGCGAAACTTCAGCAACCCTCATCTTTCTCCTTCGCACTTTGAGAGTTTTACCCTTGTGCTACATGGCACGAGTGCCGATCCTGCTCTATTCTCGGGGGAAATGGATCCCTCCAGGCATTGTTGAGGCGTTATGACACACCACCCTCTGATTGCTGAGGTGCCGAATCAGCAAAACACATTAACGGCCATCGTCGAGCAGGACGCACGCACGGCCTATTTTTACATTTGGCCGAACGACCTGTTCCGCAGCCAGTATGCGGTGCGCGGTTGCTGGTTACGCAACCTGCTGCCCGCACCGGCCCGCGAGGATCGTGACGCGCTGGAGCAAGGCATCGCGCCGCTGCTTAGCGCTGAGTTTTGCCGCACGCTGGAAGCGGAGCCAGCGCTCGATCCGGCCGGTTTACAGGTGCTGTGGGAGGCGAGCGACGATGGTGCGGCTTTGTGGTATTACGGCCAACTGCTGGCGGTGATCCCTGGCTGGAGCCTGTATCAGGATAAACAGGTGAGCTTCTCAGCGGGGTGTATTAAAGCCAATCGCCTGACCGCACCGCTTGGCTCGGCCTCGACCAACGACTACTACGCACGCGCCGAACAGCAACGCCATTTCTGGCGTGACTGGCATGATGGCCACTTGTGGGACGTGGTGCAGCGCGAGTTGATGCAGTGCTACCAGGCGCAATTTGGTGAATCGGTGAAGTATTACGCCATCGATCAGGGCAACTGGCCGCCGATGGCGATTTCGCAGCACTGGCATCAGGGCGTGTGGTACTTCCTCACCCTCGGCATGGGGATCCGACCGATGCCGCAGGTGGATTATCTGTTTGATGAGCTGGCACCGCAGTATCGCCGCATTGAACTAGCAATGGCGGTGGATGGCGAAGTGATGAACGAAGCCAATGCGGTGCAAATGGCCAGTGCACTGGCCGAGTTTGCCCATCTGCCGTGGGCGCGCCTCACCTGGCTGGGCGAGGGGCATACGCTGGCGTCAGAAGTGTCACCGGTGGGTTTCGAAAGTTTCCTGCTGGCGAATGGGCTGGCCCCGGAAGCGGCGCAGTTTCGTCTGCCGAAGCGCGAGGGCGACCGGGTGAATTTACTGTGGTCAACACCGATCACTGAGGCTGAACGCCAGTTTGCGCAGGCCGATGAACGCGGTGGGCAGCAGCTGTTGCAGCGTCTGCTGGCGGACGGCAACAGCCATATTTTTCGTCCCAGACAAGAGGTGGTGGATCCTCCCATCGCCTGAACCGTAGCGGCGCGATTTATCGCGCAGGTTTTGCTATACACGCCAAACACATCGCGCCGCTACATCATCACCTGCATCAATTATTTTATTGCTTTGTGATCGCGCGCACCTCAAGTTCCTCCTTAACAAGCCGTTAACCCGGATCAGGCATCTCGCCACTCCAGGGTAAGGGCACTCCCATGTTAAAAACTACACAATCCCGTTTCACCGCGACCCTCGTCGCGTTTTTCGTCGTGCTGATGCTGGTCACCTTGTTGGTGATCAATCAATTTATTGCGCCACAACTGAGCCACAATGAGAGTCGCCTGGTACGTTACGAAGTTGATGGCCTGGCCGCACGCATCATTGAGCAGATGAATCGCGTCCAGGCACAGCAGCGTGCCATTACTGAAGCAGCAGGGGTGATGGACAGTGCCAGCATTGATACGCTGTTGCCTGCGCTGGTCAACCAATATCAGGACAGCAACGTGTTCGGTGGCGGTATCTGGCCACTGCCGAACCGTCGCGATCCGGCCAAAGAGAAAGACAGTTCGTTTTTCGCCCGCAACGCCAGCAACCAGTTACAGGTCAATACATACTGGAACTCTGACGCCGCTGACAAATATTGGGAACAGCCCTGGTACAAAGACGGTATGGCCGCCGCTAAAGGTCAGTGTGCCTGGGCGAAGGCCTATCAGGATGCTGCCAGCCCACAACCGCGCACCAACTGCGCGATGGCGATTTACCGCAATGGCACCGCCTGGGGCGTGGCGACCATCGACGTGACGCTGGGGTTCTTTAACCAACTGGCGAAGCAGATGGGGGAGGCGATTCATGGCCGCGTATTGATCGTCGAGGCCGATGGCAAAGTGGTGGGTAACGCCGCATTGGTCGATGCTGCGGCGAAACTGGAAAATCTGACCGATACCCAACTGCCGTTGGCACCGGCGTTGAAAACGTTGCTGGCGCAGGCGGGCAGTCAGCCAACGCAGGCGACCTATGACGCGGAAGATGGCGAGCATACGCTGTTCCTGCAAGCTATCCCCGGCAGCCCGTGGTATCTCGCCAGCGATGTGCCTTCCAGCCTGCTGAATGCGCAAACCCATAGCATGTTGACCCGGCTGGGCCTGGTGCAGATCCCGCTGGCGGTGATCCTGCTACTGGTGTTGCTCGGCTTTGTGCGAGCCATGATGAAGCGCTTAAGCCAGCTCAACCGTAACATTGAAGCGTTATCGACCGGTGGCGCGGATTTGACGCAGCGTCTGCCTGCCAGCAACAGCCCGGAATTTAACGCTGTGGCGCAGAGCTTCAACCAGTTCATTGCTTACCTTCAGGGGCTGATGCGTCAGGTGGGTGACAGCGCGCTGGCGATTACCGCTGCCTCGCGTGAGATCGCCAGCGGCAACGCTGACCTGTCGGCGCGTACCGAATCACAGGCCAGCTCGATTGTTGAAACCGCAGCCTCGATGGAGCAGTTGACCGGTACGGTGCGGCAGAACGCAGACAACGCCACCCATGCCAATCAACTGGCCGATGATGCCTCGCAGGTAGCGGCGCGCGGTACAGAAGTGGTGCGTCAGGTGGTCAGCACCATGGGCGAGATCCACCACTCGTCGCGCAAAGTGGTCGATATTATCAGCGTTATCGACAGCATCGCTTTCCAGACCAATATTCTGGCCTTGAACGCCGCGGTCGAAGCCGCACGCGCTGGTGAGCAGGGACGTGGTTTTGCGGTGGTGGCATCGGAAGTGCGAAATCTGGCACAGCGTTCAGCCAACTCGGCACGTGAGATCAAGAAGCTGATTGAGGAATCGGTCACCAACATCGATACCGGCAGCCAGCTGGTGGAGCAAGCCGGACAAACCATGGATGAGCTGATGCACGGTGTCAGCAGCGTCACCACGCTGATGGGGGAGATTATGTCCGCCAGCCGTGAGCAGAGCTTAGGTATCGATCAGGTTAACGTGGCGATCACCCAACTTGACGGCAGCACGCAACAAAACGCCGCGCTGGTTGAGCAGGTCTCCGCTGCCGCACGTGCGATGGAGGAGCAGAGCGTCCAGCTGGAGCTGGTGGTGCAAAGCTTTAAACTTTAAGCGCTTTTCCGCGGTGGCACCTGCGGTGCCACCGTTTCTCCTTCCTTTTTAATCATTCTCCATTTTTTATGCTGCTCTGGTAATTGGCTGCTAAAATTAACCTTCAGTTACGCAAACGCACGGAATGTACGCAATTTTCCCGTTTACCCGCGCCGTGATTGTGTACAATGGTTGAGATTTTTCTGAAGGAGTTGTCATGTCCGCCATAGAAGTTATTCTCGTCGACCACCTCGATCGTCCCACCGGCAAGATGGAAAAGCTGGAAGTTCATGAAAAGGGATTACTGCATCGCGCGGTAACGGTTTACGTGTTTAACTCGCGGCATGAACTGCTGCTGCAACGTCGTGCCAGTGGTAAATATCACTGCGGCGGGTTGTGGAGTAACACCTGTTGCGGTCATCCTTATCCGCAGGAATCTACCCGTGCCGCCGCTGAACGTCGTCTGCGCGAGGAGATGGGGTTGTCGCTGACGCTGACGCCGGTGTTTGAGCTGAGCTACAACCTGCCACTTAGCAATGGCCTGACGGAACATGAATATGGTCACGTGTTCTTTGCCATCAGCGATGAACAACCGAAACTGAACCCGGAAGAGGCTGATGCCTGGTGCTATCGCTCAGTGGCGCAGATCCAGCAGGAGATAGCGCAATCCCCGGATCAGTTCACGCCGTGGTTTCTCTTCACCTTCGCCCGGATTCCCGCCACGCTGGATGCGTTCCAGCTCCCGGCATAATTCCGTCGCAGCGCGATTTATTGCGCCGCGACGTCATAACGCTACCTGGTTTGGAAATCCTCTGCATCCACATCGTAACCCGATGGCTCCCAGCGAATTGCCAGTAGCGCCAGCAGACCGGCCAGCGGTGCGAGGAAAATCACCCAGAATACCCCGGTGCCAAACGCGGCGACCAACAGCGGGAAGACAAACAGCGACACGGTCGAACTGCCACGCATCAGCGTCTGGTTAAAGCCCACGCCCACGCCACGCAGCGAGGTCGGATAGCTCAGCGACGCAAAGGTCATGGTATGCGAGCCGGGACCAAAGCCCTGACCGAACAGGAACAGCGCCAGCATGGCGATCGCTATCGCCGCCTGCTCGCCGCCTTCCGGGCGTCCAATCAACGCCAGACCAAGCAGCGCCACGCACTGGCAAGCGTAGCCGGTCACCGACATTTTCCACGCACCGAGACGTGGCACCAGCCGTACCGCCAGCAAACCGCCGACAAAAGCAAACAACAGGTTCAGCGCCAGCGACACCAGGATGGTGGTCAGCATCGATTGGGCAAAGAAGCTGGAAATAATCACCGGCAGACCAAAGGCCACCGCGTTATAGGCAAAGGAGGAGGCGATGGAGGTGACGGTCGCCAGGATGGTGCGACGGCGATAGACGCCCTGCAACAGCGCGCCATAGTTACGCCAGCTGGCTTTGCGTACGCGGGGCTGCTTACTCAGGTCGGCGTCATCTGCCACCCGCGCGTTGATATTGTACGAGCGGCGCAAAATATCTGCCGCGCCGTGCAGATTGCCCTGATTGGCGGCCCACACCGGGGACTCGCTCATATAACGGCTGCGGATTGCAATAATCACAATTGCCGGGACAGCACCAAAGCCCAGAATCAAGCGCCACAACCAGTCGGTATGGCTTTCCGGCAACACCGCATACAGCAGCAACACCAGCAGGTAGGAGATACTGATCGCTGCGTACCAGGTGGGACACCACATCGCCACGCTGGCGGCTTTATTGCCCTGACCGCGCAATTTAGAAAACTCGGCAAGGAAGGCCATCGCCACCGGTAAATCGATACCGACACCCAGTCCCATGACAAAACGCGCACCGCCCAGCACATATTCGTTGGGGGCAAAGGCACAGGCCAGCGCCGCCACCACAAAGAAGAACATATCGGCCATAAACACCCGGTAGCGACCAATTTTATCGGTCAGATAGCCACCAATCAGCGCACCAACGATAGCACCAAAGGTGATCGCTGCCGCCACCATGCCAGTGCCGGTCGGTGTCAGCTGGAACTCGCGTGCCACATCTTTAATACCAAACGCCAGCGCGCCCAGGTCGTAGGCATCAAGAAACACCCCGCCCAGCGCGATAGCGATGACGATGCGCGCGTTACTGCGCGACTGCTCGCTGTTATTGATCAGATTTGACACATCGGACGCACTGCGGATCCACTGCGTCTCACCCTGAGGTTGATTCCCTGCCAGCGCCACATGGGCGGGAGAAGTTAAGTCGGACATGATGTTGTTGTCTGTATTTTTGTAAATATGGGACTATGAGGATAATCCTCAGTGGGCGGCTGAAAAATTCCATTTGGTTATATGAGCAACGAATTGGTTATAACTGATTTGAAATGGCTAGCAGAAATTGACCGAAGCGGAAGCCAAAACCCTGCTTGACCGCACCCATCCCGGTTCGCCAGGCTACGCTTGTAACTCACCATACGATAACAATACTGAGGGCGAACGGCATGATTAAGCAGGGTTTACTGGGACTGATCGCATTAGCAATGAGCGCCACTGCGGCGCAGGCAGCCGACCCGGTGCGGGTGGGATCGAAGATTGATACCGAAGGTTCGTTGCTCGGCAATATCATTCTGCAAGTGCTGAACAAACATGGAGTGCCGACGGTGAATAAAATTCAGCTCGGCACCACGCAGGTGGTACGCGGGGCCATCACCGCGGGCGCGCTGGATATCTATCCTGAATACACCGGCAACGGGGCATTTTTCTTTAATGATGAGAAAGACCCGGCGTGGAAGAATGCGCAGCAGGGTTATGACAAGGTGAAGACCCTTGATGCGGAGAAAAACCATCTGGTGTGGCTGACGCCAGCGCCGGCCAATAATACCTGGACCATTGCGGTACGCAGCGATGTCGCCGAGAAAAACAAACTCACCTCGCTGGCGGATCTCAGCCAGTACCTGAAAAAAGGCGGCACCTTCAAACTGGCGGCCTCGGCAGAATTTATCGAACGCAGCGATGCGTTACCGGCGTTTGAAAAAGCCTACGATTTCAAACTTGATCAATCACAGCTGCTGTCGCTGGCGGGCGGCGATACGGCGGTGACCATCAAAGCCGCAGCGCAGCAGACCTCCGGCGTGAATGCGGCGATGGCTTACGGCACCGACGGCCCGGTGGCGGCTCTGGGGCTGAAAACCTTAACCGACCCGAAAGGCGTGCAGCCGATTTACGCGCCCACCCCGGTGATCCGCGATGTGGTGTTGAAGCAATATCCTGATATCGCCAACTGGTTGCAGCCGGTGTTCAGCAAGCTGGATGAGAAAACGTTGCAACAGCTCAATGCGCAGATCGCGGTGGACGGCCAGGACGCCAGCCAGGTAGCGCAGCAGTGGCTACAGCAGAATAAGTTGCTGTAAGCGGTGGCGCGATTATTCGGGCAAGCGCAACCGGTTTTTCTGCTGCTGGTGGGGTTAATCAGCGCGGCGTTCGCTTCGCTGCCGATGCTGACGTATGCGGCGAATCGGCTGGTCTCCGGTCAGCCGCTGATGTTGTGGCAGATACCCCAGGGGGGATGGCTGTTGCTGCCGTTGCTGGCGCTGTGGCTGCTGACTTTCCTGCCAGCCCGGCGCACCGCGCTGTTGTTGCTGATCAGTAGCGAATGCCTGTTTGTGTTGCTGATCTGGCTAAGCGGTCACCAGGCGACACTGCTGGCGCAGAGCGGCAGTCGGCTGGCTCGTACCGCTTTTGGCAGCGGCTTCTGGAGTGCGGCGGCGCTGACGTTATTACTGGCGGCGGAGGCGATTCGTCAGCTTCGCAGCCAGACAACGTGGCGCATCTTACTCAATCTGCAAATGTGGCTGATCCCGATTGGCCTGCTGCTGAGTGGCTACCTGAATCAACTTTCCCTGTTAAAAGAGTATGCCAACCGTAGTACGGTGTTTGATGCTGCCTTCAGCCAGCATCTGACACTGCTGGCTGGCACGTTGTTGCCAACGCTGTTGATTGGCCTGCCGTTGGGCATCGTCATTGCCCGACGCTCCCGCTGGCAACAAACGGCTTTCAGCGTGCTAAACCTGATCCAGACCGTGCCCTCGGTGGCGCTGTTTGGTCTGTTGATTGCGCCACTCGCCGGGCTGGCGGCACAGTTTCCGCTGCTGGCGAGTTGGGGTATCGCGGGCATCGGCATGGCCCCGGCGCTGATTGCGCTGGTGTTATATGCGTTGTTGCCGCTGGTGCGCAGTGTGGTGGCCGGTTTACAGCAAGTACCGGCGGAGGTACGGGAAACCGCGCGCGGCATGGGGATGAGCCGCTGGCAGCAGTTCTGCTTTGCCGAATTGCCACTGGCGCTGCCGGTGTGGCTCTCCGGCTTGCGGGTGGTGGTGGTACAGACGCTGGGGTTGGCGGTGGTGGCGGCGCTGATTGGTGCCGGGGGATTTGGTGCCATTTTGTTTCAGGGGTTATTAAGTAGCGCGCTGGATTTGGTGCTGTTGGGGGTGATCCCGGTGGTGGCACTGGCGGTGATCGCCGATGCGCTACTGCGTTTACTGGCCGCGCTGTTGGAGAGGCAACCATGATTGAATTTCACCAGGTAAACAAAGTCTTCGACGGTAAAGCGGCGGTACGCAATTTGTCGCTGCATATTGAAAAGGGCAGCTTTACGGTGCTGATTGGCACCTCGGGTTCCGGCAAGTCCACGACGCTAAAGATGATCAACCGACTGGTTGAGCATGACAGCGGGGAGATCCGCTTTGCCGGTGAAGCGATTGAACGGATGGATGCGCGCGCCTTGCGACGCCGTATCGGCTATGCGATTCAATCCATCGGTCTGTTCCCACACTGGAACGTGGCGAAAAACATCGCCACGGTGCCATCGCTGCTTGGCTGGTCAGCGGCGCGGATCCGCGAGCGGGTGGCTGAGCTGCTGACGCTACTGAACCTTGATAGTGAGCTGGCGACGCGCTATCCGCATCAGCTTTCTGGCGGTCAGCAACAGCGTGTGGGTGTGGCGCGTGCACTGGCGGCGGATCCCGAGTTGCTGTTGATGGATGAACCTTTCGGCGCGCTTGATCCGGTCAATCGTCAGGCGCTGCAACAGGAGATGTTGCGCATTCACCGGCTTTCCGGGCGCACCATTGTGTTGGTGACGCATGATATCGACGAAGCGCTGACCCTGGCTGACCACCTGGTGCTGATGGATGGCGGCGAAATTGTCCAGCAGGGCAAACCGATTGAATTGCTGACGCAACCCACCAGCGATTTCGCGCGGGAATTCTTTGGTCACAGCGAACTCGGCGTACGCCTGCTGGCGCTGGGCCGGGCCGGGAACGCGGTCCGACGCGGGGAGTGGCTGGAAGCCGAACCGATCGCCGCGGGCTTAACCTTGCGTGAGGCGCTGTCGCAGTTTATCGCCCGACGTACTGACAAGCTGCCGGTGGTGGATCAGCATCAGCAACCGCTTGGCGTGCTGCACTTCAGTGATTTGCTACGCCAGCGCGAGGCGAGCTGATGCGCTGGCTAAAAGATCCGTTGTACTGGCTACTGGCGTTGTTTCTGTTGCTGCTGTGGGGGCTGCCACACAGCGCGCCGCTGTTTGCCCACTGGTTTCCGCAACTGGAGCGACCGTTATATCAACAGGACAGTTTCTGGCGTCTGGCACTGGCGCATCTGTTGCTGGTCATCAGCGGCAGTGCTCTGGCGATTGTCGTTGGGGTGAGTTGTGCGGTGTTTGCCACGCGGCGTAAAGGAAGGGCATTTCGCCCGCTGCTGGAAACCCTCGCGGCCGCCGGACAGACCTTTCCTCCGGTGGCGGTGCTGGCGATTGCGGTGCCGGTCATGGGATTTGGTGCCACACCGGCGGTGATCGCCTTGTTCCTGTATGGCTTGCTGCCGATTTTGCAGGGTACGCTGGCTGGGCTGGATAGCGTACCGGCCAGCAATCGCGAAATCGCGACGGGTCTCGGTATGGGGCCGTGGCGGCGTTTATGGCAGATCGAACTGGCGCTGGCAGCACCGGTCATGATGGCCGGGGTGCGCACGTCGGTGATGATTAATATTGGCACGGCAGCGATTGCCTCAACCGTTGGCGCGGAGAGTCTGGGATCGCCGGTGATTATCGGTCTGAGCGGCTTTAACACCGCCTATGTGATTCAGGGGGCATTGCTGGTGGCGCTGCTGGCGTTGGTATGCGATCGCCTGCTTGAACGCGTTCAGCGCTGGCTTAGTTGGTGTGCAGAATAAGGCTGTAGCCTACCAGCATCAGGCCACCCATACCGCCAAGTGCCATCACGCCAAACAGGGTAGAGATGAAGATTTTTTGCCAGTTCATGTCAAAACCTGAGAAAAGTCATTGAGTGCGGCATGATAACGCGCACATCTGCCCGGGCAAAGGCCGATGTGTGCTTTTTATTATGTGCTGGGGTCGTGGAGGTGGACGTTAAAACCCTGAGCCTGCCAATGTTCCAACTGTTCATGCTGGCGACGCGTCAGTTTTTTACCGGTCCAGACAAACAGATTCTGGCCGGGGAACAGCTCCGGGCGCGGCAGCTCCAGCGGTTCTGCCAGTACATCCATACGCCAACCTTGTTGTGACAGACGCCAGGCCTCCAGCCAGATGCGTGTGCGATCATCGACACCCCAGCCAATCATCAGGGCATCTTTGCCCGCTTTTTTGCGCGAACCGGTCAGGCAAAACGCCACATAATCAATTAACGCGCCATCGAGTAAGCTGCACATGGCGCGAGCGGTGTTTTGATCCAGGCCGAGACGCTGTCGAACCGGCACAATGACGTGATCGATAAGCGCATCTACCGGATGTTCACGTCCGACAGTGGCGATTTTGGCGCGCAGCTTGGAAGGTCTGACATGGCGTAGCACGCTCATCAGCTCCTCCTGTAAGGTATTCCAGCCGTCGTGAACATTGACTTGTTCTCCCTCCAGCAGGGCCTTAACCTTGCCAACGGGCACGCCACTTTCTATCCAGCGTTTGATCTCTTCGATTCGCTGAACATCTTCATCGTCAAACTGGCGGTGACCACCTTCGGTGCGCTGGGGCTTTAACAGACCGTAACGTCGCTGCCAGGCGCGAAGTGTTACCGGATTGATTCCACAGCGTTCGGCAACATCGCCGATACTGTATAAGGCCATATCTTCCTCAACATACTG
The DNA here is from genome assembly GCF_059730495.1 of Pantoea sp. X-Soil-TKNS-1211. Classification (NCBI taxonomy): domain Bacteria; kingdom Pseudomonadati; phylum Pseudomonadota; class Gammaproteobacteria; order Enterobacterales; family Erwiniaceae; genus Pantoea; species Pantoea sp. X-Soil-TKNS-1211. The sequence goes on from NZ_AP035953.1 coordinate 1,412,029, forward strand.
ACCTGCATCACCACACCTTAACTGTAGCGATTAACTTGTACAACAAAATTTTCCGTGTACAACTTGACGGAAATCGTGTTTTCAGGTTTTATCTCAATTGTGAGATTTATTTCCCATAATTGAGAGGTGGCGATGTCTGAACCAGATACCGAAGATCGACTGGCCGCTCGTTTGGCGGAATTACGCCTGCAACGTGGCTGGTCGCTGGATGAACTGTCAATGGCCACCGGCATCAGTCGGGCCACATTGTCGCGCATTGAGCGCGCGGAGACCAGCCCAACGGCAGCCTTACTTAACCGGCTGTGTGTCGCCTATGGCCTCACCATGTCGCGTTTATTGAGCGAAGTGGAGGATGAGGCCCCCTTGTTGCTCAAACCTGAACAGCAGCCAGTCTGGGTTGATGAACTGAGCGGCTTTCAGCGCCGCAACGTTTCGCCACCTGCCACTCATTTTAGAGCAGAAATGGTGGAAGGGGTGTTACAACCGGGTTCACGCATTGATTATGACGCGCCACCGATTCAGGGGCTGGAACAGCATATCTGGTTACAGTCCGGCGAGTTGACTATCAGCATGGAAGCGCAAAGCTGGACGCTCCAGGCGGGCGACTGCCTGCGTTTTCACCTGACCGGCAAATCCTCCTTTACCGCGCACCCGCAGGGTGGCGCACGTTACATTCTGGTGGTGTGCAAACCATGACCGAAATCGAACAGCTGAGTGCCAGCCAGGCGCAGCCTCTGGTGGCAGCATTGTGTGATGTGTTGCAGGGATGTGTGGCAGAGGGTGCCAGCGTGGGGTTTATCGATGCCCACGATCGCGCGGTGATGGAACGCTTCTGGCAGGACAAAATTTTCAGCCTTGCCAGCGGGGATAATCAACTGCTGGTGGCACGTCGCGACGGTGTAATAGTGGCGACGGTGATGGTGGGGTACAGCGCAATGCCCAATGGCCGTCACCGTGCAGAAATCAGCAAACTGCTGGTGCACCCACGGGCGCGACGTCTGGGCATCGCCCGACGCTTAATGCAGCAGGCGGAACAGCTGGCAGCGGATAACGGCAAAACCTTGCTGGTGCTGGACACGCGCAGCGGTGATGTGGCGACCGATCTCTATCTGTCGCTTGACTGGCAAATTGCTGGCTCCATTCCTCACTATGCTGAATCCACTGAAGGTGTGCTGGACGCAACCACGGTGATGTTTAAAACCTTGCGGTTGCCCGCATGATAGTGGTGGCGCAGGAACCGATTCAACAGCCGGATGCCCTCTGGCTATTAGATCGTTTGTCCGACACCCTCGCGCAACTCACCGGTAGCAGCGGTCGTGCCAGCTTTGATGCCGAAGCGATGCAGCAGCAGGGGAGTTGTTTTGTGATGGCGCGCGATGCACAACGCAGGCCGGTGGGCTGCGGCGCGTTTCGCCCGTTACAATCGGGCGTAGCGGAACTGAAACGTATGTATGCGTTAAATAGCGGGCAGGGCATCGGTGCGGCGATGGTGCAGTTTCTGGAGCAGCAGGCGCGGAAGCAGGGGTATCAGGCGATGTGGCTGGAGACGCGCAAGGTGAATCAGCGTGCGCTGGCGTTTTATGCTCGCCAGGGTTATCACCCCATTGCACCCTTTGGGCATTATGTTGGCAATGCGGCGGCGCAGTGTCTGGGTAAAGTGTTGGATTAATCATCGCACCTGGCGTAGCGGCGCGATTTATCGCGCGGGGGCGCACCAAATCAGTGCACCCCCTCCGCCTCGGGGATCGCCAGCGCCTGCATAAACAGCTTAATAATCGGATTTATTTTACGACCCTTCTTCATCATCAGGCAGAACGGATTCTCCATGCGAATCGATTCATCCCCCAATTCACACAACTGACCGCGTGCAATAAACGCAGCCGCGTAGTGTTCAGGTAAATAACCAATAAAATGGCCGGTAAGAATCAGCATGGCGACAGATTCAACCTGAACCGCCTGCACACCGCTGTCCTGTAATGGAATAAGTCGCCGCGCATCACGTGGCGTAACATATAAATGGTTTATTACCTTTTGTTCGCGTAATAATGTCAGGGGTATTTTATGGTCAGCACTGCCGGAATAAAGTGGGTGGCCTGCTGAACAATATAATTTCGAGTGTTCTTTATATAACGGGAAGTAATCGAAATCACTTTTCATTTCATACACCGGCGCAATGCCGCAATGAAATCGGCCTTCGCTAATACCGCGTTCAATATCGTCTAATTGTGCCGTTTGCAGACGGATTTGCACCTTTGGTGCATTCTGGTGCAACTGCTGCACCGCGTTGGTGACCGGCGACTGAGGATCGGAAATGGTGTTGTCCACCACACAAATGGCGATGTCACCCAGCAGCTCGTTGCGGCTGTTGTGCAGCCGTTCACGGAACAGATTGAGCGAGACAAACAGCTCCAGTGTCGCCTGATAGACGTTGATGCCGTACTGCGTCAGTTCAAAGCCTTCGCGCCCACGGCTGCACAGCGTCATGCCAAGGCGAATTTCCAGATCGGAAACCTGCTTACTGATTGCCGCCAGACCAATATTCAACTCGTGGCTGGCGGCGGTTAATCCACCGGCTTCCACCACGCATTTAAATACGCGCAGCAATTTTAAATCGATATTACTTAATGCCAGCACCGCATTATCGCTGCGATTGATTGCATTGTTTCCAGACTGGGAAACTTTACTTTCCATCTTTGCTATTCAACTCCGGAATTATTGCGGTGAAAGTGTAGTGAACCTGAAATGTGCCGTGTTTACCAGCGTAGCAATAAAATAAGTTTTTATTATCGCTGACACCTAATTCATCTCGCTATTGATTATTGGTAAGGGGAAATTGCATGTCTGAGAAAGCAGAACTGTTATGGGGTGCGCGTTTTAAAGCGGCACCGGCGGCCAGTTTAACCGCGCTGTCACGTAGCCCGGATTACTACTTTGCCCTGGCACCTTACGATTTTGCTGGCTGTCGTGCTCATGCCCGTGAACTTGCGCGCGGCGAACTGCTGAGCGACGCGGAACTGAGCACCATGCTGGCGGCGATTGATGAGCTGGATGCTGAGTTCCGCGCCGGTCAGCTGCATCCCATCGCGGCGGATGAAGATGTGCATACCTTTGTCGAACGCGCGCTGACCGAACGTTTAGGGCCGCTGGGTGGCAAGCTGCGTGCGGGTCGTTCGCGTAACGATCAGACCGTCAACGACCTGCGTCTCTATCTGCGCGATAACGGCCGCAAGGTGGTGACTGCGCTGCTCGGGCTGCAACAGGCGCTGGTCGAGCAGGCGGCACAGCACACTGAAAGCGTGGCGCCGGGCTTTACCCATTTGCAACAGGCGCAGCCGATTGTGTTTGGTCATCAGCTTCTGGCGCATGCGCAATCCTTTGCGCGTGATATCGAACGTATGCAGGACTGGGATCGCCGCAGTGCGCGTTGCCCACTCGGTGCTGCCGCCATGGCCGGTTCCGCTATTGCCCGCCAGCCGGAACTGGCAGCGGCAGACCTGGCATATCTCGCGCCGTGCGAGAACTCGATTGATGCGGTTGCCAGCCGTGACTACGCCGCCGAATTTCTGTTCGTTACCAGCATGATTGGCATCAACCTGTCACGCCTGTGTGAAGAAGTATGCATGTGGGCATCGCGTCAGTTCCGCTGGGTCGAACTGCACGACAGCTACGCTACCGGCAGCTCGATCATGCCGCAGAAAAAGAACCCGGATATCGCCGAGCTGACGCGCGGTCGTTCGGGTCGCCTGGTCGGCAACCTGACGGCGCTGCTCACCACCATGAAAGCGATGCCACTCTCCTACAACCGCGACCTGAGCGATGACAAACGCAACGTGATTGACGCCGTCGACACCCTGTTGCTGGTGCTGCCCGCGATGGCGGGCATGATGGCAACGCTGAAATTCAACACCGAGGTAATGCGCGAGCAGGCACCGGATGGCTTCACGTTGGCAACCGAAGTGGCCGACTGGCTGGCGATGCGCGGCGTGCCGTTCCGTGAAGCCCATGAAATCACCGGCCAACTGGTGCAACGGTGCGAGCAAGAGGGCTGTGGTCTGTCCGATCTCAACGATGCGCAGTTGCAGGCAGTCGATAGCCGTCTGACCGCCGAAGTGCGCGGCGCATTGACGCTGGAGTCCGCACTGGCGGTACGTAACGGTTACGGCGGAACGGCACCTGAGCGTGTACGCGAGCAGCTGGCGCGTCTGCAAACCCTGATGCAAGCCCAGCAGCAGTGGGCTGACGACTATGCTGGCCCGCGCGCCTGAGGAGACGCTGATGTCGCAATCGACCACGACTGCAACCCATAACGCCAGCAGCCCGCCGCATTACGATCTCGATCGTTATCAGGTGGTGCCGCGCCGTTACTACGGCCGCATCACGGCCTCGGCAGTGATCCTGATCCTGCTGGCGCTGCTGGTTAACGCCTTTGCGCACGGCAATATTGAATGGTCGTTTGTCGGCCAGTTCTTTACCGCCAAAGCGATTCTCGATGGGGTGGTGAACACCCTGATTATGTCAGTGCTGGCGATGGGCTTCGGCGTGTTGTTCGGGGTGATCACCGCCATCATGTACATGTCGCCCAACCCGGTGTTGCACTACATCGCGGTCGGTTACGCCTGGATCTTCCGTGGTACGCCGCTGATTTTGCAACTGCTGCTGTGGTTCAACCTGGCGCTGGTGTTTCCTACCATCAGCATTCCCGGCGTGTTCAGCGTACAAACCGTCACGGTGATGACGCCGTTCCTCGCCGCGCTGCTTGGCCTGAGCATCAACCAGGGGGCGTATACCTCCGAAGTGGTGCGTGCCGGTCTGCTGTCGGTGGATACCGGCCAGTACGAAGCGGCCAAAGCCATCGGCATGCCACGTTTACAGGCGTTGCAGCGCATCATCCTGCCGCAGGCGATGCGCGTCATCCTGCCGCCGGTGGGCAATGAATTTATCAGCATGATCAAGACCACCAGTCTGGCGAGCATGATTCAATACTCGGAACTGCTCTACAACACCCAGAACATCTACTTTGCCAACGCGCGCGTGATGGAACTGCTGTTCGTGGCCGGTATCTGGTATCTGATCGTGGTGACGGTGTTGTCGTTCGGCCAGAGCCAGCTGGAACGCTACTTCTCACGCGGCCATCGCCGTCATCACTAAGGAGTGAGAGATGAGAAACATCGTGCGCGCCGTCAAGGTGAACAAATATTTCGACCAGTTCCACGCCTTAAAGGATGTCAGCCTTGAAGTGAATTACGGCGAGGTGATGTGCATTCTCGGGCCATCCGGCTCCGGCAAAAGTACCTTTTTGCGCTGCATTAACCAGCTGGAGAAAGTCGATCAGGGCGGTATCTGGGTTGACAACGAACTGGCGGGCTACCGCATCAATGGCAACAAACTCTACCCGCTGAGTGATAAGCAGATTGCTCGCCAGCGTTTGCAAACCGGCATGGTATTCCAGCGCTTCAACCTGTTCCCGCATAAAACCGCGCTGGAAAACATCATCGAAGGGCCGTGTCGCGTGCTGCTGCGCCCGAAGCGTGAAGCCAGCGAAGAGGCGATGGCGCTGTTGGATCGTGTCGGTCTGGCGCACAAGGCCCATGACTATCCCCAGTCATTGTCTGGCGGCCAACAGCAGCGAGTGGCGATTGCCCGCGCGCTGGCGATGAAACCGAAACTCATGCTGTTTGATGAACCCACCTCGGCGCTCGATCCGGAAATGGTCGGTGAAGTGCTGGCGGTGATGCGTCAACTGGCAAAAGAGGGCACCACCATGCTGGTTGTTACCCACGAGATGGGCTTTGCCCGCGAAGTGGCGAACCAGGTGGTGTTTATGGATGAGGGACGCATTATCGAGCAGGGCGCACCGGAAGACATTCTGTTGAACCCGCAAAATCCACGGATGAAAAACTTTATCAACGCGATTCTTCTTTAACTGACCGGGGTGATTTGAATGAAAAAACTGTTATTGAGTGCCGTAAGTGCCGCGCTGCTGCTGCAATCGTCTGCCTGGGCCGACATCGCGGTGCCGGCGTCGATCAAAGAGAAAGGTTTGACCGTGGCGATCATGCCGAACTATCCGCCGATGGACTTTAAAGATCCGGCCAGCAACCAGCTGACTGGCGTCGATTACGATCTCGGTATGGCGATTGGTCAGAAGCTGGGCGTCAAGATCAACTGGCAGGAGATCGCCTTTGAACAGATGGTCAACGCGGTGGTAACCAAACGTGTTGATATGGTGATGTCCGGTATGACTGACACCAAAGAGCGCCAGAAGGTGGTCAACTTTATCGACTACTTCAAAACCGGCCCGCAGTTCTACACCTTATCCGCGCGTAGCGACATCAACAGCGCGATGGATCTGTGCGGCAAGCGCGTAGGCACCAGCCGTCGCACCACCTTCCCGCAAGAGATTGCCAACTGGAGTAAAGAGCACTGCGAAGCCGCCGGTAAACCGGCCATTGTAGTGGTGGGCGCAGAAGGCACCGCCGATGCTCGTACCCAGCTGCGTCAGCGCCGTCTGGATGCCGCCGTACAAGGTAGCGAAACCCTGCCGTACATCATGAACCTGGAAAAAGGCACCTTTAAGCCGTTGGATAAAGCCTTCTCCTTCCAGTACACCGGCATGGCGATGGGTAAAGATGCAGCGGATCTGACCACCGCCGTGCAGGGTGCGCTGGATGCGATGATCGCCGATGGGACTTACCAGAAGATCCTTAGCAAATGGGGTCTGAGCGATAACGGTGTGGCAAAGGCCACGGTAAACCAGGGCTAACAGGAGGCGCTGATGCAACAACCGGGCGCAGTGCGCTGGCCAGAAGGCAAGCGCGGCTGTATGGCGCTGGCGTTTGATCTTGATGGTCCCACCGGCGATGCCATGTTGAATGGCAGCCTGTGGTCGACGCCAGAGTATTTCACCTTTGGTGCTTACGGGCCGTACCGCGCGCTCGGGCGTTTGCTCGATCTGCTGCGGGCGTTCCAGCTGCCCGCCACCTTCTTTGTTCCCGCGTGGGTGGTGGAGCAGTGGCCGCAGCAGTGTCAGGCGATTATCGAACAAGGCCACGAAGTGGCTTATCACGGTTATCGCCATGAATCTTTCTGGTCGATCTCACCTGAAGAACAACGGGCGGTGATGGCGAAATCGGCGGCGATCTTTAAGCAATATCTCGGTATTACCGCCTGTGGTTTCCGTACGCCGTCAGGCGACTGGCATGCGGAAACGCCGCAGATCCTGCGTGAAGCTGGGGTGATCTACTCCAGCAGCATGCGCGGCGACGATCGTCCGTACAGCATTCCGGTAGCCGGGCACACGCCGCTGGTGGAGATCCCCGGCAAATGGGAGATGGATGATTACGCCTCGCTGGCCTATACGCGCCAGCCGGACTTTCCGAAAGGTGGCGATCGCATTGCCAGCTATGCTCATACCCGCGACAACTGGCAGCGCGAATTTGATGGCGCGATGGATGAAGGTTTGTGCCTGACCACCTTGTTCCATCCCAAAATCTCCGGCCAGCCAGGGCGTTTGCTGCTGCTGGAGCAGCTGTTTGAACATATGACTGCTCGCGATGACGTGTGGTTTGCGCGCTGCGATGCGGTGGCGCAGTGGTACTTGCAGGAGCAGCAGCATGACTGAATCTTCCCGCTGGCCGCTGGGCTTCCAGTCGGCAGCGATTATCACCATCGATTTTAACGATATTCACGGCATTCTCACCCAGGCTCCGGCGGTGGCAGGGCGCGACAAAACCCTGTCGGTGTGGCGCTATGGCACGCTGCGTGGCGTCGAGCGTTTGCTGAGCCTGCTGGCGGAAAAACAGCTGAAAGCCAGCTGGTGCTTACCGGCGATTGTGGCGGAGGAGCAGCCAGCGCTGGTACAACGCATTATCGCTGACGGCCATGAAATCGCCTGTAGCGGCGACCGTCATGAAGACTTCTCCAGCCTGACGCTGGAGCAGCAGATCGCCAGCATCACGCGCGGCTGCGACAAACTGGCGCAGATCACCGGTCAAGCGATACAGGGTTTTCGTACCCCGGCAGGGCAGTGGAAACCGGGCCTCGCTCAGGCGCTGATTGAGCGGGGCATTCGCTGGTCTTCCAGCTGGCGCGGTGATGACCTGCCCTATTTCCACCCCGGCACACGGCTGGTGGAACTGCCGATGCATTATACGCTGGAAGACGAACCCTATTTTGCCTTTAACCTCAGCCCGGCGATTCCGCCGGGGCAGTCGCGTATCGCCCCCTACGGCGAAACCCTCGATAACCTGACCCAGGATTTTCGCGGTTTCCACCGCTTTGGCCTGTGCTACCTGCTGCGTCTGCACCCGGAAATCATCGGTACGGCCGGACGCATTGGTCTGCTGCGATCGCTTCTCGACACGCTGCAACAACACAACGTGTGGATCGCCACCGCGCAACAAGTGGCCGCGCATTGGCAGAGCCAGCCCGACAACGGCCCGGATCATCCGGCTGAAGTCTTCACCCGCGTGACCGGAGAGATCAATGCTTAATCAGTTGGCGAGTTTTATCGCTGAAACCCGTTTTGACCAACTGCCCGTGGCACTGGTGGAACAGGCTAAACGTCACTTCCTCGATACCCTGGGCGCCTCGCTGGCGGGCAGTGATAGCCCGATCTGGCGCGAATGCCTGGCATTGGTCGAGGCCGAGGGCGGTTATGCTCAGGCGCAGGTGTGGGGCAGTGCGCAACAGGTCAATGCCCGTCAGGCGGCGTGGCTGAACGGCGTAGCGGCGCATATGTACGAGCTGGACGACACTGGTGGCTGCGATCATTCCGGCGCGGTGGTGATCCCGGCGCTGCTGGCAGTGTTGCCGTTGGCACCGCAGCCGGTGAGTGGTCAGGCGCTGCTCACCGCGATGGTCATCGGTTATGACATCGGTCGCCGGGTGCTGGAAGCTTGCGGCGGTTATTCGGCGCATAACGGCGCGGGCTGGCACTCCACCGCCAGTTGTGGCGTCTTCGGCGCGGCGGCGGCGGTGTGTTCGTTGCTGCAACTCAGTTCGGCACAAAGCGCCTCGGCACTGGGGATTGCGGCGAGCTTTAGCGGTGGGCTGTGGGGGTTTATTCACGACGGCTCACACACCAAAAAACTGCATGCAGCGCGTGCGGCAGAGGGCGGGGTGCAGGCAGCACTGCTGGCGCAGCGTGGCATCAATGGTCCCGCGGCGGTATTTGAGCCGCGTTGGGGTGGTTTCCTGCAAACCCTGGCCGCAGACACGCAGCAACCTGAGGCGTTGGTGGCCGATCTGGGCGTGGTGTGGAAGCTGGCGCGTTGTTCGATCAAACCCTATGCGGCCTGTCGCGGCACCCATTCGGCGATTGATGCGCTAGGTATTATGCTGCAACAGCAACCGCTGACGACGACGGACATTGCACGCATTGTGGTGGGGTTGAACCCGTTTTTGCTGGAGATGTGCGGCACCCGTGATGTCGCCAGCCTGGCGGCGGCGCAGATGAGTTTGCCATATGCGCTGACGGCGCGCGCGCTGTATGGCGCGGCTGACTTAGCCAGCTATGATGATGCTAAACGCCAACATCCTGACGCAGAAGCGCTGATGGCGCGGGTGGAGTTGGTGATCGACCCGGAGCAGGACCGTGATGCCGAACCCTGGGTGCGGCTGGAGACGGTGCAGGGCGCGCAGTGGCAGCAGCATGTGGCGGTGCCCTCTGGTGCGCCCGCTAACCCGCTGAGCCTGGACGCGCTACTGGAGAAATACCGTAGCCTGGCGGTGCGCGTGCTGCCAGAAGCGCAGGTGGCGCAGTTGGAAGCGGTTTGTATGGCGCTGGATGGCATCAGCGACGTCACTGAAGTTACGATGTTGTTGGCAGTTAACGCTCAGTAAATCCGCGCGATAAATCGTTCCGTAGCGGCGCGATTTATCGCGCCATCTCGTGCACGATGTGGGAAAAAACCGCGCGATGAATCGCGTCGCTACACTTGTATTGCCAATTTTTCAACGCGTGCGATTGCCGCCAGCAACCGTTCTTCCGTCACCGTTTCCGCCATATTTGCCATATCCGGCGCATGTACCGACTCCCGCACAATCAGCGCCAGCTCGGCAGCATCCAGATCGGCAATTTCGCCAAGTTGCAGCGGCACGCCACAATCGCGTGCCAGACGCATTTCCGCCAGCACTTCATCGTCGCTGCGATGCTCCAGTGCCAGCAGGCACAGGTTGCCGAAGCCGACCAACAGGCCATGACCAAACTCGCGCGTCTTATCGCAGAAGGTAAAGCCTTCGTAGATGGCATGCGAGGCTGCGGCGTGCGCACCGTTGCTCATCAGCGAGGTTAACCCGGCCCAGGTAAAAATGGCGTCCAGAACCTGATCCAGTGATGCACCGTTTTCACCGCGCAGCACGGCGGCATAGGCGGCCTGGCCGTGTTCGGCAATCACGTCATAGCAGATCTTGCTGTGCGCCAGTGATGACAGCGCGTTGCCTTCTTTTGCCGGATGACGGGTGCTGACGGCGCGAAATTCATACCATTTCGCCAGGGTATCGCCCAGCCCGGCAGCCAGCCAGCGCGGAGGTGCTTTTGCCAGCAGCGTGCTGTCAATCACCACCGCTGCCGGTGCCTGCGGCAACGGGAAGATATCAAAGAAGTTGCCGTTATCATCGTAGCGAATGCTTAGCGGTGTTACCGCCGAACAGGTCGCCGCGATGGTGGGGATGGTCACTACCGGCAGGCCAAGCTGTGCCGCTACCGCTTTACAGGTATCCAGCGATTTACCGCCGCCGACACCGATAATCACCTCCGTCTGCAACTCGGTAGCGATGGCCGCCAGCCGGTTGATGTGGTTGATCGAGGTTTCACCGCCAAACCACTCCTGCGCCAGCAGCGTCACATCTGCCGCCAGTAGTTGGGCGCGCACCTGGGCTTCCACCGCATGCAGTGCCTGATGGCCGCCGATCAGCAGCGCCCGCTGCCCAAGGCTGGCACAGATTTCACCCAACTGATTAATCACCCCCGCACCGCGCAATACGCGGGCCGGGAACACCAGATTCATTTGTGTCATTGCTTCTTCTCTGTGTAACGGACGCCGGGCAACACGCACAGCATCTCATAAAGGATATTGGCTGCCAGCTGTGAGGTCATGCCGCTTTGGTCATACGGCGGTGATACTTCCACCAGATCGCCACCCACCAGATTCAAACCGCGACAGCCACGCACGATCTCCAGCCCTTGCATCGAGGTCAGTCCACCCACTTCCGGCGTGCCGGTGCCGGGTGCCCAGGCGGGATCAAAGCTGTCGATATCGTAGGAAAGATACACCGGGCCACTGCCGATGCGGGCGCGTACCTCCGCCATCAGTGGCGTCAGCGAACGATGCCAGCATTGCTCGGCGGGGATCAGTTGGAAGCCCTGATCAATGCCCCATTGAAAATCATCAGCGGCATAGCCCTGCGCGCGTTGTCCAATCTGTACCACGCGCTGGCAATCGAGCAAACCTTCTTCCACCGCGCGGCGGAAGGTGGTGCCGTGGGCGATTTTCTCACCAAACATCTCATCGTTGGTGTCGGTATGGGCATCCACGTGGATCAGCCCCATCGGACCATGTTTTTTCGCCAACGCGCGCAGAATCGGCAACGTCAGGGTGTGGTCGCCGCCCAGCGTCAGCGGAATCAGCGGCCATGAGTTTAGATCGCTGTAAAACGCTTCAATAATATCCACCGATTTCAGCAGGCTGTAAGTATTGATCGGCACATCGCCAAGATCGCCGACGCGCAGCGAATCAAACGGCGCTGCCCCGGTTGCCATATTGTAAGGACGGATCATCACCGAATCGGCGCGGATGGCGCGTGGCCCGTAACGGGTGCCACTGCGCTGCGAGGTGCCGATATCCAGCGGGATGCCGATAAACGCCACATCCAGATCGGCGGGGGACTCACTGGCCGGTAAACGCATCATGGTGCCGCGTCCGGCGAAACGCGGCATCTCATTGCCGCCCTGCGGTTGGGGAAAATGGGTCATGACCGGCTCCTTAAATTGAACAGGCTGACATCATTACCCGGCGGCCCTGCGGGAAAAATCCTTGACAGCAGATAATCACTTCAGAGATTACTTAACTTTAACCAGCAATCTCTGAAGAAAAAGGGAGAGACTAACGTAGCGGCGCGATTTATCGCGCAGGTTTTTCCGCCAGCATGCACAGGATTGCGCGATAAATCGCGCCGCTACGGGGAATTTTACTATGCAAACATTACCCAATCTTAAACTGCTCCAGGTATTCGCCAGCGTGGTAGAAAACCAGGGCTATTCGCGCGCCCAGCAGGCGTTGAATATGACCACCCCGGCCATCAGCGCCTATATGAGCGAACTGGAAACCCAACTCGGTTTCATTCTCTGTCAGCGCGGGCGCGGCGGTTTTACCCTGACCAGCAAAGGGGAGCAGTTTTACCGCTACAGTCAGGAGATGCTGGCGACGCTGGCCGGTTGGCAGGAGCAGGTAGAGACGCTGAAAAGCGCACAGGGCGGCACCTTTTCCCTTGGCGTGGTGGATGCCACCGTTACCGACAGCACGCTGGATTTACCCGCTGCCATCGCCCGTTTTAATCAACGTTTTCCGGCGGTGTTTTTCAACCTCAGCGTGCGCGATCCCAATGAGCTGCAACAACAATTGCTGGAAGATCGGCTCGATTTGGCAATCGGTCACTTTCCCCTACGCGCCAGCAACCTGGTGACGATTCCGCTGTACGAAGAACAACATTGGTTATATTGCAGCCCGCAGCATACGCTGGCGCAGGGCGCGCCTGATGTGCGTACCGTGCAACAAACTGGCATGGTGACGCGGCGTTACTGGAACCAGCAGGAATTGAATAAACGCGGCTTTCGTCAGACCAATGCGTCGGTGGAGAGTATCGAGGCGCAGCTGACGCTGATCCTCAGTGGGCGGTTTATCGGCTATCTGCCGGAACACTACGCGCGTAGCTGGGAGCAGCAGGGGGCGCTCTGTCGCCTGCTGCCGCAGCATTTCCACTTCCGCGCGCCGTTTTCCTTTGCGTTCCGCCGTGGGCGTGCGCGCGAAACGCTGATCCGCGCCATGCGTGAAATCCTGAATCCAGCACGAAAAAATAGCAGCGAAAGCTGACGCTGCGGCGATACTGTGTAAAAATACAGGCAATTTCCCGTAAGAAGTCAATGATAATGGCCCTGACAGCAGCGATAAAAAGCCAGATTGCGCAATGGTATAAGGCGCTGCAACAGCAGGTTCCTGACTTTATTCCGCGTGCGCCACAGCGTCAGATGATCGCCGAAGTGGCGAAAAGCCTGGCCGGTGACGAAGGCCGTCACCTGGCGATTGAAGCGCCCACCGGGGTGGGTAAAACCCTGTCGTATCTGATTCCTGGCATTGCCGTCAGCCGTGCGGAAGAGAAGCGGCTGGTAATCAGTACCGCCAACGTGGCGTTGCAGGATCAAATCTTCAGTAAGGACCTGCCGTTACTGAAAAAAATCATTCCCGATCTTACCTTTACCGCCGCATTTGGGCGTGGGCGCTACGTCTGTCCGCGCAACCTTGCCGCGCTGGCGGCCAGCGAAGACCAGCAGGGCGATTTGCTGTTGTATCTCGATGAAGAAGCGGTGACTGGCTCCAAAGAGGAGCAGAAACTGTGTGCCGGGCTGGAAAAACAACTCAGCTGCTATCAGTGGGATGGGTTGCGGGATCATACCGATGTCGCCATCAATGACAGCCTGTGGCAGCGCCTGTCCACCGACAAAGCCAACTGCCTGGGCCACCACTGCCGCTGGTATCGCGAATGCCCGTTCTTTGTGGCACGGCGTGAGATCGAACAGGCCGATGTGGTGGTGGCGAACCACGCGTTGGTGATGGCGGCAATGGAAAACGAGTCGGTGCTGCCGCCCGCGAAACATCTGATGTTGGTGTTGGACGAAGGCCATCATCTGCCAGAAGTGGCGCGCGATGCGCTGGAGATGAGTGCAGAGATCACCCCTGGCTGGAGCAGCCTGCAACTGGATTTGTTTGTGCGTCTGGTGGAAACCATCATGGCGCAGTTCCGCCCTAAATCCCCGCCACCGCTGACCAATCCGGAACGGTTGAAAGGTCACTGCGACGAGCTGCGCGAACTGTTGCAGACGCTATGCAACGCACTGAACCCGCTGCTGCCCGCCCATAACCAGCCGGGCGAGTTTCGCTTTGTGCTGGGTGCATTACCGGAAGAGTTGCTGACGATGTGCGCGCGGTTGTTCAAACTCAGCGACGCGCTACGTGGTCTGGCGGAAGGATTGCTGAATGAGCTGGGCGATCAAACCGGTAAGGCCGACATCATGCGGCTGCATAAAGCGATTTTGCAGCTTAACCGTCACTTTGGCTGGTTTGAATCCATCAGCAAGCTGTGGCGACTGGCAGCGATGGAGAAAGCCTCTAACGCGCCGGTCTCCAAATGGGTAACGCGCGAACTGCGCGACGGGCAGGCGCATTTATTGTTTCACTGCGCCGGGATTCGCGTCAGCGATCAGCTGGAGAAACTGCTGTGGCGCAAAATTCCCCATGTGGTGGTGACGTCCGCCACGTTGCGTTCGCTGAATAGCTTTAACCGGCTCCAGGAGATGTCAGGGCTGAATGAGAAGGCGGGCGACCGCTTTGTGGCGCTCGACTCACCGTTTCAGCATGTCGACCAGGGCAAGCTGGTGATCCCACAGATGCAGTATGAACCGCTGATGAGCCACGAAGCGGATCACATCGCCGAGATGGCCCGTTTTTTCCGCGCGCAGATGGCGGAAGAGAAACATAAAGGGGTACTGGTGTTGTTCGCCAGTGGCCGTGCCATGCAGCAGTTTCTCACGCACGTTACCGACTTGCGCCTGTCGATGCTGGTGCAGGGAGACCAGCCACGTTATCGGCTGGTGGAGCTGCATCGTCAACGGGTGGAGCAGGGGAAAACCAGCATTCTGGTCGGCCTGCAATCCTTTGCCGAGGGGCTGGATCTGAAAGGCGATCTATTGACGCAGGTGCATATTCATAAAATCGCTTTTCCCCCGGTGGACAGTCCGGTAATTTTGACTGAAGGGGAGTGGCTGAAGAGCCTCAGACGCTACCCGTTTGAAGTACAAAGTTTACCCAGCGCCTCATTTACCCTGATCCAGCAGGTAGGCCGCCTGATTCGCAGTCATCAATGCTTCGGTGAAATCGTCATTTACGATCGACGCTTAATCAGCAAGCCCTATGGCAGCCGTCTGCTGGCTGCATTGCCGGTGTTCCCGATTGAACAGCCGCCAATGCCTGAGGCGACATCCGAGGCAGCGCCACGCAGAAGGCGCGCAAGCAGAAGGAGTTGAGCATGTTGTACACGCCACGGGCGTTTAACCAGCCAGATGCCGAAGCGCAGCGTCAACTGGTACTACGCCATCCGCTGGGTTTGTTGCTATCTAACGGAACTGATGGTCCGCTGGCGACGCCGTTGCCGTTTTTATTACAGGTCGACGCGCAGGGCGAGTGGGTGTTACAGGGACATTTATCGCGTGCTAACCCGCATCTGAAAGCGCTGGAAGATGGCGCAACAGTACTGGTGGTGTTCCAGGGCGAACAGGGCTATATCACCCCAGCCTGGTATGAAGAAAAGGCACGCAGCGGCAAAGCGGTACCGACCTGGAACTACCTGACGCTGCACTGCCGTGGTTCGCTTATCCGCCATGACAATGCGGATTGGCTACGGGCGCAGGTATCGGCGTTGACCGGGCAGCAGGAGCAGGGCATGCCACAGCCGTGGGCGGTGAGCGATGCGCCCGCAGCGTACCTCGACAGCATGATCAAAGCGATTGTCGGGGTGGAAATTCGCGTGACCCAACGTGAAGGTAAGTGGAAACTCAATCAAAACCGCAGCCTGACGGATCGCCAGCAGGTGGCAGACGGTTTAGCACAACAAAACAACACCCCTTTGGCCACCGAGATGCGGCGTAACCTGGCAGCGGAAACCCCTGATGGAACTGAATAAAATTATTAAAGAAATCGGGCGCGGGAAAAATCACGCGCGCGATATCGATTTTGACACCGCCGTGGCGCTGTACAGCGCGATACTGGCGGGAGAGGTGCCGGATCTCGAGCTGGGTGGTGTGCTGATTGCGCTACGTATCAAGGGGGAAGGCGAGGCAGAGATGCGCGGCTTTTATCAGGCGATGCAGCAACAGATGATGCGCCTGCATGCGCCTGCTGGTCGTCCGATGCCGATCGTCATTCCCAGCTATAACGGCGCACGCCGCCAGGGCAACCTGACACCGTTGCTGGCGTTGCTGCTGGTCAAACTCGGCTTTCCGGTGTTGATGCATGGCATCAGTGATGACCCGACGCGCGTCACCAGTGAAGCGGTGCTGGCGGCGCTGGATATCAACCCGGTGACCAGCGTACAACAGGCGCAGGCACAGTTGGATAACGGCGAGCTGGCGTTTATCACTATCGATCATCTGTGCCCGCCGATGGCGAAACAGCTGTCGCTACGCTGGCGCATGGGGGTGCGGAATAGCGCACATACGCTGGCGAAACTGGCGACGCCGTTTGCTGAGCGGGCGGCGCTGCGGATTGCCAGCGTATCCCACCCGGAATATGTGCCGCGTGTCGGCAAATTCTTTCAGGATATCGATGCGCCCGGATTGCTGCTGAACGGCACTGAAGGGGAGGTCTACGCTAACCCGCAACGCTGCCCGGCAATCAGCTACATTCAGGGTGCCAATGCGGAGGCGGAAGAGTGGGTTGCGCGTCAACCGGAGTGGGAGGTTGAACTGCCAGTGTCTAAAAGCGCGCTGGATACCGCAAGCTGGATCCGAGCAGTGCTGGCAGGGGAACGTGTGGTGCCACAGGCGTTGCGTTTGCAGCTGGCCTGCTGCCTGGTCGCCAGCGGTGAAAGCGCCAGCCTGGCTGATGCGGAACAGCGTCTTAACCAGGCGGGAATTTGAGAATCAGGCTTTTTTCAGCGTACTCTCCACCAACTGCTGCCAGAAGGTGATGCCGATGGGCAGCAGTTCATCATTGAAGTCGTAGCTGGCGTTGTGCAGTGGTGCCGACGGTGTGGCACCATCGGCACCCAGCCAGAAGTAGGCACCCGGACAGGCTTCCAGCATACAGGCGAAATCCTCAGACGCCATCGACGGATTCACCTGCCAGTGTACCAGTTGCTCGCCAAGTAAGTTTACCGCTGCCTGACGCACCTGTTCAGCCGGTTGTGGATGGTTGGCGGTGACCGGATAGCCCGGATACCAGTGAATCTCACCGCTGACGCCAAACGGGCGCGGCAGCGTGCTGACAAAATCCTCGATCAGGCCCCGTACCTTGTTACGCACGTCGGTTTGCAAGCAGCGCACCGTGCCGCGTAACACGATTTGTTCAGGGATGACGTTAATCGCCTCACCGCCATGAATTTGCGTTACGCTCACCACCGCCGATGCCAGCGGCGACAGACGGCGTGATGGAATGGTTTGCAGCGCCATAATCAGCTCAGCCGCCACCACCATCGGGTCAGCACCGCTTTCTGGCATCGCCGCATGGCAACTCTTGCCGTGCAGGGTGATTTCAAACGAATCAAGCGAGGCCATCATCGCCCCGGCATTCACCGCCAGCGATCCAACCGGCAGGCCGGGCCAGTTATGCATGGCGTAGACCGCATCCATCGGGAAGCGCTGGAACAGACCTTCTTCCACCATCTTGCGTGCGCCGCCCAGGTTCTCCTCGGCGGGCTGGAAGATAAAATGCACCGTGCCGCTGAACTGGCGCGTCGCCGCCAGATGACAGGCAGTCGCCAGCAGTACCGCCGTGTGACCATCATGACCACAGGCGTGCATCACGCCCTGGCGGGTCGATTTCCACTGTGGATCGCCTTTTTCCGTGATCGGCAGCGCATCCATATCCGCACGCAGGCCAATCACCGGTCCCGGGCCATTTTCCAGCGTGCCAATCACCCCGGTGCCCGCCAGCCCACGAAATACCTGCAAACCGGCATCGTTCAACACCTGCGCCACCAGTTCGCTGGTACGTTGTTCCTGGTAACCCAGTTCAGGATGTTGATGGAGCTGGCGACGCCAACGCAGGGCGTTTTCCAGCAGAGTGGCAGGCAGGGTCATAGGGCAGGATTCTCCATTATCAGCAGTACGTCCATGAGTAGGTACTGCAAAAAATTATCTTCTCACTGTAGTGGCAAGCGCGGGGCGGCGTCTATCGCGAAACGGGATAATTTGGCTATAGGCTATAGCCAAATGGAATAAAAAGTGACGTGAAAAGATAAAAGAACGCATGTAATCGTTGCGGCGCGATTTATCGCGCAAAGACAGGCAAAAAAATGGCGGGCCTGACGCCCGCCCTATAGGTTATTTCAGCATCGGCAGGTTCAGCCCATGCTCCTTCGCACAAGCCTGCGCCTGCTCGTATCCCGCATCCGCATGACGCATCACGCCGGTGGCCGGATCGTTCCACAACACACGTGCCAGGCGCACATCAGCTTCGGCACTGCCGTCGCAGACAATCACCACGCCAGCATGTTGCGAGAAGCCCATGCCCACGCCGCCGCCATGATGCAGGCTGACCCAGGTCGCACCGCCTGCGGTGTTCAGCAGGGCGTTGAGCAGCGGCCAGTCGGATACCGCATCCGAGCCATCTTTCATCGCTTCGGTTTCACGGTTCGGTGAGGCGACCGAGCCGCAGTCAAGGTGGTCACGACCAATCACAATCGGTGCTTTCAGCTCGCCATTGCGCACCATCTCGTTGAATGCCAGCGCCGCTTTATGACGCTCACCCAGCCCCAGCCAGCAGATACGAGCCGGTAAGCCCTGGAACGCGATACGCTCCTGCGCCATATCCAGCCAGCGATGCAGGGTCTTATGTTCCGGGAACAGTTCTTTCAGTTTGGCGTCGGTTTTATAGATATCTTCCGGATCTCCCGACAGCGCTACCCAACGGAACGGGCCTTTGCCTTCACAGAACAGCGGACGGATGTAGGCCGGTACAAAGCCCGGAAAATCAAAGGCGTTTTCCACCCCTTCATCCAGCGCCACCTGACGAATATTATTGCCGTAATCGACGGTCGGCACGCCCATATGACAGAAGTCGAGCATCGCCTGGACATGAGTCGCCATTGAGGCACGCGCCGCTTTTTCTACCACTTTCGGGTTGCTGGCACGCTCGGCCTGCCAGCGATCCACATCCCAGCCAATTGGCAAGTAACCGTTCACCGGATCGTGCGCGGAGGTCTGGTCGGTAACGATATCCGGTTTCATGCCGCCTGCTTTGGCACGTTTCACCAGTTCCGGCAGGATTTCCGCCGCATTGCCCAGCAGGCCAACCGAAATGGCTTTCTTCGCTTTGGTGGCGTCGTCGATCAGCTGCAACGCTTCGTCGAGGGTATAGGCTTTGTGGTCGACATAACGGGTGCGCAGACGGAAATCGATACGGGATTCCTGGCACTCGATCGCCAGCACGCAGGCACCGGCCAGTACGCCAGCCAGTGGTTGTGCGCCGCCCATGCCACCCAGACCGGCGGTCAGGATCCAGCGCCCGCTCAGATCGTTGTCGTAATGCTGGCGACCGGCTTCAACGAAGGTCTCGTAGGTTCCCTGCACGATGCCCTGGGCACCAATGTAGATCCAGGATCCGGCGGTCATCTGGCCGTACATCATCAGGCCAGCTTTATCCAGCTCGTGAAAATGATCCCAGGTCGCCCAGTGTGGCACCAGGTTGGAGTTGGCCAGCAGTACACGCGGCGCGTCGGCATGGGTACGGAATACGCCGACCGGTTTGCCCGACTGGATCAGCAAGGTCTCTTCCGGCTGCAATGCGCGCAATGAACGCAGAATCTGCTCGAAGCATTCCCAGTTACGCGCTGCTTTACCGATGCCGCCGTACACCACCAGATCTTCCGGGCGTTCGGCCACGTCGGGATCGAGGTTGTTCTGGATCATGCGGTAAGCCGCTTCAATCAGCCAGTTGGCGCAGTGCAGTTCACTCCCCTGCGGGGCACGGATTTCACGGGCAACTGCCTGGGTCAGAGTTTCGCTCATCATCAGTTCCTTTATTCAACATTGGTGGTGCGCATGCTCGGCAGCAGCGCAGAAAGTGCTTCCGGCCAGGCATTGCTGCTGGCCCACAGGCGCATGGTGTCAATATCCGGCGCCAGTAAACGGTCCTGATCGAGGAAGGCGACTTGTGCGCGGATGCGGCTCATCTCCTGCTCGATAGTATTGGAACTTTGCAGTGGGCGATGGAAATCAATGCCCTGCGCGGCAGCCATCGCTTCAATCCCTACTACGGCGGCGGTGTTGAAACACATGCTGCCGAGACGGCGCGCAGCATAGGTTGCCATCGAAACATGGTCTTCCTGGTTGGCGGAGGTCGGCAGGCTGTCGACGCTGCCTGGATGGGCCAGCGATTTGTTTTCCGACGCCAGTGCAGCTGCGGTCACCTGGGCAATCATAAAGCCCGAGTTCACGCCGCCATCATGCACCAGGAACGGTGGCAGACCGGATAAACCGGTATCCAGCAGCAGCGCCAGGCGACGTTCGGAAATCGCACCCACTTCGGCTACCGCCAGCGCGATAATATCGGCGGCAAATGCCACCGGTTCGGCGTGGAAGTTACCGCCGGAAATCACATCGCCGCTGTCGCTGAATACCAGCGGGTTATCTGAAGCGGCGTTGGCTTCAATCTGCAACACGCGCGCAGCGTGGCTCAGGTTATCCAGGCAAGCCCCCATCACCTGCGGAACGCAGCGGATTGAGTAGGGGTCTTGTACGCGGCCACAGTTGGCGTGTGAACTGAGAATTTCACTGCCTTCGAGCAGCGCGCTGACCGCAGCGGCGACACTGATTTGTCCCTGCTGCCCACGCGCCTGGTGGATACGTGCATCGAAAGGTTTAATCGAGCCTTTGATGGCTTCCAGCGACAGCGCACCGGCCATCAGTCCGGCGGCGAACAGGTTTTCCCCTTCAAACAGGCCACGTAACGCCAGCGCGGTGGAGACCTGGGTGCCGTTCAGCAGTGCCAGACCCTCCTTCGGGCCGAGCACAAATGGGGTCAGGCCGACGCGCGCCAGACC
This sequence comes from Pantoea sp. X-Soil-TKNS-1211, assembly GCF_059730495.1. Classification (NCBI taxonomy): domain Bacteria; kingdom Pseudomonadati; phylum Pseudomonadota; class Gammaproteobacteria; order Enterobacterales; family Erwiniaceae; genus Pantoea; species Pantoea sp. X-Soil-TKNS-1211. The sequence goes on from NZ_AP035953.1 coordinate 1,433,062, forward strand.
TTCGGTTGCCGGAATCAGTGCACCATCAACCCTGACCTGGCCTTCACCCAGCAGCATCAGCGACAGATGCGCCAGCGGAGCGAGGTCGCCGGAGGCGCCGACGGAACCTTTTTCCGGGATGCATGGCATCACACCGGCATTAAATAACGCCAGCAGCGCTTCGATCAGAGCGATGCGTACGCCGGAGTGGCCACGCGCCAGGCTGATGATCTTGGTGGCAACCACCAGACGGGTGACATTGTCAGGCAGCAGTTCGCCCAGGCCGACACTGTGTGACAGCACCAGATTACGTTGCAGCTCGGCAAGCCGACTCGCCGGGATTTGCGTCTGCGCCAGTTTGCCGAAGCCAGTGTTGATGCCGTACACCACGTTGCCTGAGGCGACGATGGCATCCACCGTGGCACTGGCGCGATCGATCGCGCCACGCGCTTCATCGGCCAGCGTTAATGCGACGCCACCCTGGTAAATCGCGCGCAGTGTGGCGAGGTCCACTTCACCGGGAACGAGGCGAATATTCTGAACCGAACCTGACATAGTCTACTCCTGTCTATACAAGTAAAGCGGCAATCACTGACAATGTTGGCTTGTGGAAGTTTTGTCGGCGATGCCATGAATAATGCGAGTGAAGCATAAGTGTCTATTCTTGTCTATACAAGTAGCAAGCGCTGTGCCAGATTGATCACATTCTGTGAACAGCGCGGTGATGCGGATGGATATCCAGGGCGCATGGCGCTTTGCACTGTAATAAGGCAAACGCTGCACAAGCAATGGGCCGGCTGCACTGTGGGATGTATATACATTTACCGCCTGAGACAGTAAACTCTGGGCATTATCAGGAAAAGGAACAGGATATGGTTGAGCAAACGGCAATAGCACAATTGGCCGCGGCCATGGGTGATGAGCCTGCGCCGATTTACCAGCGCGTTAAACAGGCAATCATCAGCCAGATCCGTGAAGGTCACTGGAAGGCCAATCAACGTGTACCCTCGGAAAGCGAGCTGGTTAATGAGCTGGGCGTCAGTCGCATGACCATCAACCGTGCGCTGCGCGAATTGACCAGCGAAGGTTTTCTGGTGCGTATGCAAGGCGTGGGCACCTTTGTCGCTGAGATGAAGGGTTACACCGCGATGCTGGAAGTGCACAACATCGCCGATGAAATCGCCCAGCGCGGTCATCGCCACAGCTGCAAAATTTTGTCGCTCGGGCAGATGAAGGCCGACCCCGAGCAGGCAGCAGTTCTCGGTTTATCCACCGGGCAGACCTTGTACCACTCACTGATTGTGCATTACGAAAACGATATGCCGGTGCAGTTGGAAGATCGTCTGGTGAATCCGCTGGTGGCACCGGATTATCTCAGCCAGGATTACCACCAGTTGACACCCTACACCTATTTGATGCGCGTCGCGCCGTTAACCGCAGGCGAACATATCGTTGAGGCGGTGTTGCCGGATTTGCGCCAGCGTAAGCATCTGGCGCTGGACGAGCACGAACCCTGTTTGCTGATCCGCCGTCAGACCTGGAGCGACACCAAAATCGTCACCTACGCGCGCCTGCTTTACCCTGGCTCGCGCTACAAGCTATTGGGCCGCTTCAGAGGACACGGCTGAGTGCGGTAAACAGCAGGCTGGCATCGGCAGAATGCGGTGCCAGCTGCGTCTCGTCGTCCAGCCACCACATCCCCTGATTGACCTCCAGCAACTCGCCTGCAGTGGTTTGCCAGACACCGGACAGCACCCAGGCGACGCCGTGTATGGCCTGCACCGCTTGCTGTTGCACCGTCACCTGTGCCTGCCAACTGTCACGCCGCGTCATGATATTGAAATCCTGACAGGCGCTCGCGCCGATACGGGCATCGATCGCCCATTCGCCCGGAAACGCCCATGGTTGATGTGGCTGAAGTTGTTGTTCGCCCTGCGCGCTGGTCAGTAACACGCTGTCACCGTGCAGCAGGGTGATCACCCGGTCGATGCCGGGGAAGGGGGAAAAGGGGCCGTCAGCGGCGATAGTAGCGATACTGGCGCGCCAGGCAAAATCCGCCGTGCCGGGCGGATAGCTGATGATCTCACGGGTCTCACCACCGCCGTTGCGCCAGCGGCTGACCGGTAAGGTGTCATAGGCGAAACGGGTTTTCATCGCAACGCCCTCATGGCTGCAGCAAAGCGTGCCGCACAGGCTTCTTCTGCCGGGTGCTGGCCTTGTTCAATCACCGCCTTGCCAGCAACAAACACATCGCGAATCTGCTCGCGTTGCCCGGCAAACAGCCAGCGGTTGAGCAGTGAGGCACTCTCCACGCTACTTAGCCAGGCATCTGCTTTCAGTACCAGCCAGTCGGCGCGCTTACCAACCGCCAGCTCACCGCTATTGATGCCACAGGCTTGCGCGCCACCCTGTGCCGCCTGTTGCCACAGCAGGTCGCCCACTGAAGCCTGGTCGGGAGTGGTGATGCGATTACGACGGCGATCGCGCAGCCGTTGGCCGTACTCCAGCCAGCGCAACTCCTCCAGCGTGCTGAGCGACACATGGCTGTCGGAGCCAATGCCCCAGCGTCCACCACGTGCAATGTACTCCACCGCCGGGAAGATACCGTCACCGAGGTTGGCTTCAGTGGTCGGACACAAACCGGCCACCGCGCCGCTGGCTGCCAGACGGGCGATTTCGTCATCATCGAGATGGGTGGCGTGGATCAGGCACCAACGTTGATCGACCGCAAAGCGATTCAGCAACCACGCCACCGGACGCTCGCCACTCCATGCCAGGCTGTCGTTCACTTCTTTCTCCTGCTCGGCCACATGGATATGCACCGGCAGATGATTCGGGCTGGCAGCCAGCACGTCACGCATCTGTGCTTCGTTCACGGCGCGCAGCGAGTGGAAGCACAGGCCATGATTAAACAGCGGTTTGTCGGCGACCCAAGATGCCAGCCGCTGCTGCTGTTGCAGATAGCTTTCGGTCTGTTGGATAAAACGGCGCTGACCATCGCTGGCCGGTTGTGAACCAAAACCGCTGTAGCTGTAGAGTACCGGCAGCAGCGTCTGGCCGATCCCGGCGGTTTCTGCGGCGGCCATCAGTTGTTGCAGCATGTCGTCATGTGGATAGGCTTTCCCGGCACCATCGTGATGCAGATAGTGGAACTCTGCCACCTGGCTGTAGCCGCCTTTCAGCATCTCGATATACAGCAGCGCGGCGATATCGCCCACCTGCTCGGGCGAAAGTCGCTGCACCATGCGATACATCAGATCACGCCAGGTCCAGAAACTGTCCTGTGGATCGCCGGCCACTTCCGCCAGCCCAGCCATGGCGCGTTGAAACGCATGCGAATGCAGATTGGCAATCGCCGGGATCACCGCTCCTGCCAGGCGTGTGGCATCATCGGGTTCGCTGTTGGGGGTGAGATCGGTAATCACTCCGGCGGAATTAACAGAAATCAGCACCTGCTCATGCCAGCCATCGGCCAGCAATGCCCGGGGGGCAAAAAAAGTCGTCATGGTTGATCCTACACGGCGGTTAGTTGTATATACATATACATACTTTGATGAGCAGTGTAAATCGCCAAAGGCGAAGGGGACACGGGGGATGGCAGAAGCGAAGCAGATCGACAGCCTGTGGCTGGGCGCGGATATTGTGACCATGCGCGAGGGCCGCTACAACCTGATTGCCGACGGTGCGCTGGCGGTGGATCAGGGCAAATTGGTGTGGGTAGGGCCGCGCAGGGAGCTACCGGCGTTTAACGCGCGACAGCAGCACCACTTCGACGGTGGCATTATCACGCCGGGTCTGGTGGATTGCCACACCCATCTGGTATTTGGCGGCGACCGCAGTGCGGAATTTGAGCAACGCCTGAACGGTGCCAGCTATGCTGAGATTGCCGCACAGGGCGGTGGCATCCTTTCCACGGTACGTGCGACCCGCGCTGCGACTCAGGAAGAACTGGTGGCTTCGGCACGCTGGCGTCTGGATCGCCTGCTGGCGGAAGGGGTGACAACGGTTGAGATCAAGTCCGGTTACGGGCTGGATGAAGCCAGCGAGCTAACGATGCTGCGCGCCATTCGCGAGCTGGCGCAAACCGTTCCCGCCGATGTGCTGGCGACTTGTCTGGCTGCGCACAGCTTCCCGCCCGAGTTCAAAGACAATCCGCAAGGGTGGGTGGATATTATTTGTGAGCGATTGCTGCCTCAGGTCAAGGCGGCAGGGCTGGCGGATGCGGTTGACGCGTTCTGCGAACATCTGGCGTTCTCGCCGCAACAGGTCAGCGCGGTGTTTGATAAAGCCAAAGCATTGGGGATGCCGGTGAAACTGCATGCTGAGCAGCTCTCCTCGCTGGGCGGTGCGGCTTTGGCCGCGAGTTACGGCGCACTGTCGGCAGACCACCTCGAATATGCCACCGAAAGCGATGTACAGGCGATGGCGCAGCATGGCACCGTTGCGGTGCTGCTGCCGGGCGCATTTTACCTGCTGCGTGAAACGCAGCGGCCACCGGTAGCGCTGTTCCGGCAGCACGGCGTGCCGATGGCGCTGGCCAGCGATGCCAATCCGGGGACATCACCGGCGCTGTCACTGCGCCTGATGTTGAATATGGGTTGCACGTTGTTCGGCATGACGCCGGAAGAGGCGCTGGCCGGTGTGACCCTGTGGGGCGCACAGGCGCTGGGTTTACAGCAGACGCATGGTTCGCTGGAGTCAGGCAAAGTGGCGAATTTCGTGCACTGGCCGCTGGCCCGTCCGGCGGAACTGGTTTACTGGTTGGGCGGCGAATTGCCGTGCCAGGTTATCTATCGTGGAGAAGCGCAATGACACCGTTTCATTTTACCGAAGGGAAGCTGCCGCTGCTGGTCAGCATTCCGCACGCCGGAACGCAACTGACGCCAGAAGTCGATGCCGGATTAAGTGATGCCGCCCGTGGTTTGCCGGATACCGACTGGCACATCCCGCTGCTGTACGATTTTGTGCGCGATCTCGGTGCCAGCGTGCTGATTGGGCACTACTCACGTTTTGTCATCGATCTTAACCGTCCACCGGACAATCAGCCGTTGTACACCACCGCCACCACCGGTTTGTACCCGGAGACGCTGTTTGATGGCACGCCGACCTTTGCGCCGGACAAAACGCCGACGGCAGAGCAGCGCAAGGGCTATCTGGATACGATCTGGCAACCTTACCATCAGCAGATTCAGCAGGAGCTGGCGCGTCTGAAAGCGCAACACGGCTACGCGCTGTTGTTTGATGCGCACTCCATCGCCTCGGTGATCCCACGTCTGTTTGAGGGCCGTCTGCCGGATTTGAATATCGGCACCAATCAAGGCACCAGTTGTTCACCGGCGGTGACGGCAGCGATTCAGGCGGTGTGCGCCGCACAAACCGAGTACAGCTGGGTGGTGAATGGGCGCTTCAAAGGCGGCTATATCACCCGAGCTTACGGGCAGCCAGAGCAGGGCGTGCAGGCGGTACAGCTGGAGTTGGCGCAGATAAATTATATGGATGAAACCCCGCCGTTTACCTGGCAGCAGGCACGTGCCGCGCAGCTGCAGAAGGTGTTGAAGCCCTTGTTACAGGCGTTTTTGCAGCAGGGTAAACCGTAAAACCCGCACGATAAATCGTGCCGCTACACATGTTTGCATGTTACCGTAGCGGCGCGATTTATCGCGCAATATGTTGCTGCTTCGCTGTGCGCAGAGAACCTTCAGCTGGTACAACCGGCGGTGCAGGTCCTCAAAGCCTGGCGGGTTTAAGGGCGACGCGCATCCGGTCGCACCAAATCAAAGCGCAACGCTTCACTGATGCCATAGTAGGCCGAAGGGCCACCGGCACGCAGGATCGGTTGCGCTTTCGTGGTTTGGTAGATGCCGTTTTCCAGCAGTTGCTCATCAATATGAATCGCCACCACTTCACCCAGCACCAGCCAACTGTCCAGTTCCGTACCTTGCACATCCTGCAAGCGGATGCATTGCGTCAGCCGACACTCAAAGTTGACCGGACTTTCTGCCACCATGCTGACGTTGACATGCGAGGCGGGGATCGGGGTCAAACCCGCCAGCGCAAACTCATCCTGTTCCGGCGGTACTGAGGCGGAGCTTTCGTTCATCGCTTCGGCCAGCGGACGCGTCGCCAGGTTCCAGACAAATTCTTTGCTTTCGCTGATATTGCGCACGCTGTCTTTCCAGGCGCTGCTGGCAAAACCAATGATCGGCGGATGGTAGTTGAAGCAGTTAAAAAAACTGTAAGGTGCAAGGTTGCGCACCCCTTTGGCACTTTGCGAGCTGATCCAGCCAATGGGACGTGGGCCGATGATGGCGTTGAGGGGATCGTGCGGTAAACCGTGACCGGCACGCGGTTGGTAAGAATAGCGCTGGCGCGTCATAACATCTCCTGGCATGGGGTAAACCGCGCAATAAATAACGGTACGAATGCGTAGCGGCGCGATTTATCGCGCAATAAATTGCGCCGCTACAGAATGTAACAGCGTAACGCAAAACGGGCAGGAATTTTCTTTTTTGTCCGGCACAGGGTATCTTACGCCGCGTTATCGATCGGAGAACCTATGAACAAGCCAGCCGCCCCCTCGCCTTTTCATCCGCGTAACCGCCATCAGGGCCGTTATGATTTTGCTGCGTTGACTGCTGCACATCCGCCGCTGGCGGACAAGGTACGCCCGAACGGTTACGGCGAGCTGTCGGTAGATTTTGCCGATCCTCAGGCGGTGATGCTGCTCAATCAGGCGCTACTGAAGTTGTTTTATAACCTCAACTGGCAACTGCCGGAAGGTTATCTGACACCGCCCGTGCCGGGCCGTGCCGATTATATCCATGCGCTGGCCGATTTACTGGCGACCGACAACGGCGGGGTGATTCCGCGCGATGTGGATGTGATGGATATTGGTTGCGGGGCCAACTGCATCTACCCGTTAATTGGTCATGCCGAATACGGCTGGCGCTTTACCGGCACCGATATCACAGCGGAAGCGGTCACTGCCGCTAACCAGATTGTTGCCAGCAATCCGGGATTGCAGCGTGGCATTCGCTTACGCCGTCAGAAGCAACCCGAGGCGATTTTCGCCGGAGTGGTGCACAAAAATGAACGCTATCAGGCGGTGCTGTGTAATCCCCCGTTCCATGCCTCGGCAGAGGCGGCGGCGGCGGGCAGCCAGCGTAAAGTGCGTAACCTCGGGCTGAAGAGAAACACGCCGCTCAACTTTGGTGGTCAGCATAACGAGTTGTGGTGCGACGGCGGCGAACGTAAGTTCGTCGGCCAAATGATCGCGGAAAGCGTCGCCTTTGCCGACCGGATTGTGTGGTTCACCTCGCTGGTGTCGCGCAAGGAGAATCTGCCTGCGCTGCGTGACCAACTGCGCGATCTTGATGCGTACGAGGTACGCATTGTTGAAATGGCGCAGGGTCAGAAGCAGAGCCGCTTTATCGCGTGGACGTTCCTGCCGGAAGCCGGACGCGCCCAGCGGCTGAAACGCTAAATTCACGGCCCCGGCGGCAGCGCCGGCAAACTGGCGGCGGAGGCTATGTCGCTGCCGGTTTGCATTACCTCTACCGTTTGATGCGGCGCTTTGATGCCCGCTGCGTCAAAATGTTTTTTCACCTTGTCATCCAGCGCAAATCTGACCGACCATTGCTTCAGCGGTTGGGTGGTGAAGGATACGCGCACGGTGAAGGATTGATTGGTCAGCCCGACCAACCCGGCAAAGCTCGGCTCACCGATCACCATGCCGCGAATATCCGGATTTTCCAGTAGTTCTTTCACCGCCGCCTGCAAGGTAGCATTCACTTTCTCCGTGTCTTCGTTGCGGTCAACATCATAGTTGGCGACGAACGAACCGATGCCGCGCACGAAGTTGGCGAAGGTGGTGATCGACGACCAGGGAATGATATTTAACGCCCCGGTATCCTGACGCACCCCAACGGATCGAATCGACATCCGTTCGACTGTGCCAGTGATGGTGCCGATGGTCACCAAATCGCCGGTATTCATGCCGTTCTCAAACTGGATAAAGATACCGGTGATGATATCTTTCACCAGGGTTTGCGAACCAAACGACACCGCCAGCCCTAGCGCGCCTGCGCCTGCCAGCAGCGGAGCAATATTCACCCCGACTTCAGACAGCAAAATCATAATGGTGATGGTACTGATCACCACCGCCAGGGCGTTGCGAAACAGCGTCAGCAGCGTGCGGGTACGGGCGCTTGGCATCGGACGGCCATGCGAATCCGAGGCCAGACGACTCTCAATCAGGCTGGCAAGCAGAGTCCAGCCAATCGCCGACAGCAGCACAATCATCACGATACGAATCAGCACATCGACCATCTTCTGCCCGGCACCCAACGTCAGCCAGTGCCAGAGATCAAACAGGTTCCATGCATTCAGCAGCAGCAACAGGGTGGCAAGCACGGTGATCACCCGCGCCAGTTTGAGGATCGCTTTCACCCAATCGTTGACGCGTTTTTGTAACTCCGGGTAGTTACGTCGCAAATCAGGGGAGAGCGTGAGCGTTTTGCCAATCCAGCGGGTCAACATGCCGGAAATCAGCGCCGCGATACAAATAATCGCCAGGCTACGCACCGTGGCAGACATCATAAATTTCAGGCTGTCGCCGGGATTAAAAATGGAGAGCAGGAATAGCGCGATAAAGTAGGCACTTGCTAACCAGTGCCACACCATGCCAAAGGCACGGATAAACAGGGCAAAGAAACTCAGGCTGCGGTCGGCAAGACGCGATAACTCCTCATGGATATTGCGCCTGTTACGGAAAATCAACCACATCGCCCACACCGTCATGATCCCCATCACCAGCACGTTAACCAGCGCTGCAATCTGCATATTGACCTGATTAGAGACGATGGGCACCACCACCAATAAACCATAACCAATGATGCCGCTGAGCCAGCTCAGGCGGGTATTCCAGTAGCTGGCGCGCGCATCAGACAAATGAAAGAAACGCAGGGTAGGGAAGCGCGGACAGAAAATCAGGCGCAGTACCGCTTTGAAAAACTCAATCAATGCGAAGGCGTTAAGGAACAGCCCCTGTTGATAAGCAATGGTGCGGTTGTCGCCGTGGTAGTTGTCGCTGATGATCTGGCCGATAAATAGCGTGAATGCCAGCAGCAGTAAATCGATGATAAAGGCCAGCACGATGGTGGCGGGCAGATGCAGCCATTTGCTGCGCTCAAGGTTGTGATTGCGCCCCCAGCGGCCCATGCGTTGCCACACCGGTGACATCAGGCGACGCGTCAGCCAGTAGCAAGCAAACACGGCGGCAGCAAGACCAACAAAGTGCTTCAGGGCATTCAGAAACGTTTGTTGGTTGAAGGCCTTGTGCGGTGCGTTAACGATGCTTTCGTGCAAGCGAAGAAACTGTGATGCCACTTCACCGCCGTATTCACGAGTGACGCTGGTAACGCTTTCCAGCACCGTGGGATCGTCACTCTCCGCCTGCGGCGGGGCCAACACGGGGGCCTGAGTGGTAGACGTGCTGTTGGCGGCCTGGCGCAGTTGATCGATCAGCTCCTGACGTGAGTCGTTGTTTGCCAGAATGTTAGCCAGTGCAGCATAGGCGGCTTTTTTCTCCTCCAGCGTCGGGGCGGTGTTGTCACTGGTCGCGGGAGAAGAAGATTGCTGTGCGGCAACCGCCGCCTGGGGCAGGGTGACCGCCTGAGTGGTCGGGATTAGCAACAGACAGATAATCAGACTGAGGCTCCAACAGATGGCACGACGCCATTGTGGGCTGGCAAACAGCATGGCTTTCTCCTTGAGCTACGCGCAGCGGCACAAGGGAGAAGTATAGACAGTAGGGGCGGGTGAAGAGTCTGAAAGGGGATGTCGTAGCGGCGCGATTTATCGCGCACCGTTAAAACCCGCGCGATAAATCGCGCCGCTACGACAAAACTACCCGCTTAAGATACGTGCTGCAAAAACTCGCGCAGACGATCGCTCGGCGGGTTGGTGATCAACTCGTCCGGGTTGCCATCTTCAGCGATGGTGCCTTTGTCGATAAAGATCAGGCGCGAGGCGACTTTCTGTGCGAAGCCCACTTCGTGCGTAACGATAACCATCGTCATGCCTTCTTCGGCCAAATCCTGCATCACTTTCAGTACTTCGTGGCGCAGTTCCGGGTCGAGCGCGGAGGTTGGCTTATCGAACAGCATCATTTTCGGCTTCACCGCCAGCGCACGTGCAATGGCGACACGTTGTTGCTGACCACCGGAAAGCTCAGACGGGAAGTGATGCGCACGCTCGGCGAGACCGACTTTACCCAGCAGTTCACGCGCCAGCTTATGGGCATCTTCCTTTTTCGCACCACGCACGCGGATCGGACCAAAGGCCACGTTATCCAGCGCGCTCATCTGTGGAAACAGGTGGAATTGCTGAAACACCATCCCGGCTTCCTGACGGATCAGGCGCTCGTCAACTTTCGGGTCATTCACCTTCATACCGTCGACAATCAGATCGCCGGTGGTGATCTCTTCAAGCTTGTTAATGCAACGCAGTAGCGTCGATTTACCGGAACCGGACGGGCCGATAATCACCACCACTTCACCCTGATTAATCTTCAGGTTGATGTCGTGCAGCACCTGAGTCTGGCCGAAGTTTTTAGAGACGTTTTTAAATTCAATCACAGGATTTTCACCCTTTTCTCAATACGGCGCAGCACAAAGCTCAACACCAGCGTAATAACCAGATAGATGATGGCAACGGCGCTCCAGATCTCCAGTGCGCGGAAGTTACCGGCGATGATCTCCTGGCCCTGACGGGTCAGTTCCGCCACACCAATCACGATAAACAGTGAGGTGTCCTTGATGCTGACAATCCACTGGTTACCCAGCGGCGGCAGCATACGACGCAGCGCCAGTGGCATGATCACGTAACGCAACGTTTCGCGGCGCGAGAGACCCAGTGCCAGGCCCGCTTCGCGGAAGCCTTTGTTGATCGACAGCACGGCACCACGGGTGATTTCTGCGATGTAGGCACCCGAGTTGATCATAATGGTGACTACCGCAGCGGTGAACGGATCGATACGCAGATCCGGGAAGGCCATCGGCAGGGCGAAATAAATAAACATCACCTGCACCACAATCGGCGTGCCGCGAATTAATTCAATGAAAACCAGTGCGATGTTGTTAGCGATCCAACCGCCGTAAGCGCGGGCGAAACCGGCCACCAGGCCGATAATCAAACCGCCGACCAGGCCGAGGACCGAAATAATCAGAGTCATTTTGGCGCCTTCCAGCAAAATCGGCAGGGCAGGCCAAATGACGCTCCAGTCAAACTCCATGGTGGAACTCCAGAATTTGTTGCGATGGAAAAAGCAGGGCTGAATCAGCCCTGCTGCAAAGATAAAAATAGAACAAGATGCGAATTATTTAGGTTCGCTGCCGAACCATTTTTTATAGATGCTGTTGTAAGTGCCGTTGTCACGCAGGGTTTTCAGCGCGCCGTTCACTTTTTCACGCAGGTCGTCGCTACCTTTCGGGAAAGCGATGCCGTACTGCTGGGCGGAGATTGACTCGCCAACCGCTTTGAAGCGACCTTTGCCCGCAGTGTGGATGAAGTACAGGATGTTCGGGGTATCGTGCAGTACTGCGTCAGCACGGTTGGTGCCTAACTCCATGTAGGCGTTGTCGATGTTCGGGAACTGACGCAGATCTTTCGATTTGATGTGCGCTTTGGCGTAATCAACCGAACCGGTGCCGCTTTTCACTGCCACCACTTTGCCGTTCAGATCATCGATGCTTTTGATGTCGTTTTCGTTGTTACGCACCATCACCAGCAGACCGCTTTTGTAGTAGCCGTCAGAGAAATCGATGGCTTTTTTGCGCTCATCGGTAATGGTGATACCGGCCAGTGCCACATCGACGTTACGGGTTTGCAGTGCCGGGATGATGCCGCTGAAATCCATCGGCTTCAGGGTGTAATCCAGTTTCAGTTCTTTCGCGATAGCGGCCCACAGATCGATATCAAAACCGACGTATTGGTCACCCTGCTTAAATTCGAACGGAACGAAAGCGGTGTCAGTAGCGACAACCAATTTTTTATCTGCTGCGGTGGATGAAAGAGAGAAGGCCAGCGCCAGGGCTGCCACGGAGACTTTAATCAGTGACTTCATCATTTTTCCTTATTACCTTCCAGACCTGTTGGCCTGATTTGCGGCTGTTCATATGAAAAAACTATGCCAACTTTTCATTTGTCGCGAAATCAGCAGGTTGCATAACGTTGCTGACACGATTTTGCTTACAGAGGACGATGTGCACCATATTGAGGCACCAATTTGGTGCATCACGCCTTTGTGGTGCAGGGCACAGTTTGCCCCAGAGCGCAGGCCAGGAAAAGCAGGGATGAAGAAATTGTTAACGGTGTCAAAAAAAGCACCAGGATGTTACGCGGGCATAAAAAAGGCGGGAAAACCCGCCTGATTAAGAATTTACTGATTATTCGATATTAGATTCGATAAACCACAAGAACTTATCAAGATCGCGTGATGCGGCGGTGAAAATATCCGCGCTATCTTCGTCGCTCACCTCGCTGATGGCTTTGCGCACATCGTTTGCCACGATGGCATAACGATCGGCCAGCGCTTTCAGATGATCCTGCACGCTGTGGATATTTAGCGGGTAGCTTTTCAGCGGAGTTTTATCATTGACGACTTGGGTCGTGCCCAGCGCAATGCCGCCCAGCTGTACCACACGTTCAGCAATGGTGTCCTGATGATCGGCAATCGCGGTACGGAAGCCGTCCAGCATTTCGTGCACCGCAATAAAGTTCGCGCCGCGCATGTTCCAGTGCGCCTGTTTGGTGATCAGCGACAGGTCAATGAACTCCACGACCAGACGGTTGAGCACCTCAATGGTGGCTTTCTTCTCGCTATCAGCCACGTCGTTACGGGTGTAAATCAGATCGGAAGATTTTGTTTTAACCAGTTTTGCGGTACTCATCATTAAATTCCTCTTGTTGATGGGTTGTCCTAATCAAGCACGGGATTAAGTATAGCAGCACATCCCTGGCTTGCAGGATTGGTTCAGTCAATATCAGGAATAGGTAAACACAAATTGATCATACGTTGCCGATTAAAAACGGCTGATAATGAGTTTCTTTGAAAATTCAAATTTATCAATAAGATAAAATATAAATGTTAATTATATTTCTTTAATGTTGCAAAATAATAACGAAATGGAATGAGTAATAAATAAAAACTGATAATGAGAATGGTTTATATATTCAGCCAGTCATATGGTCAGCCGAATATATTGATATACCCGTCATACTTCAAGCTGCAGGTACGTTGGCTGTGCTAGCCCTCACCCTGGTCACTTACCTGAGTAAGCTCCCGGGGATTCGCGCACTTGCCGCCTTCCTGCAACTCGAATTATTTAGGGCATAATCATTGTGGGGGAATTAAATCCACTTCGTTAATTTGCGGGCTTTTCGGTTTCATCGTCAGGGTGGAACCGGCAGAGGCGATAATGATCGCCAGCAGGGCAACCCATTGTTTTAACGTCAGCAATTCACCGAGGAACAACATACCGGACAGCGCCGCCATAGCTGGCTCCAGGCTCATCAGCGTGCCAAAAATACGTGCGGGCAGGCGTGTCAACGCCATCATCTCAAGAGAATAGGGAATGGCGCTGGAGAGCAGGGCAATGACCAGCGCCAGCGGCAAAATTTCCCAATGCCAGATACCACTATGAGCAAAGGTCAGGCCAAGTGGAACAAAAATGATCGACGCAACCAGCGAACCCATCGCCACTGTCGCCGGACCGTGCTCCGCACCTGCGCGCTGTCCTGCCAGAATGTAAATCGCCCAGCAGGCACCAGCACCGACTGCCAGCAACGCACCCAGCGGATCAATGTGACTAATTCCTTCGCCAATCGGCAGCAAAAACCATAAACCGATCACCGCCAGCAACACCCAGAGGAAATCCAGCGGGCGGCGAGAACCGAGCAGTGCCAGCGTCAGTGGTCCGGTGAATTCAAGGCCGACCGCGACACCCAACGGCACCGTACGGATGGAGAGATAGAACAGATAATTCATGCAACCCAGCGCCAGGCCGTACATCAGTAGCGGTAGACGTTGTTCGCGGCTAAAACGCAGACGCCAGGGTTTAAAGATGGCGCAAAGGATGATAGTCCCCAATCCGAGACGCAAAGCGGTAATACCTGGCGCACCGACGGTGGGGAACAATGATTTTGCCAACGATGCGCCGCCTTGTAGCGACAGCATGGCAATCAGCAGCACGGCGATAGGGAAAACCACCGGCGTCAGTTTTTTGGCAGTCAGAGGTGCAGACATGCTGGAATCAATCCCTGTTGTTATTAACATCAAAGTAACAGCCAGCAGTGTAAAGGAATTACGCGCAAATAAGGAGGCGCACTTTTGGCAAAAAAAAAGCGTAACGGCAGCTGAAAAAACAGTCAGGATCAGGTCCGTTTCCGTAAAGAAATGTCAGTCAGGATTAAGAATTTACTTAAAGGTGTAAATGATGGGCAGAATATTCATTGCAAAAAGATGACGGTTTTTATAAGAAAAATGAATGACATAGGAAACCCCATTAACTTTCTGTTACACCAAACAATCTGTTAGACAACAAATTAACGGCAGAGTTTCCCGCTATTTTTTGTTATATTTTTAGCCGTTGTCAGGAGAGAAGTTTTATCACATTTGAGGTGGTTATGAAAAAAATTGCATGTCTTTCAGCACTGGCTTGTGTACTGGCAGTTGCAACAGGTTCTGCCATGGCGCAGAGCACCGTTACCGGTGGTTACGCTCAGAGCGATTATCAGGGTGTTGCCAACAAAGCTAACGGCTTCAACCTGAAATACCGTTACGAAGATGGTACTAACCCGCTGGGTTGGATCGGTTCTTTCACCTATACCGAGAAAGACCGCACTGACGCTGGCGTGTACAACAAAGGCCAGTACTACGGCTTCACCGGTGGTCCGGCTTACCGTCTGAACGACTGGGCAAGCATCTACGGTGTTGTGGGTCTGGGCTACGGTAAATACCAGTCTAACGGTGCTGACCGTCAGAAATCTGACACCAGCGACGTAGGTTTCTCTTACGGTGCAGGTCTGCAGTTCAACCCGATTCAGAACGTTGCACTGGACGTGGGCTACGAGCAGAGCCGCATCCGCAGCGTCGACGTAGGCACCTGGATTGCTGGCGTAGGCTACAGCTTCTAAGTTTTTGCTTAGACCAGAGTTGCAAACGAAACGGCCCCGATGGGGCCGTTTTTTTATGCCTGACATATTTTCTGCAGACGCACGAAAGCAGCGCGATTTATCGCGCCGCAACAAAATAAAAGTCAGAGGGTGCGCTTAACCGCGCCAGATCAGATTCGGGCAGGGGCGTTCGGTGAGTTTTTTGCCGGTCAGCTTTTCGATCAACATCAGACGCAGCGCAAACGGTGAGCGGCTAAACAGGCACAGCAGCGACTTCAGCTCGAAAGCTGGCGCGCTTTTTTCCGCCTGGAAGCATTTGCCACAGTCGAGGCAGCTTTTCATGGTGGTCATGTACACCTCCCGATTATTGACGACGTAACAGTAAGCACAGTCCTGCGATAAACAACAGGAAAAGGAGCAACAGCAAATAGGGTTCATGCATGATTTGCCTCCTTTGTGAGCATTGCTGCTTACATTATCAGCGAATATAGCACCGGCTATACCCTTTAGCCAAGGCTATTTAGGAAAATTTTGTGCTTATTTGTGCCTGGTTTACAATGAGCGCAGCTAATCCGTACCGCAGTTCTGGTATGGCAAATAATAAAGAGGAAGCTGAATGAGTCGTCGTGCCAAGAGCGCCATCACCCCGCCGCAGGGACCGCTTAAAGATATCGAGGAGCATGTCGAAGGATTTCGCCAGGTGCGCGAAGCGCATCGTCGTGAGTTAATTGATGACTACGTTGAGTTAATCTCTGATTTAATTCGTGAATTTGGCGAAGCGCGCCAGGTGGATATGGCCGCGCGTCTCGGTGTCTCGCAGCCGACCGTAGCAAAAATGCTGAAGCGTCTCGGCAGTACCGGGCTGGTTGAACAGGTGCCGTATCGCGGTGTTTTCCTGACGCGGGAGGGTGAGAAACTGGCGGAGGAGAGCCGTGCGCGTCATCACATTGTAGAAACTTTTCTGCTGGCGCTGGGCATCAGCCCCGAAACAGCGCGTCGTGATTCGGAAGGTATTGAACATCACGTCAGTGATGAAACCCTCGCCGTGTTCAGGAAGTTTTACGAGAGTCGCTAACTTTTAAGGCCTCCCGCCATCATGCCCATCGTGCTTCGTTCTTTCATGCGTGATCGCCTTTTGCATTTGTTGTTGCTGTTGGGTGTGGTATTGCTGCCGTTTGCGGATTTTCGCTGGCAGCAGCTTCCTGGCGCGGTTGACTGGCACACCATCATGACGCTCACCGGCCTGTTGATGTTGACCAAAGGGCTGGAAAACAGCGGCTATTTTGATGTGCTGGGCGCGCGGCTAATCCAGCGTTTCCAACATGAACGGGCGTTGGCACTGTTTATGGTGTGTGCCGCTGCGTTGCTTTCTACCTTTCTCACCAATGACGTTGCGCTGTTCATTCTGGTGCCGCTCACCCTGACGTTGCGTAAATTTTCCCGTTTGCCGATTTCGCGCCTGATCATCTTTGAAGCGCTGGCGGTCAACGCCGGGTCAATGCTAACGCCTGTGGGCAACCCGCAAAATATCCTGTTGTGGAGTCACGGGTCGCTGAGTGTATCCGCCTTTATTTTGCAAATGCTGCCGATTGCGGCTTGGTTGATGTTGACACTTATGGTGCTGACCTGGTGGAGTTTTTCGCCGCGTACCATCCAGAAACATGAAGCCAGCCAGGAACACCAATGGCAAAAACCGCTGTTTATCCTCAGTGTGGTGCTGTACCTGGTGTTTGTGGTGGCGCTGGAGCTGAAGCTAACGGGGTGGGCGCTGCTGCTGGTCGCAGGCTGTTTTTTACTGCTGGCTCGTCAGGTACTGATCAGCATTGACTGGAGTCTGCTGCTGGTATTTGTGGCAATGTTTATCGATGTCTTTTTGCTGATGCATCTGCCACTGCTCCAGCCACATTTTACCGCCATTGGGCAGTTAGGTGAGGGCGGATTGTATCTGCTGGCGATTGGCCTGTCGCAAATCATCAGCAATGTGCCTTCAACCATCCTGTTGTTGCAAAAAGTGCCACCCTCTGATGTCCTGGCCTGGGCAGTCAATATTGGCGGATTTGGCTTGTTGCCGGGATCGCTGGCAAACCTGATTGCGTTACGGATGGCGCAGGATCGCCGTGTCTGGTGGCGCTTCCATCTCTTTTCCCTGCCGATGCTGGCGTGGTCAATGCTGAGTGGCTGGCTGCTGTTGCAGTGGCTGCGCTAAACCAGCGAATTCTCTCCGAACAGGGCGGTGAGTCACCGCATTTTCAGTATCTTATCGCGCATTTTCGCTGAAAATGCGTGCTTTCCCGGTTTTGTAAAGAAATACTGGAATTTGTCAATTTGTTATCTAAGGTTAACTTGACTGCTTACGCCCGGGGATCGGGGCCAGGATTAAGATGACAATTTATGAGTGATAACAAAAATCAGCCGCCTGCACAGGCGGCGCAAAACCCGCACCAGCCAGAAGTATCGAACGGCAATTCATCCGAATACAACGAGCCGGAACGTAAACGTCCCGGTAAAAAGCCGTTGGTGATCCTCGTGATTGTCGCCGTGATCATGCTGCTGGTGATTTTCTGGTTCTGGTTTAGCAATCGCAACATTGAAACCACCGATGATGCCTTTACCGAAGGCAACGCGGTAACCATTGCGCCCAAAGCCGCTGGTTATGTGGTGAAGCTGTTCGTACGCGATAACCAACGGGTGAACAAAGGCGATCTGTTGGTCGAGATTGATCCACGCGATAACGTGGCGCAGCGCGACCAGGCGAAAGCCCAGCTTGGACTGGCACAGGCTCAACTTCATCAGGCGCAGGCCCAGCTGGCGTTATCCCGCGTGCAATATCCGGCGCAGCGTGACCAGGCGTTAGCCGATCAAGCCAAGGCGCAGGCGAATTTACTCAATGCTCAGGCTGATTACCGTCGGCAACGTGCGGTCGATCCTCGTGCCACCTCGCAGCGCAATATTGACAGCGCGACGGTGCAATTACGTTCTGCCGAAGCGCAGTTGCTGAGTGCGAAGGCGCAGGTGGAAGTGGCGTCTCAGGTGCAATTGCAGTTGCGTGCTCAGGAAACCAATGTCGAAGCACGCCAGCAGCAGGTTGAGCAGGCGCAGGCGCAGTTGAATACCGCCGAGCTGAATCTTTCTTACACACAGGTGCGCGCGCCGTACGACGGCTTCGTCACGAAACGTAATGTGCACATCGGTTCGCTGGTGCAGGCGGGAACGGCGCTATTCTCGCTGGTTTCGCCCGATATCTGGATTACCGCCAACTTTAAAGAATCGCAGCTGGAGCGGATGAATCCAGGCGACAAGGTTGAAATCAGTGTCGATGCCTGGCCGAGCCTTAAGCTTGAAGGGCATGTCGACAGCATTCAAATGGGCAGCGGCTCGCGCTTCTCCACCTTCCCGGCAGAGAACGCCACCGGTAACTATGTGAAAATCGTGCAGCGTGTGCCGGTGAAAATTGTCATCGATAAAGGCCTTGATGCCAGTCATCCGTTGCCGCTGGGACTGTCGGTTGAACCGAAGGTGACCGTAGAATGAGTGCGAGCCAGAGCTGGAAGCCCGCCAGCAACCCCTGGCTGGTGGCGATCACGGTGACGCTGGCGGTGTTTATGGAGATCCTTGACACCACCATCGTTAACGTCGCGTTGCCGCATATCGCCGGGTCACTCTCCTCAAGTTATGACGAATCCACCTGGGTGCTGACTTCATACCTGGTGGCGAACGGCATCGTCCTGCCCATCTCGGCCTTTTTTACCCGCTTGTTTGGTCGTAAACAGTTTTTCCTGATCTGTATCGTGATGTTCACCGTCTGTTCATTCCTGTGCGGTATTGCGACAGAGTTGTGGCAAATCATTCTGTTCCGCGTCATGCAGGGCTTTTTTGGTGGCGGTCTGCAACCGACGCAGCAATCGGTGCTGCTCGACTATTTCAAGCCGGAAGATCGTGGTAAGGCATTCGGCCTCTCGTCGATTGCGATCATCGTGGCACCGGTGATTGGCCCCACGCTGGGCGGTTGGATCACCGACAACTACAGCTGGCGCTGGGTGTTCTTTATCAATATCCCGGTTGGCATCCTGACGGTGCTGGCGATTTACCAGTTGCTGGAAGATCCACCGTGGGAAAGTAAGTGGGAAAAAGGCCGCCTGAAGATTGATTACATCGGTATCGGGTTGATCACCCTCGGGCTGGGATGTTTACAGGTCATGCTGGATCGCGGCGAAGATGCTGACTGGTTCGCCTCGCATTTTATTCGCCTGTTCGCCGGGCTGGCGGTGGTGGGGATTGTTGGCGCGGTTTACTGGTTGCTATACGTGCGTAAGCCGGTGGTGGATCTTACGGTGATGAAAGACCGAAACTTCTGGGTGGCCGGTCTGTTGATGGCGGGGATGGCGATGATTCTGTATGGCAGTTCGGTGGTGTTACCCCAGCTGGCTCAGCAGGATTTGGGGTATACCGCCACCTGGTCAGGCCTGGTGCTGTCACCCGGTGCGGTGCTGATTGTGTTGACCATTCCGCTGGTGCTCAAGTTGATGCCTATCGTTCAGACCCGTTACATTATTGCCTTTGGCTTCACTTGCCTGGCGCTGGCGTTCTGCTATTCCACTCGGCTGACGCCCAACGTCGATTTCACCACCCTGGTATTGATGCGCAGTGCCCAGTCGATTGGACTCGGTTTCCTGTTCGTCCCTCTGACCACCATTGCGTTTATCACCGTACCGCAGCGCTTAAACGCCGATGCAGCCGCATTGTTTACCATGTTCCGTAATGTGGCGGGATCGATCGGTATCTCGCTGTCGACGGCGGCGATCACCGAACGTATGCAGACGCAATCGGCCAATATGGTGCACAACATGACGCCGCTCAACGAGCCGTTTAACCTCACGTTGCAGCACTGGGCGCAGGCGATCCGTGATTACACCACGGCGGTGGGCGATCCGTTGCAACTTGCCAGTGGGCAGCTTTATCAGGAGATGATTGCCCAGTCACGCATCCTTGCGTATATCGATGTCTTTATGGGACTGAGTATTGTGGCAGTGCTATTGATTCCTTTTTGTTGGTTGCTTTCGCCGATCAAGAGCGAAGGCAGTGCAGGAGCACATTAAAATGAACAAGTCAGTGCGCTTTGCACCGTTGCTCAATGGGCTGGCGCTGCTGCTGGCCGGGTGTGCGGTCGGCCCCGATTATCAGCCACCTCATGCGCAAACGCCTGCCAGCTACCGTGAGTTACCCTCCCAGGAAGCGTCAAAACCGTTGTCAGCCGCGACCAACCCGCTGTGGTGGAAAAGTTTTAACGATCCTTTGCTCGATAGCCTGATCACCCGCGCAATTGCCGATAACCTGACGTTGCAACAGTCGGTGTTGCGCATTGCCGGGGCGCGTGAGCAACTGGCGCAGGCGGGTGGTGGCCTGTTTCCGACTCTGAGTGGCTCGGCCAAAGTCACTCGCCAGCAGCTCGGGTTGAAAGGTTTACTGGAGTCGAACGGGGTGTACGACCAGGTCGACGGCGATGTCGCGGATCAGCTCAATGGCCTGACGCATTCGGTGAATTTGTATCAGGGGAGCTTCGATGCCAGCTGGGAGCTGGATCTGTGGGGGAAAGTGCGGCGTCAGATGGAGATGGCCAATGCACAACAGCAGGCGGCGATCGAGCAACGCAACGACGCACTGGTGTCGTTGCAGGCCGAAGTGGCGCGAGCGTATCTGCAACTGCGCGGTGCGCAGGCGGTGCTGCAAACTTTGCAGGAACAGATTGCGATTGCACAGCAAACTTCAGAACTGACGCAGAGCCAGCAACGCAATGGCATGGCACCGCTCACCGATGTCGAGAACGCCCGCGCACAGCTGTCATCGCTCAACGCCCAGCTACCGCAGTATCAGGCGCAGGAACGTCAGGCGATGAACGGCCTGGCGGTGCTGCTGGGGAAAACCCCTGGTGCGCTGGATAGTGAACTCGCGAGCGTCAAACCGCTGCCCGCACTGCCAAAACTGGTGTCGGTAGGCATTCCGTCCACCCTGGCGCGCCGTCGTCCGGACATTCGTCAGGCTGAAGCCACGTTGCACGCGCAAACCGCCAATATCGGCGTGTCGGTGGCGGAGCTGTTCCCCAGCTTGTCACTGACCGGGCAGCTTGGCGTACGCAACACCGAGGCCAGTTATCTGGACAACTGGAGCAGCCATTTCTACAGCATAGGTCCCTCGCTCTCGATCCCGATCTTCCAGGGAGGGCAACTGGTATCCAGCGTGAAACTGGCGCGCGCGCAGCAGGCCAATGCCGCGCTGGAGTATCGTCAGACGGTGCTCACGGCGTTACAAGATGTGGAAAACGCGCTGGTAAGCTATCGCGCAGATCAACAGCAGGTCATGGCGCTGGATGAAACCACCGGGGCGCTGCAACACGCTTTTGATCTTGCCACTGACAGTTATCGTCAGGGGATATCCACCTTCCTTGACGTATTGGATGCACAACGCCAGCTGGCGCAGGCGCAGGCGCAATCCACCCAGGTACGGATGCAAACGGCGTTGGATCTGGTGGCGTTGTATAAGGCACTGGGCGGCGGCTGGGAACCGTATCAAACCGTCAACCTGCCTGACTATGCGGTATTTGGTCCGGCAACAGAGATTAAATAATCCTGCCATGGCCGCAGACAGCTTAGCTGCGGCCAATCATGTTTATTTCTGCGTATTGTTTATTGTTGCCATTCACGCATTATCGAAAATCCCAGACCGTTGACGGGAAAAGATTGAACATTATTTGCCCGGTTGACACTCGGACGAACAACAACAATCGCCACAGGCGAAAAGCTTGAAGAAAAACACCTGAACAACCGGATGGAAATGTGACACAGGCCAGTGAAATACCGGCTTTTTTATGTCTGTCTGACGTAAAAATGTGACTTTGCTCGGTTATGCTTTAAATAAAAATCCTATGGCTAAAAACATGTTTTCGTCAGCCCATTAATCTTTTTTTACCTTTGTGTTCACTTCTGCGCCAGAAAGAATATCTTCTGAAAAACGATGCAGGTTTCCTCCGAGGGTACAAGTTGTCAGGGTTAATAAAGCGATCTGCCTGGTTTAATCAAGCACGCAATCAATATCACTACCCCTTAGGAATTATCCGCGATGTAAAATTAATTTATTTTTTTATTTGAATTGGGTAATCTTGCCACTACAGTTTATTTAACCCCCCTTAAGCAAGGACATTGTGATGAGTGACGTATTTAAAGTTCTGAACAACATTCGCACATTACGTGCACAGGCTCGTGAGCTGCCGATGGTTGATCTGGAAGAAATTCTGGAAAAATTAACCGTGGTAGTGACTGAGCGTCGTGAAGAAGTACAAGCTGAAGAAGCACAGAATCGCGAAAAAGAAGAGAAGCTGTCTAAATACCGCGAAATGTTGCTGGCTGACGGCATTGATCCGAACGAATTACTGGGTGCTCTGGAAACCGGTAAAAAACGCGCCAAGCGTGCGCCGCGTCCGGCAAAATATTCTTACACTGATGAAAACGGCGAAGAGAAGTCATGGACCGGTCAGGGCCGTACGCCAGCTGCGATTAAAAAGGCACTGGATGCGGGCAAAAGCCTCGACAGCTTCCTGATCAAATAATCTGCACAATCCTTGTAAGCGGGAGCCGGAGGTGACATCACCTTCGGCTTTTTTATTGGGGGGATAAACAACAGGTTGTTGCGCCTGACCAGCGCAATGGTGGCGTCCCGGTGCCTGCTTCTGGCATAATGCCCGCTGTTTTTTCCTCCACTGCGTAACAAAGGTCAATGCCGTGTTAGTTTCCAGCAATATCACCATGCAGTTCGGCAGTAAGCCGCTGTTTGAGAATATCTCCGTTAAATTTGGCGGCGGTAATCGTTACGGTTTAATCGGTGCAAACGGCAGCGGTAAATCGACCTTCATGAAAATACTGGGCGGCGACCTGGTGCCATCAGCGGGAAATGTTTCCCTCGACCCGAACGAACGTATCGGTAAGTTGCGCCAGGACCAGTTTGCGTTTGAGCAATATAGCGTGCTCGATACCGTGATTATGGGGCACCATGAATTATGGGCCGTCAAACAGGAACGTGACCGGATATATGCCTTACCGGAAATGAGCGAAGAGGAGGGCTATAAAGTTGCTGACCTCGAAGTGCAATACGGTGAAATGGATGGTTACAGCTCTGAATCTCGCGCAGGGGAATTATTACTGGGTGTGGGCATCCCGGTGGAGCAACATTACGGGCCGATGAGCGAAATTGCGCCCGGTTGGAAATTGCGTGTGTTGCTGGCGCAGGCTTTATTTGCCAATCCGGATATTCTGTTACTCGATGAACCCACCAACAACCTGGATATTGACACCATTCGTTGGCTGGAGCAGGTACTGAACGAACGTAACAGTACCATGATCATCATTTCGCATGACCGTCATTTCCTTAATATGGTGTGCACGCATATGGCGGATCTTGATTACGGCGAACTGCGCGTTTATCCGGGTAACTATGACGAATATATGACCGCGGCCACCCAGGCGCGTGAGCGTTTATTAGCGGATAATGCGAAAAAGAAAGCGCAAATTGCCGACCTGCAATCTTTTGTCAGTCGTTTTAGCGCTAACGCCTCCAAATCACGTCAGGCGACTTCGCGCGCAAAACAGATTGATAAAATCAAACTGGATGAAGTGAAAGCCTCCAGCCGTCAGAACCCGTATATCCGTTTTGACCAGGATAAGAAATTGTTCCGCAATGCGCTGGAAGTTGAAGCCATTACCAAAGGTTTTGATAACGGCCCGTTGTTTAAAAATCTGAACCTGCTGCTGGAAGTCGGCGAAAAAATGGCGGTGCTGGGTGCCAACGGTATTGGTAAAACCACCTTGCTGAAAACGTTGGTGGGTGAACTGACACCGGAAAACGGCACGGTGAAATGGTCCGAGAATGCGCGTATTGGTTATTACGCGCAGGATCACGCCACTGATTTTGCCGATGACCTGACGGTGTTTGACTGGATGAGTCAGTGGAAACAGGATGGCGACGACGAGCAGGCGGTGCGTAGCATTCTGGGACGTCTGCTGTTCAGCCAGGACGATATCAAGAAGCCAGCCAAAGTTCTGTCAGGTGGTGAGAAGGGGCGTATGCTGTTCGGTAAACTGATGATGCAGAAACCGAATATTCTGATCATGGATGAACCGACTAACCACCTTGATATGGAATCGATCGAATCGCTGAACATGGCGCTGGAGATGTACGAAGGTACGCTGATTTTCGTCTCGCATGACCGTGAGTTCGTTAGCTCACTGGCAACACGCGTGCTGGAAATCAAAGGCGATCGCGTGGTGGACTTCACCGGCAACTACGAAGATTATCTGCGTAGCCAGGGAATTGTGTAAAAATAGTCTGGCGGCGCGATTTATCGCGCGCCCTTGACCTTTGCTGACTACCGCACCACGCCGTGCTTTGCGCGATAAATCGCGCCGCTACGGGATGGTGCGGTTTTTTGTTCTGGTGCGGTTATTTGCCCCCGCACACTTCACAATGCGCATCCTGCGCCACCTTCATGTTACGGAACTCCGCACTTAACGCATCGTACATCAGCAGTCGTGAGCTGGCGGGTGTACCAAACGCCGTCAACACCTTGATGGTTTCCATCGCCTGCAACGCCCCCATGACCCCGACCAACGGTGCCATCACCCCTGCTTCAACACAGCTCAGTGCCTGCTCGCCAAACAGGCGACTGATGCAACGATAGCAGGGCGTACCAGGCTGCCAGGTAAACACGCTGAGTTGACCTTCCATGCGGATGGTGGCGGCAGAAATCAGTGGCACCTTGTGCTGCCAGCACAACCGGTTGATCTGTTCACGCGTGATGACGTTATCTGTACAGTCCAGTACCGCTTCATGACGGGCAATCAACGCGCCAAGTGCGGCATCATCAAGCTGCGCATTGAGCGTCTCTAACTGGCAATGGGGATTGATTGCGGTCAGTTGTTGTGCGGCGGAATCCACTTTTGGCATGCCGATGCTGTTGTCACGATGCAGGATTTGCCGTTGCAGGTTACTCAGCGCAACGGTATCGAAATCCAGCAGGGTAAGATGCCCCACGCCCGCAGCGGCCAGGTAAGGTGCGGCGGCACAGCCCAGACCGCCCAGGCCGATAATTAACACTCGGGATGCTTTAAGCTGCTCCTGCCCGTCAAAATCGAAGCCCCGCAGCACGATTTGCCGGTTGTAGCGCAGCATCTCTTCATCGCTCAACTCCGCGTGCATTTATCCCTCCAGCAGGCTGTTGAACGGTTCGACTTCCACCCATTCACCTGCCTCTACGTTACCGCGCTCACGCTCCAGCACGATAAAACAGTTGGCTAGCGCGAAAGAACTGAATACGTGTGAGCCTTGCGCACCGGTGCTGCAAACCTCCAACATGCCATCTGCGCCACGGCTGAAGATGCCACGCTGAAAATCGAGGCGTCCCGGGGACTTTTTCAGCCGCTGGGTGGCTCTGGCGCGCAAGCGTGCGGGTATCAACGGAGCTTGCTGGCCGGTGAGGGTGCCGAGCAGCGGCTGAACCAGTTGATAGAAGGTCACCGCCGCTGAGACCGGATTGCCTGGCAGGCCACAGAACCAGCTGTTGGCGAGTCGGCCAAAAGCAAAAGGTTTGCCGGGTTTAATTGCCAACTTCCAAAAGGTAATCACGCCCAATTCCTCCAGCATGGCTTTGGTGAAGTCGGCTTCACCTACCGATACGCCACCGGTACTGATCACCACATCGGCCTGGCGATCCGCTTCGCTAAATGCCTGGCGTAACGCCACCGGATCGTCACCAATCACACCCAGATCGATCACTTCGCAACCGAGGCGGTTCAGCATCAATGCCACGGTGAAGCGGTTGGTGTCGTAAATCTGTCCTGCCGCCAGGGGTTGTCCCACCGCCTGCAATTCATCGCCGGTGGAGAAAATCGCCACCCGCAATTTACGCAGCACGCTGACCTGGGCAATGCCCAGTGAGGCCAGTAATGGCAGCTCTGCCGCGCCGAGACGTACACCGGCGTCCAGCACTTGCTTACCTGCCTGAATATCTTCGCCGCTGCGACGGATATGTTGTCCGGCTTTGACCGGTGCGGTGATCACAATCCCACCGTCACGCTGTTCGGTCTCTTCCTGCATCACCACCGCTTCACAGCCCGCAGGGACGGGTGCACCGGTCATAATGCGGATGACGCTGCCTGTCGGCCATTCGCCATTGAAAGGCGCACCGGCAAAGGCTTTACCCGCGACGGGTAATACCTGGCCTGGTGCGAGATCGGCCAGGCGTACTGCATAGCCGTCCATCGCAGCATTATCGAACGGGGGAACGTCCAGCGGCGATAACACCGGTTGGGCGGTGATGCGCCCGGCGGCTTCGAATAACGATACCTGCAACGAATCTGTAATTGGGGTGAGTTGCGCCAGCATTTTTTGCTGGGCGTCCTCGAGGGAGATTAAGCCCGCAGTAAAGGGTTCCATGTCCATATCAGCCTGGTTATGTCAGATGTCGACTATTATGGTGGTATTTCCGCGCCGAGTCACATCGGACAAAAAGGTATAAACCACAACAAAAGGTTATGACCCGGCAGCACAGTTTCTGCTTTACAAGGCGGGAAGGCCTTTCTATATTCGAAAGTTGCCAAAAAATAATGAAAACCATTCTAAATCAGTGTTTTTGGTTCTGATTCCTTGACAGGGTAACGGGTATGACTAAAGCAGTTATCGCCATTCACGGCGGCGCAGGTGCCATCACCCGCGCGGCGATGAGCGCCGAGAAAGAACAATATTATCGTCAGCAACTGACGGCGATTGTCGCCGCCGGTCAGCAAATTCTGGCCGACGGCGGCAGCGCGATGGACGCGGTCACCGAAGCGGTGCGGCTGCTGGAAGAGTGTCCTCTGTTTAACGCCGGTAAAGGGGCGGTGTTTACCCATCAGGGCACGCATGAATTGGATGCCAGCATTATGGACGGTCGTACGCTGGAGGTGGGGGCGGTTGCCGGGGTTAACCATATTCGCAACCCGGTGCTGGCGGCGCGTGCGGTGTTGGAGGTCAGCCCGCATGTGTTGTTTATCGGTGCCGGTGCTGAAGCCTTTGCTACCCAACAGGGGCTGGAGATGGTCGAGGCAGACTTTTTCTCGACTCCTGAGCGTTGGGAGCAGTTGCAACGGGCGCTCGGTAGCGATCAGGCGGTGCTGGATCATGATGGTGCCGCGCAGAGTCACAGTGATGATCCGTTGGACCCCGATCGGAAATTTGGTACGGTCGGTGCGGTGGCGCTGGATATGCACGGCAATCTGGCGGCAGCCACCTCAACCGGCGGTATGACCAACAAACAGGCGGGACGCGTGGGCGATTCACCGTTGGTTGGGGCCGGGTGCTATGCCAGCAATGACACGGTGGCGGTTTCCTGTACCGGGACGGGTGAGGTGTTTATCCGCACCCTGGCGGCTTACGACGTGGCGGCGCAAATGCGCTATGCCGGACGCACGCTACAACAGGCCAGTGCCAATGTGATTCACGATAAAGTCCAGGAACTGGACGGCAGCGGTGGGCTGATTGCGGTTGACCGTGAGGGCAATGTGGCGCTGCCGTTTAACAGTGAAGGTATGTACCGCGGATTCGCTTATGTAGACGGTGACGTTGAGGTAGCCATTTACCGCGATAGCTAAGGAGCAGGCATGACGGATCGGCAGCTGCAATTAACGCCAGACCAGGTTTTGGCGGTACGGGACCTGAACGTGCGCTTTCAACATGAAGGGCGCATTACGGAAGCGGTGCGTCAGTTATCACTTGATCTGCATCGCGGTGAGACGCTGGCGCTGGTCGGGGAGTCCGGTTCCGGTAAATCGGTCACTTCGCTGGCGTTGATGCGGCTGATTCAGCAGGCGGGTGGGGAGGTCAGTGGTGAAGTCATCCTGCGGCGGCGCAACGGTGAGCTGTTGGATGTGATGCATGCGCCTGCCAGCCAGATGCGCCGCGTACGCGGTGCGGATATGGCGATGATTTTTCAGGAGCCGATGACATCACTGAATCCGGTGTTCACCGTTGGGGAACAGATCGCCGAATCGATCCGTCTGCATCAGGGGAAAAGCCATCAGCAGGCGTTGACCGAAGCGCGCCATATGTTGGATCTGGTGCGCATCCCCGAGGCACAAAACGTATTGTCGCGCTATCCGCATCAACTCTCTGGTGGGATGCGCCAGCGCGTGATGATTGCCATGGCGCTCTCCTGCAAACCGGCGCTGCTGATTGCCGATGAACCCACCACGGCGCTGGATGTGACAATCCAGGCGCAAATCCTGCAATTGATCCGCGTGCTGCAAAAAGAGATGCAAATGGGGGTGATCTTTATCACCCACGATATGGGCGTGGTGGCGGAAATGGCCGACCGGGTACAGGTGATGTATCGCGGTGATGTGGTAGAACGTGCGCCGGTACAGCAACTGTTTAACCAGCCGCAGCAACCTTACACCCGGGCGCTACTCTCTGCCGTGCCGAAACTGGGGGCGATGAACGGACAATCACTTCCGGCTAAATTTCCGTTAATCCATCGCGATGGCCGCGAAGAAGCTCAGACGGCACAGGATACCGTGCGTCTTGACCGCCCTCCGGTTTTACAGGTGCGAGATTTGGTGGCGCGCTTTGATATTCGCGGTGGCTTACTCAATCGGGTAAAACGTCGTGTGCATGCGGTGGAGAAGGTCAGTTTCGATCTTTATGCCGGTGAAACGCTCGCCCTGGTGGGGGAGTCCGGCTGTGGTAAATCGACCACTGGCCGTTCTTTGCTGCGTTTAGTTGCCAGTCAGGGTGGCACCATCACCTTTGACGGCCAGCGCATTGATGCGCTGGAAGGACGGGCGCTGGCGAGGTTGCGCCGTGATATCCAGTTTATTTTTCAGGATCCCTACGCCTCGCTGGATCCGCGTCTGACGGTGGGTTTCTCCATCATGGAACCGCTGCTGGTACATCAGGCGATGAGCCGACGTCAGGCCGAGCAGCGTGTGGCATGGTTGCTGGAGCGCGTCGGCTTGTTGCCGGAGCATGCGCAACGGTATCCGCACGAATTTTCCGGTGGTCAGCGCCAACGCATCTGCATCGCTCGCGCCCTGGCGCTGAACCCCAAAGTGGTGATTGCTGATGAGGCAGTCTCGGCATTGGATGTATCGATTCAGGCGCAAATCATCAATCTGATGCTCGATTTACAGCGTGAATTTGGCATCGCGTTTCTGTTTATTTCACACGATATGGCGGTGGTGGAACGCATCAGCCATCGTGTGGCGGTGATGTATCTCGGACAGATAGTGGAGATGGGGCCGCGCCAGGCGGTGTTTGAACAGCCGCGCCATCCCTATACCAAAAAACTGATGGCGGCGGTGCCGGTGGCCGATCCGGCGCACCGACGTCGCGAACGGGCGTTGCTGGTAGATGAAATCCCCAGCCCGATCCGTCCGTTGGGCGATGAGCCGGAAGTCGCGCCATTAATTGAGGTGGTACCGGGGCATTTTGTTGCCCGCCATGCCATCAGCGGCACCTGAACAGCAGCAACTCATCCGCGTCACCGGCTGGTGTGCGCAAAGACAGGGACTACAGGAGAACGATAACGATGCACCATATTATGCGTAAAGGGGTTATCACTGCCGGGTTGTTAAGTTCGGCGCTGGCGCTACCAGCCTGGGCGGCGAAAGATGCGGTTATTGCCGTAGCCTCAACATTTACCACCCTCGATCCTTACGATGCCAACGACACACTGTCGCAGGCGGTGGCGAAATCTTTCTATCAAGGATTGTTTGGCTTCGATAAAGATATGAAGCTGACCAACGTGCTGGCAGAAAGCTATCAAACCAGCAGCGATGGCCTGATCTACACCATCAAACTGCGTCCCGATGTAAAGTTTCAGGATGGCACCGACTTCAACGCCGAGGCAGTGAAGGCTAACCTTGATCGCGCCAGCAACCCGGATAATCACCTCAAGCGTTATAACCTGTTCAAATATGTCGCCAGTACTGAGGTGGTGGATCCTCTGACGGTTAAAATCACCCTGAAGCAGCCGTTCTCGGCCTTTATCAATAACCTTGCCCATCCGGCGGCGGTGATGATTTCCCCGACGGCACTGAAAAAATATGGCAAGGATATTGGCTTCCATCCGGTGGGCACCGGGCCGTTCGAATTTGTCACCTGGAACCAGACTGACTTCGTGAAAGTGAAGAAGTGGGATGGCTACTGGAAAAAAGGCTATCCGAAGCTCGATAGCATCACCTGGCGTCCGGTGGTGGATAACAACACCCGTGCGGCGATGTTGCAGACCGGCGAAGCTACCTTTGCCTTCCCGGTGCCGTTTGAACAGGCCAAATTGCTGGAGAAAAACAGCAAGCTCGATGTCGTCACCACGCCGTCGATCATGCAGCGCTATATCAGCCTCAACGTGACGCAGAAACCGTTCGACAATCCGAAGGTGCGTGAGGCGCTGGAGTATGCCGTCAATCGCCAGGCACTGGCGAAAGTGGCGTTTGCCGGTTATGCCACGCCCGCGACCGGCATTGTGCCGCCCGCCATTGATTTTGCGCAGAAGTATCCTGCCATTGCCTACAATCCGGCCAAAGCGCGTGAGCTGCTGAAAGAAGCGGGTTATCCGAACGGTTTTGAAACCACGCTTTGGTCATCACATAACCACAGCACGGCGCAGAAGGTGTTGCAGTTCACTCAGCAGCAGCTGGCGCAGGTCGGGGTTAAAGTGAAGGTGTTGGCGATGGATGCCGGTCAGCGTGCGGCGGAAGTCGAAAGCAAAGGCCAGAAAGAGAGCGGCGTGCGCATGTTCTATACCGGCTGGTCAGCCTCTACCGGTGAAGCCGACTGGGCGCTGACGCCGCTGTTTGCCACCAGTTCCTGGCCGCCAGCCATCTTCAACACCGCGTTTTACAGCAATCCTCAGGTCGATAAAGAT
Source organism: Pantoea sp. X-Soil-TKNS-1211 (assembly GCF_059730495.1). Lineage (NCBI taxonomy): Bacteria > Pseudomonadati > Pseudomonadota > Gammaproteobacteria > Enterobacterales > Erwiniaceae > Pantoea > Pantoea sp. X-Soil-TKNS-1211. Next base: position 1,464,158 of record NZ_AP035953.1, read on the forward strand.
CTGGCCGATGCGCTGAAAACCACCGATCGCGACCAGAAAGCCAAACTGTACAAAGATGCCCAGGATCGCATCTGGAACGACCACCCGTGGATCCCGCTGGTGGTGGAACAGCTGCTGTCTGCCAATAACAAAAACCTGAGCGGTTTTTACGTCATGCCTGATACCTCATTTAATTTTGATGAGGCCGACCTGAAGTAACCCTGAGGGTCAGCCTGAAGGGGCTGGCCCTCACCGTGCAGGACTTCGCATGCTGAATTATTTTCTCAAACGATTACTGGGACTGATTCCCACGCTGCTGATTGTGGCGGTGCTGGTGTTCCTGTTTGTTCATCTGTTGCCGGGCGATCCGGCACGCTTGATTGCCGGGTCCGATGCCGATGCACAGGTGGTGGCCTTGGTGCGTCAAGAGTTGGGTCTCGATCAACCGTTGATCCAGCAGTTCTGGCACTTCATTCTGAATGCGGTGCAGGGGGATTTTGGTCAGTCGATGGTGTCGAAACGTCCGGTTTCCGAGGAGATCGCCACGCGCTTTTTTCCGACGCTATGGCTGACGTTAAGCAGCATGGTCTGGGCGGTGCTGTTTGGCATGGCGATTGGCATCGTCTCTGCGGTGTGGCGTAATCGCTGGCCGGACCGGCTCGGTATGACGTTGGCGGTATCGGGGATCTCTTTTCCGGCATTTGCCCTCGGCATGCTGCTGATGCAAATTTTTTCCGTGGATTTAGGCTGGTTGCCGACCGTGGGTGCCGACAGCTGGCAGCATTACATTTTGCCCTCCATCACCCTCGGCGCAGCGGTCGCGGCAGTGATGGCGCGCTTTACCCGTGCTTCGTTCGTGGAGGTGATGCAGGAGGATTATATGCGCACCGCGCGCGCCAAAGGGGTGCGGGAAACGCTGGTGGTAACAAAACATGGGCTGCGCAATGCCATGATTCCGGTGGTCACCATGATGGGGCTGCAATTTGGTTTTTTGCTCGGCGGTTCGATCGTGGTGGAAGTGGTATTCAACTGGCCCGGTCTGGGCCGCCTGCTGGTGGATTCGGTGGAGATGCGTGATTACCCGGTGATTCAGGCCGAGGTGCTGCTGTTTTCGCTGGAGTTCATTCTGATTAACCTGATTGTCGATATGTTGTACGCGGCAATCAACCCGGCTATTCGCTACAGGTAAGGAGTCGCAATGAAAAACTGGCGACGCGAAGCGGCACTGAAAATCATGCCGACGATGACGGAAAACCGGGTGCGCACACCGTGGCGCGAGTTCTGGCGACGTTTTCGTCGTCAGCACGTAGCGATGCTGGCTGGCGTGTTTGTGTTGCTATTGATCGTGGTGGCGTTTATTGCCCCGTGGATTGCGCCCTTTGATGCTGAAAACTATTTCGATTATGACCGGCTAAATGAAGGGCCATCGCTGATGCATTGGTTCGGCGTGGATTCCCTTGGGCGTGATATTTTTAGCCGTGTGCTGGTCGGCACCCGTATTTCCTTAATTGCCGGTTTCTTTTCCGTGGCGATCGGGACGGTGATCGGCACCTTGCTGGGATTGCTGGCAGGCTATTACGAAGGTTGGTGGGATCGCATCACCATGCGCATCTGTGACGTGCTGTTTGCGTTTCCGGGCATTCTGCTGGCGATTGCCGTGGTGGCGATTATGGGCAGCGGGATGAGTAACGTGATTGTCGCAGTGGCGATATTCAGTATCCCGGCGTTTGCGCGTCTGGTGCGTGGTAACACCCTGGTGCTCAAACATCAGACTTACATCGAATCGGCGCGCAGCATTGGCGCTTCGGACTGGACCATCATCATGCGCCATATCCTGCCGGGTACGGTCTCATCGATTGTGGTCTACTTCACCATGCGTATCGGCACCTCCATTATCACCGCCGCCAGCCTGTCGTTTCTGGGCCTCGGTGCGCAGCCGCCCACGCCAGAGTGGGGCGCGATGCTTAATGAAGCACGCGCCGATATGGTGATTGCACCTCATGTGGCGATTTTCCCCAGCCTCGCTATTTTCCTGACGGTGCTGGCGTTTAATCTGCTGGGCGATGGGCTGCGCGACGCGCTGGATCCGAAATTGAAAACCTGAGCCAGATCTACACACAACCGCGCGATAAATCGCGCCGCAACGGTTGCGTGCGGCCTGTAGCGGCGCGATTTATCGCGCAATGTTTTGGGATTTATCGCGCCGCTTTTACGTCAAAACGTTTCCCAATTGTCATTGCCGGAGGCCGCTGGGGCCTTCAGCGCACGCGGAGCCACCGCAGGCGCTGACGGACGCACCAGCGCGGCCACAGCCTGACGCGTGCCAGTGTTAAAACGCGCTACCGCCGCGGATAAACGGCTGGCCTGCTGCTCCAGCGATACCGATGCATTCGCTGACTCCTGCACCAGGGTGGCGTTTTGCTGGGTCACACGATCCATCTCGTTGACCGCCTGACCGATTTGGTCGATACCGCGACTCTGTTCATCCGATGCGGAAGCAATCTCACCCATGATATCGGTGACGCGGGTGACGGCGCTGACGATCTCCTGCATGGTATCCCCGGCGCTGCCAACCTGTTGTGAACCCAGATTGACGCGCTGAACTGAGTTCTCAATCAACAACTTGATCTCTTTCGCTGCCTGGGCGCTGCGTTGGGCGAGATTGCGGACTTCACCCGCTACCACGGCAAAGCCGCGTCCCTGTTCCCCGGCACGTGCCGCTTCGACTGCCGCGTTCAGTGCGAGGATATTGGTCTGGAAAGCGATACCGTCGATCACGCTGGTGATATCCGCAATCTTTTTCGAGCTGTCGGCGATATCGTGCATGGTTTTCACGACGCCAGCTACCACGTTGCCACCCTTATCTGCCGTATCGGACGCGGTTTTAGCCAACTGCGTGGCCTGGCGCGCGTTATCGGCGTTTTGTTTCACCGTGGCGGTGAGCTGCTCCATACTGGCAGCGGTTTCCTCCAGTGAGGCGGCCTGTTGTTCGGTACGCGACGAGAGATCGTTATTACCGGTGGCGATTTCGCTGACGCTGCTAAAGATCGCATCGGCGCTGTCACGGACGTTATTGACGGTGCTGAGCAATGCCTGTTGCATATGATTCAGGCTGGCGGCCAGGGCCGCCATTTCACTGCGGCCTTCCACGTGCAGGCTGCCGGACAGATCGCCTTCAGCAAAGCGTTCCATCTGTTTTTGCAGTTGCTTCATCGGTATCAGTAGAATACGGCGTACCAACACCCATACCGCGGCCAGCATCAGCAGAACCACCACGGCCATCACGACAACCATCGCCAGCACGCGTTGCCAGGCGCTGTCATTCTCGGCACTGCCTTGCGCCAACAACTCGACGTTCTGCGCACGCCACTGCTTGTAAGCGTCTTCCAGATCGTCCTGCGCTTGCTGTGCATCAAGATTACCGTAGGAAGGGTAATCATTGGCTTTCAGAAAGGCGGCAGATTGTTGCAGTAAATCCGCCATTGCGCTGAACCTGGATTCGACCAGGGCCGCAGCAGCGTCACTCTGGCCTTTGATGCGCGGCAGACTTTTATACTGGGCAAAGTGCTGCTGCGCTTCATTCAATGATACGCCCGCCGCAGTGAGCAATTTATCAATGGCGGTCAGTGAGGCATCATCGGTCTGCTTTTTCAGGATACGGATGGCGACACGGTTAATGGTGACGCGGGTTTTCACCAGCGTTTGCCAGCCATCGGCCAGTTCGCGCTGTTGGTGGGATAATTGATCGCTGGTGGTGAAATTACGCTGACCTGCGATTAGCGAAGTCAAAAACAGCGAGCCGGAAACGACTTGCATGGCTGTAAAAACCACCAAAATCACGATAATGGCGGTCACGACTTTCATTCTTTTAAGCATCCTGAACTCTCTGGGCAAAAGGGGCGTGTACAGAGGTTATCGGTGTAAAAGAAAGGCGCTTTACTGTCGGGAGAAAATAATTTCGGCGGAAAATGATATCCCCCATGACTGGCATGGGGGAGGCAGGGATTAAACGCGGGTGCCCCAGAGATCGTACTCGTCGGCGTGATCGACTTTGACGCGTACTACGTCACCCACTTTCACCTGACGTTCACCGTTCAGGTAGACCGCACCATCGATTTCCGGTGCATCGGCCATGCTGCGACCGACAGCACCTTCCTCGTCCACTTCATCGATGATCACCAGAATTTCGCGACCAATTTTCTCTTGTAGACGTTCGGCCGAAATTTGCTGTTGCAGCTGCATAAAGCGCTCGAAACGTTCCTGCTTCACCTCGTCCGGCACGGGATCCGGCAGTTGGTTGGCGGTTGCGCCTTCCACCGGGCTGTACTGGAAGCAGCCGACACGATCCAGACGCGCTTCTTTCAGGAAGTCGAGCAGCATCTGGAAATCTTCCTCGGTTTCACCGGGGAAGCCGACGATAAAAGTGGAACGCAGCGTCAGCTCCGGGCAAATTTCGCGCCAGCGCTTAATGCGCTCCAGCGTGCGTTCAACCGCGCCCGGACGTTTCATCAGCTTCAGAATACGCGGGCTGGCGTGTTGCAGCGGAATGTCCAGATACGGCAGGATTTTGCCTTCAGCCATCAGCGGAATGACATCATCCACATGCGGGTAAGGGTAGACGTAGTGCAGACGTACCCATACGCCGAGTTTAGCCAGCTGTTCACACAGGCTGACCATGCTGGTTTTCACCGGTGAACCGTTCCAGAATCCGGTACGGTGCTTCACGTCGACGCCATAGGCGGAGGTGTCCTGAGAAATGACCAGCAGCTCTTTAACGCCGGCTTCGACCAGACGTTTGGCCTCATCCAACACCGCGCCAATCGGGCGGCTATCCAGGTCGCCACGCATCGATGGAATGATGCAGAAGGTGCAGCGATGGTTGCAGCCTTCAGAGATCTTCAGATAGGCATAGTGGCGCGGCGTCAGCTTCACGCCTTGCTGCGGCACCAGGCTGAGGAACGGGTTATGCTCTGGTTTCGGCACGTAGTGATGCACATGTGATAGTACCTGCTCGTAGCTGTGCGGGCCGGTGATTTCCAGCACTTTCGGATGCACCTCGCGGATCTGGTCCACTTTGGCACCGAGGCAGCCGGTGACGATCACTTTGCCGTTCTCGTTCAGGGCTTCACCAATCGCTTCCAGGGATTCCTGCACGGCACTGTCGATAAATCCACAGGTGTTAACAATGACGATCTCTGCATCATCGTAACGTGGCACCACGTCATAACCTTCGGTACGCAGTTCCGTCAGGATACGCTCCGAGTCAACGAGGTTTTTTGGGCAGCCGAGTGAGACGAAGCCCACGCGTGGAGGATTGGTGACATGGCTCATAAGAATAAAAATTCATCATAATTAGTGTGGATAGGGGGGCGATTGTACAGGGGTCTGCGGGGAAATTGTATAGTCTGTTTGCAAGCCGCAAATGTGGTCAGGGTTGTCTTCACCGGGTGATTTTGCTTAAATGCCCGGTTGGTGCCTGTAAGCTATTATCGATACAAGAAAAAATATGCAGCGCTGACGGTGACATTGCTCACTGCCAGGGCAGAAGTGGATAATGTGAGAGCAGAAAAATGAAAGAGATCATCAAAGGTTTTCTGAGTTTTCAACAGAATGTGTTTCCTGAAAGGAAGGATCTTTTCAAAAGCCTGGCGTCCAACCAAAATCCCAAAGCCCTGTTCATCTCTTGCTCAGACAGCCGTCTGGTGCCGGAACTGGTGACGCAGCAGGAGCCGGGTCAGCTGTTTGTTATCCGTAATGCGGGCAATATTGTGCCGTCATTCGGACCGGAGCCGGGTGGCGTTTCCGCGACCATCGAATATGCGGTGGTGGCGTTGGGCGTGAGCGAGATCATCATTTGTGGCCACTCGAACTGTGGTGCTATGAAAGCCATCGCGGAATGTTCCTGCATGGACACCATGCCAGCAGTCGAACACTGGCTGCGTTATGCCGATGCCGCGCGTGCGGTGGTGGAAAATAAGAAGTACGCCACCCCGGAAATCAAGCTGAACGAGATGGTGAAAGAGAACGTCATTGCCCAGCTCCACAATATCAAAACACATCCTTCCGTGGCGGTTGCGCTGCGTAAAGGGACAGTGCGCCTGCATGGGTGGGTTTATGATATTGAGAGTGGTCAAATCCTGGCGCTGACCAAAGGTGGTGATACCTTCATTTCGCTGTCGGAAAATCCGGATACCTGCTTCGAATAATCCCCCTGGCCGCCTGTGTTACACCGATAACCCAGGCGGTTGTCATTCACATTTCTTCAATTTTCCTTACGCCTCGTTACTGCCCAAACTATGCTTGAAAAGCTATTTCCTCTCATAAGGGCTACCGTATGCGATCACATCTTGTTGTTCCCTTGGTGACGCTGGCTTTTTTGGCGGCGGGCTGCACCTCTCATGTTGCTGATACTCAACAATATTCAGGCTTTCTTGGCGATTATAGCCAGCTAAAAATGGCGGAGTCGGCGAGCGGTAAACCGACACTGCGCTGGATATCGCCGGATTACCATGGCGCGAAATATCCGAACGTCGTTTATACCCCCATCGTTTATTACCCGGCTGCACATCCCACAACGCGTATCAGCCAGCAGACGCTGGATCAAATACGACAATATGCCGACCAGCAGCTGAAAGCAGGGATAGCAAGGCATAAGAACCTCGTGACGCAGAAAGGCCCCAATACCATGTTAGTCAGGGCGGCTATCACCGCTGTAGCGGGTGAAAATGAGGGCGTACAGTTCTATGAAGTCATACCGGTTGGCGCAGTGATTGCCGGAACCATGGCGGCGACCGGGCATCGTACACAGAACAGTGCCTTGTACCTTGAGGTGGAAGCAACCGATGCGCAAACCGGCAAGCCGCTGATCAAAGTGGTGCGCAAAGCCTTTGGCCGCACGCTGCCAAACAGTGAAACGCCGATTACCCTCAATGACATCCGCCCAGGCATTGACGAGATGGTGCGTGACGCAGTCTCCTTCAGCGCCCCGTGAAACCTTCCTGCCCGGTACGCCGGGCTTAATGTTTTGTAAATCCTGCACATCTTTTTTTACTGGCTGACTACCCTTAACGGCAGACTGTTAAAAAGGAGAAACCCATGCGATTGATGCGTGCCGCGCTGCTGTTCGGCTGTGTTCTGAGTGGTTCCCTGCCAGCCCTGGCGGCGGAGGTGCAGGTGCAGGTTTTGCAGGACAAACTGGACCATCCCTGGTCGGTGGCGTTTCTACCCGACAATCATACCCTGTTAATCACCGAACGTTCCGGCCAACTGCGAAGTTGGCAACCAGGAAAAGGATTGTCCGCGCCGATCGATGGCGTCCCTAAAGTGTGGGCGCAACGACAGGGCGGTTTGCTGGATGTGGTGCTGGCCCCGGATTTTGCGCAAAGTCGCCGGGTGTGGCTCAGTTATACCACCGCGGATGCGACGGGCCGTGCGGGAGGTGTGGTCGGCTATGGTCGCTTGAGCGACGATAATCGCCAGTTGAGTGACTTCCGGGTGGTGTTGGAACAAACACCGAAGCTCTCCAGCGGGGCGAATATCGGGACACGGCTGGCATTCGACCGGGCAGGTTTTTTATGGATTGCCTTCGGCGACAATTTTGCCAGAAGCAGCGCGCAGGAGCTGGATAAACTCTCGGGCAAAATCGTACGTCTGACCGCTGACGGTAAGATTCCGGCGGATAACCCCTTTGTTGATCATCCGGGTGCGCGCGGCGAAATTTGGTCGTATGGCATGCGTAACCCGCAGGGACTGGCGTTGAACCCGTGGACGCAGCAGATGTGGGAAAGCGAGCATGGCCCGCGAGGGGGCGATGAGGTCAATATCCCGGAAAAGGGCAAAAACTATGGCTGGCCACTGGCGACCTGGGGCATTGATTACAGCGGGCAGAAAGTGCCGGAATCAAAGGGTGGCGAGGTCGCGGGTACGGAGCAGCCGGTTTTTTACTGGAAGGTTTCACCGGCTATCAGCGGCATGGCGTTTTACAACAGCGCGCGTTTCCCCCAGTGGAAAAATTCGCTGTTTATTGGCGCGTTAAAGGAAAAAAGCCTGATTCGCCTGATGGTCAATGGCGAAAAAGTGGTGGAGGAGCAGCGTCTGTTAACGGATCGCGGTGAGCGGATTCGCGATGTGCGTCAGGGACCAGATGGCTTCCTGTACGTGCTGACTGACGAGAGCAACGGAAAATTGCTGAAAGTGGGGCTGGCGGCGAACGCCAGCGCGCCACGCGGGTAGTTAGCGCACCCAATTACACACTTCCCAGCCACGCTGCTGCGCTTCCTGATGCAGCAGCGTATCCGGGTTGATGACATAGGCATGATCGGCATGGACCAGCAGCGGCAAGTCGTTCATCGAGTCGCTGTAGGCCCAGGTGCGATCAAAACGACTTTCCTGCTGCAAGGCTTTCCAGTCACTCAGACGCGTCACTTTGCCTTCTTTGTAGGTCATGGTGCCGTAGGTCAGGCCACTGTAGCGGTCATCGACAATCTCCACACCAATCGCCAGCGCACCATGTACGCCAAGGCGCTCGGCAATGGGTACGGCCAGATGTTCGCCGCTGGCAGTGATAATCATCACGGTGTCGCCACGCTGCTGATGCCAGTTGATGCGTTCGCGTGCGGCGGGAAACACGCGCGGCAGGATATCGCGGTGGATAAAACGTCGCACCCAGCCCGATACCGTCATGGTTGCCATTCCGGCCAGCGGGGCGAGGGTGGTGTTCATATATTCTTCAATTGAGAGCGTACCGGCGTGGTATTGGGTCATTAGCGACTGTTCGGCGCTAATCAGTTCGGCGGGGGCAAAACCCTGTGAAACCAACCAGCGCAGCCACAGGCTGGTGCTGTCTTCACAAATCAGGGTTTCGTCGAGATCGAACACGGCTAAGTCCATCATGATTCTCCTCAGGCTGACTGAGATCAGGTTAGCGGAAATTTGTGACTGGCTTAACTGATCTGCGAAAAATCGGAATTTCTCGCAATTTTTCACAAATGGCGACAGAACAAAGGTGGCAGCGCAACGGCGTTGGTGCCAGGGTTACTGTAATAATTTCTATAAAACTTTACCGACAGACGGTTTTTTTCTGCAGCACAAAGCGGTAGTTTTTTAGGCAACGTGCGTCTTGCAGGATTGAGCCACGATTTACCAAGGACAATTATCTGGTCATAAACATGAAAAAATTAATTCACGCTTCTGTCTGGCGGCCTTTTGCTGCCACCTCCCTTTTATTAATGCTTCTCCCGGTTTCTGCCCTGGCTGAAGAGGCGCCAGCCGCTCCACAGATTGACGCCAAAGCCTGGGTTTTAATGGATTACAACAGCGGTAAGGTGCTGGCTGAATCGAATGCCGATCAGCGCCTTGATCCTGCCAGCTTGACCAAAATGATGACCAGCTATGTGGTGGGTCAGGCGCTGAAGGCGGGTAAAATTCATGAAGACGACATGGTGACGATTGGTCAGGATGCCTGGGCAACCGGTAACCCGAAACTAAAAGGGTCGTCACTGATGTTCCTCAAGCCCGGCGATCGTATCCCGGTCTCTGAACTGAATAAAGGCATTGTGATTCAGTCGGGTAATGATGCCTGTATTGCGATGGCGGATTATGTGGCGGGCAGTCAGGATTCCTTTATCGGCCTGATGAACAACTACGCGAAAGCTTTTGGTCTGCAAAATACCCACTTTATGACCGTCCACGGGCTGGATGCCGATGGGCAGTACAGTACCGCCCGCGATATGGCGATCATCGGTCAACGACTGATCAGTGATGTGCCGGAAGAGTACGCGTTAAATAAAGAGAAAGAGTTCACCTTTAACAACATCAAGCAGATGAACCGTAACCGTCTGCTGTGGAGCAGTAACCTGAAAGTGGACGGCATCAAAACCGGTCACACCTCGGGAGCGGGAAATAACCTGGTGTCATCCGCCACGGACGGAGATATGCGTCTGATTTCTGTGGTGCTGGGTGCGGAGACCGATGCACTGCGCTTCTGTGAGAGTGAAAAGTTGCTCACCTGGGGCTTCCGTTTCTTTGATACCGTCACACCAATCAAAGCGGATAAACCTTTTGCGCAGCAGCGTGTATGGTTTGGTGACCGCAAAGAAGTGAACCTCGGTGTAGAGAAAGATGCTTCCGTGACCATTCCAAAAGGTCAGATGAATAATCTGAAAGCCAGTTACACCCTGACCTCACCGCAGCTGGAAGCGCCACTGAAGAAGAACCAGGTCGTCGGTACTATCGATTTTCAGCTGGATGGTAAAACCGTGGAACAACGTCCGCTGGTGGTGATGGAAGAGGTACAGGAAGGTGGATTTGTTAGCCGTATCTGGGATTTCATCGTAATGAAATTCGATAGCGTATTTGGTAAATGGTTTAACTAACCCACATATACGTAGATACTCTGTTAAGCATCAACACTTTCCCGATGCTTGGTACTAAAAAGTCTCGCTGAATCAAAATCCTGACCGTGCTTTATACAGCTCCATAAGCCGGTCAGGTATTTCCGCATTACTGCGCATATCGCCTGGATTTTCTTCTTACCTCTTTTTATCAGCCCCTGATAAAACATCGCGGCGCGGGGTTCATGCTGCGCAGCACTCAGCGCGGCCATATACAGCGCCCTACGCAGATGACCGTTGCCCGCTTTACCCAGACGTCCCGGACGGTTCACGCTGCTGCCCGACTGGCTCTGCCTCACATGCAGGCCCGCATGACGGCTTACCTGATTTGCCTTCATATCCCGGGGCAGCAGGCTCAGCTCGCCCAGTACAGTAATGGCCGTTGTCTCTCCGACGCCTTTGGCTGAACACAGGCACATGAACGCCGCTTTCAGGGCGCTATTTTTCGCGATGATTTTCAGCGCCAGCGCGTGCAGCTTCTCTACCTTACGGCTGTAATATTCCACGTCTTCTTCTTCCAGCTCCAGCAGGACATCGGCAGTTCCGGCGCGGGTTTCCAGCGCATGAAGACGGTTTTTTGAACGTGTCCGGGACTGAACGGCTCGCGTCATCATGCGGGCGATATCGCGCAACGCCATGCAGTCATCATCCGGAGCCTGCCAGAGTGCAGGCCTCATGCTTTCTCCATATTCAGCCAGCAGTACCGCATCACGGGCGTCAGTTTTGGCAGCGTTCAGGCGCATGGCGGCATAGTGGTGATAACTGGCGGGATTAATGACGCAGACGGGCAGCCCGGCACGGACAAGAGCCACCGCAAGGTCAAAATGGTAGACACCGGTTGCTTCCATAACGATGCGTTCGGGGGACAGCGATATCAGCTTTTTCGCAAAAGCCTGATAGTCCTCAGGTGTCTGATTAAGCTCAGAAACCAGCGTTGTTTTACCGTTAACGCGTACGGCAAAGGTAAAGGTTCTGGCAGAAATATCGATCCCGGCAAAACAGGTCATGTGGCCTCCGGAAGGCAAAATAGCGTAAACTGTTAACCGGTTCCCGACCTCGTCATCTGAGATTGTTCAGCCTGCCTTGTAATGCGAAGTCAGTCTCGCGAGAGAAAGCTTCCTGGTACTCTTCGGCCTGAACAAGGAGGCGGGAGCCACTCTACGTACGAAGTCACTGTAAAAGCTGCTTCCAGCGGCGCACGGCTTCCCGGTTATCAGAACTGATTTCAGGGAAATCATAATCTGACCCTCCAAACATACAAGCGGCGCGATTTATCGCGCGGGTTTCTTTCCCCGACAAAACGCGCGATAAATCGCGCCGCTACGTGTGCTTACCCGCGAATCCATCCCTTACGAATCGGTAGCGCGAACAGCGCGTGGTAGATCTGATGTGTCAGCGCCAACATCCGCGAGCCATACAGCTGCCATGCGAGGTGCGAAGCCAGGCAGCCGAGCATGCCCACCAGAAAACCACCCAGCATATCCAACGGCCAGTGCACGCCCAGATAGACACGTGACCAGGCGATGGCGATGCCGGTGATTAGCAAAATTATCCCCGACCACAAACGGTGCCAGCAAACGAACGCCAGCGCGAAAGTGAAAATGGTGGTGCCATGATCGCTGGGGTAAGAGTCATCGGCGGCATGTGACAGAAACTGATGACCCAGCCCGATCACGAAGGGGCGCGGATGCGGCAGCAACTGGCTGATGCACCATGAGATGCTCAGCGCATAAATCAGTGCCATGCCGGTTTTTAATACCAGCGTGCGCTGTGAAGCCACCTGTTCGCGCGGTCCCCATAGCCACAGCGCCACAATCAGCAGCGGTACAATGGCGATTAAGTCACGTGCGATAAAGGTCGCCAGACTCAGCAGCCACTCTGGTGAATCCGGTGTGGCGTTAATCCATAAAAACAGCGTGCGGTTAATCTCTTCCATTACGCTTTTCTGTTCCTCGTCTTGTCTACCCAAAAAGAAACGCCAGCAAAAATCAGCATCTGGGTCAGCCATACCCACCATCCCGCCCACAGGTTATGGGAGAAGAAGTGCGCACCACGCATCACCTGGCCGTAGCCCATCAGCAACCCGAGGGCGATACCCACCATTAATGCCAGCAGGGCGCGGCGTGGTTTCTCAGGCCACCACAGAAAAAACAGTCCCATTACCGCAAAACCGCTCGACGCATGGCCGCCGGGGAAGCACTGACCGGGACCGCTGTTCGCCGGGACCGCGCTCAGCAAAGTAAAGTTCGCGGCTTTGCCACCAAACATTGCTAAATCCCACGGACAGGAGTGCGCGCTGTGCGCCTTCAGAATGCCGATCACCAACGGACCCAATCCCAGCAGCAACGCCACCAATACCCGTCTGCCATCACGTTGCTGAATGCCTCGTAACAGCATCAGCACGCCGCCAGCAATAATCGCATCCTTCAACAGACGATGGTTGATCAGGTCCAGCCAGCGGTTGTGTTGCCACGGGAAACGCTGCGTTAGCGGATCAAACCAAAACTGGCTGATGGCGATATCGAGACTTTCATGGCGCGACCACAGCAGGAAGACCGATGCTAAAAATGCCAGCAAAATAAAGTTGATAGCGTAAAAGCGGCGCGACAGCGGGTAAATAGCCGGGTTCTGAATCCTGATGCGGGTTGTTGAATTGTTTAGTTTTGATGACAGCGACATGAATGTTTGCGGGTAGTGAAACCAGGGGTACAGGGTCGCAACTTGCGCTTAAGAGAACCTTAAGCACCGCGCGACAGACATAAAAAAACCCGTCAGTCAGTGACTGGCGGGCTCCTCAACTTGGGGATTTCAAAGAAAAGCAGTGGCAATAATTCAGACTGCACCCCGGAAAAAAAGTTCTGGACTCAGTCAAAAAATTTTTATAAGGGCAAAATCGGCCAAATGATGACGATCAAGGTGCCCGCCAGCGTCAACAGCACGTTGGCAATCGCATAGGTTCCGGCATAACCCAGCGCCGGAATATTGCTACGCGCGGTATCGCTGATAATCTCCATCGCCGGGGCGCAGGTGCGTGCCCCCATAATCGCCCCGAACAGCAACGCGCGGTTCATCCGCAGCACATAAGCACCGAACAGATAACAAATCACCACCGGGACGAGGCTAACCAGCAGACCGCTCAGCAGCATCAATGCGCCTTCACTGCCCAGGCCATGTTGCAGACCGCTACCCGCGCTCAGGCCAACGCCCGCCATAAACACCATCAGGCCAAACTCTTTGACCATCGTCAGCGCGCCCTGCGGAATATAGCCAAAGGTAGGATGGTTGGCGCGCAGGAAGCCCAGCATAATCCCGGCGAACAACAGCCCAGCCGCATTACCGATACCAAAGCTGAAGTTGCTGAACTGGAAGGTGATCATGCCTATCATCAGACCGATGATAAAGAAGGCACAGAAGGCCAGCAGATCGGTCATCTGGCTGTGGATGGCGATAAAGCCGATACGATCCGCGAGGCTTTTTACGCGCCTGGCTTCGCCGCTGACCTGCAACACATCGCCTTTGTTCAGCATAATGCTGTCATCAATCGGCATCTCAATCTGGCTGCGGATTACGCGGTTGAGGAAGCAGCCATGATCGGTCAGCTTCAGGTGATTGAGACGTTTATTCACCGCGTTATGGTTCTTCACCACGATCTCTTCGGTGACGATACGCATATCGAGCAGATCGCGATCGAACACCTCTTTACCGTTGCGGAAACTGGCATCGAGGCGGGCGTGGGCATCGGGATAGCCCACCAATGAAATCTCGTCGCCGAGTTGCAACTGGGCATCACCATCCGGGCTGGCGAGAATGCCGTTGCGGCGCAGACGCTCGATATAGCAGCCGGTCTGACGATGAATGCCCAGCTCACGCAGGTTTTTACCCCCACTCCATTCCACTAACTCTGGCCCCACGCGGTAAGCACGGATCACTGGCAGGAAAACTTTGCGTTGGCTGTCTGCATCCAGACCACGTTCGCGCGCAATTTGCTGGGCGCAGGTGGGCAGATCCTGATGTTGCAGGCGTGGCAGGTAACGTGCGCCAAATATCAGGCTGACCAGACCGACCAGGTAGGTAATGGCATAGCCGAGGCTGAGATGATCCTGCATCAGGTTGAGTTGCTGATTGTCGCTGATGCTATGCCGCAGTGTATCCCCGGCACCTACCAGCACCGGCGTTGAGGTCATGGCTCCTGCCAGCATACCGGCGGTCAGACCAATATCCCAGCCGAACACTTTGCCCAGCATCAGCGCCAGCAGCAGGGCGCTGACCACCATCACAATGGCGAGGATAAAATAGTTTTTGCCGTCACGGAAAAAAATCGAAAAAAAGTTGGGACCTGCTTCGACACCGACACAAAAAATAAACAGCATAAAACCGAGGCTCAGTGCGGCGGTATTTATGGCGAAATGTTGTTCGCCTAAAATAAGCGATACCACTAATACGCCAATGGAATTTCCGAGCTGGACAGAGCCAAGACGTAATTTACCCAGACAGAGGCCGAGGGCTAAAACCACAAATAATAACAGGACGTCATTTCCGCTTAACAAATCTGCGACGTTAATATTCACGCTTTAACTTCTTATTTACCTGTAACATGTTGATGAAAAGGTCGTTTTTCGCTATCTTGTGGCGACCGCAGGTGCCCGTTTTGCCGAGAGGGCAGGGACTGAATTTTGAAGCGGCGTCATTCTAATCATAATTAACACCCTCAGCTATCGGCAGTTTTCATTCCTTCCGCATGCAGCTGTTTCTTTTTATTTCCACTCGTGTGCCAGGGCAGTTAAAAGTTTCAATATTGTTAACACTGAAGTTGAGGTTGATTATGTCGCAGCGTAATAATCGCTGGCCTGCATCGGTGCTGGGCGTGACGCTATATACGCTGGTGTTTATTTTTGCCCATCATTTTTGGATCTCACCGGGTGAAAGGTCGATAGGTGGTCAGCCAGAGTTGTTGCTGTTTTTGCTGCCGGGCATTGTGGTGGCGCTGCTGCAACCGGACAGTCCGTTAAAAAGTACGCTGTGGGTGGCACTGGCGGGGACACTGCTGGGTACGCTATGGGTGCTGCTGGTGCTGAGTCTCAGTCACAATGGCTGGATGGTCATTTGGGGATTGAGTGCGTTGTTCTGGGCTGGATGCGGTGCGCTGCTGGTGCGTCTGCTACGTATTATGCTGGCGATGCGATCCTGATACATCCGTAGCGGCGCGATTTATCGCGCGGTTTTTTGCCAAAATCCGCGCGATAATGTGTTACACCGCGAAATCCAGATTCTCTTTGGTCCAGGCGGCAAAATCGGTATAGCCACCGATATGCTGCTGGTCGAGGAAAATCTGCGGCACCGTCGTCACTGGTTTACCCGCACGGGCTTCCAGATCGGCTTTGGTAATGCCTTCCACCTGAATGTCGACGTATTGATAGTTAAAATCGTCACGTTCGGTGGTCAGTTTGGCGGCCAGTTCCTGGGCGCGTACGCAGTAAGGGCAGCCGGGACGACCAAAAATCACTGCAAACATTGCTTCTCTCCTTCCGCTGCTGTTTTGTGATGAATATCACATCACAGCGTGAATAATGGGACACATGATGCCCGTTGATGCAGGTGAAAGAAAGAAGGAATTGCCTGTTGTTCTGATGTGCGCGGTCTTCAGATTTGCGTGCCAGGCCCACGGAAAGTACGCCGCCATTCGCTGGGGCTGACGTTGAAGCGTGCCTTAAAGCGCTGGCGAAATGAGATGGGTGACTGATAACCCGCCAGGGTGGCAACGGCCTCAATGCTGTGGTCGGTGGTTTCCAGTAGTTCCTGACTGCGTCGCAGGCGTTCCGCACTCAACCACTCCCCTGGCGTCATGCCGGTGGCACGCGAGAAATGGCGCGTCAGCGTACGTCTGCTCATGCTGACAAGGTGTGCCAGCGAAGCATCGGATCGATCAGGAAGCGCACTCCGGCATATTCCAGCATTAAGGTCGCGTTACGAATCTGGGTCAGTTGCATGGTTTATTCCTCCGGCAATATTGAGACGTCAGTATAGAAATGCGACCTCGCTGGCGGTGAGTAGGCGCAATGCCATCCTTCGATGGAAAAGGGTCAAATTCAGACACAGGATTACCACCAGGCAATTGTGCTATAACAGACGGCTTAACGGATTGAACTGTGGGAGAGCCAACGCATGAGCAACCTGGCCAGATTACCGAAGCCGGTACTGTTGCTGGAAGCCGTCGGCGTGATTGCCGTAATTGGCGCACTGGCGCTGATTAATGACTGGGTCGCTGCGCCTGCGGCGATCGATCAGAAGACGCTGGCGACGGTGTTGTTTTTTGTCGGCATTGTGCTGATGCTGCCCGCGGCCTGGTTGATGATGTGGCGCACCGCCAAAGCGATGGCCCCGCAGTTGTTCAATCAACACGACAAAAAGAAGTAACCGGAGAGGATTATGACGCCGACCATTGATTTACTGTGCAGCCACCGTTCCATTCGCGCTTTTACCGAGCAGGGCATTGATGAGGCGCAGCGCGACGCCATTATTGCAGCGGCACAAGCGGCTTCGACCTCCAGCTTTTTGCAGTGCTCCTCTATTATTCGTATTACCGATCGGCAAAAACGTGAGCAACTGGTTACCCTTACCGGCGGGCAACCCTGGGTGAGTGCGGCGGCCGAGTTTTGGGTATTCTGCGCCGATTTTAATCGTCACCTGCAAATCTGCCCGGAAGCGCAACTGGGACGGGCGGAACAATTATTGCTGGGCTGCGTGGATACCGCGCTGATGGCGCAGAATGCGATGGTAGCGGCGGAGTCGCTCGGTCTCGGTGGTGTTTTCATCGGCGGTATCCGCAACAATATTGCTGAAGTTACCACGCTGCTGGGTTTGCCGAAATTTGTGCTGCCGCTGTTTGGTTTCTGCATCGGCCATCCTGCGGCGGTGCCGGAAATTAAACCGCGCATCCCGCAGACGATGCTGGTGCATGAAAACACCTATCAACCCCTCGATGCGGCGGTGCTGGCGGAGTACGACAGTCGCACCAGCATCTATTATCAACAGCGTGACAGCAATCAACGTGCGGAAACCTGGAGTGAGTTGATTCAACGTCTGATCATGAAAGAAACGCGTCCGTTTATGTTGGATTACCTGCATCAGCAGGGCTGGGCAACCCGTTAAGCACAAGGAACTCTGCGATGAAAATGGCCATTCTCTCCCGTGATGGATCGCTTTATTCGTGTAAACGCCTGCGTGAAGCAGCGGAAGCGCGTGGTCATCAGGTGCAGATTATTGACCCTCTTTCCTGTTATATGAATATCAACCCGGCCTCGCCAGCGGTGCATTATCGTGGTGAACCGCTGGGGCACTTTGATGCGGTGATCCCGCGTATTGGCTCCGCCATTACTTTTTACGGTACGGCGGTGCTGCGCCAGTTTGAGTTATGCGGCAGCTATCCGCTGAATGAATCGGTGGCGATTACCCGCGCGCGTGACAAACTGCGTTCGCTGCAATTGCTGGCGCGTGAAGGGATCGACATGCCGGTCACCGGTTTTGCTTCGTCGCCGGATGATACCGATGACCTGATTACCATGGTAGGTGGCGCGCCGCTGGTGGTGAAGCTGGTGGAAGGGACGCAGGGGATTGGCGTGGTGCTGGCGGAAACGCGTCAGGCCGCCGAGAGTGTGATTGATGCGTTTCGTGGCCTCAACGCCCATATTCTGGTGCAGGAGTTTATCAAAGAAGCGCAGGGGCGGGATATTCGCTGCCTGGTGATTGGTGATGAAGTGGTGGCCGCGATAGAACGCGCCGCAAAAGAGGGCGATTTTCGTTCCAATCTGCATCGCGGCGGTAAGGCTCACCCGGTACGCATCACCGATCAGGAACGCGAAATTGCGGTTAAAGCGGCCAGCACCCTCGGGCTGGAAGTGGCCGGCGTCGACATTTTGCGTGCTAACCGAGGGCCACTGGTGATGGAGGTCAATGCCTCACCAGGCCTTGAGGGGATTGAGTGCACCACCGGGCTGAACATCGCTGCCATGATGATTGACTGGATTGAACAGCACGCGCTGCCCGGCTTCCGTCTTAAAACTGGTGGCTGAGACGCGCTTTTCAGCGTTTTTCGTGGCATCGATTTCATTTTTTCCGTAAGCTAAGGCGCTTATTTCTTCACCCCACGGGACATGACGATGGATTCACTGGTCGTTCCTGACATCGACGTGCTGCGTCGCTGGCTGGATCAACAAAATATCACCTGGTTCGAATGCGATGCCTGCCAGGCTTTGCATCTGCCGCATATGCAGAATTTTGACGGGGTGTTTGATGCAAAAATCGACCTTGTGGATGGCGTGATCCTGTTCTCCGCGTTGGCTGAAGTTAAACCGACCGCGTTGATTCCGCTGGTGGGCGATCTGTCTCAGATCAATGCCAGCTCCCTGACGGTGAAAGCCTTTATTGATATTCAGGACGACAATCTGCCGAAGCTGATTGTCTGCCAGTCGCTCAGTACCACTGCTGGCTTAACTTTTGGTCAGTTCTCGCACTTTATGAAGCAGAGCGAGGAACAAGTTTCCATGGTGATTATGGAAGCCTTCGCCAACAATTTATTGATGATGGGCGAGGAAGAGGAGCGACAACCCAGCTCACTCGGCCGCGCAATGCTGCACTGATTTTTCTGCCTGATTTAACTGCCGCTTTTTGCGGCAGTTTTCATTTTATCCCCACCACTTTTTATTCTGCATTTTGCCCTAAATCGCCAGATATTAGTCGTGCTTTATGCCGCGCATGCCGAACCCCATAGCAGAAACATGCAATACTTATCGCTAAAAGGCGTTTTTTACGCTGGGATCTGGTGCAGGGGAAGCGGGGCGGCTATTCTTGCGGGGCTGCTTGAGACGTGCAACCTCAGCACAGGTATAGGTTTTTACTATTAAACTCCCGCTGAATATTGATTCATTGTGTGCCTGTAAATAAACAGAAAACGCAACGTCCGGATCGCGTGTATGCAGCGTTGTGATGACCCGCTCAGGAGGAAGGAAAACATGTTCAACCAACGTAAAAAATGGTTGTCAGGTGTGGTTGCTGGTGTGCTGATGACAGCGTCTGCTGGCACGCTGGCCGCAGATAAAACGCTGCACGTTTATAACTGGTCTGATTATATTTCGGCGGACACGGTTCCGAATTTCGAGAAAGAGACCGGCATTAAAGTGGTCTACGACGTGTTTGACTCCAACGAAGTGCTGGAAGGCAAACTGATGGCCGGTAGCACCGGTTATGACGTGGTGGTGCCGTCATCGAGCTTCCTCGCACGCCAGCTGCAATCCGGCGTGTTCCAGGAGCTGGATAAGAGCAAACTGCCGAACTACAAAAACCTCGACCCGGATCTGATGGCGAAAGTGGCTCAGCATGATCCAGGCAACAAGTACGCGATTCCTTACCTGTGGGGCACCACCGGTATCGGCTACAACGTGGATAAAGTGAAAGCCATTCTGGGTAAAGATGCGCCGGTTGACAGCTGGGATCTGGTGCTGAAGCCAGAAAACCTGGAAAAACTGAAAAGCTGTGGTGTTTCCTTCCTCGATGCACCGGAAGAGATCTTCGCCACCGTGCTGAACTACCTCGGCAAAGATCCGAACAGCTCCGACCCCAAAGATTACTCCGGGGCGGCGACCGATCTGCTGCTGAAACTGCGTCCGAGCATCCGTTATTTCCACTCTTCGCAGTACATCAACGACCTGGCGAACGGCAACATTTGTGTGGCGATCGGTTGGTCGGGTGACATCCTGCAAGCGAAAGATCGTGCCGCTCAGGCGAAAAATGGCGTGAACCTGGCCTATAGCGTACCGAAGCAGGGCGCTCTGGCGTTCTTCGACATGATGGCAATTCCGAAGGATGCGAAAAATCTCGACGAAGCCTATCAGTGGCTGAACTACATCATGGATCCGAAAGTGATCGCCGACATCTCTAACAAGATGAACTATGCCAACGGTAACAAAGCATCACTGCCGCTGATTAATGCGGATGTGCGTAACAATCCGGGCATCTTCCCGCCAGCGGAGATTATGTCCAAGCTGTTCGTGTTGAAAGTCCAGGATCCGAAACTGGATCGTGTACGTACCCGTGCATGGACTAAAGTTAAAAGTGGTAAGTAATTCGTTCTGAACGGATTCACTTGTATTAGGACGACAACAGAGGCGCGGTGATGGCCTCTGTTGTGCCATTTTTAGCGGCTGATGTTAACAGTCGCTAAGCGTTGGAGATAAGTTAGTGAGCGACGCGATTCCCCGCCCCCATAACAAAACCGCAAAGGCCTTAACGCCGTTGCTGGAAATCCGCAACCTGACCAAATCCTTTGACGGCCAGCACGCCGTGGATGATGTCAGTCTGACCATTTACAAAGGTGAGATTTTTGCTCTGCTCGGTCCTTCGGGCTGCGGCAAATCGACCCTGCTGCGTATGCTGGCGGGGTTCGAAGTGCCGAGTAGCGGTCAGATTGTGTTGGATGGGCAGGATCTCTCCCATGTGCCGCCGTATCAGCGGCCGATCAACATGATGTTCCAGTCCTATGCGTTGTTCCCGCACATGACGGTGGAGCAAAACATTGCGTTTGGCCTCAAGCAGGACAAACTGCCGAAAGGCGAAATCGCCAGCCGCGTTGAAGAGATGCTGGCGTTGGTGCATATGCAGGAGTACGCCAAACGTAAACCGCATCAGCTCTCTGGCGGCCAACGTCAGCGTGTGGCGCTGGCGCGTAGCCTGGCAAAACGTCCGAAGCTGCTGCTGCTGGATGAACCGATGGGTGCGCTGGATAAAAAACTGCGTGACCGTATGCAGCTGGAAGTGGTGGATATTCTGGAGCGCGTCGGTGTGACCTGCGTGATGGTCACCCACGACCAGGAAGAAGCAATGACCATGGCGGGCCGTATCGCCATTATGAACCGCGGTAAATTTGCCCAGATCGGGGAACCGGAAGAGATCTACGAGCACCCGACCAACCGTTTCAGCGCCGAATTTATTGGCTCGGTGAATGTGTTTGAAGGGCTGTTGCGCGAGCGTCGCGAAGAGGGTCTGGTGCTGGAAAGTCCGGGTCTGGTACATCCGCTGAAAGTACAGACCGATGTTTCCATCGTCGATAACGTCCCGGTGCATGTGGCACTGCGCCCGGAAAAAGTGATGCTGTGCGACGAGGTTCCTGCCGATGGTTGTAACTTCGCGGTGGGTGAAGTGGTGCACATCGCCTATCTCGGTGACTTGTCGATCTACCACGTGCGTTTGCAGAGTGGTCAGATGATTAGCGCCCAGTTGCAGAATGCCCATCGTTACCGCAAAGGCGCGCCCACCTGGGGCGATGAAGTGCGCCTGTGCTGGGATGCAGACAGCTGTGTGGTTTTGACGGTTTAAGGAGGCGGAATGAGCCAGATTTCTCAACCCGGAGCCGCGCAGCCGGATCAGCCGGGCACCCCGCTACAGCGCTGGGCCACGCGTATGAAGATGCAGCATGGCCGCAAGCTGGTGATTGCACTGCCGTACCTGTGGCTGGTGCTGTTTTTTCTGCTGCCGTTCCTGATCGTGCTGAAAATCAGTTTTGCCGATATTGCGCGTGCTATCCCGCCTTATACCGATTTAGTCACCTGGGCTGATGATCAGCTCAATCTGGTGCTCAATCTCGGTAATTATCTGCAACTGACGGACGATCCCTTATACGTCGATGCCTATCTGCAATCGCTGAAAGTGGCGGCCATCTCCACCATTATTTGTCTGGCGATTGGTTATCCGCTGGCATGGGCGGTGGCGCACAGTAAACCGTCGATGCGTACTATCCTGCTGCTGCTGGTGATCCTGCCGTCATGGACGTCGTTCCTGGTGCGCGTATACGCCTGGATGGGGTTACTGAACAACAACGGCATTCTCAACCGTTTCCTGATGTGGCTGGGTGTAATCGATCATCCGTTGGTGATCCTCTACACCAACACCGCGGTATATATCGGTATTGTCTACTGCTACCTGCCGTTTATGGTGCTGCCTATCTATAGCGCGCTGACGCGTATTGATTATTCACTGGTGGAAGCGTCACTGGATCTGGGCGCGCGTCCGTTGAAGACTTTCTTTAGCGTGATTGTGCCACTGACCAAAGGCGGGATTATCGCCGGTTCGATGCTGGTGTTTATCCCGGCGGTAGGGGAGTACGTGATCCCGGAATTGTTGGGTGGCCCGGACAGCATCATGATTGGACGTATCCTGTGGCAGGAGTTCTTCAACAACCGTGACTGGCCGGTGGCGTCAGCGCTGGCGGTGATTATCCTGTTGATTCTGATCCTGCCGATTGTCTGGTTCCACAAGCATCAAAACCGTGAAATGGGAGAGAAAGGATGAATCAGTTACCGGCTATCCGCTCTCCGTGGCGTACCGCAATTTTGGTACTCAGTTTTATGTTCCTGTATGCGCCGATGTTGCTGCTGGTGGCCTACTCGTTTAACAGCTCACAGCTGGTAACGGTGTGGGAGAGTTTCTCGTTCCACTGGTATCACGTGCTGTTCCAGGACGATGCGATGATCGATGCGGTGCTGCTCAGCCTGAGCATCGCCGCGATGTCCGCCAGCATGGCGGTGGTGCTGGGCACCATCGCGGCGGTGATGATCGTGCGCTTTGGCCGTTTCAAGGGGCACAATGGCTTTGCATTTATGCTCACGGCACCGCTGGTGATGCCGGACGTGATCACCGGTCTGTCGCTGTTGCTGCTGTTTGTGGCGATGGGTAACACCCTTGGCTGGCCGAGCGATCGTGGCATGCTGACCATCTGGCTGGCACACGTCACCTTCTGTACCGCCTATGTGGCAGTGGTGATCAACTCGCGCCTGCGTGAGTTGGATCGTTCGATTGAAGAAGCAGCGATGGATCTCGGCGCAACGCCCCTGAAGGTGTTTTTCGTGATTACGGTCCCGATGATTGCTCCGGCCATCATTACCGGCTGGCTGCTGGCGTTTACCCTGTCGCTGGACGACCTGGTCATTTCCAGCTTTGTTACCGGTCCTGGCGCGACCACCCTGCCGATGGCGATCTTTGCCACCGTGCGTCGTGGCGTTAACCCGGAGATCAACGCCCTGGCATCGCTGATTCTGTTTGTCGTCGGTCTGGTGGGTTTTATTGCCTGGCGCTTTATGGCACACGAAGAAAAGCAACGTTTGCGCGATATTCAGAAAGCAAGACGTGGCTGAAATCCGTAACATTTGCCACTATTGGAGAGGCTGGCAGCGCCAGCCTCTTTTTTATGGAGTCGGTCGATGTCGGAAACCCTGAAAAAAATCTCTTTTTTAACGCCTGCGCCGGTGTTAGTGGCTGGTATCGCCATCATTGCTACACGCTGTATCAGCGTGGTGATGCTGGCCAATGCGTTAGGTTTTGAAGAGATTGTCAACTTTGTGCACCGCAGCGCGCAGGCCTGGGATTCCACTGTAATATTTATTGCCAGCCAGCTGATCTTTTTGTTTGAGTTGCGCTGTGCCTTCACCCTGATGCGCGGCAGCAACCGTGGGCGTTGGGGCTATGTGGCGACCCAGATTATCGTGCTGGGATACATGTTGATGGCGTCAATGGGCTGGATTTACCCGGAGATCTTCAGTATCGATGGCGAAACTAATGCGCAGATCATCCATCATACGCTGTCGCAGAAACTCCCGGATGTGATGGTTCTGTTGCTGCTGTTTGTTCCGGCCAGTAGCCGCGCTTTTTTCCGGCGTCGGTGATACAATCGCCCCCCATTTTTTCTCCCGATTCAGAATACAGGCCCCGCCATGCATTGCGCGCTTTATGATGCCGACCGCTGTCGTTCCTGCCAGTGGCTGGAAAAACCCTACCCGCAGCAGCTCAGTGAGAAACAGTCGCTGCTGGAGCAACTGCTGGCGCAGCAGGCGGTGGGGGAGTGGCGTACGCCGGTAACGTCTGCTGAACAGGGGTTCCGTAACAAAGCTAAGATGGTGGTGAGCGGCAGCGTCGAGCGTCCGGTGTTCGGCATGATGTCGCGTGATGGCGAGCCGGTTGATCTGTGCGCCTGTCCACTCTATCCCGCCAGTTTCGCCCCGGTGTTTGCCGTCCTCAAACCCTTTATCGCCCGCGCCGGTTTAACGCCGTATAACGTGGCGCGCAAACGCGGTGAGCTGAAGTTTCTGCTGCTGACGGAAAGCACGCAGGGCGGCATGATGCTGCGTTTTGTGTTGCGTTCTGCCAGCAAACTGGAACAGTTACGTGCTGCGCTACCGTGGCTGCAACAGCAGTTGCCGCAGTTAACGGTGATCTCTGCCAATATTCAGCCGGTGCATATGGCGATCCTCGAAGGTGATGAGGAGATTGCACTCACACCCGATCAGGCGCTGGCGGAAAAGTTTAACCACGTGCCGCTGTACATTCGCCCGCAAAGTTTCTTCCAGACCAACCCGCAGGTGGCGGCCAGTTTGTACGCCACGGCACGCGACTGGGTGGCGCAACTGGGGGTGAGCAGCATGTGGGATCTGTTTTGCGGTGTCGGCGGTTTTGGTCTGCATTGTGCCAGCACAGAGATGCAGCTGACCGGGATTGAGATCAACGCGGAAGCTATCGCTTGTGCACGCCAGTCGGCACAGCAACTAGGGCTGGAGAAGGTCAGTTTTGCTGCTCTCGATTCCACCCAGTTCGCCACCGCGCGCGATCAGGTGCCTGAGTTGGTGCTGGTGAATCCACCACGACGCGGAATTGGGGCTGAGTTATGTGCTTATCTCAGCCAGATGGCACCGGAATATATTCTGTATTCCAGCTGCAATCCGCACAGCATGGCGCAGGATATCGCGCGCCTGAGCGCTTATGACGTTAGCCGTGTGCAGCTGTTCGATATGTTCCCGCATACCGCTCATTTTGAAGTGCTGACGTTACTGACCAGGCGCTGAAAGGGTGGGGACGACGCAGCGATCATCCTGAACGGAGGACAGTGCAGAACCTGTCAGGTTGGGCACTGCGTCGACCCCATAGACGTTATTCCGGGAACCACTTCTGATTGAGTTGCTGATACGTACCGTTGGCTTTGATTGCCGCCAGTGCGCCATTCAGCTGATCGCGTAGTTCGGTATTACCTTTTCGCACCGCAATGCCCAGCCCGGTGCCAAAGTAGTTGGCATCAGTCACATGCGCGCCGACCGGAGCCAGAGCAGCATTGGTTTTCAGCCACTGGTTCACCACAGCGGTATCGCCGAATACACCATCCAGACGGCCATTTTTCAGGTCGAGGATCGCGTTCTGGTAGCTGTCATACGCCACGGCCACCACTTCCGGGTGCTGTTCCAGCAAATACTTCTGGTGGGTGGTGCCGTTCTCCATACCGATACGTTTGCCTTTCAGCTGAGAGAAATCGCTGAACTGGCCTTTACGCGCAATCACCACCGCCGAGTTGGCGTAATAGGGTTGGGTGAAATCCACCTGCTTGCTGCGATCCGCGGTGATGTCCATGCCAGAGATCACGGCGTCATAGCGGCGGAATTTCAGCGACGGGATCAGGCTGTCAAAGGCGTTATTGGTGAAGGTACATTCGGCCTTCATTTGCTGGCATAACGCTTTTGCCAGATCGATATCAAAGCCGACGATTTGATTTTCACGGTCCAGAGATTCAAACGGAGGATAAGTCGCGGAAGAGGCGAAGCGGATTTTTTCCGCCGCAAAGGCATTCATTGCCAGAGTTGCCAGTGCAGCAGCAACGATCCATTTTTTCATTTTGAGACTCCTGTAGATCATTCACGCGCCTTAAGCGCACGCGTTACAAGATGCCATCGAATGAATCATTATGCAAGAATGTTGTATAAATAATGAAAAAAGGCGGGAAAACCCGCCTGGATATTAATTTCTACGCTCGAATGCCAACGCGCGCCGTTCAATCAGACGCATCATCAGCGTCAGCAAACCATTGACGCACAGATACACCAAACCGGCGGCGGCGAACACCGTGACATCATAGGTGCGGCCATACAACAATTGACCGTGGCCCATCACCTCCATCAGCGTGATGGTATAGGCCAGAGAAGTACTTTTGAACACCAGTACCACTTCGTTGGAATAGGACGATAGCGCGCGTTTAAAGGCGTACGGCAGCAGAATGCGCAGCGTATCTTTGCGGTTCATGCCCAACGCGGCACAGGATTGCCACTGACCGGAAGGAATGGCACGTACCGCACCGTAGAACAACTGGGTGGTGTAGGCCGCGCTATTCAGCGACAGCGCCAGCAGCGCGCACAACCACGGCTGTGACAGCAGATGCCACAGCCAGGGAAGGTTCTGGATGCTGGGAAACTGGCCGGGACCGTAGTAAATCAGGAAGATCTGCACCAGCAGCGGTGTACCGGTGAATACCGTGATGTAACCTTTGACGATGGCGTTCACTACCGGCACTTTCAGCGCCAACACCACAGTGAACAGCAACGACAACACCAGCGCGGCGATCAGCGAGGCGATGGTCAGCGTCAGGCTGGTATGCAGTCCTTTCAGCAGCTCGGGTAAATATTGCAGCATCTCAGGCTCCCCGCTCAAAACGCGTGGTGCGCGATTCAATACGGCGCAGCACCGCCTGACTGAACAGCGTGATAATCAGATAGATAGCCGCGGCGACCAGATACCAGGTAAACGGCTCCTGAGTACGGGTAGCGATACTTTTGGTTTGCAGCATCAGATCGTTAACGCTAATCAGCGACACCAGCGCGGTATCCTTCAGCAGCACCAGCCATTGGTTGCCGAGGCCGGGTAACGCATGACGCCACATCTGCGGCATGATCAGGCGGAAGAAAATTGCCGACTTCTTCATCCCCAGCGCCTGGCCTGATTCCCACTGACCCACCGGCACCGCTTTCAGGGCACCGCGCAGGGTTTGTGATGCGTAGGCCGAGTAAAGCATCGCCAGTGCAATCACGCCGCACAGGAACGGGCTGACATCGAAGTTCTCAATTTGTACCTGCACGGGAATGCTGAACAGGCCGAGATTGATGTGGAAGCCATCCGACAACGTCAACAGCAGCTGCGAAGCACCGAAGTAGATAAACAGCACCACGAGGATTTCCGGCAGACCGCGAATCAGCGTCACCAGCCCAGTGCCGACCCAGGCCAGTGGCTGCCAGCGCACCGATTCCCAGCCAGCAAAAATCATCGCCAGCGCAAGGCCGGCGATCAGTGCACAAACGGCAAGGCCGACGGTCATACCGGCGGCGCTTGCGAGTGGAATCATTTCATTCATCAGGAATTACTGTTGAAACCATTTGTTGTAGATGGCTTTGTAGGTGCCGTCGGCTTTGACTTTATCCAGCGCGGCGTTGAATTTTTCCTGCAACTCGGTGTTGCCCATGCGTACCGCGATGCCGAGACCGGTGCCGAAGTAGGCTTTGTCGGTCACTTTGTCACCCAGCGCAGCCAGGTTCGGGTTCTGTTTCAGCCACTCGTTGACCACGGCGGTGTCGCCGAATACCGCATCGATGCGGCCATTTTTCAGGTCGAGGATAGCGTTCTGATAGCTGTCATACGGCACCACGGTGATGTCGCTGTGCTTATCAGACAGATATTTCTGGTGGGTGGTGCCGTTCTGTACGCCGACACGCTTGCCTTTCAGCGCAGCCACATCTGCCAGCTTGCCCTTCTGCGCAATAAAAATCGCCGAGTTGTCGTAGTACGGTTTGGTGAACAGTACCTGCTTTTCACGCTCTGGCGTGATGTCCATACCGGCCATCACCGCGTCGAAACGACGGAATTTCAGGCTCGGGATCAGGCTGTCGAAGGCCTGGTTGGTGAAGGTACAGGTGGCATCAATCTCTTTACACAAGGCATTCGCCAGATCGACATCAAAGCCCTGAATTTTGTTGTCGGAATCGACAAATTCAAACGGAGGATAAGAAGCCTCGGTCGCGAAACGCAGGGTCTGCGCAGCAGAAGCGCTCAGACTCAGACCAGCAAGCAGTGCAGCAAGTACGACTTTTTTCATTAGAGACATCCTGACTTAGTGCGAAAGATAGTGAGCAAACGCCTCGGTTTGCGGCTGTGTAAAGTGGCTGGCGTCGCCCTGTTCCACAATGTGGCCGTTTTCCATATACACCACACGGCTGGCGGTCTTACGTGCGACTTCCACTTCATGGGTCACAATCACCTGGGTAATCTGCGTTTGCGCCAGCTCATTGATAATGCTGACGATCTGTGCGGTGATTTCCGGGTCGAGTGCGGCGGTCGGTTCGTCGAATAATAACACCTGTGGTTCCATCATCAGCGCGCGCGCAATCGCCACGCGTTGTTGCTGACCACCGGAGAGATGCAACGGAAAACGCTCGGCATAAGGGGTCAGACGCAGGCGATCCAGCAATTTTTCGGCACGGGCGCGGGCTTGATCTTTGCTTAAACCCAGCACGCGGCAGGGCGCTTCGATCAAGTTTTGCAGCACCGTCAGATGCGGCCATAAGTTGTATTGCTGGAACACCATACCCACGTTCTGGCGCAATTCGCGGATCGCATTGTCAGACGGGGTTTTACTGAAGTCGAAATGGTTGCCGGCGATCTGCAAGCTACCGGAGCGCGGTTGCTCCAACAGGTTGAGCACGCGCAGGAGCGAACTTTTACCCGCGCCGCTTGGACCGAGCAACACCAGCGTCTCGCCCTGTGGGCAGGCCAGGTTGATATCGAACAGCGCCTGGTGGGCACCGTAAAAACAGTTAATGCCGGTTAGTTGAATACTCATGCGCAATAAATGAATAGCAATTGATGCCGCGAATCTTAACGTCACCAGAATAGTTATGCAATTGAGGTGGGTTAAAATTTATTAAACAGCAGTTAAAGGTTAAAAGCGTAGCACAATATCTCGGCATTCGTTGCCGTGGCTAAAATGCGCGATAAATCGCGCCGCTACAGTCAAGGCGTGATTTATCACCCACGTGTTATGGACGCTCCTCCAGCAATTGGCTAAGGGAAGCCCCGCCCGGATGCGGCCAGTCACCGACGTAGCGCACATCATCCACCGCCCAACAGCTGCCTTCGTGGATCATCAGCACTTCGTCCTGCCACTTTTTATCACCGCGCGTCAGATCCACACGTAGCGGAATATTGCGGGCATCGCGGTTGGGAATGGTGGAGGCGCTGGCAACCTCGGCGGAGGCGGGGCCTTGCGCCAGGCTGGAGAACAGATCGCCACTGCGCCAGTCGGCTGGTTTATTACTCAACCCATTGGCCTGTAACAGCTTCTGATATAGCCGGTCGCTGAGATAAGGACGGTATTTCGCCAGCGTTGCATTGTCCGGCAAACCCTGGGTCGGTTGACTGACGCGTAAATCGTAGAATTGCTGCGCCACGCTATCCGGGCCACCGTCGACACAGGCCGCCATGCGTGGGCCATTATCCTTAATCACCGGCTCAACGGTAGTACAGGCGCTGAGCAGCAAAACAGCGGGAACCACTAGCGCAAAAGCATTGTTTCTCATCTCGATTTCCTTATTGTTCACTGGCAAAGCGGCATAATTAGCATAGAGTATAGCGTTGGTTTAGGGCGTGAAGCGCGATAACGGACGAGGAGAAAGGGATGTTGATGAGTCTGGTACGCGGCGGGATGCTGCTGGCGATGTTAATCCTGAGCGGTTGTCAGTCTGCGATTGAGGCTCGCCCCGGCTATTGGGTCGATACCTCACACCCGGCGCAGGGCGCGCGACCCCGCATAAAAGTGGTGGTGATCCACTACACCGCCGAGGATTTCTCGTCGTCGCTGGCGACGCTCACCGACCGTGAAGTTAGTGCACACTACCTGATTCCGGCGCAACCCGCACAACGCAACGGGCAGGGGGTGATCTGGCAATTGGTGCCAGAAAGTGAGCTGGCCTGGCACGCCGGGCCGAGTTTCTGGCGCGGTGCGACGCGTATCAACGATACCTCGATAGGCATTGAACTGGTGAATAGCGGCTATCAACGCACCCTGGTCGGTTTACGCTGGCAGCCGTATAGTCCGGCACAAATTGCAGCGCTGGAGGCGTTAGTGAAAGACATCACCCGGCGCTACGGCATCTCCGCGGAAAATGTGGTAGGGCACAGCGATATCGCGCCGCAGCGGAAACAGGATCCAGGACCGTTGTTTCCGTGGCAGCAGCTGGCGCAACAGGGACTTGGAGCCTGGCCAGAGACAATCACGGTGCAGCGTTATCTTGGCGATCAGGCCGCTGATGCACCTGTTGATCAGCAGCAACTGCTGGATGCATTACAACGCTATGGTTATGACGTGACGGCCGCCACCACGCCTGCGATGCAGCGTAAGGTGATTGCGGCGTTTCAGATGCATTTCAGGCCACGGAATTACCGTGGCCTGGCCGATGCCGAGACGCTGGCGATTGCCCGCGCGCTGTTGGCGAAATACGGTGCGGCGCAGTAATTCCCGCGCGTTACGCCTGTTGCAGGAATGCCTGCCAGTGTGCAACCAGTTGGGCGAGGTCGTCGCGGCTGACATCCAGATGGGTGACGATGCGCGTCACCGGCCCAACGCTAATCAACACGTCACGCGCCTTCAGCCATGCTTTTAATCCCTCAACCTGCGGCAGTGGAACCTGCACAAACAACATATTGGTCTGCTGGCTGACCACCGTTACACCCAACGCTTGCAACTGCTCACCAAGCCAGGCGGCGTTGTCGTGATCGTCCTGCAAACGTGCCACATTATGTTGCAGCGCATACAAACCTGCTGCCGCCAGAATCCCGGCCTGACGCATACCGCCGCCGGTCATTTTGCGCCAGCGGCGCGCGCGTTCGATATACGCGGCATCGCCACACAGCAGCGATCCCACCGGCGTGCCCAACCCTTTGGAGAGGCAGATGGTTAGGGTGTCGCAGTAACGGGCAATGCCTTCCAGCGAGGTCTTTTGCGCCACCACCGCATTGAAGATACGTGCGCCATCAATATGCAATGCCAACTGATGTTCACGGGTGAATTGCCACGCTTGCTCAAGATAAGCGAGTGGCAGCACTTTACCGTGATGGGTGTTTTCCAGGCTAAGCAGACGGGTACGGGCAAAGTGGATATCGTCCGGCTTAATGGCGGCGGCGACATCGGCCAGCGGCAGCGTACCGTCTTCGGCCGCCAGAATCGGCTGCGGCTGAATGCTGCCCAGTACTGCGGCCCCACCGGCTTCATATTTGTAGTTATGTGCCTGCTGTCCGACGATGTACTCTTCGCCGCGCTGGCAGTGGCTCAGCAGTGCCACCAGGTTCGCTTGTGTACCGGTGGGGAAAAATAACGCTGCTTCTTTACCGCTCAGACGTGCGGCTTCGGCTTCCAGCGCATTGACGGTGGGATCGTCACGGTAAACATCATCGCCGGTTTCGGCAGCCATCATGGCATCGAGCATGGCGGAACTCGGGCGGGTTACGGTATCACTGCGTAAATCGATCACGTCGCTCTCCTGAAAGAAAAAGCGGGCTAAGCGCCCGCATACAATTTTTGATTGGTCTGCTGGAACCGTTTTACCTTAGCCAGTTGGTTTTCGCCAGTTCCACGACCTCATCACCGCGACCATTCAGAATCGCCCGCAGCATATACAGACTGAAGCCCTTCGCCTGCTCCAGTTTAATTTGTGGCGGGATGGCCAGTTCCTCTTTGGCGGTGATGACATCCAACAGTACCGGGCCATCATGCGCAAAGGCCTGTTCCAGCGCGCTATCCAGCGCCGAGGCTTTCTCTACCCGAATCCCTTTGATGCCGCAGGCGGTGGCGATGGCGGCGAAATCCGGGTTTTCCAGTTCGGTGCCATCGGTGAGGTAACCTCCGGCTTTCATCTCCATCGCCACAAATCCCAGCACGCTGTTATTGAAGATCACCAGCTTCACCGGCAGCTTAAGTTGTGCCACGGAAATAAAATCCCCCATCAGCATGCTAAAGCCGCCATCACCACACAGCGCCACCACCTGGCGGTCACGGTTGATCGCCTGTGCACCTAATGCCTGCGGCATGGCGTTAGCCATCGAACCGTGATTAAACGAACCGAGCAGACGCCGCTTGCCGTTCATTTTCAGGTAACGCGCGGCCCACACCGTCGGGGTGCCGACATCGCAGGTGAAGATGGCATCTTCAGCCGCGAAGTGGCTGATTTGCTGCGCCAGATACTGTGGATGAATAGCCTGTTTATCATTGGCGGTTGCCAACTCGTCCAGTCCTTTGCGCGCCTCGGCATAGTGTTCCAGTGCGTGATCGAGGTGCTGACGATCGCTTTTGCTGGTGAGCTGCGGCTGCAACGCCAGCAGAGTAGCTTTGATATCACCCACCAACGCCATATCCACGTGGCTATGCGCGCCCAGGCTGGTGGGATTGATATCGATCTGAATGATGTTGGCTTCTGCCGGGTAGAAGGGACGGTAGGGGAATTGCGTGCCGAGCAGCACCAGGGTGTCGGCATTCATCATGGACTGAAAACCTGACGAGAAGCCAATCAAGCCGGTCATCCCCACGTCATAAGGGTTGTCGTACTCAATATGTTCTTTGCCGCGCATGGCGTGCACCACCGGGGCTTTGAGCGTTTCCGCCAGCCTGACGACTTCCGCATGTGCTCCGGCGCAGCCGCTACCGCACATCAGGGTGATATTTTTCGCGCCATTCAGCGTTAAGGCCAGCCGGGCGATTTCACTGGCTGACGGCACCACCTGCGGCAATTGCGGCGGATACCAGTCCGCGCGTGCGCCTTCCGGTGCCGCTTTCAGCGCCACATCACCGGGTAACACCACCACCGAAACGCCACGGTTGAGGATAGCTTTGCGCATTGCAATCCCCAGTACCTGCGGCAACTGCTCCGGGTTGGACACCAGTTCGCAATAGTGGCTGCATTCGCGGAACAACTCCTGGGGATGAGTTTCCTGGAAATAGCCGCTGCCGATTTCACTGGAGGGGATATGCGCGGCGATCGCCAGCACCGGTACATGATTGCGGTGGCAGTCAAACAGGCCGTTAATCAGGTGAAGGTTGCCCGGCCCGCAGGAACCGGCGCATACCGCCAGTTGCCCGGTGATCTGTGCTTCGGCACCGGCGGCAAAGGCAGCGACTTCCTCGTGTCGGGTCGGCATCCACTGGATGGTGCCCATGCGGTTAAGGCTGTCGTTTAGCCCATTCAGGGAATCGCCGGTCACGCCCCAGATGCGTTTCACACCGGCGTTTTCCAGCGTTTTTGCCAGCAGCGCTGCAACAGTTTGCTTCATCAAACACTCCTTTCCGGGAAAATGAGGTCAGTCAGAAGCGTAGACGATGTGCAGGGTGCGCAGCCGTGAAAAAATGCGCTGCGCACGATTCCGTCAGGCGGAGAACAGGGCGATCAGAATCGGGGCCAGCAGGCTCATGATAAATCCATGCACAATCGCGGCCGGGACAATCTCCATCCCGCCTGCGCGCTGCAAAATGGGTAAGGTGAAATCCATTGAGGTGGCACCGCTCAGCCCCAACGCGGTGCAACGATGACGCGTGACCAGCAGCGGGATGAGCATGATGGCGAATAATTCGCGCAGCAGATCATTGAAAAATGCCGCGCTGCCCATCACCGGGCCGAATGCTTCGGTCATCAGAATGCCAGAGAGCGAATACCAGCCGAAACCGCTCGCCAGCGCCAGCCCGGTTTTCACCGGCAGACCGAGCAATGTGGCGGCCAGTGCGCCGCCACACAACGCGCTGACCAACGACACTGCGGCCACCAGCAAGCCACGGCGATTAAGGATGATTTGCCGCAGCGTCATGCCGCTGCCGCGCAGTTGAATACCCACCAGGAACAGCATCAGAATCAATGCGTACTCGCTGGCGGTACTGGCATGACGCAACGGTGTGGCATGGGTTAACCCCAGCAGAAATCCTGCGGCGACGGTGGCACACAATTTCACTGAATCCAGCGCCATATGCCAACGTGAGGGCAGAGTCTGTGGGCGATGGTTATGCTGCCACGGATAACGTTTTTCCAGCAACCACAGCGCACCCAGCGAGCAGGTGAGGATACACAACATGCTGATCAATGCGGTATGGAAGATAGTCAGCAGATTGCTGCCAAGATTGTCGAGAAATGCCAGGCTGATACCCATAAAAAACAGGATCAGGTAAACAATGTAGCCGAGCGAACGATTGGCGAACTTGAGCAGGCGTGGGTTTTGTCGTGGTAGCAGCCAGCCAAGCATCAGCGGCAGCAGAATAATGATCAATCCGGTATACATCATGTGATTCGTCCCTGAAAAAAGAGGCGTCACGCTAACCAAAAACATCTGAAGTGTAAACCTTTTCCCGGCAGCATAGCTTGACCAACGCCACAAGGGGGACCATGCTCAGGCAAAGAACAGGATGGACGCTGCGATGATTCTGGAACATATCGATATTCATGGTTTTCGCGGGATCAACCGACTCGCCTTGTCGTTGACCGCCACCAATTTGTTGATTGGCGAAAATGCCTGGGGGAAGTCGAGTCTGCTGGATGCATTGACGCTGTTGCTGGCTCCAGCCACGGAATCCTATCTCTTCACCGAACATGACTTCCACTTCCCCCCTGGCGATGTTGAGGCCCGTACGCACCAGTTGCAACTGGTGTTTCGCTTTCGGGCTGAGAGCCACGATGATGAACCGGTGCTGGCGCCGTTCTGGCAGCGAGACGGCGGCGGTCGTTACCTCAGCTTCAGTGCACGCGGTAAGCGCCAGGAGCATCAGGTAAAAACCACGCATCGCTTTATTGATATGCGTGGTGATGTGTTACCGCTGGAGGGTACGGCGCAAGCGCTGGCCCATCTCCGTACCTTCTACCCGGTGTTGCGTGTGCGCGATGCCCGCTTTAGCCGTCGATCGCGTCAGGGTGAGAACGATCCCGCGCAGCGTGCCAGTACCCTGACTGAGCTGGCGCTGGAAGTCGATAAACTCACGCGTGATCTGGTGTCGCGACCACAGATGCTTAGTGATGAACTGTTGCGCCAGGGTTTGCATACCATGCAGCAACTGCTGGAGCATTATTTTCTGGTCCAGCAGCCGGGGGGCAGTGTGGCGCGGGTGGCACCGGAAGTGCGTGACGGCGGCGAAGGGTGGCGTTCACTCGATAAGCTCAATCATCTGATCGCCGGGACCGAATCGCGCAGCCGCCAGGTGATTCTGCTGCGGATGTTCTCCTTGCTGATTCAGGCGCACGGTAACGCCGCGTTGCCGGTGGGCGCGCGTCCGATGTTGTTGGTTGAGGATCCGGAAACACGGCTGCATCCGATTATGCTGGCGGTGGCGTGGAACCTGCTGGAACTGATGCCGGTGCAAAAAATCGCCACCACCAACTCGGGGGAATTGTTGTCGCAAGTGCCGCTGGAGAGTGTTTGTCGTCTGGTGCGCGAACCGACACGCGTCGCGGCCTGGCGCATCGGTCCGGAGGGGCTGAGCGCCGAGGAGAGTCGTCGGATTGGTTTCCACATTCGCGTCAATCGTCCGTCGGCCCTGTTTGCGCGTTGCTGGTTGCTGGTGGAGGGGGAGACGGAGGTGTGGATCATCAATGAACTGGCCCGCCAGCGTGGCTACCACTTTGCGGCGGAAGGGGTGAAGGTAATTGAATTTGCCCAGTCCGGCCTGAAACCGTTGTTGAAATTTGCCCGCCGTATGGGGATCGCCTGGCATGTGCTGACCGATGGCGACGATGCCGGGAAAAAATATGCGGCGACCACCCGCAGTCAGCTGGAGGCTCATGAACATGACGCCGATCACCTGACGATGCTACCGGCGCTGGATATCGAGAACTTCTTTTATAAGCAGGGATTTAGTGACGTTTATCACCAGACAGCGCACCTGCCGTTAAACGTGCCCATGAACGCCCGGCGTATTATTACCAAAGCGGTACATCACAGCTCAAAACCGGAGCTGGCGATTGCGGTAGCCCTGGCGGCTGCCGAGCGTGGACCGGAGTCAATCCCACCATTGCTTGATACGTTGTTTTCGCGGGTAATGTGGTTGGCGCGGGGTAAGGCTGATTGATTTCACTGTAAAATCTCGTCGCAGTAGGACGTAAAATTCTCAAAAGAAAAATGCCAGCGTCACTGGCTGGCATTTTTTTTCGGGAGTGGTCAGAATGGAGGAAGTGGCGCAGTTTTATACCGGCACCGCTGTCTCCACTGGCACAATCAGGCTGGCATGATTGCCTTTTGGCCCTTCATGGACATCAAACTGAACCTGCTGGCCGGCTTTCAGCGTTCTGTATCCCTCCATCTGGATCGTGGAGTAGTGTGCGAAGATATCGTCGCCGCCGCCAATCGGACAGATAAAGCCGAAGCCTTTGGCGTTGTTGAACCATTTAACAGTACCCGTCTCCATGCTTTTACTTCCCTCGCAAGACATTTTGATAAGTAGGTGAGGTCATTGAAGCTGTGAGTCGAGCTTGTTCAAAACTCACTCAGCTTGTGTAAGTAGAATGTAGAGAAACGGTCCTTATCGTCAAGCAAACGACCCGAGCGCGCAGGGGGAAATTCATCAAAATTTGAGGCAGTTAACGCTATTGCAAATTTTGTGATACAGGTCGCGCATGTGCTTTCAGGACCATTTTTTACTGAGGGGAAAGTGGCTTGACAGGCATGTTAAACTTTAGGTGTGAGCGCAGAAATGCGCACAACCGTAACGCAGAATTTCAACGGAACATTATGGCAAACACAAACGACTGGCTTAACTTTGAACATCTGGCCGAAGACAAAGTACGCGAAGGGTTAAAGCCGCCTTCAATGTATAAAGTCATTCTGAATAATGACGATTATACACCTATGGAATTTGTTATTGACGTTCTGCAAAAGTTCTTTTCTTATGATGTTGAACGTGCAACGCAGCTGATGTTGAAAGTTCACTACCAGGGAAAGGCAATCTGTGGTGTATTTACTGCAGAAGTGGCGGAAACCAAAGTTGCCCAAGTGAACATTTACGCACGAGAAAATGAACATCCGTTGCTGTGTACGCTGGAAAAAGCCTGAAACCGTCTCCATATAGGGGAAAGGTCGTCAGAGCGATAATTGGGGGAGGTGCCTAATGCTCAATCAAGAACTGGAACTCAGTTTAAACATGGCTTTCGCCAGAGCGCGTGAGCACCGTCATGAGTTTATGACCGTCGAGCATCTGTTGCTGGCTCTGCTCAGCAACCCGTCGGCCAGAGAGGCACTGGAAGCCTGTACGGTGGATATCGTGGCTCTGCGACAGGAACTCGAAGCCTTCATCGAACAAACCACACCGGTGTTGCCCGCCAGTGAAGAGGAGCGCGATACCCAACCGACGCTCAGCTTCCAGCGTGTGCTGCAACGTGCGGTTTTCCATGTCCAGTCATCCGGGCGCAGTGAAGTATCTGGCGCCAATGTGCTGGTCGCCATTTTCAGTGAGCAGGAGTCGCAAGCGGCTTATCTGCTACGTAAACACGAAGTGAGCCGCCTCGATGTGGTGAACTTTATCTCCCACGGTACGCGTAAAGACGAGCCTGGCCAGGCGCAGAATGCGGAAAATCCGGTAAACGAAGAGCAAGCAGGCGGGGAGGAACGTATGGAAAACTTCACCACCAATCTTAATCAGCTTGCTCGAGTCGGTGGGATAGATCCGCTGATCGGCCGCGAGAAAGAGCTGGAACGTGCTGTTCAGGTATTGTGCCGTCGCCGTAAAAACAATCCACTGTTGGTGGGTGAGTCCGGTGTTGGTAAAACCGCGATTGCGGAAGGCCTTGCCTGGCGAATTGTGCAGGGTGACGTGCCGGAAGTGATGAAAGATTGCACCATCTACTCGCTGGACATTGGTTCGTTGCTGGCGGGCACCAAGTATCGTGGTGACTTTGAAAAACGTTTCAAAGCGCTGCTGAAGCAGCTGGAGCAGGACAACAGCAGCATTCTGTTCATCGATGAAATCCACACCATCATTGGTGCGGGTGCCGCATCGGGTGGGCAGGTGGATGCAGCAAACCTGATCAAGCCGTTGCTTTCCAGCGGTAAAATTCGTGTGATGGGTTCAACCACCTATCAGGAATTCAGTAACATTTTTGAGAAAGATCGAGCGTTGGCGCGTCGTTTCCAGAAAATCGACATCACTGAACCGTCGGTTGAAGAAACGGTGCAGATCCTCAATGGCCTGAAACCGAAATACGAAGCGCACCACGATGTTCGCTACACCGCCAAAGCGGTACGTGCGGCGGTGGAGCTGGCGGTGAAATACATCAACGATCGTCATCTGCCGGACAAGGCGATCGACGTGATTGATGAAGCGGGTGCGCGTGCGCGCCTGGTGCCAGCCAGCAAGCGTAAAAAAACGGTCAATGTCTCCGATATTGAGACGGTGGTTGCGCGTATAGCGCGTATCCCGGAACAAAGTGTCTCGGCGACCGATCGTGATACGCTGAAAAACCTCGGCGACCGTCTGAAAATGCTGGTATTTGGTCAGGATAATGCCATCGAGGCACTGACTGAAGCTATCAAGATGAGCCGTGCCGGTCTCGGTCAGGATCGTAAACCTGTCGGTTCCTTCCTGTTTGCCGGTCCGACCGGGGTAGGTAAAACCGAGGTGACGGTTCAGCTGGCGAAAGCGCTGGGTATCGAGTTGCTGCGTTTCGATATGTCGGAATATATGGAGCGTCATACGGTTAGCCGCCTGATTGGTGCGCCTCCGGGCTATGTCGGCTTTGACCAGGGTGGCTTGCTCACCGATGCGGTGATCAAACATCCGCACGCCGTGGTGCTGCTGGATGAAATTGAGAAAGCGCATCCGGATGTGTTCAACCTGTTGTTGCAGGTGATGGACAACGGCATGTTGACGGATAACAACGGTCGTAAAGCTGATTTCCGTAACGTGGTGCTGGTGATGACCACCAACGCTGGAGTACGTGAGACCGAGCGTAAATCGATCGGCCTGATCCAGCAGGACAACAGTACTGACGCGATGGAAGAGATCAAAAAGATCTTTACGCCGGAGTTCCGTAACCGTCTCGACAACATTATCTGGTTCCGTCACCTGTCAACTGAGGTGATTCATCAGGTAGTGGATAAATTTATTGTTGAGCTTCAGGCACAACTGGATGCGAAAGGCGTGTCGCTGGAAGTCAGCGATGATGCGCGCGACTGGCTGGCTGACAAAGGTTATGACAAAGCGATGGGCGCGCGTCCAATGGCGCGAGCCGTGCAGGAAAACCTGAAAAAACCGCTCGCCAACGAATTGCTGTTTGGTTCACTGGTGGATGGTGGATCAGTGTCCGTTGCGCTGGATAAAGAGAAAAACCAGCTGACGTACCACTTCCTGAGCGCGGAAAAACGCAAAACTGAAGGTACGGTACATTAATTAAGCGACTGTGCCTGGTCCTGATACAGGTGTGATACTTTTTCAGGTCTTAAAACCTCTGAGGCATGCTTCAGAGGTTTTTTATTTTCGGGATAAGTAGTGAGGGCGTAATCTACCCTAAGCATTAATAGCAGTTAAATGCCTGAACCAGGCGGGAATTTTGCGAGGGAACCACATGAGGGGTAGTTGACACTGAACCCACATTTCTCTGTGCAGGTTCAGTGGTTATAGGCTAGGCAGTCTTCTTTTCCTGATGTTTAGCTTTGCGCTCACCGGAGATTTCAACCGCTGATGTTCTGAACTTATCAGACATCAGAACCTTAGCGTTCGTAAGCAGTAGCGCCCTAACCTCATCACGAGACATACGTTTTTGGTTACGATTATCCATAGAGCCTCCTGTAAACAGACGTTATTATAACTCAAGTGTAAAGAGGAAGTCACCCTCTACCCGTCAACCCTGAGATTTGAGCGCAACATAATTGTTCTTTGAACATTGGTTAATGTTTCGAAGTCAGCATGCATGACATTGTCATCCGGGAGGTGGGTAAAACTAAATTTATTATAGTGTTCGATCAAATCTGGGGCCGGTTGGATAATATAAGCGCCTCTACTGTCATCGATACCGGCAAGAAGATCGGTGATAGCAATTACGGTCAGAGAGATAAGTCTGCCTTTTAGAGGATGCCCAGCCACATCTTTCACTAACGACTCAATCAGAAAGATATGCAGGTGCTTATCTTCCTGTGAATAAATTGCCAGGAAGGCACCATCAATATCGTTACTGTCCCTAAGCTTAAACGCGACAGGGAAACTTTCCTCATGCAAATAGTGCTGGAAATAGTTAATCCAATTCAGAACAGATGTGTGATTTTTAGTCAGTGATTCAAAATCATCCTCAGTGAGCCATTCAATAGATAAGTTTAATTGTGCATTATCAATGACTTTCTGAACGAAAGCGATGGTTTCACTGCATGAATGTTTAAACTCAACGGGTGTCATCATTAGTTAATAAACCCAATCATTCCCTTGAAGATATTAGCCATATGATTCTTATTAAAACAATCGTTGTCAATCGCTGCCAAGGAAAGGATGAATGGCGGGCAATAGGGCGGTTTTTGCAGAGTGAATCATGGCTAAGCGGCAGAGATGCCTTCAGGATGGGTCACAGAAATGAAAAAGGCCGGAGATGAATCCGGCCTTTTTTTCGCGTTCAGAAAACGCGTGACGTGAACAACAAATCAGCGACTACGGAAGACAATGCGGCCTTTGCTCAGGTCGTACGGGGTCAACTCGACAGTCACTTTGTCGCCCGTCAGGATGCGGATGTAGTTTTTGCGCATTTTACCGGAGATATGAGCGGTAACCACGTGCCCGTTTTCAAGCTCTACGCGGAACATGGTGTTAGGTAACGTATCCAGTACGGTACCTTGCATTTCAATATTGTCTTCTTTGGCCATCGAATCCTCTGGGTGAACTACCAAACTGTTGAACCGGCAAGATAATGCCGAATTCCATGATTTATGTAAAGAAACGTTGGTGATTTTGCCAACACTTCGCCGTGCGTCGCGCTAATGCGCGTGCATTACGGATAAATTCGGGTGTTTTTGACGTCTGCGGGGGATTAGCGGGCTAAGAATCTGTAGCAATTGGCTTCTGATGCGCAACTGAAACAGCTTCGGGAAAACAGTCACTTTCCCAGCCTGGCAATTCCGGCTCGCCACAGCGAAGCGCGGACGACATACCAAACTCGACTATTATATCACTTTCACTGTGTATTGTGTGCAAAACATCTGCGCCAGTGCTCAAAAAAGGGTTTGTGTTTGCCAGCAACCCGCTAAAACAGGCTGCCATGCCAGGGTTTGTACATACTGCAAATAATCTACGCGCGGAATTTCCACGGCACCTAATGAGGCGGTATGGGGGTTCAGGACCTGGCAGTCAATCAGTCGGCCATGATGTTGCAGAAAGTGCTGACTGAAAACCCACAACGCGGTTTTGGAGGCATTTTCCTGACGACTGAACATCGACTCGCCGCAGAAAATCTGTCCCAACGCCAGCCCATACAACCCACCGACCAGCCGCTGTTCATGCCACACCTCAACGGAATGCGCATGGCCCAGCTCATATAACCGTAGCCAGGCACGCTTTACCTCGAAGGTGATCCAGGTGCCTTCCTGACGATTGCTGGCGCAGCCTTCCAGTACCTGCGCAAAAGCCTGGTTCATGGTGACACGATACGGAGAATGACGGTGAAAACGCGCCATGCTGCGGCTGAGATGGAACGATTCCGGCAACATCACGGCACGCGGATCAGGCGACCACCAGAGAATCGGGTCGCCGGGTGAAAACCACGGAAAAATACCGCGCTGGTACGCATTCATCAGGCGGGCAGGGGAGAGATCACCCCCCATCGCCAGCAAGCCATTTGGCTCGCGTAGCGCCATTTCCGGAGGCGGGAAATGCAGCGAATCGCGTGACAGTTGAACCAATCTCATTGCGTTAATCACCCTTACGGCAGTTCGCTAAGACTATAGCGCAAACCGTTGATGGAAACGCCAGTAGCGTCCTGCTTTTGAGATTAATTCGTCATGCGAACCGGATTCAATAATTTGTCCCTGATCCATCACGCAAATACGATCCATATGCGCCAGACCGCTAAGACGATGCGTAACCATAATCAGGGTTTTTCCCTGACTTACGTGCTGTAACAGCGCCAGAATTTGCTGCTCGGTGGTGGCATCTAATCCCTCTGTCGGTTCATCCAGCAACCACAGGTCGCCGTCATGCAGCAACGCGCGTGCAATCGCCAGACGACGCAGTTCGCCGCCGGAAAGAGGGCGACCGCCTTCACCCATCCAGGCATTCAGCCCTTCGCTGTGATCTGCCAAATGACCGAGGCCCACCTGATGCAAGGCATCGGTTAGCTGTACATCGCTCGCCGTCGGGGCCGCCAGCAACAGATTGTCACGCAGGGTTTGACTGAACAGATGCACCCGTTGCGTTACCACGCTAATACGCTGACGCAGCGAGGCTTCATCCCAGCTGGCGAGCGCCAGACCGTTCAGGGTAATGCTGCCCTGTTGCGCTTCCCAGCCACGGGTAATCAGTGCCAGCAGGCTGGATTTGCCACAGCCGGTTGGCCCGAGCAACGCCAGATGTTCGCCCGGCTGCAAATGCAGGGAAAAATGATTTAACACCGCTTCCGGTCGCTGTGGATAGCTGAAGTGAATATTTTCCAGCGCCAGGCTGATGCCGGGTGAGGTGTTGACCTTATTGGTCGGGAAGCGGATTGCCGGAGGCTGATCGATAATCTCCTGCACGCGCTGAGCGGCGCTGGTGACCTGTGCCAGCGGTAGAAATGCACCGGCGACCGGGGCCAATGCCTCAAATGCCGCCAGCCCGCAGAACACGAACAACGCAATCAGCGCACCAGGTGCGCTATCGCCACCGACCCCTGCCGCTGCAACCCACAACAGCAGCGTGACCGTCACACCGGTGATCAGCAGCAACAGACTTTGCGCCAGTGCCTGTAAACGGTGTTGTTTACGTTGTGCCCGCTGCCAGTCTGCTTCTTCGCGATCCAACTGCGTGCGCCAGCGTGTTGCCGCGCCATAGATTTGCAGCTCGGCCAGTCCAGTCAGCCACAACGTCAGTTGTAAACGCCAGTTGGCCTGATGGTGTGCAATCCGCCGACCCGCTGCTGCACCAGCGCGCCAAAACAGCGGTGGCATCAGCAACAGCGTCGCCAGCA
This sequence comes from Pantoea sp. X-Soil-TKNS-1211, assembly GCF_059730495.1. Classification (NCBI taxonomy): domain Bacteria; kingdom Pseudomonadati; phylum Pseudomonadota; class Gammaproteobacteria; order Enterobacterales; family Erwiniaceae; genus Pantoea; species Pantoea sp. X-Soil-TKNS-1211. The sequence continues at coordinate 1,507,527 of NZ_AP035953.1, forward strand.
TGATACCGCCCAGCAGCAGCGCCAGCGGCACATCCAACCAGGATAATCCCAGCGTCACGGCGAGGATCACCATCGCCGCACCGATCAGCGGTGAAATTACGCGCAAATAGAGATGATCAAGCGTATCGACATCACTGACAAAGCGGTTTAGCAGATCGCCCTGGCGGAACTGCGCCAGTTGCTGCGGTGCCAGCGCAATTAATTTACTGAAGGTGAAGACACGTAAATGCTGTAACACGCGGAAGGTCGCATCGTGGCTGACCAGACGTTCAAAATAGCGCGCGGCAGTTCGAATAATGGCGGCACCGCGCACCCCGGCGGCCGGCAGCATATAGTTAAAACTGTATAAACCCGCCACACCTGCGACTGACGATGCGGCAAGGAACCAGCCGGAGAGAGTCAGCAGGCCGATGCTGGCCAGCAGGGTGGCGATAGCCAGTACAATCCCCAAGCCGAGACGCCACGGATGGCGTCGCCACAGACGTAAAAAAGGTATCAGGCTGTGCATCAGGCAATCTCCCTCTGACGGTGTTGCACCATCTCACGCAACGGACCTTCTTGCTGGTGCAGTTGCTGCCAGTCACCCTGTTGTACCAGTTGGCCGTTTTGCATCACCCAGATTTCATCCCAACTGGCGAGGTCGCTAAGTTGGTGCGTAATCATCAGGGTGGTCTGCTGCGTGGCGGCCTGCTTTAGCGTGCTCATCACACGTTGCTCGCTCTGGCTATCCAACCCGGAACCCGGTTCATCCAGCAGCAGCAGTTGCGCCGGTTTCAGCAACGCACGGGCAACAGCAATGCGTTGCGCCTGGCCGACGGATAAGCCGGTCGCGCCGTCGCCGAGCGGCGTATCCAGGCCCTGAGGTAAGCGCGGCAGGAATTCAGTGACGCCTGCCAGATTGAGGGCATTTTCCAGTTCAGTCTCGCTCACGATGCGCCCCATCAGCACATTCTCGCGCAGGGTGGTGGCCGGTAAGTGTGGGTTTTGACCGACCCAGGCGAGGTGCTGTTGCCAGCCTGAGCGCGTAATATCACGCAACTCGATACCGTTAATTTTCAGCGACCCCTGATAAGGCAAAAAACCGAGCAGCACATTCATCAGCGCGGTTTTACCCGCGCCGCTTTGTCCTACCAGTGCGACCCGTTTGCCGGCGGTGAGACTAAACGTCAGCGGCTGGGATAATGACTCCCCTTTGGCCGTCATCACCACCAGGTCCAGGGCTTGCAGGTGCAGTGGCGCGGAGAACGTAAAAGGTTCGCCTGACTCGCCAGTTTGCCCCTCCGGGCTTTCCTGCAGAAAACGGTCCAGGGCATCAGCGCCGCCGACCGCCTGAGCTTTGGCATGGTAAAAAGTGCCTAAATCGCGCAGCGGTTGAAAGAATTCGGGGGCGAGAATTAAGGCAAGGAAACCGGCGAACAGCGTGACGCCGCTGTGATAATGACCAAAATTCAGCTCGCCAAGATAGGAGAAGCCGAAATACACCGCGACCACGGCAATTGCCAGGGAAGCAAAGAATTCAAGCACCGCTGAAGAGAGGAAGGCAAGTCGCAGCACTTCCATGGTGCGTTGACGAAAGTCGGTGGTGCTGCGGGTGATGGCCTGTTGTTCCGCATTAGCGCGATCAAACAGGCGCAGCGTTTCGCGGCCACGCAGGCGATCGTAGAAATCCCCGCTCAGACGTGCCAGTGCGAGGAAATTGCGACGATTGGCATCGGCCGCGCCCATTCCGACCATCGCCATAAACACCGGAATCAACGGCGCAGTGACTAACAAAATCAGGCCTGCTGCCCAGTTTATCGGGAAGATCGCCACCAAAATGGCGCAGGGAATAAATACCGCCAGCGACATCTGTGGCAGATAGCGCGCGTAATATTCCTGCATCTCCTCAATCTGCTCCAGCAGAAGGGTGGCCCAGCTACCCGCGGGCTTGCCCTGAATCCATGCCGGACCCAACGTATTCAGGCGATCGAGTACCTGCTGGCGTAATGCGCGACGGATCGCCATCCCGGCACGCTGTCCCGCCATCTCGCGGCCATAATTCAGCGCAGCACGCAGCACAAAGCACAGCAGCAGCAGGGCAAACTGGCTCCACAGTTCGGTGCGAGGTTGGTGAGTGATGATCAGAGCCTGGAGTAGTGTGGCAATCAGCCAGGCTTGGGCAATAATCACCAGCGCGCTGGCAAAACCCAATAGAGAAACCAGGCGCAAACTGCGTGCGCCGTGATGACGTTGCTGGCGGAGCCAGCGGATAAGTTCCTGTTGCCGCGATTTGTTCATACGAAGCCGTTCAATGACTCAGAAGAGAAGCCGTTGCGGGGTAAAAACCCCAGCAACGTCAGGCGCATGAACTGTAGCACGCAGGTAATAAAAAAGGCGACCAAAACAGGTCGCCTTCAGCAAATATGATCAGGTTATTAACAAGTTACTTATCGTTCTTAACCAAACCATCCAGGTAACGTTCGGCATCCAGCGCCGCCATACAACCGGTGCCTGCCGAAGTGATTGCCTGACGATAGATATGGTCCATCACATCACCCGCCGCAAACACGCCCGGGATGCTGGTCTGCGTCGCGTTGCCGTGCAGACCGGACTGAACTTTGATGTAACCATTTTCCAGTGCCAGCTGACCGTCAAAGATGGCGGTGTTGGGGCTGTGGCCGATAGCCACGAACAGACCGGCAACGTCCAGCGATTTGGCAGCCTCACCTTTAGTCGAGAGCAGCTTCAGGCCAGTGACGCCCATCTGGTCACCCACCACCTCGTCCAGCGTACGGTCGGTATGCAACACGATATTGCCGTTGCGTACCTTTTCCATCAGGCGGTCGATAAGGATTTTCTCTGCGCGGAAGCTGTCGCGACGGTGAATCAGGTGTACCTCAGCGGCGATATTCGCCAGATACAGCGCTTCTTCCACAGCAGTGTTGCCACCACCGATGACCGCGACCTTCTGATTACGATAGAAAAAGCCATCACAGGTGGCGCAGGCAGACACACCTTTGCCTTTGAACGCTTCTTCTGACGGCAGGCCGAGATAGCGAGCAGACGCTCCGGTCGCGATGATCAGCGCATCTGCGGTGTATTCGCCGCTGTCACCCGTCAGGCGGAACGGACGGTTCTGCAAATCGACGGTGTGAATATGGTCGAAAATGATTTCGGTATTAAATTTTTCGGCATGCTCGTGCATGCGCTCCATCAGCGATGGACCTGTCAGATCGTGTGGGTCGCCTGGCCAGTTCTCCACTTCGGTGGTGGTAGTGAGCTGACCGCCTTTTTCCAGGCCAGTAATCAATACCGGATTCAGGTTAGCGCGTGCGGCATAGACTGCTGCGGTGTAACCGGCAGGGCCGGAGCCCAGAATGAGCAGCTTGCTGTGTTTGGCCGTACTCATGTGTACCTCAGTTTTTTGTCTGACAACATAGCCAGCGATTGTAGGGAAAATAGCGCCGCAAAAAAAGTCTTCAGCAATTTTGTTAACAATCGCTGCAAGCGGCGTAGACGATGAGAACACTTTCTGCACGCGGATTGCGCCAAAAGGGGGCAATGCTCGGTAATTAGTGGTGCAGTTGTATAAAAAATCTCATTAGAAAACAGGAACCCAGCACTCTATCTGGCATCTTGTACTGAATTTGGATGTTTTACTTTGACAATCGCCTGCGCATTTGCGAAAACATTGTGAGAAGCAAAGAAGATTTAGCGATACAAAACAGAATTTCATACCTGTTTTGGTTTGTTTCGCCAGATTTAAACAGTCTGACATTGGTAGTGACGCATGATGTGGACAGACAACATGCGTCATACGGATGGTCGCATTACTGCACAGGCTTATCGTCTTCACTTCGAGTTAAGGCCCTGAACAATGAATGTTTTCAGGGTGAGGCAGGTTAAGGGAAGGAATTAAGAGAGACAATAATAATGGTAGACAATAAGAAGCGCCCCGGAAAAGATCTGGACCGTATCGACAGAAACATTCTGAATGAATTGCAGAAAGACGGTCGTATTTCCAATGTCGAGCTTTCGAAACGTGTTGGACTATCGCCAACGCCGTGTCTTGAGCGTGTTCGTCGGCTGGAACGTCAGGGTTTCATTCTTGGCTATACCGCACAGCTCAACCCGCACTATCTCGACGCCTCGTTGCTGGTATTTGTTGAGATTACTCTGAATCGTGGTGCGCCAGATGTGTTTGAGCAATTTAACGCCGCCGTGCAAAAACTTGAGGAAACTCAAGAGTGTCACCTCGTTTCCGGTGACTTTGACTATCTGCTGAAAACCCGTGTGCCGGATATGTCAGCCTATCGCAAACTGCTGGGTGAAACCTTGCTGCGCCTGCCGGGCGTAAACGACACCCGCACCTATGTGGTAATGGAAGAGGTCAAACAGAGCAATCGGCTGGTGATCAAAACTCGTTAATGCAGGGCAGGTGCAAAACTTGCAGGATTTCGGTACACTCCTGTGAATTCATACAGGACCAGCGTCGGGCTAGCCCGGCGCTGTTGCCTTCTTAATTTACAGGCACCTGGAGAGTTCTCTTGAGCCAGGAATATACAGAAGACAAAGACGTTTCATTACAACCGCTGAGCAGCGGACGTCGGCTGCTTGAAGCGTTGCTTATCCTTGTGGCCTTGTTTGCCATCTATCTGATGGTTTCGTTGGTCAGTTTTAACCCTTCCGATCCCAGTTGGTCGCAAACGGCGTGGCACGAGCCTATCCATAATTTGGGTGGCAGCGTGGGCGCATGGCTGGCCGACACCTTGCTGTTTATCTTCGGCGTGATGGCCTACGCCATTCCTCCGGTCATTCTTGGTTTGTGTTGGATCACCTTCCGCCAGCGCGATCGCCACGACTACATCGATTACTTTGCCGTGGGGCTACGCCTGATTGGCGTGTTGGCACTGGTGGTAACCACCTGTGGTCTGGCAGCGCTTAACGCAGACGACATCTGGTATTTCGCCTCCGGCGGCGTGATCGGTAGCCTGATCAGCAACGCAATGTCACCCTGGTTCAGCTCCGCAGGTGGCACTTTAACACTGCTGTGTGTCTGGGCGGCAGGGATCACCCTCTACACTGGCTGGTCATGGTTGACGATTGCCGAAAGAATCGGTGGTGTGGTGATGGGGGTGCTGACCTTTGCCAGCAATCGCTCGCGTCAGGATGAACCCTGGCAGGAAGAGGATGAATATGAGGACGAGCACCAGCAGGCAGATGAGGCCGTGCCTCCGCTGCGTGCTGCAACGTCTGATGACGATGATGTGCTGCTGACCAAACCGCGCAGAGTCGATGATGACGCGGACGACCTCTTGCTGGCGCAAGCCAGTGCTGCGACGGCTGCTGCCATTACGATGAGCAGCGAAGCGGCCCGTCAGGAACCGGTAGCCGTACAACCGACAGTGGCCGCCCCCGTTGTCCCTGCTGCTGCGCAGCCGGTAGTGCAGCCGGTCCAGCCTACGGCGGTTGTCCCGCCAGCACCTGCAACGCCAGTGGTTACCGAAACACCGCCATCACCGCCGTTATACCGTTTTGAAGTCCCCGCTGAGACGTCATCGTTTGCCCCGGTTGACGAAGATGATGGTCCGAGAATGGGCAACTGGCAGGATGCGGCCCAGGCTCCGTCTGCGCTGAATACCACCGCCAGTGTGGCGCTGGCCACCGGAGCGGTAAAAGCAGCGGCATCCAGCGCGCCTTATACACCGGCATTCGATGTGGTGCCGGAGCGTGATTACAACCCTCAGGTTAAACAAGGTATTGGCCCGGAACTGCCGCGTCCGAATCCGGTGAAACTGCCTACGCGTCGTGAGCTGGCCTCTTATGGCATCAAACTACCGTCACAGCGGATGGCAGAAGAGAAAGCGAAAGAGTCAGAGCAGCATGACGCACCGGCGTTGGATCCCCTCGCGACCGAGGATGCTGCCACGTTGCAGGAAGCGCAATTGCGTGACGCCTTCCAGTCGCAACAACAACAGCGTTATGGCGATAGCTGGCATACCGAAGCAGAAGACGAAGACGCGTTGCAGCAGGCGCAGCTGGCTCGCCAGTTTGCGGATCAGCAGCAACAACGTTACCAGGCAGGAAGAGAAGCTGAACCTGATGAGGGTCCGGTATTTAATCTCGACACGTCATCAGCCTTTGATTTCTCCCCAATGAAAGATTTGGTGGATGACAGTCCGAGCGAGCCGTTGTTTACCATTGCGGCAACGCCGGAACCTGAAGTCTCTGCGCCTGCGCAATGGCAACAGCCAGTTACGCCGCAGCCAGAACCAGAGACGGTGCCGTCCTTTGATGAGCAGAGCAGCCCGTGGTCGGCCGCTGAAGAGGAGCCGGTTGAGGAAGCGAAACCAGAAAAATCGGTGCACGATAGCTTGTTCCATCCATTCCTGGTGCGCCATGAACAGCCACTGGAGCGGCCCTCTACGCCGCTGCCAACGCTGGACCTGCTGACGCCGCCACCGGCGGAAGAGGAGCCGGTGGATATGTTTGCGCTGGAGCAAACGGCGCGTCTGGTGGAAGCACGCCTTGCTGATTACCGTGTGAAGGCCGAAGTGGTGGGAATTTCACCCGGGCCGGTGATCACCCGCTTTGAACTGGATCTTGCACCTGGCGTCAAAGCCGCGCGTATCTCCAACCTGTCTCGTGACCTGGCCCGTTCACTTTCGGCGGTTGCAGTGCGCGTGGTGGAGGTGATTCCGGGCAAACCTTATGTTGGTCTGGAGTTGCCGAACAAACATCGACAGACGGTTTATCTGCGTGAAGTGCTGGATTGCGCTAAATTCCGCGACAATCCTTCTCCGTTGGCAGTGGTGCTGGGTAAAGATATTGCCGGTCAGCCGGTGGTGGCAGACCTGGCAAAAATGCCGCATTTACTGGTGGCGGGTACCACCGGCTCGGGGAAATCGGTTGGCGTGAACGCCATGATCATCAGCATGTTGTATAAAGCTACCCCGGAAGAAGTGCGCTTTATCATGATCGACCCGAAAATGCTGGAGCTTTCGGTCTATGAAGGTATTCCGCATCTGCTGACGGAAGTGGTAACTGACATGAAAGATGCGGCCAATGCGTTGCGCTGGAGTGTGGGCGAGATGGAACGTCGCTATAAGCTGATGTCAGCGCTTGGCGTGCGTAACCTCGCGGGTTACAACGAAAAAGTGCAACAGGCTGAGGCGATGGGGCGTCCGATCCCCGATCCGTTCTGGAAACCGGGTGACAGCATGGATACCACGCCGCCGGTGCTGGAAAAACTGCCTTATATCGTGGTGATGGTCGATGAATTTGCTGACCTGATGATGGCGGTGGGCAAGAAAGTGGAAGAGTTGATTGCCCGCCTGGCGCAGAAAGCGCGTGCGGCAGGTATCCACCTGGTGCTGGCGACTCAGCGTCCTTCAGTGGATGTCATTACCGGTTTAATCAAAGCTAACATCCCGACACGTATCGCCTTTACCGTATCGAGTAAAATCGACTCGCGTACCATTCTCGATCAGGGCGGCGCGGAATCGCTGCTCGGTATGGGTGACATGTTGTATATGCCACCAAACTCATCGATGCCGGTGCGTGTACACGGCGCATTTGTCCTTGATCAGGAAGTCCATGCCGTGGTGCAGGACTGGAAAGCGCGTGGTCGTCCGCAATATATTGATAGCATCACTGCGGGTGAAGAGAGTGAAAGTGGCGCTGGCGGTATGGACGGTGATGAAGAGCTGGATCCGCTGTTCGATCAGGCGGTGGCCTTTGTGGTGGATAAGCGTCGTGCATCGATTTCCGGTGTACAACGTCAGTTCCGTATCGGTTATAACCGCGCTGCACGCATCATTGAACAGATGGAAGCGCAGGGCATTGTGTCCGAACCCGGACATAACGGTAACCGTGAAGTGCTGTCGCCGCCGCCGCATGAGATGTAACTGATTATCCTCAAACAGTTAATTTGGGCCAGTATTTACTGGCCCATTGTTTATCTGGCAGTCGATCCCCATATCAACGGGAGCTTTCGGCTTTTTCTCCTGTCGAAGAGACAGTGCGGCAACTACGTTTAATGCAGTAAGTGTCGGGAAACAATGAATAAGGAATCGAATCAGATGAAATTACGCGTTATTGCCTGCGGTCTGCTGGCCTCTTTTCTTTCTGCTTCCGTGCTGGCTGATGCGTCCAGCGATTTGCAGCAGCGTCTGAACAAAGTGAACAGCTTCCATGCCAGTTTCAGCCAGAAAGTGACCGATGGCAGCGGAGCCAACGTGCAGGATGGCGAAGGTGAGCTATGGGTGAAACGTCCCAGCCTGTTTAACTGGCACATGACTGCACCGGACGAAAGCATAATCATTTCCGATGGTAAAACGCTGTGGTTCTACAATCCGTTTGTCGAGCAGGTCAGCGCCAGTTGGGTGAAAAACGCCACCAGCAATACCCCGTTCATGCTGATTGCGCGGAACCAGCCAGGTGACTGGAAGCAATACAACATCAAACAGCAGGGCGATAATTTTGAGCTGACGCCGAAAAGTAGCGACGGTAATCTCAAGCAATTCACCATCACCGTCACGCCGTCTGGCACTATCAACCAATTCAGTGCGATTGAGCAGGATGGGCAGCGCAGCAGCTATCAACTGAAAAGCCAGACCAATGGTGCCATTAGCCCGGATAAATTCACCTTTACGCCGCCGAAAGGGGTAACGGTAGACGATCAACGTCAGTGAGGTCACGGTGAGTAACCTTTCCCTGGATTTTTCCTCCAGCAATGAGTTTCAGCCACTGGCCGCGCGTATGCGGCCAGTGACGCTGGCGCAATACATCGGCCAGCAACATCTGCTGGCAGCCGGTAAACCTTTGCCACGCGCGATCGAGGCAGGGCATCTGCATTCGATGATTCTGTGGGGGCCGCCAGGGACAGGGAAAACCACCCTGGCCGAGATTATCGCGCATTACGGCAAAGCTGATGTTGAGCGCATCTCAGCTGTGACGTCCGGCGTGAAAGAGATTCGGGAAGCGATTGAACGCGCCAGGCAAAATCGTCAGGTTGGCCGTCGCACCATCTTGTTTGTTGATGAGGTGCATCGCTTCAATAAAAGCCAGCAGGATGCGTTTTTACCGCATATCGAAGATGGCACCATCACCTTTATTGGTGCCACCACGGAAAATCCTTCGTTCGAATTGAATTCTGCGCTGTTGTCGCGTGCGCGCGTCTACCTGTTGAAATCATTAACCACAGCCGATATTGAGCAGGTTTTACAGCAGGCGATGCAGGACAACGCGCGGGGTTATGGTAACAGTGACATTCTGTTGCCTGACAACACCCGCCGCATGATTGCCGAGCTGGTGAACGGCGACGCGCGTCGCGCGCTGAATACGCTGGAAATGATGGCGGATATGGCGGAAACCAATGCCACCGGCCAGCGTGAGTTGACGCCGCAGTTACTGAATGAGGTTTCCGGCGAACGGGCAGCGCGCTTTGATAACAAGGGCGATCGCTTCTACGATCTGATTTCAGCCTTGCATAAATCGGTCAGGGGGTCCGCGCCGGATGCTGCGCTTTACTGGTATGCACGTATTATCACCGCAGGTGGCGATCCGCTGTATGTGGCGCGTCGCTTACTGGCGATTGCCTCCGAAGACGTTGGCAATGCCGATCCGCGTGGTATGCAGGTGGCGATTGCCGCCTGGGACTGCTTTACCCGCGTAGGACCAGCCGAAGGTGAACGCGCCATCGCGCAGGCAATTGTCTATCTCGCCAGTGCGCCGAAAAGTAATGCGGTTTATACCGCCTTCAAGGCAGCAATGCGTGATGCACGCGAGTTCCCGGATTATGACGTCCCTGAGCATCTGCGTAACGCGCCGACCAAACTGATGAAAGAGATGGGGTTGGGCAAGGAGTATCGCTACGCCCATGACGAGCCGAATGCGTTTGCCGCAGGCGAGGTCTACTTCCCACCGGAAATGGCACAAACACGCTACTATCACCCTACCAACCGTGGTCTTGAAGGGAAAATTGGCGAAAAACTCGCCTGGCTGGCTGAACAGGATCAAAATAGCCCGATAAAACGCTACCGCTCCTAAAGGCGTTACGGTAAGGTTAACCAGGAATTCAATGCATTCCAGAGGGATGCATCACTTCATTCGTTCAATCAACCTTAATTACACAGGATAAGCATGCTCGATCCCAATCTGCTGCGTAACGAGCCAGACGCAGTCGCAGAAAAACTGGCACGCCGGGGATTTAAACTGGATGTGGAAACGCTGCGCTCCCATGAAGAGCGTCGTAAAGTATTGCAGGTAGAAACGGAAAATCTGCAGGCTGAGCGTAACTCCCGATCCAAATCCATCGGTCAGGCCAAAGCACGTGGGGAAGATATCGAGCCGCTGCGTCTGGAAGTGAACGCGCTGGGCGAACGCCTGGATGCCGCGAAAGCAGAACTGGATGCCCTGCAAAACGAAATCCGTGATTTTGCCCTGGCCCTGCCTAACTTGCCGGCAGACGAAGTGCCGCTGGGTAAAGATGATACGGAAAACCTCGAAGTTGCTCGCTGGGGTGAACCACGTCAGTTCGATTTTGAGGTGAAAGATCACGTCTCATTGGGTGAGCAGGCGAAAGGTTTAGATTTCGCGTCGGCGGTTAAACTGACCGGCTCACGCTTTGTAGTGATGCAGGGGCAAATTGCCCGCCTGCATCGCGCCCTGAGCCAGTTCATGATCGATCTGCATACAGAGCAACACGGTTATCTTGAGACCTATGTGCCTTATCTGGTCAACCATGAGACGCTGTATGGTACTGGTCAGCTGCCGAAGTTTGGTGAAGACCTGTTCCACACCAAACCGCTGGATGAAGAAGCGGGCAGCAGCAACTATGCGCTGATCCCAACCGCCGAAGTGCCGCTGACTAACCTGGTGCGTGATGAGATCGTTGAAGAAGAGAACCTGCCGCTCAAATTGACCGCACACACGCCGTGCTTCCGTTCGGAAGCAGGTTCCTACGGTCGTGATACGCGTGGTTTGATCCGCATGCATCAGTTCGACAAAGTTGAGATGGTGCAGATTGTCGCGCCAGAAACCTCCATGCAGGCGCTGGAAGAGCTGGTTGGTCATGCCGAGAAGGTGCTGCAACTGCTCAACCTGCCGTACCGTAAAGTGTTGCTGTGCACCGGTGATATGGGCTTTGGTTCCACCAAAACCTATGATCTTGAAGTCTGGTTACCGGCGCAAAACACCTACCGTGAAATCTCCTCATGTTCCAACATGTGGGATTTCCAGGCTCGTCGTATGCAGGCGCGTTGCCGCAGCAAGACGGAGAAAAAGCCTCGCCTGGTACACACATTAAATGGTTCTGGTTTGGCGGTGGGCCGCACGTTGGTTGCCGTGCTGGAAAACTACCAGCAGGCCGATGGTCGTATTGAAGTGCCTGAAGTTCTGCGTCCGTATATGGGCGGTATTGAATTTATTGGTTAATCTTCAGCTGCTTTTAAAAAACCCGGCAACGCCGGGTTTTTTATTTCCCAAATAAAAACTGATTTAATCTCTAGCCGGAATTAATCAGAAATAAACGTTATCGATGCCAGACGGCCCCGATCGCCTAAAAATCCGCAAATTCATAGAGATAGCGAGGCGGTTAAGAAAGTTCTTTCGTACTCTAACTAACTGAAGATAAAAAAATTAAATTGGTTAGCAGCAAAAAATGCGGCGCTGTTTTTTTGCACATTGACTTTAAAATAGCAACTGGCAAACTGCGCGCAATTCTCTCTATTCCTTTGGTTTTTTCCCTATGTCAACCTGGTCGCGTCCCGTCCTGCTGCTGCTTTGCGGTTTGCTGCTCCTGACGGTGTCTATCGCTGTGCTTAATACGCTGGTGCCGTTATGGCTGACGCATGATCAACTGCCGACCTGGCAGGTGGGGATGGTCAGTTCATCCTATTATACCGGTAACCTGGCGGGCACGTTGTTGGCTGGCTGGCTCATCACGCATTACGGTTTTAACCGTTGCTATTATCTGGCAACGGTCCTGTTTGCCGTGGCGACAGTGGGGATGGCGCTGTTGGGAGGGTTTTACAGCTGGACACTGCTGCGTTTTATCGCCGGTGTAGGCTGCGCACTGATGTGGGTGGTCGTGGAAAGTGCCTTGCTCTGTAGCGGCACGGTACGCAATCGCGGTCGGTTACTTGCCGCTTACATGATTATTTATTATCTCGGCACCGTCGCCGGGCAACTGCTGGTCAGCCGTGTCTCCACCGAGCTGCTGCATGTTATTCCATGGGTGACGGCGTTGGTACTCTGCGCTGTGTTGCCGGTGGTGTTTGTCCGTGTTAATGCAGGCAGCGCCAGCGAAGAGGCTTCAGCAGGTCGTATCTGGCCGATGCTGCGCCGTCGCAGCTCCCGTTTGGGTATCAATGGCTGCATTATCTCCGGCATTCTGTTGGGTTCACTGTATGGACTGATGCCGCTTTATCTGGCGCATCAGGGGATGAGCGATGCCACGGTAGGTTACTGGATGGCGCTATTGGTGAGTTCAGGAATCGTTGGGCAGTGGCCGGTAGGTCGTCTGGCCGATCGCTTCGGCCGCCTGCTGGTGCTGCGTGTGCAGGTGTTTGTCATTATTCTTGGTGCGATTGCCATGTTGAGTGATGCGGCAATGGCACCCGCCTTATTTGTCCTGGGGCTGGCTGGATTTACGCTCTATCCGGTGGCAATGTCCTGGGCCTGTGAAACGGTTGCGCATCACGAACTGGTGGCGATGAACCAGGCATTGCTGTTCAGCTACACCATTGGCAGCCTGGTGGGGCCAGGCACCACGGCGATGCTGATGCAAAGCTACTCAGATCGTCTGTTGTTTGTGATGATTGCGGTGGTGGCGCTAATTTATCTGGTGATGCTGCTGCGGAAAGCCGACCATCAGGCCACACCTGTGGCGCATGCCTGAAAAAGGGGAGCTTAGACTCCCCTTAGTTTTAATACATAACCTGATGACCATAGCCGGACAGAATGTTTTTCACCCGCTCCATGGTCTCTTTAGTCGGTGGTTTCACACCTTCCAGTTTGTACTCTTCACCCATCGCAATCCATTTATGCTTACCTAATTCGTGGTAAGGCAACAATTCAATCTTCTCGATGTTATCCATATCCTGGGTGAATTCACCAAGCCGATGTACCGAATCATCATCATCGGAATAGCCAGGCACGACGACATAGCGAATCCAGGTGCGGACGCCTTTCTTCTGCAAATAGCGGGCAAAATCCATGGTGCGGTGGTTCGAGACACCCACCAGAATCTGGTGGATATCATCATTGATCTGTTTGAGATCGAGCATCACCAGATCAGTGACTTCCAGTAATTCATCAATAACCGGATCGTAACGGCGCACAAAACCATTGGTGTCGAGGCAGGTATGGATACCTTCAGCACGGCAGGCACGGAACCAGTCGCGCACAAATTCTGCCTGGAGAATAGCCTCACCACCGGACGCGGTCACGCCACCACCCGACGCATTCATAAAGTGACGGTACGACAACACATCTTTCATTAAATCTTCTACCGTGACCTCTTTGCCGCCGTGGGTGTCCCAGGTATCACGGTTGTGGCAGTAAAGGCAGCGCATCAGGCAGCCCTGGAAGAAGGTGATAAAGCGGATTCCCGGGCCGTCAACGGTGCCGCAGGATTCGAAGGAGTGAATACGACCGATGGCTGACATTGCGATGAGTTCTCCAATTTGGCCTGAAATCAGGCGGCACAATCTGTGTCGTGCTCTAAGGTTTAAGTCGGTTTTGCCAGAGAGCCTCGGTTAGCCTTCTGGCAAAACGACCTGGAGAAAAGGCTCCCGCAGGAGCCTTTTTTTAGCGGGACGAATTACAGGGACTTGGTGAAAGTACGGGTAATCACGTCCTGTTGCTGCTCTTTAGTCAGCGAGTTGAAACGCACGGCATAACCTGAAACACGGATGGTCAACTGCGGATATTTTTCCGGGTGATCCATCGCATCCAGCAACATTTCACGGTTCATCACGTTAACGTTCAGATGCTGACCGCCCTCGATATTGTTGGCTTCGTGGTGGAAGTAGCCATCCATCAGACCCGCGAGGTTGGTTTTACGTACGTTGTCATCTTTGCCCAGTGCGTTCGGCACGATGGAGAAGGTATAGGAGATACCATCTTTGGCGTAGGCGAACGGCAGTTTCGCAACTGATGTCAGCGAGGCAACCGCACCTTTCTGGTCACGTCCGTGCATCGGGTTAGCACCCGGACCGAACGGTGCACCAGCGCGACGTCCATCAGGGGTGTTACCGGTTTTCTTACCATAAACCACGTTAGAGGTAATGGTCAGCACTGACTGAGTCGGTACAGCATTGCGATAAGTGGCCAGTTTCTGAATTTTTTTCATGAAACGTTCAACCAGGTCACAAGCCATATCATCGACGCGGGCATCATTGTTACCAAACTGCGGGTACTCGCCTTCGATTTCGAAATCAACCGCCAGACCATCCGCATCACGTACCGGTTTCACTTTGGCATACTTGATCGCTGAGAGTGAGTCAGCGGCCACAGACAGTCCCGCGATACCACAGGCCATAGTACGGTAAACATCACGGTCATGCAGTGCCATCAGCGATGCTTCGTAGCTGTATTTGTCATGCATGTAGTGGATGACATTCAGGGCGGTGACATACTGTTTTGCCAGCCAGTCCATGAAGTGGTCCATACGCGCCATAACGGTATTGAATTCCAGTACGTCATCAGTGATTGGTGCTTCTTTCGGACCAACCTGCATTTTCAGTTTTTCATCAACGCCGCCGTTGATTGCGTACAGCAGGGTTTTCGCCAGGTTGGCACGCGCACCGAAGAACTGCATTTGTTTGCCGATCACCATCGGGCTAACGCAACAGGCGATGGCATAGTCATCGTTGTTGAAGTCAGGACGCATCAGGTCATCGTTTTCATACTGCAGTGATGAGGTATCGATAGAGACTTTTGCCGCATACTTTTTAAAGTTAATCGGCAGTTGTTCTGACCACAGGATGGTCATGTTAGGCTCCGGTGACGGGCCCATGGTGTACAGCGTGTTCAGGAAACGGAAGGTGCTTTTGGTCACCAGGGTACGGCCATCGACACCCATACCCGCCAGAGACTCAGTTGCCCAGATCGGGTCGCCAGAGAACAGCTCATCATATTCCGGGGTACGCAGGAAGCGCACCATGCGCAGTTTCATGACCAGATGGTCAATCAGTTCCTGTGCAGCATCTTCAGTCAGTTTGCCTGCTTTGATGTCACGTTCGATGTAAACGTCAAGGAAGGTAGACACGCGACCAAAGGACATCGCAGCACCGTTCTGTGATTTAACCGCGGCCAGATAGCCGTAGTAGGTCCACTGAACGGCTTCCTGAGCTGTGGTGGCAGGCAGAGAGATATCGTGGCCATATTTTGCCGCCATCTCTTTGATCTGACCCAGCGCACGATGCTGTTCTGAAATCTCTTCACGCAGACGGATAGTGGCTTCCAGATTGACGCCATTTTCCATATCACTTTGCAGTGAGTTGAACTGTGCAACTTTGTCTTTCATCAGGTAGTCGATGCCATACAGCGCGACACGACGATAGTCACCAATGATACGACCACGACCATAGGCATCTGGCAGACCGGTCAACACACCCGATTTACGGCAGCGCAGGATGTCTGGGGTATAGACATCGAACACGCCCTGGTTGTGGGTTTTACGGTAGTCAGTGAAGACTTTTTTCAGAGAGGCATCCAGCTCACGGCCATAAACTTTACAGGAACCTTCCACCATTTTGATGCCGCCAAACGGGATGATGGCACGTTTCAACGGGGCTTCAGTTTGCAGACCGACGATTTTTTCCAGTGACTTGTTGATGTAACCGGCATCGTGTGAAGTGATGGTTGAAGCAAGGTCGGTATCGAAGTCAACCGGGGCGTGAGTACGGTTTTCGATCTTAATGCCTTCCAGCACGTCATCCCACAGTTTAGTGGTTGCCGGGGTAGCACCAGCGAGGAATGACTCGTCGCCTTCATAAGGGGTGTAATTTTTCTGGATGAAATCGCGTACGTTGACATTGTTCTGCCATTCGCCCGCGCTAAATCCTTCCCAGGCTGCCGCCAATTTTTCATTCAGTTCGGTCATGATATACCTGCCTTTATTTAGGGAAACTTTCACGTTTGGCACGCGTTCAGGCGTGCCCGTACTCAATATTTAATTAATGTACCGGGTCATCACCGCGCAGATAGATAACCCAATAGGTCAATCCGACTAACAAGCCACCACCAATAATGTTGCCGATGGTGACGGGAATAAGGTTGTCGACGATAAAGTTACCGACACTGAGCGCCTGGAATTGTGAGGCGCTGGCACCTGCCATTTGCCAGAATTCAGGGCTGGCGAAGTCACGAATGACAATCGCCATCGGAATCAGAAACATGTTGGCGATGCTGTGCTCAAAGCCGCTGGCAACGAACATCGCGACGGGCAGAATCATCGCCACCATTTTGTCGAGCAGGCTGCGGCCGGAGTAGCTCATCCATACCGCCAGACAGACCATCAGGTTGGCGAGGGTGCCGAGGCTCACAGCTTCAATAAAGCTATGGTGCATTTTGTGATCGGCAGTTTGCAGGACGTTTAAACCCCAGGCACCGTTCGCCACCATATGTTCACCAGAGAGCCAAATCAGCACAACAAAAAACAATGCGCCAAGCAGGTTGCCGACATAAACATTCAACCAGTTACGACCCAGTTGCGCCCAGGTGATGCGACCGCTGGCTTTTGCCACCACAATCAGCACGGTGGAGGTAAAAAGGTCGGCACCGCAGACCACGACCAACATTAATCCCAGAGAGAAACAGATGCCGCCAATCAGTTTTGCCATACCGTAGGGCATTGTGCCGCTACCGGTGGTGGCGGTGATATAGAACACAAAAGCGATAGAAATGAATACGCCAGCGGTTATGGCAAGGAAGAAGGTGGTTAAGGGGTGTTTAGTGGCTTTATAAACCCCGGCATCTTCAGCAACCTTTGCCATTGCCGCAGGTAATAATGAATTAAAAGGGTTGTCAGTTTTCACACAACGCTCTCCAGGAATTATCTGGGATTAATACTAACAAAGGAGTATAGGACAGGATTTGATATGGATCATATTTGGCCGGTGGGGTGGGGGTGTCCGGCGCGATTTATAGAGCGAAGTCGAAGTAACTAATTGAATATAATGAATTAAATATTTTTTAATATTTGCAAATATTGTTTAGTCTGCCATCAGGGAAAAGGCAGAAATGTTAACGAATATTGTTAGTTGAACCTGGAATGTTATCTGATATTTATCTGAGAAAGGCAAAACCTCTGACAATAAAAAAAAGCGCTGCGGTTATTCAGCGCTTTTTTGAGCGTTATCCAGCCTTTTACAGCGAAATAAGGGTATTTATTTCGCTAACCAGTAACGGCGCTTGGCAGCCTGTAACTTTTCATAAGCTGCCAGCAGCGACTGATGGGCCGGGAAGGCTTTCAAATCCAGATCCACAGCTTGCAGACCATAGAACGGTGCTTCGCCACTGATGGCAGCAGAGGCAGCTTCAACGGCGGCTTCGCCATACATGCGAACAAACGCACGGTGGTACTGGACCGGATCGCGTTCCTCTTCCATGGCCAGCAACAGCAGGGTTTGCAGGCAACGGTAGTAGTTAGCACGCTCAGCGCTAAAGATGGATTGGTTAAACTCCATCGTCCATTCGGTCCAGATAAGCGCCTGATCGAGGTCACCACCGGCCAGTGCCAGCATGGCTTTCAGCTCGCCAATACGCAGCGTAAACCAGCCGTTGTCTTTGCCCGATGCCAGACCCAACAGTTCGCGAACACGGGTAAAGTCATCGTGCCCTTCTTCATCCAGTTGAGTGATCAGATCCAGATAGGCTTCCGGTTCCCATTGGCTCTCCGGCAGTGCCAGCAGGGTTTCACGCAGCGGCGCGCCCATGTTGTTATTCGCCAGCAGCAAGTCTTCAGCCGGGTAGATATCAGACATGCCAGGCACAATGATACGACAGGCATAGACGCTTAAATGCTCGTAATCGGCGATATACACTTCTTTATCTTCTGCCCGGAAGATGGCCATCAGGGTATCGAACTCGTCGTGGGTGCTGCCAGCAAAGCTCCAGTCAACAAACGGATAGTCGGCATCGTCTTTGAACATATCCCAGGAAATCAGACCGCTTGAATCGATAAAATGGGTTTCCAGGTTGGCATGTTCCGCAACTTCTTCATCATCAAAAGTCGGAGGAGTGAACACGTCGAGATCTTTCAGGCCGCGCCCCTGCAGCAGTTCGGTAACGGTACGCTCCAGCGCCACACCAAAATCAGGATGTGCGCCAAATGAAGCGAAACAGGTGCCGTTCGCCGGGTTGAACAACACCACGCAGATCACCGGATACTTACCACCGAGAGAGGCATCGTAAGCAAAAATCGGGAAACCTTCCGCTTCAAGACGTGCGATGGCTTCAACCACGCCTGGGTAACGTTGCATCACTGCTTCCGGAATTTCCGGTAAGCTGATGGATTCAGCAATGATGCGGTTCTTAATATGGCGTTCGAAAACCTCGGACAGCCCCTGCACACGGGCTTCGTTGGCCGTATTACCCGCTGACATACCATTGGACACATACAGGTTGCCGATAATATTCATTGGGATATAGACCGTCTGCTGGTCAGACTGACGGGTAAAAGGCAGGCCACAGATGCCACGTTCGGCATTGCCGGATTGCAGATCGACCAGGTCAGCTGCACTCAGGCTATCGTCCGGATCATAGAATTTACGCAGACGGGCATCCAGGATCCCTGCTGGCAGGCTGTCATCTTCCGGTATGGCGAACCACTTCTCGTTGGGATAGTGCACAAACTCGCCGTTGGCGATGGACTCACCCAGCCAGAAGTCAGCAAAGAAGTAGTTGGTCGAGAGACGCTCAAAATATTCGCCCAGTGCAGACGCCAGCGCGGCCTTTTTACTGGCACCTTTACCGTTAGTAAAGCACAGCGGGCAGTCACGATCGCGAATATGCACTGACCACACGTGAGGGACCGGGTTCAGCCAGGAGGCTTCTTCGATGTTGAAACCCAAATCCTGCAATTTTTGCTGGAAGCGTGAAATGGAGTCTTCCAGTGCGGCGTCTTTACCGGGAATAAAAGTTTGCGTCATGATGGCGCTCTCTGAGTCAATGGGGTGGGCGTAAAGCGCGCAATAATACGGGTTTTACGCGAAATTCGCCATGAAGATGATGAAGTTTCTCTCTCTTATGTTACGGGGGTTTATCCGTCTGGCGGCAATCTGATTTTACTTCGCAGATAAACCTCACAAAATTCCATTGCCGATTACATTTATGACATAAGCTGCGGTGGTGCTGGCTCTGGAAATGTGATCACGGCTGGATAAATGATTGCAGCCATCCAGAGGCAATGATAAAACCGGTAGGGTATTCATAACCGTTCGATATGACAGTGGTGAGGGGAAATGACGCAGGTTTATAATTTTAGCTCCGGTCCAGCGATGCTACCGGTTGAAGTGCTCCGTCGTGCAGAACAAGAACTGACAAACTGGCACGGGTTAGGCACCTCGGTGATGGAAATCAGTCACCGTAGTAAAGAATTTATTCAGGTAGCGGAAGAGGCTGAGAAAGACTTTCGCGATCTGCTGAAAATCCCCGCCAATTACAAAGTTTTATTCTGTCATGGTGGCGCGCGTGCACAGTTTGCCGCTATCCCTGGTAACTTGCTGGGTGCGGCCAAAAGCGCCGATTACATTGATGGCGGCTACTGGGCGCACAGTGCGATCAAAGAAGCGGAAAAATACTGCTCGCCAAATACCATCGACGTAAAAACCACCCGTGATGGCAAGCGCGCGATTCTGCCGATGCGTGAATGGCAACTGAGTAATGATGCGGCCTACGTACATTTTTGCCCGAACGAAACCATTGATGGCATCGCGATTGATGAGCAACCTGACTTTGGCGACAAAGTAGTGGTGGCTGACTATTCGTCAACCATTCTGTCGCGTCCAATTGATGTCAGCCGTTATGGTGTGATCTATGCGGGTGCACAGAAAAATATCGGCCCGGCTGGCCTGACGCTGGTTATCGTGCGTGAAGATCTGCTGGGCAAAGCGCACAGCTATGTGCCGTCTATCCTCGATTACAAGGTACTGGCAGAGAACGATTCCATGTTCAATACCCCGCCAACTTTCGCCTGGTATCTCTCTGGTCTGGTCTTTAAATGGCTGAAAGAGAAAGGGGGCGTAGCTGAAATGGACAAGCAGAATCAGGCTAAGGCTGATCTGCTTTATGGTGTAATTGATCACAGCGACTTCTATCGTAACGACGTTGCGGCGGAAAACCGTTCACGCATGAACATCCCTTTCCAGTTGGCAGATGCGGCGCTGGACAAAGTGTTCCTCGACGAATCGCTGAAAGCTGGCCTGCATGCGCTGAAAGGGCATCGCGTGGTTGGCGGTATGCGCGCCTCGATTTACAATGCGATGCCGCTGGAAGGTGTTAAGACCCTGACCGATTTCATGGTCGATTTTGAGCGTCGCCACGGTTAATTATTCATAAATGCCAGTCTGACTGAGGCTGGTGCCAGACCCCGTTGTTTTCAAGCGGGGTCTCTTCTTTTCTGGAGATTGAGTTTCACATGCAGGACTCCCTGACTCTACAACCGATTGCGCGTGTTGATGGCACGGTAAACTTACCGGGTTCCAAGAGCGTATCTAACCGTGCACTGCTGCTGGCTGCATTAGCAAAAGGCACCACACGTCTGACCAACTTGCTGGATAGCGATGATGTTAAGCATATGCTCAACGCGCTGAAAGCGCTGGGCGTGAGCTACACGCTTTCTGCTGATCGTACGGTCTGTGAGGTGATCGGTAATGCTGGCCCGCTGCATTCAGAGCAACCTCTGGAGCTGTTTTTGGGGAATGCCGGTACGGCCATGCGCCCGCTGGCTGCCGCACTGTGCCTTGGGCAGCAATCTATCGTGCTGACCGGTGAGCCGCGTATGAAAGAACGTCCAATTGGACATCTGGTTGATGCACTGCGTCAGGGCGGAGCAAAAATCGATTATCTGGAACAGACGGACTACCCGCCCTTACTGCTCAAAGGGGGCTTTACTGGCGGTGATGTAAGCGTTGACGGCAGCGTTTCCAGCCAGTTTCTGACTGCGTTATTAATGACGGCGCCTTTAGCTCAACAGGACACCACCATCACTATCAAAGGTGATCTGGTATCAAAGCCTTACATTGATATCACCTTGCACCTGATGCGTTGTTTCGGGGTTGAAGTTGATAATCAGAATTACCAACGTTTTGTCGTCAAAGGGCAGCAGCAGTATCAGTCGCCGGGTGATTACCTGGTGGAAGGTGATGCTTCTTCCGCATCCTATTTCCTGGCGGCAGCGGCGATTAAAGGCGGCACTGTGCGTGTTACGGGTATTGGTCGTAACAGTGTGCAAGGCGATATTCGTTTTGCGGACGTGCTGGAAAAAATGGGGGCTATTGTTGAATGGGGTGTTGATTACATTGCCTGTACTCGCGGTTCTCTGAATGCTATCGATATGGATATGAACCATATCCCTGATGCCGCAATGACGATTGCGACCACGGCATTGTTTGCCAACGGCACCACCCTGATGCGCAACATCTATAACTGGCGAGTAAAAGAGACTGACCGTCTGGCCGCCATGGCGACTGAACTGCGCAAAGTCGGTGCAGAGGTCGAAGAAGGGCACGATTTCATTCGTATCACACCGCCTGCACAGCTACAGCATGCGGATATCGGCACCTACAACGACCACCGTATGGCGATGTGTTTCTCGCTGGTGGCACTGTCAGACACGGCAGTGACGATCCTTGATCCAGGCTGTACCGCGAAAACCTTCCCTGACTATTTTCAGCAACTGGCAAAAATCAGCCACGCTTCCTGATACTTACACCCGGCGGCCTGCTGCGCCGGGTGTCTTTACTTTCCACTGGCCTTAAGTTTCCGGAAATTCCTCCGATTCTGTCCAAATTTATAACGCTGTCTGCGCTAAGGGGTAACGAACCCGGCGCGGTCAGCGTATAATGCTGCGCAATCTACACAGCCATGCCGGCTGAAAATACGCATTCAGCAACAGGAGAAAACAATGACGGCAATCGCCTCGGTTATTACCATCGATGGGCCAAGTGGTGCAGGGAAGGGAACCTTGTGTAAAGCGATGGCTGAGTCGTTGCAGTGGCACTTGCTGGATTCTGGCGCGATTTACCGTGTCCTTGCCTTGGCTGCGATCCATCATCAGGTGGATATCGAGTCGGAAGAGGCTTTAGTTCCGATGGCTGCCCACCTCGACGTGCGTTTTCTTTCCGTCGAAGGTGAGATGCAGGTCATTCTGGAAGGTGAAGACGTTACCGGCGAAATCCGTACTCAGGATGTGAGCAACACGGCATCACGTGTGGCGGCATTCCCTCGGGTTCGTGAAGCGTTGTTGCGTCGTCAACGAGCTTTTCGCGAGGAGCCGGGTTTAATTGCCGATGGCCGCGATATGGGGACGGTGGTTTTCCCCGATGCACCAGTAAAAATCTTCCTGGATGCCAGTTCCGAAGAGCGTGCTCATCGCCGTATGCTACAGTTGCAGGAGAAGGGCTTTAGTGTTAACTTTGATCGCCTTTTAGCCGAGATACAGGAACGCGATGACCGCGATCGTAACCGCGCTATCGCCCCTTTAGTGCCTGCTTCTGATGCTCTGGTGCTGGATTCAACCAGTATGTCCATTGAGCAAGTCATTGAAATAGCACTTGATTATGCCCGCCAAAAGCTGGGCATTTAATATTTTCGGCAACCGTATTGCTGTAACCCTGTACCATGGATCCGGTGCCGGGCATGTGAAACAACCCCATCCGACAATGACGTCAGGTGGACGTTAAATTGAAGAATCCTGAAGATTATCAATATGACTGAATCTTTTGCTCAACTCTTTGAAGAGTCCCTGAAAGAAATCGAAACCCGTCCGGGTTCCATCGTTCGTGGCGTCGTTGTTGCTATCGACAAAGACGTAGTTCTGGTTGATGCGGGTCTGAAATCTGAATCTGCAATTCCTGCAGAGCAGTTCAAGAACGCAGCTGGCGAACTGGAAATCCAGGTGGGCGACGAAGTTGACGTTGCTCTGGACGCAGTAGAAGACGGCTTCGGTGAAACCCTGCTGTCCCGTGAGAAAGCTAAACGTCACGAAGCTTGGATCACGCTGGAAAAAGCTTACGAAGATGCTGAAACTGTTACCGGTGTTATCAACGGCAAAGTTAAAGGTGGCTTCACAGTTGAGCTGAATGGTATTCGTGCGTTCCTGCCAGGTTCACTGGTAGACGTGCGTCCGGTTCGCGACACTCTGCACCTGGAAGGCAAAGAGCTTGAATTCAAAGTAATCAAGCTTGATCAGAAGCGTAACAACGTAGTGGTTTCTCGCCGCGCAGTTATCGAATCTGAAAACAGCGCTGAGCGTGATCAGCTGCTGGAAAACCTGCAGGAAGGCATGGAAGTCAAAGGTATCGTTAAGAACCTCACTGACTACGGCGCATTCGTGGACCTGGGCGGCGTTGACGGCCTGCTGCACATCACTGACATGGCCTGGAAGCGCGTTAAGCATCCGAGCGAAATCGTCAATGTGGGCGACGAAATCACTGTTAAAGTGCTGAAGTTCGACCGCGAGCGTACCCGTGTGTCTCTGGGCCTGAAACAGCTGGGCGAAGATCCGTGGGTAGCTATCGCTAAACGCTATCCGGAAGGCACCAAGCTGACCGGTCGTGTAACCAACCTGACTGATTACGGCTGCTTCGTAGAAATCGAAGAAGGCGTTGAAGGTCTGGTACACGTTTCTGAAATGGACTGGACCAACAAAAACATCCACCCGTCTAAAGTTGTTAACGTGGGCGACGTGGTTGAAGTTATGGTTCTGGACATCGACGAAGAGCGTCGTCGTATCTCCCTGGGTCTGAAGCAGTGCAAATCTAACCCGTGGCAGCAGTTCGCAGAGACCCACAACAAAGGCGATCGCGTTGAAGGTAAAATCAAGTCAATCACTGACTTTGGTATCTTCATCGGCCTGGACGGTGGCATCGATGGTCTGGTTCACCTGTCTGACATCTCCTGGAACGCGACTGGCGAAGAAGCCGTTCGTGAGTACAAAAAAGGCGACGAAATCGCTGCCGTTGTACTGCAGGTTGATGCAGAGCGTGAGCGCATCTCTCTGGGTGTGAAACAGTTGGCTGAAGATCCGTTCAACAACTACATCACCGTGAACAAGAAAGGCGCTATCGTGACTGGTAAAGTCACTGCAGTTGACGCGAAAGGTGCTACAGTAGAATTAGCTGATGGCGTAGAAGGTTACCTGCGCGCTTCTGAAGCTTCACTGGACCGTATCGAAGACGCAACTCTGGTTCTGAGTGTTGGTGACGACGTTGAAGCTAAATTCACCGGCGTTGACCGTAAGAACCGCGTTGTAAGTCTGTCTGTCCGTGCGAAAGACCAGGCTGATGAGAAAGAAGCTATCAACACTGTTAACACCAAACAGGAAGAAGGCAACTTCTCTAACGCTATGGCTGAAGCGTTCAAAGCGGCTAAAGGCGAGTAATCGACCCGAAGCACCGGGCGGCGTAAGCTGCCCGGTTTCGGTAAAAGCTGTCATACCTTTCCAAACAGGGATTAACCGGAGGTTACATGACCAAGTCAGAACTGATTGAAAGACTTGCTGGCCAGCAGACTCATATTCCGGCGAAAGTCGTTGAGGATGCGGTTAAAGAGATGCTCGAGCATATGGCCACAACGTTGGCACAAGGCGAGCGCATTGAAATCCGGGGATTCGGCAGCTTTTCTTTGCACTACCGCGCACCGCGCACCGGACGTAACCCGAAAACGGGTGACAAAGTGGATCTGGAAGGTAAATACGTTCCCCACTTTAAGCCGGGCAAAGAATTGCGTGACCGTGCGAATATTTACGGCTAAGCCGTTACCGAACATCGAAAACGACACCTCAGGGTGTCGTTTTTTTTTGCCTGATGTGACGGCAGTGAGCGCGTTCCAGAATAACTGTAATCATGATGCAACAGCCTGATTATCTCTGGAGCTGCCTCCGGAATCATTAATTATGCGCACAAGGATCCTTATCGCCTCTGGCACACTCTTCTTTCCTTGCCCGGAGAAGAAAGATGCAGATGACATGGATAGTTGTGGCGCGATTAATGATCCTGGCGGCGCTGCCCTTAGGCGTGATGCCGGAGTTGCCAGGCAATGGTACCCTGATGGCGATGGGTGCCGCCGCGCTATTGCTACGTCTGCAATCCCTCTCTTCGTTTCGTCTCACCGGACTTACTCTGTTGCTGATGTTATGGGCGTTGGCCGAGGCCCGGCAAATGATCAGCAGCATTGACCAACTCACTCAGGCACCGATCAACGCCAGCGTGCGGATAACCGATGTCCGTCAGGATAATAAACAGCTGACGGTTCAGCTGATGCAAATTAATGGGCGATATCAGTTTCCACCTCTGTTTGCCACGTTGAACCACAACGGAGAAGGGGAGCCATTCTGTAGCGGGCAACGCTGGCAGATGCAACTGCGCGTACGCGCCGTGCATGCACGACTCAACGAAGGGGAGTTTGATGCACAACGCTTTGCCCTGGCACAACACAAGCCTTTACAAGGTGTGATTGCAGCACGTCAGGTGGTGAATCCTGCCTGTAGTTGGCGCTCGCGCCTGATCCATCATCACCTGCCTGCATTCGCTGAGATGCAAGCACCGGCGATTGTCCAGGCGCTGGCTTTTGGTATGCGAGAATCAATGACGGAAGATCAGCGGCGTATCTTACGCGAGACGGGCACAGCGCATCTGATGGCGATTTCTGGGATGCATATCGCGCTGGCAGCCAGTGTCGGCTGGTTATTTACCCGAATGCTGCAAAGATTCTTCCCCGCGAGGAGGATTAATTACCTGCTTCCGCTGATGGCCAGTTGGTGCACTGCCGCGATTTATTGCTGGATTTCCGGCAGCCATCCCCCTGCACAGCGTGCCATGCTGGCTCTGACGTTGTGGGTAATATTACGCATTGCGGGCTGGCAGTTGAGTGGCTGGCAGGTCTGGACGTTATGCGTTGGCTTGTTGCTGGCGCTGGACCCGCTCACGGTTTTATCCGAGAGTTTTTGGTTATCCGCCTTAGCGGTGGCGGTGCTGCTTATCTGGTATCAATGGTTTGCTCTACCGGCAAGATTTCGCAACAGACGTCGCTGGTTGGTGTTGCAACTGCTGCACTTACAGTTGGGGATGATGTTGCTGATGGCTCCACTACAAATTTTTCTGTTTCAGGGTATTAGCCTCAGTGCATTAGCGGCCAATCTACTGGCCGTTCCGGTGGTTTCATTTATTACGGTGCCGCTGATATTGCTGGCGATGATGATGCCAGTGGCGTCGCTTGCTAGCGGATTATGGTGGCTGGCGGATCAGTCAGTCCACCGAGTGATGCAACTGCTGGCATCATTTCCCGCAGGCTGGTTGCCGTGGAGTGACGCACTACCCGCGATGCTGTTGCTGTGGGGCGGGGTGTTTGCCTGGCGTAGTGGTGTCGTCTATCGTGCACCGCTGCAATGTTGCAGCATCGCCATCGCCCTGTTGCTATGGCGCGTCAGTGAACCGCCGGATGACTGGCAAATAGATATGATCGATATCGGGCATGGGCTGGCGATCGTTATCACGCAGGGTGATGAAGCGGTGTTATATGACACCGGTCCGCGCTGGACACATGGCGATGCAGGCAGTCGTGTCATCCTGCCCTGGTTACAGCGCAAAAACAGAAGATTGAACACGATAATTTTAAGTCACAAGCATCTGGATCATCGCGGTGGGTTGGCGTCGATTATTGTGGCTCATCCCGCCACGCCAATACGAAGTGCACTAGCTGAGGCCAATCATCTGCCTTGTTATCAGGGAGAGGTATGGTACTGGGGGAAACTGCGCTTTCGCGCATTATGGCCACCACGCGCTGCCAACAGCGGAGAAAATAATGATTCCTGCGTGGTACGCGTCGATGATGGCAAAGTGAGTTTGTTATTGACGGGTGATATTGAACTGGACGCTGAAAGGAAGCTGGTCGCCCAACAGAAGCAGGCTCTGAACTCAACTATTTTACAGGTGCCCCATCATGGCAGCCGAACCTCATCCAGCGCGTTGCTGCTGCGTAATGTCTCCGGCGAGGTCGCGATAGCCTCAGTGGCGCGCTATAACGCCTGGCGGATGCCAGCGAAGGCAGTGCTTAGCGGCTATCATCAGTATGGCTATCACTGGCATGATACCGCCCAATCAGGGCAGATCCATATCGGGATTCGTGCAGGTCATTGGCAGATAAAGGGGTTAAGAGAACAAATAATGCCCCGCTGGTATCATCAGTGGTTTGGCGTCAAACGTGAATCCAGGTAGAATGAGCGGCTATTTCAAACAGCGTGACTAAATAATGCAACAAGACAAAGATCTCTCAACGTGGCAGACATTTCGCCGACTCTGGCCGATGATTGCGCCTCACAAAGCTGGCTTATTTGTGTCTGCTGTGGCGCTGATACTCAATGCGGCAGGCGACACCTTAATGCTCTCCCTGTTGAAACCTTTACTGGATGACGGCTTCGGTAAGGCTGACAAATCCGTACTGTTGTGGATGCCGCTGGCGGTGATTGGTTTGATGCTAATGCGCGGGATAACCAGTTATATTTCAAGCTATTGCATATCCTGGGTTTCCGGCAACGTGGTGATGAACATGCGTCGGCGTCTGTTCAGTCACATGATGGGCATGCCAGTGGCCTTCTTTGATCAACAGTCGACAGGCACGCTGCTGTCCCGTATCACGTATGACTCAGAGCAGGTCGCTTCATCGTCCTCAAGCGCGCTGGTCACGGTGGTGCGTGAAGGTGCATCCATCATTGGCCTGTTTATCATGATGTTCTACTACAGCTGGCAGCTGTCGTTGATTCTGATTGTCCTGGCCCCGATTGTTTCATTTGCGATTCGTAACGTCTCCAAACGCTTCCGTAATATCAGCAAAACCATGCAGAACACCATGGGGCAAGTGACCACCAGCGCCGAACAGATGCTGAAAGGTCACAAAGAAGTGCTGATTTTCGGCGGCCAGGAAGTGGAATCCGAGCGTTTCGCGCGCGTCAGCAACCGGATGCGTCAGCAGGGTATGAAGCTGGTCTCGGCTTCGTCTATTTCTGATCCGGTGATTCAGCTGATCGCTTCTCTGGCACTGGCTTTTGTGTTGTATGCCGCCAGCTTCCCGAGCGTGATGGATACGCTGACTGCTGGCACCATCACGGTGGTGTTCTCCTCGATGATCGCCCTGATGCGTCCCCTGAAGTCACTGACCAACGTCAACGCGCAGTTCCAGCGTGGTATGGCGGCGTGTCAGACCCTGTTCAGCATTCTGGATAGTGAGCAGGAGAATGACAACGGTACGCGTCAGATGGAGCGTGCGAAAGGTGATGTTGAGTTCCGTAACGTGACCTTTACCTACCCTGGCCGTGATATCCCAGCGTTACGCGATATTAATCTGACCCTGCCGGCAGGCAAAACCGTGGCGCTGGTTGGCCGCTCGGGTTCGGGTAAATCAACGATGGCGAGTCTTCTGACCCGTTTTTACGATATCCAACAGGGCGAGATCCTGCTGGACGGACACGATTTACGTGAATACACCCTGAGTTCGTTACGTAATCAGGTGGCACTGGTGTCGCAGAATGTGCACCTGTTCAACGACACCATCGCCAACAACATCGCTTATGCACGCAAAGAGCAGTACAGCCGTGAAGAGATTGAGCGGGCGGCGACCATGGCACACGCGATGGACTTCATCAAAAAAATGGATAACGGTCTCGATACCGTGATTGGCGAAAATGGTGTATTGCTCTCCGGCGGTCAGCGTCAGCGTATTGCCATTGCCCGTGCTTTGCTGCGTGATTGCCCGATCCTGATCCTCGATGAAGCAACCTCCGCGCTGGATACCGAATCGGAGCGTGCGATTCAGTCTGCACTGGATGAGTTGCAGAAAAACCGCACCTCGCTGGTGATCGCGCACCGCCTCTCGACCATCGAGAAAGCCGATGAGATCGTGGTAGTTGAGGATGGTCGTATCATTGAACGTGGTACACATGACGTCCTGCTGGCGGAGAGAGGTGCCTACGCACAGCTTCACAAATTGCAGTTTGGCCAATGATTGAGCGCATCTGGAGTGGACGTTCGCCGCTATGGCTGCTGTTATGGCCGCTCAGTCTGCTCTATGGGGCGGTCAGCTGGCTGATTCGCCTCAGTTTCCAGCGTGGCTGGCGTAAAAGCTGGCGCGCGCCCTGTCCGGTGATTGTGGTGGGTAACCTCACCGCTGGTGGTAACGGCAAAACGCCGGTGGTCATCTGGTTGGTACAGGCGTTGCAACAACGCGGCCTACGTGCGGGGGTGGTGTCGCGTGGCTATGGTGGTAAGGCAGAACGCTATCCACTGTTGGTCGACGCTGAAACTTCTACGGAACTGGCGGGTGATGAGCCGGTTTTGATTGCACAGCGGACTGGCGCGCCGGTCGCGGTTGCTCCTCAACGCCGCATTGCTGTCGAGGCGTTATTGTCCCGACAGCCACTGGATGTGATCATCACCGACGATGGGTTACAACACTACGCCCTGCAACGTGACCGAGAAGTGGTGGTGGTGGATGGTGTGCGTCGCTTTGGCAATGGCTGGTGGTTACCTGCCGGACCGATGCGGGAACGCGCCTCACGCCTCGAACAGGTCGATGCCGTCATTGTTAACGGTGGTGAGGCCAAAGGCCGGGAAATCGCCATGACGTTACAACCCGGCATGGCGATCAATCTGGTTACCGGGCAACGTGCCACTCTGGCGCAGTTACCGTCAGTGATCGCGATGGCCGGCATCGGGCATCCACCTCGTTTCTTCACTACCCTGAAACAGCAAGGGCTACAGCCCGTCGCTGAAATCGCTTTTGCTGACCATCACGCTTATAGCGCAACCGAATTAAGTAGCCTGACACAGCCGGGCCAGTGCTTGCTGATGACGGAAAAAGACGCGGTCAAATGCCGCGCTTTCGCACGTGAAAACTGGTGGTATTTGCCTGTTGATGCGCATCTGGCAGGCGCATCCTTACCTGCGTTGTTGGAAGACATCACGCAACTTTGCCTCAGCGCCCGCGACACACACTTGCGCTAACCTTAGAGGGAAACTGAGTAATGAGCCACGCTGATTCCCTCTCTTTACAGACTGCCCGCAATCTCCATCTCGCCGCTCAGGGGCTGCTACGGCCAACCGGGCGGCGGGCGCGTTTCGCTGATATTCACGCCACTATCCGTCAGATGTCGCTACTGCAAATTGACACCATCAATGTGGTGGCGCGTAGCCCTTATCTGGTGCTGTTCAGTCGCCTGGGCGACTACCCGACAAACTGGCTGGAAGAGGCACTGGCATCGGGTGAGTTATTTGAATATTGGGCGCATGAAGCCTGCTTTATCCCGCGTGAAGACTATCCGCTGCTGCGTCATCGTATGCTTGATCCATCGCGTCTCGGTTGGAAATACAATGCGCAGTGGGTTGAGGAGCATCAGCGGGAGATTGCCGACTTGCTGGAACATATCAACGCTAACGGCCCGGTACGTGCTGCCGACTTTGCCACGGAAAAGCACAGCAAACCGGGCTGGTGGGCGTGGAAGCCACATAAACGCCATCTGGAAAACCTGTTCAGCGCAGGGGAGTTGATGGTGGTCGAGCGGCGTAATTTCCATCGGGTATATGACCTACAGCAACGCGTGATGCCGGACTGGGATGATGCACAACACGCGCTCAGTGAAGAAGATGCGGTGGTCAGGATGCTCAGCCATAGCGCGCGCAGTCTGGGGATATTTCGCTCCGCCTGGCTGGCTGATTACTATCGGTTGAAGCGGGTGGCACTGCAACCCTGGCTTGAGACAGCGCAAGAGCGGGGCGAGATTATTGCGGTGCAGGTAGAGCAACTGGGTGAGATGTGGCTACATCGCGAGTTGCTGCCGCTACTGGAAAAATCGCCGTCAGCCACCCATACCGCGCTGCTTTCACCCTTCGATCCGGTGGTATGGGATCGACGTCGGGCGCTGGAGCTGTTCAATTTTGACTACCGTATTGAATGTTATACGCCCGCAGAGAAGCGTAAGTTCGGCTACTTTGTGCTGCCGGTTTTACACCGTGGCGTGTTGAAAGGTCGGCTCGATGCGAAGATGGATCGCCAGGCGCAAAAATTGGTGATCCGCGCTTTTTGGCTGGAAGAGGGGACGCGTGTGACGGTCAGTTTTATCAATGACGTCCAGCGCGCTATTACGCGCTTTGCCCAATGGCAGGGGGCCAATGAAGTGGTGATTGAGCAGGTTCCGCCCGCGTTACGTGCCGCCTGGTCGGATGGCTGGAGAATAACTGAGTAGTGGATTACGGCACGCTGCCATGCGCTGCGCTATGGTATGCTAACTGTCTGACGAATCGATCCGGTATGGAGGAGATTATGGATCACCGTTTACTTGAGATTGTGGCCTGCCCGGTTTGCAATGGAAAACTGTACTACAACAAAGAACAGCAGGAATTGATCTGCAAACCCGATGGGCTGGCATTCCCGGTGCGCGATGGTATTCCGGTGTTACTGGAAAACGAAGCGCGAACCTTGTCTGTTGAAGAGATCCATCCATGAGTTTTGTCGCCATTATTCCGGCGCGCTACGCTTCGACGCGTCTGCCGGGCAAGCCATTGGTGGATATTCTTGGTAAACCGATGGTGGTGCATGTGATGGAACGTGCGCGTGAATCCGGTGCCGATCGGGTAATTGTTGCCACGGATCATCCTGATGTTGCGGCGGCGGTAGAAGCGGCAGGTGGTGAAGTCTGCATGACGCGTGCTGACCATCATTCCGGCACCGAACGCCTGGCGGAAGTGATTGAAAAATATCAGTTCCCCGATGACACTATCATCGTCAATGTACAGGGCGATGAGCCGATGATCCCACCGGCGATTGTGCGCCAGGTGGCGGCCAATCTGGCTCAGGCTGACGCAGGTATGGCCACACTCGCCGTGCCGATTCGTGATGCGGAAGAAGCGTTCAACCCCAATGCGGTGAAAGTGGTGACCGATGCGCAGGGTTATGCACTTTACTTCTCACGCGCCACCATTCCGTGGGATCGCGAGCGTTACGCGAAATCGCGCGAGCAGGCGGGTGATACGCTGCTGCGTCATATTGGTATCTATGCTTACCGCGCTGGCTTTGTCCGCCGTTATATCTCATGGGAACCCTGCCCGCTGGAGCAGATTGAGTTGCTCGAGCAGTTGCGTGTCTTGTGGTACGGCGAGAAGATCCATGTCGCCGTAGCAGAAACGGTGCCGAGCGTCGGTGTTGACACCCCGGAAGACCTGTTGCGCGTGCGCGCTGCCATGCAGGCTTAATCCGCAGCGGCCAGCTTATGTGGCTGGCCCTGCTGTTCTTTGATCTGGCGCATCACTCTGCGCTGCCGTGACCTCCAGGATATTTAAGTCACTTTCTCGGGAGGATGACGCATGGAACAGCTCCGTTCAGAACTTACGCTGGTGCTTGGTGAAAGCGTCGGCCGTCTTGAAACCATTAGTGAACAGTCTCAGTCGCGCTTGTACGCGTTGTATGATGACGCCGATAAACCGATGCCGTTGGTAGCGAAATATTTCCGTCATCAGGGGCGCGCGGCGTTGGAAGCGAAAAAACTGGCGATGTTGGGCCGCGATGGATTAATTGCCGTGCCGGCAGTGTTTGGCCTGGTACTCAGCCAGCAGAAACCCGTACATGAAATGTTGCTGATGGCGCGCCTCAATGGCGTCTCTGCCGAAGCCCCGGCGCGCACCGCTGCACGTTGGGAGCAGCTTTGTGAGCAGGTAGTTGAAGGCTTGCTGGCCTGGCATCGCATTGACAGTCATGGGCTGGTGGGCAGCATCGACAGTATTCAGGAGAACAACTGGCCTGCCTGGTATCAGCAACGGGTCGAAGTGCTGTGGTCAACACTGGGTTACCTGTCGCCTCCGGCTTTCACCCTCGACGACCGGCAAATCCTGTTTCGTAGCCGCCAGCAGCTGGCCCGTTTATTTCATGGGTTTGACGATCCCTGTGTGCTGATCCACGGCAACCTGCGGCTGGGGAGCATCATGAAAGACGTGCGCAGTGACCAACTGGTCGCAATGACGCAACCGGGCAATGTGCTATGGGCACCGCGCGAATTTGAGCTGATGCGGCTGGGCGACAACGGGGCAGAAGCCTCGTTGTTGCAACACTATTTGCAGCGTGCACCGGTCGCGGAAGGGTTTCTCTGGCGGCGCTGGCTGTATCAACTCTGGGATTGCATTGATACCCTGGTCAGCACAGGTCAGTTTGACCGGGCACGCTTTGATAACGCGCGCGAGCAGCTACTCCCCTGGCTGGGATGAGGCCAGGTCATCGCCACGCAGCGCCTGCCACGCCCGGCCGAGGGTTTCATAAATCGCCCGCTCGCTGTGACTCAGCCACAACGGCGAGGGTAGCGCGCGCTCCCAGCCATTTAACGGCGAGGTGATAGCCATTTGATTAGCCGGAGCTGCCAGCGGATTGAGTCCTGCGCGCTGGAAAAACTGCATCGCCCGTGGCAGATGATTGGCAGAGGTCACCAACAGGAAAGGATGCTGCCCCACGGCGATTTTCACCGCCTGCGCTTCCTCCCGCGTATCCTTGGGTTGGTCCAGCACAATAATTGCGCTATCCGGTACGCCGAGGCTTTCCGCCACCTGGGCCGCCACGAGCGCGTTACTCATGGGGTTATTCCCTGCCGCCGCGCCGGTAAAGATCATCTTCGCCTGCGGATAGCGTCGCCACTGACGTACCCCTTCAGCTACCCGAGGCAGACTATTCCCAATCAGGTTCGAACTGGGCGCCCAATCCGGATTAAAGGTATATCCGCCCCCCAACACCACGATATAATCGACGCTATCGTTGCGGTTCCAGGTTGGATAAGCATTTTCCAGGGGCAGCAACAGGCGATCGGCCACCGGTTGCAGGCTGAGTAACAGCAGCGTCAGCCAACTGATTGATATCAGAATTTTGCCGCTTTTCTGCCAACGACTGAACCAGAGCAATAAAAGTCCGGCTGCCATCAGTGACAGCAGCAGTGGCAAGGGCAGTAACATCCCACCGATCACTTTTTTTAACGTGAAAAACATCGAAAATTGCTCCTTTTGGCCGAAAAAACAGCAGCCAGACACTAACCACGGGATGAAAGGTTCATTCTTATTGCGCCTGTGACAAAATAGCACAAGTTGAAGGCAGCAGAGCGGAGCGACCAGCATGCAGGATCGTAACTTTGACGATCTCGCGGAGAGATTTTCAAAGAACATTTATGGCACCAAGAAAGGCATGGTGCGTCAGGCGATCCTGTGGGATGAGCTGGACACGTTGCTGCCGACGCTACCCGCCGGGCCGTTGTCAGTGCTGGATGCCGGTGGTGGTGTAGGGCAAATCTCCAGCGGACTGGCGGCGCGCGGCCATCAGGTGCTGTTGTGCGACCTGTCGGCGGAGATGTTGAAGTTGGCCGAGGCACATGCCCTTGCCGAGGGTGTGAGCCACAACATGCAATTCAAACAAATTAGCGCGCAACAGGTCGGCGAACATTTGGATAAGCCGGTTGATCTGGTATTGTTTCACGCTGTGTTGGAGTGGGTAGCGCAACCCGAGGCGGTATTGCAGGCGTTATGGCACACCCTGAAGCCAGGCGGCGTTTTGTCGCTGATGTTTTTTAATCGTCATGCCTTAACCTTACGCCTGCTGACCCTCGGTAATTTCGGCTATCTGCAGGCCAATATGTCCAAGCGCAAGAAGCGCACGCTGTCGCCCGATTACCCACGCGATCCCGAAGAGGTATATCGCTGGCTGACAGACTGTGGATTTGAGATTGAACAGCGCGCGGGCATTCGCGTCTTTTGTGACTACATGAAAGAACAGTCTGCCGCTGTGAAAGACGTTGAGTCCATTATTGAGATGGAACGGCGCTACTGTCGCCAGGAGCCCTTTTTAAGTTTAGGGCGTTATATCCATGTGACCGCGCGCAAACCCAGGTAGAAGGACCAACTATGAGCGATTTTTCCCAGACGGTGCCCGAACTGGTGGCATGGGCGCGCAAGAATGACTTTTCCCTTGCGCTGCCGGTTGAACGTCTGGCGTTTTTGCTGGCTATCGCCACCCTGAACGGTGAGCGGATGGACGGCGAGATGAGTGAAGGCGAGTTGATTGACGCATTTCGTCATGTCAGTAAAGCATTCGAACAAACTCACGAAACCGTACAGGTGCGTGCCAATAACGCCATCAACGATATGGTGCGGCAGCGCCTGCTCAACCGCTTTACCAGCGAGCTGACGGAAGGCCATGCCATCTACCGTCTGACGCCGCTGGCTATCGGCATTACCGACTATTACATTCGCCAGCGCGAGTTTTCGACCCTGCGTCTTTCGATGCAATTGTCGATTGTGGCGCAGGAGCTGAAACGCGCGGCGGATGCAGCGGAAGAAGACGGTGATGAATTCCACTGGCATCGCAACGTATTTGCGCCGCTGAAATACTCGGTGGCGGAGATCTTCGACAGTATCGACATGACGCAACGCCTGATGGATGAGCAGCAGCAGGCGGTGAAAACCGATATCGCTGATCTGTTGAACAAAGACTGGCGCGCGGCGATCTCCAGCTGTGAAATGCTGCTGTCAGAAACCTCCGGCACACTGCGTGAGTTGCAGGATACGCTGGAAGCGGCGGGCGATAAGTTACAAGCCAATCTGCTGCGTATTCAGGACGCTACGCTGAGCAGCCCGGATCTCGGCTTTGTTGATAAGCTGGTGTTTGATCTGCAAAACAAGCTGGACCGCATTATCAGCTGGGGCCAACAGGCTATCGACCTGTGGATCGGCTATGACCGTCACGTGCACAAATTCATTCGTACCGCCATCGACATGGACAAGAACCGGGTGTTCGCCCAGCGTTTACGTTTGTCGGTACAAAACTATTTCGACCAGCCTTGGGCGCTGACTTACGCTAACGCTGACCGCCTGTTTGATATGCGCGACGAAGAGATGACGCTGCGCAACGACGAGGTGATGGGTGAGTTGCCGGCAGAGCTGGAGTTCGAAGAGTTTAATGAGATCCGCGAGCAACTGGCCGCGATGATTGAAGCAGCCTTGCTGGTGTATAAGCAGGAACAAAGACCCCTTAACCTCGCTACGGTGATGCGCGACTATCTGGCGCAATATCCTCGTGCGCGCCACTTCGATCTGGCGCGCATTGTCATCGATCAGGCAGTTCGTCTCGGCGTGGCTGAGGCAG
This sequence comes from Pantoea sp. X-Soil-TKNS-1211, assembly GCF_059730495.1. NCBI lineage: Bacteria > Pseudomonadati > Pseudomonadota > Gammaproteobacteria > Enterobacterales > Erwiniaceae > Pantoea > Pantoea sp. X-Soil-TKNS-1211. The sequence goes on from NZ_AP035953.1 coordinate 1,543,893, forward strand.
ATTTAGCCGGTCTGCCCGCGGAATGGCAGACCATTAATGAATACGGAGCCAAGGTGCAGGCACATGTCATCGACAAATATTGAACAAGTGATGCCAGTTAAACTGGCGCTGGCACTGGCTAATCCCCTTTTTCCTGCGCTCGATAGCCAGTTACGCGCAGGACGCCACATTGGCATCGAAGAGCTGGATAATCACGCTTTCCTGATGGATTACCAGGAGTATCTGGAAGAGTTTTACGCGCGCTACAACGTGGAACTGATCCGTGCGCCGGAAGGTTTTTTCTATTTGCGCCCACGTTCGACGACGTTGATCCCGCGTTCGGTGCTTTCCGAGCTGGATATGATGGTCGGCAAAATTCTGTGCTACCTCTATCTCAGCCCGGAACGTCTCGCCAACGAGGGCATTTTCACTCAGCAGGAGTTGTACGATGAGCTGCTGTCGCTGGCGGATGAAAGCAAACTGCTCAAGCTGGTGAACCAGCGTTCCACCGGTTCTGACCTCGACCGTGCCAAATTGCAGGAGAAGATGCGCGCGTCACTGAACCGCCTGCGTCGTCTCGGCATGGTCTGGTTTATGGGCAATGACAGCAGCAAATTCCGCATCACCGAATCGGTGTTCCGCTTCGGGGCGGATGTGCGCAGCGGTGATGATGCCCGCGAAGCGCAGCTGCGTCTGATTCGCGATGGTGAAGCCATGACGTTGGAAAATGCGACGGTCACCGAGGAAAGCGACAATGACAACGACGCCGAGAGTGAAGCGAGTGATAACGCGGAGGATGAACAGGCATGATTGAACGCGGTAAATTTCGTTCGCTAACGCTGATCAACTGGAACGGCTTCTTTGCCCGTACCTTTGATCTTGATGAACTGGTGACCACGTTGTCAGGCGGGAATGGTGCGGGGAAATCCACCACCATGGCCGCCTTTGTCACCGCGCTGATTCCGGATCTGACGCTGCTGCATTTCCGTAACACCACCGAGGCTGGGGCCACCTCCGGTTCACGCGACAAAGGTCTGCACGGTAAATTACGTGCGGGCGTCTGCTATGCGGTGCTGGATGTCGTCAACTCGCGCCATCAGCGTGTGGTGGTTGGCGTGCGTCTGCAACAGGTCGCCGGGCGTGATAAGAAGGTGGACATTAAGCCGTTCAGCATTCACGGCCTGCCCACCGATACCCAACCCACCGACATCCTGACGGAGATCCTTGGCAGCCGCCAGGCGCGGGTGTTGCCGCTGACTGAAGTGAAAGATCGCGTTGAGGCGCAGGAAGGCGTGCAGTTCCGCCAGTACAGCTCGGTAACGGATTATCACGCCACGTTGTTTGAACTCGGTGTGGTGCCGCGTCGTCTGCGTACCGCAGGCGACCGCAGCAAGTTCTATCGTCTGATTGAAGCCTCGTTGTATGGCGGTATCTCCAGCGCCATTACCCGATCGCTGCGTGATTACCTGCTGCCGGAAAACAGCGGTGTGCGTAAAGCTTTTCAGGATATGGAAGCGGCATTGCGTGAAAACCGCATGACGCTGGAAGCGATTCGCGTCACCCAATCTGACCGCGATCTGTTTAAGCATTTAATCTCCGAGGCTACCAGCTACGTTTCGGCGGATTATATGCGTCACGCCAATGATCGTCGTATCCACCTGGATGGCGCATTGCAGCTGCGTAATGAGTTGTTTACCAGCCGCAACCAGTTGGCGTCAGAGCAGTATCGCCATATCGAAATGGCGCGTGAGTTGTCCGAGCACAGCGGCGCGGAAAACGATCTGGAAACCGATTATCAGGCGGCCAGCGATCATCTGAATCTGGTACAGACGGCGATGCGTCAGCAGGAGAAGATCGAGCGCTACGATGCCGATCTGGAAGAGCTGACTTACCGTCTTGAAGAACAGAACGAGGTGGTGGCGGAAGCCCGTGAAATCCATGAAGAAAACGAAGCACGCGCCGAAGCGGCTGAAGTGGAAGTGGATGAGCTGAAAAGCCAGCTGGCCGATTTCCAGCAGGCACTGGATGTGCAGCAAACCCGCGCCATTCAGTATCAACAAGCCTTGCAGGCACTGGACAAAGCCCGCGCGCAGTGCCAGTTGCCGGATCTGACCATCGACAACGCGGCCGAGTGGCAGGAAACCTTCCAGGCACGCGAAGAAGAAGCGACAGAGCAACTGCTGCGTCTGGAGCAGAAACTCAGCGTGGCTGAAGCGGCGCACAGCCAGTTTGACCAGGCGCTGGCGCTGGTTACCAGCGTTGCCGGTGAGGTAAACCGTCAGGATGCCTGGCAAGTGGGGCGTGAATTGCTGCGCGATGCCGCCAATCAGCGTCATCACGCCGAACAACTCTCCTCACTGCGCCTGCGTCTGAATGAGCTGGAGCAACGTCTGCGTGAGCAGAATGAAGCCGAGCGCCTGCTGGCGGAATTCTGTAAGCGTCAGGGCCAGCAATATGATGCCGATGCGCTGGAAGGTTTGCAGCGTGAGCTGGAAGCGCAGATTGAACAACTGAGCAGCAGCGTTGCTGATGCCGGTGAACGCCGCATGTTGATACGCCAGGAGCTGGAGCAACTGCGTGAGCGCATCGCCGCGCTGACCACGCGTGCGCCGCACTGGCTGGCTGCGCAGGAGATCCTGACGCAACTCAGCGAGCAAACCGGGCAGCAGTTGACCAGCAGCCAGCAAATCACCGAATTTATGCAGCAACTGCTGGAGCGTGAGCGTGAAACCACCGTCGAGCGTGACGAAGTGGCGGCGCGTAAACGTGAAGTCGAGAAGCAAATTGAACGCCTCAGCCAGCCGGGCGGGGCGGAAGATGCACGTCTGACTCAGCTGGCCGAGCGTTTTGGCGGCGTGCTGCTGTCAGAAATCTATGATGACGTGACATTGGACGATGCGCCGTACTTCTCCGCGCTGTATGGCCCGTCGCGCCATGCGATTGTGGTGCCGGATCTCTCGCTGGTGCGCGAGTTGCTGAATGGCCTGGAAGATTGCCCGGAAGATCTCTATCTGATTGAAGGGGATCCGCAGTCGTTTGATGACAGCGTATTCGGCGTTGATGAGCTGGAAAATGCAGTGGTCGTTAAGGTGGCCGAGCGCCAGTGGCGCTATTCCCGCTACCCGAAAGTGCCGTTATTTGGTCGTGCTGCGCGTGAAAATCAACTGGAGCTGTTGAATAACGAGCGCGATCAACTGGCGGAACGTTATGCCACGCTCTCCTTTGACGTACAGAAAACCCAGCGTCTGCATCAATCTTTCAGTCGCTTTATCGGTAGTCACCTGGCGGTGGCGTTTGATGAAGATCCGGAAGCATTGATGCGCCAGTTGAATAGCCGTCGCGGTGAATTGGAACGCGCGCTGAGTCAGCATGAAAACGATAACCAGCAGCAGCGTATGCAGTATGAACAGGCGAAAGAGGGGGTTGCCCAGCTTAACCGTCTGCTGCCGCGCGTGACTCTGCTGCTGGATGATAGCCTGGCGGATCGCTGCGAAGAGATTCGTGAGCGGGTCGAAGAAGCCCAGGAGGCGGCGCGTTTCCTGCATCAGCACAGCAACAAGCTCAGCAAGCTCGAGCCGCTGCTGGCGGTACTGCAAAGCGATCCACAGCAACACGATCAGCTGGAGCGTGATTATCAGCAGGCGCAGCAGTTGCAGCGCGAGGCGCGTCAGCAGGCGTTTGCCCTGACCGAAGTGGTACAGCGTCGCGCGCATTTCAGCTACGAAGATTCCGCAGGCATGCTGACCGGCAACAGCGATCTAAACGAAAAATTGCGTCAGCGTCTGGAACAGGCGGAAGGTGAGCGCAGCCGTACACGTGAGCGTCTGCGTGAACATCAGGCGCAGTTGACCCAGTATGCACAGGTGCTGGCTTCGCTGAAAAGTTCGTATGACGCCAAACGCGATATGCTGAAAGAGTTGCAGCAGGAGATGCAGGATATCGGTGTGAACGCCGATGCCAGCGCCGAGGAGCGCGCCCGCGCCCGTCGCGATGAACTCTATACCGCGTTAAGCCATAACCGTGCACGCCGTAACCAGCTGGAGAAACAGCTCACCTTCTGCGAAGCGGAAATGGACAGCTTGCAGAAGAAACTGCGCAAGCTGGAGCGTGATTACCACCAGGTGCGTGAGCAGGTAGCCACCGCCAAAGCGGGCTGGTGTGCAGTGCTGCGCCTGGTGAAAGAAAACGGTGTCGAACGCCGCTTGCACCGTCGTGAACTGGCGTATCTGGGCGGTGATGAACTGCGCTCGATGTCGGATAAAGCATTGGGTGCGCTGCGTCTGGCGGTGGCGGATAACGAACATCTGCGCGATGTGCTGCGTATGTCGGAAGATCCGAAACGTCCGGAGCGTAAAATTCAGTTCTTTATCGCGGTGTATCAACATCTGCGCGAGCGTATTCGTCAGGACATCATTCGCACTGATGACCCGGTGGAAGCGATTGAGCAAATGGAGATTGAGCTGAATCGTCTGACGGAAGAGTTGACGGCACGCGAGCAGACGCTGGCCATCAGTTCCCGCAGCGTTGCTAACATCATTCGCAAAACCATTCAGCGCGAGCAGAATCGTATCCGTCAGTTGAATCAGGGCTTGCAGGCGGTAAGTTTTGGTCAGGTGCGTAGCGTGCGGTTGAACGTTAATGTGCGTGAAGCCCATTCGATGCTGCTGGATACGCTGTCAGAGGAACACGAACAGCATCAGGATCTGTTCAACAGCAATCGCCTGACCTTCTCTGAAGCGCTGGCGAAGCTGTACCAACGCCTTAATCCGCAAATCGATATGGGGCAGCGCACGCCGCAGACCATCGGTGAGGAACTCCTCGACTACCGCAACTATCTGGAGATGGAGGTTGAAGTTAACCGTGGCTCCGATGGCTGGTTACGTGCGGAAAGTGGCGCGCTCTCTACCGGTGAAGCGATCGGTACGGGTATGTCGATTCTGGTGATGGTGGTACAGAGCTGGGAAGAGGAATCACGTCGTCTGCGTGGCAAAGATATTTCCCCGTGCCGTCTGCTGTTCCTTGATGAGGCTGCCCGTCTTGATGCGCGTTCCATCGCTACCCTGTTTGAGTTGTGCGAGCGTCTGGAAATGCAGCTGGTGATCGCTGCGCCGGAAAACATCAGCCCGGAAAAAGGGACCACCTATAAGTTGGTACGTAAGGTGTTTAACAATACCGAACACGTCCATGTGGTGGGCCTGCGCGGCTTCTCTGCGGACCCGACGCCGGTGAAACGCGAAAATAGCGCACCAGACCTGGAAACAGAAAATTCGTAGCGGGAATTGTGGTTAAAATTTATCGCTACGGTTAATGTGTAAACGGCATTTGCTACCAGAGGCAAATGCCGTTTTTATTTGTATACTCAAAAATATGTATAAGGTAGTACACAGCATAGCGAGTTGGCTGTGTCTTAGGCGAGAAGGGGGCCAGGGATGTTGCTGAATAATAAGATCAGATGTAATCGTGCTGTCATCGCACTCAGTTTGTCACTGGTATTGTCGCCACTGGCAATCAGCCATGCGGCAATTATCGCCGCGTTACCGGGTACTGTGCACCAAACCCTGTCGGTTGTGGATAGCCAGCGCCAGATTCAGCAGGTTTTCAGCCCCAGCGAACAACCGTTCTACCTGCCAGGCCTGGCGGGAATCTATGCCGCACGTAATATGGCGCCGTTATGGCAGGACCGGACGGCGGTGCAGGTGTTTCAACAGCAACTGGCAGAAGTTGCGTTATCCGGGGTACAGCCGCAGTTTACTCGCTGGGTCGGGCTACTGACCAACCCGGCGATCAAAGGGCTGGCACGTGATATCGTGCTGAGTGATGCCATGCTGGGCTACCTGCAATTTGTTTCAAATGTCCCGACTCAGGGTGAAACCTGGTTGTACAGCAATGTTCCGTATAAGATGGCGATGCCCACCGTTGCGGTGATTAACCAGTGGCAAAATGCGGTAAATGGCGGCGGAAGCCGTGCCTTTGTCACCTCGCTTGAACCGCAACATCCGCAATACGCTCCCATGCACGCGGCGCTGAAAACCCTGTTGACCGATAATCGTCCGTGGCCGCAATTACGCGACAGCGGCACGCTGAAGCCTGGTCAAATCAGTAATGACGTGCCTGCATTGCGTGAGATTTTACAACGTACCGGCATGTTGTCCGGTCGCAGTCCAACGCCTACACCCGCCGATGATGCCGTACCGGTGGCACCGGTGCCGGTGAGCCAGAGCGCGCAGCCGGTTGCGGTCAGCCCATCAGCCGCCAATGTGAATGATCTCTCCACTCAGGCACCACAAGCACCGGGCAATGTCGCGGCGAATCCTGTGCAGTCGGCCAACAATGTCTACGATGCTACGCTGGTGGACGGCGTAAAACGCTTCCAGCACTGGCAAGGGTTGGCCGATGATGGTGCGATTGGTCCACGTACCCGTGAATGGCTGAATGTCTCGCCGCAAATGCGCGCGGCTTTGCTGGCGTTAAATATCCAGCGTTTGCGTTTGCTGCCGGATGACATGCATAACGGCATCATGGTGAATATCCCGAACTATTCCCTGACTTACTACAACAACGGCGCAACCATTCTGTCATCACGGGTGATCGTCGGCCGTCCTGACCGTAAAACACCGCTGATGCGCAGCGCATTAAATAATGTGGTGCTCAATCCGCCGTGGAATGTGCCGACGTCGCTGGTGCGTCAGGACATTGTACCGAAGGTGAAACAGGATCCGGGTTATCTGTATAAACACGGCTACACCTTGTTGTCTGGCTGGAGCGCCGACGCGCAGGTGATCGATCCTTCCACGCTCGACTGGAGTATGGTCTCAGCGGCCAGCTTCCCGTACCGCATACGTCAGGCTCCCGGCGCGATGAATTCGCTGGGGCGCTATAAATTCAATATGCCCAGCTCGGATGCGATCTATCTGCACGATACGCCGAACCACAATCTGTTCCAGCGTGATATTCGTGCGCTCAGCTCTGGCTGTGTACGTGTGAATAAGGCGTCGGAACTGGCGGATTTGCTGCTCCAGGATGCGGGCTGGAATGACAGTCGTATCTCCGATACCTTGAAAGAAGGTAATACGCGCTACGTACCCATTCGTCATCGTATACCGGTTAACCTCTATTATCTGACGGCCTGGGTGGCTGATGATGGTCAGCCGCAATATCGTACAGATATTTACAATTATGATAATCCGGCTCGTTCAGGTAGCCAGGTGCTGGCTAAAGCGGGTCAATTGCTGCTCTAGTGTTTGATTTAACACATCTCCTGCAAGCGTAACTTTCTCAGAACCGGCGGCAAAATTGCGATTTTGCGCCGGTTCTGCATTTTCTTTCCCTTATTCTGGGTTGACTGAGTCTGAGGTGGGCGTTAATGTTCCGCCTTGTGTGCTTTTTACACATTTTTTCTCGCTTTATTTTCAGGTAACCCCGTTTCATGGCTAATTTTGATTCTCAGCGTCGCAAATTGCTCCTGATCGGAGGCGCAACGGCAGGTCTGGCTCTCCTTCCTGGCTCAGCACTGGCCTCGATCTCCACCTCACGTCCGCGCATTTTAACGCTTAATAACCTTCACACCGGTGAAAGCCTCAAAACGGAGTTTTTTAACGGTAAGAGTTATGACAAGGATGAGTTAGCGCGCTTAAACCACTTCTTCCGTGATTACCGCGCCAATCAGATCAAAACCATTGATCCGCATTTGTTTGATCAGATTTATCGCCTACAGGCCGCGCTGGGAACACGTAAACCGATCCAACTGGTTTCAGGCTATCGCACCATTGCCACCAACAATATGTTGCGTGAGTCCGGTCCTGGTGTGGCAAAACACAGTTATCACACCAAAGGTCAGGCGATGGACTTCCATATTGAAGGCATTTCCCTGAGCAATGTTCGCAAAGCGGCGTTATCTCTGCGTGCAGGTGGTGTAGGATATTACCCGCGCAGCAACTTTGTTCACATTGATACTGGTCCTGTAAGGCACTGGTCCTAAAACCGGCAGCGCTGCGTGTGTCGGTCATGGAGCGCTATGAACTACCTCATTATTCCGGTCACCGCCTTTTCCCAGAATTGTTCTGTAATCTGGGGTGACGATACTCAGCAGGCTGCGCTGGTGGATCCAGGTGGCGATGCGGCGACCATCATCGCCATACTTCTGGAGCGTGGCATCACCCCGGCCCAGATTCTGCTGACGCATGGGCATCTCGATCATGTAGGTGCGGCGGCTGAACTGGCTGCGCATTACCAGGTGCCCATTGTCGGGCCGCAACGTCTTGACGCCTTCTGGCTGGAAGCCTTGCCGACCCAGAGTCGTATGTTTGGTCTGCCGGAGTGTGCGCCGCTGACGCCGGACCGCTGGCTGGAAGAGGGCGAAACGGTGCAAGTGGGTGAAGTGACGCTGGAAGTGCTGCATTGTCCAGGACATACTCCGGGCCATATCGTGTTTTTTGACCGCGCCGGTCGTCTGTTGATCTCAGGTGACGTGATTTTTAATGGTGGTGTAGGGCGGACAGATTTTCCACAGGGCAGTCACAGCGATTTAATCGCGGCTATCAAAACAAAATTGCTGCCGCTGGGTGACGATGTGACTTTTGTGCCGGGGCATGGACCGATTTCCACGCTCGGCCGCGAACGTATCAGTAATCCGTTTCTGCAATAAAACTGCATGTATAAACCGTAGCGGCGTGATTTATCACGCGTCTTTTTCGCAATGCGCGATAAACCGCGCCGCTACGGGATCGTAATGTTTTACAGCACGGCGACAATCGCTTCGCACAGCGCCGACATATTGTCTGGCGTCATTCCCGCGACGTTAACACGTCCTGAGTTCACCGCGTAAACCCCAAACTCCTCACGCAGACGCACCACCTGATCTTTGGTCAGGCCGCTGAACGAGAACATACCGTTCTGCTTGATGATAAAGCTGAAATCCTGCTCTGCACCGCTTGAGGCCAGCGTGTTCACAAACAACTGACGCATACGCTGGATACGCTGGCGCATATCGGTCAGTTCCTGCTCCCAAATGGTACGTAGCGCATCGTTACCGAGGATGGTCGCCACTACCGCCGCACCGTGTGCAGGTGGGTTAGAGTAGTTAGCACGAATGCTGTACTTCACCTGGCTGAACGCAGTTTTCGCCACATCGCTATTAGCGGCAACTACGGTCAGAGCACCCACACGTTCGTTATACAGGCCGAAGTTTTTCGAGTAAGAGCTGGCAACAATCAGCTCCTGATGCGAAGCGGCAAAAATGCGCAGACCTTCAGCGTCTTCTTCCAGGCCACGGGCAAAGCCCTGATAGGCGAAATCAAACAGCGGGAGCCAGCCGTTAGCCTGAGAGAGAGCGGCCAGCTGTTGCCATTGCTCGGTTGTTGGATCGATACCGGTAGGGTTGTGGCAGCAGCCATGGAACAGCACCACATCGCCCGCTTTCGCGGCCTGCAGTGACGCGACCATGCCGTCAAAATCCAGCGTGTGGTTTGCTGCATCGTAATATTGGTAATCGCAGACTTCGAGACCGGCGGCGTTGAACACGTTTTTATGGTTCGGCCAGCTTGGATTGCTCACCCAGATACGTTTCACGCTGGTCTGATTGGCAAGGAAATCTGCGGCAACACGCAGCGCGCCCGTACCACCCGGCGTCTGTGCCGTGCAGGCGCGTCCTGCGGCAATCAGTGCGCTCTCTTTACCAAACAGCAGCTCCTGCGTGCAGCGGGCAAAATCAGCCAGACCATCAATGCTGAGATAATTTTTGGTGGTTTCGTTTTCCAGCAAATACTGCTCAGCTTTTTTCACACTGGTGAGCACCGGCGTTTTACCGGTTTCGTCTTTATAGACACCAATGCCAAGGTTGATTTTATTCGGGCGGTCGTCGGCGCGAAACAGATCGGCCAAACCAAGAATGGGATCGGCGGGTGCGGCAGAGATCGATTCAAACATGAGTCAGGTCCAGTTGCGTGAACTTTAGCGAAATGAGCTATCAGGTTAGCGTCAGTCGGCACACTTGCCAACCGTTGAGACGAAAAAGAAATAATGCCACGGCTGCCATTAATGCCGCTTATTGCGAAGTGGATCACTGAAAAGCAAAACGGAGCCAGAAGGCTCCGTTTTTAAGGTATTACACGGTACTAATCGGCAGATTAGAACTGGTAAACCAGACCCACTGCAACTACGTCGTCGGTAGCCAGACCCAGCGGGTTGTTGTCGTCCAGTTGGTTGATTTTGTAATCAACATAGGTAGACATGTTTTTGTTGAAGTAGTAGGTTGCGCCCACTTCAACATATTTGTACAGGTCAGCATCGCCGATACCTTCGATGTCTTTGCCTTTAGACTGTACGTAGGCAACAGACGGACGCAGGCCGAAGTCGAACTGGTACTGAGCAACGAATTCGATAACCTGAGATTTGTTAGCGAAACCGTCAGCACCGGTGTTTTCGTTGCTGATGTAAGTTGCATTACGGGTTTCGCTGTACATTGCTGCCAGGTATACGTTGTTCGCGTCATATTTCAGAGCAGTTGCCCACTGCTGAGCTTTGTCGCCACGACCGTAGGTCGCTGAGTTCTGCGCGTTGGTGCGGTCGCCTGAACCATAAGCACCTACGATGCCAACACCGATCGGAGAGGTATAGGAGACTGAAGTACCCCAGCCGTCACCGTTAGCACGACGAATTTCGTCACGATCGTTTTTGCCCTGGTACTGAACAGCGAAGTTCAGGCCATCAACCAGACCGAAGAAGTTGCTGTTACGGTAGGTAGCCAGACCGGTAGAACGGCCAGCCAGGAAGTTGTCAGAGTAACCAGAGTCACCGCCGTATTCCGGCAGCATATCGGTCCAGCCGATTGCATCGTAAACAACGCCGTAGTTACGACCGTAGTCGAAAGAACCTGCGTCAGCAAATTTCAGACCGGCAAAGCCCAGACGGGTTTTGTTGCCATTTTGCGCGTCAGTTGAACTTTCTGAGTTGTTAGCCTGGATGTTGTATTCCCACTGGCCGTAACCGGTCAGTTGGTCGGTGATCTGAGTTTCACCTTTGAAGCCGAAGCGCACATAAGTCTGGTCGCCATCGTTGTCTGTGTCGTCAGAGAAGTAATGCAGACCATCAACTTTACCGTACAGGTCTAATTTGTTGCCATCTTTGTTATAGATTTCTGCTGCGTTTGCTGCACCAGCAGCTAACAGAGCAGGGATAACCACTGCAAGAATGTTGCGCTTCATCATTTTTTATTACCCTCATTGGAGTTATTTGGACACCTGCCACTGCCGTCAAGAAACCTTTACGGGAACCTTGAAAGAAGTTTGGTGTCTCCTGTGTCTGCACGCATCTTTCCATCCCGGGGTTGGTAATTCTACCCCCAAAATGCTACTAATCTCGCAATTACGTATCAAAAGGAAAAATTGTATTACAAAATGTAATAATCCGGGAACTTTGTGAGAGAACTCTAAATTTACAAAAATAAAAAAAGGCCGGCAAAGCCGACCTCGTTATATATATGAATTACTTATAATTAATCGCGAATTTTAGAAATTGGCGTTGCGCGGTGTACGTGGGAAGGGGATAACATCCCTTACATTTTGTACGCCGGTGACATAGGCGATTAATCGTTCGAAACCTAAACCGAAGCCGGAGTGCGGCACGGTGCCGTAACGACGTAAGTCACGGTACCACCAGTAATCTTCTTTGTTCAGCCCCATCTCAGCCAGACGTGCATCCAGCACATCCAGACGCTCTTCACGCTGTGAACCCCCGATGATTTCACCGATACCTGGTGCGAGGACATCCATCGCCGCCACGGTTTTGCCATCTTCGTTCATACGCATATAGAAGGCTTTGATATCTTTCGGATAGTTCTTCACCACCACTGGTGCTTTGAAGTGCTTCTCAGCGAGGTAACGCTCGTGTTCTGACGACAGATCGACGCCCCAGGAGACCGGATTTTCGAAGCTCTGGCCGCTTTTCAGCAAAATCTCGATGGCATCGGTGTAGTCCACCTGAGCGAAATCTGCACTAACAAAACGTTCCAGGCGAGAAATCGCATCTTTGTCTACGCGCTCCGCAAAGAACGCCAGGTCATCAGCACGCTCTTCCAGCACCGCCTTGAAAACATACTTCAGCATGGCTTCTGCCAGGGCCGCCGCATCATCAAGTGTGGCGAACGCCACTTCCGGTTCCAGCATCCAAAATTCCGCCAGATGACGGCTGGTGTTGGAGTTTTCCGCACGGAAGGTTGGGCCGAAGGTGTAGACTTTAGATAGCGCACAGGCGTAGGTTTCGCCGTTCAACTGGCCGGACACCGTCAGGAACGCTTCTTTACCAAAGAAGTCTTTGTCGTAATCGACTTTGCCCTGTGGGTCGCGCGGCAGGTTTTCCATGTCCAGCGTAGAGACGCGGAACATCTCACCGGCACCTTCGGTATCGGAAGCGGTGATCAGCGGCGTGGAAACCCAGAAATAGCCGTTTTCATGGAAGAAGCGATGCAGCGCCTGCGCCAGGGTGTGACGTACGCGAGCCACGGCACCAATCAGGTTGGTGCGCGGACGCAGGTGCGCCACTTCACGCAGGTATTCGATGCTGTGACGTTTGGCCGCCATCGGATAGGTATCCGGATCGTCCACCCAGCCTACCACTTCAACCTGCGTGGCTTGCAGTTCAAACGCCTGGCCTTCGCCCGGCGATTCCACTACTTTGCCGGTCACAATCACCGAGCAGCCCGTGGTCAGACGCAACACTTCGTCCTGATAATTATTCAGAGAATTATTGACGACAGCCTGAACGGGATTAAAGCAGGAACCGTCATAAACGGCGATAAAGGAAAGACCGGCTTTGGAATCTCTTCGGGTACGCACCCAACCACGTACGGTGACGTCACTGTCAACCGCGACACGGCCGTGCAGTACATCCGCTACAGGCACTACGCTCATAAATATCTCTCTATATATTAGGATGAAGTCAATTTATACATTCCCCATACCGGGGTTTTGCTATGTTACTTACGAGCCATCAGGAAACAAGCAAAATTGCCGGGATAGCGGGAGATTTGTTGCAGTACAGCAGGGTACAGGTACCCTGCTGTCGGGTGGTTAGCTGGCTCTTTTCACCAGCGGCAGGTCGAAGGCTTTGCGCAGCGCGCGGACAAAGGCTTTATCCTGGCAGATGGTTTTGCCCGGACTGTCCGACAGTTTGGCGACTGGCTTGCCGTTGCAGCTCACCAGTTTGATCACGATATTCAGCGGTGTGACGCCCGGAATATCACAGGTCAGGCGCGTGCCGATACCAAACACCACATTAGCGCGTTGACCAAAGTGACGATACAGCGCCAGCGCTTTGTCCAGGTCGAGATTGTCGGAGAACACCAGGGTTTTGCTTCTCGGATCGATATCCAGGCGCTGATAGTGAGCGATGGCTTTCTCACCCCATTCCACCGGATCGCCCGAATCATGGCGCAAACCCTGATAGCGATTGGCAAAGCCGGGGCCGAAATCGCGCAGGAAGGCATCCATGGTGATGCAATCGGTCAGCGCGATACCAAGTTGGTCATCGTACTCATCCAGCCAGGATTGCAGTGCAGCACGCTGACTATTTGCCAGCACCGGACTGATTTGTTGATGCGCCTGGAACCATTCATGTGCCTGAGTGCCGACCGGGTTAAGTTGCAGACGGCGCGCCAGGTCATAGTTGCTGGTGCCCACCAGCCAGGGGAAATCTTGTTTCAGGGTGCTGACGATCGCTTCCTGCACCGGCTGTGAAAAGCGACGACGGGTGCCGAAATCCATCAGATGGAAGCGCGACATATCCAGATCGCCCACCTGTTGGCGAAAATCTGTCAGCTTTTGTTGCAGATGATCGACCGCCTGCGTAACACCGATCTGCGGCGTGCGATGTCGATGTACCAGTTCGCTAATCAATGCCAGCAATGGCACTTCCCACAGAATTACTTCACGCCACGGACCGCTGATCTGGATCGCCAGTTTACCGTGATCGTTGCGTACCACCACCTGGCGGGGATCGAAACGGAAGCCACGCAGCCAGCTGAGATAGTCGGCGTCAAAGAAAGGCAGGGCGGAAAGATAACGATACTCCTCTTCGCTCAGGGCGAGGGAGTGCATCGCATTGATGTGGGTGCGGAGTTCATCCGTGTAGACGCCGAGTAACTCGGTGCCGCGGCAGCGAAATTCCGCCGTGACCGGGACATCGTAATAACGATGATATACGGCCTGCTGCATATGAAGCTTGTAGGCATCGGTATCAAGCAGCGTGGTCAAAATCGGGGAAGCGTGTCCTGTCATGGTGCGTTTCAGCATCCTCTTCCGCGGAGCATAGCCCGGTGTTCAACAAAGTCATAAAGACGCAGGAGTATAAAACAGTAATAGACCGCGATCACACCATATTTGCAGGGGTCAGGTCGATGGTCATTTGTGCCATTGTTAATAAATTGTAGCATTTTCTGCTAAGGCACGCATTGTGCGTGGCAACTGAGGCCCAACCCGCTTAGACTTTGACGGGTATACCTTTTAACGATGCGAGAAGGATTTATGACGCAACAGCCGCAAATAAAATATCGTCACGACTACCGTGCACCTGATTTCACCATCACTGATATCGATTTGACGTTTGACCTTAATGAGGTCACCACCCGCGTCACGGCGGTCAGCCAGGTGAAGCGTTTAGGCAACAGCCAGGCTGAGCTGCGTCTGGATGGAGAAGACCTGACGCTGGTCTCGCTGGCGGTGGAGGGGAAACCCTGGCCGCATTATCGCGAAGAAGAGGGCGCGCTGGTGTTGAGCCAGTTACCGGATGCCTTCACCCTGACCATCATCAATGATATCCACCCGGATCAAAACACCGCGCTGGAAGGCTTATATAAGTCGGGTGAGGCGCTGTGTACACAATGCGAGGCCGAAGGTTTCCGCCACATCACCTGGTATCTGGACCGCCCGGATGTGCTGGCGCGTTTTACCACCACCATCATCGCCGATGCGGCACGCTATCCGTTCCTGCTCTCCAACGGCAACAAGCTGGAAAGTGGTCGTCACGAAGATGGTCGCCACTGGGTAAAATGGCAGGATCCGTTCCCGAAACCCTGTTATCTGTTTGCGCTGGTCGCCGGTGATTTTGACGTGCTGCGTGACAGTTTCACCACCCGTTCCGGCCGTGATGTGGCGCTGGAGATCTTCGTCGATCGCGGCAACCTTGACCGTGCCGACTGGGCGATGACCTCGCTGAAGAACAGCATGAAATGGGATGAGGAGCGCTTTGGTCTCGAATATGACCTCGATATCTTTATGATCGTCGCGGTGGATTTCTTCAACATGGGCGCGATGGAGAACAAAGGCCTCAATGTCTTTAACTCCAAATATGTGCTGGCAAAAGCGGAAACCGCCACCGACAAAGACTATCTCGGCATTGAAGCGGTGATTGGTCACGAATATTTCCACAACTGGACCGGCAACCGCGTTACCTGCCGTGACTGGTTCCAGCTCAGCCTGAAAGAGGGGCTGACGGTGTTCCGCGATCAGGAGTTCAGCTCGGATCTCGGTTCCCGTGCCGTCAACCGCATCGATAACGTGCGGGTGATGCGCGGCGCGCAGTTCGCCGAAGATGCGAGCCCGATGGCGCATCCCATCCGCCCGGACCAGGTGATTGAGATGAACAACTTCTACACCCTGACGGTGTATGAAAAGGGTTCAGAAGTCATTCGCATGATGCACACCCTGCTGGGCGAAGAGAATTTCCAGAAAGGGATGCAGCTCTATTTTGAACGTCACGATGGCAGCGCAGCCACCTGTGACGATTTTGTGCAGGCGATGGAAGATGCGTCTAATGTCGACCTGTCGCAGTTCCGCCGCTGGTACAGCCAGTCCGGTACGCCGGTATTGACGGTACGCGATGATTACAACCCGGAGCTGGAGCAATATACGCTGCACGTCACCCAGCACACGCCGCCGACCGCCGAACAGAAAGAGAAGTTGCCGTTACATATCCCGCTGGATATTGAGCTGTACGATAGCGAAGGCAAGGTGATCCCGCTGCAACACAATGGTCACCCGGTGCATCATGTGCTGAATGTCACCGAAGAGTTTCAGAGCTTTGTGTTCGATAAAGTTTATTTCCAGCCGGTGCCGTCACTGCTGCGCGAATTCTCTGCGCCGGTGAAGCTCGACTATAAATGGAGCGATGCGCAACTGACGTTCCTGATGCGCCATGCACGCAATGATTTCTCTCGCTGGGATGCGGCGCAGAGCCTGCTGGCGACCTATATTCGTCTGAATGTGGCGCGCCATCAGCAGGGACAACCGCTGTCGCTGCCGTTGCATGTGGCCGATGCGTTCCGTGCGGTGTTGCTGGATGAGCAGGGCGATCCGGCGCTGATGGCGCTGATTCTGTCGCTGCCTTCGGAGAATGAAATCGCGGAACTGTTTGAGGTGATTGATCCACAGGCCATCACCGAAGTGCGTGAGGCGCTGGTGCGTACCCTGGCGAAGGAACTGAGCGATGAGTTCCTCGCGGTTTATCGTGCTAACCAGAGCAGTGACTACCGGGTTGAGCATGCGGAAATTGGCAAACGCACGCTGAAGAATGTTTGTCTGAATTATCTGGCATTTGGCGATGCTGAACAGGCCGATAAACTGGTGCAGGCGCAATATCAGCACGCCACCAACATGACCGATGCGCTGGCGGCATTGTCTGTGGCGGTGGCTGCGCAGTTGCCATGCCGTGATGCCTTGCTGGCGGCATACGACGAGCGCTGGCATCAGGATGGTCTGGTGATGGACAAATGGTTCGTGTTGCAGGCTACCAGCCCGGCGGCAGACGTGCTGAGCAAGGTGCGTGAATTGCTGCATCATCGCTCCTTCACCATGGGTAACCCCAATCGCATTCGTTCGCTAATTGGTGCCTTTGCCTCGGCCAATCCGTCAGCCTTCCATGCCAAAGATGGCAGCGGTTATCAATTCCTGGTGGAGATGCTGACCGATCTGAACACGCGTAACCCACAGGTTGCTGCGCGGATGATCGAGCCGCTGATTCGACTGAAACGTTACGATGCCGGGCGTCAGGCATTGATGCGCCAGGCGCTGGAGACGCTGAAAGGGCTGGATAAGTTGTCCGGCGATCTGTACGAGAAGATCACCAAAGCGTTGAATGCGTAACTAACCGTAGCGGTGCGATTTATCGCGCAGTTTTCTGCCGCCATTGGCAAAAAGCCGCGCGATAAATCGCGCCGCTACAGGGTAATGATTATCGCTGCTGCGCAAAGCGCAACGGCTGTTCGCTGGCGCCGCGTTTCATTACACGGTCCAGCACTTCGGCTTCCAGCTCGGCCAAACGGGCAGAACCACGACGACGGGGCCGCGGTAAATCAACCGTCAGGTCCAACCCGATTTGGCCTTCCTCTATTAGCAGCACCCGATCCGCTATCGCCACCGCCTCGCTGACATCGTGCGTCACTAATAACACCGTGAAGTTATGCTGTTGCCACAGTGACTCGATCAATCCCTGCATTTCAATACGCGTCAATGCATCCAACGCACCCAGCGGTTCGTCCAGCAACAACAGGCCGGGACGGTGAATCAAGGCCCGTGCCAATGCGACACGTTGTTTCTGCCCACCTGACAATGCGGCGGGCCATTCGTTGGCGCGTTCCGCCAGACCCACGGCCGCCAGCGCTTCCAGCGCATTTTCTCGCCAGGCGCGGCCTTTCAACCCGAGTCCGACGTTATCAATCACCTTTTTCCACGGCAGCAGACGGGCATCCTGGAACATCAGACGCGTATCATCACGCGCTGAGGCCAGAGGTGCATTGCCCGCCAGCAACTCGCCATGCGTAGTGGATTCCAGTCCGGCCAGCAGGCGCAGCAGGGTGCTTTTGCCGCAGCCACTGCGACCCACCACTGCAACAAATTGTCCTGCCGGAATGTGCAGGTCGATATTATTCAGGATGGTACGGTCGCCATAGCGTTTGACGACACGGTTAACGCCCACCGGTGTCCCGCTGTTGAGACGCGCCGGGGTGAGGGTTGCAGTGCTCATGCGTTAGCCTCCTTCAGTTGATAAGCCGGATGCCAGCGTAACCAGACGCGCTCCAGCAATTGTGCCGCGACATCGGCCAGTTTGCCGAGCAGGGCATACAGAATGATGGCGACCACCACCACATCGGTTTGCAGAAATTCACGTGCGTTCATCGCCAGATAGCCAATGCCTGAGTTGGCAGAGATGGTCTCGGCAACGATCAGCGTCAGCCACATCAGACCCAGCGCAAAACGCACGCCAACCATAATTGAGGGCAGGGCGCCGGGCAAAATCACCTGAATAAACAGGCTCCAGCCGGAAAGGCCATAGCTGCGCGCCATCTCCACCAGTCCGCGATCGATATTGCGGATACCGTGCCAGGTATTGAGGTAGATCGGGAACAGCGTACCGAGCGCCACAAGGAAAATTTTCGCCGCTTCATCAATGCCGAACCACAGGATCACCAACGGGATCAGCGCCAGATGTGGCACGTTACGCAGCATTTGCACCGAGGTATCGAGCAGACGCTCGCCCAGACGCGAGGTGCCGGTAATCAGGCCCAATATCAGACCGATGGAACCGCCGATACTGAAACCAATGGCCGCGCGCCAGCCGCTGATGGCGAGATGCTGCCACAATTCACCGCTGGCCGAGAGCTTCCAGAAGGTAATCAGGATGTTTTCCGGCGACGGCAGAATACGTGTCGACAGTAGCCCGAGTTGTGAGGCCAGTTGCCACACCACCACCAACATCACCGGCAGCGCCCACGGCAGCAGGGCATTGGTCAGTTGTTTCTTTGCCATGATGGGACCCTCAGCTCTGCGACACTTTTTGTGGCGCGAAGTCATGGGCGACCGCCTCTCCGCGCGCTTTGATCCTGGACGGCTGCGGGATCTGCGGCACCGCCAGATCGAGGTGCGGGAACAGCAGCTCGCCAACGCGATACGCCTCTTCCAGATGCGGATAGCCGGAAAGAATAAAGGTCTCGATGCCGAGATCGGTGTATTCCTGCATCCGTGCGGCAATCGTTGGACCATCACCGACTAACGCCGTACCGGCACCGCCACGTACCAGGCCGACACCGGCCCACAAGTTCGGGCTGATCTCCAGCTTGTCACGGCGTCCACCATGCAACGCCGCCATACGTTGTTGACCGACAGAATCGGTGCGGGCCAGTGCGGCTTGTGCTTTGGCGATGGTGGCATCATCCAGATGAGCGATCAGCCGATCGGCCGCCTGCCACGCCTCTTCATTGGTTTCTCGCACAATCACATGCAATCGGATACCGAAACGCACTTTGCGCCCCTGGGCTTCTGCTTTCGCGCGCACCTGGGCGATTTTTTCTTTAACCTGGGCTGGCGGCTCGCCCCAGGTGAGATAGACATCGACCTGCTCAGCCGCCAGATCCTGTGCCGCGTCAGAGGAGCCACCGAACCACAGTGGAGGACGGGGTTGCTGTACCGGTTTAAATAACAGGCGGGCACCACGTACCTTGACGTGTTTGCCGTCATAATCGACGGTTTCCCCTTCCAGCACGCGACGCCAGATACGGGTAAATTCGGCGGATTCGGCATAACGTTCACGGTGATCGAGAAACACGCCATCCCCGGCCAGTTCCTCCGGGTCGCCTCCGGTCACCAGATTAAACAATGCGCGGCCATTCGACAGACGATCGAGCGTGGCGGCCTGACGTGCGGCTTGGGTCGGTGAAATCACCCCCGGACGCAGCGCCACCAGAAAACGCAGGCGTTGCGTCACCGGAATCAGTGATGCGGCAACCAGCCAGGCATCTTCACAGGAACGACCGGTCGGGATCAGCACGCCACCAAAACCGAGGCGATCGGCAGCCTGTGCCACTTGTTGCAGGTAGGCATGATCCACCGGGCGCGCACCCTGATCGGTGCCGAGATAGTGACCATCGCCGTGGGTCGGGAGAAACCAAAAGACGGATACGCTCATTATTCACTCCTTAAGGCTGGGCGGACTGTGGTTGCCAGATGCGGTCGGCGATCGTTACCTTCACCGGCATCAAATGATTGGCATAGAACAGATCAGCCGTTTGCTGTTGGGCCTGCGCGGTATGGGCGCTGACCGGCGTAATGGTGGTGGGAGGCCGATGATCGAGATAGCTGGCTATCACCGGCTTGGGCAGACCCATCGCCTGCGCCAGCAGATCGATGCTTTGCTCACGCTGGCTGCGGGTTAACGCATCGGCATCACTAAAACTTTGCAGCACTTGCTGCACGAAGTTGCCATTGGCGGCGGTGAATTTGCGGGTGGCGAGATAGAAGGAACCGGTTTGATTCAGTTTGCTGCCATCGGCCAGTACGCGTACATTGCCTTGCAACAACGCAGCAGAGTAGTAGGGATCCCAAATCGCCCAGGCATCAACGTCGCCCTGTTGGAAGGCAGCACGGGCATCGGCAGGGGTCAGGTACGTGGGTTGAATATCCTTAAAGCTCAGACCGGCCTGCGCCAGCGCACGTAATAACAGGTTGTGTGAACTGGAACCTTTCTGAAACGCTACCTTATGGCCTTTTAATTCGGCTACGCTGTGAATTGGGCTATCTTTCGGCACCAGAATCACTTCTGCTTGTGGCTTGGGTGGCTCCGATCCGACATACAGTAAATCCGCGCCAGCGGCTTGGGCAAAAATGGGCGGGATATCGCCGGTGCTGCCGAGGTCGATACTGCCGACATTCAACGCTTCCAGCATCTGTGGACCGGCGGGGAACTCAATCCACTGAATCTGCGTATGCGGGAAGCGTTGTTCCAGCAGCCGATGTGATTTAGCCAGCACCATGCTGACGGAACCTTTCTGGTAGCCAATACGAAATTGCGCCGGTGCCTCAGCGGCGAGTGTGCTCAGGCTAAACAATGCGCTAAGGGTAAACAGCAGCAAACCAGATAGTGTCCTTTTCATACTTCTTCCTTTATACGGCTTTAGCGTAGGGTTGATGGCGGCGATGCAGCGCATGCCAGAAGGTATCCAGCGCTTCATCGATGCGCGCAGCCAGCAACTGATCCAGCTCCGGCTGGCGATCGTAGTGTTGGATTTGGCTGTCATCAGCGAACACGCCGTGCAACACTTCCTGCGCTTTAAGCGCGTTGAGCACCGGTTTCAGGGCGTAATCCACCGCCAGCATATGTGCCACGCTGCCACCACTCGCCAGGGGCAGGACAACTTTATGTTCCAGCGCGCGTTCCGGTAACAAGTCCAGCAACGTTTTCAAGGCGCCAGAAAAGGAGGCCTTATAAATTGGGGTGGCGACGATTACGCCATCGGCCTGTACCAAATCTTCTTTCAGTGCCTGCAACGCCGGGGAATCAAAACGTGCATACAACAAATCTTCCGGTTGAAAGTTGTGAATATTCCAGGGAATTACTTCGACACCGCGTGCTTCCAATGCCTGCTGGCACAGGCTCAGCAACGCTGTGGAACGGGAAGGAAATCGTGGGCTGCCTGCCAGCGTAATAACCCGCATAGTCACTCCTTATAACTAAAAGTTATTGATTATCTGATATTGAGAACTGATGTGGTAATCCTGACAGAGCAGGGGGCAGGGCTTAAATGATTTATCCGGCAATGATAAGCCGGAATCTGCAAATAAACGGCGGCTATTCCTCGTAAGGTGGGGAGGAATCGATACGACAATTCCGAAAACCAGTAAGTCACAAAATAGAAATGATTCACTCTCTTAAAGCAATGAAATGAGCCTGGGTGAATTTATTAGTGTGCGGAAGAATAACAAGTGTATCGACATGACTCAAAAGTCATGTCGGCACCATACCAGAGCACAGTACGATTATTTTCACTGATTAACGATAATCTCTCGTAAAAACAATCATGAAGTGGTGACTGGCAGCGTGATGATTATGTCTGGTTGTATCTTCAGGTATCCATTTAATCAACTTCTTCTGCATCGCCACCTGTGACGAATTAACCGCTTTTACATGCTTTTTTGTCTTAAATTACAAATGGCAAGATTTCTTTCTGGCTTGCAAACTAAACCACAACTCAACAGGGTGAAAATAATAAACAGATACTTCACGGCTGATAATCATTCTCTCTGGTTATCAGAGGCTCAGTTGAAAAACGGAACTGTCAAAACCCCCGGCCACTGATTAAGCTAGCGCTAAATGATTTTTTTGATAATGCATTCTGTGCGTTCTGGTGCACGGGAATGTGATTGCTGTTTTTCTTTTTACAAAGTGAAAAAAGAGAGTGCTTATGTCAGAGAAACTGCTGTCCGTTATCATTCCTACTTACAACGTAGAGAAATATATTGTTGAATGTGTGGATTCTCTGTTAGCGCAAATATCCGCGCCCAATGAAATCATTATCGTTAATGACAGCTCAACCGATGGCACGCTGGCACTGCTCAATCGACATTATGCCAATGTGCCACAGGTGCAGATTATCACTGTCCCTAACGGCGGTGCGGGACTGGCGCGCGACAAAGGGATTGAGCTGGCTCAGGGGGAGTTTCTGTTTTTCTGCGATCCGGATGACCGTGTCGCCCCCGGTCTGGTACAGGAGTTGCGGCAAGTGGCGCAGACGCAGCCGCAGGTAGAGTTGTTCTGCTTCAACTCGATAGCTTTCTCGCACGAGCAGCCGCAGTACACCTCCTTTAAAGTGAAGCACGACCTGGCCGGTTTGCACCCGGCGCAGCAGGTCCTTTCCTCTTTATTACGCAACGGTACTTATACCTCCGCAGCCTGGAATTACATCTTAAAACGCACGGTGGTGGATAAATATCAGTTACGTTTTGAACAACGTGTGCACGAAGATCATTGCTTCAGCCTTGGTGCTTTTCTGAAAAGTCGTCAGGCATGGGTGAGCGAGAAAAGTTATTATCAGCAACGCGTACGTGCGGGTTCATTAACCAATGGCAGCAAAAATAGTGATTATTTTTTGCAACGTTACCATGCTTTCATGCAGGCCTATCATGATTTAATGACCACGCTGGAGAAAAATGACTGGCGTAATCAGATCCAGAAAGAGTATTTATTGCACTCCTTCCGGTTAATGATATATCTCTCACTGTACAACCGCACACCAGTGCCGCATTACGTGATTAACGCCATTCGCTTTCTCGGGCGGGAAATCAAACCTGCCGGTTTTAAAGAGTGGCTTTTATTGAATCAGCCGGAACTGTTTATTCGTCTGCAAAATTACAAAGTGATAAAAGAGATGAAGAAAAACCGCCTTATTCCGAAAAGTGTTCCGGTGGTTTGATTGCACCAGAATTAAGTGCGAAAGTCATTGCTGGTATGAGCATTAAGGTTGTTGCGTCATGGCAAAAACACTCGATAAGAGTTTAGTGATTAATATTTTATCTTTGCTGGCCTATCGGGGAGCGTCATTTCTCTTTCCTTTAGTCACCTTGCCCTATCTGGCGCGTATTTTGGGCGTCAACCAGATGGGCGTGCTGGCGCTGGCGCTGGCCTGCGTGATGTATTGCAGCACCATCTCCGACTGGGGTTTTAATGTTTACACCACCAAGGACATCGCCCAACATCGCGAAGATAAAACGCGGGTGACGCAAATCTTCTGGTCGACCTTTAACGCTAAATTGATGTTGATGCTGTCCACCAGCGGGGTGCTATTGCTGGCCACCTGGCTTAATCCGGGTTGGCATTTCCTGTTCTGGGTGGTGCTGGCGAATTGCACCACGTTGCTCGGTTCATTGTTCTCCTTTGGCTGGTTGATGCAGGGGTTCGAAAAACTCGGCAAAACGGCGGTGATCGCCACCTTCGGTAATTTCTGCGCCATTCCGCTCACCTTTCTGTTGGTGAAGACGCCGGAAGATACCTGGCTGGCAGCGCTGATCCCTGGTGTGGTGTCGATTATCAGCGCGTTGATTACCCTCAGATTTGTATTGATGATGAAGGTGATTGGCCGCTATCGCTTCGAACCCAGCGAAATCAAACAGCGCCTGAAAGACAGCGTGCATGTGTTTATCGCCATTGCAGGTGCCAATCTGTTTAATAGCGTCAACGTGGTGATTTTGGCGGCCTTTACCTCGCACTATGCGATTGGTATCTATAACGGTGCCGATCGTCTGCGTAAGGCGGCGAACTCGGTGCCGGAACAGATCGGTAACGCGTTCTTTCCGCGCGTCAGTTATCTGTTTTCCCGTGATAAAGCGGCCGCTATTGCTGCGACGCGGAGAAGTTTGCTGATCTCTTTCCTGCTCAGTCTGGGCATTGTGATCTTCACGTATTTCTTCGCCGATGAGGTGGTGAGTATCCTGCTGGGGAAAGAGTTTGTGGCTTCGGCTGATGTGCTGCGGGTGTTTGTGTTGTGTTTCCTGTTCGGCAATATCGCTTATCCGGCGGGGTTGCAGGTGTTGATCCCCCACGGTCTGGCGCGTCAGCGTATGCTGGTGATGTTGGGGCCGGGAATTATCAATATTCCGGTTTGTGCGTTTCTGGCCTGGAAGTACGGGGCGATTGGCGCAGCCTGGTCGATGGTGATTGCTGAATTCCTCGTCTGCGTGGGGATTTTCTGGGTAATGGCCCGGCACGGTATTCTGCGCGAATACCTGCATAATTCACCACCAGCCAGCACCCCGATTAAAGATACCGCAAGTTAATGATGATGCAGGTCAATTTGACCTGCGTTTCCTCGCGCTGCAATTTACTTTTGTGCCAGAGGCCTTTACCATTCTGGCGCACATTTTCCCGTGCACCCCGACTTTCACGAAGCTTCCGCCATTCAGGAGAGTGCATGTTATATCCTATCGTCCGGCCGGCGCTGTTTAAGCTCGATCCAGAGCGTGCGCACGAACTTACCTTTCAACAACTGCGTTTTATCAGCGGTACGCCGCTGGAAGGGTTTATCCGCCAGTCGTTACCTGCGCGTCCGGTGAACTGTATGGGGCTGACCTTTCCAAATGCTCTGGGGCTGGCAGCCGGTCTCGATAAAAACGCCGAATGTATTGATGCCTTTGGTGCGATGGGCTTTGGTTTTGTCGAAGTCGGCACTGTCACACCCCGCGCGCAACCCGGTAATGATAAACCGCGTATGTTCCGCCTGGTGGAAGCGGAGGGCATAATTAACCGCATGGGATTTAATAATCTGGGTGTCGATCACCTGGTGGAAAACGTTAAAAAGGCGCGTTTTAAAGGAATCCTTGGTATCAATATCGGTAAAAATAAAGATACGCCGGTTGAACAGGGGAAAGACGATTATCTGATTTGCATGGAGAAGGTGTATGCCCATGCCGGTTATATTGCTATCAATATTTCGTCGCCTAACACCCCAGGATTACGCTCGCTGCAATATGGGGAAGCGCTGGATGATCTGCTGTCGGCGATCAAGTTAAAGCAAAAAGAATTGCAGGAACGACACCTTAAATATGTGCCGGTGGCGGTGAAGATCGCGCCGGATCTTTCTGAAGAAGAATTGATCCAGGTGGCTGACAGTTTAGTACGTCATGAAATTGATGGTGTGATTGCCACCAATACCACTCTGGATCGTTCACTGGTTGCCGGGTTGAAATACAGCGAAGAAGCCGGTGGTTTAAGTGGTCGTCCGGTACAAACCCGCAGCACCGAAATCATTCGTCGTCTGTCACAAGAGCTGCAAGGCCGTCTGCCGATTATAGGTGTGGGTGGTATTGATTCGCTGGTGGCGGCGCGTGAAAAAATCGCCGCAGGTGCCACACTGGTGCAAATATACTCAGGATTTATTTATAAAGGCCCTGGCTTAATTAAAGATATCGTGACCCACCTCTAAGACATTTCCCACATTCCCGCGCCAGGGGGTTTATTTATCCCTCTGGCTCGTTTATATTTTGTTCTGCTGGTGCATTTTTCAGCTTTTCCTTAGCGTTATTTTTCCTTGCTGTGAACCGCAATTTTGCGCAGCGATAAACCACAGGGCACATCATGAAAATCAAACCCGATGACAACTGGCGTTGGTATTTTGACGCGGAGCATGACCGGATGATGCTTGATCTGGCTGATGGCATGTTATTTCGCTCGCGCTTCTCACGTAAAATGCTCACGCCGGATGCATTCAGTGAAAGCGGCTTTTGCGTGGATGATGCCGCACTTTATTTTACTTTTGAAGAACGTTGTCGTCAGAGTGGATTAAAAAGCGATCAACGTGCTGAGCTGGTATTAAATGCACTGGTTGCCAGCCGTTTTCTTAAACCGTTGATGCCGAAAAGTTGGCACTTCACCAGCCACGCCCACAGTTGGCAACCTGTCGCGGGTGATATGGTTGCCGTGACGTTGGCAGATAGCGGTGAGCAGGCACAACTGCTGGTGGTGGAAAGTGGTGAGAATGCCGCGTTGTGCCTGCTGGCACAACATGCGCTGACCGTGGCAGGTAAAGGCATGGTGTTAGGGGATGCGATTAAAGTGATGAACGATCGCCTGCGACCTTGTCAGCAGGAATCATCCGCCCCGTTCGCCAGGGCGGTATAAGCGGTTACGCCAACTCAATATCTCCGGCAGGAATGCAGCTACAACTCAGGATGGTGCCATCCGCGCGCACGGCACTTTTCTTTAATGCTTTCACTTCCCCTGATACCAGCGTCATTTTACAGCTGCCACAAATTCCGGCACGGCAGGAGTAGGGGATACGAAAACCCTGCATCTCAAGCTGCTCCAGCAAGACTTGCTGATTATCGCCGGTAAAGGCGCTGCCCTGATAATCAATGGTGAGATTACTGGTCGGGCTGGCGGTGGTTGCCAGCGTCTCCACGACCTGACCAGCACCGTAAGCGCGAGCGGGTTGCTTTTCAATAATGGTGATGGGATCGCCCACCCGGATCACGCCGCTGTTCAACGCAATTAAATTCAGACCGAAATCGATATCACCGCTCCCATCCTGCGCACTGCGGAAACGTTGCAGCGTCGCCAGCGGTTCACCTTGCGGATGTTTCTTTCCACTCTCGGTTCCCACGGTGGTAAACACGCAGCGGCTACAGGGTTTCGGCATCTCAAAGGTGATATCGCCTATTTTCAGGGTTTTCCAGCTGTCTTCTTCCCATGCCTGCGCGCCACTGACCACCAGGTTGGGGCGGAACTGTTCCACACGGACGCTGGCGGGGCAGCGTTGTTGCAGATCCTGCAAGGACGCCATATTCACCAACAGATAAGGAAAGCCATCGGCGAAACTCAAGGGCACCTGATCAAAGCGTTTAACGCGTCGGGTGGGTTGGGATCCGGTCCAGCGTAGCTGCACCGGACGCGGAAAAAAGCCGCTCAGCCATTGATTGACCGCATCCGGGGCAATACGCGAAGTAAAGTGATTACCCCATACTTCAGTGGGGGCGTCATTGGCGGCGAAATCGGCAAAGCGAATCAGCGCCTGACTGCCGTCGGGTGCCTGTAAAAACAAGCCATCCGGCAACAATGCCGGGGTGAAGCGCACCATCTCCGGGTACTGGCGTGCGGTGATAAAGGTGCCATCGGTTTCGGTGACCATAAATATGCGGTCAAAGCCCAGGCCGCTCTCCTGGACCTGGGCATGCGACAATTGAAGACCGCGCATCGATTTAACCGGATGGATATACAGACGGGACAACGTAATCATCACTACTCCCTGAAAGCCGTCATGCAGGACAAAAAGAAGCTAACTTTAGGATATAGGACGCTGATTCGCTATAATGCGCAACAATTTTATCAAGGGTATAAGTGACGATATGAATTCTCTGTTTGCCAGTACGGCGCGTGGGCTCGAAGAGCTGTTGAAAACTGAGCTGGACGCACTGGGCGCGCAGGATTTGCAGGTGGTGCAGGGCGGGGTGCATTTCGAGGCCGATGACCGCGTGATGTACCAAAGCCTGCTGTGGAGCCGCCTGGCTTCGCGTATTTTACTGCCGCTGGGAGAATTCGGCGTCTGGAGCGATCTCGATCTTTATGTCGGCGCCCAGAGTATTCCGTGGTGCGACATCTTCGACAGCAACACCAGCTTTGCTATCCACTTCAGCGGCACCAACGAGGTGATCCGTAACAGCCAGTTTGGTGCGCTGCGTATTAAAGATGCCATCGTTGACAGTTTTACCCGCCAGAATTTGCCACGTCCGAATGTCGATCGTGAGCAACCGGGTATTCGTATCAATGCCTGGCTGAACAAAGATCGTGTCAGCATCGCGCTGGATCTGAGCGGTGATGCACTGCATCAACGTGGCTATCGTCAGCAAACCGGCCAGGCACCGTTGAAAGAGAATCTGGCGGCAGCGATTGTGATGCGTTCCGGTTGGCAAACCAGCACACCACTGATCGATCCGATGTGTGGTTCCGGCACTTTGTTGATTGAAGCGGCACTGATGGCCTGCGATCGTGCTCCGGGCCTGTTGCGTTCACGCTGGGGTTTTAATGGGTGGAAAAAACATAACCAACCACTGTGGCAGGAGTTACGTGCTGAAGCGCAGCAGCGCGCCCGCGCGGGCACGGCAGCCACCAGCGCACGTTTCTTTGGTTATGACAATGATGGCCGCGTGCTGGAATGGGCGCGTGCCAATGCGCGTCGTGCTGGTGTGGCTGAACTCTTCACCTTCGCTCAGCAGGATGTTTTGAAGCTGAGCAATCCGCTGTCCACTGAAGTGACCGGTACGGTGTTGAGTAACCCGCCGTATGGTGAGCGTCTGGAGAGCGAGCCAGCACTGATTGCGTTGCACAGCCAGCTGGGACGCATCATGAAGCAGAAGTTTGGGGGCTGGAACCTGTCGCTATTTAGCGCCTCACCGGAGCTGCTCAGCTGCCTGTCGCTGCGTGCCGATCGCCAATTCAAAGCGAAAAATGGCCCGCTGGAGTGCGTGCAGAAAAATTATCAGTTGGCTGCTAACAGTGGTGCAGGCTCGGCACAGATCGCGGAAGATTACGCCAACCGTCTGCGCAAGAATTTGAAGAAACTGGAAAAATGGGCGCGCCAGTCGAACATCGATTGTTATCGTCTGTACGATGCTGATCTGCCGGAGTATAACGTGGCGGTGGATCGCTACGCCGATTGGGTGGTGATTCAGGAATACGCACCGCCAAAAACCGTTGATGCCAACAAAGCGCGTCAGCGCCTGTTCGACGTGATCAGCGCCACGCTCAGCGTGCTGGAAATCCCGGCGAACCGCCTGGTACTGAAAACCCGTGAGCGTCAGAAAGGCAAAAACCAG
Source organism: Pantoea sp. X-Soil-TKNS-1211 (assembly GCF_059730495.1). Taxonomy (NCBI): domain Bacteria; kingdom Pseudomonadati; phylum Pseudomonadota; class Gammaproteobacteria; order Enterobacterales; family Erwiniaceae; genus Pantoea; species Pantoea sp. X-Soil-TKNS-1211. The sequence goes on from NZ_AP035953.1 coordinate 1,572,992, forward strand.
TATCAAAAGCTGGCGGAGAAGGGCAACTTCTTTGAAGTGCAGGAATTTGACGCCCGTTTTCTTGTCAACCTGACTGACTATCTCGACACCGGTCTGTTCCTTGATCACCGTATCGCGCGTCAGATGCTGGGCAAAATGAGTCAGGACAAAGATTTCCTCAACCTGTTCTCGTACACCGGCAGCGCCAGTGTCCATGCTGGTCTGGGCGGGGCGAAATCCACCACCACGGTGGATATGTCGCGCACCTATCTCGAATGGGCGGAGCGCAACTTGCGCCTCAACGGCCTGACGGGCCGCCAGCATCGCCTGATGCAGGCTGATTGCCTGAGCTGGTTGCGTGACAGTAATGAACAGTTTGACTTGATCTTCATTGATCCGCCGACCTTCTCCAACTCGAAGCGTATGGAAGACGATTTTGACGTGCAGCGCGATCATCTGATGTTGATGCAGAATCTTAAGCGTCTGCTGCGCCGTGGCGGTACCATTATGTTTTCTAACAACAAACGTGGCTTTAAAATGGATCTCGATGGGTTAAAGCGTCTGGGCTTACAGGCGCAGGAAATCACTCAGAAGACCCAGTCACAGGATTTCGCCCGTAATCACATTCACAACTGCTGGCTGGTTAGCCACGCCGGTAAGGAATAAGTTTTATGTCACTGATCAGTATCCATGGCGCTTACCTCTCTTTCAGCGATGCGCCGTTGTTGGATAACACCGAGCTGCACATTGAAGAGGGCGAACGCGTTTGTCTGGTGGGCCGCAACGGGGCCGGTAAATCCACGCTGATGAAAATCATCAACGGTGAGCAGCCGCTGGATGATGGGCGCATCATTTATGAAACCGACCTGGTGGTGGCACGTCTGCAACAGGACCCGCCGCGCAACATCACCGGTTCGGTGTATGACTTTGTCGCCGAAGGGGTGGAAGAACAAGCTGAACACCTGAAGGCGTACCACGCGATTTCCCATGTGGTGATGGATGATCCCAGCGAGAAGAACCTCAACGAAATGGCGCGTTTGCAGGGCATTCTGGATCACCACAATCTGTGGCAGCTGGAAAGCCGCATCAACGATGTGCTGGAGAAAATCGGTTTACAGGCCGATACCGAGCTGTCGTCGCTGTCTGGTGGCTGGCTGCGTAAGGCGGCGCTGGGACGCGCGTTAGTCAGCAATCCGCGCGTACTGATGCTGGATGAACCGACCAACCACCTCGATATCGAAACCATCGACTGGCTGGAAACCTTCCTCAAAACCTTTACCGGCAGCATCGTGTTTATCTCGCATGACCGTTCCTTTATCCGCAACATGGCGACGCGCATTGTCGATCTTGATCGCGGCAAGTTAGTCTCCTGGCCGGGTGATTACGACCAGTATCTGCTGGCCAAAGAAGAAGCGTTGCGCGTGGAAGAGATGCAGAACGCCGAGTTTGACCGCAAACTGGCGCAGGAAGAAGTGTGGATCCGTCAGGGCATCAAAGCACGTCGTACCCGTAACGAAGGCCGTGTTCGTGCGCTGAAAGCGCTGCGCCGTGAGCGTTCTGAACGCCGTGAAGTGATGGGCAAAGCCAATATGCAGGTGGGTGAAGCCTCGCGCTCCGGTAAGATCGTGTTTGAACTGGAACACGTTAATTATGCGGTTGATGGCAAGGTGTTAGTGCAGGACTTCTCCTCGCAGGTGCAGCGCGGTGACAAAATTGCCCTGATTGGCCCCAACGGCTGCGGTAAAACCACGCTGTTGCGTCTGATGCTGCAACAGCTGCAGGCCGATAGCGGTCGCGTGCACTCCGGTACTAAGCTGGAAGTGGCGTACTTTGACCAGCATCGCGCGGAGCTTGATCCGGATCGCACCGTGATGGATAACCTGGCGGAAGGCAAGCAAGAAGTGCTGGTGAACGGCAAGCCGCGCCATGTGCTGGGTTATTTGCAGGACTTTTTGTTCCACCCGAAACGTGCCATGACGCCAGTGCGTGCGCTCTCCGGTGGTGAACGTAACCGTCTGCTACTGGCGCGTCTGTTCCTGAAACCCAGCAACCTGATGATTCTCGATGAACCGACTAACGACCTGGATGTGGAAACGCTCGAACTGCTGGAAGAGTTGATCGATGGCTATCAGGGCACCGTGCTGCTGGTGAGCCACGATCGTCAGTTTGTTGATAACACCGTCACTGAATGTTGGATCTTTGAAGGTAATGGTGAGATCGGTACCTTTGTTGGCGGTTATCATGATGCCCAGCAACAGCGTGCTGCTTATAAACAGCTAAAGGCCGCTCCGGTGGTGAAAACCAGCACCACGGCAAAACCGGCGGAAAAAAATGATGCCAGCAAACGTAACGTCGCCAAGTTAAGCTATAACCTGACACGTGAGCTGGAGCAGTTGCCACAAAAGCTGGAGCAGCTTGAAGCACGTATTGGCGAGTTGCAGGCGCAGATGAGCCATCCAGATTTCTTCAGCCAACCGCATGATAAAACGCAGCCGGTGCTTGATACCCTGGCGCAGACTGAGAAAGAACTGGAAACAGCGTTTGAACGCTGGGAAGAGTTAGAAGCGCTGAAAAACGGCGCGTAATGCAGAAGGAAACCAGTATGTGTGCAGCGGGTGATACGCAATCGTGGATACTCTGTCCACAGTGCGATTTAACGGTTAAATTGCCTGCTGTACCGGTCGGCAGCCGGGCGCGTTGCCCGCGCTGCCATACCACACTGACGGCAAACTGGCACGAACCGCAAAAGCGTCCAACCGGTTATGCCTTTGCCGCGTTGTTTATGCTGGTGTTGGCGAATCTGTTCCCCTTCGTCAATATGCATGTCGCCGGTCTGAGCAGTGAAATCTCGCTGCCGGAAATTCCCAATGTGATGGTGCGCGAGGATTACAGCAGCCTCGCGACCTTGTTCTTGCTGTTCGTGCAAGGTATTCCGGCATTCTGCATGGTGACCATTATATTGCTGGTCAATCAGGTCAGAATGCCGCATCACCTGCGTCTGGTGCTGGCACGCATCCTGTTTCAGTTACGTAACTGGGGCATGGCGGAAATTTTCATGGCCGGGGTACTGGTCAGTTTTGTCAAACTGATGGCCTACGGTGAGATTGGTCTGGGTCTGAGTTTCTGGGCGTGGTGCCTGTTTTGTTTATTACAACTGCGCGCGTTTCAGGTGGTGGATCGCCGCTGGGTGTGGCAGAAGATCGCGCCATTGCCCGCGCTGCCACATGCACCCAAAGCAGGTATCAGCGGTTTGCAGCAGGGGATGAGACGTTGTCCTTGCTGTACCGCCATTATGCCTGTTGAACGTAATCACTGTAGCCGCTGTAACGTAGTGGCGCATGCACGGCGACCTCACAGTCTGCAATGGACCCTGGCATTGCTGCTGACTTCGCTGATCCTCTACCTTCCTTCCAATATTATGCCGATCATGGTGACGGAAACGTTAGGCACACAATATCCCTCCAACATTATGGCAGGAGTGATTTTGCTGTGGAGTGACGGTTCCTGGCCGGTAGCGCTGGTGATTTTTATCGCCAGTATCATGGTGCCGTCGCTGAAAATGCTGGCGATCGGTTGGTTGTGCTGGGATGCCAGTGGGCGGGGTCAGCATGACCGCGAGAAGATGCATCTGGTGTATGAGGTGGTCGAGTTTGTGGGGCGCTGGTCAATGATCGATGTATTTGTCATTGCTGTACTTTCCGCGTTGGTGCGGATGGGGCGGCTGATGAGTGTTTACCCAGCGCCAGGTGCGCTATTGTTTGCGATCGTGGTGATTCTCACTATGTTTGCGGCATTGGCTTTTGATCCGCGCCTGATCTGGGATCGTGTACGGAAAACCGAACGTAAGGAGCCGCGTCTTGACGGACAATCATCAGGGAATTGCTAACGTCGACCAGATTAAACGCTGGTCGCCGGTCTGGATTGTACCCATCGTCACGCTGTTGATCGGCGGATGGATTCTTTTTTATCACTTCAGCCATCAAGGGCCGGAGGTGACGCTGATTACCGAAAACGCCGAAGGTATCGATGCGGGCAAAACCACGATTAAAAGCCGCAGCGTAGATGTCGGCGTGGTGGAAAGTGCGGTGCTGACCGACGATCTGCATCATGTGGAAATCACTGCGCGCCTGAATTCCGGTATGGAAAAACTGTTGCATGGCGACAGCGTATTCTGGGTGGTTAAACCACAGATTGGTCGGGAGGGGATTACCGGCCTCGGCACCTTGCTATCGGGTGCTTACATTGAATTGCAGCCGGGTACCAAGGGTGACAAACCGACAAGTTACCCGTTGCTGGATGCGCCGCCGCTGGCACCGCCTGACGCTAAAGGTATTCGCGTCACGCTTGATAGCAACAAAGCCGGTCAGCTCAATCCGGGCGATCCGGTGCTGTTCCGCGGCTACCGGGTTGGGTCAGTGGAGACCAGCACCTTCGATACCGATAAACGCATGATGACCTATCAGCTGTTTATCTCTGCGCCTTATGATCGGCTGGTCACCACCAATGTGCGTTTCTGGAAGGACAGCGGCATTGCCGTGGATATGTCCTCATCAGGCATGCGTGTCGAGATGGGTTCGCTGACCACGCTGTTCAGTGGCGGTGTGAGCTTTGATGTGCCGACCGGCTGGGAGTTGGGCGAAGTGGCGCAGAACAAGGCGGAATACCATTTGTTTGACGACCAGCGCAGCATCCAGGATTCGCTCTATACCAAACATATCGATTTTCTGATGTTCTTCTCCGATTCCATTCGTGGTTTGCAGGTGGGAGCACCGGTTGAGTTTCGCGGTATCCGCCTTGGCACTGTGGCAAAAGCACCTTACATGATCCCTGGCCTGGATCAGGCTCTGGACAACGATTATCGCGTGCCAGTATTGATTCGTATTGAACCCGATCGCTTTATCAGCCGACTGGGCGGAGATTTCAACCTTGAGCAGCATCTGCAAGATGGTAAAAAACGCGGCCTGCGTGCCACATTGAAAACCGGCAATCTCCTCTCGGGCGCGCTCTACGTTGATCTGGATTTCTATGACAATGTGGCGGCGTATCAAGGGCCGAATAAAGTTGCCGGATTAGAAGTCATTCCGACGGTCAGTGGCGGCCTCAGTCAGATCCAACAAAAACTGATGGCGGCACTGGATAAGATTAACAATCTCCCGCTGAATCCGATGATCAATGAAGCAACCGGTACGCTGAAAGAGAGTCAGAGAACACTGCAGCAGTTGCAAAAAACCTTGAACAACCTGAATCAGATCACTGCCAGCCCGGCGATGAAGACGCTGCCGGCCGATATGCAGCAGACGTTGCGTGAACTGAACCGCAGTATGAAAGGGCTGCAACCGGGATCGCCAGCCTATAACAAGCTGGTGGGCGATATGCAGCAGCTTGATAAGACGCTGCGTGAATTACAGCCGGTGTTGAAGACACTGAACGGCAAAAGCAACGCGCTGGTGTTTGAAGCCAAACCGGGTCAGGATCCACAGCCAAAGAGGGCGAAACAGTGAAAAAAGGGCTGATGATTGGAGCGCTGCTGCTGCTGGCAGGTTGCAGCAGCACCGTTGAAACCACGTACTATCAACTGCCCGCAGGAGCCGCGATGGCACCTGTGAGCAGCGATGCCAGCAGCACGCGGCCGATGCTGTGGGTACAGCAAGTCAGTGTACCGGATTATCTGGCGGGTAATGGCCTGGTGTATCAAACCAGTGATGTGAAATACGTCATTGCCGCTAATAATCAATGGGCCAGTCCACTCGACCAGCAATTGCAGCAAACGCTGGTGAATAATCTGAGTCGCGCGCTGCCAGGCCGCCTGGTGTCTGGCTCACCGTTGGGTGAGACGCACGACACGCTGACCGTCAACGTGACCGGTTTTCAGGGGCGCTATGATGGTAAAGCAATTGTGAGTGGCGAATGGGTGTTACAACATGAAGGACGCCTAATCAAACATGGCTTTAATCTGGCGTTACCACAGACGGAAGATGGTTATGATGCCCTGGTGCGTACGTTAGCGCTGGGCTGGCAACAAGTCGCCCAGCAGATAGCGAATAATGCGATCGCGCTAAATTAAGAATTGTTCGAAGAATATCTAAGTCCTTGATTTGCCATTAACGAGTGGCAAAAATATCAGGGACTTTTTTATCGGCTAATCAGCCAGATAAGCGATTTTTCCGAAAATTTACCTCATTCTGTGATGTCGGTTTCAGGTCATATTTATGACATTGGCGTGAAATTTGCGCATTGATCTTTTAGGCGCATGGCGTTAGAACGTTAGAGTGGTTGAACATTATTCCGCCACTCTATCTTTCCACCAGATTCCACCAGACCTGAAATGAGGGAAACGAGGTATGAAGAGACAGAAACGAGACCGCCTGGAACGAGCACATTCACGAGGCTATCAGGCCGGTATTACGGGACGCTCAAAAGAGATTTGCCCGTATCAAATGATCGACGCACGGTCTCACTGGTTGGGAGGTTGGCGACAAGCCATGGAGGACAGGTCGGCGGTGGCTTAGCACTGCCGGATGTCTATCAATAAGGAACAAACCTCCGCATAATGCGGAGGTTGTCATTTTGACGCGGGATAATGTTTAGAAAGCCGTAGTATCTTTAAACAAGCCCACTTTCAGGTCAGTCGCGGAGTAAATCAGGTTACCATCGACAAACACTTCGCCATCAGCCACGCCCATCACCAGTTTACGGTTGATGACACGTTTGAAGTGAATTTTATAAGACACTTTCTTCGCAGTTGGCAGCACCTGACCGGTGAACTTCACTTCGCCGACGCCCAGAGCGCGGCCTTTACCTTCTGCACCTAACCAGCCCAGATAGAAACCAACCAGCTGCCACATGGCATCCAGACCCAGACAGCCTGGCATTACCGGATCGCCGATGAAGTGGCAATCAAAGAACCACAGGTCAGGGCGGATATCCAGTTCGGCTTCCACAAAGCCTTTGTCGTATTTTCCGCCGTCTTCGGTCATTTTGACCACGCGGTCCATCATCAACATATTGCCTGATGGAAGCGGCGGTCCGTTTTCGCCAAACAGTTCTCCGCGACCTGAGGCAACCAGGTCTTCTTTGCTATAGGATTCGCGTTTATCTACCATGTTCTCAATAAGCCTTATTTAGTGAAGCCCGAATATTAGCGAACAGTTGTACGCTGGGCAATGCTATCAGCTGTGGTTGAACCAGTTCAGCCAACGTAAGGGCCACGGACGGTGATGCGTTTCCTGCTGATTCAGCTGCGCGATACGTTCCTGGATGGCGCTCAGCAAGGATTCCCCGCTTTCACTTTGCCACACCACACCGGTCAGCAAGGGTAATGCTTCGTCGACGCTTTCAATTGCCCAGATATGAAACTGGCCCTGCTGCACTGCTTCAACAACCGCAGCATTCAGACTCAGATGACGGACATTACTGGCAGGCAAAATCACACCCTGCTGGCCGGTAAGACCACGTTCGTGGCAAATACTGAAGAAGCCTTCAATTTTTTCATTAAGGCCGCCTACTGGCTGGACATTGCCAAACTGATCAACCGAACCGGTCACGGCGATTTGCTGATTTAGTGGCTGATTTGCCAGTGCACTGATCAGCGCGCAAAGCTCGGCCAGAGAGGCGCTATCGCCATCGACTTCAGAATAGGACTGTTCAAACACCAGTGAGGCTGAGAAGGGGAGCTGCTGTTCCAGCTCCAGCTCGGCAATCAGGTAGGCCTGCATTATCATCATGCCTTTTGCATGGATATTGCCGCCCAACTCCGCTTTACGTTCTACGTCGGTGAACTCACCATCACCCGGATGCACCACGCAGGTAATACGCGACGGTTCACCCCATGGACGTGGATGACCGGGAAACTCAATCACGGACAGGCCATTGATCTGACCGACGACTTCTCCTTCTGTCTCAATCATGATCTGGTTTAGCAGAATTTCATCACGCATGCGATCGGCGAGGAAACTTTCGCGCCACTGGCGGGCTTCCAGCGCATCCCTCAATGCTTCGGCATTGAGGGAATCACCGTGCAGAGCGGCTTCCTGCATTTGGCGACGCAACCATCGTGGGCAAAGCGGTAAGATGTCCTGATCGCCAGTGTTCCGGACAGCTTCATTAATCAATAATGGCCAGAAGTCTGCTTCCGGTGCCGCCAAACCGGCCAGATCGGCCTGAGTCAGCGTCCACTGGCACCAGGCGGTCATATCATCTTCATCCACCAACTGGATGCTCTCTTCAAACTCACTGTAAAGCGCCATTTCATGTGCTTCAGTGTCCAGAGTCTGAAAATCGGCCAATGCATCACGTTCGCCGCATAAAATCAGGCGCAGCTGTAACGGCAGCGGTGGAATAGCGACCGGTAGCGGCTGGCGTTCATCCTGGGAGTGCCACTCAAAACGACCCTGCTCAATGCATTTTTTCAGCCGTAACCACATCAGGGGCTGTGCCAGGAGTGTATTGACGCTGAGGATCAGGGTGCCACCATTGGCACGATGGATTAAGCCTGGCTCAAGCTGTATACGGTCCTTGAACTGACGGACGCAGCCGAATAGCTGCTCAAATTCGATCCAGTCGGCATAGTGCACACCACCCTGGCTGGTGAAAGGGCGGTTTTCCGCTGGTGGCAACAGGCTGACATTGTCACCCATCACCAGATAATCACCACCAAACAGGGATTCTTCATCTGGCTGAAAACGTTGCGCGGCGGAGGCAATCCAGGCGAGATAGTCACTGTTTTCCTGGCTACGTAACAGCAGCAGCGGGAAACCCTGTTGTTGATGGTGTAAATGCGCCAGGGCATTCAGCAGACGCGGCTGGACCGCGGCTAGACTATCGCTATCTTCCAGTGAGACATTGGAGAAAATGGATTGGTAGCGGGTGCTATCCGGCTGCAGGGCTTGCCACGTAAGTTGAGAGCTGGTCAAAATATTCCATTCGTCGAATTCGGGAAAAGCGCGATTATACAGGAATCAACCAGGTTAAGCACTGCGGAGTTCCGGCCCGAATTGTGATGGCCGCAACATGTTTTTCCTTGCTGCATCCAGGAAAAAAGCTGTTATTCTTAGTTTGTTACGTGATCACGATGAGATTCCGATGAAATACCAGCAGCTCGAAAATCTTGAAAGTGGATGGAAGTGGAAATACCTGGTGAAAAAGCATCGGGAAGGTGAGCAGATCACCCGTCATCTGGAGCTGAGTGCTGCTCAGGCAGCGGTAGACGCGTTGCTGACGATGGAGAATAGCCCTGTCGAGGTTAACGACTGGATTGTCCAGCACATTCATCCGGATTTGGAGAATCGTCTTAAGCAGACTATCCGTGCTCGTCGTAAACGCCACTTCAATGCTGAGCATCAGCATACCAGGAAGAAATCGATCGATTTGGAGTATCTGGTGTGGCAACGGCTGGCAGGACTGGCACAGCGTCGCAGCAGCACGCTTTCTGAGACCATTGTCCAGTTGATTGAAGATGCGGAACGCAAAGAGAAGTACGCCAGCCAGATGTCGACATTGAAACAAGATCTCCAGGCGATTCTTGGCAAAGGAGAGGATGCCGGGAGCGAGTGATTTTTTCGTTGCTGTCAGGCAGGCATAAAAAAACCCCGCTTAAGCGGGGTTTTTATCACGCGAAAACTTAAGCCTGCGGCTGAGTTACCACGTCTTTGATACCTTTCACGTCGATTTCAACGCGACGGTCCGGTGCCAGGCAGTCGATCAGGGCATTGCGGCCTTTCACGCTGTCACAGGTGTTGCCGGTAACCGGGTTAGATTTGCCCATGCCACGTGCAGAGATCTTGTTAGCCGGGATACCTTTAGATACCAGGTAGTCGACAACAGACTGAGCGCGTTTCTCAGACAGTTTCTGGTTGTACTGCTCTGAACCGATGCGGTCGGTGAAGCCCAGAACCACGACTGAACCGTCTTTCGGGTCCAGTGAGCTCAGCTGGCTGTACAGCTGATCCAGAGCCTGCTGACCTTCCGGTTTCAGGGTTGCTTTGTTGAAGTTGAACAGAACGTCAGACTTCAGGGTGAAACGCTTGGTTTCAACAACCGGAGCTGGTGCCGGAGTCGGAGCAACAACCGGTGCAGCAGCTTCATCCTGACCGAAACGGTAGGAAACACCGACGCTCAGCATGCTGTTGTCAGGGCGTGCGCCAACGGTGCCAGCGTCGCCGATGTTGTTAACCCACTGATAGTCCAGACGAGTTGCCCAGTTTTTGGTCAGTGCGTATTCAACACCAACAGCAGCCAGCGGAGAAACGCCGGTGTCGTGGTCGCTGATGCGGCCAGTGGTCGGGTTGGTCTGAGTTGAGTCAGCACGCCATACCATGCCGCCCAGACGGGTGTACACGTCCAGATCGTCAGTGATCGGGTAGCTCAGCTTAGCAGCCAGCTGAACGCCTTGTGCTTTGAATGCGCCGTTAGTTACGCTGCCTTTGTTCGGCATACGGCCCAGCCAGTCGTAGCCCATCTCGAAGCCCAGGTATGGGTTAGCCTGGTAGCCAAGGAAGGCACCTGCGCCCAGCTGGCTTTCGTGAGTCGGACCGTTGTTGTTCTCATAACCGTTACCGTAGTAACCAGTATCATGATACTGAGACCAGCCCAGTTTAGCACCGGTATACCAGGTGTCATCTTTAGGAGCGGCCTGCGCTACGGTAGCGAAGCCAGCCAATGCCACTGCAATTGCGATAGCTGTCTTTTTCATTTTGCGCCTCGTTATCATCCAAATAGGCAATGAGCAAAAATAGTTTGCTCTGGGTTTAATCCTTCGCCGGGTCAAAATGCTCGCTTATGACTCTACCGAAAAAACGGAGGTTATTGAGCACCCTGGCGAGGTAAAGTCTACAACGAGATTGGAAAGTTACAAGTATGATGTGACGCCAGGCGATAAAAAAACAGGGATTTATACACACATTTTAACAATTGACATGGCATAATCTTCGTGATCAGAATTAAAAAAATCTGCTAAGCCATTGTCTAAGCTGGCGGGACAAGAATCAGTGGCTTAGCGTCATCTTCCGCAAAAATCAGTGTGAGAAAAATCCTAATTTTACTTAATGAAACAAATCTGAGGGAATTTTTGACGCTGATGGTTGTCTGCTCAAAACCGTCTCGTGTCCCTGAGGACGCATCACCAGACCCAACGCTTCACCTTCTGCGGCAGCCTGTTTCAATTCACGGCGTTCATCATCACTCAGTTCATAAGGGATCCACGCCAGAACAACGCTATAGTTGCCGGTGCGTAGCGCTTTAACCATGCTTTCTACCGTGCTATAGCGTTCGCACTCCGTGATATGCATGCTCTTTTCCAGCGGTAAACCCGACTGCTGCATCCAGTGACGGTTGATCTTATGTGCCGGCGTTAACCAGAGCTGCCAGCGCGATTGCAGGCTCAATTGTTTCAATACCGGCAGCAACAAAAGCTGCATCATTCCGGGTTGCTCGCTATAGCGCAATTCGGTAATGCCACCCAAAGAGGGCTGCGCTACGTCTGAAGTCGCAAAACGGTGAGAACGATCAGCGGTGCCAGAGAATTGAGTACGCATAATTTAATCACTCAGTAATGAACTGTATGAATATACAGTAATGAGTTCCTGGACAAAGATCAACCTCAATTTCTGAAAACGTCTCGCAAATTCGCACAAATTTTCACCTTAAACGCATTTATTCATTGAACAGCTGGATCGTTTTCAATATCTTCTAACCTGATGAATACATGAAGTATTTATTAGGACAGTTCTGGTAAAAGGAATTCAGGAAGGTATCAGGATGAAAAAATCTCACCCGATGGTTGAACAATCTAAAGCCCATTTAGCCGCATTAGGCGAAATCGAATCCCGCACGCAGTTTGGTGGTTATGCCTTGTCAGTAGAGAAGGTCGTCTTTGCGTTCATCAATGAAGATGCGCTGTATCTACGAGCCTGCGAAGCGGTAACGAACTATGCGACACGATGTCCAATGGAGCCGCTGATTTACAGTAAACGCGGTATGCCGGTGACACTGAGTTATTACAAGGTCGACACGCGTCTTTGGCAGGAACCGGAACAGTTAATGCAGCTCTCTTCGAGTGCGTTACGTGCTGCGCGTGAGGAGCTGCAAACTCGCTATGTCTCACTGCGGCTGAAGGACTTGCCCAATCTCAGCCTGCGTATGGAGATGATGCTGTATAAGGTCGGTATCTGTTCGGTCAAACACTTGTGTGAAATTGGGGCCAAAAAAAGTTGGCTGAAACTGCGGGCCATTAATAAACATATTGGTCTGAAAACGCTGCTGGCATTAGAAGGGGCGATCTCAGGCCATCACGAGGCGGCATTACCTCGTGAGGTGAGAGAAGAGCTTTGCGCGTGGTATCAAAAAACACTCCGCTAGCAGCAGAGTGTTCCTGGTCTTACTCTGCCGCGAGGGTACGACGCAGGCGCGCAATTTCAGGCAAAAGCGCAAGTAACAATCCCAACTGTTGTAAAACCAGCGGCGCTTGTGTTTCGGTACTGGCTTTCATTTCTGTCAGGCGATGCAGCAGAACTTGCTGCATCCGAGTTGCTTCAGCATCGCTGACGCGTTCAATTTGCAAAACATCATCAACAAAGCACACAGCATCATCCAGTAGCTTCAATAGCGTGGCGTCATTTAACCCGACACGATGAGCACCCAGCGCTGAAATATAGCTGAGGAAGGAGTGATTCAGGCAGAGCAAGCGGAAGGCGTTTTCACGTAAAGATTGCTGGTAGCGGGCTTCGTTACTCATGTTGGATACGACCGAAGCCAGTTCGGCATCGGCATTGTGTGCATCCCGACGCGCAACACGATAAGCCAGACGGTTATCTTTCCCCTGGTGATACTGCTCCATAATTGCATCAAGGTAGCGGCAGTTGGCATTGAGGGTGCGCTCGGCAACGGCGGGCAACTGGCGGAAACGCCAGTCCGGCCAGACGAAAGTAACGGCCAGCCAGGCGAGGCCACAACCGAGTAGCGTATCAACCACACGTGGCAGCGCGACTTCGAAGCCTTCGCCCAGCAAGTTAAAGCATAATAATACCAGTAGGGTAATGAATAGCGTTGCCTGAGCATATTGAATCTGGCGAAACGCGAAAAACAGCACACCGCTGAGCACAATTAACACCAATTGTCCTTCAATAGAAGGCACCAGCCACAGTACCGGTAACCCGATGGCAATCCCAGCCAGGGTGCCACCGATACGCAGCGCCAGGCGTCGTCGGGTGGCATTGTAGTTCGGCTGGCAGACAAACAGGCTGGTGAGCAGAATCCAGTAGCCGCGATGCACTCCGGTGAGCTGGATAAACCCATAACCGATGCACAACACCAGTGTCATTCTGACCGCGTGACGAAAAAGTGCGGATGATGGCGTGAGATGACGACTAATGCGCAATCGAATATCCGCCCAGCTACCTGGCCCGTCGCTGGAAAGATTGTCATCGCTGGATGCGGCCGGTTGTGCCAACTGCTGTTCTGACTCGATCGACGCCAGTTGCGCGTCGATGGCGCGCAAATTACGCAGCAACCAGAACAACGCACGAATATGGGCGTCATCCGGGGTATTCTGTTGCAAGCGTTGCAGCGCGGTTTCCAGCCGTTCGAAGGCGCGCTCAACGTGCGTATCATGATGCCAGGCCTGGCGTAAGAAAAGGGTTTCAGCTAACTGACGGCAGGCCTGCGCCTGCATGTTAAGCACGCGCTGGAAGCGAAATAGCACTTCAGTATAACGCCAGTCGTCGCGCAGTTGATGATATTGCAGATGTGAGGAACTGGCGCGTTCATGAATATCCTGCGCCACAAAATAATAATGCAGGCTGCGTCGGGTGCTACGTGAACCCCGGTCGCCACGTAACCGACTCTGAATGGTACTTTTGGTCAGATTAAGTTGAGCCACCAGTTGGCTATTTACCATTGCAGTGGCAATCAGGTTCGTATCATCTTGCTCGTCGCCATCAGGATCGAACAGGTTGGCTTTGGCGTCCAGATAACGCGCCAGCTGAGAAAAACTGGCGGCCAGTTGCTCCTGCACCGGGCGTACCGGAAACATGACATGGCCTACCAGGGTCAGCAGGTTGTACCATAAGGCTCCCAGCAGCAGCAGTGCTGGTTGCATCCACCATTGTGGGAACAAACCCACGCCGAGCATGGTATATACCGCAATCAGTAACGCACCAAAGGCGATGGTGGCATAACGTTGCCCGAGGGCACCCAGCAGAATAAAACCCCAGGTTGAGAGGGCCAGGCCGAGTACGAATGCCCAGGGGTGCGGAAACAGTAACTCGACGGATACCGAAGCGATACAGAAACAGACCAGCGTAATCAGTAGATTGCGCAGACGCCCCGCGAGGCGATCATCAAGATCGGCCAGTGCCGCTGCAACCACGCCAAGCGTGAGGGGAATCGTCCACTCAATCTGCTGTAACCACCAGGGAACAGCGGCACAACCCGCAAGGGCGAAAAAAATGCGCAGCAAATAGCGCAAACTGCTATTAAACAAATAACGGCGCCAGCCGGGTAAGGCTTCATGCATCATGGCTTCGCCTCAGTAACGACGACGGGCATTCGCTTCCCGTGCGGCCTGTGCTTCTTCTACCGAGACGACACGCCGTCCGACTGGCCACAGCGCAATGGCGGCAATTTTGAAATTAGCAATCCCGACGGGAATGCCGATGATGGTCAGGCACTGCACGATACCCGCTGAAATGTGCATCAGGCACAGCCACCAGCCGAAAAACACCAGCCAGAAGATGTTGAGAAACGTTCCACCGGCGTTCATTACCTGATTTTTGCTGTCGGGACGCAGCACATCGATATGTACTGCCTCGTTACCGAATGGCAGCAGAGAAAGTTTAGTTATCTCCCAGCAGGAACGCGTTAATGGCAGTGTGAAGATAAGAATGATGCTGACCAGCGTCGCCAGCAACCAGCTCAGGGTGGTAAAAACGCCACCCAGTACAAAGTTGAGAATGTTGAGCACGGTGCGCATAACACGATTTTCCTTTTGCAATCCGCAATATGTGTTGCCCAGTTTAGCCTGTTTTAAGGCTGGAGCGTCAAGGGTCTGACAGGTAAACTGCGCGATAATCCTCTTGCTGAACACGGTGCGGACATGGAACTGAAAGCAACATCAATGGGCAAACGTCTGGCTCAGCACCCTTATAATCGCGTACGCCTGCTGGAAGCAGGGGTGGAAGTTAGCGGCGATCGTCACGAATATCTTATCCCTTTCAATCAGTTACTCGATATATCCTGTAAAAGGGGGCTGGTGTGGGGTGAGCTGGAGTTTTTGCTGCCGGAAGAAAAAGTCGTCCGATTACATGGCACGGAATGGCAGGAAACCCAGCGTTTTTTTCATTACCTGCAACACGCCTGGCAGCAGTGGAGTCAGGAGATGAGTGCGGTCTGCGTCGAGGTATTGACGGGATTACAGCAGGAAATTTTCGCGTTTACCGGGCAGGACCGCTGGCTAAAGCGTAGCGAATTGCAGGCGGTTAAAGAAAGTATTACCCGGCAGTTCTCCGCCTTACCTTTACCGGTATCACGCCTGGAAAAATTCGAGAATTGCCGCGAATTGTGGCAGTTCTGCCAGCAATGGCTTGGGCAGGGCGAAACCGCGATTCGTCAGCGCAACCGAGAATGGACAGCAAAAATTTTACAGCAGTATCAGACGTTCTTTTCCACGGTTGAAACCACGCCACTTAATCCTTCGCAGTGTGAAGCGGTGGTCAATGGCGAAGACGCATTATTAGTACTGGCAGGGGCTGGCAGCGGAAAAACCTCGGTGCTGGTGGCCCGCGCTGGCTGGTTGTTACAGCGCAAACTGGCGCAGCCTGAGCAGATTCTGCTGTTAGCCTTTGGACGTCAGGCGGCGGAAGAGATGAACGATCGTATCCAGTCCCGGCTGGGTGAAAGCGCGATTCAAGCGCGAACGTTCCATGCGCTGGCATTGCATATCATTCGTGAAGGTAGCAATAAACAGCCCGCCATCAGCAAGCTGGAGAGCGACAGCAATGCCCGCCGTCAGTTGCTGATTGAGAGCTGGCGTGAGCAATGCAACAGTAAAAAAGCGCAGGCCAGTGGCTGGCGTCAATGGTTGCAGGAAGAGCTGGAATGGGAAATTGCTGAGGGGCCGTTCTGGCAGGATGACAAACTGGCACAGCGGCTGGCATCCCGGCTGGAGCGCTGGCTGGGGCTAATGCGTATGCACGGTGGTGCTCAGGCGGCGATGATTGCTGATGTACCTGAGGAACAGCGTGATCAATTTAGTAAACGCATTAAATTGATGGCACCTATCCTGAAAGCCTGGAAAAGCGCGTTGAAAGAAGAGGGGGCTGTCGACTTCTCCGGGCTGATCCATCAGGCGATTGCCATTCTGGAAAAGGGACGATTTATCAGCCCGTGGAAGCATATTCTGGTGGATGAGTTTCAGGATATCTCGCCACAGCGTGCGGCATTGTTGACAGCGCTACGTCAACAAAATAAGCGAACCTCACTGTTTGCCGTCGGTGATGACTGGCAGGCCATTTATCGCTTCAGCGGTGCCGAGATGAGTCTGACCACGGCCTTCCATCACTATTTCGGTGAAGGTGACCGCTGTGTACTGGATACCACTTACCGTTTCAATGACCGCATCGGTGAAATCGCCAACCGTTTTGTGCAACAAAACCCACATCAGCTGCGTAAGCCACTGAATAGTCTTACTAAAGGCAATAAAAAATCGGTGACCTTGCTGACGCAGGATCAACTGGAACCGCTTCTCGATAAACTGAGTGGTTATGTGAAGCTGGATGAACGGGTACTGCTGCTGGCGCGCTACCATCATCTGCGTCCGGCGCTGCTGGATAAAGCCAAAACGCGCTGGCCGAAACTGCAACTGGACTTTATGACCATTCACGCCAGTAAAGGGCAGCAGGCCGACTTTGTCATTGTGCTGGGTCTGCATGACGGTCGAGATGGTTTCCCGGCTGCTGCTCGTGAATCGATCATGGAGCAGGGATTGCTGCCACAGCCAGAGGCTTTTCCGGATGCCGAAGAGCGTCGTCTGGCGTACGTGGCGTTAACGCGTGCACGCCAACAGGTTTGGTTACTGTTTGATAAGGAACGGCCTTCCGTGTTTGTCGAACACTTCCGCGATTTAGGCGTGCCGCAAAGCAGGAAGGCCTGAGGCATTATGATTTCAGGCGTTCTGCCAGGTAACGCGGATAATCGGGGATCTGAATCTCAACTTCGCTGGCAAACAGTGGTGACTGGATCAGGAAGTCTGCGGTGGCGCGGTTGGTGGCAACCGGGATATTCCACACCGTTGCCAGACGCAGCAGCGCCTTGACGTCCGGATCGTGCGGCACGGCATTGAGTGGGTCCCAGAAGAAGAACAACACATCAATTTTCCCTTCGGAAATCAACGCACCGACCTGTTGGTCGCCGCCCATCGGGCCGCTCAGCATCGCATTCACCTCAAGGCCGGTATGGCGATTGATCAGATTGCCGGTGGTACCGGTGGCATACAGGACATGTAACTGGAGTGTGCTTTGGTTTTTCTGCACCCAGTCCAGCAATGAGGCTTTGCAATGATCGTGGGCGACGAGGGCAATGTGTTTCTGAATATTGAGGGTACGAACGGTCTGCTCCATAGGGCTTCCTGACTCTTCTCGGGCTAGGTTAAGTAATGCACGAGTGTACCCCTGGCGTTTCGTTCCTATCAACTTGCGCGTAAGGTTTTCATCCAACTGAGAAAACGCAAACGGGTGGCGGCATCAAAACGTTCAAACCAGCGCTGTAGTGAGGGCAGATCGCTGGCTTCCTGCCAGGCAAAATCGGCGTTCAACTGAATATCTGGTGTGCTGCTGGTTTGCACAGCAAAGCGCGGCACCGAGGCGACCTGGCCATTACGGTTATAATTCAGCATGGCTTGCTCAAGATCGCCCGCTGTCTGAGAGGGCAGGCGGTCGCGAATACTGGCGATCTCTTTACCCTGTTCATCAACCAGTTGGAAGTTTAGCGACTTATCGAAGGCATGTCGTTCACGCCGACTGCCCAGTGCAGGCAGGCGAATGGCCACCGTTTTGCCGCTGGCGGTAAACGTCACAATCATCGGCACAGACTGATAATGCGGGCCATTGTCTGTGGAGGTCGCGGGAGATTTTTCAACGCGAAACAAGAATTGGTGCTGACCACGATCCAGCTCAAGGCTATCAGCGCCTTTAAGCAGAGAACCGGAAATTTTGCGCCCATCCAGCACCAGAAGATCGATCTCCGGATCAAGTTTCAGGGTAATGGCATGGCAGGATGCTGTTACGAGTAAGATAGACAGACTCGTCGCAGCCAAAAACAGCTTCATTTCAACTCCCGTAAACTGGGCGCAAATCAGTGATGTGTAGCAAATTATTACATTATGGCAGTAAATTTACATTTTTACATATTTATTCGTGCTGCCGCGCAAAGTTTTCTGTCACCAGGGTTGCGTGGTGTAACCAGATGCCATCTACACTCAGGCGAGTGAAAAAGGAGAGATGCATGAACGATCAAATCATTCGTGATGTTTTGACCCACACCAAACGTATTGCGCTGGTGGGGGCCAGTGATCGCCCCGATCGTCCCAGCTATGGTGTGATGAAGTTTTTGCTTGAACAGGGCTACCAGGTGGTGCCGGTCAGTCCGAAACTGGCCGGGCAGCAGCTACTGGGCCAAACCGCCTATGCCACCCTGGCTGATATTCCCGGTAAAGTGGACATGGTGGATGTGTTCCGCAATGCAGAAGCGGCGTGGGGTGTTGCGCAGGAAGCTATCGCGATAGGTGCGAAAACGTTGTGGCTGCAACTGGGGGTGATCAATGAACAGGCGGCGGTGCTGGCGCAGGATGCGGGGTTGACGGTGGTGATGGATCGTTGCCCGAAAATTGAGATACCACGGCTCGGGCTATCGCAACCGGTGCATTAAATAAAACGGCGACCTGGGTCGCCGTTTTTGATCAATGACGCAGACGTGGTGTCTGAAGCTGTTGTCGGATAGAGGCGGCCAGCTCATCCATCGAGGGTTGTTCTGGGTGTTCGAATGAGGTCTCACCGGCAAGCTGGATCTCGGCAACGTAAGTGTGGACCTGTTCACCGTCCTCATCTTCCATCACCACATGATACCAGGGTGCGGCGCGCAGTTTCTCGGCAGCCCCTACTTCCTCGAGCTTAGGTTCTTCAAGTGAATACTCCGGATCGACATCCACAATCACGCCGAGCACCCCGGAGAGACGATGCCGGACTTGCTGTCCAATTCCAAATTTACTGGCAATCATAGTGACCTCCCAAAATACTGCCCTGCGTCAGATATGGAGGCAGGAGCAGAATTTTCAAGTCACAGTACGCGGCAAGCAAAACCTTTCAGATAAAGCCCTTCAGGGTAGCTGGCAATCACCGGATGGTCTGCTGCCTGACGGAACTGTTCTATGAATTGTACATCACGGCCTGCATCAACGGCGGCATCTGCGATGATCTTCTGGAACAGATCGGTTGCCATCAGGCCGGAACAGGAGAACGTCATCAGAATCCCGTTGGGGTTCAGCAGTTGCATCGCCAGCATATTGATGTCTTTATAGCCACGACAGGCACCCGCCAGCTGATTTTTGTTCTCAACAAATTTGGGGGGATCCATCACGATGACATCAAACTTTTCACCGCTGTCACGGTAGCGGCGCAGCAATTTGAACACGTCATCACGCAGGAACTGTGCACGGGATACATCCAGCCCGTTCAGCTCCACGTTCTGTTTCGCCACGTCCAGCGCATCCTGCGAGGTATCCACGCTGATCACTTCACGACAACCGCCGAGTAACGCAGAGACGGCAAAACCGCCAGTGTAGGAGAAGCAGTTCAGCACACGGGCATTCTCAGCATAGCGACGGGTGGCAAAGCGACTGTCGCGTTGGTCAAGGTAATAACCGGTTTTGTGACCACCCTGGATATCCACCAACAATTTCATGCCGTGTTCAGTAATCGGCAGCAACGGTGGCGGCAGCTCGCCAGTGACTGGACCCTGGGTCAGCTCCAGACCTTCCTTTTTACGCACGGCCACATCGGAACGATCGTAAATTGCGCATTGTGGGAAGCATTGTTGCAGGGCGGAGATAATTGCCGGGCGCTGATATTCGGCACCGGCAGACAGTAACTGGAGAACCAGAAAATTGCCGAAGCGGTCAATAGTAACACCAGGCATGCCATCCGATTCACCCGCAATCAGACGGTAGCTATCCAACCCATCGCGTTGTGCCAGCCAGGTGCGCCATTGTTGAGCTTGCTCGAAGCGACGCACGAAGAAGGCAATATCGACTGACTCATCCTGTTGCCAGCTCCAGACGCGCGCCCGAATTTGTGATTGCGGTGAATAAGCGGCACGAGCCAGCCATTTGCCATTGCTGTCGCATATATCAATGGTTTCCCCGGACTGGGCTTTACCTTCCAGACGGGCAACGGCACCGGAAAAAACCCAGGGATGGCGGCGGAGCAGGGATTTTTCACGTCCCTTAGCGAGAATCAATCGAACAGTCATAGTTTGCTATGCTTACCTGAAAAAATGAGGCGTCATTTTCCGGTGGATGGCGGCAAAATGCAATGAACAGTGAGGGAAGGGGATAATGAGCACAACCTGCTTCAAAATTTGGGTGCACGGTATGGTGCAGGGGGTCGGTTTTCGTTACAGCACGCAAGCACAGGCCAGAACACTGAACGTAACAGGTTACGCGCGCAACCTGAGCGATGGCAGCGTCGAAGTGCTGGCATGGGGGGAAGCGTCGCAGGTCAATGCATTGATTGATTGGTTAAAGGCCGGTGGTCCGCGTAGCGCGCGCGTAGAAAAAGTGCTGGTGGAGCCGTATCAACCAACTGAACCCCCCAGCCGTTTTACTACGGGGTGATTACAGACATTTCGCCGGTTTGGGCAATCCGGCAATTTTCGTCGCCTGCTTAGCCGGACCTTCCGGGAACAGACGGAACAGATAACGACTGTTGCCTTTCTCCTCGCCATATTTCTGTGCCATCGCTTTGACCAGCATACGGATAGCTGGCGAGGTATTAAATTCCAGATAAAAGGCACGCACAAAATGGACTACTTCCCAATGTGCCTCACTCAGGGTGATGTCTTCAGTGACGGCAATGGCTTCCGCCAGGGGTTCGCTCCAGTCGGCGCTATTCTTCAGATAGCCTTCCGCATCGGTGGCTATCTCTTTACCGGCAAAAATCACGGTGACTCCTCAGGTTCAGTTTGCGCGTATTGTAGGGCGGCGTAGCCAGAAAAAGCAAAACCCCGCCGGAGCGGGGTTTTCATTATGGCCTGGCCGAGGTTAGTCGCGGCTGGCAAAGCCCAGCAGACTGAGCAGACTGACAAAGATGTTGTACAGCGAGACATACAGGCTGACCGTCGCTCGGATGTAGTTCGTTTCACCGCCGTGGATGATGTTACTGGTCTCCCACAGGATGGCTCCGGCAGAGAACAGAATAAACAGCGCGCTGATTGCCAGATGCAGAGCCGGTAACTGCAGGAAGATGTTGGCAACCACTGCCACCAGCAGCACCACAAAGCCTGCCATCATCATACCGCCGAGGAACGACATATCGCGACGGGTGGTCAGCACATAAGCCGAACAGCAGAAGAACACCAGCGCCGTACCACCCAGTGCCATACCAATCACATCGCCCATGCCTGCTGACAGGAACGAGTTAAGGATCGGGCCAAGGCAGTAGCCGAGGAATCCGGTAAAGGCAAAAGCGGCCAGAATACCAGTCGGGCTATTCGCCAGACGATAAGTCAGAAACATCAGACCATAAAAGCCGACCAGCATCAGAATCAGCCCCGGCGACGGCAGAGCAAATACGGTGCTCAGCGTGGCGGTGAGGGCGGAAAACGCCAGGGTCAGGCCAAGTAAGAAGTAAGTATTACGCAGCACTTTGTGTGTGCTGATTAGCGACTGTCGCTGTGACGAGGTAATAATTCTATCCATCATGCGCTCCTTAAAGTGAAAGAACACCAAATATGCGGAGAGAATACGCAGCGCTGCTGGGACAGAAAAGGCGTTTTACCCTTCTTTACGCGATAAATTGCTGTTTCCCTGAGCGGAATGGCGATTATGACGCCGATTAAATAGTTTTTGACTGTTTTTCAGGCGAATGAATCGCAGCAGGCTTTACATCTTCCGGGGGGATGTTTATAGTGCGCGTCATTGCGGAGGGGTGGCCGAGCGGCTTAAGGCAGCGGTCTTGAAAACCGCCGATGGGAAACCATCCGAGAGTTCGAATCTCTCCTCCTCCGCCACTTAACTCGCTCAGGGTTAAGTAACTGTTTTATCCGGAGGGATGGCCGAGCGGCTTAAGGCAGCGGTCTTGAAAACCGCCGATGGGAAACCATCCGAGAGTTCGAATCTCTCTTCCTCCGCCACATTAAAGAAGCCCGCAGCGATGCGGGCTTTTTGCTTTTTACCTTCAGAGATTCCGAAAAACATCCCGTTGCTTTTCAATCTGCTGCCTCAGTCCACCGGCAGCGTCCATGTCTGCTATAGTCCATTCACGGTTTTTGCAAACATCTGGCGATTTTCCCAGGCAAGCTGAGTTACACTGTGGGGCATTTCGCTCTGTGGCCGAGCTAATCGTTTGAATGCCAGAGTGTTTCACTGATGAATTATGGAATAGGCACAATGATCAAGAAACTGAGTCTTTGCGCGTTGTCAGTCATCGCTGCGTTACCGATGGGCATGGCAGCACAGGCTGCGGAAGGGGACATGCAGCTGCAGCAGGTGCTGATGCTGAGCCGTCACAATCTGCGCGCACCGCTGGCGAATAACGGCAGCGTGCTGGAGCAATCAACCAAAAAAAGCTGGCCACAATGGGATGTACCTGGTGGGCAGCTCACCACCAAAGGCGGTGTGCTGGAAGTCTACATGGGCAATTACACCCGTCAGTGGCTGGCACAGCAGGGGCTGGTCGAAAACGGTGTCTGCCCGGACAGTAACAATGTCTTTGTCTATGCCAACAGCTTGCAACGTACCGTGGCGACCGCCCAGTTCTTCGTCAATGGTGCCTTCCCTGGTTGTGATATTGCGGTGACGCATCAGGATGCCATGGGCACGATGGACCCGGTGTTTAACCCAGTCGTGACCGATGGCAGCGACGATTTCAACAAAAAAGCACTGGCGGCGATGACGGCGGCTAACGAAAAGCTGGCGTTGAAACCGGCGTACCAGCAGCTGGAAAAAATTGTCGATTACAAATCAGCACCTGCCTGCAACGGCAAGAAACAGTGCGATTTGAGCAGCGGACAGAACACCTTCAGTGCTGACAACGGTAAAGAACCGAACGTCAATGGCCCGCTGAAAGTGGGTAACTCGTTGATCGACGCCTTTACCCTGCAATATTACGAGGGTTTCCCGCTGGATCAGGTGGCCTGGGGTCAAATCAAGACGCCTGAACAGTGGAAAGCGCTGGCGGCGATCAAAAACGGCTATCAGGATGCACTATTCGCTTCACCGGAAGTGGCACGTGAAGTAGCGGCTCCGTTGGTGGATTACATTCGTAGCCAACTGATCGATCAGGACAAAGCCAGTGCGCCAAAAGTGACGTTGATGGTGGGGCATGATTCCAATATCGCCTCGCTGCTAAGCGCATTGCAGGTGAAGCCTTATGAACTGCCAGGCAACGATGAGAAAACACCCATTGGTGGTCAGGTAGTGTTTGAGCGCTGGCATGACGCGAAGAACAACAAAGATTTGTTGAAAGTCGAATACGTTTATCAGACCAGCGATCAGCTGCGCAATGCAGATGTGCTGAGTCTGAAGAACCCACCGAAACGCGTGACGCTGCAACTGGCGGGCTGTGACGCCGATGCCAACGGCTATTGCAGCTGGGATCAGTTCGCCAGCGTGCTGAATAGCGCCTTACAGGGCACGCCGCTACAGCCTGCGGCACCGGAACCTGCCGCGCAGCCTGAACAGGCCGCGACAGCTGAAGATGCGCAGGTGCAAGCGGATCAGACGGCTGCCGACCAGGCTGCGGCAGAGAAAGCCGCAGCAGACAAAGCAGCGGCGCAGAAAGCGGCGGATGCGAAAGCGGCAGAAGAGAAGGTGAAAGCCGATAAAGCGGCTGAAGCCAAGGCTAAAGCAGAGAAAGCGACGGCGCAGAAAGCGGCGGAAGATAAAGCGAAAGCTGATGCAGCCGCGGCGGAAAAGGCGAAGGCTGACGCCCCGGCTAAATCGGACAAGAGCGACGCCAGTACCGCACCTGCCAGTAATTAACGTCCGTAGCGGCGCGATTTATCGCGCGTTTTTGACCTTTAGTGGGCAAGGCGCGATGAGTCGCGCCGCTACGAAACCAAGTGGCCTTTTAACCCGCCACCACCACCAGCTTTTGATTCGCAAACTCTTTCAGACCGAGATCGGACAGCTCGCGCCCATACCCTGAACGTTTTACCCCACCGAACGGCAATTCAGCGGCGGTATCGCTTTGTGAATTGATAAACACCATACCGGTTTCAATTTGCGACGCGATTTTACGTCCGCGCGCGATATCCCGTGTCCACACCGATCCGCCCAGACCATAATGCGAGTCGTTCGCCAGCGCAACAGCGGCACTGTCGCTTGCCACCACATACACCTGCGCCACCGGGCCAAAAAATTCCTGATAATAAGCCGGATTGTCAGGCGTCAGGCCGGTGAGGATGGTTGGTTGAAAATAACATCCCACGCCGTCGATGGGGCGACCTCCGCATTCCAGGCGCGCACCATGCTGCACCGCTTCATCAACCTGTTTAATCAGCCGCTCGCGTGCTTCACGCGAGGATAGCGGGCCAAGGGTGGTTTTCTCATCCAGCGGATCGCCAGCTACCGCCGATTGCAGCGTGGCGCTGAACTTCGCCATAAACTGTTCGGCCACCTGTTCATGGACAATAAAACGTTTCGCAGCGGTACACACCTGGCCACAATTACTCAGCCGAGCCTGAGCGCCCTGACGCACCGCTTCATCGAGATCGGCATCATCCAGCACCACAAACACATCGTTGCCACCCAGTTCCAGCGTCGATTTCTTCAGGTGTTTTCCCGCCTGTTGCGCGACTGCGCTACCTGCACGTTCTGAGCCGGTGAGCGCTACCCCTTGTACCCGATGGTCAGCGATTAACTCCGCCACCTGTTCATTGGAGATATACAGATTGGTCCAGGCCCCCAGGGGAGCGCCAGCCTCCTGCACCAGTTTTTCGAAGGCATCCGCGCAGTGCGGCACGATGGGCGCGTGTTTAGCCAGCACCGGATTGCCGAGCGCCAGGTTGGGGGCCAGTACACGCATCAGCTGATAATAAGGGAAGTTCCACGGCTCAACCGCCACAATCACGCCAATCGGATGATATTCCAGCCAGGCATCGCCGACGTCGCTGGGATAGGCTTGTGGCTGGAGCAGCGTGGCGGCGTGCTCAGCGTAGTAACGCGCGATTTGTGCACAAATTTTTACCTCACCCCGGCTTTGACCAATCAGTTTACCCATCTCCAGGCTGGCTATGGTCGCCAATTTCTCAACATTGGCGTCGATCAGGTCCGCCAGTCGTTTCAGCACCTGTAGTCGCGGTTGGATATCTCCTTTGCACCAGTCGGAATGGTAAAGACGATCGGCGGTTTCCAGCGCCTGCTGCATCCAGGCGTCATCATGCGATGGCCAGGTTTTCAGCAATTGATTGTTGGCTGGATTGATACTTTGATAGGAAGACATACAACGCTCCTTGGTCAATTAAAATGACAAAGGCGGGACTGGCCCGCCTGAGATTCAAATATTTTTACGCTCGACCGTCTTGTCGTCCCAGGTCAGGACGTCCTGATCGGTCTTGTCAAAGGCGCGAAACAGGACTTCATCGCTACCCTGCTGACGCCAGATTTCCTCTGCCAGCCGCTCGTCATAGTTAGCGACCTCAAAGATTGCTTCGGCAATTTCGGTTGAGGTGTGACGTAGGGTGGCCCATTCGCCCACGTGGTGAGCTTTAGACTGTTCTGTTGCCATAAATGTCTCCTGTTGTGGATTTATCCTTTCAGTTTTACCGCCAGTCCGGCGACATGCTCGCCCTGGAAACGTGCGATATCGAGTTCCTCCGCAGAAGGCTGGCGCGATCCATCGCCCCCTGCAATGGTGGTGGCGCCATACGGGGTGCCACCGCGCACATGGGAGATATCGAAAAGTTCTTTGGTGCCATAACCGATGGGGACAATCACCATGCCGTGGTGGGCGAGGGTGGTCCAGACTGAGGTGATAGTCTGCTCCTGACCACCGCCAGTGCCGGTCGAGGCAAACACGCTGGCGATCTTGCCGTAGAGCGCTCCGGATGCCCACAGGCCGCCAGTGCGATCGAGAAAGTTGCGCATCTGACCGGCCATATTCCCGAAGCGTGTCGGCGTACCGAGAATGATGGCATCATATTGTGGGAGATCCTCGGGAGTTGCTTCAGGTGCGGCTTGCTGTACTTTTCCGCCGACTTGCGCAAAGCGTTCAGCGTCCATGGTTTCCGGTACGCGTAGGATCGTGACCTCCGCACCGCTAACACGACGCGCACCCTCGGCTACAGCCTGCGCCATGGTTTCAATATGTCCGTACATGGAGTAATAAAGCACAAGTATTCTTGCCTTACCGCGTTCTTCATCTTGCATGTTACAATCCCTCTGGCAATTGAACCTAAAGGAAAGCGTAGCAATGAAACTGCTTGTCAGCTATGTACGGTGGAGCACTAAGGCTCAAGATTCTGGCGATAGCTTACGCAGACAGAACGACATGATCGATGCGTTTTACCGTAAGCATAGTGACCAGTATTTCATGTCTGCAACCCATCGTTATGTCGATAAAGGGAAGTCTGGATTCCATCAGAAACACAAGGCTGACGGGGGAGAGTTCAAACGTATGCTGGACAATGTCATGTCTGGCAATATTCCCGCTGGCAGTCTGATTGTTCTTGAAAATTTTGACCGTGCTTCACGTGCAGACATTGACAGTGCAATTGATGATATTCGGCAGATTCTGAGGAAAGATGTCGAAATTCTGACCTTGGGTGACAATGAATATTATGACAAATCTTCTCTTTCTGACCCAATCAGACTCATCAAACACATTCTTATAGCGGAACGTGCTCACCAAGAATCAGTTGTTAAGCAAGAGCGCACCATTGCTGTCTGGAAAGCGAAAACTGCTAAGGCGATTGAAACTGGCCTACCAATGGGAAGACAAACACCCGGATGGATTGAGTTAAGCGGTGACCGTCAATCATTTTTGGTAAACGAACAGAAAGCAGAGGTTGTCCGTAAGATCTTCACTATGCGATTACAGGGTCATAGCATGTTCGCCATCTGTAAATGGCTCAATGAGAATGGCATAGCAACAATTAATGACCGTAAAGCGCGAATCTCTAAAACTTTCAAGCCTAGTGGCGGTGGTTGGTCTGCAATATCGGTTAAATGCCTTCTGACCTCACGCAGTGTCATCGGTTACCTTCCAGCGAAGATAAGCACAGAGGATCGCAAGACTGTCTTACGTGAAGAAATAGCTGACTATTATCCTCCTGTAATTGATGAACAGACGTTTAATGCTGTCCAAACACTACTGGAGCAAGGAGGGAAGGGTAGGCTTGCAACAGGTGACCATTGGCTCTATGTGAACATCTTCAGAACAATGATCCGCTGTAAGTGTGGTTTGACAATGACTCCATCGGGTATACGTCAGCCAGTTTACCAAGGTACATATCGTTGTAACGGTATGCATGAAGGTCGCTGTGATTATGGTTCGGTGTCACGTAAAAAACTTGATACAGAACTCTGCACACGTTTATTTAGCAGATTGTCACAGCTTTACGACAGTAACGTAGACCAGAGCAAAATAATCGAACTCCAGCGTAAACTCCAAACGGTGGACAAGGAACTTGAGACGCTTACTGACGCATTGCTTCAGCTCCCAAATATTACTCAGATACGTGATGCACTCGCTGAAAAGCAGAATGAAAAGGAATCGCTTCAGGCTGAACTAAGACGCGAGACGATGCGTATTCAATCAGTATCAGACCTCGACCTGTCAAAACTGAATCTTCAAACAACACAGGGAAGGACTGAGGCGCATGTCATTATCAAGAAGATGGTGCGGGAGATCATTGTAGATGGTCGTGTCAAACTAGTTGACGTGTATCTTCACAATGGGAATGTGATCCGAGGATTTTCTCTTACTGGTGAACGAGACCTTACGCTGACCTTTGAACGCGCAACTGACGATACGCCTGATCAGGACTTTATTGCAGTAATGGGACAACAGTTGCCGAAGGTATTCCCAGCAGATGAATTTACCAAGCAGGAAAGGCCAGAGGTAACTGATTGGCCTGAAGTGGAGCCAGACTACCCAAACGCGAGAGAGTAGTGATAGAAAAGCGCGAGTACTTATCCCGCGCCCTAAATTCATTACGGCAAGAATTTCACAATTTCGGCTTGCCATGAATTTTTATGAATAACTCTGCCTTTGTGCAGGTTAGCATCCAATATTTCAGCTTTACTGAGTTGTGACAACATCGCCCACTTACTATCAAAAATGTAGGTAGCATTGTTGCATTGGGAGCTTTCCAAAACGAAAACATTGCTTTTGGTAAAACCAAATACAACGTACCCTTGAAATCCTGCATGACCGACTGCTACAAAATCAGGCTTTCTGCCATTGATTAGTTCGAGTCTGCCTTCAACTACAGCAGCATTAGACTTGCTTCGAATGTTTATGGCCGAAATAATTTGAGATCCGATCTCATCCCAAGGGTGTTGACCTGGCGGTAACAGGTTCCAGTTAAGTTTTATCGACTTACTTTTGATTATAGTGTTGAGCTGATCATCAACAGGCTCACATAAACCAAAAATTTCCAGAAAAAGATTTACGCAGTGTGTAACCAGCTCTTTATTGTTATCTGATAACGTTAGCTTTGGAGAGATCACTAATCTCTCTCCTTGCAAATTTTCTACAATCTTTAGTTCTATGCTTGGGGGAGGTGTGAAAATCCTTTTGTATCGCTTATATTCAATTTCGCAAGTATCTGTGACCTCTTGGGTATCACCACCCCCGATCCATTGTTTACGAGTCCATGACATTTGCCGATAAGCTGTTTCTTTGGGGGCTTTTTTATCAGGAACCGATTTACCAATTGAATTGAACCGTGTAATTGGCCCCATAACTTTGGGTAGAACTTCTTCACCTAACCCCCTGTTACTTGAGAAGCCAATTGAGTCAGTTTTCTTGGTATCAGGTAATGCATGAGCAATGTAGATTTCCCGGCCATCGAAATTGGCTATGTAGTTATCAATATTACGAATACGCTTTTTCTGAATAAGCATTGAACGTTCCTTTTGACTACTTCTATCGGTTTACATAACCAAGCGAGCCAGGCACAATCACACTGTTGAAATGTAGGAAGGGTGACTGACGTTTGAGTCTGCAAACTCATGTTGGTTATGCCCAGAGAACCGGGTCACAATCGTGCTCCCGGTTTTTTTATGCTCTATTGACAGCGAGAGCACTACATGTAGTGTCTTTTGGGATATCAAACACTACATGATGAGTATATTAGCCAGCATTTTAATCAGTACAAGAGTTGATTTTCGCGAAAAAATCCGTCACGAAGGGTGGCGTAATTCTTGGATCGTTATTCCATAAGGGCTGTCACTGGTGTCAACTGCCAGCGACTTTTTTTTTCAATTTTTGATCGGGCGCGTTGTGATTGCTCAAAATCTCCTGTTGTGGAAAGTTCTGAAGCCTAGAAAGCCTTGAAAAGGCCGTCAGGATTGAACTTATCAAAAATCGCTTAAGAAGTTTTTTAAGTTGGTAGATATGAAACATGACTACGTAGCTGCTTCATACGGAGCATAAAACAAGTGGCTTGTCAATTAAATGTTGACAATTGTTACAATTATGTTATCATTAATTGTGGTTGATGAACTTCCCGCAATCTTCCCACATTAACAATGTATGTATCTTTCTGAACCAAAATAAACTCTTCAATGTCACCTGACTGATTACTTTGATTGTCCTTGCAAGTTGATGCGGGTCGTAAACCGATATTAGCTCTCATACATGGCTAACGGTTTCTCACAGGGACAATTCTTTTAACAAGGTGGCATTGAAGAGTTTTTTAATGTCTGTTTGGCAATAGCTCTAATATCCCGCAATCGACTATCACCCCATGAGGTATTAATGTATGTAACACAATCCGCTCATCTAAAAAAATGCTTACCTAAAAATTTTAAGGTTCCAACTGAACAAGATGTAAGTAAAGCAGTTGATGAAGTCCTCATTGAAATTATGGGGCAGGCTCCCAAAAATCACGTTAAACCGATTACAATTACAAAGACGGGTAAAATCAGAAAGCCCCATATGGGTAAAGAAACTCCCAATACGTTCCGGTCAGATTTTAAAGATATTCATCAGTACTCAAACATGCTTCCTCACGTCGAGGATATTTTCATGGGTGCGATTCGTCAAAATACCACAGGCAACCACCTTAATAGGTACATGTTGTTTAATCTGCTCAAGTCTTTGGATACCATCTCAGCAGAAGTGATCTATATAGTTGTTAATTCCCATCGTCCAGTAGCTGAGCATATTTCAGAGCGCTATGCGCAACAGTTGGCTAATGCATGTCGTAATGTTATCTCTGCCTTTGAGCATCATCTCGAAGTCAAAAATATAACGAACTATGTAGTAGAGGATGCAATTGATGGGGATCATTTGAGCGCTGAATCTGATGAACTCGGTTACATTGCACATACACAACCTGTTCAGACTCCAGAACACAAGAGGCAGCTACTTGTACAAGCTGGTTTAACCGACTCGCAAATTAAGCAGTGCATGACAGGTTGTAAGGTTCAATGGGGTAAGTCAATCTCAGCAAAAGGCGGTTCAACGGTTACTGTTGAGTCTGCACATGTGCATATTGATATCTTGCCAGACAATTACGACAACTTGAAATGGTTGTCTGACCTTTCCTGTTATGTTGATGTGGCTACAGGTGAAATCTTCACTTGCTCTTAGCCAAAAATATAACGAACTATGTAGTAGAGATCTGAAAAGTAATTTGTACATAGTTCAATAAACAGTCTGGAGCAATCTGGATTGCGACTAATGGTCGATACCCAACAAGGGGAGACCAGTCTTTAACTACTGAACAGAAACCGCATCACACTTAAAATCTTTCTTCGTCACCTATGTGGGTTGACTCATTTTAATTGATGCGGTTTCTGTTCAATCATCCAATAGGTAAAAATGTAATGAACCTTACACCAACGCACAGAGCACTTTTTCAGTCACTATCTGAAAAAAAGAATATCCGCCAATCTGATCTGCTGACCCGAATCCTTGAACTGAAACTCATGGGAAAGAATCACCGTGATATCGCGGAACAACTCGGTTATAGCAAAGCATATATCGATCAGCTTCATTCCAAAGCCAAAAGATCTATCTGAGGTTGAACATTACCAATTTTATAGCTCTATGGTATCTCTTTTAGGATAACAAAATGTCTCTCTTACACTTCATTTTCCAAGCAATCATTGTCTGTGCTGTTACAAGTGTGATCTTTTATATCATTGATAATAAGATTAAATAATCCAATTTTTTCAATTTTTAATATTTCTCAGACATCGTTATCGCCACCCACATGTGCATTCATTTTTAAAATAATTTCCCAAATAGGTGACCAATGCCTCGCATTAATCGACCACACCCTGAGCTTTTCAATTCACTCCCAGATGACCATACCCCTCCACTATCCGTGCAGTGGTTTGAAGCCATCCTTACCGGGGATGCTAAAAAACTCAAAATGTTTGGCCTGAATCAAAAACAGATAGCCGAACTACGCCAGTTAGAGCACCGCACAAACGCAGCAACCAAACTATTGACCCGTGATAACACCTCTGTTCGCAATGTCTCAAAACGCGTTGTAGCAGCACAGAACGGTATTCTTCCAGTTCATCAAGCAAAGGCTCTTAGCACTCGTTCTCAGCGTCCAGCATTAGGCGTATTCCACAGTAAAGTTCCAGCGCCCGTTACAGTCCAGGTTAATGGTTAATTGCTGTAAGTGGCTATATGACAAGAAGCGACCATCATCCTGCGAGGGGTGTTGTTCTCTGGCTATCCCTCCAGTGTCTCATAACCATCTCCTTTTGAGACACAGTTCCCCGTACCTAAAAAGACGCTTTTCATTGTCTCAAAAGATTGTTTTCAGTTTATGAGACACGTATACTTATGAGACTAACTTTTGAGACAGGAAACAGGCTATGTCAATCATCGGGTATGCAAGGGTATCGACCAATGACCAAACGGTTGAGAATCAGAAGCAACAAATCACTGAGGCTGGTTGTCCGGTCACTAAATGGTTCACTGATACAGCAGTCTCCGGTGCAGTCTCCGCATCACAGCGTCAAGGCTTCAGTGACCTACTGAACTATATCCGTGAAGGTGACACACTTGTTGTCGTCGCTATCGACCGCTTAGGACGTAATACAATCGACGTTCTACAGACCATCGAAATGCTACAGTCAAAAGGTGTGAAGGTTATCAGCATCCGTGAAGGGTTCGATTTGACCACCCCTGTAGGGAAAGCGATGCTGACTATGATGGCTGGTTTAGCATCACTCGAAAAAGACCTTATTGCAGAACGCCGTACAGCAGGTATCAAACGCGCACAATCAGAAGGTGTCCATTGTGGCAGACCAATCAAAGTAACCACTGAACAGATTGCTGAACTCGTTGCTCAGGATATGTCACCGAAAGAAATCATGAGTGCTCTGAACATCAGCAAAGCAACTTTTTATCGTTTGAAACCTTGAGCACCAAACCATTGTGACAACTCTTAGGGTATCCCTGCTCAGAACACTGCTCAAATACCCGCAATAAACTTTCACATTGCTTTTTATATGTCTCTCAATTTCTCAGTAAGTCCAGATATTTGAGATTTTGCCAACTTTTTTAACCCGTGTGTCTGGATGAGCAAGCACGTATACACGTATTTAGCACAATAGCCACACAGTCCCTGTATCTCACCGTCCAGATACTTTCCGATATCCCCTCATTCATCCACCAGCTACTGTGACCCTTTTTCATGAAAAAAAATGAGAAAAGGCACTCAGCGCCCTATACATTTCAGGAGCCATTTACAATGGCTAAAGCACCGCACATCAGCAAAGCAGAACGTGATTACAATCGTCAGATCTCAGAAGAAGACCGTCAGCGCGAGCAACAGCGCCAACTCTCATACAAAAATGTACGTGCGACAGCGTATCTGTATCGTCGTCCCTTAGATGAACCGAACATGAGTTACCAGAATGCAGATGGACTTATAGTGACCACACCCAATAGCCTTCCCATCAGCCTTTGCTAAACACATTATCTTCATAAATGCAAGGAATTTATCTTGACATTATGTTGCAAAACTGTTATAGTATCATTGTTATCTGGTAAAAAGTGTTAGCCCGCTTCTCAGTGATATCATCTCGAACAAAGATCAAGAGTCTCCAAAGCGGATTGTTTCATCGGACAATCCCTTTTCTCCTCAGCACCACATTGCACAGATCATCTTCTTGTTCAGTCTCCTTGGCAGGTAACTGATAAGGCTCATCACCTTTCCTAAACGATGGCACCTATCACCCATAACCTGCTTCTGGCGAGGTTCCTGGTGTGCGGTGATTTGTGCAATGTTGTGTCATTGCAGCATTACCTGATTATCTCTCCTGGTAATACCTCTTCGCCTTGGCATGGAAACGTGCCTCGGCAATTTTTATGTCTTCTCTCCTAATATCTGGAATCTCGCCTAATGCTAATTTCATTCTTCTGCACGTATACCCTGTTCGCGCTGTTCAGCTCTCACATTGAATCCATCATCACCAAGGGGGCTAAATAATGAACGCTTATGACATCATCACAGTTGACCCTATAAGAGGTTGTGTACTCTTCGATTTCGACACTGTCCCATTCGGTGACCTGATGAATATCGTATTCATCGACACTACCAATCTTCACAAAGCAATTTATCAAGCCTTCTTCGCAGCAGGGTTTGATGAGGAAACATGTCAACACCAAGCAGATGTTGGCCTCCTACAGATTCGAGACGGTCTATCCCGTGTGATTGACAGTGCCAGAGGCCACCAGCCAATCGTCTCAACATTCGTACACAACCCATCTTCTTTATACGCTCACTAATCCTGGAATCTCGCTAATGAACAACGCTATCGGCTACCAAACAGTAAACAACGGCAATACAGCTATTGCACCAATCACAGACCCTGTGACAGGTAAAACCACTTTCAAAGAGTCCCACCACCAGCGCAAGGAAGAGATTCTTCCACCTGATATTGATGGTTCCCTAATGGATGCGTCACAGCGCCATGCAGACGCACTGAATCAGATTGAACGTGACCGTGTAGAACAGGCTGAAGAAGCCAGTAAGGCGACTTTTGAAGACTTATATCCTTCTGAACAGCGCCTATTTGTAGAACGTCATTACACCAAAATCATCCGTAAGCTGGACAAAGAGCACGTTCAAGCGTGTGATTCTGTGACAGATTTTGAATCACGTGAGTTAACATTCCGTGCACAGATTCAAGCTCAGTATGCGTTTGAAGGTAAGCACCCTGATGTGAAGACCATTTATAGCGCTGGTGACACGCACTTCAAACACTTGCTCACATCTGGCGCTTTCAACGTTGACGGTTACAAACTGGCTGACCAACGCAAAACAACTGGTGATGCTTCTCGAATCTTCCTGATTCCTTCAAGTGTTCCTAACCTGATGGCATATGCAGATTCACCTGAAGCCAAAGCACTCAGCCTCACAGAATATCAACGTGACCTTGACCGCCTGGTCAGCAAACGTAAACAGGCAGCGGTAAAACTCACTGAGACTAAGAAAGCAGCACGTGACGCACTTGCAGCTATTCCGACTTTTGAAGATCTCGTATCAGACGTTGTCAAACGAATGAAAAAATCTTCATAAACACCGTTACACACACAATTAAGAGTCCCTGCCAGCATTGGTACGGGACTTTTTTCATATATGGAACTTAGAAATGTCCAATAACAGTACACATGTTGTCGATCAGTTCGTGATTGAAATGGGTATGCAGGAAACTGTCATGCGTGGTCTGGCAAAACTCGAAAAGCAGATCCTGCCAGTCGCTAACCGTCTCGAAAAAACTCTAACCCGTCCTTTCACCAAAGATTACTCGCGCGGCCTAAAGCCTACCTTCAAGAATATTGAGAAGATGGCGAACAGTTCAGCCCGTAACATTCAAAACTCTCTAAGTCGTGCCTTCAACACTGGCACTGCTGGACGTGGGCTATTCAATAACTATGAGCGTGAAGGACTGGCAGCCGCACGTAACGTTTCCCGTGCCATTCGTTCTGCATATTCTTCACCACAGCCAATCGTGCCACCAGCAGGACTGAACCCACGAGGCTCAAGTAGTAGACGTAATCCTACAGATGCAATTAATGACATCGTGAACCGCACCCGTACAAGCGCGTTCTATGGCAATCTGGCGCTACGTAACCCTGAACAGCACCAAGCGTACACTCAGCGTCTTCAAGCCCTCCAAGAGCAGCACAGTGCATCTGGTGACCTACGTTCTTTCAGACAAGATCTACGCTCACTCAACTATGAGTTTGCTCAAACACAACGCGCTTCAGCAATGGCACGTTCAGCACAGCGTTTGCAGGTGATGGAAGCATCTGGTGGCATCCGTGGTCTGTTGAATGGCCTTAGTGAATCCGTCTTACCTCTGACAGGTGCATTCTTCTCCCTACACAAAGCAATTGAATTCTTTCAAGAGTCAATCCAGGAAGGTATGGATCGCAAGAACGCAGAACTCGTCTTTAACTCTGCTTTCGGTCACGGTGCATCTGACACAGCAGCAGCCGCAATGCCAGCTAAGTTACAGGTATTCGACATTGCTGATCAGCTTGGTTTAGACAAGACACAAGCACTTCAGGATTATGGACGCTTCAGAGCATCCGCGCCCACCAGCATCAGTGACGATGATCTGATCAAGTTCCAGCGTAATGAATCATTCTTCGCACGTAAAACAGGTGCATCTCAGGACGCTGTTTCCCGCGCCAATACACAGTTACTTCAGGATATGGCAGCAGGTAAGGTCTCTATGCAGAACTTCAAACTGTTTGAAGAAGACCTTCCAGCAGCGAACCGTGCATTGCAGCATATCAATGGCGTGACAGGTGGCGCTCAGGCCATGAAAGACTACTACCAGACACATGGTGGCACAGAGCAACTTTTCAAAGACCTGACAAAGGCTATGGCTCTGTCAACTAAAGAAATGGCAGTCTTGACCAAATCACTACAGTTTGAACAAGGTCGTGCAGACTCATCTGTACAGGCAGCGAAGATAAACTTCTTCAATGGTTTCTCAGGTGGTCTGGATCACTTCTATAAGTCAATTGAACATGCAACACGCTCAGGGCTATTCGAGAAAGCAGGTCACGTTGTAGGATATTTCATTAACCGTGTCGCTGATGTGATTGATGTCCTGTCCACAGTTGCGGATAACATTGATGGTTACCTGTTCCTGATCGAAAAAGATTTCTCAGACTTCTGGAACAAACTGTCACCCGAAACTCTGCACCGTCTTGAACAGCTTGGGAAATACTTCAACGATTTCTTTGATCTGTTACTTGTCGTAGCAGCGGGTAAACTTGGTCTGAAAGGTGCACAAGCAATTGCTTCTCGTCTTGGTCTGAACAGTGCAGCGACAGCAGCAGAGAGTACCGTTGCAGCATCTACCGTTGCCTCTACAGCAGGTGGCGCAGCAGCAGGATCAGCAGCGACAGCAGCAGTTGCAGGTGGTGAAGCCACAGCAGTTGGTACAGGTACAGCAGCGACAGTTGCAGGTGAAGGTGCAGCCACAGCAGGTGCAGGTCTCGTTGGTCTGCCGCTATTAATGGCAGGTCTGGTTGGTTACCTATCATCAAGTGATGAACAGAAGCAGTGGATAAAGGATTACGATGCACACCGTACCACCAGCAGTGATTACCAATATGGTATGGTTCCACATCCTTCACTCTACGCACCAACACAGTCATATAACTACGGTCAACCACAGCCACAAAAAGTAGTTGTCCAGCAAGCGCCTATCGAGTTTAAACCTGTAGACGTGAACCTACGTCTGCCTGATGGATCAGTGCAGAGGGTTGCTCTTGAAATGGTTCAGCAGCACTCAGAGGTTCAGATGATGTCTGCTCAAGGTCTTGGTGGTGATTGGCAATCAGCAGGTAAAAATGCTGGCTGGTCTCCTTCAGAACTTTTAAGGACAAAGTGACAATTAATTACTCACAGCCGTTCGTCTAAATAAAATATATTTACGAACGGCCTACCAGAGTCTGATTAATAAGTAATAGTTAGACTGGTATGCCATAATAATGACATAAGTAATTGACTAATAAAACTGGTGCGGCTGCACTGGCGATTTTAATCGTTCCACTCCCAGCCTTTTCGATCATCTTACTGATCCAACCACCGAAACTTGATTCAATCTGACTTTTGTTTTTAGGTGGTTGAATCTTATCAATAATATTTTTAAGGTCATTAATGTCTGAATCTTGTATTTCGTGTTCTTTCAGATGACGTTCCAGGGAGTTAAAATCTCCTTCTTTAATTAAAACACTCAAATGTGATGCGCCAGAATTTCCGAGTTCAAAAATACTATTAGTGCTATTGAAATCACGACCGACATTTATAGAGTTAACACTACGATTGTCATTAATTGTCACGTTATAGCTCCTCTCTTTTTCTTTTGAAGAAAATAATAACTTCTCCCCTAATATCCCGTTCGCCTCCAGTTCCAGAGACCAATCAAGAACTTTTGCTCTAACATTAGTTATTATAGTTTTCATTTGTAATGTGTTGAGCTTCCAAGCTAAACGGAAATCTATTTTTTCAATTTCCTGCAAAAAACCAGCGAGGTCACTTGGCATTTCTGCATAAATAGGGTTCTCAAAGTTTGAGTATTCAACGATGGTTGACATAGTATTAGTCACGTAAACAGTAGTTAATACCTCGTAAATATCTCGACTTTTTTCGCCAACATTTAGTAAATCGAAAGGTATCCAACCCACGGGAGGATTAAGAGCAACAATGCGGGAATTTTTCAAGACCCTGTAATCTGGTAGGAGTTGATTATTAGGGTAACCATTTAACTCATTATTTATCCATTCAGTTGTGCTCTCTTGACCAAGTTTAACCGCAATGATTTTCGCTCTCATAAGTAGAGTTTCCATTTCGGTTGATAAATCTTCGGCCATTGTTTGAAGTTTGATAACTGGAGAATCGTTCATTTGATTCGCACCTTGCTTGACTAGGATTTAATCCTACCCATAAAGGTTAGGATTAAAATTTATCATTAAAATTATTATAAACCATCAATGTATCTTATACAGTATCATCCAAACTTGCTTTAACCCAATCTAGCATTTCTTCAAGCATCTGCTTGCGTGGCGTCCTGTCGTACCCTGTGAAATTAGACTCTTTGTCACCAAATTAATTTTATAATATTAAATATAATTAAATCAATGAATTATGATTTTCGCGTATAGGAGTGTAAGATGACCAAAATTTCCGCCATCTTCTTCCTTCCTGTAGGTATCAACACGTAATCAGAAGTATAGAAGAGCCTGCGTGACCTGCCGCTCAGCGATTAAGCAGGGAAAATCACGGCTTCGCTTAATCTTCCACTAAGCGATTGTTGAATAGCGTAAAGCTCCGGTTTGTTATGAAAAATGAGAAGAATATGTGTTTCAAAGTATAAATATTCACCATAAACGTAACGCTGTTGGCTATTCTTTGTACGGGTGGTACGGAAGACGCACCATCCTGCTTTTCACCTTTTGCATGTGAAAAGTCCTGACCACTGATGAGAAAACTCTATCGGAGGAAATGATGGCACAACATCGTGGAGGATCAGGTAATTTCGCCGAAGATCGCGAAAGAGCCGCGGAAGCAGGCCGTAAAGGCGGTAAAAATAGCGGCGGGAATTTCAGAAATGATCCGCAGCGCGCTTCCGAAGCAGGTGAAAAAGGGGGACGCAGCCGTAATAAAAAATAGCCCGGCTGTAACATAATTCCCTCCACCGCCGGGTTTGCCCGGCGGTGACAGACATTGCAATTCCTTCTGACTCTGCGAAAATGGCGCCCGAATCCTTATTGTGGTGCTTTATGTCTGTTGCAGCTTCTCGCCTTTTTCTGCGTCTGACGCGTCAGGAACTTGTCCTTATCTTCATTACTATGGTTTGGGGTGGCACCTTCCTGGTGGTGCACCGGGCGATGGCACACTCTGGCCCGTTTTTCTTCGTCGGCCTGCGGTTTGCTACGGCGGCGTTGCTGCTGGCTTTTTTCTTCCGTCGTTACCTCAGACACACCAGCTGGCTGGAGTGTAAAGCAGGCGCATTGATTGGTCTGGCGATTGCGGGCGGGTATGGGCTGCAAACCTGGGGCATGCAAACCATCTCCAGTAGCCAGTCTGCCTTTCTCACGGCGTTGTATGTGCCGGTGGTCCCGTTGTTGCAATGGCTGTTTTTACGCCGTCCACCGGGGTTGATGGCCTGGCTGGGTATCCTGCTGGCGTTTATCGGTTTGCTGCTGGTGGCCGGCCCACAGAATGGACAATTTGCGCTAAATGCCGGAGAAATGGCAACGTTACTCAGTACCCTGGCGATTGCTGCGGAGATTATCCTGATCAGCCGCTTTGCCGGGCGGGTTGATGTCCGTCGTGTCACCTTGATTCAGCTGGCGGTGGCTTCGGTCTGTGCCTTTATCTTTATGATCCCAAATGGCGAATCGCTGCCAACCTTCAGCATTCCACTGCTGTTGAGTGCGTTGGGCCTGGGAGCGGCGAGTGCATTGATTCAGGTCACCATGAACTGGGCGCAGCGCAGCGTTTCGCCGACGCGTGCCACGGTGATTTACGCTGGTGAACCGGTATGGGCAGGGGTAGTGGGGCGATTAGCGGGTGAACGTCTGCCAGCGGCAGCGCTGCTCGGCGGTGCGTTGATTGTTTGCGGCGTCATCGTCAGTGAGTTGCGTATCCGACGCAAAAAAGCGGTGCCAGAATCGACACCGCAGGAGCTACAGGAACCTTAACTGTTTTGCCGTGCCGTTTGGTTTTCACCCATACTGGAACCGCGACGGCGCAGGATGGCGTTAAGAATGATGGCGCCAAAGGTGGCGGTGCCGATACCGCCGAGGGTAAAGCTACCAATCTTCAGCGCGAAATCCCCAGCCCCCAGCACCAGCGTGGTTGCGACCATAATCAGGTTGCTGTTCTGGCTGAAATCCACATGGTTTTGCACCCAGATGCGTGCGCCAGCCACCGCGATCAAACCAAACACCACAATCGACGCTCCGCCAATCACCGGACCAGGAATGGTGTGAATCAGCGCACCAAATTTCGGTGAGAAGCCCAGCACCAGTGCAATCAGCGCTGCCGCGACAAACGCCAGCGTTGAGTAGACTTTGGTGACCGCCATCACGCCGATATTTTCCGCATAGGTGGTGACTCCGCTACCGCCGATCGATCCGGAGAGCATGGTGGCGAGGCCGTCACCGACAAAAGCGCGCCCCATCCAGGGATCGAGATTACGCCCGGTCATACCGGCCACGGCTTTGATATGCCCGAGGTTTTCCGCCACCAGAATGATCGCTACTGGCGCGATCATCACTATGGCCTGCATATCGAACACCGGTGCGGTAGTCTGCGGCATACCAAACCAGGCGGCATTGGCCACAGCACTGAAATCGACCGGTTTGCCGAATCCCAGACCATTGGTGAGCAGGGCGTAGATCGCCCAGGCGACAATCAGCCCGACCAGAATCAGTAAGCGTTGCACCATGCCACGGGTAAACACCGCCACCAGGCCGATGCACAGCACCGTCATCACCGCCATCCAGCTGTCGAACATGGATGACGATACGCTGTGCACCGCAATCGGTGCGAGGTTAAGGCCGATAGCCATCACCACCGCCCCCGTGACGACCGGCGGCATCAGCCGTTCAATCCAGCCGGTGCCCGCCTTCATCACCACAAAACCAATCAGCGTATACAATGCACCACAGGCGATTACGCCACCGAGTGCCAGCGCCAGGTTGGGGTTAAGTCCCTGGCCGTTGAAACCGGTGATGGCGATAATCACACCCACAAAGGCGGCGCTGGAACCAAGATAGCTTGGTACGCGTCCGCCGGTGACCACAAAGAACAGCAGGGTGCCGATACCGGAGACCAGAATGGCCAGGTTGGGGTCCAGTCCCATCAACAACGGCATCAACACCGTTGCACCAAACATTGCCACAGCATGCTGAAGACCCAGAATTAACGTCTGCCCGAGCGGCAACGTTTCGTCCGGTGCAATCAACCCATTTTCAGTTAAGGCTGACTTTTTCTGCCAGCGGGGAAACCAGGAACTCGCCATCGTCTTCTCCAGAGTGTCTGTGGAACCGGACCGCGCAGGGCGGCATTAGCGGGCTTCCTGCCTCGCATGGCTACGCGTCAGCCATTGCAACAACAACGCATTGAAGTTTTCCGCATCGGTTACGCTCATGGCATGCCCACCCCAGGCCATTTCAATCAGGCTGGCATTGGGCAAGGCGGCGGCCAATTCGGGTGAGCAGCTCCACGGCACCAGCAGATCATCCTGGCTGTAGATAGCCAGCACCGGCTGGGTGATTTTGGCTGCATGGGGGCGAAAATCGGCGCTTTTCAGTGCATGCAGGCGGCGTAGCAGGTTTTCCATGCCCTGAAAATGTTGCACATGATGCGTATCTTCCTTCTCCAGGCGAGCCTGGTTGCGCGCCATCCATTCTGCCGGATAGAGAAACAACGGCTGGGCGCGCACAAAGGCCTCCACGCCGACATTCAGCAGCAGATCCTGACGAACCTGGAAGCAGCGGCGAGTGTGGGCATTCAGCGACAGCCAGCCGTTAATCACCACCACGCGTCCCACGCGCTGCGGATAATCGAGCGCCAGTTGCAGGCCAATCAAACCGCCGAGCGCGTGGCCGACAAGGTCAAAACGTTCGATACCCTGCTGCTCCAGCGCATCAGCCAGCTCGGTTGCCATCATCTCCATGCTGTAGCCTTCCGGCAGGGTATCGGCGCTGCGACCGGTGCCGCGTTGATCGTAGGTGACAACCCGATAATGCTGGCCTAACGCGGCCAGTTGCGGCTGCCAGAAACCGGCAACGCCACCGAGGCCAGAAGAGAGCACCAGTGTTGGGGCATCTTCTGTCTGCAATCCCTGAATTTCCAGATGCATCACGCCTCCTGTTTACCGATATGCGCCACGGTAGCGATCTCGACCAGCGCGTCAGGTTTCACCAGCCCGCATTGAATGCAGTAGCGTGCTGGTTTATCGCCGGGGAAATATTCGGCATACACCTGATTAATCGCGGCGTAGTTGCTCCAGTCGGTGAGGAAAATCGAGTTGAAGGTGACGTCATCCATGGTACCGCCAGCAGTTTCAATCACCTTTTTGATGGTCTCCAGCACGTGGCGAGCCTGGGCAGCAGCATCACCGACATGGACGACATTATTTTGCGCATCAAACGGCAGCGTGCCGGAAACATATACCACGCCATCGGCGAGGGTGCCGGGTACAAACGGGGCAATTGGCGTGGTGGTTCCGGGGGGAATAATGACACTTTTAGGCATGGCGAAGTCTTCCTTATCATTGTTTTTGCAGATGAAATGCGTGTGGCATCAGGCTTTTAACGTTTCACAGAAGGTCGCGGTATCGCTAACCCAACCGAAGAATGTTTCGATGTTAAAGATGGCGGCTTGCTGAGCGAATGGCGGGCCAGCCTGATAAGTGGCGTCTTCCAACACCACGCCAAAATATTCAAGAAAGAAGCCATCACGCAGCGTCGACTCCACGCAAACGTTGGTGGCGATGCCGGTGAACACCAGATGGCGAATGCCGCGACTGCGTAGCATGCTGTCGAGCGGTGTGTTGAAAAAGCCGCTGTAGCGCGGTTTAGGCAACACGATATCGCCGGGTTGTGGCACCAATTCATCCACCAGCGCATAATCCCAGCCACCTTTCGCCAGCAACGTCCCCTGCAACTCCGGGCGTTTACGCATGGTTTTTAACGCATTGGATTTGTGAAAGTTGGGTGAACCGGCATCGCCCGCTTCGACGTATTGATTGTCCCAGCCATTCTGGAACCAGATGATCTGGATGCCCGCCGTGCGTGCTGCGGTGACTGCCTGGTGAATTTTGGCAATCACCGGTTTGGTGGCAGAGACATCAAAACCCGCCAGATCGAGATAGCCGCCCTCGGTGGCGTAGGCGTTCTGCATATCCACCACAATCAACGCGCTTTGTGCAGGCGGGAAGGCGATGGCTTCCGGGCGGGCAGGCAGGGTGACCTGCGGTAAGGTCGAGGTATGGGCGCAAACAACGGCATTCATCAGGCAACCTCCTTCTGCGATTCAATCAAAGCATGACGGCACTGCATTAGCGGCTGAATAAATTGACCAAACTCCTCGATCCCTTGCAGGAAATCGTCAAAGGTCAACAGCACACCCTGAGTTCCTTCGACCTCAGCAACTTCATCCAACATTCGTGCCACGTTGGCATAAGAACCCACCAGCGTGCCCATATTGATATTGACGGCGGAAGTGGGATCGGCCATCTGGCGCACGTTGGTATCGCTACCGGACTTGGTGTCCTGCTGGCTTTGCGTAGTCAGCCAGGCCAGCGCTTCTTCATCGGCACCCGCTTTGTAGTGCTCCCATTTAGTGCGTGCGGCTTCATCGGTTTCCGCCGCAATGATCATAAACAGCACGTAGGAACCGACTTCACGGCCCGCCTTGTCAGCGGCTTGTTTCATGCGTGCGGCGGTCGGGGAAAAGGCGGTTGGGGTGTTGACACCCTTACCGAAGCAGAAATTGTAATCGGCGTGCTGGGCTGAAAATGCCATACCGGCATCGCTCTGTCCGGCGCAAATCACCTTCATCGGTTTCTGTGGTTGCGGGCTGAGGCGGCAGTCGTTCATGGTGAAAAATTCACCTTTAAAATCGCTTCGACCGTTGCCCCACAGGTCGCGCAAAACGGTGACGTATTCGGTGAGGTATTGATAACGGCTGGCGAAGTAGTCA
This sequence comes from Pantoea sp. X-Soil-TKNS-1211, assembly GCF_059730495.1. Classification (NCBI taxonomy): domain Bacteria; kingdom Pseudomonadati; phylum Pseudomonadota; class Gammaproteobacteria; order Enterobacterales; family Erwiniaceae; genus Pantoea; species Pantoea sp. X-Soil-TKNS-1211. The sequence goes on from NZ_AP035953.1 coordinate 1,617,116, forward strand.
TCACCCGGCCACAAGCCCATCTGCTCATACTCCGGCTTCTGCCAGCCGGTCACCAAATTAACGCCAAAACGGCCATTGGAGATGGAGTCGATGGTCGATGCCATGCGTGCGACAATCGCCGGTGGCAGCGTCAGCGTGGCGGCAGTGGCGTAGATCTCAATTCGCGAAGTGACCGCAGCCAGCCCGGCCATCAGGGTGAAGGATTCGAGGTTATGGTCCCAGAATTCGGTTTTACCGCCGAAACCGCGCAGTTTGATCATCGACAGCGCGAAGTCGAAATGGTAATGCTCCGCTTTCTGCACAATCGCTTTATTCAGCTCAAAAGTCGGCTTGTATTGGGGGGCATGGGTGGAGATTAACCAGCCATTGTTGCCAATCGGGATAAAGACGCCAATTTTCATGTGAAACCTCTCAGCAAAGAACGGGTTTGTCTCACGCGCTGCGCTGCGTCCTGCTCGCTCCCTGCTGGCGGCGCTCGTTCACAAAATTGCAAAGCCTGTGCCACATTTTTAAATGCCATAGATAACAATGTGTTAAAAATAATGTTTGAGATAAGTTGGATTGCTCGGTCCGTTTTGGACCATATGGTCAAAACAAATTGCACATTTTTCATGCGTCAGTGGTCAAAAAAGGTGCAGGGCCGGCATTAGGCAGGAGCGGGGGCCTTTGTTATGATGCGTTTACGCAGGATGGATGAGGTAACAGTGTGAAAAGCGATGAAAAAAAGCCAACACGGCGGTCGCGGGCGGTCGCGGCAAAACGGGCGGCAATACTTGAAGCGGCGCTGACCTTCTTTTCGCAATACGGTATTCATGGCACCAGCCTCGATAAAGTGGCCGAGCGCGCTGATGTGTCAAAAACCAATCTGCTTTATTACTATCCCTCAAAAGAAGCCCTGTATATTGCGGTTCTGAAGGAGATTCTGGACGTCTGGCTGGCTCCGCTGCGCGCACTGCGTCACGATCAGGAGCCACTGACCGCCATCCGACGTTATATCCGCCTGAAGCTGGAAGTCTCTCGCGACCATCCCCAGGCGTCGCGTCTGTTTTGTCTGGAGATGTTGCAGGGTGCACCTTTGCTGAAGGGGGAACTGGCAGGCGATCTTAAGATGCTGGTGGATGAAAAGGCGGCGATCATTGAACAGTGGATCGATGAAGGTCGGCTGGCCGGTGTGCGACCGCAGCATCTGTTTTTTCTGTTATGGGCGACTACTCAGCATTACGCTGATTTCGCTTCACAGGTTGAGGCGATCACCGGGCAGACGCTGAATGATCCCACGTTCTTTGAGCAGACCGTTGATAATGTGCAACGCATGATCATTGAAGGTATCCGCGTGCGTTAAACAGGAGACTGCATGGATTCGCTTTCACAACTGGCGCTAGGCGCATCGGTCACCGTCGCGGTGATGGGCAAACGGGTGCCGATCTGGCAGTCCGTGCTGGTGGGGGCGGTAGCCGGAACCCTGCCAGACCTTGATGTATTTATCGATCATGGTGATGCGATCCGTAACATGACGCTGCATCGCACGGAAAGCCATGCGCTACTGTGGCTGACCCTGGTTGCCCCGTTGCTGGGCTGGCTTATTGCTGGCGTATTGCGGCAGCGTCAACACTGGCGAAGCTGGTGGCTGGCTATTTGGTTGGCGTTAATTACCCACCCGTTACTCGATTTAATGACGGTCTACGGCACCCAACTGGGTTTACCGCTCACCGATTTTCCCTATGCCATCGGCAGTATCTACATCATTGACCCACTGTTTACCTTGCCGTTGCTGGTTGCCCTTGGTGTTGCGTTATGGCGACGTGATACGCGGGGACTGCGCTGGAATCAGGCAGGTTTACTGGTCAGTAGCCTGTATCTCGGCTGGAGCATGGTGGCGCAGAGTATCGCCACCCAGCATATTGGTCAGGAACTGGCGCGCCAGGCAGTACAACCACAGCAGCTGCTGGTGACACCCACCGCGTTCAACACGCTGGTGTGGCGCACGGTGATCATGACGCCGGAACGCTACGGTGAGGCCTGGTGGTCGCTGTTATCACCAGAACGGCCATTGGCGATCCGCTGGTACGATCGTCAGAGCGCGTTGTTTACCCCTTTTAAAGGCCAGTGGTTGGCCGAACGCGTCGCCTGGTTTAGCCACGGTTTTTATGCCATGCGTCAGCAGGGGAATGATACTCTGATTGCTGATTTACGTATGGGGGAAGAACCGAATTATACCTTCACCTTCAATCTTGGCGCGCCGGATGCGCCAAATGCCGCGCCATGGCGGGTGCCGTCGCTGAGACCCTCGCTGGCGGAGGCATGGAAGAAGTTACGGGAAAGATTATAAATAACAAGGCCCGGTCATCGGGCCTTGTTATTTCAGGGATATCAGGCTTTACGACGACGCAGCAGCCAGCCCATGGTCAGGAGGGCAAACCACAACGGCGTAACCATCAGCGCCTGGCGGGTATCTTCCTGTAGGGTCAGCAGCACCAGCACGAAGGCGAAGAACGCCATACACACCCAGCACATCAACTTGCCCAGTGGCATTTTAAATGCGGATTCAGCGTGACGTTGTGGATGCTGTTTACGGTACGCCAGATAGCTACACAGGATAATGGTCCAGACAAACATAAACAGAATCGCCGACACCGTGGTCACCAGCGTGAACACTGTCATCACATCCGGGATGAGATAAATCAGCGCCACGCCACCCAGCAGGCACAGGCATGAAAAGAACAGGCCGGTGGTAGGAACGGCGCGAGCTGACAGGCGTCCAAATGCTTTATGCGCCACCCCCTGTTCTGCCAGTCCGAACAGCATGCGGCTGGTGGAGAAAATGCCACTGTTAGCGGAGGAAGCGGCAGAGGTCAATACTACAAAATTGACGATGCTGGCGGCAGCCGGCAAGCCAATCATCACAAACATCTCTACAAACGGACTGCGATCGGCCAGTACCTGGTTCCACGGTGTTACCGCCATGATGACCATCAGCGCCAGCACGTAAAACATAATCACGCGCAATGGAATGGCATTGATGGCGCGCGGCAGCACCTTATGGGGATCATGCGTCTCAGCCGCCGCCGTACCAACCAGTTCAATGCCGACAAAGGCGAAAACGGCAATCTGGAAACCCGCGAAAAAGCCGCTCAGTCCTTTCGGGAACATGCCGCCATGATCCCAGATGTTGCTCAGTGAGGCGGTGCCACCACCCGGTGATGGGTAGTGCATGGCGACCAGCACCACGCCGGTGATGATCAACGCGACGATAGCGACAATTTTGATAATCGCAAACCAGAACTCCATCTCACCGAACAGTTTTACGGTGGCGATATTCAACGTCAGGAACACGCAGATGCAAAGCAGGGCGCTCATCCAGATCGAAAAATCCGGGAACCAGAGCTGGAAATAGGCGCTGATCGCCACCACATCAGCGATGCCCGTGACCACCCAGCAGAACCAGTAGGTCCAGCCGGTGAAATATCCAGCCCAGGGACCCAGCAGGTCAGCCGCAAAATCACTGAAGGATTTGTATTCCAGATTGGAGAGCAGCAGCTCACCCATCGCGCGCATAACAAAGAACAACATAAAACCGATGATCATATAGACGAAAATGATCGAAGGGCCGGCCAGGCTGATGGTTTTACCGGACCCCATAAACAGCCCTGTGCCGATGGCTCCGCCAATAGCAATCAGCTGAATATGACGATTGTGCAGATTTCGTTGTAGTTTGTCTGGCTGCTCAGCGTTGAGCAGCGCCTCTTTGGATTGGTCAACCATAAAGATTTCTTTCCTGTCTTGATGTCGTGTCAGCTCTGCTGGCTGTTAGATAACGTGCAGTTGCACGGTGCAAGATGGCATAAGATAGTGGAATAGCGGTAACTTTCGGTAATTGTTTTTTAACAACTGTGACCTTTTAGCTGCTTTGCTCCGTCAGTAAATATTTACACGGAACAATCTTTCGTCAGGGTGGGTAAAAAGTGAACGATTTCAGAGCGTATCTGCTGCTCTCCTCGCCAATAGCAACTACCTTTGTATATCCCCGACCATCAAAACCGAGGTGTTGTGCGCATATTGCTACTGATTCTCTTACTGGCGGTTGCTGGCTGGTGGAGTTTGCCATGGTTGCAGCAACATCTGCCGCCTGCCTGGAATCCCTTTACCCCGCTGGCGGTGACCGATCCACCCGGTTGGCTGACGCGTTATAAAATCAAACGGCTGGCAGATGATCCCGCCGCCTGCCTGGATGTGATGCGCAGGGCGCAGCAGAGTGGCAAGGTGCAGTTTACTGAGGTGCCTGCGCTACAAGGGGCATGTCCGGTGGAACAACCACTGCGTATTAGCAGTTTTGGTGCGGTGACGCTCAGCAGCAGTTTCCTGGCCAGCTGTTCTCTGGCGGTGGTCAGTACGATGTACGTTTTGCAAAGCCAGGTTCAGTTACAACAGGCGGGTATCCATAGCCCCTTACAACGCATCGCGCATGTCGGCAGTTATGCCTGTCGCAATATTTATCATCGAGAGGAAGGACGTCTCAGCGAACATGCGACGGCAAATGCCTGGGATATTACCGGATATCAGTTGGCGAGCGGACGTTGGTTACGGGTGGGGACGAACTGGCAACAACCCAGCGATGCAGCGACAGCTCTACATGCGCTATGGCAGAATGGTTGCGCCAATTTTGGCAATGCGCTTGGCCCGGATTATAACGCCGCACATGCCAACCATTTTCATTTTGGCATGCGCGGCAGCGGCTATTGTCGCTGAGTTTATACCGCAGGATTTAGTCCACGCTTGATCAGAAAATGATTCGCTGGCCATGAGAAAAGAAAGCCAATCATCATGGCGAGCTGGAGCATAAACCAGAAACCGACCAGTAGCGGATTGATTTGCTGATTTAGCACAAATTTTAGCGCCAACCCCATAAAGAGAAAGATACCCAATTGGTAAATCAGCAGAGGAAAGGTTTCGGTTTTCAATGCTAATAATAACGCACGGCCAAATGAACGTTTTTCACGTTGCCGAATTGCCAGGAATTGAAAAAATAACCCCATCAATAACGAAATCCCAACGCAAATAATTGCTTCCATCCATAATGCCGGAGTAATCGCGAACTGATTTAGTAAGGTGATTATCGGTATTGTCATTATATCGCCAAATATACAGGCGGCGGCTGATAATGAAGTAGAAATAAAGATGGTTTGCCAGCCAGCGTTACGATGTAATTTTTGCGGAACCAGCAGGGAAAGTTTAACCTGACGGGAAGGTTTTCTTCCCAGATACCACCAGGCCAGCCAGCCAACGAAAGGCATATATAGTCCGGTTAATGGCCAGATGATATTCATCACCGCAACCGGGTGAGGATGGCGGAAGAGGTCTTTTAAAATCATCAGGGCAGTACAGCCGCCCAGAACAAGGAAAGGTAATGCCACCTGGTTCAACATAGTCAGTCCCGCTTAGCTTCTCGAATACGCGCGACAATGCGCTCTGCCTGGCTGCGGCATTGTCTTCCCCTGCAAATCACCGTTGCGTGTTACGCCGCTCATAGCTAAGAGTAGCCGGAAACGTGCGTGACGGGAATCACTGTGAAGGGTGAAAAAGCGACCATATGGCAGAAATAAAGAGGATTAAGAATAAGGTAATTGAAAAATGTGGCATAAAATAACCGGGAGTTTAAGGTTAAAACACTGTAAACAATCGATTTCAGTTAATGACGATGCTCAATGTTTATCACAGTATTGACAATTTTAAATGAATGAGGCGATTGAAATAACATCAGAAAAATCCTATTCTAATCGTCTGTCACTTTAAAAATTGTGATGGTGTTAACAAACACACGAAGCTCAATCCATCCCTTGGTGGTAATGCATTGACAACTGGATGTTTATGATTGCTACGAGTGGCTTGGATCTTTCAATCAATATTTTTTCTCTAGTTAATTTAATTTTTTGTGTTAACCGGACCGAATAACAAGGCGCGAGAGCGTTGCAAGACGCTGAGGCAATAATGACGACCGATAATTATTTCGTCTGGCGAGGCGAGACCGAAATTCAATTTCAGGCGGTGACTGCCGTACTGCAATTGAAAGCGCTTTTACAGAAGCACGTTGAAATCTTGGGTTTTGATTACTTTGCTTTTCTGATCCAGCATCCGGTGCCCTTTACCCGGCCGCGAATTTTTTTGTTCAGCACTTACCCGGAAAACTGGGTTAAACACTACGAAAGTGAGAACTTTTATGCTGTTGATCCCGTGCTGCTACTTTGCCAGCGGCCAGGACATGGTGTGGAGTGGACACGCGATCTTTTTACCGGAGCGGGCAATTTATGGGCAGAAGCGAATGCTTATGGCCTGATGAGTGGATTTTCATGCTCGGCAATGGCATCAAATCGTGCCATTGGTATATTATCTATTGCATCTAAGCAACAGAGTAAGACCCAGCATTTACGTGTTGAGCTGGAAGTAAAACTACACTTTCTGGCGGAACTGAGCTTGCGTGTTCTGGATCGCCTTAACGATAACGCCATGGTGGTTTTGTCTAATGATTTCAGCCAGAGAGAGCTGGAAATTTTGAAATGGACGGCAGAGGGGAAAACTTCTGCGGAAATTTCACTTATTTTAGCGATTTCAGAACACACGGTGAACTTCCACCAAAAGAATATGCAAAAGCGTTTTAATGTTTCCAATAAAACGCAAATTGCCTGTTATGCCGCAGCAATTGGACTGATATAGCAAAAAGGGAACGACTAACTTTAGTCGGTCCCTGCCTGAAGTCAGTTGTCAACCCTGCGCCGGAACTTTGCCAGGCTGGCGCACATAAAAATCATTGCAAACATGGGGATGTCAGGGGCGCATGATGAAAATAATTCAAACCCAGTTAAAGGATATGCCGTCCTCTCTGCTGGCCGAATTGGGAACCTATCGCTACAGCGTGTTTGCGCGCGGTGAAGGCTGGTCAATTCCACCCCGATTGAGCACCCCAGGTCAGGAATATGATCGCTTTGATCGTTCTGATGTGACCTGGATTATTGCCTGGAATGCACGGCAGGGCATCTGTGGTTGCGCGCGTCTGATGCCGTGGCAGGAACCAGAAATGACGGAAGGGGTAATATTGCCTTTCAGCCATGAAAAAGTCTGGGAGATGTCGCGCTTTTCTGCCCGACTGGAACAGGATGCAGAATTGCCGCTTAACATCCTCTGGCATTCTGTACAGTTCGCGGAGTTAAGTGGGATAGAATTTCTTATCAGTTCCGCCACGCCGATGCTGGAAAAGATGTTTGAACAACATCAGGTAATCTATGAGCCGTTATCGCCAGGATTGATTCAGTCTGAGGATAATCTGTTTGCCATTCGCATCCCGGTTCAGCAACCGGTACTGGCGGAAAAGTACCGCGGAACGCGTCGGTTTAGCCCCGAGGAGGTTTTGCCGTCATTGGGGGTTTCCGTTAACTGGCAAGCGCACAGTTAAATCTCCCCGCGTGTGCGGCGCGGGGCAGGCCGCTTACTGACGGTAGGCGGTTTTGATTTGACGAATGGTGTTGCTGAACACTTCCGCCTGCGGTTTGTCCCCTAACGTTTGCACATAACGTTCCATATTGATGATCACTTTCCCGGCATCCGCCTGACCCATACCTTTCAGAATCAGTGTCACCATCATTTTCAGACAGGCGACTTCATCTGCCAGCTTTTGAGTTTCCTGCGAAGTTGCAAAGTCTTCATCACTCATAATTGACTCCCTGGTTATGTTGCATGGTCTTGACACATTCTTCCTGTGTACGAAAAACAGAGTATATCATAGGGTTGTCAAAAGAATTTATTAGCGCTGAAATCAGAAATTCATGCCAGAAATGGAATGAGAAATTGCTGTATTTATCGTCAATAAATAATGACGGGAACGATTATTTATTTTAAGCATGATACGATAAAAGCGAAGCACTGCATAAATTATAACTTAATGATATTAATCATTATTTTACTATTTTATTCTTGCGTGATATCTAGGGTGACTTAAAATGTGTGGTCCTTAACCTCTATTTGATGTGGTTCATTTACGTCAGGATTTATCTGCATGGACGATGTTTTTTCCCCGGAAAACCCGGTAAGATAAGCCTCCTGAAATATATTCCCCATCACTAACTTGCGGAGTACGTCCCGTTGATCAGCTTGCTTCTTGTTGATGACCATGAACTGGTACGCGTTGGCATTCGTCGCATACTGGAAGATATGAAGGGATTGGTAATTGCCGGGGAAGTGGCTTGTGGTGAGGATGCGGTAAAGTGGTGCCGCAACAATCCGGTGGACGTCGTGCTGATGGATATGAACATGCCTGGCATTGGCGGTCTTGAAGCTACGCGTAAAATCATGCGTTACAACCCGGATATTCGCATCATCATGCTGACTATTCATACGGAAAATCCGCTACCCGCGAAGGTCATGCAGGCTGGTGCTGCGGGTTACCTCAGTAAAGGAGCCGCGCCGCAGGAAGTGGTTAGTGCCATCCGCTCAGTGCACGCGGGGCAGCGATATATCGCTTCTGATATCGCTCAGCAGATGGCGCTCAGCCAGATTGAGCCACAAAAAGCCGAATCTCCGTTTAGCTGTTTGTCGGAAAGGGAATTGCAGATTATGCTGATGATCACGCGCGGGCAGAAAGTGACGGAGATTTCCGAACAGCTTAGCCTCAGCCCGAAAACCGTTAACAGCTACCGTTATCGTATGTTCAGTAAGTTGAACATCAGTGGCGATGTGGAGTTAACGCATCTGGCCATACGACATGGCCTGTTTAATGCGGAGCCGTTAATCAGTAGTGAGTGACGTTTTCAACTCTAAAGCCTTTCTCAGCACCGTGACCAGTCAGCCCGGCGTCTATCGTATGTATGACGCGACAGGCACGGTGATCTATGTTGGTAAAGCCAAAGACCTCAAAAAGCGCCTTAGCAGCTATTTTCGCTCGCAGGTGGGGAGTCGCAAAACCGAGGCGCTGGTCAGCAACATTCAGCAAATCGATGTCACTGTGACCCACACCGAGACGGAAGCGCTGCTGCTGGAACATAACTACATCAAGCTGTATCAGCCGCGTTACAACGTTCTGCTGCGTGATGACAAATCTTATCCCTATATCTTTCTGAGTGGCGATAGCCACCCACGGTTGGCAATGCATCGTGGGGCTAAACATGCCAAAGGCGAATACTTTGGCCCGTTTCCCAACGGTTATGCCGTGCGTGAAACCCTGGCGTTGTTGCAGAAGGTTTTCCCGATTCGCCAGTGTGAAAACAGCGTGTATCGCAATCGTTCGCGGCCGTGCCTGCAATATCAGATTGGCCGGTGTCTTGGACCCTGTGTCGCTGGTTTAGTCAGTGAAGAGGAATATGCCCAGCAAACCGACTATGTGCGGCTGTTTTTGGCGGGTAAAGACGATCAGGTGCTGAATCAACTGGTAAAAAGGATGGAGGCTGCCAGCCAGGCGTTACGTTTTGAAGACGCTGCGCGCTTACGCGATCAAATTCTGGCGGTACGTCGCATCACGGAAAAACAGTTTGTTTCCAATCAGGGGGATGATCTGGATGTGATGGGCGTGGCATACGATGCGGGAATGGCTTGCCTGCACGTCTTGTTTATTCGCCAGGGCAAAGTCCTGGGAAGCCGTAGTTACTTTCCCAAAGTCCCGGCAGATACTGAACTGGCAGAAGTGGTGCAAACGTTCCTTGGTCAGTTCTATTTGCAGGGCAGTGAGGCGCGCACCTTACCGGCCGATATTTTGCTGGATTTCAGCCTGCCAGAGCGCGAATTACTGGCGGAATCGCTCAGTGAATTGGCAGGGCGTAAAGTGAGTATCCAAAGCAAGCCTCGTGGTGATCGCGCCCGTTATCTTAAGCTAGCGCGTACCAATGCGGCGACCGCGCTGACGACGCGCTTATCGCAGCATTCAACGATTCAGCAGCGTCTGGCGGCACTGGCGGGGTTCCTTGAACTGGAGCAGATCAATCGAATGGAGTGCTTCGACATCAGCCACACCATGGGCGAGCAAACCATTGCTTCCTGCGTGGTGTTCGATCGCAATGGTCCGTTACGCAGCGATTATCGACGCTACAATATCGAAGGCATTACGCCGGGTGATGATTACGCAGCGATGAATCAGGTGTTACGTCGGCGCTATGGTAAAGCGCTGGAAGAAGAAAAAATACCTGATGTGATTCTGATTGATGGCGGTAAAGGGCAACTGGCGCAGGCGAAGCAGGTGTTTGCCGAGTTGGATGTGCCCTGGGATAAAGATCGTCCGATTCTGCTCGGTGTGGCGAAAGGCAGCGATCGTAAAGCGGGGTTAGAAACGCTGTTTTTCGAGGCGGAAGGAGAGGGGACATCATTACCGCCAGACTCACCTGCGCTGCATGTGATTCAACATATTCGTGATGATGCTCACAATCATGCGATCTCAGGTCATCGTAAAAAACGAGCCAAAGTTAAGAACACCAGTGCCCTTGAAAGCATCGAAGGCGTCGGACCAAAACGACGTCAACAGCTGCTTAAGTACATGGGGGGCCTACAGCCTTTGATGAATGCCAGTGTCGAAGAGATTGCCAGAGTACCGGGTATTTCTTTCTCGCTGGCAGAAAAAATCTACTATTCCCTTAAACACTAACATTGAAACGGGGGGGGCAATGTAGGAACATACGTTAAATTCTACCCATACCAGACAGTTACTGGCATATGCAATTTAACATTCCGACATGTCTTACCCTGTTTCGAGTCGTCCTGATTCCTTTCTTTGTGCTGGCGTTTTATCTGCCATTCCACTGGGCGCCTTTTGTTACCGCGTTGATTTTTGTGGTAGCCGCAGTCACTGACTGGTTTGATGGCTTTCTGGCGCGTCGTTGGAAGCAAACCACGCGTTTTGGTGCGTTCCTTGATCCGGTGGCGGATAAAGTGATGGTGGCGATCGCGTTGGTGCTGGTCGCGGAGTATTTCCACTCCTGGTGGATCACTTTGCCTGCCGCTACCATGATCGCCCGTGAGATTATTATTTCTGCTTTGCGGGAGTGGATGGCGGAAATTGGCAAACGCAGCAGTGTGGCAGTCTCCTGGATTGGCAAAGTCAAAACCACTGCACAGATGCTGTCGCTGGTGGCTCTGCTGTGGCGTCATGATGCTACGGTTGTTGGCGTTGGCGTGGTTGCGTTATACATCGCGGCTGTGCTGACTTTCTGGTCGATGTACCAATATTTGAACGCCGCGCGTGGCGATTTGTTCGAACGGTGATCGATGCGATTTAAAAAGCAGCAAACGGACGCGCTGTGTGGATAATTTTATTGACTCATTGCGCCAGTTCAGTAGAATGCATCGCATCGAACGGCAGCGTGCTTGCTAAAAGCTGAATGAAATCAGCAAGTTCGATAATAATATAATGCGGGAATAGCTCAGTTGGTAGAGCACGACCTTGCCAAGGTCGGGGTCGCGAGTTCGAGTCTCGTTTCCCGCTCCAGATTTAGCACTCTGTTCAGTAACGGAATGCACATCAGATTGAAAGGCGCGTTGGCAGAGTGGCCATGCAGCGGATTGCAAATCCGTCCACCTCGGTTCGACTCCGGGACGCGCCTCCACTTTACACCCTGCCCGGGTGGTGAAATCGGTAGACACAAGGGATTTAAAATCCCTCGATCGTAAGGTCGTGCGGGTTCAAGTCCCGCCCCGGGCACCATATTTATCTTCCGATAAAAACCGAATAAAATCAAAGCAATAAGCAGTGATGTCGTGACCGCCCAAGGGCGGTTTTTTGTTTCTCTATCTCGCCTTCCTAATATCCCTTCCTAATATTCGTTGTTCTATTTTTGACCGCCGACCACAGGCACAACTGCAATCTTGCGATTGTAGCGAGCAGTTTGCTCAACATTTTTATGCCCCGATATCGCCTGCTTCTCATATAAATTCCCATCCAAATCCGAAATGCCCTTAGCCTTCAGATCGTGGAAAGTGAAATCGAAGGTCATCTCTGGAAATTTCTCTTTTGCTTCCTTCTTCGCTTTCAGCCATCGGCTGTTAAAGCCATCACGGGTATATTTCGCACCTGATGGCTGGTGGATCACATAAATGCTACTCATCCCGGTTTTTAACGGCAGGCATGAAGCATCTCTGATAATTTTTTCAAGGCGCGGAGACCAGCCCTTAATCTGAGACACTGAAGTTTTGCTTTGCTTGATCAATATCCCTTCGTCAATCAATTGGCTTTTCTTCATTTCGAGAACATCACCCTGGCGAGCACAGCACAGATAAGCCAACTCCATAGCAATCTGAACAACGTCAGGCGCAACACTAAACAGTGCGGAATATTCAGCATCTGTTACATAACGATCACGGGCCTTCTCTTTGAACTGTTTTACACCCTTCGTAGGGTTGCGCTTAACTATGCCGCGCTCGTATCCCCAACGATAAATACGAGACATGAAAGCCTTTTCCCTGTTAGCCTGGGTGCGACTTTTCAGGCCGCGCTTATCCATGTATTTACGGATATGCTCCGGCTTAACCGCATCAGAGGGCATTGCACCGAATACGGCTAAAACACTTTTAGAATATTTTCTGTAATCCTTCTGTGTCTCTGGTGCCAGCTCAAAGAAATCGGCTGACTTGAAGAAACGATCAGCGAGAGCAGCGACAAGGCTGTCATCTGGCAATTCGTTCAAAAGTGCTTCGTATGCTGCCCATACCTGAGATTGGGGAGCATCAAAACTGCAAAGCCTGATTGCACCGCCATTCTTCGGGTGAAACTCAAACGCAGACTTGCCCCGGTAAACACGGGGCGGCATCCAACTGTCTTCTTTATTTTTTCTGGTCCGGGCCATTAGTCGAGTGCCCCAAAATTAGGTTCGAATGCATCCGGCATCACTGTCTTACGGTGAGTGATGGGATCGTTGAAATGTTGCCAGGTTGTGCGTGGACGTCCATCACGGCGAACCACGAAGAAAACCCCGGCTTGCTTGAGGCACTGACATTGTTTAGACGGGATTTTGTACCCGGTGATTTGTTCAATGTCAGCATCAGAAATTATATCGTTGGTTTGCATATTCATCTCTTCATGCCCTTCCTGCTGCAACAGGAGAATTAATTACCGTGATATGTCGCAGTGTGATTTTTAATTTCGTCTCATGCCAGCCACGATGAAGCCAGCACGCACTCTCATCAAAAAGAAAACACTCTTTAACCGGCAGTGAATCTCCGCACTTACCACACTTACGTTTACTGATGGATTTAATCAGGCCGCGCGCCCGTGCATCATCCTGGCGAATCAGCAGCGCGATATACTCATTCGCTTCATAAGGTTCGCGTCCTGGCCTGCGGGTGGCGCAATTACGCGCCAGCATTTCGAGTTCCTGATTATCGAGCACAAGCTCAAGTTTTTTATCACCGGCAGCGGCCTGACGTGCTCGCTGTTCCTTTTTGCGTTCTGCGGGTGACTTAGCCATTGTCCACCCCTTATTCACAAAGGCCGTAGCGTGATGCGCAAACGCCGGTATCTATGCTGGCTTTAACAAGGTCGTAAACTTTCCCGCCGCGCCCCGTTTTTGACCATTCGACCACGTCATTAACTGATGGAGCGCCCATTCCGCCCCGTGTACCATAAAATGCAGACCAGTCGATGTTCTGCACTTCAGGCGTAAGGCCGTAGAGTTGAACGGCGCGCCCAAGTGGAAGTGAGTATTTGCGCATCCATGACTGATCAAACGTTCCAACACTCATCCAGTGCACCCAACGACTCACGAGGCGAACTTTTTGTTCCCCACTCTCTATGCTTCTCAATGTGATGTGGGTATCGCGCCGCAGTCTGTGCAATCTCTTCTTTATTGCATAGCACACAGTTCATGCACCCAACCCGAGCTGCACCCTCCAGATAAAGAGGATTCGGTTTGACGCCAAAATATTTATGTAGCGCGAACACATCAGAAGCAGTCCATTTGTGAATGGGTAAAAAGTTATACAGGAAGCTGCTATCACGGCGGTCAGCTTCAAAGCGTGGATATGATGCCCGTTTGCTTGATTCATCCCCTCGAACACCTGACCACTGCACAACAACTTCGCCTTCTTCAAGTAGTGGATTAATAGCCTGGTCAAAAGCGGCATTAATTTTTAACTCATCGGTGCAGAATCGATCGCGCATCATTGGGAACTTCCCATGCAACAGCGCAGCATCAAGAAAACTATTACCGCTTGGCTTCAATACTGAAAGGGCGGCATTGAGAGGGGTATCAAACTCAACAGCCCAGCGCCTTGCTGACTTACGCCATGCTTCGGCAAACTTAGTATCAGCGGCTGCAAGTGATGGCATCACTACCCCGCGATAGGCACCCATGCGTATAGCCTGTCGCTTAGGCCAATTCTTCTGGATTGATGCACGCCGCTTTGCAAAGTCGTCTTCGGTGTAGATGCGTTTCACTAACTGAACTGTGCGACATCCGATCTGCTTGTGGATGTTTTTCGCATACTCAATCGTGTATTCATGCTCGTTATCGGTGTCAGCCATGACATTACGAACTTTATCACCGAAGAGATGGTTAGCTATTGCCAGCGTTGCTGTGGAGTCCTTGCCGCCTGAATAGTTGACCACGATGATGTGATCGGACGGTATGCGGAACTTATCCACGTAACCTGCATAAGAGGCTTCAATTTCCCGAATCATCGCGGAGGCATCTGTAGGAATAATCAGAGCTGGTGCCTCGATCATTTCACACCCTCCACGCGCTTAAACTCAATAACCCACACCCACGGGTTAGCCTGCCAGCTTTCCTCTCCGTAGATGGATTCCCACAAGACCTCGAATTTCTCTCTTGCTGATGCGCCGCCGCTGCCAATGCAGCCATCTAAGCCTGTCCACGGCTTTATGTCTTTCAATCCTTCAGCAGAAGCATCAGCATTGGAGATATCCTGCAACCGCTCCACACGAACGCCGGTAATCTCCAGCGTTATGCGGGAAGCCCAGCGCGGCATGTGGATAGATGGCCGCCAGTTACCCTCTGTGTCATTAATCAGGTCTGAGTACCACACCGCAAATTCATACTTGGCTACTCGTGGATCGTCGTAATTAAATGCGCCGTCTTCATCTAGGAACGATTCATCATCCATCGGCGAATAAACATCATTATCAGCGCGGTATGCTACAGCCGGGATGCCTTCAAGGTTCACATCGGCCCACGTCTCACTCACCCACAGGCGATCACCAACTTCACCAAATGGGCATGAAAAAAGCTTTGAGCGGATGTGATGACCGGTAGCATTCGATTCAGACCAGTAGTATTTGCCGATATCGCTGCGTTTAGTTGAAGCCTTGACGCGAGACAGCCCAAGCTGGTTTGATTCCGGCTGCACCTTCATAATCTGGCGTGTCTGCGTCTTGCTGCCGTTCAGAGCTGCACGAACCATTTCGGCGTTAAAGATGATTGGACGTTCACGCATGTTTACCTGCCTTAATGCGCTTTGTAGTCCATGACACAGAATGCTCAGCTGTTAACGAGAAAGAATTTCCGCATTCATCACACTCGTGAGCCTTACAGTCAGCGTCATAACTTTCATCTGTGCAAATTGCTGCACTGCACCAAGGGCACTTAGCTTCATCATCGAGCCGGAAATCACTTTCATCATAATATTCGTCAGGGACAATTCTTGCCAAAGCTGCTGACCGCTTTTCAGCTTCTTGAGCTTCGTGGCACGCATGACAAGTCCATCCCCAAACATCATTTTTGTCACGCGACCCCCAAACTGCACCACCATGATCCCATTCGTTACGTGGCGGAATTTCAGTCGCATAGGCGCGTTTTACTCCACAGCCCTGGCAACGGTTATGCTCATCGCAAACAACGTACGACATTTTCTCGCCGTTCTGATTGCAATGGGTGCAGCCATTCACCCACATCCATTTGCCATTTATCTCAAGGGCATAGTGGTGTCTTTCATTTGGTTCAATAGAAAAATCACACGGCTGGATTTCTTTACCACCCCGAACGATTCGAGGCCCGAACTGCTGAACGCTGCCATTACGGGTGCGCTCAATTCCTGGTGTGAGGCGGAAATCGATAATTGGCCCTATGATGATTTCACCTTTAACCGTTCTTTCCATCACTCACCATCCTTAGCGGTATATGAAAAAGTGTCATCGTTACTCATCTATATCTCCATGCCGTTATTTAGGTTGCACGAATCCCTTGCCACTGATGGCAATAAATCGCTAATGGATTCATTAAATAGGCAGGCAGGTTCTGCTAAACCTGCTGCCTGGTTCTCCACACTGAAAAGGGGATGTGGTGCCGGGTGCCTCCCGGTGCCCTGTGTAAGCTGACAAAGTGCAGGGCGGTAACTGATAGAATTGACGCACCGGATACTAAGGTGATTGTCAGTTTTACCGCGAGCGCATAGCCGCATTCACCACAACGGAAAGAGCGCTGAATTATTTTCGATCTTGGCGTTGAAAAGTGCGATTAGACAAATCAGCCAACATACAATGCTCTTACCTGTTGTGTGCCGGTTACTGGTCCGGCTCGCTCGGCCTCAGCCTGCGAAGAGCTAAATTGTGGTCCTGCCTTGTTGAGCTTTGCGTTCGGCTGGAACAGGTAGGTTCCGCATCACTCCCCGCACTTTTTCGTATAGGCGGCGGGAATCCTGTTGTGATGACCGGTACTGACATCTTCCGGCATGTGCTGGTCAGGTTTTGCTTTCGCGTGTTTCACTCACAACTGACAACTATCGCACTGGCTATCGACCACTTAGCGCATCAGCCTGCGCATTCACCACAACGGTAAGAGCACTGTCAGGACGCTTCAGGCGCTATACCCGCCATCGGCCAATGCTCTAACCTGTTGTGTGCCACACTTCGCAGTGGCCGCGTTCGTCATTTGAGCTACTTACGCGTTAACCGGGCGCTAACCGGCTACTTAGTGATGCCTGCGCCTCCTCTCCCTCACTACGCCGCCGTGGGAGCCAGACCGTATTACGCCGTCTTCACGATGCGCCACCCGTCAAGGTGGGCATGAGCGGTCTGACCGCTTTGCTACTTCATTTCGATGACCCCTTGCGTAACACTGTACCTTGTATTTTGATACATTATGTACCCGCAAGATACATTGTCAAGCGCAAAAAAACCCGCATTGCGGGCAATTTGTTGTCGCGTCGTTTAGTAACTAATGACGTATTTTCCCGGAGAAAATTACTTTTCCAACGATGACACAGTTTTTCTCCGCATTTATATACGGCTCAGGCCAGGTCTCATTCAGCGCCTTCAGATAAACTGAGCCACTGTCGTGTACAAGTCTTCTGAAAGTGTATTGCCCACTTAGTGGGAAGAATGCGATCACATCATCCCCGGCAGTGTATTTCGCATCAGGATCGACGAAAACCAGCTCACCAGGACGATATTCCGGGAGCATGGAATCGGCGTTTACGTCTAACACGAAAGTTTTTTCACCACAGGGAACAGGGCATGGGAATTGGTTATTCAATTTCAATGTCTCTGCTGACGGGGTTTGGATAAAGGTCATAATTTGTGACCACTCTAAAATCGGCACCCATCTCAAAGTGTGACGCAGATCAATTAACTCTTTAGTGGTAGTTGTTGTATCACCATTAGAATGACTGACATCAAGCCAACCTCTTTCAAGGTTAAACGCTTTCTCAATATGCCTCGCTAAATCATCGCCAATTGACTTTGTTGGTTTTGGACCAAGAAACCGGCTGGTTTGGGTTGGTTCCCGATTTATTTTTCTGGCGAAAGCAGAGTTGCCGCCTTCTTTGTCTCTCAGTTGCCTACCATTTATTAGCCTGATTTCATCAATTGTTTTCATAGCTTTATTAGTAACTCTGGTAAAAAAACGATCATATGAAGTGTACCTGTCTGGTTCAATGGCCTTGCAGGAACAATTCAATAGTGTAAGATGTGCCCAGGAGGTACATATGCGGATTAAAAATTACACTTACTGGGATTCACTCACCAAAGTCGAACGCACGGAGTTGGCTAAAGCACTTAACCGTACTCCTGCTTATCTGCGACTTGTTTTCAAAGGCAATAAATCAGCTTCAGCTGAACTCGCTCAGTTATTGCAGAAAGTCACTGATGGAGCGGTTAGTCGTAGCGACATGCGCCCTGACATCTATCCAGACGAAGAATGCGGGGAATTCAAACGCGCCACAACCACGATTGCGGGGTGCTAAGTGTGGGTAAATCAGAATGCCTGGTGGAAAAGCAACCACGCTGGCTGGTGGCTGCTGTCAGGAGGACCATAGTTGAGCTTCATGGTGGATATGATGAAGCAGCAGAAATACTTGCCCTTTACAAAGCGGATGGCATAACCCCTTCAGCTGACGCATTGCATAACCGGCTGCGTACAGGTGGGGACCAGATATTCCCAATATATTGGGCGCTGCTGCTCCAGCAGGCTAGCGGGACCACCCACGTCGTTGATGCATTAGCCCGTCAATGCGGTGGTGTATACGTCCATTTGGTGGAAATCAAAGATATTGCAAATGCGGATATCAATGAGCGTCTGATGGAAACCATTGAGTGGATTGGAAGGCACGCCGCCTTCATTCGTGAAGCAATCGCGGATGGTGAAATAGACAGGGGGGAGCGTGAGCAGATTGATGAAAATAGTTATCAGGTTATGACTAAGTTTCAAGAGCACATAACGCTACTGTACCGCTATTTTTGCAAGCCGGAAAAGTTGAACGCCCCAGGTAGCAGCCTGGAGCGTTCGGTCGCGATCAATATCCAGCGTGGAGACGGTGGAGGTAAAACCGCATGAGCATTGTAACAGCTAAAGTTCAGATGCCTCAATTCTACTGTTTTCCCATAAAGGGGAAAGGCGGCGAATTCAGGTATATCCAGATATTACCGGGGGAATGGGTTTCGCGCACCCGCGAGCAGGTGGATATGGCTGTGGGTGACTTTCTCAAAAAGCTGGGGGAGGGAAGTCACCATTGAAAACGAACACATTGAACCGTGGGTTGCCCACTACCGGGATCATCGGGGTGTTGTGGTTAAAACCATTGGTATCGACACAGTTAACCAGAGGGTCATTTTCAGACGTTCCGGCTATGAGCATGACTGTGTATGCCCACGCCGGGACTGGAAAAGGAAGTTTAAGAGAGTGGATGGCGGTTAATACCACCCTCAATACGGATCAGATTTTGACATCAGCGGGGTTGTGCTTTTTAAGCCAGTCCTTAAGTGCTGCATCCATACGTGTTTGCCAGCCTGCACCGGTCGATTGGAATGCTTCGATAACATCATTGGAATATTCAATGGTTACCGCAATTTTTCCATCATCTGGACCTGCGGTCGTCAATTCATCTGCTGCGCTCATTTTCTGGTTATTCATCAGTGCTCCAGCATTTTTGCATTGGGCAAAAAGCAATCAAGCCACTTTGCCGATGGTAAATTCAAAGTGGATGTCTTCGTATGGGAAAAGAATACCGTTTTCGCCTTTTTCGATTACACCCTGCGTGATTAGTTTGGTTACATCCGAATGTACCGCACGCACATCCCGATTTACGCGTCGCGCAACCTCACGGATGGAAATCTCACCAGCTCCTGTCATTGCTTTGATGATAGCCATGCGGTTAGGGGATAGCGTGTCATGCAGCAAATCCCAGCTCAGGAATGATATGAAATGCCCGCGAGCTGACTCTTTGCCCTGCAAGGCATCCAGCGTGTTTTTCTTAACGTCCTGGATGGATGCTACCCGGATATTCAGCGTCGTCATGGGGTTACCTCCTGAGTTTATCTACGTCATCGAAAAAGCTTTCTACAAGCGCCTCAATGGTGGTGAATGTTGTGTCAATTTCGGTTTTTCCGATGTGTTTGTGGTCGCCCTTGCCGCGTTCATTGTCATATCGCATCAAACATTCACCGTTTACAACGTAAGCAAGGCTGTATTTATAGCCATGTTCACTGCCGAGAATGGCAGGGTCAACTTCCCAAATCACAATCGAAATAAACGATTGATTATCAAGCTGGAACTTATCCTTCCTAAACAGTCTGGAACCCATCGGAACTTATCTCCATGTTCTGGTGTTGTTAATGTTAGCAACACCATCAGGGTGTTGTCAAAGAAAGCAACACTTGATTGTCAGAATTCCGGGCGTTATATTGCACCGGCAGCGGCAAAATCCGCTGACGGGCGTGGAAACCCGGAAGAAATTAGAGCGCACAACCGCGCATGCGGTTTTTTTGTGTGCGGCGCACGGCTACACCTTTCAATGGTGGGGCGTGCAGGGCAGCTTTCGGGCTGGCCGGTTTCTCTGATTCCCGGTATTTCCACCCCTGTACGTCTCACCACCCAAGAGCGTGGAAACTCTGGTGGTGGGTTATCAACACCCGAATCAGAGGATGCCCGGATGGCTACTACCCCTACCCAAACTCAGCCTGAGTTTACCTACCACAGTAAAACCTGTTTATCCCATCACGCTCTCATGACCAGCGCACTGCTGGACGCTATTTGTTATCTCGCGCTTTCAGATGACAGTCAGGCCAGACGTCACGTTATCGATCTCAGCATCATTGCCTCAGAACGCGCCGACGAACTTGCAGAACACCTGGAATTCTCGGAGGTGCGCCTGTGAGCAACAAAATCTCCGGTTACGTTTGGGATGCGTGTGCTGCCACGGGAATGAAATTAACTAGCGTAGCCATCATGGCCCGTCTGGCCGACTTCTCCAATGATGAGGGCGCTTGCTGGCCTTCCATTGCAACAATAGCCCGACAGCTCGGTGCGGGTGCCAGCACTATTCGCACAGCAATTTCGAAGCTGGAAAAAGACGGCTGGTTGACTCGAACTGCACGACGAAACGGCAACCGCAACACTTCGAACATGTATCAGCTCAACGTCAGAAAGTTGTGTGAAATCGCGACCGCTCACCGTCCAGAATCTGATGCATCAAAATTTGACCCGTCAAAATCTGGCGTATCAAACGCTGGGTATGAAAGGTGTGCTCATCCGCCAGAATCTGATGCATCAAATTCTGATGCGTCAAAATTTGACCCGTCAGAATCGAGCAAAAACAGCAGTTTTGACCCGCCAGAATCTGGCGACGATCCATCAGTAACTTCAACTAATGATCCATCAGATAAAAACCCTTCTTGTCCGGAATCTTCGTTTCCGGACGATGAGAATGATTTTTTATCGACTCATCCTGAAGCTGCTGTGTTCAGCGCGAAGAAACGCAAATGGGGTACAGCGGAAGACCTGCGGTGCGCGAAATGGATTTGGGCGCGGATTATTGCCCTGTACGAAAAAGCGGCGGAAGGCGATGGGGAGCTAACCCGACCCAAAGACCCAAACTGGGCGGACTGGTCGAACGATGTACGCCTGATGTGTCAGCAAGATAACCGCACCCATCGGCAAATTTGCCAGATGTTTGATCGTGTTCAACGTGATGGATTCTGGTGCCAGAGAATTCTAAGCCCTGCGAAGCTGCGCGAAAAGTGGGACGAGTTGGCACTGAAACTTAGTACGGCAGCGAGTCAGCGGAACATCACTCACATGCCCTCGGCTGACTATGAAATCCCTGATGGTTTCAGGGGCGAATAGGAGATCACGGATGAACACAACCCAATTGATTTTTAACCACCTGATTTCACAGCCTAGCCAGACACAGGGCCAGATAGCCAAAGCAATTGGCAGAACACCGGTAACGGTCAAGGTTGAGATAAACCGGATGCTGGAGGCAGGGCTGGTCTGGCGCGATGAGTGTTTTTGTTTCTACGCGACAGAGCCAGAAGGTCTTGGTGACGAGAAGTTTGCCGCAGCGCGTAACCTGGCAGAAAGCCTTGAGAATCGCTGCTTGTGGAACCGTGCCGCTGCCCAATGGCATGAAGCGCAGCGTGTGACACTCAAAACAGGCTTGCGTGAGATGGCGATGTCCAGGGCAAACCAATGCGTAGGGATGGCGAGGGTGAATGATCCCAAGCCCGAGGCATGGAGATAAGCGATGGCAACTGAATTGATTATTACTTTGGCATGGGAGCTGGCAACCAAATGACAACTTTAACGAAGATTTACGACAGCAAGAAAAAAGAAGATAAATCAATCACTACCCGCAAGACATACTTTGTTAGCCCAAAGCGCCTGTATGTTGAGCCAGGTTACAACGTTCGCGAAATCGATCCTGAGCACGTTGAAGAATTCCGCGCTGCCTACAAATCCGGGGAATATGTACCGCCTCTGACGGTCCAGATTACAGAGAAGGGCATCAAGATTATCGACGGTCATCATCGCTATCACGGTGCACTTCTGGCAATGGACGATGGTCATGACCTGCGCCTGGAATGTGCTGATTTTTCTGGCGACGAAGCGGATCGCGTTGCATTCATGGTCACAAGCAGTCAGGGCCGAGCACTGGAGCCACTTGAACGCGCCGCAGCTTATCAGCGACTGTTTAATCAGGGGCTGGAGCCGTCAGAAATCGCGAAGAAGGTTAAACGCTCAGTCGCGGATGTGGATCATCATCTGGCGTTGCTGACAGTTGGTGATGGCCTGAAGGAAATGGTCAAAACTGGCGAAGTTGCGGCAACAACGGCAGTTGCGTTAGCTCGGGAGCATGGAGCGAAAGCCGAAAGCGTTGCCAAAACCCAATTGGAAAAAGCCAAAGCCAGTGGTAAGAAGAAACTGACCCGTTCCGCTGCCATGCCGCAATTCAGCGCCACCAAAGCACGCCGTCTGGTTGAGCTACTGTGTGACGCCCGCTACATGGGTGTAGTTGATGGTGAAGCAGTGCTGTATCACGATGATAAATATACTACTGAAATCCTGTCCATCCTCAACGAATACCGCGATGCCAATGAGCGGAACGGGGAGGGTGCAGTATGACCGAAGACACCCAACATCCTGATGACAGCGATAACGTCCTGGCCTTTACCAAACGTTTTGAAGGTAACGCTGATATCCGTGAAATGCGCAATCTCGTGGAAGCCGATCGCCCTAAAAACATCCCGCATCACTGTATGCATGTGAATGTGCTGGTGGATGAATATTGCCGCCAGCTTACCTGTCGTCACTGTGGGGCCGTAATTGATGCATTCGACTGGATAAACGCCCGAGCTAAAGGTGAGAGCAAAGTCGAATGGGAACTTAAGGGGCTGCGTGCCGAAATCACATGTCATCGCACAGGGCTGGAGAAGCTGAAGCGGGAAGAGGTTAACTGCAAAGGCCGTATAAAGACGGCTCAGTTCCGGCTCAACGATATCAACATGCAGATTGTCAGCAAAACACAGGAATTAGGCTTCCTGTCGGAACGGCTTGAGCAGGTGAAGAAAATCAGGAGCAAATCATGAGAATGACACCGCCATATCTTCAGCCGGTTTTATCCAGGGTTAAAAGGCTGGTGGAGAAGATGCCTGAAGGCGCGACGCTTACGATGCTTTGCCAAAAGGTTCCTGCATACCAGGAATTGAGCAAAAAAGACAAGTTACAGCTTATCGAGATCATCAGAGACAGCGGGATCCTCTGCGTTGTAGAGGAAAAGAGGACCACTACCATTCATCACCCTAAATTTGGTCATTTCAGCGCATCATCGATTACAGCACCTTTCAGAAGACAAACGGAGAAGACAGTGAATCAGAAACAGGTAACACCAGAGGCATTACGCCAGCAGTCCGTTGAATTAATTCGTGCTGCCGAAGAGTTAGAGAAGAAGGCCACGGACCGTGCTGAAGTCAGAAAGCAGGTGGACCAACTTAAACTGGAAGTATTGCAGGCTTATGGGGCTGCTAACCGTAAATTCGACGAATTTATTGATGCAATGGCGGACATGGGGAAAGCCGTGCAGAAGTTGAAAGAAATTTCGCTCTAAGGTTTCCTGAATGAGGGCGCTGCTAACACCAGAAGTTGCACCGAGAACAGGGATCGTCTTGCTTAAGCCGGGGAGTGAGCTGCTCCCCTTATTTCGTGGACGCGTGTTGATATGCACGCCACCACATGATTTATCCAATACTCCATCCGGGCTGCTAAACAACAGCCCCCAGCCTTTGCTTGATGAAAAAATGCTGACAGATTTTTTCACTGATGACCGGGTGATAAAAGCTGCTGGTGGTTGGACGGCACACACTGCATGGGCAGAAAAGCTGCGCTGTTGCCAGCACAGGTCCAATGATACGTGGTGTCATCAACATTACACGACAATGCGCACCGATACGGGAGTGGTATCCCTGTGTTTTGCACATGACAACTATTATCGGGAGAACGGACTACCGGAAAGCATACAGGCAGTTGCATCTTCCAATGTGGCTCTGTGGGTCATTGAATCGGCTTGTCTTCAGATTGGCCTGGGCAGTGAGCATCTGATGACATTGCCGGAACTATGCTGGTGGGCCTGCCTCAATGACCTTACGGACCTGATACCTGAAGCACCAGCACGCCGCGTGCTGCGGATGCCAGTAGAGAAAATGGCAACAGGGCCACAAAGGGAGTCAGAGATAAAACCGGCGCCCGCTGCCCGTGAAATTATTCAGGAGGCCATTAAGTCGGTCATCACCCTTAAAGCCGATCCTGAGTCGCCAGAGTCATTCATGAAGCGACCGAAGCGGAAACGCTGGGTAAACCAGAAATACACCCGATGGGTAAAGACGCAGCCATGTTCAGGCTGTGGCCGGTCAGCAGATGACCCGCATCACATCATCGGACACGGACAGGGAGGGATGGGAACCAAGGCACACGATTTGTTTGTGATACCGCTTTGCAGGGCATGTCACGACGACTTACACCGTGACCTTGCGGCATTTGAAGATAAGCACGGTAGTCAGCTTGAGCTGCTGCTCAGATTCCTCGATCACTCGATAGCAGTCGGCGTGATTGGGTAGATAAGAAAGCGTGGAGAATAGCAGCATGATTAATTTTTCGTATATTCGCGAAAGTGTGAATATTGCTCTGATGGAAATCAGCGCCAGCACTAAAGGCCAGTTGGAGGCTTTCAGCGAATCCCCAATGGCGCGGACCACAGTCTATACGCGTCAAAGATTGCGCACAGTCGAACTTGAAAAGAATCGCACGGTTTTTGCCGATACAGAACCAGTGAAATGCAACCAGACCAGAATCAGCAAAAAACCATTTCCCCCCATCCATGAAATGACTTTCATGTATGCATCATGGCGGCGTGCCATTGGTGAATTAACCCCTGAACATCATGCCTGGATAAGTTACTGCTATGGGTACGATCTCAATTATGAGCATCAACTTGAGATAGCCAGTTTCATCACTAATAGATTTGGTCAATATCTTAAAACCGTTCGTGTGAGTGAGAAGGTGGCTAAATGTTTCCTCACCTGTTTCGAACAGCTGGCGGCCCAGGTTGTGGTGTATGAGTTGCGCGGACTGGATGCAGGTAAATACACGCAGGTCCAGCTGGCTCAGATGGCAATGGTGAAACCTGATAACTGGCGTAAGCAGTACCACCAGCACTGGTTGAAGTTACTGGATATTTGCCAGCAGCTTGACATTGACGCGCTCACCGAAGTGAATATTAAGCAATTTCAAACGATTTCGAAAAATATAGCGTCATGATGCTTGCAATTTTCCGCTTTTTCCTGCATATTTAGCGAAATTTTGATATTTTGCCATTTTTCTAATGAGCCTCAGCGGTTAATCTGCTGGGGTTTTTTAATGTCCAGTTTAATCAGATATTAACCCCTGTGGCTGACGAGCTTGGTATTCAAACTCCGATATGCGTCAGGGTGTTTTGATTCAGATTAATGATCAAGACCCGCCACGGTGCGGGTTTTTTGTTTTTGATTCTCAGATTTCACATGAGATGTGATTTATTTTTTTGGGGAAATCCGACTCATGATGAACATCACCGAGGTATCCGGCGCGGTGCTGGTGAACGCCGATTGCCTGGAGTATTTAAAGACACTGCCTGATAACCATATCGACCTGATCCTCACTGACCCACCTTACTTCAAAGTCAAACCTGATGGATGGGACAATCAGTGGAACGGCGACGAAGACTATCTTAAATGGCTGGATGAATGCCTGGAGCAATTCCGGCGCGTGCTGAAGCCTGCCGGAAGCATCTATCTGTTTTGCGGACATCGTCTGGCACCAGATATAGAAATACTGATGCGGGAGCGGTTCCGGGTGCTGAACCATATCATTTGGGCAAAGCCAAACGGCTATTGGAACAAATGCCGCAAAGAAGACTTCCGGTCATATTTCCCGGCAACGGAGCGCATTCTCTTTGCGGAGCATCGGCAGGGGCCATGTTCAGGCAAAAGCGATGGATACGAGAAAGCGTGTAGTGACCTGAAGCAAAACATCATGTCACCACTGATAAATTATTTCCGTTCTGCTCGGTCTGCCCTGGGGGTATCAGCAAAGCAGATTGCTGAAGCGACCGGGAAAAAGAACATGGCGTCTCACTGGTTCGGTCTGAGTCAGTGGTCGTTGCCGAACGAAGCCGATTATACAAAGTTGCAGCAGTTGTTCAGGGATGTCGCTCTCCAGCAAAAGGGCGAGAAGGGGTTGGATATTCCTCACGCTACGCTTAACGAGGACTGGTCTGGATTAAACCGTCAGTATTCAGAGCTGGTGGAAGAGTATAAAGCCATGCGGCGCTATTTTGCCGTAACCGCCAGCGTGCCATATACCGACGTATGGACGCACAGTCCTGTCCAGTTTTATCCGGGTAAACACCCCTGTGAAAAACCGGCAGCAATGCTTGAGGACATCATCCGGGCCAGCAGTCGTTCCGGCGAGCTGGTGGCAGATTTCTTCATGGGTAGTGGTTCGACGGTAAAAGCTGCATTAAGCCTTGGGCGACGCGCTATAGGCGTTGAGCTTGAAACAGATCGTTTTCTCAACACGGTTGAGGAGGTCTTCGATTCTTCTCCCGGTGAAATCACGTCGCGAGTTACAAATTAACCCTGTGGCTGACGAGCCAGGAAGTTACCGCGTTGTCGTCAGGGTTGATAAACCATAAGCGGGGAATGGTCCCCGCACCAAATATTCAGAGGCTGCCCTTTGGGCGGCCTTTGTCATTTTTGCGCACCTGAATCAGTTCCACGGGTTTAGCCGAAGCTGAACGGTGTGCAGTTTCCTCGTTACCACTGGCAGCCACCCCAATACGCGGGAGATGGAGATGAAACGCATGCCGGAAAATGATGTTGGGTTCTGGGCCAGTCTTCTTGCCTGGCTCTATGCCCACAAGAATGAGGCCGGTTATGCCGCAGCTTCAGGAGTAATGGCAATCATCAGAGCCTCATACTTTGGCAGGGACACCTGGCCCCGGCGTCTGATGGATGCCGCGATGTGTAGCCTGTTTGCCTTCTTTGTTAAGCCCTCATTGCAGCTGCTTGTCTCGATATTCCACTGGAACATCGGGGACGATTTCGCGTGGGTGGCCGCGATTCTCATTGGTTTTATTGGCATTGATTATCTGTCGTTCCGTTTCAGGAGACAGCTTGATAAAAAACTCGGAGGAGCAGATGAAAACAGCCAGTGATTTTCAGCGAGCAACGGGCGTTACATCAGCGCTGGCCGCTACCTGGTTTAACTCTATTGCCAGCAGCATGGCGGATTTTGAAATTGATACGCCGCTACGACAGGCGCATTTCCTCGCGCAGATCGGCCATGAATCAGCCGGATTCATGAAGGTAGAGGAGGGGCTGAATTACAGCGAAAATGCGCTGACGGCGATGTTTCGCAAGCGTATCACCAGTGAGCAGGCGCGCACTTACGGGCGCAATGATGCCCACGCTGCCGACCAGAAGATGGTCGCCAATATCATCTACGCGAACCTAAATGGTAATGGCGATATTGCCTCGGGTGATGGTTACCGTTATCGCGGTCGGGGATTAATCCAGATCACAGGCAGAAAGAATTACGCGGCACTGGTTAAAGCGCTGGGCGCTGATGTCGTGGCGCAGCCTGACCTTCTTACCGGGTATCGACTGGCGGCAGAGTCGGCAGCAGCATGGTGGAAAAGCCACGGCCTCAACGAGCTGGCCGACAGGGATGATATTGACGGTATCACCCGGATTATCAATGGTGGCATAAACGGACTGGATGACCGGAAATCCCGATTAGCCAGAGCGAAGGAGGTTTTATGTTCATCATAATCAACTTAATCAGAAAAAATATCGGCATCTTTTTTGTGATCCTGGTCTGCGGTGCGCTCTGGGTACTCAATGCCAGAGACGCACAACTTGAAGCTACCAATCAGCGGCTGGAGAAGCTGAACGACAGCAAGGACAAGCAGATTAATGACCTGCGCTCCAAAAATGATGATCTGGCGTCCAGCGTGAAAGACCTGGTGATTGCAGTGAAGCGGCAGAACGACGTCATGGGCGAGGTTGCGGCACAGCGTGCGGTGACTGCCGAACAGAACAGGAAATTACAGGATGAAATCAAACGCTATCTCGCTGCCGATAAGTGCGCTTCTGCTGCTGTCGATGCTCGCGCTGTTGAGCGGTTGCGGGACGCCGCAAAGTCCGCAAGTCGAGTATCGAACAATCAAACAACCCCGGCTAAACCTGCCATCGGAGCTGACAACCCCGATTGATGCGCCGGAGCCAAAACCCGGCATGCTTTACGGCGATAGCGTGGAGTTGAATCTCGCGCTCTATGGCGTGATAGAGCGATGTAATTTAGATAGGGAAGGTATACGGAAAATAGAAGCAGGAAATGCTGCTGCGGTTTGGTAAACAATTTGAAAGATCTCATTTAACGCATGGGGATGACGCCGTTATATAAAATAATATATTTAAATCATTCAGATATCATAAAGTTCAACATTTACGCATGAAACTTGATTTTTATGCGTAATGAGGTGATTATGTGTTCTCATCCATACGGGAGAACACATATGGCGTTTAGATCAGACGAAGAGAAAGACAAAGGGCTTGAAAAAGCATTTCAGAGATTGGTTCCCCGGGGTGGCTCACAAGAAGAGCGTGATGCTGCGAAGCAAGTTATTTATGACATTATCGATAAATATGGGCCTGTGGTAGAAGGTTATCCCTCCTGGCACCCTCTGGTGTCTACCCCCAAGAGTCCGTATTCTCGATACCCGTTTACAACGCCAGGTAACGATAATGGATATGCGGGGGTTGACCATACGATATATTTCGCGAATGCATTTTTGACCTGTCCCTATGACGGTGGAAAAGAAATATTATCATCTATTGATTCACGACCAAGACATCATCTGGCGAATATCACAGCAGAGAAACTTTCCACAGTAATGTACAACTCAAATGCAACACCTGTACTTGTTACTTGTGAGTGGGATGAAGTCTTAAATTTTGATAAGACAATTCCTAAGCGAATTGCGATTGGTTTGATGTTGGAAGAAGAAATACCAGCCTGGAGGTATGCTGAAGTCGCTGAAACATGGGAATCAATGAAGCCGTACTTCCTTGGCAGACCTCATGGTGCACGTTCTTCGTTATTTGTTGACCAAGAAACCGGGCAGGCCATGAAAGCTATCTGGAATGCTATTATTTACACAGGAATGTACGGACCAATTAAGGTATAGAATCAAGAGCTGGTGACACTATCAGCAATTTTGTTGTTGTGATAACTTTCTAACTCCATTGAATAAAAGGAGTTTTGAAGATGTCTCAAGAACAGGTTTTTGAGCAAGCCGTACATGCTGTATTGGGCGCAGCGATTGAACTAGGTTATGACATTGATAAGATTTCAGAACGCGCAAAACTGATTATGCATGGCAATGAAGTTTATCGTTTTGTTGGTCATTCTGACCAGGAAGTATCAAAGACGGTTCACATTATCGATGAGATTTCAGAAGAAATAAAAACCATCTATCAAAATAAACCTGGTAAATGAAAACAAGCCGCCCTCTGGGGCGGTTTTTTTTGGGATGAAAAATGCAGGACACCTTTAATATCACCTTCATTGGCGGTACAAGTCTGCGCGGCATCTCTGTACCCGGAATGGTAAAACTTGTCAGAAGTTCATCGGGCAATAAAACAAAAGTAATTGACCTCACCGGAACGGACATTGATTCCGATGTAACTTTTGCGGGACCACCTCACTATTACCGCAACGCAGCGGGTTTGCTGGTGATGAGTAGTGCCAATGTATGGCCCCTCGAATATTCGAATGGTGTTCCTGTTGGCAGGCACGAACCTGAACCGGAACGCAAAAACTATCAGGGCAGCAGTCAGGTCAGCACGATAACAGGTAGTGACTTTGTTTCGTCATCTGGTACGACAGCGACAACCACAGCAGGCCCTAACGGCAGTAATGTTTCTGTTTTGGCAGCAGACCGTCTGAAGTCTGCGCTGTATGACCCAACCGCCGCCGCATGGCTGGTGGCTGAATTTACCCCAACGGCATCAGCGACATTTGCGCATGTCATTATGTCCGGTGCACTTGTTGCCAGTACCCCATTGCGTACCTATATGGCGAGGCGTGATTCCGCTACATACATCTACGGACTTAGCCAGGCAGTGCCTACGGGCAACGTTACGGCTTCCTTTTTCCGCGCCGTACTGTCTGCCGGTGTGGCGGTTGGCATGCTTCAGGTTGAGAGCGGCCTGCTTGCAACATCACCCATTGATACACAGGCAGGCCAGACGGCAACGCGTGCAGCTTCATCTGTCACAGTGAATACGAGTGACGCTTCCTCTATCACGGTGACCTACAGCAGCGGTGAGAGCGAAAGCTATGACACGCCGGATGAGACATTCACGCTGCCATTTGCAAAAGCTCACTGGCAGACGCGTCACATTACAACCATCGAACTGAGGGCCTGACATGGCTAAGAGTCTCCTGCTGACTTCAGCGAAATTCGTGCAGATAACTGACGGGTCGAACTATGGCTATCTGTCGGTGCAAAACACACCGGGCAACGGTGTGATGTGCTGGACCGACTCGGAGATCGAACCCGCTGCCGATGCTCCAGTACACGAAGGTGACCGCAGAGTGAAGGCCGGACCGGGTCTGACTGTCTGGGCGCGGGCAAAATCAGCGGACTGCGATGCAACCCTGACGAACTGGACCGAATAATGCGACTGAAATTGCTTCTCGTTTGCGTTTTGGCGGGTCCTTTCCGGCGTTTCGAAGCACCGAGGGTCTGCCGGACGCGCCAAATGTCGCGATTTATGACCTTTTTCTGGAGGTTGGTTGTTGTTTAATTGTCGGTGAAATCAGAAGGTGAGCGGTGGCACATTTACTTAATAAAAGTGACATGGCGGCATCTCTGGGTATATCGGTGCAGGCTTTTGATAAATGGGGAGTTACGCCGGTTGAAAGGCGAGGGCGGGAGGTGCTTTATGACGTACGTTCCGTACTGAATAACCGGCTCGACCATCAAGGCCGAAAACAACAACTTGATGATCCTGACGGTCAGGATTTAGCCAAAAAAAAAGATTATGAAGACTGGCGTCTCACCCGCGCACAGGCCGATGCACAAGAAATTAAGAATCAGAAGTCCAATTCCGAAGTTGTTAATGTCCAGTTTTGCTCGGTTGTTATGTCACGCCTGGCGGCTGAAATCGCCAGCATTCTGGACACCATTCCTTTGTCGATGCAGCGGCGTTTTCCAGAGATTGAAACGCGTCATATTGAGTTCCTGAGAGCTGACATAATCAGGGCGCGCAACAAAGCCGTAAACGTCGGCAATATAATTCCGGACATGCTTGATGAATTTATCGAGAGCGCAGCTGAATAATTTGATGGCTGCTGTAAGAACCGGTTTAAGTGTGCTGTACAAGCCTGAAGAAATGACGGCGGTGCAGTGGATGGATGAACATTATTACCTTCCCAAAGAATCTGCCTATCAGGAGGGACGCTGGGAAACGCTTACGTTTCAGAAGGCGATCATCAACGCGATGGGGTCAGATTCGATACGTGAGGTAAATCTCGTCAAGTCTGCTCGTGTTGGCTATTCAAAAATGCTGCTTGGCGTCATCGCCTATTTCATCGCCCACAGGCAGCGAAACGAACTGCTTTTCCTGCCGACAGATGGGGACGCAGAAAACTTCATGAAAAGCCACGTTGAACCAACCATCAGGGACGTGCCGTCGCTACTGGCGCTCGCCCCGTGGTTTGGGCGCAAGCATCGCGACAATACTCTCAGCATGAAGCGCTTCGCTAACGGGCGCGGATTCT
Organism: Pantoea sp. X-Soil-TKNS-1211; assembly: GCF_059730495.1. Lineage (NCBI taxonomy): Bacteria > Pseudomonadati > Pseudomonadota > Gammaproteobacteria > Enterobacterales > Erwiniaceae > Pantoea > Pantoea sp. X-Soil-TKNS-1211. The sequence continues at coordinate 1,649,188 of NZ_AP035953.1, forward strand.
GGTGCCTGGGTGGGAAAGCAGCCAAAAACTACCGCGAGAAATCTGTTGATATCGTGGGCTACGACGAGCTGGCGGCTTTTGATGCAGATATCGAAAAAGAAGGGTCACCGACTTTCCTCGGTGACAAGCGAATCGAGGGTTCTGTCTGGCCCAAATCCATCCGGGGATCGACGCCAAAGCTGCGTGGTTCATGCCAGATAGAACGTGCCGCTGAAGAGTCGGCGCACTTTATGCGTTTCCATGTTGCCTGTCCGCATTGTGGTGTTGAACAGTATCTGAAGTTTGGTGATCGGGGTACACCATTCGGTCTTAAGTGGGATGAGGGAAAGCCTGGCAGCGTTTTTTATCTTTGTGAGCACAACGGATGCATCATCCGACAGCAGGAGTTTGATTTCACCAGTGGGCGTTATGTTTGTGATCGCACAGGTCTGTGGACCAGAGACGGCTTAGTCTGGTTTAGCGTAGACGAGCAGGAGATTTCCCCTCCCGAAAGTGTGACGTTTCATATCTGGACTGCCTACAGCCCGTTCACCACCTGGGTACAGATCGTCAAAGATTTTCTGAAAACCAAAGGAGACCCCGGCAAGCGTAAAACCTTCACTAACACCACGCTGGGTGAAACGTGGGAGGAGGCGCTGGGCGAAAGGCCAGATGCCAATCAGCTGACTGCCAGAGTGGAAAAATACGCTGCCCGTGTACCGGAGCGCGTGGTGTATCTGACGGCGGGGATTGACTCTCAGCTTGATCGTTATGAAATGCGCGTCTGGGGCTGGAGTGCCGGGGAGGAAGCCTGGCTGATAGACCGGAAAATCATCATGGGGCGTCATGATGCTGAAGAAACACTGGTGCGCGTGGACGTAGCCATTAACAGCAGGTATGCCTGCCAAGGTGGCGGAGACATTGGGATTGGTCGCGTCTGCTGGGATACGGGTGGTATCGATCCGGCAATTGTCTACAACCGTTCGAAAAAACTCGGGCTGTTCCGGGTTATCCCGGTCAAAGGCTCTTCTGTTTACGGCAGGCCCGTCGCTGATATGCCCCGCAAGCGTAATAAAGACGGTGTGTATCTGACGTCTGTCGGGACTGATGTTGCTAAAGAACAGATATACAGCCGTCTGGATATTCCACTGCCTGAAGACGGCAGCCCGACACCAGGCGCAATTCACTTCCCGGATGACATAGAGATATTCGACGCCAGCGAAGCGGGTCAGATTACCTCCGAAGAGCTGGTGGAGAAGTGGGTCCGGGGCATCAAAAGAATTCTGTGGGACAACAAAGGGCGGCGCAATGAAGGGCTGGACTGTTTTGTCTACGCTCTCGCGGCGTTGCGCATCAGTATCATCCGCTGGCAGCTGGACTTGCAAAAACTGCTCGATCAGAAACAGCAGGTTAATGGCGGGCTGTCTGAGGCCGATGCGAATCTGGCGGAAATTGCAAAAATGCTGAGGGGAACCGATGGCAACACAGGCTGACCTGAATTCCGCCTACCGGGCATTACATGAACTGATGACCGGGAAGCGGGTTAGCGCAGTACAGAAAAACGGGCGGAGCGTGACGTTTACATCAGCCACACTCGCAGAGCTTAAACAGTATATTTCAGACCTGGAGGACGAGCTGGGTGTTAATGTCCGCCGTCGCGGACCAGCGAGGTTTGGCTTATGAAGCAGCCAAAATTATTGGGTCCGGACGGTCATACACCTTTGCGGGAATATGCCGGATATTCAGGTGGGGGGCAGGGTTTTGGCGGGCAGCTTAACGGCTGGATGCCACAGTCACAGAGCGCAGATGCGGCACTATTGCCGGTACTCGAAAGAGGTAATGCCCGTGCGGACGATCTTATCCGCAATAATGGCTATGCCGCCAACGCAATTCAGTTGCATCAGGATCATATTGTCGGTTCCTTCTTCCGGCTGAGTTACCGTCCGAGCTGGCGTTATCTGGGAATGGATGAGGAGGATGCCCGCGCATTTTCCCGCGATGTCGAGGCCGCCTGGTGGGAGTTTGCCGAAGACGACCAGTGTTACATCGACGCCGAGCGCAAGCGCACGTTTACGATGATGATCCGTGAAGGTGTTGCCATGCATTCGGTTAACGGGGAAGTGGCAGCGCAACCGTGCTGGTCCGACAGCCCGTCACGGCTGTTTAAAACGCAGTTCAAAATGATAAGTCCCCGGCGAATCTGCAATCCCAACAACACGATGGACAGCGCAGGTATTCGGGGCGGCGTCGAGATAGACAGCAGCGGGGCGGCGCTGGCTTATCACATTGCCAGCGATGACTACCCGTCCTGGTCGGTTCGGAAGTGGGTACGTATTCCTCGCGAACTGGCAAACGGACGACCCGCCATGATTCATATTTTCGAACCGTCAGAAGACGGTCAGACGCGTGGCGCTAACCAGTTTTTCAGCGTGATGGAGCAGATGAAAATGCTGGATACGTTGCAGAACACGCAGTTGCAAAGCGCCATCGTTAAGGCGATGTATGCCGCAACGCTGGAAAGTGAGCTGGATACGGAAAAGGCGATGGAATTCATTCTGGGTCAGGGCGGGGAGGCAAAGATCACCGACCTGCTGAAAGGTGCCGTTGCTTACTATCAGAGCGAGCCTGTCCGCATGAACGGGGTGCGCGTTCCGCACCTTTATCCGGGCGACTCGTTAAACCTCCAGTCCGCGCAGAACAGCGATAACGGTTATTCCTCGTTCGAGCAATCGCTTCTGCGCTATATCGCGGCGGGTCTGGGGGTATCGTATGAGCAACTGTCCCGCAACTATTCCCAGATGAGCTATTCCACCGCCCGCGCCAGCGCCAATGAGTCCTGGTGTTACTTCATGGGTCGCCGGAAATTCATCGCTTCCCGACAGGCAAGCATGATGTTTCTGTGCTGGCTGGAAGAGGCTATTGCCAGAAGGGTCATTCGGCTGCCTTCCCGTGCCCGGTACGACTTTTATCAGGCTCGGAGCGCGTGGGGTAACTGCCAGTGGATCGGCGCGGGGCGTATGGCTATCGACGGACTGAAGGAGGTTCAGGAAGCGGCAATGCTGATTGAGGCGGGCCTGAGTACCTATGAGATCGAGTGTGCCAAACGCGGTCACGATTATCAGGAAATTTTCGCACAGCAGGTCCGAGAAACGATTGAGCGCCGCAGCGCAGGATTACAACCGCCTGCGTGGGCTGCTGCGGTGTTTGATGCGCAGATTAAGAATCCCGCGAACGAACAGGAGGCAACACAGGATGCTGCGTGATTTACCCCATATAGCCAGCCTGGCATTTAATCAGCCGCTGCTACTGGAACCCGCCTATGCGCGGGTTTTCTTTTGCGCGCTCGGCAGGCAACTCGGTGCCAGGCAGATGACCGATGCCGGGGGCCAGATTTTCACAGGTCCTGAAGGTATGAATGTGCCGCTTGCGGCATATGGCGATGGTGACCGGGCAGAGCGTGAACGTAATTATCAGGTGCAGGGCCGAATAGCGATCATCCCGGTGGTGGGCACGCTGGTGAACAAAGGGAGCTGGCTTGGTGCGATGAGTGGCATGACCGGTTATAACGCGATCATCAGTCAGATACAGCAGGCCATTTCTGATCCGGGTGTGGACGGTCTTCTACTGGATATGGACACGCCGGGCGGCATGGTCGCAGGGGCGTTTGACTGTTCGGACACCATTGCCCGGTTACGTCAGGAAAAACCCATCTGGGCGCTCGCTAACGATATGAACTGTTCAGCGGGTCAGCTGCTGGCAAGCGCCTGTTCACACAGGCTGGTTACCCAGACGGCGGCAACCGGATCAATCGGCGTGATCACCGCCCACAGCAGCTACGAAAAGCAGCTGGAAACGGAGGGCATTGATATCACGCTGATATACAGCGGGGCGCACAAAGCGGACGGCAATAGCGTCGAAAAACTTCCTGCCGCTGTCCGCGATCAGATGCAGACCGCCAGCGATGCCCTGCGTCAGATGTTCTGCGAAAAAGTGTCTCTCTATACCGGCATGAGTGTGCAGGCGCTGCTCGATACAGAAGCCGCTGTTTTCAGGGGCCAAAGTGCGGTTGATGCAGGCCTGGCCGATGAGCTGGTGCTCAACACCGACGCGATTGCGCATATGCGCGAAGCGATTAACGCAAAAACTCAAATCACATCGACAGTCAATAAAGGAGTGAGCATGAAAACTGAAAACACCACCACGCAGAGTGCGGCGGCGGACCTGCCCGATGGTGCCGACCTCGCTCTAAAAACCGCTGGGGAAACGGGTGCCGCTGTGGAGCTTGCCGTCAGCGCCGAGCGCACCCGCATCATGGGGATTCTCGGCTGCGAGGAGGCGAAAGGGCGTGAAGACCAGGCACAGGTGCTTGCCGGGATCGCTTCCATGAACGTGGAAGACGCTAAAAAAATTCTCTCCGCCTCCCCGGTTGCAGTCCAGGCACGCAGCGAAACCGCGCTGGATGTGCTGATGAAAGATTCTCCCGGTGCGGTTGAGGCGGCACAGACGTCAGCAGAAACAGACAGCGATCTTAAATTACTGATGTCTATCCCGTTGTAAGTGAGGTTTACCGATGAGCAACACAGAAATCTTTGAACATTTTCAGCCTCTTGCAGGCAGTGATCCGGCGTATACCGGTATCACTGAAAGCGGCATCACAGAGGCTACACCGGCGTTTACTCCGCTCGCGATGACAGACGGCAAAGCTGCCGTGTGGGACGGCGAGGGCAACTGTTTTGGCATGCTGGCGCTGGCACTTGCGGGGACAGAATCCCGGCTGACGTATTTCAAAACCGGCACGTTTCGTAATGCTGACGTGAACTGGCCTGCTGATATTGAAGAATCGGTGAAGTTTACCGCCTTTGCAGGAACCGCGATCAGTATCGTGGACTGATTACACTTTCAAACAGGCCGGAAATCCGGCCTTTTTTCTGAGGATTTTCCATGAGTATTTTCTCAACCCGTCAGCTGGTGGCGGTGACGCAGCAGAAATTCAAATTTGACCCGTTGATCCTGCGTCTGTTTTTTCGTGAGACCTACACCTTTGACACCGAAACCGTGGACCTGGCGAAAATCCCCGGTAACGTCGATATGGCACTTTATGTATCGCCCATGGTGGCAGGCAAGGTCATCCGCACGCGCGGTGGCGAGGTGACGCAGTTCAAACCCGGTTATACCAAACCGAAACATGAGGTTAATCCGGGCATGCTGGTGCGCATGCTCCCCGATGAAGATCCGGCTAACCTCAATGACCCGGTTTATCGACACGGAAAACTGGTAATGCAGAACCTCCAGGATGAGGAGCTTGCTATCAAACAGGTTGAGGAGCACCAAGCAGTGGAGGCGGTGCTTTACGGCAAGTACATCATGGAGGGTGAAGCCTTTGAAGCGGTCGAAGTGGACATGCAGCGCAGCCCAGAAAACAACATTATTCAGGCCCCCGGTGATGGCTGGTTGACGCAGGATAAAGACACCTACGAACCGGCTGACGATCTGGAAGCCTACGCACTGGCGGCCAGCGGCGTTATTAATATCGCGCTTATGGATGCAAAAGCCTGGTCAGTATTCCGTTCCTTTAAAACCGTGCAGGCGAAACTCGACACCCGCCGGGGGTCCAACTCAGTGCTGGAAACCGCTGTTAAGGATCTGGGGCTGGCCGTGTCGTACAAGGGCATGTATGGCGACGTGGCTATCGTGGTGTATGCGGGCCAGCACATTGTTGATGGCGTTAAGAAAAATTATATGCCGGATAACACGGTCATCCTTGGCAACTTGCAGGCACGCGGCCTGCGCACCTACGGTGGTAACCAGGACATTGAAATCATCGCGGAAGGCATTGTAAAAGGCACCCGCTTCCCGAAAAACTGGGTTCAGAAAGGTGATCCGGCCCGTGAATTCACCATGACACAATCTGCGCCGCTGATGTTGCTGGCTGATCCTGACGAGTTTGTCGTCTTCACGTTGGGTTAAATTCCCGGCCAATCCTGACCCGAAAGGGTCTTTTTTTTAAGGAATTTTCATGGCTACCAAAGAGCAAAATATCGTCCGTCTGGGCGAGCTGGCCGTCATTCTTGGACGCAATGTGGATGTCACCGGCAATGCAGCAGAAATCCAGCAGCGCGTGAATGAATGGGAAGTTGAAGCCGCTGAACTGTCATCAGACGGGAACGGCAGCGACGGTGCTGACACTGAAACCGGGTCTCAGACCGGGACCGGAACAGAGACCGGTAGTGAAACAGGTTCTGACACTGAAACGGTCACGGGCGCTGAAGCTGGTGGGGATACATCCAGTCAGGTCGTACCTGATGTGGCCTACGAGACGGTAACGCTGCTGCGTACCACACACCTCAACGCGTTGGCTGAGCTGACAGACGATGCGGTGAAAATTGCCGTGAAGGGTACGCGCGTGCGGGTGACACCAGCCCGTGCCAGTGTCCTGGCGAAAGCGAAGCTGGTCAGCCGGGGCTAAGGAGCAGGCATGAGTGAGTTCGATAACCTGTTTGATCAGGCAATGAGTGAGGCCGATGGCATCATCAGGGATACCTTCGGGCGTCAGGCTGAAATTGTCATTGGCAGCACGGGGCGAACTGTCCGCGTGGTATTTGATGACGAGGGGATAGTTCAGCGCATTGCTGACGGTCAGGTGATGAACTCCAGCCCCGAGATTTTCTGCGCTTTAGCTGACGTTGACGGACTGAAAAAGCGCGATGCCGTGTATATCGGGGGTGTCGCGTTTTATGTCTCGGAGATTGGTCGGCCCGACGGCGACAGCGTGACGATAAAACTGGCGCACGGCGAACCGGGTAAAACGGCACCTGATATCAACACCTGGAGTTAATTATGTCACGAGAAAAGCGGCTAAGCCGTAATCTGCCGGTGGATATCGACATCAGTGCCATGTGGCGGATAGCGGAATCCCTCGGGGCTAACCATAAGCAGTTCCGGAACGCCTATACGCGCGCCCTACAACGCACAGGGGCGACCCTGAGAAAGCGTTCTATGGCTGATTTAAAGAGCGGGCTGGCTCCGCGCAGCATTCAGATGATGCGCAAACGCATTCTGTCCTTCCGCATTTCACGCACTGCTGACCTTGATACGGCAAAACTGTGGTTCGGCCTTAATGCCATTAAGGTAAAAGACCTGAAAGGGAGGGTGAAAGGGCGGATACGGCCTCATCACAATTTGCATGACCCAGAGACGGGGCGCTTTATCAAGGCCCGCCGCCGCCAGCAGCAGAATGCTGAGTTTGATCCTAAAGGTGAAGTACTGAATAACCGGACGTTTGAGAACGGCGAAGTTGCCCGCTCAAAGCGAGAAGGGCGACGCACTATCGTTATCCGTGACCCTGCCACGCGTCGTACCAGGGAAGCGGAGGTAGATGTCTACGGGGTTATGCTGGATTACATTGAGGATAATGCGTTCGCCGAGGTGATGGAAATATTCATGCACCACTTTGAAACCGATCTGCGCGGTCGGATTAAGGCAAAAATCAACGTATGAGGGTAAAGCATGTCAGAACCTTTACTGATGGGACGCTATCACGAAGCGGTGATCGCAGCCCTGAAGGCGATATCCTGGGTAAAAGATGCGGATACCTACCCCGAGCGGGATGTGCCGCGTTATTCCGGGCTGGTCACCCCTGCCGTTTATTTTGACCTGACTGACTGGACTGATAACGGCGGTGCGAGCGGTCAGCTGGAGGTCACGCTTAACGGCGATCTGTATGTGGTGGTGGATGCTGCCGGAACAGGCAGTGAGAAACCTGCTGTTTTCCTGCGCTCGGCGGCAGCTGACCTGACACAGTGGATAAACGGACAGCAATTCGGCCTTTCCAGCGTAGAACCGGCTACGTTTATTTCTGCAACACGGGATGAATTCGACCCGCGAATGGATGATTACCTTGTGTGGCGGATCAGCTTTACCCAGAGCGCGGCGTTTGGCGTTGACCCTTGTGAAAATCACGGAGCACCTCTCAGGCAGGTTTGGCTTGGCGTAGCGCCAAACATTGGCAGTCAACATATTGCCGATTACCGACTCATTCTGGGAGGTGAGGGCGATGGATGATGTCATCGGTGATTTGCAGAGGCGGCTTGCGAATATCATTCGCCGGGGCGTCATCAGCGAAGTCCAGCCGGGCGACATCCCGAAATGCCGTGTCGAAATTGGGGATATCGTGACGGGCTGGCTTCCGGTCTGTCAGGGGTTTGCAGGTTCTAACCGCAGTGATTCAAATCCGGCATCCGTAGGCGATCCCGTTACGGTACTTTCTGAAGGCGGCGACCTGAATAACGGTCGTGTTTACCCTGGCTGCAACACCGGTGCGATGCTCGTCCCTGATACCGATGAAAATATGCATGTGACCCGTTTCAGCGACGGCACCGAAATCCGCTATGACCGGGAAGCCCATGCGCTCACCATCACCCTGGCGGAAGAGGGAACATATACCCTCAAGGGCATCGGCACGCTGGACGGGCCGGTCACCATTACCGGGACGCTGGATGTTCATGACTCTATCACCAGCACCGCTGACATTTCCGACAGCTGGGGCAGCATGAGCAAAATCCGCATTATCTACAACGGGCATGCGCATGTTGAAACGGATTCAGTAACGAAACCCCCGAACGAAAAAATGTCCTGATCCTGTCTTCCTCTCTTATCACCCGCTACGGCGGGTTTTTTTATATACGAGGTTTATCTGTATGTCCGAATTACACGGCGTAGAAACTATTGAATTAACGTCCGGCGCGACGACGGTGACCACTATTGAAACGGCGGTGATCGGGCTGGTGGGCACCGCACCATCAGCCAGCACCGGCAGCGTAGCCACAGGCACGGCGGGCACATCAATTCTGGATAACCTGCTGACCTTCACGGCCAGCAGCCCCGGTGCAGACGGGAATCAGTTCACCGTCACGGCGGAAAGTGCCACCCCTGACGTGGATGAACCGGTCGCGGTCGTCACTTCGGCGGCATGGTCAGATAATCTGCTGCTGATTGTGCTGGGGTGTGATGAATCGGGTGTGGTCTCGGCTACCGCCGCAGAGGTTGTTGCTGCCGTTCAGGCGCTGGAGGGTGCGGGCATAACCGTATCAGGGACCGGGTCGGGCGTGGTGAGTGCCTTCAGCATTCAACTGAGTGGCGGCGCGGATGAGCCTTTCCCGCTTTACACGCCGGTTGCCATTGTGGGAACAAGTCAGATCAGCTCTCTGGGTTCGGATGGCTCGCTGTCAACGGCACTGGAAGAAATCAATGACCAGCGTAATGCCCTGGCGGTCATCGTCAGGGTCGAAGAAAGTGACAGTGAAACGACCCAGCGTGCGGCCATTCTGAAGGGCATCAGCGCGTTGTCAAAGAGTAAATCCGTCACTGCTTATCAGCCGCGCATTCTGATCGCGCCTGGCTTCAGTGAAGATGATTCGATTGGTAAAGCGCTGGAGACGATGGCCGGTAAGCTGCGTGCCATTGCCTATGTGGACTGTGCCTCAATGGCGACACTTCAACAGGTGGTCGAGCGCCGTCAGACCTACGGAAGCCGCACCGAACTTCTGCGTCCACGCGTGCAGGTGACCAATTCAGCCGGAGAGCTGGTTTACCGTCCCTACTCCGCGTTTGCTGCCGGTCTGCGGGCGCGCATCGATTATGAAAATGGCTGGTGGTGGAGTAAATCGAACCAGACTATCAACAGCATTGTCGGTCTTGAACAGATTGATGAGTTTATCCTGGGCGAAGTCAACTGTGATGCTAATCAGCTGAATATGCAAAATGTCACCACCATCATCCGCCGCTCCGGCTTCCGGCACTGGGGCAACAGACTGTGTACCACGGATACGCAGTGGCGGTTTGAATCGGTACGCCGGTCTGCTGACGTAATTGAAGACAGTATTCAGGACGCCATGATGGATTATGTCGATCGTCCGCTGGACAGAAATGACGCTGACGACATCCTGGAGACCATTAACTCATACATGCGTTCTCTGGTCAGCCTGGGGGCCATCTTTGGCGGTACAGCGACTCTTGATGATGAGCTGAATACCGCTGACACGATGGCAGCGGGCGTGCTTTACATCGATTACGACTTCGGACCGAAATCCCCCACCGAGCGCATCTCTCTCCGCGTGAAGGTCAACAACAATTATGCGATTGAGGAGCTGACTGCATGAGTGCGAAATCAGTTTTAAGAGCATGGACGTTTTTTAAAGATGGCGTCCGTATTCAGGGGGCGCATGAGTTTACGCCACCAGTGCTCGCCGTAACCAAAACCGATATGCGCACCGGGGCGCAGGATGCACCGACGCCGGTTGATGATGGCATGGAGGCGCTGACCTGCCAGATTAAATTCTACGGGCTGGACACGACGATGTTGTCCAGTTTTGGGTTTATCAGTGGCACTAAGCCGCGCTTCACCGCGTACCAGGGGTATCTGAGTAACGGCACTGCGCAGGGTACAACTGAGGTGATAGAGGGGTTTGTGATGACGGTGACGCCGGATGCGCGGGGTAATCAGAACCTGTCTGAGAATGCCGTCACCGTCGAAATTGCGGTCAGTTATTACAAAAAATCGCTGGACGGGACCACGCTGGTGGAAATCGATACAGAACGCTTTATGCGCAGCATCAACGGCGTCGACCAGCTCTCATCTCTTGCCACCAAAGTACGTGTTTAATCCAGGCGGCTGCACAGCCGCCTCTAATGAGGACAGCCTATGTATCCGGGTGAAAACAGAATTATTACGCTTTATACGCCAGTCCAGCTTGAGGGCGGTGCAAAACTGGAGAGCGTCACCATGCGGGAACCGCTGGTGCGTGACCGCATTGCCTTTTCAAAGGATCGCGGTACGGAAGAGGAGAAAGAAGCACGCATGATCGCCTCCCTGTGCAGTATTGAGGTAACGGACCTCTATCAGTTTACCGGGGCAGATTATATCCAGCTTGAGGACGCTTTTAATGTTTTTATGCTGCCGCCAGAGAAACGACAGAATCCGAAATCCTCCAGTTAGTCAGGCTGCTCGGGCGGCGGCTCAGTTTTACTTTTGCTGATTACCTGGACATGCCGCTCACAACGTTCCGTGATTTGGTGACCTTCGAAGTGGAGGATATAAAGTGTGGGCGGAATAAGCCAAAACCTTAAAGCAACCATTAACATCGGCGGGAAACTGGACGTCAGCTGGACGAAGTCGGCGGATGCTCTGAAAGCCAGTTTGAGCACGGTGGGGAAAACTTCGCAAAAGCTGTCAAAGGACCAGGAAAAACTGGCGGAGAAAATCAGACAGGCGAAACTCGCCGGAAAAAACGTCAGCGAGCTGACGAAGGATTACAAAAAAGTTTCCACCGCTATCCAGAAAACCAACGCGGAGCAGGACAAACTAAACCAGTCTCTTGAAAAAGCGAACCGGTTAAAACAATTCGGTGGGATGGGTAAGGGGATACTTCGCCGGAGCATGGGCATCGCCGGTCAACTGGGCAACATGATGGGCGGCGGTCTGCTTATCGGTGGCGGCGGCATTGTCGGAACAGCGATGGGTGCACTCCTTTCACCTGCCTCCGTCAATGCGCATACGGCGGAGCAGGCAGGGATAGCGCGGAGTTACGGGGTCAGCAGTGAAACCTTTAATGCCTGGGATTCGCTGGCAAAACAGTTTGGTATGAACGGAGAGAACGTCGGTGATCTCTTTGAGGAATATCTGCACAAAGCGGGGGAATATAAACAAAACGGTAAGCAGGGTGGACTCCAGGATGCTTTTGAAACGCTGGGGTTTAAGGCAGGTGACTTTGCCGGACTGAGTGATATGGAGCAGTTTAACAAAATCATTGAACGTGCCCTGACGCTGAAAGATGACTCTAAATCCTCATTCGCGCTGGATTCCCTTTTCGGCGGTGAGGCCAGTAAATGGCTGATGCTCCTGAAGCAGTCAGGAAAAACCCTCAAAGAAAACATGGACGAACAGCGGCGTTATAACCTTGTCACCGAAGAAGGCGCAGCAGGCGCAATAGAAGGTAACCGGGCAATGAGTAACCTTCAACTGGTGCTTTCCTCCGCCGTGGCAGAAATCTCCGGCCAGCTGGGGAACGAGCTTTCGCCGCAGGTACGTTCACTGACCGATGACCTGGCTAAATGGTTCCGGGATGGCGGAATTTCAAAGGTGACGCAGTTCCTGAAAAATGATCTCTACCCCAGCGCGCTGGCATTCGGTGAGGGGCTGGTTTATGTCGGCAAGGTGGTCTATGCGCTTGCGAGAAAACTTTCCTGGCTGTTGCCTGATGAAAAAGAGGATAAACACAGCGTCATGCGGGCGCTTGCCATGACCGGTTCTGTCCCCATTGCACAGAAAGCAGCGGAAAGCGTTGGCCTGACAGACTGGTTTACCCAGCAACTAAAGGCTAACCCTGACCTTCAGAAAGACGTGGTGAAAGCGTACACCTCCACACGCGGGTTTCTCTCTGACGACAATGAGGGTTTTTTCCGGCAGGTTGATCAGCTTACCGGGGAGTCAGCACCCTCATCATCTGCGCCATTCAGCTGGGATGATGAGAAAAAGAAATATCAGGATGTGCTCTCACAGGACCCCGGCGACAGTTCGTTTGGGTTTGACAGTCTGTTACGTCAAATGTCCGGGGCAGGCGACGCACAGCAGCCGCTCTACAGCAATAACAGCCGGAACACCTTTCAGTTCGATATTCACGTTGATGATGCGGAGAGTGGCAAAGCGATTGCCGGTGAAATCACTGACCGCATTAAAAATACCGGCATGTTTGATGACAACAATGCACTTTATGACGGGGGGTATAACTGGTAATGCTCGGAGATATCACAACAGCTTACGAGGCTACGGCAGAGCAGGCAGACAAAAAAACAAAAAACACCACCTCGCCCCGCGTGATGATGATGCTCGGATCATTCGCTTTTTCCGTCGATACCGCAGCATATTCTCAGCTTGCTCGCGAGGCCAGCTGGAACTGGCCGGAAATGGAAAGGATTGGCAGACAGGGCCTGCTTCAGTACACCGGAAAGCCGGGAAGAACGGTGAAATTCGACGGTGAATCCCACGCATTTTTTCGTAATGGCGTGGATTCTGTTGATGATCTTTACGACCTGGCCGACCAGGCGACGCCTCTGCAACTGGTGAGCGGTTACGGCGATGTGCTGGGCTGGTGGGTCATCACGACCTTTAATGACAGCGCGACCCGATTTTTGCCGGGTGGCGGTTTCCGTAATAAAAGCTGGAGTATGACGATCAGACATTATGGCGACGACTTATCAAACCCGTGATGGCGATGTGCTGGATGCCATCTGTGAGGACTGGTACGGTTCCGACAATCTTGCTGAAAACGTACTTACGGTACTTGATGCAAACCGTGGACTGGCAGCGCTTGGCCCCGTTTACCAGGCGGGGGTAGTTATCACTTTGCCGGAAATAACGGTGACCGTTAAAACTTCTACCACATCACTATGGGACTGATATGACTGCCATGAACCGATATGCGCCTTCCTTCAGCCTTTCCGTGGAAGACATAGACATAACCTCCACGCTGAAAACCTGTCTTGAAGAGATTAAACTGACCGATTATGGCGGTGCCACGCAGAAATCTGATGTGCTGGAGATGACCGTCAGCAGTCCGGCAATGAAGTTGCCTTCCAAGGGTGCACGGCTGAAGGTGGGACTGGGATTTGGTGGCAGCCTACAGGATAAAGGCTGGTATGTAGTCTGCGGCGTAAGCAGTAGCGGTCCACCCCGGAAAGTACAAATCTACGCAACTGCGGCCCCGCTTAATGCCCAAAAGCAGATTGGCGATGTGCAGAGCCATAAAACCCGCAGCTGGGATGCGCTGACGCTGGGGGATTTAATCAGCACTGTCGCTTCAGAACATGGTCTGAAAGCGAAGGTCGCGGAAAAACTTGCCGATATCGAAATCGCCCACATTGACCAGACCGCCGAATCTGATGCCAATCTGCTGAGTCGGCTGGCCCGCATGTACAACGCGGTCAGCAAACCGGCTGGAGGGTACTGGCTATTTCTTGAAAAAGGTGCCGCGCAGACCGTTTCAGGAAAGTCCACCGCGATGGTCACAGTAATGCCTGACGAGGTCACTCAGTGGACGTACAACGACGGCAACCGGGGCACCACATCAGGCGACGGCAAAGCGAAAAAAATCAGCGTTGATTATTATGATGAAGCTGACGGAAAAACCAAGTCTGTCAGTCTGGAGCATGAAGGCCCCGCTATCACCAACCCTTACACCCAGCACAGCAAGACTGTTGCTGAACACCAGGCTCAGTCACGTAAAACCGATGCGAAGCGGAATGGCAAGCGCATGACGTTATCCGGCCCCTGTCTGCCAGAGCATCTGGCGTTGACGGCAGAGTGCCGTGTACAGACGTCCGGTTTTGGTGAAGTTGAAGACCGAAGCTGGCAGGTGGAATCTCTCACATTTTCGTTAACGTCGAAAGGCATGTCATTTTCCTGGTCACTGGCTGTTGATATTCAAAGCTCGACCAAGAAAAAGAAGACCGGCCCCGCTTATTTTTAACTGACAGGTCACTTCATGAACGGAACCAACAGAAAGACGGGCGCAAGCCTGTCGGGGCTTGCACATCTGCGCCAGTCCGTAACGGATATTCTGACCACGCCAGTGGGATCAAGGGTCATGCTGCGGGAATACGGCAGTGATTTGCCTGATCTGACAGACCAGCCACAGGATGAGCTTACCAGGTTGAAAATCATCGCCGCGACCGCATCCGCGCTGGCTAAGTGGGAACCGCGAATCACGGTAAATACTGTCAGCGTAACCCGCGACGGGGAGGGCGTATTTGTGTTGACTGTTGAAGGCGAAAGCACCGAAGACGGCAGCATTGTAACGATTGATGGAGTGAAAATCTGATTTATGTCATCCAGTTACGATGTAATAAACCTTTCAGAGATTGCCGCACCTGATGCCATTTACTCTCCTACTTCAGAAGAAATCTTTTCAAGCTGGCTGACGAAACTCAGGGAACTGGACAGTGAATTCGATGCGCTGGTGGAATCGGACCCGGCATACAAACAGGGTGAGGCCAGTGCTTATCAGCTGACACTTGCTTTCCAACGGGTAAACGATGCGGTGCGTGCGGTTTTGCTGGCAAGCGCCACAGGGGACGACCTTGATCAACTCGGGGCGGCATTCAACGTCGCACGTCTGGTTATAACCCCGGCTGACGAAGATGCTATCCCTCCCGTGGAGGCTGTTTACGAAGATGATGATGCCTTCCGTGAACGCATACAGCTTTCGTGGGCGCAGCTGAACACGGCAGGTGCCCGTAATGCTTACAGGTATTATGCAAAATCAGCCGACTCTACGATTCTGGATGCTGAAGCCTACGGGCCTGATACGCATGGCAGGCCGGGGTGTGTTGATGTGTATGTTCTGTCCCGTGATGGCAATGGTGTGCCTTCCGAGGCACTGCTTCAGACGGTTGCAGATGCGCTCAGTGCTGATGAAATCCGCCCGTTGACTGACTATGTGACGGTTCAAAGTGCTGTAGTACCGGAATATGAAATCACGGCAACGCTGGAGATACCGGACGGACCCGATGCAAACACCATTCTGGACAATGCCATCAGCGCCTGCACCAGCTATGTCAGTCTTGCTCACCGCATCAACACGATTGTGCCGATTTCCGCCATATATGCCGTGTTGCAACAGTCTGGCGTCACCCGCGTTCGCCTGAGCAGTCCGGTGGCGGATATTGAAGCTGTTACAGGGGCCGCGCCGTGGTGCACGGCCATCAATGTAACAAGGGCAGCATCATGACGGCGTTTCGCTCCATTCTTCCCCCTAACTCACTCCTGTCTGAACGTGCTCTGGAGCAGGCAACAGCAGAGCCAATCCTTGCGCTGGATACAGATATGCCACGCACAGTAAAAAATCCTGATACCTGTCCGGTCAGTCTTCTGCCCTGGCTGGCATGGGAATACGCGGTTGATTACTGGGAGGCGGACTGGACTGAACAACAGAAACGACAGGTTATTCGTGATGCGGCTTATGTTCACCAGCACAGGGGTACACCGGGTGCGGTAAAGCGTGCGCTGAGTTCGGTCGGCTATACAGCTGAAATCATTGAATGGTGGCAGGAATCGCCGCAGCAGGACCCTTACACATTCCGCATCCGCTTTGGTATAGACGGTGCGATATCTCAGGAAAACTACAGTCGCATCCGACAGCAGATCAACCGTGCAAAAAATCTCCGCAGCTACCTGACAGGCCTGGAAGTTACCGCTGAAGCTGGCGTTCCGGGCGAGGTATGCATAGGTGGTGCTGTCACGATGTATGTCGATATTGATATAGCAGCAGGGTAAAAATGGCAGAAAAATATTACGCAATACTGACAGACCAGGGGAAGGTACTGGAGGCCGCAGCCATCGCCACCGGGTCCGGGGTTTCCCTCACGCAATTTGTTGTGGGGGATGGCGGTGGTAATGAACAGATACCTGATGCCACTCGGACGGAACTCGTTAATGAGTGCTATCGCGGGCAAATCACCTCCCTGGCTGTCTCTCCTGATCAGGATAATCAGATTATGGCATCGCTTGCGATGCCCTCCGGCGTGGGTGGTTTCACTATCCGTGAGGTCGGATTGCTGACGGCACAGGGCGAACTCTATGCGATCGCCAGCTGCGCGGCGATTGAAAAGCCTGTCGAGGGGGTGGCTGTCAGTCTGACCTTCCGGCTGGTGGTTTCCGACGCTGACGCTGTGTCGCTTATTATCGCGGACGGCGAGGGGGTTTTTCTTCGGCAGAGTAAAAATCTGGCCGATATCCCTGATGTGGCGATAGCAAGGGATAATCTGGGGCTGGGAAGCGCCGCCGTTCTCGATGTGGGTCAGGAAGCCGGAACGGTCGCTGCCGGGGATGATGAACGTTTTCGGTTTATTGGTCAGTGCCCGGACATTGAGACGCTGAGAGCGACCGAGCCAGCTATTCAGCGACAGCAGATTTACGTGCGCGAATATGCAAAGGGCAGTGGTCGGGGGGGCGGCACATTTGTCTATCAGGACCAGGACACGGCCACTGTTGATGACGGCGGCTATTATATTGTGACAGCAGGCGGAGCGCGCTGGAAGCGTGATATCACACCAGAAATGTTGAACGTTCAGCATTATGGCGCGGTGATGGATGGCGTTACTGACGATATGCCTGCGGTTAAACGCATGTATAACGGCACCCGCAATCTCAGTACGGCCAATACGGTCGGGATACGCATTCCGGCAGGTAAAATCGCGCTCTCCTCTTCATTTGACGAATCCGCCAGCGCAGAGCAATCGGTGTTCCGGTTGAAAGGGCCTGATGTCGAGTACGGCGTATCGCCCATCGTGCAGGTGTATTTTCTCGATGCTGCATCTTCCACGCCTGTTTTCCAGGTCAATGCCCGCCGCACGGATATCAGCGGGCTGAAGACGGAAGGGGCAGGGACGGTAACGCCCTTTTTCAAAAACGTCTGTCCTGCCGGACAGTATTACCGTGTGAAAGCGTTTCGCTGTGATGATAACGGCGGACCGGTGTTTGACGTGATGGACACCATTGATACGAAGTTCGATCAGATATATGGCTACCGGCTGGCTGGTGGTTTTCTAAAAACCAGGTGGTCTAACACCGTAGCAGGTGGCTGGGATCACGCTACTGCTATCGAGCTGTCCAATTCAAACTTTACGTCCTGCACCAGCACAGATGTTATCAGCGCCATACGCGCTACGCAGAGCATCATGCGTAATGTGTGGTTCTCCAGTAATGAATACACCTTCGACTTGTCACAGGGTGGTTGGCTGCTGGATACCGTTATTGTTGAGGCATCAACCTATCCGGCAAAAACACAATACGCCAAACTTCAGGAAATTAACTGCCGATATGAGCAGGGGGCGACCAAAGACAATACCCTGTCCGGCTATACGTCCGATATGGATGACGGTAATGATATTCCGAGCTGGGTCGTCAATGGTTATGACCAGGGTGCATTTAACCTCAATGCTACTGGGTCGGTTTTCAGCGCCGGTTTGGGGGCAGGCTTTCATTACCCGACCACCATTCTTGAGAATGGCAACAGCGCTGAAACCTGGTTTTATGTTGGCAGGATGAATATTCCGGCGCTGGGTCGCACGGCTATTGTCCGGTTTACCGGTGCATCAGGCTGGGACAGTGCAACGCGAAGTATTACAGCGCCGGGGGCCACGAACTTTGGCTCCGGGGAGGCGAGGGTCTTCCTGGAGATGAAGCAGCCTAATGCAGAAACCACCTCTGCGGTGGAAGCGCACTGGCACGGTGAGGCAAACTGTCCGATTAACGATGTCCGTATCGTTCATAACTGGCAGTTCATTTATCTCTATGTGAAGGTGGCACAGTACGCTCGCTATGTTGGTGTCTTTATGGAAACCAATGCGTTACCCCGTGCCAAAACCAGCACACCGTTTTATTTTCTTGAGTCCAATACACAGATCACCGATATCGACACCGTGGAGAACCTGGTCACAGCTCCGTGCCGCTGGACGGTGAATAAAGGCAGGTATGACGGTAACGGCTTTGGAATGGACATGGACAGCGGCGATTTACTACTGTACTCAACCAGCCTTCAGGGTGTGGCGGGGGCACATTATCTCACAGCCTATGTCAACGGAGAGCTTCGCTATCTTCCCATTTATGAGCACACAGGCTCGGTGCGTATGCCGCGTTATGCCTATGTGGATTTGCCTTCAGCAGTGACCCACGTTTACGGCATGGTGCTCTGTACCGATACCACAATGACACCAACTATGCAGCCGCTGTATTCAGACGGTGAATACTGGTATCCCGTTTCTGATCCTGAAGCATCCTGGAAACCTTCATGAGGAACTTATGACAGTCACAGCAAAACTGATGCTATTTGACGATGCTGATTATGGTGATATCGGAACGGCAGATGATGCCGGTTATTACGATGTCGCTTTCACGTTCTCCGGAGTAGTTGAGACCGCTAACGGTCAGGCAGTATGCAGCTTTACCATGATGGTAAACAGTGTGCTTATTAGTCGTCTGTTCCGGCTCAGTATTCCCTGCGGGACAGGTAGTGTTACGGCAGACGAAGCAGAATCCTCGCTTGATACTTATCTTTCAGAACTTCACAGCACTGCAACTGCTGCTACTTAATTGATCGTTATGAACGATCAATAATCAAGAATTGATCTGCATAACCACTTTGAAGTTGTGGATTTTAAGGCATATTTTCTTTGCATCGGGGAAATGAAAGGCAGGGAGCAGGAAATGTCACGACGGTCAGCATGGATTTTAATGGTGCTTTTCTGCACTTTGTTCTGGATAACCACACTAACAATGCTAAAAGCCGGTCTGTGACCGGCTTTTATTTGCAAGAAATTAATGAATGTAAGGGGTTAATTGAATATGGATTTCAACTCTCTAATTATATACATTGAAAAAAAATAAATCACAGTGGTCATTGAGAATACGGTAATTAGAGAAATGTAAAAATAAATATCATATAAAATCTCATCACCTATATCATCATTGCGGTAAAAGAAATGACCTATCCGGACGGCTAAATCAACGTTGAGCCATACTTCAGGATTCCCAATGCTTCGGGCTACAATAAGTGATATGAGGAAGAAAAATATAATTTTCGACACCCTACGGGCAAGTTTTGCGATCGCCATTAGCTACGACCTCCACCCAACCACGAGCCATCAGAGATTTCATGCAAGGAACCTGCATCGATGGTGTTCTCAGCAATGCATTTCTGATCTGTGCATAATCTGAGTTATGAGCGATTGTGATACAACCTTCAGAAAGATGGCCGGGATGAAGCCTGAATAATCCCCTACGAACACCATTAATCCAGGTACTATCATCAATGGCCCAATCATCTTTATACAATGCAAACCATTCATCACGGCCAAACTCTGCACCGTAGTATAGTTTATTAAACAGATCCTGAGACTTTGCTTTAATCCACGAACCAATACCGCCTGAGCCGCGTTCTACAATCCAATATTTACCAGGAGGCAAGGGTCCATCATTGGGGATGGCCCCGCATCCACCTTTATTTCGGTAAACCCCGTTACCAGAGAACGCCATGAACACGCCCACGCCATAAAGATTAAAGGGGGCATAATCCGCACCATTTAAAATTAACTTTCCATGCAGTGCCATTAGATTGCATCCTAAGTTCTGACGTTCCAGTCGTCGGTGTATTGAATGTTGCCATCGACATAGCGCCACGTGATTTTGTCATACATCAGGGCAACTGACTCCATGTGGTTGAACTGAGAATTGCCAGGCAACTTAGCGTTAGGCATGCCCGGATTTACGCCCGTCACCTTAACTCCCTCCAGAGTCATAATAAAATAAGCAACTTCCTGACCAGCATCATTGATGCGGTACCAACGGATTTCAGCTGATTTAAGTGTCTGGCCTTTTGCCACAGCCTGATAGAGATAGGGGCTAGATGAATCAAACTCCTTCTCAAGCATCATTGGTGAATGTGAACGCTTACCTGTAATTTTCCCGTTCGCACTGTCAACGGGGATGTTTAAACCGTGGCTAAAGCCAATGATCTCTATGCTGCCTTCGCGATCTTGAACATCCACAGACCCTTTGATGTCAGCACCGCCATCATCTTTTAACCATAAGTAAGCTGGAATAGGCATAAAGTTCCCTTTTTTTCATGAGAAGACAGAAGGGATTTTTACTGTTCTAAAAGCGACCAATGCTGTTCAGGATCAATGATGTGATGGTTGAAAATCCTTAATGGGTAGCAAATAGTAATAAAAGTTAAGAGGTGGTTATGGCACCAAAAAGAACTTTTGTGCTGAATGCGTCTGTATAGGTCTCCAAAGAAAATTCCCTTTCAGCACAATCCCTTCTCAGAAACCTCCTACACC
Source organism: Pantoea sp. X-Soil-TKNS-1211 (assembly GCF_059730495.1). Lineage (NCBI taxonomy): Bacteria > Pseudomonadati > Pseudomonadota > Gammaproteobacteria > Enterobacterales > Erwiniaceae > Pantoea > Pantoea sp. X-Soil-TKNS-1211. The sequence continues at coordinate 1,670,059 of NZ_AP035953.1, forward strand.
CGACTTGATCGATCATATCAATCGATTGTACTGTATTTATATACAGTAATTTTCTTGGGTAATCTCTATGCCACGCGACTACGAAATCATGATTGCCTTCCGGCAGGCGATAAAGCGAGATGCCGCAGGTCGTTTCACCATAAGTACACTCGATTTTGTACGTGAACTCGACCGGCTTAACTGGCATTACACGCTGCGTGCTGCCAACAGGTGGATCGAAGCCCACACAACGACATTCCGCGATATCTCAACAGCTGAAGGGGAAGAACGCCTGTTCCAGGTGTTTAACCCGAACGGGGGCATTTAATGTTCGCGCTGGTGGATGTGAACTCGTTCTATGCGAGCTGCGAAACAGTGTTCAGACCTGATTTGCGCGGTAAGCCCGTGGTTGTGCTTTCAAACAATGATGGTTGCGTAATAGCGAGATCGGCAGCATCTAAAATTTTGGGTATTCGAATGGGCGACCCATATTTCAAGATTAAGAATGAGCTACGCCGCCACAAAGTGCAGGTGTTCAGTTCGAATTACTCGTTGTATGCCGACATGTCTAACCGGGTAATGTCCACCCTTGAGGAAATGGCTCCTGCGGTGGAAATCTACTCCATCGATGAGGCTTTCATGAATCTATCGGGGATGGAGAGGCATCATTCACTGGATGAATTCGGGCGGCAGGTACGCGCGCGTATCAAACGTGATACCCATCTTACTGTTGGCGTTGGCATTGCACAGACTAAAACGCTGGCAAAGCTGGCAAATCATGCCGCCAAAAAGTGGACTAAAACCGGTGGTGTGCTTGACCTGTCGAATGTCGATCGCCAGCGGAAGCTGATGGCACTGGTGCCGGTCGAGGACGTGTGGGGCGTTGGCCGCCGCATCAGTAAAAAACTCAATGCAATGGGCGTCATGACAGCGAAAGACCTGTCAGAACAAAGCACCTGGATTATCAGGAAGCATTTCAATGTGGTGCTGGAACGCACGGTGCGTGAATTACGTGGCGAGCCGTGTCTTGAGATGGAAGAGTTCGCGCCGACAAAGCAGCAAATTGTGTGCTCACGCTCGTTTGGTTCCCGTATTACGGAATACAGCGACATGCGACAGGCCATCTGTGCTTATGCGGAGAGAGCAGCCGAGAAGCTGAGAGGCGAAAAGCAGTATTGCCGCCAGATAGCTGTATTCCTTCGCACCAGCCCGCATGCAGAAAACGAGGTGTTCTACGGCAACCAGGCGATGGGGAAATTGCTGACGCCCTCCAACGATACACGGGACATCATCCGGGTGGCGATGGAGGCACTGGAACGCATCTGGATACCCGGACACCGTTACATGAAAGCAGGCGTGATGCTGGGCGACTTTTTCAGCCAGGGCGTTGCGCAGCTCAATCTTTTTGACGAATTCCAGCCACAGGCAAACAGCGAAGCGCTGATGCGTGTTGTTGACGGCCTCAATCAGAGCGGGAAGGGGAAACTATGGTTCGCAGGTCAGGGCATTCAGAAAGCGTGGGATATGAAACGCGAGATGCTGTCTCCGGCATACACCACCAGATTTTCGGATCTGCCAGTGGTGAGATGACATGCATCCTTGATACCCCGGATGGCTATATGGTCGTGGATAAATCAGTTAAGCCGGTGCTGGGTGACACAATCTATTTTGAAGCTTGGGATAAGCACCAGATTGGCCGACTGGAGAAACACGCGATCATCTGTGAAGACGGCGACACAATAGAGGGTGAGCCGCTAGATGAGGTTACGGTGATCGGCGTAGTTACTTGGGTGATAACCCGTGCACGAGACAATGACGGACCAACGATTTGAGCCACGAAATCTGGATGGTTTTACCACCATTTTGCCATCGTTTTACCATTGCAAAATTCAGACAATAAAAAAGCAGCCGTAAGAGGCTGCTTTCTTTGGGAATTTTGGTCGGCACGAGAGGATTTGAACCTCCGACCCCTGACACCCCATGATAGTGAGCAATATTAATTCCGTAAAAAAAGCCCGCTGGCAGCGGGCTTAAATAGTTGATGACAAGGTTGTGTTATTTATTATGCTTTAGCTAACTCGCGTCGAGCTAAATCAGCCAAAAAACCGCTTCTTGAATTAAATTCTTTGTGTGTTTCAACAAAGGTGTCAATGCGTACAAGAAGATTTTGCGGCAATGTGATATTTAACTTTACAGCCTTGCCATCATATTTGCTTACGTCTATATCAACATAAGCCCAGATGCCGTTCTGGCAATCTTCATCATCAAGATGAGCTGATATATCTTTCGCTTCGGGAAGCGCTTTTCCTCTATCGGCTAAAGACTCAAGATGGGCATCAATTGCTTCAGTAGCATCAACGATAGCATTGTCTATCGTATCACCGGCAAAGATGCAGCCAATGATATCTGGGACGAAGCCAGAATACCCGCCTGAATCAGCCTTGTGTAAATAGACTGCAAATTTCATTTTCGACCTCTTTCATCCAATCACTCAGTGAGTATTAAACATACATCTTGGAAATTGATGACATTTTGTTATGCAAGGAAGGGTAACCAGCCCTTCCTTTATTATTAGTCTATCAACTTCAACAACTTATTTAGCGTGCCAGTCGCTAAGTCTTTCTCAGGGTGGGGAACCGAAATGTGATAGTCTTTACCATCCTTCACAAAAACATGATGACTACCTTTAATACGGTCTAAAATCCACCCTCGCTCCTTCAGGAGCTTCATAAAGTCTCTACTACTCAATAACACCTCCTATGCCAACAACTGGAAAGAAGTATACCCACCATACCCACCAAGTGCAAGTAATTTAGTGGGTATGGTGGGTATGGGTAGGCCTTGGAACAAAGACCAACGCTTCATAATAAAGGTAAGGTTTGTGACGCAACCGATTGATTTCATTGAGTAGTAATAATGCGCAATTTTATGAAAAATCAGGATAAGAGAATGAAAAATAAGAAAAGAAAGCCTGATTTAAAATCCCTCGATCGTAAGGTCGTGCGGGTTCAAGTCCCGCCCCGGGCACCATATTGAATACCGATTCAAACCGAATAAAATCAAAGCAATAAGCAGTGATGTCGTGACCGCCCAAGGGCGGTTTTTTTGCATTTGGGTTCTCAAGTGGCAGCATACCAAAAGAGTAAAGCGTCCATCAGGACGCATTTTAATATTATGCGCTGCTGTACCCTACCCATTGAATTTCCAGAAATATTCCTTTCTCAAGCTTATTGCCTCCTGAATCTCCGAACACTTTCCTGCTCGCTTGTCACTCGCAGATCCAGGAGTATGCCTAATGATTTTTCGGCTTATTTATGGAGATATATCCCGCTATATTGTTAAATGTGTCGCAACAATCTCTTTACAAATCACAATGGAACCGTGGTCCGTCACCGACACGGGAAGACGTTGGGAAAACATGAGTGACTACCGTTAGCAACTTTTGCCGGGAGAACTTAATGATTATTTCACAGGAGAAAAGCATAGCTTTACGTCGCATGCTGAAAGGAGAGAAATACTTATTGCGTGGCGATAAAGCGATAGGGCTGGAAGTCAGACGAGACAACAAAACGTGCAAACTAAAACAGGTGAATTGTCGCAGCGTGGCACCGCTTCTGCGCGAAGGACTGGTTGAATTTGCTTTTATGCCTACTGATATCACGCGTTATTACGAGGTCAGACTGACAGAAGCGGGTGAGAAGCTAGTCAAAGAGATGCCATGATGGCGTAGTCTGAGCCCGGGAGGCGAAAAATCCGTAGAATGTTAACGTAATAACTGGATTTTTAATAAGTTATAGCGGCGCGATTGAACACGCAGCGCTAAAAACCTGCCAGGTTCGTAGTTATTGATTGAGCGACCGCTCATAAATATCAATAGCAGCCGTTATAATCGCGCCCTGGGAGATGCCTCCCTGACTGGCGAGCAATTCAATGCGTGCGATGGTAGCTAAAGGAAGTTTATAGGTTTTGGGTTTAATGCCGCGTTTTTCATCGCTGCGTTTTTGAATATCACTGGCTGATTGAATCATTATTAAACCCTTAGTATCAGGGACATGAACTACTGGAAATTCCCCTCTCATCATGACACTTGGGTAAGCAAAGCGACAACCATCGTAAAGTCGTCAGGATGATCAAGGTAAGTGTAGTCGATTTCTTGTTTTACTCTTTGTTTAGCAGGGATTTTTTCTATTATGTTCGCTACGTATAATCACCGAGTTTTCTGGAAGATAGCGCGTTCCTGATGCCCGTGAAATGGTGATGAGGGGGAACGGATCTCCCCCTCGGCAGGAAAGCTATACCTCGCTGTTTATGCCTGCGGACGCAGATCAAACCAGTCAAAGATCATGCTGGCGGTAGCAACCAACTTAACGTTATTGCTGTAAACGTCATGCTGAGCATTCACCGCCGCAATCTGGTTGTTGTAGCGATCGTTTTCTGCAGTCAGCACATCCAACAGGGTTCTTTTTCCCAGGCGCAGCCATTGCTCGTAGTAAATTTTGCTGACCTGATCGGTCTCTTTACTCAATTTCAGGTATTCGCGACTTTGTACTGCGGCGGCATCCCGGCTCTGCGTCAGATTATGAACCTGATACTCCATATCCATTCGTGTTTGGGCGTATTGCGATTTTTTGGCTGAAGCCCGTGCCGCAGAGGCCTGAGTAGCGGCTTTTTCTGAACCACCGGTGAAGGCATTCCACTGGACATTCAGGCCGGTATACCACTGCCCGGCTTTACCATTACCGTCTTTAGCCGTACTTTTAGAGACCACCCAGTTGAGCTGTGGCAGGCCGCTTGCCTTGGTGGCGGCGGTCATATGCTGAGCAGATTGCGCTTCCGCCTTGGCTTTCAGCAAGGAAGGATGCTTGCTCACCCTGCTCATTACCAGCGAGGTAGAAATAGGCTGCATTGTCCAGTCAAGCTTTTCGGGCAGTGAGATTTGCTCACCGGTCAGACGTTGTAACGTGATTTCCGATTGTCGTCGCTGATCGTTAATTCGCTCCAGGGAGGTCTCGGCAGAAAGCAGTTTCGCCCGTGCCTGTACCAGTTCGCTGTATCTCCCGGCATCCATTTGCGTTATTTCGCTCAGCATATTGACCAGTTCATGCATACGCTTTACGTAGCCTTGCGTAATCTTCTGATTCTGCTGATAACGGCTCAACTCGATCAGCTGTCCCAGCGTGTTGAAGGCAATCTGCTGCTTTTCGAATTCATATTGATGCGCCGCGGCATGGGACTGTTGCGTCGCGCTGCCAATATTTTCACGATTTTTTCCCCAGTCAAATATCGTGGTGGTGACGTTGACGGAAAAGCTACTGTCTTTCAATCCCTTATTGTTTGACTCGTTGCCGCTGCCAAACGAAGCCATCGGTGCCGTGCTACCCAGCTGAATCTGTGGCCAGCGTGCACCTTTAACTTGATCGATATCGTAATTGGCTGCTTCTTTATCTGCCCCGGCGACCTGAATCTCTGGGCTGTAATTCAACGCCTGATTGACCACCTTTGCCAGCAAGGTGCGGGTGTCTTTGTTCATCATCGTATCGGATGTGCCGGACTGACCGGCATCCTGCGCGGCGATAACCACCGGGCTGCCGGCAAGCAGTGCCAGCGTAATCAATGTCTTGCGCATATTCTTATCTCTCCCTGAAAGCTTCGCGCGCTTTTAAAACCGGCTTAAGCAGATAAGACAGGATGGTTTTTTCACCTGTTTTAATCTCTACGCTGGCCGTCATCCCTGGAATAATGGGAAAACTTTTCTCTCCCACATGTAAATCCGTGCCATGAGTGCGTACATAGACACGGTAGTAAGTCGCATCCTCGCGGCCAGATCGCATTTTGGTTTCATCGATAATGGTATCGGGACTGATGTTCTCGATAACACCATCAAGTCCGCCATAAATCGCGAAGTCATACGCTGAGATTTTTACTGTCGCAGGCAAGCCTGGACGTAAAAATGCCACTTCGGCCGGTTTGATGCGCGTTTCCAGCAACAGGTTATCTTCAGAGGGAATCAGTGACATGATCTGTTCCCCGCGCGAGATCACGCTATCAATAGTGGTGGTTTTAATACTGTTGATAGTCCCTTTGACCGGGGCAGTAATCAGCGCATGGTTAATCACATCCTTGCGTCCCACCAGACGGGCTTCGACCTGCGCAAACTCAGACTCCAGACGCGTTAACTCGCTGTTGGCATCGGAACGGTACTTGTTGGTACGGTCAGCGATTTGTACCCGAAGATCGTTCGCCTGACGACGCAGACGCAGGATTTCCATATCGGAGATCAACCCGCGTTTCGCCAGCGGCTCGGACAGATTGACCTCTTTTTCTGCCAACTCCAGGTTGCGCGAGAGAGAATTGATGCTATCGTCCAGCAGCTTGCGGCGTGTTTCATACGCTTTGGTTTCGTCCTGAACAATGGTATGGAAGTCTTTGATTTCTTCAGGGAAATCTAGCGGTAAATCATAGGCTTCAGCACGGGCGCGGGCGATAGAGCCCTGTAAGCCATAGGATTTTGACAACTCCTCCTGATAGCTGGCTTCCGAGCGTGTTGAGTCAAGCCGCAGCAACGGCTGTCCTTTCTCGACCAACTGGCCTTCTTTAACGTACAACTCCTGAAGTGTGCCATCTTCAAAGCTTTCAATGGTCTGTTCATGGCTGGCGGGGATCACCTTGGCTTCACCTTTGGTCACCTCTTCAACCACGGCGAAATGCGCCCACACCAGAGATGTTGCCACCACAATGATCAACAGCCACAGCACCAGCATGCTTTTCGGCGTCTTCTGTAAAATGATGGCGCTTTGTAAATCGTCCAGAAAAGACATGTCTTCAGGCTGAAGATGCGTCTTCGAATCTTTATTGTTACGCATTCGTCGTCTCCTTACGCGGGGCTGCGGTGCGTGATGAATTTTTCGCTAAAGATGCCTGCGAGAGCCGGGCCATAATTTGCGCCTTAGGACCATCAGCCAGAATTTTTCCATCTTCCAGCACAATAATGCGATCGACCAGGGTCAGTACCGGGATGCGATGTGTCACCACCACCAGTGTTTTCTCCTGGATCACCTCCTTGAGGCGGGCAATAAATTGCGCTTCCGAATTGCTATCCATGGAGCTGGTGGGTTCGTCCATCAGCATGATGGCCGGGTCGAGTAGTAAGCAGCGGGCAAGGGAAACCTGTTGTTTTTGCCCCCCGGATAATCCTTGTCCCATTTCACCGATCGGCATGTCGTAACCGGCAGGGTGGCGTCGGGCAATGGCATCAATCCCGGCAAGTGCCGCCACTTGCAAAAAGCGCTCCGTGCTTACGGCGGGGTTACCGATGATGATGTTCTCGCGCAGGGTTCCCTGGAACAGGCGATTGTCCTGGCAAACATAACCGCAGGCGGAACGCCAGTCGGCGGGATCAATTTGGTTGACGTCGAGGCCGTCCATCGTCATCTTCCCTGCAGTGGGGAGATAGAGGCGGGCGAGCAGTTTTAACAGCGTCGATTTTCCGCTACCAATGGTGCCTAAAATCGCAACTCGCTCACCGGGTCGGATATTCAGATTTAAGGGATGCAGGATTTTCTCAGGCTCCTGCAAACCCGTTTTCGGATAATGGAAGCCAACCTGACGCAGCGCGATTTCACCCTTCAGCGGCGGTGACGGTAAGAACTGCGCCTGTTGATCGCGTTCTGTCGGCATTGCCATCAACTGGTTCAGCGAAATCAAAGCGGTTTTTGCCTGCTGATAGCGAATGGCTAAACCCACCACCGCAGCCAGTGGGGATAAAGAACGCCCGGAAAGGATCACCATCCCGACCAATGAACCCATCGTCAGATCACCGGCATGAATCAGATACACGCCCCACAGCACGATCAGCACGGTACAAACCTGTTGCACATAGCTGACAAAATTACTGGTCAGGGTGGAGAGATAACGGGTTTTCATTGAGGAGGCCGCAGCCAGTGCGCTGAAGTCATTCCAGCGTTTTTGCATCACGCCTTCACCCTTGGCCGCTTTGAGGGTTTCCAGCCCAACGATAGTCTCGATTACCAGTCCCTGTTTCTGCGAAATCTCGCTGATGTTTTCTTTCATGTAGCGCGACAGCGGCCACTGAATTGCCACAGCAGCGATGATAATCACCGGGATCGCCATCATCGGTATAAACGCCAATGGGCCGCCGATAGCAAACATGATCGCGATGAACAGTAAGCAGAAGGGCAGATCGGACAGTGTCGCCAGCGTTGCCGAGGAGAGAAAATCCCTTACTGACTCAAATTCACGCAACTGGTTCGCAAACGAACCTGCCGAACGGGGTTTGCATTCCATACGGATCGCCAACGTTTTACGAAACAGCAGTGAACCCACCACCAGATCTGCTTTTTTCCCGGCAGAATCCACCAGCCAGGAACGGATTTGCTTGGCGGTGAACTCAAAGCTAATAGCAATCAGTACGCCGATGGCCAGTGACCACAGGGTGGCATACGCGCCGGTTGGCACCACTCGGTCATAGACATTCATGGTGAAAAAGGTGGTCGACAAGGTCAAAATGTTGGCGAGCAGTGCAGCCAGGGCGGCACTGTAGAAGTACTGACGATAGCGCCATAGGTTGGAAAACAGCCAATGCCCGCTTTGATCGACTTCAGGTAGAATATCTTTTTCGCCCCGCGCAGCAGGCTGCACTTTTACTTTTGACAGCAATGCAAATCCTGCTGCTTCTGCTGCCAGTGCGTCAGCAGAGAGATGGCTCTGGTTGCCATCGGCCGGGGACATTAGCATGTATTGCCCGTCACGCTTTTCCTGCAGGATGAGATATTCCCCGGTTTTGGTGGCGATGATCAGCGGGTAAAGCGACTCTGACAGCGTCAGGACGTCGCGTTCCATCCAACCGGCCTGTAACCCGGCCTGCTCCAACATCTGTGCGGCAATGTCAGGGGTTAATCGCTCGCCGCGTGGCAGACCTGCATAGAGCACTTCTTCACTGGCGGATTTTCCGTGGTGTTTAACCAGCCATATGACGGCATGGAGTAGGGTATCAATCTCCGACTGTACAGAAGGAGGTGGAATTATATTTTCTTTCATAATGGGAAGATTCCAATCCTGGATAGTAATTCATTTCCTGGTTTTTATTAGTCTGTTTGTCAGGGGTATTTATCGGTCTGATGTCAGGCGCGAATATAAAAAACCCTAGCATTAAGTTGTTATTCCTATTACACGAATTCTCTTTCGGGTAATAAGAATTCTCTCAATTTATTGCTGTCGTGTTTTACTTTTCATTCTTGTTTTTTTGGCACTCAAATAACTTTCAAGTAGTGCGTAGTACAGAATGGTCAGGAATGATAGATAGGAAAGAACTCTGATGCTTGTGATTAATACGTGACATCTGATGAGTAGTGTTTTGTCATATTTAATTATGATTATTATCAATTACTTATTCTGTATTTTTGGCATAAATTTACCTTTAAAAGAATAATTTACTCAGAACAATTTCAGATATAAAGCTGCTTATAAATATACCTTTATAATAACTTGCCATTTATTATTGGTGGTGCTTGCTTCCAGGAGAGGCAACGCATGGAAAGAGTTTCTTCTCAACGCGTGGCATCACGCGATGAATTGAATTATTGAATTACTATACCAGGAAATGACTATGACATCCTCAACGTCAACAGGCGGTGCGCTGAACAATGCAGCGAAAGTTGCCACCAGTGAAAATAACGTTGTTATTAAGGTTGAACCCTTAACACAATTAACGATTCAGTCTCCGGCTCAAGGCCAGATTGAAATCCAGGCAGGCGAAGATATCGCCTCAATTCAAAGCCTGAAATTTGTGCGCAATGGCGATAACCTGGAAATTTTTACCGCCGATGGCACGCGTGCTGCGGTAATTATTGAAGGCTACTACGCCCAGGAAACGCCGCCGGACATTTACGGTATCGACGACCAGGGTGACCGTTATACCTGGTCTTCCATCGGTGCTACCTCTATGGTCGCTGCATTGACTGACGGTGAAAGCAGTGTGCAGGAAGCCACTCCGGCAATGGAGGTGACTGCTGAAGCGCCTGAAGAGAAACAGGAAGATGACGACAAAGCGGCGGCAGGTCTGTTTGGTCTCTCTCCAGGTTGGGCAGCGGCGGCGGCGGGTCTTGCAGCAGCGGCGATCGCCGGTGGCGTGATTGCAGCGACTGGCGGTGGCAAAGACGATGACAACGGCAATGGCAGCAATGGTAATGGCAATGGCGGCAACGGTGGCAACGGCACCACTGGTCCGACTGGTACGTTGAGCAACATCCAGTTTATCAATGATAATGACCCCGCTAACCCGGTGATCATCACTAATGGCGTTACCAACGACAGCACACCAAAAATTACCGGTAAGGTTGAGGGTGCCAAAGAGGGCGACCGCGTTGCCATTAAGGACGGTGATACGGTCCTAGGTTATGCGATAGTGGATAAAGACGGCAACTGGACATTCACGCCTAACAAAGATCTGGGCGAAGGTTCGCACCAGATTACCGCAGAATTGCAGGACGCAGACGGCAATGCAGGCCATTCGCAGCAGGTTGATCTGACCATTGATATCACCGGGCCGGGTACGGCAGGCAATATCACGGTAGATGGCAAACCCGCAGACGATGAAAACATCACCGGTAATAACACGCCAACCCTTGGTGGTGACGCCGAGCCGGGCAGCACCATCACCATCACCGATGGCGAGGGGAATGTTATTGGCTCAGCTGTCGCGGATGAAGACGGCCACTGGGAAATTATTCCGAACAAGCCGTTGGGCGATGGTGATCAGGATCTGATCATTGATGTAACCGATCCTGCCGGTAACAACAACTCATCCGAGCTGCCGATCAACGTCGATACAATCCCGCCAACTGGTACGCTGAGCGATATTCAGTTTATCAACGATAACGATCCGGCTAACCCGACGGCCATCACTAATGGTTCCACCAACGACAGCACGCCGCTGATTACTGGCAAGGTCGAGGGTGCTGAAAAAGGCGATCGCGTCGCCATTAAAGATGGCGATACGTTGCTGGGCTATGCGGAAATTGACGAAAACGGTAACTGGTCATATACCCCGCAAAAACCGTTGGGTGAAGGCCAGCACCAGATCACCGCTGAGCTGCAGGATGCTGCGGGCAACACCGGTGACTCTCAAAATGTGGGTCTGAATATTGACACCACTCCGCCGGAAGCACCGGGGAATATCACCGTTGATGGCAAACCCAATGATGGTGAAAACATCACCGACGGCAATACGCCAACTATTGGTGGCGACGGTGAACCAGGCAACACCATTATCATTACCGATGGTAACGGTAATGTGATCGGTTCTACTGTTGTTGACGATGATGGTCACTGGGAACTGACCCCGGACCAGCCACTCAACGGTGGTAATGGCAACCTGGTCATCACTGAAAAGGATCCAGCAGGTAACAGCAGCCCGTCCACGGATCTGCCGGTAAATATCGGTGGCGGTTCGGCGGGTGGCGATACTGACGCGCCGACGGCCACGCTGAGCGATATCGTGATGACCAACGACAACGATCCAGCCAATCCGGTGGTGATCCAGAATGGTGGTCTGACAAACGACAACACCCCGACGATTAGCGGTAAGGTCGAAGGTCTGGAGGCAGGTGATCGCATTGTCATCAGGAAAGGTGAAGCCATCCTGGGCGAAGCGACCGTCGATGAAAACGGCAACTGGACATTTACGCCAACCGAGCCGTTGGATGAAGAACTGAATGAACTGACCATCGAGGTGCAGGATGCGGCCGGTAATGCCGGTACGCCACATCAGGTCAGCGTGAATATCGATACCCAGCCCCCGGCTGCGGCAACCGATATCACCATTGATGGTAATCCGGCAAACGACACCGGCAACGACCTCGCCAGCGGTCAGCCTGTCATTGGCGGTAAGGGCGAGCCGGGCAGCACCATCATCATCACCGATGGCAACGGTAACGAGGTTGGCACGGCGGTAGTCGATGATGAAGGCAACTGGACCCTGACCCCGGATCAGCCGCTGGCTGACGGTGACGGCAGCCTGAATATCACCGTCAAAGACCCGGCCGGAAACAGCAGCCCGTCCACCAATCTGCCGGTGAACGTCGGCGGCGGAGAAAACCCGGGTGGTGATACTGACGCGCCGACGGCCACGCTGAGCGATATCGTGATGACCAACGACAACGATCCAGCCAATCCGGTGGTGATCCAGAATGGTGGTCTGACAAACGACAACACCCCGACGATTAGCGGTAAGGTCGAAGGTCTGGAGGCAGGTGATCGCATTGTCATCAGGAAAGGTGAAGCCATCCTGGGCGAAGCGACCGTCGATGAAAACGGCAACTGGACATTTACGCCAACCGAGCCGTTGGATGAAGAACTGAATGAACTGACCATCGAGGTGCAGGATGCGGCCGGTAATGCCGGTACGCCACATCAGGTCAGCGTGAATATCGATACCCAGCCCCCGGCTGCGGCAACCGATATCACCATTGATGGTAATCCGGCAAACGACACCGGCAACGACCTCGCCAGCGGTCAGCCTGTCATTGGCGGTAAGGGCGAGCCGGGCAGCACCATCATCATCACCGATGGCAACGGTAACGAGGTTGGCACGGCGGTAGTCGATGATGAAGGCAACTGGACCCTGACCCCGGATCAGCCGCTGGCTGACGGTGACGGCAGCCTGAATATCACCGTCAAAGACCCGGCCGGAAACAGCAGCCCGTCCACCAATCTGCCGGTGAACGTCGGCGGCGGAGAAAACCCGGGTGGTGATACTGATGCGCCGACGGCCACGCTGAGCGATATCGTGATGACCAACGACAACGATCCAGCCAATCCGGTGGTGATCCAGAATGGTGGTCTGACAAACGACAACACCCCGACGATTAGCGGTAAGGTCGAAGGTCTGGAGGCAGGTGATCGCATTGTCATCAGGAAAGGTGAAGCCATCCTGGGCGAAGCGACCGTCGATGAAAACGGCAACTGGACATTTACGCTAACCGAGCCGTTGGATGAAGAACTGAATGAACTGACCATCGAGGTGCAGGATGCGGCCGGTAATGCCGGTACGCCCCATCAGGTCAGCGTGAATATCGATACCCAGCCCCCGGCTGCGGCAACCGATATCACCATTGATGGTAATCCGGCAAACGACACCGGCAACGACCTCGCCAGCGGTCAGCCTGTCATTGGCGGTAAGGGCGAGCCGGGCAGCACCATCATCATTACCGATGGTAACGGTAACGAGGTTGGCACGGCGGTAGTCGATGATGAAGGCAACTGGACCCTGACCCCGGATCAGCCGCTGGCTGACGGTGACGGCAGCCTGAATATCACCGTCAAAGACCCGGCCGGAAACAGCAGCCCGTCCACCAATCTGCCGGTGAACGTCGGTGGCGGAGAAAACCCGGGTGGCGATACTGACGCGCCGACGGCCACGCTGAGCGATATCGTGATGACCAACGACAACGATCCAGCCAATCCGGTGGTGATCCAGAATGGTGGTCTGACAAACGACAACACCCCGACGATTAGCGGTAAGGTCGAAGGTCTGGAGGCAGGTGATCGCATTGTCATCAGGAAAGGTGAAGCCATCCTGGGCGAAGCGACCGTCGATGAAAACGGCAACTGGACATTTACGCCAACCGAGCCGTTGGATGAAGAACTGAATGAACTGACTATCGAGGTGCAGGATGCGGCCGGTAATGCCGGTACACCACATCAGGTCAGCGTGAATATCGATACTACACCGCCGGCGGGCACCACCACGATTGCGGCCACAGACGATGCGGGGAATGTGATTGACGGGGAACACCCGACCAATGACAGCACGCCGACCTTCAGTGGTCAGGTGACCAATGCGCAAGCTGGCGATTACGTGGTTATTAAAGACGGCGACAGGGTGCTGGGTACTGCAACGATTAACGCAGACGGCACATGGGAATTCACCGTACCGGAAGGGGAGGAACTGGAAGAGAATGGTCACTCGATCACCGCCACTATCACCGATGCGGCTGGTAATGTGGGTAACATTACCGATCCAGTAGAATATGACCAGGATAACACCAATCCAGACCCGGCAACGAATGTCAAAGTGACCAATGACCAAACCAGTACCGATGTGGCAACCGGTGGTCTGACTAACGACAACACGCCGACCATCAGCGGTAAGGCAGAAGCTGGTTGCACAGTTTACATCTACGACAAAAACGGTCTTGCGATTGCCTCTGTGGTCGCTGATGCAGACGGCAACTGGCGTGTGCAGACGTCGATGTTGATCGATGGTGATTACAACGACATGACGGTGCAGGTGGTAGATAACGCGGGCAACATGTCGACGTCGACGCCGGTGCCTGACTTTACGGTAGATACCCTCAACACCAACAAGACCACCATTACGACGGACGCAGAGCAGGCCGATCCGACACCAACCTTCAAGGGACAGGTAGCGAAGGGAGAGGAGGATGCTGACTACAGTCAGATGACCATCACCATTTACGACCGTAATGGTGTGGTGATCGCTACCAATATTCCGGTCAAGACTGATGGTAGCTGGGAATATACCGTGCCGGAAGCGGATGCACTCGGTTCTGGTCCGCATAACATCTCGGCGGTGGTGGTGGATGCCGCCAACAACGAAGGAGATGTGGGTTATCTGAACGGTACTGCTGACGGTTCCTGGACGATTCCGGCGACGCTCTACTCTGACGCAGGAGGTGGCGAAGGGGATATGTTCGGCTATGCCATGATGGTTAGCGGTGAATATATTTATATCAGTGCACCAAACGGCGGCACAAACGCAGCCGGTCAACCAACTAACCAGGGGATCATTTACGCCGTCAAAAAAGAATTTGCCTCGCTGTTAGACGGTGGTACCAGTATCGAGAAGTTATTCGCAGCGAACCCAGGCATGGGAACGATTATTTCGAATAATGGTGATGCTAAGGGGGATGGCCAACCTGATGTGAACAGCTATCAGGGTTATGGCATGAAAGTGCTGGATGGTGGCTGGGTGGCGATTTACATGCATCTCCTTGACACTGTCTACTTTGTGCAGGAATCGACGCTTACGGATAATAATTTTGATCTTAGTCAGATTTCTGACGCAGCGAATGGAAAGAGTCAGTATGGGTTCATGATGACCCTTGCCAATGGCATTGACAGCTGGTTTGGTTTCAATGCCAATTCCATTGTGAATGAGGACGGTACGCTAACGTTCCTGATCGGTGACATTCATGGGGCACGTGAGCAGACAGGTAGCATCACTACGGTCACCTTTAATCCGAATGGCACAAACCCGGATGGCAACTGGACAAACATGCACCTGATCCGAGATCCGAATGACTCGACGGACAATGCTCCCTGGGTTCCGCAAGAGACGCTTCCGGATGGTATGGTGATTGGTCACATCGGCCATGAAAATACCAATGGTACAGTCGGTTCAACCCAAAGCTATAACTTTGGCACGGATATCGTGTACATGGGGGATGTTTTTGGCAATGGTTCTAACTATGTTGCCTTTATGGATGCGGCATCTGCTCATACCGGTAAATCTTACCGAGGTTCCTGGTATTTCTATAAGATTCCAGATACCGGTTTGCCGAATGATTTCAGCATCGGTGATGTGGCCGACGAAGATTTAATTGTTATTGATAACATTGGTGCGGGATATTTAAACCTAATCACCAATGATGTAATCGGAGACTTTGGTAGCGATGAGTACAAGCCGAATAGTCATAACATTGCCATGCTCGGTCATTTCGGTAGTGGTGAGCACACGGATATTGCCATTGCCTCTGCTGGTGATTCCTACGGTGGGTCTAACGGTAAGGTATGGATACTCCATACTGACAAAATCACTGATGACATGACGATCGGTGTCAATGTTGTGGATTCGAAGTTTAACACCGATGTAGGTTATGCCATTGTCAGTAAAGTCCAGGCTGGCCGAGGTGATAAGGGAGAGGGCTTTGGTCTGAATGTCATTGGCGGTTATGACATGAATGGCGATGGTACCCAGGATCTTATCATCAGCGATCCGTTGGCAATGAAGGATGGTAAATGTGTGGGTGCCGTCTATATTGTCTACGGCGGCCATCAAGCGGACTATATGCAATACTTAGCTTCGTTGGGCGAGAATGCGACGGGTGAGATTGATATCCAGTATATTCTGGATAAAGGATGGGGTGAGGTTCACTACGGTAACGTTGATGCTCAAAGATTTGGCTGGTCGGTTGAAGTCGTTGATATGAATAACGATAATATGCCAGATTTGTTGGTTGGTGCACCTTCGCAGCTGGGAACGCCAGTCCCTGACGCTGATACAGGTGCAGCCACTAACCCGCAGTACAACGGTCAGGTGCATGTGATTTACAACACCCACACTGCACCGGCTGAAGATCCGGCACCGAATGCCCGTTCGTACAACGCTGACGAGCAGAACCAGTACGACGACGGCGGTATCCCGCTGCTGTTGGATGGTGATCACCAGAACGTTGATCTGGCGGCCCTGACGGATTCCCTGAAGGATACGCACAGCATCGATCTGACTGACGGCAACAACACGTTGCAGGTGAATAACCAGACGCTGGATAGCTGGGAAGGTGCAGACGGTGATGCGCTGATCGTTAGCGGCGAGAATGGTTTGGTGCAGTTGACCGGTGGCATTGAGAACTGGCATAGCAATGGCACCGTGACCGTCGATGGTAAGGTCTATACGGAGTACCAGAGCAGCGGTATGGCGGAGGTGTTGATCGAAGACAGGATTCACGTCAATATCCTGTAATTGACTAATCTTTCCATGTAGCTAATCAAAGCCGGGTGTGGCGACACACCCGGCTTTTTTACTTCTTATCCTAGCGTTCCTGACAGACGACGATGAAAATCACTGCTGCGGTTATCCAGCCCGATAAAGGTTATCTTCGCACCATGACGTTGATAGCGATACTCAATCGCGTCCAGTGCCGCAACACTGGAGGCATCCCAAATCTGCGCATGGGTGAGATCAATCGTCACTAATGCCGGATCGTGGGCGTAATCAAAATGCTCAAACAGGTCATTGCTGCTGGCAAAAAACAGTGGACCACGCACGGTATAATGTACCTGCTCACCATCATCACTCAATTGCCGCTCGGCGTGGATCACGTGCGCAATACGGCGCGCAAACAGCATCATGGCGAGGATTACGCCAACTAACACGCCCAGTGCGAGATTACCCGTCCACACAGTGACCACCACTGTTAGTACCATCACCAACGTCTCTGACCACGGCATGCGTTTCAGCGTGGCGGGGTGCAGGCTATGCCAGTTGAGGGTTTTCACCGCGACGACCATCATAATACCCGCCAACACCACCATTGGGATCTGCGCCATCAGTTTACTCAGGCCAGTCACCAGCAGCAGCAACACCACGCCCGCCGCCACCGTTGAGACACGGGTACGCGCTTTACCCAATTCCACGTTAACGATGGTCTGGCCGATCATCGCGCATCCGGCGATACCACCATAAAACCCGGCAAGGATATTGGCGATGCCCAGCCCCCAGGATTCACGGCGCTTGCTGGATGGGGTATCGGTAATATCATCCACCAGTTTGGCTGTCAGCAACGACTCCATCAGACCGACAAAGGCAATACTGAGTGCCGTCGGCCAGATAATTTGCAGCGTTTGCAGATTAAGCGGCACCAGCAACTGAGTAAAACCGGGTAACCCGCCGTTCATCGGACCTTCATCGCCGACATTCGGCACCCGATAACCCAGCAGCAGCGCAATCGCTGTTATCACCACAATCGCCACCAGCGGTGAAGGTACGCTTTTCAGTACCTTAGGCAGCAATAGCACGATCGCCAGTGTCACCGCGAACAGCGCCCACACCAGGCCGGATTGTCCCCAGACGTGTGGCACCTGGGCAAAAAAGATCAACACGCCCAGCGCATTCACAAAGCCAATCATCACCGAACGCGGAATATAGCGCATCATGCGTGCCAGGCCGGCAAGGCCAAACAGAATCTGGATCACTCCACCCATTACCACTGCGGGCAAAATATATTCCACGCCATGGACATGCACCATCGGGCCAATCACCAGCGCCACCGATCCTGCTGCCGCAGTCACCATCGCCGGACGCCCGCCCAACAGGGAAAGGGTCAGGCACAACACCACTGACGCCACCAGGCTGACTTTCGGATCAACGCCCGCAATCACCGAAAAGGAGATCACTTCCGGGATGAGCGCCAGTGCGGTAATCACACCCGCCAGACATTCCCGGGTGAGTAAAGCAGGCGAACGCAAGACGCGGCTCACCGTAAGTTCTTCTGTGGGTTGACTCATAAATTTCGCAGGCTCTTTTATTATGTTGCCTTACCACAACGGTAGGGCAGTAACCAGATGAGAAGCAGACAAGGGGAGGGATGTTACCGGGCAATGTGGCCGGATGCCAGACATCAAGAGTTGTAGCGGAGCGATTTATCGCGCTTGTTGTTAAAACCCGCGCGATAAATCGCGCCGCTACGAATTTAATTTCACACCTTAAATTGCCAGATCGTCAGGTGTTTTATTCACCACCGTCTCCAGTAGCTGGCGATAAACATTCAGTTTCGCCACATCATTTTCCAGCTCCAGGCGCGTGATCAGCGCAGAGATAATGGCCTTATTGGTCACCGGCATACCGGTTTGTAGAATTTCGCCAATCACCTGAGCAAAGGCTTCTGCGTTGCAAGCTGCAGGGTTTATATATTCCGCGATATCCTGATCGTTGCTGATTACGGCGTTTTGCATGTGTACAGCCCTAAGATGTGGACCTGCTGATGATAAAACTTTCGCGCGGACAGGCGCGAAAGACCCCAATCAAGAAAACTTATACAATGAGATGTAATATGTACAAGTAAAAACATGATCATTTTGTGCTATTAATTAACTTACAGCCAGATATATAGACTTTTTTGTGACAGAACCTATACACAGAAACTGTACAGATTCCTTCCCAATGACAGATTTGCACTACAATTATTGGCGCGTATGGACACGAAGTCTGGGCACTTTTCATTCGCAACAGGGTCTGCGTATAATAGCGGAATATTTAGTTAGATATCTAACCATTAGGTTGCTACTCTTTGAGCGAATATCCCCAACCTTTCTCCCGTTTATTACATCTCACTGCGCATGCGTGGCGACTGGCCGTCGATCGTCGTCTGAAAGAGAGCGGCATGAGCATGAGTAGCTGGATGGCGATTGCCACGGTGGCGACAGCCGGAGAACCGCCGACGCAAAAAGCATTGGCGCAATTACTTGGTCTGGAAGAGGCCAGCGTGGTACCGCTGGTCGATCGGCTGGTGAAACAACAACTACTGGCGCGGGTTCAGCCGCCGGAGGATCGGCGCAAACGCCTGTTGGTACTGACAGAGCAGGGCAGCATCGCTTACGCTGAGGTAAAAACCCAGGCCGATGCGCTGCGCGCTCAGTTGCTGGCGGATATCGATCCCGCAGCATTGGCGATTACCGAACAGGTATTACAGCAACTGCTGACGCGGCTGGGTACTTTATAGCCATGGCGAAGCGTAACCCTTACGCCCAGCGAGAATGGTTGCCGCATGAAAAGCCGATGTTGCCGGGGTCGCCTTCTACGCCGCTCCATTCTCCGGGCAGGCGTATCGCGTTTGGCCTGATTGGTATGCTGATCTCCATTACCGGCGCGCTCAGCAACGCCCTGGTCACCGCCAATCTCACCAACCTGCAAGGCACCTTCGGCGCATATTCCAACGAAATCGCCTGGCTTCCTGCGGTCTATGTGATGGGCAATATCTCCATCAATTTGCTGTTGGTGAAGTTTCGCCAGCAGTTCGGTCTGCGGCTTTTTACCGAAGCCTTTCTGGTGCTGTACGTGCTGGTGGCGTTTTTCCATCTACTGGCTAATGATCTCAGCTCGGCGATTATCGTGCGCACCGCGCATGGCATGGTGGGCGCGGCCCTCAGCTCGTTGGGCATCTACTATCAGGTTCAGGCCTGGCCCGCGAAACATCGTCTGAAAGCGCTGGTGATCGGCCTGACCGCCTCGCAGTTGGCAATTCCACTGGCGCGTCTTTTCTCTACCGAGCTGCTGCAACTGAATGAGTGGCGTGGGCTCTATCTGTTCGAGCTGGGGCTGGCGCTGATTGCGCTGGGTTGTGTGCTGGTGGTCAAGCTGCCACCTGGTGACCGCATCAAAGCCTTTGAAAAACTCGATTTCCTCACCTTTATCCTGCTGGCACCGGGGATGGCGCTGATTTGTGCAGTGCTATCGCTGGGACGCATCGAATGGTGGTTTACCACGCCGTGGCTGGGCATTGCTCTGGCTCTTGCGCTGGTATTGATTGTTGCCGCTGTGGTGCTGGAGCATAACCGACAAAATCCGTTGATTAATACGCGCTGGCTCAGTAACGGCATGATGGTCCGATTGGGGATTGTGATGATCATGATGCGTATTGTGCTGGCCGAGCAGAACACCGGGGCGGTGGGTTTTTTACAGCAGTTGGGGCTGCTTAATGACCAGATGCGCGGCATGGCACTGGCAATCATTTGCGGAGTGATGGCCGGTATGGCGTTGAGTGCGTTGACCATTCGACCCACCCATCTCAGTTGGCCGATTGTCTGCTCGCTGATAGTGATGATCATTGCTTCACTGATGGATGCGCAATCCAGCCCGCTGACGCGCGGCGATAACATGTATATCAGCCAATTTTTATTAGGCTTCAGCAGCGTTTTCTTTATGACGCCCGCCATGCTGTTTGGCATCGGCAGCGTAGTGACGCAACCGAAAAATCTGGTGAGTTTTGTGGTGCTGTTCGGCATGAGTCAAAACCTGGGCGGGCTGATTGGTGCGGCGATCCTTGGCACATTCCAGACATGGCGCGAAAAATATCACTCCAGCTTGCTTGGTGACCAACTGTCGCAACTCAATCCTAACGTGACTGAACGTTTGAGCCAGTACAGCTCGCTATTCAGTAGCCAACTGCCGGATGGCGCGCTACTCAGCGCGCAGAGCGGCAGCCAGCTGCAAATCATTTCCACCTTGCAGGCCAATATTCTGGCTTACAACGATACCTATTATCTCACCGCCGGTCTGGCGCTGATTACGCTGATGTGGGTGCTATGGCGTTTGACGCGCCTGCGCTATCTCAACTGGCGTCAGGCACGACGAAATCTGGCGGAACAACGCCAGCAGGCATTATTAGCAAACCGAACGGAGACCCCATGAGTCAACAGGACGATCTTCAGGCCGCGGAACGCGAGCGCATCAACCGTCGACGTATCCTCTCGATTGCCGCTGGCAGCGGCATCGTGCTGGTCGGGGTGTTGGTGATCCTGTATGCCTGGCAGCTGTGGCCGTTTACCAGCACCATCCAGTCCACGGAGAACGCCTATGTCCGTGGGCAGGTCACCTTTATCAGTCCGCAGGTCAGTGGTTATCTGACCGCAGTCAATGTGGTGGATTTACAGCCGGTGGAGAAAGGGCAATTGCTGATGACCATCGATGATCGTATTTATCGTCAGCACGTGCATCAGGCGCAGGCACAGCTGGCCATGAAACAGGCCGCCCTGAATAACAACCAGCAGCAGCGTAAAAGCGCGCAGGCCACCATCGTCAGCAATCAGGCGTCACTGGACAATGCTAAAGCGCAGGCGCTGAAAAGCGGCTTCGATTTAAAGCGAGTGGAAAATCTTACCGCCGATGGTTCCTTGTCCGTGCGCGAGCGTGATGCCAGCCGCGCCGCCGATGCCCAGGCGCAGGCGCAGGTGCGCCAGGCCGAAGCACAGTTGGCGGTGGCACAGCAGAATCTGCAAACGGTGATTGTGAATCGCGCCTCGCTGGAGGGGGACGTTGCGAATGCGCAGGCGGCACTGGAATTGGCAGAAATCGATCTCGCCAATACGCGTATCATCGCCCCGGATAACGGCCAGCTCGGTCAATTGTCGGTACGTAAAGGCACCTTTGTTACGGCGGGCACGCGTCTGACGTCGGTGGTGCCAGACAACAAATGGGTGATTGCCAACCTGAAAGAAACCCAGTTGGCGCGCATCCGGCCTGGTTTACCGGTCACCATCCGCGTGGATGCGCTGGATGGCAAACGCTACGATGGCACCGTGGAGTTCATCTCTCCGGCGGCAGGTTCGGAGTTCAGCGCCATTTCACCGGATAACGCCACGGGAAATTTTGTCAAAATCGCCCAGCGTATTCCGGTACGCATTAAGGTACATGGGGATTTGCAGGCACTGCGCCCGGGGATGTCAGTTGAGGTGGATATCGACACCGCCGCTGAGCCGCGTGAGGAGAAGCTATGAGCCGCGTGTTGTTAGCCACCCTCGCGGCACTATGGCTGAGTGGTTGCGCCACTCAAGTAGATAAAGCGCCAGCCTCATTGCCGATCCCGGAAAACTGGCGTCAGCAGGTGGGACCGGGTGCGGCACCGGAAGCGCAATGGTGGCACGCCTTTGGCGATGAACATCTGAACCGGCTGGTGAGTCAGGCTTTGCAGCACAACAGCGATATTCTCAGCGCCCGCGCCCGTGTCGAGCAGTATCGCGCCGAGCTGCGCGCGGCACAGGGCGATAACTATCCGAGTCTGACGGCGGGAGCGGGGGCGACACATCAGCGCGCTATCTCCGCCGCCACCGGTTTGCCTTATGAGAACGCGGTATTTCAGGCATCACTACAAGCCAATTACGAGGTCGATTTGTGGGGCAGCCGCAGTAACACTATCAGCGCCGCTGAGGCCTCGCTGGCGGCACAACGCGCCGCAGCCTCGGCCGCCGAATTAACTGTGGCCAGCTCAGTGGCATCGGGCTATCTCAGCCTGTGCGCGTTAGATGAACAGTTGCGCGTCACCGAAGATACACTGGCCTCACGCGCCAATTCGCTCAAACTGGCGCAGCGTCAGTTTGAGACCGGCTACTCATCACGACTGGAGTGGATGCAGGCGTCGTCAGAGTATCAGACCGCCAAAGCGCAGGTGCCACAATTGCAGCATCAGATCACCCAACAGGAAAACGCCCTGAGCGTACTGGTGGGGATGAATCCGCGTGACATCGCTCGCGCCGATCATTTCAACCAGGTAATGCCGCAGACGTTGCCAAACGTGTTGCCGTCACAGCTGCTCAATCGTCGCCCGGATATCGTCCAGGCACAGCGCCAGTTGCTGGCTTACGATGCCTCGCTGGCTTCCGCGCAAGCTCAACTGCTACCCACACTGAATCTCACCGCCAGCGGAGGTCTGGAAAGCTATCATCTGCATGAATTGCTGGCAAATCCGTTCCGTCTGTGGAGCATTGGCGGCAGCGTATTGGCACCGATTCTCAACCGCGAAGCGCTGACGGCGCAGGTTGATGTGGCGATGGCGACACGTAATCAGGCGTTGTATGGCTATGAAAAAGTCGTGAGAAATGCCTTTGCTGAAGTGGACACCGCTCTGGATGCGATTCGTCGTAATCAGGAGCAGTTGGTTGAACTGGAAAAGCAGCAGAGTGATGTCAGCGAAGCGCTGCGCATCGCGCGCAACCGCTATCAAAATGGTTACGCCTCCTACCTTGATGAGCTGGATGCCCAGCGCACCCTGTTTAATACGCAACTTAGTGTGGTGAGCGTGAAAAACACCCTATTGCTGGCGCAAATCGAACTTTATCGGGCACTGGGTGGGGGCTGGCAGGGTTGATTGTCACTGTTTTTCCAGATTTCTCTGGAGGATGTTTCTGTATTATCACGGATTTCTCTGATATTTCCTGAATATATTCTGATAAAGTGAATTATGCTTCTTCTTCTGGCGCTGGATACACAACCTCGATCAGGATATCCAGCTGCGCCTTGCCGCACTGGTGACGAAATAACCCTGTCTGCGCGCAGATTTGTCGCCAGCATATAAAGTTAATTCATTACTCGCCTTATTTACCGGCAGCTCGCCGTCCGGAGACGGCGAGCTGGGAAGGGATGCCGCACAATTTACCTTTGATCCTTATGGGTTTTTTAAGAGAGTGCAGGTATGAAACTCGCTTTCACGTTGATCGACTGGCACGCCATCGCGCCTGGACTCGATAGTACCAGTGCCTGGCAACATTGGGCGCAGTCCGAGCCGCTAATTGATACCTCTCAGCCTCTCGGAAAACCACAATTCCTGCCGATGATGACGGCGCGTCGTCTGAGTCATGGCAGCCGGGCGGCAGTTGAATGTGGCCTGGCGATGCTGGCGCGTCAGCAGGTGGATGCGGTGGTCTTTACCAGCCGTCATGGTGAGCTGGAGCGCAACCTGCGCATTCTCAACGCGTTGGCGCAGCAGCAGCTGCTTTCCCCTACAGATTTTGCCATGTCGGTGCATAACTCTGCCGTTGGTAGCCTGACCATTGCGGCGCGTCAGCCACTGATTTCCTCGTCGGTTGCGGCGGGTGCCGACAGCTTCCAGCAGGGGTTGTTTGAGGTGGCTGCGTTGCATCAGGCTGGATATCAGCAGGTATTGCTGGTCGATTTCGACGGCGCAGTGCCGGATTACTATTGCCGCTGGTTGGCAGATATGCCTTTCAACGCACCCTATGCGGTGGCGCTGCTGCTGCGTGCCGGAGAGGAGTGGTGTTGCCAGGCACAACCCCAATGCTCCCGTCAGGCGGTCACGCTACCGCAGAGTTTACGCTGCCTGCATGGACTGCTGAGGAAATCACCGACCTTTAACCTGCAGGGGGAGCGCCATTTATGGAGCTGGGAGCGTCAGCATGGCAGATAACACCCTGGCTCTCAGACGCAGCGGCTTCAATTATTACTGGCGGCTGGTGATGACCGCCGTCAGCTTTACCCTGTTCAGCATCGGTGGATTGCTGCTGTCGCTGATTGGTTTCAATATGTTATTGCTGGTGCAGCGGGATGTGGCCCGTCGCCGTCAGCTTGCGCGTCGTGGCATTGCCGTGAGCTTCCGTTGCTTTTTACGTTTCTGTCGCTTCGTTGGCGTGTATGACTACCGCATTGAAGGGGCTGAAAAGCTGCAACAGGATCGCGGTTGCCTGATTGTTGCCAACCATCCCTCCCTGATCGATTACGTCATGATTGCCTCGGTATTGCCGGAGATGGATTGCCTGGTGAAGGCGGAGTTGCAGCATAGCTTCTTTTTGCGTGGTGTGATTCGCGCAGCAGATTATCTGGTTAACAGCGAAGCCGAAACCTTATTGCCGGATAGCCAGCAGCGTCTGGCGCGCGGCGATACCATCCTGATTTTTCCCGAAGGGACCCGCACCCGTTATGGTGAACCGCTGCAACTTCAGCGTGGCGCGGCCAATATCGCCGTGCGTGCCGGATGCGATCTGCGCGTGGTTCATATCAGTTGCACCCAGCGTATGCTGGATAAACAAAGTCGCTGGTATCAGATTCCACCGGTTAAACCGCTGTTTACGGTGCGGGTACAATCACGCATCGATAGCCAAACCTTTTATCAAGCAGAAGAAGATGCACAGCCGCTGGCGGCGCGTCGCCTGACGCGTTACCTGCAACAGGCACTGGTCCCTGACGAGAGCAAGTAAGTTATGCAAGCACTGATTAACGAAATCAAACACATGATTATCGATACGTTGAATCTGGAAGATCTCAGCGTCGACGATATCGACACCGATGCACCGTTGTTTGGTGAAGGACTGGGGCTGGACTCTATCGATGCGCTGGAACTGGGGCTGGCGGTGAAGAATCGCTTTGGTGTCCAGCTCACTGCCGAGAGTGAAACGCTGCGCGCCCACTTTTTTTCCGTAGCCACCCTGGCTGCGTTTATTGAACAACAGCAAGCCTGAGAGCAGTACAAATGACTAATAAAGAAGAGATTTACCAGGAAGTTAGCGCCTTACTGACCTCGTTGTTTGAAATCAATGCCGCAGACATTCGCCCGGAGGCGCGTCTGTATGAAGACCTGGAGTTAGACAGCATCGACGCCGTCGATATGGTGGTGCATCTGCAAAAGCGTACTGGCCGTAAGATCAAACCGGAAGCCTTCCGTGCGGTACGTACCGTGCAGGATGTGGTGGATGCGCTTGACCAGTTGATGCACGAAGCCTGAGTCAGCGATGCGAGCGGTACTGCGTTGGTTGAATGGCGTCGCGTTGCTCGCGTGGCCCATGCTGGTGTGGCTGGCATTGGCACATCCGCAATGGCGCGTGCTGTTGCTACTACTGGCGCTGCTGTTTGCACTGCGTGGCTGGAGCCTGCGCCACGCATCAGGGGTCATGGCGCGCAGTGGATTATTGCTGGCGCTGATGGGCAGTCTGCTGTGTCTCGCCAGCCTGACATTGCGTGCGCAGCACCTGTTGTTGTGGTATCCGCTGGTGGTCAACCTATTGATGTTGCTGCTGTTTGGCAGCTCTTTATGGCGCGGTATGCCGCTGGTGGAGCGCATCGCGCGTTGGCGGGAGCCACAACTGCCGCCGCGTGCGGTGCGCTATACCCGACGCGTCACCGAGGTGTGGTGCGGTTTTTTTGTGTTGAATGGCAGCGTGGCGTTAATCACCTGTCTGCTGGCCGATCTCAGGCTCTGGACGCTGTGGAATGGCTGCATCAGCTATCTGCTGATGGGGATGCTGATGGGCGGTGAATGGTTGCTGCGTCAGCGCATCAGGAGGCAGGTATGAACGTTCAGGCCATTAATAGCTGGCTCAGCGCGGAAGATCGCGTGGTGGCCTGGCAGGGGCAGCAGCAATACCGCTTACACACCATGCGCCAACAGGTGATCGCGTTGTGCGCACGGCTCCAGGCGCTGCCGGGGCAACATTGGGCGTTGTGTTTTGATAACAGCTACTCCTTTACCGTCGCGCTGTTGGCAGTGTGGCATCTGGGCAGAACGCCGGTGATCCCGGGTCATTGCCGCGCGGCGCTCCTGGAGGAGAAGGCTGCCAGCCTGGACGGGGTGATCAGCGATATGCCGCTGGTGACGACGCTACCGCTGCTGCAATGGGATGGCGACCAGGCGGAAGGATCGCTGCTGACTATCGCTCCTGATGCTGCGGTGGTGCTGTTTACCTCCGGCTCGACGGGCACCCCGCGCCGCGTGGTGAAATCGGTAAGGGCACTGGAGCTGGAAGCGCAATGGCTGGCAATGCGCTGGGGTGAAGGCCTGCGAGATTGCCATGTGATCGCCTCTGTCAGTCATCAGCATCTGTACGGTCTGAGCTTTCGCGTAGTGCTGCCGATGGCGCTGGGTATGCCTTTTGCGGCCCAGCAGCTGCTATATAGCGAGCAACTGGCTCACCAAACGGCAAGGCGGCGTTATGCGTTTATCAGCAGCCCGGCTTTTTTGCGCCGTTTGGATCCAACGCTCAACCTGCCGCGTTGTGAGGTAATGATTTCCGCCGGTGGAGTATTGCCCTGGGATGACGTGCAGCAGGCTCAGCAGGTGTTGGGCTGCACAGTGGATGAGATCTACGGTAGTACCGAAACCGGCGTCATCGCCTGGCGCCATCTCACCGCACAGCAGACACCGTGGCAATGCTTCCCGTCGGTACAACTTTGCCAGCAGGATGACGCACGCTGGCGCGTTTTTTCACCTCTGCTGGAAACCGAGGCGGGCTGGTTGCTGGATGATCGCATTATGCCGCAGACGGAGGGGCGCTTTCAGCTGGCGGGTCGCCTGGATCGGATTGTGAAGATCGAAGATAAACGCGTTTCCCTGAGCGAGATCGAACGCCGTGTGCGGGCGTTACCGGGCGTGGATGATGCTGTGGCGCTGGTGATTCAGCGTCATGGGCGTCAGACGATTGGCGTGGTGTTGGCGATGACGCACCCCCCCAGTGCCTCAACGCTGGCGCAGCGTAAACAACAATGGAAACAGGCGCTGCAACCCTGGCTCGAATCGGTGGCGATGCCGCGTTACTGGCGTGTGGTGCAGACCATCCCGATGACTGCGCAAAGTAAGCGCGCCTGGCCGCAAATTGAGGAGCTATTCCATGTTGCCGATTGAACTTGATGCTCAGCAACAGGAGACGCAGCTGACCCTGCGCCTGCATGTGGCTGAAGACCTGATGTGGTTTCGCGGGCATTTTCCGACGCTGCCCATTTTACCCGGAGTCGCACAACTTGACTGGGTTTTGTATTACGCACTGACACGTCTGACACCGGGTAAAGCTTTCGCGGGCATTGATAACATCAAATTCCAACAGGCGGTGCCGCCGAATACCGTACTTGAACTCCAGCTAAACTGGCAGGCGGAGAAATCCCTGCTCAGCTTTCAATATCGGTTACTGTCCGACAGCGCCCAGCCGGTCGCCAGCAGTGGGAAGATTCGTCTGTGCTGAACCGGTCATTTTCTCCCTGCGTGCTGATCCCTTGCTATAACCACGGTGCGATGCTGGCGTCGGTGCTACAACGGCTCGCACCGTTCAATTTACCGATCATCATTGTTGACGATGGCAGCGATGCCGCCACCCGACAGCAGATTGACGCCCTCAGCGCGCCGGATCTGCAGGTGCATCGACTCCCCGAAAATCAGGGCAAGGGCGCGGCGGTTATCGCCGGGATGCGCATCGCCGCTGCCGCAGGCTACAGCCATGCGTTGCAATTGGATGCTGACGGTCAGCATCAGGTGGAAGATGTACCACAGATGCTGGAGGAGGCGCGGCGCTATCCACACAGCCTGATTTCCGGTCAGCCGGTATACGACGCGTCAATCCCAAAATCACGCTTATATGGCCGCTATATCACCCATTTTTGGGTATGGATTGAAACGCTGTCGTTATCGCTTAAAGACAGCATGTGCGGTTTCCGCGTCTATCCATTGGCACCCACGTTGGCGCTCTGTCAGCGGCAGCCACTCGGACAGCGCATGGATTTCGACACCGAAATCATGGTGCGTCTCTACTGGCAGGGTACGCTGAGTCGCTTTCTGGCGACACGTGTGACCTATCCTGCCAGTGGCGTTTCCCACTTCGATGCACTGCGCGACAATCTGCGCATCTCCTGGATGCACACCCGGTTGTTCTGCGGCATGTTACTGCGTATCCCACAATTGCTGCGACAGCGTGGCGCTGAGCGTCACTGGGCGGCAACGCCGGAGCGGCGTGGGCAATGGGGGCTGCGCTTTATGTTGTGGCTGTACCAGCGTGCCGGGCGGCGACCCTTTGTCTTGCTGCTGTGGCCGGTGGTCGCGGTGTACTGGCTCAGTGGACGCCGTGCACGCGCGGCGTCACAGCAGTGGCTGGAACGTATTCAGCGCTACGCACAACAATGCCATCATCCATTGCCGCTGCCGATCGGCAGCTACCGGCATTTTCTGCGTTTCGGTTACAGCATGCTGGATAAAGTGGCGAGCTGGCGCGGTGATTTGCAATGGGGACGGGACATCGATTTTGCGCCAGGCGCGGAAGGCGTGATCCGCGCGGCGGAGGGCAGAGGTCATCTGATCCTTGTCTCACATCTCGGCGATATTGAAGCCTGTCGTGCGCTGGCAAAGCAGGTAAGCGGTCTGGTGATCAATGCGCTGGTGTTTACGGCAAATGCCCAGCGCTTTCGCGAGGTGCTGGAAAGCATTGCGCCGCAGGCTGGCGTCAATCTGCTGCCGGTCACCAATATGGGTCCGGACACGGCGATCCTGCTGCAACAAAAACTTGAAGCAGGGGAATGGGTAGCGATTGTTGGCGATCGAACCGCAGTGCAGCCGCAGCGTGGCGGCGAGCGGCGCGTGATCTGGAGTGAATTTCTCGGCCAGGCTGCACCTTTTCCCCAAGGGCCATTTTTGCTGACGGCGGCATTAGCTTGTCCGGTGTTGTTGATGTTTGCTTTGCGCCAACACGGCCGCTTGCGCCTGCATTGTGAAAACTTTGCTTCACC
Source organism: Pantoea sp. X-Soil-TKNS-1211 (assembly GCF_059730495.1). Lineage (NCBI taxonomy): Bacteria > Pseudomonadati > Pseudomonadota > Gammaproteobacteria > Enterobacterales > Erwiniaceae > Pantoea > Pantoea sp. X-Soil-TKNS-1211. The sequence continues at coordinate 1,699,844 of NZ_AP035953.1, forward strand.
GCTGGTGCTGCCGCGTGCCACGCGTCAGCAGGCGTTACAACAGGCGGTGGATCGCTATGCCCAGCGGTTGCAACATCACGCGCTGCTGGCACCGCTGGACTGGTTTAATTTTTACGATTTCTGGACCTTACCCACCGAGGAGAACAACGATGAGTGAGCAGAACCACCGTGCCGAGGTGGAGAGGGTGGTGTCGTTTAATGACTGCGATCCCATGGGGGTGGTGTGGCATGGTCACTATTTCCGCTTCTTCGAGGCGGCGCGTGAGGCACTGCTGCGCAACGTGAACTACAGCTACCATGAGATGGCCGCCAGCGGATACATCTGGCCGGTGGTGGATACGCGCGTGAAATATCGTCTGCCGATCCGCTGCGAAGAACGTATCCGGGTGAGTGCGACCATTGTGGAATATGAAAACCGTTTGCGAATTAATTACAACATACACAATGCCGACGGACAACTGACCACCAAAGCGCACACCATTCAGGTCGCGGTGGATCAGGCTACTCAGGAGATGTGTTTTATCTCGCCCGCCATTTTGTTTGAACGTCTGGGAGTGTCACTGTGAAACGATTTTTGCTGACCTTGCTGCTGTTGTGGGGCGTGGCCGCTCATGCCGTGACCCTCGAACAGTTGCAGCAACGCTTTGCCAGCCAGCCGGTGATCCGCGCAAATTTCGTGCAGGTGCGCACCATAACCGGGATGACACAACCGCTGGTGTCGCGCGGGCAATTGCTGATCGCGCAGCAACAGGGACTGTGGTGGCAACAGAATACTCCGTTTCCCATGACGCTGATCCTCGATGATCAGCGCATGGTACAACGTCTCAACGGCCAGCCACCGCAGGTGATCACCGCTGACAGCAATCCGCAAATGTTCCAGTTTAATCATTTACTGCGCGCGCTGTTTCAGGCGAATGAGAAGGTGCTACGGGAAAATTTCACCCTCGATTTTAAGGATCAAGGCAACGGTAACTGGCAACTGGGGCTGATTCCGCAAGCGGCACCGTTGAACAAAATTTTTACCCGTATCGATTTACAGGGGGCTGCGTTTCTTAACCACATCCAACTGGATGATCGGCAGGGTGATAAAACCGAGATTACCCTGAGCGATACCCGAACCGAACCCGGCCATCTGACCGATGATGAGCGTGCATATTTTGCCCCGGCACCGTGAAAAAACGCTGGCGCTACTGTGGCTGGCGCTCTGTCTGGCGTTAGCTATCGCTCTGGCGTTCCTGTTGCCACGCAGCCAGCTCAATAGCAGCGTTCTGGCGTTGCTGCCGCAGCAAAATCTTGGCGAGGCACCGGCGGAAATCCAGCAGGCATTTATGCAGCGTCTGGATCGGCAGTTGGTGTGGTTGGTGAGCACCAACACTTCTGATGGCGCTGCCGCAGCGGCCTGGTGGCAAGCGCATCTTCAGAGGCTGCCGATGTTGAAACAGGTCAGCGGCGAGATGGACGAGCAACAAATGCAGCACTGGGGAAGTTTCGCCTGGCAGCACCGTAATGGTTTGATTGACAACAACACGCGTACCCGCCTGCAAAACGGCGGAGTGGGGCAGGCAAACTGGATTTTGGCGCAATTGTTTTCCGCCTTTGCCGGTGTCAGCAGTCAGGAACTACAACATGATCCGCTCTTGCTGGTGCGTGGGGCGCAGCTGGCCTTACAGCAAAACGCCAGCAAAATGGTGCTGCATAATGGCTGGTTGACGGTGAACGATGTACAGCAGCGGCGGTGGTATTTCCTGCATGGCGAGCTGGCCAGCAATGCCTTCAGCATCCGTCAAAGTCATCAGTTGGTGACGGCGATCAATCAGCTGGAGCACCAACTGAAAACCCGCTGGCCAGACGCGCAGATCTTAACCCGTGGCACGGTGTTATTTAGCGATGATGCCAGCCAGCGCGCGCAGCATGATGTGGAAACGCTCGGTAGCGCTACGCTCGCGGGCTTGTTGCTGTTGATTGGGCTGGTGTTCCGCTCGCTGCGCCCGCTGGCGTTGTGCGCCCTGTCGGTAGCGATTGGCGCGCTGGCCGGAACGGTAGCGACCTTGCTGTGCTTTGGCGAGTTGCATCTTACCACGCTGGTGATGAGTCTTAGCATTGTCGGCATTTCGGCGGATTACACCCTGTACTACCTGACCGAGCGCATGGTACACGGCGATGAGGCGTCACCCTGGCAAAGTTTGCATAAAGTGCGCGCCACTTTGTTACTGGCGCTTGCCACCACCGCGATTGCCTGGTTGCTGATGCTACTGGCACCGTTTCCCGGCCTGCGCCAGTTGGCGGTATTTGCCGCCAGTGGCCTGAGTGCCTCCTGCCTGACGGTGATCTGCTTTTACCCGTGGCTGGTACGGGGCCTGCCGGTACGCCCGATCCCAGGCATGGTGTGGTTGGTACGCTGGCTGGCTGCCTGGCGACGTCAGCGGTGGTTGACGTGGGGGCTGCCGGTGCTGGTGGCGGTCTATGCGCTGTTGGGCATCCTGCAACTGCGGGTGGATGACGATATCGCGCATTTGCAAAGCGCACCACAGCACCTGCTGGCCCAGGATCGCCAACTGGCGCAGCTGACCGGACAGCAGGCCGATCAAACCTGGTTTGTGGTGTGGGGGAATAACCCAGAGCAAACGCTACAACGACTGAGTGCGCTGGCCCCCGCGCTGCACCAGGCGCAGCAGCAAGGGTGGTTGATGGGTTATCGCCTGTTACCGCTCAGCTCACTGGCACAGCAGCAACAGGATGTGACGCTGCTGCACCAGGCGGCACCGGCGATTGCGGCACGTCTGCAACAGGCGGGCGTCACGCTGGCGCAGGCCGATCTCCGTGCGATGACGGTGACGCCAGAAAGTTGGCTGGCAAGTCCGCTCAGTGAGGGTTGGCGCTTGTTATGGCTGTCGCTGCCGGATGGTCGTAGCAGCGTGCTGGTGCCGGTCAGTGGCGTGCGTAACAGCCCGGCGCTGCGACAACTGGCGACACAACAGTCTGGCGTCAGTTGGGCTGATCGCAAAGCCAGCTATGACCAGCTGTTTGCTTTCTGGCGTTTGCTGCTGAGTGGTTTGCTGCTGCTGGCATTGTTGTTCATTACCCTGAGTTATCTGCTGCGTCTCGGGCTGAAAACCGGGCTACGCAGTGCGTTGCCCTCCTGGTTATCGCTGGCGGCGGCGTTGGCAACGTTGGGCTGGATCGGGGCCAGCCTCAATCTCTTTGCCTTGCTGGCGCTAATCCTGGTGCTGGGGATCGGCATCAATTACACGCTGTTTTTCAGTAACCCACGCGGCACACCGCTGACTTCAATGCTGGCGGTAACGCTGGCGATGATGACCACCTTGCTGACGTTGGGGATGTTGGTGTTTAGCAGCACCAGCGCCATCAGCAGCTTTGGTACGGTGCTGTGCAGCGGCATCTTCTGCGCATTTTTGCTGGCACCGTTGGCGCTGGCAGCGAGGAAAAGGAAGCCATAATGAATAAAGGTCTGATTCTGCTGTTGCTCACATTGCTGCTGGGGGGTTGTGCGCAGCAAACGACACCAACCAACCGGCCAACGGCCTGGCTTAAACCTGGGGTACGCGTGACATTGCCTGCGCCGGGCATCTCACCGGCGTTTCAACAGCAACAGCTGTTAACCGGTCATGCCAGGGGGAAAACGCAATCGCTGTTGGTGCTGTTGGCGGCGGATGGACAACACATCAACCTTGCCGGGTTATCGTCGCTGGGCATTCGTCTGTTCAGCGTCACTTACGACGCCAGCGGTATCCACACGCAGCAGATGATGGCCCTGCCGGAAATGCCGCCCGCCAGCCAGGTACTGGCCGATATTATGCTGAGTCACTGGCCGATTAGCGCCTGGCAGCCACAATTACCTCAAGGCTGGCAATTGCAGGATATTGGCGATCGCCGTGAGCTGCGCGATCCATCCGGCGCGGTGGTGACGTTAATCCGTTATATGCAACGTGGCACGCAACGTGATCCGATCAACATTGAACAGCGTGCTTTTGGCTACCAGATTCAGATTCAACACCTGGACGCATCATGATCTACATCTCGGCTTACGGCATGGTTAACGCGCTCGGCACCAGTCTGGCGCAGATTGCCACCCAACTGCAACAAGGCATAGCACCGGGTATGCAGCCGCGTGACGGCTGGCTGCTGGCGGGCAAACACTGCTGGGTGGGAGAGGTCGAGGGAGAATTGCCGCCGATTCCCGGCGCACTGGCGGCGCACAACACCCGCAATAATCAATTGTTGCTGGCCGTACTGGCGCAGATTCGTCCGGCGGTGGAGAGGGCTGTGGCGCAATATGGCCGCGATCGCGTAGCGGTGATCCTTGGCACCAGCACCTCGGGAGTGGATGAGGGTGACCGTCAGGTCAGCGCAGGATTAACCGGTTATGACTACCGGATGCAGGAGTTGGGCGATCCCTCACGCTTTCTGGCGCATTACCTGCAACTGGATGGCCCGGCTTATACAATATCGACAGCCTGTTCCTCCAGTGCGCGCGCCATTATCAGCGGCGAGCGTCTGATTGCCGCCGGGTTGGTGGATGTGGCGTTAGTGGGCGGGGCGGATTCGCTCAGCCGAATGCCGATTAACGGCTTTGCCAGCCTGGAGTCGTTATCTGAGCGGCATTGTGCGCCATTTAGCCGCGATCGTGACGGGATCTCAATTGGTGAAGCGGCGGCGTTGTTGCTGTTGACGCGCGAGCCTCACCCGCTGGCGTTGTTGGGCGCAGGGGAGTCGTCGGATGCCTGGCATATGTCAGCACCGCACCCGGAAGGTGAGGGGGCAGAACGGGCGATGACGATGGCGTTGCAGCAGGCGAGTTTGTCGCCAGAGCAGGTCGGTTATATCAATTTGCACGGCACCGCGACGCCGCTTAACGATCAGGTGGAAGCGGCCGTGGTACAGCGTCTGTTTGGTAATCGCGTGCCCTGTAGCTCCACCAAGCATCTCACCGGGCATACGCTGGGCGCGGCAGGTGCCACTGAAGCCGCGTTGTCGTTGTTGTTACTGGAGCAACATTTACCGCTGCCCCCGCAGGATTTTTCCGGCGCAGAGCGCGACCCTTCCTTAGCGGATTGTGGGCTGATTACCGCGCCAGTGCCGCTGACGCGTCCGGTGATCGCGTCCAATTCTTTTGCTTTTGGTGGGAACAATACTTGCCTGATTACAGGACGCGTAGATGTCTGATTTTCTGCCGGTAAGCGAATATTTACCGCATCGTGCACCGATGCTGTTGTTGGATCGTGTTATCCAGGTCACTGCTGACAAGGTCATCTGCGAAGTGACGATTGACGGGCAGGGTGCACTGGCACCGTTTCTGACGCCACAGGGGACGCTGCCCGCCTGGTTTGGTGTGGAGATTATGGCGCAGACTGTTGGCGTTTGGTCGGGCTTTCATGCCAGGCAACAGGGTGAAACCCAGATTCGCCCCGGTATGTTGTTGGGCGGGCGGGGATATCGTCCAATTGCAGCCATTTTTCCGGCTGGAGCGCGTTTACAGGTGGAGATGCATCTGCTGATGCGTGATGAGCGGATTGGTAGTTTTGAAGGGGAAATTCGCCATCAATCTGAGTGTCTGGCGACTGGCCGCCTCAACACGTATCAACCTGATGACGATGAATTACAACGGCTATTACAAGGACATCAATCATGACACGCAGCGTTTTAGTGACCGGTGCAAGTAAAGGAATCGGGCGTGCCATTGCTCTGCGGCTGGCGCAGGATGGTTTCCATGTGACGGTGCATTATCATCGTGACGCCGCAGGTGCGCTGCACACGCTGGATCGGATCACCACAGCGGGCGGTAGCGGCCGCACTTTGCAGTTTGATGTCGGGCAGCGCGAGGCAACGCGCGCCGCACTGGAGCAAGATATCGCCCGCTTTGGTGCCTGGTATGGTGTGGTGAGCAATGCCGGTATTACCCGTGATGCGGCGTTTCCGGCGTTGAGCGATGAAGAGTGGGACAGCGTGATCCACACCAATCTCGACAGTTTCTACAACGTGATCCAGCCTTGCGTGATGCCGATGATTGGCCTGCGGCAGGGAGGGCGGATTATCACCTTATCGTCGGTGTCGGGCATCATGGGTAATCGCGGGCAAGTGAACTACAGCGCCGCCAAAGCGGGCATTATCGGTGCCACCAAGGCACTGGCGATTGAGCTGGCTAAACGCAAAATTACCGTTAATTGTATCGCTCCGGGCTTGATCGATACCGGTATGACCGAGCTGGAACCGCAGGTGATCGATGAAGCCCTGAAGTTGATCCCGATGAAACGCATGGGGCAGGCGGATGAGGTCGCCGGGCTGGCCAGTTATCTGATGTCAGATATTGCGGGTTATGTGACGCGTCAGGTGATCTCTATCAACGGGGGAATGCTGTGATGCAGCGTGTCGTTATTACCGGAATGGGGGGCGTCACGGCGTTTGGCGAGAGCTGGGCAGCGGTCGCCAAACGTCTGAAACAGGGAAAAAATGCGGTGCGCAAAATGCCGGAATGGCAGGTTTATGCTGGTCTGCATACTCTGCTTGGTGCGCCGGTGGACGACTTTGCGTTACCCGATCACTATACCCGTAAACGCATCCGTGCGATGGGACGCGTGTCGTTGCTGGCAACCCGCGCCACTGAACTGGCGCTGGAGCAGGCAGGATTGATCGATCATCCGGTGCTGACCAGCGGGGAAACCGGTATCGCCTACGGCTCCTCGACCGGCAGTACAGGCCCGGTGAGTGAATTCGCCACCATGCTGACGGAAAAACACACCAACAACATTACCGGCACGACCTATGTACAGATGATGCCGCATACAACGGCGGTCAACGCCGGATTGTTTTTTGGCTTGCGTGGCCGCGTGATCCCCACCTCCAGCGCTTGTACTTCAGGCAGCCAGGCGATTGGTTATGCCTGGGAAGCGATTCGCCACGGCTACCAGACGGTGATGGTCGCCGGTGGGGCGGAAGAACTCTGTCCTTCGGAAGCGGCGGTATTTGACACGTTGTTTGCTACCAGCCAGCGAAATGACCGGCCGGACCTGACACCCGCGCCGTTCGACCAGCAGCGTGATGGGCTGGTGATTGGCGAAGGGGCAGGCACCCTGATTCTTGAGTCACTGGAGCATGCGCAGGCGCGCGGAGCGACGATTTATGCGGAGCTGGTGGGCTTTTATACCAACTGTGATGCGGCACACATCACTCAGCCACAGCGTGAAACCATGCAAATTTGCATCGCACGCGCCTTGCAAATGGCGGGGGTGACAGCGGAGCAAATTGGCTACATCAATGCGCATGGCACTGCCACCGATCGCGGCGATATCGCCGAAAGTCAGGCCACTGCGGCGGTATTCGGCGCCAATACACCGATCTCTTCACTGAAAAGCTACTTCGGTCATACGCTGGGGGCGTGTGGTGCACTGGAGGCATGGATGAGCATTGAGATGATGCGTGAAGGCTGGTTTGTACCGACGCTGAATCTAACGCAGCCCGCAGCGGAGTGCGGCGAACTGGATTACATTATGGGCGAGGTACGTCAATTCGCGACGGATTATATTCAGTCAAATAACTTCGCTTTTGGCGGCATTAATACGTCACTGGTGTTTCGCCGCTGGCAAGGGATGTAACGCCACAATTCCCGTAGCGGCGCGATTTATCGCGCGAATTTAACTCACTGCATAAAAAGCGCCGCTACGGTTCAATGCCTGGTGAACCCACGTTGTTTGTAACCCTCCATCCGGAATTCGTTAAGAAAATGCCTGAATTTTTCTTGCATTCAGCGCAGTCCTCAGCATAATCGCAAACCGCAATAAAAATGATTATCAATTAAGTTTGTATTAGGGGATATCCATGCGCAATACGCCTTTCAATCCCGGACTGAAACCGACGCTGCTGGCTGTAATGGTCAGCGCCGGTTGTTTGCCAGTGATGGCTGCTACCACCAACACCACCGCAGATGCGGCAAAAAAAGAACAGCAAACGCTGACAGTGACAGCGACACCGCAGACTGATTTCAAACCTGGCGGTAACGATTTAGTGCCAGCCTATCTGGATGGTCAGGTGGCGCACGGCGGCCGCCTGGGCATGTTGGGCGAACAGAATGCCATGGATGTGCCATTCAACGTGATTGGCTTTACCTCCAAAGCTATCCAGGATCAGCAGGCAAAAACCATTGCCGATGTGATCCGCAATGATGCCACCGTGCAGAACGTGAAAGGCTACGGCAACTTCGCGGAAAGCTATCGTATTCGTGGTTTCCGCCTTGATGGTGATGCCATGACTTACGGTGGCCTCGCAGGTATTGTGCCGCGTCAGGTGATGGATGCCTCACTGATTGACCGGGTGGAAATTTTCAAAGGGGCTAACGCGCTGCTGAACGGATCTGCCGAGACGGGTGTCGGTGGCATGATCAACCTGGAACCAAAACATGCTGAAGACACACCACTGACGCGTGTGGGTGTGGATTACACCTCAGATTCGCAATTAGGCACCACCGCAGATATTGGCCGTCGTTTTGGTGATAATAACCAGTTCGGCGTGCGCCTGAATGCTGTCCACCGTGAAGGCGAGACGGGTGTGGACGGTGAAAAGAAACGCACCACCGCGGCTTCTCTGGGTCTTGATTACCGTGGCGATCGTCTGCGCACCTCGCTGGATGTGGGTTATCAGAAGAAAACCTTCCATGATGCCCGTAACGGTATCAATATTAGCGGCATCGACTTTATTCCAGATGTACCCTCTAATAGCACCAACTACAGCCAGAACTGGGTGTTCAGTGATATCGAGTCCGAATTTGGTCTGGCAAAAGCTGAATACGACCTTAATGATCAATGGACTGTCTATAGCGCGCTGGGTGCACAGCACACGCACGAAATCGGCAACTATGGTATCCCTAAAGTGTTGGATACCTCTGGCAATGCCACTATCGGCCGTTTCGATACTAACCGTATTCAAGACACCATGAGCGGCAGCGTAGGTATCCGAGGTGATTTCTCCACCGGTTTTGTGACGCACAAAGTGAACTTCGGTTACTCTGCGATGACCTCGAATGCGAAAAATACTTATCGCATGTCTTCGGGTAACGATGCCGATGTCAACATCTATAACCCGCATGATGTGGCGGAACCGGATACTGTCTTCGCGGGAGGCACTAAATTCGGCGATCCGCTGACCACCTATCGTTCACGTTCGCAGGGGTATCTGCTGAGTGATACGCTGGGCTTCTTTGATGATTCGCTGTTGCTGACGTTAGGCGCACGTCATCAGAAAGTGGTGGTGCGTAACTACGGTTACGATGGTGTGGAAGATACCGGAACCCGCTTTGACAGTAGCCGCTGGTTACCGGCATATGGCTTGTTGTACAAAGCGACCAGCAATATTTCTCTGTATGCCAACCATACAGAGTCACTCACGCCGGGTACTGCTGCGCCGTTCACTGCCTCTAACTACGGTAGCGTAACCGGTATCGTGCATGCCAAACAGAACGAAGTTGGGGTCAAAGCTGACTACGGGCGTATTGGTGGTACGCTGGCGCTGTTCGAAATCAAGCAACCGGTTGGTGTGCTGAACGACGGCGTCTACAAACTGAATGGCGAACAACGCAATCGAGGTGTGGAACTGAACGTATTTGGAGAACCGCTCCTGGGGCTGCGTCTGAACGGCAGTGCAACCTGGATCGATCCGGATATGACCAAAACCGGTGACAGCAACGAAAATGGTAAAAACGCGATTGGCGTACCCCGTTTCACGGCGGCACTGGGCGCTGAATATGATATCAAACCGGTTGACGGCTTGACGGCAACCGCTCTGCTGAACTACACCGGTTCACAGTATGCTGACCTCGCCAATACCATGAAAATGGACGATTACACCACGCTGGATCTGGGGCTGCGCTACCGGATGAAGGTCAACCAAAACGATATGGTATGGCGTGTTGGAGTGGATAACGTCACCAACGAAAAGTATTGGGCGAACGTCGATGATAGTGGTACTTACCTGACACAAGGAGAACCACGTACCGTCAAAGTCTCACTCACCTACGACTTCTAATCCTATCAGCGGGGCGCAAATGCGCCCCGTTTTCATTTTGTTCGCTTTCCATTACACTCGATGCGGTAATCTTGCTGGTCGATCCCTTTTTTTGCTGAGTTAACATGAGTTCACCTGCACCACCTGACGATCATGACGAACCTCTGCGGCAGCCGCTGGACGATGCGCAGTTTGCCATTGTGGTACTTGCAGTGACCTCGGTTACCCTTATAATCTTTGTCCTGATGATGACGTTATGGATGAGCTAAGGCTTGCTGCAACGGGTATCGGAAGCCTGTAAGGAGATGTCGATGGAATCGCGCGATGACAAACTGATTGCTATCATTGGCCTGCTTTCTGCCTGTCTGATTGGTGTGGTGTTCCTGTTTACCATGACCTGGCTCACCGATGTGCGCCATCCTGCCGATCAATCCCTTGATGTACAAACCTGCGGTCCTAAACATCCTAATTCGCAACAATCTTAACCTTGCTGACGTTTTTGCCACTTAATTTGCTGACTGCGCAACTCCAGCGCTAAACCCTCATGCAACGTGCGATTTCCGTTGGGATCACCCAAACCAAATAACGCACCGGGTGAACGCCGATCATCGGCCCATGCCGGATACTCCACCACCGGATAAAGCGATATCCCTTCCAGCGCTACCCCTTCATCCAACGCCAGCATTGCCTCTTCACTGACCTGATGGAACCAGGATGCACGGGCATCGCCTTCGGCACCAGTCTCGGCCAGTAGCATCGGGCGCTGGTAACGTTGCCAGCATTGTAATAACAAGCGGTGTAGTGGCAGGCGCGCCGGATGATCTGGCGGCAAAGGATCGCCAGGGAAAAACCAGTGGTTGTCCGGGTAGTAATTGAGTCCCAGGATATCAAGGAAATCTTCGCTGCCGCCCAGCTCCGGGGCATCACGCCCGGCCAGCCAGTCCCAGGCTTCGAACTGTGCCTGGTGTTGCGCGTCGGCATAGGGTTTGCTGTCGGGGTTGGCGGGATCGGTAGCAACCTGCACCAACGGGTCGGTCAACACAAAACGCGCTTGCGGATAAACGTCGCGAATCGCATGCATTGCCGCCAGTGAGGCGCGCACCAACTGGCGCTTCAGTTCTTTACCGCGCTGACTGGAATAGGGATCGAGCCAGGCGACATCCGCGCCCGCCCACGACCAGAAGGAAATTTGATTAATCGGGGTGAAAAACGGTTGTTCCACGCCTTCATCACGCATCAGTTGCGCCATCGCCCCGGCGAAGCGTTCAAAATGCTGGACGAAGGAGCCACTCCAGATATCGAGATGGTCGGGATAGCCAAAATGCGCCAGCTCCCAGATGATTTGCAGATCGTGTCGCGCCGCCGCGTGGACCATCGGCAGAAACGATCGCCAGTCATATTCACCCGGCGTCGCTTCAATCAGATACCAACGCGCACCGTCGCGTGCGGTGCGTAACCCTTCCTGTGCCAGGGCGGCATAATCTTTTTCCAGCAACATGTCATGGCCGCTACTGATCACCATATCCAGCCGCCGCCCACCGGCACGACGGGAAGTGGAGCAGGGGAAGCTTCCCTGGAAAAAACTGCGAAACAGCCGGGGCTGATAGCGCGGGGACGGGGGATCAAGGGGGTGTTGCGCCATTTTTCCTCTCCTCACGGGAAACGCCGAATGCAGAACGTTCCGCTAAGTCTAGACTAAATTAAGCGCAGGCCAGCCAATGCAACCGGAAGCCTCTGATTGCGATGCGCTGTGCCGCCACCAACAATAAGAAGATTATGTGTTGCAGGGAACCTGTATGAGCGAAGCCGTACCACGCCTTTCTAAGGAAAATCAGCGAAACTGGCTTAATGAAATTGTGGATGCACGCTGTGCGCGGCATCCTGGGATGAGTGGCGTCCATCCTCTCAATGATGGGCTGGATGCGTTTGCTGCTCGTTATCTGTTGATGGGCATGGCCCGAAACACCATTGATGTGCAGTACTATATTTGGCATAACGACATGTCAGGTCGACTCCTGTTCAGCGCGTTGCTCGATGCAGCGGAGCGCGGCGTTAAGGTGCGGCTGCTGTTGGATGACAACAACACGCCCGGCCTCGATGAAACCCTCGCCGAACTGGATCGCCATCCCAATATCGCGGTGCGATTATTTAATCCTTTCTCGTTTCGCACCTTGCGTATGCTGGGCTATCTGACCGATTTCGCCCGCCTTAATCGCCGTATGCATAACAAAAGCCTGACGGTGGACGGTGCCGTCACCCTGGTGGGGGGACGAAATATTGGTGATGAATACTTCGGCACCGGTAATGAACCGCTGTTCACCGATCTGGACGTGATGGTTATCGGCCCGGTGGTGCCGGAAGTCGCGCAGGATTTTGAGCGTTACTGGCGCAGCAAAGCGGTGTTGCCGTTGCGTAGCGTGGTAGAGGTGCGCGGCGAGCATCGGGCCGTGCGAATGCCGGAGACGCGGCAAGATAGTGAGGCGGTACAGCGTTATCTGGCACGGCTGGATCACTCCCCGTTTGTGGGGCAGATGACAGACGGAACGCTAAATATGACCTGGGCAGCGACGCGTTTGTTAAGCGATGACCCGCGCAAAGGGCTGGGCAAAGCGAAGCGTTCCTCTTTGCTGCCACAGCGAATGCTGGAGGTGATTGGTACGCCACAGCAGCAGTTCGATATTATCTCGGCCTACTTTGTCCCAACGCGGGCTGGAGTGGCACAGCTACTGGCGTTGAAACGGCGCGGGGTCAAAATCGCGATTCTGACTAATTCACTGGCCGCTAATGACGTCAGCGTGGTGCACGCGGGTTATGCCCGCTGGCGCAAAAAATTGCTCCGTCACGGCATCGCGTTATACGAACTGAAACCACAGGCCAATGCCAGCGACGCGCCCCACGATCGCGGGCTAACCGGGAATTCTGGTTCCAGTCTGCATGCCAAAACCTTTACCGTGGATAATCGCAAAGTGTTTATTGGATCGTTTAATTTCGATCCTCGTTCAGCGGTGCTTAACACCGAAATGGGGCTGGTGATTGAGAGCGACACCCTGGCGCAGCGTACCCATCAACGCTTTATTCAGGGGATGCGAGACCGCGCCTGGACGTTGCGGCTTGATGGTTGGGGCCGGGTGAATTGGGTGGAATATCCGGGTGAGGCCGGTGAGATGGTGCATATTCACGAGCCGCAATGTACCTGGTTTCAGCGCCTGATGGTGCGCCTGGTGTGGCATTTGCCGGTCGAATGGTTGTTGTGAAAGCAGCGGGCCAGCTTAGCTGGCCCGTGGTTTATGCACGCTGTGGTTTCCCGGAGAACAGAAAGCGCAGCAGTGGAATACGCAAATGAATTTCATACAGGGTGAATGACACCCCAAACACCATCAGCAGTCCGACGAAAAAGCCCAACGTATCATTGCTGATCAGCGGGGTGATAAAAATGCCGTACAGCAGGGTAAGTGGATGGTGCACCAGGTAAATAAACAGCGAGGCATTGACCAGATACATCACGCGGGGTGAGTGGCTGTTCAGCAGTTTATGCCCGAAGCAAAAACAGACGTTCAGCATGCACAGGCCCATCAGGGTTGAAATCACGTTGTCGATCTCATACAACCAGCCTTCACCGCTGCTGAAGCGCTGGTTCAGGCTGTATGCCACAAACACCGCAATCGCGCCAAAACACATCAGCGGATTAAAACGCACAAATAACGCCTTAAGCGCCTGGTGTTTCCAGCTCAGGGCGCCCAACATAAAGAAGGGGAGGAAAAACAGGCTTTGCATCACGGCGGTGCTGAACAGACCATCCATCAACCACGCGGGCTGGTAATAAAAAATGATGCGGCGGAAAACACACCACGTCAGCGACCACGCCAACAGTGCCAGGGTCAGTTTGCCCCAGCCAACCTGCGCATAATCAATCTGTCGGTGCTGGGTGCGCAGCCAACGAAAGGCGATCATGCCCAGCGAGGTGAGGATCACCAGCACCACCAGGAACCACAGATGGGAGATAAGGTCCCACACCACGGCGTTGTACTTTTGATACAGGGAGAAACTGTCCCAATCTCCGACTTTATCTGTGAGATTTTTCAGCAGAAAAAACTGCGGCAGAGTGATCAGCGGTACGGCGGTCAGCAGCGGGATACCCACACGCTCCAGACGTACTTTCAACCAGCGTTGCGGCTTATAGCGCAGGTACAACATGTAGGAAAAATAGCCGGAAATGACGAAAAAAACCTGCATGCGGAAAGCATGAATAAAGTCATTGAATACCGTCAGCCACATCGAGGCATCCTGGCTATTTACTGCCCACTTTTGTGTCGAGTAAATCAAGGAAACGTGAAAGGGCACGCCCAATAACATTAAATAAGCTCGAATCGAATCGAGAAAATATTCGCGTTCGGATTTTGCTGCAGTCATAAGCATCCAATTGTCTGAGTCCTGGCCGGTTTCGCCCTGAAACCGGATTATGCCGGAGTAAAATTCTACCGGCTGTAAACGAGGTATACTATAGGCTGATTCTGTATCGTCTAATTATCCTAAAAGCGCATTTTCCACTTACAAATAAGGGGAACAATCGGTTACATACGCTGTCGGAAAAAAGAATAATCCTTTAAGATAAGCGGGTTTGATCTAAGCACACGCGAAAGGGGGGGATGTGCTGACTTTAGAAAAAAATATGGCCGGACTGAAGAAAATGCGCTGGGTAGGCGCGGCAGTTCTGCTGGCGTTGTACGCGAATAATAGCTGGGCGTTCAACCTGGATGATGTAGCAAAACAGGCTCAGGCGATGGCAGGCAAAAGCTTCGAAGCGCCAAAGAGCAATTTACCCTCTCAGTTTCGTGAAATGAAATTTGCTGACTATCAGCAGATCCAGTTCAACCACGATAAAGCCTACTGGGGCAAGCTGCGTACGCCGTTTAAACTTGAGTTCTATCACCAGGGTATGTACTTCGATACGCCGGTGAAAATCAACGAAGTCACCGCCAGTACGGTCCGTGAAATCAAGTATAACCCGGATTATTTCAACTTCGGCAACGTCAAGCATGACGCTGACTCGGTGAAAAACCTGGGTTTTGCCGGATTCAAAGTACTTTATCCGCTTAACGAAAAGGGTAAAGACGATGAAATCACCAGCTTCCTGGGTGCCAGCTACTTCCGCGTAATTGGTGCAGGTCAGGTCTATGGTCTGTCGGCGCGTGGTCTGGCTATCGACACGGCGTTGCCATCGGGCGAAGAGTTCCCGCGCTTTAAAGAGTTCTGGATCGAGCGGCCAAAACCGCAGGACAAGCAGCTGGTGATTTATGCACTGCTGGATTCTCCACGTGCCACCGGTGCCTACCGTTTTATCGTGCGTCCGGGTAAAGAATCGACCGTGGATGTACAATCCAAAATTTACCTGCGTGACAAGGTCGGCAAGCTGGGTATCGCGCCGCTGACCAGTATGTTCCTGTTCGGCGCTAACCAGCCGTCGCCGGTGAGCAATTTCCGTCAGGAGCTGCATGACTCCAACGGCCTGTCTATCCATGCCGGTAACGGCGAGTGGATTTGGCGTCCGCTGAATAACCCGAAACACCTGGCGGTCAGCACCTTTACCATCGAAAGCCCGAAAGGCTTTGGCTTGCTACAACGTGGTCGTGATTTCAGCCGTTATCAGGATCTTGACGATCGCTATGATCTGCGCCCGAGTGGCTGGGTGGAACCGTTAGGTGACTGGGGCAAAGGGCGTGTCGAGCTGGTGGAAATCCCGACAGCGGATGAAACCAACGACAACATCGTGGCCTTCTGGACACCAGAAAAACTGGCTGAACCGGGTAAAGAGATGAGTTTCCAGTATCGTCTGCACTTTACCCGTGACGAGAACCTGCTGCATTCCGATGATGTTGCCTGGGTGAAAGATACCCTGCGTTCCGCCGGGGATGTGAAGCAGTCAAATCTCGTGCGTCAGCCGGATGGCAGCATCGCCTTCACCGTCGACTTCGTGGGCCGGGCGATGAGCCAACTGCCGGAAAACACTCAGGTCGCGCCGCAGGTCAGCGTGGGTAATAACGCTGAAGTGGTGGAGCAAAGCGTACGCTACAACCCGGTCACTAAAGGCTGGCGTCTGGTGCTGCGTCTGCGCGTGAAAGACAACAAGCAGCCGACGGAAATGCGTGCGGCGCTGGTTAGTGGCGACAAGACATTGACGGAAACCTGGAGCTATCAGCTACCTGCCAATGAATAACTCGACTTTTACACCTCAATCTTACGTGGAAGCCCTGCCGCTCGATGCGGCAGGACGCGCACGTCTGATCGCATCGCTGCAAAATGCGCAGGCGTTCCACGCTGTTCATACGTCGCTGGGGCACGATGTTGCGGCCAGCGAGCGCCCGGATGATGTGCCGCTGAAATCGGTGTCGTCCCGTGTGCAAATGGCCTGGCCAGATTCACTGGCTGATGGTCAGCAACTCGGTAAAGATTATCTTGATCGTACCACCCTGAAGGCGATGCCAAAGGTGACACGTTCGTTGATGTTCCCCGAGGCCTGGCGTACCAACCCGCTGGCGCGTGCCTGGGATTCGTTGCGTGGGCATAAATCAACGCCACGGTACAAAACGGTCGAAGAACAAAATGCGGAAGATAAGTGGCGTCATGTTGGTTCGATGCGCCGTTATGTGCTGCTGATTCTGACGCTGTTCCAGACCGTGGTCGCCACCTGGTACATGAAAACCATTCTGCCGTACCAGGGCTGGACGCTGCTCGACCCCATGGAGTTGTTCAATCAGAACTGGTTGCAGTCGGTGGAGTTGATTCTGCCGTACATCCTGCAAACCGGCATTCTGTTCCTGTTCGCCATCCTGTTCTGTTGGGTGTCCGCCGGTTTCTGGACCGCGCTGATGGGCTTCCTGCAATTGCTGATTGGCCGTGACAAGTACAGTATCTCTTATTCGACCACGGGCGATGAGCCGCTGAATCCGGCGCATCGTACCGCGCTGATCATGCCTATCTGTAACGAAGACGTGGAACGCGTGTTCGCCGGTTTGCGTGCGACCTGGGAATCGGTCAAACGTACCGGCAATGCGGAACACTTTGACGTTTACATTCTGAGTGACAGCTACGATGCGGATATCGCCATTGCCGAGCAGAAAGCCTGGATGGAGCTGGTGCGTGATGTGGGTGGTGCAGGCAAGATTTTCTATCGCCGCCGCCGTCGCCGTGTGAAGCGTAAAAGCGGCAACATTGATGATTTCTGCCGCCGCTGGGGCAGCAACTACAGCTACATGGTGGTGTTGGACGCTGACAGCGTGATGAGCGGTGAATGTCTCACCGGTCTGGTCCGCATGATGGAAGCCAACCCGAATGCCGGTATTATTCAGTCGTCGCCGAAAGCGTCGGGGATGGACACGCTGTATGCGCGTTGCCAGCAATTTGCGACCCGCGTATATGGTCCGCTATTTACCGCCGGATTGCACTTCTGGCAGTTGGGCGAATCCCACTATTGGGGCCATAACGCCATCATTCGTGTGAAGCCGTTTATCGAGCACTGTGCCTTGGCACCGCTGCCGGGTGAAGGCTCTTTTGCCGGTTCGATTCTGTCGCATGACTTTGTCGAAGCAGCGTTGATGCGCCGTGCGGGTTGGGGCGTGTGGATTGCCTACGATCAGCCGGGTTCCTACGAGGAGTTGCCGCCCAACCTGCTGGATGAACTGAAGCGTGACCGTCGCTGGTGTCATGGTAATCTGATGAACTTCCGTCTGTTCCTGGTAAAAGGGATGCATCCGGTACACCGTGCGGTGTTCCTGACGGGCGTGATGTCATACTTATCGGCCCCGCTGTGGTTTATGTTCCTGGCACTTTCCACCGCATTGCAGGTGGTACATACGCTGATGGAACCGACCTACTTCTTGCAACCGCGTCAGCTGTTCCCAGTGTGGCCGCAGTGGCGTCCCGATCTGGCGATTGCACTCTTCTCAACCACCCTGGTGCTGCTGTTCCTGCCGAAACTGCTCAGCGTGGTGCTGATTTGGTTCAAAGGCGCGAAACCCTATGGTGGGGCGGTGCGGCTGTTCTTCTCACTGCTGCTGGAGATGCTGTTTTCGGTCCTGCTGGCACCGGTGCGTATGCTGTTCCATACCGTGTTTGTGGTCAGCGCGTTTCTCGGCTGGGAAGTGGTGTGGAATTCACCGCAGCGTGACGATGATGCGACACCGTGGAGTGAAGCGTTCCGTCGCCACGGTTCGCAAATGCTGCTGGGGATTGTCTGGGCAGTTGGCATGGGCGTGCTGGATCTGAACTTCCTGTGGTGGTTGTCGCCGATTGTCTTCTCGCTGATTCTGTCACCGTTCGTTTCCGTCATGTCGAGCCGTGCCACCATCGGTCTGAAGAGTAAACGTGCGCAACTGTTCCTGATCCCGGAAGAGTACGATCCGCCGAAGGAGTTGGTCGATACCGACAACTACCTACAGCTGAACCGTGAGCGGGCGTTGAAAAATGGCTTTATGCACGCGCTGTTCAACCCGGCCTTTAACGCACTGGCGACGGCGATGGCAACCTCACGCCACCTGCACAGTACAATCCTCGATCATGCGCGCGATCGGCGCGTGGATCAGGCATTGAGTGATGCGCCTGAAAAACTGAACCGCGAACAGCGTTTGCAGTTGATTAGCGATCCGGTGGTGTTGGCACGTGTGCATACTCGTCTGTGGGAAAGTGCAGAGAAATATCATGAGTGGGTGGATAGCTATCAGAAGCTGAAGCTAAACCCGCAGGCACTGCCGCAACAGTCGTGATGTTGGGTGTTTAACCCGGTTAAAAAGCCGCTATCGTGTTGCGATAGCGGCTTTTTTATTGGTTACGGAGCAGCAAGAGTGCTCCGACTAACACAATCTTTACGCTGCCGGGTGTGGTTATTCACCCACGCTGACGGCTAAAATAGCGTCAGGCCATTGTGAGTATGTGTTGTGAATCGTTTCCTGAAATTAACTGTAGTCGTTAGCGCCATCTTTTTGCTTAGCGGATGTGGCAGTATCATCAGTCGTACCGTGCCGGGTCAGGGGCATGGCAATCAATATTATCCAGGAGTGCAGTGGGATGTGCGCGATGGTGCATGGCGGATGCTAACCATCCTTGATTTACCCTTGTCGTTGGTGATGGACACACTGTTATTACCTGTGGATGCCCATCACAGCCCTTACGAATAACTGTTACGCCCAGCGGTCAGAGTCACTGTTATCGTCGTCCCATTCGGCCGCTGCCGCCTCACCTTCTTCACTATCCATAGGGGGTTCGAGCTGAAATTCTCCTTCATCCCATTCGTGTAGCGTATTTTCAGACTGCCACTCCTGACGTAATTCAATCTCGTCATAGTCATCATCGAAAATGGCCTGGGCTGCTTCACCGCTACGAATGGGCAGACATTCGCCTTGTCCATCCTCGTCCGCGAAAAACTCGGCCTGCCACATGATATCGCCGTCCTGCATCACATATTTTTGCAGCGCGAATTGGTTGACGACGGCATCGTCCTCATCCAAACCGGGTTGGCTGGCGAGAAACTCTTCACGCGCTGCCTCGATGGCTTCAACTAAGGTGTTATACATGCTCATCGCGATCTCCTTGCCTGTTGAATAGGGATTTCAGAGAAGGATAGACGAAAAATCACAAGGTGAAGGTCAGGAATAACTAACGGGCGGATGAGGTGAACCATCCGCCCGGACGATCAGTGCATTTTTTGTGGAAAATGCAGTACAGGGCGTACAGATTCGCGGATAATTGGCGCAGAATAACGAATGCAGCATTTAATACAGGGTTTCACCTTTTTAAAATTAATGCGCGCAACCGATAAAGCCTGATTTAAATTGTAGAGCGTACCAATAAAGACCATATCCTCCTTTTCGGGCAGACGTTTGCACTCTTTCCGATGCAGCAGATGATAATTATCCTGATCGGTACTGACCGTCACATAATAGTAGATGCCTTTATTCATATTATGAGTTCCTGCAGTATATTTGCTGTGTGTAATCTTTATTATTTTTTTGAACAGTTATTGAACTAACTGTCATAAACGAAACTAACTGGAATCGAATTCACTCACAAATTCCAGAAAGGAATAAAGAGGCTGTATATTTTTTAAAAACGTAATAAGCAGGGTGGGGGTTAGGATAATGTCTTGTAAATTAAGTTAATTTTCTTGCATTGATTAGCGAATTCAAAGAATTTAGTAATATTAAATAGGAATATGCCTGGAATTAGAAAAATTCAGGTCCATCAGACATAATGCTAATTGATAAGTTTTATTTTAATACATAACAACAGAATCCGGAGCATGCTGGAGAGAACCGTGGTGGAACGTGCAACAGGCTTAAGTATCAGTCATTATTTTCTGATTTTAATCTAATGAAACTCTAAGAATGATTGGTCTGAGAAAATGTGCCAGCTTGAATTAAAGCCGGTACAGTTTGAACAAAAAACTAACGGATAATGTCATGAATTAAGGTAAATTACAGTTTATGGGCAGGGGGACACAATATGTGTCCCGCGTCACATTAATAACGTGAAGGTTGACCTTCTGGTTGGGTTTTGAAACGACGATGTAGCCACATGTATTGTTCAGGGGCCAGCAAGACAGTTTCCTCAACCACTTTGTTCATGCAAATTGCAGTGTCGAGATCGTTTTCCAGCGAGAATCTTTCCCGGATATCCGGCATGATTTTTAATTCATAACCACGGCCATGGGGCAGACGACGTGCCAGAAACGGCACCACGCTGGGATTCGCCAGTCGGATCAGCATATGGGTGCCGGTGGTGGTGGCGGCCTCCTCAACGGCAAAAAACGGTGCAAACACGCTGCTACGCGGGCCATAGTCGTGATCCGGCGCATACCAGATGATGTCATTGTTTTTCATGGCGCGGATCATGCCCTTCAGATCCTTACGGTCGAGCATGCTTTTATTAGAGCGCATCCGGCCCCAGGTCTGTAGCCAGTCAATCAGCTTGTTGTCATTCGGACGATAAACGCCGATGCCGGGATTGTTCATGCCAAAGACTCGCGCGCCCAGTTCCAGGGTGAGAAAATGCATTCCGATAAGCAAAATGCCGCGTCCGGCAGCCAATGCGGAGTCGATATGCTCCAGACCGGTACAGTTGACCCATTTGCGAATGCGCCAGTCTGGCCAGAACCACGCTATACCGGTTTCGATCAGTCCCATGCCAACCGATTCAAAATTGTGTTTCACCATGGCATCGCGTTCACTGACTGGCATATCCGGAAAGCACAGCTCCAGATTACGCTGTGCAATTTTGACGCGACGCTTCAGGAAACGCCGGGCAATTCGACCTAAACCACAGCCGATAACGTATAAAACCGGGTAAGGCAGTAGCACCAGTAAATAGAGAAGTCCGATACCTAACCAGGTAAGCCAGTAGCGTGGATGAAGGAGCTCACGGGAAAATTGGGGAAGTTGAGTCATTGAAATGTCAGTATCCTGCGTCTTGTACCAGAGGTACCGGTTCCTGTTATTTGCCACTATTGTGCCATTTTTTCTCTCTGACTGAAATCAAGCATAGTCGCCCTGGTGCTGCCTGAATTCGTGCAATCGCATTAAAATATAATCACCGCACAAAAATGCGGCAAGTATCACCCTTACCGGATATTCACGGTAAAGGCTTTGCATTGTGTTGAATTCAGGTATCATGTGCGCGCTCATTTTTCCCCATTGCTAACAGGAACGAACACCATGCCAGTGTTACACAACCTTGTTTCCAATAAAGAGCTGAAGGCGCGCATGTTGGCTGAAACCGAGCCGCGTACTACAGTCTCTTTTTATAAATATTTCCAGATTGCCGATCCGCAAGCATTTCGTGATGCGCTGTACGTTGGGTTAACTAAACTCAAGGTATTTGGCCGTGTATATGTCGCCCATGAGGGCATTAACGCACAAATCAGCGTTCCTGCCAGCCAGTATGAAAGCATGAAGGCTTTTCTCTATGGCTTCGATCCGGCTCTAAACAATCTGCGCATGAACATCGCGCTGGATGATGATGGGAAATCTTTCTGGGTATTGCGCCTGAAAGTGCGCGATCGCATTGTTGCTGACGGTATTGACGACAGTAGTTTCGATGCCAGCGATGTCGGTAACTATCTGAAAGCCGCTGACGTCAATGCGATGCTGGACGATCCAGATGCAGTGTTTGTCGATATGCGTAACCACTATGAATTTGAAGTGGGACATTTTGATAACGCGCTTGAAGTGCCCGCGGATACGTTCCGCGATCAGCTGCCGATGGCCATCGACATGCTGAAAGATCAGAAAGATAAAAAGATCGTTATGTATTGTACTGGTGGCATTCGTTGCGAGAAAGCCAGTGCCTGGATGAAACACAACGGCTTTGATGATGTTTATCACATTGAAGGCGGCATCATTGAATACACTCGCCGCGCGCGTGAGCAGGGTTTACCGGTGCGTTTTAAAGGCAAAAACTTTGTCTTTGACGAGCGCATGGGCGAGCGTATTTCAGATGATGTGCTGTCGAACTGCCATCAATGCGGCGTACCTTGTGACACTCATACCAACTGCGTGAATGATGGCTGTCATCTGCTGTTTATTCAGTGCCCGAGTTGTGCTGAGAAGTTCCACAATTGTTGCAGCCCGATCTGCATGGAAGAGTCAAAATTGGCTCCAGAAGAGCAGCGTGCGCGTCGCGCCGGTCGCGAGAATGGCAACAAGGTCTTCAACAAATCGCGTGGTTTGCTGAATATGACGATGGCCATTCCGCTGCCAGAGAAGAAGTAATAGGGTGGCAGCCTGGCATGTTGCAGGCTGCCCACGCTTTACTGACGTACCCCTTCGACTGAAATAATCAATTCTGCTTTTTGTGACGCTGGCCCCAGGTCTTTGCTGATATTGAACTCTTTCAGGACGATTTCTCCATTGGCTTCAAAGCCAGCACGATAGCCTCCCCAGGGATCTTTCCCTTCACCGATCAAGCGCGCATCCAGCGTAATGGGTTTGGTCACGCCGTTGAGCGTCAGATCGCCGGTGATTTTATACGTGTTTCCCTCTTTCTTTACGGCGGTAGAACTAAAGGTGGCCTGCGGGAATTTGTCAGTATTGAGGAAGTCTGCACTGCGCAAGTGTTTATCACGCTCGGCATGGTTGGTATCCAGGCTATTGGTATTGAGGGTGACATTGACTTTATCGGCAGCTGGATTCGCTTCATCAAAGGTGAAACTGCCATCGAAATCCTTAAAGCTACCGTAGAGCCAGCTGTAGCCCAGATGTTGAATACGGAACTGAACGAAAGCGTGTTGTCCCTGTTTATCGAATTTGTAGTCTGCGGCGTTGGCCGTCAGGCTGGCAGCCAATAAACCAGCACCTGATAGCATCAGCAGGGTTTTCTTTAACATGTCACTTTTCCTTATCAGAGGTTAACGGGATGCGGCAACCCAGCATCCTTTGCAGCGTGATATCACGATCAATAAAGTGGTGTTTAAGCGCGGCAAGTCCGTGCAGTACCGAAAGCACGACCACCGTCCAGGCCAACCAGAGATGAATATCGCCAGCCACATCGGCTTGTGCAGCGGAACCGGCCATCAGTGCGGGGACATCGAACCAGCCAAATAGCGAAACCGGCTTACCGTCGGCAGTAGAGATCAGATAACCGCTGACTAAAATCGCCAGCAGCAAGCTGTATAACAGCCAGTGAGCGGCAATCGCCGCCAGCCTGACAGGGGTAGAGTAACTACTCAGCGGTGCGGGTGGCGGAGAGAGGAAGCGCCAAAACAAACGCAACAACAGGGCCATAAATAACAGGATGCCAATGCTTTTGTGAATCTCTGGCGCGCTGTGATACCAGTTGTCGTAGTACCCCAGCCCAACCATCCACAGCCCGAGCGCGAACATGCCATAAATGGCAAGCGCCATTAGCCAGTGTAATAAGATAGAGATCAAACCAAAATGCTGTGGAGAATTTCGCCACATGATCGGTGAATCCTGTACGGAAATAACTGGCAATTAGCATCCATATATTGAAATATAAAATCAATCACCCTTACTTTTCTATAAACTATGAAATAACTATTCGGGATTTGTGGTGGTATTTGCGTGGGGTGCTCAGAAATATTGAATAACTACGCAGAAAAACTGAGGTAATAAAACGTTAGAACTAATTACTACACCTTTTGCGCTGCGATTTAATCCAGAAATTAAATTTGTGTGAATTTATGTCAGGGAGTGTCAGTGTGGCCGCTACCGGAGAGGTAACGGCCAGGGGGGCGTCAGGCAAAACGCGACAGTGAGAAAGGGGAAATATCAAAGGAAAAAGGTTTGTTCTGGGCAAATTCGCTGGCTAATTCACCCAGTACGCTGGCGAATTTAAAACCGTGACCGCTTAGCCCGGTAATGATTAAGCGGTTTGGCTCACCCGGCAAGGTATCGATGATAAAGTCCTCATCAGGCGTATTGTCATAACTACAGGCTTCGCCATGCAAACAAACCCCAAC
The DNA here is from genome assembly GCF_059730495.1 of Pantoea sp. X-Soil-TKNS-1211. NCBI lineage: Bacteria > Pseudomonadati > Pseudomonadota > Gammaproteobacteria > Enterobacterales > Erwiniaceae > Pantoea > Pantoea sp. X-Soil-TKNS-1211. The sequence continues at coordinate 1,724,322 of NZ_AP035953.1, forward strand.
ACCTGGCAGAAACTGGCGCAAAAAGCTGAAGGCTTCGCTGCCATCGGCGGCGACAGCCCCAAACGGCTTGCGATCTGTTGGTGTCTGCATAACCTGACCGCCATCATGACGACCAACTTTGAGCGCATTATTATCAGCCGGGAAGCCATAAAAGTGGCTACCGTCGCTCATCTCGACGGTAAAGCCGGGAAATTGGTTGTTTTCACTGTAACGGCCATCCGCCTGATGCCAGGCAAACACTTTACGCACCGGTGTGACTGGTAAATCCGCCATCAGTTGGCTAACCCAGGTTCCGGCACTGACCAGCAGCTTACGGGCGTGAAACGAGCCTTCACTGGTGGTCACCTGTTGCAGATCACCATCCCGACCGATTTCCGTCACCGGACAGTTAAACAGTTGGGCGCAGCCCGCTTTTTCCGCCAGCGTTACCCAACTGCGTACCGCCTCCTCGCATTTAAGAAAGCCGGAATTCGGTTCGAACACCCCAATGTAGCCATCAGGCACAGCAAATTGTGGCCAGCGTTTGCGGACTTCATCCGCCTGCAAAATTTGCACATCCAGTTGCCAGACGCGTGCACTGTCGATGACGTTTTGAATAAACGTTGAGGTAATGGGGGCGAGATTGAGAATGCCGCTACGGTGCATAATCCGCACGCCACTCTGGCGCTCCAGATCATCCCAAAGAGTCTGTGCGCGTAGTACCAGCGGAACGTAACGTTCGCCTTCGCCGTAGGCGTGGCGGATTAAACGGGTTTCTCCGTGATGGGTGCCCTGAGAATGGGGAGGGTGGGCGCTATCGATCATTAATACCGAGAGGCCTGCCTGAGTTGCATAGTACCCGGCGGCGGCACCAACTGACCCACTGCCAACCACAATCAGATCATAAACCATGTGACATCACTCCTGAAAAACGACGAACTTTTTCAGCAGCATATCAAAAGAGCGCGCTCATGAAAAAGGCACCCTTGAGGGTGCCCCTTACACGCGATGAAAGAAATTAATGCTTTTGATTATCGCGTAGGTATTGCTCGGTAGACTCAATTTTCGCAATGCCAGCTTCGAGTATCGAGATAAACTGTCGGGCCACATCGGTGGTCAGCCAGTAGGTAGGGCCAACATCAGCTTCTTCTTCTTTCTGATCCTGCGATGATAGCGAGTGCAGGCGAATCATCATGGCGTCATAGCTGTCAACGGTGCTAATGTCCCATCCCACTAATGGATGAGTCTGGATGACGTCTTTATTTCTGTCCATTATAACCTCCTTTTAACTCGTTAAACGAAGTGCTTCTTGAGGTTCAATGCGGCTGTTCTTGCACAAGCGAGATAATTATAACATGAAACGAACGGTACAATAGTTAAAAAATGTGGTGATGAAAAAAAACACAAAATAAATGCTTTTGAGATGCGTCTTTTTAAAAATAATAATACGCCCACGTGTGTGGGTGTTTTTCGCGCGACCAATAGCCGACGCTAAAGAGATTATCGGCAGCAATGCCGGCTGGCTTTAGGAAAACTCTTGAGCCGATCAAAACTGTGAAGTTAGCCCTGCTCCTGGCCCTGGGCGGTACCTACGCACTTGTGAATCTCTTCAGCCAGACGGGCAAACTGCTGCTGTAACTGCTCGTCATGGTTCTGGTTTTGCGCTTCGAGCGTCAGATTGTGGACCAGCAACTGGCTGGCGCGATCGTCGAGACAGAAGGTCAAATTGGCAAAGGCATTTTCCAGCACGGTTAAGCGGCGCTGCTGCTCGCTGATTAATGCCAGTAGCTCGCCAAACGTCATTGCCTCTTCCGGTTTATCGTGAGTCATCTAAAACGTCTCCTGTAAGCATGACGCAGTGCAAGAATGGGGGGATTAAAAATGATTTTAGATGCAGAGGCTATGTCTGGCGAGGCGGAAATAAAACAAAAAAGCCGGGTGGCGAAACCCGGCAAAAACTGCGCAGTGGCGGTTAATCGGTAATAAACCAGTCGTCAGCACTTTCCCAGGTTTCCTGCAAAATATCGCTGATGCGTTCGCGATTTTCTTTGCAACCACCAAACACGCTGAGTTGATTGCCGCTGGCATAGCGGACTTTGACATGATGTTCATCGTCTGGGAAATCACGGGAGATGCGGCGGGTAAGTTCTGCGCTTAACGCATCCAGTGCGCCCGCAGGAAGGGGCTGAGTTTTTGCAACGGTAATTTCAACACGCATAAACGCCTCCGAAATAATATACTGTTTATTTGTACAGTATAATTATCCCGAAGGCAAGCGACAAAAATATCAGCCGATGACACGCCAGTTAAGTGTCTCACCGGCGAGGAATGGCACCAGCGTATCATCGGCGACCGCAACGGTCTGTTCAACAGTCCACGGCTCACGCACCAACGTCAGCGTCCCTTCATTCAGCGGTAAGCCATAGAAGTTCGGCCCGTTTTCGGAACAGAATGCTTCAAAGTGCTGCAACGCTCCCAGTTCTTCAAACACCGTGGCATAAGCCGGTAAGGACGTGGGAGCATTGAATACCCCGGCGCACCCGCAGCTGGCTTCTTTCAGATGACGCAAATGCGGTGCAGTGTCCGTGCCAAGGAACACGCGACGGTTGCCGCTGGCCACCAATTTACGCAGCGCCTCCTGGTGGATATTCCGTTTCAGGATCGGCAGACAATACAGGTGAGGGCGCACGCCGCCAACCAGCATATGGTTACGGTTAAACATCAGATGCTGTGGTGTGATCGTCGCACCCAACAGCTCATTCCCGGCAGCGAGATACTCAGCGGCTTCTTTAGTAGTGATATGCTCCATCACCACTTTCAGGCCAGGGAATTGCTGACGCAATGGCTCCAGCACGGTTTCGATAAAACGTGCTTCCCGGTCAAAAATATCGATGTGGGAATCGGTCACCTCACCGTGTACCAGCATCGGCATACCGATCTGCTGCATGCGTTCCAGCACGCGCGCAATGGAGGCGATATTGGTTACGCCATGGCTGGAGTTGGTAGTGGCGTGGGCCGGATACAGTTTTGCGGCAGTAAACACGCCAGCACGGAAGCCTTGTTCAACCTCATCGGGATCGAGAGAATCGGTAAGGTAGCAGGTCATCAGCGGTGTAAAGGCATGTTCTGCGGGCAGCGCGGCCAGAATACGATCGCGATAGGCCATCGCCGCAGCAACGCTGGTGACTGGCGGAACCAGGTTTGGCATGACAATCGCACGACCATTTACCGCACTGGTGTAAGGCAACACGGCCTGAAGCATCGCGCCATCACGCAGATGGATATGCCAGTCGTCAGGGCGGCGAATCGTGATTTGCTGGGGTTGGGCTGTCATTCAAAAGGCTCCGGCTAGGTAGAAAACGAAAGGCACGTTTAGGCCGGGGAGTAATCATAAGGATGTGGGCAACCGTTTGCACGGGATTTTATTCATGTTGCGTAGCGGCGCGATTTATCGCGCGGGTTTTACCCCAAACAGCGCGATAAATCGCGCCGCTACGTATCCGTGCAAAGGAATTAGTCAGTGAACGGTATCACCAACTGACCCGGTTTCACTTCCAGGCCTTTGGCGAATTTTTTCGCCAGCGCTTCGCCTTTGCTACGATCTTCGCTCAGCACATACGCGGGTTTCTCATCAAAGTAACGTTTGAGCGACTCATTGAGATAGGGCGTCAGCGTTTTCATGATCGACGCCATTTTCTCCGGCTGCACCTGGGCATCAACAATCTCCAGATCCTTCAGGTAAATCGCACCCTGTTGCGCATTGAATACCGGTTGTGCCTTCATTTTTAACTGCATTTCAGCTTGTTGCGGGCCGAATAAAGAGCTGACGTTAATATTGGCTTTACCTGATAGCGTAATTTTACCCGGTTCTTCGCGGCCAATTTGGCTGGTCAAATCAGTCAGCACAATATGCGCATTCACCAGTCCCGAGACACCCACATCTTTCTCGAAATTGTTGTGTTTTTGCAGTGCCTGATTCACTTCCTGTTCACTGATGGTGTATTGCGTCAATTGATTACAGCCGGCCAGCAGCACGGCAAAAAGCAGGGCTATAAGCCCCGGAAAAGCCTTCTTCATACTTTCCTCATCCTGAATGATACGGCAAACGTGCCATAGCCTGCCTGAATCAGGGACGAGTGTCACCAGGAGAGAGATGAGAAACGTCGCAACGTTTCTCATCACAACGGTCAGGCAGCTATAGATGAGAGCAGATTGACCTGCGTTTGTTTCGCCATATTGTCCCGATAGGCAGCCACACGGCTCGGCCAGTCGATACCGGCAACCAGGGTCAGCGAGCGTAACAACGGAAACAAATTGATATCATCTTCTGAGAGTTCGCCGTTGACCGCATTGGGTTTGACAATCAGTTTATCCAACTGACGGAGATCATCATTGATGTTTTTAATCAGTCCTGGCGCATGCTTGCGCAGTTCGCCGAAGTCGCCGATATTGGCCTGTTTTTTCTCACGAAAATAGTTGCGGGCTTCCGGTGTAGCGAACTCGGCAAAAGCCGCGTCAGCGATGCGTGGCAGCAGGAGCTTATTCACGTAACTATTTACATGACGCAGCCAGTCAGAGATGGCGGGATTGGCTTTGCCATTCAGTAAGGTTTCGCCATCCTGCTTATCCACCAGGCGAACAATATCCATACTCTCTGGCATGGCGCTACCATCGGCTTTTTGCAGGATGGGGGCCATCTTTTGACCAATGAGTTTTTTCGGTGTGTTCTCGTCGTCGTTTAGCATCACAACCAGTTCAATGGGCAGATTTTTCAGGCCAAAAATCATGCGCGCTTTGACGCAGAAAGGGCAGTGATCGTAGATGTAGAGTTTCATCCTGTTTCTCCTCGGTTCCCAAGGGTGACTGACGTCACCCTTTTTACAGACGTGCGGGAAGTATGGGAGAGAAATCAGCTGCTGTACAACGCCGGGGCCACCGCGCGGGGTTGAAATTGCCACCACAGCGCCAGCAGCGTCACACAGCCCACCGCGCTAAGCAACATCCACGGCAATTCCGGCAGCGCCAGTTGCTGGCCGACATCAAACATCCAGCCACCGCCGGAGTAGCCAATCAGACCGCCGATTGCAAGCCCAAGACGACTGAAGCCCATATAACTACCGCGGGCGCGCGAACTGGCGAGCGAGGCGCTGAGCGTTTCTCGCGCCGGTTCGGCAATGATGGAGCCGAGATAGAACACGGCGATCAGGAAAAACAGCGCCGGTAGGGTACTGGCCAGTCCCACCGGTAACAAACTGATGGTCATCAAAAACAGACCTGCCATCAGACGCGTCTCCAGCCGGAAGCGTTTTTCGCTCCAGCGCGCCAACGGGTAGAGCAGGCTCAGCGAGAGCAGCGCTTCAATGGTGTACATCCATTTCACCGCAGCCGGTGCGCCAGCGACCTGATTCACCATCACCGGCAACATCAGCATCACCTGGACGGCGAGAATGTAGTAACCGGTCAGCGTCAGTACATACAGGCGAAAACGTTTGTCCTGCCAGACGCGCTGCATGCCTTCGCGCATCGCGATACGTTCGGTGGAAATGCGCCAGGCGGGTAACCAGATAGCATTGAATAATGCCGCGCTGACGAACACCGCCGCGCCCACCCAGCACACCAGGCGGAAATCCCACGCCAGTAACCAACTGCCAATCAGTGCGCCCAGCACCGCTCCTGCGCTGTCCTGCATCATCAACAGGGAAAAGAAGCGGCCGCGCTCACGGGCGCGCACCAGTTTTACCACCATCGCGCTGCGTGGTGGGTCGAACAGCGTTCCGCCTAAGCCAGATAACAGGCAGGCCAGCCACAGCAACCAGGGTTGATGCGCCAGCGCCATACAGGCAAAGCCTGCGGCACGCATCAGCATGCCGGTGACGATCAGGGGGCGTGCGCCGAAGCGGTCAGCGATGGCTCCACCAAAAATACCCAAGCCTTGCTGCACAAACTGACGCAGGCCGAGTGCAATCCCGACCATCAGCGCGGCCCAGCCGAGTTGTTCAACGAAGTGAATAGAGATGAGAGGGAATACCACAAAAAACCCTAACACCACCAACATGTTATCCACTAATAAAAATGTTTTACCGAGGCGTCGTGCCCGCGCAACCCGAGACATGCTTAATCCTGAGCAAGGTGGAGAGGAGAAAAGAGACCAGTTGGTCTATTTTCCGCCTGTGCAGGCAGGAAAAACAGGATTATCAGGATGATATTTTTTCATCGAATCGGTAAGAAAATTAATCCTGAACAAGGATGAATGCCTGAGCACGGGAAACGGGGTTTTACCGCAGGCAGGGTGACGGTTATAGTGAGATATAACGCCGATGGCGTACTTCCTTCTTAAGTCTTGGATTTCAGGAGTCAAGATGTTTGGCTATCGTTCTGCTGGGCCACGCGTGCGCCTCACCACCGATCGTTTGGTGGTCCGTTTAGTCCATGAGCGTGATGCCTGGCGGTTGGCGGATTACTATGCGGAAAACCGTGTTTTTCTCAAGCCCTGGGAGCCGGTACGCGATGAAAGCCATTGTTATCCGTCGGGCTGGCAGGCGCGTCTGGGATTGATCGCCGACATGCATAAACAAGGCTCGGCGTTTTATTTTGTGCTGATGGATCAGGAAGAGCGTGAAGTGCGTGGTGTTGCCAACTTTAGCAATGTGCTGCGCGGCTCCTTTCACGCCTGCTATCTGGGTTACTCATTAGGTGAGAAATGGCAAGGGCAGGGGCTGATGTTCGAAGCCCTGCAAAGCGCCATTCGGTATATGCAACGGCAGCAACATATGCACCGGATTATGGCGAACTACATGCCACATAATCAACGCAGCGGCGATCTGCTGGCGCGTCTGGGGTTTGAAAAAGAAGGATATGCCAAAGATTACCTGCTCATCGATGGCCGCTGGCAGGATCATGTCCTGACAGCATTAACCTGGCGTGAGTGGACGCCGGACCGCCGCGGATAATAACAGGGAACAATGCAATGAAAATGGCTTTATCAGCGCAGGCGTTGCGCGTGATTGGTTGTCTACTGGAAAAGCAGGTGACCACACCAGATCAATATCCGCTATCGCTCAATGGCGTCGTCACCGCCTGCAATCAAAAGTCCAACCGTGAACCGGTGATGAACCTGAGCGAGAGCGAGGTGCAATCCCAGTTGGATGAGTTGGTGAAAAAGCATCTGGTCACCTCCAACAGTGGTTTCGGGCAGCGTGTCAGTAAATATGAACAACGATTTTGCAACTCAGCATTTGGCAATCTGCAACTCAGCAGTGCAGAAGTCGCGGTATTAACGCTGCTGTTTCTGCGTGGCGCACAGACGCCGGGTGAGTTGCGTACCCGCAGCGGTCGTTTGCATGAATTTAGCGATATGAACGAGGTTGAGCAGACACTCAACGGTCTGATTTCTCGTGATGATGGTCCCATGGTGGTGCGTCTCGCGCGGGAACCCGGTAAACGCGAAAGTCGTTATATGCATCTGTTTGGCGGCGAGGTTGCGGATCAGCCGGAAACGACCATCGAGGCCGAGACCTCGGACCTTGAGGCGCGAGTCGCACAACTGGAAGACACCGTGGCCCGGTTGCAGGCGCAACTGGAACAACTGCTGCAACAGGAGCATTGAGATGACACTGCGTATTGGTATCGTCGGATTAGGGGGCATCGCGCAAAAAGCCTGGCTGCCGGTGTTGTCACAAGCACAAAGCTGGCAACTGGCCGGGGCATTTTCGCCGAATCAGGCCAAAGCGCAACCCATCTGCGATAGCTACCGCATCCCCTGTTTCGGCCAGCTTGATGCTTTGGCGGCCGCCAGTGATGCGGTGTTTGTGCATAGCAGCACGGCTTCACATTACGAGGTCGTCAAAGCACTGCTGCTGGCAGACAAGGATGTTTGCGTTGATAAACCCTTAGCAGAGACCTTACAGCAGGCCGAAGCGCTGGTGGCGTTGGCAGAGAAACGCAAACGTAAATTGATGGTGGCGTTCAACCGCCGTTTTGCGCCACGTTATCAACAACTGCATGCTGAGATGGCGCGTGCGGCGTCGCTGCGAATCGAAAAGCACCGCGCGGACAGTGTCGGGCCGCAGGATTTACGCTTTACTCTGCTGGACGACTATCTGCACGTGGTTGACACGGCGTTATGGCTGGCGGGGGGTAAACTGACGCGCCTGCACGGTTATATTGAGACTAACGAACAGGGTGCGATGTTGTATGCGGAGCATCATTTTTCCGCCGGTGCGCTGCAAGTCACCACCAGTATGCATCGCCGTGCCGGGACGCAGCGAGAAGTGGTCAGTGCCATTTGTGATGGTGACACTATTCAGGTGGCAGAAATGCGTGACTGGCAGCAGGAAAACCTTACGGGGTTGCGCCTGGAAGCGCCGCCTGCATGGCAAAGTCACCTGACACAGCGCGGATTTACCGGCGCTGCTCACCATTTTATTCAGTGCGTACAAAATCAGACGATGCCTGAAACCAGCGGTGAACAGGCGCTGGTGGCGCAGCGGCTGGTGGAAAAGCTGTGGCGTGATGCCGAACAGGAATAATTCCTTGTAACACTCAATGCTGGTCATTTCCCGCCGTGGCAGTAGACTATCGCCGGACATTTTCGAATGTCCGCGCTAAGTTGCTCATTTATCCGACCCTTTTCAGGATGCGCCGCCAATTATGAATTTGTTGAAATCGCTGGCAGCGGTCAGTTCAATGACCCTGTTTTCCCGCGTGCTGGGCTTTGCCCGCGATGCCATTGTGGCGCGGGTATTTGGTGCCGGGATGGCTACCGACGCCTTCTTTGTCGCCTTTAAATTGCCCAATCTGCTGCGGCGTATTTTTGCCGAAGGCGCGTTCTCGCAGGCATTTGTGCCCATTCTTGCCGAATATAAAAGCAAACAGGGTGACGACGCGACGCGGGTATTCGTTGCCTACGTTTCTGGCTTGCTGACTCTGGTGTTGGCCGTGGTGACGGTGTTGGGCATGATTGCCGCCCCCTGGGTCATTGTGGTGACGGCACCTGGCTTTGCGGATACTGCGGATAAATTTGCGCTCACCAGCTCGCTGCTGCGGGTCACTTTCCCTTATATCTTGCTGATTTCGCTGGCGTCGTTGGCTGGGGCTATCCTCAATACCTGGAATCGATTCTCGGTGCCTGCGTTTGCCCCGACGTTGCTGAACATCAGCATGATAGGTTTTGCGTTGTTCGCCGCGCCACATTTTCATCCGCCAGTGATGGCGCTGGCCTGGGCGGTGGTGGTAGGGGGCGTGTTGCAGTTGTTCTATCAACTGCCGCATCTGAAGAAAATTGGCATGTTGGTATTGCCGCGCATTAACCTGCGTGATGCGGGTGTCTGGCGTGTAATGCGTCAGATGGGACCGGCGATTCTTGGCGTGTCAGTCAGTCAAATTTCTCTCATTATCAACACCATTTTCGCGTCGTTCCTCGTCTCGGGTTCCGTTTCCTGGATGTATTATGCTGACCGCCTGATGGAGTTTCCTTCCGGGGTGTTAGGTGTGGCGTTGGGTACTATCCTGTTGCCATCGCTGGCGAAAAGTTTTGCCAGTAATAATCATGATGAATATTCACGGTTAATGGACTGGGGGTTGCGCCTGTGCTTCCTGTTGGCGCTGCCGAGTGCGGTGGCGTTGGGCATCCTTTCGGGGCCACTGACCGTGGCGTTATTTCAGTACGGGAAATTTACCGCTTTTGATGCGGCGATGACACAGCGAGCTTTAATTGCCTATTCAGTCGGGCTGATGGGGTTGATCGTGGTGAAAGTGCTGGCACCGGGATTTTATTCCCGCCAGGACATCAAAACGCCGGTGAAAATTGCCATCATTACCCTGATTGTGACGCAGTTGATGAACCTGGCGTTTATTGGTCCGTTGAAGCATGCCGGTCTGTCGCTATCCATCGGTCTGGCGGCCTGTCTTAATGCTGCGCTGCTCTACTGGCAACTGCGCAAGCAACAGATTTTTCAGCCGCAACCCGGTTGGTTTAGCTTTTTAGTCCGTCTGCTGATTGCGGTAGTCGCGATGGCGGTGGCGCTGTTGGGGTTGCTGTATGTTATGCCGTCATGGGAAGTCGGGCAGATGTGGTGGCGCTTGCTGCGCCTGGCGGCGGTATGTGCCGTGGGCGGCGGGGCATATTTTTTGGTGCTGGGCCTGATGGGCTTCCGTCCGCGCGATTTTGCCCGCCGTACCCAAGCCTAATCATCACGCAAACCACGCGATAAATCGCGTCGCTACAGAACTCTGCCTATTCGTAGCGGCGCGATTTATCGCGCAAAAAAAGCCGCCTCGTTATTAGCGATGGCGGCTTTTTTACCTCTGAACGTCGAACGGTTACCCTTTGCGGCTCAGTGTTGACTGACCTTTACCCAATCCGTCCGGCCCATAAAATGCCTGTGTCTGATGCGGCTTCAGCACCGTCAACGCATTATCAGTAAAACGAATCTGCTGCTGGAGTAACAACCCGTTGTGCGTATTAGCGTCACGCAGTTGATGCGTCTGTTTCTGGATAGTCGTCCAGCGGCGGGACATATCGCTGTTGCCACGATAGGGCGCCTGCGTACCGGTACTTTGCTCGGTCGTTCGGCGCATCTCGTCAAGATAATTCAGCGTCGAGAGCAGCGCGCTTTTATCTTCAGTGATGCGCTGCAACAGGTTGCCGTTAATCAGGCCGGAGGCAAGTTGTTGCTGTTCTTCATTCATCACCTCGCGGAGTGAAGAGAGCACTTCCTGCATTTTATCTAACGTGGTCAACAGATTGTTCATCGGGATTAATTACCCTCTAAATACGCCTTGGTATCAGCAATCAGCGCATCGGCGATCTTGCCGGTATCCATTTTCAGATCGCCATTGCGGATGGCGGTTTTCAGTTGCTCAACGCGCGCAGTATTGATGTCGCTGCTGCCGGGTTGCGTCAGCTGCGCCTGCGCAGCACTCAGTTTCACCTGGGCACCGCTTTCACTGGTGCTGGTGGTGGTGGCGGTGCTGCTCTGGCGCACTTTGCTGCTGTTGTCGGTATTGTCACGGGTCTGAACAGTGCTGGGCGGCTGAATAGGCTGAGTTCTGTCAATGCTCATGGTCTTGCTCCTGTAAGGTCAGTTGGGGATAAGCCAACTGAGTCAGCATAGGGTAATTTCTTTGTTGTTTTCACTATCGGCAGAAAAACAGGGTTCTTTAGCGCTTTATAGCGATATAAGAATATTCCCATCCTCGCCGACCCGACCGCTGACGACCTGACCATTGCCCATTCGCACTCTGACCATTTGCGCAGTGGTCGCATTATTCAGTGCCTTTCCTTCGCTGCTGGCATCAAACCCGTTACCGCTGGCAACCACAATCACATTTTGTCCCGCTTTTACCCGCCATGGCAGACGCACCATGGTGGCGGTAACCGGCTGTCCAGGTGGGATATCTCGCATCACGATGGCATCGGCCACGCTGTCTGCACTGAACAAGGTACGCGCGGGGAGCGTATCCAGTCGCCCGGATTGTAAACGAAAATCGCTGGCAGTGACGTTGCTGCCACGCATCAACTGATGATTTGCCACCAGATAAAGACCAGTGACTTGTACCTGAACCTGTAAGTAACGGCGATTCTGCCCGCAATTGGTGGCAATGCTCAAGTTGCCCCACTGGCGACTGTTGCCAGGCAACACGAATTGGGGGGCAGTGCAGTCCGGCCACTGCGCCTGTGGCGTACGCACCACCACGGTCATTCCCGCTGCGTGTTGCGGATCGCGCGCTTTAAAAAATTGTGTCAGCTGCGCGGAGAGATCCGCAGCATGGCCGGGTAAAGACAGGGCCAACAAAAATGGGGCCAGTAAGGTTGTAAATCTGCGCATAACACGCCTCCTGACTGAAGATGGCACTGAGTCTACTCCTCGCGCAAAAATTTCAATGTCAAAAATAGCCAATGTTTTTGGCGCTATTCAGACGATAGCCCTTGCTTTTCCCCAATTAAGCTGTCAGCTCGAAATTCTCATTCGCGGAGGAAGCATGCTCGACAAACTCGATGCCGCGCTGCGATTTGGTACAGAAGCCCTCAACCTGCGAGCGGAGCGTCAGGAGATCCTGGCCTCTAACATTGCCAACGCCGATACCCCGGGTTACCAGGCTCGGGATATCGACTTTGCCAGCCAGCTCAGCAAGGTGATGGAAAACGGTCGCGCCGAGGGCAGCAGTCTGGCGCTCAACGTGACGTCTGCTCGTCACATTGAGGCTCAGACCAATTCACAGCCGTCGATGGATCTGCTGTACCGCATTCCCGATCAGCCCGCCGCGGATGGCAACACCGTGGATATGGACCGGGAACGTACGCAGTTCGCAGATAACAGCCTGAAATATCAAACCGATCTCACCCTTATCAGTAGCCAGATCAAAGGCATGATGAGTGTTCTGCAGGGGCAATAACAATGGCATTGCTAAATATCTTTGATATCGCCGGGTCGGCCATGACAGCGCAATCGCAGCGCCTCAACGTCAGCGCCAGTAACCTGGCTAACGCCGACAGCGTTACCGGGCCGGATGGTCAGCCGTATGTGGCGAAACAGGTGGTGTTCCAGACCGATGCTGCACCGGGTATGGCGACCGGTGGCGTCAAAGTGGCCAGCGTGGTGGATGATCCTTCCCCGGCCAAACTGGTGTATGACCCGGGCAATCCGATGGCCGACCAGAAAGGTTACGTCAAGATGCCCAATGTGGATGTGGTGGCAGAGACCGTGAACACCATGTCGGCCTCACGCAGTTACCAGGCCAACGTTGAGGTCCTGAACACCGTGAAATCAATGATGATGAAAACGCTGACCATGGGTCAGTAACGGAGAAACACAATGGGTATCGCGGTAGGCGTTAACGAAAACCTGGACCCCACAGTCCTCAGCTCTTCCAGCAGTAGCAGCACCGGCAACAGTGCTGAAGACTTACAAAACCAGTTTCTGACCATGCTGGTGACGCAGTTGCAGAACCAGGACCCGACCAACCCGATGGATAACAGCCAGCTCACCACGCAGTTGGCACAGATCAACACCCTGAGCGGCATTGAAAAACTCAATACCACGCTGGGGTCGATCTCCGGCCAGATCAGCACCAGCCAGAGCCTGCAAAGTACCACGCTGATTGGTCATGGTGTGATGGTGGATGGCAGCCAGATTCTGGTGGGCAGCGGAACGACGACGCCATTTGGTGTGGAACTGACCACCGCGTCGACGGCCACCACGGCCACCATTAAAGATTCAACCGGTGCCACCGTGCGTACCATTGATCTTGGTGCCTTGTCGTCAGGCGTCCATACCTTCTCATGGGATGGCACCCTGACCGACGGCTCCACCGCGCCGGATGGCAAATATACCGTTTCGATTGCCGCCAGCAATGGCAGCACCCAACTGGTGGCTCAGCCGCTGAATTACGCCTACGTCAGTGGCGTCAGCACAGCGGATGACACCTCGACACTGGACCTCGGCACCATGGGCACCGCGACCCTTGATGAAGTACGTCAGATTCTCTAATTAACCTGTAACCCGGAGAAATTAACATGTCTTTTTCCCAAGCGGTGAGCGGCCTGGGCGCTGCTTCAAGCAACCTTGACGTCATTGGTAACAACATCGCCAACTCCGCCACAGCGGGCTTTAAATCCAGCACCATCGCCTTTGCCGACCTGTTCGCCGGTTCTGACGTGGGCCTGGGGACCAAAGTTGCTGCGGTGATCCAGAACTTTAACGACGGCACCACCACCACCACCAGCCGTGGCCTGGACGTCGCGCTGAGCGGCAACGGTTTCTTCCGTATGACCGACAGCAGCGGCGCGGTGTACTACTCGCGTAACGGCCAGTTCACGCTGGATGAAAACCGTAATCTGGTGAACACCCAGGGTCTGTACGTCACCGGCTATCCGGCCAGTGGTTCACCGGCCACCATCCAGACCGGTGCTAACCCGGTGGCCCTGAGTATTCCGACCACCCAGATGTCAGCCAAAGCGACCACGACGGCAACCCAGGTGGCCAACCTCAACTCCACCAGTGATATCCCGAGTGTCACCACGTTTGATGCATCGAACGTTGATAGCTACAACGCCAAAAGCACCATGACGGTGTATGACTCACAGGGTAACGATCACACCCTGGATATGTACTACGTCAAAACCGGTGATAACGCCTGGACAGTCCATGCTATCGATTCCACCACGGGCACCTCAGCCGGTGATTTCGACCTGACGTTTGACAGCAGCGGCAACATGACCAGCGTGGGCGGTGTCGCCGGTGCCACCACCGTGGCCCTGAACATCGACGGCACCAACGGTGCAGCAGCAGGTCAGGCTATCACCCTGAGCATGCAAGGTAGCCTGCAACAGAACACCGGCACCACCACCTTCGGTAACCCGACTCAGGATGGTTATGCACCCGGCGATCTGACCACTTACACCATCAACGACGACGGCACCATCACCGGTACTTACTCCAACCAGCAAACGCAGCTACTGGGACAGATCGTACTGGCGAGCTTCTCTAACCCGGAAGGTTTGCAGTCCGAAGGTGACAACGTGTGGAGCGCCACCAGTTCTTCCGGTCAGGCAGCGATCGGCACCGCAGGCACCGGGACATTCGGTTCGCTGACGGCAGGCGCGCTGGAAGCGTCCAACGTGGATTTGAGCCAGGAACTGGTCAACATGATCGTCGCGCAGCGCAACTATCAGGCGAACGCGCAGACCATCAAAACCCAGGACCAGATCCTCAACACCCTGGTCAACTTACGTTAATTCACTAACGGGATTGCATTATGGATCACGCGATATATACCGCGATGGGGGCCGCCAGCCAGACGCTGGAGCAGCAATCCGTCACGGCCAGCAACCTCGCCAACGCCTCTACGCCGGGTTTTCGTGCCCAACTGGAAGCGTACCGCGCGGTGCCGGTCAATGGCTGGTCGCTGCCGACACGCACGCTGGTGACGGCGTCCACGCCAGGGGCCGATATGAGTGCAGGGGCGATGGACAACACCGGTCGCGCACTCGACGTGGCGGTGGGGCAGGACGGCTGGCTGGCGGTACGCACCGCCGACGGCAGTGAGGCTTACACCCGCAACGGTAACATTCAAATCAGCTCCACTGGCATCCTGACAATCCAGGGCAATCCCGTGATGGGCGATGGCGGACCGATTGCCGTGCCGCAAGGCGCTGAACTGACCATTGCAACGGATGGCTCTATCACCTCGCGTAACCCGGGTGATGCGCCTAATGCCACGGTGCAGATTGGTCGTCTGAAGCTGGTCACGGCGACCGGTCAGGAACTGCAACGCAGTGACGACGGGATGTTCCGTCCTACTGCGCAAACCCAGGCTACACGCGGTGCAGCGTTGGCGCAGGACGTCAACATGCAGGTGTCACCGGGGGTGCTGGAGGGCAGTAACGTGAAACCCGTGGAAACCATGGTCGATATGATCGCCAACGCCCGACGTTTTGAGATGCAGATGAAGGTGATCTCAAACGTCGATGAAAACGAACAAAAAGCCAATCAGTTGCTCAATATGAGCAGCTAAGGCTGAGGATAAAACAATGATTCGTTCCTTATGGATTGCGAAAACCGGTCTTGATGCCCAGCAGACCAACATGGACGTCATCGCTAACAACCTGGCGAACGTCAGCACCAACGGTTTTAAGCGTTCACGTGCGGTATTTGAAGATCTGATGTATCAAACCGTCCGTCAGCCGGGTACGCAGTCATCCGAGCAAACTACCTTACCGTCTGGTATGCAGATTGGTACCGGTGTGCGTCCGGTGACTACTGAACGTCTGCACACTCAGGGCAACCTGTCGCAGACCAGCAACTCGAAAGATCTGGCCATTAACGGTCAGGGCTACTTTGAAGTGCAGATGCCGGATGGCACCTCAGCCTACACCCGTGATGGTTCATTCCAGGTGGATCAGAATGGTCAGCTGGTGACCAACTCCGGTTATACCGTGCAGCCGGGTATCACCATTCCTGCCAACGCCACCAGCATCACCGTTTCGCGTGATGGCATCGTGAGTGTGACGCAGCAGGGCCAGACCAACCCGACCCAGGTGGGCCAGTTAACACTCAGTACTTTTATGAACGACGCCGGTCTCGATAGCCTGGGTGAAAACCTCTATCAGGAAACCCAGGCATCCGGTGCGGCCACCCAGAGCACGCCGGGGCAGAACGGTGCCGGCCTGCTGTATCAGGGCTATGTGGAAACCTCAAACGTCAACGTGGCGGAAGAGCTGGTATCGATGATCCAAACGCAGCGCGCTTACGAGATTAACAGTAAAGCGGTCAGCACGTCCGATCAGATGTTAGCGAAGTTAACCCAGTTATAAATCTGGTGTCTTTGGGCCAGCCTGGCTGGCCTGATTAAGAACATGAATAAGGTCAGAACTCCGTGGCGAAGCAAGTGATTCTCAAGCCTGGTCATTGGTTGGTAGCGTTATCGCTGCTGACCCTAAACGGTTGTGCGTTGATACCTCGCACGCCACTGGTACAAGGTTCGACAACGGCTGAGCCAACGCCTTCTGCGCCACCCGTGGTCAATGGTTCCATTTTTCAGGGCGTTGCACCGCTCAACTACGGTTATCAACCGCTGTTTGAGGATCGCCGCCCACGCAATATCGGCGATACGCTGACCATTACCTTGCAGGAAAACGTCAGTGCCAGCAAAAGTTCGTCTGCCAATGCCAGTCGTGATGGCAGCGGGAGCTTTGGTTTGACGACCGTCCCAACCGGCTTGAATGGTTTGGTAGGAGCGAGTGGTGAGAAGGTCGGTATTGACGGCGAAGGTAAAAACGACTTCACCGGGAAAGGCGGCGCCACAGCCAACAACACCTTTACCGGCACCATCACCGTCACCGTTAACCAGGTGCTGTCCAACGGCAACCTGCGCGTTGTGGGTGAGAAGCAGATCGAGATTAATCAGGGAACCGAATTTATTCGTTTCTCTGGCGTGGTTAACCCCCGCACCATCAGCGCCAGTAACGCGGTGCTGTCAACAGCAGTGGCCGATGCACGTATTGAGTATGTCGGTAATGGTTATATCAATGAGGCGCAGACGATGGGCTGGTTCCAGCGTTTCTTCCTGAACGTTTCGCCGATGTAAGAGGTTACGATGAAAATGAACACTCTGCTGCGTTTGAGCCTGAGCTTGCTGCTCGGATTCAGCCTTATCGCTCATGCTGACCGCATCCGCGATCTGACCACCGTACAGGGCGTGCGCGACAACCAGCTGATTGGTTACGGCTTAGTGGTGGGACTGGATGGCACAGGCGACCAGACCACTCAGACGCCTTTTACCACGCAAACCGTCAGCAACATGTTGTCGCAGTTGGGGATCACTGTCCCTACGGGCACCAATATGCAGTTGAAAAACGTGGCGGCGGTGATGGTGACGGCGAAGCTGCCGGCCTTTGCCCGTCAGGGTCAGAACATTGATGTGGTGGTGTCATCGCTGGGTAACGCCAAAAGTTTGCGCGGCGGTACGTTGCTGATGACGCCGATGAAAGGCGTCGATAACCAGGTCTATGCGCTGGCGCAGGGTAACATCCTGGTCGGTGGTGCCGGTGCCGCAGCCGGTGGCAGCAGCGTACAGGTCAACCAGTTGAACGGTGGTCGTATTACCGGAGGGGCCACGGTGGAACGTGAGCTGCAAAGCAACTTTGGCAGCCAGAGCACTATCAACCTGCAACTGAACAACGAAGATTTCACTATGGCGCAGCGCATTGCAGATGCCATCAATCGCGGTGGTTATGGTTACGCCCAGCCGCTAGATGCGCGTACCGTACAAATTCGTGTTTCGCCGAATAACAGCTCGCAAGTACGTATCCTGGCGGATATCCAGAACCTTGACGTTTCCGTACCGCTGGAAGACGCCAAAGTGATCATCAACTCACGTACCGGTTCGGTGGTGATGAACCGCGAAGTGACGTTGAGCACCTGTGCAGTCGCGCAGGGCAACCTGTCGGTCACGGTTAATCAGCAGCAGAACGTCAATCAGCCGAACACACCATTCGCGGGTGGTCAAACTGTGACGACCAACCAGACGCAGATCGATATGCGCCAGAGTGGTGGGGCGCTGCAACATGTCAACGCCAGCGCCAACCTGAACAATGTGGTACGCGCACTGAATGCGTTGGGCGCAACACCGATTGACCTGATGTCGATTCTGCAATCGATGCAGAGTGCAGGCTGTCTGCGCGCCAAACTGGAAATTATCTGATGAGTGATACGCAATCGCTGATGAATGCGGCTTATGACAGCCGCTCGCTCAATAACCTGAAACGCGAAGCCAGTCAGGATCCGAAAGGTAAAGCCTTACAGGTGGCGAAGCAGGTTGAAGGCATGTTCGTGCAGATGATGCTGAAAAGTATGCGTGAGGCATTGCCCAAAGATGGCCTGTTGAGCAACGACCAGACGCGGCTTTTCACCTCAATGTACGACCAGCAGATCGCGCAGGAGATGGGCAAACGCGGTCTTGGGCTGGCGGAGACCATCGTCAAACAGATGCAACCCGCTCAGGAACCGGATGAGCGTGCGGGCACCGTACCGATGAAGCTGGATAACAGCTTCATTTACAGCAGCATGGCACCCATTCAGTTGGAACAAATGGTGCGTAAAGCGATGCCGCGACTGCCGGTATCACCCGGCAGTTTGTCCGGCGACAGCAGCGACTTTATTGCCCAGCTGGCGCAGCCCGCCAAAGTGGCGAGTGATGAGAGTGGCATTCCACACCACCTGATTCTGGCGCAGGCGGCGCTGGAGTCCGGCTGGGGGCAGCGTCAGATTCTGACGCGCGACGGTAAGCCGAGTTACAACGTGTTCGGTATTAAGGCCAGCGGCGACTGGAAAGGCCAAACCACTGACATCATGACCACCGAATATGAACACGGCGAAGCGAAAAAGGTCCGCGCTACTTTCCGTGTGTACGGCTCCTATCTTGAGGCGCTGACCGACTACGTCAAACTCCTGTCGAACAACCCGCGTTATGCCGCAGTCGCAAATGCCCAGACGGCGGAGCAGGGTGCACAAGCGTTACAGGCTGCCGGTTATGCGACCGATCCGAAATACGCCCAGAAACTGGTGGGAATGATCCAGCAATTCAAAAGCATGGGCGAAAAAGTCGTGAAAGCGTATAGCCAGGATTTGACCGATTTGTTCTGATTTTTTACCTCAAGTTTCACTTAAGCACGCCGATAACCCTCATACACCCCGGGCGTTTCAACGCCCCGGTAACCGCACTGATGACAGCCAGCCCGGTGAACGGGAAATTAAGGAACCGAGATGTCCAGTATAATCAACTCAGCGATGAGCGGGCTGAGCGCCGCACAGGCCGCACTAAGCACTACCAGTAACAACATCAGCAACTATACCGTGGCGGGTTACACGCGTCAGACGACTATCCTGGGGCAGGCCAACAGCACGCTAACCGGAAGCAGCTATTACGGTAACGGGGTGACGGTGACGGGTGTGCAGCGTGAATATGATGAGTTCATCACCGCGCAGTTACGCAGTGCCAGTGCCACTTACAGTGCGCAGAATACCCAATATTCTCAGATCTCAAACATTGACGATCTGCTCTCGACGTCGACCACCAGCCTGTCAACGTCGATTCAGGACTTCTTTACCAACCTGCAAAACGTGGTCAGCAACGCAGATGACCCGTCCGCGCGCCAGTCAATGCTGAGTAACGCCCAGGGGTTGGTCAACCAGTTCCAGACTACCGCGCAGTATCTGACTAACATGCAGACCAGCGTCAACACGGATATCACCTCCAGCGTTGATCAAATCAATACCTACACCAGTCAGATTGCCAACCTGAATACTCAGATTGCCAAACTGACCACCGGTGATGGCACTGCGCCGAATGACCTGCTGGACCAACGCGATCAGTTGGTGAGTAGCCTGAATGATATCGTCGGGGTGTCGGTGTCGCAGCAGGACGGCAGCTATATCGTGTCCATGGGGAGTACCACGCTGGTCAACGGCAGCAAAACCACTTCGCTGGTGGCGATGCCTTCCAGCAGTGATCCTTCGCGTATCACTGTGGGTTATGTCGATAAGCAGGCGGGTAACGTAGAAATTGCTGAGAAAACCCTGACAACCGGTTCGTTGGGTGGTTTGCTGGCATTCCGTACCCAGGACCTGGATACCGCACAGAATCAACTCGGCCAGCTTGCCGCTGCCTTTACCACCAGCTTCAACACCATTCATAAAGAAGGGTATGACAGCAACGGTGATCAGGGCACCGATTTCTTCAATATCGGCAGCCCGGAAGTACTGAGCAATACCAAGAATACCTCCAGCACGACGCTTTCCGCTGAATGGACCGACACCAGCGCGGTGAAAGCCTCGAACTACACCGTTAGCTATGACGGCAGCAACTGGTCCGTGACACGTCTGTCCGACAACGTCAGCGTAACGCCGACGCAGGGAACGGATGCTGACGGCAATACCACTCTGAGTTTTGATGGTTTACAGCTGACCGTTGATGGTACGCCAGCAGCGAAAGACAGCTTCCTGGTGAAACCGGTGCAGAACGTAATTAATGATATGTCGGTGGCGATCACCGATGAGTCTCAGATTGCCGCTGCTGGTGCAGTGGATGGTGCCAGCGATAACACCAACGCGCAAAAACTGCTGGATTTGCAAGATACCAAACTGGTGAACGGGAATGCCACCCTGGCAGAGGCGTATGCCAGCATAGTCAGCACCGTCGGTAACAAAACCAGCACGCTGGAAACCACCACCACCACTCAGGAAAGTGTGGTTAGCCAGTTGAGCGACCGTCAGCAGTCGATTTCGGGCGTGAACCTCGATGAAGAGTACGCCAACCTGACCAAATATCAGCAATATTACACGGCGAACGCGCAGGTGCTGCAAACTGCCAGCACCATTTTCAATGCGCTGATCGACAGCCTCGGCTAAGCAGAGAGGATAAAAAACCATGCGTCTTAGTACCAATATGATCTTCAACCAGCAGGTGCGCGGCATCACGGATTCGCAAGCCTCCTGGCTCAAAGTTGGCGAGCAGCTTTCCAGCGGCCGTCGTGTGACTAACCCTTCTGATGACCCGATTGCGGCCTCGCGTGCTGTGGTGTTGTCCCAGACACAGGCGAAAAGTAGCCAGTACGCCACCGCGCGTAGCTTCGCTAATCAGAGTCTGTCCATGGAGGAAAACACCTTATCCAGCGTCACCAGCAGCATTCAGGATGCACAGACCCTGATTGTACAGGGTTCAACCGGTACGTTGAGTGATGATGATCGTGCCTCGATCGCCACGTCACTGGAAGGGATCCGCTCGCAATTGCTGGGTCTGGCTAACAGTAAAGATGGTAACGGCAACTATATTTTCGCCGGCTATCAAACCGATACCGAGCCATTCACTGATGATGGCACCGGCGTGACCTATGTCGGCGGCAGCGATGCCATCACCCAGAAAGTGGACGACAGCCGCACCATGTCGGTCGGCGACACCGGCACCTCGGTGTTTATGTCGATTACCAGCAACGCCAAAGCAGAACCGGACGGTAGCGCCAGTGAAACCAACCTGTTCAATATGCTCGACAGCGCGATCGCCGCTTTGAAAGTACCGCAAGACAACGCTGACGATGCCACCAAACAAACCTTCCAGGATGCGATGGACAAGACCAACCGTGGACTGAGCAACTCACTGAACAATGTGTTGAGCGTGCGTTCTGCGGTGGGATCAAAGATGTCTGAGCTGGACACGCTGGATGCGCAGGGTGATGACCGCGATACCATTATGGCGTCGCAGATGAGTGACCTGGTGGATGTGGATTACACCTCGGCGATCTCCAGCTACACCATGCAGCAGACGGCATTGCAGGCGTCTTATACGGTGTTTACTCAGATGTCGAAGATGTCGTTGTTCCAAATTAATTCGTAACTGACCTGCAAATTTGAGCGTACTTAAACCGGGTGCGCTTGCTTTTTCCCACGCCCTTCACTGGCCGTGGGATTTTTTTTGCCTGATAAAAATCGCGCCGCTACGTATTCGGGCAATAAAAAACCCCGGACTGGCCGGGGTTTGGTGTGACGTACAGTGGGTTTAGACGCTTTCTGGCTTGGTCGCCGGGGCGGTAGCCTGATGCGTAGCGCTATGGCCACCAGCCGAACCACGGCCTGCAAACTCAAATGGCGGGCGTACCCAATCGCTATGGCGAACCGGTTCAGGTTGCCAGGTCGGTGCCGGTGCTTTGGTCATCGGCGCAGAAGCGAAATGCTTCCAACGGGTTTCTGCGTTGTTGATGACCGCATCGCGTGCAGCAACCGGTGCATGAGGCTCCACGATTGGCTCCAGCTGGGCTGCAACAGCAACCGGCGCGGACAGGACTTCTTCCACTTGCTCGGTGACTTCCGGTGCGACTTCAGCCGGTGCAGCAACGGCGGCAGCGACGGCTTCGCTGACCTCGGCGGCAACATCAACCACCGGTTCGGCCTGCGCGACAGTCTCTTCGGCGATCGCTTCATCAGCGGCTGAAATCACGGTCGGTTCTTCATTTACCGGTGTTTCAATCGGGCTGGTGTCCTCGGTATTCACCACCGGCACGTCAGTGTGCGCCTGCGGTTCAGCCTGATGCACAACGGTTTCGACGTTTTGCTCTGCGGCCACTTCCTGCGCTGGCTCAACGCTGGCAGGCAAGGCAACAGCAGCTGCGGTCTCTTCGCGGCTGTAATCCGGCGTCTCGTTCAGTGCATCCTGCGTCACCAGTTCCTCGTTGGTTTGTGCCACCGGGTAACGCACCCAGACTTTGCCAGAGGCCATTTCTGGAGAGGCAGAAGCGCTCGCCAGTGGCATGGCTGATTGGGTTGGATAGCGCTCATCACGGTAACGACGACGACGCTGACCACTGACACGCAGGTGACGTGGTGAACGACGTGAACGGCGCGGCATATTAGCGCTGTCACGGTTATCAACGTCATCCTGCTCATCATTCGCCACTTCCGGTTCTTCATTGATCACGGCGCGCGGTACAGTTTCAACCGGTGCATCAACGGTCTCGGTTGCAGTTGCGTTTTCGTCACCAAAGCGCACTTTCTGTGACAGTTGGCGCGGCTTACGACGCGGCATAACCTGAACGCGTTCTTCTTCCTGTGCCGCCTCATCAACGATATCCGCCTGAACAACCGGTTCAGCGGCTTTCTGCTCCTGCTGCTGGGTGCGTTTCTCTTCCTGACGACGACGCTGACGCTCCGCACGCTGTTCGCGACGCTGTTGCTGCTGCTCTTCACGCTGCTGGCGAGCTTCTTCGCTCTGTACTGGGCTGCGTTCTTCACGCGGCTCGTTCTGGCGTTTGTTGCGACGGTTCTCGGTGGTTTCACGCGGTTCGCGTGGCTCACGTGCTTCACGCACCGGTGCATTCTCAGCGTTGCGCGGTGTACGCTCGCGACGATTATTGCGACGGTTGTTGCGACGATCACCACGCTGCGGGTTGTTTTCACCTTCGCTGGTTTTGCTTTCCTGTTGCTCGCTGACTTCAGGCGCGGCAGCCGGGGCATCACCAACAAACAGTTTTTTCAGCCCACCCAGCAGGCGTGCCATAAAGCCGGTTGACGCAGCCGGTGCAGCAGCAGTAGCGGTTGGCTTCGCTTTCTTCGGCTCGTCTTTCACCACTGGCTTGCTTTCTTCAGCCACTTCAACCGGTGCAGGTGGTGCATCAGGCATGACAAAGGCGGCAAGAGCGGGTTGCTCCGGACGACGACGTTCAGCCTGTTCCTCTTCTGAAGGCAGCGCCATTTCTGCTTCGTGCAACTTCGGCAGCAGGTAGCTCAGGGTCTGAGTCTCTTCGCCTTTGCGCACGCGCAGAACCGAGTAGTGCGGGGTTTCCATCTGATCGTTCGGCACGATGATGGCACGTACACCACCCTGACGCTTCTCAATCGCACTGACCGCGTCACGTTTTTCGTTCAGCAGGTAGGAGGCAACCGGAACCGGCACAATGGCATGCACTTCTTTGGTGTTATCCTTCAGCGCTTCTTCTTCAATCAGACGCAAAATGGACAGCGACAGCGATTCGTTATCACGAATGGTGCCAGTACCGCTACAACGCGGACAGACGTGATGGCTGGACTCGCCCAGCGATGGGCTGAGACGCTGACGCGACATCTCCAGCAGACCAAAACGTGAAATATGGCTGATTTGAATACGTGCGCGATCCTGACGTACCGCTTCACGCAGACGGTTTTCCACTGCGCGCTGATGGCGTACCGGCGTCATATCGATGAAGTCGATAACGATCAGACCACCAAGGTCACGCAGACGCAGCTGACGGGCGATTTCATCGGCTGCTTCCAGGTTGGTGTTGAAAGCGGTTTCTTCGATATCACCCCCGCGCGTCGCGCGTGCTGAGTTGATATCAATCGCAGTCAGCGCTTCGGTGCTATCGATAACAATCGAGCCGCCAGAAGGCAGGCGCACTTCACGCTGGAAGGCCGATTCAATTTGTGATTCGATTTGGTAATGGCTGAACAGCGGGATTTCACCGGTGTACAGTTTGATTTTGCTGCTGAAGTCCGGACGACCCAGCGCAGCGATATGCTGACGCGCCAGTTCCAGCACTTTCGGGTTATCGATAAGGATTTCACCAATGTCCTGACGCAGATAGTCACGGAAGGCACGCACAATCACGTTGCTTTCCTGATGAATCAGGAACGGGGCCGGACGGCTTTCTGCGGCTTTCTTGATGGCTTCCCAGTGTTTCAGACGGAAGCTGAGGTCCCACTGCAACGACTCGGCAGATTTGCCAACGCCCGCAGTACGCACAATCAGGCCCATGCCTTCCGGCAGTTCCAGTGCGGACAACGCTTCTTTCAGTTCGGTACGGTCATCGCCTTCGATCCGACGCGAAATCCCACCCGCACGCGGGTTGTTGGGCATCAGCACCAGATAGCTACCGGCCAGGGAAATAAAGGTGGTCAGTGCCGCGCCTTTATTTCCACGTTCCTCTTTATCAATCTGAACGATGACTTCCTGGCCTTCACGCAGTACATCTTTGATATTAGGACGTCCGTGCGCGTTGTAACTGGCGGGGAAATATTCGCGGGAAATTTCTTTCAGAGGGAGAAAACCGTGGCGCTCAGCACCGTAATCAACAAACGCAGCTTCCAGGCTGGGTTCAATACGGGTGATTTTACCTTTGTAGATATTGGCTTTTTTCTGTTCGTGTCCGGGGCTTTCGATATCCAGATCGTACAGACGTTGTCCGTCAACCAGGGCAACGCGCAACTCCTCCTGCTGAGTTGCGTTAATTAACATTCTTTTCATCGTGACTTACTCGTTATTCTCTCATGAGTGACAAAGCTGCGGGCATCGTTACCCTGGACGAGAATCAACCGATGGCCCCGTGTCTTTAATGCACAGACGTCAACCTCACGGTTGTCGGTGGCTAAAGGGGCGCAAATCTTGTCGGTGGCCTGTTTTTCATAAGGAAATCCAGCGCCTGAAGGTGGAAGTGCTACAGAGTATTCAAAAATCCACACATCCCAGTCTGTCGTCCTGGCTGCAACCCGCAGCCCGCTAAGTGCCTGATTTAACATTACGTCTTACGCCATTGCTGCGTGTCCGTTTAATCCGGCAAAATGACTTATTTCGCTCTTTCTTCTGCCTGAATCTTTCCAGGACAGAAACCCCTGCATTATTCCATTGCTAACCAACATATAGCAAGGCGACTTTTGCCGAGCTGTGAAGTTTATGCATCCTTAACCTGTTCATTTGCAGGGGTTATCATCACATTGTTGAAAAAGTCAGCATTTCGACCCTTTAGCGCCGCGACAACCAGAGAGTTAAGCACAGAAAAAGGGGTGGCGCTATCCAGGGACACTATTTAGAATCGCCGCCATGAAAACAGAGAATCCCGGCGTACAATTTGTCGCCATCACGGCTGAAAATGCCGGACAACGAATTGATAACTTTTTGCGCACCCAACTGAAGGGTGTGCCGAAAAGTATGATTTATCGCATCTTGCGTAAAGGCGAAGTGCGGGTAAATAAAAAACGTATCAAACCTGAATATAAGCTGGAAGAGGGCGATGAGATCCGTATTCCACCGGTGCGGGTTGCTGAACGTGAAGAACAGGCTGTCTCGCCAAAGTTGGCGAAAGTTGCCTCGCTGGCGGATGCCATCCTTTATGAGGATGATTATTTGTTGGTCCTGAATAAGCCTTCCGGCACTGCTGTGCATGGCGGCAGCGGCTTAAGTTTCGGCGTAATCGAAGGATTACGTGCGCTGCGACCGGAAGCCCGTTTCCTCGAACTGGTTCACCGCCTCGATCGCGATACCTCAGGAATTTTGCTGGTCGCCAAGAAGCGTTCGGCGCTACGTTCCCTGCATGAACAGCTGCGCGACAAAGGCATGCAAAAAGACTACCTGGCGCTGGTGCGTGGCGACTGGCCATCCCATCTGAAAGTGGTCCAGGCACCGTTGCTGAAGAATATCCTGCAAAGTGGCGAGCGTGTGGTGCGCGTCAGTGCGGAAGGTAAACCCTCAGAGACGCGGTTTAAAGTGGAAGAGCGCTTTGGCTTTGCCACTTTGGTGAAAGCCAGCCCGGTTACTGGCCGTACACACCAGATTCGCGTGCACACCCTGCACGCGGGCCACCCGATTGCCTTTGATGATCGTTACGGCGATCGTGAATTTGAACGCCAGCTGGCATCGACCGGACTTTCCCGTCTGTTCCTGCATGCGGCGGCGTTGACTTTTACCCATCCCAACACCGGTGAGACGTTACGGATGGAAGCGCCGCTGGACGGCGCTTTGAAGCATTGTCTTAGCCAGTTACGTCAGAAAAAAGCATAACGCCACGGGCATCAGCACAAAGGGTTGATGCCCGCGTCCCGCAACATCCCGTTCAGCGCAATCAGCGGTAAACCAATCAAGGTATTGGGATCGCGCCCTTCCAGCCGTTCAAACAGACAAATGCCCAGACCTTCGCTTTTGAAGCTGCCTGCACATTGCAGCGGCTGCTCTTTGGCGACATAGCCAGCAATTTCTGCGGTGCTCAGGGTGCGGAAATGGACGGTAAAGGGTTCACAGCAAATAAATTGCTGCCCGCTTTGTGGCTGAATGAGCGCCAGACCGGTATAGAAGGTGATGGCTTTACCGCTGGCGGCGGCTAGCTGCTGGCACGCATTTTCTTCGGTGTGCGGCTTACCGGTGATGTGGCCATCCAACACGCAAACCTGATCGGAGCCGATGATCCAGCTGTCCGGATATTCAGCGGCCAGTGCCCTGGCTTTCGCCAGGGCCAGACGTTGTACCAGCGCGTCCGCCGCTTCGCCGGGGTGTGGCGTCTCATCGGCGTGTGGCGCGGCACAGATAAATGGCAGGCCAAGCTTACTTAATAAAGCCTGACGGAAGGGTGAGGTTGAAGCTAAAACCAGCGATGTCGTCATTTTTTTGCAGAATAGATAGCGTAAAGGTGACAGTCATTTTAAACTGTGCGCCGCACTGGATGCGACTAACGGGTGAAAGATGCTGTAAAACGGCCTTTTTCTTTGACTCTATGACGTTACAAAGTTAATATTCGCGCCCTATGCAAAAGGTAAAATTACCCCTGACGCTCGATCCGGTACGCGCTGCGCAGAAACGCCTTGATTATCATGGTGTTTATTCACCTGAACTGGTGGCGCGCGTGGCCGACTCGGTCGTGAGTGTGGACAGTGATGTGGAATGTGCCATGTCGTTTGCGGTTGACAACCAGCGCCTCGCGGTTCTGCAAGGAACAGCGGATGTGCAGGTTACGTTGTTATGTCAACGCTGCAACCAGCCGTTTCCTCATCAGGTTCACATAAGCTATTGCTTCAGTCCTGTTTCTAATGAAGAGCAGGCCGAGGCACTGCCGGAAGCCTACGAACCGGTCGATGTCAATGATTTTGGTGAGATCGATCTGTTGGCAGTGATTGAAGATGAAATCATCCTCGCACTACCAGTGGTTCCGGTGCATGATTCTGAACACTGTGAAGTGTCCGACGCGGACATGGTGTTTGGTAAGTTGCCTGAAGAGGCAGAAAAACCAAATCCATTTGCCGTATTAGCCAGTTTAAAGCGTAAGTAATAGGAGTAAGGTCCATGGCCGTACAACAGAATAAACCCACCCGTTCTAAGCGTGGTATGCGTCGTTCTCATGATGCGCTGACCACCACCACCCTGTCTGTAGATAAAGTTTCTGGCGAAACTCATCTGCGTCACCACATCACTGCGGATGGTTACTACCGCGGTCGCAAGGTTATCGCTAAGTAATTCTTGCGTTTACGCAAGGCGATACTTTGACACGTTTGACCCTGGCGATAGATGCCATGGGCGGGGATTTCGGTCCCTGCGTGACAGTGCCTGCAGCCTTGCAGGCACTGGCCTCTCATACGCACCTGGTTCTCCTTCTGGTCGGTAATCCCGACACAATCATGCCATTACTTGCCAAAGCGGATTCCTCGGTAGCGGGGCGTGTGCAGGTGATCCCTGCCGAATCGGTTATTGCAAGTGATGCCAGACCCTCACAGGCGATTCGTAGTAGTCGCGGCAGTTCCATGCGTATTGCGCTGGAACTGGTTAAAGAGGGCAAGGCTCAAGCCTGTGTCAGCGCGGGAAACACCGGCGCGTTGATGGGCTTAGCCAAGTTGTTGCTCAAGCCGTTGGAAGGTATTGAGCGTCCGGCACTGATGACCGTACTGCCGCATCAGCAGCAGGGTAAAACGGTGGTGCTGGATCTGGGCGCGAACGTGGAGTCCGACAGTGAAATGTTGGTGCAATTTGCGGTGATGGGAGCGGTAGTGGCCGAAGAAGTGCTCGCCATTAACCAGCCCCGCGTCGCGTTGCTCAACATTGGACAGGAAGAAACCAAAGGTCTGGAAGCCATCCGCTTAGCAGCGGCGGTACTGCGGGAATCCCCGCAAATCAACTATATTGGTTATCTTGAGGGGAATGATCTCCTCACCGGCAAGACGGATGTGCTGGTTTGCGATGGCTTTGTCGGCAACGTCACGCTGAAAACCATGGAAGGTGTGGTAAGAATGTTTCTTTCGCTGCTCAAATCGTCAGGGGAAGGAAAAAAACGGGCCTGGTGGCTGAAGTGGCTGGGACGCTGGATCCAAAAGCGTCTGGCGAAGCGTTTCGGTCATCTCAACCCCGACCAGTACAATGGCGCTTGTCTGTTAGGATTGCGCGGAACGGTGATCAAAAGCCACGGCGCGGCGAATCAACGTGCGTTTGCCGTAGCGATAGAACAGGCAGAGCAGGCGGTGCGGCGGCAAGTCCCTGAACGGATTGCTGCGCGCCTGGACACTGTATTAGCCAGGAGTGACAAAGCGTAGATGTTTACCAAAATTCTCGGTACGGGCAGTTATTTGCCCAGCCAGGTGCGTACCAACGCGGATCTGGAAAAAATGGTGGAGACTTCGGACGAGTGGATTGTCACCCGTACCGGTATCCGTGAGCGTCGCATAGCTGCGCCGGATGAAACCGTAGCCACGATGGGCTATTCGGCAGCACAACGCGCGCTGGAAATGGCGGGTGTTGCGGCGAGTGACGTGGGTCTGATTATTGTCGCGACCACCTCTTCCAGCCATGCATTCCCGAGTTCGGCCTGTATGATCCAGCAAATGTTGGAGATTAACGACTGTGCCGCGTTTGACCTTGCAGCCGCATGTGCAGGTTTTACCTATGCACTGAGCGTGGCCGATCAGTACATCAAAAATGGCGCGGTGAAACATGCGCTGGTGATTGGTGCTGACGCGCTGGCACGTACGCTGGACCCAGCCGATCGTGGCACCATTATTCTGTTTGGTGATGGTGCGGGTGCGGTGGTACTGGGCCAGAGCAGTGAGCCGGGTATTATTTCGACCCATCTGCATGCTGATGGTCGTTACGGCAAATTGTTGACGTTACCGTACCAGGATCGTGAACACCAGGATCAACCGGCATACCTGACGATGGCGGGCAACGAAGTCTTCAAAGTGGCCGTCACCGAACTGGCGCACATTGTTGATGAAACCTTGCAGGCCAATAATCTCGATCGCGAAATGCTCGACTGGCTGGTGCCACATCAGGCCAACCTGCGTATTATTAGCGCCACCGCGAGAAAGCTCGGCATGGGAATGGACAAAGTGGTGGTGACGTTAGATCGCCACGGCAACACCTCTGCGGCTTCTGTGCCCAGTGCACTGGATGAAGCGGTACGTGATGGTCGCATCAAGCCGGGACAACTGATTCTGCTGGAGGCCTTTGGTGGTGGTTTCACCTGGGGTTCCGCGCTGGTTCGCTTTTGATTACAGGAACGAATGATGACGCAATTTGCTTTGGTGTTCCCGGGACAGGGATCGCAGACCGTAGGCATGCTGGCCGAGCTGGCCGCTGAAAACCCGCAGGTAGAAGCCACTTTCCGTGAAGCTTCTGATGCGCTGGGTTATGACTTATGGCAATTGGTCCAGCAGGGACCGGCTGAAGAACTGAACAAGACCTGGCAGACGCAGCCAGCATTGCTGGCGGCTTCGGTAGCGATTTATCGCGTCTGGCAGAGCAAAAATGCCCCCCTGCCTGCCATTATGGCCGGACATAGTCTGGGTGAATACTCGGCGTTGGTCTGCGCCGGGGTGCTGAATTTTGCCGATGCCATCAAACTGGTTGAACTGCGTGGCAAACTGATGCAGGAAGCGGTGCCGGAAGGCACGGGCGCGATGCAGGCGATTATCGGTCTTGACGACGCCGCCATCCGTAAAGCCTGTGAAGAGAGTGCGCAGGGTCAGGTGGTTTCACCGGTTAACTTTAACT
Organism: Pantoea sp. X-Soil-TKNS-1211; assembly: GCF_059730495.1. Taxonomy (NCBI): domain Bacteria; kingdom Pseudomonadati; phylum Pseudomonadota; class Gammaproteobacteria; order Enterobacterales; family Erwiniaceae; genus Pantoea; species Pantoea sp. X-Soil-TKNS-1211. Next base: position 1,755,066 of record NZ_AP035953.1, read on the forward strand.
CGCCGGGCCAGGTGGTGATCGCGGGTAACAAAGAAGCGGTTGAGCGTGCGGGTGCAGCCTGTAAAGCAGCGGGGGCGAAACGCGCACTGCCGTTGCCGGTCAGCGTTCCGTCCCATTGCGCACTGATGAAACCTGCGGCAGAGAAGCTGGCTGTGGCACTGGAAGCGATCAGCTTCAATGCGCCGTCAGTGCCGGTGGTAAACAACGTTGATGTGCAATGTGAAACCTCAGCTGACGCTATTCGCAGCGCGCTGGTACGTCAATTGTACAGTCCGGTACGCTGGACGGAAGCGGTTGAGTTTATCGCTGCACAGGGCGTGACGCAGTTGCTGGAGATCGGTCCGGGCAAAGTATTGACCGGTCTCACCAAACGTATTGTGGACAGCCTGACCGCAGCTGCGGTGAACGATCCTGCTTCACTGACTGCTGCGCTTACACAGGAATAAGAGGAAAATCATGGGCTTTGAAGGTAAAGTTGCGCTGGTTACCGGCGCGAGCCGCGGCATCGGTCGCGCCATTGCGGAGACGCTGGCGGCGCGTGGTGCCAAAGTGGTGGGGACTGCCACCAGTGAAAGCGGCGCGGAGGCAATCAGTGCTTACCTCGGCGACAGTGGTAAAGGTCTGCTGTTGAATGTGACCGATCCTGCGTCCATTGAGAGTGTGCTCGAGAAAGTGCGCGCAGAATTTGGCGAAGTGGACATTTTAGTCAATAATGCAGGCATTACGCGTGATAATTTACTGATGCGCATGAAAGACGATGAATGGGCGGATATCCTCGATACCAACCTGACGTCGGTTTTCCGTCTCTCGAAGGCGGTTATGCGTGCCATGATGAAGAAACGTGTGGGCCGTATCATTACCATCGGTTCTGTAGTTGGAACCATGGGTAACGCGGGTCAGGCAAACTATGCAGCAGCAAAAGCAGGTTTGATTGGCTTTAGCAAATCACTGGCGCGAGAAGTTGCGTCACGTGGCATTACCGTAAACGTCGTGGCTCCGGGTTTTATTGAAACGGACATGACGCGTGCACTGAACGAAGATCAGCGCTCGGGCATTCTGGCGGAAGTTCCGGCAGGTCGCTTAGGTGACCCACAGGAAATCGCCAATGCTGTTGCATTCTTAGCCTCTGACGAAGCCGCCTATATCACAGGCGAGACACTTCACGTCAATGGCGGGATGTACATGGTCTGATTATCACGAAATAATTTGCATTATTCGCGGTAAAAACCGCAGAATAGCGTAAAATCGTGGTTCGACCAGCCGGGATTTTGTTGCATCTTTTTCAACATTTTATACACTACGAAAACCATCGCGAAAGCGAGTTTTGATAGGAAATTTAATAGCATGAGCGACATTCAGGATAGAGTTAAGAAGATCATCATCGAGCAGTTGGGCGTTAAACCGGAAGACGTAAGTAATGATAAGTCTTTCGTTGACGACCTGGGTGCTGATTCTCTTGACACCGTTGAACTGGTTATGGCTCTGGAAGAAGAGTTCGATACCGAGATTCCAGACGAAGAAGCTGAGAAAATCACTACCGTTCAGGCAGCGATCGACTACATCACTAGCCACCAAGGCTAATGAATATCCTTCAGGCGGTCACTCGACCGCCTGAGTTTTATAGTTTGTCCCACATAGCTTTTTTTTATCCCTCCCTGGAGGACGAACGTGTCTAAGCGTCGTGTAGTTGTGACCGGTCTTGGCATGTTGTCTCCTGTCGGCAATACCGTAGAGTCTACCTGGAGTGCTCTCCTTGCCGGTCAGAGCGGCATTACCCTGATCGACCATTTTGATACCAGTGCCTATGCAACACGTTTTGCAGGTTTGGTAAGAGATTTTAATTGTGATGACTTCATCTCGCGTAAAGATCAACGCAAGATGGATGATTTCATCCAATATGGCATCGTTGCTGGCATACAGGCTATGCAGGACTCCGGTCTGGTCGTAACTGATGAAAATGCTGGTCGTTTCGGTGCGGCAATTGGTTCCGGCATCGGCGGTTTGGGTTTGATTGAAGAAAACCACACCTCGCTGGTCAATGGCGGCCCCCGCAAAATCAGCCCGTTCTTTGTGCCTTCTACCATTGTAAATATGGTCGCGGGCCATCTTACGATTATGTACGGTTTGAAAGGTCCGAGCATCTCTATCGCTACGGCCTGTACTTCAGGTGTACATAACATTGGCCATGCGGCGCGCATCATTGCTTACAACGATGCGGATGTCATGCTGGCCGGTGGTGCAGAAAAAGCCAGTACGCCATTGGGCGTGGGTGGTTTTGGTGCGGCACGTGCGCTCTCCACTCGTAACGATAATCCGCAGGCAGCAAGCCGTCCGTGGGATAAAGATCGTGATGGTTTTGTGCTGGGTGACGGTGCAGGTATCGTGGTGCTGGAAGAGTACGAGCACGCGAAGAAACGTGGTGCGAAAATTTATGCGGAAGTTGTTGGCTTCGGCATGAGTAGCGATGCTTACCACATGACCTCGCCACCGGAAAATGGTGCAGGCGCGGCGCTGGCAATGGTCAACGCACTGCGTGATGCACAGTTGAATCCGGAGCAGATTGGTTACGTCAACGCCCATGGTACTTCGACGCCTGCCGGTGATAAAGCCGAAGCACAGGCGGTGAAATCGGTCTTTGGCGCAGCGGCCAGCTCTGTGATGGTCAGCTCAACCAAATCGATGACGGGCCACCTGCTGGGTGCTGCGGGGGCGGTAGAGTCTATCTACTCGATTCTGGCCTTACGCGATCGGGCGATCCCTCCGACCATCAACCTCGACAATCCTGATGAAGGTTGTGATCTGGATTTCGTGCCGCACACGGCGCGTCAGGTCAGCGACCTCGAATACACGCTGTGTAACTCCTTCGGCTTCGGTGGAACCAACGGTTCACTGATTTTCCGCAAGGTGTAAGCTGCACCGCACCAGACTGAGGCCCGCAATGCGGGCCTTTTTTATATTTTGTCACGCAGTCGCGTAGAATCTTACGGTCTTCAATGATATTCAAAGCAAGGTCAATTCACTGGGGTCGTTATGATGTGGATAAATGGTGCGGAACAGACGCAACTAGCGGCGCGCGATCGGGCGGTGCAGTTCGGTGATGGCTGTTTTACCACGGCGGCAGTACAACAGGGACAGATCCAGCTGTTAGCGGCACATCTGCAACGCCTGAAGTTGGGTTGTGAACGACTGTTGATGGCTGAGCCTGACTGGCAGCAGCTTGAAGCGGAAATGCGCTTTGCCGCCCAGAATCAACAACAGGCGGTGTTAAAAGTCATTTTGACCCCAGGCGCGGGGGGACGCGGCTATAGCCGCGCAGGATGTAGCACCCCAACACGTATTCTCTCACTTTCCCCCTGGCCACAGCATTATCAGACGTTGCACCAGCAGGGCGTACGCCTGGTCACCAGCCCAATCCGGCTGGCACGTAGCCCTTGGCTTGCAGGGATCAAACACCTCAACCGGCTGGAACAAGTGCTGATTCGCCACCATCTGGACCAGACCGACGGCGATGAGGCGCTGGTGCTTGACACTGAGGGGACGGTGGTGGAATGCTGTGCGGCCAATTTATTCTGGCGTGAGGGCGACACTGTCTTCACCCCGCGTCTTGAGCAGGCTGGCGTTGCCGGTATTATGCGGCGTTATCTGATGGCGCAGATGGCAGCCGCAGGTCAGGATTGTCAGTTGATTGATGGCAACAGAGAGAGGCTAATCGCCGCGGATGAAGTGGTGATATGCAATGCTCTGATGCCGGTTTTACCCGTGCGTAGCATTGACGACATTGCGTTTAGCGCACGTTCGCTGTACCAGCAACTGCTCGCCAGTTGCCAGAAAATGGAAGCATCATGACTCGAATGAAAAAAATTATCGCCGGCGCCGCGGTGATTATTGGCCTCGCTGCGGCCTTTAGCTATTGGCAGATAGAACGTTTCGCCGATACTCCTTTGACTTTGCACCAGGAAACCATTTTCACCCTGCCTGCGGGCACCGGACGGGTGGCGCTGGAAGCGCAACTGGAAAGTGAGCATGTCATTGCGCCGAGCCTGTGGTTTGGCCCCTTGCTGAAGCTGGAGCCAGAGCTTGCACGCTTTAAAGCCGGTACCTATCGCCTGGAAAGCAATATGACCGTCCGTCAATTGCTGGAATTGCTGGCGAGCGGTAAAGAAGCACAGTTCCCGGTGCGTTTCGTCGAAGGTTCGCGCCTCAAAGAGTGGCTGGCGCAACTGCGTGCCGCACCTTATCTGAAACACACCCTGAAAGATGACCAGTTCGCGACGGTGGCTGAGGCACTGAAACTTGATGCCAGTCAGTTGGAAGGGGGATTCTATCCTGATACCTATCTCTACACGGCCAACACCAGTGATGTCGCCTTGTTGGAGCGTGCTCATACACGCATGAACAAACTGGTGGATGAGATTTGGCAGGGGCGCATGGATAATCTGCCCTATAAAAAGGAACAGGATCTGGTGACGATGGCCTCTATCATCGAGAAAGAAACCGGTGTCAGTGAAGAGCGGGCGCGCGTCGCGTCGGTGTTCATCAACCGTCTGCGGATTGGTATGAAGTTGCAGACCGATCCTACGGTGATTTATGGCATGGGTGATAACTACAACGGCACGATTACGCGTAAAGATCTCGACACGCCAACCGATTACAATACCTATACCATCAGCGGTATGCCGCCAGGCCCGATTGCGATGCCGGGCCGGGCTTCGCTCGAAGCAGCGGCACACCCGGAAAAAACCAATTACCTCTATTTTGTTGCGGATGGTAAAGGTGGTCACACCTTCACCACCAATCTGGTCAGCCATAATAAAGCCGTGCAGGCATATCGGCTGGCAATGAAGGAAAAAAATGAAAAGTAAGTTTATCGTCATTGAAGGCCTTGAAGGGGCGGGCAAAACCACCGCGCGTGATGCGGTGGTCGAGGTGCTGCGCGAGCAGGGCATTGATGACCTGGTGTTTACCCGTGAGCCGGGCGGCACACCGCTAGCGGAGCAATTGCGCGTGCTGGTTAAGCAGGGCATTGATGGCGAGCAGGTGACGGACAAAGCCGAGTTGTTGATGTTGTATGCCGCGCGCGTGCAATTGGTGGAAAATGTAATCAAACCTGCGCTGGCGCGGGGCGCCTGGGTGATTGGCGATCGCCACGATCTCTCTTCTCAAGCCTATCAGGGCGGCGGGCGCGGTCTTGATAGCCAACTGATGACGACACTGCGTGATGCGGTGTTGGGGGCGTTTCGCCCGGATTGCACCCTGTATCTCGACGTCACACCGGAAATTGGTTTGCAGCGTGCGCGTGCGCGTGGCGAGCTGGACCGTATTGAGCAGGAATCACTGCGTTTCTTTGAGCGCACCCGTGAGCGTTATCTGGCACTGGCGGCCGAGGATCCCACCATTATCACCATCGATGCCACCCAGGCATTGCCGGAGGTGACAGCGTCAATCAAACAGGCGGTACGTAGCTGGCTGGTAGGTCTGACGGCATGAACTGGTATCCGTGGCTGAATCAACCCTATCGGCGCATCATTACCCGTCACCAGAGCGGTCAGGCGCACCATGCGCTGTTGATTCAGGCGATTGAGGGGATGGGCGATGATGCCCTGGTATGGGGTGTCAGCCGTTGGCTGATGTGCCAGCAACCGGAAGGGTTAAAGAGTTGTGGACACTGCCACGGTTGTCAATTGATGCAGGCGCAGACGCACCCGGATTGGTATCGACTCGAAGCCGAGAAGGGTAAATCTTCGCTGGGGATTGATGCGGTGCGCGACGTGACGGAAAAGTTATACCATTTTGGCCAGCAGGGTGGGGCCAAGGTGGTATGGCTGCCTGATGCGGCACAACTGACCGAAGCTGCCGCCAACGCCTTGCTGAAGACGCTGGAGGAGCCGCCAGCCAATACCTGGTTCTTACTCAGTACCCGCGAACCCTCACGCTTGCTCGCCACCTTGCGCAGCCGTTGTATGACCTGGCACCTGTCGCCACCTGATGAGATCCACAGCCTGCAATGGCTGCAAAAGCAGATTTCGCAACCGGAAGAGGCGCTGCGCGCGGCCCTGCGCCTGAGTAACGGCGCGCCCGCTGCTGCGCTGACGCTGCTGCAACCTGAACGCTGGCAGACCCGTCAGACGCTGTGTAACGCATTGGCGGGCGCGTTGCAGCAGGACATCTTGCAACTGCTGCCGTGCTTAAATAGCGATGACGTCGCTGACCGTCTGGGCTGGCTACTCTCGCTGTTAGTGGATGCGATGAAGGTCCAGCAAGGTGCGAGCCGTTGGTTGAGCAATGGCGATCGCCCTGATGTGGTGACGTTACTGGCGCAACAGCTGAACAGCAGCGCCCTGAATGCCAGCGTGCAACTGTGGATGCAGTGCCGCGAACAACTGCAACAGGTGACGGCGCTCAATCGTGAATTAATGTTGACCGATCGTCTGTTGAGTTGGAGCCGTCTGCTCACCCCGGCGACTTTCGGATAACGGTAAAAAGAGAGAAGTATGTTTATTGTTGATTCCCACTGCCATCTCGATGGTCTGGATTATGAAAAGCAGCATCGTGACCTGGATGATGTGATCGCTAAAGCGGCGGCACGCGATGTGAAGTTTATGCTGGCAATTGCTACCACTTTGCCGGATTACCATACCCTGAAGGCGTTAGTGGGTGAACGTGATAACATCGCGCTGGCTTGTGGTGTGCATCCGCTTAATCAGGAAACACCGTACGATGTTGAAGAGTTTCGCCGTCTGGCGGCTGAAGATCGCGTGATTGCGCTGGGCGAAACCGGCCTCGATTATTTCTATCAGCAGGAAACCAAAGCACAGCAGCAGGCATCCTTCCGTGAACATATCCGTACCGGGATTGCGCTAAATAAGCCGATTATCGTGCATACCCGTGACGCGCGCGAAGACACGCTGGCTATTCTGCGTGAGGAGCAGGTGGAGAAGTGCGGCGGCGTGTTGCATTGTTTCACTGAAGACCGGGAGACCGCTGAGAAACTGCTGGATATGGGCTTCTATATCTCGTTTTCCGGTATCCTGACTTTCCGCAACGCCGAGCAAATCCGCGATGCTGCACGTTATGTGCCGCTCGATCGTATGCTGGTAGAAACCGACTCGCCTTATCTGGCACCGGTGCCGCACCGTGGCAAAGAGAACCAGCCCGCGTTTACCCGTGATGTCGCCGATTATATGGCGGTACTGAAAGGTGTCGATATTGCAACGCTGGCCGCCGCCACTACCGAAAATTTCTCCCGCCTGTTTCATGTCCCGATGAGTCGTCTCGGCGGTTAAGACACTTTATTTCAAACTCTGTAATTAATCAGAAATTCATCAGACTGGCTGTGCCTGAAAGGGCACAGCCAGTCATTTATTGTCGGAAATAGCAGCAAGTCAGTCAGAATTACCTGAAAGCCAGACGACGGCATGAGTGAAACGTGATAGCCGTCAAAGTAAGAAAAATCTATTTATTTTACTCTTCGTAATAAATCAAAAGACGCTCAGCGTCATCCCGGTTGAGGGTCCTCCCCCTCGACCACGCGCACTGCGCGAAATGCACTCATACTCAGGAGCTTCACGCTATGTTCAAGAACGCATTTGCGAACCTGCAAAAGGTAGGTAAATCGCTGATGTTACCGGTGTCGGTGTTGCCGATTGCCGGTATTTTATTAGGTGTTGGTTCAGCCAACTTTAGCTGGTTGCCTGCGGTGGTATCGCATGTGATGGCCGAGGCGGGCGGTTCGGTGTTTGCCAACATGCCGCTGATTTTTGCCATTGGTGTGGCGCTCGGCTTTACCAACAACGACGGCGTTTCTGCGCTGGCGGCGGTGGTGGCGTACGGCATCATGGTGAAAACCATGGCGGTGGTGGCTCCGCTGGTGCTGCATCTGCCTGCGGCTGAAATCGAGGCGAAACATCTGGCCGATACCGGTGTACTGGGCGGGATTATCGCCGGTGCGATCGCGGCGTATATGTTTAATCGCTTCTACCGTATCAAGTTGCCGGAATATCTGGGCTTCTTTGCCGGTAAACGTTTTGTGCCAATCATTTCTGGTTTAGCAGCCATCGTACTGGGCGTGCTGTTGTCCTTTATCTGGCCGCCGGTCGGTTCAGCGATTCAGGACTTCTCGCAATGGGCGGCATATCAGAACCCGGTTGTGGCCTTCGGTATCTATGGCGTGGTTGAGCGTGCGCTGGTGCCGTTTGGTCTGCACCATATCTGGAACGTTCCTTTCCAGATGCAAATTGGTGAATTCACCAATGCGGCGGGCCAGGTGTTCCACGGTGACATTCCGCGTTATATGGCAGGTGACCCGACGGCGGGCAAACTGTCTGGCGGCTTCCTGTTCAAAATGTACGGTCTGCCTGCTGCTGCTATCGCGATCTGGCACTCAGCCAAACCGGAAAACCGTGCCAAAGTGGGCGGTATCATGATCTCCGCAGCGCTGACCTCGTTCCTGACCGGTATCACCGAGCCGATCGAGTTCTCCTTTATGTTCGTGGCACCGATCCTGTATGTCATCCACGCCATTCTGGCGGGTCTGGCATTCCCGATCTGTATCCTGCTCGGCATGCGCGATGGCACCAGCTTCTCACACGGTCTGATCGACTTTATCGTGCTGAGCGGCAACAGCAGCAAAATCTGGCTGTTCCCGATCGTTGGTATCATCTACGGTTTGATCTACTACACCGTGTTCCGTGTGCTGATCACTAAACTGAACCTGAAAACGCCGGGCCGTGAAGATACCGCAGTGGAGCAAAGCAGCGCGACCGCGAGCGAGATGGCAGGCAAACTGGTTACCGCATTCGGTGGTAAAGAGAACATCACCAACCTTGATGCCTGTATTACCCGTCTGCGCGTCAGCGTGGCTGATGTGGCTAAAGTTGACCAGACTGAACTGAAAAGCCTCGGCGCGCGTGGCGTGGTGGTGGCAGGTTCCGGTGTTCAGGCAATTTTCGGCACCAAGTCCGATAACCTGAAAACCGAAATGGATGATTATATCCGTAATATGTAATCAGAAAGGCAGAGCGACATCCCTGTCGCGGGATACTTTACTCCTCTGCCGCCACTTCCCGGCACATTGACCTCAGAGATGCCTTCATGCGAAGGCATCTTTCATTATAAGTACACCCGTAAATACTCCGTCAGACACAGCAGCGCCATCGCCTGACCATAAGGCATCGACGTCAGGGGCACCTGACGGTAGTAGTCCAGATCACTACCCATCGCCGTGCCGAACGACACCTGCTTCAGCTCGCCGTCCTCATCAATATTGGCTATCACGCCACGTAATGCTTTTTCCGCCATAGGTAGATAGTCGCGTGACAGATAACGTTTACGCACCGCTTTTAAAATGCCGTAGGCAAAACCGGCGGTCGCTGAGGCTTCAGGGTAGCTTTGCGGATCGTCCAACAGGGTATGCCACAGGCCACTGCTGTGCTGGCAGTCTGCCAGCGCTTTAACCTGGCTCTCCAGCACCTGTAACAGGAAACGCCGCGTGGCGTGCTGCTCGGGCCAGTTCATCAGCTCAAGGAAATCCGGGATGACGATAGTGACCCAACTGTTACCCCGCGCCCAACGTGCTTCGGCGAAGTTATGGCGACCGTCGAAATTCCAGCCGTGGAACCATAAACCGCTCTGGCGATCCATCAGATACTGGGTATGCAGAAGAAACTGAAAGCTGGATTCTTCAACAAATTCCGGTCGTTCCAGCAACTGACCTATCTTCGCCAACGCCATGACGCTCATCATCAGGGTATCGTCCCACAACTGCTGGGTGTTCTCGTTGTTGTAGACGATATGTTGTAACCCGCCGTTTTCGGTACGCGGCATCTCATACATCACCCATTCTGCCCAACGCTCCAGCACCGGTCGCCATGCCGGGTTGCGTGTCTCTTCATAGCGATACGCCAGCGTCAGAAACGGACAGACGGTATTGACGTTTTTAGTGGGTGTGCCTTCCGCCAGCCGGGTGCTGAACCAGTCATCAATGATCTGTAACGTGGGCTGGTCGCCCGTCTGCTGATAAAAATGCAGCATGCCGTACAACCCGATGCCGTGCGTCCACTCCCAACCGGCCCAGCCTTTGGTATCGATCACGCGGCCATCGTCAAGACGTAGCAAAAATTCGCCACCTTCGTCGGTGATGTTGACCAGATTCTGGGTCAGCTGATGGATCAACTGCACCAATTCCTTACGCGGCAGCAGATACTCGGGTTGGCGTAACAGGTCGCTATGTTTTACCGGAAAAACGGTCATGGTCTATTCCTATCGTTTTGCAGGGGTAGAGAGCGGGTGCAGCGCGCCGGGCTTATGTGCTAAGGGCGGAGCAGCAGGCTTGAGACGATTGAGGTAGCCAACGTTGTTATTACCCCATAAGTTTTCGTAGGGCATACCGGCCAGCGTTTCGACAATCTCGCGCGCTTCCGGGGTAATACGTTCTGGCACGGGTCGTCCGGCATCACGCATCTTCAGCGTTTCTGCGCGCAGCACGGTGTGGGTATGCAGATTGAGTTTAAAGCGCAATGACACCAGAAAGCCGCAGGTTAGCACGCAGACGGTGCCTATACTGAGGATCGCCAGGATGGTGTGACTTACCGCTGGCACCTGAGTCGTTTGGCCGGAAACAAATCCCGCCAGTTGCAACACGATGCCGACCAGCATCACCGCACCAGCCTGTGAGGCTTTGCGCGTCAGGGTCATAATGCCGGCAAAAATGCCTTCGCGGCGTTGGCCGGTGATCACTTCATCCACATCGGCGATATAGGTGTAAGTGTTCCATGGCACATAGTTAATGCCGCCGCGCCCCAGTCCGGCAAAGCCAGAGATCAGCACCAGCAGTGTCATGCTGTTATTCATGCCGGTGTACCACAAACCCGCATAGGAGAGGGCGCTCAGCCCGAACAGTACCACCACCAGACGATACGCCGGTGCTGGTCCCAGGCGAATACACAACGGAATCATCACCATCACTGCGATAAATTGCAGCACCGCCATGGTGCCCATCAGGCTGGAAGCAATCTGCGCGCTTTGCATCAATACAAACACCACGTACCAGGTGAAGACGGCGTTAAACACGTCCTGTGCGATATAGCCGCCAAGATACATGCCCAGATGCTGGCGGAAGATGCGAATACGCAGCGTCGAACCAAGTTCTGTGTAGAGGCGTCTCAGGCTTTGCCACAGCGTCAGCCCGGATTTCTCCTGCTCGGCACGCAGTGATTCCGCCGAGAAGTCATCCGGATGGCGCTCCCAGGTAAAGCGCCACACCAGCGTCAGGACCAGTGCGCAAATCACCGCGAATACCAGGCTGGCGTAGAAGAACGACAGCGGGTTTGCTTTGCCGAACCAGCCAATCAGGATGCCCGGTAGAAACGCCGCCAGAATCGCTGACAGCTGCGCCAGGGCGATACGTGCACCCGAGAAGCGGGTTTTCTGTTTAAAATCATCGGTCATCTCCGGCACCAGCGTTTCATAAGGCACCAGAATCATGGTGTAGACGATATCGAACAGCAGGTAGGTCAGCAGATACCACCAGAAACTCATGTCGGCGATCCACATCAGGCTATAGCTGAAGACGCAGGGGATACCGAGCAGGATAAAGAACTTACGGCGGCCAAAACGTTTACCCAGCCAGGTGGAGCCGAAGTTATCGGTCAGAAAGCCCATTAACGGGCTGACCAGCGCATCCAGCACGCGCGCGGCGGCGAAGATAAAGGTCGCTTCAATGGGGGTCAGCCCACAAAACGTGGTGTAGAAGTAAAGCAGCCAGGCGGCGGTCAGCGCCGTGGTGCCAGCACCGAGGAAATCCCCGGAACCATAAGCCAGATAGTGGCCCAGACCAATCTTACGTGAGCGCATTGCAGGTACTCCCTGAGACAAATGTGGTGTACATCCCTCATTCTTCCGGACAGCTGGCTCGGATTGGTTAAAAAGTAGAGCGGGAAGCCCGGCTAAACCTTCGCGATTTAGCAAGCTTCCCTGAGCAAGTGGCAAAATTACAAAGAAACGGTGGTGATAAATCTAATTTATAAAACAGCGTTTCATTTTTGTGGTGGGAAAAATGTCAGAATTGTGCAGCGGCGCGATTTATCGCGCGGAAAGTGGTGTAAACGCAGCCATTTAGTGTAAGAAAAGTGGTCCTGAGGTTGAAAGAAACAGAATTCCTCCCGCATACTGCCTGACTAAACTCCAGGTTTAAGGAAATGCATCATGGCTGAAGAGACCATTTTCAGTAAAATCATCCGTCGCGAAATCCCCGCTGACGTGGTTTATCAGGACGAACTGGTTACCGCCTTCCGCGATATCGCGCCCAAAGCACCCACGCATATTCTGATCATCCCTAACGTGCTGATTCCTACCGCCAATGATGTGCAGGCCGCACACGAGCAGGCGCTGGGCCGCATGATTACCGTGGCGGCAAAAATCGCCCGTGATGAAGGGATCGCCGAAGATGGCTACCGTCTGATCATGAACTGCAACCGTCATGGCGGCCAGGAGGTTTACCACATTCATATGCATCTGGTCGGCGGTAAACCGCTTGGGCCAATGTTGATTGACTAAACCTCAGGCAGGTCTTGCTATGCGTCAATGGCTGAGCGGCCTGTTATTGCTGACCCTGGCGGGTTGCAGCAGTGACAAGCCGATGATCAATACTTCGCAGTCGCTGGTGATGGAGTCATCGGTGTTGTCGGCCGGTATCATCACCGATGAGCCAAAGCTGGCGGGCAATGATGGGCAACTGCGTGCCTCCAGTGTGCTTTATAATCAACGCGAAACGCCGGTTACCGTGCACTATCGTTATTACTGGTACGACGATAAGGGGCTGGAAATCACGCCGCGTGAACCGGCGCAAACGCTGACGGTTCCCGCGCATGGCAGCATTGAAGCTGCTTCGCAAATCGGCAATCTGACCGCCAGCAAGGTGCGTCTCTATCTTTATCTCTGAGGAGTAATCCGTGATTCGCAGTTTACAACGTTCCGGCGCGCTGTTATTTGCGCTGATGCTGACCGGCTGTGTGATTAAACAGCAAACTCCGGCTCCGGTAGAACCGACCCAGCCGACCACCCCTACTCAGCCTGTTCCGCCACCGACCCAGCCGCAACAGCCGCCGGAGACGGTGCCACAGCCGCCGAAGTTGAAAACCATCAACTGGAGTGCCAGCGTACAACCGCTGGTGGCCAACATGGTGCAGTCAGCCGGGGTCAATCCGGGCAGCGTGCTGATGGTGGATCGCATCAAAAACAGCACCAATGGATCGTTGCAGAGCGACAAAGCCACCGATGCTATCCAGAATGCGTTGGCTAACAATGGCAAGTTTACGTTGGTCACGCCGGAGCAATTGGCGCAGGCGAAGCAGGCATTGGGTTTATCGGCTGACGACAGTCTTAACTCGCGCAGCAAAGCGATTGGTCTGGCACGTAACGTCAACGCCCAATATGTGTTGTATAGCAATGCGGCGGGGGATGTGAAATCGCCGACGTTACAAATGCAGCTGATGTTGGTGCAGACCGGCGAAATCATCTGGTCAGGTAACGGTGTTGCTCAGCCCTGATATTCAGCTGAATTATCTGATTGAACAACAATGGCCGACGGCGCAAGCTGGCGGTCATTTTTTCACGTTGCCGGGGCTAAGCGGGCAGAGTGTACGTATCAGCGGTGAGCAAGGCGTATTGCTGGCGCGACGCTCACCCTTGTCGCCGATCCCGTTTGTCGATCGTCAGCGCGAATTTCGGTTGTTGAACAAAATGCGGACTTCGCAACTGGCCCCGCGGGCATTGGGCTGGCGTGATCCCTGGCTGCTGGTGGAGTGGTTGTCCGGTGAAACCCTGTCGCCAGCTGCCTTTAGCGCCCGGCGTGAGGCGGTGATTTGTTTGCTGTACCGTTTGCATCAACAACCGTTGACTGGCTATCGGCTGTCACTTGCACCGTTGTTACAGCGTTACTGGCAGCTGTGTCAGCAGAAAAACTGGCGCTGGCAGCGACGACTGCGGCAACTGATGGACCGGGGAGAACCACGCCCGCTGCGCCTGGCACCGATCCATATGGATGTGCACCCGGGGAATCTGCTTGTTACCGCTAACGGCTTGCGGCTGATTGACTGGGAATACGCTGCCGACGGCGATGTTGCCCTGGAACTGGCCGCGGTTGGTGCGAACGATCCGCAACAGGCTGATGGATGGATTGCCGCTTACGCCGAGGTCGCACAACTGGCCCCTGACGTGTTACATCAACACATGCAGCGCTGGCAGCCTTGGTTACAACTGCTCATGGCCAGCTGGTATCAACTTCGCGCCGAGCAAAGCCAGGATGACACACTGGAACAACTGGCGCGTGCCAGCTGGCAAGACCTATGATTTTACAGGATTATATGATGACCATGAATAACCCCGGACCACTGATGCTCGACGTCGAAAGCTATGAGCTTGATGCCGAGGAGCGGGAAATTTTGCAACATCCGCTGGTGGGTGGGCTGATTCTGTTTGCCCGCAATTACCATGACCCGGACCAACTGGCCGAGCTGGTGCGGCAGATCCGGGCGGCATCACATAGCCGTCTGGTGATCGCAGTCGATCAGGAAGGCGGACGCGTGCAGCGTTTCCGCGAGGGTTTTACCACGCTACCGGCGATGCAGTCGTTCGCTGCGCTGCACGATCTGCCCACTGCCGGTGAACTGGCGCAGCAGGCAGGCTGGCAAATGGCAGCAGAGATGATTGCGCTGGATATCGACATCAGCTTCGCCCCGGTGCTGGATATCGGCCATATCAGTGCCGCGATTGGCGATCGTTCGTTCCACACCGATCCGCAAATCGCCCTGCAAGTGGCACGTCGCTTTATCGCCGGGATGCATGAAGCGGGTATGAAAACTACCGGCAAACATTTTCCCGGACATGGCGCGGTGAGTGCCGATTCTCATAAAGAGACGCCACGCGATCCGCGTGATGCCACCACTCTGCGCCAGCATGACATGGCCATCTTCCAGCAACTGATTGACGAGCGTGCGTTAGATGCGGTTATGCCCGCCCACGTTATCTATACTGAGGTGGACCCGTTGCCTGCCAGCGGTTCGCCCTACTGGCTGAAAACCGTGTTACGTGAAGAACTGGGCTTTGACGGCGTGATTTTCTCCGATGATTTATCGATGGAAGGGGCTGCGGTGATGGGCAGCTATGCCGAACGCGCGCAACAGTCGCTGAATGCCGGATGTGACATGATTCTGGTGTGTAACCATCGTCAGGGTGCCATCAGCGTGCTGGATAATTTGATCCCGATCGGGGCGACGCGGGTGTCGCAGTTATACCATCAGGGACGATTCACGCGAGACACGCTACAGGCAAGTACACGCTGGCAGCAGAATCAGCGCCAGCTCAGTGAGCTGCAACACCGCTGGCTGGCACACAAAGCGTCGGGCAGATAACGGCCGCTGCCCGGAACGTTCACCACGCTGAGGATAATCATGATCATCTATTTGCACGGTTTCGATTCCAACAGTCCGGGCAACCATGAAAAAGTGCTGCAATTGCAGTTTATTGACCCGGACGTCAGGCTGATCAGTTACAGCACCCGCCACCCAAAACACGATATGCAGTTTCTGCTTAAAGAGTGTGACAAGTTGCTGCATCAGGCAGCCGATGTCCGGCCGCTAATTTGCGGCGTTGGGTTGGGGGGATATTGGGCTGAGCGTATCGGCTTTCTGTGTGGCATCCGTCAGGTGATCTTTAATCCTAACCTGTTCCCGGAAGAGAATATGGAAGGCAAGATCGACCGCCCGGAGGAGTACGCGGATATCGCCACCAAATGCGTCAGTAACTTTCGCGAGAAAAACCGCGATCATTGCCTGGCCATTTTGTCACGCCATGATGAAGCGCTGGATAATCAACGCAGTGCCGCGCAGTTGCATCACTTCTATGAAATTGTCTGGGACGAAGCTGCCAGTCATAAATTCAGCAACATCGCGCCGCATCTTCAACGCATAAAAGCCTTCAAAACATTGGGTTAATCCTGCCTGCGCCGCGTCATGCGGCGCAATGTTTGTGTAACATTCCGATAATGCCGGTGAAAGATTGATGTACATCAATTTTGTTGTGATATCCCGATCCCACCATGATATTCTGCCCTCAGCTCGCGATTTAACTTCGCCAACCCTATGTTTATTAAGGTTTTTAGTAACCATTAATTAACTTTTGGTTTACAACTTTGAGGGGGTCTTTGTTGACTACATCTATGAAAAAAATTGTGATTGTCGGCGGTGGTGCCGGCGGCTTAGAGCTGGCCACCCAGCTCGGGCATAAGCTGGGCCGGAAAAAGCAAGCTGAGGTGATTTTGGTTGATCGTAACCACAGCCACTTATGGAAACCGCTGCTGCATGAAGTGGCAACCGGTTCGCTGGATGAAGGTATTGATGCGCTGAGCTACCTGGCCCACGCGCGTAATCACGGTTTCCAGTTCCAACTGGGTTCCCTGACACAGATCAACCGTGAAAACAAAACCATTGAGCTGGCTGAGATTCTCGATGCTGAGGGTGAAGTGCTGGTGCCGCAGCGTGAGCTGGCGTATGACACGCTGGTGATGGCGCTGGGCAGCACCTCGAATGATTTCGGTACGCCGGGTGTGAAAGATCACTGCATTTTCCTCGACAACCCGCATCAGGCACGTCGTTTCCACAACGAAATGCTTAACCTGTTCCTGAAGTTCTCGGCCAGTGAAGGTCGCCTGGATAAAGTTAACATCGCCATAGTCGGCGCGGGCGCGACTGGCGTTGAGCTGTCGGCTGAGTTGCACAATGCGGTGAAGCAGCTGCACAGCTATGGCTACAAAGGTCTGGATAGCTCCGCGCTGAATGTCACGCTGGTGGAAGCCGGAGAACGCATTTTGCCTGCGCTGCCGCCGCGTATCTCCGCCGCTGCGCATCAGGAGCTGACCAAACTCGGCGTGCGTGTATTGACGCAAACCATGGTCACCAGTGCCGCAGCCAATGGCCTGAACACCAAAGGCGGCGAGTTTATCGAAGCCGATCTGATGGTGTGGGCGGCGGGCATCAAAGCACCCGATTTTATGAAAGAGATCGGTGGGCTGGAAACTAACCGCATCAATCAGCTGGTAGTGAAGGACACCTTACAAACCACTCTCGATGACGACATTTACGCGATCGGTGACTGCGCTTCCTGTGCGCTGCCGTCGGGTGGCTTCGTACCACCGCGTGCGCAGTCAGCGCATCAGATGGCCTCACGTGCGCTGGAAAACATCCTCGCGCAAAGCAAAGGCAAGCCACTGAAAGCCTATGTCTACAAAGATCACGGTTCGCTGGTGTCGCTGTCGCGCTTCAGTACCGTCGGCAGCCTGATGGGCAATCTGATGCGTGGCTCCATGATGGTCGAGGGGCGTATTGCGCGTTTCGTCTACATCTCCCTGTATCGTATGCACCAAATCGCACTGCATGGTTACTTCAAAACGGGCCTGATGATGCTGGTCGGTAGCCTGAACCGCGTGCTGCGTCCGCGCCTCAAGCTGCACTAAGCCATTCCGGGCGGTTTCGGCCGCCCAATTCTGCTAACTAATTGAAAACACTCAGACCGACTAACAGCGTCGTCTGGCGTTTTTCTGAACTAAGAACTCTCCGAAAAGCTGGCCCTGACGGCCTGGCGCTGCGTTTCCTCCATTAATCTGATGTTGCAAAATCGGGCCATCTGTAAAACTTATCTCACAGACACGGCGCGTCGCGCACGCCGGTTATGTCCCGGCTGCACAGGATGCTGTGAGCTTCAGGATTGCGCGGTAACAACTTTCAGGAGGACATTCCTGTGAACAAATCAATGTTAGCGGGTATCGGTATTGGCGTAGCGGCCGCATTAGGGGTTGCTGCAGTTGCCAGCATGGATGTCTTTAACGGTGGCCCGCAATATGCTCAGGTTCTCTCTGCGACACCGATCAAGGAGAGCATCAAGCAACCGCGACAGGAGTGTCGCAATGTAACGTTAACTCATCGCCGTCCGGTACAAGATGAGAACCGTTTGACCGGTTCTGTATTAGGTGCGGTGGCCGGTGGCGTGTTGGGTCATCAGTTTGGTGGCGGACGCGGCAAGAGTGTAGCGACTGTCGCTGGCGCGCTGGCGGGAGGTTACGCCGGTAACCAGGTGCAGGCAGGTATGCAGGACCGCGATACCTACACCACCTCGGAACAACGTTGTAAAACGGTGTATGACAAACAGGAAAAAATGCTGGGTTATGACGTGACCTACAAAATAGGCGACCAGCAGGGCAAAATCCGTATGGAAAAAGATCCTGGCACCCGCATTCCGCTCGACCGTAATGGTCAGTTGATCCTGAATTCGAATCAGGCCTGATTGGGCAAAGACACACCACAGCAGGGGGTGATCCCAAGAGGTTGCCCCCGAATCATCCGTAGCTGCGCGATTTATTGCGCTGTTTTTTCGCAACCAGAAATGTGCGATAAATCGCGACGCTACAAATTAATGTAATATTGTCTGATAGATTGCTTAGGGTTATTTATTCAGGTTGGATTTGATAATTATCCGCCTCATCCCTGAGGCGACACAGGTAAATGAATGTAGAAAAAATCAAACACCTGAGTTGTTGGTCAGGCCACTTAATGCTGAGCCAAGACCTGTCACCACACCACCAACGGTCGATAGCACTGAACCGAGTAAGCCGGTGACGGTAGAGGTAAGATTACCCACAACACCGCTTACATCTGCTACGCCGGGCAGCGAAAGTGCACCGCCGCTTACCTGTGAAATTTCTTGTTCAGACAGTTCACGCATTGATTCATTCATAGTCGGACTCCAGATTTTCAAAAAGGTTGACTGGAAGATAACGATATTTGAATCGGGTTTTATTTTTCGAAAACCCTTATTCAGGATAGTCGGTGTTTGGTGAATGAAAAGATAAATTCTAAAAATAATTGGCCCTAAAAATTAATAGTTATTTTTATTGGCGAAAATAAGTCTCCGCTAAGAAATCGGATGCTGTTATATAACTGTCGATACGGAAAGGAATAATTCCGTAATAAGCTCAGTTCTGTCCTAAATGCTTCATGACCATTCAGCCATATCAATCACCCTGTCTGCCGAGGCGATAGTGGAAGGGCGATGAGCGATCATCACACGGGTAATATTCAGCCCGCGAATGGCGGCATTGATCCGGCTTTCATTCTCCACATCAAGGTGGCTGGTGGCCTCATCCAGAAACAACACCTGGGGACGACGATACAGTGCCCTGGCAATCAGCAGTCGCTGCTTTTGCCCCCCGGACAGACTGCCACCCAGCTCGCTGATCAGCGTTTGATATCCCATCGGCATCGCCAGAATATCGTCGTGGATTTGGCTGAGCCTGGCACACTCCTGAATCCATGCGTCGTCGGGTTGTCCATCGAAGCAGCAGATGTTTTCCGCCACCGATCCTGCCAGCAGCGTATCCTCCTGGAGCACACAGGCGATACTGGCCTGCCAGTTGGCGATGCCACCGGCACGAATGTCGATACCATTGACATACACTTCTCCGGCCGTGGGTTTCAGTAACCCGGCCATAATTTTTATCAGCGTGGTTTTGCCTCGGCCGGAAGGGCCGGTGATCGCCACGCACTCCCTGGCTTTAATGTCCAGATCGAGCGCATTGAACAGCAGGGGACTGAACGGATCGTGGCGAAAGGTCAGCCCTTTAACCGCTAACGCCGCCGGTTCCCCGTGGTGCAATAATGGATGAACCGTTTCGCCAGGCGTGGTTTCAGGTTCTGTGAGGATGATATCGGCCACGCGCTCCTTGTGCAGAGACAGCATGCGTAACTGGAGCACATTATCCAGCAGTGCGGCGGTACGCTCGGCAAACTGCCCGCGATAGGTGCTGAAGGCGACAAACATCCCCAGCGTCATCTGCCCGGCGATAACCGCGTTGGCTCCCAACCACAGCAGGGTGATTTGTTGCAGCGCGGCAATCAGGGTATTGCCACCGGTGAACAGCATTTCAAAACGCGTCTTGCGGATGGTGGTATTGGCGCTTTCAACATTCAGGGTTAACCAGTGCTGCGCCCGCAACGCCGGTAATCCCAACGCTTTGATGGTGTGGATGCCATACAGGGTCTCCATAAAATGGGAACCGGAACGGGCATTCCTGACAATTTGTTCTTCTGAAGTCTGTCGCCACGCCTGATAGGTCCCCAGCCTGAACAGCACCCACAGCAGGGTAAACGCCAGCACTACCCACAATAAGCTGCCGCCATACAACAGCATCATAATCACCAGCCCGATTGTCATGATGCTGTCCATGATGCCGCTGACCACATTGCTGGTCAGGGTGGTTTGCAGTGTCTCCAGCGAAGTAAAACGCGACTGAATATCACCAAGTTTACGCTTTTCGAACCACTCTGTCGGTAATGCCAGCAGGTGGTCAAACAGTCGGGCTTTACCTTGTACCGTTATCAGGGTGCTCATCACCAGTGATGTCCAGCCTCTGAGCATACTGGCACCGGTGCGAAACAGCACAAAAAACACCAGTCCCAGGCAAATCAGCGTCAGCAGTCCGACATCGCTGGCGGGGATAGCATGGTCCAGTACCATCTGCATGCCAACGGGTAGCAGCAGGCTGACGGATTCAATCAGTATCGAGTAACAAAACAACCTGGTGAGCGTACGCCCCAGCCCCGCAATCCGTCCCGTCAGTGACCAGAGCGGGATACGTGGGCGGGGAGGGGGATTTTTCGGCATCTCGCCCGATGGCCATAATTCCAGCGCAACGCCGGTAAAATGCAGGGAAACCTCCTGCATCCCCAGCACACGATGCCCCGCAGCCGGATCATGAATGACGACGCGATTGCGCTTCACCGCCACCAGCACCACAAAATGGTTGAGATCCCAGTGCAGGATGCAGGGAAGCTTCAGCGCCCGCAGATTATCCATCTCCAGTCGCAGTGCCCGCGATTTTAGACCGGCCACTGCGGCGGTATCGATCACGGTGCGCAGGGTGGCGCCACGCGACGAGATGCCGGATTGCTGGCGCAAAAATCGCAGGTCTGCCGGTAACTGATACCAACTGGCAATCATCGCCAGGCTGACCAGCCCGCATTCAGCCGCTTCGGTTTGCAACAACACCGGCATCCGCCGCCGCAGGCGGATATGCAGGCGGGAGAAGAGTTCTTTCATTTCACCGTTGGTCACTGACTGGCCCCGTGATGCTGTTTTTCAGGAAATAGTAAGGGGAGAGCATCCACTGCCAGAGCGGGCGCTTTTCAAGAAACACCGTGGCTTGCAGCTGCATTCCGCTGGCGAGTGGCAGATTTTTTCCCTGCCAGCGTAAGCCCTGAGGATTCAGCGCTACATTGGCTTTAAACCAGGCTCCGGCGATCTGTCCGTCAGGTAAACGTGGGGCGCTGCCATAGTTGTTAAGTTCCCGCAGCGGCACCGGTGCCGCGGAAATTGACAGCACCTTGCCCGGAAACTGACCATATTTCTCTGCCGGATAGGCGGCATAGCTGATGTTGATCACGTCACCGGGTTTGACGTAAGGCACGCTGTCGTTCGGTAACCAGATCACCAGGCTGGGGATATCATCTCCGGCAGGCACCAGCTGTGCCAGGCTATCGCCGTCGCTGACCATTTCTCCTGCGGTAACGCTCAAAGACGAAATGCGCCCGGCAGAAGGGGCAGAGATCAGGCGTTCACTGCCCGCATCTGCTTCCGCAAGCTGCCGTTCAATATCGGCCTGACGGATGTTGTATTGCGCCAGTTGGCCGTCAAAGTCGGCGGCACGGGTAACCTGCTGGCTGAGCAGCTCAGCAATCTGCATATCCTGCTGCACGCGCTGTGAGTTCAGGCTGTGCCATACGCTAAGTTGTTGATAAAAAAGATAGCGTTGATTATTTTGTTGATCGGTGGTGATCAGCCCCTTACGTATGAAACGGCTATAGTCGTTCATACTGCTGCGCATCACATTCAACCCTTCCGTGGCAGAATCCACCATCTGTTGGGTTTTTTCGCGGGCGCTGCGTAACTGGTCAAGCTGCTGCTGAATACTGGTGAGGGTGGCGCGGCGGTTTTGCTCCAGCTGATGCAACATTTCTCCCATTTGCTGCCGCTGTTTTTTCAGCAGCGCGCGCGTGGTGGCACTGAGATTACCGGAGGCCGAAACACGGCTGATATCCAGCGCATACAGCGGCGTACCGGCGCTGACCTGTTGACCAGGAGAAACCAATAAACGAGAAATTACCCCCTGCTCGGGAGCAAACAGATTGATGGTGTGGGGCCAGGTGATGACTTCACCATTGACACTGGTCCGGCGTGTGTAGCTGCCCTGCCACAAAAAAAGCAACAGCGCGGCGAGAAACAGTAAGGTGATGCACAGCGTTATCCATACTGGCCAGCCTGCGATGAGCAAAATCGGTCCGGCGTAACGTGACTGCAAATGTTCACTAACTTCCTTGCGAAACAGCATAAACACACCAGCGCGAAATATGGACTGATGAGAAAGATAGTCAGTAACCTTGGGCTTATCCAGTATCAGTATTGATATTTTTAAGCGATGGGATTAAAGGTGGGTTTGTTTAATTTTTTGATATATAAAGACAATCAATTTATGCTGTTTTCAATGGGATAATTAAATCATTAATTTTGTTTATGCTGGCGCGCATTGCTGCGCACCAGCAAAATCATTACACCCGATTCTTTACCAGGTCGCTGACGAAGTTCTGCACCCACGTCATACGGGCTTTGCGCTCGGCTAAGTCACGGGTGAATTTCAGGCGGGTCGGGCCATCCAGCTTCCATTGTTTCGGATCTTTTTGTAGCAGGCCAATCAACCAGCCAGGATCGACGTGATTCTGTGGGGCGAACTCAAAGAAACCGCCTTTTTCGCTGGCTTCAACTCGGCGCACGCCCAGCTGACGTGCCACTAAACGCAAGGCCGCGATATCCAACAGGTTACGTGCCGCATCGGGTAGCGTACCAAAGCGGTCGATCATCTCTACCTTCAGCTCGGCAAGTTCGGCGTCATCGTTGGCGCTGGCGATGCGTTTATACAGTGACAGACGGGTGTTCACATCCGGGATAAAATCATCCGGCAGCAGCGCAGGCATACGTAGCTCGATTTCCGTCTGGTTGTTGGTGAGATCTTCCAGCGACGGTTCGCGTCCGGCTTTCAGGGCATCAACGGCACTTTCCAGCAGCTCCATATACAGGGTGAAACCGATGGTTTCCATCTGACCGCTCTGATCCTCACCCAGCAATTCACCGGCTCCACGAATCTCCAGATCGTGCGTCGCCAGCGCAAAACCAGCACCCAAATCTTCCAGCGAGGCGATGGCTTCCAGCCGCTTCTGCGCGTCAGTGGTCATGGCTTTCGGATGTGGCGTCAGCAACCAGGCGTAAGCCTGATGATGGGAACGGCCAACACGACCGCGCAGCTGGTGCAGCTGTGCCAGACCAAAATGGTCAGCACGTTCGATAATAATGGTATTGGCGCTCGGCACGTCGATACCGGTTTCGATGATGGTGGTACACACCAGCACGTTAAAGCGCTGGTGGTGGAAATCGTTCATCACTCGTTCCAGATCACGCTCGCGCATCTGCCCGTGACCAATGGCGATACGGGCTTCCGGCACCAGTTCCGCCAGACGCTGAGCCGCTTTTTCAATGTTTTCCACATCGTTGAACAGGTAGTAAACCTGGCCGCCGCGCAGCACTTCACGCAGAATCGCCTCGCGGACCACCAGGCTGTCGTACTCGCGTACAAAGGTTTTTACCGCCAGACGGCGTGCTGGTGGCGTGGCGATAATCGACAAATCACGCATGCCGCTCATCGCCATATTCAGGGTACGCGGGATCGGTGTAGCAGTCAGGGTCAGAATATCGACATCGGAACGCATCGCCTTGATACGCTCCTTATGGCGCACGCCAAAGCGATGTTCTTCATCGACGATTAACAACCCGAGATCGTGCCACTTCAGGTCACTCATCAACAGCTTGTGCGTACCAATCAGAATATCGACTTTACCCGCTGACGCCTGTTCGAGGATCTGGTTTTGTTCTTTCGCGCTGCGGAAGCGCGACAGCATCTCAATGCGTATCGGCCAGTTGGCGAAGCGATCGCGGAAATTATCGTAATGCTGCTGTGCCAGCAGGGTAGTGGGCACCAGCACCGCCACTTGTTTGCCGTTCTCCACGGCGAGAAATGCGGCGCGCATTGCCACTTCGGTTTTACCAAAGCCCACGTCACCACATACCAGGCGATCCATTGCCAGCGGCTGGCACATATCGCTGAGTACGGCGTTAATCGCCTGGGCCTGGTCCGGCGTGGTTTCAAACGGGAAGCCTTCACAGAACAATTGATATTGATCGCGGTCGTGCTTAAAGGCGAAACCAGTTTTAGCGGCGCGCTGGGCGTAGATATCCAGCAGCTCTGCCGCGACGTCGCGCACTTTTTCTGCTGCTTTCTGCCGCGCGCGTGACCAGGCATCGCTGCCTAGCTTGTGCAGCGGTGCGTTCTCATCGGCCCCCCCGGCGTAACGGCTGATGAGATGCAGCGACGATACCGGCACATAAAGTTTGGCATCGCCGGCGTAGGAGAGCATCAGATATTCGGCTTCGATGCCCCCGGCTTCAAGGGTGGTCAGGCCGATATAGCGCCCCACGCCGTGTTCCAGATGCACCACCGGCTGGCCGGGATGGAGTTCGGCCAGGTTGCGGATCAAGACATCCGGGTTGATGGTACGGCGATTATCCTGACGACGACGGCTGACACGTTCGCCCAGCAAATCGCTTTCGCAGATAAAGGCCAGTTGCCGTTCGCTATCGATAAAACCGCGCTCGCTGGCACCGATCATCAGGCTGTGCGGTTGTGCGCTGGCGTCTGTCAGGCGGGTGATCGGCAATGGACGCAATTTGATGCGTGCCAGCAGCTCCTGCAAACTTTCGCGGCGGCCTTCGCTTTCCACCGAGAACACCACCGGGCCGTTGAACTGCTCAAGAAACTGACGCAGCAGATCGAGCGGCGCTTTGGCCTGGGCCTGCACCGTCAATTCCGGCAGCGCTTGATAGCCGAGGTTGGTATTGGCGGCTTTGTCAGAGAGGGTTTCGCTGCTTAACTGGATACGGGGCCAGGCCTTCAGCTCGCTGAACAGCGTATCCGGACGCAGCCACAGCGCCACCGGCTCGAGCAGCGGGCGCATCGGGTCAATCCGGCGATTTTCAAACCGGGCATTGACGTCCTGCCAGAAGCGCTGGGCGCTGCTTTCCAGGTCGCCGCTGTTGAGAATCAAGGTGTTGGCAGGCAGATAGCTGAACAACGTCGGCAGCGCCTGTTCGAAAAACAGCGGTTGCCAGTATTCAATCCCGGCGGGCAGAGTGCCTTTGCTCACCTGCTGATAAACGTGTTCCGCTTCGCGGCGCACATCAAAGGTCTCGCGCCAGCGGCTACGGAACTGTTCAATGGCGGCTTTATCGGTCGGGAATTCGTGAGCCGGCAACAGGTTGATGGCGTCGACCGCTTCCAGCGTGCGCTGACTGTCAACATCAAACAGACGCAGGCTGTCGATCTCATCATCAAAGAAGTCAATACGATAGGGTTGGTCGCTGCCCATCGGGAACAGGTCGAGCAGTGCGCCGCGTGTGGCGTATTCGCCGTGTTCCATCACCTGATCGACGTGGCGATAACCGGCCTGTTCCAGTTGGTCGCGCAGGGCATCACGCGAGAGCTGCTGCCCTTTGCGCATCACCAGCGCGTGACCGTGTAAAAAGCTGTGCGGGCAAACGCGCTGCATCAGCGTATTCACCGGCATAATCAGCATGCCCTGGGTTAGGGTCGGCAATTGATACAGGGTAGACAGACGGGCGGAGATAATGTCCTGATGCGGTGAGAAGCTGTCGTAGGGCAGCGTTTCCCAGTCGGCGAGGTTACTGACCGGCAAATCGGTGAACTGGCGAATCTCCTCTTGCAAACGCAGGGCAGATTGCATATCCGGGGTAATCATCAGCACCGGACCCTGATGACGTTCGGTGATGCTGGCACACTCAACCGCCTGTGCGGCTCCCACCAGTTGACCGAGCTGACGATGGTCACCGGCTTTGGCTGGCAGGGTATAACGACTCTGTTCGGACATGGGGTCTCGACATTCTCTCCTTTTATTCCAGGGCGTCATCATTCCATAATCCGCCCTGAGGATCACCTGCCGCAGTGCTTTTTTCCCGCTTCCGTTACTTAATCGATTGCTGTGTATAGTGCATACGCGGTCGGTCGACGTTAGCCCAGGAGAGTTCCTGTTCCAGATGGTAGCTGTGGTTGCCGTCGTCCCACTTCACGTAATAACCGGTTGGCGCATCTCCCTGTTCAAAAACGTTAACAATCTCGCCTTTAATCTCTCCCGATTTGTGTTTTACGATACTGCCTTTGGGAAACTTGAGCATATGTTGTACTCCCCAATCAACATGACTACACCGTTAAGTTTACCCCAGCGAGTGCTCACTAAACGTACAATTAACGTCATTATTTTGTCACTTTTTTGTGCAATGGCGCGCAGGGTGACGTATTTTGACGCAACTTTGCCGCAGACTCAGAGGGTTAGAGGTTTCATAAAGCAGGCGGCTCCTTTATCATCCCTCTACTTATTTTCAGGCTATTGCCAAGACGGATCTCATGTATCAACCAGTCGCGTTATTCATTGGCCTGCGCTACATGCGTGGACGTGCCTCAGACCGCTTTGGTCGCTTTGTCTCCTGGCTCTCAACCATTGGCATCACGCTGGGCGTGCTGGCGCTGGTCACGGTGCTGTCGGTGATGAACGGCTTTGAGCGCGAGCTGGAGGGCAACATCCTTGGCCTGATGCCGCAAGCGCTGGTGACCAGTGACAAAGGCAGCATCAATCCGCAACAGCTCACGCCGCAAAGCCTTAATTTGCAGGGCGTTACCCGTGTTGCACCGCTGACCACCGCCGATGTGGTGCTGCAAAGCGCCCACAATGTGTCGGTCGGGGTGATGCTCGGCATTAACCCGGATGAAAAAGATCCCTTAACCCCGTATCTGGTCAACACCCCGCAGAGCGTGCTGCAAGCCGGGCAATACAACGTGATCCTCGGCGAGCAGTTGGCCGGGCAGCTTGGCGTCAAACGTGGCGATCAGTTGCGTCTGATGGTGCCGTCGGTCAGTCAATTTACCCCGGTGGGCCGCGTGCCGAGCCAGCGTATCTTTACCGTGGCGGGCACCTACGCTGCCAATAGTGAGGTGGATGGCTACCAGATCCTGGTCAATCAACAGGATGCTTCCCGAGTGATGCGCTATCCACTCGGCAACATTACCGGCTGGCGTCTGTGGCTGGACAAACCGCTCAATGTGGATGCGCTCAGCCAGCAGAAACTGGCGGATGGCCTGGTATGGAAAGACTGGCGCGAACGCAAAGGCGACCTGTTCCAGGCGGTGCGGATGGAGAAAAATATGATGGGGCTGCTACTCAGCCTGATCATCGCCGTTGCAGCGTTTAACATCATTACTTCGCTCGGTCTGCTGATCATGGAAAAGCAGGGTGAAGTGGCGATTCTGCAAACCCAGGGCTTAACCCGTCGCCAGATTGTGGCGGTGTTTATGGTGCAGGGTGCCAGTGCGGGCATTATTGGTGCGCTGCTGGGTACGCTGCTGGGCGTGCTGCTCGCCAGCCAACTGAACCATTTGCTGCCAGTGATTGGCCTGTTCCTCGATGGCGCTGCCTTGCCGGTGGACATCAACGTCTGGCAGGTGATTACCATTGCGCTGGTGTCGATGGCCGTGGCGCTGCTTTCTACTTTTTATCCGTCATGGCGCGCTGCCGCCGTGCAACCCGCTGAGGCCTTACGTTATGAGTAACACCCCTTTGTTGCAGTGTCGTGACCTGTGTAAACGCTATCAGGAAGGCAGCGTGCAGACCGATGTGCTGCGCAACGTGGCTTTCAGCCTGCAACCCGGTGAACTGACGGCGATTGTCGGCAGCTCCGGTTCCGGGAAGAGTACTTTGCTGCATCTGCTGGGCGGTCTGGATGCGCCAACCTCTGGCGATGTGATTTTCGATGGAAAATCGCTTAATGCGATGTCTTCTTCGGCCAAAGCGGAACTGCGCAACCGCGAATTGGGCTTTATCTATCAGTTCCACCATCTGTTGCCCGACTTCACTGCGCTGGAGAACGTGGCGATGCCGCTGCTGATTGGCAAAGCCGCCAAAGGTGAAGCGGAAACACGCGCCCGCGAGATGCTGGCGGCGGTGGGGCTGGAGAAACGTGCTGCGCACCGTCCCTCTGAATTGTCCGGTGGTGAGCGGCAGCGTGTGGCGATTGCCCGTGCGCTGGTTAATCGCCCGCGTCTGGTGATGGCAGATGAGCCAACCGGTAACCTTGACGCCCGTAATGCGGATGCCATCTTTGAGCTGCTGGGGGAACTGAATACCCGCCAGGGCACCGCGTTTCTGGTGGTGACGCACGATTTACAGCTGGCGAAACGTCTCAGTCGTCAGATGGAGATGCGCGACGGCCAGTTGAGCGAACATTTAACGCTGGGAGCGCAGTAATGACGCCTTCGTTATCCCTGCTGCTGGGGCTGCGTTTCAGCCGTGGCCGTCGGCGTGGCGGCATGGTGTCGCTGATCTCGATTATCTCAACCGTCGGCATTGCGCTGGGTGTAGCGGTGCTGATCATCGGTCTGAGTGCGATGAACGGCTTCGAACGTGAACTGAACAACCGCATTCTGGCAGTGGTGCCGCACGGTGAAATCGAGCCGGTAAATCAGCCGTTCCGCAACTGGCAGCCGATGATTGCCCCGATTGAACAGGTGCCGGGCATTGCCGCCGCTGCCCCTTACGTCAATTTTACCGGGCTGATTGAGAGCGGCGCGAAGTTACAGGCGTTGCAGGTCAAAGGGGTGGATCCGCAGCAGGAACCACGGCTGAGTGCGCTGCCGCGTTTTGTCGCGGGTGACGCCTGGTCACAGTTTGCTGCCGGAAAACAGCAGATCATCCTCGGTGGCGGGATCGCGAAGTCGCTGAACGTGAAGCAGGGGGACTGGATCACCATCATGATCCCCAACAACGACGGCGAAAATAAGCTGTTGCAACCGAAACGCATTCGCTTGCAGGTGAGCGGTATTCTGCAACTGAGCGGGATGTTGGATCACAGCCTGGCGCTGGTGCCGCTGGCCGATGCGCAGAACTATCTGGATATGGGCGACAGCGTCAGCGGTATCGCGCTGAAGATGAACGACCCGTTTAAAGCGCAGAAGCTGGTGCGTGACGCCGGTGAAGTGACGCATTCATACGTCTATATTCGCAGTTGGATCGGGACTTACGGTTATATGTACCGTGATATCCAAATGATCCGCGCCATTATGTACCTGGCGATGGTGCTGGTGATTGGTGTGGCCTGCTTCAACATCGTCTCGACGCTGGTGATGGCGGTGAAGGACAAAAGCAGTGATATCGCGGTGCTGCGCACTCTCGGCGCAAAGGATAGGCTGATTCGCGCCATCTTTATCTGGTACGGGTTACTGGCCGGGCTGTTGGGCAGCGTCAGCGGGGTAGTGGTTGGCGTGCTGGTGGCGTTGAATCTGACGCCGATTATGCGCGGGCTGGAGCATCTTACCGGTCATCAACTGCTGGCCGGGGACATCTACTTTATCGACTTCCTGCCGTCGGAGCTGCACTGGCTGGATGTGATTTCCGTGCTGGCCACGGCTATAATTCTGAGCCTGCTCGCCAGTTGGTATCCGGCGCGGCGCGCCAGCCGTATCGATCCGGCCCGTGTGCTGAGCGGGCAATAACCGCAACAGGCGCAGCGGCGATAGCGTGGCTGCGCAGATTAAGGAGCCTTTATGCGCACACCTCGTCGCCGCTTACGACTCTCCCGCTATAAAAAAATGCGTCGTAAAGTGCACCAGCGCTTTCGTCAGCGTATTTTTGAACGCGATCGTCAAGCCGAACTGGCCGCGCATCCCTTACCCCATGTGGTGGTGTTGACCGGGGCGGGAATCTCTGCGGAATCAGGTATTCGTACCTTTCGTGCGGCAGATGGTCTGTGGGAAGAACATCGGGTGGAAGATGTTGCCACGCCGGAGGGATTTCACCGCGATCCTGCGCTGGTGCAGACCTTTTACAATACGCGTCGGCGTCAGCTGCAACAACCGGATATCCAGCCCAATGCAGCGCATCTGGCACTGGCAGAAATGGAGCAGGTGCTGGGAGATAACTTCCTGCTGGTGACGCAGAATATTGATGATTTGCACGAACGCGCCGGTAGTCAGCGCGTGTTGCATATGCATGGTGAGTTGCTGAAGGTGCGTTGTGTCAGCAGCGGCCAGGTCATTGACTGGCGCGACGATATCACGCCGGACGATCGCTGCACCTGCTGTCAGTTCCCGGCACAATTGCGTCCACATGTGGTGTGGTTTGGCGAGATGCCGCTGGGAATGGAAGAGATTTACCAGGCACTGGACAGTGCCAACCTGTTTATCGCTATTGGTACGTCGGGTCACGTCTATCCGGCGGCCGGTTTTGTCCATGAGGCGAAATTGCAGGGGGCGCATACCGTGGAACTGAATCTGGAACCCAGCCAGGTCGGTAACGAGTTCTCCGAAGGTCAGTATGGTCTGGCAAGCGAAGTGGTGCCCGCGTTTGTGCACACTTTCCTGCGTGGGTTGTATAAATGACATAAATTTGCGCGATAAATCGCGCCGCTACAAATACGTGCAGGTTGCGTAGCGGCGCGATTTATCGTGTGTGCTGGCTGCTTTACCGTCCCGCCTTCAGTTTCTGGAACAACGTCTCGTACTGCACGCTGGCATCGCCGACATCATTCTGCCACTCGCCGTGGTTAATCACTTCTGCGGAAGGGTACAGCGACGGATCGTCCGCCACCGCTTTTGGCAGCAACTTCTTCGCCGCCAGATTCGGCGTCGGATAACCGATGGTTTCTGCCACTTTCGCCGCCACTTCCGGGCGTAGCAGGAAGTTGATCAGCTTCAGCGCACCTTCCTTATTTTTAGCATTCGCCGGGATCGCCAGGTTATCCATCCAGAAAATACCGCCTTCTTTTGGCCAGATGACTTGCAACGGCGTACCTGCCTGACGGGCAACATAAGCGGAACCATTCCAGATCATACCGAGATTCACTTCCCCTTCCATATAGGGATTGCCCGGATTATCCGAGTTGAAGGCCAGCACGTTTGGCATCAACTTTTTCAACTCTTCATAAGCGGCGTCAATCTCTTTGGGATCACGGGTGTTACCTGAATATCCCAGTTTAAGCAGCGCCATCTGGAACACTTCACGCGCATCATCAGTCAGCAGCAAACTCTGCTTATATTCCGGCTTCCATAAATCTGCCCAACTGGTGACGCTTTTCGGGTCAAGGGCCTCGGTGTTGATGCCAATCGCGGTTGCGCCCCAGATATAGGGGATCGAGTAATCATTATTGGGATCAAACGGTTTGTTCAGCAGATTAGGATCAAGGTTATGGAAGTTGCTGAGCTGGGATTTATCAATCTTCTGCAACATCCCTTCATTGCGCATTTTGGCGATAAAGTAGGTGGAGGGCACCACCAGATCGTACGCACCATCTTTCCAGGTTTTTAGTTTGGCATACATGCTTTCGTTGGACTCGTAGGTGGAGTAAATCACCTTGATGCCCGTTTCTTTGGTGAACTGTTCCAGCAGCCCCGGCGGCACATACTCGGTCCAGTTGTAGAAATAGAGCGTGTTGCTGTCGTCAGCCTGTGCGCTCTGCATGCCCAGTGCCAGCGCCCCAGCCGCCAGCCAGTGAGACCATTTGTTCATGGGTTGTCCTCTATTTGGTTTTATCCCGTAATAACAGCTGGCTGGCTGCCACCAGCAGCAGTGACAGCAGCAGCAAAATTGTCGCCAGCGCGTTCACCTCAGGTGAGACGCCGACCTTCACCATCGAATAAATCTTCAACGGTAAAATTTCAAAGGTTGGGCCGGTGACGAAGGAGGAGACCACCACATCGTCCATCGACAGGGTAAAGCTCAACAGCCATCCGGCGGCGACGGCCGGCAGTGCCAGTGGCAGCAAAATCTTGCGCAGAATGGTGATTTCACTGGCACCCAGATCCTTTGCCGCTTCCAGCATGCGTACATCAAAACCTTTCAGGCGCGAATACACGGTGATCACCACAAACGGCAGGCAAAAGGTGATGTGGGAAAACAGCAACGACCAGAAACCGAGCGAGATGCCAAGCAGCATAAATAACACCAGCAGCGAAATCGCCATCACAATGTCGGGTGACATCATCACCACGAACAACATACCGCTGACGAAAGGCTTGCCGCGAAAACGATAACGATATAACGCCACCGCCGTCAGGGAACCGATAATCGTGGCGCAACTGGCGGAGAGCACGCCCATCAGCAGCGAATGTTGCGCCGCCTGTAACAGGCTGTCGTTATTGATCAGCAGCCCGTACCACTGGGTGCTAAATCCCTGCCAGTTGATGCCGAAGCGCGAGGCATTAAACGAATTGACGATCAGAATGATGATCGGAATATAAAACCAGGCATAAACCACGGCCATAAAGCCGCCGCGTAACCAGCGTGCCATTATTGCAGCTCCACTTTGTTATTCAGCAGGCGTGCCGCACGCCAGTAAAACAGCAGCATCAGCCCCATCAGCAGCGTCATCACGATACTGGTGGCAGCACCAAACGGCCAGTCACGGATATTGAGGAACTGGCTTTTAATCACGTTGCCAATCAACAGATTCTTCGCGCCACCCATCAAATCAGAGACGTAGAACAGCCCCATCGCCGGGATCAACACCAGCAGGCATCCGGCGACAATACCGGGCATGGTGAGGGGTAAAATGATGTGGATAAAACGTTGCAGCGTATTTGCGCCCAGATCGCGCGCCGCTTCAAGACAGGATTTGTCCAGTTTTTCCAGGCTGGAATAGAGCGGCAACACCATAAACGGTAACAGGATATAGATCAGCCCGAGGATCACCGCTTGAGGCGTGTACATAATGCGAAAAGGTTGGTCTATCACCCCAAGCCACAGCAAAAACTCGTTCAGCCAACCACGGGTGCTGAGAAAAATTTTCAGGCCATAGATACGGATCAGCGAGTTGGTCCAGAACGGCACGATCAGTAGAAACAGCATCAACGGGCGCAGACGTGCCGGTAACTTCGTCAGAGACCAGGCGAAGGGATAGCCGAGCAGCAGGCAGCACAGCGTGGCAATCACCGCCATATTCAACGAATGCAGCAGCACCTCGGCGTATAACGGGTCGAGCAAACGGCTGTAGTTGCTGAGGGTAAACACCATGCTGACGAAATTCGCATCGTCACGCGTCAGAAAGCTGGTGGCCAGGATCATCAGGTTCGGCAGCAACACAAACAGCGCCAGCCAGCCGACAATCATTGTCACGATGCAGTTTTGCAGGCGATTACGCATCAGTTTCATACGGCAGCACCACCTCCCAGCTTTGCACCCAACTCACCGCCATTTTTTGGTTCAGCGAGTGATCAAAGTCAGGATCGTCTTCATTAAAGAATTCGCTCACCGTTAACAACTTACCGTTTTCCAGTTCAACGGTGGATTCCAGCGTCATGCCTTTGTAGTTGCGTTCGCGAACATAGCCGATCAAATGTTCGCTATGGCTGTCGTCAGCCATCTCTTCCACACGCAAATCTTCCGGGCGCAGCAGAACATGTAATTTATCACCCGGTGCGACCGGGAAAGGGCAGTGGATCTCACATTCCCGGCCTTCCACGCGGGCACGTACGCTGGGAGCGTTATCGTTGTTCAACACTTCGGCATCAAACACGTTGATTTCACCAATAAAGCGGGCGACAAACAGATTGGCGGGTTCCTCGTAAATCTCGCGCGGCGTTCCGTCCTGTTCAATCCGTCCATCACGCATCACTACGATGCGGTCCGACATGGTCAAGGCTTCTTCCTGATCATGGGTGACAAACACAAAGGTGATCCCCAGCTTACGCTGCAACGCTTTCAGTTCGTTTTGCATCTGCTTACGCAGCTTGTAATCCAGTGCTGACAGTGACTCGTCGAGCAGCAAGACTTTTGGGCGATTCACCACCGCACGGGCAATCGCCACGCGCTGCTGTTGCCCACCGGAGAGCTGATGAGGACGGCGCTCGGCAAAACTTTCCAGCTGCACCATCGCCAGTGCCTCATTGACACGCCGGGTGATCTCCGCTGCCGGGGTTTTCTGCATCCGCAGGCCAAAGGCGACGTTCTCAAATACCGACATATGTGGAAACAGCGCATAGCTTTGAAACACCGTGTTGATATGACGCTGTTCTGCGGGCGTGTCGGTGATATCGTTGCCATCAAGGATGATGTGACCGGAATCGGCCTCTTCCAGTCCGGCAATCAGGCGCAGGATAGTGGTTTTGCCGCAGC
The DNA here is from genome assembly GCF_059730495.1 of Pantoea sp. X-Soil-TKNS-1211. Lineage (NCBI taxonomy): Bacteria > Pseudomonadati > Pseudomonadota > Gammaproteobacteria > Enterobacterales > Erwiniaceae > Pantoea > Pantoea sp. X-Soil-TKNS-1211. The sequence continues at coordinate 1,789,445 of NZ_AP035953.1, forward strand.
CGGAAGGGCCGAGCAGGGTGATAAATTCGCCGTGACGGATAGTCAGCTGAAAGTCGGAGATGATGGATTTTCCATCGAAAGCTTTACTGATGCCAGAAAGCGTAACCAGCGCCTGTTGTGCGCGTGTTTGCGTCATTTTAGTCACTCAGTCTGAAAATAATCTGATTACAGCATAGTCGCTTGCAACGACCAGCCGTGATGAAGGGCGGGATAATACCTGAAAAATAGTCCAATGCCATGTTTCAGCGTGGAATTACCTTGAAAAGTCTGAAAAAAATCGGAGTATGCTGTACGGACACACGCTGGCAGGGAAATGATCTTTCTGCATTTGATGATTAAGCAAATCATCAGGACAGGACTAACCTGATGGATAATGATTTGACGCAACATCGCGTCACCAGCGACCTATGATAATAATGCGGGTTCTTTAGAGGGATGACAGATGGATCAATTACTTGAGCGTTTTCTCAGTTATGTGGCGGTAGAAACTCAGGCAAAACCGCAGGCACGTCAGGTGCCGAGCAGCGAGGGGCAGTGGACGCTGGCACGTCAGCTTCAGGAAGAACTGCTGGCTCTGGGGTTTGTCGATGTGACCCTCAGCGACCATTGCTGCGTGATGGGCACCTTACCGGCGAATGTTGATTGGCCTACCCCGGTGATTGGCTTTATCTCGCATATGGATACCTCGCCGGATTTCACCGCGAAAAATGTCAATCCACAGATTATTGAAAACTACCGCGGCGGGGATATTGCCCTTGGCAATGGGGACGAAATTCTTTCGCCCGTGATGTTCCCGATATTGCATAAATTGATTGGTCATACGCTGATCACCACCGACGGGAAAACCCTGCTGGGTGCTGATGATAAAGCCGGGGTGGCGGAAATCATGACGGCCATGGCGCGCCTCGCCAAAGGGGACATTCCGCACGGCGCGATTCGCGTCGCTTTTACACCGGATGAAGAAATTGGCCGTGGCACCTCGTTCTTTGACATTGAGAATTTTGCGGCTGATTGGGCTTACACCGTCGATGGTAGCGACCTCGGTGAGTTTGAATTTGAGAACTTTAATGCGGCGTCGGCGGTAGTCAAAATTGTCGGTAACAATGTGCATCCTGGCACGGCAAAAGGCGTGATGGTCAATGCGCTGGAGCTGGCGATGCGTTTCCACGCGGAAGTTCCGTCGCAGGAGAAACCGCAATTTACCGAAGGCTACGAAGGTTTCTATCATCTGCACAACATCAAAGGCACGGTAGAACACGCCGAGATGCAGTATATCATTCGTGACTTTGACGCCGACAACTACGCCAAACGTAAACAACTGCTGGAAGATATTGGCCGTCGGGTGAGCAAAGGGTTACATGGCGAGTGCTCAGTAAAAGTCGAGATCAGCGACAGCTACCGCAACATGCGTGAAAAAGTGGAGCCGCACCCACATATTATCGAGTTGGCGTTGCAGGCGATGCGTGACTGCGGTATCGAACCCAACGTGAAGCCGATTCGTGGCGGCACTGACGGTTCTGCGTTGTCGTGGAAAGGTTTGCCGTGCCCGAATCTGTTTACCGGCGGCTACAACTATCACGGCAAACATGAATTCGCTTCACTGAATGTGATGGCGCAGGCGGTGGATGTGATTGTGCGCCTTTCAGCGCTGGTGGCGGAGAAGAAATAACGTCCGTAACGGCGTGATTTATCGCGCTTTCTGACTTCAATGTCAAAGGCGCGCGATGAATCGCGCCGCTACGGTTCAATGCATGCGATTAATCGGCGAAGAACCAGTAACCGCTGTTGACCAGCGCGGCAAGCTGCGCCAGTAACGACGGATCATCCAGTGCAGTGCCAAAATCTTTCAGTGTCAGCACCTGACGGTTTGCCAATGCCGCCAGCACTTCCGGGTGGGTGCAGGTCACGCTTTCGCCGTTAACAAACACCACATCACCCAGCGTCAACACACGCAGACCGCCCAGACGGGTCAGGGTATCCCCCTGTTGTAGGGCGTCGTAGATTTCATCCGGCTGATAAGGTGGCTCGGGTGGTGCGATATCCAGTTCATGGCGTGACTGGGAAATAAATTCGCCAAACCACTGGTTAAATTGCTCTGGCTGATTAATGACATCCAGCATCGCGGCACGAATACCCTCTACTTCTGACGGCAGGATTTGTGACGGGCAATCGCGTGTCGGCACGTCAGGATCGCTATAACGATAGCTGCCCAGCTCATGTGCCAGCACATAGTCGGCAAACCCGCTGATCAGTTCGCGGCCACTCGGCGCGCGGAAGCCAACCGAGTAGTTGAGCGCGTTTTCCAGCGAGTACCCTTCATGCGGGAATCCCGGTGGGATATAGAGAATGTCGCCCGGCTCCATCTCTTCATCAATGATGGCGTCAAACGGTTCCACCTGAAGCAGATCAGGATGCGGGCAATGTTGTTTCATTGGCACTTTCTCGCCAACGCGCCAGCGTCGACGACCCGTACCCTGGATGATAAACACATCATACTGGTCGAAATGCGGACCGACGCCACCGCCTGGCACCGCAAAGGAGATCATCAGGTCGTCAATGCGCCAGTCAGGTAAGAAGCGGAACGGGCGCATCAGCGCGGCAGATGGCTCATGCCAGTGGTTCACCGCCTGCACCAGCAGCGACCAGTTGTTTTCACCGAGATGGTCGTAGCTTTCGAACGGACCGTGGCTAACCTGCCATTTACCGTTGTTATGGCTCACCAGGCGGCTGTCCACCTCGTTTTCCATTGCCAGACCGGCCAGCTCATCAGGAGAAATTGGGTCAATAAAGTTTTTAAAACCACGTTTCAGCACCACCGGGCGTTTTTGCCAGTAGCGCTGAATAAAATCGGGCCAGTTAAGATCGAGCTGATAATCCATAGAAGGGTTCCGGTTAGGGCCATGAATGCCTGCAAGTATAACAGCCCGCGTGCCGTTCTACTCGCGACGATGTTCAACTTCCTGACGCTGAAAGATGACTTCCATGCGGGCACCGCCCAGCGGGCTGGTGGTGGCAATCACCTGACCAGCATATTGTTCCAGAATGTCGCGTACCACCGCCAAACCTAAACCCTGGCCGGGGCGTAGCGTATCGGCACGCTGGCCGCGTACGAAGATCAAATCACGCTTACTTTCGGGGATACCGGGGCCATCATCGTCGATATACAGATGCAGGGCTTTATCGGTCTGGCGCGCGGTGACCTCAATAAATTCCAGGCAATATTTACAGGCGTTATCCAGGACGTTGCCCAGCACTTCCATAAAATCATTCTGGTCGCCGATAAAGGTCATTTCCGGCGAGATATCGAGGGTGATCTCCACCCCTTTGCGTTGATAAACCTTGTTCAGCGCTGAGCACAGGCTGTCGAGTAAGGCGGAGACGGAATGCAGATCGCGCTGCAAAGGATTATGGTCGGCCTGCATGGTGGCACGATGCAGGTAATAACCAATCTGTTGGGAGATGCGACTGATTTGTTCCAGCATCACCGGCTCGGCCTGTTCCACCGTCAGTTCTTTGCCGCTGCGCAGCGATCGTAGCGTACTCTGCAACACCGCCAGCGGCGTTTTCAGGCTGTGGGTAAGGTCGGAAAGCGTGGTGCGATAGCGCGTATAACGCTGCCGCTCGTTGGAAAGCAACAGATTCAGGTTGCGTACCAGGCTTTTCAACTCCTGAGGGGGATTATCATCAAGGTTTTCACGCTGGCCGGTTTCCAGATCGCGCACCTGAGACGTGAGATCGCCAATCGGCCGCAGGCTCCAGTGCGCAGCCAGCCACAGCAACGGGATGACCAGCAACAAATTAGCTGCCAGTACATAGCTAAACCATGACCACACCACATCCGAATGTTGCAACTCCTGCGGGATCGAATCGACCACCACAATGGTCAGCGCCGGTAAGTTGGTGGTAGCGTCATAGCGATTGACGGCCACCGAGTGGGTAAAGGTATCGTTGCTGTCGGTATCCCAGGCGTGTAGCTGCTTTTGCGCTACCAGGTTATTCCCCATCGCCGCCAGGCTGGTGCGATTACTGGTGTCAATTTCGTAGAAATCCGGTTTGAGTAGCCACTCGCGCTGAATTTTTTTGCGGATTTCCGGGACGTCGCGCTGTTGCCACAGCAATTTTCCGTGTTCATCGTAGATAAACACCAGGGTTGGGAAATTGAGCGTCATACGCTCGGGCTGGGCAATGGTCAGCTTGTTGTCCTGCCATTGGGCGAGCGTAAAGAACAGGTTGCTTTCACCACGCATCACCCGGTAGGTGTTTTTGTCGAAACTCACCACGTAACCCACCACGGCGACCATGCCGTAGGAGAGTGACAGGAACAGCACAATGGCTGCTGTCGCCAGCAGAAAGCGGGCACGCAGCGAGAAAGGGCGCAGTCGGCGCAACCAGTTCATTTATCAGAGATCGAAGCGATAGCCCTGGCCGCGTACGGTGTTAATCACTTCCGTCGGATAGAGCGCGAGAATTTTTTTACGCAGACGTCCCATCAGCACGTCGATGGTATGGCTTTCACGCAGTTCGGCATCGGGGTAGAGCTGCAACATCAGCGAATCTTTGCTGACCACTTTACCGGCGTTACGGATCAGGGTTTCCACGATGGTGTATTCAAACGCTGTCAGTTTGACCTGTTCTTCGTTGATGGTCAGCTCGCGACGCGAGAGATCAACCTGGAACGGTGGCATCGAAATAATTTGCGAAGCATGGCCACTGTTACGACGCATCAGCGCCTGCAAACGTGCCGCCACTTCTTCGATATGGAAAGGTTTGGTGACGTAATCGTCGGCTCCGGCTTCCAGCGCTTCCACTTTTGCCTGCCAGCCTTCACGGGCGGTCAGCACCAGAATCGGTTGACGAATGGCATCACCACGCCAGCGACGGATTAGCGACATACCATCTTCGCCCGGCAGACCAAGATCGACCAGCGCAATATCCGGCACATGCTCCTGGAGGAAATAATCGGCTTCTTTCGCATCTTCTGCGGCATCCACCTGGTGACCCATTTCGCGCAATTGCACGGCGAGGTGATGACGCAGCAGCGCATTATCTTCCACAACCAGAACACGCATAGCATTTCCTTACTTTCAACACATTGATGGAGAAAAGTATATGCCAGGACAGCTAAACCGCAGATTAACGCAGGCGAGCCGCAGCACGCCTGCGTATGTGGCGATTACTTCAGGTCATTAACCATCTGGACCGCACGGCCAAGGTAGTTAGCTGGCGTCATTTGTTTCAGACGCACTTTTTCCTCTTCCGGCAGTTCAAGGCTGTCAATAAACGCCTGCATACCGGCCGCATCGACGCGTTTGCCGCGCGTCAGCTCTTTCAGCTTTTCGTACGGCTTCTCGATGCCATAACGACGCATCACCGTCTGAATTGGCTCCGCCAGCACTTCCCAGTTGTGATCCAGTTCATCAAGCAGACGATCGCGGTTCACTTCCAGTTTGGAGATGCCTTTCAGTGTCGCCTGGTAGGCAATCAGCGCATAACCGACACCAACCCCCAGGTTACGCAGTACGGTGGAGTCCGTCAAATCGCGCTGCCAGCGTGAAACCGGCAGCTTGCTTGCCAGGTGCTGCATCACCGCGTTCGCCAGACCGAGGTTGCCTTCGGAGTTTTCGAAGTCGATCGGGTTAACTTTATGCGGCATGGTCGACGAACCAATCTCACCAGCGATGGTTTTCTGTTTGAAGTGGTTGAGCGCCACATAGCCCCAGATATCGCGATCAAAGTCGATCAGAATGGTGTTGAAGCGCGCGATGCAGTCGAACATCTCGGCGATATAGTCGTGTGGCTCAATCTGCGTGGTGTAGGGGTTCCAGGTAATGCCCAGTGAGGTGACGAATTTTTCGCTCAGCTGATGCCAGTCCACTTCCGGGTAAGCGGCGATGTGCGCGTTGTAGTTGCCGACCGCACCATTGATTTTACCCAGCACTTCGATGTTGCCCAACTGACGCAGCTGACGTTCCATACGGTAAGCGACGTTAGCCATCTCTTTACCCATGGTGGATGGGGTTGCGGGCTGGCCGTGGGTACGGGACAACAGCGGAATATCGCGATATTCCTGCGCCAGACCTTTCACCGCCGCAATGATTTTGTTCCAGTACGGCAGAATCACGTCACGGCGAGCAGTTTCCAGCATCAACGCGTGCGACAGATTGTTGATATCTTCAGAGGTGCAGGCGAAGTGGATAAACTCGGACACCGCGTGCAGGGCAGGGACGTCGGCCACTTTCTCTTTCAGAAAGTATTCCACTGCTTTCACGTCGTGGTTGGTGGTGCGCTCGATGGTTTTGATGCGCGCGGCGTCAGTTTCGTTGAAATTGGCGACAATGGCGTCGAGGAAAGCGTTTGCGTCAGCATCAAATGCAGGAACTTCCTTGATCTCTGCGGTCGCGGCCAGTTTCTGTAACCAGCGTACTTCAACCTCGACGCGGAATTTCAGCAAACCGTATTCGCTGAAAATCGCGCGCAGCGGGCTGACTTTATCGCCGTAACGACCATCGACAGGTGAGACGGCGGTCAGAGAGGATAATTCCATCAGTGCAACTCCTGAATCGTTTAACAAAGCGTAATGCCGGAAAGACGCTTAATACGCCGTTCCCAGCCGGGATAAAATGTTTTTTGCCTCGTTCAGCAAACGCTGACGCGAGAACATCAGTTGCAGGCGGCCACCACCGACCTGCTGCCATAATACGGCAGAGCGGATACCCGCCAGTAGCGCGGCGCGCACACGGCCCTGAATCTGTGAGCTTTGTAACACCTGCGGCGAGCCGGTCACCTGAATGCGCGGACCAAGGGGGCTGATCACGTCAACGTAAATCGCCGCCATCGCGCTGGTGATAGTGTCGGATTCCAGCTCGTAGTGCGCCAGTTGGCGATCCAACTGACTGATACGCTGGGCCAGGGTGTTTAAGGCCTGTTTGTTCCCGTGCAGTTTGCGTTCCAGCACCATCAGACTCAGGGTATAACGGGTTAATTCGGCACCGGCACCCTGACGGCTGCTGCTGTTCAGCACCGCCATCAGGGTTTCCAGCCCGAGCCGCAGATTGGCTTCATCATTGCCATACACCGCCAGCGTCGAGCCAGGATTGAGATCGAGCAGGCTGCGCAGTGACACGCTCAGCGCATCATTATTGCAAGTACCCTGATGCGCCAGCTGCTGCACCAGATGTGCGGCCTGGCAGACCCCCGCCAGCGCCAGCGTAATCTCATAATAGTTCTTAGCCACGGTTACTCCTGTATACGCGTCGGCAGCGCCGACCTTAGGCCGCTGCCCAGGGCAGACGCTGTTCAATAATGCCGCCGCCGAGGCAAACATCGCCCAGGTAGAACACGGCGGATTGGCCCGGCGTGACAGCAGCAACCGGTTCATCAAAACGCACTTCAATACGGTCATCACCGTGCGGAATAATTTCGCACGGAATGTCGGTCTGACGATAACGGGTTTTCACCGTGCAACGCAGTGGCGCGCTAATCGGCTGGCGATCTACCCAATGCAGCTGCTGGGCAATCAGACCCACTGACATCAGACGAGGATGATCGCCACCCTGCGCCACAATCAGGCGGTTGCGGGCGACGTCTTTATCGACCACATACCAGGGATCGTCATTGCTTTCTTTGCGGCCACCAATGCCCAGCCCTTTGCGCTGGCCGAGGGTGTGGTACATCAGACCCTGATGTTCCCCCACAATTTCGCCGTCAACGGTTTCAATCTCGCCCGGTTGGGCAGGGAGATAGCGGCCAAGGAAATCGCGGAATTTGCGTTCACCAATAAAGCAGATGCCGGTGGAGTCTTTCTTCTTCGCGGTGATCAGATCAAGCTGCTCGGCAATACGACGAACTTCTGGTTTCTCCAACTCACCGACCGGGAACAGACTTTGCGCAACCTGCTCGTGGCTGAGGGTGTAGAGGAAATAGCTCTGATCTTTGTTGCCGTCGAGGCCGCGCAGCAGGCGGCTTTGACCATCCACATCCTGACGACGCACATAGTGGCCGGTGGCGATAAAGTCAGCACCGAGGTCTTCGGCGGCAAATTCGAGAAACGCTTTAAACTTGATCTCTTTGTTGCACAGAATATCGGGGTTCGGCGTACGACCCGCTTTGTACTCTTCGAGAAAATGCTCAAAAACATTGTCCCAGTATTCAGCGGCAAAGTTAACTTTATGCAGTTTGATGCCGAGTTTGTCACACACGGCCTGCGCATCAGCCAGGTCGTCAGCGGCAGTACAATACTCCTCGCCGTCGTCTTCCTCCCAGTTCTTCATGAACAGGCCCTCGACCTGATATCCCTGCTGTTGCAGTAACCAGGCGGAAACGGAAGAATCGACACCGCCGGACATACCGACGATCACTTTTTTCTGGCTGTTGTCAGACATGACGCACTCTTGATTACGATAAAAACAGGCGGCGTATTCTAGCACGTGGAAGTCGGGTGCGCACCCTCGTGAAACGGCCACTGGAACGGGGCAATCAGTTGCAGGGGATAGCGTGCTCCCTGTTGCCACAATCGCACACTTTCCGCGACCAGCGGCGAACGGAGCTTATCTGCGTTGATAATCTGCTCCGGTGTAACCCACCAGCAGCAATCGATGTCATCGTCATGCGGGGTGGTCGCTACCGTTTCTGCCAGATCCAGGCCAAACAGGAAACGCACAAAAGGCGTATTATCCGGAGCGATCCACTGTTGCACACCGAGGAAATAATCGGGTTTTGCGGTGATGCCGGTCTCTTCATACAGTTCACGTTGTACCGCTTCCACCAGGGTTTCATCTGCCTCCAGATGACCGGCGGGCTGATTCCAGGTGGCGCGACCATGGACCTGTTCTTCCACCACCAGCAACTGACCTTGCGCCTGTACCACACACGCCACCGTGACATGAGGTTTAAACATCGATCCTCCCGGATTGTTAACCTGAAGTTATTGAAAATTGCGCGCTGATATCACGCCATTCACCCGGTGCCAGATTATCCAACTGATGTTCCCCCATGGCATAGCGAATCAAGCGCAGGGTAGGAAAACCAATATGCGCCGTCATCCGTCGTACCTGACGGTTGCGTCCTTCATATAAGGTGATTTTCAGCCAACTGGTGGGAATGGCTTTGCGTTCGCGGATTGGCGGCTGGCGTGGCCACAGCCATTCCGGCTCGGCAACCCGCTCGACACCGGCAGGCAGCGTGGGGCCATCATTCAGCGTCACGCCGCTACGCAGCAGGGATAAATCTGATTCCTGCGGCTCGCCTTCCACCTGCACAAAATAGATCTTTCCGGTGCGTTTTCCGGGCTGTGTCAGCTGCGCCTGAAGTGCGCCATCATTGGTTAACACCATCAGCCCTTCGCTGTCGCGATCGAGGCGACCTGCCGCGTAGACGTCAGTGACCGGCACGAAATCCTTCAGGGTGCGGCGTCCGGCTTCATCGCTAAATTGCGGTAAAACATCAAAAGGTTTGTTAAAGAGTATGACGCGTAACGGGCCTTTAGGCCGTGCAGGCTTGCGCGTCGGGCCGCTGAATCGTTTATCCTGGTGAATTCGTTGAGAAGTTTTTCGCATGGGCTTTGCAGTCGGTGACAATCAGCGCATTATAACGCGAAACTGCGGTGATTGGCGCGGCGGAAATATTCAAGTAGTATTGACGCGCATCTTACAAATCATTAACAAAAAATCGCTCGAAGGAGAGGTTAATGGAAAGCAAAGTAGTTGTTCCGGCGGAAGGTCAGAAAATCACCCTGGATCAGGGCAAACTGGTAGTGCCAAATAACCCGGTCATCCCTTACATTGAAGGTGACGGCATCGGTGTGGACGTTTCCCCCGTGATGCTGAAGGTGGTTGATGCCGCTGTGAAGAAAGCCTACAACGGCGAGCGAAAAATTTCCTGGATGGAAATTTACACCGGTGAGAAATCAGTAGAACTCTACGGCCAGGACGTCTGGCTGCCGCAGGAAACCCTCGATTTAATCAAAGAATATCGCGTAGCCATCAAAGGCCCGCTGACCACTCCGGTTGGTGGCGGTATTCGTTCTCTGAACGTTGCGCTGCGTCAGGAGCTGGATCTGTACGTGTGTCTGCGTCCGGTACGCTACTACAAAGGCACCCCAAGCCCGGTAAAACGTCCTGAAGATACCGACATGGTGATCTTCCGTGAAAACTCCGAAGATATCTATGCGGGTATCGAGTGGAAAGCCGGTACGCCGGAAGCGGACAAAGTGATCAAGTTCCTGCGTGAAGAGATGGGCGTGAAGAAAATTCGCTTCCCGCAGCAGTGTGGTATCGGCGTGAAGCCGTGCTCAGAAGAGGGCACTAAACGTCTGGTTCGCGCCGCAGTGGAATACACCATCACTAACGACCGTGACTCCCTGACGCTGGTTCACAAAGGCAACATCATGAAGTTCACCGAAGGTTCTTTCAAAGACTGGGGCTACCAGTTGGTGAAAGAAGAGTTCGGCGGCGAGCTGATCGATGGCGGTCCGTGGATGAAGTTCAAAAACCCGAATACGGGCAAAGAGATCATCGTCAAAGACGTGATCGCTGACGCCTTCCTGCAACAAATCCTGCTGCGTCCGGCTGAGTACGATGTTATCGCCTGTATGAACCTGAACGGTGACTACATCTCTGACGCCCTGGCGGCGCAGGTTGGTGGTATCGGTATCGCACCGGGTGCTAACATCGGTGATGAGTGTGCGCTGTTCGAAGCGACGCACGGTACTGCACCGAAGTATGCCGGTCAGGACAAAGTGAACCCGGGTTCCGTTATCCTCTCCGCAGAAATGATGCTGCGTCATCTGGAGTGGTTCGAAGCCGCAGACCTGATTGTTAAAGGCATGGAAGGCGCTATCGCCAACAAGACCGTGACCTATGACTTCGAACGTCTGATGGAAGGCGCTAAACTGCTGAAATGTTCAGAGTTTGGCGACGCGATTATCGCGAACATGTAAGACTCTGCATTACCATTACCCTGATCACCGGTGAGGTGGTCAGGGTAATTTCCTGCCGGTAAGATTCTTTTCCACAAAACCGCACAAAAAATAATCTGAAGTTTTCGCTAAGAACAAATTTGCTTCGTAGTAAAGCTAGATAGGGTGCCATCACGCTTTAATGCCCGGAATAGTTCCTGACTGAGTGTTTTAGTTTTGAATTAAATAATTTTGAGGCTTAACTTTTTAGTGACCCATTATAATTCATTATTGCATCGGCAATGATTGTCCCTTGGGAAACCCCATTTTCTCGGGCTAGTAACTCTATCTTCTCGATGGCAATCAAAGAGAGTTTATAGGTTTTAGGCTTGAATCCACGCTTCTCATCGCTGCGTTTCTGAATGCTACTTGCTGATTGAATCATATTTTAACCCTTATGAGACAGCGAGAAATTAGGCGATAATCATTATCATTTGGATTGGCTTAAATCATCATGGGCGATGCCTGTATAGACTATCCCCAGCGAGATTTCACTATAGCTTTCAAATTTAGAATTAGCTTGGCTTTAATGAGATTTTATTGATGAGATTTATTGCTGTTAAAAATCTATTTTTTCAATAATGTGCGTGATTGTTCTATTAATCACAATTTCTAAAAACATCATTAATGTCGTAAGTGTTAAGTGCCAAATGAAGAAGTCTTAAGCTTACTTCCGTAACTCATAAGCCACTGTGTCTGATGAGCTGAGTAATTAATTATCGATACGCGTCGAAGTTTTCATTATCAGAGCACGAATATGTGCGCTCTTGTTCATTTTTACCCTTTCATTAGCTAAGCCAGTGTGAGTACCGTACATTAGCGACGTTGGGGTAACTATTCTTTGATACTACAGACAGCACCGACCGTAACCACGGAGGTGAGAGACCATGAAAATGAATAATGACCCGCATTCATGGCCAGATGTGTACGAGCTTCTTCATAGCTGGTGGCGTGGAGACATACCGATTGGTGCCATTACACCTGCTGGCCTGGTAATGTTTATTGCTCAGCTCCGGCATGAAAATGGCTCTTCCTGAGCCTGTCACTCAAATTCACGATACTTTTGTTACAAAACGCAGTCATGGAATGCTGATCTTCAGGGTGCAGATGCGTTACTCTCTTGGCCCTCTCTGAAGTTGTTGCGTAGGTATGCTGTTTTGAAACGTTTGGTTTTACTGATTTTTACTTTTTTTTTATCAAGTTGTGCCGGGCACGGTTCAACAGAGACTGTCCTGAAATCTGAACAGCCCTCAGGCACCTTTTTCAAGAAAGATGATCCCTATGTGCCGCTGGAAAGCGCTGATTTGAGTCAGTTGCCAACAGAACTTGAGCCGGTTTCCCGAGAGATAATGACATTGAATCCCATGATTAAACTCTCAGCGAAAAGAAATCCGGCCGAGGCAAAAGTCATGACTCCTGCGGCGTTTCCGGTTTCACTCATTTTCAGCTCAGTAGCAACCGACATTACGAACTGCGAGACATACAGCCGTGGCAACATACGTGGGCAATGCCGGAACCTTGCGTATACGTCCGTTCGTGATTTCGTGTCGATGATGCGTGACAGCCGAATTAGCCCCTATCTCAAGCAGGCCGTGATAGATGACCTGAAAAGCGATCATTATCTGAACCTGTTTAACGCCTCTCGGTTAGCTTATGAAGTAGCGGAGAGCTGTAAGCAGAAGCACCAGGGCGGTTATGTGCGCCTTTACTGGCACGCCGTGCCGTGCAATGGTCAAGGCGATAAACTGTCTTTCATGGATGCTCGTCGCAAAAAGTTGATTAATTAATCCAGTCCCCATTTCATGGCGAGCCTCTGACAGAATGCTCATACATTTGATCAAAGTGATAATTATTTAGCTAATAATTATCATGGCAATAAAAGTTAAGTTTTTAGCGCTGGTTTTTGAGATGATTCTTATGCCCCTTCAAGAGCTAAGCCATTGCGAGTGCCGGAGATAAGCGCCGGGTGGGGCATTACCTCTTCTCTGGCGATATGACGAATCGCGCCGCCACGATCCCTCAGCAAAATTTTGAACCAGTTAACAGTCACAGACAACTTTCCGTGTCATCCCCCCAACAAACCGCTATCGTCAGCGCTCATCCAAAGGAGGGTACGATGCAGGGCGTGATGAAATTTGTTAAAGGCTGGCTGCTGTTTTCGCTGCTGTGGGGCATTTTTATGTGGTTCGTCTCCTGGCAGAGTCAAGGCAAAGAACCTGGCATGGCGGTCGTCATGAGCCTGTATGCCGGCTTGATCTACCAGGCGTTGATAACCATGGTCGCGCGCTATAAGGCGCGTAAATCCCAGGCATAATTGTTCGCATCTGCTCAATGCTGCCCACGTAGCTTTGCGTGGCGCTGACAATAATTTGCATCGGTTCAGGCACGCTGGTCGCACTTTTGGTTCATTATGCAGGTGACTTAATGATGAAGAAGATGCCGCTGGCCGCCTGGTTTTTTCTGTTGCTGTCGTTTGGGTCGTGTGCGCAACCGCTACCCGGGCCGCCTCATATGCATTCATACAGTGGTCGCCATCTTGATGCTGGCAATAGCGGCGTGGCGGATGTGGCGGAAACACCGGATGAACACATCCAGGAACGGCGTGATGAGGTGGGTTATCACCAATAAAAAAAGCTGCGGTAGCACCTACCGCAGCTGAACTTACTCTTGTTACAGGGAGTGAATTACTTGGTGTGATATTTCCACGCCATGGTCCAGTTCAGACCCACTTCTGGTTCGTAATGCAGTTGAGAAAATTCATTCGTCTGCTTACACCAACCCGCTTCCACACACTCAAAGACTTTACCTTTATGGGTAACCACATCACCTTTTTTGTAGTCGGAGCCATAGGCCCAGGCTGGATAGCCAGTCGGCACTTCCGGTACTTCCGGGGTGGCCATTGCCGGTACAGTAATGGTTTCGATCAGTGTACGTTGTGCTTTACCCGCAGTAACGATGACATTCATTTTAATTGACTGAGGTTTACTGGTTTTATCGACAGAGAATGTGTAATTGTCCAGTCCATTAGTTGTTTCCTGAACGCCACCCGATGAACCCCATGAGTATTTCGGTTTGCTTTCCGGCTTACTTGAGGAGGTCACCTTACCTGTGACAAAGTATCTGGTACCCTCGTCTTTAAATTCGAGATCAACCTTCAGACCTTTGATATACGCCGCGTCGTTATTCTGTGCCACTTCGCTGGTCACTTCGAACGAGTGTGAATTGCTTGCAGAACGTGCACCTAATGTGCTGCTTGCGATGACGTCAGCAACATAATCGCCAGCTGGAAGACCAGCTTTGACCTGGCCATTCTGATCAATACCATCGGCAACGGTCTGCGTACCTTTTTTCAGCGTCCACTGATAAGTCGCCTCTGGGAAGTTGGCTGTCGCGAGAATATACTGTGGATTGGTTGATTCCATGCTGCTGGTACCGTTCATTGTAACGGCAGGTTTTGCTACCTTAACGGTGACAAAAGCTTCACTGGATTTGCCTTCGGCGTTGGTCGCCGTGACGCGGAATTTTGCCTCTACATCAAACACATTTTTCGGTACGACGACTTCAGTTGAAGCCTGATCAGTCGACTTCAGCGTGATCAGGCTGAAACCTTGCACAATCTCCCACTTCCAGGTCACATCATCCTGGTTGCTGGTGGCGTTAACTGGATAACCAAAGCCGTGATTGGTGGTGCCAACCGCGCTAATTTCAGTTTTATCCAGTTTAATGATCGGACCCTGGTTTTCCGGGGTGCTGGTTTCACAATGTTTTTGACCGTTGAAGTTAAACACTGTCGAACCGGTCATAACCTCTTCAGTTTTGGTCGGTTTGCCATTAATCGCATGAACGGATTTGACATCTGCCTCGCCGTTATAATTTTCGGCAAAGTTATAATAACCACCGTCTTTCAGCTTATTACACACTGCGGCGTTCATACTGTTCAGAATCTGGCCGTTATCGTTACTTGCGGCCCAGGCGAACATGCCACCCAGGTTGTATTGCTTCACCAGATCGCCTTTAGCGATTACTGAACGCTGAGAGTCATAGGTTTCAACCTGTGCGGTCGGGTTGCCATTCACCTCAGCAATCGGTTTCCAGATGTACGCGGCTTCAGCCTGTTTATCGTAATAAACGTTCTGTCCCTTGCTGATAAAGTTGTCGTACAGTTCACGATAGTCAGTAACACCGTGCTCAAAAGTACCATTACTGCCGAGACCATTACGGCTCACTTCTTCACCATTGGCGATACCGTGCCAGAACATTTTGTCGTGTTCTGGTTTCACACTGACGCTATGCCAGCCGCGGCTATAGGCCGCCGCACCCACCACCAGTTTCTCTGACGGGAAGTCCGGGTTGTTATCCAGAATGGCTTTAACAGCGCCTTCAGTGCTGAAACCACGCTGGGTTTGCTCACCAGTCATCGCGTTGCCCTTGCCATCAAGAATGATGTTACCGGCTTCGTCTTTGACCTGGTCCTGGCTGCCCTGCTGGTAGTAAGCCCCGGCAATCGGTTTGGCATAAACGGCTGCCTGGTGACCTGGATTACGGGCAAAGGCACCGTACATGTCGTAGGTCATGATATTGATAAAATCAAAATCATCTTTCAGGCTGTTGAAGTCGATAGCCGCAAGTTTAGCCGGAGATGCGCTGACGGCCGCACTCAGTTGCTTACGCTGCGCGCCGCTATATTTGGCATCCATTGCCTGACGCAGTTCTTTGACCAGCGCGGTATAGCGTTCTTTCTCTTTTTGATAACCATCGGTAGCCAGATCGCCCATGGCCGACGGGCCGGTGGAACCGACGAATTCCCAGTCCAGATCGATACCGTCAACGAATGGATTTTCGCTGAGGAAGTTCATCACCGAGTTAACGAAGATATCGCGGCCTTCTTTGGTTTCCACCATCGCGTGGAACGGCGAACTCATGGACCAGCCACCGATAGATACCATCACGTTCAGCTTCGGATTCGCTTTCTTCATGCGTTCCAGCGCTTTCAGACCGAAGTGGGATGCCTGAGGATCATAACGGGTGACGCTGAAATCGCCCTGCTGTTTAGCCGGGGAATCGTTGCCCTGCCAGCTGGTTTCGCCATTTTCTGTCGGCAGGTTGCCCTGACCGCACATGCCTTTAAGGATTTTCTGACCACGTTCGTTACCTTCTGCTACCAGCCCCGTGTTACCGGTGGATGGCAGAGTAACGCTACCAGGACGATCAGCACCAAAATCACACAGACCCAGGAAGCTCCAGAAAATGTGCGTCAGGTTATTGGCCGGGACTAAATCAGCCGAGAATGAGCGTTCCCAGTAGGCCCACTCGTCATAGTACATACCAACAATCTTGTTGCTGTTAAGCTGAAAAGGGACGTTTTTTTCCAGATTAGCGGCAAAACCATTCTCGTTTTCGCCGAGAATCATGTTGCTGCTGTTACCTGAGGAGGGATAAATATCGCCCGGTTTGGCGTATTCAACTTTATAGACCTGATAGTTTTTCGGGCTATGCGGGTGCAGCCCTTCCATATCATTGCTCCAGCTTTTCCACTGGATTTTGGTTTTCATTCGGTCGCCACGATGACGACTGACTTCACCGGCTTTACCCTGAAGTTCTGCGGAGATTTTTCCACTTTCTTCTGGTGTCACGTCAACCGCAAATACATTGCTGCCATAAATTGCCGAAAGCGTCGCTATGGCAATAATCGATAATTTCTTCACTAAAACATCTCCGTTGTATAATTCGGTGCGAAGAATAAACAAACTGTTACAGCAAGAAGTTGGGAGGATTCTCTGTGGCTAAGAGAAATGGGGAGGGAATCAAACAGAACTCAGACGCATCAGGATAATGTTGAAGAAAATTGGCAGTAACTGAAGGTTGTTTGCGCCTCCATGCGCAAGTGGAACGATTATTTACGTCCCAGCAAAAAACCGATGACCACGCCGACGCTGGCCGCCAGCGCTAATCCGGTCACCGGATTATCGCGTACGCTTTTTATTACGCAATCGGCAGCGTCCTGGGCAGCATAGCTGGCCTGTGCCGGGTAACGCCGCGCTGCACCTTTAAAACGATGGCGGCGTGAGCCAGTCACTTCGCCCACTTTTTCTTCTACCGCGCCCGCAGCCTCATTCAATTTTGCTTCCGCTTTTCCAGTCATAATTGACTCCCTGATATTTGTGAATCGCCATTTCAGCGTAGTCAGGGAATACGTGGTCAGCAACCGGTTTGCAGGATAGCGAAATCATGACCAGGCTTGGTTAAGGTCTCAGATGTGGGAGGAAAGATGAAACGTGACGTATTAAATGAAGACGATTACGACGAAGTCTGCCGGGTGATCGGCGATGCAGTGATTGTGCTGGTAGAGTGTGGTCACGAGACCAAAAGGGAAGAGATCACCAGCCTGCTGAAACGTACGCGTCAGCATCGTGCTCATGATGAACGCGATGAACAACGTATGCTGGAACACGCTATCCGGCTGGTGAAACCGTCCTGAGAGACCGGGCGTCAGGCGGACGCCCGGTCGCCATTTATTCCAGTAAGACACCCTGAATCAGGCTGGCTTTGACGATAGTGACATCCTTAATACCGAGGGCGCGCATATAGCCTTCCACCAACAGCAAATTGCTGACATCGGTAGCGCGATAATCGCCCGTCAGTTCGCTGTCACCTTTCCAAACCTGCTGTGTTGCCGCTTGTTCCAGCGTTGCCAGATCATAGCGATTATTTTTTATTTTCAGCTGATTCTTAATCGAGAAGCCATGCACTCCGCCGATGCCAATCACCCGACGCGTGGCGAGATCTTGTTTGATCTGCGGTGGTACATCGTTGTGAGCGTAAAACTCGACAAAGCGCAACACGGAAGGGCGCCACGAGCCGATGGGATTGGGCGACGCCGCAGATGGCTGATTTTTTAACACATCGACGATAAAGTTCTTCAGCGTTACCGAGGCGAGTTTGCCTTGATAGACATCGGAAACAGCTTTCCCTTGCGCATTACGCCAGGCGGTCATCTGCATTGACCCACCGCCAATATCCCACACCAACAGGTCTTCGTCGTGTAATGTCGGGTCCTGGAACGCCGCTTTGGCAGAACGGAATCCCAGCTCCGCTTCTTGCTGCTGGCTGATAATTTTAAGCTGGACACCCGCCTGCTGATTAAAGCGATCAATCACCGCCTGGCCATTGCTGGCGGAACGGAACACGGCGGTGGCGACGCCACTGATACGTTGCGGATGATAGCGCCGCGCCTGGCTGACTAACTGTTGCAGGGCGGTTAATCCCTGCTGTTGAATTGCCTCATCCAGTTGGTTGTTGCCAGAACGTGCCAGCGCATCGTTGTAACCCACTGGACGCTGATCCTCGAACAGGACTTTGCCTAACTGATGCTGGCAAATATTCACTTCGGTCACGGCAATTTTGGTGGTGCCGGAACCCATATCAATCCCGGCGCGGGTTTGCCAGCAGGTGTCAGCAAAAGCCAGCGAAGGCAGAAAAACGGCAAAAAATAGCACTACAACGCGTACCACAAGTCGCATAGCGGCTCCTGTCAGAGGAAAATTAAAGGGAAAAATTAACGTGTGCCGCGATAAGCCGGATACCAGCTCACGAGGAAATGACGCAGATGATCAAAACACCATTCGGCATCTTCCGCCTGCTGGCAGTAATAACGCAGGGTGATTTTTTCATAGTGCAGATGACGTTGATGCAATGGCGACCAGCTCCAGTCAAGTACCGCGCGACTGTAATTGACCAGCGCGCCGCTTGCCATGTTGTGCTGCTTCTCCTGGCGGGTGAGATAGATTTCAAACGCCTGATCGAGACTGAGGACTTCATCTTTGCTGTTGGCCGAGTAGATTGGCCGGAAAGCCACATCAATAAAACCACACACTCCGTCGTCACGCCGCTGCCAGTCACAGGCCAGAGTCATAAACAGACCCTCCTGCAAATTCACCTCTTCTAACAGGCGACGCAAATTGGCGGAGTGTTGACACGCCGCAATCTCTTCAATGCGATCCGTCTCCAGCGTGAGATCAATGCCACAGGGGTTGACTGACCCATCCGCATTGCTGGTCGCAGGGAAGGGGAAGGCAATGTAGCCGTTGTTATCCAGACTCTTTTCCATGACCCAGCCTCTCAGCTTGACGATTCCTGACAATAAACACCACTCACGGGCATGTCCAGGTGATCATGGTGTTTTGAGACAGATTAATCAGGCGAAACTGTTTATCCGACAAACGTTGGGCGTAATAGCCCTCTGACGTCACCGCGGAGGGGACATACTGAAAGCGGTCATTCGAGTGCAGGGGGCCACTTTTTACCATTACACCGTCTTTGCTGACGGAGAAGGCGTTTACCAGGTCGAAAATACGCGCCTCGGTGTTGCCCATCGCCTGACCATAAATGGTGGCGACTTGTCCGGGACAATCCACGCCTTTGGGGGCGGAACTACAGCCTGCCAGTAACAATAAGGTGAGCACTACGGTGATTCGCAACATGGTCCTGTTCCCGGTTCGATCCCTGGTTTGCCGTGGCACGAAAATCACTGTGACGACCACGATATGCTGATCATAGCAGGTCTGGCGCCGCTTCCCATTTGCTATTTGTGTAATCGTTAAGCGATGAGAATGTTAAGGGGTGACTTTGCTAGCAGATAAACGGTATTCTTGCCACTATTGCGCGATGGACCAGCCTGAACGGGAGAAATGAATGAGAGAAGAACAAGCCAGCCTAATGATTCTTCAGCACGCGATCGATAAGCTTGAAACCGACCAAAAGCAACAGGTGATGCACTGTGTCGCGGCACTTCGCGCAGTGATGCAACAGTATAACCCGGACGATGCGGGTCTGGCGCTGATGTTAGTGGCGGCTGAAGTGGCCGCCGAAGAGTAGCCCTTAGCGATTCATCTCTCCCACCAGCCAGCGGTGGATAATGCGTACGATATACTGCTGCTGGTCTGCCGATAGCGGCTGATGTGCCGCAATATCATGCCATTTTGCCAGACAGCCGCGGCAGCAGGTTGCGGTCGCGTGTTGGGCGATAAACACCGGATGGCCGCGCATCGGTGTCTGTTTCCCGTCATTTTGTGGTTCGGCATCTGCCAGGCGACGGGCGATAAAATCCGCCGCATGCTGGTCGATAATATCCGGTCCTTTATCCAGACAATATTGCCGCTCCTTTTTCCCCAGGTGAAATCGACTACGAAAGGTTGATCGGGCCAGGCCCGCGAAGAGCGCGTTTTCATCTCTCATAACATCCTCCTGGGGCGATCATAGCGTATTAGTCCTTATCCTGGTTCAGTTTCCTGCTGGCTGTGCTAAACCTGCACATGGGTCCAAAAGGAGGATGAGATGAAAAAAACACTGTTTCTGATTGGTACTTTTAGTCTGGGCCTGCTGCTGGCAGGCTGCGCATCTGACCATGTGATGCATACCAATGATGGTCAAACCATTGTCACCGAGGGCAAACCGGTGGTGGATAAGGATACTGGCATGATTACTTACAAAGATATTTACGGTAAGGAACAGCAGATAAATCAAAGTCAGATCAAGGACATGTCCTCAGTGGATAATTGATTTTTTCCAGGCTGTATGTTCCGGCCCGCATCTGGCGGGCCATCCTGCTCCGCAAGACGCCTTTTTGTGATACCCTCTGCAAAAACCTAATGAAATCATCATCTAACCTCAGCGGAGAATCCAATGAAGGCGATAGCTATTGTCGCAGGCTTACTGGCATGCCAGATTGCGCCCGCCTGGAGTGAAAGCGAATTCCAGATCACCTGTCCGGGTCGCCCGACGATGACGGTCTCGCGCGCTGAGTATGGCCTCAGCACGTTGATGTGGCCGACACACCATTTCCAGATTGCAGCAGGACAACAACGCACCCGTTTGCAGGACGGTGACCCGGTCGCCATTACCCGTTTCCGTAACGGCGATCAGCTGATGGTGAATAAAAACAACGGTGACACCTTTTTCGTTTACGCAGACAGCGATAAGCTGTTGCCCTGCAATCGCACGGAAAAACGCGATATTGATATCCTCTCGCTGGAACGTTACGACGACAGCCAGCATCCGCCTTCATAATTGCCGCCACAAGGAGTCGACTATGCAAATTAAGGTCACGGAAAGCGTCACCCACCAGGATCTCGATGAGGTTCGCCTCGGACTGAACGCCTTTAACAGCCGCTTTATTAATGTTGATGAGATCAAATCAATTGGCGTGTTTGTGACCGACGCTGATGGAAAAAAACTGGCAGGACTGACCGGCTCCACCAGTGGCAACTGGCTGCGGATTGATATGTTATGGGTGAGTGATGTGCTACGCGGGCAGGGCGTAGGGAGCAAACTGATACGGGCTGCGGAAGAAGAAGCCCGCGCTCGCGGCTGTTGCTATGCCCAGGTGGATACCGCCAGTTTTCAGGCGCGCCCCTTCTACGAAAAGCTAGGGTTTACTTTACGTTTTAGTCTGGATAACTATCCACGCCATCATCAGCGTCACTACCTCAGTAAAACCCTCTGATTAACCTGGCCGCTGGCGCAAATCCAGCGGCGCTTGTTCCGCTTCATCAATCGCCGCCAGCCAGCTTTGTAGCGTCATTTTTTGCCACGACAGATGGCCGCGCGTGGTGCTCATCAACACCACATCGGGGCGTAACGCACGAAAAAGATCGAGTGACTGGAGTAACTCAGCCGGATTACTTTCCGGCACCAGCACGCTAATCCAGCGGCTATGTTCACGTGTCAATGTATCGCCAACAAACAAATAAGTGCGCCCCAGCGGCGAGTGATAAAGATAACTGCTACTGCCCGGAGTATGTCCGGGCGTGGGGAGCAAGTGAAAATCACCAAAGTGCACCTCTTGCTGGCTGAAGGTATCATCCGGCTCAATGATCCGGCTGACCGGGCCGAGTGCTCGGTTGTGGCAATACAACGCGCTGTTAAAGCGCTGCTGAATCACCAGCGCGCCTGGGGCGGCCTCATGCCAGTGGGTCAGATAATGGCGGATCACGCCACCTGCATCGGCCAGCACTTCGTGGTCGAGCGGGTTCTCAACCCGGCCAATCAGCAGGTTGCCGCGCGGATGACGCAGCATAAACCCGTGCATCATCAGGTCGCTTTCCGCAGCGCCTGCGGGAAATTCAGGTGTGGAGATCCACAAGTCGTCGTAGAGCGGCTTCAATGTCGGTCTCCTGCGGCAATGCCGTTAGCGCAATGTCGGGTGGCCGGTGAAGGCGAACTGGGCTTCTCGGTGATGAATCTGCAAACTGGCACTGGCTCCAAGGGGAAGCGTGACGGTATCCAGGCCGTGACCAAAGGCTAAATCGCTAATCACCGGTAGCTGATACTCATCCCGGACACGTTGCCAGACAGTCTCGAAATCGAAACCATTGTCGTAGTCCGAGAGGGTAGTGCTGGTGAAGCTACCGGTCACGATGGCTTTTTGCCGCGCCAGAATGCCACTTTGTTGCAGCTGAATCAGCATGCGTTCAATGCGGAATGGATGTTCGTTAACATCCTCGATCACCAGAATGCCGTCGTCAATCTGCGGTAGCCAGGGGGTGCCAATCAGTGAACAGATCATTGCCAGGTTGCCACCCCACAACGTGCCTTCCCAGCAGCCTTCATCCGGGCTGGCGCTAAGCCAGTTTAACTTGACTGTAGGTGATGTCAGCGCCTGCCAAAAGTGGGATACGGTAAAATCAGATAATGTCTCTGCGCCAAAATTACCGGCCAGCATCGGCCCGCTAAAGGTGATCAGCCCGGTTTGTGTCAGCAACGCCAGTTGCAGCGCGGTGAAATCACTGTGGCCGCACAAGGCGACGGGTTGATTTAACAGCTGACGCTGCAAACCCACATAATCGACATCATCCAGCAAACGTGACGCGCCATAACCCCCGCGAATCGCCAGCACGATATCTGGTAGCGTGCTGAGCGAGGCGAGTTGATTGACATCATCCAGCCTCTGCTGGTCGCTACCGGCGAAGCGCTGAAAACGACGGGCGATGGCGGTTTGATTATCTATATGGTGGCCTTCCGCCTGCAAACGTGTCACGGCGCGTTGGGCGGCATCCTGATTGTGGCAATAACCGGAAGGGGCGATCAGACGTATCGAACGGGGGGCAACCATAACTCTCATCCTGTGTGGGTTGGCTTGCCGATGATGACGAAATGCGTTACGGAAGTCACGACCTGGCAAGTTTTTTTACGAATTTAGGACAAACGGTAATTTTACCCAACGATAAGCCAGGTATGATAGGTTGCGCCGAATCTATTGCGGAATCCAACATTCAGTGAAAATACGACTACTTATGCTCTCTGCGCTGTTGCTGGCGGGC
Organism: Pantoea sp. X-Soil-TKNS-1211; assembly: GCF_059730495.1. NCBI lineage: Bacteria > Pseudomonadati > Pseudomonadota > Gammaproteobacteria > Enterobacterales > Erwiniaceae > Pantoea > Pantoea sp. X-Soil-TKNS-1211. The sequence continues at coordinate 1,812,716 of NZ_AP035953.1, forward strand.
TGTGCCAGCGAACCGCAGACCGTGGTAACGCCAGAGAAGAATACACCTTTAACCCAGGCACCACCGTCAAAAATCACTGACGCCTGGTCAATGTTTACTGAAGATGCCGCCAGTCATTATGGCGTTGATGAAAAGCTTATCAGCGCCATTATTAGTGTCGAGTCAGGGGGCAACCCCACAGTTACCAGCCGCTCCAATGCGGTTGGACTGATGCAGATTAAAGCCTCCACGGCGGGTCGTGCAGTCTATCGCGCCCAGGGGCGTCGCGGGCAGCCAACGTCATCTGAGTTACGCGATCCGGCGAGAAATATCGATATCGGCGCGGCCTATATCCGTATTTTGCAGGAATCGGAACTGGCGGGCATTCGTGATCCGTTGACCTTGCGTTATGCCACAATTGTCTCTTATGCCAACGGCGCTGGGGCATTGCTGCGTACCTTCTCACGTGACCGCGATCGCGCCATTGCGATGATCAACGCCATGAGTCCGGATGAGTTTTACCAGCATGTGCAGAACAAACATCCGGCAGCCCAGGCACCACGTTATTTGTGGAAAGTGACCACCGCGTATCGTACCATCGGATAATCCCTAATTTGTAGCGGCGCGATTTATCGCGCAATGTTGTTCAGTTGTAGCGGCGCGATTTATCGCGCGATTCCGCGTACGTTGACGGGAAAAGACGCGCGATAAATCGCGCCGCTACAGACGGTTTACCCCTCCACCAAAAGTCTTGCGGTGGGGTAATCCACAATCAACACCTTCACATAGCCTCCGCGCAACGCGCCGCGAATCGCCTGCGCTTTCTCTTTGCCACCGGCCAGTGCCACCACCTGCGGGCAATTTTTCACCTGTGCCAGCTCCATGCCAATCACCGGATCTTCCGTTGCACTCAGTACCGGCTGCCCATCAGCGTCAAAATAATGCAAACAGATATCCCCCACCGCACCACGTTGGGACAGCGTGCGTAACATCTCTTCGTCATAATAGTTGCCGGAATTACGCAGCAGCGCTGACGGCTCCAGATCGCCAATCCCGACAATCGCCAGGTCCACCTGTTCGAACTTCTCCAGCACCACGGCCACGTCGGGATTCACCGACAGGCGCTGACGATCCTGCACCGAATGTTCAATGGACTGCGATGGCAGCAGCCACGCCGGACAATTCAACAACGCCGCCAGGTTCTGTGTCAGGATGGTAGCCTGAACGTTGCCGTTAGTGCCAACGCCCCCCAGCAACTGAATCACCCCACGACAAGGGGCGTTAAGCGGATGCAGTGCATCCACCATCGCGCGGATCGTTCCGCTCCAGGAGGAGATACCGATTAACTCATCGGCGCGTAAACGCGTTTCCAGATAGTGCGCAGCAGCGGAGCCAATCGCCTGTTTAATCTGTAAGGCGGAAGCCTGCTCCGGTACATCAACGACGATCGCCTGTGGTAGCTGGTAAGTCTGCTCGATGGCTTTCTCCAGCTCGGGAAACACGTTAGCGGGCGGGACCACGCTAATCTTTACTACGCCTTCCTTTACGCTGCGATTGAGAATGCGTGAAACAAAGGATTGCGACAATTTCAGTAGCTGTGCGATATCCGATTGCTTCAGCCCTTCCACATAATAAAGGGTGGCAATCTTCACCATCAGCCGCTGTTCATCCTGTTTTGCCATGATTTATCCCTCTTCAAATCTGCCTGGTATTGTTAATCAGCCGGCCATAAATAACAACGCTGAACAATTTGTGATCGTTTTCGCTTTTTCAGGATCCGGCATTGGACGGCATCCTTGTTGGGGTGCATAGTCATTATGCATATAAAATCGCATTTGAATATATATTCAAGCGGAGAAAAACCAATGAAAGCATCCCTCGTCAAAGTTACCCTGCTGGCTTCACTCCTGACGTTATCTGCTGCCTCACAAGCGGCAGATAAGGGCCTGTTGGCCATTATTACCCCGTCACACGACAACCCATTTTTTAAAGCCGAAGCCGATGGTGCGCTGGCAAAGGCGAAAGCGCTGGGTTACACCACGCTGGTCGCCTCGCACGATGATGACGTCAACAAACAAAACCAGTTGATTGAAACCGCCATTGCACGCAAAGCCAAAGCGATCATCCTCGATAACGCCGGGGCGGATGCCACGGTGGGGCCGGTGCAGAAGGCCAAAGATGCCGGCATCCCCACCTTCCTGATCGACCGGGAAATTAACAAGACCGGGGTGGCGGTGGCGCAAATCGTCTCCAACAACTATCAGGGTGCCCAGCTCGGTGCGCAAAAATTCGCCAAGCTGTTGGGCGGTAAGGGCGACTACGTTGAACTGCTGGGCAAAGAGTCCGACACCAACGCGGGCGTGCGTTCGCAGGGCTACCACGATGTACTCGATGATTACAGCGACATGAAGATGGTGGCGCAGCAGAGTGCCAACTGGAGCCAGACCGAAGCCTTCAGCCGCATGGAAACCATTTTGCAGAAGAACCCGAATATCGTTGGCGTCATCTCCGGTAACGACACCATGGCGCTCGGGGCAGAGGCGGCGCTGAAAGCGGCAGGCAAAACCAACGTGATTGTGGTCGGCTTTGACGGCAGCGATTACACCCGCGACTCGATCCTGAATAAAGGCAATATCAAAGCCACGGTGCTTCAGCCGGGCTGGGATCAGGCGCAGATGGCGGTGGAGCAGGCCGATTATTACCTGACGCATGGCAAAGCGCAGAAGGAAGAGAAACAGCTGATGGATTGCGTGCTGATCGACGACAGCAATGCTGCGAAGCTGAAAAACTTCCGTCTGGCGCAGTAACCGGGAGCACGGCATGAAGGGCAGAGCGACAGGCGGAATCATCATGGCGGCGTTGGCGTTGATGCTGACGGCGTGCACGGTGGTGGATCTCGACGCAAACGGCAATCCCATCATGCCGAAAGATCCCCACGCCAAACCCGGCTACACCAATCAGACGCCGCAGCAGATCGCGGAGGAGAGCTGGCAAAGCCGGGTGGCGCAGCCAGCAGAGAAACAGGCGCTGAGCTGGAATGACATGGAAACCAAAAGCCATACGCTGAAGGCGGGCACCAGTGAAAGCGTCTTTGTGCGTGCTGGTGGTACCGTCACGGCGCTGGATAGCAGTAACGATCGTGAGCGTGTGCTTACCGTCACCATCAACGGCAAACCGGTCAAGGTGCTGATTGGTCCGGTGTTACGCAGTAATGCCATCCGTGATGCCGCCGGTTACCGTTTTGAAGAGTTCACCAATCAAGTGCAGTACGCGCAGCTGACCAAAGCGTTGAACCGCCATGCGGTGAAACAGCTGCCTGCGGTGGACGCCAGTTGGCAAGGCAAACCGGTACAGATGTTGCTGGCGGTCACCATGGGACCGGGGACGGTCGATGAAGTAGTGGCAATCCAGCTGCAACAGGGGAATGGATGATGAGCGACGAAATTATCCTGCAAGCGAGTAATATTTCGATGCTGTTTCCTGGCACCCTGGCGCTGGACCGGGTGGATTATCGCGTCTGGCGTGGCAAGGTCAACGTCATCATCGGCGAGAACGGTGCCGGTAAATCGACGCTGATGAAAATTCTTGCGGGCGTGCAGCAGCCCAGTACCGGCGAGATGTTGCTTAATGGTCAGAAGGTGGTGTTTCACAGCACCCGCGATGCTGCTCGCCACGGCATCGGTATGGTGCATCAGGAGCTGAACCTGTTTGAAAACCTTAGTGTCGCCGAGAATATTTTTCTCGGCCGCGAGATTCAGCGGGACATCCGGCCGATCAATGAGGCGGAGCAGGCGCGTCGCACCGCCGTGTTGATGCAGCGCCTTGATCAGCCGATTTCCCCACAGGAGAAGGTCGGCAATCTCAAGGTGGGTCAGCAGCAACTGGTAGAGATTGCCAAGGCGCTGGCGGAGGATGCCGACATCCTGATCCTCGACGAACCGACCTCGGCGTTGAGTAAAACCGAGGTAGAAATTCTGTTCCGGGTGATCCGTGAACTGACGCGGCAGGGTGTTTCCATCATCTATATTTCGCACCGCCTGGAGGAGCTGATGGCGATTGGCGACGTGATCACCATTCTGCGCGATGGACGCTTTCAGGCCGAAGCGCAGGTGAGCGACATCGATGTGCCGTGGATTGTACGTGAAATGCTCGGCAGCGAACCGGTCAGCACCTTTCTACCGCCCGATCGGCAATTCGGTGCGCCGGTACTGGAAGCGGAGCACATCACCTGCGTCAGTCCGAACGGCAACACGCTGGTGGATGATGTCAGCTTTCAGGTGCGATCCGGGGAAATTGTCGGCATCTATGGTCTGATGGGGGCCGGTCGCACCGAGCTGTTCGAATGCCTGCTCGGCAGCCAGCGTAATTATCTCGGCAAGTTATGGCTCGACAGCAAACCGCTACCCACCCGGTTACCCACCGCGGAACGCATCCGTATGGGGATGAGCCTGGTGCCGGAGGATCGCAAACGTGCCGGTATTTTTCCCATCTCTTCGGTGGCGAGCAACCTGACCATCGCCAGCCTGTGGCGTCGTTTGTCACACCGGATGGTGATTGCGCAGCAGGCCGAGCGTGAAGCGGTGACCAGCACGGTCGGTAATCTGGCGATCAAGGTGTCCTCACCGGATGTGGCTATCAGCGCGCTGAGCGGCGGTAATCAGCAGAAAGTGGTGATTGGCCGCTCACTGTTGACCAATCCACGCCTGTTGCTGCTGGACGAACCGAGTCGCGGCATTGATGTGGGGGCCAAAGCGGAGGTGTTCCGCATGATGGTACGGCTGTCGGAGCAAGGTATTGCGGTGTTGTTTTCCACCTCCGACCTGAAGGAAATCATGGCGGTTGCCGACCGCATTCTGGTGATGTCTGGCGGTAAACTCACGGCCGACCTTCCGCGTGCAGTGGCGGAAGAAGCGGCGCTGGTCAAAGCAAGCGCACAGGGGTTCTCTTGATGAAAAGCAACAGTGCCGTGGCGTTCGCCGCCCAACCTGCAAAAGCCTTTAACTCACGTGAAGGTCTGATCCTGTTGTTGTTAAAACTGCGCACCTTCATCGCGCTGTTTCTGATTGTCGGGTTCTTCTCGGCCACGGTGCCGGATTTCCTCTCGCTCGGCAGCATGGTGATTATGGTGAAGCATATCGCGATTAACGCCTTTCTGGCGTTGGGTATCACCTTTGTCATCATCACCGCCGGTATCGATCTCTCTATCGGGGCCACGTTGGGCCTGTGCGGCATGATCGCCGGTTGGCTAATCACCAAAGGGATTGTGTTACCGATGTTCGGCATCGCGATTTTCCCCAGCGTCTGGGTGATTGTGCCGCTGGTGCTGCTGGTCGGCGGCTTAATCGGGGCGGCAAATGGCTGGATTATCACACGTTACAACGTTGCCCCTTTTATCTGCACCTTGGGCACCATGTACATCCTGCGCGGCGCGGCGATGCTGACATCCGGCGGGGAGACCTTTCCGGGCTTGCAGGGCAACCCGCTGCTCGGTAACACCGGCTTTGACAAAATCGGTGCCGGTTATTTTCTCGGTTTGCCCTGGGCCATCTGGATGATGATCGTGCTGGCGCTGGTGATTGCCTACATTGCCCGACGGCTGCCCTTTGGCCGCCAGGTGTATGCCATTGGTGATAACGAACGTGCCGCAGAACTCTCCGGGGTAAAGGTCAGGCAGGTGAAAATCTGGGTATATACCTTGTCCGGCTTCTGTGCGGCGATTGCCGGGATTGTGGTGTCCTCGCAACTGGTCGCCAGTCACCCGGCCAACGGCACCTCGTTTGAAATGAATGCCATCGCAGCAGTGGTACTGGGTGGCACCTCGCTGGCAGGCGGGCGTGGCACCATTCTCGGTACGCTGGTGGGGGCATTTGTGATCGGCTTTCTTGCCGACGGCTTAATCATGATGGGGGTCAGCGAGTTTTGGCAGATGGTGATCAAAGGTATCGTCATTATTGTCGCGGTGATCATCGACCAGATGCAAAGTCGGATGCAGCAAAAGGCCGCCGTGGTGGCCCAGAAAGCGCTGATTGAAGAGGGAGGCGGCGGAACGAAGCTTTAATCGGTTGGGGTGCAGACGGCATTTGTCTGTCCCCCTTTTTTTACTATGCAGGAATATATATTCAGTATCGATTTAAAATTCAGAGGTAACCATGAATCCTTTCAAATACTCTGTGGACGAACTGACCGCCAAAGCGCGCGCGGTGCGTCGTCGCATTATCCAGCTCAATGCTGGCAGCCCGGCGGGTGGACACACCGGGGCTGACCTGTCGCAGGTGGAAATCCTGACGGCGCTCTATTTTCGCATTCTCAATTGCGCGCCGGATCGTATCAACGATCCGCAACGCGATATCTATATCCAGTCCAAAGGTCATGCGGTTGGCGGCTACTACTGTGTGCTGGCCGAAGCAGGCTATTTCCCCACCGACTGGCTCCCTACCTATCAGCATTCCGACTCTCATCTGCCGGGACATCCGGTGCGGCAAAAAACGCCGGGCGTGGAGCTGAATACCGGCGCGCTCGGCCATGGCTTGCCGGTGGCGGTGGGTATTGCGCTGGCGGCGAAAAAAGATGGCAGCAACAGGATGGTTTATGTGGTGACCGGCGATGGTGAACTGGCCGAGGGTAGCAACTGGGAAGCGGCACTGGTCGCGGCCCATTATGGCCTCGATAACCTGGTGATCATCAACGATAAGAACAAGCTACAGCTGGCAGGGCATACCCGCGACATCATGAATACCGATCCGCTGCCAGAGAAATGGCGGGCGTTTGGTTTAGAAGTCACTGAATGCAACGGCAACGATATGGCAGCGGTGGTGGCAACGCTGGAAAGCCTGCCGCGTAACGGCAAACCGCAGGTGGTGGTGGCCGATACCGAGAAAGGTTTTGGTATCTCCTTTATTCAAAGCAAGGCTGAGTGGCATCACCGGGTGCCGAAGGGAGAAGAGATTGCCCAGGCACTGGAGGAGCTGAAAGATGAGTAACGCACAACACCTGGCCAATGTCATGGTCAATGCTTTTATCGATGCGGTCAATCGCGGTATCGACGTGGTGCCGGTAGTGGCGGATTCGACCTCCACCGCCAAAATCGCCCCGTTTATCAAGGCGTTCCCGGATCGGTTGGTCAACGTCGGCATCGCGGAACAGACGCTGGTTGGCACCGCAGCCGGGCTGGCGATTGGCGGCAAAGTGGCTGTGACCTGCAACGCCGCCCCCTTCCTGATTTCGCGCGCTAACGAACAGGTGAAAGTTGACGTTTGCTACAACAACACCAACGTCAAACTCTTTGGCCTGAATGCCGGAGCCAGCTACGGCCCACTCGCCAGCACCCACCACAGCATTGATGACATCGCGATTATGCGCGGTTTCGGCAATATCGAAATTTATGCGCCATCCTGCCCGCTGGAGTGCCGTCAGATCATCGATTATGCGCTGGACCATGTGGGGCCGGTGTATATCCGTCTCGACGGTAAAGACCTGCGCCAGCTGCACGATGACAATTACCAGTTCCGTCCCGGCAACATCGATGTGTTACGCAGTGGAAAAGACATCGCCCTGGTGGCGATGGGGTCGACGGTCCACGAAATTGTTGATGCTGCCGAGCAGCTGCAAAGCCAGGGAATCGACGCGGGTGTGATCGCCATTCCATCGATTCGCCCTTGTGATACCCAACAGCTGCGCGAACTGTTAAATCACTATCCTGCGGTGATTACGGTTGAGGAGCACAACGTCAACGGTGGCGTTGGCAGCCTGGTAGCGGAGGTGCTGGCGGAAGGCGGTTGTGGCATCCCGCTGTTGCGGCTGGGCATTCCTGATGGGCAATACGCGATAGCGGGTGACCGCGCCTCAACCCGCGCCCGACATAGCATCGATGCCGCCAGCGTGGTGAACAACGCGGTGCGTATCTGCACAGGAGAGTAAACATGGCAGGTCCGTTAATACTGGCGATTGATGAGGGCACCACCAACGCTAAAGCGATTGCCGTGGATCGCGATGGCACGGTGGTGGCGCGTGGCAGTCAGCCGCTGGCCCTGCACCATCCGCAGCCCGGTCTGGCGGAGCAGGATCCTTTAGCCATCTGGCAGGCGGTGAAACAGGCGGTCAGCGACTGTCTGGCCCAATGCCAGGGCGAGACAGTGGCGGCGGTGGCGATCAGCAACCAACGCGAATCGGTATTGATTTGGCAGCGGCGTGACGGGCAGCCATTAACACCGCTGGTAAGCTGGCAGGATCGGCGTTCTGAATCATTCTGTCGTGATTTGCGCCAGGCGGGTAAAGCACCGCGCATCACCGGTCTGACCGGGTTGGCGGTGGACCCGATGTTTCCCGCCGCCAAACTGACCGGCATGCTGGCGGCGCTGCCGGATGGCCTGGCGCGTGCCCAGGCGGGCGAGTTGTGTATTGGCACGGTCGACAGCTGGATCAGCTGGCAACTGACCGGCGGTGAATGTTTCGTCACCGATCACGCCAACGCGGCGCGCACCCAGTTATATAGCCTGCACAGCGGTGACTGGGATGACGAACTGTTGGCGCTGTTTCATATTCCGCGTGCGGCACTGCCTTCAATCGTGCCGTCAGCCAGCGCACAGGGCGTGGTAACGATCCACGATATCCCCGGTTTACCACCCGGCACACCGTTGCTGGCGCGCATTGGTGATTCCCACGCCGCGCTTCAGGCGCAGCGCAGCGGCAGCGAAGAAGTGGTGAAAGCCACTTATGGCACTGGCTCCTCATTGATGATGTCAATGGCGACGCCGTTATTGACCGAAAACGGCCTCAGCACCACGGTGGCGTGGCATGACGGCACCTTACGTTTTGCGTTTGAAGGCAACATCACTCACACCGGTTCTGGCGCGGCCTGGTTGGGACGGATGATTGGTATCAATGATCCACGTGAGTTGACCCAACTGGCGCAAAGTACCACGGGCAATCAGGGCATCTACTTTGTTCCGGCGCTGTCCGGGCTGGGTGCGCCCTGGTGGGATCTGCAAGCACGCGGCATGCTGTGCGGGTTAACCGATGCGGCCACCCCGGCGGTGCTGGCTCGGGTGGCGCTCGAATCCATTACCTTCCAGATTGCTGATGTTTTTTTTGCTATGGAACAGGCGAGTGGGGTGCGGCTTCCCGCGCTGTGCGTCGACGGCAGCGCCACGGAAAACAGTTGGCTGATGCAACTTCAGGCTGATGTGTTGCAGCGTCCACTACGTCGTGCGCCAACTCCGGAAGTCTCGGCGTTGGGGGCCGCGTTGCTGGCCGGGCGCACGCTGGGCTGGTGGCAGCAGGGCAGTGACATGGCGGCGTTGCAGGGGGGAAGCCTGATCGAACCGCGTGCGGATCAGGCGCAGAGCATGCGCGAGAATTATCAGGGATGGCTGGCAGCCGTGGCACGCTGTCGTTATCAGCCTTGCTAATGTCGATCCGTGGCGGCGCGATTTATCGAGCGGGTTTTACTGGCAGCGCGTATAAAATTGCGCGATAAATCTCGCCGCTACGATTTATCGCGCATGTTGTTACTGAAACCTATTCGCCTTATCGCGTGCCAGACGTTCCAGCGCAAAGATCACCTGCTGTAGCTGACGTTCCTGCACTGGCTCGATGGCGGTAAAGCGGAAACTTAAACGCGGTGTCACGCGGGTTTCATTCTTACTGGTGATGGTGCTGCGTTCACCGATATGCAGCAACTGAGCCGTCACCTCAAACTGGCCATATTCGCCCAGTTCCACCCGCAGTTTCTTAAAGGTATCACCGCGATTCAGACCTTCGGGTAGTTTCTCATCCACCAGCACGCCAATGCCGCCCAGCGAGAGATCCTGCAAGCGAAAACGGGCCTGGTGGCCGTCCGGCCATTCACTGTGACACCAGAATACCGGCTCCATCGGGGCGTTAACGCGGAAAAACTCACGACGTTGAATTTGCCACACCAGTTCCGGCAGGGAGGCGGCAAAGGCAGGCAGACCTTCATGGTCCACTTTCTGTAAACCGCTCAGGCTGAACTCGACTTTTGCCCCCTGAGTTTCGGCGGCGATGTTGATTTCACCACTCTGCAACGCCAGCTCATTATCCTGGCTATTGCTACCCAGATCGAAAATCACCTGGTCTTCATCTGCCGCCAGCATGCGGCTGATAAATTGCCCGCGCGAGAAGTTCACCATTAGCGGGGTCTGAAAACGTAACAGATCCTTCATTACATTCAGAACAGCCAATGTACCTCGTTTAATATATTGTTCTTTATCGGGTTCTCTCACGTCCTGCTCCACTTTCCGATCATGACTAACACGCGTGCGCGGCTTTCCGTCAATTATCGGTAAATGATAAAAAAGCTTTAACCGACTCTCTATTATTTCCCGTTGCGTTTGTGCAGCAGGTCAAAAAATTCCGACTATACTTAGCGCTGTGAACACCTTGATTAATAAAGTAAGGAGCAACAAATGGGTATTCTTTCATGGATTATTTTTGGCCTGATTGCCGGGATTGTCGCTAAATGGATTATGCCGGGTAAAGACGGCGGCGGATTCATTATGACCGTGGTTCTCGGCATAGTGGGTGCGGTGGTAGGTGGCTGGGTCAGTACCCTGTTTGGCTTTGGTAAGGTGGACGGATTCAACTTCGGCAGCTTCGTGGTGGCGGTGATTGGTGCCATTCTGGTGCTGTGGATTTACCGTAAAGTGCGCACGTAACCCATCCGATTTCCCTGAAACCCGCCATCTGGCAGCAGATGGCGGGTTTTTTTATTTTCCACGCTTACGCTGGCGCATTTTGCAGAGGATCTGGCGTTTTTTGCCAGTCACCTCTGTGAACTGTCAGCGTTATACTGAAAAAATGAAACGTACCCAAACTTTTGCACTGGATATCGGGTGGCAACCGCTGCTCAGAGACATGGGGATTTCCGCACAACGCCTCGCGAAGTATAAGCCGCTAGTTGCCCCGATGAGCCTGGTGGTGGACGTCGGTAAACAGGGCGAGTTGACGGTAGCACCGCGTTGGCTTGAGCCAGGCGATGTCCCGGACTCATTGCAAGTGGCGGAGATCGCTTTTCTCCTCGGCTTTGACGATCCCAACTCTTTTTATCGTGCATTCCACGACTGGACCGGGCAAAAGCCTGATGGTGTCTGTGGTGCAATGCGTTTGAACGGAAGTTCCTGAACATGCGGTGTATACCGTTATGGGACAACGTAAAGAAAAATACGCTAATGGTAGAGCGTGAATCACAATCTGGCAGGCAATACGCCTGCCGATAAATCACTTCTCGGTATAATCCATTTTACTGACTACGCCAGCGTCATTAAATTCTAACAACAGCAGTTGATCTCTGTCCCTGATTATCGGGATGAAGAAATAGAGGCGGCGATCCACTACTTTTGAGGCATAAATCCAGGTGTTGGCGGTTTTAAATTCCTTTGGTGTAGCAGGCGTGCCGAGTAATAGCAGCACATCTTTTTTGGTGGATTTGCCCGTAACGATACTCTCCCGGATGACCTTCTCTGAGTAATTATTCAAATCAGAAGAACGTGTTCGGTCCACATTCGCCATACAACCGCTCAACGCAATTGAACTCAACGCTAACAGGAGGAAATGTTTAATTTTCACTTAATATCGCCTTCGTAATAAATGCCCATGTCAGCGTCATATTTAATTTCTTTGGCATAAATGACGCAATAACCGGACTTATCTGCGTAGCTGTAATGGACCTCATACAACGCGTTTTTCTTCGGCGTGATGTTAAGATTTACACTGCAACCACCGTATAAGGAGTGATGAATGGTTGTGACACGGTCAGGGAGTAACGTCGTTTCGAAAAAGGTGTCGCTGTAATCTTTATTTTTCAGTTTTGGAAATCCCAGATCCCTGGTATTTCCCATCAGAATATTAACGTATGCACTATGTTCCTGAACCCATCCTCCGGTTTCCTTACCGTCGCTATCTTTTTGATACAAGGCATAGCTCATCGGTGCACCCATCAACCGAATTTTAGCGACATCTGGAGTGTTTGCAGGGGGAACATACAGTGCAGGTTTCGGGAAATAGGTATTACAGCCAGCGAATAACAAACTCACAGATAACACAACCGCTTTACCTGCACCATTCCTGATCATTAAAGGATTCATTATTGTTTATTTCCTTGCGGTATTTGTTTTTGTGTTGTTCATTCCGAGCAGAGCAATATTAACTTCTGTTCCTTTCATCCATCTTCTCCTTTCCAGTCCAGAAAATAATATCGGCAGTATTCTCCTGTTCTTCAGGGCAAAATGACCAGTTCAATAACGTGAACGTCGCATTGTTGCTTTACCAGGATCAAATCATTGGCGCTTTTTGCAAGCGCGTTGGCGCATCTCGCCAGATAAATCCCTTCATCCATTGCCTACACTCTCTCGTAAATAAAGCGGCTAAATCCTGGCCGCTAAGCTCCTGAATTTTCGTGTAAGGAAATCTGTTATGAACTCCAAAGTTGCTCTCGTCACAGGCGCCTCTTCCGGCATCGGTGAAGCGACCGTGCATCGTCTCAAAGCCCTGGGTTTCACGGTTTACGCTGCCGCACGCCGTGTCGAACGGATGCACAATCTGGCCGATAATGGTGTCCATGTGCTGGCGATGGATATGACAAATGATGATTTCATGCAGGCAGGCATCACTGACATTATTGCCAGATCAGGGCGCATCGACGTATTAGTCAATAACGCCGGGTATGGCTCCTATGGCGCGGTAGAAGATGTGTCGCTGATTGTCCGAGCGCATTTTTGACCGATTGATGCGGCTGGCGACCGGGGTAGTGCGCTAATTCAGGCCGCATCTGATGATTTCATCAGATGCGGTTGATGCGTTAGAAATCGTAGCCAATCGTTGCTGTCACGGTGCGTTCTGCGCCGCGATAGCAATAGCCGGTGCCATAACAGGCGGCGAGATATTTGCGATCCGTCAGGTTATTACCGCTCACCTGCAACCATGCCCCTTTCAGGCTGCTGCTCCATGTGGCCAAATCGGCCCTTACCGATGCATCAAACAAGGTCACCGACGGCAAACGCGTGGTGTTTTCGTTATCCGCCCACTGCTTACCAATGTAACGCACGCCAGCCCCGGCGCTCAGACCATAGTCGAACTGATAATGCCCCCAGAACGATGCCATGCTGTTGGGGGTGACATACGGCGTATGGCCGTCGTTGCCATCGACGGAGTCTTTAAAGCGCAGATGGTTCAACGTATACCCGGCAATGGTGCTGAAACGCGGGGTGAGCTGGTTACGCGCTTCCAGCTCGATACCCTGTGAATGGACCTTGCCTGATGGCGTGTAGGTGCCGGAAATCACATCACGGTTGGCGACATCGTTCTGCGTCAGGTCGTACACCGCAATCGAGTACATGTCGCGTGTGCCAACCGGCTGGTATTTCACCCCGGCTTCGTATTGTTCTGAGGTGGTGGGTTTCAGCTGGTTGCCATCAGGGTCGGTGAGCGAGGCAGGGGTAATCGCCTGGCTCCAGCTGACATACGGGGAGACACCATTATCGAAGGCATACAGCAGGGCTGCGCGGCCGCTGACGTGATCATCCTGGCGGCGACTGGTGCCATTCTCCGAGACGATGCGGTCGTAGCGGCCAGACAGATCGAGGTGCCAGCGGTCCAGTTGCAGCTCATCCTGCAAATACAAGCCGGTCTGGTAGTAGCGACGCGTCTCTGCCGCCCAGTCGAAGTCCGGCATGCTGCCCACCGCTGCTCCGGTCCACGGATTGAGTGAGCTGGCGTAGTCGCTGGCACTCAGAATATCGTTCTTATAACGATGATATTCCGCCCCCAGCGTGACGCGATGCTGCACGGCTCCGGTAGCGAAATCGGCCTGCAACTGATTATCAGTGGCCCACGCTGACAGCGAGGAGCGTTCGCCTGAATAATAGCGTGTCAGCAGGTCTGGGTTAGTCGCATCCCAGCCAATCTGGTAGACCTGATCAAGATCGACATTCGAGTGGCTGTAACTGCCGGTGGAGTGCACTGACCACACCTCATTGAAGCGATGAGAAAAGTCATAGCTGTAGATCTGCTCGTGGCGCTTGAACTGATCGAGCGCGCTATCGCCTTCATAGAAACTGTCACTCAGCTTGCGGCCATTGTGGCTGTACAGCGTGCCTTCGGCTGGCACCGAACCGTGATAGCCGCCGGAAGGATCTTTTTGCAGATAAGCGCGCAGGATCAGGCTGGTATCGTCATCGGGTTGCCACATCAGCTGCGGTGAAATGGCGTACTTCTCTTCGCGGGTGTGATCGTATTGGGTATCGCTGTTTCGGGTGATTCCGGTGAGGCGAAATGCCCACTGATCGTTAATCGCGTTGGTGTAATCAAAGGCGGCGCTGTTGGTGGCGTTGGTGCCAGTCGACAGGCGGAAATGTCCCTCTTCGGCGAACTGTGGTCGTTTGCTCACCATATTCACCAGGCCGCCGGGCACCGTCTGACCATATAAAGCAGAAGAGGGACCTTTGATGATATCAATCCGGTCGAGGAACCAGGGATCCACTTGCAGGATATTAAAGCTGCCACCGTCGCTCATCACGCGCAGGCCATCAAGGAAGGTGTTATCCACGTCGCCGCCGTGGAAACCGCGCAGTGAGATGGTGTCGTAGCGGGTCGCCGCCCCACCAAAGTTGGTGAACACACCTGGCGTGTAATTTAACGCCTGATTGAGATCGGTGGCCCCCTGGTCTTCCATTTGCTGGCGTGTCACCACCGAAATCGACTGTGGCGTGGTGATCAGCGGCTGATCGGTTTTACTTGCGCCGCTGCTGCGCGTCGCCAGATAACCTTCGGTCGGTGAGGTGGCACTCTCCTGTGGCTGGGCGGTTACCACCAGCGAATCTTCAGCAAAACTGATGCCGGGTAACGCCAGGGCCAGCGCGCATAGCACGCGGCAACGATTAAGAGTAAACAGGCAGGTCATCTTAGTTCCTTCGAAAGATAAGGATAATAATAATGGTTATAAGAGTGAGAATTATTATCTTTTCGATGAATGGGTTTCAAGATGTAAATGAAGGTTTGATTAACATATCATTTCGTAGCGGCGCGATTTATCGCGCGGGTTTTACCGACAGCGATCACGGAAATGCGCGATAAATCGCGCCGCTACCATGAATCAGTAGCCGGATCGGGCGATCCGGCCGGGAGAGGGGAATCAGGGGTGCGTCGCGGTCAGCGTGGGCATATTCGGGATATCACGTGCGCTATTACAGGTTTTATCCTTTGGACAATATTTGTCGAGCAGCATCAGGGTCACACCGTTGGTCCAGCCGAAACCGTCCTGCAACGGATACTCGCCACCGCCACCACCGCCCAGCTTCGCGCCTTCCACCACGTATTTCTCGACCAGTTTGTGCTCCCTGTCATAGGTCATCTGTACATTTTGCAGAAAGCGCTGACCAATCTGCTGTGCCAACTGCGGCTGCTTATAATGTTCCAGTCCGGTCACGGCGACCCACTGCAACGGTGCCCAGCCGTTGGGCGCGTCCCACTGCTGGCCGTTATTGACGGTGGTGGTGACCAGCCCTCCGGGTTTCAGCAGCTGTTTCTCTACTGCCGTCGCCGTACGTTCTGCCTGCTTATCGCTGGCGAGTTGCATATAGAGCGGGAACAATGTTGCTGCCGTGAGCTGCGGCTGCACCTGCTTTTTCTGCCAGTTATAGTCAGCGTACCAACCCTGCTGTTCATTCCACAGATAACGATTGATCGCCGCCTGACGGGTTTCCGCTTTGGTGGCAAACTGCTGTGCCTGATCGTTGTGATGCGCCAGCTTCTCGGCTTTAGATAAGGTCTGTTCCAGATGGAACAGCAAGCTATTCAGATCCACCGGGACCAGTTCTGTAGTGCGGATGGTGGCCAGATTGTGTGCATCGGTAAACCAACGTGAGCTGAAGTCCCAACCCGAGGCCGCTCCGGCGCGCAAATCGCGGTATACCTGCGCCTTATCGCGTGACGTGGCTTTCTTCGCGGTATTCACGTCATCCAGCCAGGATTCGGTGCGCGGCACATCGCGTGCGTCCCAGTAGCGGTTGAGCAGCGTGCCGTCGCTCAGTTTAACCACCCGCTTGCTGGCCTGACCGGCTGCCACCTTGTCACTGTCCGCCATCCAGTAGTCATACTCTTTTTGCAACTGGGGTAAATATTTGGTGTAGACGCTGTCGCCGTTGTGGGTCGCCAGCAAATCGACCATCAGACTAAAAAACGGCGGCTGAGAGCGGCTCAGATAGTAGCTGCGGTTGCCGTTGGGGATATGTCCGAAACGATCAAGCTCGGAGGCGAAGTTATCCACCATGTCCTGCACCCGGTCCCAGTGGCCGCTTTCTGCCAGGCCGAGCATGGTGAAGTAACTATCCCAGTAATACACCTCACGGAAACGGCCACCGGGCACCACATAGGGTTTTGGCAGCGGCAGCAGAGAATCGTACTGGCTGGTCTGGGGTGTGGAGCGCGTCAGTACCGGCCACAGGCCATCAATATGGGCACGCAGGCTCTGACCGGCAGGTGGTACGTATTTATCCTGTTCTTTAGGCAGGATGAAGTTGGCATCGACGAAATGTTTCAGGTCAAAGTTGCGCTGGCTTTTCTGCATCTGCCAGTCGGCGAGAATCGATGAGGGATTATATTTCGGCACCGCATCGGCAAAGGTTTTCTGGTCCGGATAAAATTTGGCTTGCTGCACGGCGTTAAACAGCGGTCCGAGACGGATATCCGGTGGCTGCGGCTGATTGTTGAGCATACGGCCGTTATCTTCGGCATGGACTACGGCACTCCCCATCAGCAGGGCGGTGCTGAGCAACAGGCGCAGATGCCCTGATGTAAATATGACATTTTTTATCATCGGTTTTTCTCCTTGTCCGAAAAGGTGGTGCGCTAACGCATTGACCACCCAAACAACTTTAGTCGCTATCACCGGGCTTAGCCGCCTGCGGCACAGGAAATGTGAAGCACCCGGAATTAATCACGGAAGAAATTGCATTCGCGCTAAGGTTTTTGCTTGCCCTGCGGCGCTATTTCCCTGAGGCTGAAAGAAAAAAAGGAGAGCAGTATGGAGATTATCTGGTATCACCCGTCGATGGACCCCGAGAGCTGGCTCAGCGGGTTACGTCAGCGCTTGCCGCAGGCGCAGGTACGTCGCTGGCAGCCCGGCGATAGTGCACCGGCGGATTATGCCGTGGTGCGTTCACCGCCGGTGGAGATGCTGCGTGGACGTGCGTTAAAAGGCGTGTTTGCGATGGGTGCAGGCGTGGACGAGATTTTGCAGCAGCTGCGCCAGCATCCGGAAATGCTGGCGGCTGACGTGCCGCTGTTCCGGCTGGAAGACACCGGCATGGCACGTCAGATGCAGGAATATGCCACCTGGTGCGTGCTCGGCTGGTTCCGTCGTTTCGCCGACTATCAGCGCCAGCAGCAACAGGCGCACTGGCAGCAGCTCAAACCGCACACGCGCGAAAATTTCACCATTGGGATCCTTGGCGCAGGCGTGTTGGGCAGCAGCGTGGCGCAGAGCCTGCTCCAGTGGGACTTTCCGGTGCGTTGCTGGAGCCGTTCAGCGAAAACCCTCGACGGGGTGACCACTTTCCATGGACGCGACCAACTGTCCGCGTTTCTCGATGGCACCCAGGTGTTGATTGACCTGCTACCCACTACAGCCGAAACCACCAACCTGATTGATCGCCAGTTGCTCGGAGGCCTGCCGCAAGAGGCGTATTTCCTCAATATTGCGCGGGGTGCCCATGTGGTAGAAGACGATTTGCTGGCGGCACTGAACAGCGGTCAACTGGCGGCGGCAGCCCTGGATGTGTTCCAGACCGAGCCGCTACCGGCGCATCATCCGCTCTGGTCTCATCCGCATGTCACAATCACGCCACATAATGCGGCCATCACCTTACCGTCTGAGGCGATGGATTATATTGCCGGTGCCATACTTGAGCTGGAGCAGGGGCAACAACCCTCCGGACGGGTGGATCGTCAGCGCGGTTATTAATTTACGTTGCTGCCTGCACATTGCGGGCGGCCTGTCAGGAGAATCCGATGTATCCCGTTGATTTACATATGCATACCGTTGCCAGTACCCATGCCTATAGTACGTTGCATGACTATGTAGCTCAGGCCAAACAAAATGGTTTGAAGCTGTTTGCGATTACCGATCATGGCCCGGATATGGCCGATGCACCACACTACTGGCACTTTGTTAACATGCGTATCTGGCCGCGTGTCATCGATGGTGTTGGCGTACTGCGTGGTATTGAAGCCAATATCAAAAACCAGCAGGGCGAGATTGATTGCAGCGGCCCGATGCTGGATGCGCTGGATCTGATCGTCGCCGGTTTTCATGAGCCGGTGTATGCCCCGCGCGACAAAACACATCACACTGAAGCGATGATCGCCACGATGGCGGGCGGCCGGGTGCATATCATCAGCCATCCCGGCAACCCGAAATTCCCGGTGGATATCCGTGCGATTGCGGAAGCGGCAGCCCATTATGATGTGGCGCTGGAGCTTAACAACTCGTCGTTCACCCATTCCCGTCCGGGCAGCGAACCTAACTGTCGCGCGATCGCCGAAGCGGTCCGTGATGCCGGTGGGCGTCTGGCGTTTGGCTCGGACTCCCACACGGCGTTTACACTCGGTAACTTTGAACATTGCCTGCGCATCGCCCGTGAGGTGGATTTTCCGGAAGATCGCGTGTTAAATGTCACGCCGCGCCGCCTGCTCGATTTTCTCGAACAGCGTACCGGCAAACATATTGCCGAACTGGCGGATTTTTAAACTTTTTTGCCTTAGCGGACGTGATGGCATGTAAGGGCAGGCCACCCGGCAAAGGTGGCCTTTTGGCTTTAAAGCACTAATTGTTCCGGGCGGCATCCGTAGAGTTTTGCCAGCCGCTCTCTGGTTTTCTTCTGGGGTTTACTCTCTTTCCGTTCCAGCTGAGAAATCGCACTTTGCGTCGTGCCCAGTTTTTCAGCCACATCATATTGTGAAAGGCCGCTATGAACACGCCATGCAGCCTGCAAACTGATGTCCTGATCGATCATGATGTTCACAACATCGTTTGGGATGGTTTCATCATCCGCTTCGCCAGCAACGATGGGTATGGACTCCCATTCGCCTTCAGCGTCCGCGAGAAGTTTTTCGTATTCTGAAACAGGCAGTACAACGAATTGTGGTTTTCCTGCTTCATCATAGATGTACTGTTTTGACATAGTTTATCCGGGTTGCCACACGTCGTAGTAAATGTCATGGAGCATAGCGGCGGGTTGCCCCGCCTTGTATCAGTAGGTTCTGGTGGTTCTGCGTTTCACTTCCTGAATCGTTATCACTACCGGTTCACCATTAATCAATTCAAAGATTATCCTGTAATCCCCAACACGCAATCTGTACTGGCTGTTGCGATCCTGCAACCGCTTGATATCAAGCGGCACCGCAGGGAAGGATACTAACTGATTGGTCTTTTCTTTGATGGCTTTCTGGTAACGGCTATCGATTTTGGTGAGCTGCTTCAATGCATACTTCGACCAAATCACTTCAACCATTATGCCCCCAATTCCTTAAGAACATATCCCGACAGGGATGATTAGATAATAAGCTTTTTATCTTATTAATGACAATTTTTTTATTGATATCTAATCACCAGGAAAATGACTGACTTCGGAACCGTTTGTTGGCTAAACTTGGCTGTTTCGGAACATGACAGGTGTGAAGTGGATTTTCCGGAAGATCGCGTGTTAAATGTCACGCCGCGCCGCCTGCTCGATTTTCTCGAACAGCGTACCGGCAAACATATTGCCGAACTGGCGGATTTTTAAACTTTTTTGCCTCAAGGAATTCTGTTGCATGAATGAGTTTTCCATTCTCTGCCGTGTCATCGGCTCGCTGTTCAACCGTCAGCCGCAGGACCCGCTGCTGGTGCCGCTGTTCACCCTGCTGCGTGAGGGTAAATTACAGGCACAATGGCCTCTGGAGCAGGATGAGCTGCTAAACCGGTTGCAGCAGAACGGCGATCCGCAGGCGCTGGCTACTGACTACAACGCGTTATTTGTCGGTAGCGATTGCAGCGTGCCGCCCTATGCCTCGCAGTGGCCGAAGGGTGCCACGGAAGCGGACGTGCGCGCCTTTCTTAGCTCGCGCGGCATGCCGCTGAGTGATGCACCTGCCGATCATTTTGGTGTACTGCTGCTGGCGGCATCCTGGCTGGAAGATCAGTCGGCAGAAGATGAGTCGGCGGCACAGATCGCGTTGTTTGATGATTACCTGCTGCCGTGGTGCGGCACCTTCCTCGGCAAAGTGGAAGCGCACGCCAGCACCGCGTTTTACCGTACGCTGGCGATGCTGAGCCGCGAAGCGATTCAGGCGATGCGTGACGAGCTGGCGGAAGAAGAAGGCGACGCGGAGTAACTTACCAGCCTGCTGCGCTGCTGCCGAGCGGCACGCCTGGCGTGGCGCACAACTGTGGTGTGCCGGGCAGGTAAGATGCCGCGCGCAGTCGTGCACCAATCCCCCAATGGGTTACCTCCAGCGCAGGCTGCACATCATCAGGATGTGGTGTGATCCCGCTCTGCGTGCCTGCGGGGGCAAAACCGTGCTGCTGCAGCAGTAGGGCAGTGCGCGCCAGCGACAGACGTGCCTGCCAACCCGTGCCATGCAGGCGGCGCTGACGCAATCCTTCCAGCACTGCCGCCGCCAGCATATAGCCGGTGGCGTGATCCAGCGCCTGCACAGGCAAAGGTGTGGGTTTGGCGCTGCCGCTCCACGCCATTCCCTGATGCGCAATGCCGCAGCCCATCTGCACCAGACTGTCGAACCCACGGCGGTTACGCCACGGGCCACTCCAGCCCCAGGCATTCAGGCTAACATCCACCAGGCCCGGCGCGAGCTGCTGGCGGGTGTTGGCATCCAGTCCGAGCTTCTCCAGCGCGTCGGCGCGATACCCGTGCACCAGCACATCTGCCTGACTGAGCAAATCACGCAGCTGTGCCAGTCCGGCAGCGTTTTTTAGATCCAACCGTGCACAGCGTTTGCCGCTGGTGATCTCCTCTTCCAGCGTGGGTTCCTGCCAGCCAGGTGGATCGATACGCAGCACCTCGGCACCAAGGCTGGCGAGAAAACGGGTAGCGACCGGGCCAGCGATGATGCGTGTCAGATCCAGCACACGGATGCCCCGCAAGGGGCGTGCTACGCTCAGCGGCCAGGCGGGAATTGCCCCGGCAGCAGTGGCCTGTTGCGCGAACAACGGTTCCTGGCTTACGGCGATCCCTTGTGGATGCTGCTGCCACTGCGCAACGCTGCGCATCTGCGACGCGCAACCACCGGCATCGACCACCGCCTGCTCCAGCATCTCTGCTGACCAGTTCTGTACCTCAGCCGCCAGTGCCGCACGATCGGGATAAACGCCAAGGACCTTTTCCATTGCCTGGCGGTGATGTGAGGCGTTGGTATGCAGACGAATCCAGCCATCGCGCGTTGCATAGTCGCCAGCGAATGGATCCCACAGCGCTGCCGGAGGGCGATTAAGCGGCATAAAACTGTGCTGGAACCAGCGCGAGGCCAGGCGAACATTGACGTTTACCGGGGCCGGGCGCTCCAGCAGCTCGCTCAGCGCCTGGGTCGCCAGCCCAATGCTGGTGGCCGCCAGTTCGCTGACGGCGTAGGCGCAGGGGAAGGTGTCGGGCTGGGAAAAGGTCAGTGGCGGCGGGGTGTCGCCTGGGCCACGTAATCCTGACCACATTTGTTGCCAGAGTGTGGCAGCGAGGGAGTAATCCATGCGAAGCCTCCGGGTTGATTGCGCGCGGATCTTAGCGGCGTCGCAGGCGGGGAAAACGCGCATGCATCCGCAGATTGCGCAGGTTAATCACCGCAATTGCCGTGCCCAGCACCACCAGTGACGCGCCGAGAATTTTAAAACTGTTCATGCTATCGCCCAGTACCACCACGCCCATCAGCACCGCCAGCACTGGAGTGAGCAGTGAGTAGGGCATGATCAGATTGACGTTGTACTTCTTCAACAGCGCGTACCACAGGGTGTAAGCGATAATCGATGAAGCGAGGGCGCTGTAAAGAATCGCGAACCAACCGCGCCAACCGGCATGGCCCAGCGCGTAGAATTGTTGCGATTCAGTCAGCCAGGATGCGGTTCCCACAATCGGCACGGCCAGAAACGAAATCCAGCCGGTCAGGGTCAGAGGTTTGATCGGTGGCGATTTTTTCACAATCATATTGCTCACCGCCCAACCGGTGGCGCTGCACAGCAGGATACACAGCACCCACCAGGCCGGAATGGTCGGACTACCGGAGAGTACCACCACCCCACTTAGTGAAATCGCGATACCCAGCAATTGCACCAGACGCAGCTTCTCTTTCAGCACCACCATTGCCAGCAGCATGGCAATCGGCGTACCGAGCTGCACCACTATCGCGCCGGTGCCCGCATCAGTGTAGCGCATGCCGACAAACAGCAGCGAGAAATGCATAAAACCAAAGGTGAAGGCCAGCACCACTAGCCAAGGTAGTTGCTCACGGGTGATGCGGCAGAAGGGGATCAAGATCATCGCCACCACCACAAAACGCATCCAGGTCAGAAACAACGGCGGAAGCTCCAGCAATCCCCACTTTATCGCCACGTTGTTGAAGGCCCAGATGGCAACCACCAGCAGGACCAGAAAAAAATGCCGCACAGCCACAATGTCATCCTTCACGGAAATTCTGTTCTCACCGGCTAATGATGGCATGAAGCGGTGAGGTTGGTGCCCGCGCAGCAAAAATATTTTCCATCAAAGCTTAACCGTGAAAAACATAAGACATTGCAGACAATTACTGTCAGACTGGTTTTCCGAAACGTGACCTTGCAGAGGACAGTCTTCGGAATGACACAGACCCGCGCTTTACCCCTTGCCCTGATCCAACTTGAAGTTCCGCCACCCTCGGTTGTGGCGCAAATTGGTGAACAACCCGTTTGGTTTATTGAGGCGCTGGCCCTTCAGCCCGCCGATTATGTGATTATCCGTCCGCACCTCGGCGATGAGCTGCCCGCGTTTGACCGCGTAAGTGGTGCGATCCTCAGCGGTTCCTGGGCGATGGTGACTGACCATGCGGACTGGAGCGAGCGTACCGCGGCATGGATTCGCGCGGCGCTGGAAGCAGAGTTGCCGCTGCTCGGGGTTTGCTACGGACACCAACTGATGGCCTATGCGCTGGGCGGAAAAGTTGCAGATAACCCCAATGGTTGGGAACGGGGATTGAAAACGCTGACCCGCCATCCACAGGCGGAGCATGATCCCTGGCTGGCTGCATTGCCTGGCGATTTCTACGCCTGGCTGTCCCATCGCCAGTCGGTGATTACCCCGCCCGCACAGGCGCGGGTGTTGGCTTCCTCCGAACTGGATGGCTGCCAGATTCTGCGCTACTCCGATCAGGCATTATCAGTGCAATTTCACCCGGAATTTACTCACGGCATTATGACCGCTTGTTTACCGACGGGTGTGGCTGATGAGGGGAGTGAATTGGCGGGAGAGGACTGGGCGCGTGAACTGCTGCATCGCTTCTGGCAACAAACGCGGCCGCAGCCGCGCGTGCAGGCTCAGGGCGCGTAATGTCGGGTGCAGCGATACACCCAGGCGGGTGGCACGTTTTTTAACACCCGCTGGCGCTGCCAGGTGAAATAACGGGACAAACTGGGCTGCGTGAGCGAGGTGTACTGAAATTGCACGAACACGCCACGCGGTCCCAGTGCATCATGCACGGCTTGCAGGATCGCTTCGCGCATATCAACGGGCAGCGACAGCAGCGGCAGGCCAGAAAAAATCGCATCATATTCACCGGACAAATATTCCGCCGAACAGGCGCGCACCTGCATACGATCATCATTCAGCGCGCGTAACGTCTTGACCAGCTCCGGGCTGATTTCAAACACATCCAGTTGGGCCTGTGGCGACATGCGTTGCAGAATTTGCCGTGTCAGTACCCCATCGCCTGCACCCAGCTCAGCAATACGCAGGCTGCGATCCCAGTTAACCGCATCGGTCATGGCCCGGCATAGCGCCGCGGAGGAAGGGGTGATGCTACCCATCTTGCGGGGGTTGCGAATGAACTGATGAACAAAATTTGCTTTGGCGCGCATTAACGTCAGGGCTGAAGCCAACATCTCTTTCTCCTGGTTAGTGTCCTGCCTCATATTGACCCTATTTATCAGACATGTTCCGTTTTTTACTGCGTAACTGGCAAAAGTCGGAATTTTCCGTGTGTGAAACAGCAGCGGATATTTCGCCGTTAAGCGCAGCGGCGCGATTTATCGCGCAATGTCACAGTTTCCCACCGGCAGATCTGACAGCGTGTCATTGATCGATCAATGTTAATAACAGGTTTCGCAGTTGTTACATACAACCTCTGTCCCGCAAGGAGAAACATCATGCGTTACGCTGCACCTGGAGAACAAGGTTCTCTGATCAAACTACAACAACGTTATGGCAACTTTATCAACGGTGAGTTTGTTGCACCGGTGAACGGCAACTACTTCGTCAACACCTCACCGATTAATGCTTCGTCGATCGGTGAGTTTCCGCGCTCCGATCGTGAGGACATCGATAACGCGGTTGCTGCTGCCCATGCCGCAGCGGATGCCTGGGGCAAAACCTCACCGCAGGCGCGCTCGCTGGTACTGTTGAAAATCGCCGATCGGCTGGAGGAAAACCTCGAATATCTGGCGGTTAACGAAACCTGGGATAACGGTAAACCGGTACGCGAGACCCTCGCTGCGGATATGCCGCTGGCGGTGGACCACTTCCGCTATTTCGCCGGTTGCGTACGGGCGCAGGAAGGCACTGCCTCGGAGATCGATGAATTTACTGCCTCTTACCACTTCCATGAACCGCTGGGGGTGGTCGGGCAGATTATCCCGTGGAACTTCCCGTTGCTGATGGCGGCATGGAAACTGGCTCCGGCGCTCGGGGCCGGTAACTGCGTGGTACTGAAACCGGCGGAGCAGACGCCGCTGTCCATTACCCTGTTCCTGGATTTAATCAAAGACCTGGTGCCGCCAGGGGTAATCAATGTGGTGCATGGCTACGGCAAAGAAGCCGGTGAGGCATTGGCTTCACATCCGGGCATCGCCAAAATTGCCTTTACCGGTTCAACCGCGACCGGCGGCCATATTCTTGAGCTGGCGGCGAAAAGCCTGATCCCTTCCACCGTCGAACTGGGCGGCAAGTCACCCAATATTTTCTTTGAAGATATTATGCAGGCGGAAGAGAGTTTTATTGAGAAAGCGGCGGAAGGGGTGGTGCTGGGCTTCCTTAATCAGGGCGAAGTCTGTACCTGCCCGTCACGTGCGCTGGTGCAGGAATCCATTTTTGAGCCGTTTATGGCGGCGGTGATGAAACGCATCAAAACCATCAAACGTGGCAATCCACTGGATACCGAAACCATGATCGGTGCGCAGGCGTCACAGCAGCAGTTCGACAAAATCCTCTCTTACCTGGAAATTGCCCAGCGCGAGGGGGCCGAGGTGTTGCACGGCGGTGGCATCGAGAGTGTCGGCGAAGAGTTCGCCAGCGGCTACTATATTCAGCCGACGCTGCTGAAAGGCAGCAACAGCATGCGGGTGTTCCAGGAAGAAATCTTTGGCCCGGTGGTCGGCATCCTGACCTTCAAAGATGAAGCGGAAGCCATCGCCTTAGCCAACGATTCGATTTATGGTCTCGGTGCCGGCGTCTGGACGCGCGACATTAACCGCGCCTACCGTATGGGTCGTGCGATTAAAGCGGGTCGTGTCTGGACCAACTGTTATCACCTCTACCCGGCGCATGCGGCGTTTGGCGGTTACAAAAAATCGGGGATTGGCCGCGAAACTCACAAAATGATGCTCGATCATTATCAGCAAACCAAAAACCTGCTGGTGAGTTACAGCACTCAACCACTCGGTTTCTTCTGATCTGGCGGGCAGCGGGGCCACCCGCTGCCTTTTCCCCATGCTCCCGTAGCGGCGCGATTTATCGCGCGTTTTGTCCCCCCAGCACGCACCAAATTGCGCGATAAATCGCGCCGCTACGGATGATGCATTTTTGCACCATCAGCTCACTTTCTGCACTCCATTGGTGATTCTCTGTTCAACGTGCGAGGCCGCATCAGATACCGTCTCGCGCCTTATCCCTTCTACTCTGCGCCTTTGCAATTAATTAATCAGTTATTTAAAAACTGGCATAGCGCTTGCAATTATTCCTGCGCACCGTCTTCCTTTTTTGCTTTTTTAAATCATCAGGGTCTTCAGGCATCGCGCCTTTCTACTGGAGTTAAAAGCATGAGAATGAAAAGTCTGGTTGTTGCTGCATCGCTGTTGGTTTCTGCATTGACGCAATTTTCCTCGCAGGCCGCCGATGCGCCACTGAAAATGCATGCCGATCTGCATGCGCAGCTTCCCGAAAAAATCCGCAGCAGCAAAACCCTCAATCTGGTCACCGATGCACATTACCCGCCATGCGAATCCTTCGCCGAAGATAATAAAACCATGGTCGGGTTTGAACCGGACCTGTGGGATGCCATCGGCCAGGTGCTGGGTGTCAAAGTCAAACCGGTCTCGATCGATTTTGCCGGACTGATCCCTGGCGTGAAGAGTGGCCGCTACGACGTGGCGATGGAGTGTATCTCCGATAGCGCCGAGCGTGAAAAACAGGTGTCATTCGTCAACTACGCCTACGCCACCAGCGAGGTGTATACGCTGGCGACCGAGAAATCCATCACCAACGATCCGCTCACCCTGTGCGGTCTGAAAGTGGGGGTTCAGACCGGCACCGATTTTGAAAAAGCCATCAGTGAGATCTACACCCCGAACTGCACCAAAAACGGCAAACCAGCAATTGAGCAGGTAACGCTGCCGTCGGCAGATGCGGTGCTGCTCGGCCTCTACTCTGGCCGGGTGGATTTTGTGCTGAATGATGCTGCCTCGGTGGATGACATCAAGCAAAAAGCGCCGCATCCGATTCGCACCGTGCAGATGCCGCTGATGCCGAAATATTACCTCGGCATTGTGGTGGCAAAAGAGAACACGCAACTGGCGGAGGTACTGTTAAAGGCGCTCAATGTGCTGCACGAAACCGGCACCTACGACAAGATCATGGAGAAGTGGGATCTGGAGGCGATGAAGCTGGATAAACCCGGCATCAATCTCACCAGCACGCAGCCATTATGAGTGTGCGACACCAGTATGATGTGCTGGTGATCGGTTCCGGTGGTGCGGCGCTAAGCGCTGCACTGCGGGCTGCTGTCGACGGTTTGTCGGTGTTGGTGCTGGAAAAAAGCGCCTGGCTGGGGGGCACCACGGCGATGTCCGGCGGTGCTACCTGGGTGCCAGCCAACCATCACGCCGTTGCAGCCGGGCTGGCCGATTCGTCGCAGGAGGCGCTCGATTATCTGCGTGCCAGCGCTCCCGATGGCTGGCAGGTGAGCGAAGATGCGCTCTGGCAGGCGCAGGCGCAGCAGGCACCGTTGATGCTGGCGTTTATCGAGCGGCACAGCGCGCTGCGTTTTGCCCTGACGCCGGAGAGCGATCCGTTGTGGCCGTTGCCGGGAGCCAAACAACAGGGGCGCATGCTGGCACCTGAGCCACTGCAACCACAACGTCCGTGGCGCTTACGTCCCACGCCCTTGCCACGTCTGTTTTCCTATCACGAACTGCTGGCGAGTGATCTCTGGCATCAGCCGGTGCGGACATATCTGCGTGCTTTGCCGCGCCTGCTGCGGCGACAGTGGCGTGGCGAATTGACCAAAGGGGCGGCGCTGGTGGCCGGTTTACTTGATGGCTGCCACTCGGCAGGCTGCGAGTTTATCACCGAGGCGGCGGTTCAGAGCTTACTGATGCGTGGCAGCCATCAGGTTACGGGTGTGCGTTACCGGCATCAGGGTGAGGAACGGGAGATCGCGGCACGTTGTGGCGTGGTGATCGCCAGCGGCGGTTTCGAGTGGGATGCACAGCGGCGCCAGCAGCATTTCCCCGGTCCGTACGACTTTATCGCCAGCCCCCGCGACAACAGCGGTGATGGTCAACGCATGGCGGAAGCTGTAGGTGCGCAACTGGCGCATCTGGATCAGGCCAATATGGGCGGCGGCATTCCCGCAGCGCCAGGCCTACCGTGGAGCGGATTGTCGATCTTCTTCCATTACGAACCCAACGCGATTCTGGTCGATCGCCACGGCCAGCGCTTCACCAATGAATTTGTTTTCAATCTCGGTGCCGCGCTGGACGCGCGCGACGCTCAAGGGCTGCCACGTCATCTGCCGGTATGGCTGATCAGCGATGCGCGCCTGTTGCGCCGTGCGCCGCTGCTGCGTTATTACCGCTGGCGTACCCCCGGCTGGCTGCGGCAGGCCACGACGCTGGCACAGTTGGAACAGCAGTTGACGTTGCCGACCGGATCACTGGAGACCAGCGTGGCGCGGTTTAACCAGAATTGCGAACGGGGTATTGATGAAGATTTTGCCCGTCATCTCAGCGCTGCGCACGGCAAAGCTGACCGTCGCTTGCAGGGCGGGTTAACGGCGATCCGTCACCCCCCGTTTATCGCGATACCGTTCAACCGCACTTTTCTCGCCACCAAAGGTGGCCCGCGTACCGATGCCAGCGGCAACGTGCTGCATCGTGATGGTCAGCCACTGGCGGGTTTGTATTGTGCCGGGGCGGCGATGGCGAATCCGATTGGCAGCAAAGCGGTGGGTGCCGGGACGACGTTGGGACCGAATCTGACCTGGGGCTATATCTGCGGCTCGTCACTGCTGGCACGTCATCAGGCATTAACCGAAGAGGCAAACTTATGCACAGCGTAAAAACCGCGCTGATAACCGGCGGCTCACGCGGTGTCGGTTTGCGGATGGCTCAGGTATTGGCACAGCAGGGCTATGCCATCGCGTTACTGGTACGTAGCGATGTCAACGCCGCGCAACAGGCGGTGAGTCAACTTGAGGAACAGGGTAGCAGAGCGGCGTTCTGGCAGGTGGATATCACCGATCGCCGGGCGGTGCAGCGGGTGATCGACGAGGTCGTCAACACCCTCGGCGCACCCTGCCTGCTGGTTAATAACGCCGGAGCCACCGCGCCCGCGCCGCTGCTGGAGTTGAGCGATGAGCAGTGGCAACAGGTGCTGCATACCCAACTGACCGGTACTTTTGTGATGAGTGTCGAAACGGTGCGCCGCATGGCACCGGGCGGCGTGATCATCAATATTGCCGGTGCATCTGCCCATCGCTGCTACCCCAATGCCGGAGCCTTCGGCCCGTCCAAGGCGGGAGTGGTGAATCTGACCGCGCAAATGTCGATTGAATGGGCAGCGCGCGGTATTCGGGTGTGCGGCATCAGCCCGGGACCAATCCGTGATCCGGACAGTGAATGGGCCACCCAGGAACCACTACTGGCGCAAGAGGTGGCGCGTTTACCGCTGCAACGCCCGGTAAGTAGTGATGAGGTAGCACGCAGTGTGGCGTTTCTGGCCTCTACGGCTTCTTTCACCGGCCAGATGCTGATCCTCGACAGCGGTGGCCTGAATACCTGGTATATGACCGAACAGGAGACGAGATGAGTAAAACGCTGATGGTGGAGGCACAACAGGTCACCAAATCGTTTCACGGCGTGGAGATCCTTAAAGGAGTCGATCTCAGTGTCGAGCAGGGTGAAGTGGTGTGTCTGATTGGACCTTCCGGCTCCGGTAAATCCACTTTTCTACGTTGTATCAATCATCTGGAAAAGATCGACGGTGGCGAGCTGTGGGTGAATGGCGGCATGGTCGGTTACCGGTTACAGGGAGAAAAGTTGTATGAACTGAAGGAGGCTGAGGTGGCGCGTAATCGCGTCAATATTGGCATGGTGTTCCAGCGCTTTAACCTGTTCGGCCATATGACGGCGCTGGAAAACGTGATGGAAGCGCCGATGACGGTGAAAAAAGTGCCGCGCGCGCAGGCGATGGCGGAAGCCAAAGCGCTGCTGGATCGCGTCGGTCTCAGCCATCGCTACCATTCGCGACCGGCCGCATTGTCTGGCGGTCAGCAACAGCGGGTGGCGATTGCCCGTGCCATGGCGATGAAGCCCTCGCTGATGCTGTTTGATGAACCCACCAGCGCGCTCGATCCTGAACTGGTGGGGGAGGTGCTGGCGGTGATGCGCGATCTGGCACGTGACGGTATGACGATGGTGATCGTCACCCATGAAATGGGTTTTGCGCGCGATGTCGCCAATCGTGTGGCGTTTATGGACAACGGCGCAATTATCGAAGTCGCGGAATCTAAACACTTTTTCGCGGCACCGCGCCATCCACGTACCCGAGATTTTCTCGCTCGTGTACAGGCGGTGAGTGCAGAGTGATTGACAGATGCTGAGGCAAACTGTAGATCTTAATTAATCAGTTAATTAAATTTGTCCGGTTGAAACGATGAAGAGAACGCTGATGACGGATAAAACCCTGACTTCCCCGCTGAATACCTCGCGTGTAGCAGCGGACCATAGCCGCCATGTGGTGGCACAGCGCTATCCCGGTCGCTGGATCTCCGCACTGGTGCTGGCGGTGTTGCTGGTGCTGGTGGCGCATTCAATGATCACTAATCCGAACTTCGCCTGGGCGACAGTGGGCAAATACTTGTTCTCACCCACCATCCTGCTCGGTCTGTGGACCACCTTCTGGCTGACGCTGGTGATCATGGTGCTGGCGATCGTCCTCAGCGTACTGTTGGCGGTGATGCGCCTCTCCAGTAACCCGCTAGTAGTGGGATTCAGCCGTGGCTGGATCTGGTTCTTTCGTGGCACGCCAGTGCTGGTGCAACTGATTTTCTGGTACAACCTCGCGGCGCTCTATCCGCAGGTCAGTCTGGGGATCCCCGGCCTGTTTACTTTGTGGAGTGGCAGCACCAACGATCTGATCACCCCACTGGCGGCGGCGATTCTCGGTCTCGGGCTAAATGAATCGGCCTATATGGCAGAGATTATCCGTGCCGGGATCTCCTCGGTGGATGATGGCCAGCAGGAGGCGGCCCGTGCGCTGGGCATGACGCGTGGTCAGTATCTGAAGCGGGTGATCCTGCCGCAGGCCATTCCGTTCATCATCCCACCCACCGGCAACCAGGTGATTGGCATGTTGAAAACCACCTCACTGGTGAGCGTGATATCGCTGTCAGATTTGCTCTACTCGGCACAGGCGATCTACTCACGTACCTACGAAAACATCCCGCTGCTGATCGTCGCCTGTATCTGGTATCTGGCTGCCACCACCTTACTCAGTCTGGTGCAGGCACGGGTGGAACATCACTATCGCTGGACAAGGGGCTAATGATGCAACTCGGTCTGTTTAACCTGATGTCGTACAAAGACAACCCACGTGGTGTGCAGGGGGTGATTGAGGATATGCGCAGCATGGTGCTGCTGGCGGAAGAGATCGGCTTCGATACCGCGTGGTTTGCCGAGCATCACTTCACCAACTATTCACTCAGCGTATCGCCGCTGATGCTGGTGGCGCATATGGCCGGTTATGCCCGGCGCATCCGGTTGGGTACGGCGGTAGTGGTGCTGCCGTTGTATCAGCCGATGCGCATTGCGCAGGAGATTGCATTGGTCGATCGCCTGACCGAAGGGCGACTGGTGCTCGGTATTGGTAGCGGTTATCAGGCGTGGGAGTTTGATCGCTACGGGTTGGATGTGGAAACCCGTGGGCAGCAACTGCTGACGCACTGGCAGTTTATCAGCGATGCCCTGACTCAGGGGTATACCCACTCGCCCGATCGTTTTGGTCAGCCGCTGCGCACCGATTTTCTGCTCGACACCTTGCAGAAACCGCTGCCGCCGCTCTATCTCACGTCATCCAATCCACAGCTGATTGCGCAGTTTCAGCGCTGGCAGGCGACCCCGTTCTTTACCGCGGGCTATCGCGGCAGCCACAAGTTGCAGCAGATGGTGGCTGATGCGCGCCTTGGCTGGCAGCAGGCGGGCCTGAACGCGGCGATGCCGGTGGCGGTCCAGCAATATATCCACGTCTGCGACAACCGCCAGCAGGCCCATGCCGCTGCGGAGCGTGCGCTGTTTGTCGCGCGGATGATCGCTGCGCTGCGCGAGAACACCAGCGTCAGCGAGCAGGCGTTTATCCACGCGGCAGCGTTAGCGGATGAACCTTCGCTGGAGACGGTGAGTAACAACCTGATGATTGGTGATGCCGAAACCGTCGCCGAACGTATGCTGGCGGAAATCCGTGCTATCCGTCCCAGCCACTACAACTGTTTCTTCCAGTTTGGTGATATGCCGATTGCCGCTGCGCGTCGTTCGCTGACGCTGTTTGGCGAGCGGGTCGTGCCGCTGCTGGAACAAGAGCTTGGTCCATTGACCTTTCGTACCACCAGAGGAGAGTGAAATGTATCGCGAGAAAATTGATGTGGTGTTTGATGACGGCGACAGCATTCTGCAACGCATGCTGGAGCAGCAACGTCACGATGCCAGCCGTTCAGAAACCCTGCCACCAGAAGCCTATAACAGCGACAGTTTTTTCCGTCTCGAAGAGGACAAAGTGTTTCGCCAGGACTGGTTGTTTGTCGGTCATGAGTCGCAAATCGCTAACCTGAATGATTTCTTTACGTTGGATGTGGTGGGCGAGCCGTTATTGATTTTGCGTAACGACGCAGGCATTGCGGTGTTCTCCAACGTCTGTCTGCACCGCTGGGCACCGATCGCGCACGGCAGCGGCAACAGCCGCTCATTTATTTGTCCGTTCCACAACTGGACCTATAACACCCACGGTAAGCTGAGCGGTGCACCGTCGATGAATCAGGCGCAGGATTTTGACCGCCAGCAGTGCAGCCTGCCGAAGATCCGTCATGAGGTGGTGTTCGGTATGATTTTTGTCACCTTCAACGCCGATGCCGCACCGCTGGCACCCCGGCTGACGCCGCTCACCGAACGTTTTGAGCGCTATCACGTGGCCGATCTGGTGACCGCTTACACGCTGGATTACGACTGTCCGTACAACTGGAAAATGGCCATCGAGACCTTTATGGAGTGCTACCACCATGCGGCGGTGCACCGCACGACGCTGGAGGACAGTTTTCCCGGTCGTCTCAGCTCGATCATTGACGAGGGGCCTGGCTGGACCATCTGCCATCAGCCACTGCGGAAAAACGGTGAACTGAGCGAGATCCTCACTACAGGTCTGGAGCCGTTCACCGGCCTGACCGACGAGCAGATGCGTTATAGCGAGCTGCTGCTGCTGTTTCCCAACTGCTTGATCTCACTGAACCCGGATCGCCTCTCTATCAGCGCCATTCTGCCGGTTTCGCCGCACGCCACCCGCTGGCACCGCGTGGTGCTGGTATCGCGGGATTCTGCTGCACGGGACGATTTCCCCCAGACCGCAGAGGCGATGAAGCAGGGCAGCCTGGCGATTATTGATGAAGACCAATGGATCAACGCCGAGCAGCAGCGTGGCAGCCGTTCCCGACTCGCCCGTCCGGGACGCTTGAGTCACCTCGAAACCACTGTCTGGCATCTGGCCAATTACCTGAAAACCCGCATGGCGGAGTGAGGAGCAGGCAATGCGTTATGTGAAGCTGGGACACTCCGGCCTGGAGGTTTCTGCGCTCTGTCTGGGAACCGTGACCTATGCGCCACCGGCTCGCAGTGGCCGCAGCTGGACGCTGGACGAAGCCGCCAGCCGTGAGCTGATCCGTGCCGCGCTGGAGCAGGGTATTAACTTTTTCGACAGCGCTAATATCTATGCCAAAGGGGCCAGTGAAGAGATCCTTGGTCGTGCGCTGCACGATTTCGCCTCACGTGATGAGGTGGTGATCACCAGCAAACTGTACAACCCGATGCGCAGTGGCCCAAACAGCAAAGGCTTATCGCGCAAAGCGATTATGCAGGAGTGCGATCACAGCCTGCGCCGTCTCGGGACCGATTATATCGACCTGTACGAGATTCACCGTTGGGATAATGACACGCCAATTGAAGAGACGCTGGAAGCGCTGCACGACCTGGTGAAGGCCGGCAAGGTGCGTTACCTCGGTGCCTCGTCGATGTTCGCGTGGCAGTTCAGTAAGGCGCTGCAAATCCAGAAGTACGAACGCTGGAGCCGTTTTATCGCCATGCAGAACCACCTCAACCTGATCTATCGCGAAGAAGAACGCGAAATGCTGGCGCTGTGTCAGGCCGAAGGGGTGGCGGTGACGCCCTGGAGTCCGCTGGCCCGCGGGCGTCTGGCCCGTCCGGTGGATGCAGCCAAAGCCAGCACGCGTGGTGCAGACGACAGCTATACCGATTTTCTCTATGCCGCCACTGAGCAGGCCGACAGTGCGGTGATACGCGTGGTAGAGCAGGTGGCGCAGGCACGTGGCGTACCGATGGCGCAGGTGGCACTGGCTTGGCTCTACAGCCGTCCGGCCGTGGTGTCGGCGGTGATTGGCGCAACGCGCACCCAACATTTGAGCGACGCCCTGGCGGCGCTGGATCTGACCTTGAGCGCGGATGAAATCGCCGCGCTCGACGCTCCCTATATTCCCCATTCTATTGTTGAACATGACTAAGGCAGGGCACCAATGAAAAGCGCAGCACAGATCGCCGAGATCAAACAGGCCCTGATGGCCAAAGGGGTAGAGTACTGCATGGGCGCGTACGTGGACATTCACGGCGTACCCAAGGGCAAAGTGGTGCCGATTGGTCATCTGGATCAGATGGCGCAGGGATCCGAGCGTTACACCGGCTATGCGCTGGACGGTCTGGGCCAGTCGCCGCACGAAGATGAACTGACTTCGGTGCCGGATCTCGATCACATCATCCAATTGCCGTGGGAACCGAAGATTGCGTGGATGCCTGCTGATAACCACTTCCAGGGCGAACCTTATGCGCTCAGTACACGCGTAGCGTTGCAGAACGTGATCAAACAGGCTAACGCGATGGGTTTTGGTTTTAATCTGGGCATCGAGTGCGAAATCTATCTGCTGAAGCGCGAACAGGACGGTCGGCTGGTGGTGCCGGAGCCGGATAACAAGTTAAACAAACCCTGCTACGACTTACAGGGGTTTGTCGATCAGTTTGGCTGGCTGGATGAGGTTTCCTCCACCATCAATGCGCTGGGTTGGGATCTCTACTCGCTCGACCACGAAGATGGTAACTCGCAATATGAGTTCGACTTCAACTACGCCGATGCGCTGACCACCTGCGATCGCTTCATTTTCTTCCGCTTTATGGCGAAGCATTACGCCAAACAGCGTGGGCTAATTGCCACCACCATGCCGAAGCCGTTTGCCGATAAAACCGGCACCGGTGCGCATTTCAATATGTCGTTGTATGACATCAACACCGGCGACAATCTGTTTAAACGCGACGCCACCAGCGCGGACGACCCCTGGGGGCTGGGCCTGAGCGATACCGGCTATCACTTTATCGGCGGATTGCTGAAACATGGCCGTGCGCTGTGCGCCGCCTTCGCCCCGACGGTGAACAGCTATAAACGCCTCGTACGCCAGGGTGCGATGAGCTACTTCTCCTGGGCGCCGGTGTTTAACTCCTGGGGTTCCAATAACCGAACCAACGCGGTACGCGTCCCGGCCGGTGGTGGTCGTTGTGAATCGCGCAACGCCGATGGCGCGGTAAATCCTTATCTGGCGGCAACGCTGGCATTAGCCGCCGGATTGGAAGGGATTCGCGAGAAGATCGATCCGCGTCAGCCAAATGAAGACAATCTGTATGCCATCAGCGAAGCGGAGCGCCGTGAGCGTGGCATCGATTTCCTGCCGCAAAACCTGCTGGAAGCGGTAGAAGCCTTCGATGCCGATCCGTTTGTCGCGGCGACGCTGGGAGAGGCGCTGAAGAAAGAGTTTATCCACTATAAGTTGCAGGAGTGGAACAGCTATCACCTGCACGTCAGCCAGTGGGAAATTGATCGCTACAGCACCATTTTTTGATGGTTTTATCGGCAGTATGCACAATATTGCGCGTGTTGCCGGTCGGCACAGGCCCGTAGCGGCGCGATTTATCGCGCGGGTTTTATCAGCAGCGCGCACCGAATTGCGCGATAAATCGCGCCGCTACGTTTCAGGCATCGAGCTTTTCAAACACAAAGTTGCGCATCACGTTGATCGCCTGTTTGTATTTGAAGTTGGGGAACATCACGTTGCGGAACAGTACGCCATCGAGGTAGGTGGAGATCAGCATCGCCATATCGCCAGGATTCACCTCGCGGAACAACCCGCTGGCGATACCTTCTTTGATGGTGTTCTTCAGAATGACCGACTCTTTTTCGTAGAACTTTTTGATCGCCTTATCAATGCTGGCGATACGCCCATTGGTGCTGGAGTAATCCAGGCTGATTTTGGCGAGCTTCTGCAACAGATGGAACTGGAGAATATGGATCTCGATCCACAGGAAGATCAGGTCGCGCGGGCCGTTAGCGCTGGCTTTGATGTCGTCAAATTGCACAAAGGCACGCTCTACCGCTGATTCGATCACCTTGATAAACAAGTCTTCTTTGGAGCCAAAGTAGTAATAAATCAGCGCCGAGTTCAGCCCGGTGGCGGTAGCGATATCCTTGATACGTACCGACGAATAGTTCTGGGTGGCGAATAGATCAAAGGCTGATGATTGTAACAACTCGGCGACGTCGCGCTGGGTTTTACGCGGTTTTTTGCCGGGTTCGGCAGCGGGAGCTTCCTTCATGGCGACATCCTTATGAAATTAACTAATTAATTAACTTTACCATATTGAGTCAGGAGAACGGCATGGGTTTATGCGCTTTTTATACGCCCGGCGATCTGCCGCTGGCAAGCGGAGAAACGCTGCGTGAGGCGGCGATTGGCTATCAAACGTTTGGTCAGCTTAACGCCGCACGCGACAATGCGGTGGTGATTTTCAGCTACTACAGCGGCAACCATGAACGTTATCTGCCATTGATTGGCGCAGGCAAAACTCTCGACCCGGCGCGCTGGTTTATTGTACTGGTGAATAAACTCGGCAACGGGGTATCCAGCTCACCCTCCAATTCACGTTGGCAGCCGGGAGTCGCTTTCCCGCGTGTCACGCTGGTGGATAACCTGCGCGCTCAGGAAGGTCTGCTGTTTGAGTATCTCGGTATTCATAGCATCGCGTTGGCGTATGGCTGGTCGATGGGGGCGATGCAGACCTGGCATCTGGCGGTGGCGCGCCCACAGCAGGTCAGGGCGCTGCTGGCGGTGTGCGGTTCGGCGCGTTGTTGGCCGAATAATCAGGTATTTCTGGAGGGAGTACGGGCCGCGCTGCGCTGTGATGCGCAGTTTGCTGACGGCCATTATGTCGAGCCACCGTTACGTGGGCTGGCAGCGTTTGGCCGGGTCTATGCGGGCTGGGCCTACTCTGCCGCGTTCTTTCGCGAAGAACGCTGGCGCGATCTCGGTTTCGAGTCGCTGGAGGCGTTGCTGGTGGATTGGGAACAGGATCATCAGGCGCTGGATGCCAATGATCTGTTGTGTGCGCTGCACAGTTGGTATCACGCGGATGTCGGTGTGCTGGCAAACGGTGACTGGCGTGCAGCACTGGCGCG
Source organism: Pantoea sp. X-Soil-TKNS-1211 (assembly GCF_059730495.1). Lineage (NCBI taxonomy): Bacteria > Pseudomonadati > Pseudomonadota > Gammaproteobacteria > Enterobacterales > Erwiniaceae > Pantoea > Pantoea sp. X-Soil-TKNS-1211. The sequence goes on from NZ_AP035953.1 coordinate 1,850,200, forward strand.
CATCAGTGCGCGATGCATCGTGATGCCGTGCGACAGCGATCGGTATTTCACCGTTGAAGAGGCGGCGTTGGAGGTGGCGGAGTTACCTCAGGGGGAGTTACGTACGCTCGTCTCACCCTACGGGCATTGTGCCGGTGCACCCGCCAGATTTGCGGCCGCATCGGCACAGATTGACAGCGCCATGCAGGCGCTGCTTAACCCTTAATCAATGATACTCAGCTCGACGGTACGGCCCTGGTCAAACCAGGTTTCCAGACCGGTGACGCGCAGTTCCAGTTTGCCTTCAATCACCTGACCGATATAAGAGATCGGCAGCGGCTCGTCAGCAGTATCGTCACCGTAAACCACACACATCTGCTGGCGTGGGCTGTAGTAACACACCGCGCCAGTCACTTCGCCGTACTGCTCCCGGCGCAGCTTGCCGACATCCTGAGTCAGATATTTGTTTTCCCAGGGTGCGACGATCGGCAGGGTGAAAAACACCATATCGCCAATCAGTTTGCCGTGTTGCAGTACGCTTTTCAGCGGCAACTTTTCGCGCAGCACTTTCGCCAGGTTAGGGACTTTGTCTTCCCACACCTCAATCACACAAATCTTCTTATCGGCAACATGCATAGCCAGTTTCATGATCTTCTCTCTCCCAATCAGGCTTTAACGCGACGAAAACCGTCCCCGAGACCCCAGGGAAGAATGAAATCGACCCACATATGCAGGCGGTTGGCCCAGGAGAGTGCGCTGTGCGACAGACGCACCAGGTCACTCAGGGTTTCACATTCACCCGCCACCTCGACGTAGGTATGTAACATCCGGGCAGCATCTGGCAGGCTGACGAAATCAAAGAAGTTGGCTTTGTAACCCATGATCTCTTTAATCAGCAGTTGCAGGGTTTTCAAATCGGCTTCGGGGTTATCTTCGCCGACGCGAATCAATCCCCACAGCATTTCATCGGCCAGCGTACGGGTTTCCCCCTCAGCGAAGATGATGGTGCTGAGGTACTGACCACGGGAACCGGTGCCGCGTGGCACTTCACCTTTACCGAGTGCGGCAATTTCTGCCGGTTGTTCAAACCAGATCTTTTCGCGCTGCGCGTCAAACAGCGCTATCGCTTCATCGACCGTCATAACGTTCTCCTGGTGTTGGCGTGAATGTGGCGGTTGCCACGAATTTAATTAATCAGATAATTAAAAGTGAGCAAATTTTGTGCCACCCGGAGAGGGAAAATTAATCAGTTAATTAATATGGGGTTAGCAAAACAGCGTGGAGGCGAGCCGGTTTGAATGCAGTGACGTTGTTGTGTGGTAGTGCAGATTGCACCATTGCGTAGCGGCGTGATTTATCGCGCAATTCGGAGGGAAAGGGTGCGCATCACTGCGCACCTCAGAAGGTTACTTCACACAAGCCGAGCACTGATTATGGATCTGCTGGAAGAAGTCGTTGCCTTTGTCATCCACCAGAATAAACGCCGGGAAGTTTTCCACTTCAATCTTCCAGATCGCTTCCATACCCAGTTCTGCGTACTCCACGCATTCGAGGCTTTTGATACTCTGCTGCGCCAGCACCGCTGCCGGGCCACCGATGCTACCAAGATAGAAACCGCCGTGTTTATGGCAGGCATCCGTCACCTGCTGGCTACGGTTGCCTTTCGCCAGCATCACCATGCTGCCGCCGTTGGCCTGCAACAGATCAACGTAGGAATCCATACGGCCTGCGGTGGTTGGGCCAAGTGAACCTGACGCATAACCTTCCGGTGTTTTGGCCGGACCGGCGTAATACACCGGATGGTCTTTGATGTATTGCGGCAGACCTTCACCGTTATCAATCCGTTCTTTCAGCTTGGCGTGGGCAATGTCACGCGCCACGATAATGGTGCCGTTCAGCGACAGGCGGGTCGATACCGGGTATGACGACAGTTGCGCCAGAATCTCGGACATCGGGCGATTGAGGTCCACATTGACCACTTCGCCTTCACCCTGCTGACGCAGTTCTTCCGGGATAAAGCGGCCTGGATTATGTTCCAGCTGCTCAATCCAGATCCCTTCACGGTTAATCTTCGCCTTGATATTACGGTCAGCCGAGCAGGAAACCCCCATGCCCACCGGGCAAGACGCGCCATGACGTGGCAGACGCACCACACGGATATCGTGGGCGAAGTATTTACCGCCAAACTGTGCGCCGAGGCCCAGTTTCTGCGACGCTTCCAGCAATTCTTGCTCCAACTGCACATCACGGAATGCCTGACCGTGTTCGTTACCTTCAGTCGGCAGCGAATCGTAATAGTGGGTGGATGCCAGTTTCACGGTTTTCAGCGTGCTTTCCGCTGAGGTGCCGCCGATAACAAACGCGATATGGTAAGGCGGGCAGGCGGCGGTGCCGAGCGACATCATTTTGTCGATCAGGTAGTTCTTCAACTTCGCCGGGGTGATCAGCGCTTTGGTTTCCTGATAGAGATAGGTTTTATTGGCGGAACCGCCACCCTTGGCGATACACAGGAATTTGTACTCGTCACCGTCGACGCTGTAGAGGTCGATTTGCGCAGGCAGGTTGGTGCCGGTGTTCACCTCTTTATACATATCCAGCGCGGCGTTCTGTGAGTAGCGCAGGTTATCTTCAATAAAGGTGTTATACACGCCCTGGGACAGTGCCGCTTCGTCGCCGCCACCGGTCCATACACGCTGGCCTTTTTTGCCCATGATGATGGCGGTGCCGGTGTCCTGACAGGTCGGCAGCACGCCTTTGGCGGCGATCTCTGAGTTACGCAGGAACTGCAAGGCAACGTATTTATCGTTCTGGCTGGCTTCATCGTCCGCCAGAATCGAGGCTACCTGCTGCTGATGGGCAGCGCGCAGCATAAAAGAGGCGTCGTGGAACGCCTGTTGTGCCAGCAGGGTCAGCGCCTGCGGATCAACTTTTAACACCTCTTCGCCCGCGAAATTCTCCACAGAAACATAATCGCGGCTGAGCAGGTAGTACTCAGTATCATCTTTGGCGAGAGGAAAGGGATTTTGATAGTAGAAGGGTTTATTCGACATGTTGGCTCACTCAGTTATGTGTCGCCTGTCTGGTACAGAGAAGACAGGCAGCATCATTAGCGATTCGTTATAGGTTTTTTTCTCTCGCCAGCCCAGCTCAGGGCTGGCTGGCGAGTATCATAGCATTTTAACATTCTTTCGCGGCTGCGATTTTTAACATCGAAGCAACATCATCAGAACATCAGTACCATCCACGGATAAGCAACCACCATCAGCAACACCAGGAACAGGCCACCGAAGATGGTGCCCAGACGCCAGTAGTCTTTAGTCGGCAGATAGCCGCTACCGTAGTAAATCGGGCTGGGGCCAGTACCGTACGGGGTGATGATACCCATCACACCCAGTGAGGTTGCCAGCATCAGACAGAATACCGGCATGTTGATGCCTGGAATGGCCGCCGCAATGGTCAGCATGGCTGGCAGCAAGGCAGTGGTGTGTGCGGTGGTGCTGGCAAACAGGTAATGCAGTACATAGAAGGCCACCAGTAATACGACGGCAGAGACCTGCGGGTCATACCCTTGCAGCAACTGTCCTCCCTCTTTACCCAGCCAGGCGATGAAACCGACTTTAGCCAGACCATCGGCCAGTGCCACCAGGGTGGCGAACCAGGCGAAGGTATTCCACGCCGCTTTATTACTGGTGATATCGTTCCAGTTGAGCACGCCGGTCCACAGCATCAGCACAATTACCAACAGGGCGGCCATCGCCGGTTCAATCCAGGCAGTGGCGAAGATCCACATCAGCAGCGCAGAAATCACGAACACCAGCAGCAGGATTTCATTGCGGGAAAGTTTGCCCAGTTTTGCCAGTTCAGCGGTTGCCCAGCGTGGCACTTCGTCATTCAACTTCACTTCTGGCGGATAGAGCCAGTAGGCCAGCAGCGGCATGGTGAGGATCAGCAGCACACCCAGTGGCAGGAAGGCAAGGAACCACATGCCCCAGGAGATATCAAAGCCAACCACGCTTTTTATCAGCGCCAAAGCCAGCAGGTTCGGCGCCAGCGCAGACAGGAACATAGAACTGGTGATACAGGTGGCGGTGATGGCAACCCACATCAGATAAGAACCAATTTTGCGCGCACTCGGGTCGTTAGGTTTGGAACCGTACAGCGGCGGCAGGTTGGCGATAATCGGATAGATGGTGCCGCCACTGCGTGCGGTGTTGGATGGTGTGAACGGTGCCAGCAGCAGGTCAGCGAAGGTGATGGCGTAACCCAGCGTCAGACTGCGACGGCCAAGATATTTCACCAGAATCAGCGCCAGACGGCGACCGAACTGGGTTTTATCGTAGCCGGCGGCAAACATAAAGGCACCGAAGATCAGCCACACGGTGGAGTTACCGAAGCCGCTGACCGCCCATTTGAAGGACTGACCCGCCATTTTGAACTTCGGATCCGCCAGTTCGGCTGGGCTGAACAGCAGGTACTGACTGAACAGCGCGATCACCACTACGCCGGTCAGACCGATCACCGCACCGGGCAGGGGTTCGAAGATCAGGCCGACAATCACGCCGACAAAGACGGCGAAGAAGTGCCACGCATAAGGTTCGAGTCCTTCAGGCGTGGGCACCAGTAACAACAGCACAGCAACAACCACCGGCAGGCACAGCATCAGCAGCCGGTTTTTATTCCCCGGCGCGGCAGGCGGCGCTTTTAGGGGTTCATTCTGGATAGTTTGTGTTTTCATAGTTTTGGTCTGCAAGTTATGGAGAATGCGATTAACGTTTCGGAAAACAGGTTTAGCCTTACTCAGATGATACTTTTTAATCTGCCGTTACGTCTTTAATGCTTCTTTAATTGCAATGTTGAAGAGAGAAAATTGCGTAATGTAAATATGATGCGATTTATTAAAAACTCCATTTTGATCTGGATCAAAAAATCGATTCAGTATTAAATCCTTTTTGTATTTGACGTATATTTTGACTCTGACTTAATTCTTTTCTGTTGCTGCCTGAACGCCATAAAGCTCAAGGTGTAAGGCGTTGTTGTCTGGGACGTGTCTGATAACATCATGATTTATCATAAATTAATTTCTATGTAAATGAAAAAATTGATTTTTGACAACCTTTCGCTAACATTTTAAGTGGTGAATATTCAGTCTTAGTATTTATTTTTCGAATAATTTAAAAGTTAAAAAACTAAACTTATTAATTATGTAACTAAAGAAATTGGTATATTGTTTACATGAAATCGGACCTCTTAAATAAATTTGAAATAACTGCGTCTGCGACAGAATTCGAAACTTTTAAATTTTGGAGTTGTTATCATGAATACGCTCACCCCGATTCTTAATCCACTGACTCTGCCGAAAGGCGCTGTATTGAAAAACCGCCTGGTGATGGCCCCGATGACCACCTGTACCGGTTATTTTGACGGCGGCGTGACCAGCGATCTGGTGGACTACTACCGCGTACGAGCGGGAAGTATCGGCACCGTGATTGTCGAATGCTGTTTTATCGACAACCGTGGCCCGGCGTTCCCCGGTGCCATCGCCATCGATAGCGACAACAAAATCCCTGGTCTGGCCAAAATTGCCGACGCCATCAAATCCCAGGGTTCCAAAGCCATTTTGCAGATCTACCACGGTGGCCGTATGGTGGATCCCGCACTGATCGGCGGTAAAACGCCGGTTGCGCCCAGCGCTCTGGCCGCACCGCGTGAAGGCGCACCGACCCCCCAGGAGCTGACGGCGGAAGAAGTCGATGTCATGATCACCAAATTCGGTGATGCGGTGAACCGTGCGATCAAAGCCGGCTTCGATGGCGTCGAGATCCACGGTGCGAACACTTACCTGATTCAGCAGTTCTATTCACCGAACTCCAATCAGCGCGATGACAAATGGGGCGGCAGCCGCGACAACCGCGCCCGCTTCCCGATGGAAGTGCTGGAAATCACCCATAAAATGGCCGACCGCTTTGCCGCAGCTGACTTTATTATCGGTTATCGCTTCTCGCCGGAAGAGCTGGAAGTACCGGGTATCCGTTTTGACGACACGATGTACCTGCTGGAGAAACTGGCCGCGCGCGGTCTCGACTATGTGCACTTCTCCGTCGGGCAACTGCTGCGTCCGTCGATTGTCGATACTAAAGACCCGACGCCACTGATCACCAAATTCCGGGCGCTGCGCTCACCCACGCTGGCGAAAGTGCCGGTGATTGGTGTCGGTGGTGTGGTCAACAAAGAAGATGCGGAGAAAGCGCTGGAGTACGGTTTCGATTTGGTGGCGATTGGTAAAGCCTGTATCGCCTACCCGGATTGGGCTGACCGCATCATCCGCAATGAACATATGGAGCTGTTTATTGACAGCACCAAACGCGAAGAACTGGTCATCCCTGAACCGCTGTGGCGCTTCTCGCTGGTGGACGCGATGATCCGCGACATGAGCGATACCGGCCGTAAATACAAAGCGGGCGTGTTCCAGGAGAAAGTGGAAGCCGAAGCGCTGAAACTGAAAATCAACGTCACGCTGGATACCGACCGTATCACCGACATCTCGCTGGTGCCGGATGCGACGCTCGATGTTGACTTTACCAGCACCTTCGAAAGCCTGCGTTCGCGCATCCTGGTGGCGAACAGCCCACATGTTGATGCCATCACCGGTGCCACCACCCAGAGTGAGGCGCTGAAAAAAGCGGTATCCCGTGCGCTGGCAACCTCCAGCAAAGAGCATGTGATTGAAGAGGGCGGTAATCCGAATGCGCCGGTGAATTATGATGTGGTGATCGTCGGTAGCGGCGGCGCCGGTCTGGCGGCGGCGATTCAGGCGCATGACGACGGAGCGCGCGTGGTAATCATCGAGAAGATGCCCACCATCGGTGGTAACACCATCAAAGCCTCCGTCGGGATGAACGCGGCGGAAACCCGCTATCAACGCCTGAAAGGCATTGAGGACAGTAAAGAGCTGTTCTATGACGAGACGCTGAAAGGCGGCAAATTCAAAAACAACCCGGTGCTGCTGCGTGAATTCGTTGAGCAGGCGCCAGGTGCGATTGACTGGTTGACGGATAAAGGCATCGAGCTGTGCGATATCACCATCACCGGCGGGATGAGCATTGACCGTACGCACCGTCCGGAAGACCGTTCGGCGGTGGGTGGCTTCCTGATCAGCGGCCTGGTCAAAAACGTCAACCAGCGCAATATCGAAGTGCTGCTGGAAACCTCGGTCGCGGAAATCCTGTTCGAAAACGGCGCGGTGAGCGGTGTGAAAGTGGTGGATGAGTACAACGACAGCCGCATCCTCAACGCCAAAAGCGTGATTGTCGCCACCGGTGGGTTCAGCGCCAACCGTGAGATGGTGGTGAAATATCGCCCTGAGCTGGACGGCTTCGTCACCACTAACCACAAAGGAGCCACCGGTAGCGGTATCGCCATGTTGCAGAAAATTGGTGCCGATACCGTCGATATGAGCGAGATCCAGATTCACCCGACGGTGGAGCAAACCACCTCGTACCTGATTTCTGAAGCGATTCGTGGCGGCGGTGCTATCCTGGTTAGTCAGGCGGGCAAACGCTTCTTCAATGAGATGGAGACGCGCGACAAAGTCTCGGCAGAGATCATCGCGCTGCCGGAGAAAAGCGCGTGGATCATGTTCGATGAGCAGGTTCGTCTGAACAACAAAGCGGCGGATGAGTACATTGCCAAAGGGTTTGTCATCAGTGCACCGACACCACACGAACTGGCGGTGAAACTGAATATGGATCAGGAGACGTTGCAGACCACTCTGAACCGTTACAACCAGTTTGTTGAGCAGCAAAATGACGAAGACTTTGGCCGTAAAACTGCGCTGCGCCATCCGCTCAACCACGGTCCTTACTTCGCCATCCGTATCGCACCAGGGGTACACCACACCATGGGCGGTGTGACTATCAACACTGACACCGCGGTACTGGATGCGCAGAAACAGGTGATTCCGGGTGCCTGGGCGGCAGGTGAAGTGGTCGGCGGCATTCACGGTGCGAACCGTATCGGGGGCAACGCGGTTGCTGATATCATTATCTTTGGTATTAAAGCCGGACGTAACGCTGCGGCACTGGCGTTAGGCTAAGCAACAAATTACGGAAAACCATTCGTAGCGGCGTGATTTATCACGCTCTTTTGAGAACCGCGCGATAAATCGCGCCGCTACCCAACACCTTTCCGTCGCGGCGCGATTTATCGCGCAGGTTTATTTAAGAGGCGATAATGACTACAGACGCTGGCGTCTATGCCTATTCCGCCGTTCTGATGGGTTCGCCCATTCTGCTTAAACTCTTCGAAGACAATCAACCCCTCGCGGCGCAGGTGTTCCGGCTGATCAAACAGCAGGAGAATCTGTTTACCGTCAATCGTGCTGACTCTGAAGTGATGGCGATTAACCGCGCCGCGGGTCGCCATCCGGTGATGGTCAGTGAACCGGTGTTTGCCTTGATCAGCGTGGCACACGCGGTGAGTTTGCTGCCGAAAAGCGCCTTTAACTTCACCATCGGACCGGTGGTCAAACGCTGGAAAATTGGTTTTCAGGGCCATGAAGTGCCACCGGCTGCTGAGATCGCCGAGCTGCTGAAAGTCACCGATCCGCATCAGGTGGTGCTGAATGAGGCCGAACGCTCGGTGTTCCTGCAACAACCGGGGATGGAGATCGATCTTGGTGCCATTGCCAAAGGGTATATCGCCGATCGTGTGCAGAGCTTTTTACGCCAACAGGGTGTGCAGCAGGCGTTGGTTAATCTCGGTGGCAACGTGCAGACGCTGGGATCGCCACCTCATGATGCGGCGGGTTGGGGCATTGGCCTGAAAAAACCCTTTGGCCGCGAGGATGAACTGCTTGGCGTGCTGCGCGTGCAGGGGAAGTCGGTGGTGACTTCTGGCATCTACGAACGGTATTTCGAACGGGATGGGCGCTGCTGGCATCATATCTTCGATCCGCGTACCGGCTATCCCCTCGACAATGAATTGCTGAGTATCACGGTAATTTCTGATCGTTCGATCGATGGCGATATCTACACCACGTTGCTGTATGGCATGGGGGTGGAGCAGGGGCTGGCGTATCTTGCCGACCAGCCCGAACTGGACGCGGTCTTTGTCACGCGCGATCGGCAGATTATCTGTTCCTCCGCGCGCCACTTCCGCTTTGAACCGCTGGATGCGGCGTGGCAACTGCGTTACTGACAATATTGTTGCAGCAGCGAATGGTATTCCGGTTGCAGGCGATAGCGGTACACCGGACGTCCAGTGGCACCGTAATGAATGCTGGTAAACAGGATATTAATCTGCGCCAGCCAGATCAGATATTTACGGCAGGAGACGCGGGAGATATTCACCTCGGCCGCCAGTTCATCGGTAGAAAACTCGGTGCCCGGATGGGCATCGATCCACTGACACAGGGTGCGCAGCGTCTGCGGTGTCAGTCCTTTGGGCAGGCGTTTGCTGTCGTGCTGGGTCGCCGGGCTGCCGTGAATCAGTAAGTCGACATCCGATTGCTGATAATAATGCTGGTTATCCATCAGCGATTTTTTCTGCCGCCATTGAGTCAGGGCTTCTTCAAAACGCGGGAACTGGAAGGGTTTGATCAGGTAATCCACCACGCCATAGTGCAGCGAGGTTTTGATGGTAGCGGCATCGGCGGCGGAAGAGATGATGATCACCTCCACCGGGCTGTTGGCTTTGCGCAGCTCCGGCAGCAGATCGAGGCCATTTTCCTGCTGCATATAAATATCCAACAACACCAGATCAACTGGCGGTTCACTGTTGAGGATCTTCTCTTTCGCCTGCTGTAACGTTGAGGCGGTGCCGCAGCAGCTAAAGCCGGGCACCTGGCCGATATAGCAGCGATTAAGCTCTGCCACCATTGCATCATCGTCGACTACTAACACGTTGATCATGCGGTTTGATTTCCTCCATCCCAGGGTAGCTGGACTAAAAATTGAGTATAAACGCCGGGTTCTGACTCTACGCTGACGTCGCCGCCAAGGCTTTCGGTTTGCTGCTTCAGCAGGAACAGACCGACACCGCGGTCGTCACCTTTGGTGGAGAAGCCTTTGGCAAAAATGGTGGGTAGCACGTCGGGATCGATACCGGGACCGTCATCACTCACCTCGCACGCCAGCCAGCCATTCTGGTAGTGCAGCATCACATGGATCTCGCCGTCAGTCTGCTCGCCCAGCGCATCCAGCGCGTTCTCTACCAGGTTGCCAATCACGGTGATCAATACCGCCATCTGCTGCTCGTTGCCGCTGTCGGGCAAGAAGCTGGCATCGCTGATGGTCAGGCGGTGGCCGCGATCGGATGCCCGATTGATCTTGCTGAGCAGGAAACCGGCAATCACCGGCGACTTAATTTTTTGCACCAGCGAGCCAATTTCGGTCTGATAGTTATTGGCGGTCTTCAGCACATATGTCTCCACCTGTGCATAATTTTTCATATGCAGCAGGCCGAGGATCACGTGTAGCTTGTTCATAAATTCATGCGAGCGCTCACGCAGCGCATCGACATAGTTTACCATGCCGCTCAGGCGCTGCATCAGCTGGCTGATCTCGGTTTTATCCCTGAAGGTACAAACCGCGCCGATAATGCGCCCCTGACTGCGCACCGGCACCGTGTTACTGAGCAGTACGTGACCGTTAACGTTCAGTTCTTCGTCGCGGCGCGGTCGGCCGCTCTGCAACACATCCTGCAAATGCGCGTTGATCACCGAGGCATCGTAAATCCGTTCGGCACTGATGGCGCTGGTGGCGATCTCGGCATTCAACAGCTTCTGTGCTGCCTGATTGACCAGCGTCACCTGGCCCTGATCGTCCACCGCCACTACGCCTTCTTTCACCGAGTTGAGGATCGCCTGACGTTGTTCAAACAGTGTGGAGATTTCATGCGGTTCGAGGCCGAACAGAATTCGTTTCAGCACCCGCACCAGGATAAAAGTCCCCAGCGCGCCGACCAGCGCGCCAATCAGCACCGTCCACAACACGCTCCAGCGGCTCTGGTTGATTTGGTCGGTCACCGCGCTGAGTGAGATACCAATCACCACCACGCCAATTTGTTGATGTTGGGGGTTATAGATCGGGGTAAATACGCGTAGGGCTTTGACCAGCGCGCCTTTATTCACTGAGACGTTTTCATGGCCACGCAGCGCCGGTTCGATGTCGTCGCCAATAAAATGTTGGCCGACCAGCTCCGGGTTGAGATGTGAATAGCGGATGCCCTGCATATTGGTGACCACCACAAACAACAGGTTATTACTTTGCTGAATCTCCTGAGCCATCGGCTGGATCGGTAGGGTGCCGGGTGGCAGGCGTACCGCGCGCTGGATTTCCGGCGAATCCGCCAGGGTACGCGCCACCGCCATCGCTTTGTCTTCCAGTTGCATCCGCGTGGTCGCGCCGATTTGAAAGAAATAGATCAGATGGACGCTGAACAATACTAACGCGATCACCGCGCTGAGCATCAGCGTGACCAGGGTATTGAGCTTGATTGGCCGCTTACGCGGTGGGGAATCCGGCGGAGAATAGGGTTCTGACATTCGGCTGGCATCGTCGCGGCGCAATGTATTGCGCGGGTTTTTATAACGGGTGCGCACTTCGCGCACCCGGATCGCATTAGCCCTGCGATTTTACCCGATTGGCAAAATTTTTCTTCAGCTTCTGCAATTTTGGTGGGATCACCGCCAGGCAGTAACCGTTACGTTGACCGGCACCATCCCAGTAATCCTGGTGATAATCTTCTGCCGGATACCACTCGCCCAACGGCTCAAGGGTGGTCACGATCGGGTCTTTGTTATCTTCCTGGGCACGGGCGATGGCTGCAATGGCTTCCGCTTCCTGCTCGGCATTGGCAGGGAAGATGGCGGAACGGTACTGCGTACCAATGTCGTTACCCTGGCGATTCAGCTGGGTGGGATCATGGGTGACAAAGCTGACATCCAGCAGGTCGCCGAAGCTAATCTGGGCCGGATCGAAACCGATGCGAATCGCTTCAGCATGGCCGGTGGCACCGCTGCACACCTGCTCATAAGTCGGGTTCGCACGCGTGCCGCCGGTATAACCACTCTCGACGGACTCAACGCCAATCAGACTCTTAAACACTGCTTCGGTACACCAGAAACAGCCACCCGCGATCACCGCGTATTCAATTGCCATGTCTTTACTCCTGTCAGGGCGAAAGCGTTACTGTGGGGGTGCGCTTTCGGGAATTCAACCTTGTTTAAATTAACATTTCTGGCTTAAAGTCGCGGTGTTTATCGAGCAACAGGTTGCTCATCACGGTAAAACGTCCCTCTCCGGTGTAGTGCAGGGTGGGAGGAAACTCCGGCTTATCCGCCACATGTGCTTTAACGATTTCAAAGATAAACAGATTGTAGTTATCCACCATCGAATCGTCGTACAACTGACATTCAAAGCTGGCGAAGCACTCCTTAATCAACGGTGCATTGACTTTGCTGGCGGGTTCAGCGGTCAGTTTGCAGGCGTCAAACTTGTCGACACGGTCGCCGTGGCTGTTGCCGATTGCCACTACGCTATCGATCAAGTCGGCTGAGGGCACGTTGATCACGCACTGGCCGCTGTGGCGGATCAGTTCATGGCTAACGTTGCCGTTGGCGATCATGCAACCGACTAACGAGGGCGAAAATTCCAGAATGGTATGCCAGCCGAGCGTCATGATGTCGTGCTGACCTTCATACTGCGAGCTGACCAGTACCACCGGTCCGGGTTCCAGATATTTCCGCGCTTTGCTGACCGGAAAATCGGTTTTAAGTAGATTCTGGCTCATTGCGCTACTCCTTTTTCTCGAAGGATGTTGTAAGTGTAGCGAACCTGCACAGGTCTTTACCTGCGCGCCAATTACAGGCATGTTATGCAGTCATCTTAAAAGGAGCGGCTCTATGGCGTCTGCGCGCGCGTTAACACAATCCTCTGCGACTTTACATCTGCTGTGCGGCAAAATTGCGGCAGGAAAATCGACCCTGGCCCATCAGCTCGCTCAGGAGACCGGGGCGGTAATCATTAGCGAGGATGCCTGGCTGGCGCATCTGTTCGCCGACGAAATGCGTGAGGTGACGGATTATGTGCGCTTTGCGGCCAGGCTGCGTAATGCCATGACGCCGCACCTGATTTCGCTGCTGCGCTGTGGCGTATCAGTGGTACTGGATTTCCCGGCCAACACGCTGCAAAACCGCCAATGGATGAAAGCGGTGATCCAGGCGGCCGATGCCACGCACCAGCTTCATTTCCTTGATGTACCGGATGAGGAGTGCAAAGCGCGCCTGCATGCGCGCAATGCGACGGGTGAACATGATTTCGCCGCCACCGATGCGCAGTTCTCGCTGATTAGCAGCTACTTTGTCGCACCGCGGCCGGAAGAAGGATTTACGGTGATCGATCATGTGCACCAGCCATAACTGCACGATAAATGGCCACACGTGACTGTAGCGGCGCGATTTATCGCGCAATGCCGTTCTGTGATGGGCTAGCGCACCACCGGCACATCAGAAAACCTTGTGGTGTAGGCGGGTGACAGCATTTCACGTTTCATCGACCAGGCCTTCTGCATTCCCTGACCGGCAAACCACAATGCGCCACGCTGGTGGACATTCATCTTATCGATCAACTGCATCAGCTGCTCGCTGTTACGCCGTGGCTGATAGTCGGCAAACAGGTCAAACTGCGCCACGCCATCACTGAAAAAATCCCCCAGCATCACGCCACCTTTCATATAACGTTTGCCGGGGATCCAGATTGTATCCAGACAGCGGAGCGCGGCGTGCATAATGTCGCGGCTATCCTGCGTCGGTGTCACCAGCGAGGTATCGGCCGAATTTGCATAGTAAGGATGATGCGGATCGTGTGGGCTGGTGCGGATAAAGGTGCCGATATGGCGGCAGTATTGGCGCTCGCTGCGTAACTTCTCTGCGGCACGTGCAGCGTAGTTACTGATGGCTTCGCGCATATCGGCATACTCCGTCACGCGGTCACCAAAGGATCGCGAGCAAAGAATATTTTGCCGCTGCGGGATCACCTCTTCAAAGGCCAGACAGGCTTCACCGCGCAATTCACGCACCGTGCGTTCCAGCACCACACCAAACTGTTTACGGATCAGCGCCGTGGGCGTATCGGCCAGTTGTAAGGCGCGTTCGATGCCCATCAGGTTTAGCCGTTTTGCCAGCCGACGCCCGACGCCCCAGACTTCGTCCACCGGCACCATCGCCATCAGCTTACGTTGACGCAGCGGGGCGGAGAGATCCATCACCCCCTCCGCCTGGGTCCAGCGTTTGGCGGCCCAGTTCGCCAGTTTGGCGAGGGTTTTGGTCGGGGCAATGCCCACACCAACCCGCAGATGCGTCTCTTTATAAATGCGATCGCGCATCTGGCGACCGAAGGCTTCCAGCGTGAGGCAGTGATCAATGCCGGTCACATCGACAAAGGCTTCATCAATGGAATACTCATCAACACGAGGTGCCATCTGTTCCAGCGTCTCCATCACCCGCCGCGACATATCGCCATACAACGCATAATTGGAGGAGAACACCACCACCTGATGGCGTTGTAAGGCTTCGCGTTGCTTAAAGTAAGGGTCACCCATTTTGATACCGAGTTTCTTCGCCTCTTTGCTGAGCGAGATGATGCAACCGTCGTTGTTGGACAGCACCACAATCGGTTTGCCGCGCAGGTCCGGGCGGAACACGGTTTCGCAGGAGGCGTAGAAGGAGTTGACGTCGACAAGTGCGTACATAATTGAGCCTGAATGCTACTGTTTATACATACAGTATTTGTGAGTTGCCAATCTTCGTCAAGCGCTGACTCGCAACAAACTTGTCCCGCAATGGTGCGCCGGATGCACCATTAACTTTCCCTAATTGATAAGGGCGCGGTGAAGAAGCCTTAACGCACGGTAATTCTGTGTTCTGGCACAACTTCTGCATAGTTGCCAGTGGCTTGTATACAAGGCCGCATACCAGTCAATCACTTGGGGGAATCACCGTGCGCAACAATGATAAAGAGAAAATTAACGCTCAGCGTCGCCAGATGATGAAATATTCGATGCTGGCATTAGGTGGTGTCGCGCTCAGTGGCATGCTGGGCAGCCCAGCGGCGATGGCCGCCGACGATGAGATCCTGATTGGCTACTGGCCGATTGTCGGCGGTCTGCCGTTATATGCTGGAATCGAAAAAGGGTTCTTCAAACAAGCCGGGTTGAATGTGCGGGCCGTAAAATTTGCCAGTCCGCAGCAGGTGGTGGAAGCGATGATCACCGGGCGTATTCATGGTTGTGCCAACGGTACCGCCACCGGGGCATTGGGTTTGGGCGCGATTACCAGCCCGGACCTGTTCAAAATCATCTGTTCTAATCCTTCCAATGAAAAAATGGTGCTGGATGAGTTTCTGGTGCCGGTCAACAGTACCGCCAAATCGATCAGCGATCTGAAGGGCAAGCGCATTGCCAGCGGCCCCGGTATCCAGAACGTCACCATGGCAAAAATTATTCTGGAGAAGAATGGTTTTACCGATATCAAGGTGATCGAACTGCCGGTAGGGCAACATGCGCCATCGTTAGCTGCCGGGCAGATTGATGGGGTTTATACGCTGGAACCCACCGGCACGGTGGCGCGCATGAAGGGCATGGGCAAAGTGCTGGAGACCGGGGTGATTGCCAAATATGTGCTGGGCGATGCCAGCGCGCCGTGGTTTGGCGGTGCGGCAGCGCTGACCACCCGCTTTATTAATGCCGACAAGGCGCGTGCGCAACAGGTGATTGATGCCTACGGCGCCGCGGTCAAGTTTATCCAGCAACAGCCGGAAGAGGCGCGGCAATATGTAGCCGGTTACACCGGTATTGAAGCGGCACTGGTGAAAGAAGTGCCGCTGCCCGGCTTCGTGATGTATGACCAGTTAACCGGCACCAACCTGCAATGGTTCCAGAAATTTTATGATGTGTTTGCCGAGCGGAAAATTTTCAGCAAGCCACTCCAGGTTGAACCCCTGATCTATCGCGCATAAGGAGAGGTGCCATGATGCAGATTTGGCGTCGCAGGTTGTTGCCACTGATCGGACCGTTGCTGTTATTTCTCCTCTGGCAGACGGCGGTCAGCGCCAAATGGCTCAATCCGGTGCTGCTGCCATCGCCGGGGGAAACCCTCGGCTATCTGTTCAGCGCGCTGGTGGACGGCAGTATGAATCAGGATATCGGCGACACGCTTTATCGCACCCTGATGGCTTTCGTGGTGGCGGCGGTTATCGGCGTACCGCTGGGGGTGATGCTCGGCAGTAGCGAACGTTTGTATCGTAGCGTTGAGTTTCTGGTGGATTTTTTCCGCTCAACGCCATCATCCGCGCTCATCCCGTTGTTTATGTTGATTTTCGGTATTACCGACACCAACAAAATCGCCATTGCTGCTTTTGCGGCGGTGCTGGTGATCCTGTTTAACAGCGCTTACGGCGTGATGAACGCGAAGAAGACCCGCATCATGGCGGCGCAGGTGATGGGGGTTTCGCGCTGGCATGTATTTAAAGACATCATGCTGATGGAAAGCCTGCCGCAAACTTTTGTCGGATTGCGCACTGGCATCTCGATGGCGCTGGTGATTGTCATCGTTGCCGAAATGTTTATTGGTTCTGAAACCGGGTTGGGACACCGCATCATTGATGCGCAGCAGTTGTTCAACATTAAAGATATGTACGCCTCGATTCTGATCACCGGTGCTTTTGGCTATCTGTTGAATCTGGGTTTTCTGCTGATTGAAAAACGCTGTGTGCACTGGAGTGGCAAAGCATGAAAAAACCCGATTATCCGCAGCCCAATACCCATGTCACCATTCGTGGACTCGATAAAAACTTCGCCGGGCAGCCGTTGTACCAGGATCTCAACCTTGATTTACCCAGAGGCAAGATCGTCTCGATATTTGGTCCCAACGGTTGTGGTAAATCGACGTTGATGAACATGATTGCCGGGTTGATTCCGGTCGATCGCGGGCAAATCCTGTTTGACGGCAAAACCCTGGCGGAGACCAATATCGGCTATGTGTTTCAGAACTACCGTGATGCGCTGTTTCCCTGGTTGACCGCCTGGCACAATATTGCCTATCCGTTAAAACGCCAGGGGATGAAGGCGGCGGCGGTCAAACAACGCGTAGCGGAATTGACGGCCATGTTCGATATTCGCTTCGATCTACAACGTTATCCGTATGAACTCTCCGGTGGGCAACAGCAAACGGTGTGTATCATGCGCGCGCTGGCGACCAAACCGGAAGTGATGTTCCTTGATGAGCCGTTCTCGGCGCTCGACTTTGAAATGACGCTATTTATCCGCGATAAATTGCAGCAGGTACAGCTGGCGACTGGCGTCACCATGTTGATCGTCTCACATGATCTGGAGGATGCGGTGTTTCTGGCGGATGAAATCTTGTTGCTGACGCGACGACCTACGCGGGTGGCCGAGATTGTCCCGTTTGAACTGCCGCGTCCGCGCACGGCTGAGATGATGAGTCACCCTGAGTTTGTTCGCGTGAAAGCGCATACCCTCGCCGTGTTTAAACGCGAAATGGCAGATTAAAAAACTCACATCACCTATCGTAGCGGCGCGATTTATCGCGCAATTTCGTGCGCGTTGCAGGAAAAATCCGCGCGATAAATCGCGCCGCTTGTATGTTTGGAGGGTCAGATTATGATTTCCCTGAAATCAGTTCTGATAACCGGGAAGCCGTGCGCCGCTGGAAGCAGCTTTTACAGTGACTTCGTACGTAGAGTGGCTCCCGCCTCCTTGTTCAGGCCGAAGAGTACCAGGAAGCTTTCTCTCGCGAGACTGACTTCGCATTACAAGGCAGGCTGAACAATCTCAGATGACGAGGTCGGGAACCGGTTAACAGTTTACGCTATTTTGCCTTCCGGAGGCCACATGACCTGTTTTGCCGGGATCGATATTTCTGCCAGAACCTTTACCTTTGCCGTACGCGTTAACGGTAAAACAACGCTGGTTTCTGAGCTTAATCAGACACCTGAGGACTATCAGGCTTTTGCGAAAAAGCTGATATCGCTGTCCCCCGAACGCATCGTTATGGAAGCAACCGGTGTCTACCATTTTGACCTTGCGGTGGCTCTTGTCCGTGCCGGGCTGCCCGTCTGCGTCATTAATCCCGCCAGTTATCACCACTATGCCGCCATGCGCCTGAACGCTGCCAAAACTGACGCCCGTGATGCGGTACTGCTGGCTGAATATGGAGAAAGCATGAGGCCTGCACTCTGGCAGGCTCCGGATGATGACTGCATGGCGTTGCGCGATATCGCCCGCATGATGACGCGAGCCGTTCAGTCCCGGACACGTTCAAAAAACCGTCTTCATGCGCTGGAAACCCGCGCCGGAACTGCCGATGTCCTGCTGGAGCTGGAAGAAGAAGACGTGGAATATTACAGCCGTAAGGTAGAGAAGCTGCACGCGCTGGCGCTGAAAATCATCGCGAAAAATAGCGCCCTGAAAGCGGCGTTCATGTGCCTGTGTTCAGCCAAAGGCGTCGGAGAGACAACGGCCATTACTGTACTGGGCGAGCTGAGCCTGCTGCCCCGGGATATGAAGGCAAATCAGGTAAGCCGTCATGCGGGCCTGCATGTGAGGCAGAGCCAGTCGGGCAGCAGCGTGAACCGTCCGGGACGTCTGGGTAAAGCGGGCAACGGTCATCTGCGTAGGGCGCTGTATATGGCCGCGCTGAGTGCTGCGCAGCATGAACCCCGCACCGCGATGTTTTATCAGGGGCTGATAAAAAGAGGTAAGAAGAAAATCCAGGCGATATGCGCAGTAATGCGGAAATACCTGACCGGCTTATGGAGCTGTATAAAGCACGGTCAGGATTTTGATTCAGCGAGACTTTTTAGTACCAAGCATCGGGAAAGTGTTGATGCTTAACAGAGTATCTACGGAACGAATAAAAAGTGCGGTTATTTCCCGCCTTATCCCACCTGATTTAATGACTCTCTGAAATTATCCCCGCCCGAGAATAACCAGCAAACGAAAATACTTTAACCTGTAAAATGTCAGGGCATTCATTCTTAAACCATTAATAAACGGGGTGATGGCATTTTTAGCCAGATAATTAATTACGGCAGTTAATTAGATGGGGCGTATTATGATTGTTATTGATGTAAATGTTATTGGTTTGTTTTTAAGTAGTGATGAAATTAATAGGGGTTTACATTTATTGACATTTGGTTAACACAAACATACAGTCCTTACGATTTTAACTAACATGTCACTATCGTAAATAATCGGGGAGTGTATGGATATTAAGGAACAGCGGTCTGGACGGCGTTCAGGCTTGTCATTTGTCCTGAGCATTATTTTTGCGTTGCTCACGCTGGCGACCGCCATCGCCATTATTATTGGCGGCGGGAAACTCATTTCACTTGGGGGATCGGCATATTACCTGATTGCCGGTATCGCCTATATCGTGCTGGTGCTGCTCTATTTTAAGAAGCCTGCCACGGGTTTTTATTTTTCTTGCCTGATCTTTGCGCTGACGCTTATCTGGTCGCTGGCGGAAGTGGGGGGCTTCATTTATTGGGATCTGTTACCGCGTCTGGTGGTGCCTGCGCTGTTATTCCTGCTGAGCCTGCTGGTGACTGCCACTGATAAAGGTGCCTTGTCACCACAACGCCGTCTCTCCGGCGGACTTAGCCTGGTGGTGTTTGTGGCGCTGATCGCCACGTTTATTGGTGGTTTTTTCCCGCATAACACCATCTATAACCCGGAAGCCGTCTCTGCCGAGCCATTGCAGCCAACGGATAGCGATGCTTCCAAAGCCGGTCAGGACTGGCGCTATATCAGTCGCAACGCCAGCGGCACGCGCTTTGTGCCGCTCGATCAGGTCAACGCGGATAACGTGAAAGATTTGCAGGTGGCCTGGACTTATCATACCGGTCGCCGCCTGACAGGCAATGCGACCGGTGTTGATGAAAACACGCCGATTCAGATTGGTTCGGTGCTTTATACCTGTACGCCGGAAAACCTGATTGCGGCGGTGGATGCTGATACCGGCAAGCCAATCTGGAAATTCGATCCGCATGCGCGTACCTATGAACACGTTACTTGCCGCAGCGTCGGGTATTACGACTACGACAGCGACGAAACCCTGAGTGCTGAGCAGAAAGCGGCGTACACCGATACGGCCTGCCGTCAGCGCATTATTGTTTCTACCGTTGATGCTCGTCTGATTGCGCTGGACGCGCATACCGGCGAGCTGTGCCCGAACTTCGGCCAGAATGGCATGGTCAACCTGCAACAGGGGATGGGCGATACCGCCGACAGCCGCCGTTATCACCCGACCAGTGTGCCGGTGATTATGGGCCATCTGACGGTGTTCGGTTCCTGGGTGCGTGATATCACGGAAGATGAACCATCAGGTGTGCTGCGTGCGTATGATGTGCGTGACGGCTCGCTGGCGTGGGCATGGGATGTGGGCAACGTCGAGGGAGTGAAGCAGGGTGATGCACATTATACCCTCAGCACCCCGAACGTCTGGGCCATCCCGACTTACGATAAAGATCTCGGCCTGGTGTATGTTTCCACCGGCAACGGTCCGCCGGACTATTGGGGCGGTAACCGTAATGCGGCGAAAGAGAAGTTCGGTTCTTCGGTTATTGCACTCGACGTCAACACTGGCAAAACCAAATGGGTCTTCCAGACGGTTCATCATGATATCTGGGACTACGACTTACCGTCGCAGCCGGTGATGTACAACATGAAGAATGAGCAGGGCGAAGTGGTGCCTGCGCTGATTCAGACCAGTAAAATGGGTGAAATCTTCGTCCTGGATCGCCGTACCGGTAAGCCGGTGAGTAAAGTCGAAGAGAAAGCGGTGCCGACCTCTCCGGCGGCGCAGGAAGAACATCTTTCGCCGACCCAGCCGTTCTCGGTGGATATGCCGACTATCGGTCTGGAGCAGCTGAACGAGAAGAAAATGTGGGGCGTCAGCATGTTTGACCAGCTCTACTGCCGCATTCTGTTCAAATCTGCGCTCTATTCCGGCATCTTCCAGCCGAACAGTGAGAAAACCTACCTGGAGTTCCCGGCGACCATGGGCGGTATGAACTGGGGGGGGGTGTCCATTGATGAAACCTCCGGCATTCTTTACGTCAATGATATCCGTTTGGGTATGCTGATGGCGTTGAAGAGTAAGGAAGAAGCTAAAGGGCAGAAAATCTCCCTGAATGAAGTCCCGCAGTGGGCAGGCACTATCCGTCCACAGATCAGCGGGCCTTACGTTGGGGTACGAATGGATAATTTCGCCTCCTTCCTGCAAGTGCCGTGTCAGCATCCGCCGTTTGGCACCATGACCGCCATTGATCTGCACAGCAAGAAGATCGTCTGGCAGGTGCCGATGGGCACAGTAGAAGACACCGGTCCGCTCGGCGTGAAAACGCATCTACCGATGCCGGTGGGTATGCCAACCCTGGGCGGTCCGACCACCACCAAAAGCGGCTTAGTGTTCTTTGCCGGTAGCCAGGATAATTACCTGCGTGCGCTGGACAGCAAAACCGGTAAAGAGATGTGGAAAGCGCGCCTGCCGGTGGGAGCGACCGCTTCGCCACTGATTTATCAGTCAGCGAAAACCGGTAAAGAGTACATCGTCATTTCGGCAGGCGGAGCAGCACACGCGCCGGAGGTCGGTGATTATCTGATTGCTTACGCCTTGCCAGACAAAGCGTAAGTCTGAAAACGCCCGGCATGGTTAGCCGGGCGTTTTCATTCAACGTGCCGCATAAATGATAAAAGTCACCACGCCGAAGATCTCCAGTTCCTCTTCTTCTCGCGGCGTAATCGGCGCGTAGCGCGGGTTCATGGCGAGCAGCTGCACACGTGGAAATTGTTGTAACCGTTTAACCGTAAACTCGCCGTTAATGGCAGCCACCACGATATCACCATGTTTCGCATCCAGCGCACTGTCGACCACCAGCAAATCCCCTTCACTGATATTCGCGTCGCGCATCGAATCGCCTTCCACCCGCACAAAATAAGTGGCGCTGGGATGGGTGACCAGATGCTTGTTCAGATCAAGCCTACATTCAATGTAATCCGCCGCTGGGGAAGGAAAACCGCAATGGACTCGTTCAAGAAAGAGGGGGAATTGATGCGGCGGCGCACCCGGCATCGGACGCATCAATAGAGGAGAAAAGGGATAAACTTTCATGGCGAATTCTCAATAACAAAACTGTATGTATATACAGTATTATTATCAGCCAATTCTGAGATCGCAATACGGTATCCCAATATTATTTTGTAAAAGTCAAAAATATCAATTAATTGGCGGGTTTTTTCCCGTGCAATGTCACCGCTGGTCCCTCAGCCAGGGTTTTTCCTTTATCTGCGGTCACAGACACATGATCCAGCCTGGCGGTGACGTATCTGGCCTGTACACCGTATTCAGCGGTGATAGCGATATGGCGCAGATTCACGTTGGTGAGCGGTGCTTCCGGCAATCCGCTCAATATCATGGCGTATTTTGCGCCGGTCGCCGCAAGGTGATTGACCTCAATACCCGAGATAAAGGGCGTGGTCGGCGTCACCGGTGCAGCCGTGATGGGGGCAACCAGTGAATGACCGGCTGCGCCAGCCTGGCCGGAGTAGCTGTCGGTCACCAGCAAGGGGGTGGCAACATCCGTCATCGTCACGTGGTCAACCTGCAATGGCCCAATTTTGTTGCCACGGTCACGGCCTGATTTCACACGCAGGCCGTTTTCAGCCCCCACAAACCTCACATGTGAAACCGTCACTTTGCCAATGCCATTGATAGTCTCGCTACCCAGTGAAATCCCATGACCTTGCCTCATCACGGAATCCTGAATTGCGATATTTTCAGATTTTACTCCGCTGCCCACGGTGATACCCGATTTGATGGCGATATGATCATCACCGGTACTGATGTCGGCGTGTTTTATCAGGATGTCTGTAGAAGAAACGATATCGATACCATCGGTATTGGGCGCGGTGCTGGGGTTGTCGACGGTCAGTTGATCAATATTCAGGTGACGGCTATTTCTGAGTACCAGGTTCCACATCGGCGAGTTGGTCAGCCGGATATGATAAATACCTGATGATGTCACGTTATTCATTTCTACCAGCCAGGGCCTGGGCATGCCATTTGCCAGAGGAATACCTTTATATTTTGCCGTAAAAGCCTCGGGATGGCCGGATCTGACTTTGTTGCGCAAGTCGATCGCGGCTGGCCACCAGGCTTGCGCACCGTTGCCATCAATGGTTCCGCCCCCCTCAATGGTGACATGATTGACCCCATTGGCGAGGATGAATGCCTCATTCTGCTGCGCGGGTTTGCCAAGAAATGCATCCACGAACTGGTGAGTATCAGACGTGGCCTTCAGCGTAACGCCGGTGGGAATCACTAATGTCACGTTGCTCTTTAACGCAATTGGACCAGCAAGCCACACTCCAGACCCCAGCGTCACCTTACCACCGCCTTTTTGCGCGCACAGATCAATGGCTTGTTGAATGGCCTGGGTATTGAGCGTTACACCATCACCTTTGCCACCAAAATCTGCGGGGGAGCAACGGAAGGGCGCGGCAACGGCTATCAAGGGGCTAAGACTTGCTGCGACTACAGCAAAACCGATCGTTATTTTCTTCATGATATTGAGGTTAATCCGTGGATGTTAAGCACATCCCGTCAATTTAGCGTTGCGAAGAAGAGGTGAGTAGAAGAAAGCCGCGTAGTGGGGCAGCATTTTATTGAGTATTTGTTTTTTCTATGTATTTTTGCCGGGCAAATGCAAGCAAATATTGCGCGATAATCACAGGCCGGTTTTATTGCGATCACCGTTATTCAGCCCTGTTTCTGGCAAAATCCTTATTCGCGTCTACACTTAACCGCACTGATGTTCGCAGTCTGGCTGCTGTGTTGACAATAAACTTGTTAGTTTGTGGAGCGTTACCCATCGAAATACCATCCTGTCGGAAAACCCTCCCCGTTATACGTATCATTTTTTGCACGCAACCTGCCTCCGAACATCGCTATTGCTATCAGCCATTCGCACAGGAGGAGTGACGTGACCCCAGCGGTACATGAAAACAGCACCCTACCGTCGTTGAGCGGCGGGCTTTTTGCCTTCTTTTTTGATGTTGATGGCACGCTGGCGACGATTCAACCGCAGCCCGAGTTGGTTGCGATACCGGCGTCGGTGCGCCAGCATCTGCAACAACTCTCCAATCTCAACCACGGTGCACTGGCGCTGGTGTCCGGTCGCCCGATTGCGCAACTGGATGAACTGGTTGCGCCGCTGGAAGCGCCAGCGGCGGGCGTACATGGAGCGGAACGCCGTGATGCCACTGGCTATATCCATCGTCAATCACTGCCCGCAGACGTTGCGCAAACGCTGCATCTGGAATTGCAGGAAACGCTGGATCAATGGCCTGGCACGCAGCTTGAAGCCAAAGGGATGGCGTTTGCGCTGCATTATCGTCGGGCGATGGAGTACGAACAAGCGGTCATCAAACTGGCGGAAGATGCCGTTGCACGTTTTCCGGGGCTGGCGCTGCAACCGGGAAAATGCGTGGTGGAACTGAAACCGCAGGGTATCGATAAAGGTGCGGCGATCCGTGACTTTATGCGCGAAGTGCCTTTTGCCGGACGCATTCCGGTATTTGTGGGTGACGATCTGACCGATGAAAAAGGCTTCCTGGCGGTTAACGCGTTGGGCGGTATTTCAGTCAAGGTCGGAGAAGGTTCAAGCCATGCACGCTACCGTCTCAGCAGTGTAGATGCGGTCTGGAGCTGGCTGGAACAATTACTATTACAATCAAAGCATGACAACGTCGGTAAGGAGTCAAGGTTATGAGTCGCTTAGTAGTCGTATCTAACCGTATTGCCATTCCTGATGGTACCAAAGCCAGTGCAGGCGGCCTCGCCGTCGGATTGCTGGATGCGCTAAAGACCACCGGAGGATTATGGTTTGGCTGGAACGGCGAGATCAGCGAGATTTCCGGTGAAGAAGAGGATGAGGTGAGTGTCAGCGAGGTTGACGGTATTACTTATGCCGCGATGCCGCTGAATCAAAATGATTATGATCTTTACTACTGCCAGTTCTCCAATACCGTAATCTGGCCAGCTTTTCACTATCGTCTCGATCTGGTGCAATTTCAGCGCGAAGCTTGGGAGGGATATTGCCGCGTCAATACTTTGCTGGCGGAGCGCCTGAAACCGTTGTTACAACCGGACGATATTTTATGGATTCACGATTATCATTTGCTGCCCTTTGCTGCCGAGTTGCGCAAACAGGGTATTAATAACCGCATCGGATTCTTTCTGCATATCCCGTTCCCGACGCCAGAAATCTTCAATGCGCTGCCGCCCCATCAGGCGCTGCTGGAGATGCTGTGCGACTACGACTTGCTGGGTTTCCAGACAGAATCCGATCGCGTGGCCTTCCTCGATAGCCTGAGCCAGCTAACGCAGTTGCAGAATAAAGGAGAGAGGAAGCATCGGGCGTTCGGCAATACTTTTATGACCGAGGTCTATCCCATCGGGATTGAGCCTGACAGCATTAAAGAGATGGCGGAAGGGGCGCTACCACCGAAAATGGCAGCGATGAAGCGGGAACTGGGGGATGTGCAGAACATCATTGCCTGTGAACGGCTGGATTACTCCAAAGGTTTGCCAGAGCGCTTTCTTGCCTATGAAGCTTTACTGGAGCACTACCCACAACATCGTGGCAGTATCCGTTATTCGCAGATTGCGCCTACGTCACGCGGTGAGGTTCAGGCCTATCAGGATATTCGCCATCAATTGGAAACCGAAGCCGGCCGCATCAACGGGAAATATGGCACGCTGGGCTGGACGCCGCTGTATTACCTCAATCAACACTTCGATCGCCGCCTGTTAATGAAGATTTTCCGTCTGACGGATGTCGGGCTGATCACCCCGTTGCGTGATGGTATGAATCTGGTGGCGAAAGAATACGTGGCGGCGCAAGACCCGGACGACCCCGGTGTGTTGATTCTGTCGCGTTTTGCCGGTGCTGCCAACGAGCTGACGTCGGCCTTGATCGTCAATCCTTATGATCGAGATGAAGTGGCTGCGGCACTCGACCGGGCGCTGACCATGCCGCGTACGGAGCGTATCTCGCGTTATAACGACATGATGACGGTATTGCGCCAACATGATATCTCGCACTGGCGTGAGAGCTTCCTGAAGGATTTAAACTCGCTGCCAGCGCGTAGTGCGGATCATGGTACGGCGCATAAAGTCGCGACTTTTCCAAAGCTGGCGTAATTCAGCAGAGGGCACTGAAATGTGCCCCCTGGAACGTAGCGGCGCGATTTATCGCGCAATTTCGTACGCGCTGCCGGCAAAATCCGCACGATAAATCGTGCCGCTACGCTGGCAGCGTTTACATTCACTTTCCTCTCTCATTATTACGCCCCGCAATCGACGTTATTTCGTTAACCGGCGAATATACGATATATCAAGCAATTCCGTTATTTTTGCTCAAAAAATCAGCAAACAGGTATGAAAACCGGTTTTTTTCATGATGCAATCCTAAAGATCCCCATCAGCCTGCCGATAGTTTGGATACATCAATGCGTAAATGCGGCGATTCATTCATATTCCTAATGTAACGCATTGTTACATCCACTGTCGTTCACTAAACACTCCCTACGAACCGTTAACGCTACGTTGCCGCTCCACGCCGACTGTTCACATATCGTTTGCGACATGCGGTTCATGCCTTTTCGCAATATTCCCTGTAAGTGATTAATTTGAAAGCGAATAATTTACGCCCAATTCAGCATATTATGCTATGTATGGTTTAAAAGGTGGTGTCTTGATATGACCTAATCGCAATGTGGCAGATAAAAGATCGCTTTGAGGGGGTGGTATGCCAGATGGCGATTTGTAAGCGAATCGGCAGGAAAAGATTAGCGGAATAATGCAAATTCGCTCAATAAATGAGCAACAGAAAAGCAAATCTGAAGGGTTAGGGAAAAAATTTGCCTTAAAAGTGTGACGCAGATCACACTTTATCTAAAATTTCACACTTATCACGTTGTATGTCGAAATCAGACGATATAGATTTGCCTTGTTTTCAGAATAGTCTTAAAAAACTGTAAGCAGACGTCACGGAAGATGGTTACAACTCAAGAAAAGATTGGCCTGGAGTTATGACTACTACTGATCAGTGTCCCGGTGGGAAGTGAAACAGTTCAGTACACGTTTGGCTTATGCCTGAATATTTTTTGCCATCTTTAGATTTACCAACCAGCAACCCGAACCATAGAGACATTCTTTCTGTGGCCGTATATATGTCGCGTCTATCAGGATGGAAAAAATGGGTACAACAGAATTACTAAAACATATCTATGACATCAACTTGTCATATTTGTTACTTGCTCAGCGTTTAATTAACCAGGAAAAAGCTTCAGCAATGTTTCGTTTGGGTATCGATGAGTCGATGGCCGATGCATTGTCACAATTAACTCTACCTGAAATGGTAAAATTAGCGGAAACCAATCAACTGGTTTGCCAGTTCCGCTTTACTGACCACAACATTATTAATCGCCTGACGCAAGAATCCCGCGTGGATGATTTACAACAAATCCACACCGGTATTTTATTATCCAGCCGTTTACTGCGTAACGCGTCTAAAGACGACGTTAGCACGAAAAAGAGGGCGGTATAATGAGCGAAAAAAGTATTGTTCAGGAAGCGCGTGACATTCAACTCGCCATGGAGTTGATTACGCTGGGCGCGCGACTGCAAATGCTGGAAAGTGAAACGCAGCTGAGTCGCGGTCGTCTGATTAAGTTGTACAAAGAACTTCGCGGTAGCCCGCCGCCGAAAGGCATGTTGCCATTCTCTACCGACTGGTTCATGACCTGGGAACAAAACATTCATGCCTCGATGTTCTGCAATGCCTGGCAGTTCCTGTTAAAAACCGGGTTGAGCAACGGTGTGGAAGCCGTGATCAAAGCCTACCGCCTCTATCTTGAGCAGTGCCCACAATCTGATGATAGCCCGCTGCTGGCGCTGACGCGCGCCTGGACACTGGTGCGCTTTGTGGAAAGTGGCATGCTGGAACTTTCTGACTGTAAATGCTGCAACGGTAGCTTTATCAACCATGCGCATCAGCCAGCAGGCAGCTTTGTGTGCAGCCTGTGCCAGCCGCCATCACGTGCCGTAAAAAGACGTAAACTTTCTGCAGATTCTGCCGATACCTTTCCACAACTGCTGGATGAACAGGTTAAACACGCCGTTTAAGTTTGTTCGCATCGTGGAAGCCATCCAGCAGCGGTTAATCCGCTGCTTTTTTTTTGCGCTACGTTTGTGAATAACACCTGCGGCTCTCTGGCTTAACTTCCACCAACACGTTACGGACGTAAGGATTTTTTGTGCTGATTATTCTGGGTTATATCGTGGTCCTCGGGTCCGTGTTAGGCGGCTACTTGTTGGTCGGCGGCCATCTGGGCGCGCTTTATCAGCCGTCGGAGTTGCTGATAATTGGTGGTGCCGCTGTTGGTGCTTTTTTGGTCGGTAACAATGGCAAGGCAATTAAAAAGACCTTAAAAGCATTTCCTTTGTTAATGCGCGGCTCAAAATATAACAAAGCCGTTTACATGGATTTAATGGCGCTGCTCTATCGTCTGATGGCGAAATCCCGTCAACAGGGGATGCTGTCACTGGAGCGCGATATTGAAGATCCCAGCCAGAGTGAAATTTTTGCTAACTATCCACGTATTCTGGCCGATAAACAGTTAGTGGATTTTATTACCGATTATTTGCGTTTAATGGTCAGCGGAAATATGAACGCCTTCGAAATCGAAGCATTGATGGACGAAGAAATTGAGACCTATGAACACGAGTGTGAAGTGCCAGCGCAAAGTTTGTCCGCGGTCGGGGATGGCTTGCCTGCTTTCGGTATCGTTGCGGCAGTAATGGGGGTGGTGCACGCCCTGGCGTCAGCCGATCGTCCGGCGGCTGAACTGGGTGCCCTGGTCGCACATGCGATGGTGGGAACCTTCCTCGGCATTCTGCTGGCTTACGGTTTTATTTCGCCGCTGGCCTCGTTGTTACGTCAGAAATGTGCCGAATCTACCAAGATGATGCAGTGCATCAAAGTGACCTTGCTCTCCAGCCTCAACGGTTATGCACCGCAGATCGCGGTAGAGTTCGGTCGTAAAACCCTGTACTCCACTGAACGTCCGTCGTTCCAGGAGTTGGAAGAACACGTTCGTAACGCGAAGAACCCGGCCAAACAGACCTCGGATGAAGCCTCATGAAGCATGGCAATCGCCCCATTGTGCTGATTAAACGGCGCAAACATAAAAGGCATGAAGGAGGTCATGGCTCATGGAAAATTGCCTATGCCGACTTTATGACGGCGATGATGGCGTTCTTTATGGTGATGTGGCTGCTGTCGATCGCTAATCCGCAGCAGTTGGTACAGATAGCGGAATACTTCAGAACACCGCTTAAAGTCGCGTTAACTGGCGGGCAACGCAGTAGCGACAGCGACAGTCCGATACCTGGCGGCGGTGACGATCCGACCAAAAAAGAGGGTGAAGTCAAGAAAGTGGTTGATATGGATGCGCAGAAACGTCAGTTGGATGATATCCGTCTGAATCGTCTGCGTGAAAAACTTGACCAGTTGATTGAGGCCGACCCGCGCCTGAAAGCGCTGCGTCCGCATCTGATCATCAACATGGTGGAGGAGGGGCTACGTATCCAGATCATCGATAGCCAGAACCGTCCCATGTTTAAGACCGGCAGCGCCGAAGTTGAGCCTTATATGCGCGATATTCTGCGCGCGATTGCGCCCGTGCTGAACGATATCCCGAATAAAATCAGCCTGGCGGGCCATACCGATGATTTCCAGTATGCCACGGGTGATCGGGGTTACAGCAACTGGGAGCTGTCGGCGGATCGCGCTAACGCCTCACGCCGTGAACTGATGATGGGTGGCATGGATGGCAGCAAAATGCTGCGTGTCGTTGGCATGGCAGACACCATGAAACTGAAAAACCGCGGGGGTAATGATGCTGTTAACCGCCGCATTAGCCTGCTGGTGTTGAACCATGACACTGAAGCAGCAATTGAAAAAGAGAACGCCGAGAGCGACGCCGTCCAGGTTAGCGACCCGGCACAGATAATCCCCGATATTACCGCGCCCGCAGTTCCGGCTGCGCCGACAGCACCCGCAGCTTCAACGACACCGGCAACGCCGGCTGCCTCGGCGACGCCGGCTGCTCCGGCCAATCCGGGCGCAAGTGCGGTGACTACTGACCACTCCTCACAGCCGAGGTGATCCCGTGAGCATGGACATCAGCGATTTTTACCAGACGTTTTTTGATGAGGCCGATGAGCTGTTAGCGGACATGGAGCAACACCTGTTGGGACTGGATCCCCAGGAGCCAGATTCCGAACAGTTGAATGCTATCTTCCGCGCCGCCCACTCGATTAAGGGCGGAGCCGGTACGTTCGGCTTTACCGTTTTACAGGAAACCACTCACATCCTGGAAAACATTCTGGATGGTGCGCGTCGTGGCGAAATGGCGCTCAGCACCGACATCATCAACCTGTTTTTGGAAACCAAAGATATTATGCAGGAACAGCTCGATGCCTATAAAACCGCGCAGGAACCTAACGCAGAAAGTTTTAACTACATCTGCGAAGCCCTGCGCCAGTTGGCGCTGGAAGCCAAAGGAGTAGCACCAGCCGCACCGGTCGCTGTTGCCGTGCCGGTGAGCGAGGTGCCTGCTGCCAGCAATGCGGGACTGCGCCTGCAACTGGTTGACCTGAAAGAGAAAGAACCCGAACTGTTGCTGGAGGAACTGGGCAATCTCGGCACATTGAGTGATGTGGTAAAAGGCGCGAACACGCTGGAAGCCACCATCGACGGCGTGGGTAAAGATGATATCGTCGCCGTGCTGTGTTTCGTGATTGAAGAAGCACAGATTCGTTTCCCTGAGGGTGCCACTGCTCCCGTTGAAGCGCCGACACCTGCGCCAGTGGCTGCCGCCGAACCGGCACCCAGCGCGACCGTTACCGACATCACACCCGCGAAGCGAGAAACCAAACGCGTCGCCGCACCGGCTAAAACCAGCGAATCCAGCAGTATCCGCGTTGCGGTAGAGAAAGTTGATCAGTTGATCAACCTGGTGGGTGAACTGGTGATTACCCAGTCGATGCTGGCACAGCGTTCCGGCGAGCTGGACCCGGTGGCACACGGTGATTTGCTGAACAGCATGGGACAACTGGAGCGTAACGCGCGCGATCTCCAGGAGTCGGTAATGTCGATCCGTATGATGCCGATGGAGTATGTCTTCAGCCGCTTCCCGCGTCTGGTGCGTGATTTGGCCAGCAAGTTGGGCAAAGAAGTGGAACTGACGTTGCTCGGCAGCTCGACCGAACTGGATAAGAGCCTGATCGAACGCATTATCGATCCGTTAACCCACCTGGTACGTAACAGCCTTGACCACGGTATTGAATCGCCGGAAAAACGTCTGGCCGCTGGCAAAAGTGGTGTGGGCAACCTGACGCTGTCTGCGGAACATCAGGGTGGCAACATCTGTATCGAAGTGGTTGACGATGGTGCGGGCCTCAACCGTGAACGTATTCTGGCGAAAGCGATGTCATCTGGCCTGCCGGTCAGTGAAAGCATGAGTGATGAAGAAGTCGGCATGCTGATCTTTGCACCGGGCTTCTCGACCGCCGAGCAGGTGACTGATGTGTCAGGCCGTGGCGTTGGCATGGATGTGGTGAAACGTAATATCCAGGAGATGGGGGGCCACGTCGAAATCGCCTCGAAGCAGGGTAAAGGCACCACCATTCGCATTCTGTTGCCATTGACGCTGGCGATCCTCGATGGGATGTCAGTACGTGTCGCGGATGAAGTCTTCATTCTGCCTCTTAACGCAGTGATGGAATCGCTGCAACCGCGTGCCGAAGAACTGAAGCCGCTGGCCGGTGGCGAGCGCGTGCTGGAAGTGCGTGGCGAGTACCTGCCGCTGGTGGAGTTGTGGAATGTGTTCGATGTACAACACGCCAAAACCGATGCTACGCAGGGCATCGTAGTGATCCTGCAAAGCGCAGGTCGTCGCTATGCGTTGCTGGTCGATCAGTTGATTGGTCAGCATCAGGTGGTGGTGAAAAACCTCGAAAGCAACTATCGCAAAGTGCCGGGCATTTCTGCCGCCACCATCCTCGGCGATGGCAGCGTGGCGTTGATTGTGGATGTCTCAGCCCTGCAATCGCTGAACCGTGAAAAACGTGTGGCCGGTGCCGCAGCGTAATCGATAACGAAAAGGTAAATACAATGACTGGAATGGCAACCGTGACGAAAATCGCTGGCGAAACCGTGGGCCAGGAGTTCTTAGTCTTCACCCTGGGAGATGAAGAGTACGGTATCGATATCCTGAAAGTGCAGGAAATTCGTGGCTACGATCAGGTAACGCGCATCGCAAACACACCGGAATTTATCAAAGGTGTGACCAACCTGCGCGGCGTGATTGTGCCGATTATCGATCTGCGTGTGAAGTTTTCGCAGCCAGATGTGGATTACAACGAGAACACCGTGGTGATCGTGCTGAATCTTGAGCATCGCGTGGTGGGTATTGTGGTGGATGGTGTCTCTGACGTGCTGTCACTGACGCAGGATCAAATCCGCCCGGCACCGGAATTCGCCGTGACCATGTCAACCGAGTATCTGACCGGTCTCGGCGCGTTGGGTGAACGCATGCTGATTCTGGTGGACATTGAGAAGCTGCTGAGCAGCGAAGAAATGGCGCTGATGGACACACTGCGTAGCGCATAATACCGGATACATTAACGGGTCGGCGCGTCCGGCCCGTTATCATTTCGCATGGAAATAATCCCTTATAAATCAACAACAATTTTGCAATTAATTCACCGTTTGCTCTCAATTTCACCAACTTCACGCCGATAACTCCACTGCATTTTTTTCACTTTTCAGGGCAAGGTATGTTTACGAAAATCCGCGTTGTCACCAGTTTATTGCTGGTGCTGTTGATCTTTGGCTTTTTACAGCTGGCATCAGGCTCGCTGTTTTTTAAAGCATTAAGTGATGACAAAACCAGTTTCAACGTCGCGCAGCTGGCGAGCAAAAATACCGCTGCGATCAACGATGCTTATATGAGCCTCAACCAGAGTCGGGTGCTGCTGACGCGCGTTATGCTACGTGTTGCTAACAGCAAACTGTCGGGTGAAACCGCCGATCTCGCGACGCTGTATCAGCAAAGCAAAGGCTTTCAGGAGAAAGCGGCAGATAACTACCAGCTGTTCAAAAACACCCCGGATACCCCAGGGCAGGATGCACAACTCAATAAACATCTGGATCAGACCTATGCTGCTTACGCCGCTGCGCTGAGCCAGATGCAGGATGCATTGCAGGCCAACGATATAGAGAAAGCCGGTAAGCTGCCGGTGGCCCCTTCACAGAGCGCATTTCTGCGGGATTACACCCAATGGCGTGCCGATCAGGATCGTCTGACCGAAGCTGGCGTTGCGGCCAACCTGTCTGCTTACAAACGCATGATGTGGCTGATTGGGCTGGTGATGGCGGTGGTGGTGGCGGTGATTGTGTTGTGCTGGTTTGGCTTGCGTAAGGTGCTGATCAACCCACTTAACAGCAATATTCGCCATATTCAGCACATCGCGCAGGGTGACCTGACACAAACCATCGCCATTGAAGGGCGTAATGAAATGAGCCAGCTGGCGACCAATCTGCACGAGATGCAGCAGTCGCTGGTGCGTACCGTCAGCAACGTGCGCGACGGCTCTGACGCCATCTTTACCGGTGCCAGCGAGATCTCGGCCGGAAACAATGATCTGTCGGCGCGTACCGAAGAACAGGCGGCTTCGCTGGAACAGACTGCCGCCAGCATGGAACAGCTGACCGCCACGGTGAAACAGAATGCCGAGAATGCGCGTCAGGCCTCGCAACTGGCGCTCAGCGCCTCGGAAACCGCACAGAAGGGCGGCACGGTGGTGGATGGTGTGGTGCGTACCATGCATGATATTGCCGGCAGTTCGAAGAAGATCGCCGATATTACCAGCGTGATTGACGGTATCGCTTTCCAGACCAACATCCTCGCATTGAATGCGGCGGTGGAAGCGGCGCGTGCCGGTGAGCAGGGCCGTGGCTTTGCCGTGGTGGCCGGTGAAGTGCGCAGTCTGGCCCAGCGCAGCGCCCAGGCAGCGAAAGAGATCAAAGGCCTGATTGAGGACTCAGTGAATCGCGTCAATACCGGCTCTGCGTTGGTGGGCACCGCCGGAGAAACCATGAGCGATATCGTTAATGCGGTTACGCGCGTGACGGACATCATGGGCGAGATTGCCTCGGCGTCAGATGAGCAAAGCCGGGGTATCGATCAGGTGGGCCAGGCGGTGACCGAGATGGATCGCGTGACGCAGCAGAACGCCTCGCTGGTGGAGGAATCGGCAGCCGCGGCGGCTTCGCTGGAAGAACAGGCGAGTCGCTTAAGTCAGTCGGTGTCGGTGTTTAAAGTTCCGCATGCACAGGCGGTTGCCGCAGTGACGCGCCATCCGCAGATTGCACCAAAAGTGCTGGATACGCCGCGCAAAGCGGTGACTACACCGGTCAGCGACAGCAACTGGGAAACGTTTTAACTCCACGCCGCTACGAACAGTGACCTAAAACATGCGCCTGATAAAGGCGCATTTTTTTTAATGTTAATTTTTTTAGTTATAAAACTCTGGCATCAACATAAAAGACAGAATTTTAATTTGTAAAGTCACTTAAATACCCTCAGAAACTCAGCGGCACGGTCGATAACAGGGGGAGCCGAAACACTTTTTTGGAGAACCCATGTTAAAACGAATCAATGTAGTGACCAGCCTGATCACCGTCCTGCTGGTCTTTGGTGCTTTGCAGTTAATTTCGGGTGGCCTGTTCTGGTCAGCCTTACAAAAAGATAAGGAGGCATTTGCGGTCGCACAGGTGTCTACCAACAATGTTGCGGCGATGAGCGATGCCTGGATTGAACTCAACCAAACCCGCACAGTGCTGAACCGCGCGATGTTACGTATGCAGGGCAGCATGGCGGCGCAAACCAATGGCGGCCAGTTGGCGGCACTGATTGCGCAGACGGAAAAGCAGCTCAAGGCGGCTGATGGCTATTTCCAACGTTACTACAATTTGCCTGGCACACCGGGGTTCCCGGTTGAGCTACGTGACCGACTGGAAACGGATTACGCGGCCTACAACAACGGTTTGAAAGCGATGCTGGAACGCCTGAAGGCCGATGATCTGCAAGGCATGTTTGCGCAGAACATTGAGGCCAAACAGGTGGTGATGAAAGGAACCTATGAAGCCTGGCGCACCAAACAGGGTGAACTGGCGGCAGCCGGGGTTGCGCAGAATGAGCGCGCCTTCAACACCATGATGTGGTTGCTGGGCACGATGGTGGTGGTGGTGATCGCGGTGATCGTCAGTTGTTGGTTCGGCTTGCGTTCAGTATTGATTCAGCCGTTGCAACAGCTGTTGGCTCACATTCGTCATATCGCAGCGGGCGATTTGACCCAGCCGATTCGGGTGGAAGGTCGCAACGAGATGAGCCAGCTGGCGGAAGGGTTACTGGAGATGCAGCAGGAGCTGGTGCGTACTGTCAGCAATGTGCGCGACGGTTCTGACGCCATCTTTACCGGTGCCAGCGAGATCTCGGCCGGGAACAATGATCTGTCGGCGCGTACCGAAGAACAAGCCGCCTCGTTGGAGCAGACCGCCGCCAGCATGGAACAGCTGACCGCCACGGTAAAACAGAACGCCGAGAATGCGCGTCAGGCTTCGCAACTGGCACTCAGCGCCTCGGAAACCGCGCAGAAGGGTGGCACGGTGGTGGATGGAGTGGTGCGTACCATGCAGGATATCGCCGGTAGTTCGAAGAAGATCGCCGATATTACCAGCGTGATTGACGGTATTGCCTTCCAGACCAACATCCTCGCGCTAAACGCGGCGGTGGAAGCGGCGCGTGCGGGTGAGCAGGGCCGTGGCTTTGCGGTGGTGGCCGGTGAAGTGCGCAGTCTGGCACAACGCAGCGCCCAGGCGGCGAAGGAGATCAAAGGGTTGATTGAGGACTCGGTGAGTCGCGTCAATACCGGCTCCACGCTGGTGGGCACCGCCGGGGAAACCATGAGCGATATCGTCAATGCGGTTACGCGCGTGACGGACATCATGGGCGAGATTGCCTCGGCGTCAGACGAGCAGAGCCGCGGCATCGATCAGGTGGGCCAGGCGGTGACCGAGATGGATCGGGTGACGCAGCAGAACGCCTCGCTGGTGGAGGAATCGGCAGCCGCGGCGGCTTCGCTGGAAGAACAGGCGAGCCGCTTGAGTCAGTCGGTATCGGTGTTCAAAGTTCCGCGTGCGCAGGCGGTTGCCGCAGTGACACGCCATCCGCAGATTGCACCGAAAGTGCAGGATACGCCGCGCAAAGCGGTGACTACACCGGTCAGCGACAGCAACTGGGAAACGTTTTAACCCCCTCGCTGACTGACAGCTCATAATACGTAGCGGCGCGATTTATCGCGCAGATTTATCCGGCACCTCGCGCGACATTGCGCGATAAATCGCGCCGCTACGATAAATGCCAGTGGACAGGCTCAGCTGGTCCAACCCCTGCTATCCAACATAAAGATCACTCCCCCAACGCCGATAACAGAAGCGATCCGCCAACCAATGAGGTGTTTATGTTTAGTCGTATTCGTGTCGTTTCCGGCCTGCTGTGTGTACTGGCACTGTTTGCCTTGCTGCAGCTGTTTTCCGGAGGGATGTTTTTTCAAACGGTGAAAGCCGATAAGGATAATTTTGCCTATAACCAGCGCCTCAGTACCTTGCAGCGGGCGATGGGCACCTCATGGGTTTCTCTGGTTCAGGCTCGCAACACGCTGAACCGTGCCGGGATCCGTTATCTGCTGGACACTCAGCAGGCTGGTTCGGGTGCTACCGTGAAAGAGTTGGTGGCATTAGCCAGTGAGGAGCTGAAGAACGCCGATGTGGGCTTCGCCGAATTTAATGACAATCTGTCGGAAAAGGGCAAAACGGCAGAAAACGTGCTGACGTTGCAGGCGAACTACAACGCTTATCACGGCGCGTTACAGGAGTTGATCGATTTCCTCAGCACCGGCAATTTTAAAGGTTTTGTCGACCAGCCCACCCAGGGTTTTCAGGATAAATTTGCCAAGGATTACAACGCCTGGCTGAGCTACAACAAAATTCTCGCGATGCGTGGCATTGATGACAACCTCGCCGCTTATCACAAATCGGTCTGGCTGATTGTTGCCATGCTGGCGGTCACACTGACGCTGATCGCGCTGGTGTGGAGCGGTATGCGTGCTGCGCTGATCCGTCCGTTGCAGCAGAGCATTGAACATATCCGCCATATCGCGCGTGGCGATTTGACGCAGCGGGTTGAGGTGAATGTACGTAACGAAATGGGTGACCTGCTCAGCTCGTTGCAGCATATGCAACAGGAGTTGGCGCGCACGGTTCGCACCGTGCGTGATGGTTCTGACGCCATTTATACCGGTGCCAGCGAAATCGCTATGGGCAATAACGATCTCTCCTCGCGTACCGAGCAGCAGGCGGCATCGCTGGAAGAGACGGCGGCCAGCATGGAGCAGTTGACGGCGACGGTAAAACAGAACGCTGAAAACGCCCGTCAGGCCTCGCAGCTGGCGCTCACTGCGTCAGAAACCGCACAACAGGGTGGCAAAGTGGTGGATGGCGTCGTCACCACCATGAAAGAGATTGCCGGTAGCTCGAAGAAGATTGCGGATATCACCAGCGTGATTGACGGCATTGCCTTCCAGACCAACATCCTCGCGCTCAACGCGGCGGTAGAAGCGGCGCGTGCCGGTGAGCAGGGCCGTGGTTTTGCTGTGGTGGCCGGAGAAGTGCGTAGTCTGGCGCAGCGCAGCGCCCAGGCAGCCAAAGAGATCAAAGGTTTGATCGAAGACTCGGTAAGCCGTGTTGATACCGGCTCCGTGCTGGTGGAAAGCGCGGGTGAAACCATGACTAACATCGTCAATGCAGTTACGCGTGTCACCGACATCATGGGTGAAATCGCTTCCGCATCGGACGAACAGAGCCGTGGTATCGACCAGGTTGGCCTGGCGGTTAACGAGATGGATCGCGTTACGCAGCAAAACGCCGCGCTGGTGGAAGAATCCGCCACCGCCGCTGCCGCACTGGAAGATCAGGCCAGCCGACTGAAACAGTCAGTGGCGGTGTTCAATATTGGTAAAGAATTTGTCGCCCAGGCCGTTAACGTATCTACAGCGCCAAAATTATTGCGTCCGGCTGCGGCAAAAGCGTTGGCACAACCGGCAGGCACCCGCGCTGACGATAACTGGGAAACCTTTTAAACCCGAGGCCGTGGCAACACGGCCCCCTGTACCTGGGTGCGCACTGGCAGCACAGTAGCAACCGTAGTAATCACAATTTAATCAGTTTGTTGCCGGGTGACCTGAGATGAAGAAATCGACGTTAATGGATCAAAATGAAGCGACCTCGTTGCTCACGCAGATGGTGCAGCGCCTGCCGCTTTCTGATGCGCACTTTCGTCGCATCAGTCAGCTGATCTATCAGCGAGCAGGCATTGTGCTGGCCGACCATAAGCGCGAGATGGTTTACAACCGTCTGGTGCGACGCCTGCGTATGCTGAACATTGATGATTTTGGCCGTTATCTGGCGTTGCTGGAGCAGGATCCCAACAGCGCCGAGTGGCAGGCATTTATTAATGCCCTGACCACCAACCTGACGTCTTTTTTCCGTGAGGCGCACCATTTTCCCATTCTCGCCGACCATGCGCGCAAGCGCAGTGGGAGCTACAGCGTGTGGTGTGCTGCGGCGTCAACCGGTGAAGAACCTTATTCAATCGCGATGACGCTGGCGGAGACGCTGGGTGCCGGGCCGGGGAAATTTCAGGTCCATGCCAGCGATATTGATACGCAGGTGCTGGAAAAAGCGGTTGCCGGGGTGTATCGCCAGGAGGAATTGCGCACGTTGTCGCAATCTCAGTTGCAGCGGTTTTTCCTGCGTGGCACCGGTCCACATGAAGGGATGGTGCGGGTACGTTCAGAGCTGTCCAGCCAGGTGAGCTACGCCCAGCTTAATTTGCTGGCCAATGACTGGTCTCTGCCCGGACCCTTTGATGCGATTTTCTGTCGCAACGTGATGATCTATTTCGATAAAGAGACGCAGGAGCAAATCCTGCGCCGTTTTGTTCCCCTGCTGAAGCCGGGTGGTGTGTTGTTTGCCGGGCATTCAGAGAACTTCAGCCAGATCAGTAAAGAGTTCTGGTTGCGTGGACAGACTGTCTATGGACTGACCAAGGAAAGACGATGAGCAAAATCACCGTGATGTGCGTGGATGACTCTGCGCTGATGCGGCAGTTGATGACCGAAATCATCAACAGCCATCCCGATATGGAGATGGTTGCGACTGCACCGGACCCACTGGTGGCACGCGACCTAATCAAACAGTACAACCCGCAAGTGCTGACGCTGGATGTGGAAATGCCGCGCATGGACGGCCTCGATTTTCTCGAAAAGCTCATGCGTCTGCGTCCGATGCCCGTGGTGATGGTGTCATCACTCACTGGCAAAGGATCAGAGATTACCCTGCGGGCGCTGGAATTGGGGGCGGTGGATTTTG
Organism: Pantoea sp. X-Soil-TKNS-1211; assembly: GCF_059730495.1. Taxonomy (NCBI): domain Bacteria; kingdom Pseudomonadati; phylum Pseudomonadota; class Gammaproteobacteria; order Enterobacterales; family Erwiniaceae; genus Pantoea; species Pantoea sp. X-Soil-TKNS-1211. The sequence continues at coordinate 1,889,880 of NZ_AP035953.1, forward strand.
TCACCAAACCGCAGCTGGGCATCCGTGAAGGCATGCTGGCTTACAGCCAGATGATTGCCGACAAAATCCGCGCTGCGGCACGGGCTAAGTTGCATGTCCGCGCCGCAACAGCCGTTCCGGCCACGCTGAAAGCGATGCCGTTGTTGAGTAGTGAAAAGCTGATTGCGATTGGTTCGTCAACCGGTGGCACCGAGGCGATCCGCCACGTGCTCCAGCCGCTGCCTGCCACCAGTCCGGCGCTGCTGATCACCCAGCATATGCCACCGGGTTTTACCCGCTCATTTGCTGAGCGTCTGAATAAGCTGTGCCAAATCACCGTGAAAGAAGCGGAAGACGGTGAACGTATTCTGCCCGGTCATGCATACATCGCGCCGGGTGCAATGCATATGGAACTGGCACGTAGCGGTGCCAACTACGTGGTGAAGATTAACGACGCACCGCCCGTCAATCGTCATAAGCCGTCGGTGGACGTGCTGTTCCGATCGGTAGCGGTGAACGCCGGACGAAATGCAGTGGGCGTCATTCTGACCGGGATGGGGAACGATGGCGCGGCCGGGATGCTGGAAATGCATCGCGCCGGTGCCTGGACCATCGCCCAGGATGAAGCCAGCTGCGTGGTATTTGGTATGCCGCGCGAGGCGATTGCGCTCGGCGGTGCCAGCGAAGTGGTCGATTTGGGCCACATCAGCCAGCACATGCTGGCGAAAATTAGCGCCGGACAGGCATTGCGAATTTAACAGGCCCGTCCTGCCGGGCAAGACAACACAGGAGTAGATATGGCTGATAAAAATATGCGCTTTTTGGTGGTGGACGACTTCAATACGATGCGTCGTATCGTTCGCAACCTGTTAAAAGAGCTGGGATTCAATAACGTTGAAGAGGCAGAAGACGGTGCTGATGCATTGACCAAACTGCGCGCAGGCGGCTTTGACTTTGTGATTTCTGACTGGAACATGCCAAATATGGACGGTCTGGAACTGCTACAGACCATTCGTGCTGATGCCACGCTGGGCAAACTGCCGGTCCTGATGGTCACCGCGGAAGCGAAGAAAGAGAACATTATCGCGGCGGCGCAGGCCGGTGCCAGCGGATATGTAGTGAAGCCGTTTACTGCGGCCACACTGGAAGAAAAATTGGGCAAGATCTTCGAAAAACTGGGTATGTAAGGAGATGTGATGAGCGACCTTCCGAAACCAACAGAAGAAGTCTCGGCACAGGATATCATTTCCCGCATTGGCTCGCTGACGCGTATGCTACGTGACAGCCTGCGTGAGCTGGGGCTGGATCAGGCGATTGCCGAAGCGGCGGAAGCGATTCCGGACGCGCGAGACCGTCTGGATTATGTGGTGCAGATGACAGCGCAGGCTGCTGACCGTGCATTGAACTGTGTTGAAGCGGCGCAGCCGCACCAGGACAAAATGGAAGCCGGAGCTAACCAGCTGAAAGGCCGCTGGGATGCCTGGTTTGAAAACCCGATTGAGCTGGCGGATGCGCGCGAGTTGGTTTCGGATACGCGTGAATTCCTCACCGCCGTGCCCGAGCACACCGCGTTTACCAACAAGCAACTGCTGGAAATCATGATGGCACAGGACTTCCAGGATCTGACGGGTCAGGTGATCAAGCGCATGATGGATGTGATCCAGGAAATTGAGCGCCAGCTGTTGATGGTGCTGCTGGAAAACATGCCGGAAGTGAGTGCCGAGCAGCGTAAGCAAAGCACCAGCCTACTGAATGGCCCGCAAATCCACTCGGATGCGCCTGGGGTGGTGGCAAACCAGGATCAGGTGGACGATCTGCTGGACAGTTTAGGGTTTTAATTAATCCATAGTGTTTCGTAGCGGCGCGATTTATCGCGCCGCTACGATCACATCGCCCGGCGCTGTGCCACAGCCAGTGGGGCAACCAGCACTTGCACGCCTAATGCTTCAAACGCGGCGATTTGCGCAGGCGTGATACCGCTATCGGTAATCAGATAGTGAATATGGCTCCAGTCACAGGGCAGTGCAAACATCGATACCTTGTCAATCTTGCTGGAATCTGCCACCACATAGACGGTGCTGGCCGAATTAATCATCGCCATCTTCACTTTAATGTCCGTCTCACTGGGAAAACTTAAACCCAGTCGGGGTGAGATACAGGCGGTGGCGAGAAACAGTTTCTCTGCCAGCACATTCTCAAAAAACGATGCGGCTTTTTCTCCCGATGTCGATAACGTCGGAAACTTAAAGGTACCACCGGTCAGTAAAATATTGATCCCCGGCTCGCCGCCCAACTTCAACGCGATATTTACCGCCGTCGTGATCACCGACAGACGACGAATATGTCCGATCGCTTCCGCAATCGCCGTAGTGGTGGTGCCGGAGTCGAAAATCACCGTATCGCCGTTTTCCACATAATGTGCTGCCAGGCGACCAATTGCCTCTTTCTCTTCCAGATGCGTCTGGCGTTCCAGCAATAATGCACCGGTATTTTGCTTGCCGGTCATCAGCGTGGCACCGCCGTGGTAACGCTGCACATGCCCGGCTTTTTGCAACATGCGCAGATCGGTACGGATAGTCGCTTCGGTTAAGCCAAAGGTTTCTGTCAGCGCTTTTACGGTGACCGTGCCGTCTTCACGGATCATCTCCAGGATCTTGTCACGGCGCTGTTGCATGTCGGCCAACTGCTCAGTTTTGCTTTTCAATCGAAACGCTCCCTTTTTCCAATCACGGTCTGATCTCTGCAAAAAGAAACCCGAGCTGATTTTACTCTGCGCTTGCGGGATTTGCGAGGTGACACGCACGCATATGTATTTTCGAACGAAAATGTTATTGAGTTATGAGATTGATTTCTCAGAAAGGCGATAGCGTCTTTATCCATGCCTGATTTTTGCGTTAAAAATAATTATGATAAATTTCAATGATATAAAATTTATTACCGTAATTTGTATGAAATTTGATCTCACCCACAAACCGTTAACAAACGATAGCTTATATTTTTGTTCGAAAATGAAAGGTGTGAGTCACCACCCGACCAACCATAACCAGAGCTAACGACCAACAACCAAGGAGAGTGAGGATGAGTGGGGAATATGATGTCAATCTGCGCTACGGCGTGAATACCGACCTGGATCTGACCGGCAAAGTGGCGGTGGTGACGGGCGGTCTCGGCGGTATCGCGATGGCCACTAATACCATGCTACTGGAGAAAGGTGCCCGGCTGGCGCTGCTTTACCCTCCCTTCGAAAGTGACAAAGTCGCCAGCGTCAGTGCGCAATTTGATGCCGGGCGTGTGCTGTTGGTTTGCTGTGATGTCACCGATCCTGCCTCGGTAGAAGAGGCTTTCTCCACCGTGGAGCAGCATTACGGTCAGCTCGACATCCTGGTGAACTGCGCGGGTTACGTGATGTTGCAACCGGTACTGGAAACCGATTTTGCCGAGTGGCAGAAGCAAATCGCCGTCAACCTCACCGGTCCTTTTCTCTGCTCACAGGCTGCTGGCAAACGTATGGTGCGTGCGGCTAAGGGCGGCAAGATTATCAATATCGCCTCACAGGCGGCGTCGATCGCTATTGATAACCATGTGGCTTACACCTCCGCGAAAGCGGGGCTGCTGGGCATGACCAAAGTCATGGCGAAAGAGTTTGCCCCGCACCGCATCAACGTCAACACCCTGTCCCCCACGGTGGTACTGACGCCGATGGGTGAAAAAGCCTGGCGCGGTGAGAAAGGGGAAAAAATGAAAACCCTGATCCCGCTGGGACGTTTCGCCTATACCGACGAAATCGCCGCGGCCGTGCTGTTTTTCGCCAGCAACGGCAGCGACATGATCACCGGTGCCGATCTGATGATCGACGGTGGTTTCACCATTTGGTAATTCCGCGCCTGCACCAGAGAAGGCGATACCCTGCAAACGTAATAATTACAAAGAGAGACATCACCATGAAAACCCGTACCCTGCTGTTTACTGCTCTTGCTGGCTGTCTGGTTTCGCAAGCCAGCCTCGCGGCGGATAAAGGCACCATCATGATCCTGGTGAATTCACTGGATAACCCTTATTACGCATCTGAAGCCAAAGGGGCCAACCTTAAGGCACAGCAGCTTGGTTACAAAACCTCGGTGCTGTCACATGGCGAAGATGTGAAAAAGCAGAGTGAATTGATTGATGCCGCCATCGGCAAGAAAGTGCAGGGTATCGTGCTGGATAACGCCGACTCCACCGCCAGTGTCGCGGCAATTAAAAAGGCCAAAGATGCCGGTATTCCGGTGGTGCTGATCAACCGTGAAATTCCGGTCGATGATGTGGCGCTGGTGCAGATTACCCACAATAACTTCCAGGCAGGTTCGGATGTTGCCAACGTATTTGTCGAAAAAATGGGTGAAAAGGGCAAATACGCCGAACTGACCTGCAACCTTGCGGATAACAACTGCGTCACCCGCTCCAAATCCTTCCATCAGGTGCTTGATCAATACCCGGATATGCAGAGCGTGGCGCGCCAGGATGCTAAAGGAACCTTGATCGACGGCAAACGCATTATGGACAGCATTTTACAGGCACACCCGGATGTGAAAGGGGTGATCTGTGGCAACGGACCGGTGGCGCTGGGGGCTATTGCCGCGTTGAAAGCGGCGGGGCGTAACGATGTCATCGTGGTGGGGATCGACGGCAGCAACGATGAACGTGATGCGGTCGAGGCCGGTTCACTGAAAGCCACCGTGATGTTACAGGCACAGGCGATTGCGGCGGAAGGCGTAACGGATCTCGATAACTATATCCAGAAGGGCACCAAACCCGAGAAACAGCGTGTGATGTTCCGTGGCATTTTGATCACCCCGGACAATGCGAAAAACGTGCAGGACTTTAATTACAAATCTTAATTACGTACAGGTGCGCCCGCCTGTCGGGCGCCAGGGAGAATGTGATGTACAGACGACTCTGGCTACTGCTTCCTGTCGTGATCCTCAGCGGTTGCCGCATTGTGTCGCAGCAGGAGCTGGCCGACCTGAAAAATCCCCCCAATCCGCAGATGGTGAACATCGCCCAGACATGGCAGCAGAAGCTGGTGCCACAGGTGGCGCATGAGGCCAAACCTCTCGCACAACTGATGAAAGAATTGCAGTCAGCGAAGGATTTTGACACCGCCTGCAAAACCTATGGCTATCGCAGCCAGGAAGAGAATCCCTGCGTATTCAGCGTCAGCGTGCAAGGGGAGGTGACCGCGGTGAACACCACTTCGCGCAGTGGCAAAATGACGGTGAAAGACAGTTCCGGTGAAGAAGTGACCGTGCAGATGGGGCCGATTATTCGTGGCACCGCTTTGCGTGATGCGTATAAAGGCGCGAGCTATCAGGATTTTAATGATCAGGTGCTGTTTGGCGACTATGGACGCGCCATCAACCAGCAGGCCTCGACGATGATGCAGGGGTTTAAACCGCAGGCTGGCGATAAAGTCGCACTGGCTGGCGTGTTCAGCAGTTGGGACATTCCGCAACAGGCACCGGATATCACCCCGGCGCAAATCACCCGGCAATAAGGAGATGGCGATGCAAAACCTTCAGCCCGCCGAACAGTCGGATGTGATTATCGAAACCCGCAATGTCTCGCGCATCTATCCTGGCGTCACCGCCCTCGACCAGGTCAATTATCACGTTTATCGCAACAAGGTTAACGTGTTGATTGGCGAAAACGGTGCGGGAAAATCCACCATGATGAAAATGCTGGCGGGGGTGGAGACACCGTCTTCCGGCGAGATTCTGCTGGACGGCCAACCGGTTTCGCTGCACTCCACTCATCAGGCCGAGCAGCACGGCATCAGCATCATTTTTCAGGAACTGAACCTGTTTCCGAATATGAATGTGATGGACAACATCTTTATTGCCAACGAATTTTTCCAGCGTGGAGTGATCAACGAAAAATATCAATACGCGCTGGCGAAATCGCTGCTGGAACGGCTGGAGCTGGATGTTGATCCTTACGCCCCGTTAGGTGAACTGGGTATTGGTCATCAGCAACTGGTGGAGATCGCCCGCGCGCTATCAAAAGATACGCGAGTGCTGATCATGGATGAACCGACCAGCGCGCTCAGCCAGTCAGAAGTTAAGGTGCTGTTCAACGTGATTGAACAACTGAAGCGACGCGGCGTAACCATCATCTATATCTCCCATCGGTTGGAGGAGTTGATGGAGATTGGCGACCATATCACCATTTTCCGTGATGGACGTTTTATCAGCGAACGTGAAGTGCGGGATGCCTCAATCCCGTGGATCATTGAGCAGATGGTGGGCGACAAGAAAAAACATTTTGATTACCAGCCTGCGCCCCAGGGCGACACGGTACTCAATGTCACCGGCCTGACGGCGCTCCATCAGAATGGTGGCTACAAGCTGAATGATGTCTCTTTTTCGTTACGTAAAGGTGAGGTGATCGGTATCTATGGCTTGCTGGGGGCCGGACGTACCGAGTTGTTTAAGGGGTTGATTGGCATGATGCATTGTCAGTCGGGCAGCGTCAGCCTGAACGGTGAAAACCTCGACCGGAAAAACTTCCAGCAGCGCCTGAAAAAAGGCATCACTCTGGTGCCGGAAGATCGTCAGACCGAGGGCGTGGTGCAGCTGATGTCGATCACTGCCAACATGACGTTGACCGAACTTAGCCTGCGCGGTTTCCGGCGCGCCCTGCGTCTGCTCAGCCCGCAGAAGGAACAGCGTCGGGTGGACGAAATGATCGGCCATCTGGCGATCAAAGTCAGCGATCCTGAACTGCCGATTACCTCACTCAGCGGCGGTAATCAGCAGAAAGTGGTGCTGGGTAAAGCGCTGATGACCGGCCCACAAGTAGTGCTACTGGATGAACCGACACGCGGTATTGATGTCGGGGCAAAAACTGATGTGTACCACCTGATTGGCAATCTGGCACAGCAAGGGCTGGCGGTGATGTTCTCTTCATCCGAACTGGATGAAGTGATGGCGCTGGCAGACCGCATTCTGGTGATGGCCGATGGCCGCATCACCGCCGATCTGTCACGACGCGAGGCGACCAGGGAAGCCCTGATCAGCGCGTCGACACCGCATGACTGAGCCTTCCGGAGAAAATCATGAATAAGAAATATTTGCTTTATATGTATCTGCTGAAGGCGCGCACCTTTATTGCCTTATTGATTGTCATCAGCTTTTTCAGCCTGATGGTGCCGAACTTTCTGACCACCTCCAATCTGCTGATCATGACGCAGCATGTGGCGATCACCGGTTTGCTGGCCATCGGCATGACGCTGGTGATCCTCACCGGCGGTATCGATCTGTCGGTCGGGGCGGTGGCTGGGATATGTGGCATGGTGGCCGGTGCGTTGCTTACGAACGGTTTACCGTTATGGGGCGGTAACGTGATGTTCTTCAACGTGCCAGAAGTGATTCTGCTGGTGGCGCTGTTTGGCGTGCTACTGGGTTTGGTTAACGGCACGGTAGTGACGCGACTGGGTGTGGCACCTTTTATCTGCACCCTTGGCATGATGTATGTCGCACGCGGCTCGGCGTTGCTGTTCAACGATGGCAGCACTTACGCCAATCTGGTGGGGATGCCCGCGTTGGGCAACACCGGCTTTGCGTTGTTGGGTTCCGGTACGGTGCTGGGTATCTATATCCCCATCTGGCTGATGGTGGGCTTCCTGCTACTCGGCCTCTATCTGACGCGCAAAACCCCCCTCGGTCGCTACATCTATGCCACCGGCGGCAATGAATCGGCTGCACGTCTGGCCGGGGTGCCGATTATTAAAGTGAAGGTGTTTGTCTACGCCTTCTCTGGCTTGTGTGCAGCCCTGGTAGGACTGGTGGTCGCGTCGCAGTTGCAAACCGCCCATCCGATGACCGGCAATATGTTTGAGATGGACGCCATCGGTGCCACGGTGCTGGGCGGCACGGCACTGGCGGGAGGGCGTGGCCGGGTATCTGGCTCGATTATCGGGGCATTTGTCATCGTGTTTCTGGCCGATGGCATGGTGATGATGGGCGTCAGTGATTTCTGGCAAATGGTGATTAAAGGTCTGGTGATTGTTACTGCGGTAGTGATCGATCAGTTCCAGCAAAAATTACAAAGCAAGGTGGTACTGCTGCGCAGGCATGAAAAAAAGCAGCAATCAGCCGCCCTGTCTGAAGTCACCCATGGATAACAGGAGGCAATATGACTCGCGATTTTAGTGGAAAGACAGTGGTGATTACCGGTGCCTGTCGCGGCATTGGTGCAGGTATCGCTGCGCGTTTCGCTCGGGACGGCGCGCGGCTGGTGATGGTGTCGAATGCAGAACGGGTGTTTGAGACAGCGGAGCAGTTAACGCAGCAGTACGGTAGCGAGATCCTTGCGCTTCAGGTGGATGTCACCAACGAGTCGGAAGTGCAGCAACTCTATCAGCAGGCGGCTGAGCGTTTTGGCAGCATTGATGTGTCAATTCAGAATGCTGGGGTGATCACTATCGATCGCTTCGATACCATGCCAAAAAGCGATTTCGAAAAGATTCTGGCGGTGAACACCACCGGCGTCTGGCTGTGTTGTCGTGAAGCGGCAAAATATATGGTGAAGCAGGGTGGCGGAAGTTTGATCAACACCTCATCCGGGCAGGGGCGCCAGGGATTTATCTATACTCCGCATTATGCCGCCAGCAAGATGGGGGTGATTGGCATCACGCAAAGTCTGGCGCTGGAATTAGCACCCTGGCATATCACCGTTAACGCTTTTTGCCCTGGCATCATCGAAAGCGAGATGTGGGATTACAATGACCGGGTGTGGGGCGAAATCCTTAGCAGCGAGAAGAAACAATATGGCAAAGGTGAGTTGATGGCGGAGTGGGTGGAGAACATTCCATTGAAGCGCGCCGGACAACCGGAGGATGTGGCTGGGCTGGTGGCGTTTCTGGCATCCGATGATGCGCGCTATATCACCGGCCAAACCATCAACGTGGACGGCGGTCTGATTTTTTCGTGATTGCATTGCGGTGTCATCGTGTGGGTTGCCAGAACCCGCGCGATAACTAACCATCACATCGGTTCGTAGATACTCTGTTAAGCATCAACACTTTCCCGATGCTTGGTACTAAAAAGTCTCGCTGAATCAAAATCCTGACCGTGCTTTATACAGCTCCATAAGCCGGTCAGGTATTTCCGCATTACTGCGCATATCGCCTGGATTTTCTTCTTACCTCTTTTTATCAGCCCCTGATAAAACATCGCGGCGCGGGGTTCATGCTGCGCAGCACTCAGCGCGGCCATATACAGCGCCCTACGCAGATGACCGTTGCCCGCTTTACCCAGACGTCCCGGACGGTTCACGCTGCTGCCCGACTGGCTCTGCCTCACATGCAGGCCCGCATGACGGCTTACCTGATTTGCCTTCATATCCCGGGGCAGCAGGCTCAGCTCGCCCAGTACAGTAATGGCCGTTGTCTCTCCGACGCCTTTGGCTGAACACAGGCACATGAACGCCGCTTTCAGGGCGCTATTTTTCGCGATGATTTTCAGCGCCAGCGCGTGCAGCTTCTCTACCTTACGGCTGTAATATTCCACGTCTTCTTCTTCCAGCTCCAGCAGGACATCGGCAGTTCCGGCGCGGGTTTCCAGCGCATGAAGACGGTTTTTTGAACGTGTCCGGGACTGAACGGCTCGCGTCATCATGCGGGCGATATCGCGCAACGCCATGCAGTCATCATCCGGAGCCTGCCAGAGTGCAGGCCTCATGCTTTCTCCATATTCAGCCAGCAGTACCGCATCACGGGCGTCAGTTTTGGCAGCGTTCAGGCGCATGGCGGCATAGTGGTGATAACTGGCGGGATTAATGACGCAGACGGGCAGCCCGGCACGGACAAGAGCCACCGCAAGGTCAAAATGGTAGACACCGGTTGCTTCCATAACGATGCGTTCGGGGGACAGCGATATCAGCTTTTTCGCAAAAGCCTGATAGTCCTCAGGTGTCTGATTAAGCTCAGAAACCAGCGTTGTTTTACCGTTAACGCGTACGGCAAAGGTAAAGGTTCTGGCAGAAATATCGATCCCGGCAAAACAGGTCATGTGGCCTCCGGAAGGCAAAATAGCGTAAACTGTTAACCGGTTCCCGACCTCGTCATCTGAGATTGTTCAGCCTGCCTTGTAATGCGAAGTCAGTCTCGCGAGAGAAAGCTTCCTGGTACTCTTCGGCCTGAACAAGGAGGCGGGAGCCACTCTACGTACGAAGTCACTGTAAAAGCTGCTTCCAGCGGCGCACGGCTTCCCGGTTATCAGAACTGATTTCAGGGAAATCATAATCTGACCCTCCAAACATACAAGCGGCGTGATTTATCACGCCTCAGTCGCCGCACAGCCATAATCAGACTGCGTGAAGCTGCGAAAACGCAGGAATATGTTAAGGTAAAAAGATGTGATTTTGTGAGAGACATCTAATTTTTACCTGAGCTGAAACCTGATTTTGCCCATGTTACCCGTTGTTTTACTGACTTTACCCCGACGTATCACCCTCGGTGCGCTCGCACTGCTTACTGCTGTGCCTGCTTCTCAGGCGTATACCAGCGAAGCCCAGATCACTGATGCCCCGTTCAGCGACGCGGCACGTTTTCGGAAAGAGGCAGAGGCATTACCCACCCTTGGCTATCAGGATGACAGCAGCAATTTCTCGCAAAAGTTGGCAGATATAGCCAAAAGCATCGGGGAAGCCAGCGAAAACAGCAGCGATACGACTTTTGGCCATCAGGCCGGGGTCTGGGCCTTTAATCATTTCCGCGAAGAAGTGGCGCAGCGGGTATCAAGTGAAGGGGAGTCGTTGCTCTCACCCTACGGCAATGCACAGATCGATTTTGCTGTTGATATGAATGGGAATTTTACCGGCAGCGGAGCTGAATTATTCACCCCCTGGGCCGATCGTAATCGTTATCTTACCTTTAGCCAGGTGGGTTTCCACCAAACGGATGACGGGCTGGTGGGCAATGCCGGGCTGGGTCAACGCTGGGTCGCCGGGAGCTGGCTGCTGGGTTATAACGCCTTTGTCGATCATCTGTTCACCAACTCGTTGCAACGCGGTTCCCTGGGCACCGAAGCCTGGGCGGATTATCTGCGCTTTTCGGCCAATTACTATTATCCGTTATCCGGCTGGCATAATGGCGACCCCACACAACAGCAGCGCATGGCGCGCGGCTATGATTTCACCACCCAGGGTTATTTGCCTTTCTATCGCCAACTGGGGGTTTCCGTCAGTTGGGAGCAGTATCTGGGGCAGGATGTTGATCTGTTTAATTCCGGCACTCGCTACCATAACCCGTCGGCACTCACCTTTGGTCTTTCCTATACCCCGGTACCGTTAGTCACCGTCTCCGCCAGCCACAAAGCCAGTAGTGCAGGGGAGAGTCAGGATCTGTTCGGGCTACGCCTTAACTATCGCTTTGGTGTGGCGTTAAGCCAACAACTGAACGCCGATAATGTAGCAGCCACCCGCTCCCTGCGCGGCAGTCGCTATGACATGGTAACGCGCAACTACACGCCGGTGCTGGAGTACCGGCAGCGCAAAACGCTGTCGGTGTTTCTCGCTACTCCGCCGTGGCAACTGAATGCGGGGGAAAGCCTGCCCTTAAAACTGCAAATTCGTGCTACCAATGCCATCACGGGTGTGAGCTGGCAGGGTGATACCCAGGCATTGAGTCTGACGCCGCCAGCCAATAATCAGGATCCCCAGGGCTGGAGCATTATTATGCCTGCATGGGACAGCACGCCGGGTGCCAGTAACAGTTATCGCCTTGCAGTCACGCTGGAAGACAGCAAGCAACAGCGTGTGACGTCGAACTGGATTACTTTGCAGGTTGAACAACCGTTTGAAATGGAGTCAGCGGGCAATAATCGCTTTGACCTGCTGGAGCCGTAAGCAGAAAAAAGAAAAGGGCAGCTTTCGCTGCCCTTTTGACGTCCGGTTGACACGGGCCGGACGCGCAATGAGGGTTAACTCACTTAGAACTGGTACACCAGACCCACAGCAGTGATGTCGTCGGTAGCCAGACCAAGCGGGTTGTTGTCTTTCAACAGGTTGATACGGTATTCCGCATACGCAGACATGTTTTTGTTGAAGTAGTAAGTGGCACCGATAGAGGTGTACTTCACGATATCCGCGTCGCCGATGCTTTCGATGTCTTTACCTTTGGAAGAGACATAACCCACAGACGGACGGAAACCGTTCAGGAACTGGTACTGTGCAACCGCTTCAAAGTTGACGGCTTTGTTCGCGAAGCCACCCGAGATTGGGGTAGCGTTCTGCGTCTGACCATACATAGTCGCCAGGTAGATCTGGTTCGCATCATATTTGATCGCAGTTGCCCAGTGCTGCGCTTTATCACCGTGACCACGGGTTGCGGCGTTCTGCGTTTCAGTACGATCCAGGCTGGCGTAAGTACCGACCACGCTCAGACCAAAGTCGAAGTCGTATGACGTTGACAGCGCGAAACCGTCACCGTTAGAACGACGTACCGCGATGTCAGAGTAGCTGGTGCGGTCGTTTTTGCCTTCGTACTGCGCAGCAATGTTCCAGCCTTTCACCAGACCGAAGAAATCTTTGTTACGCCAGGTCAGCACGCCAGTGGAACGGCCAGACAGGAAGGCGTCGGTGTAACCCGAGTCACCGCCGAAGAACGGCAGCATGTCGGTGTAGCCCAGCGCATCATAAACCAGACCGTAGTTACGGCCGTAGTCCAGTGAACCCAACTCACCATATTTCAGGCCAGCATAGCCCAGACGGGTACGGTTACCGGTTTGTGAATCAGAACCACCTTCAGAGCGACTCAGGCTGTACTGGTACTGCCAGAAACCATAACCGGTCAGCTGGTCAGTGATTTTGGTTTCGCCTTTGAAGCCCAGACGGGTGTATGAGGAGGTTTCACCATCGTTGCTGCTGTCATCGGAAAACAGGTGTGAAACGTTAATTTTGCCCACCAGGTCGAGTTTGTTGCCATCTTTGTTATAGATTTCGGCGGCCTGAGCCGTAGAGAGTCCCAGCAGTAACGGCATTACTGCTGCGAGTAAAGTGCGCTTCATCATTTAATTTTTACCCTGTGTTATTTTTTAATTGTTGCCCTGCTATGGGGCGAAATGAAAATGACACAAAAGGTTCAAGATCGAAAGTGCAATAAATGTTACTAAATATTTCACGTTGGCTTTTTGTGCGATTTTTAATCTCAACTTCCATTATATGGGATTGTATATTGCTTTTACTTATCCTTAAGCTATGCATTAATTATCTATAATTAATATTTAATTATATGATTTTTAAGCCGTTATTGTTTTTTGATTATTTGTGTCTAATAGATTTTATGATGCCTGTAAATAGCACAACCCTATGTGTTTTTGTTCAATAACAAACACGCTAATCCTGATAATTATTAGCCTGATAACTTTTTTATACATACTCTGTTTCTGGTTATTTCTGTATTCCTAATAACCTTAGTCACTAACATTATTACGCTCAGCCGGGGGGATTGAGTGGCTAAAAATAACGCAGAAGCGTTATTTATTTGTTAAGTTCTGTATTGAAAATGACCATTCAGATGAGCAATTCACCCGCACCATCATGGCACCTTTGTGCACCATTTATGAGCATGGTGAACCATCATGGTGCTTCAGCTGCGCTATCCTGGCGAAATATTTCCTCAGCGATCACAAAAGCAATATTTCATTTTGTGAATGCATAAATCCGCTTAAGAATTCTCTGGCATATAGACGCCATCAGACGGTTATTCACTTTTTATGCATTTAAAGTGAATATGTGGTGGGGTTAAGTTATTGATATTCCGTTAGTGAAATCCATTTATGCACTTTTCCCTCTGGCTGGCACGGTTACTGCAATATACAGTTAAGCTGAAAGTCACCGGTTTTTAACAATTTTAAAACAAAGGCTTCACCTCGGGTGGGGCAGGAGAAAGGACTATGTCACTGCAGGTTTCACGTCACGATTTCGATCAATGGATGATGCCGGTTTATGCACCCGCTGCGTTTGTACCGGTGCGTGCCGAAGGTTCAACGCTTTGGGATCAGCAGGGCAAGGATTACATCGATTTTGCCGGAGGCATTGCCGTCAATGCCCTCGGACATGCACATCCGGCGTTGCAACAGGCGTTGCAGGAGCAGGCCAGCAAGTTGTGGCATACCGGTAATGGTTATACCAATGAACCGATTTTGCGCCTGGCGAAGCAATTAATTGACGCGACTTTTGCTGACCGGGTGTTTTTCTGTAATTCCGGTGCCGAAGCCAACGAGGCCGCGCTGAAGCTGGCGCGCAAAGTGGCACATGACCGCTTCGGTGCGGAGAAAAGTGGTATCATCGCCTTTAACAACGCCTTCCACGGTCGTACCTTGTTTACCGTTACCGCCGGTGGACAGCCAGCCTATTCACGTGATTTTGCACCGTTGCCACCGGATATCCAGCACACCCCTTTCAATGATCTCGAAGCCGCCGCCGCGTTAATCAATGACCAAACCTGTGCCGTGATTGTTGAACCGATTCAGGGCGAAGGGGGTGTGGTGCCAGCCGATCCGGCGTTCCTGCGTGGCCTGCGCGCGCTCTGCGATAAGCATCACGCGGTGCTGATCTTTGATGAAGTGCAAAGTGGTGTGGGACGTACCGGCTCCCTTTACGCCTATATGCATTACGGTGTGACCCCGGATGTACTCACCACGGCGAAAGCGCTGGGGGGCGGCTTCCCGATTGGCGCCATGCTGACCCGTGAAGATCTGGCACTGGTGATGAGTGTAGGTACACACGGCACCACCTACGGCGGCAACCCGCTGGCCGGGGCAGTAGGCGGTAAAGTGGTCGAGTTGATTAATCAGCCTGCTTTTATGGCCGGGGTGGCTGAGCGCCATCAGTGGTTTGTCACGGCGCTGGAGGAACTGAATCAGCGTTTGCCGTTGTTTAAAGAGATCCGCGGCCTGGGTCTGCTGATTGGTGCCGTGCTGAATGATGATTTTGCCGGTAAAGCCAAACAGTTCAACCTCGCCGCCGCAGAGGAGGGCGTCATGGTGCTGATTGCCGGAGCTAACGTGGTGCGCTTTGCTCCCGCACTGAATATCAGTGAACAGGAAGCCAAAGAAGGGCTGGCGCGTTTCGCCCGAGCCTGTGAACGCGTGCTCAAAGGAGCAGCATCATGATGGTAATCCGCCCCGTCGAACGTGACGACCTTGCGCAGTTGCTGTCGCTGGCGGGCAAAACCGGTGGCGGCCTGACGTCGCTACCGGCGGATAGCACGACCTTACAGGCGCGTATCGAACGTTCTTTGCAGACCTGGCAGGGTGCGCTGCCGCGCGCCGAGCAGGGATACGTGTTTGTACTGGCTGACAGTGAAGACAATCGCGCGGTGGGCATTTGTGCCATTGAAGTCGCGGTGGGTTTACAGGATCCCTGGTACAACTTTCGGGTCGGCACCCAAGTCCATGCGTCTAAAGAGCTGAATGTGTATGCCAGCCTGCCGACGTTGTCGTTGAGTAACGACCATACCGGCAGCAGTGAATTGTGCACGCTGTTTCTCGATCCTGACTATCGCGATGGCAAAAATGGTTATCTGCTGTCTAAATCGCGTTTTCTGTTTATGGCAAATTTTCGCGACCGCTTTATGAAGCATGTGGTGGCGGAGATGCGCGGCGTCAGTGATGACAACGGCCATTCGCCCTTCTGGGACAGCGTAGGCAGCCGCTTCTTTTCGATGGAATTCAGCAAAGCTGATTTCCTGAGCGGCACCGGGCAGAAAGCGTTTATCGCCGAACTGATGCCGAAACATCCGTTATATACCCACTACCTGAGCGAAGAGGCGCAGAAAGTGATCGGCGTGGTGCATCCTAAAACCGCGCCTGCCCGTGCGGTGCTGGAAGCCGAAGGATTCCGCTACCTCAATTACGTCGACATTTTCGACGGCGGCCCGACGCTGGAGTGTGAAATCGACCGCATCCGCGCCATTCGTAAAAGTCAGCTGCTAACGGCGGTGGCCGGTGAAGCCAGCGAAGAGTGGCCGCTGTGCCTGGTCGCTAATCTGGATTATCAACAGTTTCGCGTGGCGTTGCTGCCGGTAGATATCGCTTCCGGCCGCGTGCGTCTCAACGACAGTCAGCGTGATGCGCTGTGCTGTGTATATGGCGACAACCTGCGTGTGGTCACACTGGGTCGCGAGGAGAAAAAAGCATGACGCATTTTATTAACGGCCAATGGCTGACCGGCGGCGCTGAAGCGTTCAGCAAACTCAATCCGGTCAGCGGGGACACCCTGTGGCAGGGCAAGTCCGCGTCACCCTCTCAGGTCGCAGCGGCATGTGAAGCGGCACGCGCTGCGTTTCCTCACTGGGCGCGTAAACCCTTGGCTGAGCGCCAGGCGCTGGTGGAAGCCTTTGGCCGACAGCTGGAAGCACATAAAAATGAACTGGCTGAGACCATCGCCCGTGAAACCGGCAAACCACGCTGGGAAACGCTGACGGAAGTGCAGGCGATGATCAACAAAATCGCTATCTCAATAAAGGCTTACCACAGCCGCACCGGTGAAACGGCAGAAGGGGAAAGCTCGCTGCGTCATCGTCCACACGGCGTGTTGGCGGTGTTTGGCCCCTATAACTTTCCCGGTCATCTGCCGAATGGCCATATCGTGCCTGCCTTGTTGGCTGGCAACTGCGTGGTCTTCAAACCCAGTGAACTGACACCGATGACGGCGGAAAAAACCGTGCAGCTGTGGCAAAAAGCGGGCATCCCTGCCGGAGTGCTTGGCCTGGTGCAGGGAGGACGCGATACCGGCCAGGCACTGGCGGCGGAGAGTCAGATTGATGGCCTGCTGTTTACCGGCAGTGCGGCAACCGGTTATCACCTGCATCGGCAGTTTGCCGGGCAGCCGGAAAAAATGCTGGCATTAGAGATGGGCGGCAATAACGCCTTGATCGTCGAGAATCCGGCGGATATCGATGGTGCGGTGCATATCGCTATTCAGTCGGCGTTTATCACCGCCGGGCAACGCTGCACCTGCGCCCGCCGTCTACTGGTGAAACGTGGTGCAGCAGGCGATGCCTTTCTGCAACGTCTGGTTGAGGTAAGCACCCGCTTGCAACCTGCCGCCTGGAATGCTGAGCCGCAACCTTTTATGGGCAGCGTGATTTCCCCGGCCGCTGCCGGACAGATTTATGCCGCCTGGCAAAAGCGCGTGGATCTCGGAGGCAAAGTGTTGCTGGGAATGCACTGGCCCGATCGCGACAGCGCCATCATCACGCCGGGTATCATCGATATGACCGACGTGCGGTCATTGCCGGATGAAGAAGTGTTCGGCCCGCTGTTGCAAGTGGTGCGTTATGACAACTTTGAGCAGGCGATTCGTCTGGCAAATCAGACGCGCTACGGTCTTTCCTGTGGCTTGATTTCCCCTGATCGTGCGCAATTTGATCAACTGCTGCTGGAAGCGCGCGCCGGTATCGTTAACTGGAACAAACCGCTGACCGGCGCGGCCAGCTCCGCACCCTTCGGTGGCATTGGTGCCTCCGGCAACCACCGTGCCAGCGCCTGGTATGCGGCGGATTACTGTGCGTGGCCGATGGCCTCGCTGGAAAGCCCCAGCCTTGATCTGCCGGGCACGCTGTCACCAGGTCTCGACTTCTCTGCGGCGGGAGCATCTGAATGAAAGCCTTTGAAGCCAACTTCGACGGCTTGGTGGGGCTAACGCACCATTACGCCGGATTATCTTTCGGTAATGAAGCATCGACACGTAACCAGTTGCAGCCGTCGAATCCGCGTCTCGCGGCGAAGCAGGGGTTGCTGAAGATGAAAGCGCTGGCGGATATGGGCTATGTGCAGGGAGTGATCCCACCGCATGAACGTCCCAATCTGCCGTTACTGCGCCAGTTGGGTTTCAGCGGCAGCGATGAACAGGTGCTGGCGCAGGCGGCGAAACAAGCACCGCAACTGTTGTCAGCGGCCAGTTCCGCCTCGGCAATGTGGGTAGCGAATGCCGCTACTGTCTCTCCGTCTGCCGACAGTGCCGATGGTCGCGTGCATTTTACTGTGGCTAACCTTAACAACAAATTCCATCGCGCGATTGAAGCACCGGAAACCGCCGATTTGCTGCGTGCCATCTTCCGCGATCCGCAACATTTCAGCGTCCATGATGCGTTGCCGCAGGTGGCGCTGTTTGGTGATGAAGGGGCGGCTAACCATAATCGTTTCGGCGCGGATTATAGTGACACCGGGGTACAACTGTTTGTCTATGGCCGCGACGGGAAGTCACAAGGTGCAGAACCGCTACGCTATCCGGCACGCCAGACGCGGGAAGCCAGTGAGGCGGTGGCGCGTCTGCATCAGCTGCATCATGCACGGACAGTGTATGCCCAGCAGAATCCGACGGTTATCGATCAGGGCGTGTTCCATAACGATGTTATCGCGGTGAGTAACCAGCAGGTGTTCTTCTGTCATGAGGACGCCTTTGTCAATCAGCCTCAGTTGCTGGCCGATTTGCAGGCGCGGATCCCCGGTTTCTGCGCGATTGAAGTGCCGCGCAATAAAGTGTCAGTGGCCGATGCGGTCAATACTTACCTGTTTAACAGCCAGCTGCTACAACGTGCTGACGGCGGCATGTTGCTGGTCTTGCCGGAGGAGTCACGCCAGCATAGCGGCGTATGGCGTTATCTGACTGAACTGGTGGAGAGCGGTGGGCCGATTCGGGAACTGAAGGTGTTTGACCTGCGCGAAAGTATGTACAACGGCGGTGGCCCGGCCTGTTTACGGCTACGTGTGGTACTGACGGAAGCGGAGCGTCAGGCGCTGAATCCGGCGGTATTGATGAACGACCGCCTGTTCGGTGTCCTGAATGATTGGGTCGATCGCCATTATCGCGATCGCTTAACCCAGGCGGATTTGGCCGATCCACAATTGCTACGTGAAGGGCGTACTGCGTTAGATGAGCTGACACAGCTGCTAGACTTAGGTTCTGTCTACGCATTTCAGCGCTAACGCTTGGGGGCGCATGTGTCGCCCCTTGTTTTACGTAAGGAGAAAGAATGCAGGATTTTTTACAGCAAACATTGTCTGGCCGGGTGCCGCTGGAGCGTCACGGGCAAAACGCCCACCTCAGCTGGCAGTGGCTGGATGAGGGCATTCTGTCCCTGACCCCGCATACCCCAACGTCGCAGGCGTTGGTGCTGTCTGCGGGTATCCACGGTAATGAAACCGCGCCGGTAGAGATCCTTAACCTGCTACTGACGTCCTTGCTACGCGGCGAAAAACCGCTGGCAGTGCGGCTGCTGGTGCTGCTGGGGAATCCGCAGGCAATGCGCAGCGGCAAACGTTATCAGCAATACGATATCAATCGTCTGTTTGGCGGACGTTGGCAGCAGGTGTCTGATGTGCCGGAGGCGCGGCGTGCGCTGCGGCTGGAGCAGGCGCTGGAAACGTTCTGGCATACCTGCCTGACAACAGAAACCCGCTGGCATCTCGATTTACATACCGCTATTCGCGGTTCGTATCACACACGTTTTGGTGTGATGCCACTCAATCAACGTCCGTGGCCAGAGGATTTTATGCACTGGCTGGCCGCCGCCGGGCTGGAAGCGCTGGTTTTCCACCGTTCACCCGGTGGCACTTTTACTCATTTCAGTTGTGAGCATTATGCCGCCGCCAGTTGTACGCTGGAGCTGGGCAAGGCGCTGCCGTTTGGGGAGAACGATCTTACCCAGTTCAGCGCAGCACAGCAGGCATTGGCCGCGTTACTGTATGGCGAAGCACTGCCGGAGGTGCAAACTGCGCCACGACGTTATCACGTGGCCCAGCAAATCACCCGCCACGGTGAAGAGTTTGTGCTGCATATGGGACCTGGTACGCTCAACTTTACCGCTTTCCCGCAGGGGACGTTGTTGGCGGAGGAGGGGGATACCCGTTACTACGTACAACAGGCGCGCGAGTATGTTTTGTTCCCCAATCCAAATGTCGCACCGGGATTGCGTGCCGGGTTGATGCTGGTGGAAGAGAACGAGCAAACTCAGGCTCTGACGTTGTAGCGACGCGATTTATCGCGCGTGTCTCCATCGCGCGATAAATTACGCCGCGACAAGGGGACGGTTGTGCGAATTATCCTTTCGCTACGCCGACAATACCGTTACACTCCTCCTTAATTCCTGCGTTTTTTGCCTTATTCGTCATACTCTTTTGCAATTCCTCACGTGTTTCTTCTTATTCTCTCCATGATCGCCTGATATCTGTCTTTTATGCTTTCAGGGCTTTACTCAGCCTCTGAGTAGTTGACGTTCAGCGTCGTATGCTTGTTTCCGAAGACGCGACACAGGCTGTCGTCATGAAACTGAAAAGTAAGGACAATATTATGCGTAAACTGACTTCCCTCTTCCTGGCTACCGCGATGGCTCTCGGTGCTGCCAATATCGTCCATGCTGCGGCAGACAACCTGACGCCTCCGCCAGCTGGCAGCGAGAAATCCATGCATAAGCCGCCGATGCGTCATGGTGGTATGGACATGATGTTCAAAGGTCTGAACCTGACCGACGCGCAGAAAAAACAGATGCATGACATCATGCGTGAAAGCCACAAAGACTTTCAACGTCCGTCGCTGGAAGAGCGTCGCGCTAACCACGCGCTGATTGCCTCTGACACCTTCGACCGGGCGAAAGCAGAAGCACAGGCGGAAAAAATGACCGCCAATGCCAAAGAACGTGCTGTGGCGATGATGGAAACGCAGAACAAACTCTATAACGTGTTGACGCCGGAGCAGAAAAAGCAGTTCAACGCGAACTTTGAGAAACGTCTGACAGAGAAACGCCCGCACGATGGTAAGATGCCGCCACCACCGGCTGATGGCGAATAATCCGCTGATAGCATGAGGGTTTGAGACCGCCGACGTTGTCCATCGCATCCGATGCTTTGGGCAGCGTCGGCGGTTTTGCTTTTATAGCGCGATCAACGGGAACTCGCCCGACAACAGCGGACGACAGAGAATTTTATAACCATCGTGATCAAAACCTTGGGGTATCCGTTGCAGCTGGCGCGCTTCTGCTTCGTTACTCACCGAACCCAGCCAGAACCAATGATCGATCACGTGGATTTGCGTCATGGTCGCGCCACGTTCCACCATCCCTACCGCGCCGGGCCACGGCCAGCACACCACCCGTAACGCCTCCAGTGCCTGCTGCAAGCGCTGTTGATGCGCCTCTGGCGACTCGTTGCCGCAGCAGGCACCGGCACAGCGGTTAAGTGCGGCACGGAAACACCCTCGGCCGCTGCGCAGGTTCTCCAGCCCCAGCAAACCGTGGCACAGGCGCTGTTCATCGGCGATGCCTTTCAGCTTCTCCAGCGCGGCATGGCGGCTACGAAACAGGCCATACAGATTGGCGGTGCTGGAGAAATCGAGATCGCGGGCGTAAACCACTTGCGGTGCGGTGTCGTTAAGCTGGATTGAGCAGAGCTGGCGGTTTTTACGCAGGCGCTTATTGAACAACGGCTGTTGAGTTTTAATCATCTGCGCTTCCAGTAACTGCGCGCCAAGATCGCCCGCGGTGGGGATCCAACTGACGCGCCTTGCCTGGCGCAGCATGCTGGCTTCGTCGGGGGTGCGGAAATGGGACATCACACGGCTGCGCAGGTTAACGCTTTTGCCGATATACAACGGCAGGTTTTCGCTTTCGCCGTGGAAAACATACACGCCGGGCTGATTCGGTAAACCTTCCAGCCACTGGCGCAGATGTTCGGGATATTGGTAAATGGCTGCCGCATCAAATTCAAGGCGGTAACTTGTGGCTCGTCTGACCAAGGAGGACTCCGCTTACTGGTTGTCCATCCAGTATATCAGGGTGGCGATTTTCTCGCCACCCGTTACAGGCGGCGGGTCGCCAGCCAGCAAATCAACGAACCGAGGGTGATCATCAGCACGCCTTGCCAGAAGATCAGGGACGGGGTTAGCCCGAGCCAGAGCGAAGCCAGCAACGCCGACAGCACTGGCGTAAAGTAAGATGCCGTTGCCAGTAACGTTAGATTGCCGTGTTGAATACCGTGGTTCCACGCTGAATAGGCCACTGCGGTGGAGACGCCCATAAACAACACCTCCAGCGCCGGGATCAGGCTGAAATGCAGCGAGCTGACCTGTTCGGTAATGGCGAATTTGCTCCACAACGCCAGCGCCGTGATGATAAAGAACAGATTGACGCCACTTTTGCCGTTGGCATAACGGCGCGTCACGTTGTTGTACAGCCCCCAGGCAAAAGCGGCGATAAACGCCAGTCCATACGCCAGCGGGTTACTCAGCAGATTATGTCCGAGCTGCGACCATGAACTGCCGCCCCGGCTCTGTAGCACCCAGACAATTCCCGCCAGCGACAACAGCAATCCCGGCCATAGCCAGAGACGGAAACGTTGTTGGTTGATTGGAATAGCAAACACGATGGTCAGACAGGGCCACAGGTAATTGATCATCCCCAGCTCCAGCGACTGCGCTCGATCCTGCGCCAGACCAATCGCCAGCGCGAGACAGATTTCATAGCCGACAAACAGCAGACCGCCGCCCCACAAGTAGCGCGTCGGCATCTGGCGGAAATCAGGCAGGCCACGCGTCAGGCACAGCAATAACGCCGTAGTGGTATAAATCAACGCCGCGCCACCAGTGGCGCCAAAGGCTTCACTCACGCTGCGCAACAGGCCAACGGTGGTGCTCCAGAGTAAAATCGCGCTCAGGCCAAACAGTGTCGCGCGCGGTAAATGTGCAGGCATAAAAAAGTATTCAGACCAGGCAAAAAGAGGCGTTTTCCGAGCCGAAATGGAAAACGCCGGATGGGGTTATTTTTTCCAGAAATCGTCGAACACGGTAATCGGCGGGCGACGTTTGTGCTCGGTTTTCAGATACCAGCCTTCGATGATTTTAGCGGCCGCCGCATCAATGGTTTTGCCTTCCAGATAGGCATCAATCAACTGATAGGTCACGCCGAGAGCCACTTCATCCTGTAATCCTGGACGATTATCTTCGAGGTCAGCCGTTGGGTGCTTCAGGTAAAGATGCTCCGGGCAGCCCAGCAGTTTCAGCAACTGTTTACCCTGGCCTTTGTTGAGGCGGAAAATTGGGTTGATGTCAGTGCCGCCATCACCATATTTGGTGAAGAAACCGGTGACCGCTTCGGCAGCATGGTCAGTGCCTACCACCACTCCTTTGGTCATTCCAGCTATGCTGTACTGGGCTTTCATGCGTTCGCGGGCTTTTTCATTACCGCGAATATAGTCCGACAGGGCAATCCCGGCATCCTGCAGGGCGCGCTCACTCGCCAGCACCGCTTCTTTGATGTTGACCACCAGCGATCGATCCGGCTGGATAAAGGCCAACGCATCCTGACAATCCTGCTCATCAGCCTGCACGCCATAAGGCAGACGTACGGCAATAAAGGTGTAGTCGTTGTCACCGGTCTCTGCGCGCAACTCACGGATGGCGGTTTGTGACAGAATGCCTGTCAGCGTGGAATCCTGACCGCCGCTAATGCCGAGTACCAGGGTCTTAATCCCCGGGTTGGTTTTCAGGTACGACTTTAAAAAATCAACGCTGACACGAACTTCTTGCTGGGGATCGATGACGGGTTTAACACCAAGGGCTTCAATGATTTCCTGCTGCAGTGACATGAACCTCTCCTCAAGTCAGTTGCCGGACGGCACAATGCGAATCATTTGCTAAAGCTAACGCGGCTGGCCCAAAACAACAAGCCGTATGGCTTGTTGTTCGGGTTATTTGCTGGCAAATCAGGCGCTTTTCGGCTTCTTCGCCAGCAGGATAAACATCACGATCGATAACATAAAACAGCCAAAAATGGTGCCGGTCATGCTCAGCACCGAGGTACCGCCGAGACCAGTTAGCGGTACGCTGATGGCACCGAGGGTGAACATGGTGACGCCAATTGCCGCCGAGGCGCTGCCCGCGCGGTGGCCCTGGCTCTGCATCGCCAGCGAGGAGGCGGTGGTAGCGATAACACCATTGCTGGCGATGGTGAAGAACAAGGGCAGCAGAATCACCGGCAGCGACGCACCGATGATGCCCGCCACCAGCAGACAGGCGGAGGCGACAAAGGCCAGCAGCAGGCCACCTTTCAGTACCCGGTATTCACCCCAACGTCGGCACAGGCGGGCGCTGGTCTGTGAAGCAATAATCAGACCGAAACCATTGGCGGCAAAGCAGAAACTGAAGGCTTGCGGAGACAGACCGTAGATCTGTTGCAGGACAAACGGTGATGCGCCGATGTAAGCGAGCATCCCCGCCATCATGAAACCCTGTGTTAAACAGAATCCCATAAAGGCACGATGGGTAAATACCTCGCCAAGTGCAGCCCAGGCGGAGAAAATGGAACCCCGATTGCGTTTTTCTTCCGGCAGCGTTTCATGGAGTTTCCAGCGGGTCAGCAGAATAAGCAAAATTGCCACCGCCCCCAACACCATAAAAATGCCGCGCCAGTTCAGCACGGTTAACATAAAACCACCCAGTACCGGAGCGGCGATGGGTGCCAGACCGTTAACCAGCATCAGCAGAGCAAAAAAGCGCGTCAGTTCATAACCGCTGTACATATCGCGCGCCACAGCACGCGAGAGCACCGCGCCGCCGCCGCCCGCCAGGCCTTCAAACAAACGCGCCACCAACAGTTGATTGATGTCTTGCGCCCATGCACAACCGATTGAGGCGACAAACAGCAGCAGCAGTGAGATCCGCAAAGGGCGCAGACGGCCAAATTTGTCGCTCAACGGGCCGAACAGTAGCTGGCCGGCACCGAGGCCGATCAGTGTCGCGGTGAGGCTTAACTGTGCGGTGGCGGTTTCGGTGTGCAGGTCCTGCGCCAGTTCTGGCAGAGCGGGCAAGTAGAGATCGATACAGAGCGGCCCAAGTGCAGCGAGCAGGCCAAGCGTGATGGCATAAACCAGGCGGTTAGAAGGTGCAGGTGTCATTTATCCTCTGTCTTTATTAGGAGTGAAATCAGGTTCTGATAAAGCTGTTGTAGGGCAGCCGCTGACGCTTTCTGTGGCGTCAGGCGACGCAGGGCCGTGCCATCAAACAACACGGCCAGGACTTCGACGCAGGCGTTAACCTGTTCGTCATTCAATTCAGGATGGCTGGCCCGGACTTTCTGCCGGGCATGACTAAACATACGCGCGTCTGCTGCTGCCAGCATCGCCGCAACGCGTGGATTGCGCCCAGCTTCGGCGGCGACATCCAGCATCAGCAATTCATCTTCCGGGTTCAGGCTTTCACGCCAGGCAAGAGTGGTGGCGATCTGATCGCTGTCGACGCGATCGCGCATCGCAGCGACACGGTCATCAACAATCCGTTTCACCATCTCTTCAATGATGGCGTCCTTACTGGGGAAATAGCGGTAGATTTGCCCCACGCTGAGATTGGCGGCGCAAGCCAGCCGCGCCATGCTGGCCGCATGAAAGCCCTCCCGCCGAAAGCAGTCACGTGCCGCGCGGATGATTTCATCCTGACGCTGACGGTGGCGTTCGTCTTTGTTCTCTCGTTGTCTGGTCATAACCGCCCTGAAAATAGTTTTGAGAGTGCTCATTCTCATAAGGCAATTATACGGAGCCAGACGCGGGAACACAGGCACTTTTACGCAATCCTGACGCTTCGGAACAAACTGAATATGCCGCCATAAAATTGATTAATCTGGATTTATGTTCCAGGCTTAAGGTTACATGGACACAGTAATGAGGAACAACAAGATGAATAAAGTGCTGGGATGTATCGCTGCGGCCTTAACGCTGGCAGCGCTCTCTGGTTGTACGGCTTATGATCGTGCCGAGAGCTTCGTAACGAAACCTGTGGTGAAGGATGTGAAAAAAGGGATGACCCGTGACCAAGTGCGTCAGATTGCCGGAGCACCCTCTACTGAGATCACCATGGTACATGCGCGCGGCACCTGCCAGACCTATGTGCTGGGCGAGCGTGATGGCAAGCTTCAGACTTACTTTGTCAGCTATAACGATA
Organism: Pantoea sp. X-Soil-TKNS-1211; assembly: GCF_059730495.1. Classification (NCBI taxonomy): domain Bacteria; kingdom Pseudomonadati; phylum Pseudomonadota; class Gammaproteobacteria; order Enterobacterales; family Erwiniaceae; genus Pantoea; species Pantoea sp. X-Soil-TKNS-1211. The sequence goes on from NZ_AP035953.1 coordinate 1,915,830, forward strand.
CCGGTCACGTGATGAACTACGGCTTCCAGAGCTGTAAAGAGTACGATACTGACCCGCAGGCGACGCAGTAAGCGGCAGCAGAATAGCAAAAACGGCCCGTCAGTGACGGGCCGTTTTTATGTGCGTTTTATAAACCGTAGGGGCGTGGTACTTCGTTATAGCTGCCGTTAATATCGCGCTGATAGTAATGACCATCCTGCACGTAATAACGTTTGCCGTTAAAGTCGAGCACACGCATGCCTTCGACCGGGACGGATTGCGGAGGTTGCACCACAACGTAGGTATCACCCTGACGTTGGTAGTAGCTGCCGTTCAGCAGGTAATAGGTCAGGCCGCCAATCAACACCGCAGTTGCGGCATCGGGTAAGAAATGTAATGGACCGGGTCCACCCCAATGTGGTCCAGGACCAGGTCCCCACGGACCAGGGTGGGCAAGGGCGATGGCTGGTGTTAATAAGGTTAACGCCAGCACGGAGGCGATAACTTTTTTCATCGGTAGTTCTCCTGCTATGACTGGGAGCAGGATTGGCTTTTCAACGCTAAAACACAAGCGAAAAGTGGCTGGTTTTTCCTCTATTTACCATGCTTAACACTTTCCTGACGGTAGCGCCATGATTGCCTGGGATTGAGGAGGGGGGAGCGTCGCGGCGATAAAAAACAGCGCGATAAATCGCGCTGCTACGGTTCAGGCAGAAGATTAGCGATGTGCCAGTTCGGCGTGGTCGTCGCTTTCCAGTACTTTTTTGTCAGTCAGACCGAGCCAGCGGCTGGTGAGGGAGCCAGCGGTCATCGCACCATTGACGTTGAGCGCAGTACGGCCCATATCGATCAGCGGTTCGATGGAGATCAGCAACGCCACCAGCGTTACCGGCAGACCCATGGCGGGCAGCACGATTAAGGCGGCAAAGGTGGCACCGCCACCAACACCGGCCACTCCGGCCGAGCTGAGCGTCACGATTCCCACCAGCGTGGCAATCCACAGCGGGTCAAACGGATTGATACCTACCGTCGGGGCAACCATCACCGCCAGCATGGTCGGATACAAACCGGCACAGCCATTCTGACCAATGGTGGCACCAAAGGAGGCAGAGAAACTGGCGATCGATTCTGGTACGCCAAGGCGACGCGTCTGGGTTTCCACATTCAGCGGGATACTGGCGGCGCTGGAACGACTGGTAAAGGCAAAGGTAATTACCGGCCACACTTTACGGAAGAAACGTAGCGGGTTGATGCCGTTGAAAGAGAGCAGCAGGGCGTGCACGCCAAACATGATTGCCAGACCCAGATAAGAGGCCACGACAAAGCCACCGAGCTTGATGATGTCCTGGAGATTAGATCCCGCCACCACTTTGGTCATCAACGCCAGCACGCCGTAAGGCGTGAGCTTCATGATCAAACGCACCAGTTTCATTACCCAGGATTGCAGGGTGTCGATCGCCACCAGCACGCGTTCGCCTTTTGCTTTGTCATCTTTCAGCAACTGCAACGCGGCCACGCCGAGAAACGCGGCAAAAATGACCACGCTAATGATTGAGGTCGGGTTGGCGCCGGTAAGATCGGCAAACGGGTTCTTAGGAATAAACGAGAGCAACAACTGGGGCACCGTCAGATCGGCTACTTTGCCAATGTAATTGCTCTGAATCGCGTTCAGACGCGCGGTTTCCTGCGCACCTTGCACCAGGCCATCTGCCGTCAAACCAAACAGGCCGGTCACCATCACACCCACCAACGCTGAAATCGCCGTGGTAAACAGCAACACGCCGATGGTCAGTACGCTGATTTTACCCAGCGAAGAGGCATTGTGCAGGCGTGCCACGGCGCTGAGAATCGAGGCAAAAACCAGCGGCATGACGATCATCTGTAACAGTTGCACATAGCCGTTACCGACAATGTTGAACCAGCCAATGGAGGCTTTCACCACCGGGCTGTTCTCACCGTAAATGGTTTGCAGCGCCAGACCAAACAACACGCCGATCACCAGGCCAGTCAATACGCGTTTTGACAGGCTCCAGCGTTCATTACCGATGCGTGCCAGCAGCACCAGCAGTGCGGCGAACACCACGAGATTAATAATCAGGGGAAAATCCATGCTCTACTCCAGAGATTTGCCGCGCCTCTGCATGTACAGGCGCGGAATACAGGTGATTCCTGAAAGGAATCCGGGCATGTTAACAGTTCATAAATGGGCAGGCTTATATCCAAATGGAATTGATTATAACTTTATGCTGAATGTTGTCTGATTATTACTCGTTTTGGCTGTTTATTATCCGTCCCACGCCATTTTGTAGGGTATTAAACAGTTGTTCGGGCCAGCCGTTTGCACCAAAAGATGGCAATCCGGGTGGGAACCATAACGCGTAACCCACCAACGCCAGGCACAGGGCGCGTTCCAGCTGATTGCCTTTCTGGCTATTGAGCAGAGGTAAACGGAAGCGCCAACGGCAGGGCCACAGCAGCGGCACGCCCGCCGGCGTCAGCATATCAGCGACAATATGACTGAGATAACCCAGGGTCATGCCCTGCAACACATCGGCGGGGACAGGCCAACTGGTGGGCACATTAATCTGGAACAGCCATAAACTCACCGCCACTGCCAGCAGGCTGTGAGTAAAACCCCGATGGCCAAAGGCGCGCGCAATGGGTTGAGATAACCACTTCAACCGTTGTCCCAACACCGACTTGGGATGATCAATATCCGGCAGCAAACAGGTCAGCAGCGCAGCGGGCACCAGATGCCACCAATCGGCACTGGCCATTACCGGCGTAAGCTCCGCGCGCTTGGCAAAAATAGCACTGGCAATGGCGAAAATGATGTGGCCTTCGGCCGTCATGATTAAACCTGGCTGCAAACTGTCGATGCATCCAGTATAGGGATTTATCCAGTAAATGAGAATATGTGACGCTGTAACCAGGCGTGAATTTAGGAGGATGCCCGCGCCAGAATGACGCGGGAAAAGAGTAGCTTAGCGAGCCAGCCAACCACCGTCCACCGCCAGGGTATAACCGTGGACGTAATCCGATGCGCTGGAGGCGAGGAACACCACGGGACCCATCATGTCGCCTGGATCGCCCCAGCGTCCGGCCGGAATACGCGCAAGGATCTCTTCACTGCGTGACTCATCATCGCGGATTTGTTGCGTGTTATTCGTCGCCATGTAGCCAGGGGCAATCGCGTTGACATTGATGCCGTGCTTCGCCCACTCATTAGCCATCAACCGCGTCAGCCCCATGACGGCGCTTTTCGATGCGGTGTAGGAGGGCACGCGGATACCGCCCTGGAAGGAAAGCATCGACGCAATGTTAATGATCTTGCCACCATTCCCTTGGGCTATAAATTGGCGCGCCACCTGTTGAGAGAGGAAAAACAGGCTTTTGCTATTGATATTCATCACATCATCCCAGTCTTTTTCGCTAAAGTTCAGCGCATCTTCACGGCGAATAATTCCCGCGTTATTGACCAGAATATCAATGCGTCCTGCCTGTGCTACTGCCTGTTCCACCACCTGCGGCACGATGGCGGGATGGGTGAGATCGGCCTGAATCGGCCAGAAATGGCGTCCCAGTGCGGCAACTTTTTCCGCAGTATCATCAGGACCGGCGCGATTGACGCCAATAATATCGCAGCCCGCCTGCGCCAGTCCGATTGCCATCCCCTGACCAAGTCCGGTGTTACAACCGGTGACCAGCGCGATTTTTCCTTCGAGATTAAAAGCATTCAGAATCATCATCTTCTCCTTCTGCTCTAGCGCAATGCACTCACGCGGACGTGGTCCATGTCATCAAACACCTGGTTTTCCCCCACCATGCCCCAGATAAAGGTATAGCGCTGGGTGCCGACACCCGCATGGATCGACCAGCTTGGCGAAATCACGGCCTGTTCGTTATGCACCAGCAGATGACGAGTTTCCTGCGGTTGCCCCATCATATGAAACACCGCGCTGTCCTCGGCCATATCGAAATAGAAATACACTTCCATGCGGCGTTCATGGGTGTGGCAGGGCATGGTGTTCCACAGATTACCCTCGTCAAGGCGCGTCAGGCCCATGGTCAGCTGACAGGTCGGCAACACATCCGGCACGATAAATTTGTTGATGGTGCGACGATTAGAGGTGGCGGCGTCACCCAGCGTGGCTTTGACGGCATCTTCAAGGGTGATTTTTTTGTCCGGGTAGTGGGTATGCGCCGGGGCGCTGTTGTAATAAAACTTCGCTGGATGATTGGCTTCGCTGCTGCGAAAAATTACCTGTTGCGCCCCCTGGCCGACATACAACGCCTCCTGATGACCAATCTCCCAGGTTGTACCATCCACCACAATCAGCCCTGGGCCGCCGATGTTGATCACGCCCAGTTCGCGGCGTTCGAGAAAATAGCTCACACCCAGCTGTTTACCCACTTCGCTACCGATGGTCACCGGCTGCGTTATCGGCATTACGCCGCCGATGATGATGCGGTCGATATGGCTGTAGGTCAGGGTGTAATCATCCGGGGTGAAAATGTTTTCGATTAGAAATTCGCGGCGCAGGGCAGCTGTATCGAGGGTTTTGGCGTGTTCGCTGTGAATACTTTGACGTACGTCCATCTCAGGCCTCTGGATATAAGAAGGAATAGGTCCCGATGCGGGTCTGTTGGCATCTTAGGCAGGATGGGATATGAATTCAATAAAAATGAAACGTTGTTTTATTTATTTGTGTTGATGATCAAATCTGCATAAAAAAGCCCGCTGTCAGAGCGGGCTGGTGGAGACTTAGCCATGTAGATGTTGAGCGGCAAGCTGGGTGAGGTCATCCAGCCGGACATTCGCCAAAGCCCAGCGCGCATCATCACGATGTTCCGCCGCTGGCACCACGATGGATCGCATGCGTGCAGCTTTGCTGGCAACCATGCCGTTAAAGGAATCTTCCAGCGCGACGCAATTGAGGGGATCGATGCCCAGCTTGGCGGCGGCATCCAGATAAACCTGTGGATGCGGTTTGCTGTAGGGAAGATGCTCGGCAGAAGCTAACTGGTCAAAATAGTGGCGCAGGTTAAACATCTCCAGCACCCGCTCCAGCATATGCAGCGGTGAGGCGGAGGCGAGGGCGATTTTCAGTCCCTGGTCGCGACATAACTGCAGTGCCTGCTCCACGCCGGGTAGCAGGGGGCGTGTCTCTTCCACCAGCGCCAGTGCGCGCGTGATGATGCGCTGTGTGACTTCCTGCTGATCCGGGCCGTTCCACGGCAGGGCTTCGTACCACATACGTACGGTTTGATCGATGCGTAACCCCAGGGTATCTGGCAATTCGTGGCGGCGGGTCAGATCCACGCCCAGGGTGGCAAAAATATCGAGTTCGGCGCGATCCCACAGCGGTTCTGAGTCGATCAACAATCCGTCCATATCAAAAATGGCGGCCAGAACAGGGCGACGATAAGACATATAACGGCTCCGTTTGAAATTTGGCCTACCTTAGCATGAAAGCCAGGCAACCAGCATGCTGCGCTTTTTTCAGGAAAAAAAGATGCAGTGCAGGTAGACTTAGGGCAAATCTTATTCCGTTCAGGGAGACACCATGACTTACCAACAGGCTGGCCGCATCGCCATCCTTAAGCGAGTGGCTGGCTGGGTGATTTTTATTCCGGCATTGCTATCCACCATTATCTCCGTATTAGGCTTCATGTTTAAGCACAGCGAAAAGCAACCTGGTATTGATGCGGTGATGCTGGATTTTGTGCATGTCATGATTGATATGGTGAAGTTCAACACGCCGTTTCTCAGTTTTTTTTGGCAAAACTCCCCGGTTCCGGAATTTAACGGTGGCACCAATATTGGGTTCTGGATTATCTATTTTTTGATTTTCGTGGGTATCGCGTTGCAGGCCTCTGGCGCGCGCATGTGGCGTCAGTCACGCCATATCAAAGAGGGCATTGAGGACCAGCTGATTCTTGAGCAGGCGAAGGGTAGCGAAGGACGCAGCCGGGCGCAGCTGGAGGAGAAAATCAATGTTCCACGTCATACCATTTTGTTGCAGGTATTTCCGTTGTATGTTCTGCCGATTGTGATCGCCATTGCCGGTTACTTCGTGCTGAAATTGCTCGGATTGCTGTAAGGCGTCAGGCCGGTCTGGCCTGACGTTGTCCCAACGCATCCTCATCCAGCAACTGGCCGATGGCGAAGGTTGCTTCGTCGTTCCAGTTGCCACCAAACACGTTGGCGCGGTTCAACAGATAATAGAGCTGATATACCGGCTGGCGTTGCGAGAACCCCTCCGGCAGCGGCCAGACGGCGTGGTATCCTTCGTAAATCTGCCGTGGCAGCTCGGCGTAATAACTCAACATCGCCAGATCACATTCGCGATCGCCCCAGTAGCAGGCAGGATCAAAAATCCACGGCCCACCGGGACTTCCGGCGCAATTTGCTGGCCATAAATCGCCATGCAATAACGAAGGTTGTGGGTGGTGGTTAGCGAGTGCGCGTTGCACACAATCGACAATCAGGTCGGCATCACCATAATTGACGCCTTTTTCTGCCGCCAGTTGCAGTTGCCAGCCAATACGCTGTTCGGCAAAAAAGACCGACCAACGACGCAGCCAACTGTTGGGCTGGGGAGACGTAGTGATGTTGTTGTCGTAATCGAGGCCAAACTGCGGTTGCTCACTCCACTGATGCAGGTGTGCCAACTGCTGACCGAGCTGAAACGCCGTGTGTTCATTGAGTGGTTCCGGCGGCAGATACTCCAGCAACAGGAAGCTGGTGTCGCGATCGTTACCGACACCGTAGACCTCGGGAACGCGGACGGTGTGCGTGCGCGCCAGCAGTGCCAGCTGATCCGCTTCCCAACTAAACAGGGTGAGCATATCCCGCGTGTTACATTTGACGAAGACGTCGAGTTTACCATAACGAATGCGCCAGGCAGGATGGACATCGCCCCCAGGCAGTTCGTGGCGTTCGGTGATTTCGGCATCGCCGGCGTATTCGCTTAACAGTCGACTAATGGCTGACCACATGGGGTAATCCTCTTTATTCGCTGCCTGAGTTCAATTGTAACGCTCAAAACCTGAACAAAACCAGCACCGGCGCGCGCTTTTCACATCCCGTCAGGGTTGCACTTTTAAAAAAGCGTCCAGTGTGGTCACTTCAACCTCGGGTTTTTCTCCCAGCGCGACCGAGGCCAGCCCGGCGGCCTGTTCAGCCAATGCCTGTTCCTCCAGGGCGCTGACAATACCGAAGCTGTTAGTACCCAGCTCGTGCGGGTGTCCCTCGGTATCATTTAAGGTGGTGTTATAGCCCGCATTGAGCATCTCACTGTTAAGGGATTGCAGGTCGCTCAGTCCCTTCTCCTGATAATGAAAGGTCACAATGTAACGCTTTAAGTCGCTCATCTTTCACCTCATTGTTCTGGAACAGATGTCAGCGTAGACCAGTGGGCCAGATTGAGCGAATTTACAGCAATTTGGCGTTGAGGAGCGGCAAAAAATAGCGACTGCGCGTTCAGAAAATTCTTGTAGCAATTGGGCTGCTATTTCGCTAATTGCCCTCTATAATGCGCGCGGTTAATGGGAATAATCCCATTTGGCGCGCGGCCTCAGCGCAAAACCTGGCTTTTCCGGTGACTTCATACTTTTTTACAAAACTTACCGTAAATTGCGTTGATCGTCCGGGAAAACTCTTCAGACTCATCACTTTTTAAACCGTCGTACGGATCACATTTAAATGAAAGCCTTTAACAAGCTGTCCGCTGTTCTTTTGCTCTCTGCTGGAGCATTTTGTCACCAGGCATTTGCAGATAACACCGTCTTCACCTCCATGGATGACCCTTCAACGGCGAAAAAACCGTTTGAAGGCAGCGCGTCAGCGGGTTACCTGGCGCAAACCGGTAACACCACCAGTTCTGCGCTGAGTGCCGCGACTTCAATGACGTGGTATAAGACCAGCACCGCATGGAGCCTGTGGGGGAATGCGGCGAATAACTCATCCAACGATGAACGTTCGTCCGAGACCTACAACATTGGTGGTCGTAGCCGTTATAACCTCAACAGCGCCGACTACCTGTTTGGTCAGGCGAGCTGGCTAAGCGATCGCTTCAATGGCTACGATTCACGTGACGTACTGACTGCCGGTTACGGTCGTCAGTTGATGAGCGGTCCGGTACATTCGCTGCGTGCTGAATTCGGTCCGGGTGTGCGTTATGACGATTTCCATGATGGCGGCCATGAAACCAAAGCCTTAGGCTATGGTGCTGTGAGCTACCAATGGCAGCTGACCGATACCACCAAATTTATCCAGGGTGTATCCGTACTGAGCAGCTTCGGTGAAGACACCACGGTGAACTCAGAAACCGGTCTTCAGGTGGCGATTAACGAACACTTCGCGCTGAAACTGGCTTATAACGTCTCCTGGAACAACAATCCGCCGGAATCTGCGCCGGATCGTACCGATACCAAAACCACCATTCAGCTCTCTTACGCTATGTAAGCTTGTCTGACGGATATCACCGCTGCCTGGCTACGCCGCGCAGCGGTTTTTTTTTAGCTGACGCAGGCTTAGCGCATTTTCTGCGGGTTTTGCTCACCGCAGAAAGCTGTTATGATTTGCGGCGCTTTATTTCCCCGGCGTCATTCCGACAATGTGGGTCTGACATTACGCCGGGTTACCTTTATTGAACTCAATGTTGCATGTAGGCTTTCGTGTGGCTTACCACTGCAATTAAGGATATGAAATGCCAGTAATTACTCTTCCTGATGGCAGCCAGCGTAGTTTTGACCGTCCGGTCAGCGTGATGGATATTGCGTTAGATATCGGCCCTGGTCTGGCGAAAGCCTGTATTGCCGGTCGCGTAAATGGCGAGTTGGTGGACGCGGTTGATCTGATTCATGACGATGCTCAGGTGGCGATTATTACCGCCAAAGATGAAGCGGGTCTGGAAATCATCCGTCACTCCTGCGCGCACTTGTTGGGTCATGCCATCAAGCAGCTGTGGCCGAATACCCAAATGGCCATTGGGCCGGTGATCGATAACGGCTTCTATTATGATGTCGATCTCGACCATACCCTGACTCAGGAAGATATTGAGCAGCTGGAAAAGCGTATGCACCAGCTGGCAGAGACCAATTACGACGTCATCAAGAAAAAGGTGAGCTGGCAGGAGGCGCGTGACGTCTTTGCCGAACGTGGTGAAAGCTACAAAACTACCATTCTTGATGAAAACATCAGCCATGATGACCGTCCGGGTCTGTATCATCATGAAGAATACATCGACATGTGCCGCGGTCCGCACGTGCCGAACATGCGTTTTTGCCATCACTTTAAGCTGCAAAAAATCTCCGGCGCTTACTGGCGCGGCGACAGCAACAACAAAATGTTGCAGCGTATTTATGGCACCGCATGGGCTGATAAAAAGCAGCTGGCTGCCTATTTGCAGCGTCTGGAAGAGGCGGCGAAGCGCGATCACCGTAAAATCGGTAAGCAGCTCGACCTCTATCACATGCAGGAAGAAGCGCCGGGCATGGTGTTCTGGCACAATGACGGCTGGACCATCTTCCGCGAGCTGGAAGTGTTTGTTCGCAGCAAGCTGAAAGAGTACCAGTACCAGGAAGTAAAAGGTCCGTTCATGATGGACCGTGTGCTGTGGGAAAAAACCGGTCACTGGGAAAATTATAAAGAAGCCATGTTCACCACCTCTTCGGAGAACCGTGAATATTGCATCAAACCGATGAACTGCCCGGGACATGTCCAGATCTTTAATCAGGGTCTGAAATCCTACCGCGACCTGCCGTTGCGTATGGCGGAGTTCGGCAGCTGCCATCGTAATGAGCCGTCAGGCTCGTTGCATGGCCTGATGCGTGTGCGTGGCTTCACCCAGGATGATGCTCACATCTTCTGTACCGAAGATCAGGTACGTGATGAGGTGAATAGCTGCATCCGGATGGTGTATGACATGTATAGCACCTTCGGTTTTGAGAAAATTGTGGTAAAACTTTCCACTCGTCCGGAAAAACGTATCGGTACCGATGAAATGTGGGACCGTGCGGAAGTGGACCTGGCGGAAGCATTGAAAGAAAACCAGATTCCGTTTGAATATCAACCGGGCGAAGGGGCTTTCTATGGTCCGAAAATTGAATTCACCCTGCACGATTGTCTTGATCGCGCCTGGCAGTGTGGCACCGTTCAGCTAGACTTCTCGCTGCCGAAGCGTCTGGACGCCACTTATGTGGGTGAAAACAACGACCGTCAGACTCCGGTCATGATTCACCGCGCGATTCTGGGCTCTATGGAGCGCTTTATCGGTATTCTGACCGAAGAGTTCGCTGGCTTCTTCCCAAGCTGGCTGGCTCCGGTACAGGCGGTGGTGATGAATATCACCGACAGTCAGGCAGAATATGTCAGCGAATTGACAAAGAAATTGCAGAATGCAGGAATTCGTGTCAAAGCAGACTTGAGAAACGAGAAGATAGGCTTTAAAATCCGCGAGCACACATTACGTCGCGTCCCTTACATGCTGGTTTGCGGTGAGAAAGAGGTGGAAGCAGGCAAAGTTGCCGTGCGCACCCGCCGTGGTAAAGACCTCGGGAGCATGGACGTAGATGTGTTTGTTGAGAAGCTGCAACAAGAGATTCGCAGCCGACATCTTCACCAATTGGAGGAATAAGGTATTAAAGGCGGAAAACGAGTACAACCGACACGTCCTAATCGTATCAACGGCGAAATTCGCGCGACAGAAGTGCGCCTGACTGGCGTTGATGGCGAACAACTTGGCATTGTCTCTCTGCGCGAAGCTATCGAGAAAGCAGAAGAAGCTGGCGTAGATTTAGTTGAAATCAGCCCGAACGCCGAACCGCCGGTTTGCCGTATTATGGATTACGGCAAGTTCCTCTATGAAAAGAGCAAATCTTCTAAGGAACAGAAGAAGAAGCAAAAAGTTATCCAGGTTAAGGAAATTAAATTCCGTCCTGGTACCGACGAAGGCGACTATCAGGTAAAACTCCGCAGCCTGATTCGTTTTCTGGAAGAGGGCGATAAAGCCAAAATCACGCTGCGTTTCCGTGGTCGTGAGATGGCGCACCAACAGATCGGTATTGAAGTGCTTAACCGCGTGAAAGAAGATCTGAGTGAACTGGCAGTGGTCGAATCCTTCCCATCGAAGATCGAAGGCCGCCAGATGATCATGGTGCTCGCACCTAAGAAGAAACAGTAGGCTTTCAAGTAATAAATGCCGCGCAGCGTTCGCGCTGTGCGGAATTTTATTCGCCTGTCTGGTTCATTTTATTAACAATGCGAAGTGGATATTTGTAAAAATGCCAAAGATTAAAACTGTACGTGGCGCGGCTAAGCGCTTCAAGAAGACCGCTTCTGGCGGCTTCAAGCGTAAGCACGCAAACCTGCGTCATATTCTGACCAAAAAATCAACTAAGCGTAAACGTCACCTGCGTCCGAAAGGCATGGTGTCTAAAGGCGATCTGGGTCTGGTAGTAGCCTGCCTGCCGTACGCTTAAGTTTAATTTTTTAATCATTCAGAATATAGAAACAGGAGAGTCACATGGCTCGCGTAAAACGTGGTGTAATTGCTCGCGCACGTCACAAGAAAATCTTAAAACAAGCTAAAGGCTACTACGGTGCACGTTCACGTGTATACCGCGTTGCCTTCCAGGCTGTTATCAAAGCTGGTCAGTATGCTTACCGTGACCGTCGTCAACGTAAGCGTCAGTTCCGTCAGCTGTGGATCGCGCGTATCAACGCTGCGGCACGTCAGAACGGCATCTCTTACAGCCGTTTCATCAATGGCCTGAAAAAAGCGTCCATTGAAATCGACCGTAAGATCCTGGCAGACATCGCTGTATTCGACAAAGTGACCTTCACGGCACTGGTTGAAAAAGCGAAATCAGCTCTGGCGTAAGTCAGGTAAAAAAGGGAGCTTGCTCCCTTTTTTATTATCCGCAAGCCACGCAAAAGATTGACATTTTACGCGCCGCGCTTTTCAATAGGTCCGTTGAAATCATGACAAGGTAACGCAAGCATGAATGCTGCTATTTTCCGTTTCTTTTTTTACTTTAGCGCCTGACATCCGGGGGCTTTTGCGCATAAGAAAAGAAACGAAAAATCGCGCTGAAAGCCTCCCACGTGGAGGCTTTTTTGTTTCTGGCGACACTACATTGGATCGAAAGATCCCAACGAGAACAGACCAGCCTGACTGGAAGAAGAGGAAATCATGTCCCAACTCGCAGACCTGGTGGCCCGTGCCACGGCCGCCATCGACGAGGCGTCGGATATCGCCGCTCTGGACGCTGTGCGCGTCGAATTCCTGGGGAAAAAAGGTCATCTGACGTTACAGATGACCACCCTGCGCGAACTGCCAGCGGAGGAGCGTCCGGCGGCCGGTGCGGTTATCAACGACGCCAAACAGCAGGTTCAGGACCGTCTTAACACCCGTAAAGAGACGCTGGAAAATGCGGCGCTGAATGCGCGTCTGGCTGCGGAGACCATCGATGTTTCGCTGCCGGGTCGCCGTACTGAGAACGGTGGTCTGCATCCGGTTACCCGCACCATCGATCGTATCGAAACCTTTTTCGGTGAATTGGGTTTCGCGGTTGCTACCGGACCGGAAATTGAAGACGACTATCATAACTTTGATGCGCTGAATATTCCGGGACATCACCCGGCCCGTGCTGATCACGACACTTTCTGGTTCGATGCTACCCGTCTGCTGCGTACTCAGACCTCAGGTGTGCAGATTCGTACCATGAAAAACCAGCAGCCGCCGATTCGCATCATCGCACCGGGCCGTGTGTATCGTAACGATTACGATCAGACCCACACCCCGATGTTCCATCAGATGGAAGGGCTGATTGTGGATAAAGATATCAGCTTCTCCAACCTGAAAGGCACGCTGCACGATTTCCTGAATAACTTCTTTGAAGAAAACCTGCAAATCCGCTTCCGCCCGTCTTACTTCCCGTTCACCGAACCGTCCGCTGAAGTGGATGTGATGGGTAAAAACGGTAAATGGCTGGAGGTGTTGGGTTGCGGCATGGTGCATCCGAACGTGCTGCGTAACGTGGGCATCGACCCGGAAATCCACTCCGGCTTCGCCTTCGGTATGGGCATGGAGCGTCTGACCATGCTGCGTTATGGCGTGACCGATTTGCGCGCCTTCTTCGAAAATGATTTACGTTTCCTCAAACAATTTAAATAAGGGCAGGTTATCCAATGAAATTCAGTGAACTCTGGTTACGCGAATGGGTAAATCCAGCCCTGGACAGCGCCGCGCTGTCTGAGCAAATCACCATGGCCGGTCTGGAAGTGGACGGCGTTGACGCGGTTGCCGGTGCCTTTAACGGTGTAGTAGTGGGTGAAGTGGTGGAGTGCGGCCAGCATCCTAACGCCGACAAACTGCGTGTCACCAAAATTAATGTTGGCGGCGATCGTCTGCTGGATATCGTCTGTGGCGCGCCGAACTGCCGTCAGGGCCTGAAAGTTGCGGTAGCCACTGTGGGTGCGGTACTGCCAGGTGATTTTAAGATTAAAGCCGCTAAGCTGCGCGGTGAGCCGTCTGAAGGCATGCTGTGCTCCTTCTCGGAGCTGGGCATTTCCGACGATCACAGCGGCATCATCGAGCTGCCAGTGGATGCGCCGATCGGGACAGATATTCGCGAGTATCTGAAACTGGACGATAACACCATCGAAATCAGTGTTACGCCAAACCGTGCTGACTGCCTTGGCATCATCGGTATCGCCCGTGATGTGGCGGTGCTGAACGGTCTGCCGCTGACTGCGCCGGTTATTGAGCCGGTAAAAGCCACCATTAACGATACCTTCCCGATTCGTGTTGAGGCTACCACGGCCTGCCCGCGTTACCTCGGTCGCGTAGTGAAAGGTGTTAACGTCAAAGCAGCAACGCCGCTGTGGATGCGTGAAAAGCTGCGTCGCTGCGGTATCCGCTCGATCGATCCGGTGGTGGATATCACTAACTATGTGTTGCTTGAGCTGGGTCAGCCGATGCATGCCTTCGACCTTGATCGCATCGATGGCGGTATCGTGGTGCGTATGGCGAAAGAGGGTGAAAGCCTGACGTTGCTGGACGGTAACGAGGCGAAACTGAGCAGCGACACGCTGGTGATTGCCGATCACCATAAAGCGCTGGCGATGGGCGGCATTTTTGGTGGCGAACATTCTGGTGTTAATGAAGCGACGCAAAATATTCTGTTCGAATGCGCCTACTTCGATCCATTGGCGATTACTGGCCGTGCGCGCCGTCAGGGTCTGCATACCGATGCTTCCCACCGTTACGAGCGTGGTGTCGATCCAGCACTGCAATACAAAGCGCTTGAACGTGCAACCCAGCTGCTGCTGGACATCTGTGGTGGTGAAGCCGGTCCGGTCATCGACCAGACCGATGAAGCTGCATTACCACCGCGCGCCACCATTCGTCTGCGTCGCGAAAAACTGGACCGTCTGATCGGTCATGTGATTGCGGATGAGCAGGTGACCGATATCCTGACGCGTTTGGGCTGTGAAGTTACGGTGGCAGCTGGTGAGTGGACTGCTATCGCCCCAAGCTGGCGTTTCGATATGGCTATCGAAGAAGACCTGGTTGAGGAAGTGGCGCGTATCTACGGCTACAACAACATCCCTGACGTACCGGTGCAGGCCAGTCTGGTGATGACCCAGCATCGCGAAGCCGATTTGTCGCTGAAACGCGCCAAAACCCTGCTGGTAGACAAAGGCTATCAGGAAGCGATCACTTATAGCTTCGTTGACCCGAAAGTCCAGCAACTGCTGCATCCGGGCGAAGAAGCGCTGATTCTGCCCAGCCCGATTTCCAGCGATATGTCGGCGATGCGCCTGTCATTATGGACCGGTTTACTGGGCGCGGTGGTGTACAACCAGAACCGTCAGCAGAGTCGTGTACGCCTGTTTGAGAGCGGTTTGCGCTTTGTGCCTGATACTCAGGCCGATCTCGGTATCCGTCAGGATCTTATGCTGGCGGGCGTGTTGAGCGGTAATCGCAATGAAGAGCATTGGGATCTGGCGCGCCAGGCGGTTGACTTCTATGATTTAAAAGGCGATTTAGAGTCGCTGCTGGATTTAACCGGCAAACTGGATGCGATTTCTTTCCGTGCCGAAGCGAATCCCGCGCTGCATCCGGGACAAAGTGCAGCAATTTATTTACACGACGAACGAATCGGATTTATCGGGGTGGTTCATCCGGAGCTGGAACGTAAGCTGGATCTTAACGGTCGCACCTTAGTGTTTGAACTGCTTTGGAATAAGGTCGCAGACCGCGTCCTGCCTGACGCGCGCGAGATTTCGCGCTTCCCGGCGAACCGTCGTGATATCGCTGTGGTAGTGGCTGAAAACGTGCCTGCAGCAGATATCATCGCGGAGTGTAAGAAAGTTGGCGTAAATCAGGTAGTTGGCGTAAACTTGTTTGACGTGTACCGGGGTAAGGGCGTAAACGAAGGTGAAAAGAGCCTTGCGATTAGCCTGATTTTGCAGGATACCAGCCGGACACTCGAAGAAGAGGAGATTGCCGCGACCGTTGCCAAATGTGTTGCGGCATTAAAAGAGCGATTCCAGGCAACCTTGAGGGATTGAACCTATGGCGCTTACAAAAGCTGAAATGTCAGAGTACCTGTTTGAAAAGCTCGGGCTGAGCAAACGCGACGCCAAAGAGTTGGTCGAGCTATTTTTTGAAGAGGTTCGCCGCGCGTTGGAAAACGGAGAACAGGTTAAACTGTCCGGATTTGGTAATTTTGATCTGCGTGACAAAAACCAGCGTCCAGGCAGAAACCCAAAAACCGGGGAAGATATTCCTATCACGGCCCGTCGGGTGGTGACTTTCCGTCCCGGTCAGAAGTTGAAAAGCCGCGTCGAGAACGCGACACCCAAGGATGCTGACTAATTTCAGTAAAACAAAAAGGCCGCTTAGCGGCCTTTTTTATTTTGGTGAGAAAAACACCGTTCTCCATGCTTTTTTCATAATGTAAGGATTGCGTAAGTATGCGGAAAATAGCATGAAAATCGGCACTTGCTGATAGTGACCTCTTCTGCGCATTTGTTATAACAGCGCCAACACAAAACAAGAGGTTAAGCTGATGAAAAAGACAGCACTTTTATTAAGCATCCTGTTAGGTATGCCGCTGCTCGCTAGTGCCAATGTTTCCGTAAACATCAACACGCCGGGGGTATCCATTCATATTGGCGATCAGGACAAACGCGGTTACTACTGGGACGGTTATGACTGGCGTGCCCCTGCATGGTGGAAGCAGCATCACAACCAGCGCGTCGGTATGAAAGGCCCGCACGGCTACTGGAATGGTAATGGCTGGCAGGCACAGCATCCGGGTAATAAAGAACCGCAGAAGCACCCGCAGCAGCACAATAACCAGCCGCAGCAGAATCACGACAAACGTGATAACCACAACGGCCAGCCGATCCCTCCGCGTAATTAATTCCTCATTGGCGGCGTCGCGATGACGCCGCAATGGTCTTTCTTTTTGCTGTAATCCCACTACAATCAAATCTCTGTTTTCTCAGCCAATCTTATTTATGACTCTGCTGGATCAGCTTGCCCGCCAGGCAGACCGCCGCAGCCAGCGCTGGCTTCTTGCCTTGGGCGCGCTACTTATTATCCTGATGGTGATAAGCCTGTGTGCCGGTGATAGCTGGATTGCACCGCTGCACTGGTTCTCAAACGACAGCAACCTGTTCGTCTGGCAATTACGTCTGCCGCGCACCCTGGCGGTGCTGCTGGTGGGGGCGGCCCTGGCCGTTTGTGGCGTAGTGATGCAAGCGCTGTTCAACAATCCGCTGGCCGAACCGGGGTTGCTCGGGGTGTCAAATGGTGCGGGTATTGGTCTGGTGCTCGGCGTGATGCTCGGCAACGGCTCATTATGGAGCCTCGCGTTGGCGGCGATGGCCGGGGCACTGGTGATCACCTTGCTGCTGTTGCACTTTGCCCATCGTCATCTATCGGCCAGTCGCTTACTGCTGACGGGCGTAGCGCTGGGGATTATTTGCAGCGCGATGATGACCTGGGTGGTGTACTTCAGTACCAGCCTCGATCTGCGCCAACTAATGTACTGGATGATGGGCGGGTTTAGCGGTATCGACTGGCGCTATGGTTGGATGATGCTGGCGCTGATCCCGGCCATTCTGGCGCTAATTGCGACGGCGCGGGTGCTCAATCTGTTGGCACTGGGGGAGACCTCGGCGCGTCAGCTGGGTCTGCCAATGCTGCTGTGGCGCAACCTGCTGGTGCTCACCATGGGTTGGCTGGTGGGTGTCAGCGTGGCGATGGCCGGTGCTATAGGTTTTGTCGGGCTGGTGATCCCGCATCTGCTGCGCCTTAGCGGCTTCAGCGATCATCGCTATCTGCTGCCAGCGGCGGCGCTGGCGGGTGCCGTGGTATTGTTGGCGGCGGATATTATCGCCCGGCTGGTTCTGACCTCAGCTGAACTGCCGATCGGTGTGGTGACCGCCACACTCGGTGCGCCACTGTTTATCGTGTTATTAGTAAAATCCTCGCGCTAGCTGCGGCTGGCCCCCTTGGCATCAACAACAGGAATCGACAATGAGCATTTATCAAACAGAACTGGTTACGCTGGACGGTGATAAAACCACCCTGGAGCAGTGGCAGGGTAAGGTGCTGCTGGTGGTGAATGTGGCCTCAAAATGTGGTCTCACACCGCAATACGAGCAACTGGAGGCGCTACAAAAAGAGTGGCAGGCACAAGGCTTCAGCGTCCTTGGTTTTCCGTGTAATCAGTTTCTGGAACAGGAGCCGGGCAGCAGCGAAGAGATCAAAACTTTTTGCAGTACCACCTACGGCGTCACTTTTCCGATGTTTGAGAAAACCGATGTGAATGGTCCGGCGCGTCATCCCCTGTACAGTGCACTGGTGGCGGCACAGCCGGAAGCGTTGCGTCCGGAAGGCAGCGGTTTTTATGAGCGCATGGTGAGTAAAGGCCGTGCACCGAAAACACCGGGCGATATCCTGTGGAATTTCGAAAAATTCCTGATCAATAAACAAGGTGAAGTGGTTGCGCGTTTTGCGCCAGATATGACGCCAGACGATGCGATCCTCGTGGCCAGCATTAAACAGGCCCTGGCGTAAGTCATGCTGATGCAGTCTCAGGGGGCCAGCGTTAAAGGACGGCTGGCCCCCGTTGATCTTGAGCTGCGTGCTGGCGAACTGGTGCATCTGGTGGGGCCAAATGGTGCCGGTAAAAGCACGTTACTCAACGTACTGGCAGGCTTACTACCCGCAACTGGCGACATTTTTCTCTCGGGTCAACCGTTAGCGCAATGGAGTGGTGCGGCATTGGCACAGGTACGTGCCTGGCTGCCACAGCAGCAGCCACCACCGGGACAGATGCCGGTCTGGCATTATCTGCGCATGCATCTGCTCCATGTCACCTCGGAAGCCGACGTGTTGTTGTTGCAGGTGCTGGAGATGCTGAGTCTGAAGGACAAGTTGATGCGCAGCCTGTTGCAACTTTCTGGCGGTGAATGGCAACGGGTGCGCCTGGCGGCGGCCGCACTGCAAATTCATCCGGCCATCAATGCTCGCGGCAAATTGTTGATCCTCGATGAGCCGATGAGCGCGCTGGATGTTGCACAGCAACGGGCGGTGGATAGCTTATTGCACCAATTACGGGCTGCGGGTATCGCCATTATTGCCAGCGGGCATGACCTTAACCACAGCCTGCGCCATGCTGACCGGGTTTGGCTGATGCATCAGTCCAGGTTGGTCGCGCAGGGCACGGCCGATAGCGTGCTGACCGTCAGCCAATTGGCTCCGCTTTATAACATCCCGTTTCAACGCATTGAAACCCCGCAGGGCGCATTATTGCTGGTGCCGTGAGGGCCGACGCCTTGCGCATGATAAGGTTTTGCCGCTAAAGTGTTGCTCGGGCAACGGATTTAAGGATTTTTCTGATGCGGCTGATGATGTTGATTCTGGTACTCCTGTTGGCAGGATGCAGTCACCATGCGCCTCCGCCCAATGGCCGTCTGTCCGATTCCATCACCGTTATCGCGCAACTCAACGATCAGCTGAACAATTGGCATGGCACTCCTTATCGCTATGGTGGCCTGAGTCGGGGTGGGGTGGATTGTTCTGGCTTCGTCTATCTCACCTTCCGTGACAGATTCGATCTTCAGTTGCCGCGTTCGACCGACGCGCAAAGCGATATCGGCACACGTATTGATAAGGATGAGTTATTACCGGGCGATTTGGTGTTTTTTAAAACCGGCAGTGGCGAGAATGGTCTGCACGTCGGCATTTATGATACCGATAACACCTTTATTCATGCTTCTACCAGTCAGGGCGTGATTCGCTCCTCGCTGGATAATGTTTACTGGCGAAAAGTATTCTGGCAGGCACGGCGTATTTAGCAGGGATTAGCCGAAAAACACTTTCGGCTAAAAGTGACTCGTTGATATCTGTACTTAAATTAAATTTCCAGGCCCTAAAAATGCTCTGCTTTAAAATGGCACTTTACCTGAGGGGGATTTAATACTAACAATAATGCCTTAATGTAATTAAGCGGTAGGGATAATAGACCCTGGTTATTTGGCTTAAGGATTATTTCAGCGTAAAAATGACACCTTCAGGCAAAAAAGCAGCTCTCTTCTAACGTTTGGTCCTATTGCCTGAGCGTTTTCATTGATATACGATGCGCCAATCGCCACTGCTTCTGGCTGTAAAAATGAAAGTTCATTTATCTGCCGACTATCAGTCGGAAACCTGGTTTTATCCAGCCTATTCTTTAGCGGGCCAGTTAACTGCGGTTGAACTGGTTACGCAATTTGTCCACGACAGCGCGCCTATCACGCTGCCGCAGGATTTGCTGTTGCCGCAATTAGACGATGCCCAACAACTGCGCCTGTTGCAGAGCCAGCTGACATTGCTGGAAAAGTACCGCGACTTCTTTGAGTTAAATCAAATTACCGCCTTGGTTCGTATTGATGATTCGATGGCGGTAACGCTGCTGGAAAGTGAATTTCTGTTAAGGAAATTTAAGCAACTGCCGTTTATTGCATTGGATGTCAGCGAAACGTTCCCCCAATTATCGCAGGGTAAATCGCATCCAATTTTGAGTGCGCTGAAAAGTGAATTCCGTTTATCACTTTCGCAATTTGGTGCTGGGAAAGCACCGGCGACGGCGGTTTACGATAATCTTTTTAGTGTCCTGAAGATGGACAAAACCTTTATTCAGGGGTTAGCAAAACGTGCATCATTTATACCTTTTATTCAGGCGCTTATCGACAATTTCCACAGCGATGCAACACAGATTATTATTTGTGGTATCGATGATGCCGCGATGCTGGAGAAAGTGACGGCGCTCAGCGGCGCACATTTACAGGGCAGCCTGTTTCCGGTGGTCAAAGCTGAACGACTGAATGACCTGATTTATCCCGACGTGACTCTTAATTCTCCGTTGCAGCAGTAATCCATTCATCTGTTTTCTCCGCAGTGTCAGCGTTACACTACCCGTTGATTTTCAACCCAATCGCGGTGCCCGAAAACTATGCACCTCGCGGAGTGACTATGCAGTTTACCAACAGCTGGCAGCGGGAGTTGCCGGGATTCTATACCGCCCTGGATCCAACCCCTTTGCAGGGTGGTCGTCTGCTGTACCATAACGCGCCGCTGGCAAAGGCCATGGCGCTCGACCCGTCGTTGTTCAGTGAGGGAGGGCATGGCGTCTGGTTTGGACAAGCGTTGTTACCCGGTATGGCCCCGCTGGCGCAGGTGTACAGCGGCCATCAATTCGGCGTATGGGCCGGACAGCTGGGCGATGGGCGTGGCATCCTGCTGGGTGAGCAGCAGCTGGCGGATGGACGTAAGCTTGACTGGCATCTGAAAGGCGCGGGGCTGACTCCTTATTCGCGGATGGGAGATGGTCGCGCGGTGATCCGCTCCACGGTGCGGGAATTTCTCGCCTCAGAGGCGCTATATCATCTGGGGATCCCCACCACGCGCGCGCTAACCCTCGCGGTGGGGGATGAGCCTGTGCTGCGCGAAACCCAGGAACGTGGCGCGATGCTGATGCGCATTGCCGAAAGCCATCTGCGCTTCGGCCATTTTGAGCATTTCTATTATGGTGGCGAGCAAGACAAGGTCCATCAGCTGGCCGATTATGCCATTCGTCATCACTGGCCGATGTTGCAGGATGAGGCAGACCAGTATCTGCTATGGTTCACCGATATTGTGAAGCGTACCGCCAGTTTAATCGCCCAGTGGCAGAGTGTGGGGTTCGCCCACGGGGTGATGAACACCGATAATATGTCGCTGCTTGGCCTGACCATCGACTACGGTCCTTACGGCTTCCTTGACGATTATCAGCCCAACTTTATCTGCAATCACAGCGATTATCAGGGGCGCTACGCTTTCGATAATCAGCCTGCGGTCGGCTTATGGAATCTCAACCGTCTGGCGCACGCGTTGTCCGGGTTATTGACCACCGAGCAGCTGAAACAGGCGCTGAGCCACTATGAGCCTGAGCTAATGCGCGTGTGGGGCGAAAGAATGCGAGCCAAACTCGGATTGCTCACCCAAGATGCCAATGACAACGCGATTCTGACCGGATTGCTGGCGTTGATGACGCACGAACACAGCGATTATACCCTGACGTTCCGTCTGCTCAGCGAAACGCAACAGCAGCAGACGCGTTCACCATTGCGCGATGAATTTATCGATCGTGATGCTTTTGACCGCTGGTATGAGGGGTATCGTCAGCGATTGCTACGCGACGAAGCAAGCGACGAAACGCGGCAGAAGGTGATGAAAGCGGCCAATCCGGCGTTGGTGTTGCGCAACTATCTCGCTCAGCAGGTGATTGAAGAGGTTGAGCGCGGTGAAACCGCGGCACTGGCGCGCTTACATCTGGCTTTGCAACAGCCGTTTAGTGATGAGGCCGTTAGCGCGGAGTTGCGCCAACGGCCACCTGAGTGGGGAAAAGCGCTGGAAGTGAGCTGCTCCAGCTAATCAGAAGCGGCTGTCGACGGCAGCCGCCAGCCGTGCCAGCACTTCGGCACTGTCGTCCCAGCCCAGGCAAGGATCGGTAATTGACTGGCCGTAGACCAGCGGTTCGCCGCTGACCACTTTCTGATTACCTTCCTGCAGGAAGCTCTCAATCATCACCCCGGCCACAGCGCGTGAACCGGCGCGGATCTGCTGCGCCACATCCTCCGCCACATCACGCTGGCGGCGATGCTGCTTCTGGCAGTTGGCGTGGCTGAAATCAATCACCAACTGCTCCGGCAGATTAAAATCGCGCAGGTTGGCGGCTGCCGCTGCCACGTCATCGGCGTGATAATTCGGCTGACGGCCGCCACGCAGGATGACATGACCATGTGGATTGCCACTGGTTTGATAAATAGTCATCTGACCGTTTTTATCCGGCGACAAGAACATATGGCTGGCGCGCGACGCGCGAATCGCATCCACCGCGATCTGCACGTTGCCGTCGGTGCCATTTTTAAAGCCAACCGGGCAAGACAGCGCTGACGCCATTTCACGATGGATCTGGCTTTCAGTGGTACGCGCACCAATGGCGCCCCAGCTGATCAGATCAGCAATAAACTGGCCGATCACCATATCGAGGAACTCGGTCGCGGTTGGCATCCCGATGGCGTTGATATCGAGCAGCAACTGGCGGGCAATAGCAATGCCACGGTTAACATCAAAGCTGCCATCCAAATCGGGATCAGAGATCAATCCTTTCCAGCCCACCACGGTACGTGGCTTTTCAAAATAGGCGCGCATCACGATTTCCAGGCGATCCTGGTACTGTTCACGCAGGACGTTCAGGCGCTGTGCGTATTCAAACGCGGCTTTAGGGTCGTGTAGTGAGCAAGGGCCGATAATCACCAGCAGGCGGCGATCTTCTCCAGTGAGAATACGGGCAATGCGCTGGCGTGCAGCCGTTACGGTGGCGGCAATTTCGGCCGAAATAGGGTGCTGTTGCGCTAACGCGGCGGGCATTATCAGGCTGCCAATGCGCGCGGTACGCAGTTCATCAGTTTTGTTCATCAGGGTTCTCGAAAATCTGTTCTTCGCAACGGTGAAATACCGGGAAGTGATGAGGGTCACAATAAACCATTAACCTGAGAATTCAACCTGCTAAAGCGAAAGGGTTTGCAATAAGTCGGCAGCCTCACTTTACAAATACGTACAGGTCAATACATCCGCCGCGTCAGGCCCATAATGTCGAGAATTTTGGTGGCGATCTCTTCCACCGAGTAGTTGGTACTGTTGAGGTAGCGAATCTGATGGGTGCGGAACAGGGCTTCAACTTCACCCACTTCCAGGCGGCACTGGCGCAACGAGGCATAGCGCGTATTTTCCGCACGCTCCTGACGAATGGCGGCCAGTCGCTCGGGATCGATGGTCAAACCAAACAATTTATGCTGATGGGCGCGCAGAGCGGGTGGAAGTTTCAGGTTATCCATATCGTCGGCGATAAAGGGATAGTTGGCAGCACGTACGCCAAACTGCATCGCCAGATACAGGCTGGTAGGGGTTTTACCGCAACGCGACACACCGAGCAGAATCACCTGAGCGTCTTCAAGACCCCGCAGTGAGATGCCGTCATCGTGTGCCAGGGTGTAATCAATTGCGGCGATACGCGCATCATATTTACCCAGGTTACTCGCGGTCAGCCCGTGGGTACGATGGGCGACGGGCATCGAGGGCACACCTAACTCGCTCTGCAACGGGCCGACCAGCGCCTGCACAATATCCTGACAGAAACCTTCGCTCTCAAGGATGATTTCCCGTACATCGGGGGTGACGATGGAAAAGAACACCAGCGGGCGCACGCCACTTTGCTGATAAAGTGCATTGATTTGAGCTTTAACCGCCTGAGCACGCTGCACATTTTCGACAAAGGGCAGAGTAACGCTATTGGTGCTAACCGGGAATTGTGACAATACCGCATGGCCGAGGACTTCAGCGGTAATGGCGGTGCCATCGGAGATGTAAAACACGCTACGTTCGGTGCTCATAATGAAAGACTTCCTCCTGATAACCTTTATGCAACATTATCATTGCCAATGTTTCATTTTTCATAATAATAAAATGGAATGTCCATATGGCAAAGAATGTAGAGAGTCCGGGCATTAATCTAACCATCAATATAGATGAAATAGCGTTTCGGAAATCATCCTTTTTTTCGGTTATTTTGCTTCGCGCACAAAATAAAGTCATATTCTGTTGCGCAACAAAACGCAAGTTCTAACCCTCTGAAAATGAGAAATTTATTGCTGAAGCAATCTGTTAGCGTTAATTGGCGCGGTTGCGCAACCTGAATTATTGCGGGTACTAATCCGATTTTTCATTTCTTTCGTTGCTTTAACGATTCAACACTTAGTCTTTATATTCCGCTTGTGCCAGGCTGTATTTGCGAATAGCAAAATGTTCCATGTGCCCCAATCATTTAAAAGGATAATCTCGATGTCCAATAAAGGCGAACAGCCGCTAGTGCTCTGGTACAACCAGCTTGGCATGCATGATGTTGATCGGGTGGGAGGCAAAAATGCTTCTCTGGGTGAAATGATTACCAATTTGTCGTCGCTGGGTGTGGCTGTACCTAATGGCTATGCGACCACATCTTATGCTTTTAATCAGTTTCTCGATCAAAGCGGGCTGAACCAGCGTATCTATGATCTGCTGGATAAGACTGATATTGATGACGTTGATGAGCTGGCGAAAGCCGGCAAGCAAATCCGCCAATGGGTGGTTGATACGCCGTTCCAGCCAGAACTGGAAGCCGCGATCAATGATGCCTATCAGCAATTATCCGCTGATGATGCCGAAGCCTCTTTTGCGGTGCGTTCCTCAGCGACCGCCGAAGATATGCCCGACGCCTCCTTTGCCGGACAACAGGAAACCTTCCTGAATGTGCAGGGCATTGATGCAGTGATGGTGGCGGTCAAACACGTATATGCTTCGTTATTTAACGATCGCGCCATCTCCTACCGTGTGCATCAGGGATACGACCATCGCGGCGTTGCCCTGTCCGCAGGCATCCAACGGATGGTACGTTCCGACCTCGCTTCGTCTGGTGTGATGTTTACCATTGATACCGAATCCGGCTTTGACCAGGTGGTGTTTATCACCGCAGCCCTGGGCTTAGGTGAAATGGTGGTACAGGGTGCGGTGAACCCGGATGAGTTTTACGTCCACAAACCGACGCTGGCGGCTAATCGCCCGGCGATTGTGCGTCGTAACATGGGTTCTAAAAAGCTGCGCATGGTGTATGCCGATTCGCATGAGCACGGCAAGCAGGTACGCATTGAAGATGTAGCTGAAGCTGACCGCGACCGCTTCTGTCTGAGCGACGACGAGGTTCAGGCGCTGGCTAAACAGGCGGTGTTGATCGAACAACACTACAAACGCCCGATGGATATTGAATGGGCCAAAGATGGCCACACCGGCAAGCTGTTTATCGTGCAGGCCCGTCCGGAAACGGTGCGTTCTAATGGTCAGGTGATGGAACGCTACAACTTGCAAGGCACAGGCAAGATTGTGGTGGAAGGGCGCGCCATCGGTCACCGCATTGGTGCCGGTGAGGTCAAGGTGATCCACGACATCAGTGAGATGAACCGCATTGAGAAAGGTGACGTATTGGTGACCGACATGACCGACCCGGATTGGGAACCGATCATGAAGAAAGCCTCGGCGATTGTCACCAACCGTGGTGGACGCACCTGCCACGCGGCGATCATCGCCCGTGAACTTGGCATCCCGGCGGTAGTTGGTTGTGGCGATGCCACTGAACGACTGCAAGATGGTCACAAAGTCACCGTCTCCTGCGCCGAGGGCGATACCGGTTATGTTTACGACGATCTGCTGGATTTCGAGGTCACCAGTTCTCAGGTGGATAGCCTGCCAGACCTGCCGCTGAAAATCATGATGAACGTCGGTAACCCGGATCGTGCATTCGATTTCGCCTGCTTGCCGAATGAAGGTGTCGGGCTGGCGCGTCTGGAGTTCATCATTAACCGCATGATTGGCGTGCACCCGAAAGCGCTGCTGGAATTTGACCAGCAGACACCGGAGCTGCAACAGGAAATTCGTCAGATGATGAAAGGTTTTGACGATCCGGTTGAGTTCTATATTGCCCGTCTGACCGAAGGCATTGCCACGCTGGGTGCCGCGTTTGCACCGAAGCGCGTTATTGTGCGTCTGTCGGATTTTAAATCAAACGAGTATGCCAACCTGGTGGGTGGCGAGCGCTACGAGCCGGAAGAGGAGAATCCGATGCTCGGTTTCCGCGGTGCAGGCCGCTATGTTGCCGACAGCTTCCGTGATTGTTTCGCGCTGGAATGTGCTGCTGTGAAGCGGGTGCGCAATGAAATGGGGCTGACCAACGTGGAAATCATGATCCCGTTTGTTCGTACCGTGGCGCAAGCGGAAGCCGTTGTTGAAGAACTGGCGAAACAGGGATTGAAACGCGGCGAGGATGGCTTGAAGGTGATCATGATGTGCGAGATCCCGTCAAATGCCTTACTGGCGGATCAGTTCCTGCAACATTTCGATGGCTTCTCGATTGGGTCCAACGATATGACGCAGTTGGCGTTGGGTCTGGATCGTGATTCCGGCGTGGTCTCGGCGTTGTTTGACGAGCGCAATGACGCGGTGAAAGCGCTACTGTCGATGGCGATTCAGGCCGCGAAGAAACAGGGTAAATACGTCGGTATCTGTGGCCAGGGGCCGTCCGATCACCAGGACTTTGCGGCCTGGTTGATGGAAGAGGGAATCGACAGCTTGTCGCTAAACCCGGATACGGTCGTGGAAACCTGGCTGAGTCTGGCGGAGCTGAACGACGCTAAATAACGGCGTTAAATTACAGTCCCGGGAAGTTTCCGGGACTTGTTTCTTCCCTGATATGCATTTTTCCCCATAGCTGTTGAGATAACTCTCCTTATTACCTCCCATCTTCCCGTATTGACTGTGCAAAACCCGCGTAGGTTATTTATTCGTCACCCTATAACATGATGTAAAAGCGGGTTAAGTATTTTTCATGCATGCAACCCGCGCCATTAAGTGCTTATGAAAGGAATATCCTTACGTTCAGGGAGGATGGATCACACCTTTTATACGCCTGAAATTCATTATCTCGCCAGGAATAATCGCTTTGCTGTCTTTTAAACAGAAGTTAATCGTTACTGTTATTGCCTCAACACTTTCATCTGCTGCGTTTGCTGCGCCGCAACTTTTTAGTATCGCCAAACAGGATGTGAATGGGCCTGAGAACCCATTGATTAGAAGTTTTCAGAATGAAAATAAAAATTATAAGTTAATAAGGATAAATGAAAATATTTTATTGGCGAAATCTTCATCATTCCGTTTTAAAACTGAGAAAGGGCGGGATGTTGAAATTGTTGCTGGCTCTCTGGAGAAGGATAATATTGGCAACCGTATCTGGAAAGGGACATCAAAAAATAGCAAAGATACAGCAACCTTCTCTATGCATAATGGGCTAATTAACGGTGGCATTAGCCTCGCTGATGGTTCTCATTATGAAATCTATCCGATTGGTGAAGGGATGCAGGTGCTGGTAAAAATTGAGGCGACTGATTGTCCTGAGGTTGATCATGATGCGATCATCGATGAACACGCCGATGCCCATCAGCATCTGACAGATGAGCGATCGACTTCGGTTGAAACAACCAGTGAGGATAGCACGCCTGCTAAAATGAGGGTTTTGTACCTTTATACCAACCAGTCGAGGGAGTTTTTCCAGGCCAATCCACAGGGTTATGCCGGTTATATCAATGGTAAATTAAATGAAAGCTACAATAAAAGTGATACATTAATACAGTTCGATGTTGCTGGTGTTATTGATGCCAAAATTGACGAGACGTCGATATTTAGCATGATTAAACAAATGTACACCAAGGACACCCCGCTGAATAAATTTGTCGTTGCGAAGCAAGCAGAAACTCATGCTGATCTGGTGACGCTCATCATCAAAGAAAGTAAGGAAGCCTGTGGTGTGGCGCAATGGGGCGGGCGGACGAGTGTGGTGGTGGCAAGTTGTTCAGTCAGTCCAACATCATACGCCCTTGCACATGAGATCGGCCATAATATTGGTTTGAATCATAATGAGGATGAGGTCGGAAAGACGCCTTATGCCTATGGCTATAAAGTTGAGGGTAAATTCCGCACTATTATGTCAAAGACTTGTTCGCAACAGGCCTGTGGGAGAGTTGACTATTTTTCCGATCCTTTAAAAACGTATGGTGGTCTGGTAAGGGGGACAGCGTCAAAAAATGACGCTGTCCGTTATTTGAAAGAAAAACGCTTCAGTTATACAGATACTTACCCATTCTGGGACAGTCAGTATCAATTGAATGATGGTGATCTTCCTGAGTACCAATATTTTTCAGTGAGCCTGACAGAACGTAAGACAAATAGCGTTATGACCCTGGATAAAAAAGTTACCAGTCCAGGGCAGTGGAGCTGGCCTTACGAAATCGCGATCGCAGTGAATAATTACTTCCCGAAGAATATTCTTGAGGCGGGACAGCTTAAAGGTGGCAACATTATTCCTGCCAGTGGCTCCAGTTATTTGAATCATATCTGGCTACATCAGGATTATAAGGACGCGTACCAGGTCAATGTACAGCGCAAGACTTATGCGGTTGTAAATGGGACAGAGTGGGGAGACGTTACAAACATCAGCGGTGGCGATGGCTTGCCTGCTTATGCTACGGCGGTGATGTCCGTTAAACAGAAGTCGTCAGGTAAAGTTATTGAACAGTACTTCTTTAATAATGGACTGGAAACTGCGGCAACAACCTGGCCTGCGCATCTGGCAAGAATTATCAATAATCAGAAATCCAACAATGTGATCGTGGGTGAACTGAAAGACGGCAAATTTAGTGTTGTTGCAGGCAGTAGTTTTCGTAATCTGATCTGGTTCCCGCTGCATAAGAAGAGTGATCTTGCTGCTGAAATTTCAGTGATTAGTGCCTCAGACAACCCGTGGTTAAAAGAAGACGATGTGTTTGGGGATAAATTCCAGACTGATTTGGCATCAGGCAGCGTCATCACCGTCACGGTAAAAAACAGCGATGGTTCAGTTGCTGAACAACGCAGTGTCGCGATACCGACAGAGAGTCTCGATAGATACAACTGGCCGCCCTATCTGGCCCATGAGGTGAATGCTAACCTCACGCAAATCAAGATGGGTGAGAAAACGGGTGACAACAGTTTTACCGTCATCGCCGGGTCGCAATACCGCAACTATATTTGGAAGAAACAACGTGCCGATCAGAAGGTAGAAGTGACCTTCAATAAGTAAAGCGTTTGAAGCGGTTGGATATCCAGAGCGGTGCCAACCGTTGATTCTGCTGCTTCGAAGCATAAAAAAGCCCAAAAAAAAGCCCATCACAGGGGATGGGCAAAGACTACACACAGCAATTCTTTACTTTACTCAGGGGAAAAAGGTTGTTTAAAAATCAGTGATTTGATCTCAAACATAGGGAACATGTTATTCACAGCCGCTTGCGGCGTCTTTAAGAATCCTCTTATTAGTTTAAAGCTGATAATCTTTTAATGAGGTTTTTGGCGGGTTTTAGCGGTAAATCAGTACGGAAAATAATCTTTCCGTTACCAAAACTGACCGGAATAGCGTGAAAATGCGGTTTTTCTTAAAAAACGCTTATGGAAAATTTCGTTAACAAAAGGTAATTAAGTGACGGTGATTAACTGGGCATTAACCACCGTCAGCCTGAGGGTCAGGCTGTGTGGTCGTCGTGCTCGGTCAGTTCTTCCACGACGGTTTCTGGATCGTCATCCGGGGCGGGCGCTTCATGCATCCATGCTGAGACCAGGCGATAGGACACGGCCAGCACCACCGGGCCAATAAACAGGCCGATCATGCCAAAGGCCACCAGACCACCGATAACACCAGAGAGAATCAAAATCATCGGTAAATCGGCACCCATACGAATCAGCATTGGTCGTAGCACGTTGTCGAGTGTCCCGACCACACAACTCCACACCAGCAACACCGTGCCCCAGGTGGTATCGCCGCTCCAGTACAGCCAGATAATGGCAGGAACCAGCACAATCAGTGGGCCAAGTTGTACCAGGCAGGAGAGAATCATGACGACGGTTAACAAAGTGGCATAAGGGATACCGGAGATAGCTAAACCGATGCCACCTAACACACCCTGCACCAGAGCGGTAACCACCACCCCCAACGCCACGGCACGAATGGCCTGACCGGCCAGTAGTACCGCAGCATCGCCGCGACGACCACCCATACGATAAGCAAAGTGGCGAATACCATGCCCGACCTGCTCACCTCGCCAGTACAGCAGCACGCTGAATAGCAGCATCAATGCAAGATGCAACATAAAGCGTCCGAAATGACCAGCCTGGGCAACAAAAAAACCGGTGGTGCGACCAATATAAGGTTGCAACTTGCTCATGATCGCTGAGCCGCCGCCGTCAACCAGCTTGTGATAGCTGGAGAACAGCTTGTCACCGACCATCGGCACTTCTTTCAGCCAGTCCAGCTGTGGCACCGCCATGTGACCCTGCGTGGCCCAGGCGATAACCGGTGCGCTGTTGTCGATCAGACTGTTCACCAGCACGGCGATCGGGATGATAAACAGCAGCAGCAACAGAATGGTCATGGCGATCACCGCCAGGGAACGGCGTCCCCACAGCAGATGCTGTAACTTGATCATCAATGGCCAGGTGGCAATCACCACCATGCTGGCCCAGGCGAAGCCCAAAATGAAAGGCTGAACCACCCACAGACAGGCGATGATCATGATCAGGATGAACATCAGTGAGAACAGCATTTGCGGTAAGTCCATACCACGTTGCAGGTTTTTCATAACAGCGTTTTGACCTCAATTGAATCCTTCACGGTGGGGTTTACTGTCCCCGATTAATGATTACCTATTTCACAGAGAAATGCAGGGCGCTTTTTACATTTCCTGAAAAAACAGCGGGAGAAAGAAAAATGTGATAAAACGAATGATTCATAAGAATCGACTACGCAAACGTTTACAACATCTCGGTCAACCAATAATGATCCCACAGATTTCCCAGGCACCGGGCCTCGTTCAACTGGTGCTGACATTCCTGCAGTCCTTAAAAGAGCAAGGATTCACTGGCGATACCGCCACCAGCTATGCTGATCGTCTCTCGCTATCAACCGATAACAGCATCTATCAACTGCTACCCGATGCGGCACTTTTCCCGCGTTCCACCGCCGATGTCGCATTGATTGCGCGTCTGGCGGGAGACGAACGCTTTGAAAGTCTGGTATTTACCCCGCGTGGCGGCGGTACCGGAACCAATGGTCAGTCCCTGAATCAGGGGATCGTGGTTGATATGTCGCGCTACATGAACCGTATTCTGGAAATCAACACCGAGCAACGCTGGGTGCGGGTTGAAGCGGGCGTAGTGAAAGATCAGTTAAACGCCTGGTTAAAACCCTACGGCTTCTTTTTCTCCCCGGAATTATCCACCAGCAACCGTGCGACGCTGGGCGGCATGATCAATACCGATGCGTCAGGGCAAGGCTCGCTGGTGTACGGTAAAACCTCCGATCACGTGCTGGGCCTGCGTGCGGTGCTGTTGGGCGGCGATATCCTGGATACCCGTGCGATGCCAACCGATTTAGCGGAGAAGTTGGCGCAAACGCCAACCAAAGAAGGACGGATTTATCAGCAGGTGATGACGCGTTGCCGTGAACAACGTGCGCTGATTCTGGAAAAATTCCCTAAACTGAACCGTTTCCTTACCGGTTACGATTTACGCCATGTCTTCAGTGACGATCTGCAAACCTTCGATCTGACGCGTCTGTTGTGCGGTGCCGAGGGTACGCTGGCGTTTATCAGCGAAGCGCGCCTTGATATCACACCCATCCCGAAAGTGCGTCGTCTGGTGAATATCAAATATGATTCATTCGACTCTGCACTGCGCAATGCGCCCTTTATGGTTGAAGCCAAAGCGTTATCGGTGGAGACCGTCGATTCAAAAGTGTTGAATCTGGCGCGCGAAGATATCGTCTGGCACTCGGTAAACGAGTTGATTACCGATGTACCGGATAAAGAGATGCTGGGACTGAACATCGTCGAGTTTGCCGGGGATGACGGTGAGCTGATTGAGCAGCAGGTATCGACCTTGTGCGCGCGTCTGGATGAGCTGATGACACAGCAGCAGGGCGGCGTGATTGGTTATCAGCTATGTAATGACTTAGGTGGCATTGAGCGTATCTATAATATGCGCAAAAAAGCCGTGGGTCTGCTGGGGAATGCCAAAGGGCGTGCCAAGCCGATTCCGTTTGTCGAAGATACCGCCGTGCCGCCAGAGCATCTGGCTGATTACATTGTCGATTTCCGCGCGTTACTCGATAGCCACGGCCTGAGTTATGGCATGTTTGGTCACGTGGATGCCGGGGTGCTGCACGTCCGTCCGGCGCTGGATATGTGTGATCCGCAGCAGGAGATGCTGATGAAGCAAATCTCCGATGAAGTGGTGGCCCTGACGGCACGCTACGGTGGCTTGCTGTGGGGCGAGCACGGTAAAGGTTTTCGTGCGCAATATAGCCCGGCGTTTTTCGGTGAAACCTTGTTTAACGAGCTGCGTCGTATCAAAGCCGCATTCGATCCTGATAACCGCCTCAACCCTGGTAAAATCTGCACACCGCTCGGCAGCGATGAACCGATGATGCAGGTCGATGCGGTGAAACGTGGGACTTACGATCGTCAGATCCCGCTGACAGTACGCAATGAATGGCGCGGTGCGATGGAGTGTAACGGCAACGGCCTGTGCTTCAACTTTGATACGCGCAGCCCGATGTGTCCGTCGATGAAAATCACCCGCAACCGTATTCACTCGCCAAAAGGGCGCGCTACGCTGACGCGTGAATGGCTACGTCTGTTGTCGGAGCAGGGGGTAGATCCGGTTCAACTGGAGAAATCCCTGCCGGAGCAGCGCGCCAGTTTGCGCACCCTGATCCAGCGTACCCGTAACTCCTGGCATGCGCAGCAGGGGGAATACGATTTCTCGCATGAAGTCAAAGAGGCGATGGCGGGCTGTCTGGCCTGTAAAGCCTGTTCAACTCAGTGCCCGATTAAAATTGACGTGCCGAACTTCCGCTCGCGTTTCCTGCAACTGTATCACACCCGTTATTTGCGCCCGATGAGCGATCATCTGGTCGCCACGGTAGAAAGCTACGCGCCACTGATGGCGAAAGCGCCCAAAGTGTTCAACTTCTTCCTGAAACAGCCGTGGATGCGCGAACTCAGTAAAAACCATATTGGCATGGTCGATTTGCCGCTGCTTTCTTCTCCGAGCCTGAAACAACAGCTGAGCGGACATCCGGCGATGAACCTGACGTTGGAGCAACTGGAAGCGCTCGACAGCAACGCACGCAAAGATTGTGTGCTGGTGGTGCAAGATCCGTTTACCAGCTACTACGAAGCCCAGTTGGTAACCGACTTCATCAAACTGATTGAAAAGCTCGGCTACCGTCCGGTGCTGCTGCCGTTTTCACCGAACGGCAAAGCGCAGCACGTTAAAGGTTTCCTGCAACGTTTTGCCCGCACGGCAGAGAAAACGGCTGATTTCCTCAATCGCGTGGCACAGTTGAGTATGCCAATGGTTGGCGTCGACCCTGCTACCGTATTGTGTTATCGCGATGAGTACAATCAGGTGCTGGGTGAGAAACGTGGCGAGTTTAACGTGCAGCTGGTGCACGAATGGTTGCAAACTGCGCTGGCGGAGCGCGCCGTGCAGCACACCAGCGGTGAAGCCTGGTATCTGTTTGCCCACTGCACTGAGGTGACGGCGCTGCCATCTACGCCAAATCAGTGGCAGGATATTTTTGCCCGCTTCGGTGCGAAGCTGGAAAACATTAATGTGGGCTGCTGCGGTATGGCAGGTACTTATGGGCACGAAAGCAAGAACCTGGAGAATTCGTTGGGCATTTACGCACTGTCCTGGCATCCGCAGATGCAAAAGCTGCCGCGTCAGCGTTGTCTTGCCACCGGTTTCTCCTGTCGCAGCCAGGTAAAACGTGCCGAAGGGAATGGTATGCGCCACCCATTGCAGGCGTTGCTGGAGCTGTTGTAAACAAATTGTAGAATTCCACGAGACGTCAGGACGCAGCTGGATTAGAATATCCAGCCTGCGTGGCGAACGAAATCACTCTGTAGGCTGGTGGCCTGGTCCCACTCGCCGCTCAGCGCCAGTTGATGGCACAAGCGAGTTAGTGACAGGCGGGCCAGTTGATAGGCCTGAATACGGAACAAGCGGTCGCGATCGGCATTGCCCATCTCCTGCACTAAGCGGTGATGGAGCTTGCCCATGGCGTGCAGATAGCTCTGGTCGTCGCCATTGAGCTGGCAGATTTCTGCCATATCGAGGCAGGTGTCGTTAAAACGACGCAGTTGTTCGATAGTGCAATCGGTGCGGTTGAGCTTTGCCTGAGCCATATAGAAGTCAACGGTGATATCACGCACCGAAAACTTATATTCATCGATTTTGTGTTGTAACCAGGCTGAGACGGTAAGCGTCATGTCGCCACCTTAATAGGTTAATGATAATCATTATCATATTCAACCACGTCAGGAATGCAATTCCCGAAGAGAAATTTTATTGATTTATTTTGCCTGTTACTAAAATCGGCAATAACAATTTTTTTACATTAAGGAAAGGCGTAACCTATCAATTAGTAGGAAAACGTAAAGTGAAAAAATGAAATTTTGCGGTTTTTTAACAGGTTACAGTAGTGTCAGTGCGGCTGTTTTGCACGCCGCAAAGCAGTGTGAAGCGACTATGCTTAATAAAGTAGCAGTAAAAAATAGCACGAGATGATTATCCCTGCAAAACAAGAGGTTGAAGTGATATCTGATATCACTACCATAGGGGGATAGCCTGAAAAGGCCCAGACTTACGAGGTAGCACTATGTCATCAGTAAATGCAGCTTCTTTTTCACCCGATGATTTCGTCTGGAAGGGGCTGACGCTGACCGAATCGGCAGCAAAACAGATTCTTAACCTGGTCGCACAGGATCCTGAAGTTAAGGGGCTGCGAGTAGGGGTGAAACAGTCCGGCTGTGCCGGTTTTGGTTATGTCATGGACCTGGTGAAAGATCCTGCCGATGACGAACTGCAGTTCTCATACTTCGGCGCAACGCTGTTTGTGCCGCTTCAGGCAATGCCGTTTGTCGACGGCACCGAAGTGGATTACGTCCGTGAAGGCCTGAACCAGATCTTTAAATTTAACAACCCTAAAGCTCAGCACGCCTGCGGGTGTGGTGAAAGCTTTGGCGTCGAGTAAGTGAAATATGTCACGACACAGCGAAACATCTGACGATGTACAAATGTGGGAAGGCAAGCTCAACTACAAAGAGGGCTTCTTTACCCAACTGCAAACCGAAGAATTTGCCCATGGCCTCAATGAGGACGTGGTACGGGCAATTTCGGCTAAGCGTAACGAGCCAGAGTGGATGCTGGAGTTTCGTCTGAAAGCCTTTCGTGCCTGGCTGGAAATGGAAGAGCCGCACTGGTTGAAAGCGCATTACGAGAAACTCGACTACCAGGATTACAGCTATTACTCCGCGCCATCCTGTGGCAACTGCGATGACACCTGTGCTTCTGAGCCGGGTGCGACTCAGGCTTCTGGCAGCACACCTGCCAGCGAATATCTGACACAGGAAGTAGAAAACGCGTTTAACCAACTGGGTGTACCGGTACGTGAAGGTAAAGAAGTGGCCGTCGATGCGATTTTCGACTCCGTTTCGGTTGCCACCACCTATCGTGGCAAACTGGCGGAGCAGGGCATCATCTTCTGTTCCTTCGGTGAAGCGATTCAGGAACACCCGGAGCTGGTGAAAAAGTATCTTGGCACCGTGGTTCCTGCCAATGATAACTTCTTCGCGGCGCTGAACTCCGCGGTAGCGTCGGACGGCACTTTCGTCTACATCCCGAAAGGCGTACGTTGCCCGATGGAGCTGTCGACCTATTTCCGCATCAATGCGGCAAAAACCGGCCAGTTCGAACGCACCATTCTGGTGGCAGATGAAGACAGCTACGTCAGCTATATTGAAGGCTGTTCAGCACCGGTGCGCGATACCTATCAGCTGCATGCGGCGGTGGTGGAAGTGATTATCCACAAAAACGCCGAAGTGAAATATTCCACAGTGCAGAACTGGTTCCCTGGAGGCGAAGGCGACGGCGGTATTCTCAACTTCGTAACCAAGCGCGCCTTGTGTGAAGGCGACCACAGCAAAATGTCGTGGACGCAGTCAGAAACCGGTTCAGCCATCACCTGGAAATACCCGAGCTGCATTCTGCGCGGTGATTATTCCATCGGTGAGTTCTACTCCGTGGCGCTGACCAGCGGACATCAGCAGGCCGATACCGGCACCAAGATGATCCACATCGGCAAGAACACCAAATCGACCATTATCTCGAAAGGGATCTCGGCCGGTAAAAGCCAGAATACCTATCGCGGCCTGGTAAAAATCATGCCGACCGCCACTAACGCGCGTAACTTCACCCAGTGCGACTCCATGTTGATTGGAGCGGATTGCGGTGCCCATACCTTCCCGTATGTGGAAGCGCGTAACAACACGGCGCAGCTGGAGCATGAAGCCACAACTTCCCGTATTGGTGAAGATCAGATGTTCTACTGCCTCCAGCGTGGCATCAGCGAAGAAGATGCGATCTCGATGATCGTGAACGGCTTCTGTAAAGATGTTTTCTCCGAGCTGCCACTGGAGTTCGCCGTGGAAGCGCAAAAATTGTTAGCAATCAGCCTTGAGCACAGCGTGGGCTGATGGCCCGTTGCCGGAAGCAATGTGAAGGAAAGAGTATGTTAAGCATCAAAGATTTACAGGTTAGTGTTGAAGACAAAGAAATTTTGCGCGGCCTGAACCTCGAAGTGAAACCAGGTGAAGTGCATGCCATTATGGGACCGAACGGTTCCGGTAAAAGTACCCTGTCTGCAACCCTGGCTGGCCGTGAAGATTATGAAGTCACCGGCGGTTCCGTCACCTTCAAAGGCAAAGATCTGCTGGAGTTGGAACCGGAAGAACGTGCGGGCGAAGGCATCTTCATGGCGTTCCAGTATCCGGTCGAAATTCCGGGCGTCAGCAACCAATTTTTCCTCCAGACCTCTGTGAACGCGGTGCGTAAATACCGTGAGCAGGAAGAACTGGATCGTTTCGATTTCCAGGACTTTATTGAAGATAAAATCCATCTGCTGAAGATGCCGGAAGATTTGCTGACTCGTTCAGTTAACGTGGGCTTCTCCGGTGGTGAGAAAAAGCGTAACGATATTCTGCAAATGGCGGCACTGGAGCCGGATCTGTGCATTCTCGATGAAACCGACTCCGGTCTGGATATCGATGCCTTGAAAATTGTAGCAAACGGCGTCAATAGCCTGCGTGACGGCAAGCGTTCATTCATTATCGTCACCCACTACCAGCGCATCCTCGACTACATCAAGCCTGATCATGTGCACGTACTGTATCAGGGCAAAATTGTGAAGTCTGGTGACTTTACGCTGGTGAAACAGCTGGAGGAGCAAGGCTATGGCTGGCTTACCGACGAAGAGTGATAACGCGCTGCAACAGTGGCATCACCTGTTTGAATCGCGCGGCGACGTGCGTTCTTTGCAGGCACAGCAGCACTGGCAGCAACTGATGCGTCTCGGCTTGCCGACGCGCAAGCATGAGAACTGGAAATACACCCCGCTGGAAGGTCTGCTGGGGCAGCAGTTTGTACTGCCGCAACCGCAGGACGTGACGGCGGAGCAGGTAGAAGCACTGGCGCTGCCGATTGACGCGGTGCGTCTGGTGTTTGTTGATGGTCGTTTCCAGCCTGCGCTCAGCAGCCGCGATACGGGTCTGTTTGAGGTCCAGCATTCGCAGGCGGCTGAACGCCGTCCACTGCCGGCAGCGATCCAGCCAGAAGTGTTTCTGCACCTGACTGAAAGCCTGGCAGAAGAAGCCACCAGCATTCGTCTGGCACGAGGTAAAGCGGCGGCATTGCCGTTATATCTGCTGCATATTACCAGCGGTCAGGAAGCGGGCATGAATACCGTGCATCACCGCCACCATCTGCAACTGGAAGCCAGTGCTGAGGCGGAAGTGATTGAGCACTACGTCACGCTGAATGATGTCGCCCATTTTACGGGTGCACGTTTCACGTTTGACGTGGCGGATAACGCCAAGCTGTCGCATGTCAAGCTGGCGTTCGAGAGTGATAAGAGCTACCACTTTGCCCATAACGATGTGGTGATTGGTCGCGATGCGCAGGTCAGCACCACCAGCTTCTTGCTGGGTGCTGGTTTGTCGCGTCACAACACCAGCGCACAGTTGAACGGTGAGAACACCAATCTGGCGATGAACAGCCTGGCGTTGCCGATTAACCAGGAAGTGTGCGATACGCGCAGCTACCTGGAGCACAACAAAGGCTACTGCATGAGCCGTCAGATGCACAAAACCATCGTGCGTGACAAAGGCCGTGCGGTGTTCAACGGCATGATCAAAGTGGCTCAGCATGCGTTGAAAACTGACGGGCAGATGACCAACAACAATCTGTTAATGGGACGTCTGGCGGAAGTGGACACCAAGCCGCAGCTGGAAATCTACGCTGATGACGTCAAGTGCAGCCACGGCGCGACCATTGGTCGTATCGATGATGAGCAGATGTTCTACCTGCGCTCGCGCGGTATTGAAGAGTCTGCGGCTCAGCGGATGATCATCCATGCATTCGCCGCTGAATTAACCGAGAAGTTAGAAAATCCGGTTTTGCGCCAGGCGGTGTTGCAGCGTATTGCCGCACGCATCCCAGGAGTAGAGTCATGAATTTCGATCTCGAACGAATCAGAGCGGAGTTTCCGATTCTGAAACGCGAGGTCAACGGTCATCCGCTGGCTTATCTGGATAGTGCGGCCAGCGCACAGCGCCCGCTGGCCGTCATCAATGCAGAAAGTCATTTCTATCAGCACGGCTATGCGGCCGTGCACCGTGGCATCCACTCGTTGAGTGCCCAGGCCACTACTGATATGGAAAACGTGCGTATTCAGGCGGCACGTTTTCTTAATGCCTCGTCTCCGGAAGAGATTGTTTTCGTCAAAGGCACCACCGAGGCGATTAACCTGGTGGCCAACAGCTGGGGCGGCAGTCAGCTGCAACCGGGCGACAACATCATCATCACCGAGATGGAGCACCACGCCAACATCGTGCCATGGCAGATGGTTGCGGCGCGTACCGGTGCGGAAATCCGCGTATTGCCCCTCAATGAGCAGGGGGAGCTGGCGCTGGAGCAACTTGCAGGGCTGATCGACAGCCGTACCCGCTTGCTGGCAGTGACCCACGTTTCTAACGTGTTGGGCACGATCAACCCGGTGAAAGCCATTGTTGCTCAGGCAAAAGCGGCGGGCGTGGTGACGTTGGTGGATGGCGCACAGGCGGTGATGCATCATGCCGTTGACGTGCAGGACATCGGTTGCGATTTCTACGCCTTCTCAGGACATAAGATCTACGGTCCGACCGGCATTGGCGTGCTGTATGGCCGCACAGCGTTGCTTGATATCATGCCTCCGTGGGAAGGTGGCGGTTCGATGATCGATCAGGTGCAGTTGCCGACCGGCACGACCTGGAATACCGCACCGTGGCGTTTCGAAGCAGGCACACCCAATACCGGTGGTATCATCGGCTTGGGGGCGGCATTGAAATGGATTACGGAACTGGGGCTGGACACCATTCACCAACGTGAATCGATGCTGATGCGTTATGCGCTGGATAAACTGGCCTCAGTGCCGGACCTGACCATTTATGGTCCGGTTGATCGTAGTGGCGTAGTGGCGTTTAATCTGGGCAAGCACCACGCGTTTGATGTGGGCAGCTTCCTCGACCAGTACGGTATCGCCATCCGCACCGGTCATCATTGCGCAATGCCGCTGATGCGTCATTATGCGGTGCCCGCCATGTGCCGTGCCTCTTTCGCGCTGTATAACAGCGAAGAAGAAGCTGATCGTCTGGCGGCAGGTCTGACGCGAATTCATCGTCTGCTGGGCGGTTGAGCAGATTCAGGAGTATCAAATGGCAAATTTGCCAGATAAAGAGAGACTGGTGCGCAACTTTAACCGTTGCGCTAACTGGGAAGAGAAGTACCTCTACATCATTGAACTCGGGGCAAAATTACCAGAATCGTCTGAAAGCTTATATCAGCCGGAAAACGTGATTTCGGGTTGCCAGAGCCAGGTGTGGATCACCATGACTCCACAAACGGACGGTACTATTGCTTTCGCGGGCGACAGCGATGCCGCTATTGTTAAGGGCTTGATCGCCGTGGTATTTAGCCTGTATCAAGGGCTGAAAGCGGCAGAAATCCTGGACCTTGATGTGCGCTACTGGTTTGAACAATTAGCACTCACCCAACACCTTACCCCCTCACGTTCGCAGGGGCTGGAAGCGATGATTCGCGCTATCCGTCATAACGCTCAGACCCTCAGCTAAGATACACTCTCCAGACCCCGGACAACCTGACCGGGGTTTGTTTCTTCCGACAAAGAGAAAATTGCATGAGACCAGCTTTACGTTTGGCCGGTGCATTGCTGTTGTCCTGCTGCGGACTCTCTGCACCTGCGCTTGCCACGGAATACCCTCTGATCGAGGCGGGCAGCCGTTTAATTGGCGAGAATACCCTGACAATCGTTCCGGATGATAAGCGGCCACTGGAAAGCATTGCCAGCCACTACAAGATTGGTTTGCTGGGGATGCTGGAAGCGAATCCAGGCGTTGATCCCTGGTTGCCGAAGGCCGGTACCCAGTTAACCGTTCCTTTACAGATGTTGTTGCCAGACACGCCGCATGAAGGGATTGTGATAAACCTTGCTGAGTTACGTCTTTATTACTACCCCAAAGGGGAAGATCGGGTGATTGTCTATCCGATTGGTATTGGTCAGCTCGGTGCAGCCACGCCGGTCATGGTGACCAGTATCAGCCAAAAGATCCCCAACCCTACCTGGACGCCAACGCCCAATATTCGTAAACGCTACGCTAAAGAGGGCATCACTTTACCGGGTGTGGTCCCAGCCGGGCCGGATAACCCTATGGGGCTGTTTGCGATGCGCCTGGCACGCGGCACCGGGCAATATCTTATTCACGGCACCAATGCTGATTTTGGCATTGGCATGCGCGTCAGCTCCGGCTGTATCCGCTTACGCCCGGAAGATATTGAAGCGTTGTTCGCCAGTGTACCGAAAGGCACGCGTGTGCAGGTGATCAACCAGCCGGTGAAATACGCCATTGAACCGGATGGCAAGCGCTACATCGAAGTGCATCAGCCGCTCTCGCACACCGATAAAGACGATCCGCAGACCATGCCGATTGCCTTAACGGCAGCGATGAAAACCTTTATGAATAGCCCACAAAGCGATACAGCGTTGATTAAAGCGGCTCTGGAGCGACGTTCAGGGATGCCGGTGCTGGTGAGCAGTGGTGAACCGGTAACGCAGGATACGGCAATACCGCAGGTGGTTCAGTCTCAACAGAGGAGTGAAGCGGGGCGTGCAACCATCAGTGAGGCCAGTGGAACATCAGTGGCTAAGCCCTGATGAGCTGGAAGCAAGACAAAAAAATGGCGCCATATGGCGCCATTTTTAGTACCAGAACTCTTACTTACGGTAAGAGTGAGCCTGGTTGTCCAGACGCTGGTTAGCACGAGCTGCGTCATCTTTAGCAGCCTGAACGTCAGAACGGATTGCGTTCACGTCGTTGCTCAGCTGGTCAACTTTAGCGTTCAGAGTCTGAACGTCTGAAGACAGCTGGTCGATTTTAGCGTTGCTTGAGCAACCAGCCAGCAGAGTTGAACCCAGGATTACCGCGCCCAGTACCAGTTTAGTACGATTCATTATTAATACCCTCTAGATTGAGTTAATCTCCATGTAGCGTTACAAGTATTACACAAAGCTTTTTGAGTTGAGAATAAATTTTTGCTGAGAACACGCTTAAACTTGATCGTTCGCTCAAAGAAGCATCGTTTAGCAGAAGATGATAAAAATATTTAGCTAAAACAGAGATATTTAATCGGATTAGCCTTAATTTTCTGGGTTTTTGAATAGTTATTATCGATTGGTAATTTTGTGCTTTTGTATTAAGCACAGAATAAAAAAAGCGCCCAAAAAGGGCGCTTTTTAATAAACATTAAAGCGAAAATCAGAGTACGTGTACGGAGGCGGTGTTGGTGGTGCCACTTGGAACCAGTGCACCAGAAACCATCACGACAACATCGCCCTTTTGCGCATAACCGCTCTCAAGTGCCATTTCTTTTCCGATACGATAGAAATCATCAGTTGAGGCAATTTCGGCCACCAGGTGAGTTTCAACACCTTTGCTCAGAATCAGCTGGCGCGCGGTAGTGGCATTGGTGGTCAATGCCAGGATGGTCGCATCCGGGAAGTATTTTCTGATGGCTTTGGCTGATTTGCCGCCTTCGGTCGCTACCACGATCAGCGGTGCTTCCAGCTTCTCAGCGGTCTCAACCGCACCACGACATACCGCTTCAGTAATACGCAGCTTGCGTGAGTCCTGGAGCGAGTCAATACGTGATTTCATCACACGGTCAGTGCGTTCGCAGATGGTCGCCATAATGGTGACCGATTCCAGTGGATACTTACCTTTAGCGCTTTCACCTGACAGCATCACTGCATCGGTTCCGTCGAGGATGGCGTTCGCCACATCGCCTGCTTCAGCACGGGTTGGACGCGGGTTTTTGATCATTGAATCCAGCATCTGGGTTGCGGTGATCACCACTTTGCGCGCTTTGTTGCACTTCTTGATCATCATCTTCTGGGCGAAGATCACTTCTTCAACCGGAATTTCTACACCCAGATCACCACGTGCCACCATGATGCCGTCAGAAGCTTCAAGAATTTCGTCGAAGTTGTTCAGACCTTCCTGGTTCTCGATTTTCGAGATGATCTGAATGTGCTCGCCGCCGTGCTGCTTCAGATGCTCACGGATTTCCAGCACGTCAGAACGTTTACGGATAAAGGACGCGGCGACAAAGTCGACACCCTGTTCGCAACCAAAAATCAGGTCACGTTTGTCTTTTTCTGCCAGAGCAGGCAGCTGAATAGAGACACCTGGCAAGTTAACGCCTTTATTTTCGCCGAGATCGCCGTTGTTCAGGACCTTACACACCACGGTGTTTTCAGTGACTTCGATAACTTCCATGCCGATCAGACCATCATCGACCAACACGGTGTTACCGATTTTCAGATCTTCAGTGAAACCCGCATAGGTCACGGCCACGCGCTCACTATTACCGATAACGGATTGGTCAGTGGTGAAGGTGAAGGTTTGGCCAGCTTTGAGTGCAGCATCATTGCCGCCTTCCAGTTTCATGGTGCGGATTTCCGGACCTTTAGTGTCCAGCAGAATCGCGGCCTGACGACCGGTTTTTTCCAGGACAGCACGCATGTTGGCAATGCGCTGACCATGTTCGGCATAATCCCCGTGAGAGAAGTTCAGGCGCATGACGTTCATGCCTGCTTCCAGCAGTTGAGTCAGCATCTCTTCCGATTCGGTTTTCGGACCGATAGTACAAACGATCTTGGTCTTTTTCATGTCAGCTTATCTGTAAGTTGTGATGGATGATAAAGGTTGGGATTCGATGCGCAGGCACCGAAGTGGAAATTCGTTTGGTGTTGACAAGGGCAGTACAGAGTAAGAATAGGAGACGATAGCTAAGCGTGCAGGGAAGTTGTGCGGTTCGCGAGAGAACCGACCAGGCGTTGTTGCGCAAATAATTTGAGTTCTCGCCATAAACACGTTAGCGCTGAAACCTTTCAAGTAGGACAACGCGGCATAGTATAGACGCTAAGTGCACGAAAACCAATATGAAAGCAGTAACATAAAACGATGCAGATCAAGGAACGGAGAGTTGCGCAACGGGAAACTGAAAAGAGTGGTGCGCTCTAATGGACTCGAACCATCGACCCCCACCATGTCAAGGTGGTGCTCTAACCAACTGAGCTAAGAGCGCATTATGTCATGCAGAAAGAAATGGTGCGTCCGAGTGGACTCGAA
The DNA here is from genome assembly GCF_059730495.1 of Pantoea sp. X-Soil-TKNS-1211. Classification (NCBI taxonomy): domain Bacteria; kingdom Pseudomonadati; phylum Pseudomonadota; class Gammaproteobacteria; order Enterobacterales; family Erwiniaceae; genus Pantoea; species Pantoea sp. X-Soil-TKNS-1211. The sequence continues at coordinate 1,959,898 of NZ_AP035953.1, forward strand.
CCACCGACCCCCACCATGTCAAGGTGGTGCTCTAACCAACTGAGCTACGGACGCACTTGGTGCGCTCTAATGGACTCGAACCATCGACCCCCACCATGTCAAGGTGGTGCTCTAACCAACTGAGCTAAGAGCGCAACACGCTGTCAGGGCGACAGCGGGGACGAATATTAACGGCAGGCTGATGAGCTGGCAAGGGGAAAAAGCGATTTTTCATCATGACTGACCAGCATCTGTGCTATGCGTCGTTTTTTTAGGCGTTGCGGACCTTTTCCGGCCCGCTCAGCCACTTAGCGAGCGGCACGGGTCAGAATCACCTGGGCCGGTAAGCACTGCAAGCGACGAATTCGCCACAACATCATCACTGCCGCAGAAGTCAGTCCGACAATAAAGCCGCACCAGAAACCAGCGGGACCGAGCCGCGGCACCACCAGGTCGGTAAGCGCCAGAATATAACCGACGGGTAAGCCCAGTACCCAGTAGGCCACCAGCGTGATAAAGAAGATCGAACGCGTATCTTTATAACCACGCAAAATACCGCTACCAATCACCTGAATCGAATCAGAAAACTGATAGATCGCTGCCAGTAGCATCAACTGAGCGGCCAGCGTAATCACCTCAGGATTGGCGGTATACAACGCGGCAATATGATGGCGGAAGGTCACGGTAAATAACGCGGTGAGAGCCGCCATACCGATGCCGACTCCTTGCGCAGTCCATGCCGCGACACGCGCCTGTTCTGTTGATCCCTGTCCCAGCCGATAACCGACGCGAATGGTGGTGGCTACCCCCAGCGACAGCGGCAGCACAAACATCAGTGAACTGAAGTTCAGCGCGATCTGATGTCCGGCGACTTTGACAATGCCCAGAGGTGACACCAATAAGGCGACTACGGCAAACAGTGTCACCTCAAAAAACAGCGCCAGCGCGACCGGTAATCCAAGGCTAAACAGACGCGACAAAATAGCGCGCGACGGCGCGGAAAAACCGCTGCTCATGCGAATATCGCGCATGCTGCCCATGCGTTTCAGCCAAAAGCGCATCACGATAAACATCACCCAATACACGGTGGCGGTAGCGACGCCGCAACCGACACCACCCAGTGCCGGCATACCGAAATGGCCATAGATGAACACGTAGTTGAGTGGGATATTGGTCAGCAACCCAAGAAAACCCAGCACCATACCGGGCTTGGTTTTGGACAAACCTTCACACTGATTGCGCGCTACCTGGAAAAACAGGTAGCCGGGCGCACCGAACAGCAGCGCATGAAGATAGCCTTCGGCTTTGGCGGCCAATAGCGGATCGATATCATGCATCGCATGAATCAGATAGCCCGCGTTCCACAGCACCAGCATGATCAGTAACGCGACAAAAAACGCCAGCCAGTAACCCTGACGAACCTGTTCAGCGATGCGCTCACGGCGTCCCGATCCGTTGAGTTGCGCAACGGTAGGCGTCAATGCCAGCAGCAAACCATGACCAAACAAAATGGCGGGAAGCCAGATAGAGGTGCCCACCGCAACGGCGGCCATATCCGTGGCGCTTACCGCACCGGCCATAATGGTATCCACGAAACCCATCGCGGTCTGGGCAACCTGAGCAAGGATGACCGGGATCGCAAGGGCCAGCAATTGACGCGCTTCTGTTAAATACTTCTGCACGTATCACCTGCATTTAAATAAGAAGAGAACGGGGAGAGATCCCCAAAGAATGCGCGGCCTAGTGTACCGGTCTGATGACGCTTCGCCAAACTTTGTTCGCATTTTGTTAAAACGGCTGTGTAAATTTCACCCGCCGCCTAATTAAACCCGAACGGCTCAGCTGTGATAAACTAGCGCAAACTTCGCAGAGGCTGAGATTATGTTTACTGGAATTGTGCAAGGCACAGCAGAGATTGTTGCTATCGAAGAAAAAGAGTTGTTTCGTACCCATGTGGTGAAGCTGCCGGAGGAGTTATTGCCGGGGCTGGCGCTGGGCGCGTCAGTGGCGCATAACGGTTGCTGCCTGACGGTGACGGCGATTGAGGGTGATCAGGTCAGCTTTGACTTAATCAAAGAAACCCTACGGATTACCAATCTGGGTGAATTACAGGTGGGGGGTGTCGTCAATATTGAACGTGCGGCGAAATTCAGCGACGAAATTGGCGGCCATTTAATGTCTGGTCATATTATGACCACGGCAGAAATCTGTAAAATCATTCAGTCCGAAAATAACCGTGAAGTGTGGTTTAAATTACAGGATCCGGCGCAGATCAAATATATTCTGCATAAAGGTTTTGTCGGCATTGACGGTATCAGCCTGACGGTTGGCGATGTGACGAAGAGTAAATTCTGTGTGCACCTGATACCGGAAACGCTTGAACGCACCACGCTTGGCACCAAGAAGCTGGGCTACAAGGTGAATATCGAGATTGATCCGCACACGCAGGCGATTGTGGAAACCGTGGAGCGCGTACTTGCGCAACGTGAAGCCACCGCACTGGCGCATCACCAGTCCGATGAGAGCGAATAACAGCTAATTCGTAGCGGCGCGATTTATCGCACTGTTTTAAAAGCGCGTGATAAATCACGCCGCTACAATATCTCGGGTTTAACGCGCGACGCGCAGGCCGCCCTCAGTCCCACGACTAAAAACCACTTGCCACAGCTGAATATCGCGCGCGCGGAATGCACCGGCGCAGGCATTAAGATAATAGCTGAACATGCGTTTAAAACGGTCGCCGTATTTTTCTGCCAGCTGCGGCCAGGCGTCAAGAAAACGCGCATGCCAGGCCATGAGCGTGGTGTCATAATCCGCGCCAAAATTGTGCCAGTCTTCCATCACAAAATGTGATTCGCTGGCATTGGCAATCTGACGTACGGAGGGCAGACAACCATTCGGGAAGATATATTTGTCGATCCAGGGATCCACATTCATATCGGTTTTAATCGCCCCAATGGTATGCAGCAGGAAAATACCGTCCGGCTTCAAATTACGATCGGCCACCTCAAAATAGGTCGCGTAATTTTTGGGACCCACATGTTCGAACATGCCGACCGAGACGATACGGTCAACTTGCAGATTCAGGTCACGATAATCCTGCAACAGGATGGTGACGTCCAGACCAGCACAACGCTCCTGTGCCATCTTCTGTTGCTCTGCCGAAATGGTGACGCCATGCACTTTCACGCCATAATTGCGTGCGGCAAACTCTGCAAGACCACCCCAACCGCAACCAATATCGAGCAATGTCATGCCGGGTTTCAGTTGCAGCTTGCGGCAAATCATATCAAGTTTGGCCTGCTGAGCCTGTTCCAGCGTCTCGGCATCTTTCCAGTAACCACAGGAATACTGCATGAAAGGATCAAGCATCAAGGAAAACAGGTCATTGCCAAGATCGTAATGCTCTTTACCCACAATCCATGCGCGTTTTTTCGATTGCAAATTGGTCAGACGCGCAGCTGCAATACGCAGCGTGTCTTTAAAATGATGAGGTAATTGCTGATCCAGATGATGCTTCAGTACACGGTGGAAAAACATGTCGGGACTTTCGCAGTCCCACCAACCGTCCATATAGCTTTCACCCAGGCCCAGTGAACCTTCCTGCAAAACCCGTTTAAAAAAATCCGGATGCTTAACCTGAATATCCCAGGGGCGAGTGCCGTTGATAGCAATATCAGCCCGTTCCAGTAATTCATGGGCGATACGAAACCAGTGGTTTTCTTCAAGGCTCACTTCTTCTATACACGATGAACTCATAGCTTCTCCATCACCTTTCCGATTTCAACCTGAGAAAATAATAGCCAATTTCTCCAGGCTTGTGAGAGAACTCACGGAAAATCCGTGCGCCAGATATCCGACGTTTTACAGAGGTATGAATCTGAATAGAAATGTCTGGCACAACACAGCGGAGAATATCGTGCAGACGCCATCCCAGCGACAGGGTCGCTTAATATTAATACAATTATGTTATTGATTTGTTACAGAAATGCTGACCCACGCAGTATATGCTTACGTGGGTCAATATTCAACGACTTATCGTTAGGTTGCTAACTAAAGTCGTTGCATCAGTGATTATCTTCGCAGGCTAAGGAGTTGTGAGCAACATCACTTTGTGCGTTTGCCGTACGTTGCCAGGCGAAACCGGCCCAGGCGAGTGCCACGGTGGCGAGCATGACAAGGCTGGTGCTGTGCAGCGCCTGCTGTAATCCGGCGGAAACCACCAGGCTGGCGACAAAACATAATCCGAGTTGCAGCAAATTCTGTAATGAAGCGGCTTTACCCGTCGCCTGGGGGAAGGGCAGCAGGGCGCTGGCGACCACAATCGGATAGATAGCACCATTTGCCAGCGCCATGCCGCAAAACGGCAGCAGCAATGCCCACAGGGCCGGTGAAGAGAGTTGTGCCACCACAAACAGGCCAAGAATGCTCAGACTGTAGATCACCAGCAACCACGGCAGCAATTGTTTTCCGTGAAAACGATTCAGTAGCGCGCGGCAGCCAAATCCACCGATCAGAAAGGCGATAGTCTGCGGCACGTAGCTCAGACCAATATCCGCCGGTGACAAACCTACATCCGCGAGGATGAAGGGTGAACCGGTCAGCCAGGCGAAAAAACTGGCGGAACAGGCTGAATAAATCAATACATTACCGCTATAGGAACGTGATGCCAGCAGCGTCAGCCAGCCTGGCTGAGGCGCTCGGGTGGTTTGAGTACGCCTGGGATTGGCGAGGCACAGAGTACCGATCAGCAACACCAGGGTGATTAGCGTCAGCAGCAGGAAGATGCTTCGCCAGTGAAAATGTCCCATCAGCCAGGCACCCAGTAATGGGGCGAGCGCCGGTGACAAGGCAACCAGCGGCATAATGGTGGCAAAAACTTTGTTAGCCTGGCTCTGCGGATAACGATCCACCACCAATGCCTGCCAGCTCACGGCAGCCGCACAGACACCCACAGCCTGTACAAAGCGCAGCGCCAGCATCAGGCGGACGTCAGTCGCCCACAACATCCCCAGGCAGCCGAGGGCAAAAATCACTAATCCTGCCAGCAGAATCGGCTTACGACCGAATCGGTCAGACAGCGGTCCCCAGAACACCTGCGCGCAGGCAAACCCGCCAAGGAACAGGCTGAGACTGGCACTGATCGTGCCGGGTGTGGTGGCAAAATCCTGCTGCATGGCACCGAATGCCGGCAGGTACATATCCGTAGCCAGAAAGCCCAGCATGCTGAGTAAAGCAAGATAAGGCAGAAATCCTTTTGATGACAACATGGTAATTCTCTTTAGACAGGTAAACGCGGGGGAGTGTAAAAGCGTGCGAGGGGCTTTGTGAAACGTTAATATTTGCGCAGTGCTATCAAAAAATTTGCAGGCAAAAACATGTGGTCTGAATACGCTCTTGAGGTGGTGGATGCTGTGGCTCGAACCGGTAGTTTCAGTGCGGCGGCGCAGGAGTTACACCGGGTGCCTTCTGCCATCAGCTATACGGTGCGCCAGCTCGAAACCTGGTTGGCTGTGCCGTTGTTCGAACGTCAGCATCGGGAAGTGGTGTTAACGGCGGCAGGAGAACATTTTGTACGTGAGGGGCGAAGTGTTATCAAAAAAATGCTGGCCACGCGGCGGCAGTGCCAACAATTGGCGAATGGCTGGCGTGGTCAGCTCAGTATTGCGGTGGATTGTATTGTGAAACCGCAGCGTACTCGTCAATTGGTCAAGGATTTCTATCGCCACTTTCCCGATATGGAGTTGATAATCAGCTATGAAGTGTTCAACGGCGTCTGGGATGCGCTGGCCGATGGGCGGGTCGATGTGGCAATTGGCGCCACCCAGGCGATCCCGGTTGGCGGTCGTTTCGCTTTTCAGGACATGGGGGCACTTAACTGGCGCTGTGTGGTCAGTCCCGATCATCCACTGGCGAAAAGTACCTTGTTGGACGAAGAGACCCTGAGAGCCTGGCCTTCTCTGGTGCTGGAAGACACCTCACGGGCGCTGCCGCGACGTATGACCTGGACATTGGATAATCAGCGCCGACTGGTGGTGCCGGAATGGGAAACTGGCCTCGACTGCTTGCTGGCTGGATTATGCGTTGGCATGGTGCCGGGCCATTTAGCCCGACCGTTGCTGGATAGCGGTGCCCTAACTGAGTTAGCGTTACCCACGCCGTTCCCGGATAGCCCTTGTTGTGTCAGCTGGTCAGAACAACGCAACTCACCGGCATTGAGCTGGTTGTTGACCTATCTTGGCGATGCCGAAACGCTCAACCAGGAATGGCTGAGCGAAACGGAGGCTTAGCGGCGGTAGTCGCGGAAGGGGCCATCCGCGACGGAACGACGTTCAATCAGCGTCGGCTGAACCTCAATGGTCTGCGGTTCTTCACGCTTGCTGGTAATGCGATCCAGCAGCATTTCCAGCGCTTTTTCCCCCAACTGGGCTTTGGGTTGATGCACGGTGGTTAACGCGGGAGTGAAATAGCGGGCGTTGCGCACGTTGTCATAACCGATCACCGAAATATCCTGTGGCACACGCAGGCCCATTTCATCTGCGGCACAAATCGCGCCCATAGCCATGATATCGCCGCCACAGAACACCGCAGTTGGGCGTTGTTTCTGATTGAGGATCTGCTGCATCGCCTGATAACCTGACTCCGGTTCGAAATCACCCTGCACAATCCACTCGGGGCGCGCAGTGATGCCTGCTTCGTTCAGCGCCTGCATGAATCCTGCATGACGGCCACCGCCGGTGTTGCGCTCCATTTGTCCAGGAATAGCACCGATGTCACGATGGCCACGCTCTATCAGGTAACGACCGGCAAGATAACCGCCCTGGAAGGCGTTATCCTGCACCGTATCAGTAAAGTCGCCACGCGATGCACCCCAGTCCATCACCACCATCGGGATGTTGCGATTTTCTTCCAGCATGGTCAGCAGGTCATCAGGGTATTCAGAACACATGACCAGCAGGCCATCGACGCGCTTCTGCGCCATCATTGACAGATACGCGCGCTGTTTTTGCAGATCGTTATGCGCATTGCCAAGGATCAGCGTGTAACCACGATCGAAACAATGGTTTTCCACTGCCTCGATAATTTCGGCGAAATAGGGGGCTTCACTGGAGGTGGCCAGCAGCCCCAGAGTTTTGGTGTGGTTAACTTTCAGGCTGCGCGCCACGGCGCTGGGCGAGTAATGCAGCTCTTTGATCGCTTCCCATACGGCGTTACGCGTCTCTTCCGCGACGAAACGCGTCTTGTTGATGACATGCGAAACCGTGGTGGTAGAGACACCGGCGCGTTTCGCCACATCTTTAATTGTTGCCATGAAAATGGTACTCCCGGGCTTATCGCAACTAACTGATAAGTATATTGTTAAACGTTTGCGTCTGCTAATGGTTTTGCGCCCCGATTTTCGGGGCAAATGGCGAAGAAAAAGACGTTAACACTCAGTCAATAACACTTTAACTTGCCGCAAACACAGCGTGCGCAAAAACTGTTGCGCAACGAAAGGCGGCGATTCTAGCAAGCTGGCGCGGATAACACGAGATTTTTGCCGGGGGGTGTGAGAAAATCACGATAACCCTTCAATTAATGTGACTAAGGAGTTGTGATGAGTACAGACCTGAAACTGGCGCTGTTTACCACCGTGGGCGCGCTGCTAATGATTATCGTATTCAGCTTCACCGCGATCCTTCATTAATAAAAAAGCCGGACCTGAAAATCAGTGTCCGGCTTCTTCTTTCGATCGGGTTGCTCTAGCGGATGGTCTTGGGCGTCATCATACGGCGTGCGCCGACATAGTGTTTCAACCAGTAATCCTCACCCAACGCACTGATTTGAATATCTTTACCGGTTCGTGGCGACTGAATAAATTTGCCGTTGCCAAGATAAACGCCAACATGATCGGCAGTACCACGATGATTAATGCGGAAGAACACTAAATCCCCTTTCTCCAGCATGTCACGCTTAATCGGTGCCGCATCACGCAGGTGGTACATTTCGTTCGCGGTGCGTGGGAATTTGTATTTGACCAGGTCCTTGTACGCATACCACACCAAACCACTGCAATCGAAACCGGTATGTGGTGAGGTGCCGCCCCACTGGTAAGGTTTGCCAATCTGCCCCATCAGTTTGTTCATCGCGGTCTCTCGCGCTTTCTGATAACGCTGACGATGAGAATTGCTCATCTTGATGGTGGTCAGATCGCGGTCATCGTCCAACTTCTCAGTTTTCTTTGCTACACGCTGATGACCATATTTTTTTGACGGCGATTTCAGCCGGGTCTTTTTACTCCGGGTTTTATGCAGCGCGGTTTCTGTTTTCGGCTGTTTTTTCAGCTTTAACTTCTGAACACTGGTGGCGAGGCGGGATTTCTTCGTGCTGGTTTTTACCGGGCGTCGTTTACGACGCTCATCTTCGCGCGCACTTTTCTTCTCAGCGTTATGCAAACTGGCATTGATGGGCGCATGCGGGGATGCAGAAGCCACATTAAAAAACAGTTGAGCGAAAGCCAGCATAAAAAGCGTAATGAGTAAACGCATAGTCCGGTTACAGGTTAAGCAGTCTGAAGTAACAGCCTGCGGCTATGTTAGAAAAATCTGATCAATGATCAGCGCCGAGATGATTCTAATCCAGTTTTTTTCCAAAAGGTAAGGCATTTTTCTATTAATCTGTTAGCAGACTTGATATGGGGCAAAAATGAGCGATTTCAGCTGGTTAACCCAGCAGAAATATTGCCAATTATTAATCGGTTCATGCTTATTCATGATATGGAAATGTTATGTGTGGTACTGGAACTTAACAAACATGGCGATTGATGTGCCTCGACTGCAAAATCCCGTTTTCAGTGCGGGGGTGAAGTCGCTACAATAAACAAACACGAAGTGAGGAATTAAGGAAGGCAATAATGAGTACTGTTGAGAAAATCCAGCGCCAGATCGCAGAAAACCCGATCCTGCTGTACATGAAAGGTTCGCCGAAACTGCCAAGCTGCGGTTTCTCTGCACAAGCGGTACAGGCTCTGTCTGCCTGTGGTGAGCGCTTCGCGTATGTTGATATCCTGCAAAACCCGGATATCCGTGCTGAGTTGCCAAAATACGCTAACTGGCCGACTTTCCCGCAGCTGTGGGTTGATGGCGAGCTGGTTGGTGGTTGCGACATCATCGTTGAGATGTTCCAGCGTGGTGAACTTCAGCCGCTGATTAAAGAAACTGCTGAGAAGCATAAAGAAGCAGAATAATGGCAAGGCCGACAATCGTCGGCCTTTCTTTTGGTCACTCGGCGGTGTCTTCTTCCGACAGATCGTCACTGTATGCCAGTGGCCAGCCACCCAGGCGCTTCCAGCGGTTCACCAGTTCACAAAACAGGATGGCAGTTTGTTCGGTGTCGTACAGGGCCGAATGCGCCTGAGTGCTATCAAAATCCATTCCTGCCGCCTTGCAGGCTTTTGCCAGCACGGTCTGCCCCAACACTAATCCACTTAATGCTGCGGTATCGAACGTCGCGAACGGATGAAAGGGATTGCGCTTCAGGCTGACGCGCTCAGCGGCAGCCATCAGGAAGTTATGATCGAAGGTCGCATTGTGCGCCACGATGATCGCACGGTTGCAATGGGTGTCTTTCATTCCTTTGCGCACCATCTTAAAAATGGCATGCAGCGCATCATATTCGCTCACCGCGCCACGCAGCGGGTTGCTGGGGTCAATCCCGGTAAACGCCAGGGCTTCCGGGTTAAGAATCGCGCCTTCAAAAGGTTCAACGTGGAAATGCAGCGTTTCGTCGCAATGCAGCCAGCCGTCATCATCCATCTTCAGGGTGGTGGCAGCGATTTCTAACAGGGCATCGGTTTTGGCATTAAAACCGGCAGTTTCGACGTCGATCACCACGGGATAAAAACCGCGAAAGCGTTGATGGAGAGCATTTAAGGCGTTCGATTCAGACATCAGGATCTCATAGCAATAATTGAGGCAGCGCGCATTATGGCAAAAATCGCGGGAGGGTGCAGCAGCAGAGGAGGGCCAGCCCGTAAAAGACCAGGCTGACCTGGCAAACAGCGTTAGTTGCCGATGCCGTGTCCGGCATGTTTGTTTTCGATCAGCTCGATTTTGTAGCCATCGGGATCTTCAACAAATGCAATGACCGTGGTGCCGCCTTTTACCGGACCGGCTTCACGCGTCACTTTGCCACCGGCATGACGGATTTGGTCACAGGTGGCAGCAACATCATCAACGCCCAGCGCGATATGACCGTACGCGTTACCAAGGTCATAGCTATCCACGCCCCAGTTGTAGGTCAGCTCAATCACCGCACCTTCGCTCTCTTCGGTGTAACCGACAAAAGCCAGCGTGTATTTGTATTCCGTGTTCTCGCTCTTGCGCAGCAGACGCATACCCAGCACTTGGGTATAAAACTCAATTGAACGTTCCAGATCGCCAACGCGTAACATAGTATGAAGTAAACGCATAACATCCTCTTTTAAAAAGCACAAAAGCTAAGTATAGCGAGTTAACGCTACGAAAAAACAGCGCTGCCGCACATTGGGGCGGCAGCGGGGTGATTTTACAGAGTAGGGTAGTCGGTATAGCCTTCGGCACCACCGCCGTAGAAACTTTCCGGGCGTTGTGGGTTAAGCGGCGCATCTTGTTGCAGGCGCGCAACCAGGTCCGGGTTGGCGATAAAATCGCGGCCAAACGCGACGGCATCGATCAGACCACGCTGAATCAGGTCATCTGCTTTCTCAACGCTATAGGCGCCGGCACCAATGATCACCCCGGGGAACAGCGCGCGCACTTTCTCACGGAAAGCATCGCTGTAGGGTTGGCCACCTGCCCAGTCCGGTTCTGACAGATGCAGATAAGCGATTTTACGTTTACCCAGCTCGGAGATGTACCACAGTGCAGCGGCTTCTTCATCCGGGCCGTTCTCCAGGTTCTGGAAAGCACCAATCGGTGAAATACGGATACCAATACGGTCAGCCGACCAGTTGGCAATCGCCGCATCTACCACTTCCAGCGCGAAACGACCGCGTTTGGCAATCGAGCCGCCATATTCATCGGTGCGCTGGTTGGATCCCGGCGCAAGGAACTGATGCATCAAATAACCATGGGCAGAGTGCAATTCCAGCAGGTCAAAATCTGCTTCGCGCGCATTAGCGGCAGCCTGACCGAAGTCTGCCACAATCTGTTGAATTTCTGCGATGCTCAACGCACGTGGCAGCGAGGTATCTTCACGATAGACGCTGCCATCGGTGTGGCGCAGTGAAGTACGTGTGCCTGCGGCCAGCGCGGAAGGTGCCACTGGAGGCAGGCCGTCTGGCTGCACGCTATTATGAGAGATGCGGCCGGTATGCCAGAGCTGAACCGCGCTATGTCCACCCGCACCATGAATGGCTTCGTTAATTGCTTTCCACGCGGCAATTTGCTGCTGAGTATGCAGCCCCGGTGCACCTGCATAACCTTTCGCCTGGAAAGAAATTTGCGTTGCTTCGGTGATGATCAACCCGGCGCTGGCCCGTTGCTGATAATACTCAGCCATCAGTGGCGTCGGGATATCGCCTGGCTCGATGCTGCGCAGACGCGTCAGCGGGGCCATAAAAACACGGTTAGGTACGGTAATCGCACCCACTTTCAGAGGGGAGAACAGCTGTTTACTCGCCATGTTTGACTCCTGTATTAGACCGGTCGTCTAGAAACTGCAGTTTTTAAAATCAGTGGCTATTCAGCCACTGTTCAATGGTTTCAAACGCCAGGCTGATTGGCCCTGGCTCTCGTGAAATTTTGCTTTGCAGGCTGGCACCCAGCCATAACAAATAACAGCGCTGTGCCAGCTGCTGCGGGGTTTGACCATAAGGCAGTGGCTGTCCTGCGGCCACTTCTTTCAGGCAGCGGGCGTAGGCGCCGATAACAGCATTCGCACCTTGTTGCAGCGCATCGCGCATCGGTTCCGACAAATCGCAGACTTCTGCAGAGAGTTTCACGCCCAGGCAACCCATAATATGGCCCTGTTCGATAAAAACGCTTTCAGCGCTGCGGAAATGTTGCAGGAACCGCTCGCGTGCTGTTGCGTCCGGTTGATTGAGCTGTCGGTCGATCATCTGCAAATGGTGCACAAAATAACGCTCCAGCAGGGCGACGCCAAAGGCTTCTTTCGAGCGGAAGTAGTGGTAAAACGAACCTTTCGGTACTTCCGCTAGCGCCAGCATCTCGCTGAGGCCCATGCCGGTAAAACCACGTTGCAGACACAGCTGCTCGCCAGTAGCGAGCAGATGTTCTCGGGTTTCGTTGCGTTGTTGAGTCTTGTTCATGGGCAGCAGATTAGTAGACCAGTCAGTCTAATACAATGCTTAACTGAGAGTCTGGCACGATCTGATCATATCCAGCTGAGGTTGATACTCGCCAGTCTGGATGTTGAACATGCCCAACAGGGTATGGAACAGGTTGTCTTGTGACACTGGTGTATCCCCCGCCTGCTGGCGTAAACAGCCCTGATTAATGTGGTACGCGTTGGCGTAACCGGGCGACATCCACAGCAGTAACGGAATATGCGTTTGCTGCGAAGGGGCGAACATATAAGGCGCACCGTGCAGATACATGCCATGTTCACCCAGCGACTCTCCGTGATCGGAGAGATACACCATCGCCACATTGAAACGATCACTCAGCGACTTCAGCTTGTCGATGGTACGACTCAGCATATCATCAGTGTAGAGCAGTGAATTATCATAAGTATTTACCAGTGCCTGATGGTCGCAGTCCTGAATCTGATTGCTATCACAGGTCGGGGTAAAACGTCTGAATTGGGCTGGATAGCGCTGATAATAAGCCGGACCGTGGCTACCCATCTGATGGAGTACGATGATGCCATCGTTATGTAAGCTACCGATATAATTATCCAGGTTATGCAGCAAAACATCGTCGAGACAAAAACCATCGTGGCAATACTGCGGCAGATTCCACATCGTCATGTCGGTATGTGGCACACGATCACAGGCCCCTTTGCAACCCCCATCATTTTCACGCCACAGCACACTGACCCCGGCATGCGCCAGCACATCGAGTAAGCCTTCCTGATGATGCGCAAGATTGGCGTCGTAATGCTCACGCGACATATTTGAGAACATACAGGGCACAGAGACGGCGGTTTCGGTGCCACAGGAACTGGCTTGCGGATAATAGATCACCTGCTGTTGTTTCAACTGCGGGTTAGTGTCTCGATTATAGCCACCGAGGGAAAAGTCCTCTGCACGACCGGTTTCCCCCACCACCAATATCACCAGGGTTTTCTTCTGTTCAGACGAAATCAACGGACCTTTACGCGCATCCTCGCCAATTTTTACCAGTTGCTGGTTGCCCTGAAGCCAACGTTGATCAACATAATGACCGGTGCCACTGACGATATTCGCCGGGGTAATCATTTTTACCAGGCCTTTATTGTTACGGACCAGCGAGGCGTAGTCTTTATAAAACAACACTGCCATCAGCAAAATGACCAGCAGCGCGCCAAGTGCACCGGCCAGACGTTGCAGCAGGCTCCACCACCAGCGTTGTCCGCCACGGATGCGCACACTACTGATGACCGCGACGGGCAGAATGCCCATCAGCAGCATCCAGATTGCCCATGTACGACTGATCAGTGCACCGGCTTCCTGGGCATTCGACTCGAAGACGTTTTCGATCATATTGGTGTCAATGACGGTGCCGAAACTGTGCATAAAGTAGTTGGCGGCGGCGCTGGTCAGTACCAGCACAATCAACAGCGGCTTACGGATAAATGGCCAGGCGATCAGACTAAAAATGAAGTAGAAGGCAGAAATCAGCACCACCGGAATACTGGCGGCAAACAGATAATCATGCAGTCGTTCGTAGCTAATAATCTGCCAGGCCCGCAGCAAAAACAGACCGTTTAAGATGATGGCAAAGAAGAAAGCAGCACTGAAATTAAACCAGCCACTGTGACACTGTAACTTATTCGGGGATTTCATGGAAACTCAATCATGGAACGGAATGGCGTCAGATTAGAGACAAAATATGAGGAAAACCTTAACGAAACCTCAATGCACGGCCAGGCCGTGCGACCTGTTTGGTAAGCAGCAGTAACCCTTGTGCTGATTAGGGGATTTATTGCGTGAAATGTAGACCGTGAGCGTTTACTCCTTGCACAATGTCACTAAGCTGTTATCAATATGCTGCAAACCCATGACGTCGGAGTTGAAGTGGCCGAACAACTTGAGTTTTTTCCCGTACCCAGTCCCTGTCGCGGTATTTGCCAGAGCGATGCGCGAGGTTATTGCCGTGGTTGCCTGCGCAGCCGGGAAGAGCGCTTTAACTGGATGCAATACAGCGATGCACAAAAGCGTGATGTGTTGCGCTTGTGTCGTCAGCGTTGGTTGCGTATCCAGCGCAGTCAAAAAAATGAGCAACCTGACGAACCGCAACAACCCTCACTGTTCTGACCGTCCCTTCAGGTTACTTTCCGTTATACTGCCGATTCATCATTGAGAATTGTGTTTAAGGGAGAGTTTTGATGCTACAACCGCAACAAATGGCCCCGCAGGGACCCCTGTTCTCGCCGTTGATTATGGGCTACTGGCGTCTGATGGATTGGGGGATGACCCCAGAACAATGTGCACAGTTTATTGAACACCATCTGGCGCTGGGCATCACCACCGTTGACCACGCCGACATCTATGGTGACTACCGTTGTGAAGCGGCGTTTGGTCATGCGCTGAAATTACGGCCGGGATTGCGCGAACAACTGCAAATTGTCACCAAGTGTGGCATTGCCACGCGCGCCAAACCGGAACACCACATCGGCCATTACATCACCGAAGCCCGACATATTTTGCACAGCGTAGAAAATTCGCTGCGCCATTTCGACACTGATTACCTTGATCTGTTATTGATTCACCGTCCCGATCCTCTGATGGATGCGGATGAAGTGGCTGAGGCCTTCCTTGCTTTACATCAGAGCGGCAAGGTGCGTCACTTCGGCGTATCCAATTTCACACCGACACAATTTACGTTGTTGCAGTCTCGACTGCCCTTTACGTTAGTGACTAACCAGTTAGAAATCTCTCCGCTGGAACAAACCACCTTGCTGGACGGTACGCTGGATCAATGTCAACAACTGCGTATGCGCCCAATGGCGTGGTCGTGCCTTGGTGGTGGTCGTATATTTAATGATCCGCATTACCAGCCACTGCGCGATGAACTCAATCTGGTGAAACAAGAAATCTCTGCCAGCAATATTGAACAAGTGGTTTATGCCTGGGTAATGAAACTGCCAAGTCGGCCACTGCCCATTATTGGTTCCGGCAAAACAGCCCGTGTCAGTGATGCCGTCGCGGGTTGTCAACTCACATTGGATCGCCAGCAGTGGTTCCGCATTCGTAAGGCTGCGCTGGGCTACGATGTGCCCTGACGCGTAAAAAAGTGTCAAAACACGGCAGGCAGGACAAAAAGCAGCCAGGCTTACAGGGAAGCTAACCATAAGGCGATATTATGAATAGAACCCTGATAACTGTTCTGGCGATGTTATGTATGGGCGTTGCGCAAGCGGCGACCGAAGAGGTGACGTTGCACAAGGTGACCGAACAAGGCACGGGTGCTGCTATTGGTAAAGTCACCATCAGTGAAACCCGATACGGACTGCAATTTACCCCCGCATTGAGTGGCCTTCCGCCGGGTGTCCACGGTTTCCATATTCACGCGAAAGGGAGCTGTGAACCCGGAGAATCGGGTGGCAAAATTGTTGCTGCGGGAGCGGCGGGCGGGCATCTTGATCCGGCGAACACCGGTAAGCATCTCGGGCCTTATGCTAACGGCCATCTCGGTGATTTGCCGGCGTTGTTTGTTACCGACAACGGTACGGCAGACTATCCGGTACTGGCTCCGCGTATCAAATCTCTGAGTGAAATCAAAGGCAAAGCGTTAATGGTGCATGTGGGGGGAGATAATCATGCCGATCATCCCAAACCGCTGGGAGGTGGTGGTGCGCGCTTTGCCTGCGGCGTGATTTAACATGAGGCGGCAACCCCGGAGCCGCCTTGATTTGCGTAACCAGACATTTCTTCTGCGTTTTTGCGCTGTTCCCATCGTTTTTTCCCGCCTATGATACCTGCAAGGAAAAAAGCTCAGGGGCAGGAATGAAAACGAGTGGGATCATGTTGTTATGTGCGTTGCTGGTCGGTTGTGATCACCCCAATGATACGCAATTGCGGCTCGATGCCAGTCGACAACTGCAAAGAGTCATCGACCTCAACCCGCTGCGTGCCAGTTGTGAAAATATTGCTCGTGGACGTGAATGGCTGACGCAGCGCACGTTGGAAAAGCTGGAGAAAAAAGGCTGCCAGAATGTGTTGCGCAGCGCGACCGAAACCGAATTCACCCATGCCGAGATTTTTCACCATACCCTGACGATGGTCTGTGGCAGTATCGAAGGTAAAAGTTTTACCGGAACTGAACTGGCACGGCGCTTTATTTATTCTTCCGAAGAGAAAGCGCTGGTGATCGAACCCATGTCGGAGCAGGACAGAACCCGTTTTGAAGGGCGGAAAACCCTGCAAGAGTTGCAGGATGATTTCAATCGCCAGCAGCAGCAATTTTGTCAGTAATTATCCCGGTACTGCCTGTTTGAGCTGTGCCAGCGAGCAGCGTAATCGCCAGAGAATGCCGGCCAGCGTGTTGGCTTCGCTATCCTGCACCGGCAATTGCGCAATCATCGCCTCCAGCTCATCCAGTGTGGCCTGCAAGGGTATATGACGCACCCCACGGATACTCATAATACGTTGTAAATCTTGCAGGCTGCTGTCGCGCATTCTGGCCAGAGTAGCAGACCCTGGCTGCCATTCGCGCAGTTGCCAGACAACATGCGAGCAGTTGAGTAGCACCACGCCCCAGCGCAGTAACCACACCCGCGCCTGTTCATCACGGCTGGTACTTAATTGACTAATATGATGATAAATCTGTGACTCGAAACGGCTTTCACTCAGGCGTGGATGGCGACGTAACTGATCAAGGAAGGCATGACGCAGAGCACGGATATGGCGACGGCTACGCCTGGCGTCTGAGCTGGGACGCAATACCTGAAAGGCCAGCCAGGCTAACATCACGCCGCACACCTTCGCCAGATTATCATTGAGGAAACTCTGATAATCCCAGTCAGGCGGGTTACTGACCGCAATAAACGATCCCATAAACACGATAAATTGCCCCCACATGCCCGCGCGGGTTTTCTGTTGCAATTTGAACAGTTGCAACGTAGTGAGCAGAGGGAACAACACTAACAAAAACTGCCACAGCGCACTGATTTGCACCATCAGGCCGAACTGCAACACAAAGCTAAACAACGACAGCCATAGCAGGGTTTTCAGCAACAGAGAGATGCTGCCAGTCGGAGAGGGGGCTGAAGAGTAGAGTACGCAGGCAATAGCGGTCAGCGTTAATGCTGCTGCGCCGGAATCCCATTGTGTGGCAATCCAGAACGCACACCCCAACATAATCACGCTAAAAGTGCGTAGGGCACTCCATCCGGCTTCGGCGTTATCGCTTTCGCGCGCCAGCGACGGAACACGTGGAGGCTGAAATCGCGTATCTGCATCGGCACGTTCAATCAACCTGATCCAGCGCTGCACGTTCAAATAGACCCAGCAAAAGTAGCGCAGACGTTGTACAAAGGCACGTTGGCGATAGTCGCCAGCGGTGGCGGGGGTAATGCCACGCAGTATCAACGCCAACTGGTATTTATCACACTCCGGCTGCGCCAATTCGTGTAGCAGCGTTTGCATGGCATCAAACAATGACTGTGGTGCCTCGGGCCAGTTGAGCAGCATCCGGCGTAAGCTGGAGAGTACACTGGTGAGGCGCAACTGTTGATGCAGTACGTAGTTAAGGACATTATTTTGTCGCCGAAAGCGGTAGTGGCTCCAGAACGCCTGAATACGTAACAGGTTCATGGTCAGAATTTGGCTGATCACCGTTTCATGCGCAGTGCGAATATTGTCAGTGCTGCTTTGTTGCAACAGCAGTACCGCGTGTTCCAGCAGCCTGGCGTGCATCTGGCGCAGCGACCGCATAAGCGCGTGACCATCCGAGGTGCTGGGCAGTACCATCATCATTAACCCGGCACATAAAATACCGGAAATCACTTCACAAACACGTGCCTGGGTAATGGTCCATAGATCACTGATGTCGGTAATGTTGACACTGCTGAAAGCGATGATGGCGGCGGTATAGCCTGCCAGTGAAAAGGCGTAGGCCACATTGTTTTGATAGTGGTTGGCAATCCATGTGCATAATGCCAGCCAACCCGCCATAAAGAAGGCAAACAACCAGGGTTCATTCAACGTATGTCCGGCAATTAGCAACGCGGCGGTGGCACCGAGTAAACTGCCGACAATGCGCCCCAGGCTTTTACTGATGGCACCACCGACAGTCGGAAAACTGACTACCGCGGCTGAGGTCATTGCCCAGTAAGGCTGGTCCAGTTGCAAAGCGTAAGCCACCGTCAACGCCAGACACATAGCGATAGCATTGCGTAACGCATAGCGCCATTCGCCGCTACTGGCTTTTATCCAGGGGAGGTTTTGCCACGCCAGCCACTGTAAATTCATCCCTGGCCTCAGCGCACAATCGAGATGGTGCAGGTGGTGCCCGCTACCAGCGGGACGCCATCCGGAATGGCATCAAGACGAATGCGCACCGGCACTCGTTGCGCCAGCCGTACCCAGGGAACATTCGGTTTGATATCCGGCACCAAACCACTGTCACTATCGACACTCTGGTCGTAAATGGCGCGCCCGATGCTTTCAACTTTGCCTTGCAGGCGCTGGCCGTTGCTGTACAGCACGATGTTGGCGGTAGCACCCGGCTGGATATGACGCAATTTAGTCTCTTCGAAATACCCCATCACATACCAAGAATGGCTATCCACCAGTGAGAACAACGGTGTACCTGCCGTGGCGTAATTGCCTGGGCGCAGCGTCAGGTTGCTGATCCAGCCATCGGTGGGTGCGCTGATTTGGGTTTGTTCGAGGTTCCAGCGCGCCTGGTCGAGTGTTGCCTGTGCCGCTTTGGTGGTTGCTGCGGCAGCATTGGCTGTCAGATGCGCAGCATCAAGATCCTCCGCTGAAATCACATTACGTGGCAGGTTGCTGCGCCGGTTCAATTCATGCTGGGCTTTTTCCTGGTCCGATTGCGCCTTTGCTAACTGTGCCTCAGCGTTATCCAACGCGATTTGCCACGGCACCGGATCGAGCGTCAACAAGCTCTCTCCTTTATGTACAAACTGATTGTCGCGTATCTCCAATGACAGGATACGTCCGGAGACCTGAGGTGTGATATCCACCAGCTCGGCACGGACTTTGCCGTCACGCGTCCACGGTGATTGCATGTAGTAATTCCACATCCACCAGCCCGCCAGTAACGCCAGGGCAAACACAATTAGGGTAGCAAAATATTTAAAGGGATTGAATTTCATGGTGATTTATCCGAGGCTCAATAACCAAAGTGCGGCGCTGACGCACAGTACAAACAAGGAAAGATCCATTAATGTGGGATGCCAGATATCACCGGAGTACATCCAGCCACGCAGCAAGGGATGAATCAACAGCCAGAAAAAGAAACCCAGCAGCACCGCTTTGAACAGCGGTGGGAAGAAGAGGGAGGCACCAAAAACCAGGTCAGTGAGTGGCGCGTTAGCAGTCAGGGGGAAAACAGACACGTGTTATCATCCTTAGTAAACCCAGATTCTCTCTCAATGAAGCGTAGATGAGTGCGTGTGTCAGCTGGCCTGGGATTTGTATTTTGTCCTGTAAACTCGCAGAATAGTGTAAAATCTGGCTTGATAGCTAGCAAGCTAATTATAAGGAGATGAAATGGATACGACACTCGGAACGGATCTGTCTCGCCTGGTGCGCATTTGGCGTGCTTTGATCGACCAGCGTCTGAAACCGCTTGAATTGACGCAAACGCATTGGGTGACGTTGCACAATATTCATCAACTCCCGCCAGAACAGTCGCAGATTCAACTGGCTAAAGCCATTGGTATTGAGCAACCCTCACTGGTCCGTACGCTTGACCAGTTGGAAGAGAAGGGGCTAATCACCCGTTCGACCTGTGCTAACGATCGTCGAGCGAAGCGCATCAAACTGACCCGTCAGGCGGAGCCGATCATCGAACAGGTTGAGAGTGTGATCGATGCGACTCGCGACGACATCCTCAGTGGGATCAGCCTGGAAGAGGTTAACCAGATGGTGACTCTGATTGCCCGGCTGGAGAAAAATATTCTTGAATTACAAAATCGCGAGAAATAAAACACCGCCCCATACTGGGGCGGAGTCACTTAAGGTGACGGGTTCAGTTGAATGTTAAACTGGCTTAAAAAAGAAACAGCTTATTGATTTCACCGTTTAATTTTTTCTGTAAAGAAAATCGGATGTTATAAAGCTTCTTTTTATCCAGTTGAAGAGAATTCGCAATATCCGTTAAGGTGCATTCCTGCACCAGAAGATTTAATACCTCAACCTCGACGGTGGTCAGACTGCCTGTTTTAAGTCCATTGCCCCAGCGACCAATGAGAACATCTTTGATCTTTTTGTTAATGTTCTGTTGGCAATCACTGGAATAGATAACGGTGGCGATGTGCTGGTGGTGCTTCCACCACCAGGAAGCGAGATTATCCATTCTATAGTCAGATAATAATATCAATCCACTTCCGCTTCTGACTAAATGCTTAATCCAGTCTGGATCAGAGAAAAGTTTGATGTTGTAGTGAGAGAAGTCGACAAAGATAAAACTAAATTTCAGGTGGTTATGCTGTTTTTCAAGTAAAGCAGCATGGATGCCAAGTCGTAAATAATAGTTCCTGTCAGGCCAGATAGTGTATTTAACCCCTGAAGAATCTTGCGCCTCTAACAGCTGCTCTGGCGTCGTTGCCAGCTGATAATCATCCCAGGACGTTTTACTCAGTTCATTTTGCATTGGAATCAACAATCCCTGTCCAATTTCCATTGTGGTGTCGGAATGTGATGCATCATACAAATCCTAAAAAAATACAGCAAGACTGCGACGCGGCATCAGAATTTTCTATGACAAGAGAAAATCTTAACGGAAGGAAGCATATAAATGAGGTCGACAACTCGTTCTATCATGTTTTCAGCAGGATAATGATTCGCTAAATAGTGGGTTTGCTAAAATAAATAAGAATCTTACCCAGTTATATGAAGGGAGTGATGACAGTTTTTACAAACAATCAAATGCACATGGCACAAAAAGCTAAAAAAATGGACGATTGATACTCTGCGCAAGCTCTATGTTGGGACAGCGTTTACTTTGTGCTAATAAATAATAGTAAAAAGTGATTTTTTTTGTTTTATATGATTGAGCAATCGACATCAATTATCACCTCCGACTCTTCTTGATTGAAAAGTTTTAATTTAAGATTAGTTAAACCCAAAATCGAGCTGACCATGCGTTTCAAACTGCTTTGTATTATGAAGAAATCGGCTGACAGTGCCGTTTGGCGGATAGAGGCATCCCTCATATTTTTATGGTAAAGAATTGCATGGTGATTAATGTGCCCAAGATTGTCCTGGCTAAATAAGTAAAGGTCTTAGTCATCGCTGGTTATCAAAGAATTTAGAAGTTAACCTATAAAGAAAAATAATTTCTCATTGGGGCATGCACTTATTTTACATTCTGAAATTTTTACTTGCTGCATGCTTGACATTCTTTTTTAAAAGATGAAAAGTAGCGCTGCAACTGGATGATTATGTAAGTAATAAAATAAAACACACAGGCATCCTGAAAGCGCCAGGGAGATGCTTTTTATAAATTTCCGTGTGGTTTAGTAATATTCTTAAGTCGCCCGGTTGAAATCTGAAGTGATGATTTTATGACGTGCATCTTTGGTTGTTAAATTATTGGCGATTTACGCGGTTGACCACTATTTTAGCGTTAAAGCATACTCACTTTTAAAGCAGGTAAAAATGAAAATTAAGCATAGCTTAATGAAAATCAGTCCATTAGCTTCATCAATTCTGTTGGCACTGCCAGTGATGGTTAATGCTGCTGACCTCGGCATGATAAATGGTAATACCAGTATGGCTAATGGTTTACCGGTCGTTAATATCAATGGGGCTAACGGAAATGGCATATCTCATAATATTTATGACAAGTTGAATGTCGGCAAAGAGGGTTTGATTTTTAACAATAGCCAGAATGGTGCGAATACCACGTTGGCTGGTCAGATCGCTGGGAACAGTAACCTGGCATCTGGTACGGCAAAAGTTATCCTGAATGAAGTGACCTCAAAAAATAAAAGCAGTCTGAATGGTCAGATGGAAGTAGCTGGTGATAAAGCACATTTAATCATCGCTAACCCTAATGGTATTAGCTGTAACAGTTGTGGTGTTATCAATGCTGATAAAGTCACCATGACTACGGGTAAAGCAGACCTGAGCAATGGTGAACTGAAAGGTTATTACGTCAACGGCGGCATTATCACGACTAATGGCTTGACCAGCGATTCACCAACAGCAATTTTGGCACGTTCAATTGTCGTTAATGGGGATATCAATGCATCAGGACAGGAACTCTCCCTGATCGCGGGTAATAACTATATTGATACGACAAACAAGGTGACCGGTAGCGTCAACGCCAGTGGTGTGAGAAATACTTACGGTGTTGATGTGGCTAAACTTGGCGGTATGTACGCCAATAAAATTAATCTCATCAGTACAGAAAATGGGATTGGCGTACGGAACGCTGGCGTGCTGGCTGCGGGCAGCGGTGGTATTCAGATTGATGCCAATGGTCGTCTGATCAATAACGCTGCCCAGATTAAATCAACCGGTATTATCGCAGTAAAAAGCAAAGGTGCGCTCGAAAATGTTACCGGTAAAATCATAAGCGATAAAACCATTTCAATTGATACTAATAAAAACCTCATCAACAATAGCCGTGCAGGGAATATCATGTCCGGTGAAGACGTGTATATCAGTAGTGGCGAGTTTAACAATACCAATGGTAAAGTTGCTGCGACCGGTACTTTAGCCATCAATACAAATAATGCCACGCTGATTAACTCCGGAAAGGGTAACGCGGTTGGGATTGAAGCGGGGATTGTCGCTTTACAGACGGGGACGCTCAATAATAACAATGGCCAGATTAAAGGCTTTTACGTTGGATCACAGTCAACGAACGTCCACAACAGCAACGGTCTGATTGATTCGTATAGCGACGTGGATATTTCCACCTCCGGTTCGGTCAATAATAGCGGAGGTCGGATTCGCGCTGCTAACGGTCATGTTAAAATTGACGCGGCAAAGGGAACGCTGACCAACAGCGGCACCAAATCTGCTGATGCTGGAAGCTCAGATTCGTTGGGGATTATTGCTGGTGAAGGCGGTATTCAAATCTCAGTTGCCAACCTGAATAACAATAATGGGCAGATTGCCTCTTCGGGAGATATTGGATTTCTGTCGGCATCTGGCGTTAACAACGTCAATGGCAAAATTGCAACAACGAAGAACGTGTCAATCAAGGCTGCGTCTCTGACCAACGTGCAATCCAGCATTGTCGGTCAAACGGGGGTTGACATCGAATTGACTGGTGATATCGCAAAC
The DNA here is from genome assembly GCF_059730495.1 of Pantoea sp. X-Soil-TKNS-1211. Classification (NCBI taxonomy): domain Bacteria; kingdom Pseudomonadati; phylum Pseudomonadota; class Gammaproteobacteria; order Enterobacterales; family Erwiniaceae; genus Pantoea; species Pantoea sp. X-Soil-TKNS-1211. The sequence goes on from NZ_AP035953.1 coordinate 1,983,485, forward strand.
CGTATTGGTATCATTTCGTCTGAATATGGCGATGTGAATATTCGGGCGCGACATGTAAATAATAGCGCTGGATTATTGCTGGGGCAGAATATAAACGTTGATGCAGTTAATGATGTTAATAATGATACCGCATTAATCGTGGCTCAAAGAAAACTGACCATCAATGCAGGGAGGACTGTTGCTAATCAGAACGGCAATAACTTTGGCAATACCTGGGGACTCTACTTCGGTATGCCAAACCAGCAAGGAGGGATGATTGGTAATGGCGGCGTAGACATTACTGCCAGCACATTAAATAATAATAACAGCCGTATTATTGCGCAGAGTGCTCCCTTAACGCTGGCGATAACCGGTGGACTATACAATGACCGAAGCTTATTGATAGGCGCTGGCGCATCCAGTATTAAGGCGGGAAGTCTGAGTAGCAACTATTCGACCATCCACTCGAAAGGGGATTTGACGATTGATACCCGTAGCCTGTCCTTAGCCAGTAGCGGGAATATCATTGATAACGACGCCACCGGAATTATCGCTGCAGACGGGGCATTGACGTTGAATGTGGCTAACAATTTTGTCAATTATGGTTGGATCACCGGTAAGCAGAAGGTTAGCGTCAATTCTGGCGGTGTTTTGTATAACCGAAATACCATCTATTCAGATAACGAAACTCAGGTTTATGCGAAAGCCGCAGTTTATAATTATAAAGATATGGTTGGTGGAGCTAAGTTAACCGTTAGCGCTACCGATGCAGTCTATAACGCCGGAAACATGTTTACCGAAGGGCACGCCACTATTACAGCGAAAAAAATCCATAATGATGGCAGCGCCGCAGTATTGGGCGGTCGTCAGGGACTTGAGCTGGAGGCTGGTACCGTCATTAATAGCGGAAAAATAGTTGGGTTGTAGCAATTAAGCGAGATAAAGCAGCAGTAATACTGCTTTATCTCGATGAAAATTTTATGAAAAAAACAATCAGACCGCTACTGACTTTTGCCGCGTTGAGTGTTAGCGAACCAGGCATAGCAGAAATAGATTTAAATCGCCTCGTTAAAGCACAGCAGGATCTCGAAAACAACACGCGTCAGGAAAACAAAGTAGCAAAAAAGGATGTCTATTCGGAAACTGAAAGTTTTACTCTGAATGACATTGAGTTTCCTTTTGAGGAACATTGTATTGAACTTGACGATCTGACTATAGAAAATAATTTTATAACAGATGTCAATATAGAAGGAATCAGGTCGAAAATTGCTGGTCTCTGTCTGGGGTCGGCAGGAATTGAACAACTGGCCACTGCATTGCAGGATTATTTTATTAATTCTGGCTATATCACTACGCGCATTGAGATTCCCAGTCAGGATTTAGCAACAAAGAAGTTAACGTTAGAGGTCATCCCGGGCAGAATTGAACATGTTGTTCTGAAGAATAATGATGTTAAAGAATGGATATTGCCGTTTAAATCGGGTCAAATCCTTAATGTCAGAGATATCGAGCAGGGGTTGGAAGTACTGCAAAAAACACCCGGTTTAAATGTTGGGGTCAATATCGAGCCTGGTAGTTTGACCGGTTACAGCATTGTTGTGATTAACATGGAACGTACAGTTAACTGGAATGCACGAGCTTGGGTTAACAATTGGGGGGATGAAGGAACAGGAAAAAATTTGTTTGGCGTTGCTGGTTATTTCTATAACCTTGCCAAAATGAATGATGTTTTTTACTTGTCAGGAACATCCAATGCGGAACAGGTAAGAGGGCGATATAATAGCCTCAGCAGTTATTACTCGATACCCTATGGTTACTGGGATTACGAATTTTTTTACAGCAACACTCAATCCCGACAGCTCATTAATATTGGTCCCTATGATTTCAATTATATAGGTAAGAGTCAAAACTTAAGCTTAAAAGCCTTAAGAACCATCTATCGGGACCAGGACAAGAAAGTCGCGCTTAGTGCTGAACTGCTTCGCAGGAAGGTGGGTTATAAATTAGAGGATGTGGAACTTGCGTTACAAAAACGCGATATGACAAACCTTCGTTTGGGTATTAATTTTAAGAGAAACATACCGGGTGCAATACTGGACGCTACGTTTTCTTATCAGCGATTCCTGCCGTGGCTGGGAGCGGAGGAAACGCCTGATATGAAATCCGGTGATGTCAGTCAGCAAAGTAATGTTTTAAACCTTGATACCAGTTACACACGATTGCTGAATTTTTCCTGGGTAGACAGCTATTACGAACTACGACTGGGGACACAGTATTCTCCTGATTCCTTAACGCTACAGGATCAATTTAGTATCGGTGACAGATGGAATGTTCGTGGGTTTGAAAATAGTGCCGGGATTTATGGTAACAAAGGTCTTTATGCACAAAATACCATCAATTTCACCACAGGTCTGAATAACATGGAATGGTATATTGGTACGGATTACGGTGCAATTTTCAAGGATAAAGATTCACAAGAAAGCGTTAATGGTCGCCAATTAATGGGCGCTGCAACTGGATTGAAAGGAAGCATTAAAACGCTGAGTTATGATGTCTCCTTATCAAAGCCTTTGGTTTACCCACATGATTTAAGTCCTGATAAGTATAATATTAACTTTAATGTTTCTTATCAACTATGATTTTAGGAAGTGCTAATGTCTGTTGGTACGGATATCGTAGAAGTTGAACGCATAAAAGACGCGATTTTACGTTCGGGAATGTGTTTTCTGAAACGGGTTTTTACTGAAGCGGAAATTTTAAAAATTGGTATCGAGCTTCCAGATTATGAAAGAGCGTCCGGTTTTTGGGCCGCGAAAGAGTCCATTGTCAAAGCTACGGGATTAGGCTTTAGCAATGGAATCTGCTTTCATGATGCTGAAATAACTCATGATGAATATGGTGCGCCTTATTTCCAGCTACATGGGAAATTAAAGGATGTGATTGCCGAAAAGGGATTTTCAAAAATAGCATTAAGTATTTCACATTGTCGATTACATGCAATTGCCGTTACAGTTTTGACTTAACTTTTTAACCTGAAGTGTAACTATGTACAAATATCACGATCTTATTGACAAAAATGTATTAGTAACCGGTGCCAGTGGTGATATTGGCATAGGGATTTGCTCCGGATTTTTACAACAGCAATGCCAGGTTTATGCGTTGTATAAATCAAACTCAGCAGAGTTACAGCAACTGAAAGAAAGCCATCCTCAGGGTGAACGATTGCATATTATCCAGTGCGATCTTACTGATAAGAAAGCGGTAAGGCAGTTGTGTCAGCATCTGAGTATTGAGGCAAAAAAACTGGATGTTCTGGTCAATAACGCTGGCATTGTTCGCGACGCTCTCTTTGCTTCCATGAGTTTTGATGATTTTAATGCGGTGATTGATACCAATCTGATCAACACCTTTGTACTGACGAAAGAAGCGCTTATGTTATTAAGGGCCTCTGAAAGCGCAGCCATTATTAACGTTGCTTCTATTGCCGCGCTTATCCCCAGTGTCGGTCAGAGCAATTATAGTGCTTCAAAAGGTGCATTGCTGGGTTTCACCCGAACGTTGGCTGCTGAGCTGGCACCCAGGGGGGTGAGAGTCAATGCGGTAGCACCCGGTATGATCGATTCAAAAATGGTGAAGAAAGTACCACGTACCGTCGTGCGTGATGTGCTGTCCTCTGTACCATTAAGGCGGTTGGGCAAATGTGAAGAAGTGGCGAATACGATTGTTTATTTAAGCTCCTCTGCATCCAGTTATATTGTTGGCCAGACTATCGTTATCGATGGTGGCCTGGTGATGCGGTAAGTTATGTCAAAATATGCGATTCCTTCACGAATATTCCTCGAGATGGGCGGCTGGCGACAGCCATTAATTATGGTCGATAGAATTGATGATTATAAGTATGGGGAAAATGGTTATATAAAAATAATAAAACATGTGACATTTAATGAACCTTATATGGCAGGTCACTTTCCTGAAGATCCGATTATGCCTGGTGTACTTATTGCAGAGATCTTCGGTCAGGCAAGTGAGTATTTCTCATTTTTGACAGATATATGTGATATCTGGCAGGCCAGATATCAACAAGAAATACGATCGTTGCGCGATATTCATCAAAAGATCGCCGATGATAATATGATTTCGATCATTCGACAGCGACGTTCACAGGTCCGCGGTGTACTTGCCGCACAAAATTTAAAATTTAAAGATATTGCCTGGCCAGGGGATACGATTGAGGTCATCAGTAAGCTTTCTTTCTCAGACAGCAATGGCTTCAGACACTATGCGGTATCTGCCCATGTCGGTAAAAAACTGATTAGTCAGGGTGTGATTATCAACTTTCGAGAAGTGAAATAACCCGTTGCGGTAAATAGAGATGAATATGATGCAAGAAGATATTGAAGCACGTAAAGCGGTGTTGCTTACCATTAAAACTGAAATCATACAGCGTTTGCATATTCAGAAAAATGCAGCGCAAATTGATGATGATACTCCCTTGTTTGGCAATGGACTTAAACTGGATTCGGTCGATGCGACAGAGATTTTGGTGTTGTTGGATAAGACCTTTGGTATTCAGGTAAGTGAAAGTGAAGATCCTTCTTATATGAGAAGTATCAATACACTGGCATCATTCGTGTTGAAAAATAGAAAATATTAATGATTTCTAACCTTGATTGTCACAGGATTATTTTATGAGTACTCTTCATAGTATGCATTTAGAAAACAATGCAACAATGTGTGTTTATAATGGTAAAACAATTCCACTCTCTTATGGTTCCGTTGATGAGGCTTATAAAGCTGTGCGGGAAAATATCTTATTGGTGGACTATTCACATATGTCTATTGTCAGCGTGGTTGGCGACGATGCATGGTCGTTGGTAAATCATCTGGCTTCAGCTGATATCTCCATTATTCGAGACGAACAGGGTATTTATACATTGTTCCTGAATGAAGACGGTTCTGTATGGGGAGATGCTTACATTTTATGTACAGCCGAAGGGTATTATATTCTGTCTGAGTCACTCTCATCTGGTGAGATTATCGAACGGCTTAATTGTATTTTAGAATACAGGCAGAACCTGGATATTCAGGAAATACCAGAGATCAGTGCATTAGAGACACAAGAATGGGGTGCGGTTTTGCTGGAGGGGCCATATGCCTGGGAGCTGCTCTCTGAAATCTACGGTTTTGATATCATTGGGTTGCCATACCTTGAATATATGAATACTGATGATGGCCTGATTGCTTTTCGTTGTGGCCGACACGGTGAATTTTCATATTTGTTGGTAGGTGAACAGCAGCAACTGGTTGAAGTGTGGCAACAATTAGTTGATAAGGGCGAAAAATATCAGCTGAAGATTGGTGGTCTGGAGTATCAGCAGGTTGTACGTATTGAAAACCCCTGCTGGGATGCGTCCATTTATGAAAACCACACCCGCAATCCGCTGGAATTACAGCTACAGTGGGCTATTCAATACGATAAAGAGAATTTTATTGGAAAATCTGCGGTTGAAGAATTTTCCCAATCCGGTATTAATCGAAAATTAGTGGGTATCATGCCACTTGCCGGGTGCGGTGATATTGCGGCAGAAAGTAAAATCATGGTTGAAGGTGTGGAAGTTGGGGTGATTGTTAAAGGTGGTTATTCACCGGCAAGGCAGTCTTATATCGCACTGGCATTGATCAACAGCCAGTATGCATGGTCTGATATTTCTGGCTTTACTCTTCGCACTTCTGAAGGGGATATTGCCGCTATCACCCATAACTTACCATTCCTGTATAACTTCAGCATGTGGGTTAATCCAACCGAACACAGTTATATCGACAGTTCAAAGCCGAAGAGCGCATTGTCAGGCATAAAAGTTTAGTGAATCCGTTATGAAAACGAACAGAAAAAGAGTGGTCATTACCGGGATGGGAATATTGTCATCCCTGGCAGATAATATTGCAGACTTCAGACAGGCATTACTGAGTAAGCAATGCGGCGTGACTGACAGTCAGCGTTTTTCACAATGGTTTGAAAATGCGCGAGCGGCTGAGGTTCGCCATGAGATCGATTATTCATCGATCCCTGAAGACATCCTGGGAACACAGGATAATGCCTCACTGTGGGCCTATAAAGTCAGTAAAGATGCGTTAACTCAGGCTGGCCTGGTTGATGACCATGCTTGTCTTAATAATACCGGATTAATTATTGGCGTCTCTTCTGCCGGAACGGAGGCGTTTTTACCGCTGTTTGAGCAGCGTATTCAGGACTTTTCACTCATGAAAGCCATCTACTCCGGTGCTTTCTCCTCCTGCTGTGCCAGCGTGTCGACGCTGCTCGGCTTGAAGGGAGGCACAGAGCTGGTTGCCACAGCCTGTACTGCCAGTCCTAATGCCATCGGTATCGCTTTTGACTTTATCCAAAATGGCAAAAATAAAACTATGCTGGCAGTTGGCACCGAGCCGATCTATCTGCCCACATTTGCCGGATTTTATGCCCTGAACGTCATGCATCCAGAATCTTGCACACCCTTCTCTGGTCGTTCAGGGATGTCTATCGGCGAAGGGGCTGGTGCCATTGTGCTGGAAGAGTATGAGCACGCGCTTGCTCGTGGCGCCACTATCTATGGCGAAATTCTCTCTTATGCTACTTCGTGCGACGCATATCATGAAACCGGGCCAGACCCGCGCGCCAACGGAGCAGTACAGGTGATGAACAAAGCCTTGCAGAATGCGGGGATCTCCCCTGAGCAGGTCGACTATGTGAACGTACATGGCACCGGTACAGAAGCCAACGACCGGATTGAGACGCTGGCGATGAAGAAAGTCTTTCCTGACATTGAACAGTTGCCGGTCAGTTCAACCAAATCTTTTCTCGGCCATAACATTGGTGCCGCCGGGATTGTCGAGTTGATTGGCTGTCTGGTGACGCTGCCGCAAAATAATTTGTTGCCAACCCTGAATTTCACGATGCCGCGTGCCAATTGCGATCTGGATTATGTGCCGAACGAATTCAGACAAAAAGAAGTCAATATTTTCATGAAGAACAATTATGCCTTCGGTGGTAACAACTGCTGCATGATTGTCGGTACCAAACCGGGGACAACACCCGCAACCTCATACCTTGCTAAACGCGTTGCGATCACCGGCATGGGTGCCGTTTCAGCGATTGGCCACAGTATTAATGGCACTCTTGAACATATCTGGTCGCAGAAAGATGCTGTCGAACTGAGTCCGGTAATGTTTTATGAGGATACGCTGGCCGAGGCCAGAGAGTTACTGGGTGTACTTAAAGAAACCGGCCAGTTTACGGCACAGCAAAATGAACTCAAATTTAGAACTTTCCAAGTGCAGAATCTTGAACCGCGCAAACATCTGCGGCGTTACGATCCACGCAAAGCGACACGTGGCAGCACTTTTGCCCTGATTTCTCTGGTGGAAGCATTAAATAATGCACAACGAAAGATCAAGCGGGATGGTGAAGAGTTAGGTTTGGTTATGGGGATGACACGCGGCCCACAGGAGACAACCTACAAATATTTGCAGAGCCTGAAGCCGGACCCAAGGAAAGTCCGCACCTCTGAATTTCCTGGCTCGCTAATGAACGCGATCGGCACTTTTTGTGGTATCTCCGAAGGTATCAAAGGCTACACCACCACGCTGGCAAACGGGCAGAACGCGACATTGGGTGCTTTAGCTTACGGTTATGAAATTGTCCGTCAGCAGTTACAGCCACAGGTGCTGGTCGGTGGGGCTGATGAATATTTCCCTTCTATGTCGTTGTATATGGACGCAATGACACAAAAAGTCCAGATGGCGTTGGAAGCATCTGAGTACCAGATATATGGTCAAAATCCACAAGGATTTGTTCCTGGTGAAGGGGCATGCATGCTGCTGTTGGAAGACCTCGATGCGGCAACGATTCGCAATGTCGAGGTGCAGGCAGAGATCATTGGTTATGGAAAATCTAACAGTACCAGTTATTTTGACGCGCAGCAGATTGAAGAAAAGATCGACGCAATGGCATTGGCAATGCGCCGGGCATTGTATGACGCCGGTGTGACGGCAGAGGAAATTGACCTGGTTTGTGGCACAACAAATGGTGCTACTGAGAGTGTACAGGTCGAACTCGGCGCAATTTACCAGACCTTCAAGAGTGATAACCCGCGCGTTCCGGTGGTTAACTACAATGGATATTTCGGCTTTGTCGATTCTTGTGCCGCGTTGTTAAATCTTGCGGTAATTGTTGATTGTATCAGGAAGCAAGCTGTCCCTGCGATTCCATATACCGAAACGTTCTGTGATGACCGTATTAACTTTGTTCGCTCCCCACTGAAGAAAACCATCAGGCAGGTACTGCTGGTTGGTGCGAATGAAGGTGGGAATTACACGGCATTTGTTATAAAGGGATAATATTTTGGATAATGCCACCATTATCTCTGGTTACAGTGCGCGGCTGGCGTTTGCTGACAACTGTGAAGAATTAATTAATAACCTGAAGCAAGGCAAGATTGCGGCTACAGAGTATTGGTTCGCCTCTGAGCAGGCTGCCGTTAAATGTGGAATTAAAAATAACAAGCGGGTTGCGAGGCTTGCACAGCAGGCACAAAGCTTGACTGAACGGGTTTGTGGGTTAATTGAGCAGTCACTGGAACATGCGATGCTCGATGCACATTGCCTTTCAGGTGAGAACGTCAGGGTGTATCTGAGTGGGTTGGGGCCGCGGGTGGATGTGATCGACTATAAAGCTTTTTATGATCACAACGATATTGAAGATGTCTCACTCAACAAATCGATTACCCATTTGCATGTGGGTAAAATTTGTCAGGATAAACTAGCGCATGACATCGCAAGAAAATATCGACTCAAATACACGCCGCCAAACTTGCAGTGCACCAGTAATTCATCATTGTCAGCCATACATCTGGCGATTCAGGCGATAGGGAGCGGTGATATTGATCTGGTTGTGGTGATTAATTGCTCACAAATTACTACCCAGGATATTGCCTTTCTGGCCGGGCAATCGATGTTGGACAGTGAAGAAGTGCAGCCTTTTGGCGAAACAAGCAAAAGTGTGTTATTTGCCGAAGGGCAGTGTGGCATGGTGCTGGAAAGTGTCAGACATCGCCATCGACGGGGGCTGGCGGGTGGAATACGTCTGACTTCGGAGTATCAACAAATTAGCTCGGGAAGAGGGAATGATGCCGCGCAGTTAAGTGCCAGCCTGCTGAAGTTAATGAATAAGGCCATCCGTCATATCGGTATTCGTTATGAGCAGTTGTGCGCTATTATGCCGCACGGTAATGGTTCCGAGACGACAGATAAAGCTGAAGCGCAGGCGATAGCCACAATGCTGGCAGAACATTCGCTACCTGTTCTGGCCTATAAAGGCCAGATAGGTTATAACCCGACGGGTTCCGGTATTATCGATTTAATAATAGGTCACTATACATTATGCAGTGGCGAATTAATTACCCCGCCCGGGAACGCCATGATACGCGAGAATATGGTAGAACACTTGTGGAACAATAAGGGAATCGTAAAACACAACAAGCACCATTTGCTGAAAACAGGATTGGGTGTTGATGGTTCCATTATCGCGTTGGTAATGTCAAACAGTGGTTTTGTTCAGTAAACAGAGACAGGAAGTCGTATGTTTTTATCTTCATACTCCATGATGGAGCCGCAGGAAAATTTATATATTTATTATCCCTGTTGGTTAAACGTATGGGAGTCTCATCTATATAAGAAAGCGCTTAAATCAACAGCCGCTCATGCTTGGGGGTTTAAACGTTTTGGTACTCATAAAAATGAGTACGGCAGAGAGATGATTAGAACGCCATCTTATAAAGAGTATATTGATGCGATGGATCGCGTGTCAGAAACTGCATTGCAGAAATTAACTGCACGCGAACGCATACAATTGCTCAAATCACGGACAGCATTTATCTATGTTGACAGCTGGGGAGAGTCGGCACCTTTTGAGGACATTTCCAGTGCCTTGCATACGGCAGCAATCGACACATTACCGAAGAATTTAGTTAAGAAGTTCTCAGCGACCGATTTTACCTGCAAAATTCGCGGGGAAAAACAATCGCTGTTGCAGGCGATGCAGCTGGCAGAGGATTATCTGAAGTGGCATGTTTTTGACTTTGTGGTGATTTGCGCTGCATACCGAGCGGTACCTATTTTGGTTTTTTCTGAAGAAGATATTTCGACACCTAAAAACGATAAGATCAGAAAAAAAGATTGTGCCATGAACCGGTCAATTGAACGTGTCGGATGCTTTATTTTTAGTCGTCGTGAAGCGGAGTTAGAGGTAAATTGCGGTCGCTATTTTATTCCCGAAGTCGATCGAGACTTGCGGACGGCATTGATCGACAATCAGCAAGGGAGCAATCTGTTTGCCTTCAGCGGATTAAGAAAGGATGCAGTCGCACAGGGGTTGTTGAAAATCGCAGGAAAGTTATCTGGTAAAACGGTTAATCTCGTTGATATGTATGGCGGCAGTGGATGCCTTTCACCCGCGCTGAGCTGGATTTATCTTGAACAGCAGGAGGCGGGATGCCATGGATCCATGCGCACGCTGGTGCCGGATAATTTTGGCGGTTATAGCTGGTTCGACACGCGCTATTAATCGATACCATCAGGGATAGATGATGACACACAGCATAAAGGCATTACCGGCAATACAACTCATCGATGTATGGAAAAGTTACGGTTGGGGTGAAAGTAAAGTTGATGCGTTAAGAAGTATTGATTTGGAGATAAGGAAAGGCGAATTTCTTGCGCTATGCGGTCCTTCAGGTAGTGGTAAAAGTACGTTATTAAATATCTTGTCAGGCATTGATAAACCAACGGCAGGGGAGACACTATTTCTTGATAAAGCGCTCAACGGCCTGAATGAAAATCAACTCTCTGCTATCAGAAGCAGACATTTAGGTTTTATCTTTCAGTTCTTCAATCTTATTCCGGTATTGAGTGCATTTGATAACATATATTATCCGTTAATTCTGAATGGCAATTATACCAGGAGAACAGCAAAAGAACTGGCGCTGCACTATCTCGAAAGCGTGGGAATCAGCGAGTTACGCGATCGTCGTCCGGGCCAACTTTCAGGTGGGCAGCAACAGCGTGTGGCAATTGCCAGAGCGCTGGCAAACGAGCCAGAGGTAGTGGTGGCCGATGAGCCAACTGGAAACCTGGATTTGGCAACCGGTGAGGCGATCCTTGATCTGTTGATGAAGATTAACCAGGACATTGGCACCACATTCATTATCTCAACGCATTCAACGCAACTAAAAGACCGGGCCAGACGTGTTATTGAAATCAAGGATGGAGAGTTAGTTGGTGATTCCGCTCTATAAAATAATACTGATTATGTTTGCTGGATTAATAGTACCTCAATCAGGGATGGCAACACGAGCTCCGCTACCAGTTGTGGAAAAAATTATGCAACAAGGTTTTCCTACCCAGCCTGATGCATTGTTAAAAACCAGCCAGGATTTATTTGATGTGTATCAACATCAAAAGAAACCGATAGTACTTGTTTTTTATTCTTATGCAATGTTGCAACTGGCAAATCATTTCGAGTTAGTCAACGATTACGTGAGAGCGTCTGAATATGCCAAGTTGGGATTTTTTTTCCTCGATGAGGCCGTCGAAGCCAATGAAGGGAATCTGCGTGTCCGCTATTTAAGAGCGAGAGTTGACGCTTATTTACCAGCTAAGCTTGGCCGCTGTGTGGTCACGTTACATGACACGGATGTGCTGCTCCAGGAAGGGAGAGAATACGACGTAACCATCCTGGAAAAAGTTAATTTTATGCGCTATCACGCATTAGTCAGTTGCAATGACAACTTGCGGGCTGCTGCGCTGATGAAAGCAATGGAAAATAACAGCCAGAGTGAGTTGCAGCAGTTCGCCCTGAAGACTGGCAATACATCTGATTGGGACATTAATGAAATTAATAGAGTATTGATGCCCTTGGTTCAGGGTGAATAAATGAATATTATCATGATGTTAACCAGTGCTGTTGTTTTGATGATTTCAGGGTTTATGATATATAGCATTATATTCATGTATCAGGATGTAAAGTTTGCATTCTTGAATTTATTCAGACATAAAAGACGCACCTTCTCCACCTTTTTTGCTATCATACTCGGTGGCGTGGCGATATTTCTCTATGGCGGGTTTATTGATTACTCTTTCTGGATTTTAAAGCAGCAGACAGTTCGCACCAATATTGGGCACATTCAGATTTATGACAGATCATATTTCACCACATCAAACAAAAGTAAAAGTATCATTGGTGACTACCAGGGGTTAAAGAATGGAATTCTCCAGGATAGTGAACTGTCAAAACATATATCGACCATTTCTGGGCAGCTGGAGTTTTCCGGCGTTGTTTCCCACTATGATCACCAGACATCCAGTTATTTTTCCGCGTTTGGTGTTGAACCCCTTCCAGCAGTTAGACTCGGTTCTTTTGATAAGCTGATATCCGGTAGCGATTTATCGCGAATCAAAAATGACGAAATCACGTTGGGCAGTGGCCTGGCAAAGTCCCTCAATGCTCATTATGGAGATTGGGTGGATATGCTGGTGATCAATAGCTACGGTGGACAAGGCGCATTGTCGCTTAAAACTCGAGGTTTATTCACCTCCGGAATTAAAGATTATGATGATGTCGCACTTAAAATGCCGCTGCTAACAGCTCAACGATTAATGGATACCGACGGTGTTAGTAAAGTCGTTATTCTTCTCAATGATGATCGTTATCTTAATGATTTCAAGACGATACTGGAGAGATATATCTCCGACAATCATCTCCCGTTAATTGTTAAAGACTGGAAAACATTATCATTATTTTATCAGCAGGTAGAGAGCTTGCTGTCAGGTATTTATTTTTTCATTAAGCTTATCGTCGCTCTGATTGTTGTTTTTATGATCAGCAATTCTATGAGCATGAATGTCATGGAGCGAACGAGAGAAATAACCACCTTAAGGGCTATTGGGCTTAGGCCGGCTCATATTTCACGCTTGTTCTTATTAGAAGGTATCTTCATGGGGTTGTCTGGGGCAATATTTAGTCTGATGATTGGTTCCTCTTTGGCTGGAGTAATTAATCTTCAGGGGATAGCAATGCCACCGTCACCAGGGCAAACACAAGGTTATAATGCATTCATTAAAACCGATAATTTCGACTTAATCTGGATTACCCTGGTATTGCCAATATTAACGGCGTCACTGGCATCCATAGTACCGGCGTTAAGAGCATCCAAGCTCAATATTGCCGATGCATTTAAATCAGCGCAGGGATAAGTATATGAAGGTCTGTAGCACTTTACTCATTCTGTTTTCCTTTTTTATTTCGACTTGCGTCTGGGGAGATGCGGCACGTGAGGTTATCCGTGAATCTGATGCAATCCGTTCCCCTGATAAACCGTTTCGTTATACCGTAACGGTGCTGGAATACAAAACCGGTAGTTCAGAACCCACAAATAAACAGGTTCTGGATATATCGATGCGTTTTCTGAAACCAGAAGATAAGAGGCAGGCTGAGGCGCGTTCACTGGTGCGGTTTATCTTCCCACCGAGGGATAAAGGCAAAGTGATGCTGTCTGACTGGTATGATCTCTGGTTCTACACACCGGAACTGCGGCGTCCCATTCCGATCTCGCGTCAACAAAGACTGCTAGGTCAAATCTCAAACGGTGATGTTATTGTCACTAACTTCGAGGATGCCTACAACGCATCATTATTGGACGATCAGCGCTGCGGAAACACTGTTTGCTATCAACTTGCTCTGCAACGTAAATCGTCAGAAGTGAGCTGGCCGAAAGTCACTTACCTGGTGGAAAAGGGGAGTTATCGCCCTTACAAGGCCTCCTATTTTTCACAGGACGACAAACTGATGAAAGAGGTACTGTATCAGGATTACAAACTGTTGTTGGGCAAGGAGAGACCCGCCCGAATTGTGGTGACAGATACACGTCATGGTAATGGCTTTTCGGTGATGGAATATAGCGACCTCAGGTTCGAATCCTTGCCACTATCTCATTTCACCCGGGAGTCTATTCAGCGAGGCGATAATTGATGTCTTCGCTTCGTTGGTTGATGTTGCCACTCGCGATAATGCCCGGAGAAAGGGCCGCCGCTTGCTGGTCTGATTCCGAGGTGTCGTTATTTGGCCAAATTTCTGCGGTGCGAAAAAAAGCAGCGAGCTGGCAGATTGCAGGGCGGAATCCGTGGCAGGTTGATAACGGTTATAATGATATAGTGGTCAAATACAGCAACCGCTGCCTGCTAGTGAAAGAGCAATTAAGGTTCAATATTGCTCTGTATGGATTGGCTTATTATCCATTTCGGGACACCGGGTCATTCGAGGAAGATGAACAGCGTGCTAAATTGCTGTTTGATCGATTAAGCCTGACTTACACTGTTACTGATGCTGTCAGGATGGAAGCCGGAAAAATAAGCAGTAATCGCGGATTATTCTATCTAAAATCCCCAGCCAATCTGCTGAGTAACTACGCTAGCGGATTCACGCCTACACGTATATACCATCCGGTGATAAAACAGGCCTCTACGGAATCATTTTGGGGCGCTGAACTGTCCGAAACAGGTGAGCACTACGCTCTGTCATTAACAGTTGCGCCGAAATTAACTCAGCCGGGAAAACATTATGAGTCGTCCACCAATTGGTCATCGCTGGAACGCTCAAATAGCAATGACCGCTATTTACTAAGCTATACAGACTACCGCTATGGTGAAAATGTAGCCTCGGCCGGCCTCCTGTTGGGAGGCACCCCCTCTTTCGCGCTAGGTAATAGCTATAATCTAACTCAACAATTGACCTTTAATAGTGAATTCGCCTGGCACAGAAAATCACAATGGCGACATCTGGATGAGGAGAAGGCGAGTCAGTTGCAAAACTATGCTTTTCCTGATGTGTTATATGATACAAATCAGAAGCAAAACATAGAACTGGCGCTAGGTATGCAATATACCACTGCCCGTTTTAGCCAGTTTGGTGTAGCGTACTATTATCAGAGTGCAGGTTATTCTGCACAACAATGGCGTAAACAAACCGATCTGATTAATTTCCTCAATCAACCAACGCAGAGTTCCGCGGTGAATAGTGCTTTCGATGATTATAAGTATTTAATGGCTTCAGAGATCTACAATACGAGCAGTAAAGGTCATTTTCTCGGGAGGCATTATATTAATAGCTATGCCAGCATTCTTCTTGATGAACAAGGATCGCTCCATCCCTGGTCGGTTTTAAATATGACTGATAAAAGTTCGATTCTTGGGATGACGTACACCAGGCGGCTGAATAGTTTTAATAACCAGCTGGAAATGTATACCGGTATTTATGCAGCGACGGGTGACAAACATTCTGAGTTCGGCCTGTTTGGTGAAACTTTCGGTACCTATATAGGTTTTCATTACACTTTTTAAGGTTCTAATATGGATATTAAACCATTACACCCCATTGCCTTGATGTTTTCCGGTCAGGGTAATCCGGTTATCGGTATGGGGGCGGATTTATGGAATATTAATCAGCTAACCCGGCAGATTTGGGACTGCGCAAGCGATATTTCGCAGATGGATATTCGCCGTCTTTGCCTGAAAGGTCCGATGAACAAGTTGGTGCAAACCTCTTGCCAGCAACTGGCGGTCACCGCAATGAATACGACGCTTTATACCTTATTGCGGGAAAAGCTCCATCCTGAAGCCGTCGTCAGTTGTTGCGGTCATAGCGTCGGCGAATACAGTGCATTGTATGCGGCAAATGCCGTAACGCTGGAAGACCTGTTTAAATTGATCCACTTTCGCGCGCAGTTGATGCATGAACTGAGTCAGGAAACTAAAGGCGCGATGTGCGTCGTTAAAGGTGTCGATTATCAGACCCTCACCGCACTGATTACGCGTTTCGGTGCTGAGCTGGATGTAAGCTGCGACAATAGCCATCGTCAGCAAGTCATTGGCGGGAGCAGCGCGGCACTTACTGCGTTTTCTCAGATGTTGGTGGTGGAGGGCTATGATGTCATCAAACCCGGCGTAAGTGGTGCCTGGCATACCCGATTAATGGCAAAGGGGGTAGAACCCATGCGCGAGTTTTTAGCGACAGTGGAGGTCAAACGGCCCGATTGCGCGGTTGTCATGAATGTCACTGGCACAACAGAAGCAGAGCCGGAAAAGATCAAACAGAATTTATCACTGCATTTCACCCATACGGTGAAATGGACGGATTCGATGAGCGTTTTGTTAAACCATCCTGCAGCACCGTTGCTGGTCGAAGTGAGTAATAAACCCTACCTTGGGAATATGTTGAATGACTTCACCGGTTTCACACCGGAAATGACGCTGCACTGCAGAAAGTTTTAATATTACGGGTGTCCAATGATTCCAGACTATCAGAAGTTTATCAATTTTCAGGATAAAAGGATTATTCCTTTTATCTATGCCGTGACTTTTATTGTATTGGGTTTTTACTGGAAGAATAATGATTATAATCTGACACAGCATAACGCGTGGTCTGTTAGCGGGATGTTGGCTATCATGCTATTTCACATTATTTATGACCTTAAAGCCTCATGGGCCTACAGCTGCGTCCTTGGACGTGTTGATGTCGAACTTTTTGGTGGAAAAGGTTGTCGCCCGCTGCTGAATGTTCTGTCACGACCAATGCTAATCAGTGCGCTTTCGGTATTCATATTCTGGGCCATGGTAACGGGTTGCTTGCTGATTCCTTCAACCTTTTACCCGGTTCTTTGTCTGTATCTCATCTCGCCATTCGTCGTCTATTTGATTTATCGCTGTCTCAGACCACTGTACATCAGACAAGTGCTGACCTCGTCTGCAACAGGTGTGAAATATAAGCAACTTTACCAATATGTTATCTGTTATCTCTGTTCTGTTATTACCCTGAATATTATTTCGGTCAGCCCGTTATCAGCAAGTACGGATTTTTCCTTAGAGGAAGGCTTCTTTTCTGCCAGACTAATGATAGCCATGCTGATTCTTTGTGCTATTGTGTTGGCAACAAACTTACTTTTTACGCGCTTATCTAAAAGATACATATTTTTGGGGCGAATTTTCTTAAAAGAAATTGATTTTTACTTTTCACAATCCATTCCGTTGAGCACGTTTGCCACTAAGTCCTTTATAGTCAGGATGTTAATTTTACTACCGATTCTGTTGGCGTGGATTATCTTTGTCAGTGCTGCACTGAGCCTGCTGCATTGGCAGCCAGATTTTGAATTCTACTTTTTACTCTGTTTTCTACCCTGTATGGGTTATTACTTTTTGCACGTCTGGTGGCAATGGCATCATGAATTTATGATGGCTTGTGATATGTACTTTCGCTATGACGTAATTAACAAGCGCAATCTTTGATCCTGGTCAGAAGAAGATTGTAAATTAACACAGGTAATCTTTTAAAAGGTAAATAATTAAAATCTGAGAGGAATCTTATTTCTCAAAGGTCACGACTCTGCGTAATTTACCCCAGTTAGTGAGAACGGCGGTAACATACAAGGAAGAGGTAAGCCTTTTTGAAACAGGGAATTGTAGGCGCGTGGAGCTGCATGGGATGTCGGCTCGGCTGCCGTATTGGTCATGGCGAAAATTTTAACGTTGAATTCTGCACGGATAAAAAGTTAATTATCTGGCCGGAGGGCAATGATTATTTAAAATTAGCGCTACATGCGTTGATTTTTAAGGGAAATGGTTGTGAGTTGAGCGAAGACACC
Organism: Pantoea sp. X-Soil-TKNS-1211; assembly: GCF_059730495.1. Taxonomy (NCBI): domain Bacteria; kingdom Pseudomonadati; phylum Pseudomonadota; class Gammaproteobacteria; order Enterobacterales; family Erwiniaceae; genus Pantoea; species Pantoea sp. X-Soil-TKNS-1211. The sequence goes on from NZ_AP035953.1 coordinate 2,001,208, forward strand.
CTGATTATTGATTTCTCTTTGAGAAACCTCGGGTTATTCATTAATGATGAATGGCTGAAATGTTTCTCAGCGCACGGCGTGAGAATGGTGTTAATTCCTGACCGGAGAATGATGGCGATCGCACATTACTGGTGGCGGAAGTCAGCCAGCATCACAGGTGTTATCCCTACCGATTCAGGGATGGACAGTTTTATGCGCAATTTAAAAAAAAGACTCTGCGGCGGGAGCGACAGGCAGGATAAAGCTTCCGCTGCGACTGAGCGCGAGATGCAAGTACTGGCGATGATATACGCTGGTCGTAATGTTCAGGAAATAGCCACCCTCCTGGGCTGTAGCATAAAAAGCGTTTATATCCATAAATCAGCGATCAAGAAGAAAATGGGGAATGACATTGCTTTTCATATGCTGGCGCATAAGTATTAGCAGCAAAATCAAATACATAACAATCCGGAAATAGGGACTATTTCCGGATTTGGGTGCAGTGACCGGATTGTCAACGCGAAAGTTTAGCGCGGAGACACCGTCACCTGGCTGCCATTCGACGCCATCACCACACGTTGGCCAACAGAGAAGCGCGTTGCAGCCTGCTTCTGCACGACCATGATGGTATTACCGTCATCCTTACGGATTTCCAGTTCTACGCCGTCGCTCTTATTCAGAGTGCTCTGTACGCCCTGGCCAGCGACACCGCCGAGAACAGCACCGCCAGCGGTTGCCAGACTACGGCCGCTACCGCCGCCAATAGTGTTACCCAGAAAGCCACCTAACACGGCACCACCAATGGCACCAATGACGTTGTTTTCGTCACCACCCTGAATTTTAACCGGGCGGACGGAAACCAGCGTACCGTAAGATACGCTTTGAACCTGTTTCGCTTCATTGGCACTGTAAACATCACCAGAAAGGGTGTCGTTACTTACGCAACCTGCCAGCGTCAAGCCGGCAAGCGAGACGACCAGAAAACGCTTAATCATCAGAAAGCTCCTTCATGCAAAAATGTGCCATGTTCTCATCCTGTTCTGCACAGAGTATAAGACACAAAACTGGCAATTGACTCTTCGTCCGGATAATACGCGGTTGGAGGCGAAGCATAGACCATTGCATCTCAACAAAAATTCAATTGAACACGAAATATTTTAACCTGGAATGCGCTTCGCAATGTGCTTAAAAAGCGGAATTTAATCATAGAATTAGCCACCGTAATTTGCCAGGCTACTGAGAGATGAATCATTTGCGCGCAAGCGAGTAAGGAAATGCTATGAAATCAGGACGCTATATCGGCGTGATGTCCGGTACCAGTCTTGACGGTGTCGATGTGGTGCTGGCGGCTATTGATGAACATATGGTGGCGCAGCAGGCGAGTTACTGTCACCCGATACCGCAAGATTTGCGCCAGCAAGTGCTGGCGATCTGTCAGGGGCAATCGCTGACGTTGTCACAATTGGGGCAGTTGGATACCCGGCTAGGTAAGCTCTTTGCCGACGCAGTATTGACGCTGATGCGACAACAGTCGCTGGAGGCCAGCGATATCATGGCGATTGGCTGCCACGGGCAAACGGTATGGCATGAACCATTGAGCGATGCGCCGAACACCTTACAGATTGGTGATAATAACCAAATCGCTGCCGCAACCGGTGTCACGGTAGTCGGGGATTTCCGCCGCCGCGATATGGCGCTGGGCGGGCAGGGTGCTCCGCTGGTGCCAGCGTTTCACCAGGCTCTGTTAATGGACAGTGTTGAGCGGCGCATGGTGCTGAATATTGGTGGCATTGCCAACCTCTCCCTGCTGATCCCTGGCCTCGCGGTGCGGGGGTTCGACTCCGGGCCGGGTAATATGCTGATCGATGCGTGGATATGGCGTAATAAAGGTCAGGCATACGATAAAGATGCTGTCTGGGCGCGCAGTGGTCAGGTGGTCCCGGCGCTCCTTGATCAGATGCTGGCCGACCCCTGGTTTGCTTTACCTCCACCCAAAAGCACCGGCCGGGAATACTTCAATCTGGGGTGGATCGAACAGCAATTACAGCGGTTCCCGGCGCTGGCAGCGCAGGATGTACAGGCTACGCTGACCGAACTCACCGCGCTGACGATTGCGCAACAGGTTCAACTGAATGATGGCTGCGATCGCCTATTGGTGTGCGGTGGCGGCAGTCGTAATCCGTTGTTGATGGCACGTCTGGCGGCACTGTTGCCGGGGACGGAGGTCAACACCACCGACCAGGCCGGTATCAGCGGCGATGATATGGAAGCGCTGGCGTTTGCCTGGCTGGCCTTCCGAACGCTGTCCGGTTTACCCGGCAATTTACCGGCAGTGACTGGCGCACGTGAAATGAGTGTGCTGGGTGCCATCTATCCGGCCAATTCCCGGCAGACTCGTTAAGGAGTGAGGATGAAAAAGGCGATGTTAGTTGGCAGCGTTCTGCTGCTGAGCGGTTGTGGTTTACTGCATAAACCTGCCGAGCAACCGCAAACGTTGCGTTACCGCTGTGGCACATTGCCGCTGACGGTGACCCTGGACAATGCCCGTCAGCAGGTCAGCTTTATTCTGGATGGCAAACCCCTGACATTGACGCAGACGGTTTCAGCTTCCGGCGCGCGCTACAGCGACGGCACTTACGTCTTCTGGTCAAAAGGCAATGGCGCTTTTGTCGAACGTAACGATAAGATTGTGATTAATGACTGCGAATTGCAGAATGCGGATGGTTCCGCCCAGTAATCGGTAGAGAAAGAGTGAACAGCATGAGCGACAGTGACAGCTTGCAAAATATTGCCCACCTGCGTCGTGAATACACCCGTGGTGGTTTACGGCGTAAAGATCTGCCAGAGGATCCTCTGGCGCTGTTTGAGCAGTGGCTGCAGCAGGCCTGCACCGCCCAACTGCCCGATCCCACCGCCATGACGGTGGCGACGGTTGACAGCAGCGGCCAACCTTATCAGCGCATCGTGTTGCTTAAACACTACGATGACAAAGGCATGGTGTTTTACACCAATCTCGGCAGCCGCAAGGCGTTACAACTGGCAGACAACCCACGTATTTCGCTGCACTTCCCATGGCATTATCTGGAACGTCAGGTGATGGTGTTGGGTGAAGTGGAGAAACTGTCGGCACTGGAAGTGCTGAAGTATTTCCATAGCCGTCCGCGTGATAGCCAGATTGGTGCCTGGGTATCGAAGCAATCGAGCCGTATTTCTGCACGTGGTGTGCTTGAAGGAAAATTCCTCGAACTGAAGCAGAAGTTCCAGCAGGGTGAAGTGCCGTTGCCGAGTTTCTGGGGTGGATTTCGGGTGAAATTTCACACCATGGAGTTCTGGCAAGGGGGAGAACATCGCCTGCACGATCGCTTCCTCTATCAACGTCAGGACAATGGTTGGTCAATCGACCGTCTCGCCCCGTAAAACTGCGTTTTAACCCCTTTCAACGCTGGCGCAGTTGGCGTCAGCGCTTTATGCTATAGCCCTCATTTTTTTCACTTCCGCAAATCAGCGGAAAGCTGTGTACCAGCATAGGTGCAGTCTGATCAATTTGGAGTCAGTGATGACCAGCAGTAACCTGATACAACAATTGCAAGAGAGGGGCTTGATTGCCCAGGTAACGGACGAGGAAGCGTTAGCAGAGCGACTGGCGCAAGGGCCAATTGCACTCTATTGCGGCTTTGATCCCACCGCTGATAGCTTGCACTTGGGCCATCTGGTGCCGCTGCTCTGCCTGAAACGTTTTCAGGACGCCGGACACAAGCCGGTCGCGCTGGTGGGTGGAGCCACCGGTCTGATTGGCGATCCCAGCTTTAAAGCAGCAGAACGTAAACTGAATACCAGCGAAACCGTGGGCGAGTGGGTGGAGAAAATCCGCCATCAGGTCGCACCATTCCTCAGTTTCGATTGTGGCGACAACAGCGCCATCGCCGCCAATAACTATGACTGGTTCGGTGGCATGAACGTGTTGACCTTCCTGCGTGACATTGGTAAACACTTCTCAGTGAACCAGATGATTAACAAAGAAGCGGTCAAACAGCGTCTGAACCGTGAAGATCAAGGCATCTCTTACACCGAGTTCTCCTACAACCTGCTGCAGGGCTATGACTTCGCCGAGCTGAACAAACGCTATGGTGTGGTGCTGCAAATTGGTGGTTCCGACCAGTGGGGCAACATCACTTCCGGTATCGATTTAACCCGTCGTCTACACCAGCAGCAGACCTGGGGTCTGACCGTTCCGTTGATCACCAAATCTGACGGTACCAAATTCGGTAAAACCGAAGGCGGCGCGGTATGGCTCGACGAGAAAAAAACCAGTCCGTACAAGTTCTACCAGTTCTGGATCAACACCGCTGATGCGGATGTGTATCGCTTCCTGAAATTCTTCACCTTCATGAGCATTGAAGAGATCAATGCGCTGGAAGAACAAGACAAAAACAGCGGCACCGCACCACGTGCGCAGTACGTGTTGGCAGAGCAGGTAACGCGTCTGGTGCATGGCGAAGCCGGTTTGACCGCAGCCAAACGCATCACAGAGAGTCTGTTCTCAGGCAGCCTGAGCGACATGACCGAAGCGGATTTTGAGCAGTTGGCGCAGGATGGTATGCCGACCATCAACCTGAGTGCAGAGGACGATCTGCAACAGGCGCTGGTGAAAGCGGATCTGGTGCCATCACGCGGTCAGGCACGCACCATGATCGGTTCGAACGCGGTTTCTCTGAACGGTGAAAAACAATCTGACGCCGAATACCGCTTCAGCGACAGCGATAAACTGTTTGGTCGCTTTACGCTGCTGCGTCGCGGCAAAAAACACTACTGCCTGATTAACTGGCAGTAAGCGATTCAGGGCCGGTCTCCGGCCCTTTTTTATGGCAAGGCAGTACAGGGCAATAATGAAAAATATTCTCGCAATTCAGTCACATGTTGTTTATGGCCATGCCGGCAACAGCGCGGCGGAGTTTCCCATGCGCCGTATGGGTGCCAACGTCTGGCCGCTGAATACCGTACAGTTTTCCAACCACACGCAGTATGGTCACTGGACCGGCACCGTGATGCCAGCGACCCATCTGACCGATATCGTCCAGGGCATCGCTGCCATTGATCGGCTGAAGACCTGTGATGCGGTACTGAGTGGCTATCTGGGTTCTGCTGAACAGGGCGAGCAGATTCTTGAGATCGTGCGCCAGGTGAAAGCCGCCAACCCCAACGCCTGGTACTTCTGCGATCCGGTAATGGGTCACCCGGAGAAAGGCTGCATTGTCGCGCCGGGTGTGGCGGAGTTTCATTGCAAAATGGCGCTGCCTGCCAGTGATATCATTGCGCCGAATCTGCTGGAACTGGAGATGCTCAGCGGCCATAGTATCGCCAATGTTGAGCAGGCGGTGGTTGCGGCACGCGAGCTGATTGCTCAGGGGCCAGGAGTGGTGCTGGTGAAACATTTGGCGCGCGCCGGACGCCGTAGCGATCGTTTTGAGATGCTGCTGGTCACCGCCGATGAGTGCTGGCATATCGATCGGCCACTGGTCGATTTTGGCGTACGCCAGCCGGTCGGCGTCGGTGACCTGACCAGCGGGCTGCTGCTGGTGGATCTGCTGCAGGGTAAGTCGCTGCGTGATGCGTTAGAGCATGTCACGGCAGCGGTCTATGAAGTGATGCTGAAAACCCACGAAATGGGCGAGTACGAACTGCAACTGGTAGCGGCACAGGATGCCATCGCACAACCAACGCAGCATTTCGCGGCGGAAAAACTATAAAATACCCGTAGCGGCGCGATTTATCGCGCAGGTTTTGGTAAATCAATGAAAACCCACGCGATAAATCGCGCCGCTACGTATCAAGCCAGACCTTCCGCCTTCAACGCCGCCTGCACCGCCGGGCGTTCGGCTACCCGATCAAACCAGTTGTTCAGCGCGGCGAACTCACTCAAATCCAGCTGCAACGCGTGCGCCCAGCGCGTCACCACAAACAGATAGGCATCGGCCACGGTAAAACGCAGCCCCATCAGCCACTGCTTGTCCTGCAAGGCGCGATTAGCAATGGCGAATTTTTTGATCAGTTGCTCACGCACCAGCTCCTTATACGCATCGGGGGTGTCCTTTCTGAATAAAGGGCTGAAGCCTTTGTGCAATTCGGTGCCGATAAAACTCAGCCATTCCAGCGTGTGATAACGCGTCAGGCTGCCGGTCGGTGCCAGCAGGTGACGATCCGGTTTTTGATCGGCGAGGTACTGCACAATTGCCGTACCCTCCGTCAGTAAAGTGCCATCATCAAACTGTAAAGCCGGAACCTGTCCTTTCGGGTTTATCTGCCAGTAATCTTCTCCTCGCTCGGTACGTTTCAGTTGCAGATCGACATTGACCTGAGTGAAGTCCAGTCCGCATTCACGCATCACAATGTGTGGCGAGAGCGAACAGGCACCGGGCTTACAATAGAGTTTCATCATGGCCTCTCCTGGGTTTGTTGTGATCAAACCAGCATAATTCGGCAAAAAAGATTTGCCAGTGATACCGATCAGGAATCGTGGTTGAGAGGGTAAATTTCTTCATTAAAGCAGGGGAGTGTGGGCAAGCGCGCCAGCGAAAAATCCCAGAACTGACGGACTTTCGGTGTCATATTTCTCACCCGTTGCGTCACCAGTTGTACCGGCAACGCGGCAGGCTCCCACTCCGGCAATAAACGGATCAACGTTCCCGCGCGCAGCTCGTCCAGCACCTGATAGGAGAGTAAACGACCAATGCCCTGGTGGCCGCGCAGCGCCAGCAGTTGGCTTTCCACTTCATTTACGCGCAACCGAGGGGTGATGCGCACCCGGAGATCACGGGCAAAGCGCCATTCACGTGTCTGGCGAGTCCCGGCGATCAGCGCATGTTCGCTCAATGCAGAAGGATGCTGCGGGATGCCCGCGTGTTGCAGATACTTTGGACTGGCAATCAGCATACTGCGCACTTCGCCAACCCGGCGCGCCACCATCGAAGAATCCTGGAGTTCACCAATGCGCAGCGCGATATCCAGCCCGTTATCAATCAGGTCCTGATAGCTGTCGCTCAGTACCAACTCCAGCTGAATTTCCGGGTGAAGCGCGAGGAAGGTGTTCACCAGCGGCATTACATGGCGTCGGCCAAACTGAACCGGTGCTGTGACGCGTAGCAGTCCCTGCAATCCGCTATGGTGGGCGCTGTCCATCGCGGCCTGATAGTCAGTCAGCAACTGGCGCGCCTGCTCAAACAGTTGCCAACCGGCTTCGGTGGGAGCCAGTTGGCGCGTGGTGCGTTCAATTAATGTGGTGCCGAAGCGCTGCTCCAGCGCCGCCAGGGTGCGGGTGATCACCGGTGGAGAACGCTGTAAACGACGTGCGGCTGCCGCCAGGCTACCCTGTTGAATAACGGTGACGAACACCTGAAGTTCATCGAATCTGTCCATCATTATTCCTGATTTGGTAACAGTCTCTTGTTATAACCCGATCTTCATTACGTAAATCACAAGAGTAAGCTAAGCAAAAAAGGAGATCACCATGAAACTGTACAGCACCCCATTATCTGGTCATGCGCACCGCGTTCGTCTGTTATTGAATATGTTGCAATTGGATTATCAATGTATAGAGGCAGTGGCTGCCTTGCGCCAGCAATCTGAATTCCGTCAGCTCAATCCATGGCAGCAGATCCCGGTGCTGGTGGATGGTGAGGTAGTGATTTACGACAGCAACGCCATTCTGGTGTATCTGGTGCGGCGCTATGCTCCCGGCAGTCACTGGTTACCGGATGAGGCAGTCGCGGCTGCGCAGGTACAGTTGTGGTTGGGGAAAGCGGCCGGAGAGATTCGTTATGGCGTTGGGTCGGCGCGCTTAATTAAGCAATTTCAGACGCCGGAAGATTACGCCTCGGCGTGCAGCGTGGCGGCACGGTTTCTGCCGCAGATGGAAGCGCATTTGAGCACGCAACGCTGGCTGGTCGGTGAGCTGCCGACTATCGCCGATCTTGCCTGTTACGCCTATGTCGCTTGTGCGCCACAGGGCGGCATTTCATTGCAGCCGTGGCCCGCTATTCGCCAGTGGCTGGCACAGGTGGAGTCGCTACCCGGCTTTGAGGCGTTGCCATCATTGCCCCTTCCTGAGGACCGAGAAAATGTTTCATCCCGGTGAACAACGCGCCCAACAACTGGCGGGCTTTAGCCAGGTGCGGGCGGCTATTTATGATCAGATGCCGCTGCAACATCAGCTGTTCTTCGCGCAATTGCCGTATCTGTTGCTGGCGCAGCGCGATACTCGAGGCTGGCCGCTGGCGCATCTGTTAATGGCTGAACCCGGTTTCGTTCAGCCACTGGATGAGTATCATCTGGCTATCCGCGCCAGCGCGCTGCAACGGTCACCGTTACTGGAGCCACTGGCGGAAGGGGATGCACTGGCGATCCTTGGCATTGATTTCGCCACGCGCCGCCGCAATCGCGCCAATGGGCAGGTCGCCGCGATCGGGCCGGAACACCTGGTGATGCGGGTTAACGAGAGCTTTGGTAACTGTCCGCAATATATCCATCAGCATCCGTGGCGTTTTCCTGCGGTGCAGCAGGTTGAGGTGGAACAGACCACAGCGTTAAATTCTGAGGATCGGCAGTTGCTTAACCGCAGCCAAACCTTTTTTATCGCCAGCGGTTCACCGTCCGGCAGCATGGATATTTCTCATCGTGGTGGTCCTGCTGGCTTTCTGCGCTGGCATCCGTCGGGGGCGCTGTCTTTTGATGATTTCCCCGGCAACCGTTATATGAATACCCTGGGTAATCTGCTGTTGGATGCGCGCTGTGCGCTGTTGATCCCGGACTGGCAGCACGGTACCGCGCTGCATTTGCAGGGCGAGATCAGCATCGACTGGGCGGCGAAGAATGATGAAGGGAAAGTTATCCGGCGTCTGTGGTTTATGCCGCAGCGGGTGATGCGGCTGGGTGCGGGGGCTTGTTGGCAAACTGACACCGCCGCATAAAAAAACCGCCATCCCAGGGGATGACGGCTTAATCGTTTTTCCGGACTACACGGACAGATTATGAATTGGCGTTAGCGCGCTGCAATTCGGTCTGGGTGTCGTCCTGTGTCATGCGGTTCAACAGTGGGGCGGTGATCAGCATCAGGATGGCAATCACCCCAGTCGCGATACCGATCTGCTGGAATACATGGCTGTAAACGGCCAGTGAGGTGTGCGGATCGGTCACATCATTCGGCACCGCCATCAGGTTAGCCACTTTACCGGCGATCATCGCCGCGCCTGCGGTAGTCAGGAACCATGAACCCATGATAAAGCCCATCAGACGCTGTGGAACCAGCTGTGCCACCATTGCCAGGCCGAGGCCAGAGATCATCAGCTCACCCACGCTCTGCAACGCATAACTGAAGATCAACCAGTTGACCGACACGATACCCGCTTCATTGGCAAATTTGGCACCAAACGGCAGTACCAGGAAGGCAGCTGAACACAGCACCATACCAATGGCAAACTTGTGCGGCATCGGCAGTTTGTCGCCCATTTTGTTGTACACCGCCGCCAGGATCGGGCTGGCAAGCATGATCCAGAACGGGTTCAGCGCCTGGAACTGCTCCGGCTCAAAGGTGATGCCGAGAATGGCATGCTCAACGTTACGAATCGCGAAGAAGTTCAGCGAGGTCGGCATCTGCATATACAGTACGAAGAACACGATGGCTTCGACCATCAGCAGGAAGGCGACGATCATTTTACGACGTGCCGCGCCCTGCAAGGCAAAGGCTTCTTTGGCAAACACCATCACGATACCGATGGCGATGACACCCAGCGCCATGCGCGCGATGCTCTGATGATGCAGCAGCCAGGTTGCCAGGGCTACCAGAGCCACCACGCCAACCAGCGTTATCAGTAATTTGTTGATCTGCAACGGTGCGAAGTCCGGTTTGGAACCGTAGTTTTTCACCAGACGCTGGCAGAACAGGAAGTTAAGCAGGGTAATCACCAGACCGACTACCGACAGCGAGAACGCCGCGCCCCAGCCATATTTGGCCGCCAGCCACGGTGTCAACATCATGGAGAACAGCGAACCGACATTGATCGACATGTAGAACATGGTGAATGCACCGTCGATACGCGGGTCGTCTTTCTCGTAACAAGTGGAGAGCAGGGAAGACGGGTTAGCTTTAAACAGGCCGCTACCGACCGCAATGGTGGCCATGCCGACATACACCATGCTGGTGTCATGACCCGAGAAGGCGACTAAAGCATAACCCAGCGCCAGGACCATCACCCCGAGTACGATGACACGTTTGGTGCCCAGCACTTTATCACCCAGCCAGCCGCCAATGGCGACCAGACCGTAAACCAGGGCACTAAACGAGGTGAACAGGGTGATGGAGTCTGCTTCAGACATCCCCAGCTGTTTCACCAGGTAAACCGCCATAATGGCTTGCAGGCCGTAGTAACCAAAACGTTCCCACAGTTCGATCGAGAAGATCAGGTAGAACGCTTTCGGTTGCTTGAACGCGTTGAGGCTGACTGCCTCATCAGTGTGTTTGTTTGCAGTTGACACGAGTACCTCAGTTTATACATAGCCTGTTTTTTGACAGGAATTAAGTCTGCGTCAGGCTGGGTAAATCCTGCGCAACATTGTTATTAGATAGGAAAAACGGCGCCTAATTTGGCTGAATCAGGCCAGCAGGGCAAGTACTTTTTACACGCTGAAATACCTGCTAAAGGTAGGGTTAAAGCAATTATAAAAAGTTGTTAATTAGTGTTAAATGCCGAATGAAGTCATTATATCAGGATAATCGGTTGCTTTGCAGATCCTGGAGATCATTTTCATGATATAAACTGCGATTATTCCTATTTTCAGGATATATACCTGTTGTATGAAACATAAACAAAAAATAAACCTGATAACGGCTGCTTTTTAAGCATGATGGGTTGATTTTTAAACAAAAAGATCCGCGTTAAGTTTCCAGTACGCTAATTAGTTGATCCTGCGCACAAAAATACGAATTATTTTTAAATGTAAAAAAGAAAACGTTTGCGGAACGCTTTTCAGGCAGATAAAAACCGATATTCAGGCGGCTATCAGGCATAAGCAGCAGCTTTATCGCACTAAATGCAAATACCGCAAATGGCACCTGCTGTCAGCCATTGGGGGTTAACAAGTTCAATTTTTATTGATTGATCGTTCAATATAAAAAAACTACACTTTTTCACATCCCTAAATACAACCGATGAACACCATGCCAAAAGTTGGAATGAAAGCCATTCGGCAGGCGCAGTTGATTCAGGCGACCCTGACGGTTATCGATTGCGTGGGTTTGGCTGATGCCAGCATCGCGCTGATTGCCAAAGAAGCCGGGGTTTCAACCGGTATCGTCAGCCATTACTTTGGCGATAAAAACGGTCTGCTGGATGCCTGTATGCGGAAGATCCTCGCCGACCTTTATCTGGCGGTGGAGCGGCAAAGGCGGCAGGCAAATGACACGCCAGAAGCGCAGCTCCGCGCCATCATCGATGGCAACTTCGACCCGTCACAGGTCGAAGGGCCGGTGCTCACCACCTGGCTGGTGTTCTGGAGCAGCAGCCTGCATCACGACAGCCTGCAACGTTTGCAGCGTATTAATGACAAACGCCTGTGGTCGAACATCACTGCGCAGTTTGCCCGCGTGATGCCGCGTGAGCAGGCGCGTGCCGCAGGCAGCAGTCTGGCGGCGTTAATTGACGGGTTGTGGCTGCGTATGACGCTGGCACCGCAGCCGATGTCACAGGGGCTGACGCAGGCGCGCCAGCTTTGTTATCAAAATCTTGCCCTGTGGCTGACCGCCGCCGGGCCAACTCTATCCTGAGGAGGACGCATGGCTGATATCCCCCGTCGTGGCTTGTACATCAATGGTCAGGCGTGTCCGGGTAACGGACCCCTGTTTACCACCATCAACCCGGCGAATGGCCAGGTGCTGGCAGAAATTACCTCCGCCAGTGGCGAGGATATTGAACGCGCGGTAGTGACTGCGTGTGAAGGACAGCGCATCTGGCGCGGTTATACACCGGTGGAGCGTGGCCGCGTGCTGCTGAAAGCGGTGGCCTTGTTGCGCGAACGTAATCAGGTGTTGGCGGAGCTGGAAACCGCCGATACCGGTAAGCCGATCAGTGAAACTGCCGCCGTTGATATCGTCACCGGTGCGGACGTGCTGGAGTATTACGCCGGTCTGGCCCCGGCATTGCAGGGCGAGCAGATTCCGCTGCGTGACACCGCGCTGGTGTACACGCGCCGTGAGCCGCTGGGCGTCTGCGCCGGTATTGGTGCATGGAACTACCCAATTCAAATTGCGTTGTGGAAAAGCGCCCCGGCGCTGGCTGCGGGTAATGCAATGGTGTTTAAGCCCAGTGAAGTCACACCGCTGAGCGCACTGGAGCTGGCAAAAATCTACAGCGAAGCCGGGCTACCGGATGGCGTGTTTAACGTGGTACAGGGCGCGGGTGAAGTAGGACAGGCGCTCAGCCAGCACCCCCGAATCGATAAAGTCTCCTTCACCGGCGAGGTGAGTACCGGTAAACGGGTGATGGCGGATGCCGCACTGGCCAATCTCAAGGAAGTCACCATGGAGCTGGGCGGCAAGTCACCGTTGATCGTATTTGCCGACGCAGACCTTGAGCGTGCTGTCGATGGCGCGTTGATGGCAAATTTCTATAGCAGCGGGCAGGTATGCACCAACGGCACCCGTGTGTTCGTGCAGCGCACTATCCAGGCGCAGTTTGAGCAGCGTCTGCTGGAAAAAATGCAGGGTATCCGCATCGGCGATCCGCTGGACGCCACGGTGAATTTTGGCCCACTGGTCAGCGAGCAGCACTGTCGTAAAGTCGAGAGCTACCTGAAACTCGGCAAGGAGCAGGGCGCCCGTCTGTTGGCAGGCGGCCACCGCATTATCGATGGCCCGCTGGCGCGCGGTTGTTATATCGAACCGACGGTATTTAGCGATTGCCACGATGAGATGCGTATCGTACGTGAGGAGATCTTTGGTCCGGTGATGAGCATCCTCACGTTCGACAGCGAGGAAGAGGTCATTCAGCGCGCTAACGATACTGAGTTGGGGCTGGCCGCCGGGATTTTCACCCGTGACCTGAATCTCGCTCATCGCGTAATCCATCAGCTTGAAGCCGGGATCTGCTGGATTAACAGCTGGGGCGAATCCCCCGCACCAATGCCAGTCGGCGGCTATAAGCAATCAGGACTGGGGCGTGAAAATGGCATCGCTACACTACAGCACTACACCCGCACCAAATCGGTGTTAATTGAGCTGGGCGACTACCCGAGCGCATTTTGAGTTTTTTTACCACCGGCGGTGTGCCGCCGGTGTGAACTGGAGGTTTAATGCAGAAATTTGATTACATCATTATTGGTGCGGGTTCCGCAGGCAATGTGCTGGCGACCCGTTTAACTGAGGATGCTGACGTATCGGTACTGTTACTGGAAGCGGGCGGACGCGATTACCGCTGGGACTTCCGTACCCAAATGCCAGCCGCTTTGGCTTATCCATTGCAGGGCAAGCGTTACAACTGGGCCTATGAAACCGAGCCGGAACCGCAGATGAATCAGCGCCGCATGGAGTGTGGCCGTGGTAAAGGATTGGGCGGTTCCTCATTGATCAACGGCATGTGTTATATCCGTGGCAATGCGCTGGATTATGATAACTGGGCAAAGAAAACCGGACTGGAGCAATGGTCATACCGTCACTGCCTGCCTTATTTCCGCAAAGCAGAAAAGCGCGATGTCGGTGCTAACGATTATCATGGCGGAGAAGGCTATCTCAGTGTGACTACCGCGAAAACCGGCAACAATCCGTTGTATCGCGCCTTTGTTGATGCTGCCAAACAGGCCGGACACGCGGAAACCGAGGACCTCAACGGCTTCCGTCAGGATGGCTTTGGCCCGATGGATCGCACTGTGACCCAACAGGGCCGCCGTTCCAGTACCGCACGTGGCTATCTCGATGTGGCGAAGCAGCGTCCCAATCTCACCATCATCACCCATGCGCAGACCGACCGGATTGCCTTTGACGGCAAAACTGCCACCGGCGTGTGTTGGTTGGTCAAAGGACAGCCGCATCAGGCTCAGGCACGACGTGAGGTGTTGTTATGTGCCGGGGCGATCGCTTCGCCACAAATTCTGCAACGTTCCGGTGTGGGTCCCGAGGAGTGGCTGCGTGAACTGGAAATTGATGTGGTGCATGCGTTGCCCGGCGTGGGTCGTAATTTGCAGGATCATCTGGAAATTTACATGCAATATCGCTGCAAACAACCGGTAAGCCTCTATCCGGCATTGCAGTGGTGGAATCAACCGGCGATTGGCGCGGAATGGCTACTGAAAGGGACGGGTGTGGGGGCCAGCAACCAGTTCGAAGCGGGCGGGTTTATCTGTAGTGATGACCAGCCAGACTGGCCGGATCTGCAATACCATTTCCTGCCAGTGGCGATTAACTACAATGGCAGCAGTCCGGTCAAAGAGCACGGTTTTCAAGCCCATGTCGGGCCGATGCGTTCCATGAGTCGCGGACGGGTGAAACTGACGTCGAAAGATCCTTATGCTGCGCCGTCGATTTTTTTCAATTACATGTCACAGGATCGAGACTGGCAGGAGTTTCGCGCCGCAGTGCGTCTGACGCGCGAAATCATGCGTCAGCCCGCATTGGCTGACTATTGTGGCACTGAAATTCAGCCGGGACCGGCAGTACAAACTGATGAGCAAATTGACGCTTTTATCCGCTCACACGCCGAGACGGCCTATCATCCCTGCGGCAGTTGTGCGATGGGTTATGGTGAGATGGATGTGGTGGACAGCGTTGGACGCGTACACGGCTTGCAGCAGTTGCGTGTGATCGATGCTTCGATTATGCCGCAAATCACTACCGGTAATCTGAATGCGCCGACGGTGATGATCGCCGAGAAAATTGCCGACGCGATTCGTGGACGGGCAGCGCTGGCCACGTCCGAAGCAGATTATTACGTGCAGGGTTAAAAACCGGTTGCGGCGCGATTTATCGCGCCGGAACATGACAGCCAGACATCTTTGCTGTAACCTCCTTTTTTCCCCGAAAGGACGTTACCATGACGCAGTCAGTTCGTGTCGCCCTTGTTGGCGATTACCGTGCCAGTGCCGTCGCGCACCAGGCCATTCCACCCGCAGTCCAGCTTGCCGCTCAACATCTCAATCTCAACGTCACCGCCGACTGGATAGCCACCCCCGAAATCCACATCCCCGCTTTTGCTGACTATGATGCCATCTGGGTCGTACCCGGCAGTCCATATCAAAACGATGTTGGGGTGTTCGCCACTATTCAGTGGGCGCGTGAAAACAGCACACCTTTTCTCGGTTCCTGCGGTGGTTTTCAATACGCGGTGATCGAGTATGCGCGCAATGTACTTGGCTGGGATGATGCCGCCCATGCGGAAACGGATAAAGAGGGACGTTGGGTGATTGCGCCGCTCAGTTGTTCACTGGTGGAACAGCGTGGCGAAGTGACCTTTAAACCCGGTTCCCGTATCGCTGAGGCCTACGGGGCGCTGCAAAGTGATGAAGGGTATCACTGCAACTTCGGCGTCAACCCTGAATTCAGCCAGGCACTGGAGACACACAACCTGCATATCACCTCATGGGATTTGGCGGGAGATGTGCGTGGGATTGAACTGAACGATCACCCGTTCTTTATTGCGACGCTGTTCCAGTCGGAACGTGCCGCGCTGCAAAACCGTCTTTCGCCGTTGGTGGTAGCCTGGTTGCAGGCGGCAATGCGTTAATTCTGGCGGCGCGAGGCGTATTTGCGCGATAAATCGCGCCGCTACAACTCCCCTACATCCCGTTTTGCGTGACAAATCCCGCACCCACCGTAGCGGCGCGATTTATCGCGCGTTTTGGTCGCTTATGAAAATTGCAGCAACGGTTTCTGGCTGCGACCAGATTGATGATAGAAATGAATCGCCCCTCGCCACTGATCAAACGGGAAAACAGCAACCTCGCCGCAGTCACTGCTACGCAGCAGCGGCCAAAGTTCAGCAAACAATTGCTGCCATGACTCGGGCGTTAGCGCATCAAGATAATGGCGAACATGAAACCAATGCAGAGCAGGCAGGGCCGCGTTGACGCGTACCGGCTGACCGGTCAGCACGCCATAGGCAATAAACTGCGCATCAGCAGGCAGCGATTGCCAGATAAGTTGTCCGGTCGCACCACCGGTGGCATCGAACACTAAATCCGCACCCGCAGCGATTTGACAGATTTCCTCATGTTGATCCTGCTGCAATGCACCGATACCAAGACGCTGTAACCGTGCCGCATGTTCGGGAGCACGATAGATAGCGGTCACGCTGCGTGCGCCCATCAGCAACGCCCATTGTGCCAGCAGCAACGCGCAGGCCGAACCGCCAGCCGTAAGCAGCAGGTGTTTATCGGCGGGTGACCCGTTTTTCAGCATCAGCAACGCGGCCAGCGGATTGATATAGGCACGGGCCGCTAACGTGCTGTCGATATCATCCGGCACCGGAATAGCGAGGGCTGCATCGCATTCGACATAGCGCTGCCAGGTTCCCGTACCGCGCAGCGGCAGCACCCGCTTGCCGAGTAATCCGGCAAACGTAGCCGGGGCGGCGACTACCGTTCCCACGCCTTCATAACCCGCGACCCGCGGCGGGGTGACGCGGTGACGATAGGCACCGGTTATCGGGATCAAATCAGAGGCATTGACCGGGGCAAACTGCATCTGCACGCGCAGTTGCGAAGATGCCAGCGGCACAAGTGGGGAAGGTTCGAGGGAAAGGACTTCAGAGGGGGTGCCAAACTGCCGGAAAATTAACGCTGCATTCTTAGCTGCGGCCATGGCATCCCCCATTATTCCGTTTTGGCATCAAACTCGCACAGATCTTCAATTAAGCAGGAACCGCAGCGCGGTTTGCGTGCCACGCAGGTGTAGCGGCCATGCAGGATCAGCCAGTGATGACAATCAACCTTAAAGGCTTTCGGCACCACCTTGAGCAGTTTTTCTTCCACTTCTTCGACGTTTTTACCCGGAGCAAAACGGGTGCGGTTGCTGACGCGAAAGATATGGGTATCGACGGCGATAGTTGGCCAGCCAAAAGCAGTATTCAGCACCACATTGGCGGTTTTGCGTCCCACACCAGGCAGTGCTTCTAACGCGGCACGATCTTCCGGTACCTCGCCACCATGTTGCTCCAGCAGGATACGGCAGGTTTTGATGACGTTTTCCGCTTTGCTGTTAAACAGGCCGATAGTTTTGATGTACTCCTTCACACCGTCCACACCCAGCGCCAGGATGCTGGCCGGAGTATTTGCCACCGGATAGAGCTTGGCAGTGGCTTTATTGACGCTGACATCCGTGGCCTGTGCCGAGAGCAGCACCGCAATCAATAATTCAAACGGCGAGCTGAAGTTCAGTTCGGTGGTGGGATGGGGATTTTCGTCGCGCAGGCGCGTCAGAATTTGTACGCGTTTATCCTGATTCACACTGCTTTCCCTGTCTGGCCCTGAGGTTCCGCTGCGGGCGTCTCGGCACGATTGGCCGCACGTTGTTTCATCTTTTGGTCAATAAGGTATTTTGCCGCCAGTAGCATACCCAGACCGATAAATGCGCCCGGCGGCAGCATCGCCAGCAGCATCGGTGAATCAAAATGCACCACTTCAATGCGCAGCACTTTGGCCCACGGGCCAAGCAACTGGTCTGCGCCATTAAACAGGGTGCCGCTGCCGATGATTTCACGAATCGAACCGAGAGTAACCATTGCACAGGTGGCTCCCATGCCGATGGCAAAGCCATCCAGCGCGGAAAGCGGGATGCTGCTTTTGGAGGCTACGGCTTCAGCACGCCCCACCACGATGCAGTTGGTCACAATCAGCGGGATAAAAATACCGAGTGATTGGTACAAACCGTGAGCGTAAGCGTTGATCAGCATCTGCACGCAGCTCACTACTGAGGCGATGATCATCACATAAATCGGGATACGAATATCCGCCGGCACCCAGCGGCGTGATGCGGAAATGGCGCTGTTGGTGATGGTCAGTACCAGCGTGGTGGCCAGACCAAGGCCGAGGGCGTTGGTGGCGGTGGATGTGACCGCCAGCAGCGGACAGAGTCCGAGCAGCTGCACCAGCGCGGAGTTATTTTTCCACAGGCCGCCTATCAGTAGATTTTTCGCTTCACTCATTTTGCCTCTCCACACTCGGGCAGCGATGACAGTTTCGCTGGCAGGGTTTCAATCAGTAACGCGGCGCGTTTGGTGGCATTGACCACCGCGCGCGGGGTGATGGTCGCACCGGTAAACTGGTCAAATTCACCGCCATCTTTTTTCACTGCAAAATTCTTGTCATCGGCACCGTGCACCACTTTGCCGTTGAAACTGTTGATCCAGTCAGAGACGCGCAACTCGATTTTATCACCGAGGCCGGGTGTTTCATGATGTTCAATGACGCGTACACCCAGCACTTTACCGTGGAAATCAGCGCCAACCAGCATTTCAATTGCTCCAGAATAGCCGTCTGGCGCGGTGGTCTCAAGCGCCACGGCGACCGGCGTGTCGCCTTTGCGCGCCAGAAAAAGATGGTGCGGTTTGCCGTTGCCAAGTGCCGGATCGGTAATCAGATAACATTCCTGTTGAATATGGTTGTCGTACAAATCAGTCGGCACTACCTGATCCAGCAGGTTTTTCTGTTGCAGCGCGGTCTGATGATCGACTGTGGGCTTGGTGACAAAGTTAACGATTGCCGTCAACCCGGTGGTGATCACCGCGAAAATCGCCAGCGTCAGCGCATTTTTACGAATAGTCTCGAACATCGGTTATTCCTTGCGATGGCCGTACACGCGCGGCTGGGTGTAGTAATCAATCAACGGGACACAAATGTTAGCCAGCAATACGGCAAACGCCACGCCATCCGGATAGCCGCCAAAACTGCGAATCAACCACACCAGCAGGCCGATCAGCGCGCCATAAATCAGACGGCCGCGATTGGTGGTGGAGGCGGTCACCGGGTCGGTGGCGATAAAAAACGCCCCCAGCATGGTGGCACCCGAAAACAGATGGATCAGCGGCGAGTTGAGTGACTGTGGAGAAAACAGCCAGCCGAGGGTGGCACAGAACGCCAACGACAGCAGAAAACTCACCGGGATATGCCAGCGGATAGCGTTTTTCGCCAGCAACAGCATACCGCCCAGCAAATAGCCGACGTTCACCCACTGCCAGCCGAGACCGGCCAGTACGCCATGATAAATCGGCTGTGCCAACAGCTGTTCGGCGCTGTGACCGGCGCGCAACCCAGTTTTAAAGGTATCAAGCGGTGTTGCCTGGCTGACGCCATCCACACCTAGTTGCAGTTGCTGCATGGTTTCACCCGCCAACGTGTGATGGGTGAAGATCATGCTGAGAGAATCAAGCAGACCAGGTTTGACTGACTGCAATGCGTCCGGTGGCATCCAACTGGTCATCTGCACCGGGAAGGAGATCAGCAGCACCACGTAACCGACCATGGCTGGGTTAAACGGATTCTGACCCAGACCGCCATACAGTTGTTTGGCAATCACGATGGCAAACACCGTACCGATCACCACCAGCCACCAGGGGGCCAGCGGCGGTAGGCTGATGCCCAGTAGCAGGGCGGTCAGCAGCGCGGAGTTATCTGCCAGGGTCGGCACCACCGGGGTTTTGCGCAGACGCAGAATCGCCCCTTCCGTTGCCCATGCGGTAGCAATCGCCAGTATTACCTGAATCAGAAAGCCAATGCCAAAAAAGTACCATTGCGCTGCCATGCCCGGCAGCGCAGCCAGCACCACCAGCAGCATGATACTGCCGGTGCTGCGGCGGTTATGGGTATAAGGGGAACTTGCGATACGAAAAGCCATTTAATCCTCAGACGGCGAAGGCTGCTGCGCGGCTTTACGCGCTTTGGCACGGGCGACCGCTGCGGCAATAGCTGCTTTACGCGGATCGGCGGAGTCAGGAGACGCAGCGGCCTCCGGTTCATTTGCTTCGGCGGGGGCCGGGGTTTGTGCTTGTTGCGCGGCAGCGGCTTTCTTTGCTTTGGCGCGGGCAATCGCGGCTTCGACGGCGGCTTTGCGTGGATCGACCGGTTCAGCCGGTGTGGCTTCAACCGGTTGTGCCGCAGCGGCTTTCTTCGCTTTGGCGCGGGATATCGCGGCTTCGACGGCGGCTTTGCGCGGATCGACCGGTTCAGCCGGTGTGGCTTCAACCGGTTGTGCCGCAGCAGCTTTCTTCGCTTTGGCACGGGCAATCGCGGCTTCGACGGCGGCTTTGCGCGGATCATCCGGTTCAGCCGGTGTGGCTTCAACGGGTTGTGCCGCAGCGGCTTTCTTTGCTTTGGCACGTGCAATGGCAGCTTCGACCGCCGCTTTACGTGGATCAGCCGCTTCGGCTGGATCGCTTTCAACCGGTTCTGGCGCAGTGGCTTTTTTCGCTTTGGCGCGCGCAATGGCGGCTTCGACGGCAGCTTTGCGCGGATCACTCGCTTGACGGCTTAGCGCCTGGGTTTCAGCCTGGGTTTCTGCCTGACGTGCTAACGCCTGGGCGTGACGCGCTGCGCTTTCCGCTGCTTCCTGTTCTGGGGTTTTGGCCTGACGTGCTTTTACCCGCGCCACGGCAGCATCCAGTTCACCCTGGTCACTGCGCGCTACACGCTGCTTCGCCTGCTCATGACGGGCTTCACGCGCCAGTTTTTCGCGTTCTAAACGCGCCTGACGTGCCTCAAAGCGGGCTTTGGCCTCGGCAGTACGTTTGGCTTCCAGGTCGATAGCACGCAGTTCAGCTTTTTCCTGGCGATAATATTGCACCAACGGAATATTGCTCGGGCAGACGTAGGCACAGGCACCGCATTCGATGCAGTCATCAATATGATGCGCACGAGCTTTATCGTGATCGCCGCCCTGGCTGTACCAGTAGAGCTGCTGCGGCAACAGTTTGGCCGGGCAGGCATCGGCACAGGCGCTGCAACGGATACAGGATTGCTCCTTCGGGGTGCTGCCCATCTCGCTGGCCGACGGGGCCAGAATACAGTTGGTAATTTTTACCACCGGCACGTCCAGCGACGGCAGAGTAAAGCCCATCAGCGGGCCACCCATAATCACCATCTGGCGTGCTGCCGGGGTGAAACCGACATGGTGCAGCAGGTGACTCACCGGGGTGCCAAGGCGGCCCCAGACGTTACGCGGCTGGGCGATGGCTTCTCCGGTCAGCGTTACCACGCGCTCGGTGATTGGCTCACCATCCACAATCGCGCGCTTCACCGCCCAGGCGGTACCGACGTTTTGCATTAGCACGCCGATATCGGTGGAGCGGCCACCGTGCGGCACTTCCAGACCGGTCAGAATTTGGGTCAGCTGTTTGGCACCACCGGAGGGGTATTTGGTGGGGATCACCCGCAGTTGCAAATCGCGTTCACCGGCCAGCGCCTGTTTCAGCGCGGCAATGGCAGCCGGTTTGTTATCTTCGACACCGATCAACACGCGCTCCGCCTGCAACACCCAGGCGAGAATACGGCATCCTTCCAGCACTTCTACGGCGCAATCCTGCATCAGGCGGTCATCGGCGGTGATATAAGGTTCGCACTCGGCGGCATTGATGATCAGGGTTTTGACGCCGCGCAGGCCTCCGCGCAATTTGGTGGCCGTGGGGAAGCCTGCGCCACCCAGTCCGGCGATCCCGGCGTCATGGATGCGTTTGACCACCTCTTCGCGCGTCAGAGCACGGTAATCAGGTTGCGGGTCAAGCGTGGTCCAGCGATCCTCACCGTCGGCGGTCAGGAAAATACACAGCTCAGACAACCCGGATGGGTGGGCAGTCATATGAGGGGCGATGGCTTCAATAGTGCCAGAGGTAGGGGCGTGCACCGGCAGCATCCGGCCATTGCCGAACGTCAGTGGCTGGCCGCGCAGCACATGTTCACCGGGCGCAACACAGATCTCGCCTTCATGGCCAATATGTTGCTTCAGCGGGATAATAAAACGCTCCGGCAGCGGGAGCTGGCTGAGCGGGGTGCCGTTCGACTGTGTTTTCATTTCCGGCGGATGAATGCCGCCCTGAAAATCCCACAATTTCTCTTTGCGGAACAGGGTATTAAGCAAATTAAGCATGGCTTTCTACCGGAATCACCCGTACAGGAATAGTTTCAAGATCCCACTTCCAGTTGGCCGTGGTGGTGGCAACCGGACGCATCTCGATGCAGTCGGTCGGGCAAGGGGCGACGCAGAGATCGCAACCGGTGCAGACATCGCTCAGCACGGTGTGCATTGCACGGGTGGCACCGACAATCGCGTCGACCGGGCAAGCCTGAATACATTTGGTACAACCGATGCAGTTGGCTTCGTCGATCCACGCTACGGTGCGTACCGGTGCCAGCACCTCTTCACCGCCATCCAGCGGTTGCGGCTCGACGTTCAGCAGCGCCGCCAGTTTCAGCATGGTCTGCTCACCACCGGGGGCGCATTTGTTGATCGCCTCACCATTATTCCCGACAGCATCCGCATAGGGACGGCAACCCGGATAGCCGCACTGACCGCACTGACTTTGCGGCAGAATGGCATCAATCTGTTCAACAATCGGGTCTTCTTCGACGGCAAAACGGCGCGCAGCGTAGCCGAGCAGGCCACCAAAAATCAGGCTCAGGGCGCTTAATACGGCAATAGCAATCCAAATCGCGGTCATCAGAATTTCACCAGACCGCTGAAGCCCATAAACGCCAGCGCCATCAGGCCAGCGGTGATCAGAGCGATCGAGTTGCCTTTGAACGGCATCGGGACATCGGCCAGCACCAGGCGTTCACGAATCCCGGCGAACAACACCATCACCAGTGAGAAACCGAGCGAGGCGCTAAATCCATACAATGCCGCCTGCAAAAAGGTGTGGTTCAGGTTAACACTCAGCAATGGCACGCCCAGTACTGCACAGTTGGTAGTGATCAACGGCAGAAAGATACCGAGCAGGCGATAGAGCGATGGACTGGTTTTACGCACCACCATTTCGGTGAACTGCACTACCACGGCAATCACGAGGATATAGGCCATGGTACGCAAATAGACTAAGTCGAGCGGTACCAGGATCAAATGGTTGACCAGCCATGCACAGATAGACGCCAGCGTGATCACGAAGGTGGTGGCAAGTCCCATGCCAATGGCCGTTTCCAGTTTTTTTGACACACCCATGAACGGGCAAAGTCCAAGGAACTTTACCAAAACGAAGTTGTTCACCAGTACGGTGCCAATAAACAGCAGTAAATAATCGGTCATTATGAAACCTGGGAAGCCGAAAGGCGTCTATTATCCGGAATTGAGAGCTGTATCTCAACCCGAGCCGCGTCTGCAGCACGGTTGAGAGCACTCAGAATTAAATTCCTGACGATTCTTGCGCCATTACGGCTGGATAAACGTCTGTTTTACGCGTTGGGAGCGTTTGAAATAGGGAACAAACACCGCCGCAGCCAACAGCGACAGCAGTAATGTCTGAATCGCTTTGCTGTCGGATACCGGGGTAAAGGCAAAGGTTTTCATGGCCAGCAGCACCGTCATCAGCAGCCAGAGAATGTAATGGCGTGGCAGACGGCGTGAGCGTTTGCAGAAAATCCAGCACACCCAAATGCTATATACCCAAACCAGGCCTGCCGTCAGTAAGGAAATTGACCATTGCGTCAGCAGCAATCCGCCGTGGGAAAACAGCGTGGTACGAAGTTCAGGGTTAAACAGCGGGCTAAGATACATGGCGACCACCAGTGCGCTGGTGAGCATCGTCATAATCAGCCAGGCGAGCGGCAGTAACAGCCAGCCAGCAATGCGCGGGGGATTTACCGGTTCGGTCATCGAATAAGTCCAGTTACCAGGAAAAGGTGTGGCAGAGCGTATCATGTCCAAACGGGGCACGCCCGACCTGGACAACGCAATATTATCGAGAAGCAGGAAACAGCAGCGAATTATACCACGTAACGCCAGACTGACTTTGGCACGCGACCGAGATCGAACAGGCGACCACCAGAAGCGAGTTCAGCACGACGATGATCGGCGGCGCGATACATATTGATGATGTCATTATCGTCAGTCAGCGAATAATTGAGGTGGTCGTAGAGTTTTTCCAGACTCTCAAGATTATTTACTTTACGGAATTTCAGCAGGTAATCGAGCGCAGTCATGATTGCCATTAATAAATAAAGAACAGGGAAGCGCCAAGTATAGGGAGCACGCAGCGAGAGTCCATATGTCAACGGTAAAAAAATTCAAAAATCAGACAAAGTGAGCTAATTTGCTCATCAAAAGACACTTTTTTACCCTTTTTATCTTTTATTATTCGTCAAAATGGTGAAATTAAGCCAAATCTTTGCCTGCGGTTCGGGCTGTGGTGAGCAAAACGCACAATCCGATTTATCAAATTAGCTGGCGTTATTTTCCAGGTTTTATAACGTTATTTTCTGTTACAAGGCGAAGAGAGTTTCCGATTTATTACCAACTGGTTGGTATTTTTCTGTACACGCTCTGAAACCTCACATCACAATGTGTGCGTTTAGTCACAAATCGATCAATTCCTTTCCTGAAAGCCTCGTAACCATTCTTTACGCGGTGCCTGTAATCGTTTCCAGCACTAAGCGACATAAGCGATTCTCTTTATTACATTTATTTAACGGCAGATGCGCGAAATACCAGGTGTTTTGTCCATAACTGCCGTGAGTGTTTTGTCGCTAATCTTAGCGTAACCCCTTTAATTCATTCTGTTTTGTGAGGCGTGTCGCTCTCAAAGGACGGCTTTTGCGCCAGGCTTAAACCGCGTTTGTACCCCCTACAGCACAGTCCCTTCAGAGGAATGAAATTATGTGGAAACGTTTACTCTTGTCCGTCATGGTGAGCGCAGCAATCAGCGCACCGGTTCTGGCGGCTGATATGACAGTCGGATTCTCACAGGTTGGTTCGGAATCCGGCTGGCGTTCTGCGGAAACGAATGTGGCAAAAACCGAAGCGCAGAAGCGCGGCATCACGCTGAAAATCGCAGATGGTCAGCAGAAACAGGAAAACCAGATCAAGGCGGTGCGTTCATTCATCGCTCAGGGTGTGGATGCCATCTTTATCGCCCCGGTGGTACAGACTGGCTGGGAACCGGTTTTGGAAGAAGCCAAAGACGCCAAGAT
The DNA here is from genome assembly GCF_059730495.1 of Pantoea sp. X-Soil-TKNS-1211. NCBI lineage: Bacteria > Pseudomonadati > Pseudomonadota > Gammaproteobacteria > Enterobacterales > Erwiniaceae > Pantoea > Pantoea sp. X-Soil-TKNS-1211. Next base: position 2,026,330 of record NZ_AP035953.1, read on the forward strand.
CCCGGTATTCCTGCTCGACCGCGCGATCGTGGTCAATGATAAGTCCCTGTATGAAGCGGTGGTGACGGCGGATAACGTGCTGGAAGGCAAACTGATTGGCGACTGGCTGGTGAAAACTGTCGGCAGCAAGCAGTGTAACGTAGTGGAACTGCAAGGCACCGTCGGTGCCAGCGTGGCGATTGACCGTAAGAAAGGCTTTGCTGAAGCGATTGCCGGACACCCCAACATCAAAATTATCCGTTCCCAGTCTGGCGACTTTACCCGTAGTAAAGGTAAAGAGGTGATGGAGAGTTTTATCAAAGCGGAGAACAACGGCAAAAATATCTGCATGGTGTTCGCACATAACGACGATATGGCAATCGGTGCCATTCAGGCCATCAAAGAAGCGGGCCTGAAACCGGGCAAAGATATCCTGACCGGCTCGATTGACGGTGTACCGGATATCTACAAAGCGATGCTGGCTGGCGAAGCCAATGCCAACGTGGAGCTGACGCCAAATATGGCCGGTCCAGCGTTTGATGCTCTGGAAAAACTGAAAAAAGACGGCACGCAGCCACCGAAAATCATCCGTACCGAGTCGAAATTGTTCCTGCCAGCGGATGCACAGACGGAGCTCGATAAGAAAAAGAACATGGGTTACTGATCCCCGCACCGCCCTCCGGGGCGGTTTTTCATGACGTAAGGCGAGGCAGGTGCGTATGACTACACCACAAGAAGAGGCACTGCTGACCATCAACGGTGTCAGCAAAGGTTTTCCCGGCGTGAAAGCGTTGGATAACGTGTCGTTCAGTATCCGCAAAGGCGAAATCATGGCGCTGCTGGGAGAGAACGGGGCGGGGAAATCGACGCTGATTAAAGTGCTGACCGGCGTCTACAGCCGCGATGCTGGGGTGATCACCCTGAATGGCAAAGCGATCACACCACATAATACCGGCGACGCCCAATTAATGGGGATTGGCACCGTTTACCAGGAAGTGAACCTGCTGCCCAATATGTCGGTGGCAGATAATTTATATATCGGTCGTGAGCCACGTCGCTTTGGCATGATCGATCGCAAACGCATGATACGCGATGCCGATGCGCTGATGCGTAAATATGGTTTTTCTCTCGATGTGACGCGTCAACTTGGGCATTACTCGGTGGCGATGCAGCAAATTATCGCCATCTGTCGCGCGGTGGACTTGTCGGCGCAGGTGCTGATCCTCGACGAACCGACCGCCAGTCTCGATGCCAGCGAGGTCGAGATGTTGTTTACCCTGATGGCGCAGTTAAAAGCTAAAGGGATGAGCCTGATTTTTGTCACCCACTTCCTCGATCAGGTGTATCGCATTACCGATCGCATCACGGTGCTGCGCAATGGTCAGTTTATTGCTACCCGTGACACCGCATCGCTGCCGCGTATTGAATTGATCAAGCTGATGCTGGGGCGCGAGCTGCTGGAAACCGCGTTGCAGCGGCAGGGCAGCACCTTGCGCAGCAATCAGCCGATAGTGGCGTTCGAAGATTACGGCAAGAAAGGCACCATCGAACCGTTCAGTTTGCAGGTGCGACCGGGTGAAGTGGTCGGGCTGGCCGGGCTGTTGGGTTCGGGGCGCACCGAAACCGCCGAGGTGTTGTTTGGCATCCGTCGGGCCGACCGCGGCACCGCTACCATTAAAGGTAAAGTGCAGCAGATTCGTACCCCGGCTAAAGCCTCGAAGTTGGGGATGGGTTTTTGCCCGGAGGACCGCAAAACCGATGGCATCATTGGCAAGGCATCGGTGCGGGAAAATATTATCCTCGCGTTGCAGGCCCAGCGCGGCTGGCTGCGACCGATTAAAAAACGTGAACAGCAGGCGATTGCGGAACGTTTTATTAAAAGTCTTGGCATCCGTACCCCGCATGCCGATCAGCCGGTTGAGTTGCTGTCGGGCGGCAATCAGCAGAAGGTGCTGCTGTCGCGCTGGCTGGTGACCAAACCGCAATTTCTGATCCTCGACGAACCCACACGCGGTATCGATGTTGGTGCTCATGCGGAGATTATTCGTCTGATTGAATCCCTGTGCGCAGATGGACTGGCGCTGCTGGTTATCTCCTCTGAACTCGAAGAACTGGTGGGCTACGCCGATCGCGTGTTGATAATGCGCGATTTGAAGCAGGTGGCTGAGATCCCGCTTGAGCAGCTGTCGGTGGCGTCGATTGTTAACGCTATCGCCCATGGAGGAGAACAACATGCTTGAATCCGATATGACGCCTGAAAAACCGAATCGGCGCAAGCCGAAACTGCCGCCCGGTATGCCGCAAATCGCCGCGCTGGTTCTGGTGCTACTGGTGGATAGCCTGGTGGCGAATAACTTTTTTGCCGTGCATTTACAGGATGGACGCCTGTTTGGTAGCCCGATCGATATTCTCAACCGCGCCGCGCCGGTGGCGTTGCTGGCAGTGGGGATGACGCTGGTGATTGCTACCGGGGGCATTGATTTGTCGGTAGGCGCGGTGATGGCGATTGCCGGGGCTACGGCGGCAACGCTGACCGTAGCGGGGCACAGTTTACCATTTATCATTCTTGCGACGCTGGGAACCGGGCTGGCATGTGGTTTATGGAACGGTGTGTTGGTGGCGTTGCTGCGTATTCAACCGTTCGTTGCCACCTTGATTTTAATGGTCGCTGGCCGCGGTGTGGCGCAGTTAATTACTCAGGGGCAAATCGTTACCTTCGATAATGACAATCTGTCGTGGTTTGGTAGCGGCTCGCTGTGGCTGTTGCCGGTGCCGGTATGGATTACGCTGCTGGTGGCGCTGGCGGTCTGGTTGTTGACGCGCAAGACGGCGTTAGGACTGTTTATCGAAGCCGTGGGGATTAACCTGCGCGCGGCGCGCAATGCGGGCGTGACCGGCTGGCTGGTGGTGATGTCGACATACGCGATCAGTGGCGTGTGCGCGGCGGTGGCCGGTTTGATTGTCGCTGCCGACATTCGCGGGGCGGATGCTAATAACGCCGGTTTGTGGCTGGAGCTGGACGCCATTCTGGCGGTGGTGATCGGTGGCGCATCGCTGATGGGCGGGCGTTTTAACCTGGTGTTATCGCTGATTGGTGCATTGATTATTCAGTCGATGAATACCGGGATTTTGCTGTCTGGTTTCCCACCCGAGCTGAACCAGGTGGTGAAAGCGGTGGTGGTGATGTGCGTGCTGTTGATCCAGTCACCGCGCTTTCTTGCCATGCTGAAACGGAGACGTCCATCATGATTAAACGTCATCTTCCACTGATGATCACCTTGCTGGTGTTTGTCGCCGGATATCTGTTCTGCCTCAGTCAGTTCCCCGGCTTCGCTTCCACGCGGGTGATTTGTAATATCCTGACGGATAACGCATTTCTCGGCATTATCGCCGTAGGGATGACGTTTGTGATTCTTTCCGGTGGGATTGACCTGTCGGTGGGGGCGGTGATCGCTTTCACCGGCGTGTTTCTGGCCCGCCTGATTGGTGATTACCATGTTGATCCCTTGCTGGCGTTTGCTCTGATCCTCGCATTGGGGGCAGCTTTTGGTGGCATGATGGGCTGGTTGATTGATGCGTTGAAAATTCCGGCATTTATCATCACGCTCGCTGGCATGTTTTTCCTGCGTGGGTGTAGCTATCTGGTATCAGAAAACTCGATCCCGATTGACCATCCGTTGTACGCCACGCTGTCGAGTCTGGCATGGAAAATCCCTGGCGGCGGGCGTTTAAGTTTGCTGGCGGTGATTATGCTGGTGGTGGTGGTGGGCGGCATACTGCTGGCGCACCGTACGCGCTTCGGTAATCAGGTGTATGCCATTGGCGGCAACCTGACATCAGCCCAGTTGATGGGGATTTCTACCCGCGCCACCACCATCAAGATCTATATGCTGTCGACCACGCTGGCCACGCTGGCGGGTATTGTGTTTTCCCTCTATACCTCGGCAGGTTATGCACTGGCGGGACTCGGCGTAGAGTTGGATGCGATTGCCTCGGTGGTGATTGGTGGCACGCTACTCTCCGGCGGCGTGGGAACGGTGCTGGGTACGTTGTTTGGTGTGCTGATTCAGGGGCTGATTCAGACCTGGATTAACTTTGACGGCACCCTCAGTTCATGGTGGACCAAAATCGCTATCGGTATCCTGTTGTTCGCCTTTATCGCGCTGCAACGCCTGCTGACCGTGATGTGGGATCGCCAGCAGAATGCGCCAGTTAAACGTTTAACATCCTGAGCTTTGTAAGGCATCTGGCGTAGCGGCGCGATTTATCGCGCGGGTTAAAACCCGGAGAAAAGCGTAATAAATTGCGCCGCTACCGATGTGTACAATATGATTTATTCGTGAACCCATTCTGAATTCCTTATATCCCTCTGATAATTCACAGCCTTATATTTCAGTGGGAAAACACCTTTGCTAACGTCCGGCCACGTTGATTTTCATGGCAAGAAACTCCTAAATGAATGCGACCCCCATACCGCATGATGCGTTGTTCAAACCGCAACGTAAGGAACAGATTATGACCATTGAACCACAATGGCGGCAGGAGTCACGTCAGGAAGGGCGTCAGTCGCCTGGAAATGGCGCAGCGGATGCTTGCGGAAAAACTGGACATTAAAATCATTATCGAGATAACAGGCTTGAGCGAAGCTGAGTTACGCGAACTTCATGCCTGATGGGGTTGTTTCGCAGTGCCGCCTGAGTTGAATGCAAATAAAAAGGGTCGCGATGCATTGCGACCCCATTACAGAACTGATGATCAACGCATTAAGCGGTAATACGCCTCATTCCAGCGCAGCGCATCTTTGAACGCCGGTAAACGCGTTTCCTCATCAATGACCAGCACCTCAATACCGTTCAGTTCGCCGTACAGATAGAGGTCGTCGAGGTCAAGCGCCTGGCTGAACACCGTATGGTGCGCGCCGCCGGCCAGAATCCAGGCCTCAGAGGCGGTTGCCAGTGACGGCTGTGCACGCCACAAGGCACGCGCGACCGGCAGTTTTGGCAATGGTTTCGGCTGTTCGATAGCATCCACTACATTGACCAGCAGACGGAAGCGGTCACCCAGATCGATCACGCTGGCATTTACCGCGCGTCCGGCAGGGGTAGAGAAAATCAGACGCGCCGGATCGGCTTTGCCACCAATACCAAGGAATTGCACATCAATCAGTGGTTTTTCCTCTTTGGCAATTGACGGGCACACCTCCAGCATATGCGATCCCAGCACCAGGTCATTGCCCGGCGAGAAGTGGTAGGTGTAATCCTCCATAAACGAGGTGCCGCCAGCACGATTGCCCGCCTGTACTTTCAGAATGTGCAACAGCGCGGCGGTTTTCCAGTCACCTTCCCCGGCAAAACCATAACCCTGACCCATCAGGCGCTGTACCGCCAGACCGGGAAGCTGTGTCATGCCGTGCAGCGTCTGGAAGTTGGTGGTGAAAGCTTTGCAGCCCTCTGCATCGAGGAAGCGTTTCAGACCCAGCTCAATACGCGCCGCATCCAGCACGTTTTGGCGCTTCTCACCATTTACCGCCGCGACGTCAGTGAAGCGATAATGGCTTTCATATTCATCGATCAGCGCATTGACGTCACCATCGCTGACGCTGTTGACCACGTCGACTAAATCACCGACGCCCCAGCCATTCACCGCATAACCAAACTGAATCTGTGCCGCGACTTTGTCACCTTCGGTTACTGCCACCTCACGCATGTTGTCACCGAAACGGGCGACTTTCAGCTGCTGACTGGCCTGGCGCGCCTGGGCGGCACGGATCCAACGACCGATACGCAGTTGGCTCTCTTTGTCCTGCCAATGACCAGTGACCACGCTGTGCTGAAGGCCCATACGTGCACCGATAAAGCCAAACTCACGACCACCATGCGCGGTCTGATTCAGGTTCATAAAATCCATATCCATGCTGTCCCACGGGATCTCAGCATTGAACTGGGTATGGAATTGCAGCAACGGCTTATTCAGGATGCTCAGGCCGCCAATCCACATTTTGGCGGGTGAGAAGGTGTGCAGCCAGGTAATGATGCCGATACATTCATTGGCATGGTTGGCTTCGCGACACAGAGCCAGCGCTTCGTCCGGCGACTTCACCAGCGGCTTCAGCACCAGTTGTAGCGGCAGGGTGCCTGCCTGATTGAGGCCATCCATCACCTGACGGGCGTGATGCTCCACCTGGCGTAAGGTCTCCGCCCCGTAGAGGTGCTGCGTACCAATGACAAACCACACCTGTTGTGTGTTGTGCTGTTCCATAAAACCACTCCTTCACTTAGCGGAAACGGTGCGTGCGGCATACTGCGGTTCAGCGGCCTGGCACCAATGTTGATAGCGTTGATAAAGTTGCTGATAGCGCGCCACGCGCAGGCTGTCTGGTTGCAGCGTGACGTCGATCGGGCTGGCCATGACCTGTTGGGCTGCCGGGACATCGGCATAGACCTGAGCGGCAACGGCGGCAAAAATGGCAGCACCAAGGGCGCAGCATTCGTCGGAGGCGACAATATCCAGCGGGCGATTCATCACGTCGCAACAGGCTTGCATGATGGCCGGGGATTTGCGCGCGATACCGCCGAGAGTCAGCACGTTCTCCACCGGGATCTGCTGCTGCTCGAAGCACTCCATAATGGCGCGTGCGCCAAAGGCGGTGGCGGCGATCAGCCCGCCGAACAAGGCCGGGGCGTCGGTGCCAAGATTGAGGTCGGTAATCACGCCTTTCAGACGTTGGTTGGCATCCGGGGTGCGACGCCCGTTGAACCAGTCGAGTACCACCGGCAAATGGTCGAGTTGCGGATCGGCAGCCCAGGCTTCGGTCAGTTGCCGGATCAGATCTTTTTGCAGACTTTCCAGTTGGGCGCGCAGTTCAGGGTGTTGCTGTGCCGCTTGTTGCAGCGGCCAGCCAAGCAGGCGGCTGAACCAGGCATAGATATCTCCGAACGCGGATTGACCTGCTTCGCAGCCAATCGCCCCGGGCACTACGCTACCATCCACCTGCCCACAGATGCCTTTAATCGCGCGGTCACCTACTTTTTCACTGTCGGCAATCAAAATGTCGCAGGTTGAGGTGCCAATCACCTTCACCAGCGTATAGGGTTGTGCACCGGCACCGACAGCACCCATATGACAATCAAAAGCACCACCTGACAACACCACTTGCCGCGACAAACCGAGGCGTTGCGCCCATTCGGCGCTCAGCGTACCGACCGGGATATCAGCCGTCCAGGTATCGGTAAACAGCGGATAGTCAAGCTGCGCGGTCAACAGTGGATCGAGCGCATTGAGGAAATCGGCGGGTGGCAGACCTTGCCAGTCCGGGTGCCAGAGCGACTTATGTCCGGCGGCGCAACGACCACGGCGCAGCTGTTGCGGGGCGGTGGTGCCACTCAGCAGCGCGGGAACCCAGTCACACAACTCCACCCAGGAGACAGCTGCGTCACGTACCGCAGCATCTTCACGCGATACGTGCAGAATTTTGGCCCAGAACCACTCAGACGAATAAATGCCGCCGATATAGCGGGTGTAATCGGTGAAGCGGCCACTGTGGCACAACTGATTGATCTCTTCGGCTTCCTCTATGGCGGTGTGATCTTTCCACAACACAAACATCGCATTGGGGTTGTCGGCGAACTCAGGACGTAACGCCAACACCTTGCCCTCGCGGTCGATCGGTGCCGGAGTAGAACCGGTGCTGTCCACGCCAATCCCGACTACCGCATCTCGCTGCTCGGGAGTGAGAGCCTGCACCACCGTAACCAGCGCCTGTTCCAGCGCATCAATATAATCCTGCGGATGATGGCGAAAGCGGTTGGCATGCGCATCGCAAAACATTCCTTTGGCCCAGCGCGAATAGTTGACCACCGCTTTTTCCAGTTCTTTGCCACTTTGGCAGTCCACGGCCAGGGCTCGGACAGAATCGCTGCCAAAATCCAGCCCGATGGTGATAGCGCCAGCGCCCATTGAAATTCTCCTGTGTCAGTTATCTGTGAGTATCCTGGAATGGGTGGGCTGGAGCGGTTAGTCATCCCCGGCTGAGAATATGCACTTTTCTGTCATCAGCAGCCATTTCGTGATCCACTGCAAAAGTTAACGACCGGTTAATTTTGCTGAATATATGGATGATTTTGTCGTCGTTCCGGGATGTGATACCGCTCTACATTTTTTGGTGCTTTTCCCGCTACAACTAGCCCAGCGTTTGCACAGCCTTTGTACAAACCTTGCTCTAACGCGCTGATTTTTCGCTGTACCCGTAAGAGAAATCAGAGTGGTAGCGCTTACACCGATTCGTTTATTGCACGCTAAAAACATCATTGTGCCGGAGAGCATCATGCATAAATTCACTAAAGCGCTGGCGGCGGTTGGTCTCGCCGCGGTTATGTCACATTCCGCTATCGCCGAGACGATGAAGCTCGGTTTTCTTGTCAAACAACCGGAGGAACCCTGGTTCCAGACTGAGTGGCGCTTCGCCGACAAAGCCGGCAAAGATCTCGGCTTTGAGGTGATCAAAATCGCGGTGCCGGATGGCGAAAAAACCCTGAATGCGATCGATAGCCTGGCCGCCAGTGGCGCGAAAGGATTCGTCATTTGTACACCGGACCCGAAACTGGGATCGGCGATCATGGCGAAAGCCCGCAGTTACGATTTGAAGGTGATTGCGGTTGATGATCAGTTCGTCAACGCCAAAGGCAAACCGATGGACACCGTGCCATTGGTGATGATGGCGGCGACCAAAATCGGCGAGCGTCAGGGCCAGGAACTGTATAAAGAAATGCAAAAACGTGGCTGGGATGTGAAAGAAACCGGCGTGATGGCGATCACCGCCAATGAACTGGACACCGCCCGTCGCCGTACCTCTGGCTCAATGGACGCGCTGAAAGCGGCAGGCTTCCCGGCTGCGCAGATCTACCAGGTGCCAACTAAATCCAATGATATTCCTGGCGCATTTGACGCCGGTAACTCGCTGCTGGTACAGCACCCGCAAGTGAAACACTGGCTGATTCTCGGCATGAATGACAACACTGTGTTGGGCGGCGTGCGCGCCACCGAAGGTCAGGGCTTTAAGGCTCCCGACGTGATCGGGATTGGTATCAACGGAGTGGATGCCGTTAGCGAGTTGTCGAAAGGGCAACCGACCGGCTTCTATGGTTCGCTGCTGCCCAGCCCGGACGTACACGGCTATAAAAGTAGCCAAATGTTGTATGACTGGGTAACCAAAGGACAAGAACCGGCGAAGTTCACTGAAGTGACCGACGTGGTGCTGATCACCCGCGATAACTTCAAAACTGAACTGGCGAAAAAAGGGCTGATGTAAGTCGCCAAACCACAAGTGCGCTTATCCCCAGGCGCTTGATGGCCTGAGCCACCTGGGATAAGCGCGCTGCTTAAGCCGTTGCGCACGAAGTATGAAGGTTATAGAGGAGTCTCCATGAACACTGATCCTGCTTTTCTGTCGTTTCATGGCATCAGCAAAACGTTTCCTGGCGTTAAAGCGTTACAGGATATCTCGTTCAGCTGCCGTGCCGGTGAGGTGCATGCGCTGATGGGCGAGAACGGCGCGGGCAAATCCACGCTGTTAAAAATTCTCAGCGGCAGCTACCAGCCGACCGCCGGTGAGATCCACATCAAAGGCCAGCCGATGCGTTTTAATCACACCACCGAAGCGCTGGATGCGGGTGTGGCGATTATTTATCAGGAGCTGCATTTGGTGCCGGAAATGAGCGTGGCGGAGAACATCTACCTCGGTCAGATTCCGCATCGCCACGGCCTGGTGAACCGTAAGTTGCTGCGCTACGAAGCGGGCTTACAGTTGCAAAATCTCGGCATGGATATCGATCCGGATATGCCGTTGAAATACCTGTCGCTCGGACAATGGCAGATGGTGGAAATTGCCAAAGCGCTGGCGCGTAATGCGCGCATTATCGCCTTTGATGAACCCACCAGCTCGCTGTCAGCACGCGAGATTGAACATCTGTTCCGCGTCATCCGTCAGCTGCGCGAGCAGGGGCGGGTGGTGCTGTATGTCTCACATCGCATGGAAGAGATTTTTGCCCTGAGTGATGCCATCACCGTATTTAAAGATGGCCGCTATGTACGCACCTTCACTGATATGCAGAACACGCATCATGAAGATCTGGTACAGGCGATGGTGGGTCGCAATCTGGGGGATATCTATGGTTACGCTCCGCGTGATTTGGGGCCCGTGCGTTTGCAGCTGGACCAGGTGGAGGCGCAGGGTGTGCGCATGCCGATTTCGCTAGAGGTCCGGGCCGGTGAAATCGTCGGGCTGTTCGGTCTGGTGGGGGCCGGGCGCAGTGAATTAATGAAGGGACTGTTTGGCGCTACCCGTCTGCGCGGTGGCAGCGTGTCGCTGGACGGTAAAAAACTCAATATTCGCCAACCGATCGATGCGATCCGTGCCGGGATTATGCTGTGTCCGGAAGACCGCAAAGCAGAAGGGATTATTCCGGTACATTCGGTGCGTGACAACATCAACATCAGTGCGCGTCGCCACAATCTCACCGCTGGCTGTTTGATCAAGCCGGGCTGGGAGGAAAAAAACGCCGACAGCCATATCCGCTCGCTCAATATCAAAACCCCGCATGCGCAACAACTGATTATGAACCTGTCCGGTGGCAACCAGCAGAAGGCGATACTTGGCCGCTGGCTGTCAGAAGAGATGAACGTGATCCTGCTGGATGAGCCGACGCGCGGCATTGATGTTGGGGCGAAACACGAGATTTATAACCTGATTTATCAACTGGCAAACAAAGGTATTGCTGTGTTGTTTGCTTCCAGCGATTTGCCTGAAGTGATGGGTCTTGCTGACCGTATCGTGGTGATGCGCGAAGGTGAAATTGCCGGGGAACTGCCACACGACCGTGCCACGGAGCAGCTGACGCTGGGCCTGGCGATGCCGAAAACGACTCAAGCGGCCGCTGTGGCCTGATGTAAAGGAGAGCAATTATGGCTTCATCTACCACTTCTAATACGCCACCTACTCAGCGCAGCGGCCTGCAACTGGGGCGTATCTGGGATAACTTCGGCATGCTGGTGGTGTTCGCGCTGCTGTTTATTGCCTGTACGATTTTTGTCCCCAACTTCGGATCCTTTATCAATATGAAAGGATTGGGGCTGGCGATGTCAATGTCCGGTATGGTGGCGTGCGGCATGCTGTTCTGCCTCGCGTCGGGGGATTTTGACCTGTCGGTGGCTTCGGTTATCGCCTGTGCGGGCGTGGTGACGGCGGTGGTCATCAACCTCACCGAAAGCCTGTGGATTGGCGTAGCGGCAGGGCTATTGCTGGGTATGGCGACCGGGTTTATTAACGGTTTCGTTATTGCGCGGCTGAAGATTAATGCGTTGATCACCACACTGGCGACGATGCAGATTGTGCGTGGTCTGGCCTATATCTTCTCAGACGGTAAAGCGGTGGGGATCGAAGATGAACGCTTCTTCGCTCTTGGCTATGCTAACTGGTTCGGCCTGCCAGCACCGATCTGGCTGACCATCGCCACCATGATTGTGTTCGGCTTCCTGCTGAATAAAACCACCTTTGGGCGAAATACGCTGGCGATTGGCGGTAACGAGGAGGCGGCACGTCTCGCAGGGGTACCGGTGGTGCGTACTCGCATCATCATCTTTATCCTCTCCGGGCTGGTCTCAGCGGCGGCAGGCATCATTCTGGCTTCGCGTATGACCAGCGGTCAGCCGATGACTTCGCTGGGATACGAACTGATCGTGATCTCTGCCTGTGTGCTGGGTGGAGTGTCGTTGAAAGGCGGCATTGGTAAAATTTCCTACGTGGTTGCCGGGGTGTTGATCCTCGGGACGGTTGAGAATGCGATGAATCTCCTGAATATTTCGCCCTTCTCACAGTATGTGGTGCGCGGTTTGATATTGTTAGCAGCGGTGATTTTTGACCGCTACAAACAGAAAAATAAAGCCGCCTGAGTCAAGCCACTCCGTAATGGCGTGATTTATCGCGCGGACTCAAAAACCGCACGATAAATCGTGCCGCTACGGTAATTAATCACGCGAAAAGTGAGGGCATTATGTACCACCGTGAACCCCCTGTGGCACAACAAAACCCGTTATTGCCAGGTTACCCTTTTAATGCCTGGCTGGTGGCCGGATTGACGCCGATTACCGCCGATGGCCCGCTCGATTTTTTTATCGACCGTCCGCTGGGTATGAAAGGCTATATCCTCAACCTGACCATCAAAGGTGAAGGTCGGGTATTTGATGGCGAACAGTCATTCGATTGCCTGCCGGGCGATATGCTGCTGTTTCAACCAAAAACTCCTCACTACTATGGACGCGCGCCGGATAGCCCATGCTGGTTCCATCGCTGGGTCTATTTCCGCCCGCGGGCTTACTGGACCGACTGGCTGCAATGGCAGGATGAGAGCCTGGGAGTGGGACGCTTGCGTCTGTCGGAAGCCCAACGCGCGGAATTTGACCGCCTGTTTGCCAGCATTGAACAAACCCATAACTCCGGACGGCGCTTCGCCGAGGAACTGGCGATGAACCTGCTGGAACGTCTGTTGCTGCGTGCGGTGGAGGAAGATCCACGCAGCCATCAGCAAATTCGTGACCCGCGCGTGATTGAAGCCTGTCAGTACGTGACCAATCATCTGGCCAGCGAAGTAAAAATTGAAGAGGTGGCGCGCCATGTCTGTCTCTCGCCGTCGCGCCTGGCCCACCTGTTCCGTGAGCAGATGGGGATTAATCTGCTGCGCTGGCGCGAGGATCAGCGTGTAATCCGCGCGAAATTATTGTTGCAGACCACCCAGGAACCGATCGCGTCGGTGGGGCGTGAAGTGGGCTATGATGACCAACTTTATTTTTCCCGCGTGTTCCGCAAACGCGTCGGCGTCAGCCCGAGTGATTTTCGTCGTCGTAGTCAGGATGCTCACGATGCGCTGGTGGCGCAGGAGAGCTGGCAACCGGCACGGAGTGCGATATCCTGAGTTTTCGGCTGATTCCCGCTTGTTCGTAGGCGCTGATTCGTCTTAAATCAGACAGGTAACGAACAAGAGGAATGATAATGAGCGATAAACTTCGTGTCGGCCTGATAGGCTACGGATTTGCCAGCAAAACTTTCCATGCACCGCTGATCGCCGGTACGCCAGAGGTGGAACTGGCGGCGATCTCCAGCAGCGACGCTTCTAAAGTGCACGCTGATTGGCCGTCGGTACAGGTAGTGAGTGATCCGCAGACGCTGCTGGACGATCCGACACTGCATCTGATTGTAATTCCTACCCCTAACGATACCCACTTCCCTCTGGCGAAAGCGGCGCTCAATGCCGGCAAACATGTGGTGGTCGATAAACCGTTCACCGTCACCCTGTCTCAGGCGCGTGAACTTGATGCACTGGCAAAAGCCAAAGGGTTGCTGCTGTCGGTGTTCCATAACCGCCGCTGGGACAGTGATTTTCTTACCCTGAAATCACTGCTGGCGGAGGGATCGCTGGGCGAGATTCGCTATCTGCAATCACACTTTGACCGCTTCCGCCCGGAAGTGCGCCAGCGCTGGCGTGAGATGAAAGGGCCGGGCAGCGGTATCTGGTTCGATCTCGGGCCGCATGTGCTCGATCAGGCGTTGCAGCTGTTTGGTACACCGGTGGCGATCAATGTGGACATGGCAGAGCTGCGCACTGGTGCGCAAACCACTGACTATTTCCATGCCACCCTGACGTACCCCCAACGTCGCGTGGTGCTGCATGCCAGCATGCTGGCGGCGGCGGAGTCAGCGCGCTTCATTGTGCACGGTACTCGAGGTAGCTATGTCAAATATGGTCTCGACCCACAGGAAGATCGTCTGAAGGCAGGCGAACGTCCGCCAAAAGAGGAGTGGGGCTACGATATGCGCGACGGCGTGCTGACGCTGGCCGACGGAGATGTGATGGTGGAGAAGGCGCTGCTGACGCTGCCAGGTAACTATCCGGCCTACTATGCGGCAGTGCGTGATGCTATCGCGGGCACCGGTGCTAACCCGGTGACGGCGGAGGAAGCCATCCAGGTGATGGAGTTAATCGAGCTGGGCTTGCAATCGGCGGAAAAACGCCAGACGTTGTCACTGAAGTAATCACGTTCCCGTCGCGGCGCGATTTATCGCGCCGCGACGTTAATAAATTTATCCCGCTACGCGTGCGCGCAGCGCGGCTTTCTCCGCATCACTCAGAAACGCAATCGTCACCCCATTTTCCTGCGCCTGACGCATCTCGGCTGAGGTCAGCCCGGCTTGTGGTGCCGCCACCTGATACTCGTGCGCCAGCTCAATACCTTGAACCGCCGGGTCATCGGTGTTAATGGTGGCGAGAATACCGTGGTTGAGGAAGGCTTTCAGCGGATGGCTGGCGAACGAGGAGACGGTGCTGGTCTGAATATTCGACGTCAGACAGGATTCGATACCAATTTTCTGCTCGGCCAGGAAATCCATCAGCGCGCGATCTTCAATTGCTTTCACACCGTGGCCGATACGCTCGGCACCCAATTCGCGAATCGCCTGCCAGATGCTTTCCGGGCCAGCGGCTTCACCGGCATGGACGGTGATACGAAAACCGGCGTCGCGGGCGCGATTAAAGTGGCTAAGAAACTCGCTACCTGGGAAGCCCAGTTCGTCACCGGCTAAATCGACGGCGGTAATACCCTCGCGATGCGCCAGCAAACCTTCCAGTTCACGCAGGCAAGCTTCGTCGCCAAAGGTACGGCTCATAATGCCGATTAGACGGACATCGACACCGTACTGTTGTACACCGGCGCGCACACCATCGATCACCGCTTCAACCACACCAGCAATTGGCAACTGGTGCGTCATTGCCATATAACCTGGCGAAAAGCGCAGTTCAGCGTAGTGGATACCGGCACGCGCGGCATCTTCGACGTTTTCCAATGCAATGCGACGACAGGCATCAAGATCGCCCAACACCTTCACGCCCCAGTCCAGCTTTTGCAGGAAGCTCACCAGGTCCGGTTCATTGGCGGTGACCTGCACATGCGGGCGCAGCGTCTCAAGGGTGGCAGCGGGCAGGGCAAGATTAAACTGACGACCTAAATCGAGGATGGTTTGTGCACGGATGTTGCCATCAAGATGGCGGTGGATGTCGGTCAGAGGGATTTTTGCATCAATCATGTCGCACTCGCAGCGTTATCGTAAAGTGCAGAGCATTATAAAAATATCTTGCGCAACAACGCCAGCGATTTGCGCAAATGACGCGGTAGATGCTGCATAAAGCAGCATCTACCACGTTTAACGGACTTGCAGGGCGGCGATTAAGCGATTAAGTCCCTCGTCCAGTTTGGCGCGCGGGCACCCGGCATTGAGGCGTAACCAGCCGCGACTGGCTTCACCATAGGTTGAGCCGGGCATGATGGCGACTTTATGTTGTTGAATCAGGCGTTGTTGCAATTGCTGCTCATCAATCTCCAGCGGATTAAGATCGATCCATGCCAGATAGGTGGCGGCAGGAGGCTGCCAATTGAGCAGCGGAAAGGCGCTGTTCAGGCGTTGCGCCACGTGCAGCATATTCGCGTGCAGGTAGCTGCGCAGTGCGTCCAGCCAGGGCGCACCTTCACGGTAAGCGGCAATGGTCGCCGCCAGAGCCATCACCGCCGGGGAGGATAAACCATCCTGCTGCTTCAACGCCCGGAACCACGTTTGCCGATCGTGGGTATCGGCAATGATTCCCCAGGCACCGCTCAGCGCCGGAATATTGAAACTTTTCGAGGCGGAGGTGAACAGTGCCCAGTCCGATTGAGCCACGGCGCTCCACGGAAGATGCTGCGCGTTGCCCAGCACCATATCCATATGAATTTCGTCGCTGATTACTTTGACCCCATGCCGGGCGCACAGTGCCGCCATCTGCTGTAACTCATCTGGCCGCCATACTTTGCCGGTTGGATTGTGCGGGCTACACAGCAACATCACTTTGCAGCGTGGGCGCGCCAGTTGTTCCTCCAAATGTTGCATATTGCAATGCCACTGCTGGCCGTCAGGCCGCAACGGCAGGGCCAGCACTCGACGCTGATTGCTTTCAATGGTGTGGTAAAAAGCATCGTAAGCCGGAGTGTGGATCAGTACTTCATCATCAGGTTGCGTCCAGTGACGCAGCAACTGCGCCACCATATAGATCACCGAAGGTCCATAAACGATTGACTCCGCTGCAACCGGGCAGCCGAAGCGTGTCTGCATCCAGTGCCGGATGGCGCTGAGGAAGGCCTCGTGCTGCCAGCGGCTGTAACCAAACACACCGTGATCAAGCCGCTGTTGCAAGGCTGCAATCACGCAAGGCGCAGTAGCAAAATCCATATCGGAGATGGTGAACGGCAGCAGGTCGGGCGCACCAAAGCGGTCTGCAACAAAATCCCACTGAGTGCACCAACTACCGTGGCGATCGATTACCTGGTCAAAGTTGAAGGTCTGCATCGTTACACCGTTGCGCTCATCAAATGAGCCATCTCATCTTTAACCGACTGCACCTGCGGGCCGATCACCACCTGCACACTGGTCTTGTTAAGATGCACCACACCAATTGCGCCATTCGCCTTAAGCACGGCATCATCGACTTTGCTCATATCGGCCACCGACAGGCGCAGGCGCGTCAGGCAATTATCCAGTGAGGTGATATTTTCCACCCCGCCCAGGGCAGCGAGAATGGCCGGGGTGTTATAGCCTGATTTACCCACGCCAGCACGGCCCACCTGCTGTTCCACCTGGCTGTTATCGATTTCGCGTCCTGGGGTTTTGATGTTGAAACGGGTGATGGCAAAACGAAAGATGCAGTAGTAACCGGCAAACCAGACCGCAGCGATGACCGGAACCCAATACCATTTCGTCGACAGGCCATGCAGGATGCCGAATACCAGGAAATCAATCACGTTGCCATCGGTATTACCGATAGTTACCCCGAGAATGGCCATCACGGTAAAGCCAAGCCCGGTCAGCAGGGCGTGAATCAGATAAAGGACCGGGGCAACGAACAGGAACAGAAACTCGATGGGTTCTGTGGTGCCGCCAACTACGCAGGCCACCACGCCGGAAATCAGCAGACCTTTAATTTTGTGACGATTTTCCGGTCGGGCACAGTGATACATCGCCAGCGCCGCCCCCGGCAGACCACCGAGGAAGGCAGGCATTTTACCTTGCGACAGAAAGCGCGTGGCACTCTCGGCAAAGCCCTGTGTGGACGGGCAGGCCAACTGCGCCTGGAAGATGGTCAGTGCACCGCTGACGGAATGACCGCACACATCGAGGGTGCCACCCGCATCAGTGAAGCGAATAATCGCTACCAGAATATGCTGTAAGCCAAATGGCAACAGCAGACGTTCGCCAGTACCAAACAACATTGGGCCGAAATCGCCGGCGCTATTGATCATCCAACCCAGGCCGGTAATGGCGCGTGCGAACCACGGCCAAATCATTGGAACCACCAGACCCAGCACGCCCATCACCAGCGTGGTGATGATCGGGACAAAGCGAGTGCCGCCGAAAAAAGCCAGAGCATCCGGCAGACGGATGTTGTGAAAGCGTTCATGTAGCCAGAACACCACAATACCCACAATCACCGCGCCGAGAATGCCGGTATCGATCGAGGGGATGCCAAGGATGGTTTGTACGTTGTTGGCCTTCAGCACGGCAGCGTCGGTGGTGGGCAGGATAGCGTTGATATTCAACCAGAAATTGATGCTCAGATTAAGCACCGCATAGCCGACAAAACCGGCAAAGGCGGCAACCCCTTTGTTTTCACGCGCCATACCAAGCGGAATGGCGATGGCAAACATCACTGGAAGATAGCTAAAGGCAAAGGAACCGATTTTCGCCATCCAGACAAACAGATACTGCAATAGCGGCTGGTCGAGCAGAGGAATCAACCTCAAAACATCATGGCTGCTCAGTGAGCTGCCGATGCCGAGCAAAATGCCGCAAAACGACAGCAGCGCCACTGGCAACATAAAAGTCTTACCCAAACTTTGAAAAAACTCCCAAAGCGACATTTTCGGTCGACTACTGGACATATCCCTCTCCTGGCAAAGAAATCATCATCAACGTGAAGTGCATAGATGATAAAACGTTTTACCAAGAGATATTCCTGCAAAAATGGAGAATTGTGACTAACGTTACGCTTTCTTTTTGTGTTGAACGGTGTAACGTTTTATCTCATTGTTTCTACACTCCTTCAGCCACGACGAATACCATGACGCAGCAGAAAATAACCATTCATGAAGTCGCTGAGGCAGCCGGTGTCTCCGTCACCACCGTTTCCCTGGTGCTCTCCGGCAAAGGGCGCATATCCACCGCCACCAGTGCCCGCGTTAATCAGGCAATTGAACAACTGGGTTATATCCGCAATCGATCCGCAGCTGCATTACGCGGTGCGGAAAGTGGCGTTATTGGCCTGATTGTGCGCGACCTCAGTCAACCCTTCTATGCCGCAATGACCGCCGGATTGAGTGAGGTGCTGGAACAGCAGGGGAAAATGCTGGTGCTGACGCAAAGTGGTCACAATGACCAACAGCTGGAGCGATGTTTTGCCTCATTAGTGGCTCAGGGAGTGGATGGCGTGGTGCTGGGCGGAGCCCCCGCGCAGGCCGAGAAGTTGGTGATGCAGGCGCAGGAGCAGGGGATCGCCCTGGTCTGCGCTGCGCGGGCCAGTAGCCTGGACCAGGTCGATTCCCTTTATCCGGATAATAGCCAGGCCGCGCGCCTTGCCACCGAATATCTGATTCGTAAGGGGCATCAGCGTATTGCCTGGATTGGCGGCTCCACCGCATCGCTGACGCGCGCTGAGCGTATCGGGGGCTACTGTGCCACTTTGCTGCAATATGGCTTACCCTTCCGGCCGGAATGGATCATTGAATGTGGTGACCGCCAGCCCGAGGTCGCAGCGGTTACCGCGCAGCTATTGCGCCAGCATCCGGGTATTACGGCGATTCTGGCACACAACGCGACGGTAACGCTGGGCTGTTATTTTGGCGCACTCCATAGCGGGAGAACCCTGGCGGAAGGGGCGGTGGGTAGCTACTACAGTCAGCAACTGGCGTTAGTCGGTTTCAATGACGACCCACAGCGGGAGTTGTACGATCCGGCGCTGACCTTTGTCAGCAGCGGTGCGCGTGAAGTGGGACGTCGCGCCGGGCAGCGCATGTTACAGCGCCTGGCACAGCCGTCTGGTGAGGTGCAGACATTGATCGTCCCGCCACAATTGCTGCCAGGGCAGACATAATTCGTAGCGGCGCGATTTATCGCGCCGCTACAAGGTGATAAACAGTTACTCCGGCATGCCTTCGCTGGTTTGACTGCCCAGCATATAACGTGACAGGAACTGCTCCAGCGACAGTTTGTCACCGTTCATAGTTACCTGACCGTTGTTGTACTGTAGGCTGGTGGTGATGTTGTCATCCTGCTGTTGCGTCAGGCGGAACATTTGCCCCATGGCCGCCAGACCTTTCACTTGCTGGTCTGCCAGCTTCTGCGCGTCATCACCCTGGTAGCCTTCAGCCAGGCCGACATGGCGCATCACCTCGGTGGCCATCGGCATGTTGATCACCAACTTACCATCAAGGGTTTTCAGCACGCGATCCACCGCAGCGCTCAGGGTTTGCGCTTCACCGGTGACACTCGCTGGATCGTTAAAACCGACGTTCAGGTTAAAGGTGCTTTCGCCTTTCTCGTTTTTCCAGCTCAGTGGAGCAATGCTGACCGTTGGCGAGCCTTTCAGCAACGTCGGCAGATTGTTCATCAGGATGGTATGAACGCCTTCCTGATAACGGATGGGATCATCAATCAGACCCGGCTGGTTCAGCAGGTTCTGAATTTGTGTGTTGTAGCTATCGGAGAAGGCTTTGACCGCCTGGGCATCGAACTGTGCCAGTTTCATCGTCACTTTAGCTTCACCAAACGGCTGCTTTTGCAGGCTGATATTGCCGACCTGATAATCGATCTGGCCGCCAATTTTACCGTCTTTGTTGTCGAACGATGAGGTGCCGTTCATTTTTTCCAGCGTCAGCCCTTCCTGACCGTTAACGCTGGCGGTCAGTTTATCCAGAGTGATCTGCTGATCGCCCACGCGCACCCCTTCCGGGCTGAGATGGGTATCACCGCTCATCTTCAGACCATTCAGGGTAAACAGCACCGGCTGGTTAACTTCGTTCTTGCTGGCAAACGCAATGCTGGAGAAATCCCCCTGCACGCCAACGTTATTGCCTTGCTGATCCGCGCTGACATTCAGCGTGCCACCGTTGGTCGCCAGACGCACACCATTTTGCGCATCCTGATAATCGGCTGGCAGCAGAGTCAGTGCAGTATCGGTTGCACCGCTGTAGCCGATGCGGGTATCCGCGTTGACCAGCGATTTGCCATTGGTCAGTTCAAACAGTTTCTTCACGGCATCGGTGTTTTCCAGCTCGCTGTGCACAGATGCCATGCTGGGGATCAGCACGCCATGTTTCAGCTGTGAAAAAGGAAAGGGACCGTGATCGATAACGGTGTTCAGCACAATGCTTTGGCCCGGCTTCAGTAGCGGATTGTCTTCGGTTTGCGAGCTGGCTTGCAGCACCAGTTTGGCTTTACTGCTGAACAGACCACGCTGATAATCCTGATAGCTGAGCGTCAGGCGGCTGTTGGGCGCGTAAGCGTTGATTTGTGCATTGGCGTTTTGCACCATCTGATCAATATGGCTTTCCAGTTGCTTGCCGGTAAACCAGGCTGCGCCGGTCCAGATTACCCCGAGGGCTACAATCACACCTACGGCAATCTTGGTCTTTTTCATCGCTGAGTCGTCCTTATCCTTGCGTCCGCAGGCACCTGGTGTGTGCGGCGGGTGAAGAAAAACGCCCGCAGGCGTTTTAAATTAATAGTTTGAAAATGATAGCAGTTAACCGGACGGTCGTCAGCCGCTTATGGAAGGGTATTGAAGACGCGCGCCAGGCGACCCGTGCCCGTGGCTGTCACCGGCGACTCACTGGCAGCGATGAAGCAGGACTCACCCGGTTGTAGCACCAGTTGCTGGCCCGACTTCTCAATCACTGCCTGACCTTCGATGCAAAACAACAACGCGGCGCTTTGTTGTGCAAGCCCTTGTGGTTGGTCATGCAGGGTGTGAATGGCGAAGGCAAAGTCCTCGACCGGAATCGGGAAATTCAGCGTGTCGCCTTGCTGTTGCGGCTGCGTCAGCAGCGTCGCGGCGGGTTTAGCGTGGAATTTCAGGTTCGCCAGCAGCTCCGGAATATCAATAAACTTCGGCGTCAGACCGGCTCGTAACACATTATCCGAGTTTGCCATCACCTCCAGCGCCACCCCCTTCAGATAAGCATGCGGGGTTTCGGCAAACAAAAACATCGCTTCACCCGGTTGCAGGGTAATCACGTTCAACAGCAACGGTGAGAACAGACCGTTGTCGTCGGGATAATCGGCCGCAATGGTTTTAATTGTCTGCCAGGGTTCGCCTTCATGTGCGTTAAGCGCGGCTTTCAACACGCCGAGCGCGCGTGATTTGGCGTCATCGGTGAGCGAAAGCAGGGTAGTGAACAGGGTGACCAGATTGGCTTCGTCGGCATGTTCCAGGAAGTGGGCAATTTGCGGATGCGCACCTGCAACCGGCTCGAACAATGAAACAATCTCATGCAGCTCACGGAAGCCATTCATCGCCTGAAAAGGAGTCAGGGCGTAAACCAGCTCCGGTTTGTGATTAGCATCTTTATAGTTACGTTCGGCGGCGCTCAGGGGAATTCCCGCCGCATTTTCGCGCGCAAAACCGACTTCGGCGGCGCTTTTGCTCGGGTGGACCTGAATCGATAACGCCTGGTCAGCGCACAGCACTTTAAACAAAAACGGTAGCTCACCAAAGCGCTGTGCGACCGCCGCACCCAGCATGGCGGTTTTATCGGCGTCAATCACGTCCCGCAGTGATCGCGTCTCGCCATTGATCTCGACGGTGGAGGGGCTTTTGGGATGTGCCCCCATCCAGAGTTCAGCCATCGGTAATCCTTGCGGGTTAGCGATGCCATACAGTTCGGTCAGCGCGGTTGTGCTGCCCCATGCGTAATTTTGCAGCGAATTGTTCAATTTTTGCATCATTCATCCCCGATAACGGTAAGGCTATAAGCATATTAAGGCATAAACAGCCATTGAAAATACATCAACGAGTGCAATAAATGCGAATGACTCTCATAATGTAAAATTCTGAAAAGTGACAATCTTGCCCGCTCAGTCGATCGCGCATGACGTGACGCTGAGCCTAAACCTCAATATCTGAGTTAAGGAGACGTAGTCATGGCAGCCCATCGCATTGAAAAAGACTCAATGGGACCGATTGAAGTACCGGCAGATAAGTTGTGGGGCGCGCAAACGCAGCGTTCACTGGAACATTTCCGGATCTCGACAGAAAAAATGCCGGTTGCGTTGGTGCATGCTCTGGCGCTGACCAAACGTGCGGCGGCCCAGGTCAACAGCGATCTGGGACTGTTACCGGCCGAGCGTGCCGATGCGATTATGAAGGCAGCGGACGAAGTGCTGGCCGATAAGCACAGCGATGAATTCCCACTGTCGATCTGGCAGACCGGCTCCGGCACCCAGACCAACATGAATATGAACGAAGTGCTGGCGAACCGCGCCAGCGAGATTCTGGGTGGTGAGCGCGGCATGTCACGTCTGGTGCATCCGAACGATGACGTGAATAAAAGCCAGAGTTCCAACGATGTATTCCCAACCGCGATGCACGTGGCGGCGGTGATTGCCGTGCGTGAGCAACTGATCCCACAATTACTGGTGCTGAAAAAAACGCTGAATGACAAAGCTGAGGCGTTTAAAGACATCGTTAAAATTGGTCGGACCCACTTGCAGGACGCCACGCCGTTGACCCTCGGCCAGGAGATCTCTGGCTGGGTGGCAATGCTGGAACATAACCTCAAACACATTGAACACAGCATTCCGCATCTGGCCGAACTGGCGCTGGGCGGTACAGCGGTGGGCACCGGTCTGAACACCCACCCGGAATATGCGGTACGTGTGGCTAAGGCGCTGGCCGAGCTGACCAAACAGCCGTTTGTTACCGCACCGAATAAATTCGAAGCACTGGCGACGGTCGATGCGCTGGTACATGCGCACGGCGCGCTGAAAGGTCTGGCGGCGTCGCTGATGAAAATCGCCAACGATGTGCGCTGGTTGTCATCCGGCCCACGCTGCGGCATTGGCGAACTTTCCATCCCGGAAAACGAACCAGGCAGCTCGATCATGCCAGGCAAAGTGAACCCGACGCAGTGCGAGGCGCTCACCATGCTGAGTTGCCAGGTGCTGGGTAATGATGTGGCGGTCAACGTGGGCGGCGCATCCGGTAACTTCGAGCTGAACGTCTTCCGACCGATGGTGATCCATAACTTCCTGCAATCGATTCGTCTGCTGGCTGACGGCATGGACAGTTTCAATCACCACTGCGCAGTGGGTATTGAACCGAACCGCGACCGGATCGAGCAACTGCTGAACGAGTCGCTGATGCTGGTCACCGCGCTCAATACCCATATCGGCTATGACAAGGCGGCAGAAATCGCCAAGAAAGCGCATAAAGAGGGGCTGACACTGAAAGGTTCAGCGCTGAAGTTGGGGTATCTGACCGAAGAACAGTTTGATGCCTGGGTACGCCCCGAAGAGATGGTTGGCAGTATGAAGGCGTAAACTGCCCGCCCCATAACATCAGGCCAGCATCGCTGGCCTTTTTTAGGCCAGCCGATCGCACCACAGATGCAGACGCGGGATAATCAGATGCAGGGGTTCGGCCTGCGGTTTATAACGATGCGCCACATTGTCGGCGTCATAATCGAGCAGTTCGCCCAACACCGGTACCTGACTGCGATCGCGACACAACACCAACAGCGGTGAAGGGCAGGCCAGCTGGGTTTGCTTCTTCTCCTCAGCACGCCAGACGCGCGCCACCGGTTGGACTTTGACCGGGCGCTTAATCTTCAGGCGGGCAGTGACCGGCAGCTCTCGTACCGCTTCCAGCTCCAGCTGCACCTTCTCCGCCCACTGTTCACGCGTCCAGGGAGCCTGGGCGCGGTTCGCCTTCAGGCTGCGCTCTAGTTGCTCAATGATTTCTTCGCGTTTGACGTTTTTGATGATGTTCTTATTGGCCCAGCCGAAGCGCAGGCTATCCGGGGAATCCAGCAGGGTGACATTGCGGTAGGCATTCAGGGTGATCAACCCACGTAAATGCTGATGAACAAACTCAAAGCGCGCTTCGCTTGGCAGACCGGATTCCACGGTGATCAGCTGTTCCAGGCGTTGTTTGAGCGCGTTGATCTCGGCCACCTGGCGGGTGATGATTTCGCTGGTGTGTTGATCAGCTTCAATACAGATCGCGCCAGGCAGGCGCACTGCGGCTTTGGTACTGAGTTTTTCTGACTGATGCTGCATAAACAGTCGGCAATAATGGGCGAGGGCCATCTCACGGGCTTCGCCCCCGAGATGCTGCGTCACTTTAATGCGTAAGATCGCGTCGTGCTCATGGCCTTTTTCGATATCCGGCAACCCAAAAACGCGCGCGATCAGTAAAGGTTGTTGCTCAACCTGCTGGCGCAGCGCGCCCAGATTCTCTTCCAGCGCATTAACGCAGGCGTGCAAGTCAGCAATTAAATCGTAACGAGCCATAGGACGTCTCCATAGTTACAACATACCAAATGTGGCAGGAGATGGCAGCGATGGCAAGTGCGGTGAATAATTACAACATACTTTATATCTGTCGAAATTTGCCGCAGGTTTGCCTCCTTGATGTAAGGATTACGCTAACCAGAGGGCATAAGCATTTTTCGTGATGGATGAACGTGTTATAACAAATACTTTGCCTGCTAGCGGAATATTCACGTGGAGCATCACGCAAAGCCCGGCGTTCCCGCCATTATCACTCTCGGGCTGGTTCAAATCCTCTCCTGGGGCGGCTCATTTTACCTGATGGCGGTAATGGCCAATCCGATCGTCGCAGAAACTGGCTGGTCACAGCAGTGGGTTTACGGTGCCTTATCGCTGGGCATTCTGGTGTCAGGGTTGCTGGCTCCGCTGAGTGGCAGGCTGATCGCCCGTGCGCGTGGCCGTGCATTGCTGGCCGGTAGCGGGGTGATGATGGCGATCGGTCTGGTGGTGATGGGCTGGAGCCACAGTTTGCTGCTGTTCCTGTTCGCCTGGGTGATTATTGGCATTGGTATGGCGATGGGGTTGTATGATGCCTTGTTTGCCACACTCGGCACCTTATACGGCGGGCAGGCGCGTGGGGCCATTACCGGCATCACGCTGATTTCCGGCTTCTGCACCACACTGGTGTGGCCGGGTACGGCGTTGCTAATCCATTGGCTTGACTGGCGCGGTGCCTGTTTTGCCATCGCGTTGTTATTATGTGTGGCGGTGCTACCGGCATATTACTATGCCTTGCCACCAGCGACCGCAAAGAAGACCGCGGTGAAACCAACCAGGGCTGCTGCGAATGCCGATATAGCCCCCGGTTTGTTCTGGCTACTGTGCAGCATATTCACATTGGCCTCGGTGATTATGACTGCTATCTCGGTGCAATTGATTACCCTGTTGCAGGCCAGCGGTCACTCCCTGACGGCGGCATTGGCGATCAGCGCGATTCTCGGACCGTGTCAGGTCGGATCGCGCATCGTGGATATCGCATTTAAACGTGGTCATCCTATCTGGACCACCTTTTTTTCCGTCGGTTTGGTAGCGATTGGTTTGTTGTTGTTGGCCTGTTTTCCGCAGTTCGCGTTGCTGAGTATGGTGCTGTACGGTGCCGGAAATGGTTTACGGGCCATCGTAAGGGGAACTTTACCGCTGGTGATGGTCAAACCAGAAGCCTATGCCGTGGTGGTGGGACGCATGGCGCGTCCGGCGCTGATTGGTCAGGCGCTAACACCGTTGCTTGGCGGCTATGTTTTTCAGCAGTTAGGCGCGAGTGCCACCCTGTGGATGCTCTGCCTGTTAGCGTTGATTAACGTGCTGTTGGTGATGGTGCTTAAGCAAAAATTGCCGCAAACCAGCCCGCAGCAGGAAGGGGGAGTGATAAATTAAGCAGCCTGTGCGCTTGTGCCTGAGGAAATGATGAATACGTGCCTTCATCACAGTCGCTTGCTTCTAAAAAGCAACAGTGTTTGTTATATTTATTGCTCAATGATTACTCACTGCCGCGGCATGAAAACAACAAGATAGACCGCAACTCAGGATTAAAGAAATGCTTGATTACCGCTTCCCGACAGCTTTGCAGATGGTTTTGAGCGTAGCGATGGCGGAGCAATTGGGTAAACGCTCGACCAGTGCCATTCTGGCGTATGGCCTGGAGGCGAACCCCAGTTTCATTCGGAAACTTATGGTTCCGTTGACACGCGATGGCATCATCGTCTCGACGCTTGGCCGTACCGGTTCGATTCATCTGGGTCGCCCCGCTGGCGAGATCACCCTGCGCGATATCTACACCTCAGTGATTGAAGACAAAAAACTCTGGGCATCGCGCCCGGATGTTGCTCCGCGCTGTCTGGTAAGTGCCAACTTGTGTTGGTATTTCAAATCGATTGCTGATGAAGCCGAACAGGCGTCACTGAACGTGCTGGAAAAACGCACGGTAGCCGATGCGCTGGCTGAACTGAAGAAACGCGACACCAGCAACTGCGAACCTCTGCCAGACTTCGAAATCGAAGACTTCTGTAAGAAATCCCGCTGATTTTCCCCCTGGAGCGCATAAATGCGCTCCTTGAGTTTTTGCCGGATAACCCCGTAGCGGCGCGATTTATCGCGCGCCTATAACCTCAATGCAGCCGCCAAAACCTGCGCGATAAAACACGCCGCTATGGACGTTTCGCGCATAAAAAATCCGGGTGTATCGCCGCGAATGCTGGTCAGTTACGTAATCGGTGATAACGCAGTCTGGTGCCGCGTCAGCGGCGCGAGGACGGACCGGCAGCAGCAGAGGGGCTATGGCCCACAGCAGAACAGGCATGAAAAAAGGCTGCCATTCCTGAAAAATGGCAGCCTTACTCAAATATCACCTTAACTGACCAGCATTAAGGCGCATGGCCCGAATTTTTACATCAATACTAACGACAACTCATCACACCGTTTGCATTTCGCCTTCCGGCTGTTTCCGCGTCACCAGCTTACGCAGCGTGACATAGAACACCGGCGTCAGGAACAGGCCGAACAGCGTCACACCCAGCATGCCGGAGAACACGGTAATCCCGGTCACGCCACGCACCTCGGCACCGGCACCTTCACCGAGAATCAGCGGGATAGTCCCGGCGATAAAGGCGATAGAGGTCATGACGATCGGGCGCAGACGCAGGCGACAGGCTTCCAGCGCCGCTTCGACAATGCCTTTGCCCTGCATCTCCAGCTCGCGGGCAAACTCGACGATCAGAATCGCGTTTTTACACGCCAGCCCCATCAGCACCACCAAACCTACCTGCACAAACACATTGTTATCACCACCGGTCAACCACACGCCGACCAGCGCCGATAGCATGGTGACCGGCACAATCAGGATCACCGCCAGTGGCAGCGTCCAGCTTTCATACAGCGCTGCCAGCACCAGGAAGGCCAACAGCACCGACACCGGGAACACGATAAACGCCGCATTACCCTGGGTGGATTGCTGATAACTGAGATCGGTCCACTCAATGTTCATACCGTTCGGCAGCACCTGATTGGCGAGTCCTTCCACTTTGGTCATCGCCTGCGTGGACGACAGCACACGTGGATCCGCATCACCAATCAAATCCGCCGCCGGGTAGCCGTTATAGCGGATCACCGGGTCGGGTCCGTAAGTGGTGGTGATATTTACCATGCTGCCAATCGGCACCATCTCGCCACGATCGTTGCGGGTACGCAGGTTAGCAATATCCTGCACGCTATCGCGGAAATCGCCATCGGCTTGCGCCATCACGCGCCAGGTGCGACCAAACTTATTGAAATCATTCACATAAGAAGAACCGAGATACACCTGGAGGGTGCTGAACAAGTCGGTCAGCGACACGCCCTGCGCCTTGGCTTTATCACGATCAACCTGCACATCCAGCTGCGGAACGTTGGCCTGATATGAGGAGATCGGAAACATCATGCCTGGCGTTTGCATCACCGCACCGGAGAGGGTGTTGATCGCCGTTTGCAGCTCGCCATAACCGAGACCGGCGCGATCCTGCACGTAAAGCGAATAACCTGATCCCTGACCCAGCCCTAATATCGGCGGTGGCATAATGGAGAAACCGAATCCATCCTGAATCTTGCTGATTTTGGCATTCAGCTCGGCGTTAATTTCCGCCGCACTGCGTTTACGCTGGTCAAACGGTTTGAGACCAAAGAAAACCGTCCCGGTATTCGGTGTATTGGTGAACTGCAAGGCGTTCAGGCCGGGGAAGGCGACAGCATAGTCCACGCCTTCGGTGTTCATACCGATCTCGCTCATCTTACGGATCACTTCATCGGTACGCGCCAGCGAAGAACCTTCCGGCATTTTTACCCCACCAATCAGGTACAACTTATCCTGAGTTGGGATAAAACCGCCGGGCACAGTGTGGAACATCCAGCCCGCACCCGCCAGCAGCAGCACATAGACGCCAAATACCGCACCACGACGCCGTAGGGTTTTGCTGACCATCGATTGATAACCGTCAGCGCTGCGCTGGAAAAAGCGGTTAAACGGACGGAACAACCACCCCAGTAATCGGTCAATCAGTCGCGACGGCAGATCTTTCGGTGCATGGTGGTCCTTCAGCAATTTCGCCGCCAGTGCCGGAGAGAGCGTCAGCGAGTTAATCGCCGAAATCACCGTCGAAATCGCGATAGTGACCGCGAACTGTTTATAGAACTGACCGGTGACGCCAGACAGGAACGCCATCGGCACGAACACCGCGCATAGCACCAGGGCAATAGCGATAATCGGACCGGAGACTTCACGCATCGCCTGATGCGCCGCTGCCGTAGGCGATAACCCTTGTTCAATATTACGTTCGACGTTCTCCACCACCACGATGGCATCATCTACCACGATACCAATGGCGAGCACCAGACCAAACAGGCTCAGAGTGTTGAGTGAAAAACCTAGCAAATACAAGATGCTAAAGGTTCCCACCACCGAAACCGGCACCGCCAGCAACGGGATGATCGAGGCACGCCAGGTTTGCAGGAACAGAATCACCACCAGCACCACCAGCACAATCGCTTCCATCAGCGTCTGCACCACGGCCTTGATCGAGTCACGCACGAACACAGTAGGGTCGTAAGGCGCGGCCCACTGCACATCATCCGGGAAGCGGGTTGCCAGCTCAGCCATTTTGGCACGCACCGCGTTGGAGAGGTCGATGGCGTTAGCCCCCGGAGCCTGGAAGATACCGATGCCGACCGCGTCTTTATTATTGAGCTGTGAACGCAATGCATAGCTGCCGGAACCCATTTCAATACGCGCGACGTCACGCAGACGCACCAGCGAACCGTCATCGGCGGTTTTCAGGATGATATCGCCGAATTGCTGCTCACTTTCCAGTCGTCCCTGGGTGTTGATCGACAGCAGAAAATCGCTCTCTTTCTTCAGTGGCTCTGCTCCGAGCTGCCCGGCAGAAACCTGAACGTTCTGCTCCTGCATCGCCGTCACCACATCGGAAGCGGTCAGACCGCGTGCCGCCACTTTATTCGGGTCGAGCCAGATGCGCATCGCATACTCACCGGAACCGAAGATCTGAATCTGTCCGACGCCCGGCAGGCGCGCCAGCTCATCTTTCACCTTCAGCGTGGCGTAGTTACGCAGGTAGAGCGAATCATACTTGCCATGTGGTGAGAACAGATGCACCACCAATGTCAGGGTCGGTGATTGCTTCTGCGTGGTGAGGCCCAACTGACGCACCGCTTCGGGCAAGCGCGCTTCGGCCTGCGCCACACGGTTCTGAACCTGAACCTGCGCCTGATCGGGATCGGTGCCCGGACGGAAAGTCACGGTAGTCACCAGTACGCCATCGGAACCGGCGACTGATTTCATATACATCATGTTTTCTACCCCGTTGATTGCTTCCTCCAGCGGCGTCGCCACCGAGTCGGCAATCACTTTGGGGTTGGCACCGGGATATTCCGCGCGCACCTGCACGCTCGGTGGCACCACGTCGGGATATTCACTGATCGGCAGCAGCGGAATGGCGATCAGCCCGGTAACAAATATCAAAATCGACAGCACAGCCGCAAAAATCGGCCGGTCGATGAAAAAGCGGGAGAAATCCATAACAGGCAGTCTCGAAAGTTATTGGGCGGAGCGCATCGCAACGGGTTGCGCAGTGACCGGCATGCCGGGCATAAACACTTTCTGCAAACCGTTAACGATCACCTTGTCGCCAGGTTTGAGGCCGTTCTGCACCACGCGCAAGCCATCGGCCATGTCGCCTGGCTGGATGTCACGGCGCTGGGCCTTACCGCTGGCATCCACCACGTAGACATATTTGCGATCCTGATCGGTCAGCACCGCTTTATCGTCAATCAGCAACGCGGTGAAGTCGGCGCTACCGGGCAGACGCACGCGGGCAAACAGCCCCGGCGTGAATTGACGTTGCTGGTTATCCAGTGTGGCGCGCATACGGATAGTGCCGGTGCTGGCGGTCAGCTGGTTATCGAGAAAATCGACTCTGCCCGGATGCGGATAACCTTGTTCGCCGGTCAGGCCGATTTCCACCGGCAGCGCACCACGATTTTGCCCCTCGCGGGCCATTGCCTGATAACGCAGATAGGTGGCTTCATCGACATCGAAATAGACGTAGACGCGATCCTGCGACACCAACGTGGTAAGTACGCTGGCGCTGTCACCGGCGGTCACCAGGTTACCGATGGTGATCATTGCACGGCTGGCGCGACCATCAATCGGCGCGGTGACGCGGGTAAAGTCGAGGTTAAGTTGCGCCATATCGACCGCGGCCTGAGCCGAGAGCACAGTAGCTTGCGCCTGGCTGGCGGCGGAACGACGCTGTTCCGCCTCTTCACGCGATACCGCCAGCGTACCAATCAGCTTCTCGGTACGTGCCGACTCACTGCGTGCCAACGCTGCCTGGCTGCGTGCCTGCGCCAGTTCGGCCTGCGCCTGCTCCAGAGCTGCGCGATAGGTGCGATCATCAATGGTGAACAACACCTGGCCTTTTTTCACTTCATCGCCTTCGCGATAGTTCACCTGATCGATATAACCGGAAACGCGCGGGCGCAGCTGTACGCTTTGCACCGCTTCGATACGGCCATTAAAACTGTCCCACTGGCTGACTTTCTGCTGTACCACCTGCGCGACACTCACTTCGGGCGGTGGCGGTGGGGCGTTTTTCGCCACACCGCTATCGCAACCGGCCAGCAGGCTTCCCAGCAGCACCATTCCTGACAGGCTTACGCCCAGACGAACCCCATATGTCTGCAGATGCATTGTAGTTATTCCGCGTTAGTCAAAAAATTGAAAGGTCATGTACAAAAAATTTTGCAACTTTGACGGTTGCATTAAAACGGGATGAGTGTAGGCTTGTGCAAACTGCTTCTGCAAGAATATCTGATACACTTTAAGTGCGGTTTTGATCGCAACGGATCATGCAGGGGAATATCCCTACGCAAAGTGCGGCATTTAATGCAATAATTGAACTTGCATTAAATGGCATAGTCAGTCACCCTTAAAGTGTAACTGCAATAGATACTGATACTGATCGCCACGGCGATGGGAGAAAACGGGATGATGAGCGACGCATTTATTCACGATCTGATCGACTGGATTGATAACAACATTGAAGCACGTCTGGATTTGGACACCGTAGCTGGCCGCGCCGGGTACTCGAAATGGCATCTGCAACGGATGTTCAAAGAGCACACCGGTTATCCGCTGGGTGAGTACATTCGTGCCAAGAAACTGAAAAAATCGGCAGACCGGCTGACCACCACTAACGAGCCGATTCTGAATGTGGCGATTTCGCTGGGGTTTGACTCACAGCAGTCATTTAACCGCAGCTTTAAACGTCAGTATGGTGTGGCACCGGGCGCATGGCGTCGTCATGCCGGACCCCAAGCCAGCGTTATGCAGTAAACTCCGCCAGGGCCAGCGATGCTGGCCCGCGTTTTTCCCGCCTGAAAAACTGCTATCATTGGCCTCCTGAACCTCAGGAAGTCACTATGTCGAAGAAACTCTGGATTGGATTGATTGTCGCGCTGTTCGCCTCATGGGCCGGGCTAAAACCGCATTTCTCCAGCACACCCAAAACGGATATCGCGCACCTGACCGATGCTGAAACGGTGGCGCGCTGGCTGCAACAGCACCATAAGTTACCTGATTTATACCTCACCAAAAGCGAAGCCCGCCGTCAGGGGTGGAACCCCGGTAAAGGTGATCTGTGCGAGGTGTTGCCCGGTCGGGCGATTGGCGGCGATCGTTTTGCTAATCGCGAGCAGCGGCTGCCGCAACAGGCGGGACGTCAATGGTATGAAGCCGACGTCAATTACGATTGCGGCCACCGCGATGCCGATCGTCTGCTTTACTCTTCAGATGGTCTGATTTTTCTCACCACCGATCACTATCACAGCTTTAAGCCGCTGCCCTGATGATGCTGACCCTGACCTTTGATTTCCAGCAACTGCCCGATCGCCAGGCGTTTTATCACACGCTGGCGCGGCAGAGCCACTGTCCGTTTGCCTTTGGCAACAATCTTGATGCGTTGTGGGATTGGCTGACCGGCGGCATGGCGCTACCGGCGACGCTGCATTTACGCCATGTGGATGACAGCAGCGCGGAGTTCGCGCCGGTGCTGGCATTGCTGGAAGAGGCGGCGGCGCAGCTCGAAGGTGAACTGCGCCTGGTACGTGATTAAGCGTGCAGCGGTAGCAACATAATCGCCAGCGTCTGCCGGGCTGCGGCAGGCAGATCACCGCCGCCGGTATAGCCGTTATTCTCGACAATCACGCTATTCAGCCCCACCAGCCAGTCGTAAATGTAATACGCCGTATGATTGGCGGGAGCGGCAGAGAGGCGCGTCAGACGCTGACCCGAGGAGAAGCTGACGCTGGGTGCCGGAGGGCGGGCGAAAATCGTCTGACCGCGATTGACGCGGCTGGCCGGACGTTCGCTCTCCGGGCGCTGCAAAAAGCCTAGCCAGGCGACAAAATCCCCCAACACCGTCATCGCGCGTGATACCTGACGATCGGTACGGGCTTCATGCGCGCTGGCCTGCGCATCCGGCTCGTTCAATGCCGCCTGCAAGGTGCCGAGCATTTTGTGACGGAAGCTGGCGGTAATCAACTCCTCCACCAACAGTTCCAGTGTCGGCTTATCCACGTTGAGCAGCGCCAGCAGGCTGCGGCTCTCCGGCAACTGACGCAGATGATCCAGCCATAAAGCGAACACTAACTGCGGGAACTGTTGATCGCGCTGACCCGCGTGATTACGCGGTTCCGTCGCTGCCACCGGTTCGTCTTTAAACAGGTCGAATTCAAAACCGATGCCGAAATAGCTTTGATCAGCTACCGCGCTGGCGGCTTTATGCTGCGTCCCGCTGTTGCTCTGACTCAGCCACAGCTGGCGCACCGCGTCACGTGACGGTTGTAAACGTTCCAACAGTTCGCCGTGCAGGCCGGTTCGATGTTGCAGGCATTTCAGCAGAGTATCGGCGATGGTTTGTTTGCGTGCCGCTTGTTCCGGTGTGGCGCTGGCCTCGGTCCAGGGTTGCAGACGATCGACCAGGGTTTGTTGCAGCGCACTCAGCTGCAATGCCAGACGGTCACGGCGTGCATCGGGTTGCATTTCTTCCTGCAACCAACTGCCCATACGATCAACACCCGCGCGATCCAGCGCCAGCATCGATCCCCAGCTCTGGCCGGGCTGACCAAGCTGTCGTTGTACCGCTTCATCGACGTTAATCTGCTGATGCCGTGCATCATAAGGGGTGATGGCCCAGATCAGCCGTGGCTTCTCGCCACTGGTGGGCACCGGTTGATGCAGATGCCACTCGCGCAACGCCTGGCTGGCGAGATCGGCGTCCTGGCGCTGACTGGCAGCGGTACAGATCAACAACAGGTCGATATCCTGGCGTGCCGCATACCAACCGGGCAGCAGCGCGCGTTTCTGTTCCAGCAAAGTGGCGCGCAGCGCGTCACGCGTTTGCAGTCGCTGACGATCATCCTTTTGCGCGCGATCGGATGGCGTGCCGGGCGCGGGCAATTCCAGCATATCGGCTTCGTCATACAAAGCCTGCCGCGGTGTCGAGCTGAGCGGGATGGTGATTTCCAGCGTCAACAACGCCAGCAAACCGAGTGGCACTGGTTGGGCTTTGCCTACCCGATTGGCTACCACCGGGCACACTTCAATCATCTCCAGCAAGTCGGCATCGCTGGCAATCAGTTTTTCGGCGGGCAGCGAGGCATCATCCACCAGCAGGTTGAGTGGAGCCAGCACACGCGGTGCATGGCGCAACTGATGGCGCAGGTGCATCAGGTTGCGCAGGCTTTCACTTAAGGCGCTTTGGCCCGGCCACAGCAAAGCGAACAGCTGCACGCGGTCATCAACACTCAGCCAGGGCGCGAGGCTGATCGCCTGCGGCCAGAAATGGCGGTCCAGCACCTCAGCGTGGCGGTGATGACGGCGGCTCCACGCCCACAATGTCACCAGCGCATCGCTTTCCAGACCTGGCTGGATCTCACTCTGACGATGGCGTTGCAGCCGTTGCAGCGCGCTGTCGATGGCGGCGGTAGCGGGTTGAGACTCGGTGGTGGCACAGGCCAGCATCAGGCGGATTAACTCAACCTCGCTCAGCAGTGTCATCTCCAGCGGCCAGGCGCTGGAGGTGGCTTCACGTTGATGGCTAAATCGGGTGGCGATGGCGAAATCCAGGTTGCCAGGATTGATGTGCTGGAAATAGTTCAGGGTCTTGTCACCCAGCCGCGCGATTAACTGGCCCTGCGCATCGCCAACCATTTCGCTCAGCAGCCAGGCTTTACCCGCCTGTGATTGACCAAACAACGCCAGCGTCACCGGTCGTGCCAGCTGACGTGCCAGCGCGTGGCTATCCACGCGGGCGCGTCGCAGTTGCAGGCTCAGGGTGTCGCCTTCCATTTGCAGGCGAGCGGAATGTGCCTGCTGGTTTTCTACCCAGTTCAGGGCACCATCAAGGGTTTCCTGCAACAGGCCGAGGCGTTTAGCCAGCGTGACCTGTGGCTGTTTTTTTGCGGTTCTCATTTTTTGCAGACGCTCCCGCTGTCAATCCAGTATTGCGCATTCGCATTGCCCGTAGCGGAAAGCGTGTTCAGTTTCAGGCTCAGTTGTTCTAACGGGACGCGGCTGCCGTCGTCAAGACGGGCATCGCTCAGCACCAGGCGTTCCGGTCCGGCGTTATCCGGGCCGGGTTGCACTGCCAGCTTGATACGCAGCACGCTTTCACCGGCGACTTTGCGCGCCAGTTGCGGGTCGGTGATGCTCAGGCTGTAGAGCGGCGATGCGGGCCAGCGATCGTTCTCCAGTTGGCGGAAACCGAGGCAGACGTTGCCGCGAATGCGGAAGCTGCTTTTGCGATCCAGTGCGAAGCTGCTGCTGTCGAGATCGATCTCGCTGTAGCACAGGTTGTCATCGCTCAGCGCCTGAGTTTCATCCAGCACGCCGAGGTAACGAATGGTGGAGTAAGGTTCAAAATCACCGGCGCGGAACCAGAAGCTGCTCAGACGCAGATCCAGCGCCAGCAAACACAGCATGGCACCGACGGCGGCGGTGGATTTCGGGTTGTCGATACGTCCCTGTTTGTTGAACGGATACCAGTCGCTGGTGTGATAACCTTCCAGCGAAAGAATACGGCTACCCGGCAGCGGTTGCAGATGGCGCACCAGCGCCTGGATGCCAGGGAAGCGTGACGGACGGCCAGTCAGCAGCAGCACGTCGCATTGGTACAGCGACACGACTTCACACATGGCGCGCAACGCCGGGATGATTGCCATACGATGTTGCAGGAATTCGCCATGCAACTGCGCGAGGCTGACCACCAGTGGCACGTCCAGCAGGTCGAAACGGCTGTCGCCGCCGAGGGTACGCTGGATTTCGCCGTTGATAAAGGCCAGTACCGCGTTGCTGGGTTTTTGTGGCACCAGTTCACCAAACAGCGCGTTGATTTCGCTGTGGCTATCGAGCGGGTCCCAACTCTCATAGCGTTCCAGCACTGCCTGGGCCAGTGGGATAAACAGCTGTAACGTCACTTGTTGACGCAAGGTGGCTTGTCCATCCATGCGACTGTCGTGGCCGAACAGTTTGTTCATCAGTGGTTCCGGCAGCGTCAGACCGGCTTTCTGCAAACTTTGTTGCAAGGCAGGCAGGATCCACAGCTGAATCACATCCAGCAGAATGTCATCTCCGGCGACCTTAAAGCCCTCGCGAAACAGCAGACGGGGGGTGATTTTGACGTTATTTCCCTGGCCGTCGTCGAGGCGATATTGGGTGATGGCGAGGTCGGTGGTGCCGCCACCAATATCAATTGAGGCGATGCGCAGGCTTTTGCCGGGCAGTTCATCCGCTTCACGTGGGCGGTCCGGGCGCGCCATGCTGGTGAAGAAATCTTCCGCGCGACCGGCAAAGTTGACCTGGGTTTCATTGAACAGCCACACCATCTGGCCGCAGGTGGCCTCATCCCATTCCATCTGCACATCGGGCACCGGGCGCAGGCTTTTCGCCTGGGTGGCGGCGGTAAATTCTTCTTCTGCCGGATGCCAGCCTTCCGCTTTCCACACCAGCGCGATGGCTTCCTGCATGCGACGACGGAAAATTTCGCGCTCCGGCTTCGGCATTGCCGAGGGCAGCGTAAGGATCACATGTCGCAGCTGACGTGGAGCCTGACTTTGCGGCATCCGCTGACGCTGCGCCACGCTGTTCATCTGCATCATCGCTTGCGCCAGCAGTTCGCACAGCATAAAGGTCATCAGCGAACTGCGGCTGTAGCTGGCCGAAAACACGGGCAGGCGTTCGTCGGCAGCCAGTGCGTGCAGCGGCTGGCCTTCATCATTCAGCAGCAGAGTAAACGGCAGTGCGGTCGCCTGGGCTTCATCACCGCTGCCGTTGGCATTGAAACGCCAGCCGGGCTGATAACGCGCTTCGTCCCACAAATAACGACGTGGGCTGGAGAGGCCGGTGCTGCCTTCGGTGCCCGCACGCAGCAGTGCCAGACGGCTGGCCTCGCGACCGACACGCGTCAGCGACGGCCACATAAAGGCGTTTTCGCGACCACTTTCCAGTGAGAAATTGGCTTTACCAAAGCGCGGCTCGGCAAACTCCAGACGACTGTCGAACAATTCGTTATATACCTGATGCGGTTCCGACAGGTCGCGCAGTTGCAGCTCGTAGGTCTGGCGCAGACCGTTGCTCTCTTCGGCGTGATCTTCCACCAGAATGCCGCAGGTGTGCGAGTTGCCAACATCCAGAATGATATCGACATTCACCGCCGGGGATTGCAGCGAAGCAGCCTGAATAGCGATCTCCGCCAGATCGAGTTGTTCACCCAGCAGCTCCAGCAAATTAAGGTAATGCGCCTGATACTCAAATTCGCGCAGCGCCTGCACCAACTCCTGCTCACGGCGCGATTCCAGAGCCGTCACCTGCTGGCTAAAGGTTTCACGCAGCCAGCCATCGACCCAGGTGAGGTCCAAAAACTCACCCAGTTCATAGTTATGCCAGGCAAGGGCAAAGCTGACGCCGTTTTGCGCATCGGCCTGGCTCAGACCCAACTGCTCGCCGCCATCGTTTTCCGTGACCAGACGGGTATCAAAGGCGAGGGTGATACGGTGGGTATTGCCCGCCGCATCCGGTTGCGACAGCGGTGCCAGGCGCAGACGCGCCCAGTTTTCTGGACCACCGATAAAGCGGCGGCCGCTGGTGCAACGCAACACCGGCAGCGGTAGCCATTGATTGGCGAGCAAGGTCAGGGAGTCGGCCAGTGCGATATCCGATTCCGGGCGTACCACTTCCGGCGCGCCGCCATCTTCGGGATAAAGCAGAAATTTGCCGCTGTTGCCGTCGACGTTGAGGCGCAGCAGCGGGCCGTTTGCCGTCTGGCGGACAAACTGACGGCGGGCCTGTAACGCAGGCAGACGCAGGCCAAAGTCGAGAAACTGCACACCGCTATCTTCAATCAGCGTGATTTTTTGTTTGTCATCGATGAGGGGCGCTAACATGGTTACTTACTCTCACGCTTAATCGTCAACGGGAAAACCTGATCCGCGCCGTATTGCGCGTCACAGCTGGCGATACCATCGCCTTGTTTACATACCAGTTCCGGCATGCGGTAGCGTGATTTATCGCTACAGCTGGCGGTGTAGCGGCTACGTACCACCATGGTCCCGGCGCTGGTCATCGCGGCGGTGACATCGGCCTTGCAGCGAATACCATCACCCTGGGTAATCAACGCGGTGCCTTTGCCGTTTCTGATCTGATAACGCAGGCTGGGCGGTTTGCCGGTCGGCAGGTTGGTCTGGCGCAGGGTGACGCGCCAGCGACCATCAAGGAAACGCACCGAACCAACACGCACATCCTCGGCGGTGATCACCAGATCATCCGCTTTAGCGGGTGCGGTGGGAACCGGGGCCGCCACCTCAACCACCTCGGGCGCAGCCGGTGGCGGCGCTGGCGGAGCAGTTACGGTCGCGCTGACCTGTGGCAAGGTGGTCGCCAGTTTTTCGGCCTGAGCAAGCACAGGTGGTGGCGCGATCGGCTGGCTGGCTTCCGGCGCAGGTGCCGCAGCGGCGACTACCGGAGCGGGAGCCTGCGGTGCGCTGTGCAACCACCAGGCCGTGCCTGCGGCGGCGGCCAGTGCCACCGGCAGCAGCAGTAACCACGGGCGCAGCGATTTGTTCGCGGCGGGAGGCGGAACTGCGGCGATCGCCGGTTCCGGTTCGCTCACTTCCGGCTCGGGTTCACTTATTGTTTCAACCGGCTCCGGTTCCGCTTCGGCCATCACAATGGGGGGTTCCACCACTGGCGGCGGTTCGGGCAGCAGCGACGGCAGTTCGTCGTCGAGTCTGTCGCGCAGACAGGCCAGCGCGTCATCGCGCGAGCGGGCCTGCGGATCGACAAAGCCCCAGAAGGTAATCACCGGTTTGCCATCCACCAGATAGACATATTGCTGATCGGGGAATTGCAGGGTTTTGCTCAGCAGCGCGCCAAACAAGCGCATCGCCGGGTTTTCTGCCTCACGCGCACGCAGGCTCAGCGCCTGCAAATCCTGTTGATTAAGGGTGAGTTGTTCCAGTGCCTGGCGACGTTCGTGATCGCTGGCCGCCAGCCATGAACGGACTTTACCGCTGAAGGGGGCGTACCAGTCGAGGCGGTCACCGCGTTCATTGGGTTGCGGAATGGCGAGGCAGTTCGCCAGCGTGGTTTGGCGGCGTAGCCGCAAGGTTTCGCGAATTTGCAGAGCAGAAGCCCAGACGGGTTGGCCGTTCTCACCCAGTGCCAGAACCGCGTCAAGATTGCCGCTGCGCAGAAAAGTTTTTGCCACTCGTTGGCCCTTATCGGTGAATGTCTCAGGCAGAAAAATCGATTTTGGTGATCTTAAGCCAAATAAGGGCAAATCAAACGGCGGAAATAAGGGGGAAAACAGGGCGGTTTTCCCCGGCTGGGCATTAAGTTGTAGAAAATTTAAGCGCGTGAGCGTGGCATCAGTACCAGATGCGTCAGCAACCCGCCGAACAGGCCCCAGAAAGCGGAACCGATACCCAACAGGGATACGCCGCTGGCAGTAATCAGAAACGCCACCACCGCGCTATCGCGCAACTGCGGCTCTGCCAGCGCGCGATGCAGGCTACCGGAAAGCGTCCCCAGCAGTGCCAGACCGGCCAGCGTGGCGATCAACACCTGCGGCAGCGCGCTGAACAGCACCGCAATCAGCGCGCCGGTCAGGCCGGTAAGCAGATAGAAGAAACCGGCCAACGCGGAGGCCATCCAACGCCTTTTCGGATCGGGATCGACCTCATCACCCATACAGATGGCGGCGGTGATGGCGGCGATACAGACGGAAAAACCGCCAAAGGGTGACAACACCAATGCCAGCAATCCGGTCCAGCTGGTCAGTGCTGAAATGGGGGGGTGATAGCCATGCGCTTGCAGGGTGGCGATGCC
Organism: Pantoea sp. X-Soil-TKNS-1211; assembly: GCF_059730495.1. NCBI lineage: Bacteria > Pseudomonadati > Pseudomonadota > Gammaproteobacteria > Enterobacterales > Erwiniaceae > Pantoea > Pantoea sp. X-Soil-TKNS-1211. Next base: position 2,066,412 of record NZ_AP035953.1, read on the forward strand.
GGGGGCATTTTGTGACGCCATAGTGACCAGAAAGTAGGGCAAACCGACGCCGAGCAACGCCGTCAGGGTAAAGTGCGGGGTGATCCACTGCGGCACACTGAGGTTCAACGCCTGCGGTGGGAAATGAATGCTGTGTTGCCCAAGCGCCACCAGCACGCCGGTGACCAGCGCGAGGATAATCGCGTAACGCGGCAACCAGCGGCGGCAGAGCAGCCACACCAGGCACATGCTGCCGCACAGGGCAAAGTTGCCCTGCAAACCGGTAAAGGTATTCAGGCCGAAACGCAGCAGAATCCCTGCCAGCATGGCGGCGGCCAGCGATTGTGGAATATGGTTCATCAGGCGTGCAAACAACCCGGTGACGCCGCTCAACACAATCAAGGCGTTGGTAAAGACAAATACACCAATCACTTCATTAATGGTCAGACCGTGCAGGCTGGTCGCCAGTAACGCTGCGCCGGGTGTGGACCAGGCGGCAAGAATCGGCATCCGTGTCCAGAGCGATAACCCGAGCGAAGCCACCCCCAGAGCAATACCCAGCATTGATAGCCAGCCGCCAATCTGCGCCGGAGAAGCCCCGGCGGCCTGCGCGGCCTGGAAAATTATCGCGGCTGAACTGCTGTAACCCACCAGCACGGCAATAAAACCTGAAATGAATATCGGCAGCGAAAATCCGCTGCGTGTGGTGACAATGATCATAGGGACATCCGGGTGTGCGTTATAGCGCACATTGTTGCATGGGACGCTATAGCGCACAAGTGATACACTGCGCGCGAGCTTGTCTGGAGATCCTATGGAAAATCTGCATCAACATCTGAGTCTGGCGCTGAAACAGCTGCGACAGGCCAATGGCTGGAGCCTGACGCTGGCGGCAGAACGCACCGGCGTCAGCAAAGCGATGCTCGGCCAAATCGAACGCGGTGAGTCCAGCCCGACCGTGGCGACCTTGTGGAAAATTGCCACCGGCTTCAACGTGCCGTTTTCGTTCTTTATTCAGGGGAGCGAACTGCCACCTGGAGCCGCGGCGACTTTCAGCCAGACCAATGCCCAAATGCAGGCGAAATCGCTGCTGCCCTATGATGCGCAGCTCCATTTTGACCTGCTGGAAGTGACGCTGGCCGCTGGCGCGCAGAGTGATTCTTCGCCGCATGAAAGCGGGGTGATTGAGCAGGTGGTGGTGCTGGAGGGCGAGTTGTTACTTGGTGTTGAGGGCACCTGGCGCCGCCTGAAACCCGGACAAGCCAGTCAGTTTGCCGGTGATAAACCGCACAGCTACCGCAATCCGCTCGGCACGCCGCTACGTTTTCATAGCCTGATCCACTACCCACATCGGTCATAAGGCTTACAAATTGATACGAAGGTAAACTACACAGTTTGCCTTCGTATTTATATACTCGCGTTTCACTGTAAGGGAGAAGTTGCCATGAGCGATCTGAACAGCGCGGCAGCGGCGCTGCGTAGCGTCAACGGCAAACTGGGAAGACGACTGCGCGAATCGGCTCCACCGGGTGATCTCACCTGGTCGCAGGTTTCAGTGCTTGGCTATCTGGTACGCGATGGTGCCATGACGGTTACCGAACTGGCAGCAGCAGAAGGAGTGCGCACGCAATCAATGGGCGCCACCGTTGCCAGCCTGGTCAGTGCCGGAATGGTGCTGGGCGAAGCCGACCCGCATGATGGACGCAAAACGCGCTACTATCCTACGGAAGCCTGCCGCGCGCTGGTAGCGGCTAATCGCGCCCAGCGTGATGACTGGCTGGTGCGCAGCATGGCGACGTTCAGCCCCGAGGAACAGCAAACGCTGCTGGCCGCCATTCCCTTACTGCAACGACTTGCCGACCAATAATCCTGAGAGGACCCGAGATGGCTGTAACAACTTTAGACGCAAAAACCGCCCTGATTGTGATTGACCTGCAACACGGGATTGTGGCACTGCCGGTAGTACATGACCCGAAAGTGGTGATTGAGCGTTGTCAGCGTCTGACCGATGCCTTCCGGGCGCACGATCTGCCGGTGGTGCTGGTAAATGTGGCGGGCGGTGCGCCGGGCCGTAACGAACAGGCGCGTCATAGCGGTGAATTGCCGGCTGACTGGGCGGTACTGGTGCCGGAAATGACGCCACAACCGGGCGATATCAGCGTGACCAAGAAAACCTGGGGTGCTTTCCACAACACCGCTCTGCACGAACAGCTGCAACAGCGCGGCGTGACTCAAGTGGTGGTGTGCGGTATTGCCACCAGCATCGGGGTGGAATCCACTGCACGTCAGGCGTATGAGTTAGGTTACAACGTCACGCTGGCGACCGATGCCATGACCTGCCTGAATGCCGATACTCATCAGAACAGCGTGGAGCGCATTTTCCCGCGTCTGGGTGAAACCGGTTCGACCGAGGATGTGCTGGCGCTGTTGGGTTAATAAATATTGCGCGATGAATCGCGCCGCTACGATTTCCAGTACCTGGTTGTAGCGGCACGATTTATCGCGCACCGACGTCCGATTATTGGAACGCGTAGCTCACGGTCAGGCCGACGCTGTAGTTACGGCCCGGTGCCGGTTCGTAATAGCGGCCATTGCTCTCGTTAACGATCACGGAGCCAATGTAGTTGCGGTCAAACAGGTTATCGACGCGACCAAACAAATCCAGCGTCCAGCTCTCTTTAATCAACCATTTATAGCCGCTGTTCAGGCCCACCACGGTATACGATGGGGCTTTCACATCGTTTTCATCATCTGCGGCGATATCGCTCATATAACGGACATCGGCTCCGGCATACCAGCCCAGTTCTGGCGCGTAAGACAGCCCGGCATACGCCATGTTGCGGGCAATCCCCGGAATGCGATTGCCATCGCAGCTTTCGGTGCCGCAGGCGTTGCTGCGATAGCGTGCATCCAGCAGGGTCCAGGCGGCTTTCAGACGCCAGTCTTCACCGAATTGCTGATCGAGACCCAGCTCCAGACCGCGACGGCGCGTTTGTCCGGCATTTTTGTAGCTGGTTCGTCCGTTGCTGCTGCTATCCGCGACGATTTCATTATCTGTATCAGTCTGGAAAATGGCGGCAGTCAGCAGGCCATAACCGATACGTTTTTTGCTGCCCAATTCGACGGTATCGCTGGTGGCCGGTTTCAGCCCCAGATTGAGGCCAGACTGCCCGTCAGAACGGTAGGACAGTTCATTGATGGTGGGGGTTTCAAACCCACGACCGGCAGAAACATAGGCATTCCAGCTATCGTCGATGGCGTATTTTAACGACGCGGCAGGCAACCAGCGGTGATAGCGTGCATTGCCGCTGTCATCACCGTTACCGGAGGTGACGTAGAAATCGTTGGAGTCGAAATTGACGGTGCTGAAGCGCACGCCCGCATCCAGCGACCATTTATCCGTCAGCTGCCAGGCGGTTTGCAGGTAAGGATCGAGGTTCCACATCAAATTGCGTTCATTGCGACGCATATCGCCCATCACGCCGTAATCGGTCACGCCGTTATTGGTGGTGAAGTTTTCGTAGCCTTTGCGGCGTTCGGTCATGGTTTCATAATCAAGGCCGCCGGTCAGCGTCACCGGGATAGTGAACAGGGTATCGCGGTGCGTCCAGCGCGTATCGATGCCCTGATAATGCCGGGTCAGGGAGATCACGCCTCCCGGATGGGCTGGGCTGGTCTGCGAACTGGCCGGAATCGACTGGTACTGGGTGGTTTCGCGTACCCCGGCATACATCATTACGCTCAGGTCGTCGTTTTCACTCATCTGACGCTGATAATGCAGGCCGCCCTGGGTCTGATCGACGGTTTTACGCGCGTTGTACAGGCTTACGTTACTGACCACCTGACGTGGATTCTGCTCCCACTGCGCCTGGGTCAAACCGCCGGGATCCTGCGCATCGACATGCACGCTGTTAAACAGCAGCGTCAGGGTGCTGACATCATCAATACGCACCCCCAGTTTGGCGTTGCCGAGGTTCTTCTCTGCCGAGCTGTGATCGCGATAGCCGTGGGTGGTAAAGCGTGATGCGGAAATGGTGTAGTTGACGTCACCGGCATGGGTGCCGTCACCGGTTGCGCCGCTGGCTTTGACGCTGTTGCGCCAGCTGCCATAGCTGCCATACCAACTGCTGGCTTCCAGCGTGGTAGGTTGCTGACCGGTTTGAGTATCCACATTGATCACGCCACCGGACGAGTTACCGTACAGCGCCGAGAAAGGGCCGCGCAGCACTTCAACGTGGTCAATCGAACCGATATCAACGTTGGAGGTCTGGCCCTGGCCGTCTGGCATGGTGGCGGGAATCCCGTCCACGTACATGCGGATACCGCGTAAACCGTAGGTGGAACGCGAACCAAAACCGCGCACCGAAATTTGCAGATCCTGGGCGTAATTCTGCCGGTTCTGAATTTGCATACCCGGCACACCCATCAGATTTTCTGACAGGTTAACGCGCGGTGCGGCATGGCGCATATCCTCGCCGGACACCACGCTGACGGCTGCGGGGGTATCAAGTTCGGATAAACCGGAACTGTCGGGAGTGGCACTGACCACCATTGTATTGCTGGCATCGTCGGCGGCCAGCAGTGGCAATGGAAACACCGCAGGCAGCGCCAGCCACAGCGCCTGGCGCAGTAAAGCTATTTTCATTATGAAAGACCGTAATAAATAAAAGGAAATGAACCGGTTGGAACATAATGCCGCATATGTTAATAGTTTTTACATTGGCTGGCATTACATTTTAAGCTATTTGAACCATCCGGTTGCATTTCCGTAGCAGCGCGATTCATCGCGCAATTTTGTGCGCGATGTGGGATAAATCCGCGCGATAAATCGCGCCGCTACGACATCACCACTTCATCTCGCCGCTGTTGACCTTCGCGCTCAGCGCCAGCGAGCTCTCATCCGGCAACGTGGGGTAAGCGGCTTTCATGGTCTCAATCACTGCCGCTGAACCTTTCTTCTGTGCCAGCGCGGCTTCAAACTTTTGCAGATAATCCAGCGTGAAGGTCACCGCCTGGTCGCCATTCGGGCGGGTGCCAATATAGTGACCCGGAATCACCACGTTGGGTTTTAACTGCTGCATTTCGCGCAGCACACTACGCCACTGTTCGCGACTGGCGGGGGTTTGGGTATCCGCTGTCCAGACGTGAATGCCTGCCGCCACCGCAGTACCACCGAGAATCGCCCGATTGGCCGGAATCCAGACATAGGCTGATTTATCCCCGGCGTGGCGCAGTTCAATCCGTTCGCCATCAACGCTGAAACGGGTCTGAGAGGTCGTCTGTGGCACAATGATGCGCGAAGGCGCGCCGCCGGGCATTTTGGGTCCCCAATATTGCAGCTTGGCTGCTTTGGTGGCCTCGATATGTTCTACCACCCGTGGCGAAGCCACGACCTTCACCTGTGGGAAGGCTTTAACAATCGGTTCCAGACCAAAATAGAAGTCAGGATCGCCCGAGGTAATAACAATTTGCGTCAACTTTTTGCCGCTGGCTTTAATCATTGCCACCAGTTTTTCGCCATCTTGCAGGCTGAACTGCGCATCAAACAATATTGCTTCATGCGGACCTGACACCAGAGTCGAAGAAACCGGAAACAGCCCCTGCTCCTGTGGGTTATAGACCTCAAGGTGGAGGGGAGCGGCCAATGCCGGGCCTGCGGCCAGCAGCAGAAGCAGCGGCAATCTCTTCATTTTCATCACGAATTCCTTAAGCGGCAACATGCCGTCACTGAAAACCTCATTGTAGGGAAATCAGGAACTGTTAGAATTCCCGCAATCAGAGATGGTCAGTTTCATAAAACGATCAGATGGAGCAAACATGGACAGAGTGACGGCGGCAACGGTGTTTAATCGTATCTGCGAACTGGGCAGCCTGAGCGGCGCGGCGCGGGCGCTGGATATCTCGCGCCCGATGGTTAGCCGTTATCTGGATGAAATGGAAAAGTGGGCCGGGGCGCGCTTGCTGCATCGTTCGTCGCGGCGTCTTACCATTACGCCCGCAGGAGAGAAGATCCTCGAAAAGAGCCGTGCGCTGGCACGGTTGGCTGAGGATATTGCTGATCACGGCGCGCAGAGTGAAGTGCAGGGCATCCTGCGCGTGGCCTGCGCTCACTCCACCGCCACTCATATTCTTGGCCCGATGATCCCGGCGTTTTTGGCCCGCTATCCGGCGCTGCGTATCGAACTGGAAATCAACAACCAACCCGTCAGTCTGGTGGGTGAGCGCATTGATCTGGCGGTGCGTATCACTAACGATCCTGAAGCGGGCGCGATTGCGCGTCGACTCGGCGAATGCGTTTCGGTGGTATGCGCGTCTCCCGCTTACCTGCAACAGCACGGCACCCCGCAAACCCCCCAGGATTTGGCGCAGCATAATTGCCTGCACTACAGCCGGTTTGCCGGGCAACGCTGGGAATTTAACGATGGCAAAGGTGAAGTGATCAGCACCACCATCAGCGGCAATTTCAGTGCCGGGATCTCCTCGGTGCTGTGCGATGCGGCCATTGCCGATTGTGGTGTAGCGATGGTGCCAGAGATGGAGGCGCGTGCGGCACTCAACAGCGGGCAATTGCGCTGCGTGATGCCGGCGTTCACGCCAAAAACGCTGGGTATCTATGGTTTGTATATGTCTCGCGATCGCCAGCCTGCGGCGCTGCGCCTGTTTCTGGCGGCGGTGCAGCAGCGTCTGGCCGATGATGCCAGCGGGCAATTGAGTTAAAAAATATTTTCACCGCACCTCTGGCCTGGCTGTGGGTAACAATTCCTGTCAGGCTAACGTGTTTATGCCAAATCAGAGAAGGGAGAGAAGATGAGTCAGCAACCTGTGGTAGCGGTTTTAGGACTGGGCGCAATGGGCCATGCTTTTGCGGCTAACCTGCTGAAAAAAGGCTTTGTGGTGCGTGGTTGGAACCGCACCCGCGCCCGTGGTGAAGATTTAGTGTCTGCCGGGTTGATCCTCAGCGATAGCGCCACCCAGGCGGTGGATGGCGCAGATGTGGTGATCGCGATGTTGTCCGATGGTGAGACCACCCTTCAGGTGTTGCGTGATGCGCAGGCCGCGTTGCAGCAGGGCGCGACCCTGTGTCAGATGGGCACCATCGGCGTGGAAGCGACAGATGCCTTGATCGCCGAATTGGCGAGTGCGCGCCCGGATGTGGTGTTGATCGATGCCCCAGTCTCCGGCACCAAAGCGCCAGCAGAAAACGCGCAGATTCTGGTGATGGCGAGCGGTGACCAGAGCAAAGCGACCGCGGCGGAACAGGTATTTGCGGCGATTGGCAAGGGCACCCAATGGCTCGGTGAGGCCGGTGCCAGTTCACGCATGAAGCTGGTGGTGAATAGCTGGCTGATTGGTTTGATGCAGAGCCTGGCGGAGAGTACCCGTCTGGCGGAGCAGTTTGGTTTCACCACCGACGACCTGTGGAAAGTGCTGGATGGTGGCCCGCTGGCGGCCCCTTACGCCAAAATGAAACTCGGCATGATCGCCAGCCAGGATTTCACTCCGCAGATGCACCTGATCTGGGCGCTGAAAGATGCGCGTCTGGCGCTGGATGCGGCGGGCGAGACAAAACTGCCCGCGCTGGAGAATATCGTTGATGTGTGGCAGCAAGCGGTGGATGCGGGTTATGGCGAGCAGGATCTGGCGGCAGTTTATCAGTTCCTGAAGCGCTAACCTGATGACTGCGGTGCTGAATTTCAGTTTCGCCAACCGCCCGCTGGTGCCCTATGCCCACGATTATGCGCACGGGGCGGTGGAGCCGTGGCACCATCACGACTGCGCGCAGTTGATCCATACCCTGAGCGGCGTGGTGAAGGTGGAGACGCAGCACGGCAGTTGGATTGTGCCGCCCAGTCGGGGCGTCTGGCTGCCTGCTGGCACGCGCCATGCGTTACAGATTGTCGGCCAGGTAGCGGCGCGCACGGTGTTTGTTGATCCGCTGGCGCGTGCTGACCTGCCCGCCAGTTGTCAGGTGGTGCAGATCTCGCCGTTGCTGCGTGAACTGATTGTCAGCGCCATTGCCCTGCCCGAAAGCTATCAAGCTGGCAGCCGTGCCGAGCGCATCTACGAGTTAATTCTGGATGAAATCCGCGTGATGGATGTGCTGCCATTCGGTCTGCCGTGGCCGGAGAGCGCACGCTTGTTAACGCTGTGCCAACAGATCCAGCAGCAACCCGGTGAAAACTGGACGCTGGCACGGGCGGCGGCGGAATTGTGCGTTGCGGAGCGCACCCTGGCGCGCCACTTCAGTCGCGAAACCGGGTTGCATTTCAGCGACTGGGTGCGGCGTGCGCGGCTTGGCGTGGCGTTAGCCCGGCTGGCACAGGGCGATTCGGTATTGGCGGTGGCGCTCGATCTCGGTTACGAGAGTCCGAGCGCCTTCAGCGCGATGTTTCGCCGCTTACTGGGCGTTACGCCAGTGAACTACTTTCCTGCGGCAGAAAAGCGTGGGCGGCATTAAGCAACGCCTGCAATGAGGCGCGCGCCACGTCATTATCGATACCCACCCCCCAGGCGCGTTCGCCACGCGTGTTTACGCAGCTGAGATAGGTGACCGATCGACTGTCGCTGCGCTTGCCCAGCGTATGCTCGTGATAATCCTCAATGCTCAACGTCAGGCCGTAACGCTGGCGCAGTGCAGTGACTGCCGCCGACAGTAAACCGTTGCCTTTACCCTCCAGGTTGATCTGTTGCTCACCTTGCTGCACGCGGGCTTTCAGCCGCGTTTCGCCTTTGTCATCGCTGTGGCTCTCCGCTTCCAGCAAGCGTCGCGCCGGATGGGTCAAACCGTAATGTTCACAAAACAGCTGCCACAGGGCGTGATGCGTCATTTCCTGACCGTGCGCATCGGTCTGCTGCTGTACCACGCGACTGAAATCCTGTTGCAGACCACGCGGCAGCTGTAGGCCGTGATTCTGCTCCAGCAGCCAGGCGGCACCGCCTTTACCGGATTGACTGTTAACCCGAATCACCGCTTCATAGCTGCAACCGATATCGGCCGGATCGAGTGGCAGATAGGGCATCTGCCAGAGGGTTTCTTCGCGCTGTGCGCGCTCGGCGAAGCCTTTGCGAATCGCATCCTGATGTGAACCGGAAAACGCGGTAAACACCAGTTCCCCGGCATAGGGATGGCGCGGATGCACCGGCAATTGGTTGCAGCGCGTCACCACTTCCAGCACCTGCTGGATATCGCTGAAATCGAGTTGTGGCGTGACACCCTGGGTATAGAGATTCAGTGCCAGCGTGACCAGATCGACATTGCCGGTACGTTCACCGTTACCAAACAGACAGCCCTCAACGCGGTCAGCCCCGGCCAACAGCGCCAGCTCGGCGCAGGCGATACCGGTGCCACGATCGTTATGCGGATGGACGCTGATGCACACCTGCGAACGCTGGCTAAAGTGGCGGCAGAAATATTCAATCTGGTCGGCATAGACGTTGGGGGTGTTTACCTCCACGGTGGCAGGCAGGTTGATGATCATTGGCCGTTGCGCATTGGGCTGCCAGATAGCCGCTACCGCTTCACAAATCTCCAGCGCAAACTCCGGTTCGGTAAAGCAGAAGGTCTCCGGTGAATATTCGAAGGTCCAGACGGTATCGGTCTGGTTGTCACAGCATGCGCGGATCTGGCGTGCCCCGGCGCAGGCCAGCTCGATGATCTCCGCTTTGCTCTGGCGAAACACGCGTTCGCGGAACAGTGGGGCGGTGGCGTTGTACAGGTGGACGATGGCACGCGGTGCGCCACGCAGCGCCTCAAAGGTGCGATCAATCAGATCGGCACGCGCCTGGGTTAATACCTGAATCGCCACATCGGCGGGGATATGACGCTGTTCAATCAGCAGGCGTACAAAGTCAAAATCGGTTTGTGAAGCAGCCGGGAACGCCACTTCAATCTCTTTAAAGCCGCAGCGCAGCAGTAGTTGCCAGAATTCCAGCTTGCGCGCGCTGTCCATCGGCGTGGCTAACGCTTGATTACCGTCACGCAGATCGGTCGACAGCCAGCGCGGTGCCTCGGTCAGCTGGCGTGACGGCCACTGGCGTTCGGGCAAGTCGATAACCGGGTAAGGACGATATTTTTCAGCGGGTTGGGTAAGCATCAGGTTTCTCCTTGTTGTCTGCGGTCAGTGTCGCCGAAGCCCAGGGGGGCAGGCTCGCCCATTGCTGACAACCATCCGTGCAAAACTGACAAAAACCTGCGCGATAAATCGCGCCGCTACCAACCGTGCTCCCGGTGTATCAACGCGTGATACATCACGCCGCGACAACCGTGCTCCCGGTGTATCAACGCGTGATACATCACGCCGCGACAACCGTGCTCCCGGCGTATCAACGCGTGATACATCACGCCGCGACAACCGTGCTCCCGGCGTATCAACGCGCGATAAATCCCGTCGCGACAACCCGTTACCCAACTGTAGCGGCGCGATTTATCGCGCAGCATTACGCGCCATCATTGGCTTCCCGGCGGCTGCGGCAGAAAAGTTCTTCTCGCGTCGCATTGCTCAGCAGCAGGCGCACGCGTAGCATAGCCGCATGTTTTCTTCTTATTCCCCGCTTATGTCACTGCCCACATTTGATGGTCATAACGATCTGCTGTTGAACCTGTGGCTGCATCATCGCGCTAATCCCGCTGAGGTTTTTTTCTCCGGTATTGAAAACGGCCACCTTGATTACCCACGCATGCAGCAGGGCGGTTTTGCCGGTGGCCTGTTCGCGTTATTTGTGCCGCCGCAGCGCTATATCGAACAGGTGGCCCCGCAGCGCGCGCAGGAGCGCATCGCGCCGCTGGAGATTCTGTGGCAGCAATTAGCCATCCTGAAAACGCTGGTGGCAGAATCGCAGGGCCGCGCCCGCCTGTGCCTGACCGCTGCGGATATCGCTGCCTGCCAGGCGGATGGTGTGCTGGCGATGGTAGCGCATATAGAGGGCGCGGATGGTTTTGATGGCGAAGGGGAAGCGCTGGCGGCGTTTTATCAGGCCGGGGTGCGCAGTATCGGGCCGTTCTGGAATCTGCCCAATCGCTTTGGCGCAGGTGTCACCGGTAATTTTCCCGGCTCACCCGACAGCGGCCCCGGTTTAACTCAGGCCGGAGCGGCGTTCATTGCCGCCGCCAACCAGCACCGTATGCTGATCGATGTTTCGCATATGAACGAAAAAGCATTCTGGGACACCGCGCGCTTATCGACAGCGCCACTGGTTGCCACGCATTCCAACGCCCATGCGCTATGCCCCCAGCCACGTAACCTCACCGATGATCAGTTGCGGGCGATCCGCGACAGCGGCGGCATGGTAGGTGTGAATTTTGGTAACGCCTTCTTACGCGCCGATGGCAAACGCGACAGTGATACGCCGCTGATCGAAATTGGTAAACATTTTGATCACTTAATCGGGATAATGGGACGCGATCACGTGGGCTTTGGTTCCGATTTTGACGGTATCAGCGCCCCGGAGGCGTTAAAAGATGTTGCCGGGCTGCCACGAATTTTCACGTTATTGCGCGAGATTGGCTATGATCAGCCATTACTGGAGCAACTTGCCTGGGGCAACTGGCAGCGAGTGCTGAAACAGATTTGGCGGGAATAACACAATTCCCTTACCGAAACAGGGTTGATCTGTTCGTCACATTGGCGCAACATCTGCCCGCGATGTGTATTGCGATCGGGATCACGTTTCCTGGCGCAAACATTCCATGCAGAGTGTGCTCTGCGTTAAGAGACTTTAGAGGAAGAATATTATGTGGAAAAAACCTGAATTTGTTGACCTGCGTCTGGGCCTGGAAGTGACTCTGTACATCTCCAACCGCTAAGACTTCTGCCCGCCACTCGCGCGGGCATTTTTGTTTTCTTTCTCCGGTCATTTCTCATGTTTATTAAAGTTCTCGGTTCAGCGGCGGGCGGTGGATTTCCGCAGTGGAACTGTAACTGCGCCAATTGTAGCGGCTTGCGTAACGGCACTATTCAGGCGCAGGCGCGTACCCAATCCTCGATTATTGTCAGTGATAACGGTGAAGACTGGGTGTTATGCAACGCCTCACCCGATATCAGCCAGCAGATTGCCCATACGCCAGAACTCAACAAAAAGGGCGTGCTGCGCGGGACGGCGATTGGCAGCATCATTCTTACCGACAGCCAGATCGACCACACCACCGGTTTATTGAGCCTGCGCGAAGGCTGCCCGCATCAGGTGTGGTGCACCCCGGAAGTCCACGCGGACCTGACCAGCGGCTTCCCGATTTTCACCATGCTGCAACACTGGAATGGCGGTTTGCAGCATCACGCATTGACGCCGCTGGAGCCTTTCCGCGTTGATGTCTGCCGCGACCTTGAGTTCACCGCCATCCCGATTCTCAGCAACGCGCCACCGTATTCACCGTTCCGCGATCGGCCGCTGCCAGGCCACAATGTGGCGCTGTTTATCACCAATCGCGCCAACGGGCAGACGCTGCTGTATGCGCCGGGCCTCGGCGAGCCGGACGCGGTGATCATGCCGTGGCTGCAAAAAGCCGATTGCCTGCTGATTGACGGCACCGTCTGGCAGGATGATGAGCTGCTGACCACCGGCGTCGGTAAAAATACCGGCAAGGCGATGGGCCATTTAGCGCTGGCGGAGGAGCAGGGGCTGATGGCGCTGCTGGCGTCCTTACCGGGGCAACGCAAGATTTTAATTCATATTAATAACACCAATCCGATCCTCAACGAGCAATCGCCGCAGCGCCAGTACCTGACGCAGCAGGGTATTGAAGTAAGCTGGGATGGGATGGCGATCCATTTGCAGGAGTCTTCATCGTGATCATTACTGAAGCCCTGACGCCAGCCGCCTTCGAACAGGCACTGCGCGCCAAAGGTGCCTACTACCACATCCATCACCCGTACCACATCGCCATGCACAACGGTGAGGCGACACCGGAGCAGATTAAGGGCTGGGTCGCGAACCGTTTTTACTACCAGACCAACATTCCGCTGAAAGATGCGGCGATCATGGCGAACTGCCCGGACCCGGCGACGCGTCGTAAATGGGTGCAGCGTATTCTCGATCACGATGGCAGCAATGGACACGAGGGCGGTATCGAAGCCTGGCTACAACTGGGTGAGGCGGTAGGGTTGACGCGTGAAGAACTGCTGTCTGAGCAGCATGTGCTGCCGGGCGTGCGCTTTGCGGTCGACGCCTACGTGAATTTTGCCCGTCGTGCCAACTGGCAGGAAGCGGCCTGTAGCTCGCTGACTGAATTGTTCGCGCCGCAGATCCATCAGTCACGTCTCGACAGCTGGCCGCAGCACTATCCGTGGATCAAAGAGGAAGGCTATTTCTACTTCCGCAGCCGTCTGAGCCAGGCGAACCGCGATGTTGAGCACGGGCTGGCGCTGGCGCTGGAGATTTTCACCACGGCGGAACAGCAGAACCGTATGCTGGAAATCCTGCAATTCAAGCTCGATATCTTGTGGACCATGCTCGATGCCATGACGATGGCTTACGCGTTAGAACGTCCCCCTTACCACACGGTCACCGACAAGGCGGCCTGGCACACCACCCGACTGGTATAAAACAGATGAAAGATAATCTGATCCCCGCGTTCCGCCGTGGCTATCGCCTGCAATGGGAACCGGCACAGGAGAGCCACGTTGTGCTCTACCCGGAAGGCATGGCGAAGCTGAATGAAACCGCCACCGCCATCCTCGAATTGGTGACCGGCAAACAGGATGTCGCCGCGATTATCGCGACGCTGAATGCGCGCTTCCCGGATGCGGGTGGTGTGGATGAAGATGTAAAAGCGTTTTTGCAGTCCGCTATTGAACAGAAATGGATCCAGTGTCGTGAACCCGAATAAAAACGGCGTGACGCCGCCGCTGTGGCTGCTGGCCGAGCTGACTTACCGCTGCCCGTTGCAGTGTCCGTACTGCTCGAACCCGCTCGATTTTGCCCAGCAGGAAAAAGAGCTGACCACCGAACAGTGGATTGAGGTGTTCCGTCAGGCACGCGCTATGGGCAGTGTGCAGCTCGGTTTTTCCGGCGGTGAACCGCTGACGCGTAAAGATTTACCCGAACTGATCAAGGCAGCACGCGATCTCGGTTTCTACACCAACCTGATCACCTCGGGTATTGGCCTGACGCAAAACAAACTGGATGCGTTTGCTGATGCCGGGCTGGACCATATTCAGATCAGCTTTCAGGCGAGTGACGAAACGCTGAACGCCGCGCTGGCCGGGTCGAAAAAAGCCTTCCAGCAGAAGCTGGAGATGGCGAAAGCAGTGAAAGCACACGGTTATCCGATGGTGCTGAACTTCGTGTTGCATCGCCATAACATCGATCAGATCGATAAAATTATCGACCTGTGTATCGAGCTGGAAGCCGATGATGTCGAGCTGGCAACCTGCCAGTTTTACGGCTGGGCACATATTAATCGTCAGGGATTGTTGCCGACACGCGAGCAAATCGCCCGTGCCGAAGCAGTGGTGGCTGAGTATCGCCAGCGCATGGAAGCCAGCGACAACTTGACCAACCTGTTGTTCGTCACGCCGGATTATTACGAAGAACGTCCGAAGCCCTGCATGGGCGGCTGGGGATCAATCTTCCTCAGCGTCACGCCGGAAGGTACGGCGTTGCCGTGCCACAGCGCCCGCCAGTTACCGGTTGAGTTCCCATCGGTGCTGGAGCAGAGTCTGGACGACATCTGGTATAACTCATTCGGTTTTAACCGTTACCGTGGTTATGACTGGATGCCGGAGCCGTGCCGTTCCTGTGACGAAAAAGAGAAGGACTTCGGCGGCTGTCGCTGTCAGGCGTATATGCTGACCGGCAACGCCGATAACACTGATCCGGTGTGCAGCAAATCGCCGCACCACGGCAAAATCCTCGAAGCCCGGCGCGAAGCCAGCTGTAGCGATATCAAAATCGCCCAGCTGCAATTCCGTAACCGTACCAACTCGCAGCTGATCTACAAGCAGCGCATTCTCTGATGACCACGCGCAGCCTGACACTGGCAAACGGCCTGCGCTGTCACCTCTACCAGCAACCTGGTGCGCGCGATGCTGCCGCGTTGGTGCAGGTGGCGGCGGGCAGCCTGCATGAGCCGGACCGCTGGCCTGGGCTGGCGCATTTGCTGGAGCATCTGGTGTTTTGCGGCAGCGCAGGCATCTCTGATGACCAGCGCCTGATGCCGTGGGTGCAGCAACAGGGCGGTCAGGTCAACGCGACTACCCAACTCAGCGACAGCGCATTTTTCTTTCAGGTTCCGGCCAGAGCGATGGAAGCAGGCGTCGCGCGTCTGCTGGATATGCTCGCGGCCCCGCGTCTGACTGAGGAGGCCATCCGGCAGGAAAGTGCCGTTATTGATGCTGAGTACCGTCTGTTGCAACGCCATGCTGCCACCCTGAGTGAGGCCGCGCTGCTGGATATGCCCGCTGCTCCTGCGGCGTTGCGGCGTTTTCGGGTCGGTAGCCTGGCGGCTTTTGGTGACAACGTCACAGAGTTGCAGCAGGCGTTACGCGCGTTTCATCAGCAGCATTATGTGGCGGAGAACATGACGCTGAGGCTGCAAGGCCCGCAATCTCTGACGGAGCTGGAACAGCTGGCGCAACGCTATGGTCAGCAACTCAGGCCGGGCACCGCACCGGTCATGGCGTTGCCACCGCCATCAGGCGGCATCTCGCAGCGGCATATCCCACTGGCGGGCGAAGAAGCCTTCTGGCTGACTTTTATCTTGCCGGACAGCGCCGATATTTTACGTGACAGCGTCACCTTGTGCCGTCAGTTCTGGCTCGATGAAGCCCCTGGCAGTCTGCTGGCACAACTGCGCGCCGCCGGATTGTGTGAAAATATCAGCCTGCAATGGTTATGGCGTGATACCCGACACAGCTGGCTGGCGCTGAAATTTACCGCGCGCACCCTCAGCACTCGGCAGGCTCAATGCATCGAAGCGCAGTTCCAACAGCACCTCAGCGACCTGATGCAAACCGATACCACACAACGTCACCATTATCAGCGGCTGGCACAGGAAGACTTCGGACAACTGGCGCCGCTGGAGCAACTGCGTGGGCGTTCTACCGGCTTCGCACCGGGCACTGCTGCTGGCTTTAGTGACTGGCTCCGGCTCCTGCAACAATGCCAGCCACGCAGATTGCTGACCCAGGGCCGGGGTGACGCGATAACCCGCCACACCCAGGGATTCGACCTCACGGTTGCCGCCTGGCCCGCACCGGCGCAGGTGCCAGCCTCGACACTGCCATGCTGGTTTTATCCACTGGCGCAGCCGCCGAGTTTGCATGCGTTGCCTGGCCAGGCTTTCCCCATGCTGCGTGCGGTGCCGGTTGAACCACAGCAGACCCTGCTGCTGCGTCCGGCATTTTACCAGCCGTTGAGCGATGAGCTTGCCGGGGCGCGTCAGCCATTGCTGCGTCCCATTCTCGCTGCGTTGCGCCATAGCGGCGGGCGTGGGAGTTGGCAGCAGGTGCAGGGGAGCTGGCAACTGACCCTGCATCTGCCGAAAGATCATGACGCGGCGCTGGCTGCGGTGCAACAGACAGTGCAGGCGTTGCATACCGTGGTTGAACCTCAAACGGTGAATGCGGCTGATGGCATCGTTATTCGTCAGTTGTTAGCAGCGTTGCCGCACCAATTGCTGACAACATCAGCGGCGGTTGGCTGGCAGGCGGCCTGGAGTGGCAGCGATACGGCGTTGGCTGAGGACATTGCGCGGGTGTTGAGTGACCTGCCGTTGGCCGCAGCCGCGGCTGAGCCATCTTTAATCGCAGGCGTGACCGCCATCCCGTGCTCAGGTCGTGACCAGGCGCTGCTGCTGTTTTTGCCATTGACCGCCGCCGATGATGCCTCGCTGGCCGCGTTGCGTATGCTGGCGTTGATTTATGAACCACGCTTTTTCCAGCGCCTACGGGTTGAACAACACATTGGTTATGTGGTGTCGGCGCGCTACCAGCGGGTGGCGGATGTGGATGGCATCATGCTGGCGTTGCAATCTCCCGATATTCCCTGGCGAACGCTTCTCGGTCATTGCAAACGCTTCCTGCGTGCCCTTGATGTTGCTGACGTCGATCTCGCGGCTTTGCAGACAACATTGCGCAACCAGACGACCAGCGTGGATAACGCGACGGCGGCGTTACGGACATTGCGGCAGCAACAAGGGCTGGCGGAATTATCGTCCGACGCCATTGATGCTCTCTGCCTGACACAGCTTCAACAACTCCATCAGCGTTTGCTGCGCGGTCGTTGTCACTGGCGGGTGCTGGTGGCATTAAGTCAGACGCTGAATTGTCCCTGAAGGCAACTGTTTCATATTGATATTGCTGAATTTTTTTGAAAAAATCAGCCAAAACTCTTCACTGTTCCTGCGCGGCATAATGCCGGACACTCAAGGCATATTCTGAGCAAAAAGGAACATCCGTGAAAAACGTTACTCGCTTCGCACTGCCGTTGCTGGCTGCCGCTACTCTGTACGCTCCGCTGTCACAGGCGGCTGCCATGCACTACGATCTCAACCCGGAACACACCTCGGTGATTGTCACCTGGACCCACTTCGGTTTCTCTCATCCGACTGCCGACATCCCGAATAGCAAAGGCACGCTGGTATTTGATAAGGACCACCCGGAGCAGTCACGCGTTGACGTTACGCTGCCGATCACCCAGATCGATAGCCATGTCCCGGCGCTGACCAAAGAGTTTCTCGGCAAAGAGTATTTCGACACCGCGAAATATCCGTCGGCGGTATTCCACAGCACCAAAGTGGTAGCGAAGGGCGACAACAAGTTTGATGTCGAAGGGAATCTGACCCTGAAAGGCATCACCAAACCGATTACGCTGCACGCCACGCTGAACCAGCAGGGCGTGCATCCGATGGTGAAGAAGCAGGCGATTGGTTTTGATGCCACCGGCACCATCAAGCGCTCTGACTTTAAGCTGGATAAATATGTTCCGGCGGTGAGCGACGATGTCACGCTGACCATTTCGACCGAAGCCTACGCGAAATAATCACCCTCTGTCACGGCGCGATTTATCGCACCGTGACACATTAAGCAATAAATCCAAACGGCTTAAGCTCAGGTAGATCAACTTTGATTTGATGCCATTGTTGGTCGTGACCACGGATAAATATTTTATTATCCCCCTCCTGTGTAAGCAGTTCACCGGGATGTGATTTCTCATTGATAAAATCAAATGCTTGATGGACCGTCGCATTCTTATCGATCTCATGCCAGATGCCACGCAAATCCATAATTAAGGTATGGAGTGGATTGCTGGAATCAATCTGACCGGGAATCAGTCTATTGGCTATATCTATCACCGTTTCTTGACTAAGATCCCCATTCAGCAGCAGAAACATGTCATAGCTAAAAAAGAAATCCCGCAACGCTCCAACTTGCTGGGGGCTGTAGTTATCTGAAGGAATTTTTGGTGAGGAAAAGAGACAGTTTTCAGACTCCACGGACCCAGTCTGCTCCGTTTGATAGCTGAAATAACACCCCCCTTCCAGTTCAATCTTGAATTTACCCGTCGTAGTCAGACGCGTGATAATTCCGTTAGGATGCAAAAAGAATAGTTCTGATGGCGTGCGTTTAATGACCGATTTGTCACTGCTCTGCAACAGCCAATTATTCTGGAACCACGCTCGGCCGGGCGTAGAAGACCAGACAGGCATCTCGTTATTGTTGGCTGGGGAATGAACTGCTGCGGCCTGATCGGGTAGTGAAAACGACGTCATGTTGACCGGCGACTGTACGACTTCGGTTATATGCGAATAGATGCCTGGATAGATTTGTTCAACCGACATGTATGAATCATCGGTATAAAGTGTTCCAGGTGTGAAATTTGATTCGATTGCGGACATTTGAGATCCCTCTCTTTAATAACACGTTATTTGCCATTCATTATCGGATATTTATTCCGTAGCGGCGCGATTTATCGCGCGGATTTCTCTGGTATCGTGCACGGAACAGCGCGATAAATCGCGCCGCTACGAAGTCATGCAATCATTACTCCGCCCAGAATTTCTTCTTACTGGTTTTGCCAATCCCCGGATTACAGCTGTTGGTCGGATCGAGTTGTTTCCAGTGCGCCACATGATCGCAGGATGCGTGATACAGATGGCCGACGTTATGTTCTGCCGGGTACTTCGCCCCACGCTGCTCCAGTACCACTTTCACCGCTTCTTTAAACGCCTTCGCATCCACGCCCGCCTTCAGCACATAATCCTGATGATTAACGTAGCAGAAGAAATGCCCGCAGCAGGAATCCACCTGCACCTGCGCCGCCAGGTGGTCCGGCAGAGTTAAACGCCAGGCATCATCATTACGGCGCAATGCGACATCAAACGCCACCAGACGCTCATTCGGGTTGTAGCCCAGTGCATCACAGTAGGAGATGGTGCAGCCGCCCACGCCGAAGCGTACCAGGAAGGCATCTGCCGCTTCGCGTGCATCGCAGTGGAAAAAGTCGCCGCTGTGGCTGACAAAGAATCTCTCCAGCAATCCCTGTAATTCGGCGGTCTGAGCTGATTCTACCTTGATCATCAGATGATGCTCATACTGACTGCGATAATCCATGATGCGCGGAGCCACAAAGCGTGGGGTGATCTGATTAAAGAATTGCAGCACTCGATCAACAAAATTACGCGGCAGGAATTTCAGGTGGCTGACGCGCACATCCCATTTGGCTTTACCTGCCATCAGGCGCGGAATCGCCTGCGGGCCGAGTTTGCGGATCGCCAGATACATATGTTTGGCGTAACGCACGGTAAGGTCAAAGGCGTTACGGTGGATATACTCCGCCTGCACCGGCAATTCACTCATCTGGCCCAGCAGATAACGCCGCAGTGCCACCAGCACCGTTTCATCGTTGGTGCCGATATAGAAGGTGTCGCTGCCGGCACTGGCTTCGAAGGTAGGAAGACGCACCGCAAACACCACCACTTTACCTGCGCTACCCGAACTGTCATGCAGATAACGCAGGTCGCCATTAAAACGGGCAGGGCTGTCGGCGCTGACATCGCGCAGGCGGTCGGCGTAATCATCCGCCCAGATTCGGCCCTGCCAGTCGGGCTGCTCACCGGTTTGGTACTGCTGGCGGGTGAGGTTTTCCAGCATCGCTTCCGGCGTGTCGCCCAGCGCAATGCCGAGATGGTTGACCATTTCCAGACGACCATCGTCATGGATGCGGGCAAATAACGATTTTTCGGTAAACGCCGGGCCACGACGGATCAGCGAACCACCGGAGTTATTGCAGATGCCGCCGACCACCGAGGCACCGATGCAAGAGGAACCAATCACCGAGTGCGGCTCGCGCCCCAGCGGTTGCAGGGTCTGCTCCAGTTCCGTCAGGGTGGTGCCGGGGAAGGCGATTACCTGACGCGCTTCGTCGATCACCTGCACACCCTGTAACTGGCGGGTGCTGACAATCACCACCTCACGATCGTAATCGTTGCCGTCCGGTGTCGAGCCGCCGGTTACGCCGGTGTTTGATGCCTGCATCAGAATAATGGCGTCGTGCGCCACGCATACCTGAAGGGTTTGCCAAAGTTGTAATAAGGTCTGGGGGAGCACCACGGCCAGTGCCTCACCGCGCCCAACGCGAAATCCTTTGGTGTACCAGGCCTTATCATCAGAATGGGTTAACAGCTGTTTTTCACCTACCACGTCACTCAGTTGACGCAACATTTCCTGCGGGGATGTCATGTTTTCTCTTCTGTGTCATGTGTCTGCTGGGTTATTGGACAAGCGGACAAGGCGCAATGTCAATCATTCATCGGCACTAACGTTAAAATAACGCACTGAAGCATTATCCCTTTATCTCTCGCGGGGGATTCTCAGCGTACGGATAAAAATGCGCGGAGTATCACAAAATAGAGGGAAAGAAAAAAGACCGCTAATTTGTTAAATCCGCATGGACATTAAACGGCGCAAACTAAATATAACACCATGAAAATCATGATAATTCATCATGTCTGGAAATATTTCTCATGTGATTTAAATCACAAAATTGAGTCATTGAATACCGTTGTCAATGATCCAGAATAATAAATTCGTGGCAAAAATGTGATCTTCATTGCAAATAAGAATCCTCTTCATCGGAAGAATGGCTGTCAGAAGCGCAGCGTAAGGATCAGGACAATGAGAATTGGTATGGTGATCAGCGGTGGCGATGTTACCGGCATAAATAACTTTATCTTTCAGATTTCCCGCTTAACACAGGCGAATATGGTGTTATTTAATGGCGGCATTCCTGGTCTGCTGGAAAATAAACATCAAGAGATATCGCAGCGCGAGCTGGTGGATTATGCCATCGCGGCAATTCCGGTGATGCAATCAGGACGGCCAACGCGAAAATTAATTCGCCCGGAATATGAATCCATAGCGAAACAACTTAAATCGCTACGGATTGATGTGTTAATCATGGCCGGTGGTGATGGTTCGCTACAATTTCTCCATATCCTGAGCGAATTTGGCGTCAATTGTTTTGGCGTCGGCATGACCATCGATAACGACGTATTTGGTAGCGATTATACCATTGGTTTCTCCACCGCCTGTGAGCAGGTACTTAAGGAAGTGGCGAAATTACGTAACACCGGTCGCGGTTTACCCGGTCGTGTATTTATGGTGGAACTGCTGGGGGGATATTGCGGGGAGTTAACTCTGCAATCGGCGATTAAATCCAATGCGGATTTTGCTCTGATCCCCGAGTGTCAGATTCCAACGCCAGAGCTGGCACAGCGCATCACGACCCGGCTGGCGCAGCAGAACAGCGTGGTTATCCTGTGCTCGGAAGCCTACACCCGTGAATATTCGCCAGGATTTCAGGGCGCGATTGATACCTTAATCAAACAACTTGAACCTTTGATTGGTGTGCGTATCCGTAAAACCATCATCGGTTACAGCCTGCGTAATGGCGAACCCACCTGTGAAGAAATTTATCAGGGCACCATTATGGCCAGCGAAGTGGCGCGTTGTATTCAGTCGGGAATGCGCAATAAAGCCGTCATTATTAATGGCAGCAATAAACCGATACCCATTGATTTAATAAGCATGAAAAAACGCCTGGTTGACACCGAAGGGCATCATTACAAACTCGCTAAACAACTGCATATTCTGTGAGGAGATAGCCATGCTGAAAATATTATGTGTGTGCGGATGTGGTCTGGGGTCCAGTTTCGCCATCGAAATGAGCGCCAAAGCGGTATTAAAGAAGTTAGAAATTGACGCAGATATCGATCACACCACCATTTCTGAAGCCAATGCATTTAAATCCGACATGATTTTAACGCAGAAAGCGTTTGCCGATGTATTAAATGCCGATGCCAGCCCGGAACAGATGAAGCGCGTGATTATTCTCAACAAGCTGACCGATAAGGCGGAAATTGAGCAAAAGATCGTGGCGTTTATGAAAGAACACAACATGAAGGTTGCCAGCCATGAATAGTGTTATTAACTTCCTGGTCAAAGATCTGCTGGGGCAGGCATCGATTCTGATCGCCTTTATTGCCCTTGTCGGTCTGCTGTTGCAAAAAAAATCCGCAGGGAAGGTGGTGGAAGGCACCTTTAAAACCCTGCTCGGTTTCTTAATTATGATGGCCGGTATCAACATCATTGTGGGTACGCTGACCTTCCTGAATACCATCTTTACCCACGGCTTTGGCATGCAAGGTTATATCACCGACGTTGCCGCCATTGCCGGGTTAGCGAACCGCGAGCTGGGTTCAGAAGTGGCGCTGACGCTGTTGGTGATCTTTATCGTCAACATCATCATTGCCCGTCTGACACCGTTCAAATACATCTTCCTTACCGGACAGGCGCTGTTGTGGATGGCGACCATCGGTGCGGTGATCGGCTACAAAGCGGGGCTGACAGGCTTACCTCTGATCCTTACTGGCGGCATTTTTGGTGGCGTGATGGCGGTGGTGATGCCCGCGCTGGCACAACCGGTGGTACGCCGCATCACCGACTCGGATGATGTTGCCCTCGGTCACTTCTGCACCATTGGCTATCTGGTCACGGCGGCGGTGGCGAAAGTGGTGGGGAAAGGCTCGCGTTCCACCGAAGACCTGAAACTGCCGGATAATTTCAAATTCCTGCAAGACACCTATCTGTCGATGGCGGTGGTGATGGTGCCGATGTACCTGATCCCGGCTGTGGCGGCAGGCCCGGCGTTTATTGCCAAGTACAGCAACGGTATGAACTACCTGATGTACGCCTTTATGCAATCGATTCAGTTCGTGTGCGGGGTGTTTGTGCTGTATAGCGGCGTGCGTCTGCTGCTGAATGAGTTGGTGCCTGCGTTCCGCGGTATCGCGATGCGTATCGTACCGGATGCCAAACCGGCCCTTGACTGCCCGGTGATGTTTCCCTATGCGCCGAATGCCGTCATCGTTGGCTTCCTCGCTACCACCCTCGGTTCCGTCGTCGGCATGCTGGTGTTCCCGATGTTCGGTCTGGCGATGATTTTGCCGGGACTGCTGACCAACTTCTTTGCCGGTGGCACTGCCGGGGTGTTTGGTAACGCGCTCGGTGGCCGTCGCGGTGCGATGATCGGCGGTTTTGTCCACGGGCTGTTTATTACGCTGCTGCCCGCCATTCTGGTGCCGATGCTGGAAAGCTACGGTTTCACCGGCGTCACCTTCAGCGATTCTGACGTGATCAGTACCGGCCTGGTGCTCGGCCATGCCTTCCAGAATAACTGGCTGTTTGTCGCCCTGTTTATTGTCTTCATTACCCTGATCGCCTGGTTTGTTAACGGAAAATCCACTAAGCCTCACGAGGAAAATATTCATGAAACTTTATAACTTTACCGATCTGTTACAGGTGGCTAAACAACGTGAATTTAAAGCGCTGGGTTCCTTTAATTTACACTGTCTGGAGATGTTACCGGCTTATTTTAAAGCAGCCGAAAAAACCAATAGCCCATTAATGATTCAGATCTCAACCGGCACGGCGAAATATCTTGGTCATAAATTATTGGTCGACGCGATTCGCTCACTGGCGGAAAGCCGCAATGTGCCAACCTGTTTGCATCTGGATCACTGTTCCGACCTTGATGCGATCCAAACGGCGCTGGATGCGGGTTTTAGTTCGGTGATGTATGACGGTTCACATCTGCCGATTGACGAGAACATCTCCAATACGCGCAAGGTAATCGATATGGCGCGCCCGCTGCACGTCTCGGTAGAAGCGGAGCTGGGGGCGATCGGCGGTTCTGAAGATGGTAAATCGGTGGAGATGAACGAAACTTCATTCACCACCGTGGACGATGCGAAGCGTTTTGTCGCTGAAACCGGGGTCGATATGCTGGCGATCTCCATCGGTACGGTACATGGTTTATACACTGGCAAAGCGCATATTCAGCATCAGCGGCTGGCGGATATCACCGAAGCGACGCACACGCCGCTGGTCCTGCACGGCGGTACCGGTGTCAGCGATGAAGATATGCGTCTGGCGGTGCGTAGCGGCATCGAAAAGGTGAACGTTGGCACAGAAATGAATGTGCAATGGGTGGCGCGCTGTAAACAGACCTTCGAAAAGGGCAAAGTAAACGACAGCGTGCGCAATTTCCTTGTGCCCGCTAATGATGCCGTTACCGACGTATTAGTCGAAAAAATTCAGTTATTCCGCTAAGCATCTTTCATGACGTATTAACCTGAGGTGCCCTGGCGCCACTCGGGGCAGGAGACGCTATGTTTGGATTCAGGAAAAAGGTCCCGGAAAATAACGGGCAGGATCAGCAGGAAATAGATCGTCAGGCTGAAAGCATCAGCGAGAAAATTAATCTTCTGGAGCAGCAGCTGGAAAATAATCCACGGGCGGGTGACACGCAAAAGCAATTAATGCTGGAATATAATCGGGCATTAAGTTTATTTGCCAAAAGCCGCCGTTTTCGTCAGGAGATTGATCCGCTGTTCGTCAAAATCGATGAGCTGCGTAATACCATCCGCAAATCGATTTAAGGAGGCGGTATGAGCATCAAACAACTGTTGCAGGAGGCGAATGCGATTCAGGTGGGGGTTGCCAGCCGCGACTGGCGGGAAGTGATCAGTCTCGCTGCCCGGCCATTGGTGCAGGGCGGCTATGTCAACGCTTCCTATCCCGAGGCGGTGATCGCCAACACCCTGACGCACGGTGCGTATTACGTGTTTGAAGAAGGGATTGCTATTCCTCATGCCCGGCCAGAAACCGGGGTGCTGAAGGATTGCTTCAGCCTGATTGTGCTGGAGGAACCGGTCTCGTTCGACGGCAGCGACAAGGCGGATATCGTCATCATGTTTGGCGCGCGTGACAGTAATGCGCATATCGAGGAGGGCATCCGCGCGATTGTCACGATGCTGGAGGATGAGGAAACGCTGGTACGGCTGCGCAAGGCCAGCAGTGCGGCGGAGGTAATAGACATCTTATGACAACCCCCACTGAAGAAAAATGCGTGGTGCTGGTCAACGGCATTCCCGCCTCGGGTAAAAGCACGCTGGCGCGCGCGCTGGCCCAGCAGTTTGGCCTGCCGGTATTGACGCTGGATAGCCTGAAAGAGCCATTTATGGCCAGCTTTGCGCCGGTGGATCGCCTGCGTAACCGTCAGCTCGGCTGTGCGGCGTATCAGGCAATCTGGAAGATTGTCGGACAGGCACCGGCAAGCTGCGTGTATCTGATCGATGCCTGGTTTGGTTTTCAGCCCAAAGCGGTGCTGGAGGAGGGATTGCAGCACGCAGGGGTGACGCGGGTGCTGGAGCTATGGATGGCAATCACCCCGGATGAGGTGGTAGCACGCTATCAGGCACGGTTGGAACAGCGTATGCCGGGGCATCCGGGGGCGGAGTATCTGCCCGAACTGCGGCAACTGGCGGAGCGGGCGCAGCCGATGGCGCTGGGGCCGGTGTTGCAGCTGGATGCCCGCGCCCCGGATGTGGCCGCCGCGCAGGCCTGGTTGCAACGACAACTGCAGCGTCAGTCGACGCGGGCGCTATCCGCATCGGGCTGAAAGAATGCCGCCAGCAGGGCGCTGAGTTGCTGGTTTCCCTGGTGGTCGGCAGCCAACTGGCGGCATACCTCGCCTAAGGCCTGATACAGGCGATCGGTTGCCAACTCGCCCTGATTCAGCGTCGCGATTTCATCCATCTCCGCCGCCCAGCGCCAGGCTTTTGGCAGCATATCCGGGGCGGCTTTTTTCATTCTTTTCAGGATCTGTGGCTGGCTCTCAGCCATCTCTTCATGTAACGCATCTGCCGCACCGACACGACTGGCGTTAATCAGCATCGCCGACACTAACAAAGTGATGCCTTTATTGATCCCGGCGTAGGACATTTTCAGCGCCGACGCCGCGCCGTTTTCCGCCGGCATAATCCGCACGCGCAGGCCCAGTTCGCTCAAATCCGCTAACTGGCTGGCATGGGGGCCGGAAAACCAGAAACGCGGCCCGCCCGGATTTTGCTCGCCCGGCGGCAGCCCGATGATCGCACCATCAACAAAGGGTGTGCCGGTGGCTTCAATCACCGCCGCCACCTGTTGCAGCGTTTCCGGGCTGATGGCGTTGCAATCGACGTACAGCGGTTTACGCGCCGCCGCCTGTAAATGCGGAGCCATCTGCTGCGCCCAGCGCAGAGCAAACTCCGGTGGCAGAATGGAAAAAATAATGTCGGCGTCACACAGCGCCGCTTCACTGGCATCGATAATGTGCGCGGCCTGGGCGCGTTGTTGTGAGTCGGCAGATCGCTGGCTTAACGGGCTGATGACGCGCACGCCGTGCTGGGTCAGCACCGCCGCAACTGCCGCGCCCATCGCACCCGGTGCGGCAAAGGCAAGGGTTTTCATGATGTGGTCCCACGGGAGTGAAAACATTGAGTGTGGCTGCGTTTGGTCCGCTATTGGCAAACTCTTTGGTTACAAAGCATGTTTCGTTAATGCAGTGTGTGGTGTATCAACCAGGCTTTCCGATCGTGTGCAGGTATCGTAACTAACATGGAGAATGTGATGAAAATCGATCTACACGGTAAAACAGCGTTAATCACGGCGTCCACCGGCGGCATTGGGTTTGCCATCGCTCAGGGGTTGGCCGAGAGCGGAGCAGAAGTGGTGTTGAACGGGCGCAGTGAGGCATCGGTCAGCCGGGCGCGGGAAAAACTCAATGCTGCGGTGGCGGGGGCCAAAATCCATACTCATATCGCCGATTTGAGCAGCGCGCAGGGCGTTGAGACTTTGCTGAAGGGATTGCCCACCATCGATATTCTGGTGAATAACGCCGGGATCTTTGGTCCAAAAGATTTCTTTGCCACCGATGATGATACCTGGGAGGCCTACTGGCAGACCAACGTGATGTCTGGCGTGCGACTGTCACGCGCGTTGCTGCCGGATATGGTGAAGAAGGGGTGGGGTCGCGTGGTGTTTATCTCCTCGGAATCAGCGCGCAATATCCCGGTGGATATGGTGCATTACGGTGTGAGTAAAACCGCGCAGCTGTCGCTGGCGCGCGGCCTGGCGAAAGTGGTGGCGGGTTCCGGGGTGACGGTGAATAGCGTGTTACCCGGTCCGACGATTTCGGATGGTTTTGCCACCATGATGGCGGATGAGGTGCAACGCACCGGTAAATCGCTGGAGACGCTGGGAAAAGAGTTTGTGATGAGCCAGCGCCCAAGTTCGGTGATCCAGCGGGCCGCCACCGTGGATGAAGTGGCAAACATGGTGGTCTATGTCTGCTCCACCCAGGCCTCAGCCACCTCCGGTGCCGCACTGCGCGTCGATGGCGGCGTGGTGGATGATATTGTTTAACCAGGCAAAAACCGCGCGATTTATCGCGCATCTTTACCCAAGAAAATCCTCACGCTGCGGGGTAAAGGTATCCAGCAGCGTGCCTGCCTCAAGGCAGACACAGCCGTGCACCACATTTGGCGCTTTATATAAGGTGTCACCGGCACTCACTTCTTTGGTTACACCGTTGATGGTGAAGGCAAAGCGCCCGGAAAGCACATAGGTCAGCTGCTCATGCGGATGGTGATGCAAGGGGCCAATCGCCTCTTGTTCAAAACTGACCTCCACCGCCATCATGCGGCCACCGTGTGCCAGCACCCGGCGGGTCACGCCATTTCCCAAATCTTCAACCTGTGTGGCATTGCGGTAGATAAACATCGTCATTCCTCGCAGTTGTGTGACATAACTCACAAGCAAAAGGGCATTTCACTGCTGCATTTTACTGTTCTTTGATTAAAATGAAACGGTGTTTCAATTTAATATGAAGGATGGATCATGAAAATCGCGTTAATGATGGAAAACAGCCAGGCGGCCAAAAACGCCACCGTGTTAACTCAACTGGAGACGGTGGCACAACCGCTGGGCCATCAGGTGTTCAACGTCGGCATGAGCGACGAGCAGGATCATCATCTGACCTATATTCATCTCGGCATCATGGCTAGCGTGCTGCTGAACAGCAAAGCAGTGGATTTCGTTATCGCCGGTTGCGGCACCGGGCAGGGTGCATTGATGTCGCTGAACATCCATCCTGGCGTGGTATGTGGCTACTGCATCGATCCGGCTGACGCTTATCTGTTTGCCCAAATTAACAACGGTAACGCCTTGTCACTGCCCTTTGCCAAAGGCTTTGGCTGGGGTGCGGAACTCAACCTGCGCTTTATCTTCGAGAAAGCCTTCACCGGAGAGAAAGGTCTGGGTTATCCGCCAGAACGCAAAGAGCCACAGGTGCGTAACGCCGGAATCCTTAACCAGGTGAAAGCCGCGGTGGTTAAAGAAAATTATCTCGACACCTTGCGTGCGATAGATCCTGAACTGGTAAAAACAGCCCTGAGCGGTCCGCGACTGCAACATTGTCTGTTTGAGCATGGACAGAACGACGAGATTGCGCGTTTTGTGCGTGAGGTGGTGGCTTAAGCCACACCTCTCCGTAACGGCGCGATGCATCGCGCCGTTACGCCCTCAATGGGTTGTCAGTTGTGGATGTCGACTCGCGTCCACCAGCATCTGCGTATAAGGCACCGCCGCCTGTCCCGCCACCAACGCATCCACGCCCAGCGTTTCGAGTACTTTGCCGTGTTGCATCACCGCCACCCGATGGCACAGATGCGCCACCACCCCGAGATCGTGAGTGACCATCAGGTACGTCAGATTTTCCTGTTGCTGTAAATCACTCAGCAAATTCAGGATCTCCGCCTGCACCGACACGTCCAGCGCCGAGGTCGGCTCATCCAGCAGCAACACGCGTGGTTCCAGAATCAGGGCGCGGGCAATCGCCACGCGCTGTCGCTGACCACCGGAAAGCTGGTGGGGGTAGCGCGTTTGCCAGGCACGGTTCAGCCCGACTTTTTCCAGCATGGCGATCACCCGTTGCTGGCGCTGGCTGATACCATGAATATGCAGCGGCTCCTCAAGGATATCGCCAATGGTATGACGCGGATGCAGCGAGCCGTACGGGTCCTGAAACACCATCTGCACTTTGCGGCATAACTGGCGCGTGATGCGCTGTGTCAGCGGTTGATCGTCAATCATCAACGCGCCTTGCCAGTGGTTAAATAACCCGGCAAGACACTTCAGGACCGTGGTTTTGCCGGAACCGGACTCACCCACCAGGCCGAAGATTTCACCTTCCCGCACCAGGAGGTTGACGTCAAACAGCACCTGATGGCGCTGTTCATCCTCACCAAAACTCAGGTTAAGATTCTGTACCTCGATCATCTGTTCTCCTTAAGGTTGCAGCCAGCTAGCCTGACGTTGCAGCACCGGCAGCCGTGGACGGCGCTGGTCGATATTGGGCAGCGCCGCCAGTAATCCCTGAGTGTAGGGATGTTGCGCGCGATCCAGCTCGGCGGCGGCTAACGACTCCACCACTCGCCCGGCGTACATCACCAGTACCCGGTCACAAAAATGGCGCACCAGATTGATGTCATGGCTGATAAAAATTAGCCCCAGACCGCGTTGCTTCACCAAATCATCCAGCAATCCCAGCACCTGCAACCGTACCGAAATATCCAGCGCCGAAGTGGGTTCATCGGCGATCACCAGTTCCGGGTCGGTAATCAGCATCATGGCGATCATCACGCGTTGCCCTTGTCCACCGGAGATTTCGTGCGGATAAAGCTGATACACCCGTTCCGGATCGCGGATGCGTACCACATCAAGCATCGCCAGTGCGCGTTGACGGGCCTCGTCACGCTGGCCGGGATGATGACTCCGCCAGGCCTCGGCAATCTGTTCACCAATCCGTACCACCGGGTTGAGGGAGTATTTCGGGTCCTGCATGATCATCGAAATGCGTTTACCGCGGATGGCACGCATCTCGGCCGGGGTGGCGCGCAGCAGATCCAGCCCGGCAAACTGCATACGTTGGGCGGTGATCTGCGCACTGCGTGGATGCAGCTGCAACAGGGCGCGGCCGACGGTGGATTTACCTGAACCGGATTCGCCAACGATCGCCAGTTTTTCCTGCCCAAGCTGGAAGGAGACGCCGCGCACTGCCGGGGTAAGGTGGCGTCCATGAGCGAAACTGACCTGTAAATCTGCTACGTCGAGCAAGGGTTGGGCCTTACTCGCTGCGGGGATCGAGGATGTCACGTAAGCCATCTCCTAAGAAGTTGAACGCCAGACTGTTCACCAGAATCGCCAGACCCGGCACCGTCACCACCCACCAGCACTCCAGCATGTAGCTACGACCGCTGGCGATCATCGCGCCCCATTCTGGATCGGGCGGCTGTGCGCCGAGGCCGAGAAAACCCAACCCGGCAGCGGTAAGAATGATGCCTGCCATATTCATGGTGATACGGATAATCACTGACGGCAGGCACAGCGGGACAATATGTTTCCACAGCACGCGTAGCGGAGATGCGCCCTGTAACCGCACCGCCGAGATAAAGTCCGCCTGACGCAGCGACAACGCTTCGGCACGCGCCAGACGGGCGATGGGCGGCCAGGCGGTGAGGGTAATGGCGATCACCACATGCTCGAGACCGGGACCGAGCGCGGCGACAAAGGCCAGTGCCAGCACCAGACTGGGAAAGGAGATAAAGATATCGGTGACGCGCATCAGCACGCTATCCACCTTGCCGCCAAAATAGCCGGCGCTAACGCCAAGCAGCAGGCCAAGCGGGCCGACCGTGACCGACACCAGCAACACGATATACAGCGTGATGCGCGCCCCCCATACCAGGCGGCTGAAGATATCGCGACCAAACTCATCGGTGCCAAACCAGTGCTGGGCGCTGGGGGGACTGAGGGCGTTATTGAGATCCTGAATCAGCGGGTGGTAGGGCGCGATCCACGGCGCAAACAGCGCTGTCACCAGCAACAACAGGATAATCGCGCCGCCAATCGCGGTAAGTGGATTGCAGGCCATGCGCCAGATAAACTGGCCGCTACGGGTCGCAAAGCGGCGGCAGCGCGCCAGCCGCTCCTGCGCCGCGCTGGTGTAAGGGGTATCCAGCGAAATCGTCATACTTTAGTCCTCGGGTCGAATACCTGATAAAGCAGGTCAGAAACCAGGTTGAGCAGGACAAAAATCAGGCCGACCACCAGTACGCAGCCCATCACCGCATTCATATCACCCAGCATCAGGCTGCCGGTAAGATAGGAACCAAATCCCGGCCAGGAAAACACCGTTTCGATCAGCACCGCGCCTTCCAGCAGCGATCCGTAGGCCAGCGCCACCACCGTCAGCAGTTGCACCAGGATATTGCGGAAGGCGTGTTGCCAGATCACCTGCCACTCGGTCAGTCCCTTCACGCGTGCTGTCAGGATGAACTCCTGCGACAGTTGCGCCAGCATAAAACTGCGCGTCATGCGGCTGATATACGCCAGCGAGTGAAAGCCGAGCAGGGAAGCGGGCAGGATCAGGTGATTGATCGCACTGGCGAACACGCTGCCATTACCCGCCAGCAAGGCATCAACCAACAACAGCCCGGTGCGGCGCGGTACTAAGCCGTCGAGGCTGAAATCGACCCGTCCGGCTCCGCCAACCCAGCCCAGATGGGCGTAGAACAGCAGCAAACCGACCATCCCGACCCAGAAAATCGGTGTGGAATAACCCGCCAGGCTGATGATGCGCACCACATAATCCACCACGCCATTGCGCCGTGCCGCTGCCCAGACGCCGAGCGGCACACCCAAACCGGTGCCGATCACAATCGCCAGCGTCGCCAGTTCCACCGTGGCCGGGAAGACGCGCAGGATATCGTTGATCACCGGCTGGCCGGTCAGCAGTGCCATGCCAAGATTGCCGTGCAGCAGGCCATTGAGGTAGATAGCAAACTGCATCCACAAGGGTTTATCAAAGCCAAGCTGATGATAAACCTGCTGATAAGTGGCATGATCGGCATCCGGTCCGACAATCGCCAGTACCGGATCGAGCGGCATCACGCGGCCAATAAAGAAGGTTAACAGTAGCAGTCCCATCAGAGTGATCAGCACCTGCAACCCACGACTACGGATGCGCCGCCAGTGGCTTCGCGTCAGTTTCATGGTGTACCTCCCGCCAGACTATCCGGTGTTTTCCATACATCACGTAAGAAGGTGGTGGCGGAAGGGTGCGGGATATAATCCTGTACCCGGTTATTCACCACCACCGAATCGACCATTTGTGAAATCGGCATCAACGCCGGGATCAGTTGGTCATAGCGGCGCTGAATGGCGAAGTAATCCTGCTGCTGTCGGGCGCTGTCGCGCTCCAGCAGTGCCTGGTCGATCATCTGGTTGAGTTGGGCGTCGTAGAAACCGGTGCGCCAGCCCTGGAAATTGGTCAGTCTGGCGCTATCGGCGTTGTTCGGGTTGTAGACCAGCGAGCGCAGGCTGGAGTGGGGATGCGGTTCCACGCCGCTGCCGCCACGCCCGACCAACAGATTGAACTGTCGCTCGCGCATCGCCCCGTAGATCTGGTTACCGGTGCCGGTGACGATTTTGGCGCGAATGCCGCCCTGCATCAGCGTGGACTGAATGGCTATGGCGATATTCAGAAACGGCTGGTCAGCCAGCACGCGCAGGGTGGTATCAAACCCGTTGGGATAACCGGCTTCCGCCAACAACGTTTTGGCGCGGGGGATATCCAGTTTGTAGCCTGGGTCGGGGAGCGTGGCGGGCATCCCGGCCTGGATCGGACGCTGATGCAGTTCGCCATAGCCCGCCATCAGGCTTTTATTGATGCCCTGATAATCCACCAGATAGCGTATCGCCTCGCGCACTTTGGCACTGGCGAAATGCTTGTCCTTCATGCTCATCGCCAGATAATAAATCGTGCCTTTGGGCACTGCATCCACGCTGAGATCCGGATCGTGACGCAGCGCTTTGACATCCGGGATCGCCATGTTGCTGGCAATATCGATATCACCTTTTTCCATCATCAGGCGCAGCGTCTGCGACTCCTGCAAATGGCGGAACACCACGCGCGACAATTTCGGCACGCCACGCCAGTAGTCAGGATCGCGGTTGATGCGCAGCACGTCTTTCGCCTGCCAGACATCCAGGCGGAACGGGCCGGAACCGGCTTCATGGGTGGTCAACCAGCGGTTGCCCCAGTCACCGTTGCTGGCATGCGCCTGTACGGTTTTGCTGTCCAGTACCACCATGCTGCCGAGCGCCGCCAGTGAATACAGCACCAGCGTGGGATCGTTCGGCTTGGGGAGATGCAGGACGACGGTGCGGGTGTCAGGTGCGGTGATCATCTGGTCAACATTGTCTTTGCTGAAACCGTAGGATTTCCACACCGACGCCTGGGCCAGGTTCAGGTGCAACACCCGGCGCATCGACCATACCACATCGGCGCTGGAGAGCGGATTGCCAGAATGGAATGTGACATTGTCACGCAGATGGAAGGTGAGCTGACGATTATCCGGGCTGATCTCCCAGCGTTCTGCCAGCGCCGGACGCACGTGGGTAAGCTGGCGTGGGTCCAGCTCCACCAGTCCGTCATACAAATTCACCACGATACCCACCACCTCATTACCGGTCATCGCGGCGGGATCGAGGGTTAACAGGTTGTTCATATTCATGCCGATGATCAGCTGATCATCCGGCGTGGCGGCCCGCAAACCGGGGCTGGCCGCCAGCAGCAGCAGCGCGACGCAGCACGCTGTGCAACGGAGCAAAAGATTCATAAGCAAAGTCCAGCAGGTCAGAGGTTTATTGTTGTTTGCCGTACTGCTTGTGTCGGTGTGTTACCAGCGATTCAGGGTATGGGTTTCAATCCAACTAAAGTTGATATCCTCCCCCAGTCCGGGTCGGGTTGGCAGATGGACAAAGCCGTCGTTATCCATGGGATCGACCAGGCTGTTGAGATACGCAGGCGGTTGCTCGTAGTCGAGAAACGGATGCAGCAAGCCACGTTCGTACCAGCGGCAGTTGCGGATGGCACCGACGACCGCAAGGCTGGCGGCACCGTTGCCGTGGACTTCACAATCCATACCAAAGGATTCGGCCAGACTGGCGACTTTCAGGGTGGCCGAGATCCCACCCACGCCGTTGGCCCCGGCGCGCAAAATGTCGCAGGCTCCGGCGCGCACCCAGTCAGCGCGGCTGTGATGTTTGCCGCCGAGACTTTCCGGGCCGAGCACATCAATGCTCAGGTTATCGGCCAGCCAGGCATAAGACGCCATGCTCTCTTCCTCCATCGGTTCTTCAAACCAGGTGAAGTTGAGTTTTTCCAGTGCCTTACCGATGGTGAGGGCATCGCTGCGGCTGTACCAGTGGTATCCATCGAGCATCAGGGCGATATCTGGTCCAACCGCTTCACGCACCGCCGCACAGGCTTTGATATCCATGGTCGGGCTGGGAGCAAACGACACCGGCGGCATCCAGGTATGCAGCTTAATCGCGCGATAGCCGCGCGCCACCAACTGCTCGGCGAACTGCGCGTATTCATCGGGGGTCGAGAGACCACCCTCCAGTTGATCGCCACACATGGTGCTGCCATAGGCGGGAATGGTTTCGCGGTAGCCACCAAGCAGTTTATGCACCGGAAGTTGCAGCTTGCGACCAATCAGGTCCCACAACGCCTGTTCCACCGCCGACAGGGCGCGCTCGGTTAACTGATGGGCGCTGCCACGTTGCCAGTGCACCAAATCCTGCCATAACCGCTCGCGGTCAAAGGCGTTTTGTCCCAGCAACACTTTGCGGAAGAAGGCGTTGACTACATGCGGGCGAATCACTTCCGCTGGGGCAAAGGCATAGCCGCAATGGCCGTCTTCGCTGGTCAGGGTGAGCATTGCCAGTTGCGCATCGCTCTCCGGTCCGGGATGCGAATGCCCGGCGCTGTCCGATACACGGCGGGTGGGGTAACTGAACAGGGTGACATCAATAGCGCTGATCTTCACGGCAACTCCTCCGGGAATACATACCCATACCTGGGTGTTAATGAAAAATTAAAACGTTGTTTCATTTTTTAATCTAGCGTTCACCTTTTGTTTACGCATTAGCCAAAATGCGGTAAATCGCGGCGATAAATTGGGCAATTGCATGGGGTGTTGTGAGCGTTTTCACGAAAGGCGCACGTTTTGTGAGCGGCGACACAGCGCGGAGGATGTAAAAAAATGTGTCGCCAAGGCTTTTCATTTTGCTTCCGCCAGGTAATAGTGACGCCGCGAAATGCATTAATAATAATCATTATCATCTGTATGGGTAGATCACATGAAGAATTGGATGTTAGCGCTGGGGTTACTGACGGTCGCCTGTCATGCGTCCGCCAAAGTTATTACCGATGTTGCCGGGCGGCAGGTTGAGGTGGCGCAGGAGTCAAAACGTATCATTCTGGGGGAAGGGCGGCAGATGTACCTGCTGGCGGCCTTCGATACCGCAGCCCCTTTCCAACGTGTGGTGGGATGGCGCGATGATTTCCACAAGGCGGATTTCGATGGCTACATGGCGTATGAAAAACGCTACCCGCAAATCAAGCAGTTACCCACTTTTGGCGGTGCGAAAGATGGCACCTTCAACGTTGAGCAGGCGCTGACCCTCAAACCCGATTTGGTGTTAATGAACCTGGAATCGAAAGCGGCGACCGATGAAGGCAAATTGATTGAGAAGTTGCAGGCGGTGGGCATCCCAGTGGTGTTTATCGATTTCCGTGAGAAGCCGATGGAGCACGCGGAGCAGAGCATCCGCATTATGGGTGAGCTGGTCAACAAGCCACAACGTGCGGAGGAGATCATCGCTTTCCGCCGCGCCGAGATTGCCAAAGTGACCGATCGTCTGAAGAACTTTAACGGCAAACGCCCGAAAGTGATGATCGATCGTGCCGGTGGTTATACCGACGAGTGCTGCATGTCATTTGGTAACGAGAACTTTGGTCAGATGGTGGAACTGGCGGGAGGCAACAATATCGCGAAAGACCTGATCCCTGGCACCTTTGGCACCCTGAATCCTGAACAGATTATCGCCAGCCAACCGGATGTGGTGGTCGTGACCGGAGCCAACTGGAAGAACTACAACACCGTGGGTAAATGGGTCGGTGTGGGGCCGGGGGCTGACACGAAAGAAGCGGAAGCACGTTTGCGCGCGCTGATGATGCGCGATGCCTTTAAAACCCTGCCGGTGGCGCATAACGGTAACGCCCATGCGATCTGGCATCAGTTCTACGACAGTCCATACCAGTTTGTCGCCATTCAGGCACTGGCGAAGTGGCTGCATCCGGAGCTGTTTGCCGATCTGGATCCGGACGCCACTTTCCGTGAATTCCACGAGAAGTTCCTGCCACTGCCGTATCAGCCGGGTTATTGGGTGACATTACCGGCGGATAAGTCCTGATACGCGGGTTAAACTGCGGGCAATAAAAAAGGATTTGGCAGCAACGCCAAATCCTTTTTTCTGTTCACTCACCGGCTGGTGACCGTTTGGTGAACGGGGTGCTCAGCACTCATCACAAAACGAATCATAAATTGTGCAGAGAAAGATTTCAAGTTTAAAGAATATACTGTATGGTTATACAGGTGTTGGGTGCAGAGCGTGATCTCATTGCTTACTGATGACTCCCAGGGGCGCGGATTGTCAAAATCCCGGCAGGTACCAGGTGGTGCTGGCCTGTGGCTTTTACAATGAGCGCCGCTCAGCACTCATCACAGATGTGCTAAGGCGTTCGGCGGGTGGGGTCAAAGTCCCGAATGCCGTAAGGCGCGCTCCTGTCACAGGAGAAGGAAAGTGATGGAACTGGTTAGATTATTGCTGGACCTGGTCCGGGTTATCTTGCAGATCATCGTTGCCCTTTTGCAACTGACCGGTCAGGCTCACTGATCGGAACTTGAATCAAGGCGGAGCTAACCACTCCGCCTTTTTTCGTGCTCCGGCTAAAAACCCGCGCGATAAATCGCGTCGCTACATGTTAAGGTGAAGAATTCTGCTCGTATTTTCTGACCTTCACAGGACGCCAAAGGAATGCCACACCCTTCGTCGCAACCGACCGCCCCGGCTGGCAACACGCTCTGGCTGGCGCTGCTGGTCGCGCTGACTTTTTTTATGGAAAACCTCGATGCCACGGTGATCGTCACCGCAATCCCGCAGATGGCGCGTGAGTTTGCCGTTGGACCGGTGGCACTCAACGTCGGCATCAGCGCCTATTTACTAGCGGTAGCGATCTTTATCCCGATCAGCGGTTGGCTGGCTGGACGCTTTGGTGCGCGTAACCTGTTTGCCGCCGCGATTTTGTTATTTACCCTCGCGTCGGTGTTGTGTGGCATCAGCGATAACTTGCCACTGTTCACCTTTAGTCGGGTGTTGCAGGGCGTCGGTGGGGCACTGATGGTACCGGTCGGGCGCATGGTGGTGCTGGGGGTGACGGCGAAGAAAAACATGGTGAAAACCATCGCCGTCATTACCTGGCCCGGACTGATTGCGCCAGTGCTGGGGCCGCCGCTCGGTGGTTTTATCGTCACTTACGGACATTGGTCGTGGATCTTCTGGCTGAATATTCCGTTAGGCATTCTGGCGCTGGCCGCGACCTGGCGGCTGGTGCCGCAAAGCCGTAACAACGCGACGCGAGCGTTTGATGGTCAGGGCTTTGTCTATACCGCCTTAGCCTGCGTGGCGTTGGTCAGCGGACTGGAGCTGCTCGGCCACAGCGAACTGCTCAGCGGATTGTTGCTGATGCTGGTGGGTAGCGTCAGCGCGGTGTTGAGCTATCGCCACAGCCTGCGCCATCCGGCACCGCTGTTGCCCTTTGGTACGCTGGCCATTCCCACCTTCCGTAGTACGGCGATTGCCGGGTCGTATTTCAGGGCGTCGATCAACGCCATTCCCTTCCTGTTGCCGCTGCTGTTTCAGCTCAGTTTTGGCTGGAGTGCCGTGCAGGCAGGTTCGATGGTGTTATGGGTTTTTGCCGGGAATCTGGCGATGAAACCGGCCACCACCTGGCTGATGAACCGCTTTGGTTTCCGCCGCATCTTGCTATGGAATGGCCTGATCAGCCTGCTGGCAGTCCTGAGTTGTGTGCTGCTCAGTCCCTCGCTCAGCTATTTCGCCATCGCCACCATTCTGTTTATCGGTGGGCTGACGCGCTCGCTGCAATTCAGTTGCTACAACAGCCTCGGTTTTGCCGACGTGCCGCAGGAGAAGATGGCGGATGCGTCGGTGATTTTCAGTATCTTTTTCCAGTTCAGCATGAGTGCGGGCATCGCGTTTTCGGCGCTGCTGATGCGGATCTCAATGGGGTGGCGCGACAGCAACGTGCCGGGCCAGATGGATGTGAACGT
Source organism: Pantoea sp. X-Soil-TKNS-1211 (assembly GCF_059730495.1). NCBI lineage: Bacteria > Pseudomonadati > Pseudomonadota > Gammaproteobacteria > Enterobacterales > Erwiniaceae > Pantoea > Pantoea sp. X-Soil-TKNS-1211. The sequence goes on from NZ_AP035953.1 coordinate 2,105,029, forward strand.
GGCTTTTATCGGTATCTCGCTGTTGGTGGCCTGTTCGCTGGTGAATGTCTGGCGGCTGGAAAAGACTGCCGGGCAGCAGCTGCTGAAACAAAGAAACAGCTGATCCGCAACGGCGCGATTTATCGCACCGTTGCGTCAGCCGCAGGTTAGAACACCAGTTGTACCTTGGCCGCGCGCTCTTTATCGGCGGCCAGCTCCAGTGCGCTGATCGCCTCGGTCATCGCTATCTCAGCGGAAAGCAGCGGCAGGGGGTTGATCTTGGCGGATTCCAGCCAGCGCACGGCGGTGGTGAACTCACCGGTAAAGCGGAAGGAACCGCGCAGCTGCACTTCTTTGACCAGCAGCGGGCCGACAGGATAATTTACTTCAGGTGCTCCCATCCCCAGTTGCACGATAATGCCGCCAGGGCGGGTAAAACTGACGGCAGAAGCCACGGCAGCGGTGGCACCGGAAGCTTCAAAGCAGACATCAAATACGCCGCCATTTTCCGTCCAGCCTTGGGTGATATCTTCGTCGCGTGGGTCGGCCGTCAGGCTGGCCCCCATTTGCTGCGCCAGATCGCGGCAACGTTCGCTGATATCGGTCGCCATCACCTCGGTCGCGCCCGAGGCCAGCGCGGCGGCGATCACCAGACAACCAATCGGCCCCGCTCCTGTGACCAGCACGCGTTTCCCGGTCAAATCACCGGCCTGACGCACCGCATGGATACACACCGCCAGCGGCTCAGCAAAGGCGATAATTTTCGGGTCTGATTGGGCATCAAAGGGCACGCACTGCAACGGGTTGACGGCGACGTAGTCAGCAAATCCACCGTTAACGTGCGGATAGAACTGGGCGCTGCCCATAAAGCGCATCGAACGGCAGAGATTCTGTTTACCCTCCAGACAAAACCCACACTGCTGGCAGGGCTGCGAAGGGTTGATCGCCACCCGTTGACCTGGCTGCAAACCGCTATCTGCCGGCGCCTGATCGACAATGCCGACAAACTCATGTCCCAGTACCATCGGCGCTTTTAACACCGACATCCCCGCCCGGCCATGCTGATAATAATGAATATCGGAACCGCAAATACCGCCACGTTCAACGCGCACCAACACCTGATGGTCGTGCCATTCAATATCGCGGGATTCACAGCGCACATCATGTGCGGCGCGAACCACCACTGCCTTAACTGTTTTCTGCTGCATCATGCTTCCCTCTGTATATTAGTTGGAGTATCAAGGCGTCGATCGGCATGGTCTTGCTGCTTTTCGTCGGGGGGCGTCAGCACTTCAATTTTCCCGACCAGCAACAGATAAGCCAGGAACCCGCACAGGGCCACGGCGGCGATGTACCACATCGCGTACTGGAAGTTTTGCGTGCGCTGCAAAATCACGCCAATAATGATCGGGCTGACGATGCCGGACAGGTTGCCGAAAATATTCAGGAAGCCGCCAATGGTGCCGATCAACTGGCGCGGAATCACGTCACTGCACACCACCCAGCCAAGGTTGGAGAAGGCGTTGGCAAAGAAGGCGATGGATAAGATGGAGATGGCAATCACCGGACTGTCCTGGAAAAAATTCACCAGCGCAATCGAGCAGGTCAGCAACATGCCAGCCATCACCGGCAGCTTACGGGCGAAGGTGCGGCTGTGGCCGCGTTTCAGCAGCATATCACTCAGGGTGCCGCCACACAGGACGCCCGCCATCGCCATCAGATAGGGGAACATGGCACCAATCCCGGCTTTATCAATCGACAGGTGCAACCCTTTCTCGAGGTAAACGATAAACCACGTCAGGAAAAAGTAGAGGGTGGAGGAGGCGGCGAACTGCGCGATAAACAATCCCCAGGTTGTGCGCTGACGCAGGATGTAGCGCACGGACGACCAGTTAACACCCGGATTCTGCTGCAATGAATGGCTGGAGCCATAGCCACCGCCCTGGCGAATCACCGCCAGTTCCGCATTGTTGACGCGGGAACTGTGCTGCGGGTCGCGGTAGGCGATCAGCCAGTAGATGCCGAACACAATGCCAATCAGCCCTGAGATGTAAAACGACATCTCCCATCCCCACCGGCTGACAATAAACGACAGCGCAGGCGTCAACAGGGCCAGGCCGATATATTGCGCGCTGGAGTAGGTGGCGGTGGCGCGGGCGCGTTCATGGTCGGGGAACCAGGTGGCGATGATTTTAGTGTTCGAGGGGAAGGAGGGCGCTTCCGCCACGCCGATCAACGCCCGGCACACCAGCAACATCATAAATGAGGCGGTAGCAGTGGTGAAAAAGTGATGCGAAGCCAGCCCCATCAGCAGGGTAAAGACGCTCCACAATACGATGGCGCTGCCATACAGCCAGCGTGAACCAATGCGGTCGAGCAGATAGCCCACCGGGATCTGGCTCATGGCGTAGAACCAGGTGAACATCGAGAACAGCAGCCCCAGTTGGGTTGCTGAGAGGAAGAACTCTCCCTGGATGTGAGAGCCAGCAACGGACAGGTTAGCCCGGTCCATATAGTTAATCGCGGTGACAACAAACAACATCGCCAGAACAGAAAGTCGGGTACGAGTCGGTTTCATATTCAGCCTTTACCGTGCAGGTTTTTTTTCGGTAATTTACAGGGTCGCCAGCCAGCCGCCATCGACATAGATCATCTGTCCATTGACGTAATTCGAGGCATCAGAGGCGAGATAAACAGCGGTGCCAATCAGTTCTTCAGGTTTCCCCCAGCGGCCGGAAGGGTTGCTGCTGCATACCCATTGATTGAATTCGGCGTTGTCGACCAGCGCCGCGTTCATATCGGTCAGGATGTAGCCTGGCCCGATGCCGTTGCTCTGGATATTGAATGGCGCCCATTCGGCCGCCATCGATTTGGTGAGCAGTTTGATGCCGCCTTTGGCAGCGGTGTAGGGTGCCACCGTCGCGCGGGCGGCTTCACTGGTCAGCGAACCGATATTGATGATCTTGCCGCCGCTGTTGCGTGCCACCATGCGACGGGCCGCCGCGCGTGCCACCAGAAAGGCGCTGGTCAGATTGACGTCCAGTACGCGCTGCCAGTCGGCCAGCGCCAGTTCCAGCATCGGTTTGCGGAACTGGATCCCGGCGTTATTGATCACGATATCCACCGCGATTTGCTCAGCATCCAGCCTGGCGAAAACCGCCTCGATTTCGGCTTCATCCGCCACATTGAACAGGTATCCGCGTGCATCGCAGCCCTGGGCTTTGAGGCTTGCCAGTGCCTGTTGCAGATGTTCTTCACGCGTGCCGTTGAGAATCACGCGAGCGCCAGCCTGTGCCAGACCCTGTGCGTACGCCAGGCCAAGGCCACGAGTCGAACCGGTAATCAGCGCGGTTTTGCCGCTGAGGTTAAATAAGTTTTGCATAGAGTTTTATCCCTTGATGTAACATGACTAACAAGTTGCATGGGGACGTTGTACGTGAAGCCACGATCGACAGCAATTACCTGGCTCAGTAATTGCCGATTAGCTCACAGTTTTGCGCAGAGAGTGTCTTGACGGAAATCAATGAAATTGTCTTTAACTCTATGAATTTAAATTAATTATAGGCGTGATGGCGTGCCGGGTGTTTGGCGAGCGGATCATTTTCCCCTTGTCAGCCGGACACTGAAACGTTACAACTTCATACATGTAGGACAAGTGGGAACAGCGGGTGAGCCTGGAAAGTATCCAAAAGCATAATGTCGTCGACGTTATCTACGAACAGATGAAGCAAAACATTCAGAATGGCGTCTGGGAATCAGGCTGCAAGTTGCCTTCGGAAGCGGAGTTAACCGCCACCTTTCAGGTCAGCCGTGTCAGCGTGCGCAGTGCGGTACAGAAACTGCGTGATTTGGGTGTGGTGGTGACGCATCAGGGGAAGGGGACTTATGTGACCCGCGACCTGGCACGCTATGACGCCTTCAGTAACAACGCGCCGATCCTGCATCTGTCGCAGGAGGAGTTCGATGATATGCGGGTGTTTCGCCAGACGGTGGAATTCCGTTGTATGGAGCTGGCGGTGCAGAACGCCACCGATGAAGACGTCCAGGCGCTGGAAAAGGCGTTGAATCGCATGTTAGTCAGCCGTGACGACTACAAAAAATATTCGCTGGCCGATTATGATTTTCATCTGGCGATCGTCAAAGCCTCCCATAATAAGGTGTTTATTCATGTGATGGAGTCCCTGAAGGGGATCTATGTGCATTACCTTGAGGAGTTGAACCGGGTGTTGGGCATTACCCTGGAGAGCGTGGAAGCCCATATCAAGGTATTTATGGCACTGAAGAACCGTGATGCTACGCTGGCAACGGAGACATTAAACAGCGCCATGACCCACAACGTGCATGCTATCGAAGACGTGCGCCACAATTCTTAATGCAAAAAGCCCGTCGCGGGCTTTTTTTATCAAACAACATGTAGGACATCATACAGGATAAGCGAGGATTTCATGAGCGAACTGAAAATTACTGACGTCAAAACCATCCTCACCGCCCCTGGAGGCATTGACCTGGTGGTGGTAAAGATCGAAACCAGCGAACCGGGACTGTACGGCCTTGGCTGTGCCACCTTTACCCAACGTATTTATGCGGTGGCGGCCGCGATTGAAAATTACATCAAACCCTTTTTAATCGGCAAAGATCCGGCGCGTATCGAGGATTTGTGGCAGTCAGCCGCCGTCAGTGGTTACTGGCGCAATGGTCCGGTGATGAACAATGCCCTGTCAGGCATGGACATGGCGCTGTGGGATATCAAAGGCAAACTCGCTAACCTGCCGGTGTATCAACTGTTGGGCGGCAAATGCCGCGATGGTATCGCGCTTTACCGGCACTGCGACGGCGCGGATGAAATTGAAGTCGAGGACAATATTCGGGCGCGGATGGAGGAGGGTTACCAGTATGTTCGTTGTCAGGTAGGGATGTACGGTGGTGCAGGGACCGATGATCTGCGCCTGATCGCCGGGAAACTATCACGGGCGAAAAACATCCAGCCTAAAGTGTCACCACGCAGCCAGACCCACGGTGTCTGGTTTGATCCAGATGCCTATGCGCGTGCCGTACCGCGTTTGTTCGATCATCTGCGAAACAAGCTGGGTTTCGGGGTGGAATTTATCCATGACGTGCACGAGCGCATCACGCCGATTGCCGCGATTCAGATGGCTAAATCCCTTGAGCCGTATCAACTGTTCTTCCTCGAAGACCCGGTGGCACCGGAAAACATCGACTGGTTAAGCAAACTGCGTACGCAGAGCAGCACCCCGGTAGCGATGGGGGAACTCTTTACCCAGATCAACGAATGGAAGCCGCTGATCCAGCAGCAATTGATCGATTACATCCGCTGCCATGTCAGCACCATTGGCGGCATCACTCCGGCGAAGAAGCTTGCCACCCTGGCGGAGTTGTACGGTGTGCGCACCGCCTGGCACGGCCCAGGTGACATCTCACCGGTTGGCGTGGCGGCCAATCTGCATATCGATATGAGTATCACCAACCTGGGGATTCAGGAATATACGCCGGTCAATGAAGCGCTTCAGGCGGTGTTCCCGGGTTGCCCGGAAATTGATCGTGGCTACGCCTACCTGAGTGAACGTCCGGGGTTGGGGGTAGATATTGATGAGAAACTGGCCGCGAAGTATCCGGTTTCCGGTGGTCTGCCCGAGTGGACCAATGCACGTTTGCCGGATGGCACCGCAGCTCGCCCATAAATGCTGCGCCAGATGGCATGTTGCCATCTGGCTGTCATCTTGTCCGGTTAGGTTGATGTCTCGTCGCTGCCCTGGCGCAGCTCAGTTATCCAGACATCTGACCACTACGGAGTTTTCGCTATGGCACTCGCTGCTGTGCAACCGGCCAAACTGCAACAAACCGTCATCGATCCCAGCGTGCGTATGCGTGAGACCCACATTGGTCAGCAGTGTGAAATCCTCGCCCACAGCTATCTCGAATACAGCGAACTGGGTGATTTTTCCTATATAGGTGAGCATTGTTGCATCGCTGACAGCCAAATTGGCCGCTTTACCGCGATCGCTAATCAGGTACGCATCGGTGCGCCGAATCATCCGATGGATCGTGCTTCGCAGCATCGTTTTACCTATTGTCCTGAGTACTATGACAGCCAGACGCAGCGTGACAGCGCATTTTTTGCCGAGCGCCGTGCTGACCGGGTGATCATCGGCCACGACGTATGGATCGGCCATGGGGTGATCGTGCTGCCTGGGGTGACGGTAGGCGATGGCGCGGTACTGGCGGCGGGTGCGGTGGTAAGCAAGGATGTCGCGCCATACTCCATTGTCGGTGGTGTCCCGGCCAGACCCATCCGCATGCGCTTTACTCCAGCAATCGCCGCACAGTTGCAGGCAATTGCCTGGTGGCACTGGCCGCTGGAGAAACTGATGGCGCATCTCGGCGATTTTCAGTCCGGGGATATCGCGGCATTTTGCCAGCGTCATCAGAACCAGTAGCGGGGATGTCGTAGCGGCGCGATTTATCGCGCGGTTAAAGATGCGCGATAAATCGCGCGGTTATAAAGATGCGCGATAAATCGCGCCGCTACGGAATGTGCATCAGGCGTCGTGTGGTTTCTTTCCGGTTATCTCAAGCAATCTCAAAAAAACCATTTTTTGAGATTGCTTGAGATAAAGAGACGTTGTCCCGGCGATATTCGTCGCAACGTACAGTGCTGAGTGGTGTTTTACACCATCGGCTGGCGTAGTGGTGACGGGATTGGCACCGCTTCCGGTGTCAATCCGACATGTTGCAAAATCTGGCTGCGATAGTGTTCATCGGTGTCACGCACCTCATCACTTAATAACACGCCGACTTCATTGACGTTCTTCCCGGCCACTTGCACCTTGTCGCGTGCGGCGCTGCGCATCCACTCGTATTCGATATCGATGTGTCCACTGTCTATGCATCGAATACCCTGTTGGCTGAGATCGTACGCCAGCACCGTGGCGGTGGGGCCAAGTGAAATCAGTACCATGTCAAAATGGCGGCCATGTGCCAGCACGGCGCTATATAATTCGTTGTAAACTGAAAAGGCATTGCGGTTCAGGGTGGTAATACGCTTTATTTCACGCGCACCGGCTAGCAAATCATTCCCCATTCCCAAACGCGTGCCACTGCCCTCCACGATTAAAATTTTTTTATCTCTGAATAATTGCTGGAATTTAGCAAAAATCACCGTGGATAAGGTTTTGTCTTTATAGTCATGATAAGGGCGCGTCACCGAAGTGTTGCCATATAAATATTTTCTACTTAACAATGGCTCGTAACGCAGAAAACAAAATGCCTTATGAAAAAACCAGAACAGGGCCGAGCCAAAACGCATATTTCGGGTGCTGCGAAAGGCATCCGGCAGACATAATAAACAGTTGGGGTTATGATTCACGCCCCGCCGCAAGATCTCTTTTAAGCGGATCGATAACCGTTCATCAAATGCCTGAAAACCAATGTTTTTAAACAACGTCATCTCCAGTTCACCATCGCCATAGCGGCTGATGGAGAGGTGATTATTGTTTAATAGCAGATCAATCGTCTGCTCGGGTGACAACACCTTATATTGTCTGACACGGGCATTGGCACGGGGATATTTTAATGCAGCATGGGTGAGCTTAAAGGGAAACCGTAATTTGCGATAAAGTGAATTGGCACTGATCATCGTTAACCTTCTTCTTATAAGCAGACTTACTCCAGAACAGTCGCGTGACTTATATCACAACCCCCTGAGTCAGGGAGGCTGAGGAAACTCTCAAAAACCCCACACTGTGCAGTGTCTTATCATTAATAAATACCTTTCAGGCGCGTACTTAATTAAAAAATGAATAAAATTGCCGTCATAGCAATGAGGTAAGGAAGCATGTATGGGAATAATCGCAATGAGCGAAAACTGACCGGTTAAATTAATTCATTTGATGCAGAATTATGCAGATTGCATCGTGGCGCGATTTATCTCGCAGATTTATCGAGGTTATGGTTAATCACTGAATGAACAAAAGATGCTATTTATCCTCACCAATGATTAATTCTCCCCATCAATAATGAAACGTGATTTCAATCACAGATTGATGTGCTCTGCGGCAGGTTGAAATCAGCTGCGCTAAATTGATAAGCGTTTCTTACGATACATTCAGACATGCGGTTTAGCATTTCCTTAACGTTGGTTAAAATTATGTTGAACATCTGTAGGTTTCTTTTAAGAGAATTTAGGTCGTTTTGCAAAGCTTGAGGGATAAGCATGGTTAACAAACTAACCAGTATCGTATTGGGGATACTGGGCATCGCGCTGCTGTATATGGGCGGTAAGCTGCTGATGCTGGGAGGAAGTGCATTCTATGCACTGATGGCGGTCGGATTACTGATTACCGCGATTTTGCTGTTCAGACAACAACGTAGTGCACTGACGCTGTATGCCGTCCTGATGTGGATTACGCTGGTGTGGATTATCTGGGAAGTGGGCTTTGATAAGTGGCAATGGATTCCGCGCGGTGATCTGTTTGGCGTGATCGGCCTGTGGCTGGCCATGCCGTGGGTGGTAAAGCCGCTGTATCAGGCACAACGTCGCTTCCATCCGTTACTGGGTGGTACGGTGATCGTTATGATTCTGGTGGTGATTGGTCTGTGCTTCTATGACCCATTGCCGCAGGCTGGCACCATCACCAATGAGCGCGCACAGGGCAGCCAGCAGGGCGCTCAGGATGACTGGACCGCCTACGGCGGAACAACCGACGGTCTGCGTTTCTCGGCGCTGAATCAGATCACTAAAGATAACGTCAAAGACCTTGAAGTGGCCTGGACCTATCACACGGGCGATCTGCGTCAGGGTGATGACGCCAGTGAATACACCTTCGAAGCCACGCCGCTGAAAGCCAACGGCATGCTCTATTTCTGTACTCCGCACAATGAAGTCCATGCGCTCGACCCGGAAACCGGTGCGGTGAAGTGGAAATATACTCCGGCGAAAGATCGCTCGTATTTGCAGCAGCACCAGACCTGCCGTGGCGTGAGCTATTACTCGCAAACGCCAGTTGCGGAGGATAGCTCCTCGGCTAATCCGGCCATCTGCCGTAAGCGCATCTTCAATGCCACCACCGATGCGCAGTTGATTGCGCTGGATGCAGATACCGGCAAACCTTGCGCGGACTTTGGCAACAATGGTGTGGTGGATTTGCACAGCAATATGGGCGAAGTCCGTCCACATGCGCTGATGCAAACTGCGGCACCGCTGGTGGCGGGCAATCTGGTGATTGTGGGCGGCTCTGTGATGGACAACGGATTCAACAGCGGCAATCCGTCGGGAGTGATCCGTGCTTATGATGTGCAGAGCGGCCGTCTGGTGTGGAACTTTGATCCGGCTAACCCGGAAAACACCGCGCCGGTTGCGGCGGGTCAAACCTATCCGCAGGATACCCCGGTTGCCTGGGGAACGCTGAGTGCCGATCTGAAAAATGGTCTGGTATATGTGCCGTTCGGCAACGCCTCGCCGGATGAAGTCGGCATTGAACGTGATGCGAACAGCAACACCGAGAAGTTCCGCGATGCGCTGGTGGCGCTGGATCTGCACACCGGTGCTTTCAAATGGCGTTATCAAAGTTCTAACCACGACCTGTGGGACCGCGATAATCCGTCACAGCCGTCGCTGGTGGATATCGATTATCAGGGCAACCGTCAGCCGGTCGTGATTCTGCCAACCAAAACCGGCAACCTGTTTGTGCTGAACCGTCTCACCGGGCAGCCGGTCTATCCGGTGAATCAGGTGCAGGTATCAACCGAGGGTGGCGTAGAGGGCGAGAAGTTTGCCGCCACGCAACCGGTCTCCAGCCTGAACTTTATTCCGCAGCCGTTGACGGAAAAATCGATGTGGGGCATTACGCCGTTTGACCAGATGTCATGCCGTATCGACTTCCGCACCCTGCGTTACGATGGCAATCCGTGGACGCCGGCCACCGAGAAAGGGTCGCTGATCTTCCCTGGCAACATCGGCGTGTTCAACTGGGGTTCGGTGGCAGTTGATCCACAGCGTCAGCTGTTGATTGCGGCACCGGTGCGCCTGGCCTACAAATACACCTTGATTAAGCGTACCCCGCAGACGGCCACTGAACGCATGTTCACCAAAGATGGTCAGCCCTACTGGAATGAAAACTTCCACGGTGATTACGCTATCCATATCCAGCAATTGGCCTCCGATCTTGGCATTCCGTGCATTGCTCCGCCGTGGGGCCGGATGGTGGGTGTGGATCTGAAGACCGGTAAAACCGAATGGTTGCGTCGTGTCGGCACCACCAAAAACCTCAACACCAGTTTCCTGCCGGGTCGCTTCCCGATTGGTTTCCCGATGGGGATGGTGGCGCACGGTGGTCCGCTGGTGACGGCGGGTGATGTGGTGTTCCACGGTGCCACGGCAGATAACTTCTTCCGTGCCTACGACAGCACCACCGGCGAGTTGCTGTGGCAGACCGAGCTGAGTGCTGGCGCGCAAGCCACGCCATCCACCTTTATGGGCAAAGATGGTAAGCAGTATGTGGTGATTGCGGCGGGCGGTCACGGTTCACTCGGTACCAAACAGGGTGATAGCGTGGTGGCATTCCGCCTGAAGTAAGCTAAAAAAATGCCTTGTCGTAATACGGACAGGGCATATTTCATCTGTAGCGGCGCGATTTATCGCGCATTCAAAATCAAAGGTGCGCGATAAATCGCGCCGCTACTGTCAGGGGTTAGCGCGTTAATCCCCACGTCTGATAACAGGCCTGCAACTCAGCCGCAGAGGAGAGCAACAGTTTTGGCTGCTGCCACGAAGCGAACATCTCACGATTACGCGGTTGCTTACTGCGCGTATATAACAACAGGTAACGCAACATCTCCCAGGTGATACGTTCCTGTTGGCCTGCGGCAACGACACCGCCAACCCGCTGTGCATCCAGTAACGTCCGACGAAAATAACGCAACACACTGCGGGTGGTACTGATTTCTAGCAAAATCAAGCCAGTAGCACGTGCCAGCCGGTCGGGCAGACAACGCACATAGTTTCCATCCATCACCCAGCTGGGTTCAGCGATTGCCGTCTGATGCAGTTGCAGAAACTCGGCTTCACTACGTGCCTGCCAGTGGGTATTGGGCAGATGATAAAGCTGGTCGAGATGGACTAATGGTAACGAGGTTTTTTGCGCAATGGCGTGTGCCAGCGTGGATTTACCGCTGTTCGACGGGCCAAGAATGCAGATGCGCGGGCCGAGATCGGCCAGAGAAAGTGCGGGCATTACCATGACAGTCCCATCAGTTTTAGCAGCAGTTGTGCGAAGTTGTGCATGGCGAAGATCACCAGCACCGCGCCACCGATGACGTTAATAAAAAAGCCAATCTTCTGAATGTTGATCAGTTTTGCCGAGGTCAGCAGTGCGTAGCATACCAGTATCAGCCACAGGCTCATGATCAGGATATGCACCGTTGCCAGCAGCAAAAAATGCGCGAACGCTCCCTGTTTACCAACAAACTGTGACACCACGGTGAGGTAGAGCATCACCGCTTTGGGATTCAGCACATTCGCCAGCCAGGCCTCTTTGACGGTGGTCCGGCGTGGGTGAGGGGAAACATAAGGAGAAGCGACATTACGTCCCCGTTGAATCAACTGCACGCCAAGCCAGAACAGATAAATCGTTCCGGCGAAACTCAGCAGGGTAAAAACAGTGGGGGAATGCAGCAGCAGGGCGCTGATACCGGAACCGATCAGCAGCGCGTGGGTATAAATGCCCAGCGCAGTGCCGACAATGATCGCCGCCAGGCCCCGGCTGCCTGCTGTCAGGGTATTGTTGATCGCCAGGGTGAAACTGGCCCCCGGTGACAGGGCGACCGGCAAGATGGCGATAATAAAAGCAATAAGATTCAGGTCCATGCTGTTACACAGGTTGGCGATAAGCTGCTGATGGCAATATGAAATAATTCTGATGAAATTTCGTGACTAATGCAATGCAGCTAAGCAGGATAGTGAGTTACCCCGCTTGCCACGACAAAAGGATTTCCTATGACCATCGCTTGTTTACACACTGCCGCCAGTAATATCGCCATCTTTGATCAGGCCGCCGCCAGTCTGGGCATCGCACCCACCAGCTTAAGCCATCTGGTGATGCCGCATTTGTTGGCTGAAGCTGAATTGAGTGGTGGCATGACCAGCGAGCAGCAAACACGCCTTACTACGCTGCTGCATAGCCTGACGCCGTGGTTTGATGCGATTCTGATGACCTGTTCGACGCTGGGGCCGGTCGCGGATAGTTTTCACAACGAGGCCAATAGTTGTGTGGTTTATCGCACCGATCGCATGCTGGCCGATGAGGTTCACCGTCGCGGTGGTAAATCGGTGGTGCTGTGCGCCGCAGAATCAACGCTGGCGGCGACTACCGCGCTGTTCTGCCCGCCGACGCTGGCGGGATTGCAACCGGAAGTGCGCCTGATCCCTGATGCCTGGACCACCTTCAAGGCTGGCGATCAGCAGGGCTATCGCCGCCTGATTAAAGACGCCGTGGAGCAAGCGCGTCAGCAGGGTGCAGACCAGGTGGCGCTGGCGCAGGTGTCGATGGCGGTGGCGGCGCAGGACTTCACGCATGACCAACGCCCGCTCACCAGCCCGTTGTTGGCGTTGCAGCGCTTCGCATAACCCATTACATCATCGTAGCGGCGCGATTTATCGCGCTGCTTTACGGTCTTGCCAGATTACGCGAGCGATACCACGGAATAAACGCCACCAACATATTTCCCCAAAACACCCCGGCGGTTAAACCGCTAATTAATCCGTGTGTCAGATTAAAGGTCAACGAATCCATCAGCATGGGTTGTAAAACCACGGACACGGAAAGCACGTATTTAGCAATAAAGGCGACCACCATAAAAATAAGCGGCAGCACCGAACCGGGGCGAATAATCGTTCCCGGCTGACTACTTGGCGTAGTGGGCATATTCCGGCGTCCCAGCATCGCCCCCAGTAGGCCGCCTATTAACAGCCCCCCAAGCATGGCGGCCAGTGCAGCCAGCGTCCAGTGGGTTTCCCTGAACACCCCGTGAATCGCCCACAGCAGGAACAGAACGGGAATCAGGAATAATTTACTCACCGCAACCTCACGCGTTTTAAGGGCTTTGATACCGCGTGAAAGAAGATAGATAAAGAGAATCCACACCCAGATTGGCGTGTGTTGGATAATCGCTATTACCAGCATGGTTTATCTCCCATCTGTGAACTGAAAAAAATAAAGACCGCCATTAACTGACCATTATTTATTAACTCAGGTCCATTAATAATGGAGTGGCTGGCGGAGAATCCGCGATGATTTATATCAATGTAGAACATGCTGCCTGGTCAACAACCTTCACCGACGGTTTCCGACACAAACTACAGGGTCATTAAATTCCCTCTTTTCGCTTTGCTTACATACGTCTTACTGGTTGTTTGTTAGACTCTCGCGCTGAGAATGAACGTTCACTATAGGATCACCATGATGGTTTTTCAGCGGTATGTTATTGCAGGTCTGGCATTTTTGATTGTTGCCTGTGACCAGAGTGCAGAGAACAATCCCGGGGCAATGGTTACGGAAGTTGGCGTAAAAACGCTGCAAACAGAACCGGTTACCTTAACCAGTCAACTGACAGGACGCGTAACCGGCACCATGACATCGGATGTGCGTCCCCAGGTCGGTGGCATCATCCAGAAACGCCTGTTTACTGAAGGCGATGAGGTCAAAGCCGGACAGGTTCTTTATCAGATCGATCCCGCCAGTTATCAGGCCAGTTATGACGAAGCGGTCGGGCAGCTAAAGAATGCCGTCGCCGTGGTCAAGAGCAGCAAACTGAAAGCCGAACGTTATGCGGCGCTGGTGAAGGAAAACGGTGTTTCCCGTCAGGATGCTGACGATGCGGAAGCCACTTACCAGCAAAATCTTGCGTCAGTTACGCAGTACAAAGCGGCGGTTGAAAGCGCCCGCATTAACCTGAATTACACGCAAATCAAAGCGCCAATCAGTGGTCGTATTGGTATTTCTTCAGTGACGCCGGGCGCGCTGGTGACGTCAGAGCAAACCACCGCGCTGGCAACCATCCGTGCGCTGGACCCGATCTATGTTGATCTGACCCAGTCCAGCGTGCAGTTGCTGAAGTTGAAACGCCAGCAAGCGTCGCTGCATCAGAACAGTGATGAAGTCCCGGTGACGGTGCAACTGGAAGATGGTTCAACCTATGACCATACCGGTAAGCTGGAACTGACGGAAGTCTCGGTGGATGAATCAACCGGCACCGTCACCTTGCGCGCCATTTTCCCCAACCCGGATCACCAGTTGTTGCCTGGCATGTATGTGCGTGCCACCGTCAGCAACGGGGTGAAAAATGATGGGTTGCTGGCACCGCAACAGGGCATTACCCGTGATGCGAAAGGCAATGCCACCGCGCTGGTGGTGGATAGGGACAACAAAGTTGAAAGCCGGGAAGTGGTGACCGATCGGGTGATTGGCAACAAATGGCTGATCGACAGCGGCCTGAAAAGCGGCGATAAACTGATTGTTGAAGGCACCGGTAAAGTGCAACCGGGGCAGACGGTGAAAGCGGTCGAAACCGGCACTACCACTCCGACTGACGCCAACGCGAACACCAGCGGAGGGAACTGATTATGTTGGCTCAGTTCTTTATCCGACGACCGGTCTTTGCCTGGGTCATCGCTATCTGCATCATGATGTTTGGTATCCTGAGCATCAAAAACCTGCCGATTGCGCAATATCCTGATGTGGCACCGCCGCAGATCAGTATTCAGGCCACCTATACCGGTGCGTCCGCGGAGACGCTGGAGAGCAGCGTCACCCAGGTGATTGAGCAGCAGTTGACCGGCCTCGACGGTTTGCTCTACTTCTCCTCCACCAGTACCGCCTCTACCGGTCAGGTCAAAATCACCGTCACCTTTGAGCAGGGCACCGATCCGGATATCGCCCAGGTGCAGGTGCAGAACAAAGTGCAGCAGGCGGAAAGCCGTTTGCCGGACGCCGTAACCCAACAGGGTGTGACGGTCGAGAAGGCACAGAGCGACTTCCTGTTGATCATGGCGCTGTACGACAAAAACAACAAAGCGACCTCTTCGGATGTTGCCGACTACCTGGTCAGTAACATGGAAGATACGCTGGCACGTCTGCCGGGCGTCGGTAGCGTGCAGGTGTTTGGTGCGGAATACGCGATGCGTATCTGGCTGGATCCGGCCAAACTGGCGTCCTATTCGCTGATGCCTTCTGACGTGGAAACCGCGCTGGAAGCACAAAACACCCAGGTGTCTTCTGGTCAGATTGGTGCGCAACCGGCGAGTAAAGAGCAGCAACTGGTCGCCACGGTGCGTTCCCGTTCACGTCTGCAAACGCCGGAGCAGTTCCGCAATATCGTGCTGAAAAGCCAGACCGACGGTTCGGTGGTGCACCTGAGTGACGTCGCGCGGGTGGAAATGGGCGACGACGACTACAGCGCCAACGTGCTGGCGAACGGCCATCCGGCATCGGGTATCGCGATTCAGTTGGCATCAGGTGCTAATGCGCTCTCTACCGCAGAGAACGTGAAAAACACCGTTAATGAGTTCCGCTCCAGCCTGCCGACCGGGTATGACATCGCCTATCCGCTCGACAGCACCGACTTTGTCAAAATCTCCATCGAGGAAGTGGTTAAAACGCTGGTAGAAGCCATCATCCTCGTGGTGATCGTGATGTTTGTGTTCCTGCAAAACATCCGTACTACCTTAATTCCGGCGATTGCCGTGCCGGTGGTACTGCTTGGCACCTTCGGTGTACTGGCGGTATTTAATTACTCGATCAACACCCTGACGATGTTTGGTGTGGTGCTCGCCATCGGGCTATTGGTGGATGACGCCATCGTGGTGGTGGAAAACGTCGAGCGTGTGATGCGCGAAGAGCGGCTACCACCGCGTGAAGCCACCGAGAAGTCAATGAAGGAAATTACCGGTGCGTTGATTGGCATCGCGCTGGTGTTGTCAGCGGTATTCCTGCCAATGACCTTCTTCAGCGGTTCCACCGGGGTGATTTACCGTCAGTTCTCCATCACGATCGTCTCCTCAATGGTGCTGTCGGTGGTGGTGGCGCTGACGCTGACGCCAGCGTTGTGTGCAACCTTACTGAAACCGCACCATCACGAAAGCGGTGAGAAAGGTTTCTTCGGCTGGTTTAATCGCAGCTACGAAAAAATCCAGGCACGTTATCACGAGAAAGTCGGCCATGTGATCCACAGCTCGGTGCGTTATCTGTTGCTGTATGCGGTACTGTTGATTGGTTGTGCCTTTATGTATCTGCGTCTGCCGACCGGGTTCCTGCCGACCGAAGACCAGGGTTACATCATGGTGCAGTACACGCTGGCACCCGGTGCCACCGAGAACCGTACCAGCGAAGTGCGCCGTCAGATCCAGCAATATTTCGCCACCAAAGAGAAAGATAACGTCAACGTCAGCATGCTGGTTAACGGCTTCAGCTTTGCCGGTAGCGGGCAGAATGCGGGCATTGGTTTTATCTCCCTGAAAAACTGGGACGATCGTAAAGGGGCAGAAAACACCGCCGACGCCATTGCTGGTCGCGCCATGATGAATCTGTCCGGCATCCGCGATGCGCAGGTGTTTGTGCTATCGCCGCCGTCGATTTCCGGTCTGGGACAGTCGAACGGTTTTACCTTTGAGTTACAGGCGCGTGGCAACACCAGTCGCGACGATTTACTCAAGCTGCGTAACCAGCTGATTGCCTCTGCTAATCAGGACCCGGTGCTCAGTAGCGTGCGTGCCAATACCTTGCCGGATCTGCCGCAGTTACAGGTGGATATCGACGATGAAAAAGCGCAGTCGCTTGGCTTATCGGTCAGCAATATCAACAGCACGCTGAGCGCGGCGATTGGCGGTACTTACGTTAATGACTTCACCGATCGTGGCAGGGTGAAAAAGGTCTACATGCAGGGTGACGAGGATTTCCGCAGTGAACCGGAGGATATCGATAAGTGGTTTGTCGCCGGCACCGACAGCGATGGCGACACCACCATGGTGCCATTCTCGTCGTTCTCTTCATCGCACTGGACCTATGGCCCGGATGTACTGTCGCGCTACAACGGCCTGTCATCCTATGAGATCCAGGGCTCTTCCGCCTCCGGCAAAAGTTCGGGTGATGCGATGACGGCGATGGAAAAACTGGCGAGCAAACTGCCGGCTGGCACCACCTATGCCTGGAGCGGCTTGTCGTATCAGGAACGTCTTTCCGGCAACCAGGCGATGTCGCTGTACGCCATTTCGTTGATTGTGGTGTTCCTGTGTCTGGCGGCGTTGTACGAAAGCTGGTCCGTACCGTTCTCGGTAATGATGGTGGTACCGCTCGGGGTATTCGGTGCGCTGCTGGGGGTGACGCTGCGTGGATTGGAAAATGATGTCTATTTCCAGGTGGCGCTGCTTACCATCATCGGCCTGTCGGCGAAGAACGCCATCCTGATCGTCGAATTCGCCGAGGAGAATTACCGCAAAGGGGAAAACCTGGTGAAAGCTGCGGTGAATGCTGCCTCGATGCGTTTGCGTCCGATCATTATGACCTCGCTGGCATTTACCGCCGGGGTACTGCCGCTGGCGATATCGACCGGCGCAGGAGCGAACAGCCGTATCGCCATCGGTACGGGCATCATCGGCGGGACCCTTTCCGCTACGTTGCTCGCGATTTTCTTAGTCCCGCTGTTCTTTGTGCTGGTCCGGCGTGTGTTCCCCGGCCTGCCGCATAGTCATGCGAGCCACACTGAATCTGCTGAGAAGACGGGGGAATAACATGTCAGCAAAACTTTTGGTGGTGTTTTTACCCTGTTTCCTGGCGGGTTGTATGTCACTGGACCCGGACTATCAACGTCCTGCCTCGCCGGTAGCTAACACCACGCCGAGCGGGGATGCCTATAAGTCGTTACAGGGTGCGCAGGCGGCTAACTATCGCGATCTTGGCTGGCAGGACTATATTCTGGACCCGCAACTGCGGCAGGTGGTGGCGATGGCGTTGGATAGCAGCCGCGACCTGCGTGAAGCAGTGGCCAGCGTGAAATCCGCCCATGCGCAATACGGTGAGGAGCGGGCTGATCTGTTCCCGAGCCTGAGTGCGGGCGTCAGCGGTACACGTTCACGCGCCCTGACCGGCGAAGGTAATCAGACTGCGATCAGCAACTCTTACACCGCAGAAGGCAGTGTCAGTTCGTTCGAGCTGGATCTGTTTGGTAAGAACCAGAGTCTGACGCGCGAGCAATATGAAACTTACCTCAGCACGCTGGAAGGCGCACGCAGCACGCGCCTGACGGTGCTGTATAATACGGTGGATTACTGGTTAACCCTGGCGGCGGATCGCAGCAATCTGGCGATTGCCAAAGAAACGGCCGAGAGTGCACGCCAGTCGATGGAGGTGACGCGTAAGCAGATGGAACACGGCACCGCTTCGATGGTGGATGTCTCCTCAGCGGAAACCACTTACCAGTCAGCGATGGCGGATGTCGCCAGCTATACCACCAGTGTGGCGCAGGACAAAAATGCGCTGGATCTGGTGGTGGGGCGCAGCGTGCCGGATAACCTGTTAGCGGCGAATATCGATGCACTGGGGCAGGCGTTCCGTGAAGTCCCTGCCGGGATTTCGTCTGATGCCTTGCTGAATCGTCCGGATGTGCTGGAAGCGGAACATAACCTGAAGTCAGCCAATGCCAGCATTGGTGCGGCACGGGCGAACTTCTTCCCGAGCATCTCCCTGACCGCCAGCGGCGGGGTCGGCAGTGCAGACCTGTCCTCGCTGTTTAAAAACGGTGCGGGCGTCTGGTCCTTTGCACCGAGCATTTCATTGCCGATCTTCAAAGGTGGTTACAATGTGGCTTACCTGAAATACACCAAAGCGCAGAAGGAATACTACGTGGCGGCGTATGAGAAAGCGGTGCAAACCGCTTTCCAGGAAGTGGCGGATGCCCTGGCACGACGTGGCACCATCAACGACCAGTTGACCAGCCAGCGTAACAACGTGGCGGCATCGCAGACCTATTACCATCTGGCCGATCTGCGTTATCGCAACGGGGTGGATACTTACCTGAATGCGCTGACCGCGCAACGCACGTTGTACACCGCGCGTACCAGTCTGGTCAGCACCCAACAGGCGTATTACCAGAACCTGATTACCTTCTACAAGGTGATGGGCGGCGGTACGGCGTTGAAAGAATCAGAACTGAAGCTGTAAACCCTACCGCAGGTCGATTTGGTGTCGGCCTGCGGTAAAATGTAAGCGGATTTTTGCCACGGCTATCGGCAAAAATTCGCGTACTGTATTATGCCGCTCCTTAAAGATGGGGTGCGAACACGTCGCGGCGCGATTTATCGCGCAAGTTTTTTGATTTGAGGAATGAAATTTGACCCGACCAGATCAACAAGATTTTCTGCACCCGCGTAAACAGCTAATTATTGCTGCGGCGAAAGTCTGTTTCAGTCGTTCTGGTTTTCATGGTGCCAGCATGGCGGATATTAGTGCCGAAAGTGGTTTGGGTGCTGGGCAAATATATCGTTATTTTAGCAGCAAAGAAGTATTGGTCAGCGCAACGGTTAACGTCATTGCTGAAGAGTGGCGGCTTTTTCTGGAAAAGAAACTTAGCCAGCAGCCGCAGGTAGCGCAGATTCTCGACCGGGATTCCGTGTTCTGGCATGAGTGGTCGATAAAAGACCAATGTTTATTACTGGAGGTGTATTCTGAAGCCTCACGTAATGCCGCGGTGCGCGATATTCTGGCGCAACAGGAGCAGCAACTTATTTCCGCGCTTGAAGATATATTTCAGCAACAAAATCCACAAACCAGTGCGGAGCAGCGTTTTAATCAGATCCATTTTCTGTTGTTACTGATTGATGGCGTAGCCTGTCGCACATTTGTCGATCATGATTTAAATCCGCAGGAACTGGCACGATTGAGCACCATACTCAGCCAGCACTTGTTGCCGTAACTTATTGTACAACCGCGTTATTGTTTACATCCTTGATGATGCCGTCAAAAAATGGCACGAAGGCGGGTACAATTTCGCGTTGTTTCATACAACGACGGATAATAATGCCATCGATCATCAGGGAGAGAACATACAAGCGAGTATGAATAACGCTGGCATCTTTACCTGGGTAAAGCGCCTGTTCTTTGCTGATAAAGTTATCCCGCAGATTTTTCCAGGCATCAGTCATAATGTGCATGACGCGCGCATTGCGCATGGCTTCAGACGAGACTTCCATCAGTAAGACAATATCATTCTCCACTTCATGCGGCACCAGCCCGGCAGAAAACAGCGGCAAACGCGCCTCACCACCTGACTGAGCAATATGTTCCAGATCATCATTAAGCAAATCTTTCAGACGTTGGGTGATATTTAATACCAGCGCTTCAATGATCGATTCTTTATTGGTGAAGTATTTATAGATCAGTCCCACACTGATATTTGCCTGGCTGGCAATATTCTGAATCGACGTCTGATGAAAACCTTTTAATCTCATGCATTGTTCAGCAGCGTCAAGAATCTGTTTTTTACGGTCCATGATGACTGGCCTGAGGAAAATAAAAGCTTATTTTACGCAACTTCGTCAGTGTTGACTAATTATCTATTGTCAAAAATTTTGACTTAAGCCAACAAATCGTACCACTGGTGTGTATGCCCTGGGCCTTTATCATGGTGCCATCTAACCGAATTCACGGAGACTGACCATGAACCTGTTACGTGCACAACGCGACCAGCTGTTTGAATATGGCCCTTTCAGCATTCGCCGTCAGCGTCCGGGCGAGGCATTTGGCCCGCTGGCGATCATCGACCAGATGACGCTGAAAACCGGGGCGCAGGTACCGATGCACCGCCATCAGAACGATGAGATTTTCACTTACGTCTGGCGCGGTTCTTCGCAGCATCAGCATGAAAATGGGGAACGCACCCCGCTGAACGCTAAACGCGTGATGGTGGTCAGTGCCGGTGACGGCCTGCGCCATGAGGAGTCTGCGCCATTGATCGAAACTGAAATGTTGCAGGCCTATATTCGTCCTGCGCACGAAGGGGGCGAGGAACGAGTGCAACACTTCACCCGTGCCGAGGGTGCAGCGGTCAATAGCTGGACGCTGCTGGCCGGGCCTGAAGGCAGCGATGCGCCACTGGCTTTGCGTCAGGCGGTGTATATCTACGATCTGAAACTGGAACGTGACCAGCAGCTGGTGATTCCACAGCGGGAAGGTTTCGCTGTCTGGCTAACGCTGCTCGACGGCGTGGTACGGGTGGGCGATCAGCGCCTGCATCAAGGTGATGCCATCAGTGATGCCGTTTCCCTGCCAGACATTCGCGGGGAGCGTGATGCCACAGTGATCGCTTTTCTGGTACAGGCCGACGCTCCAGCCGTGATGAGCGGCACCGTCAGCGGACAATAGCGTCGCGACATCATAAAATCCGCGCGATAAATCGCGCCGCTTGTATGTTTGGAGGGTCAGATTATGATTTCCCTGAAATCAGTTCTGATAACCGGGAAGCCGTGCGCCGCTGGAAGCAGCTTTTACAGTGACTTCGTACGTAGAGTGGCTCCCGCCTCCTTGTTCAGGCCGAAGAGTACCAGGAAGCTTTCTCTCGCGAGACTGACTTCGCATTACAAGGCAGGCTGAACAATCTCAGATGACGAGGTCGGGAACCGGTTAACAGTTTACGCTATTTTGCCTTCCGGAGGCCACATGACCTGTTTTGCCGGGATCGATATTTCTGCCAGAACCTTTACCTTTGCCGTACGCGTTAACGGTAAAACAACGCTGGTTTCTGAGCTTAATCAGACACCTGAGGACTATCAGGCTTTTGCGAAAAAGCTGATATCGCTGTCCCCCGAACGCATCGTTATGGAAGCAACCGGTGTCTACCATTTTGACCTTGCGGTGGCTCTTGTCCGTGCCGGGCTGCCCGTCTGCGTCATTAATCCCGCCAGTTATCACCACTATGCCGCCATGCGCCTGAACGCTGCCAAAACTGACGCCCGTGATGCGGTACTGCTGGCTGAATATGGAGAAAGCATGAGGCCTGCACTCTGGCAGGCTCCGGATGATGACTGCATGGCGTTGCGCGATATCGCCCGCATGATGACGCGAGCCGTTCAGTCCCGGACACGTTCAAAAAACCGTCTTCATGCGCTGGAAACCCGCGCCGGAACTGCCGATGTCCTGCTGGAGCTGGAAGAAGAAGACGTGGAATATTACAGCCGTAAGGTAGAGAAGCTGCACGCGCTGGCGCTGAAAATCATCGCGAAAAATAGCGCCCTGAAAGCGGCGTTCATGTGCCTGTGTTCAGCCAAAGGCGTCGGAGAGACAACGGCCATTACTGTACTGGGCGAGCTGAGCCTGCTGCCCCGGGATATGAAGGCAAATCAGGTAAGCCGTCATGCGGGCCTGCATGTGAGGCAGAGCCAGTCGGGCAGCAGCGTGAACCGTCCGGGACGTCTGGGTAAAGCGGGCAACGGTCATCTGCGTAGGGCGCTGTATATGGCCGCGCTGAGTGCTGCGCAGCATGAACCCCGCGCCGCGATGTTTTATCAGGGGCTGATAAAAAGAGGTAAGAAGAAAATCCAGGCGATATGCGCAGTAATGCGGAAATACCTGACCGGCTTATGGAGCTGTATAAAGCACGGTCAGGATTTTGATTCAGCGAGACTTTTTAGTACCAAGCATCGGGAAAGTGTTGATGCTTAACAGAGTATCTACAACCCTGTAGGATAATACGTAGCGGCGCGATTTATCGCGCGTTTATCTGCCCCGCAAATGCCTGTCCCGTAATGCTTCCCATTTTTCACATCCTGTTAACGATCCGTGACCCGCCTCTGAGTTTTGCGTTGCGGAGCCGTGCAATATTCTGACATATCGTAATACTAGATATATCTAATTATTCGTCATCGCACTCTCATCAACGCAAAGTTTTCCGGGAGCAATCATGGATCTGGGCATCAGTAACAAACTCGCTTTTATCTGCGCGTCGTCACAAGGGTTAGGCCTGGCGTGCGCCCAGGCGCTGGCGGCGGAAGGCGTGCATGTCACGTTGAACGGACGCAACGAAGCCAAATTGCAGCAGACCGTGCAGCGCTTGCGTGAGCAGAACCCGGCGGCGCAGGTTAGCTATATTTGCGCAGACCTCACCAGCGCAGCAGGACGCGACACCATTCTCTCGGCATTGCCCAGTATCGACATTTTGGTCACCAACAATGCCGGCCCGCAGCCAGGTGCGCTGGCGGATTGGCAGGCTGCGGCGTTGCGTGAGGCAATGGAAGCCAATTTTATTCCTGCGATTCAGTTGATCCGCGCCTGGTTGCCTGGCATGCAAGCCCGGCATTTTGGCCGCATCATCAACATCACCTCGGCGATGGTCAAAACCCCGCACTACATGATGGGGTTGTCCACCTCGGCACGTGCGGCGCTGACGGCGATGTGTAAAGCCATCAGCCAGGAGGTGGTGCGTGACAACGTCACCATAAATAACCTGTTGCCGGAGCGTATCGATACCCCGCGCCAGGAATTTATGTTGCAACGCCTGATCGCCAAAGAGGGTATCAGCCGCGAACAGGCACGGGAGCGCAATGTGCAATCCATTGCTGCCCGGCGTTATGGCACACCGGAAGAGTTTGGCGCGGCTTGTGCCTTTTTGTGCAGCCAACAGGCCGGGTTTATTTCGGGGCAAAATTTGCAGCTGGATGGCGGTTCCTATCCGGGGTTGATCTGATGAACGCCACCCGCGCGGAATTACTTGAGTTTGAACAACAGCGCCAGCAGGCGTTAATCCACGCCGATCTGCCGCGACTGGAGCACATGCTGGCGGATGATTTGGTGCATATCCACAGCACCGGCCTGGTGCACAACAAAGCGCAATTTCTGGCGCATGTCCAACGCATGGGTGGTTTCGTTGCCATTCAGCGTGATGCGCCGGATATCCGGCTGGAAGGTGATATCGCCATCCTGACCGGCCACACGCGCAACCGGGTACGACAGCTGGAAACGGGAGAAGAGGCGGAACGCTACGGCTTCTCGACGTTGGTGCTGCGGCGTACCCCCGCCGGTTGGCAAATTTTGCTCTCACAGTTAACGCCTACAGCAAAGGAAATAACATGAAACTGGTACGTTTTACCGAACAGGGCCGCACGCGGATTGGCAAGGTAGTGGGTGATCAGGTGATTGACCTCTCCGGGGTGCCTGGTGTGAGTGGTTCGATGCGTCAATTGCTGACCAGCCTGACAACGCTGCGTCCGCGACTGGAAGCGATACATAGCCCGGCGTATGCATTAGCGACGGTGCAACTGGAAGCACCGATTCAGGACGCACAGAAGTTCCTTGGCATTGGCATGAATTACCGTAAACACGCTGAAGAAGCGCGTCAGGCGGGGATTCCGATCCCGGAAAGTCAGCTGTGGTTCAACAAACAAGTCTCCTGTATCAACGGGCCGTTTGCTCCGGTGGTGAAACCAGCGGCCAGCGAAAAAATGGATTACGAAATCGAGTTGGGGGTGGTGATTGGCAAACGCTGCCGCCATGTGAACGCCAGCGACGCCGCCAGCGTGATTGCCGGCTATCTGATTGTCAACGATGTGTCGGCGCGTGACTGGCTGCATAAATCGCCGACTTTTACGCTGGGTAAATCCTTCGATACGCATGGCCCGATTGGCCCGTGGATTACCACCGCTGATGAGATCCCCGATCCGTTGCAGCTGGAGATGAAGTTGTACGTGAATGGTGAGTTACGCCAGCACGCCGACAGC
This sequence comes from Pantoea sp. X-Soil-TKNS-1211, assembly GCF_059730495.1. NCBI lineage: Bacteria > Pseudomonadati > Pseudomonadota > Gammaproteobacteria > Enterobacterales > Erwiniaceae > Pantoea > Pantoea sp. X-Soil-TKNS-1211. The sequence goes on from NZ_AP035953.1 coordinate 2,129,780, forward strand.
GGTGACATGATTTACGACATCTACGCGCAGATTGCTTACCTCTCAACGGTGATGACGCTGGAGCCGGGCGACATTCTGGCAACCGGAACCCCTTCCGGCATCGGTGCGCCGACTGGACGCTTCTTGCAACCCGGCGATGTGATGCGGCTGGAGATTGCAGGGCTTGGCCATATCGAAAATCCGGTGGTTGAGGAACAGTTATGACCAGCCAAAATTTTCGCGATTATTTAATGCCCAACGATGCCGAACGTATCGGGCTGGCGCGCGGTGTCGATTTGCACACTTACGGCGCGCGCATGCTGGCAACCGAGAAAGCGCAGAAGCTCAAAGCTCACTGGCAGGCGATGCTGGATGAAACCTATCGCGGTATCACCAGCAATGGCGTGGTGCAGCCTGGTCTTTTCAGCTTGCAGGATGAAGGATTCGCGGTGGAAGAGGCGGTGAGGGCGGCGCAGGGGCTGTTTGCCACGCTCGATAGCACTCAACAGCAGCAGGTGAGCTATGCCATCGATGCTGCGCAGTGGCGCGCCTGGTACAACCCGGAGATCCCGTTCAATGATTACGGCCTCAGACTGGATGAAACCACGGCGGCAACCCACGAAACGTTCTGGTCGCTGCTGCGCAGTTGTACCAGCGCGGTGGGGTTTACCAGGGTGCAGCAGGTGATGGATGCCAACCATTTTCTTGGTGAGCTGTACGATCTCACCCACATCATGAACCGCTGGAGCTTCCATTTTCTGCTGTTTGGTACGCCCTCGACCCATCAGCCGTGGGGCTGGTCGATCTACGGTCATCATGTGGCGTTTTGTTGCTTTATCGTCGGGCGACAACTGGTGATTGCACCGACCTTTTTTGGCGTTGAACCCAATGTGATTGCCCGTGGTGATGCCAGCGATTGTGTGCTGTTCCGCGATGAAGAACGGCTTGGCCTCGCCTTGATGCAGTCGCTCAACGCCCGGCAGCAACATCGCGCCACGATTTATCAGTTAATGGAAGATCCCGCCATGCCTGCCGATCGCTTTAACTTTGCCGATCAGCGGCACCTTGGTGGGGCGTTTCAGGACAATCGGGTGATCCCGCTGGAGGGCGTCTGCGTGGCGGAATTTACCCCCGCGCAGCGTCAACAAGTGATGGCGCTGGTAGCAGTGTTTTTGGCTTTCCTACCTGACGGACCGCGTGCGGCGCGCCTGCAACAAATTGAGGCGCATCTCGATAACACCTGGTGGAGCTGGATTGGCGGTTGTGGTGATGACGATGTGTTCTATTACCGGCTGCAAAGCCCGGTGGTGATGCTGGAGTTTGATCATCACAGTGGCATGTGGCTGACCAATGAACAACCGGCGCGTTTCCATATCCACACCATTACCCGTATTCCCAACGGGAACGACTACGGCAAAGCGTTGTTGTCGCAGTCGCGGAAGTAAACTCAGGCGCAACGCCTGAATTCCTGTCGTACCGGGTGACGTCGTTCTGCCCGGATAACCCACAGCGTCAATTAACCGTTCCCGTCAGGGATGTCGGGCGGCTGCGCTGTGCCCCAAGCGCGATAAATCGCATAAAACCCGCGCGATAAATCGCGCCGCTACGTATCACCATGATGAGGTTATCAGGCAATGGATGTTCATAAAAAAGCCAAAATTGCTGCATTAACCGTAGTGCCTCTGGCGTTGTTCTGCGGTACTTGTTTTGCGGAGGCTTCACCTGCAACGGACTCCGACAGCTTTAACGACTGGCTCGCACAAGGCAACATCTCCGGCGAGCTAAAAACCATGACCTTTTTTAAAGAGTTCAGTGGCACTCAGGTCAACAAACGCACCAGCTCGGCGGGCGGTGATATTCAATATCGCAGCCCGGAGATTGGCGGTTTTAGCGCCGGGGTGGGGGTCTATGGCGCGTATAACCTCGGGTTGAATCCCTCCGACCCGGAACGCACCGAAATCTATTTACCGTCGGAAAATACCACGGTGCTGGGCAAAGCCTTCCTGCGCTATCAGGGTTATGGCTTTGATCTCCAGGGCGGGCGTTTTGGTCTGGATACGCCGTTTGCCAATGAAGGCGAAGGCTGGACTATGATCCCGGCGTTGTATCAGGGGTTCGGCGGCAGCTATGCGTTTGATGACAAGGGCGAGCTAAAACTCAATGCGTATCGTATCTACCGCTTCAAACCGGAAAGTTCCGACCAGTTCGGGAAAGGCGATGCCGGTAATCCGGAAATCGAGGATACCAGCATGCCGTCGGTGGACAGCGATGGTTTCACCACGGTGGGCCTGCGCTACGGCCAGCAGTGGAATACCGTGGCGGAAGCCTGGTACTACAACTTCGATAAACGCGCCCAGCTTGGCTACGGTGGCGTCCAACTGCCGGTATCGGCGTTGAAATTCGGCAACTGGACGCCGTATTGGGGGGCGCAATATCTGCACGAATGGGATGCCAGCGATCAGGCTTATCCTTACCACAATATCGATACCGATCTTTATTCCGGGCGTATTGGCATGAAAACCCGCAATCATGATCTGTATTTCGCCGCGACTTATGTGCCGCGCAAAGATGACGCTTTCCTCAACGGTGGTTTCTTCGCACCCTACAGCTACGGTATTTATGACCATACCCCGCTGGAGAGTGGGCAGCCGCTGGTGTCGATGGTTACCACCAACCAGCCCGGTAAAGCCTTTGCCTTACGTTATGCCTACCACGACGAGAAATACCTGGGCGTTTTTGGCGTGACGCGTCTGGAGCTGGAGGATTCCAGCGGTATCTACTATCCGCTACCCGCAGAGAACATCAACGCCGCCTTTATGATCCTGGGTTACAACGTTACGCCGCGTCTGCACCTGGAATTCGAGTTTGACTACGTCCACTCGCCCAATGAGGTGACAGGTAATTACCATGCGGAACGTCTGCGTCTGGTGTACCGCTTTGGCGCGAAAATGGCGGATGATGATTATTAATCAGGAGGTGATATGAGCCGACGCGAAAGTATCTATATTGATGCCTTTCCCCATGCCAATCCGATCCCGGCGGCATGCCGGGTGGGGGCGATGTTGTATTCCGGGGTGATCTACGGACGTGACCCGCAGACACAGCAGGTGCCCGCCGATCTCGGGCAGCAGTGCGCGCTGATGTTTCGCCATATCGAAAGCATCGTTAAGGCAGCGGGTGGAACGCTGGACGATGTTGTCAAGGTGACGTTATGGATGCAGGACAAAGCGCAGCGCGAGGTGGTGAATCGCTACTGGCTGGCAGCATTCCCGGATGAGAACTCGCGTCCTGCTCGCCATGCGCTGGATGGCAACTTCAGCGGTAATACCTTAATTCAGTGCGATTTTATCGCGGTACTGGATCGGTAATCTCTCATTGCGGGCAGTGATTGTATCTGCCTGCACCTTTCTCTATATTCCCTGTGCAACGGAAACGATTGCCGTAACGACTTGGACTATGTCGGAAATTTCGATATATTTAAAATTCAGCGATCATTGTGTGGTTATTCGAGTCACTGCGTGGGGGCAGTCATGGTTGGACAAAGCGAATTGGATACGCAGCCTGCGGCTGGTAAAACGGGTCGCCGGGCGCGCGCCTTCGATTACGGCGAGTTACGCCTGCTGTTATTGGCGATTATCGCCAAACAACCCAGCCACGGGTATGAGCTGATCCATGAAGTCAACGAACGGCTGGGCGGCACCTACAAACCCAGCCCCGGCGTGCTGTATCCGGCACTCACCTGGCTGTACGATCGCGGCTATGCCGAAATCGATTTAGAGAAGGGTGGCAGGAAACGCTACCGCATCACCGATGAAGGGAATTCGTTCCTCAGCGCCAATAAAACCGTGATTGATATGCTGGTGGCGCGCGTGGTGCCCAAGGCACAGGGACATGGCCAGTCACCGCAGGCGATTGTCGAGGCGATGGACCATCTGAAACGCGCGCTGAGTCTGCGTGCCAAAATGGAGCCGGTGGCGGATCAGGTGGTGACACGCATGGGGGAAATTATCCATGTGGCCGCCAACCAGATTGAAGCTTTGCTGAATGCGCCCACCTTAAGCGAAGCGGCGGCGAAGTGTGTGGCCGATATCGTCACGCCAAACGGTGAACGTTTTCTGCGTCGGCTTGGCAGCCATTTCCAGCATCGCACGCCGGTGGTGATGGATGAAAACAGCGGCCATTTCCGCATGAGTATGGGGGAGGTGCGCATGGAAGTGCTGGACGGCATTTTTCGCGTCACCCTGACCGCGCTGGATGAAGAGAAGCTGACCGAGATGCAGCATATTCTGGTGCGCCATCTGGAAGAGGCGGCGGTACGCGAAACGCTGGACGTGGCATGGCGGCGGGTTTAGCGCGATAAATCGCGCCGCTACGGAATGTGCAATTATTTGTAGCGGCGCGATTTATCGCGCGTATCCGCCTGACTAACGAAAATCTGCCGCCAGCGCCGAGCTGGCTTTCACCAACAACCCGACATCGCTGCCCACCGCCACAAAGGTCGCACCCAGTGCCAGATAACGGGCGCATAGCTTAGGATCGGCACTCAAAATCCCCGCCGCTTTACCGTGCGACTGAATGCGTATCAGCGCCGCCTCCACCACGTCTTGTACTTCTGGTGCGCCTGGCTGTCCGGGAAACCCCATATCCGCCGCCAGATCGGCAGGCCCAATAAACACCCCATCGACCCCGTCAGTGGCCGTAATCGCATCCAGCTGCGCCAGACCGGCCCGGCTCTCCACCTGCACCAGCAGGCAAATCTGTGCATTAGCGCTGGTGAGATAATCTGGCGTGCGGTTAAACGCCGATGCCCGCGCCAGCGCCGCGCCGACGCCGCGTATGCCGTGTGGCGGATAACGCACCGCTTTCACCAGCGCCTGCGCCTGTTCAGCACTTTCCACCATCGGGATCAGCAGCGTTTGCGCACCAATATCCAGCAACTGTTTGATGAGCCAGGGGGCATCCATCGGCGCACGTACCACCGTATGCGCCGGTGAGGCCGCCAGTGCCTGCAACTGCTGCATCAACAGCGGCACGTCATTGGGGGCGTGCTCGCCATCCAGCAGCAGCCAGTCAAACCCGGATCCGCCACAAATTTCAGCGCTGTAAGGGTTGGCGAGCGCCAGCCACAGGCCAATCTGCGGCTGTTTGTGGTGTAGCGCCTGTTTAAAACCATTAATGGGTGCGGACATCGTTACCTCACGCAAAGTAGCAACTGACGGAGCCGTGGCGGCCATAGTCAGCATGAATGGTGTCGCCATGACGGGCCTCAATCGGGCGAATAAACGAACCGGCAAGGACGATTTGCCCGGCGGCAAGATGATCGCCATATTGCGCCAGCCGGTTAGCCAGCCAGGCAATGCCGCGTGCCGGATGGTTCAACACCCCGGCACCCAGCCCGGTTTCCTCCACGGTGGCGTTGCGCGCCACAATCGCACCCATCCAGCGCATGTCGACATTTTCTGGCGCGAACAGCTGGCTGCCCAACACGATGCCCGCATTGGCAGCATTGTCAGAGACGGTATCGATAATGGTACGCGCTTTGCCGCTGGCGGCATCGCTGCGCACGATGCGGGTATCGAGAATCTCCAGCGCCGGTAGCACATAGGCGGTGGCGGCCAGCACCGCTTCCACGTCCACGTCTGGCCCGCACAGCGGTGATTTGAGGACAAACGCCAGTTCCGCTTCGATACGCGGCTGGATAAAGCGGTCCGCCGGGATGGTGGCACCGTCATCAAACACCATGTTGTCGAACAACACGCCGGAATCGGGGGCGTCGATATTCAATGCGTACTGCATCGCTTTCGATGTCAGGCCAATTTTCCAGCCAATCACCTTACGACCGGCTGCGATTTTTTGCCGCACCCACGCCTGTTGCACCGCGTAGGCGTCATCCAGCGTCATCTCCGGATAACGTAACGACAGCAATCCAGTCTGGCTGCGGCTGCGTTCGGCCTGATCCAGTGCCTCGACAGCGGTTAACAATTCGCTCTGGCTTAACATGGTCACACCTCATCCTGAACGTGGTTGCGCAGGGTGCCGATCCCCTCGGCGTGCACCTCAATCACATCACCGGGCTTCAGCCAGATGGGCGGTTCAAAGCGTGCGCCCGCGCCGGTCGGCGTGCCGGTAAAAATGATGTCGCCGGGATTGAGCGGGATAAAGGTCGAGATGTAGGCGATGATCCAGCTGAATGAGAAGGTCATGTTGCGGGTACGATCGTCCTGACGCAGTTCACCGTTAACATGGGTGGTCAGACGGATATCGGCGATTTGCGCCGCATCGGCGAAGGGCACCAGCCACGGGCCTATCGCGCCGGAGCGATAGAAGTTTTTGCCCTGGGTGACATTGAATTTACTGTGTCGCACCCAGTCGCGCACCGTGCCTTCATTACCCACGGTGATAGCGGCGATATGGTTTAACGCCTCCTTTTCAGGAATACGACGACCAGATTTGCCGATCACGATCACCACTTCGCCTTCGTAATCCAGCTGCTCGCTCTCGGCGGGGCGTAGCAACGGCTGCTGATGGCCGGTGAGTGATGCAGGAAAACGCACAAACATTGACGGGTAATCCGGCGCGCTCTGACCGTCTTTATATTCGGCGTTGCGGTTCGGGTAGTTGACGCCGATACACAGAATTTTGCCCGGTTGCTCAAGCGGCATCTCGAACTGGATATCGGTCAGGGCATAATCCACGGGCAGGTTTTGCGCCTCGGCGGCCAGCGACGCCAGGGCGTTATCAGCGATCACCGCATCCAGCGTCGGCCAGCGATCAGCAAAACGCCGCTTAAGGTCAATCACCCCAGCGCCACGGATTAAACCGTAAGCGTGTACCTGACCTTGTTCGGCGGAAAAACGGATAAATTGCGGTCGTTCCACGGGTTTTCTCCCTATTTTGGCAAAAATGCGGCGAGCAGAAGCCCGCCGCTCCCAGCACGAAGGCTGAGCAGTTTTCAAGACACAGGAGGGTTTACGGCGTTGACGTGGCGGATCAGGCCAGGTTGAACATACGCGCGGCGTTACCACCCAGAATGTTGGCTTTGTCTTCAGCGCTGATATCCAGACTCTCGATGGTCTCAATGCCTTTGAAGAACCAGTCCTTACGGATCGGGTAGGAGCTGCCGTACAGGATGTTTTTGCCGCCAATCACCTTCACCGCCGCTTCCAGCTGCGCTTTACCCCATTGCGGTGCGCCGGAGGTATCAAAGAAGATGTTGTTGCTCAGTTGCGCACGTAGGTTGCCAGTGCCGGTCTGGAAACGATCCACCGCATCATTGAACTGATGTTGTGGCGGCACCAGCATATCGGCGAAGGCATAGAACGCGCCGCCCAGCATCGAGTGGATAAAGCGCAGGTTGGGCAGCTCATCAAACATGCCGCTGAACAGCTCACGGCCAACGGCGGTTGCCTGATCCACGCAGCGACCAAACTGGCGACGCTGGTTGGTGTAAGGCAGCACCGAGTTGAAATCTACCGGCAGCGGGGTGTGGTGGACCACCACCGGCACCTTGAGGTCGTTAAGGAAAGTCAGGTACGGACGGAAAGCCGGGTCATCAAGATAGATTTGACCGTAGTGCGCCACGATCTGTGCGCCTCGGAAACCGAGTTGATTCAGGCAGCGATCCACCTCGCGCAGGCAATCGTCGGTGCCCCACGGTGGCACTACCGCCAACGCTGACATGCGGCCTTCGCTGCGTTTCACGTATTCCGCCATGCGGGTGTTGACCTCTTTACAGGTCTCCAGATCCAGCCACTCCTGCCACACCGGCAGACGGAAGATGGCATGGTCAACCCCGGCTTTCTCCATATCCGCCAACTGGCTTTCCAGCGTGTATTGCCCTTCGGCATAGTTCAGGTTAACAAAGCCTTTCGGCTGTTCGATGATCAGCTGGCTCAGTTCCTTGCCTTCAATTTTCTCTACGCGGGTGTGCACGCCATATTGTTTTGGCACGCAGTCGAGAAATGAATTCAGCAGTTTCTTGTCAGAAAACAGCTCGCCCGGCAGCCAGTGCATGTTGGCATCAATGATCTTGCTCATAGTCAGTTCCTTTCTGTCTCAATTAAGGGGGTAAATTATTTTTGGGTGGCAAAAACCGATGGGTATTTCGTCGGTTGGTCGGTCTCTTTCTCTGTCGGGATGCGCATACCGGCTTTGGCGTGGTACTCGCTGAAAATCGACAGGGCTTCTTCGTGGGGGAAGATTTTTTCAATATCGTCGAACGGTTTGCCGCCGCTGCGTTCTTCAACGATACGGCGCACCACTTCCGGGCCTTCGCCGCGTGATGCCAGCACCAGCCAGTTCACCTTCTCGCGGCGCTCCAGTTCGTAGGCTTGCAACGCGGCGACCGGGTCAGCGATGCTGGCGAGTTTTTCGGCGATAACGCGGGCATCCACAAACGCCTGGCAGACGCTGTTGCCGCCGCGCGGATACATGGCATGGGCCGCGTCACCGAGCAGGGTAATGCGGCCAAATGACCATTGCGGTAACGGGTCATGATCGATCAGCGGGAACAGATAGCATTCGCGCGCGTTGCGGATCATTTCGCTGACGTCGATAAAATCGAGCTGGCAGTCGTCAAACACGTGCTCAATCTCTTTGACGCCGGTTTCCTGGTTCCAGTCCTCCTCGCTTTGTGGCTTCTCGGCCTGCTCAATCACCCAGTTCACCAGTTGATTGCCTTTGCCATCGACGTTGTTCTGGATCGGATAGACGATCAACGTGCCCTGACGGATCGGGTCGCCGATATGCAGAATGCTGCCACCGGTTTTGAATGGCGGCATCACGGTGACGCCGCGATATAAGGTCAGGCCGGAGAAGTGGCTACGCGCCGATTCCGGCAGCAGTTTGCTGCGTACCACCGAACGAATACCGTCGACGCCGATCACCACATCGGCCCGCACGCTTTGCGGTGCATTGGGGTTGAGACGGGTATCGAAATGCACGGTCACGCCACTGTCGTCCTGTTCGAAATGGCTGCAACGGCAACCGAGGGTGATGGCCTCCACGCCCAGGCGCTCCTGCACCGCTTGGTACAACATCATTTGCAGATGACCGCGGTGGACAAAACGCTGGTCATATTCGTAGCCCATGTGTTTGCCGCACTGCTCGCCGAAAATTTGCTGGCCGTAGCCGGTGTAGAAAATGGATTCTTTGGCTTCAACTGAGATGTCGACAAAGGCGTCGTACAGGCCCATTTCGGTAATTTCTTTTACCGCATAAGGCTTGATATCCACGCCGACGCCGAGTGGTTTGATTTCGGCCACCGCTTCAAACAGGCGCGGGCGAAAACCCTGTTGATGCAGGCGCAAAGCAGCAGCCAGTCCGGCCGGGCCGGCACCGATGATGACGATATCCAACATAATGACTTCCTCTTGTTATTCAGAGTTAACTGTGAGTCTTCAGGGTATTAGCTTTGAGATCGTGACTGGCCTGACGCTGAACATCACGCAGCCAGATAGGCAGTCCGGCGAGGCAAACCACCAGCCCGCCAATCACCAGCAGCGCCAGCGACTGTGGGTCTTCACTGTTCTGTGCGGCGATAAACAACGGTGGGCCTAAGAACACGCCGACCAGCGTCAGTTGGGTGATCAGGCCGCTGGTGGCCCCGATGCTTTCGCGTGATGGCGCGACCACCGGAGCCAGTGCCCACATGCCCACCAGCAAACCGCTGCCAAACATAAATAACCAGGAGGCACCGATAGAGAACATAAAGCCGAGCGGCAGGGTGAAAATCGCCAGCGCCGGCGCACCGGTCAGCACCAGGCCCACCACACCAATCGCGGCGGCTTTGACTCCCCGATTCAGCAGCGCGCCGACCATCAGGCAGCCGATGCCGTTACATACCATCGCCACCACGTTCCAGTGGGCGACTTCCAGCACCGGTACGCTGTAACGTTTGGCGAGATAAGGGGCGAGGGTGGAGATAATGCCGGTCTGCAAAAAGGCATCGGCACCGAAGGAAATTCCCAGCAGATAGATCAACGGGCTTCTCAGTACGGAACGTAAACCACGGGTACGGGAGAACTGGGCTTTTTCTTCTGGCGTGCGGCGCGGCAGGCTGACGGTGGCGACAAACGCCAGCGCCAGCGTCAGGACCGAGTGCGCCAGAAAGGCGGCACGCCAGTTACCAAAATGGTCAGCCAGACCGGCCGAGAGGAACGGCAGCAGAAAACTGGCGGGCACAAAAGTGGACCACAACGCCATCGCCATATTGCGCTGTTTGCCGGTAGTGATGCGGATCAACAAGGTCACGGCGGCCACGGCGGTCAACACATAACCGATGCCAGTAACGATGCGTCCGGCCAGCAACAGATTGAAGGACGGGGCAGCGACCACGCAGATATCTCCCAGCACAATCACCACGGTACCGGTCAGCAACACTACCCGATCACCGGCGCGGTCGACGATGTAACCCGCCAGCAGCGCGCCGAGGGCCACCATCAACGACGGCAGCGACATGATCAGGCCGATCTGGCTGTGTTCAAAGACATGAAACTCTTTTGCAATCGAACCTAACTCGGTCACCGCTTCGCTGACGGTCATTGCTGCCATCACGCCGAGTGCATAGGCAACCAGAATCCGCACCAGCGGGTTTTGAATAAATGTACTCACGATCCGTTCTCCCAATAGCTGATTTCACACAGGGTTTAGTGTTGAGACCTGACACAGGCGCTTAGCCATCATTGGCAAGGGCGAGAAAGCGCTCCAGCGTAGGCGGATCGATCGGAGTTTGCGGTTGGATGACCGGTACGTTGGCGAATGGTGTTGCTTCGGTGAACCATTTGTTTTGTGCCGGCAGCCCCCACTGGTCAGCACGTTTGGGATCGGCCAGGTTCCAGCCGAGCGCCGGTTCGATGTCGATATGTTGGTAGTGGGTATTAAACAGCTCGATACGATGCCCATCGGGATCGCGGAAGTAGACAAACAAGGCCCCGCTGATGCCGTGACGCCCCGGACCACGTTCCAGTTGCGGCGCATAACCGAGTGCACCGGCGACGTCGCAGGCGCGGATCATGTCGTTGGTATCGGGCAAGGTATAGGCAAAATGGTGCAGACGTGGTCCTGGCCCCTGAGTGAAGACGATGTCGTGCGGATTACCTTTGCGTTGCAGCCAGACGCCCCACAGATGCTGATCTTCTTCAACCTGAGACCAGGTATATTCACTGACGCGAAAACCCAGTGGCTGATAAAACGACCACGCCTGACGCACGTCGCTGGTTTGTAGCTGGTAGTGGTCGAGGCGCTGGGCGCTGGCTCCGCGATAATGCTGATAGTTTTTCAGCATACGTTCACAGGCGTCCATCGATGCGCAGAATTCCAGTGGTACGCCGACATGGTCGCTGACATGTAGGGTTAAGCCCTGAAAAGGGACCTCGACAATGCGCGTCTCCTTACCCTGCAAAGCGAAATATTCTTCCGCTTTATAGATATCGTCATCGCGACAGACACGCATCCCGATGCGAGCGCAGTGGCTATCGCTGGCTTTTTTCAACACCAGGCTGTGATGGCCGCGTTCCTCTAAGCCGCGCAGATAAACGCTGGACGCATCCTCATCACTGACCACCAACCCGATTAAATCGGTATAGAACTGTTTGCTGACCTCAAGGTCACGAACGTTCAGGACAACATGACTGGCACGCGTCACGTTGAAAGGTGGTTCCAGAACCAACTCATCGATCTGTGGCATGGGTATGTTCTCTCTTTCAGATAAAAGGGGTACAGCTCAGTGTTGTTGTAATAAATTTAGATATATCGTGTTAATAGATATATCTCATAATGTTGCCGGGATTGGAGATCGAGCGCACAGATTGAAAGGAAAATTGTCGTGGCGTGATTTATCGCATCATGCCAGGTTCCGTAGCGGCGCGATTTATCGCGCAGGTTTGTATCGCACTGTATCTGCCTCGCTCACCAATACATCGCGAGGCAAAAATCCGGGTGTGCAGAAACAAGCCCTATACATCGGGTTGGTGTAATGCAGGCGTTGTCACTTACATATCAAATTTTCTGGAGAGAGCGCCATGTTACGTAAATCCCTGTTAGCGACCCTGATGACTGCGACTGCCCTGTTTGCCACCACTGCTGCGGTGGCTGCACCAACCGAAGCCGATTATGCCCAGGCCTTCCACACCATCCACCAGGTGAAAGCCGGAGTGCTGAATGTCGGCTATGTCGACATTGGCCCACGCGACGGGCAACCGGTGATTCTGTTACACGGCTGGCCGTACGATATCCAAAGCTATGCCCAGGTTGCGCCACAGCTGGCGGCGCAGGGTTATCGCGTGATCGTGCCTTATCTGCGTGGTTACGGTTCAACCCGCTTTCTCTCCGCCAGTACGCCGCGTAACGGACAACCCTCGGCATTGGCGGCCGATACCGTGGCATTGATGGATGCGTTGGGTATCAAACAGGCAGTATTCGCCGGGTTTGACTGGGGCGCACGCACCGCAGATATCGTGGCGGCGCTGTGGCCGGAGCGGGTGAAATCACTGGTTTCGGTCAGCGGTTATCTGATCAGCAGCCAGGAGATTGGCAAAAAACCGCTGCCGCCGCAGGCCGAGCTGCAATGGTGGTATCAATTCTATTTCGCCACCGAACGTGGTCGTGAAGGCTATGCGAAAAACACCCATGATTTTGCTAAATTAATCTGGCAGCAGGCGTCGCCGGGCTGGAAATTCAGTGATGCGACCTTTAACCAAAGCGCGCAGGCGCTGGATAATCCGGATCAGGTCGCGGTGACGGTCAGCAACTATCGCTGGCGTATCGGGCAGGAACCGGGTGAAGCGAAATATGCCGCCTATGAGAAAAAACTGGCGACGCTGCCCGTGATTAGCGTACCGACCATCACGATTGAAGGGGACAACAACGGTGCGCCGCATCCGGCTCCGGCGGCGTATCGGGCAAAATTCAGTGGCAAATATGAGCATCGCACCTTCAGCGGCAATATCGGTCACAACCCGCCAGCTGAAGATCCGCAGGATTTTGTTAAAGCGGTGGTCGATGCGGCAAAAATGTAATTTTGTGGTAATAAGTTATTGTCAGACCGGTATTTTATGACCGGTCTTTTTTGTCTTTCACGCTGTCAGGAGGTTGTTTTGGAGCACATTGATCACATCCTGGTTGTTGATGATGACCGGGATATCCGCGAGCTGATCACCGACTATCTGGTGAAATCCGGCTATCGTGCCACCGGTGCCGCCAATGGCCGTGAAATGCGTGCGGTACTGACAGCGAATGCGGTGGACCTGGTGGTACTGGACATTATGATGCCCGGCGATGATGGTTTGACCCTGTGCCGTCAGCTGCGCAGCGATCCGCAGCGTAACCTGCCGATTTTGATGCTGACGGCACGCAGTGAAGACAGCGATCGCATCCTCGGGCTGGAGATGGGCGCGGATGATTATCTGATCAAACCTTTCGTCGCGCGTGAATTGCTGGCGAGGATCAAAGCCATTTTACGACGTACCCGCGCGTTACCACCCAATCTGCAAATTACGGAAACCGGTCGCCTGATTGCCTTTGGTGACTGGCAACTGGATACCTCGGCGCGCCATCTGCTGGATACCGACGGGGTGATCGTCGCGTTGAGCGGGGCAGAGTACCGGTTGCTGCGGGTATTTCTTGACCATCCCCAACGGGTGTTAACCCGTGATCAGTTGTTGAACCTGACTCAGGGGCGCGATGCGGAGCTGTTTGAACGTTCGATCGACCTGCTGGTCAGTCGTTTACGCCAGCGGCTGCGCGAGGATGCGCGCGAACCAGCCTACATCAAAACGGTGCGCAGCGAAGGTTATGTGTTGGCCGCGCCGGTCATCATCAAAGAGGTTAATCTATGACGCTGTGGCCGCGTTCGCTGCTGTCGCGTCTGGTGTTGATCGTGTTACTTGGGTTGGTGCTGGCGAACGGTATGACGGTGGTCAGCCTGATGATTGAACGGATGAGCAGCGCCAAAACCGTCATGCTCGGCAACCTTGAATACGATGTGGCAACCAGTGTGGCAATCCTCGATCATCTCTCCCCGGCAGAGCGTCCCGGCTGGCTGGCGAAGCTGGCGCGCGGCAATTACCGCTATGAATTATCGGCGGGGCAGCCCGGCCCCTGGCCTGATAGCTGGCGTACGCGTGATGCTATCCGCTCGCTGCAACAGACGCTGGGCGGGCAGTATCCGCTGACCTTCACCAATGTACCCGGCCCGCGCCTGCATATTCAGGCGCATATTACCTTGCACGATGGCGCGCCGCTGACGCTGGATCTCTGGCCGCGCATGCCCGCCATCGCCCGCTGGCTTCCTGTGGTGTTGTTTGCCCAATTGATATTGCTGGCGGCCTGTGCCTGGATTGCAGTGCGTCAGGTGGTGCGTCCTTTTATGCGTTTTACCCAGGCGGTTGAGGGACTAAAACCCACCAGTGCCAACATCATGCCAGAAAAAGGACCGGCAGAGGTGCAGCAGGCTGCGCGCGCCTTTAACGCCATGCAACTGCGCATTCAGGAGCATTTACAGGAGCGGGCGCAGATTCTGGCAGCGATTTCCCATGACCTGCAAACCCCCATCACCCGTATGAAGCTGCGGGTGGAGATGTCGGAACAGCCCGAACTGCGCGACAAATTACTGGGCGATTTAGACAATATGAGCCGCCTGGTGCGTGAGGGCATCGATTATGCTCGCTCGGCGCAGATACCGGATGAGACGCCACAGCGGGTCAGCCTGAATGCGTTTCTCGATAGTATCGCCTGTGATTATCAGGATGTGGGCAAAGCCGTCAGCTTCTTGCCCTGTGCCGGACCGGATAATTTCAGCATTCGTCAGCAGGCGTTACGCCGCATCATGACCAATCTGATTGATAACGCACTTAAATTTGGCTCTCATGCCGAAGTGGAATTATCAAATACGGCGGCTGGCGGCATGAAGATTTATGTGCGCGATAATGGGCCTGGCATCCCGGAAGAGGAACTGGAGGCGGTACTACAGCCCTTTTACCGTGTGGAGAGTTCCCGTAATCGCCACACCGGCGGCACCGGGTTGGGCCTGGCGATCGCCTCACAATTGATCAGTCAAATGGCAGGGAGCCTGATATTGAGTAACCGCGATCAGGGGGGGCTGGAGGTCGAGATTGTATTGCCGGGCTGAAGCAATGTATTCAGTTTTGTAGCGTTATGTATCAACGCCGCCCCCCGACATGCAAGGCGACAAAAAGCGGGGACGGCGGAAACAGCGTGAACACATCTGGCGGGTTAAATAAACGCACTGCCAGATGACGCAGTGGCTAATTTCACTCAATCATGTTCACGAGGTTTCTGATGAAAAAGTTTCTGTTAAGTACACTCGCCGCCGTTACCCTGTCCGCTTCATTTGCTGCGCTTGCTGCACCGGTCAACACCGTGGTGCTGGTGCACGGCGCGTTTGCCGATGGCAGCAGCTGGAACCGGGTGATCCCGCAACTGCAATCTCACCATCTCAAAGTGATTTCCGTTCAGCTGCCGCTGACCTCGTTACAGGATGATGTGGCCGCCACCCAGCGCGCCATCGCTCGTGCTTCGGGCGATGTGGTGCTGGTGGGGCACTCGTGGGGCGGTACGGTGATCACCGAAGCTGGCAACGATGCACGCGTCAAAGGTTTGGTGTATATCGCAGCCTTTGCTCCCAACGCAGGGCAATCCACCGGTGAGCTGGCGGGGAGTTATCCAGCTCCGGCGGGTAGCGCGGATATCGCCAAAACGCCGGACGGTTTCCTCTATCTACCTGCTGCGGCGGTGGCGAAGGACTTCGCTGAAGATAGCCCGGCAGCCCGGCAGAAAACCCTGACGGTGACACAGGGTCCGATCCGCGCAGCGGCCTTTGGTGACAAAGTCAGCCAGGCGGCCTGGACGCAAAAACCGAGTTGGTATCTGGTCAGTAGCCAGGATCGCATGATTAACCCGGATCTGGAACGGGCGATGGCACAGCACATTCACGCCCACACCCGCAGCGTTGCCGCCAGTCACACCTCAATGTTGAGCCATCCCACCAGCGTCGCGCAGATCATCACCCAGGCGGTCGATGGCAGTAACGCCCAATAACCCACAGGGGAGAAAACCTATGTCATTCATTATTGCGTTTTTCGCCGGGATGTTGACGTTGCTGAGTCCCTGTACCTTGCCGGTGATCCCGTTGGTGTTTGCCAGCGTGCGTGGCAAAAAAGGGCAGATGGCTGCCCTGCTGGTGGGAATGGTGTTGGTCTTCACCGCCGTGTCTTTGCTGATTTCGGTCGCCAGTAGCTGGGTGGTGCAGGTGACGCAAGCGGGGCGCTGGCTGGCGCTGTTGTTCCTGGCACTGACGGCCATCACGCTGCTTTCGACGCGGGTGGCACAGGTCATCACCGCACCCTTGACGCAGTTGGGGAACCGTATCAATGACGCCAGCAACCGACGTAGCGGCCTCGCCGCCGCTCTGCTGGCGGGGTTGGCGATTGGCATGTTGTGGTCGCCCTGCGCCGGGCCGGTGCTGGGGGCGATTCTCAGCCTGGCGATCACCGCCAAAGATCCACTCTCCGTTGGCTCGCTGCTGATTGCCTATGGCAGCGGTTGTGCACTGATGCTGGCGCTGCTGTGGTTTGCCGGGCGGGGATTGTTGGCCCGTCTGCGTCCGGGGGTGGCGGTAACGACACGTTTACGTCAGGGGGCGGGTGTGTTAATGCTGGCTTCGGTAGCGTTACTGGCCAGCGGCAGACAGGGCGTTTTACAGGCCGGGCCGCAGCTGGCGCAAAATCTTGAACAGCGCTTGAGCCACTTCCTTCCCACCAGCGCCCCCAAAATCACCCCGGTGCCGGTGGTCGAGCAGACACAGAGCGGCTTCCCCGGACTGGAAGGGGGAACCTCCTGGTTCAACAGTGCGGCGCTCAATCGTGCCGACCTGAAAGGTAAAGTGGTGTTGATTGATTTCTGGACCTATGACTGCATCAATTGCCAGCATACGCTGCCGCATGTGCGTGGCTGGGCGAAGAAGTACCAGACAGAGGGGTTGGCGGTCATTGGCGTCCACACACCTGAATATCCGTGGGAACGTGATCCGGCGGCGGTGGCTCGCGCTATCAAACAGTGGGGGTTGCCGTATCCGGTGGTGGCCGATAACAACTACGCCATCTGGAATCGCTTTGGCAATATGTACTGGCCTGCACATTACATTTTCGATGTGCACGGTCAACTGCGTTACACCGCGTTTGGCGAAGGGGATTACGCCGGACAGGAGAAGGTGATTCAGCAACTGTTGCAGGAGGCGAAAGCCTGATTGGGTACATTCGTCGCGGCGCGATAAATCGCGCCGCGACGAAATCCGGTTACGAGGCGACGGTCAGCGCCCGTGACTCCAGAAACGCCGTAATCCCGGCGTGTCCCATCTCGCGTCCGATACCCGAACAACGGAATCCACCAAAGGGCGCGCGGGGTTCATGTGTCAGGGTATTGATCATCACGCGCCCCGCCAGAATCTGTTCCCCGACTGCGCGAGCATGGGTCTCATCCGCGCCGATCACTAACGCCGACAGGCCATACTGCGTGTCATTGGCAATGGCGATCGCTTCCTGCTCATCACGATAAGTCAGCATGCACAGCACCGGACCAAAGATTTCATCGCATGCAATCGTCATATCATTGCTGACATCGCTGAATAAGCTGGGTTTCACATACCAGCCGTCACGCAGAGCATCTGGTCGCCCGACACCCCCGGTCAGCAAACGGGCACCCTGTTGCACGCCAAGATCAATGTAACGCTGGACGCGTTCCCACTGGCGCTGGTTAATCATCGGGCCGATGGTGGTCTCTGCGTCTGTCGGATGCCCCGAACGCTGGCGCTGTACGGCGGCGGTCAGTTCATGTTCAAACTCCGCTTTCCGATGTTCCGGCACCAGAATGCGGGTACCGGCAATACAGGCTTGCCCGCTGTTGATAAAGCCAGCCTGCACCGCCAGCTCGGCGGCATGGCGGGCATCAGCATCAGATAAAATCAGGGTGGGGGATTTTCCACCCAGTTCCAGTGTGACACGTTTAAAGCTGTCGGCAGCGCTGCGCAAAATGGCCTTACCTGTCTCGGTCGAACCGGTAAAGGAAATTTTCGCTACATCGGGACTGGTGCTGATGGCATGGCCCACGCTGGCACCGCGTCCGGTGACGATATTGAACACCCCAGGCGGCAATCCGGCGCGATCCAGCGCTCGGGTCACTACGTCAGTTTGCCAGATGCTGAACTCGCTTGGTTTAATCACCGTAGTACATCCGGCGGCAATGGCGGTCGCCAGTTTATGGCAGATAAATCCGGCGTTGCTGTTCCACGGTGTAATCAACCCCGCCACGCCCAGTGGCAGCATTTGCACCGTGGCACGGCCTGCCTGCTGCACAAAGGGGTAGGTGCGCAACTCGGCCATCACCTGTTGCACGACATCCGCTGGATAGCGCGCCATCCATTGCGAACGCGAAGCGGGCGCACCGTATTCTTCACGAACTGCCTCGTGTAACTCGTCTTCGCTTTGACGCAGTACCTCGACCATATTCGCCAGCAGCGCCAGGCGGTCGGTCACGTTAAAACGTGAAAAATCGGCAAAGGCCGCTTTGGCCGCAGCAATAGCGTGTAACGCATCGGTTTCATCGGCCAGCCGGGCTTTGCCGATAACGCTACCGTCAGCAGGTTTGATAATATCCAGCCACTCGGTGCCCGTCGGAGTGACAAAGCGGCCATTGATGTATATGTGTTCGAATGAGCGCATCAGGGGTTTCTCCTTGTTAGGCGGGTGTGCAGAGCAAGGTAGCACGCGAGCATTGGCGCTATAATCCGCCTTAGCCTGCAAAGGGTATTGCGTCTAACGGAATAATCGATGAATCGAACCGGTATCAGTGAACTTGAAATTGTGCTGGCAGTGGCGCGGCGTGGCAGTTTTAGCGGCGCAGCCAGTGAGCTGGAGATCTCGCCTTCGGCGGTGACCAATGCTGTCGCGGCACTCGAAAAGCGTCTCGGGGTACGGCTGTTCAATCGCACCACACGCAGCGTCGGGTTAACCGAGGCCGGACGGCGTTTTACGCAGAAAATCGCCCCAGCGGTGGAGATGATCCGCAGCGCATCGGAAGAAATTGCCAGCCAGCCTGCTGATCCGGCGGGTACGTTGCGTATCAATGCGCCGCCGGAAAGTTGTGCGCTGTGGTATGACGAAATTCTGCTGCCATTTCTCGCGCGCTATCCTCGTATCCGCGCGGAGATCCACAGCCAGAAGGAGAAGGTGGATATTGTTGCGGCGGGCTTTGATGCGGGTATCCGTCTGGGGGATGATATTCCGGCAGATATGATCGCGGTGAAGCTGACGCCGTCGTTGCAGATGATCCTGGTCGCGTCTCCCGACTATATTGCCCGCAGTGGTGCGCCTGAGCAGCCACAGGCGTTGAGCGATCATCCTTGCATCTGCATGCGTATGGCGGACGGCAGCATTTATCGCTGGGAACTGAGCCATCAGCAACATAGCTATAAGGTGCAGGTCGAGCCGCAGTTGATTGTGAACGATCTGGCTTCGGCGCAGAAATCGGTCACCGGGGGATTGGGCATTGCCTGTCTGTCGCAGCGTCATGTCGTAGCGGATATACAGGCTGGCAGGTTGGTGCGCTTGATGCCGGAGTGGCAGGTTAATCTTGGCGAGCTATGTCTTTATTATCCGGGCCACCGCCTGGTGCCACCGGCGTTGAAGGCGCTCACCGACTTTGTCCGGGAGAGGTTTACGTAGCGGCGCGATTTATTGCGCAAAGCGTTCATCGAAACGGAAGGGGATCTCCACCGCGTTTTTAACGAAGGTAGCAAATTGCGGATGCTCGGGGTTGAGCAGGTAATTAAATTCAACCGGTGACAACGCGCTGGGCACGCGTAACGCGACTGACGCCTGACTGTCGATCCAAAAATCACCGAACTGACGCAGCGCGGCGGGTGCCTGCGCTGCCGCCCAATCCTGCGGTAATTGCGCAGCATCAATCCATTGAATTAACTCGTCTGGGACTTCAATGCTCAACAGGGTAAAGAAATCGAGAATGCTCGCGCTTTGCAGATGGATTAGGGTTTCCAGCATGGTGAGAGAGGCGGTTTCAGAGGCGTAAACCATCGATACACCAATACTGTTCCAGCGCCCGCCACCTTCCCTGGCACCATACCCGCTCCAGGCCGAGCTGAGAAAACGGGTTTTGGTCATCCGATATAACTTCACGAATAGACACCGTGCTCAAGGCGGGTAATCAATTTCAGCACTTCATACGCGCCGGTTTCGGAGGAGACTAAATCACCGGGTTTTTGATTGCCAAGGGCACGCGCTGGCTCGTTCAGCCATTGCAGCGCTTTTTCCCTGTCGCCTTCAAACAACTCCACTGCGCGATCCATCACCCGGATAAAACGCACCAGACGCTCGCTTTGCTCCGAGGTAAAACGATTTTTAAGCCCACGGGTAAAGGTGGTGCCGGGAATGCCGGTCATATGGCGCAGGTCAGCCTGGGTAATACGCGCCCATGACACGATGCGGCTGGCGACCGAGCCATCGAGACCCGCATCAATCTGGCCCATCAACAGCACACCATCGGCACTGGTTAACCCGGCGAACTGCCACAAACGTTCCGACGCTGCGGGGGTGACCGGGAGTGTGAATTGTTTCATTGCGCACCTCCATTTGGTTGATTCATTATAACCATATGGTGATGGAGTGCAATGTGCTTAACGCAGGCTGGCGATCAACCATTGCCCCAGTTGTGCCAGTTCGGCTTGCTGTTGTGGATATTCACTCTCGAGACGTGCCAGTTGTGCTGCAACGGCTTCCGGGCGGTATGCTACGCCGCTCAAACGTGTTGCCAGCGTTTCCAGTGGTGCCGGGTTCAGGCTATCGGTAAATATCTGGCAACGGCTGATGTTGCCACGTTCGATGTCAAAATGGATTTCCACGCCACCCCAGCCAAAGCGTTGATCAAGCAAATGGGAGAAATCCGGTGCCTGGCCGAAATTCCACTCCCAACTGCTTTGTCTGGCAAATTGTTCGGCAAAACCGGGCAGGTCAGGCAAGGCTTCGGGGGAGATAAATTCAGGCTGGCACTGATCCTGATAGAAAGTGAACCAGGCATTCGTGACCGCGTCACAAATTTTTGCATAGCTGATATCCGGCACCAGTTCGACCAGATTCGCGACACGTGAGCGTACGGAGGTGATCCCTTTGGCCTGCAATTTTTTGACGTCAGGATTGAGATAATCCGCCAGCCGTGACAGATCGGCGTTCATCAGGAAAGTACCGTGATGGAAGCCGCGATCGGGCGTTTCACGATACGCTGAGCCGGAAATCTTGCGCACTTCACCCGCCACATTCACCACGATATCGTTACGACCCGAGGCCTCGGCACTGATACCCAGGCTGGCCAGCGCGCGCAGAATAATCGCGGTTGAGACGCTTTTATCGTATTCCGGCTTGCCCGCCATAAAGGTAAAGCAGCAGTTACCCAGATCGTGAAACACCGCACCACCGCCACTGCTGCGGCGTGCCAGCTTGATGTGGTCTTCCGCCATACGGCGGGTGTTGCACTCTTTCCACGGATTTTGCGCGCGCCCAATCACAATGGTTTCAGCATTTTGCCACAGAAACAGTACGCGCTGGGTGGTGGGCATCTGGCGGAAAATACAATCTTCTACCGCAAGATTAAACCAGGGATCGTTCGATTGAGATACTAACAAGCGCAAACTCGACATGCCGGACTCCGTTTCCATCATCAATGCCCTGATGTTAAGCCATCCGTCACCAGTGAGCCAGTGCACAATCCTGGATTAAACTTTTTTCGACAATACCCTATAACCCATTGAAATTATGTGCTCTTTGTCAGAATGCCCAAAGCGTGTCAGGCAATCACACATTACCCGGTGTCTTAACGCCGCCTATATCTATAGGCGTTGAAGCTGCCTGTATGGGGCTGCCCTGAATCCCGGAGAAAAATAATGAAAATTGCCCTACATCTGTCGCTGCTTGCTGCGCTGACTTTTAGCGCGCCATTGCTGGCACAAACCTTTGTTTATGTATCCGAAGCCAGTGATGGCAACATTGCCCATTACAGTCTGAATGAGAAAACCGGTGCGCTGACCTTACTCGGACAAACCTCCGCAGGGGGGAAAGTGATGCCGATGGCACTGAGCGCCGATCATCATCACTTGTACGCCGCGATCCGCAGCCAGCCCTTAAGGTTAATGAGCTGGACGATTGATGCACAAAGCGGCGATTTGTTGCAGGCCAGCGAGACGCCGGCTGCGGCCAGTTATCCCTACATCAGTACCGACAGCCAGGGACGTTTCCTGCTGGGTTCTTCCTATGATGGCGATGTGGTGCATGTATATCGCCTGGCGGGTGATGGCAAGGTCGTCGCACCTCCGGTGGCGGCATATAAAACCGGCCATGCGGCGCATTCGGTGATCAGCGATGCGAGCGGCCGCTCAGTCTATGTCGGCAACCTGGGGACCGATCGGGTGCTGCAACTCAATCTTACTCAGGACGGTAGCCTGACACCGATTGGTAATGGCTATGTTGAGACCGAGGCCGATAATGGCGCACGCCATTCGGTGATGTCGCCGGATAACCGTTATCTGTACAACGTTGGTGAGATGGGCGGCATCATTACGCAATTTCAGCGCCAGCCCAACGGCGCGTTGAAAAAAATCGCCGAGTGGCCCAACGCAGTGGCAACGCAATATCATCTGCAACATGGCCGTGAGCGCCTGGCTGATTACAACGATCCCACGCCACGTATCTGGTCGGCGGATATCCGTATCACCCCGAATGGTCGTTTCTTGTATGTGACCGAACGCACCAGTAGCACGGTGACGGGATATCGCGTCAACAAGCAGGATGGCAAATTGACCTTAATCGGCAGCTGGTCGGTGGAAAAACAGCCGCGTGGAATTGCGATTTCACCCGATGGACGCTGGTTGATTGCCAGTGGAGAAAAAAGCAACGTCACCGGCAGCTACGCCATTAATCGGCGCAGTGGGGTGCTCAAACGCGTCGGCAGCGCACCCGCTGGCGGGGATGCAAACTGGGTGACGGTGGTGAGTTACTGAGAATGCACCGAAGCGTAGCGGCGCAATTTAGCGCCGCTACGACCCATACCAGCTATACCCCCGTGGCACGCGAGAAAACCCGGCTTCTTTCAACGCCGGGAGCAACGGAGATTGCCCGGCGGACTGATCGTCAACACGCTCAAGGGTAAAGCTAAGGTGTTTTTCGCGTTTGAGTGCCACGCCCAGCGCCAGCACCGCCGCATGTTGTTCATCGATTGTTGTATTGGCGGCAAAGGTCATCAGCTCCTTACCGCCTTGCGGCAGATATAACAACACGCGACCCTGGCCGATCACCACCAGTGCGCCCTGGCGGCGGGTGGGGCGATTCCCGGTGAGGCTCAGTGGCCACGGCAGTTGCACGCCGAAGGGGTTGGCAGGATCGAGCACCGCAAGCGCAACGGGACTGCCCGTCTCAGGTGGACTGTTGGCAAGCTGACGCAAACGGTCAATTACGCTGTGATCAGCAAACTGGGCCGCCCCCATACCCGCAACAAAACGCCCCCGCAGCACGCGTCCGCTATCTTCCAGGCCGCGTAGCAGGGGTTGCAACGCCGGAAAGCCTCCGGGTATCTGTTCTGCGATGGCTGCGCCACGGCTGATAACCCCAAAACGGTCGAGCATATTTTCCGTCAGCGCCAGGGCGCGTTCGGTGTCGGCAATCGCGGGCCGCGTCAGCAACGACCAGCGGCCCGCCATGCTATTGAGGCCGGGGCCACTGGCAAGCCGGTTAACCGGCGCAGCATATCCGGCATGTCCACGGCGATGACGGCTGGTGCGTGGTCGCGGAGTGCTGGCATGATAAGTGAGATTGCGTAACGCCGCCCAGGTGTCAGTGGTGAGATAACCACGCCAGGCCAGATCCCACATAGCTTCGTAAATCAGCGCCGGATCGATGATGTCTTCCGCGAGGCGCGGGACCAGTTGACGCACAAACCAGCCGCTACCATCCTGCAATAGCGTCAGGATCTGTTGCTGCAACGGTGTCAGGGCGACGGTTTTGCCCTCATCCGCTGGCGGTAAGCTCTCGGCGACATACTCGCTCAGATGCAACGACACCAGCCCTTCGGTGGCACCCGGAGGACGTTGCCCGAGCCACACCACTTCGCCACTGGAGAGCAGTTCGTCCAGCATCGCAGGCTGATAATCGCGTACCCGAGCGGGCAGGATCTGCGCTTCCCACAGCGCGGCAGGCAAGGCGATCCCTGCCAACTGCTCGATCACCCGCACCACGCCGTTGACACCGCTAAACGCGCCCTGGGTCTGGCGCGCAGCGGCATCACTCACAACCCCCTGACGTTCCAGCAGTAGCGCCACATAGACCGCCGGATCAACCGGTTTGGTCGCCTCACGCGCAGCCCGCAGTGAGCGCAGCCGCAGGCGGCGGAACACATTTTCCGCCACCCATTGTGGCTGATCATCATCAGAAGGGGTGAAGTCACCTTTGAGAACTTTACCCTGTTGACGCAACTCATCCAGCGCATCGGCAACCACTGCAATGCCCAGGCCGAAATGGTGAGCGATGTCGGCGGCGGTAAATAGCGCATGGGTGCGGGTATAGCGGTTAATCAGGTCGTACAGTGGTCGCGCCACTGGCTGAAGCAATGCAGGCGGTAGCGTATCCGGCACGCGGTAACCTAGCGCATCACGCAGACGCGAGGCATCTTCTGCCATCGCCCAGCGCGTTTCACCGGCCATGCTGACGCAAAAGATGCGCTGTGCCTGTTGCAAAGCCTGCAACCCGTCACTTAACGCCTCATCGCCGCTGTAGCGCTGTGTCAGCTCATCGGTGGTCATCGGACCCAACTCGCGCAGCAAATCTGACAGCGCTTCGATGCTGGTGGCGTGATACTCGGCAGGCCGATGCTGCAACTCTTGTTCCACGCGCGCTACCATGTCGGCATCCAGCAACTCACGCATATCCACTTCGCCGAGCAGCCGCTTAAGCAGCTTACTGTCGAGTGCCAGCATTGATGCGCGCTTCTCCGCCTGGGGCGCATCGCTGGCATACATAAACTCCGCCACATACCCGAACAGCAACGGCGCAGCAAAGGGTGAGGGGGATTCGGTCGTCACTTCCGTCAGTTGAATCTCTCCCTGTTGCAGGCGTGCCATCAGATGGTGCAGGGCTGGCAGGTCATAAACATCCTGCAAACATTCGCGAGCAGTTTCGATCAGGATGGGAAAATCATCGAACTGGCGGGCAACTTCCAGTAATTGCCCGGCGCGCAGCCGTTGCTGCCACAAGGGTGAACGTTTGCCTGGATTACGACGAGGCAGCAGCAGGGCGCGGGCTGCGCATTCGCGAAAGCGGGCCGCGAACAGCGCCGACTGGCCGACCGACTGGCTCACCGTCCGTTGTAGCTCATCAGGTTCGAACAGGAATATCTCGGCACCCGGCACCCGTCCTGCGCTGTCGGGAAAGCGGGCGACAATACCGTCATCACTGGCCACCACGGCGGGATCGATGCCCATCACCCGTGCGATGCGTTCCGCCACTGCCAGCGCCCAGGGGGCATGCACGCGCTGACCATAAGGCGAATGCAGAATTACGCGCCAGTCGCCGGTTTCATCCCGACAACGTTCAATCAGCAGCGTGCGATCGGTGGGCAGCACGCCGGTGGCCTGAAGCTGTTCGCTGATCAGCGTCTGAATGTTATGGCGGGCATGATCATCCAGCGTATTAGCCAGCGACGCTCCCTGATTCACTTCACGCAGGAAGCGTCCAATGGCTTCACCTAATGCGGCGGAGCGTCCGACACCTTCGCCATGCCAGAATGGCAAACGCGCCGAGCGTCCCGGTGCGGGCACCACCACCACCTGGTCATGGGTGATTTGCTGGATACGCCACGAAGTGGCACCGAGGGTGATAATGTCGTTAACCCGTGATTCGTACACCATCTCTTCATCCAGCTCACCGACGCGTCGTGCCCCGGATTGCTCCTCTCCTTCCGGCAACATGACGCTGAACATGCCGCGATCGGGGATGGTGCCGCCACTGGTGACGGCCAGATGTTGCGCGCCAGGGCGGCCAGTCAGAGTATGGTTATGACGATCCCAGATAATGCGCGGGCGCAGATTGGCGAATTCATCTGACGGGTAACGCCCGGCTAGCATATCCAACACCGCTTCAAAAGCCGCGCGTGGCAACGCGCGGAAAGGGTCGGCACGTCGTACCAGAGCAAACCAGTCGTCAACCTGCAATGTCTCCATCGCCGCAGCGGCCACGGTATGTTGGGCCAGAACATCAAGTGGGTTATGGGGCGGGGCGATGGCATCCAACTCGCCTGCCAGCATCGCCTCTACCGTTACGGCGGTATCCAGCAAATCACGCCGGGTGCGTGGCCAGAAAATGCCTTTTGGCGTGCCGCCTACCTGATGCCCAGCCCGCCCGACGCGTTGCAGCGCGCTGGCAACCGACAGCGGCGCACCCACCTGAATCACCAGGTCGATATCGCCCATATCGATACCTAATTCGAGGCTGGAAGTCGCCACCACGCAACGCAGCTCTCCCGCTTTCAGCGCGGTCTCAATCTCCAGCCGTTGTTCTTTCGAGACTGAACCGTGATGCGAGCGGGCGATAAGATTATCCGGCGCTTGCGCACGTTTTTCTGTTCCGCCGCTAAAGGAACCGTAGCCAAAAGAGGCTTCCGGATCGGTCGGCTGTTCACCCAGTTGGCGGGCATAGCGTTCATTCAGCCGTGCGGTGAGTTTTTCGGCCAGACCGCGCGAGTTGGTGAATACCAGTGTGGCGCGATGGCGTAGCACTTCGTCAAGGATGCCCGCTTCGATATGCGGCCAGATCGATCCGGCCGCGAGGGTGGCATCCCGGGTATCGGGGCGCTGCTGGATATCGGTCATATCTGCCACCGGTACGGTGATAGTCAGCTGCAACGGACGCTTCGCCGCAGGATTGACCACCAAAGTTTCGCCCGCACCACCGAGAAAACGTGCCACGGCCTCGGGTGGACGCACAGTCGCGGATAACCCAATACGCTGCGCCGGATGCGCCAGTAACGCATCGAGTCGTTCCAGACTTAGCGCCAGATGCGAGCCGCGCTTGCTGCCTGCTACCGCATGGACTTCATCGACGATCACCGTAGAGACCCCGCGCAATGTTTCGCGGGCTTTGGAGGTCAGTAGCAGAAACAGGGATTCGGGCGTGGTGATCAGGATATCGGGCGGGCGACGTTGCAGCTGCGCCCGTTCAGCGCTGCGGGTATCACCGGAACGCATCCCTACCTGTAAGATGATCTCCGCTTCGCCCTGCTGACGACGCTGTGCTGCCACGCCCGCCAGCGGTAGTTGCAGGTTGCGTTGCACATCGGCGGCCAACGCTTTAACCGGCGAGATATACAGGATCCGAGTTTTATGGCTGCGGTCGACAGTCTCTGTCTGGCTGCGTTCACGGAATAGCGCATCGATAGCATGCAAAAAGGCGGCGAGGGTTTTGCCCGATCCGGTTGGCGCAATCACCAGACAGTTTTTGCCGCTGGCGATGGCTTGCCAGGCTTCATCCTGCACAGGTGTTGGCGCAGCGAAGGCAGCACGGAACCATGCCTGCGTGGCGGGTAAGAAATGCTGGAGGGCTGCATCTGACATCCGGTTTCCCTGATTTTGTCTCAGTAACACGGTATCTTACGTAGCGGCGCGATTTATCGCGCTCGTTTGATTAACATCCGCGCGATAAATCGCGCCGCTACATAACAGGCTGTTGCGACACCACGTATCCCAGCTCCTCCGAAATCGCCCGCGCAGTGGCGACCACCGGACCCATCAGCTTTTTCACCCCGATCTGTTGCATCTTGGCGGTGGGCAGCGATATCGACACCGCATACGGCACCCGCTGCTGAATATCGAACACCGGGGCGGCAATGCAGGAAACACCCAGTTCATTCTCTTCACGATCCATCGCTGTCTGCTGCTGACGGATGGTTTTCAGTTCTTCCATCATTTCTGGCAGCGTGGTGATGGTGTTTTTCGTCAGTTGCTGAATACTGTCCTGATGGCTTTGCCAGTAGTGCGCCGGATACTCTTCGCTGCCCCAGGCCATAAAAATCTTACCCATTGCCGAACAATACAACGGCATATGCTGGCCGATATAGGCGCGGGTGCGCATCATGCCGGTGGTCGGCTCCAGCTTGTAAATCAGGATCACATGGTCATCTTCGCGGCTGGAGAAATTCACCGTTTCGCCCACTTCCAGATTCAGTTTCTCCAGATGCGGCGCGGCGACATGGATGATGTTGAGGGAGGAGAGCGCTTTCTGTCCGACAGAAATAAACTTCGTCGTCAGACGGTAGCTGCCAGGCGAAGGGGCCTGAGTGACATAACCGCTGCTGTGCAACCCCTGCAACAGGCGATGCACGGTACTTTTGTTCATACCGGACAACTCAGAAAGATGGGCCAGCGGGCAACCGTTTGGGTAGTTGCTCAATAATTCAATCAGTTGCAGCCCACGAAACAAGCTCTGTGTCCCCAGTGGCTTGTCACTCTTCTCTTCCTTCGCTTTCGCTACTTTAACCACCATCCACGCTTCCTCTTAGTTTTCCCACTCCGATAAAAGAGCAGTCGCCCGATGTTAACCCATGCACTTCAGCCTGGGAATCTTTCGCCAGGTTTAGTGTGACTTTTGGTGAAAATCCAGCCGCTGTGGAAGTGAGTGATGCATCACAAATCCACAACATTAATTATAACTATTTGTTTATTAGGTAAATATATCCTCGTCACTTCTTTGCTTTTCCCGCGCGCCAGGAATAGTATTTTTTGGAATCGTATTTCGCATGTTGAAATTTAGCGGTGTTTTCATGCTGTCGCCGCTGTTGATGCTCACCAGGAGTTTGCAGGAGGCGGTAATGCAGCATAGTCCGGGAACACCGGTTCTTACTCTGAGCCATATCACTAAACGCTTTGGCGGTAATCCCGCCGTCAATGATGTCAGTCTTGAGGTGTTTCCCGGCGAGGTGGTTGCCTTGCTGGGCGAAAACGGTGCGGGAAAATCCACCCTGATCAAAGTGCTGGCCGGGGTGTATAGCCGTGATGAAGGGGATATTCGCTTTCATGATACCAGCATCGCCTCGGCTGCCAGTCTGAAAACCGCTACCCGGCAGCCAATCGCCTTTATTCATCAGGATCTCGGTCTGATCGAATGGATGACGGTGGCGGAAAATATGGCGCTGGTGATGGGGTTTACCCGTCGTCTCGGTTTAATTGACTGGCGGGCGGTACGCGAGCGTTCGCGTGCGGCGTTGATCGATGTCGGCATCATGCTGGACCCGGATGCCCGCGTGTTTGAACTGTCGCGGACCGAGAAATCGCTGCTGGCCATTGCGCGTGCGGTGGCGGTCAACGCGGAGGTACTGGTGCTGGATGAGCCTACCGCCTCGTTACCGGCCAATGATGTACGCCACCTGTTTGAAGTCATCAACCGGTTGAAAAGTCGCAAAGTCGGCATGATTTACGTCACCCATCGCCTCGATGAGGTGATTGAAATTGCCGACCGTATCTGCGTGATGCGTGATGGCAAGCGGGTCGCAGAAGGCAATACCGCCGATTATCAGTTGCACGATCTGGTGGAGATGATTGTTGGCGAGGCACTGGAGGGCAATCAACGTCAGCCGTTGCCGGCAGCGAGCAAACCGGTGCTGGTGCTGGATCAGCTCTGCATTGATGAAGTCGGGCCGGTCAGCTTCAGCCTGCAACCGGGCGAAATGCTGGCGCTGGCCGGATTACGCGGTGCCGGGCAAGAGGAGATTGGCCGCCTGTTGTTTGGTCTGCGCCAGGCCAGCGCAGGAACGCTGCACTTTCGTGACCAGCCTTATCACCCGCAGACGCCGCATCAGGCGATGGCGGCCGGTGTGTCGCTGGTGGCGGGGGACCGCACCGGCGAAAGCCTGGTGATGTCGATGAGCGTGCGCGAAAACCTGTTTCTGAATCCCTGCGCCAGCGGCCACCGGCTGCTGTCACGCTACGGACGTCGTGCCGAAATCGGTGCCAGCTGGTGGAAAGTCCAGTTGTTCGATGTCCGTCCCAAAGACGTCAACCTCGATATCAGTGCCTTATCGGGCGGCAATCAACAGAAGGTGGTAATGGCACGTTGGATGCACCTCAATGCGCCGCTACTGATCCTTGAAGATCCCACCGCAGGCGTTGATGTGGGCGCACGTGAAGAGATCTATCACCTGCTGAATAAAGCGTTGAGCGAGGGCGTGGCGGTGCTGGTGATTTCCAATGACCTCGAAGAGATCGCCCATATCTGCAACCGCGCGCTGGTGTTTAACCGGGGCCAGGTGGTGGGTGAATTAAAAAATGAACAGGTGACCTTTGCCGGTTTGCTGGAGCTGGCCTCTGCCAGCAGCGCTGCCCCATTAACCACCGTCTGAAAAGGAAGGCTGGAGAAAAATCATGTCAAAAACATCCGTAAAATCCACCGCGCTTGAGCAGCGGGTCAGCCTTGCGCAGCACGGCTTTGCCCCCTGGTCGATGCAGATTATGACCCGCTACGGCCTGCTGCTGTTATGCGTGCTGTTGACCCTGTTGTTCTCACTGCTGTCACCGTCTTTTGCCACCATGCTGACCTTACAGGCGATTCTCGCCAGTAAAGCCAAAATTGCACTGCTGGCGCTGGCCGCGACCTTGCCGATGATCGTCGGCAAGATCGATCTGAACGTCGGTTTCGGCATCGTGCTGTGGCATATCCTCGCCATTACCCTTCAGGTGGAGTACGGCTTCTCGTGGCAGATGGCGGTATTGACGGTGCTGGTGATCTCCGCACTGTATGGCTTGATGAACGGTATCCTGGTGGCACTGGCGGATATCGACAGCTTTGTTGCGACGCTCGGCTCCGGCACCGTGCTGTACGCCGTGGCGCTGTGGCACTCCGGCGGTCGGCAAATTGTCGGTGACCTACCCGATGCTTTTAGCGCGTTACACCATACCGAGCTGTTCGGCATTCCCATCGGCGCGTTTTATGTGTTGATCGTCGCGCTGGTGCTGTGGCTAATCACTGAGCATACCCCGCTGGGCCGCTGTATGTATGCGGTGGGGGGGAACCCAACGGCGGCTCGTCTCAACGGCATCGCGGTGAATAAATACATCATCGGCACCTTTATTGCCTCCAGCGTCCTCACCGGTTTCAGCGGGGTGTTGATTGCGGCTGAGCAGGGCGTGGGCCAGGCCAGCGTCGGGATGGATTATTTGTTGCCAGCGCTGGTGGGGGCTTTCCTCGGCAGCACCACCATTCGTCCGGGACGGGTTAACGTCTGGGGGACGGTGGTGGGGATCGCCATCCTCGCCATCGGTATCGCCGGTATCCAGCAATTTGGTGGCGATTTCTGGGTTGAGCCGTTGTTCAACGGTGCCACGTTGTT
Source organism: Pantoea sp. X-Soil-TKNS-1211 (assembly GCF_059730495.1). Taxonomy (NCBI): domain Bacteria; kingdom Pseudomonadati; phylum Pseudomonadota; class Gammaproteobacteria; order Enterobacterales; family Erwiniaceae; genus Pantoea; species Pantoea sp. X-Soil-TKNS-1211. The sequence continues at coordinate 2,161,202 of NZ_AP035953.1, forward strand.
GCTGTCGATTACGCTTGCCGGTTACGCCCAGCGTCGTCGCATGCTGAACCAAAAAGCCGTGGTGCGCAGCCAGAGCGCACCCACCTCTGCACCTGACCATAAACAAAAAACCATCACACCAGGGAATTCATTATGAAAAATCAGGCATTGAGTCTCACCTTGGCCGCCATGCTGGTGGCCTCCGCTTCCGCCCAGGCTGACAGCTACCTGGATCAGGCGACCGCTGCGGTAGCGAAGGCCACCGCCAGCTCTACGACCTGGGATGGGCCAACCACTGGCCCCAAACTGCAACCGAACAAAAAAATCATCTTTATCGCCTCAGATATGAAAAATGGCGGCGTGCAGGGGGTACAGCAGGGACTGAGCGAAGCGGCGAAGGTGGCGGGTTGGAAGCTGGAAACCCTCGATGGTGGTGGATCAGTGAAAGATCAACTCTCCGCGCTGAATCAGGCGATTGCCCAGCGCCCGGATGGCATCGTGATTGGTGGCTGGAACCCGAACGTAGCAAAAATCCCGCTGAAGAAAGCCAAAGAACAAAAAATCGTGCTGATGGCCTGGCATGCCGAACCGCAGCCGGGACCGATTGCAAAGTATGGCGTGACGGACAATATCACCTCCGATTCCAATGATGTCGCACGGCTGGCGGCGCAGTACGCCGTGGTGCAATCCGGTGGTAAGGCGCAGGTGTTGATCTTCACCGATTCGCTGTACCAAATCGCGCTGGACAAGGCCAACACCATGAAGCAGGAGATTGAGAAATGCAGCGGCTGCAAGGTGGTGGAGTTTATTGATACGCCACTGGCGGATACTGCCAACCGTATGCCTTCTATGACCTTCAGCTTGTTGCAGAAATACGGCGATCATTTCCAGTACGCGCTGTCGATCAACGATCTCTATTTTGACTTTATGGCTCCGGCGCTGAAAACCGCGGGTAAAGGCGGCAGCAATGCACCCTTTAACATTTCCGCCGGTGACGGTTCCATTTCGGCGTTCCAGCGCATCCGCAACAGCGACAGCCAGATTGCCACGGTGGCGGAGCCGCTCAAGTTGCACGGTTGGCAACTGCTGGATGAGTTCAACCGCGCTTTTGCCGGGCAACCTTCCTCCGGTTACGTCACCCCGGCGCATCTGATCACCAAAGAAAACATTGCCAACGACGGTGGCCCGCAGAACAACTATGACCCGGCGAATAACTATCAGGGGCACTACAAAACCATCTGGGGCGTACAGTGATGCAGCCGGAAAAACTCTGTTCACCCGCCATCTGGGCCGAAGGCCCGGTATGGCTGCCGCAGCAAGATGCGGTGGTGTTTAGTGATGTGAAAGGCAACCGAATGTTCCGCTGGCAGCGCAACGGTGAGCTGAGCCTGTGGCGCGCCAGCGCCAACTTCGCCAATGGCAACGCGCGTGACCAGGAGGGGCGGGTAGTGAGCTGTGAACATGGTCGACGCGGCATCAGCCGTACCGAACATGACGGCAGCGTCAGCCTGCTGGTCGATAAGGTGGAGGGTAAGCGCTTTAACTCACCGAATGATGTGGTGGTGCGTTCTGATGGCACCCTCTGGTTTACCGATCCGCCGTACGGGATCATCAACGATGAGGAGGGGTATCACGCGCACAGCCAGGTGATCGGTTGTTATCTCTACTGTTTCGATCCGGCTAGCGGACAGCTCAACATCGCCGCCAGCGATCTCCAGCGCCCCAACGGGCTGGCATTTTCGCCCGACGAAAGCCTGCTGTACGTCGCCGATATGTCGGTGGTGGATTTCCCCACGCTGGGCCGTCGTCAATTGCGGGTTTACAAGGTGGATGGTCGCGAACTGGTGGCGGGGAAATTTTTTGCCGAGGTCGCACCGGGTTTTCCTGACGGCTTCTGTGTCGCGGGCAACGGCGATATTTATTGCAGCTGTGCGGACGGGGTGATCATCTTCGACAGCAGCGGGCGAACGCGCGGCAAAATCCCGCTACCGGAACGGGTATCAAACTGCACGCTGGGCGGCCCGCAGGGTAACGAGTTGTATATCACTGCCACCACATCCTTGTATCGGGTGCGTTTGTTGTAACGGCGCGATTTATCGCGCGGTTCCGTATCGGGGCAGGAACCTCTGCCCCGGCTTCCCCACGCCTGAATCCTGGTCAATTTGCGGCCGATCACAAAAAGCGATCAAAGTTTTATTTGATTGATTTATAAAGATAAATTTCCTGTTCATTTCTTTGACTCGCCTTAGCTTTCGCCATACGATTTATTTGGAACGACATTCCAACATATGAAATATAAAGCGTAATGCTGGGGAGACAGTAGCCGTTATGAGAATCAGCTATCAGCAGTTATATGAAGAATTCCTGCGTGTCTTGCTGAGTCGCAAGGTGCCAGAAGACAAGGCCACCGCCTGTGCCGCCATGTTTGCCGAAACCAGCCTGAATGGCGTCTATTCACACGGCGTGAATCGTTTTCCCCGTTTTATTCAGCAACTGGACGCCGGGCATATCGTGCCTGAAGCCACGGCGAATAAGGTGTTGTCGCTGGGTGCTATCGAGCAGTGGGATGCGCAACGCGCCATCGGCAATATCACCGCGCGCAGCATGATGGATCGTGCCATTGAGCTGGCGACGGACCACGGCATTGGCCTGGTGGCCTTGCGTAATGCTAACCACTGGATGCGCGGTGGCAGCTATGGCTGGCAGGCGGCGGAGAAGGGATATGTCGGCATCTGTTGGACCAATTCAATAGCAGTGATGCCGCCGTGGGGGGCGAAAAACTGCGCCATTGGCACCAACCCGCTGATTGTCGCGGTGCCGGGTGAACCCATCACCATGGTGGATATGTCAATGTCGATGTTTTCCTACGGCATGCTGGAGGTGAACCGCCTGGCGGGTAAAACCCTGCCGGTGGATGGCGGTTTTGATAACGATGGCAACTACACCCGCGATCCTGCCACCATCGAAAACAATCGTCGCATTTTACCCATGGGTTACTGGAAAGGCTCTGCGCTGTCGGTAGTGCTGGATATGCTCGCCACGCTGCTGTCGAACGGTGCGTCGGTGACAGAGGTGACCGAAGACAATGGCGACGAATTTGGCATCTCGCAGGTGTTTATCGCGATCGATGTCGATCGCCTGATTGACGGTGCTACCCGCGACCACAAGCTGCAACGCATTCGCGCCTCGATAACCGGTGCCGAACGCGCCGACAGCCAACAGGCAGTACGCCTGCCGGGTGAACGTTTCCCGGTGTTGCGGGCAGAAAACCTGCGTCTTGGCATCCCTGTGGATGAACGTGTCTGGACACGCATCCAGGCGTTGTAACGGAGGATAACCCCATGATTACCGGACATATCGCCAACACCGATGCACGCCATTACCCACCGGCTATCGCCCGTGCCATTGCGTATCTCGCCAGCCACGACCTGGCAAATATCGCTGCCGGACGCTATGTCGACAGCGCTACCGGCTGGCAGGTACAGGTGCTGGATTTGCACACCGCTGCGGCACAGGAAAATTATCCCGAAGCGCACCGCCACCATATCGATGTGCAATATCTGGTGTCGGGCGCGGAGGTGATTGGCGTGGCGAATCAACCCGCCAACCTGGCGGTACATCAGCCGTATAACGCCGAGCGCGACATTGTTTTTTATCAGCACGCCCCGGATGAAACCCTGATCCGCATGGTGCCTGGCACCTTTGCGGTGTTCTTCCCGCAGGATATTCACCGACCCAATTGCGCGCCGGATCAGCCCGCAGCGATCCGCAAAGTGGTGGTGAAGATCCCGACATCCGCGTTGGAGGAAATAGCATGAGTCTGACATCGACGACACTGAACGGTGAAGGCGTACCGGCACTGCGCTGGCTGCGCATCATCCCGCCGATTTTGATCACCTGCATCATCTCGTATATGGATCGCGTCAACATTGCGTTCGCCATGCCGGGCGGAATGGATGCAGAGCTGGGCATCAGCGCCTCCATGGCCGGGTTAGCCGGTGGCATCTTCTTTATTGGTTATCTGTTCCTGCAAGTACCGGGCGGCAAGCTGGCGGTGTACGGCAACGGCAAACGTTTTATTGGTTGGTCGCTGCTGGCATGGGCGGTGATCTCGATCCTCACCGGATTAGCCACCAGCCAGTATCAGTTGCTGGCGCTGCGCTTTGCCCTCGGTGTCGCGGAAGGCGGCATGTTGCCGGTGGTGCTGACCATGATCGGCAACTGGTTCCCGGATAAAGAACGTGGCCGCGCCAATGCCATCGTCATTATGTTCGTGCCGATCGCCGGGATTATCACCGCACCACTGTCAGGCTGGATCATCACCCACTGGGACTGGCGCATGTTGTTCTTTGTTGAAGGGGTGCTGTCGGTGTTTGTTATGGCGCTGTGGCTGTTCACCATCAGCAACCGCCCACAGGAAGCGCGCTGGATCTCGCCAGCCGAGAAGCAGTATCTGATCAAGACCCTGCACGATGAACAACTGATGATCAAAGGCCAGAACACGCGTAAAGCCTCGCTGAGTCGGGTGATGCGTGAGCCAGTTATGTGGCGTCTGATCCTGGTGAACTTCTTTTACCAGACCGGCATTTATGGCTACACCCTGTGGCTGCCGACCATCCTGAAAGGCCTGACCAACGGCAACGCCGAAAAGGTGGGGATGCTGGCGATTCTGCCGTATGTCGGGGCGATTTTTGGCATGTTCCTGTTCTCTGCGCTCTCCGATGCCAGCGGACGCCGCAAGATCTTCGTGGCACTGCCGCTGGCCGGGTTTGCTCTGTGTATGGCGCTGTCAGTGCTGTTGCAGGCGCATATCTGGTGGTCGTATGCCGCCCTGGTGGGTTGCGGGGTGTTTATCCAGTCGGCGGCTGGCGTGTTCTGGAGTATTCCGCCGCGTCTGTTTAACGCCGAAGTGGCCGGTGGCGCGCGCGGTCTGATCAATGCGCTGGGTAATCTCGGTGGTTTCTGCGGTCCATATATGGTGGGTGTGTTGATTGCCGAGTACAGCAAAGATGCCGGGGTTTACAGCCTGGCGATCTCGCTGGCGATTGCCTCGTTGCTGGCGCTGACGCTACCGTCGCGTTGCGACTCCGTGAAGGGAGAGGCCGCATGAACAGCTGGTTAGGACTGGACTGCGGCGGCACCTTTATCAAAGCCGGATTGTATGATGCCAAGGGGCGTGAGCTGGCGGTGGCGCGGCAAAACCTGCCGGTGCGGGTGCCGCAACCGGGCTGGGCAGAGCGCGATATGGCGCAGCTGTGGCAACAGGCTGCCGCAGTGATCCGTGAGGTACTGCAACAAAGCGGGCAGGTGGCGGCACAGGTGGCGGGGGTCGGAATATCTGCTCAGGGCAAGGGGCTATTCCTGCTGGATAAACAGGGCCAGCCGCTGGGCAATGGCATCCTCTCCTCGGATCGACGCGCCCTGACGTTGGTGCAGCAGTGGCAACGTGATGGCATGCCACAGCAACTCTATCCGCAGACGCGGCAGACGCTGTGGACCGGCCATCCGGTGTCGTTGCTGCGCTGGATCAAACAACATGAGCCACAGCGTTACGCTGCAATTGGTAGCGTGCTGATGGCGCATGATTACCTGCGTTTCTGTCTGACCGGTGAACTGGCCTGCGAGGAGACCAATATCTCCGAATCCAACCTGTATGACATGCAGAGCGGCGGCTGGTCGGCCGCGTTGGCTGAGACCTTAGATATCAGCGAAATCGTCCCGGCCTTGCCGCCGATCATTGGTCCGACTGAGGTAGCCGGTTATGTCACCGCCCAGGCAGCGGCGCTGTGTGGCTTACGGGAAGGTACGCCGGTAGTCGGTGGCCTGTTTGATGTGGTGTCCACCGCCATCTGCGCCGGGTTGCATGACGATACCCGGTTGAATGCGGTGATGGGCACCTGGTCAGTCACCAGCGGCATTACCGACCGTATCATTGCGGAGGCCGATTACCCGTTTGTCTATGGACGCTACGCCATCGACGACCAGTTCATCATTCATGACGCCAGTCCGACCTCCGCCGCCAATCTTGAATGGTTCTGTCAGCAGTGGGGCATCGACGATTATCAGCAACTGAATGACTGGGTAGCCGGGCTACCCGCCGCCAGCAGCTCGCTGTTGTTTCTGCCGTTCCTGTATGGCTGCAACGCCGGAGCCGATCTACACGGCAGTTTTTTTGGGATGCAGGCGGGGCACACCCGTGCTCACCTGGTACAGGCGATCTACGAAGGCGTGGTGTTCTCCCACCTGACTCATCTCAACCGCATGCGTCAGCGCTTCCCACAGGCCAGCGCCCTGCGTCTGAGCGGTGGACCCACCCGTTCTGCGCCCTGGATGCAGATGCTGGCCGATGCCAGCGGTTTGCCGGTCGAGGTGCCGCAAATCGCCGAGAGCGGCTGTCTGGGGGCGGCGCTGGTCGCGCTCACCGGCACCGCTGCCTATGCCTCACTGCAACAGGCACAGCAGGCGCTCAACCCGGACATCGTCATCTGGCAGCCGGATAGCACCCGGCACGCCCGCTATCAGCAGAAATATCAACGTTATCAGCAACTGGTCAATGCGCTGGTGGCTGTACAAGGAGTGAATCCATGAGCCTTCCTTTACTGCAACTGGCGCTGGACCACACCGACCTCGATGCGGCGCTCAGTACCGCGCAGCAACTGCATCAGGAGGTCGATATTATCGAGGCAGGCACCATTTTGTGTTTCAGCGCCGGGATTGACGCGGTGCGCCGCCTGCGTCAGCAGCATCCGGCGAAAACCCTGGTGGCCGATTTTAAAGTCGCCGATGCCGGAGCGACGTTAGCCCGGATGGCGTTTGACGCCGGGGCGAACTGGATGACGGTGATCTGCGCCGCGCCGCTGGCGACCTTCGCCACCGCGCTGGATGTGGCGCGCAGTTATCAGGGCGATATTCAGATCGAATTGTTTGGTCACTGGACGCTGGAAGATGCGCGTCAGTGGCGCAGCCTCGGTCTGACGCAGGCTATTTACCATCGGGGGCGAGACGCCCAGGCCAGCGGCCAGCAGTGGAGCCAACAGGATCTGGCGGCGATGCAGGCGCTATCCGATATGGGGTTTGCATTGTCGATCACCGGAGGTATTACCCCGGATGAACTGCCGCAGTTTCGCAATATCGACGTCAAGGCGTTTATCGCCGGGCGCGCATTGAGTGACAGTGTCACCGGCATTGCCACCGCACACCAATTTCATCAGGCCATTGCCAACATCTGGGGAACCGCATGAAACGCCAGCATCCACTGGGAATCTATGAAAAAGCACTGCCCGGCCACCTCACCTGGCCGGAGCGACTGGCGCTGGCGAAAGCCTGTGGCTTCGATTTTGTCGAAATGTCGGTCGATGAAACCGACGAACGACTCGCCAGGCTGGACTGGAGCAAAGAACAACGCCTGTCGCTGGTCAACGCGATGATTGAAACCGGCGTCACCATTCCGTCGATGTGCCTGTCCGGGCATCGCCGCTTTCCGTTCGGCAGCCATGACACTGAGACGCGTCAGCGCGCCGATGACCTGATGGACCGGGCGATTCAGTTGGCAAAGGATGTGGGCATCCGCACCATCCAACTGGCGGGCTATGACGTCTACTACGAGCCCCATGACGAAGGCACGGTGGCCCGTTTTGCGGCGGGACTGTCCCGCGCGGTGGAGCGTGCCGCTGCCGCCCAGGTGATGTTGGCGGTGGAGATCATGGACACCGAATTTATCAACGCCATCAGCAAATGGAAGGTATGGGAGCAGCAACAGGCTTCGCCATGGTTCTCCGTCTATCCCGACGTTGGCAACCTCAGCGCCTGGGGCAATGACGTCACCGCCGAGCTGACGCTGGGCATTGATCGCATTGCCGCTATTCATCTGAAAGATACGCAACCGGTCACCGCCAGCTCGCCGGGACAGTTCCGTGATGTGCCGTTCGGCCAGGGTTGCGTCGATTTTGTCAGCGTGTTTCGCACGCTGAAGCAGCTGAACTATCGCGGGGCGTTTCTGATTGAGATGTGGACCGAAAAAGCCGAGGAGCCGGTGGCGGAGATCGTGCAGGCACGGCGCTGGATTGAACAAAAAATGCAGGAAGGGGGATTACTGTGAGCTTATTAACCTTGAAACAACAGGTGCTGGAAGCCAACCTCGCGTTGCCGCGCCATCACCTTGTCACCTTTACCTGGGGTAACGTCAGTGCCATTGATCGTGCCAGCGGCCTGGTGGCGATCAAACCCTCCGGCGTCGAGTATGACGGCATGACGGTGGAGGATATCGTGGTGCTGGAGCTGGAGAGCGGCCGCATCGTTGAGGGTAGCAAAAAACCGTCATCGGACACTGCCACCCATCTGGCGCTGTATCGCGCGTTCGCCGATATTGGCGGCATTGTGCATACCCATTCGCGCCATGCCACCATCTGGTCACAGGCCGGACAGGATTTACCTGCATGGGGCACCACCCACGCCGATTACTTCTACGGTTCCGTCCCCTGTACCCGGCTGATGACCGAGCAGGAGATCGTCAATGAATACGAATACAACACCGGGCAGGTGATTATTGAAACCTTCCGTTCACGCGGCATCAGCCCAACGGCGATTCCGGCGGTGTTGGTCAATGCCCATGGCCCCTTTGCCTGGGGCAAAGATGCGGACAATGCGGTACATAATGCGGTGGTGCTGGAAGAGATTGCCTATATGGGGATTTTTTCGCGCCAACTGACGCCGGGGATTAAAAATATGCAGCAGGATTTACTGGATAAACACTTTCTCAGGAAGCACGGCGCGAATGCCTATTATGGGCAGTAAACCATTCAAAACCGTGCGATAAATCGCGCCGCTACGCATGCTTCACGCTCTCGTAGCGGCGCAATTTATTGCGCGGGTTGTAGTGGATGTTACTTCAGTCGATCTGCCGATCCACACACCAGGATCTTATCGCGCACCACCGCTTTCATCGCATCCATCCCGACCCGCAGGTAATAACGCGGATCGTTACCCTGCGGATTCTCGCCGAACCAGTTTTTCACCGCTCCGGCAAAGGCAATTTTCAGCTCGGTTGCCACATTAACCTTACACACACCCAAACCAATAGCGCGGCGAACATAGTCATCCGGTACATCGCTGGCACCGTGTAACACCAGCGGGATAGTGACGCGTTGATGGATCTTTTCCAGCCGCGCAAAGTCAATTTTCGGCGTGTGGGTATACAGGCCATGCGCGGTGCCAATCGCCACCGCCAGGCTGTCAACGCCGGTTTGATTAACGAATTCCAGTGCTTCGTCAGGATCGGTGAGAAACGCGCTTTCGTCACTGACCTCCATATCATCTTCAACGCCACCCAGACGTCCCAGCTCGGCTTCAACGCTGCAATCATGGCGATGACAGAAGTTGACCACTTCACGCGTCAGTTGGACGTTAGCGGCAAAGGGGACATGGCTACCGTCAATCATCGCGCTACGCACGCCGGCATGCACTTTGTTGCTGATATCCGCCAGCGTTTCATGGTGGTCAAGATGCAACGCCAGCGGCAGGCCATAACTGCGTGAATAGGCCTGGCACAGAGCAAAGATCTCCTGAAACGCGATATGTTTAAAGGTTCCCGGCGTGCCCGCCAGAATCACCGGTGACTGCATCTCTTTACACACATCGAGGATCGCCTGAATGGTTTCCGCGTTGTGGATATTGAACGCGGGTACGGCATAGCCGTTGGCCTGGGCATCCAGCAGCAAATATTTGGTGGAGATAATACCCATCAGCGTGCCTCCGGCCAGGCATGGATCACCACGCCTTGCACCACACGATTCACCGTGCCACTGGCTGACGGGGTGTCCGGGGTGATGCCTGCTTTCAGTGATGCGGTCAGGGCAAAGATCTGTGCGTAAATCAGGAAACAGAAAGCCAGCTCGATATCGTTAAAGGTGCGCGAGGCAGGCAGGTAGAGGTGAGGACCGGCCTCGATTGCCGTCGCAGGGGTATCGCTAATGGCGACCACCCGCAACGCGATGTTTTCGCGATGCAGCTCGGCCAGCAGATCGAGATCGTATTGACGGGTGTAGGGATGGCTGGAGACAAACACCACCACCAGGGTTTCATCATCGACGAGGGATTTCGGACCATGACGAAAACCTACCGGCGATTCGTAGAAGGCCGCCAGCTGCCCGGCAGTGAGTTCCAGCACCTTCAGCGCGGATTCGCGTGCTGCACCTTGTAAACCGCCACTGCCGAGATACACCACGCGCCGCCAGTCCAGATCACCAAATGCCGACTGGCTGAAATCACCGTGGCTGGCAATGATCTGCTCACAGCAGGCTGCGACGCTGGCGAAGCTGTGGCTGTTGAACAGTTGTGGGGCGAAAATCGCCAGGCAACTGAGCATCATGGTGCTGATGCTACTGGTCATGGCAAAGCCACGATCGTGAGTTTCTGCGGGCATCAGACGCGCCCTGGCGTTGTCATGCTCGCTGGCATAGCGATACAGATCGCCGGTGGCGTTACAGGTGATGATCAGATGACGGCAATTCGCCACAAACTGGTTTGCCAGCTGTACCGCAGCCACACTTTCCGGGCTGTTGCCGGAACGGGCAAACGAAACCAGCAGTAAGGGCTGGTCGGTGTGAAAATAATCCATTGGGTTGGTGACGAGATCGGTGGTGGGGATCGCCACCACATTGGCTTTTAGTTGGCGAGCCAGGCAAGGCGCGATAATGTCGCCGATAAACGCTGACGAACCGGCACCGGTGAGAATAATCTTCCCGCCTGGTTGCGCATAAAAGGGGGTCAGCCAGTCATCCAGTTCTGCACGCTGGGTGTCGAGATGGTGCAGGGCGGTCATCCAACTGGTCGGTTGCTGGCGAATCTCTTCTTCGGTCCAGGTTTGAGTGCCCGATGTGTTGGCCGCAAGGGTTTCATTCATAACACTATCCTTAAGATTAAGCCGTGACAGAAAGTCAACCTGATGGTTTCACTACCTTTCTTTTTGCGGTGCTTTTGTTATTTCAATTAATAAAGCAATCTACAAGAAAGAAAGTGAAAGCACAACATGAAAAGGGAAGAAAACGAAAGGTGGTGGTGATGAGGATGTGCAGAAACAGCGTGATAAATCACGCCGCTACGGATCGTGCGGAAAAAGTCGCGATGCGAAATGTTGTGCCATGCCGACAACAGTCGTAGCGGCGCGATGTATCGCGCAACGCCCAATGGAGAGAAAATAATTAACAGGCAGGAAAAGGAGAAATAATAAATTATTATATTTAACCTGGTGATAACAATATCACCATAATAATTTCGTATTGATTAACGGGTAATGAACAACAACCAACTCATAATAGTGACTGCCGATGTCAGAATATAGCCGATGCCTTCACCCGTCATATATCGACGCATGGTCATATGCATCTGTCCCACTTGAATTTTCTCACGCTTCTCTTCGTGAGTAGCGTTGACGATAGTACGAAACGCGGCGATCCCATTGGTCAATAAAAGCGAACAGAAAGCAGCAACGGTAAGGGTTAGCATGTTATGCATGGTCATAGATTTCAATAAGTCTGTCAGTCAGGGCGGAAGCTGATTTTATTTCAAATGCCCCGAGATTTCAGGTCAAAATTAACTATCAATACCATTGACCCAGACTTCAATAAATATTGGCGCGATACATCGCGCCGCTACAAAGCGTTATGTAGCGGCGTGATTTATCACGCCTTGCCATATTCAGTCAGGAAACCGCAACGCCTTTTACCCAGAGTTGCTGTGGAATCAACTGATTATCTAACGCCAGAATATTGGCCTGCTTGCCTGGCACGAGGGAACCAAGTTGATGTGATATGCCCAGCAGACGCGCCGGGTGCAGGCTTGCCATTTCAATCGCCTGTTGGCTACTCACTCCGCCATGGTTGACCATATTGCGCACCGCCGCATCCAGCGCCAGCGTGCTCCCCGCCAGACCACCCGCCGCACTGCGTACCACACCAGACCTCATCTCCACGTTGTGGCCGCAGATGGCGTACAGACCATCGGGCATACCCGCAGCCCGCATGGCATCGGTAATCAGGACGATGCGTTGCGCGGCGCATTGACAGGTGACGCGCATCACTGCCGGGTGCACATGATGACCATCGGCGATCAATTCCAGCCAGGCGCGGGTATCACTCAGCCCGGCACCGACCATGCCAGGCTCGCGATGGTGCAAACCGCTCATGCCATTGAAGCAGTGCACCAGCCCATCGGCACCGGCATCCAGCGCGTGCTGCGTCTGTGCATAGCTGGCGGCACTGTGGCCCAGCATCACACGAATACCGCGTGCTTTCAGGTGGCGGATAGCCGTCAGCGCATCCGGCTTTTCCGGGGCCAGCGCCACCATGCGCAGCGTGCCTTGCGCAGCCTCGATTAACTGATCAATCTCGGCCACCTCCAGTTCGCGAAACCACTCAGGCAGATGAGCGCCACGATTTTCCGGCGTAAACCACGGCCCTTCCAGGTAGCTGCCGAGTAACTGCGCCCCATTGGCAGCATGGTGATAAGCAGCAATGCGCCGCAGCGCCGCGATAATTTCTGGCAGCGGCGCGGTGACGGTGGTCGCCAGCCAGGCACCCACACCTTCGCCTGCTTTGTGCCGTGCCAGCGTGGCGAGCGCAGCCGGATCGTCATCCATCACATCAACGCCTGCGCCGCCGTGGACGTGGGTATCGATATAAGCCGGACATAACAATTCAGCATCTCGGCGAGGGTCACCCACGGCGATCGGCTGAATGGCGGTGATGCTGCCATTGACGATATGGAGCTGCTGATCGTCACGCCAGCCACTTTCGCACAACAACCGACGCGCACGAATGATCTGTTCCATCAGCGCATCTCCTTATGCCGGCTGGCAGGCGCGATGGTACTGCTGCAACACGTCCTGGATGTGGTCAATCAGCAGGGCATGGGGTGTTGCTGCTAACTGGCCCTGGCGAACTTTGCCATATTGCAACGGCAGATATTGGCTGATCAGTGGCAACGGTAGTGCGGTATCGGCCAGATTGCGGATCAAGACCTTAAACGCCTCGGCGATCTGTGCATCCGGCCAGTAATAACGCACGCGGTCTGAATAGCTGAAGCCACGGGCCAGACGGCGGGTGGTACTGTCGCCGTGATAGTGGCTATGCCAGTAGTCCGGTTTGTCGAGCATCACCCCATCCAACACCGTGCGCAGGTGGGAACAGGCTTTGGCACTTAACAGTTCCTCCTCGATACAAGCCAGAGAAAACAGCGCTTCACGCAGGGCAAACGTCAGGGCAGGCCCGACTTTCAGAATGGCAAAATGGTCGATTACCAGCTGCCGTAACGCCTGCGGGGTTTGATAATCGGTGGAGTGGGCCTCGAACAGCGGACGGCCGGCGCTTTCCGCCCACCGGCACAACTGCTGTGCCTTTTGCGGCTGATAATCAATGATATGGGTGTGGTCAAACTCGACGCCGGGCTGTACCACCAGGCCGATGATGCGCGGCCAGAGTGTTGATAATCCCTGTTGTTCAAAGGCCTGATGGTGCGCCATCAGTGTGGCCTGCGCCGCTTCTGGAGTGGTGACGGCCAACTCGGTCAGGGTTTCGTGCGCGCCACCCGGCACCGGGACTTCGGTGCCAATCACATACACCAGGTCACGACAGCCAAAGTGCTGCTGGCAGGTGGCTTCAGCAATCGCGGCCAGCCGGGCGGCACGCTGTGCCACAATCGCATCGGTCAGTGGCACCGGATCGTCAGCGCAGGACATGCTGCAATCGAGATGAATTTTCTTGAAACCTGCCTGCACATAATGGGCAATCAGCACTTCAGCGTGCTGCATCGCCACCTCGGCAGGTTCTTTTTGCCAGCGGTTCGGGCCGAGATGATCGCCGCCGAGAATCAGCTGCTCACGCGGGAACTGACAGCTATCCGCCAGCTGCCAGAGAAAATCACGGAAATCAGCCGGGGTCATCCCGGTGTAACCGCCGGTCTGATCGACCTGATTGGAGGTAGCTTCAACCAGCAGCGGCTGCTGATGGTCACGGGCAAAGCACAGTGCGGCTTCCAGTACCAACGGGTGGGCGGAACAGACGGAGAAGATGCCGTTTTGCTCACCCTGGCGGTGACGCTCGATGATTGCAGTTAATAGTTTCACTTTAGGCTCCACAGGGTCAGATGTCACCCACCAACCTTTCATAATCTTTCGTTGTGTGGTGGGTGGCGACTTATGAAAACAAAATGAAAGCTATCAGACCCGCCAGGAGAAAGGCAAGAAAAAGATAACGCAAGGCCGGAAGTGATTATGGCTTGTTGTTGCGGTAACAGAGGTTGCATTTCATTGAAAGAAAGGCGTTAATAGCGAAATCGAAATAAAACGAAAGATCAGACTGGCAGGGCAAACCTTATGCAGCATTCCGATAATCCACTGGAAAAAGGCGTGGCGGCGACCAGCGAGCGTCGCGAGCAGATCATTCAAAAATTACGCCAGCACGGCAGCGTGCAGGTGAATGATCTTGCCGCATTGTACGGCGTCTCTACCGTGACCATCCGCAATGACCTGGCGTTTCTGGAGAAGCAAGGCATCGCGGTACGGGTGTATGGCGGTGCGTTGATCTGCGATAACGGTGCGGCGGCGGTGGAACCTTCGGTCAAAGATAAGAGCGCGCTTAATGTGTCGGCGAAACGCAGCATCGCCAGCGTCGCTGCCGAACTGATAAAACCGGGCCATCGGGTGATCCTCGATTCGGGCACCACCACCTTTGAAATCGCCCGCCATATGCGTCAGCATCAGGATGTCATCGCTATGACCAACGGCATGAACGTCGCCAACGCGCTGGTTGAGGCGGAAGGGGTCGAGGTGCTGATGACCGGTGGTCATTTGCGTCGTCAGTCGTTGTCATTCTATGGCGACCAGGCCGATCATTCGTTGCAGAACTACCATTTTGACCTGCTGTTCCTTGGCGTGGATGCCATCGACCTGGAACGCGGCATCAGTACCCACAATGAAGACGAAGCACGTCTGAATCGTCGCATGTGTGAAGTGGCGGAGCGCATCATTGTGGTCACGGATTCCAGCAAATTTAACCGCTCCAGCCTGCACAAAATCATCGATACCCAGCGCATCCATATGATCATCACTGACGACAGCATTCCGCAAAACAGCCTCGAAGGGCTGCGTAAAGCGGGTATTGATGTGGTGTTGGTCAGCCAGTAATTAACGCGGGCGAGGATCTGCCCGCGTCACGATTCAGGCGACCTGCGGCGTGGTGAGTAAACGGTCGAGTTTCTCCCATACCGGTGCCAGATCCACTAACGTACGCTGTTCGCGTGCTTCATCCATCGCCAGCGCGAGGATGCCGGCTTCGATAGCATCCTGCGGTGACACCGGCAGCGGGCCACCGTGCAGCACATGATCCATCACTTCCTGCGCCATCTGCTCATCAGCCCCGTAATGTTGCGATAATGCGGTACGCGTGGCGTAGGACTTATCCACGGTTTTCTTGCCGCTCATCACATCGTGCACCCACAGGAAACCGCGAATAAAATCACCTTCCGCCTGGCCGCGCGAACCCATGATGCAGAAGCGACGAAACTGATCCGGGGCGTTGAGATTGGTATGAAAATTCAGCGCGACGCCGTTGGCGTATTCAACAATCGCCACCTGGTGGTCGACAATGTCACCATCACTGTCGAACACCTTGTCATCACCCAGCCAGCCCGAGGGTTTTTGGTGGAACAGTGACATATCGTCCACCCCTTGCTGGCGCGGATCGTTTTCCGGTACAAAGTTGCGGCGGCCGCCGAAGCTGGCGACGCGCATCGGGCGTGAGCCGATCAGGCTGTTGTACAGGTCGAGGTCGTGGCAGCATTTCTCCAGCATAAAACTGCCTGAGTAGCGCGAGTAACGTCGCCAGTCGCGCATGAAAAACGCGCCATGGTATGGATAGATATGTTCCGAGGCTTCCACTGAGACGATGTTGCCCAGCGCCCCTGACTGACGCGCCTGCATCACATCGCGGTACATCGGTGCGTAACGCAGCACCAGGCCGATCAACAGCTGTTCCTGGCCGTACTGCGCCAACAGTTCCGCCAGTTGATAACTTTGCTCCATGCTGGCGACCACCGGTTTTTCGCAGAATACCTTCACGCCTGCCGCCAGCCCGATACGGATATGCTCAAGGTGCAGATGGTTGGGGGATCCAATCATCAGCAGGTCAATCTGATGCGCCGCCAGCAGTGCTTCGGGGGTGTCATAGGCGACCCCGGCATCGATGCCATGTTGTTGTAGCGTTGCCAGCCCGGCGGGGGCCGGGTCGACATAGCCGACGATGGTAAAGTCTGGCGACAGGCTGCTGAACACATGCCCGAGGTAACCAAGACGGAATCCTAATCCAATAATGCCCACTTTCATGACGTTCTCCCGCGTATTAGCGATCGGCGATAATGATGTCGACGCCCATTTTCTCCAGGGCGCGCACGTATTGTTCGGATATGGCGCTGTCAGTGACCAGTCGGTGAATGCGTTCCACTTCGCGAATCAGACAGAAACTGGTGCGGCCAAACTTGCTGGAGTCGGCCACGGCGATGATTTCACGTGATACGTCGCACATCGCCCGGTTAATCTGCGCCTCTCCCAATTGCGGCGTGGTGATGCCGGAGGCGAGATCAAAGCCATCGACGCCGAGAAACAATTTGTCGAAACGGTACTGGCGGATGTGTTGCTCGGCGGTGGGTCCGTCGATCGACCAGGAAGCGCTGCGCACGTTGCCACCCAGCACCATCAGATGGATGTTTTCGCGGCTAGCCAGTTCGTAAGCGATGTTGATGGCGTTGGTCATCACCACCAGTTCCTTTTTGCTCTCCAGATGCTTGGTCATCAGACTGGTGGTGGAGCCAGAATCGATAATCACCGCCTCACCGTCGTTGATCAGGGCGGCGGCGGCTTTGGCGATGGCGAATTTGACGTCGCGATTAATTTTGCCTTTGTCTTCCAGCGGACGATCAAAGACAAACTGGCGATTCAGCTGGGCGCCGCCGTAGCCACGAATGGCGCAGCCACTCTTCTCCAGCCAGCGCAGATCGTTGCGGATAGTGACGGAACTGACGTTGTAGAGGGTGCTGAGATCTTCCACCCGCACCACACCTTCGCGCCTCAACTGCTCAATAATCGATTCACGGCGTTGCTCGGTATTGATCATAGGGACTCTCTTTCAGCATCGTTGAGGAGGGCAGCACCGCGTACGCCGCTGCTGTCACCAAAAACCGGGGCCAGAATTGCGGCCGGCGGAGAGATAGCGAATAAGCTCTCGCGCATGGCATCCGGTAACAACGGGTAAATCTCGGGGATATTGGACAAACCACCACCCAGCACAAAGGCGTCAATATCCAGCAGCATTTGTAACCCCGCCAGTGCGCTGGCCAGCACGGCGATAAAGGTATGGAAAATCTGCTGTGCCAGGGAATCGGCGCGGCGATAGCTGTGCATCAATTCTGGCAGGTCACGGGCCGGGTGCCCGAAATGTTGGCTTAACGTCAACAGGCCGCGACCAGAGACGTAGCGTTCATAGCAATCAGTCAGGCCACAGTTGCAGCTAAACGAGGGCAGCGTGTAACGCTGGAACAACCGCGCAGGCACCGGCAAATGCCCCCATTCACCGGCCAGCCCGTGTTTACCGCGAAACAACTGCTTATCCACCACCAAACCACCACCGGCCCCGGTGCCGATAATCGCGCCAAATACTACCGAATAATCCAGCGTCTGAGGCGAGTGGGCTTCTGACAGGGCAAAGCAGTGGCAGTCATTGGCGATCGCCACTGGCCGATTGAGCAGCGTCTCGATATCGCGCTTCAGGTTGCGTCCGGTGAGGCAGGGGACATTGGCCGCCAACTGCTGCTGGGTACGTGGATCGGTAATACCCGGCAAGCCAATCCCGACTCTCCCTTTGCCACCAAATTGCTGATCTGCCTCTTGCGTCAGCTTCACCAGGCAATGCAGAAAGGCGGCGTAATCGTCGCCGGGGGTGGGCACCCGCTGGCGAAACAGCTGTTGCATGTTGTCGTCATAAGCGGCGATTTCAATTTTCGTTCCGCCGATATCAAATCCGTAGCGCATTGATGTTATCCCGCGTTGCGTAGCACGCGTCCATGGTTGATATCAAACAAATGCGCGTGGTCCAGCGCCAGTTGCAGACCGATGCGCTCACCGGGTTGCAGCGACCAGCCGGGCGAGGAGGGGAAGCGCGCGACAAAGTGGCGGCCCGCGACATCGCAATGAACGATCTCCTCATTGCCCATATGTTCTACCGTCTGCACCGTAGCTGGCAGCGCAGCGGGCGCATCCACTGTGGTGATCATCACATGTTCAGGGCGAATACCGAGGCAAATCTGTTCCTCATGATAACCGGTGAGGCGGTCGGCGACGCTGGCAGGCAGCGACAGTTGCCCGGCATCGCCAAAGGAGAGCGTTAACTGCTGCGGCTTACGCATAATAGTTACATCATGCAGATTCATGGCCGGGCTGCCGATAAATGCAGCCACAAATTTGTTTGCAGGCTGATGATAGAGGGTGACAGGCTTGTCGACCTGTTGAATCACGCCACGATCCAGTACGCAGATGCGATCGCCCATCGTCATCGCTTCTACCTGATCGTGCGTGACATATACCATAGTGGAAGGTAATCCTTCCGCTTTCAGTTGCTGGTGAAGATTGATCAGTTGCAGCCGCATCGAGACGCGCAGTTTCGCATCCAGGTTGGAGAGCGGTTCATCAAACAAAAACACGCGCGGACGGCGCACAATGGCCCGCCCCAGCGCCACGCGTTGGCACTGGCCGCCAGACAATTGGCCCGGTTTACGTTCCAGCAGGTGGCTGATCTCCAGATTTTCTGCCGCTTCCCGCACTCGCCGGTCAATCTCTTCACGTGGCATTTTCCCTTGTAGGCTAAACGCCATGTTTTTATAAACCGTCATGTGCGGGTAGAGCGCGTAGTTCTGGAACACCATCGCCACTTCGCGATCCTTGGGTAAGACCTGATTGACGCAGCGATTCTGGATCACAATTTCACCTTCGCTGATACTTTCCAGCCCGGCAATCATGCGCAGCAGCGTCGATTTGGCGCAGCCAGATGGCCCGACAAACACCATAAATTCGCCTTCCTGAATCGACAGCTCAATACCGTGCAGCGCCTGGAAGCCGTTGGGATAAATTTTCTTCACATCATGTAATTGAATACCAGACATAGCTGCTTCCTCTGAGTGGTGACTTAGCCTTTCACACCGGCGCTGGCGATGCCCTGGATGAAATAGCGTTGGAAAAAGATAAATAAAATCAACATCGGTAACACCGCCATCAGCGCACCCGCCATCAACATCGGATAGGGCACACCGGCACGGCTGGCAAGGGATGCGAGGCCCACCGGCAGCGTGAGTTTATTGACGCTGGTATTGACGATCAGTGGCCACATCAGGTTATTCCACGCCCACAGACCATTAATGATGGTGCAGGCAATTAAACCCGGCCGAATCAGCGGCAGCAGAATGCGCCAGAAAATGGTGAAGTGGTTGTAGCCATCGAGTAACGCGGCTTCTTCCAGTTCGCGTGGTACGCCGAGGAAGAATTGCCGCAACAGAAAGGTGGCGTAGATACTGAAGATGCCGGGCAGAATCAGACCGCTCAGGGTGTTTACCAGGCCGAGTTTTTGCACAATCAGAAACTGTGGGATCAGGAAGGCTTGCGCGGGCACCATTAAAATCGAGACGCACAGCATAAATACCGTATCACGCCCACGAAAGGTCAGACGGGAGAAACCGTAGGCCGCCATGGCAGCGATCAACATTTGCAGCGTCACGGTAAAGAAGGTGTAGAGAAACGAGTTGATATAAAAAGTGGTGAACGGGATCTCCGTCAGGATGCGGTGGTAAGCCTGCATTGAAGGATGCGCGGGCAGGATCGCCATCGGAATCTGAATGCTTTCCGGCTGCGTTTTCAACGAGGTCAGCAACATCCAGATAAACGGCACCAGCGAGATCAGGCTGGCAAGCGTCATCAGGGCATATACCGTCAGGCGGCGTAGCTTTTCCTGATGTTGACGGCGAAACCACGCCAGTTCTTCGGATTGGGTTAATGTGCTCATGGCGGGCTTCCTCAGGTCACCTTAATTTTTTTACCAATAAACATCTGGACCAGACTAATCACCAGAGTCACGATAAACAGCACCACAGCAATCGCTGAGGCATAGCCTTTTTCCTGTAAATAAAACGCGTATTTATAGAACAGGAAGGTCACGGTCATGGCATCGCTTTCAATCATCGAACGGTCGAACATTAAAAAGATTACGTCGAAGATTTGCAGCACTTCGATAAAACTCATAATCGAGACGAAAAACAGCGTGGGCAGCATCAGCGGCAGCGTAATAAAGAAGAAGCGGCGTAAGGTGCCAATGCCATCAATATCGGCGGCTTCATAGACCTGACGGGGAATATTCTGCAATCCGGCCAGCAGAATGATGATTTTTAACGCCAGTGATGACCAGATGATAATAATCGACACGCTGAGATGGACCACTTTCGGATCTGACAGCCAGTCCACGGAGGGCAGGCCAACAAATCCCAGCAGATGGTTTACCAGGCCAAAATCACCGTTGAACAGCCATTGCCACACCATCGCCACTGCCGCAGGCATGGTGATAGCGGGCAGGAATAGCAGGGTCCGGAACAGCGTCTTGCCGCGAATCGGTTGGTTCAAACCGATCGCCAGCAGCAGCGAAAGCGCCAGGCTAACCGGCACACACACCACCACATAGAACAGGGTATTGAAGGCGGCGGTATAAAAATCATCATCGCTGAACAGATCACGATAATTATCCAGACTGACTTCAGTCCAGTTCATAAACTGGTTGAGATCGGTAAAGCTGTAAAACAACGTCTGGAGAAACGGAATAAAATAAAATACCAGCAGGCCGATAACCAGCGGAGCGATCATTATCCAGCCCCAGAAACGCTCGGCTCGTTCCAGACTGCTGACGTTTTTTACCGTTTTAACCGTAGGCAGATTCACGGTGACGGGAGAGATATTTTCCATCATTATCGGCTCCGATATCAGGAACAGGGCGGGGATACGACAATCCCCGCGTGGCAAATATTACTTTTCCATCACCCGGCTAATTTTCTTCACCGATTTATCCATCTCTTCTTTGGCATCTGCCCCCATAAAGATTTTCTTCAGGCTGCTGATCCACATATTTTGCCACTTCGGCGTATTGGTGCCTGCCGTCGGGTAAGCGGTGGCGTGATCCAGCGCATTGAGATAGGCGGTGACGTCAACTTGCTTAACATTGGCGGCCCACGCAGGCATCGCCTGCTTGTTGGCAGGGATAACGGCGGCGGCCAGTTCCTCTTGCGAAGATTTCTGCGCCATAAAGGAGACATAGCGCCAGGCGGCATCTTTATGCTTGCCGTTGGCATACAGCGCGAAGCCCAGGCTGTGTGCCACACCGGCTTCCTTATCGATACGCGGCATTTCGATCACGCCGATATGATCGTTAATCTGCGGGTTGCTGGCGAAAGGCGCGGCCTGCCAGGAACCGGCGTATACCATCGCGGCGCGATTGGAGGTAAACACCGAGTCGGTTTTCAGTTCGCTCATCTGGTTGGCGGTCGGCAACAGGCCACCTTTCATCATTTGTTGCAGCTGCTGATATACCCAGATGGCGTTATCGCTGGCGATATCGGTTGGCTGGCCGTTGGTCGGCACAATATGGACGCCTTTCTGATACAGCAGGTTCAGGTAGCTTTCCTGGCCGTCGTTGCTCAGGTCCATATACAACGGAAAGGCATCGCCGTTCAGTTTAGCTTTTAGCGCGGTGGCGGTGGTTTTCAGGTCATCCCAGGTCCAGCCCTTTTTCGGATAGCTGACCCCGGCCTGATCAAACAGCTTTTTGTTGTACCAGACGGCGATGGCATCCACATCGCGCGGAATCGCCATCTGGTTGCCATCAAACTGATAGGCTTTCACCGAACTGGCAACGATGTTGTTGAGATCGACTGATTTATCTTTCAGGTAGCCATTCAGCGGGGCCAGCACGTGGTTTTGCGCGTACTGGATAAAGTAAGGCATGTTGACCCAAAAGATATCCGGTGCCACACCACCCGCGACGGCGGAGTCCAGTTTGACGAAATACTGAGAAGCTGGCACCACTTCAATATCAATATTGATATCCGGGTTGGCTTTCTCAAATGATTGCGCAATTTTTTCTTCCGCAGGAAGTTGATTGCGGTCCCAAATCGCGTAACGCAAGGTTATTTTATCTGCGGCCTGGCTGAGTGCAGGAATTAAAAGTGCGACAGCTAATGCAATTCCGGAAATTACTGGCCTGACGTGAGACTTATTGTTTTTAGCAGACAGCATGACACAACCCTCATCAATAAGAAGTATTTCGCTGAGAAGACCCGGTGTTGATAAATGATTTTGTAAACCATCCGTAATCTGGCTGTCAACAACGAAAAAGTGTAAGCAAGATGTGTAATTTCCCTTTCGATCTTTCGAAATCGAAAGGGTTTTTACTGCTTTTTATCTCTGCTTTCGCAACAAAAAGAACGAAGCGAAAGGTTGTCATGAAGGTAATGATCTAATTAGCAAGGCTTTTTTCCTGCGTTGACAGCAGGATTAACAAACAGTTGATAAATGTAATTAAAACCGCTGTCATTACTTTATTTCTGCGTGTCTTTCGCTATTGGCAGGAAAATATTATGTTTTGCGAGCTGCGTCATCTTATTTTCTTATTACCTTTTTTTTCTATTTTTTCTTTTCAGCATGCGTGCTATTAAATTGCCCAACTTCTGACTCTCTAAGGGATGAACCATGACGTTACATCTGCGGCTGACTTCGTCGCTGGAAAAAATGTTCCACCAAAAAACAATTACCGAAGTAAAACAATTGACGACGGCCAGCATGCTGGCCAATGAAACATTCTCGTTTCAGGCACAATATTTTCTGCCTTCGCAGGAGCGTAAAACCCGCCGGACCCTACATTGGTCAGTCGAGGGGGAGTTACTGCCGTGGTTGCAGGTTTATCAGGTCACTTCGGTGCCGGGGCATTTACCCTGCTACAACACCGTGGATGACCATTATCTGACCACTGAGCCGGGCCTGTTTCCCGATTTACTGATGCCGGTCACCCGCTCGACAGTGCAAATCACCTGTAACTATCAAGGCGCGTTGTGGCTCTGCCTGACCCCGCCGCCGGAAGGCTTACCGCCTGG
The DNA here is from genome assembly GCF_059730495.1 of Pantoea sp. X-Soil-TKNS-1211. Lineage (NCBI taxonomy): Bacteria > Pseudomonadati > Pseudomonadota > Gammaproteobacteria > Enterobacterales > Erwiniaceae > Pantoea > Pantoea sp. X-Soil-TKNS-1211. The sequence goes on from NZ_AP035953.1 coordinate 2,184,404, forward strand.
CGAGCATAGGCTGACGCTGCGCTTACACGATGAAACCGAAAGCAGCGTGATGAGTGAAGCCGTACTGGTCGTGACGGTATTGCCTGCCACCTTACCCACACAGCAGCTTTACCATACGGAATGGATTCATACCGATTGTCTGGCGGATTACTATCAACTGACGGTGTTCAGTGAGGAATACTGGCAGGCGGTGCGCAAATTTGTGCAAAGTGCCGTGGCGCATGGCGTCAATATGATGCTGACGCCGCTGTTTACACCGCCCCTCGATACCGCACCAGGCACAGTTCGCACCGAGGTGCAGTTGATTGATGTTTTTGATGACGGGCAGGGCGGCTACCGCTTTGGTTTTGAGCGGCTGGCCCGTTGGGTAGATTTATGCCGTACCGAGGGCATTCGCGATTTTGAGATCGCCCACTTTTTCACCCAATGGGGGGCGGCACATGCGCCGCATATTGCGGTACAGCTGCCGGATGGCCGCCGAGAGGCGCGTTTTGGCTGGCATACCGATGCCTTTGGTGATCAGTGGCGGCAATTTCTTGGTGCCTTCCTGCCGCAGCTGACTGCCTGGTTTGATCAGCAGGGGTTGCGCGATCGGGTGTGGTTCCATATTTCCGATGAACCTAACGAACAACACCTGGAAAATTACCGTAAGGCCAGCGACCTGCTGCGGCCCTTAATTCCCGGCTACCGCACCCTGGATGCTTTGTCCGATTACGATTTTTATCGCCTTGGCCTGGTCGAAAAACCGGTCACCGCTTCCGATCACCTTGAACCCTTCCTTGAAAATCAGGTGCCTGGCCAGTGGACCTATTATTGCTGCGCTCAATATCTTGATGTGGCGAACCGTTTTATGGCCCAGCCGTCGGTACGTAACCGCATCCTCGGAGTACAACTTTGGTTGTACCGCATCGAAGGTTTTCTGCACTGGGGCTTTAACTTCTACAACAGTGAACTGTCGCGTGAGGCGATCGATCCTTTTGCCGTTACCGACGGTTTGCAGGCATTCCCGGCGGGAGATCCCTTCCTCGTCTATCCCGGTAAAGACTTCACGCCGCTGCCTTCCATTCGCCTCAAGGTGTTGCTGGAAGCGATGCAGGATTTGCGCGCGTTACAATTATTGGAATCGCTGCAAGGTAGAGCTGCGGTTGAGGCGCTGATTGAGAAGGTGATGGGGATGCGTATTACCTTCAAGTCCTGGCCCGCGGATGCCGAAAAGTTATTACATCTACGTACTGAGGTTAACCGCCGCATTGGTGGTGACATGGCATGATGTTCGGAGCGGCGCATTTTTTCCGGTATTGCGTGATAAATCGCGCCGCTACGGTGATTTATTGAAAAGTTACGGTTTTTTTGGGTTTTTGGTCAACCGCTAGCGCGAACACGTCCGGGCGGGCGTAATGGCCGACCACGTCGAAGTCATAGCGGGCGCGAATCAGTTCATCGGTGTCAATTTGGGCGGTAAGTAACCCTTCGCTGCCCCGCAACGGACCAGCCAGCACATCACCTAATGGCCCGATAATCACGCTTCCCCCCTGGATCAATGGGCGCTGACTATCCCAGCCCGGAATCTCAATACCCAGCTCTGCCGGTGAGGGTTGCAACTGGCAGGCGCTCAACACAAAACAGCGTCCTTCGTGGGCGATATGCCGCATTGATGCCTGCCACACATCGCGCTCATCGACCGTGGGTGCACACCAGATTTGCACCCCCTTGGCATACATGGCGGTACGCAGCAGCGGCATGTGGTTTTCCCAGCAAATCGCGGCACCAATACGTCCCGCCTGGCTATCCACCACTGGCAGGGTAGAACCATCCCCCTGGCCCCAAATCAGACGTTCGGTGCCGGTTGGCATCAGCTTGCGATGTTTTGCCACCAGACCGCTTTCTGGTTCAAAAAACAACGCGCTGCAATACAGGGTGCTGCCTTCGCGTTCAATCACGCCAATCACCAGAGCGGCCTCGGTGCGGTGTGCCAACCCAGCCAATGCCTCGGTTTCTTGACCCGGCACATCAATCGCGTTGGCAAAATATTCCGCCCAGGTTTCACGTCCCTGCGGCAGACGATAGCCCAGTTGTGTGCCGAAGGTTTCTCCTTTGGGATAGCCGCCGAGCAGAGCTTCGGGCATCACCACCAGGCGGGCCAGGCTGGCAATAATCTGTTCTTCATAAGACATAATTTTGTCTAATGTCTGCGCTTTACCTTCAGGAGCGGAGCCAATTTGTAGCACCGCCACGGTTGAGGATGTCATGGCAAATTACCTGTGAACGGGGAGTTGAAGCCAAGGTATACCTTGGTATAGTACTATTAATCAATCCTGCATAATGACTAACAGATATGAGCCAAATTAATATCGAGTCACTTGACCTGAATCTGTTCAAAGTATTCGAAGCCTTATATGAAGAGGGCAGCGCCAGCCGGGCCGCACTGCGACTGGGGATCACCCAATCTGCCGTCAGCGCGGCGCTGGGCCGACTGCGCAAAATTTATGGCGATCATCTGTTTGACCGCACCGGACGCGGGTTACGTCCGAGTCGCCGCGCCGAGGAGTTGAAACCCATCGTTAGCGAAGCACTGAATCGCTGTCGTCAGAGCCTGGCGCTGGCGCAGCGTGAACGAGCGGAATTCGAAGGCCGAACCCTGGTGCTGGGCTGGTCTGACGATTATGAAATTGCCCTGGCTCGCCCGCTGATCAATCGTGTGGCACAGGCATATCCTGGACTGCGGCTAATTTTCCGGCAAATCCACAGCCGCATCGTGAGCGGTATGCTGATGAATCGCATGGTTGACCTGGCCGTGACCTCCGGCAGTGGCAATTCGGCGGCGCTGAGTAAAGAGTTAGTGGGGGTGAATGGTTACGCCTGTTTGCTGGACGTTGCTCCGCCTGCGGGTGAATTGACCCTCAGTGAATACACCCAGCTACCACATATCCTGATTTCATCGGGCGGTGTCGTGGGGATTGTAGATGAGGTTTTAGCCGAGCTGGATCTGAAGCGTACGGTTGAAGCAGCTGCCACCCACTTCTCGGCGGTGCCTTATCTGATTAAAGGTTCCCGTTCAATCGTCACGTTACCCAAGCATGCCGCGCAGACTATGGCGGAGATGTTTGATTTGCAGCTTTTCCCCTGTCCGGTGGCCTTGCCCGATTATCCGATCGAGTTGGCCTGGCGTATCGACGGGTTGAGAGATCCGGCGGTGGCCGGGGTGAGGACTATTTTGCGTGAGTTATTGAAAGATATGAAAAACCCGTAACGGCGCGATTTATCGCGCCGTTACGGGTTCAGAATCGCCGCGCGGGGCTAAATGCATCCATCGCAATGCTGCTACGCTCGCCGTGCATCATTTCCGCCAGCAACATTCCGGTGGCCGGGCCGAGGGTGAACCCCTGATGCCCATGACCAAACGCACACCACATGCCGTGCTGTCCCGGCACCGCACCAATAACCGGTTTCATATCCGGCATGCAAGGGCGTGCCCCTTTCCAGGGTTCTGCTTCGACCGGCTCGCCCAGCGGTAACAGTTGACGCGCCACCTGCTCCACGGCTTTGAGTTGATAAGGGGTGGCGGGGGCATCGATATGCGCCAGTTCCGCGCCGGTGGTGATGCGCAGCCCTCGTGCCATGGGGGCAATCAGATATCCGCGTTCTTCATCCAGCATCCAGTGGCGGGGAGTGGCCCCGGCAACCGGCTGGAAGTGCTGATGATAACCACGCTTCACAAATAACGGCGGACGATAGCCAAAATCACCGGTCAACTGAGGACTCCAGGGACCGAGCGCCACTACCACCTGGCGAGCCTGCACCTCTTCGCCGTGCTCGGTTTGCACTTGCCAGCCGCCGTCGGCTGTTGGCCGCAGCGTCTGCGCATTGCCCTGATGCCAGGCTGCGCCGCGCGCAAATAACAAGGCGGCATAGGCCTTTACCAGCGCGCCTGGATCGCGCACCGTCAGGGGATCACTCCAGTACACCGCGCCGCTCAATTCCGCCCGCAGCGCGGGTTCGGTTGCGCGCAGCTGGGCCGCATCCAGTTTGCGATGGTTCACGCCCAGCGCCAGCAAGTTATCAGCATCGACAAACGCCGCATCGCGCTGTTTATCGCTGCGAAACAGCATCAGCCAACCACGTTCGCCCAGCAGATGGCGCGCATTGGCGGCATCGAGTAACGCTTCGTGCGTATCGATAGATAGTGCGATCAGCGAGGCGTAAGCCGCCGCAATCGGCGCATAGGCGCGTGGTGCCGATTGCGCGTAGTAGCGCAGCAGTGGTGCGGCCAGTGCTGGTATGGCGCGCGGATGATAACGGACATCGAGACGACGATTGCCCACCACGCTCAGCAAGGTCTTGATATCACGCGGGAAGGCGTAAGGATGCACGGCCTCGCGCTGAATAATTCCCGCGTTGCCGTAAGAGGTTTCTTCGCCGGGGTCGCGCCGGTCCAGCAGCGCGACATCGTAACCGCGCTGTTGCAGGTGCAGGGCGCAGCTGACGCCGACCATCCCCGCGCCCAGCACTAACACATCATGTGTCATCGACTCACTCCGTCTTGGGTTTCTGCGCCACTACCGTCATTTCCAGCAGGGCTTCCTGCAACACGAGTCCTGCCAGTACCGTGGTACGCACCGGTAATGGATCGCTAAACCATTTCGCATAGGCCAGATTAAAGGGTGCGAACAGATCCGCGTCGGTCAGGTAAACGGTACAGGAGAAGATATCCGCCAGGGTACAACCTTGTTCTTGCAAAGTGGCCTCGATGGTCGACATGACGCGGTCGGTCTGACGACTGACTTCCGCCGCCAGTGAGCCATCGGCTTCGAAACCGATCACGCCGGATAACCAGACCTGGTCGCCGACCAGACGTACTTTAGAAAAAGGTAAATTCATACAATCCTCGTTTACTGACCTAAAGGGAGATAAAAATCCGCCATGCTGGCGATGGGGGATGCCTGCCGCAGCGCGGCAATGTCGGGCACTGGCCGCGCCAGCAGCGCATCGCATCTAAATTTTTGCTCCAGCGCTTTCGCCACACGCAGCACGCCACTGTCATCACCGCGCTTACCGATAATCTGTAAACCAAATGGCATCCCCTGAGCATCCTTGCCCACCGGTAAGGAGAGGGAGGGCAGCCCGGCCAGCGAGGTGACATAGGCCAGCGCCAGCCAGTGATAGTAGGTGCGGGTTGGCTGCCCATTGATTTCGCGCGGATAAAGTTCGGTCCACGGACGTGGGCTGATGGTCACTGCCGGTGACACCATATAATCATAGTCGTGGAAGAAGGCTTCCCAACGGCGATACAGCTGCGTTTGTAGATCCAGGCCACGGGAAATGTCCAGCGCGCTGTAGCGCAAGCCTTCTTCAATGTTCATGCGGACATTCTCACCCACCAGGTGGGGATTCTGCTGATACAACTCGCGCGTACCGGTGAGAAACAGCAGCGAACGCAGCGTTTCGAACGCCTCATTCGCGCCGTAACAATCGGGGGTCGCCTGTCCGGCACAGGCAAACAGCGGGGCGATATGCGTCATTTTCTGGCGGAAACTGTTTGCCACGCCCTGTTCGGTGGGGGCGAAACCAAAATCGCTGCTCCAGGCGAGACGCAGTGACGACAAATCGATCTCGGGCAGCGGGAAAAACTCCTGCGGCTGGCGCAACTGACGGCCTGGCACCACATGGGAGAGTGGATCGCGAGGGTCTGCACCCTGCATCACGCTTAACATCAGCGCGGCATCATCCACTGTGCGGCCCATCGGCCCAAGGGTGGAGATTTGCAACCAGGCACAGCCGCGTTTTTCCGCCGGGATCAACCCCGCCGTGGGGCGGAACCCCACCACACCATTAAACGCCGCCGGATTACGCAGTGATCCGCCGGTATCGGAACCGGTCGCCAGCGACACCATGCCACACGCCAGCGCCGCAGCTGAACCACCGGACGATCCCGCTGCCGAGCGGGTGGGATCGAACGGGTTGCCGGTGGTGCCATACACCGCGTTGCGTGAGTTTCCGCCCGCGCCCCATTCCGGCACATTGGTTTTACCGATCACGTTGGCACCTGCGGCGCGCAGCACCGCCACCAGGCGTTCATCCTGTTGCGCGAGATTATGACGCTTCGCCACGCTACCAAAGGTGGTGGGAAGACCGGCTGCATCAATCATATCTTTCACGCCAAGCGGTAAACCGTGCAGCGGGCCAAGCGGTTCACCACGCATAACCGCCTGGTCCTGCGCCTGCGCAGTGGCACGCGCGGCGGCAAAATCACAGGCGACCATGGCATTGATGGCAGGATTAACCTGCTCAATACGGCTGATGCAACTTTCCAGCAATTCACTCGGGGCAATGCTTTTTTCCCCAATTAACCGACGTGCTTCGCTCGCCGGGAGATCACATAACGTTTCCATCGTAGGTTCCTTACGGAGTCGGCATGACTGCCTGGGTGCGGGTTTTCTCGGTGCGGATAGTCAGGCTCATCAGGGTCGAGAACAGCGCCGCGCCCATCAAAAACAGGAAGGCTGAACCGAAGCTGAAATGTTGTACCATCAGGCCAATTGCCAGTGGCGCGATAAATCCGGCCGCCTGGCCGCCAAAGTTGATCACCCCGATACCCGAACCGACCATGCGCGGTGCCAGAATTTTGGTTGGCAGCGCGACGGCAATCGCCAGCACAAAGGATTTAAAGAAGTAGGTAAAGGCCTGGGCGACAATCACGCCGGTCAGGGTTTCTGCGCGGTACATGCAGCCGATGGCAATGGCGGTAAATAACGCGCTGAATAGCAACATCAGGTTTTCGCGGCCATTGAAGAATTTCACCATCACCCAACCGCCAATGGCGGTAGCGATGCCCGCCATCAGATAGGGGATCGGCAACAATATGCCCACGGCTTTGAGATCGAGATGGCGTTCTGTCATCAGATACACCGGCATCCAGGAGTCGAGACCTTTATTAATCAGACTGAGGCCAAACCACACCGCCGCGATTTTCCACAACAGCGGATGCTGCATCACGCTTTTGACGTCGCTCAGGTTGATGCGGCTGCGTTGCTGGCTATCGCTGACCGGGGTATTACGCACCGTCAGGCTATATACCAGCACAAACACCAATCCCAAAATCCCAATCAGCATAAAGGTGTGACGCCAGTGGAAATGCAGCAGCAGTGGGGCAATCAACAGTGGGGCGATCATACTGCCGATGTAATTTGATGAGACCAGCAGCGAAGTGATTTTCGGTTTCTGTTCCGCGTGATAGTTTTCCGCCGCGTTCTTGATCGCCGCCGAAGGAAAGGCACCTTCGCCGAGGCCGAACAACAGGCGAATCATCAGCAGCGAGGCCAGCGACCAGGCCAGTCCGGTCAGCAAAGTGAACAACGACCAGAAACCAATTGCCATGATCACCACCACCTTGGCACCGTAGCGATCGGCCAGCCAGCCACCGGGCAGTTGCATCAGCCAGAAGCCAAAATAGAACACGCTTAACACCAAACCCAGCTCAGACGGGCTGAGATGCATCTCAGCGCTGAGCGCCGGTGCGCCCATACTCAATACAACGCGATCAATAAAAGCAATACACCAGGCAACATACAGCAAAATAACCACCCAGTGCCGGTAGAACGATGAATCCCGCATGGCTGTTCCTTAATAACCGGTGAATTGAATTTCGCAACGGAAATTCATCCTGCCATGCGTTCAGGGTTATCACCATTTCAACTTTTTCACGCTATCGATATCAAAAAGGCAAAGATAACCTCGTGATAAGTCATGGTTATCCTGAATAGGGAAATAACCCCTTTAGCGGCGTCAGTAATAAGTGGAGGTTATGATGTGACGGCGGAAATAAATGGTGAGGCGTCCATTTCACGAATAAAATGATCGATAAACGCGGTCACCGCTTTGGGTAAACTGCGTCCCGCGAGGGTGTTCAGTTCAATATTGATACCGTGCAGATCCTGGCCGACCAGGGGTACGGCACACAGATTGTGGGCGCGGATATATTCACGCACCGTCATTTCAGAGGCCACCACCATACCCTGTTCATAACGCACAAAGGCCAGCAGGGCGCTGATGGAGTTAGTGACAAATACCGGGGAGATGGTGATGCCCTGGCGGCTACAGCAGGCGTCGAACAGGCGACGCAACATAATCGGCCGTTCCGGCAACCCCAGCGGATAACCGCTGAGCTGCGACAATTGTAGGCCGCTGCGATTCGCTAACACGTGATCTGGCGGCATTACCGCCACCAGCCGTGACTGCAAACGCCAGGCAACATGGATATTCTCCTCCGGGATTTGGCTGAAGGTCAGCCCGAGGTCGCTTTCTCCCTCGCGCAGCCGCCGTACCACCTCTTCAGCGTGGGTGACATGCAGGTGAAAATGGATATCGGGATAGTGACGGCGGAAAGAGGCGATCATCATCGGCAAGAAATCGACGCTGAAACCGGCTGAGCTGTCGATACGCACTTCGCCTTTACGTAACCCATTGAGTTCCGCCAGTTCATGCAGCACTTTCTCACTTTCCAGTTGCGTGCGGATCGCCCACGCCGCCAGCAATTCACCGGCAGCGGTGGGGATCATCCCTTCCTTACGACGTTCAAACAGGGTTTCCCCCAGCCGGTCTTCCAGCCCACTGATCTGGCGACTGATAGCCGAAGCGGCGACATTCAGTTTCTGCGCCGCCAGGCTTAACGAGCCTGAACGCACCACTTCAAGAAAGTAACGTATCGAGTTTTCCTGCAAGTGGCGTGCTTTCATGCTGATCCTTGTGGTGATTAATGTTGGATGATCTGGTCGAGGAAATTCCTCGCGCGCGGCGAGGCCGGAGCGGTGAAAAAGGTCTCGGCTTCGGCGTCTTCAATAATTTCGCCACCGTCCATAAAGATGACGCGATCGGCAATCTTACGCGCAAAGCCCAGTTCGTGAGTGACACAACACATGGTCATGCCTTCCGCCGCCAGTTCTGCCATCACCGCCAGTACTTCGGCGACCATCTCTGGGTCCAGTGCCGAGGTCGGCTCATCAAACAGCATCACTTTCGGATTCATCGCCAGCGCACGGGCAATCGCCACGCGCTGCTGCTGGCCACCTGAGAGCTGCGCCGGGTATTTGTGACCGTGGCGTTCCAGCCCAACGCGCTGCAATAACTCCTGCGCTTTATTTAACGCTTCAGCACGGCTGCGTTTTAAAATCCGCATCTGCGGCACCAGCAGGTTATCCATTACCGTCATATGTGGAAACAACTCGAACGACTGAAACACCATGCCCACCTGTTGGCGCAGGGTGGTGAGATTGGTTTTTTTATCACTTAACAGCATGCCATCAACATTTATTTCGCCACGCTGAAACGGTTCCAGCGCATTGATGCATTTAATTAAGGTTGATTTACCGGAACCGGACGGGCCGCAAATCACCACCACTTCACCTTTCTTTATATTCAGCGTGCAATTTTTCAGCACCGGCAACTGACCATAATATTTCGACAGATTATCAATGGCGATCATGCAGATTTCTCCTGCAACAGGGTTAACAGGCTATTCGCCACAATTTGCGTGGCGCGGTGTAAATCATCCAGATGGACGCGCTCATCGGCGCGATGGCCGTTGGCCTCAAGGAAACTACGTGGCCCGGCCCCGTACATAATGGTGGGAATACCTGCGGCGCTATACAAACGGGCATCGGTATACAGCGGCAGGCCGACTAACGGGATCGGTTCCTGCAAGATCGCTTCGGCCTGCTGGCTGAAAATGTTCGCCAGTTCGATACTGGCAGGCGATGAGGTGAACGGACGCGCCAGCAAAATACGTTTCACATTGCAGGTGATGCCGGTGAGTTGCTGTTCAACATCCCGAATCAGCGCCATCAACTCTTGTTCTACCGCTTCCGGGTTTTCTTCCGGGATAATGCGGCGATCGAGGCGGATCATCAGGTTATCCGACACCACATTGGTATTGATGCCGCCCTCAACCAGACCAATCACCAGCGTGGGGGAGTCGATCCCCGCCACCGCAGAATGCTTCTCTGCCAGCGTGTCGCGATAGTGATATAACGCGGTCATTAACCGATTACCGGCTTCAATGGCATCACAGCCGCTGGCCGGGAAGGCGGCATGGGCAGATTTGCCCTGCACGGCGATTTCCAGATGCAGACAACCATTATGGGCAGTGACGACAAAGTAGCTTAGCGCGGCGCATACCGCGTAATCGGGTTTGCTGATGCCCTGTTCCAGCAACCAGCCGGGTCCGGTCGCACCGCCGGTTTCTTCATCGTAAGTGATGTGCAACTCGATGGTGCCGTTTAACGCCACGCCGCTATGGATCAACGCCAGCAGGGCATAGGTGTAAGTGGTGATATCCGATTTGGACACTGCCGCACCACGACCATACAGCCAGCCGTTTTCGATCTCGGCACCATAGGGATCTTTGCTCCAGCCACCGCCCGGCGGCACCACGTCGCCGTGGGCATTCAGTGCCACCGTCGGCCCCGGCCCGAAACGGTGGCGTACGATCAGGTTAGTGGCGCTACGCATCCCAGCGGCCTGTACCACCGCATCCGGTACGGTAAAGCTTTCCACCTCCAGCCCGACATCGCGCAGTAGCTGCGCGGTGACCAGCGCGTGTGGGGTGCAATCGCCCGGTGGGTTATCCGAAGGCGTCTGCACCAGACGCTTTAGCATCTCAACCTGCTGAGAAAAATGGTTTTCAATCCATGTGGCGACACGTTGTTTACTCATTGACTGCGGTCCTGTGATTTTCGAAACGGGAAATGTGGAAAGGTGACAGATCGATGTCGCTGCTGCCGCGCAAAATTAGCTGCGCCAGGCTATGGGCCACCACCGGCGACAGGGTGTAACCGTTAGAGGTGACGGCGTTGTAAAAACCGGGCAGGCCGGGGACGTCACCGATGATTGGCGCGCCATCGATATTGATATTCATCCCAGCCCAGCTCCGCACCATATGCAGGCCGCTCAGGGCTGGTAGCACGCGATTGGCGACCCATAAGTTGCCTTCAATACTTTCGCGTGAGGGCTGATTGAGGCGCATGGCCGGGTTAAATTGCGCGCTCCAGCCGCCACCAATTAACAAACTGCCGTGGGCAGTCTGCTTCAGGCTGAGATGACGACCCGCGTGGGCAATCAGATGATCCACCAACGGCACGGCGCGTTCGGTGACGATCATTTGTAGTGGCGCACCTTTCACCGGTACGTTGATACCGACCATTTCACCCACTTTGGCCGCCCAGGCACCGGCAGCGTTGATGACGCGCTGCGCTTCAATGACACCCCGGCTGGTTTGCACCCGATATCCGCCGTGCGACATTCGTTCAATCGCCATCACATCGGTGCCGCGCTGAAAGCGTGCGCCCTGCGCGCGCGCCAGTTTGTTTACGACATAGGTGGCGCGCAATGGATTGATTTTGCCCTCCATCGGGCAAAACTCCGCGCCGATCAGCTGCGGGGAAAGGTGAGGGGAAAGTCGCGCCAGTTCAGCGGCATCCAGCAGGGTGGCCTCGATACCAAACCGGCGTTCCAGTGCAATCTTCTGCTCAAGAAAACACATTTCCTGCTCGGTTTCGGCCACCATCAGCCCGCCAGTGATTTTGATCTCCAGCGACTCGCCGCTCGCCGCTTCCAGTTGCTGCCACAGCCGTACCGAAAGCGGCCCGAGCGGCAGCGTTTGCGCGGCCGGGCCACCGCCTTGCTCGGCTTTGGCACCAAAATCAAACGACAGCAGTTGGACATGCAGGCTGCCCGCATTGGCACCGGAGGCCTGTAAATTGATGTCGTCGCGCTCAACCACCAGGGTATCCGCGCCGCCTGCGGCAAGGTAATAGCCGAGACAATTACCCATCACGCCACCACCGATCACCAGCACCTCGGTTTTTTGCGGCGCTAAATGGGCGTTTTCGACCGGACGTGCCAGGTTCGGGGTGATGGCTGGTTTGTGTCCACCCCATTCCTGTTTCTCAAACGTTAGGGCGGCGATCGGCACCGGACGGACCGGGAAGCGCGGGGCATAAAATCCGGCGGTATGAGGGGGGCGGCCGGTCATTTCGCTGACCAATTGCGCCACCATCCCGGCACAGGTACGCCCCTGGCATAACCCCATCCCGGCGCGCAGGTTACGCTTCAGCGCGGCGGGCGTGTCGATCCCCTGACGGATGGCGCTGCGTAAGCTGCCGAGAGTGATATTTTCGCAGCGGCAAATCACCGTGTCATCGGGCTGCGCTTGCAGGCTGACCGGAGGGGCCTGGTAAACTTGCCAGAGTGCCTGCTGGAATGACTCCGCGCGGGCCACCTGCTTTTTCAGCAGACGCGTATCGATGCCGCTCGCCGTTTTCCCCAGCGCGCTGAGGGCGCGGCAACCGGCCAGTTGGCCGCGCGCCTGGGCAATCTGCGCGCCACCCAGTCGTGCGCCATCGCCCACCACATAAACGCCGGGAACGCTGGTTGCGCCATCTGCGTCGGTTTTGATCAGCGGGGTACTGAACGGTGTGCTGGCGAGTTGCAGTTCACAACCGAGTGAACGCGCTAAATCGGTGGAGGGGATAAAACCGTGTCCCAGACAAAGTACATCGCACGGGATTTCGCGACTGGAGCCGGGAAAGCGTTGCCCGGCTGCATCCACGCGCATCACGGTGATGCGTTCGAGGCGGTCCTGCCCGTGTGCGGCGACCACTTCATAGCTCCAACTGACCGGCACGCGGTTTTTCTTCAGAATGGCAAGGTAGTGTTGGCCTTTTAGCAACAGCTCGGGAGCCACTTTAGTCATGGTCAGGATCTGCCGCAGCATCCTGATCCCCGGTTTGGCCGCACGCTCCAGCACCTCAACCACCTTACCCTCGCTGGCAACCAGCTCGGCGGCAAACTGCAAATTGAGCGGCCCGTTGCCACTCACCACCACCTTTTCGCCAGGGATCACCCGATATGCTTTTGCCAGCGTCTGGCCTGCGCCGGTGGTCATCACCCCTGGCAAAGTCCAGCCGGGAAAGGGCACCGGACGTTCATAGGCACCACTGGAGATAATCAGTTGTTTGGGGCGAATCAGCAGCGATTGATCGCGCCAGATAACGCCAATCTCCTGTGCGGAAAAGGCGGCCCACACCGTGGCCTGTTGCAGGATCTCAACCCCAGTAGCGCGGGTAGCCGTCAGTAACTTCTCGCCATCACGCCACTGCTGCGGCGCTTTACCGTGCAAGGTATGCGAAGGGGCCAGCGGTTTAAAAAACTGGCCGCCGCTTTGCGGACGTTCATCAATCACCAGTACCGATGCGCCCGCACTGGCGGCGACGCGTGCGGCAGAGAGTCCGGCCGGTCCGGCACCCAGCACCAGCAGATCGCACTCGCGGGTTTCGGGGACGATGTTGTTCGGCAGCGGCATTAAAGGCACAGCAGGGGGCTGACTGGCGTGCTGGCTCTGCACCTGCATACCGTCCTGCACCAGCGTCATGCAACTGCGCTGCGATCCTTTGCCATCCACCTGCACCACGCATTCGTAGCACGCGCCCATGCCACACCATAAGCCACGTTTTTCGCCCGCGGCATCCTCGCGGATCGCCACAATATTTTGCCGCGCAAGGGCAGCTGCAATGGTTTCGTCAGGCAGCGCCGGTACGGATTTGCCATCGAACCAGATGGTCAGGCTTTCGCCCACCGGAGTGATATTTGGTGATTTGAGTTCCATAACGCTTGTGATCCAGCAACGCATGTGTGTACAGTATGTATACGGTATACAAACGGTATGCATCAAGTATTTTCTTAAGGAACTCAATATGGCAGCGTTTCGCGGTACTTATACGGTGTTGATTACCCCCTTTACTCAGGATGGTTTAGCAATTGACGTGCCAGCCCTGGAAAAATTAGTCGACTGGCAAATTGAACAGGGAATTCATGGGCTTATCCCGTTGGGTAGTACCGGTGAATTTTTATCCATGACGCGTGAAGAGCGACAACTGGTCACCGAAACGGTGATTCGCACCGCAAGAGGGCGTGTCCCGGTGCTGATGGGAACCGGTGCGGAATGGACGCCGGAGTGCGTTGAGTTAAGTAAAGAAGCGGAAGCGATGGGGGCGGATGGCGTAATGATTATCCCACCGTTTTACAGCTGTCCGAATGAAGACGAGTTGTTTGCCCATTATCGTGCGGTTGGAGAAGCCATCTCGATTCCGATCATGATTTACAACAACCCGGCCACCGCCAATGTCGACCTGCTGCCGAAAACCGTGGCGCGTTTATCGGAAATCGACACCGTTAGCTATATCAAGGAATCCACCCTTGAGGTCACCCGCGTGCGCGACATCATTGAACTGTGCGGCGATCGTATGAATGTGTTTGCCGGGATTCTCGGTTACGAATCTTTCTGGCTGGGTGCCTGTGGCTGGGTGGCGGTGGCTTCGAACCTGTTACCGGCGCAATGCGCGCAAATGTTTGAAGCGGCATGTGATCGCCTCGACCGCAATGAAGCGCTGGCGCTGTATCACAAAATCTTACCGGTGGTACGCGCCGTTGGCGGGCCACATTACGTCGCTGCCAGCAAAGCAGGCCTGGCGATGATGGGACTGGAGGTGGGGATCCCACGCGCCCCACGCCTGCCGCTCGCCAGCGATTTAGAGCAAGTGCTGCGTCATGAATTAGAAAAACTCAACGTGCTGAACAGCTTTAAACACTGATAACCGGCCATTTTTACTTATTCGGAGAATGTAAATGAACGCGAAATTAACCCTGATAGCGGCTGCGTCTCTTCTGACCGGTAGCCTGTTTGCGCAAACCAGTTTTGCCGCCTGTACCCCGGTGCAGGGTGCGACGCTGGTAACGGCGGGTGAGTTAAAAATGTCCACCAACCCGACGCTGCCGCCGCTGCAATACGTTGACGGTGAAGGGCAATTAAAAGGGATGCGTATTGAACTGGGCGAGGAAATTGCTAAACGCCTGTGCCTGAAACCTGACTATACCCGTATCGAATTCTCCGCGATGGTGCCGGGTTTACAGGGTGGCCGTTGGGACATGATCAACACCGGCATTTTCTTCACTCCGGCGCGCGCCAAAATGATGTACATGATCCCGTATGAAAGCCAGGCGATCAGCGTTTCGGTCGCACCGTCGGACAGCGGCAAGATCCAGAAAGTCGAGGATCTGGCAGGAAAAAGCATTGGGGTAGAAATTGGCGGTTTTGAAGAAACCACCATCCGCAAGATCAGCAAAGAACTGGAAGCCAAAGGTCTCAAACCGGTGGATATCCATACCTTTGATAACTTTACCGTGGCATTCCAGGCATTGCGCGCACAGCAGGTGAGTGCGGTGATCAGTATCGATGCGGTGGCGGCAGACTATCAACATAAAGGGATGTTTAAACAGGTGATTTCTGGCCTGGAACCGACACCAGTAGCCATTGCCTTTAAAGATGCCCACCTGGCCGATGCTACCGCCAAAGTGCTGAACCAGATGAATGCCGATGGCAGCTTACCGGCGCTGTTTAACAAGTATGGCGCGAAGATGATCACCGGAACCTTTAGTGTTCAGGGTCCCCACTCTTAAGCGAAGGAAATTTTATTATGATTCAGGGCTGGAGCTGGGAAGGGTACTTCCATTATCTCACCAACTATTTCATTTTCATGGGGGCGGTGAATACCGTCCTGTTAACCCTCGCGGGTATGGCTGGCGGGCTGGTACTGGGAATATTACTTGCCTTTGCCAGACTCTCGCCCTGGTCCTGGATTAATCAGATCGCCCGGACCTATATCTGGATTTTCCGTGGCACACCGTTACTGGTACAGCTGATTATTATCTACACCGGCCTGCCGCAAATTGGCATCCGCTTCACCGTGATTGAGGCGGTGGTGATGGGGTTGGTGCTAAATGAAGCCGCCTACCTGGCGGAGATCATTCGCGGTGGCGTGCAAGCGTTACCGAAAGGGCAAATTAATGCCGCCAAAGCGCTTGGCTTCAATCATCTCAATGTGGCGCGTTATGTGATTTTCCCGCAAACCATGCGCTTAATTTTACCGTCATTGGGCAATAGCTTTAACGGGTTATTGAAAACTACCTCAATTGCCTCGGTGATTTCCGTGGAGGAGTTATTGCGTCGTACGCAGATCCTGATGCAGGAACAGTTTATGGTGCTGGAGCTGTTTATGGTGGCGGCGACTTATTACCTGCTGCTCACCACGCTGTGGGACTTTATTCAGCGTAAGATCGAGCGTCATTACGCCAAAGCTTACCAAAGTGCCACCCACACCAGTGAACCGCCACAACCGAGCTTTAAAGAAGTGTCCAGCGCTTACACCAGGGAGACGCAGCCATGAAATCCTTTGATCTGATTGTGAAAAATGCCGACATCGTGACGGCATCCGATCGCTATCGTGGTGACATTGGCATCAATAAGGGTCGCATCAGTGTGATTGCGGCCTCACTGGATGCAGCGCTGGCGCAGCAGGTGATTGATGCTGAAGGCAGAATGGTGACGCCGGGCGGGGTTGATGCCCATTGCCATCTCGATCAACCTTCTACCGATGGCTCGGTAGGGGCGGATGATTTTATCAGCGGCACCCGCTCGGCGGCCTGTGGTGGCACCACCACCCTTATTCCTTTCGCCATGCAATTTAAAGGGCAGAGCCTGAAGGAGGCGATTGCGGATTACCATCAACGCGCCGAAGGCAAAGCCTGCATTGATTACGCGTTTCATGTGATCATTACTGATGCCACTCAGGCGGTGATTGATGAAATCCCCGAGGTGGTTCAGCAGGGTTATACCTCGTTTAAGATCTACATGACGTATGACGCGTTAAAATTGTCCGATCATCATATCCTCAATGTGTTGGAAGCGGCCCGCGAGGCGGGTGCGATCTCGATGATTCACGCCGAGAATGATGATTGCATCAGCTGGCTGACGGAACGGCTAAAAAAGCAGGGCAAAACCGCACCGCGTTATCATGCGCTGGCGCATTCACCGATTGGTGAGCGCGAGGCCACGCACCGTGCGATTTCGCTGGCTGAACTGGTTGATGTGCCGATCCTGTTGGTGCATGTATCGAGCCGCGCCGCCATTGAACAAATTTACTGGGCGCGCGGTCAGGGGATCAATATTTTCTCCGAAACCTGCCCACAATATCTGTTTCTCACCGCCGAAGATTTGGGGATTGATGACAGTTTCCACGGCGCAAAATGCATTTGCAGCCCGCCGCCGCGTGATACCGATAGCCAGAATGCGGTGTGGAATGCCTTAGCCAACGGCACCTTTACCATTTTTTCCTCCGATCATTGCCCGTTTAACTTTGATGATCCGCACGGCAAAAAACTGCATGGCGACAACGCCTCTTTCGACCTGGTGCCGAACGGCATTGCTGGGCTGGAAACGCGTTTACCGTTGTTGATGAGCGAAGGCGTATTGCAAAATCGCATCTCGGCACAGCGCTTTGTCGATTTGACCGCCACCGCACCGGCAAAACTTTACGGGCTTTATCCGCAGAAAGGCAGCATTGCGGTGGGATCAGATGCCGATCTGGTCATTTGGGATACCGATCTGGATAAAACCATTATTAACAGCGAATTGCATACCAATGCCGATCATACCCCGTATGAAGGCAAACGGGTGCAGGCGTGGCCTGCTATTACGCTTTTACGTGGGGAAAAAGTCTGGTCTGAAGGCCAATATCAGGGACGGGCGGGCAGCGGGGCGTTTCTGGCCTGTGCGGTGCCTTTCCTTGTGAGAGGATAATCCGGTAAACTCACATCCAATTTTACTCCTGGAAACTGCGTGAAGATGACTGACTATCAGGATCACACTCTTGCTGCGATTATGGCTGCGAAGCCGTTGTATATGAAATCAGCCAGTCTGTCTGAACAGGTTTATGCATTGCTGAAAGAGTTAATTCTTGAGCGCAAGATACCTGGAAGCAGTGAAATGCTGGAATCGCGCCTGGCGGAAGAGTTACAGGTATCGCGTACGCCAATGCGTGAAGCGCTGGTGCGACTGGCAGGTGAAAATTTGCTGGAACGCCGGGGCGCCCGTTCCTACACCGTACGCACCATCGATATCAAAGAGTATCTGGATACCATGGCGCTGCGTGAGGTGCTGGAGGTGGAAGCGGTGGGTAAGGCGCTGGACAAAATCAGTGCCACTACCCTCGATAGCCTGATTAAAGAGTTGCAGGAGCTGATCGCCAACGAAACCGATCAGGAACATCTCTACTGGCGCTTCGATGAAAAGTTACATAACACCATCGCCGAAGCCAGCGGCAACCTGGTGCTGGCACAGGTACTGAAGGGACTGCGGGTTAACGTTCGTCTGTTTCGCCTGCACAGCCCACTGCACCGGCAGCAGGAAAATCATGCGGAGCATCTTGATCTGCTGAATGCGATGCGTGAAGGTGACCGGGAAAAAAGCCTCGCCTCGATTCGTAAGCACATCATCAACCTGCGTACTGATGTGATCTCTTCGCTGTAAAGCACAGTCAAAAAGTCATAGTCCTGCGGCTATGGCTTTTTGCTTCCTCTGCGCCTGGCAAAAGTTTCTGCTAATGCTCCCCCGATTTAGACACAAAAGTTTCTTCTGATACGCCAAAACCCATCTCATTTTCTCAGCACATTGCTTACGCTGGCTTTAGTCTAACAATATGAAAATGAGGATTTTTTTAATATGAAAGTGCAAAAACTGACGCAGCCTGCTTCGATCAAGCCGTTAGAAGATTGGGGTAGCGTTGAGGGGTTGCCCGGCACCGCCGCCATTCAACTTTCCGGCTTGCAGACGCTGATTCCCGGAAAGGAAGATATTGATAGCGGTATTTTTGCCTGTAGCGCTGGAAGTTATCGTCGCGGCGTGAAACAGGCGGAGATTATGCACTTCCTCGAAGGTGTCGGCAGCTTTACGCCAGATGGCGAAGCAACCTTGACCTTCAAACCGGGCGATAGCTTCTTCTTTGAAGCCAATACGCAGGGCATCTGGGTTATGGATACGCCGATGCGTAAGTTGTATGTGATTTTTGATGCGGTTAAGTAACTGAAACCATGCGTAGCGGCGCGATTTATCGCATTCTTTTGACCTTTTGGCTAAAAAATCTGCGCGATAAATCGCGCCGCTACGGGAAAATATCATTTTCAAGTTGAGCAATAATTATTTTTAATCGTGGGGATTGTGTTCAAGAAGTCCAGGTTGCGTTTATATTATCAACTCATCATTTATGATTAATTTTAATATCGGCCATAAGATTCTTCGCAGAATATATCCATATGAAAAAATTGGAAAAAATGCCAATCATCACATGCGTTCATCTATGTGCATTTGTCAATATGAAATAATAAAAAAATAGTAACGACAAGTTACTGCCATGTTCTATATTTTATTTAGCCTTCCGATTTGGGTTTTAAGCATCTGTATGTTTTCTTATACAGCAATACCCTGCGTATTTCGGTTAGGCATGGATTTATTCCATCACCCTTCAGATACGTGGAGAATAATATATGGCAACAGGTACAGAACTATCTTCACAAGAAGTAACACAAAAAGTCATTGAGGCAATTTCAGGCATTGGGAAGGTGAATCTCTTCGGCGAATATGTTGTTGATGGAGAAAAATACTGGTCAACGCCATTCATAACTGTGAAGAAATTGACATTTAAATCCGGTGCTAAATTAATATTTGATTACCATGTAACCAGACAATATAAAAATATCTTTGTATTTGCTGAGGAGATCACCTCTGAAGATCAGCAATCACTGGGTGAAATAGGTTGGGCTGACATTCCAGCGATCGTTCCTCCCTCTGCGGGTTATGGACTTTCGGGAACTGACATGGGAGCACACGAATCAGCCAGAGGTGGTGATGGAGGCTCTGGCCCCAATGGCCGCAGTGGAGAGAATGGTGAACATGCCCCCTCCCTGACAATTGTTATTCAGAAACTGTCAGGTGGGTTAAAGGTCAACCTGGTGGGCGAGAATGGCGGCTCTGGTGGTGAAGGTGGGCTTGGTGGTGTTGGTGGACAAGGCGGATATGGTACGCCCGCCAGTCAAAGTATGTTTGACTGCAAGCGTGGTGCCGGAAACGGTGGCGTTGGTGGGAGTGGTGGTTCCGGTGGACAAGGGGGAAACGGAGGGAACGGTGGAAATGGCGGAACATTTACACTGGTAACTGACGACGCTTCAGCTGCTGCGGTCTCACGTATTTTGCTGGTAGATCTCAGTGGAGGTCAGGGAGGAACCGGAGGTAATGGCGGCCCTGGTGGTAAGGGTGGTGCAGGAGGGCCAGGCGCTAATGAATCATTACCTTATTGTCGGGGCAATGGAAGCAATGGTACGGCAGGCGCAGATGGTCCGCAAGGTGGCGTTGGATTTAACGGCACGGATGGGAATGCCGGAATGTATTATTTCGGCGGCCTGAGCATCGGGGACCTTGATCAAGTTCTGGGTAAATAAAGGCGTCGCTCCGAGAATTGTGCGTAGCGGCGCGATTTATCGCGCATTGGTGTTCAGCTGCGGGACCGGACACGTGCCGCAGCTGAACACAGTTCATCGCAGCAAAAGTTCGTCCAGAAAATCCTGGGTGGTGATTTGGCGGCAATAACCTTTGATCGCATTGAGCGAGTTCTGCTGACGTTCGGGTGTCAGTGTCGCGCAGGCATCGGTCACTAATGTCACCAGATACCCCAGATCGCAGGCGTCACGTACCGCGCTTTCAATGCATTGGTCGGTGAGAAAACCGGCAATCACCAGATAACGTGTGCCGAGGTTACGCAGCACATAATCAATGTTGGTGGAGATAAACACGCTGGAAGAGGTTTTCGACAGGACGATTTCATCATCCGCGGGGGCGATAGCATCCAGTACCTGGGCGTCCCACGAGTCACGCGGCACGTTAAAGCCGGTGATTTTGTAATCGAGGCTGCGGTCGCGTCCATCTTTGGTCAGGCTCTCAATCACGGTATACATCACTTCAACCTGGCTGGCGCGACAGGCCGCCTGGATTTTTTGCATGTTGCCGAGGGTTTCCCGTTCAATAATTTCGAAGAAATAACCAAACTTCTCGTTCTGCTCGGCAGCAGACATCCCGACATATTCCCCCCCGTCACGACGAGCGTTGTAGTTTTGTACATCGACAAATAACAGTGTCGCGGCTTGTTTCTCGATCGGAATATCACGGCTGGATGGATTAAACATCAATTACGCCTCTTTTTTATAGGGCTGGCGGGTAAGCTCATTCCAGCTGTCGGTAAATATCGGGGCCAGGTCCTCAGCCCACGCCAGTTGTCCTGCCAGTTGGGTAATCAGATCCTGACGGATTTCAATTTCCACGTAGGGCAGGTCATTTTTATTGGCATGCTGCGGCACCGCATAATCGGTATCATCGGAAACCGAATAAGGTTGGTTATCGCCCACGCACCAGCGCTGGGTGTTGCGCAACTGCTCCAGCACCGTCAGGGCATAGGCGGCCTGATGTTGGTACAGGACGCCAACCTGCCAGGGCCGTTGCTCACCGTGAAATACCGGGGTGAAGCTATGCATGGCGAGGATACAGGTCGGAATACCCTGTGCCTTGCGTTCTGCCAGTAGCGTGCGGATGCTGTCATGGTAAGGGGTAAAAATTTCATCACGTCGCTGGTCACGTTCCTGCTGGCTCAGGTCGATATTGCCCGGAATCGTGGTCGCTTCCGACACCACCGGGATCGAACTGGGGATACCCGGCAGACGATTGCAGTCAATCACCAGCCGGGAGTAGAGCTGATGCACCAGCGGTGCATTAAGTAACTGGCTCAGATGGCGGGAAACCGCCAGCACGCCAATATCCCAGCCAATATGCCGGTCAATTTCATGCTGCGGTAAGCCTAAATCGCCGAGCTGGCGCGGAATGCGTTTTCCACCATGATCGCACAGGATCAGGAATGGGGAATCACCGGTCCGGTTTTCTACCATCACCGGCGCGGGTTCATCAGAAAAAAGGAGTGGGGCGCTCACGTCTTTGATTACCTCATTTGGATTTTGCATTTAACGATAGGGGGCCAAGCGCTTCCCACTGCTGCAAACGCTGCACGGTTTTATCACCCTGGCTTTCCATAATGCTGGCGATAATCGCATCGATCAGCACAATACCGGCGGCATAACCGTCAAACAGCCAGGGTGTCTCCACATGGATGGCGAGAACCACTTTAGCGAGAGAAGCGATAGGCGAGAGTTGGGTATCAGTCACTGCGATGAGCGTGGCACCACGCGCCACAATCTCCTGGGCCAGCTGATACATATCCTGTTGGTAGCGGCGAAAATCAAACAATACGAACACGTCATTTTTATTGACGTCGATGATCTGCTGGATACGGTCATGATGGTTCTCAGCCAGCACATCCACACCGCGTCGTACCTGTTGCAGGTTGCGGCCAAAATACATCGCCAGCGACTGGCTGATGCGCCCACCGCCGAGGATCACATGATGTTCTTTGGCACCGATTAGCCGGGTGGCTTCGGCAATTTCATATTCAGGAATGTCGCGTAACGAGCACTGGATCGCCAGCGTCGCGGATTTAATCGCGGCTTCCATCAGGGCCGACGCGCTTTCTGTCGCCACCCAGTTGTCCAGACGCTGTAACGGGCCTTTGGCCTGTTCAGAAATCTCATCGCGCAGCGCCTGCTGAAAATCAACAAAGCCACCAAAACCCATGCGACGGGCAAAACGCACCACGGAAGGCAGGCTGACGCCAGCACGTTCTGCCAGCAACTGCACCGAACCTAAGCCTGCACCGGGATAGTCGGCCAGCATCGCCCGGGCAATCTTGCGCTCCGCCGGACTCAGTTCCGCCATGTTGTCTTTTATTTGTTGTGCCAGCACCCCGGCTCTCCTTCACTCAACCTCAGGCAAATCACAGTGCCACAAGCGCTGCGTTTGAACCATACGAATTTAATATATATTACATATATTGATTTTTAATCGATTTTGTAACATACATAAAAAAATAGCAAGGGGCGTACCTCAAACCAATCATGACGGGAGTTTCCGCTTTAATGGACAAGCAATCCGTAAGCAACAATCAAGAACCCATTGATTTTCAGAGTGAAGTTGAACAGCTCAGGGCACTCGGTGTAACCACCTTATTTGCCTCACTGGTGGATTCAGCTGGCGTCATCCGTGGCAAATCCGTTCCGGTCAACCGTCTGAAAGCACTCTGTCGGTCAGGTGTAGGCGCATCCCCCTCCTGGGCACTCTTTTGCGCCGATAACGCTATCGCCTGGATTCCGGCATTCTCGGCGGTCGGTGATGACCGTTTGCGCGCGGATCTCTCTGCATTGGTGACATTGCAGGATGGCTTTTGTTGGGCGCCGGTCGATGTTTATGAACAGGAAGGGCAGCATGCCGCCTGGTGTAGCCGCCATTTTCTGCGGCGTCAGGTTCAGGCATTGCAACAGCAGGGCATTGAAACCCTGGCAGCGGGCGAGCTTGAGTTCTTTCTGTTACCCGAACAGGAAGAACGGGCTGAAGGCGGATGGCACGCCTACGGTATGGGCGGGCTGCTGGCGCATGAAGCGATGGTTAACGACCTCGTCAACGCCCTTGAACAAGCCGGTGTCGGCCTTGAGCAATTTCACGCCGAATATGGCACCCGCCAGTTTGAGCTGTCGCTAGCACCAGCCGATCCGATCACTGCCGTGGATCGCCTGGTGCTGACCCGTATTTTGCTGGGCCGCATCGCCCGTAAGCATAATTTGCGGGTCAGTTTCTCCCCGCGCCCGTTTGAGCGTGATGCTGGCAACGGCGCGCATCTGCACTTCTCCTTTACCCGTGACGGTCAGCCGCTGCTGGCGGGTGGCGCTGGCAGTTACGGTATCACCGAAGCCGGGGGCAGTTTACTGGCCGGAATTGTCCGACACCTGCCGGAACTGGTGGCGCTGCTGGCACCGTCAGTGCTGTCTGCCGATCGCCTGCAACCAGGGCACTGGTCAGGAGCGTATGCCTGCTGGGGCCTGGAGAACCGTGAGGCTGCGGTGCGCTACTGCGCTGCCAATCCGGGCAACCCCTATGGTGCCCACCTTGAGGTGAAGTGTATTGATCCCTCGGCCAATCCTTATATCGCCTGTGGTGCGGTGTTGGGGATGGCGTTGGCAGGACTCAATGCCGCGCTGCCACTACCGCCAGCCACGCAAGCGGCCCCGGCCGATCTCTCCGAAGCACAGCGCCACGAACAACAGATTTGTCGGCTGATGACGTCGCAAGCCGATGCCTTAAACCGTCTCGCACAAAGTCCGCTGGCGCAGTCGCTATTACCGCCGGAATTGTTGGGTGCGCTGATCGCCGTGCGCCAACACGAACAGGATACCTGGGGACATCTGCCGTTGAAGATCGTCACGGAGAAATTCCGTTTCGCATGGTCCGTTTAAGTTTTAACCAACACCGGGGCAACCCATAACACATCTCGCTAATCAATCACGTCGTATGAGGGTGATGAAGATGAACCACGCACCAAATAAAAAGCGAAGTTTAAAACTGTGGGAAGCGCTGGCGCTCTCACTGGGGATGGTAGGACCGACGCTGGCTATGTCGGGCAACGCGCAGGGATTGA
This sequence comes from Pantoea sp. X-Soil-TKNS-1211, assembly GCF_059730495.1. NCBI lineage: Bacteria > Pseudomonadati > Pseudomonadota > Gammaproteobacteria > Enterobacterales > Erwiniaceae > Pantoea > Pantoea sp. X-Soil-TKNS-1211. The sequence goes on from NZ_AP035953.1 coordinate 2,208,910, forward strand.
TCGACTCAGTAGGCAAAGCGCTGCCGATAGTGTTCGTGCTCGGCCTGATTGGCGTGGCGTTAATTGCCTATGGCTTTATTCGTCTGACGCGTTTTTATAATCACGCGGGCAGTGCCTACGGTCTGGTGGGAAAAACCATTGGTCCACGTGCCGGTTTCTTTTCCGGGTTCGCCATTATGGGTACTTATCTTTTCTTCTCGATTGCCACGCTGGCGGCGCTGGGTGCGTTTACCAACGCTTTTCTGGCCGCGTTATTTCCCACCTCTGGGATTCAGATCCCGTGGATTGTTACCGCGGCTGTCGGCGTGGTATTCAGCTGGATCCTGAATTCACGGGATGGACAGACGGTGGCCCGCGTGCTGATGGTGATTGAAGGGGTCGGGATTGTACTGATGCTGATTCTGGCGGCGGTGATTGTCGTCCATCAGCCTGCATCCAGCACACCCCATGCGTCGTTGTTTAGCCTGAATGGCGTCAGTTTCCAGGCGGTGATGGCAGGTGTGGTGGCCGCTTTCCTGTCATGGGCCGGTTTTGAAGCCTGTGCCACTCTGGGTGAGGAGACGGAAAATCCCAAGCGGAATATCCCCCTGGCGCTGCTGGGTTCCATCCTGCTGACCGGGGTGTTGTTTGTCGGCATGATGTATGTACAGACGCTCGGCTTTGGCACCAGCGCGGCGGGTCTGAACGACTTTAAAAATTCAGCCAACTCGCTGGGTACGCTGTCACAAACCTACGTCGGCACGGCATTCTCACTGGCGATGTTATTTACCGCCATGATGTCTGCGTTTGCCGCCAACCTGTCGGCTGCCGCGACCTCCAGCCGCCTGTTATTTGCCCTCGCGCGTGATGGATTCGGTCCGGCATGTTTCGCGCAGGTGTCAGAAAAGAACCATCAACCGCGTAACGCCTTAACCCTGGTGCTGGTGCTAAGTTTGCTGATCGATGTCGCGGCCTGGCTGAGCGGAAAACCCAATATGGGCACCGGCAACAGCGCGATTGATGCTTACTTTTACTTTGCGATCATCGGTTCGGTTTGCCTGATGGTGACCTATCTGATGATTGAAGTTGGCGTGATGAATTTTATCACCCGCATGGGACAGAACATCCCGAAATGGGAGCTGATCCTGCCGCTGCTCGGCATCGTGATTATGGTGGTGTCGTTGTATTACAACGTGGTAGGGCAGGAAGAACTGTTTAGTCCGGCACTGGTGGCGTTTTACTGGTGTATTGCCGGGATGATCATCATCATCTCCGCACCGAAACTGGTACGCAATATTGGGCTTTCCCTGGCGTCAGAGTTTGTTACGCCAACGGAATCTGTCACACCCGCCACGACACAGAAGGAGTGGGTATGAGCCAGGACATTTTTCCACCAGAAGCCGCCGCCTTGTATCAGCGCGACGCCCAGTCAGTCGCTGGCATTGAAAAGTTACGCTTTTTTCCGCTGGCGGTGACGTCGGGCCAGGGATGCTGGTTGACCGAGGCAGGGGGCAGAAAATTGCTCGACCTGTCTGCCACCTGGACGGCGTCCGGCCTGGGGCATGGTCATCCGGCTATCACTGCCGCCATTACCCAGGCGGCGCAGGCTCCGGCTGGAGCGGGTGGTCTGTCGGCGGTGCATCCAGATTCGGTCGGGCTGGCGGAGGAGTTGCTGGCGATTACCCCAGGTACGGGCGATCGCTGCGTCTACCTCGGGCATGCCGGTAGCGATGCCAATGATGTGGCGCTACGCGCCTGCCGGCTTGCCAGTGGGAAACGTAAAGTGGTGGCTTTTGCCCACGGCTACCACGGCGGTATCGGGCTGGCGATGAAGGTGTCCGGCGTGCATATCTCAGCAGGCAACGCCGCCGATCCTGATCTCTATCTTGCCACTTATCCCAATCCGTTCAGGAGCGATGATGCAGGTGCCGCAGCGGTAAAAACCAGCCTGCATGAAGTGAAAGAACAATTGGATCAGGGCGATGTTGCCTGTGTCATCGTGGAACCCATCCTGTCGGATGGCGGCATGGTGGTGCCGCCACAGGGCTTTTTATCCGGGCTGCACCGTTTGTGTATTAACGCGGGCGTCCCGCTGATTTGCGATGAAGTGAAAATGGGGCTGGGACGTCCTGGCCTGATGCATGCCTTCCAGCATGAGAACATCACCCCGGAAATCGTTACCTTTGGCAAAGTTCTGGGTGGCGGTTTACCGCTCTCTGCAACCGTTGGCCCGAAAGAGATCCTCGGCGGGCCAGCCGCGCATGCCTTGCTGACCACAGCAGGAAATCCGATATGTACTGCGGTAGGCCGGTCGGTGTTGCATGTGCTGCAAAGTGAGGAATTGCCACAGCGTGCGGCGCAGGCCGGGCGCTACTTTATGCAGCTGCTGCGCGACCTGGCAGGGGAACTGCCGGAGATCGGTGATATCCGTGGTCACGGACTGGCAATCGGTGTCGAGTTAGTTGCCCCGGACGGCAGTAAAAAACCGGACCGGGCGCTGGCGCAAAAAGTGGTGTATCAGGCATGGAAAGAGGGCCTGGTGGTGTACTACGTCGGTGGCAACGTACTGGAAATCACCCCGCCGTTAGTGATCAATCAAGATGAGATGGAATATGCGGTTGAGAAGCTCTCGCTCGCTATCCGCAAAGCCCCACAGGTCACGCGTGAAGAGATCCAGGCTTATGCCGGTTGGTGAAGATCTGAAGTGCACATAAATCGTTCGCCTTCAGGACAGTTCAAAGCACATCTGCCTTTCACAGCACTCATCACAACTGGGTGAACGACAGATCAATTCCCCCTCGGTATGCAGGCAGCGCTGGCGGTAGAAAAACTTCTTCCAGCGCATATTATGATCATTCATCACCACCAGCGCTGGAAAGCAGTCACTCATCAATTGACGTAATTCCGCTCTGGAACTCAGGCCCAGATCTTCCCACAGATGGTTAAAAGCCAGCGAGACGCTGGCAATAATACGGTGCATAGGCTCAGCCTCTGGCTGCATATATTCCGCCAGCCATAACGCCAGTTGTTGTTGCTCATCGCTGCGCGTCGCGATCAGTTCGCTCATTAATTGATGGCGCAGCTGCGCATCAACTGAAATGAAAGGTTGTCGGGCAGGAAGCGGCAACTGCGCCCATTGTTGCGGTAATAGCCCCATTCTCAGCGGATAACTACCGCAGCCCTGAAAATAGAGTGAAATCAATCGATGTAACCAGTGATATTGCGGCGTCATGCGACCCCCTTATTTGGCATAGGCAGGGATTTAATTTGCGAACGATAATCCTGCCACCAGCGATGAAGTGCTTCTGTCACCGGTTGCCAGGCATCGTCGACGCAAGGTTGAATGCCACGTGCTTCGAGTTTTTGCCAGGGTGTGTAACCCATACGTACGCAGAAAACTGCTTTTACATCGGCGAGCAAATCAAAAATCGCTGCCATGCTCGCTTCACTGTCCGGTGCAGGTTCACAGTTGTCGTTACCGTGACAATATTTGGGGGTAAAACGCTGATTAACCAGCACCACACCCGCCGCAGAGAGACTGTAGATATAAAAACGATCGGCATGGCCAAAATGGCTGTCGATCACATCTCCGCGTTGCGTGGCAACCGCCACCAGACAGGCTTCTTCGTCATCCGATTCTCCCTGAGTTGCAATGCTGGCGTGCAGCTTCGCGCGCTGGAATAGCACCGGCAGCCAGGGTTGTGGTGACGATTCAGGTTCAGGGACTTGGGCAAACTGCTGGCTGCGATCTTCGCCCAGCATGCCGATCGCATCCGCGCGGCACTGGTGGCAATGGGTCATCTGCGGAATGATCTCGCCACAGCGTTGCCTGACCGTCGCGATCATCGCTGCATCAGGTTCCGGTTGTCCGTTCAGGCCAAACACCGTGCCATGCTCAGGACGCGCAATCAGCGGCATGATGTTATGGATAAATGCGCCACTGACTTGCAACAACTGGCTGACATCGGGTAAAGCCTGATCGTTAATACCGGGGATCAGCACCGAGTTGATTTTCACCAATACACCTTGCGTGGCCAGGCGGCGCACCCCCTCAAGTTGTCGAGCAACCAGAATTTCACCCGCTTCACGTCCGCTATAACGCTCGCCATCCAGCCACAGCCAGGCATAAATTTGCGCAGCGATGTCGGGATCAAGGGTGTTGATGGTGACGGTAACATGATCAACGCCGAGTGCGACCAGTCGGTCTGCGGCAGCGGGCAGCATCAAGCCATTGGTGGATAGACATAATTTCAGGTCCGGAAAGGCCTCGCGCACCTGTTCAAGGGTGCTAAAGGTGCGATGCATATTCGCCAGCGGATCGCCAGGACCGGCAATGCCCACCACCGATAACTGTGGGATCGCGGTAGCCACCTGACGGACTTTGGCAACCGCCTGTTCTGGCGTCAGCAGGGTGGAAGAGACGCCTGGCCGTGATTCGTTACTGCAATCAAACTTGCGATTACAGTAATTACATTGCAGGTTGCAGGCGGGCGCGACTGGCAGATGCATGCGCGCAAACCGGTGATGCCCGCTGCGTGAGTAACAGGGATGTGACGCAACTTTACCCGCGACCAGGTCGGTCAGCGTCTCACGGGTCGGTGCCTGGCAGGTGGTGGAGGAGCAGGAAGTCATGGCGTTACCTTAATGATGTAGTCTTAAACTTCCTGCTGCAAGATACATACCGTTTGCCATCCGAATAATACATTGAAAATAAATAACTTTATTCAATCCACTGCGCCGAGCTTTGTCATATTCGCCACCTGTAGCTGACAATGTGCTGATCGTCACAATACACATCAGATGCGTGGCATCGTGATATCCATAGTCTGAATACGGTAGGCCACCTGACGTGGCGTCATACCTAATAAGCGCGCAGCTTTGGCCTGCACCCATCCGGCCTTTTCCAGCGCAGCGATCAGCCGCTGGCGTTCATCAAGATTGTGATCGAGCCAACTCTCCTCACGCGGTGCGCTGACCGGAAGCGGTTTCGGCACCGTTTCCCGGTGGTTGAACAGGATCACCTCACGATCAATTAACCCGCTATCCGACATCACCGCCGAACGCTCCAGGCAGTTCTCCAGTTCGCGCACATTACCCGGCCAGTTGTAACTCAACAGCAGGCGGATTGCGCCCTCACTGATCCGCAGGGTACGGTGCTGGTGCTGCCCGATTTTGCGCACCAGAAAGTGTGCCAGTTCAGGAATATCCTCCTGCCGCTCGCGCAGCGGGGGAAGGGAGACCGGCATCACGTTCAGGCGGTAATACAGGTCTTCACGGAAGTTCCCGTTGCGTACTTCTTCCTCCAGATTACGGTTGGTCGCGGCAATGATCCGCACATTGACCTGAAGGGTTTCATCGCCGCCGACCCGTTCCATTTCCCCTTCCTGCAATATCCGCAGCAACTTGGCCTGAAAGGAGGCGCTGCTTTCACCGATTTCATCGAGAAAAAGCGTGCCGCCATCGGCCAGTTCAAATCGTCCTTTCCGTTGCCTCACCGCGCCGGTAAACGCCCCTTTCTCATGGCCAAACAGCTCACTCTCCAGCAAGGTATCGGGCAAGGCCGCACAGTTAAACTTCACGAACGGAAAGGGGGATCGCGGCGAGTTGTGATGAATGGCATTGGCAATCAACTCCTTACCCGTCCCGCTTTCACCCCGCACCAGCACCGTGGTATCCCAGCGTGAGACCTGGCGAATAATGTCCAGCGTCTGCTGCATCGCGGGGCTTTTTCCCACCATATTTTCAAAGCCGAAGCTGTGGGCGGGAACGCAGTTGCGTCCCTTAACGGGTTGCATCACGACCGGACGCGGAGCGGAAGGGGCCGGTGATGACAGCAGACGCACGGTCTGCGCCACCAAATTGGCGACGGTCTCAAGAAAGCGGGTACAGGAAGGGAGACGTGATTCAGCCTGCGCCATCGGTTGGGCGGCTAACACACCAATCGGCAGCGAGTCTGGTCCCATCAGAGGTACGGCAATAAAGGGCAGGTTGTAATCATACAACCCGAGCCGATCGAGGAAACGTGGGTCATCTGCCAGTCGCGGCAAAACCAATGATTGCCCCTGAGAGAGCACCGTGCCGACCAACCCTTCTCCGGCACGATAACGTACTTTCAGGCCATCGCTCAGTTGTTTTACGTCGGCTTCCGGCAGTGCGGCAATAGTCAGCAGCCCCTGCTGCGGGTCGTTGAGGCAAATCATGCCATGCTGCATAAAGGCATCATTTTGCAGTACGTACAACACGTCTTGTAATGTCCGATCCCGCTCCGTTGAGCGGCTCAGCACCACACTGAGGCGTTGCATCGCGGTAAATTGCTGGGACAGGTCAAAACGCCAGATCCGGTTGTCGGATGCAGATTGCTCGGTCATTTTGCACCCCCGGTCAGTGAAGCAAATAACGGGAAGCGTAGGGTCAGGCAAGATCCGCCCTCAGGCGGAGAAGTCAGTTCAATCGCCCCACGATGATGGGCGACCAGAGTCTGGATCAGACGCAGTTCCATCCCTTTCCCGGGGGCGTTTAAGGCATCTGCGGTGTGGGTATGGCGCACATGCTTCAGTGGCACGTTGTCGCATAAGTAAAATGCCAGCCAGCCCTCTTCCTCATGGGCATACAACTGGGTATCCAACGTTAAATTTGGCACTTCAGCGGCCAGATCCAGCGTGCGATCCAGCCATAAACTGAGACAGGCAAGTATCTGGGTTCGCTGACCAAAACAGACCAGTTCCGGGGAGTCCTGTGTCACCTGCAAGCGCCCTCCCTGCTGATAACGGGTGTGATAGAGGGCGCGCAGATCATCAAAAAAATGCGTGAGGGGCCACAACGAGGCTTGCTCAAGATCCAGGGAAGGGCGACAGCGTTGCAGGCGAGCCATCGCTTCTTCACCCTCATGCCATGCAGAATTGAGCGCCACGTTACTATTGTCACCGTTTAAGCGGCGGGCGGCCGCCAGCATATTGATCGGGCAATTCAGCTGGATCAATGCCGCATCAAGGGAATCACGAATCGCCGCCAGTAATTTGCCGGTGGTCATATGTTGTTTGAGTCGATCAAGCCGTCCCTGTTCCTGCTGTTGCTGCTGCTGGGTGTGATCGGTGATCACCACCAGCGTACGGGCGAGGCCGTTATCAATAAAATAGCGGCTGACTTCCTCACTGACACCGGGCAGGCTCCAGCATGTCACCCTGAGCCAGCGCATCGTGCCACACAGCACCACCGGAATCACTGCGCCCTCGGAGAACGTTTTTTTCCGCGCAGAAAAATTCAGCTCAGTCAGCAGCTCTTTGCCACCACAATCGGCGCATAACGTTTTGTAGGTCAGGTTATCCATAATCACCTGATCCTGTTCATCCACCACTACCACGGCAGCCGGGATATTATTCAGCACCGCTTCGGTGAGTGTCATTTGATTGCGCAGGCGTTGTTCCAGCGCGTAACCGGTACTGATATCACGCTGCATCGCCAGATAATGTTCCAGCTCCCCACGGGCATTGATCACCGGGGTGATATCAATTTCAACCAGAAACAAGCTGCCATCGCGCCGACGGTTAATCAATTGCCCGCGCCAGGGCTGCCGCAGATGCAGGGTGCGCCACATGTCCTCATAAATCATGCGAGGTGTTTGTTTGCTGGCCAGCAGGCGCGGATTTTGTTGCAGCAACTCTTCCAGTGGATACCCCGTCTGACGGCAGAACGCCGGGTTGGCGTAGATGATGCGGGCCTCAGCATCCGTTAAAGAGATGGCAACGGGGGCCTCTTCCACAATGGTCAGGAACAGGTCGGGATGTTGCTGAGAAAGCCCTCGTGCAATGGCTTGCGGTTCAGCGGCATCCATCATCATATTCTCAGTCATTACATCCTCCGGATCTCAGGTTCATTTGTGTCGCAGTTACGACAATTTGTCCCACCTGGCGACATTTGCCACAGCGGTGGCGACCAGGTATATAACCATGCAAACAGTAAGCCTTAAGCGTTGATGACTCGCCGTAACCTTGATCCAGATCGGTTTTCTCCGCACATCCCCGGCGAAATTGCGCAAAAACGTCCTTGTTGCCACCGAAAGCGCGCTGAAGATGCATCTCTGCTGGTGCGCGACGGTGCAGAACTGTGCAAAGTTCGTGCACCCGGATAACTGGCACAGCATTCGCAGTAGCAACAAGGACTGATTCTTTTATTCCACAGGAGCGCGCTATGGCGAACGTTGGTATTTTTTTTGGCACTGATACGGGCAAAACCCGCAAGATCGCTAAGATGATCCACAAAAAGCTGGGAGAAGCGGCAGATAAGCCGGTTAATATCAATCGTATCTCTCTTGAAACCTTTCTTTCTTACCCGGTGCTGGTACTGGGTACACCTACGCTGGGTGATGGGCAATTGCCGGGCATCAATGCGGGCTGTGAAGAGGCATCATGGGGGGAGTTTATGGCGCAACTCGATGGGGCAAGTCTGAGCGGCAAAACCGTTGCGTTGTTCGGTCTGGGGGATCAGAAAGGCTACCCTGATAATTTTGTCAGCGGGATGCGCCCACTGTATGACGTACTGAAAAACTGCGGTGCACAGGTCATCGGGCAATGGCCTAATCAGGGATATGAATTCACCACCTCAGCGTCGCTGGAAGAGGGTGCCTTTGTCGGCCTGGTGCTGGATCAGGACAATCAGTATGACCTTACCGAGGAACGACTGGACGCCTGGCTGGAGAGCATCAGACCGGTAATTTTGTAGCAGCGCATTGGCAAGCATGTGTAACGGCGCGATTTATCGCGTAATGCTTGTCAGCTTTTTTTCATGTGTGCTCTGCTGTGGGCCATAACCCCTCTGCTGATGCCGGGCAGCCCTCGCGCCGCTGACGCGGTGCCTTCGGCTTCAACGTCGTGCCGACGGACCGTTCGGGGAAGTCCATCCCTGTCCACCCCGAACTGACTCACGCATCCATGCGTGAGTCTCCTGGCACAACGTCAAAGCCTCAGCGCTGCGGATAGCCCTTTGCAGCAGCAGAGGGGTTATGGCCTTAACGATTGTGCCCTTTCTGACAACACCCACCGACGCTTCGGAGCAGGCTGGGGCGGCTCAGGGGCAGGCAATCCGCAGCGCTGAACAGAGTGAGTCAGCCAGGAGAGCGCGCATGGATGCGCGCGAAAGGCGGGGTGGGACAGGGATGTTCCATCCCCGGCGGTCCGTCAGGCAGACGAATGACGTGAAGGCACCGCGTCAGCGGCGCGAGGACCGCCAGCCCCTGAGCGGACCCAGACTGCGTTATCACCGCAATAAATTTCGCCGCTACGGAATGTGCTGGGTTTGACCGCCATTACGCCATAAATTTCGCGTTTGAATAAAGCTGCTTCAGCCATTGTCGCTGCCATCGCTGCTGGTTTTGGCGCGTTAACAGCGAACGCACTTGCGTCAACGCTGCGTCCTGTTCCATCGGGACGGGAGGGCGAATCATTTCACACCACAGTAAATGCCAGCCAAGTTCGGTTGCAATCGGCTGGCTAACTGCATTGGGTTTCATCGCAAACAGCACATTTTCCAGTTCAGGATAGAGCAACCCCCGACTAACCCAGCCCATACGGCCCCCCTCCAGTGCACTGGGACAATGGGACCAGCGTTGAGCCAACGGGCTGAACGCCTGGCGGTTGCTGATGATCTGCTGGCGCAGCTGCTGCATCTGGCGATGCATGGCCGGACCATCATCATCCGTGGTCAATAACAGGTGCCAGCACAGCCGCTGCTCCGGGCGCATAAACTGCCCCTGATGCTGCCTGTACCAGGCCAGCACCTGTAGATCATCGGGAAGCGGTGCCTGTTCAGCCACCCGTGCCAGTTGAATTTCCATCCGCGCATGATGCTGAATGATTGATAGCCGTTCGGCAGCCGAAAAATCATATGCTGAGAGCAAAGGTTTAAGTGACATTGTCACGTTGACGATATGGTTTTCCGGGATAGAATCACTCCCCATGGCCTCAGCTACCGCATATTCCATTTGCCGCTGGCGTTGCCACCGGCGATTAAACTCCGCCTGTTGGCTGACGGGCAGGGATTCTGGTTGGCACTGCCAGTGGGCTTGCGCCAGTTGTATCCGCGAGAAACGTTCCCATAGCTCGGGCATGCCGATTATTCCTCCAGTAATTTGATGGCGCTGGCAGGTACCTGAAACCAACGCTCACCAAACATCACGGTATAAATTTCACCATTTTCTCCCTGATCGGTGCGTTCAATGCGGCCACGCGCGCCAGAGCGCACCGCAACTTTGCCCTCCACCGTCAGGGTATGCCGGCAGATCACACTGTCGCCATACTGAAAATGTCCGGCATGCCAGGCCGCTGCGGCGCTGATGATCTCCTGCTCACGACAACCGACAATCATGTCACTGCCGAGGAAGTGGACCTGATAAATGATCTGATCCAGCAAAAAAGTTCCGCACGAACGTACAAAGCCGGTACTGCCACGCCGCACCAGTAACTCACCGGTGGCGTAACCGTACATGGTGCCGTCATTGCGGATGGCACGGATCACCCTGACCTCATCGCCTAAGGCGAATTTTGTTCTCATGGCTGGCTCCCTTGCGTGTAGTGCTGATAACTCTCCGTCAGTAAACGCCGGGCCAGCAGCCAGGGGGCGCGCGGTTCAACTTCCAGATGATTTTGCAGGGGGACGTTGTCACGGATCTTACGGTGAAAATCTCTTAATACCGGCAGGCAGCAGGGCTTCAACAGCGTGGCATCGTAATCGACGGCAAAAAACATAAAAAAGGATTCCGCCGTGTCCAGCGCATCAACGCCGGGAATCTGATAAAACCATTGCATATTAGATCCTTAGCGCTGGCGCAGTTGCACCGCAAAGTTGGTCGTAAATGGCGATCAGCTCATAGTCTTGGGGGATGCGTTTCCAGCTCTCGGCAAAGCGACGGATTGCCGGTAACAGCAGGTCAATCTGAAGTGTGTCGAGGGTATAGCCCATTTTGCTGAATACCCCATCCACCGCTTGCCGCCCGGAGTGTTTACCCAGCACCAGACGATATTCACGTCCTACCAGCGCTGGATCGATAGCCTGATAACTCTCCCGATCGCGCAACAGCGCAGCGACATGTACCCCGGATTCATGGGTAAAAACCTGATCGCCTACCAGGGGATGCTGAACGTCGATGGTGCGTTGTGCGGCTGCCGCCACCTGCTGGCACAACGCAGGCAACTGACGAAAATCGACGCCACAATCTCTCTCCAGACAGCGGCTGAGGCCGAGCGCCACCGTCTCCAGCGCCGCATTGCCCGCGCGTTCACCCAATCCCAGCACCGTGGTGTTCACGCTGGTTGCACCCGCCTGGACAGCGGCCAACGTGTTGGCAGTCGCCAGACCTAAATCATCGTGCGCATGCATTTCAATCTCCAACGGCCAGCAGCTACGCAGCGCGGTAATCCGGGCGGCAGTGGCAAAGGGATCAAGCACGCCCAGGGTATCGGCAAAGCGCAGCCGTTGCGCACCGGCTTCCTGCGCCACCTGCGCCACCAGGCGTAAATCGTTATCGCTGGAACGGGATGCATCTTCACATCCCACGCATACCTTCATCCCCAGCGATCGCGACAACACAATCAGGTCGGCAAGCCGCTCCAGCAACACCGGCAGTGCTTCGCGTAACTTGTATTGCCGCAGCTTCTCGGAGGTGGGCAGGGAGATATCGACCCAGTCCATCCCCAGTTCCGCGCTCTGGCGGATCTCATCACCGCTCATCCGACACCAGGTCATTAAGATGGCAGCGGGCAGATGGCGGCGTACCAACTGGATACGGGCGCGTTCTTCTTCACCCATCGCCGGGGTGCCCACTTCCAGTGCCGTGATGCCAGCAGCATATAATGCCTCTGCGATAGCGATTTTTTCACTGGCGCGGAACGCCACGCCGGGACTCTGTTCACCGTCCCGCAGGGTGGTATCGTTGATCAACACCGTGGACATGGTTGTCATCTCCTTAACCGTAAGTGGGCATAAATGCCGCCTGTTCCGGCGCGGGTTTGCCATCCTGCCAGTAGGGCGACAGCAAGCGGAGACGGGCGATAATCGCAGGTAGCGTCTGAATGACGTACTCAATCTCTTTTTCCCGCGTATAACGCGATAGCGAAAAGCGAATGCTGCCGTGCGCAGCGGTGTAGGGGATATTCATCGCCCGCATCACATGTGAGGGTTCAAGCGATCCTGAGGTGCAGGCACTGCCGCTGGAAGCCGCAATCCCGGCCTGATTCAACAGCAATAAAATGGCTTCTCCTTCGATATATTCAAACGCCAGATTGACGGTGCCGGGAACACGCGGTTGCTGACCGCCCATCACCCTGACGGAGGGAATTTGGGAAATCACGCTTTGCTGGAGCCTGTCCCGCAACTGGGCAATGGTGGTCATGCCCGGCAGATGCACCTGCGCCAGTTCACATGCCATTCCCATGCCGACAATGCCAGCGATGTTTTCTGTACCGGCGCGGCGTCCCCGTTCCTGGTGGCCGCCACGCAGCAGCGGACGAAATCGCGTTCCACGCCGCAGATAGAGGCAACCAACCCCTTTTGGGCCGTGCAGTTTGTGGGCGGAGCAGGAGAGCATATCGATCGTTGTCTGCCCCACATGGAGCGGGATCTTGCCGGTCACCTGCACCGCATCGCAGTGGAACAACGCGCCATACTCATGCGCCAGCGCCGCCATTTCTTCCACCGGAAACATCACTCCGGTTTCGTTGTTGGCCCACATGATACTCACCAGCGCCACCCGCTGGCTCAACGCCTGGCGATACTGCGCCATATCCAGCGCGCCTTCACTGTCGACCGCCAGCCGATGAATCAGGTATCCCTGACGTTCCAGATGTTCGCACACCTCCAATGTGGCCGGATGCTCGACTGCCGTGGTGATGATTTCCCGTCTTTCCGGCTGCGCCTCGACAGCGCTATGCAACGCGGTGGAGGTGGCTTCTGTGGCGCAAGAGGTAAAGATAATTTCGCTGCTGTGATCCGCGCCAAGCAGGGCCGCCACCTGCTGATGAGCGCGTTCTAATGCGGCGCGGGATGGCGTGCCAAAATCATGGATCGAGGAGGGATTACCGTAATGGTCGGTTAAAAACGGCATCATCGCTTCCAGTACCATCGGGTCAATGCGAGTGGTGGCGTTGTTATCCAGATAAACCTGTTTCATATGCGTTTCCCCTATCATTAACGACGGTTTAAGCCGCCACCACTTCCATATAACAACCGGTGCGTTCCATCAGCTTTTGCTGCAACCAGGCGAGGGTCATATCGGTCATCATGCAGCCGCTGCAACTGCCGGTCAGGCTGACGGTCACGGTGTGATGGGCGACATTCACCAGCGACATATCACCGCCATCCGCCTGGATATGGGGACGCAGCTCGGTGATGGTTTCCATCACCTCCTGCCAGTGGGGATCTTTGGCGCTGCTGACCGGGGTGCTAACCTCGGGAGCGCTGGCGAGAATAGTGGCGAGAGCCAGCTCGATTTTTTCATGGCAGGAGGTGCAACCACCGCCGGCTTTGGTGTAGTTGATCACCTCTTCAAGGGTGGTCAGGCCGTTGCTGAGCACCGCACGGCGGATGTGCCCCTCATCAACCCCAAAGCATTTACAAATCAGTGCACCTTCTTCGTGGTCATCGTCGAGAGTGAGGCCGCGATAGTTGGCAATCGCCGCATGAAGCGCTTCCTGGCCCATCACCGAACAATGCATTTTTTGCGGCGGCAGGCCGTCGAGGTAATCAGCAATTTGTTGATTGGTGACCTGCTCAGCTTCGCTAAGGGTGCGGCCAATAATCAACTCGGTCAGGGCAGAAGACGAGGCAATGGCACTGCCACAACCAAAGGTCTGAAATCCGGCCTCCAGGATGGTTTCATTCTCCGGGTCAACCCGCAGCATCAGACGCAGGGCATCACCACAGCTCAAGGATCCCACGTCGCCAATCGCGTTAGCTTCATCCACCACCCGGGCATTGCGGGGATTGAAAAAATGGTCTTTCACCTTCTCGGAATAATTCCACATGCTCTCAGCTCCCAGTACTATGACGGAAAGCGCCTTGGCGCATTTCCCCGCCGTAATAAACAGCGGGATATCACTATCAAGCAAAAGCAGTACCAGAAGTAAAAAACCATATTATTCAATTGAATAGATGATTAACCATAAAAAAACCGCGATCAATGTCGCGGTTAAATGTGGGGTTTGTCACAGTTGTGTCAGAGAAACGACTAGCCCAGATCTTTATCATCCCACTCCTTTTCCTCCAGCAGTCGGGCGAAGCGCTCCGGGTCTCGTTTCTTTTTGCGCTGCTCTTTGTCGTACCAATAGTGATGAATCTCCTGGAGTAATTCGCCAATGGTAGTCGTCGCGGGTACGCGCACCGCACGTACGCCGATTTGCAACAACTGACGAAACACCATCTCCCCGATCGCCACACAATACAGGGTGACGCAATCCTCCAGCGCCTTGATGCGACTGCTGATTTTCTCCTCCTGATGGCCGGAAAATACGGCAAAGTCGGCCACACGTAACAGCATCACTTCATGTTCCTTGACCCCGTACACCACCAGACGCGGGGTCGCGCCAAAATGCTGATCTACATGGAGGCAATCCGAGCTGGCAAAGGCCACTTTCATGGGCCACTCTTCAGCGCAGACGGTACTGAACTGCCGGCTAACCTGGTACATGCTGTGCTCCCGGACCGAATTGCTGGCGTAACGGTGAGCGCCAGGGCGTAAGGGAATGATGGTGCTGGCTCATCACATTGGCCAGTTCAAATAAGGTGTCGCGGATGCCCATATACCCCTGGCGCACCCGGCGAAACTCGCCCAGCCGATCATAAATGGGAAAACCCGCACGAATCAGTGAGAGGCCTGCGTGTTGGGCCAGGTCGGCCGCATGCGAGTTTGCCACCAACAGGCTCGCTGGGGTGAGGCGTAGCAGATCCTGCATATCCTCCAGGTCGCCAATCACCACCTTGTCGACCGGTAAACGGGATAATCCCTTCTGGCTGACCGGGGCAATAATCGGGCCGGGTTCCATCCCCTGGCTGACGGCAAAATCACACCATGCTGCCAGCAGATCGCCTTCCGCCGCCATGGCGATTGGCACGCCCTGTAGCCACATATGGCAGTCGATCATCGCATCCTGTAGCTGCCCACGCTGACGTTCTATCCAGCCAGGTACGCTGCGACCTGAGAGCAACTTCAACTGATGGATAAATTGATCGCACAGTTCCAGCGTCATCAGATGTGGCAGGGCGATCACCTCACCCCGGCTGCGCTGAGCCATCAGGGTGACGGCATGGGACAAGGAGACTCCAATGGCGAAGGTACACAGGCTTTGGCCCATCTGTTCGATGTGCGCCAGCGAGCTGCCGCCTTGCGTCACCGGAGAGAAGTCGCCGCTCGCCAGATGTCCGTCCAGCGATAACGACAGATCCGGCACCATCACCGGTTGCAAACCAAATGCTTCGACATAGCTGCGCAGCAACTCCACATCACCGGGGGTGATCAGATGGCTGAGCAGCAAATTGACGCGCCGGTTACGCCCCATTGGCAGCGGTTTATCCGGGATCCATTGCTCGATCATGTTTTCCAGCACGGCACTGAAGCCATTCTCCAGCGAGCCATAAAAGTCGGGAGTATTGACCGTTAACAACGCCACGCCTTTATGGCGCGGGGACGCTTCACGAAACTGACGCACCACGCGGGAAATGTCGCTCCCCTGGGCCTCCGACAACCCGGTGCTGAGCAACACGATGGCTTTCGGGTTATTGCGCTGACACAGCGTGTTCAGCGCCGTCATGATATTGTCGTCAGCCCCCATAATGGTCGACGTCGGGTCCATTGCAGTGGATTGCAGTGGGATAGGGTCATGAAAATGCTGGATAAAAAAGACTTTAGCGAAGGCGCTACACCCCTGCGCACCGTGCACCAGCGGGATACAGTGTTCAAACCCCATACTGGCGAGAATGGCACCCAGTGGTTGCCCGCTCTTGACCGGGCTGACGGCCAGTGGCTTTTTAGAACGAATAATCTCTGCCATAACCTGCTCCTGCGGTTAATGCCACGGTGCGCGCGCATGGGTTTGTGACCATATTGGGCTTTCCAGCGTCTGACACAGCTGTTGCGCCAGCGTGACGATGCCCTGATAACCCGCATAAGCATGCTCACGCTCCTGATTGATATCGAGGAACGGCAAGCGCGCTTTATAGGCGGTATACATATTGCGTCCACCGGCGATCATCATGTCCGCCTGATAGCGATAGACCACATCCAGTAAGGTGCGGGCATTGCCTTCATCCAGCATCAGGGCATCGTCACCCATCAACTCACGGATGCGTTGTTTATCCTCTTCGGTGGATTTACGCGTGCCGGTGGCAACCACGGTCATGCCCAGGTCCTGCAACGCCGACACCACCGACCACGACTTCACACCACCGGTATACAGCAACGCCTTGCGGCCACGCAGACGCTCGCGATACGGAGCCAGTGTCTGATCAGCAGCCCGTTCTTCACGGTCGATCAACGTCTCGGTACGCTGCACCAGGTCGTTATCACCGGTCAGGGCAGCCAACTGCCGTAGCGATTCCGAGGTAGCACGCACCCCGTAGAAACTGCCTTCAAACCACGGCGTACCGTAACGTTGTTCGAGGGCGCGCGCCACGTTGATTAACGCGCGTGAGCACACCAGCATGTTGACCTGCGCACGATGCAACGTCTGGATTTCGGCAAAACGCCCGTCGCCGGAAAGGGTGCCTAACACACGAATGCCCAGCTCATCCAGCAACGGCTGGATATGCCAGAACTCCCCGGCGATGTTGTATTCACCGATCAGGCTAATATCGTGACGATGTTCCGGTGGGAAAGGGGAGTTGTCGGGCCAGGGGGCCGGTTCGCGTCCGCCAATCACCTGTTTAACCATCATTTCCCCGGCCAGACGATTGCCGAGATTCTTGCTGCCATAAAAACCGGCCACATCAATGGCGATCACCGGTACACCGGTGGCGGTTGCTGCCGCCCGGCATACCGCTTCGATATCATCGCCCTCCATCGCCGGGACGCAGGTATTGTAGATAAACACCGCCGCCGGGTGGTAACGACTGACGATATGCCGCACGGCGTGAAATAAGCGGCGCTCACCGTGCCCCATAATCACATCCTGTTCATTTAAATCGGTGGTAAAGCCCAGCCGATTTATCACCGCTCCTGAGCTGAAGCTGCCGCGATTATCCCAGGAGCTGCCGGTGCAGCCGATTGGGCCATGTACCAGATGCGCCACATCGGCAATCGGCAGCAGCGTGATTTGCGCGCCATCGAAGGCACAGCCACCCGCCGTCGCCCCCGGTTTGGGTGCGCTACAACCGGACTTTTGTTTATGGTTATGCTCACAGGCTGGCTCATCCAGCAGTGCCAGGATCTCATTCCCCTTCATAGTGACCTCATTGACTGATTGGGTTAGCGTAGCCGTTGCAAATTGCAGACCAGTCAATTCGCATTGATTTTAAAGGAGAAAACGTTGTCGCCTTTACAACAAAGCAGACAATGACGGCAGGGACCTCACAAGACAAAACACGTCTCGTGAGGTCATGGTGGATTAGAAGACACGGCTTTCCAGTGGATTGGTGCGGTTGAGGCGTTTTGCCAGCCACGGTGGCAACTGTCCGGCAAGCAACTTGTTGATGTTGTCGCATTGGGTGGAAATCGCGAGCCCGGGGGCCACTTTCATCGGGTAGATGTTGTGGCGGATCAGCCTTGCCGCAGCGGGGCCACCAATGGCTTCACAAAACAACAGCTGACAGTCACTCAGCAATTTCGCCCGAACCTCATTTGCCTCCTCCTCCTGCGGCGCAGAAGGGTAACGACGTAAGCTATGTAACCAGCAGCCTCCATCATCAAAGCCGTAAATAAAGAACAACCGTCCCTGACCAAAATGACCATTGATCACCAGACCATCCTGTGAACAAAACGCCACCAATAACTCTGGCTTACGTTGTGTAAGGGTTTGAACACGCAGATGGAAAGGTAACTCACCGCGCAGGCAGGATTTAATCCGTGACCAACGTCCCGGGGACATCAGCACCTCTTCTCCGGGGAAGAAGGCTTCCAGCTGACGCTGGGTGTAGGCCGCCAGACGCGCAGGCGTCAGTGCCTCATCCTGTTCCCGGGTGAGCCAGGTCATGATCTGCGCGGGCTGTAGTTCCGGCAGGCATTGAAACAACGCCAGCATGCGCCAGAAAAGCACATCGTTGTCAGACATTATCCACCCCCTGAGTTTGTGCATCGCGGCTGGCGCGCAGGCTTACCGGAAAATCCGGACGTCCTGGCTGGATACTGACGTAATAACGACGGCCACCCTCCAGCGCAACGGCTCCACCCCAGCGTTCCGGCGTGTCATATTCGACCTGCGTCACTTTGGCCTCCAGATCCTGTTTGGCGATATAACAATACAACTCTGCGCCACGTTGTCGAAAAATCACCATCGGCATCATGTCCCCCTGTCGCCCCGTCTCGGACGGGGCGCATGATAATTAACGAATAAGGTCAAAGCCGTAATCGGTTTTGCCGAGTTTGATCGTGTCTCTGTCCACTTTTTCCAGCACCGCGTTCACCAGCGTGGTCAGTATGCTCATGGCACCTTCGTAACCCCAGGTGGTCTGGCGATGCAGATGGTGGCGATCGAACAACGGGAATCCGAGGCGAATCAACGGCACCTCAAACTGCTCACCTTTTGCCAGAGTGTCGCGCTGAATGAATTTGGCGTAGGAATTACCGATCATAAAATCCGGCTGGCGGGTAAACATCAGCGAGCGGAAATGCCACAGGTCGCAGTTGATAAACACTTCACTCTCTTTGCCGTAAGGTGACGCTTCCAGCATCTTTTTCATGGCTTTCTGCCAGCGTTTGTTGCCGTTATGACACAGGATAACCGTCGGCTCGCAACCCAATTCCAACAGAAAACGCGTCAGGCCCATGACAAAATCCGGGTCGCCATACAGACCAAATTTTTTGCCGTGCAGCCAGGAGTGAGAATCCAGCATCATATCCACCAGACGGCCACGTTCCAGCGCCAGCGCAGCGGGGATGGGTTTGCCGGTCAGTTGGCTGACGGTCATCAGTAATTCGTCGGTCGCGGCCAGCCCCAGCGGGATTTGCACCTCGGTCGCTGGCTGATTCCACATCTCCTGCACCACTTTTTTGCTTTTCACCAGTTGCCAGGGTTGCAGCAGCAGGGTGTCTATGGCATCGGGAGCCTCGCGCATCTCCTGCTGCGTGGTGCCTCCGGCATACATGTGGTAGTGACCATCAGCCGGGGTGTCCAGCACCTCAGAAGGATCCGACAGCAGGCTACAGGGCACCGCCATTTGTGCCATCATGCGTTTCAGTACCCGGAAATTGCCCAGATAGGTTTCGAACCCGGTCACCATATTCAGACGGGGAATTTTGCCGGGCTGCGCCTCATGGTCTGCGGTAAACGTTTTGGCAAAGCCTTCAAACATATTGTCCCAGCCAGTGATATGGCTGCCGATAAAACTCGGCGTATGCGCGAACGGCACCGGCAGGCTGGCATCGACAAAACCGTCTTTTTTGGCGTTGGCAATAAACGCCTGCAAATCATCGCCAATGACCTCTGCCATGCAGGTGGTGGAGACCGCGATGATTTCCGGTTTATACAGGGTGCTGGCATTTTGCAGCCCGGTATTCATGTTGTTATTGCCGCCGAATACCGCCGCATCCTCGGTCATCGAGTCTGATACGCAGGCCACCGGCTCCTTAAAATGACGGTTAAAATAGGTGCGGAAATAGGCCACGCATCCCTGAGAACCGTGCACATAGGGTAGGGTGTTGGCAAACCCCAACGCGCAGAGCACGGCACCGAGAGGCTGGCAGGCTTTGGCCGGGTCAATGGTCAGCGCTTCACGTTTGAAGTTCAGGGCTTCATATTCGGCAGTCGTCGTCCACTGGAACACTTCCTGCACCCGCGCCTGATCCCAGGCTTCTTCCTGGGATCGTTTGCCACTGAACAGTTTCTGGTACTCATCCTGTTCGAATAAAGGATGACAATTATGAATCTTATCAACAGTCTGGCTCATGGTTTTCTCCTCCCGCGCCACAAATCGGTGAACTAACGGGAATGCATAAGAGATGTCAGGCGGATTTCAGCCAGGGCGCAGTGAGTTGGCCCCAGGCGGGATTGTTTAAGGTCATATCCATATCACGGGCAAAAATGGCGAAGCCGTCATAGCCGTGATAGGGGCCGGAGTAGTCCCAGGAGTGCATCTGACGGAATGGCACGCCCATCTTCTGGAAAATGTATTTTTCTTTGATGCCCGAGCCGATCAGGTCTGGTTTGAGCGCTTTGACAAAGGCTTCCAACTCGTAACTGCTGGCATCATCAAACAGTAGCGTGCCTTCCTTCAGGTCCGGCAGGGTACGATCGTAGTCGTCGTTATGACCGAACTCGTAGCCCGCAGCGATGATCTCCATGCCCAGATCTTCATAAGCTCCAATCAGATGGCGAGGACGCAATCCGCCCATGTAGAGCAGCACCTTGCGACCTTCCAGCCGTGGCCGGTATTTCGCGATGATGGCGTCGTTTTGTGCCTGATAGCGGGCAATCACCGCTTCGGCATTGGCTCGAATGTGGTCATCAAACTGTTCGGCGATTTTGCGTAACGACTCGGCCACTTTAGTCGGCCCAAAGAAGTTGTATTCCATCCACGGAATACCGTGCTTCTCCTCCATATGGCGCGAGATGTAGTTCATCGAACGATAGCAGTGCACCAGGTTGAGTTTCACAAACGGGGTGTTTTCCATTTCGACCAGCGTGCCATCCCCTGACCACTGCGCCACCACCCGCAGCCCCATCTCTTCCAGCAGAATACGCGAGGCCCAGGCATCGCCACCGATGTTGTAGTCACCGATAATCGCCACATCGTAGGGGGTGGTGGCAAAGGCTTGCCCTTCGCGGTTGTCCAGCACCCAGTCACGGATCACATCATTGGCGATATGGTGGCCCAGCGACTGCGATACGCCGCGAAAGCCTTCGCAGCGCACCGGCACCACCGGTTTGTTGATGGCCGTGCTGCTGGCTTTGGCTACGGCCGAGATATCGTCGCCAATCAGTCCGACCGGACACTCCGACTGGATACTGATCCCTTTGGTCAGCGGGAACAGTTCCTCCATCTCTTCAATCAGTTTGGTGAGTTTTTTATCGCCACCAAACACGATGTCACGCTCCTGAAAATCAGAGGTGAAGTTGAGGGTCACGAAACTGTCGACCCCGCTGACCCCGGTGAAGTAGTTGCGGCGTCCGGCGCGTGAATATTGACCGCAACCGACCGGACCGTGCGAGATATGGGCCATATCTTTGATCGGCCCGAACACCACGCCTTTGGAACCGGCATAGGCACAACCACGTACCGTCATTACCCCCGGCTGCGATTTGCGGTTGGAGATGATGCATTTCCCGACACTCTCCATCTCCGGGTCGGTCACCATCATGTGTTTACGGCGTTCCTTGCGCGTTTTTTCCGGGTAGATCTCCAGCACCTCCTGGATGATCTCCAGATTACGATCGGCTGTTGCATTGCTCATGGGCTGTTCCTGTTAGTTGGCGTTTTCTTCCGCCGCGGTTTTGCCGATGATGCTGGTATCTTCCGCATCCATAATGCCGAACTCCATCAGCAACTCTTCCAGCTCATCCATGGTGCAGGGGACCGGAACCACCATCTTGGTGTTGTTGACGATTTTGTTGGCCAACGTGCGATATTCGTTAGCCTGGTTACAGGTGGGATCGTACTCAATCACCGTCATACGGCGGATTTCGGCACGCTGCACGATATTGTCGCGGGGGACGAAGTGGATCATCTGGGTGCCAAGTTTTTCCGCCAGCGCGATGATCAACTCATCTTCACGGTCGGTCTGGCGTGAATTACAAATCAGCCCACCGAGACGCACTTTGCCAGACTTGGCGTATTTCACGATCCCTTTGGAAATGTTGTTGGCGGCATACATCGCCATCATTTCGCCGGAACAGACGATGTAGATCTCCTGTGCTTTGTTTTCACGGATCGGCATAGCAAACCCGCCACACACCACGTCCCCCAACACGTCATAGAAGACAAAGTCGAGATCGGGCACGTAGGCACCTTCTTCTTCAAGGAAGTTGATGGCGGTGATGACGCCACGACCGGCGCAACCGACGCCGGGTTCCGGGCCGCCGGATTCGGCACAGCGTACGTCGCCGTAACCAATTTGCAGTACATCTTCCAGCTCCAGATCTTCCACAGAGCCGACTTCCGCAGCCATTTCCATAATGGTGTTCTGTGCTTTGGCGTGCAGGATTAAACGGGTGGAGTCCGCTTTGGGGTCACAGCCCACAATCATGACTTTCTTACCCATCTCCGCCAGCGCGGCGACCAGGTTTTGAGTGGTGGTGGATTTGCCGATACCACCTTTGCCGTAGATGGCACATTGACGCATGGTCATCGTATGTCTCCTGTTGGTTTGGTGTGTTTGCTCAGGAAACAGTGCAGGGAACATACCAGCCGTGCCAGGATGGATAATGCATTGATACCTTAGGATTTATTGTTTTCCTGCTGCTGATGAACAGAACAAAGAAGAAACAATCGCCAGACCAATTGTTGCAAACAACACAATTCAGGCATGCCGGGGAGTGGCCCGTGACTTTGTCAGCTGTTCAACAGGTTGTCGGGTCGGCTGTGCTGTTCCGCGCAATGCTTCCCGCACTACGCAACAGAAAAATCCTTCATCTGATTGTTTTTATTTATTAAATCTAAACTGGCACAGGCTGTGCTTCGGGCAAGGTCACGACGATTTTCGAGGAAACAGACATGTCCGGAACAATGAAAACGATGGATGGCAACGCGGCAGCGGCCTGGATCTCCTACGCCTTTACTGATGTGGCGGCGATTTATCCCATCACTCCCTCCACACCTATGGCGGAAAACGTTGATGAGTGGGCGGCCGCCGGGAAGAAGAACCTGTTTGGGCAACCGGTACGGGTGATGGAGATGCAGTCGGAAGCGGGTGCAGCCGGTGCGGTACACGGGGCGTTACAGGCAGGCGCATTAACCACCACCTATACCGCTTCCCAGGGGTTGTTGCTGATGATCCCGAATCTCTACAAAATCGCCGGAGAGTTGTTACCTGGCGTGTTTCATGTCAGCGCACGGGCGCTGGCAACCAACTCCCTGAACATTTTTGGCGATCACCAGGACGTGATGGCGGTGCGCCAGACAGGCTGCGCGATGCTGGCAGAAAGCAATGTGCAGCAGGTGATGGACTTGTCTGCGGTGGCGCATCTGGCGGCGATTAAAGGGCGGGTGCCGTTTATTAACTTCTTTGACGGTTTCCGCACCTCGCACGAAATCCAGAAAATCGAGGTGCTGGAGTACGAGCAACTGGTACCGCTACTCGACACCGAGGCGCTGGATCGGTTTCGCCGCCATGCTCTCAATCCAGACCATCCGGTGATCCGTGGTACGGCGCAGAACCCGGATATCTATTTTCAGGAGCGGGAAGCGTCCAACGGTTTCTATGCCGCCTTGCCTGACATTGTGGAACATTACATGGCGGAGATCGCCGCCATCACCGGACGGGAATATCATCTGTTCGATTATTACGGCGCGGAGGATGCCGAGGATATGATTGTTGCGATGGGGTCGGTGTGCGACACCATTCAGGACGTGGTCGATGCCTTGATTGACAGCGGTGAGAAGGTCGGGGTGCTGATGGTCCATCTGTTTCGCCCCTTTTCATTAGCGCATTTTTTTGCCCGCATTCCCGCCAGCGTAAAACGTATCGCGGTGCTGGATCGCACCAAAGAGCCGGGCGCGCAGGCCGAGCCGCTGTGTCTGGATGTGAAAAACGCCTTCTACCGGCATGACAATCCGCCGCTGATTGTTGGCGGGCGTTATGCCCTCGGCGGTAAGGATATTCTGCCGTCACATATCGTCTCTGTTTTTGAAAATCTGAAAAAGCCGCTGCCGCAAGATGGCTTTACCGTGGGCATCTTTGATGATGTCACTCATACCTCCCTGCCGGTGCCAGTGCATGAGGTGCAGGTCTCCACGGAGGGGATCACCGCCTGTAAATTCTGGGGGCTGGGATCGGATGGCACCGTGAGCGCGAATAAAAGCGCGATCAAAATCATCGGTGATAACACCCCGATGTACGCTCAGGCGTATTTCGCCTATGACTCCAAGAAATCGGGCGGGATTACGGTTTCGCATCTGCGCTTTGGTCATCACCCCATCAATGCCCCGTACCTGATCCACCGTGCCGATTTTATTGCCTGTTCGCAGCAATCGTATGTCGACAAATACGACTTACTGGAAGGGTTAACGCCCGGCGGGACTTTTCTGCTGAACTGTACCTGGTTTGGCGAGGAACTGGAGGAGAAGCTACCCGCCAGTTTCAAACGTTACATTGCGCGCAATGGCATTCGTTTTTACACCCTGAATGCGGTGGAGATTGCCCGTAAGTTGGGATTGCGCGGGCGCTTCAATATGTTGATGCAGGCGGCATTCTTTAAGTTAGCTGGGATCATCGAACCACCCACCGCTGCCATCTATCTCAAGCAGGCGGTGGAGAAATCCTACGGCAGTAAAGGACAAAATGTGGTCGATATGAACAACGCCGCCATTGATTTGGGGATGGAAGCGATTCAGGAAGTGATGGTGCCCGAACGCTGGGCTATGCAGGAGGATAAACCCGCTCCCGTGCGGCTGCTGCCGGATTTTATCAGCAACATTCTTGAACCGATGAATCGTCAGTGTGGCGACAAGCTGCCGGTGAGCGCCTTCGCCGGTATGGAAGATGGCACCTTTCCCACCGGCACCGCAGCCTGGGAGAAGCGTGGTATCGCGCTGGAAGTCCCGGTGTGGCAGCCAGAGGGGTGTACCCAATGTAATCAATGCGCGTTTATCTGCCCCCACGCCGCCGTGCGCCCGGCACTGCTGACCACAGAGGAACGCTATTTCGCCATGCCAGAGCTGTTAAGCAAACCGGCGCAGGGCGCAACCGATTATGAATATCACCTGGCAATTTCCCCGCTGGACTGTTCTGGTTGCGGTAACTGCGTCGATATCTGCCCGGCTAAAGGGAAAGCGCTGAGCATGCAGCCGCTGGAGACCCAGCGACATATGAGCAGCGTGTGGAATTACGCGCTGGAGCTGGCACCGAAGACCAATCCATTTGGTAAAACCTCGGTGAAAGGCAGCCAGTTCGAAACGCCGCTGCTGGAGTTTTCCGGTGCCTGTGCCGGTTGTGGTGAAACACCTTATGCGCGACTGGTGACGCAACTGTTTGGCGATCGGATGATGATCGCCAATGCCACCGGCTGTTCATCAATCTGGGGGGCCAGTGCGCCGTCGATTCCCTGGACCACCAACCATAAAGGCCAGGGGCCAGCGTGGGCGAACTCGCTGTTTGAGGACAACGCCGAATTTGGCCTTGGTATGATGCTGGGAGGACGGGCGATTCGTGAGCAGCTCGCTCACTATGCAACGCAGGCACTTAATCGACCACTTAGCGCCGGGCTGCACCACGCACTGCATCAATGGCTGGAGCTGAAAGATCAGGGCAGCGGTACGCGTGATCGCGGTGAGCATCTGAGAGCCTTGCTGGCAGAAGAGAAGGGCGATGATGAGCTGCTCAATCGTCTCTATCAAAATCAGGACTACTTCGCCAAACGTTCACAATGGATCTTTGGTGGTGATGGCTGGGCCTATGATATTGGTTTTGGTGGCCTGGACCATGTCCTGGCGTCAGGGGAGGATATCAATGTGCTGGTTTATGATACCGAGGTGTACTCCAACACCGGTGGTCAATCCTCTAAATCCACGCCGGTCGCCGCTATCGCCAAATTCGCCGCCGAAGGAAAACGCACCCGTAAAAAAGACCTTGGCATGATGGCGCTCAGTTATGGCAACGTTTATGTCGCGCAGATTGCGATGGGAGCGGATAAAGCCCAGACGTTGCGGGCAATCACCGAAGCAGAAGCCTGGCCGGGTCCTTCCCTGGTGATCGCCTATGCGGCCTGCATTAACCACGGGTTAAAAGCGGGGATGGGATGCAGCCATCGTGAAGCGAAACGCGCGGTCGAAGCTGGCTACTGGCATCTGTGGCGTTATAACCCACAGTTGGCGGAGAAGGGGAAAAATCCGTTTATGCTGGATTCGGAGGAACCAGAAGAGAGTTTCCGCGACTTTTTACTCGGCGAGGTGCGCTATGCTTCGC
Source organism: Pantoea sp. X-Soil-TKNS-1211 (assembly GCF_059730495.1). Lineage (NCBI taxonomy): Bacteria > Pseudomonadati > Pseudomonadota > Gammaproteobacteria > Enterobacterales > Erwiniaceae > Pantoea > Pantoea sp. X-Soil-TKNS-1211. The sequence continues at coordinate 2,235,143 of NZ_AP035953.1, forward strand.
TGCGGCGTACTGCACCAGACCTGGCGGATCGGCTGTTTGCCCAGACGGAAAAGGATGCCAATCAACGCTTTGAACAGTACAAAAGAATGGCCGGTGAATGATGATTTACGGAAGGTGCCTTTAAGGCACCTTCTTTCTGATGCTGACGGCAATAGCGGCAGTTCGGCTTAGTGAGTCGGTGATTTCACGCATTTCGCGTTCGGGAACAGTAGCCCAAAGCGGGTGATACCTTCCTGGCTTTCAACCCAACAGCGCCCCTGGTGCAGCTGCATGATTGAGTTGACGATCGACAACCCTAGCCCGCTGGAGTGGGCCGAGTTATTTCGGGAAGGATCGGCCCGATAAAAACGATCAAAGATCCGCTCCTGATGTAAGGGGGCGATCGTCTCACCGTGGTTAATCACCTGGATACTCATCCCATCTGGCTGTGCTTCAGCAATCAGGTTGATTTGGCTTCCGGCACGTGCGTAACGCACGGCGTTTGACAGCAGGTTTGCCATCGCTCTGCGCAGCAGCAGCGCATCGGCGAAGACCTTTCCGCTGCCGTAAGTCTGGATGGTGACATCCCGGTCGGCGGCCAGATCTTCGAAGTATTCACGCATCCGCTTCATCTCTTCACTGATATCGATATCGCTACACTGGATGACCCGATCCGGCTGCTCCGCCTGCGCCAGAAACAGCATGTTATCGATCATCCGCGACATGCGCTGTAACTCTTCAAAGTTCGAACCCAGCAGCCGCTGATAATAGGCGTTATCGCGAGCCGCACTCAGTCCGACTTCCGTTTGTCCTAACAGGGTCGTTATCGGTGTGCGCAGATCATGCGCCATATCCGCACTTACCTGCTTCAGTTGCTGGAACCCCCGTTCCATGCGGTCCAGCATGGCGTTCGTCTGGTCAATCAGTGCATCCAGTTCAGTCGGAACATCGTCCTTATTCAGCCGGAAAGAGAGGGTTTGGGTGCCAATCTGCGCAGTACGATCCGCCAGTCTACGCAGCGGCGAAAGCCCGCGACGGGCAAAGATGACCGCCAGCACCACGGATATCACCGCCATCAACGACGCAAAGAGCAAAATGTTATTACGATACTCGGCAAGAATATGGGTCCTGTCGCTTAACACCCGTGCCGACAGAATTTCCAGGGGTGGCAAATTATTCGTCGAAGGGCTGATGGCGGCCATATAAATCATCGGTGTTCCATCCGCCATCACTGAATGCTTTACTGCATCAAGTGAAAGCTTCTGGCCGACAGGAACAGGTGTCACCACCGGGAGATCGCGCTGCATGGGATTCACTGCCAACAACGTCGCACCATCAACATAACGGATCACCAGCAGTGACTCAGTATTGCCCAGCATATTGGCAAACAGATGCGGTTTTTGATCAATCAGCTGCCGCGCGTCAAGGTTCCGTAGCAAGGTACTGATTTGGTCAATGCGGGATACCAGGGCCGCATCATCGCGTATCGACAATTGTTGGCGCAGCGCAAAGTAAAGTGCGCTGCCCATCACGCTAAACGCAATCAGGGAGAACGCTGCCAGCAACACAGAGAGGCGAAGCGTGAGAGAACCGCGCTTCATGCTTCGACCTCACACCGGTAGCCAACGCCGTGCACGGTGTGAATCAAGCGTACCGGGAAAGGATCGTCAACTTTTTGCCGTAGTCGGCGTATGGCCACATCCACCACGTTGGTATCACTGTCGAAGTTCATATCCCAGACACGGGAGGCCAGAAAGGTGCGCGACAGCACTTGTCCTGGATGTTGCAGTAAACAGGTCAGCAGTTTGAACTCTTTATTGGTTAGCGTGATGCGTTGTCCCGCACGCTCACAGCGAAATTTCGCCACATCTAACAGTAGATCACCCAGCGAGAGGACCTCCTCAGATTCCGCAACCGGTTGTCCCCGGCGCAAAATGATACGGATTCTCGCCAGCAGCTCGGCAAAAGAGAAGGGCTTAACCAGATATTCATCTGCACCCAGCCCCAGGCCACGCAAACGATCCTCCAGCGTTCCGCGAGCACTGAGAAAAAGCACTGGCGTCAGGCTATGTTGGCGTAGGCGCTCCATGACCGTCCAGCCGGACATCTCCGGCAGCATGACATCCAGCAAAATCAGGTCGTAGACTTCTTCCCGCGCAAGGTGGAGACCATCAATACCGTTAGCCGCCCAGTCAGCGGTGTAGCCCGCTTCATTGAGGCCATTCACCAGATAGGCTGCCGTTTTCGCTTCGTCTTCAATGATGAGGATTTTCAAACGCTGGCAATCCCGTAATAAGGAGAGAAAAGGGCGAGGGGATCGCCCCAATCCCGAGATTATAACTTAGTAGCCTGGTACGTGTGCGGCTTTCATGATCAGGTTGGCTACCGCTACTGGCTGTGAAATCAACGACACATGGCTGGATTTCAGTTCAATTGTTTGTGCGTGCATGCGCTTCGCCATGAAGCGTTCTAAATCCGGGTTAATGGTACGGTCCTCGGTTGACACTGCATACCAGGTCGGTTTGTCATGCCAGGCGGCAACCGTGGTTTTTGCCATCGTGATGGCTTTACCGATCGGCTGCTGTACTGCGTAGTAGGCCATTGCCTCTTTGGTTGGCAGGTCCCCGGCGAAATCATGCACAAAAGCAGACTGTGTCAACATGCCGTAGCCGTCATTATTCCACTTCAGGCCCGCCGAGGCCGGTGCCGCAGGGTATTTTTTGGTCAGTGCCGGGTAATCTTCACCGGCATCAGGCGCGCGAGCGGCAATATACACCAACCCCTTAACTTCAGGTACATCACCGGCCTGGCTGATCACCATCCCCCCGTAGGAGTGGGCCACCAGGATCACCGGACCATTTTGTTGTGCCAGCGCGCGTTGTACTGCGGCAACGTCATTATCCAGAGACGTTGTGGGATTCTGTACCGCAGTCACGTGCAGACCTTTAGCCTGCAATAACGGGATGACTTTGCCCCAACTGGAACCATCGGCAAACAAACCATGGACCAGGACAATGTTTTTAACTTCCGGTGATGGTGAAGCGGTAGCAGCATGAGCCGTGGTGCCAAGGCCAGCCATAACCAAAGAAACGAGAGCGGAGAGATGACGCAATTTCATGATTTATCCTCAGATTCAATAAAGGTGTACATGAGCCAATCTATCCGCCAGGGACTAACAAACTACTGACCAGATAATGACAAAAAAATGACAAAATGATAGCGGCGGGACTGGCCGGTGGGCTGGCATTGGATTCAGGGGTGGGCGTAGGGACGGGGGCCGTGGCCGGGAAGAATGCGGTTGAGAATAATACTCTTGGAGATGATGAAAATCTCGAGCATGAGGATACTCTTGGGATTCATGAGCCACAAATTCAACATATAGCCAATGGGATTGGCCAAAAGTATGACGAGAATGGTAAGCCAATAAGTGCCATACGGAACAAAAGGAAGTACACGACCAGATTGGTGCGATGGCTCAACGTGTAGTGTGGAAGTTAAAAACTACAATATAGAGACAAATCAAAGCGGTTTGATCAATAATATTAGCCCTACAAACTAATGATCCTGAAGGAAATCATTATGATTACTGAGATTGTGATTAGATATGCAAAAGAGATACAAGAACCGAATGACATCGCAAATTTTAGTAATCGTTATGGTGACCTGCTCCCCGTTGATTAATACACCGCGATGTTAGTAATGTCTTCATCAGTCACATGAGGACATCCCCATGAAGAAGCGATTTTCCGACGAACAGATCATCAGTATCCTCCGCGAGGCCGAAGCCGGGGTTTCAGCCCGGGAACTCTGCCGCAAGCATGCTATTTCAGACGCCACCTTTTACACCTGGCGCAAGAAGTTTGGCGGCATGGAAGTTCCCGAAGTGAAGCGGCTCAAGTCGCTTGAAGAGGAGAACGCCCGCCTCAAGAAGCTGCTCGCTGAAGCCATGCTGGATAAGGAGGCGCTTCAGGTGGCTCTTGGCCGAAAGTTCTGACGACAGACCAGAAGCGGGAAGCCGTGGAAGTCATGTGTGAGGCAACGGGTCTGTCGCAACGTCGTGCCTGCAGGCTGGCAGGTTTGTCCCTGTCCACCTGCCGTTATTCGGCTCAGCGTCCGGCTGCTGACGCGCAGCTGTCTCTACGCATCACAGCGCTGGCACTTGAGCGCCGCCGCTTTGGTTACCGGCGCATCTGGCAGTTATTGCGTCGGGAGGGCCTTCACGTCAACCACAAGCGGGTATACCGCATCTATCATCTCAACGGCCTGAGTGTAAAACGCAGGCGACGCCGCAAGGGGCTGGCGACTGAGCGGCTTCCGCTTCTTCGTCCGGATGCGCCGAACCTGACATGGTCGATGGATTTTGTCATGGATGCACTTGCCAGCGGCCGCAGGATTAAGTGCCTGACCTGCGTGGATGATTTCACGAAGGAGTGTCTGACGATCACCACGGCATTCGGGATTACAGGCGTTCAGGTGACACGTATTCTGGACAGCATTGCGCTGTTTCGTGGATATCCTACGACGATAAGAACTGATCAGGGCCCGGAATTTACCTGCCGCGCGCTGGATCAATGGGCCTTTGAGCATGGTGTTGAGTTGCGCTTAATCCAGCCGGGCAAGCCAACTCAGAACGGATTTATTGAGAGTTTCAACGGTCGCTTTCGGGATGAATGCTTGAATGAACACTGGTTCAGCGATGTTCTTCATGCCCGAAAAATCATTAATGGCTGGCGGCAGGACTATAACGAGTCCAGACCTCATTCATCGCTGAATTACCAGACGCCATTTGAATTTGCAGCAGGCTGGCGAAACGGGAAACATGAAGAAAAATCAACCGATATTACTAACTGAAGGTTGTATCTAATACTGGGGGCAGGTCAATGGCATCACAATGGACGGTATTTCAGCCATCAGTTGGGAGGCCCCTGATAAGCCTAGGAAGAAATTTTTCGAAAGCTTGTTAAAAAAAATGATCTTTAGGCTTACTGATGCTGAGATTGGTAAGGTAGTTGTTGTAGTTGATTTTTCATCTGAGCAACCTAAGAGTGCAATTGTCAGACATAAAAAAACTTGGGGTTTGCTTGGTGAACGTGGAGTAAAAGTGGATGATATTAAAAATAAGAAGGATCACGTATTAGATTCTAATAACGGCCTCATTCTTACAGGTAATGGTGATGTGGATATGGAGTCTGAAGGTGTCATCGAAAGCCTAATAAACACTAACGAAAACATATATTTTATTGTGGGCGGAGATAAAATCCTCGTGGATTCGTTTAATGACATCCATTTCAAAAAAAACTGGATGGAGGATACTTGTAAAAACGGAGGTATTATTTTTATGCCGCTGGGTTATGCAGATGAACCTTCCTGCGAAGTCGTTGCGTTCGGTAAAAATGAACGTATCCGATCATTGCATTCATGTTAAGCGAATTAGCTGCCGCTAATCGCTACGGGTGGGGAGTATTCCGGGTTAGGTGGATACCGTATTTAACATAATATACATTATGCGCCATTTAATGATATCTTGAGGCCCGCCCAGAAATTTGGATTATGTTAAAGGACCAGCCTCAACCGCTGGCTCCCTCTGTGACAGTTCGTGGTTGAACGTTTGAATTGCAGAATGATGGTCCGTAGCGGCGCGATTTATCGCGTGTTCCTGGCACCGGCGCGTAACAGCGCGATTTATCGCGCTGTTACAGGTGGGATTACCAGCTCACCGGCTTCAGCTGCATCCCATGATTACCACGGTAATCTGGCGATACTGACGGCGTCCAGTTAGCCAGTAACTCAGCCTGTGGTTTATAAATTTCCACGCCCAACGGACGGCAAACTTTCAGCGTGTCCTCTGCTTCATCTCCCCACATGGGCAGTGACAGATCTCCGCCCGGACACGTTGACAACGCGCACAGCAGGTCAATCTCAGCGAAGAACTCCAGGTAATCACCTTTTTTCGCCGGACAGGCTTTCATAAAATACTGGTCATCATCATTCAGGCCGGTGCACTGGAAAACGTTCATGACATCGTGAACATCAAACTCCGTCAGCCCCCACGGCTGCACCGCACGCACCAGATTGGAATGGCAATGGAAATCAAAGTCCTCACCGGTTAGTAGCTTGTTCACGTAAGGATCGCAGCGTGTTCCCAGCAGATCGTGCACCCGTCCACCATCGCTATCAATACCGTAATCGGCCAGAGAATCTGCGGTAATGGTCGCCATCGGACGGATAAACGGCAAGTTTGACCACAAACGATCATAGGTCGAAAGATGCGCGCGTTGCAGCTGGCGGGTACGGGAAACCCACATTCTCTCGCGGGGATCGCGGCGGTTCCAGATGTTCAAATCCCCTACCTGCGGGCCTTCCGGCGTGGTGATGCGGAACAGATGCCCGGCCGGAACTTCCCAGGCAAAACCGGTGCGAATGGGGATTAAATGGGACGCAGTCAGCTCGCGTGGTCCCTCGGCCAGTGCCTGATAAAACGAGCGATCAACATCCAATGCAGAGCCAGATGTGCTCTGATAAGCAGCAGGATAATTCGACATCAGTATGATTCTCCATGAGAAATAGGATGACTAAAGGTGGCGGTCAGCTGCCGCTCCGAGTAATCGAGATAATCAATCAGCGCACGACATGCCGCTTCACTTTGTTGCTGACTCAGCAAGGTCAGAATTTCGCGATCGCGCGCAATCCACGGCAGCTGAAAGTCACGTTCTCCGGCACCGCTGCAAAACAGCAGACGTAATTGCGCCAGCAGCACGCTAAAAAAATCATTAAAACGGGCGCAGCCCAGCATCTGCACGATGCTCTGATGAAAACGCAAACTGTGCGTACCCACGCTGCGCCACGCCTCATTGGCCGCTGCAAGCGCCGCGTTATCCAGGTGCTGCGCCATGCGCGCCAGGTGAAAATCGCTGATCGGGCTGTTGACCGTCAGCGCCAGCACCTCCAGATGGCGACGTGCTTTGAAGATGTCCCGCACATCGCGTTTATCAAGCTGACGAACAAACACCCCGCGATTTTGGTGATAATTCACCAGCCCCTCACCATGCAAAAAACGCAGCGCTTCGCGTAACGTGTTACGCGAGCTATCACATAATGCCGCCAGTTCGATCTCACCCAATGCCTGTCCGGCTACCAGGTTGCCGCTGATAATATTTTCACGCAGCAAAATAGAGATACGCTCAAACGCAGGCAAGCCGGATAAGTCAAGATGCTCTGGAATTTCAATCGTTAAGGTGCGAGTTTCTCCGGCGGAACCTTTCATGTTTTGCCCTCAAGCCGTGGCCATATCATCAATAAAGCGGAAGATGCGGTGATCGCGCATTTGGCGAATTTCCGCCGGGGAAGCATCAATTTCAATGCGCCCCTGCTCCATAAACACCACCCGATCGGATATCGCAAAAGCAAACTTCATCTCGTGGGTAACGATCAACATGGTAATCCCCTCCTCTGCCAGCTTTTCAATCACCTGCAACACCTCGCTGACGCGTTCCGGGTCCAGCGCGGAGGTTGGTTCATCAAATAACACCACCGCCGGTTTCATCACCAGCGTGCGGGCAATCGCCACCCGCTGTTGCTGACCGCCGGATAACTGATGTGGATATTTCGTGGCGTGTTCCAACATGCCAACTTTATCCAGCATCGCCAGGCTGCGTTGATGCAGATCCGCACGGCTATCGAGGTTGTGCAGACGCGGGGCCAACATCAGGTTCTCCAGCACCGTTTTGTGCGGGAACAGATTAAAACCCTGAAAGACCATGCCCAAGCGCGTGATCTGCGCGCGATAAGGCAAGGCATTCTCGCGCTGACCGGCACGGATAAATTCTTGTCCAAGCAGTTCAACGCTGCCCTGATCCATCACCTCCAGACCATTGACCATGCGGATCAGGGTGGTTTTCCCCGAACCTGAAGGACCGATAATCGAGATCACCTCACCAGGCTGTACGCTGAGGTTGATATCCTGCAACACCGTCTTGCCATTAAAGGCTTTGCTCAGGCCATTTAATCGCAGAATCGGTTTCGCTGAGGCGCTATGGCTTTTACGTGTTTGTGCCAGCGCTGCCGGTAAGCGGCTACGCGCCTCGACGGCATCAAAAGGTGCCGGAGTTCGATTTTGCACATCCCAGCGCCGCTCCAGCCAACCAAACAGACGCTCAAACAGGGTGACAATCAGCACGTAATAACAGGCCACCGCCAGCAGGGTTTCCATCACCTTGAAGTTGTCGGTATATAAACGTTCTCCCACCATCAGAATCTCTGACAGCGAGATCACCGAGACCAGCGAGGTCATCTTCACGATGGTGATAAACTCATTTACCAGCGTTGGCAGAGAGATGCGCAATGCCTGCGGGATAATGATGCTCAAACGAATCTGGGCATTGTTGAGTCCTAACGCCCTTCCCGCCTCAAATTGTCCACGTTGCACGGATAACAAGCCGCCACGGTGGATTTCAGCGATATAAGCCGTCTCACTGATGATCAGCGCCAGCAGTCCGGCGGCGAACGGATTGGAAAGCATGCCGCTGGTTGCCGGGAAAATTTGCGGCAAGTTAAAGATAAAAATCAGCAGCACCAACAGTGGCAAACTGCGGAACAGCCAGATATAGCAGGCTGCGGCATTGCGCAGCACGGCATTACGCGACTGTTTCGCCAGTGCCACGCCCAGCCCCAGCACAATTCCGCCTAACCAGGTCAGCACACTGAGTTGTACCACCAGCCAACTGGCCCGCCAGAAGTCTGCGTAGTGAAATAAACTTATCAGGTAAGGCCAGTCAAATTGCATGCTTCCTCCAGTGCTAACCCGTGTTACAGCGTGCCAGCCAGTGCTTTGGCGCTTTCATCAGCATCCGGCATTTGCAGGTTGTATTTCTGCAACAACGCACGGTAGCTGCCATCACTGACCTTCTGCGCAAATGAGGCTTTCAGCTCGCTTAATAGCTGTGGATTGTCTTTATTCACCGCCAGGCCCACCACCACCGGATAGATCATCTGCTGCGAAGAGATTTTCAAACGCTGGCCGGTTTTTTCGACAGTGGCTTTCGCCACGGCAGCATCCTCGTACTGCACATCGACAGCGGCGGACAGCAGCGCCTGGGTTGCTTCCGGCGAGGTCGGGAACTCGCGCACCGAAATGGCCCCCAGACCTTTCGGCTGGCAGTAGTCGACAGACACCTTATTTAACCGGGCGATCCAGGCTCCGCCTTTAATCGATGCTACGCGCTTGCCACACAGATCTTCCGGTTTTTGTGGGGTAAAACGGGAGTTGGCGGTCACCAGCAGCGAGCCACCGGTCTTCATATAAGGCAGGAAATCCACCTGCTGCGCCCGTTCTGGCGTGACGTAAAGTGTTGACGCCACCACGTCGAATTTATTGCTTTTCAACCCCAGAATCAGGCTGGCAAAACGTGTGTCCTTCACCACCGGTTTGAGCTTCAGTGGTGCGGCGATCAGGTCAATAAACTCGGCGTCAAAGCCAGCAGGTTTATCCTGCTTGAGGAAGTTATACGGCGGATAAGTCAGATCAGAGCCAATGGTCAGACTGCCTGGCACAAGGGTGGCAGCCTGGGCCACGCTGAAAAACACAGGTGCGGCAAGACAGGCCATGCGTAACATCGTTTTCATAGTGGAGCCTCTGGTGTTGTTTGTTCAACAATGTATAAGCATTAAGTGTGCCAATTTAATAATGGCTGATTTTTCTTGTCAGAAAGAGAGGGGTGAGTTGAAAAACAGAGGCGGAATTGAACCAATATGGGGCAGGACATCACGGGTTATGCACCAACATAACCCATGATTGAGGAGGATTAGTGTCCGATAAACGCGGTAAAGGCCGCCAGTTGGCGTGTCAGGAAGCGTTTAGTGTCTTCATCCACCAGTACGCCATCAATCACTTTATGACCAACATCACCGATCATGGCTTCAGGCTTGTTCAAGACTTTGGCATCGAAATAGCCGAGAATTTGACGCAGATGGATCTGCGCCCGGACTCCACCTAATTTACCCGGCGAAGCAGACTGAATCAGCACCGGCTTTCCGGCAAGAGGTTGAGGATTAACCCGTGACAGCCAGTCGAGGGCGTTTTTTAGCAATCCCGGTATCGAATGATTGTATTCCGGCGTGATGATCACCAGGCCATCGGCCTGCTTGATCTGTTCAGCCATAGCGACCACCGCCGCCGGGAAACCGGCCATTTCAGTGTCCATGTTGTAATGCGGGAATTCGCCGGGCGAACCCAGTGCCTCAAACACCACCCCTTCGGGGGCCAGTTCCGGTAAGGTGTTAGCTATCGCGGCATTCACCGAACCGCTGCGCAGACTGCAAGTCAATGTGACAAGTTTCATCATTCTCTCCTTAAGGTTAAAACTGATAAACCAGCCCGACCGCGAGGACATCGTCAGTCGAGACACCCGCCGCATGGGAAAAATCGCTGCTATCAATCAGGTTCAGCTTATAGTCGACATAGGCGAGCATATTTTGATTGAAAAGATAAGAGGTGCCGAAGTCGACAAACCTGACCAGATCCTGATTACCATACAGTTTGCCATTGCCGGCAAGGCCGAGATCTTTGGCCCGCGCCTGGTTATAGGCGATAAAGGGAACAAAGCCAGAATCAAAGGTGTATTGAGCAAAAGCCTCGAAGATTTGTGACTGGTTAGCATAGCCATAAATGTCAGAGCCGCTGCGCGAACCGAAGCGGGAAGCGTTATAAGCCTGGGTGTACATGGTGGCGATATACAGGCCGTGCGCATCATATTTGAGTGCCGCTGAGTATGCCTCTGCATGCGCGCCCCGCCCCATGATCCCGCTGGCGCTGTTGTTCTGTTCGCTGGTGCGGTCGGAATGGGTAAACGCACCGACCGCTTTGAAACCATCGCCAAACGCCCAGGCGACCGACATTCCGTAGCCCTCGCCATTTTGTCGCAGAACATCGCGCGCGCCCGGCTCTCCGCCGCCATCATTTTTACCCTGATATTGCAGGGTAAAATCCAGCCCATCAACAACACCAAAGAAACCACTATTGCGATATGTCGCCAGACTGTTGCCACGACGGAACATAAACTGGTCGGTATTGTATGTCAGAGCATCGAACTCAGGCTGCATATCGGTCAGGCTAAGTGCGTCGTATAGCACACCTACGTTGCGCCCATAGTCAAAAGAACCATATTTACCGGCTTTAATCCCGGCAAAACCCAGGCGAGTAAACATTGAATCGCTTTCACTTTCGGCCTGATTGGTGTTGAACTGGCTCTGCCATTGTCCATAGCCGATGAGCAGGTCAGAAATCTGCGTCTGACCTTTGAAGCCGACGCGCATATAGGACTGATCCCCATCCTGACTTTTATCATCGCTAAAATAACGTAAGCCGGAAACGAGGCCATATAAGTCCAGTTTGTTGCCATCTTTGTTATAAATTTCCGCCGCTGACGCATGAATGCCAATAAAAAACCACGGAGCCAATAACACCCATGTTCTGATCTTCATTTATCCCCCTCAAAGAAGTAGAACAATTATCTGAGGGAGATGGGAAAAAAGTAAGTTATACAGAGGGATAGTTATACGAAGATATAATTGATCATGCCGCCGTCATGATCGGTGAGTTATTCAAAATATCTGAAAGAGTTCGCCAGGCATCTGCTATTTTGTTACCGCGCTCCAGTGTCTACAATTTGTCCAATCGCAGCCAAACCTGCATTTAAATTGAAGCGCACAGGAAATCATCATGAAATCGTTCAACATTTTTATCGCCACGCTTGCCCTGCTATTTTCGCTGCTCAATGTGGCGCAAAGTGCCCCGGCACGCACCACCCTGCTGGATGACGCCGCCGCCCGCGTAGTGATGCAGTCAAAAGAAGCGGGAGCCACTTGGAAAGTCGACAGTGAACGTTATGTGAATCATATCGAGCCTGCTGCTGAGTTGGTGAAATACACCCGGTAACACCGCAACGCCTTTGTACAAATTGAGCCGTGCCCCTTTCCTGCTAACTTGTTGATAATAAATTTAGAAAATCTTAAGCCAACCGGTGCTTAAGGTCGATAGCGCACGTTCATTACCCCACAGCAACAGGCTTCTCTGACTATACTTTCGCGGGGGAAAATTACCTGGCTTCCCCGGGCTGATCCAGAAAACCGTAAGTCGTTTTTCTATCAATGAGGAGTCTGTTCTATGGCATTTGTAACGACAAAAGATGGCGTGAATATCTTCTTTAAAGACTGGGGACCTAAAGAGGCGCAACCGATTGTCTTCCATCACGGTTGGCCGTTAACGGCAGATGACTGGGACAATCAGATGTTGTTCTTTCTGGCACAAGGTTTTCGGGTGATTGCAATCGATCGACGCGGACATGGGCGTTCGGACCAGGTCAGTGACGGACATGACATGGACCATTACGCGGCAGATGCTTCAGCGGTTGCGGAACATCTCGATCTACATAATGCCGTGCATATCGGTCACTCGACCGGTGGTGGTCAGGTAGCCCGCTATGTCGCCCAATACGGTCAGCCACAGGGACGCGTTGCCAAGGCGGTGCTGATCAGTGCCGTACCTCCGCTGATGCTGAAAACGGCCAGCAATCCCGACGGCACCCCGCTGGAGGTGTTCGACAGCTTCCGCGCCGCGTTGGCAGCGAACCGCGCGCAGTTCTACCTGGATGTGGCTTCCGGGCCGTTCTATGGTTTTAACCGCGCAGGCGCGGAGGTTTCCCAGGGAACCATTCAGAACTGGTGGCGACAGGGCATGATCGGCAGCGCCAAAGCCCATTACGAGGGGATTAAAGCCTTCTCTGAAACCGATCAGACCGAGGATTTAAAAGCCATCACCGTCCCGACGCTGGTGTTGCAGGGCGATGACGATCAGGTGGTGCCCTACAAAGTCGCCTCATTGTTGCAGGATGAGTTACTGCAAAATAGTACCTTAAAGATTTACCCTGGTTTCCCTCACGGCATGCATACCACCCATGCTGATGTGATCAACGCTGACCTGCTGGCGTTTATTCGCGCCTAGTTTTATTATCGAAGCGGTTAATTTAGAAAAGACAGACAGAGAAATTCCAGAATATTTCTCTGCCTGTTATTATTCCATAACGGTATGGGATTTTGTTTTTCATGGGAAGAATTAATAGTAATTAAAATCATAAGGCTGCAATATATCCCACCTTGCGGAAATTAATGAAAAATTGGATGAAAATACGCTATTTTTCAATCTCCCATCCTGATTGACAAACACCTGCCAGCGACTAGATTTCAATATGTGACGCCATGTGTTGCTAGTGAAATATAACCGAAGCCAGAGGTGTAACATGAGACTTTCTCTCAAGTCAGACGTGCAGGCATTGCAAGATAAACTTTCTGAATATGAAAAAGATGAAACCATATCAAATATTGAAGTACTGGAATTAAGTAAACTTGCCGATGATTATATGGCAAAAGTTGAGGCGGAATATTTAACCTTGGATAAGGAAGTATTCCAGGGATGTATCGATGATATTTCTCAGGAATTGCAAAAAATGGCTATTGCGATAGAAAAAGACAAACCATCACAGGAAGATAGTGATAATTTAAATGCCGCCATTCAATTTCAGTTAGCGCAGTTAGTGGTGAATTACAATCGTACTGTGGGTAAAGTAAAATTCAAATCCGGATTCCTGAACTATTTTAATAAAAATAGTTGAATGGCTTACTCTCCCGTAGCGGCGCGATTAATCGCGCGTGTTGGCTTTTAGATACGCGATTAATCGCACGGACTGGCTTTTAGATACGCGATTTATCGCCCCGCTCCCCAACATTACCTGATGATAATCATAACAATTGTGCTACCATACTCAGGCATACTAACTACCAGACATCTCACGCAGGTTGAACCTGCCCTTTTTCGCACTATATTGGCTATTGAGCACGACTTTTAAACATCCGTGAAACTCAGGTTGAGAAGAGACCTTCTATGAATCACATAGTTTATGTTGTTGATGATGATGAGTCGGTACGTTCTGGTTTGAGTAATCTACTTAGCTCAGAAAATTATGACGTTATCGCTTTTTCCACGGCGCAAACATTTCTTGATCACCCATTTCCTCCGCTTCCTGGTTGTTTGATTCTGGATATTAATATGCCAGATGCCGATGGTTTTGCGGTAGTTAATGCGTTGAATGAACGAGGTTATGCCATACCGACCATCTTTCTCACCGGTTTTGGCACCATTCCGGTTACCGTCAGGGCAATGAAGACCGGCGCTTGTGAGTTCCTCACCAAACCGGTTGATCCTGACCAGATTATCCAGGCCGTGACCGAAGCCTTGCAAATAGCGGAAGAGAATCTGGCTGCTTCACAGGAAAAGTACGACATCACTTCGCGCCACCAATCACTGACGCCGCGTGAAAGCGAAGTGATGCTGCTGGCGATCGGCGGCCTGCTCAATAAACAGATCGCCGCAGAGATGGGCATCAGTGAAATCACCGCTAAGGTGCATAAACGCCGGGTAATGGAGAAAATGAATGTCCGTTCGTTGTCCGACCTGGTGCGAGCTGCCGAGCGGTTGAATATCCTCAGCACGCGCCGTCGTTAGTGTTACATGCTGGCTGGCGGCTCAGTGGGTAAGGTAAACCAGAACACACTGCCACAGTCAGCCCGGTTTTCCCCCTTCAGTTCGCCACAATGTTTTTTGATGATGCCGTGACTGATGGCCAACCCCATCCCCATCCCCTCTTTTTTGGTGGTATAGAACGAATCAAAGATATGTTCTTTCACCTCGTCAGGGATACCTGATCCGGTATCCATCACCGCAAAGCGGATAGTGTCCGGCGTGGGGTTGGAGGTTGCCAGCGTCAGGGTCAGCCCACGATCTTCAATGCCGGTCATGGCATCAATGGCGTTCACTACCAGGTTCAGCAGCACCTGCTGAATCTGGATGCGATCACAATAGACTTCCGCATGTTCGGCGTGCAGCTTCAGCTCCAGTGAGATCCATTTACGTTCAATCTCTGCCCGGGAAAGCGCGAGGATATCGCGCGCAATCAAATGCAGGTTGGCTTTGGCATAAACCGAATCATGTTTGCGGGTTAATGCCTGCAAGCCACGAATAATATCCCCGGCGCGTTTCCCCTCCTGCAAAATCTCGTCGAGACTGAAGCAGGCGTTTTCAATATGGCTCTGCTCACGTTTCAGCCAACGCAGACTGGCACCCGCATGGGCGACAATCGACATCAGCGGTTGGTTGATTTCATGGGCAATCGACGCGGTTAACTGGCCGACGGTAGTGGCACGTGAAACGCGCGCCAAATCGGCCTGCGCCATGCGGGCCGCATCTTCGGCACGGCGTTGCACCGTAATATCCGAAATGGTGCCAAAGTACTCTTTTATCTCCGGCCAGTTATTCACCGGATCGCCAATCCCCTTGATATAACGGCATTCACCATCCGGACGAATGATACGAAACTCAGCCTGCATGCTGATACCGTTCTGCACGCTGTCGCTGACCAGGTCGTTGATGCATTGATGGTCATCAGGATGAACGAAGGTCATAAAATCCACCATCGACAGCGTTTTCGGTTGTTCAGGCAGGCCGAGAATACGCAGATACTCATCCGATACCGACATCAAATCCTGCTCAATCTCCCAACTCCAGGTGCCGGTATGACTGATTTTCTCCCCCAGCATCAGCGAGGTCTGGCTGGTGCGCAACTGCTTCTCTACCCGTCTACGGTGGATGTTCTCTTCCAGCAACTCCGCATATAACCGGGCGGTTTCGATGGAAACGGCCGCCTGGGCGCTCAGGGTTTTTACGATATGCGATTGCTTGGCGGTAAACACGTCCGGCATCAACCGATTTTCCAGGTACAGCACCCCAACCATATTGGCCTGTTTGAACATCGGCACACACATCACCGCCGCTCCCGAGGCAACCAGATAAGGGTCCTGACTAAAGGGGCTGAAGTCTTCCGGCTTGCCGGTACGGATCTCCTGCCCGGTGCGAATCACCGCAGAAAGTACCGACAACGGCAGGTCGCTGGCTGTCGGGCGTTGTTTGACGATTTTGACTTTGACGCCATCGGCATTCGCTTCCGCCCAGGCTTCAGTCTCCGGGATGTTACCATCCAGCACGCGAATCAGCAGGCAACGCTGCGCCCCGGCGCGTTCCAGCAGCATGCGCATCAGGATATGGATCAGGCGGTCGAGGTTGATTTCCTCCGTCAGGGCACGCACCGCAGTCACCATACTTTCCAGATCGCGGATCGATTCATCTTCAAACGGAATGGTGGTGAAGGCATTACCGGGTTTTGGCGTGGCTAACTGGGGATAGTGTTGCTCAAGCTGCCGCACTTTGGCCAATGCCCCCCAGTTATCCCAGCCGCTGATCGCCCCCTTTAAATAGGCATCAGCCGGAACCTCCAGTTTCCACGCCTTGGCACAATAACCGGCCAGCTCATAGGCCAACGCATTGATATGTACGTAGCCTGCTTTACGGGACAGATTGATCGCCATTTCGTACTGACTCAGCGCCTCACCCACTTCACCGCGCAGGCGTGCCAGTTCGGCGGCCAGCAACGCTACCTTGTCGGCAAACAGGTCGGGGTTCAACACCGACCACTGCACCAACTGATCGAAATGCGTGTGGGCAATTTTCTGCTCGGCAGCGCTTGCCTGGCCGGTTGCCAGCGGGACAGTCAGGCTCAGCGCGCTGAAAAAGTGTAGGTCCATCAGGTAGATATAACCTGGCACCGCGTTGACTAACTGTGCGGCCTCAGCGAAACAGGGGTCTGCCTGCGCATATTCACCGGCATAAAAATGGGCCATGCCGCGATAGAGCCACGACCAGAACATCACCATCGCTTTCGGGCCGGAGACCAGCCCCGGCTCGCTACCGACCAGATGCGTCGGAAACGCATCCACGCCACTGAATTTTTCCCCGTGGCTGCCGCGCAGATGCATCACCAGATGCTTCTGCATCAACAGCACATTTTCGACATCGGGATAGAAGGATTGCCGGGTAAACGCCAGACCGCGTTCAATGGTAGTTTGCACCGATTCCAGATGATCGCCGCGCGTCAGATAATTCATCACCTGATGGCGCAACGAGAGGCAGGCAAAGGACTTATCGCCATGCGCCAGCGCAACATTAAAACTTTTCTTTGCGCAATCGATTGCGAAGGCCAGTGGTTGCGTCCAGATCCCCACCTGATCAAGCGGCAGCAGCGTACGGGCTTTGAAACGCAAAAAATTGTGTTTCTCGGCCAGCTGGCTGGCGAGCAGCCCGGACTTAAAGCCGTAGTGATATTCCTGGTAACGATCGGTAATCAACACGCTAAACCACGACAGGCCAAATACCGAGGCACCGGCAATACCATGATCCAGCGTCATGTCGAGGATTTTGCACACCAGCAGCAGATGCAACTGCGGACAATCGTAGGAGGAAGCAAAGATGGTGCTGGCCATCAGATTCAGCACTGACTCTTTTTCGCGGTTCGCCATCAGCGGCAGCGTGCCTAGCGTAGCGGCCGGTTCGGTCCCGAGCCGGGCCTTCAGGGCGTGCCAGGCCGCGTTGCACTCTTCTTCGTCGGGATCGCGGTTGAAGTGCACGCCAAACACCGCCAGCCACGCCAGCGCCGTCTCCAGCGCCAGATAGTTGTCCGATTGACGCATATGGATTTCCGCTGACAAACAGGCGGCGGCGGATTTCTCGGTCAGGCTGCCAGGCATATTGAGCAACAAGGTGCAGTGGGCTTGTGCTTCGTTCAGATTGCCCTGCAAAAACTGACACTCCGCCTCCTCAAAGCCGAGCAGGAAGTGCTCGCCATCTTCGCGCTGGTCATTCAGATCGCGCGCAGTGCGCAAATAACGCAAAGCGGAAGCATAATCCCCTGCCCGTTTGGCGCGCTGCGCCGCGGTCAGGCTCAGGCGAAAATAGTTGCGGATTTGCGCCGCGTTCAACGTAACCTTCGTCGCCAGCGCAATATGGTGTACCGCGCGAAACAGCGTCTCGTTACCTTCGGCACGCGGTGCCGATTCCGCCAACAGCGCTGCGGCCTGCTGATGGATCAGTAATTTCTGTTTAAAACCGATCAATAAAAACGCGGCGTCATGGACCCGTGCGTGGGTAAAAGCGAAGTCATCACCGCTGAGGGTAATAAATCGCGCCGCAATCGCCGGTCGTAGTCGTTGCTGAACGTTGTGCGGGTGCGTGCCCAGAATCTGACTGAGCAGCGCCAGCTGGCCCTGTGCCCCGATGCAGGCCATGCAGCCCAGCAGTTGACGGGTAGGCTCTGGCATCCGTTCCAGTTGTCGCACCACCAGACTGGCGACGTTATCGGTGTACTGACGCGCCCGCAACGCGCTGCGATCGTAGTGCCACTTCAGCGGATCTTTGGTGGAAAAAATCAGCCCATCATCAATCGCCTGTTTGAAAAATTCCTGTAAGAACAGTGGATTGCCGCCAGTTTTTTCATGGATCAACTGTGCCAGCTCACTGGTGCCGCTGGTACGGGTATGCAGCATGCCAGCCAGCCAGCGCGCCACCATTTTAACGTTAAGCGGCTCCGGGGTGATTTCGGTCAGACGTGCTGCGGCGATACGGATGCGCGTCAGAAAATCCGCCACCAGCGGACAAGGCATCGACTCCGCATCGCGGTGAGCAATCACCAGCAAAAATGGCAGATGATCGTTACACTTAAACACCTTCTCCAGTAGTTGCAGGCTGGCCTGATCCGCCCAATGCACGTCATCGATTAACATCACCAGCGCTTTGCCGGATGAGGCCAACGCCTTAATCAACGCACAGGCCATCTGACTAAAGCGCTCGCGGGCATCGCTTAACGGCTCGGTCATCACCGGGGATTGCGCGATATCCAGCAACTGGCGCAGCTCCGGCACCAGTTCAATAGCCAGATCGACATTATCACCCAGCGCCCGTAATAAGCGCGCGCGCCACACCATGACCTCAGCGACCGACAGGCCAAGCAGATATAAAGTCAGCGTACGGAAGGCGTTACTCAGCGCTGAATAAGGGATCTGCGGCGAATGTTGATCGGCTTTGCCGACCGTGAGCAGAATGGGTTTGTGTTGTAGCTTCTTCAGCGCCGAGGCGATAATCGCTGATTTCCCGACACCTGGTGCACCGCCAATCATCACCAGATGATGGCTGCCGCTGTGCTGCGCCTCCTCCAACGCATGAAGTAATACTCGCGCCTGGGGATGGCCGGTAAATAGCGTTTCCACCCGATAATTGCTGGTGAAACGCTCCTGCAGTCCGAGGGTAAACGGGGCGATGGTCCCTTGTGGCGTCAGGGTCGCTTTGCAACGCCGCAGGTCAGCCAGCAGGCCATCAATGGTCTGATACCCCTCCACCGGAGATTTTGCCAGCAGGCGCAGGATAATCGCCGACAACATGGCCGGCACATCAGGGCGGATCGATTCGGGTGGACGCGGCGCGGTCGCCAGATGATGATGGATCCACTCCGCTTGCCCGGCCTGGGGCGAACCAAAAGGTAGCCTGCCGGTCAGCATTTCATACAGCACCACGCCGAGGCTGTAGAGATCGCTCAGATTGCTCACCGGATACGGCGTCCGCCCGGTATGCTCCGGCGACATATACGCCAACGTCCCTCCCGAGGCGCGCAGCGAATTTTTCAGTTGGGAATCCACCGTCACCGAGGCGAGGCCAAAGCCGCCCAGACGGTAAGAACCGTCGTTATTCAGGAACAGATGCGCCGGTTTGATATCACCGTGCACAATGCCCTGATGATGCGCCTGACTCAGTGGCAGGCAAAGCTGAATGGCGTTGCGCAAATAATCGGCGATCTGCTCGGGTGGCATCGCGATGATCCCGGCCAGAGATCGATAAGGAAAAGCCGGATACACCAGTGCGTAGCGTCCGTGATAGCGAGTATGGCCCACCGGTTTCACCGCCCAGCGGGTTGCCAAATGTGGAGCCAGCGCCAGCTCATTTTTTAACAACTGTGCGCCCTGGAAAGCCACCTCATCACTGGCAGCGGTGGCGATAATAAATGTCTCCCCCGTTGCCTCACGTCCCATCAGCCAGGCGATGCTGCCATCCTGCGCCAGTGGCATCAACACCATCTCGTCCGGCAGGGTGATTGTCTGTTCTTCGTTACCTTCCTGCGGCACCGAGATAATGCCCATTAGCGTGATTCCCCGTGAGACAGTTCGTTACGGATGATGGTCAGGAGCGTATCAACATCGATAGGTTTGCGCAAAAAGGTCACCGCACCCAGCGCGATGGCATACCACTGCACCGCCTCTTCCTGTTCGGCAGAGATAAAAATCACCGGTAGCGTA
The DNA here is from genome assembly GCF_059730495.1 of Pantoea sp. X-Soil-TKNS-1211. NCBI lineage: Bacteria > Pseudomonadati > Pseudomonadota > Gammaproteobacteria > Enterobacterales > Erwiniaceae > Pantoea > Pantoea sp. X-Soil-TKNS-1211. The sequence continues at coordinate 2,255,402 of NZ_AP035953.1, forward strand.
ACGGCTTGTTGTTGCAGGATGGCGAACAGCTCAAAACCGCTCATCCCTTTCAATCTGACGTCGATGATCAGCATGACCGCGCCGGTTAATGCTTTGTCATCGCAGAGGAGTGCTTCGCCTGATTCATACAGGCTGGTGGTGTATCCGTCAGAATGCAGTAAATTGCTCAGACCATTACGGACTGAGCGTTCATCGTCAACGATAACAATATGCTGTGGCAGCGTCATGCTGTGATCCTCTGATAATCCTCACGCGAACGTGAGGATGTTCCTTAGGGTTCCTTCTCTCCTTGCGGCGGCGGTGTACCACTGATTTTCGGCACACATTCATGGCGGAACCAGGCCAGCGTCACAGGTTGACGGCGAATCAGCCGTTGCGCCAGCGGCACCAGTTGCTCCCCCACCAGCATGCCAAACAGTCCCAGTAAGGCAATCACCGGTGGCGCAGGAGAATTAACATCCATCAGGCCGTAGATCACACCAGCCAGAATGCCGACGCCCAACGAAATAACGTAGGATTTCAACATGTTCAGCCGACCTTATCAACATGGGTGGTGATCGCGCTGGCCTGTGGCTGGGGTTTGACATGCGCCATAATCTGCCCACCGATGATCATGCCAAGCAAACCCACTAACGCAATGGCGGGCGGTGCGGGTGAGCGCACCCGGAGCAGCGCATAAAACAGCCCCACCAGCACGCCCGCCCCCAGAGAAATGATCAAAGGATTCATCATGATCCTCCTGTGACCGGCACATCACGGTGCCGGTCAGGCGCAGGGAATTAGCGTGCCGGGACCGGCGCCAGGGTACGGTGCTCGCTTTCCTGACGCGAAGGCGCTTTGTGTACCATGGTGTAGGCATAATCCACGCCGATGCCGTAAGCGCCGGAATGTTCTTTGGCAATTTTCATTACCGCGTCGTAGGTATCACGGTGCGCCCAGTCACGCTGCCACTCCAGCATCACCTGCTGCCAGGTCACCGGGATCACCCCCGCCTGAATCATGCGTTGCATGGCATAGTCATGGGCTTCTTTCGAGGTGCCGCCAGACGCGTCCGCCACCATATAAATTTCGTAGCCGCCTTCCAGCATGGCGCACAGCGCAAAGCTATTGTTACACACTTCAGTCCACAGACCAGAAACCACCACTTTCTTCTTACCGTTTGCGGCCAGCGCATCGCGTACTTTCTGATCGTCCCATGAGTTCATGGAGGTACGTTCCAGAATATCCAGCCCCGGGAACACGTCCAGCAGCTCAGGGTAGGTATAGCCGGAGAAACTCTCGGTTTCGACGGTGGTGATAATCGTCGGGATGTTAAAAACCTTGGCCGCTTTCGCCAGCGCCACGGTGTTATTTTTCAGTACCTGGCGGTCAATTGATTGCACGCCAAACGCCATCTGCGGCTGCTGATCGATAAAGATAATCTGGCTGTTAAGCGGGGTCAGAACTTCGAGCTTTGAGTTGGACATGAATGTACCCATTGAGGTTAGTAACTGGATTTCCGCGAACAAAAATACGGAGCAAAAGTGGCAGTCACCGGCTGGTCACTGTCCAATCTGAGTTTAGGCGGCATGGGAGTGCCGAACCATTATCTCTGTGTATAGGTATACGTTCGTATAGGTATCCCTTTGTATAACTAGACGGTCTTTCTCCCCGCTTACCATAATCCTGAGCTGATGGTGCGACCGCGCACTTCCCGTCCGGCCAAACCGGACATCTCAGTTCAGGAGGATCTATGGTGACGCTCGGTAAGGCAGAGCTGATTTTAATCAACGGCAAATTCCACACCGTCGACCGCGCCAACCCGGTGGCCGCCGCCGTGGCAATTCGCGAAGGCAAATTTCTGGCGGTGGGCAGTCAGGCAGAAGTGATGGAACATCACTGCGAAGGTACGAAGGTGATCGACCTGAAAGGTCATACCGTGGTGCCTGGCCTGAATGACTCGCATCTGCACCTGATCCGCGGCGGCCTCAACTACAACCTCGAACTGCGCTGGGAAGGCGTGCCTTCACTGGCTGATGCGCTGCGGATGCTGAAAGAACAGGCGCTGCGTACGCCATCGCCACAGTGGGTGCGAGTGGTCGGTGGCTGGACCGAGTTCCAGTTTGCCGAACGTCGCATGCCAACGCTGGAAGAAATCAACGAAGCCGCACCCGACACGCCAGTGTTTATCCTGCATCTCTACGATCGCGCCCTGCTCAACCGCGCCGCCCTGCAAGTGGTGGGCTACACCAAAGACACCCCCAACCCACCGGGTGGCGAAATTCAGCGTGACAGCAACGGCAACCCGACCGGGATGTTGATTGCGCGCCCGAATGCGATGATCCTCTACGCCACGCTGGCGAAAGGCCCGAAATTGCCGCTGGAATTGCAGGTCAACTCCACCCGTCAGTTTATGCGTGAACTGAACCGTCTTGGCCTGACCAGCGCCATTGACGCCGGCGGCGGTTTCCAGAACTATCCCGACGATTATGAAGTGATTGCCGAGCTGCACAGCAAAAAGCAGATGACGGTACGTATCGCCTATAACCTGTTTACTCAGCGTCCCGGCCATGAATTAGAAGACTTTGAAAAATGGACCGATATGCTGACCCCCGGCCAAGGCAGCGACTATTTCCGCCATAACGGTGCCGGTGAAATGTTGGTGTTTTCGGCTGCTGACTTTGAAGATTTCCTCGAACCGCGTCCGGATTTGGCGCCTGGCATGGAAGACGAGCTGGAGCGCGTGGTGCGTCATCTGGTGGAGCACCGCTGGCCGTTCCGTTTACACGCCACCTACAACGAATCCATCAGCCGTATGCTGGATGTGTTTGAGAAGGTGGATCGCGATATTCCGTTTAACGGCCTGCACTGGTTCTTTGACCATGCCGAAACCGTGACGCAAAAAAATATCGATCGTATCAAAGCGCTCGGCGGCGGCATTGCGGTGCAGCACCGTATGGCGTTCCAGGGCGAATACTTTGCCGAACGTTATGGTATCGAAGCCACCCGTCATACCCCGCCGGTCGCGCGCATGCTGGAAACTGGCGTACCAGTCGGTCTCGGCACCGATGCCACCCGTGTCGCCAGTTACAACCCGTGGACCGCACTTTACTGGCTGGTTTCCGGACGTACCGTGGGTGGGATGCAGATGTATGACGTCAACGCCCGCCTTGACCGTGACACCGCGCTGATGTTGTGGACGCAAGGCAGCGCCTGGTTCTCCAGTGAGCAAGGTAAAAAAGGCCAGATTATCGTCGGCCAACTGGCGGATATGGCGGTGCTGAGCAAAGACTTCTTCAGCGTGCCGGAAGAGGAGATCAAAGGCATCGAATCGGTGCTGACGGTGGTGGATGGCAACGTGGTGTATGCCGCCGGTGCATTCAGCAGTGAAGCGCCGCCGACCCTGCCGGTGCTGCCGGAGTGGTCTCCGGTGGTTAAGGTGCCGGGGCACTATCGCAGCGCGCCTCCGGGTGCCACAACCCGCGTTGGTATGATGCCACAGGCGCACCATTGCAGCGGTCCTTGCGGTGTGCATAGCCACCAGCATGATATTGCCCGTGGTGCTAACGTTCCGGTAGCCGAAGACAACGCCTTCTGGGGCGCGCTCGGTTGCAGCTGCTTCGCGTTTTAATCTCATGAAAACGTCATCGGTTTTCTCACTCCCGCCCCGGATCGATCTGGGGCTGTTCTTCCTGCGCCTGACCGGCAGCCTGTTGTTGTTGCATGTGCATGGTCTGCCTAAGGTGTTTCATTTCCAGCAGGAACTGACGCGCATTGAAGACCCGTTCGGCATGGGGCCATATATGAGCCTGATTCCGGCGATCGTCGCCGAGGTGATCTGTCCGATTTTGATCATCCTCGGCTGGTGGTCACGCCTCGCCTGTCTGCCCATCATCGGCGTGCTACTGGTGGCGATGCTGGTGGTGCACCCGGACTGGTCGATAGCTGACGGCCAGTTTGGCTGGTTGCTGTTGATCATTTTCACCACCCTGGCTCTCACCGGACCGGGCGCATGGCGTATCGGCGTCAAACCCAAACAGGAGCTGCGTCATGGCACAGGTTAACGATATGCACAGCGCGGTGGTGACGGAATTACCACCGCAAGCAGCCTCGCCGTGGCAACCGTTGCATCAGCCAGTTTTCCGTATGCTGTGGCTGGCAACGGTGGTTTCCAACATCGGTTCATGGATGAACGATGTCGGCGTTAACTGGAGCATGCTGACGCTCAGCGCCGATCCGCTAGCGGTGGCGCTGGTGCAGGCTGCCAGCAGCCTGCCGATGTTTCTGTTCGCACTGCCTTCCGGGGTGATGGCTGACATCGTCGATCGGCGTAAATATTTGCTGTTTTCCCAACTGTGGGTATTTATCGCCGCCGCCGGTCTGACGTTGCTCTCCTTTTTTGGGCTAGTGACGCCGTGGGTACTGCTGGTGGCCGCCTTCCTGCTCAGTACCGGTGCCGCGATGAGTTCACCGCCCTTCCAGGCTATCGTGCCGGATCTGGTGGATAAACATGAGCTGGGACCGGCCATCGCCCTTAACTCACTCGGTATTAATATCAGCCGCGCTATCGGGCCGGCACTGGGTGGCCTGATCCTCTCCTTTGCCGGTCCGTGGATGGTGTTTCTGCTTAATGCCCTGTCGGTGCTGGGCGTGGCCTGGGTGTTGTATCGCTGGAAAGCCGCACCCAGCATCCAGCGCCTGCCACCAGAACACTTCTTCCCGGCGGTGCGGGTGGGGTTACGCTACGTCCATGCCGCCCCGGTGTTCCGTAACGTGCTGGTACGTACCTTTGCCTTTTTCCTGTTTGGCAGTGCCGGATGGGCGTTGTTGCCGTTGGTCGCCCGGCGGGAACTCGGTCTCGGGCCTGGTGGCTACGGCATTATGTTGGCCTGTATCGGCGTCGGTGCCATCTGTGGCGCGGTGCTGCTGCCGGGGTTACGCAAAAAATTCAGCGCCGACCGCCTGATGGTTCTCGCCAGCATCATGTTTGGTTTGACGATGCTGGCGCTGGCCTGGATTCGTCATTTCTGGTGGCTCAACGCCTGTGAATTCTTTACCGGCTTTGCCTGGATTGCGGTGCTTTCGACTCTGAATCTCGGCGCGCAGCGTAGCGCGGCGAAATGGGTGAAAGCGCGTGCGCTGGCGGTTTACCTGACGGTGTTTTTCGGCTCAATGACCGTCGGCAGTGCCTTATGGGGACAATTGGCGGCCCATTTCTCCATCCCGCTGTCGCTGACCTTCGCCGCAGTCGGCATGTTTCTCTCCAGTGTCACCGTCTGGCGTTGGCGACTCGATCAGGATCCGGATTTGAATCTGGAGATCCTCAACGAGGCCGATAGCAGTCCGGTGCCCGATATCCACCACAATCGTGGCCCGGTAATGGTGAGCTATGAATATCTGATCCGTAGTGAAGATGCCCATGATTTCACGGTGTGTATGCAGGATATGCGCCGGGTACGTCGCCGTGGCGGGGCCATCAACTGGTCAATTTATGAAGACGTGCTGCAACCCGGCATTTTTGTGGAAACCTTTGTCGTCGGTTCGTGGATGGAACACCTGCGTGAAAAGGAGCGCTACACCATGAACGACCGCAAAATCCAGAGCCGGGTTTACGCCTTCCATCAGGGCGAGAGCTTGCCCGACGTTCGTTATCTGGTTGCACCGGCTTGAGGCCGCAACCCTGCCATATCAACCCACAACAGCAATAAGAGGTCCATGCAATGAGCACGTTTAAAACCACAGATGGTACGCAGATTTATTTTAAAGACTGGGGCAAGGGTAAGCCGGTGCTATTCAGTCACGGCTGGCCGTTGGACGCGGATATGTGGGATAGCCAGATGAATTTCCTCGCCGAACGTGGCTATCGCGTTATTGCCTTTGACCGTCGCGGATTTGGTCGTTCCGATCAGCCGTGGCAGGGTTACGACTACGATACCTTCGCCTCCGACATTAACGATCTGATCAACCATCTGGGGCTGGATAAAGTGACGCTGGTGGGCTTCTCGATGGGCGGTGGTGATGTTACCCGTTATATCGGTAATTACGGCAGCGCACGTGTTACCAGCCTGGTGCTGCTGGGTGCGGTTACTCCTATCTTTGGTAAAGCAGCAGATTATCCCGAGGGTGTCGATTTGTCGGTATTTGCCGGGATTCGCGAGGGGTTACGCAAAGATCGTGCGCAGTTTATCCAGGATTTTGCCGCACCTTTTTATGGCACCAACGCCGGTCAGACCGTCTCTGAAGGGGTGCTGACTCAGACGCTGAATATCGCGCTGCTGGCGTCGCTGAAAGGCACACTGGATTGTGTGACCGCGTTTTCTGAAACCGATTTCCGCACCGATATCGCCAAAGTGGACGTTCCGACCTTGGTTATCCACGGCAGCAACGATCAGATTGTGCCGTTTGCCACCACCGGTAAAGTGGCGGCAGAGATGATCCCTGGCGCGGAATTGAAGGTGTATGAAAATGGTCCGCACGGTTTCGCTGTGACCCATCAGGATCAGTTGAATGAAGACCTGCTGGCTTTTCTGCAACGTTAATTCATTCAGCGGCGCGATATCTCGCGCCGCTATCCTGGCTTAACGTGAAGGATGGTTCACTTCCAGCGGGCGCAGATCAAACAACAGCACTTCTGCCGCCTCGCCGTCGCTAAATGTCAGCGTTTTCTCATCACGTACTCGCGCACCATCTCCGGCTTTGAATGTCACCCCATTCACCGTGACGCTACCGCGTGCCACATGAATATAGGCGTAGCGATCATCGCCCAGGGTGATGGTCTGCTGCTCGCCCTGATCAAATAACCCGGCGTAAATCCGCACATCCTGACGGATGCTGAGCGCCCCATCCTCACCTTCCGGTGAGGCAATCAGCCGCAGATTGCCACGTTTTTCGTTGTCAGGCACCGAGATCTGCTGATAACCCGGCGGGGTGTTTTTCTCCTCCGGCACTACCCAGATTTGTAGGAAATGCACTCCGTTTTCACTGGAGTGGTTAAACTCGCTGTGCGTCACACCACTACCGGCGCTCATCAGTTGCACATCACCAGGGACGATAACCGAGCCGGTGCCCATTGAGTCTTTATGTTCCAGCGCGCCTTCCAACACATAGGAGATTATCTCCATATTGCTATGCGGGTGAGCGCCAAAGCCCCGGGCTTTTGCCACCCGGTCATCATTAATCACCAACAGGTCAGAAAAGCCTACCTGTTTTGGGTCCCAATAGTTGGCGAATGAGAAGGTGTGGTGTGAATGTAACCAGCCGTGGGCGCCGACACCGCGTTGTTCTGACAGGCGTTGTTCAATCATGTTTTGCTCCTCAATGTTCTGTGTTTAACCGGATAAAGGGGGTGATGTCCCTTCGTTGAACACAGATTAAGGTAAACAAATTTGCCGAACAATTACGTCAAAATGCAATCAGTGTAACGTTTAAGTGGACAATTGGGCGATAAAAAAGCGCGATAAATCGCGCTGCTACGGAACTCTGCCGGGACACGATAAATCACGCTGCTACTGCCGGTTTGTAGCGGCGCGATTTATCGCGCGTCAGGCAATTACAGATTGGAGAACTTATGCAGCACCCGCACCAACTGGGTGACAAATCCGTATTCGTTGTCGTACCACGACACGGTTTTTACCAGCTGGATATCACCGGCTGCGCTGATTTCCGTCTGGGTAGCATCGAAAATCGAGCCAAACGGCAGGCCGACCACATCGGAAGAGACAATCGGGTCGTCGGTGTATTTAAAGGATTCGTTGTTTTCACACGCCAGTTTCAACGCGGCGTTGATCTCTTCCACCGTTACCTTTTTATCCAGCACCGACACCAGCTCGGTCACTGAACCGGTTTTTACCGGTACACGCTGCGCGTGCCCTTTCAGCTTGCCGGAAAGCGCCGGGATCACCAGACCAATGGCTTTGGCGGCACCGGTAGTATGTGGGATCACGTTCTCTGCCGCCGCACGTGAGGCACGGAAATCCTTACCACGTGGCCCATCCACCAGCGCTTGAGTGCCGGTGTAGGCGTGAACGGTGGTCATGGTGCCGACCTTGATACCAAAGCTGTCGTTCAACGCTTTCGCCATCGGCGCCAGGCAGTTGGTGGTACAGGATGCCACCGAGATAATGGTGTCATCGGCGGTCAGGGTGTCATCATTGACGTTGAAGACGATGGTTTTCATCTCCCCGGCTGGGGCTGAGATCAGCACCTTTTTCGCCCCGGCATCAAGGTGCGCCTGGGCTTTTTCCGCCGAGGTGTAGAAACCGGTACATTCAATGACGACATCCACGCCGAGATCACCCCAGGGAATGTTCTTCGCCTCTTTCTCGGCAAACACCTTGATGCTGTTGCCGCCAACCACCAGGCTCTGCCCATCCGCGCTGACCGTGGCCGGGAAAGCGCCATAGTTGGAGTCATACTTCAGCAGATAAGCCAACATTTCTGGCGAGGTGAGATCGTTGATAGCAACAATTTCAACGGGTTCTTGTTGTTCCAGCAGACGACGCAGCACCAGGCGACCGATACGTCCGAAGCCGTTAATACCGATTTTTTTCATGACAGAAATCCTTAACAGGTAAGAGGAATTCAATGACAACCGGGAAAGATGACAATTAAATTAACGCAACCACCACCTGCCCCCCACGCATTCTGTGCGCACTGGCACTAAGCCTTTATCTTTTCATCAAATTTTTCGTGATGCGCAAAAACGCGCTTTTATCGTTAGCAAACTGTCCCCTGACTTCACCTGGGGTAGCGTGAAGATATTTTTTATACACGCGGGTGAAGGTTTGCTGACTGGTAAAACCATTTTCGACAGCGATCTGCAGCAGGGTTTTCTCGCTGTGGATGATTGAGAACGTCGATCTGATCACTCTGCGCAGCCGCATGTACTCGCCGAGGTTATAGCCAGTGACTTCACGGAAGATACGCTGGAAATGCCAGTGACCGTAACCGCTTTTGCCGGTTACGGTGCTGACACGAATGGTTTCGTCATACAGGTTCGCTTCAATCCAGTGAATAATGTCATCCACCACCGAATAAATCATTTTGTCATGCGTTGGATAGAAGGTCGGCAAAAACGGTTTTGTCACAGTGATAGCGGTCATATCACCCCCAGCCGTGCAGAGAATGAGGAACAATATCAATCATGACCGCCGGAAAAGGTAGTTATACAAATGGATAGGTATACGAAGGGATAATTGATTCTTTGGTAGCGGCGCGATTTATCGCGCGCTTTTGATATGAATTATTTATATCTGGCACAAACACGCCTCGGCCAGCCATAACCAAATCTGATTATCAGGTATTTATTCTATCTGCTGCGCCAGGCGCAGTTCACTGATCATTTGTTCTGCTGCCGGAGAGACCGGATAAGCAGCATGGGTGACGGCATAATGGGTCACGGTCCATGTCGGAGAATCAGGCACCCTGACCAGCGGAAAACGCGTCTGCATCAGTTGCGCATAATGGTGCGGCAAGATACCCACCACGTCGCCCGCCGCAATCAGCATCGCCACGGCTTCAATACCAACGGCCTCCGGTCCACGGCTCAGATGCAGGCGTGCCAAAGCGTCCTCGACAAAGGGTTGCTGCGCGCGCCAGACCAGCGGCAGTTGCCGCGCACGCAACTCACTGCCAGCCAGCGTATACAGGCCATGTGATTCGTCAAATAACTCGGCATAGTGCAACGATGGGGTTTTCTGATAATCCATCACCCCTTTGATGACAATGTCCAGCCGTCTGTCCAGCAATGCCTGAATCAATTGCGACCCCGCCATCACGCTCAACGATAGCTGGACACCCGGAGCATGGTGCCGCAGCGCGCGCAGCGCCTGTTGTAAATGTGAGCCGCTGTGACTGATGACATTGTCGGTGATGCCCATCACCAACGGCCCGGAAATCACCCCACGACTGGCATCCATCGCCGGGAAGATACGATCCAGCGCCCCTAACGCTTCGCGGGCATACAGCAGTGCTGACTCCCCCGCGACCGTCAGCTCAAAGCCTTTCGGGCCGCGGGTACAGAGCGCCGTCCCGAGGGTTTCTTCGATCGATTTGATCTGACGACTAATGGTCGCCTTGGTCATATTCAGGGTTTTCTCAGCAGCAGAAAATCCGCCAGATTGCGCCACCACGCAGAATATTCGTAAGGCGCGCAAGTCTTTTTCATTCAGTGTCCGGGGTTTCATGGTTGCTGTTTCCGTAACCGTGCTTGCAAATAAGATCAGTTTTCCTGGTAAACCCGTATCCCTACACTCGCCTCAGTTCGTTTTTCGCCAATACCAGGAAATCATTATGTCTTTACCGTTAACAGTGCCACCGCAAACTAATCATAAATCACTGCTGTTTTCCGAATTAGCCCTCGATCTCGATAATTTGCAAGCACATTTTGCCGTGCTGGGGATGCCATACGGCGCTGCCTACACTCCGCAGGACTACAATAACGACCAGGTTCGCGCCCCGACCGCCATTCGTCAGGCCTCCGATCGCGTCATACGCAGCCCCGAACGTTACGACTTCGATATTGAGGGGCCGTTATTACAGGGCCGGGATGATGTGCGTTTTGTTGACTGTGGTGACGTCCCGGCTGATCTCAATGATCCCCGCAGCCATTTCGTCCGCGCCGAACAGGCGGTACGTAAAATTCTCGCCGCTGGCGCGATTCCCATCGTGCTGGGTGGCGATCACGGTATCACCAATCCGATCCTGCGTGCCTTTGACGATCAGGGACCGATCACCATTGTCCATCTTGATGCACATCTTGACTGGCGTGACGAAGTCAACGGGGTGACTGACGGCTTATCCAGCCCGATGCGCCGCGCGTCTGAGCTGCCGTTCGTTAAAGACATTATTCAAATCGGTATGCGCGCCTCAGGCAGCGCCCGCCAGGAAGAGGCGGACTATGCCCGTGAATGGGGTGCCAAAATCATCACCGCCTACGAACTGCACGATCACGGCATGGATGCGGTTCTGGCACAGATCCCGGACGGCGGGCGCTATTACCTGACCATTGATGCCGATGGTTTTGATCCGGCAGTGATGCCTGCCGTGGCAGGCCCGGCTCCGGGCGGCGTGACCTTTGTTCAGGCACGTAAGCTGATTCACGGGCTGGTGAAAAAAGGCCGGGTGGTGGGGATGGATATCGTCGAAATCCAACCGGCCAAAGATGTCCATCAGATATCCTGCATGACCGCAGGCCGTCTGGTGCTCAATTTGATTGGTGCAGCAATTCGCGCCGGTTACTGCGACAGCAATGTTTAACCTTTTGGAGGACGTATGACTTTTCGTTCGCTTCTGCTTAGTGCGTTACTGTTTTCATCTTTGTCCCAGGCCGCCGAACCGATTCGGGTGGCGATTGATCCCACCTTCCCCCCAATGGAATATATTCAGAACAACCAGCGCACCGGCTTTGATGTGGATTTGGCCGCCGCCTTATCGAAACAGATGGGCCGTCCGTTGGTGTACACCGATATGGATTTCAAAGCGATGGTGCCCTCGGTGTTAGCCGGGCGTCAGGACATCGTGTTGTCGGCGATCTACATCACCGACGATCGCAAAAAAGTGGTGGATTTCACCGATCCCTATTTCTCTGCCGGACTGGTGGTGATGGTGAAGAAAGGCGACACCCGTATCAAAACGCCGCAGGACCTGGCCGGTAAACGCGTTGCCGTGCAGGTCGGCACCAAATCGGTCAAAGTGCTGGCGGATCAATTCCCCAGCGCCCAGACCGTGGAAGTGGAAAAGAACGAAGAGATGTTTAACTCACTGGAAGCAGGCCGCGCCGATGCGGTGGTGACGGGTAAACCGGCTGCGCTGCTCTACAGCAAAACCCGTGGCACCACGCAGATTCTGCCGGAACCCCTCACCCATGAAGAGTACGGCATTGCGGTCAGCAAACGTGAACCGGAACTGCGCCAGCAACTCAATGAGGCGCTGAAAGCTATCAAAGCCGACGGCACTTACGACGCGTTGCAGAAAAAATGGTTCGGCACCGCCGCACAATAAGCCGGGGTAAGCATGGTTGAATTTGATTTTACCCCCGCGTTTGCTGCCTGGCCGGAGCTGTTGTCAGGTGCCTGGGTGACGATTGAAGTCACCCTCTGCGCCCTGCTGATCAGCTGCTGCCTCGGCACCCTAATCGGTCTGGGGAGGCTCAATCCCCAGCGCAAACTGGTGTGGTGGCTGTGCAACAGTTATGTGGTGTTCGTGCGTGGCACGCCGCTGCTGGTGCAGTTGTTTATCCTCTATTTCGGTCTGCCCTATTTCAACATCGTTATCCCGGCGTTTGTCTGCGGTATTATCGGTCTGGGATGCTATTCGGCGGCCTATGTCTCGGAGCTGGTGCGCGGTGCCATTTTGTCGATCGACCGCGGGCAAACCGAAGCGGCGCGTTCCATGGGGATGTCCGGTGCCCAGGCGATGCGGCTGATTATTCTGCCGCAGGCGTTGGTACGCATGGTGCCGCCACTGGCAAACGAATTTATTGCGTTAACCAAAAACTCCGCGCTGGTCTCGCTGGTGACCATTCACGATCTGATGCACGAGGGGCAGAAAGTGATCAGCGTCTCCTACCGTTCGTTGGAAGTCTACATCGTGATTGCCTTTATCTACCTGCTGATGACCAGCAGCACCATGCTGTTGCTGCGCGTGGTGGAGAAAAAACTGCGTGCCGGGGGGATGGTGCAATGAGTACAGCCATCATTGAGGCGCTTAACCTCGATAAGTATTTTGGTCAGCACCATGTGCTGAAGGATGTCAGCCTGGCAGTAGCACGCGGTGAGGTGGTGGTGATTATCGGCCCGAGCGGCTCCGGTAAAAGCACCTTTTTACGCTGCTGCAACGGCCTTGAAGTGGCGCAGCAAGGCAGTATCCGTCTGTGCGGCCAGCAGCTGTTGCAGGATGGTGAGCTGCTGACCGAGCCGGACCTGAATATCCTGCGACGTCAGGCGGGGATGGTGTTCCAATCCTTCAACCTGTTTCCCCATCTGTCCATTCTCGACAATGTTGCCATTGGCCCGCATAAAATCCTGAAACAGGGACGCGTCTTTGCCCGCCAACTGGCGCTGGAACTGCTGGAAAAAGTCGGGCTGGCGCATAAGGCCCAGGCGATGCCCGCCAGTCTTTCCGGCGGCCAGAAACAACGTGTCGCGATTGCCCGTGCGCTGGCATTGCAGCCCGAGGTGATGCTGTTTGACGAACCCACCTCAGCCCTCGACCCCGAACTGACGCAGGAAGTGTTGCAGGTGATGAAGCAACTGGCGCAGGACGGTATGACGATGATTATCGTCACGCACGAAATGAACTTTGCCCGTGAGGTCGCCGATCGACTGGTGGTGATGGAGGATGGCGTGATCGTCGAACAAGGCCCGACCCGCACACTGTTCTCCTCGCCTGCCCATCCGCGTACTCGTGCGTTGTTGCAACATGCGCTGATTTCCTCAGGAGAAAAACATGAGCATTAACCTGCGCGGCAGCGAACGTTTGAACCGCGCTTTTACCGGGATTCCCACCTTTCTGCGTGCTGACTATTGTGCCAGCCTGAGCGAATTGAATGCGGCGGTGGCGGTGTTCGGTGTGCCCTTTGATGAAGGTTCGCCCTGGCAGCCCGGCACCCGCTTTGCTCCACGCAGCATTCGGGAACATTCGATGCGCTTCGCACCAACGGGTTTCTTCGATATTGAACGTCAGCAACATTTTCTGACTGATGTGGTGACGCAAGGTCGTCTGGTCGATGTCGGTGATGTGGATGTGTTGCCCACCAATGTGATGGGCACCCATGACAATATCAGCGCCATGACGCAGTTGATTCGTCAGCGTCAGGCAATTCCCGTGGCGTTAGGCGGCGATCATTCGGTGTCCTGGCCGCTAATTCGCGGCATTCAGGAGCCGTTACATGTGGTGCAGTTCGATGCCCATCTTGATTTCGCCCCCGTCACCAACGGTGTGCATTACAGCAACGGACAGCCCTTCCGCCATATTATGGCGCTGGATCAAGTACAAAGCCTGACGCAGATTGGCATTCGCAGCCGACGGGTGCGCCCCTCAGAATTTAGCGATGCCACGGCACAGGGCAGCACCATTATCACGCAGCAACAGTTCCGCCAGCGCTCCCCAAACGCGTTGTTTGCCCATCTACCTGCCGGGGAAAAATGTTATATCAGCATGGATATTGATGTGCTGGATATGGCGCTGGTGCCCGGCTGTGCATCTGCCGAACCTGGCGGGATGCAATATGATGAACTGCTGCAATCCCTGCTGGCGCTGATGGCGCGGATGGAGGTGGTGGGCATCGACCTGGTGGAGGTTAACCCGCAGCTGGATGTCGCCACGGGGGTCACCTCTTATCTTGCCGCTCATCTGCTGGTGGAAATGCTGGGTCACCTGCTGCAATAAGCGTTACATCATCTGCGGTTCACGGATGGCATTGCCACGGGCAAAGCGACTTAAGCGATAAGGGGACAAGTCGGTATAGGGTTGATCGTGCATCACCATCTGCGCGCACAACTTTCCGGCTCCCGGACCGATACCAAAGCCATGACCGCTAAAACCGCTGGCGACAATCAGCCCCGGAATTTGGCTGATCTCATCGATGATTGGCACCAGATCCGGGGTGGTATCAATCCAGCCACCCCAGGCATGATCAACCGCAATCCCTTGTAATTGCGGGAATTCATGTATCATTTTGCCAATCGCTTCGCGCAGGATTTGCTTATCCGCTGCCGGATCGAGCACGCGGATCTTTTCAAACGGCGAGATCCCGTCCATCGACCAGGATCCGGCGGCTTCCGGGCCGGAAAAGAAGGATCCGTTGAGGCGAATCTTGAGTTTTTTGGCGATTTTGCTGCGGTACATTGGATAGAAGCGCGTGGCATAGCGCAGGTTTTGTGGTGCGAGATCGATTTGTCCTCGCCCGGAAATCGCCACGGTATAGCTGCCATCCAGTCGACGGCGGATTGCCAGTCCCGGCACACTCAGGCACCCTTCTGTCACCTGGGCGGCGACGGTGGTTTTGAAGGCGGTGCCCATAATGTTTGCGGCTGGTAAATCAATACCATAGCGGTTACAGAAACGTGAACTCCAGGCACCGCCACACAGGATCACTTTGCTGGCTTTGATCAGCCCGCGTTCGGTCCAGACGCCGGTTACCCGCCCACCGCTGATGTCCAGGCCGCGCACGGCACAACGTTGCTGGATATTGGCCCCCAGCTTTTGCGCCCCGACCGCCAACGCAGGCACCGCCTGGGAAGGTTCAGCGCGGCCATCGGTGGGCGACCAGACGCCGCCCAGCCATGACGTTTTCCCGCCAATACGCTCCTGCGCCTCTTTCGCGGATAAGATCTGGCTATGGAAACCGATATTTTTCGCCTGCTTGCCCCAGCTCTCCCATTTCGCCAGATCGGCGGCTTCAGTAGTGCCATACAGGATACCGGTACGACGAAACCCTAAATCCATGCCAATTTCGTCACCCAACTCGGACCAGCGTTGCAGGCTGTACATCGCCATCGGCAACTCATACAGATCGCGATTCTGTTGTCGCACCCAGCCCCAGTTGCGGCTGGATTGCTCACCGGCCATCACTCCTTTCTCCAATAGCGCCACGGACACGCCCCGTTTCGCCAGTTCATAAGTGACCGAGGTGCCAATAATCCCGCCGCCAATCACTACCACGTCAACCGCATCGGGAAACGACGGGCTGTCCGGTACTGCATCAATCTTTACGCGCATCACACATCCTCAAGGTCACAGGCTTATCGCTCATTATTGATTTATCGGACAATAATTAACTATCGGAGATATTTATGGCCGGTCTGCAACTATGCGTTCTGGTAGAGATCCCAGCGGTTGCCGTAAATATCCTCGAACACCACCACCATGCCGTATTCTTCTTCGCGCGGTTCTTCGCAGAACGTGACGCCATTCGCTTTCATCTGCTGGTAATCGCGCCAGAAGTCGTCAGTTTGCAGAAACAGGAATACCCGCCCGCCGCACTGGTTGCCAATAAATTGTTCCTGCCGTGGATTGGAAGCTTTCGCCAGCAATAAATTGCAGTCGCTTTCCGGATTCGGATTCACCACCACCCAGCGCTTACCCGGTTGCGGCGTGTCTTCAATTAAATGGAAACCCAGTTTTTGCGTGTAATATTCAATCGCGCGATCGTAATCATCGACCACAATTGCCACATAACCCATACAACGTTTTTGCGTACGCATTGCTTCACTCCCTTGTTAATCTTTAAGCGCTTGCATCATAAAGATGCTGAGCGGATCGGGCTGATATGGCTGGAAGGCATCGCACTGGAGATAGCCCATTTTTTCATACAGCCGAACGGCGGCCAGCTGCTGATTACCGGTTTCCAGTTGAGTAACGTTACAGCCTTGTGCTACCGCGATCTTTTCCAACTGCTGCACAATCGCTGCGCCCAATTGTTTACCCCGGCAGGTGCTGCGCACGTAAATACGTTTTAATTCCGCGCTGCCTTCTTCCTGCACCAACACCGCGCCACAGCCAACCGGCTGTGCTGCCTCATCGGTGGCGATGACACAATGCAGGGCATCCTCGGCAACGGTGGTTAAATCAAGACAATGGTTGCTTTCCGCCGGATAGAGGACGCTCTGAAAGGCATCCAGTTCGGCCACCAGCAGTTGGAAATCGCGGTCATGAGCGGACGTCGTTTTGATCTCAAACATCCCTGCACTCCTGTTATCACGCACCCAGCAATTTGCGATATTGAATAAATTCGGTCTTACTGGCGATCTGATCATAAAGCTTACGCGCAGTGGCGTTGGACTCCTGCGTCGTCCAGTACACCCGCGAGCAGCCCAATGCTTCCGCCTGCTGATAAACTGCCAGAATTAACGCTTTCCCTGCCCCTTTGCCCCGCGCCGCTTCGCTTACGAAAAGATCCTGTAAATAACAGTAGTCACCGACGGTCCAGGTGCTGCGATGCGTCAGATAGTGCACCACACCGATCAATACCCCGTTCTCTTCTGCCACCAGGCAATGCATCGGTTCGGTATCCGTCAACAAGCGCTGAAATGTCAGCTGCGTGGTTTCTTCGTTAATTTCGGTGAGATAAAAACGTTGATAGCCCTGCCACAATGACTGCCATGCGGTGCGATCGTCAGCACGTAACCCACGTATTTCCATAGTTATTCCTTTATTAATCATTCGGCACAACGACGCACCACTATAGAACCTTTTCTAATTAAGTGAACAACTTCACAACTGCGGCACCGTAATTGGCCGCTGAGACGCAGCGGGACTTACAATGATTTTCTTATCTCGCGGTTTTTCAGGAGGAAACACGTCATGTTAGTCACCCCAAAAGTACGCATGAATCGCCTGTTTCAACAGGGCAAATGTCTCGATGTGGCGATCGATCACGGCATTGCCAATGAACCGGATTTTCTGATCGGACTGGAAAATATTGAAGGCGTGATGCGCAACCTGATCGCTGCCCAGCCGGATGCCATCCAGGTTAACTATGGCCAGGCCGACTTGTTGCAACGCGAAGCGGGACGCAAACCGGCGCTGGTGATGCGTACCGATGTCGGGAATGCCTATAACGCCGCCCGCCACCGTGAGATGTGGGCGGTGCTGCATAACCCGGAAGAACCGATTCTGGCGGCGTTGCAGATGGATGCCGCTGCGGTGGTGGTTAATCTCTATCTGATCCCGGATGAACCTGGCATCTTTCGCATGTGTGTTGAGAATATTGGCCGCCTGCGCCAGGCCTGCGATCGCTACGCCATGCCGTTAATGATTGAACCGCTGGTAATGGCCCCGGCCGGACAGGGTGCGGCTTATGGTTCGCTGGGTGATGTAGAGAAAATCGTGCCACTGGTGCGGCTGGCGCGCGAACTGGGAGCCGATATCGTCAAAGCTGACCCCACTGATAACGTTGAAGACTTTCATCATGTGGTGGAAGCCGCGCGTTGCCCAACCCTGGTACGCGGCGGTGGTAAAGGCGAGCTGGGGGCGGTGCTGCAAAAAAGCGCTGCGCTGATGGCACAGGGTGCCAGCGGCATGGTGTATGGGCGTAACGTTTATCAGCACGATAACCCGTCGCGGGTGGTAAAAGCGCTGATGGCGATCATTCATCAAGGGGTCAGTGGCCCGGATGCACTGGAGATTTATCAGCAGGGATAAAGGTTTGCAGCGGGTTAAAATGCATGTATAAACAATCATCTACCTGATGAAAGGATCGACAACATGCAAATTAACCAGCTACCCTTTGGCATCACGCAATGGGACCAGATTGAAGCGGAAACCCATACCGGCGATCGCGGTTTTGCTTTGTGGCGTACCCAACGTTTCAACGATATTCGCGTGCGCATGGTGGAGTATTCGCCAGGCTATCTGGCCGATCACTGGTGTCTGAAGGGGCATATTTTGCTGTGTCTCGAAGGTGAGATGGTGACAGAACTGGAAGATGGTCGCCGTTTCACCCTGACGCCTGGCGTCAGCTATCAGGTGGCGGATAACGCTGAAGCGCACCGTTCCTCAACCGAAACCGGTGCGAAGTTATTTATCGTTGATTGATTTGCGCGATAAATCGTGCCGCTACCCAATACCGCAATTATCCCGTAGCGGTGCGATTCATCGCGCGGTGGTGACCTTTACTGATGCGTTGCCAGCGCGTAAGCCGCTGTCAAATCCAGACGTTGCCAGAATGACTGATCCGCATTGCCGGAAAGTGGATAGCCGCCTGGCAGCGCCGATTTCACCATTAACGCCCGACGCTGAGCATCAGACAGCTTCGGCAGCGCGGTTTTCAACAGCACTTCCGCCCCGGCAGGCACCGTTACTGCGACATTTTTGCCGGTTGCTTGTGGCAGGTTATAGCTCAGGGTGAAACGGTAGAATTGTTTCATCTGCGGCGCACGGTAAGGATCGTCCTTGCCTGTAGTGCGTGCGCACTCCGCCAGCGACGTACCGCATTCTTTCTCCAGCGCCGCACGCAGTTGATCGCGCGCTTCACTGAATAACGCCTGATAGCGGGTATCGTTAAGATAATTCGCCACATTGCGTTCCGCCACCATGCGTGAACCCATCACGTCGAGCGGATAATGTACCCCCAGCACCAGACGTGAGTAGCCATAACGCGCGCCACGGGTGACCAACGCTTCGAAGCGTTCAGGCACCATTTCCGCCAGCAACAGCGCATCGGTATAACCGGTGTTGGTATGCCCGCTGGGGAAAGAACCGCCATCGGCGGTGTAAGGATGATTATCCTTAACCACCACATCATCCGGCACCAGATGGATGGTGTTACCTTCATGCAGGAACGGACGGGGATAGTTAAAGTGTTTTTTTGCCGCGCCGGTGCTGACTTCACTGGCTTTAATCAGCGCCGCCGCTTTGCCCAGTTCACCTTTGTCATAGGCGGCCAGAAAGGCTTTACCGAGGCGTGGGCCGAGCGCATCCGCGAGAAAATAAAGATGGTTGATGCCTTCGGCATCGGCCAGCGCCTGATGGCGCGTACCCTGCGTGGCGTTCAGATTGATATTGGTCACGGTGGCACGACTGGCATCCAGCACGCTGGCCGGCAGCGAACTAAACCCGGCCAGCAGTGCGATACCTGCCTGCTGATTGGCTTTGGTCTGGAAATCGTAACCGCTGCTTTTCAGCCAGGCGTAATCCGCCTGGGTTGGCGTTTGTTTGGCTTTTTCCAACAGGTTGCGCGTCAGTTGCGGATTGTTACCCTGTAACGCCGTGCGCAATGCCTCTTGCATCTGCTGTTCAAGATCGTTGTAACTTGCCTGAGCAGAACCGATTGAAGTCTGACTGGCGAGCGCCGCAGCGTCCGGCAGTGAGATCGCTTGTGCCTGCTGCGTCAGAAGCATCAGGGCAGCGATCAGAGTGAAGCGGGTTTTCATTATTTTCCCCTGTTATCAGAATATTACCTTGCCGGGGAAACACGCTAGCACCCTGTTGTGACAGTTTTATTTCAGTTAACGGCACTGGCTGGCACAGTTTTGTACACAAATTTGTGCCAGTGAACCACAGGCACCGTTTTTATCATTGTTACATTGTGATTGCTGGATATAACAATTCTGCTGGCAGGCTGACACATCACATTTCGCCGCGACAGGCGTGAGCTGCGGGATGGGGGATTTGCTCTCTGGTTGCCAGCGGGGTTGTGCGGTCGCGCCGATGCTGGTGAGCAGCAGCAACAGGATGGTCCACTTCATCGCCTTACCCTCGTGTGATTGATTGGAAAAAGTATGGTTGTCGCGGCGCGATTTTTCGCGGGCTTTTTGTCGTTGTGCGATATTGCGCGATAAATCGCGCCGCTACCCTTGAAACCAATGATTCATTCGATGGCGGCATAATGCATTATTTTAGTGCAACGCAATGAGTCAGCATTGTGCAGCGTTCTGAAGGAACTCTGATAAAAATTGATTAATATCAATAAATATCAGTGCATTGACTTGTGCAGAGACAATTCCCCGCCATTGGTACAAAAGTTGCAAGCCTGTTCCGGTATAGCAAAGGAGAAAGTTATGAAAGCGATTGTGATTGGTGCGGGTATTGGCGGGATGAGTGCGGCGATTG
This sequence comes from Pantoea sp. X-Soil-TKNS-1211, assembly GCF_059730495.1. Lineage (NCBI taxonomy): Bacteria > Pseudomonadati > Pseudomonadota > Gammaproteobacteria > Enterobacterales > Erwiniaceae > Pantoea > Pantoea sp. X-Soil-TKNS-1211. The sequence goes on from NZ_AP035953.1 coordinate 2,275,934, forward strand.
CGCTGGAAAAAGCAGGCTTTACCACTGCGGTGTTTGAAGCAGTAAAAGAGATGAAACCGGTCGGCGCGGCGATTTCTATTTGGCCCAATGGCGTGAAATGCCTCAATGCGCTGGGGATGAAAGAATCGCTGCGGGCGCTGGGCGGCAATATGGCGTTTATGGCCTACAACGATGCCCATAGCGGCGCTACCCTGACCCGCTTCAGCATGAATCCGCTGGTGCAACAGGTTGGCGAGCATCCTTACCCAGTGGCACGCGCGGAATTACAGGCGATGTTGATTGATACCTATGGCCGGTCGCGCATTGGCTTCGGCAAACGCGTTACCCAGGTGGAGCAAACCGCCAGCGGCGTGACGGCCTGGTTTGATGATGGCAGCCAGCAGCAGGCTGATTTCCTGGTTGCCGCCGACGGCACCCATTCGGTGATCCGCCATTACGTACTGGGCGAAAGCGTCGAACGTCGCTATGCCGGTTATGTTAACTGGAACGGGTTGGTGACCATTGATGAAAGCATCGCTCCGGCGGATCAGTGGACCACCTTCGTCGGCGAAGGCAAACGTGTTTCGCTGATGCCGGTGAGCGGCAACCGTTTTTACTTCTTCTTTGATGTGCCGCTACCGAAAGGCCTGCCGGAAGATCGCAGCACGCTGAAGGCCGATCTGCACGGTTACTTTGCGGGCTGGGCCGATCCGGTACAACGCCTGATCGATGCGATTAACCCGGAAACCACCAACCGGGTGGAGATTCACGATATCGAACCGTTCAGCCAGTTCGTTAAAGGACGGGTGGCGCTGCTGGGTGATGCGGCACACAGCACCACGCCGGATATCGGCCAGGGCGGTTGTGCTGCGATGGAAGACGCGATTGTGCTGGCACAGACACTGGCCGCCCATTCGCTGGGCATCGAAGATGGCTTGCTGCGTTACCAGGCTCGCCGGGTGGAACGCACCAAAGACCTGGTGCTGAAAGCACGTAAACGTTGTGACGTTACCCACGCCAAAGATGCGGCGATCACCGCCGCCTGGTATCAGGAACTGAAAAATGAAACCGGCGAACGCGTGCTGGCCGGGATGTGCGACACCATTGAGGGCGGGCCGCTGGGCTGAGCCAGATGATGCACCGACCAGGGCGCGCGATAAATCGCGCCGCTACGGGTCGGTGCAGTCAAAAGCGTCGTTATGACAGTCCCCGGTTCTTCAGCATAGGGCCAATTTCCGGCGCTTTGCCGCGCCAGGCCAGCCACAGATACTGCAAATCGGTGCTGTTGCCGCGAGACAAAATCTGCTCACGGAAGTGCTGACCATTCTCGCGGGTTAAACCACCCCGCTCCTCAAACGCCTGGTAGCCATCATCGGCCAGCATTTGCGTCCAGATATAGGCGTAATAACCCGCCGCATAACCGCCGCCCCATATATGGCGGAAATAGCTGGACCGGTAGCGTGGCGGCACCGTGCTCAACGCGATATTCTCCGCTGCCAGTGCCTGGAGTTCGAAATGGCTGACATCTTGCGGATTATCCTCGCAGGTCAACGAGTGCCATTGCAGATCCAGCAGCGCCGCTGCCAGCAACTCGGTCATGTCATAACCTTTGTTGAACGTCGCCGCACGCACCATTTTTTCACGCAGTTCGGCAGGCATCGGCTCCCCGCTCTGATAATGGCAGGCATAGTTGGCGAACACCTGCGGGTTGCTGGCCCAGTGTTCGTTTATTTGTGACGGGAATTCGACAAAATCGCGTGGCGTGGCAGTGCCGGAGATGCTGACATAACGTTGCGAGGCGAACAGGCCATGCAGTGCGTGACCAAACTCGTGGAACAGGGTGATCACCTCATCCCAACTCAGCAATGCCGGTTGCCCACTGGCCGGTTTGGTGTAGTTGCAGACGTTGTAGATCACCGGTTTGGTGCCGAGCAGCGTTGACTGATCGACAAAGTTGCTCATCCACGCGCCACCGCTTTTATTATCGCGCTTGAAGAAATCGGTATAGAACAACGCCAGCGGCGTGTCGTCAGCGTCGAAAATTTCATACACGCGCACATCAGGATGGTACACAGGCAGGTCATGACGTTCGCTGAAGCGAATGCCAAACAGCTGGCTGGCAGACCAGAACACCCCTTTCTCCAGCACGTTCTCCAGCGCGAAGTACGGGCGAATCTGGCTTTCATCCAGCTCATATTTCGCTTTACGCACCTGTTCAGCGTAGAAGCTCCAGTCCCAGGCGCGCAGCGGGAAACTGTGATGGGCCTGCTCAATGGCCAGCTGAATATCCGCCGCTTCGCGTTCCGCGCGCTCACGCGCCGCGGGCACGATGTTGCGCATAAAACTGAACGCGGCTTCCGGGGTCTTCGCCATCTGATCCTGCAAGCCCCACTCGGCATAGGTTTTGAAACCTAGCAGGCTGGCACGTTGTGCGCGTAGCTGTGCCATGCGCAGTACCAGCGCACGGGTGTCGTTATCGTCTCCCTGCTCACAACGCGTCAACGCACGCTGGAACAACGCTTCACGCGTGGCGCGAACGGTCAGGGACTGCAACGCCGGTTGCTGGGTGGTATTTTGTAATGGCAGCAACCATTCACCAGACAAGCCGCGCGCCTCGGCTGCGGCTTTGGCGTGCGCCAGTTCTTCGTCGCTCAGTCCGGCCAGTGCGGCGGGATTGCTGACGGTATACGCCCCCGCTTTGCTGGCGGCCAGCAGCCGGTTGCCAAATTTGGTGCCTAGCGTCGCCAGCTCCTGATTGCAGGCACGCAATTGTGCTTTGTCGGCGTCATTCAGTGCCGCACCGGCCAGTTTGAAATGCTGCCAGACAACCTCTGTCAGGCGCATTGCTTCCGCATCCGGGCACAGCGAGCCACGATGCTGATAAACATAATCCAGTCGGCTGAACAGCTGGCTGTTCAGGGTGATTTCATCGGTCAGCGCAGTCAGTTTCGGGGTGATCAGCTCATCAATTTCCTGAAGCCGCTCGCTGGTGTTGGCTGAGGTCATGGCGCCAAACACCAGGTTAACGCGGCTGAGCAGTTGCCCGCTGCGCTCCAGCGATTCATAAGTATTTTCAAAGCTGGCAGGTTCAGGATTGCTGGCGATCGCCGCTACCTCCTGGCGTTTTTCTTCAATTCCGGCTTCCAGCGCCGGGAGAAAATCGTCTTCCTGAATCTGGTCAAACGGCGGGGTTTGGTACGGCAAAGTGCTGGCGGTGAAGAAAGGATTGGCTCTTGAATTCATTATCGCTCCTGATCATCAGCAACGCCGAAGCAAGCTCCGGCGGAATGTTTCTATCCTGGCAGTTTCAGCGCATCTCAACAACTCATCGTCTGCCGCTGATAAACACTGATGATCTCACCCGCCACCGCTACCGCGATTTCGGCAGGCAACTTACCTTTGACATCCGGCAAGCCCAGCGGGCAACGCAGACGCGCCAGCGTGTCCGCCGCAATGCCTTTTCCTTCCAGGCGATAGCGGAAACGTTGCGCTTTGGTCTCCGAGCCGATCACCCCGGCATAGCAGAAATCGCCGCGTCGCAGGATGGCTTCGCTCAGCGCCAGGTCAAGCGGATGATGATGGGTCATCACCACGAAATAGCTGCCCGGTGCGGCTTCCGCCACGCAATCCAGCGGGTCATCCACCTGACGTACTGTAACGCCCTCCGGCACCGTGCGGAACTGCACGGCGCGGCTGTCGATCCAGGTAATGTGACAGGGTAACGTCGCCAGCAGCTGCACCAACGCTTGCCCAACATGCCCGGCACCGTACACCTGGATTTCCGGCTGTTGCTGCATCAGCGGTTCAAACAAGATGGTCGCCATGCCGCCACAGCACTGGCCAAGTCGCGCCCCCAACGCGAACTCTTCCGTATGCGGCGCACTGCGCGGCTGCTGCAACATCTCACGCGCCTGGGCGATACATTGATACTCCAGATGCCCCCCGCCGATGGTGAGAAAACTGTCGCTGGCGGTGACCACCATTTTGCTGCCGCTGTCACGCGGCACGGAACCGCGCTCACTCAGCACGGTTACCAGCACGCAACTTTCCCGCTTTTCCCGCAGGCGGTGCAGTACGCTAATCCAGTCGTGGTAGATCATCATCTGCTCCCGAGAGGCGCTGAACGCCCCAGAAAACCCGTTCCGGCGTGGCTGGCGCATCCAGCAGCGGATGCTGACGGTACTCCGCGACGCTGGCGACCGCATCCTGCAACGCGCACCAGACTGCAATCCCCAGCATAAACGGTGGCTCGCCCACCGCTTTGGAGTGAAACACCGTCTGTTTTGGATTTTTACGGTTCTCCACCAGGGTAACGCGCAGATCGGCTGGCACATCACTGATGGCCGGGATTTTGTAGCTGGCCGGACCGTCAGTGAGCAATTTGCCCTGATCGTTCCATACCAGTTCTTCGCAGGTCAGCCAGCCCATGCCCTGCACGAAACCCCCTTCCACCTGACCAATATCAATGGCCGGATTAAGCGATGCACCGACATCATGCAGGATATCGGCGCGCAGCAGGCGATATTCACCGGTGAGCGTATCCACCAGCACCTCACAACAGGCCGCGCCGAAGGAGAAATAGTAAAACGGCGTGCCGCGTCCCGCGTTGCGGTCATAATGGATACCCGGCACGCGATAAAAACCGGTGGCGGAGAGCGGCACCTGATTCAACCACGCCTGCTGGCACACCTCGGCGAAGGTGAAATGCTGCTCCCTGACGCGCACGATCCCGTTGCTGAAACTGATCTGCTCAGGCTCGCATTGATGTAGCTTGCACAACATCGCCGTTAAGCGATCCCGCAAGGTTTGTGCCGCATCCTGCGCGGCTTTGCCGTTAAGATCGGCCCCACTGGAGGCCGCCGTTGGCGAGGTATTGGGCACTTTGCCGGTATCCGTGGCGGTCACCTGGATATGGCTGATGTCGATTTGCAGCACTTCCGCCACAATCTGCGCCACTTTGGTGTTCAAGCCCTGGCCCATCTCGGTGCCACCGTGATTCAGCTGCACCGTACCATCGGTGTAGATCAGAATCAGCGCGCCCGCCTGATTCAGGAAGCTGGAGGTAAAGGAGATGCCGAATTTCACCGGCGTCAGCGCCAACCCGCGTTTCATAAAGCGGTTAGTCGCATTGAACGCCTGAATTTCTGCGCGCCGTACCGTGTAATCGCTACTGGTTTCCAGTTGCGTGGTGATCTCCTCCAGCAGGTTATCCTCCACCTGCTGGTGATAATGGGTGACGTTGCGATCCTGCTTGCCATAGTAGTTTCGCTTGCGCAGTTCCAGCGGATCGAGCTGCAACTCGCGCGCGATGTGATCCATGATCTGCTCAATCGCCACCATACCCTGCGGTCCACCAAAGCCACGGTAGGCGGTATTTGACGCAATGTTAGTGCGGCAGCGATAACCGGTAATCAGCGCGTCACCGAGATAATAAGCATTATCCGCATGGAACATGGCTCGATCGACTATCGATCCACTAAGATCGAGGGAAAAACCACAATTTCCTGCCAGATCGATCTTCACGCCGCAAAAACGGCCCTCGCCATCGAAGCCAACATCGTAGCGCACGTAGAACGGATGGCGCTTACCGGTGATGCGCATGTCATCACGGCGTGCGAGGCGCATTTTTGCCGGTCGACGCGTCTGACGGGCCGCAATCGCGCACAAGCAGGCGACACCTGCCGCCTGGGTCTCTTTGCCACCAAAGCCCCCGCCCATACGCCGCATATCGATGGTGACGTTGTTCATACTGATGCCCATCACTTCGGCTACCAGCTTCTGCACTTCGGTAGGGTTCTGGGTGGAGGAGAACACCTGGAGCGCGCTGTCTTCGCCAGGGATCACCAGCGCCGTCTGGGTTTCCAGGTAAAAATGTTCCTGACCACCAATGTGGAAGCTGCCCTGAATACGATGTGGCGCACGCGCCAGCGCCGCATCAGCATCGCCGCGTTGATGTACATGGGGTTGCTGGACAAAATGTCCCTGTTCCAGCGCCGCGCAAACATCAAGGATCGCCGGTAACGGTTCATATTCGACAATCGCCGCCTCGACGCCCGCCCGTGCCGCTTCCGGCGAATCTGCCGCCACGGCAATCACCACCTGCCCGAGATACTCGACTTTGTCCTGCGCCAGCAAGGGATCGCCGGGTTCCAGCGGGCCAACATCATTGCTGCCCGGCACATCACGCCAGGTGAGCACGCTGACCACGCCGGGCACCGCATAGCACGGCTGCACATCCAGCCGGATAATCCGGGCGTGAGCGTGTGGGCTGAGTAAGGGGCAAAGGTGCAACAAGCCCGGTAAGTCGGGTTTGTCATCAATATAAATCGCTTCGCCGGAGACATGTTTATCAGCGCTTTCGTGCTTGTGGCTGCGCCCGACACCGCTTTGCATACTGGTGTCAAACTGGGTTTTTAACAAAGTTTCATTCAATTGCGGGCGATTATGAGACATAGCGCGTCACCTCTGCGATGGTCAGTTCGCCGCTGGCCTGTGCGTAGTAGCGGCGCAGCAAATTGCGCGCCACCTGCAAACGGTAGGCGGCGCTGGCGCGGAAATCGCTCAGCGGCTGGAAATCCTGGCTCAGGGCGGCGCAGGCCGCCTCGATGGTTGTCAGGCTCAATGCTGCACCGACGAGTGCCGCTTCGGCGTTCAACGCCCGTTTGGGCGTGGCCGCCATGCCGCCAAAAGCGATGCGCGCATGTTGCACCACACCGTTCTCTACCTGGAGGTTAATGGCAACAAAAATGGCGGAAATATCATCATCGAGCCGTTTGGAGACCTTCCAGGCCACAAATTCAGGTGACACTGTCACGCGAGGAATAATGATGGTGCGAATAAACTCACCGGGTTGGAGTACCGTCTGACGATAGCCGGTAAAGAATTGATCCAGCGGCACTTCCCGACACTGTTCCCCTTGTTGCAATTCGAGGTGAGCGTTGAGCGCCAGCAACATCGGGGCAGCATCACCAATCGGTGAGGCGTTACCGATGTTGCCACCCAGCGTGCCCTGATGACGAATTTGCAGCGAAGCAAAGCGCGCCAACATGCGGCTAAATGCCGGAATGCGCGTGGCGAGAAACTGATCGCACTGATGCAGTGAGGCACCGGCGCCCAGACGCCAGTGCGCCTCATCTTCGCTACACACTTTCAGCTCGGCAACCTGCTCCAGCGCAATCAGCAACGGAATGCGTTGATGGTGCTGGGTGATCTGTAACGTCAGATCGGTGCCGCCCGCCACTAAGCGCGCGTCCGGATGCTGCTGATACAAAGCCGCCAGCTGCGACAAGGTTTTCGGCACCAGGCAGCGGCTACCGTTGGCTTCCAGCATCTGTACCTCGTTGCTGACCAGCGCCTGTAAACGCTGCACCACGCTGGCTTCGTTCTGGCTGAAGTTATCGTCCACCGCGGATTCACAGGCTTGCTGCGCCGCATCCATAATCGGTCGATAACCGGTGCAGCGGCACAGGTTGCCGGCCAGCGCCTGCTCCGCCTGATGACGGTCCCAGCCGTGGCTATTTTTTTGTAAGGTGAAAAGTGACATGACAAAACCCGGCGTGCAGTAGCCGCATTGCGAACCATGGCAATCGACCATCGCCTGCTGTACCGGGTGCAGATCGCTCCCCTGGCGCAAATCCTCGACGGTAATCAACTGTTTTCCTTGCAGGCTGCTGACCAGCGTCAGGCAGCTGTTGACCGTTTCATACTGCATACGCCCCTCCACCACTGTCCCCAGCGTCACGGTACAGGCACCGCAATCGCCGGAGGCACAGCCTTCTTTGGTGCCACGACGCTGCTGGTGATTACGCAGATAATTCAATACGCTGAGGTTCGGATCGAGATTACGCTCAGTGACCAGTCGGTTATTAAGCAGAAACTGAATCATGCCGCTTTTACCCCGCTTTCCCGTTGCCAGACCGGCTGGCCGTTGACCCAGGTTTGGGCGATGTTGCGATCGTCGCCCAGCGTCATCAGCACAAATAGTTTTTCCCAGATATCTTTGCTGTTGGCATAGCGCAATTGCTGTAATGCGGAAACGGCAGGATCGAGCACAACAAAATCTGCCTCTTTGCCGGGGTTAAAGTTGCCAATGGCATGGTCGAGGTCGAGCGCATGCGCTCCCCCCAGCGTGGCATGGTAAAAGGCTTCGCAGGCGCTGAGTTTATAGCGCTGAAGCTGGCCGACTTTGTAGGCTTCGCCAAGGGTCTGCAACAGGTTAAAGGTTGTGCCGGCACCGACGTCGGTGCCGATGCCCATGCGTACGCCCTGCTGCCAGCAGCGTTTGATGTTGAACAATCCACTGCCGAGAAACAGATTGGAGGTTGGGCAAAAGGCGATCGACGAATCGGTATCGTGCAGGCACTGCCATTCATGATCATCCAGATGCAGACAGTGAGCGAAGACGCTGCGTTTGCCGGTGAGTTGATGCTGGTGATACACGTCGAGATAACCGTCATGCTCCGGGAACAGTTCTTTAACCCAGGCGATTTCCTGCGGATTTTCACTCAGATGGGTATGCAGCCAGGTATCGGGAAACTCGGCGCGCAGCTGACGGACTTTCTCCAGCAACTGGGGCGACGAGGTCGGAGCAAAGCGAGGCGTCAGCGCGTAGCTCAGACGGCCACGGTTGTGCCAGCGCTCGATCAGGGTGCGGGTTTGCAGGTAACTGGCCTGCGGCGTTTCGGTCAGATAAGCCGGAGCATTACGATCCATCATCACCTTACCGGCAATCAGACGCATATTGAGCTGCTCCGCAGCGCTAAACAGCGCTTCCACCGATTGCGGATGCACCGTGCCAAATACCAGCGCGGTGGTGGTGCCATTCGCCAGCAGCTGATGCAGGAAAAAGGCTGACATCTGCGCCGCATGATCGGGACAGTGATACTGGCTTTCGACCGGGAAAGTGTATTGGTTCAGCCACTCCAGCAGCTGCTCGCCAAAAGCCCCTATCATCTCGGTTTGCGGATAGTGGATATGGGTATCGATAAAACCCGGCACGATCAGCTTGCCACGCAGGTCAGTCAGCGTGGCGGGGTCAATACGCGACTGCGCGCTTTCCCAGGGTTCTAAGCTGACGACTTTGCCGTCGTGTAGCGTAAGTACGCCGTCTTCGAGGTAGCGTGCCTGGTCAGCAATGGTGTCGGGTTGATGTGCTACGCCAGTAAAATCAAAAAAACTGGCGCGCAGCGTGGTTTCGGATGCGAAAGGCATAAAAGGGTTCCTTGCTTTCTCATTGTTATGGCAGGTGATGGCCTTTTATGGGTTTTGCAAACTGCGTGCCAACACAAATAACTCTATTTTGTCTTTATATTCAATTAATTAGAGTGATATAAGCTATTTTTATGGCAGGTTGCGCAAGCAACCGAGTGCGCAAACGGTTGCTCAGTTCCGCAATCGGTTGCGATTTAACAACTGTCGGTGAGGCGGATGTTTAGTGGTCTTTGCGGTGCGTTCAGCTGTGCCAGATTGGTGCAATGATGCGCTGAAATCGTGCAGGTAAAATTCAGCAACGGCTTTTGATGGGCAGAGAACCGGGGTTAGTGCTAAGGTGTGGCGTGGAACCTGAAATCGTTTAAGGAACAGTGAGATGATTATTTTTGTTACCGGTGCGACGGCCGGTTTTGGTCAAAGTATCACCCGCCGCTTCATTGCCACAGGTCATAAAGTGATCGCCAGCGGACGCCGCGTTGAGCGTTTGCAGGAATTGAAAGACGAACTGGGCGACAATCTCTATACCGTACAACTGGATGTGCGTAACCGTGCGGCCATTGAAGAGGCGATTGCCGCCCTGCCTGCCGAATGGCGCAATATCGATGTGTTGGTTAACAATGCCGGTCTGGCGCTCGGTATTGAACCCGCGCACAAAGCCAATATCGAAGATTGGGAAAATATGATCGACACCAACAACAAAGGTTTGGTGTATATGACGCGCGCCCTGCTGCCCGCCATGGTGGAGCGCAATGTTGGGCATATCATTAATATTGGTTCGATTGCCGGTAGCTGGCCGTATGCCGGTGGCAACGTTTATGGTGCGACCAAAGCCTTTGTGCGCCAGTTCAGCCTGAATCTACGTACCGATTTGCATGGCACCGCGCTGCGTGTGACCGATATTGAACCGGGTCTGGTCGGCGGCACGGAGTTTTCCAATGTGCGTTTCAAAGGTGATGACGGCAAAGCCGATAAGGTTTATGAAGGCACCACCGCACTGACCGCCGAAGATGTTACCGAAGCGGTGTACTGGGTGGCGACGTTACCGAAACACGTCAACATCAATACACTGGAAATGATGCCGGTGACGCAAACCCTCGCAGGTTTGAAGGTGCATAAGGACTAAAACCCGACACCATCCCTGTAGCGGCGCGATTTATCGCGCGTTTTTGACCTTCCGCGGGCAAGGCGCGATAAATCGCGCCGCTACGGTTTTTTAACATCAGGTCCGTCCCCATCCTGCAACAATAATCAGCATACCGCTCAGCGCAATCAAGCCCCCCGCCCAGTCCCACGGACTGAGTTTTACCCCATCCACCACCCGCAACCAGATCAGCGCCGTCAACACATAAACGCCACCGTAGGCCGCATAAACGCGACCACTGGCCGCCGGATGCAGGGTCAGCAACCAGACAAACAACATCAGGCTGGCCGCAGCAGGCAGCAACAGCCAAGCCGTCGCGCCCTTCTTCAGCCATAACCAGGGTAGGAAGCAGCCAACAATTTCCGCCATCGCAGTTAAAAAAAACAACAACGCCGTTTTCACCAGCATAAAAAGTCTCTCAAAAGTCTCAACAAATGCCTCACCGCTGGTGAGTAAAGAAGCAGCGATGATATACTAGCGAGTATTGTTGTTACAGCCACTCTCAAGGCTGTGCTGGTGTTAACTGAAGGAAAAGATGATGAAAAAATTGTTTCCCGCACTGCTTGCTGCGGCACTGACCTCCAGCGTACTGCTGACTGCCCCGCTGGCCTCCGCGCAAACCAATCGTCTGATCATCGAAGATGGCAGCAGCGCTGCCAGCAATGAGGCGGCACGTCAAAGCAAGGAGCAATGGAATGACACCCGCAACCTGCGTAACAAAGTGAATACCCGCGTCGAGAAAGAATTCGATAAAACCGATAAAGCCTTTGATACCCGTGACTCCTGTGAAAAAAGCTATAACGTCAATGCCTACTGGGAACCCAACACCCTGCGCTGCCTTGACCGTCGCACCGGCCGCGTCGTCGCGCCATAAGTCGCTGACGCTGCTATAGTCATCAAGGGAGTTCTAACCAAAGGAGTGTGAGATGAAAAAGCGTGTTGCCGTGGTATTGCTGTCCTTGCTGGCGTTGCCGATGCTGGCGCAAGCTTCCTGTGAAAGCGTCAAAGCGGAGATCAGCAAGAAACTGGTCAGTAACGGACTGGCTGAATCGGATTTTACGCTGGATATCGTACCCAACGATCAGGCCGACCAGGCGGGTGGTCAGGTGGTTGGGCATTGTGAGAACGACACCCAGAAAATTGTCTACAAGAAGCTGAGCCGCGACGCAGAAGGCAATGTGCCGAATGATGCGGGCAGCTCACACGATACACCACAGTAAACGATCGTAGCGGCGCAATCAAAGGCGCGCGATAAATCGCGCCGCTACGTCTCCGGCCGCTGGTGCGGCATCAGCCAGGCGATCCATAGCGTCAGCAGCGCGATCAACAAGGCCACCACAAACACCCAATGCAATGAACTGGCAATCTGCGTAATCCATTCCTGTAATGTCCCATGTGGTAACGCCTGACGGCTGTCATGTGACATGATTTTTTGCATCGGGTCGTTGGCCTCGGGTAAACGCCGCATCAAATTGTAATTCAACACTGCTCCCATCAACGCCGTACCAATCGCCGATCCCAGCATCCGGCTGAACATGATCGAGGCGGTACAGATGCCACGAATTTCGTAATGCGCGTGATTCTGCACCGAAACCAGAAAAGTAGTGCTGGTCATCCCCATGCCCGTACCGATGATAAAGGCGGTCAACCCCGCCTGTATCAGGCTGCTGTCGGCGCGCAACAACAGCAACAAGGCACTGCCAGCGATCAGCAGCAGTGCGCCCAGTTGCGCGGTAAAGCGGTACGAGGTGATCAACATCAGACGACCACTCAGGGTACTGGCCAACGGCCAGCCAATCGACATCATTGCCAGCGCACTGCCCGCCTGCAACGGCGTACCGCCGGTAATCCCCTGAATCCAGGTCGGCAGGAAGGCACTGATACCCATCATTGCCGCACCAATGATCAGATTTCCGGCATTCCCCGCCACAATCAATCGGCTGCGCCAGATAGCCAGCGGAAACAGCGGCGCGCTGGCGCGTTGTTCATGACGCTTAAGGAACACAGCGGCAATCAACGCCAGCAGCAGGAACAACAGCAACCAATATCCCAGCACTTCGGCCTGCAATAAGGCGATTAACAGCGCGCTGACGCTGATCATCAACCAGGCACAACCGGTAATATTTAGCGTGCTGTGCTGGCGTTGTTCCCGTGCAGGAAGAAAGCGCGCCAGCAACAGCATGGAGAGCAGACCAATCGGCAGGTTGACCCAGAAAATCACCGCCCAGCTGAAGTGCTGTACCAGCCAGGCACCGCTTAACGGCCCAAGGATCGCCGCCACGCCCCAGACGCTGGAGAGCCAGCCCTGCACGCTGGCGCGCTCACGCGGTGCGTAGATATCCGCCACGATGGTGGTGGTCAGCGGCATGATGGCACCCGCGCCTAAGCCCTGAAACGCCCGGAACAGAATCAACCACGTCATACTGTGGGCGAAACCACACAGCACGGACCCGATGAGAAACAGCGAAACGCCGATAAAAAACAGCATTTTGCGCCCCCACATATCTGCCAGCCGCCCATACAGCGGCACCGTCACCGCCTGCGTCAGCAGATAGATAGAAAATACCCAGCCAAAATGCGAAAAACCGCCCAGATCAGCGATGATGGTCGGCATTGCCGTGGCAACGATAGTGACCTCAATTGCCGCCATAAACATCGCCAGCATGCAGGCGATCAGGATCCAGTGGCGGTCTCCCGTTTGAATTTCTGCGCTCTCAGTCATTTTTCTTTCTTCCTTTCTTTGTCGCAAGACTAGTCGAAATTTTTATCCGTCAATTTCCTCTGCGTGCGCCCCGGTGTGACAGCGTCACAAATAGTCGATGAATTTTTTTTATCAAGGTTTGTGCCTTATTTCATGGGGGTTAAGCCTCTTTTTTCCCCTTTTACTATCTATCTGATTTTCCCTCAAAAACTGGCATATCAAGAATAACGTTGCTATAGGTTTAAAACCCCTTTTCTGATTCTCACTGGAAAATGGTCATTAAGTAGTCGTTTTATCTGCAATTGTGTGATGTGGCGATTTATTGTGCGAATGCGCGGTTTGCGCGATAAACCGCGCCGCAACAAAAATCAATTAAATTATTGTTATTAATCGACTTTTAACTAATCAGGGAGACATGCGCTATGCAACAAAATGCATCGCTCGCCCGACGATCCGGGTTAGCAGTGCTTGCCATTGTGCTGGTGGTTGGCCTGCTGGTGTGGGGACTCGGGCTGGATACCTTGCGCGCCCGCAGGGTGGATTTAATCTACCTTGGGCAGCAGCATCTGTTTCTGGTGTTCTGGTCAATGTTCTTCGCGCTGCTGGTGGGCATCCCCAGCGGGATTCTGCTCAGCCGCCCCTTTGCCCGTCGCTGGGCCGAGTACGTGATGCAGATCTTCAACGTTGGCAATACCCTGCCTCCGCTGGCGGTGCTGGCTCTGGCAATGGTGATTGTTGGTATCGGCGACCGTCCGGCGTTGATTGCGCTATTTCTCGCCTCTTTGCTGCCCATCGTGCGTAATACCTATGCCGGACTGAGCGCGGTTCCCCCGTCGCTACTGGAAGCCGCCAACGGTATTGGCATGACCAAATTTCAGCGCCTGCGTCAGGTGGAAATCCCTAACGCGCTACCGGTCATCCTCGCCGGGGTACGCATCGCAACCGCCATTAATGTCGGCACCGCACCGCTGGCGTTTTTGATTGGTGCCAGCAGCTATGGTGAGCTGATTTTCCCCGGTATCTACCTCAACGACTTTCCGACGCTGATCCTCGGCGCAGTGGCAACCGCCCTGTTCGCACTGATTCTCGACCTGCTGTTAGCCGCGCTGGGACGTTATCTCAGTCCGCATGCAGCGACACAGTAAAAGGAGCCTTGTGATGGCCACTGCCAACCTGTTAGCGCGCTGGATAAAACGTAGCGCGCTGATTTTGACTGCAACGCTGGCGCTGAGCCAGATGGCTGCCGCTGCCACACCGCTGGTGTTGGCGACCAAGAGTTTTACCGAGCAACACATCCTTTCGGCCATGACGGTGATGTGGCTGCAAAAGAAAGGGTTTCAGGTGATACCGAAAACCAATATCGCCACCACCATCGGCCGTAACGCCATGATCAACAAACAGATTGATATGACGTGGGAATATACCGGCACCTCGTTGATCATCTTTAATCACATCACCAAACCGATGTCATCGCAGCAGGCTTATGACACGGTGAAGCAACTTGACGGTAAGTTGGGACTGGTCTGGCTCGACCCGGCACCAATGAACAACACCTATGCGTTCGCCATGCAGCGCTCGCGGGCTGACAAGGAAGGCATCAGCACCATGTCGCAACTGGTGGCAAAGCTGGAACAGATACGCAAATCTGACCCGGACCATAACTGGAAGCTGGGACTCGATCTGGAATTTGCCGGACGTTCGGATGGCCTGGTTCCGCTGCAAAAAGCCTACAACATGCCGCTCGACCGCCCCCAGATTCGCCAGATGGATCCCGGACTGGTGTATAACGCCGTTAAGGAAGGTTTTGTCGATGCCGGTCTGATTTACACCACCGACGGGCGGGTAAAAGGGTTCGATCTCAAAGTGTTGGAAGATGATAAACACTTCTTCCCAAGTTACAACGTCACGCCGGTGGTGCGTAAAGATGTGCTGGAAAGCCATCCCGGACTGGCCGAGGCACTTAATCAGCTATCACCGCTGATCACCGATGAGGCCATTACCGAGATGAATAAGCGTGTCGATATCGATCATCAGTCACCCGAACAGGTGGCGCGTGATTTCCTCAAATCAAAAAACATGCTGTAAGGAGGCGCGATGGATACCTTGCATTACATCATGGCTAACTGGGACACCCTGCTGGCCCTGACGTGGCAACATACCTGGCTGGTGCTGGTCGCGGTCGGCTTTGCCATTGTGGTTGGCGTACCCCTCGGGATTTTGATTGTGCGTTTTAAATGGCTGGCGACGCCGGTGCTGGGCATCGCCACCATTGTGCTGACCATTCCGACTATTGCGCTGTTTGGTCTGATGATCCCGCTGTTCTCGCTTATCGGTCAGGGAATTGGTGCCCTGCCGGCCATTACCGCCGTGTTTCTCTATTCGCTGCTGCCAATTGTGCGTAACACCCATACCGCGCTGGAGAATCTGCCGCCGGGGCTGCGCGAAGCGGGTCGCGGCATTGGCATGACCTTCTGGCAGCGTCTGCGCTGGGTGGAGATCCCGATGGCGTTGCCGGTGATTTTCGGCGGTATCCGCACCGCTGTGGTGATGAACGTCGGCGTGATGGCGATTGCCGCGGTGATCGGTGCGGGCGGTTTGGGTTTACAGCTGCTGGACGGTATCAGCGGCAGTGATGTGCGTATGTTAATTGCCGGTGCGTTGATGATTTGTTTGCTGGCTATTGTGCTTGACTGGCTGCTGCACCGTTTGCAGTCAGCGCTGACTCCTAAGGGGATTCGCTAATGATCAAACTGGAAAACCTGACGAAAACCTTTACCCAGAAAAATGGCACGGCGTTTAACGCCGTCGATAACGTCAGCCTGGAAGTCCCCGCCGGGGAAATGTGTGTGCTGCTCGGCCCTTCCGGTTGCGGCAAAACCACTACGCTGAAAATGATCAACCGACTGATCCCGGCCACCAGTGGCAATATCCTGATTAATGGCGAAGATACCAGCACGCAGGATACGGTGACGCTGCGCCGTAATATCGGTTATGTGATCCAGCAAATTGGCCTGTTCCCGAATATGACCATTGAAGAAAACATCACCGTGGTGCCACGCATGTTGGGGTGGGATAAAAAGCGTTGCCGTGAACGCGCGACTGAACTGATGAGCATGGTGGCGCTTGATCCGACCAAGTTTTTGCATCGTTACCCACGTGAGATGTCGGGCGGGCAGCAGCAGCGGATCGGCGTGATCCGTGCACTGGCCGCGGATCCGCCGGTATTGTTGATGGATGAACCTTTTGGCGCGGTCGACCCGATTAACCGTGAGGTGATTCAGAACGAATTTCTCGATATGCAGCGTCAGCTGAAAAAAACCGTGATGCTGGTGAGCCACGATATTGATGAGGCGCTCAAACTGGGCGACCGTATCGCGGTGTTTGGTCAAGGTAAAATCGTACAGTGCGCCAGCCCGGATGAACTGCTGGCAAAACCCGCCAATGAGTTTGTCGGTTCTTTTGTTGGTCAGGACCGTACCCTGAAACGTTTGTTGCTGGTACAGGCCGGTGATGTCACCGACCAGCAACCCACCATCACCGTACAACGCAGCACGCCATTGGCGGAAGCCTTTGCCACTATGGACGACAACGATATGCGTTCAGTGACGGTGGTCGACAACGACGGCAAACCGCTGGGATTTGTGAAGCGCCGTGAAGCACGTGGTGCCAGCGGTCGCTGTGAAGAGATGTTGCATACCTTTACCGTTACCGGCAAAGCGGAAGAAAACCTGCGTGTGGTGCTGTCGAAGCTGTACGAACACAATCTGGTGTGGATGCCGATTGTCGATGAAGATGGCCGCTACAGCGGGGAGATTTCGCAGGATTATATTGCGGATTATTTGAGTTCTGGCCGCACGCGGCGGCGATTAAATCCTTAACCGCTGCGGGACTGTGCGATAAATCGCGCCGCTACGCCAACAACGCTGTAGCGGCGTGATTCATTACGCAATTAATGTGATTCTTCCGCGGCAGTGGCTGCCAACGTTGATTTAGTCTGTTCTGACGGCAAAATCACGTTCAACATAATGGCGAGAATCCCACCGGTGGTCACTGCATGCCCAAACAGATTCGTGATCAGCATCGGGAACTGTTTCAGCACCTCCGGCACCGCTTCTACCCCCAGACCGAGACCAAACGAGACCGCCACAATCAACATTTCGCGACGTCCCAACGGTGTCTGCGTCATCACCCGGATACCGGCTGCCACCACGCTGCCAAACATCACCAGCGTCGCGCCGCCCAGCACGGGTGCAGGAATTTGCTGCAACAGGTTGCCAATCACTGGGAAAATCCCCAACAGCACCAGCATCAGGCCAATCACCATCCCTACATACCGGCTGGCGACGCCGGTCATCTGAATCACGCCGTTATTCTGTGCAAAGGTGGTGTTAGGAAACGCCGAGAACATCGCGGCCAGCACGCAGCTGATACCATCCGCCAGGATACCGCCTTGCAGGCGACGCTGAAAACCTTCACCTTCAATCGGCTGCCGTGACAGCAAACAGTTGGCGGTTAAATCCCCTACTGCCTCAATCACGCTAATCACCGACACCAGCGCAATCGGTACAAAGATCGCCCAGTCAAAGTTGAAACCAAAACGA
This sequence comes from Pantoea sp. X-Soil-TKNS-1211, assembly GCF_059730495.1. Taxonomy (NCBI): domain Bacteria; kingdom Pseudomonadati; phylum Pseudomonadota; class Gammaproteobacteria; order Enterobacterales; family Erwiniaceae; genus Pantoea; species Pantoea sp. X-Soil-TKNS-1211. Next base: position 2,293,566 of record NZ_AP035953.1, read on the forward strand.
AAGAAGCCCGGCATCACCAGCCAGCTACTCTCGGCCATTGGTTTGAGTTGCAGATGGCCGGTCAGCGCAGCGGCGATACAGCCGACGGCGATCCCCGCCACCACCGCCACCAGCCGCGCCCAACGGTTACGTGAACGGTTTAGCGCCACAATTACCAGCAGCGTCAGCGCCCCCAGTGCCAGGTTCCACGGCGCACCAAAATCGGCAGCATTGTGACCACCGGCCCAGTCGGTGATGCTTACCTTGATCAGGCTGATGCCGATCAGGGTGATCACCGTACCGGTCACCACGGGCGTTAACACTTTACGCAACGATGCAATACAACGACTGATCAGCATTGGGATCAGCGCGGCAATCAGGTTGCAGCCGAAGATCATGGCCATGATCTCTTCCGGTGAACCACCACGCGCTTTCACCATCAGCCCACCGGATAAGATCACGCCCAGAAACGCAAAACTAGTGCCCTGGAGGCAGATCATGCCAGCACCGATGCCCATAAAACGGCGCGCCTGAATAAAGGTGCCTAAACCTGACACCAGTAACGACATGCTAATCAGATAAGGAATATAAGCCTGTAACCCCAGTACCGAACCAATAATCAGCGGTGGCGTGATGATGCCCACCACGCTAGCCAACACATGTTGCAGTGCGGCAAAAAATGCGGGGGCTGGGCCAATACGTTGTTCCAGCCCATACAGCAAACCTTTTTCATCTGAGTGCGACATAACGGTGCTCCGGCAGTAAATTCATCAGGTCAGCTGATGCATGAATCACGCCAGAGCAATAAGATTCAGTGATATTTTTGGCAGGACATTGAATACAAAAGAAATTAATTCACAAAGAACAGCTGCTGGATCTGCAACCTTAGATTCAGCCAGCCTGGATTTGCCACTTTTCGTTTCATCACGCCGCAGGTTTTGCACTATCCCTGTGCGAAATCGGCTTCCCAAGTAATGAAAGATCCAGATACCCACTTAACTCCCGCTGTTCCGCGCGTGGCAAGTAGGGCAATTCACCCAACAACGGTGCATGCAGCTTTTCACTCAGCACATCAATGATTTCCGCATAATGTGCCAGACCAGGATTGATGCGATTTGCCACCCATCCCACCAGCGGCAAGCCATCCTGCGCCACCGCTTCGGCAGTCAGTAAAGCGTGGCTGATGCATCCCTCTTTGATGCCTACCACCAACACCACCGGCAGTTGCTCCTTTTTGACCCAATTTGATAGCGGTTGCAGGTCATTCATCAGGCTGCGCCAGCCGCCTGTCCCTTCCACCACCACATGCGGCGCGCGTTCCTGGAGGGCCGCCAGCCCTGCGCTCAACAACGGGTAATCAATCTGATGCGTTGGACTGGTGCTGATTTCATCCTCTTCCAGGGTGATAGGATTGATAGCGGCATACGGTAATGCCAGGCCAGAAGCCTGCTGCAACAACAGCGCATCTTTATTGCGCAAACCCTCTGGGGTGGGTTTGGCACTTTTGGCGATAGGTTTATAACCTACGGCGCACTGACCATTCTGTGCAAAGCACTGCAATAGTGCGCGGGAAACCACGGTTTTGCCCACCGCGGTGTCAGTACCGGTGATAAAGAGTGTTTTCACCCTTCCTCCTTACGTTTAGCGATGTGAACCAGAGGTGACGAAGGAGCAGTTTAAGGAAATGTCGTACCTGACAGATTGCGTTAGGACAAACTTAAGGCGGGCTGTTTAGCCCTGAAGCAGTTTTATCAGCAAATAGCCGGAATACAGGGCATCTTTGATTAACGCCGCCGCACCCAGGGTGCCCGGATCGTTAAACGCGGTGGGGGCCAATTGGATTTCATCGCTATAGGCAGGCAACGCCTGCTGGCGAATGGTGCTACTGACGGCAGGAAACAACACACCGGGAGCCTGGTTAAGCGGCGAGCCAATAAGAATTTGTCGCGGATTAAAGATATTCACCATCATTGCCAGCATACGACCAATATGGTGTCCAACCCCGGCAATCACATCACTCGCCAGGCGATCGCCCTCTTGCGCCGCCTTGCACAAGGATTCAATCGTCAGTGGCACGTCATGCAAACGGCTGTCCGGTTGATGGGGTAAACGCTGCGCCGCGAGGTTGAGCAGGCTGCCAATACTGGCCACGGTTTCCAGGCAACCATGATTGCCGCAGTAGCACTGCTGACCATAGGGATCAATCTGGGTATGACCAATTTCAACCAGCGCCCGCCCGCTTTTATGCAGTAGTTGCCCACCAGTAATCACCCCGGCTCCGACGGTTTCATCGATCACAATCTGGATCACGTCCTGCGCACCGCGCGAGGCACCGAACAACGATTCGGCCAACGTCCAGGCGGAAATATCGTGCTGGACAAACACCGGCACCCCGGTGCGTTGTGACAGACTTTCGCCCAGCGGCATATCTTCAATCGCGTAACCAGGCATACGATGCACCACGCCAGACGCCGCATTGATCAGGCCGGGTAAGGTGATGGCGATGGCCGTCAAGCGTTCCAGTAATTTCTGATGACGAATAAAGAAAGCATCAACCAGCTCCTGCAATGCCTGCAACAACGGTTTGTCGTAGCTGGCGGGCAGTGGCAGACGATCTTCCTGTAATGCACGGCTGCTGAGATCGCGTAACGTCAGGGTGATATAACCGGGTTGAATGCGGATAGCCAGATAGTGCCAGGCGACGGTATCGAGAACCAGCCCGATAGCCGGACGACCTCGGCTGCCTGGCTCCTGAAACTCGGTTTCCTGCACCAGATGTGCATCCAGCATTTCACGCACGATTTTAGTTATGCTGGCCGGGGCCAGCTGGGCGCGTTTGGACAGTTCAATACGTGAAATCGGGCCGTAGTGATCAATCAATCGGTAAACCACCCCTGCGTTGGTCTGCTTTATTTGATCAATGTGGCCAGGTTGACTGTCCAGATTCACACCCTGCTCCCGGTTATTTTCGCGCTTCTAAATAAATAGCAACTATGGTGCGGCAGAATGGCGTATAGCGCCAAATATTTGATTAGATATGTGATTTGTCGCACACATTGTCAGGTGATTTTGCCGCGTCTGGCTTAAGTTTCAGCGTTACGTTGTAACAGCATCATCATATTGGCCATCTGTGCACTCGGCTCACGCGTCGCTGACCACACCAGCCAAACCTCCGACAACGCATCGGCCTCATGCAGCGGCAACCACACCACATCTGCCAGCCGCGCACGACGGAATGAGGCCGGTAAAATCGATACCCCTAATCCGGTAGCAACCAGCCCGAGGATGGTCATCGCTTCCCCCACTTCCTGAGTGATAAAGGGTTTGATCTGATAACGGTGCAACAGCGCCAGTATCTCGCCATATAAGGCGGTACCGCCTTGCGGATCGAAGAATACAAAAGGTTCATTCGCCAGTGCCTGAATGGAGATGGCCTCCGCATCGGCCAGTGGATGCGCCCAGTGCACCACCGCACACAAGGGTTCGCGCAGTAACAACTGATGCTGTAAATCACTCGGCAACGGCGTGTTGCGCATCACGCCAAGATCGAGACGTCCTTCGTGCAACGGTGCCAGTTGCTGACGGGTGTTAATCTCCTGCATCTGGATATGTACTGCCGGCCAGCGCTGGCGGAAATGATAGAGCGCATCGGATACCAGCCCGGTAAAGGGCGCGGAGGAGGTGAAACCAATACGTAATTCACCTTCCTGGCCGTTGTGCAGCCGCGCCGCACGACTGGCCGCCTGCTCCACCTGAAGCAGAATCCCGCGCGCATCCTGTAAAAATTGTTGTCCCGCAGGCGTGATCTGCACACTGCGATTGGTACGGGTGAACAGCTGCGCGCCAATTTCCTGCTCCAGTTGCTGGATCTGTTGGCTGAGCGGCGGTTGCGAAATATTGAGGCGCATGGCGGCGCGACCAAAATGCAGTTCTTCCGCCACGGCAATGAAATAGCGTAGATGACGAAGTTCAACATTCATATTTTAAAAGTCTCATTCGAGATTATTAATATATTGTACAACTTATTATCACTTTCCTACGATAGTCATACCTTCTGAAATTTGAGGATTTTCCGTGAGTCGCTCTTCTCAGGCTGTGACACTCGATGAGGACGAAGTGTCCGTCGTGCCTGCTTCTGTTCCAGCGTCAGTAACATGGATTGAACGCGGTTCGCCGCAATTTATGCGTGTTACCCTTGCCCTGTTCTCGGCGGGTCTTGCCACTTTTGCCCTGCTGTATTGCGTCCAGCCCATTCTACCGGTGTTGTCCCAGCAGTTTGGTGTCTCGCCAGCAGCCAGCAGTATCTCGCTGTCGTTATCGACCGGGCTGATGGCGCTGGGTTTGCTGGTCACCGGACCACTTTCCGACGCCATTGGCCGTAAGTCGGTAATGGTGACCGCCTTGATGCTTGCCGCCCTGTGCACCGTGATTTCTGCCATGATGACCAGCTGGCACGGCATTCTGTTGATGCGCGCGCTGATCGGTTTGTCGTTAAGTGGGGTGGCTGCGGTGGGAATGACCTACCTGAGTGAAGAGATTCATCCGCGGGTGATCGCTTTTTCGATGGGCCTGTATATCAGCGGCAACTCGATTGGCGGGATGAGCGGTCGCCTGCTAACCGGGGTATTGACCGACCTTTTTTCCTGGCGCATCGCTATTGGTGTGATCGGTTGCTTTTCGCTGGCATCGGCGCTGATGTTCTGGAAAATCCTGCCCGCTTCGCGCCATTTCCGCCCGGCGTCATTACGTCCGCATAATTTGCTGATTAACTTCCGCCTGCACTGGCGTGACAAAGGCCTGCCGCTGCTGTTTGCGGAAGGTTTTCTGTTGATGGGCGCGTTTGTCACCCTGTTCAATTACATTGGCTATCGACTGCTCAGCGCGCCGTGGTCTCTCAGCCAGGCGGTGGTCGGTTTGTTGTCGGTGGTCTATCTGACCGGTTCCTGGAGTTCGCCTAAAGCCGGTGCGATGACCAGCCGCTTTGGTCGGGGGCCGGTGATGATCACCGCCACTGCGATCATGCTGTGTGGTCTGCTACTGACAGCGTTCAATACCTTGTGGATCATCCTGCCGGGTATGATGTTATTCACCGCCGGATTTTTTGCCGCCCATTCGGTTGCCAGTGGCTGGATTGGTCCGCGCGCACGTCGGGCAAAAGGCCAGGCCTCTTCCCTCTATTTATTCAGTTATTACGTCGGTTCCAGCGTCGCCGGAACCTTAGGTGGCGTGTTTTGGCACAGTTTTGGCTGGAGCGGTGTCACCGTGTTTATCAGCGTACTACTGGTGCTGGCATTGCTGGTCGGTTGGCGCTTGCAGTGCCGCAAACTGTAATCTGTTTTACGGGGCCAATGCGCCCCGTTCCCTTCAGGTAATCCCCCTTCCCGGCAAACTTTCAGTGCCAGTGAAAACAAAATAACAATAGCTAGCTATAATTTATTCTATTCCAAAAATAGTTAGATTTTTTTCTTTACACAGCAACGAGGAAGCCAGATGGAACTTTATTATTATGTCGATAAATATGCCGGTTATAACGACAACCATGTGGTACATGCCAATGGGTGTCCTTTCCTTCCGCCGGATGCAGCAAGACGCTTTCTTGGTACTTTTTACACCGCTAATGCCGCGATTCAGCAGGCGCGTAAGTTTTATCCTTCCGCGCTGGGTTGCGAACACTGTTGTCCGGTTGGCGTAAAAAAAAATCTGACCTCCCAGCATAGCGTGGCACTAAAACACATGGCCTGACTCTGATATTCCGGATCTGAGCTGGACCGCGACGTTGCGCCATTTTGTTAAGTTTTCCTGCGACATTTCGCTATGTTAGACACCAACAACATTGCTTCAGGTAGAACGCTCATGCGTGAAAAATACGCAACGTCACAAATCGCCCTCCACTGGCTCACCCTGTTATTGATCGCCATTGCCTATACCACCATTGAACTACGTGGCCTGGCGGCCCGTGGTTCGTTAACCCGCAGCCTGATGATGATGACGCATTTCAGCTGTGGCGTCTCAGTATGGGTGTTGATGCTGGTACGCGCCGGGTTACGCCATCGTCATACCTCACCAGACATCATTCCCGCACCGCCACGTTGGCAACAGAATCTCGCCCATCTGATGCATTTCCTGCTGTACGCGCTGTTTCTGGCATTACCCATCCTCGGCGTCACGTCGAAATATCTCAATGGTCGGCCATGGCAGGTTTTTGGCCTGGCGATGCCAGTGAGCAGCACCCCGAATTTTGACCTCGCCGACACGCTGATCGGCTGGCACGAAACCCTGGCCCCACTCGGCTACTGGCTGATTGGCCTGCACGCCGTCGCCGCACTGTTGCATCACTATATCCTGAAGGACAACACCCTCATCCGTATGATGCCAACACGTAAACGCAGCTCGTAACGAATTTCTTAATAACCTCAGGCTATTAACCGGAGCCTTAGCGATAAAAAATATTCAGCAATAAAATACGGTTAGACGGTTTCCCTCTGCGTATTAATCCTCCACAATAGGCATAATTTGTGACGAAGGTCACTTCACATCGGGCTTTCCGCCCCTAATTTGCCGCCTGACTGATCTGAAATTCATGCAATCAACCACCGTCTCCCGTAAAACGGCCTGGCTACGCGTCGTGTTGCTGGCCATTGCCGCTTTTGTCTTCAATACCACCGAATTTGTCCCGGTTGGTTTGCTGTCCGATATCGCCGCCAGTTATGCGATGAAAACTGCGGATGTCGGCATCATGCTGACCATCTACGCCTGGGTAGTGGCGCTGCTGTCGCTACCGCTGATGCTGCTGACGCGCAATATTGAACGTCGTCTGCTGCTGTCGATTCTGTTTGTGCTATTTATTGCCAGCCATGTGCTCTCATCGGTCGCCTGGGATTTCACTTCGCTGGTACTTTCCCGTATCGGTATCGCGCTGGCACATGCGGTGTTCTGGTCCATTACCGCGTCGCTGGCGATTCGTGTCGCTCCGGCAGGCAAAAAAACCCAGGCGCTGAGTATGCTGGCAACCGGCACCGCGCTGGCGATGGTGTTGGGCGTGCCGATTGGGCGTATCGTCGGTCAGTATCTTGGCTGGCGTACTACTTTCGGCATGATTGGATTGTCTGCGCTGGTGTTGCTGGTGCTGCTCGCACGCATTCTGCCACGCCTGCCCAGTGAACATACCGGTTCGCTCAGCAGCGTACCGATGCTATTTCGTCGCCCGGCGCTGGTTAGCATGTATCTGCTGGTCACCGTTGTGGTGACAGCGCATTACACCGCTTACAGCTATATCGAACCCTTTATGCAGGTCGTCGCCAACTCCGGGGAAAACTTCACCACGCTGTTGTTGCTGCTGTTTGGTTCTGCGGGAATCATCGGTAGCGTGCTGTTCAGCACCCTGGGTAATAAATATCCCTCGGCGCTGTTGATTGCCGCGATTGCAGTGATCACCTTGTGCATGGGTCTGCTGATATTTGCCGCCGTACGCCCGGCCGCGATTGCAACGCTGTGTATTTTCTGGGGCATGGCGATGATGATGATTGGTCTGGCAATGCAGGTCCGGGTGCTGTCGCTGGCACCGGATGCAACTGACGTTGCCATGTCACTGATGTCCGGCATTTATAACATCGGCATTGGTGCCGGTGCGCTGCTCGGTAATCAAGTTAGCCTGCATTTAAACATGGCGGATGTGGGCAATATTGGTGGGTTGATCGGCCTGGTGGCGTTGTTCTGGTGTATCTATATCTTCCGTCGTTATCCACAGTTACGTTCCAACGGTTAAAAAAGGGGCTTCAGATAGAAGCTATCTGAAGCCTGCCCCTTCCTATTTATAAAGCTCTGCGGTGCCATGCAGGTTGTTGTTGCCAGAGGTCGAAGTGATGCGGAAAGACTTTGCTCCCGCAGCACTGGCCTTCTCCGCCAGTTGATTCTCCAGCGAGGTTAAATCGGTGCTACCTGATGCGCTTACCACACCGATTTGCTGTTGATTAGCCGGCGCTTCACTTACCAGGTCAGCCGCCATAGTACCAAATGCGATTGATGACAGGGCCACAGCGGCCAGGGTCAGTTTAATGCTTTTCATGATCGTCTCTCTTTGCAGATGAAATTGGGTGGGTCGCCATTTAATTAACAACCGTTAAATAAATACTAAATCCAAAGGCGGACTCGCGTCAATGATTTTATTAACGGTCGTTATTTTAATGGGAAGTGGCGTAAGTATGGGCTTCAGCGCGTCTCTGGACTTTACCATTCAGGGGATTTTGCCCGCGAAGGCACAAACGGACAAAGTGGTGTTGCATATTAATTTAATGATCGGTAATTTAATAAGCATGTTGAGCTGTGGTGAGGATTTATGAGCCAGATAACTGAACCGACCCTGCGTAAAAGTCGTGGCAGACCGAAAGTCTTCGATCGCGATGATGCGCTGGATAAAGCCCTGATGCTGTTCTGGGCGCACGGCTATGAAGGCACCTCACTGACGGATCTGGTCAGCGCGACCGGTGCCAAAGCGCCAACGCTGTACGCGGAGTTTGCCAACAAAGAAGGCCTGTTTAAAGCGGCGATGCAGCGCTATATCGAGAGGTTCAGCGCGCAACGTAATGCAGTGCTGAACGATGCCGCGCTGGATGTGAAGACGGCGATCGAGTCATATTTTCGCGCCACCGCCGCCTGTTTCACCGAATGCGATAAACCCGCTGGCTGCTTTTTTATCTGTACCTCCAGCGCCCTGTCCGCCAGTTCTGAAGAGGTGGCGCGCATGCTGGAACAGCAGCATCACGCGCAGGAGCATGCGTTGCAACAGTTTCTCGCGGCACGCCAGCAACGCGGTGAATTACCCGCATGCAGCAATACCGCAACGCTGGCAAGCTTCCTCGCCTGCGTGTTGCAGGGCATGTCGGTGCGCGCCCGTGAAGGCGCAAGTCGCGAGGATTTAGAACAGATTGTGGATACGCAGATGGCAATCTGGCCTGCGCTGGCGGGATATTGCGCCATTGACTAGCTGAAACACCTGACGTCGCGGCGCGATAAAACGCGCCGTGACGGGTATGTTAAGGCAGGAAAAACATCGGTTTTAGCTCCGCGCTGACCGGGCTGTTATCCTGATTTGACGGCATCAAATCCTTCATCGACGCCCACCAGCGTTGGCAAACCTCTGTTTGCGCCACCGCCTGCCAGCGGGCTTCCGACTCTATTTCAACACTGGCAAACAACAAATTGCGTTCGGCATCCAGCCAGATAGCGTAATTGCTCGCTCCATTCGCCTTGAGCGTCGCAGCCAGTTCCGGCCAGATGGGCGAATGACGGCGTAGATACTCGTCATGGCAATCCGCGTGCACCTGCATCACAAAGGCTCTACGCAACATTGGCGCGCTCCACCTGCAAAGCCGCCTGCCAGGGATGCACGCCAAAACGCTCTCCCAATGCAATCAGCTGCTCGGTGGTGATGCTCTGCCGAATGCCGCCCATCGACAGCGCTTTCACCACCACCTCAGACGACTTCTCGGCCGTGTCGATCAGGCCAAAGGTTTCATCCAGCGTCGGCCCGGCACCAAAAATGCCGTGGAACGGCCACATCACCAGGCTATGGGTCGCCATCTCATCTGCCGTGGCCTGACCGATACCATCGGTGCCCGGCACCATCCACGGCAAAATCCCCACGCCGTCCGGGAACACCACCAAACACTCGGTGCTGCCTTCCCACAGCAGGCGGGTGAAACGTGCTGCATCCAGCTCTACCACGTAGCTCAGCGCCATAAAGTTAGTGGCGTGACAATGCATAATCACGCGGTCGGCACCGTTGCTCACCTGCTTGCGCACGCTGTGCGACTGGAAATGTGCTGCCAGCTCTGAGGTCGGCAGCCCGCCATTGCTCAAGCCCCAGTAGATTTTGTACGACAATCCTTTGTCATCCACCTGCAACAGCACCAGGCTGTCAGCCGGATCCAGTTGCACATTGCGGAAGAACTTGCCGGAACCGGTCACCAAAAACCAGTCGTTCGCCAGTGCCGGTGCCGGTTTGCTCAACTCGATGCAGCGCGGTTCAGCGTAGAAGTCGGCGGCATAAGGCTGCACCTCTTCCGGCAGCAGCCGCAGGCTAACGTTGCCGCCGTTGCGCTCATCCCAGCCCTTCAGCCACATATCGCTGGTCGCTTTAACCATTCCCTGTACAAACGCAGAAGAAAGAATACTTTGCATGGTGGTGTCCCTTATCGTTGAGCCAGAATCTGTTGTTCATAGTGACGGACATCGCTCAGCCAACTGGCGTCGGCCGGGACATCATGGCGCAGGCACCAGGCCTCCCACACCGCCTGCCACGGCAGCGATTTCTGTTCTTCCAGTAGCGCCAGGCGCGCGGTGTAGTCCCCTGCGGCTTCCAGTTGGCGCAGCTGATCGGTTGGCTCCAGCAAGGCGCGCAGTAACGCTTTTTTGGCATTGCGCGTACCAATCACCCAGGCGGCAATGCGGTTGATCGAGGCATCAAAGAAGTCGAGGCCGATATGTACTTTGTCGAACAGTTTCTGGCGTGCTATCTCATGAGCAATCGCCTGAGTTTCATCATCCAGAATCACCACATGATCGCTGTCCCAGCGCACCGGACGGCTGACATGCAGCAACAAACGCGGCACATACAACATGGCGGTAGAGATCTTGTCGGAGATCACTTCGGTCGGATGGAAATGGCCCGCGTCCAGCGTCAGCGCCGTCTGACGACTACAGGCGTAGCCGAGGTAAAATTCATTGGAACCCACGGTATAACTCTCGGCTCCGATACCAAACAGCTTGCTTTCCACCGCATCGATATGATGTTGCGGATTGAGTTTTTCACTGATGATCTCGTCCAGCGCTGCCAGCAGACGCTGACGCGGTGCCAGGCGATCCACCGTCAGATCTTTCATCCCGTCCGGCACCCAGATATTCATCACTGAAGGCGTCCCCAACTGCTCGCCAAAAAAGGCAGAAATATGGCGGCTGGCTTTGCAATGATCAATCCAGAACTGGCGAATCCCCTTATCCGCGTGAGATAAGGTAAAGCCATCAGCGCTCAGCGGGTGGGAGAAACAGGTCGGGTTGAAGTCCAGTCCCAACTTGTTGTTTTTCGCCCATTCTACCCAGTTGCTGAAGTGGGCTGGTTCGATGGCATCGCGCTCCACCGGCTTATCGCTCTCCAGGTAGATGGCGTGCAGGTTGAGGCGTTTCGCTCCAGGGATCAGTGACAGAGCTTGGTCCAGATCGGCGCGCAGCTCCTCAGCATTACGCGCCCGGCCAGGATAGTTGCCAGTGGCCTGGATACCACCAGTCAGCGCGCCCTGCGGATTTTCAAATCCGCGAACGTCATCCCCCTGCCAGCAGTGCATCGACACCGGAATGCCATCCAGTTGCGTCATTACCTGTTCCACATCGACGTTAATCGCAGCGTAACGTTGTTTCGCCAGGTCAAAGGCCTGTTCAATCAGCTTTGTCATAAGCAAGTTCCTTAGCGGGTTGGCTCAGCGCGGCGAAGCGTGCCAGGCTGGCACGAAAAGCGCTGTTGTTAAGCGGGGCAAATTTTTCTAACGGGAAGTTTTGGCTGATGCAACGACGCAGATCCGCCACATCGCGTAATTCTCCGAGAGCGATCAGTTGGCAGCCGACATTGCCCAGGGTTGAGGCTTCCACCGGACCGGCGAACACCGGCAACTGGCAGGCATCGGCGCACAGTTGGTTCAGCAGCGGATTCTGGCAACCGCCGCCGACCACATGCAGTTGACGCAACGGCGACGAACGCAACTGACCAAGTTCACCGATCACCTGGCGATAGAGCAGCGCCAGACTGTCAAATATGGTACGCGCCAGCGCAGCCGGCGTTTGCGGCACCGGCATCTGCTGCTCCGCACAGGCATCCTGAATCTCCTGCACCATGCTGGCGGGGTTAATAAAGCGGTTGGCGTTGGGATTGATCAGCGCGACACAGGCCGGTTGCTCAGCGGCCTGCTGAATCAGGGCGCACAAGTCGCTGATGTGCAGCTCAGTACACACGCGCTGCAACAGCCACAGGCCCATGATATTTTTCAGCACCCGATAGCCTTCCGCGCCGCCCTCGTTGGTGATATTGGCGTCGAGCGCTGTCTGGCTGAGGCACGGTTGCAGGCTTTCAATCCCCATCAGCGACCAGGTGCCGGAGCTAAGGTAAGCGGCATCGTCCTGCATCAATGGCGTTGCCAGCACCGCGCTGGCGGTATCATGAGTGGCAACGGCGATCACCGGGATATGATGGCCACGCGGACTGATCCAATGACCAATAGTGTTACCCGGCGCAGTGGGTGTGCCGAACCAACGCGCCGGTATGCCTGTCCAGGCGAATAAATCATCATCCCACTCCCCACTGGTGATATTTAGCAGTTGCGTGGTGGTGGCATTGGTGTATTCCCAGTTCAACTTGCCGGTCAGGCGATAATGCAGGTAATCAGGAATCATCAGCGCGTGACACACCTGCGCCTGCCAGTCTGGCTGTTGCAGATGCAGTGCGCGCAGTTGGTACAGGGTGTTAAACGGCAGAAACTGAATGCCGGTACGCTGATAAATCGCCGACTTGCCGAGATCATTGATTGCCTGGGCCATCTGGCCGTCGGTGCGGGCGTCGCGATAGCTGACCGCCTCGCCGACCCGCTTGCCGTCTGCATCCAGCAACACCAGGTCTACACCCCAGGTGTCAATGCCAATGCTGTCCGGCACGATGCCTTCCTCATCCAGCTGTTGCAGCCCCTGACGGATTTCCTGCTCCAGTCCCTCCAGATCCCAGCAGTCGTAACCGGCACGCCGTACGCGCTGATTCGCAAAACGACGGACTTCACGTAGGCTGAGTTGCTGGCTTTCCGTGGTCCATTGCGCGAGCATGACACGCCCGCTGGATGCGCCTAAATCAATGGCAACAATGTTACGCATACTCATGGCGTGTTCTTCCTGTGATGAGATGCATACAGAGTAAAAATCCTGCCTTTCCCTCACCTTCCCGTTACTGCCAGCGCGTCAGGCCCACTGGCACCGTAACAAAGATGTTCGTGAGACAGCTCACAGAACCGCATAAGCGCCGAGTTGTGAGCTTTGCCGCATTTTCTGCATCAACCCCGGAGATCTTGAAAAATTAGCCATTTTCCTGCATCAGCGGGTGTGAAATTCAAGGTAAGGTGCTGATCGCCTGAGTAGACTCGGTTACGGATTTGTTAATAATGAGAGGCGAACAATGACCGTTTTACACAGCGCAGATTTTTTCCCCGCCGGGGAGTACGCCATTGCGATTGAACCGCGCGTGCCACAACTGGCCTTCCCCGAACATCACCATGATTTTCATGAGATCGTATTGGTGGAACAAGGTTCGGGCATCCATGTGTTTAATGGTCAGCCGCAGGCGTTGTGTGCTGGCTGCGTGTGTTTTGTACGCGATCACGATCGTCATCTTTATGAGCAAACCGACAATCTGTGCCTGACCAACGTGCTGTACCGCAGTCCGGCATCATTTCGTTTTCTTTCCGGTTTGCAGGCGTTGTTACCGCGTGAGGAAGATGGCAACTACAGCTCGCACTGGCGTATCAACCAGAAAGTGATGGCCCAGGCGTTGCAGATTGCGGCGCAGATGAACCAGCAGGGAATGTGGTCGCTGGAGAAGCAAGCGCGTCAGGAACAATCGTTCCTGCAACTGCTGGTGTTGCTGCGCGAAGCCGGTCACAACGATGCCGCGCAGGACCAGGAAGCACGCCTGCATCGTTTGCTCGACTGGCTGAATGAACACTACAGTGAAGAGATTGCCTGGGAAGCCTTAGCTGACCAATTTTCTCTGTCGTTGCGCACGCTGCATCGTCAAATGAAGCAGCAGACCGGCAATACGCCGCAGCGTTATCTGAACCGGTTGCGCTTGTTACAGGCGCGCCACTTGCTGCGGCACAGTGATATGCGTATTACGGATATCGCCTATCAGTGCGGATTTGGTGACAGTAACCATTTTTCCACGCTGTTTCGGCGGGAATTTGGCTGTGCGCCCCGAGCGGAGCGCCAGCAGATGATGTAAGGTGGAGTGTGCCCCTCATGTCGCTACTATTGACGCGCGAAGACTACTTCCCAGCCCCCAACCTGCCGATTGCGGTAGCCGAACGTCTGCCGCAACCTTCATTTCCGCCGCATCGACATGAGTTCAGTGAGATTGTCATCGTCTGGCGCGGTAACGGTCTGCATGTGCTGAACGATCGTCCGTGGCTGATTACCTGTGGCGATGTGTTTTATATCCGCGATAACGACTGCCACAGCTACGACAGCGTCAACGACCTGGTGCTGGATAATATTCTCTACTGCCGTGACCGCTTTCATCTCGGACTGGACTGGGGTCAGTTGCTGCCGCCGGAGGATGGGGCATCCCCCGCTTGCTGGCGCTTAACCACGCGTGGTATGGCGCTGGCACGCGGCGTAATCACCCAACTGGAACGTGAAAGCCGCAAAAGCGACCCCCTCTCGATCCAGCTTTCCGAAGCGCTGTTTTTACAGCTGGCCTTGATACTCCGTCGTCACGGCTATGCGGCGGACCGCCCGTGGGTGTTGCCAGAAGGCGAACAGTTGGATCTGTTAATGTCGGCATTGCAGGGTGCGATTGACCGCCCTTTCGATCTCGCCACATTCTGTCAGCAAAATCAGTTAAGTGAACGCGGATTAAAGCAGTTGTTTCGTCAACAAACCGGTATGACTGTCGGGCATTATCTGCGTCAATTGCAGCTGTGCCAGGCGAAATATCTGCTACGTACTCAGGATTGGCTAATCAGTGAAGTGGCCGCGCGTTGCGGCTTTGATGACAGTAATTACTTCTCGGTGGTGTTCACCCGTGAAACCGGGTTGACGCCGAGCGCCTGGCGGCAACGTTTTTTACCGCATCGCCCGGCGTTGATTGGTGAACCGCACTGATCCGCGGCGCGATACATCGCGCCGCTACGATGATGTGCAAGTTAACTATGAAGCCATCCCCAACCCGACAATATTGGCCGCGATAATAATCACCACGCAACCCAGGGACAGTACCCGCACCGGACGCTGTCCGACGGCTTTCCACTCCTTCAGCACCAGTCCGACCAAGCCACCGCACAGTACATACAGGCTCATATGCAGCATCCAGCTCACGAAGTCATACTGCGGCGGGATTTTGGCGTGGCCCCAGGCATAGAAGAAGAATTGCAGATACCACATGGTGCCGCCCAGCACGGCAAAAGCGATGTTGGCCAGCAGCATCGGTTTCGCCACGGAGAAGTCGGCGCGCACCGAAAGTTCAGGTTTCACTGCCAGACGGATAAAGCAGTAAGCCAGGTTAACCAGCGCGCCACCGCCCATAATCACCACATAACTGGGCAGCGCCACGTACAGCGGATTAATGCCAAGGTTGGCTGCTGCTGTGTGCATCGGTTTGGCGGCATCCATCGCGAAAGACATCCCGGCGGAGAAGATGCCGCAAATCACTGCCAGCACCAACCCCTTCCTGAGGTTGAACTCTTCTGCGTTAATCCCCAGCGCGCGCTCTTTCAACAATCCGGCACGGGAGACGATAGCCACGCCAATCAGCGCAACAAACACACCCAGCAGCGTCAGACGGCCACCTTCTGAGCTGAACAGTTCGACAAAACGGCCCTGCAACAACGGCGTCATCAGCGTGCCGACCACCAGCGTAATACCAATGGCAATGCCGATGCCCATCGACATCCCCAGATAACGCATGGTCAGACCGTAGTTGATGTTGCCGACACCCCACATAGCACCGAACAGAAACACCGGCAGCAGCTGTGAGAAGCTAAAGCTGCCGTAGTAAGCCCAGAAGTTCGGCAGCAGCACTGCGCTCACCACCCACGGCAGGATCAGCCACGACATCACGCCGCCGATCGACCACATGGTTTCCCACGACCACTTTTTCACCTGTTTAAACGGAGCATAAAAACATGCGGCACTGGTGGCACCCACCAGATGCCAGAAGATACCTGCAATGATGGCACTGTTCATTATTATTCCTTCGTAAGGTTGAGGCTAACAGGAAACCGTCGGTCTCCCGATTACCCGGCAGTCTACGGCGGACCGCTTTTCCTCAGCCTTTGAATGGCTGCCGGGGAGTGAGCGGGATTGGCAATATCCGGTGGGTTTTCAACATAAGGATCACAAAAACGCATTTGCAGGCAGGCACGTCAGAAGAATGGATAACTCACTTATTATTATCAATATTTTCTGGAAATGTTGTGTTGATCAGCACAGTTTCAACCTGATTGCCATGCAATGCGTTAACATGGCAATCACACAAAGCACGGATCGTGGCTTCCCCCCGCTGCAATTAATCCGTATAACGTTGAGGAAAATCATCAGGACAAGGATTGGGATGAATACCAAGAGGTTGACGCTGTTGCTCTCACGTCCGGTGAGTCGCGTAATGTTGGATGATATCCGCGCCATTGTGCCGTCTGAGTCACTCAATATCTTTATTAACGGGCTGGAAGATATACACTATGCCCGCCTTGAGTGCGTGCAGAGCGAAAATAATTGCGCCCTGCTGGCCTCAGCGATTGTGGTGTGGCGGCAACTTGGCCATATTCACAGTATTCAGTATCAAAAGGGTGAACATCTGCGTGAAATTGACGATGCCACGCAGTTTCAGTTGTTCAGTATGATGAAAACGCATCGCGCCCTGGTTCAGCTCACCTGAACCCGCCTTCACATTCAGGATAATCATGAAAATCGGACTGCTTTTCCCCATCGCTATTATCGTTGCTGGTGTCAGCTTCCTCGCCTGGTTTATCGCCAGTGGCGCGATGATGCCGGGGTCGTGACCTTTTTCAGACTCCGCCGCCTCACCCACTAACCTGCTGAATACGCAGCATTTCGCCAGATATGCTGCGCTTGTCATCTGTTTCTTCCCTTCTCTGCCATCTCCCTCCCTACGCTGGCAGTGACAAAAAGGTGCTACACCTTGATCTGCTTCACTCTGCATTTCACACAAATTTAACGAAACCGATCGCGGAGACCCTACAGATGACAACGCACCATCAACATTTCATTAATGGCGAGTTTGTTGCCAATCAGAACGACAAATGGATTGAGGTGATCAATCCGGCCACCGAAGCCCTGCTGTCACGCGTACCGGAAGGAACCAAACAGGTCGCCAGCGAGGCAATTGCCGCCGCCGAGGCGGCTCAACCGGGTTGGGAAGCGTTACCGGCCATTGAGCGTGGTAACTGGCTGCGCAAAATCGCCGTTGGCATTCGTCAGCGTGAGCCAGAACTCACTGCCACCATCGTGGCCGAGGGCGGTAAAACTCAGGGGCTGGCACAAACCGAAGTGCTGTTCACCGCCGACTATCTTGACTATATGGCCGAGTGGGCGCGCCGCTATGAGGGTGAGATCGTTAACAGCGATCGTCCGAACGAAAATATTTTTGTGTTTAAGAAAGCCATCGGTGTGACCACTGGTATTCTGCCGTGGAACTTCCCCTTCTTCCTGATTGCACGTAAAGCGGCACCGGCTCTGGTCACCGGCAATACCATCGTGATTAAACCGAGTGAGCTGACACCGAATAACGCCGCCATTTTTGCTGAAATTTTGCATGATATCGGCCTGCCAGCCGGGGTGATCAATTTTGTCTACGGCTATGGCCCGGAGGTTGGCCAGGAGCTGGCGGCCAACCCGAAAGTGGGGCTGGTGAGCCTCACCGGCAGCGTGAATGCCGGTATCGCCACCATGGAAGCGGCCGCGAAGAATGTGACCAAAGTGTCGCTGGAGCTGGGCGGCAAAGCCCCGGCTATCGTGATGGACGACGCCGACCTCGAACTGGCGGTGAAAGCCATTGTCAGTTCCCGCGTGATCAATACCGGGCAGGTGTGTAACTGCGCCGAGCGCGTTTACGTGCAGGAAGGCATTTACGATCGCTTTATCAGCGCGCTGACAGACGCCTTTAAACAGGTGAAATTCGGCAATCCCGCCGAGCGTACTGACATCGATATGGGACCGCTGATCACCGCTGCGGCACTCGGTCGCGTCGAGCAAAAAGTGGCGAAGGCCGTGGAGCAAGGTGGCAAAGTGATTCTCGGTGGTAAGCGTGCCGGAGAACAAGGATTCTATTTTGAGCCAACCATCATCACTGGCGTGCGTCAGGAGATGGAGATCATGCGCGAAGAGATCTTTGGCCCGGTGCTGCCGGTGATGACCTTTAAAACGCTGGATGAGGCGATTAGCCTGGCTAACGATTGCGAATATGGTCTGACGTCATCGATTTATACCCAGAATTTGAACACCGCGATGATTGCGCTGCGTCAGCTGAAATTCGGTGAGACCTACATCAACCGTGAGAATTTCGAAGCGATGCAGGGCTTCCATGCGGGCTGGCGTAAGTCCGGGATCGGCGGTGCCGATGGCCGTCATGGGCTGGAAGAGTATCTGCAAACCCATGTGGCCTATTTGCAGTTTGCGTAAAAATAACCCGTCGCGGCGCGATTAATCGCGCCGCGACCTCACCTTAACTCAGGCGTTGTTTGCTACGCACCAACGCAATGCCACTCAGCAACGCCACTGCCATCAAATAATAACTCGGTGCCAGGCTGGTGCCCGTCGCGCTGATCAGCAGGGTACAAATCAGTGGCGCAAAGCCGCCAAACACCGTCACCGCGATGTTATAGCTGATCGCCATGCCGCTGGCACGCGTGCCAATCGGGAACAGATCCGCCATCACTGAGGGCACAGTCGAGAAGTACACCGACTTGAGCAGCGCCATCCAGCCTACCAATAACATCAGCGTCAACGGCGTGGTGTGATTGACCACCAGCGTAAACGCCGGATAGATAGTTACCAGCAACAGAATCAACGATCCCCACATCAACGGCACACGCCCCACCTTCTCGGCCCACAGTCCCATCAGCGGCGTGACCACGGTCAGAATCACCCCGGCCAGCAAAGTGGCGCTAAACGCCGCCGAACCCGGCAGATGCAGCGTTTTGGTGGCATAGGTCGGAACATAGTTGAGCATGTAGTTGACGGCGGTAGAGATAACCATCAAGCCAATCGCCAACAGCATCAGCTCCTTCTGGCGACCAAAAAGACGCTTCAACGGTGCCGCTTCCGGTTGTTGCTGGGCAAAGCTGGCCGGTTCATGCACGTGACGACGGATGTAAATGCCCAGTGGGCCAATCAGCAGGCCAAAGGCAAACGGAATACGCCAGCCCCACTCCTGAATCTGGCTCTCGGTCAGGATCTGCGTCAGACCAAGGCCAAACGCCGACGCCATCAAGGTACTCGCCCCCTGGGTGGCGAACTGCCAGCTGGCGATAAAGGCTTTACGCTCCGGGAAATGTTCCACCAAGAACGCTGTCGAGCTGCCGAATTCCCCCCCAGCGGAGAAACCCTGAACCAGGCGTGCCAGCAGAATCAGTAACGGTGCAGCCAGACCAATCGAGGCATAGCCCGGCATAAAGGTGATAATCGCGCCACCCACCATCATCAGGTTGATCGACAGCAACAACGCCTTTTTGCGACCATGACGATCGGCGTAGTTGCCGAGCACAATCGCCCCCAGCGGACGGATCAGGAACGAAACGCCGAAACTGCCAAAGGTCAGTAGCAACGATACCGACGGGTCGCTGGTCGGGAAAAAGGCATGCGCGATATAGCTGGCGAAAAAGCCATACACCGCAATGTCGAACCACTCCAGCGCGTTACCGATACAGGTGGCAAACAGGGTCTTATGCAGATTGGGTTTAACTGCACTGGCAGGTGCACTGTGACTGATGCTACTCATTTGGCACCTCCGGCATGCGCCTGGTGACGGGCTATCAACGCTGTGCCTTGCTCACCCAAATCCCACAACAGACGCGTCATGATTTGCAGACCCTCGCGGGCGATGGATTTCAACATATGTTCGTTAACGCCGTGCTGACCGCAGGCCGGATAGGAGTGCGGCACCCACAACGTTGGCAGGCCGAGGATGTCGGAGAACACCTCGTTGGGCAGCGACCCGCCGAGGTTGGGCAGCAGCGCCGGTTTTTTCCCACTGATTTGCGCCATGTTCTCCAGCACCCAGCTCACCAATGGATCGCCAGGATCGAGACGGGTGGCCGGTGATCCGCGCATAAACTCCACTTTTACCTGGTCAAAACCATGCTGTTGCAGATGCGTCTCGATATGCTGCGCCAGATTTTCCCAGTCGGTGCCGACCACAAAACGCAGCTGACATACGGCGGTGGCGCTGCCGGGAATGGCGTTCATCGGCCTTGCCGGGTTGCCGGTCAAAAACGCCAGCACTTCCAGCGTATTCCAGCCATACAGGCGTTCGGTCGGCGTCAGACCCGGTTCCCCCCAGTTCGCATCAATCGCCGGATCGCCTGGCATGCCGCCCACCTTGATATCGCTGAGGATGGCACGCACATCGTCGGTCAGTGAGGTCGGTTTCAGCGCCGCAACCTGCAACACGCCCTGGGCATTGACCAGTGTGGCGATGGCATTTGCCAGCTGGGTTCCCGGATTGGTCAGCAGACCACCCCAGTTGCCGGAATGGTAGGCGTTGTCACGTGCGTTGATGGTCAGACGGAAATTGACGCAGCCGCGTGAGCCGAGAAACAGCGTCGGGCGCACCGCATTCAGGCGCGGGCCATCGGAAGCAATAAACAGGTCGGACTTCAGCAGTTCACCGTATTGTTCGCACAGTTCTGCCAGCCCCGGAGAGCTGATCTCTTCACCCATTTCAAACAGCATTTTGCAGTTAAAACCCAGGCGACCACCGCGAGCCTGAAACACCTGTTCCAGCGCCGCCAGATTAACGCAGTGCTGGCCTTTATTATCCGCGCTGCCACGGCCATACCAGCGATCGCCCTCTTCTTTCAGTTGCCACGGAGATAAACCGTCGCGCCAGTTTTCATCATCGCCAAACACCACATCGCCGTGGCCGTAGCTCAACAGCGTCGGCAGTGCCGGGTCTTCAATGCGCACCGCCACCAGAAACGGGCGATTTGTCGTCACGGGATTGTCGATAAAATGCAGCGTGAAACCGAGCGTCGCCAGCTGTGGGCCAATCTCCTCGTGCAGATAATCATGTAATTGCTGGTCCCGATCCGCGCGCTGACTTTCGGTGACCTGCGCCACCCGCCGCGCCAGCTGTTGCTGGAATTCCCCGCTGTCAAAATAATCGCTGGCCTGTTGAACGGCCTGTTTTGCTGTCATGTTTGCCTGTCTGTTGTTGGTTTTATCGTCATCCTTATCTTTACGGAAAGGCTGATTTGCCACAATTATCAATTTATCGAGTAAGATTTGCTTTTAAAGCAAAGCCAGGCTGCACCATCAGGAGGCAGAAATATGCAAAGTAGCGAGATCCGTTATTTTCTCGCCGTCGTGAACGCTGGATCGCTCAGCGCCGCCAGTGAACAGTTGTTTGTCGCGGTATCCGCCATCAGTCGCCAGATTCAACGGCTTGAGGCGCAGGTCGGTGTGCCGCTGTTTGATCGCCACGCACGCGGCATGCTGTTGACCGAAGCGGGGGAAATCTTTGCCCACCAGGTGCGCAAAAATATGCTGGAGATGGAGTATGCGCTGGCGGAGATTAAGGGCTTAACGGCGGTACGTCGTACTCAGATCCGCGTCGCCTGTACTGATGGCATGGCCTTTACCCTGTTGCCGCGCCTGTTTGCCGATTTCCGCACCACTAATCCCGGCGTGCTGTTCAGCCTGAAAGTCGCCAGTACCCAGGGGGTGGCGGAACTGGTGCGTAACGGTGAATGTGACCTGGCGTTGCAGTTCAGCCTGCATGCCGAACGCGGTGTGGAGGTGATGGGTTCCTGGCCCGCGCCGGTCTTGCTGGTGATGCATCACAGCCATCCGCTGGCACAGGCCGATCAGGTCACGCTGGCGGATCTCAGTCAGTACCCGCTGGCACTGCCGGAACAAAACACCACGGTGCGACAGCTGTTTGACCTCTCCTGCCATATGAGCGGGAACGTGGTGGAGCCGGTGCTGACCTGCGATAACTTTTCCACCCTGTTCAATTTCTTGTTACGCACGCCGCTGGCCGTCACCATTTGCAGTCCTTTTACCGTGCGTTATGAGCTGGAAACCCACGGGCTGACGTTACATTCGGTGGGCATCGACCAACTCAATCAGCGTACGCTGCAACTCCAGACGCAATCAGGACGACCACGTAACGCCGCCCTGAATCTATTCCTCGATTTTCTTCACCAGCAACTCAATCTGCTGGAAGCAAAAATCTGATTTCGTGGGAATTGTTGACTTCGCTAAGGCTGCATCGTTATACAAGGATATAGCTAACGCTTCTTATTTCGCCGTTGTGCGCACCCATTAAGGAATAATGATGACCGATCAACTCGCCCGTCAGCTGACTCAGCGTTTTTATCGTTATCTGGCGATATCCAGCCAGAGCGATGCCAAATCTACCACACTCCCGAGCACCGCATCACAACACGCCATGGCCGAACTGCTGGCCGCCGAACTGCGTGCATTGGGGCTGGACGAGATCGTCATCGACCAACACGCCACGGTGACAGCCCTGAAGCGCGGTAATCGTCCTGATGCACCCTGCATCGGTTTCATTACCCATATCGATACCGTTGATGTCGGGCTATCGCCGGATATTCACCCACAAACCCTGACCTTTACTGGCGAGGATCTGTGTCTGAATGCCCACCAGGATATCTGGCTGCGCGTAGCGGAGCACCCGGAGATTACGCCTTACCAGGGTCAGGAGATTATCTTCAGCGACGGCACCAGCGTGCTCGGCGCAGATAACAAGGCCGCCGTCACGGTGGTGATGACGTTGCTGGAGAACCTGCAAGGCGATCACGGTGATATCCGGGTGGCGTTTGTACCCGATGAAGAGATTGGGCTGCGCGGTGCCAAGGCACTCGATGTGGAACAGCGTTTTAACGTCGATTTTGCCTGGACTATCGACTGCTGCGAGTTAGGCGAAGTGGTGTTCGAGAACTTTAATGCCGCCGCCGCCGAGATTGTGTTTACCGGCGTGGCAGCGCATCCGATGTCCGGCAAAGGCGTGCTGGTAAATCCGCTGTTGATGGCGCATGACTTTATCGCCCGATTTGATCGTCTGGCTACCCCGGAGCACACCGAAGGACGCGAAGGGTATATCTGGTTTAACGATATGCAGGCCAACGCCAGCCGCGCGGTGCTGAAAGCCTCGATTCGCGATTTCGACCTTAACGGTTTTGATGCGAAGAAGCAGCAACTGGTGGAGGTGACCGATGAGATTGCCGCGTGCTATCCCACCGGAACAGTGGCGCTGAGTATCAATGATACCTACAGCAATATCAGCAATGCGATTGGTGATGATCGGCGCGCGATTGATTTGATTTTTAGCGCGCTGGCGCAGTTGGACATTGAGCCGAAGGTGATCCCGATGCGTGGAGGAACGGATGGTGCAGCGCTGTCAGCACGCGGATTGCTGACACCGAATTTCTTTACCGGTGCGCACAACTTCCATTCACGTTTTGAGTTTTTGCCAGTGCCGTCGTTTGTGAAGTCGTATCAGGTGGCAGAAGCGTTGTGTTATTTAGCAGCGAAATGACGCGATAAATCGCGCCGCTACGGTTGCGTGCAATCATTTGTAGCGGCGCGATTCATTCATCGCACGGGTTTGGTACGGTTTACGATTACTTCGCGGCGCTGACGTCGATGCCAGGGAAGAACTTCGCTGCCAGCTTAGTGACCGTACCGTCAGCCTGTACTTTGGTGATGGCCGCATCCAGCTCCTGCTTCAGTTTGGCATCACCCTTACGCAGGCCAAAACCAATGCCTGAACCGAGGATGGTATCGTCTTCTACCGGTTTACCGGCGAAGGCAAAACCTTTGCCCTGCGGCTTATCAAGGAAACCTGACTGACCCGCAGCGGACATCACCAACGTACCATCCAGACGACCGGCGACCATGTCGTTATAAACCTGGTTCTGGTCCTGGTAAGAGGTGACGGTCACGCCTTGCGATTCCCAGTGCTTCTTGGCGTAGGTTTCCTGAATGGAACCCTGCAACACACCGATGTTCTTACCTTTCAGCGACTCGGCGGTCGGCAGCAGGCCCTGGCCTTCTTTCGCCACCAGCATGGTCGGGATGCGGTAGATCGGTTTGGTGAAATCGATGCTTTTCGCACGCGCTTCGGTGATGTTCATCGCCGAGTTGATGGCATCAAACTTCTTCGCCTGCAACGCAGGGATCAGCGCGTCAAAGCTGCTTTCTACCCAGCTGCATTTGAAGTTGCCGGTCTGGCAAATGGCTTTACCCAGTTCGATATCGAAACCTTCCAGCTCGCCCTGAGCGTTACGGCTTTCAAACGGCGGATATTGAGACTCCAGGCCGTAGCGCAATGTTTCCTGCGCCAACGCATGAGCAGAAGTCAGCATACCCAGCGCGATAAAAAGTGCGTTCAATTTTTTCATTGTTATACCCTTGAGTTACCCTTTGACCCGGCAGAGCGCTTCTGCACCGGCCTGTAATGTCGCATCGTCTTTGGCAAACGACAAACGGATTAATTTATTGTCTGTGCCGTCCATATAAAACGCCGACAACGGAATGGTCGCCACACCGTGTTCGACGATGAGACGTTTTACCATTTCGCTATCGCTTTCGTCACTGAAATGTCCATAACTGGCTAAAACAAAGAAAGAACCCGCGCATGGCAGCAGCTTAAACGACGAATCCGCCATCAATGACATCAGGCGATCGCGTTTCTGCTGATAGAACGGCGACAGCTGCAAATAGTTTTCCGGCTGTTGCAGATACTGAGCAAAACCGACCTGCATCGGGGTATCGGCGGCATACATCATAAACTGATGCACTTTGACGATTTCGGTCATCAGCTCGGCAGGTGCCAGCGCATAGCCGACGCGCCAGCCGGTGACATGGAAGGTCTTGCCAAAGGAAGAGACGATGACGCTGCGCTGGGCCAGTTCCGGATGGGTTGCCATGCCGCAATGGGGACGACCATCAAACACGATATGTTCGTACACTTCATCAGACAGCACCACGATATCGGTATTGCGCGTAAGCTGAGCCAGCTGGTCCAGATCTGCCGGGGTTAACACCTGCGCGCTGGGGTTGTGTGGCGTGTTGATGATGATCATCCGGGTGCGTGGCGTAATGGTGGCGCGCAGTTCGTCCCAGTTGATAGCAAAATCCGGCACCTGCAATTTCAGGCCAATCGGCTTACCGCCTTGCAAACGGACCACGGGTGCATAGCTGTCAAAGGCCGGTTCGAAGAAAATCACTTCGTCGCCCGGATGTACCAGCGCGGAAATCGCCATGTAGATACCCTGGCTGGCGCTGCCGGTGATCAACACTTCGCTGCCGACATCATATTGCTGGCCGTACAGAGTTTGCACTTTCTGCGCCAGTGCTTCTTTCAACGCAGGCAGGCCGGTCAGCGGTGCATACTGGTTATGCCCTTCACGCATCGCGTTACTGACCAGTTCAACCAGTTGCGGATCGCAAGGAAAATTGGGTGCACCCTGAGACAGGTTAATGGCTTTGTGCTGCGCCGAAAGCTGCCCAATCACGCTGAAAATGGTGGTGCCAACATCGGGTAATTTTGAAGAAGTCTGAACACTTGCCTGGATGGACATAGTCACTCCGCCTAAAGGATTGCATAACCACGTAAGGAAATCAGATATCTATTCAACGACCTGTCACTTGAGTCGACAAGCGAATTGTTGTCATAATAGCCATGACTTTTCATCATAGCTGAGGCTGTTATGTCCCGCTCCGCTCTGCCGCTCAACGCCATCCACGCCTTTCTGGTCACGGCACGCCATCTCAATCTGACGCGCGCCGCCGATGAACTCTGCATCACCCAGGGGGCGGTGAGCCGCAAAATTGCGGCCCTGGAGAGCTGGCTGGGATTTGCGTTATTCGAACGTCATGCGCGCGGACTGCATCTGACGTCACAGGGCGCGGCGTTGCTGCCGGAGTTGCAGCAAGGTTTTGCGCTGCTGGTGAATGCCACGGAGAAAGCCAGCCGCAGCAATGTGTCAATTCGGCTGAAAGCCCCGACCTGCGCGATGCGCTGGCTGGTGCCGCGCCTCGTGGCCCTCGAACAGCAGCGACCAGAGATCCATGTGGCGCTCACCACCACCCTCGACCATGCGTCACAACTGGATAATTTCGATGCGGCGATTGTCTATGGCACTGCGCCTGCGGAGGCCATCCATTTATTTGATGAGCGCCTGACGCCGGTGCTGGCCAGCAGCGTAACCCCACCCAGCGATGTGGCCGCGTTATCACGTTTTACCTTTCTGCATCCCACTAATGACACGCGCGACTGGCAGCTGTGGCTGAACGCACAGCAGGTCAGCGTACCGATGGCACGTAACCAACACTTTGCCACCATGGATCTGGCGATCAGCGCAGCGATTCAGGGATTTGGTGTGACGGTAGCAGATAGGTCATTAGTTCAGAACGATCTGGCGAATGGCCGTCTGATCGCCCCGTTTGACCACTGCGTCACGACCGGGTCGAGTTACAGCTTGCTACATCGCGCAGAGCGTGATGCGCCACCGTTCCTCAAGGAACTGGTGGCGTGGCTTTGTCAGCCTCAGAAAGAAACCCACTCATCTGCACTGGCAGACTTGGGTTGATTCGCCGGTGCCGGGCGGCGTAACAGCGGTGCCGTGGGAGGTGTCGCGGCAACGGCGACAGTCGCACCCGGCGCAAGGCGGAATTTCGCCACCGAGGCCTGCAATTCTTCCGTCTGCCGTTCCAGCGCACTGGCTGCCGCCGAAACCTGTTCCACCAGCGAGGCGTTCTGCTGTGTGACGCTGTCCATCTCCGTCACCGCCGTACCGACCTGCGAGATGCCTTTGCTCTGTTCTTCTGAAGCGGAGGCGATGTGCTTCATGATCTCATTCACATCCTGCACCGATTTCAGAATGTCGTTCATGGTATGACCGGCGCTGTTGACCAGATCAGACCCTTTTTCGACACGCTGCACCGAATCTTCAATCAGGGTCGCGATCTCCTTCGCCGCGTTGGCGCTGCGTTGGGCGAGGTTGCGCACCTCGCTCGCTACCACCGCGAAGCCACGGCCCTGCTCGCCAGCACGCGCCGCTTCTACCGCGGCGTTCAGCGCCAGGATATTGGTCTGGAAAGCGATGCTATTGATGACGTTGGTGATTTCAGCAATTTTCTTCGAACTGCCGGAGATACCGGCCATGGTGGTGACCACTTCTCCCACCAGACGACCGCCCTGCTGTGCCGTGCCGGTGGCGGTTTCCGCCAGCGAACTGGCCTGACGCGCATTGTCAGCGTTGAATTTCACCGTGGCGGTTAACTGTTCCATACTGGCAGCCGTCTGCTCCAGCGCGGAAGCCTGCTCCTCAGTACGCGAGGAGAGATCATTGTTGCCTGCCGAGATCTCTGCCGCACCGCGATAGATGTTTTCCGTGCCGCTGCGAATCGCGCTGACCGCTTCACGCAGGCTGTCCTGCATCGCCCGCAATAACGGCACCAGTTTGCCGACACAGTTACGACCAAACTCCTGTACCGGCTGGCTGAGATCGCCCTGCGCGATAATCGCAAAGTGATCGCGAATGCGATCCAGCGGCTTCACCAGCATGGCGACCAGGTAGCGGTCAGTGAACAGTAGAATCAGCAAACCGATCACTACCGCCGACAGAATGATCACCTTGGTGACATCAGTCAGTTTGTCCACCGTGACGCGGGTGTCATCCAGCTTGATAGCTGCTGCCTGGTTGAAATTCTCAGCACTGGCACCAAAGGCACGGCTCAGGGCCGGGGTCACTTTATTGGCCTGCGCGCGATAGTCTTCCAGTGTTCCTTGTTGTGCCAGTGAGACCTGGGGCGCAATACCCGCATCCAACAGTTTTTGCCAGTTAGTAATCACGCTATTGGCGGTGTCGGCATCCATCGGGCCGGGAGCCATGGCTTTAAACTGTTCCAGCTGCTGCTTCATGCTGTCCAGCGCTTGCTGCACCGTGGCAAAAGCATCAGCAGGCAGCGCAGTGCCCGCCGCACGCATTTCCATCACGCGAGAAAGACGCGTCACCACCCGAAAATATTGGTCGTTACCTTTACTGAGTACCGTCATCTGATTCACCAGCTGACGATCAACCTCGTTCCCCTCACCCAGAGCATTCAGGGAATGGACGCTAAATAAGCCGACGGCGCACCATAGCAGGCAAAACAGCCCGAGAATGGTCAGCATGACGGCGCGAATAGTAAAATTTTTTAAGATACCCATACGAAATCCCTTGATGTGAACCGCAATGGAGGCCCGATAAAATCGGGCATATTGCGTTTATCGGCAGTGGATTCAGAAAATGTACTGGTTTCGTAAGCTAATTAATTGCTGGTTCGGTCGGATAAGGGAAAGGATTGACTGAATGAAATCAGTGGGATGCGGGGAAATTTGTTTTAAAAAAACGTTTGCGATATTTAACCATTAGCCAGTGAACTAAAGTTTCACCATGCTGCGCATCATCAGGCGGAACAGACGCAGCCGCCCACGCATAAAACGTGGCTGCAAACTGAGCGGTTTTTCCGCATCGCAGCCAAACATCAGGGTGACATCGTTATCCGTACGCCACACTGGCCAGTCAATCTCGCCGTGCAGCTGATAGCTGAATTCGGTCGCATCACGGGCAAAGGTGATCCACAGGCGGCTTATTTGCGCCGCAACCGCCTCATCCGCTGCGGTATAACGGCGACCCGAAGGTAATGGTTGCGACGCTAATGTATTGAAGACATAGGGGATTTCATTGCCGTGCCAGGCACCGTGGGGATAGAGATCACGTGACTGTTCGGAAACGTAATCAAACCAATAGCGCCAGCCGGGCATCCCGATATTCTGTTGCGCTTTGACAATCAATAACGGCATCACCGAAAAAGCCATATCGCGCGCCACGGCACGTCCCAGCAGTGCATCATCGTGGATATCATAGATCCATTTGATCAACTGATAGCTGAGGCGATTTTTGCGGCGTAGCTGTTGCAGCACCTGGGTGGCATCCACGCCAAAAAAGTCGAGCACGCTGGCTTCATCGCTGTTGCTGCCAATCATTAAAGGCACCCGATGCTGTCTACCCGCCATAAAGGTCGCCAGCATCGGTTCTGGCAGCACGATATCGCCGCTGACCGGCACCGGACCGAGCGCCAGCGGGCGTTGCAGTGGCCAGAACCCATCCGCCGGTAGCGCGCGTAGTTGGCTGGCGCTGGCATCCGCTGCCAGACCAAAATGGGCCGCCACCTGTTGCCCCACCTGCTGCGCTTCGGCGCGTGGCGTATCGGGCAGACTGTAGGCACTTTGTACAATGCCTTTGTGAAATAACCCCTCTGCTAACGGCGAGCAGCACAGAGACAACACGCTGCGTGCACCAGAAGATTCGCCAAATAGCGTGATATTGCGCCGATCGCCGCCGAATGCCGGGATATTACGCTGTACCCATTGCAGCGCCGCAATCTGATCAAGTAGCGCGAAATTATTCACCACGCTACCAGCCGGATATTCCGCATCCAGCGCCGGATGGGCAAAAAAGCCAAAATGGCCGAGCCGATAGTTGAGCGTCACTACCACCACGCCTTGTGCCGCCAGCGCCTTGCCACGATAAGGATCGAGGCTGCCTGCACCAATGCTAAAGCCGCCGCCGTGCAGCCACACCATCACCGGGAGTGGGTACGCCGGTTCAATATCCGGCGTCCAGACATTGAGATAGAGGCAATCCTCACTAAATTCGCCGGGATCACCCCCACCGGCAACCAGACAATAGTCCCGATTTTGCCAGCTGGCAGAACCCCATGCCGTGGCGTCGCGCTCCCCTTGCCAGGGTTGCAATGGCTGTGGTGGCCGCCAGCGCAGCGCACCCACCGGTGGTGCGGCATAAGGTATGCCTTTGAAGACAAACAGCTCATCATCCATTGAGCCTCTGAGTTCTCCTTCCGCAGTCACGATCCTTAGACGTCGTTGGTTTTTCATTTCGGCTTCCCTGATCATCATCTCTCTATTATTTGCAGGACCGGGGCGAATGTCCATGTCACTCAGGAATTTGCAGATTAAGCCGAATCATCACGCGAAATGCTGAACATCTCGTTCAAATTTTTTGGCTGGCAAACGTTTGCCAGTCTACATTAAGGTTACAAGTTAACCTGGCGAGACGGAGATGCGCGATGTTTGGTGGAATTAACCAACTGTTTACCCGGATGTGTGACCACCCGGATTTCGCTAAACTGCTGCTCCGCCTGACATTTGGCGGTTTGCTGTTGTTTCACGGCGAATTTAAAGTGGTCCACGGAGTGGCGTGGATTGAGCATCTGCTCACCGTCAGAGGCATGCCAGGTTTCATCGCTTACGGTGCTTACATCGGGGAAATTTTGGCACCCATTATGATGATCGTTGGCTTAATGACACGCCCTGCGGCGTTCATTATCGTGATCAATATGATTGTCGCCACGCTATTGGTAAAAATGGGCGTTGTCTGGCATCTGACGGATGTGGGTGCATGGTCCCTTGAGACGGAAGCCCTTTACACGCTTGGTGCACTCGCCATTATGTTTTTGGGTGCCGGGAAATATACGCTGGTGCGCAATCCGCGCCTGCAATAATGATAAAAACCCGCCGGTCTGCCTGATGCAGACCGGCTTTTTACTTCAGGCCAGGCTGCAACGCGCCAGACTGCGTTGCTGCATCTGTTGATATAACACCATTTCGTCCTGCACCGCCGACCCCAGCGCCGTTTCGAACGCCGCCCGGCTGGCATGACCGGCACCGCGTACCTGTGCTGCATCTCCAAGGTTGGACTGGAAAATCCCCGCCGCACTAACTGGCAAAAAATCCTCATAGGTGATCGGCTCTGCCACCAGGCGACCTTCTGCCATCAGCTGTTCCATACTTTCTTCAGCACCGGGCGGTGACTGGATACCCTTTTCGGTCAACCGATAGCTGAACCACGCCAGTTGCTCACGACGCAGGATAACTTCATCATCGGGAAATGCACGAAACACCTCCGCCAGATGTTGCTGATGCTGTTGGTTATCCTCGCCGGTCCCCGCCTCCGCCAACAGTTTATCGTACAGGGCGCGACCTTTCGGCGTAAGCGCCACGCCGCGCTGTTCGATTTCACCAAAACGGGCGGTATGAGTGCCCTGAAAACCATCGCGAAAATGCACCGGCTCCTCCAACGCTTTAAAGCTGGTCTGACGCAGCAGAATCGGCACCTGACGTTGCGGTGGGCCTTCAATCAGGGTTTTAGGATCGATACCCCGCGTGGGCATCAGCGCCTGCACGCGGTCAATGTCCAGCGTGCGTGGCGTCAGGTGATTGATATGGCAGCCACGGAAACAGACCACGTCGGCAATCAAGCGATGCTGGTGGCTGAGCGCCAGATAGGTGGCGCTGTCGACTGTGGTATCAGCGTGCCAGCGGAAGGTTTCCAACGCCTCTTTGACAAACTGCGCGGCATCCGCTGCGTTGAGACCACCCTGCTGCTGATGTTGGGCGATCAATGCCCGGCAGCGCGGCGTGAAGATATCGCGCGCGGCCAGAATGGCGGCGGCTTTCACCCGCAACGCCTCATCATTGATCAGCTCCAGCCGCAGCAGCGAGGTAAAAACGCGGAACGGGTTACGTCGTAGCGCGCTGTCACTCACTGGGCGAAATGCGGTGGAGTGTACCGGCACGCCGGCTTGTGACAAATCGTAGTACCCCACCGGATACATGCCCATCACGGCAAACATTTGGCGCAGCATGCTTAACTCATCGGCGGTGCCCACGCGAATCGCGCCGTGGCGCTCGACACTCAAACGGCTCAGTTCATCCGCCGCCGCCAGGCGGTTTTTCAGATCAGGATTGGCTTCCAGCACGCGTTCATTCACAGCGCTCACCAGTTGGGTCAGAATGCCGTACTGCGGCACTTCCTGCTGGTACATCGCTGACATGGCCTGGGAAAACAGCGTGCGGATGGCATCGCTGGTGAGGAAATTGTCCATCGTCATCACCTCGGGCTAAGGGGGTGATGCTAATGTAGATCAACCCTTTAGCGCCGGGTAACAATTTCCTCGAAGTGTGATCGCGCTGTCACTCGCCCGCTGCCGCCGGGTCACCAAAGCGACATTTCAGCACCAGCATCACGGTAGTCAACACCGCCGGCAGTGCCAGCATCAGGAAGATATGGCTGAACGACCAGCCGAGAGAAAGCAGTTCCGCACCGATAAACGCACTGAGAATGGCACCGACACGCCCCACACCATGCATCCAGCTGGAACCGGTAGCGCGGGCGTGGGTAGGAT
The DNA here is from genome assembly GCF_059730495.1 of Pantoea sp. X-Soil-TKNS-1211. NCBI lineage: Bacteria > Pseudomonadati > Pseudomonadota > Gammaproteobacteria > Enterobacterales > Erwiniaceae > Pantoea > Pantoea sp. X-Soil-TKNS-1211. The sequence goes on from NZ_AP035953.1 coordinate 2,325,810, forward strand.
AATAGCTGGCGGAGAGCGCGTTCATCCCGGTATTGGCACCGTTAAAACAAAAACCGCTACAGAAGGCAATGGCGCTCATCAGCCCCACCTGCGCCGGAGAGAAGCCAAGAGCGATAATCGCGATGCCACCGCAGAAATAGATCACCGCCAGCGCCAGATTGGCGTTGATACGATCCATCAGCCAACCAGCAAACAACGACCCGAGGGTGCCGCCCGCCTGATACATCGCGGTGATGATCGCCGCCTCGGTTACTGACATGCCGAGGGTATGGACCAGTGACGGCAGCCAGCTACCGATCAGGTACACCAGGAACAGCCCCATAAAGTAGCCGCCCCACAGCATCAGGCTACCAAACAGATAACGGCGCGAGACCACGGTGGCAACCGCACCACGGCGGACGGTAGATGGCTCCACGCTGTGGAAATGGCTGTTGGCCTGCACCGCACCGGGCAACATGCGGTCGAGAATGGCATGAATGCGCGCCGCCGGAGCCTGGCGGCTGATCAGGAAACGTACCGACTCCGGTAAACCACGCAGCAGAAAGGGCAACACCACCAGCGGCAGCATACCGCCCAACAGCATCACCGAGTGCCAGTCATAACGCGGCAACAACCAGGAAGCGGCAAAACCTCCGGAGGCGGCACCAAAGGTGAAACCGCAGAACACCACGGTGATAATGAAGGAGCGACGCCGCTCCGGCGCATATTCCGCCACCAGCGTGCCAACATTCGGCATCGCGGCGCCCAACCCCAGCCCGGTGAGGAAACGGAACAGCATCATTTGTTCGATGTTTTGCGCCATCGCCGTAGCCAGCGTCCATAGCCCGAAGAACAGGACGCTGAGCAGAATCATCACGCGACGGCCATAACGGTCTGCCAGCGGCCCGGCGAAAACCGCCCCCAGCGCCAGGCCAATCAATGCCGCGCTAATCACCATACCAAGTTGATGATTGCTGACGCCCCAGGCCGTTCTCAGCGTCGGGGCGATAAACCCCATCAGCGCGATGTCCATACCGTCCAGCGCGACCACAATGAAGCAGAGCGCAATTAGGCGCTTTTGCCAGCGACTCAGTGCGCTCTGATTAATCAGCTGGCGTACATCTACTGCTTCAACGCTGGTCACGGCCTGACTCCTGCTTTTAAACATCAGTTTTGGTAAAAAAAACGGCGCTTATGATAGCTCATCGTTAACAATAACGGGCAGGATTTTTGGATGTAATTGAGAATTATTCAAATTATGCGATGTTAAGCATTTGATATTTCGTAAGGTGATGATCGCCCTGCCAGTGGAAAATACGGGATTTGCTGTGATTACAGCAGCTTATGCGTTTAGCGCAGCACAAGCTAATATTGTTAATATAATTTTGCAGCTAAGTTAACAAAATTTCGTTTTGCCAGTTGCCTGCAACCCGGAAATCTCCTTAAGTGTGAGGTTATGGACAAAAATATCCTTTTCAATCAGCGCATTCGCTTGCGCCATTTACATACCTTTGTTGCCGTCGCGCAGCAAGGCACCCTTGGCCGCGCCGCAGAAACGCTGAGCCTGAGTCAACCTGCGCTGTCAAAAACGCTCAATGAGCTGGAGGAACTGGCCGGAGCGCGTTTATTTGAACGTGGCCGTCTCGGCGCCCAACTGACTACGCTGGGCGAACAATTTCTGACCCACGCGATAAAAGTGTTGGATGCTCTCAATCACGCCGGTCAGAGCTTCAACTCACCGTCACCCGGACGCCCGATGGTGATCCGCCTGGGCGCGTTAACCACCGCCGCAATGGGGATGCTGCCACAAATTTTAGACCGTTTTCATCAGCAACAGCCGAATACGACGGTGCAGGTGGCGACCCTGCACAACAACGTGCTATTAGCGGGTTTGCGGGCAGGTGAATTCGACATTGGTATCGGACGTATGGCCGATAGTGAAATGATGGCGGGGCTGACTTACGAGTTGCTGTTTCTTGAGTCGCTGAAACTGGTGGTGCGCCCGGAACACCCACTCTTAAGTGACAACGTCACGCTATCGCGTGCCATGCAGTGGCCGGTGGTGATCTCCCCCGAAGGCACCGCGCCGCGCCGGATCGCGCAACAGATGCTGGATGATCAGGATTGTTCGCTGCCCGCCAACTGCGTGGAGACCTCTTCAACCTCACTGGCTCGCCAACTGGCGTTACGCTACGACTACGTATGGTTTGTGCCTTCGGGTGCGATCAAAGAGGATCTAAGTCATAACGCGTTATGTGCCCTGCCCATCTCGTCAGCCGGTCCGGGCGAGCCAGTCGGCATTATCACTCGTACCGGCAATACCCTGAGCCTGAGCGCGGAGGTATTAATGGCAACCATCCGCAAGTTCCACAGCTAACGGCTACGCTTGGCGTGCCGCTCGCGGTTATCCAGGCGCGCCTGAGCAGTTTTACGCAAGCCAACGTACAGCGCTCCGGCACCGCCATGCTGGGGCTGTGCCACACAAAAGCTTTGCACCTCGTCGAATTGTTGCAACCAGCGCGCGACATAGCTGCGCACAATGTTGGCGTGCGACTCGTCGTCACGTCCCTTACCATGAATGATCAGCAGATTACGCAGCCCCAGCTTGCGGCCCTGCATCATAAAGCTGAACAGCGACTGACGGCAGGTTTCAACCGGCTGACGCAACAGATTGAGGCTGGCATCCAGCGGATATTTGCCCAGCCGCAATTTGTCCAACACCCCCTGCTGGATACCGTCCGCTTTATACTCCAGCGGCGTCGCCAGCGGAATAATCTCCAGAAAACCACGCGTCAGGAAGTTCTCTTCAGCATCAGTGCGTTGCGGCACCCTGGTCGAGGGCGCACGCAGCCACTGGGTATTCGCGCAATCTTTCAACGGTGTCACATCACTCACGGCATCGCGGAACAGGTCATCATCATCGAGGTTCATGGTTTTTTCTCCCAAGACAATTCGGCGTTGCAAGCTTAGCATGTACGTTGAGTGTCAACAAAACGTGCCAGATCAATATTGCCGTTGTAGAAATTATCCGCAAATAGTGGTGTTAGCAGTGATCAACTATTTTTGCGTCGGCCACACTTTTTTTGAGGATTATTACAGCTCGGATGAGTGCCCTTTACCGGAAAAAATGTTAAAATTGACGGCAGTCAATAATCATCGAGCGTACATATTATGATCCCGGAAAAACGCAGCATTCGACGTATTCAGTCTGGCGGTTGTGCCATCCATTGCCAGGATTGCAGTATCAGCCAGTTGTGTATTCCCTTCACGCTGAACGAACACGAACTGGATCAACTGGATAATATTATCGAACGCAAAAAGCCGATTCAAAAAGGCCAGACGCTGTTCAAAGCCGGTGATGAATTGAAATCGTTGTACGCCATTCGCTCTGGCACCATCAAAAGCTACACCATCACCGAACAGGGTGACGAGCAAATTACCGGTTTCCATCTGGCTGGGGATTTAGTGGGTTTTGACGCCATTGTCAGCGCCCATCATCCCAGCTTTGCCCAGGCGCTGGAAACCGCAATGGTGTGCGAGATTCCGTTTGAAACCCTGGATGACCTCTCCGGTAAAATGCCCGCGCTGCGTCAGCAGATGATGCGCCTGATGAGCGGCGAGATCAAAGGCGACCAGGACATGATCCTGTTGCTGTCGAAAAAGAATGCTGAGGAACGCCTCGCCGCCTTTATCTGGAACCTGTCGCGCCGTTTTGGTCAGCGTGGCTTTTCCCAGCGTGAGTTCCGCTTAACCATGACGCGTGGCGATATTGGTAACTATTTGGGACTAACCGTAGAAACCATCAGCCGTTTACTCGGTCGTTTCCAGAAAAGTGGCATGCTGGCGGTAAAAGGCAAATATATCACTATCGAAAACCACTCAATGCTGGCAGAACTTGCTGGTCAGACTGAGCAAGCCGCCTGATCCTCAGCCGGATCAATAATTGTTATTTTATTGATCCGGCAACAACTTTTTCCTTTCTGCACTGTCATAACTTAGGCTATCTTTAACCCAACTTGCTTTGGTTTTGAGGAGATTGCCTTATGTCCCGGTACCAAAATATTCTGGTCGCGATTGACGCACAACAGGATGATCAACCCGCGCTGCGGCGTGCGGTTTATCTCAATCAACGTATCGGCGGAAAAATCAAAGCTTTCCTGCCTATCTATGATTTCTCGTACGAAATGACCACCCTGCTGTCGCCGGATGAGCGCGCCAATATGCGTAAAGGCGTGATCAGCCAGCGTACCGAGTGGATTCGTGAACAGGCCCACGCCTATCTGGAAGCCGGCGTTGATATCGAAATCAAGGTGATCTGGCACAACCGCCCCTATGAAGCGATTATTCATGAGGTGATGACCCACCATCATGATTTGGTGCTGAAGATGGCGCACCAGCATGATCGCCTGGAAGCGGTGATTTTCACCCCCACCGACTGGCATCTGCTGCGTAAATGCCCTTGCCCGGTGTGGATGGTGAAAGACCAGCCATGGCCGGAAGGTGGCAAAGCGCTGGTGGCGGTCAACCTCGCCAGCGAAGAACCGCATCATGATGCCCTTAACCAAAAACTGATCCGCGAAACCACGTTGCTGGCTGAGATGGTTAACCATACCGAAGTGCATCTGGTAGGCGCTTACCCGATTACCCCCATCAATATTGCTATCGAATTACCCGATTTTGATCCCAGCGTATATAACGACGCGATTCGCGGTCAGCATCTGGTAGCGATGAAAGCACTGCGACAGAAGTTCTCCATCAGTGAAGAGTTTACCCACGTTGCGAAAGGGTTGCCGGAGGAAGTGATCCCGGATATCGCCAGCCATCTTGATGCCGGTATTGTGGTGCTTGGCACCATTGGTCGTACCGGATTGTCAGCGGCGTTTCTGGGTAATACGGCGGAACAGGTGATTGATCATCTGCGTTGCGATTTACTGGCCATCAAACCCGATGACTTTAAATCGCCGATCGAAATCGATGATGATGACGAAGAGGATGACGACGAATAAAACAAGGGCGACCATTTGGTCGCCCTTGTTGTTTTAGAGCGCGCGCAGAATACCTTCTACGCTGGCCTTCGCATCACCAAACAACATTTGGGTGTTGTCTTTGAAGAACAGCGGGTTCTGCACCCCGGCATAGCCGGTATTCATCGAACGTTTGAACACAATAACGTTCTGCGCTTTCCACACTTCCAGTACCGGCATACCTGCAATTGGGCTGCGTGGATCTTCCTGCGCGGCCGGGTTGACGGTGTCGTTCGCGCCGATAACCAACACGGTGTCGGTATCGCTGAAATCATCATTGATTTCATCCATCTCCAGCACCACGTCGTACGGCACTTTGGCTTCCGCCAGCAGTACGTTCATATGACCAGGCAGACGCCCCGCCACCGGGTGGATACCGAAACGGACCTTGATGCCGCGCGCGCGCAGTTTCTCGGTGATTTCCGCCACCGGATATTGCGCCTGCGCTACCGCCATGCCGTAGCCCGGGGTGATGATCACCGAAGATGACGCTTTCAACAGTTCGGCGGTGTCTTCTGCGTTGATTTCACGATGTTCACCGGCTTCTTCGCTTTCACCGCCGACGCTGGTGTCAGTACCAAAACCACCGGCGATCACGCTGATAAATGAACGGTTCATTGCCTTACACATAATGTACGACAGGATGGCACCGCTCGATCCCACCAACGCACCGGTGACGATCAGCAGATCGTTGCTCAACATAAAACCTGCGGCAGCGGCTGCCCAGCCTGAGTACGAGTTGAGCATCGAGACCACCACTGGCATATCCGCACCACCAATGGACGCCACCAGATGCCAACCGAACGCCAGGGCGATCACCGTCATCAGCAACAGCGCAAAGACCTGCGCGCCGGTACTTTCGGTACGTACAAACCACACCAACAGCAGGAACGACACCACCAGCGCCAGCAGGTTAAGCTTGTGGCGATGCGGCAGCATCAGCGGACGCGAGGAGATCTTACCGCGCAGTTTGCCGAAGGCGACGATCGAACCGGTGAAGGTCACCGCACCGATAAAGATGCCGAGGAACACTTCGGTCAGATGGATGTTTTCCATCACCGCCGCCAGACCCGGCGCGTGGTCGAGGTAGCTGTTAAAGCCTACCAGTACCGCCGCCAGACCAACGAAGCTGTGCAGAATAGCCACCAGCTCCGGCATCTCGGTCATCTCAACTTTCTTCGCCAGACGCATGCCAATCGCGCCACCGATCACCATCGCCAGCAGGATCCACGCAACGTTGCCGCTGTTGGGGCCAAAGATAGTCGCGAGCAGCGCGATGCCCATCCCGCTCATACCAAAAATGTTACCCTGCTTTGAGGTCTCGTGTTTCGAGAGACCGGCAAGGCTGAAAATAAACAGAATCGCGGCAACAATGTATGCTGCAGTGACTAATCCGCCAGACATGTTGTTACCCCTTAATTCTTACGAAACATTTTCAGCATGCGCTGGGTGACGGTAAAGCCACCAAAGATGTTGATACTGGCAATCAGCACCGCAACAAACGCCAGCAGCGTGACCCAACCACCGTGTCCCATCTGCAACACCGCACCGACCACGATAATGCCGGAAATCGCATTGGTGACCGACATCAACGGCGTGTGCAGCGCATGGCTGACGTTCCACACCACGTAGTAACCCACCACGCAGGCGAGCGCGAACACGGTAAAGTGCGACAGGAACTCCGGCGGTGCGACATTTGCCAGGCATCCGAACAGCACAATAGCCAGCGCCAGCAGCACCAGCTTGCGCCACGGCGATGCCGGTTTTTCTGCCACTTTCTCTTTCGGTGCAGCCGCTGCCGGTGCCGCTTTCGGGGCAGCAGAAACCTGAATCGGCGGAGCCGGCCAGGTGACTTCGCCTGCGCGGATCACCGTCACACCACGCACCACCACGTCGTCGAAATCAACGGTGATTTGCCCGTCTTTTTCTTTACACAGCAACTTCAGCAGGTTTACCAGGTTGGTACCATACAGTTGGGAAGACTGAGTCGGCAGACGGCTTGGCAGATCGGTATAACCGATGATCTTCACGCCGTTTGCGGTCAGCGTGACCTGATCGGCCACCGTCAACTCGCAGTTACCGCCGGTTTGCGCGGCCAGATCGACAATCACGCTACCCGGTTTCATGCTGGCGACCATCTCTTTGGTGATCAGTTTTGGTGCCGGGCGGCCGGGGATCAGCGCGGTGGTGACAATGATATCGACCTCTTTCGCCTGATTGGCAAACAGCTCCATCTCCGCCTTAATAAAGGCTTCTGACATCACTTTGGCGTAACCGTCGCCACTGCCTGCTTCTTCCTCGAAATCCAACTCAAGGAATTCGGCACCCATACTCTGCACCTGCTCCTTCACTTCCGGACGGGTATCGAAGGCACGCACGATAGCGCCAAGGCTGCCCGCAGCACCGATCGCCGCCAGACCTGCCACGCCCGCACCAATCACCATCACTTTGGCCGGTGGTACTTTACCTGCTGCGGTGATTTGGCCGGTAAAGAAGCGACCAAATTCATGGGCGGCTTCGACGATGGCACGGTAGCCAGCAATATTCGCCATAGAACTGAGCGCATCCAGTGCCTGAGCACGAGAAATACGCGGTACAGAATCCATCGCCATCACGGTAACGTTACGTGCCGCGAGTTTCTCCAACAACACCGGATTCTGCGCCGGCCAGATAAAGCTCACCAGCGTGCTCCCTGCGCGCGTCAGGGCAATTTCATCATCATTAGGTGCATTCACTTTCAACACGATATCTGACTGCCACACCTCGTCGGTGTTGCTGATGGTCGCGCCTACGGCAACGAAACTTTCATCATCAAAGCTGGCACGAATTCCTGCACCCTGCTCGATGGTTACGCTGAATCCCAGCTTGATCAGTTGCTCAACGGTTTTCGGCGTGGCGGCCACGCGCGATTCGTTAGCTAACCGCTCTTTGGGTATCCCAATTAACATACTGTTTCCTTTCATCGGTTAAAGGATGAGGGTCTGTAAGCGGCAGAAGCTCAGATAACTGAAACAATGTTTCAGCTACTTATGAGCGAAATGCGCAATGTAACAAAGTCTTTATAACCTACTGAAAATATGAATAGCGATCCACAGCGATAACGCATACTTATGACATTCACACAAATATTCAGAAGCAAAGATTGATTGCCGCGTTTTGCTACTGGATTTTGACCATAATAAAAAATTATATGCTGAGCAAAATCGTGTCACGGCGAATTAAGTATTATCAAAAACCTTTATTTAACAATACTTTAACTATTATGGCACTAAGTGTTACCAGATTTAGTGGTAATACGCACAAAAAAACGCCATAGCAGAGAGTGATGACAGCCAGATGAATAATTTGGGTTGGTTGTCAATCCAGGCAGCATAAATTGGCTGAGACAGGCTGATTATTACATGCAATAATCAGCGGCTAATCTGTTATACATCAAGAGTCCAGCACGTTTTCGTACTCATTTTTGCGTAAGGCGAAGGATCATTTTTATGAAGCTGAAGAACACCATTCTGGCGTCCACCTTGTTATCTCTGCTGGCAGCCAATGCGTTTGCTGCGCAGGAACTGACGCCGGAAAAAGCGGCCGCGTTGAAGCCATTCGAACGTATTAATATCACCGGCCGTTTCAACGCCATTGGCGATGCTGCTGACGCCGTCTCGAAACGTGCAGATGAATTGGGTGCTGCCTCCTACTATATTCAGGGTATCAACGATGCCACCGGTAACAGCGGTAACTGGCGTGTAACGGCTGACCTGTACCATGCCGATGCCCCCGAAGCCGATAAAGTGACGGAATACCTCAGCTACAACGGCGTTAAAGCGCTGCCGAAGGCGGAAGCCTATCGTCTGGAACCCTTCGATACCGTCTCTGTGAGTGGCTTCTTTTCCAGCCAGCCGGATGTTAACGACGCAATTTCTAAAGCCGCGAAAGAGAAAGGTGCCGCTTCCTTCTTTATTATTCGCCAGATTGACGCCAACAACGGCGGCAACCAGTACGTGACGGCTTATGTCTACAAAGCCGATGCCAAAGAGCGTAAGGTGCAAAGCCCGAACCTGATTCCGGCCGACTCCGAAGCTGGCAAAGCGGCGCTGGCAGCCGGTGGTGCAGAAGCGAAGAAAGTGGAAATTCCTGGCGTTGCGTCCTCAGAAACCCCCAGCAGCAACGTGGGTCGTTTCTTCGAGACTCAGACGTCAACCGGGCAGCGTTACACCGTCACGCTGGCTAACGGCACCAAAATCCAGGAAGTGAACGCCATCACTGCGGCACAAATGCAGCCGTTTGATACCGTGACCTTTACCGGCCACTTCGGTTCACCAACAGAAATCTCTGAAGAAGTGGCGAAACGCGCTGCGGATAAAGGGGCGAAGTACTACCACGTGACCCGTCAGTGGCAGAACCAGAGTGGCGGTAACCTCACCGTCACCGCAGACCTGTTCAAGTAATCTCCCGCCAGGGCGACATCCGTCGCCCTGCTGTTTGCATAAATGCTGAGCATCTTTGCATCATCATGCATTGCCTTCCCGTAGCACACTCCGTAAAATCTGCCGCCTGATTTTCAGGGCATTCCGTGTTAATAGCGACAATTTATCGCATTAATCTCCAGCGGAATCCTTTTTACCCAGCAGACTCTGCTGCTCAGGAATGGCGTTTTGGATAAAAAATTAGGTCTTGGTGCGCTCACCGCGCTGGTACTCAGTTCAATGCTCGGCGCAGGCGTGTTTAGCCTGCCACAAAATATGGCGGCGGTGGCCGGTCCGGCGGCGTTGCTAATTGGTTGGTTGATCACCGGCGTCGGTATTCTGTTGCTCTCACTGGCGATGCTGTTTCTGACACGTCTCAAGCCAGAGCTGGATGGCGGTATCTTCACCTATGCCCGCGCCGGATTTGGTGAGTTGATGGGCTTCTGCTCGGCGTGGGGATATTGGCTGTGCGCGGTGATCGCCAACGTCTCTTATCTGGTGATCGTCTTTTCTGCCCTGAGCTTTTTCACCGACACTCCCGATCACGTGGTATTTGGCGCTGGCAACACCTGGCAGGCGATGCTCGGTGCTTCGGTGCTGTTGTGGCTGGTCCATGCGCTGGTGCTGCGTGGAGTGCAGACTGCGGCCAGTATTAATTTGCTGGCGACGCTCGGTAAACTGGTGCCGTTGCTGCTGTTTGTGGTACTGGCGGTGCTGGCGTTTAACCTGGATCGCTTCCGTCTCGATTTCAGTGGGGTTGCCCTCGGTAAACCACTGTGGGAGCAGGTTAAGCAGACCATGTTAATCACCCTGTGGGTATTTATCGGCGTGGAAGGCGCTGTGGTGGTGTCGGCCCGCGCCAGACATAAGAAGGATGTCGGACGCGCCACGCTGCTGGCGGTGCTGGCCGCGCTGCTGGTGTATCTGCTGGTGACGCTGCTGTCGCTTGGCGTGGTGCCGCGTGCCGAACTGGCACAGATGCGTAATCCCTCAATGGCGGGCTTAATGCAGCATCTGATCGGCCACTGGGGCGACGCGGTGATTGCTATTGGGTTGATTATCTCGGTGTGCGGCGCGTATCTGAGCTGGACCATTATGGCCGCTGAAGTGCCATTCCTTGCGGCGCAACAAGGTGCCTTCCCACGCAGCATCGCCGGTCAGAATCACCACAACGCCCCTTCCGCGTCACTGTGGCTGACGAACGGTAGCGTGCAGGTGTGTCTGATTCTGATTGCCGTCACCGGCGCGGATTACAACACCCTGCTGACCATCGCTTCCGAGATGATCCTCGTACCTTATCTGCTGGTCGGCCTGTATCTGATCAAGGTGGTACGCGGTCAGCAGAAACCGCTGTTGATGCTGACCGGCATCGGTGCCAGCCTGTATGGCCTCTGGCTGCTGTACGCCTCCGGCCCGTTGCATCTGCTGTTGTCGGTGGTGCTTTACGCACCGGGCGTGTTGCTGTTTCTCTACGCACGTCGGGGTGCCCGTGCCAGCAAAACGCTGTCACAGCTGGAACGCATCGCGATCGTGATGTTAATGGCCGCGTCACTGCCCGCCGTGTGGCAATTAACGCGTTAGTGCGGCTTGCCAGGAATAGTGACACACAGCAGGTCACCCTGCTGTGTCAGGTTGAGCGGCTTACGGTATTCATGATGAATAGCATCAAGCTGCTCCGCCGACAGCGGATAAGGTAACTGGATATCAAAGCGACTGATGTGCTGTTGTTCAGCAAGGGTGATCAGGCGAGCAATGTTAATCTCGTCACTGACCTGAGTGGAAATGATTTGTAATGCTAATTCTTTCAGATGGTCATCGCTGGCCTGTAAACTGTGTGCAGATTTACGGGTGACCATGCCAAAAATCGGCAGCACACCGTAGATGGCATCCACGAAGCTCCAGCGTTTTTTACACGAGGCGGAAAGGAAATCACTGTAATTGAAGCAGATGCGGTCACTGTATCCGGCTGAAGCCAGCTCTTTATCAGACACCCTCGCACTCCTCCTGTTTTTCATTACGGTTCCAAACCTTGCGCACAACGCGTCGGTAATAATGGCACATTTCACCGTGCAGATACCAGAGAGCAAAGGATATTTCGTGCTGTGGCATAGAGCTGAAGTGTCGAAAAAGCTATGCTGCTGTCCATACTCACCAGTTGCAGTGGATTATGAACAAGATTGTATATGTGGAAGATGAACCGGAAGTCGGTGAACTGATTGCCGCCTACCTTGGACGTCATGACATTGACGTCATCGTGGAAACGCGCGGCGACCGCGCTGAGGCCACCATTGCCGCCGCCGATCCCGACCTGGTGATGCTGGATATCATGCTACCCGGCAAAGACGGTATGACCCTGTGCCGCGATTTGCGCGCCAGTTGGCAGGGACCGATTGTACTGCTGACCTCGCTCGATAGCGATATGAACCACATTCTGGCGCTGGAAATGGGTGCCAACGACTATATTCTCAAAACCACTCCGCCCGCTGTGCTGCTGGCGCGCCTGCGTCTCCATTTACGGCAGGCGCACATTAGCCAGCCGGAAATGACACCGGCGGTACAAAGCTCGCAAAAAGTGTTGCGCTTTGGCTCTCTAACCATCGACGCGCTGAACCGCCAGGTGACGCTGTTTGACGAAAACATCACCCTGTCGACTGCTGATTTCGATCTGCTGTGGGAGCTGGCGAACCACGCCGGACAGATCCTCAATCGTGATGCGCTGTTACAAACCCTACGCGGCGTCAGCTATGACGGGATGGATCGCAGCATTGATGTGGCAATTTCACGCCTGCGCAAGAAATTATACGACAGCGCGACCGAGCCGTTCCGCATCAAAACCATCCGTAACAAAGGTTATCTGTTCGCGCCGCAGGCCTGGGATACCCGTTCCGCATGAGAAAGCTCTTTATCCAGTTCTACTTGCTGCTGTTTGTCTGCTTTCTGGTGATGACCCTGCTGGTTGGGCTGGTGTACAAATTCACCGCCGAACGTGCCGGACGCCAGTCGATGAACGATTTGATGGCCAGTTCGCTATTTTTGATGCGTAGCGAGTTGCGCGAGATACCGCCGCGTGACTGGAACAAAACCATTCGCAGCCTCGATCTCGATCTCTCGTTTGCCCTGCACATTGAGCCGATGAGTAAATACGAACTGGATGAGCCGGATATGAAGCGGCTGCGTGCCGGTGAAATCGTCGCGCTCGACGATCAGTACACCTTCCTGCAACACATCCCGCGTAGCCATTATGTTTTGTCGGTTGGGCCGATCCCTTACCTGTTTTATCTGCATCAGATGCGCCTGCTGGATATCGCCTTGCTGGCGTTTATCGGTATGTCGCTGGCGTTACCGGTGTTTATCTGGATGCGCCCGCACTGGAAAGAGATGCTGCGGCTGGAGAAAGCAGCGCAGCGCTTCGGACGGGGCGAACTGGATGTGCGCACCCATTTCGACAGCACTTCCAGCCTGTTCCGCCTCGGTGTGGCGTTTAACCAGATGGCCGATAACATCAATACGCTGGTCGCCAGCAAAAAGCAGCTGATCGACGGCATCGCCCACGAACTACGTACCCCGCTGGTGCGGCTGCGTTATCGGCTGGAGATGAGCGAAAATCTGAGCGAAAGCGAATCCGCCGCCCTGAATCGTGATATCGGCCAGTTAGAAAGCCTGATTGAGGAGCTACTGACCTATGCACGCCTCGATCGTCCACGGGTCGATCTCAGCCTGAAATCTTTTGATCTCGCCGAATGGTTGCGGCTGCACATTGAAGATGTGCAGGCGATCAATCCCCAGGCGCAGATCGATCTCGACATCCCGCAACGTGAAAACTACGGTGTCGCCGACACCCGTCTGATGGAACGCGTGCTGGATAACCTGGTGAACAATGCGCTGCGTTACGCGCAGTCACGGTTACGCGTCAGCCTGTGGTTTGACGGTAGCGTCGGTTGCCTACAGGTGGAGGATGATGGTCCCGGCATCCCGCAGGAAGAACGTGAGCGTGTGTTTGAACCCTTTGTCCGTCTCGATCCCAGTCGCGATCGCGCTACCGGTGGCTGCGGGCTGGGGCTGGCGATTGTCCACTCCATCGCGCTGGCGTTACAGGGCAGTGTCACCATTGAAAGCAGCCCGCTGGGCGGTGCCAGCGTTCGCTTTTGCTGGCCGGTTGATTTACCCTTGCGAGAAATCCCGTCGCGCTTAACTTAACAAGGAGTTTGCCCGTGTCCTCAGCTTATCAGGAACTTAGCCGCACTTTTCTGCGCCTGTCCCGTTTCGGTCATTTAGGCGCCATCGCTGGCGTTGATATGCAAACCACCATGCCAGCCGGTGGTAGCCGCGCCCGTGGTGAAGCTATGGCAGAACTGAGCGTGTTTATGCACGAACTGCTGACCGATAAACGACTTGGCGGCCTGTTTGCTGCGGCACAGCAGGAGTCGCTTAACGATGTGGAGCAGGCAAACCTGACGGAAATGCATCGCGCCTGGCAGCAAGCGACCCTGCTCCCGGCCTCGTTGGTGGAAGCCAAATCCCTTGCGGGTTCACGCTGTGAACATGCCTGGCGCAGCCAGCGTCCCGCCAATGACTGGCAAGGTTTCTCCGCCAACCTGAAAGAAGTGGTTAAGCTGAGCCGCGAAGAAGCACAACTGCGCGCCGATGCGTTGGGCGTCTCGCGCTACGATGCCCTGCTGGATGTGTTCGAACCAGGGATGACCAGCGCTCAACTCGACCAGACCTTTGGTGATTTAAAAAGCTGGCTGCCGGACTTACTGCAAAAGGTGGTAACAAAGCAGCAGCACCAGACCACCCTCGCTGCGGTTGGTCCCTTTGCCATTGACGCGCAAAAACAGCTTGGCCTGAGCCTGATGAGTACCCTGGGCTTCGATTTTAATCATGGCCGCCTCGACGTCAGCGCCCACCCGTTCTGTGGCGGGGTACCCGAAGATGTGCGCATCACCACCCGCTACAATGAGAACGACTTCCTCAGCGCCATGATGGGGGTGATCCACGAAACCGGCCATGCGCGTTATGAGCAGAATCTGCCACAGCAGTGGCGCGGTCAACCGGTTGCCCATGCGCGCTCCACGGCGATGCACGAATCGCAAAGCCTGTTTATGGAGATGCAGCTTGGCCGCAGCCGTGAGTTTCTCCAGCATATCCAGCCGCAAGTGATCGCCCTGATGGGTGATCAACCCGCCCTGAGCAGTGAAAACTTTATCCGTCTGACCCAGCGCGTGAAACCTGGCTTTATTCGTGTCGACGCCGATGAGTTGAGCTATCCGGCGCATGTCATCCTGCGTTACGAAATCGAGCGTGCGTTGATTGAGGGTGAGATCGAAGTCGACGACATCCCGGCGCTGTGGGACGAAAAAATGCAGCAGTCGCTGGGTATCGATACCCGTGGTAATTATCGCGACGGCTGTATGCAGGACATCCACTGGACGGACGGTGCCTTTGGTTACTTCCCGACTTACACCTTAGGCGCGATGTATGCCGCCCAACTGTTCCAGGCGGTAAAACGCGCGCTGCCGCAGGTCAGTGAACTGATTCAACAGGGCGAGCTGCAACCGGTGTTTGACTGGCTGCAACAAAACATCTGGCAGCACGGCAGCCGTTTCCCGACCCAACAGTTACTGGTGAACGCCACCGGCGAACGTTTAAATCCTGACTATTTCCGTCAGCATCTTGAACAACGTTACCTGGCGTAGCGGCGCGATTTATCGCGCATATAACGTTCCCAAAAAGGCGCGATAAATCGCGCCACTACCTTTGTACAATCCGTTACACGCCGATACCAATCCCTCACGGAAAGAACTGCTGCGATTTCATATAGTCATTTCACCGGCCCCGCAGTGGGCTACACATGAAAAAATAGTTCGAGGAATTTGCAATGAAAAAATTATTTGCGCTGGTGATCGCCGCTGCTATGGGTCTGTCTTCTGTAGCTTTCGCCGCTGAAACCACTGCTACTCCGGCTCCGGCTGCTGCTGCAACCACCACTGCTGCACCGGTTAAACATAAAGCGACTACGCACAAACACAAGAAAGCCGCTGCTCAGAAAGCTCAGGCTGCCAAGAAGCACAAAAAAGTAGCGAAGAAAGCCCCGGCTGCCCAGAAAGCTCAGGCTGCTAAAAAGCACCACAAAAAAGCCACCAAACCGGCTGCACAGAAAGCCCAGGCTGCTAAAAAGCACCACAAAAAAGCCACCAAACCGGCTGCACAGAAAGCCCAGGCTGCTAAAAAGCACCACAAAAAAGTAACTAAACCTGCTGCACAGAAAGCTCAGGCTGCTAAAAAGCACCACAAAAAAGCGACCAAAAAAGCCGCTAAATAAGGTTGCCTTCGCGCGCCCGACCTTGCATTAATGTTTGAAAACACCCGGTTCTGCCGGGTGTTTGTTTACTGGAGTAGCGGAATATGGTGCGTCGCTATCGCTTCGAAATCATTTTGATTGTGGTGATCCTGTGCGGCATTGTCGCAGCCAGTTTTTTTATTTAGTCGTTGTAGCGTGCTGATTATTCCAATATTTCTCCCTTTTTTACCGCTCACCGACTATAGTTATCGCTCAAGCGTGATGACAAAAACCTCTACTTATTCTCGCCATTGAGAGAACTATGCGCCTGGCTATCCTGTTACTTGTTGGTATTTTCAGTTTTAACCTCGCAGCACATGCCGATGATGAAGACGGACCCAGTCCTGATGACATCAAAACCCTGTTCTTTGGCAAGGATCACCGCAAAGCCATCAGCGATGTCAGCGCTGCCCCCTGGGACGCCATCGGCCAGTTGGAGACCGAAAGCGGCAACCTGTGCACCGCAACCCTGATCTCAGCCCATCTGGCGTTAACCGCTGGTCACTGTCTGCTCACCCCACCCGGTAAGTTCGATAAACCGGTGGCGTTGCGTTTTATGGCAGGCAGCAAAGGCTGGCGCTATGAAATCCATGATATTGATGCCCGCGTGGAGCCGTCGCTGGCGCATAAATTAAAAGCCGATGGCGAAGGCTGGATCGTACCACCTGACGCCGCCCCTTTTGATTACGGCTTAGTCATTCTGCACAATCCGCCCTCAGCGATCACCCCGATTCCGTTGTTTGACGGATCGCGTGGCGATTTAACCGATGCGTTAAAAGCCACAGGACGTAAAGTGACGCAGGCGGGTTACCCGGAAGACCACCTTGATACGCTGTATTCACACAGCGATTGCCTGATCACCGGCTGGGCACAACGCGCGGTGCTGTCGCATCAATGCGATACCCTGCCTGGCGACAGTGGTTCACCGTTATTGTTGAAGAAAGATGATGGTTGGCAGCTGATTGCGGTACAAAGCTCTGCCCCCGCACCCGCCGACCGTTATCGCGCAGATAACCGCGCCATTGCTGTCACCTCGTTCCGTGACAAGCTGGAAGCGTTAGCGCAATAACATTTTCAGGCCGTCGCGGCGCGATTTATCACGCCGCGACGGGGATCACCCTATTTGTTCCATGGTCTGCACAATACGCTTATCCGAAATCGGATACGGGGTTCCCAGTTGCTGGGCAAAGTAGCTGATGCGTAACTCTTCCAGCATCCAGCGGATCGCCAGCACCTCTGCATCATCCTGACGCTGTGGCGGCAGCTTGTTACGCCAGCTCTGCCACGCCTGCTCCACCGCCTGCACCTTCAGCATCCGCGCGCGATCGCTGTGTGGATCGACCGGCAGCTTCTCCAGACGGCGTTCGATGCCTTGCAAATAACGTAAAGTATCCGCCAGCCGTTGCCAGCCATTGCCGGTGACGAAACCGCGGTACACCAGGCCACTCATCTGAGTTTTGATATCTGCTAACGCCAGCGCCAGCGACATATCCACCCGGCCCTTCAGCCGCTTGTTGATATTGAATACGCAGGTCAGGATCTGTTCCACCTGCTTCGCAATGGTGACCACCGTTTCGTTCAGCTCGGCACGTACTTTGTCACGCAGCTGCTCGAAATTCTCCTGCTGCCACGCCGGACCACCGGCTTCACCCATCAGCTTATCCACGCCGCAGGCGATACAGTCATCAATCAACTCCAGCACTTTACCGTAGGGGTTAAAGTACAGACCGAGTTTGGCCTTGTTCGGCAGCTTCTCATGCAAATATTTAATCGGTGACGGGATATTCAGCAGCAGCAAACGCCGCTGGCCGCGCCACATCATCTTCTGCTGCTCCTGTTCGCTATCGAACAGGCGGATGGCGACGCTGTCTTTCTCATCCACCAGCGCCGGCCAGGCCTTGACCTGATAACTGCCACGCTTCTGTTCATAGCTTTGCGGCAAATCACCGAAGCTCCAGATGTGCAGGCCGCTCTGTTCCAGCCCGTCATCCGCCACTTTAGACAGGGTTTCCTGCACTTTGCCTTTCAGCGCCAGCTTCAGCTGATGCAGATCCTTGCCTTCCTGCAACTTACGATTGTGTTCGTCAACCACGCGGAAGGTCATTTTCAGATGATCGGGCACCTGATCCCACTGCCAGGCTTCGCGGTCAATAGTGACACCGGTCATACGACGAAACTCACGTTCCAGCGCATCCAACAATGGCAGCTCCAGCACGGTGACGCGTCCGAGGAACGCCTCCGCATAGTTCGGCGCAGGCACCAGATTGCGTCGCACCGGTTTCGGTAACGACTTAATCAACGCAATTACCAGCTCACGGCGTACGCCAGGGATCTGCCACTCAAATCCCCCCTCATCCACCTGGTTCAGCAACGGCAGCGGAATATGCACCGTCACCCCGTCAGCGTCTGCACCCGGTTCAAACTGGTAACTGAGTTTCAGCTTCAGGTTGCCCTGATGCCAGAAATTCGGGTAATCCAGTTGGCTGACCTTCTCCGCACCATCTTTAATCAGCATCTGCTTGTCAAAGCTGAGCAGGTCCGGGTTGTCTTTGCTGGCTGTTTTCCACCAACTGTCGAAATGCCGGGCGGAGACTACTTCACTGCCGAGGCGGCGATCATAAAAGGCAAACAGGGTTTCATCATCGACGAGGATGTCGCGGCGACGTGATTTATGTTCCAGGTCTTCCACTTCGCTGCGCAGCTTTTGGTTGTTGCGGAAGAAGGCGTGACGGTTCTGCCAGTCGCCCTCGACTAACGCATGACGAATAAACAACTCACGGCTCAATTGGGGATCAATCTGGCCGTAGTTAACCTTACGCGCCTGCACAATCGGCAAACCGTACAACGTCACTTTTTCGTTCGCCATCACCGCGCCCTGGGCTTTTTCCCAGTGCGGTTCGCTGTAGCTGCGCTTCAGCAGGTGTTGCGCCAGCGGTTCGATCCACTCCGGATCGATGCGTGCTGCAATGCGCCCCCACAGACGGCTGGTCTCCACCAGCTCCGCCACCATGGTCCACTTCGGCGGCTTCTTAAACAGCCCGGAACCAGGAAAGATGGAGAAACGGGCATTGCGTGCACCGGTAAACTCCTGTTTATCGGCATCTTTCTGGCCGATATGCGACAACAAACCACTCAGCAATGCGCAGTGCACTTCACGATAAGGTGCAGGCTCGCTGTTGACCGGCATACCCTGTTCACGCACCACCTGACGCAGTTGGGTGTAGATATCCTGCCATTCACGTACGCGCAGATAGTTGAGATAGTCGCTTTTACACTGACGGCGGAACTGGTTGCCCGACAGCGCCTTTTGCTGTTCCTGGAGATAGTTCCACAGATTGACGAAAGCGAGAAAATCGGACTCTTTATCGGCAAATCGCCGGTGTTTCTCGTCCGATGCCTGCTGTTTTTCCACCGGACGCTCACGCGGATCCTGAATCGACAGCGCAGCGGTGATGATCATCGCTTCACGCACGCAGCCAAATTTCTGCGCCTCCAGCACCATGCGCGCCAGACGCGGATCGACCGGCAGCAACGCCAGTTGACGTCCTGACGCCGTCAGTTTGTAGTGGCCGTCCTCATTGACGGTGATCGCCCCCAGTTCTTCCAGCAGACGCACCCCATCCTGGATATTGCGTTTATCCGGCGCTTCAACAAACGGGAAGGCCGCAATATCGCCAAGGCCGAGCGCGGTCATCTGCAAAATGACCGACGCAAGGTTGGTGCGCAGAATTTCCGGGTCGGTAAACTCCGGGCGACTGAGGAAATCGTCTTCGGCGTAGAGGCGGATACAGATACCTTCCGACACACGACCACAACGCCCTTTACGCTGGTTAGCCGACGCCTGAGAAACCGGCTCAATCGGCAGACGCTGCACTTTGGTGCGGTAGCTGTAGCGGCTGATACGCGCGGTGCCGGGATCGATCACATATTTAATCCCCGGCACGGTCAGTGAAGTTTCCGCCACGTTGGTGGCGAGCACGATGCGTCTTCCGCTGTGCGACTGGAACACTCGGTTCTGTTCCGCATTCGACAGTCGGGCATACAGCGGCAAAATTTCGGTATGCGGCAAATCACGCTTCATCAGCGCATCGGCGGTGTCGCGAATTTCGCGTTCACCGCTCATAAAGATCAGGATATCGCCACGGCTTTCCCGCCCCAGCTCATCCACGGCATCAAAAATCGCCTGTAGCTGGTCACGATCGGTATCTTCGGCTTCTTCGACAATCGGACGATAACGCACCTCCACCGGGAAGGTTCGCCCGGAAACTTCAATCACCGGCGCGTTATGAAAATGGCGTGAAAAGCGCTGCGGATCGATGGTCGCTGAGGTGATGATCACCTTTAAATCAGGGCGACGCGGCAGCAGCTCACGCAGATAACCGAGCAGAAAATCGATGTTCAGGCTACGTTCGTGCGCTTCATCGATGATGATGGTGTCATATTGCAACAGCTGACGGTCTTGCTGAATTTCCGCCAGCAAAATACCGTCGGTCATCAGCTTCACCTGGGTGGTGTCACTAACCTGATCATTAAAACGCACCTTGTAGCCGATGCAGCCGCCGAGCGAGGTTTCCAGCTCATCTGCGATACGGTTTGCTACGGTGCGTGCCGCCAGACGACGTGGTTGGGTATGACCAATCAACCCTTTAACCCCACGTCCCAGTGCCAGACAAATCTTCGGTAACTGGGTGGTTTTCCCCGAGCCGGTTTCACCGGCAACGATCACCACCTGATGGTCACGGATCGCTTCCGCAATCACCTGCTGCTTCTGGCTGACCGGCAGGTTTTCCGGAAAGGTAATGCGTGGCGTGGCCGCCATACGCTGTGCCACCCGCTGCTCCGCACGGGAGAATTCAGGCTCCAGCTCGGCCACAATCCCTTGTTGTGCTTCAGGTTTTTTCACTTTGGCCGCGCCCTGGAGTCGCCGTTGTAACCGTTGGCGATCGCGTAGCATCAGGTTATCGAGTCGCGTCCAGAGAGGAGCCAAAGGTGAAGTAACAGATGATGACATAGTGGTGAATTACCGGCGTATTCAACGAATTAATGGACGGCATCATAGCATAATTTGCCTGCACCGCCCTGACCGTGCGTGCGGACTTATTCAATAAATTCGAATATAGCTCTCGAAATATTGCGCTTTTCACCACCGGATGATCTCCGTAGAGTGTAACGCATTGAGCGGTAAGCCTTCCGCGTAACAAACAGGAAAACACCATGAGCAAAGTATTAGTTCTGAAATCCAGCATCCTCGCCGGTTACTCTCAGTCCAACCAACTGGCTGATTTCTATGTTGAACAGGCCCAAAGCAAAGGTGATGAAGTCACCGTGCGTGACCTGGCAGCTAACCCGATTCCGGTTCTGGACGGTGAGCTGGTGGGTGCACTGCGTCCGTCTGACGCTCCGCTGTCTCCACGTCAGCAGGAAGCGCTGGCTCTGTCTGACGAACTGATTGCTGAATTACAGGCTCATGATGTGGTGGTTATCGCTGCACCGATGTACAACTTCAACATCCCGACTCAGTTGAAAAACTACTTCGACCTGATTGCTCGTGCTGGCGTGACCTTCCGCTACACCGAAGCAGGCCCGGAAGGTCTGGTGAAAGGTAAACGCGCGGTGATTCTGTCCAGCCGTGGCGGGATCCACAAAGATACCCCGACTGACCTGCTGACCCCGTACGTTAAGCTGTTCCTCGGCTTTATCGGCATCACCGATGTGAACTTCGTGTTTGCAGAAGGTATCGCTTACGGTCCGGAAGTGGCGACCAAAGCGGCCAGCGATGCGAAAGACGCGATCAAAGAGATTGCTGCTGCGTAAGCGTTAAAAAGAATGCTATCTTTTTGCCGGGCCTGAGTGCCCGACTTTTTTTGGCTATTTTCGTAGCCATTGCCCGTTAATTCCCTGCACATACTCACCGTTTGCTGCACGATTCACCAGTTTTTCCCCGGCAATCCGTGCGACCTCAGTGGTGGTCAAATTGTTCTGCTGCGCCACACGCTGATACTGCTGGCTACGTCCCTCGTTAATACGTTTCACCAGCGCCAGCGTTTCACTATCCTGCTGACGAGCCGCAATATAACCGCTGAGCGTTTCCCCCACCCGTCCCTGTTGACGGGCCTGGTCGAGCGTTAACGCCCAGGCAGAAGGGATCAATAGCATCGCCAACAATAAGGCGATTCCTTTGCTTTTCATCGCCACCCTCCTCAAAATAAACCGCTTTGATTTTTCAGCAGTGCTTCCACATCTTTATCGACCTTGATATGGATTTCATGCTCAATTTTCACATTCATATTGATGGTGATCGGCTCTTTCGGCGCGGCGACTTCAATGCGCGGCACGCAGCCGATAAGTGGCAGCCCGGCTGCCAGCACCAGTAATGCCCTCAGGCTCATGGTTGGGGATCCTTCTTGGATGGCAGGGTGGCATTTTGCTCCACCCAGGATTGCAAATTATCGCCAAAACGCAGGCTGCGCCACAGCTGGAACAGGTTTTCCTGATGACGGTAGTTAAGATTGACTGACTGGCGGCGATTGCTGAACTGGCTGGTGCCCTTCACCTCGGATTGCATGGTCAAATTGCCGAAGTTATCCAGATCCAGCGTGGCCCACGACCGGGAAATCTCCATGTAGCGTAGCCAGTCCATCGCCGCCCCTGCGGCAATGTTGTTGCTGGTGATGGCATCGGCCATATCTTTATCCATGCGAAACGTCAGCGGACCGCTGTTGGCGATCCAGCCTTTTTCAATCAGCCAGCGCGGATTGTTCACCCACAACGGCAGCTCGCCATTTACCTTGCCGGACATGGCAAATTGCTTTGGTTTGATGGCGGTAATCAGGCGGCTGAGGTCGATGTCGCGCAGGGAAATCTGCGCCGCCTCATGCTGTGGCAAACGCAGTTCTGGCAGGCTGACGTGGCCGCCCAGCAGGTCAAGATTGACGTTTGATAGCGTCAGCGGCTTACGCTCCTGCCACGGATAATGCCCCTGCAAATCGGCGGTGATGTTCTGCAAGGCAAACTGGTTTTTCACCTCGGCAATACGCAGAGAAACCGGGCCGCGCCGCCCTAGCTGCCACTGGTGCGCCTTGAGGCGGAACGGTAGCGAAAAATCGATACCGTTGATTTCGCTATCCGGCATCCATACGCTGCCATTTTTCACCGTCCAGTGACCACCAGCCTCGAAACCCTGTTCGGCGGCGGCCGAGAACGCGACCTGCGCCTGAAGTTGACCAGACTGAATGCGCATCTTCAAATCGCGACTGAGCAGCGACTGAAATACCGTCAGCGATTGCGCTGGCCACCAGGCTTCGCCACGCAGACGCTCTCCATCCCAGCGTCCGTTGACGCGCAACGGGCCGATATCCCCTGCCTTGAGCTGCCCACGCCAGACAAACTGGCTGGGATCGCTGCCTTTGGCGGAAAACTCAAGTTCTGACGGCGGTAGCCAGCCGCCATAGCTGAATTGCGTCTGGCCGGATTTCAGCACAAAGCCACCCGCGAAACTGGGTTGTTGCGCATCGCGCTGCCAGCGCACTGGCGCGGTCAGGGTTAAGCGTGGTTTACCAACTTGCACCATGCCATACGCCAGTTGGTCGAAGCCGGTATCCAGCGTATCGAGGCTAATCAGGGTGTCCTGCCAACTGCCGGTGCCTTTGACATCCCATTTAGCGTTGAGCGGCACCATCCTACCCTCGCCCCAGTAGCGCCAGTTCCAGCGTCCGTTATCCGGCCAAAATTGACTGGCACGTCCATCAAGATGCAAACGTAAACGGCCAAAGCTGGGATCGTGCGCTTGCAGGATCGCCTGCAACCGTCCGTTAATGCCTTGGGTGCTGATCGTCACCCCCGCCAGCGGCCAGCGTGCCTCGTCCACCTCCAGCGTCGATAGCAACCGACCACGCAGACGTAGTAAGGCTCCGGGTTTCAGCACCAGTTGAGGATCGGTCAACATCCCCTGCAATTCGCCGGGGATCGCGCCATACAATTGCAGGCTGGCAAATTTGCTTTCACCCGTGAGTTGGAACGGCAAGGCGCTGTCGATCAAGCTGAGGGTGCCAGGTCCGACGCTCAGCACCAGGTTGCCTTTGCCCCCTTTGCCTTGCGTCAGCAGGTTGAATCGGCCGGCAATCTGGGTGTGCTCCACCCCCTGCTGCCAGCCGGTTAAGGTCAGCGCCAAACCACCCGACAGGGGTTGATCAGGTTGCGGCCAACGCCAGTGCCCCTGCGCAATCCGAATCTGTTGTTCATCAATCTGCCACGGCAGTTGCAGCAACGGTTGATCGTCGCCCTGTTGGCTTACCGTCAGCGTCCCTTGCTGCTGCTGCCAGTTCAGCGCCAGCCGCAGTGGCTGCGGCCATTGCGTCAGACTGAGATCGCCGTTCAACTCCCCGGCAATCGGCAGGCCATCGGCAAAAGTGGGTAACGTCAGCGTACCCTGTAAATCCAACGGTTTGGGAAGCAACGGCTGTGTCAGCGTCAGCCGCGAGATCTGGAGTTCCTGTCCTTGCAGACGGGCGTCAACGGTAAGATTCTCGCCCTGATAGCGCAGTTGCTGTGCTTTTTTATCAAGGGTGAGATCGAACTGCCCGGCATATTGTTGCCATGGCAGCAGAACCAGTTGATCGAGGTGGATGTCCGCGCCAGGCAGCATCGCCTGCCACTGTGCCAGCGTGCGTGGTGCATCACCTGGGGTGGTGTTTTGCGGCAGCGATTGCAGGCAGTTGCTGTCGAGTTGTACTTGCCGGGCATTCAGTTGCCAACGCTGTTGCTGCCAACCAAGGCTGACATCTCTGACTTTTGCCAGTTCGCAATCACCCGCGAGGTAACGCACTTCCGGGAAATGGAGGCCGCCCTGCTGCCAACCAGGCGCTCCGTTCAGCTCCACGCGGGTATTTTGTGGCAGCCAGATGCCCGCCAGCCGCGGCAGCCATTGTGTCACCGTCAGCAGCAATCCCAGTAGCAGCAGTATCAGCGCCAGTAGCGCAGCAAGTGTTCGGCGAAGGCCCCGCGTCATGGCAGCTAACGTTCCTGTTCCTTACAAAATCCTGACGAAGATGATGGCATGTTATGCCGGGTAAATGAAGGTTTTAGCCGGCAGCACGCGAGCATTGCGTGATAAATCGCGCTGTTTTGTGCAGAAAACGTTATCCTGTCCGCTGCCAACATTCCATTTTTCAGGAGCGAAACAATGAAAGTTGCCGTTTACAGTACCAAACAGTACGACCAGAAGTATCTTGAACATGTTAACGCCAGCTATGGATTCGAGCTGGTGTTCTTTGACTTTCTGCTGACTGAAACTACCGCCAAGAATGCCGTCGGCTGTGATGCGGTATGTATCTTCGTGAATGATGATGGCAGCAAAGTGGTGCTGGAAGAACTGGCCGCGCTGGGAGTGAAATATATCGCGCTGCGCTGTGCCGGTTTTAATAACGTCGATCTGGAGGCAGCAGCCGCCCTCGGTTTGCAGGTGGTGCGCGTTCCCGCCTATTCGCCAGAAGCCGTTGCTGAACATGCGGTTGGCCTGATGATGACGTTGAACCGGCGTATCCATCGTGCATATCAACGCACGCGTGATGCGAACTTCTCACTGGATGGCTTAACCGGTTTCAATATGCACGGTAAAACCGCCGGGGTGGTTGGCACCGGCAAGATTGGTGTGGCCGCGATGCGTATTCTGAAAGGATTTGGTATGCGCCTGCTGGCATTTGATCCTTATCCCAGCGCCCAGGCACTGGAACTGGGAGCCGAATATGTCGATCTTAAAACCCTGCTGGCAGAATCAGACGTCATTACCCTGCACTGCCCACTGACACCAGAAAACCACCATTTGCTCAATGCTGAGGCCTTCAGCCAGATGAAAGATGGTGTGATGATTATCAATACCAGCCGTGGCGGGTTGATTGATTCCCAGGCGGCGATCGATGCGTTGAAACAACAAAAAATCGGTGCACTCGGGATGGACGTGTATGAAAACGAACGCGACCTGTTCTTTGAAGATAAATCGAATGATGTGATTCAGGATGACGTGTTCCGTCGCCTGTCCGCCTGCCATAACGTTTTGTTCACCGGCCATCAGGCTTTCCTGACAGCAGAGGCGTTGACGGCCATCTCCGAAACCACGCTGGGCAATCTGGGCCAGCTTGAACGCGGCGAGAATTGCCCTAACCTGGTAAAAGCCTGATATGTAGCGCCTTGCGTTAGCGGGCGCAGCGTCCACCCATCAATGCCTGCTCGTCGCAGCGCCGACCATTGGCCATCTGGCACATACCGATGCGCGAACCATCTAACTGGCGTGAAAACGCCAGCGTTCCCCCGGCATTAGCGCAGTTGGTTTCCGCCAGGGACGACATCACTACCTGCGGTTGAATATGCGCGGCGGTCGCCTGTTGTGGCGGTTCATTATCACTATTGCTGCTGCAAGCGGAAAGTAACAGCGCAGCACCGGCCAGCAGGAAGGAAGCGGCTTTCATCGATCAGGCTCCGGGCGGTTGGGGGGAAAATTCGAACCAGCATATGTCAGGCGCAGCAAGGGGTCGAGAGGCGACACAGCTTTTTACAAAATTTTCTTTCACGCTTTGCAACCAGAATTATCCTGATTGCCACTTATTTTCCCCAGCCAGCGATGTAAAAAACAGCAATTTTAGTGAGCGGTGCGGCGGGCCACGGACATCACACGGATGAGAAAGTGATGCCTGGCTGCTTTGCTAGACTGAGATAATTAACCCCGGAAATTTCACGGGCATTCTCAGCGCAGCAAAGGACGATTTATGATTACCGTCGACGGCAATGGCGCAGTGGCTTCTGTCGCCTTCCGCACCAGCGAAGTTATCGCTATTTATCCCATCACCCCCAGCTCAACGATGGCTGAGTTAGCTGATGGCTGGTCCGGAGAAGGTCGCCACAATATCTGGGGCGATGTACCACGTGTGGTCGAAATGCAATCCGAAGGCGGTGCGATCGCCACCGTGCACGGTGCACTGCAAACCGGTTCACTATCCACCTCGTTCACCTCATCGCAGGGCTTACTGCTGATGATCCCCACCCTGTACAAACTGGCCGGGCAGTTGATGCCGTTTGTGCTGCATGTCGCAGCGCGTACCGTCGCCACCCATGCGTTATCCATCTTTGGCGACCACTCCGACGTGATGGCGGTGCGCCAGACCGGTTGTGCGCAGTTGTGTGCCTCCAGCGTACAGGAAGCGCAGGATTTCGCCCTAATTGCCCAGATGGCGTCACTTAATAGCCGCATCCCGTTTATTCATTTCTTCGATGGCTTCCGTACCTCACACGAAATCAACAAAATTGTGCCGATCAGTGACGAAACGCTGCTGGCGCTGATGCCGCAGGAAGCGATTGCACAACATCGCGCCCGTGCCCTGACGCCGGATCATCCCACCGTTCGTGGCACCTCCGCTAACCCGGATACGTATTTCCAGTCGCGTGAAGCGACCAACCGTTGGTATAACGCCTGCACCGGGCATGTCGAAAGCGCGATGGCAGCGTTTGCCGAACAAACGGGCCGCCATTATCAGCCGTTCGAGTTTTATGGGCATCCGCAGGCGGAACGGGTGATGGTAATGATGGGTTCCGCCTGTGGCACCGCTGAAGAAGCGATTGATGCGCTGCTGACGCGCGGTGAAAAAGTCGGGCTGGTGAAGGTGCGTCTGTATCGTCCTTTCGCCGCGCAGTATCTGTTAAGTGTGCTGCCGTCATCGGTGCAACGCGTGGCGGTGCTGGATCGCACCAAAGAACCTGGCGCGTTGGGCGAACCGCTGTTTCTGGATGTGATGACCGCGCTGGCAGAAGCCTTTAGCCGTGGCGAGCGCAGCACCCTGCCGCAGGTTTGTGGCGGTCGTTATGGCCTGTCGTCCAAAGAGTTTGCCCCCGATGCGGTGCTGGCAGTGTTCCGTGCTCTGCAACGCCCACAGCCGCCCGCGCGCTTTACCGTGGGGATTTACGACGACGTTACCCATCTCTCGCTGCCGCCCGAGGCTAACATTGTGCCGAATCGCGCCCATCTTGAAGCCTTGTTCTACGGGCTAGGCAGTGATGGCAGCGTCAGTGCGACCAAAAACAACCTGAAAATCATCGGCAATGCCACACCGTGGCAGGTGCAGGGTTATTTCGTTTACGATTCGAAAAAGGCGGGCGGCCTGACGGTGTCGCATCTGCGCGTCAGCCAGCAGCCGATTCAGTCCGCGTATCTGATCCAGCAGGCCGATTTTATTGGCTGCCACCAGTTACAATTCATCGACAAATATTCGATGCTCGATCAGCTGAAACCGGGCGGTATTTTTCTGCTGAACACGCCTTATGCTGCCGATGACGTGTGGCATCGCCTGCCGCAGGAGGTACAGACGCAGCTCAACGATAAACAGGCGCGTTTTTATGTGATCAATGCGGCGCGTATCGCACGGGAATGCCAGCTCGGCGCGCGCATCAATACCGTGATGCAGATGGCTTTCTTCCAACTGACGCAAATCCTGCCGGGCGACAGCGCCCTGAGCGAGCTGCAAAACGCCATCGCCCGTAGCTATCGCAGCAAAGGCGAAGAACTGGTGCAGCGCAATTGGCAGGCGCTGGCAATGGCGCAACAGGCGTTGGAAGCCGTACCGTTGCAGACGGTGGATGCAAGCAGTCCACATCGCCCACCGGTGGTGTCCGACAACGCGCCCGATTTTGTTAAAACCGTCACCGCCGCCATGCTGGCCGGGCTGGGCGATAAGCTACCGGTTTCTGCCCTGCCGCCGGATGGCAGCTGGCCCACCGGCACCACGCAATGGGAAAAAAGGAATATTGCCGAAGCGATCCCCATCTGGCAGCCCGACCTCTGTACCCAGTGCAACCATTGTGTGGCGGCCTGCCCGCATTCGGCGATTCGCGCCAAGGTGGTGGCCCCGGAAGCGCTGGCGGGCGCCCCTGCCAGCCTGGCATCGCTGGATGTCAAATCGCGTGATATGCGTGGACAAAAATATGTATTGCAGGTCGCGCCAGAGGATTGCACCGGCTGCAATTTGTGCGTCGAAGTCTGTCCGGCCAGCGATCGTCAGCACCCGGAAATCAAAGCCATCAATATGCAATCGCGGCTGGAACATGTCGAAACTGAAAAAATTAATTACGATGCGTTTCTCGCCCTGCCGGAAATCACCGCCGAGCAACTGGAACGCATTGATATTCGTACCTCACAGCTGATCACCCCGCTGTTCGAATATTCTGGTGCCTGTTCCGGCTGTGGTGAGACTCCGTATATCAAGCTGTTAACGCAGCTCTACGGCGATCGGCTGCTAATCGCCAATGCCACCGGCTGTTCCTCCATCTACGGCGGTAATCTGCCGTCCACGCCTTACACCACCAACGCGGAAGGGCGTGGTCCGGCGTGGGCCAATTCGTTGTTTGAAGATAACGCGGAATTCGGTCTGGGCTTCCGTTTGAGTGTGGATCAGCAGTGCCAGCGCGCCCTGCGTCTACTGGAGCAGTGCGCCGCTGAATTGCCAGAAACGCTGGTGGCGGCGCTTAAATGTGACAACGTCACCACATCGGTACGTCGCGAACAGATTAGCCAGCTACGCGCTGCATTGAAGAATGTGACGCACACTGCCGCGCAGGCGTTAATCTCTGCGGCCGATGCGCTAGTCGATAAATCGGTGTGGTTAATCGGCGGGGATGGCTGGGCCTATGACATCGGTTACGGTGGCCTCGATCATGTGATGAGCCTGAGTGAAAACGTCAATGTGCTGGTGCTGGATACCCAATGTTACTCCAACACCGGCGGTCAGGCATCGAAAGCCACCCCGCTTGGTGCAGTCACCAAATTTGGCGAACAGGGAAAACGCAAGGCACGTAAAGATCTCGGCATGGCGACCATGTTGTACGGACATGTTTATGTAGCGCAGATTTCCCTTGGCGCGCAGTTAAATCAAACCGTGAAGGCGATTCAGGAAGCCGAAGCCTGGCCTGGTCCTTCATTAATTATCGCCTACAGCCCGTGTGAAGAACATGGTTATGATCTCGCCTATAGCCATGAACAGATGCGTCTGCTGACCACCAGTGGATTCTGGCCATTATACCGTTTTGATCCAAGCCGGGCGGAACAGGGTAAAGCCGCGCTGGCGCTGGATTCGCGCCCGCCCACTTCCGAGCTGGAGCAGGCGCTGATGAATGAGCAACGTTTCCGCCAGTTGCAAACCGAGCAACCGGAAACCGCAGCACAGCTGTGGCGGGATGCCAGCGAGGCCGCTAACCAGCGTTATCAGCGGTTAGCGGAGCTGGCAGGAAAAGCAGAGAAGAACGAGTGATAAACAAAGCCCGGCGCAGAAGGCCGGGCTTAATAATAATTAACAGGGCTTGAGTTGGGTAATCGCCATCTCCACCGCCCGGTTGGGTGATCCGGTTAATTCACGGTAGCGGAGTTGCAGATTCTGTAACTCCGTCGCCAACACATCTTTTTCTGTTGCCACGCCACGCTGCGCCAGTTCCAGGTAACATTGACCGACTAACCGGCACGCTTCTTCAAAAACCATATCGTAAGTTTGCATCCGCCTCTCCTCACCCTTTAGAAACTAAAGTAACTCATGTCTTCATCCTGTCAGCGTGGAGCAAGCAAAATCTTCGCACAGATCAATAAATGCACGAATAATTCGGGTAAAGAATGCTGATCTTTATCCTGAGCGCCGATTAACCGGAAAAACGCGGTTTCTCCATGCGGAATCCCAGCCCGATCAGGCGGCCAAACACGAAACGTAAAAACGGGAAACGACGGATAATGGTCGGCATGTTGCTTTTCTTGCCGGGTTTGCGTTTATTGCTACTCATTTTAATTTGCAGGAACTGGGTCGCCACCGTCGGGAACTGACGCCGCTTCTGTACTTTCGCCAGGTCACGCAGGGTGACATCCCCTTTGCGCAACGGCTCGGTCAGATAATTGGCGGCAGCGACTGCGTCCTGTATCGCCAGGTTAACGCCGACACCGCCAATCGGCGACATGGCGTGCGCCGCGTCACCGATACACAGCACGCCGGGCTTCATCCAGCTATCGAGGCGGTCAATACGGATCGACAGCAGCTTAAATTGCTGCCAGTCGGTAAGAGAAGATAGACGCGACACGTCAAAGGGTGCAACCTGCGCAATCGCCGCTTTGAATTGATCGAGGCCCGCCGCTTGCAGCTCCTCAAACTCACCTTTGGGGATGGTGTAGCCACATTGCCAGTATTCACCCCGGTCAATAACGATAAAGTTTTGCCGTGGCCCTTTATGCCCCATGCCCCAGGTCGGATCGCCCTGCTGCTTATCCAGCCGGAACCAAACCACATCGCGTGAAGCACCAAACGCCCGGCTGGTTAACCCGGCTGCGGCACGTACCGCGGAGTTGCGGCCATCGGCCCCCACCACCAGCTGTGCCCGGATCTCCAGCGGCCCCTGTTCGGTGCTGGCGTGAATACCTGCGACGCGCCCCTGATGGTCGATAAAACGGTCAAACGTGGTGGATGGCAGCAAGGTAAATCCGGCATAGCCCGCGCTTTGTTGCGCGAGGAAGTTGAGGAAGTCCCATTGCGGCATAAAGGCGATAAAGCGGCACTGGACCGGAAGACGGGAAAAATCGGCCATCGTCACTTCCTGACCGGCGATTTCAGCCTGTAACTTTTCTGCCCGTTGATGCGGTAGTTGCAGCAGTTTCTCCAGTAAACCGAGTTGATGCATGATCTCCAGCGTCGAGGGATGAATGGTATCGCCACGAAAATCGCGCAGAAAATCGGCATGTTTTTCAATCACCACCACCCGCAAACCAGCACGCACCAGCAGATATCCCAGCATCAACCCGGCCGGACCGCCGCCTACAATGCAGCACTCGGTATTCAGGATCGCATTCGCTTCAGGCTTCATCATCGCTCCTTGGTCAGCACTAACTGAGTTTATGATAATAATTATCATTTGTGTATAGCGCTCAGTGCTGCAATAAGTGCTGGCGTTCGGCGCAGGTCTGGTCTGAATACCGTTTCGCAGCTCGCATAGAACGAGTTCACGTCCACCAGCGCGAACATCAGATGCCCCATTCGGGTTGAACACCTGGAATAGGCGTTCTTCCCCTTCGGCAGTAGAGATGTCGCGAAATGTCGTTGTGTGGGCCTCGATCCACTTGTTGGCAGCGCGCAGCGTGTAATGCCAGTTGAGCCGGTCGAGTTCACGCACAAAGTCGAGTGTGCTGATGGTGAAACGGCCAGCAGCATCGCGTTTTATCGCCTGCCTGAAGGCAATCATGATTTCATAGTCGCGGGGCATGGTTGGTAAACCTTAACAAGGCTGTATATAGATACAGTATTATTAATTGAGGTCATGGATCAAGATCAAATGAGGGGATTTCTGAGAAGGGATTGTGTGAAAAGGGATTTTAATTCAGGAACCTTCAAACTAAGCAACTTGAACTGACACGCTAGCGGCAGTAAAGTTGGTGAGATTTTTAAAGGCGCTGGTTAAGCTGGTAAAGAGAAGAGATATTATCACTTATTTAATCAGGCTATATGTCGAGAATTATTTTCGTGGCTTTTCCGAAGATAAAATAACAAAAATTGCAAGAGAACTGTCAGGCCTGGGTGCACACACTGCAAGCGGTGTTTTAACAAGTCGTTCAATCGTTTATGCTGTGACATCAGCTATTGCGCACTCTTTCGCTATATCTTCATTTTTTTCGCGGAAGAAAATCGGCAATTATACAAATTATGCTATTTGGCTCCTGACGGCTTACAGCTACGTGGACAAAGCAGCAAAGAAAGCCGACGAACCACATGCTATAAATCCGACTTATTACCGCATTTTGTATAGCCAGAATATTGAAATGCTCTGTTTCTAGTTGAACCAGTGCTTTATCGTAATAATCACTTCAGTACCTTGATGAAGTCAGAAAGAGAATTGGCTGAAGGATTATATAGGTTGATGCAATTACGCAATAAAATCAATTGGAATTTTCATCATATTCATTGGGATTGCGTATTTTTATGTTGTTAAAAAAACAAAGAGAATGAATAAATAAATTAAAACATTCTCGCTTATGCTCTTCAGTCTCATCTCAATCTCGATCTCAATCGTAGGGCATAAGGCCTGCCATCTCTAATTTTCAGAATGATAAAAGCCGGTCACAGACCGGCTTTTAGCGCGAAGAAAACCACCAACCAGAACAAACTACACAGCAGCATCACTATTAGCCACGTGTTACGACGAGACATTCCCTGTTTACCTTCCCTCTTAAATGGTGTTCAGAAATTAATCTTTTAAACCCACATTTTCAAAGCGGTTTTACAGATCAATTATCGCTGATTGATCGTTCAAAACGATCAATTACAAACACCATGCGCCTTCATTAACCAGAGAATATACAACCTAATAACCATCGCTCTACAACACAACCCAAATGACAATAACTATCTGGTTTTACGGTGTTTTCTCGGTTTTAAAGTTAAATTACCATGCTAAGTGGCTTAAACCGGTTAAGCCGAAAACAGGGAGATGCAGGGATGAAGATAGTCGGCTTACTTCTGTCACTCGGGTTAATGGCATGCACCTCAGCACATGCATCCGTACACCAGAGTGTGACTGTGGCTGAAGCAAAGAATATGCGTGATGACAGAAACGTTGTTGTCGAAGGGAAAATCACGGGGCGGGCCGGAGATGATGACTACTGGCTGGAAGATGCCACTGGCAAGATTCGCATTGATGCGGATGATGACGGCGACGATGAAGATGACGATGGAGGAAATTACAGACTGGTGGGAAAAACCGTTCGCGTAGCGGGTGAGATTGACCGTGATGACGGCCACGTCGAAATTGATTCAGACAGTATTCAGATACTGAATTAAATAGACTGCCCTGCATTCATTGATGTTTCGCAGGGCAGCATCATAATTAATCACTTTCGCGCATGCAGTTATGTGCTTTTAGCTGACTGATAAACCATCATCAGATAATTTTGCAATGCCAGCTCTGCCTCGTCTGCCGTGGGTTCCGTACTTTCATCCGACACGCCCAGTCGGTAAAACTTACTCAGCAGCACGCCATTCTCCGCCATAGTGAACCGGCACACAGCCTGGGCGTTTGACAGCTCCGCCACACACACAAACGTGAATGTCACATCGTAATATCCGGCGCTGTTCGCATCCCCGATATCGCCATAATCATCATCTGTAAACATGAGAAGTTTCTCATATATCACTTTAAAAAAAACCCGCTTGCGCGGGTTAACAGATACAGGAGTAGTCGCGGTTTCCCGCGTTTATTATCATTCAGAGAAATAACATTATTGCCACGATGCCGGGTGCCTCCCGGTGAGACAGATAGCCACTTCTGTCCCGTCGTTTGATCGTCGAGGTGCCTGGCTGACCCCGCCGCTGAGGGGGATTCATCGCTGCGGATTAGATATTTGACTAAGAAAGATTTAAAAGCAATAACAGAATACCCAGGATTGTAATAATAGGAATACCGGAACAACCGTTCAGAATTCATCAATAATTTATGGTCTGACATAGTTAACCTGATGTATTTATTTCTTCACACCCTGTTTTTCTTATCGCAAAAAAAACCTGCATACGCAGGTTTAAAATCTGGAGCCGATTAAGGGTATTTCAGAAATGCTTCTGTCCACCTGACTGAAGCAAGCTGTGTCACTAATCACGATTAATGCACAACAATCCTAATCAACCACCATTTTTTAAAGATGATTTATATCAATTTTGTCTTTCTCATTTAAAACCAATCAGCCTCAAATGAGTGTTGATGTTATTTATCAGATTTCCCTGGTGTCTGCTGATACGGTGCCGGATGCCTCCCGGTGGTTCAGGCAAGCCAATAACCTGAACCGCTCGTCTCACTTCGAGCCAATATGCCTTGCCCTGCAAACCAGATTTTCCCCTTCCCGCTTTGATTAAGGCCGTCAACAACTCGCATCAGAGCCTCACTGTTAGCCTGTGGCTGGAATTCATCAAACAAGTTGAGCTGCGCAACGCCCTGGCTGAAAAAGTCGCCCAACATGACTCCTGCTTTCATATAACGGTGTCCGGGAATCCAGATGCCATCCAGTGCCTCCATCGCCACCCGAATGATGTCCCTCGTATCGTTTGACGGCGTGAGCAATTTTCCCATCGCCTGGTTGCCGTAGAACACCTCATTTTCTGCGTGGGGGCTGGTGCGAAGGAACACAGCTATCTGCCGACAATACTGTTTCTCACCTCGCAGCTTCTCTGCTGCCCGTTCTGCATAGGCGCAAATCGCTTGGCGCATTTCTACATAATCCGTGATGCGGTGACCAAACGAACGCGAGCATACAATTTGCTGTTTTGTCGGAGCAAACTCTTCTATTGCCAGGCATGGCTCGCCGCGCTGCTCTCTCACCGTGCGTTCCAGCACCACATTGAAATGCTTCCTGATGATCCAGGTGCTTTGCTCTGAAAGGTCTTTAGCGGTCATTACACCCATAGCATTGAGCTTTTTACTGATGCGCCGACCAACGCCCCACACATCCTCGACCGGCACCAGCGCCATCAGTTTTCGCTTGCGGTCTACATTCGACAAATCGAGCACCCCACCAGTTTGCGTCCACTTTTTGGCGGCATGATTTGCCAGTTTCGCCAGCGTTTTAGTCTGTGCAATGCCAACGCCAACAGTAAGATGGGTATCACGTTTGATCCGTGCACGGCCCTGCCGCCCGAATTCCTCCAGTGAATGATTCCTCTCCATCCCCGAAAGATTCATAAAAGCCTCATCGATGGAGTAG
Source organism: Pantoea sp. X-Soil-TKNS-1211 (assembly GCF_059730495.1). Classification (NCBI taxonomy): domain Bacteria; kingdom Pseudomonadati; phylum Pseudomonadota; class Gammaproteobacteria; order Enterobacterales; family Erwiniaceae; genus Pantoea; species Pantoea sp. X-Soil-TKNS-1211. The sequence goes on from NZ_AP035953.1 coordinate 2,361,363, forward strand.
ATTTCCACAGCAGGAGCCATTTCCTCAAGGGTGGACATTACCCGGTTAGACATGTCGGCATACAACGAGTAATTCGAACTGAACACCTGCACTTTGTGGCGTCGTAGCTCATTCTTCATCTTGAAGTACGGATCGCCCATTTTGATACCCAGCACTTTAGCCTCGGCAGAACGGGCAATAACACAACCGTCATTGTTTGAAAGCACAACCACAGGCTTACCGCGCAGGTCTGGCCTGAACACCGTTTCGCAGCTCGCATAGAACGAATTCACGTCAACCAGCGCGAACATTAAATTCCCCCATTTGGGTTAAACACCTGGAACAGACGTTCTTCCCCTTCAGCTGTTGAGATATCGCGGAATGTCGTTGTGTGGGCTTCGATCCACCTGTTGGCAGCACGCAGCGTGTAATGCCAGTTAAGCCGGTCGAGTTCACGTACAAAATCGAGTGTACTTATGGTGAAACGACCTGCGGCATCTCGCTTTATCGCCTGCCGGAAGGCAATCATGATTTCGTAGTCGCGTGGCATTGAGATTACCCAAGAAAATTACTGTATATAAATACAGTACAATCGATCGATATGATCGATCAAGTCGGGTGTAAGAGGTTTCTGAGAAGGGATTGTGCTGAAAGGGAATTTTCTTTGGAGACCTATACAGACACATTCAGCACAAAAATTCTTTTTGGTGCCATAACCACCTCTTAACTTCTATTACTATTTGCTACCCATTAAGGATTTTCAACTATCACATCATTGATCCTGAACAGCATTGGTCGCTTTTAGAACAGTAAAAATCCCTTCTGTCTTCTCATGAAAAAAAGGGAACTTTATGCCTATTCCAGCTTACTTATGGTTAAAAGATGATGGCGGTGCTGACATCAAAGGGTCTGTGGATGTTCAAGATCGCGAAGGCAGCATAGAGATCATTGGCTTTAGCCACGGTTTAAACATCCCCGTTGACAGTGCGAACGGGAAAATTACAGGTAAGCGTTCACATTCACCAATGATGCTTGAGAAGGAGTTTGATTCATCTAGCCCCTATCTCTATCAGGCTGTGGCAAAAGGCCAGACACTTAAATCAGCTGAAATCCGTTGGTACCGCATCAATGATGCTGGTCAGGAAGTTGCTTATTTTATTATGACTCTGGAGGGAGTTAAGGTGACGGGCGTAAATCCGGGCATGCCTAACGCTAAGTTGCCGGGCAATTCTCAGTTCAACCACATGGAGTCAGTTGCCCTGATGTATGACAAAATCACGTGGCGCTATGTCGATGGCAACATTCAATACACCGACGACTGGAACGTCAGAACTTAGGATGCAATCTAATGGCACTGCATGGAAAATTAATTTTAAATGGTGCGGATTATGCCCCCTTTAATCTTTATGGCGTGGGCGTGTTCATGGCGTTCTCTGGTAACGGGGTTTACCGAAATAAAGGTGGATGCGGGGCCATCCCCAATGATGGACCCTTGCCTCCTGGTAAATATTGGATTGTAGAACGCGGCTCAGGCGGTATTGGTTCGTGGATTAAAGCAAAGTCTCAGGATCTGTTTAATAAACTATACTACGGTGCAGAGTTTGGCCGTGATGAATGGTTTGCATTGTATAAAGATGATTGGGCCATTGATGATAGTACCTGGATTAATGGTGTTCGTAGGGGATTATTCAGGCTTCATCCCGGCCATCTTTCTGAAGGTTGTATCACAATCGCTCACAACTCAGATTATGCACAGATCAGAAATGCATTGCTGAGAACACCACCGATGCAGGTTCCCTGCATGAAATCTCTGATGGCTCGTGGTTGGGTGGAGGTCGTAGCTAATGGCGATCGCAAAACTTGCCTGTAGGGTGTCGAAAATTATATTTTTCTTCCTCATATCACTTATTGTAGCCCGAAGCATTGGGAATCCTGAAGTATGGCTAAACGTTGATTTAGCCGTCCGGATAGGTCATTTCTTTTACCGCAATGATGATATAGGTGATGAGATTTTATATGATATTTATTTTTACATCTCTCTAATTACCGTATTCTCAATGACCACTGTGATTTATTTTTTTTCAATGTATATAATTAGAGAGTTGAAATCCATATTCAATTAACCCCTTACATTCATTAATTTCTTGCAAATAAAAGCCGGTCACAGACCGGCCACTTGCAGATGACTATTACGTGTAAAAATTGCTATGGATCAAATTACCCTCCGAAATCATTCCAGCTCACCACATCGCCCTTTCTCGTTTGGCGAATGTTTAACCAGGTGGATTTAAAGTCAGCCCCTTAAATTTTTCCGATCTGATATGAGCACTTCCGGAGGGTTGAAAATGAGATACTTAAGAGCAGATGTGTTTACCGCGATGATCCTGTTTTGCTTTTCATTCTGGGGGGTGGTGATATGGCATCTCTGTATTTTGTGGAAACACGTCTGATTTTCAGAGATAAAAAAGCCGGTCAGAAACCGGCTTTAAGCGCGAAGTAAACCACCAACCAGAACAAACTACACAGCAGCATTACCAACAACCAGGTGTTACGTCGAGACATTCCCTGTTTACCTTCCACTCTGAGCGGTGATCAAAAACAAATCGCTTTATCCCCTGATTTCAAAGTGGTTATACAGATCAGTTATCGCTGATTGATCGTTCAAAACGATCAATTACGCCGCAACAGTCGCGCTGCTGTACAGCGTCGAGAGGTACTTACTCAGTGCCGTTTCAGCCTCATCCGCCGTGGGTTCAGTACTTTCATACGCAACACCCAGTCGGTACAGCTTATTCAGCAGCACGCCATTCACCGTCATCGTGAACCGACACACCGCCTGCGCATTTGACAGCTCCTCCACGCACGCAAACGTGAATGTCACATCGTAATACCCGGCGCTGTCTGCCTCTCCGATGCCAGCCTGCGCTGGGAGGCAACCTCTTCATCGTGTGCCTTTGCCGCATCGCGCGCGGCTCTGGCTTCACCGTTTATTTCCTGCTTGGCCTGCGCCAGTGATTTGCTGTAGGCGTCGAACTGGCCGTTATCGATCTTGCCGTTTGCGAGGGCGGAGGCCAGCGCCTGCTGGTCACGCTCGATACTACGCAGCGCTGCCGATACCGGATCAATTTTGTCCAGCATGCGTTGTAAGGCTTGCGCCTCGGCTTCCTGCGCTGCCTGAAGCTGCTGCGCTGACTTCGCCGCATCACGCTGGGCCTGCGCCACCCCGGTTAACTCATCATCGAGCTTTTCACTTTTTTCAACGAGGCCGGAAAGGATATTGCTGTACGTCTGGTACTGGCTTTCGTTGATCAGCCCTTTAGAAAACGAGCGGGCCAGCTGTTTGTTCAGCGCATCAAGCTGGGCCAGCGATTTATTGGTGGGCCGGATGGTTTCCAGCAGGCTGTTAAGTTCATCGCTCTGCTTACGGGTCTGTGCGGTGTGCGTCCTGCTGGACGTTGTGGCGCGTCCTGTGGCGGCAGACACACCATCGATTGATTTTTCCGCCTCCAGCCCAACCTGCGTCATTTTATCCAGCACTGTCACCAACGACTCGCTGTTTTTCTGCGCGCCGGTGCTGTCGATAACCAGCGCAAGACGGGATTGTTGTTCAAGCATGGTTTTCTCCGGGCATAAAAAAACCCAGCAGATGCTGGGTTCTGATGAGAATCTTGTGAGGATTAGTTTTCTGAAGCCTTACCGCCTGTGCATTGATATTCAACGGTAACGTTAGTTTCTTCACATCCATACGCTCCCGACCGGGCACAGACTGAAGATTGCCCCCCAAATGCCTCGGCCCCCTCATATCCCCAGGTTTTACATTTCTTGGCAGCCAGATTTGCGGCCTGAGCAAGATCAACTTTGGGGGTCTCAAACATGCCGATTGTGTAACCCATTTTCACTGTTCCGTCAGCTTTGCTTCCTCCCATAGGCACCATATCCTTATGAGTGGCCGCGCAGCCCGAAAGAGTCAGCATCAATGCTATAAGTATGATTTTTTTCATTTCAGTTCCTTAAAATTAATCTCCGGACCGAAATGGTATCACTTACTTTTCCAGAAAAAATAATTACAGCAATATTTCGGATTTCATTTCCTCTGAATTTAAAATTATTTCTGATGCATGCTATTCAACGTATCGATGCATATATCAGACCTCACAACCCAATTAACATAAATTTCAACATCAGATAACTTTAGTGAGATGGTAATTATCATTTGAGCCTGTATAAATTTAAGTGCTGTAAGAATGTCAGGATTATCGGGCCTTTTCTGGGCGTATATTCAATGGAGCAAGAAACCCACACAAACTGTAAGGAAATTGTTAGTTATGAAGAAAGTTATTCTGGCTGTGGTATGTGCTGTCATCCTGCCACCCGCAATCACGTTTGCAAATGATAACCACCACGAAGGTGGGCAAGGTTCATCACATAAATTTGAGAAGAAAGGGAGACATGAGCATTCGGATAATAAAGGGCCGAATCGTGAGCATAGCTCAAAACATTCTGGCAGTGATGGAAACCGGCATGACGATCACCATAAACATGGTGAAAAGAAATTCGGTCAATCTGATGATCACCACGATGAAGATTAACAGAGGCAGAAAATACTGATTACGTAACCCGCAAATGCGGGTTACTTTTTTTTGACCTTGTATCTGTCCTCATTTTCCCGCTTTTTACCCCACTCTTCCCGATAAGCATTGTCCAGCGCAAAGATGCACGCCTCAAACTCAGCACGATCAATCAGCACCGGTTTTGATGACAGGTACAACGCGACATCACCGATGCCCAGCGGCAGCGGGACAGCACTCATACCGGCATACTGCCGCCCCAGAGATATCACCGCATAGGCATTCAGGACTTCGCGCACTACCGGATCGAATTCAGGTTGTTTAGCTGCTGGCAGCCCTAATTTTTCTCGCCGCCAGTGGGCCTTTTCTGCTGATTCGCCGCCGAACTCGTTGAACCACTTTTGCGCTTCAAGGGCTTTCCCACCGATCCCCGGATTTGTTCCTCCTTACCCTGCGCGATATCAGAGGCTACGCCCAGCACCTGCCAGTAAAGTTCCGGCTTCTGTTTCAGCATTGCCACGCCCTTCTCTGGCGTGTATTCAATGGCAACGGCTTTACCGTCCACCATTTCGCCCACACCCTCCCAGCCCAGCAGCAGAAACTGCGCACAGTTCTGCATCAGCAAATCATCCATCGAGTCAATATCACCGACGCTTTCAAGACTGAAACTTTCGGTACCGGCACCATACGTCATGTCCAGTTTGTCGATATGACGGCGGATCAGAGCATTGCGGCTGCGGTATTCATCATTTCCAATGCTGGCGACTTTGAGCCGCAGACCGGCTATCTCTTTTCCGTTCTCTTTCGGCGTGAACCAGCGCTCGCCATTCACATCGATGCGGGGTGCAATAATCAGCATGTTATCTCCAGAAGAAGGCCCGCCGGAACGGGCATAAAAGTTATGCGGTCACGTTAATTGCAGAGGTGGCGGTATATGCACCCTCCGTCGCTGTAATGGTGGCGTCACCTTCTGCAACGCCCGCCACGACGCCTGATGCATCGACGGTCGTAATGGATTCATCAGAGGATGACCAGGTCACGGCGGTATTTGCACCGGCAGGTGTGAGAGTGGCCGACAGCTCCGTCGTTGCGCCGACGGCGACAGACGCAGAATCCGGGTTAACGGTAATGCCGGTCGCATCGATGGCCGCAGCCGCGCGCGTAATGGTCGGCGATTCATCTGCCGCGGTGATATCGAGCTGCACCTGGATGATGTCGGTATTGCCGCCGTCGGGCCAGTCACCGGCCACCTGCACTTTGGGGAAATCGAAGGTATAGGAGCCTTCATCGTTCCCCACCATAAAGCTGAACGGCACGGTTTCCCCGGTAAGAGTCTTGTTCCACAGGTTCCAGGCTTCCTTTGACCAGGACAACGTAACGGAGCCGGACGGCGTGAACGTGGTCGGGATATTCGCCCCGGCAAACGCCGAGCCGGTCCCGATACAGCGTTGGGTTTGCAGGTTGTTATCGAAAGAGATATCGAACGAATCCACACAGAAACCCGTACCGCCATCGATACCGTTCAGCCGGATATTACTGACCTCCTTGAACGAGTAACGCAGATCACCGGCGTTATCGACGGGGTCAGAAAAATAACTGACATCGTTTGCCTGAGATGCCCAGTCCAGCCCTGCAACCGTCACCGTGGCGGTGATCTCGCCGTCGTTAGGAATGGATAATTTGAACGTGCCGACCTGGCAGCCGCGCGCGATCGAGGCCACGCCAATATCTGACGCATACGTGGCCATACTGAAGGCGATACGGTCATTACCCATTGTCAGCACGTCGTTCGCCCATTCCGTGCCGAAGCAGGACGCCAGAAAATCATCATGATGGCCCCAGCGGAATTTGGTTTCGACATCCCCGCCGACGTCGATGGTGCCGAGGCTTTTTCCCTGTGCCATGCGGGTGCCGCCGATTACATCGTTATCATCGGTACTCTGATCCGGGGCGATGCCCCAGCTTGTACGTTTTAACAGGCTCCAGCTACCGTCAACCGGCGTCACACCTGCTGTATTTTCCCGGATAAAGGCCGAGACTACCTTAGCGCCGCTCGACATGCGGGCACCTCCATTGTTATGCGCTACTGAGCGCGGTAAGGGACCTGAAGATTCATTTGCTGCCAGCCGTTGTTTTCACCCGCGTCGATCGCTGACACGGCGAAATAATCCAGGCGACCGTCGTGCTGAAACTCGAAAAGCTCACGGATTTGATCGGCGGTTTCGGTGATCAGCAGCGAACCGGCACCGACGGGAACAAATAACTGGATAATCACCACGCCCGTTCGGTGCACCACCGGGCCATTGCCGATTTCATTCGCCCCCGACTGGCCGGGAATGTTGGTTATCCCTGCCAAAATAGGAGGCTCTGATAATCGCCATCACCCCCGAAGTTGCGGCATAGCCAGCCTCGTTCTTGTGGGCATAAAGCCAGGCAAGAAGACTGGCCCAGAACCCAACATCATTTTCCGGCATTCGTTTCATCTCCATCTCCCGCATGCAGGGGCGGCTGCCAGTGTTAAAAGGAATTATTTGCGGAGTCGCAAAACGAAAAAGGTCGCCTTCAGGCGACCTATCGAAATTGATACGGAAACATTTATGGACAAAGTCAGTTGTTAAAATTTCTTAAAGTCACGTTACAATATGTATGTTCAGAATATCTACAGAACTGATGTGCTCAATGCTTTTTGAATGGATGGAAGTTTCAGTTAAATGGAGGAAATCATTCAATGTTTCGCATCACACCCGGTTTTTTATGGAAAATCGCTCAGCATTATCTTCATGAGAAAAGCCTTCTGAATTCTCAACAGCACAATGTCAGTGCCCTTGTCCCTTCACTCAACCAATGGTTACCGTTTTACAAGATCGACTCAGATCTCAGGCTCGCACACTTTCTGGCGCAGTTTTGTGTTGAAACTGCAAACTTTTCATCGCTGACGGAAAGAGCCAGAAACGGCGGTAAGGAGTACGAATACAACACCGCTGTTGGTCGGGCGCTCGGTAACAAATATCCTGGTGATGGTCCCAAATACATTGGTAGAGGCATGCTTCATCTCACTGGTCGCGAGAATTACGATAAATATGGACGTATTCTCCATGAAGATTTGGTTAATCGCCCTGGTCTGGTTTCATCCAATCCTGACATAGCCGTCAGGACTGCCTGTGAATTCTGGCATATGCGACACGTAAACATACCTGCCGACCGAGATGATTTCAGAGCCGTGACCTATGCCGTCAATGGTGGTTACAACGGACTTGTTGATAGAAAGCATGCTCTTGATCGAATCAAGAAAGAGATGGGAATTTGACAATGTTAAAATTTAAATTTGTTTTCTCTTTGGTGTTACTGCTCTCGGCTTTCAGCTCATATGCAGCCGGACAACAATCCTCAATGACGTGCAAAGATACAGCTCTTAAAGATGCCAAAAAACTCCTGTCTTTTTATAAGGATGACGATAACCGAATCTCTATTGACAGCAAAGTTACTCCGCTGGCGAAAATGAGCAACCCTCAAAATCCATCACAAAAATTCGATGTGTTAGAAACGTGGGGCTATATCTACAAGGGCAAATATAGAATGCGTTTCAGCTACTATTCTGACCTTGATTGCACCCTGATGGGCGAAGAAATCCTTGAGTTCGCAGACTTGTAACATTCAAAATTCCTGAGAAGTTTCTCCGAAATTATCCTAAAAAAACCCGCTCACGCGGGTTAACACTAATCAAGGAAGGATTTACAGCTTTTGTTTCTTCTTCTCATGCGAAACTAAATATGTTTCGCCGCGATGCCGGGTGCCTCCCGGTGCATCAGGAAAGCCATAACCTGATACGCCACATTCCTTGGGTAAAACGCAATTGGCTTGGCCCCGCCGCTGAGGGGGATTCATCGCTGCGGATTAAATATTTGACTAAGAAAGATTTAAAAGCAATAACAGAATACCCAGGATTGTAATAATAGGAATGCCGGAACAACCGGTCAGAATTCATCAATAATTTATGGTCTGACATAGTTAACCTGATGTATTTATTTCTTCACACCCTGTTTTTCTTATCGCAAAAAAAACCTGCATACGCAGGTTTAAAATCTGGAGCCGATTAAGGGTAATGCAGAAATGCTTCTGTCCACCTGACTGAAGCAAGCTGTGTCATTAATCACGATTAATGCACAACAATCCTAATCAACCACCATTTTTTAAAGATGATTTATATCAATTTTGTCTTTCTCATTTAAAACCAATCAGCCTCAAATGAGTGTTGATGTTATTTATCAGATTTCCCTGGTGTCTGCTGATACGGTGCCGGATGCCTCCCGGTGGTTCAGGCAAGCCAATAACCTGAACCGCTCGTCTCACTTCGAGCCAAATTACATGGCCTTTTGGAATGTGGGGAGCCGTTCCACCTTTCATAGTATCGTCCGACAGAGAAGCAGAAGATCCGGTTTGTTTTCATTCCAAGGCTCAGGAAAGGAGAACAAAAACCCGGCTATTCCCTTTCAAGCATCGGTGCACGATGGAATGCTGCTGTAAAACGTGCTGGAATTCGCCGCCGTAATCCGTACCATACGCGGCATACTTTTGCGTGCTGGCTTTTGTCGGCCGGAGCTAACCCCTCATTCATAGCGAATCAGATGGGGCACGAAAACGCGCAGATGGTTTATGAAATTTACGCCACCTGGATCGAAGAGTTGAACGGCGAGCAGGTAGATATGCTGAATAGCAAACTGGCGATTTAAAAAACCTTTGCCCCTTATATGCCCCTTTTGGCTTCCGAGACAGTAAATAATGCAAGAAAATCAAGAAGTAACAAAAAAAGAGCAGTACAACCTGAATAAACTGCAAAAGCGTCTGCGCCGCAACGTGGGCGAAGCCATTGCCGATTTCAACATGATTGAAGAAGGCGATCGCATCATGGTGTGCCTGTCTGGCGGTAAAGACAGCTATACCATGCTGGAAATTCTGCGCAATCTGCAACAAAGCGCACCGGTTAACTTCTCGCTGGTGGCGGTGAATCTCGACCAGAAACAACCAGGGTTTCCGGCGCACGTACTACCCGCCTATCTGGATACGCTGGGTGTTGAGTATAAAATTGTTAACGAAGACACCTACTCCATCGTTAAAGAGAAGATCCCGGAAGGCAAAACCACCTGCTCGCTGTGTTCACGCCTGCGTCGCGGCATTCTTTACCGTACGGCGACAGAACTGGGTTGCACCAAAATCGCACTGGGGCATCATCGTGATGACATCCTGCAAACCCTGTTCCTGAACATGTTCTACGGCGGCAAAATGAAAGGTATGCCACCGAAACTGATGAGCGATGATGGTAAGCATATCGTGATCCGCCCGCTGGCCTATTGCCGCGAGAAAGACATCATCCGTTTTGCCGAAGCGCGTCAGTACCCGATTATTCCGTGCAATCTGTGCGGCTCTCAGCCGAACCTGCAACGTCAGGTAGTGGCGGATATGCTGCGTGACTGGGATAAGCGCTATCCCGGCCGTATCGAAACCATGTTCAGTGCGATGCAAAACATCGTCCCGTCGCATATGGCCGATATTAACCTTTTTGATTTCAAAGGTATTCAGCATGGAGATGCGGTGATTGACGGTGGCGATCTGGCATTTGATCGCGAATCACTGCCGGTGCAGCCTGCGGGCTGGCAGCCGGAAGAGGAAGACGCCCCTGATTTGAGCGTACGTCTCGACGTGTTACAGATTAAGTAATTTCTCCCGGCACAAAAAAGGCGCGTCGCTTCGGCTACGCGCCTTTTTTATTAACGATGCGGAGGTGGATCGATAATCGGCGGATACTCGGGATCATACGGCGGATCAGGTTCCGGCAGCGGTTGTGGATGCGGAATCGGCTCCGGGATGGGAGGTGGATCGGTTGGAATGGGATCGGTGGCGCGAATCGGTTGCATGCCCTTCTCCTGGTTGCGAATGTCCTTTAAGCATAGGAAAAGTTAAGCGGCACTGGCAAACGGGCAAAAAAAAGCCGGCGGATAAGCCGGCGTCGTACGAATCAAATGTGCTATGCAGTAATTCAAAAAAAGGAAGTAAGACAATATGGAGCGCAACGCCCATCGCTTGACGTTGCATTCACCTGCGAGAGAGATTCTGCCCCTGTTGTCGGTTGCGGATATTGACGTCGATCAGTTTTTTTCCGCTTTTCTGTCCTTCTCGCCTTAATTAACAGCGAGTTACCTTCTGCTAACGCGTTATTAACAGCAGCGAAACGCTTATAACCACTTGCGCCGTCTCAACCACCAGGCAAGTCCCACCACTAACCCCAACAACATCAAACAAAACACGCTGAAGCCCATATGCCATTCTCCGCCGGGGATGCCGCCGAGGTTGACGCCGAACAGGCCGGTCAAAAAGGTGGTCGGCAGGAAAATCATTGCCAGCAGCGACATGGTATAGGTACGACGGTTCATCGCTTCCGCCATCACCGAAGCGATCTCATCGGTAAGCACGGCGGTACGTGCCACCCCAGCATCGAGGTCGTCCAACCCGCGTCCGAGACGATCGGCGATATCCTGCATCCGTCGCCGCTCATCATCATCCATCCAGCCCAGCTTCTCGCTCGCCAGCCGCGCATAGACATCGCGCTGCGGGGCCATATAGCGCCGCATCACAATCAACTGTTTGCGCAGCAGCGCCAGTTCACCACGTGCCGGAATCTGCTGATCCATCAGCGCATCTTCCAGCTCGATAATTTTGTCGTGCATCTCTTCAATAAATTCGCTGGCGTGATCGGTCAGCGCATCACAGACATCCACCAGCCAGCTACCACCGTCCACAGGACCGTTGCCGTTTTGCAGATCGGTGAGCACCTCATCAATCGCGTACACCTTGCGACGTCGCGTCGAGACAATCAGCTTGTCATTAATAAATACCCGCATCGCCACCAGTTGGTCCGGACGCGAATCGCTGTTGTGATTGACGCTGCGCAGCACGATCATAAACCCATCGCCAAGACGCGTGACGCGCGGGCGCATACTGTCACCGGCCAGCGCATCACGCACCGCATCGGGGATCAGCGGCGTTTTTTGCAACCATTCGGCGCTCTGCTGCTGAGTGTAATTCAGGTGCAACCAGCAGGGGCGCTCGCAATTAATGACGTCAGTATCTTCAATGGGGATTACGCCCCCTTTGCCATCCAGCTGACAAGCCACAATGGCATCCGAAACCTGCAACGCTTTACCTTCAATGACGTTCACGAACTCGCCTCTCTATCAAAATCAATACGATACAGTCTAGCGTGGCGGCGATGAGTTGCAATCTTCAGGCTGTGAGCAAACATGACAGGCGGCCGGGAAGGCCGCCACAGAGGTTAGTGTTTCTCGATCCACAGTTCGCGGCTGTAGGCCACATCTTCCGGATTGGTGATCGGGTAGCCTTTCACCCAGGGTTTAATCAGGCGACCGTTGGTGTACTGATAAATCGGCGCAATCGGTGCCTGCACCGCCAAAATTTGCTCGGCACGGTTATAGTCCTGATTACGCGCCTGTACGCTGGTCTCACTACTGGCTTTGGCGATCACCGCATCATAATCAGCGTTATGAAAACGTGCGATATTGCCGCTATGGCTGGAGGTCAACAGGCTCAGGAAGGTGGAGGGTTCGTTATAATCCCCCACCCACGAAGCGCGGATCACATCGAAGTTGCCGCTGTTGCGGCTGTCGATATAGGTTTTCCACTCCTGATTTTGCAACGTGACGTCGACACCCAGATTCTTTTTCCACATCGACGCCACCGCGATAGCAATCTTCTGGTGACTCTCCGAGGTGTTATACAGCAATGTCAGATGTAACGGTTTAGCCGGACCATAGCCTGCCGCACTCAGCAACGCTTTGGCCTGGGCATTCAGCTCCTGCTGGCTGTGTTGTTGCAGGTAGCTCTGCTGCGGCGTAAAGCCTGCGGTGACATCCGGGGTGAAGTGCCAGGCCGGTTTCTCGCCGGTGCCCAACACTTTTTCCGCGATGATGCGGCGATCGATGGTCCATGTCAGCGCTTTACGCACCCGCACATCCGCCGTCGGGCCTTTTTCGGTGTTAAAGGCGTAGTAATAAGTACCGAGCTGATCCGGGGTATACACCTGTCCCGGCAACTCTTTTTTCAACAGCGCAAACATATTTTTCGGGAAGGATTCAGTGATATCGATATCACCGGCGCGGTAGCGTTTGGTGGCGCTTGACTCTTCATTGATCGGGATAAAAGTGACTTTGGTCAGCACCGAATGCGCGTCATCCCAATAATGCGGGTTACGCACCAGCACAATTTTCTCGTTCACCACCCGTGACTGCAATTGATAAGCCCCATTGCCGACCAACTTGCCCGGTGTCGTCCAGCCATCGCCCGATTGTGCGATAACTTTTTCCGGCACCGGGAACAACGCCGCATTAGCGACCATACTCGGAAACCAGGGAAGTGGTCGTGACAATGTCACTTTAAGTCGATTACCATCCAGCACCGCCACGCCGAGTTTATCGGCGGTCATCTGGCCTTTGGTGATGGCCTCCGCATTCTCGATACCACTCAGAGCCGCGAACCAGGCGGAAGGAGAGCTGTTTTTCGGATCAACCAGGCGCTGCCAGCTGTAGACAAAATCCTGCGCGGTAACCGGATCGCCATTCGACCAGCGCGCGTCTTTGCGCAGGTTGAAAATCCAGGTTTTGTTATCGTTGCTGCTCCAGCTTTGCGCCACGCCCGGCACGATATGGCCCTGCGCATCCTGATTGGTCAGTCCTTCGAACAGATCGCGCATCACCTGGATTTCCGGCAGTCCGACGGCCTTCATCGGATCGAGCGACGCGGGTTCATCTTTAATGTGGCGCACGATTTCCTGTACCGGTGCCAACTGTGCCCCGGAAGGCACCGTGGCGGCCAACGCCGGTGCGCTGGCAGCGATAACCATTACGGCAGCCAGGGTCTTGCGAAACGCTATTTTCATCACCACTCCTTTAACCCGAAAAAAGGCGGCTGCAAAAAAGAACGGTGCCGCCAGCGACTTTTGGCACTTTATCGCAGATTGGTGATTGATAAATAGCTATTTTCTGGCGCGCTGTTTACCGTTATGTTGAGGCTGAATCCCCGGTCACACTTTGCGTCATGCCGGAAATTGTTGGCACATTAAAACATGCGCGATAAATCGCGCCGCTACGAGGAAGTTTGCTTATGTCGTCATTACACCCGCGCCCGTTGCGCGGCAAGCTGGATGCAGTCTGGCAACAATATGGGCAGTCAGTGCTGGGCGCCCCGCTGCTGTGGTTTCCTGCGCCTGCGGCAGACGCCGAGAGTGGCCTGATCATCGCCGGTACGCACGGCGATGAAAACGCAGCGATCGCCACCTTGTCTGGCGCGATGCGCACCCTGCCGGACGCACTGCGTCGTCATCACGTCATTCTGGCGGTGAATCCCGATGGCTGCCAGCTCGGCCTGCGCGCCAACGCGCGCGGCGTCGACCTCAACCGTAATTTCCCGGCCGCCAACTGGCAAAGCGGTGGCACCGTCTATCGCTGGAACAGCGTGGCGGATGAGCGCGATGTGGTGCTTTCCACCGGTGACCACCCTTCCTCAGAGCCGGAAACCCAGGCGTTGTGTCAGTTAATCCATAGCCTCAAGCCACGCTGGGTGGTGACCTGGCATGAACCACTCGCCTGTATTGACGATCCCCACCACAGCGAACTGGCGCAGTGGCTGTCGCAGCAAACCCAATTGCCGGTGGTGAGCAGCGTCGGTTACGCCACGCCTGGCTCGTTTGGTAGCTGGTGCGACGATATCGGCCTGCTGTGCATCACCGCCGAAATGCCGCCGATTTCGGTGGACGAAGCCACCGAAATTTATCTGGAAACTATGATTAATCTGCTGCGCTGGCAGCCGCAGGCATAAGCACGCCGTTGGCAAAATGCAGCGACGGTTCCACATCCGCAGCCAGCCAGGTGGGACCGTCGAGATCGGCGAATTGCGCCAGCGGAGTGAGCGGTAACGCTGCCCGAATGGCTCGCGAGGTGCACAGCATACAGCCGAGCATAATGGCAAAACCCTGCTGTCGTGCGCTCACCGCCAGCGCCAGCGCCTCCGTCAGGCCGCCGGTTTTATCCAGTTTAATATTCACCATATCATAACGTCCGCACAGGGCCGCCAGGCTGTCACGCGTATGGCAGCTTTCATCGGCGCAAATCGGCAACGGGTGAATAAAATTCGCTAACGCGGCGTCATGCGCGGCAGGCAATGGCTGCTCCAGCATCGCTACCCCGAGGTCGGCCAGCAGCTGGCAGCGCGCTGCCAGGCCCTCCGCCTGCCAGGATTCGTTAGCATCGACAATCAACGTCGCCTCTGGCACCGCACTACGAATCGCGACCAGACGTTCGCTGATAAAGTTGTTATCCAGTTTGATTTTCAACAATTGGGCACCATGCTGCCACAACGCCAACGCGCTACTGGCCATGGCTGCGGGGGTGTCGATGCTGACGGTATGAGCGGTAACGATACGCGATGCCAGGCTTACGCCACATAACTCTGCCAGGCTTTGCTGCTGTTGCTGACGCTCCAGATCCCACAAGGCGCAATCAAGCGCATTACGCGCCGCGCCAGCCGGCAGCGCCTGCTGTAGCGCCGCTCGCGTCAGCCCATTCTGCAAGAGCGTCAGCACCGAGGCGATCTGTGCCAGCACCGAGGCTTCGCTTTCGCCATAACGCGCGTAAGGCGTGGCCTCACCCACACCCCGCACGCCGTTTTCTTCAATCTCCACCACCACCACCTGCGCCTCGGTGCGGCTACCACGCGAAATCACGAAAGGGGAATGCAACGGCCAGGCCTCTGGATAACTCTTCACTGATCTCATTATTTCTCCTTAAATCCATCACTTAAATGCGAGCTGGCGCAGTTTCCGCTACGATTTGCCCTCGTAAACCCTTAAAAAATATGTCATAAACAACGGCTATACCTGTTCTGACCGAATAAAAGTCAGATTTTTTCATCGTTAAAAGGAAATCGTATGTCTCAGAATGTTCACTTCCAGGGTAATCCGGTGCCGGTTGCAGGCCAATTCCCGCAGCCAGGCGTACAGGCTAAACCGTTCTCTCTGGTGGCTAAAGATCTCGCTGATGTGACCCTTTCTCAGTATGCAGGCAAACGCAAAGTCCTGAATATTTTCCCGAGCATTGATACCGGCGTGTGTGCCGCTTCTGTGCGCAAGTTCAACGAACTGGCTGGCAAAGCTGACAACACCGTGGTGCTGTGCATCTCCGCTGACCTGCCGTTTGCCCAGTCACGCTTCTGTGGTGCTGAGAGCCTGAACAACGTGGTGACGTTGTCAACGCTGCGCGGTGCAGAATTTAAAGAAGATTACGGTGTCGCGATTGCCGATGGCGCGCTGAAAGGCCTGACCGCCCGTGCGGTGGTGGTGCTGGATGAGAACGATAAAGTGATTTACAGCGAGCTGGTAAACGAAATCACCAGCGAGCCGAACTACGATGCGGCGCTGGCTGCGCTGTAATCCTTCACAGATAAAAAAAACCGTAGCGGCGCGATTTATCGCGCGTCTGCAGAAACAACCGCGCGATAAATCGCGCCGCTACGGGATCAGACTGGGTTATTCATTGTCGTTACGCTTCTGACTTAACCCGTATTCACGCAACTTATTAGCAATCGCGGTATGCGACACGCCGAGGCGTTTCGCCAGCTTGCGCGTACTGGGATAAGAGAGATACAGCCGCGTCAGGATTGAACGCTCAAAACGGCTGGTGATCTCATCCAGCGTGCCTTCCATCGCCTCTTCC
This sequence comes from Pantoea sp. X-Soil-TKNS-1211, assembly GCF_059730495.1. Lineage (NCBI taxonomy): Bacteria > Pseudomonadati > Pseudomonadota > Gammaproteobacteria > Enterobacterales > Erwiniaceae > Pantoea > Pantoea sp. X-Soil-TKNS-1211. The sequence goes on from NZ_AP035953.1 coordinate 2,377,687, forward strand.
CCCATTGACACATCCAGCGCCTGTTCCGGCAGGACAATATCTTGCGGCCGCAGCTCGTAACCTTCCAGCTGCGTCATGGCGCGGTACAGCGCGTTTTTCAGCTGTCGCACATTACCCGGCCAACTGTAGCGCGTCAAAAAGGCAGTCAGTTGCGGTGACAGGCGCGGTCTTGGCAGCCCCTGTTCATCGGCAAAGCGCGCGACAAACATCTCGGTCAGCGGCAGGATATCCTGCGGACGCTCACGCAGTGGCGGCAGATTCAGGGTGAGTACATTCAGACGATAGAACAGGTCTTCACGAAACTCGCCGCGCTGCACCAGTTCCACCAGGTTTTTTTGCGTGGCGCAGATCACGCGAACATCCACGTGCACCTCATGTTCTTCACCCACACGGCGGAAGGTGCCATCGTTGAGGAAGCGCAGCAGTTTGGTCTGCATACGCGGTGACATCTCACCGATTTCATCCAGCAACACTGAACCGCCGTTAGCCTGTTCAAAGAAGCCTTTTTTGCCTTCCAACGCGTTAGGGTACGCGCCTGCGGCGTGACCGAACAATTCACTTTCCGCCACATCATCTGGCAGCGAGGCGCAGTTCAGTGCGAGGAACGGTTTTTTGCCGCGCGCGCTGCGCAGATGGCAGGCCCGCGCCAGCATATCTTTGCCGGTGCCGGTATCGCCGACGATCAGTAACGGCGCATCGTGCATCGCCAGCTTGCGCGCCTGGTCGAGCACCTGACGCATTTTCGGCGTCACCGCGACAATATGATCGAACTCCGATTCATCGGTCACGGTCAGGTTTTGCAACTGGCGGCCCATGCGGGCGGTAGATTTCAGGGTGATCATCGCGCCAACCGGCTGATCGCTCTGCCCCTCTTCTTCCGCCAGATAGATCGGTCGCGCTTCCAGCAGGAAATCACGCCCCTGAATCACCACGTGTTGAACTTCTGCATCCACCCGCTCGTTTTCAATCCAGCGCTGGAAGTTGAAGCCGCTGATCAGGGAACCGGCGTTCTGGTTGCGGATTTTTTGTTCGTCGAGATTAAACAGGTTTTGCGCCGCCGGGTTAGCCAACTCGACTTTGCACTTAAGATCGATAGACAGCACCGGCTCCGGCATCGCCACCAGCAACGCGCTGAGCGCGCGGTGCTCGCGTTCGGAGGGCATGTAAGCCACGGTACGAACATCTGTCACGCCAGGTGTACGGCGGATTTCCGCCATCAGCGAGCTGAAGGATTCGAATTCCAGGGCGGAAAAGTTGAGGTAGATACGGCCAAGCGGGGCAATTTCAATGCCGCGCAGGTCGATATTGCGTGCAACCAGCAGGTCGAGCAGCTCGCGCGCCAGACCGATACGGTCCTGGCAGAAAACTTCCAAACGCATTGCGATGGCCTTAATCAGGTTTTGATTTTAGTGATAATACGCTAACTTGCGACGCCTCAGAAGGGGCCTGTCAGGAAAAGTTGACAGTCAGAGGCAGGTGATGGGGAAAATTGTAACGGAACAACCACGATTAATCCCGTCAAAAATCACAATTAACAAAGAAAATCTCACCTTTCACAGACTTTTTAGTGTGAAAGGTGAGCAGTCAGCAATTATTTAGCACTCTGCCCTGCTTTGCCCTCACTTTTGCTCAGGGTTTCTTTTAACTGACCGATCAGTTCACGGCGGAAATCGCCGAGGCGCGGTTTATCATCTTCCAGCCACGGCAGCGGGCGGCACAACTCCATCGCTTTGATACCCAGACGCGCGGTCAACAGCCCGGCACCAATGCCTTGTGCGGCGCGGGCCGACAGGCGGGCGGCAATATCCTGTGACACCCAATCCATACCCACTTCGCGTACCAGTTCAGAGGCCCCGGCAAACGCCATATTCAGCAATACCAGGCGGAACAAACGCAGACGGCTAAAATAGCCCAGCTCAATACCGTAGATGGTCGCGATGCGGTTCACCAGCCGCAGGTTACGCCAGGCGATAAACGCCATATCCACCAGCGCCAGGGGGCTGACGGCGATCATCAGCGTGGCTTCGGCGGCATGGCGACTGATTTCACGCCGAGCCTGGCGGTCCAGCACCGGCTGCACCAGTTGGGCATACAACGTGACGATCTCGCGATCGTTATGGGTTTCATGTAACGCCGCATGCCAGCGTTGCAACGCCGGATGCGCCTGATCCAGTTGTGCCTGTTGCGCCAGTTTTTCACAGAACGGGCGGGCTTTGCCGATGCCGTGGCTATGCAGCAACTCGCGGCCCACATCGCGCTCCTCCGCCCGCTGGCGCAAGCGATACAAGCGACGCCACTCGCTGATCAACGCGCCCGCACCCGCAGCGACAATCAAACCACCGGCAACGCCGCTGCCCAGCGCAAACCAGTCGCGCGTCAGCCATGCATCGTGCATCCACTGCCCCCCCTGCGCCACCACGCTAACGCCAAAAATCGCCAGCCCCGCGCCCACCATTTTGCGCCACAGACTGCGTTTGGGACGCAGGGCGGCTTCCACCGCTTTTTCACCCGCCCCCTCTTCCAGCGGCTCCTCTTCACGCACCGCGAGAAAAGCCCCTTCGCTGTCGGCAGCAAAAGTTTGTGCGGCGCGCAGCGGTTTTTCCACGTTGCTCTCCAGCGGTCGGGCAAAATCAATACGCGGTTTTAACGGGGTTTCATCGTTCATCGCAATTTATCTCCCAATAAAAATTCCAGCGCCGCGTCCATACGAATATGCGGCAGCGGGCGATCGACATCGAGCTGCTGCGGCCGGAACTGTTCAAACTGAAATCCCTGCTGCTGCCAGAAGCTGTGAGCCGGCAGGCGGGGCGGCACTTCTCCGGGATAGAATGTCAGGGCTTCGCCATCGGCCAGACGATGTCCGCGCAGCGCAGGCAACTTTTCTCCCCGATGATCCACCAGTCCGCTCTCGGTCGCTTGTACCGAGGCCAGACCAAGACAATCCATGCTGATGCCTTCAAATGCCGCGTTTTGCCACGCATCCTGTACCAGTTGCTGCAACAGCGACACCATATTGGCGTGTTGATCGGCGGTGATATGATCAGCCTTGGTGGCCGCGAACAGCAGCTTATCAATCACCGGCGAAAACAAGCGGCGAAACAGCGTGCGCTGTCCGTAATGAAAACTCTGCATCAGCTGCGTCAGAGCCAGGCGCATATCGTTAAACGCCTGTGGCCCGCTGTTCAGCGGTTGCAGGCAATCGACCAGCACTATCTGGCGGTCAAAACGCAGAAAATGATTTTTATAGAAGCCCTTCACCACATGTTGGCAATAGTAGTTAAAACGCTGCTGCAACATGGCGTAGTTACTGCCTACCGGAGCCTGACGTTGAATATCTTCCTCATGTGGCCACGGGAAGAACTGTAACGCCGGAGCGCCCGCCATCTCACCCGGCAACACAAAGCGGCCTGGCTGGATGAAATGCAGCCCCTGGTTTTTGCATTGATGCAGGTAATCTGTCCAGGCAGCGGCAATCGCGGCCAGACGGTTTTCATCGGCAGGCGCATAGGGATCGAGATCGGCACACAGGCTACGCCAGTGCTGCGCCCATTCAGCACGATCGCCCTGCAATAACCCGAGCATCTGCCGTGACCAGCCCGCATAATCTTGCGCCAGCATCGGCAAATCGAGCAGCCATTCGCCCGGATAATCGACGATTTCCAGGTACAGGGTGGCGGTGTCTTTAAAATGGCGCAGCAGCGATTCATCCGGACGATAGCGTAACGCGAGACGCATTTCGCTGACGCCACGTGTCGGCGTCGGCCACATTGGCGGCGTGCCGTATAACTGCGCCAGACCTTCATCGTAAGTGAAGCGTGGTGTGCCGAGTTCGCGTTGTGGCACGCGTTTCACGCCGAGCAGGCGCTCTTCACGCACCACGCTGAACAGCGGCAAACGCGAGCCGCTGTGGACGTGGAGTAGCTGATTAACCAGCGAGGTGATAAAAGCGGTTTTGCCGCTACGGCTCAGGCCGGTCACGGCAAGGCGCAGGTGACGGTCAACACCGCGATTCACCAACGCCATCAATTCATTTTGCAGTCTTTTCATCGTTCTCCCTGATGAAGCGTGCTGACAGGCGGTTAAACACCTTGCTCAGCAACGGTTCCAGCGCGAACGCCAGCAACAGGCGTAACGGACGACGCGCCACCGATTTCACCGCCCAACCGGCGAGGCCGCCAGGCGCGTAAGTGACTGCACTGATAATGATAAATTTCCCCGCCGACTTCAACGCCGGTGCTGCGCGGCGACGCAGAGTAGTAAAACGTTGGGCAGACAAGGCAACCTCCAGTATCAGATTTGACGAAAACGACTGCGCACGCTGAACGTTTCCGAGGTGACGTAACGTTCAATATCCCGCACCTGGCGTTCATCGAACTTGAGCGCGTCATCCAGCTCGTCCAGCAACTGACTGGCGCTCGGCGCATGTTCACTCGGCACATCATCGGGTTTTACATCCAGTACAAAGCCCAGAATAAAGTAGATGATCAGGGTGAAGCCGAACAAACCAAAAAACATCGACAACACCACAATCACCCGCAGCAATGTCACCGGAATGTCGAGATACTCGGCCACACCGGCGCAGACACCGCGGACTTTACCCTGCTGAGGAATACGCCACAGCTTGCGCCCTTTCAGGCTGGTTCCGCTCATGGCTGCCTCCAGTTCGGGTGCTCCGCATCCAGAATCGCTTCCAACGCTTCGACACGTTCGCGCATCCGGCGTGCATCTTGCGTCAACTGCTGCAAACGCTGCATATCATTCGAAGATAGCTCCGCACCGCCGTTGCGTTTGTTGCTGTAGTGGAGCCATAACCAAATCGGTGCGACAAACAGCACGAAGATGGTCAGCGGTATGGCCAGAAAAAGTGCGCTCATTGACTCTCCTTAATCATTTAACCGGTAGCGGGTGCAGGCCAATTATTCGCCGCGATTCATTTTTTCTTTCAGCGCAGCCAGCTGTTGACTGATTTCGTCATCGGCCTTCAGCTCTGCAAATTCCTGATCGAGGCTTTTCGGTTTACCGAAACGCTGGCTCTCCGCTTCCGCTTCCATGTGGTCGATGCGGCGCTCAAAAGATTCGAAACGCGCCATTGCATCATCCAGTTTACCGCTGTCGAGCTGACGGCGCACATCACGGGATGAAGATGCCGCCTGATGGCGCAGTGTCAATGCCTGCTGGCGGGCGCGGGTTTCGCTGAGCTTTTTCTCCAGCTCGCCAATCTCGCCTTTCATACGTTCCAGCGTCTCTTCCACCTGCGTCACTTCCTGTTGCAGGGAAGCGATCAAATCCGTCAGTTTTTGTTTTTCAATCAGCGCTGAACGGGCCAGATCGTCTTTGTCTTTACGCAGCGCCAGTTCGGCTTTTTCCTGCCATTCGGCCTGCTGAATATCTGCCTGTTCAATACGACGCAGCAGCTGTTTCTTTTCTGCCAGCGACCGTGCTGAGGTGGAGCGGACTTCCACCAGCGTGTCTTCCATTTCCTGAATCATCAGGCGTACCAGTTTCTGCGGATCTTCGGCGCGCTCCAGCAGTGAGTTGATGTTGGCGTTCACGATGTCGGCAAAACGAGAAAAAATACCCATAATGATGTTCCTCTTAGTGTCATTGGTTGGCGCGAGGCGCTCATCACTTAATACAAAAGCCGTGCCAATTTTTATCTCACTGAATTTACTGGAATTGATTATTTTACACTCCGGCCTTTTTCCCTTAAGGTAGTGAAATTGATTAACTGATAGTGAAATTCATCATGGCCAACGGCAACGACAATCTCCTCGGCGAATCAAACAATTTTCTCGAAGTGCTGGAACAGGTTTCCCGCCTCGCCCCATTGGAAAAACCCGTTCTGGTGATTGGTGAGCGCGGCACCGGTAAGGAACTGATCGCCAGCCGCCTGCATTATCTCTCCGACCGTTGGCAAGGCCCGTTCATCTCGCTGAACTGTGCGGCGTTGAATGAAAACCTGCTCGACTCAGAACTGTTTGGTCATGAGGCGGGTGCCTTCACCGGCGCACAGAAACGCCATCTGGGTCGCTTTGAACGCGCCGACGGTGGCACGCTGTTTCTCGATGAACTGGCCACTGCCCCGATGCTGGTGCAGGAAAAGCTGCTGCGCGTGATTGAATACGGGCAACTGGAACGTGTGGGCGGCAACCAATCCTTGCAGGTCAACGTCCGTCTGGTGTGCGCGACGAATGAGGATCTCCCGGCGCTGGCGGCGGCAGGAAAATTCCGCGCCGACCTGCTGGACCGACTGGCGTTTGATGTGGTGCAGCTGCCGCCGCTGCGCGAAAGACGCAGCGATATTCTGGTGATGGCGGAACATTTCGCCATTCAAATGTGCCGTGAGCTGGGTTTACCGCTGTTCCCCGGTTTTACCGAACAGGCGCAGCAAACGTTGCTGAACTACGGCTGGCCGGGGAATGTACGTGAGCTGAAAAACGTGGTGGAACGTTCGGTCTATCGCCATCACAGCGTCGACGTGCAGCTGGGGAACATCATTATCAATCCGTTTGCGCCGCGCAGTGCGCCGGTGGTGGCAGAGACAGCGACTGAGACGTTACCTGCTTTGCCACTCGATCTGCGCCAGTGGCAGAATCAGCAGGAGCGCCAACTGGTGGATCGCAGCCTGGCAGAGGCGAAATACAACCAACGGCGAGCTGCTGATTTGCTGGGTGTGACTTATCACCAGTTGCGGGCGATGATGAAAAAGCACGGGATTCAGGTGCGGGATGAGGGGTAATGGCCGCTACGTTATTGTGAAATGCGCATTTTTTCGAAATATTTTGTGCTGTAGCAAGGCGGCAAGGGCGCGAATCCCCGGGAGCATACACAAGTATGTGACCGAGGTGAGCAACCGTAGCCAACGCCGCTACAGTGCAAAATATGAAGAAAAAAAAAAGCCCGCAGAAGCGGGCAACTTAATACTGGAAGCAATGTGAGCAATGTCGTGCTCTTCTTCGGTAGAGCCACCGTCGAAGCGCAGAAGAATAATAATCATTCTTATTATCATCTGTAAAGCCCTAATTGAGAATTTTTCTCATTTCCACACTAACCGTGTGATTACCTCGCCTGCACTTTGGTGAAAAAGACACCACATTTCGCCTTAATTTGGGGAGTGCCCGACGTTTGCGATACACTCACGTTATTGCCTCAGAATCGTTGAGTTCTATGCCAAAATTAATCCCCACGCTGTTGCTCGGCCTCAGCGTATTGAGTGCGTCCGCATGGGCAGCTCCCGCGAACGATATTCGTCAAAGCGGTTTTGTTTATTGCGTTAATGGCACGGTCAATACCTTCAATCCGCAGATGGCGAGTAGCGGTCTGGTGGTGGATACGCTGGCCGCGCAACTTTACGACCGGCTGCTGGACGTGGATCCTTACACCTACCGTCTGATGCCCGATCTCGCGCAAAGCTGGGAGGTACGTGATAATGGCGCGACTTACCGCTTTCACCTGCGTAAAGACGTGCCCTTCCAGCACACCAACTGGTTTACCCCCTCACGTAATATGAATGCCGACGATGTGGTGTTCAGTTTTGCCCGTATGTTTGATCGCCAGCACCCGTGGCATAACGTCAACGGTGGCAGCTACCCCTATTTCGACAGCCTGCAATTTGCCGACTCCGTGCAGAGCGTGAAAAAGATCGATAACAACACCGTCGAAATTCGCCTGAACAGCCCGGATGCGTCGTTCCTGTGGCATATCGCCACCCATTACGCCCCGGTGCTCTCCAAAGAGTATGCCGACCAACTGACCGCCAAAGGCCAGCAGGAGAAGCTGGATCGTGAGCCGGTCGGCACCGGCCCGTTCCAGCTCAGCGAATACCGCACCGGGCAATATCTGCGCCTGGCGCGCAATCCCCATTACTGGAAAGGCGTGCCGCGTTTGCAGCAGGTAGTCATTGACCTCGGCGTCGGCGGCACCGGTCGTTTGTCGAAATTGCTCACCGGAGAATGTGATGTGCTGGCCTATCCTGCCGCCAGCCAGCTCAGCATTCTGCGCGACGACCCGCGTCTGCGCATGACGCTGCGTCCCGGCATGAATATCGCCTATCTGGCGTTTAATACACGTAAACCGCCACTGGATCGGCCCGAAGTGCGCCACGCACTGGCACTGGCGATCAATAATGAACGTCTGATGGAGTCGATTTATTACGGCACCGCAGAAACTGCGGCATCGATCCTGCCGCGCGCTTCCTGGGCGTACGATAATGATGCACGTGTCACTGAATACAACCCGGCTAAAGCGCGAGAGCAGCTGAAAGCGTTGGGCGTGGAGAATCTCCATTTGCGGCTGGTGGTGCCGACGGCTTCTCAGGCGTGGAATCCCAGCCCGCTGAAAACGGCGGAGTTGCTACAGGCAGACTTGTCGCAGATTGGGGTGCGCGTCACCATCGTGCCGGTGGAAGGCCGCTTCCAGGAAGCGCAACTGATGGCGATGAATCACGATATCACCCTCACTGGCTGGGCGACCGACAGTAACGACCCCGATAGCTTCTTCCGCCCGTTACTGAGCTGCGCGGCGATTCGTTCGCAAACCAACTACGCGCACTGGTGCTCACCGGCCTTTGATGAGGTGCTGCAACGCGCTCTGCTGTCACAACAACTGGCAGCCCGTATCGAGAGTTATGATAATGCGCAGCAGATCCTGGCACAGGAGTTGCCGGTGTTGCCGCTGGCATCATCGTTGCGTTTGCAGGCGTATCGCCATGATATTAAAGGTCTGGTACTGAGTCCGTTTGGCAACGCCTCGTTCGCAGGCGTCTACCGCGATGAAGGCGGCGAGGAGTAAACATGATCATCTATATACTGCGTCGCCTGCTGCTGCTGATGATTACGCTGTTTTTGCTGTCGTTAGTGAGCTTTAGCCTCAGCTACTTTACGCCCAACGCGCCGCTTGAAGGCGCTTCGCTGTTTGATGCCTGGTGGTTCTGGTTTAAAGGCTTGTTGCAGCTCGATTTTGGCGTCTCCAGCACCAACGGTCAGTTGATTGATCTCCAGCTACGCGAGGTATTTCCCGCCACGCTTGAATTATGCATTCTGGCGTTTGTGCTGGCTCTGCTGGTCGGTATCCCTCTCGGTATCTGTGCCGGGGTGATGCGCAACAAGTGGCAGGACAAAGCCATCAGTGCACTGGCGCTGCTGGGTTTTTCCATGCCGGTGTTCTGGCTGGCGCTGCTGTTCACCCTGTTCTTCTCATTAACCCTCGGCTGGCTACCGGTCTCAGGGCGTTTTGATTTGCTCTATCCGGTGCAGAACGTCACCGGCTTTGCGCTGATTGACGCCTGGCTGAGTCATTCGCCCTGGCGTCACGAAATGTTGATAAGTGCCCTGACCCATATGGTGTTGCCAGTGATTGTGCTGGCGGTGGCCCCCACCACCGAAGTGATTCGCCTGTTACGCGGCAGTACCAGCGAGGTTATGGATAAAAACTATGTCAAAGCGGCGGCCACGCGTGGCTTGTCACGCTTTACGGTTATTCGCCGTCACGTGCTGCATAATGCGCTGCCGCCAGTGATCCCACGTCTGGGTTTGCAATTCTCCACCATGTTGACGCTGGCGATGATTACCGAAGTGGTCTTCAACTGGCCGGGACTGGGCCGTTGGTTGATTAACGCTATTCGCCAGCAGGATTATGCGGCGATTTCCGCTGGCGTGATGGTGGTGGGTAGCCTGGTGATTGTGGTTAACGTGTTGTCTGACATTATTGGCGCAGCGCTTAACCCATTGAAGCATAAGGAATGGTATGCCCTACGATAATATCTACGCCGAAAAACGGCAGCCGGGCACCTTCCGTCTCAGCTGGCAACGCTTTTACCACGATACCAGCGCGATGATTGGTTTGTACGGCTTCGGCGCGTTGCTGTTTCTGTGCCTGTTTGGCGGCTTGCTGGCCCCGTATGGCATTGACCAGCAGTTCCTCGGCTACCAACTGCTACCACCTTCGTGGTCGCGCTATGGCGATGTATCGTTCTTTCTCGGCACAGACGATCTGGGCCGTGATGTTTTGAGTCGTCTACTGAGCGGCGTGGCACCGACCGTGGGTTCTGCCATTCTGGTCACACTGCTGGCCAGCTTCTGCGCCCTGTTGCTCGGCGTGCTGGCGGGCATTACTCACGGCCTGCGGTCGGCGGTGATGAATCACGTGCTGGATACCCTGCTGTCGATTCCGTCGCTACTGCTGGCGATCATCGTGGTGGCCTTTCTCGGCCCGCGCCTCGAACATGCGATGCTGGCGGTATGGCTGGCGCTGATCCCGCGACTGGTGCGTGAGATCTACACTGCCGTACATGATGAAATGGAAAAAGAGTATGTGGTGGCGCTGCGCCTGGATGGTGCACGCAACCTGAATATTTTGTGGAGCGCGGTGCTGCCTAATGTGCTGCCGCTGCTGGTGGGCGAATTTACCCGTGCTCTGTCGATGGCGATCCTCGATATCGCCGCCCTCGGCTTTCTCGATCTTGGCGCACAGCTGCCTTCGCCCGAATGGGGCGCGATGCTGGGTGACTCGCTGGAACTGATTTATGTTGCGCCCTGGACGGTGATGCTGCCCGGCGCGGCGCTGATGGTGAGCGTGTTGATTGTTAACCTGCTGGGCGATGGCATCCGTCGCGCCGTAGAAGCGGGAGCTGAATAATGCCGTTACTCGATATCCGCAATCTGACCATCGAATTTATGACCGCCGACGGGCCGGTGAAAGCCGTCGACCGTATCAACCTGACCCTGACCGAAGGCGAAGTGCGCGGTCTGGTGGGGGAATCCGGCTCCGGCAAAAGTCTGGTGGCGAAAGCCATCTGTGGCGTCACCAAAGACAACTGGCGCATCACCGCCGACCGTATGCGTTTCGATGATATCGATTTGCTACGCCTTTCACCGCGTGAGCGCCGACGCATTGTAGGCCATAACGTGTCGATGATTTTCCAGGAGCCGCAATCCTGTCTTGATCCGTCAGAAAGTATAGGCCGTCAGTTGATGCAGGCGATACCGCGCTGGACCTTTAAAGGCCACTGGTATCAACGGCTGTGGTTCTGGCGTAAAGCGCGCGCCATTGAGCTGCTGCACCGTGTCGGTATCAAAGATCACAAAGACATCATGCGCAGCTTCCCTTATGAGTTAACCGAAGGTGAGTGTCAGAAAGTGATGATCGCCATCGCACTGGCGAATCAGCCGCGTCTGTTGATCGCCGATGAACCAACCAACGCGATGGAACCAACCACCCAGGCGCAGATATTCCGCCTGTTAAGCCGCCTAAACCAGAACAACAACACCACCATTTTGCTGATCAGCCACGACTTGCGCACCATGAGCCAGTGGGCCGACCGCATCAACGTGATGTATTGCGGCCAGACGGTGGAAACCGCCCAGAGTGAAGACCTGATGGGGACGCCCCACCATCCTTACACCCAGGCGTTGATCCGGGCAATGCCTGATTTCGGCAGCGCACTGCCGCATAAAAGCCGTCTGAATACCCTGACCGGCGCCATACCTTCGCTGGAACATCTGCCGATAGGCTGTCGCCTCGGTCCTCGCTGCCCCTATGCGCAGCGCAAATGCATTGAGACACCGCGCCTTAGCGGCAACAAAACGCATCTGTACGCCTGCCATTTCCCGCTGAATATGGAGGGCCAATAAGCATGGAGACGCTGCTTGAAGTGCGCAATCTGAGCAAAACCTTCCGTTATCGAACTGGCTTGTTCCGTCGCCAGCATGTGGAAGCGGTGAAAGATGTGAGTTTTACCCTGCGTGATAAGCAAACGCTGGCGATTATCGGCGAGAACGGCTCCGGTAAATCCACGCTGGCGAAGATGCTGAGCGGCATGGTGCCACCGACTGAAGGGCAGATTCTGATTGACGATCATCCGCTGGAATATGGTGACTACGGCTATCGCAGCCAGCGCATCCGTATGATTTTCCAGGACCCGTCAACGTCGCTCAATCCACGGCAGCGCGTCAGTCAGATTCTTGATTTTCCGCTGCGCCTGAATACCGAGCTGGATGATGCCGAACGCGAGAAGCGGATTATCGCCACGCTGCGCCAGGTCGGTTTGCTGCGCGATCATGCCGGCTACTACCCGCATATGCTGGCACCGGGCCAGAAGCAACGCCTGGCGCTGGCGCGTGCGCTGATCCTGCAACCAAAGGTGATTATCGCCGATGAAGCACTGGCATCGCTGGATATGACCATGCGCTCACAGCTGGTCAATTTGATGCTGGAACTACAGGAGAAGCACGGCATCTCCTATATTTATGTCACGCAGCACATCGGGATGATGAAGCACATCAGCGATCAGGTGCTGGTAATGCATCAGGGTGAGGTGGTGGAGCGCGGTGGTACAGCCGATGTGTTAGCCTCCCCGCTGCACGAGTTGACCAAACGGTTAATTGCCAGCCATTTTGGTGAAGCACTCACCGCCGAAGCCTGGCGGCGTGAACGTTGATTGTTCACTGCATCGCGGAAAACGCGGTGCGATTTACCGCATTTAACAGAGACGTGCTAGAATCCGCACGTCGATTAACGTCGGTCGCACACTTTTTAATCATTGCGGCCGCCAACAACAATGACCATAAGGATTACAGCTATGGGTTTTCTTTCCGGTAAGCGCATTCTGATTACTGGCGTTGCCAGTAAACTTTCCATTGCCTACGGTATTGCGCAGGCGATGCATAAACAGGGCGCAGAGCTGGCTTTCACCTACCAGAACGACAAACTGAAAGGTCGTGTGGAAGAGTTTGCTAAAGATTTGGGTTCAGACATTGTTCTGCCGTGCGATGTGGCAGAAGACGAGAGCATCACTGCGCTGTTCACCGAACTGGCAAAAACCTGGCCGAAATTTGACGGTTTCGTTCACTCCATCGGTTTCGCCCCTGGCGACCAGTTGGATGGCGACTATGTAAACGCCGTTACCCGTGAAGGCTTCAAAATTGCTCACGACATCAGCGCCTACAGCTTTGTTGCGATGGCCAAAGAGTGCCGTGCGATGCTGAACCCGAACTCAGCGCTGCTGACCCTGTCTTACCTGGGTGCTGAGCGTGCTATCCCTAACTACAACGTGATGGGTCTGGCGAAAGCCTCTCTGGAAGCCAACGTTCGTTATATGGCGAACGCGATGGGTCCGGAAGGCGTGCGTGTTAACGCCGTGTCAGCCGGTCCGATCCGTACTCTGGCCGCGTCAGGCATCAAAGACTTCCGTAAGATGCTGGCACACTGCGAAGCGGTCACCCCGATTCGTCGTACCGTGACCATTGAGGACGTGGGTAACTCTGCGGCCTTCCTGTGTTCCGACCTGGCCGGTGGTATCACCGGTGAAGTGGTCCACGTTGATGGCGGCTTCAGCATTGCCGCGATGAACGAGCTGGAACTGAAATAAGTTCCTGAGGGCGAGCCTGGCTCGCCCTTTTTATTTTAAATAACCGCGCGACAAATCGCGCCGCTACCCCCCCCTTATACATTCTTGCTATTAATTATCACCGATCATTCTTTTGCCCCGGACCGCCCTTCGGCGACGATAAGCTAGCCCTTTAGTGCGCCCACAATATTCAGATTGTGGCGACCGGCACTGAGTCCGTTTTTTGCAAAAGGAATGACCATGGAACAACGCCGTTCTCAAGGCCATGACCAGTGGTTTTACGAAAGCCAGACCCGTCCGCAGCATAGCGCAGCGGCCCCACTGGTCCCCGAAGCTGCACATATTGACGATCGTTTTCTGCTGGGTTTGCAGCAGGAGGCCAGCGCATTGCAGCCGCTGTTGCAGCGTTTTCAGCCTGCTTTGCTGGCAGCACGCGATCTGAGCCAGATCCTGTTTCCCGATTCATTAACCCCCACCCTGACACACACATTGACGTTGTACGATCGCCTCAGCACCGCGTTAACCGTGGCGCAAGTGGCTGGCGTGCAGCGGTTATGCAATCACTATGCGGCACGGTTGAATCCACTGCCTGGCCCGGATTCGTCACGCGAAAGTAATAACCGGCTGACGCAAATCACCCAATATGCCCGCCAGCTGGCGATGCAACCGGCGTTAATCACCGCCAGCAGCATCAGCGCGCTGGACGCCGTTGGCCTGACCGAACCGGATATTGTCACCCTGAATCAGTTGGTGGGATTTGTCAGCTATCAGGCGCGCGTGGTGGCCTCCTTGCAGGCGATAATGGGCCTGCCGGTACGTTGGATCCCCGGCGTATCACCACCCGCCGATGCCGATGCGGCGTTATTTCAACCTTCCCCGGTCTGGCAGCCTGCGCTGAAACCGGTCGAATTGCGTTATGCCACAGCCGAACAACTGGCAGCGGTCACCTTCTGTCAGGGTATCGAAGGTCTGGAAGATGCGGTCTGGTTGTTGGTGCATGACGCCCAGGCGTTGTATGGCTGGGCAACGTTACAGCAACGACTCAGCGAACATTTTGCGGATGATGAAGCTGTGGTTCAGGCGGTAAGCGCGCGTATTCTCGGCTGCCAGCGTCAGTTTGAACGCTTTGCCGGGACGGCACGCCAGACACTGCTCAGGGAGGTTGCCGACGACGATCCGCTGATGGTGTTGAGCGCGCAGCTGACCCGTTTACCCGAACGTTTCAGTGCCGCCCATCTGCAACCGCTGTTGAATGCAGGCTGGGATAGCGAGCGGATCTTTACCCTGCTTCAGGCGGTGGCGCTGGCAAACTGGCAGGACCGCGTGCTGATGGCTCTGGGTGAAACCCGTTAATCGGGCAAGTGCCCGCGCGCCTCATCGAAGAAGTGCTGGGCCAACGGCGTCGCCCTGCCCGGCTCAGCGATCACCAACGCCGCCTGGCGTCCCATCGGGGCAATGTTAATCGGTCGGCGTTGCAAATTTTGCAGCATCTGCGGTAACAGATGCCCACACGGCGACACCATTACCCCCAATCCCACCTCGGCGCTTTGCAGTAACTGCATAATTGACGCGCTTTCGACAATCACCCGTGGCATTAATTCTGCCGCACGCAGCTGGCTGTCGAGGTAGCGACGGAAATAACGGGTCGGCTCAGCGAGACATAAAGGCTGGCTGGCGAGCAACGTCAGATCCAGGGTCTGATGATCCAGCAACGCAGGAAAAAAGTCGGGGTTGAACACCGCCTCCACGCCACTGTCCTTCAGCAGTGCAGTCTGGAAATGCAGCTCACGCAGGGCGTTAAGTTCAAAAAAACCAATGCCTCCATCCACGGTATGGCTATTGAGCGCATCCAGCAGTTGATCGGCGCTCATCGCTGACACGCGATAATCGAGCTGCGGATAACGGGCTTCTACCGCTTTCAGCAAGGCGGGTAACGCCACGCTACATTGCGGCATCACGCCAAGTCGCAGGGTGCCATTCACCCCGTGCTTGAGCGATTCCACTTCCAGCTTCAGTCCCTGATAGACGGAAACAATCTCACGCGCCCACGCCAGCACCCGTTCGCCTTCCGGGGTGAAGCCATCAAAATTGTTGCTGCGATTGATTAGCGATAGACCCAGCTCACGCTCCAGGTTTTTCAGACGCATTGATAGCGTCGGCTGGCTGACAAAGCTGGCCTCCGCCGCGCGGCCAAAGTGGCGTTCGCGCTCAAGATTGCATAAATAGATTAACTGTTTGATATCCATATATTTTCACAAGGATTATCGTGCCGTCTGGCGGGCACGATTTAGGGCGGTCAGTGACATCATCGTCAACATCAGGCCAATCATTAGTAACAATTTAAAACTGATGGCTTTTAACAGCACGATGCCCACCACGCCACCACCAAGAAATGCCAGCACCGTGAACAGATGCAGCTTCAATCGTTCAATATACAACGGGGCATCTTTTGGCGATTCTTTACGACGCAAAACATCCAGCAACATCGCCAGCTCAATACCGATATCCGTGGAGGTGCCTGACACATGCGTAGTCCTGACGCGCGCATTGGAAATCCGTGTCACCACCGCATTCTGCAATCCCAGCAAGAAACTCAGGCTGAAAATCAACTGCACGCCGGAATCGTTATTAGGAAACCAGCTCTCCAGCACGCCAAGCACCAGCAAAGCGATGCCCTCGATAAAAATGTTGATGGCATAGATGCCACGGATTTCACGTCGTCTTCCGGCGTTGATAATCAGGGTGGAGACCGATGATCCGGCGATAAACAGCAGGATAATCACCAGGAAAAACAGGCCAATATGTAAATCGACTTTTGCCAAATGATCCGACAATAGAGAGACGTTGCCGGTCATATTGGCGGAGAAAAAGCCCACGGTTTCAAACGCAGCGGTATTCAGCGCTCCTGCCACCGCCGCCAGGGTACAGGCGAGGCGTCGGTCGGTATTGTAAGTTCTGGAACTTTCAGTGCTTAACAGCATGGTATATCCCTGACTACCCTAAACCCGGATATCATCCTGCCAGTGCTGAATATTCTCAAGTGCTTCCGCCATTTTCCTGTCAGGCAACACCCAGAGCGCTTTTCACCTCGTTGGCGATCTTCTCCACCTGAGGGCCGTAAATCACCTGTACATCATGCTCGCTGACGCGATTCACGCCATTGGCACCGGTGGTCATCAGCGTCTGATCCACCACTTCATTCATCTGTTTGACGCGGACGCGCAACCGGGTAAAGCAGCAATCGACGTCCTCGATATTGGCCTCTCCGCCCAGCCCGCTGATGATCACCCTGGTGCGTTCATCCGCAGCCACCTGCTGAGGTTTTTGCTCATCGTCGGATTCACGTCCCGGCGTTTCCACTCCCATACGGGTGATAACAAAACGGAAGCCGTAGTAATAAATCGGTACATAAATGATCCCCAACACCAGTGTCCACCACCAGTGAGTTTTACTGCCGCCGAGTATGCCGAACACCACCAGGTCAATGGCCCCCCCCTGCACATTGCCAATCATCAGATGCAGCATCGACATCAACATAAACGACAGCCCCATCAACAACGCGTGCAGGACGTAGAGCACCGGCGAGACGAAGATAAAGCAAAACTCCAGCGGCTCGGTGATACCGGTAGTGAAGGAGGTTAATGCACCCGCCAGCATCAACGCTTTGACACGCTGCTTATGCTCCGGGCGTGCGGTGTGGTAGATCGCCAGCGCCGCAGCGGGCAGGCCGAACATCATCACCGGAATTTTGCCCTGCGCGAGGAATTGTGTAGCGCTGCGTACCGTGTCATCCGGGATCGCTCCCGGATTGGTCAGCGAGGTATTAAAGATGTTCAGCGCACCAACGATGGTTTGTCCATCCACCGTTGCCATGCCGCCAATCGGCGTGAAACGCACGGTTTCATTGAGGATATGGTGCAAACCTGTCGGGATCAGCAGTCGTTCACAGGCACCCAGCAAAAACGCGCCATACTGGCCGCTTTTACCAATCATCTGCCCCACCCAGGCGATAGCGGCACCGATAGTCGGCCAAATTAACGCCAACAGCACGCCGATCAACGGCAGCACCACCACGGTAACAATCGGCACAAAGCGCCGCCCGCCAAAAAAGCTGATGGCGGTAGGCAGTTGCTGAGTATAGAAACGGTTGTGTAGCGCTACGGTAATCAATCCCGCAATCACCCCACCGAGTACGCTCATGTTGTAGGTGAAAATTCCCAGCATCTCGATATATTCCGCTGAGGTCATCATTGCGGTGGTCTGATCCATCCCCGCCGCTTGCAGCGCCTGCGGCGTAGTGGTGGCAGCCGTCAGCCCTTTGGCAGCGAGCGTACTGCTGATCCCGACATTCATCGCGATATAGCCAATCACGGCGGCAAAGGCGGCGGTGGGTTTCTCTGCTTTTGCCAGTCCAATCGCACTGGCAACAGCAAAGAACACCGGCAGGTTGGCGAATAACGCACCCGCGACTTTACGGATAAAACCAATGATCAGCTGCGGCACCTGCATTTGCGCGAAGGCATCCCCGGTGATCGCCGGGTTTTGCATCGCCGCGGCGAGGCCGAGAAAGATCCCGGCCGCAGCAATCACCGAGATAGGCATCATCAAGGCTTTACCGAAGGCGTGAATTTGACTGGCCAGATTCTTCATGGTTCAGACCCTTGTAATCATTGAAAGTACAATTATTAGCCAGTTATCCACATTGCACGTAATCACGCCCCACCAGCGATCCGCCAAAGTTTGAACTGGCTCACGCTTCTGTCAGTTTTGCGCGATAAACGCCACCTATCGCACCATTAAGTCAATCAATTAGACAACTTTTGCTGTCAGTCGCAAACTTCTCACCAACAGTCGTCATATCCTGATAACAACTCCTAAACAATAAGCCTGCATTTACTATGAAATTTAAACGTAAAATTCAGCCCTACCGCGCTGCTGCGGGTGGATGGGGCTCTTTGGAAGCAACCACCCGTTTTGTCCTCGACAGCAAAGCTGCACTGAAAAACATGCGTAACCTGTTGCGTATGAACAAGGCTCGCGGCTTTGACTGCCCGGGTTGCGCGTGGGGCGATGACAACAAAAGTACTTTTAGTTTCTGCGAAAACGGTGCCAAAGCGGTGACCTGGGAAGCAACGCGTCGCGTGGTGGAACCGGCGTTCTTCGCCCAGCACAGCGTCAGCACGCTGTATCAACAAAGTGACTATTTCCTCGAATATCAGGGCCGCCTGACCCATCCGTTGCGCTACAACCGTGAAACCGATCATTACGAGCCAATCAGCTGGGATGAGGCTTTCGCGCTGATCGCCAGCCATTTACAGGCGATGGATCATCCCGACCAGATGGAGCTGTACACCTCCGGTCGCGCCAGCAACGAGGCCTCGTGGCTGTATCAATTGTTTGGCCGCCTGATGGGCACCAACAACTTCCCGGATTGTTCCAACATGTGCCATGAAGCCAGTGGCTCCGGCCTGAAACGCAGCATCGGCGTAGGCAAAGGCACCATCCGTCTCGACGATTTTGACCACGCAGATGCGATTTTCGTCTTCGGCCAGAATCCCGGCACTAACCACCCGCGTATGCTGCACAGCCTGCGCCACGCCGCCGATCATGGTGCGCGTATCGTCACCTTCAATACCTTGCGTGAACGTGGTCTGGAGCGTTTTGCCGACCCACAAAAACCGCTGGAAGTGGTGACCTCAATGGCAGGCACCATCAGCTCCGCCTATTACCAGCCGAATCTCGGTGGCGATATGGCGGCGATTCGCGGCATGGTAAAAACACTGCTGGAAACCCATCGTGCATTGATTGCGGCTGGAGAAAAAGGCCTGTTCGACGAGACCTTTATCAACGCGGCCACTCAGGGCGTGGAAGCCTATCTGACGGCAGTCGATAATACGCGCTGGGATGATATCGTGCGCCAGTCTGGCCTGAGCGAAGCGCAAATCCGTGAAGCTGCTGCCATTTACCAAAGCGCTGACCGGGTGATTTGTACCTGGGCGATGGGCATCACCCAGCACAAGCATTCGGTGGATACGGTACGTGAAATCGTTAACCTGCAATTGTTGTTTGGTCAGCTCGGCAAGAAAGGCGCGGGCCTTTGTCCGGTGCGCGGTCACAGTAACGTGCAGGGCAACCGCACCATGGGCATCGACGAGAAGCCGAATAAACCGTTCCTCGATGCGCTAGGTAAGCACTTTAATTTCGAACCACCGCGTGAGCACGGCCACAACACCGTTGAAGCGCTGAACGCTATGCTGCGCGATGAAGTGAAGGTGCTGATCGCGCTGGGTGGCAACCTGGCGGCCGCAGCGCCGGACTCCCCGCTGACGGAAGAAGCGTTGCAACGTTGTGGTCTGACGGTGCACATCAGCACCAAACTCAACCGCAGCCATCTGGTGCCGGGTCATGAAGGTTTGATTCTGCCGACGCTGGGCCGCACCGAACGCGATCGTCAGGCGACCGGCAACCAGTTTATCACCGTGGAAGACTCCTTCAGCATGGTGCACGCCTCCGAGGGCGTGGGCATTCCGCTGGCGGATACCCAACGTTCAGAAACCGCGATTGTCGCCGGTATCGCCCACGCCACCCTCGGCAGCGAGAAAGTAGACTGGCTGGCGCTGGCCGGGGATTACAATCTGATCCGCGATCACATCGGTGCCACCATTCCGGGCTTTGCGGATTTCAACACCAAATGCGATATCCCTGGTGGTTTCTACCTGGGTAACGCTGCCGCCGAGTTGCGTTTCAATACGCCGTCGCAGAAAGCGGAGTTCAGCAATGCTACCCTGCCCACTTCCCTGTTCCCACAGTTAGGTGACGTGGAAGTGCCGTTTACGCTGCAAACCCTGCGCTCGCATGACCAGTACAACACCACCATTTATGGCCTCGATGACCGTTATCGTGGTGTGTACGGCCAGCGTGAGGTGGTATTTATTCACCCGGATGATATGCAGGCGCTGGGCTTTAGTGAAGGCCAACTGGTGGATATCGAAACATTGTGGAACGACGGTCTGACCCGTCGTGTCAGCGGTTTCAAACTGGTGCCGTATAATATTCCGCGTGGCAATCTGGCGGCGTATTACCCGGAAACTAACCCCCTTGTCCCACTTTCCAGCTACGGTGACGGCAGTGGCACACCGACCTCAAAATCGGTGCCGGTCAAACTGGCGTTAACTGCCGCCGTACCGACCCAACGTATTGCCTGATCTGAAGGTTATCAGAAGGTAAAAAGCCGCGTTAAGCGGCTTTTTACCCTGTTTTGGCCTTGCCGCGCGGGCATGATTCGCGTAAAACTGTCAGCCGCTCTTAGGCCACGAAACTAAAAAATTATGTTCCAGGATAACCCGCTGCTCGCGCAGCTGAAAGAGAAGCTCCACGCGCAGACGCCGCGCGCCGAAGGCGTGGTGAAAGGCACGGAAAAAGGTTTTGGCTTTCTGGAGGTTGATGCTCAGAAAAGCTACTTTATTCCACCGCCGCAAATGAAGAAAGTGATGCACGGCGACCGTATCGTTGCGGTGATCCACACCGATAAAGATCGCGAAAGTGCCGAGCCGGAAAGCCTGGTTGAGCCGTTCCTGACGCGTTTTGTCGGACGCGTGCAGAAGAAAGATGATCGCCTGTCTATCGTGCCAGATCATCCGCTGTTGAAAGAGGCGATTCAGTGCCGTGCTGCCCGTGATGTCACCCACGATTTCCAGACCGGTGACTGGGCCGTGGCCGAAATGCGTCGTCACCCGCTGAAAGGCGATCGCGGCTTTTATGCCGAACTGACCGAATTTATCACCACTGCGGATGACCATCTGGCACCGTGGTGGGTAACGCTGTCGCGCCACAATCTGGAACGCGAAGCACCGGAAGTTGGTTTTGGCGAGATGATTGATGAGCATCTGACGCGTGAAGACCTGACCGCGCTCGATTTCGTTACCATTGACAGCGCCAGCACCGAAGATATGGACGATGCGTTGTACGCAGAAGAGACTGCCGAAGGCAACCTGCTGCTGACCATCGCCATTGCCGATCCAACCGCTTATGTCGCGGAAGGCAGCGCGCTGGACAAACTGGCGGCAAAACGTGCGTTCACTAACTATCTGCCTGGCTTCAACATCCCGATGCTACCACGTGAGCTGTCTGATGACGTTTGCTCGCTGCGTCCAAATGTCCGTCGTCCGGTGCTGGCGTGCCGCGTCACCGTGCTGAAAGACGGTAGCCTCGCTGACGATATCCACTTCTTCTCAGCGTGGATCGAATCCAAAGCCAAGTTGGTATATGACGAAGTTTCGGACTGGTTGGAAAACAACGGCAGCTGGCAACCGACCAGTGACGCCATTGCCCAACAGATCCGTCTGCTGCATCGCTTGTGCCTGGCTCGTAGCGACTGGCGTCAGACCCATGCGTTGGTGTTTAAAGATCGCCCGGACTACCGCTTCGTGCTGGGTGAAAAAGGTGAAGTGCTGGATATCATCGCTGAGCCACGCCGTATCGCTAATCGTATCGTTGAAGAAGCGATGATCCTCGCCAACGTCTGTGCCGCCAGCGTGCTGCAACAGAAGTTGGGCTTCGGTATCTATAACGTGCATACCGGTTTTGACCTCGCCAACGCCGAACAGGCAGCAGGCGTGCTGGCCGGACACGGTATCACCGTTGATGCGCAGGCCATCACCACGCTGGACGGTTTCCGTCATTTGCGTCGTGAACTGGATGCCCAGCCGACCCAGTACCTCGACAGCCGCATCCGTCGTTTCCAGGCCTTTGCCGAAATCAGCACCGAGCCAGGCCCGCACTTTGGTCTTGGTCTTGATGCCTACGCCACCTGGACCTCACCGATTCGTAAGTTCGGCGATATGATTAACCATCGCCTGCTGAAAGCCATCATTCGCGGTGAAGCGATCAATCGCCCGCAGGATGATGTGACGGTAACCATGGGTGAACGTCGTCGCCTGAACCGCATGGCCGAGCGTGATGTCGGTGACTGGCTGTACGCGCGTTTTCTCGCACCGTTTGCCGGTGGCGATCGCAAGTTTAGCGCAGAGATCATCGACGTCTCCCGTGGGGGTATGCGTGTGCGTCTGCTGGAGAATGGCGCGGTGGCCTTTATCCCGGCTCCATTCATCCACGCGGTGCGTGATGAGCTGGTGTGCTCCCAGGAAAATGGCACCGTACAGATCAAAGGCGAAGTCGCTTATCGCGTCACCGATGTGATCGACGTAACCATCGCCGAAGTGCGTATGGAAACCCGCAGCGTAGTGGCACGTCCTGCCGTCTGAGCATGACCAACCGTAGCGGCGCGATTTATCGCGCGTTTTTTCCGACCCAATGACGGAATTGCGCGATAAATCGCGCCGCTACGGATTCCTGCTTTTAAGTAATTGTTAAATTTGCTCCCCGCTTCACACTTCTTCATCGATTCGCTGTCGCTTACATTCCATTACATTATTTTTAACTTGTTGTATTCGATCGTTTATTTTTCCCGGTCCCTACAAGGAGTTAACTCATGAACAACGTCAAAACCGGATTGATCTGGTTAGCGGTGGCGTTAATTGGTGCGGCGTCGTTCGCCATGCTGGCGCTAAGCCGTGGTGAACACGTCAATGCGGTCTGGTTGGTCATCGCTGCCGTGGCCTGCTACAGCATCGCTTATCGCTTTTACAGTCTGTTTATCGCCCGCCGTATTTTCGAGCTGGACGACCGCCGCCGTACCCCGGCGGAACGTTTTAACGATGGGCTGGATTATGTGCCCACCAACAAGTGGGTGCTGTTCGGCCACCACTTCGCCGCCATTGCCGGAGCCGGTCCGCTGGTCGGCCCAATCCTCGCGGCACAAATGGGTTTTCTCCCCGGCACCATCTGGATTCTGGTTGGCGTGATGCTGGCCGGTGCGGTGCAGGATTTCCTCGTGCTGTTTATCTCCACCCGCCGCGATGGCCGTTCGCTCGGCGAAATGGCGCGTCAGGAACTCGGCAACTTTGCCGGGGTGATCACCATGCTCGGCGCGTTGGGGGTGATGATCATTATTCTTTCCGCCCTGGCCTTGGTGGTGGTTAAAGCGCTGGCGAACAGCCCATGGGGCTTGTTTACCATCGCAGCGACTATCCCGATCGCGCTGTTTATGGGCGTGTATATGCGTTTTCTACGTCCGGGGAAAATCGCTGAGGTATCGATTATCGGTTTTGTGCTGATGATGGCAGCGATTATTTTTGGTGGTGATATTGCGCAGCATCCCTACTGGGGACCGTTCTTTACCCTGAAGGGCACTGAACTCACCTGGGTGCTGGTGATTTATGGTTTCGTGGCCTCGTCGCTGCCGGTATGGTTGTTGCTGGCACCGCGTGATTATCTCTCTACCTTCCTGAAAATTGGCGTGATTATCGGTCTGGCAATCGGCATTTTGTTTGCCATGCCAGAACTGAAAATGCCCGCAGTGACCAAATTTATTGATGGCACCGGCCCGGTATTCTCCGGTGCGCTGTTCCCATTCCTGTTTATCACCATCGCCTGTGGCGCGATCTCCGGCTTCCATGCGCTGGTCTCCAGCGGCACCACGCCGAAACTGATCGAACGTGAAAGCCATATTCGCTTTATTGGCTACGGTGCCATGCTGATGGAGTCCTTTGTCGCTATCATGGCGCTAATCTGCGCCTCGGTGCTGGATCCGGGGGTCTATTTTGCTATGAACTCGCCGGCAGCGCTAATTGGCACCACCGTTGAAAACGCCTCACAAGTGATTAACGGCTGGGGCTTTGTCGTCACACCAGAAATGCTGATTTCCATCGCCTCGGAAGTGGGTGAAAATACCATTCTGTCACGCGCCGGTGGTGCACCGACCTTTGCCGTTGGCATGGCACACATCATCACCGATGTGTTCAACAGCCGCGCCATGATGGCGTTCTGGTATCACTTCGCCATTCTGTTTGAAGCGCTGTTTATCCTGACCGCAGTGGATGCCGGAACGCGTGCCTGTCGTTTTATGGTGCAGGATCTGGTCGGTACCGTGGTGCCGTCACTGGCGAACAACCGTTCCTGGTTCGGCAATATGGCGGGAACCACCGTGGCGGTGGCCGGTTGGGGTTTCTTTGTTTATCAGGGCGTGGTCGATCCGCTGGGCGGCATTAATACCTTGTGGCCGTTGTTCGGCATCGGTAACCAGATGCTGGCGTCAATGGCGCTGATTCTCGGCACCGTGGTGCTGTTTAAGATGAAGAAACAGCGTTACGCCTGGGTGACAATTCTGCCTACTGCGTGGTTGTTTATCACTTCAATGACCGCCGGATGGCAGAAAATTTTCCATGAAAAACCGTCGATTGGCTTCCTCGCCCAAGCCAACAAGTTCCGTAAAGGGCTGGATGAGGGCGTGATTATCGCACCAGCGAAAACCGTCGCCGATATGCAAACCATTGTATTCAGCAACCAGATTAACGCCGTGCTGTGCGGTTTCTTTATGCTGGTGGCCGTCACCATGTTGATCGCGGCGTTCTTTGTCATTCGTCGCGCCCTGCGCAGTGAAGTGCCTACCGTGCATGAATCGCCAGTTTCGCTGCGTAAGGAGGTGCGTAATGTCTGAAGCAATTTTAGCCTGGCGTAAACCGGCCGGGAGTTGGCAGATCAATCAGTGCCTGCCACTGGGCGATCCGCCACGCACCCGTTGGCAAAAACTCTGGCATGGATTACAGCAAAGTTTTCGCTTAATGGTCGGCGTGCATGATTATCAAAATTATTTGCAGCATATACGTCGGCACCATCCCGGACAGACGCCGATGAGCGAGCGCGAATTTTATCGTTACTGCCTCGACGCTCGTTTCCCCAGTCAGCCCGGAAAATTGGGTAAGTGTCCGTGTTAATCCTGTTTAGCCCCAAATTTTTGGGGCTTTTTCGTGCCATTCATTTATCTAAACAAAAATATATTTGGATTGCATCTTGTGCTTGTGCAAGAGGATGAATACTGTTGCTAAAATAATGAGATACCGTCTGCTGAGTACTCCCTGGAGGAAGTTTCCATGACCGATGAACAAGGGCAAACGTTGCTATACACCTTGTTTGGCACCACCAGCCCTCATTGGCGTCTGACTGCGGACAGCGATGCTTTACATTTTGCCGAAGAGGAAAATGCCCATACTAATCTGGCAGTTCCGCTTACCCCTGCGCAGGCAAGTTTACTGCGCGCTATGACCGTTATCACCTCCAGCATCAATCTGACGCTATCACTGCATGGCGTGCCGGTGCCTATGCATTTTGTTGGCCGTAAAGTGAATCAGGCGACATGGGCTGGCACTGCCTCAGCCTGGGGTGACACCTCGTCGGTCGCACGTGATTTGACCCTCGGCCTGTCGTTTGCCGAGCAGGTGGTATCGGAGGCCAACTCGGTGATTGTCATCCTTGATCAGCGAGGAAACATACAACGTTTCAATCGATTAAGTGAAGAATATACTGGCCTGAAAGAACATGAAGTAATTGGCCGGAATGTGTTCCAGCTGTTTATGACCAAACAGGAAGCACAAGCCTCCCGCCGCAACATCGCCGGATTCTTCCGCGATGGCAGCTCTTATGAAGTGGAACGCTGGATCAAAACCAAAAAAGGTCAACGACTGTTTCTGTTTCGTAATAAGTTCGTGCATAGCGGCAGTGGGAAAAATGAAATTTTCCTCATCTGTTCAGGAACCGATATCACCGAGGAGCGACGCGCCCAGGAACGTCTGCGCGTACTGGCCAACACCGATACGGTGACCGGTTTACCCAATCGCAACGCTATCCATCAGCAGATTAGTCTGGCACTGGAGACGACGAAAAACGCTCAGACCGGCGTGGTCTACCTCGATTTAGACAATTTCAAAAAGGTCAATGACGCCTACGGTCATATGTTTGGTGACCAGTTGCTCCAGGCAGTCTCGCTGGCGATCCTGAGTTGTCTCGGCAAAGACCAAACCCTGGCGCGCCTTGGCGGTGACGAGTTTGTGGTGTTGGCGGAAAACACCAGCCAGGCGGCACTGGAGGCGATGTCTTCCCGTATCCTTGAACGACTGCGTCAACCGTTTCGCATCGGTTTGATTGAGGTGTACAGCGGCTGCTCGCTCGGTATCGCCCTCGCCCCACTGCACGGTGAAGATCGGGAAAGCCTGATCCGCAATGCCGATACCGCCATGTACCACGCTAAAGAGAATGGGCGCGGCAAATTTTGCGTGTTCGCCAGCGAGATGAATCAACGCGTGTTTGAGTATCTGTGGCTGGATACCAATCTGCGCAAAGCGCTGGAGCAGGATCATTTGGTGGTGTACTACCAGCCGAAAATTGATCACGACGGCGAGGTGCGCAGTGCCGAAGCGCTGGTGCGCTGGAATTCACCAGAGCGTGGGCTGGTGCCACCGGGCGACTTTATCGCTTACGCGGAGGAGTCTGGCCTGATTGTCCCGCTGGGCCGCTGGGTGATGTTGAACGTGTTACAGCAGATAATCGCCTGGCGTCAGGCGGGTATTTGGCTACGGGTGGCGGTAAATGTATCGGCCAAGCAATTGATTGATCAAAGTATTTACAGCGATCTGAAGCAGGCACTGATTGAGGGTGGCATAACGGATTGTCCGATTGATATCGAACTGACCGAAAGTTGCCTGATCGAGAACGAAGCCGACGCGCTGAAGCTGATGAAACAGTTCCAGGAATTAGGTGCGCAGGTGCATCTCGACGATTTCGGGACCGGTTACTCTTCGTTGTCACAGCTGGCGCGTGTACCGATCGACGCCATCAAGCTGGATCAAAGTTTTATTCGTAATATCAATAAGCAACCGGTGGCACAGTCACTGGTACGTGCGATTATGGCTGTGGCCAAGGCCCTGGAGTTGCAGGTGATTGCCGAGGGTATTGAAACCAAAGCCGAAGAAAAATTTGTTATGGCTAACGGTGTCGATGGGCGTCAAGGTTATTACTACGCAAAACCAATGCCCGCGGACCAGCTCGGGCATTGGCTGGCTAAGCATCCTGCCCGCGTTTAACCCCGGTCTGCGAGATTATCCGGCTTTGCGCAGGGACGCGCTGTGACGGTTTTGCAGCTGCACCAGACGTTCCATATACGCAATGTCTTTCGGTTCCAGCGTGAAAGCATAATCCACCCAATCTTCGGTTATATCCATCAGTTCCGCCCTTGAGAGTTGCAACACGCGCTGACGTGCTTTCAACATCGCCCGTACACCATTTAGTTTAGGGCGCAACGTGTCGATAAACGTACGTGTGGTGCGATAGCTATCCCCTGGCTGGAAGACTTTGTCGACCAGACCACGGGTTTCATACCACTCCGCACTGTGTGACTCCCCTTCACAAATTAACTCTTCTGCTAGCTTCATACCCGCACGGCGCGCCACGAGCGAGTAGCCACCCATGCCAGGGAACAGGTTAAAGGCAATCTCCGGGAATCCCATGCGTGCGCTGTTTTGCGCCAAAATGAAGTGATGCGCCAGTGCGGCTTCAAAGCCACCGCCGAGTGCACTGCCCTCGATCATCGCCAGCGTGACTGCGCCGGTATCAAAGCCTCGCGCCGCCGAATGGATGCAATCCACACAGGCTCGTGCGTAGGCGCGCAGCGCTTCACGTCGGTTGTTGCGAATACATTCAACAAAGAAACGTAAATCGCCTCCGGCGTTAAACATCTGCGGCACTAACGACCCCGTCACCCAGAAATCAATCGGTAAACCAGAACGCTGCGCCGCATAGCTCAGGTTCATGATTTCTTCGATTAATTCGTGGTTGAAACTGGGACGTGGTTGCGCCCGCAGCATCATCCACATGGTATGACGCCCTTCCTCGTAGTAGGCCGCCAGCTGGGTGGTTTGTCCGACTTCGGTAAACAGTCGGCATGTCGGTTGGTTAATCACTGTCATAGTCTCATCCTCTAGTTATGTGATGCGTTAAACGCAATATCAGCGTAATCCAGAGTGAGGCCAGACCAAATGAGAGATTGATTTATAAAGCAAATTCCAGAGATTTCCCCGACTCAGGGGTCGGGGAAAGATTAGCGAGGTTACTTAATAGCGGCGCGCTGGCCCACAGCAGCACGAAAACGCTTAATGCGGCGTGAATAAAGCGCCGTAATGATCGGCACCAATACTGAAGTCACGATTACCGATGTTGCCACTAATGCGGTAGCGGCAGGCGCGACCGGTTTGAACTGTGGCAACATTTCAGCGATTAAAACCGGTGTCGCTACCGCCGCGCCAGCGGTACTGGAAGCCGCAATCCCCGCCGTGCCATCACCGCCACCGATCAGGCGATCCGCCAGGATTAACGGAATGCCGGTGATGATGATGACAGCGACGCCGAGCATAATCCCAAGCAAGCCGGTTTGCGCGATAACCGCTAAGTCGATGGTGTTGCCGAGCGCAAAGGCAAAGAAGGGAATCAGGGTATGTACCGCTTTGCCGAAAAACTCGCGCAACTCGGGATCGAGGTTACCGAGGGCAAAACCGACGAGGAATGGCAGGACTGCGCCAACGAAGACATGCGGCTCAAAAGAAGCGATACCTGCCGTGCCCAGAATAACCATCGTCATCAATGGCCCTGATTCCAGTGACATCAGCACAAACGCGCCCGCTTCTTCTTTCGAGCCATATTGCTGCATGATCGAGGCATACAGACCACCGTTGGTCATATCCATCGCCGCCACTAACGCCAGCGTCGAAAGACCGGCAAACATCCCTACTTCCACGCCATTTTCCGGCATCACGCGTGAAGCAATGGCCGCAACCACCCAGGCAACCGCGATTTTCGTCAATACCAGCGTACCGGATTTGCGCAGCACGGTGCCGGTGGCACTGAGTTTGATCGAGGCACCCATACAAAAGAACCATACCGCAAGAATCGGTACGGTGCCGGTCATCAGTCCGTTAGTAAAGGAGCCAAAATACTTGCCTGCGCCGGGAGAAAAGGTATGGCATAGCGCGCCAAGAAAAAGCGGAATCAACATCATACCGCCAGGAATTTTATCGATTGCACGTTTGATATGCATTTGAGTATCACCTGTACTGAGCCAGAGGGAGGTGCGTTTATTGTTGCCATGCGGCATAAGCGGCAAGATAACGGCTCTGGACCGACAAAAAAGTGATCGCAAATATATTTATGAAACGTTGTTTTACTTTTATTGGTTTATCATTTTATTTTTTTGATCCTGGTCGCCATACCAGTCGATTTCAGGCGATAAAAAAGGCGCCAACTGGCGCCCTGGTTGTTTTGTTCACTTCTGCCCATACCAGGCGTTTTTGCCATGTTTGCGCAGATAGTGCAGATCAAGCAGCGTTTGTGAAATCGGCGGGAGAGCCTGATGCAGCTGCTCGGTATGCAGCGCCATATACGCCACTTCCTCCAACACTACCGCGCTATGTACCGCTGCATCGGCATCTTTGCCCCAGGCAAAGGGGCCATGAGAATTAACTAACACTGCCGGAATCGCGCTGGGTGATATTTCGCGCTTAGCGAAGGTTTCAATAATCACTTGCCCGGTATTCCACTCATACTCCTGTTCGATTTCTTCGCGCTGCATCGCCCGCGTGCAGGGAATGGTGCCGTAGAAATCATCCGCGTGGGTGGTGCCCCAGGCAACTATGTCCCGCCCCGCCTGTGACCAGATAGCAGCGTGGCGTGAATGGGTATGGACTATGCCGCCAATATCCGGCCAGGCGAGGTACAGCGCGCGATGGGTAGCGGTGTCGGATGAAGGACGCATGTTGCCCTCAACTACCTTGCCGCTCTCCAGCTCTACCACCACCATATCGTCACGCTGCATGTCGGCGTACTTCACCCCGGAAGGTTTGATCACCAGCAAACCGCTATCACGATCGATGGCACTGACATTGCCCCAGGTAAAGGTCACCAGGTTGTAACGTGGCAGATCCAGATTGGCTTCCAGCACCTGTTGTTTCAGCGCTTCCAGCATATTTTTTCTCCAGCAAGATGTGATGAAGAAATTGTGCAAAGGCTGCGGCAAAAACGTTATGGAGGGAATCGCTGTAAAAGCTGCGGAAAGTGGCTGAGCACGTAAAAATGTGGCGTGAATTCGGAGTTTTCCATCTTCGGAAAAATCTCTTAATGATTAGACTGTCTCCAGCCAACCACGGGCCGATTTTGCTGCCATGTGGCACGGCTATCCCCCTGTTTTTGCATGCGGGCTGCGGATTGCAGGCTCACGGATGAGAACCGTTATGGAATCACAGGGTGAAACGATTGCAGGAAACAACACCTATACTTAAAACGTTGTCCCTGTATGTACAATCAAGGAGAAGTTTATGACAACAACAATGAAACGTCTGACCGCCGCCGTACTGGCTACCACTCTGGTTATTGCCTTGAGTGGTTGTTCAAACTGGTCCAAACGTGACCGTAATACCGCGATTGGTGCGGGTGCGGGTGCAATTGGTGGTTCTGTTCTGACTAACGGAAGTGCATTAGGCACCATTGGTGGTGCTGCTGTGGGTGGCATTATCGGCCATCAGGTTCATTAATTCCTGACTACATAACAACAGGCTTAACGCAGCGCATCTACATAAACAGGCCACTCATTGAGTGGCCTGGTCATTTTAGCCGCCAGCCAGTTTTACCTTCATGCCTTTAGCTTCGAGCAACGATTTCAGCAGGTCGCGCTTATCGCCCTGAATCTCAATCA
Organism: Pantoea sp. X-Soil-TKNS-1211; assembly: GCF_059730495.1. NCBI lineage: Bacteria > Pseudomonadati > Pseudomonadota > Gammaproteobacteria > Enterobacterales > Erwiniaceae > Pantoea > Pantoea sp. X-Soil-TKNS-1211. Next base: position 2,408,664 of record NZ_AP035953.1, read on the forward strand.
CGCCGTCTTTAACTGCCCCACCGCAGCCACATTTTTTCTTCAGCTCGGCGGCCAGCTTGGTCAGTGCCTCATCATCGAGATCGACACCGGTGATCAGACAGACCCCTTTACCTTTGCGCCCGCTGGTCTGGCGTTGAATACGCACGATGCCATCGCCTTTCGCGCGCACGGCTTTCTCTTCAGTTGGCGTAATACGGCCGGTTTCTGTGGAGTAAACCAGTGGATTGTCCTGAGCCATTAGCCCTCCTGTAAGCTGTGCAGAATCTGTTGCAGGGTGGCGGCGGGATCGGCTGATTGGGTGATCGGACGCCCGATAACCATGTAATCCACCCCGGCCTGTTGCGCCTGCTGCGGTGTCATGATGCGACGCTGGTCACCTGCGTCACTGCCAGCCGGACGGATGCCCGGTGTCACCAGCGCAAAATCTTTACCGATGACCTGTTTGAAATGCGCGGCTTCCTGCGCGGAGCAAACCACGCCGTCAAGACCACAATCACGCGTCAGACGTGCCAGACGTTCAGCCTGCGCCGCAGGTGACAACGTGATACCGAGACCTTTTAGATCCTCTTCATCCATGCTGGTGAGTACGGTGACCGCAATCAACAGCGGCGCATCGTTACCGTACGACACCAATGCCTCACGCGCTGCGTTCATCATGCGCGCCCCACCACTGGCATGGACGTTAACCATCCACACACCGAGGTCTGCCGCGGCGGCGACCGCATGCGCTGTGGTGTTCGGGATATCGTGGAATTTCAGATCGAGAAAAATCTCGAAGCCACGGTCCTGCAACGTTTTAACCAGCGTCGGCCCAAACAGGGTGAACATCTCTTTACCGACTTTCAGGCGGCATTGGCTCGGGTCGATACGATCGACAAATTGCAGTGCGCTGTCGAGATTATGATAGTCGAGTGCCACCAGAATAGGTGAAGTGGTAACAGGCATAACGTTTCCTCAGTTACAGGCACCCGCAGGCGCGTTAGACAAACGGCAAGCATTCTACCTGCGTGATCTGGCGACGACAATCACAGCACCACGATTAGCGACCTGTTTGACTGAAGGCTGCACGATGCGGCAAGGAAATAATTGATATGATCTTTAGTATGTTGTAACTATATTGCGCTTTTTTTTAGTAATACGGCCATTATTGGCCGTCAAGTCCACGAATCGGTTTCACCGAAGACCAGGTGCGACAGGAAGGGCAATGCCAATACAAGGCATGCGCAGTAAATCCACATTTCTGGCAGCGATAGCGCGGTTTGGTGCGGATTTGCTCCCCAACCATATCACGCAGCACCATCAGGCTCTCTTTGGCACGTCCATCTTCGGCTTCATGCAGGTGAAAATCCATTAAACGATGGAAAACCCGCATCGTCGGATGACGTTGCAGCTGGCGATTAATATAGAGTTGCGCAGCTTCCGGGCCTTGTTGTTGTTCGAGGATATCGGCAAGATAGAGTTCGGCCACTGCCCCGGTATTTTCATCGACACAGCGTTGCAGGAATTGTGCCCATTGTTCGGGCTGATTCAGACGTTGATAGCAGGTTTCGAGCATCGGTAAGGCTTCGCTGACCAACTCTTTATCCTGCTCAAGCACACGCTGTAAGCGTTCGACCGCTTTCGTATACTCACCCTGCTCCATATAGATGCGACCGGTCATAATCGACACGCGCGCACTTTGACGATCTGCCGCTTCGCCTTTTTTCAACAGCGCCATAGCGCGATCAAGATCGTCGCTGCTGAGTGCCTGCAAGGCCAGTTCACAGTAGAAATGCGCTATTTCACCTTTCTGCTTATCCTTGCCCAGCTTGACCAGCTTTTCCGCGACTTCAATGGCCTGCTGCCAGTCACTGGTTGCCTGATGGATCAGCAGAAGTTGCTGCAACGCACCGATGCGAAAATCGGTCTCATCCACCAGTTGGCTAAACATATCTTCCGCCCGGTCATACAGACCGGCGGCCATGTAATCACGGCCAAGCTGTTGTACCGCCAGCAAACGTTGCTCATAGCTGAGCGACGCGCTTTCCATCAAAGATTGGTGAATGCGAATGGCACGGTCAACTTCGCCGCGGGAACGGAATAAATTACCCAGAGTGAGATGGGCTTCGACCGTGCCACTGTCCTCTTTTAACATATCGAGGAAGAGATCAACGGCCTTGTCCTGTTGATTGGAAAGCAGGAAGTTAACCCCCGCAACGTATTCACGTGACAGGCGATTGGCTTCCTGTTGCTTATCCTGTTGCGCACTGCGGCGGCCCATATACCAACCGTAAGCCGCAGCAACAGGAAGAAGCAGAAACAGCAATTCAAGCATCGAAGCTTAATCCCGACGGGCAGCAGAAGGCGACGTTGTCACCGCCGTCGATTGTTCATTCTGCGCCTGCATGCGTTTTAACTTACGCTGCGCTTGCGCCAGCGATACCCGTAAACGTAACCAGAACAAACCGCAAATCGCCCATCCCAGCAAGAATCCAGCACCAAACAGAACAGCCAGCAATGTAGAAATACGGAATTGGCCCTGCGCCAGCAGATAGTTAAAAGTGATGATTTGATCGTTGTGCGCTCCGAGTGTCACGGAGATGATAAAAATGACCAATACCACGAGAAAAATCAGCAAATATTTCACAATGCATCCTGTCGTGAGGTTATCCAGTAGAAGTATGCCAAAAAAGCGGCGTTGATGCTGCTTATCACCGCATCAAACCGCCTGATTTACGCAAGTCCAATCAATAATATGGGGCCAGATGCGAAAATTACAATCCGTCGTCGCGCTGCGCAATCTCTTTTACCTCAGCTGGCGGGACTGTCAAGGGGCCGCAAAAACGTTGTGCCAGCCAGGTCGCCACCGTCACCAACAGCCAGGAAATCAGCGTTGCCATTACCAAATCACGCGGCCAGTGCATTCCGAGCAGCAGGCGGCTCCCCATCACCAGTGAGGCCCAGACAAACAGCAGCACAATCGTCAGGGTATGCCGACGCGGCCAGAGTAAACCAATAACCAGCAGCGCCCAACTGGCAGCAAACATGGTATGGCCTGAAGGAAAAGCGAAGCCGGTTTCAAAAGCCCAGTGTTTTTTTAACCATCCCGGCAGTTGGGTATCATCCGCGACCAGTTGCTCAACCAGCTTGCCGCGCTGCTTACGTTTCAATTCATAGAATTGGCTTTCATTGATACCGTGACTCTTTTCCAGCCACACGACATACGGTCGGGGTTCCTGTACCTGATCTTTAATGAAAGATTTCGTGTATTGCCCAGCCAGGATCGCGCCATTCATGATGATCAGTAGCAGGATGGCCGGTTTGAGACGAAAGCGCAGACACCATAATACCCAGGCGCTCAGGATCAGGCTGGTGAGGATACCCCAGGGACTGGTGACCGTTTCGGTCATCCAGAACAACACTTTCAATAGCGCACCATTCTCCCCAGGTTGCCACTGCCAGCCAGAAAGCCAGACGCCGAGCGGCATAATCAGCAATAAAACCGCACCAATGGTGGTGCGTTGTATGATTTTGAACATCCATCTTCCTTTGAAACCACGCAAAATACTGTGCTATGCATAACTTTAGCTTAAAAAAGAATAACATAACCGTTGCAGCTTGGATAATTGTGCTTTATCACTACAATAACTCTGACTGATTAACTGCCTGCAACCAGGTTGTGGCACAATATTGTCAGTTTTTCGGGCCACTCAGGCCCGTGCGTTATCATGATGATAGCGCATCCTCTGAAGGTTCTGGAGAGTCACATGCAGCTTAAACGGGTAGCAGAAGCCAAACTGCCCACGCCATGGGGAGACTTCCTCATGGTTGGTTTTGAAGAACTGGCAACCGGTCACGACCATGTTGCACTGGTCTATGGTGATATTAGCGACCACAATCCGGTGCTGGCGCGCGTCCATTCCGAATGTCTGACCGGTGACGCATTGTTCAGCCTGCGTTGCGATTGCGGATTTCAGCTGGAAGCCGCGCTGACCGCTATCGCTGAAGAAGGACGCGGTATCCTGCTTTACCATCGTCAGGAAGGCCGTAATATCGGCCTGTTAAATAAGATTCGCGCTTATGCCTTGCAGGATAAAGGTTATGACACCGTGGAAGCCAACCATCAGTTAGGCTTTGCCGCCGATGAGCGTGATTTCACCTTGTGTGCAGATATGTTCAAACTGCTGGGGGTGAATGAAGTGCGTTTGCTGACCAATAACCCACGTAAAGTAGAAATCCTCAGCGAAGCCGGGATCAATATCGTTGAGCGCGTCCCCTTAATCGTCGGGCGTAACCCGAAGAACGCGCATTATCTTGATACCAAAGCGGAAAAAATGGGCCATTTGCTGCCGAAGTCATAAAAAGCACGTTTCGTAGCGGCGCGATTTATCGTGCAGTCATGAAACAGCGCGATAAATCGCGCCGCTACGCATACTACCCTGCTCCCGACTTTTTCTTAGTTCAGCATATTACGTATCACGTAATGCAGAATGCCGTCATGCTGGTAATAGGTCAGCTCATTGCCGGTGTCGATGCGACAACGGGTTTCCAGCGTCTCCACGCTGCCATCCGCGCGGGTCAGCGTCACCTCAACCTTACAGCCAGGCTTCAGTTGGGTCAGATTTGCCACATCAATGCACTCCTCCCCGCTTAATTTTAGCGTTTTACGCGTAACACCTTGGGGAAACTCCAGTGGCAGAATCCCCATCCCGATCAGATTCGAACGGTGGATACGCTCAAAGGACTCTGCAATCACCACACGTACGCCTTGCAGACGCGGCCCTTTAGCCGCCCAGTCACGGCTGGAGCCTGAGCCATACTCTTTCCCGGCAATCACCGCCAGTGGGACGCCCTCAGCCTGATATTTCATGGCCGCATCGTAGATCGCCAGTTGCTCATCGCTGGGGAAATGTTTGGTATACCCCCCTTCCACCCCCGGCACCATCTCGTTGCGAATACGAATATTGGCGAACGTCCCACGCATCATCACTTCATGGTTACCGCGACGCGAACCGTAGGAGTTGAAATCAGTACGCTCCACGCCATGCGCCAGCAGATATCGTCCTGCCGGGCTTTCGGCCTTGATGCTTCCTGCCGGGGAGATATGGTCGGTGGTGACGGAATCGCCGAGCATCGCCAAAATGCGAGCCCCGCTGATGTCCTGCACCGGTTTCGGCATTTTTTCCATATCGTCAAAGAACGGTGAAAGACGGATATAGGTTGAACCCTCATCCCAATCGTAGGTAGCCGCTTCGCTCACCTTGATCTGCTGCCATTCTGGGGTGCCATCAAACACTTCGGCATATTCTTTATGGAACATATCGCTGGTGACTTTCTGCACATACTCGGCAATCTCTTCCGGTGACGGCCAAATGTCCTTCAGGTACACATCCTTACCGCGCTGATCCTGGCCGATCGCTTCGGTTTGCAGATTGACCTTCATATTGCCCGCCAGTGCATACGCCACCACCAGCGGCGGCGACGCCAGCCAATTGGTTTTCACTAACGGATGGATACGACCTTCAAAGTTACGGTTGCCTGACAGCACTGCCCCCACGGTCAGATCGCCCTCTTTTATCGCGCTCTCGATGCTGTCCGGCAACGGCCCGGAGTTGCCTATGCAGGTAGTACATCCATAGCCCACCAGATTGAAACCTAACTCATCCAGATAAGGGGTGAGTTGGGCTGCGGCCAAATAATCAGACACCACTTTTGAACCGGGTGCCAGTGACGCTTTGACCCAGGGCTTACGCATCAGACCCTTTTCTACGGCTTTTTTTGCCAACAGCCCCGCCGCCATCAACACGCTGGGGTTCGAAGTGTTGGTGCAGGAGGTAATGGCGGAAATCACCACCGCACCGTCATTCAGTTGATAGCTGACGCCAGTTTCGCTGTCACGGTAATGGATGCTTTTATGTGGTTTCTGCGCCTGATTCACCTCCAGCTCGTTGCTGGCCGCGAAAGCCGCCGGAACATCACCCAAAGAGACACGGTCCTGCGGACGTTTAGGACCCGCGAGGCTGGATTCAACCTCGTTCATATCCAGCGCCAGCGTGCTGGTGAATACCGGTTCATCGCCCGGATTGCGCCACATACCTTGCGTTTTGGCATACGCCTCGACCAATTTTATCTGTGCGCTGTCACGCCCCGTCAGCGTCATGTAGCTGAGAGTGATGTCATCAATCGGGAAGAAACCACAGGTGGCACCATATTCTGGTGACATATTGGCGATGGTTGCACGATCGGCCAGCGGCAAATCTGCCAGCCCATCACCATAGAATTCAACGAACTTGCCGACGACACCGTGTTTTCTCAGCATCTGCGTCACGGTTAACACCAGGTCGGTGGCGGTGATACCTGGGCGGAGCTTGCCGGTTAATTTAAATCCAACCACGTCAGGGATTAGCATAGATACCGGCTGCCCCAGCATCGCCGCTTCAGCTTCGATGCCACCAACACCCCACCCTAGTACGCCAAGCGCATTAATCATGGTGGTATGGGAATCCGTACCGACCAAAGTGTCGGGATAGGCCACCTCCTGGCCTTCCTGGTTTTCATGCCAAATCGCCTTACCAAGGTACTCAAGGTTTACCTGATGGCAAATACCGGTGCCCGGTGGCACCACGCGAAAACGGTTGAAGGCTTTTTGCCCCCAGCGCAGGAACACATAACGTTCATGGTTGCGCTCCATCTCCAGACGCACATTCTCCTCAAACGCTTCATCATCACCAAAATGGTCAACGGTAACCGAATGGTCGATCACCAGATCCACCGGCGATAGTGGATTCACCTTCGCCACATCTCCGCCTAAACGTTTTACCGCTTCGCGCATTGCCGCTAAATCGACCACCGCCGGTACGCCAGTAAAATCCTGCATCAGTACCCGCGCCGGACGATAGGCAATTTCCCGCTCGGCATGTGCATCTTTTTGCCACGCGACCAGCGCCTGAATATCTTCCGCCGTGACGGAATCACCATCCTGCCATCGCAGCAGATTCTCCAGCAGGACTTTCATGGACTTCGGCAGGCGTTCGATATTGCCAAGCTGAACGGATGCTTTTGGCAGGCTGTAGTAGTGATAAGTCTTGTTGCCAACTTCGAGCGTTTCCCGGCTCTGCTCGCGTAACGTTAACGACATAGCTCCTCCTCCTCATAGGGTTCTCTTAACCTCAGTAACCGCAAGGTTTAGCTTAAAGATAGACCACATTCTCGTTAACGTTTTGATAACAACACGAATTGACACATTGCTTCAGAAACAAAAATGCCCCGGATATTGGCCAGGGCATTTAAAAAAAGAAATAATTTGAGTTATTAAATTACATCATCATCCATACAGCCGCGCCCCAAAAAGCAATTGAGAAGGCATATACGCTGAACCATGACAGGGTAATTGTGGAATTCATTGGTCACTCCCTCCCGGATTCCGGGTAAAAAAGGCTTCGGCCTTCAGCCTGAGCTGACGACACCATTTTTTATGTGCTGAGTGTTAAGGAAAGGGCGTTCAAATTGCCCACCGGATGACCCGGTAAAATGAAGGAGTATACGTCTATATAAAAAACTGAACGCAGGCTGCGTTATTTTGATTTCGGATCCATGAACGATTCAATAAAGCTGCGCTGCTTATCACTCAGTTCCCAGGATGAAGGGATCGCCACATCCTGTTCTGTGCTGGCAGCGTCTTTAGCTTTGCACGCTGGCGTGTTGGGCTGACGTGCAGGAACCGGAGATTTACGACTGAGTGTATTTGCCCACATGGTTTAACCCCACATACGCCAAATCATTAATGCCACCACTACCCAGAACAAAGCTGATGCAGCGAAGACAGTTAACCAGGCTTTGCGACGGATGTTACCTGAACGCTCAACCTTGGTGCTTTTAGCCCGGAAGTCCGGTTGTACAGTTAATCTCGTAGCCATAGTTTTTGATAATCACTCTCAATAAAACGATTGTTAACATCGATTAAGATTTAGGACGAATCCTAAACGCCTTAAGTCCAAAAATCCAGTTATTTTTATTGAGCACAACGATTAATGCTATTTATCAAAACATCGAAAAATGATGAGATAAATTTAATAACTAAGCAAACTATTAATTAAAAACTAACTTTGTAAATTTGGGTTAAATCGAAATTAGATCCATTTTAAATTCGAGTTTAATTTAGCGGGCCAGATAAAAAGCCCTTCTCCATCAACTCTTAACTGGAGTATGGGAATATTCCTGGGATCGCGCAAAGCGATAACGTAAAAAATGTGTACTAATTCGCATTTAACAACTAACAATGAAAAAACATGTGACCGATGTTTCATTTACATAAAATTAATCTAATTTTTGAGCTACCAATGGCGCTAAGCATCATCTGGAAAAAGAAAGGGTGCCCAATGGGCACCCCGGTAACCTAATGAGTTCGTGGGCTATTTGAAGGGTAATTTGATATCCCGGAACATCGCTTCGATGTCCTCATTGGAGCGTAATGCAACGGCGGTATCCACCACATCACGGGTCAAGTGCGGTGCAAAACGTTGAATAAAATCATACATATAGCTTCGCAGAAAGGTACTGCGTCTGAAGCCGATTTTAGTCGTGCTATTGGTAAATATCTCTGATGCTTCAATTCTAACCAGATCAGGATCCGAGACCGGGTCCACCGCCATGCTGGCAATCACCCCTACCCCCAGCCCCAGACGGACATACGTCTTAATCACATCGGCATCGGTGGCGGTAAAGACAATACGTGGTGTCAGGCCCGCGCGATTAAATGCGGTATCCAGCTCCGAGCGTCCGGTAAAGCCAAAGGTATAAGTCACCAGCGGGAACTCCGCCAGCTCTTCAATCGACACCTGCGCTTTGCCTGCCAGTGGATGGTCCGGCGTCACCACGATCGCGCGGTTCCAGTGATAGCAAGGCAACATAATCAGGTCGTCGTAGAGATGCAACGCTTCGGTGGCAATGGCAAAGTCGGCATTGCCTTTAGAAACGGCTTCAGCGATTTGCGTCGGCGAGCCTTGATGCATGTGCAGGGAAACACGTGGATAGCGCTCAATAAAACCCTTAATCACACCAGGCAGCGCATAACGCGCCTGGGTATGGGTAGTCGCGACGTAAAGTGAACCTTTGTCAGGCCACGTATGCTCTCCAGCAACCGATTTGATTGCATCCACTTTTGATAACACTTCACGGGCAATGCGAATGATTTCCTCACCGGCTGGAGTGACCTGCGTCAGGTGCTTACCGCTGCGCGCAAAAATCTGCACCCCCAGCTCATCCTCCAGCATTCTGACTTGCTTACTGATACCCGGTTGCGACGTGTATAAGCCTTCTGCCGTCGATGAGACATTGAGGTTGTGATTGACCACTTCAACGATGTAACGCAACTGCTGCAATTTCATAGTTATATCTTCCCGGTAGGCGACAGAGGAGCATTCCCAGCCAGCGTGTTTCCGCCTTGAGCAAGGTATTTCAGGGAAAGCGTGTACGCGAAAAGTAAAATCTATAACTACTATATCAGTTAAAGAAAGAATGTAGAACGATTAGCTATAAGGATGGTAAAAAGGCCAGCAGACGCTGGCCTTGTGGGGATTATTTCTTCGCTTCCTGCCAGCTACCATCGATATAGAAGGCTGACCAGCCGGTCGCTTTGCCCTCTTTTTCCGAGGCAACATATTGTTGTTTGGTTTTACGACTGAACCGCACCATGGTTTTGTTGCCTTCCGGATCGGCTGCCGGTGCTTCCGCCAGATACTTCAGTTTCTCCGGCAGGCGGTCCGCGAAGCGCTGCAACTCTTCTACCAGCGGCGCACGGGTTTCGCGCGATTTCGGGAAGGTGTTGGCAGCGAGGAACACGCCCGCAGCGCCATCACGCAGCACGAAATACGCATCTGACTTCTCGCATGCCAGCTCCGGTAACGGCACTGGATCTTCCTTCGGCGGTGCAACTTCACCATTACGCAGGATTTTACGGGTGTTCTTACACTCGTCGTTGGTACAGGCCATGTACTTACCAAAACGCCCCATTTTCAGGTGCATTTCTGAGCCACATTTTTCGCACTCAACAATCGGGCCGTCATAGCCTTTAATACGGAACTCACCGTGCTCGATTTCGTAACCGTCACATTCCGGGTTATTACCACACACGTGCAGCTTGCGCTGGTTATCAATCAGGTAGCTGTCCATCGCGGTGCCACACTTCTGGCAACGACGACGGGCGCGTAACGCGTTGGTTTCCGCGTCATCACCTTCCAGCACGTTCAGGACTTCGTTTTCCGGGATCAGGTTGATGGTTTGCTTGCAACGCTCTTTCGGTGGCAAGGCATACCCCGAACAACCAAGGAACACACCGGTGCTCGCGGTACGGATCCCCATCTTACGTCCGCAGGTCGGACAATCGATGGAGGTCAGCACCATCTGGTTCGGCTGCATGCCGCCCTCTTCCGGTTCTTTCTCCGCCTGATCCAGTTGCTGGCTGAAATCGCTGAAGAACGAATCCAGTACACCCTTCCATTCAGCCTGATTGTTCGCCACCTGGTCGAGACTGTCTTCCATATGGGCGGTGAAATCGTAGTTCATCAGCTCACGGAAGTTCTCTTCCAGACGATCGGTAACAATTTCACCCATCTTTTCAGCATAGAAACGACGGTTCTCAACCCGTACATAACCACGATCCTGAATGGTTGAAATAATCGAGGCGTAGGTCGAGGGGCGACCAATACCGCGTTTCTCCAGCTCGCGCACCAGCGAAGCTTCACTGAAGCGGGCTGGCGGTTTCGTGAAGTGCTGGCTTGGCAGCACTTCTTGTAGATCCAACACGTCGCCGACATTCACTGGTGGCAGTGTCAAATCTTCATCATTTTTACGCAGCGCTGGCATCACGCGGGTCCAGCCATCAAAACGCAGCGTGCGCCCTTTGGCTTTCAGTTTGAAGTCACCCGCACCAACGGTCAGGGTGGTGGAATCATACTGCGCCGGAACCATCTGACAGGCGACGAACTGGCGCCAAATCAGCTGATACAGTTTCTGCGCATCGGCTTCCATATCCTTGAGTTGTTCTGCCGCTACGGCCACGTCAGAAGGACGAATCGCTTCGTGCGCTTCCTGCGAGTTATCTTTGCTGGCGTAAGTATTGGGCGCATCCGGCAGATATTTCGCACCAAAACTTTTGTCGATATAACCGCGCGCCATGGCAATGGCATCCTGACTCAGGTTGGTGGAGTCAGTACGCATATAGGTAATGTGGCCCGCTTCATACAGACGCTGCGCCATCATCATGGTTTTCTTCACCCCAAAACCAAGGCGCGTACTGGCCGCCTGTTGCAGGGTGGAGGTAATAAAGGGGGCCGACGGTTTGCTGCTGGTCGGTTTATCTTCGCGATCCAGCACGTCGTAACGCGCTTTTTGCAGCAAGGCTACCGCAGCATAGGTTTGTTCGCGATTAACCGGACGGAACGCCTTATCACCCTGATGCGTGACTTGCATGGCCAGCGCGTCACCTTTCGGTGTCACGAAATCGGCATCCACTTCCCAGTACTCTTCCGGGACAAAGGCTTTGATTTCACGCTCACGCTCCACCACCAGGCGTACCGCCACCGACTGCACACGTCCGGCAGAAAGGCCGCGGGCGATTTTTTTCCACAGCAGCGGAGAAACCATATAACCCACCACGCGGTCCATAAAACGGCGCGCCTGCTGGGCATTAACACGTTCGATATTCAGTTCGCCAGGCTTCTCAAACGCCTGGCGGATCGCATTTTTGGTGATTTCGTTAAACACCACGCGGCTGAAACGCTTGTCATCGCCACCAATCACTTCCCGCAGGTGCCAGGCAATGGCTTCCCCTTCGCGGTCAAGGTCGGTTGCGAGATAGATATGGTCAGCATCGGCAGCAAGGCTTTTTAGCTCAGAGACCACTTTTTCTTTGCCCGGCAGGATTTGATAATCCGCCTGCCAGCCATGCCAGGGATCCACGCCCATACGATTGACCAGCGCGGCTTTTTCATCTTTTTTGACTTTTTTGCCAGCCGGTTTCGCTTTTTCCCCTTCGGTGGTTTTACGGGCAGTTGAACCACTGGTCGGCAAATCACGGATATGACCGACGCTGGATTTCACCACGTAGTCATTACCGAGGTATTTATTGATTGTTTTGGCCTTTGCCGGGGACTCAACGATGACGAGTGCTTTACCCATATGTACCTTTACCTAATTGAAACGTCCTGATAAACGGGGGAGGATTGAAGACCCTAAAACCCAATGGGTTCAATATTGCTGCCACTGTTTCACTTTTCAAGGCAACCGGGACAATCTCAGGTCAGATTGCATCGACTTATGCAACTTTATGATTAGGAGCGAGTTTTCCATCTGACAGTATCACACATCCCGGTGTGATCTCCCTGAAATCTGAATCGCCCACACTCTACCTGATAAAATCCGTTACGCAACTTAATTAGCATCCTGGTTAATTTTGCGCCAACCATACCGCCCTGAGCGGATTTGCACCACAACCTCTCTGGCAAGTAATATAGAAGGAGAAAAGTGGCTGTCAAAAAAGGAGTGAATAATGTCAGCTTTTACGGAATCCATTTCACGCCAGGCGTTACTGGAAAAAGCTAATCACCTGATCAAAGAACACGATGATTATTTTGCCGGTATGGTAGCGAATGACGTCGTCCAGCAGCGTGACGTGTTGGTGTTTCGCGGCCCGTTGTTTCTCGATAAAGACGACTTACCCACCGCCAAAACCACCGCCGTGTTTAACGTGTTTAAACACCTGGCGATTACCTTCTCGTCTCAGTATCACCTGGAACCGTAATCACGGTAGCGGCGCAATGTATTGCACATGTTTTTCGATCACAAACGCGCGATAAATCGCGCCGCTACAAGATAGGGTCGTTTTACAGGAGCGGCCTGTTGCCGCGCTGCCACATTTTCAGAATCAGGCGCTCTGCCGCCAGACTGGCGCTATGTGTCATACGATCAAGCATTTTCCGTTTGCGCGCATAGTGCACGCCCAACACGGTGAAGCGATCCATCTGATTGATAATCAGCGCATCGCTGGTGCCAATTTCATCCACCAGTCCTAACTCAAGTGCCTGACGACCGTACCAATGTTCACCGGTGGCCACTTTTTCTACATCCAGCGTTGGACGCATCTGGTGCACAAAGTCTTTGAACAGCAGATGGGTTTCATTCAGATCTTCACGAAACTTTTCACGACCTTCATCAGTATTTTCTCCGAATAATGTCAGGGTGCGTTTATATTGTCCGGCGGTATGCAACTCAACATCAATATCGTTACGCTTCAGCAGACGATTAAAGTTGGGGATCTGCGCCACTACACCAATCGAACCGATGATCGAGAAGGGTGCAGCAACAATGCGATCTGCCACGCACGCCATCATGTAGCCACCGCTGGCCGCCACTTTATCCACGGCTGCGGTTAATGTCAGGCCAGCATCGCGCAGACGTTGCAACTGTGAGGCCGCCAGGCCGTAGCCGTGTACCACGCCACCAGGGCTTTCCAGTTTCAGCAGGACTTCATCACCCGGGGTTGCCACCGCCAACACGGCGCTGATCTCTTCCCGTAGCGAACTGACTTCTCCGGCGTCCATACTGCCTTTAAATTCCAGCACATAAAGCGTCGGTTTTTCCGTTTCCGTCACGCCAGATTTCGCATTGCGTTTCGCGATTTTGGCTTTCTGCTTCTCTTCTTTTTTATGCTGCTTCAACCAGACTTTTTGCGCTTGCGGTTTCATCTTCGCCAACTGCAAATCTTCTTTCATCTGGAGATAGTCATCATCCAGATGGGTTAAGCGCAGCTGACCACCGCTGTGACGTTTCCGCATCGCCGCATTGAGCACAATCAGAACAATAGCTGCAATCGTCACCACTACGGTGACGGCCTTGGCCAGAAATAATCCATAACTGGAGAGTAAATCCATTCTGCCGCCTTATTAAACAGTGAATTACAGACAAAGCCCGAGTTTACCCGCTTTAATGGCATTCGTCGCCTGAATTGCCCACGGGCGGCACAGAAAGCGCGGTTGAGCGATTGCGCCGGACCGCAAATTAAGGCATAAAGCCAAAAAACCTTCTGACCTGTGCAAAGGACATCGCTGTGCATTATCAACCGAAAAGCGATCTGCTTGAAAATCGTATTATCCTGGTCACCGGTGCTTCTGATGGTATCGGCCGCGAAGCCGCGTTAACCTACGCGCGCTATGGTGCGCAGGTGATCCTGCTGGGACGTAACCCGGAAACCTTGCAGCACACCGAACAGGCGATTAATCAGCTGCATAAAAAACCGGCCTCTACCCTGCTGCTGGATTTCTCCCATGCCACCCCTGAAAGCTGTCAGCAACTCGCGGCCCAGCTGGCACAGCAGGTGCCGCACCTCGACGGCGTGCTACACAACGCCGGGATCCTTGGCGAAATTGTGCCATTAGCAGAACTGGAGCCACACATCTGGCGTCAGGTGATGCAAATTAACCTTGATGCCACCTTCTATCTCACCCAGGCCTTGCTGCCGCTGCTGCTGAAATCCGATGCCGGATCGTTGATCTTTACGACCTCCAGCGTCGGACGTGTCGGTCGTTCCGGTTGGGGAGCCTATGCGGTATCGAAGTTCGCTACCGAAGGCATGATGCAGGTACTGGCCGATGAATATAAAAACCGTCATTTGCGCGTGAACTGCATCAACCCTGGCGGCACCCGTACCAAAATGCGGGCCAGTGCCTTTCCACAGGAAGACGCCAGCTTGCTGAAAACCCCAGCGGACCTGATGCCGTTATATTTATATCTTATGGGCGATGATAGTCGCCGCAAGACCGGCATCAGTTTTGATGCCCAGCCAGGACGCAAACCCGGACCGGCCAGCGCATGAGTGAACAACGTCATCAACAACGCCAGCAGCGCTTGAAAGAACAGGTCGATGCACGCATCGCAGCAGCAAACGAGGTGCGTGGCATCCTGATGGTGTTTACCGGCAATGGCAAAGGCAAAACCACCGCTGCCTTTGGCACCGCCCTACGCGCCTGTGGTCACGGCAAGCACGTCGCGGCCATTCAGTTTATTAAAGGTGAATGGCCCAACGGCGAACGTAATCTGCTGGAACAACATGGCGTCGAATTTCAGGTAATGGCGACCGGCTTTACCTGGGAAACCCAGAACCGGGCAACCGATACCGCTGCCTGCCAGCAGGTATGGCAACACGCAAAAAGGATGCTGGCAGATCCCCAACTGGATTTAGTGATTCTGGATGAAATCACCTATATGGTCAGCATGGATTATCTGGATCTGGATGAACTGTTAGTCGCCTTGCAGCAACGGCCACGGGGACAGAGTGTGATCATTACCGGCCGCGGCTGCCATCGCAGCTTAATCGAGATGGCGGATACCGTGACGGAGATGCGTCCGGTCAAACACGCATTTGATGCCGGGATCCAGGCGCAGCAGGGTATCGACTGGTAAGCAAGGTTAGTAGCGGCACGATTTATCGTGCGTCTTTTTAAAAACGCGCGATAAATCGCGCCGCTACGGGATATGTCTTTATACTCAGGCGCCGCGTTTGCTACTGCGACGTGGTGAGTTGCTCACCTGGCTGTGGCGTTTCACAGCACGGCGAATCTGATTGGCTTTAGTACGACGGCGATCTTTTTCCACCGCGACTTTAGTCACTGTCTCTTCCGGCATGTCTACCAGGGTGCGCAGATAGTTGACCGCCGGTAATTCCATTTCCATCCAGCCACCGCGTGGCAAACCTTTTGGCAGTTGGATATCACCATAGCGCACGCGCATCAGACGGCTGACCTGCACCCCGACCGCTTCCCATAAACGACGCACTTCACGGTTACGCCCTTCGGTCAGCGTGACGTTGTACCACTGGTTGATCCCTTCTCCGCCAGCAAAACGCAGCGTTTTGAACGCGGCCGGACCATCTTCCAATTGCACGCCTTTACTCAACTGGCGAATTTTATCGTCACCCACTTCACCAAACACACGCACCGCATATTCACGTTCAACTTCACGGCTGGGGTGCATCAGGCGGTTCGCCAATTCTCCGTCGGTGGTGAACAGCATCAGGCCACAGGTGTTCACATCCAGACGACCAACGGCAATCCAGCGAGAACCACGTAGGCGTGGCAGACGATCAAACACCGTCGGACGCCCTTCCGGATCGTTACGCGTGCAAAGCTCGCCTTCAGGTTTGTAGTAGGCTAATACCCGGCACACTTCAGTGGTGGACTCGGCGATGGAAACCAGATGGCCATCAATACGGATTTTCAGGGATTTATCGTTTTCGATGCGATCGCCCAGCGTCGCCAGTTTGCCGTCAACGCTGACGCGTCCGGCTGAAATCATGGTTTCGATTTCACGACGCGAGCCATGACCGGCACGCGCTAATACTTTCTGTAATTTCTCGCTCATTGAGCAGCCTCGTTGTCGCCTTCCCAGGCGTCGTGGTAAGAAGGTGCAGATACAGGGATTACCAGTTCCCATATCGGAATTCGTCTAAGCCGCCAGACCTGCAAGCGGCCCGAGATTTTACACTAAGCATAGCAGCGTTAAAACCTTTTACTTTTCTGCCGATAACAATGGTCGCGCACTTTGTGTCCATCATGCAGTCAAAAGCGTCATCCATTCGCAAAACTAATAAATGCCCCACAGCACTGACCGGCTATTTTTCCTCAACTCCCTGAATTTTTGTCTTTTTAACTTAAGACTTATTGTTAGAAAATTAGCCGCACTTAAACAAACTGATACATTAGCCACTCTCAATACTGCAATCACAGCAGAGCCATCTATACTCATGTTAAAGTGCAATTACAAAGACTAACCACTAAGCAAAAAACAGAATTAAATTCTGATCAACGAGCTTAAGTAAGCCGCATCCCCCCACTAAATGTAAATCCTCAGCTAAATAATACTGTGGATTGGATTATATCTCTATTTTCTGATTTATTTGACAAAGATTAAATTTCTGAATTGTTCTGATTTAAAATCTGTGTAAAATTTGAGCCTGAAATCCAGTGCATCGTGAAAATAAAAAAACTTTAGTCTTACTTTTTATTATCGATTTACCAACAAATCATTAACGAGCACTGTGAAATTTCATTGATAATATAAACCGGCGCGCGCGGGAGTTGTTGCGTTAATTCATTCAGGTACGAATTAAACTTGCATACCAAAAATCTTCACCAGGGATTTTACCGGTATGCCTGAATAAAGATTACTATCATGAGAACTTCCCTGCTTTGGCCTGCGCTCGCCGCGCTGGCACTGAGCGGCTGTTCCGTGGGCCATACTGAGTACAGCCGTGCGGCGCTGCAACACGTTGATATGAGCGTGACCGGCATCCCGACTGTACTAGGTTTAGGTGTCCTCGGCACAACCATTCCCTTAACGCCAGAGTACAGCTTGACAGCTGCCCACGTTGCGACCACTGCCGTCCAACGCGTGAAGGCTTATCATCCGTATTGTGATGTGGCAATTATTTATCACAAGAACGATCCCAGCACGCTGGTTAAATTCCGCAAAAGTAATATTGGCGAACCGATTAAGATGTACGGTTACAGTTTTGTTTCGGCCATGCCAGTGGAATCAAGCGGCGTTAATTTAGCACGCACCGCCATTAATAATCGCTGGAATAAAAAACCTTGTGTGGCAATGGCTACCAATGCCGGTGTTGTTCAGGGCATGTCCGGCGGAGCCGTTTATAATTCCGACCAAACCATGGCAGGCGTCATTGTCGGCTATAGCCATCGAATTGATAATATTCGTAGTGGTCAGGCGGTATTGAAAGATGTGTCGCTGTATATTCCTTACGGCGAATTTAGAAACTGGCTGGAAAGTAATATTGGTCAGACGCCTGACAGCGCGCCTGACCATACATAATTACTGGAACGGGCGAATATCGCCCACCCCTTCACGCACGATGACCGGAGCATCGCTGGTGAGATCGACCACCGTGGTCGGCTGTTGTCCCAGCGTTCCGCCATCAATGATCAGATCGACCAGCTTACCTATGGTGTGCTGGATCTCTTCCGGATCGGATTCGGTGAAATCGTTACCTGGCAACATCAGCGAGGTAGACATCATCGGTTCGTTAAGCGCTTCCAACAGCGCCAGGGCGACCGGATTCGACGGCACTCGCAGGCCAATGGTTTTACGCTTGTCATTCATCAGACGACGTGGGACTTCTTTGGTCGCTTTCAGGATAAAGGTGTAGCTTCCCGGCGTATTGTTTTTAATGATGCGGAACGCCGAGTTGTCTACCTGCGAATAAGTCGAAAGCTCCGACAAATCGCGGCACATCAGGGTAAAATTGTGGTGTCCATCCAGCTGACGAATGCGGCAGATGCGCTCCATGGCATTTTTCTCTTCGAGACGACAACCCAGCGCATAACCTGAATCCGTCGGATAGACAATGACTCCGCCTTTATTGAGATACTCAACCGCCTGGTTGACCAGACGTGGCTGCGGGTTTTCCGGGTGAATATGGAACAGTTGACTCATAAAAACCTCATATCACCTGTCGGCTGGCATCAGATCAGGCGCAAGCACGGGAAAACGTTCCCAGATCGGCTCAACACCGCCCGGTAACCACAGCTTACGACCCAGTTCGATCCACGGACAGGGTTGGTGAAAATCCGATCCCTGCGACGCTGCCAGCTGATGATCGCGGGCATAACTCGCCAGCTGACTGCGTTCGTTCGGTGCCTGCTGGCATTGCGCCACCTCCATGGCATCGCCGCCCACTTCAGCGAAATGGGCGATCAGTCGTCTTAGCCATTTGCCGGAAAGACCGTAGCGCCCGGGGTGTGCCAGCACGGCGTAGCCACCAGAATCATGAATTGCATCAATGGCTTGTTTAATTGTACACCATTGCGGCGGCACATAACCGGTTTTCCCTCGCGCCAGGTAATTCTTAAACACCTGGGCCAGGTTATCCGCTTTGCCGATTTCAACCAGATAACGGGCAAAATGGCCGCGGGTGATCACCCCGCCCTGCGCCAGACGCAACGCACCCGCCAACGCATCAGGAATGCGTGCACGCTCAAGGCGCTCGCCAATCATCTGCGCCCGTTGTATGCGGCAGTCATGCTGCTGCGCCAAAAACTGCGTAAGCGCCTGATGCTGGCAGTCAACATGTAATCCGACGATGTGGATTTCATGGTTCTCCCATAAGGTCGAGGCTTCCAGCCCGGCGAGGACTTTAAGTGGCAAGTTCTGTTGAGCTGCCGTCTGTTGCGCTTCCACCACCCCGGCAACGGTATCGTGATCGGTAATGGCGAGCACGCCCACGCGCATCTCCACCGCACGCTGCACCAGCGCCGCAGGCGTCAGCAAGCCGTCAGAAGCCAGTGTATGGCTGTGTAAATCGTAAAGGGGAAAACGGGGGATGTCCGTCAAGGATAACTCCAGCAACTACATAAACCGGCAGGCATGATAACGATTTTGTTCTTAACTGAAAAAGGGTATTGACTTTTTTCAGCCGAACCAGTTAACTAGTACACAAGTTCACACGTAACGGGTATTTAATCATGGCTGTTGTTCACACGCATTCAAATGGTTGGTGGCGCGATGTTCCCGAATCCGGGCGACGTCGTCGTGCACAACTTGCGTAAACGCTGTGCAGATACCTGAGCCCGCCACCGAGCGGGCTTTTTTTTGAGCTAAATTCAGAGAATTCATCATGCCAAATGCGAAACCTACATTGAAGTTGATTACCGGCACCGCACCCTACCGCGAAGATCCGGCCGCAGTGTTTCATCAATTATGCGGCGCACGTCCGGCAACCCTGCTGCTTGAATCCGCCGATATCGACAGCAAACGTAACCTGAAAAGCCTGTTAATCGTCGATAGCGCCCTGCGTATCAGCGCGCTGGGTAACGTGGTCACCATTCAGGCGCTGTCTGAGAATGGCCGCGCGCTGCTGTCACTGCTGGATGAAGCGCTGCCGCAGGCGGTGCGCATTGAAGTACGCCCCGATGGCCGCGAGCTGCACTTCCCGCAACCGCAGGATTTACAGGATGAAGATTCGCGCCTGAAAGCGCTGTCGGTATTTGACGCGCTGCGTCTGATTCCACAACTGGTGCAAAGCCCGGCAGAAGAGCGTGAAGCGATGTTCCTTGGTGGTTTATTTGCCTACGATCTGGTGGCCGGTTTTGAAGAGTTACCTGATCTGCGCAATGACCAACGCTGCCCGGATTACTGTTTCTACCTGGCAGAAACGCTGCTGGTGATTGACCATCAGACACGGAGCGCCCGGTTGCAGGCCAGTCTGTTCTGCCCTTCCACCAGCGAGTTCCAGCGCCTGCAAAGCCGCATCGAACAGTTGCGCGGCCAGATGACTCAAGCCGCTCCCGCCCTGCCAGTGCAGACCGTGGAGCATATGGTGCTCAGCACCAACCAGAGCGATGAAGTCTATTGCAACGTAGTAAGGGAGATGCAGGAGGCCATTCGCATTGGTGAAATATTCCAGGTGGTGCCGTCACGCCGTTTCTCGCTGCCGTGCCCATCACCGCTGGCTGCCTACGACACACTGAAGAACAGCAACCCCAGCCCGTATATGTTCTTTATGCAGGATCAGGATTTCGCGCTGTTCGGCGCTTCGCCAGAAAGCTCGCTGAAATATGACGCCACCAGCCGCCAGATTGAAATCTATCCGATCGCCGGGACGCGTCCACGTGGTCGCCATGCCGATGGTTCGCTGGATCGCGATCTCGACAGCCGTATCGAACTGGAAATGCGCACCGACCATAAAGAACTGGCCGAACACCTGATGCTGGTTGACCTGGCGCGTAACGATCTGGCGCGCATCTGCGTGCCCGGCAGCCGCTATGTGGCTGACCTGACCAGCGTTGACCGTTACACCTTTGTGATGCATCTGGTGTCGCGCGTGGTGGGGACATTGCGCCATGACCTGGATGTTTTGCATGCCTACCGTGCGGTGATGAACATGGGCACCCTGAGCGGCGCGCCCAAAGTCCGTGCCATGCAGTTGATTGCCAACGCGGAAGGCACCCGCCGTGGCAGCTATGGCGGTGCCGTGGGTTACTTCACCGCACATGGCGATCTCGACACCTGTATCGTTATCCGCTCTGCCTGGGTGGAGGACGGCGTAGCCACGGTGCAAGCGGGTGCCGGTGTGGTGCTGGATTCTCAGCCCCAGGCCGAAGCCGACGAAAGCCGTAACAAAGCCCGCGCGGTATTGCGCGCGATTGCCACCGCCCATCACTGCAAGGAGATTTTCTGATGGCCGATATCCTGCTGCTCGATAATATCGACTCCTTTACTTACAACCTCGTTGATCAGCTGCGGACATTCGGCCACAACGTGGTGATTTACCGTAACAATCTGCCCGCGTCACTGTTAATTGAACGCTTGCAGCAGATGGAAGACCCGGTGCTGATGTTATCACCCGGTCCGGGTGCCCCCAAAGATGCGGGCTGCATGCCGGAACTGTTACGCATCCTACGTGGCCGTTTGCCGATTATCGGTATCTGTCTCGGCCATCAGGCAATTGTTGAAGCCTATGGCGGCCAGGTGGGCCAGGCCGGAGAGATTCTGCATGGCAAAGCCTCTTCCATTACCCACGACGGTATTGGCATGTTTGCCGGTCTGAGCAATCCCCTGCCGGTCGCACGCTATCACTCTCTGGTCGGCAGCAACACGCCTGCCGAGCTTACAGTCAACGCCAGCTACAACGGCATGGTAATGGCGGTACGTCACGATGCCGATCGCGTATGCGGCTTCCAGTTCCATCCTGAATCTATTCTGACCACCCAAGGCGCACGTTTGTTAGAGCAGACGTTGGCCTGGGCGCTGGCGAAGTAATAGGGAGATAATGATGCAAGCTATTCTGGAAAAACTTTATCAGGCCCAGACACTGACCCAGGCGGAAAGCCATCAGTTGTTTAGCGCCATTATTACCGGCCAACTGGAACCAACCCAACTGGCAGCGGCCCTGATTGCCATGAAGGTACGCGGGGAACGTCCGGAAGAAATCGCCGGTGCCGCGTCAGCGCTGCTGGAAGATGCCAAACCCTTCCCGCGCCCCGATTACACCTTTGCCGATATCGTTGGCACCGGTGGTGACGGCAGCAACAGCATAAATATCTCTACCGCCAGTGCGTTTGTCGCCGCAACCTGTGGCCTGAAAGTGGCGAAGCATGGCAACCGTAGCGTGTCGAGCAAGTCTGGCTCCTCCGACTTGCTGGCAGCGTTTGGCATCAATCTGGATATGCCCGCTGAACAGGCGCGGCAGGCGTTGGATGATCTGAACGTGTGTTTTCTGTTTGCGCCGCAGTATCACAGCGGTTTTCGCCACGCGATGCCAGTACGCCAACAGTTGAAAACCCGCACTCTGTTTAACGTACTCGGTCCGCTGATTAACCCGGCGCGACCGCCGCTGGCAGTGATCGGCGTGTACAGCCCGGAGCTGGTACTGCCGATTGCGCAGACGCTGAAAGTACTGGGATATCAACGCGCCGCCGTGGTTCACGGCGGTGGGATGGATGAAGTCGCGCTGCACAGTCCGACCCAGGTGGCGGAGCTGCGTGACGGTGAAATTACCGGCTATCAACTGACGCCAGAAGACTTTGGTTTCCGCTTCCACCCCCAGGAAGCGCTGGCTGGCGGCACCCCGGAAGAAAACCGTGACATTCTGGCGCGTTTACTCCAGGGTAAAGGCCAGCAAGCCCACGAGGAAGCCGTTGCGGTGAACGTGGCGATGTTGCTGAAGGTATTTGGTAATGAAGATTTGCGCGAGAACGCCCAACGCGCCATCACCGCCATTCGCAGCGGTCAGGCGTATGAACGCGTTGTCGCACTGGCAGCGAGAGGATGAGATGAGCATTAAGGGAACCGTGTTAGAAAAAATTGTGCTGGATAAAGCTGTGTGGGTCGAGGCGCGCAAAGCGCAGCAGCCGCTGGCAACCTTCCAGAACAGCCTGCAACCGGCCGAACGCCATTTTTACGATGCGCTGCGCGGTACACGCACTGCCTTTATTCTGGAGTGCAAAAAGGCTTCACCGTCGAAAGGATTGATTCGTCAGGACTTTGATCCGGCGACCATCGCCGGTGTTTATCGTCATTATGCTTCTGCCGTCTCGGTATTGACCGATGAAAAATACTTCCAGGGCAACTTTGAATTTCTGCCCATCGTAAGCCGGGCGATCACTCAGCCAGTGCTGTGCAAAGACTTTATCATCGACCCTTATCAGATCTACCTGGCGCGTCATTACCAGGCCGATGCCATCCTGTTGATGCTGTCGGTGCTGGACGATGAGCAGTATCGCCAACTGGCCGCCGTTGCCCACAGCCTGAAAATGGGTGTGCTGACGGAGGTAAGCAACGAGGAAGAACTGGAACGTGCCATCGCGCTGGAAGCCAAAGTGGTTGGCATCAATAACCGTGACCTGCGCGATCTGT
Source organism: Pantoea sp. X-Soil-TKNS-1211 (assembly GCF_059730495.1). Classification (NCBI taxonomy): domain Bacteria; kingdom Pseudomonadati; phylum Pseudomonadota; class Gammaproteobacteria; order Enterobacterales; family Erwiniaceae; genus Pantoea; species Pantoea sp. X-Soil-TKNS-1211. The sequence goes on from NZ_AP035953.1 coordinate 2,432,064, forward strand.
CGATTGATCTGAATCGTACCCGCCAGCTGGCACCGCGTCTCAGCCACGGTGTGACGGTAATTAGCGAGTCTGGCATTCATAACTATGCACAGATTCGTGAACTCAGCCATTTCGCCAATGGCTTCCTGATCGGCTCGGCGCTGATGGAAGAAGACGATCTTAACGCGGGTGTGCGCCGCGTGTTGTTGGGTGACAACAAGGTGTGCGGTCTGACCCGTACGGAAGATGCGCGCAGCGCCCATGAAGCCGGGGCCATTTATGGCGGCGTGATTTTCGCCGCAGGTTCACCGCGTCAGGTCACCACCCAACAGGCACAGACAGTGATCGCCGCCGCACCGTTGAAATACGTTGGCGTGTTCCGCAATCAAGACATAAGTGACATTGTCACGCAAGTTACCGCGTTGAACCTGTTCGCCGTCCAGTTACACGGTGATGAAGACCAGAAATTTGTTACCGAACTGCGCCAGGCGTTGCCGGATAACGTGCAAATCTGGAAAGCACTGAGTATCAAAGATGCGCTCCCGGCACGTGACTGGCCCAATGTAGACCGTTACGTGTTCGATAATGGCCAGGGCGGCACGGGTCAACGTTTCGACTGGTCACTGCTTCAAGGGCAGGATCTGAGCAATGTGCTGCTGGCCGGTGGATTAAGCGCCGACAACTGTGTCGAAGCGGCACAACTGGGTTGCGCCGGTCTGGACTTCAACTCTGGTGTGGAATCGACACCTGGCATTAAAGATGCCAGCAAAATTGCCGCCGTATTCCGCACGCTACGCGCCTATTAATTTCTCTTGCCCGCCGGGAGCGGGCTGGATAAGGAAGATGAGAAGATGACGTTACTGAATCCCTATTTTGGCGAGTTTGGCGGCATGTATGTGCCGCAGATCCTGATGCCGGCCCTGCGCCAGCTGGAAACGGCATTCGTTGAAGCCCAACGCGACCCGGCGTTTCAGGCCGAATTTACTGACCTGTTGAAAAACTATGCTGGTCGCCCAACCGCACTGACGCTGTGCCGCAATCTGACCAAAGGCACAAGAACCCGCCTGTATCTGAAACGTGAAGATCTGCTGCACGGCGGTGCGCACAAAACTAACCAGGTGCTCGGCCAGGCGTTGTTGGCGAAGCGCATGGGCAAGAATGAAATCATCGCGGAAACGGGCGCTGGTCAACACGGTGTCGCTTCTGCTCTGGCCTGTGCGCTGCTGGGTATGAAGTGCCGCATCTACATGGGTGCGAAAGACGTTGAACGTCAGTCACCTAACGTGTTCCGTATGCGTCTGATGGGTGCTGAAGTGATTCCGGTGCACAGTGGATCCGCCACGCTGAAAGATGCCTGTAACGAGGCGCTGCGCGACTGGTCTGGCAGCTATGAAACCGCGCACTATATGCTCGGCACCGCAGCAGGCCCGCATCCCTTCCCGACTATTGTACGCGAATTTCAGCGTATGATCGGTGAAGAGACCAAAGCACAAATTCTGGAAAAAGAAGGCCGTTTACCGGATGCGGTACTGGCCTGTGTCGGTGGCGGCTCGAATGCTATCGGTATGTTCGCTGACTTTATCGATGAAACCAGCGTCGGCCTGATCGGTGTGGAACCGGCGGGTCACGGTATCGAAACCGGTGAACATGGCGCACCGCTGAAACATGGTCGCGTGGGCATCTACTTCGGTATGAAAGCACCGATGATGCAGACCGAAGAAGGTCAGATTGAAGAGTCCTACTCCATCTCGGCCGGCCTCGATTTCCCGTCCGTCGGACCGCAACACGCGCATCTCAACAGCATTGGTCGTGCGGAATACGTCTCGATCACCGACGACGAAGCACTGGACGCCTTCAAACAGCTGTCCCGTTCTGAAGGGATTATCCCGGCGCTGGAATCTTCACACGCCCTCGCCCATGCATTGAAGATGATCCGCGAAAACCCGGAAAAAGAGCAGCTGCTGGTGGTTAACCTGTCTGGTCGCGGCGATAAAGATATTTTCACCGTACACGATATTCTGAAAGCGAAGGGAGAGATCTGATGGAACGTTACAATCAGCTGTTTAAACGTCTGTCGGCGAACAAAGAAGGCGCGTTCGTTCCTTTCGTGACTCTCGGCGATCCGTCACCCGAAATGTCGCTGAAGATTATTGATGCGCTGGTCGCTGGCGGTGCTGATGCGCTGGAATTAGGCATCCCGTTCTCCGATCCGCTGGCCGATGGCCCGACCATCCAGAATGCTACCTTACGTGCTTTCGCGGCCGGGACCACTACCGCACAATGCTTTGAAATCCTCGCCGCCGTTCGCCAGAAGTATCCTGACCTGCCGATTGGCCTGCTGATGTATGCCAATCTGGTGTTCAGCAAAGGAATCGATAACTTCTACGCACAGTGCGCTGCCGTCGGCGTCGATTCGGTGCTGGTAGCTGATGTGCCGGTAGAAGAATCCGCCCCGTTCCGCCAGGCAGCGATGCGTCACAATGTGGCACCGATTTTTATCTGCCCACCTAATGCGGATGATGACCTGCTGCGTGAAATCGCGTCGCATGGCCGTGGTTATACCTACCTGCTGTCACGCGCCGGGGTGACCGGTTCAGAAAACCGCGCCCATGTGCCGTTGCAGCATTTGATCGATAAATTGCGTGAGTACCACGCGGCTCCACCGTTGCAGGGCTTTGGTATTTCCGAGCCTGGTCAGGTGAAAGAAGCCGTCGCTGCCGGTGCTGCCGGTGCGATCTCCGGTTCCGCGATTGTGAAGATTATTGAGCGTAACCAAAACCAGCCAGAGACGCTGCTGAGCGAGCTGCAAGCCTTTGTCAGTAACCTGAAGGCCGCTACCCGTTAATCTCCTCCCGCCTTGTCTGTCCCAGCGACAGATAAGGCGGTATCTCCGTTCTGATCATTTCACGCTTTTTTACCCACGTTAATTTGACCATTCTCCTCTGTCCCACCACACTTTAAACGCACCGTCACATCGCGGTGAAACATCATGTATGACAAGGAGATAACCGATGAAATTGTTTAAGGTCGTTGCAGGATTGGTGATGGCTGCGGTGATGGCGCTGGCACTCAGCGCGTGTGCACCTACGTCAACGCAGGAAGGAACCGGGGGTTACATTGATGACACGGTGATTACCACTAAAGTCAAAACCGAGTTGTTGAAGGATGACTCGCTGAAATCCACCGAGATCAATGTGGAAACCTTTAAAGGACGTGTGCAGTTAAGTGGATTTGTCAGCTCACCACAGATGGCCAACCGAGCCGTTGCCGTGACGCGCAGCGTGGCTGGCGTGAAATCGGTGGTGAATAATATGCAAATCAAATAAGTTATCGGGCGACCATCTGGTCGCCCGGTTTTATTTCGCGATATATTCAAATCATCAGGACATTTCTAAACTAACCCTTCTTCTTTCTTATCCGTTGATTATTTTATCCCGACTGGGCTGCTTTTATAATTAACAAGAAAGAGGTGATAATCACCGTTTCTTGTGAATCACACAGCAAATAAATAATCAAAAGGAAATTCCTTGATGAAACTTAAACATCGGACGTTGCTATCTTTAGTGATTGGTAGCATCTGTGCTGGCTCCGTTCCCAGCGTATTTGGTCATGGCGCATTAGTTGAGCCACCGGCACGCCAGTATCAATGTGCCTTAGAAAACAGAACGGGTAATATGTCTGCGACCTGCAAACAAGCGTCAGCCGACAGCAATGATGGTGGTCAGTCAATTTACACCTGGCAACAGTTGGTGGGATTTGTTGACGGCGACCACAGCGCGGAACGGGCCAGATTACAGATCCCCAGCAACCAAATTTGCCACGGTCAATTTAATGGGCGTGGCTTTAGCATGCCTCGCTCGGACTGGGCGACGACAGTGATCAAGCCGGACAGCAATGGTAAGGTGAGAATGCGTTATGGTTATACGCAACCTCATGATCCGTCATGGATTGAATTCTATATCAGCAAAAAAGGTTTCAATCCGGCTGAAAAAGCCCTGGGATGGGACGATATTGAACTGCTGGATACAGTCGTTTCTTCCAAAGCCACTCATCCAAGCTCAGATGCGCTTTATAGTCGCTTTGAAGATTATAACATCACCATTCCGGCAGACCGTACTGGTCGTGCAGTGATCTTCGCTCGCTGGCAGCGTAATGATGCTGGCAATGAAGGTTTTTATAACTGTAGCGATGTGATTATCGACCAGCCAGGCAGTGGTGAATTGCCTCCTGAACCCGAAAATCCGGGTGGTGAAGACGGTGGTCAGGTTACTGATTGGTTTGAATACAGTAAATTTGCCCAGGAACACAAACCTGTAGCCGGTGAATATGTTCACTTCCGTTTAATGGGCGGCGCGAAAGGGAGCAACCTGGTCGATATTAAGAAAGAGATCAACGCAACCAACGTGAATGATAAATGGATTTCTGAGCTGGCGACTGAAATTAATACCAATCATTCCAATATTGTTTTGATCGGTAAACAAACAACCAGCGGCAATATCGCTTTTGATCCAGCGGATTTGCGTAATAACGATATTTTCCTGCAAGACAAAAATCAGTCTGTGGTAGTGACCGTTGAAAAAGCGGCAAATGCGCCAGTCGCCATTGCCGGTACCCACTTCACCGTCGAAAGTAATAAAGATTCCCGCAATTACCCGTTGGATGGTTCAGCCAGTCAGAATGCGCAATCCTGGGCCTGGAGTATTGTCTCCGGTCACGATGTGGGTGCGTTGCAAACCATGGACAATGGTGAGTGGGTACAAACAGTCAACACGGCTAAAGCCCGTGCCTTGATCAAGCCAGGTAAAGTGGGCAAAGTGACCTATCGCCTGACAGTTAAAAACGGCGATAAAACCAACAGTAGCGATATCACGGTGACGGTTAAAGCACCGCAAACTAAACCTGTCGCCAATCTGGAAATTCTGGGCAACGACACCATCAATACCACCAATAAACGCGTAACTTTAAGTGCGGCCAATTCAACCTTGCCGGGGGATGCTGCACTGAATAACGCTAAGTTTGAATGGTCGGTGTTGAACAACGCCAATAAGATTGTGTTTAAGCATCGCTATGGTCAGGTTGCGACGGTCGATTATCGTGCCTCTGTGGTAATGAAAGATTTCGATGTTGATGTTCAGGTGAAAATTACCGATCCGAATACCGGTCTTTCTTCAACCGCCATCCAAACAGTTAAAGTTCGCCGTTAATCACGCATCACACTCTCTGTAACTATCGGGGAGTGTTGATTATCTCATCGCCTCCTGTCTCGTGCGGGAGGCGCATGCTCAGGAAGTCGTATATGACAAGGACAATTAAAGTTCTTTGCCTTGTGCCTTCAGCGCTGCTGTTATGCTCGCTATTTTCTCAGGCTGTGCAGTCTGCCACGCTGCCACTGGTATGGGGAATAAAAGAGCAAAGGCTGACGGTGACGAACACGGGTGAAAAGCCAATCCAACTCGACAAAGATATCAAGCTGTTACCGGATGACTCAATTGTGATGTTGAATGAAACCAAGATTCTGCCAGGACAAACGGTCATCGTTTATGGGGCCTGCCCGCACCATCTGCCGTTGCAAAAAGAGATCGTATTTACGCCGCTTGCGGATGATGGTCAGCCTGAAGCCACACAAACCTTGCCACTTAATCCATAATATTCGCACCAGGTCGCCATAAATGGCGACCCTCAGCTGTCATAACCCGTATCAGAAACGATAACCCACACCAAAGAAGAACACCCAGGGATCAATGCGGGTATCAATATTCTGCTGCTGTCCGTTGGCTTTAAATTTGACGGTCGTGTCAATATCCATATACCAGACGGAGGCGTTGAGCATCCAGTCGCGGTTGATTTGATAATCCACACCCACCTGTCCTGCGGCCCCCCAGGAATCTTTAACGCTGAGGTCAGTCAGGCCGGCATCACGTCCGGTTTGGTTGAATTTGGCATCAAAAAAGGTGGTGTAGTTAATACCGGCACCGACGTAAGGACGGAATTTGCTTTTGCTATCGAAAAAGTAATATTGCGCCATCAGCGTTGGCGGCAACTGACGCACCGTTGCCAGATTGCCGGTCGGTCCCAGACCGACTTTATGACGGAACGGGGTGGCTGCCAGCAGTTCGATACCAATGTTATCGGTAGCCATATAGGTGAAGGTCAGCCCCAGTTGGGTATCATTGCTGACGCTAAAACCGCCCATCCCCAGCACATTATCCGACCCTTCCGTCGGTCGTACCGTCGCCGTACCGGCACGCATAAAGAAATCACCTGCTTCGTGAGCCAGTGCCAGTTGAGGAATCGCCAGTGCCACCAGCAGCGCGCATTTTGCCAGTTTCATATTCACTCCTTTACTTGTTTGTTTTTGATGTAGTGACGAAGTTTGTGGCAAAGATCTATCGCTTTTTCAGGCAAAATGCATCTGAATCAAATCAAATAAATCACTTATAAAACAATGAATTGATTCAGATCAATTTTCACCTTACATGGCGTAATAAATATCCCCTTGCGAAAATTTCATAGCGTGACTACTTTGCTGATTCTCTTCCGTTGATTTTGGTTCGATGCTTAGGAGAAGCGGGCGATCAAATGAGCGATTCAATTAATCCTTGTATGACCTGTGGCGCCTGCTGCGCCCATTTCCGTGTGTCTTTCTATTGGGCCGAAGCTGATGATGCGGGCGGCGTCGTTCCTGTAGAACTCACCGAACCCTTAAGCCTGCTGATGCGCAATATGCGCGGCACCAACACGCGTGAACCACGCTGTGAGGCATTACAGGGTGAGATTGGCGGCTGCGTTTCGTGCGGTATCTACCAGCAACGTCCCTCGCCTTGTCGTGAGTTTGACATGTCCGGGGAGCGTGGCGTGCTGAATGAAGCCTGCGATCGGGCCAGGGCGCGCTATGGTTTACCCGCGCTTTTTTATCCTTCTTTACCTGAGATGACAGAAAGTTATCCTAATCCGGGTGCCAGCACGCCAGTAGAACATGTACAATCGCCGGGTTAATTAACCCGGTTTCTTCAAGGAGTGTACATGTCTATCACGGCAAGCTCGTTATACCGTGACACAGGAAATTTTCTGCGCCATCAGCTGATTACCATTGTGCTGATGGCGCTGCTTACCTCATTTATAACCGTGATTATTGGCCACGCGCTGACGCCTGGTGCTGACCAACTGTCGCTGTTGAGCCAAAGCGATGACAGCGCCTCCTCGTTATTTGAGTTGGTACAGAATATGTCACCGGAGCAGCAACGTATTCTGCTGCGTGCCTCGGCGGCGGGCACCTTTGCGGCACTGGTGGGGAATACCTTGCTGTTGGGCGGTATGCTGTGCCTGATCCCCATGGTATCAAGCGGTCAGCGTGTGAGCGCCCTGCGCGCCATCGGTGCTTCCGCGCCTGTGCTGCCGAAATTGCTGCTGCAAACCTTTTTGATCACCTTGCTGGTCCAGATTGGCTTTATGGTGCTGATGGTGCCGGGCGTGATGTTGGCGATCCTGTTGTCGCTGGCCCCGGTGATGCTGGTGAGTGAGAAGATGGGTGTGATGGGCGCAATGCGTGCCAGCATGCGCATGGCGTGGAAAAATATGAAACTGATCGCCCCGGCCATTATTGTCTGGCTGTTGGCGAAAATCGCGCTGATGTTCTTTTTCTCCTCACTGACGGTGTTGCCCGCGAACGTGGCGTCGGTGGTATTGAACGCCCTGGGGAACCTGGTGTCCGCGATCCTGATTATCTACCTGTACCGGCTGTATATGCTGTTACGTTAACATTATGGCGCTCGCCGAGCGCCTTAATTAACGCCCCCTGACTGGATATCCTATGAAGCAGTTACTCGATTTTCTTCCTTTGGTCGTATTCTTCGTTTTCTACAAGCTCTACGACATTTTTGTCGCCTCGGGTGCGTTGGTGGTCGCCACGGGTATTGCACTGATCGCCAGTTGGGTGCTGTACCGTAAACTGGAAAAAATGACCATCATCACCTTCGTGCTGGTTGCCGTGTTTGGCACCCTGACGCTGGTGTTCCATAACGATGAATTTATCAAATGGAAAGTGACGGTGATTTATTCGCTGTTTGCACTGGCGCTGCTGTACAGCCAGTGGTTTATGAAGCAACCGCTTATTCAAAGCATGCTGGGGAAAGAGTTGCAGTTACCGGACGGCGTCTGGCGACGTCTGAATGTTGCCTGGGCGATTTTCTTCCTCGCCTGTGGCCTCGCGAATATTTATGTTGCGTTTTGGTTATCACAGGAGTTTTGGGTTAACTTTAAGGTGTTCGGTCTGACGGGTCTTACCCTGCTGTTTACCCTGTTAAGTGGCGCGTACATCTGGCGGCACATGCCACAACAAGAAGAAAAATAATTTCTGATGCCCGGCTATGCCGGGTTTTTTGGCGGTCACCGCCTCACCTGCATAAGAACCGAAGCAATGGACGAAAAACATAAATTGCCGCAAGGCGAAATGGTGCTGCGCACGCTGGCAATGCCAGCAGATACCAACGCCAATGGTGATATTTTTGGTGGCTGGCTGATGTCGCAGATGGATATGGGCGGTGCCATCCTGGCCAAAGAGATAGCCGAAGGTCGTGTCGCAACGGTGCGGGTCGACGGCATGAGCTTTCTGAAGCCCGTTGCGGTAGGTGATGTGGTGAGCTGCTATTGCCGCTGCATTCGCACCGGTAACAGCTCCATGACCATCAACGTTGAGGTGTGGATCAAAAAAGTCTCGTCGGAACCCATTGGTCAGACATACTGTGCAACTGAAGCGGTGTTTATTTACGTCGCCATCGATAACACCGGCAAATCACGTCCACTGCCACCGGGCAAAGCCAATTTGAGTGATTAACAGCGATAAAAAGCGGTCACATTGACCGCTTTTTTCTTATTCGATATTGGCACCACCGTTGATGCGGAAGACGATATTCATCGTCAGATTGGTACCGGGACGCCCTGGCTGATAACGCCATTTCTTCATCGCCTGTTTCACTTCACGTTCAAACATGTTGCGCGGTTCCGCAGACAGAATCTGAATGTTATCGACACGGCCATCGCTATCCACATCGAACTGCACCCGCACACGACCTTCAACACGCAACGCGAAAGCACGCGCTGGATAGGCCGGTTTGCTGACATTCATCGCTTTCGGGCCATCAGAAACGGAAGGCGTCGAGGTGGGAGTTGTTCTCGGGGCCGTGGTCGGACGCGTCTGCGTGGTCGGTGCGTCGGTCTTCACCGGGGCCTGCGGCTTCGCTTCTTCGCGTGGTTTCACCTCACGTTTCGGCTCATGCTTCTTCTCAACCTTCGGCTTGGGTTTTGGCTTCGGCTCAGGTTTTGGAATCGGGATGGGAACAGGCTCGACTTTCGGCGGTTCCGGCGCGACTTCAGGGACTGGCTCAGGGGTTGGTTCCGGCTCCGGTGGCGGTGGAGTCTGAACCGTTGGTGCAGGCTCTGGCTGCACTTCGGGCGCCACCATCGTGACGCTGATGGGTTGAGATGCTTTCGGAACCTCAATGACCTGATGGAACGATGCATAAAGAATACCGGCAATTACCGTGCCGTGAAGAACCACAGATAACAGCACAGAAACGGGGGTACGTTTGGGAAAAGGCGTAGTCAGCGTCGTCATAACAGTCATGTTCATTGAGTGAAGCGCAGATTTTAAATGCAAATAGCAATCAGTTTCAATAAGCAGTGTTAAGTGTGTACCGTAAATGCCTTTTTTAGCCTCATTTGCGCCGGATTGCAGTGGGATTATCTTTCGTTTGCACTCTGTTTAACGATCACTTAACGTGTTCGGCAAATCAGACCAGTTTAACGGGAGTTCCCTATCGTGCTTTATGTCATTTATGCGGAAGACAATACTGACTCGCTCGAAAAACGTACTGCTGTACGCCCTGCCCATCTGGCACGTCTGCAACTATTACAGGATGAAGGTCGTTTAATTGTTGCTGGCCCGATGCCCGCCGTCGACAGCAACGATCCTGGCGCGGCCGGTTTTACCGGTTCTACGGTTATTGCCGAGTTCCCGTCACTGGAGGCGGCACAATCATGGGCCAATGACGATCCTTACATTGCTGCCGGTGTGTATAAGCAAGTCGCGGTCAAGCCGTTCAAACGCGTTTTCTGATATGTGGCGCTCTCTGGCTCTACTGGTCGTGGTTTTTATCCTGATCGGTAGAGCGCTCTGGATATGGCGTCAGCAGGGCTGGCATCACGCACGGCAGCAGATCGTGATGTTGATTGTGCTGGCGGCGGCAATCCAGATGGTAAACCTGACATGGGTTCTGCGCGGCGCATAAACGCCGCGTTTTTTATCTCAGGTATTCTGGGTGATAAACAGGATGGAGCGGCGATGCTGCTGCGCTACCTGATGACGAATAGCGTGAATACGCTTGTAACGACGTGACTGCCCTTCTAACCAGCGCGCACGACGGCGCTGTACCTGACGTAACATTCTCCAGCGAGCCACTTCATTTCTGCTTCGTCTCATCACATCCTCTCTGACAGGCTAATCACCGGCACGCATTATAGTGATCTGCCATAAAATGCCAATTCGAATCGCTTATCGTTACCCCGTTATGATTAAGGGTTTCGCTACCGTTCAGCAACACGTAAACTTTGCTCATCAAAGCGCGAACGGGATGTCCACTGAATGACCACATTTTATACCCTTATCAGTTGGTTACTGCTCTTTGGCTACTGGTTGCTTATTGCCGGTGTGACACTGCGTATTCTGATGAAACGCCGGGCCGTCACTTCAGCGATGGCCTGGTTGCTGATCATCTACATTCTGCCGCTGGTGGGTATCATTGCGTATTTGTCATTTGGTGAGCTGCATCTGGGCAAACGTCGCGCGGAACGCGCCCGTACCATGTGGCCGTCCACCGCCAAATGGCTCAACGACCTGAAGCAATGTCGCCATATCTTCGCCACCGAACACAGCGACGTGGCGCTCTCACTGTTTCAGCTCTGCCAGCATCGTCAGGGTATCGCCGGGGTTAAAGGTAACCAGCTTCAGTTGCTGACAAATTCCGACGACGTGATGCATGCATTGATCCGTGATATTCAGCTCGCGCGTCATAATATTGAGATGGTGTTTTATATCTGGCAACCGGGTGGTCTGGCGGATGAGGTGGCAGAATCGCTGATGGCGGCATCGCGCCGTGGTGTGCATTGTCGCCTGATGCTGGACTCCGCAGGCAGCGTCGCATTTTTCCGCAGCCCGTGGGTTGGCATGATGCGCAACGCCGGTATCGATGTGGTGGAAGCGTTACAGGTCAGCCTGCTGCGTGTCTTCCTGCGCCGTATGGATTTACGTCAGCATCGTAAAGTGGTGCTGATCGATAATTACATCGCTTATACCGGCAGTATGAATCTGGTCGATCCGCGGTTCTTTAAACAGGATGCCGGTGTGGGACAATGGATTGACGTGATGGCGCGTATGGAAGGCCCGGTGGCAACCACCATGGGGATTGTCTACTCCTGCGACTGGGAGATAGAAACCGGCAAACGGATCCTGCCGCCTGCGCCGGATACCAATATCATGCCGTTTGAGAAAGAGAGCGGCCACACTATTCAGGTGATCGCCTCCGGCCCTGGCTTCCCTGAAGACATGATTCATCAGGCATTGCTGACCGCCGTTTACTCCGCTCGTCATCAGTTGATCATGACCACGCCGTACTTCGTACCCAGTGATGATTTATTGCATGCCATCTGTACTGCGGCACTACGCGGTGTCGAGGTGAGCATTGTGGTGCCACGCCATAATGACTCGCTGCTGGTAGGCTGGGCCAGCCGTGCCTTCTTCACCGAGCTGCTGGAAGCCGGTGTGAAGATTTATCAGTTTGAAGATGGCCTGCTGCATACCAAGAGCGTGCTGGTCGATGGTCAGCTCAGTCTGGTGGGTACGGTAAATCTCGATATGCGCAGCCTGTGGCTTAATTTCGAGATTACTCTGGTGGTGGATGACGCCGGATTTGGCAGCGATCTTGCCTGTGTGCAGGATGATTATATCGCCCGTTCACGCTTGCTGGATGGCACGCGCTGGGCAAAACGTGCCTGGTGGCAGCGCATCGTTGAACGACTGTTTTACTTCTTCAGTCCTTTACTGTAAAACGAGCGGAAATATTTACCGCCGCAGGGCACGCCAATGACTATGGATTTAAATAATCGCCTTACCGAAGATGAAACGCTGGAACAGGCTTACGATATTTTTCTTGAGCTGGCAGGCGATAATCTCGATCCCGCAGACATCATTTTGTTTAACCTGCAATTTGAAGAACGCGGTGGCGCAGAGCTGTTCGATCCGTCAGAAGACTGGCAAGAACATGTCGATTTTGACCTGAACCCTGACTTCTTCTCTGAGGTGGTGATTGGCCTCGGTGAAGCGGATGGTGAGCCAATTACGGATGTGTTCGCGCGGATTCTGCTGTGCCGCGAGAAAGACCATAAGCTGTGTCATATTCTCTGGCGCGAATAACCCGCGCGGGTTATTCGTAGCGGCGCGATTTATGAATGAACGCCGGGCACTTGCCCGGCGTTGTGTTTTATAGCGGATCGACCTTCAGACAAGACACCGCATGGCGGAAGCTGCCCTCCAGCAGGGGACGCGTTTTCGCACACTCCGGCCCGGCTATCGGACAACGGGTGCGAAATACACAGCCTGATGGCGGATTGATCGGTGACGGCAGTTCCCCTTCCAGTAGCTGAATCTGTTTGTTCTTCTCCAGATCCGGGTCGGGAATCGGCACCGCTGACATCAACGCACGCGTATACGGGTGCTGCGGATTGCTGTAGACCTCATCGTAAGTCCCCAGCTCCACCGCATGACCGAGATACATCACCAGCACACGATCGGAGATGTGTTTGACCACCGCCAGGTCGTGTGCGATGAAAATCAGCGACAGCCCCATCTCACGTTGCAGCTGCTGCAACAGGTTCACCACCTGCGCCTGAATCGACACGTCGAGTGCGGAAACCGGTTCATCGCAGATGATCAGTTTCGGTTCGAGGATCAACGCACGGGCAATCCCGATACGTTGACACTGGCCGCCAGAAAACTCATGCGGATAACGGTTGATGAGGTTCGGCAACAGGCCAACCTTCATCATCATGTTTTTGACCTTATCCTTCACTTCCTGACGCGGCATCTTCGGATGATAGGTACGCAGCGGCTCCGCAATGATATCGCCGATGGTCATACGCGGGTTGAGCGACGCCAGCGGGTCCTGGAAGATCATCTGGATATCGCTGCGCGCTTTACGCCACTCTTCCTGACTCTGCCCCAGCAAATCACGCCCCAGCCAGGCCACACGTCCATCGGTGGCTTTCACCAGCCCGATAATCGCGCGCGCCAGCGTTGATTTACCGCAGCCGGACTCCCCCACTACACCGAGGGTTTCCCCCTCGTACAGACGCAGGCTCACGCCATCCACCGCTTTCAGGGTCTTGGCCGGTTGCCAGAACCACTGCTTGCCATCTTTGATATCGAAATGCACTTTCAGATCGGCGATTTCGAGTAACACTTTTTTATCAGCTACGGCGTTCATACTAACTCCTTCACCGGCTTGAAGCAGGCGCGCAGGCGACCTTCACCAAAAGGCTCCAATGCCGGTGCCCTGGCACAGACATCCATCGCATGCGGGCAACGTGGTTGGAATGGGCAACCCTGCGGCAGGCGTAACAGGTTAGGCGGATTACCCGGAATCGTCATCAGCGACTCCCCTTCGGCATCGAGACGCGGCACCGCGCTCAGCAGGCCGATAGAGTAAGGATGCGCCGGTTGATAGAAGACATCACGCGCCCGGCCATACTCCATGGTACGTCCGGCATACATCACCAGCACCTTGTCGCAGATGCCAGCGACCACGCCCAAATCGTGGGTAATCATGATGATCGCCGTGTTGAACTCACGCTTCAGTTCGTTCAGCAACGTCATGATTTGCGCCTGTACCGTCACATCCAACGCCGTAGTGGGTTCATCGGCGATCAATAGTTTCGGGCGACACAGCAGCGCCATGGCGATCATCACGCGCTGGCGCATCCCGCCAGAAAATTCATGGGGATACATTTTCATGCGCTTCCGCGCTTCCGGCATTTTCACCGCATCCAGCATGCGTACTGATTCTTCAAACGCCTGGGCGTTGCTCATCCCTTTATGCAGCTTCAGCACTTCCATCAACTGTTCGCCGACGCGCATATAAGGGTTCAGTGAGGTCATTGGATCCTGGAAAATCATCGCGATCTGCTCAGCACGCAGTTTGTTCAGCGTATTTTCCGGCAGGTTGAGGATCTCCTGACCGTTAAATTTGGCTGATCCACCAATGCGACCGTTTTTCGCCAACAGGCCCATCAGCGCAAACGCGGTCTGCGATTTACCGGAGCCTGACTCACCAACGATGCCGAGGGTTTCACCGGCACGCAGGGAAAAATTAAGATCGTTGACCGCAGTGACGTCACCATCGTGCGTGCCAAAGGTGACGCGCAGATCTTTCACATCTAATAACAGGTTGCTTCCCGCACGGGCCGCCATTGCTGGCTGAAATTCATGAATGGTCATCGGGAAACTCCTCAACGATCTTTCGGGTCGAGGGCATCACGCAGGCCATCGCCGATAAAGTTAAAACAGAACAACGTGACCACGAGGAAACCCGCCGGGAACATCAGCAACCACGGGGAAACCTCCATCGAGTTAGCCCCGTCGCTTAATAACGCGCCCCAACTACTCAGCGGCTCCTGAGTACCCAGACCGAGGAAGCTGAGGAAGGATTCGAACAGGATCATGCTCGGCACCAATAACGAGGCGTACACCACCACCACACCCAAAACGTTAGGCACGATGTGGCGTAGCACGATGTTCATCGTCGATACGCCGCCAACCTGTGCAGCCTCGATAAACTCTTTGCGTTTTAGCCCCAGCGTTTGCCCACGCACAATACGCGCCATATCCAGCCACGACACCATACCGATAGCGACGAAAATCAGCAGGATGTTACGACCAAAGAAGGTTACGAGCAGAATGACGAAGAACATAAACGGGAAGGAGTTGAGAATCTCCAGAATACGCATCATCACCGAGTCGGTTTTACCACCCAAATATCCGGCGGCTGAACCGTACAGGGTGCCCACCAGCACCGCAATCAGCGCGGATGCAATCCCCACCATCAGCGAGATACGGCCACCAATGGCAACACGAACCAGCAGATCGCGCCCCGAGGAGTCGGTGCCGAACCAGTGACCTGAGGTGGTGTCTGGCGGGGCGGACATCATGCCCCAGTCGGTATCGTCGTAGCGAAATTGCGACAGCATCGGCGCAAAAATCACAAACAAGGCGATCAGGACTAACACCAGCAAACTGAGTAACGCAGCGCGGTTATGAATAAAGCGACGGCGTGCATCCTGCCACAGGCTACGTCCTTCCACTTCCAGCTTTTCACTGAAGGCATCCAGAGCTTCGCTGTTTTTCTTACTTAACATCATGGGCGAACTCCGGCATCAGTAGCGAATCTTCGGATCGATAACGGCATACAACACGTCAACGATCGCGTTAAATACAATGGTCAGCACCCCAACCAGGATGGTCAGACTCATCACCAGGGAATAGTCACGGTTCAGCGCGCCATTCACAAACAACTGACCAATACCCGGCAGACCGTAAATCGACTCAATCACCATTGAACCGGTGATGATGCCGACAAAAGCCGGTCCCATATAGGAGATCACCGGCAGCAGTGCCGGTTTCAACGCATGACGCAGCACGATACGACGCAGTGGCAAGCCTTTGGCCCGCGCGGTACGGATAAAGTTGGAGTGCATGACTTCAATCATAGAACCGCGCGTAATACGTGCGATGCTGGCGATATAGGCTAACGACAGCGCCACCATCGGCAGCAACATGTATTGCAGTTGCCCACCGTTCCAGCCGCCGCCAGGCAACCAGCGCAGGGTAATGGCGAAGATCAGCACCAACAGCGGTGCCACCACAAAACTGGGTATCACCACGCCAGTCATGGCGACCCCCATCACCGCGTAGTCCCATAAACTGTTCTGTTTTAAGGCGGCTATCACACCCGCCGTGATCCCCAGCACCATCGCCAAAACAAAGGCGGCAAGGCCCAGTTTGGCTGATACCGGGAAGGCATGCCCCACCAGATAGTTGACGCTGTAATCCTTGTATTTAAACGACGGGCCAAAATCGCCGTGTGCCAGTTGGATCAGATAATCAACATATTGTTTGCCGATGGGATCGTTGAGATGGTATTTGGCTTCGATATTCGCCATCACTTCCGGTGCCAGAGTGCGTTCGCCGGTAAACGGGCTACCGGGGGCCAGGCGCATCATAAAGAAGGAGATGGTGATCAGAACGAAGAGCGTCGGAATCGCTTCCAGAATCCGGCGCAGGATGAATTTTAACATTGCCGTACCTACCAGGCTGTTGCTTCACAAAGTAATGGGCGGTGCCGCAGCACCGCCACTGTCTGATAGCCTGTGTGCTATTAGTGTTTAATTATATAAAAGTTCTTATCGAGAGTTTTATCCAGCGGATCTTTGCCGGTGTAACCGCCAACATAGGTTTTCACCAGACGCGCGTTCACATAGTAGTAAACCGGCACGATGGTGCTGTCTTTATCGAGGATCTGCTCGGCTTTCTGATAATCAGCGGCACGACCTTTGGCGTCAGGCGCTTTAATGGCGTCTTTGATCACTTTATCAAATTCTGCGCTCTTATAATGCGAGGTGTTACTGCTGCTGTCTGACACCATGATATTCAGGAACGACGTCGGTTCGTTATAGTCAGCACACCAGGCCGCACGGGAAACATCAAAGTTGCCCTGATGACGGGTATCCAGGAAGGTTTTCCATTCCTGGTTTTCCAGTTTGATGTTCACGCCAATATTTTTCTTCCAGATAGACGCCGCCGCAATCGCCAGCTTCTTGTGCAGGTCAGAAGTGTTATATAGCAGGTTAAAGGTCAACGGTTTGTCCGCGGTGTAACCAGCTTCTGCCAGCAGTTTCTTCGCTTCTGCGTTACGTTTTTCCTGTGACCACTTGAACCAGTCTGGCGGCAGAATTTCCATGCCATCGGTAGCCGGCGGAGTGAAGCTGTAGGCCGGTTGCTGGCCCTGTGCCAGAACCTTGTTCACCATGATGTCACGATCCAGGCCCAGTTTCAGCGCAGCGCGCACGCGCGGGTCAGTAAACGGTGCTTTCTGGTTGTTGATTTCGTAGTAGTAAGTACACAGATACGGGTCTACGTGCAGCTCTTTCGGGTTGTCGCGTTGCAGCTTTTTGAACAGCTCGATCGGCATGTTGTTGTAAGTCATGTCGCTACCGTTTTCAGAGAAGAAACGGTTCACATCGCTGACTTCGGAGTTGATCGGCAGGAAGGTCACTTTGTTCAGCACGGTATGCGCGTTGTCCCAATACTCCGGGTTACGCACCAGCGTAATACGTTCGTTGATCACGTGATCCTGCAACTTGAAGGCACCGTTACCCACCCAGTTTTGCGGTTGGGTCCACTGGTCGCCAAACTTCTCGATGGCAGGTTTGTACACCGGAGACATCACGGAGTTGATCAGCAGTTTGTCAAAATAAGGCACTGGCTCGCTGAGGGTCACTTCCAGCGTGTGATCGTCAATGGCTTTGACGCCCAGATCGGTAATCGGTTTTTTACCGGCGATGATGTCATCGACGTTCGCGATGTGACCATACTGCGGATAGCTGGCGTAAGGTGACGCAGTCTTAGGATCAACTAAGCGCTCCCAGCTGTAAACGAAGTCCTGCGCGGTAACCGGTGCGCCGTTTGACCATTTGGCATTTTTACGCAGATGGAACGTCCAGACTTTGAAGTCTTTGTTTTCCCAGCTTTCAGCCACACCCGGAACGGGTTTGCCGTCGCTATCGCTCACCAGCAGACCTTCATACAGGTCACGTGCCACGTTGTCTTCCGGCACGCCTTCAATTTTATGCGGGTCCAGAGACTGCACTTCGTCACCATTACCGCGCACCAGCTCCTGCTTTGCTGCCAATTCAACGCCTGCTGGCACATTTGCTGCCAGCGCGGCATTCCCTGCCAGCGCGCCAATCGCCGTTACCACACCTAAGGCGATCAGGCTTTTTTTCGTGATGTTGTTCATTATTACGCTCCAGTTTTATTATCGTCACCGGGAAGTAAAACCACCCGGCGTACCCCGTATCCGGGAGATCTCCGCCCTGTCTGGTCAGAGATCGCAATCACCTTTTTCAGATGTTGCCACGGTAACGTGCCGCCCGACTGTAGCGCCGGATCAGCCCATTACTCAATGTTTCTTTATGTAATAGTATTTCAGGTTGATCAGATCCTGCGGATCTTTACCGGTAAAGCCCCCCACCCAGGGTTTGACCAGACGCACGCTGACCCGGTAATAGACCGGAATAATCGCTGAGTCATTATCCAACTGAGTTTCCGCCTGTTGGTACAGCGTCGCACGCTCCGACGCATCCGCAGCCGTCAGGGTTTTCGCCATCAACTGATCAAAAGCCGGGCTGCTGTAGAAAGCGGTATTGATTGAGGCACCCGTCAGCAACATATTAAGAAAGGTGGAGGGTTCGTTATAGTCAGCACACCAGGTAGCGCGCACCACATCGTATTGCGCCTGATGACGCGTTTCGAGCAGCGTTTTCCACTCCTGATTCTGCAATGTCACCACCGCACCGAGGTTTTTCTGCCACATAGAGGCAGCGGCAATGGCTTGCTTTTTATTTTGCTCAGAAGTGTTGTACAGCAGCGTGAAGCGCAGCGGATGCTGATCAGTAAATCCGGCGTCAGCCAATAGTTTTTTGGCTTGCGCATTGCGTTCCGCCTGGGTCAGGTTAAACCAGTTCGGTGGTGAAAGTTTGATGCCATCGGTAAACGGCGGCGTCAGGCTATAGGCAGGGATTTGCCCCTGCCCCATCACTTTCTGCGCGATAATGTCACGATCCAGCGTTAACTTCAGCGCGGTACGCACCCGCGCATCAGTGAAAGGCGCTTTCTTGTTATTGATTTCATAATAGAAAGTGCAGAGCAGTGGGCTGACTTTGACCTGATCATCCAACTCCGTCTGCAATTTATGGAACATATCCGGCGGCACAACGCTGTTGGTCATGTCCGTCCCGCCACTGCGGTAGCGATTAATGTCGCTGTTTTCTGACGACAGAGGCAGATAAACGCCCTCTTCAATCACCGTGTGCGCGTTGTCCCAGTAAAGCGGATTGCGCTTTACCACGATTTTTTCGTTCACCACCCACTGGCTCAGGGTATAAGCACCATTGCTGACGTAGTGTTCAGGCTGCGTCCATTGTTCGCCCCACTGCTCCACTGCCGGACGATAAACCGGCTTCATCGCGGTGTTCGCCACCATTGAGATAAAATAGGGAACGGGTTCGGAGAGCGTAACCTGAAAATGGCGGGCATCCAGTGCCTTAACCCCCAGCTCGCCTGGTTTGGCTTTTCCAGACAGCACCGCATCAACATGAGCAACATGCGCCGCCTGTAAATAGCTGGCATAGGGTGAAGCGGTTTTGGGATCGGCCAGACGTTGCCAACTGTAAACAAAATCCTCGGCGGTTACCGGTTTCCCATTGCTCCAGCGCGCGTTATCTCGCAGGGTAAAGGTCCAGACGCGTCCCTGATCGTTCTGCCACTTTTCCGCCACGCCAGGTACAATCTTGCCGTTGTTGTCGGTATTGACCAAACCATCAAGCAGGCTTTGAACCACATTCGATTCCGGCACACCTTCGATTTTTTGTGGATCGAGGGATGCCACTTCGCTGCCATTATTAATCACAATGCGCTGGGTATCGGATAATTGTGTACCTGCGGGAATATCAGCCGCCTGACTTTGGCTAAACAAACTCCACAGGCAAAAGGCGAGAGGTGAAAACGCCGCGGCCTTCGCTACCTTCCATTTCATCAACAGAGATCAACCCTAAACATAAACCTGATAGCGAGTAAGCAAGAACCGTACACATTTTTGACTATCAGATAAAAAATTTGTGATGGTCCGGAAATTATCAGAACAAATACCCGCACGCCAAAGCTAAACCGTAAAAATGTTAGCTAATTCTCTTTTATCACGTCCGGAAGAGAAGGAAAAGTGTTAATTCTTAACCAGAATTATCACTTATCATATTGATAATGATAGATTTTTATCGATATTTGCTGACATTCTGTTCATGACAACATGACTTAGATCTTAAATGTGTTTTGTGTCATTACTTAGCACTACGCTGGAATATCCCCTCGCAATACAATAAAAGAAAAGTGAGTTTATTTATTTAAAGACCAACTATGCAGAATATGATGCTGTGATAATTATCACAATAAAAAGCGCGTATGGCCTGGCGAAAGGAGACGCCAGTAGCAAAATTGATATCTGAAAGACGATGTTAAGTGTGATGAATAAAAGCACCAAAATGGTGCATTATTTCCATTAATTGCACCACCATAGTTCATCGCTTGCAGACGTGAGGAAAATTAAGGCAATTTTTAACTTAATAAACCAGGGAAAATGGCTTTAAGTCCGGTGACAACAAATTCAATGCCTAACGCCATCAGCAGCAAACCCATAATACGCGTAATGACGTTAATCCCGGTCTGACCAAGCACACGCACCATCAGCGGCGCAGCGCGGAACAGCAACCAACAACAGAAGGCAAATATCGCAATCGCGAGGGAGAAACCCAGCAGATTTTGCCAGTTGTGATAGCGCGTGCTCCAGACAATGGTGGAACTGATCGCACCCGGACCGGCCATGAGCGGCAACGCCAGCGGTACTACGCCGATACTTTCACGAATCGCGGTTTCTGATTTTTCCTGTTTGTTTTGCTTATCCTCACCCAGTTTACCGCTGATCATCGACATGGCGATGGTGACCACCAGAATGCCGCCAGCGATGCGGAATGAATCAATTGAGATGCCAAACAGGTGTAAAATCGCGTCACCCAGGAATAACGATGTCCACAGAATGATCGCCACTGCAAGGTTGGCTGTGAGGTTGGTTTTATTACGCTCAACTGCCCCCTGGTAGCTGGTCATGCTAATAAAAACCGGAATGATGCCAACCGGGTTCACCAGGGCGAACAAACCGACAAAAAACTTAATATAGCCGGATAGATCAAGTAGCACGGGGGTCACAGTCAGCTCCAGAAATGGTCACAGTGAAAATCGCGCATAATGTAGAGCAAAACCCTGGAGAAAAACCAGTGGTTTGAGCAGAAAACTATGCTGCATTTTTGCCTTTCAACCAGTGTATCTGACTGGCGTTAATTCCGGGTTATCGTTTTGCTACTGTGCCGTCGTCATTTTGTGGCACTCGTGCTTACTTTACTTGCGAAAGTGGGTGCTGAAAGGTGTCAGCTTGGGACAAAATTGATCTGCATCATAATTCGCCTACCTCATCGGGGGTAATCTTAGCTCAACGAAACAGAATCCTGAGGCTTCAGTATCCAGACCGGAAAACCTTTTTAGTAAGCAACTGCGAGTTGACTCGCTTCCCCTGACCAGTACACGACTATACTTCTGGATCCAGGCTTGTTTACTAAAAAAGTTTAACTTCCTTCAGGAGAACACCATGGCCGTAACTAATGTCGCCGAACTTAATGCACTGGTAGAACGTGTTAAAAAGGCACAGCGTGAATACGCCAACTTTAGTCAGGAACAAGTTGATGCCATCTTCCGTGCTGCTGCCCTCGCTGCTGCAGATGCGCGAATCCCTCTGGCTAAAATGGCCGTTGCCGAATCCGGCATGGGCATCGTCGAAGATAAAGTCATCAAAAACCACTTTGCTTCCGAATATATCTACAACGCTTATAAAGATGAAAAAACCTGTGGCGTGCTCGACACTGACGACACCTTCGGGACCATCACCATCGCTGAACCGATCGGCCTGATTTGCGGTATCGTTCCAACCACTAACCCAACCTCTACCGCCATTTTCAAAGCATTGATTAGCCTGAAAACACGTAACGGAATTATCTTCTCACCGCACCCACGTGCGAAGGATGCGACCAATAAAGCCGCAGATATCGTGTTGCAGGCGGCTATTGCCGCAGGCGCACCAAAAGACATTATCGGCTGGATTGATACCCCGTCTGTTGAGCTGTCGAATCAGCTGATGCATCACCCGGACATCAACCTGATCCTCGCAACCGGTGGTCCAGGCATGGTGAAAGCTGCGTACAGCTCGGGTAAACCTGCGATTGGTGTAGGTGCTGGTAATACCCCGGTAGTGGTGGATGAAACCGCCGACATTAAACGTGCCGTTGCGTCCATTCTGATGTCCAAAACCTTCGATAATGGCGTGATCTGTGCTTCTGAACAGTCAGTGATTGTGGTTGATTCCGTCTATGACGCCGTACGCGAACGTTTCGCCAGCCACGGTGGCTATCTGTTGCAGGGTAAAGAGCTGAAAGCCGTGCAGGATATCATCCTGAAAAATGGCGCCCTGAACGCCGCCATTGTGGGTCAACCGGCACCTAAAATTGCCGAAATGGCCGGTATTACCGTCCCGGCTAACACCAAAATCCTGATTGGCGAAGTGAAGCTGGTTGATGAGTCAGAACCTTTCGCCCATGAAAAATTGTCGCCGACACTGGCGATGTATCGCGCCAAAGATTTTGAAGATGCAGTGAGCAAGGCAGAGAAACTGGTCGCTATGGGCGGTATCGGCCATACCTCCTGCCTCTACACCGATCAGGATAACCAGACTGAACGCGTGCACTTCTTCGGTGACAAGATGAAAACGGCGCGTATTCTGATCAACACCCCGGCCTCACAGGGGGGTATCGGTGACCTGTACAACTTCAAACTGGCGCCGTCACTGACGCTCGGTTGTGGTTCATGGGGCGGCAACTCCATTTCTGAAAACGTGGGACCAAAACATCTCATCAACAAGAAAACCGTGGCCAAGCGAGCTGAAAATATGTTGTGGCATAAACTTCCGAAGTCCATCTACTTCCGTCGTGGTTCTCTGCCAATTGCACTCGAAGAAGTGGCAACGGATGGGGCCAAACGTGCCTTCATCGTAACTGACCGCTTCCTGTTCAATAACGGCTATGCTGACCAGGTTACCCGCGTACTGAAAGCACACGGTATCGAGACTGAAGTGTTCTTCGAAGTTGAGGCCGACCCGACGCTGAGCATCGTGCGCAAAGGCGCAGAACAGATGAACAGCTTCAAACCTGACGTGATTATCGCCCTCGGTGGTGGTTCACCGATGGATGCAGCAAAAATTATGTGGGTAATGTACGAACATCCGGAAACGCATTTCGAAGAACTGGCACTGCGCTTTATGGATATCCGTAAACGTATCTACAAATTCCCGAAAATGGGTGTGAAGGCGCGCATGATTGCCATCACCACGACGTCTGGTACAGGTTCTGAAGTCACACCATTCGCTGTGGTCACCGATGACGCCACCGGTCAGAAATACCCGCTGGCTGACTATGCGCTGACACCGGATATGGCGATTGTCGATGCCAACCTGGTGATGGATATGCCACGTTCACTCTGCGCCTTTGGCGGTCTGGACGCAGTGACCCACTCGCTGGAAGCCTACGTTTCTGTGCTCGCCAATGAATACTCTGACGGCCAGGCGCTCCAGGCACTGAAACTGCTGAAAGAGAACCTGCCAGCCAGTTATAAAGAAGGCGCGAAAAATCCGGTAGCGCGTGAGCGTGTCCATAACGCAGCCACCATCGCCGGTATTGCGTTTGCTAACGCCTTCCTTGGTGTATGTCACTCAATGGCGCACAAACTGGGTTCCGAGTTCCATATTCCGCATGGTCTGGCTAACGCCCTGCTGATTTGTAACGTCATTCGCTACAACGCCAATGACAACCCAACCAAACAGACTGCCTTTAGCCAGTACGACCGTCCGCAGGCACGTCGTCGTTACGCTGAAATCGCCGACCACCTTGGTCTGAGCGCCGAAGGCGACCGTACCGCGCAGAAAATTGAAAAACTGCTGGCGTGGCTGGAAGAGATGAAAACCCAGTTGGGGATTCCGACCTCCATTCGTGAAGCCGGAGTACAGGAAGCCGATTTCCTCGCGAAAGTGGATAAACTGGCTGACGATGCGTTCGATGACCAATGTACCGGTGCTAACCCACGTTATCCGCTGATTGCTGAACTGAAACAAATCATGCTGGATACTTTCTATGGCCGGGAATTTGTCGAAGCGACAGCAGAAGTGGCTGAAGCCGTTGACCTACAACCGGTGAAAGCCGTCAAAGTAGAGAAAAAGACAAAAAAAGCCTGAGTTTAAGTCATAAAAAAACCCGCTGCGGCGGGTTTTTTTATCTGCGTAAAAATTTAGAGTTCGGGCTGATGGGTGCCGTAAATGGCGTTTAATGACCCTTCATCGATCGCCTGCTTATAATGTTTCCGGCAGACCGATATATATCGTTCATTCCCGCCAATCACCACCTGTTCGCCTTCACTAAAAGGCTTACCGTTAGCATCAAGGCGTAACACCATGCTGGCTTTGCGTCCGCAATGGCAGATGGTTTTCAACTCCACCAACTTATCAGCCCATGCCAGCAGGTATTGGCTGCCGACAAATAACTCACCGCGAAAATCGGTGCGTAATCCATAACACAGCACCGGAATATCCATATTGTCGACCACATCGGACAACGCCCTGACCTGCTCGCGTGTCAAAAACTGACTTTCGTCAACCAATACACAATGCAGCGGCTGACGGGCGTGCTCCGCTGCTATTTCCACATCAAGTTGAGTTTGCGCATTATATAAAGATGCCGGCGATGAGAGACCGATACGTGAACTCACCTTTCCTGCACCAAAACGATCGTCAATTTCAGCGGTATACACCAGAGTGCGCATCCCACGTTCCTGATAATTATAGGACGACTGCAACAGCGCCGTTGATTTGCCCGCATTCATCGCTGAGTAATAAAAATAGAGTTGAGCCATTGGTAAATCTCGTCAGGGCCAAATTCAGATGCGCGCAAGTCTACCATAAAGGCGCATGACTGTAGCGAAGGATTATTTTTATCATTTGCTCAAATTACCAGCATTAGTTCGCTTAACAAAATGCCACCCGAGCAGCTAAATAGCACTCAATGTTAAAAGGCATCGATGCCGACTTTTTATTCATTTTTATTCCTGCACCGATCAAGCGCGCGGCTTCACGCTGCCCACGAGGCACAAACTTTAAGGGTTAAAGAATGTGATGTGACAAGTTAAATAGACATCATCCATCGATAAAGATGGATGCTGACTTTTAATTTACGTTTTACTTTTTTATCTGGCTATTGCAGTTATTTTTTTCCACCTCTATTATGAGCTGGCAGAACAACTCCCATTAAATATATTTTGAGATTAGGACAATGAGCGAAGCACTTAAAATTCTTAATAATATCCGTACATTGCGCGCGCAGGCTCGTGAATGCACGCTGGAAACTCTTGAAGAGATGCTGGAAAAGCTCGAAGTTGTGGTGAATGAGCGTCGTGAAGAAGAGTCCCATGCGCAAGCAGAAAATGCCGAACGCACGCGTAAACTTGAACAATATCGTGAGATGCTGATTGCTGACGGTATCGATCCGAATGAGTTACTGCAGGCTTTATCAGAAACCAAAGCAGCGGGTAAAACTAAGCGTGCTGCGCGCCCGGCAAAATACCAATACGTTGACGAAAATGGTGAAACCCGCACCTGGACTGGTCAGGGTCGTACACCTGCCGTGATTAAAAAAGCTCTTGAAGAACAAGGCAAACAGCTGGACGATTTCCTGCTGTAATCCCCCGGTGCTTTGCAACGTTTGTTACTACACACCAATTTGAATTTGGTGAATTCACCAGGTAAAGAAAAGGAAGCCAGCGGCTTCCTTTTTTCATGCATGCTTATTGCGGGTAGAATTCGCGATACCAGTCAACAAATTGCTGCACGCCATCACCCACGCTGGTTTGCGGGCGGAAATTAATCGCATCATATAACGGTTGAGTATCCGCACTGGTCTCCAACACATCCCCCGGTTGCATTGGCATCAGGTTTTTATTTGCTTCAATACCCAGTGCATTCTCCAGCGCCTTGATATAGTCCATCAGACTCACTGGCTGACTATTACCGATGTTATACACGCGATAAGGTGCCGAGCTGGTTGCCGGTGTGCCGGTTTCTACGGTCCAATTCTCATCCGGTTGCGGAATCACATTCTGTAAACGCACAATGGCTTCGGCAATATCATCAATGTAGGTGAAGTCACGCTTCATCTGGCCATTGTTGTAAACATCAATGCGCTCCCCCGCCAGCATTGCGCGAGTGAATTTAAACAAGGCCATATCCGGACGTCCCCACGGGCCATACACCGTGAAAAAGCGTAAACCGGTGGTGGGCAATTGATAGAGATGTGAATAGGTGTGCGACATCAGCTCATTGGCTTTTTTCGTTGCGGCATAGAGTGAAACAGGATGGTCAACTGAATCATCAGTTGAAAAAGGCATTTTGCGGTTCAGACCATAAACAGAACTGGAAGAAGCGTAAAGCAAGTGTCCAATTTTATGGTGTCGACAGCCTTCAAGAATATTCAGGTGCCCAATCAAATTTGCATCGGCGTAGACATGTGGATTTTCAATGGAATAGCGCACTCCAGCCTGTGCGGCTAAATGAATAACCCGATCGAAACCCTGTTGTTCAAATAAGGAGGAAATGGCCTGGCGATCTGCCAGGTCCATTTTGCTAAAGCTAAATGCAGGATGATGAGCTATCTGGTCAAGACGGGCCTGTTTCAGGCTGACATCATAATAATCATTCAGATTGTCGATACCAACAACCTGATGACCGGCAGCCAACAGACGTTGACTAACATGAAATCCAATAAAACCTGCCACACCGGTAACCAAAAACTTCATACATCCCTCATCTATTATGCATTTTGAATTGATGCCCCGCGGCCGATTGCATAATAAACGAAACCGCGTTTGCTGATACGTTCCGGATCATACAGGTTACGACCATCAAAAATCACGGGTTGTTTTAATGCCGTTTTAATGACATCAAAATCAGGCGCACGGAAATTCTGCCATTCGGTGCAGATCACCAGGCCATCAGCACCCTGCAACGCCGCTTCTTTGGTTCCCATGAGCTTCAGATCGCTACGATGACCATAGATGCGCTGTGCTTCATCCATCGCTTCCGGATCGAATGCCTGAACGGTTGCACCCGCTTCCCACAGCGTTTCAATCAGCACGCGACTGGAGGCTTCACGCATATCATCGGTATTCGGTTTGAATGCCAGACCCCACAGAGCAAAGGTTTTACCACGCAGATCATCGCCGAAGTGACGTTTGATAAAGGTGGGAAGTTTAGTTTTCTGGGAATCATTCACATCTTCAACCGCCTGCAACAGACGTGGTTTATAACCGATAGACTCCGCAGTGCGAATCAGCGCCTGCACATCTTTCGGGAAACAAGAACCACCGTAGCCACAGCCCGGATAGATGAAGTGGTAGCCAATACGGGAATCGGAACCGATACCCTGACGTACCTTCTCAATATCCGCGCCCAGACGTTCAGCCAGGTTGGACATCTCGTTCATAAAGCTGATTTTGGTGGCCAGCATGCAGTTTGCTGCGTACTTCGTCAGCTCTGCACTGCGGATATCCATCAAAATCATACGATCATGATTACGGTTAAACGGCTCATACAGCTCGCGTAACAGTTCAACCACGTCGTCGTTATCGGTGCCAATCACGATACGCTCAGGACGCATGCAGTCATTAACCGCTGCACCTTCCTTGAGGAATTCCGGGTTTGAAACCACATCAAAGGCGATGTTTGCATCACGCTTTTGCAGGGTTTCCGTCATCACCGAGCGTACTTTATCGGCCGTACCTACCGGTACTGTCGACTTATCGATAACCACTTTGTGGCCATTCATATGCTGCGCAATAGTGCGCGCAACCGCAGTCACATATTTCAGGTCGGCTGAACCATCTTCATCTGGCGGCGTTCCCACCGCGATGAACTGCATCACACCATGGTTAACACCCTCTTCCGCATTGGTGCTGAACTTCAGGCGACCCGCCTCATAGTTCGACATCACCAATGGGGTTAAACCGGGTTCAAAAATCGGGATGACGCCTTTTTTCAGGTTTTCGACTTTTTTCGCGTCGACATCAATACAGAGAACGTCATGTCCGACTTCGGCCAACACCGCAGCCTGAACCAGACCGACATAGCCGATACCAAATACAGTGACTTTCATTGAATTATCCTGTTTTTAATGGATTATTTTTTGTTTCCTACAGCGCCTTCAAGCCATTGGGTGAAATCTTTACCCAGAACCGGATGGCGAACACCGTACTCAACAAAAGCCTGCATATAACCCAGCTTGTTACCGCAATCGTGGCTAACACCTTTCAGGTGATAAGCTTCAACGGTTTCTTTTTCCATCAACATAGCGATGGAATCCGTCAGCTGAACTTCACCACCCGCACCCGGAGGGGTTTTTGCCAGCAGTGGCCAGATGTCAGCAGACAGCACATAACGACCCACTACCGCCAGGTTTGATGGCGCTTCAGCAGCTTTCGGTTTCTCAACCACACCGACCATCGGGGCGCTTTCGCCTGGAGCCAGGTCTGCACCTTTGCAGTCAACCACACCATACGCGGTTACGTCAGCAACCGGCTCAACCATGATCTGGCTGCGGCCACTTTCTTCGTAACGTGCCAGCATTTCTGCCAGGTTATCTTTCGTCGGGTCAGATTCGTACTCATCAATGATGACGTCCGGCAGAATGACCGCAACCGGCTCATCACCCACCAGCGGGTGCGCGCACATTACCGCGTGGCCCAGACCTTTGGCGATACCCTGACGAACCTGCATGATGGTGACATGCGGCGGGCAAATAGACTGGATTTCATCCAGCAACTGACGCTTAACACGTTTTTCCAGCATCGACTCCAGTTCAAAACTGGTATCAAAATGGTTCTCGATGGCGTTTTTAGAGGAATGGGTGACCAGCACGATTTCATTAATGCCGGCAGCGATACACTCGTTCACGACATACTGGATCAACGGCTTATCAACCAGCGGCAACATTTCTTTCGGAATAGCTTTGGTGGCTGGCAGCATACGCGTACCCAGACCAGCTACAGGGATTACCGCTTTTTTTACTTTTGACTTAAAGGCAGACATCAAGATACCTCTCTTATAGGCCGCTCAAGTTAATACTTGATATGTCGGTTTAAAAACGAAATGAGTATATCAGTTACTCTTTGACGGATTTATCCTGGATGAAGTTAATCCGCGGAATTTAAGACTATTACCCAAGTGTAAAGCTAAGCCCTGGTCCTGTCTTCAACCCGCGAAAAATATAAATGTAATCGCTTATTCTTCAGCCGATAACATCAGGCGGAGTCTGCCACCCGCCCCCCATACGTGGCACTGCCAGGACTCGGCGCGTTGGCTTATTTGATTAAGATGCGTACTACCCATAGTGCCAAGCGGAACGCCATTACTGAGTTGAATTTGATGGGTGTTAATGTGCAACGTGGCATTCAGACCGGCTGACACCAGAATAAGGTTTTTCAGTTGCCGGTGGTAATAACCCACCAGGAGAGGGAATTGACCATGCAGATTCGCCTGACGCAACAACATATTTACCTGACGCAACAGACCGTTTAACTCCGGCAACCGCTGTTTCTGACCAGAAAGTTGCTCCTGCAACAAGCCATTGAACAACGCACGCAGCAATAAGGCAGCCAGCACACCATTATCACCGGCACGGGTAACGTCCAGACAATAAAACGCCAGATCTTTATCCGACAAGGCGGCAATATCCAGCACCAGGCCTGGCTGTTCCGCCATGGTTAGCTGCCGATAATTGATGCGGCAATTAGCAATGGTTTGCTGCACCGGCGGCTGCAGTTGTTTCAATAATTTCGCTGCGGCCAGCGGATCGCTCACCAGCGCATCCCAGTCCTGGAAAAGTTGCTCGTCCTCTTCCACTTTAGAGGTAAACATTGAGGGATAAAGGCATTCATACACCGCTTCACGAAAGCGATCGAGATTTCTCAGCGGTTTAAGCAGCACATCCTGGACACCAAGGCGTAAGACATGGGCAATATCCGCCATATTCTGCGTGGCAGAAATGATCAGGATTGGCACGCTATTGCCCCGACTGCGAATACGTTCGACGAACTGAATACCGCCCATTCGCGGCATCTCCAGGTCACAAATGACCAAATCAACCGTCTGCGCGGTGAGCAACGTCAGTCCATCGAGACCGTCTCCGGCCTGCATGGTTTGTGCGCCGAGACTGATTAAGAAGTTATCAAGCAATGAACGGAAAACGACCTCATCTTCGACAATGAGTATCTTTTTGCCGATTAGCGGTTTTTCCATTCTCTCCCCCTGCGTACCAGACATTTCAATAGTGGTTCATAAAACGCAGTTGTGCCTTTCAGAATTAACCGAAGTCACAACACCTGTGAATGAACAACCTGACTATCTGCTACGGACCAGCGGCAATAGTTCATCCATTTTCTTCTCGACGGCGGCCTTGCCTGCCGCAATGGCCTCTTCAGCCCGGTGAAAGTCCAGCGTAGAAATTTGCGGACAGAAGGGTTGAATCAGCACATCCGGCGGATCGCCTGCCATACGATTACGTTTCAGGCGATTTTCCAGCACCTGGATGGAGGTCGACATAATCTCCATGGCACCAGGCGTTTGATTTGCACGACGCTGGGCTAATCCCAGTAGTCGCTGGCGTAGTTTTTTGCCCCAGCTTAATGCCTCTGCTGCTGCCTGTTCTTCCCCGCTTTGCGGCGTCACTGATAATAAATCCTGCTGCATCAGATGCGCATCATGCTGAAGATCGACAGCAATCACGATGTCAGCACCCAGCGCGCGCGTCAGAGAAATCGGCACCGGGTTGACCACCGCACCATCAACCAGCCAGTACCCATTGTAGCCAACGGGTGGTAATAAGCCTGGCATACTGCACGACGCACGTACCGCCTGATGGAGATCACCTTCGGTCAACCACAATTCACGACCGGTACTAAGATTGGTCGCCACCACCCCAAAAGGCTTATCGCATTGCTCAATAAACTCATTGGGTATCAGCTGCCGAACATGACTGAATACCCGGTCGCCACGCAGCAGCCCACCGCGTTGCCAGGAAAGGTCCATCAGACGAATGACGTCCCAGTAGCGAAATGCGCTGACCCAGCGCTCCATCATGCCGAGACGACCATTGACATACGCCGACCCTACCAGCGCACCAACCGAACAGCCTGCTACCACATCAATCTCGACCCCGGCTTTTTCTAATGCATTGATGACACCAATATGCGACCAGCCTTTGGCGGCACCTGAACCCAGGGCCAACCCGATCCTTACCTTTCTCATCTCACCTCGGGATTAACCTGGTACGTAGCTTCGCATCGGACAGTCAGCTACCATAGCGCACAATCTTTAACTTTAATCACTTTGTGGAGATGACGTGTCCGAAACGTGCCCCTGCTGTAGCGGAAAGCAGTATAGCCTATGTTGCCAACCCTTTCTGACCGGGCAGGCCAATCCCGTAAGCGCCGAACAGTTGATGCGTTCACGCTACACAGCTTACGTAGAGAAAAACGCGGCGTGGCTGGTCGCAACCTGGCACCCCAGCCAACGAGTGGCCGAACTGGAGACGTTATTATCTGAAAGTTTTTCCAGCACCGAATGGCTGGGCCTGAATGTAACCCGTTGTAATAACGGAAGCCATCAGAATGAAGCATTTGTGACGTTTTTTGCGCGATACCTCGAAAAAGGACGTGTATCGGCCATCTATGAATGTTCACGCTTTCTTCGTGAGGATCAACGCTGGTACTATGTAGACGGAACAACGCCTCCGTTGGGGCGAAACGATCGCTGTCCTTGTGGCTCCGATAAAAAATACAAAAAATGTTGTGGCTGATGTGGATATCTGCCCAACAGCATTACCATTCATCGCTTTGACAGGACTCCTTCCGAGATGCAAGCGCAAACCATGCAACGAAAAGTTTTACGTACCATTTGCCCCGATGCGAAAGGTCTGATCGCCAAAATCACCAACATTTGTTACAAGCACGAACTCAACATCGTGCAAAACAACGAGTTTGTCGATCACCGTACCGGGCGCTTTTTTATGCGCACAGAGCTTGAAGGGATTTTCAACGACAACACCCTGCTTGCGGATCTCGACAGCGCCTTACCGGTGGGGTCGGTTCGTGAACTAAATAGCGCCGGTCGTCGCCGTGTGGTGATTCTGGTGACCAAAGAGGCGCACTGCCTTGGCGACCTGCTGATGAAAAGTGCCTTTGGTGGTCTCGATATGGAGATCGCTGCGGTGATTGGCAACCACGAAACGCTGCGTTCACTGGTTGAACGCTTCGATATTCCGTTTGTGCTGGTCAGCCACGAAGGTCTGACGCGTGAAGAACACGACAACCGCATGGCGGACGAGATCGACCGTTATCAGCCTGATTATGTGGTACTGGCGAAATATATGCGAGTCCTGACGCCCGCATTCGTGCAGCGCTACCCGAATCAGATTATCAACATTCACCACTCCTTCCTGCCGGCATTTATCGGTGCACGTCCATACCATCAGGCCTATGAGCGTGGCGTGAAAATCATTGGTGCCACCGCGCATTATGTCAATGATAATCTCGATGAAGGTCCGATCATTATGCAGGATGTGATCAATGTGGATCACAGCTACACCGCTGAAGAGATGATGCGCGCCGGTCGCGACGTTGAGAAGAATGTGTTGAGCCGCGCATTGTATAAAGTGTTGGGTCAACGCGTATTTGTCTACGGCAACCGCACGATCATTCTTTAACCATCCGGACGCTGAACTGAGCAAGGCTTCAGCGTCACGGGCAAAAAGTGGGCAGTCGATTCATAAATTTAGCGTGGGCGCTTTACAGACTGAACGCATTTGGTATTATGCGCCCCGCTTTCAGGCGTATTGATTCAGGCCAGTGGTGGGATTCCCGAGCGGCCAAAGGGAGCAGACTGTAAATCTGCCGTCACAGACTTCGAAGGTTCGAATCCTTCTCCCACCACCATTTGAATCGCCGCGACCTGTTGCCACAATATGCCTTATCCCTGGTGGGATTCCCGAGCGGCCAAAGGGAGCAGACTGTAAATCTGCCGTCACAGACTTCGAAGGTTCGAATCCTTCTCCCACCACCATCAAGTACCTTCCCTTATTTATTTGCAAACTCTTTCCTCACTGCATCAACAAAACAACGTATCTTCGTCGTTTGTTTACGCGCCGACGGCACCAGCACATGCATCGGGCGTGACGGACCACTGTAATCCGGCAGCACCCGCACCAGACGCCCTTTATTGATTTCCTCTTTCAGTACATCTTCCGGCCCCAGAGTCACACCATAACCTTCAAGTGCAGCATGCATCAGCGCTTTCCAGTCATTGGATCGTAACCGCCCTTCCGGTCTGACTTCTTCAATCTTTCCCGCTCTATGAAATATCCAGCGGCAGGGCATGGCGGATGACCAGTAGCCATAGACCAGGCAGGCGTGGTGTTGCAGTTCTGCCGGCGTTCGTGGCATACCATGCAGCGCAATGTAAGACGGGGCCGCGCAGGCAATCAAGCGATAGGGTGCCAGCGGCCAGGCTACCATAGTACTGTCTGCCAACTCGCCAATACGGATCAAAACCTCCGCCTCTTCCTCCGCAGCATTGATGATTCTGTCACTCAACGTCAATTCGACCTGTACTTGCGGCCAGGCGGCGAGGTAGCGGGTGATAAAGGGAGAAAGTGTATATGCACCAAAGGTCACAGGCGCATTCACCCGGATAATGCCGGAAGGCGTGGCCTGCATATTCAGTACCACCGCATCCGCCTCCTCAACTTCGCTCAGCACGACACGGCAACGTTCATAGTAGCGGCGTCCGATATCGGTCAGATGCTGGCGTCGTGTCGTACGATTGATCAGCGCGGTACCTAAGCGAGCCTCCAGCGCAGCAATATGTTTGGCAACCATCTGTGGTGACATCTCCAGCGCATCAGCGACAGCAGCAAATGACCCCAACTCTGCGGCTTTGACGAATACCTTCATCCCGGCCAATTTATCCATCATTCCCTCCTTTCAGTTGTTTTTAAAACAACATGAATACGATTTATCTTCTTATGGGAGGGAATCATAGTACAACTCACGACTGAAAACCTGATGGAGTGAGAAATGAAGATAGGAATTATTGGTGCCGGCTTCGTTGGCCGGGCGATAGCTAAATTAGCGATTCAGGCCGGGCATCAGGCGATGCTCAGCAACTCTCGCGGTCCACAGACCCTGTTTAGCCTGCGGCCGATGATCGGTTGTGAAATCGGAACAGCCAGCGAAGCAGCACACTTTGGCGATATTATTATTATCGCGGTGCCTCAAACCGCGATTGATACCCTTCCGGCGGCTGAAATCGGCAACAAACCCGTACTGGATGCCGTTAACTACTATCCCGAACGTGACGGTGACATCGCCGTCCTGACTTCGCGTGAAACAACCACCAGCGAGTTACTGGCCCGTTATCTACCAGAGGCCCGTGTTACCAAAGCCTTTAACGCAATACCCATGACCCAACTGGAGAGTGATGGCCAGGCGGCTGCCACACCCGGACGCCGTGCCTTACCCGTGGCTGGTGACGATGCGGAGGGTAAAGCACTGGCCGTGGCGCTATACGACGCATTTGGTTTCGATGCCGTTGATGCCGGGCCGTTAGCTGAAGGGTGGCGTTTTGAGCGTGGCATGCCGTCTTACTGCGTGCGTATGAATCAGCAACAACTGATAACCGCGCTGGCGCAGGCATCCAGAGTTTGAAGCACAACGGCGTGATTTATCGCGCCGTTACACAATGGCGAATCTGACCATGACATTTCACGCAAAACTCGCTACCATCCCGCCATACTTTAGCGGATAAAAATGGCAGCGAAATGAAATTTGTCTCATTTAACATCAATGGCTTGCGTGCTCGCCCTCATCAACTTGAGGCGCTGGTGGAACAGCATCAGCCGGACGTTATTGGCCTGCAGGAAACCAAGGTCCATGACGACATGTTCCCGCTCG
Source organism: Pantoea sp. X-Soil-TKNS-1211 (assembly GCF_059730495.1). NCBI lineage: Bacteria > Pseudomonadati > Pseudomonadota > Gammaproteobacteria > Enterobacterales > Erwiniaceae > Pantoea > Pantoea sp. X-Soil-TKNS-1211. The sequence goes on from NZ_AP035953.1 coordinate 2,467,123, forward strand.
AAGAGGTCAGTAAACTCGGTTACCACGTGTTTTATCACGGGCAAAAAGGCCACTACGGCGTCGCGCTTCTGACCAAAGCTGCACCGGTCGCGGTGCATCGCGGTTTCCCAGGTGATGGCGAAGACGCACAGCGCCGTCTGATTATGGCTGAAGTCCCCAGCCCGATTGGCGATATCACGGTGATCAACGGTTACTTCCCACAAGGCGAAAGCCGTGACCATCCGATCAAGTTTCCGGCAAAAGAGAAGTTTTACCGGGATCTGCAAAGCTATCTGCAAACCCAGTTGGCCGTGGATAAACCGGTGCTGATTATGGGCGACATGAATATCAGCAGCACCGATCTCGACATCGGTATCGGTGAAGAGAACCGCAAACGCTGGCTGCGCACCGGTAAATGTTCGTTCCTACCGGAAGAACGTGAGTGGATGGACCGTCTGTTGAACTGGGGGCTGGTGGATACCTGGCGTGCTCAATACCCCGAAACTGCTGACCGCTTCTCCTGGTTTGATTACCGCTCCAAAGGCTTCGATGATAACCGCGGTCTGCGTATCGACCTGCTGCTTGCCAGCCAGCCGTTGGCGTCGCGCTGTATCGCCAGCGGTATCGATTATGATATCCGCAGTATGGAAAAACCGTCCGATCACGCGCCAGTGTGGTCAACGTTTGAACTGTGATGAGATGGCGTGGCCTGTGTCAGGCCGCGCCCTTTATTTGATGATCTTCCAGATTAATGGATTGGTACCCATCACTTTCTCATCACGTGAACATTGCAATAGCACACCCTCGGCCTTAACCACCGCACCTTCAGAATAGCTGCGATTTTCATAGGTACAGCACTGCAAGCAGTTGCTTTGCTGATTATTTTGCCCCTGCGTCCAGACTTCTGGCGGCATATCTACCACCACGTCAGTATTGCCGATATTACGGCCCGTATCAGGGGTACGATTCGCCTGCGCCGCGCTGCTAAACAGCAATACGCCGCTTAGCAACACCATCAAATAACGCATCACTCGGTCTCCTTCATTTTGCGCCGCGCGGGTTTGCGGCTGCGTTTTTTCTCACTCGCGCTTCCGCTCGCGGCAATGCCTCGAAATGCCTGTAGCGATGGTTGCTGGCGCGCCTGACCAATCAGGCCAATCAAGGTACTCACCAACGGCTGCATAAACTCATCGTAGCGACAGGATTTTTCACTAATACGGGTGAGCGTCGACTCCCAGTGGGCCGTCATATCAGGCCGTGCCGCCATTTCCGGCAGTGCGTGGATCAATGCCCTGCCCGCCTGCGTCGAATGAATATAGCGGCCCTTTTTCACCAGGAAGGTGCGCCGGAACAGCAATTCAATAATGCCGGCGCGCGTCGCTTCCGTTCCTAAACCATCGGTCGCACGCAGCACTTTCTTTAGATCTTTATCCTGCACAAAACGGGCGATACCGGTCATGGCCGAAAGCAAGGTTGCGTCAGTGAACGGACGGGGTGGCTGTGTCTGCTTAGCCAGTACTTCACCGCGCTCGCACAGCAATTCGTCACCTTTACTCACCACCGGTAACGGTGTGCCGTCGTTCTCTTCATCGCGTTCCTTGCTACCGAGCAGCGCTCGCCAGCCCGCTTCCGCCAGAAAGCGCGCTTTGGCTACGAATTTGCCACCGGCAATGTCGAGATCGATAACGCACTTGCGAAACACCGCGTCGGGACAGAACTGCATCAGATACTGGCGCGCAATCAGGCCATAAATATTGGCTTCGTTTTCACTGAGGTTAACCTTGCTGGCACGCGCGGTCGGGATAATGGCATGGTGGGCATCGACTTTTTTGTCGTCCCAGCAACGGTTGCGCTGTTCCGGGTTGAAATCCGTCGGTGGCGTCATATCCGGCTGATGGGCCTGAATAGCGTTCAACACCGCATGACGTCCGGCAAAATGTTCTTCCGGCAAGTAGCGGGAGTCCGAACGTGGATAGGTGATCAGCTTGTGGGTTTCATACAGCCGCTGGCAGCAGTCGAGCACGTTTTGTGCACTAAGGCCAAAACGTTTTGCGGCCTCGATTTGTAGCGCCGATAGCGAGAATGGCAGCGGCGCGATTTCTGATTCCCGTTTATCGTTATACGCGGTGACCAGCGCAGGTTGGCCGTTGATGCGCTCCAGCACATGATCCGCCAACGGGCGATGCAGCAAGCGTCCCTCTTCATCCTGCCAGGGTTCACAGGCATCACTGGGCACCCAACTGGCGACAAAGCGTTCATCCTTGGGCGTGACAATATGCGCTTTGACTTCGAAGTAGTCCTTGGGGATAAAGTTCTCGATCTCTTCATCACGCCGCACTACCAACCCCAGCACCGGGGTCTGTACCCGACCAACCGACAATACACCGTCATAGCCCGCGTTACGTCCCAGCAGCGTCCAGGCACGGGTCATATTGATGCCATATAACCAGTCGGCCCGGGCGCGTGCCAGCGCCGAAACGCACAGCGGAATAAACTCACGATTTTCGCGCAGACGGCCAACCGCGCGCTCCACCGCCTGCGGATTGAGATCGTTGATTAAACAACGCTGCACTTTCTGGCGTTTTTCCGCGGGCAATTGCAGGTAATCAATCACCTCGTCTACCAGCAATTGTCCTTCGCGATCCGGGTCTCCGGCGTGCACCACTTCGCTCGCCTGCGCCAACAAGCCTTCTATCACTTTGAGTTGTTTCGCCACTGAGGGGCGCGGTTGGAGCCGCCACTTCTCAGGGATAATCGGTAAGTCGGCGAGATTCCAGCGCGCATAGCGGCTGTCGTAGCTGTCGGGTTGAGCTTGTTCCAGCAAATGCCCGACACACCAGGTGACGACCTGGTCATTGCCGCACGCGATATAACCATCGCCACGTCGATGGGGTTTAGGCAACACGTCGGCGATGGCACGTCCGAGGCTCGGTTTTTCTGCAATAAACAAACGCATGAATGGCGTCGATCCTTAAACGTCAGTTGACTACGGTAATCAAGGGATAATCAGGTTCGGCGTCATACAGCGCACCAATGGCGGTGGGCGTCACGCCGGCCAGGGTAGCACAGCGATGAAAGGCTTCGATTTCAGAAGGCTGTACCGCCACCAGCAAACCGCCCGAGGTTTGCGGATCACACAGTAACGCGCGTGTCGCGTCATCCATCGGCGAAACATGCTGGCCGTAGCTGGCGAAGTTACGACTGGTGCCACCGGGAACCGCACCGGCGACGATATACTCATCCACGCCGGGCAGACGCGGCACCTGTGCAGCGATGACTTCGGCGCGTAAAGCGGAGCCATGACAGATTTCACTTAAATGCCCCAACAGACCAAAACCAGTGACATCGGTCATCGCCGTGACCCCGGCGAGATGAGCAAACTCCGCACCCACTTTGTTGAGCTGACACATCACTTCCGCAGCCAGCGTGTGATGTTCCGGTCGCAGCAGGCCTTTTTTCTCAGCGGTGGTCAGGATACCAATGCCGAGAGGTTTCGTCAGGAACAACTGGCAACCTGCCTGAGCCGCGCTATTTTTCTTCAAACGCGCCACATCGACGATACCCGTCACCGCGAGGCCAAAAATCGGCTCCGGTGAATCAATTGAATGCCCTCCCGCCAGGGCGATACCCGCCGCCTGACACGCCGCACGTCCCCCTTCAACTACCTGCTGCGCTACCTCCGGGCTGAGCACATTCACCGGCCAGCCAAGAATGGCGATCGCCATGATCGGCTTACCGCCCATGGCATAAATATCGCTGATGGCATTGGTGGCAGCGATACGGCCAAAGGTGTGGGGATCGTCAACGATCGGCATAAAAAAGTCAGTGGTGCTGACGACAGCGCTGCCGTTACCCAAATCATAAACGGCGGCATCGTCACGGGTTTCATTTCCCACCAATAAATGGGGATCGTGGAAGGTGCCCAGTTCACTACGCAGGATGGTTTCCAGCACCTGGGGCGAAATTTTGCAGCCACAGCCAGCACCGTGGCTGTATTGGGTCAGGCGAACAGGTTCATTCATAGCGGGTTCCTTATGCACTGGCAGATAGCGCTATGTTAGCCTGGCTGCCAGCCGGTGGTAAGGGGCGCGCGGTCACAGCTCGATCAATCGCACACGCGATGTGCAATTTTTGCAACGCCGCTCAGCCTGCCGCAGAAACCCGTCAGTGTCTGTCAGAAATAACTGACAAATTCCGCCGTGTCAGGGGGCAGAACCGTCGTGCTGGATTTTAGCTGCGGGGTCCCGAGATACAGGAAACCGACAATGGCATCCTGTTCACGGCAGCCGAACGCTTCACGCACCTGCGGATGATCGGTCCAGGGTCCACTTCGCCAGATGCCGTTGAAGCCTTGCGCAGCGGCGGCCATTTGCATCGCCATCACTGCACAGCCTGCTGAAATCAACTGTTCCCAGCGTGGCACTTTCGGGTGTTGTTCACAACGCGCGACCACCGTGATGATCATCGGCGCACGGAACGGTGACGAGCTGGCTTTTTCAATGGCCTTGTCATCCATTTCGCTGGCACGCGCAGCTTGCTCCAGCAGTTTGCTCAGACGATCACGCCCCTCTTTCTCAACAATGATGAAACGCCAGGGTTGCAGAGAACCGTGATCCGGCGCGCGCATCCCGGCGTGCAGGATGTTTTCCAGCACCTCACCAGCCGGTGCAGGGTCAGCCAAACGTGACGCTGAACGGCGATTAACTAATAAATCAAGTGCATCCATTTTCTTCTCCCTTGAAATAAAACGATGTCTAATCCTGGCATACCACGATCTTTTGTAACAGTCTGGCGCGATTTCCTGCTGACTTTTCACACGCTGCTCTTTAGGATGTGGTCGATATCGAGGCGGCTGGCGTGCTGGCTGTCTTCGGCTACGTGAATATGGAGAGTCTATGCGCACATTGTGGCGAATTATTGCTGGCCTGTTCCGCTGGGGCTGGCGGGTGCTGAATTTTATTCGGGAATTTATTCTTAATTTATTTCTGATTGTGTTGATCCTCGCCGGTGTGGGGATCTGGTTACAAGTGAGTGGTTCCGGCAGCAGTGAGCCAGTCCAGCAGGGTGCATTGAAAGTCGATCTGACCGGGGTGTTGGTGGATAAACCGTCCGTCAGCAACCGTCTGAGTCGGATTGGCCGTCAGTTACTGGGTACCAGCAGTGACCGCCTCCAGGAAAACTCGCTGTTTGATGTGGTTGATGCGATTCGCCAGGCGAAAGGCGACAAAAACATTACCGGTATCGTGCTGGATCTGCGTGATTTTGCCGGGGGCGATCAGCCATCACTACAATATGTCGGCAAAGCGCTGCGTGAATTCCGCGACAGTGGCAAACCGGTCTACGCGATTGGTGATAGCTACAGCCAGGCACAATATTATCTGGCCAGTTATGCCAACAAAGTTTATCTCTCGCCACAAGGCACCGTTGATCTGCACGGTTTCGCTACTAACGGCCTGTACTACAAAACGTTGCTCGACAAGCTGAAAGTGAACTCACATGTGTTCCGCGTCGGCACCTATAAATCGGCGGTGGAGCCTTTCCTGCGTGATGATATGTCGCCGGAAGCTCGCGATGCCGATAGCCGCTGGATCGGTCAGCTGTGGCAAAACTATCTGAACACCGTCTCCGCTAACCGTCAGATTACCCCGGAGCAGTTGTTCCCCGGTGCCGCGGGCATCATCAGTGGTTTGCAGGCGGTACAGGGCGATACAGCCAAATACGCCCTGAACAGCAAACTGGTGGATGCCCTGGAGAGCCGTGCCACTGCCGATCAGGAACTGATCAAAACCTTCGGCTGGGATAAGCAGAACAACGATTATCGTAACGTCAGCATTTACGATTACACCGTTAAGCAACCCACGCAGCAGGACGGCAATATCGCTGTGGTGATGGCGAGCGGCGCAATCATGGACGGTGAAGAGACCGCCGGAAACGTTGGCGGCGATACCACTGCCGGGCAGATCCGCGATGCACGTCTGGATCCGAAGATCAAAGCGATCATTCTGCGCGTCAATAGTCCTGGTGGCAGCGTGACCGCGTCAGAAGCGATCCGCGAAGAACTCGCTGCTGCCCATGCGGCAGGTAAACCGGTGGTGGTGTCGATGGGCGGTATGGCAGCATCTGGCGGGTACTGGATCTCCACCCCGGCGGATTACATTGTGGCGAACCCCAGCACTCTGACCGGCTCGATCGGTATCTTTGGGGTGATCAATACCGTGGAGAACAGCCTGAGCACTATTGGTGTGCATACCGATGGCGTTGCCACCTCACCGCTGGCTGATGTTGCTACCACCAAAGCGTTACCGCCGGAAGTGCAGCAATTGATGCAACTGACTATCGAGAACGGCTATCGCAACTTCGTTGGTTTAGTAGCAGCCTCGCGGCATAAAACGCCGGAGCAGATCAATGAGATTGCCCAGGGTCATGTCTGGACCGGAAGCGATGCCAAAGCCAACGGTCTGGTGGATGCGCTGGGTGACTTTGATGACGCGGTCAACAAAGCTGCTGAACTGGCGAAAGTCACCACCCCGCAATTGAGCTGGTATCAGGATGATCCGGGTATGCTGGATCTGTTGCTGAATCAGATGAGCGCCTCAGCCAGCGCCATCATGCCGGAGGCGTTGAAAGTGTGGCTGCCTGCGCCGATGCTGGATGTGATGAGCGCGATGAAAAAACAGCCTGGACTGTTTGATAACCTTAACGATCCACAAAATCGTTACGCTTTCTGCCTGAACTGCGGCGACACAGACCCTAAATAATTCGTGTTGCAGGAAGGCGGCACGCGAGTGAATCCCCAGGAGCTTACTCAGGTAAGTGACTGGGGTGAATGAGCACGGCCAACGCACCTGCAGCGCGAAGTATGACGGGTGTGAGATAATCTTTACAGCCCGACCGCTGGTCGGGCTGCTTTTCCCCGGTAATCCCCTTATACTGCGCGTTTTACGGCAAGTCTGAGTTCATTCATGCAAAAGAAAAATATCTATGTAGCCTACACGGGCGGAACCATCGGTATGCAGCGTTCGGCACACGGCTACATTCCGGTTTCTGGCCATTTACAGCAGCAGCTGGCAAATATGCCCGAATTTCATCGTGCGGAGATGCCCGATTTCACCATCCACGAATACCAGCCGTTGATGGATTCTTCCGACATGACGCCAGAAGACTGGCAGTCCATCGCGAATGACATCCAACAGAATTACGATCAATACGACGGCTTTGTCATTCTGCATGGCACCGACACCATGGCGTTCACCGCCTCGGCCCTCTCCTTCATGCTGGAGAACCTTGCGAAACCGGTGATTGTGACCGGCTCGCAGATTCCGCTGGCAGAATTACGCTCAGACGGTCAGCAAAACCTGCTTAACTCGTTGTATGTGGCGGCGAATTATCCGATCAATGAAGTCGCGCTATTCTTTAATAACACGTTGTTCCGTGGCAACCGCACCACCAAAGCACACGCCGATGGCTTCAATGCATTTGCTTCGCCGAACCTGTCGCCGTTACTGGAAGCCGGTATCCATATTCGCCGCCTGAATACGCCACCCGCCCCCAAAGGCACAGGTGAGCTGATAGTTCATCCGATCACCCCGCAACCGATTGGCGTAGTGACGATTTATCCGGGCATTTCTGCTGAGGTGGTGCGTAACTTCCTGCGTCAGCCGGTAAAAGCCCTGATCCTGCGCTCTTACGGCGTCGGTAACGCACCGCAAAATGCGGAGTTTCTGGCTGAACTGCAACAGGCCAGCGAGCGTGGCATTGTGGTGGTAAACCTGACGCAGTGTATGTCCGGTAAGGTGAATATGGGGGGGTATGCCACCGGCAATGCGCTGGAGCACGCTGGGGTGATCAGTGGCTTTGATCTCACGGTGGAAGCAACATTAACAAAACTTCACTTTTTACTGAGTCAAAACCTCACCAGTGCGGAAATTCGTGCCAAAATGCAACAGAATTTACGTGGCGAACTGACTGAAGACTGATACGGAGCGAGATGTGATGAAGCGGGCATTGATAATCATCGATATACAGAACGATTTTTGCCCCGGCGGCCCCATGGCCGTGCGTGAAGGTGACTTAACCGTTGCCGTTGCGAATCGCTACGCACGTGAGTTTCGTGCTCGGGGCGAGTGTGTAGTGGCATTGCAGGACTGGCATCCGGATAATCATGGCAGCTTTGCCTCGGTATCAGGCGAACCGGTCTATACCTTAGGGGAACTGAACGGCCTGGCGCAGATCTGGTGGCCGGATCACGGCATTCAGGGATCGGCTGGCGCTGATTTTCACCCTGATCTGGATCGCACGTTGATTGATGCAGTATTCCATAAAGGCGAAGATGTTGACGTCGACAGCTACAGCGCCTTTTTCGATAACGGCCACCGGCGTAAAACTGAGCTGGACAGCTGGTTGCGCGAGCGCGACATCAGCCATCTGGTGGTGCTGGGGTTAGCAACCGATTATTGCGTCAAATATAGCGTGCTGGATGCGCTGGAGCTGGGTTATCAGGTTGAGGTGGTGGAAGAAGGCTGTCGTGGGGTTAATCTCAACCCTGAGGATAGCGCCATTGCCATCGAGCAAATGCGTAACCAGGGTGCGGTCATTATCTGAAAAATCAGGGCTGGTTAACCAGCCCTGCCAGGGTGATCAGTGCAGGTTTATGCGGGTCACATCCGTCTCAATACCGAACTCTTCTTTCAGTTCTTTTTTCGACTTCATCACCATCTCACCGCCTTTGCCAACAGTCATGTGCTGCGGCGCATCATTGTGACGCGCCTGCCATAGCATCACCAGTTGCAGGCAGTTTTCACGCTGTTCGGGCGTCAGCGCTACGCCATCTGGCCACTTGCCGGTTTCCACCGCCGTAGCCAGACGCTGGTAAACTTCTGGCGTCATCGCCGCCAACATCGCTTCCAGTTCCTGTTTCATGCTTACCCCTGTTGTTGATTGCCCTGCTCATCGGTAAAGTTGAGCGAAGCCGAGTTCACACAGTAGCGCTCACCCGTCGGCTGTGGCCCATCCGGGAATACATGCCCGAGATGTGCATCGCAGTTGCCACAGCGGATTTCAACGCGGTGCATACCGTGCGAATCATCTTCCAGGTAACGGATAGCGTCATCCTTAACCGGCTGATAGAAGCTCGGCCAGCCGCAGCCAGAATCATACTTGCTTTCAGAGAGAAACAGCGGCGCGTTACAAACCAGGCAGTGGTAGATGCCCTCCTGCTTGTTATGCAGCAGAGCACCGGTAAAAGGGGGTTCGGTTCCACGCTGCTGGGTTACATAGCGCTGCATTTCCGACAACTGCGCGATTTTTTCCGCGGATGCGGTGTCTTTAGCCATTTTGGGATTCCGGAGTGTCATTCTGAAAAAATCGACTAGTATTCTAACAAATGAATAACATCATCCGGGTCTTTTTTCGTGCGAACACATCCGTCCTGTGGATGACAACACGGATTTGTGATGCCGATCACCCTTTAGAACACACATCCCTTTATAGTCGGCGATCGGCAAATCTGGCTTTGGAATAACCCCTGTTGCGCAAGCGTTTGCGCAACGAATAATTCCTGTAAGTGGAATTGACCTGTCGCAACAATTGACACGATTCCGCTTGACGCCTGGTAAGGTTTTTGTAATTTTACAGCCAACCTTTTATTCACTAACAAATAGCTGGTGGAATATATGACTATCAAAGTAGGTATCAACGGTTTTGGCCGTATCGGTCGCATCGTTTTCCGTGCTGCGCAGCAGCGTTCTGACATCGAAATCGTCGCGATCAACGACCTGCTGGACGCCGATTACATGGCTTACATGCTGAAGTATGACTCTACGCACGGTCGTTTTGACGGCACCGTAGAAGTTAAAGACGGCGCGCTGATTGTTAACGGTAAAAAAATCCGTGTTACCGCTGAGAAAGACCCGGCTAACCTGAAATGGGACGAAGTGGGCGTTGACGTAGTTGCAGAAGCAACCGGTATCTTCCTGACCGACGAAACCGCACGCAAACACATCGCAGCCGGTGCCAAGAAAGTGGTTCTGACTGGCCCGTCTAAAGATGACACCCCGATGTTTGTTCGTGGTGCTAACTTCGACAAATATGCTGGCCAGGATATCGTTTCTAACGCTTCCTGCACCACTAACTGCCTGGCACCGCTGGCAAAAGTGATCAACGACAAGTTCGGTATCGTTGAAGGTCTGATGACCACTGTTCACGCCACCACTGCTACCCAGAAAACCGTTGATGGCCCGTCTCACAAAGACTGGCGCGGCGGCCGTGGCGCTTCTCAGAACATCATCCCGTCTTCTACCGGTGCGGCTAAAGCAGTAGGTAAAGTTCTGCCAGAACTGAACGGCAAACTGACCGGTATGGCGTTCCGTGTTCCGACCCCGAACGTCTCTGTGGTTGACCTGACCGTTCGTCTGGAAAAAGCGGCTTCTTACAAAGAAATTTGTTCAGCAATCAAAGCCGCTGCTGAAGGCGAAATGAAAGGCGTTCTGGGCTATGTTGAAGACGACGTGGTTTCTACCGATTTCAACGGTGAAATCCTGACTTCAGTATTCGATGCTAAAGCCGGTATCGCGCTGAATGACAACTTTGTGAAACTGGTTTCCTGGTACGATAACGAAACCGGTTACTCCAACAAGGTTCTCGATCTGATTGCTCTGGTTTCTGCTAAGTAAGCTAACCAGCACAACCGATAGATCAAACAAGGGGCGACTTAGGTCGCCCTTTTTATTTGGCTAGCTTAAGAGAAGGATTTTGTATGCAAGAGTCGCTTTTTTCGCTACCCGTAGTGCAGCAGATCACCCCTTATCTGTCTCAGCGTCAAATTGGTGAACTGCCCGTTATTATTGTCAGCCATCCCCGCGTGCGCGCAGCCATTACCTTGCAAGGTGCACATCTCCTCGCCTGGCAACCCAGTGGACAACAGCCGGTCCTCTGGCTCAGCGAGAAGACGCCGTTTGCCACCGGTAAAGCCATTCGTGGTGGTGTACCGATCTGCTGGCCGTGGTTTGGCCCGGCCGGCGAACCCGCGCACGGTTTTGCCCGTAATCAACCCTGGAAGCTATCCGCGCATGACGAGAATGAAGACGGCGTCATTCTGACCTTTGTGCTGGAAAGTAATGCACAAACCTTAAAACTCTGGCCGCACGAATTTACTCTGCTCGCGCGCTTCCGTATTGGTGCCCATTGCGAGATTGAGCTGGAAGCGCATGGCGATTTTGAGGCGACTGCGGCGCTGCACAGCTATTTCGAGGTCACTGATATTGCTCAGACCGAGGTTAGCGGGCTGGGTAACCGCTTCGTTGATAAAGTGAATGATAGTGCGGTCGGCGAATCGGATGGTAAGCAGACCTATCCGGGCCGTATTGACCGTGTTTTCACCGCGCCAGAAGATTACAGCGTCATTCATGATAAAGCGGGTAATCGGCAGATTGAGGTTTATCACCACTACCAAAGTGACGTTGTCACGTGGAATCCAGGTCCGGAGTTGTCGTGTAGTATGGCTGACATGGCGAATGACGGTTACAAAACCATGGTGTGCGTAGAAACGGCACGCATTAATCAGCCGTTAGTGAGCGCCGGTGAATCCCCTGCCCGTCTCGCTACCACTTTCCGGCTGCGCAGCAAAGCCTGATGAGAGCGGCGCACCTGCGCCGCTAAACCACATCCAGCGGCAGTTTATCCTGCGGCGGTGGGAATGCCTGATTTAAGATCGCCAGCTGTTCGCCACTCAATACCAGGTTAAGCGCTGCCGCATTTTCCTGCACATGGGCCACACTGCTGGCTTTCGGGATAGCGATCACCCCTTCTTTGCGGATTACCCATGCCAGTAACAGTTGCGCTACGCTAATGCCCTGCTGTTGTGCAATCTGCTGCACGCGCGGGTCACTGAACAGCGCCTGACGCAGGCGTCCGGCCTGGGCCAGCGGGCAATACGCCATTATTGGTACATCCCGCAGCTGGCATTCAGGCAGTAAATCATACTCAATACCACGGGACGCCAGATGATAAAGTACCTGATTGGTCACGCAAGCTTCCCCACCCGGCTCTCCCCACAGTTCCTGCATATCCTCAGTGTCAAAGTTTGAGACTCCCCAGCGGCGAATCTTGCCCTGTTGTTGCAACGTTTCCATGGCACGAATGGTTTCTTCCAACGGGATATTGCCGCGCCAGTGCAACAGATAAAGATCCAGATAATCCGTCTGTAAACGGCGCAGGCTACGCTCGCAGGCGTCGATCGCATCGACTTCACCCGCATTCCACGGATAGACCTTCGATACCAGCCAGGCCTGATCGCGTCGCCCTTTTAGCGCCTCGCCTACCACAATTTCGGCCCCCCCTTCGGCATACATTTCTGCGGTATCAATCAGTTTAAGCCCCAGGTCGAGGCCCGCCTGCAACGCGGCGACTTCCTGCTGGTGTGTTGCCGGATTTTCCCCCATGTACCAGGTTCCCTGGCCAATCGCCGGAAGGGGCGATTCTCCTTTGAACTGAACTGTCTTCGTCATAGAACCTCCAAATGAACCATAATGGTGCGCCACATTGGTGCAAAACAATAAAAATGCCCCACTCAAGGGCATTTCATCGTAACCAATCAGAAGCTGTAACTGATACCTGTCCAGAGCGTGACTTGTCCGCTCTTATTCACCATTGGACTGTCTTTGATATCGCTGCCAAATTGGGTGTAACGGCCGGACACCGTGGCGTTCCAGCTCTGGCTAATCTGGTAGCTGGCGTTCATTTCCAGGTAGGGCGACCAGCTGTCATCCGGCTGATAACGCGCAATGCCAGTGCGGGCGCTTTCCTGTGATGAGACGCCATAGTAGTAGCGGTTTTGGTTGGCGCTGTTCCACAAGGCACCGATGCCCGGTGTCAGGCTGAACGCACCAAAATCGAAACGATATAACCAGGTCAAATCCCACATCACACCGTTGCTGTTGTTGAGGACATCCCCTAACAGCGCGGTGCGTAAGATGCCCCATTGTGAGATATGACGATAGCTGGCACCCGCCATCAACGTCATGCGACGCTTGTCCAGCCGCTTCATATCGCTCAGATCATTGTCTTTCGGGTCATACTGCTGCGGCGAACCGAGAACCGTTAATGACAGTTGGTCCTGCGGATCCTTCCACAAGTAGTAACCGGCCTGCAGGCTGTGGAACCAGAAATTATCTCCTTCATAATTTATCACCGGCACCGGTATATAACGGTCCTGCCCTCCGCGGTAGGGGGATTCGGCGTAAATAACCGATGCCCCGAGAGATAAGGGATCGGCATACGTGCTGAAAGCCGCAAAATAGCAGGGTGAGAGCAGAGCAAGCGCTTTAAGTTTGAAATGGTTCACAATTTATTCAGTCCATAAATATAACAATCACACGCAGAGTCTAACCAATTTCTCCACATGGTTTAACTTTTAATGAGGGTTGTTGTTCACCGCAGCAGAATTGTCTGAAACCATCAAGACCGCTGCGATTTAAGAGGTTAGACACTTAAGCCTTATGAGACTTTGTTATTGATATATCGCTAAATAAGGAGAAGAAACGGAGGAAATTTCTTAAATGCCTTCTACAGTTAAAAGTAAGACGAGACTTTTTGTACGAGCAGAGTGACCATAAGAATTGTGTATCCCGATAAAAAATCGTCAGGTTGGCATAAGGGTTGCTGTACTCAATAGAGAATATCTTCCGGGAGCTGCAAGAGCATCTTAATTACGCTCCTTTACCTGTGCTAAAAACGAAAGGACGGGCATCGCTATGAATATATTCGATCACTATCGTCAGCGTTATGAAGCTGCCAAGGACGAAGAGTTCACACTGCAGGAATTCCTCGCAATTTGTAAGCAGGATCGCAGTGCATACGCCAACGCTGCAGAGCGACTATTGATGGCCATTGGTGAGCCGGTGATGGTTGATACTGCTCAGGAGCCACGCCTTTCCAGAATATTCTCGAATCGCGTCATTGGACGCTACCCTGCGTTTGAAGAGTTCTATGGCATGGAAGAAGCGATTGAACAAATCGTTTCTTACCTGAAACATGCTGCGCAAGGGTTGGAGGAGAAGAAACAGATTCTTTATCTTCTGGGTCCGGTAGGTGGCGGTAAATCATCCCTGGCTGAACGCCTTAAATCGTTGATGCAGCGCGTACCGATTTACGTGTTGAGCGCAGATGGCGAGCGTAGCCCGGTCAATGACCATCCGCTTTGCCTGTTTAACCCACAGGAAGACGCGAACATTCTCGAAAAAGAGTATGGCGTACCACGTCGTTACCTCGGCACCATTATGTCGCCGTGGGCGGCGAAGCGCCTGCACGATTTCGGCGGCGATATTACCCGCTTCAAAGTGGTTAAAGTATGGCCGTCAATCCTCGAACAGTTGGCGATTGCCAAAACTGAACCGGGTGACGAAAACAACCAGGATATCTCCGCACTGGTCGGGAAAGTGGATATCCGCAAACTGGAAAACCACGCGCAGAACGATCCCGATGCCTATGGCTACTCCGGCGCCTTGTGCCGCGCTAACCAGGGCATCATGGAATTCGTGGAGATGTTTAAAGCACCGATTAAAGTGCTGCATCCTCTGCTGACCGCCACGCAGGAAGGTAACTACAACGGTACCGAGGGTATTTCGGCGCTGCCGTTTAACGGCATCATTCTGGCGCACTCCAACGAATCAGAGTGGGTCACCTTCCGTAACAACAAAAACAACGAGGCGTTTCTTGACCGTGTTTACATCGTCAAAGTGCCTTACTGCCTGCGGGTTTCCGAAGAGATCAAAATCTACGAGAAACTGCTTAACCACAGTGAACTGGCAACCGCGCCATGCGCACCAGGTACACTGGAAACCCTGGCCCGTTTCTCCATTTTGTCGCGTTTGAAAGAGCCGGAAAACTCCAGTATCTACTCGAAAATGCGCGTCTATGATGGCGAAACGTTGAAAGATACCGATCCTAAAGCCAAATCCTGGCAGGAGTATCACGACTACGCTGGCGTGGATGAAGGGATGAACGGTCTCTCAACCCGCTTTGCCTTTAAAATTCTGTCGCGCGTGTTCAACTTCGACCATGCGGAAGTGGCCGCCAACCCGGTTCACCTGTTCTATGTGCTGGAACAGCAGATTGAACGTGAGCAGTTCCCGCAGGAGCAGGCGGAGAAATATCTGGAGCATCTGAAAGGCTACCTGATTCCGAAATATGCCGAATTTATCGGCAAAGAAATTCAGACCGCCTATCTGGAGTCCTACTCCGAATACGGTCAGAACATTTTTGATCGCTATGTCACCTACGCCGACTTCTGGATTCAGGATCAGGAATACCGAGATCCAGATACCGGACAACTGTTTGATCGCGAATCGCTGAACGCTGAGCTGGAGAAAATCGAGAAACCTGCCGGGATCAGTAACCCGAAAGATTTCCGTAACGAGATTGTCAACTTTGTACTGCGCGCCCGTGCGCATAACAGTGGACGCAATCCGAACTGGACCAGCTACGAAAAACTGCGCACGGTTATCGAGAAGAAAATGTTCTCGAATACCGAAGAGTTGCTGCCGGTGATTTCGTTCAACACTAAAACCTCAACGGACGAACAGAAAAAACACGATGATTTTGTCGACCGCATGATGGAGAAAGGTTATACCCGCAAACAGGTACGCCTGCTGTGCGAATGGTATCTCCGTGTGCGTAAATCGTCATAATTAGGTTTGTAAGCTAAACGGCGTTACGACGCCGGAAGAGGAAGGTCGGGCAAGCCCCGACCTGGCTTGCACTGTAGTTTGGGGGAATTTTATGGCCTATTTCATCGATCGGCGTCTGAACGGCAAGAATAAAAGCGCGGTCAATCGGCAGCGCTTTCTGCGCCGTTACAAGTCGCAAATCAAGCAGTCGATCTCCGAGGCCATTAATAAGCGTTCGGTTACCGACGTGGAAAGCGGCGAGTCCGTCTCCATTCCGATTGAAGACATCAACGAACCGATTTTCCATCAGGGCCGCGGCGGCAGTCGTCATCGCGTCCATCCCGGTAACGATCACTTTGTGCAGAACGACCGCGTCGAACGCCCCCAAGGTGGCGGCGGAGGCGGTGGTGGCGGCCAGGGCAATGCCAGTCAGGATGGTGAAGGCCAGGACGAGTTCGTCTTCCAGATTTCGAAAGATGAATACCTTGATCTGCTGTTTGAAGACCTTGCGCTGCCTAACCTGCGGAAGAATCAGCATCGTCAACTGAATGAATACAAAACCCATCGCGCTGGCTTCACCTCTAACGGGGTGCCTGCCAACATCAGCGTGGTGCGCTCACTGCAAAACTCACTGGCACGTCGTACCGCCATGACGGCCGGCAAACGCCGTATGCTGCATGAACTGGAAACGACGCTTAGCGAGGTGGAGAAATCCGAGCCAGCGCAGTTGCTGGAAGAGGAACGGTTGCGTAAGGAGATCGCCGAACTGCGCGCACGTATTGAACGCGTGCCGTTTATCGATACCTTCGACCTGCGTTACAAAAATTTTGAGAAACGTCCTGAACCGTCAAGCCAGGCGGTGATGTTCTGCCTGATGGACGTTTCAGGGTCAATGGACCAGGCCACCAAAGATATGGCGAAACGTTTTTATATTTTGCTCTACCTGTTCCTGAGCCGAACGTATAAAAACGTCGATGTGGTCTATATCCGCCACCACACCCAGGCGAAAGAAGTGGATGAACAGGAGTTCTTCTACTCACAGGAAACCGGGGGCACCATCGTTTCCAGCGCCCTGAAGCTGATGGATGAAGTGGTGAAAGAGCGTTATGACCCGTCACAGTGGAACATTTATGCTGCACAGGCATCGGATGGTGATAACTGGGCGGACGATTCCCCGCTGTGCCATGAGATTCTGGCGAAAAATCTCTTACCCGTGGTGCGCTATTACAGCTATATCGAGATAACGCGTCGCGCGCATCAGACCTTATGGCGTGAGTATGAGCATTTACAGGTCATGTTTGATAACTTCGCTATTCAGCACATCCGCGAGCCGGAAGATATTTATCCGGTATTTAGGGAGCTTTTCCACAAGCAAGTGGCAGAATCCTGATAAAAACAGCCGGTCACTGACCGGCTTTTTACTCTCTGCGCCCCCCTAAATCCCTCTACACCATGCAGATTTTGCTGGCAAATTTAACTACAGATGCCTCAACACCTGCCGATATTAAAAAATATGTCATTTTCCGCTGACAAGCTATTGATAAGGCATTATCTTTTGTCCTTGTCCGCGTGAAACCTACGCACGTCATCTTGATTGCCACCCGCCGCAGGAGAAAGCCGTTGAATGCCAGCATGGTTTACAGTTTGTTCATTATTGGTTCAGTGCTGGTCGCAGCAAGTATTCTGCTTAGCTCCTTCTCATCGCGCCTTGGCATACCGATTCTGGTGATCTTCCTCGCGCTGGGGATGCTGACGGGGGTTGATGGTATCGGCGGTATCGCTTTTGATAACTATCCGGTGGCCTACCTTGTTTCTAACCTGGCGCTGGCGATCATCCTGCTTGATGGTGGCATGCGCACCAAAGCCAGTTCATTCAAAGTTGCGCTCGGCCCGGCGTTATCGCTGGCGACTGTTGGGGTGATGATCACTGCCGGATTGACCGGGCTGGCCGCAGCCTGGCTGTTCCATCTCGATTTGATGCAGGGTTTTCTGATTGGTGCCATTATCGGTTCCACCGATGCTGCGGCGGTGTTCTCCCTGCTCGGCGATAAAGGATTGAACGAACGTGTCAGCGCGACGCTGGAAATCGAATCCGGCAGCAACGACCCGATGGCGGTGTTTCTGACCATCACCCTGATCGACATGATCCAGCAGGGACAAACTGGCCTGAGCTGGATGTTTATCGTGCACCTGGTGCAGCAGTTCGGTCTGGGAATTGTGCTGGGTCTGGGTGGCGGCTGGGCTTTGCAGCAGTTAATTAACCGCATCAACCTCGCGCAGGGGCTTTATCCGTTGCTGGCGCTGAGCGGTGGTATTATCGTGTTTGCCCTGACTACGGTGATGGAAGGCAGCGGGATTCTGGCGGTGTATTTATGCGGCTTCCTGTTAGGTAACAGTCCAATTCGCAACCGTCATGGCATCCTGCAAACCTTCGATGGCATGGCATGGCTGAGCCAGATTGGCATGTTTATCGTGCTGGGTCTGCTGGTGACACCGTCAGATTTGTGGCATATCGCCATTCCGGCGATGCTGCTGTCACTGTGGCTGATTCTGGTGGCACGCCCTCTGTCCATTCTGGTTGGCCTGCTGCCGTTTAAAGGCTTTACCGGACGCGAACGTATTTTTATCAGCTGGGTTGGACTACGAGGTGCCGTGCCAATCATCCTGGCGGTATTCCCGATGATGGCGGGGCTGGAGAACTCCTCGCTCTACTTCAACATTGCCTTCTTCGTGGTGCTGGTCTCGCTGATGCTCCAGGGCACATCCCTCGGTTTTGCGGCGCGCAAAGCCAAAGTGGTGGTGCCACCGACCGCCTCACCCATCAGCCGGGTCGGTCTGGATATTCATCCTGAGAACCCGTGGGAGCAATTCGTCTATCAACTTAGCGCCGATAAATGGTGTATTGGTGCCGCCCTGCGCGATTTGCAGATGCCGCGCGAAACGCGTATCGCTGCACTATTCCGTGACAACGTCTTAATGCATCCCAATGGCAGCACGCGCCTGAAGGAGGGCGACGTGTTATGTGTGATTGGTCGCGAACGCGATCTCCCTGCCCTCGGCAAAATGTTCAGTCAGTCTCCACCGGTAGCGCTCGACCAGCGTTTCTTTGGTGACTTTATTCTGGATGCCGATGCCCGCTTACGCGATGTGGCACAAATTTACGGGCTGGATCTGGATGAAGACACCAACGATCAGCAATCATTAGGCCAACTGGTGATGTCATTGCTGGGCAGTACGCCGGTGGTCGGAGACCAGGTTGAATGGAACCAGCTCACCTGGACGGTGGCGGAGAAAGAGGACAACCATATCCTGAAAATTGGTGTGCGCCCGGCGGAAGAGAAGGAATAATCCGAGCATATTCGATTCGTAAAGCGCGCAGGAGCGACTATGATCACTATTCCACCCTGCTCAAACGGGAGAATACGATGGGACATGTGGTTAAGATTGGTCGTTACGAGATCATCGATGCGGAACTGAACGCAGAAAAGCTCGACACCGTCAGCATCCCCTGCCTGACAAATCCCGGCCTGAGTTATCAGCTCGATGGCTGGGATCATGAGACCAGTGTACCGGCGTGGATTGATGGAAAGCCCGTCGATTTGGAGATCGGACACTATGACAAGCAGCAAGACCGCTGGGTATTAAAGAAACCTGCCTGAGTTAATTTATCACCGCCATGCGCTCCATATGGCGGTAATTCCTAAAAGCAGTCTTAAAATGAAGCGGTATACCCGATATTTTTTTGATTTTATCCTTTCTATTCAGATCGTTACAGCTCTTTTTTCGCAGGCAATTCTTTTCTTTTCAGACTATGTCCATATTAACGCCATCAAATATCTCCTGCATACTCATAAACGTTGCTGCAGAATTTTGTGACGACAATCACGTCACAAACGGTCCTTATCGTGCAGCGCTTATGGCAACGCTGATTTATATCTCGCTGAAATCACGCCCTTTCTTTTTTCAGCGGTCCACACCTGAGCGCGTACTTGATTCTGGTCAGGCCATCTTTTACTTAAGAAAAGAGAGCAGGTTTTATGGCAAGTACATTGGTAATAAACAATGCAGCCCGCTCATGGAGCGGCTTGCGAAAAAATATTATTGCGAAAATAGCCCTAAGCATTTCTGATTTAATTGCACTGAATCTGGCACTTTTTTTATCCGCCGCCACCATCCAGGGAATTTGGGGAGAACTGGACACCTTTATTCCACCGCAGCAAATTGAATACCGCTTCGTGGCTCAGCTCGGTCTTTCACTGCTTTGCACTTTATGGTTTTGGGTGCGCCTCCGTCATTACACCTATCGCAAGCCGTTCTGGTTCGAACTGAAAGAAATCGTCAAAACCCTGTTTGTTTTCTCCTTACTCGACCTGGCGCTGATAGCCTTCTCAAAGTGGGACTTCTCACGCATGGTCTGGCTGTTCAGCTGGAGCTATGCCCTGATACTGCTGCCGCTGATGCGTGCCGGGGTAAAACGCGCCATTAATCGCGCCGGTCAATGGCAAAAAGAGACCATCATTATCGGTTCAGGGAAAAACGCCCTCGAAGCCTATGCAGCCCTGCAAAGTGAAGAGATTCTTGGTTATAACGTGCAGGCGTTTATCGCCCTCGAAGACGACAAGCGCCCGGAACATGTCAATGGCGTGCCAGTCATTACCTGGGAAGATATTAACTGGCAAACCATGGATCGTGATAACACCCAATTTATCGTCGCCACCGAGTTCGAACAGCAGGTGGTGCGTGATAAATGGCTGAAGTTCCTCTCAAAAATGCAATGCCGTTCGGTTTCCGTCATCCCGACACTGCGCGGTGTACCGCTGTATGGCACGGATATGTCGTTTATCTTCAGTCATGAAGTGATGATCCTGCGCGTCAGCAATAATCTGGCAAAACGTTCTTCGCGTTTCCTCAAACGCAGCTTCGACATTATCGTCGCGTCATTGTTGCTGCTGTTCCTCGCACCGGTGTTTGCTCTGCTGTGCTGGATGGTGAAACGCGATGGCGGCAACGCTATCTATGGTCACGAGCGCGTGGGTTTTGAAGGCAAGAAGTTTCACTGCCTGAAATTCCGCTCAATGGTAACGAATTCACAGGAAGTGCTGCAAAACTTACTGGCGACCAGTGAAGAAGCACGTGCCGAGTGGGATCGGGACTTCAAACTGAAAAACGACCCACGCATCACCAAAATTGGCGGATTCCTGCGTAAAACCAGCCTCGATGAACTGCCGCAGCTGTGGAACGTGATCCGCGGTGAAATGAGTCTGGTGGGTCCACGTCCGGTGATTGAAGCCGAACTGGAGCGTTACGCCGGTGATGTGGATTACTACCTGATGGCGAAACCGGGGATGACCGGATTGTGGCAGGTGAGTGGACGTAACGATATCGACTACGATACCCGCGTCTACTTTGACTCCTGGTATGTGAAGAACTGGGCGCTGTGGACAGACATCGCCATTCTGTTTAAGACCGCTGGGGTGGTTCTGCGTCGCGACGGCGCCTATTGATACCCTCGACGCGATGTCTGTTGCAGTCTGGCAGACATCGCCTTTTTTAATCCTTTCCTTTTCCCGTCTTAATCATTACCCTTCCCGCTCGATTAACAGGATGTTTCTGGTTTGTGATGCAAAAATTTACCCTGCTGCTTTTAAGCCTGGTGCTGCTGGCACCGCTCGGCATTGATCTCTATCTGCCAACGTTACCGCAAATTGCCGAAGGGCTAAACAGCCCGGTGAGTCTGATCCAGACCACCATCCCACTGTTCTTACTGGTGATGGGAATCGGCCAACTGATCACCGGGCCGTTGGTTGATAACTTTGGCCGAAAACCCATTGCGTTGATTGGGCTGGCTCTCTACATCATCGGTAGCGCCGTGGCAGCCACCGCCACCGTCTGGCCGATGTTTGTCCTGGCACGCTTAATTCAGGGCTGTGCAGTGTGTTGTACGGCCGTGGTGGCCTTCAGCGGCGTACGCGACCGACTGAGCGGTGAGGCTGCGGCTCGCGCGTACGGCTTCCTCAATGGCGCACTCAATATCGTTCCCGCACTGGCACCCTTGCTGGGTGGCCTGTTGGCCGATGCCTGGGGCTGGCGTGCCCCCTTCTGGTTCCTGAGTGCCTACGCCATGGTGATTACGGCGATCGTGCTGCGGTGGCTGCCAGAAACCCGCCCTGCCAATACGCTGCGTGTTGCCGGATTGCCATTGGCACAGTATCTCGCCATCGCCCGTGAACCCCGTTTTCTTGCCTTCGCCTTTGCTAACGCTGGGGCACTCGGCATGGTGCTGACTTATGTATCGCTGGCACCCCATGTGCTGATGACCGAGGGTGGCTTAACGCCGCTCCAGTTTTCATTCGCCTTTGGTGCCAATGGATTCTGGATCATGCTGGTGAGTGCCTTTGTGAATAAAACCATTCGTAAAGCCGGACGTCCGTTCTGTCTGGCGATGGGCTTTGTCGCGATGCTGGTCGGTGCGCTGCTACTCACCGCAGGCATGACGCTGCTGCCTGCGACCTGGCAAACACATTGGTCGTTGTACATGATCCCTGTCGCCATCTCCGTCGCCGGTTTGGCGTTTACCGTCGGTCCGGCCACCAGCTATGCGCTGGAACCGTATCAGCAGCAGGCAGGTGTCGCCGCTGCATTACAGGGATTTATTCAGATGGCGTGCGGTGCAGGCGGCAGTCTGTTGGTGGTGGCGTTCCCACTGGCGGAGAAATCCGCGCTGGCGCTGATGATGCTGGCGGGTGCAGCGCTGGCGCTTATTGCCTGGCGCTGCAGTAAACGTATGCACGGTTCACTAACCGCAGTTAAATGATTTCCACCGGAACGCGTGGTGCCAGGGCGCACATCAACTCGTAGCCCACCGTTCCGGCCGCTTTTGCCACGTCATCGATTTTCACTTGTCCGCCCCACAATTCAACTTTCGAACCAATCCCCGCCTGCGGACAAGGTTCGAGATCGATCATAATCATATCCATCGAGATCGCCCCTACGGTACGCGTCAGGACCCCGTCCACGCTCACCGGCGTCCCCGTTGGTGCGTGGCGCGGATAGCCATCGGCATAGCCACAGGCCACCACACCAATGCGTTGTGCAGCGGATGCATGATAGCGATAGCCATAACCTACCCCATCACCAGCCTGTAATTGTTGAACACCGATGATTTCACTGGTCAGCGTCATCACTGGTTGGAGTCCGGTGCTGGCAATATCCTGCCAGTTGCCACTCGGCGAAGCACCATACAACACAATCCCCGGGCGAACCCAGTCGAAATGCGCTTCCGGATGCCACAGGGTAGCCGCCGAGTTCGACAACGAGCGTGGGCAGTTCAGCCCCTCCGCTGCCCGTTCAATGCGTTTCATCGGCTCGATGATTCCCTGCGGATTCTCTGCATCGGCGAAGTGCGCCATCAACGTCATCTCGCCGACATTTGGCAACGCCCGCAGCGCCTGCCAGGCGGCATTCACCTGCTCAGGGCGGAAACCGAGGCGATTCATGCCACTGTTCACTTTCACGTAAATATCGATCGGCGCAGCGAGTTGCGCCTGTGCCAGCGCCTGGATCTGCCAGTTGCTGTGCACGCTGGTCGTCAGGCGATAACGATCAATCAGTTGCAGATCTTCCGCACGGAAGAAACCTTCCAGCAGCAAAATCGGTTTTTTCCACCCCTGCTCGCGCAGCAGGATGGCTTCTTCCATGTTCAGTAGCGCGAACCCGTCGGTCTCAGCCAGGCTTTGCCAGACACGGCGGATACCGTGACCATAAGCGTTAGCCTTCACCACGGACCAGACGCGTGATGTGGGTGCCGCCTGACGAACGACGGCGAGATTATGTCGCAGCGCCTGTTGATTAATGGTGGCGACAATCGGACGTGACATGCTCTTGCTCTCCCTGAATGCTCAACGCGCTGCGTCAGCGTTACGCAACGGCGACGTGTTTGGCTCAAAACCCGGTAAATAACGCAGCACTGACAAATCGTCAGAGGCGATGGCCGGCTTCTGCCCGGAAATCAGATCGGCCAGCAACTGGCCGGAACCACAGGCCATCGTCCATCCCAGCGTACCATGTCCGGTATTAAGATAGAGATTTGAGATCGGTGTACGTCCGACAATCGGTGTACCGTCCGGCGTCATTGGACGCAAGCCGCTCCAGAACGTAGCCTGTTCAATATAACCGCCTTCAGGATAGAGATCGCTGACCACCATCTCCAGCGTTTCACGCCGTGCCGGCAACAGTTTGGTGTTAAAACCAACAATTTCCGCCATACCGCCCACGCGGATACGATCGTCAAAGCGCGTGACGGCAACTTTATAAGTTTCATCCAGAATGGTGGATACCGGGGCGGCATCCGCATTTTTAATCGGAATGGTCAGCGAATAGCCTTTCAACGGATAGACCGGAATGGTGACGATATCTTTCAGCAGCGCGGTCGAGTAAGAACCAAACGCCACCACATAAGCATCGGCTTTGATCACCTCATCGCCGTACTTCACACCGTAGATACGGTTACCTTCACGTAGCAGGTGATCCACCGGGGTATCGAAGCGGAAGGTGACGCCTGCGGCTGCGGCCAGTGCCGCCAGGCGCTGTGTAAACAACTGGCAATCGCCAGTTTCATCGTTTGGCAGGCGTAAACCGCCGGTCAGTTTATGGGCCGTCGCCGCCAGCGCCGGTTCGACACTTGCCAGTTCGTGGGACTCCAGTAGCTGGTAAGGCACCCCCGCCTCTTTCAGCACGGCAATATCTTTGCTGGCACTTTCGAATTGCTGACGAGTGCGGAACAGTTGCAACGTGCCGCCCTGACGGCCTTCGTAAGCAATGCCGGTTGATTCACGTAAGGCTTTAAGGCAGTCGCGGCTGTATTCCGCAATCCGCACCATCCGGCTTTTATTTTCCTGATAATGGCGCATATCGCAGTTGCGCAGCATGTTCCACATCCATTCCAGTTGGAAACGGCTGCCATCGAGGCGGATCGCCAATGGCGCATGACGCTGGAACATCCATTTAACCGCTTTGAGTGGCACGCCCGGAGCCGCCCAGGGAGCCGCATA
The DNA here is from genome assembly GCF_059730495.1 of Pantoea sp. X-Soil-TKNS-1211. Lineage (NCBI taxonomy): Bacteria > Pseudomonadati > Pseudomonadota > Gammaproteobacteria > Enterobacterales > Erwiniaceae > Pantoea > Pantoea sp. X-Soil-TKNS-1211. The sequence continues at coordinate 2,491,814 of NZ_AP035953.1, forward strand.
GCCGGGAGAAATCTGTCCGGCATTGCCTGCACTGGTTTCCAGCGCCGCCCCGGGCTGACGATCAATGACAGTCACCTCATGTCCGGCCTGAGCCAGATACCAGGCGCTTGCGACGCCGACCACACCACTTCCCAGAATCACTACGCGCATAAGAGCCTCGCCACCATCACAAAAGCATAATTAACCACATATTAAGCCTGGCACAGCATAACCAGACAGCGGACATCACCTCACATCTGACAGTGTCATTTCACATGTTTTTTACCTTCCTGGTAACTAAAATCATGTCCTCACGACAAAATCAGGATTTTTTATGCTGAAAAGTCATAAATCAGCAATTTATGATGCAGGAATCAGTCATTTTCACTTTTTTCAGGAGAAAGCGCCGCAGTCATATATTGCTCTTATAATCAGCACTTTATGCTGCAAAGTGAACAATTAACCACATTTGAAGTTATGAAATCATTCGCGTGGATTTTTTGAATGATTTTGTGCCAAAAGAATTCGTTTGAGTTCCGGTTTCGGATAAGCGACAGTGGACTATCATTGATGTGTTCGCTCAGTTTTTTGGGCTGTCTTTCTCAGGATGAAGCCTTAAACGTTCGTGACAGGTGATATTCCGTTGCCTGCCACTCTGAAAACAGAGGTGCGCTATGACGACAATCTTTGACGAGCCAACCAGGAACAGTAAACGACTCAGTGACGGGCCTGACTGGACATTTGAGTTACTTGATGTCTATCTGGCAGAAATTGACCGCGTAGCCAAACTCTATGGGCTGGATACTTATCCGCACCAAATTGAAGTCATCACCTCCGAGCAGATGATGGACGCTTACTCCAGCGTGGGTATGCCGATCAACTATGCCCACTGGTCCTTCGGTAAGAAATTCATTGAGACCGAGCAACGTTATAAGCACGGGCAGCAAGGCCTGGCTTATGAGATCGTGATTAACTCCAATCCTTGTATCGCCTATCTGATGGAAGAGAACACCATGACGATGCAGGCGCTGGTGATGGCGCACGCCTGTTATGGTCACAACTCGTTCTTCAAAAATAATTATCTGTTCCGCAGCTGGACCGATGCCAGTTCGATTGTCGATTATCTGCTGTTTGCGCGTAATTACATCTCTGACTGCGAAGAGCGTTATGGTGTCGAAGAGGTCGAACGCTTACTGGACTCGTGCCATGCCCTGATGAATTACGGCGTGGATCGTTATAAACGCCCGCAAAAAATCTCCTTACAGGAAGAGAAAGCACGGCAAAAAAGCCGTGAAGAGTATCTGCAAAGCCAGGTTAATACGCTGTGGCGTACCCTGCCGCGTAAAGAGAAAGAGTCGGTGCAGGTTGAGGCCGCTCGTTATCCTTCTGAACCGCAGGAAAATTTACTCTATTTTATGGAGAAGAATGCGCCGTTGCTGGAACCGTGGCAGCGTGAGATGCTGCGCATCGTGCGTAAAGTTAGCCAGTATTTCTACCCACAAAAGCAAACCCAGGTGATGAATGAAGGCTGGGCAACTTTCTGGCATTACACCATCCTCAACCATATGTATGACGAGGGGAAAGTGTCGGAACGCTTTATGATGGAGTTTCTGCACAGCCATACCAACGTGGTGTTCCAGCCACCCTACAACAGCCCGTGGTATAACGGCATCAACCCGTATGCGCTCGGTTTTGCGATGTTCCAGGACATCAAACGGATTTGTCAGTCACCGACGGAGGAAGATCGTTACTGGTTCCCGGATATCGCCGGTTCCGACTGGCTGAAGACGCTGCACTTTGCCATGCGGGAATTCAAGGATGAAAGCTTTATCAGCCAGTTCCTGTCCCCCAAAGTGATGCGCGATTTCCGCCTGTTCACCGTGTTGGATGACGACCGCAACAATTATCTGGAGATTGCTGCGATTCATGATGAAGCGGGTTATCGAGCAATCCGCCAGCAACTGTCTGCGCAGTACAATCTGAGTAATCTGGAACCTAACATCCAGGTTTACAACGTTGATCTGCGCGGTGATCGCTCGCTGACGCTGCGTTACGTACCACAGCAACGTTCGCCACTGGATAAGAGCCGCCGCGAGGTACTGAAGCACGTGCACCGCCTGTGGGGCTTTGATGTCATTCTTGAGCAGCAAAATGAAGATGGCAGCGTAGAGCTGCTGGATCGCAGCCCGGCACGGGGTCCGGCGCTGTAATGACGACAAAAAAACCGCCATCATTTTGATGGCGGTTTTTTATTGTGCTAAGGCTGCGTTTAATTAACGCTTACTTCCCAAATCGTCCGGCATACTTTTCTGCATGCCGTGCCAGATTTCACCGCTACGACGTCCGTATTCACGCACACAATCCACAATCTGTTCCTGTGTCGGTTTAACCCCACAAAGATCAGCCAGTTGCTGATAGAAATTGCGCGCCGACTGACGTGCTTCCGGATTGGAGAAATAGTGGCGACCTACGCGGGTGTAAAGACCTTTCAGGCCATTGAGAATCAGACCGTAGATCGGGTTACCGGAGGCGAAAGCCAGACCACGGAACACACGATAGTCCAACTCGGTGTAAGCTTCGGCCTGATCGTCAGAACTCAGCGCGGTTTCCAACACATCGCGCGCTTTGTCAGGATGATGGCGCAATGCACGGCTGATAAAGATCGAAGCGATATTGGTACGCACCGACAGCAAATTATCAATCAGCTGCGGTACGCTGTCATGATCGAGCCTTGCCAGCGTTTCGAGAATGTTTAAGCCTGATGTTTCCCAAAAATCATTCACACGCGTGGGTTTACCGTGCTGAATAGTCAACCAGCCATCACGTGCCAGACGCTGTAAAACTTCACGCAGCGTGGTACGGGTCACCCCAATCAGTTCAGAAAGCTCACGTTCAGCAGGCAGAATCGACCCCGGCGGAAAACGACTGTTCCAGATGCTTTCAATAATATACTCTTCAGCAAATCCTGCAGGGCTTTGCGCCTTAATCACCATAGCATTTATTTCTCGTTGCTTTCTTTGTCGTAATTAGACTCATCATACCAGAGGGGCTATAGCGGATATAGCCTGGCAACGGATTAAAAGCGCGCGCTGTCGCAAAATTCTGCATTAACCAATGAACCCATTATCAACATTTGCGTATAGCGGTTGAGCGCATTACCCTTGGCAAAATTTTATAACATGGCATGACTTCAGGGAGAGCCAATGGAACTCACTTACGCGCAGGCATTTCGGCGCAATTTTCTTGGGCAGTCGCCCGATTGGTATAAGCTCGCAATCATCATTTTTCTGGTCATTAACCCACTGGTATTCTTTTTTGTTAGCCCGTTTTTAGCTGGCTGGCTATTGGTGGCAGAGTTCATCTTTACCCTGGGTATGGCATTGAAATGTCATCCGTTATTACCGGGAGGCCTGTTGGCTATTGAAGCCATCATGATTGGTATGGCCAGTGCAGAACAGGTTAAAGCGGAACTGGCTGGCAATATTGAGGTATTGCTACTGCTGATTTTTATGGTGGCAGGTATCTTCTTTATGAAGCAGCTGTTGCTGTTTGTATTTACGCGTATTCTATTGTCAGTACGCAGCAAGGCACTGTTAGGTCTGACATTTTGTTTGGCAGCGGCTTTCCTCTCCGCTTTTCTCGATGCACTCACTGTGCTGGCGGTGGTGATTAGCGTAGCGGTGGGATTTTACGATATCTATCATCGCGTGGCTTCTGCCAATCTGCCCGAACATGAAGAAGTTATTCAGCGTGAAACATTAGAAAAATTCCGCGCATTTCTGCGTAGTCTGATGATGCAAGCCGGTGTGGGTACCGCACTCGGGGGCGTGATGACGATGGTCGGTGAACCGCAGAACCTGATTATTGCTCACGCAGCAGGGTGGAACTTCACCGATTTCTTCTTACGGATGGCACCCGTCACAGTACCCGTACTACTGTGCGGTATTGTCACCAGCCTGTTGGTTGAGCATTTCCGTCTCTTTGGCTATGGCGAAACACTGCCTGACGGGGTACGCGCAATCCTGCTTGAGAGCGATAAGAAAGCCCGAGTACAGCGTACGCGTCAGGAGTCGCTGAAGCTTTTGGTACAGGCATTGATCGGGGTGTGGTTAATCATTGCTCTCGCCTTTCACCTCGCTGAGGTTGGCTTGATTGGACTGTCGGTGATTATTTTGGCCACATCACTCTGTGGGATTACCGATGAGCACACTTTAGGGCAGGCTTTTACCGAAGCCCTGCCGTTTACCGCCTTATTGGCCGTGTTCTTTGCCATCGTTGCCGTCATCATTGAACAACAGCTGTTCCAGCCATTAATTCACTTTGTGTTACTGGCTGACCCGGAGTCACAATTACGCTGGTTCTACGTCTTTAATGGCGTGCTATCGTCCATTTCGGATAATGTTTTTGTTGGTTCGGTTTACATCAATGAAGCCAAACATGCCTTGCAGAGCGGAGCCATTGACCTTCGACAATTTGAGCTACTGGCAGTTGCGACCAATACGGGTACCAACCTGCCTTCCGTTGCAACTCCCAACGGCCAGGCTGCATTTTTGTTTCTGCTGACCTCTGCACTGGCCCCGCTCATCCGCCTCTCTTATGGTCGTATGGTGTGGATGGCGCTGCCGTTCACCGTGGTACTTTCTCTGGTTGGTTTTTACTGCATTACTGAGTGGCTGGTGCCACTGACAGATTATATGATGCAGCACAATTGGATTAGCGCCACACAACTCTGAGGTTTTTTGGCCTGGATCAGGATAAGTCATTTTTATACATGATTTTTTCCTGCGTCCGGGCTGGCATGGTCACGCTTTTGGTTTACACTGCGAAACATTAATGGCTACAGGAAAGGCAATATGTTGCGATATTTGAACCAATGTTCGCGCGGACGCGGAGCCTGGTTATTGTTGGCACTGACGGCACTGGCACTCGAACTGACCGCGCTCTTTTTTCAACACGTCATGGGATTACAACCCTGTGTGATGTGTATTTATGAGCGTTGTGCGCTGTTTGGCGTGATGGGTGCGGGTATTGTCGGAGCTATTGCGCCGAAAACCCCGTTGCGCTGGGTGGCGATTGTCATCTGGCTGTACAGTGCGATTCAGGGGGTAAGACTCTCCTACGAACATACGATGATCCAGCTGCATCCGAACCCGTTTGTTACCTGTGATTTCGCTGCGCGCTTCCCGACCTGGCTGCCACTGGATAAATGGCTACCGGCAGTTTTTGTTGCCCGTGGTGACTGCGCCGCCATTGACTGGAGTTTCCTTGGCTGGAGCATGCCGCAGTGGATGATCGCCATTTTCGCGGCTTATCTGGTGGTCGGTCTGCTGGTCCTGATTGCTCAGCCCTTCAAAGCGAAACGCCGCGATCTGTTTGGCCGTTGAGCAAAATAAAACAGGCAGCTTCCGCTGCCTGTTTTTTATCCGTTGCGATCCGGTCGATCGATAATATGGTCTTCCCAATCCTGCACTTCGCTTTCGCGCACCGCGATATAACGCACCGAGATGCGCTGCGCATGCATTGCTTTCTTTGATCCCGCCACCAAAGGATGCCAGCCCGGCAACGTCTTACCTTCACCCAGCAGACGATAGGCGCAGGTACGCGGCAACCAGTTGAAGGTGGTGAGATTCTCACGCGTCAGCTTGATGCAATCTTCTTCATACTCAAACCGCCGCTCGTAGTTGCGACACTGACAGGTTTTGATGTTGAGCTGATTGCAGGCAACGTTGGTAAAATAGATTTCATCGGTATCCGCATCCTGCAATTTATTCAGGCAGCACTGACCACAGCCGTCGCACAGCGATTCCCACTCCGCGTCGTCCATTTGGTCCAGGCGTTTTGTCTGCCAGAAAGGTAAGTCTGTCATGATGGCGGTCCGAGTTAGCATAAAGACCGCACCTTATAAAGGTTCAGGTGCGGTGATGCAAGTTTTACAGCACGCGCGTGGTAATACCGTGACCGGCCAGCGAGATTTCCAGTTTGTCACCAGAACGCATCGGCCCCACCCCTTCCGGGGTACCGGTGAGCACCACATCGCCCGCGCGCAGCGTGAAATACTGGCTCATATAAGCAATCAACGGCAGGATTTTGTGGATCATATCCGAGGTTGTGCCATGCTGACGCACTTCGCCATTCACCACCAGCTTCAGCTCAATATTTTGTGGGTCGCCACTAAATTCAGCCGCCGGGATAAAACCAGACAGCGGGCAGGAATTATCAAAACCTTTGGATTTCTCCCACGGTTGGCCCGCTTTCTTCAGCCCTGCCTGCACGTCACGCAACGTCAAATCCAGCGCCACGCCATACCCGGCGATGGCTTTTGCTACATGCTCTTCATTCGCCTGCTTCAACGTAGCGCCAATCAATACCGCCAGTTCAACTTCGTGATGCACTTCACCGAAGTTACCCGGAATGGACAGTGGCTGACGCAAATCACACAGCGCAGTTTCTGGTTTGATAAACACCACCGGCTCAGTGGGCGTTGCGCTGCCCATCTCCTTAATGTGCTTAGCATAATTGCTGCCAACACAGACCACTTTACTGACCGGGTAATCCAACAAAGCGCCCTGCCAGTTACGATGCTGATACATGCTATTCCCCTGCTTTAGTTTGAGTGTGACGCCAGTCCGACTGGCGCGTTGTGTTTGCTTCAGTGCCGGAACGCGGCGGCTGAGGGTCAATATATTAAGCTGGTTTGCGACTGTGGGCTGTGCGGAAATTGTCAAAAGACGTTAATCGAACTCGCTTTATTGCCTGCAATAATGGGTTTAGCGCAGGCAAATAAATAAAACGATCTCCGCCGATGATTAAATCTGGATATATTTACAGATGAATCCGAATTAATCTTTTTTTCCCTGCTGAAGATGTATGTTCAGCAGACTTTCCGGTGGGGGTGGCAATTGTAAATAATAGCCCTGATCGCTCAACGCCTGCTTTACTTTATTGATATCCGCATTAGCCAGTTTGCCGCGTTTTTCCAGCGACAGCACCATTGCAAGCTGAGGTTTGCCGAAGCCGCGTAGCAATTCTTCCGGCACGCGGGAAAAATCGTCTTTTTTTTCAACATAAAGATAAGTTTGGTCGCGCTGCGGGCTTCTGTAGATCACACAAAACATATTTTTTACTCGAATTAACTGATGGCGTCACTTGCCTGAATATAGCAGTAACTATAACATGCTTGCTGAACTTCGAATATTGACCACGTGGTGTTAATGATGATTTTATCGGCATTCATCAGGTGGTAGTGAAAACAGGACGAGTCAGGACAGATGTCGCAAATGCCAATCGAATTCAAGGGAAGCAGTTTTACCCTGTCAGTCGTTCATCTGCACCATTCGCAACCTGAGGTGATTCGTCAGGCGTTGCAGGACAAAATCGATCAGGCGCCAGGCTTTCTGAAAAATGCGCCCGTGGTGCTGAATGTGTCGGCATTGAACGGCGACATCAACTGGAAGCAGATGCAACAGGCCGTGAGCGCGACAGGTTTACGCATCGTTGGCGTCAGTGGTTGTAAAGATGATGCGCTGAAAAAGATGATTGCGCGTGCCGGTTTGCCGGTGCTGTCTGAAGGGACCGATCGTAAGAAGCGCACTGAAACGCCGGTGGCTGCACCCGTGGCAGCTCCTGTCGTGGCTGAAACCGTCAATAAAACCCGCATCATCAATACGCCAGTACGTTCCGGCCAGCAAATCTATGCGCGCAATACTGATTTGATTGTCACCAGCAGCGTCAGTGCCGGTGCCGAGCTTGTTGCCGATGGCAACATCCATATTTATGGCATGATGCGCGGCCGCGCGCTGGCAGGAGCCAGCGGGGACCGCGACTGCCAGATTTTTTGCACCAACCTCGCCGCAGAGTTGGTCTCCATCGCCGGGGAGTACTGGATCATGGATCAGATTCCGGCAGAATTTTTTGGTAAAGCTGCGCGCCTGTGCCTCAAAGAGGGCGCGCTTACCATTCAGACACTTAATTAGGCCCCTTTTCTTTCGTTAAGGAAATCAACATTTATGGCACGCATCATTGTAGTTACATCCGGTAAAGGGGGCGTTGGCAAGACCACGTCAAGCGCGGCCATCGCCACTGGACTCGCGCAGAAAGGCAAAAAAACCGTGGTCATCGATTTTGATATCGGTCTGCGTAACCTCGACCTGATCATGGGCTGTGAACGTCGTGTCGTTTATGACTTCGTCAACGTGATTCAGGGCGATGCCACATTGAATCAGGCGCTGATTAAAGATAAGCGCACCGAGCAGCTCTACATTCTGCCTGCGTCGCAGACCCGCGACAAAGACGCCCTGACCCGTGAAGGCGTTGAGAAAGTACTGAACGACCTGGCAGCGATGGATTTTGATTTTGTGGTGTGTGATTCGCCTGCCGGTATCGAAACCGGTGCATTGATGGCGCTCTATTTCGCCGACGAAGCGATTATCACCACTAACCCGGAAGTTTCTTCTGTACGTGACTCCGACCGTATTCTTGGCATTATCGCGTCTAAGTCTCGTCGTGCAGAAAATGGCGAGGAAGCAGTGAAAGAGCACCTGCTGCTGACCCGCTACAACCCTGGCCGTGTGAGCCGTGGTGATATGTTGAGTATGGAAGACGTACTGGACATCCTGCGAATTCCGCTGGTTGGCGTAATTCCTGAAGATCAATCAGTACTGCGTGCCTCTAACCAGGGTGAACCCGTGATCCTTGACGCCACCTCAGATGCCGGTAAAGCCTATGCTGATACCGTAGACCGCCTGCTTGGCGAAGAACGCCCCTTCCGCTTTATTGAAGAAGAGAAGAAGGGTTTCCTGAAACGCCTGTTCGGGGGATAACCAATGGCATTACTTGATTTCTTTTTATCCCGTAAGAAGAACACAGCCAACATCGCCAAGGAAAGGCTGCAAATTATTGTGGCTGAACGCAGAAGGGGCGACAGTGAGCCCCATTATCTGCCGCAGCTTAAGCGCGATATTCTGGAAGTGATTTGCAAATATGTGAAGATTGACCCAGATATGGTGACCGTTCAGCTGGATCAGAAAGGGGATGATATCTCGATTCTGGAGCTGAACGTTACGCTACCGGAGACGGAAGAAGTCACCAAATGACGCGAGCGGTCTCCTGATTTTCCCCTGCGCCGTTTGCAGGGGAAAAATCTGCGTTTAATGCGTCTGCAAAATCTCGTCGATGCGCGCCTTCAGCAAATCGCCACGCCAGCCTGCGATCAATTCTGGTGTGCGTGAGGCATTTTTCAATCCCCAATGTACGCTCAACACCTGATTGATTTGACGGCGTGAAGCCAGCAGTTCCTGGCTAAAACCGCTCTCTTCGCTCACCTGCTGCACCAGCGCTTTAATGGCTTTAAAGGTTTGCTTATATTGCGGGTGATCAATCAGATTACCCAGCGGTTGTGGCAACGTGCTTTCATCCTGCACCTGCGCTTCAGCCACCATCGCGACCAACGCTTTACCGTGGAAGCGGATTTCATGACCATTCAGGCCTAAATGGTCCAGTTCACCGAGGCTGCCTGGCATAAAGCGCGCCACTTTCCACAGGTTCTCTTCGCGCACCACGAAGTTCACCGCCATATCCTTCTGTCGCGCAATATTCAACCGCCATGCGGCAAGGCGCTGTAACGCCGCCAACTGCCGGGGACGCAATTGCCAGGCATTGGTGATATCACGCCAGGCATCTTCGGGAGCCAGCACATCCAGACGACGCTGACATAAGATATCGCATTCGCTCAGCGCGGCAGCCATATTGCCGGCCGCTTCCGTTTGCGCCACCAGTTGATGGGCAATCGGCAACAGATAAGCCACATCCGCCGCTGCATATTCACACTGCCGTGCCGTCAGTGGGCGGGCCAGCCAGTCGGTACGTGCTTCGCTTTTATCCAGCTCGATTTGGTTAAAGTGCATCACCATCGCGGCAAAACCCCATGACAGAGGCTGACCGGCAAAAGCCGCCAGAATTTGGGTATCAACCATGGGGTCCGGCAGGCAGGCAAAACGATGCAAGAACACTTCGAGATCTTCACCGCCCGCGTGCAGAAATTTTGTTACCTGGGTATCACGCAGTAGCGCAACAAACGGAGTCCAGTCGCTAATGTTGAGAGGATCGATCAGAACCAATTGCTCGCCATCATACAGCTGGATCAACCCCAGTTGCGGATAGTAAGTACGGGTGCGAACAAATTCAGTATCCAACGCCACAGCAGTATGCTGACGTGCTTTGTCGCATACCGCCGCCAGTTGGTCATTTTGGTCGATCAGGGAATAATTCACGTTATGTTTTCGCTGCAGCCTGGTTCGCACAGCGCTCCATGTTAAAAGCAATAAAAACGCCGGACTGTGCCGGCGTTAACCTATGAGCGAGGTGTGCGTACCTACCCTTCCCGCTTCACCTCATCACGCAATTCACGACGTAAAATCTTGCCAACATTCGTTTTGGGCAACTCGTCGCGAAACTCGATAATCTTCGGCACTTTGTAGCCGGTGAGCTGACGACGACAGTGATCCAGCACTTCTTCTTTGGTCAAGGTGGGATCTTTTTTCACGATACACACTTTCACCGCTTCACCGGAAAGATCGCTCGGCACACCAATCGCGGCGGCCTCACGCACTTTCGCATGCTGCATCAACACATCTTCGATTTCGTTAGGATACACGTTAAAGCCCGACACCAGAATCATGTCTTTTTTACGATCGACGATGCGGATAAAGCCTTCGCTGTCCACGGTAACAATATCACCAGTATGCAGCCAGCCATTTTTTAACACTTCTGCGGTCGCGTCCGGATGTTGCCAGTAACCCACCATCACTTGTGGACCGCGTACGCACAACTCGCCAGGTTCGCCCGGCAGAACATCATGATCCTCTTCATCGACAATACGTACATCGGTAGAAGGCACCGGTAAACCGATACTGCCGGTATGACAGGTAATGTCGTACGGATTCACTGACACCAGCGGCGAACATTCCGTCAAACCGTAACCCTCCAGCAGGTAATGGCCGGTGAGTTTCTCCCAGCGTTCAGCCACGGCTTTCTGCACCGCCATACCGCCACCTGCGGACATGCGCAGGGTAGAGAAATCCAGCTTATTAAAGTTGGCATCGTTGAGCAGCGCGTTGAACAGCGTATTGACGCCAGTAATGGCGGTAAACGGGAACTTTGCCAGCTCCTTGACGAAGCCCGGAATGTCGCGTGGATTGGTGATCAACAGGTTCTGCCCACCGAGATCAAGAAACAGCAGGCAGTTCACCGTCAGCGCAAAGATATGGTACAGCGGTAGCGCGGTGACTACATTCTCCTTGCCCGGTCGCAACAGCTTGCCATAGGTGGCTTTAGCTTGTTCGAGGTTAGCCTGCATATTACCGTGCGTCAGCATCGCGCCTTTCGCCACCCCAGTTGTGCCACCGGTATATTGCAGAAACGCCAGGTCATCATTCGCCACATCAGGTCGCTGATGAACCAGTTGCTCGCCCTGCTGTAATGCCTGGCGGAAGGGAATCGCTCCCGGCAGATGGTATTTCGGCACCAACTTCTTCACGTAACGGACGACAAAGTTAACCAATGTGCCCTTAATCGGAGCCAGCTGATCCCCCATGCGGGTTAACATCACATGTTTGACTTGAGTCTCCGCCACCACTTTTTCGAGGGTGTGCGCAAAGTTCGAGACAATGACAATCGCACTGGCACCGCTGTCGTTGAGCTGATGCTTTAACTCGCGCGGCGTGTAGAGGGGATTAACGTTCACCACCACCATGCCTGCGCGTAGCACGCCAAACAGCGCCACCGGATACTGCAACAGGTTAGGCATCATCAGCGCCACCCGATCGCCCGCCTGGAGCTTCAGTCCCTGTTGCAACCAGGCGGCGAACGCCCGACTTTGCTGCTCCAGCTGGCGGTAGGTCATGGGTTGGCCCATGTTAACGAAAGCGACCTGATCGGCATAACGCGTTGCTGCATGCTCAAAAAGATCGATCAAAGAGGTATAACGGTCTGCAGTAATTTCCGCTGGTACATCCGGCGGATAGCGTTTCAGCCAAACCTTAGTCAAAGATTCACCCCGAGATTCTTGTTGCGTAGCCATCGCAGCCTCTGCCATCAGTGTTATTAACAATATTTTAACTGATTGTACCAGTTTGCCGGTGTCGACCTGTTCAGGTTGCGAGGCTCATCACTAAATTTCGCGCTTCGGTTGCGCACTCAATAAAAAGGCCCGTTCGCGTGCGCCGCGATCGGGCCGTAAGGAACTGATATAGAATAATTTATTCAGTCAGAATGGTTTCCACCTGCGCCGGACCGCTACTGTACATGCCCCAGTATGGATTAGGTCCCCAATATCCGGGATGATGGCGCGTCGGTCCGTAAAAAATCCACGGATCAATCGGTTGTGGTGGCGTCATAACCTGCTGCGTTAAATGCCAGCGTTGATAGCCTTTTACATCGATGACGACAAAATTGTAGCTGGCCTGGCCGATGGTGCCTTTTTCCGTCCCTTTGATATTGCCCAGTACGGTGACGTATTGGTTTTTCACATCAGTCGGATCGACAAATCCGTGAATGTCGGCAAAAATGCGGCCAACCGATGCCGATCCAAGACGCGGGCGGGCGCTGTCATCCAGCGGTTGGGTGGCGATTTCCAGACGCGTCAGGCCATTGAGATTGGTGACGTTCACCACTTTACCGCCAAAACGTGACTCCTGGCCGACATACAGCTGCGGCGCATTCATCACCCGTAATAAATCTTGCTGTGGAAGCTGCGAACTCCCTTTAATCGAATCTGGCACCGAAACACAACCGCTGATCAACAGCACGCAGGCTAACAGAGCGCCAGATATCCCTTTACGACTCATTGGCATAGCACTTCTCCTGTTATTTCTCAGATTAGACTGAGCGCGTAGCGATAAGTTGCGCGGCCCCTTAACGTCCCGGTAATTTTTTCCATGCCACTTCATTACGCAGGTAGACTGGCTCGGCATGTTCCACCGCCACGGTTTCACCCCGTTGCCAGGCCGCGAGCGCCAACGGCAGCATATCCTCGGCTGCAGGTAGCAATACCTCGCTGGCAACCAACTGTGCGCCCGGCGTGGTTAACAGCTGCGGATAGGCCTGCCAGCCAGTACCCACCGTGGTCCATTCCCCCTCCAGGCTGGCGATACGTGCCTGAGCGGCTTCCGGTGACAGCACAGCTTCGGTGTCTTCGCCTTGCCACTCGCCGTTGGTATCACGCTGATATTCCGCCCAATACACTTCCCCCATGCGCGCATCAATCGCTGCCAATACCCGCGTGGCACCACTCAGTCGCCACGCGCCTTGTGCCATGGTCGCTAGCGATGAGATGCCAATCATCGGCAGATTCGCCCCCAGTGCCAGGCCCTGGGCGATACCGATACCGATACGCACGCCGGTAAAACTGCCCGGTCCACGGCCAAACGCCAGCGCATCCAGTGCGGTCAGTTCGAGTTGTTGCGCCTGCAACAACGCCTGCACCAGCGGCAGAATACGTTGGGTATGGTCACGCGGGGCGATTTCGAAACGGGAATCAAGCTGTTGTTGATTCAGCAGCGCGGCAGAACAGGCTTCTGTCGCCGTGTCCAGGGCTAAAATTCGGGCGGACATAACAACCTCGGGAGATTCAAAATGGCGCGCATCTTAACACAGGCTGACACAAATTAGTGACTCTCCTGCTCGCGAACAAAACGGATGGCGCAGTCAAGATCGCGGGTACGTGGCGTGGGTGGCAAACTGTTGAGAAACAGCGCGCCATAGGGACGTGACACCAGACGCTGATCGCAAATGACCAGCACCCCACGATCGTCGGTATCACGGATCAAACGCCCCACCCCCTGTTTCAGGGTAATCACTGCATCGGGTAACTGTACGTCGTTAAACGGTTCACCACCGCGCAGACGACAATCCTCCATACGCGCTTTCAGCAACGGATCTTCCGGTGAGGTAAACGGTAGTTTATCGATAATCACCAGCGACAGCGCATCGCCCCGCACATCCACCCCTTCCCAGAAGCTGCTGGTGGCCACCAGTAAAGCATTACCCGCTTCAAGAAACTGTTTCAGCAACTGACCTTTACTGGTTTCTCCCTGCACCAATACCGGGAGGGTCATGGAGGCGCGGAATTCCGCCGCCAGTTCACGCATCATCATATGTGAGGTACATAAAAAGAAGCAGCGGCCTTTGTTGGCATCGATCAGCGGTTTCATCATCTGCGCCAATCGGCGTGCACCACCGGGGCGGTTTGGCTCAGGCAGGTTGCGCGGTACGCACAGCAACGCCTGGCGCGCATAATCGAACGGGCTATTGAGGATCAGCGTTTTCGCTTTATCCACACCCAGGCGGTGAGAGAAATGGCTCATCTGCTCATTCACCGCCAGCGTGGCGGAGGTGAAAATCCACGCAGCTTTGCGGTTATCCATGACTTCACGAAAACGCTCGGAGACAGAGAGTGGCGTCAGTGCAAGGGTGAAATGGCGGCTGGAACATTCATACCAGTAGCTGAAGCCCGGTTCATCAATGGCACGTAAGCGTTTCAGTCGGGTGCGGTAGAGGGCCGCACGCTCAAAGGCAGCATCCAGCAGCGCAGACCGCCCGAGCGACAATTTAATCACGTCGTAACAAAGTTCCAGCGCATCATCCAGCAGGGTCAACATACGCATCACATTATTGTCGCTCAGCAAGTCACGCAAGTTGCCGCGAAACCCGGGTTCTCCCAGCGTCAGACGGAAATCCTGGGTGCACTGCGCCAGACGGTCAGCAGATTTTTGCAACTGCTGCACATCACGCACTTCGGTACGGTACGCAATAATGATGTCTTTAACTAAATCGAGTAATTGGCGACTGGAGAGCTGCTGGCCGAAATACTGACTGGCGATATCCGGCAACTGATGCGCCTCATCGAAAATCATCACATCAGCCTCGGGGATTAGCTCACCAAAACCCCCTTCTTTCACCGCCAAATCAGCGAGGAAAAGATGGTGGTTCACCACCACCACATCAGCATCCATCGCCCGCTTACGGGCTTTAACCACAAAACACTCTTTATACAGCGGGCAATCACTGCCGAGGCAGTTGTCGTTGGTGCTGGTGACATAGGGCCATAGCGGGCTGTCTTCTGCTACGCCAGCACAGCTACTGATATCGCCATCCACGGTTTCCGATGACCAGCCACGCAGCGTAACCAGATCGCCCAGCGCCTGGACGCTGAGATCACCGCCGCTTTGCGTTTGCTGTTCCATACGCTCAAGGCAGAGATAGTTGGAACGCCCTTTCAGCAACGCCGTTTTGCCTTTGAACTTGAGCGCTCGTGCAATGGTGGGGAGATCGCGGTTATACAGCTGATCCTGCAACGCTTTGGAACCGGTGGAGATGATCACTTTTTTGTCAGCACGCAACGCAGGGGCGAGATAAGCATAAGTTTTGCCGGTGCCGGTGCCCGCTTCCACCACCAGTTCACCGCCGCTTTTCACTGCTTCCGCAACGGCCTGCGCCATCTCGCGCTGCGCTTCGCGGGGTTTAAAGCCAAGGATAGCCTGCGCCAACGCGCCTTCAGCTGCAAAATCGTCTGCCACACATCCTCACCGATTACTCATAAGTACTGTAATTATGTCAGGATTCTTTTGATGCGACCACAACAGATGACAGCACCCCCGCGGATATGGCAGGCTAGCGCTGCGATAAATAAGGAGAAAATGATGACCATTACGCGTATTGATCCAGAGCACCGCATGTCGGAAGCAGTGATCCATAATCAGACGGTGTACTACACCAGCGTGCCGGAGAATCTTGATGAAAATGCGGAGGCGCAAACCGCCAACGCGCTGGCAGTGATCGACGCCATTCTGACCCGCGTCGGTTCAGATAAAAGCAAAATTATCGACGCCACGATCTTCCTGGTCGATAAAGCCGATTTCCCGGCGATGAACCGTGCCTGGGATGCCTGGGTTTCACCGGACAATGCACCGGTGCGTTGCACCGTGCAGGCCGGTTTGATGAATCCGAAATATAAAGTCGAAATTAAGATCATCGCCGCGTTATAAACCCATTCGGGCGTCAGATGTCCTCTTCGTCGTCTTCAAAACGCGCCCGAATTTGCTCTCCCTGATGACTCTGGCGAATTTCGTGCGCCACCTGCGCAATCGCCTGACCACTGGCCATACCGCCTGCCATCAGTTCCTGAATGCGTTCCACCGCCTGCTGCTGCTGTTCGTGAGATAATGCCGGAAGACCTGAAAACATAACTCGCTCCTGGGAAAAAGGGGATGCATTATTCCATGCGGAACAAACAGGTGCCAGCAACAAAAAAATGTGTCAGGCTAACGTCTTTGTTGCTGTTATCTGATTTGTCTCATGATCGTAAAAACCCTCGCTCTCAATTATACGCCGGATATGCTGACACAGCTGTTTTCTCCCCTTGCTCATCAGCCGTGGGCGATGCTGCTGACCTCGGGCCTGGCCGATCATGCCGATAACCGTTTTGATATTTTAACCGCCGATCCACGCGTTACCCTGACTACCCAAGGGAGCATGACCGTAATCGACTTTCAGGACAGCATCCAAACCTCGTCGGACGATCCCCTGCGCTTGCTTCAGCAGCAGTGCGACGCACTGGGTGTGCAACCTGCGGTTGACCCTGATTTGCCTTTCCAGGGTGGCGCGCTGGGCTTATTTGGTTATGATCTGGGACGTCGTTTCGAAACCTTGCCTGAGCTGGCGCAGCGTGACCTCAACACGCCGGATATGGCTGTCGGGATTTATGACTGGGCGTTGATCGCCGACCACCAATTGCGCCGTCTGACGCTGGTGTCGCTGGATGATGCCGACGCGCGCTGGCAGTGGTTACAAGCACAAAGCGCCCCAGTGCCACAACCTTTTGCCCTGACCAGTGACTGGCAATCCAATCTGAGTTTCGCGGACTACGCCCGGCGTTTTGCCACGGTGCAGGCCTATATTCAGGCAGGCGATTGCTACCAGGTCAATTTGGCTCAGCGCTTTCAGGCCAGCTATCAGGGTGATGAGTGGCAGGCTTTCCAGCGTCTGAATGAAACCAATCGCGCCCCCTTCAGCGCCTTTCTGCGGCTGCCGCACAGTGTGATTCTTAGTCTGTCACCCGAGCGCTTTCTTTCCCTACAACAACGGGTGATTGAAACCCGACCGATTAAAGGCACGCGTCCACGCATGACAGATCCCATTGCCGATCGTCAGCAGGCGGAAGAACTGGCGCATGCAGAGAAAGATCGTGCGGAAAATTTGATGATTGTCGACCTGCTGCGCAATGATATCGGGCGCGTCGCCGAACCCGGTAGCGTTAGCGTGCCGGAGTTATTTGTCGTGGAGCCTTTCCCCGCAGTGCATCATCTGGTGAGTACCGTGCGTGCGCTGCTGCCAGCGCGGCTTGCCGCCACTGACCTGCTGCGCGCCTGTTTTCCCGGTGGCTCCATCACTGGCGCACCGAAGATCCGTGCTATGGAGATCATTGAGGAGCTTGAACCGCAGCGCCGCAATGCCTGGTGCGGCAGCATTGGTTACATCAGCCTGTGCGGCCGGATGGATACGAGCATCACCATCCGCACACTGATCGCCGAAAACCAGCGGTTATACTGCGCGGCAGGCGGTGGACTGGTGGCCGACAGCGACGTCACCGCTGAATATCAGGAGACGTTGCATAAAGTGAATCGCATTCTCCCCAGCCTGCGGGAACTGGCCTGATATGAACCACGACCTGACCCTTGAGCAATTTCTCAGCCGCTTTGTGTTACAAGCGCCCATTGCCCCGGCAAAAACCGCCATCAACGGTCGGCGCGCTGCCGTGCTTGTCCCGGTGATTAACGATATCGAACCGGGGTTGTTGCTGACGCGCCGTTCCTCCCGGTTACGTAAACATGCCGGTCAGGTGGCTTTTCCTGGGGGGATGCAGGATGCCAGCGATGGCTCACTCATCCATACCGCCCTGCGTGAAGCACAGGAGGAAGTCGGCATTCAGCCGGATCAAGTACAGGTGGTTGGCGTGCTGCCCGCAGTAACCAGTAGCACCGGCTTTGCCGTCACGCCGGTGATCGGCATCATTCCCGCCGGGCTGCCATTGGCGATTAACCCTGATGAAGTCGAAAGCGCCTTCGCCATGCCGCTGGCGGAAGCTTTACGTCTCAGTCGCTACAGCGGCCTGACACTGCGGCGTGGTCATCGTCAGCATCAGGTGTGGCTTTCCTGGTACGAAGATTATTTTATCTGGGGCATGACTGCGGGCATTATTCGCGCGCTTGGTCAGCAAATTGCCTTGCCGGGTTAATGTATTCCCTCCTTGCCATTTCTTTCTGCATTGGTTTTGCCTCCTGCAATGGATAACTATTTCTGTGCTGTATAATTAGTTTATTTCATGCGAAAAGCTGCTCCTGATACCGCGCGTGCGATTACTATTAGCCGCATAAAACGGCCTGAGCCGTAGAAAAATAAGCTTTGTGAGGAGTGTCACCGGTGATTAGTGTTTTTGACATGTTTAAAGTGGGGATCGGCCCCTCCAGTTCGCATACCGTCGGCCCAATGAAAGCGGGCAAACAGTTTGTCGATCTGCTGGCCGAACAGGGTAAGTTGCAGGACGTCACGCGGGTTGCGGTGGACGTTTACGGCTCCCTGTCGCTCACGGGTAAAGGTCATCACACTGACATCGCCATCATCATGGGTCTGGCCGGCGCAGCGCCCGCTACCGTCGATATCGACAGCATTCCCGCGTTTATCCAGGATGTTGAGCAACGCGAACGCCTGTTGCTGGCGAACGGCGCACACGAAGTCGATTTTCCGCGTGAAGGAGGCATGGTGTTCCGCAGCGAGAACTTGTCGTTGCATGAAAATGGCCTGACACTCTTTGCCTTCGCCGGTGATCTGCTGATCCTGAGCAAAACGTATTACTCGATCGGCGGCGGTTTTATCGTTGATGAAGAACATTTTGGTCAATCGGTGCTGGAGCAGGTCTCCGTACCGTATCCGTTCCACTCTGCCAAAGAGTTGCTCGGCCATTGGCGGGAGAGCGGTCTGTCGCTGTCAGGTCTGGTATTGAAGAATGAGCTGGCGCTGCACAATCGCGATGAAATCTTTAGCTATTTCGCCAACGTCTGGCAGACCATGCAGGCTTGCATTGACCGCGGCCTGAATACCGAAGGTGTGCTGCCGGGACCATTGCGTGTGCCGCGCCGTGCCGCTTCACTGCGCCGTTTGCTGGTCTCCTCTACCAAACACTCCAACGATCCGATGAACGTGATTGACTGGGTCAATATATTTGCGTTGGCGGTCAATGAAGAGAATGCTGCCGGTGGGCGCGTCGTCACCGCCCCAACCAACGGGGCCTGCGGTATCGTGCCTGCGGTGCTGGCGTACTACGATCATTTTATTGAAAGCGTCACACCTGACATTTATATCCGTTATTTCCTCGCCTCCGGTGCCATTGGCATTTTGTATAAAATGAATGCATCCATTTCCGGTGCTGAAGTGGGTTGCCAGGGGGAAGTGGGTGTAGCCTGCTCGATGGCAGCTGCCGGACTGGCTGAACTGCTGGGTGCCAGCCCGGAGCAGGTGTGTGTAGCCGCTGAAATTGGCATGGAACATAACCTCGGTCTGACCTGCGATCCGGTCGCGGGTCAGGTACAGGTGCCCTGTATCGAACGCAATGCCATTGCCTCTGTAAAAGCCATCAATGCAGCGCGCATGGCGCTTCGCCGCACCAGTGAACCGCGCGTCTCACTGGATAAGGTGATCGAGACAATGTATGAGACCGGTAAAGATATGAATGCGAAATACCGTGAGACTTCGCGCGGCGGCCTGGCCATTAAGGTACAGTGTGACTAACCCCATCGCACAGTTGCTTTATTCGGTGAGCAAAAAAACACCGATTGAACACTTTTATGCAACTGCTGCTACCTCCAACCTGCTAAACCAGATAGAGTAATTTACGCGCGGCCCTCGTTGGCCGCGCCGCTTTTTCAGTACCGCTTTTTTTCCTGAGCCGTGCTAAACCTGGCCGCCGCTATGCCGATAACCCATAAGTTCTTTGGCTTTATTCTTAGTCTTTGCAAGGTGGTTACTGATGCTCATAGCCCAGCAATTTGTTGGTCAATTTCGCCGTAAGCGATTGCTTATTGCGTTAGTGATCGCCGCGCTGGTTTTAGTTCTAACGCTGACTTTTCGCTATATTGAAGAGAAGTCACGTATTGAGCAGCAGTCTCTGGATTTTGCCTCTCGCGCCATCGAACGTTTTGATCGCATGTTTTCGCCGCTGGATGTCTCCGCCAATAACACCCTCGGTCTGGTTGGGGTAACCTGCCCACAGGTCCGTTTTCCGCTGATCGAAAAAATCGCTGCACTGCAAACCGTGCGCTCGATTTTATTGGTGGAGAATGACACGCTGTATTGCTCCAGTATTTACGGACCGCAAAATATTTCTTTTAGCCAGACGTATCCCGAGTTAGCGATTAATAATGAGCGCATGATGCTCACCACCGACGATTATCTGTTAAAAGGTTCCCCGGTATTGCTGCTGTGGACACCCAAGTCACTGGATAATCGGGAAGGTTTATTGCAGGTGATTAATATTGAGTTAATGACCAATTACCTGCTCGAACCGCAATTACCGTGGGTGGAACGTGCCATTTTTAACGTCGGTGGACAAAGCCTGGAATATGGCAATCCGCTGATTGAACCAACGGTGCCATCGGAAGATGAAGTCGCCTATGAGCAGGCCTCACTACGCTATCCCTATACCATCACGCTGTACGGCCCCTCACCGGCACGTCTGGCGTTGAGCACCCTGCCATCGCAGCTGCCGCTGGCGGTGCTGCTCAGTTTATTGATGGGCTATATCGTCTGGCTGGCGACCGCCAACCGTATGAGCCTCAGTTGGCAAATCAGTTATGGCATCACCGCCAATGAATTTATGGTTTATTGTCAGCCACTGATTAACGCCAAAAGTGGTGAGTGTGATGGTATCGAGCTGCTGCTACGCTGGCATAATCCTCGCCAGGGCTGGATCGCGCCGGACGTGTTTATTCCGCTGGCCGAGCGACAGAACCTGATTGCCCCCCTGACACGTTTCGTCATTGCTAAAGTGGTGGATGAACTACCGAATCTGCCCCACTGCCCTTCTTTCCATATCGCGATCAATGTCGCCGCCAGCCACTTTCACGATCGGGCGATTGTTGAAGATCTGCAACGTATCTGGTGGCCAGCTAACCCGTTGCCAAAACTGGTGGTGGAGTTGACCGAACGTGATGCACTACCGGTGATAGATCAGGCGGTGGTGGCCCAACTGCATGAGATTGGCGTCCGTCTGGCTATTGACGACTTTGGCACCGGGCACAGTTCCCTGGCCTATCTGAAAGATCTCAAACCGGATGTACTGAAGATCGACAAGATTTTTACCGCCGCGATTGGCACCGATGCCATTAACGCGACCGTTACCGATATGGTGATTTCACTGGCGCAACGCCTGAATATCGCGCTGGTGGCCGAGGGTGTGGAAACGGCTGAACAGGCACATTATCTACGCGAACGCGGTGTTGACCATTTGCAGGGGTATTTCTACGCGCGTCCGATGCCGATAGAAGACTTCCCTGCCTGGCTGGAGCAACATCAGGCACAGCTGAGTGCGTAGCGGCGCGATTTATCGCGCTTGTTTTGGCACACCGGGAGCAAAATACGCGCGATAAATCGCGCCGCTACAACTGAATGAAAAAAAATGGCACCCGCAGGTGCCAATTTTTTATGCTTCGTCATCCTCGTGCGGCTTGTCTTTTGTCACGCGCACCAAATCGACGCGGTAGTCTGTCGCTTCGAGAATCTGGAAATGCAGCGGCGGCAGATCAATCACCTCACCCGGCAGCGGCAACTGGCCTTTCTGGTCAATCAACAGACCGGCCAACGATGCGTGATCATCCTCAGCTTTCACCAGTTCGTGATAGTCCAGCAGCTGTTGTAATGAGTGCAGATCGGTACCGCCCTTCACCAGCCAGCCTTCACCGTCGGCAATAATATCCGGCGTTTCGTCTTCGTCAGGGAACTCACCGGCAATGGCTTCCAGCACGTCCAGCGGGGTGATCAAACCCTGTACCACGCCGAACTCGTTGGTGACAATAACAAAGCTGCCCTTCGCACGACGCAGCACGCCCAATAAATTGATCGGGTCGAGCGTTTCCGGCACCACAATCGGCGGGGTGTTAGCGGCGAAGGTGGCGACATCCATACCATGTTCCAGCGCCACCAGCAGTTCCTTAGCACGTACCACGCCGATAATCTCATCCAGCTCGCCACGACATACCGGAAACAGGCTGTGGGGCGTGTCCAGTAACTGGATGCGAATTTCATCAAGCGGACGTTCCACATCCACCCACGAGATTTCACCGCGCGGCGTCATAATGCTACGAATAGAACGTTGTGCCAGCGTCAGTACGCCGTTGATCATATAACGTTCTTCATCTTTAAAGGCTTCCTGCGGCATCGCTTCCACCAACGCCTGTTCTTCAGTCGTCGCCGCCTGTTTACGCTGACGACCGCCCATCAGACGCAGAATCGCTTCTGCGGTGCGCTCACGCATCGGACGATGTGCCTGATGGCGGATAAAGTTACGACGCGCAATCTGGTTAAACAATTCGATCAGGATCGAGAAGCCAATCGCCGCATACAGGTAGCCTTTCGGAATATGGAAGCCAAAACCTTCCGCCACCAGTGACAAACCGATCATCAGCAGGAAGCTGAGACACAACACCACCACTGTCGGGTGTGCGTTAACAAAACGGGTCAGCGGTTTGGAGGCCAGCAGCATCACGCCCATCGCGATCACTACCGCCGTCATCATCACGGGCAGATGGTTCACCATCCCCACAGCAGTGATCACCGCATCCAGCGAGAACACCGCATCCAGCACCACAATTTGCGTTACCACCGCCCAGAAACTGGCATAGCTGCGATTACCCTGATGCTCCAGATTGCGGTTCTCCAGCCGTTCATGCAGCTCCATCGTTGCCTTAAACAACAGGAATAAACCACCCGCCAGCAGGATTAAATCGCGCCCGGAAAAGCTGAAATCGCCTACGCTGAATAGGGGCCGCGTTAATGTCACCATCCATGAGATGAGCGACAACAAGCCAAGTCGCATCACCAGCGCCAGCGACAGGCCGATCAGACGCGCTTTATCACGCTGTTTTGGCGGCAGTTTGTCGGCCAGGATAGCAATAAAAACCAGGTTATCGATGCCAAGAACAATTTCCAGCACGACAAGCGTTAGCAAACCCGCCCAGATGGAGGGGTCGAAGAGAAATTCCATCAATGACTCCTTACCAGGGACGAATGCGCGCGAAAGCGGGCCTGCGCCATAAGGCGAGACAACAGATCGTTAACGAAGTGGATTACGCCGCAAGGCGTGGATGCATGCGCCAGCAGGCGCTGAGAAGAGGTGAAGCGACGTCGGTGACGGTCCATAAAGGTGAGCTAATGCCCGGTACTCCTGAATAATAAACAGAACGTTAATGTATCAGTTACATCACTGGCGTCAAAAAATTTTCTTACATTTACAAATGGTAACAGCTTGAAAAAAGGAGAGATAAAAGCACGAATTAACACCGTTGCGCTCTGAATTACTGACAAACATCACATAAATTATTTTTTCACTCACTAAAATAAATCGCGACCTTATCGCTGTGTAGCGGAAAGTTTTGGATTTTTAATCGATGTTTTTCTTCATCTTCGACCGAAACGATCCACAGGAAACAACAACGGTAATTTTCATCGATTCCCGGCGAAGCCAGAGAATCTCTCATGCGAACGGAGGTAGCAAGTGACCATTGCTATTGTAATTGGTACACATGGCTGGGCGGCAGAACAGCTACTTAAAACAGCAGAAATGCTGTTGGGTGAGCAGGAAAATGTCGGATGGATTGATTTCGTTCCCGGCGAAAATGCAGAAACGCTAATTGAAAAGTATCAGGCGCGACTGGCAACAATGGACACCTCGAAAGGTGTGTTGTTCCTGGTCGACACCTGGGGTGGCAGTCCCTTCAACGCGGCAAGCCGCATCGTGGTGGATAAACCGGATCATGATGTGATTGCGGGTGTCAACATTCCGATGCTGGTCGAAGCCCTGATGGGACGTGATGATAATCCCTCACTGGAGGAGTTAATTCACATCGCGTACGAAGCCGGTCGCGAAGGCGTCAAAGTACTGAAAACCAAAACGGCTGAACCTGAACCTGCCGTCCCCGTTGCCAAAGCAGCACCGCAACCACAAAGACCGCTGGCCCCTGGCGAGCATATGAAGATTGGTCTGGCCCGCATTGATGACCGTCTGATTCATGGTCAGGTTGCGACCCGCTGGACCAAAGAAACCAACGTCACACGCATTATTGTTGTCAGTGATGAAGTCGCCAATGACCACGTACGTAAAACGTTACTCACCCAGGTGGCGCCACCCGGTGTGACCGCACACGTGGTGGATGTGGATAAAATGATTCGCGTCTGGAATAACCCGAAATATGGCCGGGACCGCGTCATGCTGCTGTTCACCAATCCGACCGATGTGGAGCGTATCGTTGAACAGGGCGTAGACATTAAATCCGTCAATATCGGCGGGATGGCGTTCCGCCAGGGTAAAACCCAGGTCAACAACGCAGTCTCAGTCGATGAGAAGGACATCGTGGCATTCCGCAAACTGAATGACCGTGGTATCGAACTGGAAGTGCGCAAAGTTTCTAACGACCCGAAACTGAAAATGATGGACCTGATTGCGAAGGTAAATCCGTAATTCGCCATCTGTGCCTGCTCGCGCGGGCGAATACTTTGTGACCTTTGCTTAGGAGAAATGCAATGGAGATAACCTCGCTACAAATCATCTTGATATTTATTGTGGCTTGTATCGCCGGGATGGGATCGATTCTTGATGAGTTCCAGTTCCACCGTCCGTTGGTAGCTTGTACCCTGATCGGTGCCGTGTTAGGTGATATGAAGACCGGTATCATCATCGGCGGTACGCTGGAAATGATCGCCCTGGGTTGGATGAACATCGGTGCCGCAGTCGCACCCGATGCCGCCCTCGCCTCTATCATCTCTACCATTCTGGTTATTGCCGGTGGACAAAACGTCGGCGCCGGTATTGCACTAGCCATTCCGCTGGCGGCGGCCGGTCAGGTGTTAACCATCATCGTTCGTACTATCACCGTGGCCTTCCAACACGCAGCTGATAAAGCGGCAGAGAAAGGCAACTTGTCGGCAATTTCATGGATTCACGTTTCTGCCCTGCTGTTACAGGCGATGCGTATCGCCATCCCGGCATTAATCGTGGCTATCTCGGTCGGTACCAGCGCCGTTCACACCCTGCTGAACTCTATCCCGGAAGTGGTCACTAATGGCCTGAACATCGCCGGTGGCATGATCGTGGTGGTTGGTTACGCGATGGTGATCAACATGATGCGCGCGGGCTATTTGATGCCGTTCTTCTACCTCGGCTTCGTCACTGCCGCATTCACCAACTTCAACCTGGTGGCACTGGGCGTGATCGGCGTGGTCATGGCGGTACTGTACATCCAATTGGCCCCGAAATATAACCGTGTTGCGGGCGCTGCGACAGGTCCTGCGCAAAACGACCTCGACAACGAACTTGATTAAGGAACAGGTGACATCATGGTTGATACAACTAACACTCAAAAGAAACTCACTCCTGGCGATGTCCGTGGCGTGTTCCTGCGCTCCAACCTGTTCCAGGGGTCGTGGAACTTTGAACGTATGCAGGCGCTGGGCTTCTGCTTCTCGATGGTGCCGGTGATTCGCCGACTTTAT
This sequence comes from Pantoea sp. X-Soil-TKNS-1211, assembly GCF_059730495.1. NCBI lineage: Bacteria > Pseudomonadati > Pseudomonadota > Gammaproteobacteria > Enterobacterales > Erwiniaceae > Pantoea > Pantoea sp. X-Soil-TKNS-1211. Next base: position 2,517,605 of record NZ_AP035953.1, read on the forward strand.
CCAGAAAATAACGAGGACCGTAAACAGGCCATTAAACGCCACCTGGAATTTTTCAATACCCACCCTTATGTGGCGGCGCCGGTTCTCGGCGTGACGATGGCGATGGAAGAACAACGCGCAAATGGTGCCGCGATTGATGATGGTGCCATCAACGGCATCAAAGTCGGCCTGATGGGACCACTGGCGGGTGTCGGTGACCCGATTTTCTGGGGTACGGTACGTCCGGTGTTCGCTGCCCTCGGGGCGGGGATCGCCATGAGCGGCAGCCTGCTTGGCCCACTGCTGTTTTTCCTGTTGTTTAACATTGCGCGCTTACTGACCCGTTACTACGGCGTGGCCTATGGTTATCGTAAAGGGGTCGATATCGTTAGCGATATGGGCGGTGGTTTCCTGCAAAAACTGACCGAGGGGGCGTCAATTCTCGGCCTGTTTGTCATGGGGGCGCTGGTTAATAAGTGGACACATGTGAATGTGCCACTGGTAGTATCGCGTATCACCGACCAGACCGGCAAAACCACCGTCACTACCGTTCAGTCGATTCTCGACCAACTGATGCCAGGGCTGATCCCACTGCTGTTAACCTTTGGTTGTATGTGGCTGCTGCGCCGCAAGGTCAACGCGCTGTGGATTATCGTCGGCTTCTTTGCGATTGGTATTTTCGGTTACTGGATCGGCTTACTCGGTCTGTAAAACCTTGCCGGGGGCCATGTGCCCCCGGTTGTTTTACAGGAGTGACCTGAGCGCCAACGCTGAGGTCACTCCTGTTAAGGAATCATCATGTCACTGACTGACACCCTGATTGCACTGCTTATCGTTGGCTTGTTGTTGTTTGCAATCTACGATGAGGTCATTCTGCCCCGACGCAACGGACCAACCAAACTGCGTGTGGCGCTACGCCGTCGCCATAAAATCGACAGCGCCATCTTTATCGTATTGTTGTTGATTTTGCTGTGGAATAACGTCAGCCACCAGGGACCGCAACTCACCACAACCTTGCTCATGGTGCTGTGTTTTATGGCGTTCTGGCTGTTCTGGTTGCGCAGCCCGAAATTGTTGATGAAGAATGACGGCTTCTTTTTTGCCGGTGTCTGGATTGATTATCACCGCATTCAAAGTATGAACCTGTCCGAAGACGGCATCCTGGTGATGCAGCTTGAGCAACGTCGTTTGCTGATTGCTGTTAAACAACTCGATGATTTAGAAAAGATTTACCACACGCTGGTGGACGCGCGTTAATCGCGCTGCCAGAGCGTCAGCGTAAAGTCAGCCTCACACTCAAAGGCGGTGGCCGCTGCCAGGCTTTGCCATACGTCCTCACGCGCACGCCAGGCAAATGGCGTCATCTGCAATAAGGTGGTGGCCGCTGAGCCGCTGAGCGTCATGCTATAGCGCAGGTTTTCTTGCTCTATCTGATGAAAGCCGGCATACGCCTTCTCTTCCGTCGTATGCAGCTGCACTTCACGGTAAATCAGCGCCTTGAACTGCTCCAGATGGTGGGGACCGGGTGTGACCGTCAGCAAATAACCACCAGACTTCACCACACGACTCAGCTCCTCTTCATTGCAAGGCGCATAGATACGCACGATGCCGTCGAGTGACGCTTCAGCGAACGGCATCCGTTGGCTGGAGGCGACACAGAATTTTATTGTTCGGTAACGTTTCGCCGCCATGCGAATCGCCGCTTTTGCCACATCCAGACCATAAACCTGCGCCTCTGGCAAAGCAGCGGCCATAGCTGCGGTGTAATAGCCTTCACCACAACCGATATCCAGTAGTTGTGCTGATGCCGTTGGCAGGCGCTGTGCAAGCCATGCTGACACGCGATCACGCAGTGGTTGATAGTATCCGGCATCAAGAAATTCACGGCGCGCCAACAGCATTTCCGGGCTGTCGCCGGGCTGACGTGAGCTTTTATGCTGAACCGGCAGCAGATTGACATACCCTTCTTTGGCCAAATCAAACTGATGACCGGCATCACAGCGGTAGCTGACGCTTTGCAGCAGAAGTGGCTGATGACAAAGTGGGCAAATCAAAGACATAGATAACTCCGGGTTAGCGATTCGCGGCGCAGTGTACCCTGGTCATCTGTTAACAGAAAGGATAAAGAAAAGCCCCGGTCACAGACCGGGGCTTTAGGATTCGTTTCAGTGGTGCATGACACCGAGCCTGGTGACGAAATCAGATAGCAGTGACGTTGACTGCAGCCGGACCTTTCTGGCCGTCCTGGATTTCGAATTCAACATTTTGGCCTTCGGCCAGAGTTTTAAAACCATTGCCCTGGATTGCAGAGAAGTGTACGAACACATCTTTGCTACCGTCAGCAGGAGTGATAAAACCAAAACCTTTAGACTCGTTGAACCACTTAACCTGACCTTTAATTTTTGCCATTTTGCAAATTCCTTAGAGTGTTTATTTTGCCCGAAGGCAGACGTACAGAAAAACCAGAGACATTACTGCATGAGGCACTAATTTAAGGTTTCGGCAAGGAAGCGGTATTCAACGTCAACGTCTTTACTCGTAACTTCTTTACTGAAGATGCCATACATAAACAGAACTGTACCTCGTTTGACCCACGAATCGTTATCACATATCCGCAAATTAATGGCAAGCCATTTTTAAACGGTGATCGACTTGCCGCACATAATTGCTGGCGAAGGCACAAACTTCATCAGCCCACTCCCTTCTTTCCGTCACCAGACCTGCACAAAAAAGGGTTATTGATCAGTAGCGTTACAGCCAAAAATTGTTGTAGTTCAGTGGCTGAATTTTGTCCAATACAACGCTATTTAAATTGATAATCATACGCAAAAAATATTGCACAAATATGGCATAGATAATGAATTCCACCAAAATATTAACGTCTGGCGCAACATATGTGCATCGTGCAAATCCTGTACAATCGTTTTTATCAGGTACAGGTTATTAATAGTTTTGCACCAAAATCAGGAAAATATATTCAACCTTGCCCCAAATATACGCATCCAATCCGTTTGGCAGTTATCTCATTTTTTTCTAACATCAAAACAAATAAATGTTAAAAAAATGCCCTCACACGATGAATTTAACAAAATGCGCTTAGGACAAATCTGAATCGATATTCAGCAGGCTCCGACTTTCCCCTATTCTCCACGGCGCAAAGTCGCTACTGCTCTCGTTTGCAGCACTAAGCGCCTGAGCCAGTACCGCAGGAGGTTCATCCAGCGATTCGTCCGCCAGTTCAAAGACCCCCCAGTGTATTGGGATCGTAACCGGACGGCCGATTTGTTGCCACAATTGTACCGCCTGATCAGGATCCATGTGTTGCCCACGCATGAACCATTTTGGTGCGTAAGCCCCAATTGGCAAGGCGGCCAGATTAAAAGGCCCCAGTTTTTCTGCAATCAGACACAGGTTGTCGCTATAACCTGTGTCACCAGCGAACCAGAAATTGAGCGCTGCATAGCGTATGACCCAGCCACACCATAAGGAACGATTGCGATCGAAAAAGGTGCGCATACTCCAGTGGCGAGCGGGTACCGCAGTAAATTGCAAGCTACCCAGCTCAATACTTTGCCACCAGTCAAGTTCGGTGACATGGCGCACACCGCGACGCTGACACCATTTACCCATGCCTAACGGCACCAGAAAACGTGCCTGGGGAAATTGCCGGGCGATGTGTTTAACTGTTGGGCGGTCCAGATGATCATAATGATTGTGCGAGATCAGCACATAATCCAGATGCGGTAGCTGCGCCACACTTAATGGCGCTGGTGTTTTGCGTTGTGGTCCCGCAAAGGGTAAAGGGGATGCGCGATGTGAAAGCGCAGGATCAATCAACAGATAGCGCTGATCCAGACGCAGTAACAAGGCAGCATGACCGAGCCACCAGATGCGGTCGTCTGTGCCGGTTAAATCCACCGGCCGACACCAGTCGCTAATAAACGCCGGATAACCCGCCTGCGGCGGAAAAGGTAATCCCTGCTCTTTACGCTCACGTTGCCAGCGTTGTAGATCTCCCGGTTGCCTCAACTCTTCTTCCGGGTTACGAAAACCCTGCGGTGTATGGTGCGTTTTCGCTGCATCGTACCAGGGATTTTGCCAGGCCATTACCACTCCATCCGTCGATTAACGCTCTGGGATCAGACGAATAAAATCACGTTTTTCGTCTTCTTCCTCTGCATCTTTCGTTGCTGTGTCAGGCTGTGCATCCGCCAGGCGGCGCAACAACGCATTTTGCTTTTTCTGTTCTTCCAACAGCGTTTCCAGCAACTGTATCTGCTCGCTGGCACGCACGCTGGCCCGGTTGACAAAGAACCAGGCGATAAAGGCCACAACGATAATGATGGCCAGTACACCGTAGCTGAACAATGGACTGGAATTTGCGGCTAACTCATTCATAACTGCCTCAGATTACTGATTAACGTCAAATACTCACTTAGCGAGTGATTCTACTCTTTGCGACGGGAAAAGATAATGGGGACCGACTGAATGCAGATTTTCCTGTACAGCATCTTTCAGTTATCTCTGATCGACCCACTGAGGCAAGCTGCTACTATAGTGATGGCAGCAGCATCTGGACAGCTGCGTTATGTATCACATGGAGACTAAATGAAACTATTCATCCGGGCGATTGTAGTGATCGCCGTTATCTGGCTGGCGATGTTATTCACAGGCTATGGTGTGTTGACCGGCAGCAATAAAAACGCTGCCGGGCTGGGCCTGCAATGTAGTTATCTCACCGCACGAGGCATGATCACCGCGCAGTACCTGCATACCGATAGCGGCATTGTCGGCGTGACCGACTGCCCGATACTGAAGAAAAGTGGCGAAGTGGTCGATAATTAATTACTGAATAAACGGGCTGGCAACAGCCCGTTTATTACTGACTCAGAAAGGATATTCGTGGTAGCCCATCTGTTCTGAAACCGCGCGTGCGGCACGATGCAGCATCGCCACGTATTCGTTTTTCCCCTCTTCGGAGAACCGAATGGTGGGGAATGAGATGCTAAGACCCGCAATCACTACGCCGAATCGATCAAATACCGGCACGGCAATACAACGCAACCCCTCTTCCTGCTCTTCATTATCTTCGCCAAAACCCTGCACTTTTACCTGATCGAGCACCTTAAGCAGTGCCTCAGCGCTAACGATGGTATTGGCAGTGCTGCGACGAAATTCCACTTCACTGAGGATTTCCTGCACTTCGCTACGATCGCGCCATGCCAGCAGCACTTTACCAATCGCGGTGGTATGCAGCGGGTTACGGCGACCAATGCGTGAATACATGCGCAGATTGTAGAGCGAATCGATTTTATGGATATAAACGATACTGTCTTCTTCCAGCGCACCGAGATGGATGGTCTCTTTGGTCAACCGCGACAGTTCACGCATCTGCACATCCGCACTGCGAATCAGATCAACGTTCTGCAATGCCTTCGCACCCAATTCGAATAACTTGAGCGTTAGCGAATATTTTTCCGTTTCCCCTTCCTGAGCGACATAACCCAGCGACTTCATGGTTTGCAAGAAGCGATAAACGGTGCTTTTTGACATCATCACGCGCTGGGACAGCTCCGTAATGCCGTGGTCGCGCTCTTCGCCCAGCGCCTGCAAAATACCAAACACCTTCATCACCGATGAGACGGAATCAGGCTGCTTATCATTATCAGCGTTCGCCATCGCGTATCCTTTTTTGAGGTTGTTTCAAAAAAAACGGAACAATGGCGTCAGTATATTCGCTTCGAGCCTTCAGCGGCAATCGATAGCACTCAGCGACACATTCCCTGATACTTTTTGTCACTCTATGCGGTGCTTTCCGTTACAGAATTGATTAGCATGATGATATTCACTTCCTTCACTTATTCTCCCTATGTCCGCAAGCTCACTTCAGGATGGTTTACCCGTTCCACAGCGTTATGGCGCCATTATCACCATTGCGCTGGGTATTATGATGGCGGTACTGGATGGCGCGATTGCCAATGTCGCTCTACCTACCATTTCACGTGAATTACACGCCAGCCCGGCGGAATCGATCTGGATTGTCAACGCCTACCAGATCGCTATCGTTATCTCGTTGCTTTCACTTTCGTTTCTGGGTGACATGCTTGGCTATCGACGTGTTTATCAGGCAGGTCTGGCGCTGTTCATCGCTACGTCGCTATTCTGTGCGCTCTCTTCATCGCTAAATATGCTGACGGTGGCTCGCGTATTGCAGGGGTTTGGCGGTGCCGCGTTGATGAGCGTTAATACCGCCTTGATACGTATTATTTACCCGCAGCGTTTTCTCGGGCGTGGCATGGCGATTAACTCGCTGATTGTCGCGGTATCAACGGCAGCTGGCCCGACGGTGGCCGCAGCTATTCTCTCCGTAGCCAGCTGGAAATGGCTGTTTCTGATCAACGTACCGCTCGGTATCATTGCGCTGTGGCTAGCCCTACGTTTCCTGCCAGATAACCAGCAGAAGGCGAAGCAGCAGAAATTTGATGTGACCAGTGCAGTGATGAACGCCCTGTTTTTTGGCTTACTGATCTCGGCACTGAGCGGCTTCGCCCAGGGGCAAAGCCACTGGCTGATCCTCAGCGAATTGGTCGCGCTGCTGTTGGTAGGCGTGGTGTTTATTCGTCGTCAGTTAGCGATGCCAGTGCCGCTGTTGCCGGTGGATTTACTCCGCATCCCCATCTTCACCCTTTCGATCTGTACATCAATCTGTTCATTTTGCGCCCAGATGCTGGCAATGGTTTCGTTACCCTTCTTTCTGCAAAACGTGCTGGGACGGGATGAAGTGGCAACCGGCCTTCTGCTGACGCCCTGGCCGCTGGCGACGATGGTGATGGCACCCATTGCCGGCCGCCTGATTGAGAAGGTCCACGCGGGCTTGCTGGGTGGCCTGGGACTGGCGATGTTTGCTGCCGGATTGTTCCTGCTGGCCTTGTTGCCTGCCCAACCGGGTGATATCGATATCATCTGGCGCATGATGCTGTGTGGTGCCGGTTTTGGTCTGTTCCAGTCACCGAACAATCACACCATCATCTCTTCCGCGCCACGTAACCGTAGCGGGGGTGCCAGCGGGATGCTGGGCACGGCACGCCTGTTGGGACAAAGCAGCGGTGCCGCATTGGTGGCATTGATGTTTAACCTGTTTAGCGAGAGCGGCACGCACGCCTCGTTGATTCTGGCGGGTGCCTTCTCTACTGTCGCCGCAGTGGTGAGTATGGCGCGCATGACGCAATCGCGGGAGACGGCGGAGTCATAAAACCGTAGCGGCGTAATTTATTACGCCTTGCCGAAAAGGCACGTTTGCGCGATAGATCGCGCCGCTACAGAAACCGCGTTATTTCAGGTAGGCACCGCTACGCAGCGCTTCAATACGCTTATCCAGCGGTGGATGTGACATAAACAACTCGCTCAGCGACTTACCTTTACCATTGATACAGAACGCCATCATGCTGCTCGGCTCCTGCGGTTCATAACTGGTTTTCAGGCGCTGCAACGCGGCAATCATTTTCTCACGACCTACCAGTTTCGCTGAGCCGGCATCAGCATGGAACTCACGATGCCGTGAGAACCACATGGTAATGATGCTGGCGAGGATACCGAACACCAGTTCCAGCACGGTAGCAACCGCAAAATAGACCAGCGGGTTGCCGTTGCTACTCTCTTCACCATCGCGGTTGCCAGACAGAAAGCCTGAAGCCACCTGGGCAATGATACGCGAGATAAAGATGACGAAGGTGTTCACAATCCCCTGGATTAGCGTCATGGTGACCATGTCACCATTGGCGATATGGCTGATTTCGTGTGCCAGTACCGCTTCCGCCTCATCGCGGCTCATGTTCTGCAACAGCCCGGTTGAGACCGCAACCAGCGACGCATCACGGCGCGCGCCCGTTGCAAAGGCGTTGATATCCGGCGCGTGATAAATCGCCACCTGCGGCATCGCAATGCCAGCCTGCTGTGCCTGGCGACCAACGGTATCCATCAGCCAGCGTTCTGTCTCGTTGCGGGGTTGTGCAATCACTTCACCGCCCACCGAGCGTAACGCCATCCATTTAGACATCAGCAGTGAAACAAACGCACCGCCGAAGCCAAACAGACCTGCCATAATCATCAGACCCTGAACACTGCTTGACTGGATTCCTGTCAGACTGAGAATCAATCCGAATACCAACATCACCGCCAGGTTGGTGATCAGGAAAAGCGCAATACGCATCATAAACGTTAATCTTCCTCAGTTGTGCACGCGCTTATGCGCGGATATACATCCTAGGGTCATTACGTAGCATTTCAAGCAACCTTAATGTTTAAGTGTCTAAAAAGACATAACTTTACATTTAGTAACCCCATGCTGTCAGGCATGGCACCAGGACACTTAAGCATAAAATCACAGACAAAAAAAAGCACCGCGTTATGCGGTGCTTGTTCTCTGTCCGTTCGGTTATTTACTGCCTGCTGGTTGCGGCTGGGATTTTTCCAGCTGCGCCAAATCGTTGGCAATTTTCACCGTTTCGTCGAGGTAAGGATCCGGTTCTTTGTAATCCTTCGGCAGATCGTCAAGGCTCTTCAGCGGTGCTTTGCCTTCTGCCTGATAACGCGCATTGATACGCTCCAGACGCAGTGCATCTTCGTCATGGTTCTCTTTCTCGCGTTGGACCAGATTGAGTGACACGATATTGCGTTTATCTTTGGTCGCATTGAAGCGCGCAATATCTTTCATGATGTACTGGAATTCGCGGTCTTTCGCAATACGATCCTCATGTTCCTTGGTCAGCTGCGCCACCAATGGGGTGATATCACCGGTTTTGGTGTAGGTCGCCGCATTGATGCTGTCCCACGGTAAGGCATTGTCTTCGAACTTCTCACCGGTTTCCGCCGCTTCCACGCCAGTTGGCATCAGCAGATCCGGGGTCACCCCTTTACGCTGCGTGCTGCCGCCATTGATACGGTAGAACTTCTGAATGGTGTACTGTACCGAACCCAGTGCAGGCCATTCCGGACGCAACATCTGATCATAGATGCGGTTCAGTGAACGGTACTGCTGAACAGTGCCTTTACCGAAGGTCGGTTCACCGACAATCAGGGCGCGGCCATAGTCCTGCATGGCAGCCGCAAAGATCTCTGATGCAGAAGCACTGAAACGATCGACCAGCACCACCAACGGACCTTTGTAGTAGACAATGCCGTCGTTATCGCTGTCTTCACGTACGCGACCGTTGTTGTCACGCACCTGCACCACCGGACCGCTTGGAATAAACAAGCCGGAAAGGGATACCGCTTCAGTCAGTGCTCCGCCGCCGTTGGTACGCAGATCGATGACGATGCTATCCACATTCTGCTTTTGCAGTTTTTGCAGCTGTACTTTTACGTCATCTGTCAGGCCAACGTAGAAGCCCGGAATATCCAGTACCCCGACTTTCTCGTTACCGACAGTATGAACTGTACCTTTCACTGCGCGGTCTTCCAGACGGATCTTCTCGCGCGTCAGCGTTACGGTTCGGGTTTTGGTGCCTTTACCGGCAGGCAGGATCTCCAGGCGCACTTTGCTGCCTTTCGGTCCTTTGATCTTCGCCACGACATCATCCAGACGCCAGCCGATCACATCTTCCATCGGTTTGCCTGGCTGGCCAACACCGACGATACGATCGCCCACGCTGATCGATTTGCTCTTGGCTGCCGGACCACCGGCAACCATTGAGTTAATCACCGTGTAATCGTCATCCATCTGCAACACTGCGCCAATGCCTTCCAGCGACAGGCTCATTTCAGTGTTGAACTGCTCGGTATTACGCGGCGACAGATAATTGGTGTGCGGGTCGATTTCGTGCGCAAAGGCCGTCATCGCCAGCTGGAATACGTCTTCGCTGTTGCTTTGTGCCAGACGACGAATAGCAAAGTTGTAACGCTTGGTCAGCGTCTCACGAATCTCTTTGTCATCTTTGCCAGCCAGCTTCAGGCTCAGCTCATCGTACTTCACTTTGGCGTCCCACAACGCATTCAGCTCATCAGTGCTTTTCGGCCATGGGGATTTGCCACGATCGATATCGATGGTGTCATTGCCAGCAAAATTCATCGGGCGATTCAGCACGCTTAGCGCGTATTGATAGCGCTCAAAGCGGCGTTTCTGCGCCAGATTGTATAAATCGTAAAATACATCCAGTTTACCGCTGCGCAACTCATCGCCGAGGGTGGTCTTCTTATCAGCAAACTGCGCGATATCCGAAGCCAACAGCACGTTATGGCTGTAATCGAGCAGATTCAGGTAGCGATCAAAAATTTTCGCTGAAAAATCCTGATTCAGGTCGAACTGACGATAGTGAGAACGGGTAAAACGCGAGGTGACGCGTTCACTGACGGTGGGATGCTGTGGTTCTTCGTGCAACTGCGGAATCTGGTCAGCGCGGGTAATGTTGTCAGCGCCGAAACTGGGGCCTGCCAGCAGCAGGCCCGCGATCATACCGATCTTTAAAAAATTGTTCATGCCAGGGTCAGCCTCCGTTTCAGAACTGCAAATGTTCTGCGCGCACAATCATTGCCATGCCGGAAGCGAGCTGTACCCGAACGCCATCTTTAGTAATTTCAAGAATGGTTGCGTCCATCGCACTTTTGCCTGCTTTAACTTTAATATTCTGGCCGGGTTGCAAAGTTGAGGTATCAGTGATGGGTTTAGCTCGCGGCGGGCGAGGTGCAGCATTACGTTCAGAAGACGCGGCACGCGGTGCCTGCGGACGCGGTTTACGCGGCGCATCGCCATCTGACGCTTTACGCGGTGCTGGTTTACGCGGACGACGCGGTTCGCCAGACTCTTCGCCTGCTTCACGCTTCTTCGCTTTTTGCTGTTCGCGCTGTGCCTGCACACGTGCTTTCGCTTCTTCCAGCTGTTTGCGCGCATGTTCTACGTGTTGCTCATCCAGCACGCCACAGGCATTGCCGTCGAGATCAACACGAATGGCACCTGCTTTAATGCCGTACAGGTAACGCCAGCTTGAGGTATAAAGACGCAGAGCCGAACGCAGTTGCGTCTTGCTCAGGCCCATATCGCCCTGAACACGCTCGACCAGATCCTGAAAGATACCGATCTTGAGCGGACGCGCTTCACCTTCGGCGCTAAAGCAGTGCGGAAAACGCTCCGCCAGAAAGGCGATGACTTCTTTACTGCTATTCAACTTAGGTTGATTTTCCATGAAATTTCCTGATTACAACGGGTTTGCCGACCAGAGCAGGCATGAACAGGCGACATTATAATGACAACATCGCCAAATGCTATGTGATCCAGTCGATTAGCTGCGCGTCAGTTGAATAAATTTTTCAATATCGCTGCCCGCCAGCACTTCACAAAGCCCGTCAGTAAGGGCCACCAGCCCCGCTTCATCCTCACTGTCGAAGCGAGAATAAACCGTACTGTCGATGTCCAGCACACCGACTAACGTGCCATTCACTTTCAGAGGAATCACGATTTCTGCATTGCTGGCGGCGTCACAGGCAATATGACCAGGGAAAGCGTGCACATCTTCTACGCGCTGCACTTTCTCTTCTGCAATCGCCGTGCCACAAACACCTTTGCCCACAGGAATACGTACGCAGGCAATTTTGCCCTGAAAAGGACCCAGTACCAGCGTATTCACTTCAGTCAGCAAGTAAAATCCTGCCCAGTTCACGCCATCCAGGCGTTCAAACAGCAGCGCACTGCAATTACCCAGCGCAGCGAGGAAAGAGGTTTCGCCCGCCAGCAGTGCGCGAGCATCGCGATTTAAATCCTCGTAAAAGGCTTTTTTGTTCATTGTTTAACCATAATCCACGACAGCAGAGCCGCTATGTCACTCAGTTGTTAAAATAAGCACTAATAATCCAGCCTCACAAGGTGAATCATTGTGTTAGTTACTATACCCTTAGCTTGCTGTGGATCGAACTTAATGCCACCACAGACGTCTCAGTCAGCGAATGCTGCCTGACATGCCGGTAACTGTAACGAACGATGGGCCACTTGCGTCACCCTATGAAAATTCACGCTATCAGCCAGACGTTGCCCCACGCACGTTATCAGCGTTGTCCGCAATGCGATACCCTTTTTTCCTTACCGGATGTTAAATCGCATCAGGCGGCCCACTGCCCGCGCTGCCATGCACGAATTCAGAGCGGTTTTGACTGGTCAATGACGCGTCTTACCGCAATGGCCGTCACGATGTTGGTGCTAATGCCCTTCGCCTTTACCTTACCTCTGGTGGACATTCGTTTGCTCGGGATGCGTATCAACGCCAGTCTGCTGGAAGGTGTGATTCAGATGACGCAGCAAGGTGATGTGCTGACGGCTTCTATTGTGACGTTCTGCACCATTGGCGCACCGGTCACCCTGGTAGCGGGTATCAGCTATTTAGGTATCGGTCATGCGCTGGGGATGAATTTACGCCCGGTGTTACTCATGCTGGAGAAATTGAAAGAGTGGGTGATGCTGGATATCTATTTGGTGGGGGTCGCAGTGGCATCCATCAAAGTCCAGGATTATGCCACGCTGGAGATAGGCTATGGCATGGTGGCGTATATCTCACTGACGATCCTCAGCATACTAACCCTGATCCACCTGAACGTTGAACAGCTATGGGAACATTATTACCCACAGTCCGTGCCAACATCGCCGCCCGAGCAATGGCAGGTTTGCCTGAATTGCCATCACACCGGCGTGGCTGACCATCGCGGACGCTGCACCCGCTGCCATACGCCGCTGGATTTTCGCCGCCGCCATAGTCTGCAAAAATCCTGGGCCTCGCTGATAGCCTCCATCGTGTTGTTGATCCCGGCTAACCTGCTGCCAATTTCAGTGGTATACGTTAACGGCGCGCGGCGGGAAGATACCATTTTCTCGGGTATTCTTGGTCTGGCCTCAGGCAATATCCCGGTGGCAGCCGTGGTATTTATTGCCAGTATTCTGGTGCCATTTACCAAGGTGTTGGTGATGCTGACGTTACTGCTCAGTATTCACTTTAAATGTGAACAGGGGTTGAAAACCCGCATCCGCTTGCTACGCGCCGTGACCTGGGTGGGCCGTTGGTCGATGTTGGATCTGTTCGTCATTTCATTAACCATGTCGCTGGTCAATCGCGATCAGCTGCTGGCTTTTACGATGGGACCCGCCGCGCTCTACTTTGGCGCGGCAGTAATCCTGACCATTATGGCTGTAGAGTGGCTCGACAGCCGCTTGATTTGGGATGCTCATGCAACAGGAAACGCCGACTACACCGACTAGCGCTAATCTGCGTAATAAACGCAAGATTTCGCCGTTCTGGTTACTGCCCATTATTGCCCTGCTGATTGCCGCCTGGCTGTTGTGGACCAATTATCAGGAGCGCGGGACCATCATCACCATTAACTTCCAGAGCGCGGACGGCATTGTGCCGGGGCGCACGCCGATTCGTTATCAGGGCGTGGAAGTCGGTACAGTGCAGGGTATCGTGCTGAGCGATGACTATCGCAGCATCCAGATTAAAGCCAGTATCAAAAGCGATATGCGGGATGCACTGCGCGATAACACGCAGTTCTGGCTGGTCACGCCCAAAGCCTCTCTGGCGGGGGTTTCCGGCCTGGATGCGCTGGTGGGGGGTAACTATATCGGCATGATGCCGGGCAGCGGTAACCCGCAGGAACATTTTACCGCGCTGGATACGCAACCGAAGTATCGCGTCAATACCAGCGAATTGCTGATTCATCTGCACGCGCCGGATCTCGGCTCACTCAATACCGGCTCCCTGGTTTACTACCGCAAAATCCCGGTTGGCCGGGTTTATGACTACAGCATCAACAGCAATACCGATGGCGTAACCATCGATGTGTTGATCGAGCGTCGTTTTATTAATCTGGTTAAAAAGCAGAGCCGCTTCTGGAACGTTTCTGGCGTGGATGCGGATGTCAGCCTGAGCGGGGCCAAGGTGAAGCTGGAAAGTCTGGCTGCGCTGGTGAACGGTGCCATCGCCTTTGATTCACCGGATGAAGGCCAGCAGGCTGCCACCGATGAAAACTACACGCTGTATCCCGACCTGGCCCAAAGCCAGCGTGGCGTGAAGGTCAGCCTTGATTTACCCAGTGGTGATAACCTGAAAGCCGACAGCACCCCCTTGATGTATCAGGGCCTCGAAGTCGGCACCTTAACTAAACTCAATTTACTCCCTGGTGGTAAAGTTACCGGTGAGTTGACCGTCGATCCCTCCGTTGCTGGTTTGATGCGAAGCGGTACACGTATTGAGATGCGTTCACCGAAAATCAGCCTCACTGATACCAACCTCAGCAGCCTGTTGACCGGTAATACCTTCGAATTGATCCCGGGAGAGGGTCAACCGCAGGACCATTTTAGCGTGCTGCCCGCCAGTGAATCGTTGCTGCAAAAGCCTGATGTCCTGACGCTCAAACTGAACGCCCCGGAGACCTATGGTATTGATGCCGGACAACCGGTGATGCTCTATGGGATGCAGATTGGTCAGGTGATCTCGCGGCAACTGGATGAAAAAGGCATCAGCTTTGTGGTGGCAATTAACCCGGAATATCGCCACCTGGTGCACGCTGACAGCAAATTTGTCGTCAACAGTCGTATCAACGTTAAATTTGGTCTGGATGGCATGCAGGTACTGGGTGCCAGCGCGCGTGAATGGGTGGACGGCGGAATCCGTCTGATTCCGGGGGCGAAAGGCAATCCGGATGACAGCTATCCATTGTATGCCGACGCCGAGCGGGCGGAAGAAGGCATCATTGGTGAACAACCGCCTGCGACCTTGAAACTCACGGCCACCAGCCTGCCCGATGTTCAGGCCGGGTCCGTGGTGCTGTACCGTAAATTTCAAGTGGGTGAAGTGGTCGATGTGATACCGCGTGCCGATGCATTTGACATTTCGATACATATCGAACCGCAGTACCGCAAACTATTGACCAGTGAAAGCGTATTCTGGGCTGAAGGTGGAGCCAAAGTTCAGCTCAATGGCAGTGGCTTGACGGTACAAGCTTCCCCGCTGAATCGTGCACTAAAAGGGGCAATCAGCTTCGATAATCTGAGCGGTGCACAGGCAGCCAAAGGGGTCAAACGCGTCTTATACCCATCGGAAACTGCAGCGCGTGCCGTGGGTAGCCAGATTACGTTACACACCTTTGATGCCAGCAAGCTTTCTGCCGGTATGCCCATTCGCTATCTCGGTATCAATGTCGGTCAGGTTGAATCACTGTCGCTCAGTGCTGATAACAATCAGGTGGTGGCGAAAGCGGTGCTGTATCCTGAATACGTTCAGGACTTCGCCCGTATCGGCAGCCGCTTCTCCGTGGTCTCCCCGCAGATTTCGGCCGCAGGTGTCAATCACCTCGAAACTTTACTGCAACCGTATGTCAACGTCGACCCTGGCAAAGGGGTGCAGGCACGGACATTCGAGCTTCAGGACAGCACCATCACCGATTCCCGTTATCTTAACGGCCTGAATATCTTTGTAGATGCTACCGAAGCCGGCTCACTCTCGGTCGGCACGCCGGTGCTGTTCCGTGGTGTGGAAGTCGGTACGGTCACTGGCACCTCACTGGGTAATATGGCGGATCGCGTCCAGGTGGCACTGCGTATCAGTAAGAAATATCAGCATCTGGTGCGCAACAATTCGGTGTTCTGGCTGGCATCCGGCTATAACCTGAATTTCGGTCTGATTGGCGGCGTGGTAAAAACCGGTACTTTCCAGCAGTTTATTCAGGGTGGTATCCAGTTTGCCACGCCACCGACGGTGCCACTGGCACCCCAGGCGGGCGTAAACAAACATTTCCTGCTTCAGGATGAAGCGCCGAAAGACTGGCGCAATTGGGGCACGGCAATCCCCGACCCTGCACAACCTTAAGCAAATCGGGCAGCCTGGCTGCCCGATTCTTTTTCACGTGTTACACTTCGCGCTCTGTTTGTTTTCCCCGGAAGAAACCTGTGTCCGATCGCTTTCCTGAAGATTTTCTTGCGCTGATGCGTACCAGCCTGACCGACGATGCTGAAATGCAACGTTTTCTCGCCATCAGTCAACAACCCCTGCGTCGTAGCCTGCGCGTGAACACCTTAAAAATTAGCGTGGCCGATTTTCTCGCGCAAACGGCGGATTATGGCTGGCGGCTTACGCCGATCCCCTGGTGTGCGGAAGGATTCTGGATCGATCGCGATGATGAATCACTGCCGCTGGGTAGCGTGGCAGAACACCTCAGCGGGTTATTTTATATTCAGGAAGCCAGCTCCATGCTTCCCGTGAAGGCATTGTTTGATGCTGCCCCTGATGCACATCAGGTAATGGATGTCGCCGCAGCGCCGGGTTCAAAAACCACGCAAATGGCAGCATTGATGCGCAATCAGGGTGCCATCCTTGCTAATGAGTATTCCGCCAGTCGGGTCAAGGTGTTGCACGCTAACATCAGCCGCTGCGGCGTCAGTAATGCTGCTCTCACCCATTTCGATGGCCGCGTCTTTGGTGCGGCGTTACCAGAACAGTTTGATGCCATCCTGCTGGACGCCCCCTGCTCCGGGGAAGGCGTGGTGCGTAAAGATCCCGATGCGCTGCGTAATTGGACTCTGGCCAGTACGCAAGACATCGCCGCCACCCAGCGCGATCTCATTGATAGCGCCTTTCATGCATTGCAACCCGGTGGCACGTTAATCTACTCCACCTGTACCCTGAATCAGCTTGAGAACCAGCAGGTGATTAGCTGGTTGCAGCAACGCTATCCTGATGCGGTCGAAATTTTACCGCTAACGGACCTGTTCAGCGGCGCAGAACAGGCACTTACGCCAGAGGGTTTTCTGCACGTATTCCCACATATTTTTGACAGCGAAGGATTTTTTGTCGCACGCTTACGTAAAACCGCCAGCCTGCCGGCGTTACCGACACCCAGTTATAAACTGGGTAAACTCCCCTTCTTCCCTGCCAACAGAAAATTGATCGCAGAAGTCCAGCAGGCCGCCGCGAAGGTCGGTATACGCTGGGACGAAAATTTCCAGTTGTGGCAGCGAGATAAAGAGTTGTGGCTGTTCCCGGCTGCGCTGGAAAACTGGCTGGGGAAAGTACGCTTTTCACGCATTGGCCTGAAACTCGCGGAGACATTCCCGAAAGGGTATCGTTGGCAACATGAAGCCGTGGTGGCGTTGGCACAACCAGACAATGCGCTGTCGTTTGCGCTAACAGAAGCAGAAGCGGAAAGCTGGTATCGCGGTCAGGATATTCATCCGGACAACTTACCGGATCGCGATGAAGTGATTGTTACTTATCAGCGGCAACCACTGGGTCTGGCAAAAAAAGTCGGAAATCGCATCAAAAATAGTTATCCCCGCGAGTTAGTTCGTGATGGTCGCCTGTTTCGCTAACCGCTATTGCAGCTGTACCAACGTCAATCGGTTGCCAAATACAGCACCGGTATCAATGTAGTGTTGATTGGCGACGTTAAGCGGCTGCTCAAGTGGGGTATGACCAAAGTAGAAATCGCTGGCACCGTCAATGATCGCCGTGTTGCCACGTTGATGGCGTCCCAGCCGGTCACGGCTCCAAACCACCTGATGCCAGTCTACTTCCTGCCCCAGCTCATAGTGGCTGGCAGGATAATCAGCATGGGCAATCACCACGACACGATCCCTAAGCTGAAGATGCAAAATCAAAGGCAATTCAGCGCATCGCTTTAAAGCGTGACGGGCAGCAATCAAATCGCTACCACGAAGGTGCCAAAACCATTCACCACCATTCATTACCCATAACATCGGGTCTTTGCCTTGCAGTGCCTCAATGGCCATCTGCTCGTGATTACCGCGTACGCAACGAAACCACGGTTCTTTCAGTAACTCAAGGCAGCCGGGACTATCCGGGCCACGATCAATCAGGTCGCCGACAGAGAGTAATAAATCCCACTGTTTATCAAAATGATGCAAGATTAGTTGCGAATCAAGCTGGGTACGACATCCGTGCAAGTCACCGACTACCCAGATATTGCGCCATGCTTTTGCATCGACCGTTTGATAAAACATAATGGTCTCCTGAAAGCTGGTTTACTGGAAGTTTAGTGATTACGGCATAAAGTATAGCCTGGCGGCCTGTAACCATCGGAGGGAAGCGTGAACAGTCGTAAACAGTTTATTGGAATTCTGGTGGTGATCTTCATCGGCAGTCTGTTGCTGCTGGAAACCCTTGCGCGGCTGGTGCATCTGTTGGTGGTAGGATAACGGCCTTTGGTCAGATTCAACAGCGGCCGCATCCTGCAGCCGTGAGGAATGCCCCTTCCGGCGCTTATCTCCGGCACTCATTGAAGGTGTTAGCTCTGTGAGGGACGGCGGATACTCTAAACCTTCGGACTATTCCGAACAAGTTAAATGATATTAACAATCATTCTCATAGAGAACTTATCTCAAATAACCACAATTTACTTATAAATCAAACTTTTAATTAGGTTTCTTTCAGAAGCACCCGCCAGAACTATGTCAGAGATTGGTTAGCATTCACAGACACATCCGCATCGCTTCTTTTGCCAGACTTGATATACGGTTGTTCAAAGGAGTAAGCCGATGAAAGATTATTATAAAATCGATCTCGAAACCTTCATGCAGAACAATAAGGTTTTGATTAGCGAAATCAGAAGCAAAGCGCCAGTTTATGCCGATGATATGGGGCTGGATGAAGTGCAGTACATTAACCGTGAGATCAAACGCGCCCATCTGGATTATGTCGAGAGCATGGGAATCAAAGATCCTTACGAATACTATGTATCCCAACATGAAGAAGATCGTCAGCTCGCTGAGCAGCTGATCACTCAGCATCGCAACGCACTGCATGCCGCCCGCTGATTCACGTACCATCTGCCACACCGAGGGCGTGGCAATGTGTTGTTAGCTACCGCGTGATAAAGAAAATGGCAGCCATAAAGGCGAAAAATAATACCGCGAAGGTAATAAATCCATGCCGGGGTGATTTTGCCCGGCCCACCAACGCAGAAATAAACACGCACAATAAGGTTAAGGTGCCAATCATCACCCAGAGAAGATATTGTGTATTTGCCATCGAGAGTCCTTGTAAGTCGGCAACATTATTTTAGCGCCACTCTTATACCATTTTTTCGCCACAGGGACATGTCGCTGAGCAATTAGCCTGTCTGATAATCCTTGCAACGAATTACTTTCAATGCTTCAAGTTGCTTAAGACGTGCGCTCACTTTGTTGTTTGCATTCGCTTTAGCCACACCGTTTCCGATGCCAAAGTCACCCACGAACCCGATTACCGTTAAAGCATCAAACTCACCGGTTTTGTCGATTTGTTGTTGTGTAAGCACACCCGTTTAGTTCCACGCACTTTTTGAGATTTCCGGGGTTTCAGCCATCAGCCTGTACCCTTCCGGCGTCAGGTTACTCAGGGATTCATGGGGGCGCTCGCTGAAACTCGTGATTTACGCGGGATTCAGTTCGGGGCACATCCACCGACTTTCCTTGAGATCAGAAGCCTTGCCAGTCGATTATATGAAGTAAAGAAAGGAGAGGAATTCGTTATGGTTTAAACCGGATACCGGGAGTTCGGACGAATTTCGGACAAAAGAAAATAATTTTTATAAATCATAGGTATAAAAAAAGACCGAATACGATTCCTGTATCCGGTCCAGGGAAATGGCTCTTAGAGAGCCGTGCGCTAAAAGTTGGCATTAATGCAGGCGAGGTCGCCTTGCCTTTTAAAGGTAGACCACGGGTGATTATTTTCCAGCCAACTGTCACCAGGGGGGCGGAAAGCTGTCGACTCTGTGATCGCGGAGGCAGAATACTCAAAGGAATGAGACGCAGCAGGCTCTGCCGCGCCATAAAGCAGGATCTTACTTGTCGCAGAGTGACTGAGCGCGGGCGATAATCGGCTCCAGGCTCATTTTCTGTCCGGGATGGGTTTTATCATCAGCCTGGATGGAGCTGATTGATTGAGTGGTGCCCCGACCCGATTTTTGGTTTGCTTCCGCTTTATCATTTAACGGGTACTGTAACAAGGTGCTGGGATTGATAGCGAAAAGTGCTCCCCCCTTCTCACAGCTCAACATCACTTCTTCCCGCGTGAACGGCCACTTGTCTTTACCAATCTCAAAACGGCTGATGGTGATAATCTGCGCTGCCATCGCCTGGCTGCAAAGTGCCATCAGCACACAAGCTGGAATCAATTTCTTCAGCAAAATGTCGACCTCATACATTCAATCGGTATAGATGATTCAGGCTGGTGCCAACGTAGCAAACACGCTAACCAACCCAATTACAGCGATCGCCAGCAGCAGCTCAAGCTGCGTCAGGCGAATGAATATTGTTGATGCATCGCTTCCGGCCAGACGAAAACGGGGTACCAGCCAGTAGCGGTTAATCACGGCAATCGTGACCATTAACATAACCAGCATCACCTTGGTGATCAGCAGAGTGCTCCACCACGTGGGCGGCCATTGCAGCGGGTCACCAGCAATCAGCAGACTATTGAACATCCCGGTCAGCAGCGCTAATGCCACCGCTAAGTGACCATAGCGAGAGAAGCGCATCATGCTGCGGATCGCGTCAGTCCGATGGGCGATGTTGCGTGCGTCACGCATCAGTAGCAGCAGTGGTAACAACCCACCACTCCAGAATGCAGCAGAGATCAGATGTAATGCGTGGTTTGCCTGCTGTAAGATTCCCAGCCAACCATCACGCATGGCGGCATGACCCACACCGGCCAGTGCGATAAGTTGTAGCAATCCGCTCAGCAACAACATCTGCTGACACAACCTGCCGCGCAGCAATAACGCCAGCACGCTCAGTAGCGCGAAGAGGATTTCCCAACGCCACACCTGACCAAAACGGGTACTCAGTACCGCCCGCCAAATAGCACCATCACACACATTGTGCCAGTCACCGCTCATCAGCCCGGTCTGGATCGCCAGCATCAACACCGCCGCCAGCAAACTCATCAGCGCACTAAGTGCCAAAATGCCCCGCAGACGCAACGCCAGCACCGGACGAAAGCGTACCGGTGCCAGCAGCGCGGTGTAGAACGCGCTGCCAGTCAGCAATAATACCGACAAAAAGTGAATCGCCCGCAGGCTGATCCACAACGTGGTCAGAATCATCACTTCACGCTAAATTGGTAACTACCTTTGGTTTTATGACCATCAACCGAGAGCACGTGCCAGTTAACCTGATAGCTTCCTGTTGGTAGCGTCTGGCTTAGCGGTACAATCAGTTGCGCGTGCTGCTTATCGTTAAGCTGGATTTTCCCGACCGGTACGCTCTGATTCTGCGCATTACGGATTTCGACGCCACTAAACGCCGGTTCAACATCTTCGGTGAACGTCAGGGTTAACGACTTGGGTGACGTCTCAACGGTCGATTTATCTGCCGGGACCGGCGTTTTAAGGTGAGCATGCGCCAGCGCAAACTGACTGAAGGCCAGCGCAGATGACGCCAGCAACAGCGCCGCTACGCGGCTGAAAGTAGTCTTCTTCATCAGATCATCCTCTTTATTACGGCAATCCGCCGCAAGCGTGGCAGCAGGATACGCTGCTGCTCCGCAGGTGTCGATACCTGCAATGCGATCCCTTTTCCCTTGATCCTGAACGGGGAAAACATTACTTTTGCCCTGTTTATCGGGAGAAAAGCATGAGTGAAAACCTTGCCCTGCTGTCGCAGGAAGAAAAAGACAAAGTGAATGTCGATCTGGCAGCCGCCGGTGTCGCGTTTAAAGAGCGCTACAATATGCCGGTCGTGGCGGATTTGGTGGAACGTGAGCAGCCAGCAGCGCTGCGTGACTGGTTTCGCCAGCGATTGATGCAATATCGCCAGGCGTCGCTCAGCCTTTCTCGTCTGCCTTACGAACCGAAACAGAAATAATCTATGTTACGCGTGATCGATACCGAAACCTGCGGTTTGCAGGGGGGCGTGGTTGAAGTGGCTTCGGTGGATGTGATTGACGGCCAGATCCTCAATCCGATGAGTGATTTAATCTGCCCGGACCGTCCGATCAGCCATCAGGCGATGGCGGTGCATCGCATTACTGAAGCCATGGTCGCTGACAAACCGTCCATTGAGCAGGCGATCGGCCGTTACCACGGCAGCCCCCATTATGTCGCGCACAACGCCAGTTTTGATCGCCGTATGCTGCCGGAAATGCCAGGACAATGGATTTGCACCATGACCCTGGCACGTCAACTGTGGCCTGGTCAGAAATACGGCAACCAGGCCTTGCGGCACAGCCTGAAACTGGACGTCACACCGCCCCCTAATCTGCATGCTCACCGCGCGCTGTACGATTGCTACGTCACCGCTGCCCTGCTGATTCGCATCATGGAAAAATCTGGCTGGAATGCTGAGCAGATGGTCAGCCGCTGCCAGCCAACGCCGGTGGCTGATGATGTGTTCCCGTTCGGCAAATATCGCGGGCAAAGTATCGGCAGCATTGCGCGCAAAGATCCTGGTTATCTGCGCTGGGTGCTGGAAAACGTGCGTGATCTGCGCCCACCATTGCGGCAGGCGCTACGCAAGTACGTTAAGAATGATCAGTAATCGTGACGGTCTGGCAGCACGCCCTGCGCCAGGCCAATCAGGAAAGTAAACTCTTGCGCCACTCCTTCATAGGATTTGAAGCGGCCCGATTTACCACCGTGACCAGAATCCATATCGGTGCACAGCAGCAACAACGTATCGTTAGTTTTTAACTCGCGCAATTTTGCCACCCATTTGGCTGGCTCCCAGTACTGCACCTGCGAATCGTGCAGACCGGTAGTCACCAGCAAATGTGGATAGTCCTGTGCTGCCACGTTATCGTACGGGCTGTACTGGCGGATGGTATGGTAATACGCTTCCTGCTCTGGATTGCCCCATTCATCATATTCACCGGTAGTGAGGGGAATGGTGGGATCGAGCATGGTAGTCACCACATCCACAAACGGCACCTGCGCCACCACGCCGTGATAGAGTTGCGGTGCCATATTGATCACCGCCCCCATCAGTAATCCCCCGGCACTGCCACCCATCGCATACAGGCGTTGCGGATGTCCAAACCCCTTCGCCACCAACGCTTCTGTCACATCGATGAAATCGGTGAAGCTGTTCATCTTGTTATGCAGTCGGCCATCGTCGTACCACTGCTGTCCCAGTTCGCCACCACCGCGTACATGGATAATCGCATAGACAAAACCCCGCTCCAGCAAGCTGATCCGGCTGGTGCCAAAACTGGCATCCATGCTGCTGCCATAGGCACCATAACCATAAACCAGCATCGGGTTGTTGCCCGCCTGGAAGTGTTGACGATGGTAGACCAGTGAAACCGGGACCTCGGTACCGTCGCGTACAGTGATCCAGTGATGTTCGCTTTTGTAATCGTCTGGATTGAATCCCGGCACCGGTGTCTGTTTCAGTACGCGTCGTTCACCGCTTTCCATATTGAGTTCAAATAACGTCGTCGGCGTGGTCATTGACGAATAGCCATAACGCAGCGTATCGCTGTCCGGCGTGGGGTTGTAGGCCAGCCAGGTAACATAGGTAGGATCGTCAAACGCGATACCGGTGCTCTCACCGCTTTCCCAATGGATCTGTCGCAGGCTGGTCACCCCACGCGACCGTTCCTCGACCACCAGCCAATGTTTAAATAGTTGAAAATCTTCCAGTACTACCTGATCGCGCGCCGGAATCAGTGTTTGCCAGCGATTTTCCGCCAGCCAGGCGCTACGGTATAAGCCGAAGTTCTTACCCTCGCGGTTTGAACGAATATAAAACTGATGGTTGTAGTGATCGACGGTATATTCGTGGTCGCGACGACGAGGACAAAATACCTGCGGCTGCGCGTCAGGGTATTCAGCATCAATCAGCTGAATTTCGCTGGTGGTGGTGCTAAACAGCGCAATCAGAATGAAATGTTCAGAGGTGGTCTTATGCACGCTGAGATGGAAAGTATCGTCCTTCTCTTCGTAGACCAGTTGATCATCTGATTGCGGGTGCCCCAACTCGTGGCGCCACACCTGATAAGCCAGCAAGGTCTTGGGATGCTTACGTACGTAATAGATGGTACGCGAATCATTAGCCCATGCGAGGCTGGACGACGCGTCACTAAGGACCTCAGGATACCAACTGCCACTGACCAGGTTGCGGAAGCGGATACCGTACTGGCGGCGGGAAAGAAAATCTTCCGCCAGCGCCATCACCTGGTTATCCGGGCTAATGGCCAGCGCGCCCATGGTGTAAAAGTCGCTGTGCGATGCACGCTGATTGCCATCGAGCAGCAATTGCCACTCGGCATCCGCCGCCTGCGGCTGGCGGAAGTACGCCGGGTATTCATTGCCGCGCTCATAACGGCTTTGGTAGCGATAGCCATTTTTCACGTATGGCACCGAATGATCCTGCTGCGGAATACGGTCAATAATCTCTTTCAGCACCCGGTCCTGGAGAGGCGACTGGTTCGCCATCATCGCTTTACCGTAGTCATTCTCGGCGTGCAGATAGTCAAGCACCTCGGGATTCTCCCGATCGTCATCACGGAGCCAGAAATAATTGTCGGTGCGCGTTTCCCCGTGTAGGGTCATTTGGTGAGGGATTTTTTTTGCCTGAGGCTGATTCATAACGGTTCATTTCCCTGAAGAGACAACATCCTGCAAGCGTGGCACCGATCGCGCAGGAAGCCAAGCCATTGAGTACAAGGAAAATGTAAAACAAGGCCACATACGTGGCCTGTGACGGGATTAACTGGCAGGCAAAGCGGCCTTTTCTGCCGCAAGATCTTTTTGCATTTCGTCACGCACATCCTGCGGGATCTTTAAGGCATCACCCAGCGCCGCCAAATAACTACGTTCCATAAAGTGGTCGACATCAATGGCCGCGCAGCTGAGAAAATAGAGTTCCAGCGCCTCTTCTTCATTTTTCACATCGGCCGCCAGCCAGTGTGGATCAAGGGGGCGATTCATCGCCTGCTGAATTAAGGCTTCGGCTTGCGCACCATAACCCGCCTGGTGAATATTTTGCTCAATCGCCGCGCGTTCGCGATCGTCAATATGGCCATCACTCTTGGCCGCGAACACCAGGGCAGTGACCAGACGTTCGGCACGTTGATCAAGCGGCGTTTGTACCTGACCAAAGCCTGGTTCATCCTGATGGCTTTCTCGCACCCGTTGCTTATATTTATTCCACAGCACGGCTCCCGCCGCTGCCCCGCCACCAATAATCAGCGCTTTTCCGCCATATTTGGTCAGCAGCTTGCGCGAGGATTTGCTGGCAATCAGCAAGCCTGCCAGCCCACCTAACGCACCAGGTGCCAGCATGTCGCTTAATCCGCTACCTTTACCGCCGCTTCCCTGCTTTTTCAGTACCGATTGAATTTGCTGCAACCAGTTATTCATCGTTTAACTCCTGTTTAAGATCCGGGTTTCACATGCTGCCGCAGTGGATGTCAGGAAACGTCAGAACGGCGCAAAGTAAGGCAAACCTTATTGCGCTAAAAGATGAGAACGCAAACGTTTTCGTATATACTGCGCGCGCATTTTGACTGCTAAGGTGAAATTATGACGACTCTCGGAACCGCGCTGCGTCCTGCCGCAACGCGTGTCATGCTGTTAGGTTCAGGCGAGCTGGGTAAAGAAGTGGCATTGGAGTGCCAGCGTCTGGGTGTGGAAGTGATTGCCGTGGATCGCTACGCCGATGCGCCTGCCATGCATGTTGCCCATCGCAGCCATGTGATTAACATGCTGGATGGCGATGCATTGGCCGCCCTGATTGCCCAGGAAAAACCCGATTTCGTGGTGCCGGAAATCGAAGCCATCGCCACCGAAAAACTGCTTGAACTTGAACAGCAGGGACAAAAGGTGGTGCCCACCGCACGTGCCGCACGCCTGACCATGAATCGCGAAGGGATCCGTCGTCTGGCCGCTGAAGAACTGGCACTGCCGACCTCCACCTACCAATTTGCCGACAGCAAAGAAAACTTTGTTGCCGCTGCCGCCGCGATTGGTTTTCCCTGCATCGTCAAGCCGGTGATGAGCTCATCCGGTAAAGGTCAGAGCTTTATTCGTGACGCCAGCCAGCTCGACAAAGCCTGGGATTACGCGCAACAAGGTGGCCGTGCCGGTGCCGGTCGCGTGATTGTTGAAGGCGTGGTGAAGTTTGATTTCGAAATCACCCTGCTGACCATTAGCGCCGTTGATGGCATTCATTTCTGCGCCCCGATTGGTCATCGTCAGGAAGATGGCGATTACCGTGAATCCTGGCAACCACAGCAGATGAGCGATTTGGCCCTGCAACGTGCGCAGGCTATTGCTGAAAAAGTGGTCACAGCGCTGGGCGGCCACGGCCTGTTTGGCGTGGAATTGTTCGTGTGTGGCGATGAGGTGATCTTTAGCGAAGTTTCACCGCGCCCGCACGATACTGGCATGGTGACGTTGATTTCTCAGGATCTGTCAGAGTTCGCGCTGCATGTGCGTGCTTTCCTCGGTTTACCGATTGGCGGTATTCGCCAGTATGGTGCCGCGGCCTCGGCAGTGATTCTACCGCAGCTGGAGAGCACCAATGTCCGCTTCGTGAATGTTGAGGCGGCGCTGGGAGCAGGTTTGCAATTACGCCTGTTCGGTAAACCAGAAATCGCCGGTCAGCGCCGTCTCGGCGTGGCACTCGCCACCGGTGAAAGCACCGATGACGCCATTGCCCGCGCCATTAAGGCCGCTGCTGCGGTGAAAGTCGAAGGTTAATACCTGATGCGGTGAGCACTCCGCTCACCGCTCATCAATTATTTCGCTCCCGCTACCGCTTCGCGCGCCAGATGGGTAATACGCTCCCAGTCTCCCGCTTCCAGCGCATCGTTTGGCACCAGCCAGGAACCGCCGATACACAGCACGCTTTTCAGCGCCAGATAGTCACGATAGTTAGCCGGTGAGATACCGCCAGTCGGGCAGAATCGTACCTGAGGGAAGGGTCCACCAATTGCCTGCAACGCTTTGACGCCACCGTTGGCTTCCGCCGGGAAGAATTTAAACTCGCGCAGACCGTAGTCCATACCCGTCATCAACTCAGATACGGTGCTGATGCCAGGGATTAACGGCACCGGGCCTTCCACGGCCGCTTTCAACAGCGGCTCGGTGATACCCGGACTGATCACAAACTGCGCACCCGCGTCGGTGACTTCTTTCAGTTGCTGTGGATTGATGACCGTGCCCGCGCCCACAATCGCTTCCGGGACTTCTTTGATCATTGCGCGCAGTGCATCCATCGCCACCGGCGTACGCAGGGTCACTTCCAGCACGCGCACACCGCCTGCCACCAACGCTTTGGCCATCGGCACGGCGTGTTCAAGTTTGTTTACCACAATGACCGGCACAACCGGTCCGGTGGTCAGGATCTGTTCTGCACTTGTTTTCCAGTTTTTCATCACGTTTCCTAAGGGTTTTCAGTCAGGCCATTCAGGCCTGCGGGATGTTCCTGAGCATTACCATACAAGATCGGCGTGACTCACGTCCATCGGCGGCGCCAGGTTTTTGAAACTGTGGTTCAATTTAGGATGATGAAAATACAGAACTTGATTCCCGGTCAGGGCGCAATTGCCATGATCTCGCCGGAATCTGTCGCCAGACGCACCCGCGCGCCATCCTGCCATGCCTGGCTGCGCTGTCCGTTACTATCGATATACACCGCTATGCCACGGGCAACAGCCAAAATCGCCGCATGTGATTGACTATCGATGGCGGTAAAACAGATCCCCTGGGTTGCGGCGCTATCCAGTGCCATGATTTCTGAAGGTAAGAGAAAATTAGCGATAATCAGCCCGGGTGCATGCATTTGCGGTGGTGTAAACAGTGGATGACCGAGCAGCAAGCGCAAAACCCGGATACCAACATCATAAACATCGATATATCTTTCGCGTAAATACGTGTCCTCAATCGCGCGGTATTCCTCTGCCATCTGGCTAATGACCTGGAGCCACAGTTGCTCGATTGGCGCGGGTTGCTGTTCCAGCCGTTCAAGCGCGGTGTCATACAATTCAGTATCTTCCAGCATCATCTGGTGGGCGGAAAAAATCGCCGCCTCATTTTCCGACAGCTGCTGTTCCGTGGTGAGGATCAACTGATCCAGTTCCTGTTTTGCCAGAGAAATGGCGTGGTCGAGCCGGGCGATTTCGACCTCCTTTGCATCCAGCGCCCGCGTCGGCAACTGCGGCAGGTCACGTTTGACGCGACATAACGTCACGTCCAGCGCTGTGGATTTATTTTTTGCCGGGTTACTTTGCACTGCGGGGCTGTCGCCAAATTGCGTTGCCGCCAACGCGGCAAAGGCGTCGATCGCCTGCTGCGCCTGTGGACCACGTGCCTGCAACCTAATGACATCGCCACATTTGATACCTAGTCGCACTAGATTGTTCATGCTCCTGCCATTCAGCACCCGGTCACCGTTGGCAATGTCGACCTCTGCATCAAATTGATTCAGGCAGCGAGCAATCACCGATGCCGGACGCGCATGAATACCGGTCGGATTGGTGATCGTCCAGGAGAAGCTTTTGCTGTCGCTAGCGGTCTCGGTCGGTATCTCCGTTTGTTGAGGCGCTGATAGCCAGTCGCTCTGCCCCAACTGGGCGTATTTTGCTGCCAGCGCCTGATGTGCCTCGGTCATAACCTGACCGATAGATTGTCCTGATGCTGCCGCGACCGCTGCCGCAACCGTCCCTTCCACCAGCGGCGCGGCACAAATCTGCACCCGCGCCATCTTTTCCTCGCCGAGCAACTCTTTCGCCATATCGGTACTGAGAATGGCACTTCCCATATCGACCATCACCAGTACATCATCATCCAACACGTCTTCAATCGCTGCCATCACTGTGACAGGATCCGTTCCTATCGGGTTATCGGGGTCATCAATACCCGCTGCCAGCGCGAATTTCACCTTTCCCTGTGTCATTTGTGACGCCAGTTCAATGACGCCTTCAGCCAGCTTCCTGCTATGTGAAACCACCACAATATTGACCATAGTTTGACAACCTTATTAAGGACCGCAGTTGTTAACCAACCACCTCACAAAGTGTTTTAAACAGCAGATAACTGGAGGTGGCACCCGGGTCCTGGTGTCCAATCGATCGTTCACCCAGATAACTGGCGCGCCCTTTCGCAGCTCTCATCGGAATGGTGCTTTTCATCGCGGCTTCCGCCGCCTGCAAAGCAGCGTTCAATGCCGTCGCCAACGGGGCATCCTGCTGGTTTTGCAACGACGCAACAATGGCGGATAGCGTATCCACCATGGTTTTATCACCGGGGTGCGCCATACCGCGTGCGACAATGCGGTCCGTACCTTCGCGGTACAGGTGATATAAATCTGTCACCGTCAATTCTTCTTTCGCCATGACACATTCGGCGGCTTTCAGGAAAAAGGTACCGTACAGCGGTCCGCTGGCACCGCCAATACTCGACAACAGCACCATCCCGGTATTTTTCATAATGGTGCCAATGTCCTTATCCTCCAGCGTCGGCAGTTTCTCTTTCACCTTTTTGAAGCCGCGATTCATGTTCAGGCCGTGATCGGCATCGCCAATTTCACGGTCCAGATTGGTCAGGAACTCTTGCTGCTGTTCAAAAACCGTTGCTGAGGCATCCAGCCAATCAATCACCTGTTTTTTGCTTACGACCATTGTTATCCCCCGGAGAGTGATGTCATCCAGTGTCCGTGCGGCCCGTCGTCACCAACCAGGCCGCGACACCGCGTTACATTTTCCAGCGTAGCGCTGGGGTACTGACTGGAAAATCCCACAACGTCAGCATCTCTTCATCGACTTTTAACAGCGTGATCGATACCCCCTGCATGTCAATTGAACTACAGAACGTACCCACCAGGTTGCGGGCGATATGGATGTTGCGCGCGGTAAGAATTTCAGCCGTCTTACGATACACCGCATACAATTCCGATAACGGCGTGCCTCCCAGGCCATTGACCAGCACTATCACGCTGTCCTGCTCATTCAGCGGTTCGGTGGTTTGGCTGTTTTCTACCCACTCGCCTTTCTCACCATCCCACTGTCGCAGTACGCGACTGTAGGGCGTATTGTCGAGAATTTCGTTAAGCATCTCTGTGACCAACGTATCGCAGTCGCTGTACTTCTCGCGACGGATACCCGGTTCACCGTGGATACCGATACCAAATTCGATCTCATCGTCGGCTAAGTCAAAACTTGCCCTGCCGGCAGCCGGGACGGTACAGGCCGACAATGCCACGCCAATTGAGCGCCCGCGGTTGCCGATACGCGTCGCAAGTTGTACACATTCATCCAGGCTGTAGCCCTCTTCAGCCGCCGCACCCAATATTTTTTCTGCCAATACTGTGGTGGCGACACCACGACGTCCGGCGGTATACAGACTGTCTTTGACCGCCACATCATCGTCAATGACCGCCACCTGCACGGGAATACCTTCGCCATGTAGTAACTCTGCGGCCGTTTCAAAGTTGAGGATATCGCCGGTGTAATTTTTAATCAGCAGCAGTATCCCGTTAGCGTTGTTGACCTTCTGCGCGCATTCATACATCTGATCGGGTGTTGGCGAGGTAAAAATATGTCCGGGACAAGCACCATCCAGCATGCCAAAGCCGACAAATCCACCATGCATCGGTTCGTGGCCCGACCCACCACCGGAAATCAGGGCGACTTTAGGTTTATCGGTGCGACGACAGACGTAAAAAGGTTCGATATTGACCGTTAATTCCGGATGCGCCAGGGCAAAGCCTTCAAGTTGTTCCCTGACAACATCATCAACCTTGTTGATTAACTTTTTCATCAATCTTTCCTCGTCATGGCCCCCTGGCTTGCGCGGCCAGGAGGACGACTGTTATGGGGTAGATAAGAGAGGTAATAAGAATTTGTATAATAGAGAGCCGACTGCACCGCCAATTAATGGACCAACAATAGGCACCCAGGCATAGCCCCAGTCGGAGCCACCTTTGTTTTTGATCGGCAACAACGCATGCGCAATACGCGGGCCAAGATCACGCGCCGGGTTGATCGCATAGCCGGTAGGACCGCCTAACGACAAACCGATACTCCACACCAGCACGCCTACCGCATACGGCCCAAACCCCCCAGCGATGCCGTTGTGCGAGTTGAAAATCGCCAGCACGCCGAATACCAACATCGCGGTACCGATAATTTCAGTCACCAGGTTCCATTTATAGTCACGGATAGCAGGACCGGTACAGAAAGTGGCGAGAATTAAGCCGGGATCATCGGAAACATCATAATGGCGCTTGTAGGTTAGCCAGACCAGAATTGCACCAAGAAACGCCCCAACCAACTGGCCGAGCATGTAAACCAACACCATACCTGACGCAATACCGCCCTGAAGCCAGACAGCTAATGTCACTGCCGGATTGAGATGTGCACCACTGATCCAGCCGACAGCGTAAACCGCGACCGTCACCGCAAAACCCCACCCTGCGGTAATGACAATCCAGCCGCTACTTCCTCCTTTGGTTTGTTTTAAGACCACGTTGGCCACCACACCGTCGCCAAGCAGAATCAACAGCATGGTGCCGACCATTTCTGATAAAAAGATGTTCATCTTCCTTTCCTTTTATTAACAGGTGATATAGCTGGTCGTCTTATGCAAGAACATGTTGAGAATAGGAAGGGAGAAAAAGGCTGTAAAAAATATTTTTTTGTTCATTTCAGAAACGATATTTCTTCTGACAAGGTTGCAAAAAGAAACAGCAACATGGATGAAAATAGCGATATTTGACCGCGATCAAACTGTATTCAAAGATGTGACACGTTTCACACCAGCCCTTTTCATAAATATAAAAACTTATTAAATACAGTGAGTTGATTTAAAGTAAAGTTAGTCTTCAATCTGCAAAATCATTTCCAGATCGCTGTCACAAATTGGCACGCTGATTTACCGGTAAGAATGAAAATACACTACACATAGCGCTATGCTTTACACGGATGATCTGCACTTTACCCGGCAGACTCGATTATTAGCTGGACCCTTTTTCAGCAGGAAGGCAATGCATGCGTCTCAATATGAAAGCGATATGGCGGGCGTTCATCGCCAAGGATCCAGAATTATATAATAACCTCACCAGCCTGGACCGCCCTGACATCAAACCCTGGTTAAAGGAATCCTGGTTACGTTGTCGACGTCTGCTGCGTCACGATCACTGGCCACAACAACTTTATGCGAAAGGTATTACCTTCGAGTCGCTGTGCCGTAACCAATCCGAGATGCTGAATATCTCATCACCCATCATTGAGGACATTTTTGAATATCTTGATGCGCCGGATTGCGCCATCTTTGTCACTGACGAAACTGGTTGCACGCTGAAGTTTTACGCCACGCCGTCCATGGCGATCAGGCTGGCACCGCTCGGTATTCGGGAAAGCATTTATTGGCGCGAAGGCATGATGGGAAATACCGCCATCTCTAGTGCGCTGTTGTTGCATGAAACCCTCAGCATCAAAGGCTACGAACACTTTAACCGACATCTGCACCCTTTTGAGATCTGTGCCGCGCCCGTGTTCGACAGTGACAGCAGGCTGATGGGGGCGGTCGGGGTTATTTTACTCACTGGACACGAGAACGCCCCGGCGCTGGGACTGGCGCTGGTGCATTCCATTGAGCAACAGATCACCGCTAAACTGAATACTGATTTGATTTTGACCGAGTCCAATCAACATCTTAGCGAAGTTCACGCCCTGCTGGACGGCGTGGAGGAAGGAGTGCTGGCATGGGACAATAAAGGCACTATCCTGTATCTCAATATCAATGGTAGTGATCTGTTTGGGGTCAAAAGTAAAAAAATTCTCGGCAAAAACATCCACGATATCATCAAGCTACCACAAAGCATTCTCACTGCCGTCGCCCACAATCGTGAGGTTGATTTGTTTGAAACCGCCATCGAATTTGATGGGGCCTTCATTTCCCTGGCGATTTCACTGAAGATCGTTAAAGGCCCCAATAATGCGTCGGATCGCTATATTGCCCTGCTGCATCCGATTGATCGCATTCGCGAACTGGTACACCGCCATAGCGGCATCGGTGCGCGGCTGACGTTTGAGGATCTCGATTATGTCGGCACCTCAAATACCATTCGCCGCGTGGTGCGCCTGGCACAACTGGCGGCAAAAGGTCGTGGTTCGGTATTGCTGCATGGTGAGGAAGGTCTGGGCAAATCCTACCTGGCACAGGCCATCCATAACGCCAGCGAACGTCAGGATAAGCCCTTTATCACCATCAATTGTCAGGCCATACCACGCGAAACCATGAGTAGCGAGTTTCTTGGTGGCATCGTCAATGGTGACAAGCATGTGATTTCAAAATTTGAACTGGCCAAAGGGGGAACTCTATTACTGGAGAATGTGGAATATCTGACCACTGAAGTGCAAACCGCGCTGCTACAACTGCTGAAAACCGGGTTACTGAGCAAAGCCAACCAACTGCTGGTGCCGCTGGATGTGCGACTGATTACCACCACCACCGTTGATATTAACCAGTATGTGGATGAAAACCGTTTCCGCCGCCATTTATTGTATGAATTGCAGTCGTTCGATATTCATATTCCACCATTACGTGAACGCAGCGAAGATATTCCGCCGCTAATCAAACGTTATCTGAAAATAATGAGCCGTGAAGTCGAGAAGAACCTGACGTTATCCGAGGATGCGCTGCAACTGCTGACGCGCTACGGTTGGCCGGGTAATAACCGCGAACTGCGTAACGTTCTTGAGCGTGCTTTCAGTTATAGCGATGGCGCGGTGATTCGGGTGAAGGATATTCCCCTGACGCTGATTGAACGCATACGCGATCTGGCGACTGTCCCGTCGACGAATGGTTTGCACAGCCTCAACGATATGGAGCGTGATGCACTGATCAAGGCTGCCGTTCACTGCCAGGGCAAAGCGATTAAAATTACCCAGGCACTGAAGATCAGCCGCACCTCACTCTGGCGTAAGCTGAAAGCCTTTAATATTCATCTGGAAGATTATAAGACCCGGTAAAATAGGCATTCCGTAGCGGCACGATTTATCGTGCGATCCGTGCTTGATGGGGAAAATCCGCGCGATAAATCTCGCCGCTACCGATTTACACTGCAGTAGCGGCGGATTCTACGGGATGTTACTCGAACTCGTTCCAGGAACGGCCATCACGGGTGATCATCGCCACAGAGGCAACCGGTCCCCAGGTGCCTGCTTGATACGGTTTTGGTGCATCGGCGTCAGCGCTCCATGCATCAATGATGGAATCAACCCAAGTCCACGCCGCTTCCACTTCATCACGACGCACAAACAGTGCCTGGATCCCACGCATGGTTTCCAGCAGCAGACGCTCATAAGCATCCGCCAGATGCGACTGGTTGAAGGTTTCTGAATAGCTGAGGTCCAGTTTGGTGGTTTGCAGTTTGTGTTTGTGATCCAGACCTGGCACCTTGTTGAGGATCTCGATATCCACACCTTCATCCGGTTGCAGACGAATAGTCAGCTTGTTCTGCGGCAGTTCAGCGTAGGAATCTTTGAACAGGTTCATTTCCGGGTTCTTAAAGTAAACCACCACTTCAGAACATTTGGTCGGTAAACGCTTACCGGTGCGCAGGTAGAACGGCACCCCCGCCCAACGCCAGTTGTCGATATCAACACGGATGGCCACGAACGTTTCGGTTCCGCTCTGCTTGTTAGCACCCTCTTCTTCCAGGTAGCCCGGCACTTTTTTACCTTGCACGAAACCGGCGGTGTACTGACCGCGTACGGTTTTCTCACGCACGTTGGTCTGGTCAATACGGCGCAGCGAGCGCAGCACTTTCACCTTCTCATCACGAATCGCGTCGGCGCTCAGATCAGAAGGCGGTGACATGGCAATCATGGTCAGGATTTGCAGCAGATGGTTCTGAATCATGTCACGCATCTGGCCCGCTTTATCGAAGTAGCCCCAGCGACCTTCGATACCGACTTCTTCCGCCACGGTAATCTGTACGTGGTCGATGGTGCGGTTGTCCCAGTTGTTAACAAAGATTGAGTTGGCAAAACGTAGCGCCAACAGGTTCAGTACCGTCTCTTTACCGAGATAGTGGTCGATACGGAACACCTGGCTCTCTTCGAAGTATTTACCAACGCTGTTGTTGATCTCTTGCGAGGTTTCCAGCGAGGTGCCCAGCGGCTTCTCCATCACTACGCGAGCCGGTTTGGCATTCAGCTTGGCAGCACCCAGACCATCACAGATCGCACCAAAAGTGCTCGGTGGCATGGCGAAGTAGTTAATAGTGACGCGATTTTTCTGGTCGAGCATTTTGCCCAGACGAGAGAAATGCGAGGTGTCGTTGACGTCGAGGTTACAGAAGTCGAGACGGCTGCTGAGTTTGTCCCACAGCGCTTCGTCGATCTTCTCTTTCATGAAGGTTTCCAGCGCTTCACGTACCACTTTGGTGTAAGCGTCTTTATCCCACTCCGCGCGGCCCACGCCAATAATGCGTGTGGTTTCGTGAATCTGACCGGCTTTCTCCAACTGATACAGTGAAGGCAACAGTTTCCGGCGTGCAAGATCGCCTTTGGCACCGAAAATCACCAGATCGCATGCCTGGGCTGTTTGAGTTACCGCCATTTTCCTCTCCTCGTTGCAGGATATACCCGGTCGAGCGTCCTCATTTACCGGGTCCTTATTGTAATTTTCTTACAGCACAATGTACTTTTTTCCCGGTTCCAGGACAACCGGAACGGGGTGTTGCATCAGATAACTCTGCACGCGATTTGCGACTAACGTGTGTTGTCACGTGCGCTTTTGACGCTTTTTTCTGTTTCGCTATTTGTCGGGGAAAACCCATCGCGCGTCAAAGTATGACAAAAAAATCGCGTTTACATTTATCCGCTACTGCGTGCGGTCGCAGTTTACACGGTATATTGTGGTAAACAGAGCGCCCTTTCATCCAGGCATGAAATTGGCAAAAGTGGTGAGTGGTCATCGGGTTATCAATATGCTGGAACAGATTCAGGCGCAATTACCGGCGCTGAGCAAATCAGAACGGAAAGTCGCAGAGCAGATCCTTGCCGCACCGCAGGAGGCCATGCATTCCAGCATCGCCACTCTGGCGCGCGCCGCACAGGTCAGCGAGCCAACGGTGAATCGTTTTTGCCACCGCATGGGTACGCGGGGTTTTCCTGATTTCAAACTACAACTGGCGCAGGGTCTGGCGAAAGGCCCGAACTGGGTCAGTCGTGGCGTGGAAGAAAATGACAGCGTTGAAAGCTATAGCCATAAAATTTTCGATTCAACGCTGGCCGGGTTAAGTCGCGTCCGCCAACAGCTGGATATGGCGGTGATTCACCAAGCGGTCAGCGCACTGACGCGGGCAAATAAGATTGCGTTTTTTGGTCTGGGTGCCTCCGCCGTGGTGGCGCATGACGCCACCAATAAGTTTCTGCGTTTTAATCTGCCGGTCATCTGGTCAGAGGATATTGTGATCCAGCGCATGAGTTGCATAAATAGTGGACCAAATGACGTTTTTGTTCTCATATCACATACTGGTCGAACCAAAAATATGATAGAACTGGCTCGCCTGGCGCGTGTAAACGCTTCCACCGTTTTGGCTATCACCTCTCCCGGTTCACCGCTTGCGGCAGAAGCGACGCTGGCGTTAACGCTCGATGTCCCGGAAGATACTGATATCTACCTGCCGATGGTTTCCCGCCTGGCACAATTGACTCTGGTCGATGTCCTGGCAACGGGTTTTATCCTTGAGCGGGGCGCCTCTTTTCGAGAAAATCTGAAACGGGTGAAAGAGGCGTTGAGAGATTCGCGCCTGGAGAAGCATGTGCAGCAGGAAATCAATGCACAGCAAAATAATTAACATCGCATTCACATGTGAGTCGAATCACAGCCCCTCGATCATATAGAATAGTGACCACAACGTGTCCAGATGACAGGGACACGATACTTAGTCAACGGAGTCCTTCATGTCCAGACGTCTCAGAAGAACCAAGATCGTAACAACCCTCGGCCCGGCAACCGATCGCGATAACAACCTCGAAAAAATCATTGCGGCGGGTGCGAACGTTGTACGACTAAACTTCTCCCACGGAACCCCGGAAGATCACCAACTGCGCGCGAACAAAGTGCGCGAGATTGCGGCCAAACTGGGTCGTCATGTTGCCATTCTTGGCGATTTACAGGGTCCCAAAATTCGTGTTTCAACCTTCAAAGAAGGCAAAGTGTTCCTCAATGTCGGCGACCGTTTCCTGCTGGATGCCAGCCTGGGTAAAGGTGAAGGCGACAAAGAAAAAGTCGGTATCGACTATAAAGGTCTGCCTGCTGATGTGGTTCCCGGCGATATTCTGCTGTTGGACGATGGCCGCGTGCAGTTGAAGGTGCTGGAAGTTCAGGGCATGAAAGTGTTCACTGAAGTGACCGTCGGTGGCCCGCTTTCCAACAACAAAGGCATCAATAAACTGGGCGGTGGCCTGTCAGCGGAAGCGCTGACCGAGAAAGATAAAGCCGATATCCTCACCGCTGCGCAAATTGGCGTCGATTATCTGGCCGTCTCTTTCCCGCGTTGTGGCGAAGATATGAATTACGCGCGTCGTCTGGCGCGTGATGCCGGTTGCGATGCCAAACTGGTCGCCAAAGTAGAGCGCGCGGAAGCGGTTGCCACTCAGGAAGCTATGGATGACATCATTCTCGCGTCTGATGTGGTGATGGTGGCCCGTGGTGACCTGGGCGTGGAAATTGGCGATCCGGAACTGGTGGGTATCCAAAAAGCGCTGATCCGTCGCGCTCGTCAGCTGAACCGTACCATCATCACCGCCACACAGATGATGGAATCGATGATCACCAATCCGATGCCAACCCGTGCAGAGGTTATGGACGTGGCGAACGCCGTGCTGGATGGCACCGATGCCGTGATGTTGTCAGCAGAAACCGCTGCGGGTCAGTACCCGGCCGAGACCGTCGCTGCCATGGCAAAAGTGTGTCTGGGCGCGGAGAAAATCCCGAGCGTCAATGTGTCTAAACACCGTCTTGAAGTGCAGTTTGACAACATTGAAGAAGCCATTGCGATGTCGGCGATGTATGCCGCGAACCATTTGCAAGGCGTCACCGCGATTATCACTATGACCGAATCTGGCCGCACCGCATTGATGACTTCACGTATCACTTCAGGTCTGCCGATCTTTGCCATGTCACGTCACGAGCGTACGCTGAATCTGACGGCGCTGTATCGTGGTGTGACGCCGGTCTACTTTGACAGCAACAATGATGGTGTTGCCGCCGCGCATGATGCCATTAACCTGCTGCGTGACAAAGGTTTCCTCGTTACAGGCGACCTGGTGATTGTCACTCAGGGTGATGTGATGGCGACCACGGGCACCACCAATACCAGCCGTGTTCTGCGCGTAGATTAATTACGTTCACTGACAGCGGCTGTAACATTATGGACAACGCGACTGCTTCGGCAGTCGCGTTTTATTTTCTCTGACAAGGAGGCCAGATGGCCCGCTATCGACCCATAACTCAACTTACCGGACGCGTGCTGTTGTTTCCGCTGGCGTTGGTGTTGTTCGAGTTCGCCACTTATATCGCCCATGACATGATCCAGCCCGGCATGTTACTGGTGACCCGCGAATTCAATGTTGGTCCGGAATGGGTGTCAACCTCGCTGACCGCCTATCTGATGGGTGGCGTGGTGTTGCAATGGCTGCTCGGTCCGCTCTCCGACAAATATGGCCGACGTCCGGTGTTGCTGTTCGGCATTCTGTTCTTTGCCGCCGCCTGTATGCTGACCACCCTGGTTCAGAACATCGAACAATTTATAACGTTACGCTTTATTCAGGGCATCAGCCTGTGCTTCATCGGCGCAGTCAGCTATGCGGCGGTCCAGGAGGCGTTCGCTGAAGCCCTGGCCGTGCGCATGATGGCGCTCATGGCTAATGTCGCGCTGCTCGCCCCTCTGGCTGGCCCACTGGCCGGGGCAGCCTGGCTCAGTATCGCTGACTGGCGCAGCATGTTCTGGTTGTTTGCCGCCTGTAGCATCGTGGCATTTGTGATGCTGTGGCGCATCATGCCGGAGACCGCTGGCGATCGCAGCCATTCGATTGCTCTGCCTACGCTGGCGCGTGGCTATGGTCGTCTGGCGCGTGACCGTCAGGTGATGTATGGCTCTTTCGCCATCGGTTTGGTGTTTATCCCCATCCTTACCTGGGTGGCGCTGTCGCCGGTGATCCTGATGCATGATGAAGGATTATCCCGTCTGCATTATGCCCTGCTGCAATTGCCGGTATTCCTCGCGATGATTGGCGGGAACCTGACACTGGGCAAACTGGCCGGTCGGGTGCCGATAGAACAGCCGGTGAAATTTGCCGCCTGGCCAATCTTAATTGGCCTGAGCATTGCGTTGCTGGGAAATCTTCTCAATAGCCACAGCTATCTGCTACTGACAGCCGGTTTGAGTCTGTACGCCTTTGGTGCGGGTATGGTTAACGCGGGGTTGTATCGCCTGACGCTGTATGCCAGCAACGAAGGGAAAGGCAGCATTGCCGCGATGCTGGGAATGATCAGTATTCTCACCCTCGCCATTGGTATCGAACTGGCAAAAAGTGGTTATTTCAGCGGCGGCACGCCGTGGTTCAGCGCGATTAACTTTATCAGTGGCGTCATGTGGTTCGGACTGGTGACACTGTTTCTGCGTGAGCGCAAACGCCGCAGCCATGTCACTGAGGTGTAATCAGTCAGGCGTTGAATGGATGGAGTTAAGCATTCAACGCCTGTGATTGATCATATTTTCAGCAAATAATTTCACTTAAGATAAATGATGAAAAGATTTCATGCGGATTAACTGAACTTTATTTTCGCCTGAATTTTCACCAGATTTATCATTAACTCAAATAGCCCGTTAATATGCTTCAAAAATTAAGATCGTTATTTAACGTCTGCCTGCAATTAATTTGCGTAAGAAATTAATGTCTCTCGCCCGGTTGACAAGGCTTATCCGATCTTACCTGTCTGAAATCAGCTAACCCGCTGCTTAACCACACAATTATTAAGCCTGCCGATCATCACCATCGGGCGATCGGCTATTATCGTCACAATGAAAAATTATATTAGTTAATTCTGCTGAACTCTGACACCCCTTTTTCTTATCGAAAAACTTACACTTGTCTGACATTTTTCTGCGCATTAGTCTGTGCCCGCTGTTTAAGGATTAACGAAATTCAACACGGGATATAAAATGAAAAAAACTGCTGTTGCAGCAATGATGATGGCTGCACTTTCAGGGAGCGCTTACGCTGAGTCTGCGCAATTCATGCCAAACTTTTCAGCGGACAGCGTCAGCGTTGCCACCTCCATCGGGATGCTGGGCGGGAAATCGAAAGAACTGGTGTATGACGCCAGCAACGCGCGTAAAATTAGCCAACTTGACTGGAAAATTAAAAACGTCGCGATTCTGAAAGGCGATTTCTCCTGGGATGCATTTTCCTTCCTGACGCTGAACGCGCGTGCCTGGACCTCACTGGCTTCCGGCTCCGGTCATATGGATGACTACGACTGGCAGAACGCCAATCAGTCAAACTGGACCGATCACTCTTCTCACCCCAGCACCGATGTCAATTATGCCAACGAATACGATCTGAATGTGAAAGGTTGGTTCCTGCAAGGCGATGATTACAAAGTAGGTGCGGTGGCGGGTTATCAGGAAACGCGTTTCAGCTGGACCGCCACCGGTGGTGCTTACAACTACGATAATGGCGCATTGCAGGGCAACTTCCCGAACGGTCAGGCAGGCATTGGCTACAGCCAGCGCTTCTCCATGCCGTACATTGGGTTGGTTGGTCAGTACCGCATCAATGATTTTGAGTTCAACGCTCTGTTCAAATTCAGCGACTGGGTTCGTGCTCACGATAACGACGAACACTATCTGCGTGATTTGACCTTCCGTGAGAAAACCTCGAACTCACGTTACTACGGCGCGTCAGTGGATGCAGGTTACTACGTCACTGAGAACGCTAAAGTATTTGCTGAATTCACTTACAGTAAATATGAAGAAGGGAAAGGCGGCACTCAGGTGATTTATACGCCGACCGGTGAGTCAGCCTCTTATGGTGGCGACGCAGCGGGTATTTCCAACAAAAACTATACCGTTACCGTTGGTTTGCAGTATCGCTTCTAATCCCTGCCAACAGGGATAAACCTGTCGGGAGAGGGGCTCCCGGCAGGTTTTTCAGTTATTTGCGTGGGTAAAGATCTTTACGCACGTAGGGTTCAATATCCCCCTCTTTGCGCGTCTTCAGTAATTTCAGAATCCAGGTGTATTGCTCAGGATGAGGGCGGACAAAAATTTCCACTTCCTCATTCATACGCCGCGCCAGGGTTTTATCATCAGCATCCAGCAAGTCATCCATCGGGGGGCGGACATAGACCTCAAGACGATGCGTTTCGCTGTTATACACCGGAAACAGCGGCACCACACGGGCACGACACACCTTCATCAGCCGCCCAACAGCAGGCAAGGTCGCTTTGTAGGTTGCAAAAAAATCGACAAACTCGCTGTGTTCAGCACCGTGATCCTGGTCCGGCAAATAATAGCCCCAATAGCCCTGGCGCACGGAGCTGATAAACGGTTTGATACCGTCGTTACGCGCATGCATGCGGCCACCATAACGACGACGCACCGTGTTCCATACGTAATCCATCAGCGGATCGCTCTGGTTATGGAACATCGCCGCCATCATTTGGCCTTCTGATGCCAGCAACATCGCCGGGATATCGACCCCCCAGCCATGCGGGACGAGGAAAATAACGTTTTCGTTATTAGCCTGTAACTGCTCGATGATTTCACGGCCATACCAGTCAACACGTTGGCGCACGCGAGCCGGATTGCGGATGCCTAATTCGGCCATCATCACCATCGCCTGCGGCGCAGTGGCAAACATCTGGTCGACGATGGCCTCGCGATCCGCTTCGCTCAGTTCAGGCAGACAGTAATAAAGATTAATCAATGCGCGGCGGCGCGC
Organism: Pantoea sp. X-Soil-TKNS-1211; assembly: GCF_059730495.1. NCBI lineage: Bacteria > Pseudomonadati > Pseudomonadota > Gammaproteobacteria > Enterobacterales > Erwiniaceae > Pantoea > Pantoea sp. X-Soil-TKNS-1211. The sequence goes on from NZ_AP035953.1 coordinate 2,559,526, forward strand.
GCTTTTCGCCAGCTTACCGGCCAGTTTGCCCAACCCACCCAGAACCGGATCGCGAACTTTGGCAGGCAACATAGCCATGCCAGCCAGCGCCCCAATCGCCAGCCAATTGCCCCAGTATTTTGGCTTCAAAAATGAACGTTGAAACTCGGGGATAAACTCAATGTTATTTTTTTTACGGGTTTCCATGCACTCGCCTCTGACAATGACCGGTCAATAATAGTGACGATGACTAATTTTGCAATCTTCGTGCGTCAGATAGCAAAAAACCGACGAAGAATCCGTCGGTTCTTATTCACTACTCGCGATAATGCGTTATTTCAACGCCAGTTGCGGCAGGTAGGTCTTCACGTTGGCAAGATAGGTAGTGCGATCTTTACCGGTCAGCCCCTCCATCCGCGGCAGCTTCGCCGTCAGAGGATTCACTGCCTGGTTGTTAATCCAGATTTCATAGTGCAGATGCGGTCCGGTGGAACGTCCGGTATTACCGGAGAGCGCGATGCGGTCGCCACGTTTAACTTTCTGACCCGGTTTTACCAACACTTTGCTCAGATGCATGTAACGCGTCATATACTGACGGCCATGACGAATCGCCACGTAATTACCGGCTGCTCCACCATTCTTCGCCACCATCACTTCACCGTCGCCCACCGCCAGAACTGGCGTACCAATTGGCAGCGCGAAGTCGACACCACGGTGCGGCGCAATGCGCCCGGTTACCGGATTCAAACGGCGCGGGTTGAAGTTCGATGATACACGGAACTGTTTCACCGTCGGGAAGCGCATAAAACCACGCGCCAGACCAGAACCATTGCGATCATAGAATTTGCCGTCTTCGGCGCGGAACGCATAGTAATCCTTGCCACCGGTACGCAGACGGACACCCACCAACTGGCTTTGTGCGCTCTTACCGTTCAACATTTCGCGTGACATCAACACGCTAAACTGATCGCCAGCACGCAGCTTGCGAAAATCCATCTGCCACTGCAACGCCTTGATCACATTGCTGGTTTCAGTACTGGTTAATCCAGCGCTGCGGGCGCTGGCAGCAAAACTGCCGCGTACTTCACCGGTCAACACGCTGTTCTGCCACTCACCCTTTTGCAGCTCTTGCTGCATCTTAAAGTTGCCATTGGTCTGGCGCTCATAAGTACGGGTTTCACGACGATCCATTTCCCAACTAAAGGTCTGCAATTGTCCGTCGGCGTTCAGGGTCCAGCTCAGTTGCTGGCCAACGCGCAGACCGCGCAGATCTTTATCACTGCTGACCAGAGCATTGATATCGCTGAGATCGATACCGTACTGATTCAGCGCGCTGCTCAGGGTGTCCCCGGAAGAGACGGTGTAATCATGGACGTTCGGATTGTCCGGCACGTCTTTATCGATATCGTCAGCAGGGATATCTTCTTCCGGCTCCGGCTCAGGTGCCGTCTGATCGATCGGCTCACTGGCTTCCGGCAACAGATGCGGTGATTCGAACTTGTCCAGTGTGATGCTTTTGACAACCGGCGTATCGTCACTGGGATGGTAAACATAAGGCCGCCATACAGCGACGGCCAGAGTGATAACGGTTAATGACCCCAGCATAACGCGGTGGGGGCGCGGCAAATTATTAAATGCGAGGGCGACAGAGCGGGCTATCTGCTGCACTTTTACCTATTCCTCTATGCTCCATTCAGGCAGCTTGCATACTGGCTCGACAACTGTGAGAGGAATTTCACATAGCTGTCTTTGGTTAAGCTGATTCCCATGCCCAACGGATCCAGGGTGCCTTTACGCACATTGGTTCCTCGTGACACTGCATCGATGACTGCTGGCCTGAATTGTGGTTCAGCGAAAACGCATGTCGCTTTCTGCTCAACCAACTGTGTTCGTATCTGATTTAAACGCTGTGCGCCCGGTTGGATCTCAGGATTGACGGTAAAATGCCCTAATGGTGATAAACCGTAATGTTTTTCAAAGTAGCTATAAGCATCGTGAAAAACGAAGTAACCCTTGCTCCTCACCGGCGCGAGCTGCGCGCCAATGTGTTTGTCGGTATCCGCTAATTCTGCTTCAAACTGCTGCAGGTTTGCGTCTAATTTGGCCTTACTTTGTGGCATAAGTTCCAATAATTTCCCATGGATTGCAACCGCTGATTGCCTTGCTATCTCTGGGGACATCCACAAATGCATATTAAACTCACCGTGATGATGATGTTCATCAGACGCGTCTTGTTGACCAGACTTTACTGATTGCTGACTTAATTCGTCAGCGTGCTCGTGTTCGTCATCATCTACGCCGCGAATCAAAAGCGGCTTAACCCCTGCAATATCAGCAATTTCGAGATTTTTATTCGCCGGAAGTTGTGCCGCTGACTTGGTCAGAAAGGCTTCCATTTCAGGGCCGACCCAAACCACTAAGTCCGCGTTTTTAATACGTTTTACATCTGAAGGGCGTAGTGCATAATCATGCTCAGAAGCGCCATCCGGTAACAGCACTTCCACCGGGGTGACACCATCAGCGATCGCGGCGGCAATAAATCCTATCGGTTTAATTGAGGCAACCACCGCAGCAGAGGTTGGCAGAGCAAAAGCAGCAGCAACCGCTACCGCAGGAAGGGTAAAAGCAAGGCGCTTTTTAATGTGTAACATAATGCGTCATTCCATCGTGACCTGTTGATGGAGTGTGATATTATAACATCCGAAATTCTGTGCAACCTGTAAATATCATGCCTTCACTTGTTACGCTCGAAAACATCTCTGTGAAATTCGCTCAGCGTCCGGTACTTGCGGGCATTAGCCTCAAACTGGAGCCGGGTAAAATTTTAACCTTGCTTGGCCCTAACGGTGCCGGGAAATCAACCCTGGTGCGCGTCGTGCTGGGCCTGCTGACGCCCGATAGCGGTGAAGTGAAACGCGACGCCAATTTGCGTATTGGTTATGTGCCACAAAAACTGCATATTGACCCCACTCTGCCGATTAGCGTCGAACGCTTTATGCGTTTATCACGCGGCAGTCGTGCCGACGCCATCCTGCCAGCACTGAAGCGCGTGCAGGCGGGCCATCTGTTGCATGCGCCGTTGCAGAAATTATCCGGCGGCGAGACCCAGCGTATCCTGCTGGCCCGTGCGCTGTTAAGCGATCCGCAGCTACTGGTGTTGGATGAGCCGACGCAAGGAGTGGATGTTAACGGCCAGGTCGCGCTGTATGACCTGATTGACCAACTGCGCCGTGAACTGAACTGCGGCGTGTTGATGGTCTCGCACGACCTGCATCTGGTGATGGCAAAAACTGACGAAGTGCTGTGCCTGAATCATCATATCTGCTGTTCCGGCACGCCGGAAGCGGTATCCCAACACCCGGAATTCATTGCCATGTTTGGTCCGCGCGGTGCGCAGCAACTGGCAATCTATCGCCATCATCATAATCATCGTCACGATTTACAGGGACGCATTGTTCTGCGCAAAGGAAATGGCCCGTCATGATTGAACTGCTTTTACCTGGCTGGCTGGGTGGTGTCTTTCTGGCACTGGCCGCTGGCCCACTGGGTGCTTTTGTCGTCTGGCGTCGTATGTCCTATTTTGGGGACACTCTGGCGCATGCGTCATTGCTCGGCGTGGCATTCGGCTTGCTGTTTAACGTTAACCCCTATTATGCGGTGATCGTGGTAACAGTCTGCCTGGCGCTGGGGCTGGTGTGGCTGGAACGTCGTCCTCACCTCGCGATTGATACCCTGTTGGGCATTATGGCCCACAGCGCGCTGTCGCTGGGCCTGGTGGTAGTCAGCCTGATGTCCGGGGTGCGGGTGGATTTAATGGCCTATCTGTTCGGCGATCTGCTGGCGGTCACACCGCAGGATCTGTGGATGATGGGCGGTGGCGTGGCGATTGTGCTGGCGGTGATGGCGTGGCAGTGGCGTTCATTGCTGTCGATGACCATCAGCCCGGAGCTGGCGCAGGTTGACGGTGTCAATATTCAACGCACACGTCTGATGCTGATGCTGGTCACCGCACTGACCATCGGTGTGGCGATGAAGTTTGTCGGCGCGCTGATTATTACCTCGCTGCTGATCATCCCGGCAGCTACCGCGCGCCGCTTTTCCCGCTCCCCTGAGCAGATGGCGGGTTTTGCGGTGATTATCGGTATTCTCGCGGTGACCGGCGGCTTGAGCTTTTCAGCATTGTACGACACGCCAGCCGGTCCTTCAGTGGTACTTTGTGCAGCCGTGCTGTTTATCATCAGCATGGCAAAAAAAACCGGCGTCCTGACGTCGGTTTACTCTTCGCGCGTAATGCCGAAGTGACGATACGCATGCTGCGTTGCCATACGGCCACGCGGCGTGCGCTGAATAAAGCCCTGCTGGATCAGGTAGGGTTCAATCACATCTTCAATGGTTTCACGCTCTTCACCGATGGCGGCAGCCAGGTTATCCAGCCCTACCGGCCCGCCCATAAACTTATCGATAATCGCCAATAGCAGTTTACGGTCCATATAGTCAAACCCCTGACTGTCGACATTCAGCATATCCAGCGCACTGGCGGAGACCTCACCACTCATATTGCCATTGGCGCGGACTTCAGCGAAGTCACGCACACGGCGCAGCAGGCGGTTCGCAATACGCGGCGTACCCCGCGCACGCCGTGCGATTTCCAGCGCGCCCTCTTCGCTCAGCGTCAGACCGAGGCAGGCGGCGCTACGGCCCACAATATGTTGCAGATCGGCCACGTTATAGAATTCGAGGCGCTGCACAATGCCAAAACGATCGCGCAGCGGTGAAGTCAGCGAACCGGCGCGCGTGGTGGCACCAATCAGGGTAAAGGGAGGGAGATCGAGTTTGATCGAGCGTGCTGCCGGGCCTTCGCCAATCATTATATCCAGTTGATAATCTTCCATCGCCGGATACAGCACTTCCTCCACCACTGGCGACAGGCGATGGATCTCATCAATAAACAGCACATCATGCGGTTCAAGGTTGGTCAGCATCGCAGCCAGATCGCCTGCTTTCTCCAGCACCGGTCCCGAGGTAGTCCGCAGATTGACGCCCATTTCATTGGCGACAATATTGGCCAGCGTGGTTTTGCCAAGGCCTGGCGGGCCGAAAATCAACAGATGATCGAGCGCATCACCCCGCAACTGCGCGGCCTTGATGAAGATCTCCATCTGTTCTCGCACCTGTGGCTGGCCAACATACTCCGCCAGTAGCTTAGGACGAATGGCACGGTCGAGGTTCTCTTCTTCATTCACACTGCTGGCAGAGACCAGACGATCGGCTTCAATCATGCATTACCTCAAATGGCTGCGCGCAGGGCTTCGCGGATCAGGGTTTCGCAGTCCGCATCGGGTCGACCAATTTTGCTGACCATGCGGCTGGCTTCCTGCGGTTTATACCCCAGCGCTACCAGTGCCGCAACCGCTTCCGCTTCGGCGTCGTTGTTCTCTGGCGCCGCAGACGGCGTGGTCAGGGTAAAGGCATTATCGCCACCAAACAGGTCGCCATGCATGCCTTTGAAGCGGTCTTTCATCTCCACCACCAGACGTTCGGCGGTCTTCTTCCCGACACCGGGCAACTTCACCAGCACCGCAATCTCTTCTTTCTCGACTGCGGTAACGAACTGCTGGGCTGACATACCCGACAGGATCGCCAGCGCCAGTTTGGGACCCACGCCATTCACCTTAATCAGCTCACGGAACAGCGCGCGCTCCTGCTTGCTGTTAAAACCGAACAGCAGCTGCGCATCTTCGCGTACCACGAACTGGGTGAAGATGATGGCTTCCTGATTGAGTTCAGGCAGCTCATAGAAGCAGGTCATTGGCATATGCACTTCGTAACCGACACCGTGCGCTTCAATCAACACCAGCGGCGGCTGTTTTTCCAGAATATTGCCTCGTAGACGACCAATCACCTGAACGCTTCCTTATTTGTATAAACCCATATGACGGTTATTTATAACATAAAAAAGGCTGGATGAATATCCAGCCCATTATCGAATGCGTTAGCCCGATCGCAACCTGCCACGCGTCAATACCAGCTTGCTGTCGCTCATGCGCGCGGCATTCTGGCTGACATGACAGTGGGTGATGGCAATCGCCAACGCATCGGCGGCATCGGCCTGCGGATTGGCCGGAAGCTTCAGCAAAGTACGCACCATATGCTGCACCTGGCTTTTCTCGGCGCTGCCGATACCGGTCACCGTCTGCTTTACCTGGCGTGCTGCATATTCAAACACTGGCAGGTCGAGATTCACTGCCGCGACGATCGCCGCACCACGCGCCTGCCCCAGTTTGAGCGCTGAATCGGCGTTTTTCGCCATAAACACTTGTTCGATGGCAAAAAAGTCCGGGGAAAACTGGGTGATGATTTCGCTGACGCCAGCATAAATCAGCTTGAGACGGGAAGGCAGGTCGGTCACGTTGGTGCGGATACAGCCGCTGCCCAGATAACTGAGCTGGCGGCCGGTCTGACGAATAACACCGTAACCGGTGACGCGCGAGCCGGGGTCGATCCCGAGAATTATCGCCATAGCGCGTCTCCGGCAGGTTGTGGTTGAGAAAACGCCATTACAGCGTTTCCGCCACCTCATCGGAAATTTCACCGTTGTGATAAACTTCCTGCACGTCATCACAATCTTCCAGCATATCAATCAGACGCAGCAGTTTTGGTGCGGTTTCTGCATCCAGTTCGGCTTTGGTTGACGGGATCATGGTGACTTCAGCTTCATCAGCTTTCAGGCCTGCCGCTTCCAGCGCATCACGTACTTCACCCAGTTGTTCCCAGGCGGTAAACACGTCAATTGCGCCATCATCGTAACTCACCACATCTTCCGCACCGGCTTCCAGTGCCGCTTCCATCAGGGCATCTTCATCCTGACCTGGCGCATAGGAGATCACGCCTTTTTTACTGAACAGATAGGCTACGGAACCATCGGTACCGAGGTTGCCACCGGTTTTGGTGAAGGCATGACGCACCTCGCCCACGGTACGGTTGCGGTTGTCGCTCAGACACTCAATCATCACCGCTGAACCGCCCGGACCGTAACCTTCATAAATGATGGTTTCCATATTGGAATCATCTTCGCCGCCCACGCCACGCGCAATCGCACGGTTCATGGTGTCACGGGTCATGTTGTTGGACAGAGCTTTGTCCATTGCCGCGCGCAGACGCGGGTTGGAAGTGGCATCACCACCACCCAGTTTCGCAGCGGTCACCAGCTCGCGAATGATTTTGGTGAAGATTTTACCGCGCTTGGCATCCTGAGCGGCTTTCCTGTGTTTGGTATTCGCCCATTTACTATGTCCGGCCATATAACTCGTTCTCCGATCTAAATCTTGTGCAGGTTAGCTATCTAACCTGAGCGTTCAATATTTGTGGTGCCGTTCTGTCAAACCCGCACCAAATTCAATAAATTTTAACCAATGTGCCGCCGGAAAAACGCGCGGCGACGGGCATTCAGAGAAATTCTTCAATTGCCTGTCGGTTACTCCAGGACTTGGTCAGGGCTGCTGCATCAGCGGGTGCCAGCCAGCGTGCGGCGAAGTGTTCGCTGAGGACCACCTCGCGCTCGGTGGGCAGTGCCAGCCGGAACCAGTGTTCGCGGTTGTGGGTGGTGCCCGGTGCGTAGCGATGGCGATAGTGCGGGAAGATTTCGAACTCGATTTGTTTGTGGCAATCCACCAGCGTCAGCTGTTCGCTGACCACATCAATCGCCAGTTCTTCCTGCACTTCACGCTGTGCGGCCTGAAGCGGCGTCTCCCCCGCTTCGAGGCTGCCGGTGACCGATTGCCAGAAGCTCTCGTCATCACGGCGTTGCAGCATCAACACCCGGCCCGAGTCCTGAGCAAAAATCACCACCAGAACCGAGACCGGATGCTTATAGCCCATTATTTATTCTCAAGCTTGTCTTTCTTCGGTGCCAGCTGAATCCCCAGATCCGCCAACGCTGCCGGATTGGCCTCGCTTGGCGCTTCGGTCATCAGACAGGCTGCCGCGGTGGTTTTCGGGAAGGCGATAACGTCACGGATGTTGTCGGTGCCGGTCAGCAGCATGGTGACACGATCCAGACCAAATGCCAGGCCCGCGTGCGGCGGGGTGCCGTACTTCAGCGCATCCAGCAGAAAGCCGAACTTCTCGCGCTGTTCTTCTTCAGCAATGCCGAGGATGCTGAACACCGCCTGCTGCATATTGCCGTTATGGATACGTACCGAGCCGCCACCTACTTCATAACCGTTGATCACCATGTCATACGCATTGGCAATCGCCTGCTCCGGGTTAGCGGCCAGCTCTGAAGCCGTCATCTCTTTCGGCGAGGTGAACGGATGGTGCATCGCAGCCAGACCGCCTTCGTCATCCGCTTCGAACATCGGGAAGTCGATCACCCACAGCGGTGCCCAGGCTTTGTCATTGGTGATTTGCAGGTCGCGACCCACTTTCAGACGCAGCGCGCCCAGCGCATCGGATACAACTTTGGCACGGTCAGCACCGAAGAAGATCACATCGCCATCCTGTGCGCCGGTGCGCTCCAGAATCGCGGCCACAATCTCCGCGTTCAGAAACTTCGCCACCGGACTTTGCACGCCTTCGAAACCTTTGGCTAGTTCGTTGACCTTCATCCACGCCAGGCCTTTCGCGCCGTAGATTTCAACGAACTTGCCGTATTCATCAATCTGCTTACGGCTCAGGGTAGCACCACCCGGTACGCGCAACGCAGCCACGCGGCCTTTGGCATCGTTCGCCGGGCCAGAGAACACCTGGAACTCGACGTTTTTCAGCAGGTCAGCAACATCCACCAGCTCCATCGGGTTACGCAGGTCGGGTTTATCGGAACCGTAACGACGCATTGCTTCAGCGAAGGTCATTTGTGGGAAGCTGCCCAGGTCAACGCCTTTGATATCAAGCCACAGTTCACGGATCAGACGTTCCATCACTTCACGCACCTGCTCGGCGGTCATAAAGGAGGTTTCCACGTCGATCTGGGTGAATTCCGGCTGGCGGTCAGCACGCAGGTCTTCGTCACGGAAGCATTTAACGATCTGATAGTAACGGTCAAAACCGGACATCATCAGCAGCTGTTTAAACAGTTGGGGTGACTGCGGCAGCGCGTAAAACTTGCCTTTGTGTACGCGGCTTGGCACCAGATAGTCGCGAGCACCTTCCGGCGTAGCTTTGGTCAGCATCGGGGTTTCGATATCGAGGAAACCTTCGCTGTCCATAAAGCGACGTACGAAGCTGGTGATTTTCGCGCGGGTTTTCAGACGCTGCGCCATCTCCGGACGACGCAGGTCGAGGTAACGATATTTTAAGCGTGCTTCTTCGCTGTTGACCTGGTTGGAATCCAACGGCAGTGGCTCAGCACGGTTAATGATGTTCAGCGCGTGGGCAAAGATCTCGATCTCACCGGTCGCCATGTCACTGTTTTTATTCTTCTCATCACGTGCACGTACGGTACCGGTGATCTGAATACAGAATTCGTTACGCAGCTCAGACGCCAGCTGGAAAGCCTCCTGACGATCGGGATCGAAGAACACCTGCACGATGCCTTCACGATCGCGCATATCGATAAAAATCAGGCTGCCCAGATCGCGACGGCGGTTTACCCAGCCGCAAAGAGTGACTTGCTGACCCACATGAGACAGATTGAGCTGTCCGCAATATTCTGTACGCATAACGTATCCTTTTAACTTCGCCGCTGCAGCTGACAGCATCAGGCCGCGTAACCTTCTGAGATGCTGCCGCAAAAAAGGCGGCTATTATAATGGAAAAAGCCAGACAGGATAAGTAGAGCCGCGCCAAAGCCGACAAAACATCTGCTTTTGTCACAGGTTGTTATCCCATGGTTGCGAAAACAGGGTAACCTGTGGTCGATTTTACCGTCTGGAGTTGTTTTTTGACGCTACGTATTGGTTTGCCTCAGTGGCAACATCCACACTGGAAACAATTTGGCCTGGAGACGCTGGCAGATTACGCGCAGCTGTTCGATTGTGTCGAAGGTAATACCACGCTATATGCGTTGCCCAAACCGGAAGTGGTGATGCGCTGGCATGATATGACCCACGACGATTTCCGCTTCTGCTTTAAATTCCCCGCCAGCATCAGCCACCAGGCCGCATTACGCAACTGCGATGACCTGCTTAATGAATTCTTTCGTCTGCTGGACCCGTTAGCCAACCGCATCGGCCAATACTGGTTGCAACTGCCTGCCGCCTTTTCTCCGGCACAGCTCCATGATCTGTGGCAGTTTCTCGATAGTCTGCCACGCCGCTTCAGCTATGGCGTGGAAGTGCGCCATGCTGCGTTCTTTGCCAAAGGGGAAGCGGAACGCGCCCTGAACCGTGGCCTGCAACAACGTGGGGTGAATCGGGTGATCCTCGATAGCCGCCCGGTTCATGCTTCCCAATCGCAAACCGCCGCCGCCATTGAGGCGCGCAGAAAGAAGCCGCGCGTACCGCCGCATGCGATACGAACCGGCCAGCAGCCGATGGTGCGGTTTATCGGTAGCGATAGCGTAACTGAAAGCCTGCCGTTGTTTCAGCCGTGGCAGAGCAAGTTGCCGGAATGGCTGGCGGAGAGCGATCCATTACTGTTTATCCATACCCCGGATATGGGCGAGGTTTTCCCGCTAATTCAAGCGCTGTGGCCGCAGTTGCAACAGCTGGAGCCGCACTTGCCCACCCTGCCCGTATGGCCGCAGCAATCGAGCCTGTTCTGATCGCCCAGGCTACACTCATGGGAAACGGGTGCAGCCTGCGGCAGTTTCTGCCAGAATAGCGCCCTTTCCGTTTTCTCTCCGGATATTTCATTATGTCTGACCGCGATACGCTATTTTCCGCGCCCATTAATAAATTGGGTGACTGGACCTTTGACGAGCGCGTGGCTGAAGTCTTTCCTGATATGGTTCAGCGCTCGATTCCCGGTTACTCCAACATCATTTCGATGATTGGCATGCTGGCAGAACGCTTTGTGCAGCCCAATAGCCAGGTTTACGATCTCGGCTGTTCACTCGGTGCCGCTACCCTTTCGGTGCGTCGCAACATCCATGTACCTGGTTGTCAGATCATTGCGGTCGACAACTCACCCGCGATGGTGGAACGCTGTCGTCGTCATATCGACGCCTTCCGTGCCGATACGCCGGTACAGGTGTTAGAAGCGGATATCCGCGATATCCCCATCGAAAACGCCTCGCTGGTGGTGCTGAACTTTACCTTGCAATTCCTTGAACCGGATGCGCGCGTACTGCTGCTGGAAAAAATCGCTCAGGGTCTGAATCCGGGTGGCGCGCTGGTGCTGTCCGAAAAATTTAGCTTTGAAGATGCTGAAGTCGGCGAGTTGTTGTTTAACATGCACCACGACTTTAAGCGTGCCAATGGCTACAGCGAGCTGGAGATCAGCCAAAAGCGCAGCATGCTGGAAAACGTGATGTTGACCGACAGTGTGGAAACGCACAAAAACCGGCTGAAGCAGGCCGGTTTTGGTCATGCGGAGCTGTGGTTCCAGTGCTTTAACTTTGGCTCACTGGTGGCGTTGAAATGATTGATTTTGGCAGGTTTTATCAACAAATCGCCACCGGCCCGCTCGCCAGTTGGCTGGAAGTATTACCGGCGCAGGTTGCAGCCTGGCAGCGTGAAAATTTGCACGGCCATTTTCGCAACTGGGAAAAATCGGTCGAACACCTTCCGGCGCTGGTGCCGCAGAAACTCGATTTGTTACACAGCGTCAGTGCCCAACAGGATGACTTAACCGAACGTCAACGCGCCGGGATTGAAAAGCTGCTGCGTAATTTGCTGCCGTGGCGTAAAGGGCCGTATTCCCTGTATGGCACCGAGATCGACACCGAATGGCGTTCGGACTGGAAATGGCAGCGCGTGTTGCCGCATATCTCCCCGTTAGCTGGCCGTACCGTGTTGGATGTCGGCTGCGGTAGCGGTTACCACATGTGGCGCATGGTCGGTGCCGGCGCACAGTTAGTGGTGGGTATCGACCCGATGCAGCTGTTCCTGTGCCAGTTCGAAGCGGTGCGTAAACTGCTGGGAGACGATCGCCGCGCACACCTGCTGCCACTCGGTATTGAGCAGCTTCCGGTGTTGCAGGCGTTCGATACCGTGTTTTCCATGGGTGTGTTGTATCACCGTCGCTCCCCGCTGGACCATCTGTTGCAGTTGAAAAATCAGTTAGTCAGCGAGGGCGAGTTGGTGCTGGAAACGCTGGTGATTGAAGGTGATGAGAACGCGGTGCTGGTGCCCGGTGAGCGTTATGCGCAAATGCGCAACGTTTACTTTATTCCGTCTGCTGCTGCGCTGAAAAGCTGGCTCGAGAAGTGTGGCTTTGTTGATGTGCGCATTGTCGACTACGCCATCACCTCGGTGGAAGAACAACGGCGTACCGACTGGATGACCAGTGAATCACTGGCAGAATTCCTCGATCCCAACGACAGCAGCAAAACGGTGGAAGGTTATCCGGCACCGCTGCGCGCGGTGCTGGTGGCACGCAAACCGTAAAGCTTAACGCCGCGACAGCGCCAGCTTCGCGGCAAAACCGATAAACACGCAACCGGTCAGGCGATCCATCACTTTAATCACCGCCGGGCGGCGCAGGTGAGCCGCAAAATAATGACTGCCGCCAATCAGCACCGCATTCCACACCAGGCCGATCGCCATATGGGTCAGCGCCATCAACGTACACCACAACGGCACCGAGGCACCTGCCGGAATAAATTGCGGCAGAAAAGTGACATAAAACACGCCCACTTTCGGGTTCAACATATTACCCAGCAATCCGCGGGCAAAGCAGGCGAAAAAGCTTTGCTCTTTGGTGGCGCTGAACTGGTCTGCTACCGCCTGCGTGCGCGGATTCAGCAGCAGTTTCACCCCCAGCCACAGCAGATACGCCGCCCCCACCCACTTCAGCAGGTTATAAGCCATTTCTGACGCCAGCAGCAACGCGCCCAACCCCAACCCCACCATCACGCCCCACGCCAGACAACCTAAAGTCACACCTAACGCGGTGGCCGAGGCACGTTGCCAGCCCTGTGCTGCGGCAGTACGCAGCACCAATGCGGTATCGAAACCCGGTGTTAAGGTGAGAATGGTGATGGCAAACAGAAATGAAATCAGTAACGTCATGGCGCGCTCCCGGTGAATTGGTCCTCATATTAACGTGGTGTATCCGGGAACACGATAGTTACCTTCCGTAAGTAACTGAGAATGATTATCAACTTGCCACCAAAGGTTAAATTGCCGTCATTTATCTATGTCAGTGTGATGCCAGTCTCTTTTCTAACCCAAAGGAGTTATGGCTATGAGCAAGTTTATTTTCTCTTCACCACGGAAGTATGTACAAGGCGCTGGCGTACTGGATGAACTGGGTGCGTATATCGCTGAGCTGGGTCAGCACGCTTTTCTGGTGGCCGACGATATCGTCTGGCAACTGATTGGTGAGCGGACGCAGCACACCTTAAAAGCCGCCAGTGTTGAATTCAGCCGCCAGGCGTTTAAGGGCGAGGCCTCCAGCAATGAGATCAACCGTCTGACTCAACTGGCGCAGTCTCTGGGCAGCGACGTGATTGTCGGGCTGGGCGGCGGTAAAACGCTGGATACGGTGAAAGCGGTGGCAGATGAGCTGAAGCTGCCGGTCGCCATCGTCCCGACGGTCGCCTCCACCGATGCACCTTGTAGCGCGCTTTCCGTGATCTACTCCGACAGCGGCGTGTTTGAGAGCTACCGCTTCTACAGCAAAAACCCCGACCTGGTGCTGGTGGATACCGCTGTCTGCGCTGCGGCACCCGCACGCCTGTTCGCCTCCGGCATTGCCGATGGCCTCGCCACCTGGGTGGAAGCACAGGCTGTCGTACGTTCCCATGCCAAATCGATGGTCAATGGCGATCCGACCATCGCCGGGCTGGCTATCGCCCGGGCCTGTGAGGAGACGTTGCTGACGTGGGGTTTCAGCGCCTGGACTGCCGTGACAGAGAAGCGTGTAACCCCTGCGGTTGAGGCGGTGGTGGAAGCCAACACCCTGCTCTCTGGCCTGGGCTTCGAAAATGCGGGACTGGCGGGTGCGCATGCCATTCATAACGGCTTTACCGCTATCGAGGGTGATATCCATCACCTGACCCACGGCGAGAAAGTGGCTTACGGCACACTGACTCAGATGGTGCTGGAACAGCGCCCGGATGAGGAAATTGCGCGCTACATCCGTTTCTATCGTTCGATCAACATGCCCACCACGCTGAAAGAAGTGCATCTGGAGAATGAAAGCTGGGAGAATCTGGTACGCGTAGGTGCGCTAGCCAATAGCGAGGGGGACACGCTAAAAAACCTCAATCCGCATCTTTCGCCGGAAGATATCGCTAACGCCATCCTGGCAGTCGATGCCTTCAGCAAAACGGTGAAATAACGCACATTTCGTAGCGGCGCGATTTATCGCGCAGGGGTTCATAACCGTGCGCGATAAATCGCGCCGCTACACTTCGGTGGCATCATTGTTCCTCCGTTGGCTTATCCCAATACTGGTATTTATAAGCCGAACTCAGGTGACGTTCGATAGTGCCCTTCTCAAACACCTCAGTTTCATGCAGATAGCTAAGCGTGCAGTTGCCGACATCATCCCACAGCTGGCATTCATCGACGGAACGGATGGTACTGACGGGCGTGCTGGCGGTACCATTCAGACGTAATTCACGCCATTGGTTATCGTAGGTGTAGGTATCTTTGCTGCGTGCGCTGGTGGCGCTGGTCACCAGACCTTGTGGATTCCAGTTGTAGACACTTTCCCCATTGGTCAGTGCATCACTGCCACGCGCGATACTGCGTTCCAGCCGAAAGTGCTTGTCATAGCGATAAGTGGTGTCGGTGAAACCCTCTTTACCCATGCTGGTAAATTTATCGGAGGAGCTGATAATGTTACCCCGCTGCCCCATCTGCCAGTTAATAGTTCCCTGGCGATTGTCCACCACCACCTCTTTGCCTTCTTTCAACACTTTGACCAGATAAGCGTATTCCGCGACCCAGCCTCCCTGCACCCGCGCAATGTGCTGCTCCATGTTGAGTACCACGTTGCTTTCGCTTTTATCGTAGGTGATATCCGCCACCATCAAATCGCCGCAGGGGTCAAACTGGCCCAGAATCCGTTTTTGCGAATCCACATCTTTGCCAAACTCACCGGCAATCACCTGGCGTACCGCGCCTTTGGCGTTACCACCCAGCATGATCCAGTTGTTGCTATTGGTGATATTTTTGCTCAGCGGGGGACATTGCGTGCTGACGGCCAGCGCAGCGCCACTGAGCGGAAAAAGCAGCAGTAAAACGGCACAAGGAATGGATTTCATGATGGTTATCCGTGAATAGCCTTAACTCCAATGTAAGCATCTTTTTCCTCGATGCGCTATGGCCCGGTAAAAAGTTGCTGCTGCCATGGAGGAGACTGATCGCGTTGATTAACTGCACGAAATTGAATGATGTGCGGTGCCGGGTGCCTCCCGGTGAGCCGGATCAGCCCTAATCCCGGCCCGCATGACACGTCAGAAACCTTGGCTTTGCCCCGCCGCACAGGGGGATTCACCGCATAAGACCTAAATTACGCAGCGCAAAAGTTTATTTATACTTTGATTTAGTTACTTAACTCCATTCTCGCAACGGAAATTTCACATTCGTGATCTCTGCTGCATTTGAACTCTTATGAACAAAGTCAAGCCCGATTAAGCAACTATAGTTTGGTTAATCATGAGATTACTCTCAAGGACGATCTTCTACACTCCCAAAGCAATCTTAATAAAACCAGTATTACCCTACCTTATCTGACGCGATACTAAGGGGTTGAGCATGATTCAATCAGCAAGTGATATTCAGAAGCGCAGTGACGAAAAACGTGGTGTTAAACCTAAAACCTATAAACTTCCGTTGCAAACTATCGATCGTATCGAGTTGCTGGCCAGTGATACCGGGGTATCACAAGCGGCTATCATCGCGACGGCCATTGATATTTATGAGCAGTCGCTGAAGCGCTTTTGATAAAAAGAACCCCAGCAAGAAGGCTGGGGTTTGGTACTTGCAAACATCACGTCATGCTATCGGCGTGCTGCGCGGCAAAAATGGTGCGATTTCAGGCGACCCGGACGCTGTTCATTTGCATCATGCTTTTCATGGCTTCCACCACATCACCATCAACGCAATAACGACTGAATTCATCAGTTTCCGCTTCTGAACACATCGATACACCGGCTTTACGGTAGCGCATCGGGGAAGCGACTAAGCGGCTGGCGGAACTGTGTACCTCCCGCAAACCACTATCAAGAAACTTTTGCAGGTTGCTTAAACGAACACCAGCACCTGCCATAATGATTGGACCCCTGCTGTGTTCATTAAGTTCCCGTAATAATGGAATTCCGGTTTCCGCACTTTGCTGCTGCCCCGAGGTTAGAATGCGCGCTAATCCTAAATCACTCAGGACTTCAAGCGTGCGTTTAGGGCTATGGCACAAATCAAAGGCTCGATGGAATGTCACGGCCATCCCTTCACACAGCGCCATAATTTGCCGCATCCGGGGGATATCAACATGCGCATCTTCATCCAGCATACCAATTACCAGCCCCGGAAAACCCAGCTCACGCATTAACGCCACATCCGATTTCATGGTTTCAAACTCACGATCGGTGTAGCAAAAATCGCCGCCACGGGGCCGGACGATCGGATGTACCGGAATGGTGATTTCACGTCGTACAGCTTCCAGCACCCCGGCTGATGGGGTTAACCCGCCTTCGCGTGGCGCGCTGCACAGCTCCAGACGATCAGCACCGGACAGCTGCGCAGTCATTGCACAGTCGATGCCATAGCAGCATATTTCCAGTTTCGTCATACTTTTCTCCTTTACATGACATCTGGCTCGGGAAGATTGCTTAAGTTAGTCTGCTCATTGGAGACAGTTTACGTGGAAAACTCACTATGGCATTCAATTTTGACCAATGGATAGACCGGCGTCACAGCGATAGTTTGAAATGGCACAAATATGGCGATCAGGATGTGCTGCCATTATGGGTAGCCGATACCGATTTTCGCTCCCCCGAATGCATTATCGCTGCGATAAAACACCGTGCTGAGCACGGCGTTTTTGGTTATGGTGACACGCCAGACGGATTGATTGATATCACAATTTCCCGCCTTGAGCAGCGCTATGGCTGGCGTATCCAACCGGAGTGGATCGTCCTGCTGCCTGGCGTGGTAAGCGGCCTCAATCTTTCGGTCCGCGCATTTACCGACTCCGGGCAAAGTACCGTGGCACCTGACCCGATTTATCCGCCGTTTCGCGCGGCCGCCAGGCTGGCTGAACGCGGACAGGTACACCTGCCGCTGCGATTAGAAGGTCAGCGCTGGCTTATGGATTTACACACTGCCAGTGAAAGATTGCAGGGCAATGAACGGCTGCTGATGCTGTGTAATCCACAAAACCCCGGCGGCACCGCCTATCGCCGTTCTGAATTGCTGGCGCATCTGGCGTTTGCCCAACAGCATGATTTGATCGTCTGCTCCGATGAAATTCATTGTGATCTTATCCTCACCCCCGATGTCGAGCACATTCCCTTTGCAGCCCTGAGCGAAGATGCTGCTCAGCGCAGCATCACCCTGATGTCTCCCTCCAAAACCTTCAACATTGCCGGTCTTGGCGCCTCAATGGCGATCATTCCTAATCCGGAGTTACGCAAACGCTTTAAACGAACGCGTCAGGGGATCGTGCCTGGTGTGGATATTCTGGCGTTAGTGGCAGCAGAAGCCGCCTGGCGCGGGGGGGACGATTGGCTGGCTGCGCAGATCGACTATCTGCGCGCCAATCGTGATCGTTTGGTTGAACAGGTCAATGCGCTGCCGGGGCTAAGTATGGTGGCACCCGAAGCGACTTACCTTGGCTGGATCGATGCCAGCGGTCTTGGTGTCGACAACCCGACTAGCTTTTTCGAACAATACGGACTGGGTTTCTCACCTGGACACGACTTTGGCGATGACCGTTTCGTCCGCTTCAACTTCGGTTGTACCCGTGCCACGCTGGAGGAAGCCATTGCGCGGCTGCAACGAGCGGTCGCTGCGCAGCATTAGTTCTGCTCGCTGGCAACAATCTCCTCCAGCCGCCACGGGTGGAATTTGATGGTGGTTTGCCCATCCGTTACCGCCAACGTCGGATTGGGCAGACGCTCGTTTTCTCCCTGCGGCGCACTGGTTTTAAAGGAAATGCCCGGCTGCGTCAGCGCTTCATCAGCCAGCAGTGCCATGGTACGCATCCCCAGGGTTTCCGGTTCGCCACGCAGGACAATTTCCACATGTTCCCAGCCCTCGTGGCGATAGAGTTTTTCCCCCGGCCACGGCAGCTCAATCACATCAATCTGCCATCCAGCCAGTTGCAACGGCTGGTGCAGTTTGAACAAACAGATCGGACGACCGTTGATCATCGCCTCCGAGAACTGGCTGCCGATTTGCAGCAATCCCTGTTTCCAGCGCTCTGCCGTCGCGTATTGGTGACAGCGAACCGCCACATGGTCGGCGTCATGTTCGCTCAGTTGCAGCCCTAAACGTTCAGAGAATTGCTGTAATGCCTGTTCAAAGCGCAGCAGGTCTTGTTCCAAATCCTTCAGTTCTGAAGGAAAAATCATCGTCATGCGTCAATCACCCCACCATTAGTTTAAATATTTTAATCATTCCAGCACATTGCTTTTCCAGAACTTCTGACGGCAAAATAGTCGGAATCATCTGATTTAACCACCAAAACCCCGCAAAACCGCATAAAAGCGCCTTTGAATTAGGACTAATCGCAGGCTCAGGTCCAGTCGTTACTTTATGAAAGTGCATTAAAGTTATGTTTAATATAACAATAATTAATACAATGAGATAAGTCTTATTTAGCCTGCGAACAATTGCAGCCTGAAATCCTTTCTTATAAATTTGTGGCTACACAAATAAAAGGAATGGCCTTATGTCTATGCTCATTGTTGTTGCGGTCCTGATTGCATTGATGGGATTTGCTATTTCCCGCCACTGGAAGGTGCGTGAAGACAAAAGCGTCAAAAATCCTCGTCGCTTTCAACGGCGCCGTTAATCGGCGCTGGAGGTCCCTGTCTCTTTCCGGCTATATGCGATAGCTGACGCACTCTAACATTTCACGTATACTTCCCCTCTTATTTTTTCCGTCCCGCCAGCCCGAAAACGTCTTTGCGGGATGACGACATCGGCTCGCACGTGGCAGGCGAGCTATTTCAGCATATGAAGGTAACGCGGTGAATATTCAGGCTCTTCTTTCCGACAAAGTCGGTCAGGCAATGATCGCAGCAGGTGCGCCTGCCGATTGCGAACCACAGGTCCGTCAGTCCGCTAAAGTGCAATTCGGCGACTACCAGGCGAACGGTATCATGGCCGTGGCGAAAAAGCTCGGTCAGGCACCGCGTCAGCTGGCTGAACAGGTGATCCAGCATCTCGATCTGTCGGGCATTGCCAGCAAGGTTGAAATCGCCGGTCCTGGCTTCATCAACATTTTCCTCGATCGCCAGTGGTTGTCCGATCAGGCTGCACAGGCGTTGACGTTACCGCGCCTTGGTGTGAGCCATGTGGCACCGCAGACCATCGTCATCGACTACTCAGCGCCTAACGTCGCGAAAGAGATGCACGTAGGCCACGTCCGCTCCACCATCATCGGTGATGCGGCGGTGCGTACCCTGGAGTTCCTCGGTCATCACGTTATTCGCGCCAACCACGTGGGTGACTGGGGTACCCAGTTCGGCATGTTGATTGCTTATCTGGAGAAACAGCAGAGCGAACATCATGAAGATATCGCACTGGCCGATCTCGAAGCCTTCTATCGGGAAGCGAAGCGTACTTATGACGAAGATGAAGCCTTTGCCGAGCGCGCCCGTGGTTATGTAGTGAAATTGCAGGGCGGCGATGAATATTGCCGCACCATGTGGAAGAAACTGGTCGACATCACCATGAGTCAGAACCAGAAAGTCTATGATCGCCTGAACGTGACCCTGACGCGCAAAGATGTGATGGGCGAAAGCCTGTACAACGACATGCTGCCGGGCATCGTCGCCGACCTGAAAGAAAAAGGTCTGGCGGTGATCAGCGAAGGTGCCACCGTGGTGTTCCTTGATGAGTTTAAAAACAAGGAAGGCGAACCGATGGGGGTGATCGTGCAGAAGAAAGATGGCGGTTATCTTTACACCACCACCGACATCGCCTGTGCGAAATATCGTTACGAAACCCTGCATGCCGACCGCGTGCTGTACTACATCGACTCACGTCAACATCAGCACCTGCAACAGGCCTGGACTATCGTGCGTAAAGCGGGTTACGTGCCGGAATCTGTGCCGCTTGAGCACCATGCTTTCGGCATGATGCTGGGCAAAGATGGCCGCCCGTTCAAAACCCGTAGCGGCGGCACCATCAAACTGGCCGACCTGCTGGACGAAGCCGTTGAACGTGCGCTGGCACTGGTGAGTGAGAAAAACCCGGAGATGTCCAGCGACGAGTTGCAGGCACTGGCGGAAGTGGTAGGTATTGGTGCGGTAAAATATGCCGACCTGTCAAAAAGCCGCACCACTGATTACATTTTCGACTGGGATAACATGCTGGCGTTTGAAGGCAACACCGCGCCTTATATGCAGTATGCCTACACCCGCGTCCTGTCAGTATTCCGCAAAGCCGGTATCGATGCCGATAGCCTGCAAGGCGAAATCGTGCTGTCTGAAGAGCGTGAAGCCCAGTTGGCGACCCGTCTGCTGCAATTCGAAGAAGTGATCACTCAGGTGGCACGCGATGGTACACCGCATGTGATGTGTGCTTATCTTTACGACCTGGCAGGCCAGTTCTCCGGCTTCTATGAACATTGCCCGATTCTGACCGCAGAAGATGAGCAGGTGCGCAACAGCCGTTTGCAACTGGCGGCGCTCACGGCGAAAACACTGAGACAAGGTCTCGATACCCTTGGTATCAAAACCGTCGAGCGTATGTAACACGAAAAACCCGCCAGAAGGCGGGTTTTTTATGGGCTACTGATAATTCACCGTCACTTCACTGCTGACCACCCGCAACCCTGGTGGCACCGTCCCTTTACCATTAAAGCCAAACGCCAGATGCAGGGTTTCATCTGCCGCGATATGCGCCAGACCGCGCGTGGTGCCGCTGGCTCCATCCAGCAACACACAACGTTGATTAGCACAAAGCCGAACCACCAGCCCTGACGGGGCCGGACGGCTCAGCTTATAACGCCAGCTCACCTGAGAGATAAAGCCCTGCACCGAACCTGAAGCGCGCAGCGGCGGCGAACTTAACCAGTTACCACGCGCCCCGAGACTCGGTCCACTGACGCTGGCATGCCACGCACCCTCGGCGGCCACCGCCCACAGGGGCAGCAGCAGGAATAAACCCGGCCACACCCGGCGCATGTTATTTGCCTCCAATGGTGGCGGTCATACGGATCTGACGATTATCGGTCAGCTCCATATTAGACAGCACCACCAGTTGCGGCAGATTACGGCGCAGGAAGCGCGCCAGCAGTGCACGTAACGGATGATTAACCAGCAGCACCGGCGGCGCACCCAGCATCTCCTGACGTTGTAACGCATCCTGGGCCTGATGCAACAAACGGTCAGCCAGACCCGGTTCAAGGCCACCACCACCCTGCAAGGCCTGCAACAACAGACGTTCCAGTGTCGCATCGAGTCCGATCACCTGTACTTCACCATTGCCTGGGAACCATTGCTGGGTGATAGCACGGCCCAGCGCCACACGCACCACGCTGGTCAGTTCCTGCGCATCAGTCTGCACTGGCGCATGTTCCGCCAGGGTTTCGATAATAGTACGCATATCGCGAATCGATACACGCTCGGTCAGCAGGCTCTGCAACACCTTGTGCAACGTGGTCAGAGTAATCACACCCGGCACCAGATCTTCGGTCAGCTTCGGCATTTCCTGCGTCACGCGATCCAGTAATTGTTGCGCTTCCTGGCGACCGAACAACTCGCTGGCGTATTGGCCGATCAGGTGATTCAGGTGCGTCGCTACCACGGTACTGGCTTCCACCACCGTGAAGCCCTGAATCTGTGCCTGTTCTTTCAGCGCACTGTCAATCCAGATCGCTGCCAGTCCGAACGCCGGATCGACGGTGGCTTCACCCGGCAACGTCCCTGCTGCCGTACCGGGGTTGATCGCCATCCAGCGTCCCGGATAAGCATCACCACTGCCAATCTCGACCCCTTTCATCAGAATACGGTAGCGCGCGGGCGGCAGTTCCATGTTGTCACGGATATGCACTACCGGCGGCAGGAAACCGACTTCCTGCGCCACTTTTTTACGGATACTGCGAATACGTCCCAGCAGCTCGCCATTTTGCAGGTGATCGACCATCGGAATCAGACGATAACCCACTTCCATGCCCAGCGAATCTTCCAGTTGGACATCGGTCCATGAGGCTTCCACCGTGGCGGGCGTCTCCTGGTTTTTTACTACGCTGGAAGCTTCCGGTTGTTTCTTCGGTTGCATCTGACGCCCACGCAGCCACCACGCCAGTCCCAACAGCGCGGCGGTGAACAGCAGAAAGACAAAGTTCGGCATACCCGGCACCAGACCCAGCAAGCCGATGACCCCGCCACTCAGCATCAGCACGCGCGGATTGTTAAACAACTGCCCAACCATCTGCTCGCCGACGTCCTGATCGGTGCTGACACGCGTCACGATGACACCGGCGGCGGTAGAGATCACCAGCGCCGGGATCTGCGCCACCAGACCATCACCAATGGTCAGCAGCGTATAGGTTTCCGCCGCGTGCCCCAGGTCCAGGCCATGTTGCACCACCCCCACCAGCAGACCACCGATGACGTTAATCACCATGATCATAATCCCGGCGATGGCATCGCCACGCACAAACTTACTGGCACCGTCCATCGAACCGTAGAAATCGGCTTCCTGCGTCACTTCTGCGCGACGCTTCTTAGCTTCGTCTTCGCGGATCAGACCGGCGTTGAGATCGGCGTCAATCGCCATCTGCTTGCCGGGCATACCATCGAGGACGAAACGCGCACCCACTTCGGCGATACGTCCGGCCCCCTTGGTGATAACCATAAAGTTGATGATCACCAGGATAATGAACACCACAATACCGATAGCGAAGTTGCCACCCACCAGGAAGTGACCAAAGGCCTCCACCACACGTCCTGCGGCACCCGCGCCGGTATGACCATCCAGCAGGATGATACGGGTGGAGGCGACGTTCAGCGCCAGCCGCAGCAGGGTGGAGAACAGCAGAATGGTGGGGAATGCGGCAAAATCCAGCGTGCGCTGAGTGAACATCGCCACCAGCAGCACCATAATGGACAACGCAATATTAAAGGTGAACAGCAGGTCAAGGATAAATGCCGGTAATGGCAGCACCATCATCGACAGGATCATCATGATCAGTACCGGGCCTGCCAGCACTTGCCATTGAGTGTCTTTAAAATTGCCCGGTAAACGCAGCTTTTCGACCAGATTAGCCATCGTTTCTGTTCTCTC
Source organism: Pantoea sp. X-Soil-TKNS-1211 (assembly GCF_059730495.1). NCBI lineage: Bacteria > Pseudomonadati > Pseudomonadota > Gammaproteobacteria > Enterobacterales > Erwiniaceae > Pantoea > Pantoea sp. X-Soil-TKNS-1211. Next base: position 2,583,018 of record NZ_AP035953.1, read on the forward strand.
CTGGAATGTCCATCTCTGCCGGGACCGACAGATTATGAGGTTTCTTCGGTATCAGGCCGCCTTCACGCTTCCAGCGTCGCAGCTGCCAGACCCAAGCCAGCACTTCCGCAACCGCCGCATACAGCGCGCCGGGAATAAACTGACCAATTTCGGTATGGCGGTAAAGCGCACGCGCCAGCGGCGGTGCTTCGAGAATGGGTACGCGATGTTCCTTACCCAGTTCGCGAATTTTCAGCGCCACTTCTCCGGCACCTTTAGCAATCACCTTCGGTGCGCTCATTTTCTTGTCGTTATATTGCAGGGCAACCGAGTAGTGCGTCGGGTTGGTGACAATGACATCCGCCTTGGGCACATCGGCCATCATGCGGCGGCGGGCGGCGGCACGCATTGCCTGGCGAATACGCCCTTTGACGTGCGGATCGCCCTCCTGCTGTTTGAATTCATCGCGGATATCCTGGCGCGACATACGTAACTTTTTGAAGTAACTGTACAACTGCCAGAAGACGTCGAAACCCACCATCGGAATCAGGCCGAGCATCACCAACACGCAGCAGATGGCGATCATGTTCATGCCGTGTTCCAGCGCGTTCATCGGGGACTCGCTGATTAAGCGCAGCATCTCAGGCCAGTGCGACCAGATGTACCAGCCCGCGACGGCACCAACCAACACCGCTTTGAGGATCGCTTTCAGCAGCTCAGCCCAGGTTTGCCCTGAGACCATGCGTTTCAGGCCGCTCAGCGGATTAAGTTTGGTGAAATCCGGACTGAGGGATTTGCCACTGATCACAATGCCGCCCAATAGCATCGGTGCCGCAATCGCCACCAGCACCAGCCCGCCCATCAGCGGCAGGACCGCCAGTACCGCCTGACCAATCAGGCTGCTGATATGGGCCACGATCACCTTATCATCGGTCACCATGCCATGATCAAAACGAAAGCCAGTCGCCACCATTGACGCCAGCCGACGCGCGATGCTGGTGCCGCCCAGCCATATAATCATGATGCCGGACAGCATCATCAATAACGATGTCAGCTCGCGCGAACGTGGAATCTGCCCGTCTTGCCGTGCTTTTTCAAGTCGGTGCGCGGTGGGCGATTCTGTTTTGTCGTCGTCGCTACTCTCGTCAGCCACGGCATACCTCTGCTGGCAGGAATTCTGAGCATAGAATGCCAAATGGCGACGAAGCTAAAGCGTGGATTAAGGGGAGAAAATGTCAGTTTATTTAGCCATAAGGGAAATTGCGCTCAACGTCGGGCGCGATGCGGCACGATAAAACCCCACCACCTCCCCCACCAGCAATAACGCCGGTGACTGTGGCTGTTCACGTGCCACCGTCTCGCTCAGCTGCGCCAGGGTGGTGATCAGCACTCGCTGCTCAGGACGCGTGCCATTTTCAATAATGGCGACCGGCGTCGTGGCGCTGCGTCCCTGGGCCTGCAACTGGCTGCTGATACTGCTGCTCCATTTCAACCCCATATAAAACACCAGCGTCTGGTTAGCCGCCGCCAGGCTGTGGTCATCCAGGCAGGGTTCGCCGGATTTACCGTGACCGGTGATCAGCCGCAGGGATTGCGCGCAATCACGATGGGTGAGCGGAATGCCACTGGCCGCCGCACACCCCGCCGCCGCCGTAATGCCTGGTACGACGTTGCAGCTAATGTTCGCCTGCTGCAAAAATGCCATCTCTTCGCCACCACGGCCAAAAATAAACGGATCGCCTCCCTTGAGCCGCACTACATTGCGCCCGCTACGCGCCAAATCCACCAACAACTGGTTGATCTGTGCCTGCTTCAGCCCGTGACTACCCGGCTTTTTGCCAACATCGATCGCCAGCGTACCGGCAGGCACCTCTGCCATCACCTCATCGCTCACCAGCCGGTCATACACCACTACATCAGCCGCTTTGATCAACCGGAGTGCTTTCAACGTCAGCAGTTCGACATCGCCCGGTCCGGCCCCCACCAGCCATACCACGCCGTCCGGGCGGGTTGCGCCCTGCGGATTAAACAGTTTATCCAGCGTCTCAATTGCCTGCGTCATGACCGCCTCCGCTACTGCGCAACGCTTTGCGCTGCGATAAGTTGTTTCAGCTCCGGGATACAGGAGCCACAGTTGGTGCCGCATTTCAGTGCCGCGCCTAATGCTGCGGTGGTCTGGCAGCCCTGTTCGATGGCGCGGCGAATAGCCAGCTCTCCCACGCCAAAGCAGCTGCACAGGGTGCGTCCCTGGCTTTGCCCCTGCGTCGGTCGCCCACCAAGCAGGGCATGCCGCTGTTGCGCAGTCGTAGCCAGTTCGTGGAACGCCTGCGTCACAAAAACGTGGTCGATTTCTGGTAGCCAGGGCGCAGCATAGAATGCCCGCTCCAGTTGTCCATCCCGCCAACCCAACATATGTCGCTGCTGACCGGCCTGCGCCTGCTGCCATAACAACGCATCCATGCCCGGCTGCTGATGCAGCCATGACGCGGGATCTCCCTTACCCGCCAGCACATAACGTTGCACGCCGGATTGGGGGGCACGTGACCAGTAATCCAACTGCTGCGGATCACCTCTCTCCCGTTGCCACAGCCAGCCCTGCCACTGCGGACGCAGCGGTTGTAGACGTACATCGGTTTGCTTAAGTGCCGGTTGCCCGGACGCCGGGCAGCAACGTGCCGCCACCAGCCCGTCAACATTGGCCTGCGCACTGAACTGACGTGTCCAGTGCATTGGGATAAACAGCTGGCCGCGTGTCAGGCCATCATCCATTATCACCCGGCCACACCACCAGCCCAGCGCGGACTGCACCCGCGTCAAATCGCCCTGCCCCAGGCCATGCGCCGCCGCATCATGGGGATGGAGCAGCACAAAGGGTTCGTCGTAATGCCGCATCAGCCGTGTGACGTTGCCGGTGCGCGTCATGGTGTGCCATTGATCGCGGATACGTCCGGTGTTCATCAACAGCGGATAATGGCGCACCGGCGCGCTGTGGGTTGGAATCGTCACTGGCAGCAAACGCGCTTTGCCGTCTGGATGATAAAAGTGGCGGGTGGCGAACAAGCGCGGCGTACCGGTCGGTGCGGCGGCATTTACCGGCCATTGCAGCGGCACCAGTTGGTCATACTGCTCACGGCTTAACGTCGCCAGCGCACTGATATCAAATGCGCGGCTCCCGTTGTTTTCAAAACCCGATAACGCCGCATGTTCAATAAACACCTCATGGGGATGTTGCCAGCTAAACGCCTGACCATACCCGAGCCGTTGCGCCACTTGCGCCAACAGCCACCAGTCCGGTTTTGCCTCCCCGACGGGGGCGACAAAACTGCGCTGACGCGAGATGCGCCGCTCCGAGTTGGTCACGGTGCCATTTTTTTCACCCCAACCCTGGGCAGGCAGCAGTACATCGGCAAAGGCGCTGGTATCGGTCGCGGCACTGACCTCGGAGACAATCACCAACGGGCAACGCTGCAACGCTTCGACGACCCGATTGCCCTCGGGCATCGACACGGCCGGATTGGTGCCCATAATCCATACCGCTTTCACTGCACCACGCTCAATCGCCTGGAACAGGTCGACCGCCATCAACCCCGGCTGACGCGCCACGCGGTCGCTGCGCCAGAAACGGCCCAGCCGATCAACCTCTTGCGGGCCAAATCCCATATGTGCCGCCAGTTGGTTGGCTAAACCACCTACTTCACGCCCCCCCATCGCATTCGGTTGCCCGGTCAGCGAAAACGGTCCACAGCCGGGTCGGCCAATCTTGCCGCTCAACAGATGGACGTTGAGGATGGCGTTGTTGTTGTCGCTACCGGTTTGCGACTGATTGATACCCATACACCACAGGGTTAACACCCGATTTCGGGACGAGAACAGCTGCCAGAAAGCCAGGATGTCAGCGTCCGGCAGCTGACAGGCACGTGCCACTGCCGCCAGGTTCCAGTCAGTGCAGGCGGCCAACGTCGCTTCCACATTGTCGAGATGGGGCAACATCGTCTGATCGATGCCGCCCTGCGTCGCCAGCCAGTTAAGCAACCCGGCAAACAGCGCGCCGTCGCTGCCAGGGCGCAACGCCAGATGCAGGTCGGCCTGCTCGCAACTGGCGGTACGGCGTGGGTCGATAACCACCAGCTTCATCTCAGGACGCTGCTGTTTCGCCTGCACCAGGCGCTGCCACGCCACCGGATGTGCCCAGGCGGCATTGGAACCCACCAGAATCACCAGATCGGCCTGCTCAATATCTTCATAGCAACAAGGCACCGCATCGGCACCGAACGCCCGTTTGTAGCCCACCACCGCCGACGCCATACACAGCCGCGAGTTGGTATCGATATTGGCGGCACCAATAAAGCCTTTCATCAGTTTGTTGGCAACGTAGTAATCTTCGGTCAACAGCTGCCCGGAGGCATAAAACGCCACCGCCTGCGGGCCATGCTGGGTGATGATCGCCTGCAATTCGCTGGCGACCACATCCAGCGCGCGATCGATACTCACCCGCTGTCCCCGCACTTGCGGCCACAGCAAACGCCCCTCCTCGCCGAGGGTTTCGCTCAACGCCGAACCTTTGACGCACAGGCGACCAAAATTGGCCGGATGCTGGCGATCGCCACTGACCGGAACATCTGCGCTGCTGACTTCAACGCCACAGCCGACGCCACAGTAAGGACAGGTGGTTTTCATGATGCCGCCGCCAGCGCCAGCAGCGGCTGATTACCCAACCACACTTTGCCGCCTTCCAGACGCACCGGCCAGCAACGCAACTGATGTTGCGGGTTATCGAGGCTCTGCCCGTCACGTAGCCGGATGCGTTGTTTATATAAGGGGGAAATGACCACCGGTTCGCCAGCCACATCGCCAAGAATGCCGCGAGACAACACGCTGGCCTGGGTGCCGGGTTCAATATCTTCCAGGGCATAGACAGCATCGCCGAAGCGGAACAGGGCCACACGCTGGTTGCCAAACCGGGCACCTATGCCGGCTGAGGGAGGAATCGCGCCTTGTTCGCAAATGACGCTCCACGGTTCAGCAGGCAGGGTCACAATCGGGATATCAAGGTTCTCCACCGGCTGGCGCTGACCGCGCACCTCGGTGTAATGCAGGGTTTCGTCCGGCTGGTCGCTGTTGAGGGTAGCCGTGAACAGCGCCCGGCGTGAGGGGTTCTCCAGCGTGGTTTGCCATTCGCACTGATAACGATCGACCACCATCTGCATCTCCTGCTCCAGCGTGGCACCGAGACCGAGCGAATCGTCGATCACTACCTGCCGCAGATACGCCAATCCGCCTTCCATATTGTCCATCCACACGCTGGTGCGTTGCAGGCGATCGGCAGTGCGCACGTAGAACATCAGAATACGGTCGACATAGCGGATCAGGGTTGTGTCATCCAGATCGCTGGCAAACAGATCCGCATGACGCGGTTTCATCCCACCATTGCCACAGACATACAGGTTCCAGCCCTTATCGGTGGCGATCACACCTATGTCCTTACTCTGCGCTTCGGCACATTCACGGGTACAACCGGAGACCGCCATCTTAATTTTGTGCGGTGCGCGCAGTCCTTTGTAGCGATGCTCCAGCGCAATGGCGAAGGCAGTGGAATCCTGCACGCCATAGCGACACCAGGTCGATCCCACGCAGGATTTCACCGTGCGTAACGATTTGCCGTAGGCATGGCCGGTTTCAAATCCGGCAGCAATCAGCGCTTCCCAAATTGCCGGGAGTTGATCCAGCCGCGCACCAAACAGATCAATGCGCTGACCGCCAGTGATTTTGGTGTAAAGATGATACTGCGCCGCCACTGCGCCAATTGCCATCAGTCCCTGTGGGGTAATTTCGCCACCAGGCACACGCGGCACCACCGAGTAGGTTCCGTCCTTCTGGATATTGGCAAAGTAACGATCGTTGGTGTCCTGCAACGGTAGATGTGCCGGCTTCAGCAGATAATCATTCCAGCAGGAGGCCAGCAACGATGCCACCAGCGGTTTGCAAATCTCGCAACCGTGCCCCCGGCCATGCTGCGCCAGTAGTTGCTCGAAGGTGGTGATCTCACCCACCCGTATCAGGTGATACAGCTCCTGACGGGACCAGGCAAAATGCTCGCAAATATCCTTCTTCACCTCGACACCCTGGCTGGCAAGCTGATGCTCCATCACCTGCTTCACCAGCGCGCTACAACCACCGCAACCGGTCGCCGCTTTGGTACAGCTTTTCAACGCCGCCATATCGCCGCAGCTGGTCTGCACTGCCGCACAGATATCCCCTTTGCTGACGTTGTGGCAGGAACAGATCTGCGCACTATCCGGCAATGCGGCCACCCCCAGCACTTTGGCGGGTGCCCCAGCCAGTTGCGGCAGAATCAGGCTTTCCGGCGCTTCCGGCAGGGCCATTTTGTTCAGCATCATCTGCAATAAACTGGCGTAATCACTGCTGTCACCGACCAGCACGCCACCCAGCAGGGTGTTACCGTCGTCCGAAACCACCAGCTTTTTGTAGATGCCTTTCGGGTTATCGATCCATTGATAACTCTGGCTGGCGGGCGTGCGTCCGTGTGCATCGCCAAAAGACGCCACTTCAACGCCCAGCAACTTGAGTTTGGTGCTCATATCCGCGCCGCTGAATGCCGTCGTCTCCTGCGCCAGCTGCCCGGCCAGCACTCGTGCCATCTGGTAGCCCGGTGCCACCAAGCCAAAAATTTGTCCCTGCCACAACGCGCATTCGCCGATGGCATAGATGTCGCTGGCGCTGGTCGCGCAGCCATCATCAATCACGATGCCACCGCGTTCGCCGAGGGTGATGCCTGCTGCCCGTGCCAGCGCATCACGTGGGCGAATCCCGGCGGAGAACACCACCAGATCGCTATCCAGCACGCTGCCATCGGCAAAGCGCAGTTGTACGCTGCCATTTGGCTGGTTTTCAATCGCTTCTGTCGCCTTGCTGGTATGTACCTGCACACCTAACGCAGCAATTTTACCGCGCAGCATCTGCGCGCCGCCGTCATCAAGTTGTACCGCCATCAGTCGCGGCGCGAATTCCACCACATGGGTTTCCAGGCCAAGTTGTTTTAACGCATTGGCGGCTTCGAGGCCGAGCAGGCCGCCACCAATTACCACGCCGCGTGTCGCCTGACGGGCGCAATCGGCGATCGCATCCAGATCAGCCAGGGTGCGATAGACAAAACAGCGCGGATGATCACGCCCCGGCACCGGTGGCACGAAAGGCACTGATCCGGTTGCCAGCACCAGTTTATCCCACGCCAGTTCAGCTCCGTGACTGTCACGCAGACTACGGCGTTGTGCATCGATGGTCAGCACTTCGCAGCCGCAACGTAACTCAATACCGTGCTGCTGAAAGAAATTTTCACTCACCAGCGACAGATCATCGGCGCTCTTACCGTTGAAATACTCCGTCAGATGCACGCGATCATAGGCCATCTGCGGTTCATCACCGTATACCACGATGTGGTACTGCAGATGCAGATCGCGACTGACCAACTGCTCAAGAAAATGGTGGCCAACCATACCGTGACCGACCAGGGCGAGAATGGGTTTGCTCATCATTGCGTTTCCTGCAGCACGCGGCTGCGTGTTGTTATTGTCCAGACCAAACAGCGCATTGATATCCACCTGTTCGGCCCGTTGAAGTCGTGTCAGTAAACTGGCTGCCGGAGCGCTATCGCCAAACAGCAACACCCCCGTCAGCACGCCATCGCGCAGGAACAGCCGCCGGTAATGTCCGACCTGGGGATCGAAACTGGTGAGCGATGGGGCTTCGCGGATATCCCCGGCGCTGAAGACGTCAATACCGCTGACCTTGAGTCGCGTTCCGTTCTCCTGAGTGTGGAAATCACCAATCGGTTGTCCTGCCAGAGTGGCCGCCAGCACCGCCGCCTGCGCCAGACAAGGGGCGATCAGCCCAAAGGTCTCGCCGTCGATTTCACAGCATTCACCGAGGGCGTAGACGTCAGGAATGGTGCTACGCAACTGGCGATCCACCAGAATACCGCGCTGACAGGGCACACCCGCTGCCTGCGCCAGCGCGATTTCCGGCACCACGCCTATGGCGATCACCACCTGCTGTGCCGCAAGTCGTGTGCCATCGGTAAGCGTGACCTGCTGCGCATCAATTTGTTGCAACGAGACGCCGAGTCGACAGTCGATACCGCGTGCCGCCAGATGTTGTTGCAACAACACCCCGGCCTGGGCATCCAGCTGGCGATCGAGCAACCAGCAGCGATGATGCAGCAGCGTGACATCGCGCCCCAGTAGCCGCAGGGCCGCCGCCGCTTCCACCCCCACCAGTCCGCCGCCAAGCACTACCACCGGTCCTTGCTGCGCCTGCATCTTCTCCACGTCATCTATGGTGCGAAATCCCAGCACATGAGGGCTTTCGATACCGGGTAAGGCGGGCATCCGTGGCTGGGAACCGCAGGCAAACACCAGTTTGTCCCAGTGCAGCGTGCGTTGGCTGGTGTGGAGCTGACGCCCGGTAATATCGACGGAACGCACCTCTTCCCCCGCCAGCAGCCTGACACCGTTTTCCACATACCACTGCGGCGTATGGATCAGGGTCTCAATGAAGGTCTTCTCGCGACCCAGTACCGGCGACAGCAGCACCCGGTTGTAGTTGCCGTGAGGTTCACGACCTATCACCGTGATGGCGTAGCGGTCGGGTGCCTGCTGCACCAGGCTCTCCACCATACGCATTCCTGCCATACCGTTACCGATGACAATCAGCTGCTGCATGTCCGACTCCTTACGCCACCGCTGTCTGCTTTTCGTACAGGAAATGCAGCACCTGCTGGCGCAGATGGTGATAGCGAGGCTCCTCCGCCAGCGCCACACGGGAACGCGGGCACGGCAGATCAATCGGCAGAATTTCACCGACGCGCGCTGCCGGACCGTTGGTCATCATCAGCACCCGATCGGAGAGCAACACCGCTTCATCAACATCATGGGTAATCAGCACGATAGTGGTATTGAGTTCCTGCTGGATACGCATCACGCTGTCCTGCAAATGGGCGCGCGTCAGCGCATCCAGCGCGCCAAAAGGCTCATCCAGCAGTAACACGCGCGGCTTCATCGCCAGCGCACGGGCAATACCCACCCGCTGTTTCATGCCACCCGATATTTCACCCGGCCGCTTGTGCATCGCATGGCTCATCTGCACCCGTCCCAGGTTGTGTTCGATCCATTCCGCCATCTCGCTACGGTTCATCTTGCCTTTAAATACCTGCTGCACCGCCAGCTCGACATTTTGGTACGCCGTCAGCCACGGCAGCAGCGAATGGTTCTGGAACACCACTGCGCGTTCCGGGCCTGGGCCGGTCACTTCACGGTTATCGCACAACAACACGCCGCTGCTCGGGCGCGTCAGACCGGCGATCAGGTTCAGCAAGGTGGATTTGCCACAGCCGGAGTGACCGATCAGGCTGAGGGTCTCCCCCGGATGGATATCAAAGCTGACATTATCAAGCGCGAGGAAATCACCCTGGGCGGTGGTAAAGCGTTGACTCACTTGCTGCACACGAATAATTGGATTCATCGTTTGGTTCCTTATTTGTCCCAGCTGAAACGGCGAGCCAGCAGCATCAGTGCCTGTTCGAGCAGCAGCCCGACCACGCCGATGATGACAATGGCAATCAGGATGTTTTCCACGTTGAGGTTGTTCCACTCATTCCAGATCCAGAAGCCGATACCCAGACCGCCGGTCAGCATCTCGGCGGCGACGATCACCAGCCAGGCGATGCCAATCGAAAGGCGTACCCCGGTCAGTACCGCAGGCAACACCGCCGGAAACAGAATGCGTCGCATCACCGTCCATTCAGAAAGTTGCAGCACGCGCGCCACGTTGAGGTAGTCCTGTGGGATCCGCTGCACCCCTTCGGCGGTATTGATTACCATCGGCCAGATCGAGCAGATAAAAATGGTCCAACTGGAGGCGGGTTCAGCGCGCTGAAACAACAACAAACCAATCGGCAGCCAGGCAAGTGGGCTGACCGGGCGCAGCAGCGCGATAATCGGGTTAAACATGCGCGAGACGAAGGTGAAACGGCCGAGCAGAAACCCTGCCGGAATGCCCACCAGCGCCGCCAGCCCAAAGCCCACCGCCACGCGTTGCAGTGACGCCAGCACATTCCAGCCAATGCCTTGATCGTTGGGACCATTGTTGTAGAACGGATCGGCAAACAGCGTCAGCGCCGCCTGCCAGGTGGCCCAGGGCGTGGGGAAGCCCTTGCTCGACATGGCCGCAATTTGCCACACCAGCAGTAGCAACAGCATGCCGCAACTGGGTGGAATCAACCGTTGCAGCAACGGACGCAGCCAGGGCTGCCGAGCGCCGGATGGGCTTTTGGTTTTAAGAGGGATCACCTGCGCCGTCGGGGCGGCGGTGCTGACCGGTGATGTCAGGGAACGCGCTTCAGATTTCATGGTAATACCTCTTAACGGTGGATAGCGAAACTGGCGGCATAGGCGGCAGGGTTGCTCCCGTCCCACACTTTGCCGTCCATCAGGGTACTGCTGCGCAGGGTTTTGCCTGGTACGGTGACATTGCCCACTGCGGTCGCCGCCTGTTGGTAGATATCGAGTCGGTTGATTTTTTGCGCTATGCCGAGATAATCCGGATCGGTTTTCAGCAGCCCCCAGCGCTTCATTTGTGTCAGGAACCACATACCATCAGAGAGCCACGGGAAGCTGACTTCGCCGTCGTGAAAGAAGCGCATCGCGTGCGCATCCTGCCATTGTTGACCGAGGCCATTTTGGTACTGGCCGAGCATGCGACCTTCGAGGATTTCAGGTTTGGTGTTGATCCACGCCCGGCCAGCCAGGGTCTGCGCCGTTTCGCGCCGGTTGTCGTCCGAGGCATCAATCCAGCGTGCGGCTTCAAGTACCGCGGCGGTCATGGCGCGGGCGGTGTTGGGATTCTCGGTTACCCATTGCGCGCGGGTGGCGAGGATTTTTTCCGGATGATCCGGCCAGATTTGCTGGCTGGTGGCCGCGGTGAAGCCAATGTTGTCGCTGATGGCACGCTGGTTCCACGGTTCCCCAACACAAAAACCGCTCATGTTGCCGATTTTCATGTTCATCACCATCTGCGGTGGCGGCACTACCACGGTACGCACATCCTCAAAGGGATCGATACCGGCGTTCGCCAGCCAGTAGTAAAGCCACATGGCATGGGTACTGGTGGGAAACGTATGCGCAAAGGTGTAAGTCCCTTTCGCGCTGCCCGCAATTAACGTCTTCAGGCTGGCGGCATCGGTCACCTTCTGTTCTTTCAGTTGATTCGCCAGGGTGATGGCCTGGCCGTTATTATTCAACGTCATCAGGTTCGCCATGTCGTGTTGTGGACCGGCAACCCCCAATTGCAGGCCATAGATCATGCTGTACAGCGCGTGAGCGGCGTCCAACTCCCCGGCGGTCAGCTTGTCGCGCACTGCCGCCCAACTCGCCTCTTTGCTGGGTTGCAGATTGATGCCGTACTTTTTATCGAAACCTTTCACCGCCGCCATCACCACCGGTGCGCAGTCGGTCAACGGGATAAAGCCAACGCGTACCGTGCTTTTTTCCGGGGCATCACTGCCTGCCGCCCAGACCGCATTGCGTAAACCTGGCAGCAAATAGCTACCTCCTACCACCGCACCACCCAGCAAAAACTGCCGACGGGAAATCGAAAACCGCGCTCTGCTCATCCGCATCACCCTGAAAAAAAGAATAAAAAAAGGCGTCCTCCCACATGCAATCGCATGGGGCCGGACGCCTTTATCCAAAGCACTCGTTCTGCCGCCGTTGGCACAACAAATGCGCAATGTCACTAGGGTATTGCAAAGGGTGTGCCAGGCTGGTGGGGGGTGAATTTTCAGGAAGTTATCAGGATCAGCCCCGGCGTTATCTCATCATACGCACTGCGCTGACGCACAATACGCACATTCTTTGTGCAGATAACCCGAAGGAGTTATACCTTCAGCGTGGCGGCCACCGCGAGGATCGCCTGGGCAATCTCGAGGATGCGTTTGTTCTGGTTCATGGCGCTTTTACGTAGCGTCTGCCAGGCATCCTGTTCACTGTAGCCGTGCTGTTGCATCAGCCAGCTTTTGGCCTGATCAATGATTTTCCGCTCATCAAGTGATGCGCGCATGCTTGCCAGCTCATCGGCCTGCACCTGCAAACGCTGCGCCTGTTCGCGGATCAGTGATAACACCGAACGACCGAGTTGCGGGGCCAGACCGTTGCTATCCAGCGTGACATCCTGCCCTGCCAGCCAACTGGCTCCGGCGACATATAACGTGAAGCCCGCCTCATCAGCCAGGGTCGCGGCTGCGGCATCCTGTTGCTGCGTCTCGGCGATCGCTCGCCGACAACAACTCATCAATGCCGCGCTCAGACCATCTTCGACCTGCTTCATCTTATCCAGCCTCGTCGTGAGCAAGGAGAACCACGGCAACACGCCATTATCGCCACATTGCGCGCCGGTACAGGCAATGCGGCGCAGACGTTCAATTTCACTGCCTGCATCGCTCATCCTGCGCCAGCGTTGCAGGTTTTGTGCATCGGCAAACTGGCTAAAGGTGGCAAAACTTTGCTCCTGGGCTTCAATCAACGCCTGCACCCGTTGTCGCTGATCCGGTGTAAATTGTCCGGCAGCAAATCCTGCCGACCCCGTTGCACGCTCCTGACCTGCCAGCTCTTTGCCTTGCATAAAGCTGAACAGCGCGATCAACGCCCGTGAGATATCCGGTTCGCTAGCGGTATCTGCCGCTTCAAATACCAGGTTCAGCAGTGTGCGAATAATATGATTGAAGGCTTCCATCGCCTGGGCGTGCGGCAACTGCTGGCAACTAACCTGCGTTCGCAACTCAGGTAACCCCTCCAACGCCTGCAATGCCGCGGCGATTAACAGGCAGAACCGGCTGTAACCTGGTTGCGCGTCAGCCGACGGTAATACGGACAGCATCTGTTGTTGCCCGGTCTGGACATCACGCGCGCGCGCCTCCAGCTCATCACCAAACACACGTCCGCCAGAGCATAGCCAGATGTTGCTGACACCCCGCTCACGCTGTAACAGATGAATTAACTCACTGATGGCCGTGATTAATTCACCGGTTCGCAGCAGCCGTTGCAGGCTGGCAATCTCACTGGCGCGGCTGGCACGAAGATAATCCACAGCCTGACTCATCGCGTTCTCCTGGCAAAAAACCTTATAAGGTAAAAGTCTTAGCAAAAGCCATGCCGGAACTGGATTTTCCGCTGGCAGAATCCGACGCGGAAAGTCTGAAAGTCAAAAAATTGTTTACTGTCGCAATCTTTTTTTATCCGAGAAAATAGATTAATCTTATTTACCAAATTTCTTTGGCACTAACATGCAAAAAAAGCCGCTGCGCAGGCTCACGTCCCGGCTGGCAACAAATAAGTTAAATTGGCTTAACTATCCCCGGGCGTACGCTTTTTTTATCACCTGTTAGCCAGCCGGTTTTACCCGCTAGCACGGGATTTCCTACGGTGCAATGGTTTGAATTCTCAAAAGTCTTAGGTAGACTGACGGGAGCACTATCTTTCTGTAATCTGACTGTTTTTTGATGGCATTCTCGCTGCATAATCGGGCCGTCACCGCCGGATTTCCGGCGTAAAGAGCAATGCATTATGCAGTTAATCTGATGAAATTTGAGGATCATGGTGAACAAGAGTCTTGTGCTAACACTGCTGGCGGTGCTCACTTTGGCAGGCTGCAAAACGCCACCGCCGCCAGTCACAGATGACACCCTGGTAACCAGTGAAGTCAATGGGGTTAAACTGGTTCATCGTCATGCGGTGGCAGCACCTGGCGAATTCACGCCGGTTAATGAGAGCTTCCGGGCGTTATACGGTGCTTCTATCATGACCACGCCTGATTACAGTGGCAAAGTGGTGCGCTACCTTGAGACGGGTAAAACCTTTGAGGTTCTGGGTCGGGTTGAGCACAGCTGGCTGGCGATTGCTGACGAAGCCCAGGGGCAATTGATCGGTTACGTGCCGCCAAAAGCAGGTGTCGAGAGCAGCCGTTATGATGCCACCCTGCGTAGTGACCGTCCACGTCCCCGCCGCAGCAAACAGGTCTGTGTTGACGTAGGGGGCGCAAGCAAGGCGTGCCGCACTAACGATACCGCGACCTGGATCTTAGACTGAACATGAAATCCGGCGCATATTGCCCGCAGACGCCTTACTCTCTGCGGGCAGAGGGTTCCACTATTGGCTCGAAGAACGAGATTTAATGACTCAGGAAGCCCTGGCTCGAGACGTTACCGTCGCGGGCAATGATAACCTGTTATTGACTGCCGCAGCCCCTATCCTCAATGCCGTCGTTCAGATTCGGCAGGCCGCTACACATGACGACCCCGCGGGGTTGCGTCAGCTGTTGATCGATGAAGTTCGTCAGTTTGAACAACGCTGTAAAATGTCCGGCTTACCCTTTGAGATGATCATTGGCGCCCGCTATTGCCTGTGCAGCTTGTTAGATGAAGCGGCGGCACAAACCCCATGGGGAACGCGTGGTGTCTGGTCGGGTAACGGTATGCTGGTCACTTTTCACAACGAAAGCTGGGGCGGAGAAAAAGTGTTCCAGTTGTTGTCGCGCATTTCGCAAAATCCCCAGCAACATTTTTGGTTGCTGGAAGTGATTCACTACTGCCTGCTGTTGGGCTATGAAGGACGCTATCGCGGCAGCGAAAATGGTCAGGCTCAGTGTGAAATTATTCGTAAACGCCTTGCACACCTGATTGCGGAAAACCGACCAGCGCTGAGCGCTGAGCCGCCGCAACTGGTTGAAGTGCATCCGCTGGTGAGCAGCCTGTCACGCCCTATGGTGCCACTCTGGGCCTGTGTCACGCTGGCGGCATTAGTCGCCTGTCTGATTTACAGCGGCCTGAACTGGCGTCTTGGCAATGCAGCAGAACCGCTGCTACGAGCCATCTATCAAACCCCTTTGCCGCAGATTACGCCAGGGCGTCGTCCGACGTCACCGCAGGCCCTGCTCGACCTGCATCAGCGCCTGAACGATGTCATCGCCGCAGGACAGCTTGAAGTGAGCGATGGTGCCTTCGGCAGTAAAGTGATCATCCCCGCCGATAAGTTGTTTGCCGCCGATGGCACCGTGGTCAACCAGGTCGGACGTGCCCTGCTGGCGCACGTTGCCAGCGCGATGAAAACAGTGAAAGGCACAGTGCTGGTGTCGGTCTATACCGATAACAGCCCGGTCGATGGCCGTTTTGTCTCCAGCTATGAATTTTCCTTTGCCCGCGCCCGCGCCATCGCGCAATTACTCAATCCGCAGTTGGCAGAGGGACACAGCGTGAAGGCCGAAGGTCGTGGCGATAGCAATCCGCTGTTGCCTAATGACAGTAATGAAAATCGCGCCCGCAATCGCCGGGTGGAAATCACCTTGTTTGCCGCACCGGAAACCCTTAGCAATCACCAGGGAGGCCAGTGATGCGCGCATCACTTCAGCATTTTTTGACACACCGCCTGTTGTGGAGCTTTATCGGCATCACCGCACTGAGTTGCGTACTCTGGATACTGGGTCCACTGTGGAGTTGGGGCGATACTCGCCCGCTCGAACCGTTATTACCACGACAGCTGGTGGTGGGCATTCTCTATTTCTGTTGGGTGCTGTTCCAGTTTATTCCTGCTATCTGGCGCGCGTGGTTTAACAGCAAATTATTGACCCGGCTACAGCAAGTCAGCAGTGAGGAGCTGTCCGATCGCCAGATGACCGAGACGCTGCTGACGCAACGATTCAGTGAAGCGGCGCAACGCCTGAAACGCACCCCCTTTGGCCGACGCCAGCGACAAGGCTGGCTGGCCCGCTTTCAGAGCCACTATCTCTACCAGTTACCCTGGTATGTGATTATTGGTGCGCCTGGTGCCGGTAAAACCACGGCGTTATTGAATGCCGGACTGGAGTTTCCGCTGACCGACAGCCTGGGCAATGCCGCTGTGCGGGGCGTTGGCGGCACACGCCATTGTGACTGGTGGTTTACGGACAGCGCAGTGCTGATTGATACCGCCGGTCGTTACGCATTGCAGGAGAGCCAACGGGCGCGCGATGCCAGTGAATGGCATAACTTTATCCAGTTACTGAAACGCTACCGCACCCGGCAACCCATCAATGGCGTGATCATGACCATCAGTGTCGCTGATCTGCTGACCGACTCGGCCGAAGCTCGCCACGCACAGGCCAGCGCGTTACGCCAGCGCATGGTGGAATTGCACCAGCAAACCGGTATTCACTTCCCGGTTTACGTCATGGTGACCAAAACCGATCTGCTGAAAGGTTTTATGAGTTTTTATGGCAGCCTGAATAAACAGCAACGCGATGCTATCTGGGGGTTCACCTTTCCGTGGGAGCCAGGCAAACCCTATAAGGATGACTGGCATCGTAGCTTCAGCCAGCAGTATCACCGGCTGGAGCAGCGCCTGCATCAGCAGTTAGCCGACGTCATGGCGCGGGATCGTGATCTGACCCAACGCGCTGATAGTTTCCTCTTTCCCCAGGAATTCAGCTCGCTGCGCCCGTTGCTGAACGAATACCTTGATGTGGTGTTTTCGGGTCATCAGGATACGGTTGCCTGGTCAGCACGCGGTCTGTTTTTCACCAGCGGCACGCAGGAAGGCTTACCTTTTGACCGCATCATGGGTGAGCTAAACCGTAAACTTCAACTGCCACAGGCGGGTCAGCACACCATTGCCGCCTGGGACAGTGTCAATCGCAGCAGTCCCATCCCCGGCACGCGCGGGCAAAGCTTTTTTATCCGCAATCTGCTGAACGATCTGGTGTTTATTGAAAGCGGGCTGGCGGGGAGCAACCGCCACTGGGAGCACCGCAACCGGTTATTTCACTGGATTGGCTATGGTGCACTCACCGGGGCGTTGTTATTGATCTCCTGCCTGTGGCTTGCCAGCTATTTCCAGAATCAACGCTACCTTGACCAGGTTAACGCTCGTATCGCACCGATCACCCAGCAGAGCCAGCAGGTTATCCATCAGCCTGCGGATAATATTTTTGATCTGCTACCCTTCTTAAATAACCTGGTGAAGTTGCCGCTTTCTGATCGTTTTTCTCTCGATAATCCTCCGCTTACCATGCGTGTTGGCTTGTATCGCGGTAATCAGGTGAGCGATGCGGCATGGGTGCTTTATCAAAATGCCCTGAAGTCTTTGTTGCTGCCGCGCGTGGCCCAGCAAATCACCAATCTGCTGCGCGACGACCCGGGCACCGATAATGAATACAGTCGCAATGCGCTCCGGGCCTATCAGATGTTGTATCAACCGCGCAATTATGACGGCGAGTTTTTGCGTGGCTGGCTGATGCAAAATCTGCAACGTACCCTGCCTGATAACGTCAGCGCACGTGATTTACAGCAGTTGGACTGGCATCTCAGCCAATTGTTGGATCAGCAGATTCAGTCTTCGCCCTATGCCCGCGACAACGCGCTGATGATGCGTAAGCTTGCGGAAAATCTGAAAAATGCCGGTCAGAACGGCAATACGCTGACCCTCGCACCGTTAAGCGCTGCACAGCGATTGACCGGACACCGTGAGTAATGGTGAGGTAACGATGGCGACACATACCGCCCCTGGCTGGTACGGGAAGTTGCCGACAACCGGTGACTTCCTGCGCCAGCGACTCAGTGAGCATAGCGTCACCTCGTGGAGTCACTGGTTTCAGCAGGGTTTGCTGCATTGGCATCAGCAGGAGGATGCCACGACGCAACACTTTCTGGCCGCGCCAGTGTGGAATTTTGTGTTGCCGATTTCACCCCTGCGTCCGCAGGTGCAGATGGGCTGCCTGCTGCCCTCCTGTGATCGCGTTGGACGCGCCTGGCCGCTGCTGGCGTTGCGCAGCTTCCCACTTAGCCAGTGGCATCCTGCGCAGCTGTCGCTGTCGGGCGACTGGTTCCAGGAACTGGGCATGACGTTGTTGCGCGCAGTGCGGGATACGCAGAGCGCGGACCAACTGGAACAGGCAATACAACTGATTACACCGTTGCTGGTGCCAGACAAGCGTCGAACAGACATCATGGATGTGATTGGTTTTGCCGACCTGCCCAGTTCGTTGAGCTGGCGTGAAGTGGCTGACCATTTTGACCCCCACGAGCATATTAGCTACTGGTGGAGTAACCGCAGTGACGGCTTTGCACACGCCACGCATAAACACAGTGGCCCGCTCACCGCGCAACTTTTTGCGTTATTGTTTAACCCGGCGTCAGGTGCGCAGCCGGGACGTAACGGTCTCTATCCGCCGATGTTCGAATAGACCGCGACGTTTGCCCTTTGTAAACGGGAAAACTCATGGAATTTACCATTGTGCAGTGCAATACCGATGTGCCAGCAAAAACGGTGGCCTTTAAACCACCGGGCGGCACCATCGGTCGCAGCCAGGATAATGATCTGGTGCTGCCGGATGAATCGCGGGCCATTTCTCGTCTGCAGGCACTGGTACACTTGTCGTCGGATGGCGAATGCCGCCTGACCAATCAGGGTAGCGTCACTTCGGTAGTGTTAAATGGTGTGCCGTTGCCGCGCGGTGCGCAGGCATCGTTGCAGCATGGTGATGCATTAACCATTGGGGAATATGGGTTAGAGGTCCACGATCCGGCACGCGCGGCGACACAAAAAGATGATCCGCTCGCGTTCTTTTCCCCGGCAGAAAGCGATCCACTGGGCATGCTGGAAAGCATCGCGCATGCCATGCCTGAGCCTGCTGCACCTCGCCCTGAACGTCATAATGATGCGCGACTGGCGATCGATCCCCAAGGGGATTCCCCTGCCCTGCCAACGGTGCTACCCGGTACGGACCAGGATAAGCTGATTGTTGCCTTGCTGGAGGGAATGGGGCTGAACAACGGCCATCAAACCCCAATGAATGAAGAACAGATGCGCATTACCGGCCGTATGCTCAGTCTGTTCTCGCAGGGTACCGTCGCGCTGCTCTCCTCACGATCGATTCTGAAACGCGGCGTCAAAGCCGATATGACGATGATCCTCAACGAGGCCAATAATCCCTTCAAGATTCTTCCTTCCGGCAAAACAGTGCTGATGCAAATGTATCAGAGCCAGATGCCGGGCTTTATGCCGCCAGAAACGGCTGTCCGGGATGCGTTGGTGGATTTACAGGCCCATCAATTAGGGATGATCGCCGGTATTCGCGCCATCATTGCGGCGATGCTGCAATCATTCAATCCACAGCGTCTGGAAGACCAGGCACGGCAAGATGGCGTCATGCCGAAAATGCCGTTTGCAAATACCCGCAAGGCTGCGTTATGGGACCATTTTTCCCGTCATTATCAACGCACCGCTGGCGAGATTGAGGATGATTTTCATACCCTGTTCGGCGAAGCCTTTTTGCACGCTTACGATATGGAAGTCAACCAATACAAAGATTCACAAACGCGGACGGAAGACACATGAAGATGATGTTTGCCAGCCGCTGCCAGCAAGGTATGCGCGATGAAAACCAGGATCGTACCGGCGCACAACTGGATGACCACAAAGCCTGTTTTGTGGTGTGTGACGGCGTAGCGGGTCTGCCGGGCGGTGACCGGGCCGCACAACTGGTGCGTGACACCTTACTCGACGCGGTACAACAACATGATGACTTCACACCTGCGGTAACCGCTGAGGCGATCAAATTTTGCCAGCGTGTGCTGCTGGAGGAGCAGGGAAAGAATCCGAATTTTTCCAGGATGAGTACCACGCTGGCCGCGCTGTTTATCGACCGGGAAAAACAACGGGCATGGTGGGCGCATGCCGGTGACAGCCGGGTTTATCACTTTCGCCATGGCTCGCTCAATCAGGTAACACGCGATCATAGCCTGGCCCAGCAGTTGCGCGAAGCTGGCTATGAAAATACCGGCATTAACAGTAATTTACTCTATAATGCGCTCGGCGTAGAACCGGCGCGTCCGGCCACTTTTAGCGAGGTTATTACGTTGGAGGATGGCGATGCGTTTCTGGTCTGTACCGACGGATTTTGGCTCAACCTGACCACCGATGAAATGGAACAGGCCCTGCGCATGGTGAATGCCTGCGAAGAGTGGCTGACATTGATGGAACAAGCCGTTAACCGCAGCGTTAAAAGCGACAATCTGAGTGCTCTGGCGATCTGGATTGGTGAGCCACAAGAAGCGACGCTGCTTTATTCCCAGGCTGATGCGGCACGTTTTCTGCCGTCACGTTATTGACTCCAAGGATTCATATGAAATTGTGGTTGCCGGGCTTAGCATCGCTGCTGCTGGCCCTGAATGCACAAGCTGAAGATTATCGGGTGGTCTACTCCCCGAGTCTTTCGCTGGAAGTGTATATCGATGACGTGGCAAGTAACGCCCCAAACGACTGGTGTAAAGAGACGCTGCCGCTGCGTATTGTCTCCGGCAAAGGCACCGACTCCAGCGTGCTGACCAGCTTTTTGCCGCGCGTCGGCACCTTGCTGGCTAACCAGTGTGGCACGCTGGACGTTATCCCCTGGCAGATGACGGATAAAGATGGCAGCGTGCTGGCTAACGGCAGCGCCACTAAATTGCAGAACTGGCGGCCGATTGTGCTCAACGATGCCACCGCCAATGCCAGTACCGGTAATGCTGCTCCCCTCGATTTATCACGCCCGGCAGACAGCAGCCCACTGCAACAATTCGCTTTACCCGGCGGCTGCCATTTCCGCACCTGGTGGGATGATAAAGGCGCATCGCTGTTTATCCCTGAAATGACACAACAACATTGTTCGTCTGAAGGCTGGCTGGAAGGCAGAAGCGAGCTGACGCAATTGAGCAACGTTCAGCCACGCAAGCTGGCGGTCAATTTTTACCAGGGTTACCCGATCGCCAATCTCAATATGAGCGGTTCATCGTTGCAGGTGGTGGCCGTCAATAACCAAAGGATGATTGTGACGCGCCCGGATGCTGACAACAGCTGGCTGGTGCTACCCTTTGATGCACAACAACACCTCTGGCGTTTTACCGGTACGCTGCTGATCAAAATGGACAAGACCGCTGGAGAAGATACCGATGCGGTTAAAAAGCGGGTTGAAACCTTACGTGGCATCTGGTTGCCACAGTTTATGCCACAGCAAAAAGTGACTGTGTTACTGATTGACACCCTGCACGCGGATCTCGCAGATCCCGCTATCGGTGCCTGGCGTAACATTAATTAACGAGTGGCCGTTGCCCGTATCATTCCCCGGGCCGGCTACAGGACGTGTTCAGAGAGTTCACTATGTCGGCAAACGATAATCTAAAAATACCCAATGCCCTGCCTGCGGGCTACCGGTTCAATGAGTTCGAGATCAAGGATGTGATTGGCGGTGGCGGTTTTGGCATCGTTTACCGTGCCTGGGATCATCAGCTGGAACGGACTATCGCCATTAAGGAATACATGCCGGTGTCGTTGGCTTTGCGCGCCGCTGACCTGTCACTGGAGCTGCGTGGCGAACGTTTCCAAAAACTGTTCAATGCCGGTCGTAATAGCTTTATCCAGGAAGCCCGCCTGCTGGCACGTTTTAATCATCCTGGCCTGCTGCACGTCCTGCGTTTTTGGGAAGAGAACGGCACCGCCTATATGGGCACGCTCTATTACAGCGGGATGACGCTCAAAGAGTGGCAGGTAACCAGCCCGGAAAGCATTGATGAGGCCTGGATACGCCGCCTGTTACCACCGCTGTTTGGCGCCATCAATACCATTCATCAGTCGGGGTATCTGCATCGTGATATCTCGCTGGATAACATCCAGATTCAGGAAAATCAGCTGCCGGTGCTGCTCGATTTCGGTTCGGCGCGTAAGGAGATTGGCAACCTCTCCGATGAAACTGAAATCATGCTGAAACCCGGCTTTGCGCCGATCGAGCAATACAGCGAAGAAGGCGAAGGCGAGCAAGGCCCGTGGACAGATATCTATGCCCTGGGCGCGGTGTTGCACAACCTGATTACCGGTTATGCCCCGCCGGTTTCGGTGGTGCGCTGCATAGAAGACAATTATCAGCCACTGGTAGAACGTAAACCCGCGGGGTATTCGTTGCCATTGCTGCATGCGATTGACTGTGCGCTGGCGATGAAGCCAGGCGATCGCCCACAAACCATTGATGCGTTTGCCAGCCTGATCGATTTACCGGTGAGTGATGTGGAAGCGCTGGTCACCGGTTTCACTATGGTGAGCGATCCACCGATGGAAGCAGAAGTGCCGATCAACGTTCCCGAGCCCCAGGTGATGGCAGTGAATCATGCTGCCACAGCGATCGATCCGGTCACTCCGCGTAATGTTCGCCGTTTATCGCCCGGTCTGCTGGCCGTCGCCGCAGTAGCCATCCTGGCGGTGATCGTTGCGGTATGGAAGGTCAATCATCCCACTGCGGAATCTGGGTTAACCGTATCCAATGTGCCAGCAGCGGCAGCTGATGTCAGCAAACCCACGAGCAGTGCTCCCATGCTCGCTACCCTGTATTTGCGATTGCAAAGTGGGGAAAATGTTGTGCTGAATGGTAAGCCGCAGGATGTGAAACCCGCCAGCAACGGCTTTACGTCATTGAATCTGGCGGCAGGTCAGTATCGTATTGAAGTGCATAATGGTAGCCAGGTTCACAGTCAGTCACTGACGATTGATACACCTGGTACCTGGCTGCTTAATTTCGCTAATTAAGAGGATACGCGCGCTGTGCATTGTTGCAGCGCCCTGACCTGAGTAGCCAGAACCGTCAACCCCTCTTCCTGCATACCGCGTTTTGCCAGCTCCTGCTCCAACGAAAACAGATATTGCGCGTTGGTCCCCAGCGGACCGCTGGCCTGAGCAATCAATGGCGCGATGGTGCCCGGACAAGAGTCGGCTTCGAACAGCGGATGACGCGGGTCCATGATAAACACCAGTGCCGATACGCTGCGGCCATCGTCCAGCTTCAACTCGCACCAGGTGGGCAGATAACATCCGGTGATCATTTCACGCTTCCACAACAATTCCAGTTCTTCATGCAGACGCGCTTCCGGCAAGCGAAACGCCAGGCCACTGGTGCTACCGCCCTCTTTTAACGCCAGCATACGGCCAGGATGTGTCGCAGTGCCACGACCGGCAATCAGTCGCAGGCAAAAAGCTCGATGCCAACCATCAAGGTGCCCGGAAGAGACTTCTTCGGCTTCAAAAACCGGGTTCCACATCAACGAGCCGTAACCGAAGATCCACACTGGACTTTGGTCAGGTCGGCAGGCGAGTGTGGCGGCGAGTGAGGCCGCACGCTGTTCACAGCTCCACAGCAGCGTATCTTCGATATCACCGAATGACGTTTTGCAATCCGCTTTTAATAAGAATTCCCGTGTTAGCAACGCAACCTCCTCAACTGCCCTGACATCCTGTCGGTTTGGCTCCTCTGAAACTGATTTCATGACGACGGCACCGATTGCAGCGCCTTATCAGAAGACATTAATGCATTTGTCACAATTTTTTCAAGGTTGATGCCGATCACAAAGGGTAAATTGCCTGTAAATAGCATCGGCTGCCTGGCATGAAACTTGACGGGGTGAGATGGGAAGTGTGAAGCGGGCCGCATCAGCCCGCATAAATCAGTGTTTAGGATGCCACTTGTTATCGTCGCCTTTCTGATAGTTTTTTTTCACCGCAGCCCAGGCAACCTTGTGGGCAACTTTTTCGCGCGAATCATCACCGTGACGATCGTCCTCATCACGGTATTCGTCCCAGGCGCTGTTAAACGCTTTCTGGTAGATGGTTTGCGCATGCGCGGGTAGCACGTGGCGTACACTATCAGGCAATTCACGTGTTGATGAATAAGGCATAAATCCTCCTTTTCTAACCACGCATTAAGTCTGGAACAGATAGTCAAAAACGCAAATTACCACTTTTATCCGACTTAATCGATTTAGTGGTTATATGCTTTATTATAAGAAGTAACACATTTGGAAAATGACATTATTCAGCGTATTAAATTTTTCCAGACAACAATTAATACACTGAAATTTATGACCTCTATCTCGATAAATATGACTTTCAGAAATAACACCTGACTTTTCGATGAAAGTAAAAAATCGTAAAAATCGGGCACCCGACGTGATGAAAAGTTACACTGCGCAACGCTGTAAAAGTAAGTATATTTATCAGGTACTGACTGCCTGATTTTATTCTTTTTTCCGGAGAGGATGGTGAATGTCTGCACATGAGAAAACCCGACACACTGAGTATTCCCTGATTTTCCCCATCATCGCTTTAGGGGTACTGAGTTTTTTTGGTGCACAAACCAGCCTGTTACCGGTGATTGGCATTAATTTGCTGGCCCTGGTGGCTATTCTGAGTAGTGCATTTAGCGTGGTCCGCCACGCTGACGTACTGGCACACCGGCTGGGCGAACCCTATGGTTCTCTGATCTTAAGCCTGTCAGTAGTGATTCTTGAGGTCAGCCTGATATCGGCACTGATGGCAACCGGGGACGCGGCACCTGCGCTGATGCGTGACACCCTTTATTCAATCATTATGATCGTCACCGCCGGATTAGTGGGATTTGCCCTGCTACTGGGTGGACGCAAGTTCGCGACTCAGTACGTCAACCTGGTGGGGGTGAAGCAGTACCTGATCGCCATCTTCCCGCTGGCGATCCTGGTGCTGGTCTTCCCGAATGCATTACCGGGCGGCAATTTTTCTACCGCACAGGCGCTGCTGATCGCCGCGATTTCTGCGGCAATGTACGGCGTATTTCTCCTGATTCAGACCAAGACGCATCAAAACCTGTTTGTCTACGAGCATGAGGACGAAAGTGATGATGGCGATCCACACCACGGCAAACCTTCGGCGCACAGTTCTCTGTGGCACACCGTCTGGCTGCTCGTACACCTGATTGCGGTGATTAGCGTGACGAAGATGAATGCCAACACCCTGGAGCATCTGTTAACTGAATTGAACGCACCACAGCAGTTCACCGGTTTCCTCGTGGCGCTGCTGATCCTGTCGCCAGAGGGATTGGGGGCCATTAAAGCGGTGCTGATGAACCAGGTGCAACGCGCCATGAACCTGTTTTTCGGTTCAGTGCTGGCCACCATTTCCCTGACCGTACCTGCGGTGACCATTATTGCCACACTGACCGGTCAGCAGCTGGTTTTTGGTCTGGAACCGCCGCATATGGTGGTCATGAGTGCCGTGCTGATCCTGTGCCATATTTCGTTTTCTACCGGACGCACCAATGTACTGAATGGCGCAGCACACCTGGCATTATTTGTCGGCTATCTGATGACGATTATGCTGTAGCGGCCTGACACATCACGCACCTTTGACTGAAAACAACGCGCGATAAATCGCGCCGCTACGGGATGGTAAGCCAATAAAAAAGGCGTCTTTCGACGCCTTTTTTTACCAGCCAGCAAATTAATTGCTGGTGTCCAGTTCCGGGAAGCTTTTCACCAGATCATCAATCGCTTTCATCTGCACCAGGAACGGCTCCAGTTTATCGAGCGGCAGTGCAGACGGGCCATCACATTTCGCGCTGTTTGGCTCCGGGTGTGCTTCAATAAACAGGCCAGCAATACCAACCGCCATACCAGCACGCGCCAGTTCACCCACCTGCGCGCGACGACCACCAGAGGCCGCACCAAACGGGTCACGGGTTTGCAAGGCATGGGTCACGTCAAAAATCACCGGGCTGTTGTTGGTGACTTTCTTCATCACATTAAAGCCCAGCATATCGACTACCAGGTTGTCGTAACCAAAGTTGCTGCCACGGTCACACAGGATCACTTTGTCGTTACCGCCTTCGGCGAATTTATCGACAATGTTGCCCATCTGGCCAGGACTGACGAACTGCGGTTTTTTCACGTTAATTACCGCGCCAGTTTTCGCCATCGCTTCCACCAGGTCGGTCTGGCGGGCAAGGAATGCCGGCAGCTGAATCACGTCAACCACATCAGCCACAGGCTGTGCCTGCGCCGCTTCGTGGACGTCAGTAATGATTTTCACGCCAAACGCTTGTTTCAGCTCCTGGAAAATCTTCATCCCCTCTTCCAGACCCGGACCACGGTACGAGTGGATGGAAGAACGGTTGGCTTTATCAAAAGAGGCTTTGAACACGTAGGGGATACCGAGTTTGTCGGTCACGGTTACGTAATGTTCGCAGATGCGCATGGCGAGGTCGCGCGATTCCAGCACGTTCATGCCGCCAAACAGAACAAATGGCAGATCGTTTGCAACCTTGATATCACCAATACTGACTACTTTCTGTGTCATGCCCTTTCCTTTTTCTGAGGTACGCTTAGTGCAGCGTAACCTGTTTTTGTTCAATTGCGTGGATCTGCACTTTAATCATTTCGCTAACCGGGTCTTCCGGACATTGTTCAACGAAGTAGGCAAGATCGTTGAGAGCGATATGTTCACACTCCAGTTGCGCGTAGATCAAACCACGATCGCGAATTTCATAGGGGTCATCTGGATCGATTTGTAATAGCACCTGGCTAACATTCAATGCCAGCTCCATCTTTTTCTCTTCCATCAGCGCCGCCTTCAACGTATCGAGCATTTTGCGCATCACGCTGACGGTTTTCGCTTCATCGAGATCATCCTGATAGAGCTTAGCTGTCGGGCTGATATTGCCCTTGAGCCACACTTCCAGCGTATGGGTATCGAGGGTTTCACCATTAAACGGGTTAATCAGCCACATCTCACCATCCAGCCAGTCCGCCCGCAGAATCATCTGTGTCGGGAAAATCACCGGCATCAGCGGCAGCTCCAGCTCTTCAGCAATGTGCAACAGGATCACACCAAGGGAAACGGCAGTACCCTGACGGCTTTTCAATACCTTATCGATCCATAAGGCATCGGATAAATTGTAGATGCCACTGGCACCGCCAAAACCCCACTGACGGTAAAACAGTTCCAGCAACTTCTCCAGTTGCAGGTCAGCATCGGAGGCACTGCTGACATACGCGCGTGCTTCTTCCACCAACGCGGCCAGCTGCTGCTCTACGGATTGAGCAGAAAAATCTTCGCGGATGGCGCAGGTGGCACCAATAACCGCTTCACATAACGGTGTTTGACTGTAATCGAGTTGCTCTGGCGAGGTCATACTATCCCCAATAACGGCATTTTGGTCATCGCCAGCTTAATCACGACCAGTAACGCGACTATCGCTACCAGACAGGCAATCCAGCGAGTGCTCATCTTTCGCGGGCGACGACTCAAGGCCACGGAACCTAAGGCGATGTAGATAATAACCCCTAACAGCTTCTCAGTCAGCCAGCTTCCTTGTGGTGAGAACGGATAAAAGTGGGTAATGACGACCAGCATCACGCCGCTCAGCAACAAAAACGTGTCGTTGATGTGTGGGGCAATGCGCACCCAGCGGCGATCGAGCTGAGCAGAACCGGTGCATTTCCAGTAAAAGCGCACCAGGAACAGGCTGATGGTGATCAGCACCGTGAGCAGATGCAAATGTTTAATCAGCGGATACCAGCTAGCCATCTTGCTTCCTTCATCAGAAAAATTGTCCAAGTGTGACGCGCGGGTTGCCACCGTAGTCGTTCACTGTGTTGACCTGTTGATAACCCTGTTGGGTCATCAAAGCACGTACCGCTTCGCCCTGCTGCCAACCATGTTCCAGCAATAACCAACCGCCGGGGAGCAGCCAGGTCGGTGCTGTTGTAATAATCACCCGCAAATCAGCCAACCCGGCATCCTCTGCTACCAACGCACTCAGCGGCTCAAAGCGTACGTCCCCCTGCTGCAAATGGTGGTCGGCGGCATCAATATAAGGTGGGTTACTGGCAATCAGATCAAAGCGTTGGGTGGGGAGAGCAGCGAACCAGTGGCTAAGAAAAAACTGCGCATTGGTGATGTGCAGACGCTGCGCATTATCCTGCGCTAACGCGACAGCCGCTTCGATGCGATCGCATCCGATGACCTGGCAATCTGGCCGTTCGCTGGCGAGCGCCAGCGCAATAGCGCCGGTGCCAGTGCCTAAGTCAAGAATAGTGGCCGCAGTAGCGGGCAGATGGGCCAGCGCCTGCTCCACCAGCACTTCAGTGTCGGGACGAGGAATCAACGTTGCGTCGCTGACGCGTAAGGGTAACGACCAGAACTCACGCTCACCGACCAAATGCGCAATCGGCTCACCCAGCGCGCGTCGCGCCAGCAGCGCATCCAGTTGTTGCAACTGAGTCTCTTCCAGGAGCGCATCGTCAAATGCCACCAGCCAGCTGCGCGACTTGCCGGTAACAAATGTCAGCAAAATCTCGGCATCGCGCTTGGGACTGTCGCCGCCACTCAGGGTGGCGACGGCGTGCTTCAGCCAATGGCGAATATCCATTAATCCTGTCCAGCCAGCGCGGCCAGTTGGTCGGCCTGATATTCCTGCACGATGGGTTCAATCAGGCTATCAAGTTTGCCTTCCATCGTCTCATCCAGACGGTAGATGGTCAGGTTAATGCGGTGATCGGTGACGCGCCCCTGCGGGAAGTTGTAAGTACGGATACGGTCTGAACGATCACCACTGCCCAGCAGATTACGGCGCGTAGAGGCTTCGGCTTCATGACGTTTCGCCATTTCCGCCGCATGAATACGTGCGCCCAACACTGCCAGCGCTTTGGCTTTGTTTTTATGTTGCGAACGCTCATCCTGACACTCAACCACAATACCGGTCGGCAGGTGAGTAATACGGATGGCGGAATCGGTGGTGTTAACGTGCTGACCACCTGCTCCGGAAGAACGGAAGGTGTCGATTTTCAGGTCGCCGGGGTTGATATCCGGCAGCTCGGCTTCCGGCAGTTCCGGCATTACCGCCACGGTGCAAGCCGAGGTGTGAATACGTCCCTGCGATTCGGTTTCCGGTACGCGCTGCACGCGATGGCCACCCGATTCAAACTTGAAACGCCCATAAGCACCCTCGCCCGTCACGCGGGCGATGACTTCTTTATAACCGCCATGCTCACCTTCATTGCTGCTGATGATCTCCACCTGCCAGCGACGCGCCTCGGCGTAACGGCTATACATGCGGAACAGATCGCCAGCAAAAATCGCGGCTTCATCGCCTCCGGTGCCCGCACGGACTTCGACAAAGCAGGGGCGCTCATCATCGGGATCTTTCGGCAGCAGCAGTACCTGCAACTGCTGCTCCAGCACTTCACGCTTTTCGCGCGAGGTTTTCAGTTCTTCCTGTGCCATCTCGCGCATTTCAGGATCGTCGAGCAGCATCTCCGCCGTCTCAACATCTTCCTGCACCTGCTGCCATTCGCGGAAGCAGCGGGTTACATCAGAGAGCTGCGCATATTCACGTGAAAGGGCGCGGAAACGCTCCTGATCGGCGATCACGCCAGCATCGCCCAGCATCGCTTCCACTTCTTCGTGGCGTTCCTGGAGCGCTTCCAGCTTGGCAACAATAGAGGTCTTCATGTAATTGAGGGTATCCCGTAAAAGGTCGTGACAGCCTAATCGAGACCGAGGCTGTCACGTAAGATCTGCAGGCGTTCGCTGTCGCCATCGCGCGCGGCCTGCTGTAGTGATTTGGTTGGAGCGTGAATTAAACGATTGGTGAGCTTATGTGCCAGCTCCTGCAATACTTTTTCTGCATCCGCACCCTGACGCAAGGCGGCGAGCGCTCGCTCCTGCAATTCAAGACGGACGTCATCAGCCTGCGAACGATACTCACGAATGGTGTCGACCGCGCTTTGCGCGCGTAGCCACGCCATAAACTCACCGCTTTCCTGCACCACGATGCTTTCAGCCTGCACCGCAGCGGCTTTACGCTGCGCCATGTTTTGCTCAATAATCGCCTGCAGGTCATCCACGCTGTACAGGTAAGCATTAGCGAGTTTGCCGACTTCCGGCTCAACATCACGCGGTACGGCAATATCCACGATCAGCATTGGCTGATTACGGCGAGCTTTTAACGCACGCTCCACCATCCCTTTGCCGATAATCGGTAACGGGCTGGCAGTGGAAGAAATAATAATATCAGCGTCGGCCAGTCGCGAATCGATATCCGCCAGTCCGATCACCTCAGCACCGACTTCATCCGCCAGCAGTTGTGCGCGCTCACGCGTGCGGTTGGCGATCATCAGTTTTTTCACTTGATGTTCACGCAAATGACGCGCCACCAATTCAATGGTTTCACCCGCGCCCACCAGCAACACATTAACCGTGCTGAGTGATTCAAAGATTTGGCGTGCCAGAGAACAGGCGGCAAATGCCACGGATACAGCGCTGGCACCAATTTCAGTTTCCGTGCGCACGCGTTTGGCAACCGAGAAGGTTTTCTGGAACATCCGCTCCAGCTCACTGGACAACGCATGACCACGCTGCGAATCGGCAAAGGCTTTTTTCACCTGGCCGAGGATTTGTGGCTCACCCAATACCAATGAATCCAGACCACTGGCAACGCGCATCAGATGGCTGACCGCTGCGTTATCCTGGTGCCAGTACAGGCTTTTGCGCACGTCCTCTTCACGCAGTTGGTGATAGTCACACAACCAGCGCACCAGCTTCTCCTGCAAATCGGCCTGTTGCTCTACGCTCAGGTAGAGTTCAGTGCGATTACAGGTAGAAAGCACCACCCCACTTTGCACCATAGGCTGGGACAACAGGCTGTTAAGCGCCTGATCCAGCGTATCTGGCGTGAACGAAACGCGTTCGCGCAGTGCAACGGGTGCGGTTTTATGGTTGATTCCGAGAGCGAGCAGCGTCATGGTGGTTCTGGTTGGGATATCCCAATTATTGTCAGGGTTTTGTGAAGCGCATTCTACAAGATGCCACAGATCAAGAAAAGCCATACAAAGCCTATGACTGTAATAAGATTAAACTGATCGTGCGCAATAATCCGTACAACAGCATTGACGGCTTAGATGCGGATGGTTAGCGTTACCGGTTACGAAGTAAAAACGTGTCTGAGGAGATGACCACGTGATGCCGATGCCTTCGCGCAAACTGTTGCGCCTTTTGCCCCTTGCCAGCGTGTTGCTGGCTGCCTGTAGCGTCAATAAACCACAGGGACCCGGCCCAAGCACCACCGCACCACAGTGGCAACAACATCAACAGGCCGTGGCGAAAGTCAGCCATTATGAGACACGCGGTGCCTTCGCTTACATTTCTGACCGCCAGAAAGTGTATGCCCGCTTTAACTGGCAACAAACGGCCGCGGACCGTTATCGCCTGCTGCTGACCAATCCGCTGGGCAGCACTGAGTTGCAACTCGATGCGCAAGGTTCCGTAGTGCAGGTGGTCGATAACAAGGGAAAACGCTACGTGAGTAATGATGCTGAGAAGATGATTTCACAGCTCACCGGTATGGATATCCCACTCGCTAACCTGCGTCAATGGATGATGGGCCTGCCGGGTGATGCCAGCGACTACCAGTTAAACGATCAGTATCAATTACAAAGCCTGAACTACAGCCGCAATGGCCAGCAATGGAAAGTGACCATTTCTGATTATGACAGCAAGGTCACGCCTCCGCTGCCTGCCAATCTGGAGCTGACCGAAGGTGGACAGCGTATTAAGCTGCGGATGGATAGCTGGACCGTGCAATGATGACCACCTGGCCAGCTCCGGCGAAGCTGAACTTATTTCTCTACATCACTGGCCGTCGTCCCGACGGTTATCACAATCTACAAACCCTGTTTCAGTTTCTGGATTACGGCGATACGCTAACCATCACCCCGGATAACAGTGGCGACATTCGTCTGTTAACGCCGCTGGACGATGTACCGGATGAACAGAACCTGATCGTTCGTGCTGCTCGCGCCCTGATGTGCGCGGCTGCGGAACGCGGCAGCTTGCCGCAGCCGGCGGGCGCGTCGATTGCGCTGGAGAAGCGTCTGCCGATGGGCGGCGGTTTAGGCGGTGGCTCATCGGACGCTGCCACCGTGTTGGTGGCATTGAACCATCTGTGGCAAACCGGACTGAGCGTTGATGAGCTGGCAGCGATTGGCGTACGACTCGGCGCTGACGTTCCGGTCTTCGTTCACGGTCATGCCGCTTTTGCTGAAGGCGTGGGTGAACAGTTGCAACCCGCCGAGCCGGAGGAAAAATGGTATCTGGTCGCACATCCTGGCGTGAGTATCGCGACCCCGGTTATTTTTGGCGATCCCGAACTGACGCGCAATTCACCGAAATGTTCACTTGATGAACTTTTGCAGCGTCCTTTCCACAATGATTGTGAGTCTGTGGCAAGAAAACGTTTTCGTGAGGTTGATGAGCTGGTTTCCTGGCTGCTAGAATACGCGCCGTCGCGCCTGACTGGGACCGGGGCCTGTGTGTTTGCTGAATTTAACACCGAATCCGAAGCTCGTCAGGTGCTGGAGCTTGCCCCGGGATGGATACGAGGATTTGTGGCGCGCGGGCTGAATGTCTCGCCGTTGCAGCGTACTCTTTCCGGGATTTAAGCGTATGCGTGACTGTGTCACCCCCTGTTCCAGACACAGCACGCGACGCATCAACACACCTGTCTGAACACGCTTTGCGGTATTCGCCGGTTATCGCAGCGTCGTTCATTCGCTGGACGCAAAGCCTGAGGTTCTTCTCGTGCCTGATATGAAGCTATTTGCTGGTAACGCCACCCCGGAACTAGCACAACGTATTGCCAACCGCCTTTACACCAGCCTCGGAGACGCCGCTGTCGGTCGTTTCAGCGACGGTGAAGTGAGTGTACAGATTAACGAAAATGTACGCGGTGGTGATATTTTCATCATCCAGTCCACCTGTGCCCCCACCAACGATAATCTGATGGAGCTGGTTGTGATGGTCGACGCGCTGCGTCGGGCTTCTGCTGGTCGTATTACTGCCGTTATCCCCTACTTTGGCTATGCCCGTCAGGACCGCCGTGTGCGCTCTGCGCGCGTGCCAATTACCGCTAAGGTAGTCGCGGATTTCCTTTCCAGCGTAGGTGTTGACCGTGTTTTGACGGTTGACCTGCACGCCGAGCAGATCCAGGGCTTCTTTGATGTCCCGGTAGACAACGTATTCGGTAGCCCGATTCTGCTGGAGGATATGTTGCAGATTGGTCTGGAGAACCCGATCGTGGTTTCGCCGGATATCGGTGGTGTGGTGCGCGCCCGTGCGATTGCCAAACTGCTCAACGACACGGATATGGCCATCATCGATAAACGTCGCCCGCGTGCGAACGTTTCTCAGGTGATGCACATCATCGGTGACGTCGCTGGCCGTGACTGTGTACTGGTCGACGATATGATCGACACCGGCGGTACGCTGTGCAAAGCGGCTGAAGCGTTGAAAGAACGTGGCGCGAAGCGTGTTTTTGCTTACGCAACACACCCGATTTTCTCCGGCAACGCGGTGGAAAATCTGCGTAAGTCAGTGATCGATCAGGTGATTGTCTGCGATACCATCCCGCTGTCTGATGAGATGAAATCACTGCCGAACGTTCGTACCCTGACACTGTCCGGTATGCTGGCCGAAGCGATTCGTCGTATCAGCAACGAAGAATCCATTTCAGCCATGTTCGAACATTAATCGAACAAAACCGGGCCGCTGGCCCGGTTTCATTTCCCACCCAGAAGGCAGCACCAGCTACCGATTAAGCCGCTTCTGACGTTGTTTTTTTCGCGATAATTTTCGTTAAAATTCGCTATTCTCGTTGCCATTCACTGTTTTCAATTAACACTGATATCCGGACTTTAGCCGTCCAGGGTTTAGTGGTATTTTTCACCACACTTTTTTTGAGAACTCCGACCACTATGGCTCTCGACATCTACACACTTTTTGTTTGCGAGCTCTATGTACTGGGGTTTTTGAGCATCATTCTGGTCTTTGCCTGGATCGGCTCGCAGTATGATCGCGTTCTGGGCTTCACCACGCTGACACTGATTTTAACCCTGATGGCGGTCTTTCTCAGCAGCCTGCGCGCCGCCGGATTGCAGTTCCTGCCGATTGCGCTTGGCAATGTGGTCATGATGCTGGCCTATGGCAACCTGTTAAACGCCTTTAAGGTGTTTTGTAACAAGCCGCTTGGCCTGAGTTGGCTGGCAGGTGGGTTACTTTGGGCCATTCTGTGTATTTTCCCGGCATTTTATTTCAGCATGCCGAAACGCGTGCTGGTGGTTTGCCTACTGTGTATCTTTTACACTGGGGCATTAATTCAGCTGTTATGGCGCGCGCGCGCCACCCTCACCGTCACTTTTTGGCCCGCGCAAATGTTGTTATGGATACACCTGCTGTTTCATGTCGCCAGAATTTTCCTTGATGACGCCATCGCCACGCCGGTGCATGGCGCAATTGGTGGTTCCAGTTTTTCCGTTTACGTTATTCTTGAGTCGATTTTATTTGTTATTGGCCTGACGTTTACCATTCTGGCCATGGTCAATGAGCGGACTCAAATCGCCCACAAGCTGGCATCACTGCACGATCCGCTGACCAGCGTGTGGAACCGTCGCGCATTATTCGAACAGGCAGAAAAAATCATCGCGCGCCGTATACGTCAGCAGTTGCCTTTTACGGCGGTATTATTTGACCTTGACCACTTCAAAAGCATTAATGACCGCTACGGCCACCAGCAGGGTGATCGGGTTTTGATTGATTTTTGCCAGATAGCCCAGGGCTTATTGCCCGAGGAAGGTCAGTTTGCCCGTCTTGGGGGGGAAGAGTTTGCCGCCATTCTTCCCGGCGACAGTGAGCAGGCACAAATGGTATGTGAACGCATTCGCGTTGCCACACAACTTTCGCTACCGGATAACATCAGCTATACCGTCAGTATCGGTTACGCCACATCCAGTCAGGAGGATTTCCACTTCCCGACCTTACTGGCGCTGGCCGATGAGGCGCTATATCGCGCAAAAGCCAGTGGCCGTAACCGCACCGAACAATATCTGACGCAGTTACAGCCGTTTAAACAAGCTACGCTGGTGTAGCTTATGAGTGATGGGTGTTACGACGACAACGTTTATCGCCGTAATGGCGTAACCAAAAATAGCGGTCTTCAACTTTTTCACGCCCGCTCACACGTGCACCCACCAGCCACAACAGCGCACCAATAAAAATGCTGAACATTGCGCCATGCGCCAGGAATTGCGGCAGATTTAGCGAAGGAATTTGGTTAATAATCGAGTAGCCTACGCCGAGCACCATGGTGAGTAAACCGAGACACATCAGGCCGTTACCAATATAGCGTGAGTGATGACGTTTCATAATTCACCTCCATCCTTTTTAGCAATGCCAAAAACAGCACATAAGGTTAACTAGCCATAAGTGTAGGCAATGACCTGTGGATAATATGCGTACAGGATCACACATCTTTCACAATTCTGACGAAACTTTACCGCTTATCGGATTGATTTCGATAGAAAATGATAAGTCACATAACGGCACTATTCCTGAGCTTCGCCCTTTGTCATCTCTCCCGCCACGCAGTAAACTACGCCCTTTCGTGATTGAGACAGGATAATCATCGTGAGCAGCATTAAACTGATTGTGGGACTGGCAAATCCCGGTGCGGAATATGCCGCGACGCGCCACAACGCAGGTGCCTGGTATGTGGATTTGCTGGCGGATCGCAACAATCAGTCTTTGAAAGACGAACCCAAATTCTTTGGCTACACCGCCCGATTATCACTGGCTGGTGAAGATGTGCGCCTGCTGGTTCCCACCACCTTTATGAACCTGAGTGGTAAGGCGGTCGCGGCAATGGCGACTTTCTATCGCATCGCGCCAGAGGAAATTTTAGTGGCGCACGATGAACTCGATCTGCCTCCGGGTGTGGCGAAATTCAAACAAGGCGGCGGCCACGGCGGTCACAATGGCCTGAAAGACATCATCAGCAAACTGGGCAATAACAATAATTTTCACCGTTTGCGCGTGGGCATTGGTCATCCTGGTGACCGCAATAAAGTCACCGGATTTGTGCTGGGTAAACCTCCAGCCAGTGAGCAGAAACTGATTGATGATGCCGTGGATGAAGCCGTGCGCTGTACCGAACTGTGGCTGAAAGAAGATAAAATTAAGGCGATGAACCGCTTGCACGCTTTCAAAGCCGGTTAAGGCCAAATCCCGCGCCGCAGAGGGCTAAATCTGTGTATAATGCGCGAAAATTTTTGAATCTGTCAGCGTTGTCGGTCAGCGCTGCACACTCAGCGAGAAAGGTAATCAGATCATGGGATTTAAATGCGGTATTGTGGGCCTGCCGAACGTCGGTAAATCCACCCTGTTCAACGCGCTGACCAAAGCGGGTATCGAAGCAGCCAACTTTCCGTTCTGCACTATCGAGCCAAACACCGGTGTCGTGCCAATGCCCGATCTGCGCCTTGACCAACTGAGCGAGATCGTTAAACCGCAACGCGTCGTGCCTACCACGATGGAATTCGTGGATATCGCCGGTCTGGTTGAAGGCGCGTCCAAAGGTGAAGGTTTGGGCAACAAATTCCTGACCAATATTCGTGAAACAGATGCTATTGGCCACGTGGTGCGCTGCTTCGAAAATGAAAACATCATTCACGTCGCGGGCAAAGTAAACCCGGCTGAAGATATTGATATCATCAACACCGAATTGGCGCTGTCGGACCTTGATACCTGTGAACGTGCTATCCAGCGCGTACAGAAGAAAGCCAAAGGCGGCGATAAAGACGCCAAGGCTGAACTGGCTGCCCTGGAGAAGTGCCTGCCGCATCTGGAAAATGCGGGCATGCTGCGTTCACTGGATCTGGATGCCGATGAGAAAGCCGCCATCCGTTACCTCAGCTTCCTGACGCTGAAGCCGACCATGTATATCGCTAACGTCAATGAAGATGGCTTCGAGAACAACCCTTATCTCGACCAGGTTCGTGCGATTGCAGATGCGGAAGGTTCAGTAGTGGTGCCGGTTTGCGCCGCAGTGGAGTCAGATATTGCAGAGCTGGAAGATGATGAGCGCGCTGAGTTTATGGCTGAAATGGGTCTGGAAGAACCGGGCCTGAACCGCGTGATTCGTGCTGGTTATACCCTGTTAAACCTGCAAACTTACTTCACCGCTGGTGTGAAAGAAGTACGTGCCTGGACTATCCCGGTCGGTGCCACTGCACCGCAGGCGGCCGGTAAAATCCACACCGACTTTGAGAAAGGCTTTATCCGCGCGCAGACCATCGCGTTTGATGACTTTATCGCTTATAAAGGCGAGCAAGGCGCGAAAGAAGCAGGGAAAATGCGTTCTGAAGGTAAAGAGTACATCGTTAAAGATGGCGATGTTATGAACTTCCTGTTTAACGTCTAATCATTTTCCGCTGTTCAAATTAATAAAAAGGTCCATGCAAATACATGGGCTTTTTTTATTAAAAAATCATGCTGCGCAGTTTTGTCAATTATCTTCAATTGCAGTTTACTGACCAAATACACTTGCGGGAATTTCCTCAACGCTCGCCAGTACATTCTCTATTCAATCTCTCCCGTCCTTGTTATACCTTAAGCTCGAATTTATTCTGGCTTTGATGTGCCACATTTATTCAATCGAAATAAAGCTTAAAAATAATATGTAATATTTTTGGCCTGCGTGAACAGGCTTGCTGCAACTTGCATTAATTATCCTCTGACTGGAAAGTGAAGTGAATCACGTTGAAAAGATGCCCGGCCTGGTTGGCCACCGTTTATTACTGCTGGCCGGAGTACGCATACTGTTGCAGCTTCGCAAAGATGGGAGTTGGGGGCTACCGGGAGGATGGTTGGAACCTGGGGAGTCACCGGAACAAACAGTGAAACGGGAAGCAAAAGAAGAAACTAATCTGGATGTGCATCGGATACAGCTGTTAGGTTACTTTTCCGGACCTGAATATACTTTTAGCCAGGAAAATAATAATAAAGCCAACAGGGTTACCGCCCTTTACCGGGTTGATGAATGGTCCGGGGTGATGATTCATGATCCGAGTGAAATTGAAGATCTGACCTTTTTCTCATCAGATGAATTACCCATAAATATGGCTGACGAATATCGCCGCTATATCCACTGTTACCTGACGCAACAGCCATAGTTGTTTTTTCTTCCCTTAAGTAAAAATCCACGCTGTCGCGTGGATTTTTTTGCCGGCCTGGCGCCAGGTTACTTAATGCCCATTGCATCCTTCAAGGTAAAAAACAGGTCGGTCTGATCGGTCAAACCCACGACATTCGCTGCATGAGGGCCATAAGCAGCAATACGCAGCTGAGTACCGGTATGCTCTTGTGAATCCTCTTCCGAGTTACCGTAACTGATGGTCATCACCGCACCATCTTTGGTGTTCAGTGCCTGGGTCAGACCCGGCGCTTTGGTGCCATTCTCAACGATCTGGCTGCTGTGTGCGTGGTCTGCCGTCACGACCACCAGGGTATTACCGTGCTCGCGGGCAAAAGCCAGTGCCTGCTGAACAGCTTCATCGAGATCCACCGTTTCACCGATCTGTCCGCAAGGATTCGCCGCATGGTCCTGTTTATCGATTGACGCTCCTTCCACCTGCAGGAAGAAGCCCTTGTCATTTTTGCTCAACAGGTCGAGCGCTTTTTTGGTCATCTGTGCCAGCGTTGGTGTACTTGCCGGACGCTCCTTATTGACTTCACAGGTCACCACCGGCTTATCCAGATTACCGTGATAGCTGGCTTTTGGCCCTTGCCAGCGCACCGGCATATTACCTTCAGAAAACAGCCCCAGTAGCGGTTTGCTCTGATCTGCCTGTTGAACGTCATTCATACCATCAAGATTATCCACCAGTTGGAAACCTCGTGCCTGTGCCTGTTCACGCAGAGTTTTACCCTGATACTCACCCGCTTTCGCCACTTCGCTGAAAGATTTCGCTCCGCCGCCCAATGTGACATCCGCGCGGGTTTTCAGCATTTGTTCAGTGATGGAACCTTTTCCGCCCTGCTCTAAAGCATTGGTCGGGCATAACTCGCTGGTTTTTTCCGGGCCATAACATTTGCGCGAGGTCACATGGGCGATCAGCGCCGCGGGTGTGGCATCCTGCAATTCAGCGGTTGAAACGTTACCGGTTGCCTTGCCAGCCGCTTTTGCCAGTTCCAGCAATGTGGTCTGATCTTTACCATTTACATCCACACCAATGGCACCATTGTAGGATTTGGTGCCCGTGGCCCAGGCCGTGGCAGACGCTGCGGAA
The DNA here is from genome assembly GCF_059730495.1 of Pantoea sp. X-Soil-TKNS-1211. Lineage (NCBI taxonomy): Bacteria > Pseudomonadati > Pseudomonadota > Gammaproteobacteria > Enterobacterales > Erwiniaceae > Pantoea > Pantoea sp. X-Soil-TKNS-1211. Next base: position 2,622,043 of record NZ_AP035953.1, read on the forward strand.
TCCGTGACGTAGTTTGGTTTGTGGGTTTTCTTATCCAGCGAATAGTGGGTGTATTGACCTGTTAAAGGCAATGCATCTATACCCGGGAAAAAGCCCCCTGCCCCCATCGCCTGATTGCGTGCTGCGGTGATTTCTGAATCCCCCATGCCATCGCCGATCAGCAGGATGATATTTTTTGCCGTGCTGTTACTGAGAGAGGCTTTAAGCGCTTCGGTTTGATCACCGCTCAGACGACGCGCACCACCGTGTTGCGTCAAATCACCGGTTGCAGCACGTGAGTAACTGTTCGCATCAGCAAATGTTGCTGTCGCGAACAATGAGGTGATCAGTGGAACCGTAATCAAAGGTATCTTTTTCATTTATAAGCATCCTTATTCACAAATATAACCAAATGTTTCCGCGGACAAGTCTGCGACAATGCCGTGACACTTTTGTGACTGATGCGCAATATTTTGATGACAGAATCGACTAAACGAACAAGGCTACCGCAATCCGCTCAGAGCTTAAGCGAATAGAAAAAAAGGAGAAAATAGAGCTTGACCCTTTTCGGCTAACTCCCTATAGTAGCGCCCCGTTGACCCGCTGAGGTTAACAAACAAAATGTGGTGAGGTGTCCGAGTGGCTGAAGGAGCACGCCTGGAAAGTGTGTATACGGCAACGTATCGGGGGTTCGAATCCCCCTCTCACCGCCATCATTCTGAAGAAGAGTCTGAACTAACGTTCAGACTTTTTTTTACCTGTATCATGCGTAGCGCACAAAAAAACCCGGCCTGAGCCGGGTTTTTTTATAGAGATCTCAATGGTTAACTGTAAGCATGTAGCGTACGCTGACACAAGGCTGAACGGACGCAGTCGTCTTTGCCGAAGCGGACCACACCGATCATCTCATCCTCTTCAAAGCGTCCCAATGCATCCGCGAGTCCTGATGTTGCACCGCGCGGCAAATCGCACTGGGTAATATCGCCGTTGACGATGACCGTCACGTTTTCACCCAGACGCGTCAGGAACATCTTCATCTGCGCAGCGGTGACGTTTTGTGCCTCATCAAGAATCACCACTGCATTTTCGAAGGTACGTCCACGCATGTAAGCGAAGGGCGCGATCTCTACCTTGCCGATTTCCGGGCGCAGGCAGTACTGCATAAAGGAAGAGCCAAGACGTTTAACCAGAACGTCGTAGACCGGTCGGAAATACGGGGCGAATTTCTCGGAAATATCTCCCGGCAGGAAGCCAAGGTCTTCATCCGCCTGTAGGACCGGGCGTGTTACGATTATCCTGTCGATATCCTTATGTATCAGGGCCTCAGCCGCTTTGGCTGCGCTAATCCAGGTTTTTCCGCAGCCCGCTTCACCGGTAGCGAAAATAAGCTGTTTCGTTTCTATGGCTTTGAGATAGTGCGCCTGAGCTTCATTTCTGGCTTCAATTGGTGAACTGTCGCGCACATCACGTGCCATGCCAATTGCATCCAACCCACCCATCTGCACCAGCGAAGTGACCGATTCTTCTTCACGCTGACGATGACTGCGAGAGTCATTACGAAGCACTCTGCGGGCTTCACGACGCGCTTTGATCACTGCTTTCTGTCTTCCCATAGTGGCACCTTACAGTTGGTTTCATTTATCGCCGCAGGATTGTCCCGCTGCGAAGACGTGAACGCTTTAGAGGTTGACGTGGCTTCCTTTAGAGCCGTTTCGAGCCATTGAGAATAGCGTGCAACAACGCGTAAGCGCTGCTACGCACCGGTAAGAAATATGAGATTGAAAAAGAACGATGTTTGAAAACTGAAGAGGAAACTTCCGAGGGAAGAAATCCCCCGCAGTATACTGCGTGTGTTGAAGGGTATTTACCTGTCCGTTGAAGGACCGAATCATGCGCGAACTCCAGTGACCTCAGCCACACATCTGACAACGCTTATGATTAAAATGCATCATATTTGCGGTAATTTGCAACACTAATTTTAACCGTCGACTAACAAAAAGTGACCACTGTCCGTGAGCAGGTCACACCTTAAATTAAATTTCCCTTATTTTTCAGATAAATGGTTAATTAGCTTCCAGCGCGAGTTTTTAGGAGGATTCGTAAATCACTGCGACCAGCCAATACGTCTTATAAACATCGGATATCTCCAATCCCTGTTAGCTGCTGCACCATCGGCATGTTCATTTATTAATCAACAGGGTGATGAGAGAAAAAGGATGGGTGCAAAACGTGCTACAAAAAAGCCCGCATCATATAATGATACGGGCTAAGTCGTTATTTGGTCAGATATTCGGTTTCTGCTGCGGCAAAGCGCTGTTGTGCTTCCTGTGATGGTGCCCGCCCCATCAGGCTTACGACCACAATCGCAATGCTGGCGAACAAGAATCCAGGAATGATTTCATACAGACCCAGCCAGGCATATTGTTTCCATACCAACACCGTGACAGCACCAATAATCATTCCGACCAGGGCGCCGTTACGCGTCATACGTTGCCAGCACACACCAAACAACACCACCGGACCAAAAGCCGCACCAAACCCTGCCCAGGCATAGCTAACCAGACCCAGTACACGGTTTTCCGGGTTTGCCGCCAGCGCGATGGCGATCAGCGCAATCACCAGCACCATCAGACGTCCAACCCATACCAGTTCTTTCTGGCTGGCATTTTTACGCAGAAAGCCCTTATAGAGATCTTCTGTCAGCGCACTGGAGCAGACCAACAACTGGCAACTCAAGGTCGACATCACGGCTGCCAGAATCGCCGACAGCAGGATACCGGCAATCCACGGGTTAAACAGGATACGCGTCAGTTCGATAAACACCCGCTCACCATTTTGGCTGACACCGCTCGCCTGCTCAGGATGGTTCTGGAAGTAAGCAATGCCAAAGAAACCGACCGCAACCGCACCCGCAAGGCATAGAATCATCCAGGTCATACCGATACGACGCGCGGTACGGATGGAGCGATGTGAATCTGCCGCCATAAAACGCGCCAGGATATGCGGCTGACCAAAATAACCCAGCCCCCAACCCAGCAGCGAGACAATCGCCACAAAATTCAAGCCTTTCAGCATATTGAGGTTTTCAAGACTTTTGGCTTCGATCACCGCCAGCGAGTCGGAGACGCCCCCCACTGCGACGATAACAATCACCGGCGTCAGGATCAGCGCGAAAATCATCAGGCTGGCCTGTACGGTATCGGTCCAGCTGACGGCAAGGAAGCCGCCGACCAGCGTATACAGAATGGTCGCGGCTGCACCAACCCACAGCGCAGTCTGATAATCCATGCCGAAGGTGCTTTCAAATAAACGAGCACCAGCCACCACACCGGAGGCACAGTAGATGGTGAAGAAGATGAGGATAATCAGCGCTGAGATCACGCGCAGAATCTTACTGTGATCCTCAAAACGGCTGGTAAAAAAGTCCGGCAGCGTCAGCGCATTATTGTGATACTCGGTCTGAACACGCAGGCGTCCGGCAACAATCTTCCAGTTCAGCCAGGCACCGAGGGTCAAACCAATGGCAATCCAGCTCTCGGAAATGCCCGACAGGAAAATCGCGCCCGGCAAGCCCATCAGCAGCCAGCCGCTCATATCTGATGCACCCGCCGAGAGCGCGGTTACCAGGCTGCCGAGACTGCGACCGCCAAGGATATAGTCATCAAAGTTTTTGGTTGAACGGTAAGCAACGAAACCAATCAACACCATCCCGAGGATATATACAACAAAAGTCACCAGCATCGGTGTACTGACACTCATTTCGTCTCTCCACTTGTTATTGGATCTCCATTTAGGCGCGGTATCCTGCCGCAAAGCGCCGCCAGGCACAATGCCTTTGATTACGCGGTGTTAGCGGCGATTCCCAGGTTGTGATCTCGGCAACAACGGGTTGCACCGGAATAAACAGCCACTCACAGAGTTGCAACCCTGGCGAGAATATTGCAGCAGTGGACCGGGTAACGACAGAACGCGCATTTAACACGGTTGCACAAAGTTGCAACATGAGTGATAGTGCAGGTCACTTCAGAACTCTCTCTACTCTTTTGAGGAACAGGACAGCATGGGAACCACCACGATGGGGGTGAAGCTCGATGAAGCGACCCGCGATCGCATTAAACTGGCAGCACAGAAGATCGATCGCACGCCGCACTGGCTGATTAAACAGGCAATCTTTAATTACCTGGCACAGTTGGAGTCAGGTGACTCTTTACCCGAAATTGCGGTGCAACTGGGTGAGGGTGCAACGGAAGAACACCCCGTGGAAGAGTCGGTGCAACCTTTCCTGGATTTTGCCGAACAGATTCTGCCTCAGTCAGTAACACGTTCAGCCATTACCGCCGCCTGGCGTCGCCCGGAAACCGATGCGGTGCCGATGCTGCTGGAGCAGGCACGCCTCCCTGCCCCGCTGGCGGAGAAAACACATCAGCTGGCCTATAACCTCGCCGAAAAATTGCGGCATCAAAAAGGTGCAACCGGGCGCGCCGGTATGGTGCAAAGTCTGTTGCAGGAGTTCTCGCTTTCTTCTCAGGAAGGGGTGGCATTGATGTGTCTGGCAGAAGCGTTGTTGCGTATCCCGGACAAACCCACGCGTGACGCGCTAATCCGTGACAAAATCAGCAATGGCAACTGGCAATCTCACCTTGGCCGCAGCCCATCAATGTTTGTCAATGCTGCTACCTGGGGCTTATTGTTCACTGGCCGTCTGGTTTCCACTCACAACGAAGCAAACCTGTCGCGTTCACTCAACCGCATCATCGGTAAGAGCGGCGAGCCGTTAATCCGCAAAGGCGTGGATATGGCGATGCGCCTGATGGGTGAACAGTTTGTCACCGGTGAAACCATCGCTGAAGCCTTAGCCAATGCACGCAAGCTGGAAGAGAAAGGTTTCCGTTATTCCTATGACATGCTGGGTGAAGCGGCACTGACCGCCAGCGATGCCAAAGCCTATCTGGTTTCTTATCAGCAGGCGATTCACGCCATCGGTAAAGCCTCTAATGGGCGTGGGATTTATGAAGGTCCGGGTATCTCTATTAAGCTGTCGGCGTTACATCCGCGCTACAGCCGCGCCCAGTATGATCGCGTGATGGAAGAACTCTACCCGACGCTAAAATCACTGACGCTGTTAGCCCGCTCTTACGACATCGGTATCAACATCGATGCCGAAGAAGCTGACCGCCTCGAACTGTCGCTCGACCTGCTGGAAAAGCTCTGCTTCGAACCAGAGCTGGAAGGCTGGAACGGGATCGGCTTTGTTATCCAGGCTTACCAGAAACGTTGTCCATTCGTGATTGATTACCTGGTCGATCTGGCGCAGCGCAGCCGCCGTCGCTTGATGATCCGCTTGGTGAAAGGGGCATACTGGGACAGTGAAATCAAGCGCGCCCAGATGGACGGTCTGGAGGGCTATCCGGTTTATACGCGCAAGGTGTACACCGATATCTCCTATCTGGCCTGTGCACGTAAACTGCTGGCGGTGCCAAATCTGATCTATCCGCAGTTTGCTACCCACAACGCTCACACCCTGGCGGCGATTTATCAGTTGGCGGGTAACAACTACTATCCCGGCCAGTACGAATTCCAGTGCCTGCATGGCATGGGTGAACCGCTGTACGAACAGGTGGTGGGTAAAGTGGCCGACGGCAAACTCAATCGTCCGTGCCGTATTTATGCGCCAGTGGGAACCCATGAAACCCTGTTGGCCTATCTGGTACGCCGTCTGCTGGAGAATGGTGCCAATACCTCATTTGTTAACCGCATCGCCGATACTTCGTTGCCGATTGATGAGCTGGTCGCTGACCCGGTGGCAGCGGTAGAGAAAATCGGCGCAAGTGAAGGCGCGGTGGGTCTGCCCCACGCCAAAATCCCGTTACCGCGTGAACTGTATGGGGAGAAGCGTGTTAACTCTGCCGGTCTCGATCTTGCCAACGAACACCGACTGGCGTCACTTTCCAGTGCTTTACTCAACAGCGCCAGCCAGCCGTGGCAGGCCCAACCGCTGATTGAAGGTGAGTTGGCGGTCGGCAGCAGCAACCCGGTACTCAACCCATCCGCCCCGGCTGATGTCGTAGGCAGCGTGCGTGAAGCCACCCCGCAAGAGGTCTCACAGGCGCTGGATGCGGCGGTGAATGCCGGTCCGATCTGGTTCGCTACCCCACCCCAGGAACGTGCCGCCATTCTGGAGCGCGCCGCTGAGATGATGGAAGGCCAGATGCAGCAGTTGATTGGCCTGCTGGTGCGCGAGGCGGGTAAAACCTATAACAACGCCATTGCCGAAGTGCGCGAAGCGGTGGATTTTCTTTATTACTATGCCGGTATGGTACGCGATGATTTCGACAACGAAACCCATCGTCCCCTTGGACCGGTGGTCTGTATCAGCCCTTGGAACTTCCCGCTGGCGATTTTCAGCGGTCAGATTTCCGCTGCGCTCGCCGCAGGTAACAGCGTGCTGGCGAAACCCGCTGAGCAGACACCGTTAATCGCCGCGCAGGCGGTACAGATTATGCTGGACGCGGGCGTACCGGCTGGCGTGTTGCAGTTGCTGCCAGGCCTCGGTGAAACCGTGGGTGCGCAGTTGACCGGCGATAACCGCGTACGTGGAGTGATGTTTACTGGCTCCACCGCTGTCGCTACCCTGCTGCAACGCAATCTGGCCGGACGTCTCGATCCGCAAGGCCGCCCTACCCCGCTGATTGCAGAAACCGGTGGGATGAACGCGATGATCGTCGATTCATCGGCGCTCACCGAGCAAGTGGTGGTTGATATCGTCGCTTCAGCCTTTGACAGCGCCGGTCAACGCTGTTCAGCGCTGCGTCTGCTGTGTGTACAGGAAGACGTGGCTGATCACACGCTGAAAATGCTGCGTGGCGCGATGGCCGAATGTCGCATGGGTAATCCTGAGCGTTTGTCGACCGATATCGGCCCGGTGATTGATGGCGAAGCCAAAGCCAATATCGAGCGTCACATTCAGGCGATGCGCAATAAAGGGTTCACCGTTTACCAGGCCGCGCAGGAAAACCCGCAGGACAGCAAAGAGTGGGCGACCGGTACCTTTGTCAAACCGACACTGATTGAACTGGAACAGGTCAGCGATTTGGACAAAGAAGTCTTTGGCCCGGTACTGCATGTGGTGCGTTTCGCACGCAGTAAGCTGCCGCAGCTGATCGATCAAATCAATGCATCCGGTTACGGCTTGACCCTGGGCGTCCATACGCGCATCGACGAAACCATCGCTCAGGTAACGGCAGGGGCCAAAGTCGGCAACCTGTATGTTAACCGTAATATGGTGGGGGCAGTAGTAGGCGTACAACCCTTCGGCGGAGAAGGTCTATCCGGCACCGGTCCCAAAGCAGGCGGGCCGTTGTATCTCTATCGCCTGCTGGCGAACCGCCCGGACGACGCGCTACTCGCCACCTTTGACCGTCAGGATGCTGAACGCCCGGTGGAGAGTACGGTACGTTCCGCACTACTGGGTGCACATCAGGCATTGCAACAATGGGCGCAGGATAAGCCTGAACTCTTGGCTCTGACACAACGTTATGCGCAACTGGCACAGGCTGGTACCGTCCGTCTGCTACCCGGTCCAACCGGTGAGCGCAATACCTTTACCCTGCTGCCGCGTGAACAGGTGCTGTGTATTGCCGACAACGAGCAGGATGCACTGACACAGTTGGCCGCTGTCACCAGTGTCGGTAGTCAGGCGCTGTGGCCGGACGATGAACTGCATCGTTCATTACGTGCAGCCTTGCCGACCTCGGTACAGCTCCGGATTACGCTGGCAAAAGATATATTAGCTGGTGAATTTGATGCGGTGATCTATCACGGTGATGCCGACCAGTTACGCAGCCTGTGTGAGCAGGTGGCAGCACGCGATGGGGCGATTATTTCTGTGCAGGGCTTCGCCCGTGGAGAGACCAATCTGCTGCTGGAGCGGTTGCTAATTGAGCGCTCGCTCAGCGTCAACACCGCAGCAGCCGGTGGCAACGCCAGTCTGATGACCATTGGTTAATAGCAAAAAGGGCGGCCAGTTGGCCGCCCTTCTTTGTTACGCTGCCGTCTTTCTGCGCTTCATGCCGATCAATGTCGGGAACACAAACAGCGACTGCCCCAGCCCACGGTTCGTCACCGACCATACCAGCACAGAACACAACGAACAGATAGTCACAATGGCGATGGGATACAGGCACGCCCATAGCACCGAAAACCACGCTTGTTCATACAGGTGATGCCGTTGTGCGAACAAAATGGCTGACATCCCGAAATATTCAATAAAGATGCGGTGAATAACATAGATTTGCAGGGTGTTGCGCCCTATCCAGTTCAGATATGTCATGCGGAAATGCGCATTCAACCAACGACAAATCGCCACGCTCATCAGCACCGCGATGATGCACAGAAACAGATTCCTGCCGACACCAAAAATGATGTTTACTCCCGCAAAGGCGACCAGCAATGCCCAGGGGACAATATTGTCGCGATTCCAGCTGCTGAGCTTGAGCATCAGTGGACTCCAGAACGCCCCCAGCAGGAAAAACAGGAAGTATTGCGCCACACTCTGCGGTCCCCACATGGGGATAATTTTCACTACCGCCAGGTAGTTCAGCACCACCGCCACCGCCAGCAAGGCCATTCTCTGCTGACAAAAGATCTTCGCTAACAGGAAATAAATACCCAAACCATAGAGATACCATGAGGTACTCATGGCGAGGAATGTCAGCTTCAGGAATTCCAACAACGATCCGGCATAGGCGGCATTGGTATTGTCAGAAATACGCTGACCGGTGATTTCCGATGAAATGCCATCGATGGACCACCACTGAATAAAGCCCCACAAGATATAGAGATAGAAAAGATTAGTAATACGGCTGGTGAAAACCTGCTTCCACGGGCGATTCATAATACCATTCGCCGCCAGCAAACCCGACACGAAGAAAAAGGCAGGCATACGCAGTGGCGACAGAACCGTATTAAACTTTACCCAAACTTCTGCTGGCAACCATCCTGCCGACAGATACTGCATGGTATTTTCGAATCCGGGTAAAACCGTATGGTAGAGCACCACCAACAAAATGCAGGTGCCTTTAAGGGTGTTCACCCATAATATCTCATCGGTCCTGGCGTTATTCATATGATTAACTCCCGCTGTGTGAGTCTTGAACGTAAAATCCGACGCTGAAAATGAGGTATGGCATTTTTAATAGTGAGAGGGATTATCAAACAGGAGGGGCAATCTGACTGTAGCGAAAGTCTTAAAATATTATTACTGGCCCTATATAACAATGTGTTACGTCGTGACATTGGTCAGCACAACTAAGCAGGCTAATAATTTTCTCCATTTATTTAAACAGTAAAGTGAATATTGATATGCATCAACAGCAAATAAATACATTAAATAATTCAGATTTATTCACCTGCTTTCAACCCACACGATAATCAAATAAAGGTAAAAATAGCGACCATGTGGCATAGGGTTAAGAAAAAAAAGCCAACCTGTGCTGCTGAAAAGGGCAAAATTGGCCAGTTTTCACTGGCCCGTATTACATTAAGATAGCGGTGCTGATTTCGCTTCAGCAGGTTGTTTACGTAGCAAACGTGGGTAGAGAAAAAGCATCCTACCCGGACCACGGTTAAGTAAAGTCCATACCCCTAACGACACTGAAGTACAGATCGCGACACCTGCCAGCGGCATCAATAATGACCATGCCCAGCTAAACGCCGCATGACTAAACCAGCCGTAATGCAATGCCAGCGTTAGCGCACTTAACCCTAGCAACTCGATAAAGATACGATGCAGTACATAGATTTGTAGCGTGTTACGGCCGATCCAATTCAACCATGCCATATTGAAACGCTGATTGAGGAAACGGCACAATACAATGCCAAATACGATGGTCAGCAGGCTATAGAACGGATTTTTGTAACTACCGCCGACATGATGCGCCACACCAATCAACGCAATACCGGCCAGTAACAGCCAGTGCTGACGTTGCAGGCTACTAATGGCGATCAATCTCTCGCTAAAGAACACGCCCAGCAGGAAGTAAAGATAGTTCTGCGCCACGCTGGCCGGTCCCCAGCCGGGGATCAAACTGAGCTGAGCAGCATAATTTGCCGCGATCGCCAGTAGCACCAGAGCCACTTTCTGACGGTGAAACAGTTTGGTGAACAGGAAAAAGCCCGCCAGCGCATAGAGATACCACAAGCTGGTCATCGACAGCAGCAGTAGCTTGATGAACTGCAACGGGGAATCCGCATAGGCCGCGTTTTTCGCCGTTGATAAACGGTCGCCGATCAACTGTGTCGAAATGAAGTGGATAGTCAGCCACTGAATCACGCCCCACAGCAGATAGAGGTACAGAATGTTGCTGAACTTCTTCGTAAACACCTCTTGCCAGCTTTTTTTACTGACGGCACTCGCCGCCAACAGACCGGAGACAAAGAAGAATGCAGGCATACGTAACGGGGAGAGATATTTATTGAAGGTCACCCAGCCTTCTGCAGGGATGATTCCGGCGGTCAGATACTGCAATGATGGGGCAAAGGTGGTGATGATCGAGTGATGTAGAACCACCAGTAAAATACATCCGCCTTTTAGCGTATTGATCCAGAGTACCTCTTGCCTGGCTGACGTCATTATCGAGTCCTGATTGTGTCATGAATTTGTAAACAATTATTTTTATTTATGAATTCATCACAATCGGACTGACTCTTAAAAAGACTTTTAGAACCACGCCAAATCGATTCTGATTAAATTAATTGATTTTTTTCAATGCAATAAAAAAGCGGAGTTTATTTTTTTCGGAAGAAACTGATGAAGAGATGAGGATAAAAACGCCGCAAATCATCCGCGGCGCTTACGATTATTGATTAAGGAATTTATCGAGAAACTGCCGGGTACGGGCATGTTGCGGATTGCTGAACAGTTCTTTTGCGACACCCTGCTCCACAATACGTCCCTGATCCATGAAGATGGCGCGATCGGCAACATCACGAGCAAAGCTCATCTCGTGGGTGACGATCACCATGGTGCGTTTCTCTTCCGCCAGCGCGCGGATGGTATTCAATACCTCCCCCACCAACTCGGGGTCCAGCGCTGAGGTAGGTTCATCAAACAGGATCACCTGCGGCCGCATCGCCAGGGCACGCGCAATCGCCACACGCTGTTGCTGTCCGCCGGACAAACGGCGTGGAAAGCTCTCTTCCTTGCCGTGCAGTCCTACTTTTTCCAGCAGAGAACGCGCACGTGCAATAGCTTCTGCTTTCGGTTCACCCTTGACGATCACTGGTCCTTCAATGATGTTTTCCAACACCGACCGATGCGGAAACAGATTGAAGTTCTGAAACACAAATCCCACTTGTTGCCGCAGACGGCGCACCTGGTCTTTCTGTTTATTGATGCCCAACGCCGCATCGACAGCGATATCTCCTACCCGAATGGTGCCGCTATCCGGTACTTCCAACAGGTTGATGCTGCGCAGCAAGGTGGTTTTACCGGAACCGCTTGGCCCGATGATGGCCACCACCTCACCGGAAGCCACGTCGAGGTCAATACCGTGCAACACCGTCTGGCCGTGAAATTGCTTCACCAGCTGACGAACATCAATGGCACTCATTTCACCTCCCGATCCTGACGATTAACATGCGCTTCCAGTCGATTCTGCAAGGCGGAAAGCACCGTTGCCATCACCCAGTAAATCACCGAGGCAGCCAGATACATGGTAAATACCTCCAGCGTACGTGAGGTGATCAGCTGTGCCTGACGGAACAGCTCCGGCACCTGGATGGTGGCCGCCAGCGAGGTATCTTTCACCAGGCTGATAAAGCTGTTGCCCAACGGCGGCAGCGCAGTTCGCGCCGCCTGTGGCAGGATCACGCGACGCAACGTCTGCCACGGCGTCATGCCGATACTGGCCGCCGCTTCCCACTGACCACGCTCAATGGCGGCAATCGCACCACGCAAAGATTCCGAGGCATAAGCGGCAGTATTCAACGACAGACCAATCATGGCGGAAGGAATCGGGTCCAGCTCGATACCAAACTGCGGCAGACCGTAGTAGATCATAAACAGTTGCGCGATAAGCGGCGTACCACGGAAGATCGACACATAAAAACGCGCCAGCCAGTTAATCGGCCAGAAATGCGACAGGCGCATCAATGCCAGCACAAAGCCGAGTATCAGGCCAAAGAACATCCCGCCGATACTCAGCTGCAGCGTAAACACCGCACCTTTGAGTAAAAATGGTGCTGAATCCAGCACCAGTTGTAGGCTTTCCTGCATTATTTAGTAACGTCCGCGCCGAACCATTTCTCGGAAAGTTTGCTCAGGGAGCCATCTTTTTGCATATCGGCAATCGCGGCATCGATCGCTTTCAGCAGATCATCATTGCCTTTACGCAGTGCCACACCTGATTCCAGACGTGAGAAAGCCGGACCCGCAACCGCCATGGTATCACCCGTTTTCTTCACCAGATCCAGCGCAGCCAGACGATCCACCAGGATGGCATCAAGACGGCCAGAACGCAGATCCTGATATTTAGTCGGGTCATCATCATAGGTGCGGATGTCCACGCCCTTCACGTTGTCACGCAGCCACTGCTCATAGTTGGAACCGAGGCCCACACCGACTTTCTTGCCAGAGAGATCTTCCGGCTTAGTAATGCTGCCTGCGTTTTTCTTCATCGTCAGCGCCTGGACACCAGAAATGGTGTACGGCGTGGAGAAGTCATATTTCTTTTTACGCTCATCCGAAATGGTGACCTGATTGATCACCACATCGATACGTTTTGAATCCAGCGACGCCAGCATGCCATCCCATTTGGTCGGCTTCAGGCTGGCTTTCACGCCAAGGTGCTGCGCCAGCTGCTGGGCAAACTCCACTTCGAAACCGGTCAGCTTGCCGTTTTCATCCTGGAAGCTGAACGGCGGATAGGTGCCTTCCAGACCGACGAGCAGCGTGCCGCGTTCTTTCACTTTATTCAGCAGATTTTCTGCTGCGAAGGTTTTCACGTTGAAACCGGCGACCAGCGCCACCGCCATCACTCCCATCACCAGTTGGCGACGAACCTGTGAGAAAGCCATAATTACCCCATTTATTATTTGTGAGTTGTGTGTGTTGTGTGCGTTATTCCACCGGGTCAGGCAAAATAACGGCCGGATTATAAACCTTTTTTTGCCCGAGTCTCAGACCGAAGGATGATAAGCAAATAACGCCGGTGATCCGCCAGTGTGGACAAATAGTAGCGGACCTTCACGACGAAAACGGTTCTGACTGATGCCGTCAATCAACCCCGCCATGGCTTTTCCGGTATATACCGGATCAAGCATAATACCTTCCAGACGCGCCAGCAGCTTCACCGCCTCCATGCCCTCTTCATTTGGCTCACCGTAGCGCGGGGCAAAATACTCATCCCACAGCGTAATCGGCGCGCGCGCCTCGACTTCCAGTTGCTGCGCCAGTGCCGTGCGAATTCGCTCGACTACCGGCAACTGGTCTGCCACCTTACGCGACACCGTCACACCCACCAGCTCGCTGTCCGGCAACAGTTGCTCCAGACCAATCGCCAGGCCGGCATGGGTTCCGGCACTGCCAGACGCCACCACCACCGCGGCAAAATCTACCACCCCTTCGCTTTGGTGGGCGATCTCCTGAGCGCATTCCACATAACCGAGTGCGCCCAACGCATTAGAACCTCCAACCGGCACCACATAAGGTCGAAAACCCTGGGCTTCGAGGCGTTCCGCCTGCTCCGCCAGTTGGGCTGTCGGATTATGCAGCGCATCAACCATGACCACCTCAACATCCATTAAATCCAGCAACAGTCGATTGCCGTTGCTGAGATAGTTTGCTGCGCTGGTGCCAATCGGGTTTTCTAACAACGCGACGCATTTCAGGCCGAGACGCGCTGCCACCGCCGCCGTCTGACGCACATGGTTGGATTGAATCGCCCCAGCGGTCAACAGGACGTCAGCACCTTCACGCAATGCATCTGCAGCAAGAAATTCAAGTTTACGGAGTTTGTTACCGCCAAGTGCCACCGGGGTGAAATCATCACGTTTAATGAAAATATCACGGCCAAGATAGTCAGACAGACGGGGTAAATGTTCTAACGGTGTGGGTGCACCCAGCAGCTCAAGACGAGGGAATTGGTGCAGAAGATGTAAGGACAATGCAGCCTCCATTCGGGCAAATTGCAATTATTCTTACAGTGTTGCAGAAGATGAGAAAAGTCGCACCCGGAATTCACCGGGTGCAGCCCTTGTTGCTGGCGTCTTCGACAACAACAAGGGGAGGATCACAGTTAGCTGCGCTGCCAGCCTAAAAACTGGTCATATTTGCGCAAGGCGATGCGGTAGTTGTTATTACCGGCATCAGGTAAATCGTTCTCCAGACACTCATGCCAGCTGTTGCCCCGCAAACGCTCTGCCGGGAAATTTTTCGCCTTGAGCATGTCATCGAGTCGACGTAACCGCACCACATACTCGCGAATGGTGCTGTGACTCATCTCAGTCTGTTCAAAGAGGTATTGCTTGAACGCCATGATATCGAAGTAATTCGGATGAGTATTACAAAAAATATCGCTGCAAAAACGGCACAACGCAGTCAATTCCGGCTGAAGTTTCATCCACACCTGATCATCAATCATCTGGTCCATCCGTGCGATGGCCTCTTTATTGATGATCTGGCCACGGAATACTAACGCCATACGGTCAAGAACTTTGCCACAATGCGAACAATTGCTTTGGCTGTGCTTGTAGTCTTTAAGGTAGCGACTTAAAGGTCTGGCTTTGGATTTGGCTCCCATTGCTGAGTCCCCGGTTTTATTATTTTTGGATCCCCAGGAACTGAGTCTGTCAGCGCGCTCCCGTTAAACGGGCACGCAGGCGTTTAATCGCCTGACTGTGCAGTTGGCTGACGCGGGATTCGCCCACTTCCAGCACCGCGCCAATCTCTTTCAGGTTCAGTTCTTCCTGGTAGTACAGTGTCAGCACCAATTTTTCACGTTCGGGCAATGCCTCGATCGCATCAATTACGCGCTCACGCAGATTCCCTTCCATCAGTTGATGAAGCGGGTTGGCTTCTTCATGCCCTTCCGTCACCAGCTCTGCGCTGTCACCGTGCTCTTCCCGATACTCGTCGTAGGAGAAGAGTTGGCTGTTGTTGGTATCGAGCAAAATTTGCCGATACTCCTCCAGCGAAACATTCAATTGATCAGCCACTTCCTGCTCGGTAGCCGCGCGCCCCATCGCTTGCTCCACCTGATGCATGGCACCGGCCACTTCGCGCGCATTACGGCGTACGCTGCGTGGTGCCCAGTCGCGACTGCGCAATTCATCCAGCATTGCTCCCCGGATACGCTGCACGGCGTAGGTGGTAAAGGCGGTGCCCTGCAACGCGTCGTAGCGCTCCACAGCATTCAGTAAGCCAATGCCACCAGCCTGCAGCAGATCGTCAAGTTCAACGCTGGCGGGCAACCGAACCTGCAAGCGCAGCGCTTCATGCCGCACCAGAGGAACGTAGCGCTGCCAGAGCGAATGTTTATCCATCACGCCATCGGCGGTATAGAGATCGTTCACGTTGACTACCCTGCGTTAGTAAAGTTATCGGCATGATTATCTAATTCTGTAGGGGGTTTTGATTGGAGGAATAGGCGGGCAAAGCGCGGTTATTTCAATTTGTAATTGATGGCGGCATGAAAAGCCGCCATACAAACCACCGATTAACGCAGATTGCGCAGACGCTGGCGCGTGCCGGGGGGGACATTGTCCCATAACACGCAGGTTTTCCCTTCAAGCGACTGATAGAAAGGGCTAATGTTCTCATCGCTTTCCAGCTGCGTATTGAACACCACCTGACCGGTTTCCGCATCGATACTCAGCATGCGGTTAATAAATAACCGCTGTAAGTCACTGCGCAGGAATAAACCGTTATCCACGCTGTTATCAGCAAGAAATCCTTCCTCATTTTCCTGGGTGTCGATATGGCAGGCTTCAACCCACGGCCAGCTGTGCCGCTCGGTCAGTCGCGTGCCGGTGATCACACAAGCCCCGTAGCGCGCTTTCACCGCCGCACTAAACTCGGCCTGACTGGCACGCTGGAACACGCGAGATTTCACCCGCCTGCCCACCTCAGTACCGGGCATCACCGCAATCGGCACTTTATGTTGCGGCGTACTGAGTACCACCAGAAATTGCACCTTGCGTGACAACGGGAAACACGGGTGTGCCTGCGGATCGAACAACTGCCAATATTCGTCCTCTTCATTCTGACGCATCAGCACCAGCTTAAAGCCACGACTCGCCAGCAGGTTTTGCGCCTCCGCCGAGTGAGGATCGAGCATCGCGTAAACGCGGGTTTCCCCCACCACCTTCCAGCGGTTCTCCTTCTTGATTTCATCCGTACGACGGAAATAGAGGAAAGCCTGCTGGTTCTTCAGGTAGTGTTCAAAGCGACGCAGATAGTTTTTGCGTTCGTTGTCATCCGAAACGAACAGCAGATCTTCCAGCGGGCTGTTGATCTCCTGCTGGGCGAACACCGCGCGGATCACCAAATTGCGATAGCTGGTTGACGGACTGAGCAACCCGCGGGCGGTGAGTTCTTTCTCGTCAGGATGCTGCTGCATGTAGCGCAACGCGATCTCTTCGAAAGTCAGTAGCTCACCCGGTAACAAGTCATAATTGAAGCGCATAGACACCCCAGAAAATGGAAAAAGTAACAAACTGGCAACTTTGCTTTTTCATCATTATCGGCAGCGCTGGCGCGTTCTGTAATGGATTCATCACAGAGATGCAAGACAGATTTTGCTCATCAATGGCGACGATAACTCCCTTACTACACGGCTATTCGTTCAATTGACGATTCCGCCAAGACATCCCGCGCCATCATTGTGTCAGGTACAGGTAAAAAAACACTCACATCAGTTAAGCAAAATTATTTCAACAGATGGACTAATGAAAGATTATCTTTAATTTTTATCTTGCCAATCTCTGTCAAAAAGGCATCTTCAGCATATTTGTCATGCTTCGTGATACTGTGATAACTATAGACAATATTAATCACATCCTCTTCAGTGAAATCGCTTGTCAGTTCAATCGATGCCGCAATCAGCCACTTTAATAATAACCACTCCGCAACCAGAGAATAAAGATTGGCAAAGGCCTCCCTGCCGTTTTTCAGCGGAAAAAAGTCCTCATACATCCGATACTGAATATAGTTACTGATCAGATGGGGACGTTGCTGTAGCCACGGCACCGCTTTCTCCTGCCAGATTTTATTCAACCGCTGCATTGGGGTCTGGACAATATCTGCTTCAAAATTTACGTTCTGAAAATCAATCAATTTTTGCGAGTATTTCCGTAAGGTAGACAACCCGCGGCCTTCATGTTTTGTACTCAGATAGGTTTGCAATTGTAGAAGAAGCGCAGACTGCAACTGATAATCAGGGTTTAATTCATCAATGTTTTTTCTTATCTGGCCGTTTTGAATCGCCGCCTGAATATCCTCAAAATAACTCAAAAGATGTTCATCCGGAGCATTATCTTCTGCCAGCTTATCACGATAAAAGAACAGTAAAATGATACCGTAAAAGCCCCCTTCGATGTCTGAACCGCAGGTTAGCATAATGTTGGTACACATCAGATTGAGCAGGCGATCCTGCTCGCTTATATCCGGTGCATCCAGCGCCTGGGGACTTTGTTTAATCTTTTCGCTGTAGAGCATGGCATCCGGTGTCGTTAACAGTTTTTTCGCAGCTTCCGGGCAAGATAATGTCAGGTTACTTCTGATTTCATATTTATAGCTGCCATACAAGCGTGGATAGATTGCACAGGTGGTGCTCAGCGCTTTTTCCCCAAGCGACTTATGGACTTTGCACAAGCGGTCTTCATCGAGAAAAGTACAGTTTCCATCACTTTTTAATTTTACCTTCCCCCAACTGCTCGGACTCTCTTTGGTGGTAATAATATTTTCCACCGCAATATTACGAATCTCGATTTTATCACTCTGCATGTAGCGACTCACCGTTGGTTCGTCCAGCTCAATATCCCAGCCTTTGCAGCAATGATCGGGACAGGCACTACCGACACAATGAAACTGGCTGAAAAATGCCGGCTCAACAATAACGATCTGTTCCATAAACGCAGCGCTCTCTTCACAAGAAGAAAAAATAAGAATCTCCAACGATAACAAAAGGAGAAGAAATCGATGGTGGCAAAATAAAGCCAAATCGTGGCTTGTTTAGCTCGTAAAACCCTCGTCTGTGTGGACTCACTGGGGTGTTTCAGCGGTAAAACCCGGCAAATCAGGCCAAAAAGCCCGTCTGTTTAAGCCATTGTTCTTACCTGCGCCTGAATAAAATAAAGCGGTTAAATTTACTCAGGCTAAGGTTGGACGCCATGTCTTCACCCTCCCGGGCGCTGCTGCTTGATGCGGGATTCGCCTCGCTGCCCTTTCTGGATGTGTTACGCCAGCATGGTTATCGCACGGCGGTGTGCGGCAGCAAAACTCAAGACCCAGGCCATCGTTTTGCGGATGACAGCAGTCCGGTTAACTATGGTGATGTGCAGCAAGTCATTGACCTGTGTCGCGAATGGGGCATTTCAGCTCTGCTGCCCGGCGTCACGGATGTCTCTTACCTCACCGGTTCGCGCGTCGCAGAACAGCTTGGTTTTGCCGGATTCGATACTCCAGATATTGCCGATACGCTGTTTCAGAAAGACCAGTTCCGCCAGTGGGCACAGATTCACCATTTCCCGGTGCCACAGGCAGTGCAGCAACTGAGCAACAGCGACAGCTTACCGTTACCGCTGATCGTCAAACCGGTTGATGCCTATAGTGGTTTAGGCATTACCCATATCACCGAGCGCGAACAACTGGCTGCGGCCTTCCATGCCGCGCAACAGGCTTCCCGCAGCGGTGAAGCGTTGATTGAGCAGTTTATTAGCGGCACGCTGCACAGCCATTCCGCCTTTATCCGCAACGGCGAAATCGTCTGCGAATTTTTTGTCGATGAGTTTTGCACCGTTTATCCGTGGCAGGTCAACAGCAGTTCCCTCACCACGCAACTGAATCGCACCTTGCAGGATCGCGTCAGCGACTGTCTGGCGACGCTGACGGCACAACTCGGCTTGTGTGACGGCTTGCTGCACACCCAGTTTATGACCGACGGCAACGATTTTTGGTTGATTGAACTGACACGACGTTGCCCTGGCGATCTCTATAGTCGCCTGATCAACCTGTCGACCGGCGTCCCCTACTGTAGCCATTTCGTCGCACCTTTTATCCGTCTCGATGACCACTTTGACCAACGCCGTCCGGTACGCCAGCGTTTTATCGCCCGTCATACCGTCTCCTTGGCCGCAGCAACCCGTTTCGCCGGTTTTCACTTTGCCGCGTTACCGGCAAAAATCCTGGATGTCATTCCTCTTAAGTTGCCGGGCGATGCACTGGAAGCGGCCCCGCGTGACCGCGCAGGACTGGTGTTTGCCGAGTGCGACAGCCTGGTCAGGCTGGCACAACTAACACCGCATCTGAACCAGTATCTCAATCCCCCGATGCAACAGGAGAGAACGTCATGACCCAACCACTCAGGATTGCCTTCCTTGGTGGCGGCATCAATTCCGCCATCGGCCAGACACACAAAATAGCTGCCCAGATGGACGGCGAATTCCAACTGGTCGCAGGCTGCTTTAGCCGCGATGCGCAGATTAATCAGCAGACGGCACAGGCCTGGGGCATCGCTGCCGATCGTCTCTACGATCATTATGAGGCGTTGCTGGCAGCGGAACATACACAACTGGATGCCGTGGTGATTTTGCTGCCCACGCCACATCATCTCGATGTCATCGTGCGCTGCCTTGAATATGGTATTGCGGTGATTTGCGAGAAGGCGCTGGTGGAGTCCGTCGCCAGCGCGCAGGTGGTCAATCACGCGCTGCAACGTACCGGTGGCCGTCTGTTTGTGACCTATAACTACAGCGGCTACCCGATGGTACGTGAGCTGCGCCAGCGCATTGCCGATGGCGAGTTGGGGCATATCCAGCAGATTCTGGTGGAGATGCCGCAAGAAGGCTTTAGCCGTCGCAACCCGGCCGGTGAGGTGGCACGGCCACAAAGCTGGCGTCAATCCGACGGCGTGATCCCCACGGTATCGCTCGATCTTGGTGTTCATGTGCATCAGTTGGTGGATTTTCTCGCGCAACGCCGGGCGACCGATGTTTACGCCATCAATAGCCACTTCACTACGCTGCCGAATATTATCGACACCGTCCATGCCGTCTCACGCTATGAAGATGGCCTGGTGTGCCAGTATTGGTACGGCAAGGCGGCTTTAGGCTATCGCAACGGCTTACGTATTCGGGTGATGGGCGATAAAGGCAGCGCCGAGTGGCTACAGGTGGAACCGGAAACCCTGAAACTCAGCAATGTACACGGCCAGGTTAGCCTGATTGACCGTACTGATAACGCCAATCGGATCGCCAACCTGGCGCGCTATTGCCGCTTCAAAGCCGGTCATCCAGCTGGATTTATCGAAGCCTTTGCTAACTACTATGCGGATATTGCGCAAAGTTTACGCGGCGAGCACAACGACTACAGCCAGGGTATCGATACTGCACTCAGTGGGTTGAATTTTCTTGAAAAAGCCCAGCGCAGCGCCACATTGCATCAACCGGTCACGCTGCTGGATCTGCTTTCCCATCCTGCCACCGCAGCCGGTTAATCTGGCAACGCGATGCTCCCCCCTATCGGGGGGAGCTGTTCTCAGGCCGCCGCGATCTGGCTGGCCGCCAACACGATATCAATAATGCGTGATTGCTCTGCTTCGGTGAGCGTCGGATGAATCGGCAGACAAAGTACCTGCTGTGAGGTGGCACTGGCGACCGGCAGATTGTCAGGATGAGATGACTCATAGCCTTTATACATCGGGAACTGCGAAATCAGCGGGTAGAAGTAGCGACGGGCATAGATCCCGGCGTCCTTCATCTGTTGATAAAGCTGATCGCGCGTCAACGGGAAATGTTCCGGGTGGATAAACAGCGGGCAGTAAGCGTAGTTCCATTCGGTTTGCACATCTGCCTGCAACAACGATACCCCCGGCACGGCGGCTAACGCTTCGACATAACGTTGATAAATCCGCTGACGTATACCAAACGCTGCATCCACATGCTTCAGTTGCAACATGCCAAATGCCGCCTGAAACTCGCTCATTTTACCGTTGATGCCCGCCGCGACTACCGTGGTTTCGTCCGCAAAACCGAAGTTCTTCAGGTAATCAATACGACGCTTAATCTTCTCATCCGGGCAGATAATCGCCCCGCCTTCAAAGGTGTTAAACACCTTAGTCGCATGGAAACTTAGCACCGATAAATCGCCATGATTCAGGATGCTGACCCCTTCACGTTTCACGGCAAAGGCATGGGCGGCGTCATAAATGACACGCAAGCCATAGGTATCAGCGATGCGCTGAATCGCATCGGTGTCGCACGGCAGGCCATAGCAATGCACCGGCATGATGGCACTGGTCTGCGGCGTAATCGCCGCCTCAATTTTGGCCGGGTCCAGGTTACAGGTGTGCGGGTCGATATCGACAAACACCGGTTTGATGCCGTTCCACAACAACGAATGCGAGGTTGCGACGAAAGAATATGGCGTGGTGATCACCTCTCCATCAATCCGCAGCGCCTGCAACGCAGTCATCAACGCCAGCGTGCCGTTAGAAAACAGGCAGATATGTTTAACGCCGAGGTATTCCGCCAGCGCCGCTTCTAACGCCTGATGATACGGACCACCGTTGGTCAGATATTTGCTCTGCCAGATATTCTCCAGATAGGGAATAAACTCCTCCAGCGGTGGCAGGAGCGGGCTGGTCACCAGGATATTTTTATTGTCGTAATGCGGCGCAATCTTTTTCATCATAACCCCCTGCGGGCGGTGGCAAATTTTATGGTCTGGAAAAAGGGAGACCAGCCTGCTGCCAGAAGGCGGCAAGGGTGGCTTCAGTCTGCTGATGCGCGGCATCAACCGCCACCACTGCTGGCAATGAAGTCAGTTGGTGCCAGTCACGCAGCGCGGTGATCCAGACATTCTCTTTGTTACGAACAGGTGTGGCTGAGCCACGACGCGTCAGCGAACTCATGTCGCTACACAGCACCGGCAGCCCCGCCGCCTGGTAATACAGCAGCGTTAAATCATCTTTGAAGCGGTTTTCATCAAGATTGAGGCGAAACAGCACAGCTCCGTTGACGTTAAGGGCATTCAGCACATCGACAGCCACCGGTCCCGGTGTCGCACGATGCACCTCAGTCACGGCAGGCAGCCAGTTGGCAGGTACTTCGCCACGAATAACCCAGTCGATAAAGCTCGCGGTTTCCTGCACGACACGGGCGAAGAAGCGCACATCGGCATCGCTTAAATCCTGGGTATCGCACAACAGCCGTAAGCGTGCATTTCGCGGTGCCGCTGTGGCGCAGACGTCTGACATGGCGACCAGCGATGGCAACATGACGGTGGCTTGCTTACGTTTTTTCAGCCACTGCTGGAGTTCATCGCTCCACACCAGCCAACCGTTAACCCAGTTCGCCTGTAACAGGCTGACGGCGGATTGCGGGTTCAGCGTGGCTTCCGGCAGGCAATAACATTGGCAGCCAGTCAATGCTGCCACTCTGCCGACATGTTCCGGCTGCCGTTCAGCGATCTCTGCCGCAACAATCAACACATCGGGTTGCAGACGCGCCACGACCCAGGCGGGCAAGTTGTCATAGGTTACCAGGGATATCTGTTGCTGCTGCGCCATCGCATTGAGGATGTTGAGCAGACGCGCGCTATAGGGTTGGCGCTTATCGCCGTGAACAAATACCACACGTGGGACTTGCGCCTGAGTCAGTGCAGTCCATGTTTGCTTCAGGCTCTCATCAACGCTGAAAAGCTCGCCATGGAGCGAATAATTGCGGTGATAGCCAGGGTCATGCAGTAACGCACGTCCCCAGCGTTGTTGCAGGTTGAGGGCTTCGGCTGAGGAGCCATTGACTCCACGGGCGGTCCCTTCTAACGCCACCACGCTATAGGGAGTACAAATCGCCGTATGACCGGCATCAGCCACTTTCAGCGCGAAATCCACTTCGGCCACAGCCAGGTCGTAGTAGCGCTCATCCAGACCACCCAACTGTTGCCAGCAGGTCTGGCGGATCAACAGACATTGTCCGTTCAGCAAACGCACCTGACGGTCACTTTGCAGATAGCCCGCGCGGGCTGGTGAATCCCAGCGCTCACCTGCCCCAATATGCCCGGCTAATCCACGGTAGCCAGCGATCATGCCTGCCGAGAGAATATGTTGCTCGGTATCGATCAGTTTCGGTCCCACCAACGCCACCTGGGGGCGCTGTGCGTGGTTCATCAGCGCGGCCAGCCAGTTATCCACCAGAAAGATCAACTGGGGTTCGATAAAACACAGAAATTCGCCGCGCGCCTGTGCGGCCGCCACATTACGCAGTGCTATCGGTTGCCAGTCTGATGCCACCTCAATCACACGAATCTTCTCAGGATCGATAGTCGCCAACCCGGCCAGCCAGTTGTTCAGGGTGCTGTCGTCGTGCTGATGGTTGACCACCAGCAGCTCAAAATTAGGCCAGTTATTGTGCTGCAACAGGCTGGTGATGGCGCGTTCCAGTTGCGCCAGTGAACTGCCTGCCAACAGGATCAACGAAACCAGCGGTAAGGTGTCGTGGCCGTAAAGCGCCTGCAACGGCTGGCCCGGCTGGCTTTGCACCGCCGCAGCGGGATACCCCCTATGCGCCAGGCTCTGCTCCAACACACGCACCGCATCGGCGTGTTCAACCTCACTCATCTGAGGTTCAGGTAGAATCAACAGCGGATCGGTGAAATGGCGAATTGCCCCGGCATTGGCTTGTAGCGCGATATGCTGCATCAGCGCAATTTCCAGCGCCTGCGGATAACGCAGTGCCTCCTCCAGCCAACGTTGCACCGCCGCACGTGCCAGCAGGCAACGTTTCAGATAGAAGGCGGGTGCCGCACTGAACAGATCCGCGTCCCAGTGCGGTTTAAGATGCGGCACCGCTTCACCTGCTGCATTCAGCCAGAGTTCGTCGGCATATACCGCATCGGTATCCACCTGCGCTTGCAGGAAATGAGCCAGTACCGGCCAGCTTTCGGCGCTGTAGAAACTACCGGCCGGAATGCAATGCAGCCAGTCAAAGGATGCCGTTTTCAGCCAGACCGGCCAGTGATCGCCCTCAATCGCCATCAGGTCTGGCGGCAACGCCAGTTCACGTGCCGTGATCACCACCACCTGGACAAATGCGGGCCGTTGCGCGAGGGTGTCGAGCGTCAGTGACAGATGGTCAGGCTGATCCGGGTTATCAACTATTGCCACCAGAATGTGCGGCGCGTTTGCGACCGTCAGCTTCTGGCGCAGGCTGGGCGTCAGGGTACGCTGCACCAACCAGTTTTCCAGTCGCCCCTGCAACAACGTCTGCTGATGCTGACGCAGTTGCTGCTGTGTGGCGTTGACCAAATGTTGGATCTGAAGTTCGGTCTGCTGGCGGCGCGCCAGCAGCGTGTCACGCATTTTCCACAAGTTCTGACGAGTGGCTTCGAGGGTAGCGGGCTGATCATCCCAGCAGATGCCCACGGCACCGTTTTCTGCCAGCGTTGCTTCTGTCAGGGCGTATTTTTCGTATCCCTTTGCCGTCAGCGCCACCACCGGGCTGCCGCAAAGAATCGCCAGCAGCGCCGTACCCGATGACTCAAAGGTATAGAAGGTTCGGGCAGTTTTTAACTTAGCGGCCAGCTCAGTCAGCGTGAGGGGATTATTCATCGACAGGATTTCAATGCCGGGGGGTAACGCGGAGAAATCAACTGCTGATGTAGGTATACGGTTGAGATAAAGAATGTCGCAGGTTTTTTCCGGTTGATCGTCCTGAAACAGATCAAGATCGTAAAACTCGATGTTCAACAGTTGCGGATTGACGTATTTATCCGCAAATTCGGGACGGAACCAGTAAAACAGGTCGTCAGGACCGGCCTCGATCGCATTACCGTTGAGTATCCCTTCTTTGTTCAACATATAGCGCACCACCACCGGTGCCTGATGCACGTTACCCGAGACCACTTCCGGGTAGATGACGGTAAACAGCCCCCCACGCTGACGATACTCGCGCAGCTCTTTTCCGTTTACCGCCGGGGTATTCCATGCCGGATTGACGGTGCAGTTGACCATCCATGCCTGCCTGCCGCTTTCATTCAACAGGTGACACAAACGATGCATCACCTGTACGCCCGCCGAAGACTCGCGATAGTCCGGCGCGATAATGAAATAGGGAAAGTTTTCGTCCTGAATGCTGGTCATTTTGGTCGGCGTCTTCTGTTACCCGGCAAATTTTGCCTATAGTAACGACCCAGCCCGACGACCAATCCCGAAAACAAAGGGCAAAAACGGGGTATTCCGCCCCATTGACACTTTGTAGCGGCGCGATTTATCGCGCGCCTTTAACTTTGATGCTGTGGCCAGACAGCGCGATAAATCGCGCCGCTACCGGTTAATGCATGTCTGTCCTAGGCGCTCCAGGCCTTCAGCCAGTTATCAAGGTGTGCGCCAGTCAGCATCCACTCTTCCCGCACCATGGTTTGCAGTGCCTCGCCGTTACGTGTGCTGGCATCCGCATCGTTGAGGTGCATACGAATCGCATCCACCCAATCTTTAAAGCGGTTTTTCACACGCGTCACCGGCAAATCGGTATGGCGATAACACTCTACATCACTGCATATCACCGGAATGCCGCAAGCGCCGTACTCCATTAGCCGTAGATTACTTTTGCAGACGTTAAAGATGTTGTCTTCGACCGGAGCCAGCGCCAGGTCAAGGTTGAGTGCCGCCAGCGCCGCCGGATAAAGACTGATATCCACACCATTGTGATGTTCATGCACGTACGGGCGTAGTTTTTCCGGGCACATGCCCATAAACACCCACTCCACCTCTGGTGCCAGCGCTTTTACCACATCCGCGATCATCTCCAGATCACCCTGATGGCTGGAACCTCCTGCCCAGCCGACGCGCGGCTTGCGTCCCTGTCCACGCAGGCTTTGCAGATCGCCCCACCAGTTCACCGGCAAACGGTTCAGTACCACCTGAATATCAGGATGGAAGCCAGCCAGCGACTCGGCCAGCGGGGGTGTCGACACCACAAAACGGTCAAAGTAGCTCAGACTTTTACGCAGCAGTCCTGAAACCTCCTGGCTGAAGTTGGCACGGTTGTAGTGCTTCATCGGCAAGTTAAGAATGTAATCGTCCAACTCGAACACTTTGAACATCTCAGGCATCTTACCCGCACGTTCGATCCACGTATGGAAGCTCGGCGCATAACGACGCTGGATAATCAGGCTGTCAGGACGGTATTGTGCAACTTCGCTCAGATTAAGCAGCGATAATGAGGCGTTGCCCTGTGCCTTGCCTTCCACCTGCATGGCATACAAGGGTTGCAACATCCGGTAATGACCACAGCCCGCCGTATCGGAATGATGCAATAACAACTGCGGCAGCGCCGCGCGTTTTACCGGTTGCCAGCTGATTTCGCTGTCGTTACTGATATCAAAGTGGCGGCTACGCAGTGACAGATTGGTGTTGTAAGCCGGGTCATGCCCCACCAGCGGCAGCCAGCGTTGCAACAGTTTGTCTTCTTCCTGTTGCTTCAGTTGAGCGGCAGTCTGGATCGCGACGCCCGCAAAAGGACTTTTACGTTCGGCGGCACGCAGGATGCGCGCGTAAGGCGTCCAGACGGTGAGATAGCCCTGTTCGCGCGCCCGCAAACACAAATCAACGTCGCTAAACAACGGCTGGTTTTCATCAAAACCATTCAGTGCCGCGAACACGGCAAAACGCACCAGCATAAAGTCGCCAGATACTGCGCTGTAGTTTTGATCCAGATGCAAACGTCCCAACGCGCTGGGGTCTTTATCATCATGTCCACGGAATACATCGCCCGCTACGCCATTGACACCCAGCACAAAACCCGCATGGCGCACTTTATTGTTGGCATTCAATTGCTTGCCACCAACAATCGCCACTTCAGGACGCTGTCCATGATTGAGCAGATTATCCAGCCAGTCGCCATCAGTAATTGCCAACTCACTGTGCATAAACATCAGGTACTCACCCTGCGCCTGTTCCGCCGCCAGATTGCTCATCGCACCCTGATGCCACGCCTGCTCATAGGCAATCACACGGATACGTTGTGGATCGACCGTGGCGATGGCGTTCAGCCAGTCATCTCGTTCCGGGCTGTGTTGATCGTCGGCGACAATCAGCAATTCATACTGCTGATAGCGCGTCTTCTCCATCAAAGTGGTGACACAGGTGATCAGCGCTGGCAGGCTTTGCCCGGCAAGAATGATGATCGATACCTTTGGCTGCGACGCATGGTTGTAACGCAGGCGGTAGTTATAAAAGCTATCAAGGGCGATTTCAGCGTTCGCATAGCCGCGATTTTGTAAGTGACGTTGGATGATCCCGGCATCCATCGCTACATCCCGTGTGCGCAGGTGTGCGCACAACAATGGTTCCGCCAGGTGCCCGACCACATTCAGCCCCTGCGATTCGATCAATTTTACAATCAGATCCAGCTCTGCCGCCTGCGGATAATTGAGGTCAAACCCTTCTGCCGCCAGTAGCAATTCACGACGGAACAGCCAGTGCTGCGCCATGGTTTTTGGCGAACTGAGTAACATGTCGAGATTGAAATCCGGGCGGAATGCCAGACCGGTGGGTTCTTGCTGAATAAAAAAGTATTCATCGGCGTATAACGCCAGAACATCATCGCGTGATGGCAACGTGGCAGAGAGCGCAATCAGGCCGGAAGTCGTAAAGCGCGTACCGGCCTCAACCAGCATAAACCATTGGGCATCCTGTTGATTGATCAACTGGTTGATGACCACCAGATGCTGATCGGCGGCGGCCGGAAACGCCGCTGCACCAGACACATTATCCGCAACGGCCCCCACCAGCAACGGACGAATCGTCAGCAACGGCGAGGAAAAATCACCAAGGGAAGCCAGGGTCTCAGGCAGGAGTGCGGCATTGTCTGCTGTCACGTTGATCACCACCGCCACACTGACCGGTTGCGCCAGCTCGGCAGCCAACTGCGTCAACCCTGCCTGGTGAAGCGGGGTCAGCTGGCGCACCGCATTCCAGTGGTTGAGGGTACTGGTACTGAGTGCCTGATATTGCTCCTGACGCATATTGTATTGCGTCGTCTGAACCGGTTGCGTCAACGACGTCAGGCGGATGATCTCTGAGGGGCCTTTGGCATGGTTATACCATTCAGCTTTGCGAATCTGCTGGATGAGTTGCTCACGAGGGAGACGGATATGGTCTTCCGCCTCTTTCATATGGGGTTGCACATAGACATCGGAAACGCGCACCGTACACAACGCCTGCGGGAACCACACCACATCGCCCTGCGTCAGCAATTTGCTGTACAGCACCAGCGCAGCAATTTCTGGCCGTGCCTCCCCTTCAACAGTGAGCAACGCACTGGCATCAGGCATCAGCGCCATTAACATGTCGCGACGCATCAGTGTGGCACTGAGATCGCCCAGCAGGTTGTAACCGAGACGGCACTGATAACGCAGCAAGTCCGCGCCCCGGATAAACCCCGGCTTAGGCAGAAAGGCAGCGGTGGAGAGGATGTCTGCCATCGGTTCACCCGCAGCATCCATCCGGTTGCGTTTTGACACCGCCAGCACCGCCTGAGGTGCGGCGTCTAATGCGCCGATCAGGGTCGTGATGCTGTTGCTGGCAAGGACATCCGCATAGCTCAACACGTTAATAAATTCGCCCTGCGCTTCCGCGATCGCTTCAGCAATCACCGTGGGATGGCGTACCGGATAGACCAGATGGCGCACCGGATGGCCAGGCTGATTCAGGTAAGGTTGCAGCAGTTGGGCAATAAATTCGGTACCACTGACATCAGCGACCAGAATTTCGCAATTCGGATAGTCCTGCGCCAACGCACTGTTGAGCGCCTCTTCCAGCCAAACCGGGAAGTACGCCGTGATGATAATGCTGATTCGTGGGGAGTGGTTGCTCATAGACCTTTCTCTGACAGTGGTTGCGCCATCCGTCGTCGGCGCGCAGCAAGACGATTTTCCTTATCCTAAGGCTTATCAGAGAATTCAATCCGCCAAGCAGTGCCACGAATTTAGGGTTATTCCGCCATAAAAAAACCCCGCCGAGGCGGGGTTTGCAAGTTATCAAAACTCAGGCGATTAGCCCTGCAGCAGAGACAGAACCTGCTGCGGAACCTGGTTAGCTTTCGCCAACACGGAGTTACCTGCCTGCTGGATGATCTGTGCTTTAGACATGTTCGACACTTCTGTCGCGTAGTCCGCATCCTGGATACGAGACTGTGCTTCCGACAAGTTGGTCGTGGTGTTGTTCAGGTTGGTGATGGCAGAGTCCAGACGGTTCTGCACCGCACCCAGGCTTGAACGGTAGGTGTCAACTTTAGCGATAGCTTTGTCCAGCAGAGCCAACGGGTCAGCAGTCGCTGCACCAGAGAATTCCTCAGTCGCGGTGGTTGCACCGCTGGTGCTCAGATGAATACTCATAGTACCGCTGGTTGATTGAGCCGCGTTATTGCTGTTAGCCAGCACGTTACCGGTTACGGCGAAGTTTTTATCTTGCAGAGTGGTGTAAGCCTGCACATTACCGCTGCTATCAGTACCCACTTTAACCAACTGACCACTCACGGTCGCAGGGCTACCGCTCGACAGACCATTAGCGGCGTCATCATAAGACACGTTAACGGTGTTCAGCTCAACTTTACCTGCGTTGCTGCCAGTTGTACCGTCAGTATCAACAGATACAGAGTAGTAATCGCTGCCAGACTGAACGACGTATTCGTTGGTGCCAGAGATCTGGTGCAGAGACAGAGTACCACTGCTCACACCCAGTTTGGTTGCCACGTCAGTCAGGTCGATATCGGTCATCACACCGGTACCGGTATCAGCAACCTGAGTAATAGAGTCAGTCACATCCAGAGAGTTTTTAGAAACGGAGAAGCCGCTCAGACCCAGAGTTGAAGAGTCAATCTGCTGCAGGTTGATGTCGATGGTTTCGCCATCGTTAGAGCCAACCTGGATGCTCATTGAACCGTTTTTAGACAGCACGTTCACGCCGTTGAAGGTGGTCTGGCCAGACACACGGTCAATTTCGTCGAGACGTGATTTGATTTCGTCCTGGATTGAAGACAGGTCGGAATCGGAGTTGGTGCCGTTCTGTGACTGTACAGTCAGTTCACGGATACGCTGTAAGTTGTTGTTGATTTCTGACAACGCGCCTTCAGTAGTCTGCGCAGCAGAGATACCGTCGTTGGCGTTACGCGCTGCCTGAGTCAGGCCGTTGATGTTAGAAGTGAAGCGGTTAGCAATCGCCTGGCCCGCTGCGTCATCTTTAGCGCTGTTAATACGAAGACCAGAAGACAGACGCTCGATAGAAGTAGACAGAGCAGACTGGTTCTTGTTGATGTTGTTCTGAGTGATCAGCGAGAGGCTGTTGGTATTAATGACTTGGGCCATGATAAATATTCCTGTTAATCAAGTCTTTCGGTTAAGGTGTGGGCTTCAACCCGCCGGCTTCAGCGCCGTCAAAGTTGTTATCGTCTGCCCTTAAACAACCTTTAGATTTTTTTTAGTACCAGGCGAAAATTTTTCACTTCAGCCTGTCACGCTTAACTTTATCGCCCAGGTCTTGCACTTCTTTAGTGCCAAATGATCACTTTTCTAGCGCCAGAAATACCCTTCTCTATATGCGCTATTCGCTTTATTACTCGCTGGTAAATAATTTTAAACTTTCCCCATCCAAAGCCGATAACCCCGGTATTCACTCTCCGTGTCGACATGAAAAGGAAACAACATGGCAAGTATCTCTACCCTGGGTGTCGGTTCAGGCCTCGATTTAAGTAGCATTCTGGATAGTCTGGAAACCGCCGAAAAAGCGTCATTAGATCCCATCTCTACTCAGCAGACGGCGTATACCGCCAAACTGAGCGCTTACGGCACGCTGAAAAGTGCCCTGACCACCTTCCAGACGGCAAACACCGCGTTAAATGATGCCGATCTGTTTACTGCGACCACGGCCACCAGCACCTCTTCCGCATTTAGCGCGACGACCTCTGGTAGCACGGTAGCCGGTAACTACACCATCAGCGTATCGCAGCTGGCGCAGGCGCAAACCCTGACTTCCGCCACGCAGTCCAGTAACAGCACCGCACTGGGCGACAGCTCTGCCAGCAGCCGCACCATGACGATCAAGCTGGTGGATGGCACCAGCAAAGACATCACCCTGACCAGCGATCAGACATCGCTGACCGGCATGCGTGATGCGATCAACAGCGCCGATGCCGGTGTTACCGCCACGATTATTAAAACCGGTGATAGCAGCTACCGTCTGTCACTCACGTCTTCTGAAACCGGCAGTGATAACGCCGTTAGCAGCATCAGCGTAACCGGTGATGATACATTGCAAGGCATCGTCGGCTATGACTCCACGGCCAGCAGCAATGCCATGACGGAAAGCGTCACGGCGCAGAACGCCAAACTGACGGTAAATAACGTTGAGATTGAGAACAGCAGCAATACCATTAGTGATGCACTTGAAGGTATTACGCTCAAACTGAACGACACCACCACCGGTAACCAGACGCTGGCCATCACCAAAGATTCATCAAAAGCGCAAAGCGCCATTGAAAACTGGGTAGATGCCTACAACTCCCTGCTGACGCAGTTCGATACGCTGACCAAATATACCGCGGTTGATGTGGGTTCCGATTCGCAGGACTCCAGCAATGGCGCACTGCTTGGCGACAGCACCCTGCGTACCATTCAGACGCAGCTGAAAAGTATGCTGACCAATGCGCAGAGCAGCTCAACGTATAAAACGCTGGCACAGATTGGTATCACCACTGACCCCACTTCCGGTCAGTTGGAAGTGGATTCCGACAAGCTGGAAACGGCCTTGTCCAGTGATGCTGATGGGGTGAAAGAAATGATTGTGGGTGATGGCACCACCACCGGTATCACCACCACCATTGCCACCAACCTGACCAGTTGGCTTTCTACGACCGGTATCGTGCAGGCGGCCACCGATGGCGTCAGTAAGACCCTGAATGACCTGACCGATCAGTACAACGACATGAGTACGCGTATTGATAACCTGATCGCACGTTATAAAACCCAGTTTACTGCTCTGGACGTGCTGATGAGCTCGCTGAATAGCACCAGTAGCTACCTGTCGCAGCAGTTCGATACGTCATCCAGCAGCTCCAGCACCAGCAGTAGCTCATCCTAATAAGGAGTGATTCATGTATAGCGCAAATGGCACCCAAGCCTATGCCAAAATCGGCGTTGAAAGCGCCGTCATGAGCGCCAGCCAGAAGCAGCTGGTGGTGATGCTGTTTGACGGTGCGCTCAGCGCACTGGTTCGTGCCCGCCTGTTTTTGCAGGACGGGAATATGGAGGGCAAAGGTCTGTCGCTCTCTAAAGCAATCAATATTATCGAAAACGGACTCAAACAGGGTCTGACAGAAGGCAACGGTGATGAACTCACCGAGAACCTGCTCGGGCTTTATGCCTATATGGTGCGCCGTCTGTTACAGGCCAATCTGCGTAATGACGTAGAAGCCATCGAAGAAGTTGAAGGGCTGTTACGTAATATCGCTGATGCCTGGAAAGAAGTCGCTCAACCTCAACACCTTCAGGACGCCGTTTAATGACTATCGCACCGCATCTGATTGCCATTTACCAGCAGTTACTCGATCTCAGCCAGGGAATGCTGCGCCTCGCCGCAGACGGCGAATGGGATGAATTGATCACCAAGGAGATGGAATACGTTAGTGCGGTGCAACAGTTGGCCCGATCGACGCAGGACAACGCACCTTCGTTGCAAACCCAGGAACAACTGCGCCCGGTATTACGCCATATCCTCGACAATGAGAGTGAAGTCAAACGCCTGTTACAGGCACGTCTGGATGAGCTGGCGCAGCTGGTTGGACAATCATCACGGCAAAAATCCATGATGAAC
Organism: Pantoea sp. X-Soil-TKNS-1211; assembly: GCF_059730495.1. Taxonomy (NCBI): domain Bacteria; kingdom Pseudomonadati; phylum Pseudomonadota; class Gammaproteobacteria; order Enterobacterales; family Erwiniaceae; genus Pantoea; species Pantoea sp. X-Soil-TKNS-1211. Next base: position 2,655,105 of record NZ_AP035953.1, read on the forward strand.
GCTTACGGCAAACAAGGCAGCGTGTTGGTGCCGCGTCAATCAGTTTGAGTGTTACCTTCGCGTAGCGGCAGTGAAAACCTTTTTCCTGCCGCTATTTTTTCCGCTTTAGCTTAATCCTGCGCAGTATTCTGCATCGGCCGCAAAATCTCCGGCTCAATATCCTGAATTACCGCCTCATCAGGGCGAGCAGCCACTTCTTTTAAGGCCTGCTGACATTCAACCGTTGGACGATCCACTTTCCGCATCCGCAGGCCATCGTAACGCAGCTCACCATTGTTTAACCGTAGCGGCATCACCCGTACCAGGCGTGTCACATTCACCCACTGGTCATCCAGACGTGTCAGCTTACCGGGTTTAGCAATCACGCGCTGCCACTGGCGGCAATCCAGTGTATCGCCCTGCGCACCGATGATCAGAGTGCCCATCGCCTGCTCGCTGATGAGCTTGCGCTGCGGGCCGACAGTTTGCCAGTAGCCCTGCAATTCCGCTGGTGCGGGGGTTTTTACAGCAGCTTCATAGTTGTTAATTTGCGCACACCCCGTCAGCGCCAATGCTGCCAGTACCATCCACTTTTTCATCTTCGATCCCTACACTCGCTTCAATGGCGGCTACGTTATAATTTTTCCAGGGAGTTACGCAAGGTATCTGCGTCGGATCTGCCGGGATTCCTGACAACCTGGCCCTCCCACGCTACACTACGCGCCGAGTTAACCAGCAGGAACCCCAAATGAAAACGCCAGAACAATATTACGCCCAGGCTCGTGAAATGTTTTTTACCGCCCATCCTGATTTCCAGGCGGCGCTGGACGAGTTGACAGAAAATGATGCACAGCAGGCTGGCATGACATTGGTGGCGCTGCGCCAGTGGCATGCAGAACGCATCTATGCTGCGTTCTTACGCCAGAAGAACCTCGATGGCATGCTGTTTTCGATTCAGCTCGCCGAACCAGATAAAGCGGTGGCCGCTGAAGCTATCGAAACCTACCTGAAATCGCACGCTGCGGCTTTAGGTATGACGTGGGAAGCGTTTTGTATTCAGAACGAGCTTTAATCGTTTCAGTTTAGACTGGTCGCGATTGAACACCTCGTACCACTCAAAATGATCAGGATAAAGTTGTACAAGATGGAAGAACTTGTATAAGTTAACTCTACGGCTTCGGTCGTAGATTGTCCTTGAACGAATGGTGCTTTTGCACCGCCTCTGGAGGTGTTGCTGGATTTCCACCTCCAGAGGTTCTATTTTTTTGCTTACTCTCCACGCTCAATCGCTTTCACTTCAACATAACGTGCTACCGCCAGCAGACGATTAATATGCGTCAACAACAGATCCACATCGGACTGCAAAAACTCTTCAGAGGAGCGAGACGCGGTGAAAATCGCATCCTGTACCGTTTCGCTAATGGTCAGCGAGTTATCCTGTTTAGCCTGGATCAACAATGCGGCAATTAGCAGCGATTGTGCTTCTACCTGTGCCATGAGTTCTTTCGCTTCCACATCCATTTTTGCCATCTTGAGCAAAATATCGATAACTAACTGACGCATGCTAACTCCTGAAGTGAAAAAGTGTTGTTATGAGGTGCACCGATAAAATTATCTGATTTCGTCCGTGCTGCCGCTTGATACTGTTTTTATTTACAGTAATATGGCGCTCTGATTTATTAAATGGAATGCCCTGAATGTTTGTGGAGCTGATTTACGATAAGCGCAACGTGGCGGGATTACCCGGCGCGCGCGAAATGATCTTGCAGGAACTGGAAAAAACGCGTGCAGCGGGTATTTCCAGAACTCGAAGTCCGTGTCAAACCCATGGAACGGAACGCTATTGAGACGGATATGAGTAAAAACGAGAAAGCCACCCTGGCACGCATCATTGAGGAGATGTTTGACGAAGCCGACATGTGGCTGGTGGCCGACTGAGCCACCAGCGTTGGTGGCTTAGCTCTCCTGCTCACTGTGATTGACGGCGATTTCCAGATCCTGAATCGCCTGGTCAATATCGTCCAGCAGTTTGCCTTGCTTATTAATCAACGTATCGAATCGAGCTGCATACTCTTTGTCTTTAAACTCACCAGCATCAAAAGCCAGCCAGTGACTGGAAAGGGTCTCGGTGTTGCTTTGTGCATAATGACGCATCTCTTTCAGCTGGGAGGTGACATCACGCAGGTAGTCAGTTTTGGTTTTGATTGCCTCTGAATCACTCATGCTGTTTTCCTTTTTGTGAAAAAAACCAGTTTAAATAACGCCATGATGACTAAAGGTAGTTGAATATAGCGAAGCCGCGTTAGGATTAATCGGAACTAATGTCTGAAAGTCGCCCTGGTCGCAGGATTGCCAGTATCATTATGTAATAAGAAGCATTATCATTTAACCGCTGTTTTACTTTCGTAACAGGACGTTAAATGAAAAAATTATTGTTACCGCTGCTATTGGTTTTACTGGCAGGCTGCGCCCGCTCGCCTGAGGGGAATAAACCGCCGCCGATAGTCAAAATGGTAAAACCAAACTATCCCATCTATGCGTATCAACACGGTATAACCGGCTCAGTTAAAATTTCCTATGATGTCGATGCCAGCGGGCACGTAAGTCGGCTGCGTATTTTGCAGGCACAACCGCCGGGGCGTTTTGAAGACACCGTGGTGGCTGCCGTCGCGCATTGGCGCTTCGCCCCCCATCATCCGACACAGAATATTGTGATGCGCCTGGCCTTTACCATGAATAATGACCCGCTGCCCGAGGTTCCCACCCCAAAGCCCGTCACTGCGGCAAACAAATAAATTGGTGTCCCACGCAAAAAACCCGCCACAGGCGGGTCAAGTAATACAAAAACTACGGCAAAAATTACAACACGTCGGTCAAGTGATCGACGACAACCCTTCCGTTCACATCGGTCTGTGTAATCCGGTAGCTGACATTCCAGGAGCGCTGGACACAGAGTTTATCACACAGAGAAACCCGGCCTTTATGCTCACCATTCTTCCCGACAATACGCCATTCGGTAATATCTTCCTGACCGCGATTGTTGAGCCTTTGTATGCTCTGTTCGACTAAGCGGTCGCTATCATCAATTTTCAAATAATCACGCAACATTGTGCTCACCTCTGGTTAACGAAGGTCACACTACGCTTTTTATTTGTCGTTTCAATCTAATATTTTTATCGTAAGCGAAGTGACAACCAGATGCAGAAAGAATCCGACTTGACGAAAGCAGAACACCGCTTTTTATTCTGTCGAGCGCTTTCAGACGCTTCTCAGGATAAATAATGGCTATCTGCGACATTTTCCCCGAACGCTCTGTTAATGTAGACCTCACAAAAATAATGTTCCGGAACCTGCCATGCTCTCAACCATCCTTTATCGTAGCCATCTCTGCGACCATGTTCCGGTGAAAAAGCTGGAAGATATGGTTAAAAAAGCAAATATAAACAATGAGTTAATGGATATTACGGGCATTTTATTATTTGACGGACTGCATTTTTTTCAGTTGCTGGAGGGACCCGCAGAGGCAGTACAGTCCATTTATGACCGGATCTGTAAAGACGCCCGCCATCAAAACCTTGTAGAGCTGTTGCACGACTATGCACCCGCGCGCCGTTTTGGTAATAGCGGAATGGAACTCTTTGATTTACGGGAATATGATAAAGCCACTGTGCTACAGGCGGTACTGAATAAAGGGACATCAAAGTATCAACTCACCTTTGAAGACCGGGCATTACGTTTCCTCCGAACCTTTGTCGAAGCACGAGATAACGAGAATTATTTCGAAATCCCTCCGGCTAATACCTGGGAATTTATCGCCGATGAGCAAGAAAATTTACTGATTGACGTTCCAGATGACGCAACTGCGCAGTGCCATTTTGCGTTCCAGCCGATTATTGATCCCTTCTCACGCGAAGTACTGGCGGTGGAAGCATTGATTCGCAGCGCCGACGGTGGCTCACCACAAACGTTTTTTGCCCCTTATAGTCGCAAGCAGGCCTATGAAGTTGATCTCAAATGTAAAAGCCAGGCATTCAAGCTGGCAAAACAATTCAACATCCCAAAGCTGACGCTGTCGATTAACCTGTTACCCATGTCGCTGGTGATGGTGCCAAATGCCGTGGAGTATCTGCTGACGGAAATTCACGCAAATGGTCTGATCCCGGAGCAGATTGTGGTGGAAGTCACTGAGGATGAAGCGATTTCACGCGCCGATGAATTTGCCACGGCGATTAAACAATTAAGGGCGGCGGGCATCAGTGTGGCACTGGATGATTTTGGCGCCGGGTTTGCAGGCCTGTCGCTACTGGCAAAATTCCAGCCAGACAAGGTCAAAATCGACCGTAGCATCATCAAAGACGTCCACAAAAGCGGACCTAAGCAAGCAATTGTTCATGCCATGATTAAATGTTGTGCCTCACTGGAAATCTCCGTGATTGCCGAAGGCGTGGAACAACCCGAAGAGTGGATGTGGCTGGAAGCCGCGGGCATCAGTAAATTTCAGGGCTTTTTATTTGCCCGGCCACAGCTGAACGGCATTCCGGCGGTCGCATGGCCAGAGATACGCCAATCCTGAAAAAATTGCGTAGTTGAGTGTTATGGACTAGCACGATTGAAAAATGCTTGTGACTGGCATCACGATTACCAGCAAACATGCCGATACAACCCTTTATTTTTCGGATAAATCTGAGACAATCTTTTTGCCCCTTCAAGAGCTAAGCCATTATGAGTGCCGGAGATAAGCGCCGGGTGGGGCATGAACTTTTCAATGCAGCGGCGCGATTAATCGCGCCGTTTCGTTTGCGGTGAGAGACCGTCGCGTAATGCAATTTACACCGACATATTCATGATGCAATGGTAGAAAAATTGAGCTGGTAAAGAGATAACTCAGATCCCGCACAAACAGAGCATTGCCGATATCACTCCCCACGTCTGCATGTAAGCAGACCTGTTTTAGTTCCACGCACTTTTTGAGATTTCCGGGTTTTCAGCTATCAGCCGGTACTCTTCCGGCGTCAGGTTAATCAGGGATTCATGTTAGTTTCACCGCAGACTCTGTCCACTTACTGGTGGCTCGTAGTTGCGCCCCTTCTTCTGGTCTTCCCCATCATGTAATCCCTCACCCATACAGCCAGACCATTCTCAAGATACTTCCAGCTATACCAAGACAGCAATAGAGTCATGCCAACGTAAGGGAAAAATAGCACCACTTTCATAAGTAGGCTAACAGCAAATTGATCAAAGTATTTTGCGTAAACCGCCAAGACAAATTCATGACAAAGGTAGATAGAAAAACTCATATTTCCGACTGCCAGCACATTGGTGGGTATTTTTATTTCACTATCGGCATTAAGGCAGTCAATACTGTACACCATCACGCCAAACATCAATCCAATAATAGGACCGTGCGCTGGCGCCTCAAGCGTGGTAAGGGATATCATGAAGACGAATAAAGACAGAAAAAATAAAATTCCCGAAGCCTTTTTGTTCAGCCTTATATTTTTTATTGAAAGTAAGCCAACGAGTGAACCAATGTAAAAAGACCAGTTTATCGGCGTCGCAGCGGTAGCGATGAACACGCCAGGAAATTTGAATGATGCATACGGCAACATCACCTTACTTGATAGAAAGCCCAATGTGAATATCATAATTGCAGACAGTGCAATCCAGCGCCACCGGCCTGCCACCATGCTCAGAGCAAAAAGAAGGTAAAAAAGCACTTCAAGAGGAAGTGTCCATCCGGACTTAATGACTGGCATCACATTCCAGGATGGATAGAACAGAATACTTTTTATTATCCACTTAACCTGAGAAATAGCATCACCGGGTATTGATGGCGTGAAAATTAAAAAAAAGAGCAGAGTAAGAACTGCATAGACGGGCCAGACGCGAGAGAATCTTTTAATAAGAAACGTTTTAACCTCTGACAATTCGAAGGTAAATGCCTTCGTCGTATAGACCATTATAAAACCGCAGATTACAAAAAACAGATCTACGCCAATGAAGCCATGTTTAAATAGAGGAATAATCCCTTCATAGTGAAAGCCGACGACCAGAGTAACCGCTAAGGCCCTGAGAGCCTGGATATATCCAATTTTATTCATGAAGTGTAAAGATTTCGAAAATATTTAGTAATCACTCCTTATACTCTTACCAGTCAACTTATTGAATGATTTTCATCAAAGCTGTCTCGGCTAGCATCATGAATTGCTACGGAGTTCAAAGTTTTGCTTGAGTCTCCCGTCTGAACAAACAGTCTCCAGCCCTCACCTGAAGGAACACTGATTAAAAAATGAGTTTTCCCTGATACTCCGGTTGTGGTGATGCTCTGTACAGCTCCTAAGTGATCTGTATCAGGGCCAGCATCAATATTCACAACACATGCAGCTGAGGTTGAACGATCCGTAGACCATAACCGGAACGCCGTAATTGTTGTTTATGGCCCCAGTGACAACAGTAACCCCATTGTATGATTCTGGAGGTTTTTCTGTGATAGCTGAGCCAGATTACCCCAAGCTGGCGTGTGAATTAACACCAAACAATACCCTTATTCAAAGAATAATCTGGCATGACAGACCTTACCCTTCAGTGGGATTCTGATAGAAAATATCAAAATAAAATCAATTGAATCGGTGTGACATGGAGGGGAGCAATAAGCAAAGCTCGTCTGACGTACAGGAAGCCATAACAGTCCAGGCACACTTATGCGTGCTGGTCATTATCGGCAGGAGCAAGCCCCAACTACATTGCGAGTCAGATGGGGTATGCAAACGCGCAGATGGTTTATCAGTTTTACGGATCATGGATGAAAGAAAACGATGAGATGCAAAGGAGTCTTCTCAACGAGAAACTGAATGCTGGTGTCCCACACCAAAGCGGCCAAGCCAGCAATCTCTTCCTTATCAACCAGTTACCATACCTACACCGACATATTCATAATATCGGTATACGCCGACACCAGTTTGTTCCTGACCTGAATGCCCATCTGCATCGAAATCGATGATTTTTGCAGATCGACCATCACATCATTTAACGCCACACCTGGTTTACCCAGCTCAAAATCCTGTGCCTGGCTGCGCGCATTGTTCTGCGTTTCACTGATCTTATCCAGTGCCGCTTTCATGGTCGCACCAAAGTCCACCTGCTGAGTGGCGTCACTCTGCTGGCCGCTGGCTTGCAACGACGTCAGCTGAAGCTGTTGCAGAACACCATCAATTGCCTGAATCGACATGCCATTACCTCGTTGAAGATGATTCATTTTTTCACGATGGAAAAGTTAGCACACTGTCAATAAGACAAAGGCGCTAAATGACTGCAAAAAACCCGGCTTTTTCGCCCATCAAATTTCGCGATTCAGAAAATAATGCAAAGCATTGGAGTGGAATTTCATTTTTCGACGTTTCAGGGAGTCCGTTTTGTCACCACAACACACCCGGTCAATTATGTCAGGCAGGAATCGGTCATGAATGCGAGTGCAGCCGCTACACAGGATACAAACCAGAAAGGCTTCAGTGACCTTCTCGCCCGCCTGCGCGCCAATCCGCGAATTCCCTTAATTATCGCTGCCGCTGCGGCTATCGCAGTGGTCATTGCGTTGGTGCTTTGGGCGAAAGCCCCTGATTATCGCGTCCTTTATAGCAACCTCTCAGATGAAGATGGCGGCGCGATTGTCACCCAGTTGACTCAGATGAACATTCCCTACCAGTTTGCCGAGAATGGCGGCGCACTGATGGTGCCAGCCGATAAGGTGCATGAACTGCGCCTGCGTCTCGCCCAGCAGGGGTTGCCGAAAGGTGGCTCGGTAGGTTTTGAGTTGATGGATAAAGAGAAGTTCGGCATCAGTCAATTCAGCGAGCAGGTTAACTATCAACGTGCGCTGGAAGGTGAACTGGCGCGCACCATTGAAACTCTCGGTCCGGTCAAGAGCGCGCGCATCCACCTGGCGATGCCAAAACCGACGCTGTTCGTGCGTGAGCAGAAAGCCCCTTCAGCTTCTGTCACCCTGAACCTGCAACCGGGGCGCGCACTGGATGAAGGCCAGATTCAGGCCGTGGTGCATATGGTCTCGAGCAGCGTACCTGGCTTGCCGCCGGGTAACGTGACGGTGGTCGATCAGGCTGGCCGTTTGCTGACTCGTTCAGACAGTGAAGGTCGCGATCTTAACGATGCTCAGCTGAAATACACCTCCGAAGTGGAAGGTCGTTATCAGCAGCGCATTGAAGCAATCCTTAATCCAATTGTTGGCCAGGGCAATGTCCATGCGCAGGTGACGGCGCAACTGAACTTTGACCGCAGCGAACAGACGGATGAGAAGTATCATCCGAACGGCAGTCCAGACAACTCAGCGATTCGCTCACGCCAGACCAGCACTAGCGAACAAAACGGTAGCCCGTATCCGGGTGGCGTACCGGGAGCGTTGTCGAATCAGCCAGCTCCTGCCAATACCGCGCCGGTCACCAATCCGCCAGCTAACAATACCAATGGTCAGAATGCCAATGGCCAGAACAATACGGCGAACGGGACCAGCACCAGCACCACTCAGAACAGCGGGCCGAGCAGCTCACGTCGTGACGATACCGTCAATTACGAGCTGGATCGCACCATTCGTCACACCAAGCTGAACGTCGGTGACGTGCAGCGCCTGTCGGTCGCCGTGGTGGTGAACTATCGCACTGACGATAAAGGTAAAGAAGTTGCCCTGAACGATCAGCAGATTAAGCAGATTGAAGACCTGACGCGCGAAGCCATGGGGTACTCGCAGACCCGTGGCGACAGCATCAACGTGGTGAACTCACCGTTCAATATGACCGAGCCTGCCGGTGGCGACCTGCCCTTCTGGCAACAGCAATCGTTCTTTGATCAGTTGATGAGTGCTGGTCGCTGGCTGCTGGTGGCATTGGTTGCCTTCATTCTCTACCGCAAGCTGGTACGTCCGCAAATTATGCGTAAGCGCGAGCAGGAACAAGCCGCCGCAGAAGCCGCTGCCGCCCGTGTTGCTGCGCAGGAAGAAGAAGAAGCCTATAGCGTCCAGCTCAGCAAAGATGAACTGGATCAGGAGCGCAAATCAACCAACCGCATGAGCGCGGAAGTGTTGAGCCAGCGTATCCGCGATATGTCTGAAAACGATCCACGCGTTGTTGCGCTGGTGATCCGTGAATGGATGAGTAACGAACTATGAGTCTGACCGGTACTGAAAAAAGCGCCATTCTGATGATGACCATTGGCGAGGACCGTGCGTCTGAGGTGTTTAAACACCTCAACCAGCGTGAAGTGCAGCATCTGAGTGCGGCGATGGCCAGCATGAAACAGATCTCGCACAAGCAGCTGACCGAGGTGTTACGTGAGTTTGAGATGAATGCCGAACAGTTTGCCGCGCTCAGTCTCAACTCCAACGACTACCTGCGCACCGTGCTGGTCAAGGCGTTGGGCGAGGAACGTGCCTCCAGCCTGCTGGAAGATATTCTCGAAACCCGCGAAACCACCAGCGGCATGGAAACACTCAACTTTATGGAACCGCAGGCGGCGGCAGACCTTATCCGCGACGAGCATCCGCAGATTATCGCCACCATCCTGGTTCACCTCAAACGTGGTCAGGCGGCGGATATTCTGGCGCTGTTCGACGAACGTCTGCGCCACGATGTGATGCTGCGTATCGCCACCTTCGGCGGTGTGCAGCCAGCAGCACTGGCCGAGCTGACCGAGGTGCTCAACAGCCTGCTGGATGGCACCAACCTCAAGCGCGCGAAGATGGGCGGCGTGAGAACCGCAGCAGAAATTATCAACCTGATGAAAACCCAGCAGGAAGAGGCGGTTATCGAAGCCGTTCGCGACTTCGATGGCGAGCTGGCCCAGAAGATCATCGACGAGATGTTCCTGTTCGAAAACCTGGTGGAAGTGGACGACCGCAGCATCCAGCGTCTGTTGCAGGAAGTGGAGTCCGAGCAGTTGCTGATCGCCCTGAAGGGTGCCGAACAGCCGTTGCGCGAGAAGTTCCTCAAAAACATGTCAGCCCGTGCGGCAGATATTCTGCGCGACGACCTCGCCAACCGTGGTCCGGTACGTATGTCTGCGGTAGAAAACGAACAGAAAGCCATCCTGCTGGTAGTACGCCGTCTGGCAGAAGCTGGCGAAATGGTGATTGGTGGTGGCGAGGAAACCTATGTCTGATGCCTTTTCCGCCCGTCCGTGGCAACGCTGGCAGCCTGATGATTTAGGACGTTCGTTCGATCCTGAACCGGAAATCCTGCCAATGGAGTCCGTCAGTGACGAAGTACTGAGTGCCGAAGATGAACAGCACCAGCAGTTGGAGCGTCTGCAGCAGCAGATGCGCAAAGAGGCGCAAACGCAGGGCTACAGCGAAGGCTACCAGAAAGGGCATGCTGAATCGCAGCAACACGGCTACGACGCAGGTTTCCAGCAAGGTTTGGCCGACGCCCAACAGCAGCAAGCGCCGTTACAGGCGCGTATGCAGCAGTTGGTGACGGAGTTTCAGCACACGCTGGAATCACTTGATAGCGTGATCGCCGCACGACTGATGCAACTGGCACTGGAGGCCGCGCGTACCGTTATTGGTCAGGCGACCACCGTCGATGGCAGCGCCCTGCTGCGCCAGATCCAGCAGCTGATTCAGCAGGAGCCGATGTTCAGCGGTAAACCACAGTTGCGGGTGCACCCGGATGACCTGCAACGGATCGAACAAACACTTGGCCCAACGCTGGATCTACACGGTTGGCGTCTGCTGGCCGATAGCAGCCTGCACCCAGGCGGCTGTAAACTCAGCGCCGAGGATGGCGATCTCGATGCCAGCGTGGCAACACGCTGGCAGGAATTGTGCCGCCTGGCGGCACCGGGAGAGTTCTGATGAGTACGCGCCTCAATCGCTGGCTCGGGGCGCTGGACGCCTTCGAAGATCGTATTTCCCAGGTGCAGACCGTACGGCGCTATGGGCGTCTGATTCGCGCTACCGGTCTGGTACTGGAAGCCACCGGCTTGCAACTGCCGCTCGGTGCGACTTGTGTGATTGAACGCCATGACGGTGCCACCATCACCGAAGTGGAAAGTGAAGTGGTCGGCTTTAACGGTCAGAAACTGTTTCTGATGCCACTGGAAGAAGTTGACGGTATTTTGCCTGGTGCACGCGTCTACGCCCGTGTCACTGGCGATAACGCCCACAGCGGCAAACAGCTCCTGCTTGGCCCGCAATTGCTGGGCCGCGTGCTCGACGGCAGCGGTAAACCGCTGGATGGCCTGCCTTCACCAGAAACCGGCTATCGCGCCCCACTGATCACCGCACCCTTCAACCCCTTACAGCGCACCCCGATTGAGGATGTGCTGGACACTGGCGTACGCGCCATCAACGCCCTGCTCACCGTTGGTCGTGGCCAACGTATGGGCCTGTTCGCCGGTTCCGGCGTAGGTAAAAGCGTGCTGCTCGGCATGATGGCGCGTTACACCAAGGCCGATGTGATCGTGGTTGGCCTGATTGGCGAACGTGGTCGTGAAGTTAAAGAGTTTATTGAAAACATATTGGGCGCCGAAGGACGTGCTCGTTCCGTGGTGATCGCCGCACCGGCTGACGTCTCGCCGCTGCTGCGTATGCAGGGCGCCGCCTATGCCACGCGCATTGCGGAAGATTTCCGCGACCGTGGTCAGCATGTGCTACTGATTATGGACTCCCTCACCCGCTACGCCATGGCCCAGCGTGAGATCGCGCTGGCGATTGGTGAGCCACCTGCCACCAAAGGCTACCCGCCTTCCGTGTTCGCAAAGCTACCCGCACTGGTTGAACGCGCGGGTAACGGCACCCATGGCGGCGGTTCGATTACCGCGTTTTATACCGTTCTGACCGAAGGTGACGATCAGCAAGACCCCATCGCCGACTCCGCTCGTGCCATTCTCGACGGCCATATCGTATTGTCGCGACGCCTGGCGGAGGCCGGTCATTATCCGGCGATTGATATTGAAGCCTCGATCAGCCGAGCCATGACCGCGTTGATCGATGAAAACCACTACGCCCGCGTGCGTCAGTTTAAACAACTGCTCTCCAGCTTCCAGCGCAACCGCGATCTGGTGAGCGTGGGGGCTTACGCCGCAGGTAGCGATCCGATGCTGGATCGGGCTATCAAGCTCTATCCACAGATGGAAGCCTTCCTGCAACAGGGGATTTTCGAACGCAGCGACTACGACGATGCCTGCCTGCATTTACAGGCGATGTTCGGTTAAACCTGCGTGAAGGGGGATTGCAATGAAAACGGCCAATGCTATCGATACATTGCGCGACCTGGCGGAACAGGATCTGGAGAAAGCGGTCATCCACCTCGGTGATATGCGCCGTGGCCACCAGCAAGCTGACGAGCAACTACATATGCTGCTCGATTACCAGGATGAGTATCGCAACAAGCTCAATCAGGATATGTCTGGCGGTATTGCCAGTACCCGCTGGACCAACTATCACCAATTTATTCAGACGCTGGAAAAAGCCATTGAGCAACATCGCCAACAGTTGCAGCAATGGAAACAGCGTCTCGATCAGGCTCTCAATAATTGGCGCGACAAACAGAAACGGCTCAATGCCTATCAGACACTGATCACCCGGGCCGCCGAAAACGCATTACGACAAGAAAACCGTCTCGACCAGAAACGGATGGATGAATACGCCCAACGGGCCGCATTGAGGAAAGGCGAATGATTACGCTGCCAACACTCGTTACACAAACCGCCAGCTCGGGAGAGGCAGATACTTCAGCCTCAACGGACATTCTGCAAGGGGTGGAAAACCTACCGCAGGACTTCGTGACCGCACTGGGCAACCAGTTATTGACCCTGGCAAAGCAGCAAGGCACCCATGTGCAATCGGCTGATTCATCAGCAGAAAGTGATGAAAAATCCAGCAAGGGTGTCTCCCTGAGTGCGCTGATGGCAGCACTGGACAAACCAGAGACCCTGAACGCACTTTTACAGCCGGAAAATATTAAAGCCACGCTGAAATCAGCCGATGATAAGGATAAGAGTGAGGCAAGTTCGTTAAGCGCCAGCGACTTACAGAATGTTCAGGCCCTGTTCGCCATGTTACCGGCAGCAGTTGAAGATCGCACCACCCAGACCGCGGCCACCAGCGCGTTGAGTGAAAATACCAGCGACAGTCGCGCCAGTCTGAACAGTACGTTACTGAGTGCGCTAACCCGTCAGGCAAAGGATGAGCAGTCGGATACCACGGCAGCCACCACCTCGACGGTAACGACAGCAGCAACCAAGAAAACCAGCGATGTGGCGGATGCGTTAACTGCGCAAACCACCACAACGCAGGCCACCAGCAGCACGGCCACTACCAGTACGACCAACAGCACCGCCCTGACGCTGGATGAGAGTTTTCAGCAGGTGCTAAGTACGCTAAGTAAGCCTGATGACAAGCGTGATCTGAGCAGCACTGACACGACGACACCGGTCACCAGCGCACCGCTGAGCAGTACCACACAGCTTCTCAGTAGCACCGCGTCGACCAGCACCACCCCGTCGACACCGATGCTGAATGCGCAACTTGGCTCGTCCGAGTGGCAGCAGGCGCTGAGTCAGCAAATTGTGATGTTCAGTCGTAACGGTCAGCAGAACGCTGAGTTGCGTCTGCACCCGGAGGATCTGGGTGCAATTCAGATCAGCCTGACCCTGGATAAGGATCAGGCACAGTTGAATATGGTTTCCAGCCACAGCCATGTGAGGGCCGCGCTGGAAGCGGCTCTCCCACAGCTGAAAACGGCGCTGGCGGAGAGCGGTATAAACCTGGGACAGAGTAATGTCAGCAGCGACGCTTCCGCACAAGGCCAGAATTATCAGGGTCAGCAGGAAGGTCGCCGTGATGGCCAGCACGGCAGCTTTACCCTCTCCCAGGACAGTGAAAACGAGATAACGCCTATTGCCGTCCCGGCAGCCCTCCAGGCGCGCGCGACCGGCAACGGCGCTGTCGATATCTTTGCCTGACAGCGGCTAACGCTGAAGGTAAGCGTAAAACCCGCGTCTTTTCTTCCCATTGTTTGACTTAAGACGCGGGATAATCTGTCCAGGCGAGCCGAAAGGCTTGCCCATAATTCACAGGAAGTAACTGCAAACATGTCTGATAACGCGAAAGCTAAAGGCCGCAAACGTTCAATATTAATTCCGGTGTTACTAATTGTGACGCTGGCCGCTTGCAGCGTGGCAGGCTATGCAGTCTGGCGAATGATGAATAAACACGAGGGCGATAAGCCGGAAGTGGCGAAAGTAGAGCCACCACCAGCCCCCGTATTTTTTGCAATGGATACTTTTACGGTTAACCTGGTCAATCCCGACAATGATCCTGACCGTGTGCTGTACGTGGGCTTTACGCTGCGTCTGCCCGATGAGGATACCCGACGTCGGCTGAATGACTACCTACCGGAAGTGCGCAGCCGCCTGCTGTTGCTGCTCTCGCGTCAAAGCGCAGCCGCGCTGGCGACCGAGCAAGGCAAACAGGCTCTGGTTGATCAGATCAAACAGGTGCTGGCGCCGCCGCTGGTAAAAGGTCAACCTCCGCAGGTGGTCAGTGACGTGCTGTTTACCGCCTTCATTTTGAGGTGATTTAATGGGCGATAGCATTCTCTCCCAGGCTGAGATTGACGCGCTGCTCAATGGCGACAGTGACAGCGCGGAAGTAGAGAAGAGTTCCACCGGGGGCGATGGTGATATTCGCCCCTATGATCCCAATACCCAGCGACGCGTGGTACGTGAACGTCTGCAGGCGCTGGAGATCATCAATGAGCGTTTTGCCCGTCACTTTCGTATGGCGCTGTTTAACCTGTTGCGCCGCAGCCCGGATATTAGCGTTGGGGCGATCAAGATTCAGCCGTACCATGAGTTTGCCCGCAACCTGCCGGTGCCGACCAACCTGAACCTGATCCACCTGAAACCGCTGCGCGGCACCGCGCTGGTGGTGTTCTCGCCGAGTCTGGTGTTTATCGCCGTGGATAACCTGTTCGGTGGCGATGGCCGCTTCCCGACTAAAGTGGAAGGCCGCGAATTTACCCATACCGAGCAGCGCGTGATTCGCCGCATGCTGAAGCTGGCGCTGGAAGGCTACAGCGATGCCTGGAAAGCGATTTACCCGCTGGATGTGGAGTATGTCCGTTCTGAGATGCAGGTGAAGTTCACCAACATCACCACTTCCCCGAACGATATCGTGGTGAACACCCCGTTCCAGGTGGAGATTGGCAACCTGGTGGGTGAATTTAACATCTGTATTCCGTTTTCGATGATTGAGCCGCTGCGCGAGCTGCTGGTCAATCCCCCACTGGAGAACTCACGTCAGGAAGATAACCACTGGCGCGACAACCTGGTGAAACAGGTGCAGCACTCGGAGCTGGAGCTGATTGCCCACTTCGCGGATGTATCGCTGCGTCTGTCACGTATTTTACAACTGAAACCTGGTGACGTCCTGCCCATTGAGAAGCCGGATCGCATCATCGCACACGTAGATGGCGTACCGGTGCTCACCAGCCAGTACGGCACGTTAAACGGCCAGTATGCGCTGCGTGTCGAGCACCTGATTAACCCGATTTTGAATTCGCTGAATGAGGAACAGCCCAATGAGTGACAGCAAGAAACCGTCCGATGACGACATCTCCGCGGACGATCTGTGGGCTGCAGCAATGAATGAGCAGGCGGCAACCAGCGCGCCGGACCCCAGCGAAGCCGTATTTAAGTCGCTCGACGGTGGCGGTGCCAGCGGTTCATTGCAGGATATCGATCTGATCATGGATATCCCGGTCAAACTGACTGTGGAACTGGGTCGTACCAAAATGACCATCAAAGAGTTGCTGCGTCTGACACAGGGGTCGGTGGTGGCGCTGGACGGTCTGGCGGGTGAGCCGCTGGATATTCTGATCAATGGCTACCTGATTGCCCAGGGTGAAGTGGTGGTGGTGAACGACAAATATGGCGTACGCATCACCGATATCATCACCCCGTCTGAACGTATGCGTCGTCTGAGCCGCTAAGTATGTTGAAGAACGCGCAAACGGTACAACCTGCCAGCCACAGCCAACCGGTGGTTTCAGCCGGTTCGGTGATTGGCCAGGTCAGCAGCGTGCTGGCGGTGATTGTGTTACTGATCCTCGCCTGTGGCTGGCTGGCACGCCGCCTCGGTTTTGCCCCGAAAGCGGTGAGCGGACAGGCGCTAAAAGTCAGCGCCAGCGTGCAGGTTGGCCAACGCGAACGTGTGGTGATTGTCGATACCCATGATGCCCGTCTGGTGCTCGGCGTCACCGCACAGCAGATTACCCACCTGCACAGCCTGCCGCCGCTGGCACCGGAAGACCGTGAAGCGCCAACTGCACCGCAGGATTTTCGTCAGCTGTTACAGACTCTGGTTAAACGTCCCGGAAAACCCCAATGATGCGTCGCTTGCTTCCTCTTCTGCCGCTGTTATTGCTGGCACCGGTTGCCCATGCGCAACTGCCAGGCCTGGTGAGCCATCCGCTGGCAAATGGTGGCCAGAGTTGGTCGTTGCCGGTGCAGACGCTGGTTTTTATCACCTCACTGACCTTTATTCCGGCAGTGCTGCTGATGATGACCAGTTTCACCCGCATCATTATTGTGTTCGGATTGTTGCGCAACGCGCTCGGTACACCCTCTGCACCGCCAAACCAGGTGCTGGTGGGGCTGGCGTTATTTCTCACCTTCTTCATCATGGCACCGACTTTCGACAAGATTTATTCCGACGCCTATCTGCCATTCAGCCAGGACAAGATCAGCATGGATGTCGCTATTGATAAAGGCGCACAACCGTTGCGTGAGTTTATGCTGCGTCAGACACGTGAAGCGGATTTAGCCTTGTTTGCCCGTCTGGCAAACACGCCGCCGATTGAAGGACCAGAAGCGGTGCCAATGCGTATCCTGTTGCCCGCTTATGTCACCAGCGAGTTGAAAACGGCGTTCCAGATTGGTTTTACCGTATTCATCCCGTTCCTGATCATCGACCTGGTAGTCGCCAGCGTGCTGATGGCGCTGGGGATGATGATGGTGCCCCCCGCTACCATTTCACTGCCCTTCAAGCTGATGCTGTTCGTCCTGGTGGATGGCTGGCAGTTGCTGGTGGGCTCACTGGCGCAAAGTTTCTATTCCTGAGGAGCGCAACATGACACCCGAATCGGTAATGGTAATGGGGCAAGACGCAATGCGTGTTGCCTTGCTGATGGCAGCCCCGATGTTGTTGGTGGCGCTGGTCAGTGGCCTGATCATCAGCCTGTTGCAGGCAGCGACACAGGTCAACGAACAAACCCTGTCGTTTATTCCCAAGATTCTTGCCGTGGCGGCCACTGCCGTGATCGCCGGTCCGTGGATGCTCAACCTGATCCTGGATTACATGCGCACCCTGTTTAGCAACCTGCCTTATATCATCGGTTAATGATTAACCTCGACAGCAGCCAATTGGTCCATTGGGTCAGTCAGTTTTTCTGGCCGATGGTGCGTTTGCTGGCGTTGTTTGCCAGTGCCCCGGTGCTGAGTGAAAAAAGCATCCCGAACCGCGTCAAGATTGGTCTGGCGGTACTCACCACCTGGATTTTGATGCCGCTGCTGCCACAAGTTGAAGTCACCCTGTTTACTGCCGCCGGCTTCTGGTTGCTGCTGCAACAAATTCTGATTGGCGTCGGTCTGGGTCTGTCCATGCAGTTTGCCTTTGCGGCGGTACGTATGGCGGGCGAAGTGATTGGCTTGCAGATGGGGTTGTCGTTCGCCACCTTCTTTGACCCAGGTAGCCGTCTGAATATGCCGGTACTGGCACGTATTCTTGATATGCTGGCAATGCTGCTGTTCCTGACCTTCAACGGCCATCTGTGGCTGATATCGATGCTGGTCGACAGTTTCCACACCATGCCGATCAGCGATCACCCGCTAAATGCCAACGCATTTATGGCACTGGTCAAAGCCGCAGGATTAATTTTCCTTAATGGCATGATGTTAGCTCTGCCATTAATAGTTCTGCTCCTCACGCTCAATATGGCCCTGGGTTTGTTAAACCGTGTTACACCACAGTTATCAGTTTTCGTTGTTGGCTTCCCAATCACCTTAACTGTGGGGATCCTGAGTCTCGGTCTGATGATGCCTCTCCTTGCCCCTTTCTGTGAACATCTCTTCAGTGAAGTCTTTGATTTGCTCGCTCAGTTCCTGTCAGAACTCTCCCGCGCGGGATGATTAATGATTCTGTAGCCGTTCTTAAGTGATAGTTAAGCTTTCAAAATCTATTTGTGCATTTTTCGAACCATGTTTCTCAGAAATCAACTGAGGAAATTCTGATAAATACGCATTTCTGGTGAAAATTATTCTTATTAAACCGCGCTTCAAGTATTTTAGTCAGACGAATCCTACAGTGCCTAAGCGTGTGGATTCGTTGAGAAAATGCCCAAAATGTTGTTTTCAAACGAAAAAAATTTTGCAGCGATTTTTCTTGTAAGAAAACCTTTTTTCCGGCATTGTCAACACTCGCTGATACGTCACACTTTCGCATTTCAAATGTTTTTAAGATTTGTCCTATCAGATTTGTCCGTGACATGCGCGATAGTGACATGGCTCGCAAAAATGAGCGATTTAAGTACTTAAAGCAAATTCCCGGCGATTCCCACTATCGCGGGGACAAGAGTGACGTTGAAGCAACACAACAAACTTCGCAGAACGGATCAGGGAAGAGTCATGATGGCGCACGGGTTTACTCCGCCAGACTGCTGAGCAGAATAAAAAAGTGTCTTTGGAAATCTCTCTCGTACCGCAAACGCGTAATTCATCGTTGATTTAAACGGATAACAAATTGGTGAGGGTCGCTAACATGCCAACGATTATTATGGATTCATGCAACTACACACGCCTGGGATTATCGGACTATATGTCCGCAAAGGGAGTTAAAAAGAAAAATATTACTTCCGTGTCCGACATCGAGCAATTGCAGCAAAGGTGTGAACAACTTAAGCCCGGTGTCGTATTTATTAACGAAGAGTGCTTCATTCATGAATCCGATTCCAGCGATCGTATTCGCGGCGTCATCATGCAGCATCCTGACACCTTATTTTTCATCTTCATGGCGATATCAAATATCCATTTTGAGGAATATCTCTACGTTCGTAAGAACCTGATTATTACGTCAAAATCGATTAAAACATCGACCCTGGATTCCCTGCTTGGCACCTATCTGCAAAAGAAACTCAATGCAGCGCCACGAATTTCGGCTGGACTTGATATTCACCCTCTGACATTAAGCCAGACTGAATCAAATATGCTGAAAATGTGGATGTCAGGACATGACACCATTCAAATTTCAGACAAGATGCAAATTAAGGCGAAAACAGTTTCGTCACATAAAGGTAATATTAAGCGTAAAATCAAGACCCACAATAAACAGGTTATTTACCATGTTGTGCGTCTGACCGATAATGTTACTTCCGGGATCTATGTCAACGTGCGATAATTTCCCGCAGTAAAAATAAGGGCTAATCAGCAGATTGGCCCTTTTTTGTTTTTATCCATTTTGCGATGTAGATCCCACTCTGCTGGCTAAGCCTTTCCCCTTCCTTGCCGATGTTAGCTTCAGAACACCAACCTATATGAGAGCAAGGATATGAAAACAGCATCGATTGATGAGCAACATAAGCTCAGCATCTGGCAGAACCTGCGCCTGATGCCTCTTTTCAGCATGATCTTTGGTGGCATTCTGCTGCTTTTTGCCCTGTGCATTGGACTCGCCAGCTACTTTCTGATTCAAAGCAATAACTCGCTGAATGACGCCACGGATGAAATCCAGATTCGTATGGGGATCTCCAACAGCTCAAACCACCTGCGTACTGCACGTCTGAATGTGATTCAGTCCGGTGCAGCTGCGCGTATTGGCGAGATGGAGAGTTATCGTGCCGATCTGGCACGCACCGAGCAACGCATAGAACAGGCGCGTGCCGGATTCAAACTCTATATGAATCGCAAAACCAAAACCGCAGAAGACCTGGCGCTGGACGCGCCACTGACCGAACGCTTCAACGCTTATATTGATAAGGGTCTGAAGCCGATGATTGATTCTGCCAAACAAGGCAGTTTTGAAGGCATTATCGCACAGGAAACCGATGTCACCCGTAAGCTGGATGATGCGTATAACGAGGTGTTACTTAAGGCGATTAAAATCCGCACCACGCGTGCGGATGCCATCAATGCGGAAGCCGCGCACCAGTCTCGTATCGGCTTTATCGCCATGGCTGCCGCCTTTGCTGCGGCGTTGGTGTTGGTGTTGCTGACCTTCCTGTTCTTGCGTCGCGTGGTGATCAACCCACTGCGTCAGTCAGTAGCCCGTATTGAACGTATCGCCCAGGGCGATTTAACCGCTCCCGAGCAGGCATGGGGCAACAGTGAAATTGGTAGCCTGCTGCATAACCTGCAACTGATGCAGGCATCATTGGTGCGCACCGTTGGGGTCGTCCGTGAAGGTGCCGTGGCCATTTATCAGGGGTCGAGTGAGATCTCTGCCGGTAATACCGATCTCTCCTCCCGTACCGAACAGCAGGCTTCTGCACTGGAGCAAACCGCAGCCAGTATGGAGCAGCTGACCGCCACCGTTAAGCAGAATGCCGAAAACGCCCATCATGCCAGCCAACTGGCAGCCGATGCTTCAGGCAAAGCACGCAGCGGCGGAGAGCTGGTCGATGGCGTGGTGAAAACCATGAACAATATTTCTGGCAGCTCGAAAAAGATTGCTGAAATCACCAATGTCATCAACAGCATCGCTTTCCAGACCAATATTCTGGCGTTGAACGCCGCAGTGGAAGCTGCCCGGGCCGGTGAACAGGGACGTGGCTTTGCCGTGGTCGCCAGTGAGGTGCGTAGTCTGGCACAGCGCAGTGCCCAGGCGGCGAAAGAGATCGAATCCCTGATTGCAGAATCGGTCGATCTGATCAGCAATGGCTCTCATCAGGTTGGTGCCGCCGGTAACACCATGAGTGAAATTGTTGAGGCTGTACGGCGCGTCACGGACATTATGTCAGAAATTGCGGCGGCTTCAGATGAGCAGAGTCGTGGTATTCAGCAGGTGAGCCTGGCTGTCACCGAGATGGATAATGTAACGCAACAGAACGCCTCACTGGTAGAAGAAGCCTCTTCTGCGGCAGCATCGCTGGAAGATCAGGCGGGTAAACTCACGCAGGCAGTTGCTGCATTTCGTTTAAATGACAAACCCGGTTTGCTGGTCACGACGCCGGTTGTCCAACCGACGTTAAAGGCGCTGACGCCACGCGTGGCAACCATCAGCAATGATAACTGGGAAACGTTTTAAGATCAGTTTCATACCGTAGCGGCGCGATTTATCGCGCGGTCCCGTGCGTTCTGGCGGAAAAACCTGCGCGATAAATCGCGCCGCTACGTGTGTTACTCATTAATCCGCGGCATACGGCTCGACAAAGACCCCATCCGCATGATCGTTTTCATTAAAGAACCAGATACCCAGCGGATAATCCTCCAGCGCGACCAGATACATAATACCTTCGTTAAATGGCTCCACAGCCAGAATGGTGCCTGAACGACGTGGTCCGCCGTCTGTCTTTACCGTCACGCGGTCATTGACCTTCATTGAATACTCTCCAGAAATAATGCCTCGGACACAGTGTAACGGAAGAAAAGCGCAATCGTGTGATCGCGATCAGCCTTGTGTGATGGCTCAACCCCGACTGACGCTATGTCAGATGCAGTATTTTCACTTCCTTAACGTTTCATGGCGAGACTTTTGACGCGGCCTCCGCGTAGAATTTTTAGCACTGCACCAACCCCAAAGGCGCAGTCAACCTAAAAGTAACAAGGATTTTTGCCCGCGCAGCGCGGGCTTTTTTTTGCCCGTCATTCTTCTCCAGCCCGTTTTCCCCTGCCGTCTATACTATTCAGAACCCTTTCGCCTTTCAGGAGGCCTGATGATGGCAACAGCAAAAGAGTATAGCGATAACGTTCAGCGCGAAGTGAACATTGATGTTGATGCGTTGCTCCAGGCGATCCAGAAAAAAACCTCGGGAGAGGTTAAAGAATTTATGGAAGCCGAGCACGCCCATCGCGTTAAAGTCAATGGCGAATCTTACGACTCCTACATTGAACTGGCTGAAGCGTTTGAACTGGATATTCGTGATTTCAGCATCACGGAAGTTAATCGCTGAGATCAGGCAAAAAAATACCCGGCGGGATAGCCGGGTAAAGATAAAGCGTTAAATTCGTTACACCAGGAAAATCTCTAACACAGCAGCCAGATTACGCCTCAGTCTGAATAAGACAAGTGCCAGCACTTTCCAGAGGTGCAACTTATCATGCGTTTATCACCGTGCTTGTTACCGAGAACACCGCATGTATGCTGCTTTTTTTCTGCACCTCTTTCACCTATGCACAATCCTGCTGTCACCTTGTTTTAGGATTCTTCCTGGGTTACTTTCCCTTTGCAGTGCGAAAAACTGTGATCACGATTACGCTATTATACTGATTATTCCTCGCTTTACGGATGCCCCAGGGTGTAAGGAGTGTGAAGATGGTCAGCCTTGACCAACCGTTATTGATAGTCACCGACCTCGATGGTTCTCTGCTGGACCATCATGATTATCGTTGGGATGCCGCCAGCGAATGGTTGGAACGTCTGAAACAAAATCAGATTCCTCTGGTGATCTGTTCCAGCAAGACCGCTGCCGAAATTATCCCGCTACAGAAAAAGCTCGGCATCAGCGGCACACCTTTTATTGCTGAAAACGGCGCGCGTGTGGTTCTTGAAGCGGAACCAACACGCAGTGAAGGATCTGGGCAGGCGTACCTGGCACTTTGTCAGCAGTTAAAAAGCTTACAGGCACACTTTCGCTTCACCGGCTTTCACGATTTCAGCGACGTTGACGTGGCAAAGTTCACCGGCCTGACGCTGGTGGAAGCCAGTCAAAGTCGGCAGCGCGATGCCTCCGAAGTGATATTGTGGCGTGACGATGCCGCACGTCTGGATGCATTTCGTGTAGCACTACATCAACAGGGTCTGGCATTAACCCAGGGAGGACGTTTCTGGCATGTGATGCCCGAGGGATGCGGGAAAGGTCATGCACTACAAGTCCTGCAACAACATCTGGCTCAACGAGATGGCACAACCCGTACCACCATCGGCTTAGGCGATGGCCCCAATGATGTGCCAATGCTGGAACAGGTCGATTATGCCGTCGTGATTAAAGGTTTCAGTAAAACGCCGGTCATCCTGACACGCGATGATGATGAAAACGTCTACCACACTGCACACGTTGGCCCGGAGGGCTGGCGCGAAGGTTTGGATTATTTTCTTGCCCAACCCGATTAACGGGCCACACAGCTAATCAGAAGGATGAGGCGATGAGTGATTTTTACCAGAATGGGGTGATTACCAACTTTCATAATCTCACCCACCGCAGCGTTGAATCGCTGGAAAAAGAGATGGTGCGCTTTGCGCGCAAACGCAAAATGGGGCTGGTTTTACCATCGCTATTTTCCGAACTGGAAGGCCCAGCGCTGGATAACATTGTCAATGAACTGGCCAAAGTGCCGTATCTTGATGAAATTGTCATTGGTCTCGATCGCGCAGACCGCGACCAGTTTTTGTTTGCACGCGAGTTCTTTGCGCGCCTGCCGCAGCGCCATCGTATTTTGTGGAATGACGGGCCGCGTCTGAAGGCGCTGGATGCGGAACTGGACAAAGAAGGACTCTCGCCGAGCCAGCCGGGAAAAGGACGGAACGTTTGGTTCTGTACCGGCTACACGCTGGCCTCGGATCGCACCAGTTGCGTCGCGCTGCACGATTGCGACATCGTCACCTATGAACGTAGCATGCTGGCGCGTTTGCTCTATCCGCTGGCGAATCCGGCTTTTCAGTATGAATTCTGCAAAGGGTTTTATGCGCGAGTGGCAGGCGGCAAACTGAATGGTCGTGTTGGGCGGTTGTTGGTGGGGCCGCTGCTGCGTTCACTACAAAAAGTCTATGGTCACTCGGAGTATCTCGACTATCTCGCCAGCTTCCGCTACCCGTTGTCCGGGGAGTTTGCCATGCGCACTCACGTGCTGAACAATATTAAGATTCCCGGCGACTGGGGGTTAGAAATTGGGGTGCTGTCGGAGATTTATCGCAACTACACCACACGGCAAAGCTGCCAGGTGGAGATTGCCGATAACTATGATCATAAGCACCAGCCCCTGGCTGAAGAAGATGGCACCGGTGGTCTTAAACGCATGAGCAACGACATCGTGCAATCGCTGCTACGGAAACTGGCAACGATGGGCGTACCACTAACCAGTGATTCATTCCGGGTACTGAAAGCCACCTATTATCGCAACGCGCTGGATATGATGGAGATCTACAACCACGAAGCCACCATGAATGGCCTCAAGTTCGACCAACATATCGAAGAGGCGGCAGTGGAGATGTTCACTCAGGCGATCCTTGACGCCGGTCAGGCGTTTATTGAACGCCCGAATGATAAACCCTTTATCCCCAGCTGGAGCCGAGTGCAATCCGCTTTTCCGGATATCCTGCAACGGATTTATCAGGCGGTCGAAGAGGATAACGACGGCAAGGTTTAATCCGCGCTGCACACGCGATTACGGCCGTGGGTTTTCGCCAGATAGAGACGGCTATCGGCTTTAGCCTGCAAGCTCTCGGCGTCGTAATCGCCCTGCTCCTCACTGCTGGTGACACCGGCAGATAGCGTGATGTTAAAAGTGGTACTGGCGTTCACCAGAATGGTTTTGGCAGCCAGGCGCGCACGGATGCGCTCCGCGACGGCGCTGGCTTCAATCAACGTGGTTTCCGGCAGCACAATACAGAACTCCTCCCCGCCAATGCGCCCCGCCACATCGTATTTACGCAGCGTATGACTGATGACGCTGGCGACACGGATCAACGCCTGATCGCCAGCATGATGTCCCCAGGTATCATTGACCTTCTTAAAATGATCGACATCCAGTTGAATAACCGACAGTGGCCGCTGCAACTGCTGACAATGGGTTGCCTGTGCAACAAATTGCTCAAAGAAGGCACTGCGATTAAGGAGTCGTGTTAACCCATCATAGTTGGCTCGCCAGGTAAGTTTTGCCGAAAGGTCATCCATACGCCGTACCAGACGGAAGATAATCTGATGTGCCACCAGCAACATCAGCACAAATAGCATCCACATGCCAAACAGGAATAATGAGACGCGACCCAGTTCCTGCTTCATTCCTTGCTTCAGGGTTTGGACGTTAATGATGTAACCATCGACATTTTTTAGTTTGCTCCAACTGGCAAACTGGGTGCCCAGTCGCAATATCCCGCTCGGTTTCTGTCGCATACGTTCCAGGAGTTCATTACGTTCTGCCGTATCAAGCGGCTCTTCGTTGGGTGCGTGTAAGCGGGTAACTTCATTCAACTTACGATCGAGAAAAACCAGGTTGCCCTGCAACAGGCTATGGCGCGATTCTGTCATCAGGTCACGGATTCGTGCCTGTGGGAAATCCATTGATAGTACGCCATACCAGTAGCCATTACTGATAATAGGGGTGCTGAGCGTAATCATCAGACCTTCATCGAATAATCCCTGATAGCCACTGGTCCAGCGCAGTCGTAACTGAGGATTTTGTAGCGGGTCCAGCGCACGAAAATAGGCACGCTGAACCATAGTGGCATAACTCAGTTCCAGCTCTTGCGGGCTTTGCGGCGGGCGTGAACTGATATAAAACCCGGCACGCGAGATGTACCAAAACCGTGAATAAAAATCCTGGTCGGGATCA
Organism: Pantoea sp. X-Soil-TKNS-1211; assembly: GCF_059730495.1. Lineage (NCBI taxonomy): Bacteria > Pseudomonadati > Pseudomonadota > Gammaproteobacteria > Enterobacterales > Erwiniaceae > Pantoea > Pantoea sp. X-Soil-TKNS-1211. Next base: position 2,680,854 of record NZ_AP035953.1, read on the forward strand.
CTGAACTGCATAATAAAACTGAATTCCAGCGCCGCGCGGATTTCCTGATCTATGCGTGCCGGATCACGCTGCAACAACGGGTCACGCTTCAACCACGCATCACTGACACCGTTGAGTGGCATACTGCGCGGGCTATTCAACTGTAACTGCCACTGTGGTTGCTGACGCAAATCCTTAAAACGGATGACAGCTTCACGCGCGTTGTCTGAATCAAGCGGGTGTGCCAGGGCATAACTGAGCATTTTATCGTAGTAAACCAGCTCATCCACACTTTCCTGGAACTGACTGTCGAGGTTTTTTTGTATTTCCGCCAGTTGCGCACGTTGGCGATCTTCGTAATTGGTTTTGAGTTCAAGCGCTTCATGTACCGTCAGAAACGCTGAGAAAAGGAAAACCGCAATAAAACACAGATGAACAGGTAAAAAGGGATTGCCCGACTGCCGGGGAAGTGGCGATTGTGCCATCAGCAACCATGCTCCGGAAAAAGGCGAATGAAAACAGTGTAGTCAGCAGGGGAAAAATCGTACAGCGAGGGATCAGTAGCAGCGCGATTTATCACGCGACGTTTTCCTGCATCGAGCACGGAAATGCGCGATAAATCGCGCCGCTACGAATTCATGCAAAATAACCCAGCACTTAGCTGGCTAGTTGACGCGCAGCAGATAAGTGACAAAGTTCGTCACTATGGAACGCCTCACGGCGCACGCTGTAGCCATCATACCAACGACACTCTACCATTCCGCTGGCATAGCCGGTCACCACCATAGTGGGTCCGCCCTGTTTATGCTGAACTTCGTCACTGATCGCAAAGGTCATACACGCCCTCCCTTCTACCCGTTGAATGAACTTCATCAGGTATAGCAGGTGCGCGGGGTTTTTGCCTATAAGAGATTGTGATTATTACTGCAATTTAGGAATAAGCAGTTAAATATGCGGAAAATAAAAAAAGCGGATAAAAATTATTATCCGCTTTGAAATGCTTTCCCGGGTGGGAAAATCAGATTTTACAACCTTCGCAATCGGCTTCGTCGCTCAAATCGGTCGGGACTTCACGTGCTTTCTCCGCCGCTTTCGCTTCAGCCTGTTCCAGCTGTGCATCGATATCAAATTCAAACATATCGTCGTTCATCATCGTTCTCCTGACCCGTGATTAGAAATTTCCAGCGCTTTATAGTCTTTATCCACGTACTTTGGCAATCAGATTCACTACCAACAGCACGATCGACCCAATCAAAAAACCCAGCACCAGGTTAGCACCGTTGCTTAACAGCGCCGAGACCAGTGGATTAAAGCCACCACTGTACTCCTCAATCGCGTGATGCAACGGCGTAATCCCGTGTATAACAATGCCGCCGCCCACCAGGAACATCGCCACAGTGCCAACCACCGACAGGATTTTCATCAGTATCGGTGCGGCCGCCAGTAACAAACTCCCCACGGCCTGCGCCAGAGTGGTGGATTTCTCCCGCAGCCAGTAACCAAGATCGTCAATTTTCACAATCCCGGCGACGATGCCGTAGACCCCCACCGTCACCAGAATGGCAATGCCCGCCAGCACCATCACCTGATTGAGCAACGGTGCTTCCGAGACAATACCCAGCGTGATAGCCACAATTTCAGCTGAAAGGATAAAATCGGTGCGCACTGCACCTTTCACTTTATCCTTCTCAAATTTCTGCGGATCTTGCTGCGCCAGTTGCTCAAGGCGTTGCTGACGTGCTTCCGGGCTTTGCTCGGCTTTATCATGGTTCAGGCTGTGTAACACCTTCTCCACGCCCTCATAGCAGAGGTACGCACCGCCAATCATCAGCAGCGGCGTAATCAGCCACGGGGCAAACGCCGAGATCAGCAATGCCAACGGCACAAGGATCAATTTGTTGATAAAGGAGCCTTTCGCCACCGCCCAGACCACTGGCAATTCGCGATTAGCTTTCACGCCGGTGACCTGTTGCGCATTCAATGACAGATCGTCACCCAATACTCCGGCGGTTTTTTTTGCGGCCACTTTGCCCATTACCGAGATGTCATCAAGCAAGGTAGCAATATCATCCAGAAGCGTCAGTAAGCTGGTTCCAGCCAAAATGTTTTCCTTATTCGGGTTCGTTATCCTGACAACAGGGGCAACGCTCAACCGCCGTCACTGACATATCGGCGATGCCCGCACAATCCCACTCGACACGCAACGGTTGCCCCGCCGCATCCCCGGTATGCAAATATTTGCTCACCGGACTTTCCGTCATACCGGTAATCTCTTCGGTGGCGATCAGTGTATCGCCCAGATAGACACGGGCGGTGGCATGGGTGTTGACCATCCGTTCATCACGAAGTTGGTACAGGCGTTTGACCGTCAGTTTAATGCTGCTCATGGCTATGTTCCGCGTCCCAGAGAAAGGAGAGATCTAAACTGTTATAGCGAGTAAAAGCAACAATCTGCCTTATCCGCCACGATAATGATGCAAACCTGCATGATCAATTTCACCACTGTGACTGGCAGCCAGTAGCCACTCCTCCAACCGTTCAATCAGCGCCTCATCCTCCAGACGCAGCTTGCCGCGCAAAGCGCATTCCCAGACGATCAGCACCTTCCAGCCGCTCTCCTGTAACTGCTGAATGTAGCGCTGGTCACGTTCCACGTTACTGTTAATTTTACCGGCCCAGAATTCGGTACGCGTAGCGGGCATTTTGAACAGATAGCAGTGATGGCGATGCCAGAAGCAGCCATGGACAAAAATAATCGCCTGTTGACCAGGAACCACAAAATCTGGCCTACCGGCTAACGCTTTATCCTGCACCCGATAGGCAAAGCCACGGTCTTTTAATATCAAGGCGATACGCTGTTCAATCGCAGTGTCCTGAGTACGAATCGCACGCATATTCTTGCTACGCACATCACGGGAGTGGACGTCGGCCATAATCTTTCCTTTTTCTTGTGGCTCCTTCAACTTTAGCGGTTTGAGGCAAAAGCGAAAGCCACATTCGCCACCGGCACATCGGGCCAATTTCTTCATTGCGTGATGAGTGGTAGCATAGCCGCTTCACTGTTAAGGAAAAACGCATGCACGCCGAAGAGATCGCCGCGACTGCCTCACCCTCCCCACTTTCTGTTTCTGCCACTGATGATGCCACCGCGCTGTTACAGCAAGCGCTGGCGATTTACGCTGCGCGCGATCTGGTTAGCACGCTGAGCGACGCCGGTGGTTGTGACTGGAGCGTGCCTCGTCTCAATCGCATTCGTCAGGGAAAGAGTGCGGCCCCCGCGTTAAGCAGCGCGGAGGTCGCCAGTTTGCAGGCATTATTACCTTCTCGCCCGACGCACTACGACGCGCCGCGTTTCCAGTTTGTCGATCTGTTTGCCGGTATCGGCGGCATTCGTCGTGGCTTTGAACAGATTGGCGGCCAGTGCGTGTTCACCAGTGAATGGAATAAAGAAGCGGTGCGGACCTACAAGGCCAACCACTATTGCGATCCGCAGCAACATCGCTTCAACAGCGATATTCGCCAGGTAACGCAACCGGCTGGCCTGAGTGATGAACAGGCTATCTATCAGCATATTGATCGCACTATCCCTGACCATCAGGTGCTGCTGGCCGGCTTTCCGTGCCAGCCTTTTTCACTGGCCGGGGTGAGTAAAAAGAATGCCATGGGTCGGGCACACGGTTTTGAGTGTGAGGCGCAGGGAACGTTGTTCTTCGACGTAGCCCGTATTCTGGCAGCGAAAAAACCACCGTTTTTTGTCCTGGAAAATGTAAAGAACCTGAAAAGCCACGATAAGGGGCGCACTTTCGCCATCATTATGGCGACCCTTGATGAACTGGGTTACGACGTCGCCGATGCGGATAACGGCGGGTTGTCAGATGCGAAAATCATCGATGCGCGTCATTTTCTGCCACAGCATCGTGAGCGTATTGTGCTGGTGGGCATCCGCCGCGACACCCGCCTGAGTGAGGGTTTTTCCTTACGCGCCCTGTCGAAGCTCTATCCGCAACAAGTGCCAACCCTCAGCAGCTTGCTGGAACCTCAACCCGAAGCCAAATACACGCTATCGCCGGTGCTGTGGAACTATCTCTACCAATACGCCAAAAAACACAAAGCCAAAGGCAACGGCTTTGGCTTTGGTCTGAACGATCCGCGTAATCCCTCGGTATGCGTACGTACCCTGTCGGCCCGCTATTACAAAGACGGCTCGGAAATTCTTATCGACCGGGGTTGGGACAGCGCACTGGGCGAGCAGGAGTTCCACCAGCCGGACAATATGGCGCGTCGCCCACGTCGTTTAACACCGCGCGAATGTGCACGGCTGATGGGGTTTGAAGCACCGGGCGAAACGCAGTTCCGCATTCCAGTCTCCGATACCCAAGCCTATAAACAGTTTGGCAACTCGGTAGTGGTGCCGGTATTTGCTGCTGTCGCGCAACTGCTGCTGCCGTTGATCGAACAATATAGCCGTACCAGCAAGTGATTTAGATCCAGTATTTAGTTTAGGGACGACATTTCTGCTGTTTTGTCTGGATGTCGTTTCACTGTCACCAAACTGTCACATGCCCTGCCAATACTGCTTTTTATTTTTTGGGGGCGTTAGATGTCACTCCTTTCGGTAATCTCTCTGCCAGCGCGTTTTTGCGCACGGCTTCCACTGCGTATTCCTCTGTGGCTCACCAGCCTGCGCAGCCAGTTTCTGCTATTTATTGCGCTGTTTTGCATACTACAATCAGCGGGGGTGTGGTTACTCAACAACCACGTCAACCAGACCCAAATGTCGCTACAACAGGCCAATCAACTCAGAGCAAGGTTGGCCCTGCTGGATAAAGCACGAATTGAACTCCTCACCGCCAGTGATAACAGTCACGGCGCGGCTATCTACCTGATGCAGGATCAACAAAGCGGTTCAGTGGATAGCTGGAAGAGTCTCGCCGCTGCCGCTCAAGATTCACTCAATCAGGCGCAGCAGCTTTTCTCGCAATATCATGCCATCGCCGACAGTCCGCTGGCCCAGGGATTTACCCTGCTGGCTGGAGGGTTGCAGGAACAATTAACCGGTCTCGCCGCCAATGACATCAATGCGTTCTTTATGGTGCCGATGCAGGCCTTTCAGCAGCAATTTAACGACGCGTGGTTTCACGAAATTGAGCAGGCCAATCATCAACTCAGTGATGTGAATCAAAGCACGCTTGTCACGCTGAAGCAGAGTCGCAACATGTCGTTATTGGTCAGTGGGCTGCTAATCGCCCTGCTGATTCTGGCCGCCAGCCTGCTGATGCACGGCGTGCTGCGCCCACTGCGTCAGGCCAACGCGCAACTGGAACTCATTGCCACCGGTGATCTCCTTATCCACCATTCCCCTCCGCGCCGCCAGTCGCTGGAAACGCATCAACTGTTCCAGTCGATTGACACTATGCGACAAGGATTGCAGCAAATTATCAGTGATATCAATACGGTGGCTGCCAGCGTGGCGGTCGGTGCCGAGAATATGCAGCAACATAATGAGCAGGTGATGCAGCAGCATCAGGCACAAAACGCCAGTTTTCACCATTTATCACAACGTCTGCATCGTGTGTCGGAAGAAGTGGAAAACGGCGCACGTTTCTCACAACAGGCCACACGTGAAGCACAATCCGCCGACACCCTGATGCGAAACTGCGCGCGGGAAGTCGACAATATGGAACATCAAATGCAGCAGATTGTTACTGCCTCGGGCGATATCGCCGGGATTGTCGACATGCTGGATAACCTGTCGCTGCAAACCCGACTATTGGCACTGAACGCCGCCATTGAGTCAGCGCATGCCGGGGTATATGGCCGCAGCTTCTCAGTCGTGGCGAAAGAGATTGGTTTGCTGTCGCAACAAAGCGGCCAGTCAACGCGGCAGATAGATGGCTTGATTCAGAACACGCGCCAGCATGTCAACGACGGTTTCGATATGGTGAAAACGCTGGAGACGCTGTTCGCGCAGATCAGCGCAGCGGTATCCGGGGTAGTGCAGCAACTGGATGATTTGCAGAGCAATACCACGGCGCAAAGTCGTCGCGTAAGTACCATCGCTCAAGAGGTGGTGACCATGAGTGAGCAGTTACAGCAAAACGAAAAACATAATGCCCAGCAAGTATTCGCTGCCGGGCAGTTACGTGAGCTGTCTGACCGCCTGGCGCAACGGGCGCAGCAGTTTCGGCTGGATGTTAAGTAAAAAAAAACCGTCAGTTGACGGTTTTTCTCTTATTTCTTCTTCTTGCCCTGCTTCTTCAGCAACGCACGAATCTGCTTCAGTTCGGCAGCACTCAGCTGATCGGCTACCGCTTCTTCGGTGTCCTGATTGTCGATCGCATCCTGCGCAGGCGCCTGAAAGCTTGCCTGCAAGCGATTCACAATTTCCTGGCTCATGGAGATTTGGTTGTCCAGAGCCAGTTGTTTGATGTGTTCTTTCAGCGCAGGATCAATCTTAATCGTTAAATTAACGGTCTCGGTCATCGTGTTACTCCTTATTGATTTTCATCAACGTAGCGGAAGATGCCGAAAGTTAACAGGCTGTCATAAAAATTTAATATTAGACATGTATGGGACTGAAATCCCTTAGTACCGATTCATCGATGGATGTCAGGTTGCCCTGTAGCTCAGCACATAGCTTTGCCATGTAGTGTACCAGGAAGTCAGCGTTGTATTCCGCTAACTGGCGTCCAGCCTCGGTTTGCATCGTTTCCGGTAGACGTAATAACTTCTTCTGGAAGTGATCCAACGTCCAGTGCACATCATTCAGTTCGCGATCTTTACCCAGCGGATCCTCGCTGTCGAACAGCGGGCGTCCCAGTGCACCGGCAGTGTAAAACACCCGTGCCAGGCCGATGGCACCCAACGACTCCAGTCGATCCGCGTCCTGAACAATTTTGGCTTCAAGAGTCTGTGGTGTGATAGCGGCACTGAAACTGTGTGCCTGTACCGCGTGTGCCACCGCATCGACTAATTCAGACGGAAAGTCCGGAAAATCCTGTTGCAGAATACGACGCGTCTCTGCGGCGGCGTGAGTTGAAGCCAGATGGCGTTCCGGATGGTTCTTCGGTAGGTTGACGACATCATGAAAATAGCAAGCGGTTAGCACCACCAGCGCGTCAGCATCACTATTTTGCATAATGCGTGACGCGCTCATCCAGACACGACGCAGGTGGGCGATATCATGGGCTTTATCATCGTGCAGCCAGTTTTGCTGCAACCAGTTTTCGAAACGGTTTTGCCAGCCTGTTAGCGACATCGTGCTTCTCCTGTTATTGCTGTTATAAAGCACCGCCGTCATTGATCAGCGTGCTACTCCTGCCAACATCATAGCGGTCCGGTGATGACACTTTCTTTACACCCCTCCTGCATAATCACCTGTGAAAAAATGCGATCCTGATCCTGTTATAGCGCTGTTAACCACGCTTTCCCAGCACCACACGTGTTTTCGGGATTTCCTCATCGTCGTTTCAGTTAAACAACTCTGTTTAGCAGTCATAATGTTTTAAAGCCATGCAGAAATAGTGTGTTACTGGTTTATTATGGTTTAACGCGCTAGCTCAAAACGCTTCGGCCGACCGATCACCCACGACATATTCTGAAAGAGTTCCCATTGTGTTCGTTATAACGTACTGTATCTGAGAAAAATGCGATTTTGTTTTTCCATTGAACTCAAACAAGCACGTTTTTTGCTTATGAGCCATTTTTAAAACTGAATACGCACTGAAAGCCTGACTATAAGGCGACAAATTATTAAGCAAATTGATTTAAACCCATTATGCTAATTCTGCACATCCGTGGATGCGGATGGTTCAGCAAATTCTCCGGGTTGGTGACACAACAAGAGGTAAATCATGAAAGAACGGCCGATTCTTTTTTCCGAACAGCGGGTCCGCGCCCTGCTGGTTGGCCAGCAAACACAGACCCGGCGCATTATGAAGACTCAGGCATTTGGACCAGGTCAGGATCATCATGAAGGCGTACACGCCTTTGACGTCAGTGCTAACCATCTGCACGGCTATAAACTGATGTCGATGTCAGACATCAGTTACCATTGCCCCTATGGTAAACCCGGCGATCGTCTCTGGGTGCGCGAGACCTGGCGTGGACCGATTGTGCCTGAGGAGCAGTTGGCAGAGTATGAACGTGACCCACTTCCCTTCCGCGATCCGGTGTATTGCCAATACCGCGCTGACAGCAATGAGCTGGGGCAGCAGGATGACAATTTGCAAGATGCCGAGCAATTTGGCTGGCAGACGGCCATCCATATGCCGCGTTGGGCCAGCCGTATTGATCTGGAGATCACCTGCGTTCGTGCCGAAAAGATCCAGGACATCAGTGAAGATGACATCATGGCAGAAGGCGTGCAGACTGACTCACACTTCCTGAATAACTTCTTCACCATGAATATGAACTCGGAATCGCCGAAAGAAGCCTACCGTAAGGCATGGCAGAAACAATACGGTGCCACCAGTTGGGAAGTGAACCCGTGGGTATGGGTGATCGAGTTCCAGCGTGTGGCGCGTGAAGGGTAATGCCTTTCGCCCGTAAAGGTGAGCGGCTTACCTCTCACCTTTGCAACCTCAGTCACAGACAAAATCCTCACTAACAGGTTGAATAGACGGCTTTGATTCTGCGCTGGTAATTTTCTTTGTGCCGCGCGAGGATACCGTCTTCCGTCCTGAAGAGTGAGTGATGCGATGTTCAAATGGCCGTGGCACGCGCAGGTAGAAACGTCAGTTGCAGCGTTGCCGTGGCAACAGGCGCTGGCGCAGCCAATCTTCTCACTGCTTGAAGAAAACGAGCAAGCCATCCTGGTCGTCCTGGCGCAGCGTTTTCTGCAACAGAAAAAAATCACCCCACTCCAGGGCTTGCAGCTCGACGAGCTGCGTAGTGCCCGGCTGGCGCTGCTGTTTTGCCTTCCGATATTGAAACTCGGCCTTGAATGGCTCGATGGCTTCCATGAAATTCTGATCTACCCGGAGCCTTTCAATGTAGATGACCACTGGCAAGATGACAGCGGTCTGGTGCATCAGGCAGCAGCGGTACACGCGGGCCAGAGCTGGACCCAGGGTCCGGTGGTGTTAAATGCGCTGGATATTCAGGATTCGTTTGATCTCTCCGGCTATAACCTGGTGATCCACGAAGTCGCACACAAACTGGATGCGCGCGGTAGTGGCTACACCAGCGGCGTCCCGGCCATCGCCCTGCGCGATGTCGCCAGTTGGGAGAAAGATTTACTTCTGGCGATGGAGGAGATTGAAGCTGAAGTGGAGCTGGTGGGTGAACAAGCTGCCACCATCGATCCCTACGCCGCCAGCGATCCCGCCGAGTGCTTTGCCGTCCTCTCCGAATATTTCTTTAGCGCACCGGATTTACTGGCAGGGCGTTTTCCTGCCATGTATCGCCACCTGCAACAATTCTATCGCCAGGACCCACTGGCGCGTTTAACAGCCACGCGCCCTGAAATTGCTTAAAGCGCGATCGCTTTGTATTAATGCTAGCCAGTTGAATACAAATGTGTTTTTAGCTGTTGACAGCACCGGCACTGCCCATTAATATGCGCGCCATCAACACCGATTCCTCTGTAGTTCAGTCGGTAGAACGGCGGACTGTTAATCCGTATGTCACTGGTTCGAGTCCAGTCAGAGGAGCCATATTTAGAGAAGCCCGCTTAAGGAAACTTAAGCGGGCTTTTTGCTACCCTTCATTCTTGGTCAGACTTGCTCGGCCAGCGGCTCTATAAATAACTTTATAACTTCGCTTTCTTTGTTCAGGCAGAATCCTCTGCATCGCCTGCCAACTCACGCTCCAGTTGTTCAATGCTCGGCAAGTTGGTTTGGAACTCCTCAGGTAGAGATTCAACTAATTTGTATTCAGCGATGCCCATCGGCTGTGCCTTGTCGCCCAGAGCATATTCGGCAACCACTTTGTTTTTGCTCTTGCATAGCAAGAGACCAATAGTAGGGTTGTCCTGCTCGTCTTTTATCTGCCGATCGACAGCTGTAAGATAGAATCCTAACTGCCCCAAATGCTCAGGTCTGAACTTGCCGCCCTTGAGTTCGATTACTACATAGCAGCGCAACTTCAGGTGGTAGAACAGCAGGTCGATGAAAAACTCATCACCACCTACATCCAGCAACACCTGCCGCCCCACAAAGGCAAAACCTGCGCCCAGTTCCAACAGAAACTCGGTCACATGTTTTACCAACGCGTTTTCCACCTCACGCTCCTGGGCCTCTTCAGTCAACCCAAGGAAATCGAAACGGTAAGGGTCTTTCAGTGATTCACGGGCCAGATCAGACTGCGCCCGAGGCAGGCTGACATCAAAGTTAGTCACTGCGGTGCCACTTCGCTGCAACAGACGGCTTTCGATTTGCATTACCAGAACATTACGCGACCAGCTATGCTCAATAGCCTTGATGGCATACCAGCGACGATCTTCAGGCACGGTCAATTTATCCAACAAAGCTAACTGGTGATACCAGGGTAATTGTGCAAGCACCGCTTGCACAAACTCCGGGTCCGGCCAGGCTTCGGCAAAAGCGCGCATATATTTGAGGTTACGAGGTGAAAAGCCCTTCATATCGGGAAAAGCTGTACGTAGATCGTGCGCCAGGCGTTCGATGACTTTAGCACCCCAGCTCTGCCTGCCGTGCCAGGATATCACGACCGATTCGCCAATACAGCCCAACCAATTCCCTGTTTATCACCAGTGCAGCACGTTGTTGAGCGCTATGAATGCGGCCCTTCAGGTCGGCCAGCCAGTCAGCATAACCCTTAGGTTCTGGAATCAATGAAGCCGGGAGCTTCTTGCTCATAGCACTACCTCCGTGTCTTGTTAACCCGCTTTCACCGGGGCTTTGCCGCTAAGTATGAGACTTTCTATAGCGGCAGATGTGGGAATTGAGGACAACATGGTTCGTCTATTCCTCGATTTTTTGTCATTGAAGTTCAATCCAGCATCCTCAAACAAGAGTAGAAAACACGCTTTCAGGACAGATTGCCAAATACGCGACACGCCAGAGGGTGTTAGTTGCACAAAAAACCGCTCTAAATTGTATCAGCCAGGCCCCATTCTGACGAGGGCAAGCATTCGTCGCTTTGCTGAAAACCTAAAGTTACCGCCAGACAAATCCAGAAACACTTGGTTTGTCATGAAACGTCAATAAGCCGACGATCAGAAACGTACCAGGAGGTACAATAAGCGTGCTTATTAACTTTCTACTACGTACATCATGAAAACCATTCGTTTTAAAATCAGGCCATTGCCTGTCGCCCTCCTGTGCGCGCTGGCCGTACCCGCCGCACAAGCTACCGATTTTTTCCACCAGGATACCCTGACCGGCGACTGGGGTGGCGCACGCAGCGACCTCGCTCAACACGGTGTCAGCCTGACCGGCGACTATGTCTCCGAAACCGCCGGTGTGTTGAGTGGCGGCCAGTCTTACGGAACGCGTTACGCCCAACAGGTCCGTCTGGGCGCGACCTTTGATCTAAACCGCATGTTCAATGCGGAAAACGCCGGTACGGTCCAACTCTCGATCAATGACCGCCGTGGTCGCAGCACCTCAGCTGATTTGGTCGGCAATCGTCTGCCGATCCAGGAAGTGTATGGCGGTGAATATACTCGCTTGAGCGAACTCAGCTACGCTAACTATTTGTTCACCCCGCAGTTGCAATACAAACTGGGCTGGCTGGCAATGGGTAATGATTTCGGCGGCCTGTCGATTCTCACCAACTTTATGAACGCAGGTTTCTGTGCTCACCCGCTGTCGATGTCAGGTGGCAGCGGCTGGGGTAACTACCCGAATGCCCACCTCGGCGGTGAACTGAAGTACACCTTCAATGAGAGCTGGGCGCTGCAAACAGCGGTGTTTAACGTCAACCCAGAGCAGAACAGCGAATCATCACGCGCATTTAAACCCTTCGCACCGGGCACTACCGGCTATATCGTCCCGGTTGAGTTGATCTACAACTTACAGGGTGCGTTACCCGGCCAATACAAACTGGGTTACTACTACGACAGCTCTAACGTTGCACGTATCGACCAACCCGATCAGCGTGCTGATAAGCGCTGGGGTGCCTACCTGCTGGCCGATCAGACCATTTGGCAGTCCGCCTCGCTGCGCAGCCAGAACCTGCATATGTTTGGTCAGGCCACCACCACCGATGCCGCCACTTCCCCATTCCGTCACTGGTACTCGGCCGGTTTCGTGTTAAATGGACCATTTGAAACGCGCCCGCATGATGCGATTGCGATTGGTTATGGTCGTGCGGTGTACAACCAGCACAGCCGTGATAACGCCGTTGACAGCCTGCGTGCCAAAGGCGAATTGGCCGATGCAGAAATGGTTAATGGTCTGGATATCGGTGAGCAGCTGGTTGAAATGACCTATAACCTGCAAGCGACGCCGTGGCTGTCGGTACGTCCAAGTGTACAGTACATCAAAGAACCGGGTGCCTTCTCGAATAAAGAGATTAAGGATACCTGGGTAGCGGGTGTTCAGGTCAAAGTGAAGTTTTAAAGCAGAATGCCTTCCGCAGTGATTGCAGAAGGCATATTTTCGGCGGATTAATGGCCGTTGAGCGCCACATCGACGGTTTTCAATACCTGATGCAGTTGTGCTGCATCCACCTGTCCTGGTGCCGAGGCGCTGCCGATCATGCCGAAGGTCAGATCATCACCAAACACTTCCCCGGAAAGTCGTGAAATCGCACCCAAACCACCCATTGACATGGTCAGCAATGGTTTACGTGAATAGTTGTTGCGGATCTGCGCCGTGGCATCCATCAGTTTCACCACATCGCCTGAATCATGCGGCATCACAGCAATTTTCAGGATATCGGCTCCCATGCTGTCCTGCTTACGCAGACGGGATACAATCTCGCTGGTCGCCGGGGTTTTCTGGAAATCATGGCTGGACATCACCACTTTAACCCCGGCGGCATGAGCGGCAGTCACCACCTGATGAATCACCGCCGGATCGCGGAACATCTCCACATCAAGAATATCGATAAAGTGATCTTTAATCAGTGCCAGATAGAGCTTGCCATACGCCTTATCGCTGATGGCTTTCGCCCCGCCTTCGGAATGGGTGCGGAAAGTCAGGATTAGGGGTTTACCCTGCACTTCAGCGGCGACCTGTTTACCTAACGCACCAACTTGTGCGGCATCGGTGGCGAAATTCAGGTAATCAATACGGTATTCAATCAAATCGGCATCCGGGTTGCTGCCGATAACTTTGGCCTGCGCCAGAACCTGGTCGGCTGTCGCGCCGGTGGTAGGGATGATGACTTTCGGCATACCTTCGCCAATGGTGGTCTGGCGAATGGTGATCGGTTGTGCGTGTCGTACATTGACGGCAGCAGCCGGTGCGCTGGTGGCGGCAATGGCGCTGGTCACACCTGGCAAGGCCAGCAGCAGAGAAATCGCTAATACACTCTTATGCAAATTCATGGGTAGTTCCTGTTTCGCTAATGACACACCTGACTGGATGAGATCAGCAGTGGAGCTGCCTCTTTCCGGTCGGATTATTTTTTTAGTTGCAGATGAATGCCGTCAGGTAACGCTGTGCCGCAGCTCGCTCAGGAATGGGTTATTGCATCGGGGCAGGCTTACTTAAGGGTGAGGTTGCACCGTCATCGGTGGTGGCGGTCGCTGTCACATTCGCCACCTGCAAATCCGCACTTACCGGTGTTTGATAATGGATGGTACCGGTGCCTTGCGCATCAATGGTGACCATCTGATAGCCGAGGAAGTGCTCCGCTTCGTCCATCGATGCTTGGCTGTTGGAGAAGAACTCAATCCGGTAGGCGGTATTAGCCTCCCCCTTCACACTGCCGTCAATGGTCAGCGTATGCTGATTACGCACGACGCGGGTAATGGCGGGCGCATGCTGATCTTTATTTGGCGTCGCTTCACAACCGGCCACGTTGCCATCAATGGCGCAGATTTTTTCCAGCGTGCTGGTGTCATTGCTGATACCACCGCCACGATTACCGATAAACGCCGCATGTTCAAGGCCCGGCACATTAAATACAATCGCCCCGGCATAACCCGGCAGGCAGCTACCACCGGCAAAGCAACGCTTAATATCCTTACCGTTGTCGACCATAATATTTTCGGTGATGCGGTTTACGGCAGGTCCGGTGATCCGGTTAATCCCAAAGCTGCCGTCTTTACCTGGCTCACCCTGTGGACGTACCGAAACCGCCACGCGGTTGCCAGTCATAATATTTCCTGCTACTACGTTGCCTGTACCACTTAACGTCACTGCGGAAGAGAGATGGGTGAAAGTATTATCGGCAATATAGTTGCGATTACCCCAATTCAGTTGCACCCCGTCGGAATAGTTTTCAAAGTGATTGTGAATCACTTCGTTATCATTCCCCCACAACATTTCCAGACCCTGTGATGGCTCCTGATTCTGGACGCTGTCAGTGGTGATAAAGTTATCCGCAATCAGGTTGAACGAGGCACCACGCGTGGCCTCCATCGCATCACCATTATTAATAAAGGTATTGCGGATAATTTTATTACGCTCGGTGGTGGTGGCAGTTGAGTTACCTTTACCATCATCTCCCGTCAACATAATACCAGCACCGCCGTGATTACCGACAATACGGTTATCTTCAATCACGTTATTTTTAGCGCGATTAACCAGAATGCCAATGCAGAAATTACGCACTTCCACCCCTTGCAGGGTGACATCATGGGTATCGCGCAGCACCAGACCCGGCATGGTCGTGGTACGCACATTCGCACCATACTGACCCGGGACGGCACCGGGACAGGATTGCGGATCCACCCCTTTAATATAGCCAGAACCGTCGATAGCGACATATTTCCCCTGCTTGAGAAAATCGGTGTTAATAATCTCCACCGGGCCTTTAATCTCCGGTAGCGGTTTATTGGGTTTGATAATCAGTGGCTGGCTGTTGGTAGATTGTAATTCAATGCGGTAATGTCCGGGATTTTGGTTATTCTTTTCCAGTGCCCAACGTAGCGTGCCCTGGCTGCCATCATCGGCGGGAGACGTCACCCGTAATACTTCAATACTTTGTGTTGCGTTATCTGCGGCGTGTGAAACCAATGGCAATAGCAATGCTATTGCACAGGTAATGTTATTTTTAATCATGATGAATTCCGTTCTTACTAAAGTAGCCGGAAATAAACACCTTTAATTTCCGGCCCCTGGTTTAATAACTTTCCATCCCCAATTTAATTGTTTTTACCTCCAGAATTAAAAGAAGCTGCTCCATAAAGAAGAGATTGGCATCGCCAGCACCAATGCAGGGAGCATATTGGCGACCGGGAAGATTTTAATGCCGCAAATTCTAAAGCCCGTTGCGAACATTAATACGCCACCCACCGCCGAGAAATCCGCCTGCATGGCAGGTGTGGTTAACGGCAGAATAAACACCGCGCCATAGGCGAGTAACAACTGGATGATCAGCTGAGGAACGGCCACCACCGCCACCGCAAAGCCGAGCGATGTGGCAAAAATCGCAGCGGTGAACAGATCAAGGAATGATTTGGCGATCAGTACGCTGGTGTCACCGGTCATCCCTTCATGCATCGAGCCAAAAATCCCGGTACCGCTGGCACAAAACAACACGATAATCGCCACATAACTTTGCAGAAACTGCTCCTGTGACTCCTGATCCTGTTCACCCGAACTGACGAACATCTCCACCAGACCACGCGCTTTACTGCCCAGCTTGCCGATACCTTTTTCCAGATAGCACAGTTCCCCCAGCAGTGCGCCGAGGATTACCGACAGCACCATCACCGGCATGTGGCTGACTTTCACCACCAGCACAATCCCCATACACATGGAGGCCGCGCCGAAGATCAGCGGCATGGAGGTTCTGATACGTTCCGGCAGACGCGAACTGAGCAACGCACCGACAATGCCGCCGATCAGTACGGCAGAGCCATTGATATAGGGTCCAATAATCACGATTTATTACTCCTGGTCATTAACGTCACGTCTTCCCCCCAGCGCGGCAGATCGGCACAATCCAGATCCATCAGCCCCAGGGCACGTGCCACGCTGTGTGCAATAATCTCTTCAACACTTTGCGGCCTGGCGTAGAGCGCAGGCACCGGCGGAAACACAATCGCACCGGACTCCGTCGCCTGTTGCATATTACGGATATGTCCGAGATGGAGCGGGGTTTCCCGCACCATTAAGACCAGGCGACGGCGTTCTTTTAACACCACATCGGCTGCACGCGTCAGCAGATTATCGGTCAGGCCATTGGCAATAGCCGCCAGGGTATGCATCGAACAGGGTGCCACCAACATGCCGAGGGTGCGGAACGATCCACTGGCAATCGCCGCCCCTACCGCACGGATGGGATAAACCACATCGGCCATCTCCGCGACATCTTCAGCGGAAAGATGGGTTTCATGTTCGCGATTGAGGTGCCCGGCCGGGGAGATCACCAAATGGCTCTCCACCTCCAACTGACGTAAATAACGTAAAGCCTGTACGCCATAGGAGAAACCGGACGCACCACTAATGCCAACAATCACCCGTGGTTTACTGTTGGTTCGAATCACAGACCCTGACATGCTGCCTCCTTATTTCTGGTTAAAACCTGGGATAAAGCGATTCACATCCACTTCGAGGAATTCGCTGCGGTGGAAATTGGCTTTCAGGTGATAAGGCACGGTGCAGTCGAAAATGGTTTTGCAGGCAATACCATGATCACGTACTGACGGGCTATAGGCTGGGTCCGATGATGGATCGAGCGGATGGCAGCGCACGCCTGGAATAAACACGGTATCGACATCACCCTGGTAACGGGTCGTCATCGCCCAGACCACATCGTTGATATCGAATACATCAACGTCTTCATCCACCAGCATCACATGTTTCAACTCAGAGAAGGCGGAGAACGCCAACAGTGCTGCCTGACGCTGACGGCCTTCATCCGCCGGGGTACGTTTTTTCACCTGCAATACCGCCAGATACTTGCCGGTGCCTGGCGTTGGGCAGTGCACGGTCTGCACAAAGCCGGGCAGCGCACGTTCCACCATCTGCAAGATACTGGCTTCGGTCGGGATACCCGCCATATTGGTGTGTTCATCGCTTGGGCCGATACAGGTTTGCAGAATCGGTGAACGACGATGGGTGATCGCTTTAACTTTAATCACCGGCACCTGAGCCTGTGCCGCACCGGTATAACCGGGGAATTCTGGCATCGCTTTGCCGGAATTGGTGTTCTGGTCTTCACGCACACGCACGCCTGGCAGCAACTCACCTTCAATCACCACTTCCGCATTGGCGATAGCGCGGGCCTTCACGGTCAGACATTCGGCTAATTCAACCGCCTGGTTACGCAGGCTACCGGCGATGGACAATTCATCAAAACCCAGCGGGGTTGTTGGTGGCTCAAAACAGGCACCAATCTCAATCGCCGGATCGACACCGATGCTGATAGAGATGGGCAACGGTTTACCCGCCGCTTCCGCTTTCTGGCGGAAAGTATCAAGATGACGGCCAGGTACGAAATACATCGAGATTTCGTCTTTGCTCTGCACGCACAGGCGGTGAATGGTGACATCGTGCTCACCGGTTTCCGGATCGGCGGCGTAGCACATACCGAGGGTGAAATAAGGACCGGCATCTTCCGGGGTGTTGGTTGGAGCAGGCAAGATTTTCAGGATATCGAAGTCCGGGTCGCTGGCAAGGTGCACCACTTCCTGAGATACCGCTTTTTCACGCGGAATGACAATCGGTGCGATGGGGTTAGCGACGGAATCCTTCAGCATAAATGCCAGGTTTTCTGGTGTGGTGCCAAACAGGCGTGCCACGCGTTTACGCGATGACAGCAGACCGATAAGCACACGCATATCGTTGTAGCCTTTGATTTTGTTAAAAATCATCGCCGGGCCGATTTGCGTTGGACGTTTTACCGTGCCGTGTGCACCGACATAACGGTACACCCCGGATAATTCCGCGATCGGATCTACAGGTTCATCGGTGTAAATCAATTCATCATCGTACTGGCTTAATACTTCCAGTGCGGAACGTAAATCGGTGACTTTTATTTGCTTCTCAGACATCACAATGTCCCTCTTCGTCGTGGTAATCGGTGATGCATCGGCGCAGACAGACGCTGGCACACCTTGAGAACAACAGGTGCGAATTCAGTGGCATAGAACCGGCACCTCCCGTCGTTGCCCCCACAGTTTTAGAGGAACACTGATAAGAGTCCAATAATAATACATGGCGTTTTGATAAAGAGTTATTATCAGTAAAAATCAGGAGGACATTGATGGATTACCGACATTTACACGCCTTTGTGGTACTGGCAGAGGAGTTGCATTTTGGTAGGGCGGCACTGCGTCTGAACATCGCTCAACCGGCGCTGAGCCAGTACATCAAGGCGCTGGAAAAGGAGTTGGACTTCGCACTGTTTACCCGCGACCGGCGGCATGTGGCGCTGACGTTTGAGGGCGAACAACTGGTGGAAGAGGCGCGCATCGCTTCCAGTCATTACGCGAAGTTTCGCGAAAACGCGCGCAGTCTACGGCTGGGTTATCGTGGGCAGATTAAGCTCGGCTATGTCGGTTCTTCGATACTCGATCCGGCGCTCACGCTGTTAATTAATGGTTATCGTCAGCGTAAACCGGGCATTGATATCGTGATAGAAGAACGCAATGTTCACGAACAACTTACACTTCTGTTAACTAATCAAATAGATATCGCCCTGGTTCGCTCACCGGTGCCACGATATGATCATCTGGAATATCTCGATCTCGCCACCCGCCCGTTGATTGCCGTGTTACCACGCAGCCATGTGCTGGCTTCCCAACCGCGCATTGCGCTGTCACAACTCGCCGCTGAGCCTTTTTTGATGCAGGAAGATCCGCCAGGAGTGGGACTCGGCTGGTCGGCGCTGCACGCCTGTCAGCAGGCGGGATTTGTGCCGCAAAAGATTCAGCCAACGCGTGATGTCTCGGTGGCAATCGGTCTGGTGTCGATGGGGATGGGGGTGACGCTGGTGCCTGAAACCCAACGTTCGGTGATGATACCGGATGTGGCCTACTGTTTTTTACAGGATCAGCATGCCACCTCGACGCTGACTATGAGCTGGCAGCGACAGGTGACGAATAAAGCGTTACACGACTTTATTGCTTATGCGCGTGAACTGACACAATAGCCCCCCACAGCGCGATAAATCGCACCGCTACACCTCGGTCCAGCCACGAAGCAAGTTGTGATACATATTCAGCAGCGACAGCAATTCTTCACTGTCGCCATGACGCGTTTTCAGGCTCTGAATATTACGGTCCAGCTCAAACAACATCGCGCGTTGTTTGTCATCACGCACCATCGACTGAATCCACAGGAATGATGCGACACGTGCGCCACGTGTCACTGGTGTCACGCAGTGCAGGCTGCTGGAGGGATACAGCACCAGATGCCCGGCTGGCAGTTTGACCTTGTGCTGACCGTAGGTATCTTCAATCACCAGTTCACCACCGTCATAGCTCTCTGGCTCGCACAGAAACAGCGTGGCGGAAAGATCGGTACGCATCCAGCCCGCCGCGCCGTTGTGACGTACCGCGCCATCAACATGAAAACCGTAGGTTTCCCCCTGCTCATAACGATTAAACAGCGGCGTGGAGATGCTGCGCGGTAGCGCGGCAGAAAAGAACAGCGGGTTGTTGTTCAACGCCTGCAACACCGCCGCCTGCAACCGATCATACAGCGGGGTGCGGGTGTCGATCTGCTGGTTATTTTTCACCGTGGCACCCTGACTGCCGACCGTCACCCGACCATCCACCCACTCGGCCTGTTGCAGCAGCGTGGTAAAGCTGGCGACCTCTTCCGGCGTCAGCACGGCAGGAATGTGATACATCATCGCGTTGTTCTCTCTCAAAAACGTGGGATTAGCACATACGTAGCGGCGCGATTCATCGCGCGATAAATCGCGCCGCTACAGCCAGTTAGAAATGCACGTTGGCCGTCAACAGGAAAGTACGTGGCTCACCCGGATGGTAGCGGTAACCACTTTTGTTGATGGAGGCAACATAGTTGGTGTCGAAAACGTTGTATACGTTAAGCTGCAAATCAAGATTGTTGTTCACCTTATAGCCCAGCTTCGCGTCTGCCACCCAGTAACCTTCGGTGTGGTCTGGCGTGCCCACAGCACCATCGCTTCCGCGACGCAGGCTGCCAACATAACGCGTACCGGCCCCCACGGAAAGCGCATCGGTGGCCTGGTAGTTGGTCCACAACGTGAAAGCATGTTTTGGCGTATACGCCAGCGCGGAGGATCCGTCCTGCGCCACATTGGCACCTTCGGTGACAGAAGCATGTTGCAGGGTATAACCGGCGATCACCTGCCAGTCCGGGGTAATATTACCGGTGGCCGACAGCTCATAACCTTCAACGCGTTTCTTACCGTATTGCGAGTAAGTGCCATCGTCATTGGCGGTCACTTCGTTCTCAATATCGGTACGGAACAGCGCTGCATTCAACAGCAGACGTTTATCCAGTACTTCCCACTTGGTGCCCACTTCGCTGGATTTGGCTTTCTGCGGTTTGAAATCGGTACGGTTGGCGCTGTTACCGGAGCCACCCGCTGCCAGCGCGAAGTTGCTGCCACCCGGCGGTTGCTGGGAGATGGCATAGTTAACATAGACGTTGCCATGCTCGGTCAGGCGATACAGGGCACCCGCTTTCCAGTTGACCAGATTGCCCGATTTCGCGGTATCGACAGTGGTAACTGGCGTACCGGTCGCCACGCCCGCCGGACAGGCCAGCGCACCGCGCCCGGTGCCGCCACAAGCGGTAGCGCTGTCATAGTCGGTGTGATAGTTGTCGAGACGAATGCCACCGTTCAGCTCAAAGTTTTTGGTGATCGCCAGGGTATCGAAGGCGTAAATACCAAAGGTATCGGTCTGGCCGTTAGCGTTAGCGCCGTTACGGTTCAACCCACCCAGCGAAATGTCGCTGATCGGATGGTAGATATTCACGACAGGCGCGGTGATCGGGGTGACGCCGTAGTTGGTCTGATTTTCACGGGTAAACTCGACCCCGGCGCTGACATCATGCCCGACTGAACCGGTATAGAACTTCGAGGTGATATTGGTCTGGTTGGTCAGGATGCGGTTACTGACATCTTTCAGGTTGACGTTACGTGTCCAGGTCCAGGTGTTCACATCGTTCGGGTTCGGCATACCAATGGTGCTACCCATCACCGCCGTCAGCAAATACTCCTGCTTCACCCGCGACCAGCGCGTGGTGTTGCGGATGGTGGTGTTATCCGACAAATCATGCTCGAAACGCATGGTCACGGTATCGGTGGTGGATTTGTCGAAATCTGAATCGGTGCCGTAGTAGTTACTGGTCGCTACCTTGCCGGACGTATTCAGCGCAGAGGAGGCTGCGGTTGGTGAAGAGTAGCCCGGCAGCCCGATGGTCGGAATGCCGCCGTCCGGGGTGTTGTTCTGGTGAACGTGCAGATAATTGAGGTACAGGCGGGTGGAGGTATCGAGGCCAAATGCCAACGACGGTGCCACGCCATAACGTTCATTCTGGATATTATCGCGACCGGCATCATGGGTTTTTTCACCCATCAGATTGAGGCGGAACGCGGCGTTATCGCTGATCGCCTGGTTGTAATCCAGCGTACCGCGACGCATCCAGGCGCTACCCACGCTGACCGACGCATCCAGACCAGTATCAAGGCGCGGCTGTTTGCTGATCATATTGATGGAGCCAGACGGAGCGCTGCGGCCATAGTCAGTGCCTGAAGGGCCTTTGATCACTTCCACCTGCTCGGTGTTGAAGGTGTCACGGGTCACGCTGCCGATATCACGGATACCATCGACATAGATGCTGTTCGAGGTATCCATACCGCGCATATACACTGCATCACCGGTCGACGAGCTGCCGTTTTCTCCAGCATAAAACGCCCCGACGCCCGGCACGTTTTTCAGCGCATCGGTCAGGTTATTCACGCCCTGATCTTTCATCACCTGATCAGGGATCACCGTGATGGTACGGGTGGTATCCACCAGCGGCTGGGTAAATTTAGGATCGGCGGAAACGCCTGGTGAATAGAGTGACGGCGTTTGCGCCTCCACCACCAGGGTATCGTCGTTCTTTTTAGTGGTGTTGTCAGCGGCCAGTGCGGCGGCTGGAGAGATCCCGATACACAGCCCGGTAAACAAGGTCAGCGAGTTAAAGCTACCAAACGGCAGGTTGCGATTTTTATCCATTTTAAGAAGTGTGGGTTCGTTGTAGTTATTGACGCGCACAACGGGCCGTACAAAATGGCCCGCACCTCAAATGATAAGAAGAATGGTTATCATTTACTTTCGTATTTTTGCACGAGCGCAACGGTAAGGAAACACATTTCTTTACGCTATCATTACGAATTCAATACAATTGAAGGAAATGCGGAGGGTTTGTAAGAATTATTTAAACAATGTGCAGAAATTCGTCAGAAATGGAGCAAAAAAAAGCGCGATAAATCGCGCAGCTACGGTTTCGAGCGATACGTAGCGGCCCGATTTATCGCGCACGGCCCAACACGCACAGCTCATTCCAGTAGCTGTAACGCATCACCAGATGGAAGCGTTCATCTTTCATAGTAACGGTAAACCGTTGGGTGAAATTCAATGCCATACAGCTGGCTTATCGGGATCAATAGCTCAATATGTTTGTTGAAATCCACCTCACTCTCTTCAACCGTTGTCGTAGACTGCGGCTCCACCAGACGCTTGAACCACAGGAGCAGTAACTTTTTCATCGGCAGTTCTCCAGAAATGTTTGACCCTGTCAGTTAAGCGCAATCCGCCATATAACCAAAACAAGAAGTTCTGCACTCAATTGCTACAAATTGCATATAACGTCAGGCATGGGGTGGTAGCGCTGCACCTTCGATGCGGCAACGCAGCCAGTCCCGCGCGCGGTAATAACGCAGCGTCAGTTGCGGACCAAAGCCCATCCAGAATGGCGCTTTATGCAACGGCTCAATCTTCAGCGCCAGCTCGCTCTCTGGCAGCTCCAGCGCCCACTCGGCCAGAATACCGCCCAACATACTGCCGGTTGGTACGCCTCGCCCGGAGAGGCCCGTCAGCGCTACCACGCCAGGTGCCAGTTGATACAAACGTGGAATGGTGCGTTGCTGCATATCCAGCTCGCCGTACCAGAAATAGTCCCAGCGCAGCGGCTGATCGATGGCCGGATGCAGCCAGCGCAGACGATCACTCATCACCTGCCAGGTATAATTCATCTCACGCCCGCGCCGTCCCATCGGGAACATGGATGCGACGATGCGCCCTTGCTGGTTATATTTGTAGACATAGATATCACCACGTCCATCATGAATGGTGGTGTTTAGAGGCAATACCTTGCTGCGCAACGCCGCATCCAGCGGCTGAGTCGCCGCGACAAACACCCGCATAATGCGAAAACTCTGCTCCAACTGTGGCCATCCTGCCACGGTGTAAGCCCCGGTGGCGAAAATGACTTTGTCTGCCAACACATGGCCCTGTGGCGTAGTCACCTGCCATCTATTCCCTTGCTTTTTCACCTCACTAACCGGAGAGGCACAATAGACTTCCCCGCCCTCCTGCCCCACTGCCCGCGCCAGGCCGCGCGCATAGCCGAGCGGGTTGAGATGCCCCCCTTCATGATGAAACCAGCCACCATAGAAACGTGGGCTGCCGCTGATGCGCTCTGCCTGGGCGGCATCCACAGCTTCGGTATGTGCCCCGACCGCGTTGTACTGGCGCGCTTTCTCCTCGATCAACTTCATGGCTCCGGGGCGCGCCGCCGCCTGGAGATAGCCGTTCTGTTGCCATTCACAATCAATCTGGTAATCGCGAATCATCGCGCTGACCTGGTGATTGGCCTGGGTCTGACGCCGAATTAACCGTTCGGCCCAGGGTTCGCCCAGCAAGCGACGCAGTTCCGGCAGCGAGAAATGGGTGAAGGTGGGGGTACAGTGCCCGGCATTACGCCCGGAACCGCCAAAACCCGCCTGCTGTGCTTCCAGCAGAATGACTTTCACCCCTTGCTTAGCCAGCGTCAGCGCGGTGGTCAGCCCGGTGTAGCCGCCGCCCACCACGCACACATCGGCGCGATGTTCTCCCTGCAAAAACGGCAAATCAGGTGCGGCTGCCGCCGTGGCAAACCACAGCGAATCTTCAAATGGGGAGAATCGGGCCATTGCGCATCACCTCACTCTTTGTCGCTACGGGCATCCAGTGCATCACGCAGCCCATCACCAATGAAGTTAAAGCAGGTCACCGCCAGTGTGATGGCTATGCCTGGCACCAGCGCCAGCCAGGGCGCACGGATCAGGTACTGCTGCGCGCCGTTCAGCATATTGCCCCAACTGGGCAACGGCGGCTGGATACCGTAACCAAGAAAGCTGATATAGGCTTCCAGCAGGATGGCGCGCGCCACCGTCAGCGTCGCCGCGACGATAATTGGCCCGACCACATTTGGCAGCAGTTCCCGGAACATAATCCAGCGCCCGGAAAGCCCCAGCATGCGCGCCGCCAGGATATATTCGCGCTCACGCAGCGAACGTACTTCGGCCTCCACAATACGCGCCACCTCCATCCAACTGGTCACGGCGATAATTACCGTGATCATCGCCGGGTCCGGCTTGATAAATGCCGCCAGCGCCAGCAACAGAAACACGCTGGGAAAGGCCAGAAACGCATCGACGATACGCATCAGCACGGCACCAACGCGGCCACCGTAGTAACCGGCCACAATGCCGACCAGCGTCCCCAGCATGATGCTGAGCACCATGGCAAAGAAACCGACCAGCAGCGAAATGCGCCCGGCCATCAACAGGCGTGCCAGTAAATCACGCCCCAGTGGATCGGTGCCCAGCCAGTGCCAGCCGGTCAACGGCGGTGCAAAACGCGCGCGCAGATCGATATGTAAATCGTCAAACGGTAGCAGTGACGGGCCAAAGGCACAGGCCAGTGCCATCAGGATAATCAGCAGCAGACTGGCGCAGGCCAGTTTATGGCGCACAAAGCGTTGTAGCGTACGGTTGCGTAGCCAGCGCACCGGTGTTACTGGCGGCGTAATCACAGAAGATGCCATCTTGCCTCCTTAAGCAGGGCGAATACGAGGATCGACCAGCGCGGTAATCACATCCGCCAACAGGTTGCCAATCAGCACCAGAATCGCCGAGCACATCAACAAACCCATCACCACCGGATAATCGCTATAGCCGAGGCTATCGAGAAACAGACGCCCCATACCCGGCCAGGTAAACACCGTCTCCGCCACCAGCGCGCCGCCCAGGATGGTCGGCAGCTGCATCCCGGCGAGGGTGATCATCGGTAACAGCGCATTGCCCACCACGTGCTTCAGTAACACGCGACGTGGTGACACCCCTTTAGCACGCGCGGTTTTGATGAAATCCTGATTGATCACTTCCAGCGTGGCAGTGCGCATATAACGGCTCCAGATCGCCACATCGACAAAAGTCAGTACCAGTACTGGCAACACCAGATGACGCAGCACATCCAGTAACGATCCATCGCCCACCGTGTACATGTTCCCGGCGGGTAGCCATTGCAGCTTCAGAGCAAAAAAGTAGATCGCCACCAGTCCGAACCAGAAAGTCGGAATCGATAGCGCCACCATCGCTCCCATGGTGGCAAAGCGATCAAACAGGCTGTCGCGCTTGATGGCGCTCTGAATTCCGATCCACACACCGATGGCGATCGAGAACACCATCGAGGTGCACATCAACAGCAAGGTCGCGGGCAGATGAGAAAAAATAATGTTCAGTACCGGCTGGCCGTCGCGATAGGAACGCCCCCAATCACCGCGCAGCAGATGGCTGAGCCAGTCGAAATATTGCACCGGCAACGGTCGGTTCAGCCCCATTTGCGTGGCGATACGTTGCATCGCCTCCTGAGTCATTCCCGGCGTTAAGGCGTATTGCGACAACGGTCCGCCGGGTGCCAGATTGAGTGCGGCAAAACCGATAATCGATACCAGGAACAATAGAATGATACTTTGACCGCAACGTCGTAACAGAAATGCGCCCATGGCTCTCCTCCCCGGCGTGACGCTGACCGCGCGTCACGCACCTTGTGAATGGCATCAGGCTTGCTTATCCCAGTACCAGGTGTTGGCGTTCCAGCTGTCGATACGCACGTTGATGTTGGGCGTGATGTTCTCCGCACCCTGCTTGTGGCCGCGCACGTTGGCAAAGCTGAACAACGTCAGGAAAGGCATGTCCTTACGCACCAGCGACTGGATTTGCAGATACGCCGCTTTGCGTTGCTCTGGCGCGAACTCGGCACTACCCTGCGCCAGCAGTTTATCGACCTCGGGATTCTTGTACTGAAACACGTTCTGCCCCGCCCCACCCTGCGCCGGGATGGCATCAGAACGCATATAGGTGGCGGTGTCGGGATCGGAACCGGTGAGGTAATTCAGGCCAACAATCGCGCTGTCGAATTTCGACAGCATCCAGTAATCCCCCCACATCACCGCTGGCGGCAGGTTGGCAATCTTCATCTCCACACCGATCTCCTGGAAGCTTTGCTGCATAAACTGCTGCATCTGTTCACGCAGATGGTTGCCCGCGGTAGTGGAGTTGGTAAACGACAATTTGACGCCATTCTTCTCGCGGATACCACCCGCACCCGGTTTCCAGCCCGCTTTATCCAGCAAGGCTTTGGCTTTATCGAGGTTGAATTCGTGCGCCGGTAGATCGGCGTTGAAATAGGCCGACTGGCGCGGCATATAGGTTTCGGTCGCTTTCGGCAGCCCGTAATAAAGCGCATCAATAATGGTTTGTTTATCAATGGCGTAATACAACGCCTCACGCACTGCCGGGTCCTGGAATTGGGGGCGGGCGAGGTTAAAAGCAAAGTTCTCGATGGTGGCACTCTGGAACACATCCACCACTTTACCCGGCAGTTTTTTCGCCTCGTCGTAGTGGTCGGCTGAAATCCACTGCAACCCGGCGATATCAATATCGCCAGACACAAATTGCGTATACATCACGTTGAGGTCCGGGATGTACTTATAAATCAGGCGATCCAGTTTCGGTCCATCGCCGTAGTAATCTTTGTTGGCAGTCAGTTCAATATGGTCGCCCGGCACCCGCTCCTGCCATTTGAACGGTCCGGTGCCGATCGGCGCACTGTTAAACGGCGCGGTGTTTTTGTCCTGTACGTTGGCAAAACCGTGTTTCGGAATGATGAAGGTAGCGGCAAGGATTGAGGTGTATGGCGAATAGGGTTTCTCCATCCGCCATTTGATCTCAGTCGGAGAGACCACGGTGATATCACGCACCAGCTCATGACCAGAGCGGCTCCAACTGCGGAAATTGGGGTCCACCAATAATTCGAGGGTGAATTTCACATCTTCGGCGGTAAACGGCTGCCCATCGTGCCACTTCACCCCCTCGCGCAGTTTGAGATGGAAATTCAGGCCATCGGCCGAGATACCGCCATTAGCCTGCGTCGGTACTTCGGTTGCCAGTGCCGGGGTGAAGTTACCTTTCTCATCCACGCCGAACAGCGGGTCAAACAGGCTGAAATGCAGACCGTCATCCACCTCGATATGCGGCATCAACGGGTTGAACACCGTCGGTTCTTGCGAGAACCCCACCACCATCTGTCCACCGCTCCCGGCTGCTCCGGTCATTGCCGCGCGCGCAACAGTACTGCCAAACAACCCCGGCAGCGCCATTGCGGCGGTGCCGGAGGCCAGATACACCAGCGCCTGCCGACGGGAAATTTTTGGCAGGGAATCTGCAAACTTATCGCTCATCGTTTTTCCTCAGGTGAACAGAAACACAACGCCGCGCTGCGGCAATAAGAGTTAGTAGCCGGTCATAATTTCAATCTTCGAACCATCAGTGAAACGTGAAAAACGGAACGCTTTCGGGTCCACCACCGGGGTGCGGTTCAGCACCAGATCGGCGGTGAGGCGTCCGGCTCCCGGACCAATACCAAAACCGTGGCCGGAGAAACCGGTCGCCATCACCAGGCCGGGGTAGCGGTCAATATGGGAAATCACCGGAATGGCGTCAGGCAGCACATCAATGCATCCGCCCCAGCGTTGTGCCACCTTGAGTCCGGCCAGCGCGGGTATTTGCTGCTTGAGTTGCTCCAGCACTTTGTTGGTGAGTTTTTTCGACGGCGGCAGATCGAGCACGCGGCAGTACTCAAATGGGCTGGGTTCATCCAGATGCCAGTGGCGCGCCATACGCCACTCGTCATAGAAGCGTCCGGTCAGCCGCAGCCGCAGCGATCCCCACTCATGCCGCAGCGCAGGCAGGAAGTTGCGGGCAAAACGGAAGCTGTCTGGCACGATATCCACTTCGCTTTCATGCCCGGAGGCGATGGAGTAGCCGCCGTCCTGGCGTTTGCGAATGGCGAAATCGCGCGTCCAGAATGCCGCTTCCGGCCCGCCGGGCAGTGGCGCGGTGCGCACCACGCTGTTTAATACTTTAAGTTGTGGCAGAAGCAGACCAAAACGTTGCGCCATCAACCCGGACCAGGCCCCACCCGCCAGCACCACGCTGTGACAGGCGAGCGCCCCTCGTTCGGTAACCACCCCGGAAATCCGTCCACCGCTGGTTTCAATACCGCGTACTGCGCACTCCGTCAGAATATGGGCACCGTGGCGACGCGCCGCTTCGGCGATGGCCGGAGCGGCTTTCTGCGGCTCGGCACGACCATCATCCGGGGTATAGAGCGCGCCAACGCCCTGCACTTTATGGCCGGGAAACAGTTTTTCGACCCCGTCACGATCCAGCATCTCAGCACGAAAACCGGTGCCATCCATATGGCGTGACCAGTTTTGCAGTTCACTGAATTCCCGGTCGTTGGCGCAGTTAAAGGTAATGCCCGCGCGCTGATAACCGGTATCCGCTTGTAAACGTTGATCCAGCTGCTGCCAGAGTCGCAGCGATTCCGCCATCAACGGCACTTCACGCGGATCGCGGCGAGCCAGCCGTACCCAACCCCAGTTACGGCTCGACTGCTCATGACCAATGCCGCCCTTTTCGCACAGCGCGACACTGACGCCTTGTTCAGCAATCTCCAGCGCGGTGGCGCAACCAATAATGCCGCCGCCAATCACCACTACATCGACTTTTTCCGGTAATGTCACATCGCCGTGCACGGGTACTACAAACGGACCTGGCATAATTATTCCCACGGGTTATTGGCAGTTATTTATTTCCGACATCAGCCGCAAGCAGTAATATTTCGGCAACAGCTCACCGCGCGGGCGAAATTAATTTATCACCCACCGTTACCATCCGATTTTATTACTGCGTTACGGCTGTAAGACTTTTTTTAATAACCGAATGACGGTCTGTTTTTCTCTCGCCGTCAACCGTTGAAAAAAACGATCTTCCTGTTGCTGTGCCAATTCGCGCACGCGTTGTGCCAGTGCCTGGCCATGTTCGGTAAGAAACAACGCCTGGGAGCGGTTATCGCTGTGGTCAGCTTCACGCATCAGTAACTGTTGTTGTTCCATCTGGTCGATCAGGCGCGCCATGGCAGAACGGTCGCGCTGGATTACATCGGCAATCACCGAGGGCCGAATACCGGGGTGGCGGTCCACCACCAGCAGGGTGCTGATTTTGCCGGTGCCGCGCGCCACTTCAAGTCCGGCGAGTTGCTGGTCGAGGTCGCGCGACACGGCGATATTGATGCTGCGAATGTAAAAACTCAGCATATTACCCAACGGTCCCAAATCCACGTCGGTGGCCTGTTGCGGAACGGCAGGTGCGGCTGGTTTTGTCATTCTGCGCTCCACATAACTGAAAAAAAACGTCTCAGAAGAAGGGATTAGGGCAGTGCTAACTTTCATCCAGTATTGGTAAAATAGTGGACAATGACAACGACTTTTGTCATAGCTTTTTCCAATTTCACTTAAGACATCACCCGTTCCTCAGCGTGACCGGGAATGGCGCTAACCAACTGTTGGGTATAGCGATGCTGCGGCTCACGGAACACCGCCTGTGGCGTACCCTGCTCCACAATTTCGCCCTTAAACAGCACCGCGATGCGGTCACAAATCTGGCTGGCAACACGCAGATCGTGGGTGATAAAAATCATCGCCACCTGAGTTTGCTGCTGAATACTGCGCAGCAATTCCAGTACCTGCGCCTGAATTGACACATCCAGCGCCGACACCGACTCATCGGCCACCAGCAACACCGGATCGAACATCAGCGCGCGGGCAATACCGATACGCTGGCGCTGACCACCGGAAAATTCATGCGGAAAACGGTTCCAGGCACTGGCATCCAGTCCGACTCGTTGCAGCAGCTGTTTTGCCTTGCGTTCAACCTCCAGTGGCGTCATGCCGCCCAACGCCAGCGGCCCGGCAGACAGGATAGTGCCGATGGTATGACGTGGATTGAGCGAGGCAAACGGGTCCTGAAAAATCATCTGGATATAGCGCCGCAGCGGGCGGAATTCGTTCTCTTTCATCGGCTGGATATCACGGCCGTCAAACAGGATTTCGCCGCTATCCGCCGCCAGCAGTTTCAGCAGCACCCGACCGAGCGACGATTTGCCCGAGCCGGACTCACCGACAATCCCGAGGGTTTCACCCTTGTTGAGGCTGAAGCTGACGTTGTTAAGCGCCTTCACTTCACGGCTGCGACTCAGCCAGCCCCCCTCGCTGCGGTAGGTTTTCACCAGGTTTTTCACCTGCAACACGGTCGGCGTGTTACGCACATCCTTTTCCCCCGCATGCATACGAGGCACGGCGGCAATCAGCTTCTGCGAATAGGGGTGCTGCGGTGCGTTGAGCACCTGCTGCGCCAGGCCGGACTCCACCATGTGGCCCTTCTCCATCACAATCACCCGATCGGCAATCTCCTCCACCACGCCAAAATCGTGGGTAATAAACATCACGCTCATCGCCTTGCGCTGTTGCAGACCACGAATCAGCCGCAGGATTTGTGCCTGGGTGGTGACATCGAGCGCGGTGGTGGGTTCATCGGCAATCAACACATCGGGATCGAGCGCCAGCGCCATAGCGATCATCACCCGCTGACGCTGACCACCGGAGAGGCGAAATGGGTGTTGATGCTGAATTTTAGCGGGTTCCGGCAGTCCCACCTCTTCCAGCAGCGCCAGCACTTTTTGCTGGCGGGAGGCGGCAGTGCCGACGTTATGCGCCAGCATCACCTCGGCGATTTGCTCGCCGATGGTCATCAACGGATTGAGGGCCGACAGAGGATCCTGAAAAATAATGGCGAGGGTTTTCCCTTGCAGTTGGCGCAGCTGTTCCGGCGTTTGTTGCAGTAGATTGGTGCCTCGCAGCAGGATCTCGCCGCCCTGCACGCGCAGGGCTTTGGGTAACAGGCCCATGGCGGCATGGGCCGTGACGGATTTGCCTGAACCGGACTCACCAATAATACAAAGGATTTCTCCCGGCCACAGATCGAAGCTGAGATTTTCTACCGCATAGCGACGGTCCATTCCGGCGGGCAGCGCCACCGAAAGTTGGCGCACGGAAAATAATGGGGCGATGTTGTCAGGGTTTTCCATATTGACGCTCCTGGTTGCACAGAAAAATAACTTTTTCAGTATCGAAGCCAGCGGTTAAATAACGGAATTGACCAGCAGGGTGAATGTGATTTTTTAAATTAAGAAGGGAAAATGACACAGAAAGGTTGAGAATAAATAATAGGTTTTACTTATTTCGCATCCATCTAATCTGCGCGATAAATCGCGCCGCTACAAAAGATAGCACATACTGTAGCGGCGCGATTTATCGCGCGTCGTTAACAAAAATTACCCCCCGCTTTTGGCGATCATCCGGCGGTAATTATTCAGCCATTTGCCACTGGTCAAACGCCACCAGAAGCAGATACCGCGCACCGTCCAGTCGAGGAACATACCGAGCCACACGCCAATCACCCCCATGCCCAGCACGATACCGAGCAGATAACCGGCCACTACGCGCGCGCCCCACATGCTGAACATCGAGACATACATGGTGTAACGCGCATCACGCGCCCCTTTCAGCCCGGCAGGTAACACCCAGGAGGCGGTCCAGATGGGCATAAACGCGGCATTCAGCCAGATCAGGTGTTTGGTCACCGTAATCACCTCCGGGTCGCGGGTATAGAATTTCGCCAACAACCCGGCGATTGGCACGGTGATCGCCGCCAGGCTACATAAGCCAATCATCGCCAGCCAGAAAACATGCTTGATTTGCCGTTCCGCCTGCATCACCTGATTACGTCCGAGGCGTTTACCTGTGATAATGGTCGATGCAGAGCCTAAAGCGTTGCCCGGCAGGTTAATCAGCGTCGCAATCGAGAAGGCGATAAAGTTACCGGCGATTTCGTTGGTGCCCATCCCGGCGACAAAAATCTGCGTCAACAGCTTACCGCCATTGAACAGCACCGACTCGATACTGGCCGGTACGCCGATGCTTAGCACTTCCATCAAAATGCCGTAATTCCAGCGGCGAAAGTAGCTTTGGATGGAGATCTTCAGTGCGGGATTGATGCCGAGATACAACACATAAATTGCCGCAATCGCCCCGATATAACGTGAGATGGTCAGCCCCAGTCCGGCACCAATAAAGCCCAACCCTTCCCAGCCGAGACAGCCATAAATCAACACGGTGCTGATAATGATATTGAGGATGTTCATCCCACCGTTAATCAGCATCGGGATCTTGGTATTCCCCGCCCCACGCAACGCCCCGCTACCAATCAGCGCAATCGCCGCCGCCGGATAGCTCCAGGCTGAGGTTTGCAAGTAACTGAGCGCCAGCTCCTTAACCTTGGGTTCGGCGCTGCCGGCAATCACATCAATGATCAGGTGGCCCCAAATCTCAATGACGATCACCAGCACAAACGCCAGCACCGTCATCAATCCCAGCGACTGGCGCGTTGCCGCACGCGCTCGTTTGCCATTGCGTTTGGCAAGGCTGAACGCCACCACCACCGTGGTGCCGAGATCGATAGCGGCAAAGAATGAGATGATCACCATATTGAAGCTGTCGGCCAGACCTACGCCCGCCATCGCTTCTTTACCCAGCCAACTGACCAGGAAGGTACTCAGGACGCCCATCAGCATCACACATAAGTTTTCGATAAAGATGGGCACGGCCAGCGGCGTGATCTCACGCCATAACAGCGTGCGATAAGAACGGCGTTTCGGATACCACGCCGTATTTCTGATCGCCCGCATCACTGCTACGCCAGGATTTTGCAAGGGAATACCAAATCACTTTGGACAAGAAGAATAATAATGATAGGACGCTAACAATTATGCAAAATGTTTCCCGTCAACATTTAATCATTATTACAAACTTTTTGTCCCCGAGGCGGCAGGATGTTCGACTGCGCCCCCCAGATAGGCGCTGCGCACCTCCTCGTTATGCAGCAGGTCGTCGCCGCTGCCGCTGAGTTTTATCTCACCGTTAACCATCACATAACCCCGGTCCGCCAGTTGCAGGGCATGGCGCGCGTTCTGTTCCACCAGGAACAGCGTCATGCCCTGCTGCGTCAGCTCACGCAGGATGGCGAAGATTTGCTTCACCACCAACGGTGCCAGCCCGAGGCTGGGTTCATCCAGCAGCAACAACTTGGGTCGGCTCATCAACGCGCGGGCAATCGCCAGCATCTGCTGCTCACCACCCGATAACGTCATCGCGCGCTGTTTGCGCCTTTCCAACAGGCGGGGAAACAGCTGATACATCCGATCCTTATCCTCACGCGCGAAGCGTTCGCCGATCGCGATGGTGCCCATCAGCAGATTTTCCTCCACCGTCATATCGGGAAAGATACGTCGCCCTTCAGGCGCCTGCGCGATACCACTGGCGGCGATAAAATGGGTGGAACGGTGGCTGATGGCTTCACCGCGAAAACGAATCTCTCCGGCAGCGATGCGCGGCTGACTGAAAATCGACATCAGCAACGTCGATTTTCCCGCCCCATTGGCGCCAATCAACGCCACGGTTTCCCCCTCGTTGACCGTCAGCGACACCTGCTTCAGTGCCTGCACCGGGCCATAAAACACATCCACCTGTTCAAAGCTCAGCATCGGTTCAGACATGGTCATCCTCCTCTTCCGCGCCAAGATAGGCGGCAATCACCCGTGGGTCATGACGGATTTGCTGCGGCGTGCCCTGGGCAATCACGTCACCGTGATCCAGCACTACGATATGATCGGAGATGCGCATCACCATCGGCATATCGTGTTCAATCAACAACACGCTGATGCGGTGATCGGCACGCAGCCGGTGCAAAATCTGGCTTAACGCCTCGGTCTCCACCGGATTTAGTCCGGCTGCCGGTTCATCAAGGCAGATCAGTTCCGGGCGGGTACACATGGCGCGGGCAATCTCCAGCCGTCGCTGCTGCCCGTAAGATAACGTGCCCGCCAGTCGGTTAGCGCTACCAACCAGTTCAACATTCTCCAGCCAGTAAAACGCCCGATCCAGCGCGCGGCTCTCGGCTTCGCGATAACCACGGGTATTCAGGATGCCAGCAATCAGCTGACGGTTAACCTGCATATGCTGCGCCACCAGCAGGTTCTCCACCACCGACATCTCGCGGAACAGGCGGATATTCTGGAAGGTCCGCGCCAGCCCGGCGCGGTTCACCAGATGTGCGCCACCGAACATTTTGTACCAGACACGTGAACCCAGCCGCGTCGGATGCAACCAGTCGCCTGGATGGATTTTCTGCCCCAGCACCTGGATCACATCGGTCGATCGCTGATTGGCGTTGAGGGTAATACGCCCACCGGTGGCGCGATAGAAGCCGGTTAAGCAGTTAAACACCGTGGTTTTACCCGCGCCGTTCGGGCCGATCAGCGAGGTCACCGATCCGCGCTCCACCGCCAGGCTGACATCATTCAGCGCCTTGATACCGCCGAAGCGCATCATGAGGTTATCCACCTGCAAAATCGCATCACTCATGGCGCACTCCTTTACGCAACGGCACACCCACGCGTGCGGTGCGCACCAAACCGCGCGGCCGCCAGATCATCATCAGCACCATCAACATGCCAAACAACAACACACGATATTCGGCAAAGCTGCGTAACAGCTCCGGGGCCACCGTGAGGACAAAGGCCGCCAGCACCACACCAAGGGTGGAACCCATACCGCCCAGCACCACAATGGCAAGGATCAGTGCCGATTCAAAGAAGGTGAATGAGGTAGGATTGACGAATCCCTGATAGGTAGCAAAAAACACCCCGGCAATACCCGCAGTGGATGCGCCGAGCATAAACGCCGACAGCTTGACCAGCACATGATTCAGTCCCATCGCGCGGCAGGCGATCTCATCCTCGCGCAGCGCTTCCCACGCACGACCAATCGGCATGCGCGTCAAGCGATGTTTGATCCACAACACCAGCACCACCACCAGAACCAGCACCACGTAGATAAAGATAAACTTCATATTCGGGTTGTAGTCGAGATGGAAAAACTCGTTGTAGGGGACGCCACCTTCGCGGGCACGACGACCAAACTCCAGGCCAAAAAAGGTCGGTGACGGCACCGACACGCCATTGGGGCCACCGGTGAAGGTCAGCCAGTTGTTGAGGATCAGACGGATGATTTCCCCAAACCCGAGGGTGACAATCGCCAGATAATCACCGTGCATACGCAGCACAGGAAAGCCAAGTAGCGCTCCGGCGAAGGCCGCCATCAACGCCGCCAGCGGCAGCATGCTCCAGAAACCGAGGCCGAGATATTCATAACCCAACGCCAGGCCATAGGCACCAATGGCATAAAACGCGACATAACCGAGGTCCAGCAATCCGGCGAGACCGACCACGATGTTCAACCCGAGGCCGAGCAAGACATAAATTAACCCGAGGATCGCCACCGTGAGCAGGTATTTACTGGAGAGAAACGGAAAGGCCAGTGCCAGCACCAATACCAGCGGCAGGATCCAGCGCAGCGCTGAGCGATGGCCCGGTTCGCGCACATACACCCCGTCATCGCTGCCTTCGAACTTACGCGCGAAACGCTGCCCGGCGTGCGTTTGCAGCACCAGGCTCAGCAGCAGACGCCCCACCATCACCACACCCACCAACAGCGCCACCCGCAGCGGCGACAGGTGAAAACTGTAGCCATCCAGCACCACACCAACTATCGGACCAAACACCACCAGCGCCACCAGCCCGGCCATCAGGCAATCCAGCAGCGACTGCCGCACATTAACAGCTTGCGTCATTGCACTCATTTTGGCGTCCTCACACTTTGGCAACCAGCGGTCGTCCCAACAGCCCCTGTGGCCGGAAGATCAAAATCACCACCAGCAAGGCAAAAGAGAAAACATCTTTGTAATCGGAGTTCACCAACCCGGCGAACTGCGCTTCCGCTACCCCCAGCAGCAGGCCGCCAAGCATCGCGCCAGGCAGCGAACCGATGCCACCCAATACCGCCGCGGTGAACGCCTTGATGCCGATGACGAAGCCAATATAGAAATCGAAGGTGCCGTAGTTCATAGTGACCAACACCCCGGCCAGTCCGGCCATGGCTGCCCCGATCATAAACACCAGCGAAATCACCCGATCGGTGTTGATGCCAAGAATGGCGGCCATGCGGCGATCCTGCTGCACTGCACGACAAATACGTCCCAGCCGCGTGTACTGAATAATCCAGGTCAGCAGCGCCATGCCACCCAGCGCAGCAATCAGGATAAACACTTTGGTCCAGGTGATTTGCACCACACCGCCATCAATCTCCATGCGCAGCACGCCGCTCATCAGCGTTGGGATACCCTGCTGGTTCGGCCCCTGACTGAGTTGCACGTAGTTCTGCAAAATCAGCGACATACCAATAGCCGAAATCAGCGGGGCGAGACGCGTGGAGTTACGTAACGGACGATAGGCAATACGCTCAATGGTCCAGCCATATACCGCCGTGACCACGATGGTGAAGATCAGGGTGCCGAAAATCAGCAGTGGAAAGGAGTGGATACCGAAGAAGCTAAGCAGTCCCAGCCCGATGGCACAAAGGTAGGCAGAGACCATATACACCTCGCCGTGAGCGAAGTTGATCATGCCGATAATGCCGTACACCATGGTGTAGCCGATAGCAATCAGCCCGTAAACCGCACCCAGCGTCAGGCCGTTCACCAGTTGCTGCAGAAAGAAGGCGTCCATATGCAAGTCCCGTGCTTAAGGGGAGCGCAAACCTCGCGCCCAATCGCAAATGGCCCCGCTGCACGCGGGGCCGCGTGTCAGCTTACAGCTGGTGATATTTGCCTTTATCGTCCCACTGGTAAACCACGTAATCCGAGACTTTCAGGTCGCCTTTGCCATCCCAGGCTTTTTTACCCATCACGGTATCGACGCTATTCGCTTTCAGCCAGTCGCTGGCTTTGGCGTTATCTTTACCCGCCGCTTTATAGGCGGCAGCCAGTGCCTGAACGGAGGCATAGGCATACAGGGTGTAGCCTTCCGGCTCGAAACCACCGGCACGGAACTTAGCAATCACCGCTTTGCCATCCGGGATCTGACGCGGGTCCTGACCAAAGGTCATATAGACGCCTTTGGTATATTGCGGGCCACCGGCAGCCGTCACCATATCTTCCGTTACGATACAGTCACCGGAGAAGAAGGCAGCCGTCACGCCCTGCTCACGCATCTGCCGCACCAGTGGACCGGCTTCCGGGTGGCAACCACCAAAGTAGACCACATCCGGTTTCACCGAAGCGATTTTGGTCACCAGCGCGTTAAAGTCTTTCTCACCACGCGACAAACCTTCATACAACACCTCGTTGACGCCACGTTTTTCCAGCGCCGCTTTGGTGGCATCGGCCAGCCCCTGACCGTAGGTGTCCTTGTCGTGGATCACCGCCACGCGCTTAGCTTTCAGCTTATCGATGATGTAGTTAGCCGCAATCGCCCCTTGTTGGTCGTCACGACCACACATACGGAACATGGTTTTCATGCCGCGTTCGGTGATCTGTGGGTTGGTGGAACCCGGGGTGATCGCCAACACACCGGCGTCGTCATACACTTCTGAGGCGGGCATGGTGGAGGAGGAGCAGAAGTGGCCGACCACCGCCAGCACCTTGTCCTGGTCCACCAGACGGTTGGCTACCGCCACCGCCTGTTTCGGTTCGCAGGCGTCATCGCCCTGTACCAGCACAATTTTCTCACCGTTAATGCCCCCGGCAGCGTTGATATCATCCGCCGCCTGAGTAGCACCTTTCCAATACTGTGCGCCGTAAGTGGCATTAGGGCCGGAAAAGGGTCCAGCTACACCAATCTTAATGTCTGCCTGGGCATAAAACGCCGCACTCAGGCAACCTGCAATCACGACCTTCAATGGTAGTTTTATGAATTTCAAAGACATGCTTTCAATCCTCAACGGGTCAGGAACGGAGCCATACCACGGCCTGGGAGAAATCAATTTCTGAAACTTAACCAATTGCGATGCATGGCCAGCGCGGCCACGGTTAACGATTAAGCAAAAACCTCGCCAAAGGTAAGCATTGGTGACAAGTTTTTGCACTGGCAGCGCGTTAAAGCGGCGGGAACGCCTCTGCTGATCTTAACCATAGTCAGCGTTTGAAGACGCACCAGCACTCTGATGGTGCAGAATGCGGTCGATCACAGATTCTTCATGGTGCTGAGGGGTTTACCCGCTATGCTATAGCCAAATCGGTCCAAATTTCGGAGGGAGAACCTATGAATACACAACGGAACGGCATCAGCAGCCAGCAGGCGCTGGATGAACTGGAACGCCTGTACGACAACGCGGTTGCGGCGTTACGTAGCGCGATTCGTGACTTTACCGAACAGGGACGTCTGCCGGATGAAGCAGCACGTCAGCAGGGATTGTTTGTCTACCCGGAACTGCGGATTACCTGGGCGGGCGATGGCCCACAGCAAAACCGTACCCGTGCCTGGGGCCGTTTCACCCATACCGGTAGCTACAGCACCACCATCACCCGCCCGGCATTGCTGCGTCACTACCTGAGCGAGCAACTTTCGATGATTGAAAGAGAGTACGAGGTGGTGATTGAGGTGGGTCCATCTCAGCAGGAGATCCCTTTCCCTTACGTGATCGATGGCTCCGACCTGTCGCTGGATCGTTCGATGAGCGCCAGCATCGCACGTCATTTTCCCACTACCGAGCTATCGCAGATCGGTGATGAAACCGCTGATGGCCTGTTCAACGCCGACGCGCAGTTCCCGCTGTCGCACTTCGATGCGCTGCGTACTGACTTCTCGCTGGCGCGCCTGCGCCACTACACCGGCACCGCTGTTGAACACTTCCAGCCGTTTGTGCTGTTCACCAACTACACGCGTTATGTTGATGAGTTTGTGCGCTGGGCGATTGAGCAGGTGCAGGATCCCAACACGCCTTACGACAGCCTCGCCTGTGCTGGCGATGTGGTAATCACCAAAGACACCCAGGATCCGGAAGCGATGATGTCGGATCTGGCGTGGAAGAAACACCAGATGCCCGCCTGGCACCTGACTTCACCCAATCGTCGCGGCATCACGCTGGTGAATATTGGCGTCGGACCATCCAACGCCAAAACCATCTGTGATCATCTGGCGGTGGTGCGTCCGCATGCGTGGCTGATGATTGGTCACTGCGGCGGCCTGCGCGAAAGCCAGACCATTGGTGACTATGTACTGGCGCATGCTTACCTGCGTGACGACCATGTGCTGGACAGCGTACTGCCGCCGGATATCCCGATCCCCAGCATTGCCGAAGTGCAGCGCGCGCTGTACGACGCCACCAAAGCGGTAAGCGGTATGCCGGGAGAAGAAGTTAAACAACGTCTGCGCACCGGCACCGTGGTGACCACTGATGACCGTAACTGGGAGCTGCGTTACTCCGCTTCGGCGCTGCGCTTCAACCTGAGCCGCGCCGTGGCGGTGGATATGGAGAGCGCGACCATTGCGGCGCAGGGATATCGCTTCCGTGTGCCGTATGGCACCTTGTTGTGCGTGTCGGATAAGCCGCTGCATGGCGAAATCAAACTGCCAGGCCAGGCGAATCGTTTTTATGAAGGGGCGATTTCGGAGCATTTGCAGATTGGGATTTGTGCGGTGGAGTTGTTGCGGGCTGAAGGGGATAAGTTGCATTCGCGTAAATTGCGGACGTTTAATGAACCGCCGTTCAGGTAATTACGCTGGTGCGGGCTGACACCGAGAAGGTTCCGCCCGCCAGACATGATGGAGTTTCAGCTGCAACGTGCAGGCGGACGGGCAAAGGTCCGAAGGCGCGGACCTTTGCAATCCGCGCCCTGTGGCGTCCTCGCGCAGCGCATAGCGCTGTGCCCTCGCTTATCACTCAGGCCGCACGGCACGCGCGGATTCGCCATCCATGGCTCATTCCGCTCTCTCGCCGCATCCATGCGGCTCGACCTGGCCTTCCCTCTGCGCTCGGCGCTGTGGATGCCGCCCACCCACCGCCTGCAAGACCGCAGAAAAAACAAAAAATAAAAGCGAAAAGAAAAAAACAGATAAGTAAAAGGCGTGCAGCGGTGGGTGGGGCGCCATCCGGACTCGCTGAGCGAATGAATGCTGTCAGGATGAGCCGCATGGATGCGGCGAAAGGCGGCGTTGAGTTGTAGCGGCGCGATTTATCGCGCAAAAAAAAGCGGCTGGCGCAAGGCCGGGGAGTGCAGAGGGCGCGGCCAGGCGCCCTCTGCTCGGTCGCCGCACGAGCGAGCTGAAACTACATCAGCCTATGGCGAACGAAACCTGCCACACGGCGAAAAAAATCAGGCGCTCAACCAACCCAACTTAATCACAAACAGGATCGACATAATAATCAGCGCCGCATTCACCTCTTTGGTACGGCCGCTCAGCAGCTTCACCACCGTCCAGGTAATAAAGCCAAACGCGATACCGTTAGCAATCGAGTAAGTCAGCGGCATGGTCAGCGCAGTGACCGTCACCGGTGCAGCGGTGGTGATGTCTTTCCAGTCAATCTCCGCCAGCCCTGAAGCCATCAACACAGCCACGAACAGCAGCGCAGGTGCAGTGGCGAATACCGGCACACTACCCGCCAGCGGCGAGAAGAACAGGCTCAGCACGAACAGGATGGCTACCACAATCGCGGTCAGACCGGTACGGCCACCAGCACTGACGCCCGCTGCCGATTCGACGTAACTGGTGGTGGTTGAAGTACCCAGCAGCGAACCAAACAGCGCAGCCGCACTGTCAGCGATCAGCGCACGGCCCATTTTCGGCACGTTGCCCTGCTCATCCGCCAGACCGGCACGCTTGGTCACACCCAGCAGCGTACCGGTGTTGTCGAACACATCAACAAACAGGAACGCAAAGATCACACTGACCAGGCCCACGTTAAAGGCACCGGCGATATCCAGTTGCATGAAGGTCGGCGCGATGGACGGCGGTGCAGAGAACACGCCGCCAAACGGTGTCAGGCCAATGCCCATCGACAGGAAGGTGACGATCAGGATGCCGATCAGCACCGCACCGGTCACGCGACGCGCTTCCAGCACCACGATGATGACAAAACCCAGCAACGCCAGCAGCGGACCCGGTTTGGTCAGATCGCCCAGGCCCACCAGGGTCGCCGGGTTATCCACCACGATACCCGCGCCTTCCAGCGCAATCAGCGCCAGGAACAGGCCGATACCGGCAGCAATCCCGGCGCGCAACGGCAGCGGAATACTGGCGATAATCCATTCACGGATTTTGAACACCGACAGCGCAAAGAAGATACAGGCTGACAGGAATACCGCACCCAGCGCGATTTGCCAGGTGTAGCCCATGTGCAGTACGACGGTGTAAGTAAAGAAGGCGTTGAGGCCCATACCCGGTGCCAGTGCAATCGGGTAGTTAGCAATCAGCCCCATCAGCACGCAGCCGATCGCCGCCGCCAGACAGGTCGCGACGAAAACCGCGCCTTTATCCATACCGGTCGCACCCAGAATGCTCGGGTTAACA
This sequence comes from Pantoea sp. X-Soil-TKNS-1211, assembly GCF_059730495.1. Classification (NCBI taxonomy): domain Bacteria; kingdom Pseudomonadati; phylum Pseudomonadota; class Gammaproteobacteria; order Enterobacterales; family Erwiniaceae; genus Pantoea; species Pantoea sp. X-Soil-TKNS-1211. The sequence goes on from NZ_AP035953.1 coordinate 2,722,759, forward strand.
AACAGGATATAGGCCATGGCCAGGAAGGTGGTTATGCCCGCGATAACTTCGGTGCGGACCGTTGTGTTGTGCGCTTTTAGCTTGAATAGTTTTTCTAACATCATCATCTCTCGTGATGGGGAGGCGTCACTGACGTGCGTTCTCTTGCCAATGGGGTGTGCATGCGCGTTATTGTTGCGGGAAAAGGCAGACGGCTGCATGCTCGGCCATCAATACGCCTTGTTAATAAACTCCTTTCCCCCTGTCCTCATAGCAATTGCTATGCCATAACAGGACGCAATCGTTTACCTTCACGACTGTATCTTAGATTAAGACAATTCTGAACCAGAACGAGGCGCGATTATGGTGCATTGCACCATGTCCGCGCAATCGTTTTCCCACACGTCAATCGCGCCGCGAAAAAAGATTGCGGTAACGCACGCTTTCAAACTCTGTCAGGCGATGCGGCTCACGTTTCTGTTGCCTGAATCAGCAGGCAAAAGTGGTCGGTATACACTCTCGTTAACCCTTCCATAACAAAAGAGGCCCGTAATGAAGCCCGCAATTCTGGTCGTGGATGACGATCGTGCCGTATGTGAACTGCTGCATGATGTATTGAGTGAACATGTTTTTACCGTATTCAGCTGCCATCAGGGAAAAGATGCGCTGATGTTGCTGGATAAACACCCGGAAATCTCGCTGGTGATGCTGGATATGATGCTGCCGGATACCAATGGCTTGCTGGTACTACAGCAAATGCAACGCCAACGGCCTGAACTGCTGGTGATCATGCTGACTGGCATGGGATCGGAAGCGGATATGGTGGTCGGGCTGGAGATGGGGGCCGACGATTATATCGCCAAGCCGTTTAATCCTCGTGTGGTGGTCGCCCGAGCGCGTGCGGCATTACGCCGTTGTGGTCGCCTGGTGCCCCCCACCAGCATCCAGGATGAGGGCTGGCAGTTTAACGGCTGGCGGTTGGATGAAACCCGTTGCCAGTTGTTTAATCCCCAGCGTGAGACGGTGATGTTAACCCAGGGAGAATATGCATTGCTGCGCGCGTTGGTGTGCCACGCACGCAAAGTGCTGACGCGTGACCAGTTGCTGGAGCTGACCCACAGCGAAACCCTGGATGTGTTCGACCGTACCATTGATGTGTTGATCATGCGGTTAAGGCGTAAAATTGAGATGAACCCGCATCAGCCGAGCCTGATCCGCACCATCCGTGGTTTGGGTTATGTTTTCTCTGCGGATGTGATGCGTCCGGCCTCTGCCGTGCATGCCACACAAATTGCCTGATCCATCCAGCGCTGCATCTCGGTCAATGGGCGAGTGCCGTCCAGCGCATTGGCAGCGTGCAGATTAAAACAGGCACAGGTATGCGCCAGCTTCAGGGTCTCGGTCATTGACCAGCCCTGATGACTGGCGTACAACACGCCAGCACAGAAGGCATCCCCGGCCCCGACGCTGCCGACAATTTCGTCGGGCGTCAGCTGCCATGCGGGTTGCCAGCGCCCCTTACCGTTGACTTCCTGGCCCCACGCCCCTTCCGGCGCATGGATCACCACCCGCTGCCGCACGCCTTGCTGCGCCAGCCAGGTTGCCGCCGCGGCAAAGGCGTCTGGCGGTGCGATGCCTGTTGCGGTACGCAGGCTGACGCCGGTCAGTGCTTGCGCCTCCAGCTCGTTAATCACCAGATAGTCGAGCCAACGTAATGCCGGTGCCACCAGCGCCTGATACTCCCCGGCGCGCGACACCAGATCCAGCGAAGTGAGATAGCCACGCTGCTGCATCTGTGCCAGCAGATGAGCGCCGCGCGTCCCCCAGCGCTCATCCGGCAAATCGAGGCAATCCAACAGCAACAAATAACCGAGATGGAAGATACGATGGGTGGTATTGATGGCGGCAAAATGCGGCAGATCGAGCTGCGCATTGGCCCCGCGCGCATGAAAGAAGGTGCGCTGACCATCAGGCGTGGTCATCACCTGAGTCATGGCGGTGTTCACGCTACGGGTACGCTGCACAAAGTGACGGTCAACCTGATATTGATCCAGCAACTGCACAATATAGTCACCGTCACTGTCTTCGCCGATCATCCCCACCCCAGCCAACGGCAGGTCGATTTGCATCCTTGCCAGGGTGAACAACACGTTAAGCGCCGCCCCGCCGCTGCATTTTTCGCTGTGGTGGATCTCCGCCAGCCAACCTTGCTCCGGCCAGTGGCTGATGCGCTGCACATGATCCACCAGCATACTACCGGCCGCTAAGATGCCGCTGCGTTCCGCCATCTCAGGCCCTCCCGGCGCTGCCAAATACCCGCATCTGCTGCGCCACCACGTTGCTGATATCACGCTCCACTGCCATCAATAGTTCAGCAAAGGCGTCATAACGCGCCTCACGCTGGGCAATCTGACTCTCGATGGCTCCGAGTGCCGCCTGTGACATGCCGGTATAGAAGTTGATCTTGTGGATACCGAGGCTGATGGCATGGCGGAAATCAGCGTCGCTGATACCGGAGCCGCCATGCAGTACCAGCGGCACCTGCGCAGCATCGCGGATCGCCGCCAGTCGGTCGAAATCGAGTTTCGGCTCACCTTTGTACTTACCGTGTGCGTTACCGATCGCCACGGCCAGACAATCAATGCCGGTGCTGCGCACAAACTCGGCCGCCAGCTGCGGATCGGTGAACTTGTCGCTGTCGGCTTCACCGAACAGCGCACCACCTTCATCGCCGCCCACCGCCCCCAGTTCCGCTTCCACCGATACGCCGAGCGCATGGCAGATTTTCACCACCTCCTGGGTCTGACGTACGTTCTCGTCATAACTGAGGGTAGAGCCATCAAACATCACCGAGGTAAAGCCAAGGCGTATGGCCTGCATCACCGCCTCGAAATGCAGGCCGTGATCGAGGTTCAGCACCACCGGGATATCGTGCAGCGCAGCTTCGGTACGAATGGCGGCGATCAGATGATCGAGGCTGACATATTTAAAATGCACCTCGGCGATGTTGATAATAAATGGTGAACGCTGCTGCTCTGCGGCGTGAAACAGTGCGCGCAGAAAGTGGGTATCGAGCACGTTAAACGCGCCCAGGGCATAACCATTTTGTTGCGCATGGGCCAGACCCTGCGCCAGTGAAATCAGTGCCATAAGATGCTCCTTCAGGCCAGCCAGCGGGGATATTCGTTGCACAGCAACCAGCGCGGATCCTCATCCTCATCTATCGGGTTGAAGCGCGCCAGCGGGGTGAGAAAGACGTTGTCGTGCTCGTCGTCGTTCGGCATGGAAACTTCCCCCACCAGCACATCGCCGTAGCCCTCTTCACCCCAGAAGCTGTGCCAGATACCCGGCACCAGGGTGACACTTTCGCCCGGCGACAGGCGCAGTTGCGAACCAGCGGCGTGGGTCTGGTGGATGCCATCAAGGGTGACGTTAACCGGTGTGTTAGCCAACTGCTGGCCCTCACGGTTGTGCAGCGTGACAATCAGATTGCCACCGCCCCGATTAATAATGTCTTCCATCTTTTGTGGGTGATAATGCATCGGCGTCACCTGCCCTTCGCGCACATGCATGATTTTTTCCGCATAGGGTTTGTTCCACGGCTTGCCGCCGCGTGAACCGTTGCGCAAGGTGAACAGGGTTAACCCGGTCTGGAAGAAATCCTCGGCACCAAAGCTGGTGACATCCCAGCCCAAATGCAGGGCCAGCAGTTCATCGGCAGCAGACTTATCCAGCGCACGCCACTGGCTGAGGCCGTAGTCGGCCCAGTTGGGCAGGTGAACATCCTGGCGCATAAAGAATTCGCGGGTGAGTTGTAGAATGGCATTCACTTCCGAACGTTGCATCACTGCGTCTCCGGTCAGTGGAAAGTTGGGGCGGCCAAAGGCACGCCGCCCGGGTCGGTTATTTCACCGTCCAGCCTTTGTAGCTGCCAACGTTGTTACGATCGATCATCGTCACCGGGATCAGCACCGGTTTATCCGGCGCGGCTTTGCCTTGCAGGATGTCATAACCGATCTCCACCGCTTTCGCCGCCATCACCTGCGGATCCTGCGCCGGGGTGGCGACAAATAGCGAACCTTTACGTTTCAGCGCCTCTTCACCGTCCGGGCTGCCATCGACGCCGACAATAAAGAATTCGCTGCGCTGCGCCTGCTTGGCGGCTAAATCTGCACCGATGGCAGTAGGATCGTTAATGGCGAATACCGCATCGATTTTCGGATTCGCCGACAGGAGGCCGGTCATCACTTCCAGTCCGCCTTCACGGCTGCCTTTGGCGTTTTGGTTCGATGACAGAATCTTGATATCAGGATGGGTTTTGAACTCCGTCTCGCAACCTTCGACACGGTTCTGCACGGCGGAAACCGGAGGTCCATTGATGATGACCACATTGCCTTTGTTTTTCAGGCGGTCGGAGATGTATTTACAGGCCATCGCCCCAGCCTGGGTGTTATCGGAGGTGATAGTGGCGTCGGCCCCTTCGGCGGCCACGTCCACCGCCACCACCACGATACCGGCATCGCGCGCGCGTTTAACCGCGGGGGCAATACCTTTGGAGTCGGCAGCGTTGAGGATGATCATGTCCACCTTGGCGGCGATAAAGTTATCAATCTGCGCCACCTGTTGGCCGAGATCGTAACCGCTGGAGACCAGCGTCACCTTCACATCGTCACCCGCCAGCTTGCGCGCTTCCAGGGCAGCCCCTTTGGTGATCTGCACGAAGAACGGGTTGGCGAGATCGCCGACAGTCACACCAATGGCTTTTAACTCTTTGGCCTGCACCAGCGGCGCACTGAGAAGCGTGGCCGCCAGCAGTCCGGTAAGGATCGGATTAAAACGCATAGTCGATGTTCTCCTGCTTTTTTTATGTTGATATGGCGTTGCGCGATAAATCGCGCCGCTACAAAAGCGTGCACAATCACGTAGCGGCGCGATTTATCGCGCGTTTTTGTTGTTCTTAACCCACATGATGCCGAGTGCGGTATTTATCGATCAGCACGGCAATAATGATCACCCCGCCTTTAATCACCAGTTGCCAGAAGTACGACACCCCCATCAGCGTCATGCCGTTATTCAGCGTGGCGATAATCAGCGCACCAATCAGCGTGCCGGTGATGGTGCCGATGCCACCGACAAAACTGGTACCACCGAGGATCACCGCAGCGATGGCATCCAGCTCATAACCAACCCCGAGGTTGCCGTTGGCGCTGTAAAGACGTGAGGCGCTCATCAAGCCGCCCAAACCGGACAGCAAGCCGCTCACCGCGTAGACAAACACCAACACCGCCCCAACCTTGATGCCGGTCAGATGTGCCGCCTGCATGTTGCCGCCCACCGCATAGATATGTACCCCGAGTGTGGTGCGTCGCAGAATGAACCAGCACAACGCAATCACCGCAAAGGCGATCACAATCAGCCACGGAATCGGCCCGATATAGCCGTTGCCGATCCATTCAAAGTTGATGTCGGAGTTGATCACCGTGGTGCCGTCGGCCAGCAGGTATGCCGCTCCGCGTAGTGCGGTATAGGTGCCGAGGGTGACGATAAACGGCGGCAATCCCGCCCAGGCCACCAGCAGGCCGTTGAACAGTCCCATAATCAGCCCAGCTCCGAGTGCCGCCGGAATGGTCAGGCTGGCGAAAGCCGGGTCGAGCGACACCACCATCGCCACCACCGCCGTGGTGCCGAGCATCGACCCAACTGACAAATCAATGCCGCCGGTCAGAATGACAAAGGTCATCCCCGCCGCCAGCACGATGTTGATCGACGCCTGGCGAGTAATGTTCAGCAGGTTAGCCTCGGTAAAAAAATTGGGCGCGACAAAACCAAACACCGCGACGATCAGAATCAAAATTGGCAGAATGCCAACGGTCTGCAACAGATCCGCCATCAGCGCGCGTTTCAGCGTTGGGTTTTTCATACGGGTGGTTTCACTGGTCATCCTCGTCTCCTCACGCATGGGTCGGCTGTGCGCCGGTGGCCAGCGTCATAATGTTTTCCTGGCTGATCTCGCTACCGCTTAATTCACCGGCAATAGTGCCTGCACGCATCACATAAACCCGGTCGCTCATCCCCACCACCTCCGGCAGCTCGCTGGAGATCATCAGAATCGCCACCCCTTGCTGCGCCAGTTGGCTCATCATGCGATAAATTTCACTCTTGGCACCGACGTCAACACCACGGGTGGGTTCATCGAGGATCAGGATGCGCGGTGCAATCGCCACCCAGCGTGACACCAGCAACTTCTGCTGGTTGCCGCCGGAGAGACCACCGGCGCGCACCTGAGCATGAGGCACGCGGATGTTGAGGGTCTGGATCGCCTCACTGGCAATCTTCTGCCCTTTGCGCCGATTGAGCAGACCGTAACTGGCATCGCGTTCCAGCGTCGCCATGACAATGTTTTCCTGCGCCGCCAGTTCAAGAAACAAGCCCTGCTCTTTCCGGTTCTCGGTGAGAAAACCAATGCCGAGGGCAATCGCTTCACGCGGCGAATGAATTTTTACCTGTTCGCCATCGATCCAAATCTCCCCACCACTCGGTTTGTGCACACCAAAAATCAGCTGCGCCAGTTCGCTGCGCCCGGCCCCCACCAGTCCAGCGAGGCCTACAATCTCTCCGGCACGCACTGCCAGGCTGCTGGGATAGACCTTTTTGCCATCGGTGAGATGATTGACAGCGAGACGAATGGCACCGCAGGGAATGGTGCGATCTTTGTTAAACAGATCGCTGAGGGGACGTCCGACCATCATGCGCACCAGTTCACTGGCGCTCAGTTGGTCACGCGTCAGACTGCCAACATACTGACCATCGCGCAGCACGCTGACGCGATCGGAGAGTTCATACACCTCCGCCATACGATGGCTGATGTAGATAATCGCCATGCCTTCACTGCGCAGACGCTTAATCAGCGCAAACAACTGCTCGGTTTCACGGTTGGAGAGTGCGGCAGTCGGTTCATCCATCACCAGAATGCGGCTTTTGCGATGCAGCGCACGGGCGATCTCCACCTGCTGCTGCTCGGCAATGCTCAGTCGGCTGACCAGATCGGTGGCGCTGAACTGCGCACCGAGGCGATCAATCACCTGCTGCGCCTCTTCGGCCATTTGGCGGCGTTTGACTAATCCGACACGGGTGATTTCACTGCCGAGGAAGATGTTCTCCGCCACCGTCAAATTCGGTGCCAGATTGATCTCCTGATAAATCAGGGTGATACCAGCAGCCAGCGCCTCTTTCGGCCCTTTAATCGCGTAAGGGTGTCCATCAATCAGGATCTCCCCGCTGCTGGCGCTGTAGGCCCCGGCAAGGATTTTCATCAGGGTACTTTTGCCTGCGCCGTTTTCGCCCATCAGCGCATGGACTTCTCCGGGCCAGACCGTCAGATCCACCCCTTTTAGCGCATAAAAGCTGCCAAAGCGCCGGGTGATTGCACGCATTTCCAGAATCGGTGTGGCCGTCATCGCTACGCTCCTGCTGGCAAATCGTGCAGCGAGTTAATCAGGGGCAGATAAATGGAAAATGTCAGCCGCCATTTATATTTGTCATATTTCACCGCAGGCCCACTTCTATACTCGCGCTGAAGAAGGCCGGTTGGAGGATGCAACATGAGTCGGAGCCTGGGCGCACGTGGTCGCCTGCTGCTGTTTAACCTGCTGGTGGTGTGCGTCACGCTGGCGGTAGGCCTGGTCGCCATTAGCGGATTTCGCCACGCGGGTCACATTCAGGAACAGGCGCAGGCGCAAACCCTGGCGGATATGAACGGTAGCCTGGCACTGGCCCGTGATACCGCCAATGTGGCGACGGCGGCGGTGCGCTTGTCACAGGTGGTGGGCGCACTGGAATACCAAAGCGAATCAGCGCAGTTGCAACAAACCCAACAGGCGTTGCAGCAGTCGCTGAATTTATTGGCCAGCGCACCGCTGGCCGGGCAGCAACCGGCGTTGTTGCAACGGATCCGTGAGCGCAGCCAGATGCTGGAGCAAAGCATCAATCAACTGTTGCTGAAAGGTCATGATCGTCATCTGCAACGCAATGTGATGCTGAGTGGGCTGTGGCAAGCGCAGCTGCTGCTCAGCCATATCGATAACCTGGTGGCAACCCAACCCCTCCCCCTCGACCTGCGCCAGCAAACCGCACGCCTGTTGACCGTGGCGATCCAGTCCACCGCACCGCAGGCGGCAGTGCGGCAGCTCGATTCACTCAACGCCGCCTGGTCTGCCGTGCCGTTGCACGGGGTACTGGCCGACAAAGTGCAGCAACTGGTGAGTACGCAACAAAGCTTACTGCCGGTCGCCAGCCAGCTGGAGCAGAGCGATGTCGCCATCGCCTACGCCACCTATCGCATCAAAGCCCTGGTGGCGATGCTGAATGATGACATCACCCACTACGTGCAGCAGGTGGCGCAACAGAACGAAGCCCGCAGCCAGGCTACGCATCAGGAGCTGGATTCCATCATCGGTTTTATCGTGCTGTTTATGCTGCTGGCGCTGCTGATCACCGGCTATGCCGGTTACTACATTTATCGCAATCTGGGTTCCAGTCTGACCGCCATCGCCCACGCCATGACGCAACTGGCGCAAGGGGAGAAAAGTGTCAACGTACCAGGACTGGCCCGGCGTGATGAGCTGGGCGACCTGGCGCGCGCCTTTAACGTGTTCGCCCGCAATACCGCCTCGCTGGCGCATACTTCCCGGCTGTTGAAAGAGAAAAGCAACCAACTGGAATCGACCTTTCTGGCGATGCGGGATGGTTTTGCCCTGTTCGATAACGGCGGTGAACTGGTGGTGTGGAATGCGCAGTATGCGCAACTGTTGGGCATCGCGCCACGCGAGCTGCATCGCGGCCTGCATTACCAACAGTTGCTGAAGCGGTTGGACATTGAGCTGCATGGCCTGGGTGAAGCGCAGGAGGTGCGTCTGGCGGATGGCCGTACGCTGGAACTGCGCTTCAGCCCGGTGCCACGCCGTGGCATGGTCAACACCGTGCTGGAACGCACCACGCGTAAAGCGTTGGAGGAAGCATTGCTGCACAGCCAGAAGATGAAAGCGGTCGGCCAGTTAACCGGTGGGCTGGCGCATGATTTCAATAATCTGCTGGCAGTGATTATCGGCAGTCTGGCCCTGACCGTCGATCAACTGCCGCCCGGCACCCTCGCCAGCCGGGTTGAACGCGCCCGTCAGGCCGCCGATCGTGCCGCGCAACTGACACAGCGGTTGCTGGCCTTTTCACGCAAGCAGGCGCTCTACCCACGCGCCGTATCGGTGGTGGAGTTGGTGGATAACCTTCAGGGGTTGTTGCAGCACTCGCTGTTGCCCGGTCAGCATTTGGTGATCGACGCACAGCGCCCCGGATGGCCCGCATGGATCGACGCCGGACAGTTGGAAAATGCGTTGATGAATCTGGTGGTCAATGCCCGCGATGCGATGGAGAAGCAGAGCGGCGAAATCCGCCTGCGTATCTGGCACCAGCACCGTGACGCAGGCGATCGTGTCAGCATTGAAGTGATCGATCACGGTTGCGGCATGTCTGCCGAGGTACGTAGCCAGGTGTTTGAACCCTTCTTTACCACCAAAGCGTTGGGCAGCGGCAGCGGACTGGGATTGTCAATGGTGTATGGCTTTGTGCGGCAATCTGGCGGGCAGATTGAACTGGAGACCGCTCCCGGCGAGGGCACCACGGTACGTCTGCTGCTGCCGCGTGCGCCGGAAATGGCCCAACCGGCTCCGGTGCCATTACCAGGGATGATCAGCGATAGCGCTGACCGGCTGGTGTTGGTGCTCGATGACGAACCGGCAGTGCGCCAGACGCTGTGCGAGCATCTGCATCAGTTGGGTTATCTGACGCTGGAATGCGGCGATGGCGCAAGCGCGCTGGCGCTACTGCGCCAGACGCCGGATATTGAACTGCTGATCAGTGACCTGATGTTGCCCGGTAGCCTGAACGGCGCAGATGTGATTCGCCAGGCCCAGCAGCAGTACCCACGCCTCGCCACCTTGCTGATTAGCGGGCAGGATCTGCGCCAGACGCCGGTGATGCTGCCGCTGTGTGAGCGGCTGGCGAAACCCTGGCAACAAACCCAACTGGTGCAGGCGCTGGAACGCGCCTGGCAACGCAGTGAACGACTTAATCGCGCGCGGCAGGCTGCCACAGCGGCACCGCTTTCCCGCTGATATAGCGTTTACGCAGACGGCTGGAAATCACATCCATGATCATCACGATGGCCGCGAGGATAATCGTAATAAACATCACCACATCCCAGTTCCACAGGCGCATATTCTCGGCATACACCAGGCCGACGCCACCGGCACCGACAAAGCCCAGCACCGCCGCTGAACGGGTGTTGGATTCAATCTGGTACAGGCTGAGGGCGAGAAAGGTCGGAAACGATTGGGTAAAAATACCGAAGCGATGTTTCTGCAAACTATTGGCCCCCACCGCGCCAAGCCCGCGACTGGGTGAGCGTTCCACCGCTTCATGTCCTTCCGCGTAAAGCTTGCCAAGCAGGCCGATATCCTGCATCACAATCGCCAGCACCCCGGCCAGCGGCCCCATCCCCACAGCACGCACAAAAATCAGGCCCCAAATCGCCATATCAATACCGCGCAATATATCCAGCAGACGACGTACCAGCAGCGAAATTGGTCGGGCGATGGGATCGTGCATCACATTACGCGCCGCAAGGAAGGAGATCGGTAACGCCAGCAGCGTTGCGGTGAGGGTTCCGGCGAAGACGATTGCCAGCGTGATGCCAATCTGTGACAGGTAATAAAAAAACGGCCAGTTGGCGAAATCCTGCCAGACAAACATACGCAGGAAATAACGCCCCAGTTGTTGACAGCCAATCAGCAGGCGACTCCATTCAATGCCAAAGAATTCAAAGAAAAAGATGTAATAGAACAGCACCGCCAGCGCGATCAGCCCGATACGACGCAGGTAGCGATTTTGCGCCGCAAACAATTCCGGGTGTTGCTGCTTCAGTTTCGTGATATCCGGGGCCAGGGCGATCATGCGTGTTCTCCTTCCACCACCCGGCGGCGCAACCAGCCGGAGAGCGTATCCAGCAGCGACACCACCACAATAATCAGCAGCAACGTGATGCTGACCTGATCGTAACGATCCAGTTTGATATTGGTCATCAGCTCCTGACCGATGCCCCCCGCGCCGACCAGGCCAAGAATGGTCGAGGAGCGGAAGTTGATCTCCAGACGCATAAAGCTATAGGAGAGAAAAGTCGGTTTGACCTGCGGCCAGAAGGCAAAGCGCATCCGCTGCAATTTGCTGGCACCACAGGCGGCGAGGCCGCGTACCGGTTTGTCTGAGGCGCTTTCAATCGCTTCGTAAAACAGCTTGGTCAGGCTGCCAACGGTATGCAGCGCCAGCGCGAGAAAACCCGGGATGGCACCAATCCCAAACGCCATCACAAACATCACCGCCCATGCCAGCTCCGGCATGGTACGTAAAAAGGCCACAAAGGCACGGATGGCGATGCGTGCGCTCTTCGGCGTTTGGGTGTTATCGGCGGCGAAAAACGCCAGCACTGCCGCAATGCCCACCCCAATCAACGTTGAGGAAACCGCCAGTTGCAGGGTTTCCCAAATCAACGGCAGCTGGATATTCAGGCGGTAGCCCCAGTAAGCAAAGGAACCTTCGGTTTTGACATCGGCAAATAACACCGGCAAATGCAGCACCGGCAGGGTTTCACCAATGTAGTCAAAGAAATGCGGCAGCGACTGCCAGACCGTCACCAGGTTGAATTCTGCGATGTTGCCCGCAGCGAGATACAGCGCCACCAACAGCAGTGACCACAGCAGCGTGTCACGCTTTTGCTGACGGCGGATGCGTTGGTAGTAGTGTTCGAAGTCGGTCAATGGGGAGGTCCTGTGGTTGGAATACGTGCCATGACGGTGGCGCAATGAATTGCGCCGCTACGGCAGGGTGCACCGATTTCGTAGCGGCACGATTTATCGCGCAGAAGAAGCGTTACCCGCGACTGCCCTTCATCAAATCACGCTTCATATCGATAATGTTCTGATAATCCGCTACGGTCGCTGCGCCAATATGCTGCTCACCGCCCACCGCTTTAACAAAGCAACTATGATCTTCTTTATCCAGTTTCTTGATGGTATCCACCACTTTCTGTTTAAAGTCAGCGGGCAGATTGTTACTCACCAGGATCGGGCCATTCGGGATCAGCGGCGACTGCCAGATGATGCGAATTTGCTTCATCAGGTCCGGGTGGTCCATACGGATCAGACGCCCAAAGGCACCCGAGGTGTAACCGCTGTTGTAGTCACCCACCAGCGAGGTCCAGGTCACAGCACCGTCGAACTGACCATTCAGCACGCCGAGGATGTCCTGCTCGTGACCGCCAGAGAACGTGACGTTAGAGAACGTACCTTTATATTTGTCATCAACCGTGCCGCCGAACTCTTTCTTAAACGCCTGGTTTGGCATCAGGAAACCGGAGGTTGAATCCGGATCCGCCATGCCGAACGATTTGCCTTTCAGGTCTTCCAGCTTTTTATACGGGCTGTCAGCCTTAACGATCACCACCGAGTGGTAACCTTTGGAACCGTCTTTGTCGTCCACCACGATCCCGACAATATCCACCGCTTTCGGGTTTTGCAGGTAGACCGAAGCGTAAGAGGCTGGCGACATGCTCAGTACCAGGTCAATCTTGTTGCCCAGCAGTCCCTGAATCACGCCTGAATAGTCAGATGAGTTACGCAGTTGCGTATCGACGTTCAGTTCTTTGTCGAAGAAGGTTTTCACGCACTGGTTGTCGCCAATCTGCTGGGTGGCGTTCTGACCGCCCAGAATCCCGAGGTTAAGCTGTTTTGGTGCATCCGCTGCGTTAACGCCAAAAGCCATCAGAGCGCCAGTCAGTAAAGCTAAAGAAGTCAGTTTCATTGGTGGTTATTCTCTTGCCGTGGGAGTTAGTGGAGCTGGTTAATTTCGTCGCCGTACAGCTCGTGCAGCAGACTGTCGGTCAACTGAGAAGGATGTCCGTCAAACAGCACTTTGCCGCGCTGGATACCGATCACGCGGGTGCAGTAGTTTTTCACCAGTTCAATCGAGTGCAGGTTCACCATCACGCTGATGCCTTGCTCGCTGACCTGGCGCAATACGTCCATGATGCGTTTGGTGTTTTTAGGGTCGAGTGACGCCACCGGCTCATCGGCCAGCAGAATTTTCGGGTTCTGCATCAGCGCACGACAGATCGCCACACGCTGCATCTGGCCGCCAGACAGGTTCTCAGCGCGTTGCAGCGCCTGCGGCAGCATGTTCATCCACTGCAACAGCTCGATCGCCTGCGCGCGGTCAGTTTCGGAAAACACTTTGAAGAAGGATTTCAGCGTTGAGGTCTGGCTGAGGCGACCGAGCAGCACGTTGGTTAATACATCGAGACGTGGCACCAGGCAAAAGTCCTGAAAGATCATGCCGCATTCGCTGCGCCATTCACGCATTTGACGGCTGTTGAGTTGCACCACATCGCGTTGTTCCGCGCTAATAATCGCCCCTTCGGATGCGTTGATGGTGCCATTCAGCATATGTAACAATGTCGATTTGCCTGCGCCAGAGCGGCCAATCACCGCTACCAGTTCCCCCGCATGCAGATCGAAACTGACATCATCCAGCACGCGATTTTCACCGTATGCCTTGCACAGTCCCTGCACCGACAACACCTTGTTGCCCTGCTGAATGTGCGGAACATAAGGATTGTCGATCACGGTCTTCAGTAGTGCCTGTGCCATATTCCGCTCCGTTTCATCTGAGGTGTGAATTGCCCGCTTATTACGGCCAAAGGGGATGAAGGCTTGATGACAGGGAAATGATCAAACGGTGACAGCAGAGTTCTGCCCGCGGCAGCGGTTTAATTCTGAGAAGGTTCCGCCCGCCAGGCATTAGGTAGTTTCAGCTGCAACGAGCAGGCGGACGGGTTAAGGCCCGAAGGCGCGGGCCTTAACAATCCGCTCTCTCGCCGCATCCATGCGGCTCGGCCTGGCCTTCCCTCTGCGCTCGGCGCTGCGGATGCCGCGAAAGGCGGCGTTGAGCAGGAGCGAATCGACGCCGGTCCGTCGGCAGCGTGAATGAGCGAAGGGACCGCGAAGCGGCGAGAGAGGCTGGCGCGAGGCCGGGGAGTGCAGAGGGCGCGGCCAGGCGCCCTCTGCTCGGTCGCCGCACCGGCGAACTGAAACTACATCAGCCCAAGGCGAACGAAACCACCTCAGTGCCAAAACGTCAGCCCAAGGCGAACAAAACCGCCTCGGTGCAAAAAACACGCGCGATAAATCGCGCCGCTACAACCACTCACGTAGCTGAGAAAGCGTCTCCGCCAGCGCCCCATCGTTATTCAACGGGAAGCTATGCGCGGGCAAGGGTTCAGCCGCGCGCGCCAGCCGACGCGCAATCTCCGCCTCGCTTTCACGCCCCCGCTGACGCAAACGCGCCGCCAGAACCTCGGGTGACACCTGCAACACCAGCGGCAGCAACTGGCTGCCGTAGCGTTGCTGCGCCACCGGCAGATGCAGACGCGAACCGTTGACCAGCACGTTCAGCCCACGATCCAGCCACAGGTCGATTTCCGTGCCGAGGCCGTACAACAGCCCGTGCGCCTGCCAGCTCAGGGCGAACAACCCGAACGCGTCACGTCGCCGAAATTCCGCCTCGCTCAGCGCCACATGGTTTTCCCCACCCGCATCTGCCGGACGGGTAATGTAGCGATGGGCGATCACCAGTCGCTCTGGCGGCGCTTCGCGCAGTGCGTTGAGCAGACTGTCTTTGCCCGAGCCGGATGGCCCGGTCAGCCAGATCAGGCGCGCCATCAGAACACCAACCTGCCCTGCGACCAGACATGACGGATATGCGGGTGGCCGTGGTCGGTATGCGCCAGCACCAGATCGGCACGCAGTCCCTCAGCGATGATGCCGCGATCGCGCAGGCCAATGGCACGCGCTGGATTACGCGTCACCAGCGCCATCGCCTGCGGCAGTTCCAGCGTGTTGCGTTCATCTGCCACTAAACGGAACACCGCATCCAACAGGCTGGCCGGGTAGTAATCGGAGGAGAGAATATCCAGTAAACCGGCACTCGCCAGTTCCCAGGCCGCCACGTTGCCGGAGTGCGATCCACCCCGCACGATATTGGGCGCGCCCATTAATACCTGCATACCACAGGCACGCGAGGCCGCCGCTGCTTCCAGCGTGGTGGGGAACTCAGCGATAGCGCTACCCACCTCATGTGACTCGGTAACATGCGCGGCAGTGGCATCGTCATGGCTGGCAATCGGGATACCACGCGCCCGGCACATGGCGGCAATCGCGTTGCGGTTCGGCTGTGACCACTCGGCCGCCAGCGCCAGTTGTTCGCGCTCAAACTCATCCATCTGCTGGTCATTCAGCTGATATTTGCCCTGATAGTAATCACGGTACTTCTCCAGCGATGCATACTGGCGCTGACCCGGTGAGTGATCCATTAATGACACCAACGACAACTCTGGCGTGCTGACCAGCGCTTCAAACAGCGACAAGGTGGTGTGATAAGGCAGTTCGCAGCGCAGATGCAGCTGATGATCCACCCGATTCAGCCCTTTGCGGTTGCTGTCACGGATGGCATCGATCATTTTGTTGAGATTATCGAGACGATGCCCACCGTCACGCACATCGCCAACGCCAATCGCATCCAGCACCGTGGTGATGCCGCTGGCGACCATTAACGCGTCGTGGCTACTCATCGCCGAGTGCGCTGGCCAGTCCACTTTCGGGCGGGGCGTAAAGAATTTGTCGAGATTGTCGGTATGCAGCTCCACCAGCCCCGGCAGCAGATACGCCTGCTCGCCATCCAGCGCACCGGGTTGCTGGCTGTTACTGTCGCTAAAGCTGGCGATACGGCCCTCGCGGATCTCCAGTGATCCGGCCACCACTTCATCTTCCAGCACCAGTCGGACGTTATTAACGATCATGCTTCTGCTCCTGTTTGTACCGGCTGCATGACGTGCAAGCGATCGGCCACGCGTGCGCGCACCGCTTCGTCATGAAAAATCCCCACGATGGCCGCGCCACGCGCGCGTGCCTGTTCAATCAGTTCCACCACCGCCGCGCTATTGGCACTATCCAGCGAGGCAGTCGGCTCATCCAGCAGCAGTACCGGATAGTCAGCGATAAAGCCGCGTGCGATATTGACGCGTTGCTGCTCCCCGCCGGAAAAGGTGGACGGTGCCAGCGACCACAAGCGTTGTGGCACGTTAAGCCGTGTCAGCAACTCTTTGGCGCGCTTCTCGCAAAACGCGCGTTCCACGCCGCGCTCCAGCAGCGGCTGCATCACGATCTCCAGCGTCGGCACACGCGGGATGACACGCAAAAACTGGCTGACCCAGCCGACGGTATCGCGACGAATGGCAAGAATCTGGCGCGCCGGGGCCTGCGCCATATCGATCCACTCCCCGGCATGTTGCAGCCAGATATGGCCGCTGTTGGCCTGATAGTTGCCATACAGCGCGCGTAGTAGCGTTGATTTGCCGCTGCCGGAACGGCCATGCAGCACCACACATTCTCCCGCGTTGACCTCGAGGTTGGCATCATGCAACACCGGCAATGCCACACCGCTCTGGTTGTGCAGCACAAAGGTCTTACACAGCTTCTCCACGCGCAGTTGCGTATTCATGGTTGACCCCGCCATTAATTGAGCACCGAAGAGACCAGCAGTTGGGTATAAGGATGATGCGGATCGTCCAGCACCCGATCGGTGAGGCCGTTCTCCACCACCCTGCCCTGTTTCATCACCAACAGGCGATGCGCCAGCAATCGCGCCACGCCGAGATCATGGGTGACGATCACCACCGCCAGATTGAGTTCACGCACCAGGGTGCGCAGCAGATCGAGCAGGCGCGCCTGCACCGATACATCCAGCCCGCCGGTGGGTTCATCCATAAACACCAGTGTCGGTTGTGTGACCAGATTGCGTGCAATCTGCAAACGTTGCTGCATCCCACCGGAAAACGTGGTCGGCAGATCGTCAATACGGTTGGCCGGGATCTCCACATCCTGCAACCAGCGTATCGCTTCCGCACGAATGTTGCCGTAGTGGCGCTGGCCGACTGCCATCAGCCGCTCGCCGATGTTGCCACCAGCCGTCACCTGTGGACGCAGGCCATCAAGCGGATGCTGATGTACCACCCCCCATTCGGTGCGCAACAGGCGACGTCGATCGCTTTCACTTAGCTGATAAAGATCCTGATCGCGATAGAGAATATTGCCCTGCTGCGGTGCCAGACGGGCTGACAAGCTGCGCAGCAGCGTGGTTTTACCGGAACCGGATTCGCCCACAATGCCCAGCACTTCGCCGGGATAAAGCTCAAAACTCACCTCTTCAAACCCTTTGCCGGGTGCGTAGAGGTGGGTAAGGTTATTGACCGCAAGCAGCGGCTGTTCACTGTGCATGCTGTTGTTCCTGCTGCTGGTGGCAAAAATCGGTATCTGAGCAAACAAACATGCGCGTACCGGCGTCATCCATCACCACTTCATCGAGATAGCTGTGGCGTGAACCGCATAGTGCGCAGGGTTGATCCCACTGTTGTACGCTGAACGGATGATCGTCGAAGTCGAGGCTTTCCACTTTGGTATACGGCGGCAGCGCATAGATGCGTTTCTCACGCCCGGCACCAAACAGTTGCAGTGCCGGCATCCTGTGCATCTTCGGGTTGTCGAATTTGGGGATCGGCGACGGGTCCATCACGTAGCGATCATTGACCTTCACCGGGTAGGCGTAGGTGGTGGCGATATGACCGTAGCGGGCGATATCCTCATACAGTTTCACCTGCATGATGCCGTACTCCTCCAGCGCATGCATGGTACGGGTCTCGGTTTCACGCGGTTCGATAAAGCGCAGTGGTTCCGGGATCGGCACCTGGAAAATCAGGATCTGGTCTTCCTCCAGCGGTGTTTCCGGAATGCGGTGGCGCGTCTGGATCAGCGTGGCATCATGGGTGCGCTCGGTGGTGGTGGCACCGCTAACGCGCTGAAAGAAGCGACGAATTGACACGGCATTGGTGGTATCGTCTGCGCCCTGGTCAATCACCTTCAGTACATCCTGATCGCCGATGATGCTGGCGGTGATCTGGATACCGCCCGTGCCCCAGCCGTAGGGCATTGGCATTTCACGTCCGGCGAACGGCACCTGATAACCGGGGATCGCCACCGCTTTCAGGATGGCACGACGGATGGTGCGTTTAGTCTGCTCATCCAGATAGCCGCTGTTATAGCCGCTCAATTCACTCATCATTCTGCTCCTGATGTTGTTGGCGCAGCCGTTTGAGCAACTCCAGCTCCGCCTGGAAATCGACGTAGTGCGGCAACTTCAGGTGCGAGACAAAGCCCGCTGCTTCGACGTTGTCGGCATGGGCCAGCACAAACTCTTCGTCCTGCGCCGGGCTGGTGATGCGCTCCTGGTACTCACGGGTTTGCAGCGCCCGATCCACCAGTGCCATCGCCATCGCTTTGCGCTCGGCACGGCCAAACACCAGACCATAACCACGGGTGAAATGCGGTGCGCTATCGCCCTGGGTGGTAAAACCGTTAACCATCTCGCATTCGGTCAGCAGGATTTCACCGATCTCAATCTCGAAACCGAGTTCTTCCGGGCAGATGGAGATGCTGAGATAACCGGTGCGAATTTCACCGGCAAACGGATGGTTGCGTCCATAACCACGCTGGGTCGAATAACCCAGCGCCAGCAGGAAGCCTTCATCACCGCGCACCAGTTGTTGCAAGCGGGCCGCACGTGATGCCGGGAATGCCGGGGGTTCGCGGGTGATATCGCACGGCTCGCTGCCGTCGTCTTCTTCCCGTGCAGCCAGCCCTTCGGCGGTCATCATGCTGAACATATGCGGGCAATGCTGCGGTAACGCCTGATCGTCACGCGGTACCGTTGGGGTTTCGCCATTCGCCAGCAGGGTGAAATCCAGCAGACGGTGGCTGTAATCATAGGTCGGGCCGAGCACCTGGCCGCCGGGCAAATCTTTGTACACCGCCGAGATGCGGCGTTCGATACGCATGGCGTCGGTAGCCAGCGCCAGGCTGTCGGCGAGCCGGGGCAGCGTGGTGCGATAGGCACGCAGCAGGAAAATCGCTTCCACCAAATCACCGCTGGCCTGTTTGATCGCCAGTGCCGCCAGTTGTGGATCGTAGATGCCGCCTTCAGTCATCACGCGATCCACCGCCAGACCGAGCTGTTCGGCCAGTTGGTCACAATGCAGCTCTGCCAGTGCGCGGTCGCCACGGCGCAGATCGGCCTGCAGTTCATGGGCGCTGGCGATTGCCTTCTCGCCCCCTTTCACCGCCACGTACATCAGCACACCTCCACGTCGGTAGTACGCGGCAGCGCCATCATCGTTTCGCCGCAGGTGAAGATCAGATCGACGCCCTGCGGGAACGGATGTGGACGTTCGCGCAGGTAATGCAAAATCGCTTCCGGCAATTGCGGCGCAATGGCCCGTGATTCACGCAGGCCAGGACCGGAGAGACGCAGCGTCAGGCCACCGTTCAACGCCGGGACTTCCACAATCAACGTGGTGCTTTTTTCGGGTGACAGGTTGTCACCGGCGGCAAAATACGCTGGATCGGGGTTGGCGCTGGCATGGGTCAGGGCAAAAGGCGCATCACGCTCGCTGACAATCGGCACGCCGGTATGAAAACGCAGGTTATTACGCAGCAGTTCGTTATCTACCGTGCCATCCAGCCACAAGGCACTTTCCTGGTCGACCAACGTCAGCAGCACGGCCGTCGCCGCCGGTGACAGATCGCCCCAGCCCTGCGTTAGCGGTAACGCCACCATCACGCCCGGCTCACTCATCGCTTTCAGAATGCGACGGAATGCGCGCTGCGCATCGGCCACTGGGTGGTTAAAACTTGCCAGTAATGTCATCAGTTATCTCCGCGAACCAGCGTAAAGAAATCTACTTTAGAGCTGGCGATTTCACGTGCGCGCAGCTGACGCTGTTCTTCACGCAGGGCCGCCAGCGGGGCAATCACTTTTTCTTCAATCAGCGCCTGGGTTTCGGGCTGCTGTAATAAGGCATCAATCAGTGCGCAGCGCTCGGCATGAGCTTTGTCACGTCCCAGTACATAGCTGAAACCCAGGGTGCCGTCGTGCAGTTTCACTACCGCGCGGGTTACCGTGGCATCCCCCATCACGAAGCGTTTGCCGCTGCCGCCCATCCGTGCCTGCACACGGGTCAGACCGGTTTCTGCCGGACGCACGCGCTCAAAACTCGGGGCAAGCCGCAGTGGCTGCCAGTGAGCTTCCAGCACGCTGGCATCGCTGTGGGACAGCACCGAGAGCCAGTTCTGGCGAGCTGTTGGTTGTTTCATTAATGCTCCAGAGTCAGTTCAATCATGTCGCCACGCGTCAGGCTGACGGAGTACTCCGCCACCTGACCGTCGCTGTTTTTGTTCAGGGTGCGTACGCACAACACCGGAGACTGCAAGGCAATCTCCAACTGCTGACACTCTTTAGCCTGTGCACGGCGGGTGCTGATACGGGTTTGTGAACGGGTCAGTTGCAGGCCGAGCTGCTGTTGCAGATGGTCATGCAGCGAACCGCTGTGGAACTGTTGTAATGCGGGCCACCAGCTCAGTTCGGATAAGTAGTGGTTTATCACGCAGACCGGCACGCCATTGACGCGACGCAGGGTGCGCAGATGGATTACGTTGTCGCCTTCATTGACGCCCAGTGCCGTCGCCACATCGTGGCTGGCCGGACGCAGCACCGCCAGCAGACGTTCACTGGTGGGATGACTGCCCTGTTCCAGCAGGTTCTGACTGAAACGTGCCTGTGCATGCAGCGGGTAGTCGTAAGGACGCATCAGCACCAGGATGCCCACGCCATGACGTCGTTGCAGCAACCCTTTATTCACCAGTTCGTCCACCGCGCGACGCAGGGTGTGACGGTTTACTTCGTAATGCGCGGCCAGCTGTTGTTCGGAAGGCAGATAATCACCGCAGCGATATTGTTGCTGCAAAGCCTGCTCCAGTTGAGCGGCGACTGCCTGATATACAGTGGTCGGATGTCTGGATATCTCCATCACCATCATTACCTCGCTGGCGAGTGTTGAGGATACGCAGCAAGAGGCGCTGCGGGATGGCGATTACCTTGACCCAGGCAAATGACAAAGCCGTGACGGCTCAGTGACGTACTGATGAATTTGCTTTTGGGCAGCAGAAAGTGGCTGCGGCGGAGGGAATTTTAATAAAAAAATTTTAACTGTTTCCTTTGTGATGGCACTCCACTATTTTTCTGCCATTTTCACCGCATTAACGATCTCCTTGCGCAATGCAGCTTTTCAGACTTCTGCTAACTTAAACATGATCCCTCCTTGTTACGCGACCTTTAAAATGATTAATACAATCAAACTGTCAGACGGTTTCCGACGCAATTTTGTGCGTGAAGTGATTTTGCCATTATCGGCGATTCTGTTGCTGACCTTCGCCGGAGCCGGGGCGGGCCTGTTCTGGGGCACCCGACTGACCAATAACGAAGCGCAGGAACAGCAGCAACGTATGATTGCTGCCTCATTCGAACAAAGCCTGGCAGAGCATCTGCGTCAGTTACGCAGCCTGACGCGCTGGGCGCCATTAGCCAACCAGTTGGATTTGACCCAACCTGACCAGCGCTGGCTGGATGAGAATGTCGGTGGCTGGTTATACGAAATGTTCGACCATGAACTGGTACTGGTGCTGGGACGCGATAACCAGTTAGTGGAGGTATGGCGCAACGGCCAGTTGGTGCCGGATCGTCATGTCGAACCTCAGGTGCAGACGGTGTTGAACAACTCGCTGATGCGCACCAGCCAACCTGGGGATCGGGCCGATTTTGTGCGTATTGGTGACCGTGCGGCTTCGCTGGCGGTGGGTGATATCAGCGGTGATGCCCATCAGCCGGGGCGTTACCGGCTGGTCAGCGTAAAATATCTCGACGACGGCTATCTGCACGGTCTGGCAAATCGCAGCCAACTGCGGCAGCTGCATTTCAGCGGCGATACCACGCAGCCCACTGGCAAAGCACATTATCTGCTGAACTCACAGCAGGGTGGCCCGGTGGGGTATATCAGTTGGGAACCGGACCGTCCCGGTGCGCAGATGTTACGCACTATCGGCCCGTCCACTTTACTGTCGGTGGTGATGATTACCCTGGTGTGTCTGTTTATGGTACGACGCATCTGGACCTCGTCGTTGAGTCTGTCGCAGTCGCTACTCAGGCTGGGAGCCAGCGAGGCTCAGGCGCAACATCTGGCGTTTCACGATGTGTTGACCGGTCTGCCAAATCGCTCGATGGTAGAGGATCGTCTTTCCCAGGCACTGGCGATGGCCGCACGCTATGACCACCGCGTGGCGTTGCTGCTGATCGATCTGGATCGTTTCAAGACCATCAATGACACCTATGGTCACCATGCCGGCGATGAGTTGATTATTCAGGTGGGACATCGCTTAACCAGCATTGTGCGGGCCAGTGATACCGTGGGACGTATCGGTGGCGACGAATTTATCATCGTGATGCCGGACGTGGAAAATATCGGGCAGGTCCAGTCGTTGGCAAAACGCATCATCAGTGCACTGGGCGAGCCTTATCAGTTGTTTGGCAGCGAAGCGTGGATTGGTGCCAGTATCGGACTGGCGCTGGCCCCCAAGGATGGGCTGGATCGCCAGGAATTGATGCGCAAAGCCGATATCGCCCTGTATGAAGCCAAAAATGGTGGACGCGGTCAGTTTCGTCAGTTTGAACGGGTGATGGACGAGTCGCTGCGTACCCGCCAGCAAATCGCTGCCGATCTGCGTCAGGCGTTGCTGCATTTTGATGGTCTGGCGGTGTGGTATCAGCCATTGATGGAGATCAGTGGCCAGCATGTTGATGGTGTCGAAGCACTGCTGCGCTGGCAACATCCGGTGCGTGGTGAAGTGCCGCCGGGTGAGTTTATCGCTATCGCTGAAGAGACCGGGCTGATCATTCCGTTAGGGGAATGGGTGTTGCGCGAAGCGTGCAAAACGTCATTACGCCTGCCGCAGTTGATTGTGGCGGTTAATGTCTCACCGGTGCAGTTCCGCGCCAGCGGCTTTGTTGAACGCATGATTGAAATTGTTCAATCCGAAGGCGCCGATCCCCAACGGCTGGAGCTGGAAATTACCGAAGGGGTGCTGATTGAGGATGAACATGAGGCGCGCAATAACATCATCGCGTTACGCAACGCCGGTTTCCGCATTGCGCTGGATGATTTCGGTACGGGCTATTCCAGCCTCAATTACCTCAGCACTTTCCCGGTCGACAAAATCAAGATCGACCGTTCGTTCACTCAATCACTAGGGGTGGCGCAGAATTCAGCGGCAATTATTGAATCGGTGGTGCGGCTGGGCCATGCCATGGGGCTGATGGTGACTGCCGAAGGGGTAGAAACCGAAGGCCAGATGAGTGCCCTCGCCGACGCGGGCTGTAATCAGTTGCAGGGCTATTTGTTTAGCCAGGCGGTGCCGTTTGAGGAACTGGAAAGGATGGTGTAAGACCGACATAACATTGCGCGATTAATCACAAAACATTGCGCGATAAATCGCGCCGCTACGGGGAAAACGCAGGGTTCTGTAGCGGCGCGATTTATCGCGCGACCTTTATTAAATTTCCTGGAATCTGCTCCACAAAATTTCAGTCTAAAAATACAGCACCGGTTTATTTCTGCCAGCATGCTCCCGTAATAAGGAGATCAACATGTCACGCCGAAAAAGTCTACGCTTACCGCATTATGACTACACCACGCCGGGAGCCTATTTCATTACGCTGGTCACCCGCTTACGCTCCCCACTCTTTGGTTATATCAATCAAAACCAAGTGATACACAACGAGGCTGGCAAAATTGCCGTACAGGAATGGTTTCATTTGTCCTCCCGCATAGCAGGGTTAACGCTGGATAGTTTTATTCTGATGCCAAATCATCTACATGGTATTTTATGGCTGGAAGAAAAAATCATCTTTCCTCTGCCACGCATTATAGGTTTATACAAAGCGGGCGTGTCCCGACGTTGCGGGCAGAAAATTTGGCAATTTAATTCTTTCGAACGGGTGATCCGTGATGAGCGAGAATTATCTTATGTTCGACAATATATTGAACAGAATCCGTTGCGCTGGGAGTTGGACTGTTATTACCAATAATATTTCGCGATAAATTACAAAACATTGCGCGATAAATCGCGCCGCTACCGGGAAAACGCAGGGTTCTGTAGCGGCGCGATTTATCGCGCAGTTTTGTCTTACCGCGATTTACTGCGGGAAATCCGTATCAATCGACGTCTGCTTCCACGCCTCAATCTGCGTCAGTCGCTCTTTTAATTTATTGGTTACCGCATCATAACCCCAGGCGCCCATTACCAGATGGCGCGGCGGGTTGGGGTTTTCAGTGATGGCGATCATCGCACTGGCGGCACGTGCCGGGTCACCCGCCTGGGTGCCGCTGTATGCGGAGGTAGCTTTCATCCTTGCCGCCGCAGTTTCGGCGTATTCCGGCAGCTTACTCGGCGTCTGATGCAGCGAACGGCCCGCCCAGTCGGTGCGGAACGGTCCGGGTTCAACGCAGGTGACGTTGATACCCAACGAGGCCGTTTCCAGCGCCAGTGAATCGGACCAGCCTTCCACCGCGTGTTTGCTGGCAGAGTAGTAACCAGAGCTGGCAAAGCCGATAAATCCGGCCACGGAGGTAATGTTGATGATATGGCCGCTACGCGCTTTACGCATCGTCGGCAGAACGGCGCGCGTCAGAGCGAACAGGCCAAATACGTTGGCATCAAACTGCGCGCGGATTTCCTGCTCCTCCCCCTCTTCCACCGAACTTTGATAACCATAACCGGCGTTATTCACCAGAACGTCCAGAGTGCCAAAGGTTGTCAGCGCCTTGTTTACCGCCGCATCAATGCTGGCCTGCTGCGTCACATCCAGCGCCACCGCCAGCGCGTTGCTGTGGCCCTCGACCAAATCCTGCACTTTCGCCGGATCGCGTGCGGTCACCACGGTATTGAAACCACGCGCAATCGCCTGCTGCGCCAGTTCCCGACCAAAGCCAGTGGAGCAACCGGAGATAAACCATACCGGATTTTTTGCTGTTGCCATGCTGAGACTCTCCTGAAATGAACCAAGCCCGATGACCATGTCATCGGGCAAAGAGACTAAGCCTGGCAGGAACGCCATAAAGGTTTTAGCGCGATGTGCGCCATCAGGCCTTCATTGCCGGATAGCGCTGGCGCAAATCGGCAAAGATGGCGTGCATCTGCGCCGTGATGTCCGTTGCCCCCTCTGCCGCCACCGCTTTGAACACCTGCTGTTTAAGATAATGACGCCAGCCAACCGGCGCAGCCGCTAAGAATGTGGTTAACAGTTGATAACGTTCCGGTGTCCACAGCGCTTCAAAGGCATCGCGCGCGGCACCGTGGTCAAAGTGACTGACCGGCTGCTGGCACATTTCACTGCGCAACCGCGCGGTAGCCGCCGCATCAACCTGGTCATCAACGATTACCACGCCATAGGCGGAGCGAGCAGCCGCGTGACTGACAAACCCACAACGCACATCGTTGAGCACCGCCTGTTCATCACGCTGCACCGGCAGGCCATAACCGCCCGCGCCCGGACCACGCACTTCAACAATGTCACCAGGCTGGCAACGGATTACATCGGTGTTGCCATGCTCAATCACCTCACCCTCGCGCAGGGTGCGGAAATGGGACAGACCGCCAGGCAGCCCCCCCAATACCCCCGCAGAGGCAAATACCGAACGGTTGCGGTTACGCGCAGTGACCAAAGTATCCGGCGCGAAAATCTCGAACACCATTTCGGTCGCCAGGCCGCCGCGATAACGTCCGGCCCCGGCGCTGTCGCGAGTGAGGCCATAACGATGGAAATGGATTGGCACTTCCGCTTCGTTGATTTCAATCGGGGTATTTTTCAGGAAGGCGGATAAACCGCCGGAACCATCCGGGCCATCATGGCGTGGGGTGCCGCCCGCCCCGCCGCCCACCGGGCCAAGCGAGGCAACCACACTGCGATTCGAACCATCGCTGGTGCGGATATTCATAATTGAATTGCCACCCGGCGAGTTGGCTGGCAAGCGATCCGGTATCGCCTGAGAAAACACACCAATGGTGGCGATCTGCGATAGCGCGCAGGTCAGCGAACGCATACCCACAGCTGCTGGGGCTTCACAGTTCATCACCGTCCCCGGCGGCAGTATGGCGCGCGTCGGGCGCAGTGTCCCGGCATTCAGCAGCAGGTTACGGTCCAGCGTAGAGAGCACGTAAGTGACGCCGACCAGCGCCAGCGGGTGACGCTCACGTCCCCCGGTAGGCATATTTAACGAAGAGGCCAGCTGCGGATCGCTGCCGGTGTAATCCAGTTCCAGCGTCTCCCCCTGCACACGCAGGGTGATGGCTACGCGGCACGGATCCCCCCCGTCACCGTCCTCATCGGCAAAGTCGGCATAAAAATATTCGCCGTCGGGAATGGTGGCGATAATGCTACGCGCCTGACGTTCGGCGTAATCGAGAATCCCGTCAATGCCCTGCAGAAAATCCTCGACACCAAAGCGGGCAATAATCTCGTGAATTTTGCGCTCACCGACGTTGACCGAGGCGAGTTGCGCTTTGAAGTCACCCCAGTTTTGATCTGGCACACGCACGTTCAGGCGCATAATGCGCGCCACTTCTTCATTCAGTTCGCCATTGCGTACGATTTTCAGCGGTGGAATACGGATGCCTTCCTGCACGATCTCAGTCAATGAACGCGACAGCGACGCGGGTACAGCTCCGCCGACGTCGGTGTTGTGAATATGGCCGACGACAAAACAGACAATTTCCTCCTGATGAAACACCGGTTTCCAGATATGGATATCTGGCGAATGTGTCGCCACGTTACCGGCATAGGAGTCGTTGGTGATGCAGATATCCCCTTCGTCGTAGTGATCGATCAATGCCAACACCGGGGCGTAATCAATACCGCTGTACCAGGGCGCGCCGAAGCTGCGTGGTGAGGCAAACGCCAGTCCATCCCGGCTGACGATCTGGCAGGAGAAATCTTCGGTTTCTTTCACAAAGGTGGAGTGTGCGGTGCGCATCAGGGTGAACGCCATCGCATCGGCCGCTGCTGCGCAGTAGTTAGCGAGGATTTGCAGGTTACGTCCGTCAATCGCCATCTTAGTTCACCTCCAACGGGGTAATCAGTAAGTTACCAAATTCATCCACCCGCACTTGCATCTGCGGCGGCACGCAGGTGGTGCAATCGTCCTGCGCGATAATCACCGGGCCAGACAGTTGATGCCCCGCCCCCAGACTGGCACGCAGAACCACATCAACCTGATGTAGTGCGCCATCGATCCAGGCACTGACCTGCTTCGCTACCTCTACCGGCCCCTCGGCAGGAGACAGACGATTCAGCGTCGGCTTGGGCGTCGGCGAGGCGATCACCAGGCGCAGGTTAATAATCTGCACCGGGGCGCTGGCATCGCAATGACCAAACAGCTGCTGATGCTGACGGTCAAAGGCATCATGCAGCGCATTGACGTTGGCCTGCGCCAGCCAGGATTCCTCCAGCGCCACTTCAATTTCGAACGACTGCCCGCGATAGCGCATGTCCGCACTGTAGTGCAAGGTGAATGGCATCCCGGCTCCGTGTTGCTCACTGAGCCAGCCGCGTGCGCGCTGACTCAACGCCTCTGCTTCGGTTGCCAGGGTAGAAGCCAGCGTGCTATCGAGATCGCTGTAGAGTGTGCGGATAAAGTCGTTACGGATATCCGCCACCAGCCCGCCCAGCGCCGATAACACACCCGGAGTCGGCGGCACGATGACCCCTTTCATATTCAATTCACGCGCCAGAAAACAACCCATCATCGGGCCAGCACCGCCAAACGCGAGGAACCAGAATTCACGCGGGTCGAGACCAAAACGCGACAACAAACCGCTGGTATCGCTGTACATGCTGGAGATCGCCAGTTCGATGGCGGTTTCCGCCGTCTCCTCCACCGAAATATCGAGCTGATCCGCCAGCGGCTGCCACGCTGCGCGCGCCGCAGCGACATCAACTTGCACTGCGTTATAGCCCAACGCACCGTGGCCGATCATGCCGCAAGCGGCAAAGGCATCGGTAGCGGTCGGTTGCGTACCGCCACGCTGGAAACACACCGGTCCCGGCAGCGAACCGGCGCTGTCCGGTCCCATTTGCAGCACCCCTTGATTATCGATCCATGCCAGCGAACCGCCGCCCTGTCCCACCGATGTCACCGCCACGGACGGGATATAGATGGGAAAATCACCGATGATTTCACCGTTGCCCTGCGCCACCTGGCCATCGATAATCACCGCCACATCCGCGCTGGTGCCGCCGATATCCAGACTGAGGATTTTATCGAAGCCACAGGCGCTGGCGAGAAAACTGGCACCGATCACCCCGGAGGCGGTGCCGGACAGCACCATCTGCACGCACTCGCTTTTCGCCTGCTCCACACCCATCACCCCACCGTTGGATTTGGTAATGCGCGGCGGTGGCACTACGCCCATGGTTTTCAGCGCCCGTTCAAACGATTCGAGGTAGTTGATCACCATTGGCTGCACATAGGCATTGATGGTGGCGGTGATAGTACGTTCATACTCGCGGATAATCGGCCAGATATCGGCCGAGCAGGAGGTCAGCAGTTCCGGTGCCTGTTGATTGATGATGGCTTTGACTGCGGCTTCATTATGGCGGTTGCGATAGCTGTGCAGCAACGCCACCACAATTCCCTGACAACCCGCCGCTTTTGCCCCGGCAATCGCATCCAGCACGCTTTGGCGATCCACCGCCTGCAACACCTCTCCGTGGCGGTCGGTACGTTCTTGGATGGCAAACACCCGGTCACGGGAAATCAGTGGTGCCGGTCGGCGTGAGAACAGATCGTGAATATGTGGAATCTTCAGCCGCGCCAGTTCCAGCACATCGCAAAAACCTTCGGTGGCGAACAGCGCCAGTTTGACCCCGCGTCGCTGGATCACCGCGTTGATGCCCACCGTAGTGCCGTGTGTAAAGTAATCAATCTGTGCTGGCGCGATACCATCACGCTGATCCAACTGCGCCAGCCCGGTGAGAATCTCGCTGCCGGGCTGATCGGGTCTGGAGAGTACTTTTAGAGTATGGATCTGATTGGTTTGCTCATTCAGGACGGCAAAATCAGTGAAAGATCCGCCAATATCTACGCCAACACGGTACATGGTTTTTATCCGTTATCAGGAGAGAGGAAATTCCATCAGCTTGTGAGGGTCCTGCACCACGCGCCAGCCCAGGCGCTGATACAGCTGATGGGCATCATTGGTAGAAAGCATCCAGCGGTGCACAGTTTGTAACTCAGGATGTTCCCGTACACAGGTCGCCAGCCAGCTGCCAAGACCGTGACCACGCCAGTTTTCATCGATGATCACATCACACAGCCAACCAAAACGGGTGTAATCGGTGATCAGCCGGCCAAAACCGATTTGCTGGTTCTGCTGGTACAAACCAAAGGGCAGCGATCCGTTGATTGCGCGCTCGGTTTTGGCACGCGGCTGACCTTTGGCCCAGTAAGAACGTTCGGCCAGTTGATAATGAATCCAGTCAACATCAAGGCGCTGACGTTCGGTGGAGATAATGAAGTCATCGCGCTGCCACAGCTGATCAGGGATGGTTAAGGCGGTCATGGCAACTCCTTGTAAAGGGATAAATTGAGTGTAAGGGCGTACGGGCAAGCGTAGCGGCTGAAGCAAGAGCCTGAACAGCTAAGATAAAGGGAATTTTGGGCGGTGGGGAAATTTTATGCTGTGGGGCGCAGCGGCCTGGCTCTGAGAAGGTTTCGGCCGCCAGACATCAGGTAGTTTCAGCTGCAACGTGCAGGCGGACGGGCAAAGGTCCGAGGGCGCGGACCTTTGCAATCCGCGCCCTGCGGCGTCCTCGCGCAGCGCATAGCGCTGTCCCCTCGCTTATCACTCAGGCCTCACGGCACGCGCGGATTCGCCATCCATGGCTCATTCCGCTCTCTCGCCGCATCCATGCGGCTCGGCCTGGCCTTCCCTCTGCGCCCGGCGCTGTGGATGCCGCCCACCCCACCGTCTGCAAGACCGCAGAAAAAACAAAAAACAAAAAATAAAAGCGAAAAGAAAAAAACAGATTAGTAAAAGGCGTGCAGCGAGGGTGGGGCGCCATCCGGACTCGCTGAGCGAATGAATGCTGCCAGGATGAGCCGCATGGATGCGGGGAAAGGCGGCGTTGAGCAGGAGCGAATCGACGCCGGTCCGTCGGCAGCGTGAATGAGCGAAGGCACCGCGCAGCGGCGAGGGAGGCTGGCGCGAGGCCCGGGATTGCAAAGGGTGCGGCCAGGCACCCTTTGCTCGGTCGCCGCACCGGCGAGCTGAAACTACATCAGCTTATGGCGAACGAAACCACCTCGATCCAAACACCATCCGCCATAAAGCGAAATTACACCCCAAATTCCACCGAATTCTGCTTAGCAATCAGCGACCTTAACGGCACGTTGCTTTTCATAATCGGTGATTTAATCACGATATAACTGAAGTACTTATCGATGCCGATCTGCGCATCCAGCATCTTCTCAATCACTTCCTGGTAATGTTCAATGCTGCGGGTAATAAAGCGCAGCAAATAGTCGTAACCGCCGGTAATCAGGTGGCACTCCATCAGTTCGTCAACATCGCGCACGGCGTTTTCAAACTTCATAAAATCTTCACGGCGATGACCAGACAGGGTGACTTCGGTGAACACCGTTACCGAATCAGTGATTTTGGTGAGATTGATGTGTGCTTCATAACCAGTGATAAACCCCGCCTGCTCCAGACGTTTCACCCGTTGCAGGCAAGGGCTGGGTGAAAGTCCAACGGCGTCGGCCAGATTGACGTTGCTGATACGGCCATCTTTTTGTAGTTGCACCAGGATATTGATATCGATGCGGTCGAGTTTCATTAAGCCGTTCATAGCACCCCTCATTGTTGACCAACCGTGCAGGTTATCCCGATGGTATATCACGCTTTAATGTGGCTGCGCCAGCACTGACGCACACCACATTTTTCGGGGAACCTGTGAATAATTCCAGCAATATCAATGAGGAAGCCGAATTTATCCGAGTCGGCCACTGGCGCGTGCCAGCGCGATATCAAAGATATGCAACGCTTCTTCCAGCTGTGAATCGGTGGTGACCAGCGGTGCCAGGAAACGGATGGTGCTGCGGTGCAGACCACATTTAATTAACAGCAATCCTTCCTGGCAGGCGCAATCGAGGATTTTCTGCGTCATCGCCGCGTCAGGACGTTTGGTTTCAAAGTCGATGATTTCCACCGCCTGCATAAAGCCCACCCCACGCACGTCACCAATGCAGGCGTATTTTTCCGCCAGTTGATGCAGGTGCGCATTGAGTTTTTCGCCCAGCTGATTACTGCGCGCCAGCAGGTTGTCATTTTCCATCAGGTCGAGCACCGCCAGCGCCGCCGCGCAGCCCAGCGCATTGCCGCCATAGGTGCCGCCCAGCCCGCCCGGTAACGGCGCATCCATAATCGCCGCTTTCCCCACCACACCGGAAATCGGTAAGCCGCCGCCGAGGCTTTTCGCCACGGTGATCAAGTCTGGGGTAATGCCGGAATGCTGGAAAGCGAACATTTTGCCGGTGCGACCAAAGCCGGTCTGGACTTCATCACAGATCAACAAAATGCCGTGTTTTTCGGTGACACGACGCAGCGCCTGCATAAAGTTGGCACCCGCTGGCAGGAAACCGCCATCACCCTGCACCGGTTCAATGATAATCGCGGCCACACGTTCCGGCGCAATCTGCACCGCGAACAGCTGATCCAGTGCTTTCAGGCAATCTTCATCGCTAACACCGTAGAACGCGTTCGGGAACGGCAGGCGATACACCTCGCCGGGGAAAGGACCGAAATTCTGTTTATATGGCTGGCTCATGCCGGTTAGGGTACAACCCAGCAAGGTACGGCCATGAAATGCTCCATCAAAGGCGATGATGCCGGAGCGTTGCGTATGCGCACGGGCGATTTTCACCGCATTTTCTACCGCTTCCGCACCACTGGTGAAAAACACGCTTTTGAACGGCTGACCATTGCCCACCAGTTGATTCAGACGCTGCGCCAGTTCGATATAGCCTGGATACGCCACCACCTGAAAACAGGCATGCGAAACCAGACCCAGCTGCTTAGTGACCGCATTGACCACTGCCGGATGGTTATGGCCGACGTTCAGCACGCCGATACCGCCAACGAAATCGAGGTAGCGATTGCCCTCGACGTCCCATACCTCGCTCCCTTTCGCCCGCTCGATCACCAGCGGATGTGCGGTGACCACGCCACGCGGCACATGCTGCTCACGCGCATCCAGTAACAGGCTGTTATCGGAATATGTTTGCTGTTCCGCCATGACATTCTGCATTTTTAACCCTCATCCACGTAACGTTCTGTTGGCTCAAGTATCGCAACCCGTTGGTTTCTCACGCTGCCGTAATTGCCGGGGCAGCGGCATTTCCTGTCAAAATCGTCTGCCATTCAGCAGGGAAATTCTGCACCCAGTGCATGGCGGGCAATGGCGGTCAACGCCTGGATGCCATACGGAATCAGCGCATCATTAAAGTCGTAAGCAGAATGGTGCAGCGGTTGGCTCGGCGCAGAGCCAATCCACAGATAGGCACCTGGTTTTGCCTGCAACATAAAGGCAAAATCTTCCGAGGTAAGCGCCGGTTGTCTCGCCTCATGTGCTGTCATCCCGGCCTGCTGCACCGCCGCCAATGCCAGCTGCGCTTCGGGCGCGCTGTTCACGGTAGCCGGGTAATAACGCAGGTAGTTGACCTCGGCCTGCAAACCGTGTGCAGCGGTGACGTGCTGCGCCATTGCGCGCAGCCGTGCTTCGATTATGTCCTGCGCCGCCGGACTGAAGGTACGTACCGTGCCAGTAATGCTGGCTTCCGCCGGAATCATGTTGTGCGAGAAGCCACCCTGCATCCGCGTCACACTGAGTAGCGCCGGTTCACAAGGATCCAGTGCACGCGCCACCAGGGTGTTGAGCGCCACCACCAACTCGCTGGTCGCCAGCAGGGTGTCACGCGTCAGGTGCGGCTGTGCAGCATGGCCGCCGCCACCTTTAACGGTGATATCGAAACGGTCTGCCGCCGCCATGATCGGCCCCGGACGGGTTTGCACCTCACCCAGCGGCAGTTCCGGCCAGTTGTGTAGCGCATAGACCGCATCACAGGGAAAGCGGCTGAACAGGCCGTCGTCGATCATCGCTTTCGCACCCGCCAGTCCCTCTTCCGCAGGCTGGAAGATAAACACCAGCGTGCCGTCGAAATCCTGCTGTTGTGCCAGTTGGATGGCGGCACCCAGCAGCATCACCGTGTGTCCATCGTGGCCACAGGCGTGGCAGATGCCATCATGGGTACTTTTCCACGGTTGGCTGCCGTTATCCTGCATCGGCAGCGCATCCATATCGGCACGCAGGCCAATCACCTGTGCCCCCGATCCGCGTTTCAATACCCCTACCACGCCGGTGCCGCCGAGGCCGCGATGCACCTCAATACCCTGCTCCGCCAGTCGCTGTGCCACGATATCGCTGGTACGTGTTTCCTTGTATCCCAGCTCGGGATGGGCGTGCAGATCCCGTCGCAGTGCGACTAATTGTTCCAGTTGCATCTCAATATCCCCGGTTGCGATCGATCACACCGACCATCGGTTCGCCGCGCTGATAGCGGCGCAGATTCTCCAGCAACGCCGCCACGGCGCTGTCGGTTTGCGTCTGGCTGGCGATGTGTGGTGTCAGCCAGATAGCTGGATGGTGCCAGAACGGATGTCCGGCTGGCAGCGGCTCGGGATCGGTCACGTCAATCACCGCCGCGCTGAGCTGACCACTCGCCAGCGCGGCCAGCAGATGGTCATCGTTGAGTTGTGGTCCGCGTCCTACCTGTACCAGCGCCGCGCCGGTGGGCAGTTGGGCAAAGAGTTCGGCATTCAGCAACCCACGCGTGTTGTCGGTGAGCGGCAGCAGGCACACCAGAATGTCGCTCCAGGCGAGGAACTCCGCCAGTTGCTCGCTGCCGTGCCAGCAGCGTACGCCATCGATGTCACGCGGAGTACGGCTCCAGCCCGCGCAATTGAAGCCGAGCGAAACCAGCTGTTTCAGCGATGCCTGACCCAGTTCACCGAGGCCCATCACCCCGACGCGGCGTTCGCCCGCCGTATAGATGCGATGGGTTTGCCACAGCTGCTCGCGCTGCTGCTGAAAATAACGCGGCATGTCGCGATGCAGGCCCAGCACGGCAAAGGTGACGTACTCGATCATGCCCTGCGTCAGGCCGGGTTCGATCATCCGCACCACCGGCAAATCTGGTGGTAGCTTGCTGAGGTCGAACTGGTCCGCCCCGGCCCCGACCGACATCAACGCTTGCAGGTTAGGAAAGGTCGCCATCACATCGTCTGGCGGCTGCCAGGCCACCAACACCTCCACCTTTTCAGCGTCACCGATGTCCGGCCAGATATGCAGCTGAATATCTGGCGCATGTTGCGCCAGCCAGCGTTGCCAGTGCGCGCCGCGCACCGGATCAGATTTGTAGGCGATATGCATCAGGCCATCGCCTGGGTCATCAACCCAAACGCCTGCATGCCACCGACCTGCGGTGACCACGGCGTTCCCCGTACCATCGTGGTAGGTGCGTCGACTTGCGCCAATCCCAGTGTCTCCAGCCAGGCGGCCAGCGGCTGTGCGCCGTCGGTATCGATGCGCACAAACTCCCCGCTTAACCCCTGCATCAGCGCTGATACCAGTGCCTGTGCCACCGGCAGGTTCAGCGCAATCACCGGGCCAATCGCCCAGCCATGACCAAAGCGACGCAGGCTGGCAAAACCGTGAATACCCTGCTGTGCATCCTGCAAGATCACTGTCTGATGGTCGGCAATCAAAGTGTCGATCACACGGGGACGCCACATGCCATGCGCCTGCTGATCCAGTTCGGTCAGCAGATCCGCATCGGCGGGTGTCGCATTACGCAGCGTCAGCCCGGCCGGGATGTGGACCGGCGGGACAGCGGCCAGCGCACGCGTCTGGTGCTGCTGGATATGGCCGGTTACGTTGAAACCCAGTTTGGCGTACAATCCTTTACCCATTTCGGTGGCATGCAGCCGCACGTTACAGCCAGGGAATTTTTCCAGCAACGCCAGCATCAGTTGCTTGCCGACGCCACGCCCCTGGAACTGGTCGTTAACGATCACCAGACCGATAGTGGCGGCTTGCTCGCCCCAGCGCCAGCCAATGGCGCTGCCAAGGTATGCGCCATTCTCTTCGGCGACCACGCCTTCACCCAACGTCACCGCCTGCAACCAATCCTCACGGCGGTGCGGCCACTTAAGGTGTTGCGTCATGGCAAAGCCCTGTTCGACGTCGTCTGCTTTCATCGCGCGTAATGTGATACTCATGTGTGCTCCTTACATCATGCCTGGCGCGTCAAGACCGCTGCCATCAACCAGACGGGAATAGCGATAAGGGGTCGGATCCACCACCGGTGTTGTGTCAGTGGCAAGATCGGCGGCCAGCCGACCGGCCCCCGGACCAATACCAAAACCGTGTGCGCTGTAGCCCGCCGACAGCACCAGTCCCGGCAGTTTCGCCACCGTGGAGATCACCGGAATGGCATCCGGCGTACTGTCAATCATACCGCCCCAGGCTTGTGCCAGCTTCAGGTTAGCCAGTGCCGGGTACTCTTTGCGCATCGCCGCCAACCCTTCCTGCACCAGGCTGGCATCCGCCGCCGGATCCAGAATGCGTACCTGTTCAAACGGTGATTGGCGATCGAATTCCCAGCTCCCCAGCGCTTCCGGGCCGGTCAGGAACGGTTTGAAGCTCAAGTTGAATTTAAGGTTTTTACGGCGACTTTTGAAGGTCGGATAGAACTGACGTGCATAGCGAACACCCTGCGCGCCGGGTTCCAGACGACCACGACCCGAGACCGAGACCGTGTAGCTGCCGTCGATTTGCGGACGACAAGCGAAGCCGGGGGTATATAACGGCATGGCGATGGCCTGCTCAATCGGCTGGGTACGGAAAGCCGTGCCGATCACGTTGCCCAGTGGCAGGTCGATACCGTGACGACGGCAGAACATCGAGGTCCAGGCCCCGGCGGCACAAATCACCCGACTGGTTTTGATCAAGCCACGCTCGGTCCAGACACCACTCACCACCCCCCCTGAAATATCCAGCCCGCGTACCGCGCATTGCTGAAACACCAGCGCACCGAGACGCTGGGCACCCATCACCAGCCCGGCAGAAGCCAGACGTGGCTCGGCATGGCCATCGGTCGGCGATGAAACGCCGCCCAGCCAGTTCGTGGTGCTGCCCGGCGTCATCGCTTTGGCCTGTTCGGCGCTGAGCATATCGCTACGCACGCCATAGTGCTTCGCCATCTGGCCCCATTTCTCCCAGGCAGCGATATCGTCTTCGTTGCGGGTGGCGTACACCAGGCCGCTACGGCGGAAACCGAGTTCTTCACCGGTTTCCGCATTGAGTTCACCCCAGCGTTGCAGAGCATAGATAATTAGCGGAAGCTCGCGCTCGTCACGGTTCTGCTGGCGGCACCAGCCCCAGTTACGGCTGGACTGCTCGGCACCGACCAGCCCCTTTTCCACCAACACCACTTTTAAACCCTGCTTTGCCAGCTCCCAGATGGCGGCAGAACCGGCAATACCGGCACCGATCACCACCACATCGGCGGACTCAGGGAAATTTGCACTGTCCTGTACATAACGAATCGGCGCAGGCATAACGTTGCTACCTCAATGAATTAAATTTTTCTGCCATTCGTAACCGCGCGATAAATCGCGCCGCTACGGTGATCATTCCGCCTTCAATATTTCTTCATGCTCGTCCAGCCAGCCCTGACGCAGTTCCGGCACCGCGCGTTTCAGGCGCTCGAAATACAACTCGCTGGTGGGTTTGTCGTAATCCGTCCGCGCGATTTGGGTGACGATGCGACCGGTTTTCATCACCACGATATCGTCACAAACCGCGCGTACTGCATGCATGTCGTGACTGATAAACAGCACCGACAATCCCAGCTCGCGCCGCAGTTCGCTGATCAGATCCAGCACCGCCGCCGCCACTACGGTATCGAGTGCGGAAGTGACTTCATCGCACAGAATCAGATCTGGCTCGGCAGCCAGCGCACGCGCCAGGTTAACGCGCTGTTTCTGCCCACCCGATAACGCCCACGGACGTCGCCACAGCACGCTGCGCGGCAGTTTGACCAGGTCGAGTAACTGATGCAGTCGCTGTTCGCGTGCCGCACCACTCAAGCCGTGAAACAACGCCAGCGGACGTGACAAGATACGTTCGACGCTGTGCGCCGGATTCAGCGCAGTGTCGGCCATCTGGAACACGTACTGAATGCGGCGCAGCTCGTTATCGGGCCTTTTGTGCATATCACCGTTGATGTAGTGGCCGTTGAACAGGATATGTCCCTGACTCGGGGCATTCAGCCCGGCAATGGCGTGCGCTAGCGTGGTTTTACCGGAACCGGATTCACCGATGATGCCAATCGCCTGCCCTTTCCACAGCTTCAGGTTGATATCTTCAAGGATGCGGATTTTCGGTTGACCGTCTTTATCGCGCGGGCCATAACCGGCACAGAGATCGCGCACCTCCAGCAGCGGTTGCATCTCCGCCGTGGCGCAACTCCAGCTACTGGGGCGCTCGGTCTGACGCGCCGCATCCATCAACAGTTGGGTGTATTCCGCCTGTGGCGCGCCAATCAACCGTTCGGTGGTACCGTATTCGGCCATTTTGCCCTGCAACAGCACCAGAATGCGGTCGGCCATTTGCGCCACCACCGCCAGATCGTGGCTGACATAAATGGCGGTCACGCCACGCTGGGCCACTACGCGGCGAAATGCCTTCAGCACTTCGACCTGGGTGGTCACATCCAGCGCGGTGGTGGGTTCGTCGAGGATCACCACGTCAGGATCGCCAATCAACGCCATCGCCGTCATCAGACGTTGTAACTGACCGCCAGAAACCTGGTGTGGGAAACGATCGCCGATGGTTTCCGGGTTCGGCAGCGCCAGCTCGCGAAACAACGCAATCGCTTTATCTTTTGCCGCTTTACGTTTCATGGTGCCGTGGATCACCACCGGCTCAATCACCTGGTCGAGAATGCGCATACCGGGGTTAAACGACGCTGCCGCACTCTGGGCGATATAGGCGACTTTATTACCGCGAAATTCACGCAGTTGCCCCGACGACAAGCTACGCACATCGGTGCCTGCCACATGGATGATGCCGTCAGCAATGCGACAACCGTGGCGCGCATAGCCCATCAGCGCCATGGCGATGGTGGTTTTACCGGATCCGGATTCACCAATCAGCGCCAGCACTTCCCCTTTCTGCACGGTAAAACGAATGTCGGAAACCAGATCGATCTCTTCGCCCTTATCGGTCTGCGCCGTAACGCGCAGGTTCTCGACGGCAATCACCGGCATCGCAGTGTGTGGTGTCACGTTCATGCTCCCTCCTTCGCCAGGGTCAATGGGCGCATCGCTTGCAGGCTGTCAATAAACAGGTTGGCACCGATGGTCAGGCTGGCGATGGCGACCGCGGGCATCAGCACCGCCGGTGAGCCATCAAACAAGCCCTGAATGTTTTCGCGTACCAGCGTGCCCCAGTCGGCATAGGGCGGTTGCACGCCGAGGCCAAGGAAACTCAGGCCGCTCAACAGCAAGACGATGTAGACGAAACGCAGGCCGAAGTCGGTGAGCATCGGGTGCACCATATTGGGCAGGATGTCGTGGATCGCCACATACCAGCGGCTCTCGCCACGCAGCTTCGAGGCCCGAACGTAATCCATGGTGCGCAGACTGCTCGCCATCGCGAAGGCAATACGAAAGGCACCAGGCCAGTAGGTGAAGATGGCGGTGAGGATCAGCATCGGCAGCGAGGAACCAAACACCGCAACGATCATCAGCGACAACACCTTGCCCGGCAGCACCAGCAGCGCATCGTTGACACGTCCCAGCAGTTCTTCCAGCCAGCGCCCGGTCACTGCTGCCAGCAACGCCAGCAGAGTACCAATCAGGCTGGCCCCGAGCGCGGCGGTTAGCGCCAGACCGATGGAGAACTTCGCGCCGTACAGGATGCGGCTGAGGATATCGCGCCCGAGATAGTCGGTGCCGAGCCAGTTATCGGCGGTCATGCCGCCGAGCATCGGGCCGCCACCAATATCGTCGACGTTGTGCGGTGCCAACTGGGTGCCAAAGATCGCCATCAACACCCAGAACAGCGAGATCAGCAGGCCGAAGCGACCGGAGATCGTTAGTGACTGAAAAAAGCGCCAGGGAAGTAGCAAGCTATTCATCAGCTCCTCCATTTCGGGTTAAAGGCGATGGTCAGGATGTCGGCCGCCAACAGCAACAGCAGGTAACAGGCGGCGAACAGCATCACGCAGAACTGCACCACCGGTAGATCACGGTTGCTCACCGCGTCCACCAGCGCACTGGCGAGGCCGGGATAGCTGAAAATGGTTTCGATAATGATCACCCCGCCAAACAGGTACGACAGGCTGAGCGAGATGGAGTTAGCAATCGGTCCGACGGCGTTAGGCAGCGCGTGGCGCAGTACCGCCCGCAACGGCGATACCCCTTTCAATCGCGCCATCTCCAGATACGGGCTGTCGAGCTGGTTGATGATGGCGGCGCGGGTCATGCGCGCCATCTGCGCCACCAGCACGCAGCACAGCGTCAGCACCGGTAAGGCATAGGACTTCAGGTAACTCAGCAGATCCATATTCGGGCTGCCGAACGACATCGCTGAGACCCAATGCAGCTTGACGGCGAAAATCAGCACCGCCACGGTAGCCACGAGGAACTCCGGCACCGCCACCGTCGCCATAGTGCTGACCACGAGGAAGCGGTCAATCAGCGAACCCCGGTTCATCGCCGCCGCGATACCAATGATCAGCGCCAACGGCACGCAGATCAGCGTGGTAATCGCCGCCAGTTCAAAGGTGGCCGGAATGCGTTGCGCCACCAACTGTGCCACCGGTAAATGGCTGGCAAACGAAATGCCAAAGTCGCCATGCAGCATCCCGCCCAGCCAGCTGAAATAACGCACCAGCAGCGGCTGATCCAGCCCCAGCTGCTGGCGTAACGCCGCCACCGTTTCCGGTGTGGCGTTTTGCCCCAGAATCATCTGCGCCGCGTCACCGGGCAGCAGGCTGGTGATAAAAAACACCACCGCCGAGACGATAAGCAAGGTCAGGATGCCCGCGCCTGCGCGGCGGGCAATCAGGAACATCATGTATCGGTTCATCGGCGTGCTCCTCTTACGGTTTAGGGATCAGGCAGACAGCCAGGCGAACTCATGGAAGCGGTAGCCCATCATCATGCCTGACGGCCAGGCCTCCACCCCTTTCACCTTCTTGCTGTAACCATCGGTTGAGCTGATAAAGGTCGGGATGATGGTGCCGCAGTGGTCATAAATCAGCGTCTGCATATCACCGTACATCTGCTTACGCTTCGCCTGGTCACGCTCGCCACGGGCCGTCACCACCAGTTGGTCAAACTGATCGTTTTTCCAGCCCGATTCGTTGTTTGAGGCACTGGAGAGATAGAACTGCGAGAACAGCATATCCAGCGTCGGACGCGGGTTGATCGAGCCATAACCGACCGGGTCTTTGGTCCAGTGGGTTGACCAGTAGCCGTCGTACGGCACGCGACGCACTTTGAAGTTCACGCCGGTGTTACGTGCCACCTGCTGAATCAACTGGCCACCTTCTACCGCGCCTTCAATGTTTGGCGTGGTGATGATCTCGACATTGGCCCCGACCATCCCGGCTTTTTTGAAGTGGAACTTGGCTTTCTCCACATCCAGCGGACGTGGCTTGAGATCCGCGTTGTAGAATGGATGCCATGGCGGCACTGGGGTATCGTTCGCCACATCGCCGTAGCCTTGCAACACGGTTTTCACCACCATCTCACGCGGTTGCAGGTACTTCATACCCAGCACGAAGTCTTCGCTGCTGCCCGGCTTCACGTCGGTGCGTACAATCAGGTTGGTGTACATGCCGGATTTGCTCTCCAGCACGGCGAAATCCGAGGTGGCTTTGATGCGTTTGCAATCGGCGGCACTCAGGGTAGAGATGATGTGCAGGTCGCCAGACATCAAGGCATTGACGCGTGCAGCCTGGTCGGTAACGCCCAGCAGTTCTACTTCGTCGAGGTGCGGCAGGCCCGGCTTGAAGTAATTCGGGTTCTTCACGCCGACGGAACGCACGCCAGGGGTGAATTCTTTCAATTTGAACGGACCGGTGCCGATGCCTTTGCTGAAATCTTTGGTGCCATCCTGCACGATCAGGAACGGGGCGGCGGCCAGCATATAAGGCACGTCAAAGTTGGCCTGGCTCAGTACCAGCTGGACTTCGTTATCATTGACAGCGGTGAAGGTCTTGAACTGATCCGCCAGTTTGAAGGCGTTGGAGGCGACGGCCGGATCTTTGTGGCGGCTCAGGGAGTAAATCACGTCTTTCGCGGTTAACGGTTTGCCGTCATGGAAGGTGACGCCCTTGCGCAGTTTGATCTGCCAGGTTACGCCATCACTGGATTCCACCGATTCGGCCAGCGCGGGTTGCACCAGCAGGTTTTTATCCAGCTCGGTCAGACCGCTGTAGAACATAAATTGACGGGTGTAGTCGCCGCTGTTGTTGCCTTTAGCGGGATCGAGGGTATCGGTGGCCGAGGCGTTGGACATCGCCGCGCGCAGTTTCCCCCCTTTCACCGGCGTTTCCGCCGCAAAACCCATTTCCGGAAAACCGATCAGACCGGTGCTCATCACGGCACCGGCGGACAACAACTTCATCAGGCTACGACGGGACAGCGACCCTTCGGTCAGTGCACGCGTCAGGGCCGGATTTACAGCGTCAGATTCTTTCTTAAATTTACTCATCTGCACACCCTCAATATGAAATGTTGTTTAATTCGATAATCGTCACCGAAACCCCGCACCTCGTGGCATTGCGCAATAAATTGCGCCGCTACGGTTGGGTGCAGGCTTTTACCGCATTGCGCAATAAATTGCGCCGCTACAGTTGGTGCCATGCTTTGTAGCGGCGCGATTTATCGCGCCAGACGATCAGGAGAGCCGATCCTTAGCTTTGTAATACAAGCCCGCGAGAGGCAAAAACCAGGGTTTCCCGTGGTAACCGGGTAACGCGGGCCAGGCCTCACGTTGCCACGGGTTGTCATTGCTTTTTTCGGCCAACACATCAGCCATCACCCGTCCCATCCAGGTTGACATCTGCGTGCCATGCCCGCTGTAGCCGAGGGAATAGAACACGCCATCGTGCTCACCGGCACGCGGCAGCCGGTCGGCGGTCATATCGACCATGCCGCCCCAGCAGTAATCAATCCGAGCCTGCCCCAACGGCGGGAACAGCGCGGTCATAGCTGCGCGTAACACCTCGCCACTGCGCGAATCCGAGGTCGGATTGCTGACGGCGAAGCGGGCGCGGCCACCAAACACCAGGCGACGATCCGCCGTGGTGCGGAAGTAGTTACCGATATTCAGCGAGGTGACATAGGTGCGATCTTTGGGCAGCACCTGACTGAGCAACTCATCGCCCAGCGGTTCCGTCACCACGATAAAGCTACCAACCGGCACAATACGGCGCTGGAACCACGGGAACGGCCCCTCATTGGAGACACCGGTCGCCATCAGCACTTTGTCGGCGACGATCTCGCCTTTCGCGGTGGTGATGCGATGACGATAGCCGTCAAGGCGGGTTAACCCAGTCACTGCATGGTGTGGGAAAATCTTCGCCCCGCTGCGCGCTGCCGCTTCCGCCAGACCAACCCCGAATTTACCCATATGCATCTGGCCGCCACGTTTTTGCAGCAGGCCACCATGAAAGGCATCACTGCCCACTTCATGGCGAATGTCATCTTTGCTGATTAGCTCGATTTCCGGGTCCACGGTAGTACGCATCAACTCCCAGGCACTGCGCAAACCGGGAAAATGCGTGGCTTTGCTGGCGAGTTTCAGCTTGCCGCACAGGCGGAAATCGCAATCGATCTGTTCTTCCCGCACCAGCTGTTCGACGTAACTCACCGCACCGTCAAACGCCCGATAGAAACGGCTGGCCTGCTCCAGCCCCTGACTGGCGACCAGCGAGGCAAAGTTTTGCGATACGCCGGTATTGCAGTGACCACCGTTACGCGCTGAAGCCTGACTCATGATGTCGCCGCTCTCCAGCAGCACCACGTCAATACCGCTACGCGCCAGGTTAAGCGCCGCCGAGACGCCGGTAAAACCGCCGCCAATCACCACCACCGAGGCGGTCGCGGGCAGCGCACCCGTTGCTGCGCCACGGAATTGCGGTGCGGTCGCCTGCCAGAAAGATTCGAGTTTCATTGCGCTGCCCTCCGGGCTTAAAGTCCAACCACAGCGGGCAGACCGCCGATATCTTTGATCTCGGTATAGCCGTAAGCCGGGTTGGCCGGATCGTGACCACGGTTGACCCACACTTTGTTAGTAATACCCATGTCGTGGCAGGTCATCAGGTCGTAGCGCAGGCTGGAGGATACGTGCAGGATTTCGTCGGGACGACAATCAAGTTTTTCCAGCATGTATTCGAAGCCTTTCATCTGCGGCTTGTAGGCCCCTACTTCTTCTGCGGTGATCGCCATGTGGATTGGCGCACCGAGACGCAGAATGTGGTGTGG
Source organism: Pantoea sp. X-Soil-TKNS-1211 (assembly GCF_059730495.1). Lineage (NCBI taxonomy): Bacteria > Pseudomonadati > Pseudomonadota > Gammaproteobacteria > Enterobacterales > Erwiniaceae > Pantoea > Pantoea sp. X-Soil-TKNS-1211. The sequence goes on from NZ_AP035953.1 coordinate 2,766,516, forward strand.
CAACAGGTCTTTCATCGAGTTGGAGAGCAGCACCAACGGAAACTCCTGTGCCACTTTTGCCAGACCGGCCGGAACATCAGGATGCGGTCCCCAGGTAGCGCAATCGGTGTAGATAAAGTCACTGTCGGCCTTGTCCCACGCCACACCCCATTTTTTGCAGGTACGTTGCAGGGCGTTGCTCACCACGTCGTAATACGGCTTCCACGCGCCCAGCACTTCATCCATGCGGTAACGGGCGAAATCGGTGGTGAAGGCCAGCATCGCTTCCGGTGCCACGCGCGCTTTGAAGCAGCGTTCGGCCGCACCGGCCATATCGAAGTTGATCAGGGTGCCGTAGCAATCAAAGGTGATGTATTTCGGTTTAAACAGTGCCATGACGCGACCTCGTCGTTGTCTGATACGGAAATTAAAAATCGATTAATACGCTTTTCTGGCGCTGGCAGGCCTGAAATGCCTGACGCCCCAGATCTTTGCCAATGCCGGAGCCAAGGAAGCCACCGGTGGGGATAATAAAATCGCCGGAACGGCCATAGCGATTGATCCACACGGTGCCGGACTCAATCGCCCGCATGGCACGCATGGCGCGCGGCAGGCTCAGGGTATGCACCCCGGCGCACAGACCGTAGGTTTCATGTGCCGCCAGCTGTAGCCCTTCCTCTTCGTCCGCAAACTCCTGCACGGTCAGCACCGGGCCAAAAATTTCCTGCTGCACCGCCGGGTTGTCCGGTGCCACGCCACACAACAACGTGGGTTGCCAGAACCAACCTTCATCGGTGTCGGCAAAACGCTCGCCACCCACCAGCACCTCAGCCCCTTCCGCTTTGGCTGCCGCAATCACTGAGGCGACTTTTTTACCCTGACGATCGTCAATCAGCGGCGCATAGCGGCTGTCATCCTGCCAGGTCACTCCCGGACGCGGTTGCTGGCACAGCGCCACCAGGCGATCCAGCAGCGGCTGGGCAATGCCACGTTGCACAATCAGGCGCGTACCGGCCACACAGGCCTGGCCGCCGTTGGCGGTGAAGCCGCGCAAAATACGTTGCGCCAGCACGTCAATATCGCCCGCGTCGTCGAACACCAGTTGCGGGCTTTTGCCGCCCAATTCGAGGGTCACCGGCTTCATGCCGTGCTGTGCCGCATCACTCATGATGCGCGCGCCAGTGACGGTAGAGCCGGTAAAGGAGACTTTGCGCACCAGCGGATGCGTGACCAGCGCGCTGCCGGTGACGGCCCCGCTGCCCTGCACAATATTAAGGATGCCGGCCGGTAAGCCCGCCTGCACCGCCAGCTCGGCCATACGCACGGTGGAGAACGGCGTCAACTCAGAGGGTTTCAGCACCACAGCATTGCCCGCCGCCAGTGCCGGGCCGCATTTCCATGACGCCATCGACAAGGGGAAATTCCACGGCGTGATGGCACCGATCACGCCATAAGGTTCGGAGATCAGCATGCCGAGGCTGCTCTCTTTGGTCGGGAACAGGTCACCGCTGTATTTGTCGGCGCACTCGGCGTAGAAACGGATGGCTTCGGCAGTGAACGGAATTTCGTGCTGCACCACATCGCTGATTGGACGGGTAGAACCGAGTGCTTCCAGTTGCGCCAGCAGCAGGTCGCTCTCAATCAGATCGGCCCAGCGGCGCAGCACCTTGCCACGTTCACGCGGTGGACAGCTACGCCAGCCACTGGCGGTCAGCGCACGATGGGCAATCGTGACCGCCCGATCCACGTCTTCTGCCATGGCTTCGCTCAGGCTGGTGTAGACTTTGCCATCCGACGGGCGCTTAACCGCGAAAGGTGCGCCCTGGGTGTGTTGATGCTGACCATCAATATAATGTCCAGCGGGTAATGAAACTTTTTCAGGGTCGAAACTTAACATGGAAAAATCCTTATTTGTTACACCCGTCATTAGCGTGCTAATTAAAATTTCTCGCCACACTTATGTGCGCTGTTAATAATCTAATGCAGAAAGTATGCCAGCCCGGCAAAAAATAATAATGCGTAAAAAACAGCCCAAAAAAATTTTCTGCCGTATTGATGAGAGAAAATTTGCGGAATTGCCGAAGCATTAAACAGATGATTTAGCTCACAAATTATGCGCATCTCTTTGGTGCACTGCGCATGAAACTTGCACTAAAACGGCGAATATCCGGAAAAACATGACGTTGCGCACAAAATAAAAAACGCCCATTACCAGAGGTAACAGGCGTTGAACTAACCGGTTGTTAATTTTTAATCAGAGACTGCCAATATGGAAAGTTTTTTGCTCCAGATACTCTTCAATTCCGTAACGCGAACCTTCACGCCCTAATCCGGATAATTTAATTCCGCCGAATGGCGCAGCGTCTAATGAAATTGCACCGGTATTAAATCCTACCATGCCAAATTCCAGCGACTCGGCTACTCGCCAAGCACGACGAATATTTTCGGTGAAGAAATAAGCACCGAGACCATAAGGCGTATCATTCGCCATGGCGATCGCTTCGTCTTCTTCGTCAAAAATAAACAGCGGCGCCACCGGGCCAAAGGTTTCTTCATGGGCAATGCGCATTTTGCTTGTGACATTGCCTAACACCGTCGGCTGGACAAAGGTGCCATTGGGCTGGCTAATACCGCCACTCAGCAGCGTGGCTCCCTGACTCAGCGCATCATCAATATGGCTGTTCACTTTCTCCACTGCGCGATCGTTGATCAACGGGCCGATGGTGCTTTGTGCATCAAAGCCGTCACCCACTTTCAACGTCGCGACGGCCTCCAGCAGTCGGGCGCTAAAGCGTTCATAGATGCCGCGTTGTACCAAAATGCGGTTGGCGCAGACGCAAGTCTGACCGGCGTTGCGGAACTTGCTCGCCATCACCCCGGCCACCGCAATGTCTAAATCGGCATCATCAAAGATGATCAGCGGTGCGTTACCGCCCAGTTCGAGGCTCAGACGTTTGATGCTGTCAGCACTTTGCTGCATCAGCAATTGCCCGATGCGGGTGGAGCCGGTAAAGGAGATTTTGCGCACCGTGCGACTGGCGGTCAGCGTGCTGCCGATATCCGTTGGCAGGCCGGTCAGCACCTGAAGCACCCCGCTCGGGAAACCTGCGCGTTCTGCCAGTACCGCCAGTGCCAGCGCCGAAAGCGGCGTCAGTTCCGAAGGTTTCACGATAATCGGGCAACCTGCTGCCAGCGCCGGGGCGACTTTGCGGGTGATCATCGCAATCGGGAAGTTCCATGGCGTGATCGCGGCCGCCACACCGACTGGCTGCTTCAGCACCAGAATGCGACGATCTTCACTCGGAGCCGGAATGGTATCGCCATAGATACGGCGTGCTTCTTCGGCAAACCATTTGACAAAGCTGGCACCGTACAGCACTTCGCCTTTGGCTTCTGCCAGCGGTTTGCCCTGCTCAGCGGTCATGATGATCGCCAGGTCATCGGCGTTGTCCAGAATCAGCTGATGCCACTTTTCCAGCAGCGCCGCACGGGCCGCGTTCGGGGTCTTGCCCCAGCTGATACGCACCGACTCGGCATAATCTATCGCCTGTTCGGTTTCGGCAGCACCCAGTGCCGGGATGGTAGCCAGCGTTTGCTGGGTCGATGGATCAATCACCGGTAGCGTTGTCCCCGCCAGCGCATCCTGCCAGCGACCGCCAAACAACGCCTGCTGGCGCAGTAAATCCGCATCTTTCAGTTGAATACGCGACATGCTTTTCCCCTGTGTCTGTGTCATTTCACTGTAACTCGGCGGCACAGCGCAGGATGTTTTTCTGCGATGAGGAAATAACACAGGTACGCGTTTTGCGACGGGAAAAGAAATTTTATGCTGTGCGGCCCGCATGAGCCGCACCAGGAAGATTAGATTTGGAAATCGATAGCCGGTTCGTCGCCGGTTTCGTAGGAGAGCGCCTGGCGTTTGATCTCTTCCAGCGACAGGTTGGCGTTACACAGTTCGAGGAACTGCCAGACATAATTGCGTTGCAGTTGGCCGCGTTTCAACCCGAGCCACACGGTGTTGGCGTCGAACAGGTGGCCTGCATCAATTTTTACCAGGTCTTCGCCGTCGTAAATATCACAGGCCTGATCGGCCAGAATGCCTACTCCAAGCCCCAATTCAACGTAAGTTTTCACCACATCAGAATCCTGGGCGCTGAGGACGATATCCGGTTTCAGCCCGGCGGCCTGGAAAGCACGATCGACACGTGAACGTCCGGTGATGCCCTGCCGATAGGTGATCAGTGGGTAACGCCCCAGCTGACCTAGCGAGACCGGTTCACTCTGCAACAGTTCATGATCGTGCGGCACCAGCAGCGAGTGATGCCAACTGAACCACGGGAAGGCGGCCAGGCTGGCGTTGTTCACCAGTTGCTCACTGGCGATACCAATATCTGCCTCACCCGCCAGTAGCATGGCGACAATTTCCTGCGGCGATCCCTGGTTCAGCTCCAGCCGTACGTTGGGATAGAGTTGTCGGAAGGCTTTGATCACCCGCGGCAGGCTATAACGCGCCTGAGTGTGGGTGGTGGCAATGGTTAGCACACCGCTGGTTTCATTGGTAAACACATCCGCGAGGCGGCGCACTTTGCCCGCTTCATCAAGGATGCGTTCAGCAATGGTCAGCAGCGCTTTGCCGGGTTCGGTCATTCCCAGCAGACGTTTGCCACGGCGGATGAAAATTTCAACACCCAGCTCATCCTCCAGATCGCGTATGTGACGGCTCACCCCGGATTGCGAGGTAAAGAGCGTATTGGCGACCTCTGTCAGGTTGAACTCGCAACGGGCTGCTTCACGTATAATTTTAAGTTGCTGGAAATTCACACCCTTTTCTCCTTATTCCTGCCCCTGTTTCATCCATGTTATGAAGTTGCTGGCAGTACAACAAATAATAAAAAACGGTTTGTTATGCGGATTGGTAATAAGGGTTGAGTTGTGCGTGCTGGTGCAGGCTGGCATCGAGAAGGTTCCGCTCGCTGGTGCGGGCTGACATCGAGAAGGTTCCGCCCGCCAGGCATTAGGTAGTTTCAGCCGCAACGTGCAGGCGGACGGGCAAAGGTCCGAGGGCGCGGACCTTTGCAATCCGCGCCCTGCGCCGTCCTCGCGCAGCGCATAGCGCTGTTCCCTCGCTTATCACTCAGGCCGCACGGCACGTGCGGATTCGCCATCCCTGGCTCATTCCGCTCTCTCGCCGCATCCATGCGGCTCGGCCTGGCCTTCCCTCTGCGCTCGGCGCTGTGGATGCCGCCCACCCCACCGTCTGAAAGACCGTAGAAAACACCAAAAAATAAAAAGCAAAAAGCAAAAAGAAAGGGACTGAAAAGCACAAGGCGTGCAGCGGTGGGTGGGGCGCCATCCGGACTCGCTGAGCGAATGAATGCTGCCAGGATGAGCCGCATGGATGCGGCGAAAGGCGGCGTTGAGTTGTAGCGGCGCGATTTATCGCGCAAAAAAAGCAGCTGGCGCGAGGGCGGGGAGTGCAGAGGGTGCGGCCAGGCACCCTTTGCTCGGTCGCCGCACCGGCGGCATGCAACTGCCAGTGCCCATAGCGAACGAAATATGCTCAGTACCGGTGGCGAACGAAACCTGCACGAATCTGGTGTCGGCATCAGCCGCAATTAGCTCACCAGCATCAATTCGCGATCTTCCACCATCGGCTTGTTCAGCAGCGACAGCAGAATGTTTTTCACCGCCTGAGCCGACGGAGACAACGGCAGGCGTGCAGAGACGTTCAGCGACAACGGCAGATTCAGTGATGGGCTGTTGATACGCGCCATCCACGCATGAGTGGAGCTAACCAGCGCACGCGCCGCCGACTCCGGCAATACGGTAACACCCATACCACTCGATACCGCCGCCGTCAGCGTCGAAATCGATTCAATTTCACCGATAATGCGCGCGCTCAGGCGGCGCAGGGAGAAAGCTTCATCCACACGTTTACGTACTGCGCTGTAGTCACGTGGCAGGAACAGGTTCATCTGCGCCACATCGGCCAGATCCACCGTCGCGCCCGGACAGTCGGTCGCACCGACCAGATAAAGTTCTTCTTTCATCAGCGGAATACTGTTGATGCCCGCCGTCGGTGCACGGTCGTACAGCACCGCCATATCCAACTGACCGTTCATCACTTTTTCATTCAGCGAGGTGCCACTGTTTTCGTGCAGATACACCAACACATCCGGGTACTGCTCGCGTACGGTTTGCAGCAGCGGCATGGTCAGCGATGAGGCTGCGGTGCCCGGTGCCAGACCAATCGAAACCTGACCATTCAGCGCCTGACCCGCATTAATCACCGCCGTCTGCGCCTGTTCGCACTGACGCAGGATGGTACGTGCGTGGGCATACAGAATTTTACCGGCTTCCGTCGGCGTCACGCCACGCTTGGTGCGGATCAGCAGTTGCTGATCAAGCTCGTTCTCCAGCGTTGCCACCTGCTGGCTAAGCGCGGGCTGCGCAATATGCAACACTTCTGCTGCCTGAGTCAGGCTGCCGATATCGACGATTTTTACAAAGTATTTCAGTCGTCTTAAGTTCATTTTGCCTCCGTAACGGATCCCCGAATGCCCAATAATTATTGGTGCTCTTAGCCTGCTGGCTTGTGTAATACAGATTGCAATATGCAGGCCAGGTTTTATCAGTTCACGAAAAAGCTTTACCAGATTTTTCCTAACGGCGCGGAAAATAAGCGTTTCTGATTACCCCATAAGAGTTAATAAGCGAAGGGCATGGCACGGATTGTTGAAAGAATGCACGGAATGCACTGAAGTGGTGCAAAAAATGCGAGGCAGGTGTGCAAAAAAGTGATGACCCAACGTGCACAATTGGTGCAGGTCGGGTCATGGATATCACGCAACTACGTGTGGGGACTGGATTTCCTGGTGCTGACATTCAGGCTACCGAGCAAAGCAGCAGCCTGATCTACTCAGAAGGTCATTAGCGTTTCTTACGGTTACGATGCATGTCGATAGAAACAGCTGCAACAATGATGATCCCTTTAATAATGTCTTGCACGTAAGCGTCCACACCCACGAAGGTAAAGCCACTTTTAATCAGACCGAGGATCACCGCACCGATCAAGGTGCCGGTAATACGCCCCACGCCCCCCATCAGGCTGCTACCACCGATAACCGCTGCGGCGATGGCATCCAGTTCGTAGGCCAGACCCATACTGGATTGTCCGCTGCTGACGCGCGCCGCCAGCACCACCCCGGCCAGGCCAGACAATGCCCCGGCGATGGTATAGACGATGATCAGGTATTTATTGACGTTGATACCGGAGACTTTGGCGGAGGTCATGTTGCCGCCAATCGCGTAAACATATTTGCCGTAGCGGGTATGTTTCAGGGCGATATGGAACAGGAACGCCACCACCAGGAAGATGATGACTGGCATTGCGCCCTGACCAATTGAGGTAAAGCCATCCGACAGAAAGCTGATCGGGTTACCCTGGGTGTAGTACTGCGCCAGACCACGGGCAGAAACCATCATCCCGAGCGTAGCAATAAACGGCGGGATACCGGTGCGGGTAATCAGCACCCCGTTAACCACGCCACACAACAGCCCAACCCCGATCCCTGCGACAATCGGAATGGCGGCAGGCAGGTTAACCAGGGAAGGATACATCGGCGACAGGCTATCAGAAGTTTGCGCCAGACTGGCCGCCACCACCGCCGTCAGAGCGATCACTGAGCCTGAGGAGAGGTCGATACCGGTGGTGATGATAACCTGAGTCACCCCCACCGCGATGATACCGATAATCGCCACCTGCAACACAATCAGCACCAGACGGTTAGTGTTCAGTAGGAAGGATTGGTCACGCACATACCAACCTGCAATTTCGAAAATCAGGGCAATGCCCAGCATAACGACAAAAATACCGGTGTCTTTGGGCAATTTATGACGCAAATTGCCGAAAAAGGAGGTCTGCTCAGTGGCCTGCGGGGCCGTCACTTTCATGTTGCTCATGGTTGTCTCACGCCTCACTCGGATGCCAGCGACAAAATGGTTTCCTGGTCGGCCTCTTCTTTATTGAGGATGCCGGTTATACGTCCTGCGTGCATCACCATCACGCGGTCACTCATGCCGAGAATTTCCGGCAATTCTGACGACACCATAATGATGGCGACGCCACGGTTAGCCAGTTCACTGATCAGACGATAGATCTCCGCTTTCGCCCCGACGTCAATGCCGCGCGTCGGTTCGTCGAGGATCAGGATCTTCGGCTGTGCCAGCAGCCAGCGGGCAATCAACACCTTCTGCTGGTTCCCCCCGCTGAGGTTGTTGATGATTTGGTCCATGGTCGGCGTTTTGATGTTTAGCTTGCGGATTTGCTCCATGCAGTCCTGCGCCATTTTCATATGGCTGACGAAGCCACTTTTACCGATGTAATCGGGCATGTTGACGATGCTCATGTTCTCCAGCACCGACAGCACCAGGAACAACCCGGACTTTTTACGATCTTCCGTCAGGAACGCCATACCCTTCTCAATCGCCGTGGACGGTGAATCGATCTTCACCGGTACGCCGTCGATCAGTACTTCGCCGCTGTCGAAACTCTCCATACCGAACAGGCTTTCCATCACCTCACTGCGCCCGGCCCCCACCAGTCCGGCGACGCCTAGGATTTCGCCTTTGCGCAGGGTAAAGTTGACATCTTTAAAGCGACCTTTGCTGTTAAGATTGCGCACCGTCAGCACATCTTCGCCAATCGCATTATTAAATTTGGGGAACAGCTGGGTCAGTTCACGTCCTACCATCTGGGTGATCAGCGACTGACGGGTAAACTGGGTGGTGCTGTTGCTGCCCACCCATGCACCATCACGGAAGATGCTGATCTCATCGGTTATTGAGAAGATCTCATCCATTTTGTGGCTGATATAAATGATGGCTTTGCCCTGTTCACGCAGGTCACGAATAATGGTGAACAGATGCGAGACTTCAGTTTCGGTCAGGGCAGAGGTAGGTTCGTCCATAATCACGATGTCTGAGTTCCATGACACCGCTTTGGCAATCTCCACCATCTGCTGCGCCGCGATGCTCAGCTCACCCACCATACGGTCGGCTTTCAGGCGAATATTCAGTTTGTTCAGCAGTTGTTGCGTCTGCTTATTAAGCAAGGCGTGATCGACAAAGCCGTATTTCATCGGTTCACGACCCAGCCAGATGTTCTCGGCTACGGTCATGTAAGGCACCAGATTCAGTTCCTGGTGGATCATGGAAATCCCGGAACGCAGCGCGTCCATCGTGTCCTGAAACTGCACTGGCTCCCCTTTAATGCGGATGGTGCCCTTATCGGGACGATACATCCCGATAAGGCATTTCATTAAAGTGGATTTGCCCGCGCCATTTTCGCCCATCAGGGCATGTACCGACCCCGGTTTCACTCGCAGTGAGACATTGTCGAGTGCCTTTACTCCAGGGAAGAACTTGCTGATGCCTTCGGCTTCAAGCGCAAAAGCGGTCATACATCACCTCCGTACGGCTTTGTCGGGATCGGGTTATTTCTGGTTCATGCTGGTGAATTTGGTGTAGTTGTCTTTGGTGATCAGCTGGAACGGGATATCTACGATCTTCTGTACCTTTTCACCGTTGACCAGTTTGATAGCGGTTTGCACCGCACCTTCACCCTGGCCTTTGGCGTCCTGGAACACGCTGGCAACCATTTTGCCGTTCTTAATCATTTGCAATGCATCCGGTGTTCCATCAACGCCAGCAACCAGAATGTGGTTCGGGTTTTTGCCCAGTGCCTGTAAAGCGCCGATCGCCATTTCGTCGTTGTTGGAAGCAATCGCCTGGATATCATCCCCCGCAGTCAACCAGTTACTCACCACATCCACCGCATCGTTGCGGGTGAATTTTGCAGTTTGCTTCTGTACCACTTTGATGTTCGGATATTTTGCCACCACCGCTTCAACGCCTTTGGTACGCTCACGGGTTGATTCATTCGCAAGGTCACCCAACAGGATGGCGACATTACCTTTACCGTTCATCGCTTTGGCTAATGCTTCCATTTGCAGACGACCTGCCAGTTCGGAGTCGGAACCCACGAAAGCCATTTTGTCGGTTAATTCACCAGCTGGTTTACGGTTAACAAAGACCAGCGGGATACCGGCTTTGCTTGCTGCATCAATCACCGGTTTTACTGCGTTGGTGTCCACTGGGTTAACAATAATGGCGTCCACGCCCTGCCCGATAAAGTTCTGCACCTGTTGCAGCTGCTGTGCTACGTCGCCCTTAGCGTCTTCCACCTGCCCTTTGATGTTGTCTTTTTGCATCTCTTTCTGCATTGAGGTACGCAGAATGGTCAGAAAGTTGTCATCAAACAATGCCATAGAGACACCAACCTGGAGATCTTTTGCCATTACAGCGGCGGGTAACATGCAAGCTAACAGGGAAGTCACTAACGCTTTTTTAATGTTCATAGGTAACCCTTCTTTATCGTTAACGTGCGCAGGTTGGCTGATACCACGAATGAAAAAATTCTTTTACATTCACTCAACGTCGCTGGCGTTTTTTATCTGGTTGTAGAGGTAAGGCTTCTGGTTTAACGTTATTGGTTTTCAACAACTCCTTATCGCAACTTGTTCCTTATCAACAAGTTATTTTCAAAACAGCGTTTCGGGTTATAAAAGTTGTTTCGCCCGTGATGGTAAGCAGTTCATTTATTCCATCTCAACGTCATTTGAAATTTTCATCATAAAAGCACTGAAACGCTTGTTTTAAAATCGGCAAATAACAAAACTTTGACACGCATCTAACATCTGCGAGGAATTGCGTTTAAAGTGAGATCTTGCTGGCAGTTTGAATTGTGGTCACTCAAGGCAGAAAAACGGCAATCCGCTGCTTTTCCGCGCACTTAAACCCAAAGTGTGCAGGAGGGCTTTGACAACGAGGAGCGGCATCGCTAATATGCGCCTCGTTCCAACGATTCCTCTGTAGTTCAGTCGGTAGAACGGCGGACTGTTAATCCGTATGTCACTGGTTCGAGTCCAGTCAGAGGAGCCAAATTCGAAGAAAAGCAGCCTGAAAAGGCTGCTTTTTTTTTGCCTGCGAATATCACATTTCCGTAGCGGCGCGATTTATCGCGCGTTTTTGATATCAATGCCGCAAACCAAAAAGCGCGATAAATCGCGCCGCTACCTCACACGAAAAAACCGTAATGTGAACCGTCAGCTAATTCAACATCAACACGCAGCTTGCCACCTGCGGCTTCAACATAGCGTTTTAATGTGGACAGCTTCACATCACGTCCCGGCTTTTCCATTTCGGCTACGGTCGGTTGCTTCACCCCAAGGGATTTCGCCATTTCCACCTGAGTTTTATCCACCTTCTCACGCAGTTCTGCGAGATGAATATTTAAAAGCGTCTCGGTGGCAATCTTTTCCGCCTTTGCTACGACTGACGGTTTTTCATCAGCCAGTAATTGTTCCAGAGTACGACTCATACATCACTCCTTCTCTGTCAGTTGCTGGAGATGCGAGTCCGGGAGCCTGTCGACTAATGGGATCATCTCGGCATAAAAGCGTTTCTCTTTACCCACCTTATTGCCTACACAGAGCAAAATAGTGGTTCGCCGGGGATCAAAGGCAAAACGACTCCCCAGCAGACTGGATACGCAGCACCATAACGGCAGCCACCACGCGCACGATCGTTGTCTTCTAATCCACTGAACCAGCTGTCAAACTACGATGTCGTCACAACATGCCACATAAAATCTCATTGTAACATAGGCTGCAAGTTATATAGGCTTATACCTATTAATGGGATTATGCGCAAACGTTGGAGTGAGGCAATGAGAGGTTCGTTGTGCTGGAAGGACGACTCAGGGAATTTGGTGTAATAAATGAAGAGTTGCAGGGAGGTTGGGAGGACGAACGGAGATTGATAAGGTTTACCGTCAGTTTGGAGGCAGATGGTTTTAACCTGACGGTAAGCAGATAGAATAAAAACTGGAAGAATATTAAAAATAACTTCCGACCCTGTAAATAATTCTGTGTAACGGCCCACCATTAAAGGTGACCGCTCAGGCGGTCACCTTATTCGATAATAAAGCGGCTCATCGCCAGCCGCCAGTTAACGATTGGCATCGTCCATTTCGTCGCTGCCGCTTCCGTCGCAAGCCAGATAACCTTACGCACCGACTCATCTGTCGGGAACACCTTACGCTTTTTTATTGCCTGCCTGATGACGCTGTTCAGCGATTCGATGGCGTTGGTCGTGTAAATCGCGCGGCGAATATCCTCCGGATCGCCAAACAGCGTGCTCAGATTCACCCAGTTGGCGCGCCAGCTTTTGCTGATTTGCGGATAACGTTCATCCCAGCATTGCGCGAATGCATCCAGCGCCACAAGCCCGCCTTCTTCCGTTGGCGCGCGATAAATCGCCTTCAGGTCACGCGTCACCGCTTTGTAATCTTTCCAGGTAACGTACTTCAGACTGTGGCGGATCATATGTACCACGCACAGCTGAACCCGCGTTTGCGGATAGACGTTGTTTATCGCATCCGGGAACCCTTTCAGCCCGTCAACGCAGGCGATGAGAATGTCTTCCAGACCTCGATTTTTCAGCTCCGTCAGCAAGTTCAGCCAGAACTTCGCACCTTCGTTTTCCGCTATCCACATGCCCAGCAGTTCCTTGTGCCCTGCGGTATTGATACCGAGCGCAAGGAACACGGATTTGTTTATTAAGCTGCTGTCCTGCCGCACTTTCACAACAATACAGTCTAGATAAACGATGGGATACAGAGAGTCGAGCGGGCGGTTCTGCCATTCGGTAACCTGCTGTTGGACAGCATCTGTGACCTTTGATATCAACGCGGGTGACACATCGGCGTCGTACATCTCTTTGAATGTCGCCACGATTTCGCGCGTGGTCATGCCTTTAGCGTAGAGCGACAGGATCTGGCGATCCATCTGGGTGATGCGCGTCTGATTTTTGCGAATGCGTTGTGGTTCAAAAGAGCCTTCATGATCGCGCGGTGTCCGGAGTTCCACTTCACCGTCATCGCTGAGCAGAGTTTTGGTGGAGTAACCGTTGCGGGCGTTAGTGCCCTTTTTAGGCTGGTTTTTTTCATGCCCGAGATGCTCAGTGAGTTCAGCGCCGAGAGCGGCCTCAACGGTGAGTTTTGTGAGCATCCGGGAAAACTGATTGAGATCATTTAGGCCCTTTGCCAGCTCGGCAGCGAGCGCTTTGAGTTTTTGTTCATCCATAATAATTACCTGTCTCCGTGATGTCGGGAATATATCAAAAAAAGGCAATTACACAATTTAAATAACAGGCTCTATTAAAAATAACTGCCGGTTAAAATTTAACGATGTTTAATCCCAAGCATTTCTTTTTCCCACTTAATTTCGTCTTCACTTTTCTTTCTAAGCTTAACGATCGCAACACCTAACACTTGATTTTTATTCTCATCAAGATATAAATCAAACCCATACTTACAATCATAACCACTTATAATATGGACATATTCCTGCTTATTTTTATTAAGATTTTCCGCCAGAGAGGAATAGCCAAGAATACCCCCCCATTCTTTCTGACATTTTCAAGATGAATATCCATTTCCTCTATTGACCTCTTTCTGTCCTTTTTAATGAGAAATAGCTGCTTCAACCCATTGAGATCAATATATTCCTTAAGCAAATCTGGAGCTAAGGACTCTAATATTAGTTGTTCATTGTTACGTTCTGTCATGGCAAATATACCTCTATATCTCCGCTTCTGGCCCCTCTGAGCAAAACTTCTTGCTTATAGTACCTATCAGGTGACCATGCCCACGACCAACCAGCTCCTTCTGGAGGTGACCCTGTTTTAACTCTCAATATTACACCGTCTTCCTTAGCAAATTTTCTGGCTATATCTGGGTCTCTTGTCCATGAAGTAAAGGGACTATTCGAGGAAACTTCCCCCAAATTGTGCTCATCTTCAGAGATATTTGATAGAGGATTACCTGGCTCCACACGACCTCTAAGAGCATTTGCCTCATCTGGATGTCCACGGTATATACCACGATATAAATATTCGCCTTCAACATGCGGCGGCAAATGCTCAGTTGGTCTGGAACCAACACATCCAACGAGTCCCAGCGGATCACTCCACGTTAACGGATCTGCCACATACTCATACAAATTCAACCCACCCAGCAACCCTATCGGGTCCAACTGGGTGTAACGCCCGCCGCACGGGTCATAGTACCGGAAAGTGTTATAGTGCAGACCGGTTTCGCGGTCAAGGTACTGCCCCTGAAAGCGCAGGTTCTACGGCACATCCCAGTCAACAGCGGCGCAGCACTGCCAGAACGGCGCACAAGATTTTTAAATAAGGAAACTTGGTGAAACTGTAAAAACGGTTTGTCGTATTTTATGTAATTAGACGGAAGGGTTTATAGCAAGATCGGAAAAAGAGAGGGGAAGTGGCTGACGGGAAGATAAAGCTGGAAGGTTCGTTAAAATCACATCCAGCCTCAACTAGAACCTATATTTTATCGAAATCTATATTTTTATATGGGAAATTACCAGGGAATGAATCTGGGTTTATCTTTTTGGATAAAACACCGAAAATCAAAGAGGTAATGTTTTCGTCAAAGTACTCAACATCAGGGGATCTCGATGCGACTATTGCAGTTTTCCAGGAATTGCTGACTTCCTTATCATTTACAACCCAAAACAAATAATCACCATTATCAGTTACCCCTACTGGCAAAAGGCCATCATCGTTAGGATATAAGACATACTTATAATAATCAGCATCTTCTTGAATAAGGTAATTAAAATCCTCAATAACCAGGTTTTTCTGTTCAAAAAAGTTTAAATCTTCATTTTTTGAAAAAGGATTGAACAGTGCAATAAAATCCGCAATTCTGCCGGTGCCATAAGTGCTAATGAATTCAACATAATCTTCTGGGAATTCTATCTTATCATCGATGAGGAGCCAAATCTCACCACTCCCATTTTCATTAGGCAATGCGGGAGGGATTAATATGTTTTTCAAATTCGAAATAGTCATTTTTTACATTCATGGAGGGTTAAGAAGGGTCACATGCTCATAGAAGCCACCACTACCTTCTGCACTTATTGTTATCCCCGCGGGGATTCTTGAAGGTCCTTTGTATACTGGTGTTACCGACATATCAACTGTCTCCCCTCGTTCTAAAGCCTTTCTTATACGTCCTTCTACACTACTCATATCAGGCGTGTTCACTGGACGATGCTGGATAGTGACCAGATTTCTTACATCATCACCAGAGCCCCCCAATTGCCGCCCAGCAAATACCCACGGGCACGATTGGACCCGGCACCGGTAATAAATCCAGGTGGTTGAATCGCAGGATTCGCATGCGTGCCTGTATTTATATCGCTAGCATCTAATCTGGCCCTAACACCGGTAGGACGACCTAACTCATCCAATTCTCCATAGCGAATATTGTAATTGCTCAACCCTAAGGGATCTACCCAGTTTCCAGGGTTTGGCACATACGCATACAAATTCAACCCACCCAGCAACCCTATCGGGTCCAACTGGGTGTAACGCCCGCCGCACGGGTCATAGTACCGGAAAGTGTTATAGTGCAGACCGGTTTCGCGGTCAAGGTACTGCCCCTGGAAGCGCAGGTTCTGCGGCACTTCCCAATCAACACCGGTGCTTTCCCGCGTGGTGCGGCCCCAGGTAGCAAACGCCCCCTGCCAGACGGTGTCGCCACGGGTATCCGTCACCCGGTCCGGCAGGCCGTTGATCTCGCTGTGATACCAATAAACCTCAGCGTGCTGCTGATAACTGTCGACGCGCGCCAGCGGTTCATAGCTGTTTTCCGCATAGACATACTGCACCGCTGCCTCGGGTTTGCTGTCGCTGTGCTCACCCACCATCTGCATACCGGACCACGAGTAGTGTGTACGTTCCAGTTATGCATAGATTGACTTGCCAGTATGGCGTTCCGAGAGTGTCAAATAATGAAGTTAGCGATTGTGTACGAGTGCTTTGGGGAATTTTGTGTTAAAGGAAGAGTTACAGGGAAGACTGGAAGCGTTGTCAGGAAAAGAGATGAGGATTAAATTTACAGCAAGATAAGGCCGGAAGTTTCGATATATTCGCTTCCGGCTTTTTTTGGCTCGATTTATTCCATTATTTCTTTATCACTGCATAACAAGAAGAAATATCACCCATACAAATAATCAAACCAAGCATCAAAGTTTGAAGATCCAATTATATTTTCCACTCGAGATCTCAAATCATTTACAAAATCATCTTTAATAACATCATCGTCATCAGCTATATCAAATATGTTAAAAGAACCGTAAACCACGTCGATAGTCTCTGCCAGACAAAGAATGAAACTGGGGAAATCATCAGCTATCTTGAAAGGTTTACCAATATCATAATTAGCATAAACTTGGGTATTATCACTCTCTACATGTGCAATTATTGGCTTTCCTCCACCGAAATCATCCGCAATAACTAACGAATCATTGGACAAACTTTGATATCCTGATTGTGCAGCAACGATAGTATCAAGTGAAAATATTTTTACAGGTGAATAACCAGTTTCAATTTTTATATCATTCGGTTTCAGAGTAGAATAAAACTCACGCAATTCATGTGAGGATAATATTTTTGACCCTATTTCATCACTCACATCTTCAGGAAGCCTTGTGGAATTCGCCCCTGCGATTGAATGCTTATTTAAAATAAAGATCAATTTTTCAATTGCTTCATTTACATCTTTCATAATCACCTCTGAAAATACTAAGCTCTGCAATTAACCATTCTTGTTCGTGTTGCTACACGATCGATGAGTCGTCCTCTACCCGCATTTTCAAAGTTACCCCGATGCCCCTGGAGACTATGAAGATGCTCATCAAAACCGCTCGGATGGTTGCCATTTTGCAAGAAGACAATATTTCTCGCATCTCCCTGCCAGAGAGTTCCAAGTTCACCATTACCCTTAACACTATTAATATGATGACCTGTATACCCCATTTCAGACATAATTGAAGTGAGTTGCCGATTATTTGTAGTGTTAAGGATTACTTCTTTCTCTGCCGCGGACCAATCGCGAGTTCCTCCACCAGCCGCCACTAACTCGCGTTCCTCTCCCCATGCGCGGCTAATTGCTGTTGCCCTTGCTCCTGGCTGAGCTGTGATAGATGAATTAGGTTTATAACGAACCAAATCGTCAGCCGATAAGCCCCATTGGTCAACCCACCCCAGAGGTTCTGCCACATACGCATACAAATTCAACCCACCCAGCAAACCTATCGGGTCCAACTGGGTGTAACGCCCGCCGCACGGGTCATAGTACCGGAAAGTGTTATAGTGCAGACCGGTTTCGCGGTCAAGGTACTGCCCCTGGAAGCGCAGATTCTGCGGCACATTCCAGTCAACACCACTGCTTTCCCGCGTGGTGCGTCCCCAGGCGGCAAATGCCCCCTGCCAGACGGTGTCGCCACGGGTATCCGTCACCCGGTCCGGCAGGCCGTTGATCTCGCTGTGATACCAATAAACCTCAGCGTGCTGCTGATAACTGTCGACGCGCGCCAGCGGTTCATAGCTGTTTTCCGCATAGACATACTGCACCGCGGCCTCGGGTTTGCTGTCGCTGTGCTCCCCCACCATCTGCATGCCGGACCACGCGTAATGCGTGCATTCCGGCTTCTCAGCATGACGCCGCCAGACCTGTTTGCCGATACGGCGGCCCAGTGCATCGTACTGGTACTGCGCTCGTGTGTATTCGGCATCACCTTCAATCAACACCTCATGAATGCGATGTTCATCGTCATAGCTAAAACGTTGCACGACACCACGCTGGCTATCATGTCGCTCAGTCATACGACCAAAACCATCGTACTCCCAGCGGATGCCCTCCAGACGCTTCAGCAGGTTATCCCACACCGGATGCAGATCTTCGCTGGTGCGGTTATCCGCCGCGTCATACCAGAAACGTTCCTCACCGCCCGTCTGAATGCTGCGCGTCATTCTGCCCGCCGCATCGTAGCCCCATCGTGACTGGCTATATTTTTCTGCCGGGCTGGAAGGGGTGCCATCGGTGACGATCTGGCGAATGATTTGATCGGCACGATCCCACTGGTAACGCCGTTCAGACACCAGCCGCTGGCGCAGATTATCAACGCTGCGACGCTGAGTGATGCGCCCGGCAATGTCGTACTGCGTCTCCAGTTCCAGTTCGCCCTGCGTGCGGTGAGTTTCGCGGTGCAGGCGGTCACGCTGATAACTCGCCAGCGCATGCGTGCGCCCCCCTAACGTCAGCTGCATCTCCAGCAGATGGCCGGTTCCGTAGCGCAGGTATTGCATGTCACGCCCATCGGGATAGACAGATACACTCAGGTTGCCCAGTGCATCATATTGATGGCGATATTCGCCAGCATGGTTCTGCTCGCTGACCAGTCTGCCCAGCGGGTCTCGTTGAAAAACCAGCACTTCCGCATCAGTCGGTTCAGTCTCGTTGATGATGGCCTGCCGCCATGCATCGTAGGCGAAGCGATGGATCTCCGTGCTCAGAGCCTGGTAGTGATATTCGGTGCGATGCTGTGCCGTTTCGCGCGCGACCATCCTGCCCAGCATATCGTATTCGTAATTCACCACCTGCGGTGCCAGTTGACTGTCGCGCACCGGGTGACGAATCAAGGTCTCCAGCTGCTGCACGCCGTTGTACTGGTATTCGGTCCTACGCCCGGCGTAGTCCTGCTGCTGAGTCAACAGCCCGGCTGGCGTGTAGTCAAAACGCCACTGCTGTCGGTTGCCATTGGTGAGAGTCACCAGTCGCCCGGCCCGGTTGAAGTCATAGCGTGTCACCTGTCCGGCTGGATCAATCGCCTCGATTACCTGTCCCCGCGCATTCAGCGTGACTTTGCGTTCCAGCATGCCATCAATATTCTGACCGCACAGCAACCCGGCGTTGTTGTACTTAAACAACGTTTCCCGTCCGTCGGCGCGCACATAGGTTTGCAGGCGTCCCGCGGCGCTCCACTGGTAGCGATCGGTGTTGCCCAGCGCATCGGTGGTGCTGAGCAGTTTTCCGCAGGCATCGTACTGGCGCTGGCTTTGGTAGCCCGAGCAGTCCTCTTCACGGATCAGCTGCCCGCGCATGTCCCACCAGAATTGATGGCTGTTTTCCAGCGCATCGATGCGTTGCGTCAGATCACCCTGCTCATTCCACTCGAAGCGGGTAACGCCGCCTGCGGGATCGGTCAGCGCGACGACATCACCTGCGAGGTTATACTCGTACTGCCACAACGCGCCATCCGGCAGCACTTCCTTGATTGGCAATGCGTACAGCGGGTGCCAGGTGGTAATGCGGGTGCGATTCAGCGGGTCACGCTCCATCGTCATATTGCCGCGTTCATCCCAGGCGTATTCCCAACGTGCACCACCTGGTTGGGTCATCGCCAGAAGCTGCTCACTATCACCGGACCAATTAAACGACCAGTGTCCACCGTGTTGATCGGTCCAGGCGGTGATGCGGCTCAGAGCATCCCAGTGGTGCTCGCTGCTGACGCCTTCATCATTACTGACACGCGCAAATCGCTGCTGTTCATCCGTCTCAATGCGCCAGCTCTCCAACACCTCACCCTGATCGTCGCAGACCTGATACGCATGGACGCGCCAGTGCCGTGCGTTGTGTGCAGGTCGCCACTGATACTGGATCTTTAGCCCGGTAGCATAGCTATGCCACGCCAGCATATCGCTCGCCTGATCCCAGCCGTAGCGACGGGTGACGATCGCGTCGGCGTCCGATACCGTGGTTAATTGCCCTTGTTCGTTATAGTCGTAGGCAACCAGCAGATGGCGTGCTCCCGCCGCAATCTGGTAAACCGCTATCAGACGCCCGGAGTGGGTGCCATATTCCAGTTCCACATCCAGCGCATCGTTATCGCTGGAGATACGTACCAGTTGACCTTGATCGTTCCAGCTGAAATGTTGAACGTTTTCATGCCGGTCATAGAGACGATGGATGCGCCACTCGCCTGGTCTTGTCGGATCCGGCTCAAACAACTGATGCTCACCTTCACTGGTCTGCATCGCCATCGCGCCGTTCGGGCTGCAAAACAGCTTCAGCCCCTCGCCCTGGAAATCAACCACATCGCCAGGATTGACTTCCCCCATGCCCAGCTCACGGCCGGTCATGTCCTGGTAGATCAGTTGATTATCGGGCAAGCGCCAGAGACGAACTTCAAACGGCAGCATCCAGCCGGTGCCGAGCATGCCGGTAGCCAGATTGCGGCTGTGGTAGATGCGCTGCCAGTACAGAGGCATACGGTCCGGCAGCACAAAATCGAGATCCTCTTCCCGTGCGAGAATTTTCGCCCCGGTCGCGATGTTCACCGGGTGTAACGTCTGGACTGCGGCTTCCATGGCAATGTTGCCACCGATGGGGCAGACGATGTCTTTTGCCAGCCCGCGTAAAATCAGGCGGCTGAAGCCAAAGCGGTATAGCTCCGGCAGGATACCTACCAGCGCACCGCCAATCAGGTTCCCCGCCATGTACGCCCAGATGTTTTTGCCGCTGTGGATATCGCGCACCGTAATGGTATCGCCACCGATGCGTACGCGCGGATTTTCACTCAGTTTGATTTCCGCTTCGCAGGTGCTTTTGTGGCCGTTACGCGCGGCAGGCTGGTTGTTGATCAGTACCTTTTTCGATCCCTGCGCAATAAAATTGCTGCTGGTGACCATATGACCTTTAGTACAGGCTACGGTATCGAGCGGCAGCGGTGTCGCATACGGGCTGGCACTCTCCACCACCGGCTGCATCAGGCTGGTCCAGACGTTTTTGCCCCACTCTTTTACATCATCCATTGAGAGATGGCTGGCACGCTCCGCCACCGCCATCAGCGCGGCTCCGGGGTTAAGTGCGGTCTGCATCGCTGCCGCCACGCCAGTAAGCGCCAGCATACCTACCGCCGCCCAGTCGATGCCATTGTCAGCCGCTGCGGGCGCGTTGAGGTAATCACGCGACACGCTGCCCGCCGCACGCGCCGCCAGCTTCCCTTTGATATGGACGTTGCCGGACCCGCTGACAATAAACGCATCCGGCGGTCCGGGGTCGATAAGGCTGTCGACCAGTGATGCCGCCGCATTGCCGATCTTCTCCAGACCACCACTGAACACCAACGTAGCAATGGCCACGCCACCCAGCAGTGCACCAACGCCGGTCCCGGCGGCGAGAACAATGCCAGCAACGATCGCGCCTTCTACCAGGCCGCCGACAAAATCCGCCAGCGCCGAGCTGTGCACCAGCGGATCGCCGATACGCGCCGCGAGATAATCCGTCATCCTCAGCCTCCCGGTTGCAGACCGGCTTTGATCGCGGTCCAGAAGGCATCCGCATCCGCATCAAACGGCTGCATCCGGCTGAGGGTAAACGCCAGCAAATGCTCATCCACCCGTGCCACGGCGAGCTTTTCATACACCATCACATGGTGATTTTCGAAGCGCAGTGCGACCTCGCGGGCCGGTAAACCGGCAATGTCACTGTCTACCACCGGCCCCAACACCACCTTTTTCATATTGCGTTTAATTTTGCCCAGTTGCTGGCTGAGGTATTGCTCCTCCTCCCCCGCCGGGATATCCCATGCACGGGTGATCACCAGGGTCGCATCGGCGAATTTCAGCACATTGATGCTGTGGTCCTGGACTGCGCCGGGCAGGTTAAGTACGCCTTCAGAGAGGGCAAAAGGGACGGTTTTCATGTGTTATCTTTTCCTTGATTAAATGCCGCTTTAACGGCGTCCTGGATTTGCGCCGGGGTTGGCTCCACGGCGGGCAGTGCGCCGGGTTGTTTCAGGTTCAGATCCAGCGTACCGCCGGTGTTGATCTGTCCGGTGCCGGAGGCGTCGATATTAAAATTCACGCATTGCAGCGTGACCTGGCCGTTAGCGCCTAATTCCAGCACTGATTGGCCCGCCACCAGACGAATACCGCTGTCGGAAGCCTGCACAATCGCCCCCTGCACGCGTTGGATAAAACCGCCACCCACCAGTTGAGAGTGGGCCAGTTGCGTCGCCTCCGTGTGGCTGCCGGACACGGTGCCGTTGTAGTCCTGGGTGACACTGACGGTACGCGAACCGCCAACGCTATGGGTTTCATCGTTTTTGACGTGGGTATCCATGTTCTTCTGCGCCTGGATCCACAACTGCTCCTGTCCGGACTTATCCTCAAAGCGCAGTGCATTGGCGGTGTCTGACGTGCCATCTTTCGACCGACTGAGAAACCCCATCTGCGTCGCCGCTGCGGGCAGCGCCCAGGGTGGCATACTCGCCTCGTTATACACACGGCCAATGATCAGCGGGCGATCCGGATCGCCATTGATAAAGTCCACCACCACTTCGTCGCCGACACGCGGGATTTGTACGCCGCCGAAACCCTGGCCCGCCCAGGCGCTGGAGACGCGCACCCAGCACGAACTGGTGTCGTCACCTTTTGCCAGCCGGTCCCAGTGAAACTTCACCTTCACCCGGCCATAGCGATCGGTCCAGATCGATTCGCCTTTTGGTCCCACCACTTTCGCGGTCTGCGGACCGTGCGTTTTCGGCCACGGCGTTCTGGGTGGCGCACGGAAAGTGATCGAGGTGGGCAGCACGGTAAAGGTGATGTTGTGCGAGGTGGTGACATCGCCGCTGGCGTAGCTGTTTTCCTCGAAGCGATATTCCGCACTGGTGGTCAGGTACTCATCGTTGTCGCTGAAATGTGGCGCATTAAGCAACGTAAAGGTGTAACCGGGCGCAATGCCGGTCGCCGTACCGGTGCCGCTGACGCTGTGATGCTCCACTTCCCACACTTCCTGACGGATGCGGGTATAGAAATCACCGTGGCTGTGATCAACAAAGTGCCCCGGCCAGTCGTACACATCCACCGAACCCGGCGTAGGCGCGACCGGATTCTGCCGCGCCTGCAACATCCAGGCATTCGGTTTGCGGAAATCGTAATCGTCGGTGCTGTACATCCCCGGCGTGACGCTCTCTGCCAGCGACCACTGGCTGATCCCCTCTTCCGTTACGCTGCCACCGGAAACGGCAACATGGTAGGGAATGGTGGCGTAGCCGCTAAACGGCTGATGCTGATCGGCAGCATCGCACAATACCAGCGTATGCTTATCGGATTCATGGCGGAACCAGTAGTAGATCCCTTCCAGCTCCATCAGGCGGCTAATGAAATCGAAGCTGCTCTCCTGGTACTGCACGCAGTACTCCCACACCCGATAGCTGCTGGTGAGCTTTGACTCGACGTTGACGTTGTACTCCTTCAACAGCGTCTGCACGATCTGCGGCACCGTCTGGCTCTGGAAAATACGCAGGTTACGATCACGCTTCATCGGCCACAGGTCCGGCTCGACGGTCAGGGCGTAGACCGCATAACGCGTGCCGTTTAGTTCCTCACTGCGTACGGCCACACGGGTGATCTTGCCGTTGATGTAGCGTGGTGTAAGCAGGTTTTGCGTCGGCAGCGTAAAGGTTGCCGCTTTACCCAACAGGGCATGGCGATCGATGCGGGCATCGGTCGACAGCAGATCCGCCTGAAGGGTAAATGATTCTGACAGGGCTTCACGCCCGCTGAGTTTCCAGAACAGCAGGCCCTCCGTGGGCAGCTGGACGGTGATGCGTGAGAACATAGATGGAGTCCCGTGACTGATTAGTGGCTCAAAGCCCGGATTCACTAGAAATATTTAAAAGTATGAGTGAGCTAACACGTTGTTAGTTTATACGTTATCTTTAAAAGACAGGAATATTAGCCCAGTAAGAAAAGACCTAAAAAGCAAATAAGAATAAATTTAAAAATAAACTTTAAATATGAAAAGCCAAAAAAAATCACGAGTCAATATTTTCCCTTCAGTCTCAGAACAAAGTTCTGAGACTCATAATCAATCTAATTCATCGGGAGAGTTAACAAACATTTCTTCAGCTAAAGAAAGTATTTTCTCCCTAAATATTATCTTATTAATCCATTCCTTTGGGATTCCTGAGAGACCATACAGTGCACCTGCCAATTGTCCAGCGGTTGCGGCAACACTATCGGCATCATCAGCCAAGTTTGCCGCCAATAGAACAGCATCTTTGAAGTTATTAGTGTTCCAAACTGCCCACAATGCAGCCTCTAATGTGTCGATGACATATCCTGAGGATCGGATTTGATCTCTACTCTTCTCTTTATACTCTCCGGCATTGATAAGAAGCACACGAATTGACGTAGACATAATGTGAGGGGAGAAGCTCTCCTTTTTGTTATAGCCATTTAGGAGATAATGGAGTATCACATTAAAAAAACGACAACTATCAATTGATTCAGCAGCACCGTGTGTAGCCTGGCTTTGCATTGCTGCGTCTCTCCAGCCTTGTATAAACGACTTTCGCCGAAAAATTGCTACTGGTGCATGGCGAATCAGAGCTGCATTTCCAGCAGTATCAGGAGAAGTGTTTCCCAACCAATCGGAGCCATGAAGGATAAATTGTTCAAGAGCGTAACGTGTTGTATTACCTATGTCGAAACATATGCCATTGGAACTATTAGTTCCTTTTTTATACCAGCTAACAAGCTTTTGCCGAAACAGGTCAATATTGCATCTTTTATCTTCCGCGTACGTTTCAGCCAAGCATAATGCCATTGACGTATCATCAGTCCACTCTCCCGGATTGAGGCCGAATGGACCCTTGCCAACCATATCTTCTACATGCGCTTTGTCTCTGGGCATAAACTCCAATGTTGTACCGATTGCATCTCCAACCGCCAGCCCTATCAGAGCACCCTGGCATTTATCCAGCACCTCAGAGTCCGATATTTTTTGTGGTAATGATTTAATCCATTCGGGTTTACCAGACTCTTCAATTTTGCCTCTTAAAGGTTTAGGATCAAGAGACATCCGGTTCATCAGTTGCCGTGAGGCCTGAGGCGTTAAATGCGCATAACGTTCCGCATAAATAAACAGCTCAAAATCATCGGCCCTAAGATCAATAATCATAACTCCTTATAGCCCAACAGCGTTTTACCACCGCCGTCTACCCTATACACCACATTAAATTGAGTACCTGGTGGGTAAAAAACTTCAGTTTCGTGAGGACAGAAACTGTCTACGGGAACGAGGTCACTCCAGAATATTTCTGAAAGGCACCAATTTAATAATATCCTGGTTAGGTCTCTAATTCAGGTGCCAGCCCCCTCCCCACATACTGAAGGGGAGCGTGGGGGTGCTAATCAGGCATTTTCAATGTGGAATGAGGAAAGAATAATTTCAATACAGCGTTTATTCGCTTCATAACAATAATCTTTATGAGTACGATGCCTGCCAACTAATTCTGCATAGCACCAGAGTTCCCCCACACTAAAAATAAAGCACTGATAAAAAGCACGCATTTTTTCTTCAGGGCTTACAATCTCTCCCACACAGGTAGCGAGAGTTTCTCCAAAGGCGGTGTTGAACTCGTTCGGAATAGTGCTCAGAACATCGGTCGTCAGCGTAACGGCAGGCTCGTGATCATGAAAGCGTTTAGTGGAAACGCTAAAGACATCCTGCGCTGTAAATAGCATCTCTTGTGAATAGAAGCAGAGATTAATCACGCCGGAGTTAACATCCTTGAATGTGTGTTCAATTACCAGACGCGTTTCAGTCAGCTGCTTAACCTGCCAGGACTCAGGGATTTCAAAACCACTGCTATTATTGTTACTCAGACTAACTGTCTGCAGCAGTTCTGCAATCGCAAGGTTACTGCGATGCATCAAATCCCAGTTAACCACAGTGAAATAAATATCATTTGCCAGTGCGGGATAATCTCGTGATGCACAGGCTGCCTTGATTAAAAAATAGTTTCCACCACTCTCTTCAGGGTTGTAGTCCTTCTGAACGGTATAGCGTGAAATAACTTCATCACCTGAAGAGTGAATTTTAAGAGTAAGTACATCTGCAAAAATTCCGCTACCGGCTGGATGAACAATCAATCGTCGATTCAGTACCTTCTCACCCATTAACTCCAACTTATTAAACAACCAGTCTGCAGGATTCATCTCCCACTGACAGCGTTCATAGGCGGCCCAGACTTCCATGTAAGGTTGATTGTCATTGGACACATAACGGCCAATGTTAGTCAGGCCGACTTCTTCAATAGGTTGTGGTTTCAGCTCTGCGGGCTTGACCCGCTTTGGCAGGATCACCCAGTAATGAAGCATTTTCTTGTCAGCGGAGGTGTACTGACACTTCCAGTAGTTTGCTTTAGCTTCTTCATCGCTATGGTTTGACACTATGGGGAAGGCATAATTATTCTCAGTATTCATAAAACCTCTTTAACTCAGACCGTGCTGCCAAACCAGATGCCATAAAACATAAGAACGCATCCAAACGATGCGATAGATTTTGCAAGTACACGTAGTCTTGCCCCATATAAATCACCAAACGATAACAATTTTGAGTAATTCTCAGCAGTGTTATAACGATGATGAAAACGCATGATAAATCTGAACATGGCAAAGAGCATAATAACAAACAATTTTGAAATCAGCACCGTCACAACAGAAGCGGGTATAATCACCGATAGCGCCCGTGCACTTTCTCTGTCTATCAAATGTAAATATTTTGACACTCCCACAAGAAGGAGCACTAAAACAAAAGCACCAACCAGCACGGCGAGAAATTTCATCAAAAAAGACAGCCATTCCTTTTTTGAGAAAACATCTTTTCCATTCCAGATGTAAATAAAAGTAATAACAATAAAAAGAATAAAACCTGACCATTTCATTTTTCAGCTATCTCCATGAATTTAATCGCCGATCAAAACAGTAACACAACCGGTTATAATTGTCCCATCGCCACTTTCTGGTTCAGGTGCCTTGATAACTTCATCATCACCATACAAAGAGTCGAAGAAGTCCAGAATGGGCTTAAACGCCACTTTTAAACTCGCATCGCCTTTCAGACCAATTAGCGCCGCTGCTCCACCTGTAACCCTGACATTCGCTGAAGAGTCTGTGGTATCCCAGAAAAGACTGCCACCACCAGACAACCCCACCGAACCTACGCTGGCATCTGCTTTAGCCTCTCCTGAAACGATGCCGAGGACATCAATATTTCCTGAAACCTCACCTTTTACCCCCTTTGCTTCTGCCCCCCCCTCAAGTGTGAATCCGTATCGACCTTTGTTGCCACTATAAACTTCACCAACGGCTTTGGCCTCCGCCGTACCAATGGTCACATCTCCTGCAACACCGCCATACAACGTTCCTTCTTTCCCTGCAGCGGTGGAACCTCCGTACTGTATACCTGTCGCGGTCGCATTCGTATTAAAACCATAAATATCGTCACCACCTCCATATAATGAACCGGTGGCATTGGCGACGGCGACCTTAGTACGCATCTCTCCTCGCAAGAGATCCTGACTTTTCATATTGCCCAAGGTAATATCTGATAACGCAAAACCAGCCGATGCGGTATCAAAATCTCCGTTGAGGTTTTTATCTTCAAGACTGGCGTAGACACCCAGTACGCGAGCATCATAAATATCACCGTGAAGCATGCCATCTTCACTGGTTTTTTTTGCCAGTGAACCACCCCAGTACTGAGGATTGGCAGGTTTAGGCCCGGCTGGCGCAAGTGAGCCACTGGCATTACACTGCGTCTTATCCCCTTTGCGGGCCAGCGGTATGCCGTTTACGAAAACGGTGCCAGAACCACCGACAATCAAACCGCTGCCATGACTTGAACAGGATAACGTGTCGCCTTTTCGGGCTGCCGGAAACCCTCCGATAATGACATCAGGACTCCCTGATTGTATTGGACCAGTATGTGCGCTGGTATCAATGGTCGCTCTGGCGGCAGGCTGTCCCATGATTGTGTTCCCTCTGTTGAAAATCAGCTGTTAATTTTAACCACAGCGCCTTTGATATCCGTCATGTTGGCTCCACTTATATTTACTGTGTCATTCGCTTTAAATTCGGCATTTATTCCGCCACCCAGTTTCGTTATTTCAGTTCCTTTGAAGGATGCTTCGCTAATACTTTCCGCTTTAAGCGTGCCCTCAGAGACGATAATTTCAATGGCCGAGGGTGTGATGAGAATATAGTTATCATTCACCTTCAACTTAATAGAGGCAGTCGCTTCCAACAGTGCATTACCCTCTTTATCCATGGTCAACACAGTCTGATTCTTACCGACATTTATTCTGTGCTGACTTCCTGTATTACTGGTTGAATTCACCCCTGTGTTTACATCCCGGTTACGTTTGACCGTGACATGCTCATCCTGTCCGATGTTTTTTTTACGGTCCACACCGACGTCGTGCGTCTCACTGTGTTCAATCTCTGTATCCATATTTTTTTCAGCATGAATCCAGATCTGTTCTTGCCCTGCCTTATCCTCAAATCTAAGAACATTGGCATTATCTTTGTGTCCATCTTTGCTACGGCTATAAAAGCCCATCTGCGTCGCCGCCGCTGGCAGCGTCCAGGGTGGCATGCTTGCATCGTTGTAGACCCGGCCGATGATCAGTGGGCGATCCGGATCGCCATTGATAAAGTCCACCACCACTTCATCCCCGACTCGTGGAATCTGCACTCCGCCATAGCCCTGACCGGCCCAGGCGCTGGAGACGCGTACCCAGCACGAACTGGTGTCGTCACCTTTTGCCAGCCGGTCCCAGTGAAACTTCACTTTCACCCGGCCATAGCGGTCGGTCCAGATCGATTCACCTTTTGGTCCCACCACTTTCGCAGTCTGCGGGCCGTGCGTTTTAGGCCACGGCGTTCTGGGTGCTGTACGCCATGTCAGATTGGAAGGCAGGACGATGAAATTGATATTGTGCGAGGCGGTGACATCACCGCTGGCATAGTTGTTCTCTTCAAAGCGGTACTCCGCCGCCGTGGTCAGATACTCGCCGTTGTCACTGAAATGCGGTGCGTTAAGTATCGTGAAGGTGTAACCCGGCGCAATACCCGTTGCCGTCCCGCTGCCACTGACGCTGTGATGCTCCACTTCCCATACTTCCTGGCGGATGCGGGTATAGAAATCACCGTGGCTGTGATCAACAAAATGCCCCGGCCAGTCGTACACATCTACCGTACCCGGCGTGGGTGCAACCGGATTCTGCCGTGCCTGCAACATCCAGGCATTCGGTTTGCGGAAGTCATAATCATCAGTGCTGTACAAGCCGGGTGTCACGCTCTCTGCCA
Organism: Pantoea sp. X-Soil-TKNS-1211; assembly: GCF_059730495.1. Taxonomy (NCBI): domain Bacteria; kingdom Pseudomonadati; phylum Pseudomonadota; class Gammaproteobacteria; order Enterobacterales; family Erwiniaceae; genus Pantoea; species Pantoea sp. X-Soil-TKNS-1211. Next base: position 2,795,652 of record NZ_AP035953.1, read on the forward strand.
GCGACCACTGGCTGATCCCCTCTTCTGTGGTGCTGCCACCTGAAGGGGTAACATGGTAAGGAATGGTTTCGTAGCCACTGAACGACTGATGTTGATCCGCCGCATCACATAACACCAGAGTATGTTTATCGGATTCGTGGCGGAACCAGTAGTAGATCCCTTCCAGCTCCATCAGGCGGCTAATGAAATCGAAGCTGCTCTCCTGGTACTGCACGCAGTACTCCCACACCCGATAGCTGCTGGTGAGCTTTGACTCGACGTTGACGTTGTACTCCTTCAACAGCGTCTGCACGATCTGCGGCACCGTCTGGCTCTGGAAAATACGCAGGTTACGATCACGCTTCATCGGCCACAGGTCCGGCTCGACGGTCAGGGCGTAGACCGCATAACGCGTGCCGTTTAGTTCCTCACTGCGTACGGCCACACGGGTGATCTTGCCGTTGATGTAGCGTGGTGTAAGCAGGTTTTGCGTCGGCAGCGTAAAGGTTGCCGCTTTACCCAACAGGGCATGGCGATCGATGCGGGCATCGGTCGACAGCAGTTCCGCCTGAAGGGTGAAGGATTCCGACAAGGCTTCACGCCCGCTGAGTTTCCAGAACAGCAGGCCCTCCGTGGGCAACTGTACGGTGATGCGTGAGAACATAAGTAAATCCCGGAAAATAATTAACTGTGAGGATCGAGCAACCAGACACCTTCCGCGCTGATGGTAAGTGTCTGTTCACGTGCGCCGTTATGGCTGCTGATCGAGAAGGTGTAGTTGCCCGGTGCCAGTTGCAGGGCGGCAAAACCATTTGCCGCTGGCACCAGCGCTTGCTGTTTGCCGTTGACCTGCACCTGCTCACCCGGTTGCAGCCGGATATAGACCTGCGCAACCGGAGCCGGTGGCGGGACGGGTTGTGCTTCACGCTGTGCCGTCTGGACAGGTGCCGGAGCAACCGGTTTTTCAGCCGGAACCGGTGCCGGTGACACAGGCGCAGCAACAGGCGTGTTGTTCGCCTGCACCGGAGTATCGTCACTGCCCCCTGCCATCATTAAACCCACGCCCAGCCCCACCAGCACACCCGCAGCGACCAGACCTGGCAGCGCGAAGCGGTGTTGCATAAAACGTTTCGCGGATGATGGCGGCGCATCGGTTTCCACCTCTTCGACCGGCACCAGCATGGTGCCGGGACCGCTGATTTTGGCCGCAATTAACGGTTCTGGCTCACGCTCGGGCAGCGCTATCAATTCCGCAAACGCATCGATGTTTTGCGGACGGTCCTCGGCTTTCAACGCCAGCGCCTTATCAACTGCACTCAGCAGCGCAGTGGAATATCCGGCGGGACGACGTTGTGCCAGTGGCTGATAGTTGTCTTCGATACTGCGTACCACGCTGACCGGCGGCGGTGCGCCGGTGATCAACGTATGTAGCACGGCACCCAGGGCATAGATATCGGTCCAGGCCCCCTGCTCGCTTTCATCGTTGTCGCTGTACTGCTCAATCGGCGCAAAGCCGGGACGCAGCATGGTCTCGCTTTCATCGGATAGATTGCCGATGGTTTTACGGGCCGAACCAAAATCGAGCAGCACCGGCTCGCCGTTACTCAGGATCTGGATATTATCCAGCGAGATATCGCGGTGCAGATAACCGGCGTCATGAATGGTTTTAATCGCCCCGAGTAGCGGCGGTAACAGGCGACGAATCCAGGCTTCGTCAATCTGCTGCGGATTACGCACCCGCAGATTCGACAGCGTGGTGCCGCTGTAAAACGCCGTACCCATATAGGCGGTGTCGTTCTGTACCCAAAAGCGCAGGACGTGTAACAGGTTGGGATGATTGAATCGCGCCAACAGGCGAGCTTCCTGAATAAAGCTGTTCAGCCCGGCGTGAAAGGTTTTGCTGAAACGTTCGCTGCGCAGCACCAGGTTCAACCCTTCGCTACGCACTGCCAGCGAGGCAGGCATAAACTCTTTGATGGCGATATCGCGTTCCAGTTGATGATCCCAGGCGCGATAGACAATGCCAAAGCCGCCGCCCCCAATGACTTCTTTGATCTCAAACTCATTAAACCGGTAACCCAACGGCAAAGCGTTGGGGACATTGAGGTGATTATCGTGTTCCGACATAGACGAAAACTCTCTGATAACGAACGGCTTTAGACATCAAACTGGCAAACAAACTCGCCCTGCTCACAACGCACCAGCACCCGGCGGTAACGTTCATCGCGGGCATGGGCGCTGAGCAACATCTGGCTCATTTGCGGCAACAGGGTATTGGTGAGAATGGCATCGACCATGCGGCCGCCGGATTCCACCTCGGTACAACGCTGCACGATCTGGCTGACCACGGCATCGTCGATATCTGCCGCGATACCGTGGTTCTCCTCCAGACGGCGCACGATGCGTGCCAGTTGTAACCGGACGATTTGCGCCAGCATCGCATCGCTTAATGGGTAGTACGGCACCACCAGCAGGCGTCCGAGCAGCGCCGGAGGGAATACCTCCAGCAGTGGCTTGCGCAGTGCGGTGCTGAGTGCGTCAGGTTCGGGCAGCAGTTCCGGATCGGCGCACAAGGCGCTGATCAACTGCGTACCGACATTGGAGGTCAGGATGATGATGGTGTTACGGAAATCGATATGGCGTCCTTCACCATCTTCCATCCAGCCTTTGTCGAACACCTGGAAGAACAACTCATGCACATCCGGGTGCGCTTTCTCGATTTCATCGAGCAGCACCACGCTGTAGGGACGACGGCGTACCGCTTCGGTCAGTACCCCACCTTCGCCATAACCCACGTAGCCCGGAGGTGCGCCTTTCAGGGTGGAGACGGTGTGCGCTTCCTGGAATTCGCTCATATTGATGGTGATGATGTTCTGCTCACCGCCATACAACGACTCGGCCAATGCCAGCGCGGTTTCGGTTTTCCCTACGCCTGAGGGGCCGCACAACATAAACACCCCGACCGGTTTGTTCGGGTTGTCCAGACGTGCGCGTGAGGTGCGCACGCGTTTCGCAATCAGATCCAACCCATGACGCTGACCAATCACGCGCTGGTTAAGGGTCTCGGCCAGATTCAGTACCGCATCGATCTCGTTCTTGACCATGCGTCCTAGCGGGATACCGGTCCAGTCCGCAACAACAGCGGCTACCACGCTGGCATCTACGGCGGCAAACAGCAGCGGCGCGTCACCCTGCAATTCACGCAGTTGCTGCCGGGTGGCGTCCAGCTCACTACGCAGCGCCGTTTCATCTTCACTAACACAGCGTGCACGTAACGCGATAAGTTGATCCACCAGCGCACGCTCCTGCTGCCAGCGCGCCGTCAGCGCATCACGCGTGATGATCAGTTCCGCACGTAACTGCGCAATTTCTTGCTGGCGCTCAGGGGCACCCAGCCCTACTTTTGCCTCGCGCTCGGCAATTTCCGCTTCAATATCGAGCGCCGCCAGACGATGCAAACAATCTTCCAACGCCGGAGGCTGCGCCCCCTGGCTGACCGCTACGCGTGCACAGGCGGTATCGAGCAGCGCAACCGCTTTATCCGGTAACTGTCGTGCCGGGATATAACGATGCGACAGTTTGACCGCTGCGCTGACCGCTTCATCCAGCAGCAGCACCTGGTGATGCTTCTCTAGTGCACTAACGGTGCTGCGCAGCATCTGGATAGCTTTGGCTTCATCCGGTTCCTGAACCTGTACCGTCTGGAAACGGCGTGTCAGTGCCGGATCCTTCTCGATGTATTTTTTGTATTCCGCCCAGGTGGTGGCACCGATGGTACGTAACTGGCCGCGTGCCAGTGCCGGTTTCAGCAGGTTAGCGGCATCTCCTGTGCCCTGCTGCCCACCTGCGCCCACCAGGGTATGGATCTCATCCACAAACAGCACGATGGGGGTAGCGCTGGACTGCACTTCGTTGATCAACGCTTGCAGACGCGCTTCAAACTCACCCTTCATTCCGGCCCCGGCCTGCAATATGCCGATATCCAACAGCCAGAGTTGCACCTCGCGCAGCGGCACTGGCACATCTCCTGCGGCAATGCGCAGTGCCAGCCCTTCCACTACCGCCGTCTTGCCGACGCCAGCTTCACCGGTCAGCAGCGGGTTGTTCTGGCGACGGCGCATCAGGATATCCACCATCTGCCGGATCTCTTCATCGCGTCCGGTCACCGGGTCAATACGACCTTCACGCGCTTTTGCGGTGAGGTCCTGAGCGTACTGCGCCAGGGTGCTGCTGCCTGCTGCTACCGGGGCAACGGCGACGTCAGGCTGTGTCAGCGCCTGTTGCGCCTCTTTGCTGTTGCCGAGCAAGGCATCGAATTGATCCATCAGGGCATCGACGTTAATGCGCGCAAACTGCGCTGAAATACCTTTCAGCACACTGGCGAGGCTGTAGGTCTTGAGCAGACCGATCAGCAGATGACCGCCACGAATGCGGCTGGCTCCGTATTTGAGCGAGGCATACACCCAGGCGCGCTCTACGGCGCTGTCGATGTGCTCGGCAAGATCGGAGACAGCACTCGCACCGCGTGGCAGACGGTCAAGTGCCGCCACGATATCTCGCGTCAGCGCGTTTTCATCCAGTGAAAAATGGCTGATTACCTGCTGTAAGTCACCGTCCTGTTGCTGCATCAGTTGATGCAACCAGTGCACCAACTCGACATAGGGATTGCCGCGCAGCTTGCAAAAGGCGGTGGCGCTTTCCAGCGAGGTAAATAACAGCGTGTCCAGTTTACCGAATAGCACGGCTCGGCTGATTTCTGACATATCGAATCTCTGTAATAGAAGAAGCAGGCTATGTGACAGGAAAAGGCGATGGGCTAGCGCGAGGCAGCCTCAACGTCAAAAACGAAATCTTCACGATCAACAGGCTGGGACGGTTGCCCCAACCAACTGGTGTAACCCAGTCGGGCGCTACCGCCGAGAGTGGCGCCCTGAACCTCATTCGCAGCGAGGATCAGGCTAAGATCCCACTGCATTTCAATGCCAAGGTAGTGCCGCACCCAATCGCGCACTTCACACGCCCCCCGACCATCAGGCAGAAAACGGGCGTATTGATCGGCGGTGAGTGGCCCCAAACGCAGGCGGAAACGGTGCTGCACATCGCGCACCGCGACACCGAGAAAAGCCGACTCACCAAGACGCGGCATATGCCGTCCGGCAGCCAGACGCGCCTGATCGCGGCTATCCAGCGTCAGCCACTGCGGTTGGTTCTGCTCCAGTCGTACCGGAACACCAAAGTAGAGCCGCAGAATCCGCACCAGACCTTCCGCATCGTGTCCGTGGCGGCTGAGGTGCCCCACCAGCATCAGGCGCGCGTGCAGGCTGAGCGAGCTGGCCTGTTGCTGGGCCGGAAAACCGATCCCGGCCAGGCACGCCAGATAGTGCTGAAAACGTTGGTCGTCGCCGCGATCGAGAGACGCGGTCGGCTGCGCATCCGCCCAGGCGCGATAAAATAGCAAGGTGGCACGGTGATGAAACAGGTCAGCAAAGGCCGCCAGACTGTGATCCTGATGGTGGTCGATACGTTCGCGCACATACTCGGTCAGGTGCGTAGGTAGCGGGCCGTTCGGGCCAAACAGGCCAAAGCTGTAGATGGCGACGGCATGGCGACCATCTGTTTCGCGCTCACGCACCGAGGCGAGAGTGGCGGGTGCGAAGGTCAGGGATGGCTGCTGCCCGATGCGCAGGCTTTCGAACCTGGGCAGCGGTGCACGCCCCAGTGCATAGCGCTGGCCGCTTTGCGCATTTAACCGACGCAACAACTGGAACAGGTCATAGCGCCAGGGTGCCGCCATCACCGCAGACCAGAAATCGTCCGGTAGACGGCTGGCGCGCGACAACGGGATAATCTGCGCGACCTCACTCATAGCAGTGCCTTCTGACCCATACGTGGCGGCCAGTAACCGATTTCGCCGCGTTGCTGGCTGCGGAGGGTTAGTTCGGTAAAACTGTTTAACGCCACCAGGCGCGAGAAGACCCGCTCCAGTACGCTGCCAAACAGCCACGGACTGGCCCCGGAGAACACCTGTTCATCTACCTCCAGCGCAATGCTGACCCCACGTGCAAACACCACCGGACCCGGTTCCGGCACCCGACGATGCACCGCGCTGAGCTGGCAATGGCGAATGCCCTCGATCTGGCGCGCCACTGGCGCTTCCGCCAGATTGGCGTACAGACTCAGCAGCTGACGCAAGGCGGCAGCTCCCTCCCCATTGGCGCTGTCCATCAGGCTCAGATAGTTCATTTGCAGATGACTGATCAGCCGCCAGGCGGATAATCCTTCCGCCAGCGCCGGACGCGGCGGCGTTGGCCCTTTACACAACGTCAGCTGACCTACCGGGATCGAATCCGGCATCACGAACTGGCCCTGTTCCTGTTGCAGCAGCATCAACGGTAAATCGCGGCTGGTACACATCACCTCGGCGGAGAGGTAACGCATATCGTCGCGCCACGGCGTATGGTGTTCATCCACCAGCGAGAGAAACACTTCAGAACCGATATAGCCGGTGCGGGTGCCATAGCGTTGCGCGTGTTCCGATAGGGTGCGCTGCTCACGACGCAGGGAAAAATACGCACCGTAGTCACCGTTATCCGCGCTGAAGGTACTCCAGAAAGGGCGGAATACCTGCTCCTCGCGCTGCCCTTCCACGGTGGCGAACAACCGTTGTACCGAATGCACTTCGTAATCCAGCGGGCGGATATTATCCACCACCAGATGATATTCATGTTGGCTGTCGCTGACCTTTAGCCGCTCTGCCATTTTCGGGAACAGGTTAATCACCGGCGTGCAATGCAACGCCAGATGGCTGCGATCGACCACGCTCTCCAGTTCAGCATCGGCTTTATCCAGCAGAATGAGGATGTCGAAGGCTTTGGCGTTTTCGCAACGGCGCAGGAACGCCGCCAGTTGATGCAGGCTGATAAACTGAAACCTTGCCGGAAAGGCAAAGTATTCCTGCAACAGACGATAACCGTCGAAGTTACGCAGATCGTCCGGCAGCAACGCCTGTTCAGGCGCAAAACCCTGTTGTTGCAGCGCGTTATCGGCCAGCATCTGGCGCTGCGGTTGCGGTTCCACCGATTGCAGCACGATGCCGACGCGGTGTTGCATCAGCAGCTCCAGTAACCTGAGTGCCTGAATATCCGGACCGCTGAGGTAGAGCATCAACTCATCCGCCGTCAGTTGGCTGAGCGACGCAACGCCTTCACACTCAATCCGTATGCGCAATGCGCTGGCCGCACCCAGACCGCTTAACTTCAGCTCACCCAGCGGGATGTCACCGGGTACGCCGCCGAGCGTCACATCGCTGATGCGCAAAGGATGCAACATCACGTCATGCGCTGTGGTGTAGCTACAGGTGACGCCCGATTTCTTCAGGCTCTGGCTCTCCATCATGGTGCCACGCGGCACCCGAAAACCGTTGCTGATGTCCCCTTTGCGGCTATCCGGCGTGAGCTGGGCAATCGCCATTGAGGGGGTTGGTGCTAAATAACCCGGCGCAATCATCTCCAGCAGCCGTTGCGAAAAGCGCGGAAATTCCGCATCCATTTTCAGTTGAACACGCGAGGTGAGAAACGCAAAACCTTCCATCAACCGCTCGACGTAGGGATCGGCGATATCAATGCCGCGCATTCCCAGTCGTCCTGCCACTTTGGGATAACGTTCGGCAAACTCAGCGCCCATCTCACGCAAATACGCAAGCTCACGGTTGTAGTAGTCGAGCAGTTTGCTGTCCATGATTACCCCGCATCCTGTAGTTCGAAATGGCCGTTCTCAAGATCGACCTGGGTACGAAACAGAAACTCCAGCGGATAAGGCACGCACCACAGACGACCTTTGATCTCAATCGATAGCACGTTGTGCAGGTCGAGTGCGGCCAGATCGCTGACGCATCGCACCTGCAAGCCTTGCGGCAGAATGCGAGGTTCGAAATGCAAAATGGCGTTGGTCATTTTGCGCTGGATGTCCTGCCATTCGATATCAGACATATTTTGTCCGGCCAGCGGCGCAACACCGAAATTCCATACCGATCGCTGCACCTCGCCAAACGGGCTGAGATCCTGCTGGGCTTCGTTATTGATGGTGTTGAAGAGCCACTGCAAATCGCGCAGCACATGGCGACGGAGCGTGTTGTGAGTGATCAACACGCTGTTGCCCGGTTCGGACCGTTTGTCCGGTGCATCATCGGTCAGGCGATCCAGCAGCGAGGATTGCAACTTGTCGCGTGAGGTCAGCGTGTCGCGGTTTTTCCGCGCACGATGGCCGCCATGCAGCTGAGCATAGCCGTCTTCACGACTCATAAGCTGGCCCGATGTGGTTAAAGGTGAGGTGCTGAAGTGCCAGCAGCGGGAATTCCGCGCTATCGCTCAGCCAGACTTTCTGGCCCAGGCCGATAAACTGGTTGTCAACGTTACCCAGCGGACGCCATTCGGTGACGCTGGCACGGAGCCAGGACTCATCGGCCTGGGCCGGTAAAGGATAGCGCGCCGGAATCTGGCATACCTGTTCGCTGCCATCCACCAGTTGGATCAGCGTATGACGCCACACCAAGTCGGTTACGCTGGTCGGTGACTGAAACTGCATCTCCCGGATGGCGGCAAACGGCACCCAGTAATAACGGCCATTGACGATGGCTTCACATACCGGACCAAAACGGCTGTCGCCATCCATCAGCCACGGGAACGCCACTGACTGATCCTGCTGCTCCAGCTCGCCGGGATTGGACTCCGCATCGTCCAATGCTTGTTGACGCAGGGTGGAACCCTGTGCGAAGTCACCGACGGCTTCCGCCTGCAACGCCGCCAGCAGGGTTTCACACCATCTCCAGGCACTGCCCGGCAGTTGCGGTTGCGCCTCGCCGCGTAGCACCGCCGCACGCTGCAACTCCCCGGCAATGGCCTGTTGCAACAGGGTGACGGTGGGTTGTGCCTGCGGGGTGAGCGCCAGCCAGGATTGCAGTTGTGTCTGCGCGCGCGTCCAGTTCCCCGCCAGGCACAGCAGTTGGACAAAGGTGGCACGCAGATCGGCATCGGAAGGATTCGCCTGAATCTGCGCCGTGGTACGGGCCAGATTCTCCGCCAGTGATGCACCAGCCAGACGCTGTTGTAACGATTCCATGCAAGCTCCTTTTGCGTTAGTTAACGGTGCGGTAAGCCGCTGCGGCCGGATCTTTCAGTTCCGGGTGCAGTTGCTCCACCAGTTGTACTTTCAGCGGCGAAGCGCTTTTCAACCACGGCGACCAGACTTTGCGTACTTCCTGCAAACGGGCGCGCAGTGCGCTTTCATCGGCAGCATCACTGGCGGGCATCTGCACCACCACCTGATCCGGTGCCTGCCAACCATTAAATTGCGCGCTGAACGGCAGCACTAACCAGCTTTCCGGCGATTTCTCATCTGCCAGCACCATGCGTTCACGGTTGACAGTGGTGATGGTCAGCTCGTGCGTCGGCTGCCCGTTGCTTAACCCGGCAATCGGAAAGCCCTGCACAAAGGTGACATCGACTGATTTTGCGGCACCGTTACCCATTTGTGTCAGGTTGCTGTGGCCGCTTAACCAACCATCCTGACCGCAGACCAGGCCCTGCTTCGACGGCACAAAAATGGCGCTGGATTGTGCCGGTTGCTGCCACCAGGTGCGGAAGTGGCAACCATCCAACAGGCTGAATTGCTGCCAGGGGGTGGTATCAGCGGGTGGCGAACTGATCGCCGGAGAGGCCGGTGCTGGGGCGGCAGGTGCCGGAGCGGCGGCTTGTGGCGGCGGCGCGACAACCGGCTGCCAGTTTTGCTCTCGCTCAGCACTCCCCTGGGCCAGCGCATTGCCATCCGCATCCTGCAATTGCCAGTGCAGTTGTTGCAACGTTTTGCACTGCGACGCCATCAACCCGGCGACACGCGGCAGAAAGTTGTCCAGTACCGTGGCACTTTTTTCCCCTTTGGTGACAATGCGCAGGTCCACACTCTTCTGACACCAGCTCGCCAGTTGGTTATCTTTGACGTCATCAATCCACACATCCAGTTTCTGTGTCGGGGACTGCACAATACGGTAGTTCTCAGCCAAAGCCTGTGTACTCAGCAGCAGCGCAGCCAGTCCCAGTAATCCATATTTCATGTTGGCGTTCTCAATCGCGAAGAGGGAAAAACTGCGCCGCATCAGAGAGCGAGTGCAGTAAGGTGGTGTCCTGAGGTGAACCAACCCATACGGCCAGCGCACTGAAGTTGTCCTGCTGACCATTTTCCGGTTGATCGTTTCTAATGATTTGCTGCATCAACGTCAGCCACTCCTGCGGTGTGTTGACCATATGCAGTGACTGCTGCATCTGTTCCAGCGTGACGCCATGCCAGAAACCGTCGGTACAGAGGAGAAAAGCATCACCGTCTTCGATCGCCACCACATCGCTGTAGCTGGCATCACGCTGTTCGTCGCCCATGCCGAGCGCGAAATAGAGCAAATTGGTGTTGATGCCTTCGGTCTGATGCCCGGCATCTTTCATTTGCTGCACCAGACTGTGATCGGTGGTGACGTGGTAGAGATAACCACGCCGAAACAGATAGAGGCGACTGTCACCGGCATGCGCCCAGTAAGCCAGCTCGTAATCACGGTCAATAAACAGGCTGACCAGCGTGGTGCCCATCCGGCTGTGTTCGCTGCTGGCCTTCTGTTGCTGGCGGATGGCCTGATTGGCGTGATTGACATAGTTACGGATCGACTGCGCGTTCAGATGGGTTGCGCCGTTAAACGCCTCCATTAAACTGCTGCGGGCGATGGTGGCGGCAACATCTCCACCAGGGAAACCGGCCACGCCGTCACAGACGACAAAGCAGGCTGAACGTTCACCGATGATCTCACCGGTCTGATCCTGATTGCTGGCGCGGTCGCCCTGATTCGACGTGGAAGCAATGGTGATATTCATGCGTCATCCGTGTGGGTTTGTGAATCTTTGTACTGATTAACTTCCATGTCGTAGGCGTGCAGAAAGGCTTCGCCGAACAGGGTGTGGAAGTCGTCTTCAATCTCGCCCGCAGTTTCTCCGTAGCGCTCAACAAAATGCTCCCACAACGCCGCCTTGCGGCTGCCAGGCAGTGCCAGACGGGACACGGAACCCGCCTCACGGGCTTCCTCTTCCAACTGGTCCGGATTAAAGGATTGCAGCATTGACGCGATAATGGCGCGGATACCGGCGATCATCCCCAACTGATGCGCCTGGAGATCGATCAGTGCATCACGTACCGCCTGACGTGGCGGCATAAAACCGGGCATGCGGCTGCCAAACATCTGCATCAGCACGGTTTTGCCAGAGGGCAGCAGTTTGAACGGGTTGTTGGCATCGTCGAGAATCACCGTCATATCTGCTTTCACGCCACGCTTGAGAATCGAGCGTGAGGAGAGCAGCGCGACTGTGCCCTGCGAGAACATGCTGAGCATCTGGCCGAACTGGTACATCTGCTCGCGATCGAACTGTGGCGTGGGCTGTAAATCCTGTAGGCCCATCCCTTCCAGCAGCGCATCGAGTAATTCACCTTTCAGTGCATCGCCGCTGCTTTGCGCGGCTGCTTCACGCTGGCTGCTGGAAGCCACCGGATCGATGCGCAGACGCCCTTTGGGGGTGGGTGATGGCGTACGCTGCACCGCCTGTGGCGTTGGCAGCGTGATGCCTCCATATTCCAGCGGCGTCGGGCTGGCTTCTGCGGATTCGGGTTCTGATTCAGGTTCTGATTCAGGTTCTGATTCAGGCTCTGGCTCTGGCTCTGGTTCAGGTTCAGGTTCCAGGATTGCTGCTGGTGGAACCTCAGGTTGTGCCAGTGGCACCGCACCGCCCATCATCAGGCCGAGTGGATCATCGTGATGGCGTGGATCAGGGGTGTTCTGGCTGCCAAACAGGCTAAGCGGGTCCAGCTCGGCGGGCGGTTTTTCAACCGGCGTTGGCGCGGCGACGCGTTTCTGCCCCACCAGCGCACTGGGTGTGGCATCGTCAAAAATACTCTCCTCGGCAAACAACGCATCATCTTCATCAAACAGGCTACGGCTGGTGTGCTGCTGTCCGATATCCAGAGGCGCATCGCTAATCAACGCAGCCAGTGGATCTTCCGGGTTGCGTTCAACCGCTGCCGGGACAGTCAGCGGATGGGCCTCGGATGATGCTGGTGTTGCTTTATTCCGTTGCGATAAATCGTCAGAGATGGAGAACTCTTTCGCCAGGCTATCCCAGATTTCACTCGGGATGGCGGCGGTGTGGCCGCTGACAGCAGGAGGCTCATCCACGATGATTGCCGCTTTGGCCGCCGGTTTTGGCACGCTGCTGGCTGGCTGTGCCGCGTGAATATCGTTGACCAGCAGTTGGTAATCATCAATACCCAGAATATCGCCATCCTGTAATTCCACCTGGCGACCCCGTTCCAAGGGAATATCGTTCAGCAGCACACGCGTGACATTGCCGCGATTGGTCAGGCGACATTCACCGTCGGCGGAAATATGGACGATTGCCTGTAAACGGGAAATAGTACGATCGTCATCGGGTAATACCAGGTTGTTATCCACACCACGACCAATGGTGCCGCCGGGGGGTAAAAAGTCAAAAAGAGTTTGCGGCGGCTGATGGCCGGGTTTAGTCGTTATTATCGTAAAGCGCATAACGGATTCCTGCGGTTAGCTGTTCGGCATCTATATCGCGCCTCTCTCGGGAAAGAGGCGGAATATAGGAAGCGATTTTGTTTTGGTAGCGACGCGATTTATCGCGTTTTTTGGAGGATTAATTCGCTGTTTAACAGCGCGCGATAAATCGCGCCGCTACGGGATGATAATCCGCACAAGCGATTTCAGATTTAAATATGTGATTGCGAGAATAATAAATTAATTAGTAATCGCTATTCATAGGGAATAGCTTTAAGTTGCTCCACACGTTCCAGGTCAATTCTGGCAACACATTTATCCGTAAGCGTATCGTGAGTAACGGTTCCTTTCTCAGCCATAAAAGACTCAAGATTACATTGACCATCGCGATACTTTAGCCAACCACGCTGTGACTCGGTTAAGGTCGACGTATAGCTTTGCAAATCTGCCGGTGAGGCGGAATACTCAGCAGCGATTCTTTTCTTTGCTGCGATATACTCTTCATTTAACGTTTTTTCTGCTTCCAGTTTCGCGAATTTAAAGCAAGAAGATATTTTTCTATCAATTACCGCATGGCTACAAATGTCCTGGGCGTTAGCATTGTTCAGCAACATCCCCATAAATACAAAGAAAACCATCCCATTCTTCATTCCAACTTCCTTATCCTTTGGGATTATCAAGCGGCCTTGTGAAGACCGCCTGGTTTTACTTTTGATAGACCTTTCGCAATTCAGCAATGGTTTTCAGGGACGAATTTTGGAATTTTTCGGTGGTGTCGTTATCATAGTAAACACCGTCACCCGCGTTAAGCCCCATAACATAGTAATCGGTGCCATAGTGGTCAGGTGCTTCAATAGTATAAATCACGGCAATTTTTTCATTTTCATCATCTTTCTTAGAAATGAAACCTACCGAATCCACTTTATGGCAACCTACCGTTTCCCAGTCACCCTGCCCGATCGTTTGGATAAACTGATCGATATTCTTACCGTCTTTGCTCCAGCCTATAAAGCATACTGGCTGAACCTCTCTTATCCATCCTTTCCCCTGAATAAGCGTCCCCTGCAACTTGCCATCTTTAACGACATCGAATGTCTGGCTCTTGTCCAGCTCAACGCGGCTCAAACCGCTATGTTCAGCTTGTGCGATGATATTTTTTTCATAGACGGGGGACGTCGGTAGTGAGAGAGTGACCGATGCACTAGCAAAATGGCTATTTATCAACAGCAGCAAAATCACTAAGAATCTTTTCATTTAAGATCATCAATTTAAAACGTATACAAAAACCACTAAAAAAACCCCAAAAATAGCAGTGACGGAAAAAATAAACTTATATAAGTTATGCAAGTTTATCATCCAGCCAATTGTTTCTCTGGATTGACTTTGAACGAAGTCGTAGGCTTCCCGCCTTACATATTCATTTTTGGAAAAGCGCATTTTAACGCCATGATATAAACGCATAAAAAAAGAGAGTTTCTGGTAATTTGCATAGAAGCCCATAAACCCCGAAACGCGCGTCGTTAAATCCAGCTGCAAACCCGCCCTCTCGTATTCACTGACAAACTGCTCATATTTTGTTTTATTTTTTTTGAAGATGAACGCTGCATATATATGAAGAAAACCGATTAAGAAAAATAAGATTACGGTACCAAACATAAAAAAATCAGACATCGTCATAAAATCATATCCATTACCAGACCTGTTCCTTTTTCTGCCGCTTTTCCGAAACCATATCCACCCACCGCAGCACCAACAATGCCACATGCCAGAGCACCCACTCCGCCAGTTGCAACGCCTAAAGCAACACAAACACCCGTTGCAACAGACGCGGAAAGCGCCCCGCCATAGATTCCAGCCGCTGTGCTTGCACCAAATTTTGAATACTCTTTCACGGCCACCTTAACACATTCATTTTCACGATCGGTAGTACAGCTGTTGTAGACATCATTAGTGGTATTGAGTGCACCAAAGCCAATCGATACCCATCCACCCATTTTCATGAATTTAGCAGCCTTTGCCGCACCGTCTACATAGGTGGAGTAGCCACGGATAGCACCGACACCCGCAGTCTCCCAGTCATGAATAATCGACGAACTGGAGAGATTCAGCGCATGTTTTAGCTTCTCGTAAGGCTGTAACCTTAATACAATTCGAGAAAATTTATTCAACAATACTTCAAGCTCAGCAAAGAGTCGGCGGCGTTCGACAAAGAACTGTTCACCAAATAGCGTACCAGACGTGAGATATTGGTTACGGTAGGCGCTCTCGATGGCCGTCAATTTCTTGCCAATCTCAGTAAAGTATTTCTCTCCGGCATCGCCTATCAGTCCCGAGGACTTATCCATAAAATTCGTGATCGCCGCAATAGAGGCGTAGTGGCGCTGGAAAAAGCTCGCTTCATCGGCTGAAAGATGATTCAGGCTGTTATTGGTGGTAGTTTTCGCCGCCTTCAGCGCATTCATGGCTGCCGGCTTATTGTTGCCTTCAGGATCAGCCACGATCAAAATCTGCCCCGGTTTTGCCCAGGTAACATCTGCATTCAATTGCAAAAAGTAATTTGCCGCTGCAACATTACGATGACCAAATAAAAACATCGCCTGTTCCGTAAGTCTTCCCGGACGCTGCACCACACAGAAGCCAGGTTCGATCATACTTTTGCCGCTCATTACAATCTCCTTTTGCAATTCAATGCATTTAAAAAACTGTGAATACCGTGCTGTAGCGGCGCGATAAATCGCGCCGCTACAAATTAATGCAGGGTCAATAAATAAAGCGAATTACGCCTCTTTATTTTCTTTAATGTTCCAGCCTGCGCTGCTTTCTGCACCTTTACCACCGGAAGAACTCTGCTCCCAGTATTGCTGTTTCACTTTCGCGGCCTGGAAAGAGTAAGCCATGCTCAGCGTATCGCCATTGTCAGCACCGGTATAATCTACGCGAGAAACCAGCACATCTTCCAGTGTGATACGCGCATACTCAACCTGAGAGCCTCCCGCTTTACAAATGGACAGCTCAACTTTGGTAATGTGCTTGCCATTGGCGCAATATTTCAGAATCGCGGAGGTGGATTTATCGATCAGCGCATTTACGTTCAGGTCATTAAAATTAACCTTACCCGCACCGCCGCCACCGCCAACTGCCATATTCCCAGGCTGGGTAGCGCCCCAGTTAAAGGAGGTAATATCGGTCCAACCGGTGTGATTAGAATCTTTAGATTCACCCGTCACACCATCAACTTTTAAAAACATATCAATAGCCATAATTATCTTCTCTTGCTTGATTTACGTTCTGCTTTGAAAAAGCATCGTTATGGCAAACAGGAAAGCATGGGGCTGAATAAAACCATCCATATTTTACCTCTGCCTCGTTTTCTGAATAGATTGCTACATGTTTATTCAGAGGGGTTCAGAGAACCGGGTAGTCCGGTTCTCTGAAAAAGCGTGTTACTTTTCACTGGTCTTCAGCGAAGGCAGTTTGGATACCAGACGCAGCGATACCGTCAGGCCTTCCAGCTGATAATGCGGGCGCAGGAAGAATTTCGCCGCGTAATAACCCGGATTGTCTTCCTGCTCCTCCACGTTGACCTCGGCTGCCGCCAGCGGTTTACGTGATTTGGTTTCCTGTGAGGAGTTAGCCGGGTCGCCGTCAACGTAGTTCATCACCCAATCGTTCAGCCAACGCTCCATCTCATCGCGCTCGCGGAAGGAGCCGATTTTGTCACGCACGATGCACTTCAGATAATGGGCAAAGCGGCAGCAGGCAAAAAGATATGGCAGACGTGCCGCCAGGCGCGCATTGGCGGTGGCGTCGGCATCGTGGTATTCCGCCGGTTTTTGCAATGACTGCGCACCGATAAAGGCCGCGAAGTCTGAATTCTTACGATGCACCAGCGGCATAAAACCGTTTTTCGCCAGCTCGGCTTCACGGCGGTCGCTGATGGCGATCTCGGTCGGACATTTCATGTCCACACCGCCATCATCGCTGGGGAAGGTATGGCACGGCAGGTTTTCTACTGCCCCACCCGACTCCACACCACGGATCGAGGTACACCAGCCGTATTCTTTGAATGAACGGTTGATATTTGCTGCCATCGCATAGGCCGCGTTGCTCCAGGCGTAGTTGTTATGATCAGAACCGTCGGTTTGCTCTTCGAAATCATAACTGTCAACCGGATTGGTGCGGATACCGTACGGCAGACGCGCCAGGAAGCGAGGCATCACCAGACCGAGGTAACGTGAGTCTTCTGATTCACGCAGGCTGCGCCAGGCGGCATACTCGGTGTTCTGGAAAATTTTGGTCAGGTCGCGTGGGTTCGCCAGCTCCTGCCACGACTCCATCTGCATCACTTCCGGTGCCGCACCGGTGATAAACGGACAGTGCGCCGCGGCACCGATACGCGCCATCTCACCCAGCAGCTCCACGTCCTGCGGGCCGTGGTCAAAGTAGTAATCGCCGACCAGGCAACCGAAAGGTTCACCACCAAACTGGCCGTATTCCTGCTCGTAGATTTTCTTAAACAGCGGACTGCGATCCCAGCCCACGCCTTTGTAACGTTTCAGCGTCCGCCCCAGCTCCTGCTTGGAGATACTCATAAAGCGGATTTTCAGCATCTCATCGGTTTCGGTGTTGTTCACCAGATAACTCAGGCCACGCCACGCGCTTTCCAGTTTCTGAAACTCATCGTGGTGAATAATCTGGTTAACCTGCTGGGATAACTTATCGTCAATTTCCGCGATCAGCGACTGAATGGTACGGTACGAGTCGTTGGAAATAGTGACGGTGTTTTCCAGCGCCTGCTGCGCCAGGGTTTTGACCGCGCTTTCTACCGCTTCTCGTGCCTGATCGTTTTTCGGGCGAAACTCTTTGCTCAGTAACGCGCTGAATTCATCCTGGCTGAAGCTGGACGCGCCTTGCGGCTGCTGTTGGCGTTGCTCGCTCATTATTGCTCCTCCTTCCCTTCTGCCGCGTCAGCCTGCTTCGGCAGATGCGTCAGCGCCTGCAACAGGGTCGGGTCATGCAGAATTTTGCCAATCAACTCTTCCGCGCCGTTTTTCCCATCCATATAGGTCAACAGGTTAGCAAGCTGGGTACGTGCTTCCAGCAACTTGTTCAGCGGCTCCACGTGACGGGCAATCGCATCAGGTGAGAAATCATCCATGCTTTCGAAGGTCAGTTCGACATTGAGTTTGCCCTCACCCGTCAGGGTGTTATCAACCTGAAACGCCGCACGCGGTTTCATCGCCTTCATGCGCTCATCAAAGTTATCAATATCGATCTCAAGGAATTTACGGTCATCAACGGCAACCTGCGGTTCCAGTGGCTTGCCAGCGAGGTCTGCCAGCACGCCCATCACGAACGGCAGTTGGATTTTGCGTTCCGCACCATAGATCTCCACGTCATATTCGATTTGAACGCGGGGCGCGCGATTGCGGGCGATAAATTTCTGCCCGCTGGATTTCATTGTGGCCATGATTTTCTCCATAAATGATGCGCGGGGTAAGGCGCGCAGGTCTCACTGCGTGATGAAGGGGTGGACACGGCGTTAATCGCGGCGTCCGAAGATGTTTTGCAACTGATGGACGCCATCCGGTGCCAGATCGCGGATGATGTCCATAAAATCGAGTTCGATCAGCCGCTGCACGCGGTCAATCATCAACGGGGCCGGATGACTTGGCTCATGCTGGGCGAAGTATTGCTTCACCTTTTCCAGCATCAACTGCGCATCTGCGCGATTGGTTAGCTGTGCCGTGCGCCAGTCAGCGACAGCGCGCGGGACCGGTGCTTCTGTCTGTGGTTCCGGCGGGGTATCCGGTAACACCTCAGCCACTTCAGCCGATTGCGTCAGGCTGACCAGCACGGCAAAATTTTTCTGCACTTGCGTCATATCAGGTACTGCGCTTTCACCCAATCGTTCGGCAATGATGTCGTGCAGGCTTTGCAGACGCTGATGGATCTGCTGCACCGTCACGGCAGCAGATTGCCCCTGCTGTGCCAGTTCATCCCGCAAACGCGCCATGCCGCCTGGATAATCTGCCGTCTCGCTTTTGCTGCCATCGTACAGGGCGATGGCATCGCGCAAGGTGATGCCATCTGAGGCGTGACGTAACAGCCATGCCTGGCGGACCGCTGCTGTCAGTGACGAGGCATCCTCCAGCAGTGCCAGCGCGTTGATGCGATAGAACGGATCCTGTTCGCCGTCTTCCTCGAGACGTGGCCAGAGGGGTTCCCAGTAGCGCAGCAGCGCCTGTTCAATCAGCTCCAGCCCCTGCGCATAGCCGGGCAAGCCATTGAGATGAGTCCATGCCTGGGTCAGCGCCAGCATCACACGTAAATCTTTGCTGCGGCTCAATAGTTCGCTCGCCAGCTTCTCTACCCGGTTCCAGTCAGCGGGTTCTGCCGGGATGATGGTTTCACCAAATTGCTGCTCAGCTTTACCGGCGCTGGCCTGTTCCATCGCCTGAAAATCAGCGTGATATTCCAGGTTTTCACCGCAGGGGTCGTCGTTGCTGATCGGCTCCAGCAGCGCGTCGAGATCGATAGTCATGCGGGTATACCTCAGGATTCAAACATTGGGGGATAAAGTCCATTTCGTCCGGGTTTTGCACCGCCTGCCGGATCAAACAACAGCGAAAACAACTGGGCGGTAAAGTTACCGCTATGCACATGGGTGTACAGCGGAAAACCGTCGCTTTGATTGGTCCACCAGAAACTGGTGTAAAACTGTGGATCAAAGCTGTCGGCAGGCAGTTGCCAACTCAGGTTCGACACGCTGCCTCCGTCACCAATAATCGTCAGAATGTCAGATGACTCTCCCGCCTCGGACGGCTGTGGCTGGGGAATGCTGAGTAACGCCTGATCCAGTTGTTCCGGGTTGCTGCCGTCACGCACCACGCGCAACAACGTGTTGCCGACTTGCTGATACCAGTCACCGGCCCGACCCAGCATGGCAGGTGACCATTCGGTTGGACTGAAGTGGCGCAGGGCGCACAGTGGATAGTGGCGACCGACGCTGTCGCGCGAGGCGGTCAGGCTGCCCATCTGCACCAGTTGGCTACCGAGCATCGGGGGCACGACAAAATTCCATACCGGGGCGCTGAGAAAGGCGCGCGAAGGGGCACTCTCCCCTTCGGCACTGGTTTGCCAATGGTGTAAACCCACCTGAAACCAGTGTGACCATTGCCGTAGCAAGCTATCGGGAAAGCGCCGCTTAACAAAATCACCCGCACTGGGCAGTTTGCCGTACCAGCCGGGGGCTGCGTATTGCGTCATCGTAAGGCTCCGATTCAGGGGCAGCTAAAAGCGGGAAGCTGGAACGGGTTGCGAATGCTGCCGGGCGTAAACGACAGCGTGACCTGATGTCCTTCGACGTTAAAGCTGGCTTCACGGGTCAGACCAGCGGATTGCGTCAGCCGGGCGCGGTCAAAAAAGCGATTCAGCGCCCAGGGGCCGCTGGTGACCAGCGTTGAGGTGGTGCCATTAGTTAAGCCAAGCTGCATCCGTACCTGACTGGTGCCACCCGGCCCCGGCCAACTGACCATCTGCACTGCCTGTGGACCGTGGCTGTAGCGCAGGATCTGTCCATCGACATCCAGCGTCAGGGTGAGGATATCGTTGTCCATTTTCACCGTGCGCAGGGTGACGCGGAAGGATGGCGTGGTCGCGCCATTGGTAAAAAACGCGTCGCGAATTGACTGGGCCTGCTGGAACGGACGCAGCAATGCTTCACCGCCCGGCAAGGTTTTACCATCTATCCCCGGCGTGAAACGCCAGGCAGCGTGCGTGGTATCGACTTTGTTTGCCAGATTGTCGCGGAAGAAGCTGTCCATCAGCCCAGTACCTGGCGCAAACATGCGCGCCAAATCGTCGGGTGTCACCTCGTTGCGGCCAGTGCGCACCAGCGGATAACGCCCGGCGATGGCCTGCTGACAGAAGCTGCCCACCTCCATCTGGATACGTTTGCGCACGTTATCCATATCACGACGCTGGGCATCTGAACTGGCCCCTACCGCCATGCTGGAGACCATGTTTTGTAACGTTCCAGGCAAACGGCCAGCGCTGGCCTGTACCCGGCTTATGGCATCACTTGATGGCGGCGGCATACCGCTGTTGGCCGCATCCTGCACCGCCGTCAGGTAACGGTAGAGATCGTCAATCTGGTGCAGAAAATCATCCACCGCCAGCACTTTACTCCCCTGCTGCAACGGCTGCGCCAGCTCGATAATGGAGGCAAAATGCGCTCCCACCACCTGTTCCGGTGCCGGATTGGCTTCGCTCTGCGCCGCATTGGCTTTGGGCGCACTGAACAACGCCTGTAAGGTGCGGGTGGCGCTGTTGTCTGACGGCGGCTGCGCGGTTTGTGCCGTTTTGTCATCGGTTGGCGCACGCGTCAGCGTCAGCACTTTGCTCAGGTTAATCACCAACTGGCGCAGCGGCGAGTGGTTGCCAGAAAGCAGACGGGCGGTATTGATGCGCTGTGCAAGGTCGGCGCTGTTGTTGAGCTGGATATCGCTGAGGAATTGCTCCCACTGGCGAATGTAATCCTGCATATACAGCTGACGCACCGCTAAGTCGGTCTGCTGGCTGTTTTCCTGCTGCGAGATTCCCCCCAACACCCAGCGATCGTCCTGATACAGCGCCTGCGTCACCGGCGCAATTTGCTTATCGACATGCTGCCAATATCCGTCCGGGGTATACAGGCCGGAGACGCCATCGTTGACCGATTTACCGCTTTTACGCGAGAACACCAGTTCACTTTGCGGACCGCCGAGCGCGGCAAGGGTGACTGTGGGTAAGCTGCCATCACGTTGTAGCAGGCGCTTCAGGCGTCCGTAAACGCGCTGTGATAGCGGCATCTGATTAATCAGCGCCTGCTCGCGCTTTACCAGCGCATCATCCTGTGCATAGGGCGAGGACTGGATTTGCGTTTCCAGCAGTTGTTGCAGATGCCACGCCAGCTGTTTGACTTCCTGCTGGGTCACGTTCTGCGGTAGCTCACGCGAGATATTCAGCATCAGCCAGGCTTGCAGGAACTTACCGTCATAATGCTTCGGCTGATACAGCATCTGATACGCCTTCAGCGCCTCGTAGCTGTAATCTGCATCGCTGCCGTTATCATTACGCAACCAACGGGTGATGTTCTGCGCCACCTGTGGCAGCAACAATTGCTTCAGCGCTTTGTTGTACAGCGCCTGACTGGCGTCGCTCACTTCAGTGCCACGGTATAACCACATACGACGCGTCAGTGGTGGGTCCTGCAATGAAAAGTCTTTACTTTCTGGCAGATGCAGCAACGTATTGAGATACGGCACCAGCGCGAAGAAATCGCCGCTCCCCTGCCGTTGTAGCTGTTCTCCAAGTTGCTCAACCTGCGGCGTTTTTGCCGCCATCTCCTGCAAATAGGCTTTGTTTTTGCTGTAACTGGTCAACCACAATGCCGCAATAATCGCCACAATGACCAGCAACGCCAGGTATCCAGACCATAATCCGGCGCGATTGCGCAGTTCCCACCAGCGATTACTGGCCGCCAGCCCGGACTCCTGAAATACCACATCTTCCAGCATGTCCTTCAGGAAGAAGCTTTGCCCTTTGGTTGGCGGAATCGGCGCGTCTTTACCTACCTGATCCCAACGGCCCGATGCGCCGTCCTGTTGTCCCGGCAGATGCAGCGCACGGGTTAACTCGCCCATCACCCGGTCAAACGGCAGCCCTTCCTGGGTGCCGCTGGCAAAGTAGATGCCGCGCGGTGCGAACTGGGTTTCAAAATCTGAGCGGGCAAATAAGGTATCGAGCGCCTCAGCCAGCAACGGACGTAATGCGGCAAACTCCTGCGGGAACAGATAACTTTCCGCTCGCGCCTGGGCGTCACTTTCCCCCAACAGCGTATCAGCTAACCCAGCATCCAAACGTTGTTGCAGCAGCGAATACTCCTGCTGAAACTGGCTACTGAGTTCAAAATCTACCGTGGACGCCTGCGCCCAGGGGAAGGTGAAGCCCCAGATTTGTTCGCGTTGCGTTTTATCCAGCCCGGCAAAATAGCTGCGGAACCCCTTTAACAGGTCCGCCTTGGTGACCAGTACATAGACCGGGAAGCGGATACCGAGGCGATCATGCAGCTCCATCAACCGCTGGCGCAGAGCCAGAGCCTGATTACGCAGGGCTTCCGGCGTCTGACTCAGCAGATCCGCCACGCTCAGGGTGACGATCACACCATTGATCGGCTGACGACCACGGTATTTGCACAGCAACGCCAGAAAGTGATGCCACTCGCTGGCATCGCGCTCCTGCTGGCTCTCCTGGGTGGTGTAGCGCCCGGCGGTATCCAGCAGCACCGCGTCATTGGTGAACCACCAGTCGCAGTTGCGCGTACCGCCAATGCCACGCAGCGCCGCTTTACCAAACTTGTCAGCCAGCGGGAATTGCAGACCGGAGTTGACCAGCGCGGTGGTTTTTCCGGCACCCGGTGCACCGATGATCATGTACCACGGCAGTTGATAGAGATACTGACGACTGAAACGCTGCGCCCAGAATGGCGTACCTTTGCTGTTGTGACGCTGGAAATGCGCCTTTTTCAGCATCTCCGTGGCTTCGCCAAAACGGCTCGCCAGCACCTGTTCCTCATTAGTCAGGCGCTTGCGGTCTTGCTCTGGCTCACCGGCCGGCGTAGTTTCCAGGCTCGACATCAGTTTACGGTTGAGCCACATGTTGTAAAGGCGAGGAATCGCCTGACTCAACCCCCACACCAGATACAGCAAAGCGATACTGATCATGCGATTCTGTTCTGGCTCCAGAGGCCGCGAATCGACAATCGAGAACACCGGGCCAATCACCCAGATAATAAATGAGAGCGCGGTGATGCCGACAAAACCCCAGGCGAGGCGACTGGTCAGCACGGCAAAAAGCATATTCAGCATGGATTAGTTCCCTCTCGCCAGGCCGTTAAGTTCAGCTTGCGTCGCATCCGGTGCCACCAGCAGCGTGATCTCCACACGGCGATTACGCGCACGGTTCTCGGCGTTGGTGTTCGGCACCAGCGGATTGCTTTCGCCACGCCCTTCTGCTTTCACACGGGCGGGTTGCGTCAACTGCTGTTGCAACAAGGTCTGTACTGACTGCGCGCGTGCCAGGGAGAGTTCATAGTTGGAGGCAAAACGGGCGCTGCGGATTGGCACGTTATCGCTATATCCCACCACCAGAATCTTGCCGCTGACGTTGTTCATCGCCGCCGCGATCCGCTGGATAACCGCTTCATAACGTCCACGCACCGTGGTCGCTCCGGAGCTGAACAAGCCATCGCCTTTCAGCGTCACCACGCTTTGATCGGCTTCATCGCGTACTGCCACCAATCCGGCATCAATTTCCGGTTTGAGGAAGGTTTTCAGATTGAGCACGGCGGGTGGTGGTGGTGCCGGGTTGCGGATTTGCATCTCCGGTAACGAGGTTTGGTAGATATTAGCCAGCACCGGCGTGGTGTAATCACCCAGCCGCCAGTTCAGGATGATATAGAACAGGCAGGCACCCAACGCAGCGACTGCTGCGCAGGCCCACAGCGGAATCATCGGACGCCACAACTTACGCAATACCGGTTGATCGGTCGGATGCACCGACAGCGCCGTCGCATAACTGCCGCGCACGCTTTTGATCATCTGCAACAAGCGTTGTTTGATGGTTTCTAACTGTGAACGCCCATTGTCCAGCACCCGATAACGCCCTTCAAAACCGAGCAGCAGGCAAAAATAGATCAACTCCAGCAGCAGGATATGCTGACGTGGGTTCTGCGACAGTTTTGCCAGCAACTGGAAAAACTTCTCTCCACCCCAGGTTTCATTGTGAAAAGTGACCAGCAACCCGTTGCTGGTCCAGACGCCACGGCTACCCCACGGTGTCAGTGCGGCGGCTTCATCCAGCGCGGTGCACAGGCAGTAACGCGCGCCGATGATCACCTCATAACTCAGGCCTGACTGCTGGCAGCTCAGCTCGAAGTGGCGGATCTGATCAATTAACTGCTGGCGCAGACGAGCAGGATCGTCATGGGAAACGGCGTGCCGGATTTGCGGGATGGCGTTAATCAGCGGGTTCGCCGCCGCCACCAATATATTCTGGTGGCTAACATCGGGCTGTGCGGCATCGCTATTCGGTTTCTGTTGTGGCTGCATCATGCGTGCTCAGTTTTGATTATTCTGACTGACTGCGAATGGCCCAGAACTCCATATTCAGGCCTGGAAACTCACCAGCGAGGTGAAGTGCAAAAGCACCTGAGCGCTCCATCTCCTTCCACAGCTCGCTGTTTTTATCCAGTTCAAAGTAGCTGTAACCGGCATGCCACGGGATTTGTGGCGGCGCACCCGGCATGGCGATCAGCGACAGGCCTGGAAGCTGGAGCTGCACCAAATCACGAATTTTGGTGACAGGCGCGACTTTCATTTGCGCCGGGAAGTGGGTTTTTAATGCATCGGCTGGCACGCTGGCTTTCACCGCCAGTACAAAGCCGAATTCCCGCACCATGCTGCTCTCCGGCACCGTCGCTACATTCAGGCCGTGCGAACGCTGCGTCAGCGGCAGTTGAATCGCGCTCTCCTCCATCACCTGCGACAACTCCTGGCGAAGCTGCAACGTCAACCGCATAAAGCAGCCATGCAAATCGTCATGGTCATAACGCGGAAAAGCATCCGGCGTGCGCGCTGGCGACCAGGTGCTCAGCTCTGCCGCCAGTTGTAGCCAATGGCTATACAGGGATTCGGGATGCAGTAACGGTAAGGTTTGCAGATGCGCATGCAGGCCAAGTTGTCGGTTTAACAACGCCAGCAGCATGAAATCGACCATATCAGCGCTGTTAAAGCGCCCGGTACCGGGTGTGCGCTGGCTCAGTTGCTGACTGCGCTGCTGTATCAGACCATGCAGATCGTTCATCATGCTTTGCAACGCATGGCTACCGGTCAAGGTGAGCATCGGCGGAATGTAATCGTTGTCGAGACGTATGTGGTTATCGCTACGCTTTTCCACCACTCGCGCCACACCCATTGCGGTCCATTCTGCGGTGAGATCCTGCTCCAGCATCAGGCGCAGGCGCAATTTACCAAATTGCACCGTTGCCGCGCCGACGGCCAGCGCATTGTCATCCTCGACTTCTGCTTCCCAGGCGAGATAACGCGCCAGCGAGTCCGGTGAATCCTGAAAGGTTACCGCCTCGCGACCATTGCGCCGCGTCGGGATCGCCAGCACCACTTTCGCTCGATCAACATTGTCTGGCAGATCCAACGGAGCCGGTCCCTGTTGGGGCTGACTAAAGGCAAAGAAAGTGCCATCCGGCAGGCAGCCACTGGCGGCATTTAATGCCAGTTTGCCCTGCCGCAACAGCGCGTCATCAAATTCAACGTCGAAGAATCCCCAGGTGTAGACACGCTGGGACTGTCCCCATTCCCGTAAGCTGCTGTGCAGAAAATTTTCCGACTGCTGGAAATGATGCGGACGCAAAAACATACCTTCTGTCCACACCACCTTTTCGGCTCTGTTCATAATCATCCTTTACTGCTTAACCAGGCGCAGGCCGTTGATATCCGCCACGATGCTGGCATTCAACTCACCATCGTTACTTTTCCAGAACTGCCAGAACGCACTGTCATCCCCGTCCGGGAAGGGCAGCGCCAGACGCCAGACTTTGCCGTCCAACGTCTGATATTCCGCCATGATGCCGATGAAACGGGCTTCGGCCAGACTCTTACCACTGAGCGTATTACTGAGTTGCCCTGCCCTCAGGAAGAACTCCTGGTTATTCAGCAGTGAAGCGCCGAGCACTGCCCCCGGCTGGTTTTGTAGTGAATAGAAATCGGCAGACATAAATGCGGCGTCAGAGGTGAGTAGCATCACCCGAACTTTGAGCGGCGCACCCGCATTGATTTGCGGATGCGCCTGGAAGTGCAGGTTGTAACGCGCTACTGAGGTTTGGCCACTACTGCATGCCGCCAGTAACAGGACGAACAGCGGCAAACACCACTTTCTCAGGCGACTTATCAACATCACCTGTCCCTCCATGTTTAGCGAGACTAGTTAATGATCCAGGTACCGCTGTTACCGTTCTGGCAGGCTTTGCTGTCGCCATCGACCGACACGCAGGTCTTTTTCTTTGCACTGCGCACCCGACGTTTCGGCTGGTCGGCTTTCAGGGTTTGATCGTAGAGATCGCTTTTCACCAGGGCGCGGAACGGCACATAACCGGTGAGCTGCGCTGCTGCTGGCGTGGCCACGGTTTTCTGTCCTTCAGCCGGTGCGGCTTCGGCCTGCGGCTCCTCGCCAATCGCCAGCCAATTGTTCTCAACCATGCCAAGGACCGTATAGGTTTCACCGGTTTTCAGCGTAGTCACCACTTTGCCGCCGTAGTCAGGGCGCGTCATCACCGAGGTCGGATAGAGCGCGCGATAGGCGTCATTGACAGGATTGAACTGCGCAGGCGGATTGACCGCATGGCGGTGAACCAGGGTGACACCGTCAACGGTGCTGGTCACCAGGGTGTCGTCAGTGATGGGTGGTGGCGCTTTACAACCTGCAACAACAAAGACAAACAGCAGGCTTAACGCAATGCGGAGATTCACCATTTTCTTCATGTTTAGTTCCATTAATCTCTAAAAAATGGCCATTGGCCGGTTGTTAGCAAAATAAATCACTGAATGCCGCGCGAACCACAGCAGTCAGGACCATTTAAAAAATTGACCACACTTTTTATCGGAAGCAATCGGCCAAATGCAGGGCTAAAAATGATCAGTTCCAATTAAGTATTTCAGATGCAATAAAAGGGAGCGTAAGACCAGGAGGGAGTTGATATGCAGTTATAAAACATTCACCAAAGTGATAAATATCTGCAACTCAATAGGGGGTAAAGCAGCGTACACAAGATTTACTTATGACATTCCTGGTCTGAAATCCACCCTGCCTTATAAGATCGCTCAATCAGGGTGCAAAAGTCGTGACGAATATTAATCGCGAGCAATATGGATCACAATCGATCTAAATCAATTGGTTATGATCTTTCTGTAGCATCATAGCTACCGCACGAGCCTGGTAAAACCCGCCCGTGAGCACAAATCATCATCCATGTATTAACATCGGCCAAAGATTTACATAAGCCTGACAAAATATCAACGTGCGGTATTCCTGGAAACATGCATAAACAACACTTAACAAATAACACTAATGGAAATTCAGCTTGTTTTACCTCGATTAAATCAGAATCATCCTAAAAAACGACAAAATTAATAAGAAATTTGCTACTGATGATGAAAATTCCTACGTTTAAAATTCATAAAATTTCACAAAAAAAGTGGTCCTGATTGAGTGCGCGTTTACTCAATTTGAGTTACGTCAGGCTCGCCAGGTTTTTATACTTACAAAACCTCATGGAAAGAGAATTACGTCGGCAATTGGCAGAATTTCGAACTGTCTCTTAGATAGAAACGTGCCGTATGAATGTGAAGGAAATGGAATGAATAGCGGATTTACATGGGAATGAACGAAGCAGGCATAACAAAACGGCGCGATTTATCGCGCCGCCCGGGGGGAAATCGTCATTAATGGCGCTTATCCACTTTTGCCACCAGACGGTCGCCCAGCCACTGAATACCGCATACCAGAATGATCAGCACCGCGATCACCGCCAGCATCACATTGGTTTCAAAGCGCTGATAACCATAGCGAATCGCGAGATCGCCCAAGCCTCCGGCACCAATTGCCCCGGCCATAGCGGAGGCTCCCACCAACGCCACCAGCGTAACGACGAATCCCGCCAGTATGCCCGGTAACGCTTCCGGCACCAGCACTTCCCAAACGATACGCAGCTTACTGGCCCCCATCGCACGCACGGCATCGATCAAACCGCGATCCACCTCGCGCAAGGACACTTCCGCTACGCGAGCGAAATACGGCGTCGCGGTGATGGAGAGTGGAACAATCGCCGCCCAGGTCCCTAACGACGTACCAACCAGAAAACGGGTAAAGGGGATCAGCGCCACCAGCAGAATAATAAAGGGCAAGGATCGAAAACCGTTGATAATGATCCCCAGCACCCGATTAATCAGCCGATGTTCGGCAATGCCACCGGGGCTGGTGACCACCAAAATCAACCCCAATGGCAGCCCGGCAACCAGTGAAATCAGGCCTGAGAGCAGCGTCATCAGCAAGGTTTCGCCAATGGCGCTAAGCATTAAATCAATCATTACTGGTGACATAACCGATTAACTCCACTTGTGCCTGCTGCTGTTGCAGCCAACTGATGACGGGTTGCTGTTGCGCCTGCGGCAGCGCTATAAAGAAACGGACTACCGCGTAGTGCTGAATGTGGTCTACCCCACCCTGCAATAAACGAAACGCGCCAGGCCAGTGCGTCGCCAGCCGCGTCAGCAAATCACCCTGAGCGTCCTCACCGGCGAAATTGACGTGATAAATCGCCTCACCGGCAGGCTGTTGCTGGAGACGCGCTGCCATACTTTCCGGCAACTGCGGCAGCAAGCCACGCAGCAAGGTTTGTGTCAGTTGAGTTTGCGGATGGGCGAACACCTGCCATACCGGCCCGCTTTCAATAATTTCACCGGCATCAATCACCGCCACCCGCTGGGCGACGGATTTGATCACCTCCATCTCATGGGTGATCAATAGAATGGTGATACCGAGTTGTTGATTGAGCGATTTCAGTAACGCCAGAATGGAGCGGGTGGTTTCGGGATCCAGCGCCGACGTCGCCTCATCGCAGAGCAGCAACGCAGGCTCGGCAGCCAGCGCACGGGCGATCCCCACACGCTGCTTCTGGCCCCCCGAAAGTGCCGCCGGATAGTGATCCGCTTTGTCGGACAGCCCCACCAGGTGCAATAACTGCGCAACACGCTGCTGACGTTGCGCTTGCGCCATACCGGCAATTTTCAGCGGCAAAGCCACGTTCTGCGCCACAGTTTTCGCCGAGAGCAAGTTGAAGTGCTGAAACACCATGCCAACCCGGCTGCGCACCGCTTGCAGGTTTTTTTCCGATAAGCCGCTGATGGCACGCCCCTCGATCTCAATCACCCCTTCATCCGGCTGTTCCAGGCCATTAAGACAACGAATGAGCGTCGATTTTCCGGCACCGCTGCGGCCGATAATGCCGAGAATTTCGCCCTGATTGACAGTCAGAGACACCTTGCGCAGCGCATGAGTTGCACCAAACGTACGGGAAAGATCGCGTACCTTTACCACCACCGGTGAGCGGTGCAAAATATCAGCCGTATCACTGATCGCACGGCGCGATAATGAAATGTCATCGGGAAAGAGTAGTGTCATGGTCCATCCTGCATCGAGCGCACATGGCCCAGCTCTCAGGCCGGGAATCAGCGCAGTATACGCAGCGACTTATTATCACTTAATCTCGATTTCAGAATTGTTATTCACAAAAAGCATATAATGCGTACGGCCCTGCGTGATCACGCGGCATGCTGTGCTAACATCTTCCTTTTGCACCTTGTTATTGAGCACTATGTCGGAAACTACCAAACGTAAAAATGACCCTGAAGGGCTTAAGAAACGCATTCTGGCAGGCGCACTGAAGACCTTTGCCGAATTCGGTATGCAGGGCGCGCGGCTGGAGCAGATCGCCGAGCATGCTCAGACCACCAAACGTATGGTGGTGTATCACTTCGTGAATAAAGAAAAGTTGTATATCGAGGTGCTGGAGCAGGTTTATCAGGCAATTCGTCAACATGAAACCGGACTGAATCTCGCCGCGATGGCCCCGGAAGAGGCGATGACCAAACTGGTGGAAGCCAGCTTCGATTACCATGTTTCGCACCCGGATTTTATGCGGCTGGTCTGCACCGAAAACCTGCTGCGTGGTCGCTACATCACCCAGTCGGAACGCATTAAGGCGCTGAATAAAAGCGCTCTCGACCTGCTTGAAGATATTTTGTCTCGTGGGCAGCAGCAGGGCATTTTTATTACCGGCGTCAATACCATTGATGTGCACCGCTTAATCAGCAGTATCTGCGTACATCACGTTTCTAACCGCTATACCTTTAACGCGCTGTTTAGCCCGGATAATAGCGAAGAAGACAGCATTCATCGTAATCGCCAACTGGCCGTTACCGCTACGTTACGTTATATCCGCAAAGCCCCTTAGTCTGCGGCTGCGCTGTGATGGTCTACGCTTTAGCCAATGGGACCATCACAGACCTCAGACTAAGGAACGCCGTAGTGAAAGATTCCCCCCTTTATCCGTTACGTCACATCGCCAACATTGATAACGAAAACCGTCTGTGGAACTGGGCGCAGAACAGCGTCGTCGGCCAGCGTGCGCAGTTACAGCGGCCAACCTGTGAAGCTGAATTACAACAGATCCTGCGCCACTCGACAGGCAAGGTACGCGTGCTCGGCAGCCGCCTGTCACCGGGCAGGATGCTGAATGTCGGTGTTCAGGATCTATTGTTGGATCTCAGTGCCATGCAAGGGATGCTCGCGTTCGATGAAGCGAGCGTAACCTTCGCCGCCGGCACCCCGCTGGAGCAGATCTATGCCACCCTGACCGGGATGGATCGCATGCTGGCTTCCTCGCCAGGCGTGATTGCGGTACAGACGCTGGCCGGCGCGATGTCGACCGGCACCCACGGTCAGGGTCTCGGTCAGAGTTCACTGGCAGACGAAGCACTACGCATCCGCATGGTGATGGCGGATGGTAGCCTGCGGGAATTTACCCGTGATGATGCCGCGTTTCACGCTGCGCAGGTGTCGCTCGGTGCATTAGGCATTATCACCGCCGTCACGTTACGCACCCACCCTTTTCGCCTGTTTACCTGCCACAAATATGCCGTTCCGGCTGATAACCTCGGGCAGGATTTGCTGGCCTGGAATCAGCAATACGAACTGAGCAAAGCCTGGTGGTTCGTTGACGACAATCTTCTGCATGTGTGGAATGCCGAGGAGGCTAACGCCCAGGATCAGCAGCGTTACTATGCCAACCAACGTCAAGTGATTGAGCATGGTGACGAAACCGACAGCAGCCTGAATGACACGATCGAGCAGACGCTAACGCAGATGCATCGGGATACGCAGATTCACGGCAAAGGCGGCAAACAATTCCGCACCGTGACGCGTTTTCGCGATTTCACCGACCTCAGTGGCGATATCTACCAACTGTTTTGTCGTGGCATTGCGGTGCCGCAGATCAATGTGGAGATTGGGGTCCCGCTGGCACAAACCCCACATATCATTGATAAAATTAAAACCTGGTACGCGGCAAAACATCCGCATATGCATTATCCGATCATTCTGCGCTGCACCGGAGCATCGTCGGCGTGGCTCAGCCCGGCGTATCAACAGCCCACCTGCTTTTTTGGTTTTGTGGTGTATTACGCCGATGACGGTTCGCTGTCGCAGGAAGGACTGCATTTTCTCACCGAAGTGGAAAAACTGCTCGCCGCCGAAGGTGGTCGTCCCCACTGGGGAAAATATTACGATCCACAACGTTACCCCTGGCGTGATATCTATCCGCAGTGGGAGGCGTTTCGCGCCGTGCGCCAGCAGCTCGATCCGTACCACCGTTTCAGCAACGACTATGTTACCGCCCTTTTCGATTAAGCCTGACGAGAGGAAAGTATGTTTGCCTGGGTCACTTTATTAACACAACCGGATTATCTGGTGGGGGTGAAAACCCTGCATCGATCACTGATAAAAAGCGACAGCCGCTGGCCGCTGGTGGTGATGGTCACCGATGCCATTGATCAGAGCACGCGGGAAGCCTTGCAGGCCGATGGCTGCGTTATTCACCCTGTGGTGCCCCTGACACCGCGTAACGATCTGGATCAGCATTATGCTTCGGCGCAGTTTGGCGAAGTGTGGAGCAAACTGCGTGTCTGGGAATTGACGGGTTGTGAGCGCGTAGTGTTTCTCGATGCGGATATGCTGGTACTGCGCAATATGGATGAGCTTTTCACCCTCGACCTGGGTGATTATGCCCTCGCCGCCTGCCATGCCTGCCGCTGTAACCCGAATCAGATTGCCAGCTATCCCGCCAGCTGGCAGCCAGAGAATTGCCACTACACCTGGTTGGAGCGCCAGCAACCGGCC
This sequence comes from Pantoea sp. X-Soil-TKNS-1211, assembly GCF_059730495.1. Classification (NCBI taxonomy): domain Bacteria; kingdom Pseudomonadati; phylum Pseudomonadota; class Gammaproteobacteria; order Enterobacterales; family Erwiniaceae; genus Pantoea; species Pantoea sp. X-Soil-TKNS-1211. The sequence continues at coordinate 2,828,308 of NZ_AP035953.1, forward strand.
CCGGCCAACCTGGATCTTTATCTCAATGGTGGTTTTTTGGTGCTGAAACCTGACATGGCGGTCTTCCAGCAGTTGCAGGAGAAAGTGGCAGCGATTGATGATCTGCGCCGCTATCCGTTTTCCGAACAGGATTTACTGAATGAGGTGTTCGCCGGACGCTGGCTGCCATTACCTTATATTTACAATGCGCTCAAAACATTGCCTTTTCAGCATCCGCAGCTATGGAATGCCGACGAGGTGAAGAATTTGCATTATATTCTGGCGAAACCGTGGAAACGCGATTTATATCAGCCGGAGATGGAGCGCGACCGCTACTACGCGCTGGATAAGTTGTGGTGGCAGATGGCAACGTAACGACTCATGCTCCAGCCTGTAGGGGCGCGATAAATCGCGCCGCTACGGTGCTCTGAAATTATACGGTCATCCAGCGCCGTTCTGCGGCTGACACCGCCACTGCTTCCAGCACCTTCTGCACCTGTAATCCCTCGGCGAAGTCTGGCCACATGCGGTCGCCCGCAGCAATACCGTTAATCAGATCGCGGATCTCGACGGTTTTCTGATCGTTAAATCCAATGCCGTGTCCGGCTGAAACGCAAAAGTTGGCATAGTCCGGGTGCGCCGGGCCGGTGAGAATGGTTTTAAAGCCCTGACGTCCAACCGGATCATCATGGATATAAAGCTCCAGCTCCGCCATCCGCTCCTGGGTATAACGCAGCGTACCTTTGGTGCCGGTCACCACATAGGTGAGCCCCATTTTGCTGCCGCAAGCGATACGCGAGGTTTCAAATACGCCGTGCGCACCATTCTTGAAGCGCAGTAACGCGCTGGCCTGGTCTTCGTTTTCTACCGGCAGCAGACGGCTGGGATCTTTCGGGTCCGGGCGTTGTTTAATCACCGTCATCATATCCCCGCTGACTTCTTCGATATCGCCCACCAGATAATGCGCCATATTGACGATATGTGCGGCGAGGTCGCCGAGCGCGCCCAGACCTGCCAACGCTTTCTGACAATGCCAGTCTAACGGCGTTTCCGCTTTTGCCAGGTAATCCTCGTTGTGCGTACCGTAGAAATGCACCACATCACCGATTTCACCACGGGCGATAATTTCGCGCGCTAACTGGCTGGTGGGGTTTTTCATATAGTTGAAGCCCACCAGCGTTTTTACCCTCGCCTGCTGTGCGGCCTGCACCATCTCTTCCGCGTCAGCAACGGAGAGGGACAGCGGCTTTTCTGAATAGACATGTTTACCATTACGGATAGCTTCCAGCGCCATCTCCTTATGCAGGAAGTTTGGGGCGCAGATATCCACCACATCGATGTTGGGATCGCGAACCAACTCACGCCAGTCGCCGGTTGAACGCGCGAAGCCAAAGGTTGCCGCCTGTTTGGCTGCCAGCTCCGGATTAACCTCCGCCAGCATCTCTCGCACGATTTCGCCTTTCAGGGCAAACACGGTCGGTGCCTGAGCATAAGCAATTGCATGACAACGACCAATGTAACCACTGCCAATCATTCCGATTCTGACTTTGTTCATACTGCACATCCTGGGTTCACAGAAGAAGTGATACGGAATATAAATTTCACCTTGTGCACCCACAACGGCCAAATGGAATATCTGTGATCATGCATGCGATGAATCTGACAAAATCGACAAATCAGAATGTAATATTTCATAGAGTTAGTGATTGCCATCACAATCAAGTCAGCCATTTCTCTTCATTATGGATTTTGTATTCCATTATCCTGGTTGGACATAACCTGGATTTTTCTCCGCCAGCCTGAGGGGATGCTGCTTTATTCAGCAGTCGGAACAATTTGTGCAAAAGGGCTTTGACAAGGCGCAGCCCGCTCGTTACTATGCGCCCCGTTCAAACGATTCCTCTGTAGTTCAGTCGGTAGAACGGCGGACTGTTAATCCGTATGTCACTGGTTCGAGTCCAGTCAGAGGAGCCAAATTCGAAGAAAGAGCAGCCTGCAAAGGCTGCTTTTTTTTTGCCGGTAGCGGCGCGCTGAGATAGCTAGTCACCTCTTCCATCAACCAACTAACAAACGCCGCCTCTTCCTCACGCTTCTCACTTTCCTTACGGGTCACCAGCCAATACGGCCACGGATAATCCACGCTGACCGGGCTGAGTTGCACCAGTTCACCGCGATCCAGCGCGTCCTGAACCAGCGATCGCCGTTCCAGCGCAATGCCCTGCCCGAGCCGCACCGCCTGTAAAACCAGGTTGGAGTCATTGGTTACCAGGCCATTCGCTACGATCGGCTGGCTCAATCCCGCCGCCTGGCACCAGTTATCCCAGGATTCGAGGGTGAAAAGGAGTTCACTGGCGGCAATTTGCTGTGGGGTCTGCGGTAGATTGCCGCCATTAAACTGTGGAGATGCCACCACCACCAGCGTATCGGCAAATAACAGCTGGCTGTGAACCCCTGCCCAATCACCTTTGCCCATGCGGATAGCGATATCGGTAGTGGCCTGCTGCATATCGTTGACACTCAGGCTGGCCTGTAAGCGCAGATGAATATGTGGGTGACATTGACGAAAGCGCATCAGGCGCGGCATCAGCCAGTGGCTGGCAAACGAGGGCACCGCCGCCAGCGTCAGTTCAGCACGTCGTGGTTTGACCTGCACCTGACGCGTCGCATCGGCAATGCGGCCCAGCGCTTCGCGGATCTGCATCGCATACAACCTGCCTTCTTCGTTGATCTGCACCCCGCGCACCTGACGGGTGAATAACTGGACACCTAACAGTTCTTCTAACGCTTTTATCTGCTGGCTGATAGCTGAATGGGTGACATGCAGCTCTTTCGCCGCAAGGGTAACGCTGCCCAACCTTGCTACTGCTTCAAAGCTACGCAGGCTGGCAACCGGGGGAAAATCCGCCATAGCCGCTCCTCAACGGGTTAAACCCGTAGCCTGCCACAACAAGCGTAAGTTTTACTAACAAAAACCCTTAGAAAGCGTCGCTGGCTGAATCACGGCGGCTGGGGTACTGTCTGAGCACAGAAACCGCGAATTTACAAGGAGTCACCATGAAACTGATTGGTATGCTGGATTCACCTTATGTACGCCGTGTGGCGATTTCCCTCGCACATTACGGCATGGCGTTTGAACATCAGTCGCTGTCGGTGTTTCGACACTTTGATCAGTTTGCGCAGATTAATGGCGTGGTCAAAGCACCCACTCTGGTGCTGGCAGATGGCCGCGCGCTGATGGATTCGTCACTGATTCTGCACTATCTGGAAAACCAGGCTGATACGCCCCGCAAGTTGCTCCCCACCACGGCAGCCGCGTTGGCGAAAGATACGCAGATTCTCGGGTTGGTACTGGCCGCCAGCGATAAAGCGGTACAGTTCTATTACGAGCGCACGCTGCGACCGGAAGAGAAGCAGTATCAGCCGTGGCTCGACCGCGTAACACAGCAGCTACTGGCAGCCTGTAAAGCCTGGAATACCGAGCTGGAACAGCGTGATATCAACCCGCAAAAACCGGATCAGGTGGCGATCAGTAGCGCGGTGATTTGGGGATTTATGCAGTTGATTATTCCGCAGGTGGTGCCCGCAGAACATTTTCCGCGTTTACACCAGGTAGCGCAGCAGATGGAAGGTACCGCGTTATTTGCCCAATATCCGCCGGTGTAAAAATGGGAGGCTCAGGAGCCTCCCAATATATGCGCGATAAATCGCGCCGCAACCGCTGTTAGTACGATTTTCGCGTTAACGCCAGCCCAGCTCCGGTGCCACTTGAGTCAGAATCGCTTCCATCACATGGGCACAGTAATCCACGCCGAGTTGGTTCGGAATGGTCAGCAGCAGCGTGTCGGCTTCGGCAATCGCTTCATCCTGTGCCAGCTGTTTGATCAGTTGTTCCGGCTCCGCCGCATAGCTGCGACCAAAGATAGCGCGAGTTTTCTCATCGAGGAAACCTACGGAATCCTGCTCCTGACCGCTGCGACCAAAATAGGCACGGTCGATATCGTTAGTCAGAGCAAAAATGCTACGACTGACGGAAACACGCGGTGTACGCTGATGTCCCGCCGCCTGCCAGGCTTCACGGTAAGCGCGAATTTGTTTCGCCTGCTGGATGTGGAACGGCTCGCCGGTTTCATCATCTTTCAGCGTTGAACTTTGCAGGTTCATCCCCTGCTGTGCGGCCCAGATAGCGGTCGCGTTGGAACCAGAACCCCACCAGATACGCTCACGCAAACCCTCAGAGAACGGCTCCAGACGTAGCAGTCCCGGTGGATTCGGGAACATCGGCTGCGGATTGGGTTTCGCGAAACCTTCACCACGTAGCACTTCCAGCAGCTCTTCAGTATGACGACGCCCCATATCGGCATCGCTCTCGCCGTCCTTCGGGTTGAAGCCAAAGTAGCGATAACCTTCCACGACCTGCTCCGGCGATCCACGGCTGATGCCGAGTTGCAGGCGGCCATTGGAGATCAGGTCTGCGGCACCGGCGTCTTCCGCCATGTACAGCGGGTTTTCATAACGCATATCAATCACGCCAGTACCAATCTCGATGCTTTTGGTACGCGCCCCCACCGCCGCCAGCAGCGGGAATGGGGAACTCAGTTGGCGGGCAAAGTGGTGCACGCGATAGTATGCGCCATCAGCACCTAACTCTTCAGCAGCCACGGCCAGGTCGATAGATTGCAACAACACATCCTGCGCAGAACGGGTGGCGGACTGTGATGATGGCGTCCAGTGACCAAAGGATAAAAAGCCAATCTTTTTCATGGAACTGTTCTCCTCGCAGGCGGGTTACGCCGCGGATTAAGTAAGTCGTTTTCGATGCTGAAAGGTTACGTCAGCCGCGTCCGTACTGATAGCCAATTGTTTTCACCCGCTTCATCAAGTTTTTCGACATAAGTAAGAAAATTAAGGTCTTTGTCTTTTTTTCGACCGTGCTGCATCGTCTGGCGAACCGATCTCAGCCAGCAGGACAACGTCGCTATCATGCCCAAAGGTTCTTCCGCCTATATCAGCCCACAACAACGTGAACAGATCCACCAACTGGCGCGCAGCTGGCTGTGGCGCAGTGAATTGCCGACCTGGCTGCTGCTACTGGCGGTGTATGGTGGGTGGTTTGGTACATTGATCTATGGGCAACACTTTGGCCTGTTGCCGACTACCTTGTTAATGATTCTGTTCACCACCTGGTATATGTCATTGCAACATGAGTTGATTCACGGCCACCCTACCCGCTGGCCGCGACTCAATCAGCTATTTGGCACCCTGCCACTGGCGGTATGGTATCCCTATGGCTTGTACCGCGACTCACATCTGGCACATCATCGTAATCACACCCTGACCGATCCCGATGACGATCCCGAGAGTTATTACCTGACGCCGCAACATTGGGCGCGACTGCAACCCTGGCAGCGCCGGGTGATCCATCTGCGCAACACCTTTCCCGGACGGCTGCTGCTAGGGCCATTGCTGGATATCCTTGCAACGCTGCAATCATTGTTGGTGGCGTTTCGTCAGCGCGACAGACCAGCCATCGCCATGTGGCTGATGCACCTCAGCCTGTTGGGCGGGCTGTTCTGGTGGCTGACACAGTTGGGTTATTCGCCGTTGTGGTGGGTGGTGGCGGTGAGTTATCCGGCACTGGCGCTGACCAAAGTTCGTTCTTTCTATGAACATCGCGCCGAGGAGGAACCACTGGCGCGATCGGTGAATAACGAAGCGGGGCTGGTATGGCGCGTATTGTTTCTCAACCTCAACTATCATTCAGTACATCACGATCTACCGGGCCTGCCGTGGTATGGCCTGCGTCGCGTTTACCTGCTCAATCGCGATGACTATTTCCAGCGCAACCAGGCGTTTCGGGTCGCGGGTTATGGCGAATGGCTACGACGCTTTTGGGCCAGGCCGGTAGAGGTTAACGCCCATCCGGGCCGCAAACAGGATGCACGCCATGACTAAACGACTCTCCTTACCGATGTACGATATTAACCACGCCACCACCCTGGCATTGACCGAGGCGCTGTTACAGTTGCTGGCGACACGTGGTGTAGCGGCCAGCGTGGAGTGGCACCATGACCTGCTCCCGCACTGGTGCGATAACGATTTGTTGCTGAGCCAGACCTGTGGCTATCCACTGGTCAAACTGCTGCCAGATGTCCAGTTGGTAGGGGCTTTTCAGTCCAGCGCGCCGGGTTGTGAAGGATTGCGTTATCGCAGTTGGCTGGTGGTGCGCGAGGAGGATGCGACGCTGACGTTGGCCGATTTCCGTGGCCGTCGGGCGGTGTGTAACAGCGATGATTCACACTCCGGCTACAACTCGCTGCGTTATGTGGTGGCACCGCTGGCGCAGCAGGGGCGTTTCTTTGCGCAGACGCATTTCAGCGGCAGCCATCGCCAGTCACTGGCCGCGCTGCGCCAGCAGCAAGCAGATATCGCGGCGATTGACTGCATCACCTGGGCGTTACTGCAACAGCATGTCCCGCAGGAGTTAGCCGGGTTAAAGATTATCGGTGCAACCCCGTTGTGCGCTGCACTGCCGCTAATTACCGCCGCCAGCACCGATCAACCGACGCTGGCAGCCTTACGCAGCGCATTGACGCAGTTGGTAGAGGATGAGGCTTATCGGGAACTGTGCGCCGCCAGCCTGATCGCGGGCTTCGCTACCCCTGATCGCGCCTTTTATGATGAGGTGTTGCAGTGGGAACTGCAGGCCGCCACGCAGGGCGTGACGGCGCTGTAAGTTTAATGACGTGAAGCGATGATCGCGTCAGCAACGTTTTTCGGCGCTTCGGCGTAGTGGTTGAACTCCATGCTGTAGGTGGCGCGGCCCTGCGACATTGAACGCAGCGTGGTGGAGTAACCAAACATCTCCGCAAGTGGTACTTCAGCGTGAATAATACGTGCGCCAAAGCGTTCTTCCATCCCCTGCAAAGTGCCACGACGTGAAGAGAGATCACCCATAACGTTACCGGCATACTCTTCCGGGGTTTCCACTTCTACCTGCATCACCGGTTCAAGGATCACCGGATCGGCCTGTTTGGCTGCGGCTTTGAAGCCGAAAATGGCCGCCATGCGGAACGCCATCTCGGAGGAGTCGACATCATGATACGAACCAAAGGTCAGGGTCGCTTTGATATCCACCACCGGATAACCCGCCAGCACGCCGCTGTTTAGCGCTTCACGGATCCCCTTCTCGACTGAAGGAATAAATTCGCGCGGCACCACGCCGCCTTTGGTGGCATCCTCAAAGGCAAAACCGGCACCGGGCTGCTGCGGTTCCAGCGTCAGCACCACGTGGCCATATTGACCTTTACCGCCTGACTGGCGCACAAACTTACCTTCCACATCGCGTACCGTTTTACGGATGGTTTCGCGGTAAGTTACCTGCGGTCGGCCAATATTGGCTTCGACACCAAACTCGCGTTTCATGCGGTCAACGATAATCTCCAGATGCAGTTCGCCCATGCCGGAGATAATGGTCTGGCCCGATTCTTCATCAGTATGCAGACGGAACGACGGATCTTCTGCCGCCAGGCGCTGCAACGCCAGCCCCATTTTTTCCTGATCGCTTTTGGTTTTCGGCTCAATTGACAGCGAAATGACCGGATCCGGGAAATCCATGCGTTCCAGGGTGATCACTGCATTCGGGTCACACAGCGTTTCGCCGGTGGTGACCTCTTTCAAACCGACACAGGCCGCGATATCACCGGCACGGATCTCTTCGATTTCAATACGATCGTTCGCCTGCATCTGCACAATGCGGCCAATGCGCTCTTTACGCTCTTTCACCGCATTCCACACGCTATCGCCCTTACGCAGCACGCCGGAATAGACGCGCACAAACGTCAGCTGACCGACATAGGGATCGCTCATTAATTTAAACGCCAACGCGGAGAAGGGTTCGTCATCGTCGGCATGACGTTCAGCGTGTTCGCCACGTTCATCAATACCCGCCACTGGCGGCACATCGATCGGTGAAGGCATCAGCTCAATCACCGCATCCAGCATGCGCTGCACACCTTTGTTTTTGAACGCGCTACCGCACAGCATCGGCTGGATCTCATTCAGCAAGGTACGCTGGCGCAGACCGGCAATCACCTGCTCCTCGCTCAGATCACCCTGCTCAAGATACACATCCATCAACGCTTCACTGGCTTCTGCGGCGGCAGCCACCATATTTTCACGCCACTCGGCGGCCAGCGCCTGTAACTCATCCGGGATCGAGGCATAGCTGAAGGTCATGCCCTGAGTCGCATCATCCCAGTAGATGGCGCGCATTTTGGTCAGGTCGACCACGCCGGTAAAGTGTTCTTCGGCACCAATCGGGATCACAATCGGCACCGGATGGGCATGCAGACGATCTTTCATCATCTGCACCACACGGAAGAAATCCGCGCCCTGGCGGTCCATTTTGTTGACGAACGCGATGCGTGGCACATGGTATTTGTTGGCCTGACGCCAGACGGTTTCTGATTGTGGCTGCACACCGCCCACGGCGTCATACACCATCACCGCGCCGTCCAGCACGCGCATGGAACGTTCCACTTCGATAGTGAAATCGACGTGCCCGGGGGTGTCAATAATGTTGATACGGTGCGGGGCAAAGCTGCCATCCATACCGGGCCAGTAGCAGCTTACCGCTGCTGAGGTGATAGTGATCCCTCGCTCCTGCTCCTGTGCCATCCAGTCGGTGGTTGCCGCGCCATCGTGCACTTCACCCAGCTTATGGCTCATCCCGGTGTAAAACAGAATGCGCTCGGTGGTGGTGGTTTTACCGGCATCGATGTGCGCGGAAATGCCGATATTGCGATAACGTTCGATGGGTAGCGGTCGGGGCATGATGCGTCCTTAGTCAGTTCGACGGAAAAAAGCGGGCACCATTGCCCGCCGTTGCCCATCAGCTTAGACCTCGCGCTGGAAGAAATGCGAACAGATTGAGCTGTTTTTCATCAATCCTTTACATGCATACGCATTTGACCACTGGCATCCCTCAGCGCTGCGTTTTAAGGTAGGGGTCTCATTCACAACGGGAAACACAACCATGCGCATTCTGGTAGTCGGCGCCGGCGCAACCGGCGGGTATTTCGGTGCGCGTCTGGCGCAAGCAGGACGTGATGTGACTTTTCTGGTGCGCGAGCGCCGTTTTCAGCAGTTAAAAAATAACGGGATGGTGCTGAAAACCCCCGACAGCACCGAGACCCTGCACCCGCAACTGGTGCAGGCCGGAGCGCTGAACGGCAGCTATGACCTGATTATTCTGACGGTGAAAAGTTTTGGTCTGGCACAGGCGATGGAAGATATCGCTCCGGCCGTGGGTCCTGATACCCTGATCATGCCAATCCTTAACGGGATGCGACATATTGATACGCTGCAAAAACGCTTTGGTGACAAGGTGATAGGCGGCCTGTGTAAAATCAACGCCACCCTCGGTGAGGACGGTGAAGTGGTGCAGATGACACCGCTGCATATCCTGTACTACGGAGCGCTGAACGGTGATAACGATACGCGTCTGCAACGGGTGGATGAGACGTTGCGCGGCGCACAGTTCAACACCGTGTTTGCCGACAACATCAGCAGTGAGCTGTGGGAGAAATGGCTGCTGCTCAGCACCTTGGGGGCGGTCTGCTGCCTCGGGCGTGGCAATACCCAGCAGATCCTGACATCACAGGGCGGTGAAGCGTTGTTGCAGGGCATCTTCGGCGAGGTGCTGAAGGTAATAAGCGCCGAAGGCTATCTGGAGCGTCCGGCAGTGACGGCGAAGATTTTTGAGACGCTGAATAACCCGGCCACGCCTATGACCTCGTCGATGTACCGTGATCTGACCCAGGGCTTTGATATCGAGGCCGACCAGGTCATCGGCGACCTGGTGGCACGTGCCACGAGGAACGGTGTTGCCACGCCGCTGCTGAATGCCGTGTATGTCAATTTGCAGGTGTATCTGAAAAACCGTTAATCCACATCGTAGCGGCGCGATTTATCGCGCCGCTACGCCACCGACCAGATAGCCGGGTTGCCGATGCGGGCGCGCAGCGTATCAAGAAACAGCGTGACACGTGCCGGGGGATGGCGTAACGCGCGTAACGCGTAGATCCCGGTTGCTGCCTGCGGCTGAGCTGACCACTCCGGGAAAATCTGCTGCAATACCCCAGCCTTGATATCTTCTCCTACCACCCAATCGGGCAGATAAGCGATACCCAATCCCTCCACCGCCGCCAGCCGCATCCCTTCAAAATCGTCACAGCCAAATACTGGTGCAGTGTTGGATGCCCGAGTCGGATGCCCCAGCACCGCAGACCAACACAACAGATCGGAGCCGTGCAATTTGTCGATCAGCCGATGCGCGGCCAGATCGGCCAGCGTGGCAGGTCTGCCCTGCTGCGCCAGATACGCCGGACTGGCGCACAACACGCGGGTTTGTATGGCAATGCGGCTGCCAATCAGGGTGCTATCCGCCATATCGCCGATGCGGATCACCAGGTCCAGCCGCTCTGCCACCGGGTCTGCCAACCTTTCGGTCAGATCCAGTTCCAGACGCAAATCCGGGTGCTGGCGCGCCAGCTCACCCATCACTGGCAGCACGTAGCGCTTGCCAAAGGTCGGATAACACGCCACGCGTAAGATCCCGGTGACTTCTCCTTTCATCGACGCCAGCTCCTGCTGCACATCCACCAGCGAGTCCAGAATCTGTCGGGCGCGAATCAGCAAGGCCTCACCCGCATCGGTCAGGGTGAGATGGCGGGTGGAGCGCAGAAACAACGGCGTATCAAGATGCGCTTCCAGTGCGTCAATCTGGCGGCCAATCGACGAGGGCGTACGGCCACGGCGCCGCCCGGCGGCAGAAAAACTACTCTCACGGGCTACGTCAACGAAGACGCCAAGGAACTCGGCAAATTTCTCTGATTGCATCTGTGCATTTCTTGCATAGCTGTTGTGGGGAGAAGCCATCTTATCAGCGAAGCGCCCTGGGCTTAACCTTCTTCTCAACGCAAATCAACAACATCATCCATCTGAGGAAGAAGACCATGCAAAACCCAACTTATGATTCACTTTACCTGTTCATCAATGGCAACTGGCTGAGCGCCGACGATCGCGATACCGCCGCAGTGGTGAACCCGGCCACTGGCAGCGTACTGGGTCGTGTGCCGCTGGCGACCGAAGCCGATCTGGCGCTGGCGCTGGAAGTAGCACGCGACAGCTTTGACGTCTGGCGTCACACCGTCCCTGCCGAACGGGCGCGCATTATGAAACGTGCAGCAGAGCTGATGCGCGAACGTGCTGAGCATATCGCCACGCAGATGACCCTTGAAGAAGGTAAGCCGCTGAACGAGAGCCGTGATGAAGTGCAACGCGCCGCCGAATACTTCGAATGGTTCGCCGAAGAAGCCCGTCGCATTCATGGCCGCGTAGTGCCAGCCAATCGCCCCGGCGTGCAACAACTGGTGAAACGTCAGGCCATTGGTCCGGTGGCCGCCTTCACCCCGTGGAACTTCCCCGCCATCACCCCGGCACGCAAACTCTCTGCCGCGCTGGCAGCCGGGTGCAGCGTGATTCTGAAACCTGGCGAAGAAAGTCCGGCAACCGCACTGGCGCTGGCCCGCTGCCTCGACGAGGCAGGTCTGCCGAAAGGGGTGCTGCAAATTGTCTTCGGTGTACCAGATAAAGTCTCTTCACAGCTCATCGCTTCACCGATCATTCGCAAAGTGGCCTTTACCGGTTCGGTTCCGGTGGGTCGTCTGCTATCAGAACGTGCCGCTGCCGGAGTGAAACCCATCACCCTCGAACTGGGGGGACACGGCCCGGTGCTGGTGTTTGCCGATGCCGATATCGATGCCGCCGCCGCAGGGGGTGCCGCCAACCGTTTCCGTGGCACCGGCCAAATCTGTATCTCTTCCACCCGCTTTCTGATTCAGCGTCCGGTGTATGAACGCTTTGTGGCGGCCTTTGTCGCGGCAACTGCGAAGCTGGTGATCGGTGACGGTATGGATGCGGGGACGCAGGTTGGCCCGCTGGCGAATCAACGCCAACTGGAAAAGATGGAGTTGCTGGTGGCGGATGCGGTCGCCCAGGGCGCAAAAGTGCTGATCGGTGGCAAACGTATTGATGGTCCCGGTTATTTCTTCCAGCCCACGGTGCTGGCGGATGTGCCGATGAGCGCCCGCATCATGCATGAAGAACCGTTCGGCCCGATTGCCGTGATGCGCCCCTTCGACACGCTGGAAGATGGACTGGAAGAAGCCAATCGTCTGCCCTACGCGCTGTCAGCCTATGCCTTTACCCGTGATGCCCGTACCGCCATTGATGTGGGCGACGGCCTCGAAGCCGGGATGATCGGCATCAACCAGTACCGCATCATCGCCACCGAGTTACCGTTCGGTGGGATGAAAGAGAGCGGACATGGTTCAGAGGGCGGCACCGAAGGCATTGAACATTACCTGACCAACAAATTTATCAGCCAGATTTAAGGAGATGACCATGAAACCGATTGATTTTACCAGCCCGCGCGCTGCCGCTCGTCCGTTTACCCCGAAACTGGCAGATTTTGTTGAGCAGCCGCTCTATTCGGCGGTGTGGAAAGATGCGGATCTGGCCCCGCGTGACCGCAGCCTGATTACCATCGCCTGTCTGATTGCGCTGAATCACGCTAATGAGCTGCCCGCGCATCTGCGTCGGGGGATCGAAAACGGCCTGACACAAACTGAATTAAGCGCAGTGATTACCCATATGGCGTTCTATGCCGGTTTCCCGGCCGCCATTACTGCGTCAGCCTATGCCAACGCCACCTTTGCCGACGACCAGACCAATTGATATTTAAGGAAAAGACCATGAAAGCCATTACATTTGATCAGTTTGGACCGGCCGAGGTGTTAACTCTGAACGAGGTCGCGGAACCGGTACTGCGCCCACAGGATTTGCTGGTGCGTACCCGTGCCGCCGGTGTCAACCGTGCCGATCTCACCCATCGTCGTGGCGGCTATGGCCGACCTGATTTCGGTGATTCCACCCTCATGGGGCTGGAGATCGCCGGTGATGTGATTGCCGTCGGTGCCGAGGTTAGCGGCTTCAAGGTCGGCGACCGTGTGATGGGGATTGTCGGCGGCGGCGCTTACGCGGAAGTGGCGCGGATTGATTACCGCATGGCGATGCCGATCCCTGACAGCCTTAACTACGTTCAGGCAGCGGCCATCACCGAAGTGTTCGTCACCGCCAATGAAGCGCTGGTCAATCTCGGTAAGTTGCAGGCCGGGGAAACGGTGCTGATCCATGCCGGTGCTGGCGGCGTGGGCGGTGCGGCGGTTCAGCTGGCACACGCCATCGGAGCCACGGTGATCACCACCGCCCAGGCCAATGCTCACCAGTTGGTACGGCGCATGGGGGCGGATTATGTTATCGATTATGTGCATGAGGATTTCGCCACGGTGGTCGACAGCCTGACGGAGAAACGGGGGGTTGACCTGATCCTCGACTTTATCGGTGCGCCCTACTTCGAACGCAACGTCAATGCACTCAACTTCGGCGGTCGTCTGGTACAGATCGGCATTATGGGCGGTATCGAAAATGCCAAAATCCCACTGGACCGGCTGCTGTATCGCCACCTGCAAATTTTCGGCACAGTGATGAAATCGCGCAGTCAGGAGGTTAAACACGCGATGTCACAACGCTTCCGTGATCGCTGGTTGTCCGAATTCGGTACAGAGGGACTGACACCGATTATCGACAGTGTCTATCCCCTTGCTGAAGCGGCTGCGGCGCACCAACGCATGGAAGAAGGCCTTAACGTCGGGAAAATCGTGTTGACGGCGTAGCAGGTTAATTATCCATTGATGCGCGCCTGCACCCCTGGCAGGCGCATCAATCTTTGCCAGCCCGCTTCGACCTCTTCCGGCACCTCAACATGACCAAAGAACCCTTTACCACGCGGGCCATAACCGTTTTCATCATCGCGCAGGCGCTGCACTTCTCCCATCAGCAGCGAGAGGAAACGCTCCATTGACCATAACCCCTGCGGCGGCGCGCCGATTATGCGTAGCATACCGGCGTCCATCATCACCTGTGGGGTGAACACCGGCCAACTGATAAATTCCGGCGCATCAGCACGGTCACGCCACTGCCAGCGGAAGGTTTCCCAGGTTCGACGCTGCATCAGCGGGTCCTGCACCAGAATCACCCGCTGCGGCTGCCACTGCAACTGGTCCAATAACTGCTGGCTGAAGGCCGCATTTTCGCCACAGTTGCGCGATTTATCTTCCAGCAACAACTGATCGTCCGGCAGCGCAGCAAACAGGCGTGCCATATCGCCCAGCATTGCCGCTTCGCTTTTACCAAAGGTAGCGATTTGCCGATACAGCGGATGCGCTGCCATCATCTGCGCCAGCAACGGCGTGGAGTGGCCGATGCCACCGCTGATCAGTAACGGCAGCTGGTATTTTTTTGCCAGCGCCACCACACCTTCAATATTTGGTAACACCGCGTGCCCGGCCAGTATTGCCAGATCGGCCTCCAGCGTACCTTCCTGTGGGATATGATCCAGCGCCAGCCATGCCGCCAGCGTATTGATATCCTGAATATGTTCACCACTAAGCTTCATTACATTCTCCTTCGTTATCACCTTCAGTGTACGCCTTCTAACCACGCCGGCAGGGAAAAATTTGCTACACTCGCAGCTTCATCTTCAGGAGAGATCAATGACTTCGCGCTCCGTAACCCTCGATGACGTTGCCCAACTGGCGGGGGTTTCCTACCAGACCGTCTCCCGCGTGCTTAACCGTGCCGCGCAGGTCTCACCCCGGACTCGCGCCAAAGTGGAAGCGGCGATGCAGCAACTCAACTATGTGCCGAACCGCGTGGCGCAGCAGCTGGCCGGAAAAGCGACGCGCACGCTGGGGCTGGCGACCAGCAATCTGGCGCTGATGGCACCGGCGCAGATTGCCTCCGCCATCCAGCAACGTGCCACGGCGCTCGGTTACCATCTGGTGATTGCCATGACCGCAGGCAACGCGCAGGACACGGTACATGAACTACTGGCGCAGCGGGTCGATGCGCTGCTGATCAATCTGCCGCTGGATGCGGCCGAAGCGGAGCTAATTCAGCAGCAGTGCGGTACCAAACCCGCGTTGTTTCTTGATGTCGAACGTAGCGCCGGGGTGGCGCAATGCCAGTACCTGAGCGAGTCAGGTGCGCAGCAGGCGGTGGATCATCTGGTGGCGCTCGGTCATCGGCAGATTGGCGTCTTGAATGGCCCGGCGAGTTCTGCCTCGGCGCGCGCCCGTTTTCAAGCCTGGCAGCAGGCGCTGGCCACCCATCAACTGGAAGCCTGTCGCGTACTGCAAGGTGACTGGAGCGCGGCATCGGGTTATCAGGCATTACTCAGGCAGTTACCTCACGCCCTGCCGCAGGCGCTGTTGGTGGCAAACGACCAAATGGCGCTGGGTGCCATGCGCGCGCTGCACCAGCATGGCGTGCGTATTCCTGGTGAGATTTCGTTGATTGGTTATGATGACACCGTTGAGAGTGCCTGGTACCAGCCTCCGCTCACCACGGTGCGCCAGGATTTGCAGCTGTTGGGCGCGGAGAGCGTGGATCGTGTGCTGGCGTTGCTGGAGAAGAGCAAGGTAGCAATGCCGCCGCTGGAGACTCAACTGGTGATCAGAGAAACCACCGCCGCACCGCAGCAAAACGGGCTGGATGTGGCCGAGGTGGCGCAGCAGTTACAGGCACTAGCCAGAAGGTTAATGCATCCGTAACGGCGCAGGTGTATTTCGGTGGGAAAAACTCAGGGGCCATACGGCCCCTGAATGTTATTGCGGTTTCGGTTCGCCCATCGCTTTGAGCTTTTTCGATAGCTCGCGACGCTCTTTAGAGAGGTCGGCGTTTTTGATGATGTACTCGTCCACGCGATCTTCATAATCCACGCGCATGCTGGCGATGATTTCCTGAATCGCCTCAACGCTCATGCCCGGTTTGATGTATTCGCTCAGGTTGTCCAGCAGCAACACACGTTTCTGGTTATCACGGATTTTCTTTTCGTTGTCCGTAATTTCGCGCTGCAGTTTGTTTTTACGACGAAACATACGCACAAACTCCAGAACGTCCTGAAATGATTGCTTGGCATTTTCCATGTTGGCACCTTTCTTTGGGCCTGCCTCGGCAGGCGGAATAGTCATAAGCTCAGCTTAGCGGCTTGCCAGCCTTAAAAGCAATTGTCACCGCTAGAATCGGACTGGCTATTATCTTAGCGCAAAGAAAGAGCGATTCACATTAAGTCATTGCCCCGGAAAACTATTTACGTAACGCCAGGCGAACCAGGTCCGTCATACGCTCCAGCTGACGCGCCTGTTCGAGGCTCAGCCACACATAACCGTAGATCGAGGTGGTTTCCAGTTGTTTGCTGCCATTGGCAATCAACTGCTCCAGTTCCTGCATGATGCTGCCCAGTTCGTGGCTGTTGGCCGTTACCTGCTCCGTCTCCCCTTTCACCATTAACACCGCCAGCGCATTCAGGGTGTTTTCCGTCATTTGCTGCGTGCGGCGCAGGGTCGGTGCGTTGAGCAGCAAATAGTGGCTCTCGCGTGACGCCCACCACGCATCAATTTGCATCTGCATGGTGTTAACCATATTACGGTTGATGGTCTGAATGGCTTCAAACACCGATTTGGGAATGCGTGTTTCTTTACTGGCCGGTTCCAGCAAGGCACGCATCTTGATCACGTTGGTGAGCAGCTTCTGGAACGGTTTGTTCAGGCGCGGCTTGTCCACCAGGTTAGCGGAGAAGCCGGTATGATGAATTTTCGCCATGCTGATAAAGGCGTCCGACAACTGGATGCGCCAGTGGGTATAAGCGCGCTGCGCCCAGATAGCAGTAAACAGCAGCGCCATCAGCGATCCGAGAATCACATCGCCACCACGCCATAACGCGACGGTGAAATCCCCTGCCGGTGCGCCAACCACGACGCTGAGGGTGATACCAATTAACAGCGCCATATACGGATGTTTACCGAGGGTGAGATAACCACAAATCACCATCACCGCAAAACACCACACCAGCATCACTGGCAAGGATATCAACTCCAGCTTCAGCGCGATCAATCCGGAGATCGCCCCGGCAAAGGTGCCAATAATGCGCTGCACTACGCGCGGAAAGACGTTACCCCAGGTCGAGATTGGCCCCATCACCACCACCAGCGTAATCAGTGGCCAGGTGCCTTCCGGAATGTCCGTCAGACGGACAAACAAAAAGCTCAGGACAAAAGCGATAGCGATACGCACGCCGTGTACGGCGCGATAGTGGCGGTAGAACCAGAACTCAATCGACGAAATGGGCTTGTCAGCACGTAACATGATTATCCGGGTGCGGGAAAATTTTGCGCGCTATGTTACCCTGGCGAAACCAGATCCCTTAACACCTGACACGCGTTTTTCCTGACTTTTTGACCACTGCTTACAAAAATCAACATCAGCGCAACATCCACTTTCCTTAGAATAAACATGGATGTAACTCCGCCCCCTTTTTAGCGCGGCCGCACCGGGATGTACATGTTCAGCAACCAGTTGCCACTTTGCGTTCCGTCAGAAAGATAGTGTTCATAACAGGGACGATCATCCACCTGCCAGTCACTGCGCGCCTGCAATTGCGCGAAAAATGCGCTCCAGGCTGCGAAGAAGTCGTTATTAAGCACTTCCGTGCAGGTGTGGAAATAATGGCCACCGGCCAGGGTGCCATGCTGAATATCGTCCCCCGCCGCCAGCGCATAATCAGCCGGGACGGTCAGCACCGTTTCTACCCTGAGTTCTTCCGGGGGCAGTTCCTGCGGATTGCCGTAATAGATAGCCATCCACTCCCCTTGCAGCGCATGACGTGCCACCCAGACTTTCAACTGAGCAAAACCCTGCGGCACCGTTTCCTGCCACGGACCTTGCAGGTGATAACCGACCCAATGCTGAGCCGGACGTTCTACAACAGATGTTTTCATGATTAACCTCGGTATCAGGGAATCAATCCAGTACTGATACCGAAGTTAGTCCATGCTTACAGTTTTTGCTTCAGGTAATCTTCAATTCGCGTCACGATACCCGCTTTATCTACCGCGTTAAGCGCGTAGAGTGGATAGCTCGCCAGCTGTTTATCTTTATCGATCACCTGAATCTCGCCGATCTGTTCATTGGCCTTTAACGGCGCTTCCAGATCTTTGCGGTCGATAATGTATTTAGCTTTGACGTTCTGCACTTCACCTCGCGGCAGTGACAGATAAATATCCTGCGTAGTGCCTACATCGACATGATGCGGGTTGCCGTACCAGACGTTTTCCGTGCCGATTTTTTTCCCGGCGTGGAACAATTGAACGGTATCAAAGCTATTTTGCCCCCACACCAACAGTTTACGTGCCTGCTCCTCGCGCCCTTTCGAGCTTTTCCCCCCCATGATCACCGCAATCAGGCGATGTTGGCCGACAATACTTGAGGCGATGATGTTAAAACCGGCGGTTTCGGTATGGCCGGTTTTCAGTCCATCAACGTGCAGGGTGTTATCCCACAGCAACCCATTACGATTGTTCTGGGTGATGCCATTCCAGGTAAGTGTTTTCTCGCTGTACATGGCATAGAAATCGGGTTCACCGCTAATGATGGCGCGTGACAACACAGCCAGGTCACGGGCGGTGGTGTGCTGACCCGGCGCATCGAGACCGTGGACGGTTTCAAAGTGGGTGTGCGTCAGTCCAAGCTTCTGCACATAGTTGTTCATCATGGTGACAAAATTTTGCTGGCTACCCGCCACATAATCGGCCAACGCCACACAAGCATCGTTACCGGAGTCGATAATCACCCCGCGGCTCAGGTCACGCACCGTGACCTTATCGCCGGGCTTGAGGAACATCAGCGAGGAACCTTTGAATACCGGGTTGCCTGCCGCCCATGCATCTTTACCCACCGTCACCACATCGTCGCGGCTGATTTTGTGTTGGTCGATGGCGCGATCCACCACATAGCCGGTCATCAGCTTGGTGAGGCTGGCCGGGTTACGCTCCTCATCGGGATTTCCGGCAGTAAGAATCTGACCGGTGGTGGCGTCCATCAGGACCCAGGAAGCCGCATCAATCGACGGAGGCGTCAGGGGGAACGGCATACTGTCGTCAGCCTGCGCCAGCGATGCCCAAACAATCATTCCAGAAACAGTAACCAGCAGACGCCTTTTCAACACTTCTTCCTCAAAAAATGAATTTACCGCCGCACGTTTTACGGCAAATGGCTTCAAGAGGTTTGAATAAATTGAAAAAAAGTATGAACTGAGGACGAATTCTGCGCGCTGGCACGCAGAGCAGCGGAGGAAGGTTGTACTGCGTCAGCCGGGCGACTATCCTGTGCGTTGATTTTACCACTGCCAGGATAACGCCGTGTCCGCCTCCGACTTCACCTTTTTGTTCCACGATTATGAAACCTTCGGCAAGAGTCCTTCACTGGACCGTCCGGCACAGTTTGCCGGGTTACGTACCGACAAAGATTTCAATGCCATAGGTGAGCCGCAGGTATTTTATTGCCAGCCCGCAGATGATTACCTGCCACAGCCGGAAGCGGTGATGATCACCGGTATTACGCCGCAAACCGCACAGACACGCGGCGTAACGGAAGCCGCCTTTGCCGAACGCATCCACGGCATCTTTAGCGAGCCACAAACCTGCGTGGTGGGTTACAACAACGTGCGTTTCGATGACGAAGTCACTCGCAACATTTTTTATCGTAATTTCTTCGATCCCTACGGCTGGAGTTGGCAGAACGGCAATTCCCGTTGGGATCTGCTCGATGTGATGCGCGCCTGTTATGCGCTGCGTCCGGAAGGGATTGTCTGGCCGGAAAATGATGACGGCTTCCCCAGCTTTAAGCTGGAACACCTGACCAAAGCCAACGGCGTGGCCCACGAACAGGCGCACGATGCGATGTCTGACGTTTACGCCACATTAGCGATGGCAAAGCTGGTTAAAGAGAAGCAACCAAAACTGTTTGAGTTCCTGTTTACTCATCGTAATAAACAGAAACTGATGACGCTGATCGATATCCCACAGATGAAGCCACTGGTGCATGTCTCGGGGATGTTCGGCGCAGCACGTGGCAATACCAGCTGGATTGTGCCGCTGGCATGGCACCCGGATAACCGTAACGCGCTGATCGTGGTGGATCTCGCAGGAGATATGAGTCCATTGCTGGCGCTGTCGCCTGATGAGCTACGTGAGCGACTGTATACCCGCCACAGCGATCTGGGCGACCAGGCGGCGGTGCCGATCAAACTGGTGCATATCAACAAATGCCCGGTGCTGGCCCCGGCGAATACCCTGCGCCCGGAAGATGCTGAACGCCTGAATATCGATCGTCAGCACTGCCTCGCCAATCTCGCCCTGCTGCGCCAGCATGCAGAAGTTCGTGAGAAAGTGGTGACGCTGTTTGCCGAAGCGGAACCTTTTCCCCCCTCGGATGATGTGGATGCGCAGCTGTATAACGGTTTTTTCAGCGATGCCGATCGGGCAGCAATGAATATCGTGCGCCAGACACCACCGCAGAATTTACCCGCGCTGGATTTAACCTTTGATGATAAACGTATCGCGAAGCTGTTGTTCCGCTATCGTGCGCGCAATTTCCCCGGCACGCTGGATGACGCTGAGCAGCAGCGCTGGTTACAGCATCGTCGTGAAGCGCTGAATGCAGAGCGCGTGCAGGCGTTTCTGCTGGAGCTGGAGTCGTTGGCAAGTTTGCATGAAGGGAATGCAGAGAAGCTGGCTTTGTTAAAAGCGCTGTATTTGTATGCGCAGGAACTGGTGTCGTAATTACCTTCAAAACATAACGTAGCGGCGCGATTTATCGCGCAATTCCGTGCGCAGTGCCGGTAAAACCTGCGCGATAAATCGCGCCGCTACGGCAAGGTGCGCATTGCGCGCACCTTGCAGAATCACACTTCTTCGCTGTACTGCGGCACCGGGTTGCGGAAGGTGCGCGTAACAAACGCGAGGTAAATAATCCCCACGGCGGCCCAGACCAGACCCAATACCATTGAGGTCTCTTCCAGGTTGATCCACAGCGCACCAACCGTCATGGCACCCAACACCGGCAGCACCAGGTAGTGGAGGTGATCTTTCAGCGTTTTGTTGCGCTTCTCACGGATCCAGAACTGGGCAATCACCGACAGGTTCACAAAGGTAAACGCCACCAGCGCACCGAAGTTAATCAGTGCAGTGGCGGTAACCAGGTCGAAGTTGATCGCCAGCAACGCAATGGCACCGACCAGCAACACGTTCAGCGACGGAGTACGCCATTTCGGGTGGACATAGCCGAAGAAACGTTCCGGGAACACGCCATCGCGGCCCATTACATACATCAGACGGGAAACACCGGCGTGCGCCGCCATACCCGATGCCAGCACCGTGACCACCGAGAAGATCAGGATGCCGATCTGCAACGCTTTACCGGCAACAAACAGCATGATTTCCGGCTGTGATGAGTCCGGATTCTGGAAACGCGAGATATCCGGGAAGTACAGTTGCAGGAAGTAAGACACCGCAATAAAGATCACACCACCAATCAACGCGGTGAGGAAAATCGCACGCGGAATGGTACGCTCAGCATCTTTGGTCTCTTCCGACAGCGAACTGATACCGTCAAAGCCGAGGAACGAGAAACACAAAATGGTCGCACCGGTGATCATTGGCACCACATGGGCATCCGGCGACCAGAACGGTTTGCTGCTGGTCAGCGTACCGGCCCCGACACCGTGGACAACACCGTAAATCACCATGCCGGTAATCACGATCATCACCAATACCTGCAACACCACAATCACGCTGTTGAAGTTAGCCACGGTTTTAATGCCGCGCAGGTTGGAGAGCGTCATGAAGCCCACCAGCAACACGACAAAAATCCACGACGGGATCCCCGGCACCAGCGTTTCGAAATAGCTTTTTGCCAGCAGGATATTGATCATCGGCATGAACAGATAGTCCAGCAGGGATGACCAGCCCACCATAAAGCCAACGTGTGGGCTGATGGCCTTCTGTGCATAGGTATAAGCGGAGCCCGCAGATGGGAAGCGGCGTACCAGCTTACCGTAGCTAATAGCAGTGAACAGAATGGCGACCAGCGCGAACGCGTACGCAGTGGCGACGTGCCCGTCGGTCAGACCGGATACGATGCCGAAGGTATCAAACAGGGTCATCGGCTGCATATACGCCAGACCCATCATGACCACCGGGATCAGGGTCAGGGATTTTTTCAGATGTGCACGCTGCGGTGCGGCGGAGGTATTAAGCGACATCGTTCAGCCCCCCTACAGCAACAACCTGACTGGGTTGTACCACAGGGAAACTGCGCAAATTGCGACAGGAGGTGGGTTGATAAGCAAGAGTGCTCATCACAGCGCCGTAGTCATCACGAAAGCGAGAACCAGCCAGCGCTGGTGCAGTTGAAAACATCCCCATCTTTTTTCCTCAAAATCTCACGCACAACGCGTGTTTGTAGTGTCTATCTATCCGGATGCGTGTCCGGCCTCGGTTAAATTAGAGTGAAATCACTATGCAAAAAATAACCGACGCGATAAGCGTCGGCTATGTTGGCATTTTGCAGGGCGCATATTTTGCCTTAATTACTGGCATCAATACAAGATGTTGCACTAAATCTTCCCGCGTCAGGCGTTCTTCAGCATCCAGTCAATCTCAGTGGCGGTGATAAGTCGCTCAAACTGCATCAGTTCATACTGTTTGCAGCTGTGCCACACGGCGCTGAAACGCTCGCCCAGCAGCTTCTGGAGCGGATAGCTGTTCTCAAATTCGTACAGTGCATCGCTTTGACGAATCGGCAGCGCCAGGCCTTCCGCCTCATGGCCGTTGCCTTTCACCGGATGTGGCAGCGGCAGTTGATTGTCCAACCCGTGCACAATACCGGCAAGAATGGTTGACACCACCAGATAAGGATTGGCATCAGCACCGGCAACACGGTATTCAACGCGATGATTATCAACATCACCGCAAGGAATACGCAACGCTACGGTGCGGTTGTTGTGCCCCCATGACGCCTGTAACGGGACAAAGGCATCCGGCAGGAAGCGGCGGTAAGCATTAACGTTGGGGGCCAGCAGCGCCATTGAAGCCGGCATCAAATCGATCATCCCCGCCAGGGCGCGTTTCAACAACGGTGAGTCGCTGCCATCGTCCAGAGAAAAGGCGTTGTGATCGGCCGCATCCAGCATACTGATATGGACGTGCATGCCACTGCCAGCGTACTCCTCATAGGGTTTCGCCATAAAGGTTGCCGTCATGCCGTGGTTTTCCGCCACCTGGCGAACCAGACGTTTGAGCTGGATAGCATGATCGCAGGCTTTCAGCACATCCCGCGAGTGATGTAGATTGATCTCGAACTGTCCGGGGGAGGCCTCTGCCAGCGCCCCATCGGCAGGGATCCCCTGCTGCTTCGCCAAATCGTCAATATCCCGCAATACATCGGCAAAGTGATCGAGATTATCCACTGAATAGACCTGGCTTTGCATGTTGCGCTCATCACTGCCTGGCGCGCACGGCGGCTGGATGTAACCCTCCGCATCACGTTTTTTATCGACCAGATAGAACTCCAGCTCTACCGCTACCACCGGAAAGAGTCCCCGATTGCGCAGCTGTTGCCACAAATGATTGAGGACAT
This sequence comes from Pantoea sp. X-Soil-TKNS-1211, assembly GCF_059730495.1. Classification (NCBI taxonomy): domain Bacteria; kingdom Pseudomonadati; phylum Pseudomonadota; class Gammaproteobacteria; order Enterobacterales; family Erwiniaceae; genus Pantoea; species Pantoea sp. X-Soil-TKNS-1211. Next base: position 2,851,945 of record NZ_AP035953.1, read on the forward strand.
TACGGGGTTCAACGTCAAAGGGAGTGCCATCTTGGTTACACATGGTCAGCATCAGTTGCGCGACGCGTTGCGGGTCGGCAGCGGAAGGCATTAAAGAACCGGGAACAGGAAAGCAGATATTATCTGGCTCGCCGAGCGCCTGTCCCAGTCCGGCCTCTTCGACGGTGTTACCCAGAATATCCATAGCGAAAACCGAAGCCGGGAAGTAACACCCTTTTTCCAGTTTTGCCAGCGCTGATACGGGAATGCGCTTACCGCGAAATACCCCATTCAGATCGTTAAGAAGAATATCGACATACTGCGTTTCAGGATGGCGTTCCAGCCAGGTTTTCACCTCCAGCTGGAACGCGCTGGTTCGCTTCTCTTCACTATGTCGCGTGAAGTCTTCTACTTCTACGAGGTTCGTCATGATCCCACCCGCCCTTTACCGTTTATCAGGTTTGCGCAATGCTCAAAATAACATCCACAAATCTAAGATAGCTCCTGGAGAAAAAGTGTGCAAATGTAACAAATCTGTTTGAAGATTAGCCAGCCGGTTGCTAGATTGACATTATATTGCACACTTTTACGTCAGGTGCGCTCTATCGGCGAAAATATTGAACAGCGACACGGAGACGTGATGGGCATTATTTTTGACAAACCCTTGATTGGCGTAGTGATGTGTCAGAATAACATCGGCAGCCATCCGGGTCAGACCGTCCATAACAAGTATCTTGATGCTATCGTGCTCGCCGGTGGCCTGCCTCTCCCTTTGCCGCATCAGCTGATGCACGCCCCTCATCTATTAGAAAACAGTATGACGTTGCTGGATGGCATCCTGCTGACCGGCAGCCCGAGTAACATTGAACCCTGGCATTATGGCGAGGAAGGATTGGAGCCACATGCCGATCCGGCGCGCGACCGCCTCGCCTTCGGACTGATTACCCATGCGGTGGGTAAAAAGATGCCGATATTTGGCATTTGCCGGGGGTTGCAGGAGATGGTGGTGGCGAATGGCGGCGCGCTGCATCGCTATCTTCATCTCACCCATCAATTCCAGGAGCATCGCGAGGATGACACGCTGCCGCTGGAACAACAATATGCCCCCGTGCATGAGGTAAAACCGGAAGCCGATGGCCTGCTCAGCCAATTGCTCGGTAGCGATGTCGCATTTGCGGTGAATTCGCTCCATCAACAGGGGATCCGTGAACCCGGCCCCCAATTGCGCATCGAGGCGCGCGCGGCCGATGGCCTGCCAGAAGCGGTAAGTTTGCGTCACCACCCGTTTGCCCTGGCGGTACAGTGGCATCCGGAGTGGCATTCGACCGATGATCCGGTTTCGCGCCAGTTGTTCGAAGCATTTATTCACGCCGCAGTTCGTTATCACAAGGAAAAACGACCATGAACGACGCCACTCTGGCGCCCGGACGACGTTTATCGCAAATCCGGCAGGAGTTGGGATTGTCTCAGCGTCGCGTCGCTGAGTTGTCAGGTTTGACCCATAGCGCTATCAGCACCATTGAGCAGGACAAAGTCAGCCCGGCGGTAAGTACCCTGCAAAAACTGCTTAAGGTGTACGGGCTATCGCTGTCGGAATTTTTCTCTGAACCGAAGCAGGACCATACGCCACGGGTGATTGTCCGCCCCGATGATCGGGTAGAGATTGGCAGCCTGGGGGTATCGTTGCAGCTGATTGATAATGGCGCATCGCAGCGCGCACTGGCGATGCTGCTGGAGCATTACGCGCCAGGTTCCAGTACCGGTGAAAAGCTACGCCATCCCGGTGAAGAGACAGGGACGGTACTGGAAGGTGAAATCACGCTGGTGGTGAATGGTCAGAGTTATCACCTGTATGCCGGTGAAAGCTACGTTATTGATACCGGTTTGCCGCACAGTTTTACCAATATGTCCGATCAGCCGTGCCGAATTGTGAGCGCCCATTCGCCGGCAAATTTCTGAGGCCACGCGCAGAAGGAGGTTGTGATGCAACATGTGGAGAGTTATTACGCCGCAACAGCGAACGCGCATGAACCCTGGCCTGAACTGCAGGAGAGCATTCAATGTGACGTTTGCGTTATTGGGGGAGGTTTTACCGGCCTGTCATCAGCGCTGTATCTCACGGAAGCGGGTTACGATGTGGTGGTGCTGGAAGCGGCGAAAATCGGCTTTGGTGCCAGTGGTCGTAATGGCGGTCAGGTGGTCAACTCTTACAGCCGCGATGTCGATGTGATTGAACAACGCTACGGCAAAGACACGGCGAAAATGCTCGGCAGCATGATGTTCGAAGGCGCGGATATTATTCGCGACCGCATCGATCGCTATGCCATCGCCTGTGACTATCGCCCAGGCGGAATTTTCGCCGCGCTAAATAATCGTCAGATGGGCCATCTGCGTAACCAGAGAGCCAGTTGGGCACGCTATGGCAATAACGATTTAGAATTGCTCGACGAGCGCGGCATCCGCCGTGAGGTGGCGACCGATCGTTACGTCGGTGGACTGCTGGATAAACGTGGTGGACATCTGCATCCACTGAACCTGGCGCTGGGAGAAGCGGAAGCTATCCGGCGTCATGGTGGGCGTATCTATGAACAATCTGCCGCGTTAAAGGTGGATTATGGTACGCCGCATCGCGTGAAAACAGCGCGCGGTGACGTCAGCGCCACCTTTGTCATTTTCGCGGGCAACGCTTATCTCCCGACCCAACTGGAGCCGCGTCTGAGCCGCAAAAGCATGCCGTGTGGTTCACAAATCGTCACCACCGAACCGCTAAGCCGCGACCTGGCACTCGGTCTGCTGCCTAACAACCATTGCGTGGAAGATTGTAATTATCTGCTCGACTATTTCCGTCTGACTGCCGATAACCGTCTGCTATATGGCGGCGGCGTGGTGTATGGCGCGCGCGAGCCGGAGGATATTGATGCGTTGATTCGACCGAAACTGCTGCGCACCTTCCCGCAGTTGCGCGATGTGAAGCTCAGCTATCGCTGGAGCGGAAATTTCCTGCTGACGCTGTCGCGAATGCCACAGTTTGGCCAACTGGAGAAGAATGTTTACTTTATGCAGGGCGACAGTGGTCATGGCGTGACCTGTACCCACTTATCCGGCAAGCTGATTGCGGAAGTGTTGCGCGGCCAGGCCGAACGGTTTGATGCTTTCGCCAAACTCCCCCATCTGCCCTTCCCTGGTGGCAGGCGTTTTAAGGTGCCACTCACGGCGATGGGTGCAGCCTGGTATGCGTTGCGCGACCGGCTGGGGGTGTGAAAAGGGAGCTTTCGCTCCCTTCAGACTTTGATCTAATAAGGTCAGTGCATTTAACGGACTGACTGCCATGCTTAAAGAACCCGTTCGACAGCAATACCCGTTTAAAATGGTAAATACCCATGCCACCACAACGACCACCGTCACCTTGTCCACTGGCTTACCCTTTATCGCGTCGCCCTGTTTGGACCTGATTGGATTGTCAACCATAATGCTTCAGTGTCCAGTAGTGGTTCTGGCGCTTCAGTTCGACAACGAAATCACCGATGGTAACTGTTTTATGGCCTCTGATATCCATCTTGATGCTCTGTCGGAAGCATTCTGAATGTCGCGATAGCGTGGCATGGTAATTGCCTATTACTTATAACTGTATGCGTACACAGCATTATCGATTGATATGAGCGAACAAGCCAATTGTGGGAGCTTGCTGAGTAGGGACTGAGGATAAAGGGAATTTAGTTGTTGGCTGGCTTTCGTGATGGATCTTTAAGGGCATTCCCATTAGTATTGATGATAATTCTTGGCTAATTATTTACAGTCTGAGGTATTTTCCATGCCGGAGTTCTTTAACTCACGTCTTCCTGGTATCAAAACAACCCTATTCGTTGTTAATTTTGCGGCTGGCGTTTTCGCCTTCTTCTCTTTCGCTCTCGCCATGGTGCTGCAATCGTACGGTGCTTAACCGTCTTGCTCACACTAACAGGTACGGCAAAATCAGCCGCGGAGGTTGGTATCAAAAGTTATTCCAACGCAAAGGTCATTGCGATCACCTTTGCATTAGGAGTTCTTGTATTCTTTGCAAGATTCCCGCAGCCAGTAATCACTCCAACAATTTATGCAGAAGATGGTGTATGGATTGGAAGCGCTTTATCTAATGGCTGGTTAGATACTTTCATTCATGCAAGACCAGATTATTTTGTTTTCTTCAATATATTCTTTTTATGGTGTGCTTCATCATTAAGTCACATATTTAGCGGAAGCCCTCTTTTACTGCTCCCACTGTTTATCTCTTTTCTGTCCTACTCGTTCTATTCGTTATCTTCAGTCATTATATTTCTGACCGTAAAAAGATATGCAGGGACGATGCTGGCATTCCTTGCCTATACCATGTCAATCCTTATACCGCTTGGTGTTTCTCAGGCAGAATCAATTGGAACACTGGTTCAGGTAGGGTTTTACATGCCGATTCTGTCTATCTGTGCTCATCTTTACCGAGATGATGATGGTCCTGCTAAGAGAAAGATTGCCTGTGACATTCTTATTTTCCTGATGGCAGCAACCAACCCTGTTAACTTTGCAGTAACCGGGATTTATTTTGTCATCAGCTTCTTAAGCACTGAACACAAGAAACGATTAATCACTAGCTTTCTTCCACTGCTTATCGCTCTCCTGGTATTGTTCCTGATGATTGTTCCGAGAATGAATGGGAGCGGAGGAATCATTGGCGCATACAACAGCAGCCATCTGATGGAAATGGTGACAGCCAGATCATTGCTTTACTCATTCACATTCCCGTTTTACAACAAGCTGAGTAACGTTACATCCATTATTCTCACGCTGGTATATGCGGCTTTTGTTGTAGTAGCTTTAACTAAAGCGGAAAAAAGAAGCAGAACCGCGATACTAATGTTTGCAGCTATGCTCGTGATTTATGACTCCGCAACAGCTGCCGGGCGTTCTGGCATCACTGGCCTTCTTACCGGTTATGGTGCAACGTATCCAGATCGATACTTCATGGGGATAAATATTATCTCCTCGACATTGATGGCAATTTGCGCCGGGCAATTCAAAAACTCAATAGTGGGGTACGTGTGGGTACTGGTGATGGCAATCGTCTATGTATCTGGCATTCATATGATGTTTGAAAACTCTCAGGACAAGCGCAGAGTTGCATTAGATTATATCTATACTAATGCTCTTTGCAGCGCAAAGGATGAAGGGAATGGATTTAGCAGGATCCAGATACTTCCATCTCCAGACTGGTACATAAGGGTACCGTCTGACCATGTAAAAAATATTGGATGCGTAAGAAATTGAAAAAAGCCCCGAAAGGGGCTTTGAAGAAAATATAGCATACTGAGCAATATCTGCTTACACCTTAACTATATCAGGTAATAACATGATTTTACTGTCGCAACACATGGAGGATCCGGTGGAACGTAGTAATTTTATTCAAGGGATATTGCTACCTATCCTTCATAATCATCAGATTGGGACAAGCGTTATTGATATAAGCATATCTGCTGCATATTTATTCTCACTCCTTACGGCTATTGTGTTTGCAATGCCAGCTAATAAAATAAATCGTGTTACTGGGTTTCCTGCACTCGCCCTCTATTAGTTATCACTAGCATTATCTCCCTGGCTTCTGTCGTTTTCATATTCTCTTTATTGGGTTCCATTTATTACCATTCCCCCTGGTATTATTACCTTCCTTTTGGGAGAGATTCCACTTAGGAAGAAAATATTTACCACTAACCCTTGTTGCTATAGCTATGGTGATTAGTGGAGTTGCCCCCGCTAAATCGACGGTTAATTTATAACTGGTAGCGAACTTCTATATTCCCGCGGTGAGCGATATCCCAGCGCGATGTGCGGGTGATGTTCGTTAATGACTGAACGCCACCACCAGGTTCATCACCTCTATGCCTACTCGAATATTATGCCAGAAGTATTTTAATGGCGCTTGAGCACAATGTAATCAGTACCAAAAGAATGCACTACCTGATGCCACCGTTGCGTTAACTCGCGGTGCATTACTCTCGCTTACCAGCATCGGACATTATCTACAGAATTCTATTCAGGCTAAAACAAAACGCGTTGCTACAAAAGAAGAACCCCACCTGAAAAAGTGGGGTTTGTCAGCAGTCTGAAGGGAGCTTACGCTCCCTTTTGGGCTCTGGCTTATTGGAGAGTGATGGGTTTGGCGAAGTTGCTGCATTGCAACAGTTTTCCATCACCGGCAATCGACACACCAACCTGATAATTTCCTTTAAAATCCGTGACATCTGCCACAATTTTATAACCAGAATTGATTAAACCTGGCTTATGGAAATAATTCGCCACATCACCACGTGGAACAGATGCCATTGGCGCGTAAAAGTGTTGTCCCTGAGCATTGGTCAATGTTAACCATGCCCGTTCTGCAGGCTGATTATTTGCGATGGAAAACGCAGTCCAGCCCGAACTCATCAGCCTTGTTTTCGTCTGCCCATCAAGGATAAAGCCTGACGATTCCAGAGCATCGATACTGGCATCACAGGCGGTCGTTATTTCAGACAAGCCTGCGGGTTTTTCAGCCGTAAACCTCTGGAGCAATGAGCTTTCGACTTTAATATTATCAAAAGGATAGCTTTCCCAGCTTGCCTGGAAATCATTCGTGAAATAATGCCGACTCGGTGTCTCAAGCATCACCTCTATGACACGTTCCCCCTGCTGAGGAAAGGTATCGAGCCAGGGAGAAACCCAGATCCCACTCTGTGCGTTGATAATGTTCAGGCGGTAACGCTTAATCTCTCCGTTGGTCAATTTATAATTTACGTAGAGAACACCGCCACGATATAGCGCATTTTGTATTTTTGCCAGTAACGTGAAATTTAGCTTTGGTTTTAATTTTACTGCACCAGTCGTAAATTTAGGCACAGGAATCCATTCACCAAAATGCAAGCTTACTTTACCGAGCAACTGTGGTGTTAATGGCAAGCTCTGTGTTTTTTTCTTAAATAGCATAACAGGCGTCCCTCTTTCCCCTGGGAAAGTACGGATCATATGATAATGGCTTAATATAGCGGTTGATGTTAGAGGATCTTCATTGAGGACATATTTGTAGTCAAAATCGTCATAGGCCGGGCAATGGCTATCGAGGCACGCCATAGTGGCCGTCCACAAGATATACTCAGGGGCATCATCACCGGCAAAAAAGGCCGCATTAAGATTATCCAGCACCGGTGTCAACGTCATATAGTTTTGAAATGACGGACGATGATGATAATTAAGCTTATTTGCCAACAAATACTCATTGCTATTGGGATAGACGTCAATTGTCTGACTGCCAATTTGAGCAACAACATCAGCTGGTAATGCATACTGAGGATATTTCGCAGCGGCACGTTCACTGTAGCTTTGGGAAAAATCTTCATGCCTAATCAAGCCAGAAAGTTTTTGTACGCTGGGGAAAATTGACATGTGCCCCATCGTTAACATCAACGCCAGCATAAAAAACGCCATTGCGAACCATCTGCGCTTTGAGCTGACCATAAAGATTAATGACATCAGTGTAACAGGGAAAATAAAATAACTAATATAATGATCTGCGCGTGAGAAACCGATTTTTAAAAAAATCAAAATCAGACCATTAATGGTCAATAATAATGCCGGTTGATTTTTAGCGAGAAAAAAATTAAAGCAAACGAAAACAAGAAAAATTATGATGTAAGTGGCATTTTTTAAACGCACGTCATAAGTCATATCAACTGAGTTGCCAAAATTCAGTTGTGAGTTGATAACAGTGTAATCAATCACACTGCTGACATGATGAAAGATAAGGAAACCAAACAAAAAATAAAAAAGGGTTGCTGAGATTGTGAGAAGTGCCACTGCCCTAAACTGACGTTTTATCACACCCGTTGAAAAAAAATAGCTACCAAAGGTGAGCAATGCGACCATGCCATAGAAAAAACGCACGAAAAATAAAAAAGCGACGAAAACGCCGAGAGAAAACAACACCCGTTTATTTTCCAACCAGCGATCCTGCCCAATTGAACAGCAATAAATGATGATGAAAAGAGGCAGGGTAAAGTAAATTGCTGCCGAGTCAAAAACCCTTATCACGGCAACATAAACGATTGCTAAAAAAATAACAGCTCGATGCCTGATCGCCAGTCGCAACATGATTGCCCAGCTAGCTGCAGCATACAAACTGATGAAGATAGCTGACAACCAATATGAAAGTAGAGAATATTGGGCGACAATTCTGCCAGTTAGCCAGTAAAAAGGGCCATAGCTAAAAAGAAAATCTTGTGGGCCAGTAAAAAAATCTGGCAACACATTTACCCATTGCTCAGCGCCGCCTGCTGAGCCAACACTAAGCGGCTGCTGGCATGTGGCAGTAAAAACAATTGCGAATATAAAAACGAACAACTGAGCGAGATTAAATAATTCCGCTCTCGTGTTGTCAGTCGTTATAAGATTAGCACGAGAGAATCTAAACATACGCCATCCTGGTCTTGGTTATAGCAAAATCAATCTTCAGTTATACTTACCAAAGCAGGCAGCAAACAGAATTGACAATACTGACCAATTGCCTCGGATAGCGCTTATTTTGGTAGGCACCTCACCTTTCGGATAACGGCGCACTGTCGCGATCTCAAGGCAACGAAAACCCAGCTTTGGTGCGCGGTAAGAAAGATAAGCAAGAAGTTCATAAGTCGAAAAAATATCGCGGAAGGGTGCAATACGCGCGTCCAGCAACATTTTACGGCTGTAAGCCCGGAATCCCTGAGTCGTATCCGTCCATTTAAAACCTGAAAATACACTGAGCATCGGCGCATGAATAAAACGGATTGCGAAGTCGCGTGAAGCAGGGGTATTTTCAGCCACGCCGCCTTTGACAAAACGTGATGCCTGCACAAAATCCACACCGTCTTTCAATGCCGCAATAAACTGCGGGATGGCATCGGGATCGTCTTTATCGTTACCATCAATAGTGACAATGCCCTCATATCCCTGATCCAGCGCAAACGCATAACCACAGCGCAATTGTGAACTGAGTTTGCCCGGCCCGGTTTTTAATAATAATCCGCTGACCTGCAACTGTTTCAGCGCTTCCAGCTCCAGAGAACCATCGCGACTGCCACCATCAACAATAATAATGTCCGCGTAGGTAGCGACATTAATCGCCGCCATACGGGCCAGCAGATTACGAATACGTTCACCTTCATTGATTACCGGAATTACTACACAATAATCATGTGTTTTGCCCTGCCACATCTGGCGCTCAAAGGCAGGAACTTCCCAACCGGCACGAAGGTTTTGAGGTATTGATTCAGTCATAATATTTTCTGCTTACTTAACTTTTAGAGTAATCAAGGCGACGCCCGCCATCACCATAAAAATCCCGGCAATGGTTGACCAGTAAATAGGCTCACGAAACACTAATACCGAGAGTAGCGCCACACAAGCAATAGCACCTGAGGTCAGCACCGGGTGAGCAACATTTAATGGCAGGAAGGCCAGTGCGGCGGCATAAAGAAGGAAAGCCATACCATAAAGAAAAATACCCAGCCACAATGGCCAGTTAGACAATACGGCCAGAGGCTCAGCCAGGCTCGGCAACTTACGTGGCGGTGTCATCGCCATCTTTATCAGCACGCTTGCGGAAGCATTGGATGCGATTCCAAAAATAAGGATCAGCCACTTCATACCGCAGCTCCTGCTGAGTCACGATAGTGCCGGGTCACAAACTCTAAGGCTTCATCAATAGCAGACAAGGGGGATTCGTTCTGTGTCATCAGCATTTCAATGGTAGCAACCCGCTGTGGCAGAGCATGATTTATCGCTGCGGCAACGGCAGCATGATCCACCGCGCTACGACCGAGTGGAATAAGGTTTGCCTCGCTCAGATGAATATGACCGATGATGTCAGCATCTCGCTGCATGATCTCGCTAATGCTTTCCTGGTTGATCGCAATAGCGCCGGTATCCAGCTGCATTTTTATTCCAGGATGATTAACCTGACGCACCATGGCTGCGGCTTCAGCCGTTCCGGTCATGAAATTAGCGCCATAGCATTCAGGATTCGGCTCCAGGCAAATAACCACGCCTTCACGCTGACAGATATCCCCCAGGCGACGGAAGAAATCGCTGGCGATGTCACCGGTGGCTTCGTCGCTTAAACCCTGGCGATCGCGATTTTTGGGGGAGCCAAAAACCAGAGCCGGAATACCCAGTCCGGCTGCAATGCGGCTGACAGACTGCAAATGGTTCAGCATCTTTGCCTGAACAGCGGTGTCAGCAAACAGATTCAGCCCCTGGGTACCGAAAAGCAGCGATTGCATACCTGCCAGTGTAATCCCCTGCTGTTCCCAGCGCTGACGTACTACGGCGATATCGTTATCGCTGGCCTGCAATGGATCGGGAAAATATTTGCCCGGCGCAATATCGATAGCATCCACTTGCCAGCGGTGTAACAAGCGACATACAGCCTCGTCATCGGCAGGGTCCCAGGCGATATTTGAGATCGAAATTCTCATCCCGCATTCCCGACGTTTTCAGATTGTGCATAGGCACGAACAGCCATCAGTGATTCACGGCGATTGTATTGATAATCTGCATCGCTGGTGAACAGGTGGCTATAACGGCTTTTCATACTGTAATTGCCCGGCTTGTCCTGCACGTGATTAGTAAATTCGAAGCCAAAACCGTATTTTGCCACATCGGCCACACTTACCGGTGCCGCAGTCAAATGCAACAACTTGAGTTTGTGCTGCAAGGCAATCTCGATGTCATACCACAGGTTGATCATGGGATAGAACTGGAACACACCGCGACTTTCAATTTGCGCGACGTTATTCTCATGCAAAAAATCATAAATGATATTTTTTTTCAGACCAGGACCAACCAGTCCAGGCAGGCGCACAATCAGTGCATCCGGGAAGTGCTGGCTGACAAACTGCTCAAGATAGTAGCGGTGTAAACCATACGCGTGTAACCCTGCCGTATCGATCGGGGTTGCTTCATCGACATTTACCGGTTCTTTAAATACGTCCACGGTGCTGATCAAAATAAACTGGCGGCAGGTCACTGTTTTTAATTTTTCGATCAGTGCTTCGATTTTCCGCAAATCGTCGGCAGGATCTTTATTCGCCAGCCATTTTTGCGCCGGAGCACCTGCACACACGACCGTATCGAAAGTCTGTCCAACAATTTCATCAATGTTTGTCGAACGATAGAGCGAATCGAACTTGCGCTGCTTCAACAGCGTGGTGCCAACAAAGCCAGAAAATCCAATTAGTGCGTCCATGTTACCCTCTGAGTAAATTAATTGTCGCGGCCAGTCTGTACGTTATTGGGTTCCGGCGCCAGCGATGTATCCATGACATTTACCCGGTTGGTATTCACCATAATTTCGCTATTACGCTCATAAACCACCGCATACTCAGCCTGGGCGCTACTCTCGTCCAGTAATCGGCCTAAATATTCGCCAAAAAAGGCCATCATCACAAACTGAACGATAAACAATGAGCTCATGAACAATATAGTGGTTGTCCATCCTTCAGCCACATTACCGCTAAGCAGATGAATGAACACACTATAACAGGCAAAAATGAAACCTGCGATGCTCCCGCACATCCCCAACACTGACATCCAGCGTAACGGGCGAGAAGAGTTAAACACCATCAAGCGTAATAAACGTCGCAGAGATTCCACCACATTAGCACCTTCAGACTCTCTAAACGGGGTATATTTCAACTCGCCCGCTGGGTAGCCTGTTTTTTGAATGCGCAGGTAAAACTGATGGTGAAAACGGCCAATTCGCGTCACGGCATTGACTGCCCGACGGCTTAAGCAACGTAGACCGGTAGCATTACGAGGAATATCATAATCGATAGTGCGCAGTGCAATATTCATCAAACGGCGGATAATGCGGTAGCGCAGTGTGCGCACATGGCTCGACACCCCAACCACCACATCAGTACCACTCCGGCATTGATTCACGATTTCCGGCACGACATGTATCGGATCGGACAATGGGTTCCACAACACAACAAAGTCCCCGATGGCACTTTCTAAGCCTGCCGCCAGCGCAACATCGTAAAACACCGCGCTGGAGAGCTGAATAATACGCACACAGGGAATATGTTTCAGTATGCGGTCTTCAACTTCAGCATGTGTCGTGTTTAATCCTGGGGCGATAACAACTAATTCATAATCGCTATAGTTCTCATCTAACAGCGTGCCAAGTTTGGATAATGGCTCGTAGATGTTTTCCAGATGGTTCTGGATCACAATGACCACAGAGACAAACGATTCACTTTTTATCATTATTAATTCAGCTCTATCAGGCGCTCAATTTCATGCAACGCATCATAAATATTGTCAATCTTGCCACCCATCACGCAATGCAATCCTCTTAAACCATGGTTGGCACGGAAAAGAATCGGGCGCGAATCGTCGCTGTCGCTGCGGGGTAAAATTGTTTTCACCTCCCAGATTGAGCGCTGATACTGACATTCGCTTAAACCGGGAACATATCGTTGTGCATCCCGCAGCATATGACCCCATGCCGACTGACGCGGGCTCTGATCATATTTTATGTGGGAGTCTTCATAAGATTTACTGGCCACATCACTCCACTGGTTATGTGGCGTGTAGCGAACGTGGCTGAACGAATGCAGCTGTGCCGAAGGAAACGGCATGACCGAGAAAAATGGACCGCACATTAATGTCAGCCCCATTTTTTTGAATTCGTCAGGAACGTCGACCAGACACATTTCTGTCATCTCATGACGTAACGGAATCAATGCCAGCCCTGAACCATTCAGCAGATAGTTGATGCGTGAATAAGTGCAGTTAAACACATGATCGGCATAAACTGTCTCCGGTTGCCCGGAGATAGAGGTAAAAACCTCCAGTCCTTCGCCATATTCCCGAACTTTCTCCACCACCGCGTCGGTGACGATGCGTACATTAGCCGCTGACAGTCGTTCAATCATGAGGTCGCGCAGCTTGTGGGAATCAAATGCATATTCGCGAGTGGTGAACACGGAATCAATCAGCGTCGGGTTCATCAGACGTTTGACTGAAGCTGGCGCTTCGTCACATTCAGCACCAATTCGCTGGCAGAAACGCAGGAATTGATCGCCAGTGACTTTGCTTAGTGACCCGGCAACCAGGTAATACTTAGCAAAATCATCATCTATACAGTCACGAAATTCATTAACGAAACGCGGAAAAGAGAGGCGCGATCGTAAAGCGGTAAGAATACTTCGAGGGTAATGATAGCCATTGTGCACACGCGCCTGATTAACATATGACGCGCGTGACATTAGCTGTTGGCTTTTCTCAAAAATAGTGACCTGACACCCCTTTAACGCCAGCTGTTCCGCCAGATATAAGCCGAAAAAGCCACCGCCAGCGATAACAATATTTTTCGCCGGGCCAGCCTTATTTTTTGAGACCTGTTGCATATGTGATCCCCAAACCTGACAAACCATTCTTAGGCAATGTCTGATACTTTTTTGTGTCAGGAATGATACTGACTTTACAATTAAAAGGAAACGAAAAGGAAAGGTTAAGATTGCGTTAGATCAGGCTCCAGGAGAAAGCAGATGTTTCTCATACCACATACTGAAGATTCGGCGGTGAAAGGCAGGTAAGGGCAGTGAAAAAAAGTGACTTAACCCAAAGGGATAGCCATTGAGTTACTCCAGCCATACTCAAAACCCAGCCCATCACACATCGCACTGCCGTCGATGATTTTTCCGACATTTCCCAGGGGATCGGCAACGAATGTCGGCGATGTCAGGTCAAGATGATTGCGGAAGTACTGCGTGGCCAGGCGGAACGTTTGATGCCTTCGCCAGATTGCCTCCCCTGCCCTTTCCGGGCGGCAGACGTTTTAAAATCCCCCTGACGGCGATGGGTGCGGCCTGGGATACGTTAAAAGGACAGATTGGGAGTGTAAAAAAGGGAGCGGGAGCTCCCTCAGCCTCAAGTGACCCCATGCACCTTGGTGAAATGATAACCTGCATTAACAACCCCTTGCTTCAGTTCCAGGCAAGTGTAAAGATCTGCACCTCACTTGCTACAGAACATTGCCATGCTGAAACTCTTTGCAAGATACACATCGGTAGGTGTGATCAACACGTTAATCCACTGGATCACCTTCGCCATCTGCGTCGAACGGGGTCTCCAGCAATCTTTGTCCAACTTCATTGCATTTCTCGTTGCTGTAACCTTCTCATTTTTCGCTAATGCCAAATGGACGTTCGGCTCAAATGCGACCACCATTCGCTACATCATGTATGTGTTCTTCATGGGAATGGTCGCCGTGATGATAGGTTCATATGCTGACAGAATGAAAATTAACCCGGTGGTGACGCTAGTCGTCTTCTCCGCAACAAGTCTGGTATGTGGATTTATCTATTCTAAATATATTATTTTCAGAGAACATAAATGAAAATATCTCTTGTTGTTCCTGTTCTTAACGAAGAGGAAGCACTGCCAGTTTTTTACCATGCCATCCGCAATTTTCAGGGATTTGGCCATGATGATGTTGAAATAATCTTTGTCAATGATGGCAGCACCGACAATACCGAGACGTTACTTCAGCAAATTGAAAAGACCGACCCCCTCGTTAAACATATCTGCTTTACACGTAACTTTGGTAAAGAACCTGCATTATTTGCCGGACTTGAATCATCAACGGGTGACGTGGTTATTCCTATCGATGTGGATCTCCAGGATCCGATCGATGTCATACCTCGTCTCATCGCAAAGTGGCAAGAAGGGGCTAACGTCGTTCTGGCAAAACGTGTTGATCGTTCGTCCGATAGCCACCTGAAGCGCAAAAGTGCTGAATACTTTTATAAATTGCACAACATGATTAGCAAGCCGAAGATTGAAGAGAATGTGGGTGATTTCCGCCTTATGTCTCGTGAAATCGTTGATAATATAAAACTGCTGTCTGAGAAGAATTTGTTCATGAAGGGCATTCTTTCATGGGTCGGTGGTCGAACTGCAGTCGTGGAATATACCCGTGCCGAGCGGATTGCCGGTGTGACAAAGTTTAATGGCTGGAAGCTATGGAATCTAGCGCTTGAAGGGATTACCTCGTTCTCCACTTTCCCTTTACGTATGTGGACATATATTGGCTTCTTCGTCGCCGGATTATCATTCCTTTATGGCATATGGATGATTATTGACAAACTGGTTTGGGGCAACCCTGTGGCGGGTTATCCCTCCATCCTCGTGTCGATTTTGTTTCTTGGTGGCGTTCAGTTAATTGGTATTGGGGTACTAGGTGAGTACATCGGAAGAATTTATGTCGAGGTTAAGCAAAGACCGAGATATATTATTAAAAATAAAAATAACAACTCATGAAAATATGTTCACGTGTCACACGCTGAAAAATCGGCGGCGACACGTCAAGGAAGACCGTGAAATAAAGTGACTTAACCCAAAGGCATCGTCATGGGGTCACTCCAGCTATATTCGAAACCGAGCTCATCGCAAATTGCCCTGCCGTCGATGCTTTTTCCGACATTCCCCTGGGTCTCGGCCACAAATGTCGGCGGTATCAGGCCTAGCTGACGTGCCACAGTGGGGTAAAACTCACTTCGCGTCGGATGCTTCGGCGCACACAAGTTGTAAATATGCCCACCTTTCGGTGTCTGCAACAACAGCACAATGGCATCCACCACATCATCCAGGTGCACCAGATTGACCACGTGGGCACCATCGCGTAAGTCGGTTTTTCCGGCGAGAAATCGCCCCGGATGCCGATTTGGCCCCACCAGCCCGGCAAGACGAACGATATCTACCGATGTTCCCGGTAAATCGTGTAGCCAGTTTTCCAGCGCCACCAGCGTGTTACCCGCCACAGTTTCTGGTCGTAACGGGCTATGTTCCTTCATCACCCCCGGGCCAGAACCATACACCGAGGTCGAACTGGTGAAAATGATCCGCGGCACTTTAAAAGCCAGCGCGGTATCCACCACGTTTTGTACCGCCTGCATATAATCTTCACCGCCCTGCACCGTTCGACTGGCAGGTAAGGTCACCACCAACGCGTCTACCGACATCAGCGCCTCCAGATCCTCAGCCTCACACTCCAACTCAGGTGTCAGCACCAGCTGGCATGCTTCGATGCCACAGCGACGTGCCGCATCCACACCGTCTGGAGAGGTTTTGCTACCCTTCACCTGCCAGCCGCGTGCTGCCAGCGCCATCGCCAGCGGCATGCCCAGCCATCCCAGCCCTACAATCGCGACCTTTTTCATATCGACTCCTGGCTTCGCTACTCAAAGACACTTCATTTTAGTGCTGTCGCAGGTGTCAAACCAGCGCTAACTGTTGCGGGAGATTCTGGAAACTGACATTAAAAAAGGCTTGCCACAGGGCGCTATCTTCGCTAGGTTAATCAGCACGCAAATGAATACCCATTCAGCAACGGAATTTTTTATGACACGCGTTCAGTTCAACCACCATCATCACCATCATCCTGACTAGTCTTTCAGGCGATGTGTGCTGGAAGACGTTTAGGATCTTCCAGTGGTGCGAGCGCAAAGAAAGCCCCCGGAAGATCATCTTCCGGGGGTTTTTTTATGGGCTAACGCAACCCAACTGAGTTCAGACAGGAATGAATAAGAGGACAGGAATCATGTTAGATAACACCCGTTTACGCATAGCTATGCAGAAATCTGGCCGTTTAAGTGATGAATCACGCGAACTGCTGGCCCGCTGTGGCATCAAAATCAACCTTCAGCAGCAGCGTCTGATTGCGTTTGCGGAAAACATGCCGATCGACATCCTGCGGGTACGCGATGACGATATTCCTGGCCTGGTGATGGATGGCGTGGTGGATCTTGGCATCGTGGGCGAAAACGTGCTGGAAGAAGAACTGCTGACACGCCGTGCCCAGGGCGAAGACCCGCGTTACTTCACCCTGCGTCGCCTCGATTTTGGTGGTTGCCGTCTGTCGCTGGCGATGCCGGTTGATGCCGAATACACCGGCCCACAATGCCTTGATAAATCCCGTATCGCTACCTCTTACCCTCACCTGCTGAAAAAGTACCTCGATAAACAAGGTGTTGCTTTCAAATCCTGTCTGCTGAATGGCTCAGTGGAAGTCGCACCGCGTGCCGGTCTGGCCGACGCCATCTGTGACCTGGTGTCCACCGGTGCCACACTGGAGGCCAATGGCCTGCGCGAAGTTGAAGTGATCTATCGCTCCAAAGCGGTATTGATCCAACGTGACGGCGAGCTGTCCGGTGCCAAACAAGAGCTGGTCGACAAACTGATGACGCGTATTCAGGGTGTCATCAAAGCGCGTGAGTCCAAATACATCATGCTGCACGCGCCGAGCGAGCGTCTGGAAGAAGTGATTGCCCTGCTGCCGGGTGCGGAGCGTCCGACCGTCCTGCCACTGGCCGGTGAAGTGAGCCGTGTGGCGATGCACATGGTAAGCAGCGAGACGCTGTTCTGGGAAACGATGGAAAAACTGAAAGCCCTGGGTGCCAGCTCAATTCTGGTGCTGCCGATTGAAAAAATGCTGGAGTGACCAAATGAGCACCCTGATGACCCCGATTGACTGGCAGCAATGCAGCACCGAGCAGCAACAGGCGTTACTGATGCGTCCGGCGATTTCCGCCTCCGACAGCATCAGCCAGGTGGTGCGTGATGTGCTGGCACAAGTAAAAGAAAACGGTGACGCGGCGCTGCGTGAATTCAGCGCGCGTTTTGATAAAGCGCAGGTGGAAAACCTGCGTGTGACCGCCGAGCAGATGCAAGCCGCCAGCGGCCGCCTGAGTGATACGCTTAAGCAAGCCATGGCCGTCGCCGTGGGCAATATCGAAACCTTCCACAACGCGCAGATTTTGGGGACGGTGGATGTGGAGACCCAGCCCGGCGTGCGCTGCCAACAGATTACGCGCCCGGTGCAATCGGTTGGCCTGTATATTCCAGGCGGTTCTGCACCGCTGTTCTCCACCGTATTAATGTTGGCAACCCCGGCACGCATCGCCGGTTGTGGTCGTGTGGTACTGTGCTCGCCGCCGCCGATTGCTGATGAAATCCTCTATGCTGCGCAGCTGTGTGGCGTGCAGGAAGTGTTCCAGGTGGGTGGCGCGCAGGCGATTGCTGCGCTGGCCTTCGGTACGGACACCGTGCCGAAAGTGGACAAGATTTTTGGCCCGGGCAACGCGTATGTCACCGAGGCCAAACGCCAGGTCAGCCAACGTCTCGATGGCGCAGCGATTGATATGCCTGCCGGTCCGTCTGAAGTGTTGGTGATTGCCGATGAAGGGGCAACGCCAGCCTTCGTGGCATCGGATTTGCTGTCCCAGGCGGAGCACGGCCCGGATTCTCAGGTGATTCTGCTGACACCCTCGCTGGAACTGGCAAACGGGGTCGCAGCCGCCGTTGAGGAGCAATTGGCACAATTACCGCGTGCGGCGACGGCACGCCAGGCGTTGGAAAGCAGCCGCCTGATTGTGGCACGCGATTTGGCACAGTGCATAGCCATCTCTAACCAATATGGCCCTGAGCACCTGATAATCCAAACCCGTACCCCGCGCGATCTGGTGGATAGTATCAGCAGCGCCGGTTCGGTGTTCCTCGGTGACTGGTCGCCAGAATCAGCCGGTGATTATGCCTCCGGCACCAACCACGTGCTGCCGACCTACGGCTACACGGCAACCTGCTCCAGCCTTGGTCTGGCCGATTTTCAGAAGCGCATGACCGTGCAGGAATTGACGCCACAGGGTTTCCTTAACCTCGCGGCCACTATCGAAATCCTGGCCGCCGCTGAACAGCTGGAAGCCCACAAAAATGCCGTTACCCTGCGTGTTGCGGCCCTGAAGGAGCAAGCATGAGCCTGAATGTTGAAGATTTGGCCCGCGCCAATGTGCGTGCGCTGACGCCGTATCAGTCTGCCCGTCGTCTGGGGGGGAATGGTGATGTGTGGTTGAACGCCAACGAATTCCCGCTGCCGGTGCCGTTTGAGCTTTCACAGCAAACCCTGAACCGTTACCCGGAATGTCAGCCGAAGTTGGTGATCGAACGTTACGCCGGTTATGCCGGTGTCAGCCCGGAGCAGGTACTGGTAAGCCGTGGCGCGGATGAAGGTATTGAACTGGTGATGCGCGCTTTCTGCGAGCCTGGCAAAGACGCGATTCTGTTCTGCCCGCCAACTTATGGCATGTACAGCGTCAGCGCCGAAACCATCGGCATTGAATATCGCACCGTGTCAGCCCTGGACAACTGGCAACTGAATCTGCCCGCCATTGCGGATCAGCTGGACGGGGTGAAAGTGGTGTATATGTGCAGCCCGAACAACCCAACCGGAAACCTGATCAACCCGGATGATATCCGCGCCTTGCTGGAGATGACTGCCGGTAAAGCGTTGGTGGTGGCGGATGAAGCCTATATCGAATTTTGCCCGCAAGCGACACTGGCAGGCTGGTTGAAAGATTATCCACATCTGGTGATCCTGCGTACCCTGTCTAAAGCCTTTGCACTGGCGGGCCTGCGCTGCGGCTTTACGCTGGCGAATAAACCCGTGATCGATCTGCTGCTGAAAGTGATTGCGCCTTACCCGCTCGCCACTCCGGTGGCCGATGTGGCGGCCCAGGCGCTGAGCGATCAGGGACTGGCGCTGATGCGTGAGCACGCGCTGCAACTAAATGCCAACCGTAGCTGGCTACTGGAACAGCTGCC
Source organism: Pantoea sp. X-Soil-TKNS-1211 (assembly GCF_059730495.1). Classification (NCBI taxonomy): domain Bacteria; kingdom Pseudomonadati; phylum Pseudomonadota; class Gammaproteobacteria; order Enterobacterales; family Erwiniaceae; genus Pantoea; species Pantoea sp. X-Soil-TKNS-1211. Next base: position 2,871,619 of record NZ_AP035953.1, read on the forward strand.
GCAGATCGCTTGTGTGGAAGCGGTCTTCCCGAGCGAGACCAACTATATTCTGGCGCGCTTCACCGATTCACCGAAAGTGTTTAAAACCCTGTGGGATGAAGGCATTATCCTGCGTGACCAGAATAAAAACCCCGGCCTGGCGGGATGTCTGCGCATCTCTATTGGCACCCGTGAAGAGTGCGAGCGCTTGATCGCCGCGCTGCAAGCCTTACCTGTGGAGCAAGCATGAGTCAGAAGACCCTTTTTATCGACCGCGACGGCACCATCATCTCTGAACCCCCGGTGGATTTTCAGGTGGATCGCATGGACAAGCTGGCCTTCGAGCCAAACGTGATCCCTGCCCTGCTGGCGCTGCAAAGCGCCGGTTACCAGCTGGTGATGATCACCAATCAGGATGGTCTCGGCACCGACAGCTTCCCGCAGGCCGATTTTGACGGGCCGCACGACCTGATGATGCAGATCCTGACGTCGCAGGGCATCCGTTTCAGTGACATTCTGATCTGCCCACACAAACCGGAAGACAACTGCGATTGCCGTAAGCCTAAAACCAAAATGGTTGAAGCCTGGCTGTCAGAAGGCGCGCTGGATGTGGCTAACAGCTATGTGATCGGTGATCGTCACACCGATATCCAACTGGCGCAAAATATGGGTATTCAGGGCCTGCGCTACGGAGCGGAAGGCGAGGACTGGAACGCCATCCAGCAACGTCTGACCAAGCGCGATCGCTATGCACTGGTTAATCGCAACACCAAAGAGACGCAGATTAAAGTTGAAGTGTGGCTGGATCGTGAAGGCGGCAGCAAGATCAACACTGGCGTCGGCTTCTTTGACCATATGCTGGACCAGATTGCGGTACACGGTGGCTTACGCATGAATATTGATGTGAAAGGCGACCTGTATATCGACGATCATCACACGGTAGAAGATACCGGACTGGCGCTGGGTGAAGCCCTGTTAAAGGCGTTGGGTGACAAACGTGGCATTGGTCGTTTCGGCTTTGTGCTGCCGATGGACGAATGTCTGGCACGTTGTGCGCTGGATATTTCGGGCCGTCCTCACCTCGAATACAAAGCCGAGTTCAGCTATCAGCGTGTCGGCGATCTCAGCACGGAGATGGTCGAGCACTTCTTTAGCTCACTCTCCTACGCCATGATGAGTACCTTGCATCTGAAAACGAAAGGTCGCAACGATCACCATCGCGTGGAAAGCCTGTTCAAAGCCTTTGGCCGCACCCTGCGCCAGGCGATTCGCGTGGACGGTAACACCCTGCCGAGCTCGAAAGGAGTGCTGTGATGAACGTGGTGATTCTCGACACCGGCTGCGCCAACCTGTCGTCGGTAAAGTGGGCGGTTGAGCGCCTCGGTTATACCCCGGAAGTCAGTCGTGACCCTGATGTGGTACTGCGCGCAGATAAACTGTTTCTGCCTGGTGTCGGCACCGCTCAGGCGGCCATGAACCAGCTACAGGAACGCGATCTGATCGAGCTGGTAAAAGCCTGTACGCAGCCGGTGCTGGGCATTTGCCTCGGTATGCAGTTGCTGGGACGCGGCAGCGATGAAAATGGCGGCATCACCACTCTCGGTATACTCGATGAACCGGTAACCCTGATGGATACCAAAGGTTTACCTCTGCCGCATATGGGCTGGAATCAGATCACCTCGCAGGCCGGAAACCACCTGTTTCGCGGTATCGACGACGGCAGCTATTTCTACTTCGTGCACAGCTACGCTATGCCGGTCAACGCCAATACCATCGCTCAGTGCGAGTACGGCTTGCCGTTCACTGCCGCATTGCAAAAAGATAACTTCTTCGGCGTGCAGTTCCACCCGGAGCGTTCCGGTAAAGCGGGTGCGCAACTGCTGAAAAATTTCCTGGAGATGTAATGATTATTCCCGCTTTAGATTTAATCGATGGCAAAGTGGTGCGTCTGCATCAGGGCGATTATGGCCAGCAGCGTGACTATGGCAGCGATCCGCTGCCACGTTTACAGGATTATGAACGCCAGGGAGCACAGGTACTGCATCTGGTGGATTTGACCGGCGCAAAAGATCCGGCTAAACGTCAGATCCCCTTGCTGCAAACCTTGCTGCGCGGCGTCAGCGTACCGGTGCAAGTGGGTGGCGGTATCCGTAATCGTGAAGATGTCGCGGCGCTGCTGGCGGCAGGTGCCAGCCGCGTGGTGGTGGGTTCCACTGCTGTGAAGCAACCGGAAGAGGTAAAAAGCTGGTTCCGCGAGTTTGGCGCGGATGCCATCGTGCTGGCGCTGGATGTGCGTATTGATGCCGACAATCGCAAAGAAGTGGCGATCAGCGGCTGGCAGGAAGCGGCAGGCGTGACGCTGGAAGAGGTGATTGGCTGGTATCAGCCGGTTGGTCTGAAGCATGTGCTGTGCACCGATATCTCGCGTGATGGCACGCTGAGCGGTTCCAATGTCGCCCTGTATCAGGAAGTGTCTGATGCGTTCCCGGATATCGCGTTTCAGTCATCCGGCGGCATTGGTTCGCTGGACGATATCGCCGCCCTGCGCGGTAGCGGTGCCCAGGGTGTGATTGTCGGTCGCGCACTGCTGGAAGATAAATTTACGGTTTCGGAGGCCATTGCATGCTGGCAAAACGGATAATTCCCTGTCTCGATGTGCGTGACGGGCAGGTGGTGAAAGGGGTGCAGTTCCGCAATCACGAAATCATCGGCGACATCGTGCCACTGGCGCAACGTTATGCGCAGGAAGGGGCCGATGAACTGGTGTTCTACGATATCACCGCCTCGTCTGATGGCCGTGTGGTGGATAAAAGTTGGGTATCGCGCGTGGCAGAAGTGATTGATATTCCCTTCTGTGTGGCGGGTGGTATCAAGAGTGAAGCGGATGCCGCACGCATTCTGGAATTCGGTGCCGATAAAATCTCCATCAACTCACCTGCACTGGCCGATCCCTCGCTGATTACCCGTCTGGCTGACCGCTTCGGTGTGCAATGTATTGTGGTGGGAATCGATACCTGGTTTGATGAAGCGACCGGTAAATATCACGTGAATCAGTACACCGGCGATGAATCCCGCACCCGCGTCACCCAATGGGAAACGCTGGACTGGGTGCAGGAAGTGCAGAAGCTGGGTGCAGGCGAGATCGTGCTTAATATGATGAACCAGGACGGCGTACGTAACGGCTATGACTTGGTGCAGCTGAAGAAAGTTCGTGATGTCTGTAAGGTGCCGTTGATTGCTTCCGGCGGTGCCGGCACCATGGCACACTTCCTCGAAGCCTTTGAACAAGCTAATGTCGATGGCGCGCTGGCGGCGTCGGTGTTTCACAAACAGATTATTAATATCGGCGAGCTGAAAAGCTTCCTGATTGACAACGGTGTGGAGATTCGCGCGTGTTAACTGCAGAACAACTGACCCGTCTGGATTGGGTCAAAACCGCGGGCATGATGCCCGTTATCGTCCAGCACAACGTCTCTGGCGAAGTGCTGATGCACGGTTATATGAACGAGGAAGCGTTGCAGAAAACCCTTGCGGAGGGCAACGTCACCTTTTTCTCACGCACCAAAAATCGTCTGTGGACCAAAGGCGAAACCTCTGGTCATTTCCTGCAAGTCGTGAGCATTACGCCAGATTGCGACAACGATACGCTGCTGGTGTTGGCGAACCCGATTGGCCCCACCTGCCATCTCGGTACTTCCAGCTGTTTCTCTCCGGCAGCACCGGACTGGACTTTCCTGTATCAACTGGAGCAACTGCTGGCTGAACGCAAGAATGCAGACCCGGCCAGTTCCTATACCGCGAATCTGTATGCCAGTGGCACCAAGCGTATCGCGCAGAAAGTCGGTGAAGAAGGCGTAGAGACTGCACTGGCTGCGACCGTCAATGACCGCCATGAGCTGACCAACGAAGCCTCGGATTTGATCTATCACCTGTTGGTACTGTTGCAGGATCAGGATCTTGATCTGAGCACTATTATCAACAACCTGCGCGCACGTCATAAGTAAGCGACTGTGCAGTATGCTGCTCAAAATCATCAATGATGAATAAAATTGAGCAGCATACTTCTCAAAAATAATAAAGCTGACTAAAATTGAGCACTATACTGCTCAATTGAGACTCGGCATGTTAACTATTCAAATACACATCGATGGTCGCTGGCAGGATGCTGCCATACTGGATGTGAAAACGCCGCGTAAAGGTCGTGAGAGCGCAGCATTGCTCGCTTATGATTTTAACTACGCTACGCAGTATCTCGACCGAGATGATCTCGCCAGTTGCAGTCTGAATGCCGCAGTGATGCTGATTGGCAGCCACTTTTCCCAGCCCTGGTTTAGTTTTCTTGACGATATCATGCCAGCAGGTGCCAGCCGACGTTACTGGGTTGCACAACTGGGTCTGCAATCAACGTCTCCCGCAGAGCAGGACTATGACTTACTAAAAGCAGGCACGATTGCGCCTGTCGGCAATCTGAGAGTGAAAGAATCGTTATCTCCACTCCCAGAGGGAAGCCAGCTCAAAACTCGTCGCTTCCCTGCTGAATGGGCAATTGAGCGAGATACTGATTTTCTCGAATACGCTCAACAAATGGGAGCGGCCAGCGGTGGTGCAACCGGGGCTGGTGGTGAAGCACCGAAACTGCTATTGCGGCGTACAGAAAATAGCGAAGTGTGGATTGATACCTGGCAAGATGATTTACACACGCAGGATACGCATTATCTGGTGAAATATCCGCGTGGTTCTCGCAGTGCGATAGATTGCGATATTCTGCGGGCTGAATATCATTTCTACCATGAGATACATTCCCTTGGTATAGACACCATCAGCACCGATAAAATGCTGCTATGCGAAGGTGAACGCTATCCCTCTTTGTGGCTTCCACGCTTTGATGTGGACTTTGTTGCAGGGACCAAGGTGCTATTTGGCCTTGAGTCTGTCTATTCAATTATGCAAAAACCGCCTGGCAGTTATCTCAACCACTTTAACGTGATTCGCGCATTGTTTGATAAGCTGAAACTCACTGGTGCCGAACGTAAGCGACTGGTTATCGAATGGGTGCAACGTGACATGCTCAATATTGTTTTTGGCAATTCGGATAATCATGGCCGTAACAGCGCGATAATCAAAAAGCCTGAGGGTATGTGGCTGGCGCCAGTATATGATTTTGCACCGATGAAGGCTGATCCGGAAGGTGTAGTCCGTACTACCCAATGGGGATCACCTTATGAAGAGGGAGGGAATTTTCAATGGCACTTGATTGCCATGCAGCTTGACGAATTTATCCCTCAGGAAGAATTACTGCAAGCAATGAAAACGCTGGCAGATAAGTTGCGAGGACTAAAAACACGGTTGGCCGCACGCGGTGTGCCCGAATCGATACTGGAAATGCCGGGAATGGGTTTTAACTTTCTTGATCAACGTATTGCAGGGTGGCAGCTATGAAAGCAAACATTTCGCCATTCGAACGTGAAGCCATGTTACTCAACCTGGTGCAGAAATTTATCGAAGAGCAAATGACGCAGGGAGAATTACTGATGCAATTGCGTAAAAAGGTTCTTGGTTTCTCTCAGGAACGCTATGCAGCCTTGGCGGGCATCAGTCGGCGCACTCTCTCTGACGTTGAACAGAATAAAGAGGGCATCACTCTGACGACGTTAAATCGCGTATTTAAACCATTAGGGCTAAAGGTTGGCGTGTTACCGCGCCAACACCATATGATGCAAACGCTGTTAACTCAACTCGCTCGTCACGGAGATAGCCATGACCACCCATGAAAAACTGCTCGCCCTGCTCGATCAACATGGTGCCCGCTACCAGTTGATGGTGCATGAAGCGACCGGGAAGTGTGAAGCAGTGGCCGCCATCCGCGGCACTGAAGTTGGTCAGGGCGCGAAAGCGCTGGTGTGTCATGTTAAAGGGAATGGCATCAAGCAGCATGTGCTGGCCGTTCTCCCTGCTGACCAACAAGCAGACCTGAGTAAGGTTGCGGAGGCCGCAGGGGGGCGCCGCGCCTCACTCGCCAGCCCGGCAGAAGTCGATGTGCTCACCGGTTGTGTGTTTGGCGCTATTCCGCCGTTCAGCTTTCATACCGACTTAATGCTGGTGGTTGATCCCTTGCTGTTTGAACGCTACGACGAAATTGCGTTTAATGCCGGGGTGTTGGAGAAATCAGTGGTATTGAATACCGAGGACTATAAAGCGATACATAATGGTAACGTGATGAAAATAATCCAGTAATTGATATAACTTTCTCTGGACGGTACTCTGCGTGATTCCACATCACGAAAAAAGAAGACCGTTTTATGGCAAGTTCACGTTTTACCGCCCGTTTGCGTCAGACGCTGGCAATGGCTGTGCTGGCAAGCTGCGCGTTCGGCGCACAGGCAAAAATTGACCAGGTTCGTTTCGCCGTCGATCCCACCTACCCTCCTTTTGAATCCAAAACCCCGCAGGGTAAGCTGGTCGGTTTTGATATCGATCTGGGCAATGCGCTTTGCGAACAGATGAAAACCAAGTGTGTGTGGGTAGAAAGTCAGTTTGACGGCATGATCCCGGCCCTGAAAGCACGAAAATTTGATGCCATCCTTTCTGATATGGGTGTGACTGAAGAACGTCTGAAGCAGATCGATTTCACCGTGCCGCTTTACGACACCAAGACTCAGCTCATCGCGCGTAAAGGTTCTGGCTTGTTGCCAACCGCTGAATCGCTGAAAGGCAAGACTGTCGGTGTCGAGCAAGGCACAGTGCAGGAACGCTATGCGCGTGCAAAATGGCAACCTAATGGTGTCAACGTCGTCCCTTATGGCGACCAGGCACAAGTTGAAAGCGATCTGGTTTCTGGTCGTCTTGATGCCGTGTTTACCGATGCAGCACAAGCCGCTATCGGCTTCCTGAAGCAACCGCAAGGTAAAGATTTTGAACTGGCTGGACCGACTGTACAGGACCCTATTATCGGTCCGGGAACGGCAATTGGCCTGCGTAAGGGTGACGCTGAGCTGAAAACTGCACTGGATGACGCCTTTGCTGAAATCAAAAAGAACGGCACCTTCGATAAGATCCAGAAAAAATACTTCGCGACAGACATCTCCATTCAGCAGTAAATCTGGGGCGGCATTAGCCGCCCTTCTTTTCAGTCGCACTATAATAATTGCCATTCGAAACACGATTGCCTGCATAGAGATCATGCGAGGCCGATAACAGGACATCATTAACGCCATGCAACAACAACATCACCCTCTCTTGAGCGCTTCGCTGGGTACACAGCGTGAAATCTATAGTTTTCACTTCAGCGGTGGCGACACACACAAACGTGTCTATATTCAGGCTGCTTTACATGGTGATGAACTGCCGGGCATGGCGGTGGCCTGGTATTTGAAACAGAAGTTGCTGGAGTTGGAATCCGCCGGACAGCTCAAGGCTTCCTTTACGCTGGTGCCGGTGGCTAATCCGCTGGCATTGGGACAGCACTGGCATGGCACCCACCTGGGCCGATTTCATACGCTTTCCGGACAGGACTTTAACCGTCGCTTCCCAGCTCTGGGGGAGACGTTAGTCTCAGAATTAGCCGGTTCACTGACGCAAAGTGAGTATGAAAACAAACGGCTGATTCGGGATGCCATCGACCGCCACTACCGCGATAGAATTGCCAAAAATGAACTGGATGCACAACGTTTCACCTTGATGCGTATGGCAAGCCAGGCCGATTTGATGATTGACCTGCATTGCGACTGGGATGCCGTCCCCCATCTTTACACCACGCCTCACGCATGGCCGGATATTGAACCGCTGGCACGCTGGCTGGGAAGTGAAGTGCAACTGCTGGCACAAATTTCCGGCGGCGAACCCTTTGATGAAGCCTGCTGCGAGCCGTGGCTAACGCTGGCAGCACGTTACGGTGATGAATTTCCCATGCCACGTGGATTATTGCCCGTGACACTCGAATTGCGCGGTGTGGCTGATGTATCGCCAGAACAGGCGGAGAAAGATGCAGACGCGATTATTCATGCGCTGATTGAAGGTGGTTATATTGCGGGTGAGATTGGCGAGTCCCCTGCCCTGATCAATCCGGCAACAGAGTTGGCGGGTTGTGAGTATATTTTTGCACCGCATTCGGGGCTGATTCTCAATCGTCGGAAGATTGGGGAGAAGATTGCAGCGGGTGAGGTAGTCGCGGAGATTATTGATCCCATCACGGATCAGGTGACACCACTGCTGGCCGAATTCGGCGGCATTTTATATGCACGTAATCTGCTGAAATTTGCGACGGCAGGGATGTTGGTGGTGAGGCTGGCAGGTGAAAATGCCGGGCGTGAAGGTGATTTACTGGTAGGGTAAAGAATTAAGGCTTCCCGCAGGAAGCCTTATGACTATTAGTCCAGCCACTCGGTGTGGAACACACCGTCTTTATCGATACGCTTATAAGTGTGCGCACCGAAGTAGTCACGCTGAGCCTGGATCAGGTTCGCAGGCAGCACTTCTGAACGATAGCTGTCGTAGTAAGCGATAGCTGCTGAGAAGGTCGGTGTAGGGATACCGTTCTGTACAGCGTAAGCCACGACATCACGCAGCGCTTGTTGATATTCATCAGCGATGTTTTTGAAGTACGGTGCCAGCAACAGGTTAGCAATGTTCGCGTTTTCAGCGTAAGCATCGGTGATCTTCTGCAGGAACTGAGCACGAATGATACAACCCGCACGGAAGATCTTCGCAATCTCACCGTACTGCAGATCCCAGTTGTACTGCTCAGAAGCAGCACGCAGCTGAGAAAAGCCCTGGGCGTAAGAAACGATTTTACCCAGATACAATGCGCGACGCACTTTCTCAACAAACTCGGCTTTATCACCGCTGAAGGCTTTTGCCTGCGGACCGCTAAGCACTTTAGAAGCGGCGACACGCTGTGTTTTCAGAGAAGAGAGGTAACGAGCAAAGACTGACTCGGTGATCAGCGACAGCGGCTCACCCAGGTCCAGCGAGCTTTGGCTGGTCCATTTACCTGTACCTTTGTTGGCCGCTTCATCCAGAATCACATCAACCAGGTATTTACCGTCTTCATCTTTTTTGGTGAAGATATCTTTGGTGATGTCGATCAGGTAACTGCTCAGCTCACCGTTGTTCCAGTCGGTGAAGGTTTTCGCCAATTCTTCGTTGGTCAGACCCAGCGCGCCTTTCAACAGTGCATAGGCTTCTGCAATCAGCTGCATATCACCGTATTCAATGCCGTTGTGCACCATTTTAACGTAGTGACCAGCACCGTCCGGACCAATGTAAGTCACACAGGCTTCACCATCTTCGGCACGTGCTGCAATTTTATCCAAAATCGGCGCAACCAGTTCATACGCTTCTTTCTGGCCGCCAGGCATGATAGATGGGCCTTTCAGTGCCCCCTCTTCACCACCTGAAACACCGGTGCCGATAAAGTTAAAGCCCTGATCAGACAGTTCTTTGTTACGACGGATGGTATCTTTGTAGAAAGTGTTACCACCATCGATCAGGATATCGCCCTTATCCAGATGCGGGGTCAGCGAAGCAATGGTTTTATCAGTCGCTTCACCAGCCTGTACCATCAGCAGGATACGACGGGGTTTTTCCAGTGAGTCAACAAACTCTTCAATGGTGTAGTAAGGCGCGAGTTTCTTGCCCTGATTCTCAGCAATGACTTCGTCAGTCTTTTCGCGAGAACGGTTGAAGATAGATACAGTGTAGCCGCGGCTCTCAATGTTAAGCGCAAGGTTACGGCCCATTACCGCCATACCAACAACACCGATTTGTTGCTTGGACATTTATTACTCCTGTCTGGATATAAAAGCTCTAACAGCTTTGGCCTTATCTAAGGGAAGTATCGATTACATTATCAATGACTGCACCATCATACATCACCAATGATGCTAAGTGCTCTCCCAAAAAACACGAATCGATAATTTCAAATCACTGATAAAAATGAGGTTTTAATTTGTACAATCTTGACCATCATGAGATTTTATCGTCCATACAACCTCTTATTATCAGGATGACTTGTCAAACATTTCGTGCCTGAGGAAGCTCTGATAAACAACGCGTGTTCAACGCATCGCGGTCAGTATCCAGGAACCATCCCCACTTATTAAAGTAGCGAACAGCAGAAAAAACATGGTACATCAGGAACTTGATATCACGATATGAGCGTCGCTGCGATTCATGCACCACGGTTGAACCAGGGTAATATTCAACCGGCAATGCCGATGTACAGACCCGACGGCTGAGATCAACATCTTCCAGATAGAGGAAAAAACGTTCATCGAAGCCACCGGTCTTTTGCAGGGCGTGCCGACTGATCAGCATAAAGCAACCTGACAATGAGGGTGCAAAAAAAGAGCAGCTGTAATCAGCCTGGCGCAGTTCGTAATCCTGATTCATTTTGTCAGCAAGTGACGAACCAAAGCGACGAACAAAAAGCTGCCATGGTGTAGGCAACAGCTTACAACCGTGTTGCAAACTGCCATCGGGATAGACAACTTTAGGTATGGATAGCCCTGTTTGTCGCTGCATGCTGAAACTATAGAGCTTATCAACCTGCCCGGTAGTAAACGAGATGTCTGGATTACATACCAGAATGTAGTCGCAGTCCTGGTTGAACTTTTGGAATACCGCATTGTGACCGCTACCAAACCCACGATTGACCGCCAGCTTGATCACTTCAATTTTAGGGTGGGTTAAACCTTCCAGCCAGCTGCAATGACCACCATTATCGACTATGCAAATCTTATCGATACTTTGCTCGGAAGATAACGATTTCAGCGTTTTTTCGATATCGGCCTGGCTATGGCGATATAAAACTAAGGAGGCAATAATTTTCACTCAAACACCAGTTGGTTACATACGGTTCAATAGTGTGTAAGACACAGTGGTTAGCGTACCAGCCAACTGTTGGTGATAGACACCAGACTTCCTGAGCAAACATAAACGCTGCATTACTGAGCTATCGCGGATAGCGAAAAAATCATTCAGTCTGCGTTGGTTGTCAGCAGTCATCTGCCCACCTATTAACCTCATCATGGCAATATTAGTATCATTCCAGGCGGCCTTTCGACCATGGTGTGCTTTCCGAAAATTAGCCATACGCGTCATAAGGCCCATGCCATTACCAATGACGTTGTTATCGTGCTGACGGTACAAAACGGTTGGTTCACGATCAAAGAAAACGCGGCCACCGCAGGCTGTCACGACGAGGTACAATGCCCAGTCATGAATCACCATCTCGCCACCAGCTGCCTGCCTCAACAATTCGCGTGCCTTATTATTAAACACCATGGTATTACCGCTGGCGATATTCTGCAGTAAAGCATTAGAGAATGAAGGGGGTTTAGCATAATCAGGAGAAAAGCCAATTTTTTCCCCGTCAGTGTTGATAAGTTCTGTCCGACTGCAATAGAACGCTGGAATCTCTGGATCAACTGCATCAAGCCAGTTCACGGCCCGTTCTAACTTATCATTTATCCAGATATCGTCCTGATCAGAAAAAGCATAATAGGACGCATTAATATTTTTATTATTAATTAATGAAACAAAATTGCGACAAACGCCTTGCCGGGGACCTTCCAGCAGGTTAATAGGCTGCGGCACAGACAGGGAAAAATCTTTAATAGCACCTAAGCCCTGATCTGTGGATCCATCGTCTGAAGCCCATAAAGACCAGTTGCTGTACGTCTGTCGCTTATAGGAATTCAGTTGCTGATTGATGAAATGGGCACCATTATAGGTGCCCAGCAGAATAGCAACAGAAGATGAAGAGTTATTCATCATTAATATTTATGGCTTCTTGAAATAATCTGCAAATTTCACGGTTTGATTGCGAGAACTCCCCCAGGAATCAAAATTCTCAACCTGCTGAAAAAGTGGATTCTGGCGCCAGCTATCTTTAGTTACCAGCTCGACGAGAGGAGAAGATAACTGCAATGGAGTCAGGCTGACCTGAAGTTTGCCAATCAGATTATGGTAACCGTTGCAAAAGGCATCGACACCAATATTGAGCTTATCATTAATAAGGTTATGATCTTTTGCCTTGGAACGCCCCACATCGGTAACAGGAATTACACACTTCCCAACCGGTTTATAACCAATAACTGTATTATGTGGTGCAGAGAAGAAGAGTTCCACTGCAACGCGGTTTTCATAGACTTTATCAATAACGGCCTGTGGGAATGATTCGGCATTAATCAATGCCTTCATATTCATATGTGAATCACGGCGTCTACGTTCAATGGTATTGGCAAGGCAAAAATAATAACCCACCACATTAATATTGAGGAAGGACTTCACTGTTTGCTCAAATGCTTCCTGAGTCGTGCCACTCCAACCCACGTCTACAAGGGCAACTGTATCGCCTGGTTTAATGCCAAGATTATTGAGATAAATAAAGAGCCCACGGCGATTACGCTGACAAACTTTTAAAATCTCAGCCTTATAACCATGAAGGAATTTTTGGACTAAGGCATAATTCTCTGGTTTTATGATCATTTGTGGCGGCACACCGAGGGAATACATCACATTATCGGTGGGCGGCTCAATCCCAATACGTTCCAATAACTCACCAGGTGACAAGCCATCGGAGCCTGACATCAGAAAATTGATATGTTGGCCAAAATTATCTTCTGTCATCAGTGCCAGATTGAACGCAATGCGAGACCCCATGAAATAAGAAAAATCAGGGAGCCGATCGCTAAAATAGTTCCGGGCCAGACGTTCGAGTGAAAACCCATCGCGGGAGACGAACAGAAGGTTATCAACTTCGTCTTTAATACATTGTTTTCTAATCCACTCAAGAAAACCTAGCGTTGCAGACCCCTGATAGACATATCCTAACTGCTGAAAAGTATGATTGGGCACTTCTTCAGGCGCACTTGTCCGATAGAGTCCCTCGATCAAAGAGGTGCCAAGCGACTGGCCTTTGAGCTTAGAACGCAGATGTTTAGTACGAAGATGTTCAGGTTGGTAATGCCAGACCTTTAAGCCCTTCTCGCGCGGACGAACCACATCGGCAAGTTCATTGTCGCCGATATGCAAAATGTCCTCTGGCGCGACTTCGCACTCCTGAATAATGAAGTCGAAAATCTCCCCCGTATCACGTTTGGTTGCATTTCGTGTTGCAGAAATATAAAGAGGAACTTGTGGAATATTATATTTCTCTAATGCCGCACGGAAAAAATCTTCGCCAAGATACATGTCTGAAGTAATGACAACCGTCTTTCCAGCTGCCAGCATGTCGTTAAAAAATGTCAGAAAGAAAGGGTTCGGTTCTACAAGTGCAAGTTCAATATCGTATTCTGCACGAGCTAAAGCACCAAGATCGCTTCTTACGTCAGGAAATTGATTATAGATATTCTCTAATGTAATTTCCTTCCTTCCCTCTTTAACCATTTGTTTGAAAGCAAAAGCCTGGGCCTTCCTGCGTAACTGGCGGAAGTTATCAAGGCCAAATTTACAACCAACAAGGTCAAAAGCATCCTCTGGATCATTAAGAGGCCGAACAAACAGGGTATCAAAAAAATCAAAAGAAATAACTCTGGCCTGCTTAGCCTGGTGGCGTAATGATGCCAATTCCATTTCATCATCCTTAAAGTTTATCGTCTTTAATATGTCTTCATCATTCATTTCATGATCTCAAAATTATAACCATTAGATGAAAAATTGATATTAAAAAATGGATCATACTGATAATACTGCGGGTGTTTATTATTGAGTCGACTTAATTCATTCATCAGTCGATTGTATTTTTCAGCATTCATATGATCCAGGCCACGCGATAACGACTCATGATGAATCAGCGTTACAGCCTGGCACATTACATTGTAATATCCTTCTTCAACCAGAAGCATGCAAAGATCAACATCGTTGTATGCAACCGGGAAAGTCTCATCGAAACCACCGATTTTTTCATATTTAGCTCTCTCAACCATTAAACAGGCACCGGTAACAGCAAGCCAGTTATACTCAATTTGGTTTCGCAGGAAATAGCCTGGATGATCTTTATGCTGACGCAAGTAAGCATGCATCGGACCCGAGTGCAGGTTGATAATGCCAGCATGCTGCATACTATGTCCGTCAGCATAGAGTAACTTAGCACCTACCGCACCAATATGTTTTTGCTGGGCGTAGCCGCCGAGGCGCTCCAGCCAATCGGCCTGCATCACTTCAGTGTCATCATTCAGAAATAGCAACAGTTCGCCTGATGAGTTCGCCACACCAATATTATTGAGTTCAGAAAAATTGAATGGTACATCATGACGAATGACTTTTACACCTTCACGCTTATTCAGTGTTGCTAAATAATCAAGCGCAGCTGGCTGCTGAGAACCGTTATCAACAACCACAATCTCAAAATTATGCCAGCGAGTCTTCTCGAAAATAGAATCGATACAGCGTGCAAGTACTTCATGGTTATCCCGACTAGGAATAATGATCGATACTAGAGTATTATCTTTAATATGATAATTAACGCGAAAATAACCTAAATACCCGTTAAGCTCTTCAACTTCACCTTTGACACCACGACGCTCAAGTGCGGCTTCACGTACTGCCTTCGATGCAGCAAGAACGTAAGGTTTTGCCGTAATATCTGATGCTACAGAAGCAGGAATAATACGCCAGTGATAAAGGATTTTGGGAATATGGCTAATTTTATCGGTAATTTCACTGAGACGTAATATGAAATCCCAATCCTGACAACCATTGTATTCCGAACGCAATCCACCTAACTCGAGCGCTTTACTGCGGCGAACGCAAGCTGCATGGCAGGTATACATCGTGCCCATCATGGTATCAGGTGACCAATCTGGTTTGAAATGAGGTTGTGAGAAATCACCTTCTGGCGTGAATTTATCTTCATCGCTGTAGATAAAGTCGGGATCTTCCTCATTGATGCATTGCACGAACTCGTACAGGCAATCATCGGTCAGTTCATCATCATGATCCAGGAAGACAATATAATCACCCGTAGCGGCCTCAATTGCCACATTTGTCGCGCCCGCAATCCCCTGATTTTCAGGCATATGAATAACCTTAATACGAGGATCATTAAACGCATCTAACGCTGGGGCAATCTCAGGCATCGGACTGCAATCATTGGCTAATACCAGTTCCCAGTTTTCATACCATTGATTTTTTACCGAATTAACCATTAACTCTAGAAGATCTAACGGTGTATTATAAATTGGGACAATGATACTAAAGGTTGGCTTAATTTCCAGCTCAGAAATTAAATCCTCATAATGGTGAGGTTTTCTCGCCGGAATATAAACATACTCATCCGGGCGCTCGGAAAAATAATAAGTCCCATCGTTATGGTGACTTATAAAGACCGGAGGACGGGACGCATCAATCGGATTTTGCAGTTGCTGGTCATAAGCAGCCTGCATGAAAGATGGATGGTGAGCGAACCAGCTCGGGCGAATTTTCATTGCTAGCGTTAGCGCTTTCGCCTTGTAACGCTCAGGTAAACGATAATAGAGGGAACGGGCGCTGCTCCGTAAATTACGCTTCAGTTCAGCTACTGCTGAATGTTGTAATGCTCTTCTCAGCATTTGTCCGGCCTTAACTTTAATACGTTGACCAAGATAAAAACAGCGGAAAAATATCCGTTTGACAGGTCCGCGCACAGCAAATGGGACGTGTCGACCCAACACACGGAAAGGTGCTGATATTTTCCAACTGGCAGAGGTCAGAAGACTATCCATATCATGCTTGTACTGCGCCAGTAAATTGACATCATGCAGATGAGCAGCCTGAATTGCCTGCAGTTGTTGACGTAATTCAGCCGAAATTGCTTCTTCGCGGTTCAGTGATGTCTTTAATTCGTCAATTTGTGTACTATCATTATTATGCGTAGTTTGAGCATGTCCTTGTAATGAAGCGAAGTCTTCAGCACTTATCCAATATTCAGCACGTACTGTAAGATTTAATGCCTTCAGCGTAGTATAAATTTCTTGTTCATCTTTATGTTGCACCTGAGAAAGAAAGGAGGCCTCTTCTTTCAAATATTTTCTCAGATCTTCACCATCTACCTGAAAACCTACCGCTTTTAACACTGCGAGACACAGTTCTGATATATTGTTGGTCAAACAATAGCGGCTATTACCTACCGATGTGATACGCAGGAATGAATGGAAAACACCACGGAATGCCAAATAACCTAATGTGACCTTATCAGCAGCCTCCCATTCCTGATCAAAAAATACATAATTGCCAGAACTATCCAGAATAATATTAAATGGTAGTGCATCTAAATATTCTACGGGCAATGAGATCGCAGGATCAAGCTCTAATGATTTTCCAGTACGAAGCAAAACCTGATTAATCCACCCTCTCGCCCAGTCGGCAACCTCTTCAATTCGCCAATGTGGACGATTGATTATATGCACGAAGTCGACCCATAATGACTGACCTTTAATAAAGACCTCTGAATGTTTAACAGGCACAATATCGGTGGTTAAATGACCACTATCCTGAATAATGCTTGTCGTTAATTCATTATCATTACTAACAAAAGCAATGGTTTTTCGCAGCGCGACCTGGCGGCTGTCAGAGTAATGGAAAGCCGCAACACCCTGATTCAATTCTGGCTGAATCTGAACACTTGCTACCATAAGAAATGAGCTTGACATATCTGCAGCCAGCCCGTTATCCCAGATATTTTTAATACCCTGTTCAAGAGAAAACAAATGCTCAGGTACAGCCTGCTTATCTTTGTGTGCACTTTCAAGCGCCAACTGACTTAACTCTCTGGAATACTTTTTCCATCCAAGTGGCGTTACGACAGTGCAAGGTAACTTATAATCCGGTAACGGAATATACTCTTCCTGGTGAGAAAAACCACAATCACCCAGCAGCCTGATTAACTCCTGACGACCAAAGGTTACTACCCCTTTTTCATTATAACTATTGTTAATGCCAAACATGGGCAAATTAACATGGTCTTCGCATGCGCCAGAAAAATACTTAATCCCTAATTTGTTTTCGATAGCAACAAATAATTTTCCGTCACTATTTAAGCGCTTACGGCAATCTTCCAGCAGAGCATATTCACCATTTTCAGCCACAAAGACTCTGGCATACTCAAGTACACCAATCAAAAGAACCGCATCAAATTCGCCCAAGTCAGGCAAAGTATCAGCAGGTGCACAAATCACTGTTACATTCGGAAGGTCGCGGCTGCGTGAACGTGCTATTGATGCACGTCGCAGGCTCCCTTCAACAGAAACCACCTGTGCTCCGCATTCCCCCAAAAATCGGGTTATCGCGCCGCAACCGCAGCCAATCTCTAAAACACGCTTGTTTTTGAACCATGAACTAAAGGGTTTGAGCAAGTTGGAACGAGATGAACTCAAATGATAAATCGATGGCCAGTCAACCATCTTTGCCTCAAGTTCTTCAGAATTGATGCTCAAATCACTGACGCTTGCAATGGCTTCAGCAATATAATTTTCTGCATCATCGCCATCACTGTAGCCAAATTCATTGTGCTCAGCCGGATACCAGAGTTGATTATCTTCATGTTGCCTGAAGCCTGAAGTTGACAATATTTCAATCAAATTAGTCTTGTTCAATTTTAATTCTCGCGTTCAAATCGGCCAAACCAGTAAAAGTACCAACCGTGCCTACAGCTAAATGAATGGAATCATATCTGCGATCATGCGGTATTACTTCTCCATGAATATTGCTACTGGCAATTCCCACTGATAAGAAGTAGTCACCTTCGAAGAGAAGATTTGGTAGAGAAACAGAGACTATTATTTCCTGTCCCTTTTTCCCTTCATCGATTAACGCAACAGACTGCCATTCGCTGTTGGTGTTATAGATGGTTACCCCCTCTTTGGTTTTAACAGCGAAACCCAAAATGGGTCGAAATACCGTATCCTGAAATTCAATTTTAAAATAACAGTCAATCTGCTTGCGTGGTTCTAAACTACCTGGAAATGCTTCACCAGCTTGCTCAAGATAAAAGTCTGTAATTTTCGCCGCCCCATCACCCCATCGATACTCGGCGGGGTTATAGTTTGGTCGCTGGTCATATATACCGTGTAGTTTTGCATGAGAAGATGTTTCGCCATCTTTTTCAGTTGCTACACCCGATTCACGTTCGAGGCGTTCTTTTTCACCTGCGGATGCCTGCTCAATTTGACGATCAACTTCATCACGCTCGCTGTCATTATTCTTTTTCTTACCAAAAAGAATATCCAGATAACGGTTAACAATATCGCGCGGTTTGCCGTTAGCCTGACATACCCCGCCATCCAGTAAAATTGCACGATCGCAGTGCGTGACGATTTGCTCTGTTGCATGGGAAACAAAAAGTATTGACGTCCCATTTTCCTTCAATTTTTTCAGTCTGGCGAAACATTTAGCCTGAAATTTGGCATCGCCCACAGCCAATGCCTCATCAACAATTAAAATTTCAGGGTCGATTTGTGCCTGAACGGCAAAGGCCAGACGTACCAGCATACCACTTGAATACGAACGGACAGGTGAATCAATAAAACGTCCAATATCGGCAAAGGAAAGAATATCGTCTAATTTCGCATCCGTTTCTTCACGAGAAAGGCCAAGAAGTGAGGCATTCAGATAAACGTTTTCCAGACCTGAAAAGTCACTATTAAATCCAGCACCAAGTTCCAGCAACGCTGCAACGCGCCCATTAACCACCACATGGCCTGCAGTTGGCGTTAACGTACCAGCAATAATTTGCAGAAGCGTGGATTTACCCGAACCATTTCGCCCTACAATGCCCATCGTTTCACCCTTGGGTAAAACAAAGGACACATCATTAAGTGCCCAGAAATCCTCATGATAGACACGCGCTTCACGCCCAACCAGATTATCTAAACGGGGCATAATGAACTGTTTTAGGCGGCGTGTGGGATTCTCATACACCTGGTAGCACTTGCTGACATTGTGAATTTCAATTGCATTGTCTTTAGAGGACATCAGCAAATCCTTTTCTTGTTTTCTGGAACCATGCATAGCACAACCACATAATCACCAATGAAATTAAAGTATAAATACCTAGCCCGGAAAACGAGGGAAGTTTACCCCAAATAAGTACAGCGCGAGCTTGTTCAATAATGAAGGTCAGTGGATTTAACATGATAACTGGTTGAAGATTTTTCGGCAGTGAACTAATAGGATAGAACACCGGCGACAGAAACATCATAACCGTCATGATAATTGTGATTGTTTGTCCAACATCGCGCAAATACACACCTAATGATGCGAGGAACCATGAAAGTCCCAGAATCAGCAGAACCAAAGGAAGCAACACTAAAGGAATAAAGACCATAGTCCAATGAATAAAACCATTGAAAATAAAGAATGCAATCAATAAAACCAGAAGGCTAATAAAACTGTGGAACAGTACGGAGCCAAGGTTAATAATCGGCAGTATTTCTAATGGGAAAACAACTTTCTTAACATAGTTTACATTAGCAAGAATCAACGTGGGTGCCCGGTTTAACGTCTCTGCAAATAGACTATGGACAATCAACCCAACAAATAAAATTACGGCAAAGTCTGTTCTCGATTCCTGAACAGCTGAAGCTCCCCAGCGTGCTTTAAATACCACGGAGAAGACAAACGTGTAGACGGTCAGCATAAACACAGGGTTAATAAATGACCACAGCAGTCCCATTGCTGACCCGCGATATCGTCCAACAATTTCACGCTTAGTCATCTGGTAGATAAGATTTCTATTTCTCCAGGAATGAACGATCAATGAGCGCAAGGATGAGGGTTTCGAAATATGAGGATCCATGAATAGTCTCTTATAAACACTGGCACCATTAGGTTAAAGATACGTGCGGTACCATCTGGATTTTACGCAAACACTTCCGTAAGCAATACAAAAATAAAAGCCTCAACTTCTGAGGCTAATTAACATATCAAACTAATTCAGACAATAGTTTGCCCTGAATATCCTTTGCAGATAGCAGAGGTTCAGTAATCGGCCACTCAATTCCGACTTCTGGATCGTTCCACAGTAAGCAACCTTCGCTGCCTGGGTCATAATAGTTCGTACATTTATATTCAAAGTCAGCGAAGTCAGAGATCACCACAAAACCATGCGCCAGGCCCGGTGGAATCCAGAATTGTGTTTTATTCTCTTCAGAGAGATACACTCCAACCCACTGTTTAAAGGTAGGTGATTCAGGGCGAATATCAACTGCTACATCAAATACTTCGCCTCGCACCACTCTCACCAGTTTTCCCTGCGGATTTTCACGCTGGAAATGTAGTCCGCGCAAAACACCTTTAGCGGACCGCGAATGGTTATCCTGAACAAAATCACCCTCAATATTCAGAGCTGACAGGTAACGTTCTTTCTGAAAGGTTTCCAGAAAAAATCCACGCTCATCGCCAAATACTTTCGGCTCAATAATTTTTACATCCGCAATTTTCGTGTCGATAATTTTCATACTAACTTACCTTCATATAGCGCCATCAGATATTGGCCATATTTATTTTTCATCATAGGTTCGGCCAATGCTTTTAGCTTATCTCTTTCAATAAACCCCATGCGATAGGCAATCTCCTCCGGACATGCAACCTTCAATCCTTGACGTGTCTCGATGGTTTGAATAAAGTTATTTGCCTCAATCAAGCTTTCATGCGTCCCCGTATCTAACCAGGCATGTCCACGTCCCATGATGGAAACCTGTAGCTCACCTTTTTCAAGATAAAGATTGTTGATATCGGTAATTTCCAGCTCGCCACGCGGTGACGGTTTGAGATTTTTAGCCATCTCGACAACACTGTTATCATAGAAATACAGACCGGTTACCGCATAATTACTTTTTGGCTCTTTGGGTTTTTCAACCAGTGAGATTGCCTTGCCGGTTTTATCAAACTCAACAACGCCATAACGCTCAGGATCATGAACGTGATAAGCAAACACCGTTGCGCCTTTCTCTTTATTAGATGCTTCTTCGAGCTGCTTATAAAGATCATGTCCGTAAAAAATATTGTCGCCAAGAATCAACGCACAATTATCTTCACCCACAAAGTCTTCACCCAGGATGAAAGCTTGAGCAAGACCATCAGGGCTTTCCTGTACTTTGTATTGCAGATTTAAGCCCCACTGGGAACCATCGCCAAGCAGACTTTCAAAACGAGGAGTATCTTGCGGAGTACTGATAATTAAAATATCCCGAATTCCCGCTAACATCAGGGTGCTGAGCGGGTAATAGATCATCGGTTTATCATATATAGGCAATAACTGTTTACTTACGGCCATTGTCACAGGATAAAGGCGTGTTCCTGATCCACCAGCAAGAATTATTCCTTTTTTACTTTTCACTACGTTTACCCTTCATTTTGTTAATCTGATTTCATTCGTCTCAGTTGTATAGCTCGTCAAGCATACGTATCACACCAAGTTTCCAATCCGGCAGGTTAAGCTTAAATGCTGAAGTGAACTTTTCAGTGTTGAGTCTTGAATTTGATGGTCGTTTTGCGGGGGTCGGGAAAGCCGACGTTGCAACTTTGTTCACGACCTCAACTTTTAACGGCAACCCTTTTTGCTTTACGTAGTCAATCACGGTTTCCGCATAGGCGTGCCAGGTGGTAATTCCCGAAGCAATAAGGTTATAGACACCTGATTTTTCGGGAGCAGCTAATGTGAGTTGAATGGCATGAGCCGTGCAATCTGCAATTAGCTCAGCACCGGTTGGTGCACCATACTGATCATCAATAACCGATAACGCCTCGCGATCCTGGGCGAGTCTAATCATGGTTTTCGCAAAGTTATTACCCTTTGCGGCATACACCCAACTGGTACGGAAGATAAGATATTTTTTTGCTGTCGCAATAATCGCCTCTTCACCTTCACGCTTGGTCAATCCGTAGGTGTTCAATGGCGCGGTGGGATCCGTTTCCTTCCAGGGCGAATTACCACTGCCATCGAAGACGTAGTCTGTTGAGTAGTGAACCACCAGCGCATTAATTTTATCGGCCGCTTCAGCCAGCGCTTTCACACTGGTCGCGTTAACCAGGCGCGCTTTCTCAACTTCGCTCTCAGCTTTATCTACGGCGGTATAAGCTGTCGCGTTGACGATCACATCAGGCTTAATTTTCAGAATACTTTCGGCAATACCTGCTGGATTTTCAAAATCGCCACAGTAATCAACAGAATGGCGGTCAAGCACGATAACATTGCCCAAGGGCGCAAGCGAACGTTGTAACTCCCAGCCGACCTGACCATTTCTACCAAATAGCAAAATATTCATTATTTGCGATTCTCATAGTTTTCTTTTAACCAATTCTGATAAGAGCCGCTTTTGACATGCTCAACCCAGGTTTGATTATTCAGATACCACTCAACCGTTTTTCTCAAACCACTCTCAAAAGTTTCCTCAGGTGACCATCCCAGCTCTTTCTTGATCTTATCGGCATCGATTGCATAACGACGATCATGGCCCGGGCGATCCTGAACATAGACAATCTGTTCAGCATAGGCCGTATCTTTTGGACGCAACTCATCAAGCAACTCACACACCTTCAATACCACATCGAGATTTTTCTTTTCGTTATGCCCACCGATGTTATAGGTCGTGCCTGTCGCCGCTTTGGTTACTACGGTATAGAGCGCGCGGGCGTGGTCTTCCACATACAGCCAGTCGCGAATCTGGTCACCCTTGCCATAAATTGGCAACGGTTTGCCTTCCAGCGCATTGCTGATAATCAGGGGGATCAACTTTTCCGGGAAGTGATAAGGACCATAGTTGTTTGAGCAGTTGGTGACGATTACCGGCAAACCATAAGTACGGCCCCAGGCTCGCACTAAATGATCGCTGGCGGCTTTGGTCGATGAGTATGGGCTGCTTGGTGCATAAGGGGTGGTTTCGGTGAAAAGCGGCAGTTCACCCGCCATTTCATCGGGGTGCGGCAGATCGCCATAAACTTCATCCGTCGAAATATGATGGAAGCGGAAGGCGGCCTTCTTATCAGCAGGTAATGCGGACCAGTACTGACGGCTGGCTTCCAGTAACGCATATGTCCCGACGACATTGGTCTGGACGAACTCCGCCGGTCCGGTAATGGAGCGGTCGACATGACTCTCGGCCGCCAGATGCATTACCGCATCCGGTGCAAATTCGTTAAATACCGCCTGTAACGCAACCCCATCACAAATATCAACTTTTCTAAAGTTATAACGCTCGCTCTGGCTGATTGCATCAAGAGATTCGAGATTGCCGGCATAGGTTAATTTATCAACGTTAATCACTTCATCATTCGTATTGTCGATAATGTGGCGAACCACAGCTGAACCGATAAACCCTGCACCACCTGTAATTAAGATTTTCATAATGTCTCGTTTATCCCGACTTACTCAGTAAGACTTACACCAATTGAAATGGAAAATTCCTGTGCAACAGGCATGCTACCGCCCCTGGGTTTACAGCTCCCACGTAGCTGAGACAGAGTCAAAATGTCGAGACGGCGCTTCTAACTTATTCAAAGCTATCTTTCTGAATAATCGCTCATTTATCAATGAAATTAATAAAGGAGGATTATCATTAAACAGTTATGAATTCTACCACCCACGCAGATCAATGACGAATAAATTGCAATTTTCAGCGGGTAGTTAGTGTAAATATTGACCGTTGCACAGGGAGCAAGATGGTTACTGAGTCACAAAACCAACTCAATCAGATTTTGATGAAAGAGGGATTAATAAGACACTGCGGGGAAAATGGGAGATGGGCGGGCTAAAAGCCCGCCAGCATGAAGGGATTACTTAAACCCATTAGGGTTTTTTGACTGCCAGTTCCAGGTATCGCGCATCATCTCATCGATACCCCGCGTCACACGCCAGTCCAGCTCGGTATTCGCCAGTGATGCATCAGCCCAGAATGCAGGCAGGTCGCCATCACGACGCGGCTTAAACTCAAAAGGAATTTGTTTACCGGAAGCTTTCTCAAAAGCGTTGATCATCTCCAGCACCGAGAAACCTTTCCCGCCGCCCAGATTGTAAGCTTTATAGCCGGTCACTTTTGGCAGATGGTCCAGCGCTTTCAGATGGCCTTCGGCCAGATCCACAACGTGAATGTAATCACGCAGGCAGGTGCCATCCGGTGTATCGTAGTCATCACCAAACACGCCCAGCTTGTCGAGACGGCCAATGGCGACCTGAGCAATGTACGGCAGTAAGTTGTTTGGAATACCGGTGGGATCTTCACCAATCTCACCCGATTCATGCGCGCCTACCGGGTTAAAATAACGCAGAGCAATCGCATTAAAACGATTATCCGCTTTAGCGAAATCGCGCATCACCAGCTCAATCATCAGCTTTGACGTACCGTACGGGCTGGTGGTGCCACCAATCGGTGTCGTTTCCACATAAGGAACCGGCGCATCAGCGCCATAAACGGTGGCAGAGGAACTGAAGATAAAGTTCCATACGCCCGCGCTGCGCATCTCTTCCAGCAACACCACGGTGCCCGCTACGTTATTCTCGTAGTACTCCAGCGGCATACGGGTGGATTCACCCACCGCCTTCAGCGCGGCAAAATGGATGACAGCTGAGATGTCATTGGCGGCGAACAGATCGCGCAGGCAAGCACGATCGCGGATATCGCCCTCAACAAATACCGCCTTTTTACCCGCCAGTTTTTCCACGCGATTAATCGCTTCACGCGAAGCGTTGCAGAGGTTATCAAGCACCACAACATCGTCACCACGCTGCAACAGCGCCAGCACCGTGTGAGAACCGATGTACCCTGCCCCACCCGTTACCAAAATAGCCATGCGTACTCCTTTAAGCCGCGCAACGGCGCGGCGCATCATGAGAAAAGTTATTTCGCCAGGATTTTCTGAATAGCTGCACGGAAGTCACGGCCCTGGCTGTTGTTACGCAGGCCATAAGAAACGAATGCCTGCATATAGCCAAGTTTACGGCCACAGTCGTAGCTGGTGCCAGTGAGCAGCGTCGCATCAACCGGTTTTTTCTTGCCGAGTGCAGCGATGGCATCTGTCAGTTGGATACGACCCCAGGCGCCCGGTTCGGTACGCTCCAGTTCTGCCCAGATATCCGCAGAGAGCACATAGCGGCCTACCGCTGCGAGGTCAGAATCCAGCGTGTTCGGCTCGTCTGGCTTCTCGACAAAATTGGTGATGGTGCTAACGTCGCCCGGGTTATCCAACGGCTGTTCCGTGGTAATCACCGAGTATTCAGAGAGATCGGCACCCGGCATATGTTTTGCCAGTACCTGGCTACGACCGGTTTCCTCAAAGCGTGCCACCATCGCGGCAAGATTGTAGCGCAGGTGATCGGCGGTGGAGTCGTCCAGCAGCACATCCGGCAGCACGACGACAAACGGGTTATCACCAATCATCGGACGCGCGCACAGAACCGAGTGGCCCAATCCCAGCGGGTTAGCCTGACGCACGTTCATGATGGTCACGCCCGGAGGACAGATTGATTGCACTTCGCTCAGCAGTTGACGTTTCACACGCGCTTCAAGCAAGGCTTCAAGCTCATACGTGGTGTCAAAGTGGTTTTCCACTGCATTTTTGGAAGCATGAGTGACCAGCACAATCTCCTTGATGCCTGCAGCCACGCACTCATCAACGATATATTGGATCATCGGTTTGTCGACGACAGGCAGCATCTCTTTCGGAATGGCTTTCGTCGCAGGGAGCATATGCATACCGAGACCCGCAACCGGGATTACAGCTTTAAGCTTGGTCATATTTATTCCATTTCATGAAGTGAATACGTGGGTCGATTATGCAGGATCGGCCGGAACAGCAAGTATAATCTTTATCTGAAAAACCGGCACTAACTCTCTGTCACAGCATCAAAAATCGCTTTTTTCGGCACCCACCGATGCGCCAGTTGGCAGGAAAATTAAAACGCTAAACCACTGTAAAACAGCAGAAGGGATCAGAGAAAGTCAGATTTAATAAGACCAGTCATTTTCAGACAGATCGTGAGGTCGCGGCGCGAAAAATCGCGCCGCCAGATTACAGCCAACCTGCAAACCATTCTGGCATCACGAACAGGTTGAAATGGTTTACCAACAACATCAGACCCACAAATACCACCGAAACCGAGACCCACTGGCGGGCATAAGGCATAAAGCGGATGCCAATCACCGGTTTGATGAAGAATGGGTGGGCAAAGGCTGAAATCAACACCTGAGAAATCGATAACGTCAGCGCTACATAGATTACGTTCGGCCAGATCAGGGTAGTTGCCAGGACTGCCACCACCACCAAACTGGCGACAATATTCCAGTAAAACTCGACGTTGGTACGTCCATTAGCCTGAGAAATCGCGCCGGTCAGGCCGCCCATGGGACGCAACATGCCGAACAACAGCATCAGTGGGATCAGATGGTAAACCTGTTCATGGGCAGCACCGTACAGCACGCGGACAATCACTGGTGACAGAATGCCAATCGCCAGATACATCACGCTGCTAAACAGCATGATGACGAATGTGCCTTTCAGGAACAGTTTCTTCAGTTGTTCAGGATCATGCTGCTTCTCGGCAAAGCGCGGCAACGCCAGACGGTTGATCACCGGTGAAACCAACTTCAGCGGTTGCAGAATCAGTTCTTTAGCCAGCGAGTAGATCCCCAGCATATCGGCCCCCATCACCTTGCCGACAATCAACGCATCCGCCTGTGTACGCAGTTGGTTGATGGTTTGCGATCCCAGCTGATAAATACCGTAGCGCACCGCTGCAATGAAGGTTGCCCGGTCAAACTCCCAGGTTGGACGCCAGGATTTCTCCCCGAAGCCAATCATGCAGAGAATACGCGTGAAGGCGTTGATAAACAGGCCGAGGATTGCCGCCGCAACTGTCAGGGTGGTGAAGTACAGCATCAACACGGTGCAGAGGAAGGCAAACAGCTTGGTCACCATCTCAATCTTCGCCAGCGTCACCATGCGTTTGGTTTTGACAAAATGGGCCTGATATTGCGAGAGATGCCCCAGCACGAGGAAGTTAAGGCTGGTTAGCATAATCAGCCCGGTCAGTTCCGGCAGATGGTAGAACCAGGAAACCGGCCAGGCAATCATCAGCATGATTAAACCGGTACAGAAACTGAGCGAGACGTTGACCCAATAGATGGTGCTCTGCTCACGGCGCGTGATGTTCTGACGATGCACGATGTAGCTGCTCATCCCCATGTCCTGTAGCACCGAAGCAACCGCCAGAATCGCGTTAATAATTGCCAACAACCCCAGCTCATGCGCCTCCAGCTTCCGCGCCAGAACGCTGAGCTGTAACACCTGTAACACCGCAGCAAAACAGGTGCTGCCAAATAACCAAATGGCCTGTGACTTTAATCCACTCACACCATGCGCTCCAGAATTTTTGCCAGCTCACCATAGGCGATATGCTGATTGAACTCGGTTTCCACTTTGCGGCGGGCAGCGGCGACAACCGGTGCAATGTCCACATCACCGCGTGACAGGCGCAATAAGGTTTGCGCCAGTTCATCGGGGTTGTTCTCAGCAACCAACCAGCCACTCACGTTATTCTGGATCAGCTCAGGGATACCGCTGTGGAAGGTAGAAACCACCGGTAAACCCACCGCCATCGCCTCCATCAGTGCGACCGGAATCCCCTCCATATCGCCATCGGCTGCGGTTTTGGATGGCAGCAAAAAGATGTCGGCTTCATTCAACGCCTGGCGAATCTCCTCCTGAGGTTTGAAGCCCGGCATACTGACGCAATCTTCCAGACCGGCACGGGCAATATGTTCACGCATCATGCCGTCCTGCTCTCCGTTGCCGATGATGGTGAACTGGAACTGACCGCCCTGATCGCGCAGGATTTCACTGGCTTTCACCGCCACATCCAGTCCTTTTTTCTCGGTCAGACGCGCCACAGACACGATGCGCAGCGGCGAATGGAAAGCAGCGCGCGGGCGGAAATTAAACTTTTCTGGTTCAATGCCCATGCGCGTGACGTGGATCTTCTCCGCCGGGCAGCCCATCTCAATCAGCTTGTTTTCCCACAGATGGCTAATCGGTAACATCAGTTCGCTCTGGCGGAACAGGTTGACGTAATCCAGCTTGTGCTCTTCGAGGATATGACGACGCGAGATATCAGCACCGTGGAACACCGTGGCCTGCTTGCCCTTCAGTACACCAAGTTCGCGCAGTTTATTCGCCAGCGCCCCGGCATAACCGAAGTGCACCAGGAACACGTCGGCGACAAAGGGTTGTTTGGCATTGGCGACAATTGCCGGTAGCAGCAGCTTGCTGGACTGTGCGCCATAGCGGCGCACATTGAGGGATTTGATCAGCGAGGGTTTAGCAATTTTGGGCAGCATTAAGCCAATGCGCTGCGTGAGCTTATCAAGATTCGATACTTTCTCTTCCGGCAGCAGATAGTGGGTTTTCGCGGCCAGATTGTAATCATCGAACGCGGCATGACGATTAATCATGTCACCCGGAAACACGGAGATCACCTCCACGTCATAACCGGCATCAATAAAATGCGTCACCTGATTGAGGACAAACGTCTCAGAGGCAACCGGGAAACGCATGGTGAAAAAGGTTAGCTTCATCACTTCACCCTAAGACGTTGAGAATTTCTTCAGTGATTCGGTTACCAATCTCACGTTCCTGCGCCACCGCTGCGTCAACTTTCTGTTTCACGTTGTCGTAATCCGCCAGTACCGTCTGCACTTTATCGATGAGCGAGCCATCCATCAGGCTTTTCACATCGCTCGCCATTTGCGGCAAGCCAAGCTGGTTCATTACCCCCAGCGACTTGTGCTCATAGTTGATAGCAACGGCAGGTGTACCGAAATTCATCGAGATAATGGCGGAATGCAGGCGAGTGCCGATCGTCAGATGGCAATGACTTAATAAGATACCGAGTTCGAGGTCGTTAAACTCGTCCATAATCACATGATAATGCTCGGGATGATCGACACGATCGCGCAGTTGCAGCGCAACCATACGGTCATCTTTGGCATAGCTGTCGATACCGGTACAGGTCGAGAAGGCCACCACCTGATAACCCTCGGCGATCATCGCGTTGATCACCCGACCAAACGCAGCTTCATACTCTTTCTGCGTTACGCCAAGGCGTTTGTCGAACGGTGCCAGCTCACGCACGGTGATGGCGATAGTTTTGCGCGCACTGATAATTTCTTTCCAGTGCAGCAGGTTATGGCTGGGATTCGCCACTTCGCGGGCCTTGACCAGAAAGGCCGTGTCGACGCCCTTTTTCACTTTGCTGGTGGTCACACCATCCTGCTTCAGGCGGTCGTGGCTCACCTCTTCGCGCAGCACCAAGCTATCAACACGATCAAACACAAAGTTGGCCAGCGCATTGACGCGCGGATTTTCAAACGGCCCGACCGAGTGTCCGATCATGTGCAGCGGTTTTTTTGCCATCAGCGCACACAGCGCATGGTCGAACTGCGTCACTCCATACAGATCAACAAAGAAAGAACCGCCAACCTGAATAATGGCGTCATAAGAGGCAAGGCTTTTGGTGAATTCCGCCAGATGTGGCGGAACGGAGAAGGATTTATATAATCCGCCCTTCCCGAGGTGCGCCATCATGATATCCGGCATCAGCCGGTTAGCCACTTTACGCTTTACACTGCCCACCAACCCTTTCGCTGATTTGCTGTTGTGCAGAAACAGGGAATCCTGTTGAATTTCCTGCTGTAATAAGTACCCGGAGCTGGTTGGATAACGACTGATAACGTCAATATCCAGATCACCACGCGCAGACTGAAGTGAATCGATCAGCCCACGTAAAATCGCGCCATCCCCACGATTTCCACAGGTATGGTTACCCACCAATAAAATCTTCATAAAAACTCCAGATAAATTTTTGTAATTCTACAAGCCGCCATTTCCTGAACTGGCAAGGTGAACTCTGTATAAAAAAGACTGCAATAGAGGCGAAACGCCTGGAAAAGACCTGCTCCTGATAGCCCGGCCGCGTCCCGGTGCGGCCGGTTTGATCATGACGACTTAATAGCGAAATACGGCAGTGCGCACGGCTCCCCATTAATCACCACGGAGACATAACCTTTTGGCTCGCGCGTATCGACCTGCTCAGGCTTGAGCGGGCGTGATGCCATCAGCAGATCGCCTTGTTCATTACCACCAATCCCGGCTTTGCCGTTATGCAGGCTGAAACGCTGTGGAGCGGGCGTGCTAGCACTGGTTGGCTTGCCCTGCGTCATGGTGGCATCCACCCGCGCACAGCGACCGGCGAGGAAGCGATCTTTGCCGGTGCTTTTGATCAGCACGGCGGTGGTCGGTGTCCAACCCGCCAGTTTGACGAACACTTTGGTGTCCGTGTCGGTACGCGGTTCAAAGCGCACCTCCACCACGGGCGAGCTGCCTTCCGCCGACCAACTGGCCTCGGCCTTGCTGGTCTTGCGTTGCAGATGGATAACCGCCCTGCCACCGGTCCCTTTGCCGTCGATGGGGTTCATCAGCGGTTGATTGTCAGTACCATTGTTAAACTGCGACTGACCAAAGACTTCAATTTCCCAGCTGTCCCCCACCGTGGGTGAATAGAAGTTACCCAGCTCAAACCAGGTCTCCTGGTTAGTGTTGTTAGTCAGGCGAAAGCGTGACGTGATGTAGTTGTATTTCAGGCTGCCGTCGATGGCGACGCCGTAGGATTCCACCCGCGTGGAACCCATCTCCCAGATATTCAGCCAACGCTCGCCTTGCAGCGAATTATCGATCCAGCTACCGGCCTGCAAATTGGTCTGACGCATATTGAGGCGCGAGTTATGGGCAATCAGCGGATTTTTACAATCCTCAAGGCTCAGCGCATCAATGATCCACTGCCCATTGGAGATATCTCCGGGGTGTTCAGTGTGCTCGATCCAGCCGTTATGAATAATCGATTGGCTACAACGCGGCAGATTCAGCACCATGCCGCCTTTACAATGTTGAGCATTGAAGTTGGAAAGCTCGATCGCAGTGCTGTGATCCCAGTTACCGGCCTTCTGTCCTGACCAGCTAGCTTTAATCACATCACCGGTACAAGCGTTGGCGTACCACTGGTCGATTTTGCAATCCAGCGTATCGAGCAGGCTAATCGAGACACCACCTACCTGATTAAAGCGCAAACAGGCCCCACGAAAGAACTGGCCGCCAGGACAGGTATTGCGGAACAAACCCTGCTTATTCGGCCGCTTATCGGTGTTGCCGTTAAAAATCAGGTTCGAGATTTCGGTCCAGCGCGCATTCACCTGGAACAAAAAGTCGGAACGCCCGTCAGACACCAGGGTGGTGGCCGGAAAATAGCCGAAGTTGACCATCGCACCGGAAATACGGAAGAAGCGCTGCTGCTGGTCACCAAAATCGCAGCCAGAAACGAAGAACGTGCCTGCCGGGAACTGCACACATATTGGTTGTTTCGCATCCTGCGACCATTGATACATCGCTTTGATGGCGGGTGCGGCATCGGTTTTACCGTCGGCAATTGCGCCGAAATCAAACAACGTCAGGCGGTTAACATCGTCCACTACGCGACGCCAGGTGAAACCCTCACCGGCAAACATCACGCCGTTATCGTCTTTACCCGCGCCAAACGCACCGACAAACTCACCGCCTCCCACTTCCAGCCCCTCATGCCAGCTTTTCAGCTTGATTTTGGCACCGGCAAACAATGGACGGGTTTTGCGCAGCTCCTCCACCGAAGGGATCTCGCCAATCAGCTGATAACCGTTCGGCTGTGCCAGACGCTGGCTGAAATTGCTTTGGTTCGGGCGGCTGACGTCATTGATGGAAAACAGCGTGTTACCGCTGCTGTCTTCCACCGCCATCGAATGGGCAGGATCGGCAATTAATGCCGCATTATCGTGAATAAATTGCGCAAAGTTGCCCTTATTCAACGCAATCGGCTGACTAATTTGTGACACTTTGCCACTGGCATCGCGCAGATATACCGGGATTTGATTTCCCGCTTTACTGGCATCGCTCCCGGCTTTACCAATCCACAATTTACCCTCGAAGTTCTGCCAGAACTGTGGCGGCATGGTGTAAACATTTTCCGGGGTGAGAATCGGCACATCCCCCTGCGGCACGCTGGAGGGATCTACTGTTTTCAGTGCCGGCTGGCCATTTTTTGCTGCGTAACTGGAGAACGCACTCACCGAGAGTGCGGCAACAATGGAGGAGGCTGCGGTTTGCAAGACTTCTCTTCTTTTCATGCGTCAAATCCCGTGGTCAATGGGCGGTGAAGGTATCCCTGAGGCACGACAATCGTTACGGCTTGCTAAACAAGCGCCAGCCAACTTTGTTTGATCTGTTTACCGTCAAACTTCAGCGCTGTGTCTTTGGTTTTCTCGCTCATGGCATAGAACAGGGCATCATCGCTGGCAAGCTGTTCCATGCGTGCGAGGAAAGCGGCCTTGTCATTCATCGGCACCAGAAAACCATCTTCACCTTGATTGATGATCTCCTGCGGTCCGGTCGGGCAGTCATAAGCCACCACCGGTAACGACCAGGATTTCGCTTCCAGCAGCACCAATGGCAATCCTTCATAGCGCGAGGTCATCAGCGCCATGTCACTGTCGCGGTAGTAATCATTGATATTGCTGACTCTGCCGACAAAATTGACGCTGTCGTTGAGACCAAGCTGTGTGGCCTGATCCTGCAACGGCTGACGCAGTTCGCCATCACCGGCAATCACCAGCTTCCACTCCGGGTGGGTTTTGCTGAAGTCAGCCCAGATATCCAGCAGCAAATCGAAACCTTTCTGGTGTTCGAGACGCCCAATCGCCAGTGCCTGGCGGCTGCGCACGTTACGCTGGAATGATTTGTACACCACCGGATTTGGGATTTGCTGGCTGGGGATGTTCCAGCGACTGAAGACCTGATGATCTTTGTCTGTCAGCACAATCACCTGGTCGTAGAAGCGCAACAACAGCCATTTCAGCAGTTTGATCGGTTTACTGAATGAGTTAATGGCGATGTGTTCACAGGCATAGGCTTTGAAGGTTTTTTTCTTCAGCGACATCAGATTCCAGAACGCAAACATCACGCTGAGGCGACCCATGCTGATCAGGAAAACGCTGTCGAATCCTTCCTGTTGAATACGTGCCACTGCGCTTTTAATCGGGTTGCTATGCCCGGCAAAGCTGACGATGTCTTTAGCATGGGTGAACGGATAGAACGGCTTACCACTCCCTTCCAGCGAATAAACGGTGACATCATGCTGCTCGCCGAGACACTCGGACATAAAATTGCAGATGTTTTCCGTCCCCGCGTACGAATAAGCATCCTTAATCACCAGAACAATTTTTTTCATGAAATGCTTTCCACCTCAAGGAGACCGGTTAATCAAAATCCAAACCCTTCGCGTTGCAGCAAGGCGGCAAGGACGCCCATCCCTGGGAGCTTACTGAAGTAAGTGACCTGGGTGGACGTACGCAGCCAACGAAGCTGCGGCGTGAAGGGTGCCGGATTTCAACGATGTTTCAGGGTGAAAAGCACACCATTCACCATATACCAGCCGTAATAGTAATAAATTTTTAACGGATTGTTTTTATAGATAATTCTTAATAATTCCAGATGCCATTTCGCCGCTTTGTTTTTATTACGAGACAACGAATCACCCAACTCGTAATAGTTGACCAGCGTTTTTTGGATCACCCTGGCTTGCTTGTAGCGGAGAAACAGTTCGTAGAGGAACAGGAAATCTTCATGGCCTTTACGCTGGAAGAAGATGCCCTGCGGGGGACGGCGAAAACAGACGGAAGAAAAGCAGACGCGATACTGCTTCTTTACGAAGTTTTCCTGTTGCAGATAGGGCTTGCTGTAGTTGATATCGTGATCAGCACTTTGGGTTTTGTAGTGGTAATGGGTAATAACGAAATCATCACCTGTCGCCAGCGCTGCGGCCTGTTCGGCCAGTTTTTCCGGGTGCCACTCATCATCACTGTCGAGAAAGGCAATGATCTCTTCCTGCGCGGCACGCAATCCGACATTACGGGTTTCAGCTGCCCCGAGGTTCATCTCATTATCCAGCAGCGTAATGCGTGCGTCCTGGCAGTGTTCACGCACCAGCGCCAGTGAGTCGTCGGTCGACTTATCGTTGATGAGGTAGATGTGCCAGTCGCTATAGCTTTGATTGATTACCGACTGCACTGCACGCAGTATGGTCTGACGTGCGTTATACATCGGCATGACAATGCCGATGGTGCCAACATGATTTTTCATCTGAATACCCGTGAGAGGAGATGACAGGAACCAAAAAATGCTCCAGAGATCGGAGCCAATAAATACGCAATCAAGAAACGGCCCTGCTGCCGAAAAAACGGGCTTTTACTTTATCCAGCAAACGGCTCATAAAGTAGGCCTGGTTGTCCTTGTTGGTCAGGAAGAAATAACGCGCAAAACTGAGGCTCGCCTGCAATGAGTTGCCATCCATTTTGTAGCGCAATGGCAACTTAAACGCTTTGTAAGTGTGGATATCACGCGCCGTCAGATAGGGTTTCATGGTGTCGAGCCAGAAGAAGGAGTATTTCACTGACTCCCCTTTATGCTTCGAACCGAATTTGGTCACCAGATGATAGGTCGCCAGTGGTTTATCAATCATTACAAAGGCGTAACCCATACGGTCGGCGCGAATGCAAAAGTCATAATCCTGGTGACGGATATAACGGGCATCAAACTTGATCTTTTCAGCATCGGCACGTTTCAGCACGATGGTGCTGGTCTGAATAAAGCCATAACAACCAAACAAATATTCAGCTACCGTCTCGTTTTTACCGGGCGGCTGCATCGGCATCACTTTCAGGAAACTGTCATCCTGATGGATGTTTACCTGGCTGAAGATGACATAGCGGGATTTTCCCTGTGCCTCAAGGTTGGCGATGGTGCCACTGACTTCCAGCAGTTTGTCCGGATGCCATTCATCATCCGCATCAAGGAAGCTGATAAAATCACCGGTGGCGAGTTCAATGCCCTTATTGCGTGCACCTGCGCCGTTCAGTTTGACGTCAGACAATTCCAGCCTGATGTCCAGATCCTGATAGCGATCGCTACGTACCACCTGTGCCAGTTCGGTCGCATCAGCCGATTTGTCATCCACGATGATGACTTCAAAATTGCGATAGCTTTGCGCATTGACGCAATCCAGCGTGGTCACAATCGACTTCGACGCGTTATAAGCGGGAATTACAATTGAGAAACGGATGTCCTGCATTGCCAGCACCTCTTAAACAGCTGTTCCTGGTTTAACGGTAATCTCCGCAGGCTGAAGGGGGGAATCGGCTTTATTCCTAAAAAACATACCGTTAGTCCCATTCTTCATTAAGCAGATGCGTACCATTACGGAATTACCTAAGCCTGTGCTGTGTGTAAATGACATGCCAAAACGGCATCAAAAAATTGGGTGCTCTGCACCAGTGCCACGATAAAAACGGGGCGGTTAAACCGCCCCGGAATTTTTGTTTTAATTAACTTTTCGTTTCTTTGCCGTATTCATAGTTGTAGTAGTCGTAACCATATCCATAGGCATTCGACGCTTTACGTACCACGGCATTGAGGATGACGCCTTTGATTTCGATACCGTTCTGTGCGAAGCGACGGTAGCTGACATCCAGCTCCTTGGTGGTATTGGTTTCGAAACGCGCCACCATCAGTGAAGTACCAGCCAGCTTACCGATAATGGAAGCATCGGTGACGGCCAGAATCGGTGGGGTATCGATCAGCACCAGGTCATAGTTCTTGCCAGCCCACTCCAGCAGCTCGCTCATGCGACGGTGCATCAGCAATTCAGACGGGTTCGGCGGCACCTGACCACGCGGCAGGAAGTCGAAGCCATACACGCCCTTCTGAATCATGGCTGGCGAGAATTCGCTCTTACCCGACAACACGTTAGAGAGGCCAACTTTATTCTCCGCGCCCAGCAGTTCATGCGTATAACCACGACGCATATCACCATCGATGAACAGTACGCGCTGACCGGCTTTTGACACCAGGGTCGCCAGGTTGGCACAGATAAAGGTTTTACCTATACCGGGACTGGCACCGGTGATCATCAGGATGCTGTTCTTCGCTTCCATCATGGCGAAGTGCAGGCTGGTGCGCAGGCTACGAATCGCTTCAATGGAGAGGTCGGTTGGGTTACCCAGTGCCAGCAGCGTATTGTGTGGGTCGCTTTTCTCTTTGTGACCACGACGCGCCAGCGCTTCGGTGTCCTTTTTACGCTGCCAGTCTGACAAGGGCACGCTGGCGTAGACATTCATGCCCAGCTCTTCCAGCTGTTCCGGGTTCTCGATACCGTGGTGGAACAACGCTTTGAGCAGTACCAGACCGACCGACAACATCAGCCCCAAAATCAGGCTGGCGGCAATAATCAACAGCTTCTTCGGTGCCACGGGTGAAGCGGCCGTTTCTGCCTGGTCAATGATGCGCACATCGCCGACGGTGCTGGCTTTACTGATCCCCAGTTCTTGCTGACGGTTCAGTAACTGCATGTAGATTTCCTGCCCTGCCTGCACATCGCGGGTCAGACGCAGAATCTCCTGCTGGGTTTGCGGCATCTGGGCAATTTTCTTGTTCAGATTGGCCTGCTCATTTTCCAGCGTCTTGCGTTTCTCCAGCAACGCGCGGTACGTCGGGTGATCTTTGGTATACAGCTGCGATACTTCTGCTTCACGGAAGGTCAGCTCGTTGAGCTGGCTCTGCACGCTGACCGAAGAATCCAACGCGGATTTCGCTTCCAGCGACATATCAACCGATTCGTTTTCACGACGGTAGGCGTTCAACTTATCTTCTGCCACATTCAGGCTATCACGCACTTCCGGCAGTTGGTTCTTCAGGAACTCGAGACTCTTCGCCGCCTGCTCTGATTTGCGATCAACGTTCTGTAACAGATAGTTGTTCACAATCTGGTTCAGTACACGGCTGGCCTGATCCTGATCTTCATTCTGGTATTCCAGACCCAGCACACCGGTATCTTTCCCTTTGTCAGCCACGGTCAGGTTAGCCAGCACCGCTTTGATCGCCTGCAGATCGCTCAGCTTGGTGACATCAAAGCTGGTGCCGGTATCAGCCTCAATACCGCTTACCAACATGGTCACTTCGCCGTGCTGCTCCAGCTGGCCCACGCGGCCTTTGAATAACTCATCGCCATCACTGGTCACGGTGTAGGTCTGAGGACCGGTCACTTCCAGCTGTACGGTGCGTTTTTCAATTGAACGCGGGATTTCCAGACGGGTAATGGCGATTTGCGCCGGTTTGTTGCCCATCAGGCGCGACAAACCTTTACCAATAATCGGGAAATAGTTTTGCTGTACCACGGTATCAAGACCGAGGTCATTCACCGTCTTACCCAGCACCATCCGAGATTCAAGAATCTGAATCTCGGTATCCGAAGCGGGGGTTGAAGGAATAATGTCCTGTAGGTCATTCAATACCGAGTTGGTATTTTTTTGCTCGACCTGCACCATGGCATCGGCGCTATAGATCGGTGTCGCGAACAGTGTGTAAAGGGTGCCCGCGAGCATGAAGAAGGCGGTGACCGCAACAATGATCCAGCGATGATCAATGAGCTGTCCCACAAGATGCGCCAGATCCCATCCATTCGAATCCTCTTTCGGCGCTGTCATAACCTTGTTTTTTATATTCATGGATAATCCCAACTATCGGCTTAGTACGTTGACCCATTTCTGGGTAGCGTTTTCCAGTAACCCGTAAACCTCTTCGAAAGCCTCACGGCTTTTTTTGTACGGGTCCGCTATTTCCTGTTGGTTGAGCCAGTGCCCAAGCAGCATGGTTTTACCGCGAGCGGCCGGATCGATGCGATTTACCTGTTCAACATGACGCTTTTCCATCACCAGGATCAGATCATAGTCACGGCACATATCGGCCGTTAACTGCTGAGCATGATGCCCCGCCAGGGAGAGGCCGTGTTTGGCGGCCACATCGCTGGCGGTCTGATCTGCCGGGGAGCCACGCAAGGCACCCAACCCGGCAGACGCTACCCGGGTTTCAGGTAAAGCGCGTTGGAACAATCGCTCCCCGGTAGGGGAGCGGCAAATGTTGCCGACACAGACGACTAACACGGACGTAATCATGGTTAAACCTTAGTCTGACCAGTTGCGGAAACGCAGTGCTGCGGAGCTGGCATCGTCGATACCCACAATGGTCGGTAACAGCGCGGAAATCACACGGTTCCAGCGGGTGAGCGGAGTGGAGGTGACATACACAATGTCATACGGCTCCAGTTGGAATTCGGTTCCCATCACCATTGATGCCGCATCTTTGGTATTCAACTGATAGATGTTGGCAATCTTGGTGCGGTTGGTGCCGCGAATTGGACGAATCACAAACACGCCGGTGGCATCGGATGTGGTCTGATCCATACCCTGCGCATTACCCAGGGCTTCAGCCAGCGTCATACCGCTGCGGTCCATCTTCAGCGTGGTTTGTTGCTTCACTTCGCCCATCACGAAAATCTTCAGATCATCGTTACGCGGTACGTAGAGAATATCGCCCGGATACAGCAGATGGTTCTGACTCAAGTCACCATTTTGCATCAACGCCTGCAACGAAATACGCTGCTCGCGGCCATTGTGGGTCAGCACCACGTTGCGCCAGTCAGCATCCGCTGTCAGGCCACCGGCGGCATTGACGGCATCGAGGACGGTAAGCGGTACGTTGGTGATCGCCTGCTGACCTGAGGTGGTTACGGAACCACTGATGTAGGTTTTTTGTGAGCGGAAGGCGGCGACGTTCACATCCACCTGCGGACTTTCGATGTACTGCGCCAGACGGCGCGCGATTTCCGCACGGATTTCGGTCACGGTTCGACCGGCGACGCGCACCTTGCCAATATACGGGTAGAAGATAGTACCGTCGGCCTGCACCCAGTTACCGGTGTCGCTGGCGCTACGATACTGACCCGCCGGGGTGGTCAATTCCGGGTGATCCCAGACGGTCACGTTAAGCACATCGCCAATGCCGACACGATATTCATAGCTCTGAATTTCGTTCTGCAACATCGGGTTGGCCTGCGCAACCAGCGGTTTCGGACGCATCTGTTCAACCAGACGCGGTGTTAAAGGAAAGACGTTAACGTATTTGTCGATGTCAAAATTGCTATCCTGTTGTTCAATGACATCTTTTCCGCTAGTGGAAAGGCGCTGACCTGGTTCGATCGTGCACCCGGAGAGAATAGTGGCGGATACCAGTAACGGTATCATTTTAATTTTCATTGTAATCATCTGGATCTTCGCTATCAGTTAATGATTGATAGAGGCGAAAACGCCGCTGTGTAAGCGTCTTACAAAACAAAGTCTGACGGGTTAAACACCGAAACTGTGGGTCATTATCATTTGCTCCCTATGCTTTCTGTTGTCACCCTGCCCTCGCGTCTATCAATAGGCGCCATCGCGCTTGAGCACTACGCCAACGGTCTTAAACAAAATCGCGATGTCATTCCACAGCGACCAGTTTTTGACGTACCACGAATCGAAATAGACACGCGTTTCATAGTCAACGTCGTTACGACCGCTGACCTGCCACAATCCCGTCATGCCTGGTTTCGCCATCAGGTAATAATCAACGTCACCGGCATAACGGCAGAGTTCATCTTCGATAACCGGACGTGGCCCTACCAGGCTCATATCGCCACGGACCACGTTCCACAACTGCGGCAGCTCATCCAGGCTGGTTTTGCGAATAAAGTGACCGACTTTGGTAATACGCGGGTCATTTTTCAGTTTGAAATCTTTGTCCCACTCAGCTCGGGCCACCGGGTCAGTGCGTAGCACCTCCTCCAGCACCTCTTTCGAGTTGATCACCATTGAGCGGAATTTCAGACATTTGAATTTGCGACCATTAAAACCCACACGCTCATGACCGTAAATTGGATTGCCCCCATCACGTCCGACAAGGAAACCCAACACCAGCAAGGCTGGCGACAGCGCAAGGATAATGCTGAGCGCACCGACAATATCGAACGCGCGTTTCAGGCAGCGTGACGTGCGTTTTGCCAGGTTGTTGTTAACCCGTAAAATCATCACTTCGTGGCTGAAGATATACGCCATATCCGTGCCGTAGAGCGGGACGCCACGCAGGGTCGGGATGACCGACACCGAACGACAGTTATGCATGGCAAGCCGTTTCAGCCAATTATCGCGATGCTGACTCTGCTCAAACTCAACCGCGACAATAAACTGCGTTTCATTATTGGTCAGTTGCCAGAGTTCTTGTTCACTGCGCAGTACCGGCACGCCTTCAAGACTGGCTTGCGGGCAGCTGCCATCAACATCGAAAAAGGCAATGACATCAAATCCCATCACCTCTTCGCTTTGCAGCGCCTGCCAGGCTTCTACAGCATTCTTGCTGCTGCCGATGATGATGGTCTGCTTTTTCCACAGCCCAAAACGGTTCAATACACGTTTTGCCATGGCACGTCCCAGCGGGATCAGTATTAACGCCATCAGCCAGGTCAACATCCAGACAAAACGCGACATTTGCCATTGTGACAGCGCGGTAATGGACAAATCGATGACAGAGAAAATAAGAATGGTACGAAAGATCTCTTTCAACTCGAACCAAAAAGGTTTGCGATAGGTGAAATGACGCAGCCGCACCCAGAACCAGCCAACACAAATAACCGACAGGCAGATGTGCGTGACGACTTTTAAATTGAGGTCTTTTTCAGAAATATCTGCCAGTGGGGAATTCGTGAGCGAATTAATGAGCGCCAGAGCAATAAACAACGCCGCGTTGAAAAAAATTAAATCCGAGCACGCCAGTAAAATTTTAGTGAGAAGACTTTTATAGGTAAATTCGTTATCGCGCATAATTAACTCTTTATTTTATTTCCCTAATCCTTAACGCCTCAAGCTTGTGTAATAAACGAGCAATATTGAAACTATCTAAGAACAAGCAATCTGCGGGGGAAATCTTCGGCGTTTATGTCAATCCTCTTACGCGCCATGCAAGAAAATTGTGATAAACACCAACAGATTAGTCTGACTTCCTTCAACATATCTGTAGACCAGATTCCCGGTAAAAAAACCACTTCGGACACGCTACCGCCCTTGGCTGTCGCTGCCAATACCGCTTTACTTGCCCTAATTCCCTGTCTGTGGTTACCGGTTTGCCATGACAATAACTGGCCTTAACCGGGACACGATCACAATTCTCAACATTAAGATGCTAAACAAGACGCTATTAACTACATAAGCGCAGACATTTACTAACACGTTGCTATACTAGTTATTACTGGCTTGTTTACAAGTAGACCCCGTGTTCCCTGCTCTATTTTAGGAAAAAGACTACCAGTCATTAGTATTGATGCCATCCCTTTCAGGCCATTCCCACCTAAAATTCAGAAAAGTTCGATATTCAAATTCTGAGCTATCCGCATTAAAAACGAACGCTGTCATGCATCAGAAACAATTAATCCCAGCAAATTCAGATGAGGCGTGTTTATCCATACATTCAACTTATCCGTCAAAAGAACCTCTCGGATTATTCCTTATTACGTTGCGGCCCCAGATAACACCGCAACTTCTGGGTATTTGTTCCCCTCGCAGGATTAACTATGATAAGACTAAGCTCATTCTCAGACATTCAGGTGATGAAAGCATGTTGGAGTGGATCGCTGATCCCTCGCTCTGGGCAGGATTAGTCACGCTAATCGTTCTTGAGCTGGTACTTGGCATTGATAACCTGGTTTTCATTGCTATTCTGGTGGAAAAATTACCACCTGTGATGCGCGATCGCGCCCGTGTGATTGGCCTGCTGCTGGCGTTGCTGCTACGTCTGGTCCTGCTGGCATCGCTTTCATGGCTGGTTACCCTGACACAGCCACTGTTTACCCTGTGGCAACACAGCTTCAGCGCACGCGATTTACTGCTGTTCTCCGGTGGGGTTTTTCTCCTGTATAAAGCCACCACCGAACTGAATGACCGTCTTGAAGGCAGCGATGAGGACAACGGTCAAACTAAAAACGGCGCTAAGTTCTGGCCGGTGGTCGCGCAAATTGTGGTGCTGGATGCCATCTTCTCACTGGATGCAGTGATTACCGCCGTGGGGATGGTAAATGAATTACCGGTGATGATGACAGCGGTAACCATTGCCATCCTGCTGATGTTGCTGGCCAGCAAGGCGTTGACGCGCTTCGTGAATAGCCACCCTACCATCGTGATCCTCTGCCTCAGTTTTCTGCTCATGATTGGCTTCAGTCTGGTCGCTGAAGGGCTTGGTTTTATCATTCCGAAAGGTTACCTGTACGCAGCCATCGGCTTCTCGATTCTGATCGAGATGTTTAACCAACTGGCGATGTTTAACCGTCGCCGTTTCCTCACCGCAGGCCGCCCCTTGCGCCAGCGCACCGCTGAAGCGGTGTTGCGCATCCTGCGTGGTGAAGCACAGCGTGCAGAGCTGGATGCCGATACCGCCTCATTACTCAGTGATAGTGAGGAAGGCGCGCTGTTTAACCGTCAAGAGCGGCGCATGATCGCGCGCGTACTGGGGCTGGGACAGCGTCAAATCAGCAGCATCATGACCTCGCGTCACGATATCGAGCATATTGATCTGAGTGAAGATCCGGCTGAAATCATGGCGAAGCTCGATCGTAATCAACACACACGTATTCTGATTACCGAAAAGGGCAACGAACCACTTGGTGTCGTCCATGTGATTGATTTAATGCATCAGTCGCTGCATGCAAAATCGCTGGATTTGCGTTCACTGATCCGCCAGCCGCTGGTATTTCCCGAGCGTGTCACGTTATTACAGGCACTGGAACAATTCCGTCAGGCGCGAACCCATTTTGCCTTTGTGGTGGATGAATTTGGCTCCGTGGAAGGGGTAGTCACCCTGAGCGATGTGATGGAAACCATTGCCGGCAATCTGCCTAATGAAGGGGAAGAGATTGATCCCCGCTACGACATCCAACCTCGTCCACAGGGCGGTTGGATTGCCAACGGACATATACCGCTGGAAGATCTGGCGGTCTACGTGCGTCTGCCGTTGGATGAAAAACGCAGTTATCACACGCTAGCCGGGTTGCTGATGGATAGCCTACAACATGTGCCACAGGAAGGTGAGGAGTTACAGGTGGGGGATTACTTATTGCGAACATTGCGGGTGGAAAATCATCGCGTACAGAAGGTCGAGATTGTACCGCTGGACAGAATTACTGACCCACTTTCGTAGCGGCGCGATTTATCGCGCGCCTTCTACAAAAAAACAGCGCGATAAATCGCGCCGCTTGTATGTTTGGAGGGTCAGATTATGATTTCCCTGAAATCAGTTCTGATAACCGGGAAGCCGTGCGCCGCTGGAAGCAGCTTTTACAGTGACTTCGTACGTAGAGTGGCTCCCGCCTCCTTGTTCAGGCCGAAGAGTACCAGGAAGCTTTCTCTCGCGAGACTGACTTCGCATTACAAGGCAGGCTGAACAATCTCAGATGACGAGGTCGGGAACCGGTTAACAGTTTACGCTATTTTGCCTTCCGGAGGCCACATGACCTGTTTTGCCGGGATCGATATTTCTGCCAGAACCTTTACCTTTGCCGTACGCGTTAACGGTAAAACAACGCTGGTTTCTGAGCTTAATCAGACACCTGAGGACTATCAGGCTTTTGCGAAAAAGCTGATATCGCTGTCCCCCGAACGCATCGTTATGGAAGCAACCGGTGTCTACCATTTTGACCTTGCGGTGGCTCTTGTCCGTGCCGGGCTGCCCGTCTGCGTCATTAATCCCGCCAGTTATCACCACTATGCCGCCATGCGCCTGAACGCTGCCAAAACTGACGCCCGTGATGCGGTACTGCTGGCTGAATATGGAGAAAGCATGAGGCCTGCACTCTGGCAGGCTCCGGATGATGACTGCATGGCGTTGCGCGATATCGCCCGCATGATGACGCGAGCCGTTCAGTCCCGGACACGTTCAAAAAACCGTCTTCATGCGCTGGAAACCCGCGCCGGAACTGCCGATGTCCTGCTGGAGCTGGAAGAAGAAGACGTGGAATATTACAGCCGTAAGGTAGAGAAGCTGCACGCGCTGGCGCTGAAAATCATCGCGAAAAATAGCGCCCTGAAAGCGGCGTTCATGTGCCTGTGTTCAGCCAAAGGCGTCGGAG
The DNA here is from genome assembly GCF_059730495.1 of Pantoea sp. X-Soil-TKNS-1211. Lineage (NCBI taxonomy): Bacteria > Pseudomonadati > Pseudomonadota > Gammaproteobacteria > Enterobacterales > Erwiniaceae > Pantoea > Pantoea sp. X-Soil-TKNS-1211. The sequence continues at coordinate 2,915,681 of NZ_AP035953.1, forward strand.
AGACAACGGCCATTACTGTACTGGGCGAGCTGAGCCTGCTGCCCCGGGATATGAAGGCAAATCAGGTAAGCCGTCATGCGGGCCTGCATGTGAGGCAGAGCCAGTCGGGCAGCAGCGTGAACCGTCCGGGACGTCTGGGTAAAGCGGGCAACGGTCATCTGCGTAGGGCGCTGTATATGGCCGCGCTGAGTGCTGCGCAGCATGAACCCCGCGCCGCGATGTTTTATCAGGGGCTGATAAAAAGAGGTAAGAAGAAAATCCAGGCGATATGCGCAGTAATGCGGAAATACCTGACCGGCTTATGGAGCTGTATAAAGCACGGTCAGGATTTTGATTCAGCGAGACTTTTTAGTACCAAGCATCGGGAAAGTGTTGATGCTTAACAGAGTATCTACGTTGGCTTAAGGTTTTGATTTAGAGGATTGCTGCCGATCCAGCCACTGCTCCAGTCGGCTTTTCGCCTCACTTTGCAACTGCTGACGCAATACCTGATCCACCGGCAGCGAATACTGCAAATTATCCCACCGTCCGTACATGCGTAACGGGATGGTCTGCTCATTCATCACCGCAGCCAGCTTCTCATCGCCTTTCCAACCACGCAGCATCATATTGATGGTCACGTCCAGTTGACGGGTGAGCAGATTAATATTGCCCTGGCTTTGCACCGCCAGATGATTGCTCCCACCTTGTAAATCAGGCAGCGTAACAACACCTTTATTCAGGCTGACACGTCCGCTTAATTGCTGGATGCCTTGATCCTCACTCTCATCGTTGCTGACCCGATTGCTGACGCGCGCCACAGCACGGCTAATCATCTGTTGCAGATTAAGTTGCGCCAGTTGCAGGTTATTGGCCGTCAGCTCTGCACTCCCCTGCCACTTCTGCTTAGCATCATCAAGGCTTAAACCGCTACCGCTCAAATCTCCTTGCAGCGATATCGTCCCCTGTAGCGCCTCCGGCAATTGAAACGCTTTCAGCAATGGCGCAATCGCCACCTGTTGGAGTTCTGGTTGTAGCGCCACCGTGGTGATCGGATGACGAATATCTACCGTGCCCGGAATAGAAAACTGTCCATCGCCCAACTTACCCTGTAGCTGGCTCAGCGTCATTAAACCTTCCTGATTGCTGGCCTTAATTTGCAGGTTGTTGAGTGTCAGGCCACGCCATACCGCCTGCTCCGCCGTGAGATTAAGTGTCAAATCCATCATATTCAGCGGCGAATCACTGTTATCCCGCTCACGAGGTTCTGCAATCACCGGAGTACGAATCACGCTGGCATGTTGCGGAGCGCTGCTGTCACTGACCGGGGCGCTCGCCATCAGGTTATCGAGGTTAAGTGCCGTCGCGTGCAGTTGCAAATTGAGCTGCTGTGGCAGCATCAAACTCCCTGCGGCACTGCCATCAAGCACGCTGTCATTCGCACTCAGTTGCAGTTTGTTTAACGCAAATTGCTGGCGGTCGTTGTTCCACTCGCCATCGCCACTTAAGGTGCCTTTGATCCCCTGCGTCGGCAGATTCGCGCCATCAATAGTATAATCCAGCGCATCAATGCGGCCTTTGAGACGGTGCGGATACTGCGCCGCATCAAGCTGGCCCTTCAGACCGACCGTGAGATTACGTTGATTACGTGAAATGCGCGTGCTGAGATCAATGCTGGCTTGCTTGCTGGCATCCTGATTCAGGCTGAGGTTGAGATCGCGAAAGTTGTACTCGTCACCACCCTGCTGTTGCCAGATGAGCAGGCTATCAGCAAGCCGCAGTTTACCGATATCTAACGACCAGCCATTGCTGCTGGCCGGCGGTTCGGCATCACGTGGCCCCACCGGCGATCCACTGGGCCTTTGCGCATCACTCTCAGGGGTCACTCGAAGGATGGCGTTCTTCAGCATCACCTGACTGACGCTAAGTTGATGAGACAGTAACGGCCAGAGGTTCACGTCAAGACGCATATTCTCGGCGGTAATCACCGGCTGGCTGGCACCTGGTGCGGTCAGGCTCATGCGACCCGCCAGAATACTGAGCTGCGGCCAAACATGCCAACGCAAATCACCGTTAACCTGAAGCCGATAACCACTGCGTTGTTCCACCTGTTGTACCATGTAGGTACGAAAGTCGTTGGGATTCACCAGCAACACCAGTGCGGTCATTCCCGCGACGACCACCACTAACAGGATGGCCAGCGTGGTTATCAATCTTCTCATTACATCCTCAAAGTTTGACGATCAATCTTTGTCGATACGACTGGCATCAGCACCCTGCTGACCACGATATTTCGCATCTTCACGGCGATTATACGGGCGAGCTGCCGGACCGGAGAGCGGTTCAAAGCTCAATGCGCCAATCAGCATACCGGGACGCAGTGCCAGCGGCAGCTTACCGGAGTTGTAAAACTCCAGCACAATACGCCCCTGCCAGCCAGGGTCAATACGGTGCGCGGTCACGTGCACCATCAAACCCAAACGCGCCAGTGATGAACGCCCATCCAGCCAGCCAACCAGATCATCTGGCAGCGTCACCGACTCCAGCGTGACTGCCAGCGCCAGTTCACCTGGATGCAGGAAGAAGGCTTCCCCTTCCGGCAACACAATTTCATCGCTCATCACGCGGTCCAGCGCAGCACTGACTTCATGCTTTGGACCACTTAAATCGATAAATGCAGCGGTGTGACCACGAAAAGTGCGGAACTGATTACCCAGGCGCACATCCACGGTGGCCCCATTAATACGCTCAACCGGTGGGCGCGGCGAAATTGCCAGCTTACCGCTGTCCAGCCAAGTTTCTATATCGCGATCGCATAATCTCATCGCTGTGACTCCATGATTTAAGTGTAGCGAAAGGTTGCCGCTGTTGTGACAACCTCAGGCGCGCACGCCCATCCGGACGCGGTTTATTCGAAGAACTGGTTAATTTTTGCCTTGAGGATATCAATAGCAATACGATTTTTCCCACCGCGCGGCACAATAATGTCGGCGTACTGCTTGGAAGGCTCGATAAATTGCAGGAACATCGGACGCACCGTTTTCTGATACTGGCTCATCACCGAATCCATCGAACGGCCACGCTCGTTGACATCACGCTTCATACGACGCATCAGGCAAATATCCAGCGGGGTATCGACAAAGATGGAGAAATTCATCTCCTGACGCAAGCGCGCATCGGTAAGTAACAAAATCCCTTCCAGAATGATCACTTTCTTTGGTTTCAGGTGGATGCATTCGGTGGTACGGGTGTGTTCAACATAACTATAAACTGGCAGATCAATGTTTTGCCCCGCCTTCAGCGCCTGCAAATGTTGCAGCAGCAGGTCATGATCCATCGCACTGGGATGGTCATAATTGGTTTTTACCCTCTCTTCCATGGTGAGGTGACTTTGATCTTTGTAGTAAGCATCTTCCGGGATCACCCCGATATGCTCGTCACCGACCTGGTCACGGATTTCACGATAGAGCGTGCTGGCAATAAGACTTTTTCCGGATGCGGATGCACCTGCAATGCCAACGATCACGCACTGATGAGACTTGTCAGTCATACTTTTTTAAGACCTGATAACTGGAGCCTGTTGAAGCATATGCTTCGACCGGCCGATAATGAGAGGGTTTGGTTGGCGGCAATTATAGGGATTTCACCGGTTTGATGCCAGAGAAATGCAGCCGACGCCTTTTCAGATTATCCCCTTTTGCAGCGGGACAGTTAATCGATACACTGTAATCTGGCGACTCTGTATCCAGAGTTGTGCCTGTTCGATAGTCATCCCGCAAGGAGAAGTATGAGCTGGAAAACCCTGACCTATTTTGGTGACAGTATGTTGCTGATCCCCACTGCGGTGATCATCGCACTGGTGTTGCCGTGGAAAAGCGACAACCAACGTACCGTCTGGTATTGGTTGTTGGCGTTTGGCCTTGCGGGTTTGCTGGTCAGTATTTCTAAAATCCTGTTTCTCGGCTTTGGCATTGGCAGCGCAAGATTTAACTTCACCGGATTTAGCGGCCACAGTGCGATGTCAGCCACGCTCTGGCCGGTCATGATGTGGCTGGTTTCCGGCCGCTGGTCTACCCTCTGGCGGCTATTTACCATCGGTATCGGCTATTTGATCCCGCTGATGGTCGGGTTTTCGCGCCTGGTGATCCACGCGCATTCGCTCAGTGAAGTGCTTGCCGGTCTGATGCTTGGCTTTACCCTTAGCAGCGCGTTCCTGCTGAGCCAGCGCGACACCGCGCTGAAAGGCTTTAGTCTGGCGCAACTGGGTGTCGCCTTTCTGGTACCACTGTTACTGATGAGCCACGGTCGTGTTGCCACCACCCAGCAATTTCTTGAGCGCTTCTCCGCTGACCTCGCCGGACTGGAAAAACCCTATACCCGCGCGGACCTGTTTCGTCAGTGATCAGTCAGCCCTTTGTTAACAAAGGGCAATTCAATGCATTGAATAAGGTACAAAAGTGAATTCGCGGCAGACATCTTTGTCAGATGTGCTAGCATGCCAGTTAGAGAATGACTGGCGCATTTTTCGTCGTGTTGCGGATGCGCGCTGCTGGATTCGTGCATGACCCTCGAAATATTGACCTCGCAGGATGGCTCAAAGAAACATTGGCTCAATACCCTCTACCTGGGGGTTATTTCGTTTCTGCTGACGCTGTTTTGTCTGGAACTGATCATCGTCAGTGGGCGTATTTCCCCGTTGTGGTTTTCCACCGCGTTAATGACCATTGTGGTGTTCCGCGCCCCGGTGCAACGCGTGCCGCTGCTGCTGTTGGGTTGCCTGGTGGGCACGGCGCTAGCCAATCTGCTGGTGATTGGCCCGGCGATCAGCAACCTCAAATTTGCCCTGCTTAACATGTTACAGGCGCTGATGGGCGGCATCATGCTGCGTTTGCTGCTCGATCGTCGTGCCCCCCTCAATTCATTACTTGATTGGGGTCGCTATGTGATCAGTGCCGGTATCATCGCCCCTTTTGCCGGTGGTTTGCTGGCACTGTGGTTGTTACACGTCAGTGGCACCGCTTCGCTGCCATTTTTCTCCACGTGGGTGATTTCCGAGGTCATCGGTATGCTGGCACTTGGCCCGGTATTGCTGCTGTGGCCGTTAGGCAAGCAGGAAAACCCGGTGGCCCGCCATCGCAGTATCGAGACCATTCTGACCCTGGCGTTTACCCTGTTCGCCAGCTACTTTATCCTGCGCTATCTGCCGTGGCCCTTTACGTTTATTGTAGTGATCCTGTTTTGGTGCGCGATCCGCCTGCCGAAGTTTGAAGCCTTTTTACTTTTCCTGCTCAACTCCAGCTTTATTTCGCTACTGCTGGCATTCAACCTGGTCAACCTCGGCCATGATGACCGGATGCTGAGTCAGGCCGGCACCTGGCTTCCTTTTCTGTTGGTGTTAATCCCGAGCCATGTCATGGCCCTGGTGATGGATGCGTTCCAGCGCGAAAAAAATCATATCGCGGAGAGCGAAACCCGCTTCCGTAATGCCATGGAATATTCCGCCATTGGTATGGCCCTGGTTTCACCACAGGGTAATTGGTTGCAGGTCAACCAATCGTTGTGTCGGACCCTGGGTTTTCCGGCGGAGGAATTGTGCAAGCTGACGTTTCAGCAAATTACCCACCCTGACGATCTGAACAACGATTTGCAGCAACTCAAGCGGCTGTTAGGCGGGGAAATCATGACTTACACCCTCGAAAAACGGTATTTCCGCAAAGATGGCGAAACCGTCTGGGCGCGTCTCACGGTCTCCGTGGTACGCGATGCCCAGCAACAGCCACTCTATTTCATTTCGCAAATCGTCGATATTTCTGAACTAAAGCAGAGCGAGCAGGTGAATCGACGCCTGATGGAGCGAATCACGCTTGCCAATGAAGCCGGTGGCATTGGCGTATGGGAATGGAACCTGGTGACGGGCGAGTTGATGTGGGACAAACGCATGTATGAGTTGTTTGCACTGGCACCGCATGAAGTCCCTACCTACGATCTCTGGTTACAGCGAGTGCACCCGACAGACCAGGAATACGTTGCCCTGACGGTGCAGCAGGCCATTGAACGCCGCAGCGCGTTTCATATGGAATATCGCATTGGCGTGCCAGGCAGCATCCGTTATGTCCGTACCGAAGCCAACCGCATCCTCAGCCAGGATGGACAAATCGAACGTATGCTGGGTATCAGCCAGGATATCACCCACTTGCGCGCCCTCAACGATGCGTTATTCCAGGAAAAGGAACGCATGGCCATTACCCTGGATTCGATTGGTGAAGCGGTGATCAGCACCAACGATGAAATGCAGGTCACCTTTATGAATCCAGTGGCGGAAAAGATGACCGGCTGGACGCAGGATGCGGCGGCAGGGATGGCGATCTCCGAGCTGCTCAACATCACACACGGTCCGGACGGGCCAAGAATCCAGAATCTGCTGCTGTGCCAGCTGCCTGCGGAAAAAACCACGCCAGATCTCGAAGAGGAGCTGGTGCTGCACACCGCCGACGGCGGGGTATTCGAGGTCCACTACAGCATCACGCCATTGAAAACGCTGACCGGCGAAAGCATCGGTGCGGTGATGGTCATTCAGGATGTCAGCGAATCACGTAAAATGATGAAGCGCCTGAGCTACAGTGCGTCTCACGATATGCTGACACGCCTGCCCAACCGACTCAGCTTTGAAAGGCAATTGAAGCGTCTGCTCAGTGATGCGGCCGTGAATCAACACCAGCACGTGCTGGTGTTTATCGACCTCGATAAATTTAAAGCGGTCAATGATACCGCAGGCCATGCAGCAGGCGATGCGCTGTTGCGCGAGCTTAGCGAACTGATGCAGCACCATATCCGCAGCAGTGATTTCCTTGCCCGCCTCGGTGGTGACGAATTTGGCTTGCTGTTGCCTGACTGTGACGTTGATGACGTGCGCGAGGTGGTACAACGGCTGGTGACGGCGATCAATCAGTATCGTTTTATGTGGCTGGATGGCATCTATCAGGTCGGTGCCAGTGCCGGTATCACGCAGATCGACGAGCATAACTGCATCAGCAATCTGGTGATGTCACAAGCCGACGTTGCCTGCTACAGCGCCAAACACGCCGGGCGTGGTCAATATCATGTGTATCAGGAAATACAGATGTAATCTGCCTTGCCTGCCCGCGCGAGCTGCGCTAAAGTCGCCCCCTTTTTTCCGGCATGGGGGACAATGATGTTTATCGGATTCGATTATGGCACCGCCAACTGTTCCATCGCAGTCAGCGATGCGGGCACACCACGGCTGCTGACGCTGGAGAATGGCCAGCGCCTGCTTCCCTCCATGATTTGCGCGCCAACGCGCGAAGCCATCAGCGAATGGCTTTATCGCCACCATCAGGTGCCGACCCCCGATAGCGAAGGCCAGGCGTTGCTGCAACGCGCGCTGCGTTTTAACCGCGAAGAAGACATTGATGTGACCGCCAGCAGCGTCCAGTTTGGCCTTACCGCGCTGCAAAATTACATGGTCGATCCCGAAGAGGTGTGGTTTGTTAAATCACCCAAATCCTTTCTCGGTGCCAGCGGCCTGAAACCCCAGCAGATCGCGCTATTTGAAGACCTGGTGTGCGCCATGATGCTGCATATCCGCCAGCAAGGTGAAAGCCAACTGGACCAGCCGATTGAGCAGGCGGTGATTGGCCGTCCGATCAACTTCCAGGGACTGGGCGGCGATGAGGCGAATGAGCAGGCGCAGGGAATTCTGTTGCGTGCAGCCAAACGCGCGGGCTTCCGCGATGTGGAATTTCAGTTTGAACCGGTCGCCGCTGGGCTGGATTTTGAAGCCACCCTGACCAAAGAGACACGGGTGCTGGTGGTCGATATTGGCGGCGGCACCACCGACTGCTCCATGCTGTTGATGGGGCCAGAGTGGCGCAATAAAGCCGATCGCCGCGCCAGTTTACTGGGCCATAGTGGCTGCCGTGTGGGCGGAAACGATCTGGATATTATGCTGGCGTTCAAAACCCTGATGCCGCTGCTCGGTCTTGGTGGTAGCACGCAGAAAGGCATCGCCCTCCCCGCCCTGCCGTGGTGGAACGCAGTGGCGATCAACGATGTCCCGGCACAAAGCGAGTTCTACTCAACCGCCTGCGGCAAGCTACTGCGTGATTTAATACGCGACGCTCAGGATCCTGAACAGGTCGCACACTTGCTGAAGGTTTGGCAGCAGAAGCTGAGCTATCGTCTGGTGCGTGCCGCAGAAGAGAGCAAAATCGCGCTTTCCGATCAACCTGTCACCTCCGCCTCGCTGGCATTTATCGCCGCGCAATTGCAGACGGAAACCAGCGCAGCACAGTTGGAAGAAGCGATCAATCAGCCGCTGGAACGCATTCTTGAACAGGTTCATCTGGCACTGGCGACCTGCGCCACCAAACCAGAAGTGATCTATCTGACTGGCGGCAGCGCCCGTTCACCGGTGCTCCGTGCGGCCTTACAACAGGCTTTACCGGATACGCCGATTGCCAGCGGCGACGACTTTGGCTCGGTCACCGCCGGTCTGGCCCGCTGGGCTGAAATTATGTTCAGTTAACCGAATATAAATCCGTAGCGGCGCGATTTATCGCGCGGAATGTGAGGCGTCCCTCAGGACGCCTCATTGGCAAGCTATCAATCAGAAATTGATATTCGCCGCAATACCGCCGATAAACGCATCTTTCACTTCGCTTACCGCCCCCGGAGCCACAACATATTGCAGGTTCGGACGCAGTTGCAGCCATTTGGTCAGCTGAGCGTTGTAATAGATTTCATAGTTATATTCAGAGCCATCCTGAATCGGCAGATAAGTTGGGCTGTTGTAGTCCGTTTCACCATTCGCGGCATTCTGCTGACGTAAAGCTGTGGTATAAGAGCTGTTCACATGAATTCGTGCCGCACCAATACCAATTTCATCGGCAGGACGTGCATCAAACGGCCCTTTCCAGGTAAAACTGATAGATTGATAGTTATCGGTTTTCGAGGTTTTATGGTCGTTCATCACCGCCTGCACCGTAACACCCAGACCACGGCTGGCATCGCCGCCCTGCGCAGTCAGCTGTTGTTGCAACAGCACATAACCACCGTAGGCGTGAGCCTGATCCTGGTAAGCTCCGTTACGCCAGCTGCCGTACACATCGCCATCAACCGATGAGTAGTAATAACCGATACGGTAGTTACCCGGCAGTTTGTCCGATCCAAAGGTCGGTTTCCAGCCCAATTCCACCGGCACCATGTTGCCGAGTGAGTTGTTCATATCAAGACGGAAGCCATTGCCGGTATCGTAGTTTTTCGGGTTATCGTTATAGAAGCCCACCAGGAAGAACACTTCCGGCGTAAAGTTAACTTTGATGCGGCCGCCCCATTGGGAAACTGGCCAGTTGTACCAACGGTCACCACGCCAGTTACCGGCCTGCCCGCTACCGAACGCCAGGTTCTGGAACTTACTGTCGAAGTTATCGAAATCTTCACCGACGGTGACACGACCCGCTTTGATATCGACCACATCATTAAACAATCCCTGACGTAACCAGAACTGAGTTAAACGCCAGGTCTGACCGCGACCGTATACTTCCTGAACAGACGAGAGCATGCCGCTGCGTGGGTCGCCGACCTGATCGGAGATGTTGCGGCCATTACGGTCGGTAATGGTCATCTGGAATTCAGCATCCTGCCAGTTCAGCAGTTTTTCCAGGTCGAGATTGACGCCAAATGCCCACTGGTCGCTGTAACGCATTGAAGTGTTTTTGTCATAGCCGCCGCCAAGGTTGGAGGCACTTTCCATCGTATAGTTAACATCGAATTTGACGCCGTCATTCTCAAGCTGCGTTCGGTAACCGCCCCAGTCGCCAAACATATAGGGTGAATCGTAGCTGAATGCATCCGCTGCCACGGCAGATGCACTCAGCAGAGCGAACATAAGGGTACCCGCGGCCAGACGGCTCGGGATGCGCTGCACTGCTTCTTTTCTGTTCATGATGATTATTCTTTTGTGAGTTACTGGAAAGATCGAGCAGAGAATAGTGCTGAGGCGGGGGTGGTTTTTGCAAATATGTGCTCAGAGTTCCGTGAGGTGACAGTTAATTAACTCAATTGTGACAGCGATCGATGAATGAATATCTTTTGATGAAAATGGCATTTTTTGACTGGCAGAAATTATGCGCCAGTTATAATGCGCAACTGACTGTAGCGGCGCGATTTATCGCGCGGTTTTTAACAGACGCGCGATAAATCGCGCCGCTACCAAAAACAATTATCACTCGGCACTGGCGCGAGACAGTTCTTCAATCTCTTGCTTACTTAACGTGAGTTGGGTGGCTTTAACCAGCTCATCAATCTGCGCCAACGAGGTCGCACTGACAATCGGTGCGGTAATACTCGGGCGGGCAATCTGCCATGCCAGGGCTACCTGAGCGGGCGAAACATCATGGGAATCGGCTACAGTGTCCAGGGCTTCAAGAATGCGCACGCCACGCGGATTAAGGTATTTTGCGACCACTCCCTGACCACGCGCACTTTTGCTGGCATCCGCCGCGGTGCGATATTTTCCGCTGAGGAAGCCACTCGCCAGTGAATAGTAGTTAATCACCCCTAAACCCTGTTCCACCGCCACTTGCTCAAGGCCGTTTTCATAGCCCTGACGATCGTACAGGTTGTACTCCGGCTGTAACGTTTCATAACGTGCCAGCCCCTGCTGCTCACTGATACTCAGCGCTTCCTGCAAACGTTCGGCGCTGTAGTTAGAGGCACCAATCGCCCGCACCTTGCCCTCTTTAATCAGGGAATCAAACGCGGCCAGCGTCTCGGCCAGCGGGGTGTCCTGGTCATCGCGGTGTGCCTGATACAGGTCGATATAATCGGTTTGCAGACGGCGCAGTGAATCCTCCACCGCCTGACGAATATATTGCGGTTTCAGGCCCTTTTTGTCCGGCGACAGTTCCATACCGACCTTAGTCGCCAGTACGATGCTGTCGCGCTTGCCGGTTTTTTTCAGCCAGTTACCGATAATAGTTTCCGATTCACCGCCCTGATTGCCGGGCGCCCAACGCGAATACACATCGGCAGTGTCGATAAACCACAACCCCTTCTCCACCAAGGCATCCAGCAGGGAAAAGGACGTTTTCTCATCCACGGTCCAGCCAAACACATTCCCACCAAAAGTAAGAACCGGCACTGCAATACCCGTGTCGCCAAGCTGGCGAGTTGATTGTTGACTCATTTTATTTCTCCTTAATTGAAACGAGACGGCTCAGCTACCCAGCTTAGCAAAGGGGATAAACGGCTTATGAAAAAATCCTGATAAAATTCGTACAGAATATGAATACTTAGCGTGCACAGGACGATATCCTTATTTCCTTCAATTTTCGCCCATGCCAGGCGACTACAATTCTTTCGTTTGCGCTCCGGCAGGTTGGGCGGCGCATTTTGGGGAAAACGAATTCGCTGGAGAGCATATAACTTCATGAACACCCGACGTCCATTGTTAAAAAAAAGCCTTATTACTCTGGCGATCGTCGCTGTACTGGCGGGCGGTTATTACTGGTGGCAACATCCGGCAGAACCGAATAAACAACCGCAGGCTGAAGGGCAACGCCATCATGGGCGCGGTGCGGGAGGGGCTAATGGTGCCAACCGCCGCCCATTAGCCCCGGTACAAGCTGCCACCGCCGTATTGCAAAGCGTGCCCCATTATCTCAGCGGATTAGGCACCGTGACTGCGGCGAACACCGTCACGGTGCGCAGCCGGGTTGATGGTCAGCTAATGGCGCTACATTTCAATGAAGGGCAACAGGTCGACGCTGGCGCATTGCTGGCGGAGATCGATCCGCGACCTTATCAGGTCGCACTGATCCAGGCACAAGGTCAGTTGGCAAAAGATCAGGCGACGCTCGCCAACGCCAAACGTGACCTCGCCCGTTATGAAAAGCTGGCGAAAACCTCACTGGTTTCGCAGCAGGAGTTGGATACCCAACGTTCGCTGGTGAGTGAAACCCTCGGTACCATCAAAGCGGATGAAGGTAACGTCGCCAGCGCACAACTGAACCTGACCTACAGCCGGATTACCGCCCCCATATCCGGTCGTGTAGGCCTGAAGCAGGTCGATGTCGGCAACTACATCACCTCTGGCGACACTACCGGCCTGGTGGTGATCACCCAAACGCACCCGATTGATGTGGTATTCAGCGTGGCCGAGAACAACATCAGCCAAATCCTCAAGGCGCAGAAAAGTGGCCAGCCGTTGGTGGTAGATGCCTGGGATCGCAGCAACACCACCCTGCTCACCTCCGGTTCATTGCTGAGTATCGATAACCAGATCGATGCCACCACCGGCACCATCAAATTAAAAGCGCGCTTCAGCAACCAAGATGACTCGCTATTTCCCAACCAGTTTGTTAATGCACGGCTGAAAGTCGATACCTTGCAGGATGCTGTGGTGATCCCGACCGCTGCGTTGCAAATGAGCAACGACGGACATTTTGTCTGGGTGGTGAACAGCGAGAACAAGGTCAGCAAAAAGCGCGTCACCGCTGGATTGCAGGATAGCCAGAAAGTGGTGATCAGTGCCGGGCTGGAAGCGGGTGAACGCGTCGTGACCGACGGTCTGGACCGCCTGACCGAAGGCGCAACCGTTGAGATTGTCGCACCGCAAAGCACCGCCACCCACAGCAGTCGTGCTACACAACCGGCACGTGGAGATCGTCAATAATGCAGGTTATGCCTCCTGACGCCAGCGGCGGACCGTCGCGCCTGTTTATTCTGCGCCCGGTCGCCACCACCCTGTTGATGATCGCTATTTTGCTGGCCGGGATCCTCGGTTACCGCTTCCTGCCGGTTTCAGCGTTGCCGGAAGTGGATTATCCAACGATTCAGGTTGTCACCCTTTACCCTGGCGCCAGCCCGGATGTGGTGACTTCCTCAATCACCGCACCGCTTGAACGCCAGTTCGGCCAAATGTCCGGGCTGAAGCAGATGGCTTCGCAAAGTTCCGGCGGCGCTTCGGTGATTACGCTGCAATTCCAGCTGACGCTGTCGCTTGATGTCGCCGAGCAGGAAGTGCAGGCCGCAATCAACTCCGCCACCAATCTTTTGCCGAGCGATCTGCCCAATCCTCCGGTCTACAGCAAAGTTAACCCGGCCGATCCACCGATCATGACCCTCGCCGTCACCACCACCAGCATGCCGCTGACTCAGGTACAGGACATGGTGGAAACCCGCGTGGCGCAGAAGATTTCCCAGGTCAGCGGCGTGGGTTTGGTTACCCTCTCCGGTGGACAACGCCCCGCCGTGCGCGTGCAGATGAACGCCCAGGCGCTGGCGGCGTTAGGGCTAAGCAGCGAAACGGTACGCACCGCCATCAGCAACGCTAACGTCAATTCGGCGAAAGGTAGTCTTGACGGTCCGACCCGCTCGATCACCCTGTCGGCCAACGATCAGATGACCTCTGCCGAGGATTATCGCCAACTGATCATCAGTTATAACAACGGTGCACCGGTACGTTTAGGTGATGTCGCCACCATCGAACAGGGTGCTGAAAATAGCTGGCTCGGGGCCTGGGCCAACCGTCAGGCGGCCATTGTGCTTAACGTGCAACGACAGCCAGGCGCCAACATCATCGCCACCGCCGACAACATTCGGGCGCTGCTGCCGTCGCTGACCGCCGCGCTGCCCAAATCGGTTGAAGTCAAAATGCTCACCGATCGCACCACCAATATCCGCGCCTCAGTAGCCGATACTCAGCACGAACTGATGCTGGCGATTGGCCTGGTGGTGATGATCATCTATCTGTTTCTGCGCAATGTCCCGGCCACCATTATTCCGGCGGTGGCGGTTCCCTTGTCGCTGGTGGGCACCTTTGCGGCAATGTATTTCCTCGGTTTCTCGATCAACAACCTGACGTTAATGGCGCTGACCATCGCCACCGGCTTCGTGGTCGATGACGCCATCGTAGTGATCGAAAACATCTCCCGTTATCTGGAAAAGGGGGAGAAACCGCTCACGGCAGCGCTAAAAGGGGCCGGTGAAATCGGTTTCACCATTATCTCCCTCACCTTCTCCCTGATTGCCGTGCTGATCCCGTTGCTGTTTATGGGCGATGTGATTGGCCGTCTGTTCCGCGAGTTTGCTGTCACCCTGGCGGTCGCGATCCTGATCTCTGCCGTGGTATCACTGACGCTGACGCCAATGATGTGCGCGCGCATGCTCAGCGCGGAGTCACTGCGCAAACAGAACCGCTTTTCACGCGCCAGTGAAGCGATGTTTGACCGGGTAGTTGCGGGTTATGGCCGCTGGCTGACGCGGGTGCTCAAACACCCGTGGTTAACACTATCCGTCGCATTAGGCACCCTGCTGCTTACCGTCCTGTTGTGGATCGTTATCCCCAAAGGGTTCTTTCCGCAGCAAGACAACGGCATCATTCAGGGCACGTTACAGGCGCCACAATCCGTTTCCTATGCCAGTATGGCGCAGCGTACCCGTGATGTGGCTTCCATCATCATGAAAGATCCGGCGGTGCAGAGTCTGACCTCGTTTGTCGGGGTCGATGGCACCAATGCCGCCCTGAACAGCGCACGGTTACAAATCAACCTCAAACCGCTGGCAGAACGTGATGATCGTATTCCGGCGGTACAGAAACGCTTACAGGACGCGGTCGCCAGCGTACCGGGCGTCTCGCTGTGGCTGCAAGCGGTACAGGATCTCACCATCGATACCCAGGCCAGCCGTACCCCTTATCAGTTCACGCTGCAATCCGGTTCGCTCGACTCGCTGAGCACCTGGGTGCCCGCGCTGCTTAACCAGCTAAATACCCTGCCGGAACTGCGTGATGTCAGCAGCGACTGGCAGGACCAGGGGTTGGAAGCCTTTATCCGCGTCGATCGCGACAGCGCCAGCCGTCTGGGTATCACCATGGCGGATGTCGATAACGCGCTGTACAACGCCTTCGGCCAGCGTCTGATCTCCACCATTTACACCCAGGCCAATCAGTATCGCGTGGTACTGGGACAAAATAACGAGGCCACACCAGGTCTTGCCAGCCTTGACGGCATTCGCCTGACCAGCACCGACGGCGGCAGCGTGCCGCTGAGCGCGATTGCTAAAGTGGAAGAACGACATGCGGCGCTGAGCATCAACCATCTCGATCAGTTCCCCTCGGCAACTTTCTCGTTTAACGTGGCCGACGGTTATTCACTGGGCGATGCGGTAAAAGCCGTCAGTGCAGCCGAAGATCAGGTGGGGATGCCTGCCGAGATGATGACCCAGTTCCAGGGCAGCACGCTGGCGTTTGAAGCCGCGCTCACCAGCACGGTATGGCTGATCATTGCCGCCGTGGTGGCGATGTATATCGTGCTGGGCGTGTTGTATGAAAGCTTTATTCATCCGGTCACTATCCTCTCAACACTGCCCACCGCCGGGGTGGGTGCGCTGCTGGCCCTGATGATCAGCGGCAACGAGTTGGACATTGTCTCGATCATCGGCATCATTTTGTTGATCGGTATCGTGAAGAAAAACGCCATCATGATGATCGACTTTGCGCTGGCAGCGGAACGTGAACAGGGCATGGCCCCACGTGAAGCGATTTATCAAGCCTGTCTGCTGCGTTTCCGCCCGATTCTGATGACCACGCTGGCGGCGCTGCTGGGCGCGCTGCCGCTGATGCTGAGCACCGGCGCAGGAGCGGAGTTACGCCGTCCGCTGGGGATTGCCATGGCTGGCGGCCTGATCCTCAGTCAGATCCTGACATTGTTTACCACCCCGGTCATTTACCTGTTGTTTGACCGTCTGGCACAGATCACCCGCCGCCGCTTCCGCCGTTCGGAGGCGCAGCCGTGAAGTTCTTTGCTCTGTTCATCCACCGACCGGTCGCCACCACGCTGCTGACGCTGGCGATTGCGCTGGCGGGCATTCTCGGTTTTCGCCTGCTGCCGGTCGCTCCCCTGCCGCAGGTCGATTTTCCGGTGATCGTTATCTCCGCGTCGCTGCCAGGCGCCTCACCGGAAACCATGGCCTCATCGGTTGCCACCCCACTCGAGCGCTCACTCGGACGCATCGCCGGGGTGAGTGAGATGACCTCCACCAGCTCGCTGGGCAGCACGCGTATTATCCTGGTGTTTGATTTTAATCGCGACATCAACGGTGCCGCACGTGATGTGCAGGCGGCAATCAACGCCGCGCAAAGCCTGTTGCCCACCGGGATGCCAAGTCGTCCGACATACCGTAAAGCCAACCCCTCCGATGCGCCGATTATGATCCTGACGCTAACCTCGGATATTTATAATCCCGGTCAGCTGTATGATTACGCATCAACGCAGCTGGCGCAGAAACTGTCGCAGATTGAAGGGGTCGGCGATGTCACGGTGGGCGGAAGCTCGCTCCCCGCAGTACGCGTCGAGCTGAATCCACAGGCATTGTTTAATCAGGGCGTGTCATTGGACGCGGTGCGCACGGCGATTGCCAACGCCAACCAACGCCGCCCACAAGGCGCAATTGATGATCAGCAGCAACGCTGGCAGCTGCGCACCAACGATGAACTGCAAACCGCCAGCGATTATCAGCCGCTGGTAGTGCATTACAACAACGGTGCGGCGGTACGGTTGCGCGATGTGGCGAGCGTGCAGGATTCAGTGCAGGATGTGCGCAACGCCGGGATGACTAACGGCAAACCGGCGGTGCTGCTGGTGATCCGCAAATCCCCGGAGGCCAATGTGATTGACACGGTTGATCGCATTCGCGCGGAGTTGCCGGAACTCCATGATGTCATTCCCGCCGCCATTGATCTGCAAGTGGCGCAGGATCGCTCACCCACCATCCGCGCTTCTTTGCAGGAAGTGGAGCAGTCGCTGATCATCGCCGTGGCGTTGGTGATTCTGGTGGTGTTTTTCTTCCTGCGCGACGGGCGTGCCACTCTGATCCCTGCCGCCGCCGTACCGGTATCGCTGATTGGCACCTTCGCCGCCATGTATCTGTGCGGCTTTAGTCTGAATAACCTGTCATTGATGGCGCTGACCATTGCCACCGGTTTCGTGGTGGATGATGCCATCGTGGTGCTGGAGAATATCGCTCGCCACGTTGAAGCTGGGATGAAACCATTGCAGGCGGCGTTGCAGGGAGTACGGGAAGTCGGCTTTACCGTGTTGTCGATGAGCCTGTCGCTGATCGCGGTGTTCCTGCCGCTGCTGATGCTCGGTGGCATCATTGGCCGCTTCTTCTCCGAGTTCGCCATTACGCTCTCGGTGGCGATCCTGATTTCGCTGTTCGTCTCCATCACCCTGACGCCGATGATGTGCGCATACCTGTTGAAACCGCACGCACCACGCGCGCAACCGCGCCTGCGCGGTGCCGGACGCCTGTTGATGGCGGTGCAGCATGGCTATGGTCGCTCACTTGGCTGGGTGTTGGATCATGCACGCTGGGTCTTGCTGGTGTTGCTGGCAACGGTCGGGCTGACCATCTGGCTGTTTATCTCGATCCCCAAAACCTTCATGCCGGAGCAGGATACCGGACGCCTGACCGGCTTTATCTCTGCCGACCAGAGCGTCTCCTTCCAGGCGATGCGTGGGAAATTGCAGGACTTTATGAACATCATCAAGGCTGACCCGGCGGTGGATAACGTCACCGGTTTCACTGGAGGCTCGCGCACCAACAGCGGCTCGATGTTTATCTCCCTCAAACCGCTTTCCGAGCGCAGCGAGAACGCCCAACAGGTGATTGCCCGCCTGCGCACCAAGCTGGCGAAGGAGCCAGGCGCCAATCTGTATCTCAACGCGGTGCAGGACATCCGCATTGGCGGACGCGAGTCAAACGCCAGCTACCAGTACAGCCTGCTGTCCGATAACCTTGCGGATCTGCGCAGCTGGGAGCCGCAGATCCGCAAGGCGTTTGCTGCCCTGCCAGAGCTGGCCGACGTAAACTCCGACCAACAGGATAACGGCAGCGAAATGGCGCTGACCTACGACCGCGAAAGCATGGCGCGGCTGGGAATTGATGTTTCCGCTGCGAACGCCTTGCTGAATAACGCCTTTGGGCAACGGCAGATTTCGACCATTTATCAGCCGCTGAACCAATACAAAGTGGTGATGGAAGTGGAACCGCGCTACACCCAGGACATCAGCGCGCTGGAACAAATGTTTGTCATCAACAGCGATGGAAAAGCCATCCCGCTCAGCTGGTTTGCCCGCTGGCAACCGGCCAATGCGCCACTGTCTGTTAACCATCAGGGCTTATCTGCCGCTTCGACTATCTCTTTTAACCTGCCAGAAGGAGTATCCTTGTCGCAGGCATCCGATGCCATTGACCGCACCATGACGGCACTGGGCGTACCAACCAGCGTGCGCGGCAGTTTTGCTGGTACGGCGCAGGTGTTCCAGCAATCGCAATCCAGCCAGCTGTACCTGATCCTGGCGGCGATTGCGGCGGTGTATATCGTGCTGGGGATGTTGTATGAGAGCTACGTCCATCCGCTGACTATTCTCTCTACCCTGCCCTCCGCTGGTGTCGGGGCGCTGCTGGCGCTGGAGCTGTTTAACACGCCGTTCAGCCTGATTGCGCTGATCGGCATTCTGCTGCTGATTGGCATCGTGAAGAAGAACGCAATTATGATGGTCGACTTTGCGCTGGAGGCGGAACGGAACGGCAACCTGACGGCACGTGAAGCGATATTCCAGGCGTGCCAGCTGCGTTTTCGCCCGATTCTGATGACCACGCTGGCCGCGCTGTTTGGCGCACTGCCGCTGGTGCTGACCAGCGGTGACGGCGCGGAACTACGCCAGCCGCTCGGTATTACCATTGCTGGCGGCCTGGTGATGAGCCAACTGCTGACGCTGTATACCACGCCAGTGGTGTATCTGATGATGGATAAGCTGCGACGCAGGAAGCGGCCCGGCGCTGATCAATATTCAGGAGAATTAACGGGATGAAGAGACCATGACCACTCAGAACGCGACCGTTCGCTGGCAACTGTGGATTGTCGCTTTTGGCTTTTTTATGCAGTCGCTGGATACCACCATCGTCAATACCGCCATTCCCTCCATGGCACGTGACCTCGGCGTTAGCCCACTGCATATGCATTCGGTGATTGTCTCCTACGTCCTGACGGTGGCTGTCACCCTGCCACTGAGCGGCTGGCTGGCAGACCGTTTTGGCGTGCGTAATATCTTCTTCACCGCCATCGTGTTGTTCAGCATCGGTTCGGTGTTCTGCGCCTTCTCCAGCACGCTGGATCAGCTGGTGCTGGCGCGCGTGATTCAGGGCGTGGGCGGCGCGATGATGGTGCCCGTTGGGCGCTTAACGGTGATGAAAATCGTGCCGCGTGAGCAATATATGTCGGCGATGACGTTTGTTACCCTGCCCGGCCAGGTCGGTCCGCTGCTCGGTCCGGCTTTGGGTGGTATCCTGGTGCAGTACGCCAGCTGGCACTGGATCTTTCTGATCAATATCCCGGTCGGCATTGTGGGTGCCATTGCGACCCTGGCGATCATGCCCAACTACACCATGCAAACCCGGCGCTTCGATTTTCTCGGCTTCGGTTTACTCGCCGTGGGCATGGCAACCCTGACGCTGGCGCTCGATGGGCAGCGCAGCACCGATGGCTCCGCGCTGCTGCTCGGCATGCTGATTCTGATTGGCGTCTTTTCCCTGTTGTTTTATTTGATGCACGGTCGTCACAACGACAATGCGTTGTTTAGTCTGAAATTATTTGATAACCGTATCTACTCCATTGGCCTGCTCGGCAGTTTTACCGGCCGTATCGGCAGCGGCATGCTGCCGTTTATGACACCGATTTTTTTGCAGGTGGGCCTCGGCTTCAGCCCGTTCCATGCGGGTCTGATGATGATCCCGATGGTGCTGGGCAATATGGGGATCAAACGTGTCGTGGTGCGGATCGTGAATATGTTTGGCTATCGCAATGCGCTGGTCGGCGGCACCTGCGCGCTGGCATTGGTGGTGCTGCTGTTCCCGGCGGTGGCGTTGCTGGGCTGGACCTGGCTGCTGCCGGTGGTGTTATTGCTTCAGGGAATGGTCAACGCGATTCGCTTCTCATCAATGAACACCCTGACGCTGAAAGAACTGCCGGATGAGTTAGCCTCCAGCGGTAACAGTTTGCTCTCGATGATCATGCAGCTCTCCACCAGTATTGGTGTCACCATCGCCGGTCTGCTGCTGGGGGCTTTCGGTCATGGTGCCATCGCCAACAGCGCCGCAACCCATCAAACCTTTATTTACGCTTACCTCAGCATGGCGCTGGTGATTATCCTGCCTGCGCTGGTGTTCTGGCGTGTGCCGAAAGATGTGAGCAAAAACGTCGATCTGCGACGCAAAAGGAGTGAAGGATGAAGCGAGCGCTGAAACTCGGCATTGGCCCGAAGCTGTTTATGGCGATTTTCTCCACCTGCATGTTGGTGATCATCATCATGCACTGGGGAGTGCGGCTGAGTTTTGAACACGGCTTTGTCGATTACATCCGTAAAGGTAACGAGCAACGGCTGACCCTGTTGAGTGATGCGCTGGCCGATCAATACGAGCAGCACGGCAACTGGGATTTCCTGCGCAATAATGACCGCCTGATTTTCGCCATCCTGCGTTCGCTGGAGCAAAACCCCGGCAGTGAAAATCAACTGCCGCCACATGGCTGGCGCACCCAGTTCTGGATTATTGACCAACAATACAAGGTACTGTCAGGCCCACGCTCCCCAGTGCCACCCGAAGGCACACGGCGCAATATCACCACCAGCAATGGCAAAGTGGTCGGCTGGGTGATTGGCTCACCGGCTGAGCGCTTAACCCGCAGCACCGACATCAATTTTGACCAGCAACAACGCCGCACCAGCTGGATCATCGTGGCGTTTACCGCGCTGATGGCCGCGCTGGCGACCTGGCTGATGGCGCGGGGTTTATTGGCCCCGGTGAAACGCCTGGTGGACGGTACTCACCATCTGGCGGCGGGCGATTTCGCTACACGGGTTGAGGTGGGCAGCAGTGACGAACTCGGGCAGCTGGCGCGTGACTTTAATCAGCTCGCCAGCTCACTGGAAAAAAACGAGAGCAATCGCCGTGCCTTTATGGCAGATATCTCCCATGAACTGCGCACGCCGCTGGCGATTTTGCGTGGTGAGCTGGAGGCCATGCAGGATGGCGTACGCAAATTGACACCGGAAGCCATCACCTCGCTACAAAGTGAAGTGGTGGTGCTGACCAAACTGGTGGACGATCTGCATCAGCTGTCCCTGTCCGATGCCGGAGCCCTCGCTTACCGCAAACAGGCGGTGGATTTGGGTCATCTGCTGGAGGTGGCGGCGGGTAGCTTTGGCGAGCGCTATCGTAGCCGTCAGTTGACCCTGCAACTGACATTGCCAGCTGAAGCGCCGAGTTTCGGCGATCCGGATCGACTGATGCAGCTGTTCACCAATTTGCTGGAAAACAGCCTGCGTTATACCGATGCCGGTGGTCAGGTGCGCCTGACCATGAAAAACCTCGGCGACAGCTGGCAACTCTGTTTTGCCGACAGCGCCCCCGGTGTCGATCCGGCCCATCAGGCTCGCCTGTTTGAGCGCTTCTTCCGCGCTGAAAGTTCGCGTAACCGCGCCAGCGGCGGTTCGGGCCTCGGTCTGGCGATCTGCAAAAATATTGCGGAAGCGCATGGTGGCAGCATTAGTGCAGATCTCTCTGATTTAGGTGGTCTGCAAATCACGCTAAACTTGCCTTATGTTCCCCATTAAGCACAGCCTATGAGCATGGAAAAGCACGACCCTTTAATCCTTGTTGTTGAAGACGAGCCGAAACTGGCGCAGCTGATGATTGATTATCTGCAAGCGTCCAACTATCGCACCCATCACATTGGCGACGGCAGCGACGTGCTGAGCTATGTGCAGCAAACGCCGCCGGATTTGATGCTGCTGGATTTAATGTTACCGGGTCGCGACGGCTTAACCCTGTGTCGCGAAATTCGGCGCTTCTCCGATCTCCCGATCATCATGGTGACGGCGCGCACCGAAGAGATTGATCGTCTGCTTGGCCTTGAGATCGGTGCTGACGACTATATCTGTAAACCCTTCAGCCCACGCGAAGTGGTGGCACGGGTGAAAACCATTCTGCGCCGTGTCAAACGCACGCCGGAAGAGGCTCAGCAAGCCTCGCATTTGCTGATTGACGAAGGCCGCTTCCAGGCCAGCTGGCGTGAACAGCAGCTGGAACTCACCCCGGCTGAGTTTCGGTTGTTGAAAACCCTGGCGTTGGAGCCCGGCAAGGTTTTTTCGCGTGAACAGTTGCTCAACCATCTGTACGACGACTATCGCGTGGTGACGGATCGCACCATCGACAGCCACATCAAAAATTTACGCCGTAAACTGGAAAACCTCGACGCTGAACAACCGTTTATCCGCGCGGTGTATGGGATGGGCTATCGCTGGGAGGCTGATGTGTGCCGCATTCTGTAGCGGACGACGCCTTACCTTGATCCAGGTCAATTTACTCGTGGGTGGGGCTGCCTAAAATTCCCCACCTTTTGCAGGGCCGTCTGATACGGCCTCTGCACCTGCCATCGTCGATGGCATGCTGACCTGACATCAGTGAGATCCCATGTTTAAACCTGAACTGCTTTCTCCAGCGGGAACGCTGAAGAATATGCGTTATGCCTTTGCCTATGGTGCCGATGCGGTGTATGCCGGGCAACCGCGCTACAGCCTACGCGTGCGTAATAACGAATTCACCCATGAAAACCTCGCCAAAGGCATCAATGAAGCCCACCGGCTGGGTAAAAAATTCTATGTGGTGGTGAATATCGCGCCGCATAACGCCAAACTAAAGACCTTTATCCGTGATCTGACGCCCGTGGTCGCGATGCAGCCGGATGCGTTGATCATGTCCGATCCCGGTCTGATTATGCTGGTGCGCGAGGCTTTTCCGGCCATGCCGATTCATCTCTCGGTGCAGGCCAACGCAGTCAACTGGGCGACCGTGAAGTTCTGGCAACAGATGGGGTTAACGCGCGTGATTCTCTCGCGCGAACTGTCACTGGAGGAGATCGCTGAAATCCGTCAGCAGGTGCCGGAAATGGAGATCGAGATCTTCGTACACGGTGCGCTCTGTATGGCCTATTCCGGCCGTTGCCTGCTTTCCGGCTATCTGAACAAACGCGACCCCAATCAGGGCACCTGCACCAACGCCTGCCGCTGGGAATACAATGTGGTAGAGGGCCAGCAGGATGAGGTCGGCAATATCGTCGGTTTCCACCAGCCGGTTGCCGTGCAGGACACTACGCCCACGCTGGGACTCGGCACCCCCACGGATCGCGTTTTTCTGCTGGAAGAAAAAATGAAACCGGGCGAGACCATGAGCGCCTTCGAAGATGAACACGGCACCTATATCATGAACTCAAAAGATCTGCGCGCCGTGGCACATGTCGAACGTTTGAGCCAGATGGGCGTACATTCGCTGAAGATCGAGGGACGTACCAAATCATTTTATTATTGTGCGCGGACCGCCCAGGTATATCGCCGGGCGATTGATGATGCCGCCGCAGGTAAACCTTTCGATCCCTTGTTGCTGGAAACGCTGGAAGGCCTGGCGCATCGTGGCTACACCGAAGGTTTTCTGCGTCGTCATACTCATGACAGCTACCAGAATTACCAGCAAGGCTATTCAGTGTCCGAACGCCAGCAGTTCGTCGGTGAATTTACCGGTGAACGCCGTGGCGAATGGGCGCAGGTGGCGGTGAAAAATAAATTCCTGCTGGGTGATCAGTTGGAGATCATGACGCCCAACGGTAATCTGAATTGTCGTCTGGAAGCGATGCAGAATGACAAAGGCAGCGCGGTCGAGATAGCACCCGGTGATGGTCATCGCGTGTGGTTGCCGGTGCCGGAGCATGTCGACGTTGCTTTCGCCCTGCTGCTGCGTAATTTCACCGACGGTAACAGCACGCGCGACCCGCACGGCAACGACCGCACTTAATGAAAAGAAATGGGCGAAATTAGAACAGGATCACAGACCGCCGTTTCGCCCTGGCGTAAACTCGCTTTCGCTGCTAACGAGTAACAATAATCAGCAGGTAGTACCAGGAACCACCTCATTCACCCGCCCGGCTCCCCCGTGCGGGTTTTCTTTTTTTCATCCCCGCACCGATAAAGTTCCTGTCCCAGCTATGCTATAACCAATTTTCTCTGGAATGCGTCAAGGAACAGATTATGCAAAATCCATCGCTCACGTTATTGATCCTCAATGGTAAAGGTGCCGGAAACGAAGAGTTACGCACCGCGGTAAATAAGCTCCGTGGCGAAGGCGTTAATCTGGCAGTCCGTGTCACCTGGGAAAAAGGTGATGGCGACCGCTATGTGCAGGAGGCCGTCAGCTTGCAAGCGGAGACGGTGGTGGCCGGTGGTGGCGATGGCACCATCAATGAAATTGCTACTGCGCTGGCAGCGTTACCCGCAGCCCAACGTCCGGCACTGGGTATTTTACCTCTGGGTACCGCGAATGATTTTGCCACCAGCGCAGGCATTCCGCTGGAGATGGAACCGGCATTGCGCCTCGCAGTGCTGGGCAAGGCGACAGCCATTGACCTGGCGCGTGTTAATGGCGATCGCTACTTTATCAATATGGCGACCGGGGGTTTTGGCACCCGTATCACCACCGAGACCCCGGAAAAACTCAAATCAGCGCTGGGTGGCGTCTCTTATTTTATTCATGGCCTGATGCGCGTTGATGCGCTCAAACCGGACCGCTGTGAAATCAACGGACCGGGTTTTGACTGGCAGGGCGATGCGCTGGTGATTGGCATTGGTAACGGACGACAAGCGGGTGGCGGCCAGAAGTTGTGCCCGGATGCGCTGATCAACGATGGGCAGCTCAATCTGAGTATCGTGACCGCCCAGGAACTGCTGCCAACCTTGCTGCATTCGCTAACGCGCGATGATGAAAACCCCAATATCGTCTCGGCGAAATTGCAGTCGCTGAGTATTCGCTCCCCGCACGAGATGACCTTTAACCTGGACGGCGAACCGCTAAGCGGCAGCGAGTTCCGGATTGAGATACTGCCGGGCGCATTGAGTTGCCGTTTGCCGCCACAGTGCCCGCTGCTGGCGTAACCCAGGCCCCTTCCCCGTAGATACTCTGTTAAGCATCAACACTTTCCCGATGCTTGGTACTAAAAAGTCTCGCTGAATCAAAATCCTGACCGTGCTTTATACAGCTCCATAAGCCGGTCAGGTATTTCCGCATTACTGCGCATATCGCCTGGATTTTCTTCTTACCTCTTTTTATCAGCCCCTGATAAAACATCGCGGCGCGGGGTTCATGCTGCGCAGCACTCAGCGCGGCCATATACAGCGCCCTACGCAGATGACCGTTGCCCGCTTTACCCAGACGTCCCGGACGGTTCACGCTGCTGCCCGACTGGCTCTGCCTCACATGCAGGCCCGCATGACGGCTTACCTGATTTGCCTTCATATCCCGGGGCAGCAGGCTCAGCTCGCCCAGTACAGTAATGGCCGTTGTCTCTCCGACGCCTTTGGCTGAACACAGGCACATGAACGCCGCTTTCAGGGCGCTATTTTTCGCGATGATTTTCAGCGCCAGCGCGTGCAGCTTCTCTACCTTACGGCTGTAATATTCCACGTCTTCTTCTTCCAGCTCCAGCAGGACATCGGCAGTTCCGGCGCGGGTTTCCAGCGCATGAAGACGGTTTTTTGAACGTGTCCGGGACTGAACGGCTCGCGTCATCATGCGGGCGATATCGCGCAACGCCATGCAGTCATCATCCGGAGCCTGCCAGAGTGCAGGCCTCATGCTTTCTCCATATTCAGCCAGCAGTACCGCATCACGGGCGTCAGTTTTGGCAGCGTTCAGGCGCATGGCGGCATAGTGGTGATAACTGGCGGGATTAATGACGCAGACGGGCAGCCCGGCACGGACAAGAGCCACCGCAAGGTCAAAATGGTAGACACCGGTTGCTTCCATAACGATGCGTTCGGGGGACAGCGATATCAGCTTTTTCGCAAAAGCCTGATAGTCCTCAGGTGTCTGATTAAGCTCAGAAACCAGCGTTGTTTTACCGTTAACGCGTACGGCAAAGGTAAAGGTTCTGGCAGAAATATCGATCCCGGCAAAACAGGTCATGTGGCCTCCGGAAGGCAAAATAGCGTAAACTGTTAACCGGTTCCCGACCTCGTCATCTGAGATTGTTCAGCCTGCCTTGTAATGCGAAGTCAGTCTCGCGAGAGAAAGCTTCCTGGTACTCTTCGGCCTGAACAAGGAGGCGGGAGCCACTCTACGTACGAAGTCACTGTAAAAGCTGCTTCCAGCGGCGCACGGCTTCCCGGTTATCAGAACTGATTTCAGGGAAATCATAATCTGACCCTCCAAACATACAAGCGGCGCGATAAATCGCGCCGCTACACCTCGATCCATCCTTTCCCGACCTGTGACCTTGTTCACAACTCCGTAACGTCGACTTGTATGGTAGTATTTGCAAGCGTATTTTTTCATCATTGATTTCCCGATTAAGGCCTCTCGAGCGCGAACAGCGTCAGAGAGCAAGGAGCTATGATGAAAAGTGTGGTGATTGAACAACCGGGTGAGTTGGTGTTGGCAGATCGTCCCTTATCGCAACCCGCTGCCGGTGAAGTCCGTGTGAAAGTCCAGTTTGCCAGCATCTGTGGTTCAGATGTGCATATCTGGCACGGCCACAATCCTTTCGCCAAATATCCCCGTGTTATCGGCCACGAATTCTTTGGCTTAATCGATGCCGTCGGCGAAGGCGTGGATAAACAGCGTATTGGTGAACGCGTCGCGGTCGATCCGGTGGTCAGTTGCGGTCACTGCTATCCCTGCTCAATTGGTCGCCCCAATGTTTGCAAAGCGCTTCAGGTGATTGGCGTTCATCGTGATGGTGGTTTCAGCGAGTTCGCTGTCGCCCCGGCGAAAAACGCCTTCCGTCTGCCTGACACGATTCCCGATAAGTTCGCCAGCATGGTTGAACCCTTCACCATCGCCGCCAACATCACCGCGTTCCTTAAACCACAACCACAGGATGTGGCGCTGATATACGGTGCCGGTCCGATGGGCCTGACCGCGATTCAGGTGCTGAAAGGCGTCTATGGCGTTGAACACGTGTTGGTGGTTGATCGTCTGCCGGAACGACTGCTGCTGGCACAACAAAATGGTGCCGACCAGGTATTCAACAACAGCGAGATCCCACTGGCTGCGCAGCTGGAAGGCGTACAGCCAACACTGATCATCGATGCCGCCTGCCATCCCAGCATTTTGGCAGAAGCGGCCGCCCTCGCCTCGCCAGCCGCGCGCATCGGCTTGCTGGGTTTCTCCGGCGAACCGTGCAGCATCACGCAGCAAAGCCTGACCAGTAAAGAGCTGTCGCTGTTCACCTCGCGTCTGAACAGCAACCGTTTCCCGCAGGTGATTGAGTGGATGGAGAGAGGCCAGATCCAGCCAGAGAAGTTGGTGACGCACTACTTCCCGCTGGTGGAGATTGAGCGAGCCATGACGTTGTTCGAAAAAGACCCACGCACCTGCTGCAAAGTCATTCTGCACATGGGTTGAGTTAACCTTCACACCAGGTGTCCTCGTGCCGGTGCGTACCCGCCGGCAACAATACAATAAAGTAAGATGTCGGAGTTTCTATGTTAAAGAATCTGCGCTGGACCCTCGTACTGCTGTTATTTCTGGTTTATATGATCAACTACCTCGATCGTATTGCCCTGTCCCTGACCGTACCGCTGGTGGAAAAAGATCTGATGATCAATGCTGAACAGTTCGGCATGATTTTCGGCAGCTTCTTCTTCGGCTATGCGCTGTTTAACTTTATTGGTGGTCTCGCCACCGATAAATTTGGCCCGACCATCGTGCTCGGCACTGCCGTCGGCATGTGGTCGCTGTTCTGTGGCATGACGGCGCTCGCCACTGGCTTCTGGTCGATGATGATTCTGCGCGTGCTGTTCGGTATGGCTGAAGGCCCGATCTGCGCCTCGGCCAACAAAGCCATCAACGGCTGGTTCCCGAAAAAACAGGCTGCCACCGCTATGGGCCTGCTGAGTGCCGGTTCGCCACTGGGTGGCGCAGTCGCCGGTCCGATTGTCGGTTATCTGGCGCTGTCATTCGGCTGGCGTCCCGCTTTCGTGGCAATTTGCCTGATTGGCCTGGTGTGGATGGCAATCTGGTTCTTCTTTGCCGCTGACAACCCGGCGAAAAGCAAACGCGTATCACCTGAAGAACGCGCGCTGGTGGAACAACTGAAAGCGGAGCAGCCCAGAGAAGAAACCGATCTGTCCGGTGCCGCCCACGGTATGGGTTACTACCTGCGTCAACCGATCATCCTGGTCACCGCCTTCGCTTTCTTCTGCTACAACTACATCCTGTTCTTCTTCCTGAGCTGGTTCCCGGCTTATCTGGTGCAGGCGCATGGTCTGGATATTAAAGCCATGAGTATCACCACCATGATCCCGTGGATTGTCGGTTTCGTCGGCCTGGCGTTAGGGGGTTGGATCTCCGATAAGATCTTCAATATTACCGGTAAGTTACTGTTGTCGCGTAAAATTGTGCTGGTGGTCTCACTGCTGGCAGCGGCAATTTGTGTCGCGCTAGCCGGTACGATAAAAGAGGTGAATTCAGCGGTGATCATGATGTCGATCTCTATCTTCTTCCTCTACATCACCGGCGCAATTTACTGGGCGATTATTCAGGATGTGGTGCACAAAAGCCGTGTCGGCAGCATCAGCGGCTTTATTCATCTGGTGGGTAGCCTGTCGGGCATCATCGGCCCCATCGTCACTGGTTTTATCGTCCAGCATACTGGCAAGTTTGATAGCGCCTTCATTCTGGCAGGCATTGTCGCCGGTGTTGGCGCGTTGCTGGTAATGTTTGTTATCCGCAGCCCAAAAACCAGTAACAAACCGGTCTCTGCCTAAAAATTGACCATTACGGGGTGGCTCCCCACCCTGTTTGCTAAAAGGAATAATTATGTTAGAGATTGGCAGGCTTCCCGCCGAGGTACAGCGACCAAAATATGATCGCAGCCAGTTGAAAACCCGCATGGTCCACATCGGCTTTGGTGCCTTTCATCGTGCTCATCAGGCACTGGCGACTGACAAGCTGGCGGATCAGGGCAGCGACTGGGGCTATTGCGAGGTGAACCTCAACAGCGGCGCGCTGATTCAGGCACTGCGCCAACAGGATTTGCTCTACACCCTGACTGAAATGGCTGACGATAGCCTGCACACACGAGTGATTGGTGTGGTGACTGCCGCGCTGCACGGTAAAGGGGACGGGATTGACGCGGTCATTGAAGCGATGAGTCAGCCAGATGTGGCGATTGTCTCAATGACCGTCACCGAAAAAGGCTACTGCCACCTGCCCGCCAGCGGTAATCTCAACCCGGATCATCCCGATATCGTGCACGACCTGGCACATCCGCAGGATCCGCACTCTTTACCCGGCCTGATTCTGGCCGCAATTATTCGCCGTCGCGAACGCCATCTGCCGCCCTTTAGCGTGATGTCCTGCGACAACATGCCAGAGAATGGCCATGTGACACGCAACGTGATCGTCCAGCTGGCGGAGCGGCACAGCGCTGAACTGGCGGAGTGGATCAAGGGCCATATCACCTTCCCTTCCACCATGGTGGACCGTATCGTCCCGGCGATGACCGATGAGGCCTTTGCTACGTTGGCGGCTCGGCTGGGCAGTCAGGATCCGGTGGCGGTGGAAGCCGAACCCTTTTTCCAGTGGGTGATCGAGGATAACTTTGTCAGTGGCCGCCCGGCATGGGAAAACGCCGGGGCTGAGCTGGTGCGAGATGTGCTACCGTTCGAAGAGATGAAGTTGCGTATGCTGAATGGCAGCCACTCTTTCCTCGCTTACCTCGGTTATCTGGCGGGCTATGAACATATCAGCGATTGCATGGCGGATGCCCATTACCGCCGCGCCGCCCGCGCACTGATGATGCAGGATCAGGCACCGACGCTGCGTACCACAGGGGTTGATCTGGCTGCCTATGCCGATTCGTTGATCGCCCGTTACGAAAACCGCGCCATCAAGCATCGTACGTATCAGATCGCCACTGACGGCACGCAAAAGCTGCCGCAGCGCATGCTGGATAGTGTGCGCTGGCATCTGCGTAATGGCTCCGACTGTGACTTTTTGCTATTGGGGGTGGCAGGCTGGATGCGCTATGTCAGCGGCATTGATGAACACGGCCAGCCGATTGAGATTCGCGACCCGCTGAAAGAGGAACTGGCGCGCATTGTGGCGACCAGTGATGAGGGCGCACCACGCGTTCGCGCCTTGCTGGGACTGCAAGCCGTGTTCGGCGATGATTTACTGCAACACGCGGGCTTCGTGACACGGGTGACGCAACTTTATCAGCAACTGTGTGCCGAAGGGGCACGTGCCACGGTGCAGGCTCTCACCCGTCAGGGTTAACGCCTGCAACAAACTGGTAGCGCAGATGCAGCGTGCTGATTAGACTGAATCTTTCCCATAAGGGCTGGTGCATACCAGCCATAAATACGGATATTGCTGCATGTCGATTGCCTATACCATCACCACCAGCGAACCGGTGAACCAGCAGATTTATCGCTATCTGCGCCGGGACATCGTCACCTGCGCCATTCATCCTGGCTCGCTGCTGTCGGAAAAAGAGGTTTCTGCGCGCTTTAACGTCTCACGTCAGCCGGTGCGCGAAGCCTTTATTAAGCTGGCTGAAGCCGGCCTGGTGCAGGTATTGCCGCAGCGTGGCACCTTTGTGCGTAAGATCTCTGCTCAGCGCGTCGCCGATGGCCGTTTTATCCGCGAAGCGGTGGAAATTGCCGTGGTACGCCGAGCCGCGCAGGAGATTGCTCCGGTCGCCCTGATGGCGCTGGAGCATAATCTCCAGTTGCAACGTTTAGCGGCGGAACGCCATGACAGCCAGGCATTTCTGGCCCTCGACGATGAATTCCATCGCCTGATTGCGGAAAGTATTAACTGTCTGCTGGCCTGGGAGACGGTGGAAAACATCAAAGCGACCATGGACCGCGTGCGCTTCCTGACGCTGAGTGAAGTTTCTCCACCGGAGAATTTGATTCAACAACATGAAGAGATTTATGCGGCACTGAAGGCGCATGACGTCGAAGCCGCTGAATCAGCGATGCGCCGCCATTTGCAGGAGATGATTATGACCATCACGCCGATTGCGGAACGCAATAGCGAGTGGTTTGAATCACCTTAAGCCACGTGATGTACCGTAGCGGCGCGATTTATCGCGCTGTTTTTTGCGGCATCGCACACGGGATTGCGCGATAAATCGCGCCGCTACGGATTTAATTATGCAATCGTCACATCCTTGGACAGATACACATCCTGCACCGCATTAATCAACTCCACGCCCTCTTTCAGCGATTTCTTGAATGCCTTACGTCCCAGAATCAGCCCCATGCCACCCGCGCGTTTGTTAATCACCGCCGTGCGCACCGACTCGGCCACATCGGTCGCTCCTGCCGCCGCACCGCCAGAGTTAATTAACCCGGCACGGCCCATATAGCAGTTTGCCAGTTGGTAGCGCACCAGGTCGATGGGGTTTTCCGTGGTCAACTTGCTGTAGACACGCTCATCGGTGTGGCCGAAGTTCACTGCGGTGTAACCGCCATTATTCTCCGCCATTTTCTGCTTCACGATATCTGCGCCAATGGTGGCGGCCAGATGGTTGGCCTGGCCGGTTAAATCGGCACTGGCATGGTAATCCACGCCATCTTTCTTAAAGCCGTTATTGCGCAGGTAGGCCCACAGCACCGTCACCATGCCCAGTTCATGCGCACGTTCAAACGCGGCGGAGATTTCTTCAATCTGCCGACGCGATTGCTCAGAGCCAAAGTAGATGGTAGCCCCGACCGCAATGGCACCCATATTGAACGCCTGCTCGACGCTGGCGTACAGCGTCTGGTCGTATTGCGTCGGATAGCTCAGCGTCTCATTGTGGTTCAGCTTCACCATAAATGGGATTCTGTGCGCATAACGCCGCGCAACCGAGGCCAGTACGCCATAGGTCGAGGCAACGCAGTTGCAGCCCGCTTCAATTGCCAGCTCAACAATATTTTTCGGGTCGAAGTAGTGGGGATTGGCAGCAAACGAGGCCCCAGCGGAATGCTCGACACCCTGATCCACTGGCAGAATCGACAGATAACCGGTGCCCGCCAGGCGGCCGGTGTTGTACAGCGTTTGCATATTACGTAATACCACAGGAGAACGATTGTTATCGGTCATAACGCGATCAACATAATCCGCGCCCGGTAAATAAAGGCTTTCCGCTGGAATGGTCATACAGCGATGTTGAAGAAGGCTATCCGCTTCTTTGCCCAATAACTGAACGATGTCCGTCATACTGACTCCTGATAAATGGCTGGATTGGAACCGGCACCTGCCGATTCGCCCCCAACAGCCTGGACCGGGATCCGCCAGGCTGGCAAATTGCTGACTCCATTTTTCAGACAGATGCGCAGGCAAAAAATGGCAATTCGGCGTTACGCCCTACCACCACCGATGAAAATGGTGCACCGGCCCAATACCTTTCCCTACCTCCAGAGAATCCGCATGCAATAGCGCCTGTTGCAACCACGCTTTGGCCTCGGACAATGTCGCCGCCCAGTCATCATGGCGCGGACGCAATGCCGCCAGCGCGGCCGACAGTGAACAACCGGTGCCGTGCGTGTGGCGAGTGTTGACGCGCGGTGCGGTAAAACGCTGGCGTCCGTTGCGAGTGATAAGCCAGTCGGGACTTTCCGCATCACTCAGATGTCCCCCCTTCATCAGTACCGCTTCACAGCCGAGATCGAGCAACGCATCACCCTGCATCAGCATCGTCTTCTCATCCTGCGCCACGCTGCGGCCAAGCAGTGCCGCCGCTTCCGGCAAGTTTGGCGTGATCAGCGAAACCTGTGGCAACAACAGCTCGCGCAGACTGGCGATAGCGTCGGGTGACAACAAAGCATCACCACTTTTCGCAATCATCACGGTATCCAAAACCACGAACGGCAGGCTGGCACGCTTCAGCTTGTCAGCAACAATTTCCACCACCGCCGTTTCCGCCAGCATGCCGATTTTCGCGCTGTCGATACGCACATCGTCGAGTACCGAATCCAGCTGCGCCCCGACAAAATCAGGTTCGATACGATAGACCGACTGCACGCCACAGGTATTCTGGGCCACCAGCGCAGTGATCACGCTGGTGCCGTAGGCGCCCAGCGCGGAGAAAGCTTTGAGATCAGCCTGAATCCCTGCGCCACCGCTCGGATCGGTTCCGGCAATGGTCAACGCGTTGATGCGTTTCATGGTGCCACCTCCAGCGTCCACAACGCATCAAGAAAAGCGGCCACAAAGCTGCCTGGCCCCGGCGCCTGACGCGCCGCCCTTTCGCCAGCCAGCGACATGACACGACAGGCGGCCGCCACATGTTGCAGACGTTCTCCCGGCAGGCTGGCAAACGCCGCTACCACTGCCGACAACGCGCAGCCTGTCCCCACCACGCGTGTCATCAGCGGACTACCACCGGGGATGGCAAAAGTTTGCTGGCCATCGGTGACGTAATCCACTTCTCCGGTGACCGCCACAATGCTGTGGTATTCACGTGCCAGTTGTTGTGCGGCACTGATCGCGGCATCGGCCTGATGCACACTGTCCACACCACGCCCGCCTGCCGCCTGATTCGCGAGGGCAAGGATCTCCGACGCATTGCCACGAATCGCCGCCGGTTGCTGATTTAATAGTTGCTGGCAAAATTCGGTGCGCAGGGTTAATGCACCGACTGCGACCGGGTCGAGCGTCCAGGGGGTAGCGGCACGATTTGCCACCTCAACCGCAGCCAGCATGGCGATGCTGCGCTCGCGTGTCAGGGTGCCAACGTTAATCAGCAGCGCATCGGCAAAACTGCTGAACTGCGCGGCCTCGTCAGCGTCGATCACCATGGCAGGTGAGGCCCGCAGCGCCAACAACACATTGGCGGTAAAGGTCTGCACCACGTCATTGGTCATGCAGTGCACTAACGGTGCATGCTGATGAAGTAATTGAAGCGATTGCGCGAGCTGCGCGGGGGAAAGAAGGTCAGGTTGTTTCATAAGGCTCCCAACCGGCGATCAAGAAGGCGAATGCGGTCAGGCATCTGACTTCCCTACGCTGGCATTAATCCAGATCAGGTTCGAAGGGTATTTCTCAGCCGTGAACGGCACCCCTAGTCATTGATAAATCGTTAACGTACCCATCGTGCAGGTCGCTCACCGGATCATAAGGGAGTTGCTCAGCACTGTAAACCGTCGGACCTACAGCAATAAAAAACCCCGCAGAACGGGGTTAGTCAGATACCGGGTACAGGCAATTTATTTACGCAGATACTGATTCAGATACTGCTTAACTTTCTCAGTGCCATTACCTACGTTGGCAACGGCAGTGCGTAATTGTGTCGCGCTGACCTCCAGGGTATGCGTCCAATACTCAACTTCCCAGGTTTCACTGAGACTAATAAAGCGTTTGTCTTCCGGTTGTTTTCTCTTTAAATCATCAGCCATTTTGCAGCTCCTGAGGTTAATTC
Source organism: Pantoea sp. X-Soil-TKNS-1211 (assembly GCF_059730495.1). Lineage (NCBI taxonomy): Bacteria > Pseudomonadati > Pseudomonadota > Gammaproteobacteria > Enterobacterales > Erwiniaceae > Pantoea > Pantoea sp. X-Soil-TKNS-1211. Next base: position 2,950,206 of record NZ_AP035953.1, read on the forward strand.
TGAAAACATGACTATCGCTTCTTAAGGAGAGTAACTGGTTAGCTTTACCGAAGGACGTTAGTAGTTCGATGACAGCGTACCGCCTCCCGCTTAAGTCCAGGAGCCAGCACAATGCTGGCTACCGGAAAAAATCCTAGCCAAATTGGTTGATGAGATCAAGGTATAGTGACTATACCAAAGAACAACAGAGTAAAACTTTTCAACCACACTTCATGGCTGAACGTTGTCTTACCTTTTTTGTAAATCAGCAGGATTAATGACTGAGCAACAAATAATCACCAAAAAAACAACAAACATAAATATATGATATAAAACAATAAAATTCTTATTTTGCGTTCTGCATCATAAATCGTACTCAACAAGATTGATAATTCGCGCCGCAAAAAATAGCATCTCACCACTGGTTACATGAAGTAACAGTTACAAATACGCATCATCATAACTGGAATTATCACGGAGGATTCATTATGCATCGGACTGTGCGCACGTCTTTATCTTCAGCTATTGCGGCTACGTTGCTCGCCACATCGTTTGTCCCTGTCGCCCCAGCTCTGGCAGCAGGCTTCATTGATGATTCATCCCTCACCGGTGGCCTCTATTACTGGCAACGCCAGCGTGATCGTAAAGAGATGGACCCACAACACGGTCAGTACGGCCAATATGATGCCAATCTGCATCATGCGACAGGCAATGCCAGCCTCGATTTTTCGTCTGGCTACCTGGCAAACTTTATCGGTCTTGACCTCGCTGCTTTTGGTGCGTTGGAGCTGACTAACGGCGGCCCGGCCGCACCCAACGAAATTGGTTTCAGTGACGCCAGCAACCGCTGGGATGAAAAATGGACCGGCGACAAAAGCGGTGTCAGCCTGTACAAAGCCGCGCTAAAAACCCAATGGCAGGATTACTGGCTGCGTGCCGGTTATCTGCAACCCACCGGTCAGACGCTACTGGCACCACACTGGAGCTTCCTGCCGGGAACGTATCGGGGAGTGGAAGCCGGAACTACTTATGATTTTAATGATGCAGGAGCACTCTCCTTCTCATGGATGTGGACCGATCATTACAAAGCCCCCTGGTATCAGCATATGTACAACTTCCGTAAAGCGGACGGCACCACGAGTATTCCGTGGCTGCAATCTTTCGGCGCGAAGTACGATTTTAAAAACAGCCTGGTGTTGGAGGGGGCGTACGGCCAGGCCGCTGATTACATGGACCAATACTTCGCAAAAGCGTCGTATCAACTGCCGTTGGCGGGTTCACCGCTACGCACCAGTTATCAATTTTATGGTGCGCAGGATCGCGAAGGTGGAGGCACCGGCAACGTCAATAACGTCTATGACGGTTTAGCCTGGCTACAGGCGATGACGCTCGGCTATACCCTTGGTGCATTTGATTTCCGCCTGGAAGGTACTTGGGTGAAAGCCGAAGGTAATCAGGGCTTCTTTTTACAACGTATGACCCCCTCTTACGCCAGCTCCAATGGCCGTATGGACGTATGGTGGGATTCACGTTCGGACTGGAATGCCAACGGCGAAAAAGCGGTGTTTGCCGGTGTGATGGTAGACCTCGGCAACTGGCAATTGCCAGGCTGGCAAGCGGGTGGCTCCTATGCTTATGGCTGGGATGCCAGGCCTTCCACTAATCCCATATACAACCAGCAGCAGCGGCTGACAGAATCCGCCTGGAGCCTTGACCTGGTGTACACCTTGCAGGAAACACGCGCCAAAGGTACGCAGTTTAAATTGCATTACACCCAATATGACAACCACAGCAACCTGCCCAGCTACAGCGGTGGCTACGGCAACATCTTTCAGGATGAGAAAGACATCAAATTTATGGTCATCGCACCCTTTACCATTTTCTGACCCTGAGTGGGCTGCCACCCGCATTTGCCATCCATGCATAAGGATAACCGCATGAAAAAGTTTCAGTTAAGCCTGCTGGCACTCAGCATGATGGGCATCACCGCCTGTAGTGCCGTGCCACAAAACCAGCAACAGGTCGTGGATCAAATCAGCCAGTTTGGCGTGCAGTACCAGGTCACGGATAACCAGGCCGCCAGCCACGGCGTGGATTGCGCCCAGCTTGGCGCTGACTGGGCATCGTGTAACCGGGCAACGATCAAGCTAACTAACCATGGCCCGGCGATTACCAGCAAAAACTGGGCAATTTATATGAGCAACGTGCACGAGACCCTGCGCGTTGATAACGACCAGTTTAAGATGACGCACATCGTCGGTGATTTAACCCGTCTGGAACCCACCGACAAATTCACCGGCTTTGCCGCCGGGGCAACGGTGGAGATTCCTATCGTTAATGAATACTGGCAGCTGTTTATCACCGATGTGATGCCACGCTGGTACGTCACCGCAGAAGGCGCATCACCCAAGATTATCACCAGCACCAACACAGAAAATTTAACTGATTTTGTGCTGCCGTTTGGCGACCAATGGAAACGTACCGCAGAAGACAAAAACGTGCTGATGCAGCCAGTCAGTCGCTTTGAGAAAAATGCCGATATTAACCTGCTGGCTGCGGCTTCGCTGCGTGGGCAAATTACGCCTACACCACGCTCAGTGAAAATCCATGCCGCTGATGTCGATCTGAGCCAGGGTGTTACCCTCCGGCTTGATGCCCTGACGGTGAACCAGGCTGCAGCGGTTCAGCAACGCTTTGCCCTGTTGGGTATTAAGTCGAATCCAACAGGCTATGACATAGCGACACACATTGAGACCCGTCACTTTGGAGGGGAGGAGGCGGTGTCGGGGGCTTATCAGTTAAACATCACTCCACGTGGCACCGATATTATCGGCTATGATGCTGCGGGTGTTTTCTATGGACTGATGTCGCTGTTATCGCTGGTGCCCGCTGAAGGTAAACCCGTCATCGCCACCCTGGAAGCACAGGATGCGCCGCGCTTTGCCTACCGTGGCGCATTCCTCGATGTCGCGCGTAACTTCCACAGTAAAGAAGCGGTACTGGCTATGCTGGACCAGATGGCCGCATGGAAGATGAACAAGTTCCATTTCCATCTGAGTGACGATGAAGGGTGGCGCATTGAAATCCCCGGTCTGCCGGAGCTGACCGACGTCGGCAGTAAACGCTGCCACGATCTGGACGAGCAACGCTGCCTGGTGCCGCAACTGGGGTCCGGTCCATTTAGCGATAATAGTGGCAGCGGTTATTTCAGCCGTGCCGACTATATCGACATCGTGAGGTACGCCCAGGCACGCAATATCGAGGTCATCCCGGAAATTGATATGCCTGCCCATGCCCGTGCCGCAGTGATCGCCATGGAAGCACGCTATAACACCCTGATGAAAGCAGGGAAACCCCGTGAGGCAAGCGAATTCCGCCTGGTTGACCCTACAGACACCTCCAACACCACGTCAGTACAGCTGTACGATCGCACCAGTTATCTCAATCCTTGCCTCGACTCTTCCCAGCGTTTTGTTGATAAGGTGATCGGCGAGATCCAGCGGATGCATCGCGAAGCCGGCCAACCGCTGACCACCTGGCATTTTGGCGGCGATGAAGCGAAAAACATTCGCCTTGGCGCGGGTTATACCGACAGCAAAAATCCGGAAACCGGTAAAGGCATTCTCGACCAGAGCAAAGAGGATAAACCCTGGGCGAAATCTCAGGTTTGCCAGGCACTGGTGAAATCCGGCAAGGTGCAGGATCTGGAACATCTGCCGAGCCACTTCGCGCTGGAGGTCAGCCAGTTGGTGAAAGCGCACGGTATCCCGGTGATGCAGGCATGGCAGGATGGACTGAAAGACGCGGCCAACGCCCAGGCCTTTGCCACTTCCCGCACCCGCGTGAATTTCTGGGATACCCTGTACTGGGGTGGATTCGATAGCGCCAACGACTGGACGCAGAAAAATTACGATGTGATCATCTCCAATCCGGATTACGTCTACATGGATTTCCCGTATGAGGTCAATCCGCTGGAACGCGGCTATTACTGGGGCACCCGTTTCAGTGATGAGCGCAAGATGTTCAGTTTTGCACCTGATAATCTACCGCAAAATGCCGAAACCTCGGTTGACCGCGACGGCAACGCTTTCGCCACCACCTCGGAGAAACCCTGGGGTGGTGCATATGGCCTCTCTGCCCAGTTGTGGAGTGAAACCGTACGTACCGATCAGCAGATGGAATATATGATTTTTCCACGTCTGTTATCGGTGGCCGAGCGGGGCTGGCATCGCGCCAACTGGGAGCTGGATTATCAGCAAGGCCGCAACTTTAAAGGCGGCGAAACCCATCACGTTAACCAGCGGCAACTCAATCGCGACTGGCAACGCTTTGCCAACCTGCTGGGACAACGTGAACTGGGCAAAATGGATAAGGCCGGTATTCATTACCGTCTGCCGGTGCCCGGTGCAAGAATTGTCGAGGGTAAGCTGGAAATGAATGTCGCCCTACCCGGTTTGCCGCTGCAATACAGCCTTGATAACGGCAACAACTGGCTGGATTATCACCCACAAGTGCATCCTGAGGTTGCCGTTAACGACAAGGTGATGGTTCGTAGCCTGAGTCCGGACGGTAAGCGGACAAGTCGCGAAGAAGCGCTGTAATCATCAAATTGCGCTGGATCAATTCAGGCCAGAAATCAACAGATCTGCCATAACTGTTCCAGCGCAAATTATCTCTCATTCCATAATAAATAGTAAAAGATGTAGCGCAATAAATTAACCAATAAGGGTTAGATAAATTAAATAATTAAAATAGCGAAGATCAAAATAGTTCGCAGGCACAAACCAGACCGACTGCTATATTTTTATTTTTAAATAACAAATAATAACGAAATGAGATCGACATCACTGTAAGTTGATTAATATCAAATCACCACAGGGTAAAAAACGGCCTAATTTCGCTCCGGACTAATGACTTATAATTCCGGCAGATAATATGAAAATAAAATTATTCAGTTTTATTCCGCATGCACATAAATGGCGCAATATTACGGTTTCGCGTAAAGGCGCAGTTTCACCCTCTGGTCGTCATTACCATTCAACCCATATCCAGGCACACTGCAAAGGATGTGGCGAACGTATTCACCGTATTTATTATCGCGATATTAGCGATGCGGAAGCGCGCCGCTGGCTGGGATAAAAAAAGCCCCACAACACAGGTTGCGGGGCGGTTGCGTGGCTATCGCAAGAAAACTTATTCAGCCGGTTTAGTACGGATCAGATAATCAAAAGCGCTCAGTGACGCTTTCGCCCCTTCACCGCTGGCAATGATGATCTGCTTGTACGGCACCGTGGTGCAGTCGCCCGCAGCGAATACGCCTTTCAGGCTGGTTTCGCATTTGGCATCGATAATAATCTCACCCATACGGTTGCGTTCAACCGCACCTTCCAGCCAGGTGGTATTGGGCAGCAGACCGATCTGGACAAAGATGCCGCTGAGGGCAATTTCATGGCTGGTCTGAGTGTTACGATCAATATACGTCAGGCCGGTCACTTTGCTGCCATCGCCTTTCACTTCGGTGGTCTGTGCGTTAAGGATCACATCCACGTTTTTCAGGCTGCGCAGTTTGTCCTGCAACACTTTGTCAGCACGCATCTCGCTGGCGAATTCCAGCAGCGTTACATGTTCCACGATACCTGCAAGGTCAATCGCCGCTTCAACACCGGAGTTACCCCCGCCGATGACTGCAGTGCGCTTACCTTTAAACAACGGGCCGTCACAGTGCGGGCAATAAGTTACGCCTTTGGTGCGATACGCTTCTTCACCCGGCACGCCCATGTTGCGCCAACGGGCACCGGTGGCCAGGATAATGCTGCGTGATTTCAGCACTGCGCCGGATGCGGTTTCAATCGCATGCAGGCCACCTTCTTTGGCGGCAGGGATCAGCTTGATCGCGCTCTGCGTGTCGATAACATCCACATCGTAATCATCAACGTGAGCACGCAACGAACCGGCCAGTTTCGCACCTTCGGTTTTCGGCACAGAAATGTAGTTTTCGATGTCGACAGTATCCAACACCTGACCACCAAAACGCTCACCCATCAGGCCTGTGCGGATGCCTTTACGCGCCGAGTAAATCGCCGCCGCTGCACCCGCCGGACCGCTACCAATGATCAGCACTTCATAGGCATCACGTTTGTTCAGTTCTTCCGCTGCGCGTTTATCAGCGTTGATATCAACTTTGCCAACGATCTCCGCCAGGCTCATGCGACCCTGACCGAACTCTTTGCCGTTCAGGTAAACAGCCGGTACGCCCATCACGTTGCGATCGGTGATTTCATTCTGGAACATGCCACCGTCAATCGCGGTGTGGCTGACGTTCGGGTTGAGAATCGCCATCAGGTTCAGCGCCTGCACCACGTCCGGGCAGTTGTGGCATGACAGAGAATAATAAGTTTCGAAATGGAACTCGCCTTCCAGAGTGGCAACCTGATCCAGCAGGCTTTGCGCTTCTTTGGAAGGGTGTCCACCGGTCTGGAGTAAAGCCAGTACCAGTGAAGTAAATTCGTGGCCCATCGGTGAACCGGCAAAACGCGGTCCGCTGTGGCTGCCAGGGTTAGTAATCAGGAACGACGGTTTGCGTACCGGACGATCGTTCTCTTCGCGGAAACTGACTTTATCAGACAGGCTCGCGATATCTGCCAGCAGGGTCCGAATCTCTGTAGATTTGGCGCCATCATCCAGTGTGGCAATTAACTCAACCGGTTTCGTTAATTTCTCAAGGTACGCCTTGAGTTGGGTTTTTAAATTGGTGTCGAGCATAATAAGTTCCTGTTGCTGGTCGAAAAATCGGGTGCCGTAGCACCCGATTGGAGAAAAATCGAAGAGCTGGAGGGTTGCTTAGATTTTGCCAACCAGGTCCAGTGACGGAGCCAGAGTCGCGTCGCCTTCTTGCCATTTAGCCGGGCACACTTCACCTGGGTGAGAAGCGACGTACTGAGCCGCTTTCACTTTACGCAGCAGGTCAGATGCATCACGACCAATGCCTTCTGCGGTGATTTCGATAGCCTGGATGATACCTTCCGGGTCAACGATGAAGGTACCGCGATCTGCCAGACCTTCTGCTTCACGCATGATTTCGAAGTTACGGGTCAGTGCGCCAGTCGGATCGCCGATCATCGCGTATTTGATTTTCGCGATGGTTTCAGAAGAACCGTGCCAGGCTTTGTGGGTAAAGTGGGTGTCGGTAGAAACAGAGTAGATATCTACGCCCAGTTTCTGGAATTCTTCGTGATGATCAGCCACGTCGCCCAGTTCGGTCGGGCAAACGAAGGTAAAGTCAGCTGGGTAGAAGAAGAAAACACTCCATTTACCCTCAACGTCTTTCTCGGTTACGTCGATAAATTCGCCGTTTTTGAATGCTGCGTTTTTGAACGGTTTAATTTTGGTGTTAATGATAGACATCGGGTGACCTCCGTTAAAAGATGTGATGCAGGTTACATAATTTTCGGGCCAACATCTAATATGCAGCCGTTATCAATTGGATAAACAAAAGCTATCAAACGCGGTAAGGCCCGAAGGATGCGGCCTGCCGCGGCATTCTACACAGAAATTACCTTGATTTAACGTGGTTTATCTTTTTACCGCATCGCTGCTACTTTTGAGGTAATCGCCTGCTGGAGTTTATCTGTGCTTATTCGATTTTTTCAGGAAGCTGATCGTCCTTTTCTGCGCACGCTATTTCTCGCGGCACGCCGGTCCAACTGGACCTGGCTCAAGGGCGATGACTGGCAATTGGAAGATTTTGACCGGGTGATCCTCGGTGAGACCGTGCTGGTGGCCGAGGTGGATGGTCATCGCGCAGGTTTTGCCGGGATACTGGATAATGATAATTTCCTGCACAGCCTGTATGTCGACCCAGCCTTTCAGGGGATGGGTGTAGGCAGTGCGCTGCTGAAAGCGGCACAGGCGCGTTTTACCGGCACCGGTGCGTTGAAATGTCTGCTGTTGAATCTGCCCGCGCAACGTTTTTATCTGCAACATGGCTGGCAAAAGGTGGCGCAGGGTGAAAGCGAACAGGGGAAATACCTGTTGATGCACTATCCGCTGGCGACACGCACCAGCGGATCCTAAGCGATCACACAGCGCGGAAGGCAATATCAGCGGGGATCACTTCTCCCTGCCAATAAAGCTGGGCGGCAACACGGCCTGCCAGTTGACGATACAATAGGGTAAATTCGCTGTTGGGACGACGAATCACCGTGGGTTCACCATCATCCAAATCCTCGCGCAAATTAATATGCAGTGGCAACTGGGCCAGCAGACGGGTGTTGTAGTCCTGCGCCAGCTTTTGCGCACCGCCAGTGCCAAAGATCGGCTCATGATGACCGCATTCGCTACAAATATGAATGCTCATATTCTCCACCACGCCAAGTACCGGCACGTTGACCTTTTCGAACATTACAATCCCTTTACGTGCATCAATCAGCGCAATGTCCTGCGGCGTAGTGACCACCAGCGCGCCAGTGACGGGCACGTTTTGCGCCAGCGTCAGCTGGATGTCGCCAGTGCCGGGTGGCATATCAAGCACCAAATAATCCAGATCCGGCCACAGGGTTTCATTCAACAGCTGCATCAGCGCCTTGCTGGCCATTGGGCCACGCCACACCATCGCGTTATCATCCGTCACCAGATAGCCAATGGAGTTGGTTGCCAGCCCGTACGCCATAATCGGTGCCATATGGGTGCCGTCTGGAGAGGTAGGCCGTTGGTTTTCGGTGCCGAGCATATTGGGAATCGACGGACCGTAAATATCCGCATCCAGGATACCGACGCGCGCCCCTTCTGCCGCCAGTGCCAGCGCCATATTCACCGCTGTGCTTGATTTGCCCACCCCCCCTTTACCAGAGCTGACGGCAATGATGTTTTTCACTCCGGTGGCACCGGGATGATTCTTCACCCGCTTCAGTGTGGCGATATCGTGACGCAGCCGCCAGTCAATGGCGCTGGCATGAGTCAGCCGCAACAATTCGCCACTGGTTTGTGCTTTTAACTCTTCGAACGCGCTGACCCAGGCGAAAGGCATCACCAGCTCAAGATGAAGTTTGCCATCCAATAAGGCCACGTGGCGCAGCGCTTTCAGCGTCGTAAGATTGTGTTGCAATGTCGGGTGTTCAAAACCACTCAGCACGCCCATCACCACGGCGCGCAGGGCCTCGGGTGAATATTGTTCCTGGGATAGTGAAGTCATCCCCGCTCCTTACTCTTTATTCTGGCGCTGAATTTCAGCGATGTGTTTTCAATAATATCAGATGGGCGCTAAATGTGACCGTAGTTGTCCCCAGAGAGTGCTTCGGTTAACATCTTAAGCCCGATTTTTCATTTACAGAAAGCTACGCAAATTATGACTCAAGTCGCTAAAAAAATTCTGGTAACGTGCGCGCTGCCATACGCGAACGGATCAATCCATCTCGGCCACATGCTCGAGCATATCCAGGCAGACATTTGGGTGCGTTACCAGCGAATGCGTGGCAATCAGGTTTACTTCATCTGCGCAGACGACGCGCACGGCACGCCGATCATGCTGAAAGCGCAGCAGCTCGGTATTGCGCCTGAGCAGATGATTGCTGAGATGAAGCAGGAGCACGAAACCGACTTTGCCGGCTTCGACATCAGCTATGACAACTATCACTCGACGCACGGTGATGAGAACCGCCAGCTGTCGGAGCTGATTTATGGCCGTCTGAAAGAGAACGGCTTCATTAAAAACCGCACCATTTCCCAACTGTACGATCCGGAAAAAGGCATGTTTTTGCCCGATCGTTTCGTCAAAGGCACCTGCCCGAAATGTAAATCGCCGGATCAGTATGGCGACAACTGTGAAGTGTGTGGCGCGACCTATAGCCCGACGGAATTGATCGAGCCGAAATCCGTGGTCTCAGGTGCGACACCGGTGATGCGTGATTCCGAGCACTTCTTCTTTGATCTGCCGTCGTTCAGCGAAATGTTGCAGGCATGGACCCGTTCTGGCGCATTGCAGGAACAGGTGGCGAACAAAATGCAGGAGTGGTTCGAATCTGGCCTGCAACAATGGGACATCTCGCGCGATGCGCCGTATTTCGGCTTCGAAATTCCCGATGCACCAGGTAAATACTTCTACGTGTGGCTTGATGCGCCCATCGGCTATATGGGTTCATTTAAAAACCTGTGTGACAAGCGCGGCAATATCGATTTTGACGAGTTCTGGAAGAAAGATTCCACCACCGAGCTGTATCACTTTATCGGCAAAGACATCGTCTATTTCCACAGCCTGTTCTGGCCAGCGATGCTGGAAGGTAGCCAGTACCGCAAGCCAACCAACCTGTTCGTGCACGGCTATGTGACGGTGAATGGTGCGAAGATGTCGAAATCACGCGGCACCTTTATCAAAGCCAGCACCTGGTTGCAGCACCTGGATGCCGACAGCCTGCGTTATTACTATGCAGCGAAGCTCTCGTCACGTATCGACGATATCGACCTGAACCTGGAAGATTTCGTGCAGCGCGTCAACGCAGACATCGTCAACAAGGTGGTGAACCTGGCGTCACGCAATGCGGGCTTCCTGACCAAACGCTTTGGTGGAAAACTGTCGGCTGAACTGGCCGATCCGGCCCTGTATCAAACCTTTGTCGATGCCTCTGAGAAGATCGGCGAAGCCTGGGCCAGCCGCGAATATAACCGCGCGATCCGTGAAATCATGGCGCTGGCCGATCTCGCCAACCGTTATGTGGATGAGCAGGCCCCGTGGGTGGTGGCGAAAGAGGAAGGTCGTGATGCTGACCTGCAAGCCATCTGCTCAATGGGTATCAACCTGTTCCGCGTACTGATGACCTGGCTGAAACCGGTGCTGCCGTCGCTGAGTGCACGCGCAGAGGCCTTCCTGCAAAGCGAACTGAGCTGGGATGCGATCCAGCGACCGTTGTTGGATCACAACGTGGCACCGTTCAAAGCGCTGTACGGCCGCATTGAGATGGCAAAAGTTGACGCGTTGGTAGAAGCATCAAAAGAAGACGCTGCTGCAGCCAACAAACCGGCTGTAACGGGTCCCCTGGCGGATGCACCGATTGGTGAGGCCATCACCATTGATGATTTCGCCAAAGTCGATATGCGCGTGGCGTTGATCGAGAAGGCCGAGCTGGTAGAAGGTTCGGATAAACTGCTACGCCTGGAGCTGGATCTCGGTGGTGAGAAGCGCCAGATTTTCTCGGGCATTCGCGCCGCCTATCCGGATCCGTCGGTACTGGTCGGCAAGATGACCATCATCGTTGCTAACCTGGCACCACGTAAGATGCGCTTTGGTGTATCGGAAGGGATGGTGCTGTCAGCCGGACCGGGCGGCAAAGACCTGTTTGTGTTGTCGGTGGATAGTGGCGCACAACCAGGCATGCCGGTGAAATAAAACACTGAACCGCCCTCTTGGGCGGTTCTTCCCCACTGTAGCCGCGCGATTTATCGCGCGGCTACACACTCCATTATGTGATCGCTGGCACGCTAAGCGCTTAATGCGTATGATGAAGCCCTGAGAAAACAGGAGCCTGTCATGCCCACCGTGCTGTCTGTCTGCTGGCGCTATTTACGTGCCTTTGTCATTATTTACGCTGCTCTTTATGCCGGAATCGGCATTGCTGCCCTTCTCCCGATCACCATTCCCGGTAGCATCATTGGCATGCTGCTATTATTTGTCTTGCTGGCACTGCAAATTTTGCCGGTTGACTGGGTCAAACCCGGCTGCCATTTAATGATTCGCTACATGGCGTTGTTGTTTGTACCGATCAGCGTTGGCGTAATGGGCTATACCGATATCCTGACTGCCCAATTCGGTCCGATTGTTGTTTCCTGTCTGATCAGTACCTTCCTGGTGTTGGTGGTGGTGAGTTTGAGCGCTGAACGGATGCAACGCCCGAAAGCGTTGAAGGGGTCGGACGATGAGTGATATCTGGTGGTCACTGCCCCTCACCCTCGCAGCCTATTTCATGGCTCGCAAGCTGGCGGCGAAAATCAACATTTCCATCATCAACCCCCTGCTGGTGGCGATGGCGATTGTCATCCCTATTTTGTTACTCACCCATATGCCCTATGCGCGTTACTTCGCAGGCAGTGCCCTGCTGAATCAACTGTTACAACCGGCCGTGGTTGCGCTGGCGTTGCCGTTGTATGAGCAGATGCATCAAATCCGCGCACGCTGGAAAACCATTATCAGCGTCTGTTTTATTGGCAGTTTGACTGCCATGATTTCCGGTACAGCCATTGCCTTATGGCTGGGAGCCACACCGGAAATCGCTGCCACCATTATGCCGAAATCGGTCACCACGCCGATTGCCATGGCGGTTTCCGGCTCATTGCATGGCATTCCCGCCATCAGCGCCATCTGCGTACTTATCGCTGGCGTGCTGGGTGCGGTGTTCGGCCATATGCTGCTGAATGTGTTAAAGGTAAAAAGCAAGGCATCACGGGGGCTCGCCATCGGCAATGCCTCGCATGCGCTGGGCACCGCACGGGCGGCAGAAATTGACTATCAGGAGGGTGCCTTCAGTTCTCTGGCGTTGGTGATCTGCGGCATTATTACCTCATTACTGGCACCGTTCCTGTACCCGGTCCTGATGCACTGGCTGGGATGAAACTTGCGAGAGATCTCGCAAAGTTGAAACAAGCAAATTGCCTTACATTGTCATAGCGATACAGATCACATATAAACCTTCAGGCGGCGTGCTGCCGCTGACAAGGTAACGAGGCCATCATGCATCCAAGATTCACTTCCGCTTTCTCTGCCCTGCCACACGATCTCCAGCAGGCGCTGCAACCCTTGCTGGACGCAGCCGATTTTCACGGCGTATTGCAGGCCCATGAAGTGACGCAAATCCAACAGGCAACCGGTCTGGACGCTGATGCCCTTGCCCTCGCCTTGCTGCCGCTGGCAGCGTCATGTGCGTTAGCACCAGTATCGAATTTTAATGTAGGTGCTATCGCGCGCGGCATCAGTGGCAACTGGTATTTCGGGGCCAATATGGAATTCCGCGATGCGCCGTTGCAGCAGACGGTACATGCCGAGCAGAGCGCCATCACCCATGCATGGCTGCGCGATGAAGCCCGGCTGGAGACCATCACCGTCAACTACACGCCCTGCGGTCACTGCCGTCAGTTTATGAATGAACTCAACAGCGGCACCACCATTCGCATCAGCCTGCCGGGTCGGGCAGTCAGCACACTGGAACATTATCTGCCGGACGCTTTTGGCCCGGCGGATCTGAATATTGATGAACGCCTGCTCACGCCAGTTAATCACGGCTTTACTTTACACGGCGACACCCTGCAACAAGCCGCGATTGAAGCGGCAAATCACAGCCATGCGCCTTACAGCCAAAGCTACAGCGGCGTGGCCCTGCGCAGCCGCAGCGGGCAGATTTTTACCGGACGCTATGCCGAAAATGCCGCGTTCAATCCCAGCCTGCCACCGTTACAGGCGGCACTGATTCTGATGAATATGCATAACGAGGCGCTGGAGAACGTGCAACAGGCGGTGTTGGCAGAGTGTCAGACGGCGCCCCTTAGCCAGCAGGATGCCACGCGCGCCACCCTGGCGGCACTGGGGTGCCATACGCTTGCAACAGAAATCTTGTCAGCCATCGCAGTTAAGTGATCCTTTTACCGCTTTTGTGACCTTTTATTAACAAAAGCTGTACATCTGCAGGAAATTTCATAGGATCGGGCGCCAGAAATCACTTCACAATAAGAAAGGCTGGCGTTACCTTTCCCGGCGACACGCCAGAAAACACTGCAACCGGAGCAAACATTGCATGGAACTCGAGTACGAAAGTAAACGTCCGCTGTATATTCCTTACGCGGGCCCGATCCTGCTGGAATTTCCGCTGTTAAACAAAGGCAGCGCCTTCTCCCTCGAAGAACGTAATGAATTCAACCTTAATGGCCTGCTGCCCGAAGCAGTTGAAACCATTGAAGAACAGGCAGAACGTGCCTGGCGTCAATTCCAGGATTTCAAGAACAATAACGACAAGCACGTTTATCTGCGCAATATCCAGGACACCAACGAAACCCTGTTCTACCGTTTGCTGGACAATCATCTGGAAGAGATGATGCCGATTATTTACACCCCGACGGTCGGTGCCGCCTGTGAACACTTCTCCGAAATTTATCGTCGCGCACGCGGCGTATTTATTTCCTATAACAACCGCGACCGCATTGAAGACATGCTGCAAAACGCCACCAAGCAGAATGTGAAGGTGATCGTGGTCACTGACGGCGAGCGTATTTTGGGTCTCGGCGACCTCGGCATCGGCGGCATGGGCATTCCGATTGGTAAACTGTCACTGTATACCGCCTGTGGCGGCATCAGCCCGGCCTATACCCTGCCGGTAGTGCTGGACGTAGGCACCAATAACCAGCAATTGCTGAATGACCCGCTGTACATGGGCTGGCGTCATCCACGTATTTCTGGCGAAGAGTACGAAGGATTCGTCAATGACTTTATCCAGGCGGTTAAACGTCGCTGGCCTAAAGTACTGCTGCAATTCGAAGACTTCGCGCAGAAAAACGCCATGCCGTTGCTGGAGCGCTATCGCGATGAAATCTGCTGCTTCAACGATGATATCCAGGGCACCGCAGCGGTGACCGTGGGAACGTTAATTGCCGCCAGCCGTGCCGCAGGTAGCCGCCTGTGTGAACAGAAAGTGGTCTTCCTCGGTGCAGGTTCAGCGGGTTGTGGTATCGCTGAACAGATTATCGCGCAGATGAAATCGGAAGGACTGAGCGACGATGAAGCGCGTGCCCGTGTACTGATGGTTGATCGCTTTGGTCTGCTGACCGACAAATTGCCGAACCTGCTCGATTTCCAAAGCCGTCTGGTACAGAAGAGTGACAACCTGCAAGGCTGGGACATCACCAGTGACTCCATTTCTCTACTGGATGTGGTGCGTAACGCCAAACCGGACATCCTGATTGGCGTTTCCGGGCAGCCAGGCTTGTTCACTGAAGAGATCATCCGTGAGATGAACAAGCACTGCAAACGTCCGATTGTGATGCCGTTGTCGAACCCGACTTCACGTGTCGAAGCGACCCCGGCCGATATTATCGCCTGGACCGACGGTGCCGCGCTGGTTGCAACCGGCAGCCCGTTTGCACCGGTGAACTGGAAAGGCAAGACCTATCCGATTGCGCAGTGCAACAACTCCTATATATTCCCGGGTATTGGTCTGGGCGTGATTGCCGCAGGTGCTTCACGTGTTACCGATTCGATGCTGATGACCGCCAGCCGTGCATTGGCTGATTGTTCACCGCTGGTGAATGACGGCGAAGGCCCGGTGCTGCCGGAGATCAAAGATATTCAGGGCGTATCGAAAATTATTGCGATGGAAGTAGGTAAAGCCGCGCAACTGGCGGGAGTTGCCGTGGTGACCTCGGAAGATGTGCTGTCGCTGGCCGTAAATAACAACTTCTGGCTACCGCAGTACCGTCACTATCGCCGTACCTCTATCTGATGCAGCTCCCTTGCCGGGCTGTGATACAGGCCCGGCAATGCTTAAAAAAACGCCAGCCAACAGGCGTTAACTTGCTTCCCGCTGATGGCTAAAGTAGCCTTGAACCATTCTTTTTTCCGCTAACCGAGTGCCTGCGTGCATGATTAAACGCATTTTCATTGGTCTGTTTTTCATCATCTTACTGATGATGGCGACCGCGCTTGGTCTCGATCGCTGGATTAGCTGGAGAACGGCTCCCTTCATCTATGAAAATGTTGCTGCACTACCCCATCGCCAGGTCGGTGTGGTGCTGGGCACCGCCAAGTATTACCGCACCGGCGTCATTAACCAGTATTACCTGTATCGAATTCAGGGTGCACTTAATGCTTACAACAGCGGCAAGGTCAATTACCTGCTGTTAAGTGGCGACAATGCGCTGCAAAGTTACAACGAACCGATGACCATGCGGCGCGATTTGATTAAAGCGGGTGTCGATCCAGCAGATATCGTGCTCGATTATGCTGGCTTTCGTACACTGGACTCGATCGTGCGCACGCGTAAAGTTTTCGATACCAACGATTTCATCATTATCACGCAACGCTTCCACTGTGAGCGTGCGCTGTTTATTGCCCAGCATCTGGGGATTCAGGCGCAGTGCTATGCAGTGCCCTCGCCGAAAAATATGCTGACAGTGCGTATCCGTGAGGTAGGTGCGCGCCTCGGCGCGCTGGCGGATCTTTATCTGATGAAGCGTGAACCACGCTTTTTAGGGCCGCTGGTGCCGATCCCGGCGGTGCATGAGGTGCCGGACGATGCGCAAAGTTATCCGGCGGTGACACCGGAACAGTTGCTGGAACTGGAACAGAAGCTGAAGAAATAATTGTTTAATAACGCGCGATAAATGCCCCCATCGTAGCGGTGCGATTTATCGCGCTTTTGTAGCCATAAAAAAAGGGCTGCAAAAAATTGCAGCCCTCGTTTCAAACCAAAAATATTACTTCTTACGCGCGTATTTCAGTGAGTCCAGCGCCACGGCGAAGATAATGATGCCGCCCTTAATGATGTATTGCCAGTAAGGGTTAACACCGATATAGGTCAGACCGTAGTTGATCACGGTAAAGATGATCACACCGGTCACCACACCCGCTACCGTACCGACACCACCGGCAAACGAGACACCACCGACCACACAGGCCGCGATCGCATCCAGCTCATACATAAAGCCGAGGTTGTTGGTGGCACTACCGATACGACCGGCTTCCAGCATCCCACCGAAGGCATAAAACACACCCGACAGCGCATACACCAGAATCAGGTTCAAGGGTACGTTTACGCCAGAGACTTTGGCGGCTTCCGGGTTCCCGCCGATAGCGAAGATGTTTTTACCGAAACGCGTTTTATTCCACAAAATCCACACGAACACGATAGCAATAATTGCGTAGAACGTGATGTACGACAGTTTGAAATCGCCAAAGCGGAAGAAGCCTTGGGCAAATTTCGAGAAGCCTGCATCAAAACCGGCGATCGGCGATGCACCCACAAAGTCGTAATACAGCGAGTTAATACCGTAAACGATGATCATGGTACCGAGGGTGGTGATAAACGGGGTCACCTTCAGGTAAGCGATGATGACGCCGTTTACCAGGCCGATGATGCCGCCAATCACGCACACGGTGAGGATCACCAGCGGAATCGGTACGGTGTCGAGATGCGGGAACACCTTGTTGGCGTTATCCATGGCCTGCAACAGGGTTGCCGCCACCACCGCCGCCAGACCGACCTGACGACCTGCCGACAGGTCGGTACCCTGAGTGACAATTAGCCCGGCGACACCAAGTGCAATAATAATACGCACGGATGACTGGGTCAGAATATTACTCAGGTTCATTAAACTTAAAAATGTCGGATCCTGGAAAATAATAATAGCCAGCAGTACCAACAGGACAACGTAAATGCCGCCCTCTTTTAACCAGGTTAGCGCATTCTTTTTAGTAGTCGCTTTCATGTTAAAGCCCTTGCTTCATTAAAGGTGTAATGACGCTAAACGCAGGATTTCATTCTGCGAGGTCGTTTTAGTATCAACAATGCCCGCTACCTGTCCATTACTCATCACCAGAATGCGATCGGTAATGCCCAACAGTTCTGGCATTTCAGAAGAGATAATAATGATGCCCTTTTCTTTCTTCGCCAGCTCAGCAATCAGCTGGTAAATTTCGAATTTCGCACCGACGTCAATACCACGAGTCGGCTCATCCAGCATCAGAATTTCCGGCTGAGTTAATAACCAGCGACCGATAATGACCTTTTGCTGGTTACCGCCAGACAGCGATCCAATTTGGGTATGATGGCCAGGCGTTTTTACCCGCATCGCATCAATCACCCATTGGGTGTCGCTTTTCATGCGTTTATTGTCCAACAGCCCCATATTGTTTTTATACTTTCTGATATTAGAAATAAGCGAGTTAAAACCAATATCAAGGTAAGCATAAATACCGGTCGAGCGACGTTCTTCCGTTACCAGGGCAAAACCGTGGTTAATCGCTTCGTTGGCACTGTGGTTGTTAATTGCTTTGCCATGCAATTTGATGGTACCACCCGATTTTTCGCGAATCCCAAACAGGGTCTCGACAATATCGGTACGTTTCGCCCCCACCAGCCCGGCAATACCGAGAATTTCACCTTTATGCAAATCGAATGTGATATCGCGAATCGACGGCTGGCGCAGTGACGTCAGATGACGTACTTCCAGAATCACTTCGCCCGGCACGTTGCTTTTGTCCGGGAAGCGCTGGTTAAGCGAACGCCCCACCATCATGGCGATGATCTTATCCATATCCAGCCCTTCCAGCGGCTGGGTGGCAATCCATTGTCCGTCACGCAGAATGGTGATTTCATCACACAGCTGGAAAATCTCTTCCATCTTATGCGAGATATACACGATGCCGCAGCCACGATCTTTTAACTTACGGATAATGGTAAAAAGATGATTAACCTCTTTTTCTGTCAGCGATGAGGTTGGCTCATCCATAATAACGATTTTGGCGTCATAGGAGAAAGCCTTGGCAATTTCAATCATCTGCATTTGCGAAACAGAAAGATTGGCCACTTTATCGCGTGGATCAATATCAATATCCAGTTCTTCAAAGATCGCTTTGGTATCGCGATACATTTTATCCTGATCAACAAACACGCCTTTGCGTGGATAACGGCCCAGCCACATGTTATCCATCACGCTGCGTTGCAGAACCAGGTTTAACTCCTGATGCACCATCGACACGCCGTTTTCCAGCGCCTCTTTGGAACTTTTGTAATCAATTTCTTCACCCTGAAACAGGATGCTCCCCGTATCCTTTTTATAAATCCCAAACAGGCATTTTAATAATGTGGATTTCCCGGCACCGTTTTCACCCATTAATGCGTGAACCGAGTGAGGACGCACTTTTAAATTCACATTATCTAAGGCTTTAACCCCTGGAAATGATTTTGAGACATTCGTCATTTCCAGCAGATATTCACGCTGTGTGGTCGGATTATCACTGGCCATAATTTACCTGGCTAAAAAAAGCGTTGGTCAGATGCAATAAGGCGCGGCGAAATGCCGCGCCCGGAACGGATTACTTCACAAACTGAGACAGATTTTCTTTATCTACCGGCACATAAGGAACACGGACGATCTTATCAACCATCTTGAAGTTAGTCCCTTCGGTGGCAGGTTTACCGTCAGCCAGGTTTTTCGCCATATCCAGCGTGGCTTTTGCCTGGTTTTCCGCATCGTTCAGCACGGTACCGGCCAGCGCACCAGATTTGACCAGCGCCAGGGCTTCCGGCAGGGCATCAACACCAAACACCGGGATGGAGGTCATGTTGTGTGCTTTCAGCGCTTCAACCGCACCCATCGCCATCGCATCGTTATTGGCGATCACCACTTCGATTTTCTTGGCGTTCGGGCCAGACAACCAGGCGTCCATCTTATCTTTCGCCTGTGCGGTATCCCACATGGCGGTATCCATGGCTAACTGCTGAGTTTTGATACCGTCTTTGTTCAGGGTATCGATAACGTATTTAGTACGGGCTTCTGCATCCGGATGGCCCGGTTCGCCTTTCAGCAGCACGAACTGGATTTCGCCGTCTTTATTCAGATCCCATGCCGGGGTAGATTTCCAATGTTTCTCAATCAGTTTGCCCTGGATAACGCCAGACTCTTTGGAGTCAGTACCCACGTAGTAGGCTTTGTCATAGCTGGCCAGCACTTTGGCGTTAGGCTCTTTGTTGAAGAACACAATCGGTACATCGTTGGCTTTCGCTTTATCAATCACCACCGCAGCAGCAGCCGGGTCTACCAGGTTGATCGCCAGTGCTTTCACGCCTTTGGCCATCAGTACGTCAATCTGATCGTTCTGTTTTGACTGGTCATTCTGCGAGTCATTCATCAGCAGCTGGACGCCGCCCACTTTCTTCGCTTCGCTCTCAATGTCCTTACGCACCATGGACATAAAGTTGTCGTCATATTTGTAGATAGTGACGCCAATTCGGGTATCGGCGGCATGTGCAGTCGCACCAAACATCATGCTGGCAACCAGTGCTGTGAGCGTGAAAACCTTCTTATTCATGGTATCTCCGGTTTTTTTATGCAGGGTATTTCATCGCGCCGTGCTGCTCTGCGGCAGACAACGCAGTCGGTTGAAACTCTCTGATGGGTGGTTGCATACGCTTAAGCCGAACCCCACCGTTTTCCTGACTTCCCTGTACGTAACCGCTTCCTGAAGAATGTTGTGAACCATTTCAATCGGCTGCTGAAACCAAACCGGGGAAGGAAAACCCGGCGTTACATAATGTTTCAGTCCGGTAAGACGCTGCCATCATAGTGAGCGCCATGTTAATTAACTGTGAATACAATCACAGATTGAAAACGGTTACACTGCGCCATCGCCTGAATTAGTGACGGACTCCACATTTTGCCGCTGGGCCACCGAATGGCGGCGTACCAGCGTTGGCATAAAGCAATGGGTGGCATTGTGATCAAGCTCCCCAGTCGCTCCTTTCAGAGCCAGCTCAGTTGCCAGTTTAGCCATTGAAACAATAGGATAGCGGACAGTTGTCAGTTGCGGATCGGTATAACGCGAGATGGGAATGTCATCGAAACCGATGACAGAGAAATGCTGTGGCACCTGGATGCCATTATCCTTCAACGCGGTGAGCGCACCGGCGGCCATACCGTCGTTATAGGAAAAGACCGCGGTTAAATGTTGGTTACGTCCAAGTAACTCCACCATCGCCGCCTCACCGCCTTGCATATCCGGCTCAGCCTGCGCGATCCAACTCTCTGGTGGGCGTATCCCCTGCTCTGCCAGCGCCTGTAACCAGCCTTCACGGCGTTGCGCGACATCCTCAATCGGGTGACTGGAACTGAGAAAACCAATGCGTTGATGACCTTGCTGTAACAACATGCGCGTCGCGACCAGCGCACCGGTGACATTATCGAGGCAGACGCAGCGGTCCTCATAACCGGGAATAGTGCGATTAATCAACACCATACCCGGAACCTGTTCCAGGAATTGCCCCAGCTCAGCGTCTGAAAGCGTTTTCGCGTGTACCACCAGCGCATTGCAACGCTGGCGGATCAGTACCTCAATGGCATGGCGTTCTTTCTCTTCCTGATGCCATGAATTGCTGATCAGCACGTGTTTGTGCATGCGCTGGGCGACGGTATCCACCGATTTCACCAGCGCGCCAAAGAAGGGATCGGACACGTCCATGACCACCACGCCGATGGTATCACTGACCTGCGTTGCCAACGCCTGAGCGTTCGCGTTGGGCCGATAGCCCAGGTTTTCCACCGCCTGTAGCACGGCGTCGCGGGTATCTGGCGTAACGGCACTGCTGTTATTGAGCACTCGTGAGACGGTGGCTACCGACACACCGGCCTGACGGGCGACATCACGAATCGTTATCATGCAGCTGTTCCACAGAGGAGAAAATGCGCCTGATGCGCGTAACGGCGCTATTCTGTCAGGGCAGCTCTGGGCACAGCGTGAATTACGTCACACGGATGAAAACGGTTACATACAATTCTGCAACCTTTGTGATGGCCGTCATTATCTTTACGGGATTGCGTTACTTGATTTCCCGGCAGCCAGGGCGGTCAGCTTGCGCCATACCCACTCCATCGGCCCCTGGCGGAATGCGCGTAACCACAGAACGGAAAACAGAATATTAACCAACCAGATAGCCGGAACGAAGGCCAGTAAGTGCAGACGGTCAAACTTCATAAACCAGCCGAAACGGTAGAACAGCGTGGTGCAAATCAACGTCTGCAGCAGGTAGTTACTGAGTGCCATGCGTCCGACACATTGAATGGCGAAACTGATGCGCGTGCGGGCGATTTGCGGCCAGAAACCGAGGCAAAGTGCCGCATAGCCGAGACTGATAAACGGGCTGGCAACATCACGAGGCACCTGCAAATAAAAGCCACTCCAGATAAATTCCCAGCCAAGATGCCACTGCGCAACAATGCCGGGAATAGCAATCAGCCAGCCCACGCTCAACAGGATCAGCGCGGCACGCCGATAATGCTGCACGCTGAACTGGCCGCTTAGCCAGCCGCTGCGCATCAGTGCAGCACCAATCAGCATTAGCCCCGCCAGTTGCCAGCCGTATTGCGACGCCAGCGCCATCAGGCTGGATGCCAGATGATCGAGCCGGTTTTGCACCGTCTCCCAGCCACCCAGCAGCTTCCAGTAACGTTCATATTGCAGATCGGCCGCTCCCGGTAACCAGGAGCGACTGGGCTGTGGCGTGGAAATCGCGCCAAACACCAGCAGTACACCGCAGCCTATCAGATAGAGCAGCACGCCTGTTTGTAGCAAAGCACGCTCAGACGGCACTTCTCGCAGCATCCGCCAGATAATCAGCCCGACCAGACCATAATCCAGCAGAATATCGCCTTCCCAGAAAAACACCGCATGGATAAACCCAAGCAGCACCAACAGCGATAAACGGGATGTTATCCAGCGGCTGCCGCGTGGGATCTGCATATGCAGACCCGCCCCAAACAGCAACGCAAACAGCGTGAGAAATTTGAGCTGTGCCAGCCCGTCCATGATCGCCCAGGTCCAGGCGTCAGATAGCGATATCTCACCCTGCCAGGCTGGGTTGAGATAAGCTGCCGACGGCAAACCGAAGCCAACAATATTGAGCAACAGAATGCCCAGAATGGCGCAACCACGAATGAAATCCAGCGCGAGATAGCGTTGCATCGGGTGTCCTGAGAGAAAAATGAAAACGGGCGGCAAACGCCGCCCAAACTGACTTAGTTGTGACGCACCGCGCGCAGAAATTCCTGACGGGTATTCTGGCTGGATTTGAACAGCCCACCGAGTGACGTGGTGGTGGTAGCGCTGGTAGCATCCTTGACGCCGCGTGCTTTCACGCAGTAATGCACCGCATCGATCGACACCGCCACATTATTGGTGCCGAGCAGGGTTTGCAGCGCCACCAGCACCTGCTGGGTCAGACGCTCCTGCACCTGCGGACGCTGGGCAAAGAACTGCACGATACGGTTGATTTTCGACAGGCCAATCACCTTGTCTTTCGGGATGTAAGCCACCGTCGCTTTCCCGTCGATAATCACAAAGTGATGTTCGCAGGTGCTGGTCAGCGTGATATCACGCACCGTCACCATTTCGTCCACCTTCATCTTGTTTTCGATAACGGTGATTTTCGGGAAATTGGCGTAGTCGAGACCGGAAAAAATTTCATCCACATACATCTTGGCGATGCGATGCGGGGTCTCCATCAGGCTGTCATCTTCCAGGTCGAGATTCAGCAGCTGCATAATTTCGGTCATATGACCGGCGATCTGACGCTTACGGGTTTCGTCGTCCATCTCGCGCACCGGGGCGCGTAACGGCGTTTCCAGGCCACGCGCCAGCAGCGCTTCATGAACCAGGGCGGCTTCCTGACTTAAGGTGCTCATCGTACTCTTCTCCGGCAGGTGATGCGCCCGCAGGTGGGTGCCTGCGGGGGAAATTCTGAGCGCGTATTGTGAAACACTCCGCGCCCTTAATCCAGCAATCAATCCGATTGGAGATGAAAGCTTTTCATGGTGCCGCACGACGCAGCACCAGCGCCCCGGCCAGTAGTAAACCCACTCCGGCAACCCACAACGCCGGTTCCAGTTGATGCCATAGCAGCGAGGAGATCCACGACAACAGCGGCCCGCCAAGTTGCCCGACGGCATAACCGGTGGTTAGCAGTCCGGCCAGATAACGCGTATGCTGCGGTGCCAGTTCCCGACCATACTGCAACGCCAGCTGTACCACGCACAGGAAACCACCACCAATTAACGCGGCACCGATCATCAGGCCATTCAGTCCCGGCATCACACTTGCCGCGATCACCCCCAGCGCCTGCGCCCACAGCACCAGCGCCAGACGGAGATGGCTGCTGCCCCAGTGGCGGGTCAGAATGCCCAGCACAATGCCCAGCACCGCTGCACCGCCAAATACCGGCCAGACAAACTGTGCAAACGCGCTGTGCGGGAAACGGGCAGCTGCCATTTGCGACAAAAAGGTGGCGGGCAGAATATAGCCAAATCCGGCCAGGCTGTAGCTCAACACCAGCCGTTTCAGGTTGCCATTCAACACCAGCGGGGCCGGTGCCTGATCGGGACGATGCAGCTGGCCTTTGCGCGGTAAAAAACGCGCGATAGCGGCAATCAACAGCAAGGCCAGCAGGCCATAAGCGCCCCATGCCAATGCGGCGCTGGCACCGGTGGCGTGCAGCAATACCGCCAGCATACCGCTGAGGAAAATCCCGGTGCCAGGACCGGCAAACACCGCTGCCGACAAGCCCGGACGGCCATGATGCAGCAGTTGCTCATTACTCCACGCCGCCACCAGCACCATCGCCCAGCCACTGGCGCAGCCAATCAGGAAACGGATCAAGCCATGTAACCACGGGCCGCTGACACAGGCGGAGAGCAGCGTCAGCACCACCGCGCCCCAAACCCCCATCTGCAAACGCCACTCAACGCGTGTACGCGCCCGCATTGCATCAAAGGAACCGCACAGATAGCCGAGATAATTCAGCGCGGCGACCAGGCTGGCACTGGTGAGCGTCAGTTGATGATCCTGAATCATCAACGGCACCTGAGGCGTGAAAGCAAATCGCCCAATCCCCATGGCAACCACTAAACTTAAGAATGCGCTGAGCGCAACACGAAACGGCATAACCAACCCCTGATATTGTTTTATCACTTGCGTCAAGCATGCGCGATGTTTAAACTCACGAAAAGTGAATAATACTAACTAAGTTGTTTACGAGAAGAGAATATGGATTTAGTCCAGTTACGTATGTTCTGTTCTGTAGCCGAAACCGGCTCGCTGGTTCGCGCGGCGGAACAACTACACCGTGTCCCCTCCAACCTCACCACGCGTCTGCGTCAGTTGGAGGAAGAGTTGGGTGTGGATCTGTTTATCCGCGAGAAACAACGTATCCGTTTGTCGCCGATGGGCCATAACTTTCTGAATTACGCCCAGCGTATTCTGGCGCTGAGCGACGAAGCGCTGAGTATGACACGCGCGGGTGAACCTGGCGGTAATTTTGCCCTCGGCTCGATGGAGAGCACCGCCGCCACCCGTCTGCCTGGCCTGCTGGCGGCCTATCACCAGCGCTTCCCTGCTGTGGCGCTGTCGCTGATCACCGGCACCTCAGGGGAGATCATCGATAAAGTGCGCGAAGGTACGCTGGCGGCCGCACTGGTGGATGGTCCGGTGAGCCATGATGACTTAAACGGTTGCATCGCCTTCCGTGAAGAGATGGTGCTGATCACCAGCCTTGAACACAAACCGATTACCAACGCCCGTGATACCCAGGGTGATACGCTGTTTGCCTTCCGCAACAGTTGTTCGTATCGCGTTAAACTTGAATCCTGGTATCGCGACAGCCAAACCGCGCCGGATAGCGTGATGGAAATCCAGTCCTATCACGCCATGATGGCCTGTGTCGCGGGTGGTGCCGGTGTGGCCATGATTCCGGCGTCGGTACTGAATCAGATGCCCGGTAAAGTTCGGGTGCAGGAACACGCACTACCACCAGAATATCGCGACACCGCGACCTGGCTGATGTGGCGGCGCGATGCCTTCACCCCCAATGTTGAAGCCTTAAAGTATTTGATTATTGAACAATTTGACGACCGGCCACTCAATGATGAATTGATGCATCCTTTGCATGCTGCCGAGTAATTTTAACCTTTATCACGACCATCGGGTTTTATAGCCCGCATCTTTACAGGAAGAGGAATTGCATGAACATGATTAAAACCCGTGCCGCCGTTGCCTGGGCAGCTGGTGAACCGCTGAAAATCGAAGAAGTGGATCTGATGCCACCGCAGAAAGGTGAAGTGCTGGTGCGCATCGTGGCGACCGGTGTGTGCCATACCGATGCCTACACGTTGTCGGGTAAAGACCCAGAAGGTGTGTTCCCGGCGATCCTCGGCCATGAAGGCGGCGGCGTGGTGGAAGCGGTTGGCGAGGGCGTGACCAGCGTGGCCGTGGGCGATCACGTGATCCCGCTGTATACCCCGGAGTGTGGCAAATGTAAGTTCTGTCTGTCGGGTAAAACCAACCTGTGTCAGGCAATTCGCGCCACTCAGGGCAAAGGTTTGATGCCGGATGGCACCACCCGTTTCTTTAAAGACGGCCAGCCGATTTTCCACTACATGGGCACCTCGACCTTCTCTGAGTACACCGTCGTGCCGGAAATTTCGCTGGCGAAAATCAGCAAAGAAGCGCCGCTGGAAGAAGTGTGCCTGCTGGGTTGTGGCGTCACCACCGGTATGGGGGCCGTGATGAACACCGCCAAAGTGAAAGAAGGCGATACCGTGGCGATCTTTGGCCTCGGCGGCATCGGTCTGTCGGCAATTATCGGTGCGAAAATGGCGAAAGCCGGTCGCATCATCGGTATCGATCTCAACACCAGCAAGTTCGATCTGGCACGCAAGCTGGGTGCCACCGATCTGATCAACCCGAAAGATTATGACAAGCCGATTCAGGACGTAATCGTTGAGCTGACGGATGGCGGTGTGGATTACTCATTCGAGTGTATCGGTAACGTCAACGTGATGCGTTCCGCGCTGGAATGCTGTCACAAGGGATGGGGCGAATCGGTGATTATTGGTGTGGCCGGTGCCGGTGAAGAGATCTCTACCCGTCCGTTCCAACTGGTGACCGGTCGCGTGTGGCGTGGTTCCGCGTTCGGCGGCGTGAAAGGCCGTACTCAGTTGCCAGGTATCGTGCAGGATTACCTCGACGGTAAATTCGCGCTCAACGATTTCATCACCCATACCATGCCGCTGGAAGAGATTAACGACGCCTTTGAGTTGATGCATGAAGGAAAATCCATCCGCTCGGTAGTGCACTTCAACAAATAAGCAGGAGGCGTTATGGCATCCACTCTGGAATTGCTGGAAGAACATCGCATGTTTGGCGGCTGGCAACAGCGCTGGCGGCATCATTCAGCGGTGCTGAACTGCCCGATGATCTTCAGTATTTTTCTGCCACCGCCGCAGGACGACACACCGCCACCGGTGGTGTGGTTCCTCGCCGGACTGACCTGTACCGACGAAAACTTCACCACCAAAGCGGGCGCGCAGCGCGTGGCGGCGGAGTTGGGTCTGGTGCTGATTATGCCGGACACCAGCCCACGCGGTGATGATGTGGCGAATGACAGCGCTTACGATCTGGGCCAGGGGGCAGGATTCTATCTCAACGCCACCCAGCAACCGTGGGCGGCGCATTACCGCATGTTTGACTATCTCAGTAAGGAGTTACCGGCGCTGGTCTCCGATAATTTCAAACTGAGCGAGCGTCAGTCGATCATGGGGCATTCGATGGGTGGTCACGGCGCATTGCTGCTGGCATTGCGCCTGGGCGGGCGTTTCTCTTCGGTCTCCGCTTTTGCGCCGATCGTCAACCCGACGGAAGTGCCGTGGGGACAGAAGGCATTCAGCGCCTATCTGGGAGAAGATCGTGCGGCCTGGCGTGAATACGATAGCTGTCTGTTGATGAGTGAGGTGGAAAATCGTCTGCCAATTCTGATCGATCAGGGCGATAGCGATCAGTTCCTTGCCGATCAACTCCGTCCGGAGCGTCTGGCAGAAGTGGCGCGTGAGCAGGGTTTCCCGCTGGAATTACGTATCCAGCCGGGCTACGACCACAGCTACTTCTTTATCGCCAGCTTTGTTGAAGACCATCTGCATTTTCACGCGAAGCATTTGCTGGTGTAACTGACAAAACCTACACGTAGCGGCGCGATTTATCGCACGAGTCTTGAGAAAAAACCGCGCGATAAATCGCGCCGCTACGCATTTCTTACACGATTGACTCGGCTACCAGCCCATCAATCATCACCTGCGGCATACCACGCGAGCAGCATTCAATCCGCCCACGCACGCCGTAAACCTGCGCCAGCGTCTCCGGGGTAATCACCTGAACCGGTTCGCCGTCGGCCAACAGGTTGCCATCCTTCAGCATCAACGCATGATCAGCGTGACGCAGCGCGATGTTGATATCATGCACCACCACCACGGTGACGATATTGCGCAGTTGCGTTTCACGGCGCACCAGATCCATCACGTGGAACTGATAGTTAAGATCCAGCGCGCTGAGCGGCTCATCCAGCAGCAACAGCTCCGGGCGACGAATCAACGACTGCGCCAAACCAACCAGTTGCTTTTGCCCGCCCGAGAGTTGATCGAGATAACGCATCGCCAGGTGGGAGATACCCAACTGCTCCAGCAGATGCATAATTTCCGCTTCACTGGCTGCGCTGTGCAAACCACCCGAGGCGCGCTGCGCCACAATGATCGACTCCAGCACATGCAGATGCACCCCGGCTGGCAACGTTTGCGGCAGATACACCACACGCTGGGCACGGCGGGCAAACGGTTGACTCATCAACTCTTCACCGTTCAGCCACAGCTCACCCTCCCCTTTGCTTAAGCCTGCCAGTGCACGCAGCAACGTCGATTTGCCGCAGCCGTTTGGCCCCAGCAGCACGGTGATTTTACCTCGTGGCAGTTGGGGGACATTGAGGTCTTCAATGACTTTGCGTTTGGGGTAGCCCGCGTAAAAGTGGCTGAGACGTAATCCTTGTTCCATCACACATTCCCCCGATGACGCAAAATAATACTCAGGAAGAATGGCACGCCAACCAGCGAGGTCACGATGCCAACCGGAATGATGACGCCGGGGATCAGGTTTTTCGATGCCACAGAAGCCAGCGACAGCACCAGCGCGCCAGTCAGCGCACTAGCTGGCAGATAATAACGGTGGTCTTCACCAAACATCATGCGGGCGATATGCGGTGCCACCAGGCCGATAAAACCGATCGGCCCGACAAACGCCACCGCCAGCGCGGAAAGGATACTGATGCGCAACAGCGTGGCGAGACGCAGGCGACGCACATCGATACCAAAGCTGATGGCACGATCTTCGCCGAGGCGGAGTGCAGTCAGCTTCCAGCTACTGAGCATCGAGAAGGGCAGCAGAATGGCAAACGCGGCGGTCAGCACACCCAGTTTCTCCCACGACGCGCGCACCAGGCTGCCCATGGTCCAGAACACCAATCCCTGTAATGTGTCTTCGCTGGCGATAAACTGCATCATCGATACCAGCGCATTAAAGGTGAACACCAGCGCAATACCAAACAACACCACGCCCGAGGTGGAAACCCGTGTCCAGCGTGTCACGCCATCCAACATCAGGGCGGCAAACAGCGCGAAGATAAAGGCATTCGCCGAGATAAACCACTGGTCCGGCACGCCGGGAATACCAATGCCGAGAATAATCGCCAGCGCCGCGCCAAAGGCCGCCGCAGATGAGACACCGAGGGTAAAGGGACTGGCCAGCGGGTTATTGAGAATAGTTTGCATCTCCGCACCGGCGAGACCGAGCGAAAAACCCACCACAATCGCCATCAGCGCATAAGGCAGGCGAATATCCCAGACAATCACCCGTGTCCCCGCATCAACGCTGTCAGGCTGGGTCAGGGTCTGCCAGAGGGTGTCTAATGAAAGACCGGCCGGGCCAAGGGTAAAGTCGAGAATTAATGATGCCAGAATCGCCAGCACCAGTACGCCAATCAGCAACATCCGCTGACGCAGCACCTGCCGATAGCGCGTCATGGTATCGATATCGTTGCTGTTTTCCGCCACCAGCGCGGCTTCCGTGGTACGCATTGATCTACCTGTTCCCCGTTGCAATCATAACGGCTGCCACAATAGAGCAGGTGATAATAATTATCAATTTTATCTCTGTTACAAAGAGGCAAAAAAAAGCGCGGACATTGCCGCGCTTTTCTCTTTATTACCGTCACTCTTTAAAGGTCGGGAAATCCATTTCGCTGTACTTCACAAAACGGGTGCCACGCACCAACTTGTAACCCAACCAAATCACCAGGAACAACGGAATACCGATATAGGTTGCCGCCACACCGTACCAGTCAATACGGTCTGCCAGGAACGCCTGATAGTTCTGACCCAGGGTGATGATCAGACACAGCACAAACGCGAAAATCGGTCCAAGCGGGAAGAAGCCTGAGCGATAGGGTAAATCTGCCAGATCCCTGCCCTGCGCCATATAGCCACGACGGAAACGATAGTGGCTGATAGCAATGCCCAGCCAGGCGATAAAGCCGGTCATACCTGAGGTATTCAGCAGCCACAGATAGACCTCCTGGTTGCCAAATTTCGAGGACAGGAAGCACAGCCCGGCCACCACGGTGGTGGCGTACAACGCATTACGCGGCACACCGCCTTTGGACAGTTTGGCAAAAATACGCGGGGCTTTGCCTTCACGTGCCAGGTTGAACAACATACGGGTGGAGGCATACATGCCAGAGTTTCCTGCCGACAGCACCGCCGTCAGAATCACCGCATTCATTACCGCCGCCGCAGACAGCAAACCGGCATTCTGGAACACCAGGGTGAACGGGCTGATGCTGATATCAGTGATATCATTGTGCAGCAGTTTGGGATCGGTATACGGCAGAATCAGACTAATGATCAGAATGGCGAATACGTAGAACAGCAGGATACGCCAGAACACCTGACGAACCGCACGCGGAATGTTTTTCGCCGGATCCTCAGATTCACCCGCGGCAATACCGATCAGCTCGGTGCCCTGGAAGGAGAAGCCGACAATCATCGCCACGCCAATCATCGCGGCAAAACCACCGGCAAAGGGTGCATCCCCTACCGTCCAGTTATGCCAGCCCGCATTTTCCGCGCCGCGCATAATACCGACAATCATCAATACGCCGACCACGATAAAGATGATCACGGTGGCGACTTTAATCAGCGAGAACCAATATTCCGCTTCACCAAAACCTTTTACCGAGATGTAGTTGAGCAGGAACATCAGGCCGAGGAACAGCGCACTCCAAATCCAGCCGGGGGTATCCGGGAACCAGTAGTTCATCACCAACTGAGAGGCCACCAGATCAACCGCGATGGTCACCGCCCAGTTGTACCAGTAGTTCCAGCCCAGCGCGAAGCCGAAGCCCTCTTCCACATATTTTGCACCGTAGGTGGCAAAGGAGCCGGATACCGGCATAAACGCAGCCAGCTCGCCAAGGCTGGTCATCAGGAAGTAAACCATCAGGCCGATCAGCGCGTAGGAGAGCAACGCGCCGCCTGGACCGGCCTGGGAAATGGTGGCACCCGAGGCGACAAACAGACCGGTGCCGATCGATCCGCCAATGGCGATCATAGTGAGATGGCGCGCTTTTAATTCACGGCGCAGCCCAGGTTGTTGTGTTGTTTTTGAGTCATTATGCATGTGTAAACGCTATGCTGAATAAAAATAAGGCGCGATTGTAGCAGCTAAGCCTGCTCTGTATAGCATTCACGTCGGGTTATTAGTTACGTTCATAATCGTTACCAAATTATTAGCCAATTGCGTTTATTCACGGCAATAGGTCAGAAAACGATTGAGTGCTTTTGACAAATGTTTCTGCCGATGATGAATGCGATACAGGGTGCGCGTCAGACGCGGCAGCGGCACCGCCACCTCAACCAAGGTGCCTGCGTCCAGCTGATCGGTAATCACTCGCCGTGACAGGCAACTGATGCCCATCCCGTGGCGCACGGCGTGTTTGATCGCCTCTGAGTTACCCAGCTCCATGCCCAATTGGAACTGCGGCAAATGCGACAGCAGCAGATAATCGACGATTTCACGCGTACCGGAACCGCGCTCGCGCAGGATCCAGGGCGCAGCCGCCAGGCTCGCGAGGGTGATCGGTTGTTGCAGAATGGCCGCATCGGGTGCCGCAAACACCACCAATTCATCTTCCAGCCAGGGTTCACTAATCAGCTCCGGTACATGGCATGGTCCTTCAATCAGCCCAATATCCACGCGGAAATCAGCCACCGCATTAATGGCATCCTGGCTATTACCAACGCTCAGCTCCAGCGGCAGCCCGGGAAAATCGCGACGATACGCGGCAATCATCCCCGGTAACAAATAGTTGCCGATGGTGCTGCTGGCGAACAGACGGATCGCTCCGTTATCCTCTTTAAACAGTTGCTCGATTTCCCCGGCCTGCTCCAGTAACCCAACAGCCCGGGGATACAGCAGACGCCCATGCTCGTTTAACACCAGCCGTTTGCCGACGCGGTCAAACAGTTGCACGCCAAGCTGGATTTCCAGGTCCGCCAGCGCAGCACTTACCGCCGACTGCGATAACGCCAAAACCTGCGACGCTTGAGTTGTCGAGCCACTTTTCAGTACTTCGGTAAAAACCTCGATCTGACGCAGCGTAATATGCACGCGTCCTCCTCACATTGCTTACCACTTATAATGGTTAATTATAAATATATTATCAATTTCACTTTTAAGCCAGCCAGGCGCACCCTAAAGCCCTACTAAGGAGAAGAGTATGGCTGAGATAAGCGTAAGCAAAACCCCGTTTCCCTTTCATCACTGGCTGCCCGGCTTGCTGCTGACCGCTGCGATTGCGGGTTGCGCGGCGTTACTGGCTCAGCAGCCGTGGTTGGCTGGCGCAGGTTTCGGGGCATTAACGTTGGCGATTATGTTGGGCATCCTGCTCGGAAATAGCCTCTATCCCCGACTGGCGACCCAGTGCGACAGCGGCGTGCTGCTGGCGAAACAGCGCCTGTTGCGCCTCGGCATCATTTTGTATGGCTTTCGCATTACCCTACAGCAAATTGGTGATGTTGGCCTGAGTGGCGTGTTGATTGATGTGCTGGTGCTCAGCTCCACCTTTCTGCTGACCTGTTTTCTCGGTATCCGTCTGCTGAAAATGGATCGTGAAACCGTCTGGTTGATTGGCGCGGGCAGCAGCATCTGTGGGGCGGCGGCAGTGCTCGCCAGCGAACCGATCATCAAAGCCGAGCCGTCAAAAGTGGCCGTCGCGGTCGCCACTGTGGTGTTGTTTGGCACCCTTGGCATCCTGTTGTATCCGGTGATCTGGTCGTTGATACCGCCGGTCAGCGAGGCGCATTTTGGCATCTACACCGGTTCGACGCTGCATGAAGTGGCTCAGGTGGTCGCTGCTGGTCATGCTATCGGCGCAGATGCAGAAAACAACGCAGTGATCGCCAAAATGCTGCGCGTGATGATGCTGGCCCCTTTTCTGCTGGTGCTGGGCAGTTGGTTACGCCGTCAGCGCAGTCACAGCAGTACGCGTTCTCAATCGGTCGCCTTTCCGTGGTTTGCCTTGCTGTTTATTGGCGTGGCGTTGTTTAACTCATTGCATCTGCTGCCTGCCAGCGTTGTGGCTGGCATCAACCAACTGACAAACCTGATGCTGGCGATGGCGATGGCCGCGCTTGGCTTGACCACCCGCTTTAGCGCGCTGAAGCAGGCTGGCGTTAAACCTCTACTGTTGGGATCGATGGTGTTTATCTGGCTGATTATCGGTGGCGGCGCACTGAATGTGCTGGTGCAACATTTCATGGCCCAGGCACATCCGCTATGATGGGCGTTTTGCAAAACCCCAGCCCATTCAGGAGAGCGGCATGAAATATATCGGCGCACATGTCAGTGCATCAGGCGGCGTAGACCAGGCAGTGATCCGTGCCCATGAACTGGAAGCCACAGCCTTCGCGCTATTCACCAAGAATCAGCGTCAGTGGCGCGCCGCGCCCCTCTCCGGCGAGGTGATTGATGCGTTCAAAAGCGCCTGTGAGACTTATAAATTCACACCGGGCCAGATTTTGCCGCATGACAGCTATCTGATTAACCTTGGTCATCCGGTGATGGATGCGCTGGAAAAATCCCGTGATGCCTTTCTTGATGAAATGCAGCGCGCTGAACAACTCGGCCTGACGCTGCTGAATTTCCATCCGGGTAGCCATCTGCAACAGATTGAGGAAGATGCCTGTCTGAAACGCATCGCAGAATCGATCAATATCGCGCTGGAGCAGACGCACAACGTCACCGCAGTGATTGAAAACACCGCCGGTCAGGGCAGCAACCTTGGTTTCCGTTTTGAACATCTCGCGACCATTATTGAACACGTTGAAGACAAATCACGCGTCGGCGTGTGCATTGATACCTGCCATGCCTTTGCCGGTGGGTATGATCTGCGTACGGAAGAAGCCTGTGTTGCCACCTTTGCTGAGTTTGAACGCATCGTTGGTTTTCAGTATCTGCGCGGTATGCATTTAAATGATGCCAAAAGCACCCTGGGCAGCCGTGTTGACCGTCACCACAGCCTCGGCGAAGGCAATATCGGCAAAACCGTGTTTAGCTGGCTGATGAAAGATGCACGCTTTGATGGCATCCCGATGATTCTTGAGACCATCAACCCGGATATCTGGAAAGACGAAATTGCGTGGCTGAAGTCAGAACAGCAGGGATAAAAAAAAGGGGCGACCTTAGGGTACGCCCCTTTGCTTTTCCTGGTGTTAGCGGTAAATCAGGCGGCTTTTGCCAGCTCTTCTTCCGGACGTTTCAGGATGGCGTAGCCAAGGCCCGCCACCGCAGTACCGATAATGATTGAGAGTAAATAACCCAGTACCGGCGTAATCGCCCCCGGAATCAGCAGCACAAACAGGCCACCGTGCGGTGCCATCAGTTTGGCACCAATCGCCATCGAAATCGCACCGGTCACCGCACCACCAATGATGCAGCATGGCAGGACACGCATCGGGTCACGGGCCGCGAACGGAATCGCACCTTCAGAGATAAAGCACAGTCCCAGTACCAGCGCAGCCTTGCCACCTTCCTGCTGACCTTTGTTGAATTTACGACGCGCGACGATAGTCGCCAGCCCCATCGCCAGCGGCGGCACCATGCCGGCTGCCATGATAGCGGCCATCGGGGCATAGGTTTGCGAACTCAGCAGTCCGACACCAAACGCGTAGGCCACTTTGTTCACCGGGCCACCCATATCGGTACACATCATGCCGCCGAGGATCGCGCCCAGCAGGACAGCATTTGCCGTACCCATGTTCGCCAGCCAGTGAGTCAGGCCGCTCATGATGCCCGCGACCGGTTTGCCCACCACGTAAATCATCAGCAAGCCGGTGATCAGACTGGCAACTAATGGAATAATCAGAATCGGTTTCAACGCTTCCATACTCTGCGGCAACTTCACTTTGCTGCTGAGCATCTTCGCGGCGTAACCCGCAATGAAACCGGCGATGATACCGCCAAGGAAACCGGCGTTAATGCTGGTGGCGATCATACCGCCAATCAGACCAGGCGTCAGGCCCGGACGGTCGGCAATCGAGAAGGCGATAAAGCCCGCCAGCACCGGCACCATCAGGGCAAAGGCGCTACCACCACCGATCTGCATCAGCGCTGCGGCAAGGGTGCCCTGCTCTTTAAACGCGGTGATACCAAAGGCGAAGGAGAGCGCAATGCTCAGACCACCCGCCACCACCATCGGCAGCATGTAAGACACGCCGGTCAGCAGGTGACGATAGGCACCGGTTTTCTCCTGCTTCTCTTCCTGGCCTCCGGGGGCACGCGCGCCACTCGGCTGGTAAGTTTTGGCTTCGGCCTGAGCTTTATCCAGCTCCTGCGCGGTTTTCTTCAGCGCGAGGCTGGTTGAGGTGCGGTACATCGGCTTACCGGCGAATTTCGCCAGATCGACATCGATATCTGCCGCGACCACCACCAGATCGGCCGCCGCCACCTCTTCCGGGGTGATGGCGTTGCCAGCACCGACGGAACCGCGGGTTTCTACTTTCACCCACCAGCCACGTTTTTTGGCTTCGGCTTCAATGGCTTCGGCAGCCATAAAGGTATGTGCCACGCCGGTCGGACAGGCGGTGACGGCAACGATACGCTTTGGACCCGCGCTCTGAGTCGCAACCGGTGCCGCCACTGCGGCAACCTGGACAGTCTGAGCATTAGCTTTCGCCTGGCTGATTGTCGCCAGAGGATCGCGCAGCAGCTGCTGGACATCCACCAACGCCAGCGCTTTGCCTGCCAGCTGTGCATCGCTCGGAGCGTTATGGCCCGCCACCAGCACCAGGTCGGCGTCAGCGGCATTTTCTGTAAGGGTAAGACCAGCCTGCGCCGCGACCGCACGCAAACTTTCCATCGCTAAATGACCTGAGGCGAGACCCAGGGAAGAATCTTTAATCAGCAGCGTTTTCATTATACCTCTCCTGCTGTTAGTTAACGGGTTGTAAGTCAACACGCGCCATCATCGCGGCCAACTGGGTACGATCGGTAACCCCAACGTTGCTCTGGCTGACGGCCATGGCCGCCACTGCCGTTGCAAGACGCAGGGTGTGTTCACTGGATTCGCGCATCAGCAGGCCATAAATCAGCCCACCAACCATTGAATCCCCGGCACCTACGGTGCTGACCACTTCACACGCAGGCGGTTTGGCAATCCATTCGCCTGAAGCATTCACCCACAGCGCCCCTTCTGCTCCGAGTGAAATCACTACATGGGCAATGCCCTGCTCGCGCAGCTCGTGCGCGGCGTCAATCACTTCTTTCAGCGTGGGCAACTTACGGCCCGCCCAAATCTCCAGCTCGCGGCGATTGGGTTTCACCAGCCAGGGTGCTGCTTTGAGGCCCGCTACCAGCGCTTCACGGCTGCTGTCGAAAATGATGCATGGACATTGGCTGCGCAGATCGCTCATCCACTGGGTGAAGGCTTCCGGCGCGACGCCTGCTGGCAGGCTGCCGCTGACACATACCATGTCGAACTGACCCAGCCAGGTCAGGGAGTCGGCGGTGAAGCGGTCCCAATCCTGCGCGGTGACGTCAAAGCCGGAGAAATTCAGGTCAGTCACTTCACCGTCTTTTTCTGTCAGCTTGACGTTGATACGGGTACGCCCCTGCACCACCTGAAAACGGTTGGCGATACCCAGCTCGCTGAACAGTTGCTGAAAACCGTCCTGATTCTCTTTACCGAGGAACCCCCCCACGGTGACATCAATGCCTAAGTCCTTCAGCACTTTGGCGACATTGATACCTTTACCTGCGGCATGCAGGCCGGTGGTTTTTACCAGGTTAACTTCCCCGCGCTCGATCTCCGGCGTATAACCAACCAGATCGTAAGCCGGATTTAGCGTGATGGTGGCTACGCGACGACTCATGCTACCCCCTCGCCCAGGCCGCTATTAATGGCCTCTTCAATGGCATTCAGTGCCTGCTGTGCATCTTCACCGCTGGCGGTAAAGCGCAGGCGATGACCTTTCTTCACGCCAAGTGCCACCACCTTCATCAGGCTGCGACCGTTGGCGGGTTTACCGCTGCCGTCGAGGTTGGTGACCGTGATATCGCTGTTGAACTGTTTGATCACGCTGACCAGCGCCGTACCCGGACGAGCGTGTAAACCGTGCTCGTTACGAATGGTGAATTCGCCGGTCAGGATGTCGGCCTGCTCGTCAACTTCGCTGGTCAGCAACGCCAGAATCCCGGCGGCATCCGCTTTCAGCAGACGTTCAGCTTTATTGGCGTGCAGCAAGCTGCTGAGGTAGCCCAGCACTTCCAGCGGACGATCGTCGCTGGCCGCAACGGTTACCAGCAGCGCCACGCTTTCACCGGCGTGGTCAAATGGCGTTACCGCACGGCTGACGGCCACACCGCTGTTGAGATTGCCGATGGCGCTGTCACTCAGCCAGATACCCTGGCCCAGACTCAGCGGGGCATTCGACACCACGCTGGCGACGAAACCGGCATCGACTGAGCCAGCTGCCTGTAAACGACCGGCGTTCAGCGCCTGCAAGGTGATCAGATCACTGGCAGCAACATCCACCGCAATTAAGGAGGTATCGAATTTAAATTCTGCCGCCTGCTTCTCACCCATCAACAGCGCGCGCAAATCTTCCGCTGATGCGGTTTTCAGCTGGTCAGCAATGCTGTCATCGCTAAGCACGTGAGTCAGCTGACGTAATAAGGCGAGATGCTCGTCGGATTTCGCGGCAATACCGATGGCGACATACGCCGTCTGACCGTCGCCCCAGGCCACGCCCTGCGGGAACTGGAACACCTGCACGCCGGTGTTTAGCACCAGGTCGCGGGTGTCGGTGGTGCCGTGTGGGATGGCTATGCCGTTACCCAGAAAAGTGGTGGTTTGCTGTTCACGCGCCAGCATGCCATTAACGTAGCCTTCCGCTACATTGCCCGCTGCGGTCAATGCCGCCGCTACCTGACGAATGGCCTCTTCTTTGTTCTGTGCGCTGGCACCGGTATGAATGGCCTGAACTTCGAGCTGGAACATATCTCTCCTCGCTTGCTGAATTGAATCGTTTCAGCTTGATGGCGAAAAAATACGCTGTACGACACTGGCTTAGCCGGGACGACAACGCTGAAACGTTTCAGGGAATATGGTACAGCTGTGCCAGTCAGGCAAGAAAATGCGTAAACCACGTAGCAGATTTTTGACGCTACGCACACTTCAGATGTGATTTAGGACTTTCGCCAGATGCGAAGCTGACGGTTTTGCTGTAACGCCAGGTGCACTTAAGGCAAATATTTCAGCAAAATATCAGCAAATCTTCAGGGCGCAGTCTCCGCTTCCAATTTAAGCAGATAAATCATGGCGTCAGCGCGGCTGGTGCGGCACATCTCGGCACTGGGTTGCAGACCCGCGCACACCGCTGGACGCAGTGGTGAACCAAAGATTTTGCAGCGTTGTTGTACATCAAGCTGAACGCAGGGGGTATTGGCCGGTTTGCCATTGGGCATGCCCGGAATGGGGGAAGAGATAGAAGGAGCTGTGCAACAGGCACCGCATTGGTCACGACACAACATTACAGGCTCCTGCGCAGGGATTTCGCGCCGACAATAGCAGGCTGACAAGGGGAACTCCACTTCATTTCCCTACAAGACG
Source organism: Pantoea sp. X-Soil-TKNS-1211 (assembly GCF_059730495.1). NCBI lineage: Bacteria > Pseudomonadati > Pseudomonadota > Gammaproteobacteria > Enterobacterales > Erwiniaceae > Pantoea > Pantoea sp. X-Soil-TKNS-1211. Next base: position 2,988,962 of record NZ_AP035953.1, read on the forward strand.
GGAAAATTTGCGCCAGTCCGCTTGCCTGTTTTTACCGGCGCGAGTAACGTGGCGCGATCTATTTCTCTCTGAGCGAGTAACACACGATGCCAAAGGCAAACGAAGTTAAAAAAGGAATGGCTGTCACCTGGAACGGCAAACTGTTGCTGGTGAAAGATATCGATATTCAAAGCCCCAGCGCGCGTGGCGCATCTACCCTTTACAAGATGCGTTTTACCGACGTACGTACCGGCATGAAAGTGGAAGAACGTTTTAAAGGCGATGATATTCTCGAAGCCATTAACCTGACCCGCCGTTTTGTTTCCTTCTCTTATATAGATGGTGACGAATACGTGTTTATGGATGATGAAGATTACACGCCATACACCTTCAAAAAAGATCAGATTGAAGAAGAACTGCTGTTTATTCCTGAAGGTGGCATGCCGGGTATGCAAGTGCTGACGATGGATGGCCAGTTACTGGCGTTGGAACTGCCGCAAACCGTTGATCTGGAAATTGTTGATACGTCTCCGGGCATCAAAGGAGCCTCTGCCAGTGCACGCACCAAACCCGCCGGAATGAGCACCGGTCTGGTGATTCAGGTCCCGGAATATCTCAGCAATGGCGAACGCATCCGTATTCATATCGCCGAACGTCGTTATATGGGACGTGCTGATTAAGCATCCCAGCCTGTCCGGCGCACGGCAGATGTTATAGTATAACAATCTGTTGTGTGCGCCGGACGAATCTTTCCGCGCACGTTGTTCTCGTTCATTGAGGCCGAATTGTGACGCACGTAAACCTTATTACCGGATTTCTCGGCAGCGGCAAAACCACCGCCCTGCTGCATCTGCTCGCCAATAAACCCACCAGTGAAAACTGGGCGGTGCTGGTGAATGAGTTTGGCGAAATTGGCATTGATGGCGCGTTACTTGCCGATCGAGGTGCCACGCTGAAAGAGATTCCTGGTGGTTGTATGTGTTGCGTCAATGGCTTGCCGTTGCAGGTGGGTCTGAATATGCTGCTGAAGCAGACCAAACCTGATCGCCTACTGATTGAACCTACCGGGCTGGGTCATCCCCGACAATTACTCGATATGTTGCGTGCCGCCGTCTACCAGCCGTGGATTGAGGTTGATGCGACGCTGACACTGCTCGACCCCCAGCATCTCGCTGACGATCGCATCGTGCAGAATGAAAACTTCCGCGATCAACTCATCGCCGCCGATATCGTGATTGCCAGCAAAAGTGACCGCTGGAATGCAGAGGATCGTCAACGCCTCACGGCCTGGCGGCAGCAAAACCTTGGTGATCGTCAGTGGGTGGAAATGGCCAGGGGGCAGCTCGATCCGACTCTACTCAGGCAAAAAGCTTTGGCGGATCGTGCGGTTCCCGCAGCGCAACATCACCACGCAGAATCACGTCCGCAGGGTCTGGCAGCGTTAAAACTGGACGGTCAGGCGCGCTGGCGACGTGCGTTAAATGAAGGTCAGGGCTATGCTTCCTGTGGCTGGATTTTCGATGCTGATACCGTGTTCGATACCATCCAACTCCTTGAATGGGCAAGGCTTGCACCGGTTGATCGGGTTAAAGGCGTGCTGCGTACCCCTGACGGGTTAGTCACGGTTAATCGTCAAGGCGAGGACTTCTTTATTGAAACGCGTCCCACCACGCCACCGGATAGCCGCATTGAATTAATCCACCATCAACCTGTCGACTGGAACAATTTGCAGTCCAGCTTGTTGAAGATTCGTTTAAAATAGTTGCGCTAGGTTTCCCCGTTATTTTTCTTTTTTTGAGTTGAACTATGCGCGCATCTCGTCTTTTCACCATCCTGCTGTTGAATGTTCTGGGTGTGGTGATTTTCTTTTCCTGGTATTTGCCGCCCGATCACGGGTTCTGGTTTGGTCTCGATAAAGCCATTTTCTTTGGCTTCAACGATCAAATGGTGGTGCATCACGGTTTTGCCATCCTGGTGGCAATCACCAACTTTCGCGGCTTTGACCTGGTGTCACTGCTGGCAATGGGGCTGCTTTATCTGTGGTTCTGGCGTCGCGAAACGCCGCAGGGCCGTCGACGTTTACTGGCAATCGGCATCACTATGCTGCTGACTGCGGTGGTGCTGAACCAACTGGGCCACCTGATACCCGTGCAACACGTCAGTCCGACGTTGTTCTTTGAAAACGTCCATCGCGTAAGCGAACTGACCGGTATTCCAGCTAAAGATGCCTCCAGCAACAGCTTCCCTGGTGACCATGGCATGATGCTGATTATCTTCGCCTGCTTTATGTGGCGCTATTTCGGCTTCCGCCCTTTTCTCGTCGGGCTGGTGATTGTGGTGGTGTTCGGCCTGCCGCGTGTGATGGCGGGTGCGCACTGGTTCACTGATATCGCTGTCGGTTCACTGTCCGTGGTGCTGGTGGGCCTGAGTTGGTGGTTATTAACCCCAGCCAGTGACAAATTGGTTAACTGGTTGTATCGAACGCTGCCGGGAAAATATAAGCCGCAGGCATAATTGTTTAGCGCGAGTGATCAAACAACAAAATAGTGATCGCTCGCGCTTAATGAAACCGAAAATAGATTATTAGCTTACTAAGTAATTGTGCGTAAAAAGAAAAGATTATGATGTGATCGACCGGAGAATCAGCTTTTTCCTAAGCTGTCCAGTCGGAACCCTCTCAAAATCGGCCTTAACGCCAGAATTAGCCCCTGATCCTGCCGTTATTTCCCTGTTTAATCACTGCCAGTTGTCGATAAAGTAGCCATTGTGTTACAGATTGATTTCACATAGAAAAATCCTATAAAAATTTATATAAAAGCACTCGCCACGCGGTCTGTAATCGGTTAACCTCAAACGCAATCAGTAGCTGAACAGCATAAAATGTGGTTCCGAAGGCAACTAAAATGTGTTCATTAACACATTTTAGTAAATAAGGAATTGTCTTAGCTGGTCGCTCTTATTAATCTCGACTCGTTTTGTCATCTGGCTGGCGACATTTTGTCGTAAGGATTTCGAAGGAAAACACCCATAATGGTCAAGTCTCAACCAATACTGAGATACCTCAGACGGATTATTCCGGCAGTAGCATTAGCAACACTCTTATCGGCATGTAGCAGTACCCATAACGGGCAGAACGCGAATAACGAGAATCATGAAGTTAACAACCAGAATGGTTTTTTACTTCAGGCGTCTCAGGATGAATTCGAACAAATGGTGCGGAACGTGGATATCAAATCCCGCATCATGGACCAATACGATGACTGGAAAGGCGTGCGTTATCGCTTAGGCGGCGACACCAAACGTGGCATCGATTGTTCCGCTTTTGTTCAGCGCACCTTCCGTGAGCAGTTTGGGTTAGATCTTCCCCGTTCAACCTATGGACAGGAAGATACCGGCAAGCAGGTTTCGCGTACGAAACTGCGTCCGGGTGATTTAGTGCTGTTCCGCGCCGGTTCCACCGGTCGCCATGTCGGCATCTATCTGGGTAACGACAATTTCGTGCACGCATCCACCAGCAGTGGTGTGATGATCTCCAGTCTTAACGAGAGTTACTGGAAAGCACGTTATCGTGAAGCACGACGTGTTTTAGGGCGCAATCCCAGCTAATCAATACCCTTTGAAGATCCTCTCAGCCAGAGAATCAGAAAACGCTGCCACGGCAGCGTTTTTTTTTCGTCTGTGTGTTTTTTTGCCCATCAGAACCGATAAAAAGTAATTGAGAATCAAAAATATAACGAGACTTTTCTCGCGCTCTCGTTATATTCTCGTTCACTTACTTACCCTTGCTAAATCGGGTTGTGCAGCGGCGAAAGACGCAATGGCAGCCGGACGAAAGACGGGAAGACACCAGATAGCAGTAGTGCGCGGTTAACATAATAAAATGGCAAGACAAGGGGAATTCACTCCATGCCACTGTCGGGGACGTTAAAACGTCATGCAACCTATTCGCGCCGAATCGCCTGGAGCAGCGTGATCGTCGGCGCGGTGTTCTTTCTGTTGTTTGTCACTGTCCTGTTAACGATGACCTGGCAAAAAAGAGTTCAGCAACATGCGCTGTTGCTGTCACACAGCCGGGACGATTTACAACAGGTGATGACAACCCTGGTCAATACCCTTTATCCACTCCAGCAATATACTCAGTTGGAGTGCAACAGCGTTGGCCGTGAGCTTACCTCACGCGCTGCTTTTGCCGGGAATATTCGCGCTATCCTGTTAGTGCGGGATGGTAACGCCTATTGCTCATCCGCCACCGGTGCCTTCCTGATGCCGGTGGGCGATATCTCACCGGAATCTGATCTTGAGCGTGATAACGATTTACGCTTAATGGAAGGCACACCGCTGCAACCCAAAAAACCGGCTCTGGCGCTGTGGATGAAAAATCCCGGCAACAATGAAACCGGCATTTTCACCACTATGAATCTCAGTCTTACGCCTTATCAGTTGCTGGCGTCTTACCATCCGGAAATCACCGGCATGGCGTTAATTGTCGGAGACCGGGCGATATTAAGCGGTAGCAATCAGGTTGTTCGTGTCAGCGATTTACCCCCGGCGCTGGCGAGTATCGCGTTAAATCAACAGACAATGCATTTTGTTCTGTTCGGCTCCGTGCTCGACTCGCGTGATTATCATCTGATTATTCTCAGTGGACTGCTGTTTTCACTGCTGGTGGGCGGAGCCTGCTGGTTGCTACTGATGATGCATTTGCACCCCAGGAAAGAGATTATGCAGGGGATCAAACGCGGCCAGTTTCACGTGGAGTATCAGCCGCTGGTCACGGCCCAGGACGGAAAACCTTATGGCGTAGAAGCCCTGCTACGCTGGACCCATCCCAGCGAAGGTATGATCCCGCCCGATGCCTTTATCAGTTATGCCGAAGCTCAGAACCTGATTATCCCTCTTACCCGCCATCTGTTTAAACTGGTGGCACGGGACGCGCATGAAATGTGCCATCAATTACCGCGCGGCACGCGGATGGGCCTGAACCTGTCGCCGTTGCACCTTGCCTCTGACAGTTTCCGTCATGATGTGCAAGACTGGATTGCCGACATGCCGCCGAATCACTTCAATTATGTGTTTGAAATCACCGAACGCACCATGGTCAAAGAGAAGAACGCCGGTGAAATCTTTGCCTGGTTGCATGATAACGACATCAAAATTGCCATTGATGATTTTGGCACCGGACATAGTGCCTTGATCTATCTTGAAAAATACCCCTTCGATTACCTGAAAATTGACCGTGGTTTTGTGCAGAGTATTGGCACCGAAACCGTCACCTCACCGGTACTGGATGCGGTGTTGCTGCTGGCGAAAAAACTCAATCTGAAAACGGTCGCTGAAGGGGTGGAAACCGGTGATCAGGCGGCCTGGCTGGTCAATCGTGGGGTGACACATTTGCAGGGTTATCTGTTTAGTCGTCCACTGAAACCGGAAAACTTAGTGAATTACTATCAGCAGCAGCTGGCAGCGGCTGGTTAACGTCACGCGAACGTCATGAAACTGCTACCATAAGGTGCGGATAACGAAAGGAGAGCGTCCCTCTTATGCTGCTTCGTTTAATCACAGCGTTATTAATTAGCTGTGTCATGTCGTCAGTACATGCGGAAACCATCAATGAAAGCTATGCCTTTGCCAAGCTGGGCGAGCCGAAGTATGGGGTGAACTTCACCCATTATGATTATGTCAACCCGGCAGCACCAAAAGGTGGCAAGCTGACAATGGCGGTGATCGGCACATTTGATAACTTCAACCGCTACGCTTCACGCGGCAATCCAGGCGCTGCGACCGACACGCTGTACGACGGCCTGTTCACCACCTCCGATGATGAGCCAGCCAGTTATTATCCCCTGATTGCCGAATCCGCTCGCTATCCCAGCGATTTCCACTGGATGGAAGTATCCATCAACCCGCACGCCCAATTCCAGGATAGCACGCCCATTACCGCGCAGGACGTGGCCTTCACTTTCCAGAAATTTATGACCGAAGGTGTGCCGCAGTTCCGCGTAGCGTTTCGTGGCGTGACGGTTAAAGCGTTGAACCGCCTCACGGTACGTATTGATCTGCCAAAGCCAGATAAAGATTTAGCCCTCAGCTGGCTGACGCTGCCGGTACTGCCGCAAAAATTCTGGCAGGATAAAAAATTCAACGAACCCATTGGTTATCCCCCGCTTGCCAGTGGCCCTTATCGCGTCACGTCATATAAATCCGGGCAGTTTATCCAGTACAGCCGGGTGAAAAATTACTGGGCCGCCAATCTGCCGGTGAATCGTGGTCGTTTTAATTTCGACACCATCCGCTATGACTACTATCTCGACGACAATGTGGCGTTTGAGGCCTTTAAAGCTGGCGCTTTCGACCTGCGCATTGAAGGTTCCGCCAAGAAATGGGCAACCCAATATCGTGGGCGCAATTTTGACAGCCATGCCATCGTCAAACAGGTCACGCCAAATGATGTCTCCACCAATACCACTTGGCTGGCCTTTAATAATGAAAAACCGCTGTTTCAGGATTTGCGGGTGCGCCAGGCGATAAGCCTCGCCTTTGATTTTGAATGGATGAATAAGGCTTTGTTTTACGGGGCGTATAACCGTTCCAGCAGCTACTTCCAGAACACCGCTTACGCGGCAAAAGGCTATCCCGATGCCGCACAACTGATTTTGCTGGCACCTTATAAAGCCGAGCTGCCCCCCGAGGTGTTTAACAATGAGTACACCCCGCCCCGCTCTGACGGCAGCGGTTTCGATCGTGGCAATTTGCTGAAAGCCATGAGCCTGCTGAAAGAAGCGGGTTGGGAGATTAAAAATCAGCAATTGGTGAACAGTAAAACGGGTCAGCCGTTCCGCTTTGAGCTGCTGCTGAACAGCGGTTCAACCAATGACTGGACCCTGCCGTTTCAACACAGCCTGGCGCGGCTGGGTATCCAGGTCTCTCTGCGTCAGGTGGATAGCTCGCAATATCTGCGCCGCCTGCGCCACGGCGATTATGATATGACGCCATCAACCTATTACGCGATGCCGTGGCCATCGACCGATCTGCAAACCATCTGGCAGTCAGAATATATCGAATCAACCTGGAACACCGCGCGGGTCAAAGATCCCATCGTTGATCACTTTGTGCAGCAGATTGTTGCGGCTCAGGGCAATCAGCACGCGCTGCTACCGCTCGGCCAGGCGCTGGATCGCATCCTGCTATGGCGCGCCTACATGATCCCGATGTGGTACAACGCCGAACAGCGGCTGGCATACTGGGACAAATTCTCGCACCCCGAAATTAAGCCCGCCTTTACCACCGGGCTGGATAACTGGTGGTACGATGTGAACAAAGCCGCGCGTTTGCCGGCCGATAGACGCTGAGGAGTGCGGTTTGGGTGCTTATTTCCTGCGCAGGCTACTGCTGATCATCCCCACCCTGTGGGCGATTATCACGCTTAACTTTTTTATCGTGCAAATCGCGCCGGGTGGGCCGGTGGATCAGGCGCTGGCAAATATTCAGTTCGGTCACAGTAGCGGGATCCCCGGTGCGGCGGTTGGCGACAGTGGGGGCGGCGCGCGTGGTGCGCTCAGCCGCGATAATCCCGGTGATAGCCAGTATCGCGGTGCGCGTGGTCTTGATCCGGAAGTGATTGCCGAAATCAAAAAACGCTACGGTTTCGACAAACCGATGTGGCAGCGCTACGTGGAGATGCTGTGGAACTACGTACGCTTTGATTTTGGCGACAGCCTGTTTCGCAGTTCGTCTGTACTCCAGCTCATCAAGGAGAGTCTGCCGGTCTCCATCAGCCTGGGGCTATGGAGCACGCTGATCATTTATCTGGTATCGATTCCCCTCGGCATCAAAAAAGCGGTACGTAACGGCAGCGCTTTCGATATCTGGAGCAGCAGCTTTATTATTATCGGCTACTCCATCCCCGCATTCCTTTTCGGGGTGATGCTGATCGTGTTGTTTGCCGGTGGCAGCTATCTCGATTGGTTCCCGCTGCGTGGCCTGACGTCGCCACAATTTGATGCCTTACCCTGGTACAGCAAAATTACCGATTATCTGTGGCATATCACGTTACCGGTGCTGGCGACGGTCATTGGCGGTTTCGCCACGCTGACCATGCTGACCAAAAACTCCTTTCTCGATGAGATCCGCAAACAATATGTCGTGACCGCGCGGGCTAAAGGTCTCGATGAGAAACGCATCCTGTATGGGCACGTGTTCCGCAACGCCATGCTGCTGGTGATTGCTGGTTTTCCTGCCACCTTTATCAGCATGTTCTTCACCAGCTCGGTACTGATTGAAGTGATGTTCTCGCTGAACGGCCTTGGCCTGTTGGGCTACGACGCCACCATCCAGCGCGACTATCCGGTGATGTTTGGCACACTGTATATTTTTACGCTGATTGGCCTGCTGATGAATATTCTCAGTGATTTGACCTACACGCTGGTTGATCCACGCATTGATTTTGAGGGTCGCTGATGCGCTTGTCTCCGTTAAACCAGCAGCGCTGGCAGCGTTTTCGCCACAATCGCCGAGGTTACTGGTCGCTGTGGATTTTCCTGATCATTTTCCTGCTGTCGCTGGGCGCTGAGTTACTGGCGAACGATAAACCGCTACTGGTGCATTATCAGCAACGCTGGTATGTCCCGATACTGTTTAACTATAGCGAAAGCGATTATGGCGGGGATTTTTCGACCCCGGCGGATTATCAGGACCCATGGCTGAAGCAGCGTATTGACCAACATGGTTGGGCCATCTGGGCACCGATTCGTTTCAGCGACAGCACCATCAACTTTGCGACCAACGTGCCCTTCCCTTCCCCCCCCTCGTCGCAGAACTGGCTCGGCACCGATGCTAACGGCGGGGATGTGCTGGCCCGCCTGTTGTATGGCACCCGCATTTCTCTGTTGTTTGGCCTGCTGCTGACGTTATTTTCCAGTGTGATCGGCATTGTGGTCGGCGCGGTGCAGGGTTATTTCGGCGGCCGTATCGATTTAGTCGGACAACGTCTGATTGAAGTGTGGTCGGGCATGCCATCGCTGTTTTTATTGATTTTGCTTTCCAGCGTCATTCAGCCGGGTTTCTGGTGGCTGTTGCTGGTGACCGTGGTGTTTGGCTGGATGAGCCTGGTTAGCGTGGTACGCGCTGAATTTCTGCGCGCGCGCAACTTTGACTATATCCGTGCCGCACGCGCACTTGGTGTCAGCGATAGCCGTATCATGTTGCGCCATATGCTGCCCAACGCGATGGTCGCAACCTTAACCTTTTTGCCATTCATCCTCTGTGGATCGATCACCACACTGACCTCGCTTGATTTCCTTGGCTTTGGCCTGCCGGTGGGGTCGCCCTCCCTCGGTGAATTGTTGTTGCAGGGCAAGAATAATTTGCAGGCACCGTGGTTGGGGCTGTCGGGCTTTTTTGCCCTGGCGATCCTGCTGTCGCTGCTGATTTTTATTGGTGAAGCGGTGCGTGACGCCTTCGATCCGAGCCGGGGGAGATAAATGAGCAACTTACTGACGGTTAATCACCTCGCCGTCGCGTTCCAACAACGCACCGTGGTGGAAGATATTTCGCTGCGTGTTGACGCGGGTGAAACGCTGGCGCTGGTCGGCGAATCCGGTTCCGGTAAAAGCGTTACCGCGCTGTCGATTATGCGCCTGCTGCCGCAACCGCCGGTCAGCTATCCACGCGGTGAAATTCTGTTTAATGGGCAGGACCTGTTACAGGCTAACGAACGCGCGTTGCGCGGCTTGCGCGGTGACCAGATGGCGATGATTTTTCAGGAGCCGATGGTGTCGCTCAATCCACTACACAACGTGGAAAAACAGCTGTATGAGGTGCTGTCGCTGCATCGGGGCATGCGGCGTGAAGCCGCACGGGCGGAGATTCTCAGTTGCCTTGATCGTGTCGGTATCCGCCAGGCGGCGACGCGTTTGCAGGATTTCCCGCATCAGCTCTCTGGCGGGGAACGCCAGCGCGTAATGATCGCAATGGCACTGCTGACGCAACCCAAACTGTTGATTGCCGATGAACCGACCACGGCGCTGGATGTCACGGTGCAGGCGCAGATCCTGCAACTGCTGCGCGAACTGCAACGCGAACTGAACATGGGGATGCTGTTTATCACCCACAACCTCAATATCGTGCGTCAACTGGCGCATAACGTGACAGTGATGCGCAATGGCAGGGAAATCGAACATAACCGTTGTACTGCGTTGTTCAGTCAACCGCAGCAGGCCTATACCCGCGAATTGCTGGCGGCTGAGCCAGATGGCAGGCCCGCTCCGCTCAGTGACAGTGATCCGCTGTTACAGGTAAAGAACCTGCATGTTGGTTTTCCAGTGCGTCGGGGGCTGCTGAAACGCACCGTAGCGGAGAAAATGGCGGTTAAGGATCTGAGCTTTACCCTGCGGCGCGGCGAAAGTCTCGGTCTGGTGGGGGAATCGGGATCGGGCAAAAGCACCACCGGGCTGGCGTTGCTACGATTGATTGCGGCGCGCGGGGAAATCTGGTTCGACAACCAACCGCTGCACCAGCTGTCAGCGAAGCAATTGCTGCCGCTGCGGGAAAAAATTCAGGTGGTGTTTCAGGACCCGAACTCCTCACTCAACCCACGGATGACGGTGCAGCAAATTATCGCGGAAGGTCTGGCGGTACATCGCCCGTCACTCAGCGCCGCCGAGCAGGAAGCCAAAGTCATTGCGGTGATGGAAGAAGTTGGGCTGGATGCCGAGAGCCGTTCACGCTATCCGGCTGAATTCTCCGGCGGTCAACGCCAGCGCATTGCCATCGCGCGAGCATTAATTCTCGAACCACAACTGATGGTGCTGGACGAACCAACGTCATCGCTCGATCGTTCGGTGCAAAAACAGATCCTTAACCTGCTACGCCGCTTACAGCAGCAACACCAGCTGGCCTATCTGTTTATCAGTCACGATTTGCAGGTGGTACGTGCCCTGTGCCATCAGCTGATTGTGCTGCGCCAGGGAGAGGTGGTAGAGCAAGGTGAATGTGATGCGCTGTTTAATGCACCGACGCAAGAGTACACACGTCAGTTATTGGCCTCAGCGCAGGGTGAAAGCCGGGTTTAATGGCCGTCAAAGGTTTCCGCGATTGCCACACCCTGATTCTTCAGGCAGCAGTTGGTGGCGCTTTCATCGCCACGCTGGATCAGCAGGCACAGCTGCCCTTCACATTGCGCGATCTTGCACTCAACCTGAATCTGCGCCAGCGTATCCTGCAACTCACGTAAAATTTCCAGTGCCGGGTGACCATCGTGGCTCAGCAAGCGTAACGCGACCAGATCCTGGTCATTTTCAGCATCGGCAGATTCCTGACGCTCAATCTCACCGGCATGATCAACAGACCAGCGGTAGTGTTGCGGCAGACGATGCACAACGGAAAGTTGCAGCATAGATACCTAATCCCCAGAGACGTTAACGTTATTCACAACGAACGGCGCACAAGCAGTGAATCCTTTTTCCTGGTTAACTCAGAATACGGACGTCAAGGTTAGCCTTCTCGTTTTAAACACAAAGCCTATAGCAGAGTTATTATTTGCGAGTTTGCTCGCATTTATCGCTATATGTACCCTGTTCGGCGGCACTTAACAATCATTTTAGACGCAATACCGTTACTTTTTTGCTTATTTATTTTCACAATATGGAAACATTACAAACGGTAAAGGTATTACATAAACCTTAGCGGCGTGATTTATCACACAGTTTTGGGCGGCAAGGATGGCGGCGGTGGATAAAAAAACAGCGCGATAAATCGCGCTGTTACGAGTTTGGCGGCCTTATCAGATCAGACGATCGCGTGACGGGGTCGTGAAGCGTAACTGAACAACACGATGGATACGGTGGCACACAACGCAATGGTCGCCACCATTGGCCAGGCGCTGCTGACATTCACCATTGATAACAATGCCCCAACCAGCGCGCCGACACCGAAACGTAAAGTGCCTGCCAGCGAAGATGCGGTGCCTGCCATATGCGGAAACTCATCCAGCACCACCGCCATCGCGTTGGACGAGACTGTCGAAACGCAGCCAATAAACATTGCCACGCCCAGCACCAGCGGCAGAAATCCGAGGCCAAGCGCGCTGACCACCAGCAGCCAAACGCCCATGCAGAACTGGATTACCAGGCCGATACGGAACATCGCCAACGGACCAAAGCGACGCACGGCGCGGCTGTTGATTAACGTCATCACAAACAGGAACACCACATTGAGGCCAAAGTAATAGCCAAAATTCTGCGGCGAAACGTGGTTAATCTCGATATAGACAAAAGGACCGGCATTGAGAAAGGCAAACAGCCCGGCAAAGGAGAAGCCACTCGCCAGCATATAACTGAAGGCACGTTTATGGCGAACCAGAGCGACAAAATTTCCCAGCGTGGTGCGCAGGTGAAACCGCTGTCGTTGCTCCGGTTTTAGCGTCTCGCGGATCTGCGTCACCACCAATACCGTGGTGACGATCGCGGCAATCGACAGCGTCCAGAAGATGGCGTGCCAGCTCCATAATAGCAACAACCAACCGCCGATAATCGGTGCCATCAATGGCGCAATGGTGGTGATCAGCATGACGAACGACATCATGCGCGAAAAGTCCTCTTTCGAATAACTGTCGCGCATCAGGGCGTTAATCACCACGCTGGCCGCCGCAGCTGACAGGCCGTGCAGAAAACGCATGAAAATCAATTGATCAATGGTTTGCGACAGCGCGCAAGCCGCCGCCGCACAGGCAAAAATCAGCGTACCAAGGGCGATCACCGGTTTACGGCCGTAGCTATCAGCCAATGGGCCATACACCAACTGACCAATCGCAAAGCCGAAGATATACAGGTTTAACGTCATCTGTACGCTGCCGGATGACACCGCAAACTGACGTGCAATTTGCGGCATGGCCGGCAGATACATATCGATGGAGAGTGGCATCAACATCGCCAGCAATCCGAGAATAACCACTAACCCGACCGGTGAGTTCTTTTCCTTTGGCACCACATGCTCCCGCTATTTCTGCTGTTTTAGTTCGTCAGGCAAGCCAATGCTGGCAACTTCTTCCTCAGTCAATTCACGGTATTCACCTTCCGCGAGGTCCGCATCAAGCACGATGTCGCCGATACGTTCACGGTGCAGCGTCACCACATGGTTACCCACTGCGGCAAACATGCGTTTTACCTGGTGATATCGTCCTTCGCTGATGGTCAACAGTGCTTCCTGCGGCCCCACAATCTCCAGCGTAGCCGGTTTGGTCAGATCTTTTTCGTTGTGCAGTTGCACCCCGGCGGCAAATTTTTCCACCAGTTCAGGATCTATCGGCAACTCAACACCAACACGGTAGGTTTTTTCGCAGTGGTGACGCGGCGACGTAATGCGATGTGACCATTGGCCATCATCGGTCAGCAGTACCAGGCCAGTGGTATCCACATCCAGACGCCCCGCCGCATGCAGTTTCCCCACCATCGGCTCTTCAATAAAGAACAGAATAGTTGGGTGATCGGGATCATCGGTGGAGCAAACATACCCCTGCGGCTTGTTCAGCATGAAATAACGTGGGCCGTGTTGCTGCACCAGCGGATTGCCGTCATAGGCGACTTCGTCATCCGGCAGTACTTTATAGGCGGTATCGCGCACCACTTCGCCATTGATGGTGATTTTTTTTGCGCGGATTTCACGTGCTGAGATGGCACGGCTGATTTCCAGTTGCTGAGATATGAATTTGTCGAGTCGCATGAATTCGCTTTGCCTGTTACTGCGGAGGGAAACTGAAACGGTGTTTTTATCCGTTGAAAATGTGCGGGCAGTATAGCCTGAACCATCGGCGGCTAACAGAGCTGATCCTGCGTTTCACGCCCTTTCATGGCATAATGCGCGCCCGTTTCAGAAAAAAGTTTTTTCCGATGTCCTTCACCCTGCGCCCCTACCAACAAGAGGCGGTTAATGCGACCATTGCACACTTCCGCCAGCATGCCACACCGGCTGTGATTGTTCTGCCTACCGGGGCGGGCAAAAGTCTGGTCATCGCTGAGTTGGCCCGCCTGGCACGTGGGCGGGTACTGGTGCTGGCGCATGTAAAAGAACTGGTGGAGCAGAACCACAGCAAATATCAGGCATACGGTCTGGAAGCGGATATCTTCGCCGCTGGTCTGCAACGCAAACAAAGCGAACGCAAAGTGGTGTTTGGCAGCGTACAATCGGTGGCGCGTAATCTCGACCGCTTTGATAGCGCTTTTTCGTTGGTGATCGTCGATGAATGCCATCGCATCAGTGATCAGAGCGAAAGTCAGTACCAGCAACTCTTCACCCACCTGCGTCAGCATAATCCACAGCTCCGGTTACTGGGATTGACGGCAACCCCCTTCCGCCTTGGCAAAGGTTGGATCTATCAGTTTCATTATCACGGCATGGTACGCGGTGATGAAAAAGCGCTGTTTCGCGACTGCATCTACGAATTGCCGCTGCGCTATATGATCAAACACGGTTTCCTGGTGCCGCCGGAACGGCTGGATATGCCGGTGGTGCAATATGATTTCAGTCGCCTGATCCCGCAAAACAATGGCCTGTTTAGCGAAACCGATCTGAATCGCGAACTGAAACAACAGCAGCGCGTCACGCCGCATATTATTCAGCAGATCATTGAATTCGCTGAAGATCGGCGTGGCGTGATGATTTTTGCTGCTACCGTCGAACACGCACGGGAAGTACTGACGTTGCTACCGCCGGACAGCGCGCTGGTTTCCGCTGAAACCGCCGCGAAAGAGCGTGACCGACTGATTAACGCCTTCAAGGCGCAGCAACTGAAATTTCTGGTCAATGTCGCGGTATTAACCACCGGATTCGATGCTCCGCATGTCGATCTGATCGCTATCCTGCGTCCGACCGAATCCGTCAGCCTGTATCAGCAAATTGTCGGACGCGGCCTGCGCCTTGCGCCCGATAAAACCGACTGCCTGATCCTCGATTACGCTGGCAACCCGCACGATCTTTTCACCCCAGAGGTCGGCGCGCCGAAAGGTGCCAGCGACAACCAGCCGGTGCAGGTTTTTTGCCCGGCCTGTGGCTTCGCCAATACCTTCTGGGGCAAAGCCACCGCCGATGGCCATGTGATCGAGCATTTTGGCCGCCGCTGTCAGGGGGTGCTGGAAGATGATGACGGCCTGCGCGAACAATGTGATTACCGTTTCCGCTTTAAAAGCTGCCCGGATTGCGGCGCGGAAAACGATATTGCGGCGCGTCGCTGCCACCAATGTGACAAGGTACTGGTCGATCCTGACGATATGCTGAAAGCGGCGCTGAAGCTGAAAGATGCCCGCGTATTGCGCTGTGGCGGTATGACGCTGACGCAAGGGCGTGATGAAAAAGGCGAATGGTTAAAAGCCACCTATTACGATGAAGATGGGTTGGACGTGAGTGAGCGCTTCCGTTTACATACGCCCGCGCAGCGTAAAGCATTTGAGCAGCTATTTATGCGGCCACACCAGCGTGCCCCCGGCGTGCCACTCGGATGGCAGACCGCTGCTGACGTGGTGGCATTGCAGCCGTTACTGCGACACCCCGATTTTGTCGTGGCACGTGCCAAAGGCCATTTCTGGCAGGTGCGTGAAAAGGTGTTTGATTATCAGGGCCGTTTTCGCCGCGCCAACGAGCTGCGATAAGCCACGGAATCATTTGCCCGCAGCGGGGATAGCGGCTATAATGCCGCCCGCTTTTGCATCCGCAAGAGCGTTTGAATAATCGTCCTGTTGCTGGGTCGCCTGTAGCAGGAATCAACGAAGAGACATTAAGATGTTCACTATCAACGCAGAAGCACGTAAAGAGCAGGGTAAGGGTGCGAGCCGCCGCCTGCGCCACGCTAACAAGTTCCCGGCCATCGTTTATGGCGGAACTGAAGCACCGGTTTCTATCGAACTGGATCACGATGCAGTCATGAACATGCAGGCTAAAGAAGGTTTTTACTCTGAAGTTCTGACCATCGTTGTTGACGGTAAAGAAACCAAGGTTAAAGTTCAGGCTGTACAGCGTCACCCGTTCAAGCCGAAACTGCACCACATCGACTTCGTTCGCGCTTAATCGCCTGACGAGTTGAAGAAAAAACGCCGCATCTGCGGCGTTTTTTTATGGGGAAAAATCAGTTACCACCCGTACGACGTTGCAGCTGATCGCGCAGATTCGGCGGTGTACCTTTGATGGTTAACGTGTCAGTCGCCGGATCCCAGAAAATACGCTCGCCCAATAGCATGGCATCGAAGTTCAGGGTTAAGCCACCGCCACTACCGGCAAATTTGGTCAGTTGACGCAGCGTGCTGCGGTCAGCAGGAAAATGTTCTTCCAGTTCGTAGCCCTGCTCCTGGGTAAAGGCCTGGAATGTCTTCTCGCCCAGCGGTGGCAGTTCGCTGGAGAGATCTTCCAGCGCAATCTCCTCACCAGCTTGCAGCTGATCGTTGCAGTAGCTGTAGACCTGCTGGCGATAATTCTGCCGCTCATTTTTATCCAGATTCGATTCCGCGCAATAATCATCGACCGCCTGCAACAAACCACGGTTCTGCGCTTTGGTATCCAGACCGACGCTGGCACCGAGGAAATCCATAAAGAAGTCAGCGACCTTGCGCCCTACCCGTCCACGTAGAAACGTCAGATAGCGGGTGGACTCCGGGTTAGTTTCCCATTCGGTGAGATCAATACGCGCCACAATATCCGCATGATTGATATCGAGATAGTGGGTACTGCTGATATCCAGCTGTTCGTTAACGCGCATGCTGGACTGGCTATTCAGCACCGCCACCAGCAGATACTCCACCGCCAGATAGCGATAATGGATGAACAGCACAATACCGCCTTCCGCAAACGGATATTTGCTCAGTTCATCGCGCAGGCGCCCGGTCGCCGCACGGCTGAAGGCCAGAAAATCATCCTCCCCTTTGCGACAGTTACGCAGCGCTGCGGCCAGTTCGCTCTCTGCATCGAACAGTCCATAGGCTTTGTTTTTGGCGCTGTAAACCCGATGTAACTCCTCTGCCATCTCTTCCACCGCTTTGGTAGCAGGCAGCAGGGTATCGCGCAGCACCAGCTCCAGCTGGTTTTCATCACGTTTGACTAACTGATGCAGGGCGATCTGGTCGATATCCAGACTCATGATAGACTCTCCTTTAAGCTCAGGCGCGTATTCAAACACCGCCTGCCGCAGCTTTCAACTCCATGCACAACGCGAACATTTCTCTTGCGATAAAATTGCGGAAAAAATCGCGTGGTTACGGTAATATACCGCCTTTTGATACTTGATTAGTCGACGATATGCCACAATCATCCCGTTACAGTGACGAACGCGTGGAGAAACTCCTCGCGCAGCTAGCGCAGATTCTTGAGAAAGACAAAGCGCCTACCGACCTTTCCCTGATGGTGCTGGGAAATATGGTAACCAATTTGATCAACACCAGTGTTTCTCCGGCGCAGCGCCGTAGCCTGGCGCGATCTTTTGCCGATGCGTTGCAAGCGTCGGTTCGCGATGACAACGCCCATTAATTTGCAGATTTGACCTTATAATATGGTAACCAACCGGCAGCGCTACCGTGAAAAAGTCTCCCAGATGATCAGCTGGGGGCATTGGTTTGCCCTGTTTAATATTATCTTCGCGTTAATTTTAGGCAGCCGCTACCTGTTGGTTTCCGACTGGCCTGCCTCGCTGGCTGGTCGTATCTATGCCTACAGCAGCTGGATTGGCCACTTTAGTTTCCTGGTGTTTGCCGCCTATCTGCTGGTCATCTTTCCCCTCACCTTCGTGGTGATGTCGCAACGGCTGCTGAGATTCCTGTCGGCCATTATTGCGACCATCGGTCTGACGCTAATTGTGGTCGACAGCGCGGTGTTTAATCGCTTCCATCTCCATCTCAACCCGGTGGTATGGGAACTGGTGATTAACCCTGACCAAAGCGAGATGGCGCGCGACTGGCAGCTGATGTTTATTGGTGTGCCCATCATTTTTCTGGTGGAGATGCTGTTCGCCACCTGGAGCTGGCAGAAACTGCGCAGCCTCAACCGCCGCTCATTTGGCAAGCCGCTGGCGGCACTCTTTATCTCTGCCTTTTTCGCCAGCCATCTGCTGTATATCTGGGCTGATGCCAATTTCTATCGCCCAATTACCATGCAGCGCGCTAACCTGCCGCTCTCTTACCCGATGACCGCACGACGTTTCCTTGAACGCCACGGCCTGCTGGATGCACAGGAATATCAACGTCGTCTGGTGCAACAAGGCGATCCGGAAGCCTTATCGGTGCAGTATCCGCTCAGCGACATCACTTTCCGCGATGGCGGCACACGGCATAACTTACTGGTGCTGACGGTAAATGGCCTCAACAACGCCACGGTAGACAAAGCGCTGCCATCACTCAATCAGTTTGCCAGTGACAATGTGCGCTTCACGCAGCACTACAGCGCGGGCAATCAGCCGGAAAAAGGTCTGTTTGGCCTGTTCTATGGCATCTCATCCAGTTATATGGATGGTGTCCTGGCCGCGCGAATGCCTTCTGCCTTGCTCAGCGCGTTGAACAGTCAGGGCTATCAGTTTGGCCTGTTCTCGTCCGATGGCTTTAACCAGCCACTCTATCGTCAGGCACTGCTGGCGGATTATTCGCTGCCAACCATGGACAGCCAGCCCAATAGCGCAACCGTTGCCCAGTGGCAAAGCTGGCTAAATGGACAGAAAGACAACAGCGCCCCGTGGTTCTCGTGGGTTGCGCTGAACGGTGTCACCGTCAATGGCGACAGTGTCAAAGCGCGCCAGCGCAGCTATCTGCGTCAGGCAACTGGCGTTGACAACCAAATCGCCGCCGTGCTGCAAACCTTGCAGGACCGCGATTTGTTGAAAAATACCGTCGTAGTGATTACCGCCCAGCACGCTATTGCACTGGATGACAATGACGATAACCCTGGCAACCGCGCGACGCTCCAGGTACCGCTGGTGGTGCACTGGCCTGATACGCCCGCACAAACCATTGACCGTCTGACCGATCAGCAGGATGTGATGACCACGCTGATGCAACGTCTGTTGCATGTACGCACCAACCCGGTGAATTACTCGCAGGGTGAAGACCTGTTTGCAGCACAGCGCAGCCATGACTGGGTTGCGAGCAGTGAAGATGGCAGGCTGGTGGTCACCACCCCTGAAACTACGCTGGTCTTGAACAACAATGGCAGCTATTACGCCTATGATGCACAGGGGAACGTCCTGAAGGACCATAAACCGCAACTGGCGTTGTTATTGCAGGTATTGACGGAACAGAAGCGTTTCATCGCAAACTGATTAATAATGAGGCAGTTAAATCCGTCGCATCTTGCAATCGCGCACGGAAACGGTAGTATATGCCTCCACGTTCGGCACGTAGCGCAGCCTGGTAGCGCACTGTCATGGGGTGTCAGGGGTCGGAGGTTCAAATCCTCTCGTGCCGACCAAATCATTATTCAGCATGTATCGGTTACATGCTGAAACCCCACAAAAAACCGCATTCTCTCTGAGTTTGCGGTTTTTTGTTGTCTGTAACTTCCGGTTTGGATCGTTTACAGCCGGAATTTTTAGCTATACGCACACCATATAGCTAAAGACCGTATAACTATGGCTCGTATAACTACACCGCTTACCAATACTGAAATCCGCGCTGCAAAACCAGCAGACAAAGATTATACCCTCCAGGATTGAAACAGCCTGTGCATATTCCGACCTAATTCGATCACCCATTCCGATTTAATCCGATCGCGATTTCCGATGTAATCCGTTCACTTTTCACCGCTCGTCGGAATCACTGACCGACATCATCGGAATACACACACTGCCGAAAGTTTCTTGAGGCAGCGCAATACCACGCTCATTTTTTAGTCGTAAAGCTTGGTGTCATCATTGTCTGCTTAAAGGGAAATCACATGGTTAACAGAATGATCCTCAATGAAACATCCTACTTCGGTCAGGGGGCAATTCAGTCCATTTTTCAGTTGCCACGCGCGTCACTGGCCTGCTTGAGAAACACGGCCTGCCGTTCGCCATCTATGACGGTGTTATTCCCAATCCCTCGGTCGAGGTGGTGCATGCCGGTGTGTCGGCATTCCGCGATTCAGGTGTTGACTACCTGCTTGCCGTTGGTGGGGGGGTAACCACAGGATACCTGTAAAGCTATTGGTATAATGCTGGCGAATCCTGCATATACCGATGTAGGTATGCTGGAAGGAGGATCACCAACGCGCAATCCCTCGATTCCGATCGAAGTTACCATCAACTACGTCATCACCGATGAAGAGAGGAAGCGTAAGTTTGTCTGCTACGACCCTCACGATATCCCGGTTATTGCGATTATCGACCCGGACATGATGTCCCGCGCATGCCTGCGGACCTGAAGGCGGCAACCGGCGTTGACGCGCTGACACACGCAATAGAAGGTTACATAACCCGTAACGCGTGGGAACTGACGGATATGAAGCGATCGAGATTATTGGCCGCTTTCTGCGCGATTCAGTGAAAGGCCTGACATCTGGCGTGGAAGACATGACGCTGGGCCAGTACATCGCGGGTATGGGGTTCTCAAACGTCGGACTCGGGCTGGTACACAGAATGGCACGCCCAGAAGTGGGTAGGCATGTTCAACGCAACCCGCGCGCGTTTCCAGACTGAAATATCCGACATCCCGATCGCTAATAAGGCGTATTGACAGCGAACGCTTGACCGCATGGCGACCTGGACTGAGCACATGAAGGACTTTGCATTCATTGCCTTACCCTTTGAACAGGCGGCGAAAGAGTGCGCCGACGCCTGAACCAACCGATAAAAGGTGGAGCACACAGGCAACGATCGCGACGCTTGCCCGCCGTCAGTGTACAGACCTGTATGAATAGTCCCCGGTAAATCAGCAGAAGCGATTCATGCTTAACCTGGAATGTTTAGAGCAGAATACTCAGGAATGTATAAACCAGCGATATTCAGAAAATCTGCAATTTAATAACTACACTGATTTAGAACCTGTCGGAAGTTGTAGCTGTTCACATCGCGAGCAGCATTAACCGTCGAAGTCAGCCGGCTGCTGAAAAAATTTTTCGGACAGCCGATAAACAGGTAATACCACACAGAGGGTCTGCCATGTTATCTCCTGCCAAAACATCACTGATCGCCACTCTTTTTATCTTAGTAGTCACCCCTGCCAGTGCGAAGGATATGCAGTCTGGTACCATTAAATTTACCGGCAGTATTGTGGAAGGTGCCTGTGAGCTAAATCCGGTGAATTTGCACTTACAATTCCAGTGCCCAAATGGCGAAAAGTCACTGAATATAACATCCCGCACGGACAGCAAGCAGCTTGCCAACATCGCACCACAGTTTGCATCGATAAAAATTGACTGGAAAGATCCTGAGCATCACATAGGCATAATCACTACAACCTATCAATGAAGGCTCTAAGGGGACACTGAATACCGTGGAATGAAATCCCGTTACTGAGTCAGATGATTGGCTGAGTAACGTTCCCCCTTGCTGCACCGCAACTGATGTTCCAGGGCAGGCAGAACCGCACAGATATTTTATCGCAGTCACGACACGAGGAGACTTTTCTGCCATCACTACGCAAGAAGCAAGGTATAGATAAAAACAAAATTACCATACTCTCGTGCGACCAAAATTCCCCAAAAAAGCAGCCTTTATGGCTGCTTTTTTGTTTCCTGCTACCCTTCATTCACCCAAATTCGCATCTCCCCTTCCCCGCGATTCGCCCAGCTAAACCACGGAATAAAGGTTAGGGTCTGCGTCTGGCTAGTAGCTGGAGAACGGTCGTAATGCCACAGTAGCTGCTGCTCTGGCGCGCTGGTGCTATGTTTGCTGCCCTCGGCCTGGATCAACACCTTGTGCGCGAATAGCCCCTTACCTTCGAAGGTACGAAAGGTCGCCGTCTGCGGTAACCACAGGTTATGCAGCTCCTCGCCGTTGTCGGCCTGCTCAAGGCAATACACCAACGGTCCGCGTTGCAGCGCCACTTTGCCCGCGACATGACGCACCAGCGGGTTGCCATAGACACGACGTACCGGCATCGGCAAAGTCAGGGTTAAGGTATCGCCCTCGCTCCAGTTACGGTTGATGTGCAGATAGCCTTTTCGAATATCGCTGACCACCGTGGCATCATTCAGTGTGACCTGCGGCGCGTCGCACCAGTCCGGCAAGCGCAACGCCAGCGTGTGCTGAATGGGTTGCGGTGAATCGATGGTGATAGTCACCGTCTCCTGCCACGGGAAGTTGCCGCTGATGCGCAGCCGCAACATTTTCTCGCCCACCGGCACCTCAAGGCTATTGCCGACATAGAGATTGATGTACAACGCATCTTCACGCGGCGTGTAAATGTAATGACCGAGCGACGTCAGCACGCGGGCAATATTGGGCGGGCAGCAGGCGCAGCCGAACCAGCGTTGGCGCACCGGTTTTACGTGATCATAGATATGGTTGAAGCTGAGGGTTTTCGGGTGCACCTCCAGCGGATTAACGTAGAAGAAGTGTTTACCATCCAGCGCCATACCGCCCAGCACGGTGTTATATAACGCCCGTTCCATCACATCGGCGTACTGACTGTCAGCTTCCATCTCCAGCATGCGACGGGCAAACATCATCAGGCCAATCGACGCACAGCTTTCGGCATACACGCTGTCGTTCGGCAAATCGTAATCGCTGCTGAAGGCTTCGCCACTGCTTTGTGAACCGATACCGCCGGTAATATATAGCTGACGCTGAGCCATGTTATGCCACAGGCGCAAGCAGTCCTGGCGCTTCGCCTCATCCTGGCTGAGCCTGGCCAGGTGCGCCACGCCGGTCATCAGATAGACAAAACGCACCGCATGGCCGATGGCGGTTTGTTGCCCGGCAATCGGTTGATGGGCCTGGCTGTAGGCTTTGTCTTTCACCATCCATGCCGGGCCATAGGTGTTCCAGTAAGAGGTTTTGCCGCGCTTTTCATACTCGCTATCGTAGAAATGCGGCTGCGTGCCGCGCTGCTCAACGAAGTAGTTCACCAGCATCTGGTAACGCGGTTCCTGAGTCACTTCGTACAGGCGCATCAGTGCCAGTTCAATTTCCGGGTGTCCCGGATAACCGTGCAACTGCGAGTCACCCGGTCCAAATACGCTGTCGATATGGTCGGCGAGTTTACACACCACCTCCAGCAGACGACGCTTGCCGGTGGCCTGCAAGAAAGCGACTCCGGCTTCGATCATATGCCCGGCACAATACAACTCGTGACATTCCGCGAGGTTGGTCCAGCGTTCGCCAGGTGCTTTGACAGTGAAATAAGTGTTGAGATAGCCGTCGTCACACTGGGCTGCCGCCACCAGCTCAATCACCTCATCAGCGGTTTTCTCCAGCTCCGCGTCCGGCTGCTGGCATAGCGACCAGGCCACCGCTTCCAGCCACTTCGCCACGTCACTGTCCTGAAACACCATGCCGTAGAACTCACCGCTCTGTAACCCAGCGGCGATGCGAAAATTTTCAATTGCATGGCTGGGATCTGCTTCCGCAATGCGATCATTCAGCGCATCCCACTGATAAGGAATCACCACCTCGCGCACCAGTTGCTGATACTGGCCGAGGAAGGGATCGTTAATTTTAAGCTTGTGCAGATCGACTTCCATCACAGACATAATGTTCTCCTTAAGAGGAAACATGGCGGACACGCAGATCGCTGGCAATGCGCGCCATCAGTGGATTATTGAGTTTGCAGGCGAGAATGGTGAATGCCAGCAACAGGTGAAATAAGGCAGGCAGCAAGGTTTCCATGCTGGTGATGCCATGCAGTGACGCCGCCGTCTGGTTGCCCGCACCCGGCTGATAAGCGACGAAGATAAATATCAGGCTGATAATCCCGGCACTGGAGGCCCAGGCAAGTTTGATGCAGAACAGGTTAAAGGCGAAGTTCATACCAGAGGAACGCACGCCGGTTTTCCACTCGCCATAATCATCGGCAAAGGCCATCAACGCAAAATGCAGCGGCAAGGTGAAGCCAAGGATAATACCGTTGCCAAGGATCACCACCAGCCACAGGGTTTGCCACGCCGGACCGGTGGGCAGGAGCCACATCACTCCCGCCAGCGCCGCCAGCACGATATTGGTCCAGTAGTACAACCTGACGGTATCCACACGTTTTGCCAACGGGCTGACCAGCACCGAGCCAAGAATCGAGGCAAAGGTGACCATGGTAAAAAACAACGAGGTATAAGCGGTGCTGCCCTGCAACACGTAGGTGATGAAGTACATATAACCCCCACCCCGGATGTTGAACACATTAATCAGCAGGAACGACATCAGCAGCATCAGCAACAGCTGGTCATTTTTGCGTAATCCTGCCAGATGTTCCCGCAGAGTAAATTTCCCCATACTGTCCAGCGATACGCGTTCACGTACCGAAAAGAAGCAGCACAGGAACATCACCACCGCCACGCTACACAGGATCCCCACGCCTAATTGATAACCCTGCGCGACATTGCCTTTACCCAGCGTTGATACCAGCCAGGGTAGGCCCACCGATACCAGAAAGCCCGCCACGCCGCACAACACAAAACGCCATGACTGGCAGGAAATCACCTCACTATGGCGACTGGTCATAGTGTTGATCAGCGCGCAGTAAGGCACGTTAATCGCGGTATAACTGACGGAAAGCAACAGATAGGTGCCAAACGCCCAGACGATCTTCATGTTGGTACTGACGTCAGGGACGGTAAAGGTCAGTACGCCGATAATGCCAATCGGCACCGCAATCCACAGCTGCCACGGACGAAAACGTCCCCAGCGGCTCTGGGTACGGTCAGCCACGATCCCCATGATCGGATCGGATACCGCATCAAACACGCGCAACGCCATAAACAGCGTCCCGACCAGCGCCGGGGTCAAGCCAAACACATCGGTATAGAAAAATGTCAGGAAATTCATAATCAGGCAGGTGATCACCGTACCACCGGCGTCACCCAGCCCGTAACCGATTTTCTCACGCAGTGAGAGCGCATCATTCGTGGCCTGCTGCGCCAACTCGGTTTGGGTAATCGGGGTAGAAGTCATGGCAAACTCCTCATCAGGGTCAGAGTCCATCGCCCGCATCTGGGCGGACTTATTAGTGGGTACGGATTTATTCTGCCCGGAATACTACGTGCAACAAGGGAAGGGAAAAGTATAAAAAGAGGGTAATTCCGACCTTGTTCGCAAAATGTGAACTGGATCGGGAAGAGAAGAAATTAATGTTTAATAATCAAACACAAAATGAATTTTACGTCGTTAAACAAGCGAAAAAGTGAATATCGATGCTCGAATTATCCATAGCGTTTCCGATTCAGGTGCAAAATGGCGGGTTGTTTATTTCACGTGGGATGGGAAGCCATCCGGCGCGCACCCTGACCTCATGGGAAGTGATTTTTGTGGAGCGCGGGCAACTGCAAATCCGCGAAGACGATCGCCTGTTTACCGTGCAGGCGGGCGAGAGTTTGCTGCTGCGCCCCGGACACCGCCATGTCGGTGAAGGCGCATTTCCTGCCGACCTCAAATTCTACTGGCTGCACTTTGACTGGCTGAAAGGCGTGGGTGAAACCGGGTTACATCCGGCACATCTGGCGATCCCCCAGTACATGCGGGTGAGTGATCCCCAATACGTCATTTCACTGTTTCGCCAGTTCCTCAGTGAGCAGGAGAATATTCACCGCAGCATCGCGCTGGAGTGTATTTTGTTGCTGATCCTGCAACAGATTGCCGCGCCCGGTCCGCAGGAGAACGCCAACGATAGCCCCGGTCTGGCGCTGGCGTGGAAAGCCCATCAGATCATCCGCACGCAATTTCATCTGCCGATCTCCACCTCTTCACTGGCAAAAGAGCTGCACTGCAACGCCGATTATCTTGGACGCGTCTATCGCCGTGCTTTTCGTCTGACGCTGACGGAGTCCCTCCATCGCCAGCGGGTGCTGATGGCAGAGAAGCTGTTGATCAACAACTCGCTGTCATTGAGCGAAGTGGGTCGGCAGTGCGGATTCAACGACACCAGCTACTTTCGCCAGATCTTTCGTAAACATACCGGTCTGACCCCGGCAGGCTGGAAACGCCGCTACTGCAAGGAACATATCAACTCTTGAGTGTAAAGTAGCGTTGCGGCGTCATTCCCAGCACCTTGCTGAACATGGCGATCAGCGCGCTGCCGTTGCCATACTCCTGTTGGCGGGCTACAGCATTATGCCCGCCGATCACGCTAGCAAAGACGCGTCTGCTCACTCTGGCATTGATCGCCATGCTGACGGCAGGCGCGACCTTGATCGTCGGTCCGGTATCCTTTGTTGGCCTGACCGCCCCGCCTATTGCTCGTCTGCTGGGCGCACGCCGCCCCGGTCAGCAATTACTGCTGGCTATTCCCAGCGGCGCACTGATGATGGTGGTGGCCGACTGGGCCGGGCGTAGCCTGCTGGCCCCCGAGGAACTCCCGGCCGGGCTGGTCGCCACCTTACTCGGCGCCCCCTATATGATGTGGCTATTTACCCGCCGCGCTGGCCGCTCATGACAACGAACGCTGTGCCAGCCACTCTTCGCGGGTGATTTCCCAATTGCCCGCCAGCATTTCTCCGCCGACAAAGGCTTTGCTGAAAGTTTCAATCAGCCGCATCCCGCTGCGTTCCGAAATGCGCCGCGATGCGAGGTTATCCATCGCTTTTGGCACGCGCAGGCGCGGTTGTTGCAGGGTTTGAAACCAGAAATCCGTCACCACCGCACAGGCCTCACTCATCAACCCCTGCCCCTGCCACTCCGGGACCAGCCAGAAGCCACGGTTATCTTCCTCACCCGCACGCAAGGAGATCAACCCGATTAACCGATCGGGAACTGAGCGATGGCGTAAACTCCAGTGCCAGGCCTGTCCGGCAGCCATGGCCGGTAGCGCAATCTGATCAACGTAAAAACTTGCACCGTCCGAGGGGTAGGGCCAGGGCACCGCATTGGTCAGATGGCGCACAATATCCCAGCGAGGAAAGACCTGCTGTACCTGAATGGAATCACGACTTTGTAACGGCTCAAGCAGTAAACGCGGGGTGTCAAAGCGGGGTACTGTCATCTCAACCTCCTGTTGGCTAACTACTTAAGCTTTATCAGAAAAAAATCTGTTTTTATATTGTTTTCAACAAAAATATCAGTAATTTACCGTGCGCAACCAATGAGGATCAGGATCACATTTTTGTCAGATTATGACAGCAATTCATCTGATTGAAACAAAACTGTCACACACTTACCCTACCCTTAAGCCTCCTGTTTTTCGATGGAAAACCGATATGGTCATCAAAGCAAAAAATCTGCAGGACGCTGAAGAACTCCTGCATTCCGGTATCAGCAAAGTCGAACTGGCTTACGATATTGGTAGCGACGATTTCTTCCGCCTGGCGTCTCGCTGGTGCGATCGCGGAGCGCGCATCAGTAAAGGCCATCAGCATTTTGTGGTATCGATCAAGAGTTTTGCCATTCCCCCCAATGACTAAAAAGACGGTGAGCGCTAAGCTTGCCCTCTCTCCGGCTGACTGATTAAATAGCTTTTTCCGTCAGCCGTGATTCTTTATGTTTACCTCTGCCTCAGCACTTACCCTGCCTGATTCCCCGTTTTTCACCGCTGCCGGTTTGACCTCTGGCTCGCTGCTGCTGGCATGGTGTCAGTTCGAGCAACAACATTGGCAGGCCGAGCTGCACCAGCGCTGGCAACTGCCCCTGCCTGCTGCGCTGGCAAACGCTGTCGTCAAACGCAAGTCCGAACATCTGGCCAGCCGCTGGCTGGCACGTGAGCTGCTGGCGCAATATGGCGTGGACGATTTTGTGCTGCATAACGCGGCGGATCGTTCACCCTGCTGGCCCGACGGCATCCAGGCATCGTTGTCGCACAGCCACAATCAGGTGGTGATGGCTGTCACGCGAGAACCGTTGTGCGTCGGAGTCGATGTGGAACAGGTGATGAGAGACGACACTGCACGGGAAACGGCAGAGATGCTGATGAGCGCTCAGGAACGCATTTTACTGGAACACCTGGCGCTGCCTTTTTCTCAGGGCGCGACGCTGCTGTTTTCTCTGAAGGAGAGTCTGTACAAAGCGCTGTGGCCGCAGTTGCATCAGCCAATGGATTTCTTGCAGGCAGAATTGCAAGCGGCCGATCTGACCACCGGTAACGCCGTACTGCGCTTAACCGAAGATTTTGGTAACGGGTTTGATCAGCACGTTGCTTTGCAGGCGCGTTTTTGCTGTGAAGCACAGCGTGTTATCACGCTGGTCACTCACCCGTTGCCGGGGCAATAAAAAACCGGCTCAGAAATAACCAGAGCCGGTAACAACACAAGACGACAGAAAATGTTCCAGGGAGGCAGAAACCGAAGTCTCTGCTGGCTATTACCTTAACGTGGTGCGCCTCTGCTGCCCAATAACCCTTTCCACTAAGCTTTGCCAATATTGCGCGATAAATCGCGCCGCTACGACGTTAAAAGCCAGTATCGGTACGTTTTACCGCATCCAGCGTCGCCATTTCACGTTCTCTGCCGGTCAGCTCACTCAGCTTGCCGTCACGCATTTCCAGCAGTCGGTCGGCGTGAATAAAGTAGTGATCATCATGGCTGATGGCGAACACCGTCTTGCCCGATTCCTGCAACCACGGCAGCAACTCACGATAGAAGATACGACGGAAGTGCGGGTCCTGATCCGCTGCCCATTCGTCGAGCAGCAGGATGTCACGCTCCTCCACTGCGGCCAGCAGCAATGCCAGACGCTTGCTCTGCCCTTTTGACAGTTGCAGGTTCAACACCCTGTTGCCTTCCAGCTTCAGCTTATCCTGCATCTTCAGGCGTTCCAGCCACTGCTGCACCAACGCCGGTTTGGCGGGCTTACCTGCCCGGTTGATCAGACGGTCGAACAGATGCACATCGGTGAATACCGCTGAGAAATGCTGGCGATACGCATCAAGGTTGTGCCAGTCAACCACCTTACCATCCAGCAACAACGCGCCAGATTGCGGCAGGTACAGGCCGGTGAGCAGCATCGCCAGCGTCGATTTGCCACTGCCGTTGCCGCCAATCAGAAACACCAGTTCCCCACGACGCAAAGTCAGGTTAATTGGCCCTACTTCAAAGCCATGCTCGCCATAATGGAAGCAAACATCGCGCAGTTCGAGCGTCTGCCAGTCACCGATCGTCGGCAAGGTTCTAAATTCTGCCTCATACGGCGCGAGGTCAAAGGTCTGGAGTTTACGAAACGCCACCTGCGCGCTGAGCAACGTCGGCAAGGCACCGACCGCCGCCAGCAGCGGCGTACGCAGGAACAGCAATGTCAGTGAATAGGTGGCGGCCACGGCGGTATTGGCCCAGCCAAGACCGTTGGCCATCCAGAACACGATGCCGATCGCCCCGAGCATCATAATGTTTGACCAGTTCACCGCACTGAGATGAAAAGTATCAGCGCGCACGATATGGTGACGATAGCTTTTGGCATTTTCCTGATAGACGTTGTCGTAAATCAACTGCGCACGCTGACGGTTCAGTTGCAACTCTTTACGCCCCTCAATGATGGTTTGATAATCGCGATAGAGGTCATCCTCCACCTCACGCAACTTCGCCATATGCTGATAGACACGTGATACCAGCAGCCAGCCGCCGACCAATGTCACCACCAGCCATACTGACGTCACCAGCAGCATTTTGGGAGAGAGCCACGCCATATAGAGCGCGGAACCGAGGGTAATAATGATGCCCTGAATCAGCTCAGGCAGGCGAACAAACGCGATAGTAATCGCACGCACGTCGCTGGTCAGCCCGGCCAGCAATTGCGCGTTGCCGATCTGCTCAAGGCGCTCGACGCGGGTATCGAGAATACGTTTGATAAATTCCCCACGCAGACGCCAGACAAACTGGTGGCCCAGCAACGTTAACGACAGCTGCGAACCCAGCGTCACCGCCATCAGCAAACACAGCTGCAACAGGAATTCTGGCAATACACCGACCGAGGTGTTCACTGCGGTGATCAACTCGCTGTTGATCCAGGCGATCATTCCGATGCCAAGCGCAGCGCTGAGTAAAGTAAGAAGGATGACGCCAATAAAAGGCCAGCGGAACTGGCGATAAACAACCTGAAGCAGAGCCATTAAAAGGTTCCAGCAATGAAAAAAGCAGCCTGCAGTTTAATGGGGCTTCAATTGATAGCAAGAATAATTCTCAACCAACGCGCGCGCCGCTACGAATTTAATGGGCGCGTCGGAATGTGAGGTTATAGCGGAAAGCCCCCGCCTGTGGATGTATGCCAGGTTTAAGCGGCAGGATGCCGTGATAACGCAGACGGGAAGGCCCGCCCCACACCACGATATCGCCATGCTCCAGCAAGACACGCTGCGTGGCATCGCCGCGTTCAAATCCGCCGAATTGAAAAACAGCGGGCAACCCAAGCGATACTGACACGATCGGCTGCCGCAAGTCCTTCTCATCTTTATCCTGATGCAACGTCAGTTTTGCCCCCGGCTCATAACGGTTAATCAGGCAAGCATCCGGATTGAAGCCGCTGAACCCAGCCTCCTGTGCCGTCTGTTGCGCCAGCTCGCGGAACAGGATGGGCATTGGCGGCCATTTGTGACCACTGTGGTTGTCCTGTTCGGTGTACTGATAGCCGCGCGAGTCACTTGACCAGCCTAAATCGCCGCAGTTGGTCATCGCCACCGACATGCGGTGCCCACCCGGGGTAATACGGTGGGCAAACGGATTCTGCGCAGCAGTGGCGTAAATCTCCGCCAGCAGCGCATCCGCCTGCTCACGTGCGCGGCGACGCAGGATCACCGCCCCTTCTGCCAGCGGCTCCTGCCACGGCGCTTCGTCACTAAACAGATCCAGCATCTGCGCCTCCGTTATTGCTGGTCATCCTGGGAAATCAGGAAGGATTTAAACTGGGGCGACATCCAATGAGTGAAACCATCGCCCTGTTTGGTGATCAGATACACCGCCAGATGTTCCTTCAGTGCCAACGCTTTAGCACGTTCGGTGCCGAGTACCATCAAACCGGTATCCCAACCATCCGCCTCCAGCGCGGTGGTAGCGATCACCGTTGCCGATACCAGTTTATGCTCAATTGGCCGTCCGGAACTGGGATCGATAACGTGAGAAATGCGTTTACCGTCCAGTTCATAATAGTTGCGATAGCTGCCGGAAGTGCTGATGCCGTGGCCCTGTAAATCCACTCGCGCCTCCACCGCGTTTTCCCGATCGGTGGGCTTCTGGATTGCCACCCGCCACGGCTGGTTTTGCGCATTACGTCCACGACTCAACACCGCGCCGCCCACCGACACCAGATAATCAGTTATTCCCTGTTGCTCCATCAATCGCGCCAGATGATCGGTGGCATAGCCCTCGCCCATCGTGGAGAGGTCAACATACAATCCCGGCAGATCCTTTTGCAGCCACTGGCCGTTAACTGCCTGAATCACCCGCAGATGCTGCAAACCGGTAAGCGCTTTGGCCGCGGTTATTTGCGCGTCGGTTGGCGTATGAGCAGGTTGCTTTGCCGGACCAAAGCCCCACAAATTCACCAGAGGACCGACGGTGATATCCATGGCACCACCGGTTTTTTGTCCGATGCGCAGGGCTTCCGTGACAATATCTGCCATATCGGCACTGACCGGCTGCGGATCTGTCCCCTGATACTGGTTGAAGCGCGACAGCACCGAATCTGCTTTCCAGGTGGAGAGTTCGCCATCATCACGATCCAACTGTTGTTGGATCACCTGCTGGAGTACCGCTTTACGTTGTTCATCCACACCCGCAAGGCTCACACGCCAGACGGTGCCCATGGTTTTTCCTTCCAGCACCAGTGCTGATCGGTTGGAGGTTTGATCGCAGCCGCTTACCCCAAACACAACCAGGCAGATCAGCAGAATATTCTTAAAACGCATCATTTCCTCATTTGTAACGCTTTAATAACGTCCATTACAAAGCATAACTCGCTTGTAAATCAGGCTAAAGTTGCTTGAAGTGGATGGCTGGCTGCCGCAGGATAACCCGTTCCTGTACAACCGCGAATACCGGAGCGTCAGATGATTTATACAATTCTTGTCGTGGCCGCTGGCCTGTTTTTCTACAGCAGCCTGAAATGCTGGCAACACTATCGCCACCGTCATCTGCGCGGGCGTTAAATTTTTGCACCAGAAAAAACCGCGATGCACCGCTTCAGCGCTGACGCAGTGTAGCAAAGCCAGGCTGAACCGCGTGGCGCTGAGAGCGGTGTTGTGGCACGAATTCTGCAATGTTGAAGCTGAGTTGAACATCAGTGAGGCAGCAGAATGGAAAAGGCAAAAACACAACAGGATAAATGGCAACAGTGGCTGAGCTTTTCAGCCTTCACCCTGGCGGGTGTGGCACTGGAAGGTAGCTTACCCCCTGCTCAGCCTCCGTTACAGCAGGCACCCAAAGCCAAAAAATGGCGTCCGATGCCATAAAAACCGCTACAACCCTAATTCACTCAGGCCCGGATGATCGTCCGGGCGTCGACCCAACGGCCAGTGAAACAAACGCTGAGACTCAATGATTGGCAGATCGTTGATGCACGCGTAACGTGCAATCATCAAACCGTCTGCACCAAAGTGCCAGTTTTCATTGCCGTAACTGCGAAACCAATTCCCGCTATCATCGCGCCATTCATAGGCGAAACGCACCGCCAGCCGGTCGTGATGCCATGCCCACAACTCTTTGATCAACCGGTACTCCAGCTCGTTTGCCCATTTGCGTTGTAAAAACGCCACCACTTCGGGGCGTCCGTTAACAAATTCGCTGCGATTACGCCAGCGCGTATCTTCACTGTAGACCTGAGATACCCGCTGCGCGTCGCGGCTGTTCCAGGCATCTTCCGCCATACGTACTTTTTGCATGGCACTTTGTTCATCAAACGGGGGAATCAGCATCATCGTCTCCTTATAAGTAGACAGGTCTGTCTACTTGATTCATCCTGCCGTATGTAGACAATTCTGTCTACCTCATTTTTATCGGTGACATTATGCTCGCTCCTCTCATCTTTGATCCCCAGGCTGCCGCCCGCGATCGCATCCTGGATACCGCCCAACGCCTGTTTTATCAACAGGGCATTCGCGCCACCGGCATTGATAAGGTGATTGCGGAAGCGGGTGTCACCAAGGTGACTTTTTACCGCCACTTCCCGGCCAAGAACGCCCTGATTCTGGCGTTCCTGCAACAACGCCATCAACGTTGGATGAGCGCCTTTTGTACAGCACTGGCGCAACAGCAAGAGGTGGCGGACGCCCTGCCTGCTGCGTTACTGAGCTGGTTTAGTGAAGTGGATTTCCGTGGCTGCGCTTTTATTAATAGCGCCGCAGAACTGGGGGATAGCCTGCCAGAAGCCAGCGCCCTGATTCTTGGACATAAAAGAGAAATGGCAGCGGCGATTGCGCAGAGGCTGACGGCGGAACAGCAGGATAAGATCGGTCAGATTGTGTTGCTGGTGGAAGGTGCGATTGTGCAGGTGCAACTGGGTGAAGGGGTTTTGGCTATCGTCGGGGCGCTGCGCGCGGCGTTGAAAACGCTGTTAAAAACCGGAGCGTGACCAACAGGCCACGCTCCGCAACACTTCTTAGAACTGGTAAACCAGGCCCAGTGCTACGATGTCGTCGGTGTTGATACCGGTAGCTTGGGTGAAGTTGTTGTCGTCCAGCAGGTTGATCTGGTAATCAACATAGGTGGACATGTTTTTGTTGAAGTAGTAGGTCGCGCCTACGTCGATGTATTTTTTCAGGTTCTGGCTGCCATAACCCTCGATGTCGGAACCACGAGAGGAAACGAACGCCAGGGACGGACGCAGACCGAAGTCAAACTGGTACTGCGCAACCAATTCCCAGTTATCCGCTTTGTTGGCGTAGCCGTAAGCGGTGGCATCGCTGGAACCAAAGCGGGTTGCGTTGTAGGAACGGGTGTACATCGCCGCCAGGTAGATATTGTTGGCGTCATATTTCAGACCACCGGTATATGCATCAGCGCGATCGCCACGACCGAGGATACCCGCAGAACCGCCATTCTGGTTGTTGGTACGGTCAGATGACATCATCGCGGCACCGATACCGAAACCGGCACCGATATCATAGGTGGTGCTCAGACCATAACCGTCACCGTTTTCACCCAGTACATCACGGCCAGATGAGGATTCGGTTGGGTTGTCGTTTTTGCCCTGATACTGCACAGCAAAGTTCCAGCCATCCACCAGGCCGAAGAAGTTGCTGTTGCGGTAGGTCGCCAGGCCGTTGCTACGCTGGAACATAAAGTTGTCCGCACCGTAGGTGTCGCCACCAAACTCTGGCAGGACGTCAGTCCATGAGCCGATGTCATACAGCACGCCGTAGTTACGACCGTAGTCGAAAGAACCGGCATCACCGAACTTCAGGCCAGCAAAACCAACACGGGTATAGCTGTTAGCAGTGCCCTGTGACTCAGCGGTGTTCAGCGCAGCCTGATACTCCCACTGACCATAACCGGTCAATTGGTCGGTGATCTGCGTTTCGCCTTTAAAACCGAAGCGCAGATAAGACTGGTCACCATCATTGCTGTCGTTGTCGGAGAAATAGTGCAGACCGTCAACTTTGCCGTAGAGGTCTAATTTGTTGCCATCTTTATTGTAAATTTCCGCTGCATTTGCAGCGCCTGCTACCAGGAGTGCAGGAATCATCAGGGAGAGAACGCGAAGTTTCATTTTATTACCCTCTGTAATGTGCCTTATTTATGCCACTGCGAGCTGAGTGAATAAAAATCAGCCGGCAAGCCATTGTTATTTTATACCGAGCAATAATCTATCACGAAAATGATACTAAATTTCCGAAAGTGTTTCATTGTATTAAATATATATTTCAAAATGTAAAATTCGAGGAACTAATAATCAGCACGCATCGGTAAAAAATATAGCACAGATTGATAAACCGATTTTTAATCATTAATAATCAATTAGTTACACGCAAGTTACTTTTCGCACTGAATGATAAAACTTTTCAGTCATCAGAGAATACAATTACTCCCGCTATCATCATTTATTTCATTATTACCTTCATTCACCCCGAATGAGATGTTTACCCTGAATTCCCGCCGGACATGATTGTCCGGCATTTTTTTATCTGCAATCCTACCCCCAATTGTCATTTTCCGTAAACTTAATTGACCGGACATAATTAAGATAATTCCGGGATCACATTATTTGCTCATTTCCGCACGTTTTGTTTAATAACAAACAAAAATCACTCCATGTTAATTTCTACGCGCAATAAAGTGGATTGTATTTATTTGCGGACTGCAATATTAACGCCTACGGATTGTTTCTTTGATTTTATTCAGTGGCTTAAACACCTCATTAATGATGCATTTATAGCCAGTGTTACTTATACCGGTTTCCCCTCAGGGAAAATCGACTGGAAAATATCTTGTCAGAGGTTGGGCCGGATTTAATGTCGCATTGCGCACAGTGAACTCCGGGATATAACCTCGGCATATTTATGAGAAAATCGTGACAAATATCACAGATTATCTGCTCAACCCCTGCCTCCCGTTCAGCTAACCTATTGAATATAAGCCTGATAATTTGAGTTAAGTTCATTCCATTCGGT
Source organism: Pantoea sp. X-Soil-TKNS-1211 (assembly GCF_059730495.1). Classification (NCBI taxonomy): domain Bacteria; kingdom Pseudomonadati; phylum Pseudomonadota; class Gammaproteobacteria; order Enterobacterales; family Erwiniaceae; genus Pantoea; species Pantoea sp. X-Soil-TKNS-1211. Next base: position 3,024,547 of record NZ_AP035953.1, read on the forward strand.
TATCCGGCACCAGGAAAGTTCTGGAAAAAAATTGTAGTGGCTCAAAAGTCGGTAAAATGCCCGCTTGATTCTTATTTTTGATGGCACGGTACGGGTCTTTAAACCCGCTCAACACCTACTGTTGCGGCGAGTTGATGCTAAAATCGCCCTTTTACAGAGAAAGATAATAACCTCATGACAGCACTGGACGCCGCACAACAGCCACAAGACGCACGCCATCTGCACTGGTCAACCCGTACCGTGTTTCTGATTAATGGTCTCGGTATGTCAGCCTGGGCACCTCTGGTGCCCTTTGCCCGCGATCGCCTGCATTTATCCGGCAGTATGCTGGGTGCGTTATTGCTCTGCCTGGGTATTGGTTCGCTGGCCGCCATGCCGGTCACCGGCAAGTTGGTAGCACGTTTTGGCTGTAAAAGCGTGATGCTTTGCTCTACCACGCTGGTGCTGGCGATGCTGCCGCTGTTGGCAACAGCTCATCACACATTATTGATGGCGCTGACGTTGATGCTGTTCGGTGCCGGGTTGGGTACGCTGGACGTGGCGATGAATTATCAGGCGGTTGAAGTCGAAAAAGCGGCACGTCGCCCAATGATGTCAGGCTTCCACGCCTTCTTTAGTCTGGGAGGGATTCTCGGTGCCGGTACGGTCAGTCTGCTGATGAGCGTGAATTTGTCGCCACTGGCAGCCGTAGGCGTGGTGATGGTGGTGATGGTGCTGCTGTTGCTGCGCAGCCAACCGGGCATGATGACCACCCGCCTGCATCAACCTGATCAACCGTGGCTGGTGCGTCCGCGTGGCTGGGTGGCCTTTCTGGGTCTGTTGTGTTTTATCCTGTTTCTGGCGGAAGGCGCAGTGCTCGACTGGGGCGCGCTGCTGTTGTTACAAAGCCCGGAGATGACAGCCAGCCTGGCCGGACTGGGTTATGCGGTGTTTTCTGTTGCCATGACGCTGGGACGTTTCACCGGAGATAAGATTATCCAGCGCTGTGGTCGTTACCCGGTCATGCTGGGTGGCGCGCTGGCCGCAGCAGCAGGTATGACGCTGGCGGTGCTGATACCCTGGCCTCAGCTTGCGCTGCTGGCATTTTTGCTGGTTGGCTTCGGACTGGCTAATACGGTGCCAATGTTGTTCAATGCGGCAGGAAATCAACACGATATGCCGTCAAATCTGGCGATTTCCGCCATGACAACCTTAGGCTATGCAGGTATTCTTTCAGGTCCGGCTTTGATCGGATTGATATCCCAGTGGATCAGCCTGAGCGGCGCATTTCTGCTTATCGCCTTGCTGCTACTGGCCGTGGCTGCCAGTGCCCGACTGGTTGCGCGATAATTTCAGGTGCCTGAGACGCTATGCTGCCTTACAAATTCCCTCTGACATCCGGCAATGTGACCCGCTTTTTTGTGGTGTTCAACCTGGTGCTTTTTCTGGCGCTGGGCGCGATGGTACACAACAGCGTCAATGCCTGGGTGACAGAAAAGCGCTACGCCATGACCGATCTGGCGCGCGCCATGCAGAAGCGCATCGATGGCTATCGCTTCGCGACCTGGCAAATCTATGAAAACCTGGCGACCAGTGCTGCCGGTTCTGCGCCAAACAGCAGCTTGCAGGAAACCCGTCTGCGCCCGGACGTCTACTATCTGGAAAAAACGCGCCGCAAAACTGAAGCACTGATTTTTGGCTCGCATGACAGCAGCACGCTGGATATGACCATGCGCATGTCCAACTATCTCGATACCCTGTGGGGCGCAGAGAGTCCGACCTGGTCGATGTATTTCCTGAATGGTCAGGACAATAGCCTGATCATGATCTCTACCCTACCGCTGAAAGACATGGCGACGCGTTACAAAGAAAGCGCCATCAATTCGCTGGTGGACAGTCGCCGGGCAGAAATGCTGCAACAGGCTAATGCGCTGGATGAACGCGAAAGCTTTTCGCCCTTGCGTCACTTTGCCTGGCAAAACGATCACTACTTCACCCTGCGTACCACCTTTAATCAGCCGGGCCATCTGGCGACGGTGGTGGCTTTTGATTTACCGGTGAATGATCTTATCCCGCGTAGTATGCCGCTGGAGAATTTCCAACTGCGCCAGGACACCACCCAGACCAGCACCACCGATGACGAATCAAGCGAAAGTACCCACGTTTCTCTGGTAAACCCCAACCTGGAGATTGCCGCGTCACTGCCCAGCACCTCTTTGCAGCTGGTATATCGTGTTTCGCTCACCAGCCTGGCAATGGACACCCTGCACAATCTGCTATGGCCACTGCTGATCAATTTGGTGCTGTTCCTGCTTTCCATTGCGGGCATCACCCTGCTGCGTCAGCAGTCGTTGCGTCCCAATGAAAACCAAAGCGCTGAGCTGGATTCTTTGCGTATGTTGAATGAAGAGATTGTCGCCAGTCTGCCGGTAGGTTTGCTGGTGTATGATTTCGCTACCAACCGCACGCTTCTGAGCAACAAAATTGCCGAACATCTGCTGCCGCATCTGAATCTGCAAAAAATCATTAATATGTCAGATCAACATCAGGGCGTGTTGCAGGCCACCATCAATAACGAAGTCTATGAGATCCGCCATGCCCGCAGCGTGCTGTCACCACATACCCAGTTATTTATGATGCGCGATCAGGATCGCGAGTTGCTGGTGAATAAAAAACTGCAAAAAGCGCAGCAGGTACTGGATCGTAACCACCAGATGCGTCAGCAGTTGATGCATAACCTCGGCCATGCCCTGCATCGCCCACTGGAAAGTATGGTCACGCAGCTGGTGCAGCTCAGCCAGCGTGCTGATGATGAAAACGTGCTCGACCTGCTTGACGAAAGCCAGGGGCTGGCACGACTGGTGGATGACATTGTATTGCTGAATCGCCTGGAAGCGCATGACTGGTCACCCGATGCCAGCCGTTTTAACCTGCAAGAGCTGTTGGATGACATTGCACTGGAGAGCCTGCCGCTGCTACGTCGTAAGGGGTTAGCATTGGTGGTTAATAACCACCTTGCCAATGACGAAATACGTTTTGGCGATCGCCGGGCGCTGCGTAAGGTACTGACTACCCTGATGCATTACTCATTGACCACCACGCAATGGGGCAAGATCTCGCTGGAGATCAAAGCCAGCGGAGGCAAAGCGGAGCGTATCCTGTTGCAACTGGTGGATACCGGCTCCGGCCTGACGGTTGACGAGTTGGCGAATGTCGATTTCCCGTTCCTTGGCGATACCAGCCAGGACCGCTTTGGCCAGGCTTCTGGCATGGCGTTCTTCCTGTGTAAACAACTGTGTAAGCAGATGGGCGGCACGCTGGAGATCGTGGCAAAACCCGATATTGGTACCCGCTACAATATTCAGCTGCCGCTGGCACTGGAACAGCAAACCGAGCAGGAAGAGAAACTGCTGGAAGGCGTCAGCGTACTGGTCGATATCGCGATGGAAGATGTGCACAAAATTGTTTGCCGCCACCTGGAGAACTGGGGGGCGAAATGCCTGACCTCTGACGAGCGATTGTCAGGGCAGGAACACGATGTGCTGGTCACTGACGATCCCGCCCGACTAAACGGGTGGGGATTGTTGCTGGCCGGTGACGAAATGGGTCATCACGCGCTTAATGATCAACAATTCCGTGTCAATTTTAATCTCAGCAATGCGTTGCTGGATGCGTTGCTGGCACTGATCGAGAAGCAACTGGCCCATGATTTGATGGAGGAGAATAACGACGATGAAACGGCCACGCCGCTGCTAAGCGGAGGCTATTTTCAGCTGTTTACCGAGACAGTTCCGCCTGATGTCAAGAGACTGTATACTGAGGCAGCGGAAAAGGATTACCCCTCGCTTGCTCAGACAGCGCATCGCCTGAAAGGCGTGTTTGCCATGCTAAATCTGGTGCCAGGTAAACAGCTTTGTGAAGAGTTAGAACAGCACATTAAAATATGTGACGATTCAACCATTAAAAATACCACCAGTGACATTGACACTTACGTCAATCAACTGCTGCAGCAAGGTAACCCATAAGATGAATAACCTGAATGTAATTATTGCCGATGACCATCCAATTGTTCTGTTTGGTATTCGTAAGTCTCTGGAACAGATTGAATGGGTCAACGTTGTAGGTGAGTTTGAAGACTCAACAGCACTGATTAATAGCCTGTCCAAACTGGATGCCAATGTCCTGATTACCGATCTCTCCATGCCTGGCGAGAAGTACGGTGACGGTATCACCCTGATCAAATACATCAAACGCCACTATCCGGATCTCTCGATTATCGTTCTGACCATGAACAATAACCCGGCGATCCTGAGTGCTGTGCTGGATCTCGATATCGAAGGGATCGTGCTGAAGCAAGGTGCACCGACTGACCTGCCAAAAGCACTGGCCGCATTGCAAAAAGGCAAGAAATACACGCCAGAAAGCGTGGCCAAGTTGCTGGAAAAAATCAGCGCGGGGGGTTATGGCGACAAACGCCTGTCACCTAAAGAGAGTGAAGTACTGCGCCTGTTTGCAGAAGGCTTCCTGGTCACCGAGATTGCCAAGAAACTGAACCGCAGTATCAAAACCATCAGTAGCCAGAAGAAATCGGCGATGATGAAACTGGGCGTGGATAACGACATCGCGCTGCTGAATTACCTCTCTTCGGTCAGCGCGACGCAGGTCGACAAAGAGTAATCTCTGGTAGGCGGTGCAAATGCACCGCCCGCTAACCATCCGTAGCGGCGCGATTTATCGCGCTTTTTTACATGGTTAAACCCGCGCGATAAATCGCGCCGCTATGAATAAGGTATCAGGGTCAATCTTCTCGCGTTTTCCGCACCCGCTCTGCGTAGATCGCCAGCGTGGTTTTCAACACATCCAGCGTCACCGGTTTGGACAAACAATTATCCATCCCCGCCTCCATACAACGCTGTTTCTCTTCCGCTAACGCATTTGCCGTGACACCAATCACCGGGAACGCGTGCCCCAGCTGGCGCAGACGCTGCGTGAGACGATAGCCATCCATATTCGGCATATTCACGTCACTCAAGACGATATCGATATGGTTACGGCTGAGCACATTCAGCGCATCGACGCCATCCTGTGCGGTTTTCACCTGATAACCCAAAGTACCGAGCTGTTCTGACAACAACATGCGGTTGATCGGATGGTCATCCACAATCAACACCATGATGTCTTCATAGCTGGCCTCTTCAGTCACAGCACCCGGCAGCGCCAGCGGCGCAGTGGTTTCGCTGTCGATAGCAATGCGATAAATGCGCCCCAGCAACACCGGTAATTCATGCAGCGTGGCACTGCTGTGCAGCCAATATCCCGGCTCGCTCTCCTGCGGCATATCAATGTGCTCACCGCTGATGCGAATACGTGCGCGCACGCTGTGGGCTGGCGCATCATCATGATCACTGATGATCACATCATCGCTCCCCGCCTGCCCCTGAAAACGCGCGACCTGCATCCCCTGCTGTTGCAGCAAGCGCAACAGGAAGCTGGCAAGGTAATCGTTACGCAAATCGAGCCAGATGGCTTTTTCCTGTAATCCCTCCAGCAACGGAGGCGCAGCCAGATGACCTGCGTAAATCGGGATGCGTACCACAAATTGGCTGCCCATGCCCGGTTCGGAATCGACCTCGATATCGCCGTCCATCATGTTGATCAGTTTTTCGCAGATAGCCAGTCCAAGGCCGGTGCCCTGGAAGTGACGCTGCACCCCACTACCAACCTGGAAGAACGGGTCGAACAGGCGCGTCACTTCTTTAGCCGGAATCCCCACGCCGGTATCACGCACACGGAATGCCAGATACCCTTCATGCTCGTAGGCATGCAGGATAATACAACCGGTATGGGTGAATTTAATGGCGTTATTCAACAAGTTGGAGATCACCTGTTGCAGGCGCAACGGATCGCCATCCAGCGCCAGCGGTACATCGTTTTCAATAAACACATACAGCGCCAGGCGCTTGCGTACCACCAGCGAGAGGTAGTTACCGACGATATGGTTAATCACTTCGCGCGGCGAGAACGGGCGCGGTTCGATTTTCAGCTGCTCAGACTCGATTTTCGAGAAGTCGAGAATGTCGCTGATAATTTTCAACAGCAGGCTGGAGGAGTTATTCATCGCCGTGACCAGCGAATCGACGCCTTTCGGCAGCGCCTTGGTCTGCAACAGATCGAGGTTACCGATGATGCCATACAGCGGCGTACGCAATTCATGGCTGACAGTGGCAAGGAACATCGATTTCGATGCACTGGCCTGCTCCGCAGCCTGCGCCATCTCCTGTAACGACTGCTCCATGCGCACACGTGCCGAGACATCCACCAACACACAGATGGCGACGTTTTCGTTGCGGTAGCGTGAATGAACAAAGCTGATTTGCAGGTTCGTGTTGCTGCCGGTTAGCACATCGACAAAGTTCACCTGCTGGCCGCCGATGATCTCGTTGAGGCGCTGGCGGTCTTCCTGCGTTAACAACGTCAAATAGTTGTGCGCCAGTTCATTGCTGAGAATGTTGGTGCCATCGCTGGTGCGTAAAATACAGATGCCAACCGGTGCGGAAGCCACGATTTTACGGTTAAACTGCTCATGTTCCTCCAGCCGATGCGCATTATCTTCCGCCGGTAAAAACATCCGACGTTCAAATACCCAGGCGAGGGTAAACAGCAGCAGCGCACTGAAAACATTCAGCAACAGCGCATTAATCAGCATCAGCTTCAGCTGATCGACCAACACATCGGTGGAGAGTGACCACACCACATTGAGATCGGAGGGTGGCAGCGGCTTTTTCAGCACCAGTTGACGGTAGCCGTCGAGATAACCGAACCAGGTTTTGTCATCCGGTAACTCGTCAAGGGAGTAACCCGGACCACCGCGACGCGAACTCAGCAACGGACGGTAGTTATCATCGGTGATGGTTGCCACCAGCGGCAGACCGCCCGGCTGAATAAACTCGTCGAGACGGATATTTTGTTCTACCCCGAGTAGCGCCTGAAGCTTGTTCGCAACATATACCGGCATCACCATGTAGAAACTGCCCACTCCCGGCTGGGAGCTTTGGGTGATCCAGTACATCGGATTACGACGTTCGTCTTCGTTGCTGCTGCGATAGTGCAACACGCGCTCACGTAGCACTTTCAGGCTGCGTTCGCGATCCATGGTATTACTGCCGATGGTGAAATCCGCCAGACACTGATTTTCCCCACCGATAAAGAACACCCGGTTCAGCTCATAGGCCGAAGCAAAGTTACTTTTCCAGTAGTTGATGTAGTAACTAAGTGAGTCGAGGGAATTGCGCCAGGTACTGCTCATCGAGGTGCAATCACCGTCGGAGAACAGTGGCGTAAATTGCGGCAGCGTGCCTTTACTGGTCGGGATACCATTGAGCACGTCCAGACCACTGGCGCTGCTGGTCAGGCGATTTTCCGTGATGTACTTCAGCTCACGCATCACATCTGCCGAGTGGCGTACATACCACTCCGCCTGACTATAGTTGGCGGCGAACTCCTGGCGTACCGCATTCTCTTTCTCGTGCAACACATTGATGATGTAAAAGGTGGTCAGCAGCGCACCCAGCGACCAGAGCAACAATGCCAGCGCACGAAACAGATAGCGCGAGATACGGAGCGTGGTACGAAAGGAGACGAGATATTTCAAAACAGGCTCACTCGCGGAAAATATCAGGGAACAGAGGTGCCCATACACTAGCTTTATCATCCCGAAAAAGCCAGACAGAGCGCCTGCTGCGGTGAAAACTCAGAAAAAGAAACGGCAGGTCGGTTGCCCTGACCTGCCGTTGATACTCAACGCGGCGGATTACTCTTCTTCGTCCGCATCTGGCGCATCATCATCGTTGTCAACTTCCGGCGCAATATCGTCATCGCCTTCCGCCACGCTGCCGTCGATGGAATCCAGTTCTTCCTCTTCCACCGGCTCCACAACGCGTTGCAGGCCCACCACGTTTTCATCTTCCGCGGTACGGATCAGAATCACGCCCTGGGTGTTACGCCCCACCACGCTGACTTCAGACACGCGAGTACGCACCAGCGTACCGGCATCAGTGATCATCATAATCTGATCGCTGTCATCCACCTGCACCGCACCGACCACCGGCCCGTTACGTTCGGTAACTTTAATCGAGATCACACCCTGAGTTGCACGGGATTTGGTCGGGTATTCGCTGTTCGCCGTACGTTTGCCGTAACCGTTCTGCGTGACCGTGAGGATGGCCCCCTCTTCACGCGGCACAATCAGCGACACCACTTTGTCACCTTCGGCCAGCTTGATACCACGGACACCCGAAGCAGAACGACCCATCGCACGCACCGCCGCTTCGGCGAAGCGCACCACTTTACCGGCCGCCGAGAACAGCATGGTTTCGTCGCTGCCGTTGGTCAGCGCCACACCGATCAACTCATCGTCTTCACGCAGGTTGATGGCGATGATGCCCGCGCTACGCGGACGGCTGAACTCCTGCAACGCCGTTTTCTTCACGGTGCCATCAGCGGTCGCCATAAAGATATTGAAGCCTTCGGTGTACTCACGCACCGGCAGAATGGCGGTGATACGCTCGTTGGCTTCCAGCGGCAGCAGGTTAACGATCGGACGACCGCGCGCACCACGGCTGGCTTCTGGCAGCTGATAGACCTTCATCCAGTAGAGACGGCCACGGCTGGAGAAGCACAGAATGGTGTCATGGGTGTTGGCCACCAGCAGACGATCAATAAAGTCTTCTTCTTTAATACGTGCGGCGGATTTGCCTTTACCGCCGCGACGCTGGGCTTCATAGTCCGACAGCGGCTGGTATTTGACATAACCCTGATGCGACAGCGTCACCACCACATCTTCCTGATTGATCAGGTCTTCGATGTTGATGTCGGCGCTGTTGGCGGTGATTTCGGTACGACGATCGTCGCCAAACTGGTCGCGCATCGCTTCCAGTTCTTCACGGATCACTTCCATCAGGCGCTCTGCGCTGGCAAGGATATGCAGCAGTTCAGCAATTTGATCGAGCAGCTGTTTGTATTCGTCGAGCAGCTTCTCGTGCTCCATGCCGGTCAGTTTCTGCAAGCGCAGATCCAGAATGGCCTGAGCCTGCTGCTCAGTCAGGTAATACCGACCATCACGAATACCGAATTCGGCTTCCAGCCACTCGGGACGCGCGGCGTCATCACCGGCACGTTCCAGCATCGCAGCGACGTTGCCCAGCTCCCATGACTGTGCGATCAATCCAGCTTTCGCTTCTGCCGGTGTTGGCGCGTGGCGAATCAGTTCGATAATCGGGTCGATATTGGCCAGCGCAATCGCCAGACCTTCAAGGATGTGGGCGCGGTCACGTGCTTTGCGCAGTTCGAAAATAGTACGACGCGTCACCACTTCACGACGATGGCGAACGAAAGCTTCGAGGATCTCTTTCAGCGCCATAATCTTCGGCTGGCCCTGATGCAGTGCCACCATGTTGATACCGAACGAGACCTGCAACTGCGTCAGCGAGTAGAGGTTGTTGAGTACCACTTCGCCGACCGCATCGCGTTTGATCTCGATGACGATGCGCATACCGTCTTTGTCAGATTCATCGCGCAAGGCGCTGATGCCTTCGACACGTTTCTCTTTCACCAGCTCGGCAATCTTCTCGATCAGACGCGCTTTGTTTACCTGGTAAGGCAGTTCATGAATGATGATGGTTTCACGACCGCTTTTCGCGTCAGCTTCCACTTCGCCACGGGCACGGATATAGATTTTGCCGCGACCAGTACGGTAGGCTTCTTCAATACCACGACGGCCATTAATGATGGCGGCGGTCGGGAAATCAGGCCCCGGAATGTGCTCCATCAGTCCTTCAACGCTGATGTTCTCATCATCGATATACGCCAGGCAGCCGTTAATCACTTCGCGCAGGTTATGCGGCGGAATGTTGGTTGCCATACCTACGGCAATACCGGAAGAACCGTTTACCAGCAGGTTGGGAATTTTTGTCGGCAGAACTTCAGGAATCTGCTCGGTGCCGTCATAGTTTGGAACGAAATCGACGGTCTCTTTTTCCAGGTCCGCTAACAGATCGTGGGCGATTTTGGCCATACGCACTTCGGTGTAACGCATCGCTGCGGCGGAGTCGCCGTCGATGGAGCCGAAGTTGCCTTGACCGTCTACCAACATGTAACGCAGGGAGAAAGGCTGGGCCATACGAACGATGGTGTCATAAACGGCAGAATCACCATGCGGGTGATATTTACCGATAACGTCACCGACCACACGGGCAGATTTTTTATAGGGTTTATTCCAGTCGTTACCCAGTTCGCTCATCGCGAAGAGTACGCGGCGATGCACCGGCTTCAGGCCATCACGTACATCGGGTAAGGCTCGGCCAACAATGACCGACATGGCGTAATCGAGATACGAGTTTTTCAACTCTTCTTCGATATTGACCGGTGTAATTTCTCTCGCAAGGTCGCTCATGGAGCCGCTATCCCTCTACATAATCCCGGATTTCAAAGGTGCGAAAGTATATCACAAAGCTTGCTCACGGTGAATGTTAAGCACGGTTTAATACGGCTTTTCATTTGTACTGAGAGGTGCGCGGGCAGCGCTTAAGCGTTTATACTGAGGTCACATTTTGTCTGGAGCCATGATTCAATGAATGAACAACCGCAGGAAAACCGCCAGAACGTTGATCACAACGAAATTGCCAAGTTTGAGGCAGTCGCATCGCGCTGGTGGGATTTAGAGGGTGAATTCAAGCCGTTACACCGGATTAATCCCCTGCGTCTTGGCTGGATTGCCCAGCACAGCAACGGCCTGTTTGGCAAAAAGGTACTGGATGTCGGCTGTGGCGGCGGCATTCTGGCAGAAAGCATGGCGCGCGAAGGTGCCAATGTCACCGGGTTAGATATGGGTGCTGAACCGCTGGAAGTGGCGCGCCTGCATGCACTGGAAAGCGGTGTCAGCGTCAATTACGTGCAGCAAACGGTGGAAGATCATGCCGTCAGCCATGCCGGTGAATATGACGTCGTCACCTGTATGGAGATGCTGGAGCATGTGCCCGATCCGCGTTCCGTGGTGCTGGCTTGTGCGCAACTGGTGAAACCGGGCGGCGAAGTGTTCTTCTCCACCATCAACCGCAACCCGAAAGCCTGGCTGCTGGCGGTCTTCGGTGCTGAATATGTGATGCGCATGGTGCCGCGCGGCACGCATGACGTGAAGAAATTTATCCGTCCGGCAGAGTTGCTGAACTGGGTGGATGAAACCCCGCTGCGTGAACAAGGCATGATTGGTTTGCACTACAACCCGCTGACCAACCAGTTCCGTCTGGGTCGTGGGGTCGATGTGAATTATATGGTGCATACGCACCGGCAGGCAGCAGTTTAGTTCTGGGAAGGTTCCGCCCGTTGATGGCAGCGGTTTAACACCGAGAAGGTTCCGCCCGTTGATGGCAGCGGTTTAACACCGAGAAGGTTCCGCCCGCCAGGCATTTGGTAGTTTCAGCTGCAACGTGCAGGCGGACGGGCAAAGGTCCGAGGGCGCGGACCTTTGCAATCCGCGCCCTGCGGCGTCCTCGCGCAGCGCATCGCGCTGTTCCCTCGCTTATCACTCAGGCCGCACGGCACGCGCGGATTCGCCATCCATGGCTCATTCCGCTCTCTCGCCGCATCCATGCGGCTCGGCCTGGCCTTCCCTCTGCGCTCGGCGCTGTGGATGCCGCCCACCCCACCGCCTGCAAGACCGCAGAAAACACAAACAATATAAAAAGCAAAAAGAAAGGAACTGAAAAGCACAAAACGTGCAGCGGTGGATGGGGCGCCATCCGGACTCGCTGAGCGAATGAATGCTGCCAGGATGAGCCGCATGGATGCGGCGAAAGGCGGCGTTGAGCAGGAGCGAATCGACGCCAGTCCGTCGGCAGCGTGAATGAGCGAAGGCACCGCGCAGCGGCGAGGGAGGCTGGCGCGAGGCCGGGGATTGCAAAGGGTGCGGCCAGGCACCCTTTGCTCGGTCGCCGCACCGGCGGCGTGCAACTGCCAGTGCCCATGGCGAACGAAATATGCTCAGTGCCAACTACAACAACCCGGGGCCGCCCGGAACCATCAAGGATATATCCCGTTAAACACCGTTTTCTTTCTCGGCTCGGACATCAGCGCCTCCAGCGCTTCGACACAGGCAAGATAGTGCGGTGTTTTTTTATGCGCCAGTACCGCCGCTTCATTGGCGTAAGCTTCATAAATAAAAAAACGCGTCGGCACGCTGCTGTCCTGCAAGACATCAAAACGCATATTGTCCGGCTCCTGCACCGCGCCTAAATGATTTGCGCGGAAAACCCGTAAAAATTCGTCGATACAGTCAGGTTTGACGTTAATTTCCACCAAAGTGACTTCCATTCGTTCTCTCCTTAAAAATCGTAGTTATCAATATTGTCTTTCGTGAATACCACCCGTTCAGGCAACAGCACGATACCGTTGTCTTTGGCCTCATAATGATAGCCCTGAACGCTGTTGTCCGAGACCGTCACTTTCCCCACATCAGGCACCTCTAAAGTGTCACCCGGATTAAGGTTGCCCTTCAGTAACTGGTTGGCGACCGCAATAGAAATTTTGCCCTGCTTGACCACATCCCACAGACCAAACTGTTGCACCGTGCCACGTTTGACATAGGGACGCATCACGTTGGGCGTACTGAAACCCACAATGGTGACATTCTTGCGCCCGAGGTTTTCCGCCGCCTGCGCCGCTGCCGGTAACGCATTGGCATCCGGGGCGATAATCGCATCCAGATCATGCCAGGATTTCAGAATACCTTCGGCGGTTTGCAGAGATTTGGTGGCATCGTTATAACCGTACTGCGTGGTGACGATCTCCCAATTCGGGTGATCTTTGGCGATCTTCGCTTTGGCTTCTTTAACCCACTGATTCTGATCCGTCACCGTCGGGCTGGAGTAGAAAAACGCCACCTTCGCTTTGTCCTTCTTCACCTGGCTGGCCGCCATATCCACCAGCATGCCACCCAACTGCGTCGGGGTGCCCTGATTAATATAAATCGAGCGGCATTCCGGTTTGGTATCCGAATCCCAGGTTAACACCTTCACGCCGCGCTGCATGGCACGTTTCAGTGCCGGACATAACCCATCCGGGGAAACCGCCGCTACCACGATGCCGTTGTAGCCCTGATTGACGAAGTTGTTGATCATCTGTACCTGGCCGGAGACGCTTGGCTCGGTCGGACCATCGTAAGTGACATCCACCCCCAGCGTTTTTCCGGCATCCGTTGCCCCTTTGCCGCCGCTGGTGAAATACCCCACACCGACCAGCTTGGGGATAAAGGCGATGCGTTCCGCTGCCTGCGCACTGAGGCTCACGCCCAGTACACAGCAAAGCGCCAGTGATAATCGCTGCATTTTCATGATTTTTACTCCTGGTAAGATGCGCGCTCCCGCGAGAAGCGCGCACGCAAGCGCCGGCTAAGCTGGCGCACAATGCCTGGATTCAGGCTCCAGGAGCGTCCGATCACCGCAAGGATCAACAAGGCACCGGAAAGCGCACTGCTGACCTGACTCGACACTCCCACCATTTGCAAACCCTGCTGCAAAAAACCAATCACCAGCGTCGCCAGCGCCGTGCCCAGCACCGAACCGGCTCCGCCGTAGATATTTGCCCCGCCCAGTACCACTGCGGTGATCGCGGGCATCAATAAAGGAGCCCCGAGATCAGCGCGGGCAGATCCGAAATAGGCGCTCATCACCGCCGCCGCGACTGCAGATGCCACGCCGACCAGGCTGTAGAGCAGCATCAGCGTCCGGTTGACCGGCAGTGCACCGTAACGCGCAGCACGCAGGTTCTGGCCCAGCAAAAACACATAACGTCCGGTACGGGTGCGATGCATCAGCAGCCAAAACACCAGACACAACAGCGTAAACAACAGCAATGGCATCGGGATGCCCAGCGGGGTCAGATTGGCTAAATCGGTGAAGGTTGTCGGAAAATCACCAATACCTTCAAAGCCGGTGGCCCCGGCCAGACCGGAAAGCAGCAACGCGCCGCCGCCGTAGAGATAAAGGGTGCCGAGGGTAATCACCAACGGGTTGACGCCGGTCCAGAGGATCAGGACACCGTTAAGTAATCCGCACAGGCTGCCGAGCAACAGCGTGCACAGCAAGGCAACGGGCAACGGCCAGTGGCTTTGCAACATGATGCCAAGGGCGATGGCACACAAACCGGTTACCGCCGCAAAGGAGATATCGATGCCACCACTGACAATGACCAGCGTCAGCGGCAACGCCACGATACCAACGGTGATAAAATCGCTGGTGCTGAACAATAAGGTATCGATATTCAACATCCGGGGGTTGGCCCAGCCGAACAGCAAAATCTCCAGCACCAGCAGCAACGCCAGCGCCCCTTCCCAGTTCAGATAGCGTTTCATTCGGTTGCTCCCCGGCGCGTCGCCGCTGTCGGTGGCGGGTTAACACCGCTTTTTTTTCGCGCCGGAGGGGTTAAAAAACGCGCGTAGCGCTGGCGATGTAAACGCCGTGCCAACGCCTGGCGTAAGCGCCCATCAATCACCAGCACCAGCAGCAACACCAGTCCCGAGATAAAATCGTTCCACCAGGCGGGCAATCGCAGCAGCACCAGCACGCTATCGATTTGCGTCAGGAACCACGCCCCCAGGACCGCCCCCAGCAGGGTGCCGGAACCGCCCAGCAAGCTCACGCCGCCAAGGACACAGGCGGCAATGGCTTTCATCTCCATGCCAGTCCCGGTCTGATTGGGTACAAAACCAATTTGCGCGGCAAACACCATCCCGGCGAGCGCCGCCATCGCCCCATTGGCGGTAAACGCCAACAGGCGGACCTGATTGACCGGCACCCCCAGTTGGCGCGCCCCTTGCAGGTTATCGCCTGTGGCATAGAAGTTGCGGCCTGCCGCGCTGCGCGCCAGGAACACCATCATCGCTACGGCAATCAGCAATACCATGATCCCTAACGGCGACAAACCGGCGAACAGCGGCACGGCCAGGGTTTTCAATTGCTCGGGCAGCCCTTCAATCCATTTTCCGCCGGTCAGCAACAACATCAGGCCGCGATACAATCCGAGGGTGCCGAGCGTGGCGACAATCGCCGGAATCCGTAACCCGGTCACCAGCACGCCGTTAAACAACCCGGCGAGCATACCGGTTGCCAGCGTGACCAGGCAGGCCAATGGCAGCGCCATCCCCTGATTCAGCAGGATGCCCAGCACCGCCGCGCATAACCCCATGGTGGAGCCACTGGAGACATCGATGTTGCGCGTCAGCAGCACCAGCGTCGCGCCCATCGCCAGCAGGATGGCGATCTGCGCACTGCCAAAAATCATCCCCACCAGTTGCAGGCTGACATTCTGGCGATCCAGCAGCCATGGCAGCATAAACAGCAACAGGATCGCCAGCAGCGTGCTTAGCTCACGGTGAGTTTGCAGGTATTTCAGCATCGATGTTCTCCTGCCGCCTGTGCGTTGCGTCCCCAGGCCATCTGGACAATATTTTCGGCACTGACCGCCGACTGGGTTAATTCTCCAACCCATTCCCCGTGATGCATCACCACCACGCGATCCGCCAATTGCGCCACTTCATCCAGATCTGAGGAGATGATGATCAACCCGATCTGCTGCGCCACCACGGAGCGCAGCAGTTGGTAAATGTCAGCGCGCGCTGCCACATCCACGCCGCGCGTCGGTTCATCAACGATCAGGACTTTTGGCATCGCTTCCAGGCAATTTGCCAGCAGCAACTTTTGCTGATTGCCGCCAGACAAGGTGCGTGCCAGTTGGTCACTACGGCTGAATTTGATGCCCAGTGCGCGCTGGTAACGCGTTAGCACCGCCCTCTCCTGCGCAGGTCTCAGCCACCAGCTACGGCGTGGCAAAGTTAGCGCGGTAACGTTCCAGGCCAGCGGCGCATCCGGGTAGAGACCGGAGGTTTGCCTGTCTTCCGGCAAGTAGACCAGTCCGGCACGCAGACGCTGCGCTGGCGAAAGTGTCAGCAATGATTGCTGCTGCAAACGCGCCGTGCCGCTGCTGGCGGGGCGTAAACCATACAGGGTTTCCGCCAACTCAGTCCGTCCCGCACCCACCACGCCTGCCAGCCCGAGGATCTCACCGGCCTTAACCTGTAAAGAGATCTCGCGAAAACCTTCACCGCTCAGCGCTTCCACCTGCAACAACACCTCGCCTTTGCGACCGGATGGCGTGTTACCCGCCTGCAACCACAGCTGCTGCTCAGCGCTGAGTGGCGGCTGCCGTTCGGGGGGCATCATGGCCGCCACCAGCGCGTCATCATTGAGGGTGTCAATATTGCCATGCAGCACCACACAACCGTCACGCATCACGCTGACCTGATGCGCCAGCGCACGGATTTCCGGCAGCTTATGGGAGATAAACACCACGCCAACGCCTTGTGCGGCGAGCTGGCGAATCAGACGAAACAGACGTTCGGTTTCCACCGGCGTGAGCGAGGCGGTAGGTTCATCGAAAATCAGCACTCTGGCGTCGCGCATCAAACCACGCAGAATCTCCACCTGTTGCTGGTCGGCAACGGCCAGGGTGCCTGCCAGCGCATCCAGCGGCAGCGAGCAGCCCATCTGGCTGAGTAAGGTTTGTAGTTTCTGTTGATCGGCCTGAGCGCGCGGCAGACGAAACAGGATGTTTTCCCGCACCGTCAAGCTGGGAAACAGTAGCGGCTCCTGCGGCACCAGATAAATGCCACACTGATGCGCTTTGGCCGGTGTCATCAGGGTGAGAGGCTGCCCGGCCAGTCGGATCGTGCCGCTATCCGGCTGTTCGATACCGGCGATGATCTTCATCAGCGTCGATTTACCCGCACCGTTACCGCCCAGCAGCGCATGGATCTGCCCGGTTAGCAGTTGAAAATCGATGCCACGCAACACCGCCACGCCGGAGAATGCCTTGCTCACTCCGGTGATGTGTAACAGCTGACCGTGATCCTGTTGCTGCGCCATTGCCGCTCCCGTTACGAACAAATGATTTTTTTAAAACATTATGTTCACAATCCTGGATAAGCTTTTTCGATAAATCTCTCGCAGCGGTCACAGATTGTTATTTCACGATAATGGCGCGTATCATTGTGGCGAATTTGTTGTGCGAACTGCCAGCAAGGTCACATTTCCTGCAAGACTCGGAACGAACAATTGATTTACTTTTTATAAAGTGTTCATCATGAAAAGCGATCTTAACCCGGTAACGGGTCTCACTGTGGAAAACAGTATGAGTGAAGAAGAGCTACTGGCGCGCACCGCCTGGTTCTATTACCACGACGGACTGACACAGAACGAAATTGGCGAACGGCTCGGTTTGACGCGCCTTAAAGTGTCGCGCCTGCTGGAGAAAGGCCGTCAGTCCGGGGTGATCCGCGTGCAGATCAATTCGCGTTATGAAGGGTGTCTGGCGCTGGAACATGCGCTGCTTGAGCGGTTTAACCTTAAGCAAGTGCGGGTGCTGCCGCAGCTGGCCAGCCCCAATCTCAGCCAGCGGCTGGGTGTCGGGGCGGCGCAGATGCTGATGTCACTTCTGCAACCGCAGCAACTGCTGGGCGTGGGGTTTGGTGAGACCAGCATGAACACGCTGCAACATCTGAGCGGTTTTATCGCCTCACAGCAGATCCGTATGGTGACGCTGTCCGGTGGCGTGGGGCCGTATATGACCGGGATCGGGCAGTTGGATCCCGCCTGTGGCATCAGCATTATCCCCGCACCGCTGCGTGCTTCCAGCGCCAGCGTCGCACAAATTCTGCGTCATGAACGCAGCGTACATGATGTGATGCTGACCGCCTGTGCCGCCGATGTGGCAATTGTCGGCATTGGTGCCCTCAATCAGAAGCGGCAGGCCACCATTTTGCGCTCGGGATATATCAGCGAAGGTGAGCAACTGATGTATGGCCGTAAAGGCGCAGTGGGCGACATCCTCGGCTACTTTATGTGCCACGACGGACAACTGGCTGAAGGGATGCCAATACATGATGAATTGATTGCCGTTAGCCCTGACGAACTGGCAACCATTCCGGTGGTGGTTGGTGTGGCGGGCGGTATTGAAAAAGCCGACGCGATTATCGCCGCCCTCAAAGGGGCGCGAATTAATGCCCTGGTGACTGAAGAGGAAACTGCCCGCGCGATGTTGGCATTATTGTCGTAGCCCTGCGGCGGGGTCGATCCGGTAAGATTTTTTGCAGGAGTTACTGAGATGACGATATCCCACGCCCCGCATTTGATGGCGCTCGACGCTGGCACGGGTAGCATCCGCGCCGTGATTTTTAACCTGCAAGGCGAGCAGATTGCCGTGGCACAAGCGGAATGGCAGCACCTTGCCCTGCCCAATGTGCCCGGTTCAATGGAGTTTGATCTGGCAAAAAACTGGCAGCTCGCCTGTCAGTGTATCCGCCAGGCACTGCATCAGGCTCAGCTACCGGCCAGCGCCATTCGTGGCGTGGCCTGCTGCTCAATGCGCGAAGGTATCGTGCTGTATAACAAGGCGGGTGACGCTATCTGGGCCTGCGCCAATGTCGATGCCCGTGCCAACCGCGAAGTCAGCGAGCTGAAAGAGATTCATCACGGCGAGTTTGAGCGCGAAATCTACCAATGCTCAGGACAAACCCTGGCGCTCGGTGCCATGCCGCGCTTGCTATGGCTGGCCCACCATCGTCCCGATATCTACCGCCAGGCCACTACCCTGACGATGATTAGTGACTGGCTGGCAAAATGTCTCAGCGGCGAACTGGCGGTCGATCCTTCCAATGCCGGTACAACTGGCCTGCTTGATTTATCCACCCGCAACTGGCGTCCTGACCTGCTGGAGATGGCCGGTCTGCGCGGCGATATCCTGTCACCGGTGGCGGAAACTGGCACGCCGCTCGGCGCTGTCACCGCGCACGCGGCTGAAGCCTGTGGACTGCAACAGGGGACGGTCGTCGCCATGGGTGGCGGCGATGTCCAGCTCGGTACGCTGGGGTTAGGCGTAGTCAGGGCCGGGGAAACCGCGGTGTTGGGAGGCACCTTCTGGCAGCAAGTGGTCAACCTGCCCCAGCCGCAGGTTGATCCGGCAATGAATATCCGCATCAATCCTCATGTGATCCCGGGGATGGCACAGGCCGAAGCCATCAGCTTTTTTACCGGGCTGACCATGCGCTGGTTTCGTGATGCCTTTTGCGGTGAGGAAAAGTTGCTGGCAGAACGACTGGGCGTCGATTGCTATAGCCTGCTGGAAGAGATGGCAGCGCGCGTCCCGGCGGGTGCCTGGGGCGTGATGCCGGTGTTTTCCGACGCGATGCACTTCAATAAGTGGTATCACGCCGCCCCCTCCTTTATTAACCTTTCCATCGATCCCGAACGCTGTAATAAGCAGACCCTGTTCCGCGCGCTGGAGGAGAATGCCGCCATTGTCTCGGCCTGCAACCTTGATCAGGTCGCCGCGTTTTCTGGCGTGCGTGCGCCGCAGCTGGTGTTTGCCGGTGGTGGTGCCAAAGGCAAACTGTGGAGCCAAATTCTCAGCGATGTCACCGGTCTGACGGTGAAAGTGCCACAGGTCAAAGAGGCCACCGCGCTGGGCTGCGCGATTGCGGCGGGCGTAGGAGCCGGGCTGTATACCAATCTGGCAGAGACCGGGCGCGATTTGGTGCGCTGGGAGCGGGAATTTGCCCCTAATGCGACCAACCACGCCCTGTATCAACAACAGAAGATCGTATGGCAGAAAGTGTATGCGGATCAGCTGGCGTTAGTGGATAACGGGCTGACCACCTCGATGTGGAAAGCGCCAGGGTTGTAAAACATCGCGTGATAAATCGCGCCGCTACAACTGGATATCTCCCCCGTAGCGGCGCGATTTATCGCGCAAAATAACATCCCAATGTCATAAAAATTTCATAAGCAAACTCGGAAAAATCCTTACCCACGTAGCTGATGCTGCCATTTTTTCACCAGAAATTTGGCTTGCCGGAGAGGATTGCATAAGAAATACGCGCTCGATCAAGTTCTGAAAAAAATCTCCATTTTGGTTGACACGAGGTCGGGCCTTATAAGACAAGGCCTAAGAAATTTCGCAAAAATTACAACCCCTGCAAACATCATTTTTTCCTCTTGTTAACCCGCGTTAAAATACTAAAATATGCCTCCATGTTGTTATGGTTTCGCCCCTCAGCCCCTAGATGTAGTGTTTATCCACAACATTATGCACAATGAATATGCTGTGTATAACCCGGGGTTTCTTTTAATTTTTGGATACTCACGCAAAGGTAAAAACGCGACATGAACCAAAGTCTGCTCGTTACTAAACGCGATGGCCGTCAGGAACGCATTGATCTCGATAAAATTCACCGGGTACTGGACTGGGCAGCTGAAGGGCTGAACAACGTCTCTGTGTCTCAGGTCGAACTGCGTTCTCACATTCAGTTCTATGATGGTATTCGGACCTCCGATATCCATGAGACCATCATCAAGGCCGCTGCAGACCTTATTTCTCGCGATGCCCCTGATTATCAGTACCTCGCCGCACGCCTGGCGATTTTCCATCTGCGTAAAAAAGCCTACGGCCAGTTTGAGCCGCCCGCGCTTTACGATCAGGTGGTTAAAATGGTCGAGATGGGCAAATACGATCGCCATCTGCTGGAAGACTACAGCAAAGAAGAGTTCGAGCAGATGGACGGCTTTATTGACCACTGGCGCGATATGAACTTCTCCTACGCCGCCGTCAAGCAGCTGGAAGGTAAATACCTGGCGCAGAACCGCGTGACCGGTGAAATCTACGAAAGCGCGCAGTTCCTGTACATTCTGGTCGCAGCCTGCCTGTTCTCAGGCTACCCGCGTGCTACGCGTATGGATTACGTCAAACGTTTCTATGATGCGGTCTCAACCTTCAAAATCTCGCTGCCGACACCGATTATGTCCGGCGTGCGTACCCCGACTCGTCAGTTCAGCTCTTGCGTACTGATCGAGTGCGGCGACAGCCTGGATTCCATCAACGCCACCTCCAGCGCCATTGTGAAATACGTTTCGCAGCGCGCCGGTATCGGTATCAACGCCGGTCGCATCCGTGCACTGGGCAGCCCGATTCGTGGCGGTGAAGCATTTCATACCGGTTGTATCCCGTTCTACAAACACTTCCAGACCGCAGTGAAATCCTGTTCGCAGGGCGGCGTGCGCGGTGGGGCTGCCACCCTGTTCTACCCGATGTGGCATCTGGAAGTGGAAAGCCTGTTGGTGCTGAAAAACAACCGAGGTGTTGAAGGCAACCGCGTGCGTCATATGGACTATGGCGTGCAGATCAACAAACTGATGTATCAACGTCTGCTGAAAGGTGAAGATATCACCCTGTTCAGCCCGTCTGACGTGCCTGGCCTGTACGATGCGTTCTTCGCCGATCAGGACGAGTTTGAGCGTCTGTACACCACTTACGAAAAAGACGACAGCATCCGCAAACAGCGTGTTAAAGCCGTCGAGTTGTTCTCGCTGATGATGCAGGAACGTGCCTCAACGGGCCGTATCTACATCCAGAACGTTGACCACTGCAACACCCACAGCCCGTTTGATCCGTCTATCGCCCCGGTGCGCCAGTCTAACCTGTGCCTCGAGATCGCGCTGCCGACTAAACCGCTGGAAGACGTTAACGACGAAAACGGCGAAATCGCCCTGTGTACGTTGTCAGCGTTCAACCTCGGCGCTATCGACAGCCTCGACGATCTGGAAGAGCTGGCGATTCTGGCGGTACGTGCGCTGGATGCCCTGCTCGACTACCAGGATTACCCGATCCCGGCCGCGAAACGTGGCGCGATGGGCCGTCGTACTCTGGGTATCGGCGTGATCAACTTCGCCTACTATCTGGCGAAAAACGGTGTGCGCTACTCCGATGGCAGCGCCAACAACCTGACGCATAAAACCTTCGAAGCGATTCAGTATTATCTGCTGAAGGCGTCAAACGAGCTGGCGAAAGAGCAAGGTGCCTGCCCGTGGTTCAACGAAACCACCTATGCGCAGGGCATTCTGCCGACCGATACCTATAAAAAGGATCTCGACAGTATCTGCAACGAACCCCTGCACCTCGACTGGGAAACGCTGCGTGAGTCGATCAAAACGCACGGTCTGCGTAACTCAACGCTGTCCGCCCTGATGCCGTCAGAGACCTCATCGCAGATCTCCAACGCCACCAACGGCATCGAGCCGCCGCGCGGCCACATCAGCATCAAAGCGTCGAAAGACGGTATCCTGCGTCAGGTGGTGCCGGAGTATGAGCGTCTGAAAGATCAGTACGAACTGCTGTGGGAAATGCCGTCCAACGATGGCTACTTGCAACTGGTCGGCGTGATGCAGAAGTTTATCGACCAGGCAATTTCGTCGAACACCAACTACGATCCGAGCCGCTTCGCTAACGGCAAAGTGCCGATGAAGCAGTTGCTGAAAGATCTGCTGACCGCTTACAAGTTTGGCGTGAAAACCCTGTACTACCAAAACACCCGCGACGGTGCCGAGGATGCGCAGGACGATCTGGCCCCCTCCATTCAGGACGATGGCTGCGAAAGCGGCGCTTGTAAGATTTAATCAGAGGCGGAGCTACGGCTCCGCCCACATTTGGACATCCCTATGGCTTACACCACATTCTCACAAACCAAGAATGACCAGCTGAAAGAGCCGATGTTTTTCGGTCAGTCGGTTAACGTTGCCCGTTTCGACCAGCAGAAGTATGACATCTTTGAAAAGCTGATCGAGAAGCAGCTCTCCTTCTTCTGGCGTCCGGAAGAAGTCGACGTGTCACGCGATCGCATCGACTATCAGGCGCTGCCGGATCACGAAAAACACATTTTTATCAGCAACCTGAAATATCAGACGCTGCTGGACTCGATCCAGGGTCGTAGCCCGAACGTCGCGCTGCTGCCGCTGATTTCGATCCCGGAACTGGAAACCTGGATTGAAACCTGGGCGTTCTCCGAGACCATCCACTCGCGCTCCTATACCCACATCATCCGTAACATCGTCAACGATCCGTCGCTGGTGTTTGATGACATCGTGACTAACGAGCAGATACTCGCCCGTGCGCAGGATATCTCAAAGTATTATGACGACCTGATTGAGATGACCAACTACTGGCATCTGCTGGGCGAAGGCACGCATCAGGTGGCGGGTAAAACCGTGACCGTTAACCTGCGCGCATTGAAAAAACAGCTTTATATCTGTCTGATGAGCGTCAACGCGCTGGAAGCGATTCGCTTCTACGTCAGCTTCGCCTGCTCGTTCGCCTTTGCCGAGCGTGAGCTGATGGAAGGTAACGCCAAAATCATCCGCCTGATCGCTCGTGACGAAGCGCTGCACCTGACCGGTACCCAGCATATGCTGAACCTGATGCGTACTGGCGAAGACGATCCAGAGATGAAAGATATTGCGGCAGAGTGCCGTGACGAATGTTACGACCTGTTCAAGAAAGCGGCCGAGCAGGAAAAAGAGTGGGCAGAATATCTGTTCAGCGGCGGTTCGATGATTGGCCTGAACAAAGACATTCTGTGCCAGTACATTGAGTACATCACCAACATCCGTATGCAGGCGGTTGGCCTTGATCTGCCGTTCCAGACGCGTTCGAACCCGATTCCGTGGATCAACAGCTGGCTGGTGTCTGACAACGTCCAGGTGGCACCGCAGGAAGTTGAAGTCAGCTCTTATCTGGTAGGTCAAATTGACGCGGAAGTGGGCGAAGACGACTTTAACGACTTCCAGCTGTAAGTATGAGCCGTTCCGTTGTTATTCTGCGCAGCTCCGGCACCAGGCTGGAGTGCGCAGAAGACCATCCCAATCTGCTGACGACCCTCGAAGCGCACAATGTTTGCGTCGAGTATCAGTGTCGCGAAGGCTACTGCGGCTCCTGCCGCATGCGTTTGCTGAAAGGTGAAGTGCAGTACGCCGAGACACCGCTGGCGTTTATTCAGCAGGGTGAGTTTTTGCCCTGCTGCTGTATAGCCAAAGGCGAGATTGAGATCGAGTTATAACCTACCTTCTCGTCGCGGCGCGATTTATCGCGCAATCCGTGCACCTGACGGAAAAAGCCGCGCGATAAATCGCGCCGCTACAACCGTGCCGTTTTGGCTAGAGTCTCACCGTTTCCAGCACATCAATCCAGCCGTGTCCGGTGCTGACTTCGCTACCGTGCAACCAGCGCCGCAGCATATTCATCGCCATCATCGCCACCACCTTCTGCCGGATTTCGAGGTTATGCCGCCCGTGGTTAAACTTCACCAACTGGCCCCAGCTTGCCTCCGGTGTGTGTAGCGAAATCGCCACCTCGCCATCGCGCAGCGTGCCGACCGCCAGCCCGACCTCAGCCTGCTGCTGTGTCGCGAAATCGCGCAGACGCTGTACCTGCTGTTCCAGCGTTTCTGTCTGCTCCGGCAATACATTACCGGTACGCAGCGGTACGTCGGCGGATGCCAGCTGCCATTGCAATAATCCGGCGGTATAGGATTCACTGACCGCCAGCGTCAACCCGCGCGCGACGAGTTGTTGTGCCAGCCATGCCGGTAATCCTTCCGTCCCTTCAAAAATGGTGCATTCTGCCAGTTGTAGTTTGACCTGCTGCCACACCTGCTCCATTGCCACCCGCTGACTGGCCGGGCCGGTGAGTTTGATTTCAATAATCGGCATTGAGGAGCGATAGCCCATCACAACACCTTCAGGTAAGGGTAACGGCTCCAGTTCTGCCGCGATATCGCTTTCGCCGCGACCAAAGGTGGTGAGACGCAGGCATAATGGCGGCTCCGGCAGTTCGAAACGGGCTTTCAGACGCGGCAGGATCTCCTGCTCGACCATCACCTTAAATTCTGATGGCACACCCGGTGTGAAGAATATCCAGCAGCGATTGAGTTGCAGCGCGAAACCGCAGGCGGTGCCCACCGGGTTATCAATCAATTCGGCATTGGCGGGGATCTCCGCCTGCTTGCGATTGCTCGGTGCCATGACACGTCCACGCCCCGCAAACCAGGCTTCCATCTTCTCCAGCCACTCCTGATGCAGTACCAGATGGCTATCGCTGGCGGTCGCTGCCGCCAGCGCACTGAGGTCGTCGCTGGTGGGGCCGAGGCCACCATTCACAATCAGCACGTCGGCAATCTGGCTACGGCTTTGTAACGCTTCCACCAGCGATGGCAGCGCATCACCCACCGTACTGCGGCTGGTCATCGGTAAGCCATGCTGGAACAACACATCAGCCAGCCAGGCCGCGTTAGTATCGACAATCTGCCCGTGTAACACTTCATCGCCCGTCGAGAGCATTTCAACTCGTATCACGTCTATTCTCCTTATCCCTGTTGCATTAATGTAGGAAGCGGACAAGAGAAACACAATCGCTGTCGATGCGGTAAGGGAGAATTTCAGGTGGGCGGTCAGGGATGGGCGCGCACGCGACGCGCCCGATAACGATTAGCGGCGGGCCAGGAGCAACCCTATAAACAGCCCGGCGGCGGCACCAATACCAATGCCCTGCCAGGGTTTATCGTGGACATAATCATCGGCGCGGTAAGCCGCTTTTTTCGCCCGATAGTAGTAACTGTCAGAAGCATGGCTGACGCGCGACTTCACTTCTTCCAGCGCCTGCTCCGCTTTGCTTTTCAGTTCGATATATTTTTGATCGGCCGGATCGCCAGATGAGCGCAACACCTCTTCCAGCGTTTCAGTCAGCAGAGCCAAATCATCGTCAAGACGGGTTTCAAATTGATCGGTGGATGACATTACGTGGTTCCTCCATGTATTTAACTTACCTGTCGGTTAACTATAGTCATTAAAAATCCGTTCGGGGCAATGAGCGGCCAGGATTTGCCCGAGTTTCACCCGTAAAGGGTAAAGATTTGAAATCTGCTTCGCTTCTATGATTTATCTGATAAATT
This sequence comes from Pantoea sp. X-Soil-TKNS-1211, assembly GCF_059730495.1. NCBI lineage: Bacteria > Pseudomonadati > Pseudomonadota > Gammaproteobacteria > Enterobacterales > Erwiniaceae > Pantoea > Pantoea sp. X-Soil-TKNS-1211. Next base: position 3,050,405 of record NZ_AP035953.1, read on the forward strand.
TCTTCGGACTGAATTTTTTCATTCGGCGACTGTCGTAACCCCCTGTAGCCTGACGCTATCAGGTCTGAAATGCGTGTGTGATGCACGGCAGTCACCTTAAACCCGAGCAGCTAAGGATTAGATTTCTGGCATGAATCGTAGAAAGTTTATGAAAGCGTCAATGGCCCTCTCTGCCCTGAGTGGCATGACGGGTCTGTCCACGCTGTTTGCACAGTCCGCCTGGGCCGAAGATGGCATCGCCGACGGTACTGCGGTTCGCTTCGATTTCGATGTACTGAAAAAGAAAGCCGCCGCACTGGCTAAACAGCCCTGGGGCGGCGCGCCTGGCCCGCTGCCTGACACCCTGGCCAATCTGACACCACAGGCTTATAACGCCATTCAGTACGACCCCAACCATTCGCTGTGGAACAACATCCCCGATCGCGAACTGGATGTACAATTCTTCCATGTCGGCATGGGCTTTAAACGCCGCATCCAGATGTTCTCCGTTGATGCCGCCAGCCGCGAAGCGCGTGAAATCCACTTCCGCCCGGAGTTGTTTAACTACAACGACGCCAACGTCGACACCAAACAGCTGGTGGGTAAAACCGATCTCGGCTTCGCCGGTTTCCGTGCATTTAAGAAACCGGAGCTGGCACGCCGTGACATCGTCTCTTTCCTCGGTGCCAGCTACTTCCGCGCCGTCGATGAAACTTACCAGTACGGCCTTTCCGCCCGTGGCGTGGCGGTGAATACCTTCAGCAACGGTCATGAAGAGTTCCCGGATTTCACCGCCTTTTGGTTTGAAACCCCGAAAGCCGAAGACACGACCTTTGTGGTGTATGCCCTGCTGGACGGTGCCAGCGTCACCGGCGCGTACAAATTCACCATCCACTGCGAAGCCAAACGCGTGGTGATGGAGGTGGAAAACCACCTGTTCGCACGCAGTGATATCCGTCAGTTGGGTATCGCACCGATGACCAGTATGTTCAGCTGTGGCACCAACGAGCGCCGCATGTGCAACACCTACCACCCGCAAATCCACGACTCTGACCGTCTGGCGATGTGGACCGGCAACGGTGAATGGATTGCCCGCCCGCTGAACAATCCGCAGCGTTTGCAGTTCAACGCTTATCAGGATGAAAACCCGCGCGGCTTTGGCCTGTTGCAGCTCAATCATGACTTTAAGGATTATCAGGATGTGATTGGCTGGTACGACAAACGTCCAAGCTTGTGGGTTGAGCCGATTGGTAAATGGGGTAAGGGAGCCATCAACCTGATGGAGATCCCTACCACCGGCGAAACGCTGGATAACGTGGTGTGCTTCTGGCAACCGGAAAAACCGGTCAAAGCGGGCAGCGAATTCAACTTCCAGTACAAACTTTACTGGAGCGGCCTGCCACCGGTACGCAGTGGTCTGGCGCGTGTCGATGCCACCCGTACCGGTATCGGTGGCTTCCCGGAAGGTTGGGCGCCGGGCGAGCACTTCCCGGAGCAATGGAGTCGTCGCTTTGCTATTGATTTCGTGGGTGGCGATCTGAAAGCTGCCGCGCCGAAAGGGATCGAGCCGGTGATTACCGTGTCAGCGGGAACCATCAAGCAGGTCGAGATTTTGTATGTCGAGCCAATCGATGGCTATCGCATCCTGTTTGACTGGTATCCCAACAGCGATTCCACCAAGCCGGTGGACATGCGTCTGTTCCTGCGCACCAAAGACGAAACCCTGAGTGAAACCTGGTTGTATCAGTACTTCCCGCCACCGCCGGATCAGCGTAAATACGTTGATGATCGGCAGATGACGCCGGGCTGATAACCATGGCGAGGTGCAAACCTCGCCATTTGTTTATTTAAAACCCGCGCGATAAATCGCGCTGCTACGCAGGCATGCAGGCCATGTCGATATGTGGGATATCATCTTCGAGATAGATATCACTCACCGCGACAAAACCATGACCGGCATAGAACGCTTGCAAATGCGCCTGGGCTGAGAGGAAGGGCGTGTGCTGCGGCCAGTAACGCTGGCAAACCTGCAAAGCCTGCACCATTAAGCGATTACCCAGGTTGATACCGCGGGCGCGACCGGAAACAATCACCCGCCCAATCTTCACCGGACTCTGCGCATCGACGGGCGATAAAATGCGTGCATACGCTACCAGATCATCACCCAGCATACCCAACAGATGGCGATTTTCCGCCACTAAATCCTGCCCATCCACATCGAGATAGGGACAGTTTTGTTCCACCACAAACACTTCGCTGCGCAAGGCCAGCAATGCATAAAGTTGTGACACCGTTAAATCGCGGTGGTGAATATCCAGCCAGTTAATATCCATGATAATTTCCTTCAAGGGACACATTACGTAGATACTCTGTTAAGCATCAACACTTTCCCGATGCTTGGTACTAAAAAGTCTCGCTGAATCAAAATCCTGACCGTGCTTTATACAGCTCCATAAGCCGGTCAGGTATTTCCGCATTACTGCGCATATCGCCTGGATTTTCTTCTTACCTCTTTTTATCAGCCCCTGATAAAACATCGCGGTGCGGGGTTCATGCTGCGCAGCACTCAGCGCGGCCATATACAGCGCCCTACGCAGATGACCGTTGCCCGCTTTACCCAGACGTCCCGGACGGTTCACGCTGCTGCCCGACTGGCTCTGCCTCACATGCAGGCCCGCATGACGGCTTACCTGATTTGCCTTCATATCCCGGGGCAGCAGGCTCAGCTCGCCCAGTACAGTAATGGCCGTTGTCTCTCCGACGCCTTTGGCTGAACACAGGCACATGAACGCCGCTTTCAGGGCGCTATTTTTCGCGATGATTTTCAGCGCCAGCGCGTGCAGCTTCTCTACCTTACGGCTGTAATATTCCACGTCTTCTTCTTCCAGCTCCAGCAGGACATCGGCAGTTCCGGCGCGGGTTTCCAGCGCATGAAGACGGTTTTTTGAACGTGTCCGGGACTGAACGGCTCGCGTCATCATGCGGGCGATATCGCGCAACGCCATGCAGTCATCATCCGGAGCCTGCCAGAGTGCAGGCCTCATGCTTTCTCCATATTCAGCCAGCAGTACCGCATCACGGGCGTCAGTTTTGGCAGCGTTCAGGCGCATGGCGGCATAGTGGTGATAACTGGCGGGATTAATGACGCAGACGGGCAGCCCGGCACGGACAAGAGCCACCGCAAGGTCAAAATGGTAGACACCGGTTGCTTCCATAACGATGCGTTCGGGGGACAGCGATATCAGCTTTTTCGCAAAAGCCTGATAGTCCTCAGGTGTCTGATTAAGCTCAGAAACCAGCGTTGTTTTACCGTTAACGCGTACGGCAAAGGTAAAGGTTCTGGCAGAAATATCGATCCCGGCAAAACAGGTCATGTGGCCTCCGGAAGGCAAAATAGCGTAAACTGTTAACCGGTTCCCGACCTCGTCATCTGAGATTGTTCAGCCTGCCTTGTAATGCGAAGTCAGTCTCGCGAGAGAAAGCTTCCTGGTACTCTTCGGCCTGAACAAGGAGGCGGGAGCCACTCTACGTACGAAGTCACTGTAAAAGCTGCTTCCAGCGGCGCACGGCTTCCCGGTTATCAGAACTGATTTCAGGGAAATCATAATCTGACCCTCCAAACATACAAGCGGCGCGATTTATCGCGCAGGTTTTATTATTTCTTAAATAAATCAACAACGTCGTTGTTGCAAGGCAAAACCGGTAAAGAAGGCGCACAATAACGCTGCCATCCACGGCAAACCATGTAGCGTGAGCGACATCGCCATCCCACCTAATGCCGGACCAATAAAGGCACCAATGCCCCATGCCACCGACAACACCGCATAGGCCGCCGCCAGTTCCGAACCCTGAAAACGCTGCCCCACCAGCGTGATGATCACCGTATAGATGCCGACAAATACCCCACCCCAGCAGAACAACAGCAAACGCGCCAGCCACAACGATTGCAACGCCAGCGGCCAGGCAAGCGCACCAAGGGTAGACAAGCCAGCCAGCCAGACAATTAAGTGATGGCGATCCATACGATCGGCCAGCCAGCCGATCGGCAGCTGCAACAGGATCGCGCCGACCAGTAAAATGGTGATCAATGATGTCGCCTGCGCTTCGGACCAACCAAGATTGATCGCATATAGCGCCAGCAAATTCATACCTGCGGCTTCCAGTGCCGCATTGAGAATGGTTGCCGTCAGTGCCAGCGGCAACAGCCGCAACCAACGTGCGAGGGTACGCGACGCGCCCTGCTCAGCGCTGAAGCGCAGTTTGCCGCTGCCGAGCAGTGCCAGCGCGGCGATGGCCGACAACGCGGCCCCGGTAATAAATGCCCCATCGCCGCTGCCCTGTAAGGTCAAGATGAAAGGACCCAACGCAAATCCTGCTGATAACATCGCGGTGTAGGTTGCCAGCATCTTCGCCCGATTGCTTTCCACGCATTGTTGATTGAGCCAGGTTTCCGTTACTACCAGGATCACTTCAGAAACCATGCCGAGCAGCAGGCGCAGCACGAAGCTGCTGGCAATCGGCAGCAAGGGAAAAAGGATTAACAACAACACTGACGCCAGCAATGAGGTGATCAGTAATGCTTGTGGCGAAAAACGACGACAGAGTGCCGGTAAGGCGGGCGCAATAATCAGCACACCTGCCGCATGCATTGCCGCATTGAGACCAATCAGCGTTTCGCTGTAGCCCACCGCCGAGAGCCTGAGCGCAATCAGCGGCGCGCTTAAACCATAGGTCAGACCAAAGATGGTAATGGCGAGGAGGATCATCACGCTGCTGCGCATCATTTAATCACACTCCGCGAGGGTGCCCGTTTCTGCTGCCACAGCGCATGGCGTAAGCACAGGCTTCGCCACAGTCGAACCGGCCAGAGCACGCTGGGCTGGGGTTCAATGACGCGGTGCAGTAAGCGGACATAATCCAGTACCAGACCGGGTGTCCAGGTCATCTCCTCCGCCCTGCCGCGCACCACACCCAATAACCAAAAGTTGGGGTCGCTGAACAGCCGCAATCCGGCATAAGCCCGTCTGGCAAGGATGCCCTCAATCGCGACATCCAACGCCTGGATAACCGCTGAGGAACAGTTACGCGCAGTCAGGTTATAGGTGCTGTCCACACGATAGCTGCGCCAGAAATTGTGCAATGCTTTGAAATTGTAATGAGCAAACAGAATTTGTTTGTCAGGCGCACACCAGTCAGCCACCTCCAGCGACAGGGAGGAAAGAAAACGCCCGGCCACATCATTGTGTTCCCCGGAACGCAGTACAGCACGGAAGTTACTGCTGTCACGATCAATATCATCCTTAGGATAGTGACTGATATACAGATCATCTCCGGCTTCTATCGCCGCATGCCCGGTTGAGATCACACCATGTTGATCGACCGCAGCGATGTATCGATTGATTAATTGGTAACTTTCGCGCAGCCTGCCTGATCCTAACGGGGTCCAGACATAGACTTTCAGTGGCTGAGCGGGCGGTCGATGAGGAAACGGCGGATGAACGTATTGGCTGCTGTGCCATTGCCGCAATCCCCCGACTTTGAACAGCGGTAGCGTGGTAACCGTGCTGTTATCTGTCAACAAATTCGCCTGCCGGGCCATTTGCAGCAGCGTGGTGCCAATGCTCAGCAGCAGCAAGGCGAAACACAAAGGTACCGCGATATGATGATGAAATGGCCAGTCGCTCAGGATAAGGATGCTGATAAACCACTCCACCACCCCGGTCAGGCATTGCTTACGCCAGCGCCAGCCGCGCAATACCAGAGCAGCCGCGATGCGAAATAGGCCATCGACCATAAACGCGATGCCAAACAGCACCGCCGAAACATCATTGTTGTCCTGAGGAATATTGAGGATCAGGAAACCGATAAACCACAATCCCAGCGCTTTCAGCAAGGTCAGGCCATCGATACGCATTTCGCGAATAAACGCGAATGTCATCTGCACCAGACCTTCGATGATAAAAAATATTGCGAGCAGGTCCAGCGGCACTGAAAGCAGGCCGTCGCTACCGATGTCATAGAGGATCAATGCGGACAACACCAGCAAGACTAAGCCGCCTAAAGCCAGCCAGTACCAACGCCTGCGAATCACCTGTGCACCGGTGAGCAGAAATATCAACTTGATCACAAGGCCTCTGTGCGACGAGTGAACACTGTTTAAAAATTAGCAACACGCGACAGAATTGTCAGATGGCGGGCAAAAAAAATCAGGCCCGTAGGCCTGATTTAGCTGGAGCAATCACGCGTCCGTTTTACATCAGCGGTTGGGCCATCTGCACCAGCGTGATCAGCGGCTGCGGATACACACCCAGCAGCAGCACCAGAATCGCGGAAATCAGGACCACCACACCGCCAGCAGTGAAGGCCCAGTTGGCCGGGGTATCACGATCGCGGGTATGCAGTTCCGGCGGGCTGAGGTACAGACTGACGGTAACACGCAGATAGTAGTACAGGCCGATGGCGCTGCCTGCCACCACCGCACCGGTCAGCCACCACAGATGGGCATTCACACCGGATGCGATCACGTAAAACTTACCAATAAAGCCCAATGTCATCGGGATACCGGCCAGCGACAGCATCATGATGGTCATCACCGCCGACAGAATCGGACGGTGCCAGAACAGGCCACGATAGGAGTACAGGGTATCAGCATCCGGGCCACGATAAGGACTGGACATCAGGCTTACCACACCGAACGCGCCAAGGCTGCTGAACAGGTAACCGGCCAGATAGACCCCGGCGGTTTCCAGCGACAGCTGATGCGTTTTCACCGCAATCAGCGCCACCAGCAGATAACCAAGGTGAGCGATGGAGGAGTAACCAAGCAGACGTTTGATGTTGCTTTGCGAAATCGCCATCAGGTTGCCGAACAGGATGGAGACAAAGGCGATCACACCCAACACGGTGCGCACTGCTTCGCTGTCGGTCACCGGCGCGTACATAAACAGACGCATGATCACGCCAAAGATAGCGATTTTGCTGGCGGTCGCGAGGAAGGTGGATACAGGGGCAGGTGCACCCTGATACACATCCGGCGTCCACAGATGGAATGGCACCAGCGACAGTTTGAAGCCAAGTCCAATAATCATCATACCGAGGCCGACCAACAGCAGCGGCTGCTGCATCATGCTGTCATTCAGGCTTTTACCCAGCTGCACAAAGCTCAGGCTGCCGGAATCCGCATAAATCAGCGCGATACCAAACAGCAGGAACGATGACGCCGCCGCTGACAGGATGGTGTATTTCAGCGCCGCTTCCAGCGAACGTTTCTGGCGGAAGGCGTAACCAATTAAACCAAACAACGGCAGCGACAGCAGTTCGATACCAATGAACAGCGCCGACAGATGGTTGGCACTCGCCAGCACGATACCGCCCAGCGCGGCAATCAGCACCAGCAGATAGAACTCATCTTTATTGTCCGGAAAACCAGCCAGCCACGGGTAGGCGAAGGTACAGGTTGCCAGACTCGCCAGCATCACCAGCCCGGTGTAGAAGATAGAGTAACCATCGACGCGCAGCATCGGCGTCACATCCATTGCCCCGACATGGGCAACAAACCACAGCGAAAGCAGCGCCAGGTTAAGACCAATTACCGTCAGCGTGGCATTTACAAAGTGGTTGCGTCGCCATGCAATGGACAGCATCACAACCACCACCGTCAATCCGACGATCAACAGCGGCAGTAACGCGATCAATTGTAGAGGAGTTATTGTCATGGCGAATTACGGCCTTGTAGTTGAAATTGAAGCGGTAAACCACTGCTGAATATTGCTCATTGCAGCATGGGAGGTATCAAGAATCGGCTGTGGATAAACCCCCAGCAGAACCAGCAACACCACCAGAACCATAATCATAGTGAACTCACGCGGTGACATGCCGGGCAGTGGTGCCTGTGATTTGGCTTCACCGTAGTACGCGCGCTGCATCATCACCAGCGAGTACACCGAAGCGAACACCAGACCAAAGGTGGCAATCACGATAATCACCGGCACCACCTGGAAGCTACCGGTCAGAATCATAAATTCCCCGGCAAAGTTACCGGTGCCCGGCATCCCGAGGTTAGCCACGGCAAAGAACAGCGACAGACCCGGAATCCATTTGATACGTGACCACAGGCCCCCCATCTGACGCAAATCACGGGTATGCAGACGCTCATACAGCTGACCACACAAGATAAACAGCGCCGCGGCGGACAGGCCGTGGGCGATCATCTGAACCACCGCACCCTGGAACGCCAGCTGGCTGCCGGTGTAAATGGCGATCAGTACGAAACCCATGTGCGAAATGGAGGTGTAAGCGATCAGGCGTTTGATATCCGTCTGCGCGAACGCCATCCAGGCACCGTAGAAGATACCAATCACGCCCAGCCACATGGCGATCGGAGCAAACTCCGCCGACGCATGTGGGAACAGCGGCAGGCTGAAGCGCAGCAAACCATAGGCGGCGGTTTTCAACAGAATCCCTGCGAGATCGACCGAACCTGCGGTCGGTGCCTGACTGTGCGCATCCGGCAGCCAACCGTGCAACGGCACCACCGGCATTTTGACCGCGAAGGCGATAAAGAAACCCAACATCAGCAGATATTCGACGGTGTGGGACATTGGGGTTTTCAGCAGTTCTTCGTAGCTGAAAGTCCAGATGCCGGTCGCGTTGTAGTGCACGAACACCAGCGCCAGGATAGCAATCAGCATCACCAGACCGGATGCCTGGGTATAGATGAAGAACTTGGTCGCCGCCGTGATACGGGTTTTACCGTCCGAAGCTTTGTGACCCCAGAGCGCGATGAGGAAGTACATCGGCACCAGCATCATTTCCCAGAAGAAGAAGAACAGGAACATGTCGATGGAGAGGAACACGCCAATCACGCCACCGAGGATCCACATCAGGTTGAGGTGGAAAAAGCCCTGATACTTCTCGATTTCATTCCACGAGCAGAGTACCGCCATCAGACCAAGCAAACCGGTCAGCACTACCATCAGCAGCGACAAGCCATCAATCGCCAGATGGAAATTGATACCGAAACGTGGGATCCAGGCTACCTGAAAACTCGACTGCCACTGCGGCATACCTGCCGCCTGCGTCAGTGAATAGCCGCCCTGCAACCATAGTTGCAACCCAAGCACCAGCGTCAACGCCATGGTGATCAGAGCGATCCAGCGCGGCACCTTCTTGCCGAGGCGCTCAGCCAGCCAGCACAGCAAGCCACCGAGAAAAGGTATGATTATTAGCCAAGGTAATAACACGGCATACTTCCCTTTTTTCTGCCTTTATCAGGCAATTTTTACTTTCTCGACTGGGGTGAAAAAATCCTCACCCCGCCCATCAATCTTGTTAGATCACCAGCAACAGTGCCAGCACTACTACTGCACCGACGCTCATCGACGCCACATACCAGCGCAGATAACCGTTTTCACTGACCACCAGGCCTTTGTTGCCAATGCGCGAAATCAGAGCTGGCAGGGTCATCAGCGAATCCAGTGGGTCGCGTTTCAGCAGCCAGGCAAGGCCGAGGAAAGGTTTAACGAACACTTTGTCGTACAACCAATCGAAGCCCCAGGCGGCAAACCACCAGGTGCCGAAGAAACGACCCGGTGCACTGTTAGCCACGCTGGTAACCAACTGACGTTTGCCCAGCCACAGCGCTGCGGCAATCAGAATGCCGACAATAGCGACCACGCCAGAGGTGATTTCCAGTGCCACTTTGCCGCCTTCGCCAAACTCGTTCTGCGGCAGAACACCGGCCAGTGGCGGCGTAATCAACGCGCCAATGAAGGTGGACAGCACCAACAGCACAATCAGCGGCAGATGATGAGTAATGCCTTTGCCAGCATGCGCATGAATTTTCTCTTCACCGTGGAACACGATGAAAATCATGCGGAAAGTATAGATAGATGTCAGGAACGCCCCTACCAGACCCGCTACCATCAGATTGATGTGACCATTCGCCAGCGCACCAAACAGGATTTCATCTTTACTGTAGAAACCTGCGGTAATCAGCGGCAGCGCTGCCAGTGCGGCACCACCCACCAGGAAGCAGGTGTACACCAGCGGGATGCTCTTACGCAGACCGCCCATCTTGAAGATGTTCTGTTCGTGATGACAGGCCAGAATCACTGAACCGGAAGAGAGGAACAGCAGCGCTTTAAAGAACGCATGGGTCATCAGGTGGAAAATCGCCGCATCCCACGCCTGTACGCCAAGCGCCAGGAACATGTAGCCGATCTGACTCATGGTGGAGTAGGCCAGCACGCGTTTGATATCGGTCTGCACCAGCGCAGCGAAACCCGCCAGCACCAGGGTGATAGCTCCCACAATACCCACCAGATGCAGCACGTCCGGCGTCAGCAGGAACAGGCCGTGTGTGCGGGCAATCAGGTAGACACCCGCCGTTACCATCGTGGCGGCGTGGATCAGCGCAGAGACCGGCGTCGGACCGGCCATCGCATCTGCCAGCCACGTCTGCAACGGCAACTGTGCCGATTTACCTACCGCACCACCCAGCAGCAGCAAGGTTGCCCATTGCAGCATGTGGTTGTCGGCGGCGAAGTGCGCCGGAGCCAGTTCCATCAGTTCACGGAAGTTCAGCGTGCCGAGTTCGTTGTAGAGAATGAACAACGCCAGCGCGAGGAACACATCACCCACACGGGTAATGATGAAGGCTTTCATCGCCGCTTTGCCGTTTTCCGGGTTGCTGTAGTAGAAACCGATCAGCAAGTAAGAGCACAGCCCCACCCCTTCCCAGCCGAGATACATCAGCATCAGGTTATCGGCCAGTACCAGAACCACCATGCTGGCAATAAACAGGTTGGTGTAGGCGAAGAAGCGTGAATAACCCTCTTCACCACGCATGTACCAGGAAGCGAACATGTGGATGAAGAAACCCACGCCGGTGACCACCGACAGCATAGTCAGCGACAGGCCATCCAGCACCAGGTTGACCTTGATGTCAAAGTGGCCGACCTGCATCCAGGTCCAGAGCGCCTGGGTGAACGGTTGCTGCCCCTGACTGAAGAAATCCATGCCGACAAAAATCGTGGTCAGGGCAGCCAGACCGACTGATCCCATCCCCACAGCGGCAGACAGGTTCTCCGACCAGCGACCACGGGAAAATGCCAACAGCAGGAAGCCAATCAGTGGAAATAAAACAGTTAAGTAGAGAAGATTCATCCGCGCATCTCGCTCACAGTGTCAATGTTCAGCGTCTGACGACGACGATAGAGCTGGAGCAGCAGCGCCAGACCGATACTGGCTTCCGCCGCCGCAAGGCTGATGGCCAGGATGTACATTACCTGCCCGTCGGCTTGTCCCCAGTAGCTGCCCGCGACCACCAGCGCCAGCGCCGCCGCGTTGATCATGATCTCCAGACCAATCAACATAAACAGCAGGTTACGGCGCAGCACCAGTGAGGTCAGGCCGAGAACAAACAGCACCGCAGCCAGAATCAGGCCATGTTGTAACGGGATCATGCGTGCCCCTCCTTATTCCCTTGCGTCTCAGCCGGGCGATTGCTCAGTACTTCACCCTGACGCTCTTCACGTCCGATATGGAAGGCGACAACCAGACCCGCCAGCAACAACATCGACGCCAGCTCAACCGCCAGCACATAAGGGCCAAACAGGCTGATACCCACCGCTTTGGCGTCAATGACGGTGCCATCGATACCCTGATCGTGTGCGGTACTGATGGCATAAACCATCACCACCAGCAGCAGCAATGAAACGATGCCGGGGCCAATCCACAGTGAAGGCTTCAGCCATTCACGCTCCTGATCCTGTTGGGATTTGCCGAGGTTCAGCATCATCACCACGAACACGAACAACACCATAATCGCGCCAGCATAGACGATGATTTCCAGCGCACCGGCAAAGTAAGCGCCCATGGAGAAAAACACGCCCGCAATCGACAATAGCGAAACAATCAGGTACAGCAACGCATGTACCGGGTTGGTGTGGGTGATAACGCGTAGCGTCGTCAGCACCGCCACCAGACCGCAAAGATAAAACGCAAATTCCATAGCTGGCTCCTTAAGGTAACAAGCCTTTGACGTCGATGGGTTTGGCTTCGTTTTCCGCGTCGCCTTTACCTTTGCCGTCAATTGCCATACCCGCCATGCGGTAGAAGTTGTACTCCGGATATTTACCCGGACCGGAGATCAACAGGTCCTGTTTTTCGTACACCAGATCCTGGCGCTTAAACTCACCCAGTTCGAAATCCGGGGTCAGCTGGATAGCGGTGGTCGGACAGGCTTCTTCGCACAGACCACAGAAAATACAGCGTGAAAAGTTGATGCGGAAGAACTCCGGATACCAGCGACCATCCTGCATTTCCGCTTTTTGCAGCGAAATACAACCTACCGGACAGGCTACCGCACACAGGTTACAGGCCACACAGCGTTCTTCGCCGTCCGGGTCGCGCGTCAGCACGATACGACCACGGTAGCGCGGCGGCAGGTACACTGGTTCTTCCGGGTACATCTGGGTTTCGCGCTTGGCGAAGGCATGCATGCCTATCATCCAGATACTGCGCACTGTCGTGCCGAAGCCAACGACAATATCTTTTAAAGTCATCTCAAAACCCCTTACTGCGCGGACAGAATCACTGCGGCGGTCGCCAGCAGGTTCAACAGCGTCAACGGCAGACACACTTTCCAGCCGAACGACAGCACCTGGTCATAGCGTGGACGCGGAAGCGCAGCACGAATCAGGATAAACATCATCATGAAGAACGCGGTCTTAATGGCGAACCAGATGAACGGCGGCAGGAAGGGTCCGTGCCAGCCACCGAAGAACAGCGTCACAATCAGCGCTGATACGGTGGTGATCGCCACATATTCACCGACAAAGAACAAACCAAACTTCATCCCGGCATATTCGATGTGGTAACCATCGGCCAGTTCCTGTTCCGCTTCCGGCTGGTCAAACGGGTGACGGTGACATACCGCAACGCCTGCGATACAGAAGGTCAGGAAGCCGAAGAATTGCGGAATGATGTTCCACAGGTGCGCCTGGCTTTCGACGATGGCGTTCAAATTGAATGAACCCGCCTGCGCCACCACGCCCATCAGCGACAGGCCGAGAAACACTTCGTAGCTCAGGGTCTGCGCAGAAGCACGCATTGCACCGAGCAGCGAGTATTTGTTGTTACTCGACCAGCCCGCAAACAGCACCGCATACACCGCCAGACCGGCCATCATCAGGAAGAACAACAGACCGATGTTCAGGTCAGTCACCATCCAGGTCGGTGATACCGGTACAATGGCGAAGGCCAGCAGCAGCGAAACAAACGCAATCACCGGTGCCAGGGTAAAGATAAAACGGTCAGTAAAGGGCGGAACCCAGTCCTCTTTAAAGAACATTTTCAACATGTCTGCGGCTAATTGCAGTGAACCGCCCCAACCTACACGGTTTGGTCCGTAACGGTTCTGCCAGAGGCCGAGCAGACGACGCTCGGCAAAACTCATGAAGGCACCACAGGCCACGACCACCAGCAAGATGACGATGGCTTTGACGATGCTAATCAGGATGTCAATAACGTCCGGTGTCAGCCAGCTCATTGCGGCGCCTCCTGCAATTTGTCAATTTGCGCACCCGAGAGGAACGGCGGCACGCCCGGCATACCCAGCGGCAGGCCAACCTGTCCCGCCTGCAACGCGCTGGAGAAGCGCACCGGCAGGCGCAGCGTTTCACCAGCACATACCAGATCAACGGCAGCACCGTTGTTAACGCCCAGTTTTTCCGCATCGGACGGGTTAATTACCAGGGTGGCCGGTGCCATACGCTTCTGGAATACCGGAGAACGCTGGGTCATCTCCTCGCTACCGAACAGTTGATAGTAAGGCGCGACACGCCACTGGCTGCCACCGACGAAGCTGTCCGGAATCGCGCTGAACCACGGCAATGCACCTTCCGTAGCTTCAAACAGGCGTACGCCCGGATCACCATTGCGCAGCTTACCGCCCACTTCGGCCTGGAATTTGTTCCACGCCTGGGGGGAGTTCCAGCCTGGCGCCCAGGCAAACGGGATCTGCGAACGCGCAGCGCCCGGCTGGTTGTTCCCTTCCATTGAGAAGGCGAACATGGTGTCTTTATCCTGCGGCTGACGCGGTTCGTGCACGCTGATATTGGCGCGTGCAGCGGTACGACCACTGTAACGATGCGGTGAACGCGCCAGTTTTTGTCCGCGAATACGGAAGCTGGCGTCTGGCGCTGCATCTTTGATGCCTTTCAGTTGCGGCAGAGCAGCAATGGCGGCATCAATCACATGATCGAGCAGCGTCCAGTCAACCTGGCGGCTTTCCACCGTGCTGTGCAGCGAGTGCAGCCAGCGCCAGCTCTCCAGCATCACTACGCTGTTGTCGTAATAAGCGGGATCGTAAACCTGGAAGAAACGCTGGGCGCGGCCTTCATGGTTGATCGAGGTACCGTCGCTTTCCGCAAAGCTGGCGGTAGAGAACACCAGATTGGCTTTCTCCAGCGTGGCGGTGCGTTGATGGTCGACCACAATCACGTTAGCAGCCTTAGCCAGCGCCGCATCCACCGTCGCTTTCGGCGCGTGACGATAGAGATCGTTTTCCAGAACCACCAGGGCATCGGCTTCGCCGTTGCTCAGTTGCGCCAGCGCGCTATCCAGCGATGCGCCGCCCATCAGACCGAGGCCGATGCTGTTCGCGGCTGAAGCCAGCAGCGTAATGCCGACATCCGCGCCACGCGCTTTCAGCGCTTTAGCGACGTTGGCTGCTGCTTCAATCATCGCGGTGCTGCCAGAGTGGGTACCGGAGATGATCAGCGGCTTCTTCGCCCCTGCCAGCGCCTGCACCACAACATCCAGCTTGCCATTCAAAGCGTTATCAAAATTGCTCACCGCCGGTGCGGTGTCATCCAGCGCGTGGGCGATGGCAAACCCGAGACGCGCCTGGTCTTCAATCGGCGCACGGTAGCTCCATGCAGCGATATCATCCAGACGGGTTTCATCAACATTGGTCACAAACAGCGGGTGTTTTGCGTGCTGACCGATGTTAAGGATCGCCGCAATCTGCCAGTCGGCCACTTTCTGTGCCGCCGCCATTTCGCGGGCTTTACCTTTCACCGCCTGACGCACCGAAAGTGCGACGCGCGCGCCGACCTGCGTCAGATCTTCACCCAGCACCAGCACCGCATCGTAGCTTTCAATCTCACGCAGTGACGGGGTATAGATGCCGCCTTCACGCAGCACTTTCAGCATCAGCTCAAGGCGCGCCTGCTCGCCAGCGGGCATACCGGTGGAGAAGTTTTCTGCACCCACCAACTCACGCAACGCAAAGTTGCTTTCAATGCTGGCGCGCGGGGAGCCAATACCGATAACTCTTTTCGCCTGACGCAACACGTCTGCCGCGGCGTTAACCGCCTGTTCGGCGTTCAGCGTAACCCAGTCATTACCGCGCAGCTGCACCGGATGACGTGGACGATCTTTACGGTTGACGTAACCATAACCAAAGCGACCACGGTCACACAGGAAGTAGTGGTTTACCGTGCCGTTATAACGGTTTTCGATGCGACGCAGTTCGCCATAACGCTCACCCGGGCTGGTGTTACAGCCGACACTGCACTGCTGGCAGATGCTCGGGGCAAACTGCATATCCCACTTACGGTTGTAGCGTTCGGAGTGGGTTTTATCGGTGAACACGCCGGTCGGACAGATTTCGACCAGGTTGCCGGAGAATTCGCTCTCCAGCGTGCCATCTTCCGGGCGACCGAAATAGACGTTGTCGTGTGCACCGTAAACGCCAAGGTCTTTGCCGTCTGCATAATCTTTGTAGTAACGCACGCAGCGGTAACAGGCGATACAGCGGTTCATTTCATGCGAAATGAACGGGCCAAGATCCTGATTCTGGTGGGTACGTTTGGTGAAACGATAACGACGGAAGCTATGGCCCGTCATCACCGTCATATCTTGCAGGTGGCAGTTACCGCCCTCTTCGCACACCGGGCAGTCGTGCGGGTGGTTGGTCATCAGCCATTCCACCACGCTTTCACGAAACTCTTTCGCTTCGCCATCGTCGATGGAGATAAAAGTACCGTCCATTGCCGGCGTCATGCAGGACATGACAAGGCGACCGCGGGTATCTTCGGCATTCTGGAATTGCTTTACCGCACACTGGCGGCAGGCACCGACGCTTCCCAGCGCGGGATGCCAGCAAAAATAAGGAATATCAAGGCCCAGGGAGAGACAAGCCTGTAGCAGGTTGTCCGCCCCGTTCACATCATACTCTTTACCGTCTACATGGATTGTAGCCATAGTGAATATGCTTCCGTAAGGCCCGTCCGGAGACGAGCGTTAAACATCTCTTTCTTCCCCTGTCGCGAGACTCTCGCCACAAGGTAATCCGTGTACGGCGGCTGATTACCAGCGCGCTTTCAGCAGGTTAGGCTGAATACCGCCAATAGCGCGGGTATTGCCAAACACCTGCGGCGCAATGCCGGCTTCAAACTCTTCACGGAAATATTTAATCGCGCTTTGCAGCGGCTCGACGGCACCCGGCGCGTGCGCACAGAAGGTTTTACCTGGGCCAAGCTGGCGGCAAAGCTGTTGCAGGGTTTCGATATCCCCCGGCTGACCTTGCTTTTGCTCCAGCGCACGCAGGATCTTCACGCTCCACGGCAGACCATCACGACATGGCGTGCACCAGCCGCAGGATTCACGGGCAAAGAACTCTTCCAGATTGCGCACCAGCGACACCATGTTGATCTCGTGATCTACCGCCATCGCCAGCGCAGTTCCCAGACGGCTACCGGCTTTACCAATGCTGGCAAATTCCATCGGCAGGTCGAGATGCTGATCGGTGAGGAAGTCAGTTCCTGCGCCACCGGGTTGCCAGGCTTTGAACTTCAGGCCGTCGCGCATACCACCGGCGTAATCCTCAAGGATTTCACGCGCGGTGATACCGAACGGCAACTCCCAGACGCCCGGATTTTTCACGCGGCCTGAGAAGCCCATCATTTTGGTGCCGGTGTCTTCGCTGGTGGATATGTTTTTGTACCACTCCACACCATTGAGGAAGATGGCAGGCACGTTCGACAGCGTCTCAACGTTGTTGACACAGGTCGGCTTGCCCCAGACGCCAGCACTGGCCGGGAACGGTGGCTTGGAACGCGGATTAGCGCGACGCCCTTCCAGCGAGTTGATCAATGCCGTCTCTTCGCCACAGATGTAGCGACCCGCCCCGGTATGGACGATCAGTTCGAAATCAAAACCGGTACCGAGAATGTTTTTACCGAGGAAACCCGCTTCCGTCGCTTCAGCAATCGCCCGACGCAGATGTACCGCGGCTTCGATGTACTCACCGCGCAGGAAGATATAGCCACGGTACGCTTTCAGCGCAAACGCACTGATCAGCATGCCTTCCACCAACTGGTGCGGCAGTTGTTCCATCAGCAGACGGTCTTTATAGGTGCCCGGCTCCATTTCATCGGCGTTACACAGCAAGTAACGGATGTTCATGGATTCGTCTTTCGGCATCAGGCTCCATTTCAGGCCGGTGTTAAAGCCTGCACCACCACGGCCTTTCAGACCGGAGTCTTTCACCGTTGCGACGATTTCGTCCTGGCTCATGCTTTTCAGCGCTTTTTCTGCACCGACATAGCCGTTTTTGCTGCGATATTCATCAATCCACACCGGCTGTTTATCATCACGCAAACGCCAGGTCAGGGGATGGGTTTCCGCAGTACGAATGATCTGTTTGATAGTCATTGATACTGCTCCAGTAAAGTGGCGATACCTTCCGGCGTCAGATGAACGTGGGTGTCTTCATCCACCATCATGGTCGGGCCTTTATCGCAGTTACCCAGACAACAGGTCGGCAGCAGCGTAAAGCGACCGTCCGGCGTAGTCTGGCCCGGTTTGATATGCAGGTTCTGTTCTAAAGCGGCCTGAATCCCCTGATAACCGGTGATATGGCATACCACGCTGTCGCAGTAACGGATCACATGGCGACCAACCGGCTGGCGATAAATCTGGCTGTAGAAGGTCGCAACTCCTTCCACGTCACTGGCCGGAATACCGAGTACCTCAGCAATGGCGTTAATCGCGCCATCAGGTACCCAGCCACGCTGTTTCTGCACGATCTTCAGGGCTTCAATCGAAGCCGCGCGCGCATCTTCGTAATGGTGTTTTTCGTGCTCAATCGCGTGGTGTTCTGCCTCGCTCAGCACAAAGACCTCATTAGGGTCGATCGTTTGGATGGCAATTTTTTGATCGTGCATAATTAGCGGTCCACGTCTGACATAACAAAATCGATACTACCGAGGTAAACGATCAGGTCGGATACCAGGCTGCCACGGATCACTGACGGGATCTGCTGCAGATGCGGGAAGCTCGGCGTACGCACACGGGTGCGGTAGCTCATGGTGCTGCCGTCGCTGGTCAGGTAGTAACTGTTGATCCCTTTGGTCGCCTCGATCATCTGGAAAGATTCGTTGACTGGCATTACCGGTCCCCAGGAAACCTGCAGGAAGTGGGTAATCAGGGTTTCAATGTGCTGCAGCGTGCGCTCTTTTGGTGGCGGCGTGGTCAGCGGGTGATCCGCTTTGAACGGACCTTCCGGCATGTTTTTCAGGCACTGCTCCAGAATACGCAGCGACTGCCACATCTCTTCCATTTTCAGCATCACGCGGGTGTAGGCATCGCTGATCCCTGCACCGACCGGAATCTCGAAATCGAAATTCTCATAACCTGAATATGGACGCCATTTACGCACGTCAAAATCAAGACCGGTGGCGCGCAGACCGGCACCGGTGGTACCCCAGGCCAGTGCTTCGTCCATGTTGTACGCCGCAACGCCCTGTGAACGGCCCATCAGCACGCGGTTGCGCAGCGCGGCTTTGTCGTACTCTTTCAGGCGTTTTGGCATCCAGTCGAGGAAGTCACGCAGCAGACGTTCCCAGCCTTTCGGCAGATCGTGCGCCACACCACCAATACGGAACCACGCCGGGTGCATACGGAAACCCGTGATGGCTTCCACTACGTCGTAGATTTTCTGGCGGTCGGTAAAGGCAAAGAACACCGGCGTCATCGCGCCGACGTCCTGAATAAAGGTGGAGATATACAGCAGATGGCTATTGATGCGGAACAGTTCCGACAGCATCACGCGGATCACATTGACGCGATCCGGCACGGTGATACCCGCCAGTTTCTCTACCGCCAGTACATACGGCATCTCGTTGACGCAACCGCCGAGATACTCGATACGGTCGGTGTACGGGATGTAGCTGTGCCAGGACTGGCGCTCGCCCATTTTCTCGGCACCACGGTGGTGATAACCGACATCCGGGACGCAATCGACGATCTCTTCACCGTCCAGTTGCAGGATGATGCGAAACGCACCGTGCGCTGACGGGTGGTTCGGACCGAGGTTGAGGAACATAAAGTCCTCATTGGCAGTGCTGCGCTTCATGCCCCACTCTTCCGGCTTGAAGGTCAGAGACTCCATCTCAAGATCTTCTTTTTGCTTGGTCAGCGTGAAGGGATCAAACTCGGTGGCGCGCGCCGGATAGTCCTTGCGCAGCGGATGCCCTTCCCACGTCTGCGGCATCATGATGCGCGTCAGATGCGGATGACCATCAAAGGTCATGCCAAACATTTCCCAGGTTTCGCGCTCATACCAGTTGGCATTCGGGAAAATTTTGGTGATGGTTGGCAGATGCATATCGTTTTCAGACAGCGCAACCTTGAGCATGATGTCGCGATTGCGTTCAATGGACAGCAGATGATAGAAAACGGAAAAATCCGCGGCAGGTAACCCAGCGCGGTTGGTACGTAAACGCTCATCCATACCATGCAAATCATAAAGCATGACGTACGGCTTCGGCAGCTTACGCAGAAATTCGACAACTTCCAGTAATTGTTCACGCTTCACCCATACCACCGGGATGCCGGTGCGGGTGGCCTGAACGGTAAAGGCGTCCGGCCCAAAACGGTTACGCAGCTCGCCGATCACCGGGTCGTCCAGGTGATCCCGGGTTTGCCATGCTGGCTGAGCGAGATCTTGCGTGGTTAAATCTGTCATACGTTACTCACCATTCCGGCCTGTAATCAGGCACTCAAAAGAAGGCGTCAGGATGGCGGCACACATTAAATTGTGGTGTTCTGCTGCGGCCGTGGCTCCATCCGTGTACGGGTGCTTAAACTTCGTCGGGTGTTCTCAGGTTGGTGACCGCTATGCGTTCACCGCGTTTTCTTTCGCGTTCCGACTGCATATTGGCGCGATACACACCCTGATCACCCACCACCCACGAGAGCGGACGACGCTCTTTACCGATGGACTCACGTAACAGCAGCAGCGCCTGCATATAAGCTTCCGGACGCGGCGGGCAGCCTGGGATATACACATCCACCGGCAGGAATTTGTCCACGCCCTGCACCACTGAGTAAATGTCGTACATGCCGCCAGAGTTGGCGCAGGCTCCCATCGAGATGACCCATTTCGGTTCCAGCATCTGGTCATATAAACGCTGAATCACCGGTGCCATTTTGGTGAAGGGCGTACCGGCAATGACCATGAAGTCAGCCTGACGCGGGGAGGCACGCATAACTTCCGCACCAAAGCGTGCCACGTCATGTACCGCTGTGAATGACGTGGTCATCTCCACGTAGCAACAGGAAAGGCCGAAGTTATACGGCCAGAGAGAGTTTTTACGACCCCAGTTCACCATGTCGTGCAGGGCATGCTCAAGTTTGCCCATATAGACGCTGCGGTGAACGTGCTGCTCCAGAGGATCGGCGACAATCTCCTGTTTTTGCAGCGGATAGCGATCGTTATCGCCCCCGTTTGGGTCTACGCGTGTCAGCGTGTAGTCCATCTTATTGCCTCGCTTTTACTGCTTATGAGGGTTGGTGTGGCTGTGACTGATCGGGACCGATTTGACGACCACGCGACGACGCGCAGGCGCCCAATCCAGCGCTCCGATGCGAACCAGGTAAACCAGGCCTGCCAGCAGCACCAAAATGAAAATTGCGGCTTCGACAAAGCCGACCCAGCCGCTTTCGCGGATGGAGGTCGACCATGCGTATAAAAAGAGGGCTTCGACGTCGAAAATTACGAAGAACATCGCAACCAGATAGAATTTTGCGGAGAGGCGAATATGGGTGTCACCGACCGAGTCGATACCCGATTCAAACGGGGTGTTTTTGTAGCGCGCTTTGGCGCGTCCACCTAACAACCAGCCACCGGTCAACATGAAAGCACAGAGACCGAATGCAATAACGATAAATACAATAAATGCCCAGTGATGAGCGATCACTTCTGTGGTTGTCGACATACTCTTTGCTTACTCATCAAAAGTGGCGCTGGCATCCTGCACTGTCGCAGCAAACACACCACATCGATTCAAGGGAAGGATAAAAAACCTTATAAACTTTGCTGTCATTATCAATTAAGCAGCAATTTTATGGGGTTTTTTACTCCTTTCTATAACCTTTTGTCAACTTTGACAAAAGTATCCAAACATTATTTTACATCCGCAGCATATTATTAACATACAAGGTCCATTGCGCCAGCTAAATCGCTTCAGTTTGTGAGGTTAATTTTAGTGTAGCGGGTATTCACATGCATGGATCGTGCATTTAACAATCATATTTTGACAGGTATTAACTGGATTTCCTTGTCCTTTTCAGGGCTATTTTTTTGATCCAGAACACATAACAGTGCTTTTTGCTGTAAAAATCGGCAAAACGGCCAGGCAAGCGCCCAGGGGAAGATGGCACGAATTGATAAAATCGTTCCACTTCAATTGAAAATGGAACGCATTTCATTTTTCAGGAAGACAGGAAATGATTTGGTGCTAATTTCACCTGATTAATATCGGAAAAACACCATAAAAAAAGCCTTAGCCAGAAAAAACCAGGCTAAGGCTTATTTATATCAGTTTTAACAATTGACCGATGTTCTATTTGAGAACGATTATCGGCTCAGATTGTCATTACTCTTCGTCATCCAGCAGCAGCGTACCATCCGGATTCGCGCTCAGGTTGTACGGATCGTTAGTTGACTGCATAGCATTGAAGATCGCCAGCGCCAGTTCATTATCGCTGTCCGGGTTACGGCACAGCAGATATTGCGTATCCGGCAATACAGGTAAACCTTCAGCGGCCCCCATGACACGCAGCTCAGGACTCATCATCTCGACCGGACGCGCGGTGACGCCAAGCCCGGCTTTAACCGCAGCACGGACCGCCGCCAACGTGGAAGCAACATAAGAAATGCGCCACGGAATACCGGCTTCGTTCAGATGGTCGATCGCCATATCGCGATACGGGCTGGGTTCATCCAGCAGCACCAATGGAATCGCTTCACCGCGCTGGAAGATGTAGTCAGCCGCGCAGTACCATAAGGTCGGCGACGTGCGCAGTACCTGATGGGTGAAGTTACCCGGACTGGAGGTGGTCACCACCAAGTCCACTTCGCCCTGGTTCAGCATTTCCATCATAAATGGATTACGCTTTACGCGGACATCAATCGCCAGTTTCGGATAGACCGACGTCACGCGATTAAGCAGGAATGGCAGGATGGTGTCAGATGTGTCATCAGAAGCGCCAATGGTCAGCACGCCCTGAATATTGCTGTACATCAGAGAGGTACAAGCTTCGTCGTTGAAACGAAGGATCTTTCTGGCGTAGCCCAGCAGTTGGATGCCATGCTCCGTCAGCAATTTATTACGTCCATGTCTGGCAAACAGCTCTTTACCTACCAATTGTTCCAGACGCTGCATCTGCTGGCTTACTGCTGATTGCGTTCTGCACACGGCTGCAGCCGCAGCTGCAAAGGTGTTCAGGTCAGCAACGGCGACGAAAGTTCTCAGCAGATCGAGGTCGAGATTCAGTATCGGACGATTTGCATTAGTCATGTTTTTCTTCACTTATAAGATTTTTTACAAACTACTACCCTGGTGTATTACCTTGCTTATCATTGGGATAAGAGGTAATGGTGCTTAATGACAGTCCTGTGTGGAGACTGTCATGAAAAACTTTATCAGGCGGATTCCAACGATTACGTCACTCTGAAGACAGAGCAGCGGCGTCACAAAGACAGAACAACTTCTTGGGCCGAAAGCGTAAATCGCGCAAATGCAGGAAGCTGTGTAGTTGCCTGGTTTTCTGCCAAAAAAAACGGCGAATCAAAAAAATGATAACTGCATGTTATGATGATGCGAAGAGGTAAACTGCATCAAATAATAAATTATACTTAATCATTTTTGCACCAGAAAGGGAAATGTTTTTATCAGAAACCTTGTAATTTTTGACCAAAACCCCTTTCCAGCACATCCTGCCACAACGCTGCTCATTTTTTAAGCCCCCCTGGCTCCTAAACTTCTTAGGGAAAGCTTAAGTTTCAGCGCAAATGCTCTTTATAGCACCTTGTCATGAGCCGCCCGGACCCGGTACGTTCCTGATTTAGCCGATTGAAACCCGATAAGAATGACGCGCATTTTCTAACGCCAGCAGAGGGTGTACCCACAATGATTAACTATTCGGCTTCTGACAAATATTCTTTAACTATTTCATTACGTCGCTAATAATTCTTTATCGCAGTTGTGAATAAATATTTTTTAATCGCACGTTGATTATCTGGATTAGGGAGTTTACACAACAGCTCATCTCACCCAGCATTAAATTTCAACATTCTTTACTTTACTGGACAATTAAACCACTTTAATTAGTCTAAGATATCTTTTCCCCCAGGACTAGCTTAAAAAATTGCCAAACACGCCAAAACCTGTAGTGACCCTTCTTTTGTTACGGGGAGAGGAGTAAATTGGGCGGGTTTGTTTTTTGTGGCAGGTTAAATGGACTCTGCCCGTTAAGGCGGTAGCGATGAATTTTCAAATTGATAAATCCGGTAAGCTGGATAATGTCTGCTATGACATCCGTGGACCGGTACTGAAAGAGGCGAAACGTCTCGAAGAAGAAGGCAACAAAGTTCTCAAACTCAATATTGGCAACCCTGCCCCGTTTGGTTTTGAAGCCCCCGATGAAATCCTGGTTGATGTGATCCGCAACCTGCCCAGCGCGCAAGGATATTGTGACTCCAAAGGTCTTTATTCAGCGCGCAAAGCGATCATGCAGCATTACCAGGCGCGCGAGATGCGCGATATGACCGTTGAAGACATCTATATTGGCAACGGTGTTTCAGAGCTGATCGTGCAAGCGATGCAGGCCCTGCTGAACAGCGGTGACGAGATGTTGGTGCCCGCACCAGATTACCCGTTATGGACAGCGGCGGTTTCGCTTTCCAGTGGTAAAGCGGTTCATTATCTGTGTGATGAATCCTCGGACTGGTTCCCGGACCTGGATGATATCCGTAGCAAAATCACGCCACGCACGCGTGGTATCGTGATCATCAACCCGAATAACCCGACCGGTGCGGTATACAGCAAAGAACTGCTGCTGGAAATTGTCGAGATTGCGCGTCAACATAACTTGATCATTTTCGCCGATGAGATCTACGACAAAATTCTGTACGACGAAGCCCAGCACCACTCTATTGCCGCACTGGCACCGGACCTGCTGACTGTCACCTTTAACGGCCTGTCAAAAACCTATCGCGTTGCCGGGTTCCGTCAGGGCTGGATGGTGCTGAATGGTCCGAAAAAACATGCCAAAGGTTATATTGAAGGTCTGGAAATGCTGGCTTCAATGCGCCTGTGCGCCAACGTACCGGCGCAACATGCGATCCAGACGGCGCTGGGTGGTTATCAGAGTATCAGCGAGTTTATCGCACCCGGTGGGCGTTTATATGAACAGCGCCAGCGTGCATGGGAATTGATTAATGACATTCCCGGTGTCAGCTGTGTGAAACCGCAAGGCGCGCTGTATATGTTCCCGCGTATCGATGCGAAGAAATTCAACCTGTTCGACGACCAAAAAATGGTGCTTGATTTCCTGTTACAGGAAAAAGTGCTATTGGTTCAGGGTACCGCGTTCAACTGGCCGTGGCCGGATCATGTGCGTATTGTGACCCTGCCGCGCGTCGACGATCTGGAGATGGCCATCAGCAAGTTTGGTCGTTTCCTGCAAGGGTATCGTCAGTAATCTCAGACGCGTATAGTTGTGGTATTTCGGGGAGAGTCCTCTCTCCCTGTAATACGACAGGAACCGCTCATGACCCGAAGCCATTTTTTCGCCCATCTCTCCCGTCTCAAACTGATCAACCGCTGGCCGCTGATGCGCAACGTGCGCACTGAAAACGTCTCTGAACACAGTCTTCAGGTGGCAATGGTTGCTCATGCGCTGGCGATCATTAAGAACAAGAAATTTAACGGTAATTTGAACGCAGAGCGCATCGCGATGCTGGCGCTTTATCATGATGCCAGTGAAGTGCTAACCGGTGACCTGCCGACACCGGTGAAGTACTACAACGCGCAAATCGCCCACGAATACAAGAAAATCGAGAAGATTGCGCAGCATAAGCTGATTGAGATGCTGCCGCCAGAATTGCAGGACGCCTACCGCCCACTGCTCGATGAACACCTGCACAGCGAAGCGGATCAGGCGGTGGTAAAACAAGCCGACGCCCTGTGCGCGTATGTGAAGTGTCTTGAGGAGTTATCTGCCGGGAACAATGAATTCCTGCTGGCAAAAGCGCGGCTGGAAAAAACCCTGGCAGAGCGCCGTTCGCCGGAAATGGATTATTTTGTTGAGGTATTCATTCCCAGCTTTAGCCTGTCACTGGATGAGATTTCGCAGGACACACCGCTGTAAAACTTAACACCCTGCAAGGCACACCGTAGCGGCGCGATTTATCGCGCGTCTTTTAAACCAGCGCGATAAATCGCGCCGCCACGGGATTGACTTAACCGTTTAATGCCAGGGTAAAACCGCCCTTCCCATCACCGGTCACCACCAAGGCTTCCAGCGTGGTTAGCGAAAAAGTCACATCGCTAAGACGTGGAGTATCGGCTGGCGCATTCACGGCAATCACCGCGCTTGCAGCATTCAACCCCGCCAGCACACCCGCAGGGGCATCTTCCACTACCACGCATTCGCGCGCGCTAAGTCCCAGTTTCTCGGCTCCCAACAGATAGGCATCCGGCTCCGGCTTGCCGCGTTTGACATTCTCCGCAGTAATAAACACCGCAGGCGCAGGCAGGCCAGCGGCTTTGTGACGTGCATGGGCTACCGGAATCGAACCCGAAGTCACAATCGCCCACGGGATTTGCAGCTCGTTCAGCGTTGCCAGCAGCGCCTGCGCGCCAGGCAAAGCGCGCACGCCGTCAGTATCTGACGCCTCATTACTTTCCAGACGTAAAAACTCCGCCTGAATCGCTTCCTCGCTCTGGCCCGCCATAAAATGACGCAGCGACGTTATTGCCTGTTTGCCATGAATAAAGCTCAGAATTTCGTGGGCAGAAAAACCATGACGTGCGCCCCATTGTGTCCACGCGCGTTCTACAGCAGGCAGCGAATCCACCAACGTGCCATCCAAATCAAACAGAAAACCTCGATACGTCACTCGCTACTCCTTCTTCAGGCATTGAGGATTTGCGCGATCTCATTCGCGCTTAAATGGTACTGACGCGGACAAGTGTGCCACAGCGCCAGCATACGTTGATATTTTTCCCACATCGGCGTTTGCGCATTGAAACCGTGGGTGCCGGAATCGAACTGCGTGTAGCGTCCTTCAGTGTTGACCATAAAGCGCACATAGCCGAGATAGCGCGCTTCCGTCGCGGCATCAAAGCCGAGAAAGGCCAGACGACGTTCCTCAACCTGAGAACCCTGTTTCAGATTGGACCAGGAAACATGCAGTGCGTGGTGCATCTCCATGATATCGATCAGGGTGCGACAGGTCGCCTCACTCAGCTCACCAAACTCTTTGTCCAGCTCGCGCAGTTGCAGGCCATAGCCGCGTTCAATGATGGTTTGATAACGACGATAGCGCTCGGCATTATCCGGCTCCAGCATCGCCATCATTTTGTACTGATTCGACAGGATGAGCCGCTGTGCGTGGGTCATTTCCATGATGTTCTCCAGGGTCATTGCGACCGTTTAAAATTTAAACCAATGGAGAAATGATTGCACAACGTAAGTGATGCGGGTATGTCCGCACCACTTTTCTTTGATTTGACCCCGGATAAGCAGCAAATTCTGTCGCCGCGAAAAGTCTCTGGCGATCAAAGATCGTCAAGGAAGGTACGATCGAGTTGCTTAAAAGCACGCTTCAGCACATCAGCCAGTGCCTGATAGGTTGGCTTCCCTTCTACGGGGGCAATCGCCTGCCCGGCCTCTTCCAGTTTGGCACGCACTTCATGGAACCATTGCAATAAGGTTGGCGGCAGCGGTGTCATCGAGCGTTTACCCAACCACCACAGCCCTTGCATCGGCAGGCTACAGGCAAACAACGCGGTCGCGACGGCCGGTCCCAGTTGTCCACCCATGGCGATTTGCCAGGTCAGGGTGAAGATGGCCAGCGGCGGCATAAAACGAATGGAAAAACGTGTTGCCGTCACCACGCGATTCTCAGGAAAAACCGGTGCCAGGCGTTTATCGGCCGGCCAGGTCTTCATGTAGTGCTGTCCACGCTGAAATAAACCAAACCAGCCAGGATTGCCTGTGTCATTCGCCATGATAGACCTCAACTATTATTACAATATTTAAAATAAACTGATAACCACACAACTTTACGTGACATCTTTCAAAATTTTTTGTCTTTAAGGGTGACACTGAGTATTCTGACGCCGTTTCAGCAACATTACCGGAAGCTACTGCTCAATTAAAGAACAGTTTAGAGCCATGTTTCGCTAAGCGGATTTCAAAAATTCGCGTAAAATTACCAAAATTTTTTGCGGAACGGTCTCTTTTTGACTACCGCATGATGTTAATCATTAATTTACCAGCTTTCATGGGCTACGCTGTTAGTCTGATCGCGTTATTTTTCGCCACTATTTAACCAATAGGTACTTCCATGTCGACGAAGTTAGTTCTGGTTCTGAACTGCGGCAGCTCCTCACTCAAGTTTGCCATCCTCAACCCCGCCAGCGGCGACGAATATCTCTCCGGTCTGGCTGAATGCTTCCATCTGCCTGAAGCACGCATTAAATGGAAGCTGGAAGGTAGCAAACAGGAAGCCCCTCTGGGTGCGGGTGCTGCGCATAGCGAAGCCCTCAACTTCATTGTTAAAACTATTCTGGCACAAAAACCAGAGCTGTCGGCACAAATCGCTGCAATCGGTCATCGCATCGTGCATGGCGGCGAACAGCTGACCCAATCTGTCGTGATTGATGAATCCGTTATCCAGGGTATCAAAGACGCCTCTTCCTTTGCTCCGCTGCACAATCCGGCACACCTGATTGGTATCGACGAAGCGATGAAAAACTTCCCGCATCTGTCAGACAAGAATGTGGCGGTTTTTGATACAGCTTTCCATCAGACAATGCCTGAAGAATCTTATCTCTATGCTCTGCCGTACAAACTGTATAAAGAGCATGGCGTACGTCGTTATGGCGCGCATGGCACCAGTCACTATTATGTGACCCAGGAAGCGGCCAAAATGCTGGGTAAACCGGTTGAAGAGTTGAACGTCATCACCTGCCACCTCGGCAACGGCGGTTCCGTTTCGGCCATCCGTAACGGCGTGTGTGTTGACACCTCAATGGGTCTGACCCCGCTGGAAGGTCTGGTGATGGGTACCCGCAGCGGTGACATCGATCCGGCGATCGTCTTCTTCCTGCACGACACTCTCGGCATGAGCGTCGATGCCATCAACAAACTGCTGACCAAAGAGTCCGGCCTGCTGGGTCTGACTGAAGTCACCAGCGACTGCCGTTACGTGGAAGATAACTACACCACCAAAGAAGATGCTAAACGCGCCATGGACGTGTTCTGTCATCGTCTGGCGAAGTATATCGGTGGCTACACCTCCCTGATGGAAGGCCGTCTGGACGCCGTGGTGTTCACCGGTGGTATCGGTGAAAATGCCGCGATGGTCCGCGAACTGTCGTTGCAGAAACTGGGTTTAATTGGCTTCGAAGTGGATCACGAACGTAACCTGGCCGCGCGTTTCGGCAAGTCTGGCTTCATTAACAAAGAAGGGACTCGCCCGGCCGTGGTGATCCCGACCAACGAAGAGTTGGTCATCGCCCAGGACGCAGCGCGTCTAACCGCATAAATGCTTCTCTCCGTCAGCTCAGGCTGACGGAGTTGTTTTGAGCCATTGCAATACCAGAGAGGATATAACGTGTCTCGTACAATTATGCTCATTCCAACCGGCACCAGCGTCGGCCTGACCAGCGTCAGCCTCGGCGTGATCCGTGCGATGGAACGCAAAGGCGTGCGCCTGAGCGTATTCAAGCCTATCGCCCAGCCACGTGCTGGCGGCGATACACCGGACCAGACCACCACCATCATTCGTAAGAACTCCGCGATCCCAGCCGCTGAACCGCTGCTGATGTCACGCGTTGAGTCGCTGCTGGGTTCCAACCAGCAGGACGTATTGATGGAAGAGATCATCGCCCGCTACCACGAAAACACCAAAGACGCCGAAGTGGTGCTGGTTGAAGGTCTGGTGCCGACGCGCAAACATCAGTTTGCCTCGGCGCTGAACTATGAAATCGCCAAAACTCTGAATGCGGAAATTGTATTTGTTACCGCGCTCGGCAACGATTCTCCGGCGCAATTGAAAGAACGTATCGAACTGACGCAAAGCAGCTTTGGCGGCAGCAAGAACAAAAACATCACCGGCGTGATCATCAATAAATTGAATGCCCCGGTGGATGAACAGGGCCGTACCCGCCCGGATTTGTCAGAGATCTTTGACGACTCATCCAAAGCCAGCATTGCCAACATCGATCCGAAGCAACTGTTTGCCGACAGCCCGCTGCCGGTGTTGGGTTGTGTGCCGTGGAGCTTTGACCTGATCGCTACCCGCGCGATTGATATGTCTCGCCATCTGAACGCCGACATCATCAATGAAGGTGACATCCACACCCGCCGGGTGAAATCCGTCACCTTCTGTGCCCGTAGTATCCCGCATATGCTTGAGCATTTCCGTCCTGGCTCACTGCTGGTCACCTCGGCTGACCGTCCGGATGTGCTGGTTGCGGCCTGCCTGGCAGCGATGAATGGCGTGGAAATTGGTGCCATTCTACTGACCGGTGGCTACCAGGTTGATGAACGTATTGGTCGTCTGTGCGAACGTGCCTTCCAAACGGGCCTGCCGGTATTTATGGTGAAAACCAACACCTGGCAAACCTCCCTCAGCCTGCAAAGCTTCAACCTGGAAGTTCCGGCTGACGATACGCAGCGCATCGAAAAAGTCCAGGAGTACGTTGCCAGCTACATCAACAACGACTGGATCGAATCGCTGACCGCCACCTCAGAGCGTAGCCGTCGCCTGTCACCGCCAGCATTCCGCTACCAGCTTACTGAGCTGGCACGCAAAGCGGGCAAACGCATCGTCCTGCCGGAAGGCGACGAGCCGCGTACCGTGAAAGCGGCCTCCATTTGCGCTGAACGTGGTATCGCAACTTGCGTGCTGCTGGGTAACCCGGATGAGATCCAGCGTGTTGCCGCAGCACAAGGCGTTGAACTGGGCAAAGGTATCGAGATTGTCGATCCGGAAGTGGTGCGTGAGAACTATGTGCCGCGCCTGGTCGAACTGCGTAAGAGCAAAGGCATGACCGAAGTGGTCGCGCAGGAGCAGCTGGAAGACAACGTGGTGCTGGGCACCATGATGCTGGAAAGCGGCGAAGTTGACGGCCTGGTATCCGGTGCCGTGCACACCACCGCCAATACCATCCGTCCACCGTTGCAGTTGATCAAAACCGCGCCGAACAGCTCACTGGTTTCTTCGGTGTTCTTTATGCTGCTGCCGGAGCAGGTGCTGGTGTATGGCGACTGCGCCATCAACCCGGACCCGAACCCGGAACAGCTGGCCGAGATCGCCATCCAATCCGCCGATTCAGCCAAGGCCTTCGGTATCGATCCACGCGTAGCGATGATCTCCTACTCCACCGGTAACTCTGGTGCCGGTAGCGATGTCGAGAAAGTGCGTGAAGCAACGCGTATCGCGCAGGAAAAACGCCCGGATCTGGTGATTGACGGCCCGTTGCAGTATGACGCCGCCATCATGGAAGACGTAGCGAAATCGAAAGCGCCGAACTCGCAGGTTGCGGGCCGTGCGACCGTGTTCATCTTCCCGGATCTGAACACCGGTAACACCACCTACAAAGCGGTACAACGTTCTGCCGACCTGATCTCCATCGGACCGATGTTGCAAGGCATGCGCAAGCCGGTGAACGACCTGTCGCGCGGTGCGCTGGTGGACGATATCGTCTACACCATCGCGCTGACGGCGATTCAGTCACAGCAGGCTGAAGGTTAAAACGCATAAGGCGTCCCGTGGGACGCCTTTTTTTGCGCGATAAATCGCGCCGCTACGGCCATCTGCGGTTTGTAGCGGCGCGATTTATCGCGCATTACTGCATTATTGCAACATCACATCCAACGCACGCAGATGCTGCGGCTGCCACGACAACGTCACCTGTGCGCCTGGCTGCCAGCTTTTATCCATCTTAGATGGCGACAGTTTCACCATAAAGTTCCCCTGCCCCGCCACGCTGGTCAGCATGCGCACATGGTCACCAAGATAAATAAACTGCTGGATCTGCGCCTGCACGATCTGATCGCCCTGTTCTGGTGCATTGACGTTTACGCGCTCCGGACGAATGCTGAGCTGGATCTTTTTACCCGGCGAGCTGGGACGCACTTTCAACGCATCGAGTTGCGTGCCATCATCCAATTTCACCTGATAGAAATCCCCGTTCTGTGCCACCTGCGTTGCCAGCAAGCTATTGTTTTCACCGATAAACTGCGCAACAAAAGCGTTCTCTGGCTGCTCGTAAAGTTTATCCGGGCTAGCCATCTGCTGGATCATACCGTCGTTAAACACCGCCACCCGATCGGACATGGTCATCGCTTCGCTTTGATCGTGCGTTACATAGACGATCGTCAGGCCAAGCATATCGTGTAACTGTTTGATCTCCATCTGCATATGTTCGCGCAGTTGCTTGTCCAGCGCACCGAGCGGCTCATCCATCAATACCAGCTTCGGCTCGAACACCAGCGCACGCGCCAGGGCCACACGTTGCTGTTGTCCACCGGACATTTGCGCCGGGTAGCGATCCGCCAGCGAGGTTAGTTTGATCATATCCAGAATGCGATCCACGCGAGATTTGATATCGGCTTTGTTCATACGCCGGATCGACAGCGGAAACGCGAGGTTTTCCGCCACCGTCATATGCGGGAACAGCGCGTAGTTCTGAAACACCATGCCAATATCACGCTGGTGCGGCGGCAGCGTATGCAACGGTTTATCACGCAATAAAATCTCGCCATCGGTCGGTGTTTCAAAGCCCGCCAGCATCATCAGACTGGTGGTTTTACCTGAGCCGGACGGGCCAAGTAGCGTGAGAAACTCCCCTTCCTCCACGTCAAGATTGAGGTTACGCACCACCAGCTTATCGCCGTCGTAACTCTTTTTTATGTTCCTGAAACTAACGAAATTTCTCATGACGTTCTCTCGTAAT
This sequence comes from Pantoea sp. X-Soil-TKNS-1211, assembly GCF_059730495.1. Classification (NCBI taxonomy): domain Bacteria; kingdom Pseudomonadati; phylum Pseudomonadota; class Gammaproteobacteria; order Enterobacterales; family Erwiniaceae; genus Pantoea; species Pantoea sp. X-Soil-TKNS-1211. The sequence goes on from NZ_AP035953.1 coordinate 3,082,936, forward strand.
GCGTGAAGGAAGTGTAATCCAGGCACAGTTCCTGCATGAACAAGCTGAAAATGCACATGCTGGCGGCTCTTTTTTTAGCACTACCACATCGCATTTCAGGAACACAAGAGAAATTTGACAATTCAACTACAAAATTAGCCTGAATCAAAATTCACAGGCTATTGATTTCTATTGTCTTTTTAAATTCAATGTTGCATTAATGTTAAGCACAACAGAACTGCACTGATTACGTGCCCTGCACCGTGGCAGGGCAGCACAGGGTCAGTGAGCGACAGGCGTGGTTTTGAGGTGATGCTGCAAGCGTTGCAGAATCGGTGCAAAGGCGGTGGCCATCTGTGCTTCGTCAACGCAGGCGTAACCCAACAGCAGCCCACGACGTAGCGTGCCACGCTGGTAATACGACGAGAGCGGTCGCGTCAACACGCCGTTCTGCTCCAGTTCCGCGCTGAAGGCCACATCGTCGATGCTCTCCGGTAAACCGAGAATCAGATGCAATCCGGCGTTGCTGTGATGCACCACCCAGGACGCACCCAGCGTTTCGCTGATCAACGCCACCAGCGCCGCACGCCGACGGCTGTAAATCTGCCGCATGCGCCGCACGTGTGCCGCGTAATGTCCTTCGCGAATAAACTCCGCCAGCGTCAGTTGCACCAAACCATAACCGCCGCGATACAGCTCCGAATGGGCCATTTTCATCCGTGCCGCCAGTGGTTTCGGCACCACCATGTAACTCAGGCGGATGCCGGGATAAAGCGTCTTGCTGAACGTACCGAGATAAATCACTGGTGCATCGGGGGACAACCCCTGAAGCGCCGGAATCGGGCTGCCGGCAAAGCGGAACTCCCCGTCGTAATCATCCTCAACCACCCAGCTCCCGGTACTTTTGGCGCGATTTAATAACTCATGGCGGCGTTGCAGACTCATCACCGCCCCCAGCGGATACTGGTGCGATGGCGTTACGCAAATCAGGCGCGGCGCAGGCCGGTCACTCTGCTCCGGTGGCAGCACCAGTCCCTGCTCGTCTACCTCGGTTGGAATCAGGTCGATACCGTTGACCGCCAGCACGTTGCGAATACCCCAGTAGCCCGGCTCCTCCACCAGCGCGCTATCACCCGGATCGCACAGCATCTTCGCCAGCAAATCTAGCGATTGATGGGTGCCCGCAGTGACCAGCACCTGCTCTGCCGTGCAGTTGACTGAGCGGATCACCCGTAGGTACTCGGCCAGCGCCTGTTGCAGCTCCACGCAGCCGCCGTGGTTAGCGTAACTCAGAGATTCTACCGGCAGGCGGCGGCTGATGCGCAGCTGGATTTTGCGCCAGATGTCATGCGGCATGTAGCTGACATCCGGCACGCCGGGCATAAACGCCCCCCACTGGAACGCCCCGGCCCCACTTTGTGACAACAATCGCGATCCACGCCGGGACAGGCGAATATTATTCATACCCTGTGACCTTGCTGCCGCTGGTGCAGGCACCACTTCCGGGCTTTCCTCCGGCAACACCAGGCTGACGAAAGTACCACTTCCGGTACGCGTCTCCAGATAACCTTCCGACTGCAATTTTTCGTAGGCCGCCAGCACCGTGTTACGCGATACCGACAGCTCGCGCGCCAGGTCACGGCTGGCAGGCAGACGCACGCCGGTGGCAATGGCCCCCTGCTGGATCGCCCCCTGCAACGCATCGTACAGACGCTTCGCCAACGGGCCGCCGGAGAGCTGATTTAAACGCTGAAACAGCAGGTCACCCAGTAAGCTGCGCAAAATTGGTTCCTCAAAATAAAAAAAACTGGCTCTGGATTATAAAACCCTGAAAACGCTAAAAAGCAAGCAGGGCAGTTTTCCGGCATGAAATCAGCCGGCGAATCACATGATGAGGTTGAGCTATGAGTAACAGCGAATTACAGGCACGTCGTTTAAACGCCACCCCGCGTGGTGTCGGTGTGATGTGCGATTTCTATGCCGTGAAAGCGGAAAATGCCACGCTCTGGGATCATCAGGGCCGCGAATACACCGATTTCAGCGCAGGCATCGCGGTGCTGAACACCGGTCACCGCCATCCCAAAGTGATGGCCGCAGTGAAGCAGCAGCTGGATTGCTTCACCCACACCGCTTTCCAGGTCATCCCTTATGAGAACTACATCAGCCTGGCCGAGCGTTTGAACGAGCGCGTACCCGTGACCGGTCCGGCTAAAACTACTTTCTTCTCCACCGGTGCGGAAGCCGTCGAAAACGCGGTGAAAATTGCCCGCGCGGCCACCGGACGTCCGGGTGTCATCGCCTTCACTGGCGCGTTTCATGGTCGTACCCATATGACCATGACCCTGACCGGCAAAGTGGTGCCTTACAAAACCGGCTTCGGTCCGTTTGCCAGTTCGGTATTCCACGCCCGTTACCCGAACGCACTGCACGGCCACAGTGTCGCAGCGGCGCTGGAGAGCATTGAAGCGATTTTCAAATGCGATATCAGTCCACAGCAGGTTGCGGCGATTATCTTCGAACCGATTCAGGGTGAAGGCGGTTTCAACGTCGCGCCACCAGAATTTGTCAGCGCACTGCGCAAGCTGTGCGACCAGCACGGCATTCTGCTGATTGCCGACGAGATTCAGAGCGGCTTTGCCCGTACCGGCAAACTGTTCGCTTGTGAATACTACGACGTCAAACCCGACCTGATCACCATGGCGAAAAGCCTGGCGGGTGGCATGCCGCTGTCAGCGGTGGCGGGTCGCGCCGAAGTGATGGATGCCCCGCAACCGGGCGGCCTCGGCGGCACCTACGCCGGTAGCCCTCCGGCAATTGCCGCTGCACACGCGGTACTCGACGTCATCGATGAAGAACAACTGTGCCAGCGTGCCAATCAGCTCGGCGCAAAACTCACCGAAACCTTGCAGGGTGCCGGTTGTCGCTCGCTGGTTGAGGTGCGCGGTCGCGGTTCGATGATTGCCGCAGAATTTAACGATGCTGCTGGCAAGCCCTCTGCCGATATCGCCCGTGCCATCCAGCAACAGGCGCTGGCACAGGGACTGATTCTGCTGACCTGTGGCGTGTACGGCAACGTGATCCGCTTCCTCTATCCGCTCACCATTCCGGACGCCCAGTTCGACAGCGCCTTGCAACTGCTGACCGGCATTCTGGCACAACACTAAGTCTCCCCCGGCGCCTCGCTCCGTTCCAGCGCGGCGCCGGTTACCTGGCATAAAAGCTGCATTGCAAACACCACGCAGGTTCGCCTGCACATCAATAATAATTCAGGAGTTGTGGGATGGTTAAAAAGTTAGCTGTACTCATTTTCGCTACCATAGCACTGCAAGCACAGGCAGAAACCCTGACTGTGATCTCTTTTGGTGGCACCAATAAAGACGCCCAGGACAAAGCATTCTATAAACCGTTTACTGCCGCTGGCCTTGGCACCATTGACGCGGGCGAATACAACGGAGAGATGGCGCGTATCCGTGCCATGGTCGAAACCAAACAAGTAGGCTGGGATGTGGTTGAGCTGGAAACCCCGGAACTGCTGCGTGGTTGCGAGGAAGGGCTGTTCGAAACTCTCGACTGGAGCAAGCTGGGGAACAAAAGTGATTTTATTCCCGGCAGTGTGAGCGAATGCGGTGCCGGGATTTTTGTCTGGTCCACCGTACTGACCTATGACGCCGACAAACTGAAAGCCGCGCCAACCAGCTGGGCTGACTTCTGGGATGTGAAGAAATTCCCTGGCAAACGCGCGTTGCGTAAGAGCGCCAAATACACCCTCGAAATCGCGCTGATGGCCGACGGCGTGAAGCGTGAAGATGTCTACAAAGTACTGGCGACCCCGGCCGGTGTCGATCGCGCCTTCAAAAAACTGGATGCGCTGAAACCGAACATCCAGTGGTGGGAATCCGGTGCACAGCCGCTGCAATGGCTGGTATCGGGCGACGTGGTGATGGCTTCCGCTTACAACGGCCGTGTTGGCACCGCGCAGGCCGAAGGCCACAACTTCAAAATTGTCTGGGACGGCGGCCTGTATGACCTGGATAACTGGGCCATCGTTAAAGGTTCGCAACATAAGGCACTGGCGGAAAAATTTATCGCCTTTGCTAACCAGCCGGAAAACCAGAAAGTCTACGCCGAGAATATCCCCTACGGCCCGACCAATATTAAAGCCGGATCGCTGCTGGAACCCGCACGGCTGAAGCAGCTGCCAACTGCGCCAGATAACCTGGCGAAATCGGTGCAGGTGGATGCCAATTTCTGGCTGGAGCATGGCGAAGAACTGGAACAGCGTTTTAACAGCTGGGCCGCGAAGTAAGTCGTCCGGTAACGGTGCGATAAATCGCGCCGTTGCCGTAAATATCAGTAAGGAGTCCGGCCATGAGCCAAAATCCCGTTTTGGATCCCCCAGCACAATCGGCACGCAACGCGCATGAACCGACACTGCGCCAGCGTCTGCAACGCAGTGAGTTTGCCAAAACCCGGCGTTCGCTGCTGCTGATTGCGCCGTTGCTGGTGTTCGTGGTGGTCTGCTTCCTCTTCCCGATTGGCTCGATCCTCAGCCAAAGCATCAATAATCCGGAGTTGCCGGAAGCGTTGCCGCAAACCAGCAAAGCCTTGCAGGCGTGGTCAGGTGATACGCTACCGGATGAACATCTTTACGCCCTGCTGGCGAAAGAGTTAGTCGCCGCACGCGATCAGGGACAAATCGCCAGCGTGGCGAAACGTCTCAGCTACGAAGATGCCAGCTACCGTCGCCTGATCCTGGCGGTGCCGCGTCAGGCACCAGCGGATGGCGTAGATGTCAAAGACACCCTGATAGCCAAACAGCCGCAGTGGGGAGAGATCAGCACATGGCGCACGCTGCAACGGGCCGCCAAGCCGCTGACCAGCCTTTATCTGCTGTCGGCCTTTGACCGCAAAGTCGATGCCAAAACCGGCGCTATCGTCAGTCAACCCGCTGACCAGGCGCTGTACGTAAATGTGCTGCTGCGTACCTTATGGATGGCGACGGAGGTGACGCTGCTGTGCGTTGGCATCGGTTATCCGTTGGCTTACTGGCTGGCTAAGCAGCCGTCAGGCCGCGCCAATCTGCTGATGATTCTGGTGCTGCTGCCGTTCTGGACCTCGCTGATTGTACGTACCGCCAGCTGGATTGTGCTGCTGCAATCGGGAGGGCTGATCAACCGTGCATTGATGGGCATCGGTCTGATCGATCATCCGCTGACGTTGGTGTTTAACCGCCTCGGCGTCTATATCTCGATGACTCACATTCTGCTGCCGTTTATTGTGCTGCCGCTGTACGCGGTGATGAAAGGCATTTCACCCAGTTATATGCGTGCCGCGATCTCTCTGGGCGCACATCCGTTTCTCGCCTTCTGGCGCGTGTATGTGCCGCAAACCTTCGCAGGCATCACCGCTGGTGCGCTGCTGGTGTTTATGATGGCGATTGGTTATTACGTGACCCCGGCGCTACTCGGTGGTCCCAACGACCAGATGGTCAGCTACTTCGTGGCCTTCTTTACCAATAGCACCATGAACTGGGGCATGGCGGCTGCACTCGGCAGCCAGTTGCTGATTATCGTGATGCTGCTGTACATCGTCTATGTTCGTGTTACCCGCACCCCCGCTGAAGCGGCGGCGCGTTAAGGAGTGGCGAAGATGAAACAACAAGGTTCTACTCTGCTGCGTCTGTGGGGCGCGTTCTTCAACTTCTATGGCGCGGCGGTGCTGCTGTTTTTAATCCTGCCAATATTAGTGATCGTACCGCTGTCGTTTAATGCCAGCTCGTTCCTCAGCTATCCACTGAGCGGCTTCTCCCTGCGCTGGTATCAAACCTTCTTCCATTCACAGGAGTGGCTGGGCGCGCTGGGCAACAGTTTGCTGATAGCGCCACTGGCGACATTGCTCGCCACGGTCCTTGGCGTACTGGCGTCCATGGGGTTGGTGCGTGGCGAGTTTCGCGGTAAAGGTCTGGTGATGGCGATCATCATTTCACCGATGGTGGCACCGGTAGTGATCATCGCGGTGGGGATGTTTTTCTTTTTTGCGCGGCTGTCGTTGCTGAACAGCTATCTCGGTCTGGTACTGGCGCATACCCTGCTCGGCGTGCCGTTTGTGGTGATTACCGTGGTGGCGGTGCTGAAAAGCTATGACACCAACCTGTCGCGTGCCGCTGCCAGCCTTGGCGCCTCACCGCTGCTGACCTTCCGCAAAATCACCCTGCCGCTGATTGCGCCGGGAGTGTTTTCTGGTGCGTTGTTTGCCTTTGCCGCCTCGTTCGATGAAGTGGTGGTCACCCTGTTCCTCGCCAGCCCAAGCCAGCGCACGTTACCCATCCAGATGTTTGCCGGGATTCGTGAAAACCTTGACCCGACTATTGCGGCGGCGGCCACGCTGATGATTGCTGCGTCGCTGGTGTTGCTGATTGTGATGGAGATCTTGCGGCGACGGGGTGAGCGCATGCGTCAGTCACATCCGGCCCATTAAGACAAAAGGCGCCAAACTGGCGCCTTCATTTTAGTTATCGCTATTACGACTTAGCCAGAGTGACAAGGCTTTCAGTGAATCATCGGTGAACTCGTCACAACGCGCGGTGATCTCTTCCGGCGTCATCCAGAACACTTCATCCACTTCCTCTTCCTGCATGGCAAAAGGACCGTGCGAAACGCAGCTGAACAAACCGCCCCAGACGCGGCAATGCTCATCTTCGAAGTAGAATTTACCGTGTTCGGCAAAGGGAACCGCGGCGATGCCCAGCTCTTCTTCCGCTTCGCGCCGCGCCGATTCCAGCATATCCTCACCGGTCTGCACCACGCCACCGGCGGTAGCATCAAGCTTGCCTGGCATGAAGTCTTTGATTTCAGTACGACGTTGCACCAGAATTTTTCCCATGCCGTCGTGCACTACGATATAGGTGGCGCGATGACGCAAGCATTGCGCGCGCATCTGTGCGCGGCTGGCTTGCGCAATCACTTCATTCTCTTCGTTAACGATATCTACCCATTCGATACCGTCAGCTGCAGGTTGATCCACCATCCGTAACCCTTTTCTGTTTAGGCGTGCCGGGCACGCGCCTGTTTACTGTTCTTTATTAGAATGAGCGGTAAGGTAAAGGGTTCTTTTCCCTATCGCAAGACCTCATCGTGCTTAGCGTTGTTTGCCTGATTCGGCCAGCCAAAGTTGCACCGAAGCACGCTGCCACTGGAACTCGGCATAGTGTTGTAACTTCACCGGTAACGTATCGCCATGCAACGCCAGACGATTGATCATCACCGCCAGATCGGTATCAGCAATCGACCATTCGCCAAACAGATTCTGCTGCCCCTCCGGTAACAAACGCTGCACCGCGCTGATCAGCTTCTCGGCCGCCTGCTCGCCAGCCGGTGTCAGCGGCGCAAAACGTTCGCCAGCAAACAACACTTCAGTGGGACGTTCCTGACGCAGCGCCATAAAATCGCTGCGCACCCATGCCTGAATCTCTCGCGCATGGGCGCGCTTTTCGCGATCGCGCGGATACAGGCGTTCATATTCCGGCGCCGGGAAACGCTCCTCAAGATATTCGGCAATCGCCGAGGACTCATTGAGGATGAGATCGTCAATCTGCAAGGTCGGCACCCGGCAAGTCAACGACAGCGCACGATACTCATCATCCCATTGCGCATTACGCGACAGGTCAACACGTTTCAGGGTGAAAGGGATGCCCTTTTCGGTCAGTGCTACATAGACCGACATGGCATAAGGGCTGAAGAAAGAAGCATCGGACCACAACGTCATGTTCGGGTAATTCATCGGCTGCCTCGGATATGCATCAGGAGTGCTTCATGTTTACCGATTTTTAGCGCGTTAGGCAATGGCAGGCAGGTCGGTTATTGATGGGGTAAGACCAGTGGAGGCTGAGGTTTTTTCATCGTAAGCGTCGGCGCGGTCACGCCAGCTATACGCTTCTCTTCTATGCTGAAACTGAGCACATAACAAGCACAAGGAGGCTCAACATGCATCTGCTTATTACCGGCGGCACCGGTTTAATTGGCCGCCACCTGATCCCGCGTCTGCTGCAACTGGGTCAGCAGGTCAGCGTGGTGACGCGCGATGTCGCCGCCGCGCGTGAAAAGCTGGATCCGCGCGTCGCCTGTTGGTCCGGGCTGGCGCAGCAGCAGGATTTAAATGGGGTGGATGGCGTGATTAATCTGGCCGGCGAACCCATCGCCGACAAGCGCTGGACCGCAGAACAAAAACAGCTGCTGTGTGAAAGCCGCTGGCAAATCACCGAACGGATCGTGTCGCTGATCAACGCCAGCAGCCAACCGCCAAAATTTTTGATCTCCGGATCGGCAACCGGATTCTACGGCGATACCGGCGATCTGGTACTGACGGAGGACGATCCTGGCCACGAAGAGTTTACCCATACGCTGTGCGCACGCTGGGAGCAATTGGCGCAGGCAGCACAGAGCGAACGCACGCGGGTGTGCCTGCTGCGCACTGGCGTAGTGCTGGCAAAGGAAGGCGGAGCATTACCGAAGATGAAACTGCCGTTCAAGCTCGGGGTCGGCGGCCCGATTGGCAGCGGTAAACAGTACCTGCCGTGGATTCATATTGATGATTTGGTCAATGCTATCTGGTGGTTGATTGATAATCCGTTACAGGGGCCATTTAACCTGGTCTCTCCCTATGCGGTGCGCAACGAACAGTTTGCCGCCACCCTGGGGCATGTGATGCACCGGCCCGCCTTTATGCGTACCCCTGCCAGCGCTATCAAGCTGATGATGGGCGAGTCAGCGGTTTTGGTGCTGGGCGGCCAGCATGTGTTGCCAAAACGGCTGGAGGAGTCAGGATTTGGCTTCCGCTGGTATGACCTGGAGGAGGCACTGGAGGATACCGCTGCATAAACAGGGCACCAGATCGTAGCGGTGCGATTTATCGCGCGATTCCGTGTGTGATAACCGGAAAAGACGCGCGATAAATCGCGCCGCTACGGTGGGATCGGTTATTTCAATGATCCCTTCAGGAACTGTTGCAGGCGCGAACTTTTGGGATTGTTGAACAGCTCATTTGGCGCGCCTTGCTCCTCAATTTTCCCCTGATGGAGGAAAATCACATGGCTGGAGACGTGACGGGCAAACTCCATTTCGTGCGTCACCACCACCATGGTTTTCCCCTCTTCGGCCAGCTTCTGCATGATACGCAGCACTTCGCCTACCAGTTCCGGGTCGAGAGCTGAGGTCGGTTCATCGAACAACAACACTTCCGGTTCCATCGCCAGCGCACGGGCAATAGACACACGCTGCTGCTGACCACCGGAGAGATGCACCGGATATTTAGCACGGGCGCGTTCATCAATACCGACTTTGTCGAGATACTTGATGGCACGTTCACGTGCTTCTGCTTTGCTCAATCCCAAGACCTGAATCGGTGCTTCCATAACGTTTTCCAACACCGTCATATGGCTCCACAGGTTGAAGTGCTGGAACACCATGGTCAGGCGGGTACGTAATGAACGCAGTTGTTCCTTGTTTGAAACCTTCAGTTGACCATCAGTATCGCGCACCAGGTTGATCTGCTCATTATTGACAACGATGGTGCCTTCGCTCGGTTTTTCGAGGAAGTTAATGCAGCGCAGAAAGGTACTTTTCCCGGAACCGGACGAGCCAATGATACTGATAACGTCCCCGGCATCTGCCTGTAATGACACGCCTTTCAGGACTTCATGTTCACCGTAACGCTTGTGCAGTTCGGTAACGCTTAATTTATTTTCAGCCATAGTGATACTCAATGCGACGAAGAGGGTTTCACGTGCGCCAGCCAGCGGCGCTCCGCCATACGGAACAAGCTAATCAGCACGTAAGAGATAATCAGGTACAGCACCGCAGCAATGCCAAATGCGATAAACGGCTGATAGGTTGCCGAGTTGATATCGCGGGCGATTTTCAGCAAGTCCGGCACCGTAGCGGTAAACGCCAGCGCGGTGGAGTGCAGCATCAGGATCACTTCATTGCTATAAGCAGGCAGTGCGGTGCGCAGCGCTGACGGCAGAATGATGCAACGGTACAATTTAAAGGTGGAGAAGCCATAGGCACGCGCCGCTTCAATTTCCCCGTGCGGCACCGAACGAATCGCACCGGCAAAGATCTCGGTGGTATAGGCACAGGTGTTGAGGGTAAACGCCAGCAAAGTACAGTTGAGACCACTACGGAAAAAAGCGTTGAGCAACTCGGTGCCCTTCACCACTTCCAGCGTATACATACCTGAGTAGAACACCAGTAGCTGCACATACAGCGGCGTACCGCGGAAGATATAAGTAAACAACCACACCGGGGTGGAGACAAAGCGATTAGGTGATACGCGGGCAATCGCCAGCAACACCGCAAGGCAGCCGCCAATCGCCACTGAAATAATCAACAGCCACAGGGTGATGGCCACACCGGTAAAACGATAACCATCGGTCCAGAGCAGGGATTTCCAATACTCGTGAATAATATCGATCATAGCTCTGCCCTTTTCACACCAACCGAGTAGCGGCGTTCAAGCCACCACAACACGCCATTCGACAGCGTGGTAAACACCAGATAAATCACCCCGGCGACAATCGCGAAGTAGAACGGCTGCCAGGTACTTTTTCCGGCCAACTGGGTGGCTTTCACCACATCTTCCAGACCGAGCAACGACACCAGTGCCGTCGCTTTCAGGATCACCTGCCAGTTGTTACCGATGCCCGGCAGAGCAAAACGCATCATCGCCGGGAACAGAATGCGGCGGAAGGTTTGTGAACCGGTAAAACCGAAAGCCGTAGCCGCTTCAATCTGCCCTTTCGGCACCGCGAGGAACGCGCCACGGAAGGTTTCGGTAAAATAGGCACCGTAGATAAAGCCCAGCGTGATAATACCGGCCACCATCGGGTCGATATCGAACTGCGCCACACCCAGCGCATCCGTCAGGGTATTCAGGGCGATCTGCAGACCGTAGAAAATCAGCAGCATCAGCACCAGATCCGGCACGCCACGGATTAGCGTGGTATAGCCTTCGAACAGCATCGCCAGTGGGCGACTGCGGGAAAGTTTGGCGCCAGCGCCGATTAAACCAAGCACAACGGCCAGCAACACTGAACTGAGCGCCAGTTCCAGCGTGACCAGGGTGCCTTTCAGAATGACGTCAGAATAGCCATACAGCATGGAATAGATCCTGTCGTGGGGAAGTTAACGAAGCACTGCCCGCCTGAGCGGGCAGTCTTTTAGACAGGACGATTAGTCACCGTACACATTAAAATCAAAATATTTCTTCGCAATCTTGTCGTAAGTACCGTCTTTGCGCATCGCATCGAAGGCTTTGTCGATGGCAACTTTCAGGTCCGCATCATCTTTACGCAGGCCCATACCGGTGCCGACACCAAAGATTTTATCATCTTTTACTGCCGGGCCAGCAAAGGCGTAGTTTTTACCTACCGGCTGCTTCAGGAAGCCTTCACTCGCCTGCACTTCATCCTGGAACGCGGCGTCGATACGGCCCGCATTCAGGTCCTGATACACCAGGTCCTGGTTGGCGTACGGCGTTACCGTTACACCCTTCGGACGCCAGTATTCGTTAGCGTAGGTTTCCTGAGTGGTGCCCTGCAACAGACCGATGTTTTTACCTTTCAGTGATTCAATGGTCGGCTGAATGGTGGAACCTTTTGGTGCAACCAGACGGGCGTTAGCCGCGTAGAGTTTCTCAGAGAACGCAATCTCTTCCTGACGCTTTTCGGTAATGGAGAGAGAAGAGATGATGGCATCGATCTTCTTCGCTTTCAGCGACGGGATCAGCGCATCAAAATCGCTTTCTACATAGGTACATTTGGTTTTGATGCGTTTACAGATTTCGTTAGCCAAATCAATATCAAAACCCACTAACTGTCCTTGCGCGTTTTTTGATTCAAACGGCGGGTAAGTCGGGTCAGTCCCGATGCGTAGCGTATGCGGTACCGCCGCGAACACGCTCGCGGCGCTGGACATGGCCAGCATCAGAGAAAGAGCCAGAACTCGCTTTTTCATAGGTAACCCTCAAGTGAAGTGCTTTTTGTTATGTGCTGCGTGATGTGTTTGCGCTGATTAATGTGCATGTTTCATGCCAGTTATGCAAATTGGCGAAACCCTGTACAGGCGCACTAAATACTGCGTCCACCAGGGGCGCAAGCACTTAGTTTGTGAGGGAAATATAACAGCGAAGTGAGCAGGAAAAAGCGACATTGTTAACTTTTGGTGCATGAAATGCACGAAGAGTGATCGCGCGCGATATTTTGCACCACCTTTGTGCACAGCTGCACCATTTAAGCGCCTTGCCAGCGGGCGAACAGATCCTGCGGTAACTCAATATCGAACTGATCCAGCACGCGATTGACTGTCTGATCCACCAGTTCCCCGATATTTTGCGGCCGATGATAAAACGCCGGAACCGGCGGCATGATCACCGCACCCAGTTCTGCTGCGGTGGTCATCATGCGCAAATGCCCGACATGCAGCGGTGTTTCGCGCACGCACAGCACCAGTTTACGTTGTTCTTTCAACACTACATCGGCGGCACGCGTCAACAGGCTATCGCTGTAGCTGTGCACAATGCCAGACAGCGTTTTCATCGAACACGGCAGAATTGCCATGCCAAGGGTCTTAAAGGAACCGGAAGAGATACTGGCGGCAATATCGCGTACATCATGCACCACATTGGCCAGTGCCTGCACATCGCGCAAATTGAAATCGGTTTCCAGCGCCAGCGTCTGACGCGCCGCCTGACTCATCACCAGATGGGTTTCCACTTCCGCCAGCGGTTGCAGCACTTCCAGCAAACGCACACCGTAGATAGCGCCACTGGCGCCGGAAATACCAATAATGAGTCGTTTCATAATGATCTTGCTATGCAGGTAAAACGTAATCATAACCCGCAGTGGGAAAGGAAAACAAAAAAAGGTAATCGCCGAAGCGATTACCTTGCAGGATAAAACCTTGTTATTGCGTGGGCTGATTAACAGCGGACAAACATAATTTTCGGTTTCGGACCGTCAACACGTTTGCCATCGATCATCACTTTCAGGGTGTAGGTGGTGGTTTTATTATGCGGCACAGCAATGGCAGCAACACCCGTGATATTACCTTTTACATCGGTCCTGTTATTGTTGAACAGCTTGATGTTAAGCAATTTCCCTGCGGTATCTTCTACCGCCAGCACAGAAACTTTCTCACCGAGAATCGGGTTGTCGAAGCGATCGCGCAACGTGATGGTAAAGCCAGCCGGTTTACTCATCAGAATCGTTCCTGGCTTAATCTTTCCATCGGTCGTTTGGCTTTTCCAAATCTGCGCAGAATTCACATCTGCGATGATGATAAAGGCCTTGGTGGCTACAGGTTTTTTCTCGCCCGCCACACGAACGGTGACGCTATATTTGCCTGCCTTTTTCTCGATCAGCGTTGCTGACACGTTACCTTGTGCATCGGTTTTCCCACCGTTGGCAGCCGCGATAACTTTGCCATTTTTATCAGTAAATTCAATGACCGCATCCTTGACCGGCTTACCATTGATATCTGTAGCTTTGACCGTGAAGGTGGCGTTGCTGCCCGCGACAAATTTATTATCCTTGCTGACAAAGGCCAGATTGGTTGCCTTAACCACTTCCGCTTCTTTAGCTTTCAGCTTCAGCGTTTGCGGTTGTCCCAGCGGTTGGTTGCCATGATACAGCGTCAAGGTCACGATACCGTCTTCATGACCGGCAGTCAGATCCACCACATAGTGGCCCTGCACCTTACCTAACTCGCGGAACTGGCCGATGGTAATGCGTGAGCTGGCGCGCATCCTGGTATCCAGCAGGGTGGCTTCCAGACGCAGGTTCGCGGTTTCGTTACCGACCGGCTTACCCTCTTTGTCTCTCAGTTCAATCACCGCATGGGTCTGGTCAGTACCGTTGGCGATAAGCTCATCAGCACCCAATGTCAGGGTGGATTTTAACGCATCCGGTTGAGTAGGTTGCGCGGGCTGTTCAGGCTGAGTCTGCTCCGCTTGTTCGACCACAATCTGCACCTGAGCGCGCGGTGAGGCTTTACCTTTGCTGTCATAAGCCACAGCGCTCAGGGTGTAGTGGTTATCTGCCCCGTCCTTATACGCTGGCAATACCAGTACCGCGTTAGTCCCTGTCCCGGTAATTTTGCCGCCCGCGGCCACCAGTGCAGCATCATCCCAGACAATTTTGTCCAGGCCGTGCTTCGCCCACACGCTCACGCCGAGCGAATGTGACGTGCCTTCCACGCCCTGAATCGCACTCGCCAGCGAGAAGGTGATCACCGTCTGCTCGCGATAATCCATCACGATCTGGTTATTGCGCGATACCAGATCATAGCGCGAACCGGCCAGGCTACGCTGTGCTGCCACGGCGTCTGGTGACAGATGCCAGTCAAGCGAGCGACCAAAGTTCCAGTTCAGGTTAAGTCCAACCGTAGTGTCCTCACCACGCTGCATACTCATGCGATGGCCTGCATCGATCGAGACCAGCGGAACTGGGGTCCAGTTCACCCCGACGGTGGCAACGGATGGGTTGTGCTGTAAGCGATCACGGCTGATTAACGCAACGTTATCACCATAATATTGTTCATATTTCACCTTGCCACCAAGCTGTGGATACATCGGCAGCCAGCTGGACAGTTCAATATCCCAGCCATTCGCCGGACGTTCGTCATGGTCGGCGATAAAGCGCGAATCATGCCAGCCATTCAGTTTGAAATAGCCGTTGGCGTTCAGGCGTATGGCATCAGTCCCGACTTCCGCACCGATACCGATACGGCGGTTGTTGCCACTGAAATCATTGTCATAAAAGATGTTATTACCCAGCATCCAGCCATCAGCAAAATAACGCGCACCGAGGCCGACGTTGCCGGTGGTGCGGTCATCTGCGTGACGAACCCCTAACTGGCTGAAGATCATAAAATCTTCACGGCTGTTCCACAGCGGCAGCAGCACATCACCGGCATAGTTGTATTTCGCAAAATTTTTCGCCGAGTTGATGGCAACACGAGAAGATCCGCCAAAACCATTGAGCCAGGCTTCTGCCTGCTGGCTTGCCAGCGATGTCAACTGATCTTGCCCAAACCGACGTGCATCGGTGGTTTTGTCGTTGGCTTTGGCATCCGCCTTACCGGCTTTCGGTGCCTGCACCGTGGCATGTGCCAGCGGCAAGGTGGTTTCTTTTACCGCCGGTACAGTCGGAATCCAGATGGTTTGCCCGGCACCTGCCGCCACGAAAGCCGCTTTATCACTCCATTCAAAGGAGTTTATTTCCCATAAATGGTCAATCATCAGGTTATTGTTGCGCGCGATATCCGCCACGCTCTCACCCGGTTTGAGTACCGTAGCCTCAACCGCCATATCTTGATATTGCGTGCTTCTCGCATGCGCAACACCGGTGACACCCACCGTTGACGCAGCCAGTTGCATAAAAATCGCGGTATAAATAGCGGAAAGCTTAAACTTCTTAAATCTCATGTTAAAAATAACCCAGCAAAGTGAAGACGCATGTAATCATTCAGCACAGGGTATTAATTTTTCCTCCTATGCTTTTTCGCCGGGCATTCTCTGTTCAGTTCGCAAAAAACGGTAATGAGATTTTTCACAGATATTTATGATGAGTTTATCCTGAATTTAGCTTCCTGATTTCTTAGTTCAACTTCCATGACATCTGAAAAATTAAGCGCGTAGTCATAGGTGGAAATTGCGAAAGGAATGATTTATCACAATAATTACCCCGCATTGAATTACCGGTGTGAAATTTCAAATCTGATAAGTATGAAAAGGTGCCAGAATTACGTTTTGACAAGATTCCAGTAGGAAAGTGGGTCATCATCATGTTTTTATCATCTGCTAGTCTGGATTGTGTATGCGTTAGGCGAGAGCAGCAATCCGTCGCACCGCTACGAGTCAGCGAAAATATGCAAGACAACATATTTTCCTTAGTTGATAAGCATAAAACTTGCTGGTCAGGTAACGTTACTGGGGGACATGGGTAAGGAAAGAGCTGGAAGCTGAACTATTTTCGACAAAACGAAAAAGGCAACCATCGATGCGGTTGCCTTAAAGGTTATTAATGACCGAGCCGTACTCTACTTAATTGACCTTTCTAAATTCCATAATGGTCGCAGGACCATCAATACGCTTACCGTCTACCATAACATACAAGTCATAATAACCATTTGCCGAATCAAGACGGTCAGTCAAGACGCCCTCACCTGTGGATTCACCATTGGTATTGGTCTTACCGCTATTGTCCAACTTAAGGGTAGCTGGTGGCAATCCAGCTCTTGCTTCCGCAATAACAGAGACGATTTCGCCAATAATTGGGTTCTTGAAGCGATCCTGCAAAGCGATGGCAAAGGTTGCTGGTGTCACCATTTCCGCTTCAAAGCCGTTGTTTCTGAGTGTGCCTACAGTAGTACGCCCCTCTATCACACGAGCCGAAGACATATCAGCTTTCACATAATAAGGTTTGTCAATCAAATAGGTTTCAGCACCCGCAAGGCGAATGGCAACGTTATAATTTGCTGCTTTTTCTTTCATCAGAGTAAAAGAGAGTTTACCTTCTGCATCTGTTACGCCGTTATTTTCCGGCGTGATGACGTTACCCTCACGATCGTTAAGCTCAAGTGCCGCACCTTTAACCGGATTTCCCTGCTTGTCAGTGGCGATTATAGTTTGGGTAAAGCTATTCCCGGCAATAAATTGATTTTCAGTGGTAACAAACCGAATCTTATCAACCACTACGGCTTCCGTTTCCTTCGCTGTCAGCGTCAGAGTCAGCTGTCCCATCTGAGTGCTGCCATGATATAGCGTCAACGTCACCACACCAGCCTGGGTTCCTGACGTCACATCCACTGTATAGCGACCCGGTTGCTGACCATCTTCTTTAAACTGACCGACCGTCACACCCGCCTCAGCGCTTCTCAGCAGATTTTGCATTTTTGCATCCAGACGCAGGCTGCCTGCTTCATTGCTTACCGGCTTGCCATCTTTATCTTTCAGCTCAACAACCACCTCAGTTTTGCCGCTGCCATCAGCCACCAGTTCACCGCTGGTCAGGGTGACAGTGGTCTGTCCGGCATCCGGCTGCCCTGGCTGTTGCGGCTGCTCCGGTGTACCCGGTTCTTCCGGCTGCTGCGGCTCTTCAGGAATAGTCTGTTCCGCTTTCTCTACCGTAATCTGCACCTGAGCACGTGGAGACGCCTTGCCTTTGGTGTCATAAGCTACCGCACCGAGGGTATAGGTGTTGTTCGCCCCTTCTTTATACGCTGGCAGAACCAGTACTGAGTTAGTGCCAGTACCGGTAACTTTACCGCCCGCCGCCACCAGTGCCGCATCGTCCCAGACAATTTTGCCCAGACCATGTTTCGCCCAAACGCTGACACTCAGCGGTTGAGAGGTGCCTTCCACGCCTTTAATCGCGCTCGCCAGTGAGAAGGTAATCACGGTCTGCTCACGGTAATCCATCACAATCTGGTTATTACGTGACACCAGCTCATAGCGTGAACCGGCCAGGCTGCGCTGATCGGCCACCGCTTCTGGCGACAGGTGCCAATCCAGGTTACGGCCAAAGTTCCAGTTCAGGTTCAGGCCAACGGTAGTGTCTCCGCCGCTCTGCATGCTTTTGCGATGACCCGCGTCAACGGTAACAAGCGGAACCGGTGTCCAGTTCACACCCATCGTCACGGCTGACGGGTTCTTTTGCAGGTTGCTACGGCTCATCAACGCCACGTTGTCGCCATAGAATTGTTCGTATTTAACCTTACCGCCGAGCTGCGGATACATCGGCAGCCAGCTCGCCAGTTCGATATCCCAGCCATTGGCCGGACGTTCGTCATGATCCGCCAGCAATTTAGACTGATGCCAGCCGTTCAGTCCGTAATAGCCGTTAGCAGCCAGACGCAGTGCTTCGGTCCAGATTTCGGCACCAAGGCCCAGACGGCGGTTGTTGCCACTGAAATCATTATCAAAAAACAGGTTGCTACCCAGCATCATGCCATCAGTAAAATAACGTGAACCGAGACCGATATTACCGGTAGTGCGGTCGTCAGCATGACGCGCGCCCAACTGGCTGAAGATCATAAAATCACGGCTGTCCCACAACGGCACCAGCACATCACCGGCATAGTTGTAGTTAGAGAAGTTGTTGTCGGAGGAGATGGAAACACGTGATGAACCGCCGAAACCGTTCAGCCAGGATTCGGCCTGCTGACCGGCCATCGAGTTCAGTTGGTTCTGACCAAACTGACGTGCATCGGTGGTTTTGTCGTTAACTTTGGCATCAGCCTGCTGTGCCGACTTGCTGGCTTTTTTATCCTCATGTGTTGCTTTATCCACTGGCAACGCGGCTGTTTTGCTGGCAGGAACCCAGATGGCTTCACCGGCGGAAGCTGCAAGGAACGTCGCTTTATCGCTGAAAGCAAACGAGTTGATTTCCCATAAGTGATCGACCGACACCTTATTACGCTTCGCAAGATCGGCGACACTCTCACCCGCTTTAAGTACCGTGGACTGAACCTTCATGTCCTGCTGCGCACTGGCGTGGGCCACAACCGGCATACCCAGCGTGGAAACAGATAGCTGCATAAAAATTGCAGTATAAATAGCCGAGAGCTTAAATTTTTTAAATTGCATTCAGATTTACCCAGTGATTGAAAACCGCTTAAAAATATCGCCCGAAATAAAAATCGCTTTTTTACTTCGAACTTTACCGCTGGGAATTTTCAATGCAGTGAGAAAAAATCGGTAATGAGATTACACGTAATTATTAAGGATGAGAATAATCGTCATAAGCGGATTATTTTCCTCACTCATACTATACCTGTAAGATAAAACCTCAGACATTAGCCACCAACTGCCTATCGCATTGATATGATTGATTATCAGATCATAAAAACATGAATAAAACCTGATAGTAAAAAGCATACTTTGCCGAATTGTGAATGAAATTAAATATAGACATTCAAACAATGGTGGGTTTTATAATTAAATTAACAGGAAAAATAGAGACAAAAAAATCTTGGGGCAATCAGAAAGCACTCAGTATAACACCGGGTATTTTCAGTTTTTTACCTACATAGCTAAGAATAAATAATACAGAAGAAAAGCGATAAAATAGCGAAAAAACGGGCGAGAAAGATTAGCAGTCAAATTATTTGCAGAAGATGCCCGCTTTTAAGTATTGATTAAAAGCGGGCAAAACCAACTTAACCTTCGTTATGCAGTTCCAAACCTTCCACTTCAGTCTGACGCGCGACAGCTTTCGCATCATCATTGCGCAGTGACTGGAGATAGTCGAGATAACGCTGGTCAACGTCTTTGGTGACGTAGATACCGTTAAACACCGAACACTCGAACTGTGCGATATCCGGGTTCTCTTCGCGTACCGCTTCGATCAAATCGTCCAGGTCCTGGAAAATCAGCGCGTCAGCTTTGATTAACTGGCGAATCTCTTCCACTTCACGACCATGGGCAATCAGCTCGGTAGCGCTTGGCATATCGATACCGTAGACGTTCGGAAAACGAATTTCCGGTGCCGCAGAGGCCAGATAAACGCGCTTCGCACCCGCTTCACGCGCCATCTCAATAATCTGCTCAGAAGTGGTGCCACGTACGATGGAGTCGTCCACCAGCAACACGTTCTTGTCACGGAACTCAGCACGGTTAGCATTCAGCTTACGACGTACCGCGCTGCGGCGCAGATGCTGGCCCGGCATGATAAAGGTACGGCCCACATAGCGGTTTTTCACAAAACCCTGACGATACGGTTTGTCGAGAATACGCGCGATTTCCAGCGCCACATCGGTGGAGGTTTCCGGGATTGGAATCACCACGTCGATGTCGAGATCTTCCCACTCACGAGCAATTTTCGCTCCCAGCTTGGTACCCATACGCACGCGCGCGCTGTAGACCGAAATTTTGTCCAGGAAGGAATCCGGGCGCGCAAAGTAGACGTACTCGAACAGGCACGGATTGCTTTTCGGGTTTTCGGCACACTGACGGGTAGACAGCTGGCCCTGCTCGGTGATGTACACCGCTTCACCCGGTGCGACGTCACGAATAAACTCAAAGCCCAGCGTATCCAGCGCCACGCTTTCCGAGGCCACCATGTACTCGGTACGGCCATCAGCAATGACACGTTTGCCCAGCACCAGCGGACGGATACCGTTCGGGTCGCGGAAAGCCACCATACCGTGACCGATAATCATCGAAACGACCGCGTAAGCTCCGCGCACCTGCTGGTGCACCGCAGCCACCGCGGCAAAAATGTTGTCAGCTTCCAGCGGGTAGTGCTGAAAACGGTCCAGCTCCTGCGCAAAGATGTTCAGCAGGATTTCGGAATCTGAGGTGGTGTTGACGTGACGGCGACCCACTTCGAACAGCTGTTTACGCAGTTCATGTGCGTTGGTCAGGTTACCGTTGTGCGCCAGCGTAATGCCGTACGGGGAGTTCACATAGAAAGGTTGCGCTTCAGAGGCGCTGGAACTGCCTGCTGTCGGGTAGCGTACGTGACCAATCCCGATGTTGCCTTGCAAACGCTGCATGTGGCGTGCTTCGAAGACATCGCTCACCAGCCCGTTGGCTTTGCGCAAACGAAAGCAGTTCAGCGCATCGATGGTACAAATGCCGGCGGCATCCTGCCCGCGGTGCTGCAGCACCGTTAACGCGTCATAGATCGACTGGTTTACTGGCATAAAACCGGTGATACCAACAATACCGCACATGTTGTCATTTCCTCATTAGCCGCACTCCCGATGGCGTCACCGGGGTAAAAAACTGGACGTGCTTTTCAGATAGTCGAAAAACCACCTGATGATATAACTGAACTGGGGAATAAGTTGGGACTGCTGCCAGTCCGGGCTTTTTGAGAAGCCGGTGAATGTATCAAGGAAGAAGAGAATAGCGGCAACAATCAGCACGCCACGCAACGCCCCGAAACAGACCCCCAACACCCTGTCGGTTCCCGACAGGCCGGTCTTTTCAACCAGCGTGCCGATCACATAGTTCACGATGGCACCCACAATCAGGGTGGCAACGAAAAGCACCGCGATAGCGATACCGTTGCGAACCAGTTCGTCGTCAAAACCTGTAAACCAGACTGCAAGGTAGGCGTAGTAGTGACTGGCGACAAAAAACGCACATCCCCAGGTAACGAGAGATAAGGCTTCCCGGACAAACCCGCGAACCAGGCTGACCAGGGCCGAAAAACCAACTACCGCAATAATGACGTAATCAATCCAGATCATGAACTCTTCCAGCGCCAGCGCGATTGCACCCCTGCATCCAGTTCGGGGCGCATTCTAACAGAAAAAGAAAACGTTTGCGTAGGGTTTTCCGGTTCTGCATCCATAAAAAGGGCGATGAAAAAAACTTTCCTCGCCCTGAGCCACTTCAGCATTATAATCCACTGAAATATAATAAATTTTTACCCATCACCGCAGTGAACACTCCGTGCTGTGCCGCGCCTTTTTCAGCTATCGGCGCGGCTTATCAACGGTTTAGCGCGTGCTGTAAGGTTTCACCACACCGCCCAGTCCGGAGAGGTTTTTCAGCTCACCCAGTGCGGCCTGCATCTTCGCTTTTGAGGCATCCGGCCCGACATAAATACGGGTGATCTGCCCCTGAACCGGCGTGGAGGGCACGGTAAAGGCGCGATATCCCGACAGGCGTAGCTGCGCGACGATCTCATTCACTTTGGCGGCGTTTTTCAACGCACCGAGCTGTACCACATAAGCCTGGCCGGTTGGAACCTCCGCTTCGCTCTGCTTCGGCGTTTCAACCGGTTTAGCGGTTTCAACCGACTTCGGTTGTTCGACCGGCTTCGGCTCTACCGGTTTGGGTTTCGGCTGCTCGACAGGTTTGGGCTTCGGTTGCTCAACCGGTTTCGGTTTCACAGTCTGATGCACCGGCGGCGGCGTCACCACCGTGGGTTCGCTGTTCTCCACGGGTTGCGGGCTGCTATTCTCGGCTGGCGTGGTGATGGTTTTGCCATGAGCTTCACTCTGCGCTGCCCCCGCGCCTTCCGGTGGCTGTGCAGGCAGCGACTGCGTTACCGGCGGCACCATTTCGCTGTCCTGCTGGTCATCCGGTTTCGGCACCAGCGGTATCGCAGCGAACTCCTCTTTATAGTGCTTTTTCTTGCCATCCAGCAGACCGGGTAACACGATGACGCCAACCGCCACCAGGATTACCGTGCCCACTAAACGGTTCTGAAACTTACTTGCCACTGCCGTTCTCCGCTGCCATCGATTCCATTACCTGTGCCACGGTGTGGAAAGATCCACACACCAGAATCACATCCTCGGGTCTGGCCTGCTGACGCGCGGCCTGCCATGCTGAGTCTACGGTAGTAAATGCCTCACCACTCGCCAGGTGGGCAATCAGTTGTTCCGCTGTTGCACCGCGTGGACCATCCAGTGGTGCGCAGTACCAGCTATCCACCTGTGGTGCCAGCGCCGCCAGCGTCCCGGCGATGTCCTTATCATGCAGCATGCCGACCACCGCGTGTACCTTACCCGTACTCGGCAATTCAGCCAGACGTGAAGCCAGATAATAAGCGGCATGGGGATTATGCGCCACATCAAGGATCACGCGCGGCGCAGTGCTTACCGTCTGGAAACGGCCCGGCAAAATCGCCAGCGGCAGATGCTGACGGATAATCTCTTCGCTTACCGCCAACCCCGAGGCACGCAGCGCGATAAGCGCGGTGGCGGCATTGGGGAGTGGCACCTGTGGCAATGGCAGATCACGTAATTCGCCCTGCGCATCCTGCAACGTCCAGCTGTCGCCCTGCTGCTGCCATTGCCAGTCACGATTACGCTGCAACAACAGCGCGCCCTTCTCCGTCGCAACGTCAGCAATGGTATGCGGCATCTCGGGTTCACCCACCACTGCCGGTTTGCCGCCACGAAACACGCCGGCTTTCTCGCGGCCAATGCTTTCGCGATCCGGCCCCAGCCAGTCGGTATGATCCAGCGCGATGCTGGTGATAACAGCCACGTCCGCATCGACGATATTGGTTGCATCCAGACGTCCGCCAAGGCCGACTTCGAGGATCACCACATCAAGCTGCGCAGCACGGAATAGGTTCAACGCCGATAGGGTGCCGAACTCGAAGTAGGTCAGGGAGATATCACCCCGTCCGGCTTCAATGTCAGCGAAGCTGGCGCTATGCAGCGCTTCATCCAGCTCAGCGCCCTGAACACGTACCCGTTCGGTATAACGCACCAGATGCGGCGAGCTGTAGACGCCGACACGATATCCGGCCGCCATCAACAGGGTTTCCAACGTGCGGCAGGTGGTGCCTTTGCCGTTAGTACCGGCAACGGTGAAGACAAATGGCGCAGGTTTGAGCAGGTCAAGGCGTGCGGCGACGCGCTGAATACGATCCAGCCCCAGTTCGATGGGCTGAGAATGCAGGTGTTCAAGATAATGAAGCCACGTGACCAAAGGCGACGTGGCTTGAGGAAGGTGAAGAGTGTCCATGTGTCCCGTTAACTAACTTTATACGGTGCATTGGTGAAAAGGCGCATTGCTGCGCCTTTCCGTTGCCTGTCAGGCCTCGTTGCTCTCCGGCTCAGCCGCAATCGGCTGATCACCATCCTGCAGCGGCGCTGGCAGGTTCATCATTTTCGCCAGCAGGCTGGCCAGCTTAAAGCGCATCTCCGGACGACGGATGATCATATCGATCGCGCCTTTTTCGATCAGGAACTCACTGCGCTGGAAGCCCGGCGGCAGTTTTTCACGTACGGTTTGTTCGATGACACGTGGACCGGCAAAGCCGATCAACGCTTTCGGTTCCGCCACGTTGAGATCGCCCAGCATCGCAAAGCTGGCAGAAACGCCACCCATGGTCGGGTCAGTCAGTACCGAGATATACGGCAGACCGCGTTCCTGCATTTTCGCCAGCGCGGCGCTGGTTTTCGCCATCTGCATCAGCGACATCAGCGCTTCCTGCATACGCGCACCGCCACTGGCGGAGAAGCAGATCAGCGGGCAGTTGTCTTCCAACGCCTGCTCAACCGCTCGCACGAAACGCGCACCCACCACAGAACCCATTGAGCCACCCATAAAGGAGAACTCAAACGCGGCAGCCACGATTGGCATGCCATGCAGCTGGCCTTTCATTACGATCAGAGCATCTTTCTCGTCGGTCTCTTTCTGAGCCGCCGCCAGACGATCTTTGTACTTCTTCGAGTCACGGAACTTCAACAGATCCTTCGGTTCCAGCTCGCTACCTAATTCTACCAGCGTCCCTTCATCCAGCATGCTATGCAGGCGCTCACGGGCGTGCATGCGCATGTGATGGTCGCACTTCGGGCAGACCTCAAGATTACGCTCCAGCTCGGCGCGATACAGCACCTGTCCACAGCTGTCGCACTTGGTCCAGACCCCTTCCGGGATGCTGGCACGGCGCGTTGGCGTAATATTGCTTTTGTTAAGTATGCGTTCAATCCAGCTCATTGATGACCTTTCTGTTTAAAACCGACCTGGTCCAGTCTTCTCATTGCTGCTGAAATCACCTTCAGCAGGCCGTAAATGTCGCTCATTAAACCACAACCGCTTCTCGCTGTGGATAAAAATCTGGTTACGGGCTTACTGAGGTTTTTGCTGACGCGCCTGACGACGATGACGCCAGACTTCAATCACGCCCGGCAGAATCGACACCACAATGATAGCGACAATCAACAGTTTCAGGTTCTCCTGTACCACTGGCAAATCACCAAACAGGTAGCCAGCGTACGAGAACAGCAACACCCACAGCAGCGCACCCGTCACGTTAAAGAGCGCGAAGTGACGATAGGACATGTGCCCCATCCCTGCCACAAAGGGGGCAAAGGTTCGCACGATTGGTACAAAGCGTGCAAGTATTATGGTTTTGCCGCCGTGACGATCGTAGAACGCATGGGTCTTATCCAGATAGCTACGACGGAAAATTTTCGAATTGGGGTTACTGAACAGCTTCTCACCAAACAGGCGGCCAATGGTGTAGTTAACGGCGTCACCGAGAATGGCGGCAATGACCAGCAGAGTCACCATCAGATGCACGTTGAGATCGTTGCCCGGCAGTGCCGCCAGCGCCCCGGCGACAAACAGCAGGGAGTCTCCCGGCAGGAACGGCGTCACCACCAGCCCGGTTTCACAGAACAGAATCAGGAACAGAATGGCGTAAATCCAGATGCCGTACTGCGCCACCAGCTCGGCCAAATGCACATCAATATGCAGAATAAAATCGACAATAAAATGGATGAACTCCATAAAGCCAAGCTCCTTACATCCTTCGAGTAACAATTAATCCGCGAGGAACAACGGTCCCAGCGCAGGCTGAGGTAACGCAAAGTGGGCTGGATAATCCACCGCCACCAAATACAACCCTTCAGCTCTGGCGGTCGCTGCGGCAAGGGTGCGATCTTTCGCTGCCAGCAACGTTGCCATCCAGGTTTCCGGCTGATTGCCGCAACCAATCTCCATCAGGCTGCCAACGATGTTGCGCACCATATGGTGCACAAACGCATTCGCCTTGATATCCACAATCACGTACGGTCCCTGACGCGTGACGTTAAGATGCATCACATTGCGCCACGGCGTCCGCGACTGGCACTGCACGGCGCGAAATGAGGTGAAATCATTTTCGCCCAACAGGCATTGTCCGGCGCGCTGCATCTTTTCCGCATCCAGTGGATGGTAAAAATGTGTTACGCCACTGCCAAGAATCGCCGGACGCAGCCGCTGATTATAAATCACGTAGCGGTAACGCCGCGCCGTCGCGCTAAAGCGTGCATGGAACGCATCCGGCACCGCTTTAACCCAGCGCACGGCGATATCCGGCGGCAGGTTGGCATTGACGCCCAGCGTCCAGGCTCCATCTGCGCGCTGCGAGGTGGTTTCGAAGTGCACCACCTGTCCGGTGCCGTGTACCCCGGCGTCGGTACGTCCGGCGCAGAACACGCTGACCGGATGGTTAGCCACTTTCGTCAGCGCTTTTTCCAGCTTTTCCTGCACGCTGCGTACTTCCTGCTGCCGCTGCCAGCCATAATAACGGCTGCCATCGTACTCAATACCCAGCGCCAGCTTATGCGTGTTTCCTTCAGACAACATTAATACAAATACTCCTGCACCAGCTTCTCAGCGGTTTTCACCGCCATCAGCGCGCCGCCGAAGCGAATGTTGTCAGCCACTGACCAGAATTGCAGCAGCTCAGGGATACCGTAATCGTTGCGCACACCGCCAATGCTCAGCTCACCACTGCCGGTGGCATCCTGCACCGGAGTCGGGTAATCCCCTTCGTCGCTCAGGCGGATATCCTCGGCACGCGCCAGTTCATCACGCGCTTCTTCCGCCGACAGCGGACGCAGATTTTCCAGATGAACGATCTGCGCAGTGCCATAGAATACCGGTGCCTGCACGCTGCTCACCGCAATCGGTAAGCCTTCGTCCTGTAACACTTTGCGCACCTGATCAACCAGACGACGTTCGCTCTCGACGCTGCCATTGCTGTCCACTTGCTGTGGCAGCAGGTTAAATGCCAGCTGACGGCCATAATAATGTTCATCCGCCGGTACACCATTCAGCAAACGCGCACTCTCACCCGCCAGCGCATCCACCGCGCTCTTACCGTCGCTGGAGACCGAAATCAGGTTGGTCACCTGCAAACGGCCCAGACCGGCGGCATCCACCAGCGGTTTGATGGCACTCAGCAACTGGCTGACCAGGCTATCCGCCACGCTGATGATGTTGCGGTTGCGATAATCCGCCAGCACCTGCGGATTGACATCCGGCACCACCAGCGGCACATCCGGTTCCAGCGCGAACAGATCGCTGCTGTCGATCACCAGGCAACCCTGGCTGGCCGCTTCTTCGGCGTAACGCGCTGACGCCGTACGCCCGGCGGCAAAAAACGCCAACTGCACCTGCGCCCAGTCAAATTCCGCTGCATCCTGCACCCTCAGCGAGCGGCCTTCAAAGCGCTTAGTTTCACCTGCGCTATTTTCGCTCGCCAGCAGATATATCTCACCAACCGGGAACTGGCGTTCCGCCAGCAGTTCCAGTACAGCGTTCCCTACTGCGCCTGTCGCGCCCAGTAGCGCAATATTCCAGCCGTCAGACATGTTGGTTTACTCCAGACAATGACATAAAAACAGAAGGCGGTGACATTCACCGCCCAAGAATTAAGATTTATCCCGCCAGGGCCAGTTTAACTGTGATGCAGGCTGGCGCGGAAACCGAGTTGATTCAACATCGCCGCCGTGTCTGCATCATCACAGATCACCTGCAACGACGACCATTCACGGCGTTCTTCATATTGCTTACGCAGGCGATCAAACTCTCCCGGCAGCGCGGCCACTTTGCGTAGCGGCGCATCATCACGGCGCACATCATACACCAGGTGCACCAGACGTTTCAGCGTCGGCTGATCAAGCTTGCCGTGTAAGTTAACGCTGCCAAATTCTGGCGCAGGCAGCAGGCTTTCCAGCGGCACCTGCTGCGGCTGACCGAGAAACGCACACCAGGCTTCGAACACCTGCGTGGTGCCGCGCGCCTTTCCTTCGAGGGTATAACCAGCGATATGGGCGGTGGCGATATCCACCCTGTCCAGCAGTTCCAGCGACAGCTCCGGTTCCGGTTCCCACACGTCCAGTACTACGCTGAGATCCTGGCGAATTTTCAGCACTTCGAGCAGTGCGGCGTTATCCACCACCGGGCCACGGCAGGCATTGATCAGGATGGTGTTGGGTTGCAGCGCCATCAACAACGCTGTATCAGCCAGATGCCAGCTTTTATAGGGTCCGTCTTTAAACAGCGGGGTGTGGAAGGTCAGAATATCCGCCTGCGCCACTACCTCATCCAGCGTTCGGAAATCTTCCTCATCGCCACGATCGGCACGCGGTGGGTCGCACAACAGGGTTTTCACCCCCCAGGCCTGCAAACGTTTTTGCAGACGCCCGCCGACATTACCGACACCGACAATCCCCACGGTACGATCGCGCAACTCAAAACCATCACGTTCTGCCAGCAGCAACAACGAGGAGAAGACATATTCTACTACCGCAATGGCGTTGCAGCCCGGTGCGGCCGAGAACGCGATTCCTGCTGCCGCCAGCGAGGCCTCATCGATATGGTCAGTGCCCGCCGTGGCGGTGCCAACAAATTTCACCGGCGTACCCGCCAGCAACGCAGCGTTGACTTTGGTCACCGAGCGCACCATTAACCCGCTGGCATCGGTGAGTTCAGCTTCCGGTAACGGACGTCCCGGTACCGCCAGCACCTCGCCGGTGCGGCTAAAGAGTTCACGGGCGTACGGCATGTTTTCATCGACGAGAATTTTCACCACGGCTGTCCTGTAAATTCGCAAGGGCCATATTCTGGCACAAAGCCTTTGATTAACCTAACCGGCTGCGATAGCGATCCGGTGTGGTACCGGCCTGATGCTGAAACATCACAATCAGCGCCGAGGCTGAGCTGTAGCCCAGCTCATGGGCGATAGCCTGCACGCTGATGCCTTGCTCCAGCAAGGTGATGGCACGTAAAAAACGCAGGCGCTGCCGCCACTCGCTAAACGACATATTCAGTTGCTGCTGGCAGCGTCGCGCCAGCGTACGCTCGGTGGTAAACACGCGCTTTGCCCATTGTGCCAGCGTGGTGTTATCGCCAGGGTGGGCCTGCAAGGCATGGAGGATCGGGGCGAGCAGTTTGTCATTCGAGCCAGGCAGATAACTGTTATGCACTGGCGCAAGGGATAACCGGTCCCTCAGCACCTCACACAGACGCCTGTCGGCTGCCGTGTGGGGCTGCTCCAGGCCACGCCGGGCAAACTCGTCCATAATGGCATGAACGATGGCATCAACATTCAGCAGGCAGGCTTGTTGCGGCAAGCCGTCGCACAAGTCCTTCGCCAGATTGAAGGTACGAAACAGCGACTGACGATGGTTATAGCTGCTATGACGATGCCCTGGTGGGATCCAGATCGGCATATCCGCCGGAGTCAGCAGGCGCTGCCCTTCCACCTCCATCTCCAGCACATGGCTTTTGACGAAAATCACCTGTCCCCAGGTATGGGCGTGCGGCAGATATTCGGTTTTGGCATTTGCCTGTTCGAAGCGCATAAAGTAACGCAACTGCGACGCATCGACAGGCGGCTGATACTCGACCTGTAAATTCATTCTGTCCGGTCATCAATGATTTTTGTCCGATTTTAATTATCTGTTCTAAACCGGTCAAACGTAAACTGTTCGCGTTTACTTTCAGGAGCCGTACGATGAACTTTCTGTTTCCGCTGGTAGCGGTGTTGATCTGGTCGATCAACACCATCGTCAGCAAACTCTCCGCCGGTAGCATCGATCCTGCGGCAATCGCGTTCTATCGCTGGATTCTGGCGCTGGCAGTGTTGACGCCGTTTGCGTTGCCGGGCGTCTGGCGTCATCGTCGCCAGATTGTTGCCAGTAGTGGGCGTTTGTTGATCCTCGGCCTGCTTGGCATGGTGTTGTATCAAAGCCTCGCCTATTACGCGGCGCACAGCGTGTCGGCGGTGATGATGGGGATCCTCGGGGCGACCATTCCGCTGCTAACCATTCTGCTTAGCCTGGTGGTATTACGCCTGGCACCGACGCGGGGCATTTTGTTTGGTGGCTTGTTGTCGTTTGCCGGTCTGGTATGGCTGGTGAGCGCCGGTAACCCGGCCCAGTTGCTGGATCAGCGGCTCGGCAACGGTGAGTTGATGATGCTGGCTGCGTCAACCTCATATGCGCTGTACGGTGTTCTCACTAAACGCTGGGCGATCCCACTACCCGCCTGGCAAAGCCTGTACGTCCAAATTTTCTTTGGCGTGCTGCTGTTGCTGCCCGGTTTTCTGCGCACACCGGATGTATCACTCAACGCACACAATATTCCGCTAGTACTGTTTGCCGGGCTGTTTGCATCGATTGTCGCGCCCTTCCTGTGGATCCTCGGCGTAGAGCGTCTGGGAGCTAGCACCACCAGCATCTTTATGAATTTCGTGCCCGCATTTACCGCCGTCATCGCGGTGTTGTTCCTGCATGAACAGCTGCATGCGTATCACTGGATTGGCGGCGGTATGACGTTGCTGGGCGTGATTCTGGCACAGCGTCTGCGCACGCCACTGCGTCGCGCCCGCGCCGTGACACCGCCGATCAGCGGAAACTGATGCTCACCCGTAGTCCGCCTAACTGCGGGCTACGGTCCAGCTGCAAATGCGCGCCGTGCCAGCTGCAGATATCCTTCACTAACGCCAGGCCGATCCCCGCACCCGGTTGTTGCTGACCATGATCCAGCCGGGAAAAGGGTTGCAACGCTTGCTGCTGTTGCGCATCCTCAATGCCCGGTCCGCTGTCCTCAAACGCCAGTCCCTCCGCGCTGATGCGTGCCGTCACAGTACCGTGCACCGGTGTGTACTTGATGGCGTTATCCAGCAGATTGGCGCACAACTCTGCCAGCAGCAACGCATCCCCCTGCACTTCATAGCAACTGGCCCCTTCATAGCCCAGATCGATCTGTTTATGCCGTGCGGCTGCATAACCGCTGAAGCATGCCTGCTGCACAATGGCGGCAAGATCAACACGGGTCATCACTTTTTCTTCACCGTGGCGTGCTTTTACCTGCGCCAGTTGCAACAGACGATCGGTCAGTTGCACGGTGTCATCCAGCGTGTGGCTCATACCCTGCAAACTTTCCCGCCACTGCCGGGGATCGTCGCTGTTCAACGCCACCCCCAACTGAGTTTTCAAAATGGTCAGCGGAGTGCGCAACTGATGCGAAACATCGGCGCTAAAGCGCTCCTGACGCGCCAGCAAACCACGCAAGCGCTCCAGATGACGGTTGAAGGCGATAATCAACGGTTGCAGTTCCGACCACGGCAATAGCGATGGCAGCGGTGTCAGTTCACCCGGCGCTCGACGCAATACAATCCGCGACAAACGCCGCAGCGGTCGCAGCACCTTGCGCAGTAGCCAACCGGCCAGCAACAGGGTCATCAGCACCAGAATGCTTTGGCTGATCAATGCAGTACGCAACAATCCTTCCGCAAAGGCATGGCGTGAATTGAGTGTTTCCGCTACCAGCACCAGCGCCATGCCCTGCACGCCCTCTTCATTAACCGGCTGCCACAGGGCCGCAACGCGAATCGGTTGCAGGTGATAACGTGCATCATAGAAATGCACCAACGCTGGGAAGGCTTCCGAACGCGGAGCCGTCGCGGGTAACGGCGGTAGATCATCGTACCCTGACAGTGTCTCCCCTTCTGGCGAGATCACCTGATAAAACAACTGGTCATTCATATTACGTTCGAAGCTATCCAACACCACCCAGGGAACATCGACGCGAATACGCTTTTGCCGCACTTCCAGTCGTTCCGCAACGGTGCGTGCCGAGGCCAACAAGGAACGATCGTAAGCCTGGTTGGCGGCATGTAACGCACTTTGATAATGGGTGTAGACCGATAATCCCCACAGCAGCAGCAGCGGTACACCCAGCCACAACAACAACTCGCCGCGTAACGAGTGGATCAGCCGCATTGCTGGCACTCAAGGCTGTAACCTAATCCACGTAGCGTGACAATCGCCACATCGCTGCCCGCCAGTTTTTTGCGTACCCGATGGACATATAACTCAATCGTCTCCTGACTCGCTTCATCACACAGCGTAAAGGTCTGTTCATACAGATGTTGTCGTGATACCGGATGACCGGGGCGGCGCATCAGGGTGGTCAGCACACTCGCTTCGCGCGGCGTCAGACGCAGCGGTTTGCGATTCAGCAGGAAACAGCCCTGATTATCCCGCTCCAACTGACCAATCACCTGTGATTGCGTTAGCTGGCCCTGGCCGCGACGCAGCAAAGCGCGCAAGCGTGCCTCCAGTTCATCCAGCTCAAAAGGTTTGGTGAGATAATCATCAGCACCAGCATTCAACCCCTGGACCCGCTGCGCCAGCGCGCTACGGGCAGTCAGCAGCAAAACCGGCACTTTCTGCTCACGTCGACGTAAACGCGCCAGCACTTCCAGACCATTCATGCGCGGTAAAGTCACATCCAGCACCACCAACGCATACTCTTCGGTTTGCAGAACATGATCTGCCGCCACGCCATCAGCAACCCAATCCACCGCAAATCCTTTTTGCGTCAACGCTTTTTGCAACCAACCCGCCAGCTCAACCGTGTCTTCCACCAGTAAGAGACGCATGTCACACCCCGCCATTTTTCCCGATGAATGAAAGGTAAATGAAAGACTCAGGCCTTAACAATTCATTAACCGCGATTCTTCGGCGGGTATCACACTCTGAAACCTACAATGGAGCGACCAATGAAAAATACTATTCGCACCAGCCTCACCGCAGGCCTGCTGGTCTTGTCAATTTCTTCTGTTTTTGCCGCTGCACCGGAACGTACTGAATGTATCGCCCCCGCTAAACCGGGCGGCGGTTTTGATCTGACCTGCAAATTGTTGCAGGTTTCCCTGCAAGAAACCGGGCAGATCACGACACCGATGCGCGTGACTTATATGCCGGGCGGCGTCGGTGCCGTGGCCTACAACGCCATCATTGCCCAGCGCCCGGCAGAAGCAGGCACCGTTGTCGCCTACTCCGGGGGGTCTCTGCTCAACCTGTCACAGGGCAAGTTTGGCCGTTACTCCGTAGACGACGTGAAATGGCTGGCGGCGGTTGGCACCGATTACGGCATGGTGGCGGTCCGTAACGATGCACCATGGAAAACCCTCGGTGAACTGATGGAAGCGATGAAACAGGATCCCACCAAAGTGGTAGTGGGCGCTGGTGCGTCAATTGGGAGCCAGGACTGGATGAAAACCGCGCTGCTGGCGCGTGAAGCTGGCATCGATCCACGCAAAATGCGTTATGTCGCCTTTGAAGGCGGTGGTGAACCCGTCACGGCATTGCTCGGCAACCATATCCAGGTGGTATCTGGCGATATGAGCGAAATGGTGCCCCATTTACAGAGTGGCAAAATGCGTGTGCTGGCAGTGATGGCTGGCGAACGTCTGCCTGGCGAACTGGCGCAAATTCCCACCGCCAAAGAACAGGGCTTCAACGTCGAATGGCCGATTATCCGTGGTTATTACCTGGGACCAAAAGTGAGCGATGCCGATTATCAATGGTGGGAGGATGCGTTCAAAAAGCTGGTGACTACCAAAGAGTTCCAGCAGCAGCGTGATATGCGTGGCCTGTTTGAGTTCAACATGTTTGGCAGCGAATTAGACGCTTATGTAAAAAAACAGGTTGCCACCTACCGTGAACAGGCTAAATCGTTCGGTCTGGCGAAATAAGGGGGCAACATGAGCGATCGTATTTTTGCCACCGTCTGGCTGTTGCTTTGTGTCGCCGGGCTGTTTATCGCCTGGCAGATTCAAAGCGAATACAGCTATGAACCGGTCGGGCCCCGCCCCTTCCCGATGCTGTTGCTCGGACTGATGGCCCTGTGTTCGGTGTTGATGCTGTTACGCAAACCCGATGCCGTACATTGGCCCGTGCCAACCACGCTGAGAAAACTTATTACCCTGTGCCTGATGTTGATGCTGTATGGCTGGCTGTTTGAACGCATGGGATTTGCCCTCTGCACCACCCTGTTGACCTTCGGCATCGGTCTGCTGTTTGGTGCCCGCTGGTGGGCAGCGGTGATTTCTGGTGGCGTGATGGGCATTACGCTGTTTTACGCCTTCGATCATCTGCTGGATGTCACGCTGCCGGTCGGCAGCTGGTTCAGTTAACGGGAGATTATGATGGATACCTGGTCTTTTCTGATGCAGGGTTTCGCCGTCGCCATGACGCCGGAAAACCTGATGATCGCCCTGATCGGCTGCTTTATCGGCACCATTGTCGGACTGCTGCCGGGGCTGGGGCCAATTAACGGCGTGGCGATTCTGATGCCGCTGGCGTTTGCCCTACACTTACCGGCCGAATCGGCGCTGATCTTGCTGGCAACGGTGTATATCGGCTGTGAATATGGCGGACGTATCTCGTCAATTCTGCTGAATGTGCCGGGGGACGCCGGAGCGATCATGACCGCACTGGATGGCTACCCGATGGCGCAGCAGGGCAAAGCGGGGGTGGCGTTGTCGATTTCCGCCGTCAGTTCGTTTATCGGTTCCACCATTGCTATCATCGGCATCATCCTGTTCGCCCCGCTGCTGGCAAACTGGTCGCTGGCCTTTGGCCCGTCGGAGTATTTCGCGTTGATGGTGTTCGCCATCGCCTGCCTCGGCAGCATGATGAGCCATAACCCGCTGAAGTCATTCCTCGCCGCGCTGATGGGGCTGGGGATGGCGACGGTGGGTGTCGATGCCAACACCGGCGTCTATCGCTTCACCTTCGATAGCGTGCATCTCTCCGACGGTATTCAGTTCGTGGTGGTGGTGATTGGTTTGTTCTCGGTGAGCGAAATTCTGCTGATGCTGGAATCCACCAGCAGCGGTCAGAAGATGGTACGTGCCAGCGGCCGTATGCTGTTCAACATGCAAGAAGCGGCGATGGCGACAGGAGCAACCCTGCGCTCCTCCTTTATCGGTTTCTTTGTCGGTGTATTGCCCGGTGCTGGAGCGACCATTGCCAGCGCTATTGCTTACATGACCGAAAAGAAAATCAGCGGCAGCGATCAGTTTGGTAAAGGCGATATTCGCGGCGTGGCAGCACCGGAGGCGGCGAATAATGCCTCGGCCTGCGGTTCGTTTATCCCGATGCTGACGCTGGGCATTCCCGGCTCCGGCACCACGGCGGTGATGGTCGGTGCGCTGACGCTCTACAACATCACTCCCGGCCCGGCAATGTTTACCGAGCAGCCGGATATCGTCTGGGGATTGATCGCCGCGCTGCTGATTGGCAACGTAATGTTGCTGATTATGAACATCCCGATGATCAATCTGTTCGCGCGTATGCTGACGATTCCGCTGTGGTTTCTGGTCCCGGCGATTGCGGCGATTTCTGCGGTGGGCGTCTATGCTGTGCACAGCACCACCTTTGACCTGCTGCTGATGGTGGGGCTGGGGATTTTCGGTTATATCCTGCGTAAAATGGATTTCCCGATGTCTCCGCTGATCCTCGGCTTTGTGTTGGGCGAGATGCTGGAGCAAAACCTGCGACGCGCATTGTCGATCAGCAACGGCAACCTGCCGATCCTGTGGGAAAGCCTGATCTGCAAAGTGTTGTTGGTGCTGGCCGTGGCGGTGCTGATCGTGCCCCCCATCTGGAAACGCTGGCGACGTAAACGCGTACGGTTGGTCGAGGTAAAATAATTCCCTGCCCTCTGCTGCCCCCGTGGATTTCCCGGGGGCATTTGCTATCATATGGCCTCGTTTTTCCGGCGCACCCGGATCTGACTCGTTTTTCAAGGATTCCGCCATGCAACCTATTAGCGGTCCCGGTGTGCCCGCGGGCGATCGTTCCCCTCTCACCAACGCCGCTGGGCGTCCCGGCGGACCCGCTGGCGAGCAGCCATTAAGCCCGGCCCAGCGCACCACGCTGGAACGCCTGATTGTGCGTATCATGTCGCTCAGCACCCTGAAAGCCCCGGAACTGTGGGCCGGAGTACGCCATGAAGTTGGCGTGAAGAACGATGCGGAACTGCAATCACGTCATTTTCCTGCTGCTGAGCAGCATCTCAACAGCCGCCTGACCCAGGTGCAGGATAGCCATGCCACGCGCCAGCTGTTGCAGCAATTGTTGGAAAAACTGCCGCAGGGCAATAACCGCCAGGCGGTAAGTGACTTTATCCGCCAGCAGTTTAATCAGACGGTATTGAGCGCGCTGTCGCCGGACCAGCTGCGTCAGGTGCTGACCATGTTACAGAACGGTCAGATAGCCATCCCGCAGCCGCAACAAACGCGCAGCAGCGATCGTACCCTGCTGCCTGCCGAACATCAGGCACTGAATCAGCAAGTGACACGTCTCGCTGCCAGCACCGGTGAATCACCGGTGAAAGTGCTGGAGGATGTGTTAAAGCTGGTCAATCTGAAGAGTGGCGACCCGATTCCGTTGCGCCACTTCCCGCTGCTGACGCAATATTTGCAGGTGCGTCAGACGCTGAGTCAACAGAGCGCGCCCACGCTGCACATGCTGGAAAGTTCACTCAAACAGCCGTTAACCACTAGCGAGCAACGCCTGCTGGAGGATTACAGCCAGCAGCGTTTCCAGGCTACGCCGCAGATGGTGCTGACGCCAGCGCAAACTCAGGATTTACTCAACCTGTTGTTCAGCCGTCGCGCCGAAAAAAACCTCGAACAACCGCTGGCAGACAGCGAACTGCGTCCGCAACCGATCTGGGCACCGTTGGTGAGCCAACTGCCTGCGCCGTTTGCTCAGCGCCCGGCGTTAACCCTCAGTCTGGCGCTGGTGGTGTTTATTTTTCTGCTGTGGATTTTCCTGTGATTTAACAACCGCAAGAGGCGGCAGGCGCAGCGGCAGGCCACTCGCCCGGCGCACTGCCCCATGCCAGTGGATGGCCATCACGTTTCCAGAAATCCAGTCCGCCAATCAGCTCCTTCACCTGAAAACCCAATGCCGCCAGCTTCAGCGCCGCTTTGGTCGAGCCATTGCAGCCGATACCGTCGCAATAGGTGATGTAGACTTTTTCCCGATCCAACTGTGCGGTGGTGTCGGCGCTAATGGTGCGATGCGGAAATGAGATCGCACCACAAATATGTCCGGCCTGATACACCTCTGCCGATCGGGCATCAAACACCACGATCGCATCACAGCCGTTCGCCATATCCTCGGCTA
Organism: Pantoea sp. X-Soil-TKNS-1211; assembly: GCF_059730495.1. Taxonomy (NCBI): domain Bacteria; kingdom Pseudomonadati; phylum Pseudomonadota; class Gammaproteobacteria; order Enterobacterales; family Erwiniaceae; genus Pantoea; species Pantoea sp. X-Soil-TKNS-1211. Next base: position 3,119,655 of record NZ_AP035953.1, read on the forward strand.
AATCCCAGGCGTCGGTGTAATACGCCAACTTGTGTTGCAGATATGCCAGGCTTGCGGAGGCGCTGGCTGGGGGAAAGGCTAAGACAGATGACATCGTATTCTCCTGCTTTGAATTTCCGTCAGTGTAAGGCAAAGTGGTCTGCATATTGATACCACTTTTCATATGATGATAAGACCACAATGACAACATCTCCCCTGCTGACCTTGTTCAGTCATCAAAGCCAGGGCGGCCTGCGCGAACGATTGTGCGCTACGCTACGCCAGGCGATTGCCAGCGGCCACCTGGGTTATGGGCAGAAAGTCCCTTCCAGCCGCCAGCTCGCCAGCGACCTCAGTCTCTCAAGGGTGACGGTGGAGGCCGCCTATGCCCAGTTGGAGAGTGAAGGCTATCTGCAACGCCACTGCGGCAGAGGAACCTTTGTCGCCATTGCCATGCCGCAGCGTGTACCCTCTGGCGTGCAACACAGTGGCCTGCATTTTTCTGCGCGTGGCAACCAGGTACTGGCGACCGGGGGGTGTCAGGATCCGCCCTTCCCACACGCCTTTGCCGCTGGCTCTCCGGAACTGCGTGCCTTTCCGCATACCACCTGGCGGCGCATCAGCGCCAGCGTGCAACGTTCACTCGGTAGCAAGGCGATGGGTTATGGCGACCCTTGCGGCTATGCGCCGCTGCGTCAGGCCCTGGCCGATTATCTGGCATTATCGCGCGGTATGCGCTGTAGCGCCGAACAGGTGTTGATCCTGACCAGTTCACAGCAGGCGCTCCAGCTGCTGGCATTGATGTTTCTGGATAGTGGTGACGATGTCTGGCTGGAGGAACCGGGTTATCCCGGCGCGCGTAATGCCTTCCTCGCCGCTGGCGCACGTTGTCGGGCGATGCCGCTGGATGCAGCCGGAGCGCTGCCCCTCGACGGCAGCGCCAGGCTGGTTTATCTCACCCCGTCACACCATTATCCAACCGGAACACCAATGAGCCTCGCGCGCCGCCTTGAGTGGCTGGCATGGGCGCACCAACAGGATAGCTGGCTGATTGAGGATGATTACGACAGCGAATTTCACTATGACGAACGCCCTCAGCCCGCGTTGCAAGGGCTGGAAGCGAATAGCCGGGTGATCAGTCTCGGGACATTTTCCAAATCCTTGTTCCCGTCGCTGCGTCTGGCATGGATGGTAGTGCCACCCGCGCTGGTGGAAGCGCTGGGCCGTGCACGCAGCGTGCTGGATGGGCACAGCGCGTTACTGCCACAGGCGATCACCGCCGAATTTATCCAGCAGGGACATTTCGCCAGCCACCTGCGCCTGATGCGCCAGCTGTACCACAGCCGTCGGGATGTGTTGCTACAACAACTCAGCACACGCTGTGCCCCCTGGCTGACAGCGTTCCCGGCGACCGGCGGTTTGCAACTGACAGTGCATTTATTGCAGGGGGAAGAAGCGGCGCTCACCGCTCAGGGGCAAGCGCATGGGTTGTTGCTGCCACGTCTGTCGCCACTGTATGCGGGACAGGCGTGGCAGCCAGGCTGGATACTGGGTTTCGCCGCACTGACGCCTGGCGAAATCGTCAGCGCCTGCGATAAGTTGGTTATGCTGCTGTCGCGCTGCGGGCAAAACGCCAGGTGACCACGATGCCCAGTACCGCGCAGCAGGCGCCTGCCGCATACACTGAGCCGTAGCCCAGTGCGGTCGCCAGCAAACCAGTCAACGGACCACTGGCACCGTAAGCAATATCCTGAAACGCGGAGAAACCGCCCAACGCGGTGCCGCGGATCTGTGGTGAGACGCGTTTGATCACCTCCACCCCCAGCGCCGGGAAGATCAGTGAACAACCACTGCCGGTTAATGCCGCTCCCAACAGGGCCACCCAACCCTGTCCGGCCAGCGCCAACAACGTCAGGCCAACGGCTTCGACCAGCAGTGACACCATCGCCACCCGCACCCCACCGTGCCGATCCGGCAGGCCGCCAAAGAACACGCGCACCAACACAAAGGCACACCCGAAAGCGGTGAGCGCCAGTCCGGCATTGCCCCACTGCTGCGCAGCAAAGTACAACGAGGTAAAGGTGCCGATCACCGCAAAGCCAGTACCCTGCAACGCCAGTGCCAGGCCTGGCTGAAAGATGGTTTTCACCACGCTAAACAGCGAAGGACGTTCCCCCCCCACCACCGGCACCGGGGCAATCCAGCTGTTCAGCGCCAGCGCCAGCAACGGCAACAACAGCGCCACGCCACCCAGCGCGGCAAATCCGGCGTATTGATGAACCAGCAATCCGATCGGCGCACCGGCGGCCAGCGATCCATAAATCGCCATGCCGTTCCACGACATCACCAGCCCGGATCGTCGGCTACCGACCAGCCCCATCCCCCAGGTAAGATTACCGGTCAGTAACAGGCTTTCACCAAAACCGAGCAACAGACGGCCAAGCGCCAGCAGACCAAACTTCCCCCACGGTGACAGCGGCAACAGCGCCGCCGCCAGATAGGCCACGCCCACCAGCGCTATCGCCATCATGCCATGTTGGGTGGTGAGCTTAGCACCGTGCTGATCGGCCCGCCGTCCGGCAAAGCTGCGCGTCAACAAAGTGGCAAAGAACTGAATCCCCACTGCGACACCGACCATGACGTTGTTCATGCCCAGCTCCTGGTGGACATACAACGGGATCACCGGCAGCGCGAGGCCCGCCGTCAGATAGGTCAAAAACACCGCAAAGGAGGTGCAGGCTAAGGGAAACACAGATTGCGTCTGCGCATCGGCAGCAGTAGACATAATGGACGTAACTCCTTGTTCTGAGACGTGCCATGCAGGCGAAAACCAGACACACGCACGTCTTCTGTGATTAACAGAAACGGGTGCGTTGATTCACGTGAACGCTTACGTATTACGGGATGAGGGAATTGATTGTGGCAAGCGGAGCGGAGAATGTCAAAACGACAAGGGCCGGATTAACCGGCCCTTGTGGGATAAAACTACATTAACCCTGATACTTACGCATCGTCAGGGTGGCGTTAGTCCCGCCGAAGCCGAAGCTGTTTGACATCACAGTGGTCAGCGCTTTTTCTGTCGGCTGAGTCACGATGTTCATGCCTTTCGCCGCGTCGTCCAGCTCTTCCACGTTGATGCTTGGTGCGATGAAGCTATGCTCCAGCATCAGCAGGGTGTAGATCGCTTCCTGCACGCCCGCCGCACCCAGTGAGTGGCCAGTCATGGCTTTAGTGGCGGAGATGTATGGCGTGTTGTCGCCAAACACTTCACGAATCGCACCCAGCTCTTTCACATCACCCACCGGAGTAGAGGTGCCGTGGCTGTTGAGGTAGTCGATCGGGGTATCCAGACCCTGCATCGCCATCTTCATGCAGCGCACTGCGCCTTCACCTGACGGTGCGACCATATCTGCGCCATCAGAGGTTGCGCCGTAGCCGACGATTTCGGCATAGATATGCGCGCCGCGCGCCAGGGCGTGTTCCAGTTCTTCAACCACCACCATACCGCCACCACCAGCGATGACGAAACCATCACGGTTCGCGTCATAGGTACGAGACGCTTTTTCCGGCGTTTCGTTGTATTTGGTGGAGAGTGCGCCCATCGCATCGAACTCACAGGCCATTTCCCAGCTCAGCTCTTCGCCGCCGCCAGCAAATACCACATCCTGTTTGCCCAACTGGATCTGCTCAACCGCATTACCGATGCAGTGTGCCGAGGTGGCACAGGCGGAGCTGATCGAATAGTTTACGCCGTGGATTTTAAACGGTGTTGCCAGACAAGCGGAAACGCCAGAGGCCATCGCTTTGGTGACCACGTACGGACCCACCGCCTTCAGGCCACGCGAGCTACGCATTGCGTCAGCACCGAACACCTGGAAACGCGGAGAACCGCCACCAGAACCGGCGATCAGACCCACACGCGGGTTGCTCTGATACTGCTCTTCGGTCAGGCCAGAATCTTTGATAGCTTCTGCCATAGAAAGATAAGCGTAAATGGAGGCATCACTCATAAAACGCACGATTTTGCGATCGATAAGCCCGTTCGTATCCAGTTTTACATTACCCCATACGTGGCTGCGCATACCGGCTTCTTTCATCTCTTCGGAGAAAGTGATACCAGAACGGCCTTCACGCAGAGATGCCAGCACCTCTTGCTGGTTACTACCAATGCTGGAAACGATACCCAGGCCAGTAATCACTGCACGTTTCATTCAAATAGTCCTCATTCCACTTCTTTTGGATTGACGTGCACTCTAGCTTACAGTTGTAAGCCGAACAAGTCCGATCAGCCATTTCCTTTTGTAAATTTGCGTCATGTGACCGCACTCGCTAAAATCACGCCACTGCCTGAAAAATGAGCCTTTCCCTTGAAGTTATCCCCGGTTGAACACGCACAACTTAACTGGAACGAACAGGGTACACCTGTTTCGCAAGCCTTCGATGACGTTTACTTCTCCAACGACAATGGTCTGGAGGAGACACGCTATGTCTTCCTTGATGGCAATGGCATTCCGCAGCGCTTCCTCAACCATGATCGTGAGCTGTTTATTGTGGCGGAAAGCGGTTTTGGCACCGGGCTTAACTTTCTCACCTTGTGGCAGGCTTTCGACCATTTTCGCCGCCAGCATCCCACCGCCAACCTGAAGCGCCTGCACTTTATCAGCTGTGAAAAATTCCCGCTCACCCACCCGGACCTGGTGGCAGCGCACGCGCACTGGCCGGAACTCCAGCCGTGGGCCGAACAGCTGCAACAGCAGTGGCCCGCAGCATTGCCGGGCTGCCAGCGTCTGCTATTTGGCGGCGGCGAGGTCACCCTTGACCTGTGGTTAGGCGATATTAACGCGCTAATTGATACCTTTGATGACAGTTTGCATCGTCAGGTGGATGCCTGGTTCCTCGATGGCTTCGCCCCGGCGAAAAATCCGGAGATGTGGACGCCAGAATTATTTGCTGCGATGGCGCGCCTGGCGCGTCCCAATGGGACGCTGGCAACCTTCACCTCTGCCGGATTTGTCCGGCGCGGTTTGCAGGAAGCGGGTTTTCACATCAGCAAACGTAAAGGCTTTGGTCATAAACGCGAGATGCTGACCGGCCAGTTAGCTGATGCCCCTGCCCTGTCGCAGCGTCAACCCTGGTATGCACGCCCGCAGGCGCAAAGCCAGGAAGTGGCGCTGATTGGCGGTGGCGTCGCCAGCGCGGTACTGGCGCTGGCGTTGCTGCGTCGTGGCTGGCGCGTCACCCTGTATTGTGCCGATGCCGCCGCCGCGCTGGGGGCGTCGGGTAATCGTCAGGGGGCGCTTTATCCGCTGCTGAATCAGCATGATCCGGCGCTGGCAACCTTTTTCCCCGCCGCGTTCAGTTTTGCCCGCCGTGTTTATGATGCACTGCCGGTGGCGTTCGAACATGCCTGGAGCGGCGTGCTGCAACTGGGTTGGGACGAGAAAAGTGCCGACAAAATCGCCCAGATGTTGAGCATGGGGCTGCCGCACGACCTTGCTTATGGCGTAAATAAAGAAGAGGCGGAAGCGCTGGCTGGCGTGGAGCTGGGGATGGGCGGCATTTACTATCCGCACGGCGGCTGGCTGTCGCCGTCGGAATTGACCAGCAACCTGCTGGAATACGCACAAACCCAGGGATTACGCGTGCACTGGCTGCATCGCGTAACCCGACTAACGCCGCAGAATGACGGCTGGACGCTGAGTTTTACTGAACAGCACGATGTTCAGCACCAACAGGTGGTGCTGGCGAATGGTCATGCCTTGCTGGATATCGATCAGAGCCGTAATCTGCCGGTGTATGCCGTTGCGGGCCAGGTCAGCCATGTACCGACGACTCCCCAGCTTGGCGCATTGCGCAGCGTGTTATGTTACGACGGCTATCTCACGCCGGTCAGCCCAACCTATGCCACCCACTGCATCGGAGCCAGTTACCACCGTGGCGATACGACTACAGACTATCGTGCCGCTGATCAGCTGGAGAATCGTCAGCGCCTGATCAATTGCCTGCCCACCACCGACTGGCCAGCACAGGTGGATGTCAGCGATAGCGAGGCGCGTATCGGCGTCCGTTGTGCCACACGTGATCATCTGCCGATGGTCGGTAGCGTGCCGGACTACGACGCCACCCTGGCGCAGTACGCCACGCTGGCTGAGCAGCGGGCGCAAGGCGCAGCGATCGCCACAGCGCCTCTTTATCCGGGATTATTTGTGCTGGGTGCATTGGGGTCGCGGGGTTTGTGCAGCGCACCGCTGGCCGCGGAAGTGCTGGCGGCACAGATGAGTGATGAGCCGCAGCCGCTGGATGGCGCGACTCTGGCGGCACTGAATCCAAATCGCTACTGGGTGCGGAAACTGCTTAAAGGAAAGAAAGTGGGACGCCCGTAACGGCGCGATAAATCGCGCCGCTACGAAATGTACCTTAGGCTGTTTGGCGCGCCTGGTTAAACAAGTTTTCCCACATACCGACCACCAACGCCTGATCACGTGGTGACAGCTCACCGGCAGCAATAGCTTTTTGCAGGCTATGGGTGACCTGAATCTGCAACGCTTCCGGCGTGTGTTCGCCGCTTTGTTCGATTTCGGCCACCGCCAGCGTCAGATGTCCACGCAGATAACCGCCAGCAAACAATTCGTCGTCACTGGCGTGATCTACCATATCGTCAATCAGCGCCAGAATGCGTGACTCAAATTCTACGATCATCTCAATTTTCCTTCATTAATGGTCACAGATCTTCCGGCCAGGGAAACTGTGCCGCAGTCAGCGCAGGGGTGCCGTAATAATCTCGTAATGCCTGAATAAACCGCGCCGGACGCGCCGGGATGCCTTGCTCAAGATACCTCATCACCTGGGCATGCACTTTACGCTGAAACGCAATGCGATCTGGCTCACAATCTCCTTCGAGATTGTCACAACTTACGTTGAAGGGAAAGCCTGCCGCCACACAAAACAACCACTCCAGCGCCTGTGGTTTGATCTCCACCGATTCAAACTGGCTTTGTGTCTGCGCATCGCGTCCGTCCGGGCAATACCAGTAGCCAAAATCCACCAGCTTGCGGCGTGCTTCTCCGGCAATACACCAGTGAGAGATTTCATGCATACCGCTGGCGTAAAAACCGTGGGCAAAAACCACGCGATGCCACGGTGAGGTCTCATCTGCCGGAAGATAAATGGGTTCGTCGTCGCCTTTAATTAGACGCGTCTGAAACTCGTCCTGAAAGCAGCTATCGAACACGCTAATCAGCTGCTCGTAATGGTGTGTTGTACTCATGATGTCATTGTTCTGTTGAAAACCGGCGTCATTGTCGCATCGGCTGCCGGTATTGACGAGTGTTTGATCACAGGGTGGCCATCCATGCTAGCAATGCGCTGCCGTGACTATCCCATAACAGTTTAGCGCTCATCACCGCAGAGACTGTCACCACCATCGGGCGGATCAGTTTCTGACCACGGCTCAGCACCAGACGCGCGCCGAGTCTGGCACCGCAAAACGCACCCAGCAACATAATCAGGCCGGTGCCCCACACCACCTTGCCGCCAAACATAAAGAACAGCAGGCTACCAAAGTTGGAGGTGAAGTTGAGGATCTTGGCGTGTGCAGTGGCTTTTGCCAGATTGAAACCACACAGGGTGACGAAAGCCAGGGCATAAAAAGAACCGGCACCGGGACCGAAGAAGCCATCGTAAAAACCGACACAACCGCCCCCCACCAATGCATAGGCTAAACCGTGCAGGCGTTGCGCACGATCCTGCTCACCAATACGCGGCATCAACAGGAACCACAGCCCGATACTGATCAACAACAGCGGCAGTACCTGGCGCAGGATATCGGCTTTGATATGCTGGATCAGCACGGCACCGCAGATCGCGCCGATAAAGGTCAGGGCAATATTCAACCGTTGTGCATGGAGGTTAATCACTCCACGTCGAACAAAATAGAGGCTGGCGGAGAAAGACCCCCCCACCGATTGCAGTTTATTAGTGGCTAACGCCTGCGCAGGGGAAAGCCCGGCCGCCAGCAGGGATGGCAGCGTCAACAAGCCACCGCCACCGGCAATGGAATCAATAAAAGCCGCCAGCACCGAGACACCGAATAACACGACCAGCACCAGAGGGCTGGCTACAAACCATTCCATACTGTTCTTACATCCCTGTTATAACAAATGGTTATCCAACAATGCCTGGCATGAAGGCGGCAGTGGTGGCGGTTCTTTTTTAACCGGTGCGGTGCTGCCCGGCTGCTTCGGCAGGAACCAGCTCTCCAGCTCGGCACCGCATCCGTCACCCGGCGGTGGTGCCGGTTGATCCTGGCATTCCAGGCTGCCCGGCGGGCAACGCAGTCGTACATGCATATGCGCGCGATGGGCAAACCACGGGCGCACCTTATTCAGCCAGGCGCGATCGCTGCCAGCATCGGCACAAAGCTGCTTTTTAATCGCCGGATTGACGAAGATACGCGTCACTTCATCATCTTTCGCTGCCAGTTTGATCAGACTGTCGATCTGCGGCTGCCAATGACGCGCTACCACCTGCTTGCCATCTGGAGCAACCAGGTCGAGGGGCTGTGGTTTCAGCAGTTGCTGCGCCGTCCAGCGGTTACGCGGCAGTTGCAGCCAGATATCAACATCCAGACCAGTCTGATGACTGGCATGACCGCTGCTAAAACGGCCGCCCGCCGCCATCCCCATATCCCCAATTAACACCTGCCCCAGTTGCAGCTGATGGACCTGGCTGCTGAGACGCTGAATAAAGGCGATCAGGTCGGGATGGCCGAAATAACGGCGCTGGTCCTGACGCATCACCTGGTAATCAGGTGAGTTCAGCGGCAGTTGTTGGGCACCGACAATACAGCCATTGGCAAAGCTGCCAATCGACTGCGGTGCACCGCTAATCGGTTGATAAATTTGCTGCCACGGTGTGGCAGCATTGACGGCAGCGGTGCAAAGCAACGCGGCAAGGGTGAGCAGCAGGCGACGCATCGATTTACCAGCGTGGAACAGTGGAGTTAACGTCAGCACACTGCGCACGCTGGCGCAGCAGATGATCCATCAGCACGATCGCCATCATCGCTTCGGCAATCGGCACGGCGCGGATACCGACACAGGGATCGTGACGACCTTTGGTGATCATCTCAACCTCTTCGCCGTCGCGGGTGATGGTTTTACCCGGTACGGTGATGCTGGATGTCGGTTTCATCGCCAGGTTCGCGCTGATAGTCTGGCCGCTGCTGATACCGCCGAGAATGCCGCCTGCGTGGTTGCTCTGGAAGCCGTTAGCACGGATTTCATCGCGATGCTGGCTGCCACGCTGGTTAACCACCGCGAAACCGTCACCGATCTCAACGCCTTTCACGGCGTTGATGCTCATCAGCGCATGGGCCAGATCTGCATCGAGACGGTCAAACACCGGCTCACCGAGGCCCGGTGGCACATTTTCTGCCATCACCGTCACTTTAGCACCGATGGAGTCACCCTCTTTTTTCAGTGCGCGCATCAGTTCATCCAGTGCTTCCAGCTTGTCCGCATCCGGGCAGAAAAACGGGTTTTCTTCAACAATGCTCCAGTCCTTCAGCTCGCAAGCCACGTCGCCAATCTGCGCCAGGTAACCACGAACCTGAATACCGTGCTTCATCTGCAAATATTTTTTGGCGATGGCACCCGCAGCCACCCGCATCGCGGTTTCACGTGCTGACGAACGACCGCCGCCACGGTAATCACGCAGGCCGTATTTTTGCTCGTAGGTGTAATCCGCATGGCCTGGACGGAACAGATCTTTGATCGCGCTGTAATCCTGCGAACGCTGGTCGGTATTCTCAATCAGCAGACCAATTGAGGTTCCGGTAGTCACGCCTTCAAACACGCCAGACAAAATTTTCACCTGGTCCGGCTCACGACGCTGGGTGGTATAACGCGATGTGCCAGGACGACGACGATCGAGATCGTGCTGAATATCGGCCTCGGTCAATGGAATGCCCGGCGGCACGCCATCAACAATGCAGCCCAGCGCAATACCATGCGATTCGCCAAAGGTGGTTACTCGAAAAAATTGTCCGATGCTGTTTCCGGCCATGCTGATTCCTTGTTGCGATGTTCGCTTTTAGTCTTTAAAGAATGAGAAATGATGTTGCGCGTCAACAATTTGCTGGCGGGTCAACATAAATACGCCGTCACCACCGTTGTCGAACTCGAGCCAGGTGAAAGGCACATCGGGATATTGTTCGATCATATGCACCATGCTGTTGCCCACTTCGCAAATCAGCACGCCCTGCTCGCTGAGATATTTCGGGGCACAGGCGAGGATACGCCGTACCAGTTTCAGGCCATCGCTGCCCGCTGCCAGTCCCAGCTCCGGCTCGTGGTGATATTCACCCGGCAGGTCATCCATATCTTCGGCATCAACGTAAGGCGGGTTGGTGACGATCAGGTCGTATTTGACCTCCGGCAGACCGCGGAACAAATCGGCGCGAATCGGGGTAACGTGGTTCAGCAAACCATGTTCTTCGATGTTCTGCTCCGCAACCGCCAGCGCATCGGTGGAGATATCCACTGCGTCCACCTCGGCTTCCGGGAAGGCATAAGCACAGGCGATGGCAATGCAGCCACTGCCGGTGCACATATCAAGGATATGACTCGGGTTATCAGCAATCAGCCCGGCAAAGCGGTTGTCAATCAACTCACCAATCGGCGAACGCGGCACCAGCACACGCTCGTCGACATAAAACTCATGGCCACAGAACCAGGCTTTGTTGGTGAGATAGGCCACCGGGATACGCTCGTTGACGCGGCGAATCACGCGTTCAACGATGCGATGACGCTCGCTGGCTGTCAGGCGCGCATAACGCATATCTTCCGGGATATCGAGCGGCAGCCAGAGGGTGGGCAGGACCAGTTGTACCGCTTCGTCCCAGGGGTTGTCTGTGCCGTGACCATACCAGATACCGGCCGCAGAAAAACGGCTGACGGCCCAGCGCAGCATATCCTGAATGGTGTGCAGTTCGTTGACTGCCTCATCGACGAAAATTTTGTCCACGTAGCCCTCCAGCAGGCCATAAAATCAATCGGCCGATAGTTTGCCACGAAGCCGGGCAGAATTCAGCGCGGCAAGGTGAAAAAGCTGACATTTGTTAACACTTAAAGGTAAGGTAGGACATCAGAGTCCCCCGCCATTCCTGAAGACATCTATTGAGACATGAGTAAGAAGACGCCGCTAAGCCAGGACGATCAGGCGATGTTCCGCCAGTTAATGACCGGAACACGCAAGTTGAAACAGGATACCGTCGTGCACAAACCGGTGGTAAAAACGCGTGAAGTACCGCTAAAAAGGCTGCTTTCCGAACAGGCCGATAACAGCCATTATTTCTCCGATGAATTTCAGCCGCTGCTTTCCAGCGACGGGCCGGTGCGCTACGTACGCGCCGATGTCAGCCATTATGAGTTGAAAAAACTGCGGCGCGGTGATTACACCCCGGAGATTTTCCTCGACCTGCACGGCTTAACCCAGATGCAGGCCAAGCAGGAGCTGGGCGCTCTGATTGCCGCCTGTCGTCGTGAACATCTGTTTTGCGCCAGCGTGATGACCGGGCACGGTAAACACATCCTCAAGCAGCAAACGCCGCTGTGGCTGGCACAACATCCGTGGGTGATGGCGTTTCATCAGGCACCGAAAATGTTTGGCGGTGATGCCGCCTTGCTGGTGCTGATTGAAGTGGAAGAGTGGCAACCGCCAGAATTGCCTTGAGGGCCAGGGCCGCTGCGGCGGCCCATCGCGGGATTACATCGCTTTGGCCAGTTTTGAGGGACTGACCTGCCACTCCAGTTTGCCTTCGCAGGTTACCGGGTCAAAATTGACACAGGCAATCGCGGAAGTCGCGAACATCGGCGGGGTTTCCTGTGGGCAAAGCTCGGAAACCAGATAGCCCACCAGCGGCAGATGCGAAATCACCAGCACCGATTTCACCCCTTCGTTCGCCAGCGTCTGCAAATAGCAGGCCACCAGCCCCGGATCGCCGCCCGGCGTTAGCTCTGGCAACACATCCTGCCCTTCCGGCAGCGTCAGAGCTTCTCGTACCGTTGCCAGGGTTTGACCGGCACGCAGATAGGGGCTGACCAGCACCCGTTCGATATCCAGCGCCTGGCCGTTGAGCCAGCTCGCCATCTGGCGTGATTCGTCACATCCGCAAAGCGTGAGTGGTCTGACTGAATCACTTGCTGCTTCCAGAGCCGCATCGCCATGACGCATGATAAAAACTTGCATAAAGCACCGCTGTTGTTTGTCGATATCATCCGGTACCACAGCACCAGACGCTTCATTCTGCGAATGAACGCTGTGTTTTACCGCAATGGCTTCAGTATAGTCAACCGGTTGTTTATTAAATAAGCATATCTCAGAATGCTACCGCATAAGGGTTATCCGAACTCTCTTTCTAACCCGCTGAATCTGTAAGCCTATTCAGATTTGTGCGGAAGTGTAAAATTTCGTTTGCTCTTGTAGCGCTGTCATCAGTGCGTCACAAGGTGCAAAACGATCGCCGTGTCGCTGCATTAAGGCATTTAATGTATTGACCATTTCAGCAGCCCCGAGCTGATCCATATAGCGGAACGGCCCGCCGAGGAACGGTGGAAAACCGATGCCAAATACGGCGGCAATGTCACCATCACGCGCGCTGCGAATCACCGCTTCATCGAGACAGCGAGCCGCTTCGTTCAGCATCATCATTATGCAACGCGTGGCAATCTGCTCTGCGGTTTGCGTGGCTTGAGGTTCGATGCCCAGCAGGCTATAAAGCGACGCATCGGCTTTGCGCTTCATTGGGAAACGTGCGCGTTGATATAAATAGAAGCCTTTGCCGTTTTTACGTCCCTTGCGATCGTCTGCCAGAATCGCCGCCACCGCCTCCGGCGCGCTGAAACGATCACCATACGCCTGTTGCAGGATCGGGCTGATTTTGCTGCCAACATCGATCCCTACCTCATCCAGCAACTGCAACGGGCCTACCGGAAAGCCAAACTTCACCAGCGCCCGATCAATATGTTCAATCGGCTCGCCTTCCAGCAGACAGCGCATCGCTTCATTTATATAGGGCGCGAGGATACGGTTGACGTAAAAGCCTGGTTTATCTGCCACCACCACGGCGGTTTTACCCTGCTGTCGCGCCAGTTGCACCGTGGCCGCCAGCGTTTCTGCGGAGGTTGTGGCATGGGGAATCACCTCGACCAACGGCATTTTGTCTACCGGGCTGAAGAAATGCAGGCCGATCACGTTCTCCGGGCGTTGCGCATTGGCAGCAATCTCGCCAATCGGCAGCGACGAGGTGTTGGAGGCAAAGATGGTGTGTGGCTGGCAATGGCTTTCAATTTCCGCCACCATCTGCTGCTTCAGCGCCAGATCTTCAAATACCGCCTCAATCACCAGATCGCGGCGGGCAAAGCCCTGGTAATCCTGGCTGCCGCTGATCAACGCCATCTGTTGCTGGCGCTGCGCCGCATTGATCTGGCGGCGCTTCAGACGCTGCGTCAGCCGATCCCAACTGTACTGCAACGCATGATTGATGCCACTGAGGTTAATGTCACGGATGCGCACCGGTAATCCGGCACTCAGCGCCGTCACGCTGGCGATACCACCGCCCATCAGCCCACCGCCGAGTACGCCGATATGCTGTAGCTCTCTCGGTGCTGCATCGGCAAAAGCTTCTTTTTTTATCGCGGTGGAGGCAAAAAATACGCTACGCAGCGCGGCCGACTCGCGGGTCATCGCCAGCTCGCCAAAAGCACGCGCTTCGGCTTCGTGACCAGCGCTGCTACCCTGCTCCAGGCCAATCCTCACCACCTGCAAAATCCGCGTCGTGGCAGGATAGTTGCCCTGGGTTTTGCTATCGGTCTGGCGTTTTGCCAGCGCGAATAACAACTGCCGGGCCAGCGGCCCTTGCCAGAGCCGATCGCGACATGGCAGCGTGCGCAGGGTCTTTTTCCCCTTTAACACCCGCGCAATAGCGGTTTCCAGCAGGATGGATTGAGGGACAGCATCATCAACAATACCCAGTTTTAACGCCTGTTTTGCCCGTAGTTGTTTCCCGGTCAGGATTAGCGGCAGCGCCTGCTGTACGCCAATCAGTCGGGGCAACCGCTGCGTCCCACCGGAACCGGGCAGTAACCCCAGCTGCACCTCCGGCAGACCAAGACGCGTTTTGTCATCCAGCGAGCAGATACGTGCATCGCATGCCAGCGCCAGCTCCAGTCCACCACCAAGGCAGGCTCCGTGAATCGCCGCCACCACCGGAAACGGCAGCGCCGCAATGGCCGCCATAACTTCCTGCCCCTGGCGTGCCAGCGCTTCAGCTTCTTCAGCGGTCCGGCAGCGATCGATCATGCTGATATCCGCCCCCGCAATAAAGTTGTCACGCTTACCGGAAATCAGCACCAAGCCAGCCAGCTCAGGATCGCGTCGGGCTTCAGCCAACACCGCCTGAATCTGCGGAACAAATTCAGCTTTCAGGGTGTTCATCTTCTCGCCCGGCACATCAATGGTGATCACACCGATATGGTCGAGGCGCATGTGCAGGTGAAATGCGGAATCGCTCATTATTCAGCCTCCAGTACCATCGCGGTGCCTAAGCCACCCGCTGCGCAGGCGGTCACCAGCCCCAACCCGCCGCCACGTCGCCGTAATTCCTGTAATGTCTGGGTGATCATGCGTGCACCGGTTGCAGCAAAGGGATGACCGTAGGCAATCGATCCCCCCAGCACATTAAAGCATTCTTCATTGACCTCACCGAGCGCGTGCGGGCGATTTAACACCTCACGCGCAAAGCGTTCATCATTAAACATTTTCAGGTTTGCCAGGGTTTGCGCAGCAAAGGCTTCATGCATATCAATCAAGGTCAGGTCGTTTAAGCTGATACCGGCACGCTCCAGCGCCAGCGGCGAAGCATAAGCCGGTCCCAGCAACATATCCTGCCAGACATCAATGGCGCTAAACGCGTAGCTGCGCAGATAACCGAGCGGTGTGATGCCCAACTCACGCGCACGTCCTTCACGCATCAGAATCACGGCTGCGGCACCGTCGGTAAGTGGCGTGCTGTTGGCGGCGGTTACCGTGCCGTGGCGGCGATCAAACGCCGGGCGTAGCCGGGCATAATCAGCCGCACTGGCGTTAAAACGGACGTTGTTATCCTGTTCAATCGGGGCTTTCCACGGCGGCACAAAAGCAGGCATCACTTCCTGTGCCAGCACACCGGATTGCCAGGCGCGCGCCGCACGCTGATGCGAACGCAGGGCCAGTGCATCCTGCTGCTCGCGGGTGATGCCGTGCGTTTTTGCCATCTGCTCAGCAGTGTCCCCCATGCGCAGCCCGGTAGAATACTCGGCCACCGCAGGCGGCACCGGCAGCAGGTCACGCGGACGCAGACGACGGAGAATTTGCAGTTTCTGGCTGAAGCGGCGTGCCTTGTTAAGATCCACCAGCGCGTGCGCCAGGGTTTTACTGACACCAATCGGCAGTACTGAGGAGGAATCAGCTCCCCCGGCGATACCGGCATCAATGGTGCCTGCCATCAGGCTTTCGGCCACATTCGCCACCGCCTGGAAACTGGTCGCGCAGGCGCGGCTGACACTGTAAGCATCGGTGTGGACGCTTAATCCGCTGCTGAGCACAATTTCACGGGCGATGTTGGGTGCCTCCGGCATCTGCACCACCTGGCCGAACACCAGTTGGTCGATGACCTCCACCGGCAATTCGCTGCGTGCCATTAATTCGCTCACCGCCATCCGTCCCAACTCCAGCGCCGGGATACCATGAAAATCACTCGCCTGACGGGCAAATGGGGTACGGAGTCCGTGGGTTATGGCGATGCGTTCGCCCTGACGCGTCAGCAGCGGCTGCGCTTTGCTCATTGCCTGTCACCTGTGCTTATCGACCGGGGCGTCATTGCCCAAAGAGGTCTGACCTGATCATCAGTGTTAACCAGGAGCGCGTAAGTCGCCAATATGCAGAAGGAAAAAGTGCGAGGAGAAACACGAAATTAACAAACACTGCCGGAACGCTGTCCGGCAGTGGGAGGATTAACGCAGGCCGAGCTGGAAGATCAGGGATTCCGCCTGACAGGCGAAGATAAAGTCGATATTCAGGCGCACGCCTGCTGCTTCATTCTCCAGCCGTGAACGGATATCGCATGGCTCGGACTCAACCTGGCGTGCCCGTTCACTCAGGTGCTTCAGCATCGCTTCCGCCGCATGGCGATCGGCGAATAATCCAGACCAGTTGGCCGTACAATCGGTGTTGTCGACAACGGTGCCAACATCAACACAGCAGCAGGCTGCGGTCTCGGTAGCACTGCATTTTTTAATGGCATCAGTCATGGCTTTCTCCTGACGATAAAACAGACAAAAAAGGAATTTTTCTGCCACAAAGTGTACGCCTGAAGCCCCATCATCGCCACGCTCAACCTGCTAAGTGACGAATATCACACTAAAAATTGATCCAAAACAAATTTGACTCGCTATGCTGGAACGTAACGGCAAGGATTTTGTTAAGCAGATCTGATTTTATCGATCAAATTGGAAATATTTTAAAAACATTATTGCAACAAAGACACAGGTCAGACCTATACTCGTCGCACTGGTCTGATATGTGTCTCTGTCGTCAGTCCCTACAATCCGCCGTCCCTTGTTACGCGATGTAACAACGTTTAATAATAATTGATGAGGTTGTGGTCATGAACCATAAGAACCTGTTTGCAAAGTCAGCTGTGGCAGCTGCAGTCGCGCTCGTCTCTTCTCATGTTTACGCTGCTGGCTTTCAACTTAATGAATTTTCAGCAATCGGATTAGGCCGTGCCTATTCAGGTGAAGGCGCAATGGGTGATACCGCTGCCTCCGCCAGCCGCAACCCGGCAACGATGGCGTTAATGGATCGCCCCGAGTTCTCCATTGGTGCAGTGTATATCGACCCGGATGTGAATATTAGTGGTACCAGCCCATCGGGCCGCAGCCTTGATGCCAAAAACATCGCGCCAAATCAGTGGATCCCCAATATCCATTATGTTCATCCCATTAACGATCAGTGGTGGGTCGGGGCTTCCGTCACTTCTAACTACGGTCTGGCGACAGAATTTAATAACGGTTACACCGCAGGCGCTTACGGCGGTACCACCGATTTAACCACCGGTAATTTTAACGTCAGCACCGCTTATCGTCTGAATGAACATTTCAGTTTTGGTATCGGTTTTGATGCAGTGTATGCCAAAGCGAAAATTGAACGTTACGCCGGCGAATCGGGTGCTGCGCTGAGTCTTCCAGCTGATACCCAAATCGCCCATTTGAAAGGCGACGAATGGGGCTATGGCTGGAACGCCGGTATCCTGTATGAAGTGGATAAAAACAATCGCTTCGGCTTTACCTATCGTTCTGAAGTGAAAATCGACTTTGATGGCGATTATAAAAGTAACCTGCCGACCTCAGTTAACGCCATTAACCAGGCGATGGGTTTAGGTCTGCCTTATGCCACCGGTGGGTCAACGATCCCGGGTTCACTGACGCTGAATCTGCCTGAGATGTGGGAATTGTCTGGCTGGCATAAAGTGGCGCCGCAATGGGCCGTGCACTACAGCATGACCTATACCAGTTGGAGCCAGTTCCAGGAGCTGAAAGCCACCAACAATGGCCAGACCCTGTTCTATAAAGATGAAGGTTTCCACGACGCGTATCGTATCGCGCTGGGCACCACCTATTTCTACGACGATAACTGGACCTTCCGTGGCGGTATCGCCTTTGATGACAGTCCGGTACCGGCAGACAAACGCTCTATCTCGATCCCAGACCAGGACCGCCTGTGGTTGAGCGCCGGTGCGTCCTATGCGTTCAATAAGGATGCGTCGGTGGATATCGGTGTGTCTTACATGCACGGCCAGAATGTGACGATTAAAGAAGGTAACTACACCTTCAGATCGGAAGGGAAAGCGATGCTGTATGCGGCAGGCTTTAACTATAAGTTCTGATGAATAAGGATGTGCAGAGATGCGCATCCGGTTCGTAGCAGCAAAAAAAGCGGCTGAATCAGCCGCCTTCTTTTCATTTATTCCGCGTCAATCTCGTTGAGATCGCCCTGAATCGCTTTGGCGTTCGGGTTTTCTTCTGGCTTCAACTTACCGCCACGGGCAAGGAAATCATTACGCTGGAAATAGGCGTTGCGGATAAACGCATATGGATCCTGTTGCTGACGCAGAATAGCATCGCTATCCAGCAACTGCGCACGGGTTTCCACCCCTTCCAGTGTCCATTTACCGATCGACATCGGCCAGGTCAGCCAACCCAGCACCGGATAGAGGGTGTCAACATAGTCCCCGCCATCCTGACGCAGGGTAAAACTACCGTAAGCAGGCAGTTCCACATAAGGTCCATAACCGACGCCATAACGCCCGAGCGTACTACCAAAACGGTGCGGCTCTTCACGCGCCAGCTCAGGGTTAGCTTTGCCCGCTACGTCGATAAAACCACCCAATCCTAACGTCGAGTTCAGGAAGAAACGCGTGAAATGGATCATCGCACGACGCGGCTCGCCGGTCAGGAAGGCGTTGACCATACTCGCCGGTTCATCAAGGTTACTGAGAACATTGCTGATCCCAGTACGCGCAGGCACCGGCACATAATCGCGCCAGGCCACCGCCACCGGACGCACCACATATGGATCCAGCACGTTGAAGTTAAAGTTAAACATCGTGCGGTTAAAGCCTTCAAACGGATCGCTGCGCTGCGCAGGTTGATCGTTGTCAGCCGGTTTGGAGCTGGCACATCCCACCAGCAATACACTGGCCAGCGCCAGACCGGTCAGGCGGTAATTCATTGTTCTCTCCCTGTGCGTGCGAATTTTATGGTGTATCGCCTCAGGGCTGCTGCTGATTAATCTCTACAGCCAGTTGCTGATGACCGTCCCAGGGCGTCACTGCGCTTAAACCAAACCAGTCTCCAGACTGCGGATTGGCGCTACCATCGCGCGAGATACGCACCCGGACCTGCACCTGATGCTGCGCCGACAATAAACGGTCTGGCATCATAGCGTTGCTGTCATCCAGCGTGAGCGATAACGGGAAGTGGCTGAGCGGTAAACGCTTCACTGCCACAGGCACCGGTGATACACCGTCAGTCACAGAAATATACAACACTCCGCCTTGCGGTAACATTTTTTCTGCCTGCGGCGTTAAACTTACCGCCAATGCCAGGTGGCTATTTTGCTGTCCCGCATCCGTTTTTGCTTGTTCAATGCTGCGCTCGATCATCGCAATACGATGATCCCCCGCCGGTAACAATTTCAGCATCGTCTGCCAGGCACCAATCGCCTCATCATATTGCTGTTGCTCAAAAGCGTTGAACGCCAGCAAACTCAGGGTACGGACATTGCTGTGATCGCGCTTCAGCAGGTCACGCAGCAACATGCTGGCCTGACGATTATCCTGTGGATCGCTGGAGCGCGTCAGCACTTCTGCGTAATCCTGTTGCAGTTCCAGATTATTCGGAGCCAGTTGCAACGCACGTTCGAATGCCTGACTGGCATCGGTGGCGTTATTCAGCACCATGCCAAGTCGGCCCAACATGGTCCAGTCATTGAGGTTTTGCGGATCGGATTGCAGCGAGGTCCGTAGCCCAAGTTGCAGACGCGCCAGTTCTTCCATCGTCAACGGTTTAGCCTGCGGATCCATCACGCGCGCACGTAACGCCGGATATTCTTGCTGTACCGAGGTCCAGCCCGCCAGTTGTGCCAGTCCACCGGTTTTCAGATACATACCCAGCGAAACCACCACCAGCAAACCCGCACCAGGCAGCAGAATCCAACGGCTGCTTTGGTGGCTGCGCGCCTGGTCCTGCTGCGGTACATCGGTCAGCAAGGTTTGTTGCAACTCGCGCACCATCTCCGGGCGCTCTGCCACCACGCCCTCGTCTTCATCACGCTCCAGCTCGCGCAGGCGCTGTTGATAAAAGTCGGTGTTCAGGCGATCGCGATCGCCATTGCTGGCGACGCGTTGACGCCAACCCGCGCTGAGAAACAGCGCCGTGGCCGCCGCCAGTAAAATTATCAGGGTAATCCAGAATCCACTCATTACGGCTTCCCGTCACGCTTCAGAATCGCCGCAAGGCGCTGTTGTTCGTTGTCATCCAGTTCGCTACGCGTTTTACGCTGGCGACTGCGCAGGATAATGATCAGGCCGCCCAGCACCACAAACAGTG
Source organism: Pantoea sp. X-Soil-TKNS-1211 (assembly GCF_059730495.1). Classification (NCBI taxonomy): domain Bacteria; kingdom Pseudomonadati; phylum Pseudomonadota; class Gammaproteobacteria; order Enterobacterales; family Erwiniaceae; genus Pantoea; species Pantoea sp. X-Soil-TKNS-1211. The sequence continues at coordinate 3,139,844 of NZ_AP035953.1, forward strand.
CCGGACCGACCCAGAGGATCAGCGTTGATGGAGTGACCGGTGGTTCATAAGTCACGAAATTGCCATAACGCGCGACCATATAATCAATGATTTGCTGACGGCTCTGGCCCTGCTTCATCAGTTCATACACTTTGAGGCGCATATCCGCAGCAATCATCGCGTTAGAGTCGGCGATGCTGTTGTTCTGGCACTTCGGACAACGCAGCGAACCGGTCAGATCGCGGTACTGCTCCTCCTGTTGTACCGAATCGAACTGGTAAGTATCAATCGCCGCCCACAGGCTGGTGCTCAGCAGCACGCCTGCGAGCAAAAGAAGCAGCCGTTTCACGCCCCTGCCCCCTTGCTGTATTTATCCCACAGCGGTTTTACTTCCTGCTGCCAGACACGTTCGTTCATATCACCGGCATGGCGATAACGAATAATGCCTTTACCATCAATCAGGAAGGTTTCCGGCGCACCGTAAACACCGAGATCAAGGCCGAGCATGCCATCACCGTCATACAGGCTCAGCGCGTAGGGATTTCCCAGCGTGTTCAGCCAGGTCACCGCTTTGGTGCGATCATCTTTATAGTTAAGACCCACCACGCGAATGCCTTTTTCCGCCAGCGTGTTGAGATATTCATGCTCAGCGCGGCAGGTCGGGCACCAGGTGGCCCAGACATTCAGCAGGATCGGTTTGCCATCGGTCAGCACCTGCTGGTCGTAAATTTTGCCCGGTTTATCGAGCGCTTCCAGTTTGAATACCGGCACCGGCTTACCGATCAATGCCGACTCCAGCAGTGTCGGATCATCACCGTTGGCGTTGCGCGTCAGCTGCCACAGCAGCGCCGCCGCCAGCAGCAAAAAGAGCACCAGCGGGATAAAAAGGATTTTCTTGTTCATGCCAGCTCCTCCCGTTGCGCTTTTTTGCGCGAACGATAACGCGGATCGAGCAGACACAGCAGGCCACCCACCGCCATAAACACACCGCCGAACCAAATCCAGCGCACGAAAGGTTTGTAGTAAATCCGCACCGCCCAGGAGCCGTCATCCAACTCTTCCCCCAGCGCAGCGTAGAGATCGCGAGTAAAGCCGCCGCTGATCGCCGCTTCGGTCATCATGGTACGTGCGGCAGTGTAGAAACGTTTTTCCGCGTGCAGCACCGCTTCCGGTTTACCGTCGCGGGTCACGTCGATAATCGCTACGCCACCACTGTAGTTCGGCCCTTGCAGGTTATGTACGTCACGGAAAATAAAGTGATAGTTATGGATATCAACGTTATCACCCGATTTCATCCGCACATCACGCTCGACGCTGTATTGGGTACTGAAGGCGATACCAATCACCGTGACCGCTACGCCGAGATGGCCGAGCACCATGCCCCAGTGGCTGCGCGTCAAATGTCGCAGCCCTTTAAAGAAGGTATGGCGATGGGTGGCGCGTTCGTGCAGCTCCATCAACGTCAGCAGGATCACCCAGATCGACATCAGCAAGCCAATCACCGTCATCGCTTCGATGCGATCCTGCAACAACCACGGCAAGGCGATGGAGAGGACTAGCGTGACCAGTAAGGCGATGCCGAGGCGTTTCCACAGTTTCTGCGGCTCATCACGACGCCAGCGCACCAGCGGGCCGATGCCGAGCATCAGCGCGAAGGGTGCCATCAACCAGGTGAACATGGTATTAAAGAAGGGTTCGCCAACCGAAATGCTGCCCAGGCCCAGTTGCTTATGCACCAGCGGCAGCAACGTGCCCAGCAGTACCACCAGCATGGCGGCAATTAACAACACGTTGTTGCCAAGCAGGAACGATTCGCGTGACCAGGCTTCGTTTTGCACCCGGCTACGTACCTGGCCGCCTTTAATCGCGTACAGCAGCAACGAGCTACCAATCACAATCACCAGGAAGGCCAGGATAAACATGCCACGCGCCGGATCGGAGGCAAACGAGTGAACCGACACCAGCACACCGGAACGCACAAGGAAAGTCCCGAGTAAACTCAGCGAGAAAGCGGTAATTGCCAGCAACACCGTCCAGGATTTAAAACTGCCGCGTTTTTCCGTCACCGCCAGCGAGTGCATCAACGCCGTACCCGCCAGCCACGGCATAAAGGAAGCATTTTCAACCGGATCCCAGAACCACCAGCCGCCCCAGCCCAGTTCATAGTACGCCCAGGCTGAACCCAGCACGATGCCAATGGTCAGAAACACCCAGGCTGCGGTGGTCCACGGACGTGACCAGCGCGCCCAGGCGGTATCGAGACGCCCTGCCATCAATGAGGCGATGGCAAACGCAAACGCCACTGAGAAGCCGACATACCCCATATACAGCAGCGGCGGATGGAAGATCAGGCCGATATCCTGCAACATTGGGTTGAGGTCACTGCCGTCGATCGGGAAGTTGGGTAAGGTGCGGGTAAACGGGTTGGAGGTCAGGGTGATAAACAGCAGGAAGCCGAGGTTAATCATCCCCATCACTGACAACACACGCGCCAGCGCATCCTGCGGCATGCCGCGGCTGAAAATCGCCACCGCAAGCGTCCAGCTACTGAGCAGCAGCACCCACAACAGCAGCGAACCTTCGTGCGCGCCCCAGGTGGCAGCGATGCGATAGTAAACCGGCAGCAGGGTGTTGGAGTTGGTTGCAACATATGCCACGGTAAAATCGTTAACGATAAACGCGTGCACCAACACCAGGAACGCCCCGGCAATGCAGGCAAACATTCCCCAGGTGAGCGGACGCGCCAACGCCATCAAACGCGCATCCTGACGTACCGCGCCCCATAGCGGATAAATACTTAACAGCAGCGCCAGTCCCAGCGCCAGGCAGAGCAGAAAGCTGCCAATTTCTGGCATCATGATTGGGCACCTGCCTGCTGATATGTTGCCGCAGGTCCTGTGTGATTTTTCTTCATTGCGTCCTGAATTTCCGGCGGCGTGTATTTTTCATCGTGCTTCGCCAGCACTTCTTTGGCATTTACCAGGTTGCCGTCTTCCAGCACGCCCTGCGCGACGACGCCCTGCCCTTCTCGGAACAGGTCCGGCAGGATACCTTCGTAGCTAACGCTCACCACGCCATTGGCGTCGTAAAGTTTGAACGAGACGGCGAGGGTTTGCGGATCGCGCTTAACGCTACCCGGCATCACCATGCCACCGACGCGAAGACGCTGGCCCGGTTCAGGTTTCTGATGATCTTCACCCTTGCCGTACAGGATTTCACTCGGGGTGTAGAACAGATCAATGTTGGAACGCAGCGCATACATCACAAGCGTAGTGGCAAGGCCTAAGCCCACCAACACCGCCACCACCACGTAAAGGCGGTTACGACGACGAATATTCACACAGATTCTCCTGCCGCTTCACTGGCGGCTTTTTTCGATTTCGCCGCGCGGATGCGACGCTCCCTGGATTGACGCTGGCGAATTTCCGCCAGCAGGCGGCGGCGGAACAACACGGTGTGCAGCACCAGTCCGATCAGCGGAATCAGCGTGAAAACCACAGCAAGCCAGACATAAAAGGCATAACCGCCCATGGCAAAGAAATCCTGCAAGGAAGAGAAAGCTGGCGTCATGATTTGCGGCCTCCCTGTGCGACCTCAATCGCCCATGGACGATGACGTTCAGTAAACAAAATCATATTGCGCAGTCGCATCAGCGTCAGCGTGATAAACACCAGCAGATAGCCAAGGATCGCCCAGCGCAGCGGAGTACGCATGCTCGGCGCAATAGCCTGTTGCAGAATGCCGGACGATCCCTGATGCAAGGTGTTCCACCACTGCACCGAGAAGTGAATAATCGGCAGGTTAACTACGCCGACCAGAATCAAAATTCCAGCGGCGCGACCGGCAGTGCGGCGGTCGTCAAAGGCGTGATACAGGGCAATGACACCCATATAAAGGAACAGCAACACCAGTTCAGAGGTCAGACGGGCATCCCAAATCCACCAGGTCCCCCACATCGGTTTGCCCCAGGCAGAGCCGGTAACCAGCGCGATAAAGGTGAACACTGCCCCAACCGGTGCCATCGCTGCCGAGACCAGATCAGCCATCTTCATCTGCCACACCAGGCCGATAAATGCTGCAATCGCCATTGAGGCATAGACGCCCATTGACCACATCGCCGCAGGTACATGGATGTACATAATGCGGAAACTGTCACCCTGCTGATAATCCGCAGGCGCAAAACCAAAGCCCCACACCCAACCCAGCAACAAGGTGACAACCCCCAGTACCGCAAACCAGGGAATTAAGCGGCCACAAAGCCGATACAGCTTTTCAGGCTTTGCCCACTGGTGTAACCATTTCCACATTTGCATAGCTCACAATATAAGAAGAGAGATTCCGGCATCTCTGTGGATGCACGATTTAATGCAGGCTAATACGCAGCGCTGCCGCCGTAGCAAACGGTGACAGCGTGGCGCTGCCTGCCAGCATGGCCCCGAGAATCGCCAGATAACCGCCAATCGGCAGGCCCTGTCCGGCGGCATCAATCGCAGCGCTGGCAAAAATCAACACCGGTATCGCCAGCGGCAATACCAGCAAACTCAGTAGCACCCCGCCGCGCCGTAAGCCAACGGTCAGACCAGTGCCGATAGCCCCAAGAAAACTCAGCGTGGGCGTCCCCAGCAACAGGGTTAACGCCATAGCACGCCACCCGGCAAAATCCAGCGACAACAGCAGTGCCGCCAGCGGGGACAATAAAATCAGCGGCAATCCGGTAATCAGCCAGTGAGCAATCACTTTGCCCAGAACCGTTACCGGCAGCGGCGTTGGCAGTAGCAGCAACTGCTCCAGCGAACCATCCAAAAAGTCATCACGGAACAGACGTTCCAGCGCCAGTAACGACGCCAGCAACGCTGCCACCCATGCAATGCCCGGGGCAATGCGCGCCAGTTGTTGTGGATCGGGGCCAATACCCAGCGGGAACAGCGTAATCACAATCAGGAAAAACCACAGCGGGTTAATCACTTCCGCACCACTGCGGAAGGCAATTTTCAGCTCACGCTGAATCACACGGCCCAGCATCATGCCCACTCCGATACCAGACGAATTTTACGTACCCGCCCGGCGCTATCCGGCAGATCCTGATGCGTGGTCAGGATCACCGCGCCTCCGTTATCGGCATGCTGCATAAAGCGTGCCATTAATTTTTCTACTCCGGCCTTATCGATAGCCGTCAGCGGCTCATCCAGAATCCACAGGGCTGCAGGACTGAGCCACAGACGAGCCAACGCGACACGACGCTGCTGACCGGCAGAGAGTTGTGCGACCGGCACCTCTTCATACCCCAGCAGATCAACCTGTTCCAGCGCCGCAAAGATCGCGTCACTGTGATTGTCACCATGCCAGAAATGTAAATTCTCCAGCGGAGAGAGTACCGATTTCACCCCAGGGTGATGGCCAAGATAAAGCAGATTTTGATGCCATATTTCTCGTTGCTGGCGGATCGGCTGTCCCTGCCACAGCACCTCACCTTCTTCCGCCCGGCTTAACCCGGCCAGCAAACGCAGTAACGAAGTTTTTCCCGCACCGTTTGGCCCCTCGATTTGCACGATATCACCTGCTTCGACACCAAAGCTCAGCCCATTGAACAGGGTACGCTCATCGCGAACACAAGAGAGATTAATGACTTCGAGCATAAAAGGGGGAATCACGGCAATGAAATTAGGCCGGGATAATACCACAATGAATCTGTGGGCCGTAGTCTGTGAGCCATGTCACACCTACCCCAAACGGGGTAAACGAGGGGTTCAGATCAATAAATTGCTCAAAAAACCACCACAGTTAAAATCTTGTTACTCTTAATTTGAATCTACGTAACAAATCGGTCTTGCGCAAAACGGCTACGCTTATTACGCGATGGCATTATCACCGGGGGAAAACATGAAGCAATCACCATCGATTTCACCAGATAGCAATGACGTTGAAAGCGAAGAAAAAGCGCAAGGTACGAAGATAGAAGTCGATGAGGAGGCGTTACCCTCACGTGCTGCTGCCATCCATGAAGAGATACGTCAGGACGGGGAAAAGGAGCTGGAGCGTGACGGCATGGCACTGTTGTGGTCAGCGATTGCCGCCGGTATGTCAATGGGTGCCTCTCTGATGGCGAAAGGAATTTTCCAGGTACATCTGGAGGGCGTCCCCGGTGCCTTTTTGCTGGAGAATCTTGGCTATACCTTTGGCTTTGTCATCGTGATTATGGCGCGCCAGCAGCTGTTTACCGAAAACACCGTGACGGCGGTACTCCCCATAATGCACAAACCCACGTCGGGAAATATGTTGCTGTTACTGCGCTTCTGGGGTGTGGTGCTGGCGGGGAATTTGGTCGGGACTGCGTTGGGAGCATTGGCCTTTAATTATATGCCAATCTTTGACGAGGCAACCCGCCAGGCCTTCACGGTGATCAGTGAAAAAGTCATGGCAAATTCACCGGGCGAGATGTTCGCCAATGCGGTGATTTCCGGTTGGATTATCGCCACCATGGTGTGGATGTTTCCTTATGCCGGGGCGGCGAAAATCGTGGTGATTGTGATGATGACCTGGCTGGTTGCACTCGGTGATTTAGCGCACATCGTGGTCGGTTCAGTAGAGGTGCTGTATCTGGTCTTTGCCGGCAGCATTCCCTGGTATGAATTTCTCTGGCCATTCGCCCTGCCCACGCTGCTTGGCAATATCACGGGAGGGACGCTGATTTTTGCCTTAATCAGTCACGCGCAGATTCGTAATGACATGAGCGAAGCGGCAAAAGCCAAAGCCCGCGCCGAGCAAAAACGCCAGGAGAAGCGTGAGAAATCACGCTAATTTGTTGAGTTATTGAGCAAACGGGAGACTGGCGGTTAAATTTACCCGGACGCTGAGGTATACTGCGCGCCGACGTTCCCTTAGTTAAATGGATATAACGAGCCCCTCCTAAGGGCTAGTTGCAGGTTCGATCCCTGCAGGGAACGCCATATTTCGCTCAGATCCTGTTCCTGCTTTGACACACGGATTTCCATATTTGGCTTCCTCGCTTAAGCACCCATCACTAACCAAGTGATAGTAACATTGCGTTATCCCCCCCCTACTTCAACCAGTAAGTTCATGCTAGTGAGACCAGATTGAAAGGGGTGCTGGTATTGAGGCATTGAAGGTAAGTTCCTCAAGAAGCAGATGTCAGATCATAGTAACCTGAATTTTGCGCTGAGATGATCTTACCGCTGCTCCTGCCGCCACGACGAAGGCGTCACGCCATGCAACTGCCGGAAACGGTTACTGAAATGACTGGATGAGTGGAAACCACAGCGCAGCGCAATCTCTGTCAGCGGTAGCGCCGTGTGTCTGAGCAATGTCAGCGCTTCATCCATCCGGCGACGCATCACATATTGATGTGGTGCCTCACCGACGCTGGCGCGGAACATGCGGGCGAAATGGAACTCGCTGAGTGCCGCCTCGGCCGCGAGGTGCGCCAGCGTGAGCGGTTGATCAAGATGCGCATCGACATACGCCAGAATGCGACGTAACACCACCGGGGCCAGCCCGCCACGGACCTGCGGAGCCTGCCATTGCACATCGCTGTAGTGCTGCAACAAGTGCGTCATTAATAGCGTTGACGCGCTACTGAGCATCAGTTGGTTGGCGGGCTGTTGCCAGTCGGTACTGAGCAGGAAATGACGGTAGAGTTGGGTGATGCGATCATCTGTCGAAAACACCTTCTCATGCAGATTCAGGCGAGCGGGACTGCGATCCCAGATTTGTTCCGCCATCTGACGCAGGTGTTGATCGGTGCAGTAAAGATGCACAAACGACAAGTCAGAACGAATATCCCACACCGATTCGGTGCCGGACGGCATCAGACAAAAACGATCAGGTCCACCGCCGTTGCGCCAGCCATGCTGGGTTTTATGCCAGGTATCATAGCCATCGGCGGTATACAGGCTGAGGGTATGGTGATTACTCAGATTCGTCACGCGATCGTCGCTATTAAACCAGGCTGCCAACTTGATGCCGCTACTCAGTTGCACGCTGTCACGCAGTTGTGCTTTGTGGCGCTGGAGCATGTTAAAAGTCTGGTAGTCAGGCATGGTCAAAATCACTCGCTGGGCAATAGCGTCCAGTTTACGGATTCAGGCGGACATAAAACAGGTCACATTGGGACGCAGACAGAAAAAGCGCAAGATTTTGCAATTGCAGCGCAAGGGGATGCAAGTCATCAACCGGGAGTGGCATCACACTCGCCGCAAAATAAGTTGTGGAGAGGTCAAAATGAACCTGATGTTGTATCTGGCGGTGGTTTTAATCTGGGGCACCACCTGGATTGCGATTTTTTTACAGCAGGAAGCGGCAGACACACCGGTCTTCGTGGCGGTGTTCTGGCGCTTTTTACTGGCCTCGCTGGTCATGCTGGTAGTACTGAAACTGATTCGCCGCCTGAAAAAGCTGGATGCGCAGGATCATCTATTTTGCCTGTTACAGGGATGCTGTGTGTTTGGCTTCAATTTTGTCTGCTTCTATCATGCCGCCGCATGGATCAGCAGTGGGCTGGAATCCGTCATTTTTTCCATGGCCGTGCTTTATAATGCTTTGAATAGTTGGATTTTCTTCCGTCAACGCCCACCATTCCGTTTGCTCCCTGCCGCTATTCTGGGCTTGGGCGGCATTGTTGCATTGTTCTGGAGCGACATCCGCGCGGCACATCCGGCACCGCAACTATTATGGGGCGTGGGACTGAGCGCGCTCGGTACGCTCGGCTTCTCCTTTGGCAATATGATTTCGACACGCCACCAGCGACGTCAGCGCGATGTACTAACCACCAACAGCTATGCCATGCTTTACGGTGCGCTGATCATGGCGGCGCTGGCGATACTGAACGGCGATTCACTGGCTCCGGCACTCAATCTGCAATGGCTTGGTTCGATGAGCTATCTGGCGATTTTTGGTTCGGTGCTGGGGTTTGGCGCGTATTTCACCCTGGTTGGACGTATCGGGGCCAGTCAGGCTGCCTACAGTACGCTGCTGTTTCCGCTGGTGGCGCTAACCTTATCCACCCTTTATGAAGGTTATCAATGGCACAGCAACGCGATTGTTGGTCTGGTGATGATTCTGGCAGGGAATATGGTGATGTTCGTACGCTGGCCGATGGCAAAACGTCTGCGTCTGGCCTGAAGCACGAGAGCGGGCATTGCGCCCGCTCTCTGGTCCTCTTAGCGCCAGCCCTGCACGCCGATATTGAGCTGGTGAGGTTGATTGATGGCTTTTCTGGCAATCCAGTAAAGCAAGATGCGTTCATCGTCTCTGTCGCGGTCGGCCATTGCCAGTAGTTTCAACGACAGTGTGGATTTATTCACTGGTTGATGCTCATCACTTAACTCGATCACCGCCTGACCGATGATGCAGCAAACTTCATCCTCGCTTGACGCGGATTCATATGCTCGGTCTTTCATATTTCCTCCTGAGAAGTGAATTTTAAGCCTGGCAAAATCTCGCTAATTTGCAGCCGAGAAATCGCCTGGGACGCATCTGGTTACACATCATCACGCAAGGCAACAACCTTTCATGCGCTGACACGCAATACCTGCCAGCAAATATCGCAATGCCATTCATACCCGTTTCGCTGCATTTCATTCCGTCGTCACAGCCTCTCACGCCCTTTATTCCCACGCCCACGCGCGAGCGATTTACCATCGCCTCAGTTTCCGAATTCCCGGATGGGAGAGAAAAAAATGCAAACCACCACATCAAATTACCAACGTACTCGCTGGCTCACCCTGGCTGGCACCATTTTGACCCAGTTCGCGTTAGGTTCGGTCTATACCTGGAGCCTGTTTAACGGTCAACTGGCGCAAAAACTCGACGCCCCCGTTAGTCAGGTGGCGTTCTCGTTTGGTTTACTGAGCCTTGGCCTGGCGATTGCTTCATCACTGGCCGGTAAATTACAGGAACGCTTTGGCGTGCGGAATGTCACCATCGGCGCTGGCGTGCTGATGGCGTTGGGTTTCTGGTTAACTGCCCATGCGGATAACCTGATGATGCTGTATCTCAGCGCGGGCGTGCTGGTCGGGCTGGCGGATGGTGCCGGTTATCTGCTGACCTTATCCAACTGCGTAAAATGGTTCCCGGAACGTAAAGGGGTAATCTCCGCCTGTGCCATCGGTGCTTATGGCTTAGGTAGCCTCGGCTTTAAGTTTATTTGTGGTGCGCTGCTCAGCACGCAGGGGCTGGAAAATACCTTTGTGATTTGGGGGGTGATGGCGATGACCATGATCATCCTCGGCGCGCTACTGATGCGTGACGCACCGGTGCAGCAGAGCAACACCACCTCAGCCGTGCAAACTAAAGACTACACCCTGGCGCAGTCCATCCGTTTGCCGCAGTACTGGATGCTGGCGCTGATGTTCCTCACCGCTTGCATGAGTGGCCTGTATGTCATTGGTGTGGCGAAAGATATCGGTGAAGGTCTGGTTCATCTCAGCACGCAAACTGCGGCGAATGCGGTGACAGTAATTGCCATCGCTAACCTGAGTGGCCGTCTGGTTCTGGGTGTGCTGTCCGATAAAATGGCGCGTATCCGGGTGATTTCGCTGGCACAGGTGGTTTCACTGGCAGGGATGAGCATTCTGCTCTTCACCCACATGAATGAATCCACCTTCTTTATTTCTCTGGCCTGCGTAGCATTCAGCTTCGGCGGCACCATCACCGTCTTCCCGTCGCTGGTCAGTGATTTCTTCGGTCTGAACAACCTGACGAAAAATTACGGCCTGATCTATCTCGGCTTTGGTATCGGCAGCGTCTTGGGTTCACTGGTAGCCTCAGTGTTTGGTGGCTTCACCATCACCTTCAGCCTGATTATGACCTTGCTGGTGATTTCCCTATTCCTGTCACTCAGCATCCGTCTGCCGCAACGTCACAATGTGCAGGAGCCGGTGTTGCATCGCAGTTAATTCTCTTCACCTCAACATGCCGTGCCTGTGGGCGCGGCATGTTTTTATCCTTTATAAAACGGCTCCGCCACGCCCGCCACATCAACTTCCACGGCGAAAATATCCCCTGACTGCGGATAACGTGCCAGCTCCTCAGCGGTACGATGCTCACGAGATGAGGTGATATACAGGGTTTTCAGATCGGCACCACCAAACGCCACCATCGTCGGCCAGCGTACCGGCAATGTAATCTCATCAACGATCTCCGCCGTCAGCGGATCAATGCGCACCACCCGCCCACCATCAAATAAGGCTGACCAGTAGTAACCTTCGCTGTCCACGGCGGCACCATCCGGCAAGCCCCCTTGCGCATCAAATTGGCGGAAAAGCTGACGCTCGCCCGGCGCACCCGTTTGTTCATTCAGTGGATAACGATACAGCACCTCATTCGGCGTATCGCTGTGATACATCCATTGACGATCCGGCGAGAACGCCAGGCCATTGGATATTTTCACATCCTGCGCCATCACCGTTAATTTGCCGTCAGGCGTCACACGACACAGTAATCCGCCGTTTTTATCCTGCGGCTCCCACAGGCTGCCGCACCAAAAATTCCCCCATGGATCGACGCGTCCATCGTTAAAACGGCTCTGCGCGGCTATCCCCGGATTATCCGCCAGCTTACACTGGGGTTTTCCCTGTTCATCCAGCAGCCAGACACCACTGCGCAATGCTGCGATTAAGCCGCCCTGCGCGCGCAACCCGATACAACCGACTTCTTCCTGTTGGGGAAAGGTAAGCAACTCACCACTGGCGGGATCGAAACGATGAATGGCAGGCGCCAGAATATCCACGCACCACAGCACCTGCTCGCGGGTTGACCACAAAGGACACTCTGCCAGCTCCGCCTGCAAGCTCAGTACATTTATTACTTCACGCGTCATGATTGCTCCTTATTTAGCTGCCCTGACTTTAGCCTGTATCCCAGAAACCCGCGCGATAAATCGCGCTGATCGCGTCATTTTATCTTAATTGAGAACAGATATTATTTAGACTTGATTTTCAGAGTAATCGCGTTATTATCATCGGGCATTCAGCTTATTCCGATTGGTTTATATTCATTCCTGACACCCTCCCGCGCAAATTGAAATATTCAGCAATAGATCCAGAAATAACTCTACATTCGCTGCATCTTCGCTCCACTTTTCCACTGTAATCTGGCCTCATTGGAAAAGAGGAGGACTCTCCATGAAAAAACTAATTAAAGTCGCGTCCGTTGTTGCCGTTGTCGCCATGCTGAGCGGTTGTATTATTGATGGCGGCCACGGACGTGGACCTGGCTGGGGACCGCCGCATGGCGGCTGGCACGGCGGTGGCTGGCACCACGGACCAGGCCCTGGCAGACACTGGTAATCGGGCAAAGCTCACACACAGCAAATAATAAAAAAGAAAAAGGGCGGGGAAATTCCCCGCCCTTATTTTTTAACTTTTCACCGCGTAATTACATTGATACCAGGCTTTCTTTAGTCCTGGAATATGACTATCCTGGGCGGGTAGGGCTTCAACTTTATCAAACCCACGCTTGCTACAATATTCTGCCAAATCTGCTGCCATGGCATCTTTATTAAATGTCTGTGGATCGTAACGATACTGGACAGTATTTGAGCTGAGGTCTTCATCCACTCGCTCAAATCCCCCTGGCTGGCTGACACTACAGCCAGACAACATTAATAGCGCAATGGCACCAATTAACCCATTTTTCATTGTGATGTCCTCATTTAGCACCGCAGTGTAAAAGACGGCGCTGCGCCCGGCTATAGGAATGGGACGCGAAATATCTGAACAAAGAAAAGATTTTACCAATTAAATTGATAAAACCAAACGGCTACTCTTATCACTTCTGCAGTGACATACTTTTCTCAGACCAAACGAAGTCCACGCCACACCAGGTGAATAACGAAAGAGACTGACTGATTGTGACCTTATGCCCGTGCTGAGCGGGCTTTTTTTTGCCCGCTATCCGGTAAGGCTGACCATTTTACGCAGAAGATTGGCAGCTTGTTTGTCAGGCAATGCGAGAATGCCGCTGTAGAGGTCAATCGACATCGCGCACATTGCTGAACGATCGACCGTCGTATCCGCCGGCATATTGAGCTGTTGCAGACGATCGCCCCATTTTGTGTACAGCGTCTCCACCACCTTTTGCAAATCGCGCTGCGCCGCCTGATTATCCAGCGGTTGTTCATCTCCGGTACTTTGCGCCAGCAACGCATCTAATGCCTGTGCATCACGCTGATTCAGTTGTGGTGGTAGCAATTGCTGTAAATTGACACCACCATTCACCTGCGGGTAGAGAAAACGGAAGCAGCTTTGTGCATTCTGTTGTTGCAGCGCCTGCATCTCCTCGACGGAGACACGAATATAATTGAGGATGGCTGTATCACTGGCACGCACCAGACGTTGATTAACTAAATCAAACAACCAACCACGCATTTCGCCCAGCGCTTCATCCGGCGGCACCCCGGCCAGACGTTTATGCAACAACTCACGATTCAGTAGCTGCCACAGCACAGGTTCCTGGGTTTTCAATAGCCGATAACCCGGAGCCTGGCTGAGTTGATTTGCCACTTCGGACGCCAGCTCTTGCCGTTGCTGACGTGGATGGAGCCAGCTAAACCACAGCAAATTAGCCAGCAATACCGGCAACAGAAAAAGCAGCACCCCCTGCCAAAGACGCAATGCGGTGGTACGCAACAGCACAATAATGATCAACGCCAGCAGCACAAATGCCACCAGCGTGATGAGGAAAAGCGAGAGCATGGAGCGGTTATTAATCCTTGCGAACGTCAATCAGAACCGGACAGTTGGCACGTTCAATCACGGCGGCACTGACCGAGCCTTTCAGCAGGCGGTTAAACGGTGAAAGATGGCGGCGTCCCATGATAATCATGCTCGCCTGTACCGCCGCCGATTGTGCCACGATGGTTTCCGCCGCTTCCCCGGCCAAAATAACCCCTTTAGCCGTCACCCCTGCACGCAGAATCGGTGCCAGCGCATGGCGCACCACCATTTCCGCAGTATTTTGTTCATCCTTTGCCACCAGAAAATCATCCGGATCTTCACCTGCATCAATCTCGATTGGTTGATTACAGGACGAATAGGCGGGGTCGACGCAGCACAGCACCACCACCTGCGCCTGGTGCGCAAGCGCCTGTTCAATTGTCAGCGCGATCACTTTTTCCGCCACTGGAGAGTTATCAATGGCCATTAATAAGGTTTTCATCAGTGGTTATCCTTCAACAGCGGTCATTTTGCCAATTTCACGGGTCAGCGCCTCTTTACACTTCAGGATTTCCTCACAATAACGCGCTTCGTATTTACGAAAACGCGCTGTCGGCACCAGCAGTGAAATAGAGAAGCGGCCAAATAAAGTGTCGATCGCCACCGCCATGGTCGAGATGCCCTCCAGCGTCTCGCCACGATCGTAGGAGAAACCGGTTTTGCGCACCTCACTGATCAGTTCCAACAATTGCGGCAGCGTTTTGATGGTCATCTCTGTCAGCTCTTTATAGGCTTCGCCAACCATCACACGGACATCATCATCACTCTCCAGTGCCAGCAGGGCACGACCACCCGAGGTGCTGTACAACGGCAGATTCAGCCCCATACGCGGCACCACACGCAGTTCGCGTGACGCTACCACATAATGGACGATAGCCAATTGCGTCCCACTGGCACGCGCCAGCGAAACAGTTTCGTTGGTTTCTGCGGAAAGTCGTTCAAGGAAAGGACGCACCACTTCAACCACGTCACTATGCACGCTGGAGATCAGCTTGAGAAGCGCCGGTCCCAACCGTAAGCCACCCGCGCCACTGCTGCGCACCAGTTGCGCGTTATCCAACGCGGCGACAATACGTTGCACCGTTGAGCGAGGCAAATCCACTACCTGAGCAATCTCCCCCAGACTCATACCGCCGGGGTGTTCACCCAATGCATTTAGAATTTTTGCCGCGCGAGCGATGACCTGAATACCGCCCGCTTTTTCATCCTCACGGCAGGAGGGAAGTTCAACCATGTTTCGTTCCTTTGTGACCTGGCTTACTTTAGCGCGATTAACCGCACTTTTACACCCTGTATCACATTGCAATACAACATACCGGGATGTAATATGCGACCTGTATCACATCGCAATACACTGCATCAACATAATGAGAAACCTGCTATGAATGCCCAGCCCGCAGCGGCCCCGGCACCCCATCCTTTTACCCTGCGCCTCGCGCTCGGTCTGGTGGGTGTGCTGATTGCCGCGCTGACCGCCGGTTTAAACGATCGCGTCACTGACATCGCTCTGGTGGATATCCGTGCGGCCATTGGCATCAGTTACGATCAGGGTAGCTGGATCATTTCTGCTTACCAGGCCGCCGAAGTGGCCGCCATGATGATTGCCCCTTGGTTTGCCGTCACCTTCTCGCTGCGCCGTTTTGCGCTCACCGTCTCGGCTGGCTTTATGATCACCGGCATTCTGCTGCCGCTGCTACCCAATGCCACCTCATTTATTACCCTACGCGTTATCCAGGGTCTGTTCGGTGGCGCTCTGCCCCCGTTACTGATGACGGTCGCGCTGCGTTTCTTACCCCCGCCAATCAAATTATATGGCCTTGGCGCTTATGCGCTGACAGCCACCTTCGGCCCTAATCTTGCCGCCTCACTGGCCGCCTTCTGGACCGATGACGTCAGCTGGATGTTCGTGTTCTGGCAGGTGGTACCCGCCATGCTGATCGCCATGCTGCTGATTAACTGGGGGCTGCCGCAGGACCCACTGCGTTTTGAGCGTTTCCAGCAGATGGACCTGTTCGGCATGATGACCGGTTGCAGCGGTATGGCGTTGCTAATCCTCGCGCTGACGCAAGGTGAACGTCTGGACTGGCTCAGCTCACCATTAATCGTCGCGCTATTATTCAGCGCAGCGGCATTGCTGATTGTGTTCTTTATTAATGAATGGTTTCATCCGTTGCCGCTGTTTAAGTTGCAGATGCTGCAACGCCGCAACCTCGCGCACGGCCTGTTGGCCCTGGCTGGAGTGCTGATTCTGTCGCTTTCTGGATCTGCCCTGCCCTCCGCTTATTTTGGCCAGATCGAAGGTTTCCGTACCCTGCAATTTGCGCCCTTAGCGCTGATCGTCGGTTTGCCGCAGTTATTAATCGCACCATTGATTGCTGCACTGCTGAATATCCGCTGGATTGACTGCCGCTGGATGCTGACCACAGGCGTGGCATTGCTTGTGGCCTCCTGCCTGCTCGGTATGCAGGTCACCACCGACTGGGGACGACAGAATTTCTGGCTGATACAAATTTTGCAGGCTTTTGGTCAACCGATGGTGATTTTGCCGGTGCTGATGAGCGCCACCAGCGTGGTTGCGCCGCCGGAAGGTCCGTTCGCCTCGGCGATGTTCAATACCGTGCGCGGCTTCTCCAGCGTCGCCGCCAGTACGCTGGTGGAGTGGTTTATCAGTCATCGCGAACAGTTTCATTCCAATATTCTGGTCGGCAATGCCGCCAGTCGTTCGTGGCTGATGACCGCGCCAACCAGTGCGCAGGCCAGCAGCAGTTTCCCCTTGCTGCCGGATGGCAGCGCCAGCAACAGTGAAAACCTGAGTGGCTTCGCCAGTTTGTTGAAACATCAGGCGATGGTGTTGAGCCTGAGCGATAGCTATCTGATGCTGATTGGCTTTGCCGCACTGCTCCTGCTGCTCACCGCCTGGCTGCCGAAACGAGTCTGGCCACCGCAAACCCTGATTCAACCTGTTACAAACACGTCGAGATAACTGATATGCGTGCTTTTGCTCTGAAGAGAACGGTGCTGCTGAGCACCTTATTGCTGCTGTTGCTGATCATGGCTTTTTTTGTCTGGTCGACAATGACCGGCAACGATCACCGAACCGATGATGCTTACGTCAATGCGGATTACACCCTGGTCGCACCGAAAGTTTCTGGCTATATCGCCAGCGTTAACGTGCAGGATAACCAACGCGTCAAGGCCGGTGAGCTGCTGGCGACCCTGGATGACCGCGACTATCGCGTGGCGCTGGAAACCGCCAAAGCCAATTTACAGGTCAGTGAAGCCAAACGTCTGAGTAGCCAGGCGCAACTGGAGCAGCAACAATCCACCATCGATCAGGCCAAAGCAACGCTGGCTGCCAGCCAGGCTTCGGCACAGTACGCCGGACAGAGCGCGGCGCGTTACGACAGTCTGTATAAAAGTGGCACCATCGCCGCCGATGAGCAGCAGAAAGCCAGCTCCACGCAACGTTCCGCTGCCGCCACCGTACGCCAGAGCGAAGCAGCGTTGGCAGCCGCGGTGAAGGAAGTGGGCGTATTGCAGGCGGCGTTGCGTCAGGCAGAGGCGGATGTCACCGCCGCGCAAGCCAGCGTCGATCAGGCGCAGCTTAATCTTTCCTATACGCACATCGTCGCGCCGGTCGATGGCATGGTCGGTCAGCGTTCGGTGCGACTCGGTGCCTATGTCACTGCCGGAACCCGTTTGCTGGCCGTGGTGCCCCTGCAGCAAACCTATATCACCGCCAATTATCTGGAAACCCAGTTGACCGATGTGCGTGAGGGACAAAAGGTACTGGTGCGCATTGATGCGTTACCAGGCAAGACCTTTTCCGGCCATGTAGACAGCATCGCCCCGGCCACCGGCGCGACCTTTTCCGCCATTTCACCGGATAACGCCACCGGCAACTACACCAAGGTAGTTCAACGTCTGCCGGTGAAAATCGTGCTGGATGCGAACCAGGCTAATCTGGCGCAATTACGCGTTGGGATGTCGGCAATTCCTGAGATTGAAGTGCGGTAAAAACGTGAGAAATATCTCAGATTGGATCTATTTCTTTTCAGAAAAATTACGCGTAAATTAGCGTTCGATCCTGTTCTGAGTTTGCTCTGAACGACCTGAGATGAAAGCGTGTAGCGGTGATGAACTCCACCTTTCTCTTATTCTGTCGCGTTACGCTGGTCTGGGATCACCATCGTCGTAAACGCTCAGAGGAGTTGTAGTGTGAAATACGCTTTGATGGGAGTCTCTTTTTTCCTGTTAATCTGGGTCGGCACCTTCATGCTGATGCTGTAGAATCACCAGGAAGCCCCCGTCATACTTCGAGTTGCATCTGCGTTGGCTGCGCTTGTTCACCCCAGTCACTAACTTTAGTAAGTTCCTGGGGATTCACTCGCTTGCCGCCTTGCTGAAACTCGAATTATTTAGGGGGCTATTCGTCGTCTGAGGTTTTCACCGTTCCGGGCAGAATACCGTCGGCACGGAACATCGATTTAATCCCTCGCACCGCCTGACGAATACGGTCGCTGTTCTCAATCAGCGCAAAACGCACATGGGTATCACCGTAATCACCAAATCCGATGCCCGGCGACACACACACTTTGGCGTCCTGCAACAAACGCTTAGCAAACTCCAGCGAGCCAAGGTGCGCGTAATGGTCAGGGATTTTGGCCCAGACGTACATTGAGGCTTTCGGCATCTCCACCATCCAGCCAGCTTCATGTAATCCTTTTACCAACACATCGCGGCGACGTTTGTACTGCTCGGCAATGTCGCGCACACATTGCTGATCCCCTTCCAGTGCGGCAATTGCCGCCACCTGCAACGGGGTAAAGGTTCCGTAGTCGTGGTAACTCTTGATGCGCGCCAGCGCCGAGACCAGCTCTTTATTCCCGACCATAAAGCCGATACGCCAGCCCGCCATGTTGTAGCTTTTCGACAGGGTGAAAAACTCTACCGCGACATCGCGTGCGCCTGGTACCTGCATGATCGACGGGGCTTTCCAGCCATCGTAGACGATGTCGGCATAGGCCAGGTCGTGGATCACCAGCACGTTGTACTGTTTCGCCAACGCAATCACGCGCTCGAAGAAGTCCAGCTCAACGCACTGCGCGGTCGGGTTTGACGGGAAACCCAGAATCATCATCTTCGGTTTTGGGTAGCTTTCGCGAATCGCGCGTTCCAGCTCGTTAAAGAAATCGACGCCCGCCACCAGCGGCACAGAACGGACCTGCGCTCCGGCAATCACTGCGCCGTAAATATGAATCGGGTAGCTTGGATTCGGCACCAGCACGGTGTCGCCGTGGTCGAGGGTGGCCAACATCAGATGCGCCAGTCCCTCTTTCGAACCAATGGTGACAATGGCTTCGGACTCAGGATCGATATCCACCTGATAACGGTCAGCGTACCAGCGTGAAATGGCACGGCGCAGACGCGGAATCCCTTTCGAGGTGGAGTAGCCGTGTGTGTCCTCACGTTGGGCCACCTGGCACAGTTTTTCTACGATATGCGGTGGCGTCGCACCATCCGGGTTCCCCATCGAAAAATCGATGATGTCTTCGCCGCGCCGACGTGCAGCCATCTTCAATTCAGCGGTGATGTTAAAAACGTAAGGGGGAAGGCGGTCAATACGAGAAAAACGACGGGGTGTGCTGTGATCAGCCATGATGTCCTCTGGAGTACGTTAGCGCCCGGACCGTCCGAGCGACGTGGGTCACTGCTGTGACCGAACCCAAAACATAACGCGGCGATTACCGGATTGTCGAGTACCGAAGATAATTTTTTTATTTCTGCTGATTCAGACGGCCGAGCACCCAATCGTTCACCCATTGGCCATTTAACAGATAATTATCTCGCAAAACCCCCTCCAGTACGAAATCATTCTTCTCCAGAATGCGTCGTGACGGCCAATTCCCCTCCACCACCAGCGCTTTCAGCTTATGAAATTCGGCTTGCAGTAAAAACGTACAAAGTGCACCCAACGCTTCACTGCCGTAGCCCTGACCGGTAAAGCGGTGCAGCATCATATACCCGACTTCAGCTTGCCGATAAGGCTCCCATTCCGGGTTGCAGCCAAACAGACCAATCGCTTCGCCGGTTTCACGCAGGCGCGCCACCATGCACAGCATGTGAAAGCTGCTGACCTGCCACGGAACAAGACGTTCCGTAAAACGCTGGCGAATATCCTCCTCATCGGGAATTTCACTCACCCAGGTCATGGTGGCGGCATCTTCGTGTACGGCTTTAAAAATTTGCCAGTCTTCAGGCTGAAGGCGATCAAGGATCAAACGAGCTGTGACTAATTGCATGGCTGCGCTCCGAAAAAAGCTTAGGCCAACATAACAAACCGGGCCGGTGACAACCAGTCTCACCGCAGGGAAAAAGGTAATCCTCTTTTTATTACTCAACTTTTCCTCTTTTTGTTTTTTCCCCGACAAAAATTGATCCTGGCCATAAGAAGTGTCTGAGGGCTGTCATGGCGCTGGCGGATCGTGATCACATTTTTTATCATAGCCCTACCCCCCTGGTTACCGACGAGATGCCTGTGCCTTCTCACTTTGACATGCTGCTGGCGGTATTTGACCGCGCCGCACTGATGCTGATCTGCCTGTTCTTTCTTACCCGGACGCGTGCGTTTCGCCAGTTGCTACAGAAAGATGAACATTCGCGTCAGGAAAAAGTGGTGGTGACAGCGATCTTTTCGCTGTTTGCCCTGTTCAGCACCTGGTCAGGTATTGATGTCGATGGTTCCCTGCTTAACGTGCGCGTGATTGCTGTGATGTCGGGCGGTATTTTGTTTGGCCCGTGGGTTGGTATCGCCACCGGCGTGATTGCCGGACTGCATCGTTTTCTGATTGATATTCATGGTATTACCTCAGTCCCCTGTCTGATCACCAGCATCATTGCCGGTGTCGCTTCGGGAGCGATTAATCGTCGGGTAAGCAAAGAGCAACGTTGGCGTGCGGGTATTCTCGGCGGCATGCTGTGTGAAACCCTCACCATGGTATTGATTGTGCTGTGGGCCAGGCCGATGTCACTCGGTTTTGATATTGTCTCCGAAATTGCGCTGCCGATGATCCTCGGAGCCTCCAGCATTGGTTTGATTGTGCTGCTGGTGCAGAGTGTTGAAGGAGAAAAAGAAGCCATTGCGGCACGTCAGGCCAAGCTGGCGCTGGAGATTGCCAATAAAACGCTGCCGTTATTCCGCCAGATTAACAGCCACTCACTGCATCAGGTGTGCGACATCATTCGCTGCGAGATCCATGCGGACGCGGTGGCGATCACCAACACTAAACAGATTCTCGCCTATGTCGGTTATGGCGCAGAAAACTATCAAAATGGCGACGATGGCCTCAGCCCCACCACCGCGCAGGCGATCACCAGTGGCAAAATCATCATTAAGAATAATGATGAAGCGCACCGCACCAAAGATATTCATTCAATGCTGGTTATTCCCCTTTGGGAAAAAGGGGAAGTTACCGGCACGCTAAAAATCTATTATCGCCGCGCCCATCGTATTACCGGATCACTGAAAGAGATGGCGGTTGGGCTGTCGCAAATCATCTCCACCCAGTTGGAAGTGTCCCGTGCCGAGCAGCTTCGTGAGATGGCGAACAAAGCGGAGTTGCGTGCGTTACAGAGCAAGATCAACCCGCATTTCCTGTTTAACGCGCTGAACGCCATCTCGGCATCGATCCGGATGAACCCGGATACCGCGCGTCAGTTGGTGATCAATCTGTCGCGCTATCTGCGTTACAACCTGGAACTGAATGACGACGAACCTATCGATATCAAAAAAGAGCTGTGGCAGGTGAAGGATTACATTGCCATTGAGCAGGCACGCTTTGGTGACAAATTATCGATGATCTACGACGTCGATGAAGACCTGCATTTTACCCTGCCCAGCCTGCTGATTCAGCCGCTGGTGGAAAATGCCATCGTGCACGGCATCCAACCCTGCCGCGGCAAAGGTGTGGTGACACTCAGTGTCAAAGATCTGGGTGACCGGGTACGTGTGGCGGTGCGCGATACCGGAGCAGGTATTAGCGATGAGGTGATGTCGCGTGTGGCACGAGATGAAATGCCCGGCAATAAAATTGGTCTGCTTAACGTACATCATCGGGTTAAGCTGCTTTCCGGACAGGGATTGACGATCGTGCGTCATCAACCTGGCACCGAAATCTCCTTTACCCTGAGTAAAAATGGCCACCGATTATCGACACCGCGCGCCAGCGTGACGGAGACTTCAGCGTGAAAGCCATTATTGTCGAAGACGAATTCCTGGCGCAGCAGGAGCTGAGCTGGATGATTCAGCATCACAGCCAGATCACCCTCGAAGCCTGCTTTGATGACGGTCTGGAAGTGCTGAAATATCTGCAAAATCATCGGGTCGATGTCATTTTCCTCGACATCAATATCCCTTCGCTGGATGGGATGTTGCTGGCGCAAAACATCAATCAATTCGCTCATAAGCCATTGATTGTATTTATTACTGCGTGGAAAGAGCATGCGGTGGAAGCGTTTGAGCTGGAGGCTTTTGACTACATTCTGAAGCCGTATCATGAATCGCGCATCATCACTATGCTCAACAAACTGGAAGCGAGCTGGCAACAGCAGCAATCCCCAGCCAGCAACCCGCAAACCCTCGCGCCACAGACGGTGAATCTGCTTAAGGATGAGCGCATCATCGTCACTGATATTAACGATATCTATTACGTGGAAGCGCACGAGAAACTGACGTTTGTATATACGCGGCGGGAAGTCTATGTAATGTCGATGACTATCAGTGAGTTTTGCAGCCGCTTACCGGAGACGGTTTTCTTTCGCTGCCACCGTTCATACTGCGTCAACCTGAGTAAAATCCGCGAAATCGAACCCTGGTTCAACAATACCTATCTGGTGAAATTACGCGACCTGGATGCGCAGGTGCCGGTGAGTCGCAGCAAGGTAAAAACATTTCGTCAATTGATGCGATTGTGAGGCGAACGGCGCTGAGGGCCGCTCGCCAACGGGGGATTACAGCACGCGCCCCAATGTCTGACGCAGATGTGCGCCTGCACCGAGCAGGCCCGGTTGATCGTGGGTGATCATAAACACCGGAATATCTACCAGGTAGTCGCGGAAACGACCTTTATCTTCGAACGCCGCACGGAAGCCCGACGCTTTAAAGAAGTCGAGGAAGCGCGGCACAATGCCACCGGCGATATACACGCCACCAAAGGTGCCGAGGTTCAGCGCCAGGTTGCCGCCAAACCGTCCCATGATGACGCAGAACAGCGACAACGCGCGACGGCAATCAATGCAGCTGTCTTTCAACGCACGTTCGGTGACATCTTTCGGTTTCAGGTTTTCCGGCTCACGCTGGTCCGATTTGACGATGGCGCGATACAGATTGACCAGCCCGGAACCAGATAGCACGCGTTCTGCCGAGACATGGCCCAGCTCTGCACGCAGCACTTCCAGAATCTCGGCCTCTTCTTCGCTGTTAGGTGCGAAATCAACGTGCCCGCCCTCACCCGGCAGACTCACCCAACGTTTATCGACATGCACCAGATGGCTGACGCCGAGGCCGGTGCCCGCACCGTAAATGGCGATCGGTTTGTCCTTCACCGCCGCTTTGCCACCAAACTGAATCACATCATTTTCAGCCAGCATCGGCACGGCCATTGAGATGGCGGTGAAATCATTAATGATTTCAAGATGGGTAAAGCCGAGGCCTTCTTTCATCTGCTTCGTGGAGAAGGCCCAGTCATGGTTGGTCATTTCGACCCAATCGCCGGTGATCGGGCAGGCAATGGCGATGCAGGCATCTTTAATATCCTGCTTTTGCTCGTCCAGATAGTGACGAATCACCGCTTCAAGATTGTCATAGTCTGCTGTTGAGAATGTTGTGGCCTGGGAGATGGCACCGGTTTCCACCTCACACAGGGCGAGACGGGCATTGGTGCCGCCCACGTCGCCGACCAGGGCGTATTTTGTCATTCTTCTGCTGCTCCGCTTGGGTCATAAATAATTGCAGGACACTATAAAAGCCTACCAATAAAACAACAACGCCCATCAGTGCGACAGATGGGCGTAATCACTCAGGTGCGACCACATCCTGCCACGCAGCAGGCGGGCTGCACAGAGGCAACTGTCCGAATTCAGCCGCCGTTGCGCTGGTGCAGCGAGGCAGTCACTTTGCGCAACAACGGTGGGATATCGTCTTTATCCAGTACCACTTCCACCAGCGACAGACGCTGATTACCCGCCAACCGTGCCATCACCGCCTCCAGTTGTACCGTTTCACTGACGCGCCAACTTTGCGCTTCCCCTGTCAGACTGAGCGCCTGCGGCAGCGCGGTCCAGTTCCACTGCGCAATATCGTTATAACGCTGATGTGCACCATGTATCGCGCGTTCAACGGTATAGCCTTCATTATTCAAAAGAAAAATAATCGGTTGCTGACCATCGCGCTGCATTGAACCCAGCTCCTGAATGGTTAGCTGTGCCGAGCCGTCGCCGATGATTAAAATCACGCGCCGATCCGGTTGCGCGGTTTGCGCACCAAAGGCGGCAGGTAAAGTATAGCCAATCGACCCCCATAACGGCTGCACCAGCAGTTGCACATCGTGGGGAAGACGCAATGCGGCGGCACCGAAAGCGGCAGTACCTTGATCGGCAAGGATAATATCACCGGGTAGCAGGAAGCGCTGCATTGCCTGCCAGAAGGAGTGTTGACTGATGAAAGCATCAGCATCTGGCACATCTTCCCTCGCCATGGTGTTACCGACGCCCCAGCGCTCACCATAACGGCGGAACAAGGGTTCCAGCGCGTTCAGCGCTTCAGACAGCGTTAGCGGCGCGAAGGTTTCCCCTGCCACCACCGCATGAAACGGTTGCAGATCGATCAGTTTTTCAGCGGGGAGGTGCTGGGTGAAACCGGCGGTGACGGTATCGGTGAAGCGCACACCAACACAAATCGTCACGTCGGTTTCTTCGATGGCCGCACGCACCGCTGGCGTGCTGCCCTCCCCGGCATAGGTGCCGACAAAGCCTGGCTGTTGTTCGTCCAGCACACCTTTGCCCATCAACAGGGTGGCAGCAGGAATGGCCCGGTGCTGGCGCAGGGCAGACAGCTGGGGTTGCAGTTGCCAGCGCGCGGCAAGAAAATCGGCCAGCAACGCCACCTGCCGGGCGGATGCCAACATGGCTTCCGCTGCCAACGCAAAGGCCGCCACCGCAGAAGGGGATGAGTTGACGGCGGGGGCTGACGCTGGCAGCGCGATCTCCATCTGAGCGACATCGACCGCCAGCAGCAGATAACCGGGACGGTGCTGATGCAGGGCTTCGCCAATCACGCGATCAATTTCCTGCGCAGCATTCTCTGCACTCAGTACCGCACTCGCCGCACTGACCTCCTCCGCCATCCGGCTGAAATGACGGAAATCACCATCGCCCAACGAATGATGAACACAATCCCCCTGCTGCTGAACCTGGCTGGCTGGTGCGCCGACGATATGAATCACCGGCACATATTCGGCATAGCTGCCAGCGATACCGTTAATCGCACTCAGCTCTCCGACCCCGAAGGTCGTCAACAAGGCAGCCGCACCGTTGCAGCGACCATAACCATCAGCGGCATAGGCCGCATTCAATTCGTTGGCACAGCCCACCCAGGTGATATCCGGATGGGCAATGACGCTATCGAGAAATTGTAAATTGTAATCTCCCGGCACGCCGAACAGGTGACGGATCCCCGCCTGCTGTAAACGCATCAACAAAAATTCGCCAACTTTTAGAGTTTTCATGCGCAGCTACTCCTGTGTGGGTTATATCAGGAGTATTATCGATGCAGCTGAATTGGTTGAGTTTTCACCATCTTTTCTCAGAATACTCTGGCAATAGATCGTTACGATGAGGGAAAAATCTGTAAGTTGGGATCGGCGACGCGTTTGTCATTAGTGTAAACGCATACACTGCTATGCTGATGACACTTTCTCCCTTTTGAGACAGGAACGCTGCATGAGTGTTTTTCCCCATCCCGAACGTTATCAACAAATGCAATATCGACGCAGTGGCCGTAGTGGCCTGAAACTTCCCGCTATCTCGCTCGGCTTGTGGCACAACTTTGGTGACAGCACCAGGGTTGATAACAGCCGTACGCTGCTGCGCCACGCCTTTGATTGCGGCATTACGCATTTTGACCTGGCAAATAACTACGGGCCGCCGCCGGGATCGGCTGAAGAGAATTTTGGTCGCATTCTGCGTGAGGATTTTCGTGGCTATCGTGATGAATTGCTGATCTCCACCAAAGCAGGTTACACCATGTGGGATGGACCATACGGTGACTGGGGTTCCCGCAAGTATTTGATCTCCAGCCTCGATCAAAGCCTGAAACGCATGGGACTGGAGTACGTCGATATCTTCTATCACCACCGCCCGGACCCGGAAACGCCGCTGGAAGAGACCATGCGTGCCTTAGATCAGGTAGTCCGTCAGGGCAAAGCGCTGTATGCCGCCATCTCGAATTACCCGGCAGAACGAGCCGCTGAAGCGATTGCTATTTTGCGCGACCTCGGTACACCCTGTCTGATCCATCAGCCACGCTATTCGATGTTTGAACGCGCGCCGGAACAAGGGCTGCTGGATGTGTTGGGCGACAATGGCGTCGGCTGTATTGCCTTCTCGCCCCTGGCTGGTGGCGTTCTGACTGACCGCTATCTGCAAGGTATTCCCGAGGATTCACGGGTTGCCAGCGGCAGCAAATTTTTGAACGAAGATCAGCTGACGCAGGAAAAAATGGCGAAGGTTCGTGCCCTGCAAAACATTGCGCAGCAGCGTGATCAGAAACTGGCGCAGATGGCGCTGAGCTGGGTGCTGCGTGATACACGCGTCACCTCAGTATTGATTGGTGCCAGCAAAACATCGCAAATTGACGATGCGGTAGCCATGCTGAGCCAGTCAGCATTGAGTCAGGAAGAGTTACAGACCATCAACGAAATTTTAGTGTAACCGCTTTCCCGCCCGGCCAGCGCCGGGCCTCTCCTTCAGCAGAAAATTCTTATTTCAGATTTTCCTCAACGCATTCAGACTGCGTCTTAAGGACTTTTTGGTCCGATCTGGCAGACTGGCGCAACGGGAGCAACTGATAAGCTGCCGAAAAGGAGAATTATGAAACGTGGAATTTTGTTTGCCGCTTTGCTGGCAACGCTGTCCCCGCTGGCACTACACACAGCCCAAGCCAGTAGTGCCACCATTAACCTGGCCCCTGGTATCACCCTGCATTTAGGCGATCGCGATCATCGTGGTTATTACTGGGATGGTGGTCGCTGGCGCGAGCCGCGTTGGTGGAACGATCGCTATCGTTACCACGATCATCGCTGGTGGCGTCATGAAGAGTGGCGTCGTCATGAGGCGTGGAAACGCGAGCAGGAACGTCGTCGTCATGAGCGCTGGCGTTATGAACATCGCCACGATCATCATGGTCACGGGCACGGGCATGGTCGTGGGCACGACCATTGAAGAACCGACAACAGGTGCGCTCCAGGCGCACCTTGTTTACAACCCCAGCGCCTGCCCTACCAGTAGATAAATATTCAACGCCACCACCAGCGCCACAATCACCCAGCCAATGGTTTGCATCAGACGTGAATTGACCATCTCGTCACCCATCAGTTCGCGGTTGCCGGTAAAGAACAGCAGCGGCACCAGCGCCAACGCGATACCAAAACTCAACAACACCTGACTAAACACCAAAATGCGTGTCGGATCCCAACCAGCCCAGATCACGATAAATGACGGCAGCATGGTAATGGCACGGCGTAACCACAGCGGGATTTGGAAACGGATAAAGCCCTGCATCACCACCTGCCCGGCCAGGGTTCCCACCACCGTGGAGGACAGCCCTGCCGCCACCAGACTCAGACCAAATACCGTCGCCGCCGCGTGGCTTAGCAACGGTTGCAGCGTCAGATACGCCTGATCAAGATCGGCAATACCGGTATGGCCACTGAAGTGAAATGCCGCCGCCGCTGTCGCCATCATTGCCAGATTAACAAACCCAGCGATGGTCATGGCAATCGCCACATCCAGTTTGGTGGAGGAGTAACGCTGCCCTTTGGTGCCCTGATTGCCGTACTGCGTCAGCGCCGAATGCAGATAAATCACGTGCGGCATAATGGTTGCACCGAGTACCCCGGCGGCAAGGAACACCGCATCTGCCGTTGGTAATGACGGCAGCGCCATACCGGTAATCAGCTCACTGACTTTAGGCTGGGAGAAGAACAACTCAACAATATAGGCCGCAGCCACGAACAGCAGCAGCCCGCCTATAACCAATTCGAGGGGCTTTTGTCCGCGATTTTGCAGCATTAGAATAAGGAAAGTGGCAATACCGGTCAGCACTGCGCCCTGAAAAAGCGAGATGCCAAGCAACAACTTAAAGCCAAGCGCAGCACCGATAAATTCGGCCAGGTCGGTCGCCATAGCGATGATTTCAGCCTGTACCCAGTAGAACCACACCGCCGGACGCGGGAAGCGATCGCGAATATGTTCCGCGAGGTTTTTGCCGGTCGCAATCCCGAGCTTGGCGGACATTAACTGGATCAGCATCGCCATAATATTCGCCCAGACCACAACCCACAGCAGTTTATAGCCGTACGCAGCCCCCGCCTGAATATTGGTGGCGAAATTGCCGGGATCGATATAACCGATAGCCGCGATGAAGGCCGGTCCCAGCAAGGCAAGTTTGATCTTTCTGGCTCCGCGAGCGGCGCGCTCTGCGGTGCGGCTTTCTGACATAGTTTTGACCCTGTCTTAACGCTTGTTTACCCGTACAGGTTACGAGGCAGGCGCGGCAAGTGAAATATGGTTATAGTTATCGCTTTAATAGATAGTGCTATAAAGTATAGCCTTTGCTATATCGTACGGTAAAGTCAGGTTTTGCCAAAATGTGTGCAACAGGATTCAATCTACCCTTGGGTCATTTTATAGACAATCACTTTATGGTTATTTTTCTTGTAAAAAGTGTGTGAAGAAGTTGTGATGGTTGAGACTAATCTTAAAAATATGTCGATAGTTAATACTTATAATGTGGTTTAGATCTCGTTTTTAAGTAACGCGTTACATAGAATACGCAGCAAAATACAACCCTCCTCAAATTTGGAGCCGACATGTCCCATATTTTGCACTTTCTTTTGGCATTGGTGGTGGTAGCCGTGCTGGCCTTGTTGGTCAGTCACGATCGTAAAAGCATCCGTATCCGCTATATCGTTCAGCTTCTGGTGATTGAAGTCCTGCTGGCTTGGTTCTTCCTTAACTCGGAAGCCGGTCTCGGCTTTGTGAAGGGTTTTGCTGGTCTGTTTGACCATCTGCTTAAGTATGCAGCAGAAGGCACCAACTTCGTGTTCGGCAATATGAATGAAAAAGGCCTCGCCTTCTTCTTCCTGAATGTGCTGTGCCCGATTGTGTTTATCTCTGCACTGATCGGTATTTTGCAGCATTTTCGTATCCTGCCTTGGGTGATTCGTGGCATCGGTACTGTGCTGTCAAAAATCAATGGCATGGGCAAACTGGAATCCTTTAACGCCGTTAGCTCTCTGATTCTGGGACAATCAGAAAACTTT
Source organism: Pantoea sp. X-Soil-TKNS-1211 (assembly GCF_059730495.1). Classification (NCBI taxonomy): domain Bacteria; kingdom Pseudomonadati; phylum Pseudomonadota; class Gammaproteobacteria; order Enterobacterales; family Erwiniaceae; genus Pantoea; species Pantoea sp. X-Soil-TKNS-1211. The sequence goes on from NZ_AP035953.1 coordinate 3,169,155, forward strand.
ATCGCCTATAAGGATATCCTCGGCAAAATGTCACAGCGCCGCATGTACACCATGGCGGCTACCGCGATGTCGACAGTGTCTATGTCGATCGTTGGCGCTTATATGACCATGCTGCAACCGAAATATGTGGTTGCTGCGCTGGTGCTGAACATGTTCAGTACCTTTATCGTGCTGTCGCTGATTAACCCGTACCGCGTTGATAGCGAAGAAGATTTGCAGTTGCAGGATCTGCACAAAGGTCAGAGCTTCTTCGAAATGCTGGGCGAATATATTCTTGCCGGTTTCCGCGTGGCGATTATCGTTGCTGCGATGTTGATTGGCTTTATCGCCCTGATTTCCGGCCTGAATGCGCTGTTTGATGTGATCTTCGGCATCAGCTTCCAGGGTGTGTTGGGTTATGTCTTCTACCCGTTTGCCTGGGTGATGGGCGTGCCTTCCAACGAAGCGTTGCAGGTGGGCAGCATCATGGCGACCAAACTGGTCTCTAACGAATTCGTGGCGATGATGGATCTGCAAAAAATTGCCGGTCAGCTGTCACCGCATGCGGAAGGTATTCTGTCGGTATTCCTCGTCTCCTTCGCTAACTTCTCTTCTATCGGGATTGTGGCAGGCGCGATTAAAGGTCTGAACGAAGAACAGGGCAACGTCGTTTCCCGCTTCGGTCTGAAACTGCTGTACGGCTCGACCCTGGTAAGCGTGCTTTCCGCTGCGATTGCCGGTCTGGTGCTGGCATTCTGATGCTAAGGGCGAGCGACAGCTCGCCCTTCTCTTCTTAATTATTCCTATCCGTTATATCCCCCTTTTTTCACAGGTTTCTCCGCGCCCTTCCCTGCTTCACCGCGAAACGCAAAACCTTTGCACAATATTGAATTTCCGTTGCCACCGCCTGCGCCCGTAGCTTTTCTCCATCACCTCACATCAGGAGAACACTATGAGCATTCAGTTTCTTGGCATGATTGGCCACCGCCTCGCCTCAGAAATCATTCCCGCCAGCGGCCCGTTATTTGATAAAGACTACATCGCCCGCTTCGCCCGCGCCCATGAAGACGCCGGGTTTGACCGCATCCTGGTCGGCTACTGGTCTGATCAACCGGACGGTTTTCTCGTCACCGCACAAGCCGCAGCCCATACCTCGACACTGAAATTCCTGCTGGCGCACCGTCCAGGTTTTGTCGCACCGACCCTGGCTGCGCGCAAACTGGCTTCGCTCGATCACCTCACCGATGGTCGCCTCGCCGTGCACATCATCAGTGGCGGCAGCGATAGCGAACAACGCCGCGATGGTGATTTCCACAATAAAGCCGAACGATATGCGCGTACCGATGAGTTTCTGACGGTGTTGAAGCAGAGTCTGGAATCCACACAGCCCTATGATCATAAGGGAACGTTCTATCAAGCCGAACAGGCGTTCTCCGCGATTAAACCGTTACAGAAAAAGCTGCCGATTTATTTTGGTGGTTCGTCAGCAGAAGCGATTGATGTCGCTGCACGCCATGCCGATGTTTTTGCCCTGTGGGGCGAGCCGTTGAAAGGTGCGGAAGAGACCGTGCGTAATGTCCGCGCCGCCGCGGCAAAACAGGGACGGGAAATCGATTTCAATATCTCCTTCCGGCCTATCCTTGGTAAAACCGAAAAAGAGGCCTGGGAACGCGCCGAATATATTCGCGAAACGGCAGGAAAACAGCTGGCGGAAAGCGGTTATACCTTCGGCTTGCCAAAACCGCAGAGCGTCGGCGCGCAGCGTCTGCTGGCTGCCGCCAATCAAGGGGATCGCCACGATAAGGTGCTGTGGACTGGTGTCGCCAAACTGGTACAGGGCGGCTACAACTCCACCGCCCTGGTTGGCACGCCCGAGCAAGTGTCTGACGCGCTGCTGGATTACTACCGCCTCGGCATCCATAACGTACTGATTCGCGGTTTCGATCCGCTCAATGATGCCGTGGAATATGGCCGCGAGTTGCTGCCACTGACGCGCGAAAAAGTGGCGGCACTGGATCGCCAGGAAAAAAGGAGCGCCTGATGCGGCTGGCTACTGTATTTGCCGGTTTGACGCTGGCGCTAGCGCTTAATCCGCTGTTTGCCGCGGAGAAAGTCACATTACGTCTCGGTGATGTGAAGGGTGACCGCTTTGCTGCACTCAAGGCGTCTGGCGAGCTGAACAACCTGCCTTATGATCTCAAACTCACGGCGTTTGACTCCGGTGCGCCAGTGCAGGAAGCGCTGAACGCCGGGGCGCTGGATGTCGGTTTTACCGGCGATCTGCCGTTCCTGTTTGTCTATGCCGCTGGCGCACCGGTTAAAGCGGTGGGTGCGTGGCAGAACAATCCCGACAGCATCGCCCTGCTCACTCGTCCCAATGCCGGGGTGCACAGCTTACAAGATTTGAAAGGTAAGCAGATTGCGGTGAATCGCGGCGGCTGGGGTCACTATCTGATCCTCGGCCTGCTGGAGCGCGCGGGTCTTAAGCCCAGCGACGTGACGCTACGCTTCCTCGGCCCGGTGGACGGTCGTGCCGCGTTAACCTCAGGGGCGGTAGCCGCCTGGGCACCATGGGAACCTTATATCGCCACTTCTACCGCCGTCGATGGCACGGTGCGCGTGCCACAGGGTGGCGGCAAAGGCATTATGTCGGGCTACTCCTATGCGCTGGCGCGTGATGAAGCACTGAGTAACCCGGAAAAACGCAAAGCCATCGCCGATTTGCTGGTGCGCTTAGCCAAAGCGCAGGTCTGGGCGCAGCAGCATCCCGTTGAGTTCGCCGAAGTGTTGGGAAAAACCCTCAATATGCCCACCACCATTACCGCCAGTTGGATCGCCGACGCACGCATCCGTCCGTTGGTATTTGATGCCAGCCTGATTGGCACGTTGCAAAAATCAGCAGATTTTTTTCATCGCTACCAGGTTCTGCCAAAACAGGTCGATGTCAGCAAAGCCTTTGATTTCAGCCTCGCAGCCGGAGCTAACCAGGTGGCAAAGCGTGTTCAGGGGGATAAATCATGAGTGAACTTCAGCACCAGCGGTTACGCACTTTTGTCGGTAATCTGGCGCAACTGCTCGACAGTCAGCCCGATGAACAAACCATTTTGCATCGCGGCAGCGCCTGGTTGGGGGAGTTAATCCGCCATGACGACTGGCTGGATGAAGCGTTTACCCAACCGCATCCCCAGCATTATCAACAATATTTGTTGTATGCCGATGCGCAGCAGCGCTTCTCGGTGGTGAGCTTTGTCTGGGGGGCGGGGCAACAGACGCCGATTCATGATCATCGTGTCTGGGGTTTGATTGGCATGCTGCGTGGCGCGGAGATTTCCCAGTCATGGCAACCCGGGCCAAACGGGTTACAACCCGAAGGCCAGCCGGTACGCCTTGAGCCAGGCAGCGTGGAAGCCGTATCCCCTACGGTGGGCGATATCCATCGTGTCAGCAACGCGTTTGATGATCGCGTATCCATCAGTATCCACGTCTATGGCGGCAACATCGGCGCGGTCAAGCGTGCGGTCTGGCGCGAAGACGGCAGCGAAAAAGTGTTTATCTCCGGTTACAGCAACCGTTATTTACCAAACATATGGGATCTTTCACATGACTAAACCGGTTTTTCCGTTACGCCAGGCAACCGACATTTTGACTGCACTGCGCCAGCAGCAGGAAGTGGCGCTGGTCGATGTGCGCGATGAAGCGCTGTATGCCACTGGACACCCGTTGTTTGCGGTGAACATCCCATTATCCAAACTGGAACTGGAGTGGCTGGATCGCATCCCACAGCGTGATACCGCCATTACCTTATACGATAACGGGGAAGGACTGGCGCAAGCGGCAGCGGAACGTATAAGCGCGCTGGGTTACGACAATGTCGCGCTGCTGGCGGGTGATCTGCCGGGCTGGCAGGCCGCTGGCGGTGAGTTGTTTATTGACGTTAACTCACCCAGTAAAGCCTTCGGCGAACTGGTGGAACACCATAACCAGACGCCTTCGCTTTCCGCCGATGAAGTGCACGGTCTCCTGAACGGTGACCACGACGTGGTGGTGTTGGACGCACGCCGCTTTGATGAGTACCAGACTATGAGCATCCCGCACGCCACCAGCGTACCCGGTGGTGAGCTGGTGTTACGGGTACGCGATCTCGCCCCCTCACCGGAGACCACGGTGATCGTCAATTGTGCAGGCCGTACCCGCAGCATCATCGGCACGCAGTCACTGGTGAATGCCGGTGTCCGTAATCCGGTGTATGCGCTACGTAATGGCACCATCGGCTGGACGCTGGCGGGCCATCCACTGGAAAAGGGACAGGAGCGACGTTATGGCACCGCCAGCGAAACCGCCCAACGCCAGGCGGCGGCAAAAGCGCGTGAACTGGCGGATCGCGCCGGTGTGGAGCGCATCACGCTCGACACACTGCAAGGCTTGCAGCAGGAGAAACGCACCACTTATCTGTTTGATGTTCGAGATGCGCAGGAATATGTCGCAGGGCATATCCCCGGCAGCCGACCTGTACCAGGCGGCCAACTGGTGCAGGAAACCGATCATTATGCCAGCGTGCGGGGCGCACGCATCGTGTTGATCGACGACGATGGCGTACGTGCCAATATGACCGCGTCTTGGCTAGCCCAACTCGGCTGGCAAGTCGCAGTACTGGAGGGATTGCAGTCCAGTGATTTCAGTGCAACGGGCAACTGGCAGGCACAGGTGCCATCAATCTCGCCACCAGAATTTGTTTCGCCAACACAGCTTGCCAGCCTGTTGGCTGAGGGGAAAACTCAGGTGCTGGATTTCACCACCCGCGCGAATCACCTCTACAGCCATATTCCCGGTGCTGCCTGGCTGCTGCGCTCAACCCTGCAACAACAGGGCGACGCCGTACTGCCTGAGGCGCAGCAATATGTGCTGACCTGCGGCAGCAGTCTGCTGGCGGGATATGCGGTGCAACAGGTAGCAGAAGTAACCGGAAAACCGGTGTACGTACTGGAGGGCGGCAACACCGCCTGGCGTGCGGCAGGTCTGCCAACTGAGCAAGGGGAGCAGCGGTTGCTGTCACCGGCGATTGATCGCTATCGCCGCCCGTATGAAGGCACCGATATTGAACCTGCGGTGATGCAGGCCTATCTCGACTGGGAATACGGTCTGGTGGCGCAACTGGATCGTGATGGGACACATGGGTTCAGGGTACTGAAGGCCTGATGGGTGTAGCGGCGCGATTTATCGCGCTGTTTTTTTAATACGCGACAGCGTATAACGCAATACAATGATTTTTGAAAACTTGTTCGGAACGAACGGAGAAATGGTGGAGATAAGCGGGATCGAACCGCTGACCTCTTGCATGCCATGCAAGCGCTCTCCCAGCTGAGCTATACCCCCACATCTGGAATCGTTTTTTCAGTGCCAAACTTTTGGGAAGAAGTTTGGTGGAGCTAAGCGGGATCGAACCGCTGACCTCTTGCATGCCATGCAAGCGCTCTCCCAGCTGAGCTATAGCCCCTAACCGAAAAAACCGCCGAGTTACCTCGACGGACGGCATAATATGCAACCCCTTCCTGGGTGTCAACGTCAAATTTCCGTTCTGTGTTCAATCGCTGAAAAAGGCGGCAAACCCGTGTCGCTGTGGCTTTTTTTTCAGCATCACCCCCCGTTTTCTGATGCTATCTGGTTAAACCATCGTTAATTGCTATCGTAAGAAGGCTTGTTTTTTGTTAATGGTCGGTGTAAAACTTCGCACGCTAATTAACCGGTCATCGACCAGGGGGTTTTCCCTCTATTGATCGGCCAGCACATCCCTTCCCTTGTTATTAATAAGAATGCGAATTTATGTCACTGCATACACCTAAAGAGATCGCCCAACTGGCGATTCAGTCTGGCGTGGTTAAAAGCCAGGCGCCCGTATCTACCTTATTGATTCTTGGCTTTATGGCGGGCGCATTTATTGCGACCGGCTTTCTGCTTGATCTGCATGTCATTAACCAACTGCCAGCCGATTGGGGTTCCTTCGGTGGACTGCTGGGTGCGGCCGTATTCCCGGTCGGTCTGATTCTGACTGTGCTGGCAGGCGGTGAGCTGCTGACCGGTAATATGATGACCATGCCGATTGCCTGGTTCGCCCGTCGTATCAGTGGCTTCAGTGTGCTGCGCAACTGGTTCTGGGTCACAATCGCCAACTTCCTCGGCAGTATTGCCGTGGCGTGGTTCTTTGGTCATATGCTGGGCATGACCGAAGGTGATTACCTGAAAAAAACTGTCGCCATCGCCACGGCGAAAGTGAACGCCGATTTCCTGCATGCGTTTATCTCCGGCATTGGCTGTAACTGGCTGGTATGTCTGGCGGTATGGCTGGCGTTCGCCAGTAAAGATGTGGTGGGCAAAATTTTCGGCATGTGGTTCCCGGTGATGGCGTTTGTAGCGATTGGTTTCCAGCACGTGGTGGCGAATATGTTTATCGTTCCGGCGGCAATTTTCGCCGGACAGTTGAGCTGGGCCGAGTACCTGCCGAATTTTGTCGCCGTGTTCCTTGGTAACGGCGTTGGCGGCGCAATTTTTGTCGGTCTGACCTACTTTATCGCCTTCCGTCCGGCAATGGCTGCAACCTCCGAAGCTCGTTAATCGAATGGTGCCTTTTGCCCGCAGGCAAAAGGCATTTTCCATCGTGGTTACTTTCACCTGTAACGTTTTGTTGTAATATGTAGATCTAATGTATTTAACAGGGAAAGCGTCGTGAAAAAGGAATGGCTAACACCCGAAGAGCTCGCGCTGGAAACCGGATACAGTCGCCAGACTGTTAACAAATGGATTAAACGCGAAAACTGGACAACCACGCCGAAACCCGGTGTACAGGGCGGTAAGGCACGTTTGATCCACATTGATGAACGCGTTAAAAGCTTTATCCAATCCACCCGCCACGCGAATGAACCGGCAGCTCATTACGGTACACAGCAAAATACGTTACCTGCGTTATTAATAAATTCTATCCAGCAAATGACGACCGCCGAACAGGAAAAACTGGTGGCACTTCTGCTGCGGGAGGGAATTAGAGGCGTATTGCAACGACTGGGAATTCAGGAAAAATAAAAAAGCCGGGAGCACAGCTTCCGGCTTTTTTTCACTCGTCAGGGTTTACGCCTGGGCTTCACGCTCAGCAATAAATGCCAGCGCTTTTTCAATGCGTGCCACGCTGCGGCTGCGGCCAATGGCCTGTACTGTCACATCCAGTGCAGGTGACTGCCCGGCACCGGTCACAGCGACACGCAGCGGCATGCCAACTTTCCCCATCCCCAACTCCAGCTCATCAGCTGCGCTTTGAATGGCGTGGTGCACGTTCTCAGCGGTCCAGTCGCTGTCGCTGATGGCGGCCAGTTTGTCACGCACCACTTCCAGCGGCTGACGCGCGACCGGACGAAGGTGCTTCTTCGCGGCGTCGGCATCAAACGCTTCGAACTCTTCATAGAAGTAACGGCAGGAAGCGGCAATCTCTACCAGCGTTTTGCAACGTTCACCCAGCAACGTGACCAGCTTCGCCAGTTCCGGGCCAGTACGGGTATCAATCTTCTGCTGTTCAATGTGCCATTGCAGTTGGGTGGCGACATATTCCGGTGGCAGCGTATTAATGTAGTGATGGTTTAGCCACTGCAATTTTTCCGTATTAAAGGCGCTGGCTGATTTGCTGACCGCATCGAGGGTAAACAGCTCGGTCATTTCCGCCACGCTGAAAATTTCCTGATCGCCATGTGACCATCCCAGGCGCACCAGGTAGTTAAGCAGCGCCTCCGGCAGGTAGCCGTCATCACGATACTGCATCACACCCACCGCACCATGGCGCTTGGAGAGTTTTTTGCCGTCATCACCGAGGATCATCGAGACGTGGGCATAAGTCGGCACTTCCGCACCAATCGCTTTCAGGATGTTGATCTGACGCGGCGTGTTGTTGATATGGTCCTCACCGCGAATCACGTGGGTGATGCCCATATCCCAGTCGTCCACCACCACACAGAAATTGTAGGTCGGTGAACCATCGGTACGGCGAATGATCAGGTCATCCAGCTCCTGGTTGCTGAATTCAATCGGACCACGAATCTGGTCATCAAAAATCACCGAGCCATCTTGCGGATTACGGAAACGCACCACGCAAGGTTCATCAGCGGCATGATGCTCATGGCTGTCACGGCAACGACCGTCATAACGCGGCTTTTCGCCCTTCGCCATCTGCTCTTCACGCAACGCTTCCAGACGCTCTTTCGAGCAATAACATTTATAGGCAGTACCCGCTTCCAGCATTTCGTCGATCACCGCGTTATAGCGATCAAAACGTTTAGTCTGGTAGTACGGGCCTTCGTTCCAGTCGAGGCTCAGCCAGTTCATGCCATCCATAATGGCTTCGATGGCTTCCGGTGTGGATCGCTCCAGATCGGTATCTTCGATACGCAGAACAAATTCGCCCTTGTTATGGCGAGCATAAAGCCAGGAGTAAAGAGCAGTACGAGCACCGCCCACATGCAGATAGCCAGTGGGGCTGGGTGCGAAGCGAGTTTTGATTTTCATTCAGCATTGCCTTAAATGCGCGGAGGTTCGTTGTCTGGATGACAAAAAACAGGTTAACGCGAAAAAACAGTGCGCATATTCTAGCAGCTGACCATGATTCCTCAATGATTGTCGCGGCTCAGGTCACGATTGATAGTGGTTTTTCTGCTAATAAAACCAGCACATTGGCTAAAAGCGCCGCGAGATGTTTAATTTTAAAGCGAACGCACATTTATGTTTTAAAAAGCGTTGACTCACTTCGAAGGATCCCTATAATGCGACTCCACACAGCGGGGGTGATTAGCTCAGTTGGTAGAGCATCTCCCTTACAAGGAGGGGGTCGGCGGTTCGAGCCCGTCATCACCCACCACTCTTAAGGTGGCCCGCAGTGAACAAGAGATAAGATATGGGTGATTAGCTCAGTTGGTAGAGCATCTCCCTTACAAGGAGGGGGTCGGCGGTTCGAGCCCGTCATCACCCACCATATCTTAGTCAGATGACGCTCTTGTTAAGCAGTACCGAAGTGGGTGATTAGCTCAGTTGGTAGAGCATCTCCCTTACAAGGAGGGGGTCGGCGGTTCGAGCCCGTCATCACCCACCACTTCGGGTCGTTAGCTCAGTTGGTAGAGCAGTTGACTTTTAATCAATTGGTCGCAGGTTCGAATCCTGCACGACCCACCAATGTAGAAAGGCGCCCTAAAGGCGCCTTTTTGCTATGCGCGCTACATTATCCCCTGCTTTGCAAATTCCTTTCACAACTTTAACGTTTTGTGTCCTCATGTGATTTTATCCCCTTGCCGATAACGACTGTGAACTATTGCAAGGAGAAAACCATGAGTACCATTTCAAGTGTATCCAGCAGTACCAGTAGTGCCAGCAGCAGTAGCGGCAGTACGTCGCAAATCGCCAGTCTGAATAAACAAATTCAGAGCCTGACCAAGGAGCTTAAAGATCTGTCCAGCGATGACACCCTCACCGATGAACAAAAATCTGAACAGGAGCAGTTGCTGGAGTCGCAGATTCAGATGATTGAATCGCAGATTGCGCAAATCGAGCAGCAGGCGGCTGAGAAAGCGCAACAGCAGCAGGAACAGCAGCAAAAGCAGGAAACCAGCACCACCGCAACCAAAGCGGATGGTATCAACCGCCCTACTGATACCAATCAGATCAACGTTTACGTTTAAAACGCCGGTTTGAGAGATCGTTGTTGCGTCAGTAGCGCTGCCTGCTGACGCACTTCCTGCCAAATCGCCTCCGCGGCGGGCGTCAATGATCGATTTCGGCGTTTAATCAGCATCAGGCTGCGGTTTATTTCCGGGTAAAGACGTCGCACCGTCAGTTTGCGCCCCGCAGGCAATGGCAACGCCAGCGCCGGGAGAATGCTAATGCCAATCCCCGCTTCAACCATCGGATACAGCGTCGCCGGATGCCCAATCTCCTGTATCACGTTGACCACAACACCTTGCTGATGCAGCGCGGCATCAATCAACAGACGACTGCCCGAGGCATAATCCTGCAGCACCATGGTGCGCCCATTCAGCATTGACCACTGCGGCTGAACCTCCTGCGCCAACGCATCATCTTCCCGACACAACAGCAAAAAGGGTTCATCCATAATGGTTTGGTAATCAAAATCACTATCGCGTAATGGCCCGATAATGATGCCGAAGTCCACCTCCGCATTGCGCACGCTTTGCAGCACCCATTGTTGTGCACGATCATGCAAAATCACACGAATATCAGGGTAGCGTTGTTGACTACTGGCGAGACATTGCGGCATCAGATGTGCAGAGGGGGTCTGACTGGCCGCCACCCGCACCGTACCACTGCGCTGCTCACCGTAGCTGCGCACATCCAGCACCGTACTGTTCAGCTCTTCCAGCAAATGCTCCAGTCGTGTTGCCAGCTGCTGACCTGCCCCAGTCAGCAACACTTCCCGTGTGGTGCGGTCCAGCAAACGCACCCCCATTTCCGCTTCCAGTTCTTTAATGCTGTGGCTGACCGCCGACTGGCTCAGACCAATGACCTGCCCGGCAAGGCTGAAGCTGCCGTGCTTTGCCACGGCAACAAAGGTACGCAACTGACGTAGCGTGTAATTCATCGATATCACTCATAGATTAATGCAATAAATCAATTTTATTTCTAAACCTGGTTGGCGCACAATTGGCAACAACGTATTTTAATTAACCGGATTGTAACAATGGGATTTTTACGCCTCGACCCGATGATGGTCAAACTCATCATCACCGTGCTGCTGGCCAGCTTCTTACCGGCCAAAGGCGGGTTTGTCGATTTCTTTGAATGGCTGACTACCGCAGCCATCGCCCTGCTGTTCTTTATGCACGGCGCCAAATTGTCGCGTGAGAAAATCATCGCCGGTAGTAGCCACTGGCGACTGCATTTATGGATTATGTGCAGTACTTTTGTGCTGTTCCCGATCCTCGGCCTGCTGCTGGTGTGGTGGCATCCGGTGGATGTGGGTACTGAAATCTATACCGGCTTTATTTATCTGTGCATTCTGCCCGCCACCGTACAATCGGCGATTGCCTTTACCTCGATGGCTGGTGGCAACGTCGCGGCGGCGGTGTGTAGCGCTTCCGCCTCCAGCCTGCTTGGCGTGTTTGTTTCACCGTTGCTGGTCAATCTGGTGATGAATGTACACAGCGATGCCCCGAGCAATGGGCTGGAGCAGATTGGCAAAATCATGTTGCAGTTGCTGGTGCCTTTTGTGCTCGGCCACATCTCGCGCCGCTGGATTGGTGGCTGGGTGGAGAAACATCGCAGCTTGATCGGTAAGACGGACCAGACCTCGATTCTGCTGGTGGTTTATTCCGCCTTTAGTGAGGCGGTAGTGAACGGCATCTGGCACCGCGTCGGCGTAGATACGCTGCTGTGGATTCTGGCTGGTAGCCTGCTGCTGCTGGTGATAGTACTGCTGATCAACCTCGGCGCATCGCGACTGTTTGGTTTTTCACGCGCTGATGAAATTACGGTGTTGTTCTGCGGTTCGAAAAAGAGCCTGGCCAACGGCGTGCCGATGGCGAATATCCTGTTCCCGGCCAGCAGCGTGGGGATTATCGTACTACCGCTGATGATCTTCCATCAGGTGCAGTTGATGGTGTGTTCCTTCATTGCCCAGCGCTACAAAACCAGTAACGCGAAACGGTTAGCGAAGCAGCAACAGGTTGAAGTACAGAAGTCGTAGCGACGCGATTTATCGCGCCGCAACATCGATCATGTACGTTGCAGCGGCTTTACCAGGCCTTGCAACCCTTCAATCTTGATCGCCAGGGTGAGCTGCATCAGCTCACCCAGCTTCCCGGCGGGAAACTCACCGCTGCGGGCAAACCACAGCAGATACTCCTCCGGCAAATCAATGAGCACCCGGCCTTTGTATTTACCAAACGGCATCGGCGTATTGGCGATCTCAATCAGCTGCTGCTTTTCCATCTCAGGCTCCGAGCAGGCGAATCATCTCTGCTTCGTCAATCACCGCAATGCCCAGTTCCTGCGCTTTCGCCAACTTAGAACCCGCGGCTTCTCCGGCAATCAACAAGTCAGTTTTCTTCGATACGCTGCCGCTGACTTTAGCACCGAGTGCCGTCAGACGGGCTTTGGCATCATCACGGTTCATCTGCGACAGCGAACCGGTTAATACCACGGTTTTTCCGGCAAACGGGCTATCGATCTCCGCCGCATTCACCACCTCAACCTGTGGCCAGTGCACACCCATTTCCCCAGTCAGTTCGCGGATCACTTCACGGTTGCTCTCTTCATCCATAAAATTGCGCACGTGGCTGGCGACCACTTTGCCGACATCCTGCACCGCTATCAGCGCATCCAGATCGGCATCCATCACTTTTTCCAGCTCACCGAAATGATTGGCAAGGTTAGCCGCTGTGGCTTCCCCCACCTCACGAATGCCTAGCGCATAGAGGAAACGCGGTAGCGTGGTGAATTTGGCTTTCTCCAGCGCATCAACCACATTCTGCGCCGATTTTGGCCCCATACGATCCAATCCGGTCAACTTGCCGGCGGTAAGGCGGAACAGATCAGCGGGGGTTTTGACGTATTCCTTTTCCACCAGTTGATCGATGATTTTGTCGCCCATCCCCTCAACATCCAGCGCGCGGCGCGAGACAAAATGCTTGAGCGCCTCTTTACGTTGCGCGCCACAAATCAGGCCACCGGTACAGCGCGTCACCGCTTCGCCTTCCACACGCTCCACATCAGAACCGCAAACCGGGCAATGGCTGGGGAACACGATTTCACGCGTGTCTTCCGGGCGTTCCGATTCCACCACGTTCACCACTTGCGGGATCACATCGCCTGCGCGTCGAATCACCACTTTGTCACCAATGCGCAGTCCCAGGCGGGCAATTTCATCGGCGTTATGTAGCGTGGCGTTGCTGACCACCACACCGGCCACCTGCACCGGCTCCAGACGGGCCACCGGCGTGATAGCTCCGGTACGCCCCACCTGAAACTCCACGTCGCGCACCACGGTCATCTGCTCCTGCGCCGGGAATTTGAAGGCAACAGCCCAGCGCGGTGCACGGGCAACAAAACCCAGCTGTTCCTGCAAGGCCAGTGAATCAACCTTGATCACCACGCCATCGATATCAAACCCCAGCGTCGGACGATCCTGTTCAACCTGGCGATAAAACGCCAGCACCTCATCGGCATTATTGGCCAGGCGGATGCGGTCGCTCACCGGTAAACCCCAGGCTTTAAATTGTTGCAGACGCCCGAGGTGGCTGGCAGGCATCTCACCGCCTTCCAGCAGGCCAACACCGTAGCAGAAGAAGGTCAGCGGACGCTTCGCAGTGATGCGTGGATCGAGCTGGCGCAGCGAACCGGCTGCGGCATTACGTGGGTTTGCGAAGACTTTCGCGCCAGTACGACGTGCTTCTTCATTCAGCTTTTCAAAGCCAGTTTCCGTCATAAATACTTCGCCACGGACTTCGACACGGGCCGGGATAATGTCGCCATGCAGACGCAGCGGGATGGCGTGGATAGTGCGCACATTGGTGGTGATGTTTTCCCCGGTGGTGCCGTCGCCACGTGTAGCGGCGCTGACCAGCAGGCCATCTTCATACAACAGGCTGACCGCGAGACCATCCAGCTTGAGTTCACAGCAGTACGTCAGATCATCGCTACTTTTCAGACGATCCTGAACGCGTTTGTTAAAGGCAAGGAAACCCGCTTCATCGAAGGTGTTATCCAGCGACAGCATGGGAACTTCGTGGCGTACCTGTTCAAAGGCGGCCAATGGTGCGGCACCAACACGTTGCGTTGGTGAATCCGGTGTCACCAGCTCGGGGTGCGCGCTTTCGAGGTCACGCAGTTGCGCCATGAGTCGGTCATACTCTGCATCCGGGATTTCCGGCGTATCCATCACATGGTAGAGATATTCGTGGTGACGTAACGTGGTGCGCAGCGCGGTGATCTGCTCCTGAACCGATTTCATAGTGCCTCATCCGATAAAAAACCCCCGACAGGCGGGGGTTATAAGTAGAGATTTTTGACGCCAACGTAGGTTATCAGCCGATAATCTCGCGAATACGTGCTTTATAAGTTTCCAACTTTTGCGGCGTCATCATACGACGCTCATCATCCAACACCACACCGCCGACATCATCAGCGATACGCTGTGCGGATTGCAGCATCAGTTTAAAGTTCTGATTTGCATCGCCGTACGACGGCACCATCATAAAGATGGACACGCCTGGCGTGCTGAAATCACCCATTTCGTCCGGGTTGAACGAGCCGGGTTTTACCATATTCGCCAGACTAAACAACACCGGGCCACTACCGGCCGGGCTGAGATGACGATGGAAAATATTCATTTCGCCGAACTGGAAGCCTGCCTGCAGAATCCCCTGCAACAACGCTTCGCCATTCAGCACACCGCCTGCATGGGCCGCAACGTGCAGCACCAGCACCGCTTCTTTCTTGCTACCTGCAGCGGCTGGCTGCGGCTGTTCGTCATGAGCAACCGGCGTATTTTCTTCCGGCTCTGGTTGTTGCGCGACAACCAGCGGTTCCTGGTCCAGCAACGGGTCAGACTGAATCGGTTGCGGCTGTGCGACGGGTTTTACCACAGGGGCAACCGGTGCTACAGGGGCAACCGGTGCTACAGGGGCAACCGGTGCTACAGGTTGCTGGCGCACTTCTGGCTCCGCATCGAACAGCGGATCGCGCGCAACGGAAGGTTCCTGACGCGGTGCAGGCTGACGAACAGGCTCAGGCGCACGCGCGGGCTTCTCTGCGTAGCCACCCAGTTCCGGTTCATCATGCGTATCGCGACGAACACGTACTTCGCCGACGCCTTCATCATCGTCGCTCAGCAGATCATCATCCGCTTCTTCGCGTTGTTTCAGACGTTTGTGCGGGCGATCGCGAAACACGGAGGAGCGCTCTTTACGGCTGGTCCACAGTCCGTGAAGTAGCAGCGCTATTATGGCGATCGCGCCAACAACGATTAATATCAGACGCAAATCCTGCATCATTGTATTCTCTGTTGTTCCAATACCTTGCCACCACGGCAAACTTTACCCTCTAACTGTATTTGCCCAGCTACACAAGTGCAAGTCTGCGCAGTATTTTCTGACAAATAAGATAGCTCCCCCACGCTTTTTTGCTGATTTTTCGTGCAAAGCGACCCTGTTGCCGATAAAAAGCCAGGTTATGATGTTCGCGCCCGTACACATTGGAGAAAGGCTCGTTATGCCCGCTGAGAATTCAGTCTCAACTTTAAATGGTATTCATTACTTCGCCGAGGGATGGAAGCTGGTACGTCTGCCCGGCATTCGCCGTTATGTCATCATCCCATTGCTGGTCAATATCGTGCTGCTGGGTGGAGCCTTTATTTGGTTATTCCACCGCCTGGGGCAATGGATACCGCAGTTAATGGCCCATATTCCCGACTGGCTGCAATGGCTGAGCTACCTGCTCTGGCCACTGTCAGTGATTTCGATTGTGCTGGTATTCAGCTACTTTTTTTCCACTATCGCCAACTTAATTGCCGCGCCTTTTTGCGGCCTGCTGGCCGAACAACTGGAGGGACGTTTGACGGGTAAACCGCTGCCTGATAGCGGCTGGGTTGCCATGTTTAAAGATATCCCACGCATCATGAAGCGTGAGATGCAGAAGCTGGGCTACTACTTGCCCCGCGCCCTGGGGTTGTTGTTGCTCTACTTTATTCCGGGGTTTGGGCAGACGGTGGCGCCGATTCTATGGTTTTTGTTCAGCGCCTGGATGCTCTCAATCCAATATTGTGATTACCCGTTTGATAACCACAAAGTGAGTTTTCAACAGATGCGCAATGCGTTACGTCGCCATAAAAGCGCCAATATGCAATTTGGCGCACTGGTCAGCCTGTTTACCATGATTCCGATTCTGAATCTGGCGATTATGCCAGTCGCCGTATGTGGTGCCACCGCCATGTGGGTTGATCGCTATCGCCAGCAAAATGGCCGTCATTAATCCATCAAAAAGCCTTATGCATTTTTGCATGGGGCTTATGGTCATGGGCTATATAGATATACGATTTCTTTCCTTCCGCACACGGGCAGAAAAGGTATGCTCTGAGGGTTCCCAATATTTCATACAGTTAAGGACGAGCTATGAGTAAGATCTATGAAGACAACTCGCTGACAATTGGTCATACGCCGCTGGTTCGACTGAACCGCATCGGTAACGGCCGCATTCTGGCGAAGGTCGAGTCCCGTAACCCGAGCTTCAGCGTCAAATGCCGTATCGGTGCCAATATGATTTGGGACGCAGAAAAACGCGGCATCCTAAAACCTGGCGTAGAACTGGTGGAACCGACCAGCGGCAACACCGGTATCGCTCTGGCTTATGTGGCTGCGGCGCGTGGTTACAAGCTGACGCTGACGATGCCGGAAACGATGTCGATTGAACGTCGTAAGCTGCTGAAGGCACTGGGCGCGAATCTGGTGCTGACCGAAGGCGCGAAAGGTATGAAAGGTGCCATCGCCAAAGCAGAAGAGATTGTTGCCAGCGACCCGGACAAATACGTGCTGCTCCAGCAGTTCAGTAACCCCGCTAACCCGGAAATCCACGAAAAAACCACCGGCCCGGAAATCTGGGAAGATACCGATGGTGCTGTCGACGTATTCATTGCGGGTGTCGGCACCGGCGGTACGCTGACGGGTGTGAGCCGTTACATCAAAAATACCAAAGGCAAGAAAGACCTGATTTCGGTCGCGGTAGAGCCGACCGACTCCCCGGTTATCGCGCAGGCGCTGGCAGGTGAAGAGATCAAACCCGGCCCACACAAAATTCAGGGTATCGGTGCCGGTTTCATTCCGGGCAACCTCGATCTGAAGTTGATTGACCGGGTGGTCGCCATCACCAATGACGAAGCGATCAGCACCGCACGTCGTCTGATGGAAGAGGAAGGTATTCTTGCCGGTATCTCCTCAGGGGCTGCGGTAGCCGCTGCGCTGAAGTTGCAGGAAGATGAAGCCTTCGCCAATAAGAACATCGTGGTGATACTCCCCTCTTCTGGCGAGCGTTATCTGAGTACCGCGCTGTTTGCCGATCTGTTCACCGAAAAAGAGCTGCAACAGTGACCGGTCAAAGTCTGAAATGACGAAAAAAGCACCCAAATGGGTGCTTTTTTGTGGCTCAGATCTCACTTTTACCACCTGGCAGATTGCTTTCAGTGACGTGGGTCTGGTATTTAAGCAACCAATTATTTCGATGCCTGAAATTAATCAGGCTTTGAAGTGGATCAAGCTGAATCGATTTACTGATTTGGCGATACGGCGAATCACGGCATAATGAGCAGATGGAGCGATCATCTCTGCTTTTGATCCTTCCGCTGGATGTGACGCTTACATCGCATGCGCATTTTTTTGGTTAGCGTGATGCCATCCAGTGCACCTACACAGGCTAAAGTTACGGCTCCAGGCTAGACTTTAGATCCATAACACCAAACCTGATAAAGTTGGGGAAATAGAATGTTCCAGCAAGAAGTTACCATTACCGCACCTAACGGCCTCCACACTCGTCCTGCAGCTCAGTTCGTTAAAGAAGCCAAGGCTTTCCAGTCAGAAATCACTGTGACCTCGAATGGCAAATCTGCCAGCGCGAAAAGCCTGTTCAAACTGCAGACACTGGGTCTGACTCAGGGTACGGTTGTTACGCTGTCTGCCGAAGGTGAAGATGAGCAGCAAGCGGTTGAACACCTGGTGAAACTGATGGCTGAGCTGGAGTAATCCGCTCAGTTTGTGACTAAACCGACTCCTTTGCCCCATTGAGTGCAAACATCTTGATCGCGGACAACTTGTCCGCGTTATTGCTTCCGTAGATTGACTTATCCGCGACAATGGCAATGCATTGGGTCAACGAGCCATCGTGATTAAAAGGTAGGGTTATGATTTCAGGCATTTTAGCATCACCGGGTATCGCCTTCGGCAAAGCATTGCTGCTAAAGGAAGATGAGATCGTCATCAACCGTAAAAAAATTTCTGACGATCAGGTTGAGCAGGAAGTACAACGCTTCCTCGACGGACGCAGCAAGGCTGCTATCCAGCTCGAAGCCATCAGAGTTAAAGCCGGTGAAACCTTCGGTGAAGAGAAAGCGGCGATCTTTGAAGGTCACATCATGCTGCTGGAAGACGAAGAGCTGGAGCAGGAAATCATCGACCTGATCAAAAAAGATCACGCGACTGCTGACGCTGCGGCCCACTCGGTTATTGATGGTCAGGCGAAAGCCCTGGAAGAGCTGGACGACGAATATCTGAAAGAACGCGCCGCTGACGTGCGTGATATCGGTAAACGCCTGCTGCAAAACATCCTCGGCCTGCACATCGTCGATCTCAGTGCAATTCAGGACGAATCCATTCTGGTGGCGAAAGATTTGACGCCGTCAGAAACCGCACAGCTGAACCTGAAAAAGGTGCTGGGCTTTATTACCGATCTCGGTGGTCGTACCTCACACACCTCCATCATGGCGCGTTCGCTCGAGCTGCCAGCAATTGTTGGTACAGGTAACGTGACTGCTACCGTTAACAACGGTGATTTTCTGATTCTGGATGGCGTAAACAACAAAGTTTATGTCAACCCGACGCCAGACGTACTGGAAGAGCTGAAAGCCATCCAGACGCAATATCTGTCAGAAAAACATGAACTGGCGAAACTGAAAGACCTGCCGGCTATCACCCTGGATGGTCATCAGGTTGAAGTTTGCGCCAACATCGGTACGGTACGCGACGTGGCCGGTGCAGAGCGTAACGGTGCGGAAGGCGTCGGCCTGTATCGTACTGAGTTCCTGTTTATGGACCGCGATTCACTGCCCACCGAAGAAGAACAGTTCCAGGCCTATAAAGCCGTTGCTGAAGCGATGGGTTCACAGGCGGTTATCGTCCGTACCATGGACATCGGCGGTGACAAAGATCTGCCGTATATGAACCTGCCGAAAGAAGAGAACCCGTTCCTCGGCTGGCGCGCCATCCGCATCGCGATGGACCGCAAAGAAATTCTGCATGCCCAGCTGCGTGCCATTCTACGTGCCTCGAAATTCGGCAAACTGCGTATTATGTTCCCGATGATCATTTCGGTGGAAGAAGTTCGCTTCCTGAAAGCGGAACTGGAAACGCTGAAAGCGCAACTGCGCGAAGAAGGCAAAGCCTTTGATGAGACCATTGAAGTGGGCATTATGGTGGAAACACCCGCTTCAGCGGTTATTGCTCGTCATCTGGCGAAAGAAGTCGACTTCTTCAGTATTGGGACAAACGACCTGACGCAGTATACTCTGGCGGTCGATCGTGGTAATGATTTGATTTCTCACCTCTATAACCCAATGTCGCCTTCGGTTCTGGGCCTCATCAAGCAAGTGATCGATGCATCACATGCCGAAGGGAAATGGACCGGCATGTGTGGTGAGCTGGCTGGTGATGAACGTGCTACACTACTGTTACTGGGAATGGGGCTGGACGAATTCAGCATGAGTGCCATTTCAATCCCAAGCATCAAGAAAATTATCCGTAATACCAATTTTGAAGATGCGAAGGCATTGGCGGAGCAGGCTCTGGCTCAACCCACAGCAGACGATTTGATGAACCTGGTGAACAAGTTCATCAAAGAAAAAACACTCTGCTGATCCGCGAGACGCTGGCCCCAAATTACTGCTTAGGAGAAGATCATGGGTTTGTTTTCTAAACTTTTTGGCGATAAAACAGAGAGCGCATCAGGGACTATTGAAATTGTAGCGCCTCTGTCAGGCGAAATCGTGAATATTGAAGACGTACCAGATGTGGTATTCGCGGAGAAAATTGTCGGTGACGGTATTGCGATCAAACCGACCGGCAACAAAATGGTTGCGCCGGTTGATGGCACCATCGGTAAAATTTTCGAAACCAACCACGCATTTTCAATCGAGTCTGACAACGGCATCGAGCTGTTCGTCCACTTCGGTATCGACACGGTTGAACTGAAAGGTGAAGGCTTCAAACGTATCGCTGAAGAAGGCCAGAAAGTGAAAAAAGGCGACGTGGTGATCGAGTTTGATCTGCCGCTGCTGGAAGAGAAAGCAAAATCCACGCTGACGCCGGTGGTGATCTCGAACATGGACGAGATCAAAGACCTGATCAAACTATCTGGTCCGGTAACCGTGGGCGAAACCCCGGTGATTCGTATCAAGAAGTAATTCGCAGTCTGGATAGTAAAACGGCACCTGATGGGTGCCGTTTTTGTTTCCGAGGGAGTTAGTTCTGTTTCCAACGTGGCAGCCTGAGCGTCAGTTCCAGCCCACCTTCCGGGCGATTCACCGCCTGGACTTCACCGTGATGCGCCAGCACCACCTTACGCACAATCGACAGCCCCAGACCGTAGCCCTTGCCCATCAACGGCGAATTGACGCGTACAAAGGGGTCGAAAATGCTGGAAAGCTTTTCATCATCGACACCCGGCCCCTGATCGCGCACACGAATCGCCAGCCACTGGTTTTCCGCTTGCAAGCGCACCTGAATATGCTGCCCCTTGAGGGAAAAACGCAACGCGTTGCGCAGCACATTCTCCACCCCACGACGAATCAGCTCAGCGTTGCCATGCACGGTGTAATCCGCATTTTCATCGACCTGAAAATCGACCTTCACCCCGGGAATTTGTGCCTCGTAACGAACATCCGTCACTATTGCATGCAGCAGTCCTGTCAGATCGAAGTACTGCTCGCCCGGCATACTCTCGTGCTCGGCGCGTGAGAGCGTCAGCAGTTCGCCAATCATCTTATCCAGCCGACGTGCTTCTTCATCGATACGATTCAAAGAGGATTCGACGCTTTCCGGCGTCTGACGCGCCAGACCGGTTGCCAGCTGTAAGCGTGCTAGCGGTGAACGCAACTCATGGGAGATATCATGCAGCAGCTCCTCACGTGCTTTCACCAACGTATCCAGCCGCTCCACCATCGCATCGAAATCCTGCGCAACGCTGGAAAGCTCGTCATGGCGTTTACGCATCACCGGATAGAGTCGCACGCTCAGGTCACCACTGCTCACGCGGGCAAAACCTTCGCGTAACTGACGCATCGGACGCGTCAGGTTCCAGGCCAGCAGCAGGCTGAACAGCAAGCCAAGCGCACCGGCAAAGGTAAACATCGGCTCCGGAATATTCAGGATGCGGCGCGGACCGCCAACACCCATCGAGCTATCTTCCCGCAACGCTTTGACGTCATAGCGCAGCTCGTACTCTTTACCGTCCGATCCTTTTACCCAGCGCACAATCACATCGGGAAAAGGACCGTGGAACGGCTCATTAAAACCTGATGGCGGCAATCCTTCCGGTGGGGTATTCACCGTGGGGCTCGGTTTGCTGTGCTGGATAACCGAGAAAAACTGACGATCATTCGGTTCCCAGTCGGCCATCATGTCATCCAGCGCGCCTGGACCGCCTCGCTCCAGCACCGAGACCGCCGATGCCATCTGCAAATTGACGATACGGCGAATTGCCACGATTTCTGGCGGTTCGTGGCGGTTACCTGAAAGCGAAAAACCAAGCCACAGCAGCTGGCTGATAATGACAAATACAATCCAGAAGCCCAGCAGGATCTTCCAGAACATCCGGCCACGGTAGCTATGTTTCATCGAATGCGATAACCAATACTGCGCACGGTTTCGATATTGACGCTGTCAGCGGTCAACGCTGCCAGTTTCTGGCGAATGTTGCTGATATGCACATCGACGCTGCGATCGTAGGCTTCACGCGGACGCCCCAGCCCTTTTTCCGACAGCTCATCTTTCGATACCACGCGATCGGGCGCACGCATCAGCAGATCGAGCAGGTTAAATTCGGAGGCAGTGAGATCAAACGCCTTGCCCTGCCATTCGGTAATTCGGGTAGCAGGATTGAGGATTAAATCGCCCCAACGCAGCACTTCTTTTTTGTCCGGCAGGGGTGCCTGATCTTCAAAGCGACGCAACACGGCACGCAGACGCGCTACCAGCTCACGCGGATAACAAGGTTTTGGCACATAATCGTCCGCCCCCATCTCCAGACCGATGACACGATCGATATTGTCGCCTTTGGCGGTCAGCATGATTACCGGCAAACGGCTGTTCTGGCGCACCTGACGCAACACATCAATTCCGCTCATATCCGGAAGCATGATATCGAGGATCATGGCGGTGTAATTGCCTGAAAGCGCACCTTCAACTCCGGCACTTCCGGTCAAAACCAGTTGTGCATCAAAGCCTTCCGCAATCAGGTATTGGCTCAGCATAGTACCAAGCTCTAAATCGTCATCAACAAGCAGAATTTTCATCTTTATCTCTCGTACAAAATTGCCGCTATTTTGTCCTGAGTTCGTCCTGAGCGCAGCCGGTTTTACTCGATCCTTACAGTGACGATACTCCGTAGCGACGCGATTTATCGCGCGAATGTAAAACACAGGAAAAGAGCGCGATAAATCGCGCCGCTACGCATTTTTACAAGAGGATAGTTTAGTGGAAAACACCGGTGGAGAGATAACGGTCGCCGCGATCGCAAATAATCGCCACCACCACACTGCCCGGTTGCGCGCCGGCAACACGTAATGCGCCTGCCACCGCCCCACCGGAGCTGACACCGCAGAAAATACCTTCGCGCCGCGCCAGCGCACGCATGGTTTCTTCGGCTTCCTGCTGGGACATATCCATCACTTCATCCACCAATTCCGGGCGAAAAATCCCCGGCAGATAGGCACTCGGCCAGCGGCGGATACCGGGAATGCTGCTACCTTCCTGCGGTTGTAAGCCAATGATTTTCACCGCAGGAGCAAACTCACGCAGGTAACGTCCCACGCCGGTAATGGTGCCGGTGGTGCCCATGCTGGAGACGAAATGCGTCATCCGTTGCTGACTCTGCTGCCAGATTTCCGGGCCGGTGGTCAGGTAGTGGCCGAGTGGATTATCCGGGTTGTTGAACTGATCCAGTACCCTCCCCTCCCCGCGCGCCGCCATCTCCTGCGCCAAATCGCGTGCCCCTTCCATGCCCTGCTCACGCGTTACCAGCACCAGCTCAGCTCCGTAGGCCCGCATCGCATCCTGACGTTCCTGACTCATGTTATCCGGCATCAGCAAACGCAGACGATAGCCTTTCATCGCCGCAATCATCGCCAGCGCGATGCCGGTATTGCCGCTGGTGGCTTCAATCAACGTATCGCCCGGTTTAATTTCTCCACGCCGTTCCGCCTGGTGAATCATCGACCAGGCTGCGCGATCTTTTACCGATCCCGCCGGATTATTACCTTCCAGTTTTAACCAGATTTCGCTGCCGTTGTCAGGCGTCAGGCGCTGCAACTTAATCAACGGCGTGTTGCCGATGGTATTTTCCAGTGTGGTCACGGTCAGATTCCCGGCGTAGAAAGAGAGGCAAAGAAATCGGGCGGGAAAATCCCGCCCGAAGGAGTGTCAAAAATATCAGGCGCTCTCGGCAAAGGCAACCGCACGCAGCGGCGTTGTTCCCTGGTAAAGTCGCGCCTGTTGCAGGCCAACAAACAGGCGTTCACCGCGAATCGGAGCGGTTTGCTCGCCATCAAACACCAGGGTGAAAGGTTCGCTTTGCCAGCCACTGGGCTGCACCACCAACTGCCAGAAGTGACCACGCGGGCTGACTTCCAACACCTGTACCGGCAACGGGGTTTCCAGGCTGCTTTGGCGCGAGACATCAATCTCCCACGGGCGCAGGAACAACTCGACCTCGCCCTGATGGGCAGGCGTGTAGCCCAGCGGCCAGCGATGCGCGGCAACATGGAACTGCGAGCCATGTACTTCACCGTCGAAGCGGTTCACTTCACCGAGGAACTCCAGCACGAAGCGGGTGGCAGGATCGCGCCACACGTCATTTGGTGTACCCACTTGTTCAATGTTGCCCTGACTCATCACCACCACCCGGTCAGCGACTTCCATCGCCTCTTCCTGGTCATGGGTCACGAATACGCTGGTGAATTTTAACTCTTCATGCAACTGACGTAGCCAGCGGCGCAGCTCTTTACGCACCTGGGCATCCAGCGCGCCGAAGGGTTCATCCAGCAGTAAAATCTGCGGTTCCACTGCCAGCGCACGCGCCAGCGCAACACGCTGTTTCTGGCCGCCCGACAGTTGCGCCGGGAAACGGTTAGCAAGGTGCGCCAGTTGCACCATTTCCAGCAAACGGGTCACCCGTTGTTTGATTTCGGCGCTGGAAGGACGCTCACGACGCGGCAACACCGTCAGACCAAAGGCGATGTTGTCAAACACCGTCATATGACGGAACAGCGCGTAATGCTGGAAGACAAAACCGACCTGGCGATCGCGGGCATGAATGCGACTGACGTCTTTGCCGTGAAAATAGATCTGCCCACTGTTCTGATGTTCCAGTCCGGCGATAATCCGCAGCAGCGTGGTTTTACCGGAACCGGATGGCCCCAGCAGCGCCACCATCTGGCCGGAAGGAATATCCAGAGAGATATCGTTCAGCACCGGGGTACGGCCAAACGCTTTGTTAATTTGTTTAATCTCAATGCTCATGATTTTCCTCCTGTTGGCGTTTCTGCTGATGCTCTAAACGCCACTGCAGCACGCTTTTCAGAAACAGTGTCACTATCGCCATCAGGGTCAGCAGCGCGGCGGCGGTAAACGCGCCGACGGTGTTGTAATCCTGATGCAGTAATTCAACCTGAAGCGGCAAGGTATAGGTTTCGCCGCGAATCGATCCCGAGACCACCGAGACCGCACCAAATTCGCCGATGGTACGTGCGTTAGTCAGTACCACACCGTACAACAGCGCCCAGCGAATGTTGGGCAGCGTCACGCGGCGAAACATCTGCCAGCCGGACGCGCCAAGCAACACCGCCGCCTCGTCTTCATTGCTACCCTGGCTCAGCATCACCGGCACCAGCTCACGCACCACAAACGGACAGGTGACAAAAACAGTCGCCAGCACCATACCGGGCCAGGCAAACATAATCTGGATATTGTGCGCATCAAGCCAGCCACCAGCCGGACCGTTGATGCCCCAAAACAACAGATACATCAAGCCTGCCACCACCGGTGACACGGCAAACGGAATATCAAACAGCGTGAGCAACAGCTGGCGACCAGGAAAGTTAAAACGCGTCACCAGCCATGCCAGCAGCGTACCGAACACCAGGTTTACCGGCACGGTAATCAGCGCCACCATCACCGTCAGCCAGATGGCATGCAGCATGTCGCCATCTTTCAGATTGCTGATGGCGGTGCCCAATCCCTGATTGAGCGCTTCCCAGAAGATGGACACCATCGGCACCACCAGCAACAGGATAGAGACCAGCGCACCAATACCAATAAGCAGCCACTTGCCCCAGTTGACCGGTGAACGATCAACACGATTGATTTGCGAAATCTCTGCCATCAGTGGCCTCCTAAACGACGGCCAAAGCGGCTTTGCAGGGTATTAATGGCGAACAACAGCAGCAGCGATGCGGCAAGGATCACCGAAGCAATCGCACTGGCAGCCGGGTAATCAAACTCCTGCAAACGCACGAAAATCATCAGCGAGGTGACCTCGGTCTTCCACGCGATGTTACCGGCGATAAAAATCACCGCGCCAAATTCACCGAGGCTGCGGGTAAAGGACAACGCGGTCCCAGCCAGTAGCGCCGGTGCGACTTCCGGCAGCACCACACGACGGAAACTTTGCCACGGCGAAGCACCGAGCGTTTCTGCCGCTTCTTCATATTCCGGACCTAACTCTTCCAGCACCGGCTGCACGGTACGAACCACAAACGGGATGCTGGTAAAGGCCATCGCCACCGCGATACCGAGCCAGGTGTAAGAAACTTTGATATCAAACTGCGCCAGCCACTGCCCATACCAGCCGTTGACCGAAAACAACCCGGCCAGCGTCAGACCGGCAACGGCGGTTGGCAGCGCAAACGGTAAATCCATTAAACCATCGAGCAGCGTACGGCCTGGGAAGCGATAACGGGTCAGGATCCACGCCATCAGCATGCCAAACACCGCGTTGAAGATGGAGGCCACACCGGCAGACAACAGCGTCACCTTGTAGGCCGCCACCAATTGCGGGCTGGAGATCACTTCCCAGTACTGCGCCAGCGTCATCTTTGACAACTGCATCAGCAGCGCGCTGATCGGCAGCAGCAGGATCAGGCAGGTAAACAGCAGGCTGGTGCCAAGGCTGAGACCGAATCCGGGTAGCACCCGCTTTTGCGTTGAAGCAAACATCAACCGCGCCCCGCTGCCAGCAGTTTGTCCAGCTCAGCGCCAGACGCGAAATGGGTTTTCATCACGTTATCCCAGCCGCCAAACGCCTGATCTACGTTGAACAACGCCGTCTGCGGGAAGCGATCTTTTTGCTCCGCCATCAGTTGCGGGTTGTTTACGCGATAGTAGAAGCTGGTGATAATTTTCTGCGCTTCCGGGCTATAGAGAAAATTCAGGTAGGCTTTCGCCGCATCGGCGGTGCCATTGTGCTCAACATTTTTGTCCACCCAGGCCACCGGGAACTCGGCGAGGATGTTGGTTTTGGGCACAATCACTTCATAACCCTCTTTGGCGTACTGGTTGCGGATGTTGTTCACTTCAGATTCAAAGCTAATCAACACATCCCCCAGACCACGTTCGGCAAAGGTGGTGGTCGCACCGCGACCGCCGGTATCGAACACTTCGACGTTCTTCAGGAATTTAGTCATAAAGGCTGCGGTTTTGGCCTGATCTTTACCATCCGCCTGATCCGCCGCGCCCCAGGCAGCCAGATAGGTATAACGGCCATTACCGGAGGTCTTTGGATTAGGGAACACCAGCTTCACATCATCGCGCGCCAGGTCAGCCCAGTCGTGAATGTTCTTTGGATTGCCCTTGCGCACCAGAAACGCCATGGTGGAGTAGAACGGTGAGCTGTTATTCGGCAGACGGGTTTTCCAGTCCGCCGGAATCAGATTGCCTTTATCATGCAGCACCTGCACGTCCGTCACCTGATTGTAAGTCACCACATCGGCACGCAATCCTTGCAGGATCGCCAGCGCCTGTTTTGAAGAACCGGCATGAGATTGTTTAATGGTCAGCTGGTCACCAGGATGGCTGGCATCCCACTGTTTCTCAAACGGCGCATTCAGCGCGACAAACAACTCGCGCGAGACGTCATAAGAACTGTTGAGCAGTTCAGTCGCCTGCACAGCACCCGCCATTGCCAGCGAAAGCGCGATACCGCCAACCAACTTTTTCAAAACGGGAAGTGTCATGCTGCACCCAGAGATATGGAGTTACGGCTGATGCCATTAGATGTTGTCAGTGTATTTATAACTCAGGGCAAACCAGTAACGGTTTTATATATCGTTTGCTGATTTCAAAGTCTAAAAAGGCATAAGACGGCGGGGAAGATTATGCAGCTGGCGGGATAGAAGGCGGACGGCAGTGTGGCCGTCCGTAAGGTGCTTACAGCGACTGCAACGCATCAAGGGATGGCGCGAAATAGTAGCTACCGGTCACTGGCTTGGTGAAACGCAGCATGGCGTCCATCTTGCCATCACGCTCGCCAAACATACTCAGCAGTTGCTGCTCAATGTTGTACAGGCGATTGCAATAGGCGATAAAAAACAGACCGTGGGTGCCGCTGGCGGTGCCATAAGGCAGGCTCTGGCGCAAAATCTTCAGCCCTTTCCCCTCTTCTTTGAGATCGACACGGCTCAGATGCGAGGTTGCCGGGCGCTCCTCACCGGGTATCTCTTCGTTCTCGACTTTGGTGCGCCCCATCACCGCTTCCTGCTTCTCAACCGCCATGCGATGCCACAGCTTCAGGTTATGCTCCCAACGTTGGGTGAAGACGTAGCTGCCGCCCGCATCCGGGCCGTCAGCGATAATCGCCACCTGCTGACGTTGCTCGCCTTGCGGGTTTTCCGTGCCATCAACGAATCCCGAGAGATCGCGTTCCTCAACCCAGCGGAAGCCGTGGGTTTCTTCTTCGACAGCGACGGCGTCAGCAAAGGCCACCAGCGCTGCCTGCGCCAGCGAGAAGTTGACATCATGACGCAGCGACTGGATGTGGATCAGCAAATCATGCTGGATGGCGGGCGCAATACCCTTACCCAACGCGCTAAAGGCTTTCAGCTCCGGCGCGCTATCGGCACCCCGTAAATCGCGCCACAGCGTATCGCCAAACGCGACCACCGCGCCCAGACCGGCATCGGCAAATTGTTGTTGCAGCGATTCGAGGTGTTGCAGAAAGGTTTTGCTGCCCAGGCGCAGCGCATCGAGGTCGCCCGTGACACGGGCTTCCAGCCAAATGGCGAAACGGCGGTGCTCCAACAGGATCCCGCTCTGAAATTGAGACATCGACATGCTCTCCGGCAATGGGGGTTAAACGACGTTTTTTTCGTCTGTATCATACCGGAAAGCCGCGGTGATAGCCCGTATCACCGCACTTTTTTCAGGGTTAACGTTGCCAGACGATCTTACTGATTTTCCAGTTTTTCAGCGTATCATCAGATGGCATCAGCCCTTCAGGCCCATGCCATTCACCACTGTAGATATAAGCGATGTGCTGGCTATTTGGCGCACGGCACTCCACATCACGGCTATCGAGGCCCGGCACCATTTTGCAGTTGTTGAAGGCTTTGGTGAATTTTGCGCTGAACAGGTCGCCAATTTTGCTGCCGTCAGAACTTTTCGCGCCGCTATCCAGCACTTCAATGCGCTCCACGCTGCTTTGACCGTGAATCACCATTTTGACCTTGCCGTCATCCAATGCTTGCCAGAACTCCACCACCTGGCCGTTCTGCGTACGCATCCCCTGGCGCAATTTGAAATCCCCGCCCAGAGCTTTGTCGATGGCGCTTTGCGTCATCGCGGTGCTGCTGGAAAGCCCGGCAACGCCCTGCTCGGTCACGGTAAGCGCACCGCCAAACCAGTTCAACGGATTCAGCGCTGACCAATGATAACTGAGCGGGTTATACCAGTGGCTTTCATCCGTTGTGGAAGAGGAACCCGAACTGGCACAGCCTGCCAGCACCAGGGCCGTCGCCAGCAGCGCGGGACGAACAACTTTCATGAAAACTCCTTGATTTTCTTTGCCGGTTGGCGTGCCTGTTGGAGTCGCAAAGCGACAAAAAGTTTATTCGTGATGCTGATGTTCGGGCAAAAAACTGTCACACAGGCGGCGATGGGTTTGCAGCCAATACAGCGCCAGCAGGTCAAACAACGTCAGCAGCAACGGAAACGGCGAGTCGGGCATTTCGCCCTGCCACAGGTTGCCGCCCTGCCACAGCAGGTTAATCAGCAGTGAGAGACTTAACACCCAGCGCCAGCTTTGCCACAAGCGCGGCCAACGCTGGCGATAACCGGTGAGCAGTAACCCGATGGCCGACGGAACACCCAGCGCCAGGCCGAGCCAGAAACTTTGCCTGTCGGGATAAAACAGCGCCAGCAGGTCATTTCCCTGTTGGCGTGAGGCCCCGGCCATCACCAGCAGTAACCAGGTGCGCGCCTGTAACAACAGGATCAGCCAGAAAAGAAACGGCAGCCGCAGCTGCCCTTTCGCATCGTACTCTTCGGGTGGATATTTCAGCGTGACCACTTAATACTCGCGATCTTCAATCAACCGTTTACCAAACAGCAGCGAGTCCACCGGTTCGTAATCGAGCTTTTCATAGAACGCCACCACCTGGTCGTTTTCTTCACGCACCATCAGATGGATTTTCGGGCAGCCGCGCGCAATCAGTTTCTTTTCCAGACGGTTCATCAACGCATTGGCAAAGCCGCGTCCCTGGTAATCCGGATGTACTGCCAGATAATAAGCGGCACCACGATGGCCGTCGTAGCCGCCCATCAGCGTGCCCACCACTTCGCCACCGACTTCGGCTACCAGGAAGAGATCCGGGTCATGGTTCATTTTGCGTTCGATGTCCAACTCCGGGTCGTTCCACGGGCGCAACAGATCGCAACGCTCCCAGAGCGTGATCACTTCTTCAAAATCTTCCTGGCGGAAAGAACGGATTTCCATCGGCGTTACCCTGCTGTTAGGCACAATTCGCTGATTATCACGTATTCTTTGCCGGGTGCAAACCTTGCACCGCGCAGTGGCGGAAAAAAGCGGCAAAATTCTTGTTAGCGACCTGAAATACAAAGTAAAGCCCTGAAATAGTTGTGAGGTCGCACCTGACAGGGTGTTACGCTATAACACTTCGCAGGTTTACCTGTCAGGGATTCATTGATGAAAAAGATTTCACTGCTCAAACGCTTAACCAATCGCCGTCAGCTGCTGCTGTCCGGGCTGGCGCTGGCGGTGCTGTCACCGCGTCTGGTCCAGGCCAAAGAAGAGAGCGCCGATTTGCGCCTGCTGCCACGCCACAGCAAACCTGCACCGCCTGCCCGCAACGGCAAACGCATTGTGATGATCGACCCCGGCCACGGCGGCATCGATTCCGGTGCCGTCGGCGAGCAAGGCTCGGAAGAGAAGCATATCGTGCTGGATATCGCCAACAACGTGCGCCAGTTGTTGCAGGATCATCCGAAGGTCGAAGTCCGCCTGACGCGCGACACTGACTACTTTATTCCGTTGTATCAGCGGGTTGAAATCGCCCACCAGCACGGCGCGAATCTGTTTATGTCAATCCATGCTGATGGCTACACCAGTCCGGATGCCAACGGTGCTTCGGTGTTCGCCTTGTCGAATCGGGGTGCCAGCAGCGCGATGGCGCGTTATATGTCGCAAAAAGAGAACGATGCCGACAAAGTGGGCGGTGCTGAAGTGGCGGCGAAGGACCAGTATCTGAACCAAATCCTGTTCGATCTGGTGCAGACCGACACCATTCGCAACAGCCTGACACTCGGTAAACACGTGCTGGATCAGATCCGCCCGGTGCATCATCTGCACAGCCAGCACACCGAGCAGGCAGCATTTGCGGTACTCAAGTCGCCATCCATTCCTTCGGTGCTGGTGGAGACCTCGTTTATCACCAACCCGCATGAGGAGCAGTTACTGGGTACGCAGGCGTTTCGTCATAAAATTGCCAGCGCGATTGCCGATGGCATCGTCAATTACTTTGATGAGTACGATCGTCGCCAGGCTTAGGTATAATTGCGGCAAATTTCCGGAACGAGTGACTTATGAGCAATCCCGATATTTCCCGCGTTAAAGCCTTTTTGCTGGCGCTCCAGGATGACATTTGCGCCCAGTTGGCGGCGGAAGATGGTAAAGCAGACTTTGCTGAAGATAGCTGGCAGCGGCCCGGCGGTGGCGGTGGACGCAGCCGCGTACTGCGCAACGGTGCAGTGTTTGAGCAGGCTGGCGTTAACTTCTCCCACGTTCATGGCGACCAGATGCCCGCTTCTGCTACCGCGCATCGTCCGGAGCTGGCGGGCCGCAGTTTCGAAGCCATGGGCGTATCGCTGGTGATCCATCCGGAAAATCCGTATGTGCCGACCAGCCACGCCAATGTGCGATTTTTTATAGCAGAGAAGCCAGGGGCCGAACCGGTATGGTGGTTTGGCGGCGGTTTCGACCTCACCCCGTATTACGGTTTCGCAGAAGATGCCGTGCACTGGCATCAAACAGCCTTTGAGTTGTGCCAGCCGTTTGGTGAGGACGTCTATCCGCGCTTTAAAAAATGGTGCGACGACTATTTCTACATCAAGCATCGTGAGGAACAGCGCGGCATTGGTGGCTTGTTCTTCGATGATCTCAACACCCCCGATTTTGACCACTGCTTCGACTTTACCCAAGCGGTAGGCAACGGTTTTCTGCAAGCCTATCGTCCGATTGTGGCAAAACGCAAAGCGCTGCCGTGGGGTGAGCGCGAGCGCCAGTTCCAGTTATACCGCCGTGGTCGCTATGTCGAGTTCAACCTGGTGTGGGATCGCGGCACCCTGTTTGGTCTGCAAACCGGTGGACGAACCGAATCTATCCTGATGTCGATGCCACCCCTGGTGCGCTGGGAATATGATTATCAACCGGAAGCGGGAACGCCAGAAGAGGCGTTGTACCGCGATTTTCTGCCGGTGAAGGATTGGCTGAAACAGCGGTAAAAACCCGCACGATGAATCGTGCCGCTACAAAATCGCAGAGAATCGTAGCGGCGCGATTTATTGCGCAATTCCCGCATTACAACGGTTCGGTCTGCGCCTCGACCACCGCCAGCGCCACCATATTGACGATGCGTCGCACAGAGGCGATACGCGTCAACACATGTACCGGCTTGCTGATGCCCATCAACACCGGCCCGACCGTCACCCCCTCCGAACAGGAGACGCGCAGTAGGTTGTAGCTGATACGCGCCGCTTCAACATTTGGCATGATCAACAGATTAGCGGTGCCTTTTAACGGGCTGTCCGGCATCAATTCCCGGCGGATGTTTTCCACCAGTGCCGCATCACCATGCATTTCACCGTCAATCTCCAGATCCGGCGCACGCTGCCGAATCAACGCCAACGCTTCACGCATCTTGCGTGCGCCCGGTGCATTCGAGGTGCCAAAGCTGGAGTGCGACAGCAACGCAACGCGCGGTTCGATACCAAAGCGTCGCACCGTCTCCGCCGCCATCAAGGTGATATCCGCCAGCTGTTCCGGTGTCGGATCTTCGTTGACGTAGGTATCGGTGATAAAGGTATTGCCGCTCGGCAGCAGCAGCGCGTTCATCGCCCCGGCGACGCGTACATCAGGACGGAAGCCAAACACCTTTTCAATCACGTCGTAATGTTCATGATAATCGCCAACGGTACCGCAAATCATCGCATCCGCTTCACCGCGATGGACCATAATCGCTCCAATCAGGGTGGGGTTGCCAATCACAGCGCGCTGCGCCATCTCCGGCGTAACGCCACGCCGTTTCATGATCTGGTAATACTCGCTCCAGTAGGCTTTAAATCGCGGGTCCGATTCGTTGTTCACCACCTCAAAATCTTTACCGGCTTCGATTTTCAGCCCCTGCTTTTGCAGGCGCATGGCGATCACGTTAGGACGACCGATCAGAATCGGTTTCGCCAGACCGAGTGTCACCAGCTCCTGGGTGGCGTGCAGCACCCGCACTTCCTCTCCTTCCGCCAGCACCACGCGCTTCGGCTCTTTGCGTGCCTGGGAGAAAATCGGTTTCATGAACAGGTTGGTTTTATAGACAAACTCGGTGAGTTTCTCGCGATAGGCGTCGAAATCCTCAATCGGTCGCGTGGCGACACCAGACTCCATCGCCGCCTTCGCCACCGCAGGCGCAATCTGCACAATCAAGCGCGGATCAAAAGGTTTAGGGATTAGATAGTCCGGGCCAAAACTCAGATCCTGGTCGTCATAGGCCGAGGCCACCACATCGCTTTGTTCTGCCTGCGCCAGCGCCGCTATGGCGTGTACCGCTGCCAGTTTCATCTGCTCGTTGATAGCGGTGGCCCCCACATCCAGCGCACCACGGAAGATAAACGGGAAACACAGCACGTTATTGACCTGATTGGGGAAATCCGAACGCCCGGTGCAGATGATCGCATCAGGACGTACCGCTTTCGCCAGCGGCGGCATGATTTCCGGTTCCGGATTAGCCAGCGCCAGAATCAGCGGATCTTTTGCCATCTGCTTGACCATCTCTGGCGTCAGCACCTGCGGCCCGGAGCAGCCGAGGAAAATATCCGCCCCGGCAATCACCTCTTCCAGCGTACGTTTACCGTTGTCCTCGATGGCATACAGCGCTTTAGTTTCAGCCATCTCAGCATCACGACCGCGCCAAATCACCCCCTTCGAATCACAAGCCACGATGTTATGGCGCTGCATTCCCAGCGCCACCAACAGATTCAGGCAGGCAATGGCCGAAGCCCCCGCTCCCGACACCACCAGCCGCACATCGGAGATGGCTTTTTTCACAATCTGCAACCCATTCAGCACCGCAGCGGTACAAATAATGGCGGTTCCGTGCTGATCGTCATGAAACACTGGGATCTTCATGCGTTCACGCAGCTTCTGCTCAATATAGAAGCACTCCGGCGCTTTGATATCTTCGAGGTTGATGCCGCCGAAAGTCGGTTCCAGCGCGGCGATCACCTCAATCAGCTTGTCTGGATCCAGCTCGTCGATTTCGATATCAAATACATCAATTCCGGCAAACTTCTTAAACAGCACGCCCTTGCCTTCCATCACCGGCTTACCCGCCAGTGCGCCAATATTACCGAGGCCCAGCACCGCCGTACCATTCGAGATCACCGCCACCAGGTTGCCGCGCGCGGTGTATTTATGTGCCGCCAGGGGGTCGAGCGCAATTTCAAGGCAGGGTGCCGCTACGCCGGGTGAATAGGCCAGGGCCAGATCACGCTGCGTCGCCAGCGGCTTGGTGGGTGACACCTGAATTTTTCCGGGGGTGGGATACTGGTGAAAATCGAGAGCGCTTTGCTTCAGTTGATCGTCCATTGGGCATCCTGTTGCACGGAGAAAGAGCGTTCAGTATAGAAATCAACCGCCCAAAAGAGGGTGAAGGCGCTCAAAGAATGCGCGGCTGACAACGGCACAGATTGCCACAGCCGGATCAACGGCACGGTCACAGGCTGCTATGCTTAGAGTTGGTAAAACACGCAGCTGATATCTCAGGCTGGCCCCTCTATCACAACCGCGCGCAGTGGGCACCCCAGCGTCACAATCAGAGAAAACGCATTTTCTTAACCTGACGCCTGTAGCAATGTGTTGGACCGGTACTCACCTGGAAATGGCGTAATAAGGCCAAAGCTGCCTGAGGTTCTTTATTTGCCATAATGATTGCTAATCAAGGAGTTAAGCGATGAACCAGTTAGATGCTTTAAAACAGTTCACCACCGTAGTGGCGGACAGTGGCGACATTGAATCCATTCGCCAGTACCACCCGGAAGACGCCACCACCAACCCTTCATTAATCCTCAAAGCCGCCGGACTCGACGCCTACAAACACCTGATTGATGACGCCATCGACTACGCGAAAAAACAAGGCGGCAGCAAAGAAACCCAAATCATCAATGCCAGCGATAAAGTGGCGATCAACCTCGGTATGGAAATTCTGAAAAGCGTACCAGGCCGTGTCTCGACCGAAGTGGATGCGCGCCTCTCTTTCGATCGGGGCATGTGTGTCACCAAAGCCGAAAAACTGGTGCGTTTGTACGAAGAGCACGGCATCGATCGTTCACGCATCCTGATCAAGCTGGCGTCGACCTGGGAAGGGATCCGCGCCGCCGAGGAGCTACAAAGAAACGGCATCGACTGTAACCTGACGCTGTTGTTCTCCTTCGCTCAGGCACGCGCCTGCGCCGAAGCCGGCGTGTTCCTGATTTCGCCGTTCGTTGGCCGTATTTATGACTGGTACAACAGCCGTAAACCGCTTGACCCGTATGTGGCGGATGAAGATCCGGGCGTGAAGTCCGTGCGTCGTATTTATGATTACTACAAAAAGCATCGCTACAACACCGTCATCATGGGTGCCAGCTTCCGTAAAGTGGAGCAGATTCTGGCGCTGGCGGGTTGTGACCGACTGACCATCTCGCCAAACCTGCTGGAGGAGCTGGCCAACAGCGATGCGCCAGTTGAGCGTAGGCTGGAGCCATCTACCGAAGGTTTCCATCAGCCTGCGTCGCTGTCCGAAGCGGAGTTCCGCTGGGAGCATAATCAGGACCCGATGGCGGTAGAAAAATTGTCCGATGGCATTCGCCAGTTTGCCATTGACCAGCAAAAACTGGAGGACGTGCTGGCCGCTCGCCTCTGATTGTTTATCACCTCATGCCGGACGGGCGTCTTGCCCGTCCTTTTTTGCCAAATCACAAGGGAGAACCCTATGTCTTCACGCAGAGAGTTGGCTAACGCGATTCGTGCCCTGAGCATGGACGCAGTACAAAAAGCAAATTCTGGTCACCCAGGCGCCCCAATGGGCATGGCGGATATCGCCGAAGTCTTGTGGCGCGATTTCCTCAGACATAACCCAACTAACCCGCATTGGCCCGATCGCGACCGCTTTATCCTCTCCAACGGTCATGCCTCTATGCTGCTATACAGCCTACTGCATCTCACCGGTTATGACCTGCCGATGGAGGAATTGAAAAACTTCCGTCAACTACATTCAAAAACGCCAGGACACCCGGAACTGGGATATACCCCTGGCGTGGAAACCACCACCGGCCCGCTGGGTCAGGGGCTGGCGAATGCGGTGGGGATGGCGATCTCCGAACGCACCCTGGCGGCGCAGTTTAACCAGCCGGGGCATGAGATCGTTGACCATTTCACTTATGTGTTTATGGGCGACGGCTGCCTGATGGAAGGGATTTCTCATGAAGCCTGCTCGCTGGCGGGCACCCTTGGACTTGGCAAGCTGATCGGTTTTTACGATCACAACGGCATTTCCATCGACGGGGAAACCGAAGGCTGGTTTACCGACGATACCCATAAACGTTTTGAAGCCTATAACTGGCATGTGATTGGCGATATTGACGGTCATGATCCGGCCGCCGTCGCCAGCGCCATCAAAGAAGCTCAGAGCGTTACCGACAAACCTTCGCTGATCATCTGTCGTACCATCATCGGCTTTGGTTCACCGAATAAAGCCGGTAAAGAAGAGTCCCACGGTGCCGCGTTGGGTGAAGCCGAAGTGGCGCTGGCGCGAAAACAACTGGGCTGGAACTATCCGGCGTTTGAGATCCCGAAAGACATCTATCAGCAATGGGATGCCAAAGAAGCCGGTGCCGCGCGAGAAAATGCCTGGAACGACAAACTGGCCGCGTATCAATCCGCCTATCCCGAACTGGCACAAGAGTTTACACGCCGCCAGAGTGGTGAGATGCCCGCTAACTGGGAAAACGAGGTACAGGCTTTTATTACGCAACTTCAGGCGAACCCGCAGAAAATTGCCAGTCGCAAAGCGTCGCAAAATACCCTTGAAGTGTTTGGCAAGCTGCTGCCGGAATTCCTTGGCGGCTCTGCGGACCTCGCTCCCAGTAATCTCACCATCTGGTCCGGTTCGAAATCGATCAAAGAGGATATTGCCGGGAATTATATTCACTACGGCGTGCGTGAGTTTGGCATGACGGCGATCGGCAACGGTATCGCTAATCACGGCGGCTTTTTGCCTTACACCGCCACCTTCCTGATGTTCGTTGAATACGCGCGTAATGCGGCGCGTATGGCAGCCCTGATGAAGGCGCGCCAGGTGTTGGTCTACACGCATGACTCGATTGGTCTGGGAGAAGATGGCCCGACGCACCAGCCGGTGGAACAGCTTGCCAGCCTGCGACTGACGCCCAATATGAGCGTGTGGCGCCCATGCGATCAGGTCGAAACCGCGGTAGCCTGGAAGGCGGCGGTGGAACGTCATCACGGCCCGACCGCGCTGATTCTGTCGCGCCAGAATCTGCTGCAACCGGAACGCAGCGCAGCGCAGGTCGCCGATATCGCGCGTGGTGGTTATGTGTTACAAGATTGCGCCGGTACGCCGGAAGCCATCATTATCGCCACCGGTTCGGAAATTGAAATCGCCCTCGGCGCAGCAGATAAGCTGACCGCCGATGGTCATCAAATCCGCGTAGTGTCGCTGCCTTCCACCGACGTGTTTGATAAGCAGGATGCGGCTTATCGTGAATCAGTGCTGCCGTCTGGCGTAAAAGCCCGCGTGGCGGTGGAAGCCGGGATTGCCGATTATTGGTTCAAATATGTTGGCCTGGACGGTGCTATCGTCGGAATGACCACCTTCGGTGAATCGGCACCGGCCGGTAAACTGTTCCCGGAATTTGGCTTTACGGTGGAAAACATCGTCAGCCATACCGAAGCATTACTCAAACTCCACTAATCAATCTGGCCCCATTGCGGGGCCATTTTTGATCACAGCCTGAAACAGAAAAAAATCTTACTTGACCTCTTTTCGCCCCTTGCAAACTGATTACTATAAGACGTTCCTTTAATTAGCCTGGCGGACGCTTTCCCGTTGAAAAAACGTACACCCTTTTTACTGAGCTTACTGGTTTCGCTGCTTCCG
Source organism: Pantoea sp. X-Soil-TKNS-1211 (assembly GCF_059730495.1). NCBI lineage: Bacteria > Pseudomonadati > Pseudomonadota > Gammaproteobacteria > Enterobacterales > Erwiniaceae > Pantoea > Pantoea sp. X-Soil-TKNS-1211. Next base: position 3,207,085 of record NZ_AP035953.1, read on the forward strand.
TTAAAAAGCATGGCGCAGGCGTCACCAGACCCCCTGCTCGCTTCACAGATCGTTGATCGTTACGCCGAACATATCTTTTATGGCAGCGGAGCCGTGGGTATGGCACTGGTGGCGATTGATGGCAATCAGCGCGTGTTCGCCAGTTTTGGCGAAACCAGTCCGGGCAACAATACGCGGCCACAACAGGATTCAGTGATTCGTATCGCCTCACTCAGCAAGCTGATGACCAGCGAAGTGATGGTAAAAATGGCCGAGCGTGGTCAGATTCGGCTCGACGATCCCTTGAGCAAATATGCGCCGCCTGGCGTGCGTGTGCCGAACTTCAACGGCCAACCTATTCGCCTGATTAATCTGTCAACCCATACCAGCGGTCTGCCACGCGAGCAGCCTGGCGGTAAGCCACATCGTCCGGTGTTTGTCTGGCCAACCCGTAGTGACCGCTGGCAATGGTTGTCGCGTGCTTCGCTGAAAGCGGCACCCGGTGCCAATGCGGCCTATTCCAACCTTGGTTATGACCTGCTGGGCGACGCGCTGGCAAAAGCCGGAGGTAAACCCTATCCGGCGCTGTTCCAGCAGCTTATCACCCGTCCGCTGGGGATGAAGGACACCACCTATACGCCTTCGCCGGATCAGTGCAAACGCCTGATGATCGCCGAAAAAGGGGCCAGCCCGTGTAATAACACCCTCGCCGCGATAGGCAGCGGCGGCGTTTATTCAACACCGGATGATATGGGGCGCTGGATGCAGCAATTCCTGAATTCCGCTGTCAACAAGCGCACGCCGCAGATCGACCGACTGCAAACACTGATTTATCGCCGTGACCAGTTGAATAAAGTGGAAGGAATGGATGTGCCTGGACGTGCCGATGCGCTGGGTATGGGTTGGGTTTATATGGGGCCGAAGAATGGCCGTCCTGGCATTATTCAGAAAACCGGTGGCGCAGGTGGTTTCATTACCTATATGGCGATGGTGCCGCAGCAAAATGTCGGGGTGTTTGTGGTGGTGACACGCTCACCACTGTCACGCTTCACACCAATGAGCGATGGTGTTAACGATCTGCTGGCTGAGCTGGTGGGTAATCAGAACGGCTCACCGATGATGGTGAAAGCTATCCGCTAACGCGATTGCGGCGCGGTTTCCGGCTGGCTGACCCACAGGGTTGGCCAGTCGTCGCTACTGTGCCAGGCATCGCAGGTTTTCTCTTCCGCATATTCCGCCAGCACGAATTCGTTGCCATCAAACTGCCAACGCGTGGCAATACCGCAATCTCCCAAGCCACGCCCCTTACTGAAGGTGTACAGGAAGCCGCTGCTGGCATCGTATTCGGCGTTGACCACATCCAGTTGATTATCCGTGCGCGACGGTGGCGTAAAGGGCAACGTCAGCGTCAGGCCTCGCGCCACATACGGTTGACTGCGCGTGACTTCAAAGGCCAGATCAATCACGTTGTACGCCCCGGTTTCACAGCTCACCAGCAGCAACGCTTTGTTATCGGTCAACGGCGCGACGCTGACTTCACGCCGCATCGGGTCAAGCGAGCAGCTGTCGGTATTGATGCGCCAGGTGCCGTAATCAATTAAACCACTGGTTTCCTCGCGGGTGAGCGCCGCAGGCTGCGGCAGTGGCGCAGGTAAACGGGGTAATATTGGCTGTGGTGGAACATCCCATACTACACGGTCGCCGCGCTTAACCCAGGCGCTCAGACCATTCACCCTGCCCTGTACCTCGTCCATCAGCAGCAGTGCCGCCTTCATACCGTGCAATGAAACGGCCGCTTTGGCTTGATACGTGAGCTGAAGGGTATCCGCATCCAGCGTTTGTGCCAAAAACTCATCAATGGCGATGGGATTGCTGGTCGCGAGATGATGGGGTTCCACGCTCCAGTGTTTGAGATCGGGTTTCAGCAAACGCTGATCGAGCAGCAGATTATCCTGCAAGGGCGCACCGGGAAGTTCGCCGCTGTAAGCGCTGCCATAATCAATCCGCAGTAAAGGACGATCATCACTCCCGGCATGCCGGGAGAGGGTCATCACCAGGCCATTGTCCCCCGGAAAACTGCGCGCTACGCAAAAAGCCGCATTGTTGCAGGTCAGCTGCCAGTCAGAAAATGACTTTTGCAGTGGATCCGCCTGCACTCCCGCAGCAAACAGAAAAAGCAATAAAAGCAGCGATTTCATCCAATACGACATTAAGAAAACCGGTCCCCGAAATCTTAGAGAGAAGATGATAGCGCAATGGCAGCGCTGGCACCGGGCCTAATCTGTGAGCTGGCCCGAAAAGCGGTACTAACTGCCGAAAAAGACGTCGCCTGGGAGCGATCTGTGCGGGTGGTGCGAGGGGTCATCATCCTTGCCGAACGCATAACGCTCAATCGGATTAGTCGCACAATTAAGCAGGCAGCGCAGCATACGGCCAATCATTGCCAGAGAAATTTTCTGGAATTGCGAAAGCGTCACATTATCGCCATCAAGGGGAAAGTATTTTTAATACCGGTGAAGTAAAAATTGAACGTATTCTCATCAAGGAAGAGGGTAAATTATGCCGAATAATAGCGTTAGTCGTACATTCAATAATTTGAGCATGACTGCAACAGAAATAACCACCACAACACCGTCCGTTATGGATAAAATAACCACCATCAGGTCCAATAATACCGAACCTTATAGGTTACGCACCGTGGCATCATTAGATTCAGTATCCACATCAGCAGTAATCACCGCAACATCATCCTATGATAATCATACCGCACCTACCAACACAGGATGTTTTACTCTCATGCCAAGGATGAACAATAGTCGCCCTCTCATGGGGCATGAAATGATAAATAGACTAACTAAAGTTGATAAGTTTATTAAGGGCATCCCTGACATTATCACTACGATGGAGGGATCAACCAACCCTTTGGTAAGCCAATTCCAAAACTCCCTGCTGGATATAAAATCTAAACACACAGGGGTAAAAAACAACCTTAGTAAAAAAGCCAAAGTAACGTATGAAATAAACATCAAAACAATTAAAGAGTTGCTTGCAACCATCAATGATAGTGATCTCAGTAAATTTTTTAACTCAATACTGGCAATTTATGAAGCCAAAACCAGCAACGTACTTAAAGAAAAAATATCAGATATAAACGGCTATATGCGAATGATAGAAAAACAGAAAAACAGAAAAGAAAACCTTACATCATTTTGGCACGGAATTATTGACGAAGATGAGAACCCCATCAGGAATTTCTTAGATAGATTTGACTTGTGGGAGGATTTCAAAACTAAAGTCCAGCATACATTAGAGAACATAGATGATGACTTCATCGAACGTCACCAGGAATTATATGACCAACTAAAAACACTTTGCTTCCCAATGACCCTTCTTGAGAAAAATGACAACATTTTATCACATGAGCTTTGTGTCAAATTTACTAAAGACCAAACTGTCACCAAAGCAATAAAATCTTTGCAGGAAAATAAGGGATTAACCTATGTATTAGAACGTACCGAATACGGCAAAAAAATGTTAAAACAACTCAATAACTTCCCGGTATTAATCAACCTGAATACAAGAATAAAACATAATAAAAAACTTACAGATAAAATAGCAGTAAAACGTCTGGAGCATAATGCGTCTGAAAAATCTGGCACAGTTCAAAAATGGCTAAAAAAAATCAAGCAAAACTTTAGTTCAGCCCCCCTTCTTGCCGACTTACAACGTCAACTAAGGGCATCTCGTACTTTAAGCCTGAGTATCGCCGCCGAACAGGATCCTGGGTTAAAAATACTCGCTGCTCTCTCTCCTGAACGTGCGGAAAGCTTACTGAGTGAATTAAAAGATAAAGAAAACTGCAATAACGTGATAACTGCAATGGGTCTGTCGCAGGAGGCAAACAAAGTTATCCCAAAATTTATGACTAACAACGTATCGGTATTTGAGGCGATTTGCGTAACTCATGCACTGGATAACACCCGTCAGGTTGCAGAGAACATCCATGATATTGACCAACTATATCGTATCATGAAAAAAAAATTCCTTCACCCCGATGAAATTGAAAAACTTACTTTCAACCGTACCGATCATGAGGGTAATATTATTATCAAAGGGTTAATGCTGGCTGCGCTACGCCGCTTTGCTGCCGCTCCTGAAATGGACTACATTGCCCAAAGAAATATATTACTGGGCTTCGCCGATGATCAACACGCCGCAGCGCTCGATGCCTGTAAACAAAAAGTCAGGCTGCGCGATAACTATGAAATAAACCATTTTGTTGACCTCAATCATTTCGATAAAATCAAGCCGAAAATTATTAATAAAATTAACAAAAAAACCTTGCGATATAAACTTGAACAAAGTATTGAACATGATAGTTACCTTATCAAACTGTTAAATGAAAAAAATATAACCGAAACTTCCCAGAGCATAACCAGCAACATGGTGGACTTCTTGTTTTGTGAAGGAGCTTATGTTGATGCCAATATCAAACCCGTAACTTTCCGCACAACTCTTGCCAGCCTTTTTAAATTGACGCCACAAAAATTTGTCAGTGACCTGGATAAAATTGGCTACGCACCGTCACATCACAGTACACATCATGCTAATAAAAAGGGGGACCTGCTCACGCCGAAGCAAATGGCCTCTGTCGATCACCTGGTAGTGATTTGTGAACGTCTGCGGGAAGTAGTATCTGAAACTATTGCGACGCTTGAACATGCTGAAAATTTATTAGAGGACGCAATATTTTCTGCGCTCAACGAATTTAGCCGCAAAACACAACGGGAGTTGCAACAGGAATACGAGGAGCTGATAACTCAGTTACGTGAAAACCCGTATGATAGTCAGTTAAAAACCAGGGTAAAAGAACAAGCTGAAATTATCCTTGATGCCGTGGACGTGAAAGCATTAAGTGCAACGGGCGATGGTGAGTTGCTAAACAATATCGTTACGATGCATAATTATTTTTCATCCTTAAGGCCTAAAAATATTAGCAATTTCTATGCCTGGATGCAGGAATTGGGGCTTCCTCTCAGTAACAGCAGCCAGCAGATTATCACGCAATATCTGGCTGAAATGTTAGAAGAGAACAAAGCTGGTGAAACCTGTTGTTATGAAGTCATGTCCATTATCATTCGTGAACTATTCGCTTCACCGTTGTTGTCTGATCGACGCTGCACGCCACAAAGTATGCAATCTGTTGAGCGCCTCAATAATCTGGCCAAAAAGTCATTAGATCAGATAGACCAGATTTTACAGGATGCAATAAATAAGGTTATAGCCCCTCTGAATCCCGAAGATAAACAAACAGATCGTAATCATCAAGCCTTTTGCAAAATTATTGACGATCCCAATGCGATTGAAGAAGCATTAGACGAGTTTATTATTAAACCTAATATTAAAAACTTCAGTGAAAAGAAGGCACGCTTAACATCCGAACAATATAATTTCCTTAAAGAGGGATTATATAATTTATTCAAACTTGGCAGCAATGACTACAGTAAGGATATCGATACGATCTTTGAGAGCATGGCGGAATCTGCGATAGAAAAGAGCGCAAACAACACTAAATCCCTTTACAACAACTATTTGATTTACCGCAAGGCATATGCGGACAGAGATACTAAAAAAGCACAGGAATTGCTTAAAGATATGATTGAGAGTGATTTAGATAAAGCGATCCCTCAGCTAATCGCCCTGGGCAGTCTGGATGAGAAGGTACGCTTAAATGCCAGGACGGCTAAAAGAATATTTACTCTGGGAGAAATGAATGTCACCAGCCATGTTGAATTTATAAAAGAATTAAACGACATGTATCAGATTTCCTCCTCCATCTATTATGATATTATCCGCCTCAAAGGTGGATTACCCGTTGCAACTAAAGTACGAGCTGAGGAAATTAACTACCTCGCTAAAAGAACGAAAGATATTGCCTTTTCTGATGCTGCGGCCATCAGACATACAACGTTTCAGAGAATGGGTTCGTTGTATTACGATGATGACGGCTGGGGAAAATATCGCGCTAATTGTGAGAAAGAAGATGCTATAAGTGACAAACAAAAAATTGATAGCCAAATAAATAAAGATCTCTGGAACGATAAAATGAAGAGGATATCAAAAAAATTCCTTGAAAAGGTTAAGGAGTTTTCTGACGAATTTACGTATTGGTGGACACCGGTTTATATTGCCTATAAAACAACTGTATCCGACGCACATAAGTCAGTGATTGTATTTTCCAACGGACAACTTTTCCAAAGTGAAGCTTGTCATATATATGATGGTGCCATTACGATGCTGCGAGGCAAACGTGTCGACTTCATGATTAAAAAAGGGCAACTGGATCAAGGTAAGATACTGGCCTTTATCATGAAATACCAACCTAACTTTAAATGCGTGAATACCCAAATAACACGTAAGGAAGTGGACTACAAGATCATGGCGACTGTTGAAAATGAAGACGGTTACGTGCAGCATGAAATGGCCGCCACCATCACGCAAACACAAACGGTGAATACCACAACCCACATATCGGCAGTACCGGGTAGTTTTATGTATGGCCATCCTGACTACTATCCCAGCCAATATGATACCCAATACATTTATAAAGAATTCTTTTTTCAGCCGGATATACCCAAGGAGGTTCCCCCTGCGGTAGCAACAAAGATTGATTACACAAGTAATACCTGGCTGCCGACCTACGCGGTTAATCCCCCGCCTTTACCTGATTATCCTGACCCCACAGCCGTAGCATCAACGTCAGCGTTCAGCGTAGCCAGACCCTCCGACCCCATCACCAACAATTTGAGAGATATGGGCAGTCCGTTTACGTATAACCGTCCCGAGAACTTACAATTTTCTCAATTCGCTGTGGAACAAATGCAGTTGCATCTCTCAGATACCATCCAAAAGGAGATCGTAACAATAAACAGTAATAATCAAATGACCCACTTCCAGCCTAATGGAATACATGTTTTATTTAACGATCCACTTGAAATTTCAGACTGGGATAAACGAAAGGGGAATTATGCGATAGGATTACCGCATCCTCTCTTGAAAGCTGCCGCAGAAGGAGACATCGTATTACTTTACGAAGATGAACAGCATAAATTTAATGCGATGGAGGTTCAGTTAACAGATGAAGGTTATATATCAAGCATGATACCGCACAGTCCTGAATTACGCGATAGCGTTATTAATAATACATTTAATGATTTTCCCGAATCGCTCAACCCCGTAGCGCAGACATTATTTTCCGCTGTAATGGATGCTGGTTACACCAATTTTTTTGGTAAGCAACCGCAGAATGATATTTCACCCATCACATTGCAAAAAGCCTTTCTGGAACGGTTGAATGAAACGTATCAACAAGAGTCTCAACCGGGCCCCTCCGTTACCTCAATAATTAAGCGCTGATGTCTCAATTTTAACGGCGCGATTTCGCGCCGTTATCAATTAGCTTCAGGCCCGCAGCCATCCCGCCAGTTGCGCATGTTGCAGCAACATAATGGTTTTACCATCACGGATGCGGCCATTTTTCACCATGGCGAGCGCTTCGGGAAACAGCAGTTCCAGCACAGTGATTTCTTCATCCTCCACACCGCCACCGTTATTCGCGTGCTGCGCTTCGCTGTATTCTGCGGCGAAGAAGTGAATAAGTTCGGTGACACCTCCAGGTGACATATAGGCTTGCCAGAGCTTTTCCACGTTTCCCACCTGATAACCGGTCTCCTCAATGGCTTCCTTACGGATGCAATCCTCCGGCGTGTCGTCGTCCAGTAGACCAGCGCAGGTTTCAATCAGTTCACCGGTTTCATTGCCATTCAGGTAAGTGGCGATACGGAACTGACGCGTCAGCACCACGCTGTTTTTTTCGCGGTTATACAACAGGATGGTGGCCCCGTTGCCACGGTCATAGACTTCACGTTTGTGGCGCAGCACTTCGCCATTATTGCGGGTGATTTCGTAGGTAAAGTTGCGCAGCACAAACCAGTTTTCTGACAGCAACTTGTCTTTGATGATGTTGATCTTTAACGGCATGACCACTCCACTGCAAATTTTGAGGGAGCCTGAAAGAATAAAACGATATGGCGGGGAAAACTATCTGAATTGTAGCCACAGGAAAAAAGCGCGATAAATCGCGCCGCTACAGAACGTATTGAACACGTAGCGGCGCGATTTATCGCGCTATTAAAGAAGGAGCGAACATCAAAACCCGTTCTTTTCCTCTTTCATATCAGGCAAATGGTGAGCAATACCTTTATGGCAGTCGATACAGGTCTTACCTTCATCCACCGCTTTGGCATGCATTTTCGCCGCTACCGTTTTCTGCGCTGTGAAATCCATATATTCAAAGTTGTGGCAGTTACGACAGGCCTGCGAATTGTTGTTCCGCATCCTGCGCCACTCGTTTTGCGCCAGTTCGAGCCGTTTTTCCTCAAACTTCTCTGGCGTATCGACAATGCCGAACAACTTGGCATAGACCTCTTTGCTGGCTTCCAGTTTACGCCACATTTTCGGTCCCCACTCGTGCGGCACATGGCAATCCGGGCAGGTGGCGCGCACGCCGCTGCGGTTGTTGTAGTGCACCGTCTGCATATATTCCTGATAGACGTTGTTACGCATTTCATGGCAGCCAATACAGAATTGCTCGCGGTTGGTCATCTCCAGGCCGGTGTTAAAGCCGCCCCAAAAAATGATGCCGCCCGCAAAACCAATTATCAGCAGGGTGCCGAGCGCCAGACGACTGGGACGCCGCCACCAGCGCCAGATACGGATAATCAGCTGTTTCATTGACCAAAGCCCTCAGCCGGGCGGAAGGTGTTTTCTACCACCGGTTTGGCATCGGTCTGCGGCACATGGCATTGCAGGCAAAAATAGCGACGCGGTGACACCGTGCTGCTGACCAGCCCATCACGATCGGTAAAATGCGTTGGACTGACGCGTGGCGCACCGGTGGTGAGATAGCTTTGCGTGCCGTGACATTGCAGACAGCGGTTAACATTCTTCGTTACCTGGTAGCCATCCACGCTATGCGGGATCACTGGCGGCTGATTGACATAGTTCAGCGGCTTGCGGCTCTGCTCTTTGGGCTGATGGATGGTGCCTTGCTGCGTCGCCGTCACCTCCGGTGACTGTTGCAGATCCACGCCGTTATCGGCCCAGACCGCGCCGCCCAGCATCAGGGCGGCCAATGTAAGAAGTGTGATAAGAGGTTTCATTGCATCCTGCCTTAAATTTTCACCAGCTTAACGGCGCATTTTTTGTAATCGGTCTGCTTCGAAAGCGGGTCCGTGGCGTCCAGCGTAATATTGTTAACCAGCACTCCGGCATCGAAGAACGGCGTAAACACCAAGCCCTGAGGCGGCTGATTACGACCACGCGTCTCGACGGTGGCCAGCGCTTCACCACGTCGCGATACCACGCGGACCTTTTCTCCACGGCGTAGACCGCGCGCTTTAGCATCCAGCGGATGGATATACAGCAGCGCCTGCGGCACCGCACGGTGCAGCTCCGGCACGCGGCGCGTCATGGTGCCGGTATGCCAGTGCTCCAGCACGCGACCGGTACAGAACCAAAGATCATATTCCGCATCCGGGGATTCTGCGGGCGGCTCGTAAGGCAGCGCGAAAATCGTCGCTTTGCCGTCTGGCTTGCCATAGAAGCGCACGCCCTCACCGGCTTTCACGTAGCTGTCATAACCTTCGCGATAACGCCAGCGCGTTTCTTTACCGTCAACTACCGGCCAGCGCAGACCCCGCGCCTGATGGTAGGCATCGAACGGGGCCAGATCGTGACCATGACCACGGCCAAAGCTGGCGTACTCTTCGAATAAGCCTTTTTGCAGATAGAAACCGAAAGCGCGTGCGTCGTCGTTCAGTTGATCGTCAGCAACTTCGCTCAGCGGGAACTGGTTGACCTGACCGTTGGCGAACAGCACGTCATACAGGGTTTTGTCACGCAACTCCGGCTGTTGCGCGAGCAGGTCTTCTGACCAGACTTCTGCCACGCGGAAGCGCTTCGCAAAGTTAACCAGCTGCCAGAGATCCGATTTCGCGTCACCCGGTGCTTTCACCTGTTGATGCCAGAATTGGGTGCGACGTTCAGCGTTACCGTAAGCCCCCTCTTTCTCTACCCACATGGCGGTGGGCAAAATCAGGTCAGCCGACAGCGCACTGACGGTCGGATAGGGATCCGACACCACTACAAAGTTGCGCTCATCACGCCAGCCCGGCATACGTTCCTGCGTCAGGTTTGGCCCGGCCTGCATATTGTTGTTGCACATCGACCAATAGGCATTGATTTTGCCGTCTTTCAGGGCGCGGTCCTGCGCCACCGCGTGGTAGCCAGGTTTCGCCGGAATGGTGCCCGACGGCAGTTTCCACAGTTTTTCTGCCAGTGCGCGATGCTTGTCATTGGTCACCACCATGTCGGCAGGCAGACGATGGGAGAAGGTGCCCACTTCACGTGCCGTACCACAAGCGGAAGGTTGACCGGTCAGCGAGAACGGTCCGGTGCCGGGACGCGAGATTTTGCCGGTCAACAGATGCAGGTTGTAGACCAGGTTGTTGGCCCACACACCACGCGTATGCTGGTTGAACCCCATCGTCCAGTACGAGACCACGTTAATCTTCGGATCGGCATACAATTCGGCCAGCTTCACCAATTGATCTTTCTCTACCCCACTCATTGCGCTGGCTTTTTCCAGCGTGTATTCCGCAACAAATTTCGCGTATTCATCGAAGCTGATCGGGGTCGAGTCGCCGCTGTCCGGATTTTTCGCTTTGGCCTGACGCGGATCGGTCGGACGCAAACCATAGCCAATATCCGTCGCGCCCTGACGCAGCGTGACATGGTTTTCGAGGAAGGTTTTATCCACCTTGCCATTCTGAATGATGTAGTTGGCGATAAAGTTAAGAATCACCAAGTCGGTCTGCGGGACGAACACCATACCGTTATCCGCCAGTTCAAAGCTGCGGTGGCGATAGGTCGATAGCACCGCAACTTTGACGTTTTCATTGCTGAGACGGCGCGCCGTGAGGCGTGACCAGAGGATCGGATGCATCTCGGCCATGTTCGATCCCCACAACACGAAAGCATCGGCCTGCTCGATATCGTCATAGCAGCCCATCGGTTCATCCATGCCGAAGGTGCGCATAAAACCCACCACCGCCGACGCCATGCAATGGCGCGCATTTGGGTCGAGGTTGTTGCTACGAAAGCCGGCTTTCATCAGCTTTGATGCCGCATAGCCTTCCCACAGCGTCCATTGACCAGAACCAAACATACCGATGGATTCCGGTCCGTTGGCCTTGAGCGCAGCCTTAAACTTTTCCTCCATGATGTCGAACGCCTGATCCCAGCTGACAGGGGTGAATTCACCGTTTTTATCGTAACGACCATCGGTCATACGCAGCAGCGGCTGGGTAAGGCGATCCTTGCCGTACATAATCTTCGGCAGGAAATAGCCTTTGATGCAGTTAAGGCCACGATTCACCTCGGCCTGCGGATCACCCTGCGACGCGACGACACGGCCATCCTGGGTTCCTACCAGCACGCCGCAGCCCGTGCCGCAAAAACGGCAAGGGGCTTTTTCCCAGCGGATGGGGGCTGCCAGCGAGGTGGCGGCTTTGGTCACGGTGGGTATGACTAATCCGGCAGCGGTAGCCGCAGCCGCCGCTGCATTGGCTTTCATAAAATCACGACGACTCAGTTGCATAAGATTTCCCTGGCAAGTTCTTCAAATTCGTCCTGCTGGTGATAAACCAGCGATACCGCCAGCACGCCGGGTATATTGCGGGTGGCTTCAATGTTGTTGAGGAGCACGGCGCTATCGGACGCCCCCAACGTGACCGCCAGGGTGCCGCGCGCAGCATCCTGTGCCGCGATATCGCTGTCGGGCCAGCTCAGTAATTCTTGCGTCACGGCAGCGATTGCTGCGGGTCGTGCCTGAATCACCAGGCCACAGACGTGCCAACTATTATTCGGGTTCATGATGTAATCCTGTGGCTGAAACCGGACAAGGTGCGATACACGCGCCACAGCCGGTGCAGTGCTGTGGGGTGGTTTCAGGCTGGGCAATACCCTTGGCGGTGTGGCGAAAAACAATCGCCTGCTGCGCGCAGCTTTCCTGACAACTGCGGCAATCCACGCCCTGGAAGGTGATGCAATGGTGGCTGATGCGGATACGCTGCTGCCACGGCGGTTGCTCACGCGGATGAAACAGCGGCTGCGGACAGGCATCAACACAGGCGGCACAGAAGGTACATTCTCCCTGCTGAAAATCGAGCTGGGGTAGCGCGCCCGGAGTCAAATGGACAATTTGTGTTTCGCACGCGGTGACGCAGTTGCCACAACCGTCACATCCCGCCTGATGACGCCACCACGGTAATGCGATTGCACCGGTGACAGCTTTACGCTGCCCGGTAAAGAATTCGCGTCGTGACAGCCCCATCGGCATACCTTAATTCGGGTTAGAAAATCAGGGTTTAAAATAACCTGACACAATGGAGGGCTATATCACCCGAAAGGAGTAATTCCCGGAGTGGGATCAAGGGAGGAGCGAGTGATGATCAGACGGGTCTTGATGCAAGAAAAAACGCGGCGTTACGGCAGCTAAAAACAAAAAAAAGGCCGTCGGTGAGACGGCCTCGTGATAACGCATCATTAGCGCTTAGCGTGAAGAATCTTCCGCCAGGATACGCGGTGCGTCGTCCTGATCGTCAATCTGATGGTGTTCATGCTCTTTCATTGCTTCTTCGTGCACACGCTTACGCACGCCGAACCAACCCAGCACCAGTACCACGGCAATCAGCGGGATGGAAGCGATAGTATAGGTGCCGTTCGGGTAGTCAAACGCCATCAGCACCAGCACGCTCACCAGAAATAGCAACGTCAACCATGAGGTGACCGGCGCCCACGGCAGTTTGAAGCTGACATCTTCCGCTTTGCCTTCTTTGATGGCTTTACGCAGACGCATCTGGCAAACCACGATAAAGCCCCACGAAGAGATGATGCCCAGCGACGCCACGTTGAGGACGATCTCAAACACCTGCGACGGTACGTAGTAGTTCAGCACCACACCCACCACATAAACCGCGATAGTGACCAGGATACCGGCAAACGGCACCTGTTGGCCGCTCATCTTCGACATAAACTTCGGTGCAGAACCGCCCATCGACATCGAACGCAGAATACGCCCGGTGGAGTACAGCCCTGAGTTCAGGCTGGACAACGCTGCACTCAGCACCACGATATTCATCACGCTGCCGATGTAAGGCACACCCAGTTTAGAGAAGAAGGTCACGAACGGACTCTGCCCGGCCTGATAGGCATTCCACGGCAACAGCAGCACCAACAGCACCACCGAACCGACGTAAAACAGGCCGATACGCCAAATCACGCTGTTGATCGCTTTTGGCAGCATGGTTTTCGGGTCTTTACACTCCCCCGCCGCCGTGCCCACTAACTCGATCGAGGCAAAGGCAAACACCACCCCTTGCACCAGCACCAGGGCAGGCAACAGACCATGCGGAAACAAGCCGCCGTTATCGGTTATCAGGTGGAAGCCGGTAGCGTTACCGTCCAGCGGCTTACCGCTGCCGAGGAACACTACGCCGACCACCAGGAACACCACAATGGCCAGCACTTTGATCAGCGCAAACCAAAATTCCATCTCGGCAAACCACTTCACACCGATCATGTTCATGGTGCCGACAATGGCCAGTGCGCCAAGGGCAAACACCCACTGTGGTACGTCGCCAAACGCACCCCAGTAATGCATATACAGCGCAACGGCGGTGATATCGACGATACCGGTCATTGCCCAGTTAACAAAGTACATCCAGCCCGCGACATATGACGCTTTTTCACCAAGGAATTCACGTGCATAGGAGACAAAGCTGCCGCTGGAAGGACGATGTAACACCAGCTCGCCCAACGCACGCAGAATGAAGAAGGAGAAGATACCGCACACCAGATAGACCAATGCCAGAGCCGGGCCTGCCATCTGTAGGCGCGCACCAGCGCCTAAAAACAGCCCCGTACCAATAGCACCGCCGATGGCGATCATTTGAACCTGACGGTTACCCATGGCTTTCTGGTAACCGGTGTCGTGGGAATTAAGCCAGCGTCGTTTCGCAGCGCGTTGTTCGGCCGCGGTTTTTTTAGTAGGTTTCATAGCTTTCCTGTTTATCCTGACCATCAATCACCGGCTTACCAAACGTTTGCGTAGCACGGTGCGAAATGGGGTAAAACCCCGGTTGCAGGCGGCGGAACGATGTCGCGCAGCGATCCGGGAAATTACGGCGATGAATCCTACCCGTTCTGCAAGAACGAAGCAAAATATACCGCCAGATTGCACAGAATGAATCGAGATAATCCTTCTCAGTGCACAAAAAAACCGGCCAGGGGTGCTGACCGGTTAACATTGCGGCAGGAAAAAATCGGGGAATTAACGATAAATCTCGGCAGTACCACTCCATAGACTTGAGTCGCCCGGATTTTGTACACCGATGATGCGGTAATGGCTGGCACCCTGCTCTTGTGCTTTCAGTGACAGCTGACGAGTCGCATCGTCCAGTGAGCCACTGACACCACTCACCGAGACGCTGCCCATACTTTGCATATTTTGTGCTTGTTCCGCGTTTAACGCTGTCGCGGCCAGCGAACTAAAACTTGCTGCGGCTAGCAGTGCACCAGCCAGAACAGCGTATCGAGTCTTCATGGGATGCTCCTGTTATCTTGTGGGGAAAACCGATGGCCTACGCAAAAAGTATTAGCCAGCCAGCGCAAAGCGGAATGACGCAAGCGGTAAAACTGTTCAATTTTTCGACAGTGGTGTCAGATTTATCCTGGGAAATGTAAATAGCGGTTACTTTATGTGCGAAGAGTAACCTGATGTAGCGAGATTACGTCGCCGCCAGGACAGCGCTGCTCTATAATCCCGCGCTCATAACAGGGTTTTTATCGTGATGGTTAAACGTCCCGTAATACGCACTATCGCCCGCGCACTAAGCGCGATTGTTCTGCTTTCGCTGCTCACCTCCGGACTGGCGTTGCTGACGCTTTCCAGCAGCTTACGTGATGCGGAGACAGTCAATGTCGCCGGTTCACTGCGGATGCAGATTTATCGCCTGGCCTGGGATAGCACGCGCGACTCTCAGCAGCTAACGCATCATATCCGTTTATATGAGCAAACTCTGGATTCCCCGGCATTAAGCAATCTGGAGCGGCCGTGGGTGCCTGTCGAAGTGCAAAATCGCTACCACTATCTACGGGATAACTGGCCGGAATTAGAGCAGCGGTTACAAACGGAAAATGCCCAGGTTTACCAGCAGCAAGTCGCCAGTTACGTCAGTGAAATTAATCGTTTCGTGTTGGCCGTGCAGCATTATGCCGAGCTAAAAATGCATCTGGTGGTTGCCTGCAGCCTGTTTGGTTTTCTGGCGATTGTTGGGCTGGCACTGTGGACCATTCGCTTTTTGCGCAGCAACGTGGTGGGGCCACTCAACTCGCTGGTCACCGCGAGCCAATACGTAGAACAAACCCGATTCAGTTTTCCACCGCTGCCCATGAAACAACCCAACGAACTTGGTGTGCTGGCCCATGCTTTCACGGCGATGGCAGCCAGACTACAATCACACTATCGCCTGCTGGAAGATGCCGTGCAGGAGAAGACCGAAAGCCTGACCCAGGCGAACCGCACCCTGTCGTTGCTGTATGAAAGCTCGCAAATGCTGACCAGTAGCGCCCTCAATCCCGATGTTTTTCAGGGGTTGCTCGAGCAACTCAAACTGCGCGAGGGTTTCAACGTGGTGGTGCTGGAGAGTGAAAACCAGACATTCCTGGCAGGCAACAGTGATGCGAACCTTCCCTGGCAGCGCCTGACATTGCGCCAGGATGATCAGCCCTTCGGCGAGTTGCGTTGGCAATCGCCGCACCCCGTCTCCTCTGGGGAGTTGATGCAAAGCCTGGCCAATATGCTGGCACGCGCCCTGTGGGTCTGGCAGACACAGAAGCAGTATCAACAGATGCTGTTGATTGAAGAACGCGCCACCATCGCCCGTGAACTTCACGATTCGCTGGCGCAGTCACTCTCCTTTTTACGCATTCAGCTTACTCTACTGCGACGCACGGTCGATGGCAGCCAGTTGGAGGCGCAAAGTATTATCAGCGAGTTTGACCGAGCGCTGGCGGAAGCCTATCAGCAGCTCCGTGAGTTGCTGACCACCTTCCGCCTGACCATTGAGCAGGCAGATTTGGTGGCGGCGATGCAGGCAATGATCGTACCTTTACAGGAGCAATCCCAGGCGGCGATCCAGTTTAACTATCAGCCAGGACTGCAAAGCCTTGATGCGCAGCAACAGGTACACGTGTTGCAGATTGCGCGCGAGGCGTTACTGAACGCCATCCGCCATGCCGGCGCGCAGCAGATTACTATTTGCTATCAGCGTGTCGCTGAGGAGGATCATCTTTTAACCATCGAAGATGACGGTATTGGCATTCGCAGCACGGAAGAACCGCCGGGTCATTATGGCCTGACGATTATGGCAGAACGCGCAGCACGCCTTTCCGGCACGCTGCTGATTACCCCGCAGGCACGCGGCACGCGAGTGACGTTACGTTTTCCGCCACGCCCGACCTGGCTGCTGGAATAACGCGATACATGGACTGTTTATTGGAGAGAATATGGACCAGCCAAAACTGACAATCATGATAGTAGATGACCATCCCCTGATGCGCCGTGGTATTCGCCAGTTGCTGGCGCTGGAACCCCGGCTTCAGGTGGTGGCGGAGGCCAATAATGGGACGGAAGCGCTGGCCGAGGCCCGTCGTCTGTCACCGGATGTCATTCTGCTCGACCTGAATATGAAAGGCATGTCCGGGCTGGATACGCTAAAAGCATTGCGTCACGAGGAGATCTCCGCCCGCATTCTGGTGCTGACCGTTTCCGACGCCCGCAGTGATATCTATGCCATGATTGATGCCGGTGCCGATGGCTATTTGCTGAAGGACAGCGAACCGGAGCAATTGCTGCAACAAATATTGTCCGGTGCGCAGGGTGAGACGGTGTTCAGTGAGGTGGTCGAGGAGTATCTCGCCAATCGACCGCACAGCTCCAATCCCTTCCGGCAGTTAACCGAACGCGAACTGGATGTGTTGCAGGAGGTGGCTCGCGGTTTGTCGAATAAAGAGATCGCCACGACGCTACATATCTCCGAAGAGACGGTGAAAGTACATATTCGCAATCTATTGCGAAAATTGGACGTACGTTCACGCGTGGCCGCAACGGTCCTGTGGCTGGAGAGTCGCAATGTCTAGCACATCACATAAAATCGTCGGGATATTTACACTTTCTCCATAATTTCTCCACGATTATCTAATTTGCGCCGCGTAGAGTAGGCTGCGGCAGGAGATTCCCCGAGATAGCACACATCCCTCCGCCAGCGTGAACCCCCATGGGTTCACGCTTCTGATAATAAAAGTAAAAAACACGCAGCTGAGGAGTGTCGGTTCCATGTCGAATTTTTTTATCGACCGCCCCATTTTTGCCTGGGTTCTGGCGATTTTG
This sequence comes from Pantoea sp. X-Soil-TKNS-1211, assembly GCF_059730495.1. Taxonomy (NCBI): domain Bacteria; kingdom Pseudomonadati; phylum Pseudomonadota; class Gammaproteobacteria; order Enterobacterales; family Erwiniaceae; genus Pantoea; species Pantoea sp. X-Soil-TKNS-1211. The sequence goes on from NZ_AP035953.1 coordinate 3,224,636, forward strand.
CTTTGCTTATGCGGCACGCTGGCGATCATCTCGCTGCCGATTGAGCAATACCCCGACCTCGCGCCGCCAAATGTGCGCATTACCGCCAACTATCCCGGTGCCTCAGCAGAAACGCTGGAAAATACCGTCACCCAGGTAATCGAGCAGAACATGACCGGCATCGATAACCTGATGTACATGTCCTCGAACAGCAGTAACACTGGTCAGGCACAAATCACCCTCACCTTCACCGCAGGCACCGATCCAGACGAAGCGCGCCAACAGGTGCAGAATCAGTTACAGACCGCACTGCGTCAATTGCCCTCAGCGGTGCAGTCCCAGGGAGTGACCGTCAATAAGACCGGTGACAGTAACATTCTGATGATTGCGTTTGTTTCTACCGACGGAAGTATGGACAAACAGGATATTTCAGATTATGTCGCCAGTAACATTGAGGATCCCCTCAGCCGTATTGATGGCGTAGGTGAAGTCGATGCCTACGGTTCGCAATATTCCATGCGTATCTGGCTCGATCCCAACAAGCTGAACGCCTATGCGTTGACCACCGACGATGTTGTCAGCGCCATTGAATCGCAGAACGCCCAGGTGGCGGTTGGTCAATTGGGGGGATTACCCTCAGTGGAGAAACAGGCGCTGAATGCCACGGTCAATGCCCAGTCAATGCTGCAAACCCCGGAACAGTTCAAGGCCATCACGCTGAAAACCAATAGCGATGGCTCGGTGGTAACGGTGGGCGATGTCGCCGATGTGGCGATGGGTGCAGAGAAATATGACTATCTCAGCCGCTACAATGGCCAGCCGGCCTCCGGCCTTGGCATCAAACTGGCCTCCGGTGCCAACGAGATGAATACCGACAAGCTGGTGCGCGCCCGCGTTGCCGAGTTGTCGCAATATTTTCCGCACGGGCTGGAAGCGAAAGTCGCTTATGAAACCACGCCGTTTGTCAAAGCCTCCATTACCGACGTGGTGAAAACATTACTGGAAGCCATCCTGCTGGTGTTCCTGGTGATGTATCTGTTTATGCAGAACTTCCGCGCCACGCTGATCCCCACCATTGCCGTGCCCGTGGTGTTACTTGGCACCTTTGCGGTGCTCTATGCCTGTGGCTACAGCATCAATACCCTGACCATGTTCGCCACAGTACTGGCGATTGGTCTGCTGGTGGACGACGCCATCGTGGTGGTAGAAAACGTCGAACGTCTGATGAGCGAGGAAGGACTTTCACCACGCGCCGCCACCCGGAAATCAATGGGACAGATTCAGGGCGCACTGGTCGGTATCGCGTTAGTACTTTCGGCAGTGTTTGTGCCGATGGCGTTCTTCGGCGGTACGGTGGGTGCCATCTACCGCCAGTTCTCTATCACCATTGTCTCCGCCATGATTCTGTCGGTGTTGGTGGCGTTGATCCTGACTCCCGCGCTCTGTGCCACCCTGCTTAAACCACTCGAAAAAGGCCAGCATCATGGTCGGCGTGGCTTCTTTGGCTGGTTCAACCGGCATTTCAACGCCAATGCCGCACGTTATGAGCGTGGCGTGGCGCGTATTCTGGTAAAAAGCGGCCGTTGGATGCTGCTCTATCTGGCCATTATTGGTCTGATGGCCTTTATGTTTATCCGCCTGCCAACCTCGTTTCTACCCCAGGAAGACCGAGGCGTGTTTCTGACGCAGGTGCAACTCCCGGCAGGTTCCACGCTGCAACAAACCTCTAACGTGGTAGCAAAGGTAGAAAATTATTATATGACCGCCGAGAAAGATAACGTCTTGTCGGTGTTTTCTACCATTGGTGCGGGCCCTGGCGGTAACGGACAAAACGTGGCCCGTATGTTTATCCGCCTGAAAGATTGGGAAGAACGCCCCGGTGCCAACCGTACCTCCTTTGCCATCATCGACCGTGCGACCAAAGCCTTTCAAAAAATCAGAGAAGCTCGCGTGATCGCCAGCAGCCCACCGGCGATTACCGGTCTGGGCAGTTCTTCAGGCTTTGACCTCGAAATACAGGATCATGGTGGTATTGGTCATACGGCATTGATGGCCATGCGCGATAAATTACTGGATGCTGCGGCGCACGATCCGGCGTTGTCACGCGTGCGCCATAATGGTCTGGACGACAGTCCGCAGTTGCAGATTGATGTTGACCAGCGAAAAGCGCAGGCATTGGGCGTGTCGGTAGATACCATCAATGACACCCTGACCACCGCCTGGGGTTCAACCTATGTGAATGACTTTATCGACCGTGGCCGCGTGAAAAAAGTCTATGTGCAGGCCGCTCCGGAATATCGCATGCTGCCTGACGACATCAATAAATGGTACGTGCGTAATAGCAGCGGCACCATGGTGCCTTTCTCCGCCTTCGCCACCAGCCGCTGGGAAGTTGGCTCACCACGACTGGAGCGTTACAACGGTTATTCCTCGCTGGAAATTGTCGGTGAAGCGGCGAATGGCGTCAGCAGCGGGACAGCAATGGATGCGATGGAGAAGCTGGTCAGTCAGTTGCCTTTGGGCATCGGCTTCCAGTGGACCGGTGCCTCGTATCAGGAACGGCTCTCCGGTTCGCAGGCCCCGGCGCTGTATGCCATCTCGTTGCTGGTGGTGTTCCTGAGCCTGGCAGCGCTGTATGAAAGCTGGTCGATCCCGTTCTCAGTGATGCTGGTGGTGCCGCTGGGCGTGGTGGGGGCGTTGATTGCCACCTGGCTGCGTGGGCTGGAAAACGACGTCTATTTCCAGGTCGGGCTACTGACGGTGATTGGTCTGTCGGCGAAGAACGCCATTCTGATTGTAGAATTTGCCAATGAGATCAACAGCAAAGGACGCGAACTGATTGACGCGACGCTGGAAGCCTCACGCCAGCGCCTGCGTCCCATCCTGATGACATCGCTGGCGTTTATCTTCGGTGTGCTACCGATGGCGATCAGCGCGGGAGCGGGTTCCGGTAGCCAGCATGCGGTGGGGACCGGCGTGATGGGTGGGATGATCTCGGCGACGGTGTTGGCGATCTTCTTTGTACCGTTGTTCTTCGTGTTGGTACGCCGCCGCTTCCCGCTAAAAGAGAAGCCGCATGATTGATTGAAAACCCGCGCAATAAATCGCGCGGCTACGGGCAAAAAATTAAGGCAGCCGTTGGCTGCCTTAATTTATGTTTGGTAAGAATTACAGCAAGTTGGGGATTTGCCCTGCTTTTCTCTTCACGTATTACTTACGTAACATCGCGTCAATAAATTCTTTCCAGTTCCCCAGTTCAGTGTCAACCATAATACCCTCTCTTATTGTGCTGGCGATAATACGCCGTTTTTTTCTACAGGTGAATACGTTTCCACCTGTTATCTGTATCGGCAAAAGCAGGCAAAAGCGTTAATTTGCTCAAAATGCGTACTGACGCACATTTCAGCAAACCCCTAACGTAACGGGAGAAATTTCCTGGTGACAAGGCGTAGCAGATCTTTTCGCTTAGGATAATTCTGATCATGCTTATGGTACTAAGGGGAACTATTCAGGACGTTAATGAAAGCGGTTACTGGTACTAAATTTGTCCTGATGGGTAGCGGTGCGATTTATCGCGCGAGGGAGGGTGGAAACAAAAACAGCGCGATAAATCGCGCCGCTACAAACCAATAAACATCAGACTTCCGGGTGGCCCCGGAAGTCTGATTCAGGCTTTAGAAACGATCCAGGTTCATCACTTTGGTCCATGCAGCCACGAAGTCATGCACCAGCTTCTCACGACCATCGCTGCTGCCATACACTTCCGCCAACGCGCGCAGAATCGCGTTAGAACCAAATACCAGGTCAGCACGGGTGGCGCTGTATTTGACGACACCGCTGCTACGGTCACGTCCTTCATACAGACCTTTCGCCTGATCCACCGCTTTCCATTCGGTCCCCATGTCGAGCAAATTGACGAAGAAATCATTGCTCAGCACGCCTTTGTTAGCGGTGAACACCCCGTGTTCGCTGCCATCAACGTTGGCACCCAGCACACGCAAGCCGCCCACCAGCGCCGTCAACTCCGGCGCGGTCAGGGTCAGTTGCTGCGCTTTATCAATCAGCTGCGTTTCCGCCTCCTGCGTAGTACCGGCACGCTGATAGTTACGGAAGCCATCATAGCCCGGCTCCAGCAACGCAAACGCCTCGACATCGGTCTGTTCCTGGGTCGCATCGACACGACCGGCCGTGAACGGGACTTTAACCGCAACATTGGCTGCCTGCGCGGCCTGCTCAATACCCACCACGCCCGCCAGCACAATCACATCGGCCAGCGAGGCTTTACCGGAAGCCTGCTGAATGGCTTTCAGCTTCGCCAGCGCAGGCTGGATACCGGCATTCACTTCCCAGCTGTTCTGTGGCGCTAAGGCCAGGCGCGCACCATTGGCACCGCCACGTTTATCGCCACCACGGAAGGTCGAGGCAGAAGCCCAGGCCACGGCAACCAACTCGCCCACCGACAGACCGGCATCCGCAATCGCTGTTTTCAGGTTATCGATATCCGTTGCGGTCGGATTGTGTGACGGATTCGGCAGCGGATCTTGCCAGATCAGCGCTTCCTTCGGTACTTCCGGGCCTAAGTAGCGTGCAATCGGCCCCATATCACGGTGCGTCAGCTTGAACCACGCCCGGGCAAAGGCTTCATTAAACGCCTGCGGATTGTTCAGGAATCGACGTGAAATCTTCTCGAATTCCGGATCAAAACGCAGCGTCAGGTCGGTCACCAGCATGGTCGGCTTACGTTTTTTCGCCGGATCAAACGGATCAGGAATGATGTCCGGTCCATCCACCGCTTCGTACTGAATCGCGCCTGCCGGGCTGTGGGTTTTCACCCATTCATATTTGAACAGGTTCTCAAAGAAGTAATTGCTCCACTGGGTCGGGGTTTGCGTCCAGACCACTTCGAGGCCAGAAGTAATGGCATCCGCGCCGACACCGCTGTTGTAGCTGCTTTGCCAGCCAAAGCCTTGCGCTTCTAATCCTGCGGCTTCCGGTTCGGCCCCCACGTGACTGGCCGCACCGGCACCGTGGGTTTTACCCAACGTATGTCCACCGGCGATCAGCGCCACGGTTTCTTCATCGTCCATACCCATATTGCCGAAGGTGGCACGGATAGCCGGGGCCGCCGAGGCCGGATCACCGCTGGCGTTCGGACCTTCCGGATTAACGTAAATCAGACCCATTTCGGTAGCGGAGAGTGGATTTTTCGCCAGCGCTTCCGGATGGCGGTGAGTCAGCCAGGCTTTCTCATCACCCCAGTTCACATCCTGATCCGGCTCCCAAACGTCTGCACGACCTGCACCAAAACCAAAGGTACGGAAACCGGCATTTTCCAGCGCCACGTTACCCGCGAGGATATAGAGATCAGCCCAGGAAATTTTCTGGCCGTATTTTTGTTTCACCGGCCACAGCAGGCGACGCGCTTTATCCAGGCTGACGTTGTCCGGCCAGGAGTTCAACGGCGAAAAGCGCTGCTGACCGCGACCAGAACCACCGCGACCGTCAGTCATACGGTAGGTCCCCGCGCTATGCCAGGCCATACGAATAAATAAACCGGCATAGTTGCCCCAGTCGGCAGGCCACCAGGGTTGGGAGTCGGTGAGCAGCGCTTTCAGATCGGCTTTCAAGGCAAAGTAGTCAAGCTGGCTAAAAGCTTCGCGATAATTGAAGTCTTCACCGAGGGGATTCGAACGATTGGAATGCTGATTCAGTAAATCGACGCGTAACTGCTTGGGCCACCAGTCACGATTGTTGGTTCCACCGCCCGCAGCAGGCAACTCTGCGCCCTGATGAAAGGGGCATTTGGCAGCTGTCGGGTTTGTTTCGTTTGAATTGCTCATGTTGCTCTCCGCTTTTTTAATTTGTGACTAGATTAAAACACCTCAATTGATAGGTAATACTCATTTAGATCAAACGATTTGATAGTTATTATCTTTATACAATAGCGGGCCAACGCTTAATTGCCAGCGAGGATACGAGATCGCTGTTATCCCGTCTGGCAACCTTGTTACAATCCCTGGCCGACCACGCAATCCATCTTCACGCTAAAAGAGTAGTCAAATACTATGTTCCAGCTCTACGGCATTAAAAATTGTGACACCATTAAAAAAGCCCGCCGATATTTAGAGGCTTCCGGTATCGATTATCGCTTCCATGATTACCGGATAGATGGCGTGGATGATGCGCTGTTGCAATCGTTTATCGATCAGCTTGGCTATGAGCCGTTGCTCAATACCCGCGGCACCACCTGGCGCAAGCTGCCCGAAGCAGAACGCGCAGCGGTACAGGATGCTGACAGCGCCAAAGCCATCATGCTGGCGCAGCCTGCCATTATCAAACGCCCGGTGCTGGCGGCAACCAATGGCGACCTGCTGGTTGGCTTTAATGAATCCCTTTATCACGCGTTTATCCAGGAGAAGTCATAACATGTTCTGTCCGGTTATTGAGCTGGCTCAGCAGCTGATTCGCCGCCCTTCCCTCAGCCCGGATGATGCGGGTTGTCAGGCGCTGCTGATTGCCCGACTGGAAGCGATTGGCTTCCAGGTGGAGCCAATGCACATTGGCGATACCCTTAACTTCTGGGCAACGCGTGGTCAGGGTGAGACCCTGGCATTTGCCGGTCACACCGATGTGGTGCCGCCCGGTGATGCCAACCGTTGGATCAACCCGCCATTCGAACCCACCATTCGTGATGGCATGCTGTTTGGCCGTGGTGCCGCTGACATGAAAGGATCGCTGGCCGCGATGGTAGTTGCAGCGGAACGCTTTGTCGCAGCCCATCCCAATCATAAAGGTCGGCTGGCCTTTCTGATCACTTCCGATGAAGAAGCCAGCGCCACCAACGGCACGGTGAAGGTGGTCGAACGTCTGATGGCGCGCAATGAACGCATGGATTACTGCCTGGTGGGCGAGCCATCCAGTACCGAAGTGGTCGGTGACGTGGTGAAAAACGGTCGTCGCGGCTCCATCACCGCTAACCTGACCATTCATGGCGTGCAGGGTCACGTGGCTTACCCGCACCTGGCGGAGAACCCGGTGCATCGCGCCATGCCGGCGTTAAATGAACTGGTAGCCACCGAGTGGGATCAGGGCAATGAATTCTTCCCGCCTACCAGCATGCAGATTGCCAACGTCAAGGCAGGCACCGGCAGCAATAACGTGATTCCCGGCGAATTTTTCGTCCAGTTCAACTTCCGCTTTAGCACCGAACTGACCGACCAGATGATCCGTGAGCGCGTGGCCGCCCTGCTGGATCGCCACCAGTTGCGCTACACGCTGGAGTGGAATCTTTCCGGCCAACCTTTCCTGACTTCTCGTGGCAAGCTGGTGGATGCCGTGGTGAACGCGGTAGCGCACTATAATGAAATCAAGCCGCAGTTGCTGACCACCGGCGGCACCTCCGACGGACGTTTTATCGCTCGTATGGGCGCACAGGTGGTGGAGCTTGGCCCGGTGAACGCCACCATTCATAAAATCAATGAATGCGTGAAGGCGTCAGATTTGCAGATGCTGAGCCGCATGTATCAGCGCATCATGGAACAGCTGATCGCCTGACAATACGCATAAGGAGCGGGCAAATGGAATGGTTGAAAGAGTATTGGTGGATCCTGGTGATCCTGCTGATGGTCGGTATTTTGATGAACGTCTATAAAGACCTGAAACGTATCGATCATAAAAAATTTCTGGAAAACAAACCGGATCTGCCACCACATCGTGACTTCAACGATAAGTGGGACGATGACGATGACTGGCCAAAGAAAAAATAACAGCTGGCACTGACGTAGCGGCGCGATTTACCGCGCGGGTTTTTCCCGCATCACGCACAGGACCGCGCGATAAATCGCGCCGCTACAGGGCAGTTGGTTACACCATCATCACCACATCATCATCGCCGGGTTTCGCCCCGCTCAAGGCTTCGTCAAAGTAACGGCGCGGCACGGTATAGCGCAGATGATTCAACGCCAGCTCCATACTGCGATCGTCAATCGCATGCGGTAAATCCTCCACAATATCCAACGTAACGTCGCCACCCAGCGCGGTTAAACGCTGTGCCGCTTCCTCAGCATGGTGCATCGGGATCTGATCATCATACTCGCCGTGAATCAGATGGATGGTGGTACGGGTGCTGGCCTGTTCCGGTAACGTCGCGTAGCGCCCGCTGAACGCCACCACGCGCCCGGCCAGATCCGGCTGAGCCTTCACACCTTCCAGCACCATCGTACTGCCCTGCGAGAAACCAATCAGCGCCGTGGCCTCCGGCCGTACACCACTTTGTTGCTGCCAGTGGCGCACCGATTCAATAAATTCCGGCATCGCCGCATTCACGCCCTGCTGTTCAGAACGATCGTGCGCCGGGATTTCGGCAAACCATTTACGCCCCTGCGGTATGCTGCCGGGCAAGGGCGCGCCCACTGCCACCACCTGCGCTTGCGGGAAGGCACGCGCAAACCAACTGCCGATCTGCGCCATCGAGTCCGGGTTATCGTTGACTCCGTGGTACAGCAAAAACAGCTGCGCGGGGTCGGTACTCGGTTGCTGAACAATCACATAATGTAGTGCCATAATATCCTCCTCCAATCACTATACGCCGCTGTCAGCGCAGTGATATTGGGAAAATTTGAATGAGATAATGGATTTATTGCAATGACGCAAGGCGTTGTTGCCAGCTGTCTGCGAGCGCGGTATCCCGCACTCGTAACGCCTGGGCCACTTCAGCACGGAGCTGAGCAATCAAGGCTTTGCGTCCGCCATTCCCCGCCTGACTCAGCGGTTGTTTTTGCGTAAGTATGGCGTCTAACAACGGCTGTGGGTGCTGCCGGACCAGGCGCTGCAAAGCGGCATAGCTGGCTTCCCAGGGACGTTGTGCCCAGGCAAAACCAGCCAGCAGCGCCAGATCATCATCATTGAGTTGCTGCGCGCTACCCTGCTCCAACGGCAGATCCAGTTCAATTAACTGTTGCAGCCAGGGCCAGTCACGCGCCAATCGCTGTGCCGCCTGTTGTTGCAATGCCTCGCCCGCTGGCGTGAGTGCCAGTATCGCCATGGCGGCGTAACATCCACTGCTGGCTTCACGTTGCGAACCGATACGTACCAGGGTGAAACCACAGCGCTGCCAGAAATGCCATAATGCCTCAGTGTAGCCAAAACTCACTGAGAGATAGTCGTAGCCCTGTGCCTGCTGGCGGGCCTTCGCCACCAGCGACGTACCAATACCATGCTGCCGTTGCGCCGCCATCACCGCGATACGGCTGATGCGTTGGGATCGCAAGGTCGCAGCCTCGACGAAACCTGCATGAGCTGCCAGCGATTGTGCCACCAGGTTACCCCGTGGACGACGCAACCCCGCCCATACCGACCACGCCAGCGTCGATTCCAGCCCCCCTTCCTCCACCAGCCACAACGCCCCCTGCACGTTGTCCTGCGCGCCCGCCAGCCAGAAATGCTGGCCGGGCGCATCCAGCATTCGCCGCAGGTCGAGCGGCGAAGTACGATAGTGGGCGCTGGCTAACAGGCGATAACCTGCGGCCAGGGCAGCGGAATGGCGTTGCGGCGAGGCCGGAAACAGCGTGATTTCAGACGGAGGTGCACTCTCCTGCGCATCCTCAAATAACAAGGCATGACTTAACCACGTTTCTAACGGGTCGTATGCTGACCAGCGCAGCGGCTCGTCCAGCGCGAAATAATGCACATCTGGCAACGAGGCGCAGAAGCGCAGCATGAATCCGCGTCCGGTGCCTTCATAACCCTGTACCGTGGTCGTCATCAACACGCGGGGAAAACGCGCGACCAGCTGCGCCAGAAGCGGTGCAGGAATCGCTGCGGCTTCATCGATAATCAGCCATTCCGCCTGCGGGGGAGGATCGAGCGCCAGTAACGCATCTGGGGCGATAAACTGAAAATGTTCAGCGGCAAATTGGGCCAGCACATCGGTGGAGACTTTCGCCGGGGCAGTGACGAGACAGTGACGATTCTCCCGTGCCAGCATGCCAGCCAGCGCCGATTTGCCACGCCCACGCGCGGCGGTGATCACCGCCACTCCGGCGGGCATGGTCAGCAGTTGTTGCAGGATACGTTGCTGTTGCTGCGGTGCCTGGCAATGCCAGTCGGGCCAGGCAACCGCCTCCGGTTCACGCACGGGATGATCTGCACGCAGCAACGTCACATGAGGATCATCAAGTAATCCCTGTTGCAGCTGACGGGTGAAATGTGGCGTGGCGACAGGTACGGAGACATCCGCCCAACGCAGGCTGTCGGCATCAGGCAGGCTGGCCCATGTCTGCCACGGCGGCGTCAGCAATAACAACCAACTGCCCGCTTTGAGGGTACCTGCCAGCGCAGCAAAGGCTTCAACATGGAACCCTTCGCGTGCATCAAAAATGGCATGCTGGAATTCCCGCCCCAATAACGTGCGCAGCGCTGCGGGCGCGTGTGGTGTTACGGAGAGATCGGTTTGTTCGCTGATAGTCAGCCAGTCACCCGCTAAGGCGCTGCGCCATACCTCGGCCTGCTGGCGCGTCCACGCACTGCTGCCGCTGATCACACATAATCGGCGAATGCCCGCCTGCTGCATCGCCGTGCTGACTTCAACCAGGTTCATCCTTTGCTGGCAAAGGTGTTGCATTGCCCCGGATTACCACTGTCGAATCCCTGTTTGAACCAGGTATAACGTTGCTGCGATGTACCATGGGTAAAACTGTCCGGCACCACCCGCCCCTGGCTTTTTTGTTGCAGGCGATCATCACCGATCGCCTCAGCGGCGTTCAGTGCTTCCTGCAAATCCCCCACTTCGAGGATATTTTGTTGCTGCATATAATGGCCCCAGACACCGGCAAAACAGTCGGCCTGAAGTTCCATCTTCACCGACAGATGATTAACCTGTGCCTCGCTGGCCCCCTGCTGCATCTGGCGCACTTTAGGTTCGATACCCAGCAATTTCTGCACATGATGGCCGACTTCATGCGCAATAACGTAGCCCTGGGCAAAATCACCGCCCGCGCCGAGCTTGGTTTTCATGTCATCGTAAAACGACAAGTCGATATACACCGTTTGATCGGCCGGGCAGTAGAACGGTCCCATCACCGACTGACCGGTGCCGCAGCCGGTACGCGTGGCACCGCGATACATCACCAATTTTGGTGGAACGTATTGTTTGCCCATCTGGGTGAACAATTTGTCCCAGGTGTCTTCGGTGGTGGCGAGGATCACCGAGGTGAATTTAGCCGCCTCATCCTGTGCCGGTTTGGCCTGGCGCTGTTGTTGCTGGGTGGTCGGTGTCAGGTTGCCACCACCCTCCAGCAATGCCGTCAGGTCATAACCGTAATAACCGGCTACCGCCACGATAATTAATAAGATGATGCCGCCTTTACCGCGCGGCAGCCGGATCTGTCGGCCGCCGCCATAGCCCGGCGACTGGTCGCGTCTGTCTTCTACATTGTCGCTTTCGCGACGTCCCTGCCAGCGCATGGCATGCTCCTGATTTGATCAACATTGGCTTTGCATGATTTTAGATGGCGGCAGGGGGAAGTACCAGCGCGTGCTGTTTGGAATGCGACACATAAAAAAACGGCGCGATAAATCGCACCGCTACGATAACAGGTGCCGCCAGTGCGGCTACCGATTAATCCAGTTTCACACCCAGGCGGTGTGCCACTTCTTCATAGGCTTCGATCAGGCCACCCAGACTCTGGCGGAAACGGTCTTTGTCCATTTTGTCCATGGTTTCTTTGTCCCACAGACGTGCGCCGTCCGGTGAGAACTCATCGCCAAGTACCACTTCGCCTTTGAACAGACCAAACTCCAGCTTGAAATCAACCAGAATCAGACCAGCATCATCAAACATTTTGCTCAGCACGTCGTTGGCTTTGTAGGTCAGCTCACGCATGCGCGCCAGATTCTCTTTACTCACCCAACCAAAGGTTTCGCAGTAAGATTCGTTCACCATCGGGTCGTGTTTGGCGTCATCTTTCAGGAAGAGATCAAACAGCGGTGGATTGAGCAGCATGCCCTCTTCCACGCCCAGACGTTTTACCAGTGATCCTGCCGCACGGTTGCGCACCACGCACTCCACCGGCACCATCTCCAGCTTTTTCACCAGCGCCTCGTTATCCGAAAGCAGCGCTTCCATCTGGGTCGGAATGCCCGCTTCCTGCAATTTGGTCATGATGAAATGATTGAACTTATTGTTCACCATCCCTTTGCGATCAAACTGCTCGATTCGTGCACCGTCTCCTGCTGACGTATCGTTGCGGAATTCAAGTACCAGCAGATCCGGATTGTCGGTGCTGTATACGGTTTTCGCTTTACCGCGATACAACTCAGCTCGCTTTTGCATCTTGTTAACTCCAAACATGAAAGAACCCGTGTTCGTGCCGCGGTTACCCGCAGCTCGGCGGCAATACGCAATCGTTTACCTCGCCGGGCGCTATTATGCCAAAATCTCAAAAAAAAGGCCGGATATTCTCCGGCCTGAGGCAATTTATTTGTTCAGTGCGCCCTGCATCACTGCCACCAGCGCATCATTCTGCGACTGAGTCAGCACGTGACCTTTAGGATCAATGAACTGCAGACTGCTGCGGTTATCGAGATCGCCGACCTGCAATTTGTAATCGCCGTTCGGTAAGCCCGGATCTTTCGCACCGATGTCATCCCATGCACCGCTGCCCGGCTGCTTGTAGGTGACGTTCAGGCTGCCCTGCGAGCGGTTGCTGTCGGTCACTTCCATGCCCGCGCGTTTCAGCGCTGCCGGCAGGCGCTGCCAGGTCAGGTTGAACGGTGAACGCAGAATCAACAGCGGCAGGCCAGTGTCATCAGCGCCGCTCTGGACTGCAATCTGTCCAACGCCACGTCCGGCAGCAGCGTCCTGAGCCGCAGAATCAATCTTATCCATGCCAGTACTGATGTCGTTCAGCATCTGCGCGGTATAGCGCTGGGTCTGGACCGAGGAGGTGACCGTTTTGCCTTGTTGTTGCAGTTCCAACAGACGAACCGTCAGCACCTGCTGATAGCCCTGGTTCTGCACGCTAATCTGGTAACGACCACGATACTGATTGTCTTCATCCGCACGGTTCCACTGCACCCAATCGGTGGTCAGCTGCTGTGTAGCATCATCACGTTGGGCAATCGGGAATTTGTACGACTGCACCACGTTCACCACCTGAGACCAGATGGAACCACGGCTGCTTTCCACCGCCAGCACGCCAGTATTGCCGGTGAACTGCGCGCGCGTACCGTTCATCAACGCCAGCGGCTGGGCAGGAGGACGGATGTCCAGCTCTTTACCCACCGTGCCTTTGGCAACGGCGTGCGGCACATCATAATCACCATTCTGCAAAGGCAGAATCATCCCCGCCGGGGCGTTTAAATCATGCAGTTCAGGCGCCTGCAGGTAAGATTCATCACCGCTGACCTGGCGCTTATAACGCTGATCGCTGGAGCAAGCTGACAGCAGCATCAGGGTGGACAAACCCACCACTGTGGCCAGCGTCGAGCGTTTCACTGTATAACGCATTGATTCTCCCTAAATTATCGCAGACCCGCTTTGATCAATGCCTGCGCCGTTTTACTCTGACCGGCTTCGGTCAGCGGCGTCATTGGCAAACGCAGCGTGTCATCCGCGATTAATCCTAGTTGTTTCGCGGCCCATTTCACCGGGATAGGATTGGGTTCACAGAAAAGCGTCTGGTGCAGATGCATCAGACGCTGATTCAGGCGACGCGCTTCGGCGAAGTTGCCCTGCTGCGCCAGTGCGCACAGTTCAACCATTTCACGGGCCGCAATGTTGGCCGTGACCGAAATAACGCCTTTACCGCCCAGTTGCATGAAGTCCAGCGCCGTGCCGTCATCGCCACTCACCAGAATGAATTCATCATCAACCAGCTCTTGGATCTGACTAACCCGCGATAAGTTCCCGGTAGCCTCTTTGATTCCGATAATATTTTTGATTTCGGCCAGACGCGCGACGGTTTCCGGCAGCATGTCGCAGCCGGTACGTGAAGGCACGTTATACAGCATCTGCGGCAGATCGGTGCTTTCGGCGATCGCTTTGAAGTGCTGGAACAAGCCTTCCTGCGTCGGACGGTTGTAATACGGGGTCACGGTCAGGCAACCCACCACACCGGTGCCGGTAAAGCGTTTGGTGAGGGAGATCCCTTCAGCAGTGGCATTCGCGCCGGTTCCGGCAATCACCGGAATACGACCATCGGCCAGTTCGAGGGTCATCATCACCACATCGCCATGCTCTTCATGGCTGAGGGTGGCTGATTCGCCGGTGGTGCCAACAGAAACAATCGCCGCGGTGCCGCTGGCGACATGATAATCAATCAGTTTTTTCAAACTCGCGCGGCAGACATTGCCTTTGTCATTCATTGGCGTAACGAGCGCAACAATACTTCCGGTGAACATGGGCGATCCCCTCGACAAACAAGTGCTTCATGGTACGTTTTACGCCGAGGGAAAAGCAAGCGAGCCAAGCCATTCCCGCGCTTGTCAGCAGTTTTTTTTATGTTTACCTTATGGTTATTAGCGAACACACAGGAAATGTCATTTTGTCGCAGCCACAGCCTCACCATCTGGTGATCACCGCATTGGGCGTTGATCGTCCGGGTATCGTGAATACCATCACCCGCCATGTCAGCAGCTGCGGCTGCAACATTGAAGACAGCCGTCTGGCGATGCTGGGTGACGAATTCACCTTTATTATGCTGCTCTCCGGAAGCTGGAATGCCATTACCCTTATCGAGTCCACCCTGCCGATGAAAGGGGCCGAGCTGGAGTTGTTGATCGTGATGAAGCGCACCAACGCACGTGTCACGCCACCGATGCCCGCTACCGTCTGGGTGCAGGTTGAAGTGCCGGATTCGCCGCATATCATTGAGCGATTCACCGATTTGTTCGATAAACATCAGATGAACATCGCCGAGCTGGTTTCGCGCATTCAACCAGCACAGGATGGTGTACCACCTACTCTGTATATTCAGATGACGGCGCATAGCGCAGAAGATACGCGTATCGAACCGGCGTTTAATCAACTGTGTCAGGAACTGCACGCCCAGGGTACGATTCGTTTGTATAGTGTGGCGGATGATGCCGTACCGCACTGATGCGACTTCCGGGTTATTTCGTCACACACTCTGTCCAGATTGGACAAACAGTGTGCGGAAATAACCCTGACGGTAAACTCCACCTGGCACTTTTGGCCCTGATGGTGTATTACCCACAGCATGAAGAAAAAAATGGAGAGTTGTGATGAATCCACTGAAAGCCGGTGATACCGCACCGAAATTTAGCTTGCCCGATCAGGATGGCGAACAAGTAAATTTGGCCGACTTCCAGGGACAGCGCGTTCTGGTCTATTTCTACCCGAAAGCCATGACGCCGGGCTGCACCGTACAGGCCTGTGGCCTGCGCGACAACATGGATGAATTGAAAAAAGTCGGCGTGGAAGTGCTGGGTATCAGCACTGACAAACCGGAAAAACTATCCCGTTTTGCCGAAAAAGAGCTGCTGAACTTTACGCTGCTGTCTGACGAAGACCATCAGGTATGCGAACAGTTTGGCGTCTGGGGGGAGAAATCCTTTATGGGCAAAACCTACGACGGCATTCACCGCATCAGCTTCCTGATTAATGGTAATGGCCAGGTGGAGAAGGTGTTCGACGATTTCAAAACGTCTAACCACCACGACATCGTGCTGGATTACCTGCAATCAGCCTGATAGCAACGGGTGCGTGTTACGCACCCGTTTTCTTTAACTCACGATTGTCTCTTCCGGCCAGGCATGCACCACCGCTTTGATTAAGGTGGCGAGGGGAATGGCGAAAAACACCCCCCAGAAGCCCCATAACCCACCGAAAATCACTACCGACAGAATGATCACCAGCGGATGCAGATTGACCGCTTCCGAGAACAGAATCGGCACCAGAACGTTACCATCCAGTCCCTGCACCACCAGATACACCACAAACATGGTCCAGAAGTCGCTACCCAGTCCCCACTGGAACAAACCGACACCGATCACCGGGATGGTCACCAGCATCGCGCCGATGTAAGGGATCAGTACCGATACCCCGACCAGCACTGCCAGCAGTAGCGCGTAGTTAAGGCCGAGCAGCAGAAACGCCAGCCAGCTCACCACGCCCACCGCTACCATCTCCAGCACTTTGCCGCGAATATAGTTGGTGATTTGTTGGTTCATCTCCTGCCATACCACGCCCGCCAGACCACGGTTACGCGGCAACACGCGACGCACCGCGTTCAACATCTGCTCTTTATCCTTCAGCAGGAAAAACACCATCAGCGGCACCAGCACCAGGTAAATCATCAGCGTCATCAGTCCCACCAGCGACGCCAGTGAATATTTCACCAGTGATTCGCCCAGCCCGGTCAGGCGACTACGCAGATTTTCAACCACGATATCAATGATGCCCGCATCAACCAGCGCCGGATAGCGCTTCGGCAACCCGGCGGCGAACAGGTAAAGTTTGTTGAGCATGTTGGGGAGATCGCGGGTGAGGTTAATGCCCTGCTGCCAGGCGACCGGTGCGACAATCAGCACCATCACCAACACAATACCGCCAAACAGCACCAGCACGATGCTGGAGGCCCAGGTGCGACTACATCCCACCCGTTCTAAGCGTACTGTTGGCCACTCCAGCAGGTACGCCAGCACCACCGCCACCAGCAGCGGGGCCAGCAAACCACTGAAGAAGAAGAGGATGAGAAACGCCGCCAGTAAAATTGCCACCAGGCCAATTGCCTGGGGATCGCTAAAACGACGTCTGTACCATTGAATAAGCAAAGCCAGCATATCTTTCCTTTCCCGTAACGGCGCGATTTATCGCGCAAGCCCGTGCACTATACGGGAAAAACCTGCGCGATAAATCGCGCCGCTACGAATCCGTAATATCTGTTTAACGCGTGATACTGCTAACCAGCGCATCTTGTCCAGCCATCATCACACAGTTTCGTCCGGCATTTTTTGCCTGGTACAAGGCTGCATCGGCCTGTTTCAGGCTTTGCTCCTGCGAGCCGTTTTCCGGCAGCCATAGAGCGATACCCACCGAAATGGTGATATTCCCCACCGTATCGATCCAGTTTTCGGCAATACTTTTGCGCAACCGCTCCGCCAGATGCCGCGCCTCTTCTGCGGGGGTACCCGGCATCAACATCAGAAACTCTTCCCCACCATTACGGCAAACCACGTCGGTCTGACGGGCACTGCTGCGCAGCGCCTGCGCCACCTTTTTGATCACCTCGTCACCGACGTCATGACCAAAGTTGTCGTTGACCCGTTTAAAGTGATCAATATCCAGCGCCAGCACCGCAAAGGGTTGGCGCATGGCGAGGAAGTAATCCAGCACCGCACCGAGACCACGACGGTTGAGCAAATTGGTCATCGGGTCGGTCTGGACTTCGGATTTCAGGCGGCCAATTTTATCCTGCACCAGACCGATGCCCGTCAGCATCGCGCGTTTAACCTGCGCGGCTTCAAAGTACCAGGCACGGATACCATTGATTTCGCCAGAGACACTTTGGGTATCCATCTGGCTGGCCTTGCGTGCCAGTTGCCATAGCGGCAGCGCAATCAGACGCGAAAGGATGATCGCGACTAGCAAAGTTAACAGCGCAAAGGGCACCGAGTTTTTCAACACTTTCAGCAACAGGCCGGAGAGCGGAGCCAGCGTCACATCGGTCGGTTTCAGCGCTACCACCATCCAACCGGTGGTGGGCACAATCGCGTAACCCGCCAGCTTATCGGCCCCTTCTTCGCTGATTTCGAGGGAGCCGTTGGTCTGCTCCCCGCGCTGACGATCGCTGATGATTCCCGGCACGCTTTTGCCAATCAGTTGACTGTTCTGGTGGTACAACACCTGGTTGTTGCGATCCAGCACGTAGACGTGGGTGCCATCACGATAGTACTGCTCGCCCAACAAGGCATTCAGAATACTCTTCTTTTTCAGATAGATAGTACCACCAACATAGCCGAGATAGCGTCCCTCGTTACTCCAGATCGGCCAGGAGACGAAGACGATCAGGTTATTGGCCGCCGAGAGCGTCGGTTTGCTCACCATCGGCTGGCGCTTTGCCAGCGCTTCCCGTGATGCCTGACTGGTCAGTTGCATACCTTTCAGCATCAGGGATTCCGGAGAAATGGCTTTCACGATGCCGTCGCTGTTCACCACCGCCACCGAGTTAAAGCTGCTGGTCTGCTCGCGCAGGCGGTTCACTTCCTCCTGCGCCAGGTCGCTATTATCAAAATCTTTGCCCAGCTGTGTCGCGCTGAAATGCAGCTGCGATTCAGCCAGTTGAAAGAAGACCTCGGTGGTGGAGGCCAGCTTGGTGGCATAAGCGCGATTGGCTTCAAGGGTGCTTTCGATCAGGACCATGCGTTGCACGCGCCATGTTGCATACAGGGCGTTGGCAAGCGTAATAACAATACTGGTGATCGCCAGCAGCATGATTAGCGTGCGCAGATCAGTTTTAGGCCAGATGCGCGTTAACATGGCGCACCCGCCATCAGGAGTCTGTTCATCATTGGAGTGCCTGGCAGTCTTGTTATTGTTGGACGTACTTACCCTGGTGAGGTAACAGAGAATTGTACACCGACAACCCAATTTGAGCACTAAGCATCCTGCCGACACACCCATTCTTTTGCTTTTATCTGGCGCTAATTAGTCAATTAATCCGTTTATGTCGTAAAACGGAAACGGACCGGGATAATCGCCAATCGCGCACAGATGCGTAGTCATACCTTGCTGTGCATGCCAGCGATGCAGCAAAAATCCAGGCGGTTCCAGCACAAAATTGGCGGGTCCATCTTCAGACAAATCAAACGCCACCTGATGTGACACCCCAGGTGCGGTGCAGGCCAGCGTGCCGGCAAAGCGCGCCTGAATGGAACGATGCAGATGACCACTCAATACCCGCTCCACCTGCGGATGCTGGCTTACCACCGCCGCCAGCGCCTCAGGATTACGTAGCGGTTGCTTATCCATATGACCGATACCGGTGATAAAAGGTGGATGATGCAGCATCACCAGCGTTGGCGTATGTTGCGCCTGCTTGAGTTTTTCATCCAGCCACTCCAGTTGCGCTTCATCAACATAGCCCCACGGCTGTTGCGGCACGCTGGAGTCCAGCGCCAGTAGATTTAATCCTTTGACGTGATGCTGCCAGTTGAGGGTTTCTCCCTGTTGCAGATAGCTATGCTCAGGAAACGCGGCACGTAACGCCTGGCGATCATCATGGTTCCCCGGCATCAACAGGTACGGCAGCTGTAACCTTGCCAGCGCCTGCCGCAGGGTTTGATACTCTTCCGCCAGGCCGAAATCGACCAGATCGCCGGTGATCACCACCACATCCGGGCGTGGTTGCAAGCGGTTCAGCGTCTCAATCACCCGTAACAGCGCGGCCTGGGTGTCCACTTTTTTATAGGAGAGGCGCCCCTGCGCCTTAATATGTAAATCGCTGATTTGCGCAATCAGCGTCATGGCTTCAGACAATCTTCGTTCCTCAGGAAGCAGAAAAATGGAGGGCGGCGTCCTGCGCCAGTGACCAGCTCACCGGTTGTCCGGCATGCCAGGCTTCACGCGCATGACGATCCACCTGGATCGGTGCGGCAAGACCGATATCAATCATCAGCCGCTGAGATGCGCCGAGAAAGGTGCTGGCAACAACAAAACCCTGACGGGGATAGCGATGATCACTGGCGAGCAGCACGTCTTCCGGACGACAGAAACGTTGCGGGTTGCCGCGTGCATCCACATCAACGCAGTTAATCGCACCAACAAAATCGGCGACGAACTTTGAGGCCGGATGCTGATAAATGCGTTGTGGCGTATCGATTTGCACTAACCGGCCCTGCTCCATCACCGCAATACGGTCGCCGAGCGCCATCGCTTCCTGCTGATCGTGCGTCACGTAAACTGCGGTGATCGCCAGTTGCTTCAGCAACGCGCCAATCTCCAGCCGCAGACGGTCGCGCAGGCGTGCATCCAGCGCTGCCAGCGGTTCATCAAACAACAAGACTTTGGGACGTGCCGCCAACGCACGCGCCAGAGCCACGCGCTGCTTCTGCCCACCGGAGAGTTTGTCGATACTACGCTGCGCCAGCGTGCTGAGGTCCACCAGCGCCAGCATCTCCTGTACCCGCGCCTCACGCTCAGCACGCGGCACGCCCTGCACTTTCAGGCCATAGGCGACGTTGTCCGCCACGTTGAGATTGGGAAATAGCGCGTAGTTCTGGAACACCATGCCAACGTTACGTTTTTCAATGGGCAAATCGGTGACGTTGCGCCCGTCAAACCACACTTCGCCTCCGGTATCACAGCGTTCCAGCCCGCTGATAATACGCAGCGTGGTGGTTTTACCGCAGCCCGAAGGTCCAAGCAGCACCAGGGTTTCTCCGGCATTAACCGTCAGGTCCAGCGGGTGCAGCGCCAGGTGATGGTGAAAACGACGCGAGCAATGGCGAAGCGTCACAGTTACGGCAGCGTTATTCATGCCGGCTCCTTGTGTTGGCGCACAACTGCGCGGTTGAGCCATTGATTGAGCACGTTAAGTAGCAACAACAACGGCAGAATCATCAGGATAAAAATCAGGGTGTAGGCAGAACCCACCTCCAGTCGCATCGAGGCATAGCTGTCGGCAAGGCCGACCGGCAGGGTTTTAGTCAGCGGCGTGTGCAGCATCCAGGTGATGTTGAACTCCCCCACCGACAGGGTGATCACCATAAAAGCACCGGCGAGAATGCCGTTGCGACAGTTCGGCACCACCACGCTAAAGAAACGCTGCCACAGACTGGCACCGAGGCTGGCTGAGGCTTCTTCCAGCCGCGGCATATCCACCGCCTGCATCACCGCCAGCACCGGACGCATCATAAACGGCAGGGTAAACAGCACATGACCAATCAGGATAAACAGCCAACTGTCGCGCAGGGCGGAAAATTGTCCATATAACAGGATGATACCGAGCGCCGTGGCCAGCCCCGGCAACGCCACCGGCAGCATCAGACACTCTTCAATACGTGCCGCCCAGCGGCCCGGTGCTTTCAACAGTCCCCAGGCAGCAGGTACGCCAATCACCAGCGTCACCAGCAGGCAGCACAAGGCAATCAGCAACGACAACCAGAAGGTGTCGGCATACATCTGCCACACCTGTTCCACCCACTTCAGCGTCAGACCACTGCGCAGACCAATAAAATAGTTGTTGGTCACTCCAGCCAGCATCGACAACACCACCGGGACAATCATAAACAGCGCAGTGAGGGTGGTGATCAGCAGTTGCAGGATAAAAAGTCCACGACGATTCATGCCGCCTCCTTCTCAGTGCGATGCGCCAGACGACGTGCGATCATCAACGCCAGCCAGGCGACCCCGCCCATCACCACCGACAGCGCAGCCGCAGTGGCGAAGTTGGCGTAGTTGGTGAATTCGCCATAGATGGTCAATGGCAGCACCGCCAAATCGGTGCCAAGGGTAAACGCAGTGCCAAACGCCCCCATGCTGGTGGCGAAACATAACGCGCCGGTGGAGAGCAACGCCGGTTGCAACCCCGGTACAATCACATCCCAGGTGATGCGCCACTGGCTGGCACCGAGCGAACGGGCAGCCTCTTCCAGGGAGCGTTCGAGTTTTTCACTGGCCGCCACCAGGGTGACAATGGCGCGCGGCAGCGAGAAGTAGAGATAGCCGATAAACAAGCCGACCAACGAATAGGCCAATGTCCAGCGTTCATGCAGCAGACTCATGCTGATCTGTGCCAGTAGCCCCTGCCTTCCGGCCAACATCACCACCAGAAATCCCACCACCACGCCAGGAAATGCCAGCGGAAAAGTCAGCAGCGCCAACAGAGTGCCGCGACCGGCAAAACGTTGACGCGCCAGAAAGCAACCCACCGTCGCGGCAATGAGCAACGTGGCGAACGTCACCGCCAACGACAACAGCACGGTATTGATTAAGCTCAGCAAGTACTGCGGCTGACTGATCACCGTCCAGTAGCCACTGTGTTGCGTGGTACGATCCGCCTGCATACCGATTTGCAGCAAACGGGCAAACGGCAGCAGCCAGAAGGCACAGAAGAACAACAGCGCAGGCAGCGTCAGCCATAGCCAGCGGCTGCCAGGCTGTTTACGCGTCTGGCGGCGCGAGGCCGCCAGGGTGTCGGACAGCGACATTAACGGATCTCACTCAGGTAACGGGCAGAGAACGCTTTCTGCGCATCGGCCATCTGTTGGTAATCAACCGTTTTGGCTCGCGCGTAATCACTGTCCGGCAGGAAATATTTCTTCGCTTCAGCCGACATGGCGGAAGTGCGCACCGGTCGCAGGAACGCGTTCGCCCAGATCGCCTGCCCTTTGTCCGACAGCACGTAATCGATCACTTTTTTGCCGTTAGCCTCATGCGGCGCATTCTTCACCAGGCTGATGACGTAAGGCACGGTCACCGTCCCTTCTTGCGGGATGACAAAGGCCACGTTGGCGTGATCTTTATATTTGGCGCGATAAGCGTTGAAGTCGTAGTCGAGCAGGATCGGGATCTCGCCGGAAATCAGGCGGGCATAGGCGGTTTGCTTCGGTACGATCGGCTGATTGGCCTGCAATTTTTTGAACCAGGTCAGACCCGGATTGAAGTCGTGCATATTGCCGCCCAGCGCCTGGTTAACCGCCACCGCCGCCACATAACCGACGAAGGCGCTGGCCGGGTCGAGATAGCCGATCATCCCTTTGTATTCCGGCTTCAGCAGATCATTCCAGGATTGCGGAATGGGCGCGCCACCCAGCGCATCAACGTTCACCATAAAGCCCATGGTGCCCGAATGCAGCGCCACCCATTTACCGTTCGGATCTTTCATTCCGGCCGGGATGTCATTCCAGTGCTGCGGTTTATAGCTGGTGATGACTCCGGCGCTGTCCGCCTGGATGCCAAAACTGACGCCGTAATACACCACATCCGCCACCGGATTGCCCTGCTCAGCGACCATTTGCGCCAGCGCCTGGCCGGAGTTTTTGTTGTCCTGCGGCACCTGGATACCGGTGTCGTGCGCGATGGCTTTAAGCTGAGTACCCCAGTCAGCCCATTCCGGCGGGCAGTTGTAGCAAATCGCCGTCTCCGCCGCCTGGGTCAGCCCGCTGAATAACGACCCGATGGTCAGGGCCAGCGCCCCAGCCACGATTTTGACTTTTTTCTGTAATTTCATGATGGTTCCCTGGTGTTGGCAATGTAAGAAGCAAGGGGTGCGGCCACGCTTTCGCCGGGTCGCAGTTGATGCGCCAGTACGCGCGTACCGCGTCTGGCCTGTTGTAAAAGCATGTCGATGGCGCAGGCTCCCAGCCATTCAGCGGGTTGCGCCACACTCGCCAGTGACGGCGCGAGCTGTTCACCGATATCGATGCCATCAAAACCCATCACCGATAGCTGTTGCGGGATGCGTACCCCAGCACGCTGGGCAGCACCAATCAGGCTGATGGCCAGCAAATCGTTGGTACAGATGACTGCGGTCAAGGCGGATGGCCCCTGCAACCAGGGTTGTACCAGGGCGAAATCAGAATGGGTGTGGCTGGACATTTCAATCACCGGCAGGGTGGCCTGTTGCATAGCATCGCAATAGCCCTGATAACGCAGGCGGGCGCGATCGGACTGCAACATCGGTCCGGCAATCATGCCAATGTGTTGATGCCCAAGTTGGCGCAGGTAATCGGTCGCTTCACGCATCGCCAGGCGGTTATCGACGCACACCGCTGGCCAGTCGTGTTGTTGCGGTATGTTATGTGCCAGTACAAATGGCATCTGCGCCTCATGCAGGGTATGCAGTACCGCGCTGTTGTCCGCATCCGCCACCGTTAACACCAGACCCGCCACCCGCTGGCGCAGCATATGTTCGACAATCGCTGCTTCGCGCTCTGGCTGATAATCACTGGTCGCCAACAGCAGGCCAAATCCCGCCTGGCGTGCCTGGCGCTCCATGGCCTGAAGCTGCTGTGAAAAGATCGGGTTTAGCAACGAGGGCAGCAGCACGCCGAACGTGGTGGAGCTTTGCGTGCGCAACTGGCGGGCAATATGGTTCGGGCGAAATCCCAATTGTTCTGATGCAGCCAGTACCTTGTTTAAGGTATCCGGACGCAGCAGATGGGGATCAGAGAAAGCGCGTGCCGCCGTGGCGCGCGAGACGCCAGCCAGCTTTGCCACACTTACTAAATCGGACATGTTCGCCTCGTTGGTTGCCAATGAGATCGATCTCATTGACGCTTAACTTAACGGCGAACTGTGACAGCCACATCGCGGAGAAATGACAACAAGATGACAGCAGCCGATGCTGCCGTCTGGGGAAAATTACAGCATCAGGAAGGCATAACCTTCGTTTTGCAGCGTCGCCACTGTGGTGCCGCTGGAGAGGGTATGCGTCACCATTGGGTCAATCCATTCGCGCTCCAGATGATGGAAAGCCACCGACTGATCGCAAATGGACACTTTCACCCCGGCTTTTTCCAGTTCGCTGATTAACTTCAGGTTGGGGTTATCCACGCCATAGGCTTTGCGGAACTGTTCGTTGTTCAGGGCCGCGGGCACCGCATCGCTATTAATCGACACCACGAAGTTCAACTGTTCCAATGGCACCCCTGCGGCATAGTAAAGATTGGTGACGCGCGCCACCCGCTCCAGCCCGAGATTTGGTTGACGAATGTCTCCTTCGCTGCGGTTAATCTGGAACACGATTTTGTTGCTCAAACCGGGTGTGCTGCCTGGATTGTACGCAGGGGTGTTTACAAAGTGGATCTTACCGAAACCCGCGATCGCCGGTGTGCTCCAGAAATCGGCCGGTTCGGCTTTCTTATCCGCAAACTTGTCGCTGAATTTACCGACCAGCTCGGGAAGCTGGAGCACATTACCGCCAACAAAACCGGCCAGTGCTGCTACAACAATGTATGTCGTTGGACGCATCTCACTTCTCCTCAACCATCATCAAAATGCCTGCTACATTTGCAACCACGCATAACCCTGATTTTGCAGCGTCGACACCGTCGTCGGGCTGGAGAGCGCGTGAATCACCGATTTATCGATCCAGTCATTGGGATAATGATGAAACGCCACCGACTGATCGCACACCGACACCTTCACTCCCTGCTTATTCAGCTCCGCAATCAACGGCAGATTGGGGTTATCGGTGCCATAAAATTGTTTGAAATGCGTGTTATCCAGCATTGCCGGGGTGGCATCCCCGGTGACTGACACCACAAAATGCAGCTGATCGGCCGGTACGCCTGAGGCGATATACAAGTTCACCACCCTTGCCACACGCTCAAGACCGAGGTTGGGACGGGCAATATCCCCCTCATTTTTAGTGAGCTGAAAGACGATCTTATTGCTCAACCCAGGCTCGGGTTTAAAGGCGGCATCGGGTTCGTAATGAATTTTTCCGTACCCCGCGATACCCGGCGTGCTCCAGAACCCCTCCGGGTCACTCGGTGGGGAAGAAAAATGGTTTACCACCCGTTGATAGATGTCATCGCTTCTACTGACAACAGCACCGACAAAACCCCCAACAATGGCGATCAGGGCCCAGGAGACAACAGTACGCATAGAGACTCTCCGGCAGGCATTCACAGTCCGTTTGAACAAAGTACGTTATCTATACCACACCAGGACAACGCCTAAAGCAGGCGGATTGGCTGACCACACGTGGTTTACTTGCAGGAAAAATAATTAGTAAGGCTAATTGAATAACAACCTTGATGGAGTCAGAGCGAGGAGTTGAAAAATGGCTGGTCGGAAGTTTTGTCGGGCACGGTGATTGTCATGACTATCATCGAGTTAAAATATGACCATCTTAATTTGCAGTACCGCATTTAACCTTTTGCGTCATGATAAACAACGTCGATGGATAAATCGGGCCAGTACGGCCCTCTTCCGGCTGTTTTTCGGAGAAAGTCTTATGCCAAATTCAATTAATTTGAGCAACTTTACCATTCTTTAATCTAAGCCAGCCGAAAATAGCCTGCTGAAGTCCAGGTTGCTTTATTCAAATTTTTGCTGCTT
The DNA here is from genome assembly GCF_059730495.1 of Pantoea sp. X-Soil-TKNS-1211. Lineage (NCBI taxonomy): Bacteria > Pseudomonadati > Pseudomonadota > Gammaproteobacteria > Enterobacterales > Erwiniaceae > Pantoea > Pantoea sp. X-Soil-TKNS-1211. The sequence continues at coordinate 3,250,644 of NZ_AP035953.1, forward strand.
TATTGCCCGGCAGCAGCAACATTTTGCATTCATCACATTCCCTCGCGCTGCTTGCTTGTATGCTGCGGGTGGTTAAGATAAGTAATCTCCCCAAATTCGTCGCAGCGCGATTTATCGTGCGGTTTTTAAACAGAACATTTGCACCACTTAACGGTCCAATTTTGGGACACTTTTTACAGGATCAAGGCATGTTAAACCGGTTGAAAAAATCAGCGCTGGCGGCCCTTATTCCTGCGCTGCTTCTCACGCCTGCACTGAGTGTCAGGGCTGACGTGAGCGACTCGCTGCCCGATATGGGCACCACCGCAGGTGCAACGCTGTCGATTAATCAGGAATTGCAGATTGGCGATTTCTATGTACGCCAGCTGCGTGCCAGCGCCCCACTGATCAACGATCCGCTGTTGAATCAATATATCAACCAACTCGGACAGCGGCTGGTGGCCCACGCCGATTCGGTGCGTACGCCGTTTCATTTTTATCTGATCCAAAATGATGAACTGAACGCCTTCGCTTTCTTTGGCGGCAATGTGGTGCTGCATTCGGCACTGTTCCGCTTTACGGACAATGAAAGCCAGCTGGCATCAGTGATGGCGCACGAAATTTCACACGTGACCCAGCGCCATCTGGCACGTGCGATGGAAGAACAGAAACGCAACGCCCCGCTCACCTGGGTGGGTGCGCTCGGCTCGATTCTGCTGGCGATCGCTAACCCGCAGGCAGGTATGGCTGGGTTGATGGGCACCCTCGCCGGAACGCAGCAGAGCATGATCAGCTTTACACAAAGTAATGAACAGGAAGCGGACCGCATCGGTATTCAGGTGTTGCAGCGCGCCGGTTTTGATCCCGAGGCGATGCCGAATTTCCTGCAAAAGTTAGCAGACCAGAGTCGCTTCTCATCCAAACCACCGGAAATTCTGCTGACCCACCCCCTGCCCGATAGCCGCCTGGCGGATGCGCGCAACCGCGCAAACCAGATGCGTCCGGTGGTGGTGCAGTCATCGCAGGATTTTTATATGGCAAAAGTGCGTTCGCTTGGCATGTACGCCACCGGGCAAAATCAGCTGACCGACGATTTGTTGGATCAATATGCCAAAGGTAACAGCCGTGAGCAGCAGGCGTCGCAATATGGTAAAGCGGTGCAGTTTTTACAGGCAAAAAGCTTCGAAAACGCGAAGAAAATTATTGCGCCGATGCTGACTAAACAGCCGGATAACGTCTGGTTTCTCGACATCATGAGCGATATTGATATTGGCCTGAATCAACCACAGCAAGCCATTACTATGCTGAGCAGCGCCAAAGGCAGCAACAGTAACCCCATCATCCAGCTCAACCTCGCCAATGCCTACGTTGAGGCCAAACAACCGGCCAATGCCAGCCGTATTCTCCATCGTTATACCTGGTCAAACCCGAACGATCCCAATGGCTGGGATTTGCTGGCGCAGGCATCCGCAGCTCAAGGCTTGCAGGATGAGGAGCTATCGGCACGCGCGGAAGGTCTGGCGTTGAATGGTCAGATGGATCAAGCGATTAGGGCACTCAGCAGCGCCAGCGCTCAGGTGCCGCTCGGTAGCCTGAAGCAGGCGCGTTACGATGCGCGCATCGACCAATTCCGTGAGCTGCAAAAACGCTTCCAACAGTATCAAAAAGGATCTTAAGCATGGTGACCATTTATCATAATCCACGTTGCAGCAAGAGCCGCGAAACGCTGGCGTTGCTACAACAGCAGGGAGTGCAGCCGGAAGTGGTGCTGTATCTGGAAACGCCGCCTGACGCGCAGACGCTAAAAGCGTTGCTGAAAAAACTCGGTATGAGCAGCGCACGCGAGCTGATGCGCCGTAAAGAGGATCTGTATAAATCGCTGGAATTAGCCGAACCGAGTCTCAGCGAGGATCAACTGATTCAGGCGTTGGTCGACCATCCCAAATTGATTGAGCGCCCGATTGTGATTAAAGATGAGCAGGCGCGTCTCGGTCGCCCGCCGGAAGCGGTGCTGGAGATTATTTAAAGCCCCAGCGCTTCTTTAACAAAAGGAATGGTGAGTTTACGTTGTGCGCTGATGGAAGCGCGATCCAGCCGGTCCAGCGTGTCAAACAGGGTACGCATTTCGCGGTCGAGGCGTTTCAGCAGGAAGCGCCCAACGTCTTCTGGCAATTCAAAGCCACGGATCCCGGCTCGCAGCTGCATCGCCTGCAACTTGTCGTCGTCCGACAAAGGTTGTAAACGGTAGATCTGCCCCCAGTCGAGCCGCGATGCCAGATCCGGCAACCCAAGATTGAGCTGGCGCGGTGGACGATCGCCGGTGATCAGCAGACGCGTTTTACCGATTTCCAGAATGCGGTTGTAGAGATCGAAGATCGCCATCTCCCACTCCGCATCCCCGGCGATGCACTCGATATTATCGATGCAAACCAGCGCCAGATGTTCCATACCTTCCAGTACTTCCGGCACAAACCAGGTGCGTTTATCCAGCGGGACGTAACCCACTGCTTCACCGCGCGCTGACATCTCGGCGCAGGCTGCGTGCAACAAATGGCTGCGGCCACCGCCTTCGCGTGACCAGAAATAGAGATAGCTGCCGTGTTGCTGCACCAGCGCACCTTGCAGCGCGGCTAAAAGGGACGGATTTTCCCCAGGCCAAAAGCTGGCAAAGGTTTCGTCATCAGGTAAGTAAAGTGGCAATGAAAGCTGTGCCGGCGTGTTCAGAAGCACCTCAGCGTATGAACGGGCAGAAAACGCGGCAAGTCTATCACGATCCTTGCCAGAGATGAACCGGGCTTCCCTGCCCGGCAAACGCGCTTAGGGTTCGCGTTGTTCTTCAGCATCCAGCACCACTTCTTCCGGACGTAACAGGCTGATTACGCGGAAGATCAGGCTGAGTGCCACACCGACGATAGTCGCCAGCGCCATACCTTTCAGCTCGGCGGCACCGATATGCACTTTGGCACCGCTAACACCGATGATCAGGATCACCGAGGTGAGGATCAGATTCTGCGCTTTGTTGTAATCTACTTTAGATTCAATCAGCACACGGATACCCGAAGCACCAATCACTCCGTACAGCAGCAGCGACACACCGCCCATTACCGGCACCGGAATAGCCTGAATCGCGGCGGCCAATTTGCCGACACAGGAAAGCAGAATCGCCAGAATCGCCGCCCCACCAATCACCCAGGTACTGTAGACGCGGGTGATCGCCATCACGCCGATGTTCTCACCGTAAGTGGTATTGGGTGTCGAACCGAAGAACCCAGAGATCATGGTGGAGAGGCCGTTGGCGAACATAGAACGATGCAGGCCCGGATCGCGGATCAGATCTTTTTTCACGATGTTCGCCGTCACCACCAGGTGGCCGACGTGTTCAGCAATCACCACTAACGCCGCAGGGAGAATGGTCAGCATCGCCGCCCACTCAAAACGCGGGGTGTAGAAAGTTGGCAGCGCGAACCAGGGGGCATTCGCCACTGATGCCCAGTTAACGATACCCATAAAGGAAGAGAGCGCGTAACCAACAATCACGCCAATCAGAATCGGGATGATGGCGAAGAAGCCACGGAACAACACCGAACCAAATACGGTCACACCCAAGGTCACCAGCGAGATAATGATGGTAGTGCTATCGGGTGAAGTGCCGTCGGCAGGCAGCAGACCGGCCATATTGGCCGCCACGCCCGCCAGTTCAAGACCGATAACCGCAACAATCGCGCCCATCGCCGCAGGGGGGAACATCACATCCAGCCAGCCAGTGCCCGCTTTTTTCACAATCAACGCGACCACACAGAACAGGAAGCCGCAGAGGATAAACCCGCCCAGCGCCACTTCGTAGCCCAGTGGCAGCAACAGCAGCACCGGTGAAATAAAGGCGAAGCTGGAGCCAAGATAGGCCGGGATTTTACCCTTACAGATAAACAGATACAGCAGCGTACCAACACCGTTAAACAGCAGCACCGTGGCCGGGTTGATGTGGAATAGAATCGGCACCAGCACGGTTGCGCCAAACATGGCGAACAGATGTTGCAGACTGAGTGGAATGGTTTTAAGTAGCGGCGGTCGTTCGCTAACGCCGATGGCGCGACGAGTCATTCAGTGATCCCCTTGAGTTGTGTAGTGCATTTTTGCCAAAAAAAAGCCGACTCTCTGGCCGGCTGCTTTATTTATTTGGTTCCGAAAATCTTGTCACCGGCATCGCCGAGGCCAGGAATAATGTATCCCTTCTCGTTCAGGCCTTTGTCAATTGACGCGGTGTACAGCTCAACATCCGGGTGTGCTTTTTCCAGCGCGGCGATCCCTTCCGGTGCGGCCACCAGCACCAGAACCTTAATGCTGTTGCAACCGGCTTTTTTCAGCAGATCAATAGTTGCGATCATTGAGCCGCCAGTTGCCAGCATCGGATCCACCACCAACGCCATGCGCTCTTCGATGTTGGAAACCAGTTTCTGGAAGTACGGTACCGGCTCCAGCGTCTCTTCATCACGATAGACACCCACCACGCTGATACGCGCGCTCGGTACATGCTCCAGCACGCCTTCCATCATGCCCAGGCCAGCACGCAGAATCGGCACCACGGTAATTTTTTTGCCTTTGATTTGTTCGATTTCTACCGGGCCGTTCCAGCCTTCAATGGTGACGCGTTCGGTTGCCAGGTCGGCAGTGGCTTCATAGGTCAGCAGACTGCCGACTTCTGACGCCAGTTCGCGGAAGCGTTTGGTGCTGACATCATGCTCACGCATCAGGCCCAGTTTATGTTTGACCAGCGGGTGTTTGACTTCCACGATCTTCATGATTGTTCTCCCGGAATTGAGTTGAGCTAAAAAAAAATCGCGGGATTATACCGCCTTTTTCCCGCCGCGCCATATGTCATTGGTCAATACAACGCCTTCCACGATCTGAGATTAAGGATTAGCGAAAAAGCGCTGCCGTGCAAAGGCAGCGTGAGATGGGACTCGCAAACGTTTGCCTGCGCTGGTAGAATTACGCCGCTTTATTTTAACCACCAACCGCAACTCGCGTGGGGATTCCGCAGTGACCGACAAGACCTCTCTCAGCTACAAAGACGCCGGTGTTGATATTGACGCAGGTAACGCTCTGGTTGACCGCATCAAAGGCGTAGTGAAAAAGACCCGCCGCCCGGAAGTGATGGGTGGATTGGGCGGCTTTGGCGCGCTTTGTGCGCTGCCGCAGAAATACCGCGAGCCAGTGCTGGTCTCCGGCACCGACGGCGTCGGCACCAAGCTGCGTCTGGCGATGGATCTGAAGCGCCATGAAAGCATCGGTATCGATCTGGTGGCGATGTGCGTGAACGATCTGGTGGTACAAGGCGCGGAACCGTTGTTCTTCCTCGACTACTATGCGACCGGAAAACTGGATGTCGACACGGCTTCCTCGGTGATCACCGGTATCGCTGAAGGTTGTCTGCAATCAGGCTGTGCGCTGGTTGGCGGTGAAACCGCAGAGATGCCAGGCATGTACCACGGCGAAGATTACGACGTGGCCGGTTTCTGCGTTGGCGTGGTGGAAAAGTCAGAGATCATTGACGGCTCGAAAGTGCAGGATGGCGACGTGCTGATCGCGCTGGGTTCCAGTGGCCCGCACTCCAACGGCTACTCGCTGGTGCGTAAAATCCTCGAAGTCAGCCAGACCAACCCGGAAACCAAGCAGTTGGAAGGTAAGCCTCTGGCGGATCATCTGCTGGCCCCGACCCGCATTTACGTGAAAAACATCCTTAGCCTGATTGAACAGGTTGATGTGCACGCGATTGCACACCTCACCGGTGGTGGCTTCTGGGAAAATATTCCGCGCGTACTGCCGGACAACACCCAGGCGGTGCTGGAAGAGAGCAGTTGGCAGTGGCCGGCAGTGTTCAACTGGTTGCAGCAGGCCGGTAATGTCAGCCGTCACGAAATGTACCGCACCTTTAACTGCGGCGTGGGCATGGTGATCGCACTGAGCGCCGCAGAAGCTGACAAAGCGGTACAGCTGATGACCGACGCTGGCGAGCTGGCGTGGAAAATCGGTGTGATCAAAGCCTCTGACTCTGAAGAGCGTGTGGTCATCAACCCATGAAAAAACTGGTTGTACTGATCTCCGGTAACGGTAGCAATCTTCAGTCCATCCTCGACGCCTGCGCAAGTGGGCGTATTAACGGCAGCGTCGCTGCCGTTTTCAGTAATAAAGCCGCAGCGCTGGGTTTAACCCGTGCGCAGGAAGCCGGTGTACCGACGCATGCGCTGGCCACCAGCCAATTTGCCGACCGTGAAGCCTTTGATCGCCAGCTGATGCAGGAGATCGATGCTTATGCCCCGGATCTGGTGGTACTGGCGGGATATATGCGTATCCTCAGCCAGGGATTTGTCGCCCATTATCACGATCGTCTGCTCAACATCCACCCTTCCCTGCTGCCGAAATATCCCGGCCTGCATACGCATCGTCAGGCGCTGGAGAATGGCGACGAAGAACATGGCACCTCGGTGCATTTCGTCACTGATGAGCTGGATGGCGGACCGATTATTTTGCAGGCGCGCGTGCCGGTGTTTGCCGATGATACGGAAGAGGATGTCACTGCCCGTGTGCAGCATCAGGAACATGCCATCTATCCGCTGGTGATCAGCTGGTTTGTGGAAGGACGTTTGCAGATGCGCGAGAACGCGGCCTGGCTGGATGGTCAACCGCTGCCACCGCAGGGCTATGCTCACGATTGATTTAATACTTGTACCGACCCGGTAACGGCGCGATTTATCGCGCTGTTTTTTTGTGAGGTGAAAACCGCGCGATAAATCGCGCCGCTACCGTTCAGAGTCCGGCATTCAGATCGCATTTCATATGCGTCCAGCCCTGGTAATTTTTGACTTCGGGGACGCGGTCGGGCAGGTTCTGGAAGTTAGCAAAATATTGACTCATCCGGCGATGCAGAATCCGGGTATCGATATAATTTAATCCCCAGGTAGAATAATCCGCCCCTACCGCGGGACGAATGGCATCAATATGGTCATGCACAATCTGGCCTTTAATTGACCTATAGGTGAAATCAATACCAGGACCACCAGGCTCCATTCGCGGATCATCGAAAGGCAGGGAGGACATGTAAATGCGTCCCTGCTTGGTCAGCAGAAAACCCTGATCGTTGACGACAGTGAGGGATTGGATGTTTTCATAACTGGGTGCATTTGAACCATCATCTTCTTCACCTTTAATTGAGGATGTTTTCCAGGTTCTGCCATAGTCTTTCGAAACAGTCATTGCACCAGTCATGCCCCAGCCCGGTAGGGCTATATAACGTTCTGAGGGATGAATATAAGGCCGGGTAAAAATACGATACCCCCAGTCATGCACTTCTGTCCTGATCCCTCGTTTCTGGTCCACAAACCACAATGCGCCCTCACAATTAAATCCCTTTAATTCCAGCCAGCGGTGATCGTCAAAACGGTATACCACTTGTACCGGCTTCTGCCGTGTTTTTAACGAATGGCCCTGGCATCCATTCAGCATAAACAAAGTAATAATCAGCACTATAGATGTAATTCTGTTTACATATTTCAGCATCATCAAAACACCATTTTGTGACCCGTTGAGGGAAGTTCTAAATAGTAGCGGCGCGATTTATCGCGCTGTTTTTTTGTGCGGTGAAAACCGCGCGATAAATCGCGCCGCTACCGTTCAGAGTCCGGCATTCAGATCGCATTTCATATGCGTCCAGCCCTGATAATTTTTAACTTCTGGAATGCGATCGGGCAGATTCTGGAAGTTGCTGTAATGCTGGTAAGTCGATTTTTTAAGGGCTGTTACATCGAAATAAAACAGCCCCCAGTCGGAAGCGTTCTCTGCGGATGCCCAATCTACCGCATTAATATGATGATGTAAGGTTCTCCCTTTAAACTCGACGGTGTAATCAATTCCCGGGCCGCCGGGTTGCAGACGTGGATCGTCAAAGGGCAAGGAGGACATATAAATACGGCCCTGTTTGGTCAGCAGAAAACCCTGCTCGTTGACCACGGTCAGGGACTGGATATTTTCATAGCCGGGTGCATTTGAACCATTGTCTTCTTCACCATTTATTGAAGTTGTTTGCCAGGTTCTGCCATAGTCTTTCGAAACAGTCATCACACCAATCATGCCCCAGCCAGGTATCGCTATATAACGCTCCGAGGGATGGATATAAGGTTTAGTAAAAATACGATACCCCCAGTCATGCACTTCTGTCCTGATCCCTCGTTTCTGGTCCACAAACCACAATGCGCCCTCACAATTAAATCCCTTTAATTCCAGCCAGCGGTGATCGTCAAAACGGTATACCACTTGTACCGGCTTCTGCCGGGATTTTAATAGATGGCTTTGGCATCCATTAAGCATGAACAGAGCAATAACCAGCACTATCGATGTAAATCCTTTTACACATTTCAGCATCATTAAAACACCATTTTGTGACCCGTTGAGGGAATATCTAAATAGTAGCGGCGCGATTTATCGCGCTGTTTTTTTGTGCGGTGAAAACCGCGCGATAAATCGCGCCGCTACCGGTCAGAGTCCGGCATTCAGATCGCATTTCATATGCGTCCAGCCCTGATAATTTTTAACTTCTGGAATGCGATCGGGCAGATTCTGGAAGTTGCTGTAATGCTGGTAAGTCGATTTTCTAAGGGCTGTTACATCGAAATAAAACAGCCCCCAGTCGGAAGCGTTCTCTACGGATGCCCAATCTATCGCATTAATATGATGATGTAAGGTTCTGCCTTTAAACTCGACGGTGTAATCAATTCCCGGTCCGCCGGGTTGCAGACGTGGATCATCGAAAGGCAGGGAGGACATATAAATGCGCCCCTGTTTAGTCAGCAGAAAGCCCTGGTCATTGACCACGGTCAGGGACTCAATATTGTCGTAGTTTGGTGCGTTAAAACCGTTATCTTCTTCGCCATTTATGGAAGATGTTTGCCAAGTCCTCCCATAATCCTTTGAAACACTCATTACCCCTGTCATACCCCAGCTGGGTACTGCAATATAGCGTTCTGAGGCATTGATATAGGGCTTAGTAAAAATCCTGTAGAACTGAAACCAGAGCTGGCTGCGAATTCCCTGTTCCTGATCAACAAACCAGAGTTCTCCCTGGCAGTTATAACCTTTCAGTTCCAGCCAGCGGTGATCATCAAAACGGTAAACTACCTGTACTGGCTTCTGGCGTGGTTTTAATAAATGGCTTTGGCATCCATTAAGCATGAACAGAGCAATAACCAGCACGATCGATGTAAATCCTTTTACATATTTCAGCATCATTAAAACACCATTTTGTGACCCGCTGCGGGAAGATCCAAATAATTCATAGGTTCCGGCATATCCCACTGAGCTAACGGGATATCCTTATGATGAAACTCTGGTGGACGAGCAGGTTCAATTTTTACAGCCGGGTGGTATTCGTTGACAACACCAAACTCTCCTTTAGGTAGGATGTTATCGGGTTTGTTCATGAAGTCCTTGGTCTTCTTTTCGTTTAATTCACCAGTTTGATAATACCTGTTTGCATCCTCATCCGGATTATACTTATGCCGCCAGTCGGCCAGCTTTCTCAGCCTCAGCCAGAACTCCGGATCTTCAAACGCCATACAGTTACCAATCGCCAGGTCATACGCCACCGCTTTTTCCTGCACGTTCGGGTCCATCACAATGGCCGAATGCTGGCTGAGTTTTACCGGGTCGCCATATTTCGCCATCTCATCAATTTCCTGATCGGTTTTATTCCGTAACAGCAGATATTCCATTCACTGCTTCGAACCAATAATACGACCACCGGTGAAATGGGTTTTGTAGTGAACATTCACCGCACTCAACTCGGCTTCGGTTAGAATATGCCCCGGCTGCATACCATAGCCGTGTAGCGGGAGCAGGGGCCGGGTTTCCTTTACCTGCCATACACCCTCATGGGCACGGGCAGAGTAGTCGATATAGCGATCTTCCCCTGTTACCCCGGTCTTAAACTTCATGTCTCCGTCATGACTGCTGCCCATCATGCTCAGCTCAAACACCTGCGGCAACGCTTCGGCATTGAGGGTCACGCCACTGTGGTACGGATAGGCCGCGTTGGTTGCCCGGCCGTCATAACGGAAGTCCCCTTCCCGCCAGGCGGGCTTTTCAAATGGCTGATGCGTCGGGTTACCGCCGGTGGCGTAGTGCTGGCAAAACGCCCGCTGGTAAAGGTTCTCCATCCCCGTTGCAACCTGATCGGGAATGCCGCGCCAGCCGATCCCCTGCACACTCTGTAGCGACACGATGCCATCGTCAGGGCAGAAGTAGTTATACACCCGGCCATAATTGTTACGGCTGTAGCGCGGATCGCTATGCCACTGGTGTTTGCGCGCCAGCGTGCCGTCGTTCAGCATCGCCTGCACAAAGTCCGGGTGATAGCGCCCGCCCGGATCGTATTTGGGATTGGTAGCCATCAGGCGGCAAAAGTTGCGCAGCGTTTCCTGACGGGCTTTAGCGGTCTGCTGGCGGCCCGGTAGCAGGTTTTCCAGAAAGCGCGGTTCCAGCGAATAAGGGGAGTGGCAGAGGATGGTGCAGTCAGCAACTGGGTATGCAGGTGCCTTCTGCCTGAGAATCATGTTCGCCAGCATGTGATCAGGGTGCCCTGGCTATGCGCCACAATATTGATCGTATCGTATTGCGTAGGTTCGTTTTTCCTGATCTCAAAAACCAAATCCGCCAGCCGCTGCGCCGCAAAGAACTGATAAATCCGGTGCGGATTGCCGTAAATCGGGTGGGTAAAGTCGCCGCCATTCAGCTTGCGGCTGTAAACGCCCGCCATCCAGATCGCGCCGCCGTTGGCGCCCGGCCCGAGCATATCCGGAATACAGGTGGTGGCATTGGCAAAGGTGCCACCATTTTTAGTCACTGCAAGATTCAGCACATTGCCGTAGTTATCGTTGCAAAATCCGCGCATTTCAGGATTAAGTTTTTTCAGGCGTTGCGGATCATTCTCCTGAAAGGCGTCATATGGCAGTACCGATTCCAGCCCGAGCTTTTTGACCTCGGCACGATAACGCTGCTGGTCGGCGTCATAGGTTTCCCGATCCACCGGACGATATCCCCAGTAAAACGGGATCACCGGCGAGCGACCGCTCTGGATGATACGCCGCGCGGCACCGTTCAGGTCGGTTAAGCCACACATCTCCGTCCATTCATGGGGATACATATCGGTGCGGGCCAGCCGGGTATTCAGCCCGTCGACAATCCCTTGCTCCTGCATCTCGTAGGCTTCACCAATATCGTTGACGCCATGCACCAGAATAACGATGCAGGGTAGCGGGCTGCTCACCGCAAAATCCTGGGTAAGCATCGCCCCGCCAGTCTCACGGTCCACACCAATACAAGTCCCGAGTACCGGGTTGTTAAACGCGCCGTTCGCGTAATTTTCCTTGCTCATCGCGTTGCTTCCCTAGCTCACGCCATCAGGCGTGATATCCATTTAGCTGCGGGAGAGGATAGTCAACAACAGTAATTAAGCGAGGAAATCTTTGTCAATCTGGACGGCAGAACACAAAATTACCCCGTCAGCCAAATCGTCCAGTGATGTAATCCTCCGTACGCCGCACTTGCGGAGAAGTAAAAATGCGATCGGTCTCGTCAAACTCCACCAACTGTCCGTTATGCATAAACGCGGTGTAATCCGATACGCGCGCTGCCTGCTGCATATTGTGCGTCACCAGCACCAGCGTGAAATGCTGCTTCAGCGTGGTCATCAACTCTTCAATCACCAGCGTGGAGATGGGATCGAGTGCGGAGGTGGGTTCGTCCAGCAGCAGCACTTCCGGCTCAATGGCGATCGCCCGCGCAATCACCAGGCGCTGTTGTTGACCGGTAGACAGGGTTAACGCGTTTTGTCCCAGCTGATCTTTGACTTCGCTCCACAGCGCCGCCGCACGCAGCGCGCGTTCACAGGCTTCGTTCAATATCCGACGGTCACGCACCCCTTGCAAACGCAAGCCATATACCACGTTTTCATAAATCGATTTGGGAAACGGATTAGGTCGCTGAAACACCATGCCAACACGCCGACGCAGTGCCGCCCGATCCTGCTCCGGCTGCATAATGGCATGCTGCCCCAGCCAAATCTCCCCTTCCATGCGGCAACGATCAATCACATCGTTCATGCGATTAAAACAACGCAGTAGCGTCGATTTGCCACAGCCGGAAGGGCCAATCAACGCCGTGATATGGTTCTTTGGCAGTTGCAGATCAATATTATTCAGCGCCTGGCGCTCGCCATACCACAGCGAAAGCTGATTAACTTTGAGAGCAATGTCGTAATCGGGCGTCATGTGAAGAACCTTTTAATGCGTCATAAGCCGGTAACGCTCGCGTAGACGGTGACGGAGCGCCATTGCCAGCAGGTTGAGCGACAGGATGATTACCACCAGCAGCAAGGCGGTGGCATAAACCAGAGGGCGATCTGCGTCGATATTTGGGCTTTGAAACGCCAGATCGTAAATCTGAAAGCCGAGGTGCATAAATTTGCGGTCAAGATGCAGATACGGGAACACCGCATCCACCGGCAGTTCCGGCACCATTTTTACCACCCCCACCAGCATCAATGGGGCCGTTTCCCCGGCGGCCCGCGCCACCGCCAGGATCAAGCCCGTGAGCATCGCCGGGACCGCGAGTGGCAACACCACGCGCCACAGTGTCTCCGCCTGGGTTGCGCCCAACGCCAGCGATCCCTGGCGCAGACTATCCGGGATGCGTGATAATCCCTCTTCAGTGGCGACGATGACCACCGGCAGCGTCAGCAGCGCCAGCGTTAACGACGCCCATAACAATCCCGGCGTGCCAAATGTCGGATTGGGTAGTGCACGTGAGTAAAATAATTGGTCGATAGTGCCGCCAATCAACCAGACAAAAAAGCCGAGGCCAAACACGCCATAAACTATTGACGGCACACCCGCCAGATTGACTACCGCAATGCGCACCAACCGGGTAAGCGCGGTACGCCCGGCGTATTCATGCAGCCAGAGCGCGGCCACGACACCGAGCGGCATAACGATCACCGACATCAGCAGTACCATCAGCACGGTGCCAAAAATCGCTGGTAGCGCCCCGCTTTCACTCTCGCCCGCCGCCGGGTTATTGCTGACGAATTGCCATAGTTGGCTGAGGAAATGCTGTACTTTCTGGCCGACGCTCATGCTATTTGGATACCAGGCCGCGACAATCTGTGCCAGTGGAATTACATGGTCCTGCCCCTGCACATCTCGCAGCACCAGCACATCCCGCTGGCTTGCGGTTTGCAGCTGACTCAGTTGATTCGCCAGGGCGTTAAAGCGCCGTTGCAACGCGGCGCTATTGGCATCGAATTCGGACTGGCGGAGTGCGCTGAATTCCCCTTTACGTTGCTGTTCTTCCGCCTGCTGTTGCAGGTTTTCCAGCTGTGCATTAAGACGCGCCATATCGATACGGCGAATCTGGCTTGCCTGACGCAGCTGGTCATGCACCTGTTTCAGGCGTTGGTGCAGCAACGCATCACGATCGCGTGCCGTCAGTACTTCATTATCTTCACGCAGTGCGATAAACCAGCCGTAGGCGTTCCCACCGCTACGACGTTGCAACACCATCACATCCGATGGCTGACGGGTTTTGGCTGGTGTCTGACTGTCAATCACGCGGAAATCGGGTGGTGCGAAATCACGGTTGCCGGTTTTCACCACATAACGCCAGCCGCTGCCATGCTGCTGGCGTTGCACGGTCTCTCCCAGCAGCATCACCGATTCACCCTCAGGCAGTTGGAACTGATATTGATCGACCGGTTGAGGCCAGAACGCGCGCATTCCCTGCCAGGCCAGCAGACCAATCAGCAAGGTAAAAGCCAGCAAACAGACGGCCACAGCACCGGCGGTCAGCCAGCGCCAGCGATCATTTTGGCGCATGGCCTTCATCCCTGCCCCTCATGCTGGCTGTAGCGTTGCCGCAGGCGTTGACGGATCACCTCAGCCACTGTATTGATAATCAAGGTAAAAATCAGCAGGATCAGCGCACTCAGGAACAGAATACGATAATGGGCGCTGCCTGCCGCCGCCTCCGGCATCTCAATGGCGATATTGGCTGACAACGCGCGCAACCCGGCAAACAACCCGCCTTCACTCACCGGTGTGTTACCCGTCGCCATCAGGACAATCATTGTTTCACCCAGCGCACGGCCAAAACCGATCATCAATGCGGCGAAGATACCCGCTGATGCCCCTGGCAGCACTACGCGTGTCAGGGTTTGCCACGGCGTCGCGCCCAATGCCAGCGAACCTTGCCCCAGCGAAACCGGTACGCTGAATAACGCGTCTTCCGATAGGGTAAAAATCAGCGGCACCAGCGCGAACCCCATCGCCAGCGCGGCCACCAGCAGGTTGCGTTGCTCGTAATGGGCCAGACGCTCCCCAATATTCGGCCAGAAGCAGGTTGGCAGCCATAGCGTCAATAAGGTGACGGCCAGCAATATCGGCAGCAACAGCAGCACTTCATAGCCCGGTTGACGCCAGCGTGCGGGCAGACGTGGGCTGAACAAGCCACACAGCAGCAAGGTCGTCGCCAGCATCAGTGGCAGCAACAGCACGCCAATCAACGCATTGCTGATGTGCGGTGCCAGCCATACCCCGGCAATCAAACCGATGACCACACTCGGCAGCGCACCCATCATCTCAATACCCGGTTTGACCCAGCGGCGCAGACCCGGCGTCATAAACCACGCGGTATACATTGCCGCCGCCAGTGCCAGCGGCGTGGCAAACAGCAGCGCCAGGCTGGCGGCTTTTAACGTGCCGATCACCAGCGGCATCAGACTAAACTTCGCCTGGTAGCTATCTCCGGCGGCGGTGGATTGCCACACCCAATCGGGCTGCGGATAGTTTTCGTACCAGATTTTTTGCCACAGATTACGCCAGCTGAAATCCGGCCAGGGATCGTCAAGGTGCAAGCGTTGCCATTGTCCTGCCCGCTCCACCAACAGCGTATCGCCGCGTGGTGAGAAAGCGGCCGCCTGAATACCCGGTGCCAACTTGCGCGTGACAATCGGTCCCTGTTGTTTGCTGGCGAACAGGCTAATCTCACCTGACGTATTCAGGGTGGCAAATACGCGACGTTGCGGTTCGGTGACAATCAAGCTCGCACCCGCGCTGGCGTTAAAAGTACGGATTTCCTGTAAACGCGGCCCCTGCGACCCGGCGATGGCGAACCACTGGCTGACACCGCGTGAATCCTGAATTAATAAGGTACGTCCACCAGCCAGTAAATGCAGGCTTTGCGGTTTCTCTGTCAGGGTTTGTGTTTCGCGCAGTTGCGCACCATCAGCACTAATTTGCCAGACGCGCAGCAGACGGCCTTCGCTGGTATACAGCACGCAGCCATCGGGCGAGAAAAGAAGATGATCGGCCTGCTGCTGCGCGAGGGTAATCTGCGCAACGCTGTTTGATTTATCCAGCGTCAGCAGGATAACCCCGGCAGCGGTTTGCGCAGCAATTCGCCATTGGTTATCTGCCAACGTCGCCAACGCCATCTGGGATACCGTACCCTGGGGTAGATGCAGTGGGCGATCGCCGAGTGGAAAACGCCATTCGCCGTTAACCGGCTGCATCAGCAGCAGGTCGCCCTGCATATTCAGCAGCAGGCTGTGCTGGTCGGCACTCTGCACCACCGCATCCGGTTTGCCCTGCAATGCCAGCGCCGGTCCCGCAGGCTGACCATCCAGCGGAATAAAACGCGCTTCGTTACGGCTGATACGCCAGCCGAGCTGCCCATCACTGCCCATTGCCAGCACCGGGGCTTTGTCCCACAGTTGCTGGCTGGCACCCGGCTGGATACCTGGCGTGCTAAAAAGAGGTAATACCACCCAGATTAACCAGAAGAACAGCAGTAACATCAGGAGCAGAATTCCCACGCCACAGGCGGTGACAATACGCTTCACCCACCGGTCAACGGCGCGGCGGCGGCTATCGCTAAAGTGGACGGGAATGCTTGTTATGCTCATGCAGCTCTGGGTTAGGCTCGTAGACAAGACGCTATGTTGCCCGTAGCTGATTGATAAGACAACTGTTGGCGTTGGACAAGCCTGCCATACTCTCGCCATAATGGTGACGGACACTGAGCGAAACAGCGCAATGGCGCCTTTTCGCCGGGCATCCCGTCCAGCAACAGCATCACGGAGTCAGAATGGGTCAGGAAAAGCTGTATATAGAAAAAGAATTAAGCTGGTTATCGTTCAACGAACGTGTGTTACAGGAAGCAGCGGACAAAAGTAATCCGCTGATTGAACGTATGCGCTTTCTCGGGATTTATTCGAACAACCTTGATGAATTTTATAAAGTTCGCTTTGCCGATTTAAAACGCCGCATTCTGATTGGGGAAGAACAAGGATCGCCCAGTACACCGCGCCACCTGCTGAAAAAGATCCAGCTACGGGTGCTGAAATCCGACCAGGAATTTGATGCGTTATACAACGATCTGCTGCTGGAAATGGCGCGTAATCAGATCTTCCTGATCAACGAACGCCAACTGTCGCCCAACCAGCAAGTATGGTTGCGTTATTACTTTAAACATCAGTTACGTCAGCACATCACGCCCATTCTGGTCAATCACGACACCGATCTCATCGAATTCCTGAAAGACGATTACACCTACCTGGCAGTGGAAATTATTCGCGGAGACGATAAACGCTATGCACTGCTGGAGATCCCATCCGATAAAGTGCCACGCTTCGTCAACCTGCCTGCTGAATCACCGCGTCGTCGCAAGCCGATGATCCTGCTCGACAATATTCTGCGTTATTGTCTCGATGACATCTTCAAAGGTTTCTATGACTATGACGCACTCAACGCCTACTCGATGAAGATGACGCGTGATGCCGAGTATGATCTGGTTACGGAGATGGAATCCAGCCTGCTGGAACTGATGTCTTCCAGCCTGAAGCAACGCCTGAACGCGGAGCCAGTACGTTTTGTGTATCAACGGGATATGCCGGATGAGATGGTGGAAATGCTGCGCCATAAACTCTCCATTTCCAACTATGATTCGGTCGTGCCGGGTGGCCGTTACCACAACTTTAAAGATTTCATCAGTTTCCCGAATGAGGGCAAAAGCAATCTGGAAAACCGCCCGTTGCCGCAGATTCGTCATATCGGCTTTGATGGTTTCCGCAACGGTTTTGATGCGATTCGCAACCGCGATGTGCTGCTCTACTATCCCTATCATACGTTTGAGCACGTGCTGGAATTGCTGCGTCAGGCGTCCTTCGACCCGAGCGTGTTGGCGATCAAAATCAATATCTACCGCGTTGCCAAGAACTCGCGCATCATGGATGCGATGATCCATGCGGCCTACAACGGCAAAAAAGTGACGGTGGTGGTGGAGTTGCAGGCGCGTTTCGACGAAGAAGCCAATATCCATTGGGCGAAGCGTCTGACCGAAGCGGGTGTCCACGTGATCTTCTCTGCACCTGGTCTGAAAATTCACGCCAAGCTGTTCCTGATCTCGCGCCGTGAAGGGGAAGAGATTGTGCGCTATGCCCATATCGGCACCGGTAACTTTAACGAGAAGACCGCGCGCCTTTATACCGACTATTCTTTATTGACGGCGGATGCGCGTATCACTAACGAAGTGCGTCGGGTGTTTAACTTTATTGAAAACCCCTATCGTCCGGTAAGTTTTGACCATTTGATGGTCTCGCCGCAAAATTCGCGCAGTATGCTTTATCAATTGATTGATAACGAAATTGCCAACGTGCAGCAGGGAATCGCAGCGGGCATTACGCTGAAAATTAATAACCTGGTGGATAACGGATTGGTGGATCGGTTGTATGCTGCTTCAGCGGCGGGAGTGAAAGTGAATCTGCTGGTACGCGGCATGTGCTCGCTGATCCCCGATTTGCCCGGTATCAGCGAAAATATTCGCGTGATTAGCATCGTTGACCGCTACCTTGAACACGACCGCGTCTATATTTTCGAAAATGGCGGCGATAAAAAAGTGTTCCTTTCCTCTGCGGACTGGATGACACGCAATATCGATTACCGCATTGAAGTGGCCGTGTCGATCCTGGATCCGCGTCTGAAACAGCGCGTACTGGATATCATTGCCATTCTGTTTAGCGATACAGTAAAAGCCCGTATCGTCGACAAAGAACTGAGTAACCGTTATGTACCGCGCGGCAACCGCAGAAAGGTGCGCTCGCAGCTGGCGATTTACGATTACATCAAGCAACTGGAACAACCTGAATAATTCCTATGCCAATATCCCATAAAAGTACGCCGAAGCCCCAGGAATTTGCGGCCATCGACCTTGGTTCCAACAGTTTCCATATGGTGATTGCCCGTGTGGTGGATGGTGCCATGCAGGTGTTGGGACGCCTCAAGCAGCGCGTGCATCTGGCCGATGGGCTGGATGCACAGAATCGCCTGAGTGAAGAGGCAATCCAGCGCGGGCTGAATTGCCTGGCGTTATTTGCTGAGCGCTTACAGGGGTTTAGTCCGGCCAATGTGACCATCGTCGGAACACATACGCTGCGTCAGGCCATCAATGCGGAAGAATTTTTGCAGCGGGCGGCGGATGTTATCCCCTACCCGATTGAGGTGATCTCCGGTAATGAGGAAGCGCGTCTGATTTTTATGGGCGTGGAACACACCCAGCCGGAAAAAGGCCGCAAGTTGGTGATCGATATTGGCGGTGGTTCTACCGAACTGGTGATCGGTGAAGATTTCGAGCCGCAGCTGGTGGAAAGCCGCCGTATGGGCTGCGTCAGCTTTGCTCAGCTCTACTTCCCGAAAGGTGAAATCTCGCCGGAAAACTTCCGGCGCGCGCGTCTGGCCGCAGCGCAAAAGCTGGAAACCCTGTCATGGCAATATCGCTTGCATGGCTGGCAATATGCGCTGGGCGCGTCGGGCACCATCAAGGCGGCCTGCGAAGTGCTGCTGGCGATGGGCGAGAAAGAGAAACTGATTACCCCGGAACGGCTGGACCAATTGTATAGCGAGGTGATCAAGCACAAATCCTTCGCCGCACTCAGCCTCCCGGGCCTGTCCGAAGAACGCAAAGTGGTGTTTGTTCCTGGCCTGGCAATCTTGTGTGGCGTGTTCGATGCGTTGGCGATTCGCGAGCTGCGTTTGTCAGATGGCGCGCTGCGTGAAGGCGTATTGTATGAAATGGAAGGCCGCTTCCGTCATCAGGACATTCGCAGTCGTACTGCCCAGAGCCTGGCAAATCACTACGCGATCGACAGCGACCAGGCACGCCGCGTACTGGAAACCACCGAGCAGCTCTATCTGCAATGGCTGGATCAGAACCCCAAACTGGCTAACCCGCAGCTTTCCGCGCTGCTGAAATGGGCCGCGCTGCTGCACGAGGTCGGGCTGACCATCAACCATAGCGGTCTGCAACGCCATTCGGCCTACATCCTGCAAAACACCAACATGCCAGGGTTTAACCAGGATCAACAGATGCTGCTGGCGATGCTGGTACGCTTCCACCGTAAAGCAGTGAAGATGGATGAGATGCCACGCTTCACGTTGTTTAAGAAGAAGCAATTCTTACCGCTGGTCTTCCTGCTGCGTCTCGGCACGTTATTGAATAATCAGCGTCAGGCCACCACGCGCCCGGATTCGCTCAAGTTGTCCACCGATGACGGCCACTGGACACTCACCTTCCCGGTGGGTTATTTCAGCCAGAACACCCTGGTGCAGTTGGATCTGGAACGCGAGCAAAGCTACTGGAATGAAGTGACCGGCTGGAACCTGATTCTGCAAGAGGAGTAAACGCGGTTTATTATGACCATTCGTCCTGATAACTATTTCGCGGAAAAATATGGCCTGACGCCACCGCATTCAGAAGTGCTGGAAGCGCTACCTAAATTAACACCAGGCAAAGCGCTGGATCTGGGCTGCGGCCAGGGTCGCAACAGCCTGTATCTCAATCAGCAGGGGTTTGATGTGACCGGCTGGGACAGCAATCCGCAGAGTCTGGCGCGACTCCAGCAGATTATCCATGAGGAGCAGTTGCAAAATATTCGCGCGGAAGCCTGCGACCTGAATCAGGTACGCTTCAACGGCGAATATCAGCTGGTGCTCTCCACGGTGGTGATGATGTTCTTGCAACCGCAGACCATCCCGCAGTTGATTGCGGATATGCAGGCCAGCACGGTGAAATATGGCTATAACCTGATCGTCGCGGCCATGAGCACCGACGATTATCCCAATCCGCTGGACTTCCCTTTCACCTTTAAATCCGGGGAGCTCAGTCACTACTATCGCAACTGGCATATCGTGAAATACAACGAGCATGTCGGTGAGTTGCATCGTCGTGATGAACATGGCCAGCGCATTCGCTGTCGTTTCGCCACGCTGCTGGCGCAAAAGGCGAGTTACTGACCCGTAGCGGCGCGATTTATCGCGCGGGTTTTTCCTGCAACGCGCACGAAATTGCGCGATAAATCGCGCTGCTACGTGCTGTGTGTGGGTGTCTTTAACCTTTTCTGCTCATTTTTCACACAGCGATTGATTTACCGATCTAAGTATGACTAAATGTTGCAATCGCCCAGACGGGTATCAACAGGAAACTCCCCGCGTGAATAACGCTTTCCCCGCACGAAGACGTCCCAAAACCGGTTCGATGACACGCATTGTTTTGCTGATCAGTTTTTTTATTTTGGTTGGCCGTCTGATTTTCACCATCCCGGGTGCCATTGAGCATCATCAGCAGAAGAAAACCACGTCCGACCCGGTGACACAAAGCAGTAACGACACGCGTTAATGAAGTTGCGAGCCACTGCGCCAGCACATTGTCCCTTGAGACGATGACGATTGTTACGTCCTGTTTACCCGTAACGCGCTACACTTCGACCTGATATCTACAGACACAAAGGACGCGTTATGTCTGCCACGCCCGCGCAACAACTCACTGAAACCCGTCATCGCATTCTTAACCTGCTGCTCACACAAAACGATCTGGTCGATGTGCTGCTGGATAAATCGGTTGATCTGCCTGCCAGCAAACTGAAGGAAGTCAGCGAGTGGCGTCATCAGTTGGAAAGCGATTTGCAGCTGCTGCACGCGGCGGATTTGGCCGATATTCTTGAGGCGCTGCCACAGGAAGAGCGTCAGGCGCTGTGGCGTTTAGTCCCAAGTGAACAGCGTGGCCGGGTGTTGGTGGAAGCATCCGAAACTGTCTGGGCCAGTCTGACTGAAAGCATGACCGATCGCGAAATCCTGCGCGCTATCCAGCCGCTGGATATTGATGATCAGGCTTATCTGGCGCGTTATTTGCCGCGCGATCTTACCGGACGTCTGCTGACCACCCTGGATCCCAGCGAGCGCGCCCATGTACTCAGCGTGGTGGAGTTTGATCGCGATCGGGTGGGCCGCATTATGGATTTCAATATTCTGACAGTGCGCGCCGATGTCACCCTTGGTACTGTGCAGCGCTTTCTACGCCGACGTCAGACGATGCCGGACGGCACCGATAAACTATTTATCACCAATAAAAGCAATCAACTGCTGGGTGAACTGCCTCTCACCACAATCCTGCTTAATCCGCCGCAAACACGGGTAGATGAGGTGATGAATGCGACCCCAATCACCTTCCAGCTTAACGATAAAGCCGAAGATGCCGCGGGTGCATTTGAACGTTATAACCTGATTTCCGCCGCCGTCACTGATGCAAAAGGTAAGCTGATTGGCCGCGTCATCGTCGAAGACGTGATCGACCTCGTCAATGAAGAGAATGAGAGCAATATCCGTAAAATGGGCGGAATCAGCCAGGAAGAGGATGTGTTCGCGCCGGTACGCAAAGCGGTGAGTAAACGCTGGGCATGGCTGGCGATTAACCTCTGCACTGCATTCGTGGCTTCTCGGGTTATCGGCCTGTTTGAAACGACCATTTCCCAACTGGTGGCGCTGGCGACCCTGATGCCGATTGTCGCCGGGATTGGCGGCAACACCGGCAATCAAACCATCACCATGATTGTGCGTGCGTTGGCGCTGCATCAGGTGGAGCCGGGCAACTTTTCATTTCTGATCCTGCGCGAATTAGGCGTCGCGCTGCTTAACGGCGTGTTCTGGGGCGGCATCATGGGCGCTGTCACCTGGATGATGTACGACAATCTGGCACTGGGTGGCGTGATGATGCTGGCGATGGTGCTGAACCTGCTACTGGCTGCGCTGATGGGAGTGCTGATCCCGCTAATCATGACTAAGCTGAAACGCGATCCGGCTGTCGGCTCCAGCGTGCTGATTACCGCCATCACCGATACCGGTGGATTTTTTATTTTCCTCGGCCTCGCCACCCTGTTTTTGTTACACGCTTAGTTTTTCCGGGCAATTAACCCGGCGGATTATCCTGCTGCACGTTGTCGCCGCCAATGCCGCCAATAAAGGGCAAACGCAGACGCAGTGGGGTAAAATCCAGCCCCAAATTTAAACCCAGAACATTCAGTTCAAAACCCTCTTCGGCACCGAGGGTTACTCCCGCCACACCCAGCACCGACACCTGAATCCCCCGCCCTGATGGCGGCAATCCGATCGGACGCCACAACGGACGATAATCTTTACCCACCGCGTTGGCGGGTAAATCCAGCTCCAGCGCAGGTACTTCACGACCAATATGGGCGAGGAAGGTATTACTGTTTGGTCCAGGCCAGGCATGGTAGGTCTGCGGCCAGGGGTAGGATTTAATCGCCGCTTCGATCTGTGGAATCATCGCCTGCGCCGCTGCGCCACGATGGTCGACCAACAATCTCGGCCTTGCGCCATACCAGTAACCATCCGGGAGATTGGCGTTATGACGCACTTTGTCGTCGCTACCCCAGCTTATCACCTCATAGCGGTTGTAACGTGTTTCACCGGCGCGTTTAAAGATGATCCACGGATGTACCGCTACGGCCCCTTTCCAGCCATAGGTGGGTGCCGCATAGACCTGCACAATAGCTTGTGAGGCATAGACGCGGGGATCGGGTGCGATACCGGCAGAATCACGCCGTGCCGACCACCAGCCACCGCGTTCGCTGGATAACATACCGCCATGCGTGGCTTGTGCCAGGCTGGCAAACAGCGACAACAACACGATGATAAAAACACCAATAGAAAATGCTTTGATGGTCAGCATGGCAACATCCGGCGAGAAAACAGGCCATTCACCATAACCTGTCTCTCGCGGGCCTGCTTAACGTGATGTGGCTTTCGGGGTCAGTTTCAAAAAGCGCATCATGCAGGGGCGACGTTCAGAGGTAAATAACAGACGATTGTCGTCGGTCATATCCCTTAATTCTGGCAGATGGCTGGTTGTACGGTCGATACGCTCAACCATTTCGATTTCAAAGAAGTGATGCGCGTTACGCAGCAACTGAGCATATTTTTCCAGGAAATCTTCAACCCAGTTATGCACCTCAATAATAATGGTGCACGCTTGTAATTTCGCTAAAAAAGCCCGGGTCAACAATTCAAATTCAAATCCTTCGATATCAATCAACACCAGCGAACGTTGTAGCTCTTCTGGCCGTAACGATGACAGGCTCTGCTCATTAGCCTCACCGAGGATTTTCAGTTTTCCCGGTGCCTGATTACGCTGCCAGTTAGTCAGAATGGTTTGCTGCCCTTTTTCCGACTGCTCAAAACAAATGCAATTGTTGATTTTTTTCGACACCAGCATGCCAATGGCGTAATAACCATCCGCCGCGCCGATATCGATAAAATGAGAAAACCGATCGTCAGGCAAGGTTTCAATAAAATCGAGCAACTCTTTCTCATATAGCCCGAGGCACTGTGAACCTAAATCGAGCTTACCCCACCAGGTCTCACGATTTAAATGCAGGCCTGTAAACGGCCCATATTTAACCTGACCATTAACCGAGTCAAAAACCTCCAGTGAGATGCGTTCCTGTCGCTCACGCACCGTCTCCTGTTGCCACAACGCACGCTGTTCCGCAGTGGCTTTCTCTGCTCTGGCCATCATCGGTGCGAAATATGTTTTTTCCGCATCAATGAGTTCTTCAATATTCATGTCACTCTCCAGATAAGCTGGCTACATCCTGCGATTTTTGCTGTTTGCGTCCAACTTCATCCCAGAAGGTGGTGAAGAGATAACCCACACCGACCTCTTCAAACGCCACGCCGGCAGCCTTTAATCGCTGATTCAATTCAGGCAGATGATAGTAGGGAATGGCGGGCATGATGTGATGTTCACAATGGTAATTCATGTTGGCATAGAGGAATGCCAGCCATACCGGTAATCTGATGGTACGGGAATGGCCTAATGGCCCAATCTCTTTTTGATCTTCCAGCCCCAGATGCTGCGCCTGTGCCAACATACGATTCGGTAACTGGCAGGAAAACTGGGCAACAAAATAAGCCAGCACCACCCAGAGGCTGCGCGTTACGAGATAGATACTGAGATAAATCAGAGCATTAATCACTAAAATTTCAATCGCTGCTCGCTGGATATTGACCTTAATGGCAGAAAATGAGGCGGGAATGATCCCGCAGGCATTTTTGACCGTATAGCTGACCTTGCGCCACATAAAAGTATAATCAAACAGCGCGTAACGGATAATATTCGCGACACTCCAGTTCTGAAAACTATGCCCCTCGTCATCGTCATCATCGAAGGTTTTACTGTGATGACGCATATGGCTGGCTTCAAAAAATGCCCGATTATTAAATGTCACCGCAGCAGAAAAGCGGAAAAGTAGCGGATTTACCCATTTGGAAGAGAAAACACGCTTATGAAATAACTCATGCGCGTAACCAGCATAACCCCAAAAACTGTGCACAAAACCAAGCAGCAGGATAGTTAATATCAACAACACCATTTGATGTTGCACTTTAAATAATAAAAAGATGAGAAATAGCTCAATCCCCAGACGCAGCAAGAAATGCAGCGAGGCAATCTTGTTATTGGTCGCTGACAACGTTCTTAATGTGCCTTTATCAATGATATCGATGATGCGCATTTTGCCTCCAGTTTAGAAACCGACAAAAGCAAAGGCACACAACGAATTCTTCACATGGAATATTTTCAGGTCATTGCGGGAATTCAGATATTGGGTGACGTCACTGTGAATACCTGATGCATAATCATGCCAAATCACGATGCCCTGACGTACCGCCTGCAAAGCGTTTTCAGTGTCGCTTTGAATAATATCGTAAGCATGACCACCATCGACAAAAACATAATCCAGTTCACCGAATGCCTGGAGAAAATTAACCTGAGTCGAATCCTTTTTAATCAGGTTAACGCGCCCGCGTTGTTCATGGCTTAAGTTCTCCAGATACACCACACCTTCAATGGATTGCGTATGGCGCAGGAAATCATCATTCACATTACCGTCGGTGAGAATTTTCTCGTTATCAAACTGGGTTTCTACACAGGCATCATTCGGTAAATCGAGAGAGTAAATTTTAGCATCGCTGTTCAATGCCAACAGCGTCGTGGAGTACCCCAGATAGGTGCCAACTTCAAGGATGGTTTGCGGCGGCGCGATTTTTAACAGGCTGAGCAGGACGATCTGATCAACCAAGGTGATGCTGCCAATTTCTACTGGCGGGAAAAGCGTGGATATTTGCTGATCGGCGGAACAGATATTTTTCAGGGTGAGGAGATCTTTTAACTTTATCTCATTGATTCCATTATTATAACTGGATAAAAAATCAATCACTGAACTGTTCACATCCCTCTCCTCACACCTTGCTAACGCGATTCGCCATTGTTTTGTTCTGAACCACGACAGGGGAACAGAAGCACATTGTCGTTATCTTAACGTTTCGCACTCGCCTACCGTGGGGCAAATAGCAACCGCTTTTGCGGATAATTCTGCTGATTGGCAGGGTGAAGTTGACGCTTGAGGGTTAAAAGTCTGCTACGTTATTCTGTCATCATTTACTGGAAAAATTGTGGCACATTCCGTAGCGGCGCGATTTATCGCGCAGGTTTGAATAGCGCGATAAATCGCGCCGCTACGCATTCTTGCGGAAAGAGAGTGACGATGAAAAACGAAAATCCCACTGTTGCGCTGATTGGCCCTGGCGCTATCGGCACCACCATTGCGGCTGCGTTGCATGAAGTGGGCCGCACACCGACGATTTGTGGCCGCACGGCACATACGCAGTTGGTATTGCGCTACGACGAGGGCAAGATTACCGTGCCAGGGCCAGTGCTGACCAATCCGGCGGAAATATCAGCCCCTTTCGATATGGTTTTTGTTGCGGTCAAAACCACCCAGATTGCAGCCACCGCCCCCTGGCTGGCCGCGTTGTGCGATAAACAGACGGTGGTCTGCGCGCTACAAAACGGTGTTGAACAGCAAGCGCAGCTCAACCCTCTGGTCTCAGGTGCCACGGTTATCCCCTCGGTGGTGTGGTTCCCTGCGCAACGTGAACCAGACGCCTCCGTGTGGCTGCGCGCTAAACCGCGCCTGACCCTGCCGGATACGCCGCAAACCCCTCTGGTGGTGGCTGCGTTACGCGATACACGTTGCCTGGTGGATGTGTCAGACGATTTTAAAACGATTGCCTGGCGTAAGCTGCTACAAAACGCAGTTGCCGGGTTGATGGTGCTGGCAAATCGTCGTGCAGGCATGTTCTCTCGCCCTGATATTACCGGACTGGCGCTGGCCTATCTGCGCGAATGCCTGACGGTGGCACGCGCCGAAGGCGCTAACCTGAGCGATGTAGTGCCACAGGAAATTGTTGATGGCTTCCATCGTGCGCCTGCGGATTTAGGCACCTCGATCCTGGCGGATCGTCAGGCAGACCGCCCGCTGGAGTGGGATATCCGCAACGGCGTGGTGCAGCGTTATGGCCGTATCCACGGCATTGCGACCCCGATTAGCGATGTGGTGGTGCCGCTGCTGGCGGCGGGCAGTGATGGGCCGGGTTAAGTTTTACTCATTGTTTATCAAGCATTTTTATCAGTAGCGCCGATGCCCAGGCGAAGTCGGGCAAGGTATCGGCGAATAAAATACGATAAATAATCGGGGCAATCACTTCATCCATCACCTGCTCCGTTTCAGGAGGTATTTCGCCACGCTGTAACGCCCGAAGACGAATAGCGTTGATTTGATCATGATGACGCTGTTGGCAGCGTAAACGATTTTCGTCACTTTCCGCGCCAGCAATGTCACGTAGTAGCTGGCGTCCGGTTGCGGTTGCCAGCTCATCAACATACTCTTCCAGCCAGTGACTGAAATCCCCAGACATACTACCGGTATCTTCGGGTTCAGAATCCGGCAACAGTTTCTGTAACGCGATATCGGAGATCAACTGCCCCAGAGATCCCCAACGCCGATAAATTGTCGTTGGATTGACCGCCGCCTCCTGCGCGATGGCATGAACACTCAAATTCTCAGCCCCCTGATCATTCTGCAAACGTGCGACCGCAGCGTAAACCGCAGCCTGAATGCGCGCCGCGCGTCCACCAGGACGTGGTGCCGATCGGGTATTTATCTCTTTCTCACTCATCATGCTTCTCGTCATCACGCATTTCTTGATCAGGCGAACATAAAAGCAAATAAGTTGCTTTTATGCGAGCATAGATTTATAAAAGCAACAAAATTGCTTTTATTGCTCACCGGAGAGAATCATGCATCCTTTAAAAATGTTGTTTTCCCCTTACAAGTTAAAAAATTTACTTCTACCTAACCGTGTAGTGATGGCCCCCATGACGCGTTCCTTTTCTCCGGGAGGCATACCGACCAGGGAGGTTGCTGCTTATTATCAGCGTCGGGCAGCCGCAGGTGTAGGGTTGATTATTACTGAGGCCACCGGAATTAATCGCCCGGCATCTGTCAATGAACCTGATGTCCCGCTATTCCACGGTACTGCGGCATTGGCTGGCTGGAAGAAAGTTGTCGATGAGGTACATGCCGTAGGTGGCAAGATCATGCCGCAGCTTTGGCATGTTGGAACCAAGCGTTCTATTTTTCATCGCGACTGGCAGGCTGCCGCCAGCGTCGAAGGTCCTTCCGGTTTATCGATCACGGGCGACCGCATTGGATCGCCAATGAACGATGCTGCGATTGCCGACACCATTGACGCTTTCGCACAGGCTGCTGTAGATGCTGAACAGCTAGGATTTGATGGAATAGAAATACATGGCGGCCACAGCTACCTGATCAACCAATTTTTCTTCGAACACCTCAACCTGCGCAACGATCGCTGGGGTGGAGAGTCGCTGCTGGCACGTTCACGTTTTGCGATCGAGGTACTGAAAGCCATCCGCCTGCGAGTTAGCACCGATTTTCCCGTGCTGTTCCGCTTCTCGCAGTGGAAAGCGCAGGCTTTTGATTCCCGTATCGCTGAAACACCCGATATTTTAGGTAAGTGGCTCGCTGCATTGGTCGATGCTGGTGTGGATGTCTTTGACTGTTCACAGCGTCATTACTGGGATGCTGCATTTCCTGAAGTTGATAGCACACGGAATATGGCTGGCTGGGTAAAAAAACTCACCGGCGTAACCAGCATTGCCGTCGGTGCTGCCGGGCTAAGTGGCGACGTATTTTCTTCACTGGCAGGAAAACAGTTTGCAGCCGCATCGCTCGATCCGCTATTGGAAAGGCTGGAACGGGGTGAATTTGATTTGATGATGGTAGGTCGTCCGTTACTACAGGACGCGCAATGGCTACAAAAAATCCGTTTGGGACAGTTTGATCAATTGGCAGGATTTAATACTGAGGCTTTAAAAAGCCTGAATTGAAAGAAAAAAAGCCCGCAAGAATGCGGGCTTAGGATGATTATGCCACTAAAGCAGGAATCACTCCCACTCAATGGTAGCCGGTGGTTTACCCGAAATATCGTAAACCACGCGTGAAATACCGTTCACTTCGTTGATGATGCGGTTGGAGACGCGGCCAAGGAAGTCATATGGCAGGTGCGCCCAATGTGCGGTCATAAAATCGATGGTTTCGACAGCACGCAGCGACACCACCCAATCGTATTTACGGCCATCGCCCATCACGCCTACCGAACGGACCGGCAGGAATACGGTGAACGCCTGACTGACTTTGTTATACAGGTCAGCTTTGTGCAGTTCTTCGATGAAGATGGCATCGGCACGACGCAGCAGGTCGCAATACTCTTTCTTCACTTCGCCCAGCACGCGTACACCAAGGCCCGGCCCCGGGAACGGATGACGGTACAACATGGCGTATGGCAAGCCCAGTTCCAGACCGATTTTGCGCACTTCATCTTTGAACAGCTCTTTCAGCGGCTCAACCAGACCCAGTTTCATCTCTTTCGGCAGGCCGCCCACGTTGTGGTGCGACTTGATCACGTGCGCTTTGCCGGTGGCAGAGGCCGCAGATTCGATCACGTCCGGATAGATGGTGCCCTGTGCCAGCCATTTCACGTCGGTCAGCTTGCCCGCTTCTTCGTCGAAGACTTCAACAAACACGCGACCGATGATTTTACGTTTGGCTTCCGGATCGTTTTCACCCGCCAGCGCGTCAAGGAAGCGAGCTTCCGCCGCCACGTGGACAATGTTCAGGCCGAAGTGGTCACCGAACATCTCCAGCACCTGATCGGCTTCGTTCAGACGCAGCAGGCCGTTGTCGACGAATACACAGGTCAGACGGTCGCCAATCGCGCGGTGCAGCAGCATCGCGGTGACTGAAGAATCTACACCGCCAGACAGGCCAAGGATAACTTTGTCGCTGCCTACCTGCTCGCGAATCCGCTCAACCGCATCTTCGATAATTTTTGCCGGGGTCCACAGCGCTTCACAGCCGCAGATATCGCGGATAAAACGCTCCAGCATACGCAGCCCCTGACGAGTGTGGGTCACTTCCGGGTGGAACTGCACGCCGTAGAAACGCTTCTCTTCGTTCGCCATGATGGCAAACGGACAGGTTTCGGTGCTGGCGACGGTGACAAAGTCAGCCGGGATGGCAGTCACTTTGTCGCCGTGGCTCATCCACACGTCCAGCAGCGGTTTACCGGCGTCGCTGATGGCATCTTCGATGTCACGAATCAGCGCGCTTGGGGTGATCACTTCAACCTGCGCGTAACCAAACTCACGTTCCGTAGAACCTTCAACTTTACCACCCAGCTGCATCGCCATGGTCTGCATGCCATAGCACACGCCCAGCACCGGTACGCCAGCGTTGAAGACATATTCCGGCGCACGCGGGCTGTCCAGCTCAGTCGTACTTTCCGGGCCGCCAGAAAGAATGATGCCGTTCGGGTTGAACTGACGAATTTGCTCTTCGGTGACATCCCACGCCCAGAGTTCGCAGTAGACGCCCAGCTCACGCACGCGGCGCGCGACCAGTTGCGTATACTGAGAACCAAAATCGAGGATCAAAATGCGATGTTTATGAATATTTTCAGTCGTCATTGCGGCGTTTCCATTGGGATGGACTTAATAATAAAAGCGCCCGGCCAGAGCCGGGCGGTAAATCTTACGGGATTATGAACCCATGCGGTAGTTCGGCGACTCTTTGGTGATGGTCACGTCATGTACGTGACTCTCCTGAATGCCCGCGCCGCTGATGCGCACAAATTCTGCCTTAGTACGCAAATCATCGATAGTCGGGCAACCGGTCAGACCCATACAGGAGCGCAGGCCACCCATCTGCTGATGCACGATCTCTTTCAGGCGACCTTTGTAAGCCACGCGACCTTCGATACCTTCCGGCACCAGTTTGTCAGCCGCGTTATCGGTCTGGAAGTAACGGTCTGAAGAACCTTTAGACATCGCACCCAGTGAACCCATACCACGGTAGGATTTGAATGAACGGCCCTGATACAGCTCGATTTCACCCGGAGATTCTTCCGTACCGGCCAGCATGGAACCGACCATGACCGCCGCCGCACCAGCCGCGATGGCTTTCGCGATGTCGCCAGAGAAGCGGATACCGCCATCGGCGATCACCGGAATGCCCGTGCCTTCCAGCGCTTCAACAGCGTCAGAGACGGCGGTGATCTGCGGAACACCGACGCCAGTCACGATACGAGTAGTACAGATGGAGCCAGGGCCGATACCCACTTTCACCGCGCTCACGCCGGCCTGCGCCAGCGCCAGAGCGCCTGCACCCGTGGCGACATTGCCGCCAATGATCTCGAGGTCCGGGTATTTCGCACGGGTTTCACGGATACGTTGCAGTACGCCTTCAGAGTGACCGTGTGAGGAGTCGATCAGCAGAATGTCAACGCCAGCGGCAACCAGCGCGTCAACACGCTCTTCGTTGCCCGCACCCGCACCGACCGCAGCACCTACACGCAGACGGCCCTGCGCATCTTTACAGGCGTTGGGTTTACGTTCGGCTTTCTGGAAATCTTTTACGGTGATCATGCCCAGCAGGTGGAAACTATCGTCCACCACCAGCGCTTTCTCAACACGTTTTTCGTGCATTTTCTGCAACACGACGTCGCGGGCTTCACCCTCTTTCACCGTGACCAGACGCTCTTTCGGGGTCATCACCGCAGAAACTGGCTGGCTCAGATCGGTCACGAAACGCACATCACGACCGGTGATGATGCCCACCAGTTCGTTATCGGCGTTAACCACCGGGTAACCGGCAAAGCCGTTACGCTCGGTCAGTTCTTTCACTTCCGCCAGCGAGGTAGTCGGCAGGACGGTTTGTGGTTCGGTCACCACGCCGCTTTCGTGTTTCTTCACCTTGCGAACTTCATCCGCCTGGCGCTCAATTGACATGTTTTTGTGGATAAAGCCCAGACCACCTTCCTGTGCCAGCGCGATCGCCAGACCGGCTTCGGTCACGGTATCCATAGCCGCTGAGAGCATTGGGATGTTCAGACGAATGTTTTTCGTCAGTTGGGTGCTGAGATCGGCCGTGTTTGGCAGAACGGTAGAATGAGCAGGAACGAGCAGAACGTCGTCAAATGTGAGTGCTTCTTTTGCGATTCGTAGCATGGCAATATCTCAACCTGGGGGTGAATGAGAACAGATAAAATATTGCCGCGGCATTATACAGGCCGAAATCGGTTGCCTCCAGTGTTTTTTCAGAAAAACTCTTGATCCCCTGTACCAGCCATGTAGTATCGGTTGATTAACCCTCTGATTTGATATTTGATCTCCATCACATGTCGCTACCGCCAACCGCCAATATTTTTACTGTCAGCCGCCTGAATACCACGGTGCGCCAACTGCTGGAAAATGAAATGGGCCTGGTGTGGCTCAGTGCCGAAATCTCCAACTTTACCCAACCCGCATCCGGTCACTGGTACTTCACCCTGAAGGATGATGGCGCGCAGGTACGCTGTGCCATGTTCCGCAACAGCAACCGTCGGGTGGCTTTCCGTCCTCAGCATGGTCAGCAGGTTTTGGTGCGCGCCAGTATCACGCTGTACGAACCGCGTGGCGACTATCAGCTGATTATCGAAAGCATGCATCCGGCCGGTGAAGGCTTGTTGCAGCAGCAGTTTGAGCAGTTGAAAACCCGGCTGGCGGCAGAAGGCTTGTTTGATCAGCAATTTAAACAACCATTGCCAGACCCGGCGCGTCAGGTTGGGGTGATCACCTCAGCAACCGGCGCAGCGTTGCACGATGTGTTGCGCGTGCTGCATCGTCGCAATCCTTCCCTGCCGGTCGTGATTTATCCTACGGCGGTACAGGGAGTGGATGCGCCAGCCGCGATTGTGCGCGCCATCGAACTGGCGAACCTGCGAGATGAATGTGATGTGCTAATTGTCGGACGCGGTGGCGGTTCGCTGGAAGATTTGTGGAGCTTTAACGACGAACGGGTGGCACGCGCCATTTTTGCCAGCCGCCTGCCGATTGTCAGCGCCGTCGGGCATGAAACTGATGTCACCATCGCCGATTTTGTTGCCGACCTGCGCGCGCCGACACCGTCAGCGGCTGCCGAACTGGTGAGCCGTAATCAGTTGGAGCTGCTGCGCCGTCTGCAATCCCAGCAGCAGCGGCTGGAAATGGCGATGGATTACTATCTGGCACAGCAGCAACGGCGCTACACGCGTATTCTGCACCGTTTGCAACAGCAACACCCACAGTTGCGGCTGGCGCGTCAGCATACCGCGCTGCTGCAACTGAAACAGAAATTGAACGATGCAATGGATCAGCGTCTTCGTAGCGCACGTCGACAGCAGGATCGCCTGCAACAACGCCTGAACGGACAGCAGCCACAGCCACGTATTCTGCGGGCACAGCAACAGCTGCAGCACTGGCAATACCGACTGCAACAGGGCATGCAAAACCAACTGAATCAGCAGCGCCAGCACTTTGGCGCTCTGGCGGCACAGCTGGAAGGGGTCAGCCCGTTGGCAACGCTGGCGCGCGGTTTTAGCGTCACCACCGATACCCAGGGCCATGTGGTGAAAAAAATGCAGCAAGTGAGCAAAGGCGACCTGCTGCGCACCCGGCTGGATGATGGTTGGGTGGAAAGTGAAGTGACCGCCCTCACCCCGCAAAATACAACCGGACGTAAACCCCGTACCTAATCGCGCCGCGAAGACCTGGCTATACTTTCTGGGACATTCATCTGCCAGGGAGTCTGGTATGCCTTACAGCGTGATTCCTCCTTACATCCTGCGCAACATCATTGCGCATGGCTCCGTTCCTCAGCAGGATTATGCGCGCCGCACTCTGACCCACGTTCAGCATCTGATGGCGGAACATAAGCGCACCGCGTCTCCCAACAGCGCCGTAACCCCGGGTCAGGTGGTGCGCGCCATTTACGATGCCGAACATACGCAAACCCTGCCCGGCACACTGATTCGCCAGGAGGGCCAGTCCGGCAACGGTGATGTGGCCGCTGAAGAAGCCTGGGACTACCTCGGCATCACTTACGATTTCTACTGGAAAATCTATCAACGCAACTCGCTGGATAACCAGGGGCTGAAGCTGGATGGCACTGTGCATTATGGTAAGGAGTACCAGAACGCCTTCTGGAACGGCCAGCAAATGGTGTTTGGTGACGGCGACGGTGAGATCTTTAATCGCTTTACCATCGCCATCGACGTGGTGGCACATGAGCTGACCCACGGTGTAACCGAGAGCGAAGCCGGGTTAGTTTACTTCTCACAATCGGGGGCACTGAATGAGTCGATGTCGGATGTGTTTGGCTCACTGGTGAAACAATTTAACCGGCAACAAACCGCCGATCAGGCTGACTGGATCATTGGTGAAGGGTTGCTGGCAAAAGGAATCAACGGACGTGGCCTGCGTTCCATGTCGGCTCCCGGCACCGCCTACGACGATCCGATGTTGGGTAAAGATCCGCAACCCGCCGATATGGCGCATTACATCGAAACCCGTGATGACAACGGCGGCGTACACCTTAACTCCGGCATTCCTAACCGGGCGTTTTACCTCGCTGCGAAGGCGCTGGGCGGCTTTGCCTGGGAACTGGCGGGTCAGGCATGGTACGACACGCTTTGCGATAGCAGCCTGCCACAGGATGCTAATTTCAGCACTTTTGCTGGCTTTACCATTCAACATGCCAACAAGCGTTTTAATCGCTCGGTGGCGGATGCGATTCAATCTGCATGGCAGGAAGTAGGTGTGACGTGAACATTCCCCCGCTAACCGATGATGCGATTATTGAGCTGGCACGTGAGGGCGGGCTGGCATTTATCCCGCGTTTGCGTGGCGAGCGACGTTTTGCACTGGCACAGTTGCCTGAACCACAAAAACAGCGGGTATGTTCCGTGCTTGAGCAGGCGATGCCGCTGGGTGAACCGGAAGATCAGGCCGCCAATATCGGTCGCGGCGATCAACGCTATTTCCGCCTGCAAATCAGCTATGCCACCCATCAACAGGCCGGAACGATTGTGATATTGATTCCGGAACAGGTAGCACCTCCCGAGTTGGAAGCCCTGTGGCGTGATGGTGAGCAGGCATAAAAAAAGGACCGGCGATGTCGGTCCTTTTTTCGTTTACCCGGCCAGCAGGCACTGGCCGAAGCAGTGACGGTTACGGCAGCGCGTAGGCGATCACGTAATCACCACGGTCCGGAGACTGACGAGCACCGCCTGCGGAGATCAGGATGTACTGTTTGCCAGTTTTCGGAGACACGTAGCTGATCGGGCCACCCTGGCTACCGACTGGCAGACGGGCTTTCCACACTTCTTTACCGGTTGAGCTGTCAAACGCACGCAGGTAGTAATCCTGAGTACCGGCGAAGAACACCAGGCCACCCTGGGTTGCCAGTGAGCCACCCAGCGTCGGCATACCGATAGGCATCTGTGCGTGCATTTTAATACCAAACGGACCGGTATCCTGCACCGTACCTACCGGCACCTGCCAGACGATTTTACGGGTCTTCATATCAATCGCCGACATGGTCCCAAACGGCGGAGCCTGGCACGGGATACCCAGCGGAGACATAAAGCGGTTTTTGTTGACTGCATACGGCGTGCCTTTCAGCGGAACCGCACCCATACCGGTGTTCACCGCCTCGCCACCATTGCTGGTAGCCGCTTTGCTGGTATCCTGCGGAACCATCTGCACCCACAGGCCGAGACGCATATCGTTGACGAACATGTACTGGTTGTTCGGGTCAAACGAGATGCTGCCCCAGTTCATGCCACCCAGTGAACCTGGGAAGCTGAGGGAGACATCGGTGTCCGGTACGGTGAACAGACCGTTGTAACGCATGGATTTGAAGCTGATACGACACATCAGTTGGTCGAACGGCGTAGCACCCCACATATCAGACTCTTTCAGGGTCTGGTTACCGATGTTTGGCATTTCTACCGAGTGCGGCTGAGTTTTGGTGTATTGCTCGTTCGGGATATGGCCCTGCGGCATCGGCAGTTCTTCAACTTTGGTCAAAGGCTTGCCGGTCAGGCGGTCCAGCACCCAGATCATACCGGTTTTCGCACCGATCACGACCGCAGGCTTGGTGGTGCCATCCTTCATCGGGAAGTCAACCAGGCTCGGCTGCATCGGCAGATCGAAGTCCCACAGATCGTTATGGACGGTCTGGTAAACCCACTTCTCTTTACCGGTAGTGGCATCCAGCGCCAGAATTGATGCACCGTATTTGTGATCCAGTTTGGTACGATCGGCACCATACAGGTCAACAGACGAGCTACCCATCGGCAGGAACACGGTGTTCATGGCCGGATCGTAGGACATCGGTGCCCAGGAGTTCGGGGTACTACGGGTGTAGTCTTTGCCCGGCATCAGCACGGCATTCGGGTCCACGTTGCCTGGGTCAAACGCCCAGCGCATCTGGCCAGTGATGACGTCGAAGCCACGCAATACACCGCCCGGCATGTCAGTCTGCACGTTATCCGCAACACGACCGCCAACCACCACGGTAGTCCCTGCCAATGCAGGAGCGGAAGTCAGCTGATATTGTGGGTCTGGTGCGTTGCCGAGGCCCGCTTTCAGATCCACCACGCCGTGATTACCGAAGTCTTCACAGAACTCACCGTTGTCAGCGTTGATAGCAATCAGACGCGCATCGATGGTGTTCATCAGGATACGACGCTGACAGGTATCACCCGCCGCCAGAGTCACCGGAGTCACCGGCGTTGAGCCAGGTTGAGTCGGTTGCGTCAGCGGTTTGGTCGCGTCAAAGTACGCCAGGCCACGGCAGCGGTTCCACACCTGAGACTGGGCGTTGATTTCACGTTTCCAGATCTGCTTACCGGTATCGGCCGCAACAGCGATCACGTTGTTATGCGGCGTACACAGGTACAGGGTGTTGCCAACCTGCAACGGGGTTTCCTGATCTTCCGCACCGTTGCCGGTCGGGCTGATCGGGGTGTCACCGGTGTGGAACGTCCAGGCCACTTGCAGGTCTTTCACGTTGTCACGGGTGATCTGGTCCAGCGCCACAAAGCGGTTACCCCCCGGGGTGTTGCCGTAGTTGTCCCAATCTTTCTGCTGTTTCGCTTTATCCACCGGAATCAGCGGCAGCTCTTTGCCTTCAAACGCCACCGTCGGGTGCGGCTGGAACATCTGCACAAAAGTCGCCACCATACCCACGGCAATCACCGCAGAAAGTACGTAAGACACTTTTGCCAGAGAGGTTTTGCCTTCAGCTTTACGCAGAGCAGGCCAGGTCACGAAGGCCAGCAGCATCAAGCCTGCCGGAACCATCAGACGGGATACCAGCGGCCAGAATACCCAGCCTGCATCCACCAGCGCCCAAATCAGGGTGCCGACAAATACCAGGATAAACAGCGTGACCGCCGAGGATTTACGACGGAAGAATTGAATCGCCGACAGCAGTATCACAATACCGCTGATGAGGAAGTACCAGCTGCCGCCAAGGGAGACCAGCTTGCCACCACCGATGGCGAAGAACAGGCCAACGGCCAACAGGACCAGTCCTAACAATACAGACCAGATGCTCAACCCTTTACAGGGGCGAGCGGAATTTTCTGCCATAACACAAACTCTCCTGAAAAAATAAAGCGCAGGTGCCGAATACTGGGTGTTGTCCGGTCACAGATCCCCTGCCCTGCCTGTGGCAGGAATCGTTTCGTTTACGTCTTTATTTTAGAACTATTGGTACGGGTGCGACGCCCGAGATGCAGTCTTGTGAGGAAGGACACAGCGAAGCGCTATTGAGACTCGCCACAAGGCGGCAGGATTGTACCACCTGGTACATTAAAAAGTGAACATCCATAACGCAGGAGTTACTGAGCAATAGCATTTTTGCTACAAATCCAGTCGTAACTTATTAAAATTTAAGAAGCTGAAATGGCATATTTCCTTAGCGGCGCGATTTATCGCGCGGGTTTTTCTTACATCGAGCGCGGAACTGTGCGATAAATCGCGCCGCTACGATTCTGATGGGTCGGTAACGTCTGGAATAAACGCCACACGTTTTTTCGAAATCAACCCATCGCCGTGCTGGCAAAAATAATCCACCGCGCCACAGGCTTTCAGCACCTGCAATGGTTGATGGCAATTCGGGCAGATGGCGATCTGATCAAAATGGCTGCCACAGTGGCGACAGTCGAATCCCGCCTCGCTGTGAGTGAGTAATTGCTGACAATTGGGACAATTGGCGCTCATATCGTTCTCCAGACAGATAAAAAAAATGAGGGCCAATCTGGCCCTCATCATCTTATTTCTTGTTCTTTTTCAGGTGCGCCATCAGACGCTTACGTTTACGTTGTTGCGTTGGCGTC
This sequence comes from Pantoea sp. X-Soil-TKNS-1211, assembly GCF_059730495.1. NCBI lineage: Bacteria > Pseudomonadati > Pseudomonadota > Gammaproteobacteria > Enterobacterales > Erwiniaceae > Pantoea > Pantoea sp. X-Soil-TKNS-1211. The sequence goes on from NZ_AP035953.1 coordinate 3,288,704, forward strand.
AGCAGGTTACGTTTGCCCGCAAACGGGTTATCACCCTCTTTGAACTGGATACGAATCGGCGTACCCATCACATTCAGCGAACGGCGGAAGTAGTTCATCAGATAGCGTTTGTAGGAATCCGGCAGATCCTTTACCTGGTTGCCGTGAATCACCACAATCGGCGGGTTATAGCCACCGGCATGCGCATATTTGAGCTTCACGCGACGACCACGCACCAGCGGTGGCTGATGGTCATCAGCAGCCATATTCATGATGCGCGTCAGCATCGAGGTGTTCACACGCTTGGTGGAACAATCGTAAGCTTCCGTCACCGACTCAAACAGGTTGCCCACACCGCTACCGTGCAGTGCCGAGATAAAATGCACGCGCGCGAAATCGATAAAGCCAAGACGGAAATCCAGCGTCTCTTTCACTTCATCTTTCACTTCCTGCGACAGGCCATCCCATTTATTGACCACGATGACCAGTGAGCGCCCACTATTCAGGATAAAGCCCAGCAGAGACAGATCCTGATCGGAAATGCCCGCACGCGCATCAATCACCAACATCACCACGTTGGCGTCTTCAATCGCCTGTAGCGTTTTGATGACCGAGAATTTCTCTACGGTGTCGGTGATTTTTCCGCGTTTACGCACACCCGCGGTGTCGATCAGAATATATTCACGATCGTCACGTTCCATCGGGATGTAGATGCTGTCACGCGTGGTGCCTGGCATGTCATACACCACCACACGGTCTTCACCCAGGATGCGGTTAGTAAGCGTTGACTTACCTACGTTAGGACGGCCAACGATAGCCAGTTTGATCGGCAGCGTGGTCGGGTCGAAATCCTCTTCTTCCTCATCGATCAGCTCCTCGCCGTTCTCTTCTGCCGCTAACGCTGCCCAGTAGGCTTCGTTTTCGTCTTCTTCACTCACTTCCAGCGGTGCCACTTCGTCCATCCACGGCAGCAGCGCCGTTTCCAGCAACGAGGTCACGCCACGGCCATGGGAAGCCGCGATGGCGTGGATCTCACCGAGACCCAGCGCGTAGAAATCCAACACCGCCGCTTCCGGATCGAGACCGTCAGTTTTGTTCGCCACCAGAAAAGTCGCTTTCTGACGCGAACGCAGATGATTGGCAATTTGCTGATCGGCTGGCATCACACCCGCACGGGCATCCACCAGGAACAGCACCACATCAGCTTCTTCAATCGCCAGTAGCGATTGCTCCGCCATGCGGTTTTCGACGCCTTCTTCGGTGCCATCGATACCACCGGTATCAATAACAATAAACTCGCGCCCTTCCACTTCGGCGCGACCATATTTGCGATCGCGAGTCAGTCCAGGAAAATCCGCCACCAGCGCATCACGGGTGCGCGTTAAGCGGTTAAACAGCGTAGATTTTCCCACATTGGGACGCCCAACCAGCGCGACCACAGGTACCATAACACTTGCCTCAGTTTTTTAAATTTAATCGCCCGAATGGCGTGATTATAACGGCATTTGCCGTAAGGTTCAGGCTGAAGGCGCTAAGAATACCATGCCTGACTAAAAACGAAACGGCCCCTGATAAATCAGGAGCCGTTGCAGCAGACGAGAATCACTTCCCGCAGAGCTGAACCCTTAACGGGAAATCGCGTAAACCTCGCCGTCTTTCGACTGGATCAGCAGCTTGTCACCTGCCACCACTGGTTCAGTCTGGAAGCCGGAGCTGTCGAGTTTCTGCTGTGCCACAAAGCGGCCATCCTGCGTGTTGATCCAATGCACATAGCCTTCGCTGTCACCCACTACCAGGTAGCCGTCGAACAGCACCGGGGAAGTCAGATTGCGATGCAGCAGCTCACTCTGACGCCAGATAGCCACACCGCCATCCGCGTTGAGTGCGTCGACACGGTCATTCTGATCAACCAGGTAAATACGGCCACCATCAACAATCAGATCCTTCACACCACCGATTTCGCGTTTCCAGACAATCTGGCCAGAACGCAGGTCCAGTGCCGTCAGGTTGCCGTTGTACGCCAGGGCGTAAACCACACCGTTCACAATCACTGGCGTGGTATCAACGTCATTCAGACGATCGATCTCGGTCGCCCCGCTCGGCTGCGAAATACGCTGCTGCCAAATCAGCTGCCCCTGATTCATGATCACTGCGCTGACACGACCGTTGTCGCCGCCGACAATTGCACCACCAAAGGCAACCGCTGGCGCGGATTCACCACGCAGCGACAGCGCTGGCATATCAAGGTTGACGCTCCACTTAATGGCACCGGTCGCCTGATCCAGTCCCTGCAACTGACCGTTGCTGGTGTGAATCAGCACCAGACCATCACTGACCACCGGACGCGATAATGCTTCACCGGCGACTTTGGTCTGCCAGGCAATGCTGCCATCGCTGGTATTCAGGGCAAAAACCTGGCCGCGTTCACTACCGATAAAGATGTGATCGCCATTAGCGGTAACGCCACCAGACAGCAGTGCGGAGATGTTTTTCGAGAAGAAGCCGGTCTTCTCAGAGAGATTCACTTTCCATTTTTCTTTGCCGTTGCTGGCATCGAGCGCTTTCACAATGCCAAAGCGGTCAGCTGCGTAGACAGTGCCGTCCTGCCAGGCCGGATGCAGATTGGAGTAGAAATCACCCACACCATCACCAACCGAAGTGCTCCACGCGGTCTGCGGCGTAAACTGGTTTTCTACCTTCGGCAGCGGGGCCATTTTCACTACATCTTCTTCGCCGCTGAACAGCGAGCAACCGCTGAGCAGGGTGACTGAAATCAGCCCTGGCAGCAGGTATTTACGTAATTCCATGTGCGCTCTCTTGACTGGCTTAACTTAAGTTATTCATCTTCATCTGCAACATTTGCTTCAGTGCCGGAGACGCTTGTGACTCCGCACCTTTACTCCAGGCATCACGCGCACCTTGCTTGTCGCCTTTACTCAGCAGTGCTTCGCCACGAATGTCCGCCACGATAGCTGTCCAGCCATCACCCTTAACATTGTTGAGGGTCGAAAGTGCGGCATCGGCCTGATTTTGTTGCAGTTGAATGCGTGCCAGACGCAGGTTAATTACCGCCTGCAGGTTGGCATCTTTAGTATCTTTCAGCCCGCTCTGTAACAGAGTAATGGCTTTGTCCAGCTGATTGGTCTCAACGTACTGCTTCGCCAGATCCAGAGACGCCAGCGCACCGTAGGTGTTGTTGTTTTCACTGGCAAAACTGGCAACCGCTTCCAGCGTTTGCGGCTTGTCAGCCTGCATGGCGCTGGTCAACTGCTGATACTGCGCAGAGGCTGCTTTGTCGTTTCCGGCCTCATGACTGGCCCAAAAACGCCATCCACCTAATGCCGCGATACCAATGACAACGCCTACCGCCAGTGCCTTGCCATTGTTGGCCAAAAAGCGACGCAGCGCATCAACCTGTTCGTTTTCGTTGCTGTAAACTTCCACGCAATCTTTCTCCTAAAAATGGCTGTTGCGATACACGCTTACTGCAACAGCGTGCGCAACGTCGCGGCGGCTTCACCCTGGGCCAGCGTCTGCTGATCGCCGGTACGCAGGTCTTTAATTACCACCTGACCGGTTGACACTTCATCTTCACCCAGCACCAGCGCAATGCGCGCGCCCCACTTGTCTGCACGGGCAAACTGCTTCTTGAAGTTACCACCACCGAAGTTGGTCATCAGCTTCAATTGTGGGTCAGCATCACGCAGTTTTTCCGCCAGTTGCATCGCGGCGGACTGCACGCCCTGCCCCGAAGCGATAACATAGACATCAACAATGCGCGTCGGTTCAAATTCTGGGTTAACTGCCTGAACCAGCAACACCAAACGCTCCATGCCCATGGCAAAACCAACGGCTGGCGTCGGGCGTCCGCCCAGCTGTTCCACCAGGCCATCATAGCGACCACCACCGCACACCGTGCCTTGTGAACCCAGCGCACTGGTCATCCACTCAAACACAGTACGGTTGTAATAGTCGAGGCCACGCACCAGGCGTTGGTTGATGCGGTATTTGATACCGGCATCGTCCAGCAGCGCACACAAGCCGCTGAAATGCGCGCGTGAGTCTTCATCGAGGAAATCACCCAGCGTCGGTGCATCATTCAATAGCTGCTGGATGTCCGGGTTCTTGCTGTCGAGCACCCGCAGCGGATTGGTGTACATACGGCGTTTGCAATCTTCGTCCAGCACTTCTTTATGCTGTTCGAGGAAGGCCACCAGGGCATCACGATAGTTGGCTCGCGCGTCAAGTGAACCGATAGAATTCAGTTCCAGCTGTACATGGTCGGCGATACCCAGCGCTTTCCACCAGCGCGCGGTCATCATGATCAGCTCAGCATCAACATCAGGTCCTTGCAGACCAAATACTTCCGCACCCATTTGGTGGAACTGACGGTAACGGCCTTTCTGTGGGCGCTCATAACGGAACATTGGCCCCATGTACCACAGACGCTGCTCCTGGTTATACAGCAAGCCGTGTTCGATACCGGCACGCACACAACCCGCCGTGCCTTCCGGACGCAGCGTCAGGCTTTCGCCATTGCGGTCCTCAAAGGTGTACATCTCTTTTTCAACCACGTCGGTGACTTCACCAATCGCGCGGCTGAACAACGGAGTCTGCTCAACGATCGGCAGGCGGATTTCACTGTAACCATAGCTGGCCAGCACCTGCTTGAGCGTGCCTTCGATTCGTTGCCAGATTGCTGTGTCTGCTGGCAGGTAATCGTTCATCCCGCGAATCGCTTGAATATTCTTCGCCACGTTAGAATCTCTTAAGACCAAAAAACCTGTCCGGCATCATACCTTATGAGGATGAAACCGCACAGGTTCAATCACAAACTGGCACCGCTTACGCGCGCCTTCCCTTATTTTTCCAGCTGCTGCACGTTGATGCGACGGCTTTCATCCAGCATCGATGCCTTGGCGCGAATGCGCGCCTCCAACTGGTCGATCATGTCGTTGTTATCAAGACGGTCACGTTGGCGTACACCATCTTCATAGAAACCACTTTTCTTGTTGCCACCGGTCACGCCCAGTGTCGACACCGTCGCTTCACCCGGACCGTTTACCACGCAACCAATAATGGAGATGTCCATTGGTGTGATGATGTCTTCAAGGCGCTCTTCCAGCGCATTCACCGTGCCAATCACGTCAAACTCCTGACGTGAACAGGTTGGGCAGGCAATAAAGTTGATGCCGCGCGAGCGAATACGCAGTGATTTGAGGATGTCGTAACCGACCTTAACCTCTTCCACCGGATCGGCCGCCAGCGAAATACGCAGCGTATCGCCGATCCCTTCAGCCAGTAGCAGCCCTAAACCAATGGCGGATTTCACCGCACCTGCGCGCGCGCCACCCGCTTCAGTGATACCGAGATGCAGCGGTTGATCTATGGCTTTCGCCAGCAGGCGGTAAGATTCCACCGCGAGGAAGACATCGGAAGCTTTGACACTAACTTTGAATTGATCAAAGTTGAGACGATCGAGGTGATCCACATGACGCATTGCCGATTCGAGCAGTGCCTGTGGCGTTGGTTCGCCGTACTTTTCCTGCAAATCTTTTTCCAGCGACCCGGCGTTCACACCGATACGGATCGGAATATTGTAGTGCCGTGCGCAATCAACCACCTGACGGATACGCTCGTTGTTACCGATATTGCCAGGGTTGATACGTAGACAATCGACACCGTATTCAGCGACTTTCAGTGCAATGCGATAGTCAAAGTGAATATCCGCCACCAGCGGCACATTAACCTGTTGCTTAATCAGTTTGAAAGCTTCCGCCGCATCCATCGTCGGCACTGAGACACGGACGATATCGACGCCCACGCGCTCCAGCGCCTTGATCTGATTGACTGTCGCTTCAACATCCGTGGTGCGGGTGTTGGTCATCGACTGAACGGCAATAGGCGCACCATCGCCGACTGGCACCTTGCCGACGTAAATCCGCTTTGATTTGCGACGGATAATGGGTGCTTCGTTATGCATATTCTCTCTCCACAATTGCCCGGCAGGCGAGGTGCGCGTTATTGCGCACCCACAGTCAGACGAGCAACCTGGTTATTACGGATAAAACGACTTAAATCAACGGGCTGATTCTGATATTGCACCTGAACAGCGGCGGGTGCGCCAATTTTCAGACGATACGGAGGCTGACCCGCGAGACTGAGTTTGCCGCCGCTACGTTGCAGACCGCTAAACAGCTTTTTGCCGCTCGCGTCGGTCACTTCCAGCCAGCAATCCGCGCTGAAATTCATTACCAGTGCGTTCGGATCGCTCGGTGCCTGGCTTACGCCTGCACCACCGGTGGGCAGTTGACCTGCCACGCTGTTGACCGGCGCGGGAGAAGTCGCAGGCGGCGGCGTGGTATCAACCGGTGCCTGGCTGGGAGACACCACTGCATTGTCATTGCTTTGTGTAGTTGGTGCAGGCGTTGCCGCTGGCGCATTGCTGGCCTGTGCTGGCGTGGTGCCCGCGGTGTCCGGGGTAGTCAGTGCACCGGCCCCATTATCCACTGGCGTACCGGCACCGTTAGTATCGGCATCGGCAGAGGTATCGCTGCTGCTGTTATCACCCAGCGGGATAGACTGGCTGTTATCGCCGCTGCTGCCGTTCTGGTCAGCCATTGAGACCAGTTCATCCTGGGAGGCTTTATGGTTTTGCCACCACCAGGCACCGGTCAAACCGACGACGACGAAAATCACCAGCCAGGTGAAGATCATCAGCCAGCCATCGCGCTTCTTACGGCGTTTACCCAAAGAGAAGCTCTGCATCGGCTCGATTTTGGCAGCACGTACCGGAGCCTGCTTCGCCATCATCGGCAGCAGATCGTCTTCCGGCACATGGACCAGGCGTGCATAGGATCGAATGTAACCGCGCAGGAAAGTGGAGGCTAAATCAGCAGGCGATTTGTCCTCTTCAATATCACGTACGGTGGAAAGTTTCAGGCACAGGCGTTCCGCGACGTTTTGCTGGGTCAGTCCCAATTGCTCACGGGCCAGTCGCAGGCGTTCACCTGTGGAATGTACTGCAGATTTCTCTTGAGTGGCTTCAGTATTCATTAGCTAAATAACGCTGGTACTGTATCGATTGTGGAAAACTTCGCGCCAACCGGCCGCCATAACGTGTAACGTCAGCAGCGTTTCCCTGTTGCGCGGCGAAACGTATCTGTAACCATAAACTGTCTGCACGGGCAGGCAGCCTTTGGTGGTAAACCTCTAAGAGCAATGAAACCTTGTCCCATGCCTGCTGATCAAACTGCCTTTCCGCCTCCGTCAGCAGTTGATTCCCCTGCTCCGGCGCTTCATCCAGCGCGCGGGTTAATTGCTGTCGCGCGGCGGTATAATCTTCAGCCTGCAGGTAACAATAGCCCGAAAATAATAATGCATCGTGACGAGCGTCGGGTTCCTGCGCATCAGCCGCTAACTTAAACTGTTGATGCGATTCGTCATACTGCCTCAAACCGCAAAGAAACGCACCGTAATTGTTAGCGACGTAGCCGTTAGTTGGATCCATCTGCTGCGCTCGCTGGTAGTACCAGCGCGTTTGCGCAATATTCTGCTGCGCCTGAGCCAGACGTGCAAGCGCCAGGGGTACGCGATAGTCCGTTGGCGCAGCTTGTTGTGCTCGCAGCAAATTACGCTGCGCTGACGGAAAATCCTTTACAGCCAGGTAGTGCAATCCTAACTGCAAGCGAATATCTGCGGCTCCCTGACGCGCCGGTTCACTGACACAACCGGTTACAACAAAGCCTGCCAACACCACTGCTGGTAATCCCTTACTCATTGTCCGTTCTCCCTGAGTGATTCAGGTGGAGGAGACTGACATGAGTTGCGCCTGGTGAATATCACCAGACGCGGAGTTTCAGAGCGCCTTCACAGAGATGGCTTCACCCGCCATCTTTTTACGCATGGTACGTTTGGTTCGGTCGATCACGTCACCCGCTAACTGACCACAGGCGGCATCGATATCATCACCTCGGGTTTTACGCACGATGGTGGTGAAACCGTATTCCATCAAGACCTTAGAAAAACGATCAACACGGCTGTTGGAGCTACGACCATAAGGCGCGCCGGGGAAGGGGTTCCACGGGATCAGGTTGATTTTGCAAGGCGTATCCTTGAGCAGCTCGGCCAGCTGATGCGCATCGTCGGTGCTGTCATTCACATGATCCAGCAATACGTATTCGATGGTCACGCGCCCCTGATTGGCATTGGATTTCGCCAGATAGCGCTTAACCCCAGCGAGGAAAGTTTCGATGTTGTACTTCTTGTTAATCGGCACGATGTCATCGCGCAGCTTATCGTTTGGTGCATGCAGCGAGATCGCCAGCGCGACATCAATCATATCACCCAGCTTGTCGAGCGCCGGAACCACACCCGAGGTCGACAGGGTTACGCGGCGTTTTGACAGGCCGAAACCGAAGTCATCCAGCATGATTTCCATCGCCGGTACCACGTTGTTAAGGTTCAGCAACGGCTCGCCCATCCCCATCATCACCACGTTGGTGATGGGACGCTGACCGGTGACTTTTGCGGCACCGATGATTTTCGCCGCACGCCAAACCTGGCCGATAATTTCTGACACGCGCAGGTTACGGTTGAAACCTTGCTGCGCCGTCGAACAGAATTTGCACTCCAGTGCACAGCCGACCTGTGAAGAGACGCACAGCGTGGCACGGTCATCTTCCGGGATATACACGGTTTCCACCAGTTGGTCGCCCACGCGGATTGCCCATTTGATGGTGCCATCGCTGGAGCGCTTCTCTTCCGCCACTTCGGGGGCGCGAATCTCAGTGAGCTGCATCAACTTGCCACGCAACACTTTGTTGATGTCAGTCATCTGCTCAAAATCATCACAGCAATAGTGATACATCCACTTCATCACCTGGTCGGCGCGAAACGGCTTCTCACCCAGCGAGACAAAGAATTCGCGCATCTGCTGACGGTTGAGATCCAGCAGGTTAATTTTTTCGTTTTTCGGGGAAACAACCACGGGGGAAGCGGACGACGGCGTCACAATCTGTTCGGACATAATGTTCTCTGGCCTCGTTGTTACACGTTATGGCTCTGGTTAAGAATAGGAAAAAAACAGCGCCCTTGCTGAGCAAGCTCAACAAGGGCGCATAATTGTACTACATCTGCGGCATGATGCCAGGGGAACAGATTTACGCCTGATTAAAAGGTGTAAACCTTATGCCGCCTTAGCGAGTGCGCGGGCAGACTTCGTTTTCAGCGAAGAAGTAGGCGATTTCACGTGCAGCAGATTCGGCAGAATCTGAACCGTGAGTGGCGTTCTCGGTGAAGCTGTCAGCGTAGTCAGCACGCAGCGTGCCAGCCAGAGCGTTGTCCGGGTTAGTTGCGCCCATCAGGTCACGGTGACGCTGAACGGCGTTTTCACCTTCCAGCACAGAAACCACAACCGGACCAGAGGTCATGAATTCAACCAGACCGTCGAAGAACGGACGGCCTTTGTGCTCCGCGTAGAAGCCTTCAGCCTGCTCTTTAGTCAGGTGCAGCATTTTTGCGCCAACGATTTTGAAGCCCGCGCTTTCAAAACGGTTGTAGATAGCACCAATCACGTTCTTAGCGACAGCGTTTGGTTTAACGATTGAGAAAGTACGTTCGATTGCCATGTTGACCTCTGTTTTTGCGGCATAGCCATTCTGAAGAAACCGGGAACCGGCCCGGTAAGAAAACGGGGCGATTATAGGGACATCATCGGGCGTTGCCTATTGCCGATCGTAGGAATTATTGAAAATAATTGATTTTAGTCGGGGCAGACAGATTAAAAATGTGCCATACCCAAACGACCGGCCTCAACTTTCTCCTTACTAACCCTTGAGATAGCATCCACATTCCCGGACACTGAGTCTTTCCCGATTGATGAGAAGAGGTTGCGATGACAGCTCCCCTGTTTGTATCTGCTGACTGGTTAAAAGAACATTACACCGAGGAAACCTTACAGGTGCTGGATGCGCGCATGCTGCCACCCGGTCAGGAAGCGGTGCGTGATATCCAGGCGGAATATCTGGCGGGCCACCTGCCCAATGCCCCCTTCTTCAATATCGAAGCTCTGTCCGATCACACCAGCCCCTACCCGCACATGATGCCGCGTGCCGAAGCCTTTGCCGTAGCAATGCGTGAACTGGGCGTCAACCAGGATAAACATTTGGTGGTGTATGACGAAGGCAATCTGTTCTCCGCCCCGCGTGCCTGGTGGATGTTACGCGCCTTTGGCTGCGTCAACGTGTCGATCCTCGCGGGAGGGCTGGCTGGCTGGAAGGCGGCAGGTTACGCGCTGGAAACGGGTCCGGTCATGTTATCCGAAGGGGAATTTGACGCGAAGTATGACAGCGCGCAGGTGAAACGCCTGACCGATGTGTTGCTGATAAGCCATGAAGGCGGCGCACAGATTATCGATGCCCGCGCCGCTAATCGCTTCAACGCTGAAGTGGACGAGCCGCGCCCTGGCCTGCTGCGCGGGCATATCCCCAACAGCCTCAATGTGCCGTGGAATAATCTGGTGGTGAATGGCGCACTGAAACCGGCAGCGGAACTGCGCACGGAATTTGATCGGGCAGGCGTGACGCTGGATCAACCGATCATCACCAGTTGCGGTTCCGGCGTGACGGCGGTGGTGGTGATTCTGGCGCTGACATCGCTCGGCGTGCGCGATGTCACCCTGTACGACGGCTCCTGGGGCGAATGGGGTAGCCGCGACGATTTACCGATTGAGAAATGATAAAAAGCGCGGTCCTCGGACCGCGTTTTTTAGATAATGCGCTGGCTGCCTTTAAAATCACGCAGGAAGCTGCCCCAGCGGCGCTCGTAAAATGGCGTAATGTGGGCGGTAAAGAAATGGCTGACGCCATGCTCGCCACTTACCACTTCACAGAGATCGATCGGTGCATCGTCGGTGAGCGTATCGGTTGCCACGCTACCCGCCGCCTGAATGATCGCGTCGATATCGCTATCTGCCTCGATGCCAATCAACAGATTCGGTACATCGTCAGCCTGCTCACGAATACTGGCAATATACGCGCGACGTACCTGTTTATATTTGGCAAATAGCTGGGTAAGCGAGTCAACCATCTGCGCCGGTGGCTCGGCCACTTCGGAGAGCAGCAATGCCTGGCCGCTTTCCAGCAGCGTTTGCTGACTGAGCGCACTGCCCTCTTCACCCAGCAAATGCGCAATTTCACCTGGTGAAAACTCTTTCCCCGCAGGAAGCTTCGGGTTAAGGAACAGTGTTTCGCCCTGCGTCATTTCAAACAAGGTGCGTACCGGCAGACGCAGGTAAGGCTGTTCATCTTTGATGGCTTCGCTCATCGCCTGTTCAGATGTGAAAAAAGGGATGACGCTGCCGCCTTCTTCTTTTTCCCAGTGCTGAAGATCGACTGGTGTGGTGGCATCGAACTGCTGCGCGCTACTCTCGCCCGGCACCCAGACATCCGCTTCCAGCAACAGCTGAAAAAATTCCGGACGGTGCGCAGGCTCAGTGGCCGCCAGCTTCAGCACCTCTTCAAGACGGTTACTCATGGTTTAGTTTTTCCAAAAAAGACGGCAGGGTGATACCTGCCGTCAGCGAGATTATTTCAGCAACATATTGGCGATGGTGCGCACACCCAGGCCGGTTGCGCCTGCTGACCACTGATCCACCGCGCTTTTACGATAGGTCGCTGAGCAGTCGATATGCAGCCAGCCCTGTTGGTACTTGCTGACGAAGTGCGACAGGAACGCCGCCGCGCTGCTGGCACCGGCGGAGTGCGCCGGGCTGGCAATGTTGTTCAGATCGGCAAAGTTCGACGGCAGATGGCTGCGATGGAATTCCGCCAGCGGCAGACGCCAGAAAGCTTCGTTTTCACTGGCCGCGCTACCCAACAGCGATTGCGCCAGCACATCATCAAAGGTGAACAGCGCGTGATAATCGTTACCGAGCGCGGTTTTCGCTGCACCGGTCAGCGTTGCTGCATCAATCAATAGTTCCGGGTTTTGCTCGCTGGCATCAATCAGGCCATCGGCCAGCACCAGACGCCCTTCCGCATCGGTGTTCATCACTTCAACGGTTTTGCCGTTGCGATAGCGAATGATATCGCCAAGGCGGAACGCATTGCCGCTTACCATGTTGTCGGCGCAGCACAGGTAAAGCTTCACACGTTTGTTCAGGCCGCGAGAAATTGCCAGCGCCAGCGCGCCAGTCAGAGTGGCAGCGCCGCCCATGTCGGACTTCATCGAGTCCATAAAACTGCTCTGCTTGAGGCTGTAACCACCGGTATCAAAGGTGATGCCTTTGCCCACCAGACAAGCGTAAACCGGAGTCTTCTCGTCACCGCCCGGATTAAAATCCAGCGCCAGCAGCACCGGTGCACGGGTGGATCCACGGCCTACGGTATGAATGCCGAGATAACCTTGCTCGCGCAGATCCTCACCCTTGGTAATGCGATAACTCACCGCATTGCCGCCGACATCGGAAATCAGATCAATCGCGCTGTGCGCCAGTTGTTCCGGGCTAAGATCCTCAGCAGGCAGGTTGATGGTATTGCGCACCCAGTCAACGATCTTCAGGCGACGATCAAATTCGCGCTGCTCCTGTTCACTCAGGGTCGGCCAATCCACCTGGCGCGATCCTTTCGGGCCACGGTAACCCTGCCAGAAAGCCCAGCACTTCTCCAGATCCCAGCCTTCGCCGCTTAAGGCGACATGGCGAATGCCCTGACCATCGAGTTTGCGCGCCGCGCGCTGAATACTCAGCAGCGCATCTGCGCCGGTGAGATGAAGAGTCATGCCACTGTCATTGCTGCTCAGCAACGCTTTTTCACCCCAGCGCGCATCGGCGGCCTGGGTGCTGAGCGTAATCGTCATCGGTTGTGTTGTCATCGCGTGGCTCCGTATGCGTGAGTTATCACCTTCCGCCAGACCGGCGGAATGATGCTGTTAAACAATAATTAGCGAGAATTGGCCGCAGGCATCAACGCCCGTAGACGGGTTACCGCTTTGTTGACCAGCTCAATGGCGTAATCAATTTCCTCTGCGGTGGTAAAGCGTCCGAGTGAAAAGCGCAGCGAGCTGTGTGCCAGCTCCTGGTCAACACCCATCGCGCGCAGCACGTAAGAGGGTTCGAGACTGGCCGAGGTACAGGCGGAACCGGAAGAGAGCGCCAGATCTTTCAGCGCCATAATCAACGATTCACCTTCAACGTGGGCAAAACTGATATTGAGAATATTTGGGGCACCCTGCTCCAGCGAGCCATTCAGCGTGACATCGCTCAAGGCGTTGATGCCCTGCCACAGGCGCTGACGCAGAGCGGCAAGACGCGCAACTTCGCTGCTCATCTCTTCACGCGCAATGCGATAAGCTTCGCCCATGCCAACAATCTGGTGTACCGGCAAGGTACCAGAGCGCATGCCACGCTCGTGACCACCGCCATGCATCTGCGCATCAATCTGCAAACGCGGTTTGCGTCGTACCCAGAGCGCACCGATGCCTTTCGGGCCATAGATTTTGTGTGCCGAGAAAGACATCAAATCCACCGGCAGAACACTGAGGTCAATCGGCAGTTTACCCACGCTTTGCGTCGCATCGACATGGAACAGAATGTCGCGATCGCGGCACAAGGCACCGAGCGCGCCGATATCCTGAATCACCCCGGTTTCGTTATTCACGTGCATCAATGAGACCAACACCGTGTCTTCACGTAATGCTGCCGCCAGCATGTCAGGTGTGACGATGCCGTCATGGCCGGGTTGCAGGTACGTGACGTCAAAGCCTTCGCGCTCCAGCTGCTGGCAGCTATCGAGCACCGCTTTGTGTTCAGTCTGGCTGGTAATAACGTGTTTGCCGCGCGCCTGATGGAACTGCGCCGCACCTTTGATGGCGAGGTTATCGGCCTCAGTAGCACCGGAAGTAAAAACGATTTCACGCGGGTCGGCATTGAGCAGCTCCGCAACCTGATTGCGTGCCACATCAACGGCTTCTTCAGCCTGCCAGCCAAAACGGTGAGAACGGGAAGCGGGGTTACCGAACGTGCCATCCAGGGTGAGAAACTGCATCATTCTGGTGGCAACACGCGGATCCGCAGGCGTTGTGGCTGCGTAATCCAGGTAGATCGGTAATTTCATTGCGCTAAAGCTCCGTATAAAAAATCATACGTCTTTATAGCACGATTCGGCCCCTGCTGTATTAGCAGCAAAGGCCGAAAGAGAGCGGATCAGGCACGCAAGTTAACGTTGATGGTTTCCTGCACGCGGTGAGTCTGGAAGCGGCGATTGTCGATGGCATTTTGACGGTCAGCTACATCCAGAATTTCCTGATTGTTAACCAGTTCCGCCAGCGTGATGTTGTTGAGGAATTCGCTGATACGTACGCTCAGATCACGCCACAGGACGTGAGTCAGGCAACGTTCCCCGCCCTGGCAACCTTCTTTGCCCTGGCATTTGGTGGCATCAACGGATTCGTCAACGGCGGTGATTACCGCACCAACGGCAATCGCGCCAGCATCTTTACCTAACAGATAACCACCGCCCGGACCACGAACGCTGGCAACCAGACCGTGCTTACGCAAACGCGAGAATAACTGCTCCAGATAGGAGAGCGAAATGCCCTGACGCTCAGAAATGTCAGCCAGCGGCACCGGCCCCTCGTGCGAGTGCAGGGCAACGTCCAGCATAGCGGTAACGGCATAACGTCCTTTGGATGTCAGTCTCATAGCATACAACCTCGTAAGCGTCCGTCGGTTATCGGCGGGTATCTGTGAATGGCCGCTAGTCTGACATTCCTGAGTAAATTGGTCAACTATTTAACCTAGTAATTCGCTCAACTATTTAACCAAGCGTTTTACTCAACTATTATCCTCACTACCTTTACGTTTTTCGAACGACGCCAGCATACCGCGCAGAATGTTCAGCTCATCGCGTTCCGGGCGGGCACGGGTATACAAACGACGTAGCTTGCTCATCACCTGGCCGGGATTGCCTTCACGGATAAAGCCGCTGTTCAGCATCATCTGTTCCATGTGGAGGTAGAAGCGTTCCAGATCATCAACCAGCGGATAAGGTGACTCCTCAAACTGCGGCTGCGGTGTCGCTTTTTCCTGGGCATCCAACCATGCCATACGCACTTCGTAAGCAATGATTTGTACCGCCATCGCCAGGTTTAGCGAGCTGTATTCCGGGTTGGCCTGAATCGCCACATGATAATGGCACTTCTGTAACTCTTCGTTGGTCAGGCCAACGCGCTCACGGCCAAACACCAGCGCGACCGGTGCCTGCTGGCCCTCTTCGACGCTTTTGATGCCACATTCACGTGAATCCAGCATCGGCCACGGCAGAGAACGTGAACGCGCGCTGGTGCCCACCACCAGGCTACAACCGGCGATCGCCTCATCAAGGGTATCCACGATCTGCGCATTGCCGATCACATCGCTGGCCCCTGCGGCGAGGGAGATTGCCTGAGAATCAGGTTTGACTAATGGGTTAACCAGATACAGATTGCTTAAACCCATAGTTTTCATGGCACGGGCGACAGAACCCATGTTGCCGGTGTGGGAGGTTTCCACCAGTACAATTCGGATATTTTGCAGCATAATAGAAGCAGGTAAGAAAATGATGGCGAGATGCTAACATAAAACAGGACATTTACCGAATGCGCTGCTATACTCCGCGCCGTTTTCCTGTTCTTTAACATCCAGTGAGAGATACCGATGCATCCGATGCTCAACATCGCCGTGCGCGCTGCGCGCAAGGCCGGAAATTTAATTGCAAAAAATTATGAAACCCCGGACGCTGTCGAAGCCAGCCAAAAAGGCAGCAACGATTTCGTCACCAATGTTGATCGCGACGCAGAACGTCTGATTGTCGAAGTGATTCGCAAGTCTTACCCGCAACACACCATCATCACCGAAGAAAGCGGTGAACTGGCGGGCGACGATCAGGACATTCAATGGGTAATCGATCCGCTGGATGGCACCACTAACTTTATCAAACGCCTCCCCCACTTCTCCGTTTCTATCGCTGTGCGCATTAAAGGTCGCACTGAAGTTGCGGTGGTTTACGATCCAATGCGCAATGAACTGTTCACCGCCGTACGCGGTCAGGGCGCACAGCTGAACGGCTACCGTCTGCGCGGCAGCACAGCACGCGATCTGGATGGCACCATTCTGGCCACCGGTTTCCCGTTCAAACTCAAGCAGCATGCTCAGACGTATATCAATCTGGTGGGCAAACTGTTTACCCAGTGTGCTGACTTCCGCCGTACCGGTTCTGCGGCACTGGATCTGGCTTACGTGGCTGCGGGTCGTGTGGATGGCTATTTCGAAATCGGTCTGAAACCGTGGGACTTCGCCGCCGGTGAACTGCTGGTACGCGAAGCGGGCGGTCTGGTGACTGATTTTACTGGCGGCCATGGCTACCTGATGTCAGGTAACATCGTTGCCGGTAACCCGCGCGTAGTGAAAGCGCTGCTTTCCACCATGCGTGAAGAACTGAGCGAAGCGCTGAAGCGCTAATCCTTCTTGCCGTAGCGGCGCGATAAATCGCGCCGCTACGTTAAAATGGCCGTAGGCCGCTACTCATCATGGGTTGAGCGCTTTGCCACAGCAGTGCCCCCACCACCAATAACACCACGCTTCCGACTAATGCCAGCATCGGCATCAGCACTTTCGCGCCCTGCGCCGTCGGGTTGGCGCTGCCAAGTTTTTCCGCCAGTTTACGCGAACGCTGTACCAGTAATCCCATCGCCGAGACGGTCACCGCCGTGCCCATCGCCATCGCCATCGCCGAGGCAACGCCCCAGAGATACACATCAATCACTTTGGCAAACAGCAGCATCATAATGGCACCCGAACAGGGACGCAGCCCCATCGAGAACACCACCAGCGCCTGCGTTTTGCCACTGACGGCTTGCTCCATCTGCGCAGCACTTGGTAAATGCGCATGGCCGCAGCCGCAGTTTTCATCATGCTGATGATGGGGGCGGATAGCATGGATCTGCATTTTGGGCACCGGCTTTAACGCTGACCGTAACGCACGTATAGCGCGCCAACCCACCCAAATACCCAATGCCATCACCAGCAGATAACTGCCCTTCTCCAGCCAGTAGCTTCCCAGATGCATGGTGCGCGACGAGGTTTGTAGCACCACCAGCATCACCGTCACCAGTCCGATCGCCACGCCCCCCTGCAACAACGCCGCCAGCAGCGTCAGCTTCATGCTGGTTTTTAAACGCGCCGGATGGGTGGCGAGGAAGGTACTGATGACCATTTTACCGTGACCGGGACCAAGGGCGTGCAGCACGCCGTAAGCGAGACTGAATAGCATCAGGGTCATACCAGCTTGCTGCGGCTGTTGCGCCACCTGCTGTAACAACTGCGTCATTTCACGGTTCAACACCTTTTGCCACAACACACTTTGTAGCAAGATTTGCGGCCAGTATTGCCACAGCATGCCCGCTGCCAGCAGCAAAACCAGCGCCAGCAACCATAACGGCCATAAGCGGCGGGAACCGGAAGGTAGAGAGATTAATGACATGTCAGCGTTACCGTCTGTGCGAACTGCTGCCCGAGATCCATATCTTCCGGCGGAGCATCAGCTTTATCCAGTGACAAGGCGTATTGTTTCAACGAGTCATCCGGTTTTGGCGTGTGTAAATCCAACTGGCAGTGCGATTTCAGCGTGTCCGGCAGAGTCAGCGCCTGAGCGTTGTCGTAATACATATCGACAAAGTAGCTCGGATCAAAGGTCAGAATGCGGTACTGGGTATTACTCAGGGATTGCGGCTCACCCAGCGGCAGAATGAACTCCAGCACCGCTTTGTTACCGTTGCGCGATAGCTGGTATTCCTTCGGCAGATTGAGGAATTTCACCCGATTTTTCCCCTGCCACACTTCGGTGAAGTAATGCTGACCCAGCACATTCGCCATCACCTGCGCGGCCAGTTTCTTCCACACCACGCTACCCGGCTCGGCTTTACCGGCATCGTACAGCAGGTCGGCGGAGGTGATTTCATCCATGGTCCAGACCATTTTGAAGCCTGTGAGATGATCATTGTCGGTCAGAAGCTCAGTTTTCATATCAATAAAGCTATGCGGATGTGACCAGGCCACGTGGCTGACCAATAGCATCAGGGTAAAAAGCGTAATTTTCATAACGTTATAAAGTAACAATTAAAAGGTGCAGATTCCAGTGGTCCAGAAAAACTGTGACCCGCTTTGAAGCTCTGAATAAAAGTCACGACAAAGTGCAGGGTTACCGCACGGAGTTGGCTATTCTTAGCTCAAAAATGACCTGCTGGAATGACTATTGATGAGTTCTGCAACCTCCTCTGCACCACTCTTCAGCCGTTCCCAACGTCGCTGCCATCTGCTGTTGCTGCTGTTTCTGCCCGCTCCCGCGCTGACGCTTGACAAGCTCTGCCAGTTAAATGGCGTGGACCCTGTTGTCGCCCGACAGGATATCGCGGATGTCAGTGACGAGATACAGCGTTATCATCAACTGGAACTACACCAGATGGTTGATGGCAGCTTTCGTATACATGGAACGGAGCTGGACAGGCGTTTATGCCTGCTCCACTGGCTGCGA
Organism: Pantoea sp. X-Soil-TKNS-1211; assembly: GCF_059730495.1. NCBI lineage: Bacteria > Pseudomonadati > Pseudomonadota > Gammaproteobacteria > Enterobacterales > Erwiniaceae > Pantoea > Pantoea sp. X-Soil-TKNS-1211. The sequence continues at coordinate 3,307,252 of NZ_AP035953.1, forward strand.
CGCGCTTTGCGCCTGTCGCAGGATTTTGTCTGCGAACACTTTGCGCCGGTGCTGCGCCAGCGCCTGAAAGTGTTGAAAATCGAAAAAGCGTTGTGGGATGAAACCAACTTACAGGCGCTGATTCAGCATTGTAGCCTGCGACTCCAGCGGAACTTTAGTCCGCGCGATCGGCTATTTCTGCAAATCTATATGAAATATGCCCTGTGCCAGCGGCAGATGGCTCTGTTCAACGATGCCCAGCGCGCCTGGCTGGCTGAAAAGGCAGAACGTGAAGCCGCCGATGATGTCATTCATCACTGGCAAAAGCGTTGCCACCTGGTGCCCGATACCAGCGAAACTGACTTCTGGACGCTGCTGTTTAGCCTGATCCACGCACCGGATGGCACGCAGTTGCAGCACCGGCAAGCGCAAATTCTGATGCAGGCGGTGGAAGATTTAATCATCCGCTTTGAAAAACTGGCGCTGACCCAAATTAGTCATCCGGAGGAGTTAAAGCAGCAGCTGTTTACCCATCTGGCGCAAGCGCTGGACCGCAGTCATTTTGCCATCGGCATTGATAATAGTGTGGCGCTGGAGGTAGCACGGCTCTATCCGCGCCTGTTGCGCACTACCCGTGCCGCTCTCGATGATTTCGCCGTGCAATTTGCCACCCGTTTCAGTGCGGAAGAGGTGAGTCTGGTGGCGGTGTTGTTCGGTGCCTGGCTGATGCAGGAGAGTGCGTTGCAGGAGAAACAGGTACTGCTACTGACGGGTGACGATGCCAGTCTTGAGCAACTGCTGGAACAACAGATCCGCGAACTAACGTTGCTGCCGATTAACATCACCTATCAGGATATGCTGCAATTTCGTCAGCATGGCGCACCGCGTGACATTGCGCTGGTGATTACCCCTTATGCCACCTCGCTGCCGCTGTTTTCTCCGCCACTGATTCATGCGGAGCTGCCGCTGAGCGAACATCAGCAGCAGCGTATCCGCCAATTGCTGGAGTCTTAAGCTGCTCGTGGCCGCAGGAACAATGCGGGCAGTGCCACCAGCGCCATCACCCAGAACAGATGCCCCTGTAAAGGGGTAAACAGTACGCCACAAATCATGGTCATCACCGCAATCCCGCCCCCCATCGCCAACGCCGAATACAGCGATTGCAGACGGATCACCTCCGCACCTTTGCGTGCCGCGATAAAACGCATCGCCGCCAGATGGCAAACGGTGAAGCTACCGCAGTGCAGAATCTGTCCGACGATCAACAACGGCAAGGCCGTGCTGGCCCCGAGTAACGTCCAACGCACCAGAGCACAGATGCAAGAAAGCAGCAGCAGGTCGCGTGCCGTCCAGCGGCGGAACAGTCGGTTGCTGAGAGCAAACACCACGATTTCCGCCACCACGCCAAGCGACCAGAGATAACCCACGATGCTGGCTGAATAACCTGACTCCTGCCACCAGATAGCGCTAAAGCTGTAATAGGCTGCATGTGCCCCCTGCATCAGGGTCACGCACAACATAAAACGCCAGACGGCGTTTTCCCGCAGCAGGTCACGCCAGGCGGACCAACCGCCACTCGCTCCCTGACGTGCATCGCCCTGCGGTTGTGTTTTGGGGGGCAACATCATGCCGGACAGCATCGACAACACCCCGACCGAGAGCAACAGCAGAATCGCCTGTGATGAATATTGGCTAACCAGCATTCCGGTCAGCGCAGAACTGATCACAAACGCCAGCGATCCCCACAAGCGCACCGGGCCATAGGCGAGGCCGATTTGTTGCGTCCAGGTGGCGGCCAGCGCATCACTCAGAGGCACCAGCGGAGAAAAGAACAGGTTAAAACCAATCATCACCAGCAGCAGCCACAGCCACTGGCCGCCCAGCCAGAAACCGAGCGCGAACAGACAGCTCATTAGCGCCAACAGACGTAACGCACGAATCAAATGGGAGGGATTTTTTACCTGCGAGGCAATCAACAGGCTACCGACAAAACGTGCCACCATGCCGCAACCGATCATCAGACCGATTTTTTCCGCATCCAACCCTAAGCCTTTGAGCCACACGCTCCAGAAGGGCAAATAGATGCCGTAGCAGAAAAAGTAGGTGAAGTAGCTCAGTCCCAGCCACTTAGCCGATCCGATGGTCATACAAACTCCGCAGGGTAATTATTAACGTTATTATTTTGCGCGGTACTTTGTCAGAGCCATGAGTAAAAGGGAATAGAAAAAAGATTATCTGCCGCCGTCAACGCTGAGCGTTTGCCCCGTCACCCAGTTCGCCCAGTCCGAAGCGAAATACAGCACCGCATGGGCAATATCCTCGGCAACACCGAGCCGTCGCAGCGCAATATTATCGACCAACTGCTGCTGGCCTGCGCTCCCCATCGCCTCCCACTGTTTCTCGGTGGAAGGATTGCTGCGAATAAAACCAGGTGCCACGTTGTTGACGGTGATGTTCCACGCCCCCAGCTCGTGGGCCAGTTGACGTGTCAGGCCAATCTGCCCGGCTTTGGCACTGGCGTAGGCCTGAATGCCGGTGAGACTGACATCCAGTCCGGCGCGGCTGGAGATATTGATGATGCGACCAAATTGGCGCGCTTTCATCCCCACCACCGCCGCCTGCGACATTAAAAACACCCCATTCAGGTTAACATCGACAATCGCCTGCCACTGCGCGAAGGTGACATTTTCCAACGGCTGCCCCACCTGTCCAACCACGCCGCCCGCGTTGTTGACCAGCGTATCGATATGAATCTGGCGCGACGCCAGCGTGCCAAACAACGCGTTAATCGCCTCGGGCGAACTGATGTCGACGGTAAACGCCAACGCTCTCTCACCACACAACGCCGCCGTCTCCTCAACCTGCGTCTGCTGGATATCGCAGGCGATAACCTGCGCACCACGCGCAGCAAAAGCCAGACAAATGGCGCGACCAAATCCCTGCGCGGCACCGGTCACCAGCACCGTACGTTGTGAATAGTCAAAAGGGTTTTGCATCAGGAGGTTCCCGCTTCGTTGTCTTCGAGCAAGGCCAGGGTTGCCAGATTTTGCGGCAGCTCGCCACGCTCCACCAGGTGGATAAGCTGCACCAGTCGCGTGGTCAATGGCATCGGCAAATGAAAGCCAAGGCCAATAGCGATAGCCGGGGCGATCTGCGCGTCAATCTCGGTCTGGCGCTTACGCACCGCCAAATCGCGCCAGATGCCGGAGTGCGATTTCGCTGAACGGCGGTTATGCGCCACCATATCATCAAAGGATTGTCGGGTATGGGCGGGGCTGGCATCGGGCAAAAACGCAGAAGGATCAAAACCATCAAACCCTTCCAGCACGATGTTCTGTGCCTGCGCTACGCTACCGATTTCCAGCGCCAGCGCCGTCAGTACCGGGCGAAAACGTGGCATTGCAAGGACATCGGCAATGCTGTCGTTCGTCAATGCGGTGGCGAATAACAGCGCGCCGTAGATCATCTTCGCCCACAGAAATCCCCAGATGTTGGGCGTCATGATCGCCGCCGGGTCAAAGCTCAGCAGCAACCGATAAAGCATTTCAGTGCGTGGGCGGGTGATACCGTCCAGCTCGCCAATCACCACCGCGCCGCGCCCACCATGATGGATCACGCCGGGTTCGAGGAAGTCTGCGCCAAAATTGAGGAAAGCGCCGACGGTACGATCGACACCAACGACCTCAGCGATAACCCGCTCGTTGAGGCCGTTTTGCAACGACACCACAAAGCTTGCGGGTGCGAGGTGCGGCGCAATCTGTTGGAGCGCGTCAAGGGTATGGTGAGATTTCACTGCCAGCAACACACAGCGATAGTGGCCTGCCAGTTGCTCGGGTAAAAACGCCCGCGCCCGAACCACTTTTTCACCGAGGGGACCAGTGATGCGCAGACCATGAAGGTTAATAGCAGCAACATGCTCCGCCACGTTATCGACAAAAATTACCGACTGACCGGCGGCGATAAACGCAGCGCCGATGGCCCCACCAATCGCCCCAGCCCCCCAAATCACCAACGGGTCATGTGGTTGCGGCACTGCAGGGGAAAGATCGGCTTCTGGCTGAGTGACAACTGACATCCGTACCTCCGGGCAAGTCGCGCATCACCGGCTAGAGCGCGTCAATAATCTCGCGAATTTCCGCCAGCGCGGTTTGCCAGATGGCGAGCATTTCCTCATCGGCGCGCTGATAATAGCCACCGTAGTTGCCATCACCGAGATACGCTTTGGCTCGCGTCGGGTCCAGTTTGCGCAACGCCACCAAATCCACCATCGGTTTTTGCTGTTCCGGTTGTGTCACGCCCGGCAAACGCGTCCAGGGGAAGTTTTCCATCCAGGACGCGTGCGACGCGACCGGATCGATAGACATCACTTTTTCCCAGGTTTTCGGCGCATTCCACCAGTTATGTAGCTGAACCGTCACCCCCGGATGGGTCACCATCCATTCACTGATGATGTTCTGCGCCGGGGCGTTGCCACCGTGGCCGTTGATAAACAAAATGCGGCGAAACCCCTGTCGTTGCAGATTATTAAGAATGTCATTCAGCAGGCATACATAGGTTTGCATGCTCAGACTGATGGTGCCGGGATAGTCGCTAAACGCAGGCGTCATACCAAACGGCATCACAGGGAAGACAGGAATGCCATAAGGCTCTGCGGCCTCGGTGGCAACCCTCTCGGCCAGAATCGAATCCACTGACAAACTGAGCAGCGCATGCTGTTCGGTACTGCCGAGTGGCACGATGACCCTGTCATCGGTGGTGAGATAGTGGGCCAACTGCTGCCAGTTCATTTCACTGATTTTCATTACGGTCCCCGGTGTTGGACACGTGTAAAATATCCTGTTGCAGCAACGGCAAAATCACCCGTTGAATCTCCCCTGCATCAGGAACATGGCGGTACTCAAAAGAACGTTGGTGCTCTCCCAACTGGGTGGTGAGTTCCTGAACGCCGGTGGCATATACCAGGGCATCGGTCTCTTTTAATAGTTCACCCAAGCGGGGATCATCACTTTGCACCACGTTGACCTGGGTAACATGGGGCGCAAAGCGCGCCACGCCAGATGTCATCAACGCAGTAAATTCCGGGAAAATCGACACCACCAGCGTGCGCGTCAGTGGATCGAGCGAGGCCAACGCACGGCGCGTGGCTTCAGACGGAATAAAACTGATATTCAGTAACGGCAGTCCCGGAATCAGTTGGCTGACCTCGCGTCGACGATGGGCAAAGGTCAACAACAGATCGGCGCTGGCCACACGCTGACGCAGTAACAGATCGTTTTTTATATCGCTGAGGGTTGTCGCTTCTACACGGGCGACTTCACCCAAGGCTTCGGCAATACAATGCGCATAATCCCGTGCCGCATCGATAAAATTGCCAATAAAAAACACCGTCTTCTTCTTGAGCTGGCGTTGTCGTTCAGCAAAACGGCTGCTGACCAACGCCCCCAGCTCTGCCGCGCTTAAACCGAGCAACATTCCGCTGTTGATAAATGCATCAAGATGCTGATGCAGATCGTCAAGAGCGAGTTCTGAAGACCCCAACGCCAGCGCCGCATCGGCGATAAAAGTGCCTGCGCCCGGCTTGCTGTACACCAGCTCGGCCGCTTTAAGTTCGCGATACACCTGCGCCACGGTCATCGGTGCGACACCAACCTGTTCGGCCATGTCACGCACCGAGGGAAGCTGCTCGCCCGGTTTTAACGCGCCAAAAGTGATGGCGTATTCAATTATCCCGCGCAACTGCGCCCCCAGCGGGATTGAAGAGTCACGGTCGAGGTGGAATTCCATAACCTGCCTGGTCAGTGTACTGGTCTGCTAATACAATTATGCTGTTTTTTACATCAATTCAAGTCATCAGGCAAAAAAATCATGAAGAAATAATTTACTGTTATAACTATTTCTTATTTTTTGCATTTTTTTTGCGCTAATTATTGACAGTTTGTGAGCAATACATCAATTATCGTACCAGTTAACTAGAACACAATCATCACCGCCATTTTTGCCGGCTCCGCTCGCCCACGTTTTTGGGGGGCATCAATGAGCCAGACAAACCTTTTTTCTGACTTACAAACAGAGAGGCAAGGTCATGAAAGTTATGCCTAAATTAACGTTAATCGCCTTACTGGCAGCGGGGGCGTTCAACACCCTGACGGCCCAGGCGGCGGAGGTAGTACAGCGCGGCGGCACCCTGGTTTACGGGCGCTATGCTGACAGTAATTTCCTCGAACCCATCCTGAACGAAAGCAATAACGATATCTGGATTCTCTCTAACCTCTACGACACCTTGCTGTTGCCGACGAACGACGGCAAGGGCATCAGACCCGGTCTGGCTACGGCCTGGAAGCTCTCGGAGGATGGTAAAAGCCTGACCCTGACCCTGCGTCCCAACACCAAATTCTCTGATGGTTCGCCGATTACCGCCGAAGATGTGAAATGGTCGCTGGAGCGTGCCGCCAAGCCTGGTAATGGCGTGTGGCAATTTCTGGTGAGTGCTATCAATAACGTCACCATCAGCGATCCCCATACCGTGGTGATTCACCTGTCGCATACCGATCCCGCGATTCTCACCGCACTGACGGTTTTCAACACCGCGATCTTGCCGGAGAAACTGTTCGAAGCGGAACCCGGCGCGACCGACCACGACAAAGCCGCAGCATTTGCCGAGCATCCTGTGGGTTCCGGTCCGTTTATCCTCAAGTCGTGGCAACATAATTCCACCATGACGCTGGTGCGCAACCCGTACTACTGGGAGAAAGGCACTGACGGCAAAGCGCTGCCCTACCTCGACAGCATCAAGTTTGAAATCATCCCCGACGATGCGACCCGTATCCTGAAACTGCAATCTGGTGAACTGGATGGTGCCGAGTTTATCCCTTACTCACGCGTTAAAGAATTGCAGGGCAATCCGGCGTTGAATATGGCGCTGTTCCCCTCCACCCGCGTAGAAGTCGCCAGCGTCAACGCCCGCCCGGAGATTGATGGCAAGCCAAACCCACTGGCAAACCCGAAAGTGCGTGAAGCGCTGAATTACGCGACCGACAAAGAGGGCATTATCCAGTTGGTGACCTTCGGACTCGGCAAACCGATGACCTCGTTTATGTCGACCTCCACCCCGCTCAACTCGGGTACCAAGCCGTTGTGGCCGGTAGACGTTGAGAAAGCGCAGTCGCTGATGAAAGAAGCCGGTTACCCGGACGGATTTAGCACCAGCATGAATATCCTGGCAGGCAATGAAGACAGCCTGAGCATCGCCACCGGCCTGCAACAGATGTGGGCGCAGATCGGCGTCAAGTTGACCATTAACCAGATGGACAACGCCACGCTGAACGCCAACTATCGTAAGGGGAATTTCAGCACCCGCATCGGTCCGTGGACTGATGATATCGCCGACCCGAACGAGATCACCTCCTACTACGCGTATTCGAAGAACATTCAGGCGCTGCATTCCGGCTGGAAAAGTGACGAGTTAGACACGCTGTTTGAAGCCTCGCAGCAAGAAACCAATCCGACGAAGCGCGCCGAGCAATACAAGCGCATCCAGGATATCTACAACAGCACCGGTCCGACCATCCCGCTGTATGAAAGCTCCTATCCGGTGGCGCTGAAGAAGAATGTCGAAGGATTTGTCCAGATCCCGCTGGGTAATAACATCTTCACCGAAACCTGGCTGAAGAAGTAATTCACCCTCCTTTACATTGAGTGAAATCCAGGCATCTGGCGCTGTACCCGTGCGGGCTACAGCGCCTGTACGCTGGATTTGGGAGCACGCGTTGACTGAGCTGAATTATATTTTCAAACGCATTCTGCTGATCATCCCGACGCTGCTGGTGATCCTGATAGTCACTTTTGCTATCGTGCGCCTGCTGCCCGGCGATCCAGCCAGCGCCATGATTGGTGATCGCGCGACCGACGCTGACGTCGCGCGCATTAATAACGAACTGGGGTTGAGCCAACCGCTGCCGGTGCAATTTGTCTACTTTGTACGCCAGGTAGCCAGCGGTAACCTCGGCAACTCCTATGCGATGCATGCCCCGGTGACTACGGTGATTGCCGAACGTTTACCCGTCACATTGCTGTTGACCGGGATGGCCGCGCTGTTTTCGTTGGTGATGGCGATCCCACTGGCCTTTATCTCAGCGCTCAAACGTAACGGCGCCACCGATATCACCATTCGTGGCGCATCGCAGGTTACGCTGTCGATGCCTTCGTTTTATATCGGGCTGGTGCTGCTGACGGTGTTTGCCGCCCAGTTGCACTGGTTCCCGGTGGGTGGCTATGGCGATAGCTGGGGACAGCGCCTCTGGCACCTGTTTCTGCCGGCAATGACGCTGGCGGTCAGCATCACTTCGGTGCTGATTGGCAGTCTGCGTAACTCGATTATCGCGGTGCTGGACGCGGAATACGTCACTTTCGCCCGCGCCAAAGGCCTCAGCAGCCGCGTGGTATTGCTGCGCCATGTGTTGCGTAACGCGCTGATCCCGATGCTGAGCCTGTTTGCGCTCAACATTGGCACCACCATTGGCAGCGCGGTGATCACCGAAACCGTCTTCGCCGTGCCCGGTATAGCACGACTGATGGTCGATAGCATTTTTAGCCGTGACTATCCGATGATTCAGGGTCTGGTTATCGTGTTGTCGGTGCTGGTGTCGCTGATTTTCCTGCTTACCGATATCGTGCAGGTGATGATTGATCCAAGGAGAGCGCGATGAGTGAATTGATTGCCCAGCGCTCCCTCACGCGCAAATGGCGTAAACATCTGCCCTGGCCGTCGCAGCTGGGCTGCATCATCCTGGTTCTCAGCCTTTTGATGGCGTTCTTCCCTCATCTGGTTGCTAGCGCCGATCCGCTAAAATTTGATTATCGTGCGATCCTGAAAGGGCCAAGCCTGCAACATATTTTTGGCACCGATAATTTTGGCCGCGATATCTTTTCACGCGTGGTTTTCGCCTACCGTATTGACCTGCAAATCGCCTTCTTCACCACGCTGTTTCCGATGGTGTTTGGCACCCTGGTTGGACTGTTGGTGGGGTATTTCGGCGGGGTTGCCGAAATGTTGTTTCAACGTATCGTGGATGCAGTGGTCACTTTCCCGCTGCTGGTATTGGTGATCGCCATCGTCGCGATTCTCGGTCCGGGCCTCAACAGTATGTATATCGCTGTCGGCATTATTTATTGGGTGTTCTACGCCAAATTGATCGCCGGTGAAGTCAGTATCCAAAAACGCCTTGAGTACGTTGCCGCTGGCAAAGTCATGGGTTACAGCACGCCACGCATCATCTTCCGTCATGTACTGCCGAACGTTATTACCACCACGCTGGTGTACTGGATGACAGATATGGCGCTCGCCATCCTGCTCGGCTCCAGCCTCGGTTATCTTGGCCTTGGTGCGCAACCACCCACCGCAGAATGGGGGGTACTGATTGCCTCCGGCAAGAATTTCATGGACACCGCCTGGTGGATCACTATTTTCCCCGGCATCGCCATCGTCCTGACCGGGCTGGGATTCAGCCTGTTTGGTGACCTGCTGGCCGACTGGCTACGCCCCGGCAGCCGTTAGAAAACATGAGAACGAATTATGCCCAGTGATACATCCCCTTTGCTGGAGGTGAATCAGCTCAATACCCTGATTCACACTTCACGTGGTAGCTTGCGGGCGATCCAGAACGTGAACTTCAGCCTGAAGCCCGGCGAAATTCTCGGGTTAGTTGGCGAATCCGGTTCCGGCAAAAGTGTCACGCTGCGCTCGTTGTTGCATCTGATGCCGTCGAGTGCGGAAATTTCCGGATCGGTGAAATGGCAGGGACGCGAGATTTCGACCATGCGCCCCGCTGAACTGCGCAGCATCCGTGGCGGCGAAATTGCCATGATATTTCAGGAACCGATGATTGCGCTGAATCCGGTGTTAACCGTCTGGCGACAAATCGAGGAAAGCCTGCGCGCGCATACCGATCTGAACCGCAAGCAGCGCCGCTCACGCGCCATTGAGTTATTAAATCAGGTCGGTATCCCCGCTCCGGAACTGCGCCTTGACGATTATCCGCATCAGTTCTCCGGCGGGATGCGCCAGCGCGTGATGATCGCCATCGCGCTGGCGGGCAATCCACGTCTGTTGCTGGCCGACGAACCCACCACCGCGCTGGATGTGACCATTCAGGAGCAGATCCTTAAACTGCTGTTGAGCCTGCGCGATCAGCTCGACATGGGGATTATTTTTGTCACCCACGACCTGGGTGTCGTCGCCCAGCTGTGCGATCGTGTGGCGGTGATGTATGCCGGACGGATCGTCGAGACCGCGCCAGTGGAAGAGATCTTCAGTCAGCCGCGTCATCCCTATACCCAAGGGTTGATTGCCTCAGTACCGCAAAGTGGTGGCGAACGCCAGCCTCTGTTGTCGATCGAAGGGACGCCTCCTTCCCTGCTCGATCTGCCAGCGGGGTGCAGTTTCAGCCCGCGCTGTCGTTATAAAACTGACGTTTGCCTCAGGCAATTGCCCGCGACTGAGGTACTGAATCCACACCATCAGGTTGCCTGCCATCATCACGCCAACCTGATGTTGCCGGAGGGGGTTTGAGATGAGTGAAATGACTTTGCAACGAGGCTTGCCGATTGTCAGCGTCGAGGAAGCCATGGTGCACTTCCCGGTAACCCAGTCGATTTTCGACAAACTTCAGGGCAAGCCACGTAAGGTTGTCCAGGCTCTGAACGGTGTCCGGCTGGAGCTGATGCCTGGCGAGACACTCGGCGTGGTGGGTGAATCGGGCTGCGGTAAATCGACTCTGGCGCGCGCTATGGTCGGGCTGCTGCCCACCAATGAAGGCAAAATCTACTTCAATGGCAAAGACATCGCTACCCTGCATGGCAAAGCGCGACGCAGTTTTAACCGCCAGGTGCAGATGATTTTTCAGGATCCCTACAGCTCACTGAACCCACGCATGACCGTCGGGCAAGTGCTGACCGAGGCGCTATCGGTGCACAACATGTGCCCGAAAAAGGAGATTCCCGCCCGCATTCGCGAACTGATGACGCTGGTACGTCTCCCGCTTGACGCTATCGATAAATTGCCACATGAGTTTTCTGGCGGTCAGCGTCAACGTATTGGTATCAGTCGTGCGCTGGCGGTAGAACCAACGGTGCTGATCGCCGATGAGCTGGTGTCGGCGCTGGATGTTTCGGTGCAGGCGCAGGTGGTCAACCTGCTGCTGGATTTACAGCAGAAACTCAACCTGACAGTGTTGTTCGTCGCCCATGATCTGCGGCTGGTCAGGCATATTTCTCATCGCGTGGCGGTAATGTATCTGGGCGAAGTGGTCGAAATTACCGAGACAGAGCGGTTATTCACTTCGCCATTGCATCCTTATACCCAGGCCCTGCTACGTGCCGCGCCGAGCATGAATCCGCGCGATCGCGGGAATAACGTTAGCCTGACGGGTGAACTGCCCAGCCCACTGTCTCCGCCGACTGGCTGCCGCTTCCATACCCGTTGCCCATATGTCACCGATCGCTGCCGCACGGAACGGCCAGTGCTGGCGGTGAAAGTCGAGGGGCAGCGCGTGGCCTGCCATCTGGTGCCAGTCGAATCCGGAGCATAAAAAAAGGATGGCTTTACGCCATCCTTTTTATCGCTGCAAATTCAGGCCTGATCAGGCATAAACCGGCAGACGTGCACAGATATCCAGCACTTTCTGTTTGGTACGTTCGATGGTGGCTTCATCATTGATGTTGTCCAGCACATCAGCGATCCAACCCGCCAGCTCACGCACTTCCGCTTCTTTAAAGCCGCGACGGGTTACTGCTGGCGTACCGATACGGATACCCGAGGTGACAAACGGGCTTTTCGGATCGTTCGGCACGCTGTTTTTGTTGACGGTGATGTTGGCACGGCCAAGTGCGGCATCCGCTTCTTTACCGGTCAGGTTTTTGCTCACCAGGTCAATCAGGAACAGGTGGTTATAGGTGCCACCTGAAACGATGTTGTAACCGCGATCCAGCAGCACTTCCACCATCGCTTTGGCGTTTTTAGCCACTTGCTGCTGGTAAGTTTTGAACTCGGGTTCCATCGCTTCTTTGAAAGCAACCGCTTTACCGGCGATAACGTGCATCAGCGGACCACCCTGACCACCGGGGAATACCGCGGAGTTCAGTTTTTTGTACAGCTCTTCGTCACCGTTTTTCGCCAGGATCAGGCCGCCACGCGGACCCGCCAGGGTTTTATGGGTGGTAGAGGTCACAATGTGCGCATGCGGAACCGGGTTCGGATAAACATCTGCGGCAATCAGACCAGCAACGTGTGCCATGTCAACGAACAGCCAGGCGTCAACGCTGTCAGCGATTTCACGCATTTTTGCCCAGTCAACTACGCCTGAGTAAGCAGAGAAACCGCCAACGATCATTTTCGGCTTATGGGTTTTCGCCAGTTCAGCCAGTTCGTTGTAGTCAATTTTACCGGTTTCATCGATGCCGTACGGCACCACGTTATACAGTTTACCGGACAGGTTAACCGGAGAACCGTGAGTCAGGTGACCACCGTGCGCCAGGTTCATACCCAGAATGGTATCGCCCGGTTGCAGCAGTGCAGTGTACACCGCAAAGTTAGCCTGAGAACCAGAGTGCGGCTGCACGTTGGCGTAATCAGCGCCAAACAGCGCTTTGGCGCGGTCAATCGCCAGCTGCTCAACGATATCAACGTATTCACATCCGCCGTAGTAGCGCTTGCCCGGATACCCTTCCGCGTATTTATTGGTGAGCTGTGAACCTTGCGCCTGCATAACGCGTGGGCTGGTGTAGTTTTCAGAAGCAATCAGTTCAATGTGCTCTTCCTGACGCACTTTCTCTTGCTCCATCGCCTGCCACAACTCGGCATCATAATCGGCAATGTTCATATCACGCTTTAACATCCGCATCTCCTGACTCAGCTAACTTTTTAACGGCAGTTTAAGCCCCGCGAAGGGGCGAAGGCCCACAGTGTAAACCGTTTTGGCAGGTGGCGGTAGCCGCAATCCTTTCTTTTTACGCAAACGATTGGCAGGGCGCTGGAACGGGTTTTTTACGCATTTTTGCAAGCCAGATAATCACGATATTTACTCAGGATGAAGCGGAAAAAATTTCAGGTTTGCGAGGCGGATTCCAGAGCAGGCGAAAGATCCCGCAACAATCAGGGGGATTTACAACCGCTGCGTCTCGATCATAAGATGCATTTAAAATACATCTTTTAAATTGCTATGAGGATTCACCATGCTCGACGCACAAACCATCGCTACGGTTAAATCGACCCTGCCCGCCATCGCCCAATTAGGCCCTCAGCTCACTGGCCATTTCTATCAGCGTATGCTGACGCAGCATCCGGAACTCAAAGACGTGTTCAACATGAACAATCAGCGCAGCGGCAATCAACGTGAAGCGCTGTTCAACGCGATCTGCGCTTATGGTGCCAATCTGGAGAACCTTGCCGTGCTGCTGCCTGCGGTAGAAAAAATCGCCCAGAAGCACGTCAGCCTGAATATTCAGCCGGAGCAGTACGCGATCGTGGGTGAAAATCTGCTGGCGACCATTCAGGAACTGCTGAATCCGGGCGAAGAAGTATTGCAGGCCTGGGGCAAAGCCTACGGGGTGCTGGCTGAGGTGTTTATCCAGCGCGAAGAGAGCCTTTATCGCACTTCAGCGGCGAAGCTCGGCGGCTGGCGTGGCGCGCGTGATTTCCGCATCCTTGCCATTCATCAGCAAAGCAGCGTGATTAAAAGTTTCGAACTTGCCCCCGTTGATGGCGAGGCGGTGGCAGACTTTCTGCCTGGCCAGTATCTGGCGATCAGCCTGCGCCCGAACAGCACGGGAAATCTGCAACATCGTCAATATTCACTGACACACCAGCCGAATGGTCAGTTCTACCGTATTGCCGTAAAACGCGAAGACCAGGGAAGCGTATCGGGTTGGCTGCATGATCTGGCAAAAGTGGGTGATGTGGTGCAGTGCGCAGCACCCGCGGGGGATTTCTTCCTGCAAGTGACACCGACGACGCCAGTCACGTTGATCTCGGCGGGTGTCGGCCAGACACCGATGCTGGCGATGCTGGCGACGCTGGCCGGGCAGGCGCATCCGGCTGCCGTTAACTGGCTGCATGCGGCGGAAGATGGCGAACAACATGCATTCGCTAAAGAAGTGACCGAACTGGGTCGCCGCCTGCCACACTTCGCCAGCCATATCTGGTATCGCCAGCCCACCACCGAAGATGCGGGGCGTTACGATGCGCAGGGATTAATGGATTTAGGCTCTGCTTCCGCATCGTTGGGCCAGGCTGATCATCAGTTTTGGTTGTGCGGCCCGCTGGCGTTTATGCAGTTTGTCGCTCGTCAGTTGCTGGATGCCGGTATCGATGCTGACCGCATCCATTACGAGGTGTTTGGTCCGCATAAGGTGTTGTAAATCAGGGATTACGCGATAAATCGCGCCGCTACGCCTGCCATAAAAAAGCCCGCAGCGCGAAACGGTGCGGGCTTTTCAGCAATTCAAGGGGCGATTAGATCGCCTCTTCGTCCTCTTCGCCGGTACGGATACGTACCACGCGGGCGACATCGAAGACAAAGATTTTACCGTCGCCGATTTTGCCAGTCTGTGCCGTTTTCATGATGGTCTCGACGCAGGTATCAACGATATCGTCGCCCACCACCATCTCGATTTTTACTTTCGGCAGAAAGTCGACCATATACTCGGCACCGCGATACAACTCGGTATGGCCTTTCTGACGACCAAATCCTTTCACTTCGCTGACCGTCATCCCGGTGATACCGACTTCGGCTAATGCCTCGCGTACATCATCGAGTTTAAATGGTTTGATAATTGCATCGATCTTTTTCATGACAGATCCTTTTTTCACTCCCTCCGTGGCCGGACGGGTAACAGATAGTATAAGTGTTTCTGCCGCAGCCGCAGCAAGCTACTCTTTAAAATCGCTGGCGTCCAGTTCATGGCGCGACAGCAGCTTATAGAATTCAGTACGGTTGCGTCCAGCCAGACGCGCCGCATTGGTGACATTTCCTTTGGTCATTTGTAACAGCTTGCGCAGATAGTTCAGCTCAAACTGATTACGCGCTTCGACAAAAGTCGGCAGCGCCGTGTTTTCCCCCGCCAGCGCCTGTTCCACCAGCGCATCACCAATGACCGGCGAAGTGCTCAGCGCTACGCACTGCTCAATCACGTTGACCAACTGACGCACATTACCCGGCCAGCTGGCACCCACCAACCGTTTCATCGCATCGACGGAGAAACTGCGCACAAAGGGTTTATGGCGATCGGCCGACTGGCGTAACAGATGATTAGCCAGCAATGGGATATCCTCCGCACGCTCATGCAGCGCCGGGATCTTCAGATTCACCACGTTAAGGCGATAGTAAAGATCTTCACGGAAACTCTTCTTTTCCATCGCTTTAGGCAGATCACGATGGGTGGCAGAAATGATACGCACATTGATATTGACATCATTGTTGCTACCGAGCGGGCGCACTTTGCGTTCCTGCAACACACGTAGCAGCTTCACCTGCAATGCCTGCGGCATATCACCAATTTCGTCGAGGAACAGCGTACCGCCTTCCGCTGCCTGGAATAGCCCTTCACGTGCGCTAACCGCACCGGTAAACGCCCCTTTGGCATGGCCGAATAGCTCTGACTCCAGCAATTGTTCCGGTAACGCACCGCAGTTGATAGCGATAAAGGGTTTGCTGGCGCGGGGACTGGCCGCATGGATCGCCTGTGCCAACACCTCTTTACCCGTGCCGCTTTGACCATTAATCAAAATGCTGACATCCGATTGTGCCACCATATGCGCCTGTTCGAGCAGACGCAGCATCAATGGGTTACGTGTGACGATCGCTTCACGCCATCCGTCATCACTGGCCGGAGCGCGCTGCGCCAGCGCTTCATCAATGGCTTTGTACAGCGCATCACGATCCACCGGTTTGGTGAGAAAGCTGAATACCCCCTGCTGGGTGGCAGAAACCGCTTCCGGGATCGATCCGTGCGCGGTCAGAATGATCACTGGCAGACCCGCATGGCGCTTCTGAATTTCACCAAACAGCGCCAGGCCATCCATCTCATCCATGCGCAGGTCGCTAATCACCAGATCAACCTTCTCTTTTTGCAGATGGCGTAGGGCCTCCGGGCCGCTGGCGGCGGTTGCCACCTGATAGCCTTCACTGCTTAAACGCATCCCCAATAACTTCAGCAAACCAGGATCGTCGTCCACCAGCAATAATCGTGCGGCCTGTTTCATCATGGCTGCTCCTCATTGGTGCTGCTGCTGTGTGAAGTGTCGCTGCTGTCGGGTGCTTTACGCGAGGACAACTGGCGTTCAATATCGGTCAGACGCTCCAGCTTGTGTTGCGTATCATCCAGCGACTTACGCAAGGTGCGTTGCTGCTGACGCAGATTATCCAATTCGACGTCGCTGCTCTGTTGCAGACGTGCATAACGTCCGCGCGCCTCACTCAGTTCAAGTTGCGCGGCCTGATTGCTACGCCACAATTGAATCAACGGACGTACCGCCGCAGGAAACGCCATGCTGTAACCATCCAGCGTTTCCACGTAATCACGGCGCTCCTGCGGCGTGACGTTGCCGTTCGCCAGCAAAATGCCCTGCTTAAAGGCACGCGACCAGCTCTGCACCGGCCAACGACGCGCTTCTGCTCTGGCTTCCGCCGGGGAAAGGCGCTCGGCGCAATCAATCGCACGCTGCCAGTACAAGGGATTATTCATCGCCGCAGCGTAATCAATTTGCCAGATGTTGCCGCAATCAGTAGCCAGATAATCCGGCAGACGCACCTGCGGCTCCGGCAGGGTGCTGTCATCACGCGGGGCATTGCCTTTCGTCGGTGCATGGCAGCCCGCCAGACCGAAAACGATCAAGCCAGCTGCGAATAAGTTGTTGAGGGATAATTTCATCGATCAGGCATTCCCGGCGGTGGTAGTCAAAATGATACGAAAACAGACATCCGCGTCCTTGCGCGTCACCAATTGCAAATCACCCCGCATCCTGCGCAGGCAATCTTTGGCAATGCTTAAACCCAGGCCGCTGCCTTTAACCGGCCCTTTGCGCTGCTGGCTGCCCTGGTAAAAAGGCTCAAAAATCATCGCCTGCTCCTCAGCCGGGATGGGTGTGCCGGTGTTTGCCACCTCAATCCACACCTCATCGCCCTTCTGTTGGCTTTGCAGCCAGATGTTACCGGATTCACTACCGTAGTTCACGGCGTTCGAATAAAGGTTATCGATCACCCGTTGTAACAACGTGGCTTCCGCCAGGCAGTGATTCACCTGCAAATCCACATGGGTGTTCATTTGTCGGGCATGCGCGGGCAGCGAATGTGACTTGACCACGGTTTCGATGATGGTATCCAGCGTCACACTCTCCAGCGCCATTGGGCCATCCGCCAGCTTGCGGTTGTAATCCAGCAGTTGCTCAATCAGGCGTTGCAGATGACGGCTGCTGGTATCGAGAATCGCCACCACTTCCTGCTGCTCGCTATTGAGCGGACCGGCCACCTGATCGGCCAGCAATTCCGTACCTTCACGCAGGCTGGCAAGCGGCGTTTTCAACTCATGGGAAAGATGGCGCAGAAACTCATGTCGCTGCGTCTCCAGCCAGCTTAGGCGTTCACTTAACCAGACGATGCGTTGGCCGAGGGAGCGAATTTCTCGCGGACCACGAAAGCTAACGCTGTCGCCTAACGCTTTCCCCTCGCCCAGCCGGTTAATCATGCGTTCGACACGTTTGACCGGGCCGATGATCATCCCGGTAAACAGCAACACCAATGCCAGACTGATCAGGAACAATATCAGCGCCTGCCAGCCAAAAAACTGTCCGCGATCGGCAATTTCTCGCTGCAATTGCAGCCCGCGTGAAAATACCACTTCGCGCGTTGCCTGTACCATCTGGGCGTTAGTATCAGAGAAACGCTCCAGCGCCTCCGCCGCGGCTGTAGCCGGGTTGCCATTGGTGCATTGCAACGTTTCCAGCTGCGGCAACGTTGCCGCCAGGATTTTGAACGCAGGTAATTCCGGCAGGCTGGCCGCATGACTGCTGAGCATCTGATCGTAACGCACGCGTTGCGACTGATATAAACGGGCCAGCGTCTCATCACCCAATACGCAATATTGGCGATAGCTGCGCTCCAGCTCGATAGCCGTGCGTGCCATCGCTTCGCTACGACGCACATCGGTAAAGGTGTTGCGATTGGTATCCGCCGCCTGATTACTCAGCGCCGACAGGCTTTCCCATGCCTGCCATGCCAACACCAGCAATGGCAACAGCACCAGCAGGAACGCCATCAGCACCAGTTGACGCAACGATCGGGGAAACAGACGCCATCTCTTCACAACGGATTTCCTTAAAATTTGACTGAGGAATGCTAGCGGAGTCTGACAGCGGAAGAAAGAACAGAAAAGAAAACGGCAGGCGCTATGCCTGCCGTTGAGCGCGACGCCAAATGCCTCACGCGGGAAAAGGTGGTGCCTTACTCAACGTTACGTCCGATGCTTGATAACGTTGCAAAGCAAGCGATTATCGGTTGGGTGGACGGCAGGCACCGTTTGGTGCGTCATTCAGTTTTTATGAGCTCGGCCGCAATGCGGGGCAATCATAAGCAGGAGAATGAGCAACATAAACAGTATAGCAAGTATCGTGCCAAAAACAAAATAACGTTGATTATCAGAGTAATGCCCGATGAAATGCGCGACTCGCTGGAATTTTTTTACCGTTCGGTCCGGTAAAGTGTCGCTGATTAGCAACGCGTTTTCGGAGTAAAAATTACCATCAATAATATCAACAATTTAAATGTCACCTTTTGACGACAGAGTAACCGTAGCGGTGTCGCCGTTTTCAGACATTCAATAAAAAGGGCGCCCTGATGGACGCCCCTGATGCGCGATAAATCGCGCCGCTAGTGCGGTAAACCCAACTGCTTACGCGCGTTGCGGAAAATACGCATCCACGGGCTATCCTCGCCCCACTCTGCCGGGTGCCAGGAGTTGCTGACGGTACGGAATACACGTTCCGGGTGCGGCATCATAATGGTGACGCGACCGCTGTCATTGGTCACGGCAGTGATCCCGTTTGGCGAACCGTTCGGGTTGGCCGGATAGGTTTCCGTCACCTTGCCGAAGTTGTCGACGAAGCGCAGCGCCACCAGACCTTTGCTTTCCAGCGCGGCCAGATGCGCACCATCACGCACTTCAACGAAACCTTCACCGTGCGACACCGCGATTGGCATACGCGAACCGGCCATGCCGTCCAGCAGCAGCGACGGGCTGGCGGCCACTTCCACCAGGCTGAAGCGCGCTTCAAAACGTTCTGACTGGTTACGGACAAAGCGTGGCCACAGTTCGCTGCCCGGCACCAGCTCGCGCAGGTTGGACATCATCTGGCAGCCATTACACACGCCCAGCGCCAGGGTCTGCGGACGATGGAAGAAGTTTTCGAACTCATCACGCACGCGGCTGTTGAACAGAATCGATTTCGCCCAGCCTTCACCGGCACCCAGCACGTCACCGTAGGAGAAGCCGCCACAGGCCACCAGCGCGTGGAACTCTTCCAGACCGCGACGGCCTGCCAGCAGGTCACTCATATGCACGTCAACGGCGGTGAAACCGGCACGATGGAACGCAGCTGCCATTTCAACGTGGGAGTTGACGCCCTGCTCACGCAGTACCGCAACGCGTGGACGCGCACCGGTGGCGATCATCGGCGCGGCCACATCCTCTTCCGGCTTGAAGGTCAGTTGGACGTTCAGGCCAGGATCGTTGTCGTTTTTCTTCGCTTCATGTTCCTGGTCAGCACAGGCCGGGTTGTCACGCAGACGCTGCATCTGCCAGGTGGTTTCTGCCCACCAGGTGCGCAGGGTGGTACGGCTTTCGCTGTACACCGCGTGCTCGCCAGAACGGATAACAAAACGGTCGCCTGGCAGTGCCTGACCAATCACATGCACATTGGCGCTCAGACCGTGGTCGGCAAAGGTTTTCAGCACCGCATCACGATCCGCTGCGTTGATCTGAAGCACTGCGCCCAGTTCTTCGGTAAACAGCGCGGCCAGCGCATCGCTACCCAGTGCGGCGATATCCGCCTCGACACCACAGTGGCCGGTGAACGCCATCTCAGCCAAGGTCACCAGCAGACCACCGTCGGAACGGTCATGGTAGGCCAGCAGTTTTTGCTCGGCCACCAGCGCCTGAATGGCGTTGAAGAAGCCAGCCAGTTGCAGAGCATCACGCACATCGGCGGGTTTGTCGCCCAACTGACGATAGACCTGTGACAGCGCAGTTGCGCCCAGGGTGTTCGCACCGTTGCCGAGATCCACCAGCAGCAGCAGGTTGTCTTTATTCGCCTGAAGCTCCGGAGTGACGGTACGGCGTACATCTTCAACACGGGCAAACGCGGTGATCACCAGCGACAGCGGTGAAGTCATTTCGCGTTGTTCGTTGCCCTGCTGCCAGCGGGTTTTCATCGACATTGAGTCTTTACCCACCGGGATGGTGATACCCAGCGCCGGGCAAAGTTCTTCACCCACCGCTTTCACTGCTTCATACAAACCGGCGTCTTCACCCGGGTGACCGGCAGCCGACATCCAGTTGGCAGACAGCTTAACGCGCTTCAGTGAACCAATCGCGGTTGCGGCCAGGTTGGTCAGGGCTTCACCCACCGCCAGACGGCCTGAGGCGGCGAAGTCGAGCAGCGCCACTGGTGCACGTTCACCGAGGGAGAAGGCTTCACCGTAGTAGCTATCGAGGCTGGCGGTAGTGACCGCACAGTTAGCTACCGGAATCTGCCACGGACCAACCATCTGGTCACGCGCCACCATACCGGTCACGCTACGGTCGCCAATGGTCACCAGGAAGGTTTTCTCAGCCACGGTCGGCAGGTGCAGCACACGGTTTACCGCATCGGCAATAGTGATGCCTTCACGCTGCAACGCTTCGCCTTGCACCTGCTGACTCACCACATCACGTGTCATCTTCGGCGTTTTGCCCAACAGCACGTCGAGCGGCATGTCGATCGGTTTATTGTCGAAATGGCTGTCGGCCAGGCTCAGATGCTGTTCTTCGGTGGCTTCACCAATCACCGCATAAGGTGCGCGCTCGCGTTTGCACAGCTCATCAAACAGCGGCAGTTTGTCCGGAGCCACCGCCAGCACATAACGTTCCTGTGATTCGTTACACCACACTTCCAGCGGGCTCATGCCCGGCTCGTCGCTCAGCACGTCACGCAGGTTGAAGCGACCACCACGGCCACCGTCGCTGACCAGCTCCGGCATGGCGTTAGACAGACCGCCCGCGCCCACGTCATGGATAAATAGAATCGGGTTAGCTTCACCCAACTGCCAGCAGCGGTCGATCACTTCCTGGCAGCGGCGCTCCATTTCCGGGTTGTCACGCTGAACCGAAGCGAAATCGAGATCGGCATCAGACTGGCCGGAAGCCATCGATGACGCGGCACCACCACCCAGACCGATGTTCATCGCCGGGCCACCCAGCACGATCAGTTTGGCACCGACAACGATCTCACCTTTCTGAACGTGATCGGCACGGATGTTACCAATACCGCCCGCCAGCATGATTGGCTTGTGGTAACCACGCAGTTCCTCACCGTTGTGGCTGTTCACACGCTCTTCGTACGTACGGAAGTAGCCGTTCAGGGCCGGACGACCAAATTCGTTGTTGAACGCAGCGCCGCCCAGCGGACCTTCGGTCATGATATCCAGCGCGGTGACGATACGGTCAGGTTTGCCGAAATCCTCTTCCCACGGCTGTTCAAAGCCCGGAATACGCAGGTTGGAAACCGAGAAGCCCACCAGACCCGCTTTGGGTTTGGCACCACGTCCGGTTGCACCTTCGTCACGGATTTCGCCACCGGAACCGGTCGCGGCACCCGGCCACGGCGAAATCGCCGTCGGGTGGTTGTGGGTTTCTACCTTCATCAGGATATGGGCTTGTTCCTGATGGAAGTTGTATTCGCCTTTTTCAGCATCCGCGTAGTAGCGGCCTACTTCAGAACCTTCCATCACCGCCGCATTGTCTTTATACGCAGACAGCACGTGATCCGGCGTTTGTTCGAAGGTGTTTTTGATCATTTTAAACAGCGACTTCGGCTGTTTTTCGCCGTCGATAATCCAGTCGGCGTTGAAAATTTTGTGACGGCAATGTTCAGAGTTCGCCTGCGCGAACATATAGAGTTCAATGTCGTTCGGGTTGCGGCCCAGGTGGGTGAAGGCATCCAGCAGGTAGTCGATTTCGTCATCGGCCAGTGCCAGCCCCAGCGTAGTGTTGGCTTGCTCCAGCGCCTGGCGGCCACCACCCAGCACATCCACGCTTTTCAGCGGTTGCGGTTCATGGTGAGCAAACAGCTGCTGCGCCTCGTTGAGATCACCAAACACGGTTTCCATCATGCGGTCATGCAGCAGGCTGGCGAGAGTTTGCCACTGCGCATCACTCAGCTCAGGAGCCTGCACGTAGAACGCCATGCCGCGTTCCAGACGACGCACCTGCGGCAGATCGCAGTTGTGGGCGATATCGGTCGCCTTGGAAGACCAGGGTGAAATGGTGCCGGGACGTGGAGTCACCAGTAACAGACGCCCTTGTGGCGCATGCTCGGCGAGAGACGGACCGTATTTCAGCAGGCGTTGCAGGCGGGCTTTTTCGTCCGCACTCAGCGGCGCGCTGACATCGGCAAAATGGACGTACTCGGCGTAAATATCACTCACCGGCAGATGAGCGTCCTGAAAGCGGGTCAGCAGTTTGTTTACACGAAATGCCGACAGGGCGGGCGAACCACGCAGAATTTCCATCATTAAAGATCTCTCGTCTTCGAAGCGCCGGGCGACGCTTCATTGGGCGCAACAGGGAAAACGGGGCGTATTATAGAGAAACGGCACCGGTTACGAAACCGTTTGCGCAGAATTTATGGCTATTTATGGGTATTAGCAATTGCCTGAAAATTGCACAAATCTTGCTATATAAGTTGCTCCGGCCCGCTTTGTTGCGCAAAATGCCCTTCGCTCTGGGAGTTCAAACAAGATCAATACTGCCTATTAAAAGACAGAGGCCTTAGAGCCAGCGAGAGACAACTATTTGAAACGCCTGAAATTAAACTATCTGTTCATCGGTCTGATCACCGTGCTACTTGCGCTGGCACTGTGGCCATCAATCCCCTGGTACGGGGGTGGTAAAGACGCGATATCGCAGATCAAATCGCGGGGAGTGCTGCGCATCAGTACCGTCAACTCCCCACTGACTTACTACACCGTCAATAATGCCCCAGCCGGTATGGACTACGAGCTGGCGAAGCGTTTCGCCGATTATCTGGGCGTCAAACTTGAAGTCACCGTGCGACCGAACCTCGGCGATCTGTTTGACGATCTTGATGATGGTAAAGCGGATTTGCTGGCGGCGGGTCTGATCTACAACAACGATCGCATCGCCCGTTATCAGACCGGACCGAGTTATTACTCGGTATCGCAACAGCTGGTATACCGCATTGATAAGCCGCGACCGAAGAACCTCGGTAACCTGAAAGGCCGGTTGGTGGTGCAGTCCGGTTCGGCGTACCTGTCAACTTTACGTTCCGCTAAAGCCAATTACTATCCCGAACTCGACTGGTCAATCGCCGCCGATCAGGGACAAAAAGCGCTGCTGGAAGCGGTGGCGGATGGCAAGCTGGATTATACCGTCGGGGATTCTGTCACCATCGGCTTGCTACAACGTATCCATCCACAGCTGGCGGTGGCCTTCGACATCACTGACGAAGAGCCGGTCACCTGGTATCTGCCGCGTAATGAACAGGATGACAGCCTGAACGCCGCAATGCTCGACTTTTATAGCCAGATGGGCGAAGAGGGTACGATGGCGCGACTGGAAGAAAAGTATCTTGGTCACGTCGGCACCTTTGATTATGTCGATACCCGCACCTTCCTGCGCGCGATAGACAACACGTTGCCAGATATTAAGCCGTTATTTGAAAAGTATGCCTCCAGCATCGACTGGCGTTTACTGGCTGCCGTCTCCTATCAGGAGTCACACTGGAACCCACAGGCGACGTCCCCCACTGGCGTACGCGGCATGATGATGCTAACGCGCAATACCGCCGACAGTCTTAACGTTGCCGATCGCCTCGACCCAGAGCAAAGCATCCGTGGCGGCAGCGAGTACCTGCAACGGATGATTGAAAAAGTCCCCAGCACCATCCCGGATGATGAACGTATCTGGTTTGCGCTGTCCGCTTATAACATGGGTTACGCACATATGCTGGATGCGCGCAAGCTGACCGCCAAACAGGGCGGCAACCCGGACAGTTGGGCTGATGTGAAGCTGCGTTTGCCGATGTTAAGTCAGAAACGTTATTACGCACAGACCACTTATGGTTATGCCCGCGGACAAGAAGCATACAACTACGTCGAGAACATCCGTAAGTATCAGATTAGTCTGGAGGGTTACTTGCAGGAGCAGGAGAGACGTCTGGCGCAGCAATCAGCGCTGGAAGCAGAACTGGGTGCTGGTTACCCGGCAGTTGAACCCAAAATTGCGATGAATTAACCGGCGTTACGCTGCGTCTGCCGCAGCGCTTTCTTTTGCTCACGGCGCATGCGGAAAAAATCACTCAACATCGCTGCACATTCCTCCGCCAGCACGCCAGAATCGATCTGTATCTGGTGATTCATCCCCGGATGCCCAATCACATCCAGCAGCGAACCGGCAGCGCCGGTTTTTTCATCTTTTGCGCCGTACACCAGCCGGGTAATCCGGCTGTGCACCATCGCCCCGGCACACATCACGCAAGGCTCCAGCGTGACATACAACGTGGTATCCAACAGGCGATAGTTTTCCAGCACTTTACCGCCCTGACGGAGCGCCATCATTTCCGCGTGTGCCGTCGGATCATGCTGACCAATTGGTCGGTTCCAGCCTTCGCCAATCACCGTGTCGCCCTGTACCAGCACCGCACCAACCGGCACTTCACCCTGCTCCCACGCCAGGCGTGCGAGACGCAATGCGTGACGCATCCAGTATTCATCTGTCTGTGAGTTCACCAGGTTACTCCTGCGGGCTGTTAAGGCGGCGCATTATAACGGAATCGAAGGGTTATTCCAGTTGTTGCAAATCACCCTGCGGGGTGACACGCCAGCGATGCTGACAAAAGAACAGCAGCGGGTTGTCCTGCTTGCTGTCGCTGTAGCCACTGTATAATTGAAGCGGCGTGCCGATCTTTTCCTCCAGCTGCGCCACTTTTTCATGCCCCAGGCAACGCATCGCCAGTACCCGTCCTCCACGACCTGGCTTCATCTGGCTGGCGATCAACTGCACGCGCGGCAGAAAAGATGAGTCGAAATAGACCTGCTCGACCAGCGATTGTGGTGAACCGGTAATCAACCAGACATCCGCATCATCGCTGCTGAGATAGTCGGTCAGCCGTTGCTGGACCACCGGAAAAGCGGTGACACGCTGACGGAACCAGCGGGCAAATTCCGCTTCACGTTGCAACAGGCGTTTTTCACTGTGCCCAAAGGTGATCGCCCACAGTAGCAAACTCATCGGCCAGCGCGCGGCGCGACCTTTCAACAACAATCCCACGCCGATCACGGGCAATAATGGCAGCACCAGCAGCAAATTCAGCGGCTGATGTTTCAGCAGATAGCGCATAAATGTACCGAACATATCCTGCTGATGCAGCGTGCCGTCGAGATCAAAAAACACCACGCGTCGTTGCGTACCCTTTGTCAAACCACTCTCCTGGTATTCTGCCGCATGTGCCTTACAGTGTAGCCAGCATCCACGGTCGGGGTGAAAAGTGTCATTTTTAATTCCAATGACTACAATGCCTGCTGAATAGTTTATTCTCTTGGTCGGTAGTCTGTCATGCGACATTCCCTGCCGCATACATCAGACTTAAAACGCATTACGTTCTGAATTAAGGATCGGACATGAGTTCATTGCTGCGGATTCGCCAGCTTTATCCGCGCCTGGCGCTTAATGAGCGTCGGCTGGCGGATTTTTTGTTGTCGCAGCCAGATCGGGCGCGGCATCTGAGTTCGCAAAAACTGGCAGAAGAATCTGGAGTCAGCCAGTCCAGCGTGGTCAAATTCGCCCAGAAGTTGGGCTATAGAGGCTTCCCGGCATTAAAACTGGCACTGAGCGAGTCATTGGCCGATCGCGATGCCATCACCGTGCACAACCATATTCTCAGCGATGACCCACTTAAAGTGGTGGGTGAAAAACTGCTGGCCGAGAAAATATCGGCAATTCGCGCCACCCTGGATATTAACAGCGAAGAGATGCTGTTACAGACGTTGCAGTTGCTGAAAAACGCCAACCGCATTCTGTTGGTAGGCATTGGTGCTTCAGGTCTGGTGGCAAAAGATTTCTCGTGGAAACTCATGAAGATTGGTATCAACGCGGTCGCCGAGCAGGATATGCATGCGCTGCTTGCCAGCGTGCAGGCCATGACAGCGGGTGATGTGTTGCTGGCCATCTCCTATACTGGCGAACGGCGAGAAATCAATCTGGCAGCGCAGGAAGCAGCCCAGACCGGTGCCGATGTCCTGGCATTTACCGGGTTTACGCCTAATACCTTGCAGCAGTGCGCCACCCATTGCCTGTATACCGTCGCTGAGGAACAAAGTACGCGCAGCGCAGCCATTTCCTCAACCAGCGCCCAACTGGCGCTGACCGACCTGCTGTTTATGGCGCTGGTGCAGAATGATCCGGAACGTGCCTCCAGCCATATTCGCCATAGTGAAGAACTGGTGAAAAAACTCGTGTAAGCCGTGCCGGATATGTAGCGGCGCGATTTATCGCGCTGCATACGCGCATAACCAACGCCACCACCACAAAGGACGCCAATATTTTCTGATTTTTGGTGCGGTGATTGGTCGACGATTGTGACTTTTCAATTTCACCCAGTCAAAATTCAGGAACAGTCGACTATGACCAAATTCTTTACCAAAAGAGCAGCACTCTTTCTTCTTACGTAAATCGACCTGCGTATTTACCGATAAATCACGTTCTAAACTATGATAGCTTTTCGATCTATCCAGAACACGTTCATAACACCAAACATTCTTTGGCATATAACGTTGCTGTGACCCTTGATATTTCTGGTATTTCACAAATCGATAATCTTCTGCGCCATACTCACCACAATATTCCTCATCATAACCATAAAAACGCAAGAAGCGGGCGCGACTCATAAAAAAAAGATTGGCATGGCCTTTATAGTAAGTCCCATCGGTACGCTGGCGACGCAACTTGTAGAAGCGTCGTCCCGGATTTGCCATATCAGCCAGAGAAGCTAAGGTGGCGGCCGGGAATGCGTGGTCGAGATCTGACATCAAAATTTTATCAGATTTGGCATAGGTCACTCCCAGATTACGTGCTCCTCCCTGGTTCCACTTAATATCACTGGTAATACGCAGCCAGGTAAAATTGATATTCAGCTCAGGAATGTCGTACTCAATAGGTGAGCCGTCATCGACAATAATAAATTCGATGCGATCTAATAAATCAGCTGGATAAGCTTCATACTCATTCAACAATGATAAAACAGAATCAATCGATTCCTGATTGCAATAAAAGTGGGTAATGTAACTTAAATCAATATGGGACTTATCAGCAGCATGACGCTGCCTGATTAATTCGAACGCGACATCCATTTTCAATCCATCGACCTTATCCTTGATGTCGCGACATGCTAACTCAAAAAAATTACATCTCCTCATTAGTTCATCTGAAAAATAATTGAGATTATTAACCTGAAAAAAATCAACCATCAGACTCATGACATCATCACGGAAATTTGATAAATATCATCATGTCAAAGTTTTGCGCTAGCGCAAAACGGATGAAGAAAAAACGTACTTCAGATTGGGGCAACGAATGAATTGTGGTAAGGTGCGCGCCTTATTTGACGCCCTTACCCCAGATACTGAACAGATCATGGCTTTACTGATTACCCAGCGTTGTATCAATTGTGACATGTGCGAACCGGAGTGCCCTAATCAGGCCATCAGTCTCGGTGATGCCATCTACCAGATTGATAGCGACCGCTGCACCGAATGTGTCGGTCATTATGATGTACCGACCTGTCTGAGCGTGTGCCCCATCGATAACACCATCATTCCCGACGCACAGCACCCCGAAAGCCGTGAGGCGCTGTGGGAGAAATTTGTGGAGTTACACCACTAATTTTCGATAATCACCGTGGCACAGGCGTAATGACGTTCATCCGCCAGCGTGACATGCACATGCTGCACGCCGAGCTGGCTGGCAATTTCGGCGGCATGCTGGAAGAAACGAAGCCCCGGTTTACCCAGCGCATCGTTGTAGACTTCAAACTGGTTGAAGGCCAACCCGCCGCGGATGCCGGTGCCAAAAGCTTTCGCTGCCGCTTCTTTCACCGCAAAACGCTTCGCCAGAAAACGCACCGGCTGCTGGTGCGTCTGATATTGCTGCCATTCGGCCTCGCTTAACACTCGACGCGCCAGGCGATCACCGGAGCGTTCAATCACTCCAGCAATACGTTCGATTTCAACAATATCAGTACCCAGCCCGAGAATAGCCATTAACGACGCGCTTCCCGCATCAGCAGTTTCATCTCTTTAACCGCCTCGGCCAGGCCGCTCATCACCGCACGCCCAATAATCGCGTGGCCGATATTCAGTTCATGCATTTCCGGCAGCGCCGCAATCGGCAGCACGTTATGGTAGGTCAGGCCATGACCCGCATTCACTTTCAGACCGAGGCTGGCAGCAAAAGTTGCCGCTTTACGGATCCGCTCCAGCTCTGCATCACGAGCCAGACCTTCAGGCGCTTCGGCATAAGCACCGGTGTGAATTTCAATGTATGGTGCGCCGCTTGCCACGGCCGCTTCGATCTGGCGATGATCGGCATCGATAAACAACGACACCAGAATACCCGCCTCGCTCAGAAGCTTCACTGCAGCATTGATTTTGTCCTGCTGACCCGCTACATCGAGACCACCTTCAGTGGTGACTTCCTGGCGCTTTTCCGGCACCAGACAACAGAAGTGCGGCTTGATATCACAGGCAATACCCACCATCTCATCGGTCACCGCCATTTCCAGGTTCATGCGCGTCTGGATGGTATCGCGCAGAATACGCACATCACGATCGGTGATATGACGGCGGTCTTCGCGCAGGTGCACAGTAATGCCATCCGCGCCAGCCTGCTCAGAAATAAATGCTGCCTGCACTGGATCGGGATAATTGGTGCCACGTGCGTTACGTACAGTGGCGATGTGGTCAATATTGACCCCTAACAGCAACTCAGCCATGACAATCCTTAACCAGGGTTAGTGAGTTTACAGTGTACCGCGTAGCAACAGGACTGGCATCATTCGCTCGTCGCGTCTGGCCTTTTTTTCGGCACAAACTGGCGAAAGAGTTCCTGGCTCTTGAGCGGCTTACCGCCCAGGTAGGGTTTCAGCGCCATCCGAGTAAAGCGTTTGGCGGCACGCAGGCAATCGGCATCGGGAAAATCGCGTTCCCAGAGCGCCCGCAACTGGCGGCCAGTAAAACTCCGCTGGTTCACCACCAGGCTGGCAATAAACCCTTTCTCTTCACGGTAGCTGTAGGTCATACCATCATCCACCTCTTCCCCACTGCCCGCACAGTGTAGGAAATCGACGCCGTATCCCAGATGCCCAAGTAGCGCCAACTCGAAACGGCGCAATGCCGGCTCCGGCGTGCCGCTGGCGGCAGCAAGCGCCTGGATACAATTCAGGTAATCGAAGAAAAGATCAGAGAAAGGAATTTCCTGCTCCAATACCCGCGACAGCAGTTCATTGACATAGAGGCCGCAGTAGAGCGTGATGCCGCTCAGGGGGAGCGCCAGCGATACCGCTTCCGCGTTACGCAGCGTTTTGACTTCGCCGCGCCCGCCCCAGCGCACCAGCAAGGGAGTGAATGGTTGTAACGCACCTTTGAGTTGCGAACGACGCGAGCGTGCACCTTTGGCAAGGACACGCACACGCCCTTCGCTTTCGCTGAAGAGGTCGAGCAGCAGGCTGGTTTCGCTCCAGGGGCGACTATGCAGCACAAAGGCGCGTTGCCAGCCTTCCATCGGTTAAAGATCGTCTACATAACCCAGACTGCGCAGCGCACGTTCGTCATCCGCCCAGCCAGATTTCACCTTCACCCATAGTTCAAGGTGGACTTTAACCTCGAACATTTCTTCCATATCTTTGCGTGCTTCGATACCGATGGTTTTGATTTTGGCACCTTTGTTGCCAATCACCATTTTCTTCTGACCATCGCGTTCGACCAGAATCAGGCCGCTGATATCATAGCCGCCGCGCTCATTGGTTTCGAACTTCTCAATCTCAACGGTAACGGAATACGGCAGTTCTGCGCCGAGGAAACGCATCAGTTTTTCGCGGATGATTTCGGAAGCCATAAAACGCTGTGAACGGTCCGTGATGTACTCTTCCGGGAAGTGGTGTTCCGCTTTTGGCAGACGCTTACGCACGATCGCCGCGATGGTATCGACGTTTTTACCGAGTTCAGCCGAGATCGGGACGATATCCGTGAAGTTCATCTGCTGGCTGAGGAACTGCAAATGCGGCAGCAGGATGCTTTTATCCTGGATGTTATCGACTTTGTTAACCGCCAGCACGACAGGAACTTTGTTATCCCGCAGCTTATTCAGCACCATTTCGTCATCTGGCGTCCAGCGCGTGCCGTCAACCACGAAAATAACCAGTTCAACATCACCGATAGAGCTGCTGGCAGCACGGTTCATCAGGCGGTTAATCGCCCGCTTTTCTTCCATGTGCAGTCCGGGGGTGTCCACGTAGATAGCCTGATACGGCCCTTCCGTATGAATCCCCATAATGCGGTGACGCGTGGTTTGCGGCTTGCGCGAGGTGATCGACACCTTCTGCCCCAGCAACTGGTTCAGTAAGGTGGATTTACCGACGTTCGGTCGGCCAACAATCGCGACAAAGCCGCAATAAGTTTCGTGTTCGCTCATTCGAGTCCTGACTTAATCAGCACCGGTCAGGGTGCTGCGATGTGACTATTCGAGGCCGAGTTTAATTAATGCCTGTTCGGCGGCGGCCTGTTCTGCTTTACGGCGGCTGGAGCCTACGCCCACCACCGGTTCAGCCATGCCACTCACCTGACAGTGAATGGTAAATTCCTGATCGTGGGCTTCCCCACGCACCTGCACCACCAGATACGAGGGCAGCGGCAGATGGCGTCCCTGCAAGAACTCCTGCAGGCGCGTTTTCGGATCTTTTTGTTTATCACCCGGACTGATTTGCTCCAGTCGCGTTTGATACCAGTCGAGAATCAGCTTTTCGACGTTCTGAATACTGCTGTCGAGGAAGATGCCGCCAATCAGCGCTTCCACGGTATCAGCAAGAATCGATTCACGACGGAAACCGCCGCTTTTCAGTTCACCCGGCCCAAGACGTAAGCATTCGCCAAGGTCGAATTCACGCGCCATTTCTGCCAGGGTGTTACCACGTACCAGAGTCGCGCGCATGCGACTCATGTCACCTTCATCAACCCGCGGAAAGCGGTGATAAAGCGCATTGGCAATCACATAGCTGAGAATTGAATCGCCAAGAAATTCGAGACGCTCGTTGTGTTTGCTGCTGGCGCTGCGGTGAGTCAGAGCCTGTTGCAGCAATTCCGGATGAGTAAAAGTGTAGCCCAGTTTGCGCTGCAGCTTGTTAATGAGGATGGGGTTCATGCGATTCCAGTTCTTCTGTGCGTCTGTCACTCTGCATACGAAACAGGGCTGAGGTTCCAACACGTTCCGTTTCGTGTGCAGTGGCCCCCCGCAGGGAGCCAACCGTTTATCAGTGAATACCGCCAATGCGACTTAAGCGCACGCCGGTTGGCCACTGTCCTTCTTGTTTCTCAAAGCTCATCCAGATAGCAACCGCTTTGCCGACCAGGTTTCTCTCGGGCACAAAGCCCCAGTAGCGACTGTCGGCGCTGTTATCACGGTTATCGCCCATCATGAAATATTGTCCCTGCGGCACAATCCAGCTCGACTGAGGCTGACCTGGCTGCTGGTAGTACATGCTCGCCTGACTCTGCGCTTCGTTGACCAGCAGAATATCGTGCGTCACGCTGCCCAATGTCTCTTTACGTGTACCGAGACGTAAGCCGCCACGCATAGTTTCACCCTGGGGAACCTGGAAGAAACCATTGCCGGTTTCATTACCATCGAAGCCGCTGAAGGTCTGAATAAAGCTGCTTGGCTCGATGTTGGTATAGGTGATCGGCAGCGCGGTGTCGCATTTGCCGTTACCACAACCTGGATTCACCGTCAGGGTTTTACTGTAAGGATCATAAACTACTTTGTCGCCCGGCAGACCGATAACCCGTTTGATGTAATCCATGCTCGGATCTTTCGGGTATTTGAATACCGCGATATCGCCGCGCTGCGGATGACCGGTTGGGATCAGCGTTGTTTGGGTGATCGGATCTTTCAAGCCGTAGGCAAATTTTTCCACGAGAATGAAGTCACCGATCAACAAAGTGGGCATCATCGAACCAGACGGGATCTGGAACGGCTCGTAAACAAATGAACGTACGATAAATACCACCGCCAGCACCGGGAAAACCGAGGCTGCGGTTTCCACCCAACCTGGTTGTGCCGAGACTTTCGCCAGCGTTTTGCTATCCAGCGTGTTACCCGCCTGCGCCTGTGCTGCAACCTGCTTAGCACGACGTGCTGGTGCCCATTTAAAACGATCAATACACCAGATAACACCGGTTATCAGGGTGGCGATCGCCAGAATCAGGGCGAACATATTAGCCATTGAGGTTCCTTATTTGCTGTCTTTACCGACATGCAGAATGGCAAGGAATGCTTCCTGCGGCAGTTCAACGTTACCGACCTGCTTCATTCGCTTCTTACCTTCCTTCTGCTTCTGCAACAGTTTTTTCTTACGGCTAACGTCACCGCCATAGCATTTCGCCAGAACGTTTTTACGCAGCTGTTTGACTGTTGAGCGAGCGATAATGTGGTTGCCGATTGCTGCCTGAATCGCGATATCGAACTGCTGGCGTGGGATCAGATCTTTCATCTTTTCCACCAGCTCACGGCCACGATATTGCGAATTATCACGGTGAGTAATCAGCGCCAGCGCATCGACACGTTCTGCGTTGATCAGCACGTCGACACGCACCATGTCAGAGGCCTGGAAACGTTTGAAGTTATAATCCAGTGAAGCATAGCCACGCGACGTCGATTTCAGACGGTCAAAGAAGTCGAGAACCACTTCCGCCATCGGGATTTCGTAAGTCAGCGCAACCTGGTTGCCGTGGTAAACCATATTTGTCTGAACACCACGTTTCTCGATGCAGAGCGTAATGACGTTGCCAAGGAACTCCTGCGGCAGCAGCATATGACACTCGGCGATCGGTTCGCGCAGTTCTTCAATATTATTCAGCGGCGGCAGCTTAGACGGGCTGTCAACATACACCACTTCGCCATCTGTGGTTTCCACTTCGTACACCACGGTCGGTGCGGTGGTGATCAGATCGAGATCGTACTCACGTTCCAGACGTTCCTGGATGATCTCCATATGCAGCAGGCCAAGGAAGCCACAGCGGAAGCCGAAGCCCAACGCAGTAGAACTTTCCGGCTCGTAGAACAGCGAAGCATCGTTCAGGCTCAGTTTGCCCAGCGCATCGCGGAAGGCTTCATAATCATCAGAGCTGACCGGGAACAGACCGGCATACACCTGCGGCTTCACTTTTTTGAAGCCTGGCAGCGCTTTATCAGCCGGGTTACGTTGCAACGTCAGGGTATCGCCCACGGGTGCGCCGAGGATATCTTTAATGGCGCACACCAGCCAGCCCACCTCGCCGCATTTCAGCTCGGTACGGTCGACTTGTTTCGGCGTGAAAATCCCCAGGCGCTCTGCGTTGTACACCTGACCGGTGCTCATCACTTTAACTTTGTCGCCTTTACGCAGGGTGCCGTTCTTAATGCGAATCAGCGATACCACACCGAGGTAATTATCAAACCATGAGTCGATAATCAGCGCCTGTAACGGGCCTTCCGGATCGCCTTCCGGCGGCGGAATGTCGCGTACCAGACGCTCCAACACTTCCGGTACACCGACGCCGGTCTTCGCTGAACAACGCACAGCATCGGTGGCATCGATACCAACAATATCTTCGATTTCCTCTGCCACACGCTCCGGATCGGCCGCAGGCAGGTCGATCTTGTTGAGTACCGGTACCACTTCCAGATCCATTTCCATGGCGGTATAGCAGTTCGCCAGCGTCTGTGCTTCTACGCCCTGACCTGCATCGACCACCAGTAATGCCCCTTCACAGGCCGCCAGAGAGCGGGAAACTTCATAGGAGAAGTCCACGTGTCCGGGCGTGTCGATAAAATTGAGCTGGTAAGTTTCACCGTTCAGCGCTTTGTAATCGAGCGTTACGCTCTGCGCCTTAATGGTAATGCCGCGTTCACGCTCCAAATCCATCGAATCCAGAACTTGCGCCGCCATCTCACGATCGCTCAGGCCACCACAAATTTGAATCAAACGGTCTGACAGCGTCGATTTGCCGTGGTCGATATGAGCGATGATGGAGAAATTTCGTATGTGCTTCATTTATATGAATATCTTCACTTAGAATATCAGTTGAATACTTGAGCACAGACACATTCAGGAAATGGAGTTTTACCTGGAACCCTGTCAGCCTCATTAATGACGACGCATATTACACTGTTAACGCCTTGCGTTAAAGAATGGAACTGCGGGGAATCGCAACAGATTTCAGCGGCTAAGCGCCGTGAAAAAGACCGCGTTCGACGCGGCCCGGCAAGAATCAAACTTCAGTTTCCACCCGCATCACATCAGGAGGCAAAGCGACATTAAGGATCACCGGCTGAAAAGCCTCGCGTTCACCGAACACTGAAGAGACGCCCCTGGCCACAATGAAGCCCCCCACGCCGCCCAACAACGCACCGCAGGCGGAAGCCAGGTCACTATGGAACAGCATCTGGAACAGACCGGCGACCAGAAACAGGCCAAACAGCGGTGTCATATAAACCAACACCGCTGAACCCAGCAAACTGCTTTCACGAATGCCCAGCTCAATACGCTGACCAGGTTGCAACGGTTCCGGGCTGGCGATTTGCATCACATGCGCATTTTTCGGCCCCAGCTTATTCAGCATATGGCTGCCGCAACCTTTACGCGCCGAGCAACTGTTGCAGGAGGTTTTCGCTTCTGTATGCAGCGTCGCGACACCCTCTTTCCACGCCACCACGGTGGCCCATTCTCTCATCATTTTGCTGATCCCGAATCAATACTGTCCGCAATACGTTTTGCTGTGGTCGGTGGAATCTCACCCACCACGGTAATCTCGTTATTATTGCGCACTTCCGTCTGCACCGTACGACGCCCAGTGCGCAATGTCTGCGCAACGCTGTTTTTATCTGCGGGCGTTACGTTAATCGCAAAACTGAACAGGCCATCGCTATAGAGACGGGATTCAACGGTTTTGCTCATCGCCGGGATATCACGGCGACTCTGCGAGATCAGCGTCATCCCCGCCGGAAGCCATGTCGGCTGCCAGCTGAGCTGAACTTTATCACCAGCCGGTAATGATAACGTTGGCGGCAGATTGGCTTTCTCCAGTCCCTGCATCAGATTACGCACGCCTTCATCAACGGCAAAACTGATGACCCGGAACTGTTCCAGCGTTTCACCGTCACGATCCAGCAGGTCGATACGTAGTGGCAGTTTAGTATCGACATCCAGCCACACCACATAGCTGTAGCGTGAGCCGTCACGGGAGACGATACGAACTACCTCGCACAACTGATCGGCGATGCGTGAACGACCAACCGGAATGAAATCATAGACATTGCTCAGGCGGGAAAAGTCGGCAAACATCAGCGGCGGCAGAGCATCGATAATGTGGTTGCCGGGCAGAGAGAACGGATCAAGACCAGGTTCGAAATAGCTGATATCGTTGCCACGCTGAATCACTTCTCGACGCGGGCCGTCCATCTGCAATAACTGAGCAAAGATACGGTTGTCGATAACCGCATGGCGATAACGCAAGGATTCAATGCCCAGGCGTGAGACATTGATGTAAGCGAATTCGTAGTTGAGGGACTGGCTTGCCTGCTCCATCTGCTGTAACAACGCCCCGGACGCAGAAGTCTGCGCCGGGGCGGTAGATGTATAAAGCAGGCTGCCTGCCAGCAGGCTAACGGCACACCAAAGCTGCTTCATTACTGCTGCTGAATTCCTAACGACTGATTACCGGGAACATTCGCTTGCGCCTGTTGCGGATCGTTCTTCTCAAACTGAACCTGATCGGCATGCAGACGACGTTGCAGCTCATAATCTTGTAGCATCGCATTGATGCGACGACGCTGTTCCTGCACCTGCTGGTTTGAACTATTGGTATCAAACGCATCAGACGGCACACCCAGACTAACTGGTGAGGCCTTGCCCATCATCGGCAGCGTATTGAACACTGGCGAATCGGACGCTTCCGTTGCGTTGCTACCCGCGGGCTGATTGTAGTGCTGAACACCCACAATCACCGCCAGCGAGACACAGGCGGCTACGCCAACCTGCGCCAGTTGCGCTGTCCATGAACCGGACTTGCGCCAGAACGGCATTTTCTTCCAGCGCACCGGTTCGGGCTGTGCTTCCGGAATCAGCGAAGTCACTTTACGTACCGGCTCATTTTCAATGGCTGCCGCCACGCGCGCGGAGATATCAAAATGCAGCACTTCACCTACATCGCCCCGCAGGGTGTCGCGGATCAGATGGTAGCTTTCCCAGCTTTTTTGCAGATTTGCATCCCTGGATAACGACGCCAGCAGCTCGTTATCTAAAGTTTCACCATCCATTAAAGCGGAAAGTTTTTCTTTCTGCATGCTTTGGTACCCTTCCAGTAGCCGTTATCACTGACGTTGGATAAGCGGTTGAACTTTATTATCAATAGCCTCTCGCGCACGGAAGATACGAGAACGTACTGTACCAACCGGGCAATCCATGATGGCGGCAATCTCTTCGTAACTTAAACCATCCAGTTCTCTGAGGGTTATTGCCATACGAAGATCCTCAGGAAGCGCCTCAATGGTACGAAAAACAATTTGTTTCAGTTCATCAGACAACATTAAGTTCTCAGGGTTCGAAATTTCTTTTAACGCCCCCGCACTTTCGAAGTTTTCCGCATCAATTGCGTCAACATCGCTGGTTGGTGGACGTCGCCCCTGAGCCACCAGATAATTTTTGGCAGTGTTCACTGCAATACGGTACAGCCATGTGTAAAACGCGCTGTCGCCACGGAACGACTCCAGTGCGCGATACGCTTTGATAAAAGACTCCTGTACCACATCCGGCACATCGCCCGATGGGACATAACGTGAAACCAGGCTCGCCACTTTATGCTGGTATCGAATCACCAGTAAGTTAAATGACTTTTGATCTCCCTTCTGAACCCGTTCAACGAGAACCTGATCCGTTAACTGCTCGCTCATCCGAGGTAATGTCTCCCCAAACTCTTTTTTATGCGTAAATGAACTGCCAGCACATCTCATTGTTCTGAGCAAGCATGCGCTTAGAGTCATATTCTGGCATGAAGTTCACCACGACCTGAAAATTTTCCGTATCGGAACCCAGACGTTTTTGTTGTTGATTGTCTTTCAGTGTAGCGACTTGCCGCGCTGGCAGCGTCATATTCGGCACCGATAATCGCTGGCAGAGTAACCTATGACGCCACGATTTTCATCTTTATTACCTGAATTCTCAGTAAGTTTGGTATAAAAAACACGTAAAGGTTATTTTCAGACATAACTCACTGAAATCGCGCTATTATCGCCACAGGCTGCTGAATTCATCGACGGAACCTGTTTAAAATACTTCACAGATGCGCCATCCGGGCTTATGCTCGGAACACCTTTTGTTTAGTAAATTAAACATTATGACTTCCCTACCCGATTATCAGTGCGATGTACTTATCGTCGGCAGCGGCGCTGCTGGCCTATCGTTGGCCCTGCGCCTGGCACCGCATTATCAGGTTACAGTTCTGAGCAAGGCCCAGGTGAATGAAGGTTCAACGCTGTATGCGCAAGGCGGCATTGCGGCGGTGTTTGATGAGACCGACAGCATTGAATCGCATGTGGAAGATACGCTGATTGCCGGAGCGGGGTTATGCGATCGCGCCACGGTCAGTTTTATCGCCAGTAACGCGCGCGACTGCGTGCAATGGCTGATTGATAATGGCGTGGCTTTCGACCAAGAGCCGCAGGGTGACGGCGAAACCCGCTACCACCTGACACGTGAAGGCGGCCACAGCCATCGCCGCATTCTGCACAGTGCCGACGCCACGGGTCGCGCGGTGGAAACCACGCTGGTCAGCCAGGCCCTGAGCCATCCCAACATTCGCATTCTTGAACGAACCAACGCCGTTGATCTGATTCTATCCGATAAAATTGGCTTGCCTGGACCACGTCACGTGGTTGGTGCTTGGATCTGGAACCGCAACCGCGAGCAGGTTGAAACCTGTCGGGCACGAGCAGTGATCCTCGCAACGGGGGGAGCAGCCAAAGTGTATCAATACACCACCAACCCGGATGTCGCATCCGGAGATGGTATCGCCATGGCCTGGCGTGCCGGCTGTCGGGTGGCGAATCTGGAGTTCAATCAATTCCATCCCACCTGTCTTTTCCATCCGCAGGCACAGAATTTCCTGCTAACCGAAGCGTTGCGTGGCGAAGGGGCATGGCTACTGCGCCCGGACGGTACGCGCTTTATGCCGGACTTTGACCCACGCGCCGAGCTGGCTCCGCGCGATATTGTGGCGCGAGCCATTGACCACGAAATGAAACGTCTTGGCGTGGATTGCATGTATCTCGATATCAGCCATCAACCGGCCAGTTTCATTCGCGCCCACTTCCCGATGATTTATGAAAAGCTGCTGACTTTTGGCCTCGATCTGACCAAAGAGCCGATCCCGATTGTTCCCGCCGCCCATTACACCTGCGGCGGCGTAATGGTTGATCAACAGGGGCGTACCGATGTCGATGGTCTGTATGCCATTGGTGAGGTTAGCTATACCGGCCTGCACGGTGCTAACCGCATGGCCTCGAATTCACTGCTGGAATGCCTGGTGTATGGCTGGTCAGCCGCCGAAGATGTGCTCCGTCGTCTGCCCAACATTGAACAGGTTGATCGCCTGCCAGCGTGGGATGAAAGCCGCGTGGATGACGCCGATGAACGCGTGGTGATTCAACATAACTGGCATGAACTGCGGCTGTTTATGTGGGATTATATGGGCATTGTGCGCACCACCAAAAGGCTGGAACGCGCGTTACGTCGCATCAACCTGCTACAACAGGAAATTGACGAGTACTACGCGCATTTCCGCCTGTCCAACAATCTGCTGGAACTGCGCAACCTGGTACAGGTTGCTGAACTGATGGTGCGCTGTGCGCTGGAGCGCAAAGAGAGTCGCGGCCTGCACTACACGCTGGACTACCCGAACCTGCTGCCGGAAGCGCTTCCTACGGTACTGGCACCGCCCCACTACATGAACAGGTAGAAATCCCGTGTCAGGCTGCACCAGTCTTCTGAATATTGCGTGTTTTCATCACGTATCGCCAGCCGCTCCATCAATTGTTCTCCCGCCGAGGGGGAGAAGCCCAGCAACACACGATGGGGTGGCCGGTGGGCATATTCGGCAACGTCATAACGAAAACGCAGATGCCAGCCGTCCTGCTGTGCCTGTCCAATCATGCTTTGGCCCAGTGACTCAGGCAGTACCACGCAAAAAAAACCTTCCTCTTCAATTAATTGTGCGGCACACCGCAGCAAGGTCTGATGATCAAGGGCATCGGTCGAACGCGCCGTGGCACGTTGTGGCGTTGCACAGGCCACGCCGGGAGTAAAATAAGGTGGATTGCTGACGATAAGGGAATAGCGTTGTTCACAGGCTTCTGCCCAGTGGGCAATATCGGCCTGATGGATCGTCACCCGTGATGGCCAGGGTGAAGCCTGCACATTTTCCTGCGCCTGCTGTGCCGCGTCAGCATCCAGTTCTACCGCATCAATCGGCACCTCATCCGGTGTGCGCTGGGCGATCATTAAGGCGATCAAACCGCTGCCGCTACCGATATCCAGTACGCGTCGCACGCCAGCCACCGGTGCCCATGCGCCCAGCAAAATACCGTCGGTGCCGACTTTCATTGCACAGCGATCGTGGGCAATAAAAAATCGCTTAAACGTAAAACCATTCTTTTGTAACTGAGACCGCGGATGCGGCGTCGTTTCTGTCATTCTCTGCAACCACTCAACAAAATCTGCCCAATGGCAGAGCTTCAGTGTAACGTGACAAAGCAGGGAAAACATCTCCCTGCATGGCGACATTGGTACACAAACAGATGAAGATTATGTTTGTTCTGTCTATAATCAGCGCCCCAAACTGAGGTAGACCATGACCGTAACCACATTCTCCGAACTCGAACTCGACGAAAGCCTGCTGGATGCCCTGCAGGAAAAAGGCTTCACGCGCCCTACAGCCATCCAGGCTGAGGCCATCCCTGCCGCTCTGGAGGGCCGTGACGTATTGGGTTCAGCACCGACCGGAACGGGGAAAACCGCAGCCTATCTGCTGCCGGCTATGCAGCACCTGATCGATTTCCCACGGAAAAAATCAGGACCGCCGCGCATTTTAATTTTAACGCCTACGCGCGAACTGGCGATGCAGGTTGCCGACCATGCGCGTGAGTTAGCGAAACATACACATCTGGATATCGCCACCATTACCGGCGGCGTTGCCTACATGAACCATGCTGAGGTGTTCAGCGAAAATCAGGACATCGTGGTGGCGACCACCGGCCGTCTGCTGCAATACATCAAAGAAGAAAACTTTGATTGCCGCGCGGTTGAAACCCTGATCCTTGATGAAGCTGATCGCATGCTGGACATGGGATTTGCCCAGGACATTGAAACTATCGCAGGTGAAACCCGCTGGCGTAAGCAAACGATGTTGTTCTCCGCCACACTGGAAGGCGACAACATTAAAGACTTTGCTGAGCGCCTGCTAAACGACCCGGTTTCCGTCGAAGCTGACC
Organism: Pantoea sp. X-Soil-TKNS-1211; assembly: GCF_059730495.1. Lineage (NCBI taxonomy): Bacteria > Pseudomonadati > Pseudomonadota > Gammaproteobacteria > Enterobacterales > Erwiniaceae > Pantoea > Pantoea sp. X-Soil-TKNS-1211. Next base: position 3,348,346 of record NZ_AP035953.1, read on the forward strand.
CCAGCCAACGTGAGCGTAAGAAAATCCAGCAGTGGTATTACCGTGCTGACGATCTCGAACATAAAACCAAGCTGTTGGTGCACCTGCTGAAGCAGCCGGAAGTCACTCGCTCGATTGTGTTTGTCCGTAAACGTGAGCGTCTGCATGAACTGGTCACCTGGCTGCACGAAGCCGGCATTCGCTGTAGCTATCTTGAAGGCGAAATGGTGCAGGCCAAGCGTAACGAAGCGTTGAAACGCCTGAATGATGGTCGCGTTAATGTGTTGGTGGCGACCGACGTTGCTGCGCGCGGTATCGATATTGAAGATGTCAGCCATGTGTTCAACTATGACATGCCACGTACTGCGGATATCTATCTGCACCGTATTGGACGCACCGCGCGTGCCGGACGCAAAGGCATCGCACTTTCGCTGGTTGAAGCCCATGACCATGTGCTGCTGGGCAAAATCAGCCGCTACATTAATGAGCCGTTGAAATCACGCATCATCGACGAGTTGCGTCCGGAATCGCGCGCACCGAGCACCAAAGTCACCGGAAAACCGTCGAAAAAGGTGCTTGCAAAGCGTAAAGAGCAGAAAGAGAAAGAAGCCGAGAAACCGCGCGTGAAGAAACGTCATCGCGATACCAAAAATATCGGGAAACGCCGCAAAGCAAGCGGCTCTGGAACGCCTGAACAGAATGCAGAATAAAGCAGCACCGTGATAAAAAAGTCGCCTCATTTGAGGCGATTTTTTTGTGACTCATCAGCTAAAACAGACTTTTCACGCCCTTTTTTACTCAAGCAGGCAAAAGTCAGCCGTCTCGTTTTGTGAATAATGAAAAAAGGCCGCACCGGTATACTCCGGTGCAGCCTGCATTGCTGTGTGTCTTTTCGTCAGTGGTACAAAAAGCCGAGTTACAGGCTTTCGGTGAAAGTACGGGTGATCACATCTCGTTGTTGTTCTGGGGTCAGCGCATTAAAACGTACCGCATAGCCCGATACACGAATGGTCAGCTGCGGATAATTCTCCGGATGCTTCACGGCATCTTCCAGCGTTTCACGACGCAGCACGTTAACGTTCAGATGCTGGCCGCCTTCAATACGCACCACGGGTTTCTGTTCCAACGGAATTTCGCGGTAAGCAATTTCACCGAGATCGCTGATGGCAACCACCTGATCTTCGGCAAAATCACCTTTTGCACACAGACAACGTGCTTCCGATTTCTCATCGTCCAGCAGCCAGAAAGAATTCAGCAGTTGAGGATTGTTAGTTTGAGTAATTTGAATACCGGTAATCATAGATGGCCTCCTGAGCCTGGCGCTGCCGCAGGCGAACAGCGTAGTTAGCGAAATTTTGTGATGCTCAGATATATCACTGCAATAAACCAGTCGTTTTGACTTGCATCAATTTCGCCGGGTCAGGCTGTCCACCGCACACTCTAATAAATTGATTTAAAATAAATTTTCTATTTAAATTTATTTTGTAAATTCTCAAAATTTTTTGACCTTCTGCTCGCCGCCAGGACGGGGTAAGCTAGGCGCAATTTTTTGGCAGGGAGTCCATGATGACCGAGAAGCTGACCTGGCACGATGTGCTGGCTGAAGAGAAAGAGAAACCCTACTTTGTGGAGACGCTAAAGGCGGTAGCCAACGAACGTGCTGCGGGCGTCACTGTCTATCCACCGCAAAAGGATGTCTTCAATGCCTTTCGGCTGACCGAGCTGGGCGATATTAAAGTGGTGATCCTGGGCCAGGATCCTTATCACGGTCCGAATCAGGCACATGGACTGGCTTTTTCAGTGCTGCCCGGTGTTGCCATCCCGCCCTCGCTGCTGAATATGTATAAGGAACTGGAGCAGGATATTCCCGGTTTTTTGCGTCCGCAGCATGGTTTTCTGGAAAGTTGGGCAAAACAGGGCGTGATGTTATTGAACACCGTGCTAACGGTACAAGCAGGTCAGGCACACTCCCATGCCCGTTTTGGCTGGGAAACCTTTACCGACAATGTGATCAGCGCCATCAACCAACATCGTGAAGGGGTGATTTTTCTCCTGTGGGGATCGCATGCGCAGAAGAAAGGGAACATCATCGATCGCCAGCGCCATCACGTGTTGAAAGCACCGCATCCTTCGCCGCTTTCAGCCCATCGTGGCTTTTTCGGCAGCAAACATTTTTCCCAGGCCAACGCATTGCTAAACCAGGCAGGGCAAACGCCCATCGACTGGACGCCCGTGCTGCCGTAAAACAAAAACGGCCGCATCAGGCGGCCGTTGTTTATTGGGCGACGTATCAGTTTTTCGCTTTTGCCACGGCAACCATTGCCGGGCGCAGCAGACGACCGTTCAGCGTGTAACCACGCTGCATCACCATCATCACGTGATTCGGTGCAACTTCTTCGGACTCCATCATCGACATCGCCTGATGCACATCCGGGTTGAACGGGACATTCGTCTCGCCCACTACTTCGACACCAAATTTACGCACCGCACCCAGCAGCGACTTCAGCGTCAGTTCGATGCCTTCAATCATCGAGGCCAGCTCTGAATTCTCTTTATCCGCCACTTCCAGCGCACGCTCCAGGCTATCAATCACTGGCAGCAGCTCGTTAGCGAATTTCTCCAGCGCAAACTTATGCGCCTTCTCCACATCCATTTCAGTACGACGACGGATGTTTTCGATCTCCGCCTGCGCACGCAGCTGCGCATCACGTACGCCTGACTGTAACTGGGCTAACTCAGCCTCCAGTTGCGCGATACGCTCATCACGCGGATCCACCTCAGTTGCCGTCTCTGCGTCCACGTGCTGTTGATCCTGTTGAATTTCGTCTGAGACTTGCTCGTTTGGGGTGTTCTGTTCTTTACTACTCATGAATTTCTCCGCGTTTTGCACATTCATCTCGCTGTTCGCTTATTATGGGGATCAGTTTGACGGTTTCAAGGGAACCCATCACATTGCCTGGCCGTTTTGGCTTATGAGGAACACCAGCTCAAATGAACAAACACTTTAACTGCATTGGGATTGTCGGCCATCCACGCCATCCAACTGCGTTAACCACCCATGAAATGCTCTGGCGCTGGCTAACGGCAAAAGGCTATGAAGTGATTGTCGAGCAGCAAATTGCGCGTGAACTTTCGCTAAAAAATGTGCAGACCGGCTCGCTGGCGGAAATTGGGCAGCGCGCCGATTTGGCCGTTGTTGTTGGTGGCGACGGCAACATGCTTGGTGCCGCGCGCGTACTGGCACGTTACGACATCAAAGTGATTGGCATCAACCGCGGCAATCTCGGTTTTCTGACTGATCTCGATCCCGACAACGCGCAACAACAGCTGGACGATGTCCTTCAGGGTGACTATTACAGCGAAAGCCGTTTTTTACTGGAAGCGCAGGTGTGCAAAGAAGATTGCTCACCACGTATTGGCAGTGCCATCAACGAGGTGGTACTGCATCCGGGAAAAGTGGCACATATGATTGAATTTGAAGTTTATATCGATGAAGTGTTTGCCTTTTCACAGCGTTCCGATGGTTTGATCATTTCAACCCCTACCGGTTCAACCGCCTATTCGCTTTCCGCTGGCGGACCGATTCTTACCCCTTCGCTGGAAGCGATTGTCCTTGTGCCAATGTTTCCGCATACCTTGTCGGCGCGCCCTTTGGTGATCAACAGCAGCAGTACTATCCGCCTGCGTTTCTCTTCACTACGCAGTGATTTGGAGATCAGTTGCGACAGCCAAATCGCGCTACCGATTCAGGAAGGTGAAGACGTGCTGATTCGCCGCAGCGCTAATCACCTCAATCTTATTCATCCTAAAAATTATAATTATTTTAATACGTTAAGCTCTAAACTCGGCTGGTCGAAAAAATTGTTCTGAAAATCAACCATCACTACTTTACTGGATAAAAAACCAGTTTATACTGTATGAAAAACCATATCTGTTTTTCTATACAGGTGAATGTATGCTGGCACAGCTGACCATCAGTAATTTTGCTATCGTTCGTGAACTGGAAATCGATTTTCATCGTGGCATGACAGCGATCACCGGGGAAACCGGCGCAGGAAAATCCATCGCTATTGATGCACTCGGCCTGTGTCTTGGTGGTCGCGCTGAAGCAGATATGGTGCGTCAGGGGGCGAGCCGCGCGGATATCTGTGCACGTTTTCAACTGAAAGCCTCCCCCTCCGCCCAACGCTGGCTGGCAGAAAACCAGCTAGATGACGGCAACGAGTGTTTATTACGCCGCGTGATCAGTGCCGATGGCCGTTCACGTGGCTTTATCAACGGCACCTCAGTTCCTCTGTCTCAACTGCGTGAACTGGGCCAGCTTCTGATTCAGATTCATGGTCAGCATGCCCATCAATTGCTGCTCAAACCCGATCACCAAAAGCATCTGCTGGATGCTTACGCCGCACACGACGATGTGCTGGCTCAGATGCGCATTCATTATCAGCGCTGGCACCAAAGCTGCCGCGCTTTGGCTCAGCATCAGCAGTTATCGCAGGAGCGTGAAGCGCGACGTGAACTGTTGCAGTACCAGTTGAAAGAACTGAATGAGTTTGCACCGCAACCCGGTGAGTTTGAGCAGATTGATGAAGAATATAAACGTCTGGCAAACAGCGGCCAGTTGCTCTCCACCAGCCAGCAGGCATTACAAATTCTGGCGGATAGCGATGACACCAACATGCAAAGTCTGCTGTATAGCGCGCGTCAGATGTTGAGCGAACTGGTCGCGCTGGATGATAAGGTTGGTGGCGTATTTAATCTGCTGGAAGAAGCGGCGATTCAGTTGAGTGAAGCCAGCGATGAACTGCGCCACTATTGCGATCGCCTTGACCTCGATCCCAATCGTCTGCACGAACTGGAGCAGCGTTTGTCTCGTCAGATCGCGCTGGCACGTAAGCATCACGTTACGCCTGAAGCGCTGCCGGTGTTGTATCAGCAACTGCTGGATGAAGCAGAGCTACTCTCACAACAGGAAAGCGATCAGGAAACGTTGCAGGCTGCCGTCAGCGTTCATCATCAGGAAGCGCTGGCAAGTGCCGAAATGCTTCATCAACAGCGTGAGCGTGCAGCTCGGGAACTGACACAGTTAATTACCCAAAGTATGCGTACGCTCGCGATGCCACATGGTGAATTCGCCATTGCGTTGGAATTTAACCCGGAACAGCTGACTGCCGAGGGAGCCAGCCGTATTGATTTCCGCGTCACGACCAACCCTGGTCAGCCTTTGCAACCGCTGGGCAAAGTCGCTTCCGGGGGAGAATTGTCGCGTATCGCCCTGGCAATTCAGGTGATCACCGCACAGAAAATGGAAACCCCGGCGATGATTTTCGACGAAGTGGATGTCGGCATTAGCGGCCCTACCGCTGCGGTTGTCGGCCAGATGCTGCGTCAACTGGGTGAGTCAACCCAGGTAATGTGTGTCACACATCTGCCGCAAGTAGCCGGTTGCGGTCATCAGCATTTCTTCGTCAGCAAAGAAACGGACGGCGCCATGACCGAAACGCATATGCAACCACTGGATAAGCGCGCGCGTCTGCAAGAACTGGCGCGTCTGCTGGGAGGTAGTGAAGTCACGCGCAATACGCTGGCGAATGCGAAAGAACTTTTAGCAGCCTGATACTGCACTTTTTTACGGCCCGGTGGTCATATGCTTGCTCTGTAGAGGTTTCAAATAGCGAAAAGGTTTATTATCATCGGCAACTTATGTCGCCAGAGTGATAAAGCCTGCCGCAGGCAGAGTTCAGAATTTGATGGCAAAAAAACAGCCTGATGAAAAGGCGTTTGGCCCCAGAAAAGGAATGTAGAGATGCGCTGTAAAATGCTGACTGCCGCGGCAGTGGTAATGTTGATGATGACCGCCGGATGTTCCACTCTTGAGCGTGTTGTGTACCGCCCGGATATCAACCAGGGAAACTATCTGGTCGCCAACGATGTGGCTAAAATCCACACAGGCATGACGCAGCAGCAGGTCGCGTACACTCTCGGTACGCCGATGATGCATGATCCCTTCGGCAGCAATGTCTGGTACTACATTTTCCGCGAAGAACCAGGCCATGAGCGCGTGAGACAACAAACTCTGACGCTGACTTTTGATAGCAACGGCGTGCTAACCAATATCGATAACAAACCGCGTCTCACGGGCAGTGAAGGCTGATGAGCTGCAACAAAAAAGGCGCCTGAGCGCCTTTTTTGTTTCTGCGTTTTCGCTATTTCTTTTCAGCGGCGCGTTCTGCACGCTGGCGTCGCATCTCTTTAGGATCGGCAATCAATGGACGATAGATTTCCACCCGATCACCGTCCTGCAATACATCATCCAACTTGACCGGGCGACTGTAGATACCGACTTTATTGGTGTGCAGATCGATATCTTTGCGTAGCGATAACAGTCCCGAGGCTTTAATCGCCTCTTCTACCGTCGCCCCTGGTTCGAGCATCACCGTGCGTAGATACTGTTTTTCCGGTAGCGCGTAAACCACTTCAACCGTCATATCAGGCACGATAAACCTCTTTGGCGCGCTGGGTAAACGCCTGCACCATACTGTTGGCCAGCTCTTTAAACACGCGACCAAACGCCATCTCTACCAGCATGTTGGTGAATTCAAAATCTAAACTCAGCTCAACTTTGCAGGCATCATCGCCCAGCGAAACAAAACGCCAGCCGCCAGTCAGCTTACGAAACGGACCATCGACCAGCTGCATGTGGATGCTTTGGTTGCTGGTTAAGGTGTTACGCGTAGTGAAAGTTTTACTGATGCCCGCTTTGGAGACATCGACAGCGGCGGTCATCTGATTTCCGCTGTTATCCAGCACCCGACTGCCGGTGCAGCCCGGGAGAAATTCTGGATATGAATCCACATCATTCACGAGCTGGTACATCTGCTCAGCGCTATAGGGGACCAGCGCTGAACGACTTATCTGGGCCATAATGGTTCCTGTTCATCACAAAACCGTTGAATAATACCATTTTCAGCCATCAAACAAAAATTCACCGCTATGCCAGCTGTGCTAAAATACCCTGTTTTTTACCGCCCCGCAGGACAGGGGATGCGTCCACAGACTGAGTGATGTAGACTACGCCGCACTATGACAAAGAAAAAAGCTCACAAACCCGGTTCAGCCACTGTTGCCCTCAATAAACGCGCTCGCCATGAATACTTCATTGAAGAAGAATTCGAAGCGGGGATGTCGTTACAAGGATGGGAAGTTAAATCTCTCCGCGCCGGCAAAGCCAACATCAGCGACAGCTACATTCTGCTGCGCGATGGCGAAGCCTATCTGTTTGGTGCGACTTTTCAGCCGCTGGCGGTGGCCTCTTCGCACGTAGTGTGCGATCCCACGCGCAACCGCAAACTATTGCTGAAGCAGCGCGAACTCGATTCATTGTATGGCCGCGTAAATCGTGAAGGTTATACCGTGGTCGCACTGTCGATTTACTGGAAAAATGCCTGGGCCAAACTGAAAATCGGTGTGGCTCGCGGTAAGAAAGAGCACGACAAGCGTGATGACATCAAAGAACGTGAATGGAAGCTCGATAAAGCACGCATCATGAAAAATTCCAACCGCTAAGGGATGGATTAAGCAGAATTTTTTGCTATACTTCTAGGTTCCTGGGGCTGATTCTGGATTCGACGGGATTGTGAACCCTTAGGTGCATGCCGAGGTGCGGTAGGCCTCGTAAAAAAGCCGCAAAAAAATAGTTGCTAAAGACAACTTAAATGCACGCGTAGCTAACGACGACTTGTTCGCCGTAGCTGCTTAATCAGCCTAAGAAACTGAGCGTCCCCTCTCTCCCTAGCCTCCGCTCTTAGGACGGGGATCAAGAGAGGTCAAACCCAAAAGAGATCGCGTGGACGCCCTGCCTGGGGTTGAAGCGTTAAATCCAATCAGGCTAGTTTGTTAGTGGCGTGTCCATCCGCAGCTGACAGGCGAATGTAAAGATTGGACTAAGCATGTAGTGCCGACGGCGTAGTAATTTCGGACGCGGGTTCAACTCCCGCCAGCTCCACCAAAATTCTCCGTCAGTGATTACCAGAGTCATCTGATGAAGTCCTGAAAGCCCGCAAAGCGCAAGCTCTGCGGGCTTTTTTGTATCTGTAATTTTTCTGAGAAATACGTTGGGAGAGTGATCGATGTTCAACTTTCTAAAAAGTCAGGAAAAATAAATTGATCAATATTTAATCACGGCAAATAGTTAATCCGCCGGAGCAAGACGCGCCGGGATGACATAAGGAGATATCACATGGGTTATTACCTTCTGAAAAAGAGTACAAAAACGCTACAGGACCAAAAATATTATTTTGTCCTGAAGGCAAGCAATGGTGAGACCATCGCTACCAGCGAAATGTATTCAAGCAAGCAGGCTGCGCAAAACGGAATCAAATCGGTGCAACAGAATGGTAGCTCTGTTGACATCCGAGATGAGACTTAAAAGATCACCTCACATAAAGGGCTGCTATCAGCCCTTTTATCATGTCACACTGACCTCCCAATTCCTGTATGACTCGGTGAGGAAGCAAGTGGATATTCTTGAACAGGTTGATGGCAAACTGACTATCCTCGGAATTTTGGGTGATCCCATCAGTCAGGTGAAAGCCCCTCTGATGATGAATGCAGAACTCAAACGTCTTCAGATAGCTGATACGTTAATGATCCCATTCCATGTCAGCAGTGAAGGTTTGAGAGGAATGGTCACTGGCCTGAAATCACTACAAAACTTTCGTGGTGCTATCGTCACCATGCCGCACAAGAAAGCGATTCTGCCCTGGCTCGATCATGTTTCCGACCAGGCAAAAGCCATTGGTGCCTGTAACGTTATCAGAAAAGAAGCCGACGGCAGCCTGAGTGGCACCATGCTTGATGGCGAGGGACTGGTGAGCAGTCTGATTGCCAATGGGTATCCGGTGCAGAATAAAAGTGTGTATCTTGCCGGAGCGGGTGGTGCGGCCTGCGCAATTGCTCATGCCCTCGCAGCGCATGGTGCAACAACACTCACCCTCTACAACCGAAGCATGGACAAAGCAACAACGCTCCGCAACGCATTGCGAAGCCAATATGACGACATCACGGTGGAGCTGGGTACAAATGAACCCGCACATCATGACATCATTATTAACGCCACTTCGGTCGGTATGGGGAACGATGAAAACATGCCATTCTCTCTTGCAAAGCTGCAAAACTCTGCGCTGGTCTGTGACATCATCATCTACCCGGAAAGAACAAAATTGCTTCACGAGGCAGAGCTGAATGGCCACCCCACCCATTACGGTCGGGCGATGCTGCAACATCAAATCAGCCTTATGCGCGAGTATATGTTAACCCCCTGATTATGCGAAGATAGTCCTGTCCCAGACTGCCGCTGGCACCAATATGAAACCGCGTCCTTTGTGCCCCCCAGTTTTGTAATGGCAGGCAGTAATAAGCAAAATCCCACCAGAACACGATGATTCATTTACAGTTTATTCCTAAAGCCAGTTGTTATTGAGCGTGCCATTGTTAACTACGGTCATAACATTGATGACTTTGATGAGGGAATATTCATGAAAAAGACAATTATCGCTTTATCAACATTTCTGCTGGCTTCGTCGGCACTTGCCGCTACCACACACGCAACAGATAACGATGTTGCCAATGCGCAGGCTGGCGCAAACACAGCTAAAGAGAAACTGCATCAGACCCAGGATCAGGGTGCTGAGCTGAAGCTCAAATCCAAACACGCCGCTGAAGGAAAGAGCGATAGCCTGAGCAGTAAAGCCAGTGAAGGAACGCAAAAAGCCTGGCATAAAACCAAAGAAGGCACAGAAAAAGGTGTCGATGCCACCAAAGAAGGTGCGCAAAAAGGCTGGAACAGTACCAAAGAAGGTGCCAGCGAACTGAAGAAAAAAGTGACCGAATAAAGATCACAGAGGCCGCCAATGCGGCCTTTTTATTGCCTGAGCCTCAATTTTTGCTTCCTGCCGACATAGCGCTTACACTGGTGTTTTCCATTCATAACCATTAATCATTCTTATGTCAGACACCTTCACTCGCCAACCCCTTCCCTTGCCCGGCGGCCACAGTAAAGTGCTGCTGCACTCCTGCTGCGCGCCCTGTTCGGGTGAAGTAATGGAGGCGATGCTGGCTTCCGGTATCGACTACACCATTTTCTTCTACAATCCGAATATTCACCCGTTGAAAGAATATGAACTGCGCAAAGAGGAAAACATCCGCTTCGCCGAGCAGTTTGGCGTGCCTTTTGTTGATGCCGATTATGATAAAGACAACTGGTTCGATCGCGCACGTGGTATGGAATGGGAACCGGAACGCGGCGTGCGTTGCACGATGTGTTTTGATATGCGTTTCGAACGCACGGCGCTGTATGCCCATGAACATGGTTTCCCGGTGATCACCAGTTCCCTCGGCATCTCTCGCTGGAAAAACATGCAACAAATCAACGATTGTGGCGTACGTGCCGCAGCGCACTATCCCGATATGTTGTATTGGGAGTTTAACTGGCGCAAAGGCGGTGGCTCCGCGCGCATGATTGAAATCAGCAAACGCGAGCGTTTTTATCAGCAGGAATATTGTGGCTGCATCTATTCATTGCGCGACAGTAACCGCCACCGCGTTGCCAGTGGCCGTGAACGCATTGAAATTGGCGTGCAATATTACCAGCCAGATGAATAAAGCCGCAGATTAACATTGCAGGATGCTGGCGAAAAAGCATTGCACCATCGCCGCATCCGGTTTTTTCCTTCCTCAATGATGGAACGCAGCAACCATGCATCGGTGAACGCCACTACCGCCTCGGCTTGCTGTGGAGTCAATGTAAACGGCTGCTGTAAAATGGGCTGATGGCTGGCAATCCATAGCGCAGAAGCACTGACTGAGACCAGTGCGCCTACCATCATCATTTTCACAAGGATATTTTTCATGTTTGCTCCAATTAACAAGGAAATGTTGGAGCGCATGGTAGAGCGACCTTCAGCAAACATAACCCCGCTCCACTGACAAACTTAGTCACTAAAACTGAATGATGAAATACATTAAAATTATCGTTCATCGTACAAATTTCAGAATTAAAACCCACAAAATGGCCGCGCGCCGAATTGATACAGCTAAAAGCTCTGCTAACCGTACTGAAGTACAAGCAAATTGTGTCAAGCCTTCTCGATGTGCAGAAAAAAACAGCGTTTCGTGCGGAAACGCTGTTTGATTAAAAGCCCAAATGGTTAAAACCGTTAGCGAATCACCACGGTTAACAACACGATCACCGCCATGATGATCAGGCAATGGCACACCACTTTATCCAGTTTGCGCATGATGCCTCCCTGGGTTCAGAACCACTGACCAAAACGTTTGATGTAGAGGGTTTTCATCCCCTGTGCCACCAGGCAATAACCCAGTAAAGTCGCGACCAGCCACGGGAAATAAGCCCAGGGTAATGGCATCAGACCCACCATTGCGCCAAGCGGTGAGAATGGCAGCAATATCCCCGCCAGCATCACACAGGCAGTGGTGAGCAACACCGGTAATGCGGCACGGCTCTGAATAAATGGGATCTTCTGCGTGCGCAGCATATGCACCACCAGCGTCTGCGACAGCAATCCCTCCACAAACCAACCGGACTGGAACAGTGACTGCATGGCAGGCGAGTTAGCGGCGAACACATACCACATCACCGCAAAGGTGGTGATATCAAAGATCGAGGATGTCGGTCCAATCCACAACATAAAACGTTTGATGTTACGCGCATCCCATTTACGTGGTTTACGCAGAAATTCGCGGTCCATTTTGTCCCACGGCAAAGCCAGCTGAGAAACGTCATACATCAAGTTCTGAATCAACAGATGAATCGCCAGCATCGGCAGGAAGGGAATGAATGCACTCGCCACCAGTACCGAGAACACGTTGCCAAAGTTAGAACTGGCGGTCATGTTGAGGTACTTAATGATATTGCCGAAGGTTTCACGCCCCTTCATCACCCCAGCTTCCAGTACCATCAAATCTTTTTCCAGCAGGATGATGTCAGAGGACTCCTTCGCGATATCCGCCGCACTGTCCACCGAGATCCCGACATCAGCATCGCGCAGTGCCGGAGCATCGTTGATACCATCACCGAGGAAACCCACAGTATGATCCTGCTGCTGCAAGGCACGCAGAATGCGTGATTTTTGCAACGGCGTCAGTTTGGCAAACACCGCGCTACGTGCCGCAACCGCTGCCAGCTGATCATCATCCATTGCCGCGATATCATCGCCGGTAACAATGGTGCCGCAGTCAATACCCACCTGCTGGCAAATACGCGCTGTGACCACCGGGTTATCTCCGGTCAGCACTTTCACGCTGACGCCATTCTCCTGTAACGCGGTGATGGCCTTCGCGGCGCTTTCTTTCGGCGGATCGAGGAACGTCAGCAACCCTTCCACCGTCAGCCCTTGCTCATCTGCTACGCTCAACGCCTGTTGGAGGCCCGGCTCCGCTAGCACGCGGCTAGCCACCAGCAAGACGCGGAAACCTTGTTGGTTGTACTGATGTGCCAACGCCAGCAGCTCAGCGCGACGAGTCTCATTCAGGGGCTGGATCAGTTTGCCTTCACGTTCGGCGACGGCAATGCTCAGCATCTCTTCCACTGCGCCTTTACAGATCAAGAGCTGCTGGCCGAGACGGCGGTCTCCCACCACCACCGACACCCGGCGACGGACAAAATCAAACGGCAACTCATCCACTTTGCTGTAATAATCAGCCACCGCATGACTGATGCGGGTTTCACCGTAGCGCAGGATCGCGCGATCCATCAGGTTAGGCGTGCTGCTCTGATAGTGGCTGTTCAGCCAGCTCAGCATCAAAACGCGTGAGTTCTCTACACCCGTGCAATCCAGGTGGTGCTCCAGAATGATGTTGTCCTGGGTCAGCGTGCCCGTTTTGTCGGTGCACAGAATATCCATCGCGCCCAGGTTCTGAATCGCGTTCAGGCGTTTCACAATCACTTTGCGGCGCGACATGGCGATCGCCCCTTTCGCCAGATTGGAGCTGACGATCATCGGCAACATTTCCGGCGTCAGACCAACCGCCACCGCCAGCGCAAACAGGGTGGCATCCAGCCAGTCGCCCTTGGTCAGGCCATTAATCAGCAGCACCACCGGCACCATCACCAGCATAAAGCGAATCAATAACCAGCTGACGCTGTTAACTCCCCGGTCAAAGGCGGTTTGCGTCCGGTTGCCGACAATGGATTTCGCCAGGCTGCCAAAATAGGTTTCCTCACCGGTTGCCACCACCACCGCCCTGGCGGTGCCGCTGGAGACGTTGGTGCCCATCAGACAGACGCTACCCAGCTCCAGCAGGGATGCCCCCTGCTGACTTTCGCTGCTGCTTTTGCTCGCCACGTTGCCGGTGACATCATATTTTTCTACCGGCAGCGATTCGCCGGTCAAAATCGCCTGGCTGATAAACAGGTCGCGTGAATCCAGCAGACGCACATCGGCTGGCACCAGATCACCGGCAGACAGCCAAATAATATCGCCCGGCACCAGCGTGGTGATGTCCACTTCCTGTTTACGGGCAGGCTGCTGTGCCGATTCACGACGTTGCACCGTGGCGGTGGTGCGCACCATTGATTTCAGCGCCTGAGCGGCTTTATTGGTTCGAAACTCCTGCCAGAAGCGCAACAAACCGCTGAGCGTCACCATTGTCACAATGATGATGACACCCGTCAGATCCGTCTCCTCACCACGACGCGCGGGCAGCCAGAAATCAGTGAAAAAACTCACCAGTGCCAGCACCATCAAGACATAGATAAACGGATTGTTGAATGCGTGAAACAGTTGCACCAGCGCCGCTGGTGCTTTGTCATGCGCCACCTGGTTATGACCAAATACCGCCAGGCGTGCTTCGGCTTCACTGTCGCTCAGTCCCTGCACATCGCTGTGCATCCGCGCCAGGGTCTCGTTCGCGCTGTAAGCCGCTTCTTCTTCAATCCGATAGCGTGGGAGTTTCTGGCGCGGTGAACGTGCAAAGTTCAGCCCATTTTTTTCATTATTGAGTTTCATGTCAGTCATCGTGACATTCCTCTTTTTTACGGCAATAAATATCCCTGCATGGTTTACATGCATTAATGGGGTGATTAATTAACGGCTGCGCGTTATTTCAAACGAAATAATCCACCGGGAATAGTCATCCATCCTCCCGGAAATATAAAAATAAAACTACGCGCAGAGATTATCAGCACACTGACATTCAGTGTGCGCACCGAGGTGGAGGGAAAAGTGCGTGTAAAATCATGTGCATGACGTTATCCCCGAGCCGTAGCTCGTACCAAAATCACCTAAGGGGAACAATCGTCAGAAATGAGAGAGGATTGCTGCCCGCCGACTCCGGCAAGCAGCAACAAAAGAATTCGTGCGTCAGCTTGCCTTGTATGATGTTAAATAAGGGTGACTGTCCAACTGAATTCTCCTGTTTGAAGTTGCGGCCATTATATTCCCGGCTCATGTATTGTAAAGTTAATTATGTGGCCATCGATTCCCGTTTAATTTCCGTTGTAAATTGGCGGATATTTCTACCCACCGAATGTTAAGGTTTCGCAAATCCATTAACCTGCTTATAACTGTAACGTTAGTCTTAGAACAGTTAAGCATATGCATAGCCGATAATTGACTATTCTTCATGGCAGCGCTTTCGTAAACTCGCGTTACTTTTTTATAAGGCAAGGAAATCTCATGAAAAAAATAATCCCCTCCCTGCTGGCGTTATCGATGGTAGCCGCATTCACAACTCAAGCTGCCACTCCGAAAGATACGCTGGTGATTGCCCAATCCACTGACGATGCCGACAGCTTTGATCCGGCGAAAGGCTTTGAGCTGACCACCGTGCAAGCGTTTACTAACCTTTATCAACGTCTGGTCCAGTCCAATCCGCAGAATCCAACCGAACTGCAACCCACGCTCGCCACCTCATGGCAACCAGGCAGCGACAACCGTAGCCTGACGTTTGAACTGCGCAAAGACGCCAAATTCTCCAGCGGCAACCCGCTGCGCCCGGAAGATGTGATCTTTTCGCTGGGCCGCGTAGTAAAACTGAACCTCGATCCTTCCTTTATCCTGACTCAATTGGGCTGGAACAAGGACAACGTCGACAGTTTCCTGAGCAAGGTCGACGATAACCACGTCAAAATTAGCTGGAGTGCCAACGTCAGCCCGGCCTATGTGTTGAGCCTGCTCTCGGCACCGGTGTCCTCGATTGTTGACGAGAAAACTGCGCTAGCGCATGAGAAGAATGGCGACTTCGGTAACGCCTGGCTGGCGACCAACTCCGCGGGCAGCGGTCCGTATCAGATCCGCAAAGTGGTGCTGCATGAAGTGGTGCTGCTGACCGCGAACCCAACCTCCCCGGCTGGCGCGCCTAAACTGAAAAATATCCTGATCAAAAACGTACCGGAACCGGCTGCGCGTCGTCTGTTGCTGGAGCAGGGTGATGTGGATATCGCGCGTAACCTCGGAGCTGACCAAATCGCCGCGCTGAAA
The DNA here is from genome assembly GCF_059730495.1 of Pantoea sp. X-Soil-TKNS-1211. NCBI lineage: Bacteria > Pseudomonadati > Pseudomonadota > Gammaproteobacteria > Enterobacterales > Erwiniaceae > Pantoea > Pantoea sp. X-Soil-TKNS-1211. The sequence continues at coordinate 3,363,825 of NZ_AP035953.1, forward strand.
GGCAAAGCAGGCGTCAAAACCGAAGCAATCCCGATGGCCTCGCTGTACTACATCCAGTTCAATGTCGGTGCCGATCCGGTACTGAAAAACCCGGCGTTGTGGGAAGCAGCACGCTACCTGTTCGACTATAAAGGTATCGCTAATGACCTGCTGAAAGGTCAGTTCGAAGTGCATCAGACCTTCCTGCCAAAAGGCTTCCTTGGCGCGTTAAACGACACCCCGTACAGCTACGATCCGGAAAAAGCCAAAGCGATTCTGAAGAAAGCTGGCCTGACCAACGTCAGCTTTACCCTTTCCACCAGCAACCAGCCGCCGTATCTCGACATCGCTCAGGCGTTGCAGGGGAGTTTTGCTAAAGGTGGTGTGAAAGTTGAAGTTCAACCGGGACTCAGCTCGGAAGTCTCTACCAAAGTGAAAGCGCATCAGTATCAGGCCACGCTGAATGCCTGGGGTGCTGACTACTTCGATCCCAACACCAACGCCGCCTCTTTCGCTTACAACCCGGAAGATGGCAGCAAAACCATCGCTTACCGTTCCGACTGGCACATCCCGGAGTTAAGCAAACAAACCCTGGCAGCCACCGCCGAGAACGACAATAACAAACGTGTTGAGCTGTACCAGGCGATGCAGCGTGAAGTGTTGAAGAACTCACCGTATGTGATTGGCTTGCAGGCACGTAACCTGATTGCGTTACGCGATAACCTGAAAGGCTATGTACAGGGTATCAACCCGGACATGGTGTATTACTCACAGGTCACTAAGTAATGGCGGCGTCAGCTCCTCAGGCCGGCTTCGCCCGGCCACTCTGGCAACGCGCCAGCCGATTGCTCACCAGCTTGCTGTCGCTGCTGGTGACGCTGATCGGCCTGCTGGCTTTTACCTTTATGCTGTCACATCTGTCGCCGGTCGATCCGGTACAGCAGATCGCCGGTGATCATGCCAGCGAAGCCACCTATGCGCAGGTGCGCCACGATCTCGGTCTCGATCAACCGGTGCTGGTGCAGTTCTGGCGTTATATCAGCCATCTGGCGCAGGGGAATCTTGGGCTGTCCCATCTGACCAATCAACCGGTCAGTGCTGACCTGATGCGCACCTTCCCGGCCACTATTGAGCTGGCAACCTGTTCGATGATTTTTGCCGCCGTGTTCGGCGTGGCGCTGGCGTTGTTGGCCGCATGGAAGCCGGGTAGCATTATTGATAACGTGGCGCGTTTTATCTCGCTACTCGGCTACTCGGTGCCGGTGTTTTGGCTCGGACTGCTGGGCTTGCTGCTATTTTATGCTGTGCTGCACTGGTCTGCCGGACCGGGACAGTTGGATGATATCTGGATTTATACGCTGGAGCCGAAAACCGGCTTCGTGTTGATTGATAGCTGGCTATCGGGCGATCCTGAGATGTTCCGCAACGCCATTGCCCATATCTGGCTGCCGGTGGTAATCCTCGGTCTGCTGGCGATGGCGGGGATTACGCGTCTGCTGCGTGCCGCGCTGCTGGAAGAAAGTAGCAAGGAATATGTCATCCTGGCACGCGCCAAAGGTGCTGGCCGCACGCGTATTCTGCTGCGCCATATTTTTCCCAACGTGCTGGGCACGCTGATTACTGTTATCGCCCTCTCTTACGCCACTTTGCTGGAAGGATCGGTGCTGACGGAAACCGTTTTTGCCTGGCCGGGAGTTGGACGTTATATGACCAATGCCCTGTTCTCCGCCGATGTTCCGGCAATTCTCGGCGCCACCTTGCTGATTGGCAGCTGCTTTATTCTGCTCAACGCCGTGGCCGACGCCCTGACCTGGTTAACCGATCCGAGAACCCGATGACTCAACAACTCTCTGAACTGGAAACGTTGCGCCCGCGCCGCAGCCGTCGCCGCATCACCTCACTCAGCATTGGCCTGACGCTGGTGGGCATTCTGCTGGTGATGGCGTTGTTTGCGCCATTGCTGGCCCCTTACGATCCCAATGTACAAACCATTGGTATGCGCCTGCTGCCGCCTTCAGCCGCCCACTGGTTCGGCACCGATGGCTTTGGTCGTGACCTGCTGTCACGCGTGATTTATGGCACCCGCCCGACGCTGATGCTGGTGACGCTGATTCTGGTGCTGACCATCCCGGTTGGCCTGCTGGTCGGCATCACTGCCGGTTATGTGGGTGGCTGGACCGAGCGCGTACTGATGCGCATTACCGATATCTTTCTCTCGTTGCCTAACCTGGTGATCGCGCTGGCATTTGTCGCCATGCTAGGTCCCGGCCTGATGAACGGTGCGCTGGCGCTGGCGCTCACCAGTTGGCCACCCTTTGCCCGTCAGGCACGTGCCGAGACCCTGGCACTGCGTCGCAGCGATTACCTCGCCGCCGCACGTATGCAAGGCATCACCGGCCTGCGCCTGATGTTTGGTCATATCCTACCGCTCTGCCTGCCCACCGCCGTGGTGCGTGCCGCGCTAAGCCTTGGTGGCATCATTCTTTCCGCAGCCGGTTTGGGCTTCCTCGGGATGGGCGTACAGCCGCCGACCGCTGAATGGGGTTCGATGGTAGCTGAAGGCAGTAAAGTGATTTTCGACCAATGGTGGGTCGCCGCGGCACCCGGCGGAGCCATTTTGCTCGCCAGCCTGGCGTTTAACCTGACAGGCGATGGCCTGCGCGATCAACTGGATACTCGTCATGCCAAATAATCTGTTAATTGATGCTCAGGGCCTGACGATTCGTAGCGATGATGCGCTGCTGGTCGACAACATCCATTTGCAGCTGGGACGCGAACGCGTGGCGCTGGTCGGCGAATCCGGTTCGGGTAAATCCCTCACCGCCCGCACGCTGATGGGCCTGCTGTCACCGTCGCTGCATCTGCACGCAGAGCGCTTGCAGGTGGTGGGTCAGGATGCGTTGCAGATGCGTGAACGTGACTGGAGCCGACTGCGTGGCAGCAAGGTGGCAATGGTGATGCAGGACCCGAAATATGCACTCAACCCGACGCGCACCATCGGCTGGCAGGTGGAGGAACCGCTGGTGCTGCACCACCGTCTGAGCCGCGCCGAGCGCCAAGAGAAGGTAGGTGAGATGCTGGACGCGGTGGGTTTACCCGATCCGCGTCAACTGATGAAACGTTATCCCCATCAGCTCTCCGGCGGTATGGGACAACGTGTGATGCTGGCAATTGCCTTAATTACCGATCCCGAACTGTTGATCGCCGATGAACCGACCTCAGCGCTCGATCATGCCATGCGCGATCAGGTGTTGGCGCTGATTCGCCGCCTGGTGGAACAACGCAATATGGGGCTGCTGTTGATCAGCCACGATCTGCAACAGGTTTCGGAGCACTGCGAACGGGTGATGGTGATGTATAAAGGCCGGGTACTGGATACGCTGCCTGCGGCGGAGTTGTCCCACGCCAGCCATCCTTATACTCGCACGCTGTGGGCCTGCCGCCCGAGCAAAGCCACCCACGGCACCGCACTGCCGGTGCTGGATCGTGCCGCCCTGGAGCAGAACCATGATTGAGTTATCCAACCTGAGCGTGTCGCATAAGCAGGGCTACGAGCTGCGCACCGTGGTGCATGACGTCACCCTCAACGTGAAGGCAGGTGAGTGTTTTGGCCTGGTTGGCCCCTCAGGCTGCGGCAAATCATCGCTATTGTGGGTGATCGCCGGGCTGAATCCGCACTGGTCCGGCAGCATGGCGCTGGCAGGCACCCACGTGCAGCCAGGTAAGCCATTTACCGGCCAGTTACGCCGCGAGGTGCAGATGGTGTTTCAGGATCCCTATGCATCGTTGCATCCACGCCATCGCCTGCGCCGTACCCTGGCTGAGCCGCTCAAGATGCTGAAGCAGGACAATATCGATGATCGCATCAATGACGGCTTTCGCCATGTTGGTCTCGACCCGGTGTTAGCGGACCGCTATCCGCATCAGTTGTCCGGTGGTCAGCGCCAGCGCGTGGCGATCGTTCGCGCGCTGTTGTTGCAGCCGAAGATCCTGCTGCTGGATGAGCCAACCTCGGCGCTGGATATGTCGGTACAGGCGGAGATCCTCAACCTGTTGAACGATCTGAAGCGCGATGATGGACTGACGATGGTGCTGGTGAGCCACGATCCTGACGTGATCGATCATATGTGCGATCGTGCGGTGCGTATGGCCCAGGGGCGGATTGTTGAGGTATTAAGCGCGTAACCTGTTGCACACATCCGTAGCGGCGCGATTTATCGCGCAATGGTGCAGCCAGGTCAAAACCGCGCGATAAATCGCGCCGCTACGGGCTGATTTATCGCGCAATCCATCAATGCGCCATGGTTTGCAGCGTTTCGCTGCGAATCGACTCGGTAATCTCCGCCTTCAGCGTCATAAATTCCGGTGAGGTTTTGATGGTGTAATCGCGCCCGCTGTTAAAATCCACCGCCACTTCCTGCTTGATGCGACCCGGCCTGGCGCTGAAAATCGCCACTTTGTTCGCCATAAAGATCGCTTCATCAATGTCGTGGGTGACAAACAGCACCGTCTTGCGCGACTGCTCCCATACCGACAGCAACAGTTCCTGCATCATCACGCGCGTCTGATTATCCAGCGCACCGAAAGGCTCATCCATCAGCAACACTTTGGGATCGTTAGCCAGCGCGCGCGCAATGGCGGTGCGCTGCTGCATCCCGCCCGATAGCTGACGTGGATAGTGCTGCGCAAAACCGCGCAAACCCACCTGCTGGATATAATAATCGCTGCGTTCTTTCTGCTGCGCCGCACTCAAGCCACGCTCACGCAGGCCGAAGCGAATGTTTTCTTCCACCGTCAGCCACGGGAACAGCGTGTAGCTCTGGAACACCATGCCACGGTCAGCACCCGGGCCATCCACCGGTTGCCCGTCCAGCCAGATTTCCCCGCTCGTGGGCGTATCCAGCCCGGCGATAATGCGCAGCAACGTCGATTTACCGCAACCCGATGGCCCGAGGATGGTAATGAAATCATTCTCTTCCACCTGATAATGAATCGGTTGTAGCGCCTGGGTTTGTTCACCTTTCGGCCCGGTAAATACGCGCTCCACCCCGCGTACGTTCAGCTTGCTGTGCTTCATCACAGGTTACTCCATGCAAACAAGCGCCGGTTGGCAACTTTGAACAGATAATCCGATACCAGACCGATACAACCAATCACGATGATGCCAAAGATGATTTGCCCGGTATTCAACAGCGCCTGGCTGTCGACAATCATATGGCCGATACCGCTTTCCGAACCGATCAGTTCGGCAACAATGACGTAAGTCCAGGCCCAACCCAGTACCAGCCGCAACAGTTCCGCAATGCCAGGGGCAGCGCCAGGGATCAATACCCGACGCACGATCGAGCGATTGCTACAACCCAGCGTATAGGCTGCTTCGACCAAATCGCGTCGCGCGCTGCTGACAGTGACCGCCACCATCAATACAATCTGGAAAAAGGAGCCGATAAAGATGACGAGGATCTTCTGCATCTCACCAATACCGGCCCACAGGATCAGCAGCGGCACAAAAGCCGATGCCGGCAGATAACGGCAGAAGGAGACAAAGGGTTCGAGAAAGGCTTCCCACATTTTATATGCGCCCATCATGATACCGAGCGGCACACCAATCAGCGCTGCCAGCAGGAATCCGGCCAGAACGCGCATCACCGTCATCCCAATATCCAGCGAAAAATTATATTCGGTGAACAGCGATACGCCCTGCTCCAGCATGGTGATCGGATCAGCAAGGAAGGTTGGCGAAACCATGCCACTGAAGGTCACCAGCGCCCACACCGCGACAAACAGCACAAAGAATGCCACGCCAAGGCCGATACGCAGCCGGGTAGAGATCGCTTTTAACGGCACCATCAGCGGATTGTGCCAGCGACGCGGCGCATCCGGCAGTGCCTCGGGCGGCGTTGCGGGTTGGCTTTTACTCATCTCCATCTCCTGTCTCCCTGATTACTGCACGAAGCTGGCGTCGTACAGGCTTTTCACGTCTGGCATTTTCTTGATCACGCCTGCACGCAGCAGCAGTTTGCCCGCTTCATCGCTGAAGCTTTCGATTTCACCGTTAAAGAATTTTTTGTTCTCTTCCGGACCCGCCCAGCGTAGGTAGCTGGCGGATTCGGCAAATTCTTTACCGGTAGATTTCACTGCCGCACCCATGATTTCGTTCGATTTATCCGGCTGTTGTTTAATCATCTCCAGCGCATCGTAGTAGCTCGCCACCAGCGCTTTCGCCGCCTGTGGATGCTCTTGCAGGAAGGTTGGCGTACAGCCGAGGGTATCCATCACCATCGGATAGTCGAGGGTAGTGGCAAGGATTTTGCCGGCTTTCGGCTGGTTACGGATCACGGAGAGATAAGGTTCATAGGTCACCGCCGCGTCGTTTTGTCCGGCTGCAAACGACTGTGCCGCCGCCTGCGGTGCCATGGTCGCCAGGTGGACGTCTTTCATCGTCAGGCCGTTTTTATCCAGCATCCACGCCAGCAGGAAGTAAGGTGACGTGCCCGGCGCATCAACCGCAATGGTTTTGCCTTTCAGATCTTTGATGCTGGTGATATCGCTGCGGGTTGCCAGACCATCCGCCCCGTAGGATTTATCCAGTTGGACGATTTGTTTGATCGGCACACCGGCCGCATTCCACGAAATATAGGTTTCCACTGTGGTGGCAGCGCACTGAATGGTACCAGACGCCACCGCCAGATGACGGCTGCTTTGCGGGATCATTTTGACATCGACATCAAGGCCATGTTTTTTGAAGATTCCCGCTTTGTCGGCCAGGGTCAGCGGCGCAAATCCAGTCCAGCCGGAAATGCCGATCGCCACTTTAGTGTCGGCCGCCTGCGCGCTCAGCACGCCTCCTAACATCACTGCCACGGTTAACGCACGAACTGCATGTTGCACTGGCTTACCCATCTTCCACTCCTGTCAAAAGGTGATGAAAAACAACAGTTGTATAGTCTTATCTATACAAGCAAAGCAATGGCTGTGCCAAAAGCAGATTGAGTCTGTGCGGTGGCGCAGGCTGATGATCTGAAAATGCGCTGCACCGTCACGGAGCAAGCGCGAAAGCGTAATAACCACTTTGGTGCAGCTATACTTGGCACATCTGAGTTAAAGAAGGAATGTCATATGACGGTGAAATTACGTCCGCTGGAACGGGAAGATCTGCACTTTGTGCATCAGTTAGATAACAACGCCAGCGTGATGCGTTACTGGTTCGAGGAGCCGTACGAAGCCTTTGTTGAGCTTTCGGACCTGTACAACAAACATATTCATGATCAGACCGAACGTCGTTTCGTGGTTGAACATGATGGGCAGAAAGCCGGGCTGGTGGAGCTGGTCGAGATTAATCACGTCCATCGCCGCTCTGAGTTTCAGATCATCATCGATCCAGCGCATCAGGGCAAAGGTCTGGCGAGTCAGGCGGCGAAACTGGCGATGGATTATGGCTTTTCCGTGTTGAATCTCTACAAACTCTACCTGATTGTCGACCAGGAGAATGAGAAAGCCATCCACATCTACACCAAGCTGGGTTTTGAAGTGGAGGGGGTGCTGAAACACGAGTTTTTCATCAACGGCGCGTACCGTAACACCATTCGTATGTGCATCTTTCAGCAACAATACCTGGCGCAACATAAAACGCCGGGAGCAATGGTGCAGCCAACCGCGCAGTAGCTGCGCGATTCGTGCCTGCAATTAACCGCGCGCGCCCACCGGGTTCAGGAAAGGTTTGGGGTTGGCTGGCTTCAGGTCATACATGCCACCATAGAACGGATCGACCAGCAGCCAACCCGGGAAACCGAGCAACGGAATATTGCCCAGCAGATACCACAGATTGGCGCTGCCCTCGATCGGCATCGTCAGCGGAACATAGCCAGGTTTCTCCAGCATCACCTGATAATGCTTCTTGCCAAAGTAACTACCGGTGGATTTCGCCAGTTCGACGAACTGCGGCGTAACGCCCTGTGCCACCGCGTGGCCGGTCTCATCCTGCACGGTGAAACGTGCGCCCTGCGGCACGGAGTCAATTCGTACCGATTGCGTTTCGGTGCCAACAATGGTCGCACAGCCGCTTAACAGCAGCGCACAGGCAGGAAGGAGATGTCGCAGGTTCATAGCAGGTCCGCTTCAGGGTCAGAAGGGACAGTCTAAACTGCCCTTCCGCCCTTTTCACTCGCCTCAATCGCGCTATCAGTGGCGCTTTTCGCCGCTTTATTGCGGTTGACAACAGGCGGCAATCGCCGCGATATCCCGGGGCGTGGTACGGCAGCACCCGCCAATCAGGCGTGCGCCTGCCTGTTGCCACTCGGGGAATTTGTCATGCAGCGTGCAACCCGACGGGGCCGAATGCCAGGTTTTGCTGGTGGCATCGTACTGCTCGCCGGAGTTGGGATACACCAGCAGCGGCTGGTTGCACAGCGCCTGTAGCGTGCGCAGCGCGGGCGTTACATTTTCCAGCGCGACACAGTTGATCCCCACCGCCACCACTTGCGGTGACGCGTTGAGCAACGCCGCAACTTCGCTCAGCGGTGTACCATCGCTGATATGGTTTGCATCACGCAGCGTGAAGGAGAACCAGGCGCTGCTGTCCGGGAACTCCGCCAGCAGGCTGACCAACGCCTGCGCTTCCGCGAATGAGGGCAAGGTTTCACATGCCAGCAGATCCACCCCCGCTTCCAGCAAGGCGGCGAAACGGGGGCGATGGAAGGCTTTCATTTCAGCTTCCCGCAGCGCGTAATCACCACGATATTCCGCGCCATTGGCGAGAAAGGCACCGTAGGGGCCAACCGAACCCGCCACCAGCAACGGTGCTGTGGTGCCAGACGCTGCACGATAATCATCGCGCGCACGCTGTGCCAACGCGGCGCTCTGCTGAATCAGCGTCCGGGACTGGCTTTCATCCAGCCCGCGCTGCGCGAACCCCTGCGGTGTGGCCTGGTAGCTGGCGGTAATGGCGCAATGGGCACCAGCGGCAAAATAGTCGTAGTGCACCTGATAGATCAGTTCAGGGTTTTCCATCAACACTTTTGCCGACCAGAGCGTGTCAGCCAGATTACAGCCACGCGCTTCCAGTTCGGTTGCCAGCGCACCATCAAGGATCAGGGTATCGGTTTGGGATAGCGCCTGCGCTACCGGGTTACGCCACATCGTTGGCCTCCTCAGCCTTCAGAGATGATTTACGTCGTTGCGTGACATGGTATGCGGCATAGCAGAAGAGAACAAACGGAATTCCGCACCACAACGCAATGCGCTGGGACGGGTCGAAAGCCAATCCTACGCAGGCCAACAGACAGAGCAGGAAACCGAGGATCGGGGTCAGCGGGTAAAGCGGCGCACGGTACACCAGATCCTTCAGCGAACCGCCCTGCTGGAGATGGTGGCGACGGAACATAAAATGGGACGCACAAATACTCAGCCACACCGCCACCACCGCAAAACCGGAAATCGCTGACAGCGCAACGAAGACGGTATCGGGTGCAATCACGCTGGAGAACAGTGCCAGCAGGCCGCCAATCATGCTGATGGTGATCGCCAGTACCGGGACGCCACGGTGATTCACACGGGCAAAGCAGCGCGGCAGGGTGTTTTCATTGGCCAACGACCACAGCATACGGCCCGAAGCGTACAAGCCGGAGTTTGCTGCCGACAGGATCGCGGTGAGAATCACAAAGTTAAAGATATCCGCTGCCCAGGGGATGCCTATCTTCTCGAATACCAACACAAACGAGCTTTTCACGATCCCAGCCTGATCCATGGGGATCAGCGCCGCCAGTATCAGTACGGTACCGATAAAAAACACAATCAGGCGCGCAACCGTAGTACGGATCGCCAACGGCAGCGCTTTTTGCGGCTGTTCGGTTTCACCGGCGGCAATACCGATCAGCTCGGTGCCGGAGAAGGCGAAGTTGACCGCGACCATCGTCATCAAAATCGGCAACGTGCCGTGCGGCAGCCAACCAGATGCGGTGAGGTTATGCAAGCCAGGCGCAGCACTGCCATCCTTCATTGGGATAAAACCAAACATCGCCCCGGCACCGAGAATGATAAAGGCGACAATGGTGATCACCTTGATAATCGAAAACCAAAATTCCCCTTCGGCAAAGAAGCGCGTCGAGACAATATTCAGCAGATAGATGGCAATGCAGAACACCAGGCACCAGAGCCAAACCGGGATGGCCGGGAACCAGTATTGCATGCAAAATCCGGCAGCCGTCAGGCTGGAACCCAGCGCAACGGTCCAGGTGAGCCAGTAGAGCCAGGCGACGGTGTAACCGGTGGCGGGACTCAGGTAACGTGCGGCATAAACATGGAAAGCACCGGTTTCCGGCATCGCCACCGCCAACTCTCCCAGACATACCATCACCAGCCACACCACCAGTGCACCGATCAGGTAAGCCAGCAGCGTACCGGCAGCACCGGTGGTTGAGATGATATAACCGGTATTAAAGAACAGGCCAGTGCCGATCACCCCCCCCAGCGACAGCATCACCAGATGCCGTACTTTCATGGTGCGTTTAAAGTTTCCCTGTGGAGGATGTTGCTCGTTTTGCATTATTTTTATCCATATGGACGTCTAAACATCTACATGGATACAGGGTTATACGCGCCAGCGCGTTGAAATGCAACGTGGCAAAAGGTAAGGATTTTGTCGGGTGGATGCGGCCCCGCAACTGCGGGGCGCAGCGTCAGACGCCGAATACGCCTTGCAGATAGCGCTCCAGCGCGATGCGCGAACTGAAGCCGTGCGGAATACCGTAATGTTCCTGGTTATCGCCAGCCAGATAGAGAGGAAACTGCGTATAGTGATCGCAGGTTTTCATTTCTGATGCCGGTTCGGCAAAGTTCAGACTTTTCTCTTTCAGCGTGGGGTGAATAATCAGGGCCGTGCGCCCCATACGGGCTTCACGGTTGACGTAGACATAACTGTCGCCACGACGATAACCATAGATTTTGGGCGTAAGGGTATCCATTTCGAACCCTGCTTTTTCCAGTACGCGCGCTACCTCATCTGGTCGTAAATACATGCTTGCTCCTCTCTTCTTAGCCTCGCAACCTTACAACAGCCGTGCTGTACAAGGCATTCGGAATTTTCCATAAAGCCAGGTGAAAAACTGCCATCACTGACAACCCGTCTGCATTAAGTATTACGTTTTTATTTAGAGGGAGCGAAAAATGTTTAATTCGCGGCGGCCCCGTATTAACGGAGCGCGTTTAAACCGCCATAAATGCACTGTAAATAGCGTTTCAGCGAAGCACGTGAGGTAAAGCCGTGGGCGATACCATAATGCTCCTCCGTCTCTCCCGCCAGATAGAGCGGAAATTGCGTGTAATGATCGCAGGTTTTCATCTCTAAAGCCGGTTCAGCAAAGCCCAGACTACGCTCTCGCAGCGTCGGGTGGATGACAAGTGCGGTGCGCCCCATGCGCGCTTCGCGATTAACGTAGACGTAGTCTTCGCCGCGACGATAACCAAAGATTTTGGTGGTAAGGGTATCCACTTCGAAGCCTACTTTTTCCAGTACGCTCGCTACCTCATCTGGTCGTAAATACATGATTGTTCCTCTGTTATAAAAGTCGCGCAACTTTACACATCCGGAAAAAAACGGGCATCCGGAATTGTCCCGAAAGCCAGGAGAAAATCTGCGTTTGATCGCGATTCGTCTACACTAAGTCTTACGTTTTAAAGTAAAGGGAGCGAAAAATGTTTAATCGAACCAGTAAAAACGAGGCCACTGATATCAATCAGGATGTGAACGAACTGGCTGATTCGCTGGAAGCATTATTGAAATCATACGGCAGCGAAGCCAAAGACGAAGTGGATAACGCGCGCAGTAAAGCGCAATCGCTGTTGAAACAGACGCGCGCGAAACTGAACGGCAACAACCGTGTTTCCCAGGCCGCACGCGATGCCAGTTACCAGGTTGATGCCTATGTGCATGACAAGCCGTGGCACGGAGTCGGCATTGGGGCTGCTGTCGGTCTGGTGATTGGTGCGCTACTGGTTTCCCGCCGCTAATCCTTATCACACTACAAAACGCCTCGCGTACAGCGGGGCTTTTTTTATTGACCCGTCGCGGCTCGATGCCACAAACCGCGCGATATATCGCGCCGCTACGCATCCGCAGACAAGCTAACGGTCCAGTGATTGTGCAAATTTACGCCTGAATTTGCCTTAAGTGCCCCACCCTCACCCTGCGTAAAAATATTTTTTGGTCGCGAAGGCGCATGATCTCTGGTCTTAGGCCTTTTCTGAGGCTTCAAATCACAAACCCATATATATAGTGGGCTTGACCACGACAACCACTACATCTAGTATTTACTCCATCAACTCGCTACCAGATGTCAGCAAGGATGAGGCTCGCAGCAAAAGGATTTTTTGCTTCGTATCTCGCATCCTGACCATACCAAGAGGGAAATACGAATCATGCGCATTATTATTTACACCAAGAACAACTGTGTCCAGTGCAACGCGACAAAAAATGCAATGGATCGTAATGGCATCGATTACCAACTGATTAACCTCGATTCTCAGCCTGAAGCCATCGACAACCTCAAATCCCTTGGCTATCGCCAGGTGCCGGTGGTAATGACCCACGATGACCACTGGAGTGGCTTCCGTCCCGATAAAATCGCCAGCCTGCGCCAGCTCGCTGCGGTCGGGGGATAAGGCGATGTTTCCACTGGTGTACTTTTCCAGCCAGTCGGAAAACACGCACCGATTTATCACACGTCTGGGACTGCCTGCACGACGGATTCCCATCGACAGCATGCAGCGCCTGCATATCGACCAGCCCTATATTCTGGTGGTGCCAAGCTACGGCGGCGGCAGTGCCCGAGGGGCGGTGCCCGGACAAGTGATCCAATTCCTCAATGATGAAGCTAACCGACGCGGTATCCGCGGGGTGATTGCTGCCGGTAACCGCAACTTCGGTGCGGGGTTTTGCCTGGCGGGCGACATCATTGCGCAGAAATGTCAGGTTCCCTATCTCTACCGCTTTGAGTTGATGGGAACCCCCGACGATATCGCTAATGTAAAAGCGGGAGTGACCCAATTTTGGCAACGACAGACACCCTCAACGGCGCAGGACTTGACTACCACGCCCTGAACGCGATGCTGAACCTGTATGACGCCGATGGCCGCATCCAGTTCGATAAAGATCACGAAGCCACGCATCAGTTCTTCCTGCAACATGTAGTACCTAATACCGTGCCTTTCGCCTCTGCGGCGGAACGCCTGCGCTATCTGGTGGCCGAAGGCTACTACGAAGCCGACATGCTGAATCAGTACGATTTCGATTTTCTGTGCCAGCTGCACGACGAAGCCGATGCCTGGGGTTTTCGTTTTCATACCTTCCTCGGCGCGTGGAAGTTCTACACCAGCTACACGCTGAAAACCTTCGATGGCAAACGCTACCTCGAAACCTTTGAACAGCGCGCCTGTATGGTGGCGCTGACGCTGGCACGCGGTAACGAAGCGCTGGCACGTGAACTGCTGGCAGAGATGCTGAGCGGTCGCTTCCAGCCTGCGACGCCCACCTTCCTGAACTGCGGCAAACAGCAGCGCGGTGAACTGGTCTCCTGCTTCCTGTTGCGTATCGAAGACAATATGGAGTCGATTGGCCGCGCGGTGAACTCCGCATTGCAGCTTTCCAAACGCGGCGGTGGCGTGGCGTTTCTGCTGTCAAACCTGCGTGAATCCGGTGCGCCGATTAAGCGTATTGAGAACCAATCCTCCGGCGTAATTCCGGTGATGAAGATGCTGGAAGATGCGTTTTCTTACGCCAACCAGTTAGGCGCACGTCAGGGCGCGGGCGCGGTGTGGCTGAACGCACATCATCCCGATATTCTGCGCTTCCTTGATACCAAGCGCGAAAACGCCGACGAGAAGATCCGTATCAAAACGCTGTCGCTCGGTGTGGTGATCCCGGATGTTACCTTCCGGCTGGCGAAAGAAAACCGCGAGATGGCGCTGTTTTCGCCTTATGACGTGGAACGTATTTACGGAAAAGCGTTTGGCGATATCAGTATCAGCGAGCACTACGAAGAGATGCTGGCCGACGATCGCATTCGCAAAACCTTTATTCAGCCACGCGACTTCTTCCAGACGCTGGCAGAGATTCAGTTTGAGTCCGGCTATCCCTACATCATGTATGAAGACAGCGTGAACCGCAGCAACCCGATTGCCGGCCGCATCAATATGAGCAACCTGTGTTCGGAGATTTTGCAGGTCAACAGCGCCAGCGAGTTTCATGACGACCTGAGCTATCGCCGCGTTGGCAAAGATATCTCCTGTAACCTCGGTTCGCTGAATATCGCCCACGCGATGGATTCGCGCAATCTGGCACAGACGGTGGAAGTCGCGGTGCGTGCACTGACCGCCGTGTCCGATATGAGCGAGATTAACTCGGTGCCCTCCGTCGCCGAAGGCAACCGCCGTTCTCACGCGATTGGTCTCGGACAGATGAACCTGCATGGCTATCTGGCGCGTGAAGGGATGGCTTACGGCTCAGAAGAGGCGCTGGATTTCACCAACCTTTATTTCTACTGCGTCACCTATCACGCGGTGCGGACTTCCAACCTGCTGGCGCAGGAGCGTAAACAAAGCTTCGATGGCTTCTCGCAATCCACCTATGCCAGCGGCGTGTATTTCGACAAGTACACCGAACAAGTCTGGCAGCCCCGTACCGCGCGCGTGGCGCAGCTGTTTGCCGACGCAGGTATTGCCCTGCCCACTCAGGCTGACTGGCAGGCGTTGCGTGATGCAGTGATGACGCACGGTCTGTATAACCAGAATCTGCAGGCAATTCCGCCTACCGGTTCGATCTCATACATCAATCATGCGACCTCCAGCATCCACCCGATCGTGTCACGTATTGAGATTCGCAAAGAGGGTAAAACCGGGCGCGTTTACTACCCGGCACCGTTTATGACCAACGACAACCTGGATTTCTATCAGGATGCGTACCAGATCGGCCCGGAAGCGATTATCGATACCTACGCCGAAGCGACTCAGCACGTCGATCAGGGGCTTTCTCTGACACTGTTTTTCCGTGATGACGTCACCACACGCGATATCAACAAAGCGCAGATTTACGCGTGGAAGAAAGGCATCAAAACGCTTTATTACATTCGACTGCGCCAGATGGCGCTTCAAGGCACTGAGGTACAGGGCTGCGTCTCCTGCGCGCTGTGATGACAACTATGCGACTAAATCAAATTCAAGCAATTAACTGGAACCGCATTCAGGACGAGAAAGATCTCGAAGTGTGGAACCGCCTGACCAGCAACTTCTGGCTGCCGGAAAAAGTACCATTGTCCAATGATCTTCCCGCCTGGCAGACGCTGGATAAACAGCAGCAACAGCTGACCATCCGCGTGTTCACCGGACTGACGTTGCTCGATACCATTCAGAACGTGATTGGCGCGCCAGGGCTGATGGAAGATGCGTTGACGCCGCATGAAGAAGCGGTGCTGTCCAATGTGAGCTTTATGGAAGCGGTTCACGCCCGCTCCTATAGCTCGATTTTCTCCACCCTGTGTAACACAGCGGATGTTGATGCCGCCTATCGCTGGAGTGAAGAGAACGAGGCGCTGCAAAATAAAGCGAAGATCGTGCTGGAACATTATCGCGCGGATGACCCGCTGAAGAAGAAAATTGCCAGCGTGTTCCTCGAATCGTTCCTGTTCTATTCCGGCTTCTGGCTACCGATGTACTGGTCGAGCCGTGGCAAACTCACCAACACCGCAGATTTGATCCGTCTGATCATTCGCGACGAAGCGGTGCACGGCTATTACATCGGTTATAAGTACCAAAAAGCGCTGGAAAATGTCGACGATGCACGTCGTGAAGAGTTGCAGCAATTCGCCATCGAACTGCTGCTGGCGTTGTACGAAAACGAGGTGGTTTACACCGAAGCGCTGTATGCCGATGTCGGCTGGGCGGAAGAGGTGAAAACCTTCCTGCACTACAACGCCAACAAGGCGCTAATGAACCTCGGTTACGAAGCCCTGTTCCCGGCAGAACTCACTACCGTGAACCCGGCTATTCTCGCTGCGCTGTCGCCGAATGCCGATGAAAACCACGATTTCTTCTCCGGTTCCGGCTCCTCATACGTGATGGGCAAAGCGGTCGAAACCGAAGACGAAGACTGGAACTTTTAATCGCTTCATATCGGGCTGGTCTCAGCCCGATATTTCCTCTGACTACTGTTGGTTATTTCCCCGTTATTTCGCCTCTGAATCGTCATCACTCCGTCACTTTACCGTCATTACAATGGTCCATATATCGCCAATTAAAGCGTGATTTATCGCCTTCCAGATAAATAATCCCGTCAAAAGCGCAGAAATTCCACCTAAGATTGAGAAAAAAATTGATCCTTGCTTATCCCTTGTGAGCACTGGAAATTCTCGCCATTTCCTCCGCTATCGCCAAGCGAATATCGCCCACAAGGGTTGTCAGATAATCTCATTATGTTACGGTATAGGCCGCTTAATTTTAATCAGGGCCACAACAAGAAATAGCGAAACATCAATTAACCAGGAATTTAATTACTGCATGGCAATTAAACTCGAAGTAAAGAATTTATATAAGATATTTGGTGATCACCCGGAAAGGGCATTTAAACATATTGAACGCGGTGAGGGTAAAGAGGCAATCCTGGCGAAAACCGGACTCTCTCTCGGCGTAAAAGATGCCAGTCTGGCCATTGAAGAAGGCGAGATCTTCGTCATCATGGGGCTTTCAGGTTCAGGTAAGTCCACCATGGTTCGCCTTCTCAATCGTCTGATCGAGCCGACTCGCGGCCAGGTGATTATTGATGGTGTCGATATTGCCAAAATATCCGATGCCGAACTGCGTGAAGTGCGCAGAAATAAGATCAGCATGGTATTTCAGTCCTTTGCTCTGATGCCTCATCTGACGGTATTAAATAATACCGCCTTCGGCATGGAATTAGCGGGCGTGGCATTGCAGGAGCGTCAGGAAAAAGCGCTGGAAGCATTGCGTCAGGTTGGGCTGGAAAATTATGCGCACGCTTACCCGGATGAACTTTCCGGTGGTATGCGTCAGCGTGTGGGATTAGCCCGTGCGCTGGCAATCAATCCCGATATTTTGTTGATGGATGAAGCCTTCTCGGCGCTTGACCCGCTTATTCGTACTGAAATGCAGGATGAGCTGGTAAAATTGCAGGCAAAACATCAGCGTACCATCGTATTTATTTCCCACGATCTCGATGAAGCGATGCGTATTGGCGATCGGATTGCCATTATGCAGGGCGGCGAAGTGGTTCAGGTCGGTACGCCGGATGAAATTCTGAATAATCCGGCCAACGATTACGTGCGTACCTTCTTCCGTGGCGTCGATATCAGCCATGTTTTCAGCGCCAAAGATATTGCCCGGCGCAGCGCCGGGGCGTTGATCCGTAAAGCGGCCGGTTTGGGTCCACGCTCAGCGATTAAGCTGTTGCAGGATGAAGACCGCGACTTTGGTTATGTGCTGGAAAAACAGAAATTTGTCGGTGTGGTCTCGACGGATTCGCTGAAGGCGGCACTGGCCGCGGGCGAGGGTCTGGACAACGCGCTGCTGGATATTGCGGCGGTTCCTGCGGACACCTCACTGAATGATCTGCTCTCCCACGTGGCGCAGGCACCCTGTGCCGTACCGGTGGTAGGTGAAGAAAATCAGTATGTTGGTGTGATTTCGAAAAGCACGCTGCTGCGCGCTTTAGACCGTGAAGGAGCCTGAGAATGAGTGAACAAAACAGCAATCCGTGGGATAGCGCCAGCCAGACACCCCAGGCCGCCACTCCCGATAGCAGCGCAGCCGATCCCTGGTCAACCGGGGGCAGCGCACCGGCAAGCTCCGGCACGCACGAAGCCGCCAGCCATGCCGCCAGTAACAGCGACTGGTTAAGTAGCGCGCCTGCACCGCAGCCAGAACATTTCAACATTATGGATCCGTTCCATAAAACCCTGATCCCGCTCGACAGCTGGGTGACCCACGGCATCGACTGGGTGGTAAACCACTTCCGCCCGCTGTTCCAGGGCATCCGTGTGCCGGTGGATTATATCCTCAGCGCCTTCCAGCAGTTGCTGCTGGGAATGCCCGCGCCTGTGGCTCTGGTGGTTTTCGCGTTGATCGCCTGGCAGATCGCTAGCCCAGCGATGGGTATCGCTACCCTGATTTCGCTGGTGTTGATTGGCGCGATCGGTGCCTGGTCGCAAGCGATGGTGACGCTGGCACTGGTGCTGACCGCCCTGCTGTTCTGCATCATTATCGGTCTGCCGCTGGGGATCTGGCTGGCACGCAGCGAACGCGCCGCACGGATCATCCGACCGCTGCTGGATGCGATGCAAACTACGCCTGCCTTCGTTTATCTGGTGCCGATTGTGATGCTGTTCGGTATCGGTAACGTGCCGGGCGTGGTGGTGACCATTATCTTTGCGCTGCCGCCGATTGTGCGTCTGACGATTCTCGGGATTAAACAGGTTCCGGCTGATCTGATCGAAGCCAGTGAGTCCTTTGGTGCCAGCCCGCGCCAGATGCTGTTCAAAGTACAGCTGCCGCTGGCGATGCCGACCATTATGGCGGGCGTTAACCAGACGCTGATGCTGGCGCTGTCGATGGTCGTGATCGCCTCGATGATTGCCGTCGGTGGTCTCGGCCAGATGGTGCTGCGCGGTATCGGCCGCCTTGATATGGGCCTCGCTACCGTCGGCGGTGTGGGTATCGTGATCCTCGCCATTATTCTTGATCGTCTGACCCAATCGGTGGGTCGCGACAGCCGCAGCCGTGGCAATCGCCACTGGTACAGCAGCGGCCCTGTTGGCCTGCTGATGCGCCCTTTCAGTAAAAAACCGTAATTCATTTGGGCGGCACATTGTGGCCGCCCGTCTCCGACGCCACACGTAAAATAAGGAATGACTATGCGCAAGACAGCTCTATTCGCTGCCGTCCTGACGACGTTCGCCGTGACGCACGTGTCCGCCGCCGACCTGCCGGGTAAAGGCATTACCGTTAAGCCGGTGCAGAGCACCATCTCAGAAGAAACCTTTCAGACGCTACTGGTCAGCCGTGCGCTGGAAAAACTGGGTTACACCGTCGATAAACCCAGCGAAGTGGATTACAACGTCGGCTACACCACCATTGCCGAAGGTGATGCCACCTTTACCGCCGTCAACTGGCAGCCGCTGCATGATGATATGTATAAAGCCGCCGGTGGCGACCAGAAGTTTTACCGTGAAGGCACCTACGTGACCGGCGCGGCGCAGGGTTATCTGATCGATAAAAAGACCGCAGATCAATACCACATCACCAACGTCGCCCAGTTGAAAGATCCCAAGCTGGCGAAACTGTTTGACACCAACGGCGACGGCAAAGCGGATCTGACCGGTTGTACACCGGGCTGGGGTTGCGAAGCGGTGATTAACCACCAGATTGACGCGTACGGCCTGAGCAACACCGTAGAACATAACCAGGGAAATTACTCGGCGATGATCGCCGATACCATCACCCGCTTTAAACAGGGTAAACCGATCCTGTACTACACATGGACGCCATACTGGGTGAGCGACGTACTGAAACCGGGCAAAGATGTGGTCTGGTTGCAGGTGCCGTTCTCATCGCTGCCGGGTGAGCAGAAAAATGTCGATACCAAGCTGGCGAACGGAGCCAACTATGGCTTCCCGGTGAATACCATGCATATCGTTGCCAACAAAGCCTGGGCTGAGAAAAACCCAGCGGCGGCGAAACTGTTTGCCGAGATGAAACTGCCAATTACCGATATCAATGCGGAAAACGCCGCGATGCATGCCGGTCAGTCCTCTGAAGACGATATCAACCGCCACGTTGACGGCTGGATCAAAGGCCATCAGGCTGAGTTCGATAAGTGGGTGCAGGACGCACTGGCTGCCGCCAAATAAAAGCACCAGCGCCGCTACGAAAGCCGGGTCGCCATAAAGGGTGACCCGGCTTCCCAATCGATTCGGACGCTATAGCGTACTGGTACGTCCTGTTAATTAACACAACAATGAAATAGTTTTTTGGGTTACTATTAACCCATTATGATTATTTGCCTGCTCATGACGCTATGAATGCTTCCCATCAGGGCCTCAGTTCTGCCCTGGTCGCGCTGATGTCGGTCGCGACTGGCCTCGCCGTCGCCAGTAACTATTATGTCCAGCCACTGCTGGATACCATTGCCCATCAGTTTAACCTCTCCGTCAGTCTCGCCGGTTTTATCGTCACCACCGCCCAACTCGGTTATGCCTGTGGCCTGCTGCTGCTGGTGCCGCTGGGCGATATGCTGGAACGACGCGGCCTGATTGTTTCTATGAGCCTGCTCGCTGCCGGTGGCATGATGATCACCGCACTCTCAAATTCTCTGCCGTTAATGCTGCTGGGCACGGTAGTGACCGGGCTGTTTTCTGTAGTGGCACAGATTCTGGTGCCACTCGCCGCCACCCTTGCCGCACCAGAGAAACGCGGTAAGGTGGTGGGCACGGTGATGAGCGGTTTGTTGCTCGGAATCCTGCTGGCACGCACTGCTGCCGGTGCGCTGGCACAACTCGGTGGCTGGCGTAGCGTTTACTGGACCGCCAGCGTATTGATGATCCTGATGTCGCTGGCATTGTGGCGTTATCTGCCGCGATATAAGCAGGATGTCCCGCTTAACTATCCGCAGTTGTTACGCTCCATTTTCAGCCTGTATGCCGGCAATCGGGTCATCCGCACCCGCGCGCTGACCGGCTGCCTCTCCTTCGCCAATTTCAGCATGCTCTGGACCTCCATGGCGTTCCTGCTGTCAGCACAGCCCTATGGTTTTAATGAAGGGGAGATTGGCCTGCTGGGTCTGGTGGGGGCGGCTGGCGCACTGGCGGCACGTCAGGCTGGTGGCCTGGCGGATAAGGGAAAAGCCAAACTGACCACCAGCGCCGGACTGTTGATTATGTTGGTAGCCTGGGGCGTAACCGCGCTGGGGGCACACCATTTACTGGCGCTGATTATCGGTATCCTGCTGCTCGACTTAGCAGTGCAGGCGGTGCATATCACCAATCAAAGCGTCATTTACCGCCACAAGCCAGAGGCGCGCAATCGCCTTAATGCGGGTTATATGACCAGCTATTTTATCGGTGGCGCGCTGGGCTCGATTATTTCAGCGAACGCATTTCATCACGCGGGTTGGTACGGTGTTTGTGGTGCCGGAGTAATGTTCACCATCATTAACCTGTTGATTTGGTGGCGTAATGCGCGTTTCGAAAGTGTTTAGAAAACGTAAAGACCGGACCTAATCGATGAGCAATACTGTTCATCAATGATTGGGTTTGTTATGGTTAGCCAGAGAGTTATTCATCATGGTTATTTTTTCTCGCGAAATTATTCAACTGTAAAAAGATTTCGCGAGGCGAATTGATAGCATCCAATGCCTGCGCATCCGCAGCCTTGGATCGGGCAACACGCCCAGGGTCAGGGAATGACCTGGAATCGCCGGGTGCTGACAGTGTGATCGTGCTAACAATCACCGGCGGGAATTATGACTACGCTTAATCTGTCACCATCATTACTATACCAGTTGCAACTAGTGAGGTTTTTTTAGAATGGAAAGTTCGTTTACTCCCATTGAGCAGATGCTAAACATCCGTGCTACTCGCCACAAAGATTTTCCATTGCAGGAGATCATCCTGACGCGTCTGTGCATGCATATGCAGGGAAAATTGCTGGATAATCGCAACAAAATGTTGAAGGCGCAGGGGATTAACGAAACCTTATTCATGGCGCTGATCACCCTTGATGCCCAGGAAAACCAGAGCATCCAGCCTTCTGAACTGAGTTCGGCACTGGGTTCTTCGCGCACCAACGCCACGCGTATTGCCGACGAACTGGAAAAACGCGGCTGGATTGAACGCCGTGAAAGCGATAACGACCGTCGTTGCCTGCATCTGCACCTGACAGAAAAAGGTAACGAATTCTTACGCCAGTTGCTGCCACCGCAGCATCAGAGCCTGCAATATCTCTGGTCTTCGCTCTCTTCTGACGAGCAAGGTCAGTTGGAAGCGATTACCCGTAAGCTGCTTAACCGCCTCGACAAAATGGATGAAGAGCAACTCATCGCCTCACTGTCACGTTAATAGCAAGAAGTGCGACACAATCACCTGTCGAAACCGATATTTTAATCCCCTTTTTATCCGGCCAGCGTCTCAAGCGCTGGCTTTTTTCGACTCGGGAACCCGTGTTGATGGATGAACACATCCCGAAAAAATGGAAAACGTGGAGAATAACATGAGTGCGACAGCGGCCGATCAAAGCCCGCAACAGCCAGCAAATAAAAAGAAAAAGCGCAAAGGCGCGCTTATCCTGCTGGCTATCGTGTTTGTCATTATAGGTATTGCGTATCTGGCTTACTGGTTCCTGGTGCTGCGTCATTTCCAGGAGACCGACGATGCTTATGTCTCAGGGAACCAGGTGCAGGTAATGGCCCAGGTTTCCGGCAGCGTAAACAAGGTGTGGTTTGATAATACCGACTTTGTGAAGAAAGGGGATGTGCTGGTCTCTCTGGATAAAACCGATGCGGAACAAGCGTTTGAGAAGGCGCAAACCGCACTGGCCACCAGCGTACGTCAGACCCACCAGTTGATGATCAATGGCAAGCAGGATCAGGCCACCATTAAGCTGCAACAAACCGCTCTGGAACAGGCTGAGGCCGATCTGAAGCGCCGCGAGCCGCTGGGTGCTGCCAACCTGATTGGACGTGAAGAACTGCAACACGCACGCGACGCGGTGGCTACCGCCAAAGCGCAGCTCGACGTAGCGGTGCAACAATACAATGCCAATCAGGCGATGATCCTGAATACCTCGCTGGAAAACCAGCCCGCCGTAAAACAGGCCTCCGCTGAACTGCGCGATGCCTGGCTGGCGCTGCAACGTACCGAGATCCGCAGCCCGATGGATGGCTATGTCTCCCGTCGTAGCGTGCAGGTCGGTTCGCAAATCTCCACCAGCACACCGCTGCTGGCGGTGGTGCCCGCCACCAATTTATGGATAGACGCTAACTTCAAAGAGACCCAGCTGGCAGAGGTGCGCATTGGTCAGCCAGCCACAGTCGTCAGTGATATCTACGGTGATGATGTGGTGTATCACGGCAAGGTGGTCGGTCTGGATATGGGCACCGGTAGCGCCTTCTCGCTACTCCCGGCACAGAACGCCACCGGCAACTGGATCAAAGTGGTTCAGCGCCTGCCGGTACGTGTTGAGCTGGATGCAAAAGAAGTGGCGGAGCATCCGTTGCGTATCGGTCTGTCAACATTGGTGAAAGTGGATACGTCCAATAAAGATGGCGCCGTGCTGGCCAGCAGCGTCCGCACCCAGGCCGCTTATGAAAGCAATGCGCTGGCAATCGACCTGACGCCAGTAAACCAGATGATTACTGACATCGTTCGTGCCAACGCCGGCTGATAACGCGGGAGGCTGTTATGGCACAAAAACCGCTTGAAGGCGCGCCGTTAGTCCTGATGACCATCGCCCTGTCACTGGCGACGTTTATGCAGGTACTCGACTCGACCATCGCCAATGTGGCGATACCGACCATCGCCGGAAACCTTGGTGCCTCGAACTCGCAAGGCACCTGGGTGATCACCTCATTCGGGGTGGCAAACGCCATCTCGATTCCGATCACCGGTTGGCTGGCGAAACGCGTGGGTGAAGTGAAGCTGTTTACCTGGGCGACGATCCTGTTCGCCCTCGCCTCCTTTGCCTGTGGTGTCTCTGAAAGTTTGTCGATGCTGATTTTCTTTCGTGTCATCCAGGGCGTGGTGGCAGGTCCTTTGATCCCACTGTCGCAAAGCCTGTTGCTGAACAATTATCCACCGGCGAAACGCAGCGTTGCGCTGTCGCTGTGGGCAATGACGGTGATCGTGGCACCGATCTGCGGACCGATTCTCGGTGGCTGGATCAGCGATAATTATCACTGGGGATGGATCTTCTTCATCAACGTGCCGATTGGCGTGGTGGTAGTGATGCTGACGCTGCAAACCCTGCGAGGCCGTGAAACACAAACTGCCAGCCGTCCGATTGATATGGTCGGTCTGGTGCTGCTGGTGGTGGGTATTGGCTGCCTACAGGTAATGCTGGATCGTGGCAGAGAGCTGGACTGGTTTAGTTCCACTGAAATCATCGTGTTAACGGTTGTCGCCGTGGTAGCCCTGGCGGTGCTACTGGTGTGGGAACTGACGGATGACCACCCGATCGTCGATCTTTCGCTATTTAAATCGCGCAATTTCACCATCGGTTGTTTGTCGATCAGCCTCGCCTATATGCTCTACTTCGGCTCGATTGTTCTGCTGCCGCAGCTGTTGCAGGAAGTGTACGGTTATACCGCAACATGGGCCGGGCTGGCCTCCGCGCCGGTGGGGATTATTCCGGTGATCCTGTCGCCCATTATCGGTCGCTTTGCCCATAAGCTGGATATGCGCCGTCTGGTGACCTTCAGTTTTATTATGTATGCGGTGTGTTTCTACTGGCGTGCGTATACCTTTGAACCGGGGATGGATTTTGGTGCATCGGCGTGGCCGCAGTTTATTCAGGGCTTCGCGGTGGCATGTTTCTTTATGCCGCTGACCACCATTACGCTGTCGGGCTTACCCCCCGAACGCATGGCGGCGGCGTCCAGTCTGTCGAACTTCGTGCGTACGCTGGCAGGCTCCATCGGTACGTCGATCACCACCACCATGTGGACCGATCGCGAATCGATGCATCACAGCTATTTGTCGGAGTCGGTGAATCCGTACAACGCCAATTCGCAGCAGATGTACGATCAGTTGGAAGGTCTGGGCATGACGCATCAGCAAGCTTCCGCGTATATCGCGCAGCAGATCACCAATCAGGGTCTGATTATCTCTGCCAACGAGATTTTCTGGGCATCCGCCGGGGTGTTTATCATTCTGCTGGTACTGATTTGGTTCGCGCGTCCGCCCTTTGGGGCAGGCGGTGGCGGCGGTGGTGCACACTAAGCCAAAAAGCAAAACGGGCCATTATGGCCCGTTTTTTTATGCGTTCTGTCGCCACCATTCGGCAAGCAGGATGCCGGTTGCAACCGACACGTTAAGGCTTTCAACGTTGCCGGTGCCACCAATCGACAGGCTCATATCACCTTGCTGGAAAGCGCTATCAGACAAACCTTCACGCTCCTGGCCCAGCACCAACACCATTTTGGCTGGTAGCTCAGCTTTCGCCAGCGGTGTACCTTCATGGCTGGAGGTGGTGACGATGGTGTAGCCTGCTTTTCGGAAGGCTTCCAGACCGGCGGAGAAGTTTTCACCGCTGATCGCCTGGACGTGCTCCGCCCCCCCTTCTGCGGTACGCACTGCGGCGCCTGACTCCAGCAATGACGCATCATTCACCAGCAGTCCTTTCACACCAAAGTGCGCGCAGCTACGCATGATGCCGCCGAGGTTATGCGGGTTGCTGACGTCTTCCAACGCCAGTACGCAATCTTTGGCTTCGGCCTGACTTAACCATTCTGACACCGCCATCCCCATGCGCTTCTTGATAATGAAACACACGCCGCCGTGATGTTCCGTACCCGACGCTTTCGCCAGCTCGGCATCGTCCACCACATGGTAGGCTTTGCGGTTCGCCGCCAACCAGCGCAATGTCTCACGGAAGCGTGGCGTCACGCTCTGGACAAACCAGGCACGTACGATGCTTTCAGGACGGCTCTGGAATAGCGCCTGACAGGCATTCTCACCGTAAACGCGGGTCTCTTCCTGACGCTGACGACGGATCTGCTCCGGGTCAATAGCCGGTTTGCTGACAGCACCCTCTTCCAGCGCGTTCTCTTCCGCTACCGGTGGGCGTGAAACGGTGCGCCACGGTGAGTCTTCATAACCACGTGATTTGCGGCTATCGTCACCACGATCGCTACGACGACCCGCACCGCGACCACCTTCTTCATTATTACGTCCAGTGCGGGGGCCAGAACGACGATTATCTTCCTGGCGCGCAGCAGGACGGCCGCCTTTGCCGGTACGGGGATTTGGCGCACGCGAGCCTTTCTGGCCCTCATCCTCACCACGTACATACATCACTTTTACCTTGCCGCTTTTGCCTTTAATTTCGTCGTTCATGTGTTCCTCCAGCATTGAGAGCGCGAAGATTACCTGATGTGTCGGCGCTAAGCTATCAACTATTGAACCTATTGGGCAATCCAGATTGAGCATAGCATTCAACCCTTTCATAATGCTCGGCAATCACAAATTTACAGATCCGGTCTGAGGTAACTATGAATACGGTATGTGCCTCCTGTCAGGCAACCAATCGCGTGCCCGATACACG
This sequence comes from Pantoea sp. X-Soil-TKNS-1211, assembly GCF_059730495.1. NCBI lineage: Bacteria > Pseudomonadati > Pseudomonadota > Gammaproteobacteria > Enterobacterales > Erwiniaceae > Pantoea > Pantoea sp. X-Soil-TKNS-1211. The sequence continues at coordinate 3,390,120 of NZ_AP035953.1, forward strand.
TATTGCCGATGGAGCCAAATGTGGCCGCTGCGGCGGCGAGCTGTTCAACGGCGAAGTGGTGAGCGCGACTGCTGCAACGCTGGATAAATATTTACAGGACGACCTGCCGGTAGTGGTCGATTTCTGGGCACCGTGGTGCGGACCTTGCGTCAACTTCGCGCCGGTGTTTAAAGATGTCGCTGATGAACGCCGTGGCAAAGTGCGTTTTGTGAAGGTGAATACTGAAGCCGAACCGGCGCTCAGTTCGCGCTTCCGCATTCGCAGCATCCCCACTATCATGCTGTTTAAGCAGGGCGAACTGGTTGATATGCTCAACGGTGCGATGCCGAAAGCGCCGTTCAACGAATGGCTCGACGAATCGCTCTGATCCTGCCAGTGGCCAGCCAGGTGCTGGCCATATTACCTTTCCGCGGCATTTCCATTACAATTGCGTTTTTTCTGCCCGCCTGAGTGTTATGTCTGAAAATGCCGTTCTGCGTCTGCGCACACAACGTCTTGCCCGTTCCACCCGCCCGTTTCTGGCCCGGGGTAATCGGGTAATCCGCTGTCAGGGGTGTCTCCTGCCGCATAAACATTGCGTATGCGCCACATTACAACCACAAACCGCGCGTAGCCGCTTTTGTTTGGTGATGTTTGATACCGAGCCGATGAAACCCAGCAACACCGGACGCCTGATCGCCGATATCCTGCCGGATACGCTGGCATTTGGTTGGTCACGTACCGAACCAGATGTGGCGTTATTACAGGCGGTACAGATGAGCGATTATCAACCGTTGGTGGTGTTCCCCGCTTCCTATGCCGATACCGGACGCACCGTGCTGACAGAGCCGCCCCTCAGCGGCAAGCCGCCATTGTTTATTATGCTCGACGGCACCTGGACCGAGGCGCGGAAGATGTTCCGCAAAAGCCCATGGCTGGATGCGTTCCCGGTGATGTCTTTAAATGTGACCAGCCCATCACGCTATACGCTGCGTGAAGCACATGGTGAGGGCCAGCACTGCACTGCTGAAGTTGCCGCTGCATTGCTGGAGCAGGCTGGCGACATCGCCGCTGCTGATGCGTTACAACAGCATTTCACGCGCTTTCGCCAGGCGTATCTGGCCGGGAAACCGCATCATCCGGCACATGCGTTATGTGACGAGGATAACTAACACTGTTCTTTTTTTGCCCAAAAAACTGAACTATAGTAGAGCATCGCCACGGAGCTGGCTTTAAATCAAGGATGATGCGCTATGAAAGCTGTTGTTTTGGCGTTTTGCCTGGTGGCCGGTTGTAGTACTGCGCCAAAACATCAACAGGGTTTTCCCCTGCAATTTCAGTCAGCCAGTACGCAGCCTTCCACGTTGATCGCCGCCGATACACTGCAACCCGGCGATCTGCTGCTTTCTTCCGCCACCTCTTTGCAATCCTGGGGAATTCGCCTGTTTAGTCTGACAGGAGTGAGTCACGCGGCTATTTATCTGGGTGATCAACAGGTCGCTGAAGCGGTGGGGAGTGGCGTAAAAATTATTCCTCTCGAACGCGCGATTGCCGAAAGCAATAATCTGCTGGCATTGCGCGTGCCCGGCATAACCCCCGAGAAAATTCAGCAACTGCGCGAGTTTTCCCACCAACAGTTGGGCAAAAAGTACAACTTTAAAGGGATCGTGATGTTTATGCCTTTTATGGTGTCGCGTCGGGTGTGCGAATTACCGCTGGTGGGTGAACAGGTACGCAACCACTGCCTGACAGCTCTGGCCAGCGTACAACTGGCCGATGGCGAGAATCCCCAGGCTGATCGTTTCTTCTGTTCAGAATTCGTGCTGGCTGGCTATCGCCATGCCGGAATTGAGCTGCTGGAGGGACAGGCAAACTGGGTTAGCCCGGCAGATTTACTGCATCTGCGTGAGGGGGACGTTTCAGCCTGGCACGCGCAGCAGCAGATAGCTTATATCGGCCATCTTAAACGCTGGGATGTGAAAGAGATCCTCAGCCTGCGATCGCCAAATCGGCAAGTGGAGTAAAAAGCGTTTACAATCACGCCATTCCCCATGTCAGGAGTACATGATGAGCCAACGCGGACTGGAAGCGCTGTTACGACCTAAATCCATTGCGGTGATCGGTGCGTCGGTCAAACCGGGACGCGCCGGTTATTTTATGATGCGTAACCTGCTGGCTGGCGGGTTTAGCGGCCCGGTGCTGCCGGTGACGCCACAATATAAGGCGGTAAGCGGCGTGCTTGCCTGGCCAGATATCGCCAGCCTGCCTTTCGCTCCCGACCTCGCCATCATCTGTACTCATGCCAAACGCAACCTGGCGTTGCTGCAACAGCTCGGGGAGAAAGGTTGCAAAGCATGCATTATCCTCTCCGCCCCACCAGAACAACTCGACGAACTGAAAGCCTGCGCCAGCCAGTGGCAAATTCGCCTGCTCGGCCCCAATAGCCTTGGCTTGCTGGCCCCCTGGCAAGGGCTGAACGCCAGCTTCTCTCCCGTGCCGATAGCCAAAGGACGCATTGCTTTTATTTCACAATCGGCAGCGGTGTCGAACACCATTCTCGACTGGGCGCAGCAACGCAATCTCGGTTTCTCCTGGTTTATCGCGCTGGGAGACAGTCTTGATATTGATGTCGATGACCTGCTCGATTTCCTCGCCCGTGATGGCAAAACCAGCGCTATCCTGCTCTATCTGGAACATCTCAGCGATGCGCGGCGCTTTGTCTCAGCATCGCGCAGCGCTGCGCGCAATAAACCGATTCTGGTGATTAAAAGCGGGCGTAGCCACCAGGCACAGGCGATGATTGGCACTCGCAGTGGGTTGGATGCCGCCTGGGATGCCGCCATTCAGCGCGCTGGCCTGCTGCGAGTGCAAGATACCCATGAATTGTTCTCTGCGGTGGAGTCGCTTAGCCATATGCGCCCGTTACGTGGTGATCGTTTGATGATCATCAGCAATGGTGCCGCTCCGGCAGCCCTGGCTTTGGACGAGTTGTACGCACGCAATGGCAAGCTGGCGACGCTAAGTGAGGACACCTTGCAGGCACTGGCCGCACAGCTACCGGCCGGGGTCGGGCGCGGCAATCCGCTTGATCTGAAAGATGATGCCACGCCTGAGCGCTACGTCGCCTGCATGGAACAGTTGCTGGATAGTCATGAACTGGATGCGCTGATGATTATCCATGCCCCCAGCGCCGTGTCTCCTGCCAGCGAGACTGCCGAGCAAATTATCGCCGCGGTAGCACACCATCCGCGTGGCAAACAGGTGACATTACTGACGAACTGGTGCGGCGAATTTTCCTCTCAAGCCGCACGTCGCGCCTTCACTCAGGCGGGAATTCCAACCTGGCGTACCCCAGAAGGGACGGTGACAGCGTTTATGCATCAGGTGGAGTATCGCCGTAATCAGAAGCAGCTACGGGAAACCCCTGCGCTACCGTTGGGCCTGACACAGAACAGCGCGCAGGCACATCAGCTAATTCAGCAGGCACTGGATCAAGGCATTACCACGCTGGACACCCATGAAGTCCAGCCGGTGTTACAGGCCTATGGTTTAGCAACCTTACCCACCTGGATTGCCGCCGACAGTATGGCTGCGGCCAGTATCGCCGGGCAAATTGGCTATCCGGTGGCGTTGAAGCTGCGTTCACCAGATATCCCGCACAAGTCTGAGGTGCAAGGAGTGATGCTTTATCTGCGTAGTGCCAGCGAAGTGGAACAGGCGGCGGACGCCATTTTTGATCGCGTCCGCCAAACTCATCCTCAGGCACGCATTGATGGCCTGTTGGTGCAGAGCATGGCCAACCGTGCCGGGGCGCAGGAGTTACGCGTGGTGGTGGAACAAGACCCGCTGTTTGGCCCGATTATTATGCTGGGCGAAGGCGGTGTGGAATGGCAGCCAGACAAGCAGGCCGCGGTTGCTCTGCCGCCGCTAAATATGACGCTGGCCCGTTATCTGGTGATCCAGGCGATGAAAAGCGGCAAAGTACGTAGCCGCAGCGCGCTGAGGCCCCTGAACATTCCCGCACTCAGCCAGTTGCTGGTCCAGGTATCTAACCTGGTAGTGGATTGCCCGGAGATTCAGCGGCTGGATATTCATCCGCTGCTGGCCGGCGGTGATGAGTTTACCCTGTTGGATGTCACACTTCAGCTTGCGCCTTTCCAGGGAGATAACGAAGCGCGACTGGCGATTCGCCCCTACCCTCACCACCTGGAGGAGCAAGTCGAACTGAAAGATGGTCAGCATTGCCTGTTCCGTCCGATCCTGCCAGAGGATGAACCATTATTACGTGACTTTATCGCGCTGGTAACGAAAGAAGATCTCTATTATCGCTATTTCAGTGAAATCAATGAGTTCACCCACGAGGATCTGGCGAACATGACACAGATCGATTATGACCGCGAGATGGCGATCGTCGCGGTACGCCAGCAGGCAGGTCGTGATGAAATCATCGGGGTGACGCGCGCTATTTCAGACGCCGACAATATTGATGCTGAGTTTTCCGTCCTGGTGCGTTCGGATTTGAAAGGGCTGGGCATGGGCAGACGCTTGCTGGAGAAGATGATTCGCTATACTCGCGATCACGGTCTGCAACAATTGAACGGTATCACCATGCCACATAATACCGGCATGATTACCCTGGCGCGAAAATTGAACTTTCGCGTGAGTATTCAACTGGATGACGGTATCGTCAGTCTTAATTTATCCCTGAACGATGCGATCAACTAACCTTGTAGAGAAAGGTAAAAATCCTCCCTGTTGGCTCGGTTGATGTTATTATTTAGCGTTAGGATCATGATTTGATGGCAAAAGGCCATGCGATGAACAGAGAAGAAGTGCACCGTGATGTTGTCTAAATTCAAACGTAATAAACACCAACAACACCTCGCACAGCTGCCTAAACTGTCACAATCCGTGTCGGACGTGACCACGCTTTACTCGCCTGCTGAGTTTCGTGCCACCCTGCTGACGAAAATTGCCACTGCGGAAAAACGTATCTGTATCGCGGCGCTGTATCTGGAAAATGATGATGGCGGACGTGGCGTGATGCAGGCGTTGTATGCTGCACGTCAGGCTCGCCCTGAGCTGGATATCAGTATTCTGGTGGACTGGCATCGTGCCCAGCGTGGACGTATCGGTGCTGCGCGTGGCCTCACCAATGCCGACTGGTATTGTGAAATGGCCGCACAACATCCAGATATCGCTATTCCGGTGTATGGTATTCCGGTCAATACCCGTGAAGCGTTAGGCGTACTGCACCTGAAAGGCTTCATCATTGATGACACCCTGTTGTATAGCGGAGCCAGTCTCAACGATGTCTATTTGCATCAGCATGATCGCTACCGCTATGACCGCTACCAGCTGATTCGTAACCCGCTGTTGGCTGATACCATGTATCAATGGATTTGCGCTAACCTGAAGCAATCTGATGCTGTGCATCGTCTTGACCAGTCCGAGCGCCCATCCAGTCCGGAAATCAAAAACGAGACCCGTCAGTTCCGCCAGGATTTACGTGGCTTCAATTATCAGTTTACCGGTAATGCGGGCAATGAAGCCTTGACGGTCACACCGTTGGTTGGGCTGGGCAAACGCAGTTTGCTGAATAAAACCATTTTCCATTTAATGCCCTGCGCTGAGCGTAAACTGACTCTTTGCACGCCATATTTCAACCTGCCTGCCATTCTGGTGCGCAATCTAATCCATTTGCTGCGTCAGGGTAAGGAAGTAGAGATTATCATCGGGGATAAAACCGCTAACGATTTCTATATCCCACCGGAGCAGCCCTTCAAGATTATCGGTGCATTGCCTTATCTCTACGAGATTAACCTGCGTCGCTTCCTGAGCCGCTTGCAGTATTACGTCAACAACGGACAACTGACGGTGCGTTTGTGGAAAGATGGCGAGAATAGCTATCACCTGAAAGGCATCTGGGTCGACGATGAATGGATGATGATCACCGGGAATAACCTCAATCCGCGCGCCTGGCGACTTGATCTGGAAAACGCGGTGCTTATCCATGATCCGTTGAATCAACTGGCTGAGCAGCGTGAAAAAGAATTAGCGCTGATTCGTACTCATACTACGGTGGTACAGCACTTCCGCGAACTGGAAAGTATCGCGGATTATCCGGCAAAAGTACGCAAGCTGATTCGCCGTCTGCGTCGTATCCGTATCGATCGTTTAATCAGCCGCTTGTTGTAATGGCCGATGCACCAGCCGCCCGCACAGGAGCGGTTGGCCCTCTGCTATAAAGCGATACCCTTCCCTTTACGATGCAGCATTAGTGAAACCAAAAAGGCTAATGCTCCCATCACTGATACGTACCAGAAGAAACTGGTCTCGATTCCCTCTTTTTTCATTAACAACGCGATGTACTCAGCTGAACCGCCGAAGATGGCATTCGCGACCGCATAAGATAATCCAACGCCGAGTGCTCGCACTTCGGGTGGGAACATTTCAGCCTTCAGGATCCCGCTGATGGCGGTGTAGAAGCTGGTGATGATCAATGCCAGAATCACCAGAACAAACGCCAGCCAACCACTCTGCACATTTTGCAGTAATGTCAGGATCGGTACGGTACAAATGGCTGCGCCAGCGCCAAAGATCATCATTGAGGCGCGACGCCCAATTTTATCCGAGAGCGCACCGATGATAGGCTGAATCAACATAAAGACCAGCAATGCACCGGTCATTAACCCACTCGCCGCACGAGCATCCATGCCTGCGGTATTGACCAAATACTTTTGCATGTAGGTGGTAAAAGTATAAAAGCTGAGTGACCCGCCAGCGGTGAATCCCAGCACCATCAGAAATGCACGCGAGTGGTTACGCAGCAAGCCAAAGATACTGCCTGCATCGCGATGCTCACGGTGTTTTTTCTCTGAGGTTTCATTAAGGGAACGGCGTAACCAAAGCGCAACCACCGCCAGAATGGCACCGAGGAAGAAGGGGATACGCCAGGCCCAGCTGTGTAACTGCTCATCACTGAGAAGCAGCTGTAATACCACGACCGTGAGTACGGCCAATAATTGACCGCCAATCAAGGTAACGTACTGGAATGATGCGTAGAAGCCCTTACGCCCTTCCAGCGCAACCTCACTCATATAGGTCGCGCTGGTACCGTATTCGCCGCCGACGGAAAGCCCCTGAAACATACGGGCCAGCAGCAGAATAACCGGCGCTGCAATGCCGATTTCAGCGTAACCCGGCAGACAGGCAATCACCAGCGAGCCAAGGCACATCATGCACACCGAGATCAGCATAGAATTTTTGCGTCCGTGACGATCGGCAATATAACCAAATAACCAGCCGCCAATAGGACGCATCAAAAAGCCAGCAGCAAAGACACCTGCGGTTTGCAGTAGTTGGGTGGTGGTGTCGCCCGATGGAAAAAAGATATGGGCAAAATAGAGTGAGAAGAAGGAATATACGTAGAAATCGAACCATTCAACCAGGTTGCCAGATGAGGCACCAACAATCGCCCAGATGCGTTGTTTGCTAATGGCCGTCGTGTCGTGTTGTACCACTTTTTGTTGTAGAGAGTCTGTCATTTTTACCTCTTTTCCTTGCGAATAATAAACGCCAAAGAATTCAGTAAAGCATTTGTTGGCCTGTGAAGTGAACCGGATTAACGCCTGAATGGCAAAATGCGTGGATTTGTAACAGCTATCATGCCCCGTTTCGGCACGATTTATCGCGCGATTTTTACCGTACCGTGGCCTGCAAAGCGCGCGATAAATCGCGCCGCTACCGGATGCGCAGACGTAAAAAAACCCTGAACTTTCGTTCAGGGTTTCTTCACTTGTTTGATGCCTGGCAGTTCCCTACTCTCGCATGGGGAGACCCCACACTACCATCGGCGCTACGGCGTTTCACTTCTGAGTTCGGCATGGGGTCAGGTGGGACCACCGCGCTACAGCCGCCAGGCAAATTCTTTGTGCTCTGTCCTGTGTCTTTTGCCGCCTTGCTTCAGCGCAAAATCCTTCGGACCTGAATCCGCAGGACACAACTTAATCCGGTCGAACAAGGCTGAAAATTCTCTGCGTCTCTCAACAAAACGCCTCTGGCGTTGTAAGGTTAAGCCTCACGGGTCATTAGTACCGGTTAGCTCAATGCATCGCTGCACTTACACATCCGGCCTATCAACGTCGTCGTCTTCAACGTCCCTTCAGGACCCTCAAGGGGTCAGGGAGAACTCATCTCGGGGCAAGTTTCGTGCTTAGATGCTTTCAGCACTTATCTTTTCCGCACTTAGCTACCGGGCAATGCCATTGGCATGACAACCCGAACACCAGTGGTGCGTTCACTCCGGTCCTCTCGTACTAGGAGCAACCCCCCTCAATTCTCCAGCGCCCACGGCAGATAGGGACCGAACTGTCTCACGACGTTCTAAACCCAGCTCGCGTACCACTTTAAACGGCGAACAGCCGTACCCTTGGGACCTACTTCAGCCCCAGGATGTGATGAGCCGACATCGAGGTGCCAAACACCGCCGTCGATATGAACTCTTGGGCGGTATCAGCCTGTTATCCCCGGAGTACCTTTTATCCGTTGAGCGATGGCCCTTCCATTCAGAACCACCGGATCACTATGACCTGCTTTCGCACCTGCTCGAGCCGTCACTCTCGCAGTCAAGCTGGCTTATGCCATTGCACTAACCTCCTGATGTCCGACCAGGATTAGCCAACCTTCGTGCTCCTCCGTTACACTTTGGGAGGAGACCGCCCCAGTCAAACTACCCACCAGACACTGTCCGCAGCCCGGATCACGGGCCTACGTTAGAACATCAAACATTAAAGGGTGGTATTTCAAGGTCGGCTCCACGCAGACTGGCGTCCACGCTTCAAAGCCTCCCACCTATCCTACACATCAAGGCTCAATGTTCAGTGTCAAGCTATAGTAAAGGTTCACGGGGTCTTTCCGTCTTGCCGCGGGTACACTGCATCTTCACAGCGATTTCAATTTCACTGAGTCTCGGGTGGAGACAGCCTGGCCATCATTACGCCATTCGTGCAGGTCGGAACTTACCCGACAAGGAATTTCGCTACCTTAGGACCGTTATAGTTACGGCCGCCGTTTACCGGGGCTTCGATCAAGAGCTTCTCCTTACGGATAACCCCATCAATTAACCTTCCGGCACCGGGCAGGCGTCACACCGTATACGTCCACTTTCGTGTTTGCACAGTGCTGTGTTTTTAATAAACAGTTGCAGCCAGCTGGTATCTTCGACTGGCTTCAGCTCCGGGAGCAAGTCCCTTCACCTACGCGCCAGCGTGCCTTCTCCCGAAGTTACGGCACCATTTTGCCTAGTTCCTTCACCCGAGTTCTCTCAAGCGCCTTGGTATTCTCTACCTGACCACCTGTGTCGGTTTGGGGTACGATTTCGTGTTACCTGGAGCTTAGAGGCTTTTCCTGGAAGCAGGGCATCAGTTACTTCACCACCGTAGTGGCTCGTCATCACGCCTCAGCCTTAAAGCATTCCGGATTTGCCTGGAATGCAAGCCTACACGCTTAAACCGGGACAACCGTCGCCCGGATAACCCAGCCTTCTCCGTCCCCCCTTCGCAGTAACACCAAGTACAGGAATATTAACCTGTTTCCCATCGACTACGCTTTTCAGCCTCGCCTTAGGGGTCGACTCACCCTGCCCCGATTAACGTTGGACAGGAACCCTTGGTCTTCCGGCGAGCGGGCTTTTCACCCGCTTTATCGTTACTTATGTCAGCATTCGCACTTCTGATACCTCCAGCAGACCTCACAGTCCACCTTCGACGGCTTACAGAACGCTCCCCTACCCAACAACACACAGTGTCGCTGCCGCAGCTTCGGTGCATGGTTTAGCCCCGTTACATCTTCCGCGCAGGCCGACTCGACCAGTGAGCTATTACGCTTTCTTTAAATGATGGCTGCTTCTAAGCCAACATCCTGGCTGTCTGGGCCTTCCCACATCGTTTCCCACTTAACCATGACTTTGGGACCTTAGCTGGCGGTCTGGGTTGTTTCCCTCTTCACGACGGACGTTAGCACCCGCCGTGTGTCTCCCGTGATAACATTCTCCGGTATTCGCAGTTTGCATCGGGTTGGTAAGCCGGGATGGCCCCCTAGCCGAAACAGTGCTCTACCCCCGGAGATGAATTCACGAGGCGCTACCTAAATAGCTTTCGGGGAGAACCAGCTATCTCCCGGTTTGATTGGCCTTTCACCCCCAGCCACAAGTCATCCGCTAATTTTTCAACATTAGTCGGTTCGGTCCTCCAGTTAGTGTTACCCAACCTTCAACCTGCCCATGGCTAGATCACCGGGTTTCGGGTCTATACCCTGCAACTTAACGCCCAATTAAGACTCGGTTTCCCTGCGGCTCCCCTATACGGTTAACCTTGCTACAGAATATAAGTCGCTGACCCATTATACAAAAGGTACGCAGTCACACCCCGAAGGATGCTCCCACTGCTTGTACGTACACGGTTTCAGGTTCTGTTTCACTCCCCTCGCCGGGGTTCTTTTCGCCTTTCCCTCACGGTACTGGTTCACTATCGGTCAGTCAGGAGTATTTAGCCTTGGAGGATGGTCCCCCCATATTCAGACAGGATACCACGTGTCCCGCCCTACTCATCGAACTCACAGTATGTGCATCTTCGTGTACGGGAGTATCACCCTGTACCCTGCGACTTTCCAGACGCTTCCACTGACACACAAACTGATTCAGGTTCTGGGCTGTTCCCCGTTCGCTCGCCGCTACTGGGGGAATCTCGGTTGATTTCTTTTCCTCGGGGTACTTAGATGTTTCAGTTCCCCCGGTTCGCCTCGTTAACCTATGTATTCAGTTAACGATGATGCACAGAGTGCACCGGGTTTCCCCATTCGGACATCGTCGGCTGTAGCGGTTCATATCACCTTACCGACGCTTTACGCAGATTAGCACGTCCTTCATCGCCTCTGACTGCCAGGGCATCCACCGTGTACGCTTAGTCGCTTAACCTCACAACCCACAGGCGTTTTGCAACGCATGCAGACTGCAAGCATTTGAGAGACTCGAACACATCGCTTTCATTTCTTATTACGGAGAAATGAAACAACGTGTCGTTTCAAATTTTCAGCTTGTTCCGGATTGTTAAAGAGCAAATACTTCGCAGCACACCGTTTCCGGTACGCTCTGAAGTATTGAAAAACTGTAATGGTGGAGCTAAGCGGGATCGAACCGCTGACCTCCTGCGTGCAAGGCAGGCGCTCTCCCAGCTGAGCTATAGCCCCATACAGTCACTGCAGAGACCACTACTACCACTCAACCGAGTAACCATTCTTCAGCGAAGAATGTAATTTCATCTCAGGCAAGGCATGCGGAAGGGAAGTTTACACCGGTAAACGACCGCGCGCATAACGCAGCATGAGGAGAAATTTGGTAGGCCTGAGTGGACTTGAACCACCGACCTCACCCTTATCAGGGGTGCGCTCTAACCACCTGAGCTACAAGCCTGTAGAGGTTTTTCTGCTTCTTTAAATTTCATCAGACAATCTGTGTGAGCACTTCGAAGGAAGGTATCTTCAGGTAAGGAGGTGATCCAACCGCAGGTTCCCCTACGGTTACCTTGTTACGACTTCACCCCAGTCATGAATCACAAAGTGGTAAGCGCCCTCCCGAAGGTTAAGCTACCTACTTCTTTTGCAACCCACTCCCATGGTGTGACGGGCGGTGTGTACAAGGCCCGGGAACGTATTCACCGTAGCATTCTGATCTACGATTACTAGCGATTCCGACTTCATGGAGTCGAGTTGCAGACTCCAATCCGGACTACGACGCACTTTATGAGGTCCGCTTGCTCTCGCGAGGTCGCTTCTCTTTGTATGCGCCATTGTAGCACGTGTGTAGCCCTGGCCGTAAGGGCCATGATGACTTGACGTCATCCCCACCTTCCTCCGGTTTATCACCGGCAGTCTCCTTTGAGTTCCCGACCGAATCGCTGGCAACAAAGGATAAGGGTTGCGCTCGTTGCGGGACTTAACCCAACATTTCACAACACGAGCTGACGACAGCCATGCAGCACCTGTCTCAGAGTTCCCGAAGGCACCAAAGCATCTCTGCTAAGTTCTCTGGATGTCAAGGCCAGGTAAGGTTCTTCGCGTTGCATCGAATTAAACCACATGCTCCACCGCTTGTGCGGGCCCCCGTCAATTCATTTGAGTTTTAACCTTGCGGCCGTACTCCCCAGGCGGTCGACTTAACGCGTTAGCTCCGGAAGCCACGCCTCAAGGGCACAACCTCCAAGTCGACATCGTTTACAGCGTGGACTACCAGGGTATCTAATCCTGTTTGCTCCCCACGCTTTCGCACCTGAGCGTCAGTCTTTGTCCAGGGGGCCGCCTTCGCCACCGGTATTCCTCCAGATCTCTACGCATTTCACCGCTACACCTGGAATTCTACCCCCCTCTACAAGACTCCAGCCTGCCAGTTTCGAATGCAGTTCCCAGGTTAAGCCCGGGGATTTCACATCCGACTTGACAGACCGCCTGCGTGCGCTTTACGCCCAGTAATTCCGATTAACGCTTGCACCCTCCGTATTACCGCGGCTGCTGGCACGGAGTTAGCCGGTGCTTCTTCTGCGGGTAACGTCAATTACTGAAGCTATTAACTCCAACACCTTCCTCCCCGCTGAAAGTACTTTACAACCCGAAGGCCTTCTTCATACACGCGGCATGGCTGCATCAGGCTTGCGCCCATTGTGCAATATTCCCCACTGCTGCCTCCCGTAGGAGTCTGGACCGTGTCTCAGTTCCAGTGTGGCTGGTCATCCTCTCAGACCAGCTAGGGATCGTCGCCTAGGTGAGCCGTTACCCCACCTACTAGCTAATCCCATCTGGGTTCATCCGATGGTGTGAGGCCCGAAGGTCCCCCACTTTGGTCTTGCGACGTTATGCGGTATTAGCTACCGTTTCCAGTAGTTATCCCCCTCCATCGGGCAGATCCCCAGACATTACTCACCCGTCCGCCACTCGTCACCCGAGGAGCAAGCTCCTCTGTGCTACCGTTCGACTTGCATGTGTTAGGCCTGCCGCCAGCGTTCAATCTGAGCCATGATCAAACTCTTCAATTTAAGTTTGATGCTCAAAGAATTAAACTTCGTAATGAATTACGTGTTCACTCTTGAGACTTGATATTTTTTAAGTCCGTAGACTTTTGATATCAATCCTGCGAGTGCCCACACAGATTGTCTGATAAATTGTTAAAGAGCAGTGCGAACAGCGGGTTAACCGCCTGTCGCGAGGTGGCGTATATTACGCTTTCCTCCTTCAGAGTCAATCTCTTTTTCAAGATTTTTCTCTGGCGGGATGAATCACTTCGTCCCTCGCTGACCGTCTGCGTTGCCGCTTTGCCGTGTCAGTGGAGGCGCATTATAGGGAGATAATCCTGAGTGACAAGCGCTAATTTAAACTTTTTGCGCGACCGCTCACTTTCCAGGCAAAGCGTTGCAAAATCCAGCAAAACCCTGTGCGAAAGGCATAAAAAACGGGCCCGCAGGCCCGTGATCGTCTTTTTATTTATTGATGCGCGACAATCGCATCATCTTTTACATCCATCTCAATGGTTTTACCCGGAACCAGCGCACCAGAAAGAATCTGTTGTGCCAGCGGGTTTTCAATCTGCTGTTGGATAGCGCGTTTCAGTGGTCGCGCACCGTAAACCGGATCGTAACCGTTCTCGCCCAACAACCGGATGGCCTCATCCGATATGTGCAGCTGGTAGCCGCGATCCTCCAGACGTTTGTACAACCGCTGCAACTGAATCTGCGCAATAGAAGCAATGTGTTTTTCACCCAACGGATGGAATACCACGACTTCATCAATACGGTTGATAAACTCCGGACGGAAATGATGTCCAACAACCGACATCACCAGATCCTTCATTTCCGGATAATCTAACGCGCCAAAGCGTTCCTGAATCAAATCAGAACCCAGGTTTGAGGTCATGATCACCACGGTGTTACGGAAATCGACCGTGTGCCCCTGGCCATCGGTTAAGCGACCATCATCCAGCACCTGCAACAAAATGTTGAACACATCCGGATGCGCTTTCTCCACCTCATCCAGCAGAATCACCGAATAAGGACGACGACGTACGGCTTCAGTCAGATAACCACCTTCTTCATAGCCGACATATCCCGGAGGAGCGCCCACCAGACGCGATACCGAATGCTTCTCCATAAATTCGGACATATCGATACGCACCATGGCGTCGTCGCTGTCGAACAGGAAATTTGCCAGCGCCTTACAAAGCTCAGTTTTACCCACACCCGTTGGCCCCAGGAACAGGAAGGAGCCAATTGGCCGGTTGGGATCGGAAAGACCCGCACGGCTACGACGAATCGCGTTCGATACCGCTTCTACCGCTTCATCCTGTCCGATGACGCGCGCATGCAGTTCCTGTTCCATCCTCAGTAGCTTATCGCGCTCACCTTCCATCATGCGAGCCACCGGAATGCCGGTCCAGCGCGCCAGCACATCGGCAATTTCCACATCTGTTACGCGGTTGCGTAACAGTTTCATGGTCTTGCCTTCTGATTGCGTTGCTGCTGCCAGCTGTTTTTCCAGCGCCGGAATTTTGCCGTACTGCAATTCAGACATCTGTCCCAGATCACCCACACGACGTGCCTGCTCCAGCGACAATCGAGCCTGTTCCAGTTCAGCCTTGATATTCTGCGTCCCGGTCAGTGACGCTTTTTCTGCTTTCCACTCTTCTTCCAGCTCGGCGTATTCGCGCTCTTTCTGGTCGAGTTCCGCTTCCAGCATCTCCAGGCGTTTAACACTGGCATCATCAGACTCTTTCTTCAGCGCCTGCTGCTCCAGTTTAAGCTGGATAATACGACGGTCGAGTCGATCCAGGGGTTCCGGCTTCGAATCGATTTGCAGACGAATGCTGGAAGCCGCCTCATCAATCAGGTCGATGGCTTTATCTGGCAATTGACGGTCTGCAATATAGCGATGCGAAAGCGTGGCCGCTGCCACAATTGCCGGATCGGTAATTTGCACATGATGGTGCAGCTCATAACGTTCTTTCAGGCCGCGCAAAATCGCGATGGTATCCTCAACGCTCGGCTCAGCAACAAAGACTTTCTGGAAACGACGTTCCAGCGCTGCGTCTTTTTCGATGTATTGACGATACTCATCCAGCGTCGTAGCACCGACACAATGAAGCTCACCGCGTGCCAGAGCCGGTTTCAACATATTACCGGCATCCATTGCACCGTCAGCTTTACCGGCACCCACCATGGTATGCAGCTCATCAATAAACAGGATGACGTTACCTTCCTGCTTTGACAGATCGTTCAGTACCCCTTTCAGGCGCTCTTCAAACTCACCACGATATTTCGCACCAGCCACCAGCGCGCCCATATCCAGAGCCAGTACCCGACGCCCTTTCAGCCCTTCCGGCACTTCACCATTAATGATGCGCTGGGCCAGACCTTCGACGATCGCGGTTTTACCCACCCCTGGCTCACCAATCAGGACCGGGTTATTTTTGGTACGACGTTGCAGCACCTGAATGGTACGACGTATTTCTTCGTCACGGCCAATCACCGGATCGAGTTTGCCCAGTTCGGCGCGCTCGGTCAGATCGATAGTGTATTTTTTTAATGCCTGGCGCTGATCTTCAGCCCCTTGATCGTTCACGTTCTCTCCCCCTCGCAATTGCTCGATGGCCTTAGCGAGTTTTTCCGAAGTTGCGCCAGCAGACTTAAGTAAATCAGCCAGCGAGCCGCGCGAATCCAGGGCCGCCAGAACAAATAATTCAGATGAAATAAAGTTATCGCCGCGCTTTTGCGCCAGCTTGTCGCACAAATTGAGTACGCGCACCAAATCGGCGGACGGCTGTACGTCACCATGAGTGCCTTCAACTTGTGGTAATCGATTGATAGCCTGTTCAATACCGGTACGCAGGCCCGCGACATCGGCACCCGCCGCCGTGAGCAACGGACGCACCGATCCGCCATCCTGATTGAGCAACGCGCTCATCACATGAAGGGGTTCAATGAATTGGTTATCGTGTCCCAGAGCAAGGGACTGTGCATCGGCCAGGGCCAGCTGGAATTTATTAGTAAGACGATCCAGACGCATGATTCCTCCCATTACAGGTCAAAATGCTACTGGAGATTAAATGAGGTCATCCCTCAAATTTTTCAAGGTTAATGACCTGAGTTGTGAGCAAAAAATACGCTAACTGGATCGTCTTGTGGCGTAAGGTTATCTCAGCCAAATCAAAGTTGCCATACGCCCGGTGATGCGATCGCGTCGGAAGGAGAAAAAATCGTCGTTTTCATGCCAGGTACAGCGCTGTTCACCACTGATGGAGTGCACACCTGCGGCTTGCAGACGCTGACGCGCCAGCAGCCAGATGTCGGCAAAATATTTTTCACCCGCCGGACGAAATGCCTCTGCAGCACGGACATCCTGCGCCATAAATGCCGCCCGCACTTCCGCGCCAACTTCAAACGCCTGTGGGCCAATGGCTGGCCCCAGCCATGCATGTATCTCATCGGGCGGGCAGTGAAATTGCGCCAGCGTCTGCTCTAGCACGCCATTACACAAACCACGCCAGCCTGCATGCGCTGCGGCAACCTCGCTGCCATCACTGGCGCAGAATAACACCGGCAAGCAATCCGCCGTCATCACGGCACACACGACATTCGCTTCACGAGTAATCGCAGCATCAGCGTCAGGAATCGTTTTGCTATTGGGTAAACGCACCACATCCTGACCATGAACCTGATTCAGCCATTGCGGCATAGCCGGCAATTGCGCCAGCTCGACCAGGCGCTGACGATTAAGGTTCACATGATCGCCACTGTCGCCGACATGGCTACCAAGATTGAGTGAACCCCATGGGGCGAGGCTTACCCCGCCGTGGCGTGTTGTTGAACATGCCCGAACACAAGCCGGTGCCGGCCAGTCCGGGATGATCAGGTCACTCACAACCAGTCCAGTTGATCGCGGAACATATTGGTATCCGCTTTCAGGGCATCAATCAGATCAACCATGTCTTGTGGCAGCGGCGCGTGCCACTCCATCTCAATACCGGTAATCGGATGATAGAGACGCAACATTGTTGCGTGCAGCGCCTGACGATCAAAACCGCGCAGTGTCGCGATAAATTCGTCAGAAGCGCCTTTCGGTGGGCGAGGACGGCCACCGTACAGCGGATCGCCCACCAGTGGATGGTTGATATGGGCCATATGTACACGAATCTGGTGCGTACGACCCGTTTCCAGACGCAGACGTAAACGGGTGTGCGCTCGGAAATGCTCCATGATGCGATAATGCGTGGTCGCCGGTTTGCCCATTGGATGCACTGCCATATGGGTACGTTTGGTGGAGTGACGTGCCATCGGCTCATTCACCGTACCACCCGCCGTCATGGTGCCAATCGCAACCGCTTCGTACTCACGGGTGATTTCACGCAGTTGCAGCGTTTCAACCAGATGCGTTTGTGCCGGTATGGTTTTCGCCACCACCATCAACCCGGTGGTGTCTTTATCCAGACGATGGACAATACCCGCACGCGGTACATCCACGATCGGCGGGTAATGGTAAAGCAGCGCGTTCAGCACCGTACCATCCGGATTGCCTGCGCCAGGGTGCACCACCAGGTCGCGAGGTTTGTTAATGACGATGATATCGTCGTCTTCATAGACGATATTCAGTGGGATGTTTTGCGCTTCCCAGCGTTGTTCTTCTTCGATCTCAGCGCTGATCGACACCTGCTCGCCGCCCAGAACTTTTTCTTTCGGTTTGTCGATGACGGTGCCGTTGACACTGACGCGACGCTCGAGGATCCATTCTTTTATGCGAGAACGTGAATAATCAGGGAACAATTCCGCCAAAGTCTGATCTAAGCGTTGTCCAAGTTGTGCTTCGGACACCGTTGCGGTGAGTTGAACTTGTTGTGCCATATACAGCTTCTTCGTTAACGTTGGGTTTTCACGGCGATGCCGTTTAATATAATGTGCTATCGTACCTGGTCATTACCGGGAGCTACACGGACAGCTTCCGCCATAACACTTTGAGGATAATCATTTCGTCATGACGCGTATGAAACATCTGGTGGCTGCTGCCACACTGAGCCTGGCACTGGTGGGTTGCTCCGGTTCTAAGGACACAGTACCGGACAGCCCGCCGTCTGAGATTTACGCCACAGCTCAGCAAAAACTGCAGGACGGTAACTTTAAAGCGGCGATTAAGCAACTGGAAGCGTTGGATAACCGTTATCCGTTCGGCCCGTATTCTCAGCAGGTACAGCTGGATTTGATCTACGCGTATTACAAAAATGCCGATCTGCCGCTGGCGCAAGCCGCTATTGCACGCTTTATGCGTCTTAACCCGACCCATCCGAACATCGACTATGTCATTTACATGAAAGGTCTGACGGATATGGCGCTGGATGACTCCGCACTGCAAGGCTTCTTCGGTATTGATCGTTCCGATCGCGATCCGACTCACGCCCGTGATGCGTTCCGCGACTTCTCCCAGCTGCTGCGAGGTTACCCGAACAGCCAGTATGCCGCTGATGCGCAGAAACGTCTGGTGTTCTTGAAAGAGCGCCTGGCGAAGTATGAACTTTCAGTGGCGCAATTCTATACCAAGCGCGGTGCTTATGTCGCTGTTGTTAACCGTGTAGAAGGGATGATGAAGGATTACCCGGACACGCAAGCCACCCATGAGGCGCTGCCGCTGATGGAAAATGCCTATCGCCAGCTGCAATTAACTGCTGAGGCCGATAAAGTAGCAAAAATCATCGCCGCCAATAACGCCTGATTTGTAGCAAACAAAAAAGCAGCCTTCACTGGCTGCTTTTTTTGATGAAAAATCAGACAAAAATCTTATTTCTCATCCCGGTTAACTCGTCAATCTTGCCCCGTTCATCCCCACTCTTCAAGCTTTTTCCGCCACTTTCCCGGCCTTTCTCACAATTTGTTGGCATTGACAAAAAGTGACATTTTTACGTGATCTTTATCACACATTTTCCATGTTTCCGCGGTATGCTGGACCTACCAAGACGGAAATGACAGAGAGGTTTGAATGATGATTCTGAACATTACCAGTAAACAAATGGAAATCACTGCGGCTATCCGCAACCATGTCGAAGACCGTCTCGCCAAGCTGGAAAAATGGCAAACTCACCTGATAAATCCGCACATTGTGTTATCGAAAGAGCCGAAAGAATTTGTGGCCGATGCCACGATTAACACACCAAACGGCACGCTGGTCGCCAGCGCGAAACATGATGATATGTACACCGCAATCAACGACCTGATTGCCAAGCTGGAGCGACAGCTCAATAAAGCGCAACACAAACCTGAAGCGCGTCGCGCTACCACGAGTGTGAAAGATTTTACGCCAGCAGGATAAACGTCGATTTTCTCAGCAACGCGCCTGCGGGCGCGTTTTTTATTGACAGCCTTAAATCAGTGCGGTTAATCTCGGGACACTTTATTTTTGGAAATTGCTATGAAACATCTGCCGTTCTTCTTCGCATTCTTTTTTACCTTCCCCTGATTGGGAGGCGATTCGTCATGTGAAAATGAATGCGAAGACGAACAACAAAGCCTCCCAACCGGGAGGCTTTTTTATTGGACAGCTTACAGGTGAGCCTAATGAACCCCGATAACCCACTGCTGGCATTACGCGACAAAATCAGCGCTGTTGATGAAAAGCTACTGACGCTGCTGGCTGAGCGCCGCAGCCTGGCAGTAGAAGTAGCGCAAGCCAAACTGGAAACCCATCGCCCGATCCGCGATGTCGAACGTGAACGTGCCCTGCTGGAAAACCTGATTACGCTGGGGAAAAAGCACCAGCTCGATGCGCATTACATCACGCGTCTTTTCCAACTGGTGATTGAGGATTCTGTCCTGACTCAGCAGGCGCTGCTGCAAAAGAATCTCAACCATCCGCATGCACATGCGCCACGCATCGCGTTTCTCGGTCCGAAAGGCTCCTATTCACACCTTGCCGCGCGCAAATATGCCGCTCGCCATTTCGATTCGATGGTGGAAAGTGGTTGTTTGAAATTTCAGGACATCATTCAGCAAGTGGAAAGCGGTCAGGCTGACTATGCCGTGATGCCAATTGAGAACACCTCTTCCGGTTCCATCAATGACGTTTACGACCTGCTGCAACAAACTTCGTTATCGATTGTCGGCGAACTGACTATTCCTATTGAGCACTGTGTATTAGTCAGCGGCAATACCGATTTGCAACAGATTGAGACCGTTTACAGCCATCCGCAACCGTTCCAGCAGTGCAGTCAGTTCATCAACCGTTTCCCGCAGTGGAAAATTGAATACACCGAAAGCACGGCAGCAGCGATGGAAAAAGTGGCGGCGATGAATTCACCGAAAGTGGCCGCACTCGGCAGTGAAGCGGGTGGTGAGTTATATCAATTACAGGTACTGGAACGCGATCTGGCCAACCAGCAGCAAAACCACACGCGTTTTATTGTACTGGCGCGTAAGCCGATTGACGTCTCTGACCAGGTTCCGGCCAAAACCACACTGATTATGGCGACCGGGCAGCAGGCAGGGGCGCTGGTTGAAGCGCTGCTGGTTCTGCGCCAACACAACCTGATCATGAGCAAACTCGAATCGCGTCCGATCAACGGCAATCCATGGGAAGAGATGTTTTACATCGACGTGCAAGGTAATCTGCAATCTGACAGCATGCAGCGTGCGCTGGAAGAGTTGCGCGGTCTGACCCGCTCACTGAAAGTACTCGGTTGTTATCCGGGTGAGAATGTAGTGCCGGTAGAGCCGCGCATCTAAGCAAAAGGGCATCCCTGAGGATGCCCTTTTCTTTTATTGTCGGCTATCGTTGGCCGAGCGCAACATACTGCGACTCTCAACCAGGAAGCGTTTCGCGTAGTCACCAAACCAGTGTTCCACGCGCCGGAAGCTATCAATAAACGCCTGTTTATCGCCATGTTCCAGTAAAGTAATCGCTTCGCCAAAACGCTGGTAATAGCGCTTAATCAGCGCGATGTTGCTTTCTGAAGACATAATGATGTCTGCATACAACTGTGGATCCTGCGCAAACAACCGCCCCACCATCGCCAGCTCCAGGCGGTAAATCGGTGAAGACAAGGCCAGCAGCTGATCCAGATTGACGTTTTCTTCCGCCAGATGCAGGCCATAGGCAAAGGTCGCGAAATGGCGCAACGCCTGAATAAACGCCATGTTTTGGTCATGCTCGACAGCACTGATCCGATGCAGCCGCGCTCCCCATACCTGAATCTGCTCAAGGAACCACTGGTAGGCTTCCGGCTGACGCCCATCGCACCACACCACAACCTGTTTTGCCAGGCTGCCGCTGTCCGGGCCAAACATCGGGTGCAGACCAAGCACCGGACCGTTGTGCGCCGCCAGCATGGCCTGCAATGGACGATTCTTCACCGATGCCAGATCAACCAGAATACAATCTTCCGGCAGTTTTGGCAGCTTTGCGATAATCTGCTCGGTCAGATGGATCGGCACACTGATGATCACCATACCGGCATCTTTCAGTAACTCGTCAGCCTGCTCCCAGTCCTCCTTGTCGAGCAGACGAACCTGATAGCCAGACAAGGTCAGCATTTTTTCAAACAGACGTCCCATCTGGCCACGGCCACCAACAATCACCACCGGACGCAGTGTCGGACACAGGGTTTTGAAGCCTTTGTCATTTTCACTGGTGTAGGATTCGCGCATCAGACGGCGCAGCACATCCTCAATCAGATCCGGTGGTACACCGAGCGCCTCAGCTTCCTGGCGACGCGAAGCCAGCATACTGGCCTCACGCTCCGGCACATATATCGGTAAGCCATAACGACTTTTTACTTCACCTACTTCAGCAACCAGCTCAAGCCGCTTCGCCAGCAACCCGAGCAGGGCTTTATCTACTTCATCGATTTGATCGCGTAGCGCGGTCAGTTCAGCCACCATGACTTATTACACCTCGTGTGACAGACGCGCCGACAGCACTCCCTGCAGATCCTGATGGATTTCACGCAGTAAAGTTTCGGTGGTGTCCCAGTTGATGCAGGCATCGGTGACGGACACACCGTACTTCATCTCACTACGCGGCTGCTCAGAAGACTGATTGCCTTCATGAATGTGGCTTTCCAGCATCAGGCCGATAATGGAGCGGTTTCCATCTTTAATCTGGGCAATAGCCGATTCGGCTACACCCGGCTGACGGCGATAGTCTTTGTTAGAATTGCCATGGCTGCAATCTATCATTAAGGCCGGGCGCAGTCCCGCTTTGACCATCTCTTTTTCACACTGGGCGACATCTTCCGGGCCGTAGTTGGGTGCTTTGCCACCACGCAGAATCACGTGACCATCCGGATTGCCCTGAGTCTGCAACAGGCACACCTGACCGGCCTGGTTGATACCGACAAAACGGTGTGGCATGGCAGCAGCGCGCATCGCGTTGATCGCCGTGCCCAGGCTACCATCGGTACCATTTTTAAAGCCAACCGGCATAGAAAGGCCAGAAGCCATCTCGCGGTGGGTTTGAGATTCGGTGGTACGCGCGCCAATGGCCGACCAGCTGAACAGGTCACCAAGGTATTGCGGGCTGTTCGGATCGAGCGCTTCGGTCGCCAGCGGCAGTCCCATCTCCACCAGGTTCACCAGCAGCTGACGCGCAATGTGCAGCCCGGCTTCCATATCAAACGAGTTGTCCATATAGGGATCGTTGATCAACCCTTTCCAGCCGACGGTGGTACGGGGTTTCTCAAAATAGACACGCATAACGATGTACAGCTGATCCTTCAGCTGTGCAGAAAGAGTTTTTAACAGACGGGCGTATTCAAGTGCAGCTTCGGTATCGTGGATAGAACAAGGGCCACAAACCACCAGCAGGCGCGGATCACGGCCAGCGATGATATCGGAGATAGTCTGACGGGAAGCCGCAATTTGCGCCTCCTGAGCAGCACTCAGCGGGAATTTCGCTTTCAGTTCTCCGGGGGTAATTAAAATTTGTTCATCGGCGATATGCACATTGTTCAGCGCGTCTTTTTGCATGATAGCGATCCTTTTTACTCGTTTATGCGTGTTGGGATCCTCACTGAGGATGGCGCACACTTTATCACAAGTCGTAAATGATGTAATCCATACATGTACACTTTTATTACCATGCCAACCAACCGATCGAGAAAAAATGAATTAATCAATTAAAATACAAACAGTTATAACAAATAAAAGAGCAAGCACACAAAGCATGATAGTAAAGTATAGTTTACACACCTATAGTAAACATCACGCGACTAACCGAAAAACTTGCGCTAACATTCTGTTATTCGTCACTTTTCAGGATCAAACCGATGGCAATCGCTGCTGTACATCTTCGCCCCTATTATCTAGACGATGCCAGTGCCTTTACCGAAGCAGTGAATGAGTCACTCGCCAGCCTTCAGCCGTGGATGGTGTGGGCGCATGAGGACTACCGTGTCGAAGAGGCAATCAGCTGGATTAATTTTACCCATATTCAGCGTGATCGGGGTGAAGCAGAGGAGTTTGCCATCGTTGATGGACATGATCGTTTGTTAGGTGGTGCCGGAATCCGTTTTGCCCAACAACCAGGAGAGTTCAGCGCGATAGGCTATTGGGTACGTTCTGATGCTCAGCGCCAGGGCGTGGCAACCCGTGCTGTCGAACGGCTGGTTGAGCTGGGGTTTCAGTCACACAAACTGAAGATACTGGAGATTCTGGCAGCCGCAGATAATCTCGCCAGCCGTACCGTCGCGGAACGCAGTGGATTTAGCTTTGTGGATTATCGCTACGGTTTGATCGTACTGGAAAGTGGCCCGGTGAATACCGCAATCTATCATTTGAAACGCGGATAAAAAAAGGGGCTGGCAGATGCCAACCCCTTGTTTGCTATTAACTTTGAGATGTCGCTTACGCGAGCTCTTAGTTAAGACGCTCTTTGATACGAGCAGACTTACCAGTACGCTCACGCAGGTAGTACAGTTTGGCTTGACGCACAGCACCACGACGTTTAACAGCGATGCTGTCAATTACCGGAGAGTGAGTCTGGAAGACACGCTCAACGCCTTCGCCGTTAGAAATCTTGCGAACAGTGAATGCAGAGTGCAGACCGCGGTTACGAATAGCGATAACCACGCCCTCGAATGCCTGCAGACGTTTCTTAGTCCCTTCAACGACCCATACTTTCACTTCCACGGTATCACCCGGACGGAAGGAAGGTACGTCCTGTTTCATCTGCTCTTGTTCAATTTGCTTGATAATGTTGCTCATAATTAAATCTCTTATCCTGGGTAAACTGATAGTCAGGGAAGATTACTCTTCCGCCTCATCGTTTTGCTGCTGCTGATGTTCACGCTGGAACTCAGTAAGCAACCTTGCTTGCTCTTCAGTCAGAGCCAGGTTTTCCAGAAGTTCAGGTCTTCTCAGCCAGGTACGGCCTAGCGACTGTTTCAGGCGCCAACGGCGAATATCGGCATGGTTCCCCGACAGTAACACTGCCGGAACATCCATCCCCTCTAACACTTCAGGTCGGGTATAGTGTGGGCAATCCAGCAAACCATCCGAGAACGAATCCTCGTCGGCTGACGCCTGCTTTCCCAGCACGCCTGGTATAAACCGGGCGACGGAGTCAATTAACGTCATGGCTGGCAGTTCACCGCCACTGAGTACATAATCGCCGATTGACCATTCTTCATCAATTTCGGTTTGGATTACGCGCTCATCTATCCCTTCATAACGGCCACAAACCAGAATCAACTTCTGCTGTGTCGCCAGTTCGCAAACGCCCTGTTGGTCGAGTTTGCGTCCCTGAGGTGAAAGATAAATCACCTTAGCACCTGCTCCCGCCGCTGCTTTCGCTGCGTGGATGGCGTCCCGCAAGGGTTGCACCATCATCAGCATTCCCGGTCCGCCGCCGTAAGGACGATCGTCCACAGTACGGTGCCGGTCGTGCGTGAAGTCACGAGGACTCCAGCTCTCAATGCTGAGCAGGCCATTTTTTACTGCCCGGCCAGTTACCCCGTAATCGGTAATAGCGCGAAACATCTCTGGAAACAGGCTAATAACACCAATCCACATCGCGTTCGCCGTTGCGTTACCGGTTTGTCCGGAGATCAAAAACCAGGATCCCAATCTACTTCAATAGTGCCAGTAGTGAGATCGACTTTCTTGATAACCTGTTCATCCAGAAACGGTATTAACCGTTCCTGTGCACCGAATGCATCTTTCAGGTTTGCCTTAACGACGAGAACGTCGTTCGAACCGGTCTCCATCAAATCAATGACTTTGCCCATTTCGTAGCCTTCGAGGTTTACTACTTTGCAACCCATCAGGTCTTTCCAGTAGTAATCACCCTCTTCCAGCGCCGGCAGTTGCGCGGAATCAACCGTAATTTCGCAATTGGTTAATTGTGCCGCGGCATCCCGATCGTCAATGCCTTTGACTTTGATGATCAGGTCCTGATTGTGGTGCTTCCAGCCTTCCAGTTCGACCAGCTGCCATTGACCGGCATGCTGAATAAACCAGGGCTGATAGTCGAAGATACTTTCGGCTTCTTCGGTGGAAGAAAACACTTTGAGCCAGCCCCGAATGCCGTAAGCGGCACCCATCTTCCCCAATACAATCGGGTTAGCGGGAGGCTGTGCGGCAGGTTTTCTGCTCATGCTCACCACCGTGACAGATTAAGCTGCTTTTTTTGCTTCTTTGATCAGCGCGTTAACGCGATCAGAAAGCGTTGCGCCCTGGCCAACCCAGTGCTCAATACGGTCCAGATCCAGACGCAGACCTTCAGCCTGACCTGCAGCGATCGGGTTGAAGAAACCTACGCGCTCGATGAAGCGACCGTTACGAGCATTGCGGCTGTCAGTTACGACGACCTGATAGAACGGACGCTTTTTAGCGCCGTGACGTGCCAAACGAATGGTTACCATAACATCCTCATTAGTTAATAAAACAACCGGGCCCCATCGAGGAACGGGGCCCGGGTGCAATATAAAAAGCCCGAAAATTTTACTCATTTTGGCGCAAAAAGCAACCTGAGCATCTCACTTTTCCGGCATTTAGCCAGTCACCTTAGCGACCGGGGAACCCTGGCGGCATCATGCCCTTCATACTACGCATCATTTTCGCCATGCCGCCCTTCTTCATTTTCTTCATCATGCGCTGCATATCATCGAACTGTTTCAGCAGTCGGTTGACATCCTGCACCTGCATACCCGAACCCAAAGCGATGCGGCGCTTGCGTGAACCCTTGATGATTTCCGGCTTCTCGCGCTCTTTACGCGTCATCGAGTTGATGATCGCTTCCATACGCACCAGCAGCTTGTCGTCCATCTGTGATTTCACATTATCAGGCAATTGACCCATGCCCGGCAGCTTACCCATCAGGCTTGCCATGCCGCCCATGTTGCGCATCTGCTTCAGTTGCTCAAGGAAATCGTTGAGGTCAAAGCCATCGCCGGTTTTCAGTTTCTTCGCCAGCTTTTCCGCTTGCTCGCGATCCACCTTGCTTTCGATATCTTCAATCAGCGACAGCACATCGCCCATGCCGAGGATGCGTGAGGCGATACGATCTGGATAGAACGGCTCCAGCGCCTCAGTCTTCTCACCGACACCCATGAATTTGATCGGCTTGCCGGTAATATGACGAATCGATAACGCCGCACCACCGCGTGCGTCACCATCGACTTTGGTCAGGATCACACCGGTCAGCGGCAGCGCTTCATTAAACGCCTTCGCGGTATTGGCGGCATCCTGACCCGTCATCGCATCAACCACAAACAGCGTTTCCACCGGATTGATCGCGGCGTGAACCTGTTTGATCTCGTCCATCATCGCTTCGTCAACGTGCAGACGACCAGCGGTATCGACTAACAGGACATCGTAAAATTGCAGACGCGCTTCTTTCAACGCGTTGTTCACGATGTCGACAGGTTTCTGGCTCAGGTCCGACGGGCAGAAATCCACGCCAACCTGCTCTGCCAGCGTTTCCAGCTGGCGAATTGCCGCCGGGCGATAGACGTCAGCAGAGACGACCAACACTTTTTTCTTGTGCTTTTCACGCAGGAATTTACCCAGTTTCGCGACGCTGGTGGTTTTACCTGCACCTTGCAGGCCGGCCATCAGCACCACAGCCGGTGGCTGTGCGGCAAGATTAAGTGCATTGTTTTCTGCACCCATTGCCTCAACCAACTCCGTGCGAACAATTTTGATGAACTCCTGACCCGGCGTCAGGCTCTTGTTCACATCGTGGCCGACCGCGCGCTCTTTGACGCGGTTGATAAATTCACGGACCACCGGCAGCGCGACATCCGCTTCCAGCAACGCCATACGCACTTCACGCAGCGTGTCCTTGATGTTGTCTTCAGTCAGCCTTCCGCGGCCGCTAATATTGCGCAGGGTTTGCGACAAACGATCGGTTAAATTATCAAACATGCTCTCTCACTTAGACACATAGCGAGGCCGCCTGGGCGACACAATGCGGCGGATTATAACACGAAGCCAGGCCGATCTCTGCAATTGCCCTTCAGATCGTTTGGAGCCTGCTGCGGCTGACGTTATACTAGTTTTTTCCTTATCTGACTGACACCTGAAAGGATCTATGTTCGTTTTTGCGATCGTGGCGTTGTTCGCCTACTCTCTCAGCCTTGCTTTGATCATCCCCAGCCTGCTGAAACGCAATGGTGGCTGGCGACGCTTTGCTGTGCTCTCCGCCTGCGTGGCGCTGATCGCCCACGCCGTGGCGTTACAACAACGTATTTTTGCCGTCGACAACGGACAAAATCTCAGCCTGCTGAATATCGGCTCGCTGGTCAGCCTGCTGATCTGCGCGATTATGACTATTGTCGCATCGCGCAATCGGGGCTGGCTGCTGCTTCCGGTTGTCTACAGTTTCGCGCTGATTAATCTGGCCTTTGCCACATTCGTGCCCAATGCATTTATTACGCATCTGGAAACCACACCTGGCATGATGATCCACATCGGTTTGTCGCTGTTTGCTTACGCGACACTGATCATCGCGGCCCTGTATGCGTTACAACTGGCGTGGATCGATTATCAGTTGAAAAATAAAAAACTGGCGTTCACCCAGGATATGCCGCCATTGCTTAGCATTGAGCGCAAAATGTTCCACATCACGCAGATTGGTGTTGTGCTGCTGACGCTGGTACTGGTGACCGGCCTGTTCTATATGCATAACCTGTTCAGCGCCGAAAACGTGGATAAAGCGGTGCTGTCGATTATTGCCTGGTTTGTTTATATCGTTTTGCTCTGGGGGCACTACCACGAAGGCTGGCGCGGTCGTCGCGTCGTCTGGTTTAACTGCAGCGGTGCAATTTTGCTGACGATGGCCTACTTCGGCAGCCGTGTACTGCAACACCTGCTCACCCAATCGTCTCACTAAAGGAATTTTTGCGTTGGAACATGTTTCAACCACCACGCTGATCATCACCCTGGTCATCATGGTGCTGGTCTCGGCCTATTTCTCCGGTTCAGAGACCGGCATGATGACGCTCAACCGCTACAAACTGCGCCATCAGGCGAAAAACGGTCAACGTAGTGCGCGTCGCGTCGAAAAGCTGCTGCGCCGTCCGGATCGTCTGATCAGCCTGGTGCTGATCGGTAATAACCTGGTCAACATCCTGGCATCAGCATTAGGCACAATTGTCGGCATGCGTTTATATGGCGACGCCGGTGTGGCGATTGCTACCGGTATCCTGACCTTTGTGGTGCTGGTATTTGCCGAAGTGCTGCCAAAAACCATCGCAGCGCTCTACCCGGAGAAAGTCGCTTACCCCAGTAGTTTCCTGCTCGCGCCGCTGCAATACGTCATGCTGCCGCTGGTCTGGCTGCTGAATACCATTACGCGCATTTTGATGCGTATGGTCGGCATCAAAACTGATGGTTCAATCAACTCAGCATTGAGCAAAGAAGAGTTGCGCACCATTGTGTATGAATCACGTAGCCTGATGTCGCGTCGTAATCAGGATATGCTGCTGTCAGTGCTGGACCTGGAAAAGGTGGGTGTTGAAGACATCATGGTGCCGCGCAACGAGATTGTCGGCATCAACGTCAATGACGACTGGAAATCGGTGGTACGTCAGCTTAGCCACTCTCCACATGGTCGTATCGTTTTGTTTCGCGACTCGTTGGACGACTGTGTTGGCATGCTGCGGGTGCGCGAAGCCTGGCGCATGATGACCGAGAAAAAAGAGTTTAACAAAGAAACGCTGCTGCGCGCCGCAGATGAAATCTACTACGTGCCTGAAGGGACACCACTGAATATTCAGTTGGTGAAGTTTCAGCGCAACAAGAAAAAGGTCGGCCTGGTCGTTGATGAATACGGCGATATTAAAGGCCTGGTAACCATCGAAGATATTCTTGAAGAGATTGTCGGTGATTTCACCACATCAATGTCGCCAACGCTGGCAGAAGAAGTGATGCCTCAGACTGATGGCTCGGTGCTGATTGAAGGCGGTGCTAACGTGCGCGAAATTAACAAAGCGTTCAATTGGTCGCTACCGGAAGAGGAAGCCCGTACCATCAACGGAATGCTGCTGGAAGTACTGGAAGAGATTCCGCAGGTGAATACTCAGGTACTGGTTGGCAAATACGATATCGATATTCTCGACGTACAGGACAACATGGTAAAGCAGGTGCGGATTACACCACACACGCCGCTCAAATCATCGATCGGTTCCTGACATAAAAATGCCGCGATAAACGCGGCATTTTTTTCTTTCTGCATCAGCAAATACTAGATGTGCAGCTCGTGCAATTTCTCTTCCGGCAGTTTCAACTCGTCGTTATAGTTAACGCCGATCTCGCTTGCCAGCACGTTGCGTGCAATCTGCTGTGCTTCATCCAGTGAATGCAGCTTGTAGCTACCACATTGATACTCGTTCAATTCCGGGATCTGGTTTTGTTCTTTAACTTTCAGAACGTCTTCCATCGCCCCTTTCCACGCTTTCGCCACACGTTGTTCGTCTGGCGCACCAATCAGGCTCATGTAAAACCCGGTGCGGCAACCCATCGGTGAGATATCAACGATTTCAACGCCTTCACCGTTAAGGTGGTTACGCATAAATCCGGCGAAAAGATGCTCCAGCGTATGAATACCACGCTCGGTCAGAATCTCTTTGTTTGGTCGGCAGAAGCGCAGGTCAAAAACGGTGATGGTATCGCCATGAGGAGTTTTCATGGTTTTTGCAACACGCACTGCGGGCGCCGCCATGATGGTGTGATCTACAGTAAAACTATCCAGCAGTGGCATATTGTCACCTCCTGTTTTGAGAATTTTTTTAAAACGATGAAACTTTTCTGTTCGCCTAACGTCTGAATATATGAAAGACGCGCATTTGTTATCATCATCCCTGACAACAGAGATGTTTATTCGGCCACAGTGATGTGGCCTTTTCTTTTTTACCCTTCCCGGCTGGCAAGATAGCTGGCGAAATCCAGCGTATCACTCTGTTCCAGCGTCTCTTGCGCGAGCACTGAATCCTGTGCCTGACGTGTAAAATCATCCTCACTCAGAACCTCAAGCGGTTCCTCACACAGCAGATGACGGTACTGTTCAGCCAGTGCCACACCGGTTCCGGTTAAACCATTCTCCTTCATTGCATGAAGGATGCGCGCCGAATAGGTTAGCTCAGGATCATCAAACGATGCTACCAGTTGATCGCAAACCTGTTGATATTGCGTGCTGCCCTCGTTGCTGTCGAGCACTTCCGCCACGCGACGCAGGTCGACAAACAACGCCTTACCCACTTCAACCAGGGTATGCTGGGTTTCACTGCAACCTACGGCAATCATCTGGCCTGGCTTACGGCCTTCAAGCACCACGCGGTTCCAGTTTTTACGACTGCACAGCAACTCATCCGCACTCATTTCTGGCGCATCTGCCAGCGTACACCAAATCAGGAACAAGTCGAGGAAACGAACCTGGTTCGAATCGACGCCAATCGCGGAGAATGGGTTAATATCCAGAGAACGAACTTCAATATATTCAATACCGCCGCGTTGCAGCGCATCTGAAGGCGCTTCACCGCTACGCGTTACGCGCTTCGGACGAATCGGCGCATACAGTTCGTTCTCAATCTGCAGCACGTTGGTATTTAACTGCAACCAGTTACCATCGGCATCTTTGGTGCCAATCGCCGCATACTCTTCAGAAGGGGTTTTGATAGCGGCTTTCAACGCGGCAACATACCCTTCCAGCGAGTTAAAGGTAATACCCAGTCCACTTTGCGATTTATTGGTGTAACCCAGATCGCTCAGACGCAGCGAAGTGGCATACGGCAGCCACAGCGTACCTTTATCGTTCGTTTCAAACGGCAGGTTGCTTTCCCGACCTTGCAGGAAGCTGGAACAAATCGCGGGCGAAGCACCAAACAGATACGGAATCACCCAACCGAAGCGATAGTAGTTGCGAATCAGGCGCAAGTATCCGGCTGAGATGGTTTCTTTACCGCTTTCCGCATCTTTGACATCCGCCCACTCACGCCAGAATGACAGCGGCAGCGAGAAGTTATAATGGATGCCTGAAATGGTCTGCATCAGCGCGCCATAGCGATTTTTCAAACCCTGACGATACAGCGTCTTCATTTTGCCAATATTGGAACTGCCGTACTGCGCCAGCTCGATTTTATCCGCATCTTCAATGATGCAGGGCATGCTAAACGGCCACATGCGCTCCTGACCCAATTCTCGCGCTACATGGCGGTGAATGTCGCGCAGGAAACTGAGCATGTGATCAATGTTCTGATCAACAGGCGTGATGAATTCCAACAGCGTTTCAGCAAAATCGGTGGTAATCCAATCATGCTTCAGCGCTGAACCCAAGGACTCCGGGTGCCCGGTAGTTGCCAGGTGACCATCCGGCTCGACGCGCAACGTTTCGCGTTCGATGCCACGGCCGATACCTTTTAACGCGTCGGGATGCGCTTCCAGCCAGGAAAGCGCTTTTGATACGTCCGGGATCACATTAACCTCCCGCTGTGCGAATAATTTATTTTTGTTCAGCATAATGTTAACCGTAGCCTCGAATCTGTGCGAATCAATGCCACCATTGCAAACCTTGCAAAGTGACCGTCGCGATAACGATGTAACGCAGTGTTTTACCGATGGCGAGAAACAACAGCGCCGGAAGCCAGCCAATGCGCAACCATCCTGCAAAGACGCAGAGCAGATCGCCCACGACGGGCAGCCAACTAAACAGCAGGGCTGCAGGTCCGAATCGGTGTAACCACGTCATTGCTGTGCTATGCCATCGTCCCTGCCCTTTTGGCGGCATCAGGCGACCAAGAAAAATGTTCGTCAGGCCGCCCAGCGTGTTTCCCACTGATGCCGCCAATAGCAACCCATAGACCGACCCTTTTTTGGCGATCAACAGGGCGACCAGCACCGCCTCTGAGCTTCCCGGAAGCAGGGTGGCACTCAGAAAGCTACTGCCGAATAACGAGCCATAAGTCAGAAATTCATTCACAGTAAACGGACATCAACCACATCCATGCCTGCCGCTTTGGCTGCCTGAACGCCAAAATCAGCATCCTCAAATACCACACAGCGCGCAGGTGCGACGCCCATCAATTCGGCACAGCGCAAGAAGGTATCAGGTTGCGGTTTATGGCGCTGAACATCATCAGCGCCGACGACTGCGGTAAAAAGATGATAAACGCCCAATTGCTTCAGCAGCGCTTCTGCCAGACTGTGTTCGCTGCCAGTACCTACTGCCATCGGGCGACGACCATGATAAGCCTTTACCACCTCCATCAGCGGCAACGGACGGACGCTATCCAGCAGCATCGCTTTGAAGGCCACGGTCTTTTCCGCCGCCAACAAATGCGGATCATGCGAGGCGTTGTTTTGCTCGATGATAAATTGCGCCAGCTGCCAGGTTGGCGCACCATTAAAGCTCACCATTTTTTCGTCATCAATGGTGAAACCATAGCGGCTAAGTACCTGATGCCAGGCTTTTCGATGTGTCGGCTCAGAATCGAGGATCGTGCCGTCCATATCGAAAATCAAGGCGTCATATTGGTCGTACATTGTCACTCCGGACGTCCTGCAAAGGTGCCCTTACTTTAACGTAATGCGTTCAGGTTGTCGCCAGGTGTGCTTAACAGCAAATGCTTTGAAAGCATTAGCAATTTTGGATTTAAGAAAAAGGTGAGAAAACGGTGCCGCGCATAAATGGCGGTTAATTCAGTGTTTTTGTTTGAACGAAGAGTAAAGCCGAGAGAATGGTGCATCCAGGAGGATTCGAACCTCCGACCGCTCGGTTCGTAGCCGAGTACTCTATCCAGCTGAGCTATGGATGCATTGAGAGTTTTTCTTGCGACGGGCTGACTAAATTAGGTGATGAGACAAAGAATGGTGCATCCAGGAGGATTCGAACCTCCGACCGCTCGGTTCGTAGCCGAGTACTCTATCCAGCTGAGCTATGGATGCATTGAGAGATTTTCTTACAATGGACTAACTGAAATCAACCTGGGAATGATACGAGAATGGTGCATCCAGGAGGATTCGAACCTCCGACCGCTCGGTTCGTAGCCGAGTACTCTATCCAGCTGAGCTATGGATGCATTTCTGAAAATTCTTGTACAACGCAGGGTGCTAACAACTCACCACGAAAGGAACTGCTCGTTCACTCTTTACGACATCTTTTTCGATGGTGCATCCAGGAGGATTCGAACCTCCGACCGCTCGGTTCGTAGCCGAGTACTCTATCCAGCTGAGCTATGGATGCATCGAAAAATGGCGGTGAGGCGGGGATTCGAACCCCGGATGCAGCTTTTGACCGCATACTCCCTTAGCAGGGGAGCGCCTTCAGCCTCTCGGCCACCTCACCTTACGCGTTCTGACGAACTGTGCTTCTGAACTTTGTTTCCGCTCATCGGCACTGCGTGGCGCACATATTACTTTCCCGCATTTATAAGTCAAACAATTTTTCCCACTACACGTTCGTTTGCACAAATGACAGACAATCCGCGCAATTTGCCGACAAAAAGAGTGATTAATCAACAGTAAAAGGTCGATGCAGATAACAAAACGACAAAGAAGAAAATAGCAGGGAAAGCAGAAAAGCAGGGGAAAGCGGTAGCGCCTCGCCGTAAAGCGAGGCGCTGAATCCGTTAGTAACTCGTAGGCTGAGCTTTTTCTGCCTGGATGCGCTGATAGATCTCTTCGCGATGCACTGAGACCTCTTTAGGTGCATTGACGCCAATACGGACCTGGTTACCTTTAACTCCCAGCACCGTTACAGTCACCTCATCGCCAATCATGAGGGTTTCACCAACTCGACGAGTTAGAATAAGCATTCTTTGCTCCTTGAAAGATTAAAAGAGTCGGGCCTGTTCGGGTTCCCGGCCATATCCATCATATACTGCCGAACAATGTCTATGACAAATACACCATTGTGGTTTGTCACGCCAATACATTCTGCTGATAGTTAGTTTAGCCGAAATACACTTCCTCAACCTGACTTTGTCATTACCTGGTGCACATCGCGTTAAAAAGCGCCGGAACATCTGTTCCTGACGCTCTCCACGATGCTTAGTTTTATTTCGTTACAGTCGATTGCTAACCCACTCCTGAACACCCGCAAGCGCACCGGCCAGTGCCTGCGGATTAGTACCACCCGCCTGTGCCATATCCGGACGACCACCACCTTTGCCACCCACCAGGGCCGCCAGCTCACCAACCAGTTCGCCCGCTTTAACCCGGTCGGTCAGGTCCTTGGTCACCCCGGCGATCAGCGACACTTTGCCTTCCGCGACAGTTGCCAGCACGATAATGGCGGAACCGAGCTGATTTTTCAGATCGTCCATCATAGTACGCAGCATCTTAGGTTCTACGTTGCTCAGCTCACTCACCAACAGTTTGGTGCCTTTCACATCAATGGCTTTGCTGCTGAGGGAGGCACTCTCCTGCGCGGCCTGTTGGTCACGCAGTTGTTGCAGCTCTTTTTCCAGTGCACGAACGTGATCCACCAGACCGCGTACTTTCTCGTTCAGGTTGCTGCTGTTGGCTTTCACCAGATGCGCGATATCCTGCAACTGATGGCTTTGCGCATTGACCTGCGCCAGTGCACCTTCACCGGTAACGGCTTCGATACGACGCACTCCCGCCGCAGTACCTGACTCAGACTGAATGCGGAACAGGCCAATATCACCGGTACGTGCCGCGTGAGTACCGCCACACAGCTCGGTTGAGAAATCACCCATGCTCAGCACACGTACGCGCTGGTCGTATTTCTCGCCAAACAGTGCCATTGCTCCCTTCGCTTTGGCCGCTTCCAGGTCCATGATATTGGTTTCAACCGCCAGGTTACGACGAATCTGGGCGTTGACAATATCTTCAACCTGACGAATTTCCTGCGGTTTCATCGCTTCAAAATGCGAGAAGTCGAAACGCAGGTACTTGTCGTTTACCAACGAACCTTTCTGCGCCACATGCTCACCGAGAACCTGACGCAACGCAGCATGTAGCAGGTGCGTCGCTGAGTGGTTCAGGCGAATACGTGCGCGACGTTCTTCATCAACCTGAGCATTCAGGCGATCGCCGACACGCAACTGACCTTGGGTAAGCTTACCGATATGACCAATCGCCTGACCATACTTCTGTGTATCCTGGACGCTAAATTCAGCATTATTCCCAGTCAATACGCCGGTATCCCCCACCTGACCGCCTGATTCACCGTAGAACGGCGTTTCATCCAGCACCACGACAGCATCCTGACCTGCACTGACCTGCTCAACAGGTTGACCATCAACAAACAACGCCTGCACAGTGGAAGCCAGTGCCAGCTGGTCGTAGCCTTTAAACGCAGAGGCCGAGTCAATACGAATCACGTTGTTATAATCGGCACCAAAGCCGCTGGCCTCACGTGCACGCTGACGCTGCTGTTCCATCGCTACTTCAAACCCGGCTTCGTCGATCTTCAGATCGCGCTCACGGCAAACATCTGCCGTCAGGTCGACAGGGAAGCCGAAGGTGTCATAGAGACGGAAGACGGTTTCACCATCAAGGGTATCACCCTGCAATTTCGCCAGTTCTTCATCCAGCAATGCCAGACCACGCTCCAGCGTTTTCGCGAACTGCTCTTCCTCCGCTTTCAGCACGTTTTCTACCTGAGCCTGCTGACGTTGCAGATCTTCACCCGCTGAACCCATCACCTCAATCAGCGGCGCAACCAATTTGTAGAAGAAGGCATCTTTCGCGCCAAGCATATTGCCGTGGCGTACCGCGCGACGAATGATGCGACGCAGTACATAACCGCGGTTTTCATTCGAAGGAATCACGCCGTCGGCAATCAGGAAGGCACAGGATCGGATATGGTCAGCAATAACGCGCAGCGATTTGTTGCCGAGATCAGTCGCACCGGTCACTTCCGCCACAGACTTAATCAGTTTGGCGAACAGGTCGATTTCGTAGTTGGAATTAACGTGCTGCAACACCGCCGCAATACGCTCCAGCCCCATACCGGTATCGACTGAGGGTTTTGGCAACGGCTGCATCGTACCGTCAGCCTGACGGTTAAACTGCATGAACACGATGTTCCAGATTTCAATGTAACGGTCGCCGTCTTCTTCCGGGCTGCCCGGAGGGCCACCCCAGATATGATCGCCATGGTCGAAGAAAATTTCGCTGCACGGACCGCAAGGGCCGGTATCTCCCATCTGCCAGAAGTTGTCAGAGGCGTAAGCGCTACCTTTGTTATCACCGATGCGGATAATACGTTCGCGCGGGATACCAATGTCATTCGCCCAGATGTCATAGGCTTCATCGTCCGTTTCATAGACGGTCACCCAAAGACGATCTTTCGGCAGCTTAAACCACTGCTCACCCGTCAGCAGTTCCCAGGCATAAGCAATCGCGTCTTTTTTGAAATAGTCGCCAAAGCTAAAGTTGCCCAACATTTCAAAGAAGGTGTGATGGCGTGCGGTGTAGCCCACGTTTTCGAGGTCATTGTGCTTACCACCGGCACGCACGCAGCGCTGCGACGTGGTCGCACGCGAGTAATCGCGCTTATCCTGACCGAGGAAAACGTCTTTAAACTGGTTCATCCCGGCATTGGTAAACAGCAGCGTCGGGTCGTTGTTCGGTACGAGGGAGCTGCTGGCTACAACCTGATGTCCCTTGCTATGAAAAAAGTCGAGAAACGCTTGACGGATCTCAGCAGTGCTCTTGCTCATAAATTTCCTGGAATCACGCTAACGAACGTTCCCTTTCGTCTGGCAAGTCGTATGCGCCCGACCCACCGCTGACTGAGGAACAAAAAGTGGGAATAAGATAAATTTTCTTCAGTGGGAAGTAAAATCCCATCGCCTTTCAGTCATCAAAATTTCTGAAAATGGCTTGAATATCTTCCATCAGAAAGCCTTTTGTCATCAAAAAACGCTGAACCTTGCTCTTCCCTGCCCAATCTTGTGGCAGCGGATCGCCAAACTTGCGCGTTGCCAGGCTGGCGGCACACGCCACCCAGTTGACCTCGGTATCAAACAGCGCCTGGTCAATGTCATCGCGCGCAATTCCCTTCTGCTGCAACTCCATGCGGATACGCTGCGGGCCATATCCTTTGCGACTGCGGCTAATGATAAAGCGCTCCGTGAAACGTTGATCGTTGAGCCAACCGTTTTGCTGACACCAGTCTGCCACTTGCTCCAGCAGTTCATCCGGGATCGGCTCGACCGCTTCCTGCTTCATCCAGGCTGAGCGCTGATTAGAGAGTTGCAGCTTCCCTTTTAACTCTTCGCGGCTATGGTCGCGCTGTGACAGGATTCGCATCGCACGGTCCAGTAAGCGGGCAAAGGTTGGCGCGGGTGTCGGTGATAATGACATATGATCTACCTTGTTCAGACAGTGGCGCAGGGTAAAGCAAGAATTCACAGAGGGAAAGTGCTGGCGGGGGAAAAACAAAACGGGAGCAGAGTGCTCCCGTTGCGGTATCAGAAATCTTCGTTAGTTTCGCTGGCTTCTTCGTAGTCGTCAGCGGAAACCTCCGCAGCACCCGCCGTAGCCGTGGCACCCGTCAGCAGCATATCGCGCAGCTTCTGATCGATCTCATTAGCGATCGCCGGATTCTCTTTCAGGAAATTGGTCGAGTTAGCTTTACCCTGACCAATCTTCTCACCGTTGTAGCTGTACCAGGCTCCCGCCTTCTCAACCAGTTTGTGCTTGACGCCCAGGTCGACCAGTTCACCGAAGGTGTTGATGCCTTCGCCGTACATGATCTGGAATTCAGCTTGTTTGAACGGTGCGGCAATCTTGTTCTTCACCACTTTTACGCGCGTTTCGCTACCCACCACTTCGTCGCCTTCTTTGATGGCGCCGATGCGGCGAATATCGAGACGTACGGAAGCGTAGAATTTCAGCGCGTTACCACCGGTGGTGGTTTCCGGGTTACCGAACATCACACCAATCTTCATACGGATCTGGTTAATGAAAATCAGCAGCGTGTTGGACTGTTTCAGGTTACCGGCCAGCTTACGCATCGCCTGGCTCATCATACGAGCAGCCAGACCCATGTGGGAGTCGCCAATTTCACCTTCAATTTCAGCTTTCGGCGTCAGGGCCGCAACGGAGTCAACAATGATCACGTCGACAGCACCGGAGCGCGCCAGCGCATCACAGATTTCCAATGCCTGTTCACCGGTATCCGGCTGCGAACACAGCAGGTTATCGATATCAACACCCAGTTTTTTCGCGTAGACCGGATCCAGCGCATGCTCAGCATCGATAAACGCACAGGTTTTACCTTTACGCTGTGCTGCGGCAATCACCTGCAGGGTCAACGTGGTTTTACCCGAAGATTCTGGACCATAAATCTCAACGATACGGCCCATAGGCAGGCCACCAGCGCCCAGCGCGATATCCAGTGACAGTGAACCGGTGGAGATGGTTTCAACGTCCATCGAGCGGTCTTCACCCAGGCGCATGATGGAGCCTTTACCAAATTGTTTCTCAATCTGGCCCAGCGCGGCAGCTAAAGCCTTCTGTTTGTTTTCGTCAATCGCCATTTCCACTCCTAATCATGCCGGGTAAGCGGGCATCTCTGTATGCCAGCTCGCGTTCTGTTGCCGGTAATTATACTGTACAGTCATACAGTATCAAG
This sequence comes from Pantoea sp. X-Soil-TKNS-1211, assembly GCF_059730495.1. NCBI lineage: Bacteria > Pseudomonadati > Pseudomonadota > Gammaproteobacteria > Enterobacterales > Erwiniaceae > Pantoea > Pantoea sp. X-Soil-TKNS-1211. The sequence goes on from NZ_AP035953.1 coordinate 3,429,219, forward strand.
TTTAATTTGTCAGAAATTCATCATGCAGCGTTTGTAGCGCCCAGGCGACGGACTGACGCCGCACGGCATCACGATCGCCATCAAAGCGCTGACACTGCGCCATTACGCGCCCTTCAGGCCCGGCAAAGCCAAACCAGACGGTGCCAACCGGCTTCTCCGGTGTACCGCCATTCGGTCCCGCGATGCCGCTGACGGCAATGGCATACTGCGCAGCCGCCTCTTTACACGCCCCTGCCGCCATCTCGCGCACGGTCTGCTCGCTCACCGCACCAAACTGCGCCAGCGTGCTGGCCTGCACACCGACCATCTGCTGTTTGGCATCGTTGCTATAGGTGACGAAACTGCGTTCAAACCAGGCAGAACTGCCGCTGATATCGGTAAACACTTTGGCAATCCAGCCGCCCGTGCAGGACTCAGCCGCAGTAATAGTTGCCTTGCGCATTTTCAGCTGCTCGCCAATACGACGACTCAACTGTTGTAACTGTGCATCGTTCATCGCCTTCTCCTTGTCTGGCGCTCACGTTAACAGGAAATGGTGCGGCGGAGGACCCTTTTCAACCCCGATGTCGCGTTTTGCGCGCGGGGTTCCACCAACTTCAGCGGGTTTTCATCGCCACCATAAAAAGACGCGGGAAAGCCAGCAAAACCTTGCCGTTGCTGCGGGTCGGATAAGCAGGAATTAACGCCTGATGATACTCCGCTAAAAAGGCTCGTTGCTGGCTATCATCCAGACCGGCGAGGAAAGGACGCAATCCCGTAGCACGCAGCCAGGTTATGATGGCCTGGGCATCAGACATTACGTGGTAATAAGTTGTGCGCCAGATATCAACCTCACAGCCGGTATCACTCAGCAAATCATAATATTGTTCGGTGGTCAGTAAGCGCTTACGATCGGCAGCCTTAGGCGAAATATGCGCCTGCCAGCGCTCATCTGCCGCTACTTCCCGCATCAGGCGATGTGAAGGTTCGTCAAGATTATCGGGCATCTGAATCGCCAGGGAGCCGCCGATATCCAACTGGCTGACCAGATGTGGCAACAACGCCTGGTGATCGCCCAACCATTGCAGCGATGCATTAGCGTAAATCACCTGCTGCGGCTGTTCCGCCTGCCAGTAACGAATATCAGCCTGCGCAAAACGGCAATTGGGAAGACGCTCGCGCGCCTGCACCAACATCGCTTCTGAACTGTCGATACCGAGGACAAGCGCTTCCGGCCATGCCTGAGCCAGTAATTCGGTACTGTTGCCCGGTCCGCAACCTAAATCTGTGGCATAGCGCACATCAGGGGTTGCGATCCGCGCCAGCAACTCGCGTGCCGGGCGCGTCCTTTCTGATTCAAACTGCCGATACAGTTGTGGATTCCAGTCTTGCATTTGAACGCTCCTGTTTTACCCGAAGAGCAAAACACTACCCGCTTTTCCCACTTTCAGGGGAGGAAAAGTGCGTTACTTCACCTTTTTAACCATCAGAGTCTGGTCAGTTATCACGAAGGATATTAAGTTAAAACGACGTTTCATTTTTAACAGCAAGGAGCTTACTATGGCAACACAACCCGCACTGGCTGGCGTCTGGTGTCCGTCGGTAACCCCTTTTGATAACCACGGTGACGTGGATGTTGATGCCCTGGGTCGTCACTTTTCCCGGCTCAATACGTCAGGAATTGATACAATTTTGTTAATGGGCAGCATTGGCGAATTTGCGTCACTCACCCAGCAGGAACGGCTACGTTTGCTACGTGAAGCACGCCAGCTCTCGCCATTGACGATGGTCGCGAACGTGTCCAGTACCTGCGTGCCGGATATGCTGCAACTGGCTGAGACTGCATGGCAAAACGGTTTTGATGCAGTGATGGTGCTCCCTCCTTATTACTATGGGCAGACACAGAAGCAGCTGCTGAGTTACTTCAAAGCGCTGGATCAGCAATTGGGGGGTAAGTGGTTTGCCTATAATTTCCCGGCGCGCACCGGTTGCGATTTAACCCCGGCGCTGGTGGCTGAGTTAGCGGCAGAATTGCCCAATTTTATCGGTATTAAAGACACCGTCGATTGTCTGTCGCACAACCGCGCGTTGATTGAGGAAACACGGAAAGTACGTAGCGATTTTGCGGTGTTGTCAGGATATGACGAATACCTGCTGCCCAATCTGCTGGCAGGAGGTGCGGGGGCGATTTCCGGGCTGAATAATATTGTGCCTGAGCTGTTTGCCCAGGCGATGCAGGCGTGGCGCGCAGGTGATTTGCACCAGTTAACCACCCTTCAACAACGCATCGGTCAGCTAATGGCGATCTATACCATTGGTGATGATTTCGTCACCACCATTAAAACCGCCGTTGCCCGCCGTTTTGCCTCAATGACTACCCGCTCGCGCAACTATGGCGGTGAGTTAAATGCCACACAGTGTGCTGAGATAGAACGTTTGCTGGGATGACTGAAACACGGACGGCACAGCGCCGTCCGATAATCAGTTCTTTTTCACAAATTCCGATTTGAGCTTCATCGGCCCAAAGCCATCGATCTTACAATCGATATTGTGATCGCCTTCGACCAGACGAATGCTTTTAACTTTCGTGCCAATTTTCAGGGTTGAGGAGCTGCCTTTAACTTTCAGATCTTTGATCACAGTGACGCTGTCGCCATCCGCCAGCAGGTTGCCATTCGCATCGCGTACCACCAGTCCATCGCTTGTTACATCATCAGCCCCCAGCGACCAGATATGTCCGCAAGATGGGCAGTTCAGCTTTTCACCATCTTGCCAGGTGTAGTCAGCATGGCATTCAGGACAGGCCGGTAAGGTATTCATAAGCACTCCTCAGAGAAAAGGTCGCGGCAAAGATGGCGCCGCAAAAGGGGCGTCATCTTATCTCCTTACAAAGTGTAAGGACAGTATTAAAATATCGCGCCCTGCCGCGCTTTGCTGACGGCCTCGCCCAACTGCCACACCGCCATGGCATAATGCGTGCTGTGATTGTAGCGGGTTATGACATAGAAATTGGGCAACCCGTACCAGTATTGATAACTGGTGCCGAGATCGAGGCGCAGCAAACTGGCCTGCTGATTACCGTCAAGCGATCCCTGTGGCGTCAAACCACTCGCCGCCAGCATGCTCACCGGATACGCGGTTTTAAAACCATTCTCCAGCCCAGGAGCCTGACCACTGGCAGGAACGGCAACCGTCTCACCGGCCCGCCAGCCATGAGCTTTGAAATAATTGGCTACACTGCCAATGGCATCAACCGGATCCCACAAATTGATATGCCCATCGCCGTTGAAGTCCACCGCATATTGCTTATACGAAGAAGGCATAAACTGGCCGTACCCCATCGCTCCGGCAAAAGAACCGCGCAGATCCAGCGGGTCGTCTTGTTCGGTACGTGCCATCAGCAGGAAGGTTTCCAGCTCACTACTAAAGTAGGCCGCACGGCGTGGATAACTAAAGGAGAGGGTTGCCAGCGCATCCAGCAAACGGGTTTTACCCATCACCCGGCCCCAGCGTGTTTCAACGCCAATAATGCCAACAATGATTTCCGGCGGTACACCGTATACCTGCTGGGCACGTTGTAGCGCATCCTGGTATTGATTCCAGAAGGCAACGCCGTTTTGCACATTATCCGGGGTGATGAATTTATTACGATAACGAATCCAGGCACCGTTAGGGCCGGTTGGCGGCGTGTAACTCGGTGCCTGTTGATCCATCAGACGCAACACGTAATCCAGTCGCTTCGCCTGGCCAATCACCGCATGCAATTGCTGGCGGTCAAAGCCATGTTTCGCCACCATTTCGTCAATAAATTTTTCAGCGGCGGGATTACCGGCAAAATCACCAAACATCGGCTGATTAGCATGTGCGGCATCCAGTAAAAAGCCCCCCTGAGGAGCAGAAACCACAGCGGGTTGCTGAGAGGTGTGAGGCTTGCTACTACAGGCAGCAAGCAGAGCAATAAGCGGGAGAAGAGCAACCTTAAAACGCATCGGATATCCATAAACCAGGTGAATCTAAAGCACACATATTAATCGTTCAGATACCCGACTTACAGGGCAATATCTTAAATTTTCATCAGTTATGTCTGCCATCATGCTGACAGAAAAAATTTGCGACCCATCTCCATAGTTTACCCTTTTCCTGTTTTTTTATTTTTTCCTGACACAGCAATTTGTTATGGTCGGCAACCGAAAAGCCAGCGGACGGATGAAGGAGATGCGGTAAAAATGGTAACATCCCCTCTTTCGTTATTGTCCCATCGCGATGACGACAAATTCTCCTGTGGCAACAACAGATCACAGGTCATCAAAGAGTTAATATAAAGTGAGAAAGAGATGAAAGGAGCAGAGCAAATGGACTTCAGCGCCCATACGCCCATGATGCAGCAATACCTGCGTCTGAAGGCCGATCATCCTGACATTCTGCTGTTCTATCGTATGGGCGATTTTTATGAACTTTTTTACGATGACGCCAAACGCGCCTCGCAGTTGCTGGAAATCTCTCTCACCAAACGTGGTGCGTCAGCAGGCGAACCCATCCCAATGGCGGGCGTGCCTTATCACGCTGTAGAAGGTTATCTGGCGAAGCTGGTCCAGCTAGGGGAGTCGGTCGCGATTTGCGAGCAAATTGGTGACCCGGCGTTAAGTAAAGGACCGGTCGAGCGTAAAGTCGTACGTATTGTCACCCCCGGCACCATCAGCGATGAAGCGTTGTTACAGGAACGGCAGGACAACCTGCTGGCCGCCATTTTCCAAAGCCAACGTGGCTTTGGTTATGCCACGTTGGATATCAGTTCAGGACGCTTTCGCCTGAGTGAGCCGGGTGACCAGGAAACTATGGCGGCCGAGTTGCAGCGCACCAACCCGGCCGAATTACTCTACCCCGAAGATTTTCAGGCTATGCAGCTTATCGACCAACGGCGTGGCCTGCGCCGTCGTCCACTTTGGGAATATGAAATCGATACCGCGCGCCAACAGTTAAATCTGCAATTCGGCACGCGCGATCTCAACGGTTTTGGTGTTGAACAGGCGCATCTGGCGCTACGTGCTGCAGGTTGCCTGCTGCAATATGTCAAAGATACTCAGCGTACCTCGCTGCCTCATATCCGCTCACTCAGCATGGAGCGGCAGCAGGATAGCGTGATTATGGATGCCGCCACGCGTCGCAATCTGGAAATCACGCAAAACCTCGCCGGTGGCACCGACAATACCCTGGCGGCAGTGCTGGATAAAACCGTCACGCCGATGGGCAGCCGCATGCTGAAACGCTGGTTGCACATGCCATTACGTGATGTCGACACCATCGCGCGCCGTCAGGAAGCTATTGCCGAGTTACAGGCGCACAGCGAAGAACTGCAACCGGTTTTGCGCCAGATTGGCGATCTGGAACGTATTCTCGCCCGTCTGGCATTACGCACCGCCCGTCCGCGCGACCTGGCGCGTATGCGTCATGCCTTCCAGCAATTGCCGGAACTGAATACCTTGCTGCAAGCGGTGAGCGCGCCACAACTCACGCAGTTGCGTAGCCAGATGGGTGAATTTAGCGAACTACGCGACTTGCTGGAAAACGCCATCATCGAATCACCACCGGTTTTGATCCGTGATGGTGGGGTAATTGCGCCGGGTTATAACACCGAACTGGATGAGTGGCGCGCGCTGGCCGACGGTGCCAGCGATTACCTCGATCGACTGGAGATTCGTGAGCGGGAAAAACTAGGGCTGGATACGCTCAAAGTGGGCTTTAACGCCATTCATGGTTACTACATTCAGGTCAGCCGTGGTCAAAGCCATCTGGTGCCGATCCACTACGTACGCCGCCAGACCCTCAAGAATGCCGAACGCTATATCATTCCTGAGCTGAAAGAGTATGAAGACAAGGTGCTGACCTCAAAAGGGAAAGCGCTGGCGCTGGAAAAAGGCCTGTACGACGAACTGTTTGACCGTCTGCTGCCGCATCTCGAAGCCCTGCAATTAAGCGCAGCGGCACTGGCTGAACTCGATGTGCTGAGCAACCTGGCTGAACGCGCCTGGACTCTTAACTATTGCCGACCGGTGCTGCAGGAAAAAGCGGGGATCCGCATTACTGGCGGTCGTCATCCGGTGGTGGAACAGGTGCTTAAAGAACCTTTTATCGCCAACCCGCTGACGCTGTCGGCACAGCGGCGTATGTTGATTATTACCGGTCCGAATATGGGCGGTAAAAGTACCTATATGCGCCAGACAGCATTGATTGCGCTGATGGCATGGATCGGCAGCTTCGTACCGGCTGAAGAGACGGTGATGGGTCCCATCGATCGTATCTTTACCCGCGTGGGTGCGGCTGACGATCTGGCCTCAGGACGCTCAACCTTTATGGTGGAAATGACCGAAACGGCCAATATCCTGCATAACGCTACCGAACATAGCCTGGTGTTAATGGATGAAATCGGTCGCGGTACCTCAACCTATGATGGTCTGTCGCTGGCCTGGGCCTGTGCCGAAAGCCTGGCTAACCGAATTAAAGCGATGACGCTATTCGCCACCCACTATTTCGAGCTGACAACACTACCGGAAAAAATGGAAGGCGTGGTCAACGTGCATCTGGATGCCGTGGAACATGGTGACACCATCGCGTTTATGCACAGCGTGCAGGACGGCGCGGCCAGCAAAAGTTATGGCCTGGCGGTAGCAGCGCTGGCGGGTGTACCGAAAGAAGTGATCAAGCGCGCACGCCATAAGTTGAAGGAGCTGGAGGCGTTATCGGGCAGCACTGCCGCCTCAACGGTAGAAGGTGCACAGCTACCGTTATTGGTCGCGGAAACGTCACCCGCGGTGGAAGCACTGGAAGCACTCGATCCCGATACCCTGACGCCACGCCAGGCGCTGGAATGGATCTATCGTCTGAAAACGCTGGTCTGATAAGAAGTTAGCTGTGTAGCGGCGCGATTTATCGCGCCGCTGATGCACGGTGCCGGAAAAGGCGCGCGATAAATCGCGCCGCTACGGACAGGCATAAAAAAACGGTGACCTGATGGTCACCGTTTTTATATAGCGATTACGGTTTATTCACGAAACAGCGCTTCAATATTCAGGCCCTGTGTCTGCAGGATTTCACGCAGACGACGCAGCCCTTCCACCTGAATCTGACGAACACGCTCACGGGTCAAACCGATTTCGCGGCCCACATCTTCAAGCGTTGCCGCTTCATAGCCCAACAGGCCGAAACGACGCGCCAGCACTTCACGCTGCTTGGCATTAAGTTCAAACAACCACTTAACGATGCTTTGTTTCATATCATCGTCCTGCGTGGTGTCCTCCGGGCCGTTATCTTTTTCATCGGCCAGGATATCCAGCAGCGCTTTTTCGGAATCACCACCCAGCGGGGTATCAACCGAGGTAATGCGCTCGTTGAGACGAAGCATACGACTTACGTCATCAACCGGTTTGTCCAGCTGTTCCGCAATCTCTTCCGCACTCGGCTCATGGTCGAGTTTGTGAGAGAGTTCACGCGCGGTGCGCAGATAGACATTTAACTCTTTAACAATGTGGATAGGCAGACGGATGGTACGGGTTTGGTTCATGATTGCCCGTTCAATGGTCTGACGAATCCACCAGGTGGCGTAAGTCGAGAAGCGGAACCCACGTTCCGGGTCAAACTTCTCTACAGCACGAATCAGGCCCAGATTACCCTCTTCAATCAGATCCAGCAGCGCCAGACCACGATTACTGTAACGACGGGCAATCTTCACCACCAGACGTAAGTTACTTTCAATCATGCGGCGACGAGAAGGAATGTCGCCTCGTAATGCGCGGCGGGCAAAGAACACCTCTTCTTCCGCCGTTAACAATGGAGAATAACCAATTTCTCCGAGGTAGAGCTGCGTCGCATCCAAAACGCGTTGCGTCGCACCCTGTGACAACAACTCTTCTTCCGCTACATCGTTATCACCAGGTTCGTTCTCAACGAGAGCCTTCTCATCAAAAACCTCAGCTCCGTTCTCCTCGAATTCCGCATCTTCGTGTAACTCGTTAACTTTCAGCGTATTCTGGCTCATAAGCGGCTCCTACCCGTGATCCAAGGGCAGAACACCTGGGTTCTGCCGGATTATCGTTGCGGTAAGTAACGCAACGGATTTACGGATTTCCCCTTGTAACGAATTTCAAAATGCAATCTTACTGAACTGGTTCCGGTGCTACCCATCGTAGCTATTTTTTGCCCAGCTTTAACTTCCTGTTGTTCCCGGACCAGCATTGTGTCGTTATGGGCGTAGGCACTCAGGTAGTCATCATTGTGTTTGATGATGATTAAATTACCGTACCCGCGGAGCGCATTACCTGCGTAAACCACCCTACCAGAAGCGGTAGCGACAACAGGTTGTCCACGTGAACCCGCGATATCGATCCCTTTGTTTCCACCTTCCGCAGCGGAGAAGTTATCGATAATCTTCCCATCGGTCGGCCAACGCCAGCTTCCCACCGGGGTTGTGCTATCGGTCGTGCTGCTGACCGTGGGCGGTACGGTAACCGGAGCTGTGGTCGTTGCCACATTATTTGCCCCTTTCGACGGCAACAATTTGCTGCCTGAAGAATTACCCGAATCATCAGAATACGTAATAACAGGTTGCTGTGCAACCGGGGCAGATTTAATTTGCGAAGAACCCGGTGTGACAGGTACACCACTCTGAGTCGCATCGGCAACAGTGATAGCGTTACCACCGGTAATTGACTGGCCAGCACCGTTACCCACCTGCAGCGTTTGCCCGGCGTTCAGGCTATACGGAGCGGGGATGTTGTTGCGTTGCGCCAGGTCACGATAGTCGTTGCCGGTAATCCACGCAATATAGAACAGGGTATCGCCACGTTTAACGGTATAGGTCTCGCCGCCATAGCTTCCTTTCGGAATATTCCCATAATTGCGGTTGTACACAATGCGACCATTTTCCGTGGTCACATTATTATTGCCACTAATCATTCCGCCCGATGACGGTGCAGAAGGTACGCCACCGCTTAACATTCCGCCATGCGGCATAGCCGGTACGCCGCCGCCAGAGGAGTCGCTCATGCCACTGTTGCCACCAATCTGGCTGATGGGCGCTTGTGTATTATCGCTGGAGCTACAGCCTGCCAGCCAAAATCCGACCAGTGTCAGTGCCGCCAAACGGCGTAATTGAAATGTTGTGCTTCCCGTGCTCATTGATCCCCCGTGATGGCAATCCTGGATATAACTGTGTCTGCGTGAACCGCATTTTACACTGCATAATGCAGGTGAAACGGCCTTTCGCATTGATTAACAAGGATAGTAACAAGATCAACTGCGCCATGCCATGTAACAGTTGTGAACAAGTACGAAGAGCTTCAGGCCAGGTCGCCCTGCACTAAAGGAACAAAGCGGACGGGTTCGATAATCTCCTCGATCATCTCATCCCCCTGACGACGCAGACGTTTTAACACTTGTTGATCTTCCCCAACCGGCAGCACCATTCTGCCGCCATCACGCAATTGTGCTATCAGCGCAGTCGGAATTTCAGGAGGAGCGGCCGTAACAATGATGGCATCGAACGGACCACGAGCAGCCCAGCCCTGCCAGCCATCACCGTGGCGAGTGGACACATTATGCAGATCGAGTTGCTTCAGGCGGCGTTTAGCCTGCCATTGCAGCCCTTTAATACGTTCAACGGAATAAACGTGATTGACCAGATGCGCCAGAATCGCCGTCTGATAGCCTGAACCGGTGCCAATTTCCAGCACGCGCGCGTCGGCATCAAGTTCGAGTAGCGCCGTCATGCGCGCCACCATATAGGGTTGTGAAATGGTCTGCCCGCTGCCAATCGGCAGCGCGACATTGTCCCAGGCTTTATGTTCGAAGGCTTCGTCGATAAAACGCTCACGCGGCACATCAGCGATGGCTTTCAGCAGATGTTCATCATGGATACCCTGCGCGCGCAGCTGCGCCAGCAAGGTTTCAACGCGCCGGTTCACCATGCCAAATCCACCTCCGCCTGGGTCAGCCATTCACTGAGTACTGTCTGTGCCGCCGGAGCGGTCAGGTCAACATGCAACGCGGTGATCGAGACATAACCCGCATCGACTGCGGCAAAATCGGTATCCGGACCGGCGTCCAATTTCTCACCCGGCGGGCCAATCCAGTATAGGGTATTGCCGCGTGGATCCTGCTGGCAAATGACCTGGTCGGCAGGATGACGGCTGCCACAACGCGTTACGCGGAAACCTTTCACTTCTGATAAGGGTAGATCAGGCACATTGATGTTGAGAATACGACCGGTGCGCAGCGGTTCACGCGTTAATGCACGTAACAACGCACAGGTGACAGCGGCGGCGGTTGCGTAATGCTGATGGCCATTCAACGATACCGCCAACGCCGGTAGTCCGAGATGGCGGCCTTCCATTGCTGCCGCCACGGTGCCGGAATAAATCACGTCATCACCAAGATTCGGGCCAGCATTGATACCGGAGACCACAATATCCGGCCGCGGTTGCATCAGGGCATTCACCCCAAGAAACACACAGTCGGTCGGAGTGCCCATCTGCACGGCGATATCACCGTTTTCATGGGTAAAGGTACGAAGCGGTGTTTCAAGCGTTAGCGAGTTTGAAGCGCCACTGCGATTGCGATCGGGTGCGACCACCTGCACCTCAGCAAACTGGCGCAGCGCGCGCGCCAGGGTCTGAATGCCTGGCGCATGAATGCCGTCATCATTACTCAGCAATATCCGCATCGTTACCTTCTTGTTGGAGAAGCTCACGCACGACGCTGGTAGCAAAACTGCCCGCAGGCAGCCAGAACGCCATCTCCAGCGTCACATCATCCCACCAGCTCCAGTGCAAATCCTTTGGCACTACGCGCATCGCGCGACGTGCCGCATCAACACGTTCACGCTCAAGCAGTGTAATCAATTCTGCCGCACCTGCCAGGCTGTGCTGTTCAAATTCAAGCGCTTCAGCCTGAGGCCCCCAATCACCACGACCGGGCAACGGGGCGGTAATGCGCAGTTCATCCTGATTCACGCGCTGTTGCAGTTCAGCCAGTTCTTCCGCCTGCGCAACAAACCAGCTACCACGCCCGGTCAGTTGCAAAGCATCCCCGCTCATCACCGCGTCGAGGTTGCCGTCACGTTGCAAACGGGCGCTGGTGACCTGATTAAACAGGTAACTGCGGGTGGCAGAGAGCAGCAAACCTTTTTTGTTGCGATCGCGTGGGCGGAAGCGATCCTGCGCCCACTGCTGCGCCTGAGTCAGATTATTACCCTCGCGGCCAAAACGCTGCTCGCCAAAATAGTTCGGCACGCCGCTTTTCTGAATTGTCTGTAAACGCTGTTCCACCTCTGCCTGATGCGAGATTTGGCGGATCACCAGACGAAACGCATTCCCTGCCAGCGCACCGGTACGTAGTTTACGCTTGTGGCGCACCACCTGCAGAATTTCTACACCTTCCAGCTTAAATTCAGACAGGTCAGGCATGGCATTACCCGGTAAACGGAAGCACAACGTCTGCTCGGTCACTGCATGGCGGTCTTTCATCCCGGCATAGCTGAGATCACGCACGTGCACACCGAGAAACTTCGCCAGTGCTTCGGCGACAAAGCGGGTGTTGCAGCCGATTTTACGGATACGCACCAGCAGTTGCTCGCCTTCGTCGTCATAGGGATAACCAAGATCCTCAATCACGACAAAATCTTCCGGATTCGCTTTGATCACGCCGGTAACGCGCGGTACACCGTGCAGGTACAGCAAATCACTCATGCGCTTTCCGCCTTCACCAGCAACGCTACCGCTTCACAGGCAATGCCTTCGCCACGCCCGGTAAAACCCAGTTTTTCCGTGGTGGTAGCTTTAACATTGACCTGATCCATATGACAGCCAAGATCTTCGGCGATATTCACCCGCATCTGCGGCACATGCGGTAACATTTTCGGAGCCTGGGCAATGATGGTGACGTCGACGTTACCGATGCGGTAACCCTTCTGCTGAATACGACGCCAGGCCTCACGCAGCAGCCCACGGCTGTCTGCACCTTTGTATGCCGGATCGGTATCAGGGAACAATTTGCCGATATCCCCCATCGCCACCGCACCCAGCAGCGCATCAGTCAATGCGTGCAGGGCCACATCGCCATCAGAATGGGCAATAAAACCGTGTTCGAAGGGAATACGCACCCCACCAATCACCAGAGGCCCTTCGCCTCCAAAGGCGTGGACATCAAAGCCGTGACCGATACGCATCATGCGCTCTCCTTTAACTGAATCTGGGTAAGATAAAAGGCCGCCAGAGCCAGGTCTTCTGGCCGCGTCACCTTAATGTTATCACTGCGGCCACTCACCAGTTCGGGATGATAGCCGCAGTATTCCAGCGCCGAAGCCTCATCAGTGATAGTCGCGCCCTCAGTTAGAGCGCGCGTCAAACAGGAAGTCAGCAGCGCATGGGGGAAAAATTGTGGCGTCAGCGCGTGCCATAAATCCTCGCGCTCGACGGTATGCGCAATAGCAGCTTTACCCGGTTCAGCGCGCTTCATGGTATCGCGCACCGGTGCCGCCAGAATCGCGCCCACTTTGCTGTGCTGGCGCACCGCCAGCAGACGCGCTAAATCATCCGGATGCAGACACGGACGTGCCGCGTCGTGTACCAATACCCATTCGCTCTGCGTCACCGCCTGCAAACCTGCCAGCACCGACTCAGCCCGCGTCTCACCGCCGGTGACCCGCAGCACGCGTGCGTCCTGTGCCAGCGGCAGGGCATCAAACCAGCCATCATCAGGGCTGATAGCGACAATCACCTGTTTGACAGCAGGATGCGCCAGCAGGCGGGCAACGCTATGTTCGAGAAGGGTGAATTGACCGATGGTCAGATATTGTTTTGGGCAGGCAGCCTGCATGCGGCTGCCAATACCGGCAGCGGGCACTACGGCGATCACATCCGCAGAGAAAGAGTGGTTGTTCATGGTTTATCGTTGTTGATTTTGCGCAGCTTGTTGCGCGTTACGTTTGCTCTGGTCCGGCACCAGGCGATAGAAGGTTTCACCAGGCTTGATCATGCCCAGTTCATTGCGTGCGCGCTCCTCGATAGCCTCAGAACCGCCGTTGAGATCGTCAATTTCGGCGAACAGCTGATCGTTACGCGCTTTCAGTTTAGCGTTATTCGCCTGTTGTGACGCAACATCATCATTGACGCGCGTATAGTCGTGTATCCCATTCTTGCCCAGCCACAACGAATACTGAAGCCAGCCGAGCAAAACGAGTAGTAATAGCGTCAGTTTTCCCATCCCAGCCCCCTGAAAAACGGCTCAATCATCCCATAACTTCGCGCCGGACTCCACTCCAGCAGCGAAAATGCCGTTCACGGACGATTGTCCGTACAAATAATGATTCACTGGTGCGGAAATCTGCAGGTAAAGTTTTGTAACCTGCCGACGCGTTTGCACATCAGGCACGGCCTACCAGCCGGAGAGAAATGAGAAGAGTAGCCAGAACAGACACACCACCACGATCGCCGTCACCACCCCGCTCCAGAACAGATGGCCACGCATCATCAGGCTGAGGACAATGCCAATCAGCACCGAAACCGGCAGCAAAGCAAGGAAGAACGGCCAGGTATAGAGGAAGAAAAACAGCGTATTGGAACCGTAGAGCAGGAACGGAATTGCCAGCGCACACCAATACGAGAGAAAACCAATCACACCACCCGGTAGCGACGAGCGAGACTCATCCTGGGTGTGTTCATCTTTGCGTGCCAGCATAGGGGTAACGTTCTGCATAGAGTTCCTGTTGACGCTAATCGCGGCAAACCATAACGATTTGCCGCTGTCTATTCAGGATCTGATGATATCGCGGTGGCGCAGCAGGTCTAACAATTGGGCGGTCAGTTTTGTAACCAATTGTTCACCATCAAGGTGGATTTCCGGCGTCTCTGGCGCTTCATAAACGCTGTCGATGCCAGTGAAATTACGCAGTTCTCCGGCACGCGCTTTTTTATACAATCCTTTCGGATCGCGCGCTTCACACACCGATAGCGGCGTGTCGACAAACACTTCAATAAACTGTCCTTCCGCCAGCAGGTCACGCACCATCTGACGCTCGGCGCGATGCGGTGAAATAAAGGCGGTCAACACCACCAGCCCGGCATCCACCATCAGCTTTGCCACTTCACCGACACGACGAATATTTTCCTTACGATCGTCATCGCTGAAGCCAAGGTCACGGCACAGGCCGTGACGCACATTGTCACCATCCAACAGATAGCTGCTGACGCCAACCCGATGCAACGCTTGCTCCAGGGCACCTGCCACTGTGGATTTACCGGAGCCAGACAGCCCGGTAAACCACAACACCACGCCCTGATGGCCATGCTGCTGCTCACGCTCAGCGCGCGTCACCGGATGGTCGTGCCACACCACGTTTTCATCGTGTTGCGCCATTACTGACCACCCAACAGATCGCGTGCATTCCAGTGCGGGAAGTGACGACGAATCAACGCATTCAGCTCCAGCTCGAACTCACTGAACTGGCTCGCCTGGGCGCGGTTGGCGGTTTGCGGTGCTTCAATCAATCCGGCACCCACGGTGACATTGCTCAGGCGATCGATAAAGATCATGCCACCGGTCACCGGGTTGTCACGATATTTGTCCAGCACCATCGGCTCATCAAAGGTGACTTCCACCAGACCGATACCGTTGAGCGGCAGGCTGTCGGCGCTGCGTTTTTCCAGCGTGTTGATGTCGAACTGATGGATCACTTTTTCCACCCGACCACGCGCTTTCTTACCGGCAATCTTCACGTCATAGCTCTGGCCCGGTTGCAGTGGCTGCTCGGCCATCCACACCACGTTAACCGTAGCGGATTGCACCGATTGCAGTTCGGCAGCAGCATCTACCAGCAGGTCACCACGGCTGATGTCGATTTCGTCTTGCAGCACCAGGGTAATAGCTTCCCCGGCTGCGGCTTCCTGCAGATCGCCATCAAAGGTCACGATACGCGCAATCGTTGATTCCACGCCCGATGGCAGCACTTTCACGCGCTGGCCCACGGTTACCACGCCTGACGCCAACGTACCGGCATAGCCACGGAAATCGAGGTTCGGGCGGTTAACGTACTGCACCGGGAAACGCATTGGCTGATGATCCACCACGCGCTTCAGTTCCACGGTTTCCAGCACGTCGAGCAAGGTTGGACCGCTGTACCACGGCATGGTCTCGCTCGGCGACGCGACGTTATCCCCTTCCAGCGCCGACATCGGCACGAAGCGAATATCGAGGTCTTCCGGCAACTGTCCGGCGAAGTCGAGGTAGTCCTGTTTGATCTGCTCAAAAATGTCCTGTTTATACGCCACCAGGTCCATTTTGTTGATCGCCACCACCAGATGCTTGATCCCCAGCAGCGTGGAGATAAAGCTGTGGCGGCGGGTCTGATCCAGCACGCCTTTGCGCGCATCAATCAACAGGATCGCCAGGTCACAGGTAGACGCGCCGGTCGCCATATTACGCGTGTACTGCTCGTGTCCCGGCGTATCCGCGATAATGAATTTGCGCTTCTCGGTCGAGAAATAACGATAGGCCACGTCAATGGTGATGCCCTGCTCGCGCTCGGCCTGCAAACCATCCACCAGCAGCGCCAGATCGAGTTTCTCTCCCTGGGTGCCATGACGTTTGCTGTCGTTGTGCAGCGAAGAGAGCTGATCTTCATAGATCTGGCGGGTATCGTGTAGCAAACGGCCAATCAGCGTGCTTTTGCCGTCATCAACGCTACCGCAAGTGAGGAAACGCAGCAGGCTTTTGTGTTGTTGCGCGGTCAGCCAGGCTTCCACGCCGCCCTGATCGGCAATCTGTTGTGCAATAACGGTATTCATCTGCGTCTCCTTAGAAATAACCCTGACGTTTCTTCAGTTCCATCGAACCGGCCTGGTCGCGGTCAATCACACGGCCCTGGCGTTCGCTGGTAGTGGAGACCAGCATCTCTTCAATAATTTCCGGCAACGTTTGCGCTTCGGATTCCACCGCACCCGTCAGCGGCCAGCAGCCGAGGGTACGGAAACGCACCATCCGTTGTTTGATCACTTCACCCGGTTGCAGGTCAATACGGTCATCATCCACCATCATCAACATGCCATCGCGCTCCAGTACCGGACGCGGTGCCGCGAGATACAGCGGCACAATCTCGATGTTTTCGAGGAAGATGTACTGCCAGATATCCAGTTCAGTCCAGTTGGAGAGCGGGAACACGCGGATGCTCTCACCTTTATTAATCTGGCCGTTGTAGTTGTGCCACAGCTCCGGGCGCTGGTTTTTCGGGTCCCAGCGGTGGAAGCGGTCGCGGAACGAATAAATACGTTCTTTGGCGCGAGATTTCTCCTCGTCGCGACGTGCGCCACCAAAAGCGGCATCAAAGCCGTATTTGTTCAGCGCCTGTTTCAGACCTTCGGTTTTCATGATGTCGGTATGTTTAGCGCTGCCGTGCACAAACGGGTTGATGCCCATTGCCACCCCTTCCGGGTTGCGGTGCACCAGCAGTTCCGCGCCCATTGCTTTGACGGTGCGATCGCGGAATTCGTACATTTCACGGAATTTCCAGCCGGTATCAACATGCAGCAGCGGAAATGGCAGCGTGCCTGGATAAAAGGCTTTACGTGCCAGATGTAGCATTACCGAGGAGTCCTTGCCGATGGAGTACATCATCACCGGATTACTGAACTCGGCCGCCACCTCGCGGATGATATGGATACTCTCTGCCTCCAGCTGGCGCAGATGAGTGAGTCGATTTTGGTCCATAATTTTTCCTCAAGCCAAATTGACAACGGCGGACTCGCGAGTCCCCTGCTGTGCTGAATGTTGAAACCAGGCGAGTTGCCCGTGCAAATTCACAACTTCACCAATCACCAGCAAGGCTGGCGTCGGCGCGACGGCGGCCAGCGCCTCCAACTGGTCTAAGGTGCCGGTCAGCACCTGTTGATCCTGGCGCGTACCGCGACCAATCACCGCGACTGGCGTCGCCGGATCGCGTCCGTGTTCAATCAGTCCGGCAGCAATTTCTGCCGCCTTCACCGTACCCATATAGATCGCCAGCGTTTGGCGCGCGCGCGCCAGCGACGGCCAGTCGATACCGCTGCTGTCTGCCCGGCACTGACCAGTAATAAACATCACGCTTTGCGCATGGTCACGGTGGGTTAAAGGGATACCCGCATAGGCGGTCGCACCGGCTGCGGCGGTAATGCCGGGCACCACCTGAAAAGGAATGCCCGCAGCTTTCGCCGCCTGCAGCTCTTCGCCGCCACGGCCAAAAATGAAGGGATCGCCGCCTTTCAGGCGAACCACGCGTTTACCTTCCTGCGCCAGTTGCACCAGCAGTCGATTGGTCTCTTCCTGCGGCACAGAATGCGCGCCAGCCCGTTTACCGACACAAATACGGTCAGCATCGCGACGCACCAGTTCCAGCACCTCGTCGCTGACCAGATGGTCATATAGCACCACATCGGCCAATTGCATCACCTGCAAGCCACGCAACGTCAGCAATCCGCTGTCACCAGGACCCGCGCCCACCAACGTGATTTCCCCTTGATTGTCGCTGTCATTCTCCAACTCGCGATCAAGGGTGCGACGCGCTTCATTAATGTTTCCCGCCGCCATCTGGCTGGCGAACAGGCCGTTAAAGGCACGCTCCCAGAAACGGCGGCGTTCTGACATCTGGCGGTAACGCTGTTTCACTTTGTCACGCCACTGCCCGGCAACCTCGGCCATTTGCCCAAGGTTAGCCGGCAGCAGCGCTTCAATTTTTTCCCGCAGCAGACGTGCCAGCACCGGCGCAGTGCCGCTGGAAGAGATCGCCACCACCAGCGGGGAGCGATCGACAATCGAGGGGAAGATAAAGCTGCATTTCGGCTGGTCATCCACCACGTTCACCAGCTTGTGACGCGCGTTGGCGGCCTCGAAAACCTGGCGGTTGAGCGCGTTGTCATCGGTGGCCGCAATCACCAGAAATACGCCATCCAGCTGCACCGCATCAAAGGTCTGGGCAATCCACTCAATCGCCGCAATCTGATGCAGCGCCTGCAACTCATGGCCCAGCTCACGCGCAGCGACCCGCACACGTGCACCGGCACGCCGCAGCAGTTCGATTTTGCGCGCAGCGATGTCGCCACCGCCGACAACCAGCACCGGACGGTTTTTGAGATCGGCAAAAAGAGGCAGATAATCCACGTTAACCTTGTCAGTTTTACAATAAGTTAACGCGACTATACGTCCCTGCCTTCTGGCAGATGAAATTACGAATTGGAATGAGTAGTTACCGAATGGAATAACGACCCAGGATTACTGAGAACATTTTGTGCTTAGCAAATGATATTGCTGGCGTTTCGGAGCAATTCAAATTGTGTAATAGCGGTCACAGTTTCATACTAAAGCAGATTTTTTTTAGCATGACGGGATGTCAGAAAAGGACACACTATGTTTGCCACCCTCCGCCGCGCCCTGCTGGTCGCAGTGATAGCGAGCGGTTTTCCTCTCCTTGCTCAGGCGACGAACAACGTACCGGGGCAGTTTGCCGAACAACAATTGCGCCATATCGCAACCTATTTCCCTGGCCGCATGAGCGGCAGCCCGGCAGAGCTGATGACGGCGGATTATCTGCGTCAGCAGTTCACCCAGTTGGGTTATCAGAGCAATACCCGTCAGTTTAATACCGGCTATAACTGGCGGGAAAAACAGGGCCAGATGCGCTGGCATAAAGTCACTGCTACCTCGGTGATCGCCGCGCGTGCCGGTAGCGCACCGCAGGAGATCCTGATTGTCGCGCATCTCGATACCTGGACACCGCTCAGCAGCCGTGAAGCCGACAACAACCTCGGCGGCCTGCGTTTACAGGGCGTGGATGACAACGCCTCCGGCCTTGGTGTAATGCTGGAGCTGGCACAGCAGCTGAGCAAAATGCCGCTGCATTATGGCGTGCGCTTTGTGGCGTTAAGCGCCGGTGAGACTGGGCTGCACGGGATGGATGATTATCTGTCGCGTATGGATGCCAAAGAGAAGAAAAACACCCTGCTGGTGATTGATCTGAACAGTTTGATCGTGGGCGATCATCTCTACTTTAACAGCGGGATGAACACCCCCTCAGCCGTGCGTAAGCAAACCAGCGTTCGCGCACTCCAGCTGGCGCATCATCAGGGGATCTCCGCCGCAACGCATTTGCTGACCGCTCGTGATTTTCCGGGTGAAAATCCTTTCGATAAAGCAGGTATGCCACTGCTGGATGTGACTGCCAGCAACTGGGCGCTGGGTAATAAAGATGGTCAGCAGCAACGTGCACGCAGCCACCACTTCCCGGATGGAACCGTTCGCCACCAAACCGAACGTGACAGTCTGAACTATCTCGACCACTGGCTACCAGGACGCATCACTCAACGCACGCGTGATAGCGTGAAAATTCTGTTGCCACTGCTCAACGAGCTGGCGAATCCGACAACCTGAGGAATTGATATGTACGTGGTTTATCTGAACTATTTCCGCCCGGTGGCAGAAGTGGAAACGCTGCTCGCACCACATATTGCATGGCTGGATCGCTATTTCGCCAGCGGCGCGTTTATTGCCGCCGGACGTAAAGATCCGCGCACTGGTGGCATGGTGCTGGTGAAGGATATGGAACGCGCTGAGTTGGATGCGATCCTTGCGGAAGATCCCTTTGTGGCAGTAGCAAACTACGATGTGACCAAGGTGAATGTGACGCGTGCGGGTGAAGCGTTTGCGGCGTTAACCGGTATTTAATCAGATCCGTAACGGCACGATAAATCGGGCCGTTACGGGTGAAAAGATTAACCTTCGTGCAGACCGCACTCGCGCTTCAGACCAAAGAAACGCGTCTCTTCTTCCGCCATCCCCGGTTCCCACTTCTTAGTGGTATGCGTATCGCCGACGGACAGATAACCTTCATCCCACAGCGGATGATATTTCAGACCATGCTGTTTAAGGTACTGATGCACCTGGCGATTATCCCAGTCGATAATCGGCAGCACCTTAAACACGCCACGCTGAATCGCCAGCACCGGCAGATGCGCACGGCTGCCGGACTGATCGCGCCGCAGGCCAGCAAACCAGGTTTGCGCTCCCAGCGTTTCCAGTGCGCGGTTCATGGGTTCCACTTTGTTGATCTGGTTATATTTCTCGATCCCTTCAACACCTTGTTCCCACAGCTTACCGTAGCGCGCTTCCTGCCAGGCCGGAGAAGTTTCAGCACGGAACACCTGGAGATTCAGGTTGAGCTTCTCGGTCAACTCATCGATAAAACGATAAGTTTCCGGGAACAGATAACCGGTATCAGTGAGGATCACCGGAATATCTGGCTGTTGCTGGGTGACCATATGCAACAACACCGCCGCCTGGATACCAAAACTGGACGACAGCACAAACGCGCCTGGCAGTTGCTTTAGCGCCCAACCCAGGCGATCTTCTGCCGATTGTTTTTCCAGCTGCGCATTGGTTTCCGCCAACGCCATGACACGATCAATTTTTGCTAAATCATTCAGTGCTGCGAGATCGAGTACCGTCATACTGCCTCCGGGTCCCAAAAATCACGGGCGGGATCAACCACTGGCTTCACGACGCCCGTGCGAATCACGAAGTCGCCAAAACCTTCTTCACCCTTACGCTCTTTCGCCCAACGCCCTACCAGCTCATCAATGCTGGCGAGGATCTCCCCTTCCGTGATGTTCTCACGATACATACGCGGAATACGGGTGCCGATGCGGTTGCCACCAATATGCAGGTTGTAACGTCCTGGTGCTTTGCCCACCAGACCGATTTCGGCCAGCATGGCACGGCCACAACCGTTAGGACAACCGGTAACGCGTAACACTATGTGCTCATCACCGACGCCATGGCTGTGCATAATCTCTTCGACTTTAGTCACAAACGATGGCAGGAAACGCTCAGCTTCGGCCATTGCCAACGGACAGGTCGGGAAGGAGACGCAGGCCATCGAGTTTTCACGTTGCGGCGTCACCTGCTCCATTAAACCGTGTTCACGCGCGATAGCTTCAATCTGCGCCTTCTGCTTCTCCGGTACGCCCGCCACAATCAGGTTCTGGTTGGCGGTAAGGCGGAAATCACCCTGATGCACTTTGGCGATTTCGGCGATGCCGCGCTTCAGCGGACGGCCCGGATAATCCAGCAGACGGCCGTTTTCAATAAACAGCGTCAGGTGCCACTTCTTATCGACGCCTTTGATCCAGCCAATGCGATCGCCACGGGTGGTGAATTCGTACGGACGCGTCGGGCCGAAAGTAATACCGGCACGTTTTTCCACTTCGGCTTTGAAGGTTTCCACGCCCACGCGTTCCAGCGTGTATTTGGTTTTGGCGTTTTTACGATCGGTACGGTTGCCCCAGTCACGCTGAGTGGTCACCACCGCCGCCGCGACGTCAAGGATCTTCTCCACCGGCAGGAAGCCAAATTCGCTGGCGGTACGTGCGTAAGTGGCTTTGTTGCCGTGGTCGATCGACAGACCTCCGCCCACCAGCAGGTTAAAGCCCACCAGCTTGCCCTTCTCAGCGATAGCGATGAAGTTGAGATCGTTGGCGTGCAGATCCACGTCGTTATGCGGAGGGATCACCACCGTAGTTTTGAACTTACGTGGCAGGTAAGTTTCACCGAGGATCGGTTCCTCATCAGTAGTAGCAACCTTCTCCTGATCCCACCAGATCTCGGCATAGGCGCGCGTCTTCGGCAACAGATGCTCCGACAGTTTCTTCGCCCACTCGTAAGCTTCCTGGTGCAGCGCCGACTCCACCGGGTTCGAGGTGCACAGCACGTTACGGTTGACGTCATTCGCAGTCGCCAAGGCGTCGAGGCCAACTTCATGCAGCATCTGGTGCGTTGGCTTCACGTTCTTCTTCAGAATGCCGTGGAACTGGAACGTCTGACGGTTGGTCAGGCGAATGCTGCCATAAATGGTTTTATCGGTAGCAAATTTATCAATCGCCAGCCACTGGGTTGGCGTGATAATGCCGCCCGGCAAACGGCAGCGCAGCATCATGGCATGACGCGGTTCGAGTTTCTGCGCCGCACGTTCCGCACGGATATCGCGGTCATCCTGTTGGTACATGCCGTGGAAACGGATCAACAGGAAGTTATCGCCGTTAAAGCCACCAGTCAGCCCATCGTCGAGATCTTCGAGAATAGTGCCGCGCAGATAATTGCTTTGTTTTTTCAGACGCTCGGCGTCAACAAGTTTGCCTTCAACGACCAGCGGTCCAGGGTGTTTTTCACTCATTAGTAAACGTCTCGCTGATAACGGCGCTCAATGCGCAGCTCACTTAAAAACTCGTCAGCCGTTTCACGATCCATTGCACCGTGCTCGACCACCACATCCAGTAATGCCTGCTCAACGTCTTTCGCCATGCGATTGGCGTCGCCGCAAACATAAAGGTGCGCGCCCTCTTCAATCCAGCGCCACACTTCCGCGCCTTTCGCACGGATTTTATCTTGTACGTAAATCTTCTCAGCCTGATCGCGCGACCAGGCAAGGTCGATGTTGGTCAGCAAGCCGTCTTTGACATACTTCTGCCACTCAACCTGATACAGGAAATCGTCGGTGAAGTGCGGATTGCCGAAGAACAACCAGTTTTTACCACCTGCGCCATCATTATCACGCTGCTGCATAAAGGCGCGGAATGGCGCGATACCGGTACCCGGCCCGATCATAATGACCGGCGTTTCCGGGTTGGCAGGCAGACGGAAGTTGTCGTTATGTTCGATAAACACCCGGATGTCGCTGTCTTCTTCCAGACGATCCGCCAGCCAGGTGGAAGCACCGCCACCACGCTGACGATCATCGATCTCGTAACGCACCGCGCCAACCGTGATATGCACTTCGGTCTCGGTCTCAGCCTGTGAGGAGGCGATGGAGTAAAGACGCGGTGTTAAAGGGCGCAGCAGGCTGGTCAGCTGTTCCGCATTCAGTTCGGTCGGAGCCTGACGCACCATATCGACAATCGGCAGGCTTTGCGCGTAGTGCTGGAGTTTCGGTTTATCGCCGACCAACGCCAGCAGCGCATCATTACGTGACAAGGCAGCATATTGTTCGACGATCTGCGGTGTGTTGACCGTCAGCTCAAAATGACGTTGCAGCGCCTCCGTCAACGACAAGGTTTCACCGTGGATCGCCACTGGCTCATCGCCTTTCAGCCACAGCAGTTCCAGCAGCTCTTTGACCAGCGCCGGATCATTTTCAAACCACACGCCAAGCGCATCACCCGGCTGGTAACGCAGCCCAGAATCGCCGAGATCGATTTCAATATGGCGCACGTCTTTGTCGGAATCACGGCCGGTAATCTTCTGGTTTACAGCAAAACTGGCGGTCAGCGGCGCTTCTTTGCTGTACGGGCTGCTGTGAATTTCATTGACGCTTCCCGCAGCGGTGGCTACCAACTGGACTGGCGCTTCGCTCGGTACACGCGCTTTCAGGATGTCGGTGATCTGCTTACGCCAGGCGCTTGCCTGCTCCGCATAGTCCACATCAGCATCGACGCGATCCAGCAGACGTTCGGCCCCCAGTTCTGCCAGGCGGCTGTCGAAGTCCTTACCGGCTTTGCTGAAGAATTCGTAGGAGGTATCGCCGAGGCCGAACACGGCAAAGGCCGCGCCATTCAGAGTGGGCGCTTTTTTCGACATCAGGAATTTGTGCAACGCTACCGCCTCTTCTGGCGGTTCACCTTCACCCTGGGTGGAGGTCACCACCACCAGCAGCTTTTCCTGACCGATTTGTTTGAATTTGTAGTCGCCAGCGTTCACCAGATTGACGTTCAGTTTTGCTGCCAACAGGTCATCACGCAGTTGTTCCGCCAGGCGACGTGCATTGCCGGTTTGCGATGCGGAGATCAACAGGATGGTCGGCACGTCGGCCTGCACCGGTGCCGGTGTGGCGACGGCACCTGGCGTCTGGTTAACCATTCCCCAGAAATAACCCGAAAGCCATGCCATTTGGGTGGTAGAGAAATCGGTAGTCGCCGCCTGTAGGCGCGCGAGTTGCTCCGGGGTTAGCGGCAGCAGTGAACCTGGGGGTGCCTGAGTCGTCATCGCGTTAAAAATTCCAGTATCAGAAGTCCGGACCGTAAAATGGCGGAAGAGTGAATAGGTTACCGGCCCGTATATTAACGATTAAATAAAGCTTCGACATAATAAATAACCAAAATGACTAAGTGGTTTTTCGGGTAATGCTAACCAGCAAAAGTGGTAAATAAAGCAATTTATATTCAATGAGTTAATTTATCACCTCATCAGGCTGAGTGCGTAAAATGCCCTGTTCAGCGGTAACGGGTGCTAAAAATCTGCATTTCAGGTAGACTTCAGCGGATTTTATTTTGAGGCCACTATGTCTACCACGTTGTTTAAAGAGTTCCAGTTTGAAGCGGCGCACCGCTTACCCCACGTGCCTGAGGGGCATAAATGCGGTCGTTTGCACGGCCACTCCTTTCTGGTGCGGCTGGAAATTACCGGGGAAGTGGATGCCTATACCGGTTGGGTTATGGATTTTGCAGAGTTGAAAGCGGCCTTTGCACCGCTCTATGACCGCCTCGATCACCACTATCTGAATGACATTCCCGGTCTGGAGAATCCCACCAGTGAAGTGCTGGCGAAATGGATTTGGGATGAGATGAAGCCGATTCTGCCGGAATTGAGTGCGGTGATGATCAAAGAAACCTGCACCGCAGGCTGTGTCTATCGCGGATAACGCTCCGCATCGTAGCGGCGCGATTTATCGCGCTGTTGTTTTGGTGCTGTCGCTAAAAAGAGCGCGATAAATCGCGCCGCCACAAAATGCAGGCGTCAGGCAATATTCAAATATTTGTGGGTCTGCATCGACAAGCGCCAGTTACGGGCGATGCAAGTTTCAATGCACAGTTTGGTCGCCGCATCACCACGGCTGATCGGCTGCAACGCGATGATCCGCGCTTTCTCGTCATCCAGTCCCGCCAGCAGCGCATCCAGCGCTTCAACATCACGCATACGTGCCACCGGATGTTTGATCTCATCCGCCCGCTGCAACGCCTGCGGCAGCACATCATAACCACCACGCATATTCACCTTGGGTGAAACCGTCACCCAGGTGGTGTCGGAACAACGAATTTCATGGGTGCCACTGGTTTCAATCTGGCAGGCAAAGCCCGCCGCTTCCAGCGCGTTGGTGAGCGGACGTAAATCGTAAATGGCCGGTTCACCTCCAGTGATCACCACGTGGCGCGCGGTCCAGCCCTGACGTTGGATCGTGTCAATCAGCATCGCCGCATCGGCATTGCCCCAGGCATCGCTTTCGACGGTTTTGATCAGAATGTCACCGAGCGAGGTTTCCCGATCTGCCAGCTTGTCCCAGGTATGTTTGGTATCACACCAGCTACAGCCGACCGGACATCCCTGCAAACGGATGAACAACGCCGGAACGCCCGTGTAAAAACCTTCGCCCTGTAGTGTCTGGAACATTTCGTTAATCGGGTAGTACATTTTTTACTCACTTTACTCATTTAAGGCGCAGATTATGGCAGATCTGTCACCGGTAACAACAGCGGCTTTACGTCAAAAATGCAAAAGCCCCGCACGAGGCGGGGCTTAGCATCAGGCGATACCGCTTTATGGCAGCATCAACAGGCGATTACGCCTGGCCTTTAACTTCTTTCAGACCGTTGAAAGGTGCTTTCGCGCCCAGTGCTTCTTCGATACGAATCAGCTGGTTGTACTTAGCAACGCGGTCAGAACGGCTCATGGAACCGGTTTTGATCTGGCCAGCCGCAGTACCGACCGCCAGGTCAGCGATGGTCGCATCTTCGGTTTCACCTGAACGGTGAGAGATCACCGCGGTGTAGCCTGCATCTTTCGCCATCTTGATAGCAGCCAGAGTTTCGGTCAGAGAACCGATCTGGTTGAATTTGATCAGGATGGAGTTAGCGATGCCTTTCTCGATACCTTCTTTCAGGATCTTGGTGTTGGTTACGAACAGATCGTCACCAACCAGCTGGATTTTGTCGCCCAGCACTTTGGTCTGGTAAGCGAAGCCCGCCCAGTCAGACTCGTCCAGACCGTCTTCGATAGACACGATCGGATACTGTTTGGTCAGGTCTTCCAGGAAGTGGGTGAACTCTTCTGAAGTGAACGCTTTGTTGCCTTCACCCGCCAGCACGTATTTGCCATCTTTGTAGAATTCAGACGCTGCGCAGTCCATCGCCAGGGTGATGTCTTTGCCCAACTCGTAGCCTGCTGCTTTTACCGCTTCAGCGATAACCGCCAGAGCTTCGGCGTTAGAACCCAGGTTCGGCGCGTAGCCACCTTCGTCACCCACCGCGGTGTTCATGCCTTTGGCTTTCAGTACTTTTGCCAGGTGATGGAAAACTTCAGAACCCATACGGATGGCTTCTTTCACCGTTTTCGCGCCAACCGGCTGAATCATGAATTCCTGGATGTCGACGTTGTTGTCGGCGTGCTCACCACCGTTGATGATGTTCATCATTGGCAGCGGCATAGAGTATTTGCCTGGGGTGCCGTTCAGTTCAGCGATGTGCTCATACAGCGGCTGACCTTTAGAGGCAGCAGCTGCTTTCGCCGCAGCCAGAGAAACGGCCAGAATGGCGTTTGCACCGAAGTTGGATTTGTTCTCAGTACCGTCCAGCTCGATCATGATCTTATCGATGTTCGCCTGGTCTTTGGCATCTTTGCCTTTTACCGCGTCAGCGATCGGACCGTTAACCGCCGCAACCGCTTTGGTCACGCCTTTGCCCAGGAAACGAGATTTGTCACCGTCACGCAGCTCCAGCGCTTCGCGAGAACCGGTTGATGCACCTGATGGCGCAGCAGCCAGACCAACGAAACCACCTTCCAGATGCACTTCTGCTTCTACAGTCGGGTTGCCACGGGAGTCGATAATTTCGCGACCGATGACTTTTACGATTTTGGACATTCGATTTTCCTCAGTACAAGTTAGTCAATCCTAAGACAAACAACGCGCGAAAACCTCGCGCGCTGCTCGTGAAACTTACTTCGCTAACCGCTTCTGGTATTCCTGTGCCGCTTTCACAAAGCCAGCAAACAGCGGATGACCATCACGCGGGGTCGACGTGAATTCCGGGTGGAACTGACAGGCCACAAACCACGGATGGTTTGGAATCTCAATGATTTCGACCAGTTGATCGTCACCGGAACGGCCCGCAATACGCAGACCCGCCGCTTCAATCTGCTTCAACAGCATATTGTTTACTTCATAACGGTGGCGGTGACGTTCAGTGATCACGTCTGAGCCGTACAGCTGGCGTACTTTGCTCTCCGGCGTAAGCTGGCACTGCTGGCTACCCAGACGCATGGTGCCGCCCAGATCGCTCTGCTCGCTACGCATTTCGACATTGCCTTCTTCATCACGCCATTCGGTGATCAGCGCAACCACCGGGTACTTACAGTCTGGCACAAATTCAGTTGAGTTGGCGCCAGCCATACCCGCCACATTGCGGGCAAATTCCATCAGCGCAACCTGCATTCCCAGGCAGATGCCGAGGTAAGGCACGTTGTTTTCACGCGCGTATTGCGCGGTCATCAGTTTGCCTTCCACACCACGGTAGCCAAAGCCGCCAGGGATCAGAATAGCATCCAGATCTTTCAGTAATTCGACACCGCGAGTTTCAACATCCTGCGAATCGATCAGCTTGATGTTAACGGTGACGCGGTTTTTCAGGCCGCCGTGTTTCAGTGCTTCAATCACGGATTTGTAGGCATCCGGCAGTTCGACATATTTGCCGACCATACCGATGGTCACTTCGCCGCCCGGATTGGCTTCTTCGTAAATTACCTGCTCCCACTCGGCCAAATTGGCTTCCGGGGCATTCAGGTTGAAGCGTTTGCAGATGTAGTCATCCAGACCCTGCGATTTCAGCAGGCCCGGGATCTTGTAAATGGAGTCGACATCTTTCAGTGAAATAACCGCTTTTTCCGGTACGTTACAGAACAGCGCGATTTTGGCGCGTTCGTTAGCCGGAACGGCGCGGTCAGAACGGCAAATCAGCACATCCGGCTGAATCCCGATGGAAAGCAGTTCTTTTACCGAGTGCTGCGTTGGCTTGGTCTTCACTTCGCCTGCGGCAGCCATGTACGGCACCAGTGTCAGGTGCATATACATGGTGTGTTCACGGCCCACATCGACCGCCATCTGGCGAATCGCTTCGAGGAACGGCAGAGACTCGATATCCCCGACGGTGCCGCCGATTTCCACCAGAACGACGTCGTGACCTTCGCCACCTTCAATGATGCGTTCTTTGATGGCGTTGGTGATGTGTGGGATCACCTGGATGGTCGCGCCCAGATAGTCGCCGCGACGCTCTTTGCGCAGCACTTCTGAGTAGATTCGGCCAGTAGTAAAGTTGTTGCGGCGCGTCATTTTGGTGCGGATGAAGCGCTCGTAGTGACCCAAATCCAGATCGGTCTCGGCCCCGTCATCGGTAACGAAAACTTCACCGTGCTGAGTTGGGCTCATGGTACCCGGATCGACGTTGATGTACGGATCGAGTTTCATGATGGTCACATTCAGACCACGTGCTTCAAGGATGGCTGCGAGGGAGGCTGCGGCAATGCCTTTCCCCAGAGAGGATACGACCCCGCCGGTCACAAAAATATAGTTCGTTGTCATGCTGAACCTGAGAGTTTAGGTTTAAAGACGATGGAATAACCAGGACGGGAAAACAGTATACCTGAAGTCGTCACCTGCCACAATTGATCAATCACCACCCTCTCCTCCTACGCAGTGCAGCGGGTAACATAGCGGATAGCCAGGGATGAAATGTTGATGCACGTCACAAAGTTGCCGCATGGCTGAATCGAGTAAGCTCAAGCGGCGATTTTATGCGCACTGCTGGAATAATCAACAAATCGTCAGTGTTCGCGTTAGTCCTTGTTCTCGCTAACTTTCACCTGCTGCCAGGCTTCTTCCATCTGTTCCAGTGTGGCATCCGTCATCGCCATGCCCTGCGCGCTAATCAAGGCTTCCACCTGACGAAAACGACGTTCAAATTTATCATTAGCCTTCTGAAGCGCCACCTCGGCTTTGCTACCCAGATGACGCGAAAGATTTACCGTCGCGAATAATAAATCGCCGATTTCTTCCTCAAGTTTGGCGCTATCGACCACCGCCTGCTGCGCTTCGTGCATCACTTCGTCAATCTCTTCATGCACTTTATCCAGCACCGGGCCAAGGTTATTCCAGTCGAAACCAACATTACTGCATCGCTTCTGGATTTTGTGCGCACGCATCAACGCGGGCAGAGCTTTAGGGATATCATCCAGTGCCGAATGCTGGGCTTTTTCTGCCCGCTCGCTGTGTTTGATTGCCTCCCAGTTCTTCAGCACTTCCTGCGCATTTTCTGCTTTGGCATCGCCGAAGATATGCGGGTGACGGCGTTCGAGTTTATCGCTGATAGCATTGCAGATATCATCAAAGTTGAAGCGTTGCTGCTCGCTGGCCATTTGGGCGTAAAACACCACCTGGAACAGCAGATCGCCCAATTCTCCGCGCAGATCGTCAAAATCTTCACGCTGGATGGCATCAATCACTTCATAGGTTTCTTCCAGCGTATAAGGCGCGATGGAGGCAAACGTTTGTTGGCGATCCCACGGGCAGCCACACTCAGGATCGCGCAGAGTTTGCATGATGGTGAGCAGGCGTTGAAGGGCATTCATGGGCAGGTCCTTTGGGAATATTTCGTCGCGGCGCGATAAATCGCACCGCGACGGTATGGGCATGGGGTTTAATGCAGACGGCGCGCGTCGATAATATCCGGCACCTGATTCAGTCGGGCGAGCACGCGGCCCAGCACCTGCTGGTTATAGATTTCAATATCCATATCGATGGTCGCCAGCTGCTTACGGGTATCGCTGCGGCTGGAGACGCCCAGCACATTCACCTTCTCATTCGCCAGAATGGTGGTGATATCGCGCAGCAGGCCGCTGCGGTCGTTCGCCGTGACGCGCACCACCAGCGAATAACCGCTGGAATAACTTTCGCCCCACACCGCATCAACGATACGCTCCGGCGCGTGGGAGATCAGTTCCGCCAACTGGTCACAATCCGCCCGGTGAATTGAAATGCCGCGTCCCTGGGTAATAAAGCCGACAATATCGTCGCCCGGAATCGGCTGGCAGCAACGGGCGATATGGTGCAGCAAGTTGCCGACACCTTCCACCACCACGCGCCCGCTCTCTTTGCGCGCCGATGGCGTATAGGATTTCTGCGTCAGTTGGCGCAGCGCTTCGCGATCTTCCTCCTCGGCGCTTGGCTTATTCAGCTTACCTTGCAGGAAGTTGACCATCTGGTTGAGGCGAATATCACCACCGCCAATCGCCGCCAGCAGTTCCTCCAGCGACGTGACGTTATAACGCGGCAGCAACAGCTTCTCCGCCTCGCGCAGGCTGATATCCAACTGGGTCAATTCAGTATCGAGAATCTGACGACCGGCGATAATATTCTTGTCGCGATCCTGTTTACGGAACCAGTTGTGTATTTTGGAACGACCACGGCTGGTGGTGATATAGCCGAGGTTCGGGTTAAGCCAGTCGCGGC
The DNA here is from genome assembly GCF_059730495.1 of Pantoea sp. X-Soil-TKNS-1211. Classification (NCBI taxonomy): domain Bacteria; kingdom Pseudomonadati; phylum Pseudomonadota; class Gammaproteobacteria; order Enterobacterales; family Erwiniaceae; genus Pantoea; species Pantoea sp. X-Soil-TKNS-1211. The sequence goes on from NZ_AP035953.1 coordinate 3,459,751, forward strand.
TTGGGTTCGGCTGCTTCTGGGTGATGACCTCAACCTGATCCCCCATCTGTAACTGGTAGGTGAACGGTACGATGCGTCCGCCAATTTTCGCGCCGATGCAACGGTGGCCGATATCGCTGTGAATGTGGTAAGCGAAATCGAGCGGCGTTGAACCTGCAGGCAGGTCCACCACATCGCCTTTCGGGGTAAAGACATACACGCGGTCGTCAAACACCTGGCTGCGGACTTCTTCCAACATCTCGCCAGAATCGGACATCTCTTCCTGCCAGGTGATCAACTTACGCAGCCAGGCTATACGTTCTTCATGGCCCGCAGCACCACGCGTGCTGCTGCTGGTCGGCCCCTCTTTGTATTTCCAGTGCGCCGCGACGCCCAGTTCGGCATCTTCATGCATCTGGCGGGTACGAATCTGGATTTCGACCGTTTTGCCCTGCGGCCCCAATACCACGGTATGGATGGACTGATAACCGTTGGGTTTCGGGTTGGCGACGTAGTCATCAAACTCGCTGGGCAGGTGGCGATACAGGGTATGCACCGTACCGAGCGCACCATAGCAATCTTGCAAACGTTCCGCCACGATGCGTACCGCGCGCACGTCGAATAACTCGTCAAACGCCAGCGATTTTTTCTGCATCTTGCGCCAGATGCTGTAGATGTGTTTCGGACGGCCATACACCTCGGCACGCACGCCCTCTTTCTGCATCTCTTTACGCAGGTTATCGACAAAGTTATCGATGTACTGTTCACGATCGATACGCCGCTCATGCAGCAGCTTGGCGATACGTTTGTATTCATCGGGATGGAGATAGCGGAAGCAGTAATCCTCCAGCTCCCATTTGAGCTGACCGATGCCGAGGCGGTTAGCCAGTGGCGCATAGATATTGGTGCTTTCTTTCGCGGCGAGGACGCGCTCATCTTCCGGCGCGTCTTTCATTTCACGCAGGTGAGCGATACGCTCCGCCAGTTTGATCACCACGCAGCGAAAATCTTCCACCATCGCCAGCAACATGCGGCGCACGTTATCGACCTGCTCGGAGGCCATCGAGTCGTTATGGATCGCCTTCAGCTGACGGATCGCATCCATATCGCGCACGCCATGCACCAACGAGACAATGCCTTTGCCAACGGTCTGCTCCAGTTCTTCTTCGCTGACCACATCGGCATTTGCCAATGGGAAAATCAGCGCGGCGCGCAGACTGTCGATATCCATACTCAGCATTGAGAGGATTTCCACCATCTCAATACCGCGCCACAGCAGCTGTGCCTGATCAGGATGGTCGTGCGTTTCGGCTTCACAGTAGCGCCAGGTGTCAGCCAGACGCTGACAGGATTGCGGGTTGGCAATGCCTAAACTGGCAATCCACTGGTCGAGGGCAAATTCCCCCGCCGTATTTAAATGCGCACTTCTAACCGCAACCATATCCTCTCCTGCCACAGCGACTTAGGTGTCGCTTATGTTTTGCTGAACAGCACCATGGATTCGAGATGACTGGTATGAGGGAACATATCCAGCATCGCGACCCTTTCCAAATGGTAACCCGCCGACAGTAATGTCTGACTGTCGCGGGCAAGTGTTGTTGGGTTACAAGAAACATAGACCACGCGTTCCGGCGCAAGTTTAACAATGTGCGACATCACGCCTGCCGCCCCGGCACGCGCCGGGTCCAGTAACACCTTATTAAATCCCTGCGCAGCCCATGCCTGGCGCGCAACGTCTTCTTCCAGGTTATGCTGGAAAAAGCGGACATTTTTCAGATTATTCAGGTCTGCATTATACGCTGCCTGCCGTACTAATGCTGCAACGCCCTCCACACCAACGGCATTTTCTACGAACTTTCCTACAGGTAAGGTAAAGTTTCCCATACCGCAAAACAGATCCAACACCCGGTCCTGTGGCTGTAAGTCAAGCCAGTCAATGGCTTTCGCCACCATCTGCTGGTTTACCCCATCATTCACCTGAATGAAATCTTGTGGGCTGAAGGTCAATTGCAGGTTGAATGAACGATAAAACGGCGCATCGGGCTGCAAGGTCGTCAGATCGTCGCTGCCGTCAGCGAGATACAGCATCACATCATGTTCATGCGAAAAGCGTTCCAGTTTTGCACGATCGTCAGCGGACAATGCATCAAGATGGCGCAATACCATCAGCGGACCATTATCCGCCAGCACCAGCTCAACATGGCCCAGACGCTTCACCGTATTTAAACCACTGAGGCAGCGGTGCAGCGGCAGCAACAACGCTTCAAGTTCGGGCGCCAGAATAGGGCATTGCGTTAACTCCACCAGATCGTTACTGGCCGCTTTGCGAAACCCCATCTGTAAACGCTGCTGTTTTGGCTGCCACTGCAACCCCAGACGGGCGCGACGACGGTAACCCCAGGCATGACCACTGATGATTTCATCAACACGTACCGGTAAAGGCGCGTCACGGCTTAGCATCCGTTCCAGCGCTTTAGCTTTGCTTTGTTCCTGCAACGCCACCGAAACATGCTGCTGCTGGCAACCGCCGCAGACACCAAAGTGCGGGCAACGCGGCGTCACCCGCTCCACACTGGGGTTGGTAATGCGCGTGGCTTTAGCACGCACGTACTGGCGTTTATCTTCCAGCACCGACACCTCAGCCTGCTCACCGGGTAATGCGCCGCTGACAAACATCGCTTTGCCATTATGGCGCGCAACACCTTGTCCAAAGGGATCAAGGTCTTCGATGGTGACGGTAATACGCTGTCTGGTCGTCACCCGCTGTTTTGCGGAGTAAAATTGCGCCATAGTGTTGTAAATTCTCTATTCTGAATGGGTTGTGCCGTTTGCACAGGGATAAACTTGCCAGGAGTCGCCAGGCCTTACTATGACCAAATACAGCCTGCGGGCGCGAATGATGATTCTGATACTGGCGCCAACGCTGATGATTGGCCTGTTGCTCAGTACTTTTTTCGTGGTTCACCGCTATAACGAATTGCAGCATCAGGTCCAGGATGCGGGTGCGAACATTATCGAGCCGTTGGCGGTTTCCGCCGAATATGGCATGACATGGCACAACCGCGATGCGATACGCGAACTGGTCAGCCTGCTGCATCGCCGCCATTCCGATATTGTCCGTGCGATTACCGTTTTCGACAACAACAATCACATCTATGTCACTTCAAATAACAACCAGAATCTTAGCCTGGTGCAGAAAGAGGATATCTCCACCCTGGGGGATGGCGTCTCGGTTGAACGCCGTGGCAACCTGATGGTCCTGCGCACTCCGATCGTGGCAGAGCGTTATTCCGTCGATGAACTGCCGCAGGAAGATGCGAAACCTAACGGCAATCCGCTAGGATATGTGGCGATTGAGCTGGATCTGCAATCGGTACGTCTTGAACAGTACAAAGAGGTGTTTGTTGCCACCCTGCTGCTGCTGTTTTGTCTGTGTATCGCCATGTTGTTTGCCTATCGCCTGATGCGCGACGTCACCGGTCCGATTCGTAATATGGTGACCACCGTCGACCGCATTCGTCGTGGTCAGCTCGACAGCCGTGTCGAGGGTTATATGCTGGGCGAACTTAGCATTCTGAAGAACGGTATCAACGCTATGGCGATGTCGCTGACCGCCTACCACGAAGAGATGCAGCAGAATATCGACCAGGCGACTTACGACCTGCGTGAGACGCTGGAGCAGTTGGAGATCCAGAACGTCGAGCTGGACCTGGCGAAGAAGCGCGCCCAGGAGGCGGCACGCATCAAATCCGAGTTCCTGGCCAATATGTCGCATGAACTGCGCACGCCATTAAACGGCGTCATCGGCTTCACCCGCCAGATGCTGAAAACCGGTCTCAGCACCAATCAACGTGATTATATGAGTACCATCGAACGCTCTGCCGCCAACCTGCTAAGCATCATCAATGACGTGCTGGATTTTTCCAAGCTGGAAGCGGGCAAACTGGTGCTGGAGTCGATCCCCTTCCCCCTGCGTGCCACGCTTGATGAAACCCTGGTGTTGCTGGCCCCATCGGCACACGAGAAAGGGTTAGAGATGACCGTTTGCCTGGAAAAACAAGTGCCAGACAACGTGATTGGCGATCCGCTGCGCCTGCAACAGATTTTGATTAACCTGATCGGCAATGCCATCAAATTCACCGAGCAGGGACATATCGACCTGCGCGTTGAGCTGCGCCATATCAACACCATGCGCGTCGCACTGGAGATTCAGGTGCACGACACCGGCATTGGTATCTCCGATCAACAACAAACGCAGCTGTTCCAGGCTTTTCGTCAGGCCGATGCCAGCATTTCGCGCCGCCACGGCGGAACCGGGCTTGGGTTGGTCATCACCCAGAAACTGGTACATGAGATGGGGGGTGAAATCGCTTTTCACAGCCGCCAGGGCGAGGGGTCGACCTTTTGGGTGCATATCCAATTGGATCTCAATCCGAATGCGCCGCCGCTGCCGCGTGCACTGGAGGACTTGCGATCATCGCAGTTGGCCTATGTCGAGCCACACCCGGCGGTGGCAAAGACGGTGCTGGAGATGCTGAGTGGCACGCCGTTGCAGGTACAGCACGCCGCCACGCTGGAGGAGTTGGGCGATACCCACTTCCCGCTGTTGCTGATGGGACTGCCGGTGGAGAGCAAAACCTCTCCCACGTTACCTGATGAGATGATCGCACACCTGCTGAACCGCGCCGACTCGGTGCTACTGGCGCTACCCAGTGAAATGATGTTGCATGCTGATGAATTGCGCGCACGTGGCATTGCCGGTTGCCTGACTAAACCGGTATCCCTGACGCGCCTGCTACCCATGCTGCTCGATTTCCACAGTCGACAACGCGAAGCCTTGCCGCGCGGGACACGCCAGCCGCTGACGGTGATGGCGGTGGATGACAATCCGGCCAACCTGAAGCTGATCGGTGCACTGCTGGAGGAACAGGTTGAACACATCATTTTGTGTGACAACGCTGAACAGGCGATTCGCCAGGCACGTCTGCGCCCGCTGGATGTGATTCTGATGGATATTCAGATGCCGGAGATTGACGGTATCCGCGCCAGCGAGATTATCCGCAGCCTACCGCTACATGCAGCCACGCCGATTGTAGCGGTCACTGCCCATGCGCTGGATGGCGAGCGTAAGCAGTTGATCAATGCCGGTATGAACGATTATCTGGCGAAGCCAATTGATGAAGACAAACTCAGCCAGCTATTGCAGCGTTATACACCGCGCAACGTCGTAAGCCACCTGGCCGCACCGACGGTAGCCCCTTCACTGGATTGGGCATTGGCTTTACGCCAGGCGGCGCATAAGGAAGACCTTGCTCGCGATCTGTTGCAAATGCTGTTGGATTTCCTGCCCGAGGTGGCGCAACACGTGGAATCTTGTATGGAAAACCACGATGTGACCGGCTTACGTGAAATTATTCACAAACTGCATGGCAGCGCCAGCTACAGCGGCGTACCGCGTTTGAAAGAATTGTGTCGGCAACTGGAAAAGAGCCTGCATCAGGAGAGTGATATTGCCGCGCTGGAGCCTGAATTGCTGGAGCTGAGCGACGAGATGGACAATGTCGCGCGCGAAGCCCGCACGTTGTTGCAGTCATAATTCCCCCGTACCACGCAACTCCATGCGCGATACGGGAAAAACCGGCGCGATAAATCGCGCCACTACAGGCTGTTGCCAACCTTAATCGTTGCCGCTACGTTACGTGCCGTCAGGCGCACGTTCCGCGCGGCATTCGCCAGCGCTTCTTCCAGCGAACAGATGCCAAACAACACGCTGAACACCGCATCCAGCCCGTGCTCATGCACCACACCCACATCTGCCGTCAGACTGCCCGCAATGCCAATCACCGGCTTGTTAAATTGTTTCGCCACCTGCGCCACACCAATCGGCACTTTGCCGTTGATGGTCTGGCTGTCGATACGCCCTTCACCGGTAATCACCAGATCGGCATCCTGCACCTGTGCGGCGAGGCCCAACGCTTCGGTAACGATCTCGATACCGCGACGCAATTCAGCCTGGCAAAACGCGTGCAGCGCTGCCCCCATCCCACCTGCCGCACCACCGCCAGCGATATGCAGCACATCAATATCCAGGTCGCGATGAATAATATCGGCGTAGTGCGCCAGCGCCTGATCCAGCTGTTGTACCAGCTCCGGCGTTGCGCCTTTCTGCGGGCCAAACACCGCCGAGGCCCCTTGTGCACCCGTGAGGGGATTGGTCACATCGCAGGCCACTTCGAAACGGCACTGTCGGATGCGTTGATCTAAGCCATCGATTTCAATCCGTGCCAACTGCGGCAAGGCTCCGCCACCGTAAGCAATCTCGTTGCCCTGCGGATCCAGCAAACGTGCGCCGAGCGCCTGCATCATGCCAGAACCGCCATCATTGGTGGCGCTGCCGCCAATACCAATAATGATATGCCCAACCCCACGATCCAGCGCGTTCTTGATCAGTTCGCCTGTACCAAAGGAGGTAGTAATCAGCGGGTCGCGACGCGACGTTGGCACCAGTTCCAGACCACTGGCCGCCGCCATCTCAATAAACGCGGTGCGGGTGTCACCCGACAAACCATAAAACGCATCAACAGGCTCCCCCAACGGTCCGGTGACCGTCAGCCTGACAATGCTTCCCTGCGTTGCCGCCACCATCGCTTCTACCGTGCCTTCACCACCATCGGCGACCGGTATTTTTACGTAGTCAGCTTCAGGGAAGATGTCGCGGAATCCCGCTTCTATCGCTGAAGCTACTTCAAAGGCGGATAAACTCTCTTTATATGAATCCGGTGCGATAACGATTTTCATAGGCAATCCGAGCGCGGTTGATGACGGAAATCCGTCCTGCTAAGGCAACCTGGCCGTCCGGTATCCTGCGATACCGGACGTGCGAGCTACCGGGTAATCTCAACTTTCGCTAATTTTTCATAATAGCAGGCTAGCGCGCTGTGGTCGGCGGTGCCCAGACCGTCGGCCTTCAGCGCCTGCATCATCTCCATCACCGCGGCAGTCAGCGGCAACTGTGCACCCACGCCATGTGAGGTATCCAGCGCGTTAGCCAGATCCTTGATGTGCAGATCAATGCGGAAGCCCGGTTTGAAGTTGCGATCCAGCACCATCGGCGCTTTAGCATCCAACACCGTGCTACCTGCCAGACCACCACGAATCGCCTGATAGACCAGTTCCGGATTCACACCCGCTTTGGTCGCCAGTGACAGCGCTTCGGACATCGCCGCAATATTCAGCGCCACAATCACCTGGTTCGCCAGCTTGGTCACGTTGCCGGCACCGATGTCACCGGTGTGCACCACCGAACCTGCCATCGCTTTCATGATGTCGTAGCACTGGTCAAACACCGCTTTATCACCACCCACCATCACTGACAGCGTACCTTCAATCGCTTTTGGCTCACCGCCGCTGACCGGCGCATCCAGCATTTTGATGCCTTTCACTGCCAGTGCGTCGTGGACTTCGCGACTGGCCAGCGGCGCGATTGAACTCATGTCAATCACGATCAGGCCCGGTTTCCCACCATCAATGATGCCGTTCTCACCCAGACACACTTCTTTCACCTGCGGTGAGTTCGGCACCATGGTGATCACTACATCCACCTGTTGTGCCACTTCTTTTGCGCTTTTCGCCGTCAAAGCGCCCAGCTCAACCAGCTCGGCTTCGCTTGCCGCGTTGTTGTCACGTACCACCAGCGAATATCCCGCTTTCAGCAGGTTTTTACTCATCGGTTTGCCCATGATGCCCAGGCCGATAAATCCAATTTTCATTACGTTGCCCCTTGATCAGTTACTTCTTAAATTTGTCGCACAGCGCCTGAGTGGCGTTGCGGAAAACACCCAGATCGCTGCCGACGGCAACAAAACTGGCTCCCCATTCCAGATAACGGCGGGCGTCGGCTTCTACCGGAGCCAGAATACCGCTCGGTTTACCCGCCGCTTTGGCACGTTCAAAAATGTATTTAATGACCTTCAGCACTTCCGGATGAGCAGGCTGACCGAGATACCCCAGCGCAGCAGAGAGGTCGCCCGGTCCAACGAAGATACCGTCTACGCCTTCCACGGCAGCAATGGCATCAATGTTGTCCACCGCCAGCTGGGATTCGATCTGCACCAACACCGTGATGTTGTCATTGATGGTGGCGTTATAATCCGGCAGCGTGCCGTACATGTTGCTGCGGTGCGAGACCGATACACCGCGAATCCCGGCCCCTGGATAGCGGGTTGATGCCACCGCACGCGTGGCTTCTTCTGCGGTTTCAACGAACGGAATCAGGAAGTTATAGAAACCGATATCCAACAGGCGCTTGATGATGATCGGTTCGTTGCAGGGGGGGCGTACCACCGGTGCGCTATGGCTCCCCTTCAGCGCCATCAGTTGCGGAATAAAGGTGGTGATGTCATTAGGTGCGTGTTCGCCATCCAGCACCAGCCAGTCAAAGCCCGCCAGGCCCAGTACTTCGGTGGTGATCGGATTGGCCAGCGCGCACCAGCTGCCAATCAGGGTTTCTCCTGCCAGCAAACGGCGACGAAAAGCATTCGGCCAGGCTGTATTGCTCATTATCTTGACTCCTGTAACGGAAAAATTAGCGCACCAGGCACGGACGTTTGTTATCAAAGGTCCAGTTGGGCACAAGGAATTGCATCGCCTGAGCGTCATCGCGCGCGCCCAGGCCGTGTTTCTGATACAGCGCATTGGCCTGCATCACCTGATCCATATCCAGCTCAACGCCCAGACCCGGTTTCTGCGGCACCTGCACCATGCCACCTTTGATCTGGAACGGTTCTTTAGTCAGGCGCTGGTTGCCTTCCTGCCAGATCCAATGGGTATCGATGGCGGTGATCGCGCCCGGTGCCGCCGCCGCCACGTGGGTGAACATCGCCAGCGACACGTCGAAATGGTTGTTGGAGTGCGAGCCCCAGGTGAGGCCAAAGTCGTGACACATCTGCGCCACACGCACCGAACCTTGCATGGTCCAGAAGTGGGGATCGGCTAACGGGATATCGACCGATTGCAGTGACAGGGTATGCCCCATCTGACGCCAGTCGGTGGCGATCATATTGGTGGCGGTGGGCAGCCCGGTGGCACGACGGAATTCCGCCATCACTTCACGCCCGGAATAGCCCTGCTCAGCACCGCACGGGTCTTCGGCATACGCCAGCACGCCCTTCAGTTGTTTGCCGAGCATAATCGCCTCATTCAGCGACCAGGCACCGTTGGGATCGAGGGTAACTCGCGCCTGTGGGAAACGCTTCGCCAGTGCAGTGACCGCTTCAGCCTCTTCACCACCGCGCAGCACGCCACCTTTCAGCTTGAAATCATTGAAGCCATATTTTTCATACGCCGCTTCTGCCAGGCGTACCACGGTATCCGGCGTCAACGCCTCTTCATGACGCAGGCGATACCAGTCGCATTTGTCGTTTTCCTGGTTCTGGTACAGCAGCGAAGTTTTCTTACGATCGCCGACGTAGAACAGATAGCCGAGCATTTCCACGCGATCGCGCTGCTGGCCATCGCCCAGCAACGACGCAACATTGACGCCCAAATGCTGGCCAAGCAGGTCGAGCAGTGCGGCTTCAATCCCGGTGACCACATGGATGGTGGTGCGCAGGTCAAAGGTCTGGGTGCCACGGCCGCTGGAATCACGATCGGCAAAGGTACTGCGCACCAGGTTAAGGATGTTTTTGTATTCACCGACGGTTTTATGCACCACCAGCGCCGCAGCATCCTCCAGCGTCTGACGAATTTTCTCGCCGCCCGGAATCTCCCCCACACCGGTATGTCCCGCATTATCTTTAATGATGACGATATTGCGGGTGAAGAAAGGCGCATGCGCACCGCTCAGATTGAGCAACATGCTGTCGTGACCGGCTACCGGAATGACCTGCATGGATGTAATTTTCGGTGTCTGACTCATTTCCTGCTCCTTATACTTTGCTGCGACCGAAGGCCGGACGCTTACGGTCGAACGACCAACCGGGAACCAGATATTGCATCGCCGTGGCATCATTACGTGCTCCCGCCGGCAGAGATTTGTACAGCGCATTGGCTTGTTGCAGGCGATCCCAGTCCAGCTCAATGCCAAGGCCGGGTTTATCCGGTACGGCGATTTTGCCGTTGCGAATTTGCAGCGGTTCTTTGGTCAGGCGCTGGTCGCCCTCCTGCCAGATCCAGTGGGTATCAATCGCGGTGGGTTTACCGGGTACGGCCGCACCAACATGGGTGAACATCGCCAGCGAAATGTCGAAATGGTTGTTGGAATGACAACCCCAGGTGAGTCCCCAGTCGTCACACAACTGCGCCACGCGTACCGCGCCGCTTAGTGTCCAGAAATGCGGGTCTGCCAGCGGGATATCGACAGCATTCAACATCACCGCATGGTTCATCTCGCGCCAGTTGGTGGCAATCATATTGGTGGCTACCGGCAGGCCAGTGGCGCGACGAAATTCCGCCATCACCTCGCGGCCTGAGTAGCCTTGCTCGGCACCGCAGGGATCTTCCGCATAGGTCAGGACATCCCCCATGCCTTTACACAGGCCGATCGCTTCATCAAGCAGCCAGGCCCCGTTGGGGTCAACGGTGATACGCGCGTCAGGGAAACGTTTTTTCAACGCCACCGCCGACGCGATTTCCTGTTCACCCGGCAACACACCGCCTTTCAGTTTGAAATCTTTAAAGCCGTATTTATCCTGCGCCGCCTCGGCCAGACGCACCACTGCGTCCGGTGTCAACGCCTCCTGATGGCGCAGGTGATACCAATCATGGCTGGCAGCGTCGCCGCTCAGGTACGGCAGATCGGTTTTACGACGATCGCCGATGTAGAACAGATAACCGAGCACAGTCACTTCATCACGCTGCTGACCGGGGCCGAGCAGCTCCGCCACCGGGACGCCCAGGCACTGGCCAAGCAAATCCAGCAGCGCTGCTTCCAGCGCGGCCACCGCGTTGACACGCAGTTCAAACGTCCAGGCGCCTTTGCCAAAGGTGTCGAAATCCGCCGACTGATTGCCTTTGTGCACCTGCTGCACCAGACGGTTCATGCGCGCCACTTGCTGCCCTTTCACTTGCGGAATCGCCTCGACCAGCGTCTGATAAATGGTCTCACCACCTGGCGCTTCACCGACGCCGGTATGTCCGGCACTATCAGTCAGCACCACAATATTACGGGTAAAACAGGCGCTGTGCGCACCGCCGATGTTGAGCAACATGCTGTCGTAACCGGCAACCGGAATCACCTGCATATCGGTGATGACAGGGGTACTTTGCGTATTCATGCTCTGTCCTTATGCCCGATGTTTCAATTCGACACGTTTGATATCCCCGGCAATCACCAGGAAGCTGAACGCGGCGACGAAAGCGTGGATACCGACATAAATCAGTGCCCCTTCAAAAGAACCGGTGGTGGCGATGATGTAGCCAATGGCGATCGGGGTGACAATGCCGGAGAAGTTACCGAACATATTGAACAGACCGCCGCTCAGGCCACTGATCTCTTTCGGCGCGGTATCTGCCATCACTGCCCAGCCCAGCGCCCCGATGCCTTTACCAAAGAACGCCAGCGCCATAAAGAACACCACCACCCACTCAGTTTGGGTGTAGTTACACATCACCATACTGATGGACATCAGCATGCCGACCACAATCGGCGTTTTACGCGCAATGTTCAAAGATCCGGTTTTACGCATCAGGTAATCGGAGATCACCCCTCCCAATACGCCACCCAGGAAGCCGCACACCGCCGGAACTGAAGCGATAAACCCGGCTTTCAGAATCGACATGCCACGCGCCTGCACCAGATAAACCGGGAACCAGGTAATGAAGAAGTAAGTTAAGGCGTTGACGCAGTATTGACCGAGGTAAATACCCAGCATCATGCGGGAAGTCAGCAGTTGTTTGATTTGATAGAACTTTTCACTCCAGCTGACCTTATGCTCGGCCTTTTTGGCATCCATATTGATCAGCGCACCACCCTGCTCCATATATTCCAACTCGGCTTTATTAACGCCAGGATGGTCATTGGGATCGTGGATGACTTTCAGCCAGATAAAACTGATGATGATGCCCAGTCCGCCCATAAACCAGAACACATGCGCCCAGCCCACTTCTGAGGTCAACCAGCCCATAATCGGCGCGAAAATTACCGTGGCGAAGTATTGAGCGGAGTTGAAGATAGCGACTGCCGTACCACGTTCCTGTGCCGGGAACCAGGCTGCAACGATACGGCTGTTACCGGGGAACGACGGTGCTTCAGCCAGCCCCACGAGGAAGCGCAACATAAACAACGAAGCCACAATGCCGAAGCCGCTGAACAGATCGACGAATCCTTGCAGGAAGGTAAACAGCGACCAGGTGAAGATGCTCCAGAAGTAGACACGTTTCGATCCGAAACGGTCGAGCAACCAGCCGCCAGGGATTTGTCCGATAACATAAGCCCATGAGAATGCTGAGAAAATATATCCTAAACCGACCGAATCAAGGCCGATATCCTTGGACATGGCAGAACCGGCAATCGAAATCGTTGCGCGGTCCCCGTAGTTGAAAGAGGTGACGATAAATAACATCACCACAATCCAGTAACGGGCGTTGGTGCGCTTTTGCACCGCTTCCGCTGTCTGGCTAAAACTATTCATGATGCACTCCTGAAATATAGCGGTAGCTACATTCACTCTGACTGCATACACATCGCGTTGGGTATCAGAATGATGTTCGGTTAAACACGGCGATTTTTATATTGGCAATACGATGATGCGTCGTGACGAATAACCTAACGTTGGATAACGAGAGCCAGTATAAGAACAGGCGGGGAGCGAAACACTGGAAGAAAGCCCGATGATTTCATCACCAGGATAGGCATTTTATGGCGTTTGCACATAACGCTGCGGCATGGCTCACGGAACCATCAAAATCGCCCCAACAATGGTCAATTAACGTACAGCTTTCTACCGCTTTGTGAGTCCCTTCACTTGCGTTTGGTTAAACGTACCAAACTGACGCAATAAAATTGCTGAAAGCCAGTCAGTTGCACAATGTATTGGGGAATACCCCTGCATATACTAAGGCTGGCAAAAAAAAGATGGCGTGACGGAAGCAATCAATGACACCGCGTTGCCATGTACAGCGCGGCAGAATGGAAGGTGAGCAATGAACCGACCTCTAAGCGAGAAACCGCTTTATATTAAAGTTCACGATAGCGATAACGTCGCCATCGTGGTGAATAACCAGGGGCTGCCTGCGGGCACCCGCTTTGACGATGGGCTGCAGTTGACTGAGCATGTGCCGCAAGGCCATAAAGTCGCGCTGGTTGATATTCCCTTGCAGGGTGCGATTGTGCGCTACGGTGAGGTCATCGGCTACGCACTGCGTCCCATTGCCCAGGGCAGCTGGATTGAAGAGTCACTGGTGGCGCTGCCCGAAGCGCCCCCCCTCGCCAGCCTGCCGCTGGCGAATAATGTCCCACCTGATTTACCACCACTTGAGGGTTATACCTTCGAAGGTTACCGCAATGCCGATGGCAGTGTAGGAACCCGTAATCTACTCGGTATCACCACCAGCGTGCATTGTGTCGCAGGTGTAGTGGATTATGTGGTGAAAATTATCGAACGGGATCTGTTGCCTCGTTATCCCAATGTGGATGGTGTAGTAGCACTCAATCATCTTTATGGTTGTGGCGTGGCGATCAACGCCCCTGCGGCGGTAGTACCGATTCGTACCATTCATAACCTCGCGCTGAACCCCAATTTTGGCGGCGAAGTGATGGTGGTTAGCCTCGGTTGTGAGAAATTGCAGCCCGAGCGCCTGCTGACCGGCACGCCCGATGTGCAGGCCATCTCGCTGGATGATAACGACATTGTGCGTTTGCAGGATGAACGTCTGGTCGGCTTCGGTGCGATGGTGGATGAGATTTTGCAGGTCGCCGAACGCCATCTGAAGCGGCTGAATCAACGTAAGCGTGAAACCTGCCCGGCTTCTGAGCTGGTCATCGGTATGCAATGTGGTGGTAGCGATGCGTTTTCCGGCGTCACCGCTAACCCGGCTGTGGGCTTTGCTTCTGATCTGTTGGTACGTTGCGGCGCGACAGTGATGTTTTCCGAAGTGACCGAAGTGCGTGATGCTATCCATCTGCTGACGCCGCGCGTGGTCAATGAGGCGACCGGCAAACGCCTGCTGGAGGAGATGGCGTGGTATGACGACTACCTCAGCCTCGGGCAAACCGACCGTAGCGCTAACCCCTCGCCCGGCAACAAGAAAGGCGGCCTGGCAAATGTGGTGGAAAAAGCGCTGGGATCAATTGCCAAATCGGGTCGCAGCCCGATCGTTGAGGTGTTGTCACCGGGACAGCGGCCCACCAAACGCGGTTTGATCTATGCGGCGACGCCCGCCAGCGATTTTGTCTGCGGTACTCAGCAGATGGCATCCGGCATTACGTTGCAGGTATTTACCACCGGTCGCGGTACGCCATATGGTCTGGCGGCAATTCCGGTGATCAAGATGGCGACGCGCAGCGCACTGGCTGAACGTTGGCATGATTTGATGGATATCAATGCGGGCACCATCGCCACCGGCGAGGAGAGTATCGAGCAGGTAGGCTGGCGGTTGTTTGAACTGATTCTGGATATTGCCAGCGCACGCAAGCAGACATGGTCAGATCGCTGGGGCATTCGCAATCAGCTGGCGGTGTTTAATCCGGCGCCAGTGACCTGATCCCCTGATACGTCGCGGCGCGATAAATCGCGCCGTGACGGAATTACAACAACTTACCCCAATTTTCCACCCAGGGTGTGGTCACGGATTCCGGTTCCGGATCTTCCGTCGCATCCACCGTTAACAGATCACCGACGCGTTTGGCACTCTGCTCCTGCAACAGCGCATCAAAGGTCTTACCCGCACCGCAGAAGTTATCGTAGCTGCTGTCGCCCAGCGCAATCACGCCGTAACGCAAGTCAGGTTGATAACCGAGTTGATCTTTCACCGCGTGGTATAGCCCGGCGATACTATCGGGAAAATCGCCCTGTCCGGTGGTGGAGGTAATAATCAGCACCACATCCTGCTGATAGTCCTGCCACTGCGCCAGCGATGGGTCCTCAAATACCTTCACCTCATGGCCCTGCGCCTGCAACACCGGCTCCGCCTCTTCCGCTACCAGCAACGCATTGCCGTAAACTGTACCTACAAAAACACCAATCTTTGCCATCAAGCCGCTCCTTATTCTGTTGGCTTATCCTGGACTGCCTCATCGGCAAACTCAACCCTGGGAACATCAGGGATCTGATCCTGCCAGCCAAACTGGTGCAGCATCTGCTGCCAAACAGAGTCCAGCCCGGCGCGAATCACCAACGGTTCCCCGGTCACTGGATGATCCAGGCTCAGCGCGCTGGCATGCAGCATCAAACGATCAAGGCCAAAATTTGCCGCTGCGCCACGGTTCTGGCGCAGATCACCGTGCGTGGTATCACCAATGATCGGATGGCGCAGATGCGCCATATGGCGGCGCAGCTGATGTTTGCGACCGGTACGCGGCTGCATCTCCACCAGGCTGTAACGCGCGGTGGCATAACGACCAATTGGCACTGGCATCTCGGCGTGTGCCAGCATCTGAAATTCGGTGACGGCCGGTTGCGGCCCGCGCGGTTCGGTAGCGAATTTATCGGCGATCTTATCGAGCTCTTCGACCAACGGATAATCCAGCGTGCCGCTCTCCATCAGCCAGCCACGTAACACCGCATGGTAGGTTTTGCGGATTTGATGTTGCTCGAACTGTTGTGCCAGCAGACGACCAACCTCACTCGACAGGCCCATCAGCAAAACGCCTGAGGTCGGGCGATCCAGTCGGTGTGCGGTAAAAACGTGCTGACCTATCTGATCACGCACCGTTTGCATCACCACCACTTTTTCTTTGCGATCGAGCCAGCTACGGTGCACCAGCCAGCCCGCAGGTTTATTGACTGCGACCAGCCATTCGTCCTGGTAAATAATGTCCAGCATCAGGCGGCAGGTTCCGAAAATAAGGCATCAAGCTGGCGTAACGTCAGCAGCAACATGGGGTGGCCCGGTGTGCCGGGAGGAAGCGCCATTTCATAATAATGCGCGACGGCGAAGTTTTGCGGCAATGGTGCATCAGCGGCAATCAACGCCTGCATACGCGGGATCAATACCCACTGTAACCACTCAAGGGGAGCCAGCGTATCAAGGCAAAAGGGTTGGGTGCTGGCAAACGCTGCCACATCAGGGGATTGCGTCTGCCAGTGGTCGTGTTCGCGCATCACCGCTTCGACCTGCTGTAGCCGCTGCAAAATAAGTTGTTGCGACGACATGCGCCACCTCCAGAGAAAAATCGGGCGGCAAGCATATCACTTGTCGGGCGATGCTCAAAAAACGCATAAAAAAAGGGGAGCACTGTGACTACAGTGCTCCCGGTTCGTTTGCAGCAATCCCGCCACCGCTGTGCTCCCTGCTCATCCGTGACAACTTTTCCTGTGCTTTCCTTCGCTTGTCATCCTGACATTGATCCTTAGCATCCTGGCCCGCCACATCCTGCGTGGCTCTCATTCTCCGTCCTGGAGGTGTCCCTGACTCACTCCTGAGTGTCCTGCTTCATCCTGAAGCCTTCCTTGTGCCGTAAACTCCGTTACGCTCCAGCCCTTGGCTGATATTCTCCTGAACATCACTTAATCCGTGGCTTCCTGCCAGTGGTGACTATTCTGGCAGAAACTATCGCGTAAACAAGATACTAAAAGCCGTTACATCAGTCAGTTATCGAATAATTTTCGGACTGTTGCCATAAACTCATGATTCACAATATTTTTACAAGCCAGACTTCTCAAATTCTTCAGTACAATTTGCCGATCTCTCACACATCATGTGAGAGATCTCTTACACAAAGACGAGCCAAAGTCTGCAATCTACTCGCTAACCGGTTGTAAGTTATTAAGAAATATCTTAATTTCTGGGGATAATACTTCGCGCTTTTTGCTACCAGGATGCTCAAGAATCACTTCACCCGTAAGATTACACAGGGAGATGACATCCTGCTCAGAATCGGTGGTAGCGATAAATAAGGTTGGGCTTTGTTTCAGACGGCGCTTCATGACCAGATGGCCAATCAAATTCTCCTGTAAACGCATGAAGTCATCTTCACTCCAGACCTGTAGCAAAGTGATGTCCAAATGCTGAAAACGGGCGGTCATATCACCGGCAAACTGGGTGGTGTAAAACGCAGTGATATCCGGCTGAAGCTCCAGCTCCAATGCGCGCTCAACGGCAGCCAGCGTGGCGGGTAAGGTAAACGGCTGCGGTCGCCACAGCACGCGATCATCCAGCGTGGTCTGGATACAGGGAGAGGGAACGCCAAACAGATCACTGCTTGCGGGTAAGTGTCCGGTGCGCTGCTGCCACTCATCACAATAACGGGCGGTAAAATCGCGCAGGGCATCCACGGTTTGCTGCATCATTCATCTTCTCGCTTCTGATAGGTTACACTTAGCCACTTTGATGGATTTTAGTGGTAACCGTTATGTCTACTGAACAACAGGATCAGGTATTAAGTGGCCTGACCTTGGGTAAACCCACGGCGTATGTCGACCATTACGACAACTCGCTGCTACAGGCCGTACCGCGCAGTCTCAATCGCGAACCCTTGGGGCTGTTTCCCGATAATCTGCCCTTTCACGGTGCCGATATCTGGACACTGTACGAACTCTCGTGGCTGAACAGCAAAGGCGTGCCGCAGGTGGCGGTGGGCGAGGTGGTGCTGAACGCCGCGAGCCGTAATCTTATCGAGTCAAAGAGCTTCAAGCTCTATCTTAACAGCTTTAATCAGACAGTTTTCGCCGACTGGGGTGAAGTGCGCCAGACGCTGGAACGCGATCTCAGCGCCTGTGCGGAAGGTGAAGTCAGCGTGGCGCTGTTTCGCCTCAGCGAAATCGAAGGCCAGCCGATCGGTCATTTCACGGGTGAGCTGATCGATGAACAGGATATTGAGATTCACGACTATGCGTTTAATGCCGACCACCTGGCGCAGGCCGCCGGTCACGACATTATTGAAGAAACGCTGGTCAGCCATGTTCTGAAATCTAACTGTCTCATCACCCATCAACCTGACTGGGGTTCAGTGATGATTCGTTACAAAGGCCCGCGCATCGATCGTGAAGCACTGCTGCGTTATCTGGTCTCTTTCCGTCAGCACAATGAGTTTCATGAACAGTGTGTTGAACGCATTTTCAATGATATTCAACGCTTTTGCCAACCGGAAGCCTTGACGGTCTATGCTCGTTACACGCGTCGTGGTGGATTGGATATCAACCCGTGGCGTAGCAACGTGCCCTTCTCTCCGGGATTTTCCCGTCTGGTACGTCAGTAACAGATTGCGAGACACCTCGCAGGCCGCGGCATGGATGCGCGGTTCCACTTGAGCATTCACCGCAGACAAGGCTACTCTGTCAAAGGCGCGGGCGGCCAACCGTGCGCGACCAGGGATATTCGTCGCTGTGCTCAGGAAGTTAAGCACAGCGTCATCAGTCACGCGCTGCGTGTAAAGGAGTTCTCTTGATTACTCATATTAGCCCTCTTGGCTCGATGGATCTGCTCTCCCAGTTGGAAGTCGATATGCTGAAACGCACCGCCAGCAGCGACCTGTACCAACTGTTTCGCAACTGTTCACTCGCGGTGCTCAATTCAGGTAGCCAGACCGACAGTAGTCATGAACTGCTTTCCCGCTTTGAAAGCTTTGACATCAACGTGTTGCGTCGAGAACGTGGCGTTAAACTCGAACTGATCAACCCGCCGGAAGAAGCCTTTGTTGATGGTCGGATTATCCGCTCATTGCAGGCTAACCTGTTTGCCGTGCTGCGCGACATCCTGTTTGTTAACGGCCAGCTTTCCGCTGCCGAACGCTTTCAGAATCTGGATGCCGAGGACTCAGCACATATCACCAACCTGGTCTTTTCCATCCTGCGTAACGCCCGTGCGCTACACGTAGGCGAATACCCCAATACCGTGGTGTGCTGGGGCGGTCACTCGATTAACGCGGTGGAATATCAGTACTGTCGTAACGTGGGCACGCAGCTTGGCCTGCGCGAACTCAATATCTGCACCGGTTGTGGTCCTGGGGTGATGGAAGCGCCGATGAAAGGTGCGGCAGTCGGTCATGCACAACAACGTTATCGCGACAGCCGTTTTATCGGCCTGACTGAACCCTCGATCATTGCCGCTGAGCCACCGAATCCACTGGTCAACGAATTGATCATCATGCCGGATATCGAAAAACGTCTGGAAGCCTTTGTACGTATTGCGCATGGCATCGTGATCTTCCCCGGCGGCGTCGGCACCGCAGAAGAATTGCTGTATCTGCTCGGTATTTTAATGAATCCGCACAACAGCGATCAGGTATTGCCGCTGATTCTGACTGGTCCGCAGGAAAGCGCCGATTACTTCCGCGTGCTGGATGATTTTATTGTCAGTACGCTGGGTGAAAGTGCGCGCAAACATTACAAAATCATTATTGATGATGCCGCCGAAGTGGCGCGCCTGATGAAGAAAGCCATGCCGCAGGTGAAAGAGTATCGTCGTGAAACCGGCGATGCTTATAGCTTTAACTGGTCAATTCGTATCGTGCCGGACCTGCAACTGCCGTTCCTGCCCACCCACGAAAACATGGCTAACCTGAATCTGTACACCAACCAGCCCGCAGAAAAACTGGCGGCGGATTTGCGCCGTGCTTTCTCAGGCATAGTCGCCGGTAACGTAAAAGAAGTCGGTATCCGCGAAATCCGTGAAAAGGGGCCGTACAAACTGCATGGCGATCCGGACATTATGCACCGCATGGATGAACTGCTGCAGGGCTTCGTCGCCCAGCACCGCATGAAACTGCCGGGCACCGCCTACATCCCCTGCTACGAAATCATCAAATAACTCAGGAAGGCAGCCTGCGGGCTGCCGCTATCATCATGTCTTTTCATCTCCTTATTGTTGATGCCCTGAACCTGATCCGTCGTTTGCATGCCGTTCAGGGATCACCATGCCGCGATGCCTGTGTGGCGGCGCTGCATCAGTTACTGGGGCATACCCGGCCAACACACGTGGTAGCGGTGTTTGACAGCGCCACACGCCAGCCAGGCTGGCGTCATGCGTTGCTGCCGGACTACAAAGCCGGTCGTCCACCGATGCCGGATGATTTACAGCGGGAAATGCCCGCGATACAGCAGGCATTTCAGGCCGCAGGTTTCAGCTGCTGGATTGCCGATCAGGACGAAGCCGATGATCTGGCCGCGACGTTAGCGGTCAAAATGGCAGATGCCGGACATCAGGCGACCATCGTCTCGACCGACAAAGGCTATTGTCAACTGCTGGCACCGAACATCAGGATTCGCGATTACTTCCAGAAACGTTGGCTGGACGTCCCGTTTATCGAACAGGAGTTCGGGGTGACACCTGTGCAACTCGCGGATTACTGGGGATTGTGCGGTATCAGCAGTAGCAAGATTCCAGGCGTGGCGGGCATCGGTCCGAAAAGCGCTCGAGAACTGATTGGACAATTTGGCTCTCTGGAAGCCATTTACCAACAGTGGGATCAGGTGCCGTCGAAGTGGCAGGGAAAATTGCAATCACAACGTGATATGGCGGAGATTTGCCGCCAGGTCTCGACACTAAAGCGAGACCTGGTGTTGCAAGGCAATCTGAATACGCTGCGGTATAACCCGTAGCATTGAGCTTTAATCCGCCAAAATAATTTGTGCTGCAGGAAGGCGGCAAGTTCGCGAATCCCCAGGAGCTTACATCAGTAAGTGACTGGGATGAGTGAACGCAGCCAACGCACCTGCAGCGCAAAGTATGACGGAGGATTAGCGTTCGTCGCGACGTCCACCCACGGCGGCCCAGATACGGCGCACGTGCACCGTCACTTCTTCACGATCGTGGTACAGCTGACGCGCCTGAATCTGGGCATTGATACCTTGCTCTTTCAAGGTGGCATCGATCATCGCCAGATTTTGCGTCACCTCTTCATAACGCTTTTTCATCGGCAACTTGAGGTTGAAGATTGCTTCGCGACACCAGCCATTGACCAGCCACTCGCTCATCAGACTGGCAACGCGCACCGGTTTTTCCACCATATCGCACACCAGCCAGCTGATGTTGTTACGTGGTGGACGGAAACGGAAGCCATCTTCACGGCAGTGCGTAACCTGTCCGGTATCCATCAGGCTTGGTGCCATTGGACCGTTATCGACCGCGTAAACCATCATGCTGCGTTTCACCAGCTGATAGGTCCAGCCGCCGGGACAAGCGCCCAGATCCACCGCCCACATTCCGCTTCCCAGACGCTCATCCCATTCATCAGCCGGGATAAAGACATGAAATGCCTCTTCCAGTTTCAGGGTGGAACGGCTCGGTGCGTCTGAAGGGAATTTCAAACGCGGGATGCCCATATAAAACGGTGAGTTATTCTGCGGCAGCGAGTAGCCAACATAGCAGGTGCCGGGCGCAATAAAGAACACATGCACCACCGGACGCTTCGGGCTTTCGTAGTTCAGCAGAATTTTATTTTCACGCAGGCTGGCACGCAGCGGCACAGTAAACTTGCGGCAAAATTTGGTCAGCTCTTTGGCTTCGTTGGTGTCCGGCACTTCAACACGCAATTCACCGCCTTTCTCGACGACCCCCGTCAACATTCCGACGATCGGCGAAATACGGTCTTCAGGCGGCAAGTCACGCAGCAATTCACCTACCACCAACATCTGGCGGGCAAAAATCAGTTCAGCAAACGGCAGTTGGCTGATCAGTTTCTCCGCATCTTCCTGTTGGTAGCATTCAAACAACACATAACCAGCATCGTCTTTCACCCGCGGGAATCCATAGATTTCACGCTCGGCGGCTTTCGCACTGATCTCCGCCGCACACTCTTTCTCAAAGCCTGGGCGGCAATAGAGTAAAACTTTATTCATGGCGTTCTGCCTTTCGTTTCAGACGCAGTGCGCCAATCAACATCAAAAACCAGCCAATCAGGAAGCAAAGGCCACCGACTGGCGTTACAAATACCCAAAACTTCAGGTGCGACAGCGCCAGGCAATAGAGGCTGCCGCTGAACAATACGGTTCCCAACGCCAGCATGGCGCTACTCCAGTAAAACCATATATTGGCACGACGCAACATGGCCGATGCGAGGCCAATAATCGCCAGCGTATGATACGCCTGATACTCCAGGCCGGTATGTATCCACGCCATCTCGGCCGGGCCGAGGGATTTGCTCAGTACATGGGCACCAAAAGCACCAAAAGCCACCAGCGTGAAGCCGCTGATGGCTGCAAAAATAAACATGGCACGACTGGACATCTAACAATCCTCAGAGTGAATACGCACGTCACTGTGCAACAATCAACGCGTTAGTGATCGTAGCGAAAACGAAATTTCTCTTGTTCGGTTGCGGCTTTGGCCAGGATCCACTGTCGAAAGGCGGCTATTTTACCCAGTTCTGCCTGACTGTCATGACAAACCAGATAAAAAGCATTTTTACTGACCAATACGTCATTAAAAGGACAGACCAGACGGCCAGCTTCAATTTCGCTCTGCGCCATCACATTATTTGCCAGCGCTACACCCTGGCCGTGAATCGCCGCCTGTAAAACCATCGCACTGTGGCTGAAAATCGGTCCCTGCTGCACGTTAATGTGCTGCAAGCCTAGTTGACGGATATAGGATTGCCAGTCACGGCGCGAGGCATCATGCAGCAGCGTGAAGTGTGCCAGATCAGCCGGAGACTTCAACGGATGGTCGCCCGTCAGCAGCAGCGGCGAGCAGACCGGCAACAAATATTCTGCGTAGAGTTTTTCCACCCGTAGGCCCGGCCAGTTGCCACGACCATAGAAAATTGCCACATCAACGTCATCTGCCAATTTCTCCTCATCACGGTCAACAGCCTGGATACGGACATCAATGCCCGGATAAGCTGTATTAAAGCTGGAGAGACGTGGCACCAACCATTGAATGGCGAAGCTCGGCAGCAGGCTAACCGTCAATGCGCCTTTGGCACTGCGTGCCTGTAATTTACGCGTTGCGTCATTCAGTGCGGAGAAAATTTCCTTGATATCCAGATAGTAGCTTTGCCCTTCTTCCGTCAGCAAAAGCGAACGATTCCTCCGGCGAAATAGCTTAAGACCGAGAAAATCTTCCAGAGATTTAATCTGATGGCTGACAGCTGCCTGGGTAACAAACAGCTCCTCAGCAGCTTTGGTAAAGCTCAAATGGCGTGCCGCAGCATCAAAGACGCGTAAAGCATTCAGCGGGGGAAGGCGTTTTGACATGGTTTTCCGTATCCGGATCAACAGAGTAATACTGCAACTTATAACAAGTCATACGGTATTAGTTTTTTTAATCCGAGACATTATAAATTGTCCGTTGAGGAAGCTCCAGCAAATACCTATAGTTGCCGCACTTCCTAAGCCGGAACGAAAAGATTTCTGGAAATGTGCGTTAGTTCGCAGACTTTTGGAGAGCTTTTGGCTTGTGGTCGTGATGTTGTGTTTGCATTTTGATCTGACGATTGCAGATCAAACTTTTAATTCCTGTAGATTTACCCTGTCTGTCCAAAGTGATTTACATAGCACCGCAATTTGCGGTGCTTTTTTTTATCTGTCGTTTACTGGCCCATCTCAACCATCTCTTTGACATCTGAGCGGTTAATCTGCTGCTGGTTGCCATTGGCATCTTTATAGCTGATCATACCGGTATCATCGTCTACTTTAGGTTTGCCAGAAGCAACAATGGTGCGACCATCATTGGTATGCATCACGTAATTGCTGGAACAGGCAGCCAGGGTAAAGGCCATGGTACACACGGCCAGCACTGCGGCGAGTTTTTTCATTTTCTATCTCCTTGCAGATTGATTGCATCAAACCACCCGCACACCGCTGACCAGAGGCAGCTGAAAAAGCAGAATCGACTGATAAAGGTCGATTTATAATGCGGGTTTTGGTTTAAACCTTGCAATAATTAGCATAACGCGCTTTCCCAGCTTTGCCAGGTATCAGACCGACTTTCAGTCTGGTCCTAAAAACTCATCACAACAGGCCGGATATGACCATTTTTACGCCCACCGCTTTTCGCCAGCAGTTTCCCGCGCTGACCGATGCCGGTGTCTATCTCGACAGTGCCGCCACCACCCTGAAACCGCTGGCGGTGATTGAGGCCACGCAACAGTTCTACTCCCTGAGTGCCGGAACGGTTCATCGCAGCCAGTTCGCCGCCGCTCGCGCCCTGACAGAACAATATGAACAGGCGCGCGGCCTGGTGGCCCGCTGGTTGAATGCTGCTGATGATCGACAAATTATCTGGACGCGTGGCACCACCGAAGCCATTAATCTGGTGGCAAACAGCTGGCTGGCAACGCGCCTGCAACCCGGCGATGAAATTGTGGTGAGCGAGGCGGAGCATCACGCCAATCTGGTGCCCTGGCTGATGGTGGCGCAAGCATCAGGCGCAAAAGTGGTAAAATGGTCGCTGGGCGCGGATCGCTTGCCCGATATGCAGCAACTGCCCAACTTACTGAATTCTCGTACGCGTCTTCTGGCGATCGGTCAGATGTCAAATGTCACCGGCGGCTGCCCGGATTTGGCACAGGCGATTCAGCTGGCGCATGCCGTCGGTGCCAAAGTGATGGTCGATGGCGCACAGGGCGTGGTGCATTGCGCACCGGATGTGCAGGCCGAAGATATTGATTTTTATGCTTTCTCCGGCCATAAGCTGTACGGGCCTATGGGCATCGGTGTGTTGTATGGCAAAGCTGAATTGCTTGAAGCCATGTCACCGTGGCAAGGCGGCGGCAAGATGCTGACCCAGGTGGATTTCACCGGTTTCACCCCGCAGCCGGTGCCGTGGCGCTTTGAGGCGGGAACGCCCAACGTGGCAGGGGTGATTGGCTTAAGCGCCGCCCTGCGCTGGCTCAGCCAGCATAACGCTGAAAAGATGGAGATGTGGAGCCAGCAACTGGCCAGTCTCGCCGAAGAACAGCTGAGTACCCTGCCCGGTTTTCGCAGTTTTCGCTGCGGCAGCAGCAGTCTGCTGGCATTCGAAATCGCCGGTATTCATCATAGCGATATCGTGACACTTCTGGCAGAGCATGGTATCGCGCTGCGCGCCGGCCAGCATTGCGCGCAGCCGCTGATGGATGCGCTGGGTGTGAGTGGCACGCTACGCGTCTCATTCGCCCCCTATAATAATTTGCAGGACGTGGATGCGCTGGTGCGCGCCATGCATAGCGCCGTAGATTTACTGAGTGAGTAACACAATGAGCACAGCCCTTCTCGCCCCGCACCCGTTTGGCGATCTGATCACCGAGGCCAGCCTGACGGAAAAATTCGCCCATTTTCATCAGTGGGAAGACCGCTATCGTCAGTTGATCCAGTTGAGTCGTCAGTTGCCAGCTTTAGCCGAGGAACTGAAAACGGCGGAGATTGAACTGAGCGGCTGTGAGAACCGCGTCTGGCTGAGCAGTCAGCTGCAAAGTAACGGTACGCTGCATTTCTATGGCGACAGTGAAGGACGTATCGTACGTGGCTTGCTGGCGGTGCTGTTGACCGCAGTGGAAGGGAAAACGCCAGCCACCCTGTTGCAACAGGATCCACTGGCGCTGTTTGATACGCTTGGTCTGCGTGCGCAGCTTAGTGCCTCACGCAGCAGCGGTTTGCAGGCGCTGGCCGACGCGGTACAGCGTGCTGCACGCCAGCACGCTTAATTCTGGCGTGCTACGCGCGCGAGGAATTTCTTCAGCGCGTGCGAAACCGCGATAAAACCAAAGGTAGCGGTCACCATAGTGGCGGCACCAAAACCTGCCGCGCAGTCCATACGCTTCGGACCTTCGGCAGTGCTACGTGACGCACACACGCTGCCGTCCGGCTGCGGATAGACCAGCGCCTCAGTAGAAAAGACGCAATCGATGCCCAGCTTGCCTTTGCTGTTTTTCTTCACGCCGAAATCGTTCTTCAAACGCTCACGTAATTTCGCTGCCAGCGGATCCTGGATGGTCTTCGCCAGATCGCTGACCTGGATCTGCGTCGGATCAATCTGTCCACCAGCACCGCCAGTGGTGATCAACGGAATCTTGTTGCGTCGACACCAGGCAATCAGCGCAGCTTTGGGTCGTACGCTATCGATCGCATCGATCACATAATCGAAGCCAACCGGCAGCAGTTCAGCGGTATTGTCTGGGGTGATAAAATCATCGATGCAGATCACCTCGCATTCCGGGTTAATCGCGCGAATGCGCTCCGCCATCACCTCGGTTTTTGCCTGGCCTACTTTCCCCTGCAATGCATGAATCTGCCGGTTAGTATTGGTGATACAGACATCGTCCATATCGATCAGGGTGATTTTGCCGATACCGGTACGCGCCAGCGCTTCCGCCGCCCAGGAACCCACACCGCCAATACCAATCACGCAAAAATGCGCGTCAGCAAAACGCTGTAACGCGTCCTGCCCATACAAACGCGCCGTGCCGCCAAAACGTTGCCGCCAGGCGTCGCTAACCACTGTCATAACAAACCTTTTGATCGTGCGGGCCGCTCAGCCCGCAGAGAAAAATTAATTAGAACCTAATAACAACGAACCATTATCACCACTTTGGGTGTTGCTGAACAGCTGTTGTCCGGCTCCCGGTGCGGCTTTCAACACCCAGACACGGCCATAATGATTGTAGAAACCGGCCAGATGGGCGGCATCCGGGCCGACGCCCTGATAGATATCAAAATGCTGGCCTTTAATGGCCCCACCGACATCCAACGCCACCATCAGACGCATTTCGTATTTACCGTTAAACTTGCCCTTCTCATTTAACTGCGGCACTTCCGCCAGCAGTGCCGTGCCGGCAGGGATCAGCGAACGGTCAGAGGCCACTGAGGCTTTAGCAATCAGCGGCACTGCGCTGGCACCTCGCACCGGTACATACTCTTCCGGTTTGAAGAACACGAAAGATTGGTTGGTTTCCAGCAGCGCTCGTACCTCAGCCGGTGAATGCTCCTGCGCCCATTGGCGAATCGCCTGCATCGACATATCTTCCCGCTTCACTTCACCACGATCGATCAATTCTTTACCGATGCTGTGATAAGCCCAGCCATTTTTACCGCCGTAGCCGAAGAAGCGCAATGGACGACCATCGCCAAAGTCCACATAGCCACTGCCCTGCACATCCATCATAAAGTTGTCGATCAGCGAGTTGCTGTAAGCGATGATGTAACGGTCGTCGAGACCACCACTATAGATAGAAGCGCGGCTGGGTAACTTCTGTCCATTTCTGCGTGGCGGCATACGGTAAATCGGGTACTGGAACTCGCCCTGGCGGGTATAGCGCGCTTCGACGACCGGCGTATAGTAACCGGTGAACTGCACATTGCCGTAATTATCAGTACCTTCCATCTGATAAGCATTAAGGCCGAACTGCCGCAGCTGGCGGGTATCGCCGCCCGACATCAGCCAGCTTTCAATTGCGCTGTAGGTACCAGTATTACGGCCATACAACCCGGTAGAGGCAGTCTGAATCTGGCGAACCTGATCGCCAAAATCCCGGCCATTGACTGGACGCCCTTTAGCATTCGGCTGGTTCACCAGACCCAGCGGCTGATCCAGCTTGCCATCAATATATTGCTGACCCCGATCCGTAGGTTTGGAGCTACAACCCGCCAGCAGCGCGAGAAATGCGCCTGTAAGTGCATACTTCACACGATTTGCTTTCATGACCTTCTCTTTTTATCGATAGTTTGCACGGCGACGATAGCAAAGGGGCAGACAGAATGAAATCCACTACCGAACGCAGCGTCCACAGCTGTACATTTAATAACCTTTCAGCAGTTTTGTTCACCAACTGACTGTAAATTTTGTGCTTTCTGTCAAAAAGAGGTTGCATCATAGCGAGCGCAGCGTATAGTGCGCATCCACGGACGCGGGGTGGAGCAGCCTGGTAGCTCGTCGGGCTCATAACCCGAAGGTCGTCGGTTCAAATCCGGCCCCCGCAACCAATTCTTCTGTAATGAAGAAACACAATGTGAAAAGTCGCACAGCGACAGACGGACGCGGGGTGGAGCAGCCTGGTAGCTCGTCGGGCTCATAACCCGAAGGTCGTCGGTTCAAATCCGGCCCCCGCAACCAATTCTTCTGCAATGAAGAAACACAATGTGAAAAGTCGCACAGCGGCAGACGGACGCGGGGTGGAGCAGCCTGGTAGCTCGTCGGGCTCATAACCCGAAGGTCGTCGGTTCAAATCCGGCCCCCGCAACCAATACAAATCAGCACCTTAACGGGTGTTTTTTTGTTTTTGTCGTCTGGAAAATGGCGGCTTCCTTGCCGCGATCATCAGCGATGCGCCAGCACCGCGCCTTGCTCAAAATACGCTTTGATGCCATGCAAAATGGCTTCCGCCACCTGGTGCTGGTAACGCGCCGTGCGCAGCTTCCTCTCTTCTTCCACATTACTGATAAACGCCGTCTCCACCAGAATCGACGGGATATCCGGCGCTTTTAGCACCGCAAATCCAGCCTGATCAACCGTACGTTTATGCAGATGATTGATGTGCCCCATCCGCGACAGCACCTCTTTACCGAACTTCAGACTGTCGTGAATGGTCTGACGTTGCACCATATCGAACATGGTGTGATCGAGATAGCGATCACCGCTCATGCTGACGCCACCAATCAGGTCCGATTCATTCTGGGTTTGCGCCAGAAAACGTGCCGCAGCGGAGGTTGCACCGCTGGTCGAAAGCGCAAACACCGAAGAACCGCGCGCCGCCCGGCTGGTAAAGGCATCCGCATGAATCGACACAAACAAATCCGCACGCTGCTTACGTGCTTTTGCCACCCGCACGCGCAGTGGAATAAACACATCTTCGTTGCGCGTCATATAGGCTTTCATATTTGGTTGTTTGTCGATCAGCGCCTTCAGATAGCGTCCCATCTTCAACACAATATCTTTTTCACGGGTTTTATATTTACCATGCGCACCGGGATCCTCCCCACCATGCCCCGGATCGATCATGATAATAATTGGACGATCACGCCCGGCTTTGCCCGGTAGTGGTGCCTGCGCAGGTTGATCGCGATCCAGATCGCCCTGGTTGTAATCCTGGAGTAACGCCAGTAAGGGATCCTCTTCCGGCGCCCGCTGGCTGGGATAGAGATCGACTACCAGCCGGTGCTTAATGCCTGCGACCGGATCGAGGGTGAAGCTGCGAGGCGCTACGCTGCGCTTCAGTTCCAGCACAATACGCACCGTATTGGGATCGAACTGCCCCACGCGTGCGGTTTTGATATAGGGATCATCAACCCGCACCAGTTTATCGACACCTTTTAGCACCGGATTGATATGCAGATTGTTGATGTCGATAACCAGGCGGTCGGGATTGCTGAGAGTGAACTGTTTGTAGTGCAAGGGAACGTTAGATTCCAGCGTAACGCGCGAGTAAGTCGACGAAGGCCAGATACGCACGGCAACAATATGCTGACTGGCCGCCAGCCCGCTGCGCGTCACGCTCAGCAACCATAAAGCGCCAGCCCCCTGTAACAATCGTCGGCGTGAAAAAAAAGGATTTACGTCAAACATGCCTCTCCAGTTACTGTGTAATGTCTAAAATATCGCCAGTTGAGTAAAAGAAGATGAAAACTTTATCCAGTCCCTGGTGCCTTCTCACTTCGGAAAAACCAGATAATGCAGGCTGTTAGCACAGGTTGCATCAGAAAATTCGTAAAGTAACGTCAGGTTCACCGCTTGCATTACGGCGCAATAAAGCATAAAAATACAAAAATTTCGAATAATCATTCACAGAGGGTTTGCCGTGAAGGAGCGTAGTACTGAACTGGTTCAGGGTTTTCGCCATACCGTTCCCTATATAAATGCCCACCGTGGCAAGACCTTTGTCATTATGCTGGGTGGCGAGGCCATCGAGCATGAGAACTTCTCCAGCATCGTTAACGATATAGGCCTGCTGCATAGCCTCGGTATCCGTCTGGTGGTGGTATACGGCGCACGTCCACAGATTGATGCCAGTATGGCGCAGCAGCAGTTGGAGCCGACGTATCACAAACATACGCGCGTTACTGATGCACAGTCGCTGGAGCTGGTGAAACAAGCGGCGGGTCGCTTACAACTGGATATCACCGCGCGTTTGTCGATGAGCCTGAACAACACCCCATTGCAGGGCGCGCATATTAATGTGGTCAGCGGCAACTTCATCATCGCCCAGCCTCTTGGCGTGGATGATGGGGTGGATTACTGCCACAGCGGACGTATTCGTCGTATCGATGAAGAGGCAATCCATCGTCAGCTGGATAACGGGGCGATTGTGTTGCTTGGCCCGGTTGCCGTTTCCGTTACCGGTGAAAGTTTTAACCTGACTTCGGAAGAAGTTGCCACCCAGTTGGCGATCAAACTGAAAGCAGAAAAAATGATTGGCTTCTGTTCCGAGCAGGGCGTGACTAACCGCGACGGCGATATCATTTCCGAGCTGTTCCCGAACGACGCCCAAGTGCGTATTGACGAAATGGAAAGCGAAGGTGACTTCCTTTCTGGCACGGTGCGTTTTCTGCGTGGTGCAGTCAAAGCCTGCCGCAGTGGCGTGCGTCGCAGCCATTTAATCAGCTATCAGGAAGATGGCGCGCTATTGCAGGAGTTGTTCTCCCGTGACGGTATCGGTACGCAGATTGTGATGGAATCCGCCGAGCAGATTCGCCGTGCCACCATCAATGATCTCGGCGGTATTCTGGAACTAATCCGCCCGCTGGAGCAGCAAGGGATTCTGGTACGTCGCTCACGCGAGCAGTTGGAAATGGAGATCGACAAGTTCACCATTATTGAACGCGATAACCTGACCATTGCCTGCGCGGCGCTTTACCCATTCCCGGATGAGCAGATTGGCGAGATGGCTTGCGTGGCGGTCCACCCGGATTATCGCAGTTCGTCACGTGGCGAAGCACTGCTGCAACGTGTGGCATTGCAGGCCCGGCAGATGGGACTGAAGAAACTGTTCGTGCTGACGACCCGCAGCATTCACTGGTTCCAGGAACGTGGCTTTACGCCGGTGGATATCGAGTCGCTGCCGGAAAGTAAGAAGAAGATGTACAACTATCAGCGCCGTTCAAAGGTGCTGATGGCGGATTTGCGTTAACCTGGGGACAAGAAGGCTAATCCCCTCAGCCGTAGCGGCGCGATTCATCGCGTAATGTCGTGCGCGATGTCGATAAAAACCCGCGCGATAAATCGTGCCGCTACAATCTCTCCAGCAACCCGCTTCTGCGCTGCGTACGTAGCTGCACCGCACGACGAAACACCCCTTCATCGCTATACAACGTCAGTTGATGGCGCGCACGCGTAATAGCGGTATAAATCAGTTCACGGGTCAGCACGGGTAAAAACTGCGCCGGAATGACCAGCGCGGTATGATCAAACTCCGAACCCTGAGATTTATGCACTGTCATCACCCAAGCCGTGTCATGTGCCGGTAAGCGGCTGGGCTGCACGGCTTTGATGGTGCCATCCGGTAATGGGAAAAAGACTTTCAGCAGCCCTTCCTCGTCTAATAAGGTAATCCCAATGTCACCATTAAACAGCCCCAGAGCGCTGTCGTTACGCGTCACCATCACCGGTCGGCCCTGATACCAGCGGCTGCCACCGGTCGGACGACGGATAAGTTGCAACTGAATCAGTTTTTGTTCAATACGTTGATTCAGCCCCTGCACGCCAAAAGGGCCTTCACGTAACGCACACAGCAGTTGGTAACGACCAAAGGCATGAATAATCGTGGCCGGGTCGGCTCGTGCGGCAACCTGGTGCAGGTAAGGTCGGTATCCCTCTGCCACCTGTGTCAGCATCGCCTGATACGCCTCCGCATCGTTCAATGACTGGCGCGAGATATCGCTAAAACCTGCCCCAAACACGCGCTCAACCGCAACGGCATCGCCCTGATTGACCGCTGCCGCCAGCTGACCAATACCTGATTGGGCGTCAAAGCGGTAACTTTTGCGTAGCAGACAGATCGCATCACGCACCAGCGGCGCGTTAGCATCCTCCCTGCCCGTCACCATACAGCCAGTGAGTTGGCTCAACAGCGCCGCCCGTGCCGGGCTGTAACCGGCTTCGCTACAGCGACAGATATCACCCAGCACCGCCCCCGCTTCTACTGATGCCAGTTGATCACGATCGCCAAGGAAGATTACCCGTGCCTGCGGCGGCAGCGCGGCGATCAGATTCGCCATCATGCCAAGATCAACCATTGAAGCTTCATCCACCACCAGCACATCCAGATGCAAGGGATTACCAGCGTGATAGCGCAGACGCTGCGTTTCTGGCTGAGCACCCAGCAGGCGATGCAGAGTGGTGGCTTCTGTCGGAAAGCTGAGTCGTTCTTCGTCGCTGACGTCAAGTTGCCGGAGCGCTTTACCAAGAGACTCGGTCAGGCGCGCAGCGGCTTTACCGGTCGGTGCAGCCAGTTGAATGCGCAGTGGATCGTTGCTCAGTCGAATGAGCGCTGCCAGCAGTTTTGCCACTGTGGTGGTTTTACCAGTGCCAGGTCCACCAGAAATCACCGCCGTTTTCTGCGTCAATGCCACCGCTGCGGCGATCTTCTGCCAGTCCTCCGGTTGCATACCAAACAGCTGGTCGAGTACCTCACGCACGCTTTCTGGCGCGAATTGCCTCGGTGCCACATCGGTGCGGAAAAAGCCTGCGACCTGCCCTTCGTTCTGCCATAACCGATGCAGATAGAGCCGTTGCTGGTTCAGGATGATGGGGGTAGCCTGCGCGCCATCACTGAGCGCGTGCCAGTCATGAAACACCGCCTGCCAGTCCTGGGGGACACCCGCAGCCTGCCAAATAGCCTGAGCCAATTCAGGATGGCGACCATTAAATAATCCCTCAAGCGTCAGCTGTGATAACGGTAAGCAAACGTGGCCTTCACCGGCTTCCGCGCTGAGGCAGGCCGCCGCCAGCAAGCGTGCCGGTTGATGGTCATCAGCTAACAGGCAGGCAAACTGGATATCCAGAGGGCGCAGCAAACGCAACGCCATCGCCTGAGACAGCAGCGCGGTCATGCTACTCATGATGTCGCTCCTTCGCCGCGAAACAGGTCATCCAATTGCGTAATGAATGCGTGAGATGGCCGGGTATGGAACACGCCGTTAACAGGTGAGCTACCATCCATTCCGCGTAAAAACAGATAGAACACACCGCCAAAATGCTGCTCATAATCGTAATCCGCCAGGCGGTGGCGCAGATAACGGTGCAACGCCAGACTATACAGCTGATACTGCAAATCGTAGCGGTGGTCGATCATTGCCTGTTCCATCGCCTGCGGCGTGTAGGCCTCATGGCTGTCACCCAGCCAGTTGGATTTATAATCCAGCAGATAATATTTACCCTGCCAGCGGAACACCAAATCGATAAAGCCTTTTAGCATGCCCTGTACCTGACGGAAATCAAGAGGTGGGGCCCTGCGGGATAAGACGTCATGTTTTTTTACCAGCGCATCCATTTTTTCGGCCTGCAACACCCCTTCAATCGGCAGAAAAAATGCCATCTCCACCAGCCGGTCCCGGGGCTGAACCTCTGCCAAATGAATACCCCGAGCATCGAGCGGAGTACTCACCACCCTGGCAATCCAGTCACTCAACATCGGTTGCCAGTGCAGCGGATAGCCATTCTGTTGTAGATGCTGCGCCAGCGCTTCTTCCGTTGGTGACTGAGTGAAATCCAGCGACTCAAAGAGTTCGTGCAGAAAAGTGCCCGGTGCGGCACCACGCGGGAAATGGTGGGGTGTTAACGCGGAAAGCTGTGGATCACCCGGTTCATCACCGGATGCATCCACATCAAACCCCGGCATCACTTCCAGCAAACGGCTGCTGCCGTGTTGTTGTAAACCTGAATAGCTGGTGACGCGCCAGGGTTCAGCCAACATACGTGTCACTTCACGTGCGCTTAAGGTCTCTTCACTGATAGTCTGTGCCTGCCAGCGCATGGCGTCAGATTCACTGGCGAGTACCACTTCAGTACCGTCCGCGTTCATCTCCGCCAACAACGCCGCCAACTGCGAAGCGGTTGCCGCTTCACCGCGTTGCAGCAGATAACCGAGTGCGCTTTTATGCAGGTCACTGGCCCCCTCTTTCTTACGCGTGCCGCGAAACAGCGGGGCTACGCCGACGCTACAGTGATACACCGAACGCGTCAGCGCTACATATAACAGGCGTAAATCTTCCGCCAGACGCTCCTGCTCCGCCAGCGCCAGGCTGGCTTCATCGTTTTGCAGATCGAGCACCGCACCGAAGTTTTCCCGGTCGTGATACAGCGCAGTATCCGCCTCACGGAAACCGGCAGCAAACGGCAGCCACACCAATGGGTACTGCAATCCTTTCGATTTATGGATGGTGACGATCTGCACCAAATGGCGATCGCTCTCCAGACGCAACTGCTGGCTGGCCGCCTGGCTGTCCGGGCGGGCAATCTGCTGCGCCAGATGACGTACCAGAGCATGAGGACTGTCGAGCTGACTGGCCGCTTCCTGCAACAATTCACCCAGGTGCAACAGATCGGTCAGACGTCGCTCACCATTTTCGGATGCCAGTAGATTTTCCGCCAGCTGACGCTCCAGCATCATCTCACGTAGCATAGGTAGCACGCCGCGTTGCTGCCACACCAGTTGCCAGCGGGCAAAGGTATCCACCAGTTGATCCCAACCGCGTTCATCCTGATCGAGTGCATCCAGTTGCGCCGCATCAAAGGCAAACAATGACGTTGCCAGCGCGGTACGCAACATACGTTCCTGCTCAGGTGCCAGTACCGCCTGCAGCAGCCACAACAACTCACGCGCTTCCGGTGTGGTATATACGCTGTCGCGGTTCGATAGATACACTGACGGGATTGCCAGTTGATTCAGTGCTTCACGGATAAGATTTGCTTCGTTGCGGCTACGTACCAGTACGGTAATGTCGGATGCCTGAACCGGTCGCAATGCCGTGGCTTTTCCCAGCAAAGCACGCTGTTCCTGGCCTGCCTGCAACCAGCGGCTGATATCTGCCGCGCACTGCTGCGCCATCAACTGCTGGTAATCACCCACGCTGCACCCTTCACCGGGCTGTAGCCAGAAGCGCAGCGCCGCTTGCGGTTGTTGATCGAGATTGAGCGTCAGCGCCTGATTTGGTGCTGCAAAGTTAACCGCCAGGAAAGGAATATCAGCAAACAGGAACGGCGCGTCGAGCCGCGAAAACAACTGATTGACGCTGGTCACCATTGGCGGTGACGAGCGCCAGTTGGTGTCGAGCGTATAGTGGGCGTTCACATCATTACGGGCGCGGATATAGGTAAAAATATCCGCCCCGCGGAAAGCATAAATGGCCTGTTTGGGATCGCCGATCAACAACAACGCGTGCTCAGGCTGATGAACGTACAGCGTGCTGAAAATACGATATTGCAGCGGGTCGGTATCCTGAAATTCATCAATCAGCGCCACCGGAAAACGCTGACGGATGGCCTGCGCCAGTTGCGCGCCTCCGGGTTGTTGCAGCGCTTCATCCAGACGACTCAGCAGGTCATCAAAACCGAGCAACGCATGCAGGCGCTTTTCTTTACGCACCGCCGCCCGAACTTCGGTTAGCGCTCGGGCGATGACCAGATCGCGCAGCGAAATTGGCTGCGCCAGGAAGAGGTCAATCGCGGCAAACAATGCATGATGCGGCGCTGCACCTTTTTTGGTTTTCTCATCCAGCACCTGTTGGCCAAAACGCGCCAGTTCAGGCGGCACCTGATAGTCACGCGTCTCACTTTGCGCCCACAGCGACACTTTACTCACCCATATGGGGAGATTTTTACTGCTGTAGCTGCGCTTATCGACACCGGAATCGCTGATGAGGCTAACAATGTCGTCACCCACCGCAGCCCAACGCGCCTTGATATCCGCAATACGCGCCAGGTTCTGCGCATGACGCGCTGCCAGCGTTTCCCCAACTGCCGGAGGGGATTGTAAGGTGGGCGTTTCGCCCTGTAGCCAGGGGCGCAGGGTGGCCAGCAATTGCTCCGGACCACTCCATTCCGCCACGATGGCTCGTGCCACGTCCAGCGTCAGGGGATAACAGTGGCGTCGCCAAAAATCGGCGGTGGCCTGTTTCTGCAGTTGTTGTTCGTCTTCAATCAATTGCTGTTCAAACAACATGCCCGATTCAAACGCATTGAGGTTGAGCATGCGCTGACAAAAACCGTGAATGGTGAAAATCGCCGCTTCGTCCATCTGCCGTTCCGCTGCCAGTAGCAGGGAAGCGGCATCTGCCGGTTGCGGAATCTCCATCAGCAGATGCGCCAGCATCGGATTGCTGCTGTGGCCACGAATACAGGCCAGTCGCAATTCGTGGATATTTGCACGAATACGCCCGCGTAATTCAGCCGTCGCGGCTTCGGTGAAGGTCACAACCAGGATCTCTTCTACCGAGAGCGGGCGAGTATAAGCCCGCTCTCCCCCTAGCCCGAGCAACAAGCGCAGATAAAGCAGACCGATGGTGAAGGTTTTCCCGGTGCCTGCGGATGCCTCAATTAATCGCTCGCCACGCAACGGCAACGTTAGCGGATTGAGCGATTCCGGGCGCAGACTCATTGGGCGTCACTCTTAACCGGCAGCGATTGTTGCAACTGGGAAACCTCCTGCCAGGTGGTCCAGTCAGGAAGTTTGGCATAATCATCTTTCACTGTGCCGTCGTGGCTGCCATCGATTTGCGAAATCATTGCCATACCCTGCTGCGCCAGCACCGCCTGCTGGAAGAAATCGGCCAGACTCGCCGGGGTCAGCTGCTGAATTTGGGCAATGACTTTTTCACGGGTATCAAAGGCAAAATTCTGCCGGTTGAAATCACGATTATAGCGATTAGCTTCCTCGTCCAGCGTTTGCGGGCGTTGTTGCAGATCGTTAATCATCGCCTGTTGATACTGCGCAAACTCCTCCGGCTTCATGCTGCGCAAACGCTGCTCAGCCTGTGGATAGAAAGCCTGGAAGCGTTGCAGCAGGAAAGCGGGTTGTTTGCTGTTGCTTTGCAGCAGGAAACCAATGCCCCACTGACGACCGACCGGCATCTGGAACGCAAATACCGCATAGCCCAGTTGCTCTACGGTGCGCAGTTGGTTGTAGAACCACGGCTGTACGATTTGGCTCAGCATGGAGCTGTTTGCCATGCTTTGATATTCGCTGTAACCCAGCGGCACATAGAGAGCGGCCAGCGCCGAATCGGTGCTGCTGCCCGCTTTCTGCAGATTGGCTTTGACCGGTTTCTCAATCGCCACATAGTTACTGTGCCAGTAGCTATGACCATCACTCTGCAACTGCTGCTTCAGGTCTTCACCCAACTGTTTAACCCGGTCGGCCGGAAGGTTGCCTACCACGATCATCTCTGGCGTGGCATGGTGGATCAGCGCATCACGGTAGTCGGTTACCTGTTTCAGGGTAATGTCCTTCACCAGCTTACGACGGACTTCTCGCTGGGTATAAGGCAGCTGCGACAGCATCTGCATTGGCTGAATCGCCAACTCAAAGGCTTTGCCTTTGTCGGCGGATTCCAGTTGATCGAGATACCAGGATTTAGCCTGCTCCAGTTGCTGCTCTGTCGGTGTAAAGGTGGCATAGCCTTCCACCAGCTTTTTCAACAGCTCCGGCAAACGCTGGGTAAAGCCGCTGGCGTTGAATTCCAGCCCATCATTTTCCCCGGTGGAGAAACTGATACCCCCGACTGATGCCTGTGAGTTCAGCTGATCCAACGCCAGACTGGAGAGATAATCATTCAGGCCAAACAACACTTGTTGCTGTGCATCACTGATCGCCGCTTTATTACGCAGCGCCAGGGTAATGGCGGCTTTAGGTTCGCTGGCGTAGAACTGGCTCGGCATCCAGAAAATGCGCATGCTGTCGCCCGTGGTCAGCGCCACCGGATGGGTATAGGTTTTACCATCGGACGGCATGATCGAGAAATCTGACGGGATATAAGGGTTAAGCGTCGGCAGCGACAGCTGGATATCAGCCGCACGCTGCTGCCAGTCACTGAACTGGGCATCGC
Source organism: Pantoea sp. X-Soil-TKNS-1211 (assembly GCF_059730495.1). Classification (NCBI taxonomy): domain Bacteria; kingdom Pseudomonadati; phylum Pseudomonadota; class Gammaproteobacteria; order Enterobacterales; family Erwiniaceae; genus Pantoea; species Pantoea sp. X-Soil-TKNS-1211. The sequence continues at coordinate 3,497,778 of NZ_AP035953.1, forward strand.
TGATTTTATCCACCTGATAAGGCGCATTAACAAAGTAGGCTTCTTTGTTATGCGGCTCCTGCGGACTGATGTACCAGATACGTGCATTTTGCGGTGTCATCTCCGCCAGACGCGCTTTAATAGCCGCTGGATCATAATCATCGGCCAGGTATGGCGCATCCAGCGCATGCTCGATAGGCACGCGCAACATAGTATCAACCAACCATTCGATGTAATCCATATCACGGGTGATGGAGGGATAACGGAAATCCAGCGCCAGCACATGGGAAACTTCATCGAAATAGGCTTTATCGATGCCTTTATTGCGCAACATATCGAGGTAACTGAAGATTGCCGCCACCACCTCATCACGCTGCGCCAGGCCTTTGTCGGTCAGAGACACGGTAATGGCAAACACGCCGCTGGTACGTTCGGTCATCGGATCGGCCCCGGCGTTAACACCATCCGCCAGTCCCTGCCGTTGCAGCCAGTCATTCAGGGTGTTTTTGCTACGATTTCCTAGCAGGTAACTGATCAACGTATCCGTTTTGCTTCGAAAGCGGTCGCTATTGTTGGCAATGCGGAACTCAATTTTCAGTTGCTTGCGCGGCTGGGCTGGCACGTAATGAATGATGATGCCTTTTTGTGCATCGGTCACCACCGGTACAGTGATATCCGGGACTTTAGCCTGATGATTGGCGACGCGACCAAAGGTTTTCGCCGCAATATCCGCCATTTCGGGTAAAGGTTTGTTGCTGTAAATCACTGCTTTCATCAGGTTAGCCGAGTAATGGCTGTGATAGAAATCGAGCAGTGCCTGGTGCAACTTGCTATCGGGTTTGTCCTTCAGCGTATCGAGGTTACCGCCAGAGAAACGTGCGCCAGGATGTGCCGGGTTGAGGGTCTCCGCCCCCACCTGCGCCATGCGCAACCCATCGCGCGAGCGCGCCATCGTCAGTTCCGCATTCACTGCATGGCGTTCACGATCGACGTTTACCGGATCCAGCAACGGCTCGGCAATGGCATCAGCCAGACGATCTACCGCCGGTTGCAGTGCATCATTTTCCACTTCCAGATAAAATGCCGTGCGATAAGACGCGGTGCTGGCATTGTGGCTACCGCCATGCTTTTTCAGGAATTCTGCGAGGTTATCCGGCTGCGGATAGCGTTTCGACCCCATTAGCACCATATGTTCAAGGTAGTGTGCCAGCCCCAATTGCTGATTAGGATCGTCGAGAGATCCTATCGGTAAGGTCAGAGCTGCCAGCGACTTCGGTGCGGCGGGATCGGAGACCAGCAATACGGTCATACCGTTTGTCAGCATTATCGCCTGATAGGCGCGTGGATCGTGATCGCTTTTACGAATGGTTTCATTGACTGGCTGCCAGCCACGTTGCTCATCAGCCACAGCAAACAGTGCCGTGACACTCAGCAGCAGCGCCGCTATCCAGCGTGCGTAAATCCGCATTTAAACCCCTTACGTTACCCTTTACCGCTGGCTGTGCACCTGGCGGTCAAAAAAAGACTTTTTTATAGTGGTGAGGACGACATCCTGTCACACCGTCACCCGATCGCTATTCATCATCCTGATGTGCCAGACGCACCGGCAAATACCAGCGTCGTGCCGCATCAGTGATTGCCTGTAATGCCGCGTCATCAAGCACGCGACTCAGACGCTGGAGGTAGGGATCGCTGCCCTCGCCTTCCAGTTGAAAACCACCCTGCCAGGCCTGTAACAACCGACTACGCGCTTTGTTCTGCGTCGCCTCGTCATCCAGTAACTGGCCGGTTTTGCTATCAAAACTAGCTTCCAGCCAGGCTCCGCCTGATTTATTCAACAGCATCAGTGGCTGCGTTAGCCCCGCCTGATACCCGGCAACATACTCCTGCAACAAACTCAGCGCCTGCTCACCGGGCAGTGCGCTGAAATGCCAGCGGCTCTGTTTACGCCCATACATGCGGCTTGCGCCGCTGCCTCCCAGCGCGCAATACACCAGATGCTCCAGCCACAGCAGTAAACCATCATTCATATTGAGTACGCCCGGACGCCAACGCAGCAGTCCATCAGCTTGCACCTGGGTAAGCCAGCCGGTCAACTGCACATCGCCAAGACGCAGATCAACTTCCCAGCTTTCTGCCGCCTGGCGTTGTCCACTGACTTCAGCAGCCACTTCCTGCATCTCTTCGGTCTGGCTTTGCCAGAAAAGTTCCCCAAAAGCACCATAAGGCAGGTTACCGGCCGCGCGATGACGGGTATACAACTGTGTCGGATCATCACCCGCCACCAGGGTATTCAGCAGCTGCGCGTTAATCTGATAACGTTCGAGACTGTCAGGAGCGAAGGGTTCGCTGTCGGGCAATTCACTCTCTTCCATCCAGAAAGCCACGCCCAGCCGCTGCTGGAACCAGGCTCGCACCGGGTGACGCCAGAAACGCAGCAGTTGTTCCAGCGATAAGGTGGTAAGTGGCAACGCATCCAGGGGCTGGATAAAATCAGATTGTGCTTCCCCCTGTCCTGCGGCAGCAGGCAACCACTCTGCGGCAAAGCTTTGCCCGTGACGTCCTGGCAGATAGTTTTCTGCGGCAAATGGCATACGACTGTGCAGGATCTGCAAGTGTTCCCGCACGCGCTGCTCGCTAATATCCGGCTCACAGGTTTCGTCGCCTGGCAGGCAAAAGCTCTGACCGAGATAATCCACCAGCTCTGTGACCAGCACCGAAGGATAGCGCTCCGTGTTGTCCTGAATGGCACGCCCGATGTAACTGATGTATAGCTGTTGCTGCGCGGAAATTATCGCTTCAAGGAACAGATAACGGTCATCATCACGGCGGCTACGATCGCCTTTACGCATCTGTTGCTGCATCAGGTCAAAACCCAGTGGTGCCAGGGTGCGCGGGTAGACGCCATCATTCATGCCCAGTAAACACACCACCTTAAACGGGATCGAACGCATCGGCATCAGCGTACAGAAATTAACCGGCCCTGCAAGGAATCGCTGACTGATTCGTTGCTGATCGAGTCGCGAGCGTAATTCATCACGCAGTAACGTCACCGGGATCGCCTGTTGATAAGAGGCATACATACCCTGCTCGATAATCTGCTTCCATTGGGTTTCCACCAGCATCAACGCCGCTTCGCTTTCGCTATCCCCCTGGAAAAAACTCTCGATCAATTCACGGCATAGCGGTAGCCAGTCATTAAGGGTGCGTTCCTGTGCCAACCGCGTGCGCCATGCATCCAACTTTGCCAGTAACTCCGCCAGATACCCAGCCAGCTCAGCAATCAACCCGGTGGATTCGTCGTAAGGCAGGATGCCCTGCCAGTCACCGTTGCGGCTCTCCAGCGCATAACCGAGCAACATACGTTGCAGGCCGAAGCGCCAGGTGTGCTGTCCGGTGACTGGAAGTTCCAGTGCCTCAACGCTGGCATCATCCAGCCCCCAGCGAATCCCTGACTCCACCACCCAGCGGCGCAACAGGCGTAACCCGCTTTCATCCACCGAGAAACGCTGCGCCAGCGCCGGAACTTCCAGCAATGCCAGCACCTCTTCCGAGGCAAAACGGCTGTCCGGTAATGCAAGCAGGCTCAGAAGCGCCAGAATCGCCGGATGCGCCTGACTGGCACGGCGATCAGAGATAGCAAACGGCAAATAGCGTGCAGAAGGCGCGCTGGCGAACACCGCCTGGATAAACGGCGCATAACTGTCGATATCTGCCACCATCACGATGATATCGCGCGGCTTCAGGTCGGGATCGGCCTCCATCAGCGCCAACAAATGATCCTGTAAGATCTCCACTTCACGCTGGGCGCTATGGCACACCTGAATGGTCAGCGAATGGTCCTGCGGGTCCAGCAAACGCTTGCCGTGGCTATCCGCCAGTTCCCCCGCATTGACGCCAATCACCGCATTGTCTTCCAGGTTAAGTAAATCCGCCTGCAATGCATGCAACAAGGTATCCGTGGGCATCTCCACAAAGGCATCAATATCGTTAGCGGCCGCTTCCATCTGACTGAGCAGAAACAGATTATCGCGCCCTAACTTGCCCCAAGAAGCCAACAGCGGATTGGTTAACTGTTGTTCACCGGCGTCATTAAACAGCGCCTGGGCCACAGCAGGATCGCGAAACAGCGGTTGCTGCTCATCTGAATGCAACCGGCGACGCTGGCGGCTCTGGAGTTTCGCCAGAAATGCGTAATCCTGAATATCGCCCCAGTAATGACGACAGGGATTGGTGAACAGCAGATGAATATCGATGTGGCGCCCCAACGCCTCCAGCGCCTGTAAATAGACTGGCGGCAGTGCTGAAATACCGCAGATAAACACGCGCTGCGGTAGACCTGGCGGCGGACTATCTGCCTGTTCCAGCGTCCGGATAAAACGCGCGTACAAATTGGCACGGTGCCAGAGTGGCTGGCCAAGGCTTTCAGTAAAGCTGACCAGGTCGCGCCATAATGCCGCCTGCCACTGCTGCGTATCACCTAAGCCTTCAATAAGATCGCCACGTTCCCAGCTATTCAGCCAATCCGAGCGATACACCAGATATTGGTCAAACAGGTCTGCAACGCGCGTGCTGAGCTGATACAGCTTGCGCTTATCATCGTCGTCATGCAGGTAATGACGCAACGACTGAAACGCTTCTTGCTCCAGTAAGGCAGGCAGCCGATGCATCAGTTTCCAGCTCATACTGGCTTTCGTGAAGGCACTTTCCTGAGGGATATCCGGCAACACCTGCACAAACATGTTCCAGATAAAGGTGGCTGGTAGCGGAAAATCGATGTTTGCCGCAATGCCAAAGCTCTGCGCCAGTTCCATTTGCAGCCATTGCGCCATTCCGGGGCTTTGTACCAGTACTTGTTCAGCCGCGAGAGGGTCCGTAAGGGGTTCTGATTTAATCAACGTGACCGCCAGATCTTTTAACAGGTCAAGTTGATTGGAGTGGTAAACCCGGAACATGAAGACTCCTGATAAATTAAAAACGGTGCAGCCCGGTCACTCTACCCTGTATCGTCGGGGATGCCTATCGCCAGGACACAATCAGGGGGAAACACAATCCAGCCGCGTCAGTGACGCTTGACGCTGCTGCGGACCACTTACGTTCACCCGATGCAGTATGCAGTTACCGGGCTGAAGTTGCTGCTGACGCTGAATCTGCCAGCCAGGCACATCGCGCCCCAGCAGCGCCTGCCCTGCCACCTGCCACGCCTGACGCTGTTGCCATTGTTGGCTAAAACTCAGCGTCAATACCCGATGATAGTGCAGCAACGCGCTGATGCTCATTGCCAGCAGCAGCATCGCGACCAGGGTTTCCGCCAGACTGAACCCCTGTTGCCCCCTGACATAATCCGGCGTCGGACAGCGGGCAGTAGTCGATCCAGCCCTGTGGCCTGGGTTTGACCTGGTTGCCCTGAGTTGATACCCAATGCCATAGCGCCAGCTCCCGTCCCGCCCCTCTTCCCTGTAATAACCCATTATCCCCCTCCAGCCGCAACAGGCAGCTACGCCACTGTTCTGCCGCCCAATCCACGCATTGCCAGCCTTGAGTATCCGGCCAGCTTTGCACCATACCCCATTGCAACGCGCCCGCAGCCTGCCAGAAGTCTTGATGGTAGAACTGTTCATCCGCCACCAGCACCAAATCCTGCGCCAGCCGGGTACGTGTGGCATGTAACGTGAGGCCGCCCATCAGCAACACCATCAGCACCATACCCAGCGTGCTACTGCCCGCCTGATTCACAGATTTTCTCCCGTCATCCAACTCTCCAGCCTGGCCGATTGTTCGCCTGCTTTTCCTGCCAGCTGCACAATCAAACGTCTCGCCTCGCGTTCAACGTTGAACTGTTCCACAGTCATAAACTCAGGGTCGGTTAAACGTTCCCAGCCACTGCCATTGCAGTCATCCACGCCGCGTTGCATTTCAAGCTGACCACCACGCAGCCGGTAGCCATAGAGTTCGCTGTCGCTATGGCCGACACCCTCCCAGCGGCCATTGCTGTTTTCATCCCAGCGCAACAAGACACAGCTGCCGTTTTCCCGGAGTGTCAGTGCCGGGCCACTGCATTCCCCGTTGCAGTAGCCCGCCCGCCGTAGCGCTTTTTGCAGCGTCTGGGTGATTTGTTGTAGCTCCTGCTGCAACTGCACCCGCTGTTGTAAGCGCAGATTTTCTGCCAACAGCAGCGGTAAAAATCGCCCAGCGCTCAGCATCAACACCGCCCCGACTGCCATTGCCATCAGCATTTCCAGCAGGCTAAATCCCGCCTGGCCTATTCGCATCCCTTATCTCCCGGCTGGCAGGCACGAATGCGTGCACGCGCTGAAATGATCACTCGCCAGCGCCCGGCACTGTTTTCAAGATCAATACTGCCAGCCCGAGCCACATCTCGACGGCCATAGAAACCCGGTTCTCCGATAATACCGACCAGCCGCACACCGGCATGAGGTGGGGCATATATCCAACGGGAAGTTGCCTGACATCCCTCTGGCGGGCGCGGTCCACTGCCGATACAGCCTGATACACCGGGCAGCAACCACAAGCCAGCCTCGGTGTTTTGCCAGCTGGCATGGGCACGCAGCCGCAACAAAAAGCCCTGGAGTTGCAGTACGCTTTCCCGCAGTTGTTGCTGCTGTTGCCAGCGTTGCCATCCCTGCATCATGCCCAAACTCAGCACACCTACAATCACCATCACCACCAACAGTTCCGGCAAGGTGAAGCCGTTTTCATTGTTTCTGTTCATGGCTGCCAGACTGCGTGATCGGCGTGATTGGCTCAAGGCGGGGAGATGGATTCTGGAAAAGATCGCTCAGGGAATAAGGCGAAAATACAGCGGGTTACAGGATTTTGCGAGATAGATCTGGAAAAGTCATGGGGGCCGGAAAAATTTTATCGCGCGTCTTTGTGCCGAGGCGCAAAAAAAACGGCGCGATAAATCGCGCCGTTACGTTACAGAGAACGTGGTATTAGATCGCTACCGGGGCTTTGATGGCCGGGTGCGGATCGTAACCTTCAATCTCGAAATCTTCGAACTGGTAGTCAAAGATGGAGGCGGGTTTACGTTTGATGACCAGCTTCGGCAGTGGACGCGGTTCACGGGTCAGTTGCAGGTGCGCCTGCTCCAGATGGTTGCTGTACAGATGGGTATCACCACCGGTCCAGACAAAATCACCCACTTCCAGATCGCACTGCTGCGCCACCATATGCACCAGCAACGCGTAGCTGGCGATGTTGAATGGCAGACCCAGGAAGATATCACACGAACGCTGATACAGCTGACAAGAGAGTTTACCGTTCGCCACATAGAACTGGAAGAACGCGTGGCAAGGTGCCAGCGCCATCTGGTCCAGTTCACCCACGTTCCACGCCGACACAATGATACGGCGTGAATCCGGGTCACGTTTCAACTGCTCAATCACCCGGCTAATCTGGTCGATTTGTTCGCCATTAGCGCTGCCCCAGCTACGCCACTGCTTGCCATATACCGGACCGAGATCGCCGTTTTCATCCGCCCACTCATCCCAGATGGTGACTTTGTTATCCTTCAGATAACCGATATTGGTGTCACCTTGCAGGAACCACAGCAGCTCATGGATGATCGAGCGCAGATGGCACTTCTTGGTGGTGACCAGCGGGAAACCATCCTGCAAATTGAAACGCATCTGGTGGCCAAAAATGGAAAGCGTGCCGGTGCCGGTACGGTCAGCCTTTTCTGCGCCTTCATTCAGCACATGTTGCATCAGATCCAGATACTGTTTCATTTTACCTCACGGGGTTGTTGCTGTGGGTGACGACGATACGCCCAGATCATCATAATCACGCCAGCCAGAATCATAGGCGTCGAGAGAATCTGCCCCATGCTGATGCCGCCGTCGAACAGACCCAGCTGTGCGTCCGGCTGACGGAAGAATTCAACAATAATACGGAATGCGCCATAACCGATCAGGAACAGACCCGATACGCTACCCATCGGGCGCGGTTTGCGAATAAACAGATTGAGGATGATAAACAGCACCACACCTTCCAACATCAGTTCATACAGCTGCGACGGATGCCGTGGCAGGACGCCGTAGGTGTTCAGCAGCGACTGATACTGTGGGTTGTTCACGGCCAGGGCAACGTCTTCACTGCGCGAACCCGGGAACAGCATGGCGAATTTAAAATCGGGTGCCACCCGGCCCCACAATTCACCATTGATAAAGTTACCCAGGCGACCCGCCCCCAGACCAAACGGGATCAACGGTGCAATAAAATCAGAGACCTGGAAGAAGGTGCGTTTAGTGCGACGGGCAAAAATCAACATCACCACGATCACGCCAATCAGGCCGCCGTGGAATGACATGCCACCATCCCATACTTTAAACAGATAGAGCGGATTCTCAAGGAACAGCGGCAGGTTATAGAACAGCACATAACCAATACGGCCGCCGAGGAAAACGCCGAGGAAACCGGCATACAACAGGTTTTCCACTTCCTCTTTTTTCCAGCCGCTGCCTGGCTTATTGGCGCGACGCACTGCCAGCCACATAGCGAACACAAAGCCCACCAGGTACATCAAACCGTACCAGTGGAGCGAAATCGGCCCGACGGAAAAAATCACCGGGTCAAATTGGGGAAAAGCGATATAGCCGTTAGTCATCTTTCACCATGAAATTTTCTGCCCTGAAAACGGGTGTGGCCAAGGGCAAGACAATCAAAGCTGCGCATCATAGCACAGCGGGTTTTCATACATATGCCGCAGAAATGTAAACCTTAACGACCACCACGGATCAATCCGCCCAGGCCACGTCGTTCCATAAACGCCGAAACCTGATGACGGACTTCCGCAACGGTGTGTGCCGCCACGCCCAGCTCGCTGAGCTTCTGCGCTTCCTCTTTGTCGAGGTGACGCAGCAGATATTTGACGCGCGGAATGTTTTTACCGTTCATGCTGAGGTGGTGATAGCCCAACCCCACCAGCAGCGCGACACACATCGGATCGCCAGCCATTTCACCACACAGACATAGCTCAAGCTTGGCCTTGTGGGCTTCCTGGGCAATCAATTGCAACGCACGCAGCATTGCCGGATGCAACGGATCATAGAGGTTCGCAACACGGGTATTGTTACGATCCACCGCCAGCAGGTACTGGGTCAGATCGTTGGTGCCGACAGAGACGAAATCGATGCGATCTGCCAGATGAGGGATCATAAACAGCATCGACGGCACCTCGATCATCACGCCAAGACGCGGCTTGGGGATGATGTAACCCAGCATCTCCTCCACTTCGCGTCCGGCGCGATCAATCAGGCGGCGCGCCTCTTCGATCTCGTCGATATGGCTGATCATCGGCAACAAAATGTTGAGATTGCCGGACGCCGCGTTAGCACGCAGCATGGCGCGGACCTGCACCAGAAAGATCTCCGGCTGATCCAGCGTTAAACGGATTCCGCGCCAGCCGAGGCTGGGGTTCTCTTCGCTGATCGGCATATACGGCAGTTGCTTATCCGCACCGATATCCAGGGTGCGCAACGTGACTGGCTTGTTATGGAACAGCTGCAACATGCCCTGATATTGCGCCACCTGCTCCTCTTCAGACGGGAAGCCATTTTGCAGCATAAAGGGAATTTCGGTGCGATACAGGCCAATCCCATCGACCCAGCTATCGAGCGCCTGTTCATGTTCCGGGCTGAGACCCGCATTCAGCATCACCTGCACGCGTTCACCGCTTTTCAGCTCGCCGGGCTGCTCAACCACATCTTCGGCCATTTTACTCAGCGCGTTCTCTTCGCTGATCAGCCTTTGGTACTCCTGCACCAGCACCGGTTCAGGATCGATCAACAGCTCACCGCGATAGCCATCGACAATCAGCAAACGTTTGTTGAGCTGGGCAGGCAAAATATCCGCACCCATCACCGTCGGGATACCCATGGCACGTGTCAGGATCGCCGCATGGGAGTTGGCTGCGCCATCACGCACCACCACCCCCGCCAGCCGCTCATGTGGCAGCTCCGCCAGGGTGGTCGCAGTCAATTCATCAGCCACCAGCACGAAACGTTCTGGCCAGGCATTGGTGCCGACCAGGGTGTCGTCGAGATGGAACAGCAGACGCTGGCCCAGCACGCGCAGATCACCAGCGCGCTCGCGCAGATATTGATCCTGCAAGCTGGCAAATTGCGCGGCAAACTTCTCGATCACCGTTTTGACCGCCCATTCCGCCACCGATCCCCGTTCGATCTCAGCAAACAGATCTTTTTTCAGCCGGGCATCAGTGAGCAGGTGCGAATAGAGATCGAAGATCGCCGCACTCTCTTTCTGCACACTGGCGGTGAAACGTTTACTGAAACGGCGGAATTCATTGGCAGCCTCACTCATGGCGACCGCCAGACGATCGCGCTCGCGCTGAATATCCAGCGTACTGGCGGCAGAGACCTGATCGAGCAGCGGCTGGGTTTCATCAACCCAACCAGGGGCAACGGCCACACCGGGCGCTGCGGCAATCGCTTTTACGCGTGACTGGCGAAACTGGCCGAAAAGTTGCCCCAACTGCGATTGGGACAGCAGGGCAGCCATTTGCGTCGCCAGCGTGACCAGAAAGGATTCTTCGCTTTCGTCAAACTGACGATGTTCGCGCTGCTGTACCACCAGCACACCCAGTAACTGGCGACGGCTGATAATCGGCACGCCAAGGAAGGAGCGATAACGCTCCTCTTTAACCGAAGGGATGTATTTGAAGCTGGGATGGCTCTGCGCATCGGCGAGGTTAATTGGCTCGGCCAGACGGCCAACCAGCCCGACGATGCCCTCGTCAAATGCCAGCGTGACCGTACGGCCACGCGGTTTTTTCAGCCCGCGCGTCGCCATCAGGTAGTAGCAACGACGATCGTGATCGGCAAGATAGACCGAGCAAACCTCGGTCTCCATCGCAAGGCAAATCTCGTTTACCAGTAGGTCGAGTGCTTCATTCAGACGCGGCGCACTCGCCACTTTTTCAACTATTTCGCGCAACTGAGTGAGCATAAAGGGCGTGGCCTATCCTCTTTTACGTCGATGGGCTGTCGCATTGCGCTGCCCCGCACTCTCCTGCATAGACATCACCACGCCAGCGAATTCCTTCATTACGCGGCGGTAAACATCACGTTTGAAGGAGACAACCTGACGCACCGGATACCAGAAGCTGACCCAGCGCCAACCGTCGAACTCTGGCGTGCTGCTGTGTTGCACATTGATATCCGCGTCACTACACATCAACTGCAGAAGAAACCACTTTTGTTTCTGGCCGATACATACCGGCTTTGTATCCCAACGCACCAAACGTTTTGGCAATTTGTAACGTAACCAGTTACGGGTTGAAGCAAGTATTCGAACATCTTTACGGTGCAAACCCACTTCTTCAAACAGTTCGCGATACATCGCCTGTTCTGCGGTTTCACCGGGATTGATGCCTCCCTGAGGAAATTGCCAGGAGTGCTGTCCAAAGCGCCTGGCCCATAACACTTGTCCCTGCCTGTTACAGATTACGATACCAACATTCGGGCGGTAGCCATCATCATCGATCACTGGACTACCTCAAAGCTAAATTTGAATAGTCTGATTGTTTCACACTCCTTACAGGCGGTAAACCACTGGATATCAGGGGAGATGACGGAACAATGACAGGATAACTCACAGAGTTTAGCCAAGTTATAAACAGCGACAGGGTTTTCCAGGCGATCTTATTCACCTTTTCTGTGGATAGCTTTGTGTAGAACACGGGAATTAAATGAATAACCACTTAAGAAAAGTCTTACCCCAACAGTACCACCCTTTGATAAAAATAAATAAATTCAAAAAGATAAAATAAGAAATCTCAGATTCATACGCAGAAATCCGAGCTTTGCCTGACACGTCCCGACGGAACTGGTTAAAGATCGACCTCCGTCGTTTTTATCCACAGAGAATGCCCTAAACCTGGTCAAAAATGGGAAAAAAAGCCAACAAATCGCTAAAGTCAAGGCTGTAAATGGAAACAGGGGTAGGTGAAAGTGGAGGTTATCCCATCTTTCTGTGGATAACTGGGTTTAAGATCCTGTTTATTGTCGATAACAAACCGGGATAACCCTCTGCCGCTTCGGCAAAGGCTGAACAGGGGTAAATAAAAAAGCGCGCTGAATCATGCTATTATCTGCGGGATACGCGGTTGTGCTATGTGGACAACCTTTCCAACGCCCTGCTGTCTGTTATTTAACCAACACGAGCAAAGCCATGAGTTTCCCTGCTTTCCCCCCTACAACACCGCAAAGCGAAGCAGAATTACTGCAACGTGCACAGCAACTGGCGGGCCAGACGTTTGCCGAGTTGGCTACCCAGCTCAACCTGCCGATGCCTGCCAATCTGAAACGCGATAAGGGCTGGGTGGGTATGCTGCTGGAGCTGCATCTCGGTGCCAGCGCGGGCAGTAAAGCGGAGCAGGATTTCGCCCACCTCGGTATTGAGCTGAAGACTATTCCGGTCGATGCTCAGGGAAAACCGCTGGAAACCACCTTCGTTTGCGTTGCACCGCTCACCGGTAACAGCGGCGTCACCTGGGAAACCAGCCACGTACGCCATAAACTGGCACGGGTTTTGTGGATTCCGGTTGAAGGCGATCGCGCCTTGCCGTTGGCAGAACGTCGCGTCGGCTCGCCGTTGTTGTGGCAACCCAATGCCGAAGAAGAGCAACAACTCCGTGAAGATTGGGAAGAGTTGATGGATATGATTGTGTTGGGTCAGGTTGAACGTATCACCGCCCGTCATGGTGACTGGCTGCAAATCCGTCCAAAAGCGGCAAACAGCAAAGCGCTGACGGAAGCCATCGGTGAACACGGTGAATCTATCATGACGCTTCCGCGCGGCTTTTATCTCAAGAAGAGTTTCACCGGACCGCTGCTGGCACGTCATTTTTTGCTGACGTAGATACTCTGTTAAGCATCAACACTTTCCCGATGCTTGGTACTAAAAAGTCTCGCTGAATCAAAATCCTGACCGTGCTTTATACAGCTCCATAAGCCGGTCAGGTATTTCCGCATTACTGCGCATATCGCCTGGATTTTCTTCTTACCTCTTTTTATCAGCCCCTGATAAAACATCGCGGCGCGGGGTTCATGCTGCGCAGCACTCAGCGCGGCCATATACAGCGCCCTACGCAGATGACCGTTGCCCGCTTTACCCAGACGTCCCGGACGGTTCACGCTGCTGCCCGACTGGCTCTGCCTCACATGCAGGCCCGCATGACGGCTTACCTGATTTGCCTTCATATCCCGGGGCAGCAGGCTCAGCTCGCCCAGTACAGTAATGGCCGTTGTCTCTCCGACGCCTTTGGCTGAACACAGGCACATGAACGCCGCTTTCAGGGCGCTATTTTTCGCGATGATTTTCAGCGCCAGCGCGTGCAGCTTCTCTACCTTACGGCTGTAATATTCCACGTCTTCTTCTTCCAGCTCCAGCAGGACATCGGCAGTTCCGGCGCGGGTTTCCAGCGCATGAAGACGGTTTTTTGAACGTGTCCGGGACTGAACGGCTCGCGTCATCATGCGGGCGATATCGCGCAACGCCATGCAGTCATCATCCGGAGCCTGCCAGAGTGCAGGCCTCATGCTTTCTCCATATTCAGCCAGCAGTACCGCATCACGGGCGTCAGTTTTGGCAGCGTTCAGGCGCATGGCGGCATAGTGGTGATAACTGGCGGGATTAATGACGCAGACGGGCAGCCCGGCACGGACAAGAGCCACCGCAAGGTCAAAATGGTAGACACCGGTTGCTTCCATAACGATGCGTTCGGGGGACAGCGATATCAGCTTTTTCGCAAAAGCCTGATAGTCCTCAGGTGTCTGATTAAGCTCAGAAACCAGCGTTGTTTTACCGTTAACGCGTACGGCAAAGGTAAAGGTTCTGGCAGAAATATCGATCCCGGCAAAACAGGTCATGTGGCCTCCGGAAGGCAAAATAGCGTAAACTGTTAACCGGTTCCCGACCTCGTCATCTGAGATTGTTCAGCCTGCCTTGTAATGCGAAGTCAGTCTCGCGAGAGAAAGCTTCCTGGTACTCTTCGGCCTGAACAAGGAGGCGGGAGCCACTCTACGTACGAAGTCACTGTAAAAGCTGCTTCCAGCGGCGCACGGCTTCCCGGTTATCAGAACTGATTTCAGGGAAATCATAATCTGACCCTCCAAACATACAAGCGGCGCGATTAATCGCGCGGGTTTTGCCGAAAAACAGCACGATAAATCGCGCCGCTACGGGCACATTAACGATATCGTGTATAATCGCCGTTTAACATTCGTTTAGGATTGAATCTACACATGTTTGACTGGATTGCAGATCCCAATGCCTGGCTGGCACTGGGAACGTTAACCATACTGGAAGTGGTTCTGGGCATTGATAACATTATTTTCCTTTCTCTGGTTGTCGCTAAACTCCCAAAACATCAACAACAAAGCGCTCGACGCCTGGGTCTGATGGGTGCCATGTTAATGCGCCTCGGCTTACTGGCTTCGATTGCCTGGGTCGCCCGTCTGACCAATCCACTGTTTTCACTGATGGATCACGCCTTCTCGGCCCGTGATTTGATCCTGTTGTTCGGTGGCTTGTTTTTGCTGTGGAAATCGAGCATGGAGATCCATGAAACGATTGAAGGTGGTGAAGAAGAACATAAAACCAACGTGCATTCGTTCTTCGGGGCCATCGTGCAGATTATGTTGCTGGACATTATTTTCAGCCTCGATTCGGTGATTACCGCCATCGGCCTGTCGGATCATTTGATCATCATGATGATGGCGGTGGTGATTGCAGTGCTGATGATGATGTTTGCCGCGCGGACCATTGGCGAGTTTGTTGACCGTCATCCTTCCGTGAAAATGCTGGCCCTGGCGTTTCTGATTCTGGTGGGCTTTACCCTGATTCTGGAGAGTTTTGGCGTCCATGTACCAAAAGGTTACATTTATTTTGCCATGTTCTTCTCGATGGCAGTGGAGTGCCTCAACCTGATGCGCAGCAAGAAAGGCGCGGCCTGACAAAGTCAAGGGCGAGTTATGCTCGCCCACTGATTTTAAGAATCATGCGATTACCTCCACCATCAAAAACATTTATTACTACACTTTTGCTGTTGATGCTGTGTAAGGGAGTAGCGAATGAAAGGGTTGGTAAGTGTAATGGGGTTAGTGCTGGCGACGTTGGTTTTAAGTGGTTGCAGCAGTGATTACGTGATGGCGACCAAAGATGGCCGCATGATTATGACGGAAGGCAAACCGGCAATTGATAAAGATACTGGCCTGGTGCAATACACCGACGAAAAAGGCCATCAGATGCAAATCAATGGTGACGAGGTCTCAACCATCATTGAGCGTTAAGTGCCAAATTTCATCGCCTGCGGTATTTTTCCAGCTGTGCAGGCGATTTCCCGAACTTTCCCCCCTTCCTTCCGCGCCGTTTCACGCGCTATAGTCCCACAGGACACAACATTCCATTCCATAATGAAAAAAGGAAGCCGGCAATGCACTATCACCGTATTCCCCATAGCACGCTGGAAGTGAGTCAGCTGGGGTTAGGAACCATGACGTTTGGTGAGCAGAACAGCGAAGCCGATGCGCATGTGCAACTGGATTATGCTGTAAGCCAGGGAATCAACCTGATTGATACTGCTGAAATGTATCCGGTGCCGCCGCGCCCGGAAACGCAGGGATTAACTGAACAATATATTGGCAACTGGCTAAAAAAGCGCGGCAGCCGTGACAAGATCATCCTTGCCAGCAAAGTGGCTGGCCCGGTTCGCGGCGCAGATGCTTCGATTCGTCCTAACCAGGCGCTGGATCGTAAAAATATTCGTGAAGCGCTGGAAGCCAGCCTGAAGCGCCTGAATACCGACTATCTCGATCTCTATCAGTTGCACTGGCCGCAGCGTCAGACCAATTTCTTTGGCAAGCTGGGTTATCAATACACGGAATCGACCGTACCGGTCACCTTGCTGGAAACGCTGGAAGCACTAACCGAGCAAGTACGTGCGGGCAAGATTCGTTATATCGGCGTCTCAAACGAAACTGCATGGGGCGTGATGCGTTATCTGCAACTGGCAGAGAAGCATGAACTGCCACGCATCGTAACCATCCAGAACCCTTACAGCCTGCTGAACCGCAGCTTTGAGGTGGGTCTGGCGGAAATCAGCCAGCATGAAGGCGTGGAGCTGCTGGCCTACTCCAGCCTGGCGTTTGGCACCTTGAGCGGCAAATATCTCAACGGAGCAAAGCCAGCTGGTGCGCGTAACACCCTGTTCAGCCGCTTTACCCGCTACAGCAGCGAGCAGTCACAACAAGCTGTGGCAGCGTATGTTGAGCTGGCGAAAAAGCACAATCTCGATCCTTCGCAGATGGCGCTGGCTTATGTGCGTCAGCAGCCGTTCGTGGCCAGTACCCTGCTGGGCGCGACCACGCTGGAACAGCTGAAGACCGATGTTGAGAGTTTTAATCTGACGCTGAATGCAGATGTGCTGGAAGGGATCGAGGCGATTCACCGTCAGTTTACTTACCCGGCGCCTTGATACGCCCCACGACATTGCGCAATAAATTGCGCCGCTACAATACGTACCATCATCCGTAGCGGCGCGATTTATCGCGTGCCTTTAATGTGCCCGGCCAAAAGATGCGCGATAAATCGCGCCGCCACGTTCTAACTCATCGCGGCTAGCGCCGCCCTTTCCACCATAAAACAGCAATAGCCAACGCAAATATCGCGCCGAAACCGACGCCGGTCGCCACCGCCGGTGCACCCAGCTTAATCGCCAGCGTATACAGGCCCAGCATCAGCAACATCGCGGTGTTTTCACCGAGGTTCTGCACCGCAATCGCATTGCCCGCCCCGACAGTGGCTTTACCGCGTTCCTGTAACAGCGCATTGAGCGGCACCACAAAGAAGCCACCGAGCGCACCAATCAGCATCAGGATCAGGTAGGCGTGCAACAGGCTGTGTTGCAAGGAAAACACCACCACCATCACGCCAATCAATACCCCGGCAGGCATGCAGCGGCGCACGGTTTGCAGCGTCACCAGTTTTGCCGCCGCAGCGGCACCGATCACGATACCAATCGCCACCATCGCATTCAGCGTGGTTGGGGTTTTGTTATCGCTAATACCCAGCGCTACGGGTACCCATAGCACCAGCAAAAAACGCAGCGTTACCCCTGCGCCCCAGAACAGGCTGGTGCCCATCAATGAGAATCGGGTTTCACCATTTCGCCACAGCAACAAAGTTGCCTGAGTAAAGCTGCGCAACATCATGCCAAAGTGCCAGCTCTGGCCGGGACGTGCCGCCAGCAGACGCGGGATAAACAGGTTAGCGATAACCGCCAGACCGTAAGTAAGCGCACACACCGCCAGTGCTGCCAACAGGTGCCAGTCAGCCAGAATACCGCCCGCGACCGAACCCAGCAGAATCGCCGCGATAGTCGATCCTTCCATCAGTCCGTTTGCTTTGACTAACTTATCACCTTGGGTGATTTCACCGAGGATGCCATATTTAGCCGGGGAATACGCCGTCGCCCCAACGCCCACCAGGGTGTAACCGAGGAATGGGTTGAAGCCAAAACAGATAATCAACGCCCCCAGCAACTTCAGGCTGTTGGCGAACATCATCACGCGGCCTTTGGCAAAGCTATCCGCCATCTGCCCGACAAAAGGGGCGAGCAGGATGTAAGTAGCTACAAACAACATTTGCAGAATCGGCTGGCTCCAGTCGGGATAGAACTGGTTTTTCAGCACCGCCAGGGTGGCAAACAACAGGGCATTGTCGCCAAACGCTGAGAGAAACTGCGCCACAATGACCGCCATCATGCCACGCGACAACAGCGGCGTATCCGGGTTTACCGCCTGGCTCATGCCTGTTCCTCTTCGGCCAGTTTTTTCAGGCTGACATAGTCAGGTTTACCGCTGCCGAGTATTGGCAACGGCTTCAGCACGCGGATATCGCGTGGCAGCGCCAGTTCCGGCGCACCCAGCTCACGGGCCGCATTTTTCAGCATCTCGCGATCAAGAAAGCTGTCGGTGGTGAACAGCACCAGCGCTTCACCACGATTGCCATCGGGTCGTAAGGAGGCGGCATGTTGTTTTTCCGGCGAGGCTTTCAGCGCAATCTGCTCGACGATTTCCAGCGAGACCATTTCTCCGGCAATTTTAGCGAAGCGTTTGGCGCGTCCCTGAATCTGGCAGAAACCACCCTCATCAAAGCTGACAATATCGCCGGTGTCATACCAGCCAGATTCCATTTCGCCTTCACCGTTATCGGCCACTGGCAGCTCCAGCACACCTGGATTTTCCACACGTAGATAGCCGGTCATCACGTTCGGTCCACGCAGTTGCAGTCGACCGCCCTGCTCAATACCCGACACCGAAATCAGACGCGAGTCCATCCCCGGCAGAATACGGCCAACGGTATGCGATTTCGCCGCCATCGGCACGTTAATCGCCACCACCGGTGCGCATTCGGTTACACCATAGCCTTCGAGAATACGGATGCCATATTTCTCCATATAGATTTGGCGCGTCCCTTCCTGCAATTTTTCCGCACCCGCCACCACGTAACGCAGACGGGCAAAATCATACGGGCTGGCAAACCGTGCGTAGTTGCCGAGGAAGGTTGACGTGCCAAACAGCACGGTGCAGTTGCGGTCATAGACCAACTCCGGCACCACGCGATAATGCAGCGGGCTGGGATAGAGGAACACCTGCGCGCCGGTCAACAGCGGGGTGAATAGCCCTACGGTAAGACCGAAAGCATGGAACAGCGGCAACGCCGCCATAAAACGGTCGCGCGGGGTGAAATCTGCCACGGTACGAATCTGTTCAACATTCGCCAGCAGGCTTTTATGCGAGTGCACCACCCCTTTGGGATTGCCTTCTGAACCGGAGGTAAACAGCACCATCGCGGCATCTTCTGGCTTTTGCGCCACCAGCGCACGGCGCGGCATCAGCAGATGGCTGAGAATCCACAATTTATCTTTGGTGGTGACGGTCGAACGCAGATCTTCAAGGAAGATCCACTGCACATCAGTCAAGCCTTCAGGCAGATGCCACAGGTTACCTTTATCGAGGAACTGGCGCGAAGTGAATACCGTTTTCACCTGTGAGGCGGTCAGCGCCGCACGCATGCCATTGACGCCAGCCGTATAGTTGAGCATCGCCGGAATACGTCCCCGCAGCGAGGCACCCAGAATCGCCGCCGCCGTCACGGTGGCATTCGGCAGCAGCAGACCGACATATTCGCCCTGGCGACTGTAGCGTTCGAGAATACGCCCCACGCCGAGCGCTTTTTTCAGCAGCCCGGTGTAGCTGTCGGTTTTAAAGTTGATGTCTTCGATGCACGGCTTAAACAGGCCGTAGCGGGTGCGCGCATTGAGGAACGCCTCAAACAGCGTTTCCCGTGGCCGCACCGCCATACGCGCTTCCATCATCACATGATGTAAGTGCTCGCCAGCCAGAATACGCCGGTCACGCGCACGTTTAGCTTCCGGCATCGGGATAACCGTGGCAGGTAAGATGCTCAGGGTAATACGCGGAAACAGGCGGCGTTTAAACACTCCGGCAAGGCGACCAAACGCGGTGTATTCCGCGCCTTCGATACGCATCGGCACCACGGTGGCACCCGATTTCGCGGCCACAAACCCGGCACCACTGTAGATTTTCATCAGCGAACCGGTGACGGTAATACGCCCTTCCGGAAAAATCACCACCGGACGGCCTTCGTTGATCAGGCGTACCAGATGTTTAATCGACATCGGTTTGGTCGGGTCAAGCGGCACGAAGTCGATGAGCGGCTTCAGAATACGCATAAACCATTGATCGCTGATCGATGAATAGACGGCAAACACCGGTTTGATCGGCAGGAATAGTGCCACCAGCACGCCATCAAGAAATGACATGTGGTTAGGGGTGATCAACACCTTGGGTTTGTTCAGTACCGTCAGATCACCGCGCAGCTCGACGCGCCATAGCAGGCGGCAGAGGAAACGCAGACAGGTGAATAACATGCCAGCTCCTTAGCAGTCGTTAAAAATGGCCCCTACGATGCAGGATTAAGGGATTTTCGACAAGTAGCGGTGCGATTTATCGCGCGGGGCGACACGATAAATCGTGTTACTTGCCAGTCAGCGGTTTGGCTCCGAGAAGGTTCCGCCCGCCAGACATTGTGGAGTTTCAGCTGCAACGTGCAGGCGGACGGCACGCGCGGATTCGCCATCCCTGGCTCATTCCGCTCTCTCGCCGTATCCATGCGGCTCGGCCTGGCCTTCCCTCTGCGCTCGGCGCCGTGGATGCCGCCCCCCCCACCGCCTGTGAGCCAGGTGCTCTCTTCATTGCGCGATAAATCGCGCCGCTACAAATGACCATGCCTTATCTGTAGCGGCGCGATTTATCGCGCAAAAAAAGGGTGCGGCCTGGCACCCTTTGCTCGGTCGCCGCACCGGCGAACTGCAACTACATCAGCCCAAGGCGAACGAAACCACCTCGATGCAAAACTACCTAGTGCGAATTATCCGCCTGCCAACCCCCGCCCAGCGCAGCAATCAGCTCAACGCTGGTCACCCACTGGGTGCTTTGCGTCGACAGCAGGGTCTGCTGCTCACTCAGGCTGCTGTTTTCAGTGGTGGCAACGTCGAGATAGTCGATCATCCCCGCCTCATACTGATTACGCGTCACACGCGCGGATTCCTGCGCCGCGGCAGTGGACAGTTGCAGTGAAACCATTTCGCCTTTCAGCGTGTTCAGCTCCACCAGATAATCTTCCACTTCCTGCATCCCTTCCAGCACAGCCTGACGATAGCTGGCAACACTGGCGTCATAGGAAGCCCTCGCCTGCTCCACTTTCGCCGAGGTCGCGCCAAAGTCCAGCAGGGTGCCACTCAGTTCCGGTCCCAGCGACCAGACGCGGTTCGGCAGCGAGAACAGGTTGCTGAAGGTCGACGAACTGACACCCCCGCTGGCGCTCAGCGTCAGATCCGGGTAATAACCCGCAATCGCTACCCCCACCGCCGCATTGGCCGCCGCCACATTACGTTCGGCATAGGCGATATCCGGGCGACGCTGCAACAATTGCGAAGGCACGCTGTTGGGGATTTCCGGTAAGGTCGCCTCCAGTTTCGCCACCGGCAGTGAGAAATCAGCCGGTGCACGGCCTATCAGCAAGGCAATCGCGTGCTCCAGTTGGGCGCGCTGCCACTGATAATCCTGCGCCGAGGCACGGGCGCTCTCCAGCTGCATCTGGGCCTGCGCCAGGGTGGCGCGTGATTCACTGCCCGCCTGATATTTGTTCTGAATCACCGTCAGGTAACGCTGATAAGCGTCGACGCTGCGCTGATACAGGGCAATTTTTTCGTCCATGATGCGCAACTGGAAATAATCCTGCGCCAGTTCGGACTGCGCGCTGAGGGTGATATTCGCCAGTTCAGCGGCGCTCGCCTGGGCGCTGGCTTTGTTCTCTTCCAGCGTACGGCGCAGTTTACCCCACAGATCCAGCTCCCAGCTGGCGCTCAGCTCAGCCTGATGGCTGTTGCTGACGCTGCGTTGGCCGGTGGTACTGGCACGACTGCCACTGCGGGTGGTGCTGGCGTCATAGCTGACGGAGGGGAACAATTCCGCGCGTGACTGCCCCGCCAACGCCTGAGCTTCGCGATATTGTGCCGCATAGTTAGCAACGTTCTGGTTGGAGATGCTGACCTGACGCAGCAGGCTGTCGAGCGTGGTATCGTGGTACACCGACCACCATTCACCTTTGCTCTTATCATCCTGCGGCGTGGCCTGGGTCCAGCCTTTGGCCTCTTTAAAATGGGTCGGCATCGCCATCGTCGGACGCTGATAATCAGGGCCAACGCTACAGCCTGCCAGCAGCAGCGCCATAAAGATCGGGGTAATTCGTAACGACATTTTCATGGATCAGGATTCCGCATGACGCAACCGCCGCCACTGACGTTTCGTGGCGCGGCTCAAACTATCGAGCCAGAGATAAACAACCGGCGTGGTAAACAGGGTAAGCAGTTGGCTGAGCGCCAGGCCACCGGCAATCGCCAGACCAAGTGGGCTACGCAGATCAGCGTCACCGCCACTGCCCAGCGCCAGTGGCAATGCACCAAAGAATGCGGCCAGGGTGGTCATCATGATCGGACGGAAGCGCATCAGGCAGGCCTGAGTGATCGCCTGCTGTGGGGTCAACCCAAGGCGTCGCTCTGCGTCGATGGCAAAGTCGATCATCATAATCGCGTTCTTTTTCACGATACCGATCAACAGGATGATGCCGATCAGTGCAATCACCGTCAGTTGCGTATTGGTCAGCAGCAGCAGCAACAGCGCACCGACACCCGCCGAAGGCAGCGTGGACAGGATGGTGATGGGGTGAATATAGCTTTCATACAACACACCCAACACGATATACACCGCCGCCAGCGCCGCCAGAATCAGCCACGGCATGGTGGCGGTGAGTTGGGCGAAGGCTGCCGCCGTCCCGGCAAAACCCGCCTGAATATTGGAAGGCAGTCCCAGCTTTGCCATGGCCTGCTTAATCAGCGCCTGCGCCTGTTCCAGCGAGACGCCGTCATTGAGGTTAAACGCGATGGTGCTGGTAGCTGACTGGCCCTGATGCGCCACCGACAGCGGCGCGTTGCCGCCCTTAAAGGTGGCGAATGCCGAGAGCGGCACACGATCGCCGCTGTCGTTCACTACAAACAACTGTTTCAGGATATCCGGGTCACGGGTGTAGCTGTCCTGCAACGACATCACCACATGGTATTGGTTGAGCGTGTGATACAGCGTGGCGATCTGCCGCTGGCTAAAGGAGTTATTCAGCATGGTGTCGATCATCTGCACGTTAACACCCAGCATCTTCGCCCGATCGCGATCGATATTGATCACCACTTCCTGACCACCGGTTTGCGAGTCGGAGTCTACGCTGTTCAACTGAGGGATCGCCGCCAGCGCCGCCTGCACTTTTGGCGTCCAGGTCCGCAGCACGTCCAGATCGTCGGCCTGTAAGCTGTATTGATAAGTGGCATTAGCGCTGCGACCACCGATATGCAGATCCTGCGCCGCCATCAGGAACATCTGCCCACCGGCGATATGGCTGGTCTTGAGACTCAAACGGTTAGCCACTTCAGTCGCGGTGGCGCTACGCTGGTCAAAATCCTTCAGACGCACAAAGAAGTTGGCGCTGTTACGCGAGCCAAACATGCCGCTGCCCATCGACGACATCACGCTTTCCACCGCCGGGTCGGACTGGATGATTTTGGTGAACTCCAGCATCTTCGGTTTCATCGCCTGGAAGGAGATGTTTTGGTCGGCGCGCAGCGCACCCATTAGCAGGCCGGTATCCTGGTTAGGGAAGAAGCCTTTCTGTACCACTGAGTAAAGGAACAGATTGAGCAACACGGTCAGCACCAGGCTGAACATGGTGATTTTCTGATGCGCCATCACCCACGCCAGACCGCGCGAGTAAGCCGTCAGCAGTCCATTCAGTTGGTTTTCAATGAACTGATACACCGGGTGCGGGCGTTTGGTGACTTTCGGTTTGGCCTTCAACAGACGCGCGCACAACATCGGCGTCAGGCTGAGCGAGACAAACATCGAGATCAGCAGCGAGATGGTCAACGTCACCGCAAATTCACGGAACAGACGCCCGACAATGCTGCCCATCAACAGAATTGGAATAAACACCGCAATCAACGACATGGTCATCGATAGCACGGTAAAACTCACTTCCTGTGCGCCACGTAACGCGGCACGCAGCGGGCTGAGTCCCTCTTCGATATGGCGGGTGATATTTTCCAGCACCACTATCGCATCATCGACCACAAAGCCGGTGGAGATGATCAGCGCCATCAGCGACAGGTTATCGAGGCTGTAGCCAAGCAGATACATCACCGCACAGGTGCCAATTAGCGACACCGGCAGTGCCAGCGCCGGGATCACCACCGCCTGCACGTTACGCAGGAAGATAAACACCACCGCAATCACCAGCATCACGGCAATCAGCAACGTCTCTTCGGTGTCGTACAAAGATTCGCGCACCGTTGGCGAGCGATCCACCACCACCTTCAACTGAGTATCGGCGGGCAGATCTTTTTCCAGCTCCGGCAATTGGGCCTTGATGGCGTCGATGGTATCCAGCATGTTGGCACCAGCCTGACGCTTAATTCCCACCATCACCGACGGTGTGGCGTTAAGGAAACCGGCCTGGTACTTATCTTCTATCGAGTCATACACGGTGGCGACATCATGTAGCCGTACCGCTTTGCCGTTGATATAGGTAACGATCAGATCGCGATATTGCGCCGCCTTATCCAGCTGGCCGTTGCTGTCCACCACCCAGGATTGCTTGTCACCTTGCAGGATGCCTTTCGGTAGGTTGGTGGTGCTGTCAGCAATCGCGCTACGTACCGTATCCAGCGAAATGCCATACTGCGTCAGCTTTTGCGGTTGCAGGTCGATACGCACCGCAGGCAGCGCACTGCCCATCAGCGACACTTCACCGACGCCCTGCACCTGGCTTACCGCCTGTTCGATTTTGCTCTCAGCCAGATCGTAGAGTTCGCCCGGTGTGCGGGTGGCCGACACCAACGCCAGCATCACAATCGGCGCATCCGACGGGTTGGCTTTGCGATAGGTCGGCAGCGATTCCATTGAGCTGGGCAGCAAACTGCGCGCCGCGTTGATGGCGGCCTGCACGTCACGTGCCGCGCCGTTGATATCGCGGTCCAGTTCAAACTGCAAAATAATGGTACTGGAACCCTGCGAGCTGCTGGAGGTCATCTCGGTGATACCAGCGATCTGGCCGAGCGAGCGCTCCAGCGGCGTGGCTACCGTGGCGGCCATGGTTTCCGGGCTGGCCCCGGCCAGACTGGCGCTGACCATAATGGTCGGGAAATCCACCTGCGGCAGCGGTGCTACCGGCAACAGCCGGTAGCCCAACAGACCGAGCAGCATGATCGATAACGTCAGCAGCAAGGTGGTGACCGGGCGGAAGATAAACAGCCGCGTCAAATTCATTGCTCGCCTCGCGCCTGCTGTTGTTTGCGTTGCACGAAACGCTTACCACGCTGCGCCCAGCCATCAAACCACAGGTAGATGACCGGGGTGGAGAACAGCGTCAGCACCTGGCTGACGATCAATCCACCGACAATCACCAGGCCGAGCGGCTGACGCAGTTCCGCGCCAGAACCGGAAGCCAGCATGAGCGGCAGCGCGCCGAGCAGCGCCGCCATCGTGGTCATCATAATCGGGCGGAAACGCAACAAACACGCCTGATGGATGGCATCGCGTGGACTCATCCCCTGTTTGTTTTCCGCCTCCAGCGCGAAGTCGATCATCATAATCGCGTTCTTCTTCACGATACCGATCAACAGGATCACCCCGATCAATGCAATCAGGCTGAACTCGCTGCCCGCTAACAGCAACGTCAACAACGCCCCGACCGCTGCCGACGGCAGCGTGGAGAGAATGGTCACCGGATGGATAAAGCTTTCGTACAGAATGCCCAGCACCACATACATGGTGATCAGCGCCGCCAGAATCAGCCACAGCGTGTTGCCGGTGGCGCTCTGGAAGGCCGAGGTCTCACCCTGATAACGCAGGGTGATGCTCGAAGGCAGGCTAAGCTGTTGCGTCACTTCGGCAATCGCCTTCTGCGCATCCTCCAGCGAATAGTCGCTATTGAGGTTAAACGACACCATCACCGCCGGGAACTGGTTGAGACGCATATGCATCAGTGAACCGGTGCGTTGATGAATGGTGGCGATCGAGGTCAGTTTCACCATCCCGGTGGTGGTGGTACTCGAATCAGAACTGCTTGAGGTCGAGCTGCTGGTGGTGCTGGACGACGATGTCGACGTGCTGGTGCTGCTGTCAGCACTGCTGCTGGTGGTCGAGGGCAGATAAACATCATCGAACGAAGCCGGTGACTGCTGGAATTGCGGAGCCACTTCCAGCACCACGCGATACTGGTTCGCCTGGGTAAAGATGGTGGAGACCAGACGCTGACCAAAACTGTTATACAGCGCAGTATCGACATCGGCGGCGGTAATGCCATAGCGCGCCGCTTTATCACGGTTCAGCTCCACGTACGCCACGCGACCCTGATCCTGCAAGTTGCTCACCACGCCATTAAACTCCGGGCGTTTCTGTAACGCGGCAACCAGTTGCGGCGTCCATTTCACCAGGTTTTCGCTGTCGGCATCGTCAAGAGTGAACTGATACTGATTCGGTGTGACCTGATCGTTGACAGTCAGATCCTGCGCCGGTTGCAGATAAAGCTGAATCCCCGCCACCTGGCTTGCTGCCTGTTGCAGCTGCTTGATCACCACGTCGGCTTTATCATCACGTTCGCCAAACGGTTTAAGGTTGATCTGGATGCTGCCGCTGTTGAGGCTGGTATTGGTGCCATCGATGCCAATGGTGGAGGAGAGGCTCTCCACCGAAGGATTTTGCAGAATCACCTGCGCCAGCGCCTGCTGACGTTTCGACATCTCATTAAACGACACATCCTGCGAGGCGATGGTGACACCCTGAATCAGGCCGGTATCCTGGGTCGGGAAAAAGCCTTTTGGGATAGCGATGTACAGCAACGCGGTGAGCGCGAAGGTCGCCAGCGCCACCAGCAACGTCAGCTTCTGATGGTTCAGGACGATGGTCAACATGCGGTCGTAGCCACGAATCAGCTTGTCAAAGAACTCGCCGCCTTTGCGCGAAAAACGCGACTGTTTTTCCAGCGGGATATGCTGCAACAAATAAGCGCACAGCATCGGGGTGAGCGTCAGCGACACCACCATCGACACCAGGATCGATACCGCAAGGGTGATGGCAAATTCGCGGAACAGACGCCCGACCACATCGCCCATAAACAGCAGCGGGATCAGCACCGCAATCAGCGAGAAGGTCAGCGAGATAATGGTGAAGCCAATCTGCTGCGATCCTTTCAGCGCCGCCTGCATCGGCGTTTCGCCCTCCTCCAGCCGTCGTGAGATGTTTTCCACCACCACGATGGCATCGTCGATAACGAAACCGGTGGCGATGGTCAGCGCCATCAACGACAGATTGTTCAGGCTAAAATCGGCCAGATACATCACGCCGAAAGTACCAATCAGCGACAGCGGCACCGCCACGCTGGGGATCAGTGTCGCCGCGATGTTACGCAGGAACAGGAAAGTGACCATCACCACCAGCGCCACTGACAGCATCAACTCAAACTGCACGTCGCTGATCGAGGCACGAATGGTTTGTGTGCGATCAGACAGGATGGTCATCTTCACGCCATCCGGCAGCGCCGCCTGCAAGGTCGGCAGTTTGGCTTTGATGGCATCCACCACCTGAATCACATTGGCACCCGGCTGGCGCTGCACGCTGATCACAATCGCCGGGCTGTTGTTGGCCCAGGCCGACTGGAAGCTGTTTTCCGGCCCCTGTTCGATATGGGCGATATCTTTCAGACGCAGCGCGGCACCGTTTTGGTAAGTGATAATCAGGTTGCCGTACTCTTCCGCGGTGCGCAGTTGGTCGTTGGCATCGATGGTGACGGAATGATATTTGCCATCGAAACCGCCTTTCGAACCGTTAACGTTGCCGTTACTGATCAGGGTGTTGACGTCTTCCAGCGTCAGGTTGTGTACCGCCAGCGCTTTCGGGTCCATCTGCACGCGGATGGCCGGTTGATGGCCGCCCGCCAGCGTCACCATACCGACGCCGGAGATCTGCGACAGCTTAAGCGCCACGCGGGTATTCACCAGATCCTGCACCTGAGTGAGCGGCAGCGTGTCGGAACTGGCCGCCAGGGTGATCACCGCGCTGTCCGCCGGGTTGACCTTTTTATAGGTCGGCGGGTTGGGCAAATCACTCGGTAGCAGGTTGTTGGCGGCGTTAATTGCCGCCTGCACTTCCTGCTCGGCAACGTCCAGCGACAGATCGAGGCTGAACTTCAGGGTAATGATCGACGAGCCACCAGAGCTGGTGGAAGTCATCTGGCTCAGGCCCGCCATCTGTCCCAGCTGGCGTTCCAGCGGCGAGGTGACGGATGACGCCATCACATCCGGGCTGGCACCCGGATACAGCGTGGTGACCTGGATGGTCGGATAGTCCACCTGCGGCAACGCCGAGGTCGAGAGAAACTTATAAGCGAAGATGCCAGAGATCAGCACGCCAACCATCAACAGGATGGTAGCGACCGGCCGCTGGATAAACAGGCGTGACGGGTTCATTTGGCCTCGGTGGTCGCAGTCGGTTTGCTCTCATCGGCCAGCGTCACTTTACTGCCGTCGGTCAGGCGATCAATGCCTTCCGTCACCAGACGGTCGCCCGGTGCAACCCCTTTCAGGATCGCCTGCTGGTCTTCACCGAAGGTCGGTCCGGTGGTGACCGCTTTACGCGTCACGGTATCGTCTTTGTTGATAACAAAGACAAAGCTGCCGTCGCTGCTCAACTGCAACGCCTGCGCCGGGATCACCGTGGCATTTTTCAGCGTGTCGGTTTGCAGACGCAGGTTAACGAACTGGTTAGCAAACAGCGACTCGTCTTCGTTCGGGAAGCTGGCTTTCAGTTCGATGGTGCCGGTGCTGGTGTCGATCTGGTTACCGATGTAGCGCACCACACCCTGTGCCAGCACCGTGGTGTTGTCCTGATCAAACGCCGTCGCCGGCAGGCTCTGGTCGTTGTGCAGTGCTTTGGTGAGCTGCGGGATATTGCTCTGCGGCACGCTGAAGGTGACCGCCGCCGGTTGCATCTGCGTCACCACCACAATGCCGGTGGTGTCGGTGGTCTGGATCATATTACCCGGATCGACCAGGCGTAAGCCGACGCGACCGCTGACCGGCGAGGTAATGCGCGAATATTCGATATCCAGTTTGGCGCTGGCGATCTGTGCTTCATCAGCGGCAACCGCACCACGATACTGGCCGACCGTCGCGGTCTGCGTATCGAGATCCTGACGTGCCAGGGAGTCCTGGGCGTAAAGTTTCTGGTAGCGGGTCAACGTCAGTTGTGCGCTTTTCAGCAACGCCTGGTTCTGCGCCAGATCACCCTGATACTGCGCCAGCGTCGCCTGGTAGCTGCGCGGATCGATCTGCGCCAACAGTTGGCCGGCTGCCACTTTTTGTCCTTCGGTGAAGTAGACTTTTTCCAACTGACCAGCCACCCGGCTGGTGACAGTCACGCTGGCGTTAGGGATCACCGTACCCAATGCATTGAGGTAGACCGGCACATCCGCCGTGCTGGCCACACCGCTGTGTACCAGAGTCGCACCGCCCATCATCATCGCCATACCCGGCGGACCACCGGCCGGACGATGAGCGCCACGTCCAGCATGTGTTCCACCCGGCGGCATCCCGCCTGGTGGCATACCGCCACGACCACCGACTACGCGCCAGATCACGCCAGCAACAATTAACAGCACAACTAACAGAAGCAGCCATTTCAGCCAGCGAGAGAAAGTGGAGCGAGGTGCGTTGGTCTTCATTGAGTTATTGGGTCTCAGATAAATGGAAAATCCCCTGAAAAGCAGGGGATTATTTCAAAAGTAAATCATTACTGTGCGTATTATCGGCTGAAAGGCGCGTTTTATTCCATGCTCAAACCGTAAGGGTTTCGTTAAGATCCTCAGGATTTCCAGCCGCCGCCGAGCGCCTTGTACAGCGTGATTTTCTGGCTCAACTGGCCCAGATGCGCGCTGATTAACGACTGTTGCGCACTGTAAAGCGAACGTTGGGCGACTAACACATTGAGATAATTATCAACGCCCTGCTTATAACGCAATTCAGAATAGTCGTAGTCGCGCTGGTTCGCACCTACCTCTTTTTGCAGGGCCGTCATTTGATCCTGCCAGGTATCCTGTCCCGCCAGCGCATCATTCACCTCTTTGAACGCAGTCTGGATCGCTTTCTCATAGTTGGCGATCTCAATGCGCTTCTCAATATGCGCGATGTTCAGATTGGCTTCGTTTTTGCCACCATCAAAAATCGGCAGATTGATCGACGGCACAAACGACCAGGCTCCGGTGCCGCCACCCAGCAAACTGCCCAGCGAGCTGCTGGTTGAACCGCCTGATGCGGTCAGCGTGATACTCGGGAAGAAGGCAGCACGCGCCGCACCAATATTGGCGTTAGCCGCTTTCAAGGTGTGCTCAGCTGCCATCACGTCCGGTCGACGCGTCAGCAAATCAGACGGCAACCCGGCAGGCGTGGCCGGGAACTGCCAGTTTGCGTCCAGCGTGGCATGTGACAACAGCGACACCGGTAAATCGGTGCCGACCAGCAGCCGCAGAGCATCGACATCCTGACGCACCTGACGTGTATAGCTGGCAACGTCGGCTTCGGCGGCACGCACCGTGCTTTCCGCTTCCGCCAGATCCTGATCGCTGCTGACGCCGCCGTCATAGCTCATCTTGGTCAGACGATACGAGTCCTGCTGGCTCTGCGCGGTATTCTGCGCCAGATGCAACAGATCGTTATCCGAACACAAGGTCAGCCATGCGGTCGCGACTTCGGAGATCAGCGAGATGCGGGTGGCGCGTTCAGTGGCGGCGGTGGAGAGGTAAGTTTCCTGGGCCTCATCACGCAGGCTGCGCAGACGCCCAAAGAAATCCAGCTCCCACGAGGTGACGCCGAGACCGGCGTTCAGCTCATGGTAAGTCACCGGACCGGTGGTTTTAGTGTTGTACAGATTTCCTGGCTCATGCGCCGAGGTCTGGCTGGCGGTGGCGTCAATCGACGGCATCAACGCCGCACGCTGCACCGTCACATCGTTACGCGCTTCTTCCACATTTAGCGCCGCCACGCGCAGGTCACGGTTGTTGTCGAGCGAGAGCTGAATCAGGTTGCGCATCGTCGCGTCAGCAAAGAAGTTCTGCCACGGCAGATCCGCCACGTTGCCCGCTGGAGTGGCCTGATCATAACGGGCATCCACCGGCATCGATGGTCGCTGGTAATGCGGCTCCATGGTACAACCGGTTAAGCCAAGCGCAGCGGCCAGCGGCAGCAGCGCCCAATTGAAGGTTTTAGTTATCATGCTGCACCCCCTCTACGGATGCTTTTTTCTTACGCGCGAAGAACTGCGATACCACCACGTAGAACATCGGTACAAAGAAAATGGCGAGGAAGGTCGCGGTGATCATCCCGCCCGCTACCGCCGTACCGATGGAGTGCTGACTGCCCGCGCCAGCACCGTTAGAGATGGTGAGCGGCAATACGCCGAGGATAAAGGCCATCGAGGTCATGATGATGGGGCGGATACGCAGGCGTGCTGCTTCCACCGCCGCCTCGACCAGGCTCTTACCTTCCCGCTCGTGCAGTTCCTTAGCAAATTCCACAATCAAAATGGCGTTCTTCGCCGCCAGCCCGACGGTGGTTAACAGCCCAACCTGGAAGAACACATCGTTCTGCAAACCGCGTAACAACACGGCACAGATGGTTCCCAATACGCCAAGCGGCACCACCAGAATCACCGAGAACGGAATCGACCAGCTTTCATACAGCGCGGCGAGACACAGGAATACCACCAGAATCGAGATGGCATACAACTGTGCCGTCTGGTTGCCGGAAGCCTGTTCCTCGTAAGAGATGCCGTACCACTGCACACGGAAGCCGCTCGGCAACTGTTTTGCCAGCTCTTCTACGGCTTTCATCGCTTCACCGGTACTCTTACCCGGTGCCGGGGAGCCAAGAATCTCTTCCGCCGTCAGGCCATTGAAACGTTCGAAGTGGGGCGAACCATAGACCCATTTACCCGAGGCAAATGCGGAGAACGGCACCATGGTGCCGCTGGCGTTACGGAAGTACCATTTATTGAGGTCAGACGGCGTAACACGCGAATCCGCTTTCCCCATCAGATAGACCTCTTTCACGCGGCCGTTATACATAAACTGGTCGATATAGCTCGAACCCCAGGCCACCGACAGGGTGTTATTAATGTCGGTCATGCTCAGGCCCAATGCGCTGGCTTTCTCGTCATTGATCTCCAGTTGATACTGCGGTTCATCTTCCAGGCCGTTCATACGCACCTGAGCCAGACGCGGATCTTTGTTTGCCAGATCAATCAGTTGATGGGTGGCATCCATCATCTGCTGGTGGCTATGCGCGCCGGTATCCTGCAAGTAGAGGTCAAAACCGGTGGCGTTCCCCAGTTCCATCACCGCAGGCGGTACCATGGCGAAGATTTTGGCGTTTTTGTAGTTGGCAAAGTGAGCCATGACCCGGTTCGCCAAATCCTGCACGCTTTGACCACTGTGGGTACGATCACCCCAGTCTTTCAAACGCACAAACGCCATGGCGTTACTTTGCCCACGACCGGCGAAGTTAAAGCCCGCCACGCCAAAGGTGGTGGTGACGACCGAGGCTTCATTCTTTTGCAGGTAATCATTCAGATCGTTGATCACCTGCTGAGTACGTTGCGATGACGAGTTAACTGGCAGGGTCATCTGCACCATCATCAGGCCCTGGTCTTCGTTCGGCAGGAAGGTGGTCGGCACACGGGTAAACAGGAAGCCGGTTACACCTACGATCACCAGATACACCACCATAAACAGCCCACGACGCGAGATGACTTTATTCACCCCACGGGTGTAGTGCATCGCGCCACTGTCGAACTTACGGTTAAACCAACCAGCAAACCCGGTGGTTTTGTGTTCCGCCGAACTGGCTTTCAGGAAGGTGGCACAGAGCGCCGGGGTAAAGATCAGCGCCATAATCACCGACAGCGCCATCGCCGAAACGATGGTGATCGAGAACTGGCGATAAATCACGCCGGTCGAGCCGGAGAAGAACGCCATCGGCAGCAATACCGCCGACAGCACCAGCGCGATGCCGAACAACGCCCCTTGGATCTGTTGCATCGATTTGATGGTGGCGGTTTTCGGGTCGAGCTTTTCTTCGTGCATCACACGCTCGACGTTCTCCACCACCACGATGGCATCATCCACCAATAGCCCTATCGCCAGCACCATCCCGAACATCGTCAGGGTGTTGATGCTGTAACCAAAAGCAGCAAGGATACCGAACGTCCCCAGCAGTACTACCGGCACCACCAGGGTGGTGATCAGCGTGGCACGCAGATTTTGCAGGAACACCAGCATGACGAAGAACACCAGGATCACCGCTTCGATCAGGGTTTTCACCACTTCTTCGATGGAGGCGCTGACCACCGGCGAGGTGTCGTAGGGATAGGTGACTTCCACGTTATCCGGCAGCGAGTTTTTCAGATCGGCAATGGTCTGACGTACCGCTTTGGCAGTGTTCAGCTCGTTGGCACCCGTCGCCAGGCGCAGCGCGATACCGGCGGCAGGCTTGCCATTCAGGGTGGCGTCAATGCCGTAGCTCTGTGGACCAAGGGCAACTGACGCCACATCCTTCAGACGTACTTGCGAGCCGTCGCTGTTCACTTTCAGCAGCACGTTTTCAAACTGTTTCACCGTGGTGAAACGGGTTTTGCCCAGCACGGTCGCCTGGGTTTTGGCACCCTGAATCGTTGGCAGCCCGCCCAACGAACCGGAAGAAACCTGCACGTTCTGGTTATCGATAGCCGTACTGACATCGCTTGGCATCAGGTTGTACTTATACAACTTGGCCGGATCGAGCCAGATACGCATGGCGTATTCTGAACCCAGCACCATAAAATCGCCGACACCGGGAGTACGTGAAATCGGGTCTTCCAGCTTCGACACCAGCATATCCGCAAGGTCGCCGTTGGTCAGCTTACCGTCTTTCGAGATCAACCCCACCACCATCATGAAGTTTTTCTGGTACTTACGGATACGGATGCCCTGCTGCGTAACGTCAGTTGGTAGCTGAGATTCGGCCAGTGACACACGGTCCTGCACCTGTACCTGGGCGATATCCGGGTTAATGCCCTGATTAAAGGTGGCAATGATCTGCGCACTACCGTCTGAGGCACTGCTCGACTCCAGATAGCGCAAACCGTCCAGACCGTTGAGCTGCTGCTCAATCACCTGCACCACGGTGTTCTGCGTGGTTTCGGCACTGGCACCGGGATAGGTCACGGAGATGGAAACCGCCGGAGGCGAGATATTCGGATACTGGTTAACCGGCAGATTGAGCGTTGCAATCGCCCCTACCAGCATCACAATGATCGCGATAACCCATGCAAATATCGGGCGTTCAATAAAAAACTTAGACATGACGCCCCCTTATTGTGCCGCAGCATCAGTCATGGAGAGGCTGACGGCATTGGCAGATGGCGTGTCATTAGTATTGGCTGCGGTGGTGGTTACCTTGACGCCGCTACGTACGCTTTGCAGGTTATTCACCACCACGTTTTCCCCCTCTTGCAGGCCGCCGCTTACCAGCCACTCGCCGTGGATCATTTCGCCGGTGCTGATGCTGCGC
The DNA here is from genome assembly GCF_059730495.1 of Pantoea sp. X-Soil-TKNS-1211. Taxonomy (NCBI): domain Bacteria; kingdom Pseudomonadati; phylum Pseudomonadota; class Gammaproteobacteria; order Enterobacterales; family Erwiniaceae; genus Pantoea; species Pantoea sp. X-Soil-TKNS-1211. Next base: position 3,532,090 of record NZ_AP035953.1, read on the forward strand.
TGCTCAATGGTGTTATCGCTTTTCACCACGTAGACATAGGGCTGCCCTTTGGTGTCATGCATGATGGCTTCCTGCGGCACCAGAATGCCCTGTTGCTGAATGCCCTGCGGGAAGCTGGCATGGACGTACATGCCCGGCAGCAATTCGTTATTGGGGTTGGGGAACACGGCGCGCAGCACCACGGTGCCGGTGGCGGTGTCGACGTTGACTTCCGAGAAGGCCAGCTTGCCTTGTTCGCTATATTTGCTGCCATCTTCCAGCGACAGGCCCACCGCTGCGGTGTTGTCACCCACCCTGGCAATTTTGCCTTCCTCCAGGGCCCGACGCAGACGCAGCAGATCGGTGGCCGATTCATTCACATCGACATAGATCGGGTTGAGCTGAGTAATGGTGGCAAGGTAGTCAGTCTGTCCGCTGGTGACCAGCGCACCGGCAGTGTAGAGCGAACGGCTGATATGCCCGGAGATGGGCGCTTTCACCAGGGTGTAATCGAGGTTGACCTTGGCGGTTTCCACGTCGGCTTTGGCTTCACGTTCAGCAGCCACTGCATCATCGTAAGTCTGCTGACTGATAGCTTGGGCAGCCGCCAGCGGCTGATAGCGTTTCGCCACCATCGCATCGTTCTGCCAGGTCGCCATCGCTTTGTCATAAGCCGCTTTATAGGTCGCCGGATCAATCTGATACAACGGCTGCCCCTCTTTGACCTCCCCACCTTCGGTGAAGAGGATTTTTTGGATCACACCACTTACTTGCGGGCGCACCTGAGCGGTACGCACCGCATTGGTACGGCCAGGTAATTGCGTTACCAGCGTTACGGGTTCAGTTTTCAGAGTAACAACGCCGACTTGCGGTGTCGCAGACGCGGCGGGTGTCGCTCCACCCTGATCACAGGCTGCCAGTAAAAACACCACGCTGGCAGAAAGAAGTTTCAGGCGCATAGTTTTTCTCAACAAGATTGGGGAAAGTAATGAGAATGATTACTCTCAAGGAAAGTCATTGTAGGCAGGAGGCAATGGCGCAGCTGTTAAGGTTGCGTAAAACATATTTTCGAAACGAAAATGGTAAACCTTTCGTGCGATAAATCGCTGTGTTTTTTAGCTTTTCGCGGGTTTTCAGGTATTCGATTACGTTATCGCGCGATAAATCGCGCCGCTACGGATCTGCGATTTTTAGCGCCACTGCTAAACTTTGCACCCCAATATGTAGCGGCGCGATGTATCGCGCCTGTCAGCCTTTTGGCTCTATCCCACGACGGCGTAACTCGCGCCGTGCCAAATCCTTTAACCAACAGGACAAGGTCACGTTGTCGTCATCAGTCAGTTCGCGTAACTGATCATGCAATTCAGGATGAATACGCAGTTGAAAAGCCGCTGAGCGGCCCTCGCCTTTCGGCGTTCTGTCTTTGATTTTTGGCATAGGGTTGTCGACTCAACAAAGGCAATAAATACGCCCCTTACCTGCGCTACCAACACAGTAAGGGGCTGGCGGACCTTGATGGAATGCGACATCGCGGTGCGTTAGCTAATACGTTACACGACGAGATATTTTTTTGTTGGCGGTGGAACGTTAAGAGATAGATAAGAGGTGTGAACGATTGAGCAGGACGATAATAAGCGGCCTGCCGCTGCATCACGGGTAAAAAAAAACCCACGCATCTGCGTGGGTCGGTGCAACTGAACAGGGTGAGCAGCATCGGCTGCCATTCTTCACACCAATCAATACCTCTGGGACTTTCATCCTCGCATCATCGGTGTGACGACGACAGGCAAAAAACGCAACCGAATTCGGGGAAATGCAACCAGGTGTGAAAACTCCGCCACCGTAGTTACATCCTGATTTTGTTAAGATTTATCCGACGGAGGTTTGCTGTAAATAGCATCTGGTGCAATGTTCATATGCTTCAGCACCGGCCCCATAATGTTGCCGAATACCGGCGCGGCCACCGAACCACCGAAGTGATCTCCGGCAGTCGGATGGTTGATCATCACCACCAGCGCTACTTCCGGATGGCTGGCCGGTGCGATACCTGCGGTGTAGTTGACGTAGCCGCCATCGTACTTACCGCTGGTGCCCATCTTCTCTGCCGTACCGGTTTTGGTCGCCAGCCGATAGCCCGGCACCGCCGCTTTCACACCGGTCCCCCCTGGCAACACGTCGCTCTCCAGCATATGCACCACGGTTTGGGTAATCTGCGGATCGGCGACCTGTGTACCCAGCACTGGCGGTGTTACCTTGGTTATCGACAGCGGTCGGTAAATACCATAGGAACCCAGGGTGGCGTATTCGCGCGCAATTTGCAGCGGTGTCACGCGCAGGCCGTAGCCAAACGCAAAGGTGGCGCGTTCAATATCAGCCCAACGTTCACGATGCAGCGGGAAGTAACCGACGCTTTCACCGGTCAGACCCAGGCCGGTAGGCTTACCCAGACCAAATGCCTGATACGTGTTGACCAGCGCTTCCGCTGGCATCGCCAGTGCGATATGGGAAACACCGATATCACTCGATTTCTGCAAAATCCCGGTCATGGTCAGGCGTGGCCAGTGCCCCACGTCGCGGATCAGATGGCCGTTAACCGAATATGGCGAGGTATCAATCACCGAGTCAGGGCGAACCAGATGACGCTCCAGACCTTCCAGCACTACCAGCGGTTTCACCGTCGAACCTGGTTCGTAGCTGTCGTTAATCGCTGAGTTACGCATCTGCGCCGGGGTGGCATCATCGTAGTTGTTGGGGTTGAACGAAGGATAGGATGCCATCGCCAGAATTTCCCCGGTATCGATTTTCACCAGCACCGCCGCACCCGAATCGGCTTTGTTGAGCAATACACCATCGCGCAGTTTGCTGTAGAGCGTGTACTGGTCAAATTTGTCGATACTGAGTTGCACCGTCGGCGGTTGCTGCGGTGGCTGGTAATCAAGCATCGCGATGATGTCGCCATTTTTGTCCTGGCGATAGACCTCTTTACCCTCTTCACCCTGCAACAGACGATCAAAGCCTTTTTCCAGGCCATTCAGTCCGTTGTTATCCGCCCCGACGATACCAATCAACGGTGCAGCAGCTTCACTCATTGGATAGAAACGGCTGTCGTCATACACCGAGCTGATGCCTTTGAGCTTCAGCGCGGCGATATCTTTGGCAATACTCAGCTCAATTTTGCGCCCGAGATACAGGAAGCGCTTTTTCGGGTTCGCGACAATCTGCTGCGCCAGCTGATCCGGACGCATATTCAGCGCATTCGCCATATAGGCCCATTTGGCACTGGTAAAGTCCGGATTGCTCTCCAGCACCCGCATCGGGTCAGCAATAATGTCACGCGACGGTACGCTGAGCGCCAGCGCTTCGCCATCGCGATCCAGCAAGGTGCCGCGGTTGGTGGGCAGCGTCACGGTACGCAGCGAGCGTTGATCCGCTTCATGTTCCAGCATCGGATGGTTAATCAGCTGCAAATCACCGACGCGTGCCAGCAACAGGCCCAGACAGGAAAGCACACCTAAACAGATCAGGCGAAAGCGGAATGGATTAAATGGAGCCTGGATCTGGTCTTTTCCCAGAAATTTTTTTATTCGGGGCATAGCATTACCGCTGCAATCAAAAAGTAAGACGGGTTATCGCAGCAGTTATAAAGAAACGCGAGGCGGGATAACAGGAAAACTGTGTTTCAGTTCGTTAGCGAAACGTGCGGGCAAAAAAAACCTGCGCATCTGCGCAGGTCGGTGTAATCAAGAAAACTTTTTGATGTTCACCCATCAATACCTCTGGGACCCTGACTGTAGCAAGGCGCAGAGACGGGATGCCATCTCTCAAACGCAACAGTTACCCGCAAAATGTAACCAGCGATGAGATTCTTACTGGATTGTGCAAACCTCATGTTTTTTGATTTCCACCAGGCAACTCATGGCGTTCGGTCCCTGGGTTAACGACGAGGTGCCGATATCCAACGTCAACACATTCGGGTTACCGGCGCGATCCCACGGCTGCCAGGCACGGCCAAAGCCAGGGTCAAACCAGGCCCCGGTCGAGATGATCACTACGCCTGGTGTCAGGCCATCGGTCAAACGCACGCCCGCCAGCATGCGGCCACGCGCGTTGCTGACTTCAATCTGGTCGCCGTCGCTAATTTCACGCGCTGCCGCATCCTGCGGATGCATGTACAGGGTTTCACGTCCGGCGGTTTTGTTGGCCTGCACCGTGGCAGTGGCGTCAAGCTGGCTGTGCAGACGATCGGACGGTTGAATCGAGATCATATGCAGCGGGAACTGCTCGCTCAGTTCTGCCCCCAGCCACTCCTGCGGCTCGCGCCATTCCGGGTGACCGGCAAAATCCTCCAGCTGATAATCCGCAATGGTCTGGCAAAACAGTTCAATCTTCCCACTGGCGGTCTGGATCGGATTCGCCACCGGATTGGCACGAAACGCATCCATAAACACGTAAGGCGTGCCCCCTTGCGGAATTTCGACAAAACCACGCTGCCAGAACTCGCCAAATTCCGGGAAGTGAATCCCTTTGCGCGCATGCGCTACCGCGCACTGCTGATAGAGATGTTCAATCCATTGCATCTCATTGCGTCCTTCGGTAAACACATCGCGGTAACCGAGACGATCTGCCAAATCGGCAAAGATATCAAAATCATGGCGCGCCTGATGCTGCGGTTTAATCGCCTGATGCATCGCCAGCACAAAGCGATCGCGCGAGGACCCACCGATATCGTTGCGCTCCAGCGTGGTAGTGGCGGGCAGCACGATATCCGCCATCTGCGCGGCGGGGGTCCAGACGATATCCTGCACCACCACGGTATCCGGGCGCTGCCAGCCTTCGACCAGGCGATTCAGTTGCTGATGATGATGGAACGGGTTGCCGCCAGCCCAATGCACCAGATGGATATCCGGGTAGTGCAGGGTCTCACCCTGGAAGCGATAAGGCTGGCCGGGATTGAGTAACATATCGCTGATGCGCGCCACCGGAATCGACAGATCCGACGGATTCGGCCCGGTACTCATCAGCGGAGCCGGGCCTTCCTGACGCGGGTTGCCGACGCTGTTCATCGAACCATGACCAAAGGAGAAACCTCCGCCGGGTAAACCCGGTTGGCCCAGCATCGACGACAGCGCAATCATCATCCAGTACGGTTGTTCACCGCGATGGGCGCGCTGCACCGAATAAGAACAGGTAATAAAGCTGCGCTTGCCGATCAGTTGTTGCGCCAACAGCGCAATGCGCGCAGCCGGAATACCGGTGATCTGGCTGGCCCACTCCGGCGTTTTGGCGATGCCATCGTTCTCGCCCAGCAGGTAGGCGCGCAACTGCGGCCAGCCGGTGCAGTGGCTGGCAAGAAACGCCTCATCTACCGCCTGCTTCCGGGTAATTTCAAAACCCAGGGCCAGCATCAGCGCCACATCGGTATTGGGACGAATTGGGATCCATTCGGCATTGACGAACGCTGGACAGTCATCACGCATCGGGCTGATGTTGATGATTGGCGTGCCTTTGGCGGTCAGCTGTTCCAGTGCCGGTTTCAGGCTGTGCTGTCCGGCTCCACCGGAAGCCACCTGGGCATTCTTCAGCGCCAGGCCACCAAAGGCGATAAAGATCTCCGCGTGCTGTACCACATCCGGCCAATCGGTGACGCGGCCCGTCAGCGGCATATAGGTGCCAATCACATAAGGTAAAAAGAACTGCGCCGCGCCCCAGCTGTAGTTGCCTTGTTGGTCGACCCCGCCGCCACCCTGAAAATAGAAGCGACGGATCAGCGTGCGCGCATGGTTCACTCGCCCGGCGGAGGACCAACCATAGGAACCGTTAAAGATCCCTGACGCACCATAGCGGTCGCGCACCCGGCGATTTTCTTCCGCCACCAGATCCAGCGCGGTGTCCCAATCCACCGCCACAAAATCTTCGCGACCACGCAACGTGCGATCGCTGTTCTCACGGGATTTCAGCCACGAACGACGCACCATCGGCTGGCGAATACGTTTGTCCGAATACACCAACTCAGGGATGGTATTCAGCATCGGTGAAGGATCGGCATCGGCAAAGAACGGTTCGCAACCGGTGAGACGGCCATTCTCCGTCACTGCGGTAAAAGCGCCCCAATGCGCCAGATGTGGCACGCGTGTTTTCATCAGTAGAGTCCGGCAAGCAGGTGTCATTCGTTGCGCCAGCATAACATGGGGGCTACGCCGGGCTAAAGTCTGGTGCGAGCGTCTGATTTTCCGCGCTTTTGCGACAGCGCTGGCATTCTGCCGGGTTGCGACGCTGGGGGATTTCCGTAACACTGGGGGGATGTGTAAACGTTTTCCCGGAAGCAGGCTAACGCATGGCTACCATTAAGGATGTTGCCAGAATGGCTGGGGTCTCGGTCGCAACCGTGTCCCGCGTGATTAATCATTCCCCCAAGGCCAGCGAGAGTTCACGCCTCGCCGTCACCATGGCAATGGAGCAGTTGCAGTATCACCCAAACGCCAACGCACGCGCGCTGGCGCAGCAATCCACCGAAACGCTCGGCCTGGTAGTCGGCGATGTATCCGACCCGTTCTTCGGTGCGATGGTCAAAGCCGTCGATGAAGTGGCGGGTCAGACCGGCAACTTTTTGCTGATTGGTAACGGTTACCATAATGAGCAAAAGGAGCGTCAGGCAATTGAGCAACTGATGCGCCATCGCTGTGCGGCGCTGGTGGTGCACGCCAAGAAAATCCCCGACGACGATCTGGAGCAACTGATGAAGCAGGTGCCGGGCATGGTGCTGCTGAATCGGTTGCTGAAAGGGTTTGAGTCGCGCTGCATTGCGCTGGATGACCGCTACGGTGCCTGGCTGGCAACGCGTCATCTGATTCAGCAGGGCCACACGCAGATCGCCTTTATCTGTTCCACTCACACCATTTCCGACGCCGAAGACCGCTTGCAGGGTTATTACGATGCGCTGAAGGAACACGGCCTGCCGAGTAATGATCGGCTGGTTTCCTGGGGAGAACCGGATGAAGTGGGCGGCGAACAGGCGATGACCGAATTACTCGGTCGCGGCAAGCAGTTTACCGCAGTGGCCTGTTATAACGATTCCATGGCCGCTGGCGCGCTGGCGGTACTGAGCGATAACGGTATCCGCGTACCGGAAGAGATGTCGCTGATTGGTTTCGACGATGTGCTGGTGTCGCGCTACGTGCGCCCGCGCCTGACCACCGTACGTTACCCGATTGTGACCATGGCGCAGCAGGCCGCTCAACTGGCGTTAGCACTGGCGAACGACTTGCCGATGCCGGAAGTGACCAATATGTTCAGCCCGACGCTGGTGCGGCGCCATTCGGTCAGCGGACCAGGTTAAATTTCTTCGTGAGCCGTAAGGGCGATGAAAATCGCCCTGGGCATTCATCACAAAATTGGAAAACGACTGTTAAATATCCCTCATCTTCTTAACGTTTCTGCCGATACCTGTGCCGGACTTTTCTGGCCTTGCCAGCAAGGATCGATAGAAATTTAAGGAGGAAATATGAGCATTTCCAGACGTTTACTTCTGGCTTTGGGTTTTATCACCGCGGTTATCATCGCGCAGGGGACGCTGGCTATCAGCTTTATCAGCGGATTTCAGGATCGCTTCGAAAATGTGCAAAGTCGCGCCATTCCCTCAATTAAACTGCTGAGTGACCTCACCGACCGCAGCCAGCAACTCTGGCTCAGTTTGTATCAATATCAAAACAGCCCAACAGATACGCTTGAATCACAGCTGTCACAACAGATCGCCGGGATTCGCGACCACCAGCAGGCTTACCAAAACAACCATATCGCCGATGATAAAGACGCCCAACTGGCGCAGCAGGCGACGGACACCCTTAAGCTGATGAGTCAGCGCCTGCCCGTCTTTCTGGACGCGGTGAAAGCCAATCAACCAAACGTGCTGGCAAACGCTAACGGTATCGGCGGCGCGCTCCAGACGCTAATTGCCGGTTACCGCCAGCAAATGACGCTAAACATGGCGATTGGCGATCAATTACGTACCACCAACCGCACTATTTTCCACTATGTCAGCTGGGCGACGGTAGCCGGTATCACCGTGGCGGTGCTGATGATTGTGGTGTTTGCCTTGCTGACCATTAAGCAAATCCGCCGCAGCCTGAATAATATTTCCGCCATCATGGCGCAGGCCACCGAACATCTTGATCTGACGGTGGCGGCGGATGAGAGCCGCAACGATGAAGTGAGTAAAATGGCTGGCTACTTCAATAAGCTGATGCGTCATATTTCGCAGGCACTCACGGCGGTGAACAACGCCGCCAGTTCGGTGAGCAGTGCCTCAACGCAGATTGCAGCCGGTAATGAAGATCTCTCCGCCCGCACCGAACAACAAGCGGCATCCCTGGAGCAAACCGCGTCCAGCATGACCGAGCTGAGCGAGACAGTACGTCAAACCGCCGACCACACCCGTGATGCCACCCAACTGGCGGATAACGCCAGCACGCTGTCGCGTCAAAGCACCGAGTCGCTGGACACCATGCTCGGCACCATGAATGACATTCATTTGAGTGCCCTGAAAGTAAAAGACATTACCGGGCTGATTGAGGGCATTGCCTTTCAAACCAATATCCTGGCACTGAACGCCGCCGTGGAAGCCGCACGCGCCGGGGAGCACGGCAAAGGGTTCGCCGTGGTGGCCGGAGAAGTACGCAATCTCTCCCATCGCTCCACCACCGCCGCTCGGGAAATTAAAACCCTGATTGAAGCCTCAACCAACCTGATTGAATCGGGTGCCCAGCAGGCCGCGCAGGTAGGCGACAGTATTCAGTCGGTCAATGAAGTGATAGCCAAGGTCAACAGCCTGGTCAGTGAAATCTCTACCGCAGCGGCAGAGCAGAGTCAGGGAATTAGCCAGGTACATCGGGCGATTGATCAGATGGATGATGTCACGCAACAGAACGCCGCGTTGGTGGAACAGGCTTCGGCGGCGTCACAGTCATTGCAGGAGCAGGCGGAGCATGTTTCACGCCTGGTGGGCGCGTTCCGGTTGCACCGGGCGTAGCCCCGTAGCGGCGCGATTTATCGCGCGGATTTTTCCCGCATCGCGCACGGAATTGCGCGATAAATCGCGCCGCTACGACGACAGTTCTTGCTGATAGACCCGCACCCGTGTATTTGGAAACTCCAGTGCTTCCTCGGTAAACTGCCAGCCAAAACGTTCGTAATAACCGGCGAAGGTTGACCACAACCACAGCCGGTTATATCCCCGCTGCCGTGCATAGTTGATCACATGTTGTTGTAGTGCTTCGCTAATCCCGCGACCACGTGCATCTTCATCGATATACAACGCCGCCAGCCACGGATAAAGATCCTGACGGCTGATCAAATCACAGCGCCAGAACCCCGCCGTACCGACCGCACAGCCATTTTCCAACGCGACAAATGTCACCGGAAAATCAGCACCGTTCAGGCTACTTTGCACAATGCTGGCATAGAACTCACGCGGAATCCCCTCGCCAAACGCACGCCACAGCCAGTCGGTAATTTGTGCGGCAAAATGCGGCACTTCATTCAGTGGCAGAATCTGCATTACATCAATTTCCCCTGAAAAATTGGCACTGATTCAAACAGATAGCCGTCAAAATCCGGCGCATCTGCATCGGACAGTTCCAGCAGGGTATTTTTCACATTTTCCAGGTGTTGCCACATCGCCTGCCAGGAACCCATCACATCCCGACGGCGTAACGCGGCCAGGATAGTTTGATGATCGCCCAGCCATTTCAGACGATAAGCGCGGGTTTCGAACTGCGGACGCAGCTGCTGCCACAGCGGGCTGGCTTCGTGATGCCGCCAGACGCTGGTGACGGTGTCCAGCAGCATCTGGTTTTGTGTCGCACCCGCCAGCAGCAAATGAAATAACTTATCGTTATCCTGGCTGCTATCATTCAGCGCAATGGCTCGTTGCTCCTGCTCAAGGGTGCGGCGCAGGTTTTCAATATCGGCTTTGGTGGCCATTTTGGCTGCAAAGGCCGCAATGTTGCTCTCCAGCAACTGGCGCGCCTGCAACATCTCAAACGGGCCAACATCGCTGCGGAAAAACGCCTCTTCCGCGTCATCACTGTCCGAAGGAATGCGCATCACATATACGCCAGAGCTTTGACGAATATCCACCGTCCCTTCCAGCTCCAGCATCAATAAGGCTTCACGTACGATGGTGCGGCTGACGCCCCAGGTTTCTGCCAGTTGACGCTCCGGCGGTAAACGTGAGCCAACCGGATAGTGCCCATCAATGATTTGCTGACGCAGATGCTGACCAATTTCCTGATACTGCTTTTTCTCTTGTGGCGCTTCGGCTTTTTCCACGCTTTCACCTTTTTGCATCATGGCGCACAAGGTAGCAGCCGCCTCCCTGGCAGGCTGATACCTGTCTGCAATTGGCCGCTAGTGTAGCAAAGCCAGCGCCTGATCGAGTACCTTTGCGCCATTCAACGTGCCATAGGCCACGGTGTCGATCACCGCAATCGGCAGTTGATAGCTGTCGGTGAGCTTTTTGTTCTCCTCCAACTTAAAACGTACCTGCGGGCCAAGCAGCACCACCGCGACATCGTTGCCATAGTTTTGTAACTCTTCCCGCAGGTTTTGCTCTGGGATGGCGTAGATTTGATACGCCAGACCCCGTGCCGCCGCCTCTTTTTCCATGCGGGTCACCACCATCGAGGTAGACATACCCGCAGCGCAGGCCAGTACGATTCGTTTCATTTTCGCTTCCTTATTTCATTTCATCATCAATGTTGACCGTCAACCGTTGGCTGTCGCGCAACTGACGAAACCAGTGAGCCGACTTTTTCATCCGCCGCTGGCGTTGGTTATCCAGGTCAATCTCAATTAAGCCGTAGCGGTTTTTAAACGCGTTCATTGGCGAGACGTTATCGGTGAAGGCCCACAGCATATAACCCTGGCAGTTGCTACCCGCCTCGCTGGCACGCACCGCCTGGTACAGATGCTCGGCAATAAAGGCGATGCGGTAGTCGTCCTGAATTTCGCCCTGCGCATCTTTAAAACGCGCTTCGTTTTCAATGCCCATGCCGCTTTCCGCCACAAACCACGGCAGGTTGCCGTACTCCTCCTTCATACGCATCGCCATGTCATAGATGATGCGCGGCTGAATCTCCCAGCCGCGTGAAGTATTCATGCGGCGGCCTGGCAGCTCGAAATGTTCGTAGTAATACGCCGGATGGAATGGCGTCTCCGGGTGCCACGCCCGCGACGGCGCTTTAACCCGGTGCGGATAGTAGAGATTCAGCCCTACCTCATCGACGGTGTTGGCGGCAATGATGGACAGCTCCTCGGGTGTCACCTCCCATTGCACCTGATGTTTTTCCAGCAACTGCACCAGTTCAACGGGATATTCTCCTTTGATCGCCGGGTCGAGAAATACCCGGTTGTAGAACAGGTCATAGATCTTCGCCGCTTTAACATCATGCGCCGCCGACGAACGCGGATAAGTGACTTCCGGGTTGAGGATGGTGCCTACCGTCCCGGCATAACCCTGCTGGCGGAACAGCTGCACCACCTTCGCCGTGGCGAGATTTTTATGGTGATTCCACTGCATCCATTTGTGGGTGTTCTGCTCATATGGCCAGCGCAACGCATCCAGATAGACGCGGGTCTGCACCACAATCGGCTCGTTGAAGACAAACCAGCGCGTCACTTTTCCGGCGTAACGGGCAAATACCTGAGCGGCATAGCGGGTAAACAGTTCCACCACATGCTTCGATTGCCAGCCACCGTACTGCTCCAGCAACTGCACCGGGAGTTCGTAATGTTCAAGGCACAGCATCAGTTCGATGCCATTGCGCTGCATTTCATCAATCAGTTGGTCGTAATATGCCGCGTATTCCTCATCCACCGCCGCGTTTTCGTAATCGGTGAGAAAACGTGACCAGTTGATCGACGTACGATAATGCGTCAGACCGGCCGCTTTCATCAGTGCCACATCTTCACGGAAACGATTGATAAAATCCGTCGCCACCGCCGGACCGTAACCGTTGTGCCAGACATGGCGGTCGTGGGTATACCAGGCATCCAGATACGAATCCTGCCCCGGTTTCTTGCCGCTCCAACCCTCGGTTTGCCACGCCGATGCTGCCGCGCCCAGAATGAAGCCGTCCGGCAACGGGATGTTGTAGGTACTCATGCTTGCTCCTTAATTTTGCGCCAGTTCCGGTTGCAGATTTTTCGCTTCCGCCGCCTCGGCACGGCGCGCCGCCACCTTCACGAACGGCAGGTAAATCAATACCGACACGCAGATACAGATGATTTGCGTCACCACCGCGCCCATCGAACCGGCGGTGGAAAGCCAGGCGTTGATGATCGGGGGCGTGGTCCAGGGCACCATCACCACCGCTTTCCCGGCAAACCCCATCACCGTGGCGAAATAGCCAATCGAGCCGGTTACCAGCGGGGTGATGATGAAGGGAATAGCAAGAATCGGGTTGAGCATAATCGGCATACCAAAGATCACCGGCTCGTTGATGTTAAACAGCCCCGGTCCGAACGACAGCTTGGCAATTTCGCGCATCTCTTTACGCTTGGTTGCCAGCATCACCGCCGTCAGCAAACCGATGGTTAAGCCGGAACCGCCGATGCTCATATACACATCCCAGAATGGCATGGTGATGATATTCGGCACTTCTTTGCCCTGCTCAAAGGCGTTCATATTCACCAGAATCGCCCCCAGCAACAGCGGTTCGCGAATCGGTTTAATCATCTGGTTGCCGTGGATGCCAATCACCCAAAATAGCTGGGCGACAAACATCAGCAACAGAATGCCCCACAGGCTTTGCACCACCGATTCCAGCGGCTGCTGTACCACCTTGTAGACTGCGTCATACAAGTACATGCCGGAGACCTGATGGAAGATAAAGCCAAAGGTGGCGACCAGCGTCACGGTGATGATCGACGGGATCAGTGCGGAAAAAGAGGCCGAGACGTTGGGTGGCACGGTATCCGGCATTTTTATTTTCAGCCGTTCCACATTCTCCAGGCGGCAGTAGATCTCCACCGACAAGATGGCGATAAACATGCCAAGGAACAGACTTTTGGTATCGGAGAACTGTTTCGCCAGCACATCGGTGACCAGATGCATCTGACCATCCACCAACATCTGGATAGTCGTAGGCGTAACCGAGATAAAGCAGATAATCGCCAGCAAGCCGGGAAACAGGGTTTTGATACCGTTGATACGCCCGAGTTCGATACCAATCAGGAACACCGCGCCGATGTTGAGAAAGCTTAGCGTGGCGTAGTTGATGCTGCTGGTGATCGGTTTCAGATCGGCGAGGAACGCCAGTGCCTGAAAGCTGGCGAGGCCGTTTTTCGCATCCAGCACCATGTTGGAGATCAGTACCGAAAACGCGCCGACGATGATCACCGGCATCAGGGTAATGAACGAGGCTTTGATCGCCATGATATAACGGTAGCTATTGAAACGTGTGGCAAAGCTACCCAGAGAATCGATAAGACGGTCCTGTAGAGACATTGGGTCAACCCTCAGCGGTTTGAATGGAGCATTCCTGTGTAGTGCGTCAGCTTCCGTGCCTGTGGCATACCAAAATGGCGATCATTGCGTTTTCTTTCTGTGATCCTGCTCGCGGAACTTCTTTTTGGTATTCCGGTAGCATAAAAAATATGAATTTGGCATACCAATAAGCGAGGCGAGTATGGATTTTGAACAAACGATGATGGAGCTGCTGATCAATGCCGGTGAAGCCCGATCGCAAGCGATGATGGCGATCCAACAGGCACGCAAAGGGGATTGGGCGGGTGCGGATGCCGCGCTGGCCGCGTCTGATGAGGCCGCGAAAGCCGCACATAAGATCCAGACCGCGCTGATTGGGGCAGATGAAGGTTGTGGCAAAGTGCCGGTGACGTTGATTCTGGTGCATGCGCAGGATCATCTGATGACCGCGATGCTGTGCCGGGATCTGGCGGGGGAATTAGTCTTATTGCGCAAAGAACTGCTCAGTTCGTAGCGGCGCGATTTATCGCGCGGCTTTTTCTGTCGTCGCGCACGAAATTGCGCGATAAATCGCGCCGCTACGGTTGGGGAGTTACAGTTCCAGCGCCAGCAGCTCCTGGATAGTCTGCGCACGGCGGATCTCGCGTGCTGCGCCGTTTTCAAACAGCACTTCCGGGATCAGCGGACGGCTGTTGTAGTTCGATGACATCGACGCGCCATAAGCTCCGGTATCATGGAACACCAGATAATCACCGACCTGCGCCGCAGGCAGCGCGCGGGTTTCCACTTTGCCACCTTCCAACTGGGTAAACACATCACCCGACTCGCACAGCGGACCGGCAATCACGCTCTCCACCGTCTGGCTTTCGTTCACCGTGCGGCCATCGGCAGGCAGCAGCGAAATATGGTGGTAGCTGCCGTACATCGCCGGACGCATCAGATCGCTGAAACCGGCATCCACCAGCACAAAGTGGCGGCTGCCCATCTCTTTCACCGCACGCACCTGAGACACCAGCACGCCAGACTCCGCCACCAGGAAACGACCCGGTTCAATCTCCAGTTTAACCGGATGACCAAGATGTGCCGCAATACGCTCACGCGCGCCGTTCCACAGACCGTAATAATGGTCAGTATCGATCGCTTCTTCGCCCACACGGTAAGGGATCGACAAACCGCCACCGGCAGAAATCGCCTCCAGATCCTGACCGAAGCTCACCACCTGATCCACCATCGCATCACACACCTGTTGCAGGTGGCCGTAATCCACACCGGAACCAATATGCATATGCAGGCCGACGAGGCGCAGACCGTGCTGCTGAATCGCCGCCAGCGCCTGAGGCAAATCACTGTGCCAGATGCCGTGTTTGCTGTTCTCGCCGCCGGTGTTGGTTTTCTGGCTATGGCCGTGACCAAACCCGGGGTTAATACGCAACCATACCGCGTGACCAGCCGACACCGCGCCGAGCTGATGCAGCATATCAACTGAACCGGCATTGACCGGGACGTTCAGTTCGGCGATGCGCGCGAGAGTTGGCTGGTCCAGCACATCGGCGGTGAACACGATATCTTCGCCGCCCGGCTGATAACCCGCTGCCAGCGCACGCTCGATTTCGCCCAGCGAGACGGAGTCAACCTTCACGCCCGCCGCACGCATCAGGCGCAGAATATGAATATTTGAGCAGGCTTTCTGAGCGAAACGCACTACGTCGAACTGGTTCAACTGGGCAATGCGTTGTTGAATGACGCTGGCATCATAAGCCCAGAATGGGCCGCTGTAACGCTGCGCCAACGGCAGAAGATTGGCGGCAGTCAACGCGGTTTCGGTGTTATTCAGTGGACGAGGCATAGCAATTCTCCTGTGACATTAACGCTATTTAGCCACAGCCATTCCATGCAGAAAAATATCTGTTTTAGCAGCAGCTATGCAAATATGATATGGATTAAACGGAGGGGATGATGGCAAAGATTAACTGGCGACATATCGAAATTTTTCATGCGGTGATGACCAGCGGCAACCTGACACAGGCGGCCACGCTGCTGCATACTTCGCAGCCCACCGTGAGCCGCGAGCTGGCGCGGCTGGAACAGCAGCTTGGCCTGCAACTGTTTGAGCGCGTGCGTGGCCGTTTACAACCCACGGTGCAGGGTTTGCGCCTGTTTGAAGAAGTGCAGCGTTCGTGGTACGGGCTAGATCGCATCATGGATGCCGCCGACGGTCTGCGTCAGTTCCGCCAGGGCGAACTCTCCATCGCCTGCCTGCCGGTGTTTTCCCAGTCGCTGCTACCGCCGCTGTGCCAGCCGTTTTTGCAGCGTTATCCTCAGGTCAGTATGAACATCATTCCACAGGAGTCGCCGCTACTGGAAGAATGGCTGTCGGCGCAGCGTTACGATCTTGGCCTGACGGAAACCCAGCACGCCCCGGCAGGCACCGAACGCGTTGCGCTGCTGACCAGTGATGAGGTCTGCGTACTGCCCCCCCAGCATCCGCTGTGCCAGCGCGCGGAGTTGACGCCGCAGGATTTCCACGGCGAGAACTATGTCAGCCTGTCGCGCAGCGACAGCTATCGCCAGCTACTGGATTCGCTGTTTCATGAACAAGGGGTGGAACGACGGCTGGTGCTGGAGACGCACAGCGCCGCGTCGGTGTGCTCAATGGTGCGTGCGGGGGTGGGAGTTTCGATTGTCAATCCGCTGACGGCGCTGGATTACGCCGACAGTGGTGTGGTGATGCGCCGCTTCAGCATTGCGGTGCCGTTCACCATCAGCCTGGTACGACCGCAGCATCGCCCGGCCTCTGCGCTGGTGGACCACTTCTGCGACCATTTACAACAACAGGTCGCCGCGTTCCCCCAGCGCATCGCCGAGCGTCTGGCTTAAGCGCGCACCGCCTCGCCCTGTCCGCCTGATTTACGGAAGGTAATCAGACAGACAATCAGACCGATCGCTGCCAGCGCCGCTGCGGCAACCGGCACCGAGGTCAGGCCGTAGCCTTTATCGATCACCGCACCACCGACCCAGGCTCCGAGCGCATTGCCGACGTTAAACGCGGAGATGTTCAGCGTCGACACCAGATTGGGGGCATCTTTGCCGTGGCGTACCACGTTGATTTGCAGCCCCGGAACCGTGGCAAAAGTCGCCATCGCCCACAGGAACAGCGTAATCTCGGCCAGCCACAGCGCATGGCTGGTCCAGCTAAACAGCAGCGAGAACAGCGCAATCAGTGAGAAGCTGAGGATCAGGCTAAAGGAGACTTTCCAGTCGGCCAGCTTGCCGCCCAGGATGTTACCCACCGTCAAGCCAGCGCCAATCAGGAACAGCGTCCAGCTAACGCCACGATCGCTAATGCCGGTGACCTGCAACAGTAGCGGCGCGATATAGCTGAACAGCGCGAACATGGCAGCGGCAAAGCACACCGTCATCAGCAGCGACAGCCACAGCTTACCGTTCGCCAGCGCGCTGACTTCACTCGCCAGATGCACCGGTTTCTCTTCTTTGTTGGTCGGCAGGCTGACGATTAACGCGGCAAACGCCAGGATGCCGATAATCGCCACACCCCAGAAGGTGGCGCGCCAACCGAACATCTGACCAAACCAGGTCCCTAACGGCACGCCGAGCACGTTAGCCAGCGTCAGACCGGTGAACATCAGGGCGACAGCCGATGCCTGACGACTCGGCGCAACCAGACTGGCTGCCACCACCGAACCGATACCAAAAAACGCACCGTGGCACAGCGCGGTGACAATACGCGCCATCATCAGCAGATCGTAGCTGTAGGCCAGCGCACACAATACGTTGCCGATGATAAAGATGCTCATCAGCAACACCAGAGTACGCTTACGCGGCAGTTTGGCGGTCAGCAGCGCCATAATCGGCGCACCGATGGCGACGCCCAGCGCATAGCCACTGATCAGCCACCCCGCAGATGGAATCGACACCTGGAGATCGCCCGCCACTTCCGGTAGCAATCCCATGATGACAAATTCCGTGGTGCCGATGGCGAACGCACTCAGCGCCAGCGCCAGTAATGCAACAGGCATAACACACTCTCCCAATAACGATAATTTTGCAGGCGGGCCACGCCACGAATGTGGAATGGTTACAGCGGACGCTTATAAATTTTTGAACTGCGTCACATTGAGTATTAAAGCATAGCCACCTTCCGGCATACACCCCGACAGCGGCAAGGATATTTTGCCGCCACCGCAATAATTGTTCACATCTGTGAATGGCACTTTTGCAATTAGTCCTTTTCCCATTTCTCTCACGGAGCTGATTTTTCACGCTATTCTTGAACACTGGTTGTGATCACCCTCTCATTTTGACGGCGATCCGGCTCTTAAAGGAAATTTACGCGTTGCCGATACCCCAATGGATTGCCTGGTAATGTCTCGTCATTCTTCAAAGGGGATAGCGTATGCGATGGCTCATGGCCTTAACGATCGGCTGCCTGAGTGGCTGTTCTGTCGGACACTACGAGTACAGTAAAGAAGCAGAAAAACGGGTCGATATGACCTTCACCGGGATCCCGACGGTGCTGGGTGTCGGTTCGCTGGGCACCATTATTCCGCTCACCCCTGAGTACAGCCTGACGGCGGCCCATGTGGCGAAATATTCGTTGTATCGGGTCAAGGCCTGGCACCCGGAATGTGATCTCGCCGTGGTTTATCACAAAAATGGCGAAACTGACCTGCCTCCGCATTTCCGCAATGGCCGGATTGGTGACGACGTCAATCTGTACGGTTACAGCTTTATCACCGCGCTGCCGGTGGCTTCCAATGGCCAGAATTTGATTAATACCACGCTGGTGAATGACTGGAATAAAGCCAGTTGCGTGGTGGTTGCCGCTAATGCCGGTGTGGTAAAAGGCATGTCCGGTGGCGCAGTGTATAACGCCAGCGACAATACTCTGGCCGGGGTTATCGTGGGTTATAGCAGCCGGATTAACGATAATCAAAGCGGGAAGACGTTGTATAAGGATGTGGCGCTGTATGTGCCTTATGGACGCTTCCAGAAGTGGTTAGATGGGGTGATGAAGTCGTAGCGCTGCGATATTGCGCGATAAATCGCGCCGCTACAGCATGTGCGGCGCGTTTTTTACCTGTTATGCCGGCACCCACGGTCCCTGTAATTTCACCTGTGGGAAACCGCTGGTCAGAATACGCAACTCCGCGTCGCGCGGCGTGTTATCGCCCTGCCCCTGGATGCTGACGATATCCTGCGGGCAGGCAGAGAACGCCACAAAACAATCCATCTCGGCGCGCAGCACAATGTAATCACCCGGTTGGGTCACCACTGGCAGCGTCTTCAGGGTGATGCCGTCCGGCTGCACCTGAATATTCATAAAAATGTTGAACGACGCCAGATTGCCGTGCGGTAGTGTGACTCCCAGCTCCGCCAGACCTTCATGCAGATTGTCGTGGCAGTTGCGGTGCGGCTCGGTGCAACCCAGCAATTCATAACGGCGCGCATCGCAGGCCGCCATAAAAGTATCGTGCACGCCAGGCGAGGTGTCCGCCACCAGCGTCAGAATCGGGTGACGCTGGCTGGTGATAAAGCTATCACCCACCTTTGGATTAAGGCGCTGATTCCAGACCCGCGTCGCTTCCATACACATATACTCGCTCACGTCTTCCGCGTTGTAAGCCCAGCAATCTACCACCTGAGTGCCATGCAGGTTAATCACCTGAACCGCTTCACCCTTGTTAAGACGTACCGCTTTACCGTAGCGCGCCGGAATGGTGAAGGTGGCGCGTTGCTGATATTCAGCCGACATATTACTCTCCAGATTAGTGCTGCATGCCACGACGATAGCGCGTCATGCGGGATTCAAGACAACGTGCCAGCCAGTCGATCAAACTGTTCAGCAGCCAGTAGCAGAGCGCTACCGTCAGGTAGATCTCCAACGGCGCGTAAGTAGCAGAAATCGCCTGTTTGGCGGCGTACATAAACTCCTGCACCGAGACAATCGACAGCAGCGCTGAGTCTTTAATCAAACCAATAGTTAAACCGACCAGCGGCGATAACATTTGAGGCAACGTTTGCGGCAGCACCACATCACGCAACTGCTCGCCACGGCTGAGGCCCAGCACACGACAGGCCTCCCACTGTCCTTTCGGCAGCGCGACAATCGCGGCGCGGATCACCTGTGCGATGTAAGGAGCGTAGTAAAGCGTTAACGCCAGCACCCCAACCACCGGTGAAGAAAGGGTGATGTCATATTCCGGCAGCACGAAATAGAGCAGATAAATCACCACCAGCAACGGCAGCGCCAGGGTTAACCCGCTGTAGAGATTGAGCATTCGCAGCCAGAACGGTGACGCGCGCATCAGCATCCACGCCATCAGTGCCCCCCACATCAGGGAGCACAGTGCCGCCACCGCGCACAATTGCAGGGTGGCTACCATACCGTCACCTAACGACGGTAATGAGGTCATAATCGCCTGCCAATCCATTATGCCAGCCTCCGTTTTGCTTCCAGCCGCCGTGCCGCGCTAATCAACGGCAAAGCAATCAACAGATACCCCGCCGCCACCAGTAACAACACCTGAGTCGCATCATAGGTGCGGGCGATCACAATCTGACCGGCATAGGTCAGCTCCGTCAGCGCCACCACCGAGGCCAGTGGCGTGGTTTTCAGCAAAATGGTGAATTCATTCACCAGCATTGGCAGGCTGGCGCGCATTACCTGGGGATTGATGACATACCACCAGGTTAGCGCGCGGCTTAACCCCAGCGTCCGGGCGGCCTCCAGCTGACCGCGTGTCACCAGACTGCGGTTGACGCGCAGGATTTCCGCCACATACGCGCCACTGTTCAGACCTATCGCCACCACAGCTGCAAGCATCGGCTGACCACCCAGCCCCAGGCGCGGTAGCGTAAAAAACACCACAAACAGCTGAACAATGGCCGGGGTGCCACGCATCAGGCTCACGTAGAGACGACCAATAAAGCGCCAGATCCAGGCACGACGCAGTTGCAGGAAGCAGCCAAGCTGCCCCATCACTACGCTCACCATTGACGCCAGTACCGTCAGTACCAGTGTCATCAGCAGGCCGTGCCCCAATTCCGGCAGCGCGGCGATTACCTGTTGATCCAGCCCCATTGCTTACTCCGCGCTAAAGTCCGTCAGGTTTTCCGCCACTGACAACCGCAGTGGCGCAGGTTTGTCATTCCCCTCGATGCCGGTATTACAAGCGGAAACGATGAAACGCGTATCCATCACCACTCGGCAGGTAATGCTGTCACCCGGCTGGGTGAGGTTGGGTTCCGGCAGGATGTCACCTTCACGCGTCAGTTTGACATGCATAAATAGGTTGATCGGGTCCGGCAATTTCGGCACCGTCATGCCCAGACGCGCCATTTCGCCGTTGACCGCTTCGATGCAGCCTTCACCGCCGTAGCCACGCTCCGCCAGAAACGCGGTGGTGGAGCCGGGCAGCAGCAGGTCATGACGTTTGACGCTGTCTTTACCCAACACCATCATCGGACGGCGGCGGTTGTTAACCAGACGCATGCCGGAACCCAGCAGGTAGCTGTTGCTGAATACGCGGGTGTGATGCACCGACAACCACACTGCCGGGTCTTGCAGGCTAAAACCGAACAACGATGCCACCGCTCCTTCTCCCAGCGCGGTGATACGCAGCAACTGACCACGCAGCACCCGAATCGACGCCACGCCACCCGCAGCGACCTCAATCGGTGCCGCCAACGTGCGTACCGCAGTTTCTTGATAATTTTCACGCATTAACAGCATGCGGGTTCTCCTCGGCGGGGTAGTGATCGCTAACGCGAATATCGATGGGCGTCACCTGCAAACCATTGCCCGGAATGATGTCCTGCGGGCAGGAAGAGACCGAGCAAATCAGGTCACACAGCGCTTCAAAGGTGATGCTGTCGCCCGCTTTACTGTGTGGGTCAGTGACTTCCATACGTCCATCGGCGGTGACCGGGCCGTTCTGGAACAGGTTGAACGGCTCCGGTAAGCTGAAGTAGGTCACGCCAAACGCTTTCATGCCCTCCAGCAGGTTATCCACGCAGTTGCGATGACCTTCTACGCCGAAATCGACGCTGAAACGGGTACGGTCACAGGCCGGGACGTTGGCATCGTGAATGCCGATGGTATCGGCGACGATGCGCAACAGTGGGCGGTTTTCACTCGACCACAGCGCATCACCCGGTTTAAAGAACAACGAGCGCAGATGCTGGCGGGTATGTACCGGCGACAGCTTTTCGTGCAGGTCGTTGGCATTGACCGCGACAAAATCCGCGGCCTGCTGCCCTTCGCTATCAATGACGGTAATAAACTGCCCTTTACGCACACGGAAGGTTTTGCCGTGGCCCGCCGGGACCGTCAGGGTTGATTGACACATAATTACTCCTGAGGAATGAAATCGCTGGCCGGGACGGTAAAAGTGGTGCCGAGGTACTGCTGTTGCAGTTTGGTCAGCTCGCCATCTTTCTGCATCGCCAGAATGTGGTCGCTGAGGGCTTTGTTCAGACTGCCGTCCTCTTTACGCGTAGCCCATCCCATCCACTGCGACGGCCCCACTTCACCTACCTGCGCCACTTTGCTCGGGTACTTCTTCACCACCGGTGCCAGTACTGAGATATCGTCGTAAACGAAATCGGCGCGTTTGGTCATCAGGGTGCTGACGGTTTGATCAAGTGAATCGACGCTGATGATGGTGATCGGTTTCTTACCGGCCTTTTTCAGCTCGTCGTTAAAACCCTTCAACAATTGCTCCGGCACACTGGCGGTTTTCACCGCACCACGCAGACCGGATAGGCTTTCCGGGCTGAGGGTTTTGCCGCTGAAGGTTTTGGCTTCATCTTCACGCACCAGCACACCATTGACGGTTTTGCTGTAAGGCACGGTGAACAGCACTTTTTTCGCCCGTTCGGCGGTGACGTTGAGGGAGGAGCCTTCGGCGTTAAAGGAGCCGGAAATCAGGCCCGGCAAAATGCCGCTGAAGGCGGTTTTCTGAAACTCCAGTTTCACGCCGAGATCTTTGGCGAAGGATTGCATGATCGCCACGCTATAGCCGGTGATCGCGCCGCTGTCGTCGGTGTATTCATACGGAGGAAATGTCGGGTCGATGCCGACAGTGATTTTGCCGCTGCTTTTGATGTCGGCCAGCGTATCGGCTTGCGCCTGTGCCAGCGATCCAACAGATAAAAGTGCGGCGATGAGCCAAGCGGTTTTTTTCATTATGGTGTTTCCCTGGTGTTGGTGAAATGTCTTTTTCTTCTGAGCATATTTTGTGCCAGATTTTTCACACACCATGCGAACCAGGGACGGGAAAGTCACTTTTCCCTGTACAATCATAAAGAAACAAATGTTTCTTTGCTTTGATTTATTGTTTCTAGTTTTTCACTGATATAAGAAACTCACTACATATATAGCACCATTTTGGTGCAATGGCTGGCGCAACCTGCGCCAGCACGGGGCATTATTCGAGTTCGTCGAGGGATTGATGCAGCGCTTCAACCTGCGCAAGGTAGTCGTTACTGGCTTTGCCCATCTCGCGTGCGACCAGGGAGCATAGCAAGTTGCAGACGCCGGAGAGCGCGGCGGTACTGTCAAAAATCAGGCTGCTATCGGTGTGGCAACGTACCACCCATTGAGCATGGCGTGCCGGTTTACCGGACAGCACATCGGCCAGATACAGCATTGGCACCTGACGCTCCGCCAGCGCATTCATCGCCGCCTCTAACGCTGGCATACGGCGGCGCAGGCCTACACAAATCACCACATCCTGCTGATTGAGGGAGGCCAGATGCTCCGCCAGCGAATCGCCGGGGCGCGGCAGCAGGCGCACGTCAGGATGAACATGGATCAGGTCGCGATAGATCAGCTGCGCAATGGTCTGACTGTGACGCCAGCCCATCACCACCACACGCCGTGCGCAGGCGATGGCGCTGACCGCCTCCTGCAACTGGCTGCTCTCCAACGTGCGATAGCTGTTCACCAGGTTGGCGATCTCTTTTTCCAGATGCTGCTGCATGATGCTGTCGAGCGGTGAAGCGCTGGGGGCGGCCTGCAAGTAAAGCGGTGAGCCGCTGCTCTGCATATCGCGCGCCTGGCGACGGGCGGCTTCGTAGCTCTCATAACCGAGGTGGCGGAAAAAACGCGTAGTGGTGGCTTTGGAAACTCCGGCGCTGTGCGCCAGTTCAGTGGCGGTGTTCATGGCGAGCTGGCCTGGGGCAGCCAGCAGTACGTCGGCCAACCGTTGTTCATGGCTGGAGAGTTGCTCCCAGTGCTGACGAATCCGGCCTTCCAACGATGCCGTTTTTGCACTCATGGTGAATCCCTGAAAATAAAAAAACCATCCTGCACAGAGCGTGCCGGGTTGTCATCTGGATTTTATTGGCAAAAAAAAAGGCCGCCCCGAAAGGCGACCCATTTTAGCCGAAACGGCGCGATTATTTACCTGACGGACGCAGAGCCGGGAACAGGATCACGTCACGAATGGTGTGGCTGTTGGTAAACAACATCACCATACGGTCGATACCAATACCCAGACCCGCGGTCGGTGGCAGGCCATGTTCCAGCGCGGTGACGTAGTCTTCGTCGTAGAACATCGCTTCGTCATCACCGGCATCTTTAGCATTGACCTGTTGCAGGAAACGCTCCGCCTGATCTTCCGCATCATTCAGCTCGGAGAAACCGTTACCGATTTCACGACCGCCGATGAAGAATTCAAAGCGGTCGGTGATTTCCGGGTTCTCGTCGTTACGACGTGCCAGTGGTGACACTTCTGCCGGATATTCGGTGATGAAGGTCGGCTGAATCAGATGCGCTTCGGCAGTCTCTTCGAAAATCTCCGTCACCACACGGCCCAGACCCCAGCTCTTCTCGACTTTGATGTGCAGGGCGTTGGCAATCGCCACCGCTTTGTCGAAATCATCCAGATCCGCCAGATCGGTTTCCGGGCGGTACTTTTTGATCGCTTCGCGCATGGTGAGTTTTTCGAACGGCTTACCGAAATCGAAGGTGTTGTCACCGTACGGGACTTCAGTGGTGCCCAGAACGTCCTGCGCCAGAGTGCGGAACAGGCTTTCGGTCAGCTCGATCAGATCTTTGTAATCTGCATACGCCATATAGAGTTCCATCATGGTGAACTCTGGATTGTGACGCGGAGAGATGCCTTCGTTGCGGAAGTTACGGTTGATCTCAAACACGCGATCAAAACCGCCAACCACCAGACGCTTCAGATACAGCTCCGGCGCAATACGCAGGTACATATCGATGTCGAGCGCATTGTGATGGGTGATAAACGGGCGGGCTGACGCGCCACCCGGGATCACCTGCATCATCGGGGTTTCCACTTCCATAAAATCGCGACCGACCATGAACTGGCGAATACCGGCCATGATTTTTGAACGCACCTGGAAGGTGTGACGCGATTCGTCGTTGGCAATCAGATCCAGGTAACGCTGGCGGTAACGGGTTTCCTGATCGGCCAGGCCGTGGAATTTGTCCGGCAGCGGGCGCAGCGCTTTGGTCAGCAGGCGCAGTTCAGAACAGTGGATCGACAGCTCGCCGGTTTTGGTTTTGAACAACTTACCGCGCGCGCCGAGGATATCGCCGAGATCCCACTTTTTGAATTGCTCGTTGTAGACACCTTCCGCCAGGTCATCACGCGCCACGTACAACTGAATGCGGCCACCGACGTCCTGTAACGTGATGAATGACGCTTTGCCCATGATACGGCGAGTCATCATACGGCCAGCAACACTCACCTCGATGCCGAGATCTTCCAGCTCTTCGTTGCTTTTCTCGTCGTAGCTGGCGTGCAGCTGATCGGAGGTGGTGTCACGGCGGAAATCGTTAGGAAACGCCACGCCGGTTTCACGCAGCGCGCTGAGTTTTTCGCGACGCGTTTTCAGTTCGTTATTTAACTCAAGTGCGGCATCGGCGCTCTGCGGTTGTTGTTCAGACATGTCGGTTCCTTATAGCCCTGCTTTTAAACTTGCTTCAATAAAACGATCGAGATCGCCATCCAACACCGCCTGGGTGTTGCGCGTTTCTACGCCAGTGCGCAGATCTTTGATGCGCGAATCATCAAGAACGTATGAACGGATCTGGCTGCCCCAGCCGATGTCAGATTTGTTATCTTCCGCCGCCTGTTTCTCAGCATTTTTCTTCTGCATCTCAAGCTCATACAGCTTCGCTTTCATCTGCTTCATGGCCTGATCTTTGTTCTTATGCTGCGAACGGTCGTTCTGACACTGGGTCACGGTGCCGGTGGGAATGTGGGTGATACGCACCGCAGATTCCGTACGGTTAACGTGCTGACCACCCGCGCCCGAAGCACGGTAAACGTCAATACGCAGATCCGCCGGGTTGATTTCGATATCAATATCGTCATCCACTTCCGGGTAGATAAAGGCAGAACTGAAGGAGGTGTGGCGGCGACCACCGGAGTCAAACGGACTCTTACGCACCAGGCGATGTACGCCGGTTTCGGTACGCAACCAACCGAAAGCATATTCGCCAGAAACGCGAATGGTGGCAGATTTCAGACCGGCCACTTCACCTTCTGACTCTTCAATAATCTCGGTTTTGAAACCTTTGGCTTCCGCCCAACGCAGGTACATGCGCATCAGCATGCTGGCCCAGTCCTGCGCTTCGGTGCCGCCGGAACCGGCTTGCAGATCGATATAGCAGTCGGCGCTGTCGTATTCGCCGGAGAACATACGACGGAATTCCAGTTCACCCAGCTTGGTTTCCAGCACGTCCAGCTCGGCAATGGTGTCGTTGAAGGTCTCTTCGTCGTCGGCTTCAACTGCCAGCTCCAGCAGACCCTGCACATCTTCCAGCCCCTGATACATCTGGTCCAGGGTACCGACGATGATTTCTAACGACGAACGCTCTTTACCCAGCGCTTGTGCACGCTCAGGTTCGTTCCAAACGTCAGGTTGTTCCAGCTCGGCGTTTACTTCTTCGAGACGTTCTTTCTTGGCATCGTAGTCAAAGATACCCCCTAAGAACGTCGCTGCGCTCGGTGAGGTCCTGAATACGGTTTTTGACCGGGTTGATTTCAAACATGGCTTTTCAGTCTTTTTTGACGATTCGTGAGAGGAGAAAAATCTAACGCGCTAGTCTAACCGAAAGCGCGCTTTTTTTATAGCCTCTGTGGCCGCTTATGCCAGCGCCCACAGATGGTCGATAATCAGCTGCACCGAACGGTTGCCGCGATACTCGTTAATGTCCAGCTTGTAGGCCAGTTCAACCTGACGCACGCTGCTGTCCGGCCATAAGGTCGTATCGACATTAAAAGCGATCCCATCCAACAACGGACCACCACCGATCGGCTCCACCATCACTTTCAGATGACGTTCACCCACCAGCCGTTGTTGCAGCAGTTTAAAGCGACCATCAAATACCGGCTCAGGGAATGCCTGGCCCCACGGACCTGCTTCACGCAGCAGCTCGGCGGTTTGCAGCGAAAACTCCTGCGCGCGCAATTCGCCATCGGACCAGATCACCCCCTGCAACGCTTCGCCAGCCAGCCATTCATCGATCAACGCGGCAAAACGCTGACGAAACTCGTCATAACGGGCTTCTTCCAGCGATAAACCTGCCGCCATCGCGTGACCGCCAAATTTGATCATCATGCCAGGAAACAGGGTATCGAGCCGTTCCAGCGCATCTCGCAAATGCAGCCCGGCAATCGAGCGACCTGACCCCTTCAGCGTACCGTCACCTGCCGGGGCGAAAGCGATCACCGGACGGTGGAAGCGCTCCTTCAGGCGTGAAGCCAGAATCCCCACCACGCCCTGATGCCATTCGGGATGATAAAACGCCAGACCGAGCGGCAAATCGGCGTGCTGTCGCTCCAGCGCATCACACAACGCCAGGGCTTCGCTTTTCATGCCCTGCTCGATCTCTTTGCGCGTCTGATTCAACGCGTCCAGCTCGTTTGCCAGCATGCGCGCTTCGGTGATGTCTTCGGTCAGCAACAAGGCGACCCCCACCGACATATCATCCAAACGCCCGGCCGCGTTGAGGCGCGGACCGATCGCGAAGCCTAAATCGCTCGCTACCAACTGCCGTGCATCACGATTGGCAATTTCCAGCAAGGCACGAATACCCGCACGGCATTTCCCGGCGCGGATGCGACTTAAGCCCTGCCACACCAGAATACGGTTGTTGGCATCGAGCGGCACCACGTCAGCCACAGTGCCCAGCGCCACCAAATCAAGCCATTCCGCCAGATTCGGTTCCGCACGGCCATCACTAAACCAGTTTTGCGTCCGTAGATAGGCGCGCAGCGCCAACATCAGATAGAAGGCAACGCCCACGCCTGCCAGCGCCCGTGAGGGAAAATCGCTGTCGTTCAGATTCGGGTTAACAATGGCTTCGGCGGCAGGCAACGTTTCACCCGGCAGATGGTGATCGGTGACCAGCACCGGAATGCCATGCTGATGTGCCGTATCAACACCCGCATGCGATGAGATACCGTTATCCACCGTGAGGATCATCTCGGCACCGCGCGCCCGCGCCTGCTCCACCACTTCCGGGCTGAGGCCATAGCCATCTTCGAAACGGTTGGGCACCAGGTAATCAATGTTGCCGCCGAGGCTGCGCAGCGCCAGTACCGTTAATGCGGTACTGGTAGCGCCATCGGCATCAAAATCCCCCACCACCACAATACGCCGACCATCACGCAGCATCTGATACAGCAGCGTAACGGCGGCATCAATGCCGCCCAACGTTTGCCACGGCAGCAGATGTTTCGCACCTCGTTCGAGTTCCGCAGCATCGCGTACGCCGCGTTGCAGGTAGAGCCGACGCAGCAGCGGCGGCAAATCACCAGGTAAGGTATCGTCGGCATGAAATTCACGCCGACGCAGTTCAACAGAATGGGTCACTGTGGATTAACCGCCACTTTTCTGGCTATCGAGCGCCTGCTTCAGCTCCTGCGGTCCCTGATAGCCAGGGATCATCATGCCGCTGTCAGTCAGGATAGCCGGGGTGCCCTGGATACCGAACAGGATGCCCAGTTTATATTGCTGGTCGAGGTCGATTTTGCAGGTCGCCGGAGCATCCATCTGTGGTGCATTGCCTTTCATCGCTTCATCAAACTGTTTGTTACGATCGGCACTGCACCAGATAGCTCTCATCGCTTTTTCTACCTGCCCATGCAGGCCTTCACGCGGGAACGCCAGGTAACGCACGGTGATGCCCAGTGCGTTGTAGTCAGCCATCTGCTCATGCAGCTTGCGGCAATAGCCGCAGGTGATATCGGTAAAAACGGTGATCACATGTTGTTCTTTCGGCGCTTTGTAGATAATCATCTGTGGTTCCAGCGCTTTGACTTTGGTCTCCAGCAACTGGTTGGTGACGTTCACCGGCTGTGCGCCGCTGACATCGTACAACGGCCCCTGAATCATATGTTTACCATCTTCGGTGACGTACAATACGCCACTCTCCGTCAGCACGGTTTTGATGCCAGGCAGCGGTGACGGTTGAATTTCCGTCTGTTGCAGGCCTAATTTTTTCAAAGCCTGCTGGATAGCGCTGTCATCGGCATGCACCAGCCCGGAGAAAGTGCTGACCAGCAGAGCCAGCATCGTTAACTGTTTTTTCATCTCATTTCCTTGTTGCCGCGAATCAGGCGCGCGGATGATGCTGTTGATGTAACAATCGCAAGCGCTCGGTGGCAACGTGCGTATAAATTTGGGTAGTGGAAAGGTCGCTGTGACCTAACAACATCTGTACGACGCGCAAATCGGCACCATGGTTCAATAGATGTGTCGCAAAAGCGTGGCGCAACACATGCGGCGACAGTTTTTCGCTGTCGATTCCGGCCAGCAAAGCGTAGTGCTTAATACGGTGCCAGAACGTTTGACGCGTCATCTTTTGCGCGCGATTGCTGGGGAAGAGCACATCCAGCGTCTGGCCATTGAGCAACCACGGACGGCCATGCGTCATATAATGCTCAATCCAGTAAATCGCTTCTTCACCCATCGGCACAAGCCGTTCTTTGTTGCCTTTACCAATCACCCGCACCACCCCCTGACGCAGGCTGACATCACTCAACGTCAGACCCACCAGCTCAGAAACACGCAGGCCGGTGGCGTAAAGTAATTCCAGCATCGCTTTGTCGCGCAGTTCGAGTGGAACCTCAATCGAGGGAGCCTGTAACAGGCGTTCCACCTGGCTTTCGCTCAGATCCTTCGGTAAACGCTGCGGCAGTTTTGGGGCGGAAAGCAGTGCGCTGGGATCATCACTGCGCAGCTTTTCGCGATACAGATACTGAAACAACCGACGGATGGCGCTCAGGGTACGAGCCGAACTGGTGGCTTTGTAACCCCCTTCTACCCGCTCCGCCAGAAACTGCTGCAAATCGAGCGCTTCCAGCGTCAGTAGCGTGCGCTCATGGTGATGCAGCCAACCGGTGAGGGTTTGCAGATCCTGACGATAAGATGCGAGGGTATTTTGTGCCAGATTGCGCTCAATCCAGAGCGTATCCAGAAACTGTTCGATCAGGTCGCTGTCTGTCACTTTCTCCCTCCAGCCGGTATGAAATCGTGCTCATTATGCCTGAAAAGCACCTGCTTCTGGTACAATTGCGCCAGAGTCAGTTTCAGACAGAGCATTAATTGCATGAATATCGGCCTGTTTTACGGTTCAAGTACCTGCTACACCGAAATGACTGCGGAGAAGATCCGCGACTTTATTGGCGAAGAATTAGTCACCCTGCACAATCTGAAAGATGACGATCCAGCACTGATGGAGCAGTACGATTTGCTGATCCTTGGTATCCCTACCTGGGATTTTGGTGAGTTACAGGAAGATTGGGAAGCGATTTGGCCGCAGATTCCGGCGCTGAATCTGCGCGGGAAGATCGTCGCGCTATATGGTATGGGCGATATGATCGGCTACAGCGAATGGTTTCTCGACGCGCTGGGCATGCTGC
Organism: Pantoea sp. X-Soil-TKNS-1211; assembly: GCF_059730495.1. Taxonomy (NCBI): domain Bacteria; kingdom Pseudomonadati; phylum Pseudomonadota; class Gammaproteobacteria; order Enterobacterales; family Erwiniaceae; genus Pantoea; species Pantoea sp. X-Soil-TKNS-1211. Next base: position 3,562,480 of record NZ_AP035953.1, read on the forward strand.
ATGAACTGTTGCAGCCGATGGGCGTGCAGTTCGTTGGCTACTGGCCGCTGGAAGGCTACGAATTTACCAGCCCGAAACCCTTAACCGCCGATGGCAAACAATTTGTTGGTCTGGCGCTCGATGATGTGAACCAGTTCGAACTGAGTGATGAACGTATCGAACAGTGGTGTGAACAGATTCTGACGGAAACCGCCGCCCTGCTTTAAGGCGTAATGCTTGCTCACGTAGCGGCGTGATTTATCGCGCGTATTTTTGCCATCGTAAAAGTCAAAAGAGCGCGATAAATCGCGCCGCTACGGGCTTAAGCAGCAGGCGCGCAATCTGCGCCAGCTGCCTTCTGGCATGTTGTCATACATCAGCCATAACCGCCTGCGCTGCCCCTGCTCGTTACGCAGCACCAGCAACACGCCGAACGGCAACCATTCTGGCGTACGCACATTGCACCAGCGCATATTATCCCACTGCCAGATACCCTGTTGATCCAGTGAGAGTGGCCCGCAGCGCTGTTGCAGCTGGCGTTGGTGACGCCAGCCCTCTGCCAGCAACAGTAACAGCAACGGAACTTTGCTCCAGCGCCACATTTCCGGCCACGGCAGGCAAACCACCAACAAACAGCAGAACAGTAGCATCAGCGCCTGTATTATCCGGGCGCTGCGCGAGGGATGCAGCTTACATCGCCACCGGACCGCGTTCACGATTACGCTGCTGAATCAGTTTCACCATGCGTTGGAACTCGGGGTCGACCGGTTCACCGTGGTTCATCATCCAGTTGAATAAATCCGGATCATCGCTTTTCAGCAGCGCCACAAACACCTGTTTGTCGGCATCAGTCAGCGAATCATACTCATATTTGAAAAACGGCATGATGGCGATGTCCAGCTCCAGCATGCCACGACGGCACGCCCATTGGACGCGGGCTTTGTCATGAATATCCATGTCTCTTATTCCACAGCGGCAAACAATGGCGCTCAGTGTACCTGCTTTTTTTCGCGGGTGCAGGCGTCACTGCGCTGGCTGTGCAGCAACGCGCAAAACCCTTTTACACAATGCAGGGTTATCACGCGATTTGTGCGTCGGATTCCGCAAACAGGTTGCAATGCCGCGCTGCTCTTTTAACATGGAAACATTGTCTACGGATGAACCCATTGATCAGGAAAAACCCATGCCCATATTTACCCTTCCTCCTCGTCAGCCGACTGCATCATCTCGCCTGCCTTTAACCCTGATGTCACTCGATGAGTGGGCGCTGGTCGCGGTGCAGGGCAAAGACAGTACTTCGTATTTGCAAGGCCAGCTGACGCTGGATGTGGCCGCGCTGGATGCGACGCAGCATCGTCCGGCAGCGCACTGCGATGCCAAAGGGAAAATGTGGAGCAGCCTGCGTCTGTTCCATCGTGGCGAAGGTTATGGCTACCTGGTACGCCGTAATCTGCGCGATACTCAGCTTCCTGAGCTGAAAAAATATGCCGTATTCGCCAAGGTGACTATTGCCGCCGATGATGATGCGGTGCTGCTGGGTATGGCCGGTTTTCAGGCGCGCACCGCGCTGGCAGACCTGTTTCCGGTGTTACCGGATGCCACAACCCCGGTAGTCCAGCAAGGTGACACGACTCTGCTGTGGTTTGAACAACCAGCCGAACGCTTCCTGCTGGTCACCACGCTGGCTCAGGCCGAAGCGCTGAAGGATAAACTGACCGGTGATGCGCAGTTCAATGACAGCACGCAATGGCTGGCGCTGGATATTGAAGCCGGTATCCCGGTGATCGACAGCGCCACCAGTGCACAGTTGATCCCGCAGGCCACCAACCTGCAAGCGCTGGACGCCATTAGCTTCAAAAAAGGCTGCTACACCGGCCAGGAGATGGTGGCACGCGCGAAATTCCGTGGTGCCAACAAACGCGCACTGTACTGGCTGGCCGGTCATGCCAGCCATCTGCCACCGGCCGATGGTTCGCTGGAATTACAGATGGGTGATAGATGGCGTCGTACCGGTACGGTACTCACCGCCGTTCAGTTGGATGACGGTGAGGTATGGGTGCAGGTGGTGATGAATAACGACCTGGAGCCGGATAGCGTGCTGCGGGTCGAGGGCGATGAAGGCGGCAAGCTGACCATCCAGCCGCTGCCCTATTCTCTCGAAGATTAATCCAGGCCAGGCTCCGTAATGGCGCGATTTATCGCGCCTTTACATCACATAGAAATAAATCGCGCAGAAGTGGCAAACGCTGCCACCCAGCACAAAAGCGTGCCAGATCGCATGGTTGTAGGGGATGCGTCGCGCAACATAGAAGATCACCCCCAGCGAGTAAACGATCCCTCCCGCCGCCAGCAGCCAGACACCGCCCGCTGATAATTTTGTCGCCAGCTGATAAATCACCACCAGCGATAACCAGCCCATGCTGAGGTAAGTGACCAGTGACAACACTTTGAAGCGATGGGCGATGGTCAGCTTAAAGATAATACCCGCCAGCGCCAGGCTCCAGATGACAATCATCAGCCCTTTAGCCAGCGACGATGTTAGTCCTACCAGCAGGAATGGCGTGTAAGTGCCCGCAATCAGTAAATAGATGGCGCAGTGGTCCAATTTCTTCAGCCAGTACTTGGCCTTTTGGTGCGGAATGGCGTGATAAAGAGTCGACGCCAGGAACAGCAGAATCATGCTGCCGCCATACAAACTGTAGCTGGTGATCGCCGTGACATCTGCCTGCATTTCAACAGCTTGCGTCAGCAATAATACTAAACCAATAATGCCAAACAGGCAGCCCAATCCGTGGCTGATACTATTAGCGATCTCCTCTGCCAGCGAATAACCCTGAGCGATAAGACGTTTCTGTACCATGCGAGTGCGTCCCGAAAACGAAGAAACTGACTGTGCTTTTTCTGTGCATCAGAGTAACCAGAATTAATTTCAGTGTACACATGTACGCTTAAATTAAACTGTGAATCGGTGTTACAACCTGCGTGATCAGACAACGGGAAAGTGTGTAGCGGCGCGATTTATCGCGCAATTTCGTGCGCGGTGCCGGAAAACCTGCGCGATAAATCGCGCCGCTACGGATCGGAGAATATTTTGTTTACCGCCCACCCGCCGCATCAATGATGGTGCCGGTGATATAAGATGCTGCCTCGCTGGTCAGCCAGACAATAGCCTCAGCGATCTCCTGCGGCTGACCGCCGCGCCCCATTGGGATGACGCTGGCAAGCCGATCTACTCTGCCCGGTTCGCCGCCATCAGCATGCATCTCGGTGTAAATAAATCCCGGACGTACGCCGTTAACGCGAATCCCCTGCGCCGCAACTTCCAGCGATAAGCCTTTGGTGAGCGTGTCCATTGCCCCTTTGGACGCAGCGTAGTCGACATATTCCCCTGGCGCCCCGGTTCTGGCTGCCGCGGATGACACGTTGACGATGGTGCCACCGCTGCCGCCGTGATGTGTTCCCATGCGCTTCACCGCTTCGCGGCAGCACAGGAAAGTACCGGTGACATTGGTGGCAAACACGCGCTGGATACGCGCAGCTGTCAGGTCTTCAGTGCGGCACTGCTGAAACAGAATGCCAGCATTGTTGACCAGCACCTTGAGCGAAGCATCGTGACGATCAAGCTGCTGAAACATTTGCATCACCTGCGCTTCATCGGCGATATCTGCCTGCACCGTGAAAGCCTGGCCACCCTGTGCTTCGATGTCCGCCACCACCTGTTGCGCTTCGACCTCACGCTGACGGTAATTTACCGCCACACAATAACCTGCCTGCGCCAGTAATAACGCCGTGGCACGACCGATGCCGCGACTCGCTCCCGTGACTAAAGCCAGTTCCATTTTGCCTCCAAAGAAAAAGGCCGGTTTCCCGGCCTTCAATAACGTGTGGTTCAGTGTAGCTTATGCATACTCGCTCATCGGTACGCAGCTACAGAATAGGTTGCGATCGCCAAACACATCATCCAGACGTTTTACCGTCGGCCAGTATTTGTTGGCACTCCCTGCCGGGAATACCGCCAGCTCGCGGCTGTACGGATGCGCCCACTCACCGACGATTTCCATCTGAGTATGCGGCGCATTGACCAGCGGGTTGTCTTCTGCCGGCCATTCACCATCGGCCACACGATCAATTTCCATACGGATGGCCAGCATCGCATCGATAAAGCGATCCAGCTCGATTTTGCTCTCGGATTCCGTCGGCTCCACCATCAGCGTACCCGCCACCGGGAACGACATGGTCGGCGCATGGAAACCGTAATCGATCAGGCGTTTGGCGATATCCATTTCGCTGATACCGGTTTGTTCTTTCAGCGGACGAATATCCAGAATACATTCGTGCGCCACGCGATCATCGCGGCCGGTATAGAGAATCGGATAGGCGGACTGCAAACGGCTGGCAATGTAGTTAGCATTGAGGATCGCTACCGAACTCGCCAGCTTCAACCCTTCTGCACCCATCATGCGGATGTACATCCAGCTGATCGGCAGAATCGAGGCGCTGCCGAATGGCGCTGCGGAGACCGCCCCCTGCTGCGTCAGCACGCCGTCAATCTGTACCACGCTATGGCCTGGTACAAATGGGGCCAGATGCGCTTTCACACCGATCGGCCCCATACCCGGGCCGCCACCGCCGTGCGGAATGCAGAAGGTTTTATGCAAGTTGAGGTGCGAAACATCCGCGCCGATATAGCCTGGCGTGGTGATCCCCACCTGAGCGTTCATGTTGGCACCATCAAGATAAACCTGGCCGCCGTACTGATGCACGATCTGGCACACTTCACGGATGGTCTCTTCGTACACGCCGTGTGTAGACGGATAGGTCACCATGATGCAGGAGAGTTTATCCCCCGACTGCGCCGCTTTTTCACGCAGATCACCAAGGTCAATGTTGCCCTGCTTGTCACAAGCCACCACTACCACCGACATCCCGGCCATCTGTGCCGACGCCGGATTGGTGCCGTGTGCAGAGCTGGGGATCAGACATATATGGCGCTCGCCTTCGTTACGGCTTTCGTGGTAGCGACGGATCGCCAGCAGGCCTGCGTATTCGCCCTGCGCGCCAGAGTTCGGCTGCATACATAGCGCATCGTAGCCCGTCAGTTGCACCAGCCACTGCGACAGTTGACCGATCATTTGCAGATAACCACCAGCCTGTTCTGCCGGGCAGAACGGGTGCAGTTCGGCGAATTCCGGCCAGGTGATCGGGATCATTTCCGCCGCCGCATTCAGTTTCATGGTGCAGGAACCCAGCGGGATCATCGCCTGGTTCAGTGCCAGATCCTTTTTCTCCAGGCTGTGCATATAACGCATCATCTCAGTTTCGCTGTGATGACGGTTAAATACCGGGTGCTCCAGAATCGCGCTCTGACGCTGCTGGCCCGCCGGGATGGCGCTGTTTTCAGCGGCCACGGCGCTGTCCAGTGCATCAATGTCCAGACCGTGCTCATCACCAAGCAAAATGGCGAACAGCGCCTGGACGTCTTCACGACGGGTGGTTTCATCCAGCGTGATGCCCACGGCGTTATGAATGTCACTACGCAGGTTCACACCGAAGCTCAGCGCACGGTTTAGCACCGCCGCTTTGTCAGCCACTTCCACCGTCAGGGTATCGAACCAGCTGTTGTGACGTAGTTTCAGACCGCCATTTTTCAGCCCAGTCGCCAGAATACTGGTCAGACGGTGAATGCGTGAAGCAATACGCTTCAGACCTGCCGGTCCGTGATAAACCGCATAGAAACCGGCGATGTTCGCCAGCAGCACCTGTGATGTACAGATGTTGGAGTTGGCTTTCTCACGGCGGATATGCTGTTCACGGGTTTGCATCGCCATGCGCAGCGCGGTGTTACCGGCAGCATCACGCGAGACACCGATGATGCGGCCAGGCATCGAACGTTTGTGCTCGTCACGGCTGGCAAAAAATGCTGCGTGCGGTCCGCCGTAACCCATTGGCACGCCGAAACGTTGAGCAGAACCAAATACGATGTCTGCGCCCTGCTTGCCCGGTGCTTCCAGTTGAACCAGCGCCATAAAATCAGAGGCGACACTCACCACCACTTTGCGGCTTTTCAGCTCGGCAATCAGGGAACGGTAGTCATGCACTTCACCGGTGGTGCCAGCCTGCTGTAGCAACACACCAAACAGGTCATCATGATCGAGCGCTTTGGCTGCGCTATCGATGATCAGTTCAAAACCAAAGGTTTCTGCACGGGTACGCACCACATCCAGCGTCTGCGGATGGATGTCGTCGGCGATAAAGAATTTGTTGGCATTTTTCAGCTTGCTGACGCGTTTGGCCATCGCCATCGCTTCGGCGGCTGCGGTGGCTTCATCCAGCAGCGATGCAGATGCGATATCAAGACCGGTCAGATCCAGCGTCAGGGTCTGGAAGTTCAGCAGTGCTTCCAGACGGCCCTGCGACACTTCCGGTTGATACGGCGTGTACGCGGTATACCAGCCTGGATTTTCCAACATATTACGCAGGATCACCGGTGGGGTGATTACGGCGGTATAGCCCATACCAATCCAGGATTTGTAACGCTGGTTCTGACTGGCAATTGCCTTCAGCTCTGCCAGCGCCTGCTGCTCGGTGGCCGCATCACCCACTGCGGGCGGACCCGGCAGTTGGATATCGGCAGGCACAATGGAACCGATCAACGCTTCCAGCGAGCTGGCACCGATCGCTTCCAGCATGGTGGCCTGTTGTTCCGGCGTAGGTCCGATATGGCGCTCAATAAAAGCGCCGTTATGTTCAAGCTGGCTGAGAGTCTGAGTCATTAGCAGTAAATCCTGAATCGAGCTGGGTATTAACAGACAAAAAAGAAGGTGCCGCCACGCGACACCTTCTGTTACTGGCGCTTATTCTTCGATGGTTTTTTTATAACCGTCGGCATCCAGCAGCGAGTCGAGTTCTGACTCATCGCTGGCTTTGATTTTGAACAGCCAACCGTCGGTGTATGGATCGCTGTTGATCAGTTCCGGTGAACCTTCCAGTTCTTCGTTGACGGCCAGAATTTCGCCACTCAGGGGAGCGTAAATATCAGAAGCTGCTTTCACCGATTCCGCTACCGCGCAATCTTCACCGCTCTCAACGACACGGCCCACTTCCGGCAGGTCGACAAACACCATATCGCCCAACAGCTCCTGAGCATGTTCGGTGATGCCGACGGTATAAGTACCGTCAGCTTCTTTGCGCACCCACTCATGGCTGTCTTTGTACTTCAATTCGTTTGGTACATTGCTCATCGCCAAATCTCCTGAAAAAGTTACTGTGCGACCGGCTTACCGGCGCGAACAAAAATTGGTTTGGTGACCTTCACCGGCATTTCACGGTTGCGGATTTCCACAATCGCCTGCTCGCCAATGCCCGCTGGTACGCGCGCCAGCGCAATGCTGTAGCCCAGCGTCGGAGAGAAGGAGCCACTGGTAATAATACCCTGCTGCGGCTGACCCTGTTCATCGGTGAAACGTACCGGCAAACCGTTACGCAGCACCCCTTTTTCGGTCAGGATCAATCCGACCAGTTTTTCCGTACCGGCAGAACGCTGAGCTTCCAGCGCCTCGCGACCAATAAAATTACGGTCGCCCGGTTCCCAGGCAATGGTCCAGCCCATGTTAGCCGCCAGCGGTGAAACGCCTTCGTCCATCTCCTGGCCGTAGAGGTTCATCCCGGCTTCCAGACGCAATGTATCGCGTGCGCCGAGTCCCGCCGGTTTGACACCTGCTGCCAGTAGACGCTGCCAAAAATCCACCGCAGCAGCGGCAGGCAGCGCAATTTCGTAGCCCGCTTCACCGGTATAACCGGTGGTAGCGATAAACAGATCGTCTGCCTGTACACCGAAGAATGGCTTCATGCCCGCGACAGCATCACGTTGTGCCGCACTGAACAGCGACTGCGCTTTCTGCTGGGCATTCGGTCCCTGCACTGCAATCAGCGCCAAATCGTCACGTTCAGTCAGGGTAATGCCATACGGCTGCGCGTGTTCACCAATCCATGCCAGGTCTTTTTCACGGGTGGCCGAGTTCACCACCAGACGGAAGAAGTCCTCGGTCATAAAGTAAACAATCAAATCATCAATGACGCCAGCTGAGGCATTTAACATGCCGGTGTACAACGCTTTGCCCGGCTGAGTCAGTTTGGCGACATCGTTCGCCAGCAGATAGCGCAAAAATTCGCGGGTGCGTGCGCCGTGCAGGTCAACAATGGTCATGTGGGAAACATCAAACATGCCGGCATCAGTGCGTACCGCGTGATGCTCATCCATTTGCGAGCCGTAATGGAGGGGCATCATCCAGCCGTGAAAGTCCACCATACGTGCGCCGCAGGCCTGATGCTGTTCGAATAGAGGCGTTTGCTGAGTCATAACCATCCTGTAGAAACAAGTGAGCGTGACGCGCCTGCGCAGCCGATTGCGGCTGACGCAAACGTTCTCTTTGCGCTGACGTTACCACCGAACGGCGTAATTAACCATAAGCAAAACGAGGGTGAACCATCACTAAGCGTCAGCACAGCGCCGAACAGAATGCAGGATAATTAACTGTAATTCAGTGATTAACCACGAATAAAATACAACAAATTAACTTTTATACAGAAAAATAATGCAATCCAACACCTTTCATGGGCAAATGGCACCGCATCAGAAAACCTTTTGCATGAGAAAATATAATGCGAATCAGGGCGTAAAATTAGAATAAATCAAACGAGGCGCAAAAAGGGTGCGGTAATGCATCAGGATGGTGCAAGGAGGGGCAATGATCGTAGCGGCGCGATTTATCGCGCGGCTTTTACCGGCATCGCGCACGGATTCGCGCGATAAATCGCGCCGCTACGGAATGGGTGCGATGTGAAGGAGGGATTAACGCAGCCAGCCGGGGATATCATTCAACCCCATGGCTTGTTTGAGCATCATCGATTTGATACCGGGTAGGGTATCGGCCAGCTTCAGCCCAACGTCACGCAGCAATTTTTTTGCCGGATTGCTGCCCGCAAACAACTCGCGGAAGCCCTGCATACCTGCCAGCATCAGCGCCGCGCTGTGCTTACGGCTGCGCTCATAACGCCGCAGATACAGATGCTGACCAATATCCTTGCCCTGACTGTGCAAACGTCGAATTTCACCGATCAATTCTGCAGCATCCATAAAGCCTAAATTTACGCCCTGGCCTGCCAATGGGTGAATGGTATGGGCAGCATCACCAACCAACGCCAGGCGGTGCGCGGCAAAGTTTCGCGCATAGCGCGCCATCAGCGGGAAGGTTTTACGTTCGCTTTCCACCTGACATAAGCCAAGGCGCATATCAAAAGCCACGGAAAGCTGTTGATTAAACAGCGCTTCTGGCATCGCCTGCAAACGGCTGGCTTCCTGTGGTGACAGCGACCAGACGATCGAACTGAGATGCGGATCCTGCATCGGCAAAAAAGCCAGAATGCCGTCACCGTGAAAGACCTGGCGCGCCACGGCGTCATGCGGCAGATCAGTGCGAATATTCGCCACTAGCGCGTGATGATCGTAATCCCAGAAGGTGATCGGGATATCGGCCTTATCACGCAACCACGAGTTGGCACCGTCGGCGGCAATCAACAAGCGCGCACTCATCATGCTGCCATCCTGGAGCGTGATAAAGGCTTCATTGTCGCCAAACGCCACCTGCTGCAACTGCGCCGGTGCCAGTAAGGTGATATCGCTACAATGGCTGGCTCGTTGCCACAACGCGCTGTGAATCACCGGATTTTCAATGATATGGCCGAGATGCGCGAGCCCCTGCTGCTCGTCATCGAAACTGATGCTGCCAAAGCTGTCCTGATCCCAGACTTCCATGCCGTGATAAGCGCTGGCGCGCAGGGCCAGAATGGTTGACCAGACATCCAGTTTTTGCAACAAGCGTTCGCTGGCTGCATTGATTGCCGATACGCGGATCGATGGTGCAGCCGCCGGATCAAACTGCGGTTCTGCGGCCTTCTCCAGCACCGCAACGCGTAATCCGCTACCTTGCAGCCCACAGGCGACGGCCAGTCCGACCATGCCACCGCCAGCGATAGCCACATCAAAAGTTTGCATTGCTGCCCCTTAATTCATGCTTAACGTTTTACCCAGCCGAGCGTACGCGCGGCAAGGGGGTTTCGCAGCCACGGCAGGTGGTCCATCGCCACCAGCCCAAGATTTCGTCCTGCCACCAGCGGAGCATAACGGTTGGCGAACAACCGCACCAGACCATCGGTGACGCCAATGGTGGCGGCACGGTCTGGCTGGCGTCGCGCGGCGAAATGATGCAACACCGCATAACTGCCAGGGTCCTGACGCTGACGCCAGGCACTGGCGAGATTTTCCGCCAGTGACATCACATCACGCAGGCCGAGGTTAAAGCCCTGTCCGGCAATCGGATGTAGCGTTTGCGCCGCATTCCCCACCAGCGCCAGGCGGTGCGCCACCTGGCGTTCCGCGGTTTGCAATGCCAGCGGGTAGATTTCGCGCTGACCGGTATGGGTGAAGCGCCCAAGACGCCAGCCAAATGCCTGTTGCAGCTCGCGCAGGAAAGTGGCGTCATCCCACTGCGTCAGGTTTGTTCTGGCGTCCAGTGGATGGCACCACACCAGTGACATGCGGTTGCCCGACATCGGTAACAGCGCCAGCGGGCCGTGTTCGGTAAAACGCTCGAAAGCGCGTCCCTGATGCGGAAGCTGCGTGGTGACATTGGCTATCACCGCCAGTTGCTGGTAATCCTCACGCTGCCAGTGAATGCCGCAGGAGGCTGCCAGCGGTGAACGCGAGCCATCAGCCGCCACCAGCAAGGCACCGTCCAGCTGTTCGCCACTGTCCAGCGTTACCTGCACGCTATCAGCGCTGCGTGACACCGCCGTGACATGATTCGGGCAACGTACCGTCACACCCGGAGCCTGTTTCAGACGCTGAAACAGGCGTTGTCCAACATCGAACAACTCCACCACCTGACCCAACGCCGGTAACTGATAATCCGCCGCCTGCATCGAGACAAACCCGGTATGACCACGATCAGAAACGTGCACATGGGTGATGGGGGTGGCACAATCCTGCAATGATCGCCACAGATCAATCTCCGCCAGTTGCTGGCAAGTGCCCGCCGCCAGCGCGATAGCACGACCGTCATATCCCGGATGCGCACGGCTTTCCGGTTCGCTGCGTTCAATCAACGTTACCGGCAGTTTTCCCTGGGTCAGATGAGAGAGTGCCAGCGCCAGGGTGGCACCGGTCATGCCACCACCTGCAATCAGAATACTCATGCCTGTCGTGCCGCCGCCATTAAGGCTTCAATCGCGTCAGCATCTTTCACCACGCTGTCGGTCAGATTCTCGTTGCCGTCTGCGGTGATGACGATGTCATCTTCGATGCGAATACCGATACCGCGATATTGCGCGGGAACCTTAGCATCCGGCGCGATATACAGGCCCGGTTCGATGGTCAGAACCATGCCAGGTTCGAGGATGCGGTCGCGGCTTGGCGTGCCATAGTGGCCGACATCATGCACGTCCAGCCCCAGCCAATGGCTTAGCCCGTGCATAAAGAACTGACGGTGGGCCTGCTCTGCCAGCAGCGCATCCACTTCGCCTTCCATCACGCCCAGCTCCACCAGACCGGTCACCATGATGCGCACCACTTCATCGTTGACATCATGGATGCTGACACCTGGACGGAATAGTTCCAGCGCTTTGTACAGTGAAGCCAGCACGATGTCGTAAATAGCGCGTTGCGGGGCGCTGAATTTGCCGTTAACCGGAAAAGTTCGGGTGATATCTCCCGCATAGCCCTGGAATTCGCAACCTGCGTCAATCAGCACTAAATCGCCATCACGCATCTCGCATTCATTTTCGGTGTAGTGCAGGATGCAGCCATTTTCGCCCGCACCAACAATGGTGTTGTAAGACGGGAAACGCGCGCCGTGGCGATTGAATTCATGCTGGATTTCACCTTCCAGCTGATATTCGAACATCCCCGGACGGCAAGCCTGCATGGCGCGGGTATGCGCCAGCGCGCTGATTTCACCAGCACGGCGCAGGATGGCGATCTCCTCTGGTCCTTTGAACAGGCGCATATCGTGCACCCACGGACGCCAGTCGGTGAGCGTGTCCGGCGCGCTCAAATTCTGGCGGAAGCCGCGACGCAGTTTTTCCAGCGCGCTGAACACCAGTTGGTCCGCTTCGTCATACAGCCCCTGAGCGTGATACACCACATCCAGCCCGTTCAACAGCTGATGCAGTTGCTCGCCAATATCATCCCACGGCAATGCCCGGTCCACACCGAGCTTCTCCGGGGCAGCATCCTGGCCCAGACGGCGGCCAAACCAGATTTCGGCCGTCAGATCACGCACGCGGTTGAACAGTACGCTGTGATTATGTGTCTCGTCGCTTTTAATCAACACCAGCAACGCTTGCGGCTCGTTAAAACCGGTGAAATACCAGAAATCACTGTTCTGGCGGAAGGGATACTCGCTATCGTTACTGCGCGTCACTTCCGGCGCAGCAAAAATCAATGCGGCACTGCCGGGTGCCATACGGGCAATCAGCGCCTGACGACGTTGCTGGAAAGTTTCCAGTGTAATCATGTTTGCACTCCCTGTTGAAAAGCGGGCACGGCAGTACCCGGAATGACGCGCTTAATGTAGCGTGGGTTTCTGCACCTCAGGTGCTGTTGGCGGCCGTGGCTGGTTGAAGGTGTCGTGACACAGCAAAGCGGCAACGCGTACATACTCAATCACCTCTTCGAGTGATTGCTCAAGTTCTTCCTGATCTTCATCTTCGTCATAGCCCAGTTGAGCGATGGTGCGCAGGTCATCAATCGCTTCGCCGGTTTCGCCAGTGACTTTGTCCAGTTTCGGCTGGGTCACGCCGAGTCCCAGCAAGAAATGGTTGACCCATCCTGCCAGCGCATCAGCACGGTCAAATACCGTGATGTCATCGTCTTCAGGCAACATCAGCTGAAACAGGAAACCCTCTTCAGCAAGGGTGTTGGTCAGGCTTTCATGGAGCGCCTGCAACGGCTGCGACAGGCTTTGCGAAAACGCCATGCCTTCGTTGGTGAGATCGTGCACCAGCGTCTTCCAGCTGTTATCCTGGTTACCGCCGCATAGTATGCCGCAAATCAAGCCGTGCATTTCGGCGGGGGTCATTCCCACGCCCTGCTGGGAAAGCGCCGCTGCCAGCGCATTGTAAGTGGGGGTTGCGTTCTGTAAAGACATAAGCTTTGGTCGTCGTTGGCAGAATAAGTTCGTGTTATGCTACCACCAGGTGCCTCAGGGTTTCCAGAAAAGGGGTTGTAACTTATCACCCAGGTCTATATAGTTGCGCTCCTCCCAAGCCATTGACTGCTAAGGGAGATGCGGGCAAAGTAATCAGTCAGGAAGGTGGCATGTCTGCACAACCGGTAGATATTCAGATTTTTGGTCGTTCGTTGAGAGTGAATTGTCCGCCTGAACAGCAAGATGCGCTGAATGCGGCAGCTGAGGACCTCAATCAACGGTTGCAAGATTTAAAAGTTCGCACTAGAGTCACAAATACAGAGCAACTGGTGTTCATCGCCGCGTTAAACATCTGCCATGAGCTGGCACAAGAGAAAGGTAAGACGCGCGACTATGCAGCCAATATGGAACAACGTATTCGTATGCTGCAACAGACCATTGAACAAGCATTAGTTGAGCAAGGTCGCATAACTGATCGCCAGGGCACAAAGTTTGAATAACACTTCATGGTTATCGTGATACAGTAACGGTGAAGTAAATTTTCTCTGAGATGTTTGCATGCGGGCCAGTCCCCTGAGCCGATATTTCATTACCACAGAATGTGGCGCTCCGTAACTTGTGAGCATGCTCGGTCCGTCCGAGAAGCCTGATAGTTGCGACGACACATTCACCTTGAACCAAGGGTTCAAGGGTTACAGCCTGCGGCGGCATCTCGGAGATCTCCTCTTAGTTCCACTTCTGTTATCCCCCGGTACGCATGATATAGTGGCTGGCAACAGCCGACTTTGCCGGGGATATCATGTCTGAACCCTCATTTCGCGACCGACAAGACATTCGTCAACACGTGCGTCATTTGCGCCGCAACCTCACGGCTGAACAGCAGGAACAAGCTGCCGACTTGCTGGCAGAACATGCCATCAATTTTGCCCCGATCAGTAATGCCGAACGTATCGCGCTGTTTCTTTCCGTCGATGGTGAGCTGAATACGCGCCCATTGATCGCCAAACTCTGGCAGCAGAAAAAACAGGTTTATCTGCCGGTGCTCCACCCTTTTGCCCCCGGCAATTTGTTGTTCCTGCGTTATACGCCCGACACGCCACTCAGCCCGAATAAACTACGCATTCCAGAGCCTCCGCTGGATATCACCCAAATGGTAACCCTTGATCAACTGGACGTAGTGATGGTACCGCTGGTGGCATTTGACCATAGCGGTCAGCGATTGGGTATGGGGGGCGGTTTTTACGATCGCACGCTACAAAACTGGCAGCAGCATGGTTTTCTACCGGTGGGGATTGCGCATGATTGCCAGCGTGTTGAAACGCTGCCCGTGGCAGCCTGGGATGTGCCGTTACCGGTAGTGATTACACCGTCGAAATTGTGGCAATGGTAAAAGCGTTGTGGTGCGATAAATCGCGCCGCTACGATATCTGTAGCAGCGCGATGTTAAATCAGTACAGCAGACGTGCGCGCATGGTGCCCGGAATCGCTTTCATCAGTTGCAGCGCTTTATCCGCCACATCCTGTTGTGCATCGATATCGATCACCACGTAGCCCATCAACGGAGAGGTTTGCAGATACTGGGCGGCGATGTTGATGCCCTGCTCAGCAAAAATCTGGTTGATGGCGGTCAGCACACCCGGGCGGTTTTCGTGGATGTGCAGCAGACGGCTGGCGCTGGCGGCATGCATCGGCAGCGACACTTCCGGGAAGTTAACCGCTGACAGGGTTGAACCATTGTCAGAATACTTCGCCAGCTTGCCAGAGACTTCCAGACCGATGTTTTCCTGGGCTTCCTGCGTCGAGCCACCGATATGCGGTGTCAGGATCACGTTATCGAATTCACACAACGGTGAATTGAACGGATCGCTGTTGGTCGCCGGTTCTACCGGGAATACGTCAATCGCCGCCCCCGCCAGATGTTTGTTCGACAACGCATCGCACAGTGCCGGGATATCGATCACCGTACCGCGCGCGGCGTTGATCAGCAGCGCACCCGGTTTCATCAGTGCCAGTTCGGCGGCACCAATCATATTCTGCGTTGACGGCGTTTCCGGCACGTGCAGGCTGACCACATCGCTCATGTTGAGCAGGTCAGACAGATGACGTACCTGAGTGGCATTGCCCAGCGGCAGCTTGTTTTCGATATCGTAGAAGAATACATGCATGCCAAGGCTTTCTGCCAGCACACCGAGCTGCATGCCGATGTGGCCATAACCGATAATGCCCAGCTTTTTGCCACGCGCTTCATAGGAACCCGCCGCAATTTTATTCCAGATACCGCGATGCGCTTTGGCGTTCGCTTCCGGAATGCCACGCAGCATCAACAGCATTTCGCCAATGACCAATTCGGCTACTGAGCGAGTGTTGGAGAATGGGGCATTAAATACCGGCACACCGCGTTTTGCCGCCGCATTCAGGTCAACCTGGTTGGTGCCGATACAGAAGCAGCCGACCGCGACCAGTTTCTCAGCCGCAGCGAAAATCTCTTCGGTCAATTGGGTACGGGAGCGGATACCAATGAAGTGTGCGTCACGGATCGAGGACTTCAGCGTCTCCGCATCCAGCGCACCTTTGTGGAATTCGATGTTGGTGTAACCTGCCGCACGCAAATTATCCAGCGCACTCTGATGGACACCTTCCACCAGCAGGAACTTAATCTTGTCTTTTTCCAGTGATAACTCTGCCATTTCCCGACCCTATTCAGAATTCAACGAGGGCTGCCATAAGCCAGCCTTCTGTCAAAATATCAAAAAATTCGTTTGCAGCAAGACAATCGATTGCCTCAACCTCAGCACGCGTCAGTGCTACGGCAGCACAATGCCGTACAAAATCGGGATATGCGTCCAGGGCGAAGAATGAACCTGCTGTTGATGACCATTTTGTGACATAAGTCACCGAATTTCAGCATACGAAGAAAAGATGTTTTGCGTATGGAAATAAGCGGCGCGGCAACCGCGCCGGACAGATCATTTGGTAATGGTTTTTACGCCGTCCGCCGTACCAATCAGCGCAACATCGGCACCGCGTGCCGCGAAAAGCCCCACAGTCACCACACCCGGCAGCGCATTGATGGCTTTTTCCAGCGCGATCGGATCCAGGATGCGCAGATTATGCACGTCGAGAATAATGTTGCCGTTATCGGTCACCACGTTCTGACGGTATTCCGGCAGACCGCCCAGCTTCACCAGTTCGCGTGCCACATAGGAACGCGCCATCGGGATCACTTCAACCGGCAGAGGAAAATGACCCAGCACATCGACTTCTTTCGAGGCATCGGCAATACAGATAAATTTCTCAGCCACGGCGGAGACAATTTTCTCCCGTGTCAGCGCCGCGCCACCACCTTTGATCATTTGCATCTGCGGGTTGATCTCATCCGCACCGTCGACATAAACCGAGAGCGAATCCACTTCATTGAGATCAAATACGTGAATGCCGAGGGACTTCAGTTTCTGCGTTGAGGCTTCCGAACTGGAAACCGCACCCTCAATTTGATGCTTAATAGAACCTAACGCATCAATAAAATGGGCAGCGGTTGAACCGGTGCCAACGCCAACAATGGTGCCCGGCTGCACATATTGCAGTGCTGCCCAACCTACCGCTTTTTTCAGTTCATCCTGGGTCATGGTATGTTTAAAACCTGTGCGACAACGAGGTGCGCGTAGTATAAAACAAGGCGGCGTAAAAAAGCGCGGCTGTTAAAAGCTTTGTAACTCAGCCCACAAAAACCATCTTTTGATTTTTTGTGGCATAGTACCCTCCACCCTGAACGAGAGAGAACAACAATGAAACGCCCGGATTATCGAACGCTTCAGGCGCTGGATGCTGTGATTCGTGAACGCGGCTTTGAGCGCGCCGCACAGAAACTTTGTATTACGCAGTCTGCGGTGTCGCAGCGCATCAAGCAGCTGGAAAATTTATTTGGACAGCCGCTGCTGGTGCGTACCGTACCGCCACGCCCGACGGAACAAGGGCAGAAGCTGCTGGCGTTATTGCATCAAGTGGAGCTACTGGAAGAGGAGTGGCTGGGTGATGAAAGTGTCGGCACCACACCACTGCTGCTATCGCTGGCGGTCAACGCCGACAGCCTGGCAACCTGGTTGCTGCCCGCGTTGAAAGATGTACTGGCCGATTCCCCGGTGCGCCTCAACATCCAGGTCGAAGACGAAACCCGCACTCAGGAGCGCTTACGCCGTGGTGAGGTAGTGGGAGCAGTGAGTATTCAGCCGCAGCCATTGCCGAGCTGTCTGGTTGATCAACTGGGTGCGCTTGATTATCTGTTTGTGGCTTCGCCCGAGTTTGCCAATCGCTACTTCCCGAATGGTGTGACGCGTTCAGCGCTGTTGAAAGCCCCGGCCATCGCCTTTGATCATCTGGATGATATGCATCAGGCGTTTCTGCAACAGAATTTCGATTTATCACCGGGTAGCGTGCCCTGCCATATCGTTAACTCGTCAGAGGCCTTCGTACAGCTGGCACGTCAGGGATCGACCTGCTGTATGATTCCACATTTGCAGATTGAGCGTGAACTGACGAATGGCGATCTGGTGGATTTAACGCCCGGCTTGTACCAGCGGCGTATGCTGTACTGGCATCGTTTTGCGCCAGAAAGCCGTCTGATGCGCCGCGTCACCGATGCATTGATTGCCCACGGCCATCGCGTATTGCGCCAGGACGATTTAGCCGCTTAACAGCCTGGACAAATTCGTAGCGGCGCAATTTATCGCGCATTTTTTGCACGCACGGGATTGCGCCGCTACGGAAACATTACGGTGTATTCGGTTTGATATCGAATACCACATCCACCTGATCGTCAAAGTGAATAGCCTGCTGCTCATAGGTTTGCTGCGCTGAGGTATCCGCCTCGGCTGCTGCGGCTTTGTACATGCGCGCCATTGGCATCGGCTGATAGTTGGCAACGTGATAGCGGATGCTATACACCGGGCCGAGTTTAGCGTTGAAACCTTCCGCCAGTGCCGCCGCCTGCTGCGTCGCATTGGCGATAGCCGCCTTACGCGCCTGATCCTTATAGGTCTGTGGATTTGCCACGCCAAGATCCACTGCACGAATCTCGTTCAGACCGGTTTTCAACGCGCCATCCAACAGTTCATTCAGCTTGTCCAACTGACGCAGCGTAACCTGCACCTGACGCACCGCGCGATAGCCTTTCAGCACCGATTTCCCCTCTTTGGTGTAATCGTATTCCGGCTGAGTACTCAGGTTGGCTGCATCGATATCTTTCTTCTCGATGCCATTTTTTTGCAGGAAATCAAAATATTGTGCAACACGACTGTCAGCCTGCTTTTTGGCATCTGCCGCGTCTTTCGACGAAACATTCACTACAATCGAGAGCGTAGCAATATCCGGGCGCGCCTCGACACTTGCCTGCCCTGAAGTGACCACATGCGGGCCATTCGGCAGCTCGTCGGCCTGAACCATCGCAGGCAATGCGCCCGCGCTCATTACGGCGGCCAGCGCCAGTGCTTTGAGTTTCACGAAAGTCCTCCTTGAAGATTCAATTCTGAGGTCGCCACTATGGCGAAGCCTGCTACACATTACCATGCGTGATGGTCTGAGTTTTGATTCAGCGAAAAGTTCGGGCACTCTGCTGTTATATCGTCTCCGCGATCACAAAATAACCACGGTTTATTCGCTGAATCTTCACACAACTGTTTCTATAAAAGAAACATCCTGACTTCCGGGAGTGTTCCACGATGACAGAGCAACCGATAGCCCAACCTCGTGTCAGCGTCCGTGCCGGGCGTACACGCTTTCTGATGCTTGGCCTGGTGTTTATCAACATCATCATTAATTACATGGATCGTACCAACCTTTCGGTCGCCGCTACCGCGATAACCGGTGAACTACGCTTTACCCCGCTGGAGATGGGGTTGATTTTCTCCGCATTTGGCTGGATTTATGCCGCATTACAGATCCCTGGTGGTTTCTTGATCGATCGTCTTGGCGCGCGGCTGGTATATGGCATCGGGTTATTTGCCTGGTCGATGGTGACGGCGCTACACGCCTTTGCCGGTAGCTTCCTCGCGCTATTTGGCCTGCGTTTGGGTGTGGGTGCCTTTGAAGCCCCGGTGATGCCCGCCAACAACCGGGTGATTTCCAGCTGGTTCCCGGAACAAGAGCGCGCCAGCGCCATCGGTATTTATTCGTCGGCACAGTTTGTCGGCCTCGCCTGCATGACGCCGTTGCTATTCCATGTGCAGGATGCGTTTGGCTGGCGTGGTTTGTTTCTGATTACCGGCGTCGTCGGCATGATTTGGTCGCTGGTGTGGTATCGCCTGTACCGTGAACCCACCGAACACAAAGGCGTTTCACAGGCGGAGCTGAATTATCTGCGCAGCAATGGCGCGCTGCTGGCAGCTCGCCAAAACACGCCACAATCACGTGCCCGCTGGCAGGATCTGGCGCAGATGTTTCGCAGCCGCAAACTGGTGGGGATCTACATTGGTCAGTTCACCATATCCGCCACCTTTTGGTTCTTCCTGACCTGGTTTCCGACCTATCTGGTGGAATATCGACATATGACGTTTATCAAGAGCGGCTACGTGGCGTCACTGCCGTACTTCGCGGCCTTTTGTGGCGTACTGCTGGCGGGCTTTGCCTCGGACCGCATGATACGCCGGGGCGTTTCAGCCAGCGTGGCACGCAAGCTGCCGGTGATCCTCGGTCTCTCTCTGACGTTGTTTATTCTCGGCGCCAATTACACTGACAATTCCGCGCTGATCATCCTGTTTATGTCGGTCGCCTTCTTTGGTAACGGTTTGGCGACCATTACCTGGGTGTTTGTCACGGCGCTGGCACCACGCCATTTGATTGGGATGGCCGGTGGCGTGTTTAACTTCACCGGCGCACTCTCTTCAATCGTGGTGCCGATTGCCATTGGCGCATTGATCGATGGTGATAATTTTGCGCCAGCGTTAGCCTTTATCGCTGTACTGGCCGCCATTGGCATCGCCAGCTACCTGTTTATCGTCGGGAAAATCGACCATGTCAGCGCGCCATAATCAAGCGCTGCGCCAGCGCCTGCAACTGCGCCAGTCGCTGCTGGAGATACGCCTCATCCGCCTGCCAGATTTTGGCAAACGCCAGTGCCGCGCGATTGTTATTAATCGGCTGCGCCATGCTGACTTCACCATCATCACGATGCCAGATGAGAGTGTCCTGGGTGCGTTTACGCGCCAGCAACGGAGCAATCTGCGCCCATTGCTCGTCAGTGAAACGTGGCCGCAGGGCTTCATCGCTCTCCGCCGCCAGCAGCGATACGCCGATCACCGACTGCCAGGCAGGCAACATATGGTAGCCCGCCAGCGCCTGGCTGGTGCTGGTGCGCTCACCCGGCTCCGAGTGCCAGATATAGATCACCTGATCCTCCCACAGCACGCCCAGCGCCACCACAATATCGCGCGGCGCATTGGCTTCCAGTTGTGGCAGCGCCTGAGCAAACAACGACGATCCGCGAATCGCCTGCGCCGCCAATGCATGTACCCCCGGTCCTGGCAGGTAGCGACGATGCTCATCCTGCATCGTCAGACCAATCGAGGCCATGGTCATCAGCAGGCGGTTGACCCGCGTGCTGTTCATCCCCATCTGACGGGCCAGTTCGCGACAGCCAACGGCTTTGCCACTGGAAACCAAATATTGCAAGCAGCGAATACCGTCAATCAGGCTTTGATTGGGTTGAGAAGACATAAGTCACCCTGTGGCGGTCAAAAATTTAATCTTAGCGTCAGAGTTACAGGAATGAAATGATGCAAATTTTCTCCTCTCAGGATGCACGCCAATTTCCCCTGCAACCTTTGCAGGCCGATGTGTTGGTTGCCGGTGGCGGTCTGGCCGGTGTCTGCGCGGCGCTGGCCGCAGCACGTGATGGCATGACGGTGGTGCTGATTCAGGATCGCCCGGTACTGGGCGGCAATGCCTCCAGTGAAGTCCGCTTATGGGCCAATGGTGCCACCTCGCACATGGGCAACAACAATCGCTGGGCGCGTGAAGGCGGCATCATGGGCGAGATCATGGAGGAGAACCTGTGGCGCAACAAAGAAGGCAACCCGGTGCTGTTTGATCTGGTGCTGCTGGATCTCGTCCAGGCACAACCCGGCCTGACGTTGCTTTTGAATACCACCGTCAGTGATATCGAGAAATCAGATCGCCAGTTGCAGGCGGTACATGCCTTTAACGCTATCAACCAGACGCGCTATCGGGTTACGGCCCAACAGTTTATCGATGCCAGTGGTGACGGGGTACTGGGTTATCTGGCCGGAGCCGCTCACCGTGTCGGTGCGGAATCCGTGGCGGAATTTGGCGAAAAAATGGCACCCGGCGAGCATTTCGGCCACAAACTTGGCCACTCCATCTACTTCTACACCAAACGTACCGCCACACCCGTGCGTTTTATCCCTCCCAGCTTTGCCCTGAAGGATATCCAGGCCATCCCGCGCTATAGACGCCTGACCTCAGAACTGAACGGCTGCGACCTGTGGTGGCTGGAATGGGGAGGACGGCTCGACACGGTGCATGAGAGTGAAACCATCAAATGGGAACTGTGGAAAATCGTCTGGGGAGTGTGGGATTACATCAAGAATTCCGGTGAATTTCCCGATGCCGAAAACCTGACCATCGAGTGGGTCGGTCTGATCCCCGGTAAACGTGAAAGTCGCCGCTTTCTCGGCGATACGTTGCTGTGCCAGCAGGATATTGTCGAACAACGCGATCATTATGATGCCGTGGCCTATGGCGGCTGGTCGATTGATCTGCACCCCGCGGATGGCGTCTACAGCGAACATGATGGCTGTCGTCAGTTTCACAGCAAAGGCACCTACACCATCCCATTCCGCGCCTTGTACAGCCAGTCGCTGGATAACCTGCTGCTCACCGGTCGGCTGATCTCCGCCACTCATGTGGCCTTTGGTAGCGCACGCGTGATGTGTACCTGCGGCGTACTCGGTGAAGCGGTGGGCCGTGCCGCCGCGTTATGCCAACAACAACATCTCACCCCAGCCGAGCTGGCCGCTGCTGAACATATCGGGCAGTTGCAGCAGCATCTGCTGCGTTATGGGGCTTATATTCCGCGCCAACGGCTGATCAGTCCGTCCGGCCCAGCAAAGGTGCAGGTCAGCAGCACGCTTCAACTCAGTACCCTGCCCGCAGATGGCGGCTGGCAGCCACTGGCATCACGTTGCGCGCTGTTGCTGCCATTGAAAGCCGGAGAGCGTTTGCCCGCACTGAAGGTGTATCTGCGGGCGGCACAACAACAGTCGTTGCAGGTAGCGCTGCTGACCAGCGACAATCCGGCCAATACTTGTGGCGACCGATATCTGACCAGTCAGACGCTGAAGGTGAGCGATCAGGGTGAATATCGGCTGGATTTTGCGTATCGCGCTGACGGCGATCGTTACCTGATGATAGCCTTCGACGAGAACCCGGCGATTGAGATTGCCCTGACCAATCAACGCCTACCGGGTATTATGATGGTGTTTAACAGCCTGAATCCACGGGTGGCGAAACGTACCCGTCAGCTTAATGATGGCGATTATGGTGTCGATGAGTTTGATTTCTGGCTACCGCGCCGCGCACCACAGCAGATTCTCATCGCCTTTGCCCTTGAGACACCGTTGCAACTGTGGCACCGCGACTATCTGCTGAATGGCAAGCTGCGGCCGGAAAGTCATACCAACTGCTGGGTGCCAGCAGTGGATGATGCCGCACCGCTGGTGAGCTGGCAGTGGCCGCAACCGCAGCAGGCCAGCCAGCTCACCCTGTTGTTTGATAACGATTTTGACCATGCCATGGAGACAGTACAAATGGGCCACGCGCAGGCGGTCACGCCGCATTGCACCACCCATTACCGCGTATGGCTGGATGAGATGTTGTTGGCCGAAGTGAACGATAACCACCACTCACTTTGCCATCATGCCTTACCCCAGGGAGTGAGCTTCCGCCAGATCCGTCTTGAGTTGCCTGGCACCGCGGGCGCACTGCCCGCGCTGTATGGTCTGCATTTACATCACCAGTTGGCAATGCCCTGACGCGCCAGTTGGAAAGCAATCACCCACATCACCGCGCCTACCAGCAGGTTGATGATACGCTGCGCCTGTACGGTACGCAGTCGGGGTGACAGCCACGCGGCCAGTAACGCCAGGCCAAAGAACCAGATAATCGAGGCGCTGACGCTGCCAAGCGCAAACCAGCGCCGTGCCTCTTCAGACGGCAACTGCCCACCGAGGCTCCCCAGCACGACAAAAGTATCGATGTAAACATGGGGGTTGAGCCAGGTCACCGCCAGTATGGTAGCGATAATGCGCCAGCGTCCCTGTTTCATCACTTCCGCCGATGCCAGCGATACATCCCCCTGCCAGGCATTACGCAGCGCTCCCCAGCCATACCAGGCCAGGAATGCCACGCCAGTCCAGGTGATGAGCATCAGCAGCACTGGCGACTGATGCAGCAAGGCGCTGCCGCCAAAAATACCGCCACAAATCAAAGCAATATCACTCAGGGTACAGAGCGCCGCCGTCATCAAATGATAATGGCGCTTGATGCCCTGGTTCATAACGAATGCGTTTTGCGGTCCCAACGGCAGAATAAGCGAAGCCCCAAGAGCAAGCCCTTGTAAATAAACAGATAACACGGGAATTTTTCCATCAACAGTGGCGATGACGTGAAGTATAGAGAGGCACTTACATTAGAGGAAATTGAAAAATTTAATAGGTCATTAGCAAAAATGATATCGTAGCAGCACGATTTATCGCACGTCTTTTCAAACCACGCGCGATAAATCGCGCCGCTACGTAAGGGTGATTATTCAGCGCGCTCGGCTAACGCAGCTTCATTTTTCACCGGATGGAAATGCACATCCATCTGCGGATAAGGGATGCCGATACCATGCGCGTCCAGCGTGCGCTTGTAGTTCTTCAGCAGGTCCCAGTAGACGTTTTGCAGGTCGCTGCTTTTGCTCCAGCAACGCACCACGAAGTTGAGCGAAGAGGCCGCCAGTTCGTTCAGACCAATCTGGATACCCATATCCTTCAGCACACGCTCGTCGGCTTCGGTGACCTCTTTCAGTAAGCTAATCACCTGATCAACATCCGCATCGTAGGCCACGCCGATAATAAATTCGTTACGGCGAATCGGCTCACGAGAGTAGTTCACGATATTACCGGCAATGATTTTGCCGTTCGGTACCACCACAATTTTACCATCGGCGCTTTTCAGGGTGGTGGAGAAGATCTGCACGTTCTGTACCGTACCCATCACGCCACCGAGATCAACAAACTCGCCGGTACGGAACGGACGGAAAGTCACCAGCAGAACGCCAGCAGCGAGGTTGGAGAGCGATCCCTGCAATGCCAGACCTACGGCCAGACCTGCGGCACCCAGAACGGCGATCACCGAGGCGGTCTGCACGCCCACGCGTCCCAGCGCCGCAATAATGGTAAAGGCGATAATGCCGTAGCGCACCAGCGCTGACAGGAAGTCAGCCACGGTAGCATCAATATGACGCGCCACCAGCACCCGGTTGATCGCATTCGAAATGATACGTGCCACAATCATCCCGATGATGATGATAGCAATCGCCGCCACAATATTGACGACATAGCTCAGGATCAATTCCTGATTACGTACCAGCCATCCACCCGCGTTGTTAATGCCGTCAACGACATTTAAATCTTCCATTTGTTAGCCCTGTTGTTGAGTTTCCCGCAGGAAAGAACAAAAACTGCCAGAATGAATCCGACACTCCCGCGTACAAGGGTAAACAATAATGGGAGCCAGCGCCAAAGATGGTCAGAATTTACTGAATAATCCGAAAATAATGCATAAAAAAAGGCCCTTTCGGGCCTTTTTTGTACTGTAAGGAAAAATTACAGCACGTCGATAGCGTTAAGCTCTTTGAAAGCCTGTTCCAGACGAACCACCATAGATGCCTGGGCAGAACGCAGCCATACACGCGGATCGTAGTATTTCTTGTTCGGGCTATCTACGCCGTTCGGGTTACCCAATTGACCTTGCAGATAGTCTTCGTTCTTTTTGTAGTACTGCAGAATACCGTCCCAGGTCGCCCATTGGGTGTCGGTATCGATGTTCATCTTGATCACGCCGTAGCTGATAGATTCTTCGATTTCCGCAGCAGAAGAACCGGAACCACCGTGGAATACGAAATCCAGCGAGTTGTGCGGCAGGTTGTGTTTCTTAGAAACATATTCCTGAGAATCGCGCAGAATGGTCGGGGTCAGCTTGACGTTACCCGGCTTGTACACGCCGTGCACGTTACCAAAGGATGCCGCGATGGTGAAACGCGGGCTGATTTTGCTCAGCTCGGTGTACGCGTAATCCACGTCTTCCGGCTGGGTGTACAGGGCAGAAGCGTCCATGTGGCTGTTGTCCACACCATCTTCTTCGCCGCCGGTGCAGCCCAGTTCGATTTCCAGGGTCATATCCAGTTTCGCCATACGCGCCAGATATTTGCTGGAGATCTCGATGTTTTCATGCAGTGACTCTTCAGACAGGTCGATCATGTGAGAAGAGAACAGCGGTTTACCGGTTTTGGCGAAATGAGCTTCACCTGCGTCCAGCAGACCGTCGATCCACGGCAGCAGTTTTTTCGCGCAGTGGTCGGTGTGCAGGATGACCGGCACGCCATACAGCTCAGCCATCAGATGCACATGATGCGCACCGGCGATAGCGCCAGCAATTGCCGCGCCCTGCGGTTTGTCGGTTTTGTAACCTTTACCCGCGATGAAGGCAGCACCACCATTGGAGAACTGAACGATGACCGGCGATTTCACTTTCGCTGCCGCTTCCAGTACTGCGTTGATGGAATCTGTGCCGACGCAGTTTACTGCTGGCAGGGCGAATTTGTTCTCTTTCGCCACTTTGAAGATTTTCTGAACGTCATCACCAGTGACAACGCCGGGTTTTACGAAATCAAAAATTTTAGACATGGTTGTGTCCTGTTTCGTTTACCGTTCATCCCCGAATCGAGGGGGACTGGATTTTATGCCCCATAGCGTCAGGGCAAGTCTTCAGGCGACGCCAAAGCGCCGCCCCCAAATGATTACTGCTTCGCGCGCTCTTCCAGCATGGCAACGGCTGGCAGTTTTTTACCTTCCACGAACTCGAGGAATGCACCACCACCGGTAGAGATGTAGGAGATCTTGTCTTCGATACCGAACAGATCAATCGCTGCCAGGGTGTCACCACCGCCTGCTACGGAGAACGCTTCGCTGTCCGCGATAGCGTTAGCAACGATTTCAGTGCCTTTGCGGAAGTTCGGGAATTCGAACACGCCAACCGGGCCGTTCCACAGAATGGTTTTTGCGTCTTTCAGCAGTTTCGCCATCGCCAGTGCGGTTTCATCGCCGAAGTCCATAATTTCTTCGTTATCCGCCACTTCGGAAACCTTTTTCACGGTTGCCGGTGCGGTTTCAGAGAATTCTGTGCCCACGCGGGAGTCGGTCGGAACCGGGATGCCGTACTGGTCGCGCAGACCTTTAGCCGCTTCAACGAAGTCTGGCTCGTACAGAGATTTACCGACGTTGTTGTCGATAGCCACGAAGGTGTTAGCGATACCGCCGCCGACGATCACGGTGTCCGCGATTTTCACCAGCGATTGCAGCACGTCGAATTTGGTTGAAACTTTAGAACCACCGACAACGGCAACCAGCGGACGCTGCGGGTTGCTCATCACTTTACCCAGTGCTTCCAGCTCAGCAGAGAGCAGCGGACCGGCACAAGCGATCGGAGCGAACTTGCCCACGCCGTGCGTTGACGCCTGCGCGCGGTGGGCAGTACCGAATGCGTCCATCACAAACACGTCGCACAGGGCAGCGTATTTTTTTGACAGCGCTTCATCGTCTTTCTTTTCGCCTTTGTTGAAACGCACGTTTTCCAGTACCACCAGCTCACCGGCACCGACTTCAACGCCGTCGAGGTAATCTTTAGCCAGGGTAACTGTGGTGCCGTTCAGCTTGTCTTTCAGATAGTTAACAACCGGCAGCAGGGAGAACTCTTCGTTGTATTCACCTTCGGTCGGACGACCCAGGTGAGAGGTAACCATCACTTTCGCGCCCTGTTTCAACGCCGCTTCGATGGTGGGCAGAGAAGCACGGATACGTGCATCAGACGTCACTTTCCCTTCTTTCACTGGTACGTTGAGATCGGCACGGATCAGAACACGTTTTCCAGCAAGATCCAGATCGGTCATCTTAATTACAGACATGGTGAACCCTCTCGTTGATTCTCATAAGTTTTGCCAGACGCAGACCGCGTCTTACCTGAAACCGCTTGCGGCCATTGCTAACGTTGTGTCGAGCATGCGGTTAGCAAAGCCCCATTCGTTGTCACACCAAACCAGGGTTTTGATAAGGTGGTGACCACTGACCCGCGTTTGCGTGCCATCCACAATGGCACTGTGCGGATCATGGTTGAAATCTACTGAGACTAACGGTAATTCCGTATAGTCAACTATACCACGAAATGCCCCTTCTGATGCGTTTTGCAGCAAGGCATTGACCTCACACGCCTTCACCGCCTGACGTACCGAAACGCTCAAATCAATGGCCGTGACATTGATGGTTGGCACACGCACCGCGATAGCTTCGAAGCGATCGTTAAATTTCGGAAAAATGCGCGTTATGCCCGCCGCCAGCCGCGTATCCACCGGAATGATCGATTGACTGGCGGCACGGGTACGACGCAGATCGCTGTGATAAGCGTCGATCACCTGTTGATCGTGCATCGCCGAGTGGATAGTAGTCACGGTGCCTGACTCAATGCCAAAGGCGTCATCCAGCAACTTTATCACCGGAATAATACAGTTGGTGGTGCAGGATGCGTTGGAAACAATGCGGTCAGTTTGTTTAAGAGCCTGTTCGTTCACGCCGAACACTACCGTGGCATCCAGGTCGTTACCGCCCGGATGCGAGAACAACACCTTCTTCGCGCCTGCCTGCAAATGGGCTTCGCCATCGGCACGGCTGCCGTAAACCCCGGTGCAATCCAGCACGATGTCAACATTCAGTTCCTGCCACGGCAGGGTGGCGATATCGGCCTGATGCAGGATGCGAATGGTATCGTCACCGACAAACAGTTGGTCGCGCTCCTGGCGCACGTCAAAGGCAAAACGTCCGTGGCTGGTGTCGTACTTGAGCAGATGCGCCATACCAACGGCTTCTGCCAGTTCGTTAATCGCCACCACGGTGATTTCCGCCCTGCGGCCTGTTTCATACAGCGCACGCAGCACATTACGCCCGATACGACCAAAACCATTTATAGCTATGCGAACGGTCATCTTTCCTTCAACCACACCTGAAAAAACGTGCCGATAGCCTGAGCGTTTCACACCCTTTTGTACAGGGAATTATTGTCGATTACCTGTGGTTGTCAGCGGATTTTACGCCACAACTGAAACGGTTCAGCTAGGATAAAGCAAGGAAGGAATAACAGGAATGATTGTGATCAACTGCGCTGCTGATTATTGGATCTGCGTCACAAAATCAGCCATTTTAAGATTATTACTGGAGGAATAATTGGGCGGCCACCAGGCCGCCCGCAAGCATTACAGAATGGATTTCGCGGTCGCGACCACATTGGCCACGGTGAAACCAAACTCTTCGAACAGCTTCTCTGCCGGAGCAGATTCACCGAAGCTGGTCATGCCGACGATAGCACCGTTCAGACCGGTATACTTGAACCAATAGTCCGCGATACCCGCTTCGATAGCCACGCGTGCGGCCACCGCTTTCGGCAGCACGGATTCACGGTAAGCCGCATCCTGTTTGTCGAAAGCGTCGGTTGACGGCATAGAAACCACGCGTACCTTGTGGCCTTCGGTGGTCAGCTGGTCGTATGCACCCGTCGCCAGTTCCACTTCTGAACCGGTGGCGATCAGGATCAGTTCCGGCTGACCGGCACAGTCCTTCAGCACATAACCGCCGCGTGCCACGTTTGCCAGCTGCTCGGCCGTACGATCCTGCTGCGCCAGGTTCTGACGCGAGAAAATCAGCGCACTTGGGCCATCTTTACGCTCGATGGCGTATTTCCACGCCACCGCAGACTCGACCTGGTCACACGGACGCCACAGGCTCATGTTCGGGGTGGTACGCAGGCTCGCCATCTGCTCAACCGGCTGGTGAGTCGGGCCATCTTCGCCCAGACCGATGGAGTCATGGGTATACACCATGATCTGACGGATCTTCATCAGCGCCGCCATACGCGCCGCGTTACGCGCATACTCCACGAACATCAGGAAGGTGGCGGTGTACGGCAGGAAGCCACCGTGCAGCGCGATACCGTTGGCGATAGCGGTCATACCGAACTCACGCACGCCGTAATGGATGTAGTTACCGGCCGCATCTTCGTTGATCGGCTTCGAGCCGGACCACATGGTCAGGTTGCTCGGTGCCAGGTCCGCAGAACCGCCGAGGTATTCCGGCAGGATTTTGCCGAAGGCTTCGATGGCATTCTGTGACGCTTTACGGCTGGCAATTTTCGCCGGGTTCGCCTGTAACTGCTCAACAAATTTCTGCGACTCTTCCGCCCAGTTGGCCGGCAGTTCGTTGTTGGTACGGCGTTTGAATTCCGCTGCCAGCTCCGGGTGTGCCGCCGCATAGGCCGCGAATTTCTCGTTCCATGCCGCTTCTTTCGCCTGGCCCGCTTCTTTCGCATCCCACTCAGCATAGATATCTGCCGGGATTTCAAACGGTGCGTAGTCCCAGCCCAGCTGTTTGCGGGTCAGTGCCACTTCGGCGTCGCCCAGCGGTGCGCCGTGGGAGTCGTGCGTACCGGCTTTGTTCGGTGAACCGAAACCGATGATGGTTTTGCACATCAGCAGCGACGGCTTGTCGCTGACCGCTTTGGCTTCTTCCACCGCTTTTTTGATCGCGTCAGCGTCGTGACCGTCCACGCCGCGCACCACGTGCCAGCCGTAGGCTTCAAAGCGTTTTGCGGTGTCGTCGGTGAACCAGCCATCTACGTGACCGTCGATGGAGATACCGTTGTCGTCATAGAAGGCGACCAGTTTGCCCAGCTTCAGCGTACCGGCGATGGAGCACACCTCGTGTGAGATACCTTCCATCATGCAGCCGTCGCCCATAAACACGTAAGTGTTGTGGTCCACGATGTCGTGGCCCGGACGGTTGAACTGGGCCGCCAGCGTGCGTTCGGCAATCGCGAAGCCCACGGCGTTGGCAATCCCCTGACCCAGCGGGCCGGTGGTGGTTTCGACGCCTGCGGTGTAGCCGTATTCCGGGTGACCTGGAGTTTTGGAGTGCAGCTGACGGAAGTTTTGCAGCTCGCTCATCGGCAGATCGTAGCCAGTGAGGTGCAGCAGGCTGTAAATCAGCATCGAACCGTGACCGTTAGACAGCACAAAGCGGTCGCGCGCGGCCCATTGCGGATTTGTCGGGTTGTGGTTCAGGAAGTCACGCCACAGAACTTCGGCAATGTCCGCCATGCCCATTGGGGCACCCGGATGTCCCGATTTGGCTTTCTGTACTGCATCCATACTTAACGCGCGAATGGCGTTGGCAAGCTCTTTACGAGAGGGCATTTTCTACTCCAGGTCGGATTAATACTTCGCCGCTCCTAACTTATTGTAATTAATCAGCTATCAGGCGAAGCAAGGAAAAAGTCGCACATCAATGTACATGAAAATCGGGGCAAAAGTACATGCTACGGGGTGCTAAATCTGGTGGTCAGAGGTTGCAATTCAGCTGCTGTCTGCTAGCCAGCCAAGCACTTGCAGGCTATAAACAAAACGTTTAAACACCGGCATCAAGTTCAGGTGTTTGTTTTTACTACCTTGTTACTCTGAGGATTCTAAAATGAAGATCCAACCGACCATCATTGCCTTTGGCATAGCTGCTTTACTCAGTGGCTGTGAAGGACTCGACAACAATGCGTTGCTGCAATCGGGAGCGCAGGCGTATCAGGCTTATGCGTTAAGTGACGATCAGGTGAAGCAGTTAAGCGATCAATCCTGTGCGCAAATGGATAAAGAAAATCAGCTCGCCCCGGCGAACAGCGAATACCAGCAACGCCTGAATAAAATCGGGGCGGCGCTGGGCGACAACATCAACGGGGTGCCCGCTAACTATAAGGTGTACCTGACCAAAGATGTTAACGCCTGGGCGATGGCGAATGGCTGTATCCGCGTTTACAGCGGCTTGATGGATATGATGACCGATAACGAGGTTGAGGGTGTGCTGGGCCATGAAATGGGCCACGTTGCGCTGGGTCATACGCGTAAAGCGATGCAGGTGGCCTTCGCGACCACCGCAGCCCGCACCGCAGCCACATCGATGGGCGGAGTGATCGGTTCATTATCACAGTCACAATTGGGGGAACTGGGAGAGAAGCTGGTGAACGCGCAGTTCTCACAAACGCAAGAATCAGAGGCGGATGATTATTCGTATGAGCTGCTGAAGAAGCGTGGCATCAATCCACTAGGGCTGGCGACCAGCTTCGAGAAACTGGCTCAACTGGAACAGGGACGTCAGAGTTCAATGTTTGATTCACACCCCGATTCCGAAGCGCGTGCGCAGCATATTCGTGATCGCATTGCCGCCGACGGGAAATAATAAGCAGGAATGGCGCGATTAATCGCGCCGTTCCCAGAGCTTGCCTAACGTTTAAACAGCTGATCGACCATTGACCCCAAATCCAGCTGGTTATCATGCAAACTCTGCTCATCCAACTGGCCTTGCGGCGACATCTTATCAATCAGTTGCGGCAGCAGCAGCGCCAGCGTACCGGACGCGCCCTGCACATCGGTGCCGAGCTTATCCGCTAACGACTGTAACTCCGGCTGACCAAACGCCGACTGCATATCGCCACTGTCCACCGGCTGATTATTGCCAGTGCCAATCCACGAACCCAGCACCTCGCCCAGCCCGCCCTGCTGAAACTTGTGCAGCAGCGCTTCAATACCGCCCTGCTCTTGCACCCAGCTCCAGATGGCCTGCAATTGGCCCAGCTGGTTGCCCTGCCCCTGGCCGCCTTCTAACGATCCGACTAAATCATCCAGTAAGCCCATCATGACCTCCGAAGATTAATTGACCGTCAGTAAGTTTAGCCCTTATTCGCCGCCTGCACGTGCAGCATATCCAGCGCCAGCGTAGCTGCGGCCAGCGAGGTGAGATCGGCGTGATCGTAACCCGGTGCCACTTCCACCAGATCCATCCCGACGATGTTCATGCCTTGCAGACCACGAATCAGCTTGGTGGCTTTATCGGTGGTCAGGCCGCCAATCACCGGCGTGCCAGTGCCAGGCGCATGGGCCGGATCAAGACAGTCGATATCAAAGGTCAGATACACCGGCAGGTCGCCCACAGTACGCTTCACTTCGGCCAGGATGTCGTCGACGCTGCGATCGTTGACCTGTGCCGCATCCAGCACGTTAAAGCCGAGGCTCTTATCAAACTCAGTACGGATACCGATCTGCACAGAGTG
The DNA here is from genome assembly GCF_059730495.1 of Pantoea sp. X-Soil-TKNS-1211. Lineage (NCBI taxonomy): Bacteria > Pseudomonadati > Pseudomonadota > Gammaproteobacteria > Enterobacterales > Erwiniaceae > Pantoea > Pantoea sp. X-Soil-TKNS-1211. The sequence goes on from NZ_AP035953.1 coordinate 3,595,131, forward strand.
ATTAGGGTCGATCAGACCTTCTTTCGGCGCGGTGAAGAACATGGTGCCATGGTCAAAAGTCGGACCGTTGGAGTAGGTGTCAGTGTGCGCATCGAAATGTACCAACGCCATTTTGCCAAAGTGTTTAGCATGGGCGCGCAACAGCGGCAGCGTGACGTAATGGTCACCACCGAACGTCAACATACGTTTGCCGTTTGCCAGCAGTTTCTCGGCATGGGCCTGGAGTTTGTCAGACAGATCCTGCGAGTCGCCAAAGGCATACACCAGATCGCCGCAATCCACCACGTTCAGGCGCTGACGCAGATCGAAATCCCACGGCCAGCGGCAACCTTCCCAGGCGAGGTTGGTGGAGATCTGACGGATGGCTCCCGGCCCTAAACGGCTGCCCGGACGGCCCGAGGTTGCGGCATCGAAAGGTACGCCGGTGATGACCCACTCAGCATCGCTGTCGTAGGGTTGGAAATTAACCGGGAAACGCATGAAACCGAAGGCGTTCGAAACCAGTGAGTTATCGTACTGATTGCCGAGGGTGTTATACATAAATCGTCCTCTTGAGATCCTGAATCCGCGTGACATTAAGGTATAGATGAAATATGACCAAAAAAAATCCCCTCCGCGTCGTTAAACCCGACGAGGAAGGGATTTGATGCGGCTGATTATCGCCAGGATTGGCGTTGTCTGCAATTAACGTTCGCGCAGGGCTTCTTTGGCGCGGTTAAACGGTTTAATCAAATAATCCATCACCGTCTTCTCGCCAGTTTTGATATCCACCGTGGCGACCATTCCGGGGCTGATCGAGAAACGCTTACCGGCTTTATTCTGCACAAAATCGTGATCGGTACGGATATACACGCGGTAGTAATAAATCTCCGGTTTCACCTCATCCTGAATGGTATCCGGCGAAATGCTCTCCACCACCCCATCCAGGCCACCATAGATCGAATAATCATAAGCAGAAATTTTCACCAGCGCTTTCTGATCCGGGTGAATAAAAGCGATATCGCGCGGCGAGAGACGTGCCTCGATCAACAGATGATCATCCATCGGCACGATGTTCATCAGCTCGCCATTGGGTGGGATCACCCCACCTACCGTGGTCACCTTGATATCTTTCACCACACCACGCATCGGCGCACGAATGGTCAGGCGACTGACGGTATCCTCACGCCCGCGCACCGTCTGCAACAGGCTGTCGGCTTCCGCCGTGGCTTTCGCCAAATCCTCACGCGCCTGGACATAATATTGCGAGCGCATGTCGGTCATCTTCAGCTCAAGGTCGGATTTGTCACGCTGCAAACGCAGCACTTCGACGCTACTGGCGGCACCGGTTTTTGCCAGACGTTCGGTAATCGCCAGCTCGCGGTTGGCCAGATTGAGCGATTGCTGGATCTGCGCGGTCGAATCCTTCAACTGCGCGCGGCGCGTTTTGTACAGCCGGGTTTCTGACGCCATCAGGTCGGGAAATTTATTCAGCTCCGCCGGGAAGCTGAGCGGCAGATCGTTGACCTCCGCGTTGAGACGCGCACTGGCCGCCAGTGCCGCACGATAGCGTGCCGCACTCTCCCCGACGCTCGATTCTGAACGGATCGGGTCGAGTTTTGCCACCACCTGACCAGCTTCAACATGGCTGCCCTCGTGCACATAGATTTCATCAAGGATGCCGCCCTCCAGCGATTGCAGCACCTGATCATGGGAACTGGGGATCACCTTGCCGGTGCCGGTGGAGACTTCATCCAGCACGCCAAAATATGCCCACACGCAGGTGACCAGCAATAAAAAGAAGCTGATCACAATCAGCCGTACCGCGCCTGAATAGTGAGTCTCTGATTGCAGATCGCCCGCCAGATCGTCGGAGGAGTCCCCTTCCGCCGCCACCAAACGCAATTTCGCAGGTAACTGTTTCATGAGTGGGCCTCCGGACGCGCATTACCGGCACGCGGTGGCGGCAGCGCATTCTCTTTCGGGCTATCCATCACCAGTTGCCCCTCCTTCAGCACCAGGATGCGATCCACCAGCGCGAGGATCGCCGCCCGGTGAGTCGCAACCACCAGGGTGCGGCCATTCAGCCAATGACCAAGTCGCTCGATAAACTCTTTTTCGGTGTGATCATCCAGCGAAGCGGTTGGTTCATCCAGCAGCACGATATTAGGATCGCGCAGCAGCATGCGGGCCAGCAGCACCGACTGACGCTGTCCACCGGAGAGTCCCACGCCCCCTTCCATCACCGGGTGATCAAGGCCAAGTGGTAACCGATGGATAAAATCGGCTCCGCCGCTGACTACCAGCGCGGCAAAGATGGCGTCATCGGTGGCGTGGGCCGCGCCCATGGTCAGGTTTTCCCGCAGGGTGCCGTGGAACAGGCGCGCGTTCTGCGTCATCAGACCGACATTGCGCCGCACATCCGCCAGATCGATATGCGGCAGGCTGAGGTTATCCAGCAACAACTCACCGCCGATCAACTCCACGCCACCAATCATTGCCTGCAACATGGTCGATTTACCGGCCCCGTTGCGTCCCAGTATCGCAATGCGCTCGCCCTGTTTAATGGTCAGACGGTTAATCCGCAGGGCGACGGTGAGCGTGTCGCTGTAGTAACGGAACATCGCGTCGTTGAACTGATAGTTACCAAACAGTACCGGGCAATGAACACGGGTTTCATCGGTGCTGTTCTCCACTGGCAGCGCCATCAGGCCATCAAGGCTGGTTTTCGCCGCTTTGACTTGCTGCCAGCGCGCCAGCACGCCGCACAGCGTTGCCATCGGCGCAATCATCCGTGATGACAGCAACGATGCCGCGACAATCGCACCGGTGGTGATATCACCGTTAATCACCATCGGTGCACCAATCACAATCACCGTGGCGTACACCATCCCCTGAATGGTGATCCCCCAGCTAATCAGTGAATGCATCGCCTTACGGGTCTCCACCCCTGACTGCGCGGTGATGCGGATGTAGCTGTTCCACTGTTGCAGAAAGCGATCTTCCGCCTGCATCAGCTTGATATCCTCCAGCCCCTGCACGCTCTCCACCAGCACGGCGTTGCGTAACGTCGACTCTTTCAGTGCCTGCTGCGCCAGCTTCGACAGTTTTTTCTGCATAAACAGGCCCGGCAGCACCATCAGGATCACCGCAACCGGCGCGATCCACGCCAGTTGCGGCGCAATGATCGCCATCACCAGTAAAAACAGCAGGAAGAACGGCATATCAACAATCGCCGTCACGGTAGTGGAGGTGACCATCTCACGGATCGCCTCCAGCTCGCGTAGCTGTGAGATAAAGGTGCCGGTTGAACGCGGCACGGCGTTATTACGTAAGCGCAACGCATGACCAAACACCCGATCCGACACGCGCATATCCGCACGCTTGCCGAGCAGATCGGTCACATGGTCACGCCCGACGCGCAGGATATAGGTGAACACCACCGAGATAATCACCCCGATATAAAGTACATACAATGTCGGATAGGATTGCGCCGGTATCACCCGGTCATACACCTGCATTGAGAAGATAATCCCGACCAGCGCCAGCAGGTTGATCAGGAAAGATCCCAGCATCACATAGCCGTACGGACGCAGATCTTTCAGTACCAGACGGCGCAGCCAGTCCGGTTTGATGGTCTCAAGATAGCGATCGACCCGACTGTCTTTAGCGGGCGCCAGTGGACGAAACGCCGCGGCATAGCTGACATCCGGCAGCAACGCAATCAGAGAAAGCGGTGTGGGTTGTTCATCTCCGGCAAAGTGCACCCGAACTTCGTCTTCCCCATCAAATGAGGTGATCACCCCCACCTGTCCATCATGCAGTTCAACCGCCAGCGGTAACCGCCAGTGGGTCACTTCCCATTTCTGGTCTTCGTATAATTGCAATGATAAACCCGCCTGGCGCGCCAGATGGCGCAACGCCTTATCGCGCGTCTGTTTCCCCTGCCATGCGCTGGAGGCAAGGATCATGCCTGGCGAGCAGGGTAAACGATAATGGGTGGCGATCTGGATGATTGCCGTCGCCCACCCCTCTAACGGCACGCCGCCTTCGGCGTGATCGGGCTTTGCGTCTGGGGTTTCGGGGATCTGCATTTGCGTCATGGCTGAATCTCCACGGACTGGATGCGCTGATTATTCAGAGCAAACGCCGACCGCATATGCCCGGTGCTGTAGAGGCAATCGAGTTGCAGTGAGCGTAACTGACTGATGGTTTGCTGAAGCGTAAAGCGAGTCTGGTAGACCTCCTGTTCGGCGTTCAGCACGTCGAGCAGCGGGCGGGTGCCGAGCTGCAAATATTGGTCCTGGTAGAGTTGCTGCGTTTTCTCGCTTAGCTGTTGTTGTCGTCCCAAAATGTTGAGACTCAGTGCCAGACTTTGCGACGTGTTCTGCGATTCACTCAACTGTTGGCGCGCTTTAAGCCGTGCTGAGTTAACTGCGGCATTGGCCGCGCTGAGGGCATTAGCCGCTGCATCACGACTGGCGGTCATCCCGCCCCCCTGATAGATCGGCATCTCGACCTTCACCCAGGCGGAATACTGGGTACGATCCAGCGTTTCGCTGCTGGCATAGTGATCGTTGAGGTAATGCGTCACTTCCGGTTCCAGTGAAATGGTTGGCAGCATCTGCGCATTGGCATTTTCCAGCTTGGCCTGCGCCTGATTTGCCGCCGCCCAGGCGGACAGCACCGCCGGGATCAAACGGTCCTCCGCCTGGGACGACTGGCAGGATCGCATCAATTTGCCAGGAAAATCATCACTGACTTTGTTGACCGTTGGCCAACCAAGATAGGTTGCCAGCGTGGCGCGCCAGCGATCCAGATTGGCCTGATACTGTATCAGGGTGGTGCGCGCCCCTTCGATACGGGCATCGGTTTGCGTGGCATCAGAAAGGGATGCCGCCCCTTCATCATTACGCTGTCTGGCTAAACCGCCAATCTTATTCAGCGAGGCCAGTTGTTGTTGCGCGATGACCACCAGTTGCTGATAACCCTGCACCTCGATCAACGCAGCAGCCGTGTCATGCGCCACCGTATCAATGCTGACCAGCACGTTGGCCTGCTCTTCAGCGACCCCGGCTTCTGCCGATTTCACCGAGCTGCTGACCTTGCCGAAGTCATACAACATCTGCGATACCGACAGGACAAACGAGGGGCTGTAGCCCTTTTCGGTATAAGTATTGGAGTAGCCGTTGTTCATCCCGGCACTCACCTGCGGATAATATTTTGCCTTCGCCACATCAACCTGATTGGCTTGCTCCAGCAGTTTTCCCACCGCTTCAGCAATATCCGGATGCCAGTGCACCGCTCGCTGCACCGCCTGATCGAGCGTCAGGGTGTCCGGGACGCGGTTCAACGCGGGTTCGGCGACTGCGCCAGTTAGTGAAGGCAGGTCCGGCTGTTGCGACAGACCTTGAGTGGTGATGCGACCGGCTCTTGTCAGGGCGTTATCGGCCGCCATTGATTGCGAATGAGAGAGAAAAGCGATGCCAGCACAGAAAACGCTGAGCTTCCAGGAACGGCGATATATTGCGCTTGATTGCATCAGGTCCATCGATACTCCACCAGTCATTAAGAGAAAGGGGCACCTCCTGTGCCCTGAGTGCATCCTGCCTTAGATAACAAGGGTTACGCCGTGTGATTCTGGTGCGGTTGTTGCAGCAACTCCTCCAGTGATGCGTTAGTGCCTTCCACTGTCACCAGCTGGGTGCTGCTGTACGCCGTTCCGGTTCCGTCACGGTCAATCGAGAGCACGGTGCTGCCATCAGCGGTATGATCCACTTTCACAAAATCATTAACGTTACTTGTGTCATCATTCCAGCCAATAAGCAGGTTACTGACGTCGATCTTGTCGCCATTTGCGACAGAGAAATCAGTCCAGGTATCGTGTCCATTACCCCCGGTGGCATCCGCCGCGTTCAGCAGGTGGTAAACCAGCGTGTCTGCTCCGGCACCCGAGGTGATGGTGTCGTCATAGGCGCTGCTGGTCAGCGTATCCGCTCCCGAGGTTCCGGTAATGGTTGGATGCAACTCAATGGTGAACGAGTTGCTGGTAAGGGTGCCGTCGGTCGATGCCAGGGTGTAACTGAAGACCTCCTTGTGCGTGATGCTCTGCACGTTAATCTCGGCACTCAACGCGTAGGTGTAACTACCATCGGCGGCAATACTCAACGTACCGTAATCGCCTGCCACCAGGGTATTGCCACTGCTGCTCACGGTGGTGGAGTCGCCATGCTCATTAGTAATGGTCAGCGTACCGGTGTGGCTGGTACTGCTGTCGGCCCAGATGCTGCCGCTGACTGAATGATCGCTGTCCGTGGTGGTGGTGGTTTCCGCGAACAGGCTGTTGACGCTAAGCAACGAAGCCGTGCCGGTGGCGTGTACCAGGGAAACCGACAGCGAGGCGGTGGTCACCACTCCCTGGGCATCCGTCACCGAATAGCTGAAGGTATCGGCGGCTGGCAGGGTGTCGATATCCAGACCGGCCTTCAGGGTATAGGTGTAGTTACCGTGCGAGTCGATGGTCAGCGTACCGTAGGTAGTGCTGAACGAGGTGCTGGTGCCCACCGTATGACCTGAAACTGAAGTCACCGCCGTGCCCGATGGCACCGTACCCGCTACCGAGCTGGTGTCGTTGGTCAGCAGATTGCCAGTCACTGTGGCGGCCACTGTAACCGCCATTACGGTGGTATCTGTTACCGTGGTGATGGTGGTGGTGGGCAACACCGAGATACCAGAACTCGCCCCCAATACCACCGCATAAGTCCCCGTTCCAAGGTTGGAATAGGTCACGTTGGCACCGGTCTGCGTGCCAATGGTCAGGAGCGTCGTTATATAGTTCGCGGTGCTGGCCTTCAATGCCCAGGTACCATCTGACTGCTGCTGATACAAATACAAGGTGTAGTTGCCAATCAGCCCCACCAACGTGGTGGTTGACCCATTAAGGGTTACATTACGGGTATCGTCATTCCCCACACTGAATATATAAGCGTTTCCGTTCGATAACACATTGACGCCCAGCAATCCCCCCAGGTTGGCACTCAACAACGAAGTATGCTGAACGCTGGTGGTGCCGTTATTCACCGTTGCTGTGGATGTCGAGTAATCCACCTCCGCCGCGTCATTAACCGCGACGATTTTGATGGCACCCAGCACGGTAGCGGTCGGCGAGGTATTACCTGCCGCATCCGTCAGGGAAACGGACAGCGTTGCCCCGGTGGTCTGCGCGGTGGTCAGCGTGACCGAGAAGCTGCCGGTGACGCCGACGGTGCCCGTCCCGATGGTGTTACCTCCGGCATCTTTCACCGTAACGGTGGTGCCTGCTTCGCCGGTACCGGTCAGGGTGGTTCCTGCGTTGTTAACCGCCAGCCCGGTAGCTGCTGTTGGCGCGACGGTATCCACATTCACCGTCGCGGATGTGATACCGCTGACGTTGCCTGCGGCATCCGTGACCGTGACGCTTAACGGATGCGAACCGTTGGCAAGGACCGCCGTGGTGTAGCTCCATGTCCCCCCAGCCCCGACAACCACAGAACCGAGGATCGTCGCACCATCGTAAATGGTGACACGACTGCCCACCTCTGCCGTACCGCTCAGCACCGGGGTGGTATCTCTGGTGTATCCGCCATTTGGTACGGTGACATTTGGTGTGACGTTATCGGCGGTGATGGTCAGCGTTGAGTTGGTCGGCGCGACACTATCCACCGTCAGCGTCACCGAGGCATTCGGGCTAACGTTACCCGCCGCATCGGTGGCAGTGACGTTCAGGGTATGAGTGCCTTCAGTCAGGGTGGAAGTGGTGAAACTCCACGCCCCACTGCTGGCCGCCGTGGTGGTGCCGAGCAGCGTCGCACCATCGTAGATGGAGATCTTCGCTCCGGCTTCCGCCGTACCACTGAGCAGCGGCGTGTTGTCGTTGGTGGTGCCATTGTTGGGAATGGCTACCGCCGAACCGCCGTTGTTGTTACTGGCCGCCAGCCCCGTCACTGCTGCCGGAGCCACGGTATCGATGATCACGCTGGCAGACGTGGTGCCGCTGATGTTACCTGCCTGATCAGTCACCGTGACGCTCAGCGGATGGGTGCCGTTGGAAAGCGTTGCGGTGGTGAAGCTCCAGGTACCGCCGCCCCCTACGGTTAATGTACCCAGCACCGCGCTGCCGTCGTAAATAGTCACTTTACTGCCCGCTTCCGCCGTACCGCTCAGCACCGGCGTGCTGTCGTTAGTGGAACCGCCACTTGGCACCACCACGCCAGCCGCATCGTTGGTTATTACCAGGGTAGAGGCTGTCGGGGCCACAGTATCGACAATCACCGTCGCCGCCGTGGCCGGGCTAACGTTGCCCGCCGCATCTTTCACCGTCACGCTCAACGGATGGGTACCGTTACTCAGCGCACTGGTGGTGAACGTCCATGCGCCACCCGTACCTGCGGTAACGGAACCCAGCACCGTAGAGCCATCGGAGATGGTCACCACTGCACCTGCTTCCGCCGTGCCGCTCAGGGTTGGCGTGTTGTCATTGGTATAGCCGCCGCTCGGTATCGTCACGTTTGGCGTGACGTTGTCGGCGGTGACCGTCAGCGTAGAAGCCGTCGGCACGCCGGTATCCACGGTGAGCGTTACCGAGGCATTCGGGCTGACGTTGCCCGCTGCATCGGTGGCGGTGACGTTCAGGGTATGAGGGCCGTCCGCCAGCGTCGACGTGATAAAGCTCCACGCCCCGTTACTGCCGGCTGTGGTGGTCCCCAGCAACGTCGCGCCATCGTAAATGGAAACTTTGCTGCCCGCCTCCGCCGTGCCGCTCAGGGCCGGGGTGTTATCATTGGTGCTACCGTTGTTGGCAATCGCCACCGGCGTACTGCCGTTGTTGTTGCTGGCAGCGAGGCCAGTCACCGCTGTTGGTGCCACGGTATCAATGATCACGCTGGCAGACGTGGTGCCGCTGATGTTACCTGCTGCATCGGTTACCGTGACGCTCAGCGGATGGGTGCCGTTGGTCAGCGTTGCGGTGGTGAAGCTCCAGGTGCCGCCCGTACCCACCGTTACCGTACCCAGCACTGCGGCACCGTCATAAATGGTGACTTTGCTGCCTGCTTCCGCCGTACCGCTCAGCACTGGCGTGCTGTCGTTGGTGGAACCGCCACTCGGCACCACCACACCAGCTGCATCATTGGTAATGGTCAACGTTGAGGCCGCAGGAGCCACGGTATCCACCGTGATCGAGACGGTGGTCGAGGCCGGACTGACGTTGCCCGCCGCATCTTTCACCGTCACGCTCAGCGGATGCGTGCCGTTACTCAGCGCGCTGGTGGTGAACGTCCATGCGCCACCCGTGCCTGCCGTCACAGAACCCAGCACTGTGCTGCCATCGTAGATGGTCACCACTGCGCCCGTCTCTGCCGTACCGCTCAGGGTTGGCGTGTTGTCATTGGTGGAGCCACCGCTCGGCACCGTCACGTTTGGCGTGACGTTATCGGCGGTGACCGTCAGCGTTGAAGCCGTCGGTACGCCGGTATCCACGGTGAGCGTCACTGACGCGTTCGGGCTGACGTTGCCTGCCGCATCGGTGGCGGTCACGTTCAGGGTATGAGGGCCATCAGCCAGCGTTGAGGTGGTGAAACTCCACGCACCGTTGCTGCCTGCGGTCACCGTACCCAGCACAGTGCTGCCATCAGAAATGGTGATCTTCGCCCCGACCTCTGCCGTACCGCTCAGGGCTGGGGTGTTGTCGTTAGTCGTACCATTGTTGGCAATCGCCACCGGCGTGCTGCCGTTGTTGTTACTGGCCGCCAGCCCGGTTATCGCTGTCGGTGCCACGGTATCGATAATCACCGTGGCGGACGTGGTGCCGCTGACGTTACCGGCTGCATCCGTTACCGTGACGCTGATAGGATGAGATCCATCCAGTAGGGTGGCGGTAGTGAAACTCCAGGTGCCGCCCGTACCTACCGTTACCGTGCCCAGCACCGTGCTACCATCGGAGATAGTCACTTTGCTGCCCGCTTCCGCCGTACCGCTCAGCACCGGCGTGCTGTCGTTAGTGGAACCGCCACTCGGCACCACCACGCCAGCCGCATCGTTGGTTATTACCAGGGTAGAGGCTGTCGGGGCCACAGTATCGACAATCACCGTCGCCGCCGTGGCTGGACTGACGTTTCCGGCAGCATCTTTCACCGTCACACTCAGCGGATGCGTACCGTTACTCAGCGCACTGGTGGTAAAGCTCCATGTGCCACCCGTACTTACGGTGACGGAACCCAGCACCGTAGAACCATCAGAGATAGTCACCACCGCACCGGCTTCCGCCGTGCCGCTCAGGGTTGGCGTGTTGTCGTTGGTCGCTCCACCGCTTGGTATCGTCACGTTTGGTGTGACGTTATCGGCGGTGACCGTCAGGGTTGAAGCCGTCGGTACGCCGGTATCCACGGTGAGCGTTACCGAGGCATTCGGGCTGACGTTACCCGCTGCATCGGTGGCAGTCACGTTCAGGGTATGGGGGCCATCAGCCAGCGTCGACGTGGTGAAGCTCCACGCTCCGTTGCTGCCTGCCGTCACCGTACCCAGCACGGTGGTGCCATCAGAGATGGTGATTTTGCTGCCCGCTTCCGCCGTGCCGCTCAGGGACGGGGTGTTGTCGTTGGTGGTGCCGTTGTTGGCAATCGGCACAGCGGCACTGCCGTTGTTGTTGCTGGCCGCCAGAGTCACTGCGCCCGGTGCGACGGTATCAATCACCACCGTTGTCGTGCTGGATGCCACACTGACGTTACCGGCGGCATCCGTCGCCCTGACGGTAAGTGCATGGCTGCCCTCAGCAAGGGTGGCAGTGGTGAAACTCCAGATACCGCCCGCACTCGCTGTAACCGAACCCAACACCGCGCTGCCATCGTAGATGGTGACCACACTATTCGCTTCCGCCGTGCCGCTCAGGGTTGGTGTGCTGTCGTTGGTGGAACCACCATTTGGCACCACTGTGCTGGTGACATCGTTGGTCACCACCAGCGTCGCAACAGCTGGCGCATGGGTATCCACGGTGAACGTCACCGATGCGGAGTTAGCGCTGGCATTACCCGCGGCATCGGTCGCTGTCACGCTCAGGGTATGTGAGCCATTGCTCAGGGTTGGGGTATTGAAACTCCAGTTACCCGATGCATTGGCGAGGGTAGAACCGACCACGTTGCTGCCATCGTAAATGGTGATGATGGCATTCGCTTCTGCGGTACCGGTGAGCAGTGGCGTGCTGTCATTGGTTGAACTGCCGTCAGCAATCGCCACGGGCGTGCCGCTGCTGTCGTTGCTGACCACCAGGTCAACCACTGTCGCCGGAACTGCGGTGTCAACGGTGATATTGATGGTATCTGACGTAGCACCTGGGTTACCCAGACCATCCACCGTAGTGATGAACAGTGCATGGGGACCATCAGTCAGAGCCGGTGCGGGGGTGAAGGTCCACTGCCCGCTGGCATCCACCAGCACTGACCCCAACACCGTCGCCCCATCGTGGATGGTGATGATATCGTCCTCTGCGGCTACACCGCTGAGAACCGGCGTATTGTCCTTGGTATCCGCGCCATCAGCCAGCTGTACCAGGGTACTGCCGCTATCATCGGTAATTTCCAGCGTACTGGTGGCAGGCGGTTGCCCGGCGCTAATGGTAAGCTCAAACGCTGGCGACGAGGCTGCACTGACGTTTCCAGCCGCATCCGTCACGGTGACGGTAAAACTGTGGCTGCCATTACTCAGGGCTGCTGGCGTGAAGCTCCAGACTCCAAAGGTTGCCGTGACGGTGCCAAGTAATGTGGTGCCATCGTAGATGGAGATCACATCACCGTTATCTGCGCTACCACTCAACGTCGGCGTGTTGTCATCGGTCGTATCGCCGGTTGCCAACTCACCGGTCTGCGCCCCGGCATCGTCCGTCACCACCAGATCGCTCACGGCATCTGGTGCCACGGTATCGATGTTAACGATATAGTCCGCAGACACTGAGCTGGTGTTACCCGCCGCATCGCTCACCGAGACCGCATAGGTATAAGGACCATCCGTCAGGGTGGTGGTTTCAAAACGCCAGGTACCGTTATCCGCTACCGTCGCGGTGCCGATTAAGGTGCCATCCTGGAAGATATTGATGGTATTTCCAGCCTCAGCGTTACCGCGCAGCACCGGCGTTTCATCATTGGTAGAGCCATTATTGGCGATCAGCACCGGCGTGGTGCCATCGTTATCATAGATAGCAAAGTTAGTGACCGGATCAGGTACCACGGTATTCACCGTTACGGTGACGGATGCGGTCGAACTCACGTTTCCTGCCTCGTCAGTGACGGTGACATTTAACGTATGCGTATCATTTGACAGTGAAGGAGTGGTGTAGCTCCAGTTGCCGTCACCGTCTGACGTGGTTGTGCCCAACAGCGCATTACCATCATAAATGGAGACAATGCTGTTGGCCTCTGCCGTACCACTTAGTTCCGGGGTATCGTCATTGGTGGTGCCGCCGTTGGCAATGACTACGGACGGCGTGCTGTCATTGTTTTCCAACACCAGATTACCAACCGGTTCTGGCGCTGTCGCATCCACCGCCACCGTGATGGTGGTGGAAGCGGTACTGACGTTACCCAGCGTATCCGTTACCGTGGCGCTCAGCGTATGGGTACCATCCGTCAGCGTCGGTGCGCTAAAGCTCCAGTTGCCATCACCATCGGCGGTGGTCGAACCAATCACCGCGCTGCCATCATAGATGGTGATAATGCTGCTGGCTTCTGCCGTACCGGTCAGCAACGGCGTGTTGTCGTTGGTGGTGGCACCATCGTCCAGCGGAACCGGCGTGCTGCCGTTGTCATTGCTCACCACCAGGCTGGTAGCTTCCGGTAGTGCGGTATCCACCGTGAAGGTGATCGGCGTCGAAGCCGCGCTGGTGTTGCCCGCCGTATCGGTGACGGTCACGCTCAGGCTGTGGGAAGCATCGCTCAGCGTCGGCGTGTTGAAACTCCAATCCCCATTGCTGTCCACCACCACCGTACCCAACACCGTTGAACCATCCAGAATGGTCACGATGCTGCCCGCCTCTGCCGTACCGGCCAGCAGTGGCGTATTGTCCCCGGTGGTGCTGCCGTTGGTGATGGCTGTCGATGTGGTGCCGTTATCGTTGCTGAGCGTGATATCAGCCGCAGCGTCGGGTGCCGTAGCATCGACCTGCAAGCTGATGGTTGCCGGAGCACTGGCGTTTCCGGCTGCATCGGTTACCGTCACGCTCAGAGTATGGCTGCCATCGGTCAGCGCGCCGGTGGTAAAGTCCCAGGTGCCGCCATCCCCGACGGTCACCGAACCGAGCACGCCGTTCTCATCAGAGATGACGATAATGCTGCCCGCCTCAGCCGATCCGCTCAGTACTGGCGTGCTGTCATTGGTCAGCCCACCATTCGGGATATCCACCGGGTCGGCGCCGGCGTTGTTGGTTAGCACCAGATCGGCGACCGCAGACGGTGCCACGGTATCCACAGTCAGCGCGATCGGGGCGCTCGCATCGCTGACGTTACCTGCCACATCGGTGACCGTCACGCTCAGGCTGTGATCCCCATCGTTGAGCATTGGTGTGATGAAGCTCCAGTTGCCATCACCATCGGTGATGGCAGTGCCCAGTACGTTGCTGCCATCCGACACGGTCACGATACTGTTGGCTTCCGCTGTACCGCTCAACACCGGCGTGTTGTCGTTAGTGGAGCCACCTGCTGCAATCGGCGTATCGTTCAGGTCATTAGTCAGTGCCAGATTATCCGCTGCGTCTGGCGCTTCACTGTCAACGGTGAAGTCAACCGTTGACGAGTTGGCGCTGGTGTTACCCGCTGCATCGCTGACGGTCACGCTCAGGCTATGCGCGCCCTGGCCCAGGTCAGACGTGGTAAAGGTCCAGTTGCCATCCGCACCGGCAGACGTAGAGCCGAGAAGATTGTTACCGTCATAGACGCTGACAATGCTGCCCGCTTCAGCCGTACCGCTCAGTTCCGGTGTGGCATCGTTGGTCAGGTTGCCATCGACGATCGGCACCAGCGTACTGCCCTCGTTGTTGTTAACAACCAGATCATTCACTGGGTCCGGCGCGACGGTATCAATGTCGAAGTTCGTCACCGCAGACGATGGGCCGATATTGCCTGCCGCATCGGTTACCGTGATGCTCAACGCATGGCTGCCATCCAGCAATGGCGTCGTGATAAAGCTCCAGTTGCCACTGCCATCGGTCGTCACGCTGCCAATCTCGTCTGTGCCATCGTAAATGGTTATCAGACTATTTGGCTCTGTGGTGCCGCTTAATACTGGCGAGTTATCGTTGGTGATGCCGCCATTATCAATCGGAATTGCCGTGCTGCCGTTATTGTTGTTGAGCGTAAACGCCGCTGCATCCGGTACGGTGGTATCAACCGTCAACGCCACCATATTACTTGGTGCGCTGATATTACCTGCCGGATCAGTCTCGGTGACCATCAGGTTGTGATCGCCATCGGTCAACGTCTGTAGCGTGAAACTCCATTCGCCCGTGGTGGCATCCGCCTGAACCGTACCGATCAGCGCCATGTTGTCATAGATGCTGATGATACTGCCTGCCTCTGCCGTACCGTTCAGCGTTGGCGTGTTGTCATTGGTCAGCCCGTTCAGCGTATCGCCAGCGTCGTTGGTTGCGGTCAGATTCGTTACCGGATTCGGGGCCGTAGTATCCACGGTGAGGAGGATCGGATCGGAAGCGTCTCCGGTATTCCCCGCCGGATCGGTCACGGTGGTGGTCAGGCTGTGATCGCCTTCATCCAACGTCGGTGAGGTAAAGCTCCAGTTGCCGTCGCTATCAACAATCGCGGTGCCCAGCACATCAGTCCCATCAGAAACCGTGACGGTGCTACCGGCTTCAGCCGTTCCGCTCAATACCGGGGTGGTATCGTTGGTGGCACCGGTAGTGATCGGCACCAGCGTTCCGCTGTTGTTATTACTGAGCTGCAGATTATCGGCAGCTGCCGGGGCGGAAGTATCGATGGTAACCGCGATTGGATCCGATACCGGGCCAGCGTTACCCGCCGGATCGGTGACGGTGGCAGTCAGGCTGTGATCGCCTTCATCCAGTGCCGGTGTGGTAAAGCTCCAGTTACCGTCGTTATCAACCGTTGCCGTACCCAGCACGTCAGTGCCATCGCTAACCGTGACGATGCTGCCAGGCTCCGCATTGCCGCTTAGTACGGGTGTGGTGTCGTTGGTCGCTCCACCGGCAGCAATCTGCACCGGGATGCCGCTCGAATCATTGCTGAGTTGCAGGCCAGCCGCTGCCGCTGGCGGCTGAGTATCCACCGTAAACTCCACCGGATCGGAGGCGACGCTGGTGTTACCTGCCGGATCTGTCACCGTGGTGGTCAGACTGTGATCACCCTCGCTCAGTTCCGGCGTAGTGAAGCTCCAGTTACCGTCGTTATCCACGGTTGCTGTACCCAACACCGCGCTGCCGTCAGAGACGGTGACGGTGCTGCCCGGTTCAGCCGTGCCACTTAACACCGGTGTGGTGTCGTTGGTGGCACCCGAGGTGATCGGTTCTGATGTGCCGCCGGAATCATTGCTGAGCAGCAGATCGTCCGCCGCCGCCGGGGCCGAGGTATCAATGGTGACGGCAATCGGATCCGATACGTCGCCCACGTTACCTGCGGCATCGGTCACGGTGGCGGTCAGGCTGTGATCGCCCTCATCCAGCGTCGGGGTCGTGAAGTTCCAGTTTCCGTTGCTATCCACGATTGCCGTACCCAGCACGTTGGTACCATCAGCGATGGTGACGGTGCTGCCGGCTTCAGCATTGCCGCTTAACACCGGTGTGGTGTCGTTGGTCGTGCCGCCTGCAACAATCGGAACCTGGGTGCCGCTGCTATCATTGCTCAACTGTAGCCCGGTCGCCGCGTCAGGGGCGGTAGTATCGACAGTGAAGTCAATCGCGGACGATGGTGGGCTACTGTTACCTGCCGGGTCGGTCACGATGACGGTCAGGCTGTGATCGCCCTCACCCAGCTCCGGTGTGGTAAAGCTCCAGTTACCGTCGTTATCAACCGTTGCCGTCCCCAGCGGCGTGCCATTGTCGGAGACCGTCACAATGCTGCCCGCATCGGCGGTGCCGCTTAATACCGGCGTGGTGTCATTAGTCGCTCCTCCGGCGACAATCGGCACAGACGGGGTGTTTTCGTCATTGCTGAGTTGGACATCGCCTGCGATTGCCGGGGGCGTGGTATCAATGGTCACGGCGACCGGATCCGAAACAGCGCTGATGTTGCCCGCTGGATCGGTGACGGTAGCGGTCAGGCTATGATCGCCTTCACCCAGTGGCGTAGTGGTAAAGCTCCAGTTACCGTCGTTCCCTACGGTTGCCGTACCCAGCACGGTACTGCCATCAGAGACGGTCACGGTGCTGCCCGGCTCGGCGGTGCCGCTCAATACAGGTGTGGTGTCGTTAGTGACGCCGCCAGCCGTAATCGGCACTGATGTGCCATTCAAATCGTTGCTGAGTTGCAGCCCGGTAGCTGCATCCGGCGCAGTGGTATCCACATTCACCGCAATCGGGCTGGAGGCGGCCCCGGTATTGCCTGCCGTATCGGTAACCGTAGTGGTCAGGCTGTGATCGCCTTCATCCAGCGGCGGTGTGGTAAAGCTCCAGTTACCCTCGTCATCAACCGTTGCCGTACCCAGCACAGTATCACCGTCGGAAACAGTCACAGTACTGCCTGGCTCAGCCGTACCGCTTAGCACCGGCGTGGTGTCATTGGTGGCACCTGACGAGACCGGTACGGAGGTACCGCCCGAGTCATTACTCAACAGCAGGTCGTCGGCAACGGCTGGCGGGGTGGTATCCACGGTGAACACAAACGGATCAGAGGCTTCGCTGGTGTTACCCGCCTGATCGGTCACGGTGGTGGTCAGGCTATGCTCACCTTCCGTCAATGTGGGGAGCGTGAAGCTCCAGTTGCCGTCGTTATCCACTGTGGCCGTGCCCAGCAAATTGTCACCGTCCAGGATAGTGACAATGCTGCCCGATTCGGCACTGCCGCTGAGGACTGGCGTGTTGTCATTGGTTGCACTGCCCGCTTCGATCGGCACCGGTGTACCGCTTTCGTCATTACTGAGCTGCAATCCACCCGCAGCACCCGTCGCCACCGTATCGATGGTGATGGTGATAGTGTCAGAATTGGTGGTGTTGCCATTGATATCGGTAATGGTGGCCTGGAACGCATGAGTACCATCGCCCAGCGTGCCAGGGGTGAAGACCCACTGACCATTACTGTCGGCAGTCACACTGCCCAGTAAGGTAGTGCCGTCATACAGGGTGATCAGGTTATTCGCACCCGCCAGACCACTGAGCACCGGTGTGCTGTCGTGCGTAAAGTCACCGTCCGCCAACTGTACTAGCGTGTTGCCGGTGTCATCCGTCACCTGCAACGAGCTGGTAGCAGGCGGCAGATCGGCATTGATGGTCACGTTAAACGGAGTGGTTGCCGGGCTAACGTTACCTGCCGCATCGGTCACGGTCGCGGTCAGGCTGTGACTGCCATTGGTTAACGCCTCTGGCGTGAAGCTCCAGTTGCCGTCGCTTCCTACGGTGACAGTACCCAGCAGCGTATCGCCGTCATAAATGCTGACGACGGTATTTGCCTCCGCCTGACCACTCAGGGTCGGGGTACTGTCATCGCTGAAGCCACCCGAGGTCAATGGCCCCTGGCTGTCACCAACATTATCCGACACCACCAACCCGCTGACTGCGGCAGGTGGTGTGGTATCCACGGTGAAGGTGATGGGCGCAGAAGCCGGGCTGGTGTTACCTGCCGCATCGGTCACGGTGGTGGTCAGGCTATGGTTGCCATCACTCAGCACCGGTGTGGTGTAGCTCCAGTTGCCATCGCTGTCGACCGTTACGGTGCCGAGCACCGTATTGCCGTCAGAAATAGTGACGGTACTGCCCGGTTCCGCTGTACCGCTCAATTGCGGAGAACTGTCGTTGGTAGCCCCTCCCGCAGCAATTGGTACAACGGTAGTGCCGTTATTATCGCTGAGCTGCAAATCATCAGCGGCTGCCGGGGCCTGAGTATCAATGATGATATTAATGGTGATGGAGTCGGTGACGTTGCTGTTGGCATCCGTGATGGTGGCATGGAAATCATGCGAACCATCAGGCAACGTGGTGGTGGGGGTAAAACTCCACTGTCCATTGCTGCCAGCCACTACGCTGCCAAGTAAGGTCGTACCGTCATACAAGGTGATCAGATTGTTAGCACCGGCCAAACCACTCAGCACCGGCGTGCTGTCCTGGATGCTGGCACCATTAGCCAGCGACACCAGGGTATTGCCGCTATCGTCTGTCACCTGCAACGACGTGGTGGCTGGAGGTAAGTCAGCTGCGATGACCGCATTGAAAGCAGGAGTGGCCGCGCTGACATTACCGGCGGTATCGGTTACTGTCACCGTCAGACTATGGCTGCCATTGGTCAGCGCAGGGGTGGTAAAGCTCCAGTTCCCATCGAGGCCGGTGGTAGTCTGTCCCAACAATGTGGTGCCGTCATACACGCTGATCAGACTATTGGGTTCCGCCTGGCCGCTCAGGGTTGGCGTATTGTCATCGGTGGAAACCCCTGAAGTGATCGGACCCTGACTATCGCCCACGTTATCGGCTACCGTCAGACCACTCGCTGGCGCGGGTGGCGTAGTATCGACGATAAAGTTGATGGGATCAGATGCCGGGCTGGTATTGCCCGCCTTGTCGGTTACAGTGGTGGTCAGGCTATGCTGCCCCTCACCCATTGCAGGTGTGGTGAAACTCCAGTTGCCGTCGCTTGCGACAATTGCGGTGCCAAGCACGGTCGTCCCATCAGAAATAGTGACGGTGCTGCCCGGCTCAGCAGTACCAGTCAACACCGGGGTGGTATCGTTGGTCGAACCGCCCGCAGGCACCGGTATTACCGTGCTGCCCTCGTTGTTAGCGAGCTGCAAATCACCGGCCGCTTCCGGTGCCACCGTATCAATAATGATCTGGATGGTGTTGGAGTCGGTCACATTGCCATTAGCATCGGTAATGGTCGCGTGGAAGCTGTGCGTACCATCGGCCAGAACGCCCGGCGTAAACACCCATTGACCATCACTGCCTGCCACCACGCTGCCCAGCAATGTCTCGCCGTCATACAGGGTGATCAGGTTGTTAGCACTGGCCAAACCGCTCAATACTGGCGTGGTGTCATGGGTACTGGATCCATCGGGTAATTGCGCCAGTGTAGTGCCGCTATCATCGGTCACCTGCAACGAGGTGGTGGCTGGTGGGAAGCCCGCCGCAATGTTAACGTCAAACGCCGGGGTTGCCGGACTGACGTTGCCCGCCGCATCCGTTACCGTCACAGTCAAGCTATGGTTGCCGTTACTCAGCGCCGGGGTGGTAAAGCTCCAGGCTCCGTTCGCACCGACTACGACACTGCCCAACAGCGTCTGACCATCATAGATTTTGATGATGCTGTTGGCTTCAGCCTGGCCGCTCAGGGTGGGCGTATTATCATCGGTGGTCGCACCGGAGGCCAGTGCCCCCTGGCTGCCGCCGACGTCATCTGTTACCACCAGGCCTGTGGCAGCTATCGGTGCAACGGTATCGACAATGAAGTCGATAGGATCAGAAGCGGAGCTGGTGTTACCCGCAGCATCGGTTACGGTAGTCGTCAGACTATGTGACCCATCCGCAAGCGTTGGTGTGGTAAAGCTCCAGGTGCCATCTGCACCGACGATCACGGTGCCCAGCAAGGTTGAACCATCATAAATACTGACGGTGCTGCCCGCTTCAGCCGTTCCGGTTAAGGTTGGCGTGCTGTCATCGGTACTTGCGCCATTTGTAATAGCGCCCTGGATGCTGCCAGCACTGTCGGTCAGGACCAGGCTACTGGCCGTGCCAGGCGCAGTAGTATCACCACCGCCGCCATTATCACCACCACCGCCATTATTACCTCCACCGCCGTTATCACCACCGCCGTTATCACCGCCGCCAACGTTATTGCTGCCCCCTTCAGAACCACCGCTACCTGTCGAGCCGGCAAACATCGCGCCAATCCCCGCCAACAGTGCTCCCCCCATACCAAAGGCGGCGATGGCGTTATCATGGGTGGTGTTTTCTGCTAACAGACCATCGGTGCTATCGATCGAAACATACTGGAAACCCTCCTCACCAGGATTCTCAACCCACCACAAAGCCCCCTTATCATCCTGTAGAACAAGGTCGCTTTCGCCATTCGGCCCATAAAAATTATGAATAACAAGATGTTCACCCGACTTCGTTGTGACAATCAGGTCGTTACCATTGCGTGTGTAAGATTTAATATCTGATTGATTCAGATTGAGTTTAACCAAGCTCGGAGTCGCTAACGTTACTTCGCTACCATTGGTCAGCGAGGCAATCGTGCCTCCTTTAGGCGTTACTGAGATATTATTCATTTTCTCTATATTCCACCGAGGTTATTAGAATCCATAAAAACGCCCGAAATCCGCAGATCCCGGTCTCACCAGTGAATAAACGTTGGATATTCACTCTTTCTCTTTGACGACTTCATACATGCTGATGATGAAATCGTACTGAGCCTTGTTAAGCCGCCATCCTGGTAATGGGGACGTTTTATTTCTTAAAATAACAACGGGGAAAATATCTTTTTTATCTAATGGCACTGCGTGAACTACATGAAACTCCTTAAATTCTTTTTTTGGCACGGGTGTTTTCCACACAGATCGGAGGCACTGGAGTCGCTCCATGACTTACCAATAAAATCATTAAGATAGACACTATCCCAATGATAGCCCTGCATACCGCGGATGGCTTTATGCGCCAGAATCTCGATATGGTGTTGATTCTCAATCCCCTCAACAATTACACCACTGCATAAATCGTTGAGATGGCCTAACAGAATGTCGAATATATGACTCTCGCCATATTGCCAAAAAAAAGCCTTATCAATCTTGACACATTCAAATATTCCGCTACTCATCATCGTGAGACTGGAATATCCTGGACCAAAGTCATCCAGCCATAAGGGCGCTATTTTTGCTAACCCTCTTAAAATTAATAGGTCGGCACGAGTGAAACGGGCAATGAAAAAGGCAGAAATTTCGAAGCGGAAGAAAGGCAATAGATCCAGTCTTTGTTGAGTTTTTTCATCAGAAAAGATGCTGGAAACGATATCCCTGTTAATGTTCACACTGATGACCTGCTGAAACCCCTTTTGATAAAGTCGTTCCAGTTGATCAACCTGTCGCAGGAATAGTTGCCATTTTTCCTCAGCCGGTAAGTGGCTGAAAAAACCCGCTTCTCTTGCCGGATTTCTTTCATGTTTAATATCTGCATCATCTGCAAAACGCGTCAGCAACTCCCAGGAAATCACCTTACCGGATAATCCGTAAACAGGTTCCAGTATGAAAGTGTATTGTTGCGGATTGCTCATCAACGCGCCCTTTCGTCACGATTCTGACACACCTGAAATGTCAGAATTTCTCATGTTAAATCCAAGGAAAACATTGGAAAAACTTAACACCTTAACTGAAGATTAACGTATAACTTACAGTTTGAAAAATAGGTTAAGCCAAGCCATTCTTAAGTTTTGATAGGAATGACATATTGATTTTGACATGATGGGTTATAAATCCATGGAAGCGATTTCAGACACTTCCTGGAAAAAATATTGTTTTTTTCGATCTTGACATAAACAGGATTTCGGCAACTAACTGATAAATATTACAAAATTAAATATTAAACGCTGGTTTTAAGTTTTTTATCTGCAAAGTTACAAATTCTTAATAAGAAATTTTTTCCAAAAATTTCCCATAACACATTAGTAATTTAACGTTACTATTGTCACCTCAATGATCAAATTTTAATTATGCATGAAAAATATAACATAACAGAAAATCTGTTTTTTCTGGTCCTATGGCATCATAATTATTGTGGGTATCGAAGGCGACAAATGGCGTGCGGCTTCGCTTTTTTAAATAAATGAATAAGATAGCGTCGCCATCTGTGCTTCATTTCCTCTTTAAATGACGAACGAAATTATCACGGTGATCGCGATCGCAATTTTAATAAAAAAGATAAGGGTAAAAAAATAACGGAGAAATAAATGGACCGAGCCACGAACGTGGCTCGGTAAAGAAGCGATTAATTATTCGTCTTCAAGGTAGGTATAGCCGTATAAACCACTCTCAAACTCTTCAAGGAACTGCGCACGCAGATCTTCGTCGATATCAGTTTGCTTCACCTGATTGCGGAACAGCGTCATCAGCTCCGCCGGGTTCAGCTGCACGTATTCCAGCATATCCGCCACGGTATCGCCTTCATCCGACAACTGCACTTCCACGCTGCCATCCTGGAAAGCGAACACATCAACCGCTTCGGTATCGCCAAACAGGTTATGCATGTTGCCGAGAATTTCCTGATACGCGCCCACCATAAAGAAGCCCAGCATCGGTGGGTTATCGATATCATATTCCGGCATTGGCATGGTGGTGGCAATGCCGTCACCATCCACATAGTGATCGATGGTGCCATCGGAATCACAGGTGATATCGAGCAGCACCGCACGACGCTGCGGCATTTTGTTCAACCCTTCCAGCGGCAACACCGGGAACAGTTGATCGATACCCCAGGCATCCGGCATCGACTGGAACAGCGAGAAGTTGACATAGATCTTGTCAGCCATGCGCTCCTGCAACTCATCAATGATCGGGCGATGTGCGCGGTTGCTCGGATCAAGGTGCTGCTGGATGTAATGACAGATGCTGAGGTACAGCTGCTCCGCCCAGGCACGTTGACGCAGATCATAAGTACCAGAGGAGTAACCGGTGTGGATGTCGAACAGATCCATCTGGCTATCGTGCAACCACTCACGCAGCGAACGACGCACGTTCGGCTCGTGCATCTCCTGCCAGGTATCCCACATGCTCTGGATCGGACGTGGCGCATCCGCATCCGGCGCTTCCGGGTTACTGAATTCGTTACGTTCCACGCCAATAATATTAGAAACCAGCACGGTGTGGTGCGCCGTTACCGCACGGCCCGACTCGGTAATCACTGTGGGATGTTCAAGACCGTGTTCATCACAGGCATCACCAATTGCCCAGATCACGTTGTTAGCGTATTCATTCAGGCCATAGTTAACCGAGCAGTCCGACTGAGAACGCGTCCCTTCGTAATCGACACCGAGACCGCCGCCAACGTCAAAGCATCTGATGTTAACGCCGAGCTTCGCCAGCTCCACATAGAAACGGGCTGACTCACGCACCCCGGTCGCGATATCGCGGATATTTGCCATCTGCGAACCGAGATGGAAATGCAGCAGTTGCAGGCTATCGATACGCCCCGCTTTACGCATGATTTCCACCAGCTGCAACACCTGCGACGCTGCCAGACCAAACTTAGATTTCTCACCGCCGCTCGACTGCCACTTGCCGGAACCTTGTGATGCCAGGCGCGCGCGAATGCCAAGACGCGGCACCACATTCAGGCGTTCGGCCTCTTCCAGCACCATGCGTACTTCCGTCATCTTCTCGATGACCAGATACACCTTGTGGCCGAGTTTCTCGCCAATTAACGCCAGACGAATGTATTCACGATCTTTGTAGCCATTACAGACGATAACCGTCCGTGTTTTGCCTGCATGCGCCAGCACCGCCATCAGTTCCGCCTTGGAACCCGCTTCCAGTCCCAGCGGTTCGCCGGAGTTGACCAGCGACTCAATCACACGTTTGTGCTGGTTTACCTTGATGGGATAGACCAGGAAGTAGTCACCTTTATAGCCGTAAGATTCACGGGCGCGTTTAAAGGCACCATTAATCGAACGCAGGCGATGTTGCAAAATCTGCGGGAAGCAGAACAGCGCGGGCAGGCGCTGACCATCAGCTTCACGTTCTTTTACTAACTTAGCGAGGTCGACGCGAACTTCCGGCATGTCCGGATCCGGGCACACGCTAATGTGGCCTAATTCATTGACGTCGTAGTAGTTATTGCCCCACCAGGCAATATTGTAGGTGCGCAGCATTCGGCTCGCTTCCTGATCATTCATCGCCACCTCCTGCATGGAGCGGAGTACACCCTGTTCGCCAGCTGACGAACCCTTGATATTCTTCATGTCGTCAGACATCACGAACCTCAATTTTCCGTTGAAATATGAAAAAGTTGCCGGGTTTTGTCGTTAATACGCCGGGATAAAAATGCCCCATTTTGCCTGCTTATCCTCAAGAACTGCTGACGTTAAGTGTAAAACACCAGGCCAGGATGCGCGCAACCGGGCCAAAAATAGCCAGGAGTGTCATCATCACCCAAGCGTGAGAAAAATCACCAGGAATGTGGGAACAAGTTAGCCGGCGCTCGTGTCGGGATAATTACCGCAACGAACAAAACTTCGACTGGAGTGAAAAACAGAAGTGGAAATGGAAAGGATTGCCAACGCGCACGTTGAGCGCAGTGAACCGTAAAAAGAGAAAGGTTGGCTCATTACTTTTATCACCTCCAACGCATGGGGAAAACACGCGGAAAACGGCCTGGGTGAAAGCCAGACAAATGCTTATCTGACGGGCGCGACGCACGGCGGCGTCATCCTCTTGGGCTGTGGTCGACAGCAGCGGCGATTTATACAGCCTGACGCATAAAATTGCAAAAGCTTTTGCCTGACCGGCCGATACCCAGATCAATACGGTGATCCGTGTCAGGAAAATTTTCCAGTTCAGCTGTTGCGTAAAATGCGGAAACAGAAAAAGGGCTGGTAATTCGCTCAGTGAGTAACCTAGAATAGCCATCCAGATGCTCATCCATCTAAACTGGTTAACATCCAAGCTTTCTTACTGCTCGCGGCTTTGCCTGAAGGGGCGTTGAGCCTGGTACAACCTCGCTTACGCTATGCAGTCGAATTCAAACCATTTGTAAGGTAAAGAACAGAATGGCTAAACACCTTTTTACGTCTGAGTCCGTATCAGAAGGACATCCTGATAAAATCGCTGACCAAATTTCCGACGCCGTGCTCGACGCCATCCTTGAACAGGATCCGAAAGCGCGCGTGGCCTGCGAAACTTACGTGAAAACCGGTATGGTACTGGTTGGCGGCGAAATCACCACCAGCGCATGGGTCGATATCGAAGAGATCACCCGTAATACCGTTCGTGAAATTGGCTATGTTCATTCCGATATGGGCTTCGATGCCAACTCTTGCGCAGTACTGAGCGCCATTGGTAAACAGTCTCCGGACATCAACCAGGGCGTTGACCGTACCGATCCGCTGGAGCAAGGTGCTGGTGACCAGGGCCTGATGTTTGGCTACGCCACCAACGAAACTGACGTGCTGATGCCTGCACCGGTGACTTACGCGCACCGTCTGGTTCAGCGTCAGGCTGAAGTACGTAAAAACGGCACCCTGCCGTGGTTGCGTCCGGATGCAAAAAGCCAGATCACTTTCCAGTACGATGGCGGCAAAATTGTCGGTATCGATGCCGTGGTGCTGTCGACTCAGCACGCGGAAGAGATTTCTCAGGCTGACCTGCGTGAAGCTGTGATGGAAGAGATCATCAAGCCGGTTCTGCCGACTGAGTGGATCAATGCCAGCACCAAATACCACATCAACCCGACTGGCCGCTTCGTTATCGGTGGCCCGATGGGTGACTGCGGTCTGACCGGCCGTAAAATCATCGTGGATACCTACGGCGGCATGGCGCGTCACGGCGGCGGTGCTTTCTCCGGTAAAGATCCATCTAAAGTTGACCGTTCTGCGGCTTACGCTGCACGCTACGTGGCAAAAAACATCGTTGCGGCTGGCCTGGCTGATCGCTGTGAGATTCAGGTTTCCTACGCTATCGGCGTGGCTGAGCCGACCTCTATCATGGTGGAAACCTTCGGTACTGAGAAAGTGGCAACCGAGCAGCTGACCCTGCTGGTACGCGAGTTCTTCGACCTGCGTCCGTACGGTCTGATCCAGATGATGGACCTGCTGAAGCCTATCTACAAAGAAACTGCTGCTTACGGCCACTTTGGTCGTGAACACTTCCCATGGGAAAAAACCGACAAAGCTGCACAGCTGCGCGAAGCTGCTGGTCTGTAAGTTTTTACCCTTGCAGTACCCCAACAGGGAGGCCATTTGGCCTCCCTGTTTGTTTTCAACCCTAATAACCCCGCCTGCTATGCTAACAACAATCCATTCACAACAAATTGTTAACGATTACATTTTGAAACGCTTTAAATATCTGTGATTTAGGAATTTTGCAGCGTGGTTATTCCTGTAAAAATGCGTTATTTTCAGCGTCGTCTGATAGCCGATATTTAGAATGATGTCAGAAACTTAACGGGTGCTATACCTTACTGGTTACAGAACCATTTTGGGCGAAAAATGCTGAATTCCAGGGTTTCAGCGAGTGTAACCGATTACATTGATGTGATCGCCCTCACTTTTTCTCGCAAGCAGGTTCCTTAACATTGATAAAAACAACGATAGATAAATTTGGAGGCAATATGCCTGGCAATACTCATAAAAGCAGAACCTCAAATAAGGCCATGACCTTGTTTGTCTGCTTTCTCGCGGCTCTGGCCGGCCTGCTGTTCGGCCTGGATATCGGTGTTATCGCTGGTGCCCTGCCCTTTATCGCTAAAGACTTTAACGTGACTGCACACCAGCAAGAGTGGATCGTCAGCTCTATGATGTTTGGTGCAGCCGTTGGTGCCATCGGCAGCGGTTGGATGTCATCACAACTGGGCCGTAAAAAAAGCCTGATGGCCGGAGCCATTCTGTTTGTCATTGGTTCCCTGTGGTCGGCCTTTGCACCTAACCCGGATATGCTGATTGTTGCCCGCGTGGTGCTCGGCCTGGCCGTGGGTGTGGCGTCTTACACCGCACCGCTGTATCTTTCTGAAATCGCTCCAGAAAAAATCCGCGGCAGTATGATTTCCCTGTATCAGCTGATGATCACCATCGGTATTCTGGCGGCTTACCTGTCCGACACCGCGTTCAGTGATGCTGGCGCCTGGCGCTGGATGCTGGGCGTGATCACCATTCCGGCGCTCCTGTTGTTGGTTGGTGTGGTGTTCCTGCCAAACAGCCCACGCTGGCTGGCAGCAAAAGGCAACTTCCGCGATGCGCAGCGCGTGCTGGATCGTCTGCGTGACACCAGCGAGCAGGCGAAACGTGAGCTGGATGAGATCCGTGAAAGCCTGAAGATTAAGCAATCAGGCTGGCAGCTGTTCCAGAGCAACAGCAACTTCCGCCGCGCAGTGTTCCTCGGCGTGCTGTTGCAGGTGATGCAGCAATTCACCGGTATGAACGTCATCATGTACTACGCACCGAAAATCTTTGAAATCGCCGGTTTCGCCAATACCACTCAGCAAATGTGGGGCACGGTGATTGTCGGTCTGGTGAACGTCCTCGCGACCTTCATCGCTATCGGCCTGGTAGATCGCTGGGGCCGTAAACCGACTCTGGTGCTGGGCTTCCTGGTGATGGCTGCCGGTATGGGCATCCTGGGTACGATGCTGCACGTGGGCATTCACTCAGAAGGTGCGCAGTACTTCGCGGTGGCTATGTTGCTGATGTTTATCGTTGGCTTTGCCATGAGCGCCGGTCCGCTGATTTGGGTGCTGTGTTCTGAAATCCAGCCGCTGAAAGGCCGTGATTTCGGTATCACCGTCTCCACCGCGACCAACTGGATCGCCAACATGATCGTCGGTGCCACCTTCCTGACCATGCTGAACTCGCTGGGCAACGCGCCGACCTTCTGGGTCTACGCTGGACTCAACGTATTCTTCATCCTGTTGACCCTGATGCTGATTCCGGAGACCAAAAACGTCTCACTGGAGCACATCGAGCGCAACCTGCTGTCAGGTAAAAAACTGCGTGAAATCGGTCAGGAATGATCGCAAGCGTAACGAACAAGGGCTGCCTGCGGGCGGCCCTTTTTTATGGCACATCCCGCAGTAGTTGAGTTCCCCACCGCAACACCTTATGCTTTCCGCCATGAAAACGCCCCGCCTGCCGATTGCCATACAACAAGCTGTGATGCGCTCACTGCGCCAGTTCCTGCAACTGGCAAATGAGCGGCTGGAACGCAGCTATCCCGAACCGAAGCTGATCTATCAACAACGCGGCACGGCAGCAGGCACCGCCTGGCTGGAGAAGTGGGAAATCCGCCTTAACCCGGTGTTGCTGCTGGAGAATCAACAGGCGTTTATCGACGAAGTAGTGCCGCACGAACTGGCGCATCTGCTGGTATGGAAAACCTTTGGCCGTGTGGCTCCTCATGGCAAAGAGTGGAAATGGATGATGGAGGAAGTGCTGGGCATTCCCGCACGTCGCACACACCAGTTCGAAATCGACTCAGTGCGAAGCCGCACCTTTGCCTACCGCTGCCGTTGTCAGCAACATCAGCTCACCGTGCGCCGTCACAATCGCGTGCTGCGTGGCGAAAGCGAATATCGCTGCGTACATTGCGGCACCCTCTTGCAAGCCGGTGAATTTTCAGCAAGTTAGTCGCAAATCTCATTTCACCTCCGAACACATTCTGCTAACCTGCCGCCTTTTTTCGCATCAGGTTAAGTTTGGAATATGTCTCGCAAAATTATTATCGCCCTGACCTTGTTAGTCGCCCCGCTGAGTGCCTGGAGCCTCAACCTCAATAATTATCATCAGAACAACTTCCAGCAGGCCAAAGAATATGCGGCATATATCAATGCCGATGCGCCCGGCAGTTTCTACTGCGGCTGCAAAATCAACTGGCAGGGTAAGAAAGGGTTACCGGATCTCAGCAACTGTGGCTATAGCGTGCGTAAAAATGCCAATCGCGCAGCCCGCATCGAATGGGAGCATGTGATGCCAGCCTGGGAGTTCGGTCATCAGCGCCAGTGCTGGCAAAACGGTGGTCGCAAAAATTGCAGTAAAGATGCCGATTACCGCCGTATCGAGAGCGATCTGCATAACCTGGAGCCAGCAATAGGTGAAGTGAATGGCGATCGTGGTAACTTTCAGTACAGCCAGTGGAACGGTGGTGATCAGCCCTATGGCCAGTGCAGCATGAAGATCGATTTTAAACAGAAGCTGGCGCAACCGCCGGAACGCGCCCGTGGTGCCATTGCCCGTACCTATTTCTATATGCGCGATCAATACAAACTGAGCCTGTCACGTCAGCAAACTCAGCTATTTACCGCATGGGATAAGCAATATCCGGTCACGCCGTGGGAGTGCGAACGCGATCAACGCATCGCCAAAGTGCAGGGCAATCATAATCCTTATGTGCTTCAGGCTTGCCAGCGCTAAAACCGCTACCCTACACTAGCTGCTTTCCGATTGAGCCGTGCCGTTGGCACGGCGTTAACGCTGGCAGGAACTACATGCGTATACCTCGCATTTTTCACCCCGACCCCCTTGCTGTGAACAGCGAAGTCTTCCTTGATGAAGACGCCGCCAACCACGTTGGACGTGTGCTGCGTATGAGCGCAGGCCAGCAGCTTGAGCTGTTTGATGGCAGTAATCTGACTTTTGTCGCCGAAATCACCCAGGCTGATAAAAAGCGTGTAAAAGTAAGAGTCCTTGACAGTCAAGAGGATGATCGCGAATCACCGCTGCATCTGCATCTTGGGCAGGTGATGTCGCGCGGCGAAAAAATGGAATTCACTATCCAGAAATCAATCGAACTTGGCGTCAACGTTATTACCCCCTTGTTTTCTGAGCGCTGCGGCGTAAAGCTGGATGCCGAGCGTCTGGCGAAGAAAATTCAGCAATGGCAGAAAATTGCAATTGCCGCCTGTGAGCAGTGTGGCCGTAATCGCGTGCCGGAGATTCGTGAAGCAATGATGCTGGAAGCCTGGTGCAGTGAAGCTGATGACGGGCTAAAACTGAATTTACATCCACGCGCCAGCCACAGTATCAACACGCTGCCGCAACCCGTTGAACGCATCCGTCTGTTGATTGGTCCTGAAGGGGGTCTGTCGACAGAGGAGATTGGCATGACAGCACAGCACGGTTTCACTGATATTCTGTTGGGACCACGCGTGTTACGCACCGAAACCACCGCCCTCACCGCCATTACGGCACTTCAGGTGAGGTTTGGCGACCTCGGTTAAGGGATACTTTCGGGTTGTAAGAAGGCGTCAGCCTGAGAATGGCGTCCAGACTAAGCAGGGGCAGTGACTTCCCCCCTTTGAGGAGAGAATAATGATTAAGCTTGGCATCGTTATGGACCCGATTTCGTCCATCAACATTAAAAAAGACACCAGCTTCGCCATGTTGCTGGAAGCGCAGCGTCGTGGTTACGAAATTCATTACATGGAGATGAACGATCTCTCCCTGCGTGGTGGCGTGACTTATGCCCGCACGCGTCTGCTCAGCGTCGAGCAAAATTACGATAAATGGTATGAATTTGGCAGCGAGCAGGAGATCAAGCTGGCTGACCTCAATGTGGTGTTGATGCGTAAAGATCCACCGTTCGACACCGAATTTATCTACGCCACCTATCTGTTGGAGCGCGCTGAAGAGCAAGGCACGCTGATCGTCAACAAACCGCAGAGCCTGCGTGACTGCAACGAAAAACTCTACACCGCGTGGTTTGCCGATCTCACTCCGGACACCCTGGTGACACGCAGCAA
Source organism: Pantoea sp. X-Soil-TKNS-1211 (assembly GCF_059730495.1). Taxonomy (NCBI): domain Bacteria; kingdom Pseudomonadati; phylum Pseudomonadota; class Gammaproteobacteria; order Enterobacterales; family Erwiniaceae; genus Pantoea; species Pantoea sp. X-Soil-TKNS-1211. The sequence continues at coordinate 3,625,735 of NZ_AP035953.1, forward strand.
AGAGAAACTACGCGCCTTCTGGCAGGAACACGGTGATGTCATCCTGAAACCGTTGGATGGTATGGGTGGTGCATCGATCTTCCGCGTGAAGCAGGATGATCCTAACTTCGGCGTTATCACCGAAACCCTGACCAATCACGGGCAAAACTTCTGCATGGCACAAAACTACCTGCCTGCAATTAAAGAAGGTGACAAACGCGTGCTGGTGGTTGACGGTGAACCGGTGCCTTACTGCCTGGCGCGTATTCCGCAGGGCGGTGAAACCCGTGGTAACCTCGCAGCAGGTGGACGTGGTGAAGCACGCCCACTGAGTGACAGCGATTGGGAGATCGCGCGCCGCGTTGGGCCAACGCTCAAAGCAAAAGGGCTGATTTTTGTCGGTCTCGACATCATCGGTGATAAACTGACGGAAGTGAACGTAACCAGCCCGACCTGCGTGCGTGAAATTGAAGCCGCCTTCCCAATCTCCATCACCGGTATTCTGATGGATGCGATTGAGAAACGTCTGGGCTAAGGATGCCGTCGGAGCAAGCCGCTCCGTGAATCTCCCCAATACCGGTATTGCTGCAGCAATGCCGGTAATTTTTGGTATACGAGTGAGAATGAATTTACAGCATCATTTTTTGATTGCGATGCCATCCCTGCAAGATCCCTTCTTCAAACGCTCGGTCGTGTACATTTGCGAGCATAACGAAGATGGTGCTATGGGCTTGATTATTAACAAGCCGATGGAGAATCTGACGGTCGAAGGCATCCTTAAAAAGCTTAAAATCAGCCCATCAGATCGCGATCCAGCTATCAGGCTGGATAAACCGGTATTCGCTGGCGGCCCGCTGGCGGAGGACCGTGGCTTTATTCTGCACTCTGCTCAGCGTGTCTACTCCTCCAGCATCCGTATTTCCGACACCACCGTGATCACGACCTCCAGAGATGTGCTGGAGGCGATTGGCAGCAGCTCGCAACCCGAGCACGTGCTGGTGGCGCTGGGTTACTGCGCATGGGAGAAAGATCAGCTGGAAAACGAATTGCTGGAAAACGCCTGGCTCACTACGCCTGCCTCCAGCACCATTCTGTTCCAGACGCCAATCGCTGAACGCTGGCGTGAAGCCGCGAAATGTCTGGGCGTGGATATCCATAATATGACCAATGATGCAGGGCACGCCTGATGACCAGTGAGACCTTACTGGGTTTTGATTTTGGCACCAAAAGTATCGGCGTCGCCGTCGGTCAGCAGCTGACTGGTACCGCACGTGCGCTGACCGCGCTTAAAGCGCAGGACGGTACACCGGACTGGAGCCTGATCGAGCGGCTGCTGAAAGAGTGGCAGCCCGACTACGTAGTGGTGGGTCTGCCGCTCAATATGGATGGCAGCGAACAGGAATTGACCGCCCGTGCACGTAAGTTTGCCAACCGCCTGCATGGCCGTTTTGGGGTGCGTGTTGAACTTCAGGATGAACGCCTCAGTACCGTCGAAGCCCGTGCCGGTTTGTTTGAACGTGGTGGCTACCGGGCGCTGCAAAAAGGCGCCGTTGATTCGCAATCGGCGGTCATCATTCTCGAAGATTGGTTCGACACCCACTGATCATTCAGATCAACCCGGCCTGTTGTCGCGCCTGTTCGCTCTGGGCGAAAGTTTGCATACCGGCCTGTGCGCCGGTTTGCAGTACCCCCGGCAACTGATGCATTTTTCCTTCGCGAATCAGGTTAGCCACCGCAGGCGTAGCCACCAGCACTTCAAACAACCCAATCCGCCCTCCCTGCTTAGCGGACACCAGCCGTTGCGCCAACACCGCTTTCAGGCTTCCCGCTAACTGACTCCGTACCAGGTTTTTCTCCTCAGCGGGGAACACATCGACCAGCCGATCCACTGCCTGGGTCGCACCACGCGTATGCAGGGTAGCCAGCACCAGATGACCAGTCTCGGCGGCGGTTAATGCCAGACGGATGGTTTCGCTATCACGCAGTTCCCCCAGCAGAATCACATCCGGGTCTTCGCGCAGCGCCGCTTTCAGCCCCTGACGAAACGAAGCGCAGTGTGCCCCCACTTCCCGCTGCTGAATCAGCGAACGCTGGCTGTGATGGACAAACTCGATGGGATCTTCCAGCGTCAGAATATGCCGTGACTGTTCGCGGTTCAGGCTATCGACCAACGCCGCCAGGGTGGTGGATTTTCCGCTACCGGTCGCGCCGGTGATGAGGATTAAGCCCTCTTCCAGCAGAAGCAATTGCTCAACCACCGGCGGCAAATCCAGGCTGGCGAGCGTTGGTACCTGGCAGGCAATCAACCGCAAGGCCAGTGACAACCCCTGGCGTTGCAGAAACAGATTGGCGCGTAAGCGCACACCATCTGTCATCGTGATGGCAAAATCGACGTGCCCTTCGGCCTCCAGCGCCGTTTGTTGCGTGGTATCCAGCCACTGCACCATAAAGGCTTCCAGCCAGGCCGGTTCCAACGCGGGTTGCTCCGGGATTGGCTCCAGCACCCCTTGCCGCCGCCAGTGTGGCAAATGTCCGCTGCAAAGGTGCAGATCAGCAGCGTTATGCTTTACACTAAGCGCCACAACTTTATCCAAATCCATTGAAATTCTCCTGACTATGACTTCCATTGAGCACAACTTACAGCAAGTACGCGAGCGTATCGCCGCTGCTGCCGCGCGTTGCGGACGCGCTCCAGAAGAAATCACGCTGCTTGCAGTGAGTAAAACCAAACCTGTGAGTGCGGTCGAAGAAGCCATTGCTGCCGGCCAACGGGCGTTTGGCGAAAATTACGTGCAGGAAGGGGTTGAAAAAGTCACCACGCTGGCCGCACATCCTGATCTGCAATGGCACTTCATTGGGCCATTGCAGTCGAACAAAAGCCGCCTGGTGGCGGAGCATTTTGACTGGTGCCATACCGTGGATCGTCAACGCATCGCGCAACGTCTCAATGACCAGCGTCCGGTGCACCTGCCACCACTTAATGTGTTAATTCAGGTAAATATCAGTGACGAGAACAGCAAATCTGGCATCATGCTGGAGGCGCTGCCGACGTTGGCACAAGAAATTTCTGCCTTGTCACAGCTACGTTTGCGAGGCCTGATGGCGATTCCGGCACCCGAACAGGATTATGATCGTCAGTTGGCGGTCTGCCAGCAAATGGCTGCCGCGTTTCATGCCTTGCAACAGGATTACCCTGACGTCGATACGCTTTCTCTGGGAATGAGCGACGACATGGAAGCGGCCATCGCCGCTGGCAGTACTATGGTGCGCATCGGCACCGCCGTATTTGGCGCGCGAGATTATGCGCGCACTTCACAACAATAATTGAGGAACCTCATGTTAACAATGACGTTTTTAGTCAAAACGCTGATCGACCTGTACGTGATGGTATTACTGCTGCGTATCTGGATGCAGTGGTCGCGCTGTGACTTCTACAACCCGCTGTCGCAGTTTGTCGTGAAGATTACCCAGCCAATCATCAAACCGCTGCGCCGGGTGTTGCCCGCCCTGGGACCGATTGATACCGCCTCGTTACTACTGGCATTTGTGCTGACCACCCTGAAATACCCGATTCTGCTGTTGATTCAGGTTGGCGTGTTCTCAGTCGATCCGACCAACCTGCTGGTTGGCTTGTTATCTTTGCTGAAGTCGGCCGGTTATCTGGTGTTCTGGGTGATTATCATTCGTTCACTGATGAGCTGGATCAGCCAGGGTCGTGGCCCGATTGATTACGTGTTGATCCAACTGACCGAACCGCTGATGGCACCGATTCGTCGTATTCTTCCGGCCATGGGTGGCATCGATTTTTCTGCCATGATTGTGATTCTGGTGCTGTATGCACTGAATTTCCTCGGCATGGACCTGTTCCCGGGTCTCTGGTATTTGCTGTAATTCGTTAATCTGGAACTGTTATGCAAAAAGTTGTTCTCGCCACCGGCAATCCGGGCAAAGTACGTGAACTGGCCGACCTGCTGGCGGCCTTTGGTCTCGATATCGTGGCGCAAACCGAGTTGGGTGTGGAGTCAGCGGAAGAAACCGGTCTGACTTTTATCGAAAACGCCATTCTCAAAGCGCGCCATGCCGCGCAGATCACCGGTCTGCCCGCCATTGCTGACGACTCAGGTCTGGCGGTCGATGCGCTCGGCGGCGCGCCGGGTATCTACTCCGCCCGTTACGCGGGCCTCGATGCCAGCGATCAGCAGAATCTCGACAAGCTTCTGGTCGCACTGGAAAACGTAGCGGATGGCGAACGTCAGGCACAGTTCCACTGTGTGCTAGTTTATGTGCGTCATGCCGCCGATCCAACGCCGCTGGTGTTCCACGGTAGCTGGGCCGGTGAAATTACCCGCTCCGCTGCCGGTCAGGGTGGCTTTGGTTACGATCCGATTTTCTATATCCCTGAATTGGGCAAAACAGCGGCTGAGCTGAGTAAAGATGAAAAGCGCGCCGTTTCTCACCGTGGCAAAGCATTGACGCTGTTACTGGATGCGATGCGCAATGCCTGATTTACCACCGTTAAGCCTGTACATCCATATTCCATGGTGTGTGCAGAAGTGCCCCTACTGTGATTTCAACTCGCACGCATTGAAAGGCGAAGTGCCGCACATCGAGTATGTGCAGCACCTGCTGAACGATCTTGAGCAGGATTTGCCGCTCACCAGCGGACGCGAAGTCCGTACCATCTTTATTGGTGGTGGTACGCCGAGTCTGTTAAGCAGCAATGCGATGCAGATGCTGATGGATGGCGTACGCGCACGACTACCGCTGGCGGCCGATGCAGAAATCACCATGGAAGCCAACCCCGGTACGGTAGAAGCCGATCGCTTTAGTGGTTATCAGCGAGCCGGGATTAACCGTATTTCGATTGGCGTGCAGAGTTTCAGCCCGCAAAAGCTGGAACGTCTCGGACGTATTCACGGACCGGAAGAAGCAAAACGCGCAGCGCATCTCGCTGCTGGTCTTGGGCTACGCAGCTTCAACCTCGATTTGATGCACGGCCTGCCGGACCAGTCGCTGGAAGAGGCGCTCGACGATCTCCGCCAGGCGATTGCGCTCAATCCACCACATCTGTCGTGGTATCAGCTGACGATTGAGCCAAATACGTTGTTTGGTTCACGTCCTCCAGTGCTGCCGGATGATGACGCGCTGTGGGATATTTTCGAGCAAGGCCATCAGTTGCTGACTGCCGCCGGTTATCAGCAATATGAAACCTCAGCCTACGCGAAACCCGGTTATCGCTGCGAGCATAACCTCAACTACTGGCGCTTCGGTGATTACCTCGGTATTGGTTGTGGTGCCCATGGCAAGCTGACGCAGCCAGATGGTCGCATTGTGCGCACGGTGAAAACCCGTCATCCACGTGGTTTTATGAAGGGTAACTACCTTGATAAACAGCATGATGTCGCGGATGCAGACAAACCGTTCGAGTTCTTTATGAACCGTTTTCGTCTGCTGGAGGCCGCACCGCGCGCCGATTTCCGCCGTTACACCGGGCTGGATGAAGCCGTGATTCGTCCGCAGATTGATGCGGCGATTGCAGCGGGTTATGTGCTGGAAACGGAACAACATTGGCAGATTACGGAAAAAGGTAAGTTGTTCCTGAATTCGCTGCTGGAGTTGTTCTTAGCTGAAGAATAGCCCCGACGTAGCGGCACGATTTATCGCGCGTGTTTAAAAAACGCGTGATAAATCAGCCTCGCTCGGTATTTTGTCGCAGCTGAAGCAGGTTGGTATTAATCAGCGCGATATTCACTTCGCATGGCGTGCCATCATCCAGATAGACCGTTTCGCTGATCTCCAGCACCGCATCATTTTCATTCAAACGCAAAAGATTAAGTTGATCGCTATCGGTTAAGTTGATGGCACTTAAGTTCTGATCCCTGCGCTGAACTTTCTTCCCGGTAAGCTGTTCAATATACGAGTATTTGGATATCTCCAGCTTGCTGAATTCCATACTGCTAAACATGCTGACCGGCAGATGGATATGTTCCAGCGCCACCGGGATATCATCAAAACACATCAGACGGACGATTTTATACACCTGATCGCTGTTCTTAATGCGTAATGACTGCGCCATATCCGGCGTTGGCACCTTCATGATGCTGACAGTGATAACTTTCCTTATGCCTTTATAGCCTTTTTTCTGCGCCTGATAATCAAAAGGTGACAGCGCATGAAAACGGCCAGAATGGTTACTTTTGCCGATCGAGCCAACAAACAGACCGGATCCTTTAACCCGGTAAATTCGCTGCTGTTCAATCAAAATCCTTGTTGCTTCGCGCACCGTCGCTCGGGTAATACCGATGTTCTTGGCTATCGCAATTTCGGTGTCGAGCTTATCGCCAGGCAGAAGCCCGTCCTCTTTTATTTTACGGAGGATGTAATCGACAACCTCTTTCTGCTTCTCAGTAATGCCATCGACCATCAACGTTCTTCCCGATAAGAGTAGGCTCCGGCACATGTATGCCCGAGTTTATTTTCTGAGTACCAGCCTGAGCGCATGAGGATGTGATCCAGTTAACGAATTTGCACTCAACCTCAGGGTGTCCAGCCAGATTTCAATCTTACATATTGTATCTATACACGTCCATGTGCATTATCAAGATGACTAGACACATTAAACATGTCTAGACTTAATTACAAATGCAAATGTGTGACCAAAGATACAAAAACACGCACACCATAAAATACTAATATATTGATATTAATCATAAATAAAAAACACATCATGTATCGACAGTATGACGCGCACAACACCAGGGCGCAGTAACAATCAGGTCGCAAGAACTATATGACTGTACATACTTGTCATTAGCTTCCTGCCAAGAGTCCAGGTTACTGTAGAATACAGAGCTAAAGCGAGAGCCGTTCATGGTAAACAGAGAGTTAGCAAACGCGATTCGATTTCTGAGCATTGATGCAATCCAGCAAGCCAATTCAGGGCATCCTGGCGCGCCGATGGGAATGGCGGATATTGCCGAAGTGGTGTGGCGTCATCACTTACGCCATAACCCAAAGAACCCGCAGTGGTTCAACCGTGACCGCTATGTTCAGTCCAACGGGCATGGTTCCATGCTGCTTTATTCCTTGCTGCATCTGACCGGCTATGATGTGACCATTGAAGACATCCGTCAGTTTCGTCAGCTGCACTCCCGCACCCCAGGACACCCCGAATACGGTTATACGCCGGGCGTAGAAACCACCACCGGCCCGCTTGGCCAGGGCGTGGCGAATGCGGTTGGGATGGCAATTGCCGAAAAAGCGCTGGCGGCTCAATTTAATAAACCGGATCTCGCACTGGTCGATCACTATACCTGGCTATTTTTAGGCGATGGCTGCCTGATGGAAGGGATCTCCCATGAGGCATGTGGTCTGGCGGGCACCTTGCAGCTTGGCAAATTGATTGCCGTCTGGGATGACAACGGCATCTCTATTGATGGTCATGTGGAAGGCTGGTTCTCTGAAGATACTGCCGCCCGCTTCCGCGCTTATGGCTGGCATGTGATTGAAGGTGTCGACGGGCATGATGCGGCGGCAGTGGATGCTGCGGTACGTGAAGCCAAAGCGGTGACGGACAAACCCAGTCTGTTATGTTGCAAAACCATCATCGGTTTTGGTTCACCGAATAAGGCCAACAGCCACGATTGCCACGGCTCAGCCCTCGGCAGCGCAGAGGTTGCACTGGTGCGTGAAGCACTAAACTGGCCGCATGCCCCCTTTGACATTCCTGATGCGATCTACCAAGCCTGGGATGCAACCGAGCAGGGTGGCAAAAACCAGCAAGAGTGGGATCACCTGTTTGCCAGTTATCAACAGCGTTGGCCGGAACTGGCAGCTGAATTTAGCCGTCGTATGCAGGGTGAACTGCCCGCGAACTGGGCAGCCGATATGGATAGCTACATCACCGCATTGCAGGAGACGCCAGCCAACCTGGCTACTCGCCAGGTCAGCCAGCAGTGCCTGAATCATTTTGCCGATTTGCTGCCAGAATTGATGGGCGGCTCGGCGGACCTGTCACCATCAAACCTGACCCGGCAGCAAACCTCTGTTGATTTCAGCGCTGAAAATCCGGCAGGAAATTACATCTCATACGGTGTGCGTGAATTCGGTATGTCCGCCATCATGAATGGCCTGGCGCTGCACGGCGGTTTTATCCCCTACGGCGGCACCTTTCTGATGTTTATGGAGTACGCACGTAATGCGGTGCGTATGGCGGCGCTGATGAAAATCCGTTCGGTCTTCGTCTATAGCCATGACACCATCGGTCTCGGCGAGGATGGCCCGACACATCAACCTGTTGAACAGTTAGCCTCACTGCGACTGACGCCAAATATGGAAACCTGGCGTGGCTGTGATCAGGTAGAAGTGGCGGTGGCATGGCGTCAGGCCATTGAACGCCAAAATGGGCCAACCGCACTGATTCTCACCAGGCAACCGCTCGAGCAGCAGCCACGTTCGGCCAGCCAGGTCGCTGATATTGCCCGTGGCGGTTATGTCCTTGCCGATTGTAATGGCAAGCCCGAGTTGTTGCTGATCTCATCCGGTTCAGAAATCGAGCTGGTGGTCGCCGCTGCTAAAGTTCTGCGTGAAGAAGGACGTAAAGTGCGGGTGGTTTCCCTGCCCTGTACCGAACGTTTCGATCAACAGGATGAGCATTATAAAGAATCGGTGCTGCCAAAAGATGTGCGTCAACGTCTGGCGGTGGAAGCCAGCATTGAAGGATTCTGGCAACGTTACACCGGTCTGGATGGGAAGGTGATTGGCATGAAATCATTTGGTGAGTCAGCACCTGCCAACGTCCTGTTCAAACATTTTGGCTTTACGGTGGAAAATGTACTTGAGACTGCCCGTAGCTTGCTGAAGTAAGCACCGAACACGACTTTAATTCAGGAAATAACTATGTCGAATCTGTCACAGTGGCTGAATGAGGAAAAGATCCAGTACCTGGAAAACGTCTCCGACTGGAAAGAAGCCATTCAGGTTGCAGGCCGCCCCCTGCTGAATGAAGGGGCCATATCTCAGCAGTATATTGATGTCATTATCCAGCAAAAAGAGAACATTGGTCCCTATTTTGTTATCGCGCCACGCATCGCCATGCCACACGCGCGCCCTGAGCAGGGAGCACAAAAACTCGGGTTATCGATTGTCAAACTGGGTCATGCGGTCAAATTTGATGCTGATGAAAATGATCCAGTTGATGCTATTTTTATGTTCTCAGCACCGGACAGTAACAGCCATATTGAAATGATTTCGCAACTGGCTGAAGTCCTTTCCGATGACGAGACAATGAGTCGATTATTCAACTCTCGCAGTAAAGAAGAATTAAGCGCCATTTTATTGGCAGATTAATTAAAAAGACTAGAAACCAAGAGGTGTGATATGAAAATCATGGCGGTTTGTGGCTCAGGCCTGGGAAGCAGTTTCATGATGGAAATGAACATTAAAAAAGTTCTTAAAGCCATCGAGATCTCTGCGGATGTTGAACATTCTGATCTGGGTTCTGTTACCCCTGATGTTGCTGACGTTTTTGTGATGGCTAAAGACATTGCCTACAGCGCTAACTTGCCTGAAGACAAAGTGATCATTATCAATAACATTATTGACATCAAAGAGCTTGAGCAAAAGATTCGCGAATATTTTAATAAAGTCTGACTCAACCTTCTCTACCCTTGATAATTCAGGTTGCAACCAGGGTCTATGCAACCTGAAAAAATAGAACGCTTACCGCTGAGGTTAATATGTTTATCCAAAACCTTTTATTGGTAGTTGTCGACGTGCTGAAAGTGCCTTCAATTCTGGTAGGATTGGTGGCGTTATTTGGTCTGGTCGCGCAAAGAAAACCGTTCCCGGATGTGATTAAAGGTACGGTAAAAACTATTCTGGGTTTTTTAGTGCTGGCTGGTGGTGCCTCTGTATTGGTCGGTTCACTGACCCCACTCGGTGATATCTTCAAGCAGGCATTTGATGTACAGGGTATTATTCCTAACAACGAAGCGATGGTCTCCATTGCACTGGAAAAATACGGTGCGCCTACCACGCTGATCATGGCGTTTGGTATGGTGGCGAATATTGTTGTTGCCCGCTTTACCCGCCTGAAATATATCTACCTTTCCGGTCATGTGACGTTTTATATGGCCTGCATGGTGGCAATTATTTTGTCGGTGGCGGGTTTCGAAGGCGTCCAGCTTATTTATACTGGTTCGCTGGCACTTGGCATGCTGATGGCATTTTTCCCGGCACTGGCGCAACCGCATATGCGTAGAATTGTCGGACATGACCAGGTCGCCTTAGCCCATACCGGGACGGTCGGTTATGTGCTGTCTGGCTGGATTGGTTCATTGGTCGGTAAAGGTTCAAAATCGACCGAAGAGATGAACATGCCAAAAAACCTGAGTTTTTTGCGCGACAGCACCATCTCAATTTCCCTGACCATGATGATTATCTACTTTATTTTGTCTGCTTCAGCGGGTAAAGAATATGTGGAAACGCATTTCAGCCACGGTCAAAACTATCTGGTCTATTCATTCGTACAGGCCATCACCTTCGCAGCTGGCGTATTTATTATCCTGCAAGGTGTGCGTTTAATTCTGGCTGAGATCGTACCGGCGTTCACCGGCTTCTCTGAAAAGCTGGTGCCAAATGCCCGTCCGGCGCTCGACTGTCCGATTGTGTTCCCTTACGCGCCGAATGCGGTACTGGTTGGCTTTATTTCCAGCTTCGTCGGTGGTCTGGTTGGATTATTTATCCTCGGCCAGCTGAAATGGGTGCTAATTTTGCCTGGGGTCGTACCTCACTTCTTCTGCGGTGCCACCGCCGGGGTATTTGGTAATGCGACCGGAGGTAAACGTGGTGCTATGCTGGGTGCATTCGCCCATGGCGTATTAATTACTTTCCTGCCGGTAGCGCTGTTGCCGGTGCTGGGTGCACTTGGATTAACCAATACCACTTTCTCGGATACCGACTTTGGCGTAACCGGGATCATTCTGGGTAATATGGCCCGATATATGGACAAGGGCACCATCACCATGGTGATTACCGGGATTTTCGCTCTGCTGGTTATTTATAACTTTGCCACCAGCAATAAAAGCGTGGCAAAAGAAGTGAAAGGCGAATAAAACACATTTCCTTAAAGCAGCGGCGCGATTTATCGCGCCGCTACGAAATTAACCTTTGAAACGTTGCACCAGACCTTTACGCTGCCCTTCCAGGTCCGTCACGCGGTTACACACCTCATGACCAAAATTCTGGAAATCCTGCTCCTGCTTGTTCCATTCAGTTTGAATCGACTGCTGTAAACCACCGAGATTACCCATTAGCTCCTGCAACGGGTTGTTACCACCGCCAGACTGTTGGCTGCCCATCTCGTTCAGGCTGTCCTGCAAGATGCCACCCATGGTGCTTTGCACCAGCTTTTCACCGTCGGCACGCACCTGATCAATTGCCTGATGATGGAACGTCAGACCATCGCTACGATGCTCGATGATCCGGTTCATCTGCTGCTTCAGCTGACCATCCAGCTTGCTGAGACGGTTACGCACGTTGCTGTTTGGCCCCAGTTTTTCAACAATCACCTGGTCCAGGGCTACACGACTGCGCTCCAGGCGGGAAGTCGCCCCCTGATCGATCCAGGGTAAATCACGGCGCAGTGCGTTTTGATAGTCGATCGCTTTCTGGCGTGTGGCATTATCAACGCTTACTTTCTGACCATTGAACTGCACATCACCCTGCGGCGAGATTTCGAGGTTGCCGTTCTCTCCCACCACCTGCACGCTCTGCGGCTTAATAATCACATCATCTTGTGGCTTAACGCTGCATTCATAAGCAGCCTGAGCCTGAGTCGCCGCCAGCAATAACGCGGCGAGAAGCGCTTTACGAACCATGAAATCTCCTGCATCCATATATCGATCATAGCGGCGCAATTTATCGCGCCGCTACGGGATGAACCGATAAGTACCGTTTACAAGATTCTTAGTCCCACCAAACATCAAAGAGTTCAGTCACCTGCACGTCCGTCAGCTGACGATCCTGTAACCATTTGCGAACCAGCTCGCGATGTTCATCGGTGCATTTTCCGGTCTGTTGCAGGCATACCAGCCCTTCCCATACCAGGTAGCCGCTGCCATCGTAGGCCAGACCATTCGGATCGATCACCTCGTTGATGAACGCATCCAGGGTGCTGTCAATCTGTTCCTCGCTGGTGCCCTCGGCAAAACGCCAGGCAACAGAGAAACCCAGTTCCTGAAACTCATCAATGTGCAATTTTTTACGTAAACGACGACTGCGCTGTGTAGCCATTATTTCACCCTCTCAAACATCAGATCCCAAACACCGTGGCCCAATCGCTGCCCGCGTTGCTCAAATTTAGTTAACGGACGCGTTTCCGGACGCGGCACGTAATCATGGCTGGTTGACTGATTGTGATAACCATCAATACTGCTCAGCACTTCCAGCATGTGCTTCGCATAGGCCTCCCAGTCAGTCGCCATATGGAAGACGCCGCCCAGCTTCAGCTTACGCATGACCAGCTCGGCAAACGGCACCTGCACAATGCGACGTTTGTTATGACGCACTTTATGCCACGGGTCCGGGAAGAACAGCTGTACCATACGCAGCGAATTATCCGGGATCATCTTCTCCAGCACTTCGATAGCGTCATGGCACATCACGCGCAGGTTTTCCACGCCCGCTTCTTTTGCCGAACCGAGGCAAGCCCCCACTCCCGGCGCATGCACTTCAATGCCGAGAAAGTTCTGATGTGGGTTATTTTTCGCCATCGTCACTAACGACGCCCCCATACCAAAACCAATCTCCAGTACCAGCGGCGCATCGCGACCGAACAGCGCCGTCAAATCCAGCGGTTCCGGCTGATACTCGACGCCCATCTCCGGCCAGTATTGATCGAGCGCCAACTGCTGTCCCTTGGTTAAGCGCCCCTGGCGGCGCACAAAACTGCGGATACGGCGTAATGGCCGCCCGTTCTCATCAAATTCTGGGGTGATGACGTCATTAATCATGTCAAAGCCTGTTGATTAGCGTGTTCAGGGAAACGCGCATTATGCAAAGTTCAATAGCAGAAGCAAGCCTTTGCAAACTTCCGGTTTACACCCTGATGTCTGTATGCTGGAATTCCTGCCTGAGTGTAGAGTAACCACGGAAAATTTCCTTCTTATGATGCAAGCGCCGCAGTTCGCGCAACAGGTGCTGGACTGGTATCAGCGCTTTGGTCGCAAAACCCTGCCCTGGCAGCAGGAGAAAACGCCGTATAAAGTATGGCTCTCTGAAGTGATGTTGCAGCAGACCCAGGTTGCCACCGTCATTCCCTATTTTGAACGCTTTATGGCGCGCTTCCCCACGGTTGCTGACCTGGCGGCTGCGCCACTGGATGAAGTCCTGCATCTGTGGACCGGTCTCGGTTATTACGCCCGTGCGCGTAACCTGCACAAAGCGGCAAAACAGGTGGTGGATAAGCACAGCGGTGAGTTCCCGCGTAACTTCGATGATGTGGCCGCGTTACCCGGTGTTGGTCGTTCCACTGCGGGGGCCATTTTATCACTGTCGCTGGGCCTGCACTTTCCCATCCTCGACGGCAATGTCAAACGCGTGCTGGCACGCTGCTACGCCGTGGCTGGCTGGCCGGGGAAAAAAGAGGTGGAGAAACGTCTGTGGCAAATTAGCGAAGAAGTCACACCGGCGCTGGGCGTCAGCCAGTTTAATCAGGCAATGATGGATCTCGGTGCGTTAGTGTGTACCCGCTCACGTCCGAAGTGTGAGATTTGCCCGCTCAGCAGCGGCTGCGTCGCCTATGCCAACACCAGTTGGGCCAGTTATCCCGGCAAAAAACCCAAGCAGACGCTGCCCGAACGCAGTGGCTGGTTTCTGATGATGCAGCACGGTGATGATGTCTGGCTGGAGCAACGTCCACCAGTGGGCCTGTGGGGTGGCCTGTTCTGCTTCCCGCAATTCACCACCGAGCAAGCGATGATCGACTGGCTGGCAGAGCGTGGCATTCACGCCCGACCACAGCAGCTCACCGCCTTCCGCCACACTTTCAGCCATTTCCATCTGGATATTGTGCCTATGTGGCTGGCATGGCCTTCGTCCGGGTCGCTGATGGATGAAGCAGGCGGTCTCTGGTATAACTTAGCGCAACCACCGTCAGTGGGTCTGGCTGCGCCGGTCGAGCGCCTGTTGCATGAACTGCGACATCCCCAGCAACTGGCACTGCATACGCGAGTGACCGAAGAGGAAGAGTAATGAGCCGCACCATTTTTTGTACTTATCTGCAACGCGACGCTGAAGGTCAGGACTTTCAGCTTTATCCTGGCGAGCTGGGTAAGCGCATCTACAACGAAATCTCCAAAGAAGCCTGGCAGCAATGGATGTCCAAGCAGACCATGCTGATCAACGAGAAAAAGCTCAACATGATGAATCCAGGCGATCGCAAAGTGCTGGAGCAGGAGATGGTGAATTTCCTGTTTGAAGGCAAAGATGTGCACATTGAAGGTTACACACCGCCGGAAAAATAAACTTTCTGGGCCTCACCTTGAGGCCCTTTTCAGGTCAGGCTTGCATTAACAATGAATAAAAAATTGATCGCCCTGCTGGCAATCGCACCGTTGTTGGTTTCCTGCTCCGGACACAAACAAGGGCAATATCACGAAGAGTGGGTTAAGGACACCAACGGTTTCGACATTCTGATGGGTCAGTTTGCCCATAACATTGAAAATATCTGGGGAATCAATGAAGTTCTGATCGCTGGCCCAAAAGATTACGTCAAATATAGCGACAACTATTACACCCGTAGCCATATCAACTTTGATAGCGGCAGCATTACCATTGAAACCATTTCCGGCACTGATCCGATGGCGAGCCTGCGCCAGGCAATCATCACCACGCTGTTGATGGGTGACGAACCGGGTAATGTCGATCTCTATTCAGATGCCAACGATATTCAAATCAGTAAAGAGCCGATGTTGTACGGCCAGGTGCTGGACAACACCGGTCAGGCGATTCGCTGGCAGGGCCGTGCTGGCAGCTTTGCTGACTATCTGATTCAGAATAAACTACAGAAACGCACCTCGGGCCTGCATGTTATCTGGTCTGTAACCATTCCAATGGTGCCCAACCATCTCGACAAACGTGCGCATAAATACTTGCCAATGGTGCGCAAAGCCGCTGAAGAATATGGCGTGGATGCGTCGTTGATTCTGGCGATTATGCAGACCGAATCGAGCTTCAACCCCTATGCAGTGAGCAACTCGGATGCGCTGGGGCTGATGCAGGTGGTGCAGCATACCGCAGGGGTTGATGTGTTCCGCATGAAGGGTAAATGGGGCAAACCAAGCCGCAGTTATCTGCTTGATCCGGAAAACAACATCGATGCCGGTACGGCCTATTTGTCGTTGTTGCAGAACACCTATCTGGGCGGGATCCAGGATCCGGTATCACGGCGTTATGCGGTGATTACTGCCTATAACGGCGGCGCGGGCAGCGTGTTGCGCGTGTTCTCCAGCGATAAAGATCGCGCGTTTTCCATGATTAACAGTATGTCGCCGAGCCAGGTCTATCAGACGCTGACCACCAACCATCCATCAGCAGAATCACGTCGTTATCTGTACAAAGTGAACAGCGCTCAGCGCAGTTATCACCGGTATTAACAGCAGAGGAGCGGCCCTCAGGCCGCTCCCGGCGATTAAATCATCATATTCGCCACTAAATGCTTACGTCCGCTGTCATCCTCTTCGGTGTATACCCCCTGCAACTCCGGTGAGAAGCCCGGCAGCAGGTTGATCCCCTCTTCCAGTGCGAGGAAATAGCGCTGTACCGCCCCGCCCCATACTTCTCCTGGCACCACGCATAGCACGCCCGGTGGATAAGGCAACGCACCTTCAGCGGCGATACGCCCTTCCGCTTTGGCAATCGGCACCAGCTCAACATCGCCGCGAATATACGCCTGATGCGCATCCTGCGGGTTGACCTTGACCGGCGGGAAGCAGTCTGCACGGAACATGGCTTTTTGCAGATCTTTCACGCCATAGCTGACGTATAAATCATGCATTTCCTGGCACAGGCGACGCAGAGTATAGCCCTGATAACGCGCCATATTTTTGCGATACACACTCGGCAGCACCTCCGCCAGCAGCGCATCTTCTTTCACGTGCTGCTCGAACTGCTCCAGCATCGCCACCAGATGCGCCATCTTCTCAGCACTTTCCGCAGGCGTCAGCAGGAACAGGATTGAGTTGAGGTCGCATTTCTCCGGCACGATACCGTTTTCGCGTAGATAGTTAGCCAGAATGGTCGCCGGAATACCGAACGCGGTGTATTCCCCGCTGGCCGCATCAATGCCTGGCGTGGTCAGCAGCAGTTTGCAGGGGTCCACCAGATATTGCTCGCTGGCATAACCGGCAAAACCATGCCATTTCGCCCCAGGTTCGAAGCTGAAGTACGCCGGATCGGCGGCAATCGTCTCGGTTTCCGCTGCCTGCCACGGTTTACCGTACACCTGCTCCGGCAGGAACGGCTGGATCATCTCGCAGCGTTCCAGGATCGCTTTACGCGCATCAATGCCCAATGTGACGCACTCGTGCCACATGCTGCGGCCCGCCTCACCCTGATGCATGCGCGCGTTGATATCCAGCGCGGCGAATAACGGATAGAACGGGCTGGTCGAGGCATGCAGCATAAAGGCGTTGTTCAGGCGCTTGTGCGGGCAAAAGCGTTTCTGTCCACGCAGATGGTTATCTTTCTTGTGAATTTGCGAGGTCTGCGAGAAACCGGCCAGTTGCTTATGCACCGACTGAGTGACGAAAATTCCCGGATCGTTCTCGTTCAGCTCCAGCGTCAACGGCGAGCAGCCTTCCATCAACGGAATAAATTGCTCGTAGCCCAGCCAGGCAGAATCAAACAGGATGTAGTCACACAGATGGCCGATGCGATCCACCACCTGACGTGCGTTGTACACCGTGCCATCGTAGGTGCCGAGCTGGATGATCGCCAGACGGAACGGACGCTGCTCTTTGGCACGCTTCGGTGCGACTTTCTTCACCTGCTCGCGCAGGTACGTTTCGTCAAAGCAGTGCGCATCAATACCGCCAATAAAACCGAACGGGTTGCGCGCCGCTTCGAGATATACCGGCGTAGCGCCGGCCTGAATCAGCGCACCATGATGGTTGGATTTATGGTTGTTGCGGTCGAACAGCACCAGATCGCCGCGCGTCAGCAGCGCGTTGGTCACCACTTTGTTGGCGCTTGAGGTGCCGTTCAGCACGAAATAGGTTTTGTCGGCGTTGAAGACTTTCGCCGCATACTTCTGCGCATCTTTGGCGGAGCCTTCGTGGATCAGCAAATCACCCAGTTTGACATCCGCGTTGCACATATCGGAACGGAAGACGTTTTCGCCATAGAATTCATAGAACTGACGACCGGCGGGATGCTTTTTGAAGAAGGCTCCGCCCTGATGCCCCGGACAGGCAAAGGTGCTGTTCTGCATATCGACATAGCGCGTCAGAGTGTCAAAGAACGGTGGCAGTAGCTCAGCTTCATAAGCCTGTGCCGCTTCTTCTAACGCGTCCCACTCCTCCGGCGCGCCGTTGATTTCAGCAACCACGCCCGGCAGTTGCAACACCTCTTCGTCAAAGGCATTGGCAACGAATACCGGCAGGTTGAAGCCGGTCTGGCGCAACAGCGCCAGCACGCCACTGCGCGTATCCGCCAAAGAGACGACAACAGCCGCTACGTCGGTAAAGTCAGTATTGTCCAGCGTCACCACGTCGCGCATGGTGTTCAGGCTCAGGTTCGGCGCTACAGCAGCGCTGGCAGCAATTTTTAGTGGTGTCATAACACAAATCCCCAGAGGTCAAGGATGAGTGGGTGCCAGTGGCACAGCAATGAGGAAGATTCCCCGGCGAATAACGTCAGACGGATGGGTGCAAACGTGGGTCACAGCCGCAACCGATAGACATCAGTAAAGTCAGATCGCGTCTGTCTTTACTCATGTCCAACAGCGAGCGCGAAGCTGGCCTCACCGCATGGTGAGCGAGAAATACGAACAACAGATGACGGAGGAACGCTTGCGGCGAAGCGTACGGGAACAAGTGCAGATGCGCATTGTACCGACCATGGCGGCGTCCTCAGTAATAAAGGGGGTTGATAACCATCAGGGGCGCAATAATGTCATCTTTTTTTTGTCGTAACAACCCGTTAGCCGCAATTTTTATATATACGTAAGACTTTGATAAAAAAAGACTTTCATTATTTAACAAAATTAAAAATGCTTAATTATCCGCACCTTATGCAAAATTATGCAAGGTGCGGATATTGATAACAAAGCATTACAACCAATGCTGCGCGCGAATCTTCTCGCCATCGCTAAAACGGCTGAAGCGGAACGGATGGGCATCCACTGATGGCGTGCTGTTCAGCACCAAATCTGCCATCAACTGACCAGCGCCTGGCGCGATGCCAAATCCATGCCCGGAAAAGCCGGTTGCCAGATACAATCCGGCCACCTGATCAATCCCGGAGATCACCGGAATGGCATCCGGCATAGTGTCGATCAGCCCGCCCCAGCACTGCGCCACCGGCAGATCGCGCAACGGCGGCAGCAACTCTGCCAGGCTGTGGCGCATGCGCTGCACGATCAAGGGATTAATCAGCGGATCGAGCACGCGCAGCACTTCATAGATCGATCGTTTATCCGCCTGACCGGGCTTCCAGCGCAATGCCTCATCGACAAAACGCTTGCCAAGACGCAGCTGCAACGATTTACGCTCCACCCAAAATGCGGGCATAAAGCGCGGGCTAAAACGTAACGAATCCAGCGTGATATCGGCGGTATTGGTCGCCGAACTGGCCACCGTCAGGCCACCATCCAGCCGTTTACGCAACGCGACGCTACCGAAGCTGGCGCATACGCCGGGATCGAAATCCACCGGACGCGTACGTAACACGGTCGACAACACCTTCAGCTGCGGCAGCGTCACGCCCACCCCTTGTAACAACAGACGTGACCAGGCACCACCCGCCACCACCACCTGCTGACAACGGATCGCGCCGTGCTCAGTGACCACTTCACTCACTCGGCCATTGGTACGTTCGATGGTGCGTACCGCGCAATGTTGTTGCAGATTCAGCCCCTGCTCCATCGCTGCCGCCACCATAGCCGGAGCCGCTTTTTGCGGCTCGGCGCGTCCATCCAGCGCGGTATATAACCCACCGGGATAGCTGCCCTGTAGCTGTGGCAGATGCTGACTCAACTGTTGCGGCGTCAACATCTCGCTGTGAATGCCGTAGTGTTGCGCTTCATTGACCCAGCGCTGATGCCGCTCGCGCTGCTGCTCGGTGCGTGAGGCGTAAACGATGCCGTTGCGACGAAAACCCGTTTCGCGGTTTAAATGCGCATTCATTCCTTCCCACAGCTGCATGCTGAGGTTGATCAACGGTAGCTCGCGCAAATCGCGCCCGGTGCGGCGACACCAGCCCCAGTTGCGGCTCGACTGCTCCGCCGCTACCGTGCCCTTCTCCAGCAGCACGGTGCTGATACCGCGCTGCACCAGCGACAACGCGGTCGCCACGCCGATAATCCCACCACCAATCACCACCACATCGGCGCTCGTCGGAAACGTTTCCGAAGAGGGAACTGCATCAACGCTGGGGCCCATGATTATTTCCTCGTCAGGTAAAAGGGCATCAATAGTTATCTTCTACCGTCCAGTTCACCGGAATTTCGGCGATGCTGGTGGTGGTGGGTAATTCCAGCACCGTACGGATCAGGTGCGCCAGATCTTCCGGCTGGGTCATTTTTTCAGCGGGCACTTCAGTCAGCGCCGTGCCCATATCGGTGGCGACAAAACCAGGGCAGATGGCGGTGCAGCGAATGCCATCGGCATCACCGATTTTGCGCAGCCCGTGGGCCAGCGCCAGCGCCGCATATTTGCTCATGGCGTACAGGCTGGAACGTTCCGCTTTGACGCGTTTACCGGAGAGTGATACCAACATCACGATGCGCCCGGCCCCGCTGGCCTGCAAATGAGGCCACGTCAGGCGACTCAGGCGCATCGGCGATTTGACGTTGACGTCAAAGGTGCGATCGAACTCGTCGTCAGTGGCTTCCAGGATCGACAACGGCAGCATCATGCCGGCGTTATGCACCACCGCATCGATACGACCGAATTTCGCCATCGTGGCATCCACCCACGCTTGTTCAGTGGCCGCATCGAAGGCATCAAAGCGGCACACCAGCTGGTTTTCGCCGTCACTGATGACTACATCCTCGGGTGAACGGCAGCCGAGGCTCACCGCCCAACCGTTTGCCAGCAGATTGGCGGCAATCGCCGCCCCGATACCGCGGCTGGCCCCACTGATTAACGCGACTTTACGTGTTGATTTGCTCATGGCTCTCCCCTGTAAAATTTTTTGCGCGATAAATCGCGCCGCTACCGAATGTGCAGAATTTATCGCGCGTTTTTACAACGATGCCCGCAACCGCGTATCCAGCGGGCTGATCAACGGCGCAATCGCCGCCACTTCTTCTTTCAACAACGCCACATAACGTTGCTGCACTTCAGAATTCAGCCGTGGTGAAAGAAAGGTCAGCCCCAGCGACCCCACCACACCCGCACCGGACACCAGGATCGGCACTGCGATCCCGGCGATCCCCGGAATCAATTCCCCAGGATCGATGGCAAAACCCTGCTGTCTCGTCTGCTCCAGCTTGAGCTGCAAGGCTTGCGGCGTCAGTTGCGGCCAGCTGTCGAGACGTGCCCGGTTACGCGCCAGAATCGCCTGCTGCTGCTCCTCCTCCAGAAACGCGAGGATCGCCAGGCTGCCCGGCCCGAGACCCAGCGGCACCGCGCCGCCCACCGAACCGGTCAGCGTTTGCATCTGATATTCACTGTCATAACGGTCGATACACACCGAATCATCACGATCGCGCGCCATCAGCATCGCCGTTTCACCGGTCTGCTGCCGTAACCGCTCCAGCGCAGGCTGGAACTGACGGCGCAGGCCAGGTCCGCGCGCGGCTTTGGCACCAAACACCAGCAGCTTGGTACCCAGTCGGTAACATTTGTCGCTTTGTACCTTCTGCAACAGCTGATGTTCCACCAGCGAATTGAGAATGCGATGGCAGGTGACTTTGTTGAGGCCGGAAAGATCACACAGCGTTTTCAACGTCGCCCCTTCACTACCCGCATCTGCCACCAAATCGAGCAATATCACCGCACGATCCAGTAGTTGTACCCCATTTTTCCCCGAATTTTCGCTCATCGGCCTCACCGCTAAAGTTCCACATTGTGAAACTTTAAATCATAAGATTTCAATATATGGTTTTTTGTTGACTAATTTTCTAGCAGATTTCATATTCGGTTGACAAGTGAGCAACGCGTTTCAACAAAAAAAGTCGCTCACAGAACAAAATTTACAACACCTGCAGATTCACCCCGACAGAGGAAATATCTATGAAAAACCATCGCATGCGTATTCTGGCGGCCTCGATGTTGCTGTTGGCTGCCCCGGTAATTACTCACGCGGACACCCTGTCCGACATCAAGGCCCGCGGCGTATTAACGGTCGGGGTGAAGAATGACTACCCGCCTTACGGCTACATGGACAACAACGGCAACACCGTCGGCTTTGAGATCAGCCTGGCGCGTTATATCGCCAACGAGCTGCTCGGCTCACCAGACAAAATCAAGCTGGTGCCGGTGAACGCCTCCAACCGCATGCAATTCCTCAATTCCGGGCAAATCGACCTCATCATGGCAACCCTTGGCGTCACGCCGGATCGCGCCAAACAGATCGATTTTACCGATGAGTACGTTTCCGCCGCTGGCCCATCGATTCTGGCGCGCAAAGCGGTGAAATTTACCCAGTGGGAGCAACTGAAAGGCCAGAAAATCTGTGGCATCCAGGGTTCTTACTTCAACAAAACCGTGACTGAAAAATATGGCCTGCAACTGGTGAACTTCACCGCGTTGCCGGAAGCGTATCGTGCGTTGCAGGACAACCGCTGTGTGGCGATGGTATTTGATGATATGTCGCTGCAAAACAAGCTGAAAGAACCGGGTTGGAGCGATTACAAAATCGCGGTGAAACCCTATGAATACCTACCGATGGCCGGTGGACTGCGTAAAGGTGATGATGCCTTCCGCGCCGCCGTCGATAAAGCCATTGTGAAAGCTGAGGGCGAAGACAAGCTGATTGGCTGGGAAAAAGAGTTTTCTATGCCAGCATCGCCGTATATCGCCAAACGTGCGGAAGCGGCGCGCGCAGCGGCTAAGTAAGCCGTCAGGAGCGAAATATGTTCGGACTCGATTTCTCCTGGCTGCTCGACCCCACGTATCAGCAATGGCTGCTACAGGGCGTGTTGCAAACGCTGGAACTGGCAGCGCTCTCTTCGGCGTTCGCCATTGTTATCGGCCTGTTGGGTGCTTTCTGCCTGACGCTCCGTCTCGCGTGGCTGGATGCCAGTATCGAGCTGTTCGTCGAGCTGTTTCGCAACACGCCGCCTCTGCTGCAAATGTTGTTCTTCTACTTCACGCTGACGCAGATTGGTTTTACCAGTGAAGATCCGGTGACCGGCCTGGAGGTGCCGCTGATTAGCGCCTTTATGTCGGCCACCGTATCGCTCAGCCTGTTCGGTGGCGCGCTGTGTATCGAAGCCTTTCGTTCTGGCTTCGATGCAGTGCCGAAAGCCACGCTGGAAGCGGCGCGCTCGCTCGGCTACACGCGCTGGGGATTGTTCCGTCATGTGCAGGTGCCGATCGCCGCGCGCATCTGCCTGCCACCGCTCACCAATGTGCTGACCAACCTGTTCAAAACCACCTCACAGGCGTCAGTGATCACCGTCCCGGAACTGATGTATGCCGCCGGACAGATCTACAACGACACTTTCCGCACGCTGGAAGTGATGCTGCTGATCCTGGTGATCTATGTGGTGCTGGTAAGCCTGGTGGTGTGGCTGATTGGCTGGGTGCAACGCGCCCTCGCGTATCCTGGTTATGGAGCCTGATCCATGAGCGATATTCTCTATCTGAAACGTAAAAAGCAGACACGCCACGCCTTTCTGTTTATTGGCTTGTTGATCCTGCTGTTCAGCATGGTGACCGACCGCGGCGGCGAGTGGCGTCAGGTGTGGGAAAAACTGCCGCTGCTGCTCACCGGTTCGATGCACGGCTGGCCGCTCAACGGCGGTTTTATCCTCAACATCTTTATCGGTATTGCCAGCATGGCGATTGCCACGGTGCTTGGGCTGTTTCTCGGTTTGCTGATGATGGCGAAGCGCCGCTGGCTGAGCATACCGGCACGCGCCGTAATGAACTTCCTGCGTAACGCCCCGTGGCTGGTGCTGCTGTTCTCGATGCTGTATCTGCTGCCCTATCGCGTGGAGTTGCTGGGCTTACAGTTCACGCTGTCGCCGCTGTTTAAAGCGATTGTCGGCCTGAGCCTGCCGACGGCCGCCAACTTCGCCGAAGTGATTCGCGGCGCAGTGAACTCGGTGCATAGCGGTCAGTGGGAATCGGCCCGTTCGTTGGGCTACAGCCCGTGGCAAATCTATCGCATCGTGATCCTGCCGCAGGCGCTGCGCCGCATTATTCCCGGCTGGATGAACCTGTATGCGCTGCTGGCCATCTCTACCGCGCTGGCGACCGTAACCGGCGTACAGGAAGTGGTCACGCTGCTGCGCACCACGCTGGCAACCGAAAGCGAAGGCTCACTGGTCTATTTCTACGTCACCGTGCTGCTGATGTTCTTCTGTTATTGCTATCCGATTGCCCTGCTGGCGCGTCGGCTGGAAAACCATACCAAAGGGGATGCCATATGATCGCTCGCACTCCGTCCCTGATCGAGCTGGACAATATTCACAAATCCTTCGGTAACACCGAGGTGTTAAAAGGCATTTCGCTGGAAGTCACCAAAGGCGAAGCGGTGTGCATTATCGGGCCTTCAGGCTCGGGTAAATCCACCATTCTGCGCTGCATCAATGGCCTGCTGCCGATCGACGATGGCTTTATCCGCGTCGGCGAGCACCGCGTGCATGAGATTGAAAGCGAAAAAGCGATGCGCCCACTGCGCCATCAGGTGGCGATGGTGTTCCAGCAATACAACCTGTTCCCGCATCGCACGGTGCTCGACAACGTGATGATGGCGCCGATGCAGGTACTCAAGCATCAACGCGAAGCGGTGCACGAGCGCGCGCTGCGTCTGCTGAAAAAAGTGCGGCTGGAAGGTAAAGAGGCACGTTATCCCGGCGAGCTATCTGGCGGTCAGCAGCAACGCGTCGCCATTGCCCGAGCGCTGGCGATGCAGCCAGAAATCATCCTGTTTGATGAAGTTACCGCCGCACTGGACCCGGAAACGGTGAAAGAGGTGTTGAATACCATTCGTGAACTGGTGGATGACGGTCTGACCTGCCTGTTGGTGACCCATGAGATGCGCTTTGCGCGCGAGGTATCGCACCGGGTGTGCTTTACCGACCAAGGCAAAATTGTGGAGATGGCGCCCCCGGCGCAGCTCTTTGACGATCCGCAGGATGCGCGCACGCGCGAGTTCCTCGGCCAGGTGTTGTAACGGAGTTGAGAGACATCATGTCTGATCAGGCAATTTTTACTGAAGATTTCAAAACCACCCCGTACTGGTGGGAAGCCGCGCCGCCGGAAACCTGTCGCGATCCGCTCCCGGCGGAAACCGAGATCGTGATCGTGGGTTCCGGCTTTGCCGGGCTGAATGCGGCGATCGAGCTGGCACGGCACGGCAAAAAAGTGGTGGTACTGGAGGCTAACGAGCTGGGCAGCGGCGGCAGCACCCGCACTGGTGGCATGATCAGCAGCGGACAGAAACTGGTGGTGGGCGGTGCAATTAAAGGCATCCCACCGGAGCTGTTCCAGCGCATGATCGCTGACTCCATTGCCTCCTTTGCCTTTATTCAGGATCTGGTGCGCGAGGAGCAACTGGACGCGGATCTGTTTATTGGCGGCCGCTATTTTGGCGCACACACGCAAAAGCAACTTGCCGGTTTATATCAGATGGGCGATATCCTGCATCGCGTTACCGGCGTCACGGTGCATAAGATCGAGCGTGCCACTCAGGCACCGATCATCGGTTCCGATTTCTATCACGGCGGCATTCTGGTGGATGAGTACGGCGGTGTGCATCCAGGCAAATACAACCGTGCATTACGCGAACTGGCACGTAAGCTGGGAGCGCAACTGTTTTCCCATGCCCGTGTGACCGGCGTGGAAGCGGAAGGTGGCAGCAAGGTGATTTACACCGAACGCGGCACGTTGCGCGCGCGTCAGGTGATTTTCCTCACCAATGGCTACACCGATGCGCAAGCGTCACCCAATCTGGCAAAACGTATTGTGCCGGTGAAAAGTTACCAAATCGCCACCGAGTCGCTGCCGCCCGAGTTGATGGCGAAGCTGATCCCCGGTGGCCGGATGATCACCGATAGCCGCCGCGATCTGATCTACACCCGTCCGTCGCCAGACGGCACCCGCCTGCTGTTTGGATCGCGTCCCGGCATTATGGATTGCGATGATAAAACCGCTGCGATCCGCATTCGCCAACGTATGCTGGCGATCTGGCCGGAACTGGCCCCCTATCGCATCAGCCATGCCTGGAGCGGTTATGTGGGCATGACGTGGGATAAAACTGCCTATGCCGGAGAGATGGATAACGCGCGTTTTGCCGTGGGCTGTAACGGTAATGGCGTGGCGCTGATGAGCTGGCTGGGTTATCGCGCCGCACAGAAGTTGCTCGGCACCGAACCGCGTCCGCTGTCGTTTGAGCGCAACACCTTTAAACCGATCCCGCTGTACGGTGGGAAGCCGTGGTTTTTACCGCTGGTAACCGGCTGGTATCGTTTCAGGGATGCGGTAGATAAGGCGCGGGATTAAGGTCATTCGCGCCGCTACCCCACTGGCAGCCTTTAGGTTGTGGGAGTACCATAACCCCACTTTCCTCAACCAGCCGGAGGCTGCATGTTTAAGGCACTGGTCATTGATAATGACGAACAGGGATACCGTACCACCCTGAAAGATCTGGAAGAAAAACAACTACCAGATCAGGATGTCACGCTCGAAGTTAGCTATTCCACCCTTAACTACAAAGACGCCCTCGCCATCTGCAATAAAGGCCCGATCGTACGCCAGTTCCCGATGGTACCCGGCATCGATTTTGTAGGTCGGGTGATCAATAGTCGCCATCCACAATGGCAGCTGGATGATGTCGCGCTGCTGACCGGCTGGGGTGTCGGCGAGAAATATTGGGGTGGACTGGCGCAGAAGGCCAGTGTCTCTGGTGACTGGCTGGTCAAAGTACCTTCCGCACTCAGCCCACTGCAAACCATGGCGATCGGTACAGCCGGGTTTACCGCCATGCTGTGCGTGCTAACACTTGAAAAACAAGGGATTACGCCGCAGCACGGTCCGGTGCTGGTTACTGGTGCCAGCGGTGGTGTCGGCAGCTTCGCCGTCAGTCTGCTGGCGCGACTTGGCTATGACGTGGTGGCCTCCAGCGGCCGTGCCAGTGACAGCGACTATCTGATCTCCACCCTTGGTGCTAAGTCAGTCATTGACCGCAATGAACTCAGCCAACCCGGCAAGCCACTGGCAAAAGAGCGCTGGGCCGCGGCTATCGATAGCGTGGGCAGCCATACGCTCAGCAACGTGCTGGCGGGCATCAAACGTGATGGTGTGGTGGCCGCCTGCGGTATGGCGCAAGGGTTGGATCTGCCAACCAGCGTCGCCCCCTTTATTCTGCGCGGCGTGATCCTGGCGGGCGTGGATAGCGTGATGTGCCCACAACCACTGCGTCAGCAGGCGTGGCAACGCCTGGCGGAACTGGTGGACGGCGAGCAATTGCAAAAACTCACCCGCGTGATTCCGCTAAGCGCGGCTCGCGCAGGGGCGGAGCAATTGCTGGCGGGTGAGGTGCGTGGACGTTTGATCGTCGATTGTCGATAACATTTAGCCAAAATAGCGCGATAAATCGCATGCAACCGTAGCGGCGCGATTTATCGCGCAAATGTTATTCAGGCCCGCAGCTGAATCTGCGGCCTGCCCTGTTCCACCTGCCGCACCACATCCAGCTCCGCCTGATACCATCGCGTCAGCGTCTGCTCGGTCATCACATCCTGCGGTGCCCCCTCTGCCACCAGCGTTCCCTGATGTAACAGCAGAATACGATCCGACCATAACGACGCCAGATTGAGATCGTGCAATACGGTACACACGCTAAACCGACCATTGCGCGTTAAGCGGTGCAGCAGGCGCAGGCTGTGCTGCTGCCAGAACAGATCCAGTGCCGAAGTAGGCTCATCCAGGAACAGCCAGCCACGCGGGCCATCCTCATGCCACAGCTGTGCCAGCACCCGCGCCAGCTGCACGCGTTGCTGCTCGCCGCCAGACAGCGAACGATAATCACGTCGCGCCAGCTCCAGACTACCGGTGATATGCATAACTTCCTCAATCACCGCTTGCGATCCCGCAGTCGGCCAGGGAGCACGTCCCATCGCCACCACATCTTTAGCTGGCATCGGGAAGGTCATGCTGTTTTGCTGGCGCATCACTGCACGCCGCTGGGCCAATGGTTCACGCGGCCAATTCGCCAACGGAGTATCGCCCAGCCAGCAGTCACCGACTTCCGGTGTGAGAAAACCGGTCAGCAGACGCAGCAACGTGGATTTCCCGGCACCATTTGGGCCGATCAACGCCACCATTTCGCCCGGCTCCAGCGTCACTGAAACATTATCAATCAGCGCCCGATCGCCGTGACTAAAGTGCAGACCGCGTGCCTGCATCCGATCACTCATTTATCCCCCTCTGCTGGCGCAGGATCAGCCAGAGAAACCACGGACCGCCAATCAGGCTGGTTAACAGACCTACCGGCATTTCTGCCGGGATCACCACCGTACGCGCCAGGGTATCCGCCAGCAGCAACAGGATCGCCCCTGCCAGCGCCGATCCCGGTAACATCCAGCGATGATCGCTGCCAAGGCAGAAACGCATCACATGCGGCACCACCAACCCGACAAAGCCGATGATTCCACTCACCGAGACCGCCGTGCCGACCAGTAAGGCGCTAAGTACCAGCAACTGACGCTGGGTGCGCTTCACATCGATCCCCATGTAATGCGCATCTTCTTCACCGAGTTGCAGCAGGTTAAGACGACGTGCACGGGTCTGGATAGCGATCAAAGCCGGTAAAATCAATAGCGTACACACCGTCAGACTCGGCCACTGTGCCGAGCTGAGGCTACCCATGCCCCACAGCGCCAGCTGGCGCAGCTGTTGATCATTACTGATCCACGACAGCACCCCCACCACCGCCCCGCACAACGCATTGATGGCGATGCCCACCAACAGCAGACGTGATAGATTGCCCAAGGCCAGACGGCTAAAGCTGAAGATCAGCAACGTCACCACCAGGCTGCCAACAAAGGCCGCCAACATGGGTAGCCACAGGGCGAGGATCGGCGGCAGAGCCACCGGCACGATAATTGCCAGCGCCACTGCCAGACCGGCTCCGCTGCTGATACCCAGCAAGCCCGGATCGGCCAGCGGGTTGCGGAAAAGTCCTTGCATCACCGCACCGGACACCGCCAGCGCCATGCCGAGCAGTACCGCCAGCAACACGCGCGGCAGACGGATATTCAGCCAGATCTGCCACACCATATCGCTGAGCGGTGCGTGCCACAGGGTACGGAACGACAACGGCATCGCGCCAAAATTGGCGGCCATCAGCATACAAATCACCGTGCTGATGGACATCAGGCTGAGCCAGCGCAGTACCGCAACGCTAGTCATGCTTTGCCGCTTCGGCTGCGTGACGTAGCCTGACGATGGCATCCGGCGTGTCGAGGCCAAAGCTCAGCAGCGCCATCTCATCCACCACCAGCAACGCGTGATGCTGCCCGGCTGGCGTTAACGCCAGGCCCGGCAGCGACCAGACTTTCTCTTCACCACCGAGAGTACGCAGTCCATCCTTGCCGACCACCACCAGATCCGGCGCGGCAGCCACCACGCCTTCCTGCGACAGCGGCTGATAATGCGGCACGGCAGCCATCGCATTCACCAGACCGGCGCTGCGAATCGCGCCATCAGCCCCAGTCTGCGATCCCGCCGCCAGGGTGTTCATGCCGCTGTGCGCCATGATAAACAGCACCTTCACCGGCAGCGGCTGACTCGGCAGTTGCGCCAGTTGCTTCTGCACTTTCTCGGTCAGCGCTTTGGCAGCCTCTTCACGATGCAGCGCTTTGCCGATGGTAGCGATCTTTTCCGGGATTGCGTCGATGCTGTTTTTGCCGGTGACTTCCACCACCTTTACCCCCGCCTGTTCCACCTGTTGCAGCACCAGCGACGGTTTTGCCAGTTCGCTACTCAGCACCAGCGTCGGTTTCAGTGCCAGAATGCCTTCCGCATTCAGCTGACGCATATAACCGATATTCGGCAGCTTATTCACCTGGGCAGGCTGCTGGCTGGTGCTGTCGCGCGCCACCAGATCCTGCTGGGCATCCAGCGCGTAAACGATTTGCGTGACATCTCCGCCAATGGAAACCACGCGTTCCTCTGCCAGCGCCGGCAACGCCAGCGCGGTCAGCAACAACAGGGTCAGACGTTTCATGCGGCAGCTCCTGGGGTGGTGAGCAACGCCAGCTGTTCACGCCAGCGCGCCTGCTCCGGCGTACCTTCGCTGCGCTGGCCGTAAAGTTGCGCGATCTGCGTGCCATCAGCGGCGAACAGTTCAAGGCTGGTAACGAAGCCATCGCCGCTCTGCTTACGCGTCACCCAACTTTCACTGATGTGATCCGCCAGCAGATGTAGCGTGAATGCCGGGTTGAAGATGTTGATCCAGTTGTCCATCGGCATCAGTTTTTCTACCGCACCGGTGAAGATTTGTGTGCAGCCACGGTTGCCGACAAAGATCATGATTTCGTTGCCATCTTGCTGCGCCTGATTCAGCAACTGTGCCAGTGAGTCATTGCTAACCTGCCAGGCCAGATCGTCCGCTACCGCGCGGAATGCCTGCTGACGCGAAATGTTATGGCGCTTCAGCAAACCGAAGAATTGGTGCACATCGGTCATGGCACGCCATTCGGTTTCAATCGCGCTGGCATCAACAATGGTGCTGTGCTGCGGGCCGCTGGCCGGTGTGAGTTCCAGTGCGGCGTGGTCGTCGGTGGTGAATTGGGCAATCAACGCATCCCAGGCGGCGATGTCGGTGTTGTCGGTGGTATAGATTTTCAGCACCGCGTCACCGTGCCTGTCAAAAATCTGGATGCTTTGACGTTCACCACGCGCAGTCATTTCTTGCAGGAAGAAGGCGCTATGCCACTGCTGGGGAAACAGACGCTGATCCAGTGCGCGCGGGTTGAGGATCAGTCCAGCATGTTCGCCGAGGTGCAGGTTTTCATATTTTCCTACCTGCTCATGCACCGCGTATTCGTTACGGGTGATGCTTTTGGTTTCGCCCACCGCTTCAAGGGCGGCCAGCAGCGCCGGGAAATCGGTTTTCAGGGCCTTTACATCGTGGCCGAGGCGCGCTTCACACAACTGCGCTTCGCCAATGCCCATCAACGCCGCCAGATCGCGGGCGTATTTTTTCGGATGTTCGCCTTTCAGGGCCAGATAGTGTTCGTAACGTTCGTTCATTGCGCATGCTCCCATGAAAATGCCCTGCGTTACCGCAGGGCGAAGTGATTTATTAGAAATCGACGTTCACACCCAACTGGAAGGTGCGTCCGGGTTGTACCGCCAGCGCGATATCGTTGCGATCTTGTGCGGTATCGCTGGTCAAATCGCGGCTGCTCAGATAATCCCAGTATTTACGGTCGGTGATGTTATACACGCCACCGCTCAGCTTGACGTTCTTCATCACCTGCCAGTACGCAGTCATATCCACCATGCCATAGCCCGGTACACGCATGTATTCGGTGGTGGAATCGGTAATGGCTGTGCCGGTGTTGGTGTAGCTCTGGCGGTTGGTTGCCGTAGCTTTTTTACCCTTCACGAAGGTTGCCGTGACCGCTGCGCCGTACTCTTTCTGCGGAGCATCCCACGCCAGACCCAGCACCGCCTTCATTGGTGGTACGCTTTCCAGATCGACGTAACGGTCGCCGAGGTAGCTGGACTTCGACTTACCTTCGTTATAGCTGAAGGCAAAGCGTGCGCTCAGACCCTGTACGTCTTCGAACCAGGTGCCGAAGTTCACCGCCCCGCTCAGCTCAGCACCATAGATATAGGCTTTGTCACGGTTCTCTGCCTGATAGGTGGTGTAAATGTTGCTCGGAACGTTGGTGAATTTCTCCGGGTTACCAGCACGGGTGTAGCGGTTGTAAGCAATGAAGTTTTTGTAGGCGTTGTAGTACAACGCGGTATTCATCGTCACGCCTTCGGTCGGTTGTCCTTTCAGACCCCATTCAAAGTTATTGCTGGTTTCGGTTTTCAGATCCGGGTTACCAATCAACGCATACTGCGCGCTACCGGCATAGCTGGAGCCGAGGTTCCAGGAGCCATACAGCTGGCTGGCGTTCGGGAACTGCGCACCACGTTTGTATTGCAGGTAGGTCATCAGGTTCGGTGTCAGGTCATACTGGAGTGCCAGCGATGGCAGCACCTGAGTATCGCTGTTGCCTGAGCCGTACAGGGCCTCCACTTCTGACTCGCTCAGTGCGGTGCTGCCGCTGGTCAGGCTGGAGAGATTGCGTGGCTTGGTGTTCTGATAAGCTACGCGTACGCCGGGAACAATGGCGAAGTTGTGGCTATCAAGGTCGAAGTTGATCTTATCCTGTACGAAACCGCCCAGCGTGTAGCTCCGGCTGTCAGCATCCGGCTGCATGATCACGCTGTAGACGCTTGGCGTGGGCGATTGACGGAACGGACGTTCGGTTTTTTCCAACTGGCCATTCAGACCGGCGGTGATCTCATGGCGACCGATATTTTTCGCCATGTGCGTATCAAAACCGAAGCTGTCGGTGTTGTAGTCCGAATAGACGGTTTGATAGGCGGTAGCGCTGGAAGGCATGTAAGTGTTGTCATGCGCTTCGGTGTGCTGCCAGTAAATGCGGCTGGACAGGCTGTCGATAAAATCGTTATACGGCGTGTATTCGTCGGCCAGGCTCAGACCCCAGCGGCGTGTATCGCTCTGCTGCTGTGCGGTGCCCCACACGGTGTTGCCCGACGTATCCCAGCTGTCGTAATGGGTATGGTTGGTTTTGTGGTAGAAATCAGCCGTACCGGTAATTTTGTGCGCATCGTTCGGCTCCCAGATCACGCTGCCCAGCAGGGCATCGGAGTGCCAGTTGGCCGGGTAAGCATCTTTGGTGCCGCTGTTGTTCTGGGTTTCCTGACCGTCGCGACGGCTCAGCACGAAGATGCCGCGCAGATCCTGATCGCCAGCAGCGGCGGTGATGCCGTTGTGCCAGCTACGGTTAGAAGAGTCATAATCGCTCTGGTAGCCGAAATAGGTGGTTTTACCCGGATGCAGATAGTCATCCGCGCTTTTGTTGCGGAACGATACCGCCCCACCGATGGCGGTATTCGGCTGTTCGACCGAGGTTGCGCCTTTATCGATATCCACACGGCCAAACATGTAAGGATCGATATAGTCACGACCAATACCAAAGGTATCTAAACCGGCGCGGCTGACATAGCTACGACCGGTGGCATCTGGCAGAGAGACGCCATCGACGTTGATATCTACACGGTTGCTTTCCAGACCTCGGATGTTGTAACCGGTGTAGCCTGCGCGGTCAAAACCGCTTTTGCCGGATGAGGAGCCGCCGCTGGCACCGGTGGCGGTGACGCCGGGTTCATAGCGCATGATGGTACCGAAGTCGTTGCCGCCATCACGCTGCATATCGGCGGCGGTGATGGTGCTTTTGCTGCCTGCTTGTTTCTCGATCTTCGGTGCGGTGACGGTAAGTACTGGTTCAGCCGTGGTGGTTTTATCCGCCGAGACGGCCAGTGCCGAGCTGGCAGCATAGCCACACGCGGCATGAATAGCAGAAGCGAGAATCGCCGTTTTAAAAAGACGCTGGTGAGTTAACCCCGAAAATAATGAGGACATAGACGCGAAATACCTGGTTAATTGTTAGTATTCGCTCACTTGCTTGCCGCCAGAAAACCACAGGTTTTGTATATAAAACCGTAAAAAGTTACAGACTTTTTTTATGTTATAAATGATTTCGTCAGGAATGTAATGTAAGTGGTAATCATTATCAATAGCATTTACACTAAGATGTATCTTAGACAGCACAATTTGTTAACCATAGTTAACTTAATACTAATCAATTAATTAAGATGAGCGATGCGATGACACAGAAACCCGCAGTGAATATTCATTACTGCACCCAGTGTAACTGGCTGTTGCGGTCGGCGTGGATGGCACAGGAGTTGCTGCATACCTTTGCGGATGATTTGGCCTCGGTGACACTGCAGCCCGGCACGGGTGGCGTGTTTGAGATCACCATTGATGGCAACCTGATTTGGGAACGCAAGCAGGAAGGCGGCTTTCCTGATGCGGCGGCGTTAAAGCAGCGAGTGCGAGATTATTGCTTCCCGGAGCGTGAGTTGGGCCATGTGGATAAGAAAAAAAGCTAACGAACCCAATCGCGCCGCTACGCCACTTCATGTTCCAGCGGCCACAGCAAGCGATCCTGCGCGGTGCTCAGCGCGACAATCGCCGGATGGTAAATCGCGAACGGTTCTGCCAGCGGGCACACCATATATTTGCCCTGCGCGCTGGGGATAAACTCCGAGCGCGGTAAAAATGCCGCGCCATCAAACCCCTGCTCCATCATCTCCAGCACCAGACGCGGTTCTGAAACCTTGATACTGATATTCACCTGATCGAGGCTACTGAACAGCTTACTGCGCAGCACTTCATAGGTCCCTTCCCCACCGATGCGGTGCAACAGAATCAGCGGAATGCCGCTAAGATCGGCGAACTGCAAAGCTTTGCCTGCCAGCATTGGGGCGTAGTGCATGGATATCACCGCAATGGTATCGATCGGTTCCAGCTCGCGCACAAACCACGCCTGCCGGTCGCCGGGGGTTTGCATCAACGCAATATCGACCGTGTTATCCAGCAGCATTGCTTCAAGATGGCTGGAATCGGACACGATAACGTTAATATCCCAGTCGGGGCGATTACGGTAATAATCCATCAGGATGGTGTTGAAATAGCGCAGATACAGGTAGGAGATACCGATATTCACCCGACGCTGCTTGCGTGTGGCGATGGTGATGGTCTGACGCTTCAGTTGATTAACCCGGCTCAGAATGTCGCATGCCTGACGATAAAGAAAAGTTCCGGCCTCTGTGAGCACCATACGGCGTGGGGTTCGGGTAAACAGCGGCGAACCAATTTCCTCTTCCAGTTCCTGGAGACGTTTACCCAGCGGCGGTTGTGCGATGTTCAATAGCTTCGCGGCCTTACTGATGGAGCCTTGTTCCGCTATTGTGCAAAAGTAATGCAATCGTTTGAGATCCATGATGCTCCGCGCCTCCTCGCGCCTGATCCGACATGGCTGACCACGATCCAACCGCGGCTGACATACCACTTAATGAATAAACATCGTCCACAGATGGCTGATCGGCATCACCAGCACCAACGCTGGCAGCATATTCGCCACCGGGAATGATTTAATTCCGGCGATACGGAAACCCGCCGCTAACATGATAAATCCACCCGCTGCGGTAAAGTCACTCATCATGGTCGCCGTGGTATGCGGCATAATCAGCACTGCGGCTGACGCCAGCACCAGTTGAATGATTAGCTGCGGCACCGCAATCACGGCCACCGCATAACCCAACAAGGTAGCAAAAATCGCGGCGGTGAAGATATCCATGATTGATTTAACAAACAGGATATTGGGATCGTGCGTCATCCCTTCGGTCATCGCCCCGATAATGCCGGTGCCGCTGGCACAGAACAGCACCAGAATCGCCACGTACTTCTCGGTAAAGGCCGCACCCGTCAGACCGGTTTCGGTTTGTTCGCTCTGGAAACGCCCAACCAGCCCTTTTGCCAGATTACCGAGGCGGCCAATTTTCTCTTCCAAAAACACCAATTCACCGAGTGCAGCACCGATAATCAGCGCCAGAATCACCGCCGGTAAACTGTGAATCTTACCAATCAACACAATCCCGAGGCCCATCGACGACAGGCCGAAGGTCATCGGCAGTGCTACGCGTAAGCGTTCCGGCACTTTGGTGCCGAGAAAAGCGCCAGCCAGCCCACCAATCAGCACGGCACTGCCGTTGACAAAGGGTCCCACTACCATAATTTACTCCTTAGGCTTCATTATGTTTTTCACCCCAGCGTTTCAGGTTGCCAACGTCGAGATCAAACAGGTCGAGGGCGCGCGATACGCTGTGATGTACCATTTCATCCACGGATTGTGGCTTCTGGTAAAAGGCCGGAACCGGCGGGTAAACGATCCCGCCCATTTCCGTTACTGCTGCCATATTGCGGATGTGTACCAGATTGAGCGGCGTCTCACGTACCATCAGTACCAGCCGACGCCGCTCTTTCAGGATCACATCCGCTGCACGGGTCAGCAGATTGCCGGTCAGACCATGCGCGATGGACGCCAGCGAGTTCATTGAGCAGGGCGCAATTAGCATGCCGAGGGTTTTGAACGAGCCGCTGGAGATCGAGGCACCAAGATTGCTGATGCTGTGCACCTCGTCTGCCAAATCGGTGATTTCCTGCCGCTGCCATGCGGTTTCCATGGCACGCGTCACTTCTGCGCCTTTGGTCACCACCAGATGCACCTCAATATCCTGATCGCGCAGCAGTTGCAGCGCCTTCATGCCGTACTGAAAACCGGATGCGCCACTAATGCCGACGATAATGCGCCTTCTGCTCACTACAACCTCACTTACTCAAAATCGGGAAGGAAACGTTTTACATCTACTTTTTTGAACTTAGAACGCTCGAAGTGGGCTTTCAGATGCCACGGAACGGTGCAGTCAAAGATGGTTTTGGTGGTCATGCCTTGCTGGGTAATGCTGGCGCTGTAGGCAGGATCCTGCGATGGATCAAGCGGATGGCAACGCACCCCGGCGATGGTGGCGATATCAACATCACCCTGGAAGCGCGTCTGCATCGCCCACAGGATGTCATCGGTGTCGAACACATCCACGTCGTCATCCACCAGAATGACGTGCTTCAGTTCCGAGAAAGCCGCGAAAGCAATCAGGGCGGCCTGACGTTGACGACCTTCATCCACCGGGGAAGATTTTCTGAACTGGATCACCGCCAGCAGTTTGCCGCCACCTGATGTGTGCGCATTGACGTTCACCACACGGCCCGGCATCGCACGTTCCAGCATATCGAGAATACTGGCTTCAGTCGGGATACCCGCCATGCTGACGTGTTCACCGCTCGGGCCAAGCGTGGTTTGCAGAATCGGATGTTTACGATGGGTTACCGCTTTCACCTTGATGACCGGCAGCTCGGCTTTCGCTTCGCCGGTGTAACCCGGGAATTCCGGCATCGCTTTACCGGTGTTGGTGTTCTGATCTTCACGCACCCGCACATTGGGCAGCAGTTCGCCTTCAATCACGATTTCAGCATGCGCAATGGCTTTTTCGTTGATGCTGACACAGGGTGCCAGTTCAACCGGTTTGCCGCGCAATGCACCGGCAATGCTCAGCTCGTTAAAGCCCAGCGGCGTAGTGGGCGGCTCAAAGCAGGCGGCGATTTCGATTGCCGGGTCAACACCAATGCTGATGGAGATCGGCAGCGGTTTACCGGCTTTTTCGGCTTTCTCACGGAAGGCATCAATATGACGGCCTGGGGTCAGCCACATCGACAGTTCGTCACGGCTCTGGATACACAGACGGTGGATGGTGATATCCGATTCGTGGGTTTCCGGGTCGGAGGCGTAGCACATCCCCATGGTGAAGTAAGGACCGGCATCTTCTTCGGTGTTAGTCGGCGCGGGCAATAGGGTACGCAGATCGAAATTCGGGTCTTCTGCGTAGTGCACCACTTCCTGACACTGAGGTTTTTCGCTGATCACCACCGGCGCAACTGCGTGATGGACGGAATCTTTCAACAGAAAACCGAGTTTTTCCGGCGCGCAATCCAGCAGATGACCGACACGTTCACGGGTAGACATCAAACCGGTGACTACGCGTACATCAGGAAAACCTTTGACCTTGTTGAACATCATCGCCGGGCCTTTGCGCGTCGGACGTTCACAGGTGCCACCGGCACCGACATAGCGGTACACGCCGGAGAGTTCCGCATGCGGATCGACTTCAGTATCGGTACTGACGAATTCGCCTTTCAGGCTTTGCAGCAGCGCGATAGCCGAACGCAGATCATGTACCGGTTGTTTTTTTGTTTCAGACATATTCTTCTCCCTTAACGCTTCAGAGTGAATGCGATGAGGGGAAAGTAGCGCTGAATAATGGCGGGAAAAACTACCGTTTATATTTATCCCCCAAACCTTTTTGGTTTGGATGATATTTATGCTACAGGTTTGTTTTTATTTGTTTATTTAAATAAAACAATGTTGCAACAAATTACGGGATAAAAATGATTCAGATCAACTCTTTGCGATTTTTTCCGCAGCTTCATTCAATGCCGCGATCACAATATCCAACGCTTCTTCAGAAATATTTTCCTGCGCCAGACGATGATTTAACGTGAATTTAATATTGTGAATCGCCTGCTCCACCGCCGGAATGCTGCGATTATTCACCAGAATAGCCAGCGAGGTTAAACGGCCAATGATGGCATCCACATTTTCACGGTTTTCTGCCAGCAACGCGCGACCGCTATCGTTCAGCGTGTAGGCCTTACGCGACTCCTGCGCATCCACCACGCGAATGGCATCGGTTTCTTCCAGCAGAGTCAGATTGGGATAGATAATGCCGGGACTGGGGGAGTATTCCCCTTTGGAGAGTTCTTCAACCGATTTGATCAGCTCGTAGCCGTGAGCATTGCTTTGGGCGAGAAAGTGCAGCATTAACAGGCGGATATCGCTGGCATCAAGCATACGCTCCCGACGCTTTTTACGTGCGCCTGCACAAAATGCACGCTGGGCGTGGTCGCCGTGCCAGGGAGAATCGCGATGCTGTTTCATTGCCTGCCTGAGGGGTCGGTTAAGGGAGGTTGATAGTAGTCTGCCGCCTGGCAAAATTCAACACAGGCGGCAACTGGACGGGCAAGTGTCGGTTATTTCTGATGCCAGTAGGCGACGGCGCGGACAAAATCGGTATCCGCACCACGGCGTTGGGTGAAGTAATCGCTCAGCAGTTTCACCGCCTCGCCTTCGCCGGTCAGCCAGATAAAGTATTCCTCGCTGGGGATCGAAATCTTATCCAGCTTAGCAATCAGCGCGCCGAGGTTGTCACTCTGCATGGTGCCGCTGCCCAGCCAGCTGATATTCACGCCGTCGAGATCGCCCAGATAATCACGCCCGGTGGCTTCATCGACAAACGCCAGCAGATGAACTTCCTGCGCCGCCACTTCCGCCAGACGGCGTTTGATTGCTGGCAGGCCGGTCTCATCAAAGACATAAACCTGGCAGTCATAATCAACCGGTACCACACAGGAACCGCGCGGGCCACCCATCGCCAGCTGGTCGCCCGGCTGTGCATCGTTGGCCCAACTGCTGGCGACGCCGCCATCATGAATATAGAAGTCGAGGGTCAGCGAATCGACGCCGTTGAACTCCAGCGGGGTGTAATCACGCGCGGCCGGACGCACTCCAGCTGGCCATACCACGCCTTCGTCGGTCATGGTCGGCAAGGCCAACACGCTGCCCGGTTCCGGGAAGAACACTTTGATGTGGTCATCATAAGAGGGCGAGTTAAAACCGGCCAAATCGCTGCCGGTAAAGACGATACGCCAAAATTGCCCGGCGATGCGGGTTTTGCTCGCCACAGTGAGGTGGCGGAAACGCAGTTCATTGCGCACGCGACGCGGCGCGCGCGGATTACCCGAAGAGGTCTGTTTTCTCAAGTTATATCTCCCTGCGAGGATCAGCCGAGCATAATGCCGCCGTCCACCGCGATTTGTTGTCCGGTAATAAAGTCATTTTGTATTAAGAACAAATAAGTACTGGCGAGCTCGTCAATTTCTGCGGTACGCCCTAGCGGAATTAGCTCCGCAAAGTGCTGGCGAATTTGTTCCACCTGCTCCGCTGCCTGCTGCCG
Source organism: Pantoea sp. X-Soil-TKNS-1211 (assembly GCF_059730495.1). Classification (NCBI taxonomy): domain Bacteria; kingdom Pseudomonadati; phylum Pseudomonadota; class Gammaproteobacteria; order Enterobacterales; family Erwiniaceae; genus Pantoea; species Pantoea sp. X-Soil-TKNS-1211. The sequence goes on from NZ_AP035953.1 coordinate 3,664,893, forward strand.
CCAGAACGGTGTCACTGTCCAGGTGGGGGCAACACAGTTGACGCGTGCTTTGGGTGCCAGCTCCACTGCCAGCCCCTGCGCCAGCGACACAATGCCCTGATTGCCAACATAACTGGCGCAGGCATCCTGAGCACGGCCACCCGTTCCGGCGGTGAAGGTCAGGGAACCACCCGCCTGCACTTTTTCTGCCGCCAGTTTGCCAATCAACACATTGGTGAGGAATTTCGAGTAAATCACTTTCTCAATCAACGCCATGTCGGCGCTGAGAAATCCGCCGCCCATCGCATCGCCGACCATCGAGACCAGATGATCGAACGCGTCGAGCTGTTTAAACGCACTGCGCAGTGCGTCATGATCGTGCGCATCCACCGTCAGCGTCGCCACCTGAGCGCCCTGCTGCGTCAGTGTGGCTTGCGCCTGTGCCAGGCGTTCAGCGTTGCGACCGAGAATCGTCAGTTGTACGCCCTGCGCTGCCGCCAGTTGCGCCACCTGCAAGCCGATGCCGGAGCTGCCGCCAATCACCACCAGATGTTTACCCTGTAATGATGCCATTCCCTGCTCCTTAGAATGCGGCCAGCGCTTCAGCCGCCAGTTCCGCCACCAACGAATCGTTTGCGCCGTGCGCACCACTCACGCCAACCGCACCGATCACCTCGCCATGCAGCCACAGCGGAATGCCACCTTCCAGCGGCGTCACGCCCGGTGTAGCGAGAAAGCTGGGGCTGCCGCTGTTGATAAAGCTTTCAAACTCTTTCGAAGGGGCGCGCAATAACGCAGCAGTACGCGCTTTACCCTGCGCCACACTCGGGCTGATGCCAATCGCCGCATCGCTGCGGTCGAGACTGACCAACTCGCCGGCTCGATCCACCACCGCCACGCTGATATGCCAGCCATGCTGTGCGGCAGTAGCCAGCGCTGCCGAGATAACGGTGCGCGCCGCCGCCAGCGAAATCGAGTGGTAGGTCTGGGCCAGCACTGCGCTGGTCGATTCAGGTTTTTTTTCCATTATTTTGCCTCGCATCGGGCGTCAGAAGCCCGCGCATGAATCAAATATGAAAGCGAAACTCATTCTCATCTGACGCCGGACAGAATAGTTATGATATATCTTAAGCGCAATGCCGAAAAATGCTATTCCGGATGTATCCCACCTGCGCGATAAATCGCGCCGCTACCAACGGGCACTCTTTTGTAGCGGCGCGATTTATCGCGCAGGATGCTACATACACAGCTTTACACAGCAGACCTTTCTCATTTGATTAGCAACTGCTATAAAGTATAGCAATTGCTATATCAGATCGCTTTTCACTCACTTCGGGACTGACGATGAAAATGATGAAAGGAATACTGCTCGGCACGCTGCTGAGCACGCTGTTCAACCCCGGCGCTTACGCCAGCGAGAAACTGAAGGTAATCACCACCTTTACCGTGATTGCTGATATGGCGAAAAACGTCGCCGGGGATGCCGCAGAGGTGAGTTCGATCACCAAACCGGGGGCAGAAATTCATGAATATCAACCGACACCGGGTGATATCAAACGCGCCCAGGGTGCGCAGCTGATTCTCGCCAACGGCATGAATCTCGAATTATGGTTCCGCCGTTTTTATCAGCACTTAAAAGATGTGCCCGAAGTTATAGTCACCCAGGGCGTGACACCGATGGGCATCACCGAAGGCCCGTACAACGGCAAACCCAATCCTCACGCCTGGATGTCACCCGATAATGCGCTGATTTATGTCGATAATATTCGCGACGCGCTGGTGAAGTACGATCCAGACAATGCGGCGATCTATCAGCGCAACGCCGCCGCCTACAAACAGAAAATCACGGATACGCTGCAACCGTTGCGTCAGCAGGTGGCACAGCTGCCAGAAAATAAACGCTGGCTGGTGTCGAGTGAAGGCGCATTTTCCTATCTGGCACGCGACCTGGGGCTGAAAGAACTCTATCTGTGGCCAATCAATGCCGATTCGCAAGGCACACCGCAGCAGGTACGTCGGGTGATTGACCGCGTGCGTGCGGATCAGATCCCCGCAGTGTTCAGTGAAAGCACGGTATCAGATAAAGCGGCACGTCAGGTGGCACGCGAAACCGGTGCACATTACGGCGGCGTGTTGTATGTCGACTCACTGAGTGGCCCTGACGGCCCGGTGCCGACCTATCTCGACCTGCTCAACGTCACCACCCGCACCCTGGTGCAGGGTATCAAAGACGGTTTGAAGGAGTAATCCATGACAAAGGTGCCAGCTATTACCGCTTCCGGGGTCAGCGTTACTTACCGTAACGGGCATACCGCGCTGCGTGAAGCCAATTTCAGCGTACCGGGCGGCTCGATTGCCGCATTGGTCGGGGTTAACGGCTCCGGCAAATCGACGCTGTTTAAGGCGGTGATGGGCTTTGTGCGCCTGGCACAGGGGGAAATCCGCATTCTCGGCATGCCTACGCGCCAGGCGCTGCGGCGCAATCTGGTCGCCTATGTGCCACAGGCAGAAGAGGTTGACTGGTCTTTTCCGGTACTGGTTGAAGACGTGGTGATGATGGGACGCTACGGCCACATGGGGATGCTGCGTATCGCCAAAGAGCACGACCACGCCATCGTCAATGCCGCCCTGGAACGTGTTGATATGCTGGCCTTTCGCCAGCGCCAGATTGGCGAGCTGTCTGGCGGCCAGAAAAAGCGGGTATTTCTGGCGCGTGCCATTGCGCAGCAAGGGGAAGTCATCCTGCTGGATGAACCCTTCACCGGGGTGGATGTGCAGACCGAGGCCAAAATCATCAGCCTACTGGGCGAGCTACGTGACGAGGGTAAAACCATGCTGGTCTCAACCCATAACCTCGGTTCTGTCACTGAGTTTTGTGATTACACGGTAATGGTGAAAGGCACGGTGCTGGCAAGCGGCCCCACCGCTACCACCTTCACAGCGGAAAATCTCGAACGCGCCTTCAGCGGGGTGCTGCGCCATGTGGTGCTGAACGGCTCGGAAGACCGCATCATCACCGATGATGAACGCCCGTTTGTGTCACATCTGCCTCCGGGCAGCGAGAGGGTCTGACCATGCAATGGCTACTGGAACCTTTCACCTACCAATATATGCTGAACGCCATGTGGGTGTCGGCGCTGGTCGGCGGCTTATGCGCCTTTCTCTCCTGTTATTTGATGCTGAAAGGCTGGTCGCTGATTGGCGATGCGCTATCGCACTCAATTGTGCCCGGTGTCGCGGGCGCGTATATGCTGGGTTTGCCGTTTGCCCTCGGTGCCTTTCTCTCGGGAGGACTGGCGGCGGGCAGCATGTTGTTTCTCAATCAACGCACCCGTTTAAAAGAAGATGCGATTATCGGCCTGATTTTCTCCTCGTTCTTTGGCCTCGGGTTGTTTATGGTGTCGCTAAACCCCACGGCAGTGAATATCCAAACCATTGTTTTAGGTAACATTCTCGCCATCGCCCCCGCCGACATCCTGCAACTGACGCTGATTGGCGCAGTCTCCATTTGTGTGTTGTTTTTCAAATGGAAAGATTTGCTGGTGACCTTTTTTGATGAGAACCATGCGCGCGCCATCGGCCTGAATCCGCAGCGGCTGAAACTGCTGTTTTTCACCCTGCTGGCGCTCTCAACCGTGGCAGCACTGCAAACCGTCGGCGCATTTCTGGTGATTTGCCTGGTCGTCACGCCAGGGGCCACCGCCTGGCTACTGACCGATCGCTTTCCACGCCTGCTGGCTATCGCCGTCGCTATCGGCAGCGTTACCAGTTTCCTCGGTGCCTGGGCCAGTTATTACCTTGATGGTGCCACTGGCGGCATCATCGTAGTGGCGCAAACGCTGCTGTTTTTGCTGGCATTTGTCTTTGCTCCGCAACAGGGGTTGCTGGCGCAACGCCGCCGCGCCCGCGCGCATCAGGAGGATGTCCCATGTTGACGCTGCTGCTGGAACCTTTCCAGTTTGCCTTTATGAATCAGGCGCTGTTGATTGCGCTGGTGGTGGCGATTCCCTGCGCGTTGTTATCGGTATTTCTGGTGCTGAAAGGCTGGGCCTTGATGGGTGATGCCATGAGTCACGCGGTGTTCCCCGGTATTGTGCTGGCATGGATACTCGGCCTGCCACTGGCGTTGGGGGCTTTTGTTGCCGGGGTATTTTGCGCTGTCGCCAGCGGTTATCTGAAGGACAACAGCCGCATCAAGCAGGATACGGTGATGGGCATCGTCTTCTCCGGGATGTTCGCGGTTGGGCTGATTTTGTATATCGCCACCAAACCGGAGGTCCATCTGGACCACATCCTGTTTGGCGACATGTTGGGCATTACCCTTGCCGACATGGTGCAAACCACAATCATCGCGCTGGTAATTTTGCTGATTATGGCGGTGAAATGGCGAGATTTTTTGCTGTTCTGCTTCGATCAACAGCAAGCCCAGGCCAGCGGATTACGCACCGGCTGGTTGCATTACGGCCTGCTGTGTATGGTGGCGCTGACCATTGTCGCTACCATGAAGGCGGTAGGGATAATTTTGTCGGTGTCGCTGCTGATTGCACCGGGGGCAATTGCCCTGCTGCTGACCCAACGCTTTTCACACGCGTTGATGGTGGCGGTAACGGTGGCGGTGCTGGTTTCGCTCAGCGGGGTGTATCTGTCGTTTTATCTGGATAGCGCACCTGCGCCCACCATTGTGGTGTTATTTGCCCTGGTGTTTATTGTGGCGTTTATCCGTGCCAGTTTACTGGCGCGGCGGGCTGAACGTCAGACGCTGCAAACTTAGTTTTGCAGTGCGTCGTTGTGACCACACTCCAGCATGCCGCCATTGTTCTGCGGTAACGGGTTATCGCCGGAAATCTCATGCTGCTGGCAGGTCTGGTGCGGATGCAAACCGGCTGGCGGTGAGAACGGTTCAGAGAGCTGAGCGCCGGCAATGGCCGAAAACGCGGTCAGCGCTGTCACAAGGAACAACGATAAAAGTCGCATCATTTTTCTTCTCTTTAGTGGTCCGGATGGACCAGGAGTGCAGGTGATTATGCAGCCTGATTCGGCAGCGTCAGGGTTTTACGCGGAGGATCAGGTTTCGATGGAGAATTTTACGCCGCTTATGGGAAGTAATTTATAAAATCGTGCGGTTTATCACAGATCACCGCACGAATTATGCATTATCCGGCACTAACAGGAATGAAGAAGGTGCCGGTTAATAAATCTGGGGTGCTGTTTTGCAGATCCAAACGCAGCAGATCCTTGCCCTCACGGCGAGCGACACCCAACGCAGGCAAATGGATGTAATACATATCGGCGGTAAAAGCGTTGATCTGCTCCGGCGGCCCCTGCCAGTCAATTTCGGCATACAAGCCACTTTCACCGGTCCAGTTGACTGCATTGTTCGGCAGGACATCGCCATGCTGGCTTTCCAGCGCCTGAAACAGGCTGATATGTTGCTGATCGGCAGAACCTTCCCCCGGACTGAACTGAAAACCGAGCCAGCCTTTATTCACATGCTTTCCGGCAAAGGCCACAAATTCTCGCGCATGCTGCGCCACGACGTCACCATGGTCGTGGATGTATTCACCGAAACGGCATTCCCATTCAATCACTTCACCACACAGGCGCAGTTCAGGCTTTTCTGCCAGCCGCACGTCAACCCAGCGATGCTGCGTGGGAATGCGGCTGTGGAAATCCTTCAACTGGAGTTCCGGGATACGGCGATAAGCGCCCGGCGTCAGCGAGAAATGGTTTTTAAACACGCGGGTGAAATTCTGTTGGTTATCAAAACCAAAACGCACGGCGATATCAATCAACGGCATACGTGTCAGGCGCAGCGCCATCGCCGACATGGTCAGACGACGCTTGCGGGTATATGACGCCAGCGTTTGCCCGGTCATTTCTTTGAACATGCGCTGCATGTGCCATTTGGAATAACCGGATTTCAGGCTAATCAGATCGATGTTGAGTTCGTCGGTCAGGTTCGCTTCAATCCAGTCCACCAAATCGTTGATGTACTGTTTTTTCAGAGTCAGGCTAAGCATTTTCTGTGATGATCGAAAGGAAATGGAGACGCAGAATTTGCGTTATCGGTCACATAAATATAACAAAAACGTATTATGAATGTAAGGAAGAGTAAAGAAAGCGTAACGGGAAAAGCATTAATTGCTTAGTTCGCTAATATTTTCTCCAGCAATGAATAACAACACAACTCACAAATCACGTAGCGGCGCGATTCATCGCGCGTTTTTTTCTCACATCGCGCACGAAATTGCGCAATTTATCGCGCCGCTACGCTCAATTGTGGTTATTGATCAATGCGAACGCATACCCGCCGCCGTCATCATCATACGAAACAACGATGCCACCACACCCAGTGCCAGCACGCTTGCGCCGTAAATAATCACCAGCCACATCACCCGTTTCCAGAGTGGCGCTTTCACTTCAGTGTGTTCTGACATATCAATGATATCCTTCGTTGGCTTTCACTTTTCCCCGGAATACGTAGTAACTCCAGAAGGTATACATCAGGATCACCGGGATAATCAGCAGCCCACCCACCAACATAAACGCCTGGCTGATCGCGGGAGATGCCGCCTGCCAGATGGTGATAGAAGGCGGAATGATATACGGCCACACGCTAATCCCGAGGCCGGAAAAACCGAGGAAAACAAGCAGCAAAGTCAGCAGGAATGGGCTGTAATGTGCTTCACGTTTGATGCCCCGCACAATGCCCCAGGCACACACCAGCACCAGCACCGGAACCGGCAGGAACCAGAACAGGTTCGGACGGGTGAACCAGCGCTGTGCAATGGCTTCATGGCCGAACGGCGTCCACAGGCTGATAATGCCGACAATCACCAACAACGTGATCACCAGCGGCGTTGCCAGCGCTGACATCTTACGATGCAGGTCATGTTCGGTTTTCATAATCAACCAGGTACAGCCCAGCAGCGCATACGCTACCACCAGACCGACACCGCAGAACAGCGGGAACGGTGCCAGCCAGTCCATGGTGCCACCGACGAAGGTACGGCCACTCACCGGGAAGCCGTTGATAATGGCACCAACAGACACCCCCTGGCTGAAGGTGGCGAGAAACGAACCACCGATAAAGGCTTTGTCCCAGAACGGGCGGTGCGATTCAGTCGCTTTAAACCGGAACTCGAACGCGACGCCACGGAAAATCAGGCCAATCAGCATCACCGTTAGCGGGATGGTCAAGGCATCAGCAATCACCGAGTAGGCCAGCGGGAACGCCCCGAACAACCCGGCACCGCCGAGGATCAACCAGGTTTCGTTACCGTCCCAAACCGGGGCAACGGTATTGACCATGATGTCGCGTTCAACCGCATCTTTGTTGAACAGGAACAGCAGGCCAATGCCGAGATCAAAGCCATCCATCACGATATACATCAGAATGGCGAAAACGATGATCGCAAACCAGATAATAGAAAAATCAATCATTTATCGGCTTCCTTCATGATGAGAAACAGCAGACAGTGGACGAGCCGGGGTGTTGCTCTGACCCGGACCTCCTGGATTCACATCGTGACCTTCACCGACTTTCGGCCCCTGCTTAATCAGACGCATCATGTAGACATAACCCACACCAAACACTGAGCTGTACACCAGGATAAACGCCAGCAAGCTGATACTCATATGCAGATCGCCATGGGCAGATACCGCATCAATGGTGCGCTGCACGCCATACACCACCCACGGCTGACGGCCAATTTCCGTAGTGAACCAGCCCGCCAGCAGCGCCAGCAGACCGGATGGCCCCATCAGCAGCGCAAACCACAGGAACGGACGCGACGTATACAGGCGGCCTTTGAAACGCAGCCACAGGCTGACCACGCCAAGGGTGATCATCAGCAAGCCCAGCGCCACCATCACCCGGAACGACCAGAACACCACGGTGGAATTTGGCCGATCTGCTTTCGGGAACGACTTCAGCGCCGGAACCTGTTTGTCGAGGCTGTGGGTCAGAATCAGGCTGCCAAGGTACGGGATCTCCAGCGCATATTTGGTGCGCTCCTGCTCCATATCCGGGATACCGAACAGGATCAGCGGCGTGGCTTCACCCGGCGGATTTTCCCAGTGCCCCTCAATCGCGGCGATTTTCGCGGGTTGATGCTCAAGCGTATTCAGGCCGTGTGCGTCACCGATCATCGCCTGAATCGGCGACACGATCAGCGCCATCCACAGCGCCATAGAAAACATCTTACGAATCGCCGGATTGTCATTACCTTTCAGCAGATGCCAGGCCGCCGAGGCACCCACAAAGAAGGCGCTGGCGAGGAACGCCGCCGTCGACATATGCAGCAAGCGGTACGGGAACGAGGGGTTGAAAATGATTTTCAGCCAATCCTGCGGTACCACGACACCGTTCTGAATGATGTACCCCTGCGGCGTATGCATCCAACTGTTGGACGCCAGAATCCAGAAGGTGGAGATGAGGGTGCCCAACGCAACCATGCAGGTGGCAAAGAAGTGCAGGCCTGATCCAACGCGATTCCAGCCAAACAGCATCACACCGAGAAAACCCGCTTCAAGGAAGAAGGCGGTCAAGACTTCATAGGTCAACAGCGGACCGGTGATGCTACCCGCAAACTGCGAGAAGCCGCTCCAGTTCGTACCAAACTGATACGCCATCACCAGGCCAGAGACCACGCCCATACCGAAATTGACGGCAAAAACTTTGGACCAGAAATGGTAGAGATCGCGCCAGGTCTCATTACGGGATGTTAGCCACAGACCTTCCAGCACCGCCAGGAAGCTGGCGAGACCGATGGTGATAGCCGGAAAAATAATATGAAAGGAGACAGTAAACGCGAACTGTATCCTTGCCAGGTGAAAGGCATCTAATCCAAACATTGCTTACTTCGCTACAACAGAAGGGAGGGAGCACAACTGTAAAAGGAAGTGGTGAAAACAGAAATAAACAGTGGGGATCGATAAAACTATAACAAAACCAAGCGGCCTGTTTAGATTTGGCACCAGGATAAAAAGTTATTAACCCTCTGCGGCATGAGATTTGCCAGCGGTCAAAAGCTGTGCTTTGTTAGAGCGGCAATACCATCTGGTTAATCAGCGAAGGAGAGGTTATGACACGTCTTACCGCACAGGATTTTCCGCAGGAACTGCTGGAGCTTTACGATTATTACGCCCACGGCAAAATCAGTAAACGCGAGTTCATCGCGCTGGCCGCGAAGTTCACCATTGCCGGGATGACCGGTGCTGCGCTGCTCAGCGCGATGAGCCCGAATTATGCGCTGGCACAACAGGTCGAATTTACCGATCCTGATATTGTCCCGGAGTACATTCACTATCCGTCGCCGCAGGGTCACGGCGAGGTGCGCGGTTATCTGGTACGTCCGGCCAAGGCCAGCGGCAAAGTGCCTGCCGTAGTGGTGGTGCATGAGAATCGTGGCCTGAATCCCTATATCGAAGACGTGGCACGTCGTGTGGCCAAAGCGGGCTATATCGCGCTGGCACCGGATGGTCTGAGTTCAGTGGGGGGCTATCCGGGCAACGATGAAGAAGGTAAAGCCATGCAGGCGAAGATCGATCCGGTCAAACTGATGAACGACTTCTTCGCGGCGGTGGATTTTCTGATGCATCACGAAGCTGGCACCGGCAAAGTTGGCATCACCGGTTTTTGTTATGGCGGCGGTGTTGCCAATGCGGCAGCCGTGGCCTTCCCGGAATTGGCTTGCGCGGTACCGTTTTATGGTCGCCAGCCGAAGGCAGAAGATGTGCCGCGTATTCAGGCTCCGCTACTGCTGCATTACGCCGAGTTGGATAAAGGCATCAATGAGGGCTGGCCCGCCTATGAAGCCGCGCTGAAGGCGAATAACAAAGTGTATGAGGCGTATATTTATCCCGGCGTGAACCACGGTTTCCATAATGATTCGACACCGCGTTACGACAAAGCAGCAGCCGAGCTGGCGTGGAGCCGCACACTAGGATGGTTTAAAAAGTATTTGCACGGTTAATACATTTTGCACCTGCGTAGCGGTGCGATTTATCGCGCGGATTTTCTGGCGCCACGCACAGAACTGCGCGCGATAAATCGTGCCGCTACGATCGTCAGGCATTGTCACGCACATCCAGAATCCGGTGCAAATTGCTCTCCAGCCAGTCAGCCAGACCTATCACCTGCCCTTCCACCTCTCGCCCCAGCTCAGTCAGGTGATATTCCACATGCGGCGGCACCACGTCATAGGCGATGCGTTGCACAAATCCGTCTTCTTCCATATAGCGCAGCGTCTGCGCCAGCATACGTTCGCTGACGCCGCCAATCCTGCGCCGCAGCTCGCTAAAACGCAGAGTTTCCTCGCGCAATGCCAGCAGCACCAGCACGCTCCAGCGGCTGGTAATACGCTTCAGCACCTCGCGTGACGGACAGTTAACGTTAAGCAACTCTCCGCGACTAAATTTTTCACTCAGGTTATCAGACATTTAACATCATCTCGTCAAACTAACAAATCTGTAAGTACTTACTAAAAGTTAGTTTATCTCCTAACCTGATGGCATACCAGTTCAAACTGAAGGAGAACAACATGATTGCGATTACAGGTGCCACCGGTCAGCTTGGCCGTTTAGTGATTAACGCGTTACTGAAAAAAGTCCCGGCCAGTGAAGTGATTGCCGCAGTCCGCTCACCAGAGAAGGCAGCCGATCTGGCTGCACTGGGCGTTACGCTGCGCACCGCTGATTACAGCCAACCGGAAACGCTACAAAGTGCTTTTGCTGGCGTGGACAAACTGCTGCTGATTTCCTCCAGCGAAGTGGGCCAGCGTGAAGCGCAGCATAAGGCGGTGATTGACGCGGCCAAAGCGGCAGGCGTGGGTTTCATTGCGTATACCAGCCTGCTGCATGCGGATACCACGCCGCTCGGTCTCGGTGTCGAGCACCGTGCCACCGAAGCGCAGCTGAAGGCTTCCGGTATTCCGTTCGCGCTGCTGCGCAACGGCTGGTACACCGAAAACTATGCCGCCAGCATCGCACCGGCACTGGCGCATCACGCGTTTATCGGTTCGGTCGGTGAAGGCCGCATCGCCTCGGCGGCGCGAGCTGACTACGCGGCAGCGGCAGCGGAAGTCATCAGCCGTGACGATCAGGCGGGTAAAATCTACGAACTGGCGGGTGACGACAGCTATTCACTGGCAGAATTCGCGGCAGAGATTGCTAAACAGTCCGGCGAGAAAGTGGACTATGTCAACCTGCCGCAGGCAGACTTCGCTGCGGCGCTGAAAGGCGCAGGTTTGCCGGACGGACTGGCGGAGATGCTGGCGGATTCAGATGCCGGTGCTGCGCAGGGCGGATTGTTTGATAACAGCAAAACCCTGAGCAAACTGATTGGGCGTCCGACAACCGGTTACGCTGAAGTCATCAAAGCTACTCTGGCAAAATAAGTCCTCTGTAGCGGCGCGATTTATCGCGCGGATTTTTCTTGCACCGCGCACAGAATCGCGCGATAAATCGCGCCGCTACACCAGCTTATCATCCAGCCATATCAGCGCTTGTCGCGCACGTCCCGACAACGGCCACTCGGCGCGATGGATCAACCAGATGGTATCCACCAGCGACACACCGCAACTCTCCACCTGAATATGCTCTTGCCTGCCGAACGCCAGCCGCGCCGACTGCGGGATCACCGCAAAACCTAACCCACGCGCCACCGGTTCAAGAATCAAACTGATCTGATTGCTGAAGCCACGTTGCGGCAAATTCCGCACCCCCGGATTGCCGGGGAAACGACGGCTAAGCAAACGCGTCGCCATCGCCTGACCATCAGGATGATCGATATAACCCAACGTTTCCAGATCCAGCCAGCTGTGGATTTTCACCCCGGCAGGCACCACCAACTCCAGCGGCTCCTCAGCAAATTTTTCCGCCACCAACCGCTTATCATCCGGCTTTTGCGTCACCAGCCCCATTTCATAGCGGTTATGCAGCACCGCATCCATCACCTCGCTATCCGGCGCAAAACGATGACGAATACTCAGATCCGGGTGCTGTTGTTGCAACTCCAGCAGCAGCGGATAGAGGCGCAGGCCAATGCTACCCGGCGAAATCAGGCTGACTTCGCCGCAGGTCACATCCTCCTCGCTTAAACGCAGCGTCAGATGGCGCTGGGCGCGATCCACCTCCTGACAGTAATCCAGCAGCGCCAGCCCGGCGGGTGTCAGCTCCAGCGGGCGCTTCGTGCGCAGGATCAGTGGCCCCAGTTGCTGCTCCAGATGGCGAATGTGCTGACTCACCGCCGCCTGGGTAATCCCCAGCCGGTCAGCGCTGTCAGTAAAACTCCCCAGCTCTGCCAGCATGGCGAAGGATTTCAACCATTGTGGATTGAACATAATGAAATTTTATAAAACCCATAACCGAATCACTGTTTTCATTATACCTGTTGCGCAGTAGCCTGTAGATCTTTTCGACACATGGAGAACGCAGATGACTGCTCCTTACCCTCGTACCTTTTCCCATATCGGCCTGTCGGTCACCGATCTCGACGCGGCCGTCAAGTTTTATACCGAAGTGATGGGCTGGTATCTGATTATGCCGCCGACCGAAATTCAGGAAGATGATTCCGCCATCGGCGTGATGTGCAGCGACGTATTTGGTGGCGGTTGGGAGAAATTCCGCATCGCGCATCTCTCCACCGGTGACCGCGTTGGGGTGGAAATCTTTGAATTCAAAGCGGCGGAAAAACCCGCGAACAACTTTGAATACTGGAAAACCGGCGTGTTCCATTTCTGCGTCCAGGACCCGGATGTCGAAGGTCTGGCCGAGAAAATTATCGCTGCTGGCGGAAAACAGCGCATGCCAGTGCGCGAATATTTCCCCGGCGAGAAGCCGTACCGCATGGTGTATATGGAAGATCCATTCGGCAACATCATTGAGATCTACAGCCACAGCTATGAGCTGACCTACTCGGCAGGTGCCTATGTTTAACGTGCCAGACGACTGGCGCGGCTGGGTGTGGCAGGGCGGTAACACGCCGAATGATTTGCAGGATCGTTATCTGGCAACCGAACCCTTAGCATCCGGCGATGTGCTGGTACAGAACGCGGCGATTGGCCTCAATCCGGTGGACTGGAAGGTGCTCGACAGCCAAATCGGCAAGGTGCCCGGCGTGGATGGCGCAGGCACCGTGGTGGCGATCGGCTCCGAAGTCGATCAACGCTGGCTTGGCGCGCGCGTGGCTTATCACCAGAGCCTGCAACGTCCCGGCAGCTTTGCTGAATTCACCCCGATCGCTGCCCAGGTGTTGATGCGCATCCCGGACGCTATCGATTTCGCTACCGCCGCTGCCTTCCCCTGCCCGGCCCTCACCGCCTGGCAGGCGATTGAGAAAGTGCCCGCACAACCGGGCGCACCGCTATTGATTGCCGGTGCTGGCGGGTCCGTCGGGCATTTTCTGGTGCAGTTGGCGCAGGCACGCGGTTTTGAGGTGACGACGCAGAGCAGTGAGCGCCACTTTTCGCGTCTGCAAGCACTGGGGGCGAAGTACACGGTCAGCGATCCCCGGCACAATGCAGGGCGTTTCTATGCCGTGATTGATGCCATCAGCCCGGAACATGCCGCAGGTCTGGCTGATCTATTACGGGCGAACGGCCATCTGGTGTGTATTCAGGGTCGGGTCGAGCAGTGGCCCTGCACGCCATTCGGGCGCGCGCTGTCGCTGCATGAAGTGGCGCTGGGTGCGTTGCATCTGCATGGTGACGCGCAGCAGTGGCATGCGTTGACGCAACAAGGTGAACGGATGCTGGCGCAAATCGTACAGGGAACCTTACACAGCGAGTTACTGCTGCATTTTCCTTACGACCAGCTTCCGGCGCAGTTGCAGGCGTTGCAGCATCGTAACTTCAGCGGCAAACAGATTATTTTGCTTTAACCATATTAAGGGGTTGTTATGTCAGGGTTATTTTCTCCGTTCACGCTCAAAGACGTGACGCTGCGTAACCGTATCGCGATTCCACCGATGTGTCAGTACAGCGCCATCGATGGCCTGAGCAACGAGTGGCACTATGTTCACTACAGCAGTCAGGCGCGTGGCGGTGCCGGTCTGGTGATTGTTGAAGCTACCGCAGTATCGCCGGAAGGCCGCATCACTCCGGCGTGTCTGGGGATCTGGAATGATACCCAAGCCGAAAAGCTGGCGCGTATCGCGCGGGAGATCAAAGCCGCAGGCGCGGTGCCAGGTATCCAGATTGGTCATGCTGGCCGTAAAGCCAGCGCTAATAAGCCGTGGGAAGGTGACGACCATATCGCGGAAAATGATGCCAACGGCTGGGAAACGCTCTCGCCTTCTGCCATCGCCTTTGGCAACAACCTGCCGCGCGTGCCGCAAGCCATGACGCTGGATGACATCAAACGCGTACGTGATGATTTCGTCAGCGCCGCCAAACGGGCGCGTGACGCCGGTTTCGAATGGCTCGAGCTACACTTCGCCCACGGCTATCTGGCGCAGAGTTTCTTCTCGGTTCACGCCAATCAGCGCACCGACGAATATGGCGGCGATGCCTTGGGTCGCAGCCGTTTCCTGCGCGAAACCTTTGATGCCGTGCGTGAAGTGTGGCCGGAAAACCTGCCGCTGACCGCGCGTTTCGGCGTGCTGGAGTTTGATGGCCGCGACGAAGAGACGATGCAGGAAGCCATTACCCTGACCCAATATTGGCGCAGCAACGGGATGGATCTGCTCAGCGTCAGCATGGGCTTCTCTACCCCGGATGCCAATATTCCCTGGGGCAGCCCGTTTATGGCCCCGATCGCCGAGCGCGTGCGCCGCGAAGCCGACATTCCGGTCGCGTCCGCCTGGGGTATTGATACGCCACAGATCGCTAACGCCGCTGTTGAACAAGGACAGTTGGATCTGGTGATGGTGGGCCGTGCGCACCTGAAAAACCCACACTGGCCGTATCATGCCGCGCTGGCGCTGGGTAAAAGTGAGCCATCGTGGGTGCTACCGGCACCGTATGCGCACTGGCTGGAGCGCTACAGGGTCAGTGAAGATTAAGTTTTGACACCAACCGTAGCGGCGCGATAAATCGCGCCGCTACGGGTTTGCCGCTGCGTTTGCCATCATTTGATCAATATTTTCCGCCTGATTTTGCCTGCCCGTGGCGATTTTCTTATTTACAGATAATTCTGCCTGCTTATTTATAGCTTCATTTCATATGCTGCTTTCATTTCCTGAAATATAGGGCGTTGTAATCGCTGAAAAATCGTCAAAATAGCCGATCAATCGACATGTTTTATTACGTTCATAGATATTTCGCATTGTTGCCCTGAGGGTTGAGAGATCTATAATTTGGTCTTTGTGCAAACCGGACGTTTCAGGAGGCCGCTATTAATACTAACCACCAGCAAAATAATGCGTTCGAGGAAAAACGTACTGATGCTGAACTGGAGTATCAATACGATCCTCACGAGTTAATACTTGAAGGCATGGAGGATTCTGAGCCGGAGCCGGAGCTGATTGAAGGCCTGCCCGCCCCGGATGCGTTGACGCCTGCCGATCGTTATCTGGAGCTTTTCGAGCACGTACAGATGTCGCGTATATTTGCCGACAGCAAAACCTTTCCTGACTGCGCGCCAAAATATGATCCGCTGGATATTTTAATCCGCTATCGTCGCCGGAAACGTTCTGTCGAATTCGATCTCGCTAAGTTTGTGCATGATCATTTTTATCTGCCGCAGCACCATGAAAGTTTTTATGTTTCGAATCCGGATAAAACCCTGACAGAACATATTGATGAACTGTGGCCGGTGTTAACTAAAATGCCGCAGCAACATATGCCACATTCGTCGCTGCTGCCGCTGCCGAAACCCTACGTGGTGCCGGGCGGGCGGTTTGGCGAAACCTACTACTGGGATTCTTACTTCACCATGCTCGGCCTGGCGGAGAGCGGTCGCGACGATTTACTGCGTGATATGGCGGATAACTTCGCCTGGCTGATTGATAACTACGGTCATGTGCCCAACGGCAACCGTACCTACTATCTCAGCCGTTCGCAGCCGCCTGTATTTGCGCTGATGGTGGAGTTGTTTGAGGAAGACGGCATTCGTGGTGCGAAGCGCTATCTCGACCATCTGATGAAGGAGTACCAGTTCTGGATGGACGGGGCCGGTTCGCTGATGCCGGATCAAGCGTACCGCCATGTGGTGCGCATGCCCGATGGTTCGCTGCTGAATCGCTACTGGGACGACCGCGACACGCCGCGTGATGAATCCTGGATTGAGGATGTAGAAACCGCCAGCAAATCAAGCCGTCCGGCCAATGAGGTCTACCGTGATTTGCGTGCCGGTGCGGCTTCCGGCTGGGATTACTCATCACGCTGGCTGCGCGACCCGCACCGCCTGGCGAGCATTCGTACCACGCAGTTCATCCCGGTCGATCTGAACGCGTTTCTCTACAAACTGGAGTTGATGATCTCCACCCTGTCACACGCTAAAGGCGAGGAGCTGACGGCGTTGGCGTGGCAGAAGAAGGCCGAGGTGCGTAAACGCGCTATCCACCGCTATCTGTGGGATAAAACCGCCGGGGTGTATCGTGATTACGACTGGCGTCGCCAACGTTTTGGTGCCTTCACCGCAGCGTCGGTAGTGCCGCTGTTCCTCGGCTTATCTACCCCAGAACAGGCACATTTGCAGGCTGTGGCACTGCGTCAGCTGCTGCTGACCCAGGGTGGCCTGGTCACCTCGATGGTGGAGAGCGGCGAACAGTGGGACAAACCCAACGGCTGGGCGCCGCTGCAATGGATGGCGATAGTCGGGCTGAACAACTACGGCGAAGAGACGCTGGCAACTGAGATTGCGGTGAACTGGCTGACCACAGTGAAGAACTTCTATTCACTGCACCATAAGCTGGTGGAGAAGTATGACATCAGCGGCGATCGCGCCCGTCCGGGTGGCGGTGGTGAATATCCGTTACAGGACGGTTTTGGCTGGACTAACGGTGTCACCCGCCGCCTGATGGCGATGTACGGGCATTTGCTGGCGGATTGAGATCATTGATTAACAGCGCGCGGTAAACCGCGCCGCTACAATGCGTGCAGCATTTCGTAGCGGCGCGATTCATCGCGCAAGTTTTTAGCGATTCATCGCGCAAGTTTTTAGCGATTTATCGCACGGGTTTTTAGTTGCGTTGTAAAAACGCCAACAGATCCGCATTCAACTGCTCCTGGTGCGTCACCGCAAAGCCGTGCGGGCCATTCTCATACACCTTCAACTCAGAACCTTTAATCATCTCGTGTACCAGCTTACCGGTGGCTTCAAACGGCACAATTTGGTCATTGCTGCCGTGGATCACCAACGTCGGCACATCCACTTTGGCGATATCTGCACGGAAATCGGTCTCGGAAAACGCCGTGACACAATCCAGCGTACCTTTCAGTGAGGCCAGCAGCGCAATATTCAGCGTCTGAATCATGACGCCATCCGACACGGTCTGTCCGGCATTAGTGCCATAAAAAGGAACCGCGAAATCTTTGATAAATTGGGCACGATCCTGACGTAATCCTGCTTTAATGCCGTCAAATACCGCACTTTCCACCCCTTCAGGGTGATCGCTGGTTTTACCAAAAATTGGGGTGACTGCGCCCAGCAGTACCAATCCTTTCACCTTCGCGCTGCCGTAACGACCAATGTAACGCGACACATCGCCGCCGCCCATTGAGAAGCCCACCAGGGTGACATCGCTGAGTTGCAGATGCTCAATCAGGCCATGAATATCATCGGCAAAAGTATCGTAGTCATACCCTTCCCACGGTTGTTCTGAGCGACCAAAGCCACGGCGGTCAAATGCAATCACCCGGTAGCCACGTTCCGCCAGGAAATTCATCTGGCTATCCCACATGTCGGCATCCAGCGGCCAGCCGTGGCTGAACAGAACCGGTTGGCCTTTACCCCAATCTTTGTAGTACAGGTTTACGCCGTCTTTAGTCTTGAAAGTGCTCATAATTTTTCTCCGTCAGGTGAGTGATGTTGTGTCTCGCTAATCAAACTACCCTGCGCTGCCGGAAAAACCTAAAGCAGAGATTTTGACGACTTGTTCAAACTTTTTTGCGCTTCTAAGCTGTCAAAAAAGCCTGGACAAGATGGCCGATTTTTTCCGCTATCAACCACCGCGCTGGATTCGTAAGGTGCAGATATCGCAACCTTGATTGGAGAATGACCATGAGCCAGCCCCCAACCGCCGCCGCGCGCAGCAGTGCCTTTTCCCCCTTCGCCTACGGGCTATTTGCCCTGATCTGGACCGCCTCGGTATTGGGCAACACCGGCAGCTTTATCCGTGATGTCGCCAGCGCCTGGCTGGTGACCGGACTGTCAGATAACCCTGCCGCCGTGGCACTGATGCAAACCGCCGCCACGCTACCGGTATTTCTGCTGGCGCTGCCTGCGGGCGTGCTGTCCGATATTGTCGACCGTCGTCGTTTGTTAATTGCGGTGCAGATATTGATGGCGAGCGTCAGCGGCACCCTGCTGGTGTTGTCACATAACAACTGGCTGACTACAGAATGGTTGATCGGCCTGACCTTCGTCGGCGGTATCGGGGCCGCATTGTTTGGCCCGGCCTGGCAGGCGATTGTGCCGGAACTGGTGCCGCGCCATGAGTTGAAAAACGCCGTGGCGCTCAACTCACTGGGTATTAATATCGCGCGTGCTATCGGACCGGCCACTGGCGGTTTGCTACTGGCCAGTTTTGGCGCGATGGCGGCCTACGGCGCAGATGTCGCCAGTTACTTCTTCGTGGTCGCCGCGTTGCTGTACTGGAAACGCCCGGCGAAAGCCAAAACCGAACTCAACGAACACTTTTTCGGTGCCTTCCGTGCCGGTCTGCGTTATGTGCGTGCCAGCCGCGATTTGCATCGCGTTCTGTTACGCGCTGCGTTGTACTTCGCCTTCGCCAGCGCCGTCTGGGCGCTGCTGCCGCTGGTCGCGCGTAATATGCTGCACGGCACCGCCGGATTCTACGGTCTGCTGCTCGGCGCGGTCGGTGTTGGGGCGATTGGCGGAGCGTTGTTGTTACCACGCCTGCGTCAGCACATGGGCAACGATGGCCTGCTGCTGCTCTCCGCCGTGCTCAGTGCTGGTGTGATGCTGGCGCTGGCGATCAGCCCGGCGCAGTGGCTGGCGTTACTGTTGATGGTGCTGCTCGGCGTTGGCTGGATTATCGCCCTCACCACCCTGAATGGCGTGGCGCAGGCGGTGCTGCCGGATTGGGTACGCGGACGCGGTCTGGCCGTCTATCTGATGGTGTTCAACGGTACGCTGGCTGGCGGCAGCCTGGCATGGGGCTTAATTGCCCAGCATATCGGGCTGGCATATGCGCTGTTGTTAGCCGGTGGCTTGTTGTTGATCACTGCCCTGCTGCTGAAACGCCTGGTGCTGCCTGCCGGAGAAGCGGATCTGCAACCCGCGCAGCATTGGGCTGACCCGGCCGTGAGCGGTGAAATGAATGGCCATCGTGGCCCGGTGATGATTCAGGTACGCTATCAGGTGCCGCAGTCCGATCGTGCCGACTTCAAACGCGCCATGCGCAAACTGGCTGCTGCGCGCCGTCGTGATGGTGCCTATGCCTGGGGATTGATGGAGCAGAGCGACGACCCCACCGCTCTGCTGGAGTGGTTCCTGGTGGAATCATGGCAGGAGCACCTGCGCCAGCACCAGCGCGTCTCACGTGCTGATGTGGCGCTGCAACAGGCGGTGCTGCAATATCATCAGGGTGACGAACCGCCACAGGTCAGCCACCATATATCCCTCTAAACTCAGGCTGGCAGGTAGATGTCGTGCAGCCCCGGTAGCGTGAGTAAGCGCTCACGCCACCAGCTGGCGGCATTACCGGTGGCGCTTTCGTTCCACGCCAGATAGGCCATATCGCGTCGGCACTCGCTATCCAGTTGACGCTCCACCAATGCGCCACTGCGCAGATGCGGCTCCGCCAGGTAACGTGGCAGATAACCACAACCCAACCCGGCGAGTTGCGCCTGCAATTTAGCCGGAAAATCATGCACGCTCAGGGTCTTCTGCTCATCCAGCACACGCAAATCCATTCCCGCCCCGTGACGTGATGAATCATGCACCGTCACTGCACGATATTGACGAATTTGCTCACGCAGCAACGGTTCCGGCGCGGCAGCCAGCGGATGCTCCGGGGCAACAGCAAACACATACTCCAGCCAGCCCAGCGGCTGGCAGCCAATCTCTTTGCGCGTGGCCGGTTCCTGCACCGCACCAAACACGATATCCGCCTCACCGTAATGCAGCGCTTCCCAGCACCCTGCCAGCACGTCATGGCGGAATTGCAGCTGGGTATGCGAATGCTGCTGATAAAACTCATCAATCAGCGGCGTCAGCAGGCTAAACGGCACCGAGGCATCTACGCTTATCACCAGTTGGCTCTCCCAACCACTCTCCACGTAGCGCGCCTGCTGCTCCAGCTCATTCACGGCACGCAGCAACGTACGGCCCTTTTCCAGCATCAGACGCCCGGTTGGCGTAAAGGTGGCACGATGACCAGAACGATCCAGCAGCGTGATTTTGAGATCGCTCTCCATCTTCTGCACGGTATAGCTCAACGCCGACGCGGTTTTAAACAGCCGTGCCGCCGCAGCGGCAAAAGTACCATGACGATCGAGCGCATCCAGAATCAGCAGCGCCTCGAGGTTTAAACGCATTCCAACCGCCTCCCCAAAATTTGTTAAACAACAACCCAAAAACAATCCGTTATCAATAAACGCTCTCATTTCGTATTTTTTTACTCAACGACGCAAGCACTTTCACCAGCAAGGAACCGAACATGAATTACTCACAACAGGCTCATCACGTCACGCTGGTGATCACCCACAGCATCCAGCCGGAAAAACAGGCCGACTATGAAAAGTGGCTGGAAACCATCATGCCGCAGGCAGCCAGCTTTCCGGGCCACCTCGGGGTGAACGTGCTACGCCCGGTACACGGCGATAACGCCTACACCGTGCTGATTCGTTTTGTCGGTATGGATGAGCTGTACGCCTGGCTGAAATCGCCAGCCCGTCAGGAACTGGTCAAGGAACTCCCGGCCATCCTGGCACAGCCGGAACATATTGAAGTCCGTCCCGGTGCCGCGTTCTGGTTTACCCCCACGCAAAAAGGCCAGGTCAAACCGGCAAAATGGAAACAATACTTACTCACGCTGGGGGTGATTTTTCCCTCAGCCAACCTGGTCCCCTGGTTCTGGAATACGGTGTTGCCTGTCAGCCACGGCACGCTGTGGGGGAATTTTCTCGATAATGCCAGCGTCGTGGCTTTAGTGGTTTTCCTGTGGATGCCACTGCTGACCCGCGTGTTGAAACAATGGCTGATTGGCAGCAAAGCATAATCTGACAGGAGAACAAGCATGACCACCGCTTCACTGATTTTGACCAACGGTAAATTCCACACCGTTGACCGCGCCAATCCGCTGGCAACCGCTGTGGCGATTAAAGATGGCAAATTCCTTGCCGTGGGAAGCGAAGCCGAGGTGATGCGCTTTGCCGGTAGCGATACGCAAATCATCGATGCCAAAGGCCATACCGGCATTCCCGGCCTGAATGACTCGCACCTGCACCTGATTCGCGGCGGTCTGAACTACAACCTCGAACTGCGCTGGGAAGGTGTGCCGTCACTGGCGGATGCGCTACGAATGTTACGTGAGCAGGCACTACGCACGCCCTCACCGCAGTGGGTACGCGTGGTAGGCGGCTGGACCGAATTCCAGTTTGCCGAACGTCGCATGCCGACATTGGATGAAATCAACGCGGCAGCGCCGGATACGCCGGTGTTCATTCTGCACCTGTATGATCGTGCGTTACTGAATCGCGCGGCACTGAAGGTTGTCGGCTACACCAAAGATACGCCGAACCCACCGGGTGGCGAAATCCAGCGCGACAGTCACGGCAACCCAACCGGGATGTTAATTGCCCGTCCCAACGCCATGCTGCTGTACGCCACGCTGGCGAAGGGTCCGAAGCTGCCGCTGGAGCAACAGGTCAACTCCACCCGTCAGTTTATGCGCGAGTTGAATCGCCTCGGCCTGACCAGCGCCATCGACGCAGGCGGTGGTTTCCAGAACTACCCGGATGACTATGATGTGATTTCTGAGCTGCACGCCAAAAAGCAGCTGACGGTGCGTATCGCTTACAACCTGTTTACCCAACGTCCCGGCCACGAACTGGAAGATTTCGAAAAATGGACCGATATGCTGAAGCCAGGCCAGGGCACCAATTTCCTGCGACATAACGGCGCAGGGGAAATGCTGGTGTTCTCCGCAGCAGATTTTGAAGACTTCCTCGAACCGCGCCCGGACCTCGCACCCGGCATGGAAGATGAGCTGGAGCGCGTAGTACGCCACCTGGTGGAGCATCGCTGGCCGTTCCGCCTGCACGCCACTTACAACGAATCGATCAGCCGCATGCTGGATGTGTTCGAGAAAGTAAACCGCGACATTCCGTTTAACGGTCTGCACTGGTTCTTCGATCACGCGGAGACCATCACCGAAGCCAATATTGAACGCGTCAAAGCGCTGGGCGGCGGCATCGCGGTGCAGCACCGCATGGCGTTCCAGGGGGAATATTTTGTCGATCGCTATGGCAAACAAGCGGCCAAACAGACCCCACCGGTGGCACGCATGCTGGATGCGGAGGTTCCGGTCGGTCTCGGCACCGATGCAACACGCGTCGCCAGCTACAACCCGTGGACCGCGCTCTACTGGCTGGTCTCTGGCCGTACTGTCGGCGGAATGCAGCTGTACGATGATAACGCCCGCATCGACCGCGAAACCGCGCTGATGCTGTGGACCAAAGGCAGCGCCTGGTTCTCCAGCGAACAAAGCGCCAAAGGGGAGATTAAAGTGGGGCAGTTGGCAGATCTGGTGCTGCTGTCAAAAGATTTCTTCAGCGTACCTGAAGAGGAGATCAAAGGAATTGAATCCGTGCTGACCATCGTCGATGGCGACGTAGTGTATGCGGCGGGGAGCTTCACCCCACTGGCACCGCCACCGGTGCCGGTGTTACCGGAGTGGTCGCCGGTGGTTACCGTGCCGGGTCATTACCGTAGCGCCCCACCACAGGCTGCGGGTCGTGCCGCGATGATGCCGAAAGTACATCAATGCAGCGGGCCGTGTGGCGTGCACAGTCATGCGCATGATGTTGCGCGTCAGTCATCGGTGCCGGTGTCTGATAACAACGCCTTCTGGGGCGCACTGGGCTGTTCCTGCTTTGCGTTTTAAATACTGCGTTACGGCACCAGGCCAAATCCCTGTTTGCCGTTCTTTTTAATGCTGTACATGGCTTCATCGGCGCGCGTCAGTGCGTCATTGAAGCCATCACGCTCCTGCACTTGAGCAATACCAATCGACGCGCCAATTTCTGCCGTGCCATTCCCCAGTTCGAACGGTGTGAGGGCGGCGTCCAGCAAAGTCTGAGCCATGATTCTCACTTTAGGAAAATCGATCAAAAACGGCATCAACAGCACAAACTCATCGCCGCCAATACGACCAATTACCACCGAAGGCAGCACCGCATCCCGCATCCGCTGACTAAGCTGCATCAACACTTCATCACCGCTACGATGCCCGAGGGTATCATTGACGTGCTTAAAGTTATCCAGGTCGATATAGGCGAGACACAGCGGCCCCTGCTTTTTCATCTGACTGAAATGGTTTTGCAGCGAATGACGATTGGTGAGGCCGGTGAGCGGATCGTGATTCGCCAGCGTTGATAGCTGCGCCTCATAATTCTTCTCTTTGGTCATATCGATATGGGTGCCCGTGACTTTCAGCGGGTTCCCCTGCTCGTCCCATTCGCTGACACGCCCGCGATCCAACACCCAGGTGATGGTGCCGTTTTTCGCCACCATACGATGCAGCGCTTCGTAGTATGGGGCGCGGCCTTCGATATGGTCGTAAAACGCTTTCAAGACCTCATCCGCATCCTCAGGATGCAGATGCTCACGCCAGACTTCAAACTTAGCGTTCAGCTCTTTCGGTTGGAAGCCGAGCATCGCTCCCCAGCGCCGGTTGAAAATCACCAGTTTGCCGCTGGGAATATCCAGTTGCCACAGGCATAACCCGGTGCCGTCCAGCGCCGCGCTCAGCTTGTTGCGGGCGTCATGCGCGATACGCTTGAGCCGCGCATTATGCTTTTTCAGGTTCTGAATCTGCTGGAGCAGCGCTTCATCGGCCATGGTTCACGGAGGGAGAGCAAATAAGGTTTATTGTGCCTGCCAGGAATATTCTGTAAATGCCCCAATTGAAAAGCCGATCAGTGGCGTTAAAACATCATAAAATCAGATGCTATAGCGCCATCACCACCAAATAGCAGCAAACAACGCTGTTTTCGCTATTTCTGGTAGTGGATAAGACATTTCCACATGCGTATTAGGATTGCATTTCGCGTGATTGCGGTTTATCCGTGGTCGCCTGTGCGCAAACAACGGATAAATTGTGTTCTGTGACACGGATCAAGGGTTATGGGGTGTGTGACGCTGTTATCATGAATACTAGAATGGTAGCTTATTAGTTATCACAGAAACACGATGACGATGGATGACATTATGCAGCTGACAATGCGTTGGTTTGGTCCGAAAGAAGATAAAGTTTCACTGGAATATATTCGCCAGGTACCCGGTGTGCGTGGCATTGTCGGGGCGCTCTACGATGTGCCCGTAGGAGAAACCTGGCCGAAGGATAAGGTGAAAGCGCTGGTCGATCAGGCACATGCTGCGGGTCTGACCGTTGAAGTGATCGAGAGCGTCAACATTCATGACGACATCAAAATCGGCCTGCCGAGTCGCGACCAATATATTGAGAACTATAAGCAAAGCATCCGTAATCTGGCCGAAGTCGGGGTGAAGGTCATTTGCTACAACTTTATGCCAGTGTTCGACTGGATGAAGACCGAGATGAATTACGTGCTGCCGGACGGCTCCATCACTATGGCGTTCGAGAAGAAAGGCATCGACAAGAGTCTCGACGAGGTGGTGCAGGAGGTGCTGGCCAGCTCCAACGGTTTCGTTCTGCCGGGCTGGGAACCGGAGCGCCTGGCGAAAGTGCAGGAGTTGTTTGCCAGGTATGAAGGGGTAGATGATGCAAAACTGCGTGAAAACTTGGCGTATTTCCTGAAAGCGGTGATCCCGGTGTGTGAAGAAGTGGGTGTGAAGATGGCGATCCACCCGGATGATCCGCCGTACTCGATCTTCGGTCTGCCGCGCGTGGTAAAAAACCGCGACGATCTCGACTGGATTTGTAATGTGGTCGATTCCCCAGCCAACTGCATTACCTTGTGTACCGGCTCTATCGCCGAAGACCCGCAGAATGATGTGTATGCGATTCTGGCCGAATTCTCGCGCCGTAAACGTATCCCGTTCGCCCATGTGCGTAACATCAAAATCATTCAGGACAAAGATTTCTACGAATGCGCGCACCCCACCGAATACGGTTCGCTGGATATGTATCAGGTGTTGAAAGCAATGTACGACAATGGCTTCGATGGTTATATCCGTTCCGATCATGGTCGCTTTATCTGGGGCGAAACCGGACGTCCGGGTTATGGATTGTATGACCGCGCGCTGGGTACAACCTATCTGCTCGGACTCTGGGAAGCGCTGAGTAAGCGTTGATCTGCGCGATAAATCGCGCCGCTACGGACTGTTCCGCACTGTAGCGGCGCGATTTAGTTTAAACGCCCAACGCCTCCACCTGCTCAATCGCCGCCCACAGCGTCTCGGGTGTCAACGTCACCGGCAAATAATGAATGGATTCCACCGGCCGCAGCGTGTGTTGAATGACACGTTCAACCTGATCTCGTTGGTGGATATCCACATCCAGCTGCGCCAGCGAGGTCGGTAAATCAAAACGTTTATAGGCGGCAATCAGCTGACGAGTGACCTCGTGCTGACCCAGCAATGCGCTCTGCACCAAAATCCCATAAGCGACTTTGGTGCCGTGCAGAAACTGCGCCGTTTGCGGCAGCGTGGTTAAGCCATTATGCACCGCATGGGCCGCTGCAATGCGGGTATAGCGCTCGCCAAGTCCTCCCACCATGCCTCCCCCGGCGATAATCGCGTCAACCACATCGCGGAACGCCAGCGTCAGTTGCTGTGCGCGTTGGTCGTTAAGTGCTGCTTCGCTTTTCTCCAGCAATACATCACGTAGCGTCTGCGCTACATCCAGCCCGAGCCGCACAGTCAGCGGCAGGCTTTCTGGTTGCGGTGCCAGCACCACCGCTTCGTACCACTTTGCCAACGTATCGCCGATGCCCGCCTGCAAATAACGCGCAGGAGCCTGCAAAATGATCTCCGGCTCCAGCAGCAGCAGATGGTTAGCCTGCGGGAAGATTTCAAAATGCAGCGCTTCACCCGCCTCGTTGTACCAGACGGAAAGCGGCGTCCAGGCCGCGCAGGTTGCGGCGATGGTCGGAAGAGTGACAACGGGCAAATTCAGCCGATGTGCCAGCGCTTTGGCGGTATCCAGCACCGTACCGCCGCCGACGCCAATCACTACCTGACGATCGTTGCCTGCCAGTTGCGCCAGCCGCGCGACTTCATACTCGCTGCAATGGCCGCCAAAGATATCAATAATGGCCCCCGGCAACGTCAACGGCTCCAGCCAGGGCTGTGCCGCCGCCAGTGCCTGGCGGCCACCAACCCAGATGGCGTGACGCAACTGATCTTCGCTGTAGTAATCACGCAGCCGGGCAATCGCGCCAGGATGTGAGTAGTAGTTTGCCGGGCCAGGCACGACCTGAATATGATGCTCGCTCATGATGCGGTTCCCTGAAAAAGAAACCGTTATCGTCATCCCGTGCCGCCAGCAAAGCTAATGATTTATCTGGCATTGCTTATGCCTTTTCCTTGATTGCCAACCTTACGCAGAGGATGAAAAATCCGCTCAGATCGCCCGCTTACCACAATAAAAATCGGCGGTGCGCCACCTGCTTATCATTCATCACTATTCGGGGAAATTGCATGAAATCATTGGCCGTTACGTTGTTATCGTTGAGCCTGCTCAGCAGCTTTGCCAGTGCCGCACAGACGCTGGCACCGTTACCTGCCGTGCTGGCGAATCATCAGGGACCGATTCGGGTCGCAGTGATCCGTAACCTGGGTTCCGACGATAACACCACTCAATTTGTTGCGGGTGCCATCCAGCAAGGTAAACAGCTGGGCTTTAAAGTGAGTACCTTTCTGAGTCAGGGTGACGATGCGCGTTTTCAGGACTTTGTGAATCAGGCAATCAGCCAGAAATATGACGGCATCATCCTGTCGCAGGGACGTGCGCCCTACTCCACCGAGCTGGTGAAGCGTATTCATGACAGCGGTATTGCGCTGTCCGTGTTTGATACCGCGGTGGATAACACACCGGCAGGCGTTACGGTGACGCAGCAGGATGACGCATCCCTGACGCAGCTGTCACTGCAACCGTTGATCAAAGACTTCAACGGCAAAGCCAACATCATCAAATTATGGGTGGCGGGCTTCCCACCGATGGAACGCCGCCAGGCCGCCTGGCAAGAGATCAAGAAGGCTAATCCGGGCATTCATGAGCTGGAATCAGTCGGCGCAGTTTCTGCCGATGTGCAGGGCGACACTGCCAACAAAGTCGGGGCGCTGCTCGCAAAATATCCGAAAGGGAAAATCGACGCGATCTGGGGCACCTGGGATGCCTTCAGTCAGGGCGCATATAAAGCCTTGCAGGAGAATGGCCGTACCGAAATCAAACTCTATAGCATCGATATCTCCAACGGTGATTTGCAGCTGATGCGCGAGAAAAACAGCCCGTGGAAGGTCAGCGTAGCGGTCGATCCGAAGCTGATTGGTGCCATCAATATGCGCCTGATTGCCTATAAACTGGCGGGCGAAGCCACCCCGGCTAGCTATGACTTTAAAGCCGCAGCCATTCCGCAAGCGCTGGTAACAGGTCAGCCTGGCGCGGCTAACGTCGCCGCCTTGCAAAAAGTGATCCCCGGCTGGGGTCAAAGCAATGATTTTGTCGCCCCGTGGTTCGCCACGCTGGCCGCCAAAGCGCAATGAGGCCCACCATGACAAGCTCGCTTCCTACCCCGGAATACAGCCGTAATATGCGGCTGATTGGTCACAGCGATCAGGGCGGACGCCCGGATGGCGTGCAGGTGATGGTGCATCGCGGCTTTGCTTACGTCGGCCATATGGTGTCACAGGGCTTTAGCGTAATTGACGTGCGTGATGCGCGTCAGCCCAAAACCGTCAATTATCTCGCGGCACCGCCTGGCACATGGAACGTGCATTTACAGGCCCATGACGATCTGCTGTTGGTGATCAACGCGCGCGATTTGTTTGCCGATGTACGTTTCGCGGATGAGAAGGTGTACTACACCCGCGCAGTCGGTCAGACCACGGCCGATATCTAGGAAAAAAGCTGGCAATCCGGGCTGCGGATTTTTGATATCTCTTCTCCGGCGCAGCCACGTGAAATCGCCTTTCTGTCACTCGACGGTATCGGCATCCATCGTATCTGGTATGTTGGCGGGCGCTGGGCCTATGTGTCCGCGCTGATTGAGGGTTTCAGTGATTATATTTTGCTGACCATTGATTTAGCCGATCCGCGACGCCCGACGGTAGCCGGACGCTGGTGGCTGCCGGGCATGCATACTGCTGGCGGTGAAACACCTGATTGGCCAGAGGGGAAACGCTATGCGCTGCACCACGCGATTATTAGCGGCAATACCGCCTATGGCTGCTGGCGTGATGGCGGGCTGACGCTGCTGGATGTCAGCGATCGCAGCGCACCGCAGTTAATCAGCCATCGCAACTGGAGTCCGCCGTTTGGCGGCGGCACTCATACTGCGTTGCCGCTACCTGCGCGTGACCTGCTGGTGGTGCTGGATGAGGCGGTGCTGGATAACCAGCAGGATGGTGAAAAGCTGATCTGGCTGTTTGATATCCGCGAGCCAGCCAATCCAGTGAGTATCGCCGCCTTCCCGCAGCCTGATGAACGTGATTATGTGGCTAAAGGCGCACATTTCGGCCCGCATAATTTGCATGAAAACCGCCCAGGCAGCTTTGTCAGCGACACGCTGATTTTCGCTACTTACCAGAATGCCGGGGTGCGCGCGTACGACATCTCCAATCCGTATCAACCCAAAGAAACTGGCGCGCTGGTGCCCGCAGCACCTGCACGGATGATGGATACCCGACCCGATCGCCCGCAGGTGATTCAAAGTTGTGATGTGTTTGTCGATGTGCAGGGGATTATCTACAGCACCGATTACAACGGTGGGCTATCGATTATTGAGTATTTGGGGTAGAAAATCTGTTCTGCGCGATAAGTCGCGCCGTTACGGCGCGGTAATCACCACCGCAACACGTCGGTTCTGTGCACGCCCCTGCGTGCTGTTGTTGCTGGTGACCGGAGATTTCTTCCCTAAGCCACGGGTGACGATATTACTGCGGGGCAGTGACGCCCCCTCTGCCCACTGCGCCGCCACCGCATTGGCCCGTTTCAGCGACAGCTGTTCGTTGTAACTGTCAGTGCCGTAATTATCGGTGTGGCCGTCAATACGCAAATGTTCAATACCGGTCGCGGCAAGATTGGTCGCCATGCGGTTAATGGTGGTTTTGCTTTGCGGCGTCAGTTCTGACTCATTAATTCCAAACAGAATTTTGTCAGACATGCCCAGTCCCCAGCCTTCCGCATTCGGGCTGAATCCCTCCTGACGCATGGCCGCAATCTGCTCGTCGGTAAAGGTTCGTTTCGACTGGCATCCAGCACAAGCAATGATGCATAAGAGAAGGAAAGCTTTAATTTTCATCCTGATACCTTTGTAATCCCTTTGTTTTTATACATGTGCATATCCGCACGCTCAAGAATGGAGGTCACCGAATCACCGTGCTGCGACCAGGCGTAGCCAATCGTCACTGACGTGCTGATATTGACGCCTGCGGAGATGACGATCTTTTGCGTGATGCTGGTTTCAATCCGCGCGGTGAGTTGCTGCAACTCTTCTTCACTGGTCATGCTGGTGATCAAAATAGCAAATTCATCACCGCCCAGACGCGCGACAAGGTCACTCTTCGTCACCAGTCCAGAGAGTCTGGCGGCGATGCTTTGCAACACTTCATCACCCGCAGCATGCCCCCAGGTGTCGTTAATGCTTTTAAAGCGGTCACCATCGAGAAATAACAGGACAAAATTTTCCTGCGCCAGTTGTTGATCCAGCAGTTGGTTAAGTTTGCTGATAAAGGCCGTGCGGTTTGCCAGCCCGGTCAGTGGATCTCGCAGCGCTTTAGCTGCCAGTGACTTATTATCCCGCAACAGCGAGGCCTTCAAGGTTTGCATCTCTGCCAACAACGAATTGAGGTCTTCGGAGAACACCTGAAACTCTTTAGTAGAGCTGCCGGAGATACGCGGGGAAAAATCTCCGGAACGAATCACATAATGGATGGTACTGGTGATATTTCTGAAGGAGGCGAGAATGCCACGATGTAACAGCTCGCTGACCAGAAACGAAACGATAAAGACGAATATCATGCTACAGGAGAGAATAATGACTGAATATTCAATAAAGTCAGCCACATTGGTCACTGTCCCTGACAGTGTCAGCTTACCCACGACGGCATCTTCATGGGTAACATTCACAGTTAACGGCTCGGCATAGATCCAGTGGCGGAGCGTGCGCTGAAATCGGCTGTCATCATTCGTATTATCCTGCCAGTCCACCAATACCGTTTGTTCTGACGAGGTAAGTTTTGCCGCAGAAAACATGCCCTGCGAACCGAGCAGCAGCACCTTTTTCTTCGCATCATAGCTGTCTTCAAACACAGTGGCCGCAGTCAGACTGGTACTGAGCGTAGTGGCAATCAGTTCAAGATTTCTTTTTTCATAACTTTTAATAAACAACATAGAAGTAGAAAAAAGTAATAACCAACACAGCAGCAAAATAACGGCAGCATTGATGGTACTGATTTTACGTAACTTATTTCGTATAGATGATTTTTCTGTTTTTATATTTTCGAATTTCATCTTACTGACTTCCTTTGCGAGACAGTAACAACACTTCTGGATTTACTTTCACGCCGCTTCTGGCCAGTGAGTCGAGATTGACGAAAAAAACCGGCCTATCTTTATGAAAAATAAGGCAAAAAGATGCACCAATGGTACACTCCGGGTTATTTTCCGCGATAGCCAGCACCGGTCTGCTGTTGATTTTTTCCAACAGATCAACCTGCTGCTGCGGAGATTCTTCGCCAAAATACACGGCATCACATTGCCGGGTTAACAGATCATTCTCGCTGGAGAGATAATCCACGCGATAAGCGGTGCCAACGGCAGTTGCGGGTAAAGAGAGATGCCGTGACGAGGGCAATACACAAAGCTGAGGCGGATGCAACAGACCTGGCCAATGAGTAAAACTGATAATGCCACTGACAATACGATTCGCTGCATCGTCTTGTGCAGCTACGGCACGTAAGGGCATTAAAATAAACAGTAAGATGCAGGGGAGGACGATAATAAACATCCTGGTGACGGTGATAACCGATATAAAGGCGTTTATTCCAATTCCACTCAGGATGCTGAGTTTTTCTTGTTTTTTTGGCATACATCCATCCCTGAAGGTTATGGGTAAAATTTTACCATCGTCGTCTAAATATGAATAGATCCCGACCATGAGCTCATGAGAAATAGCGCAGAATCCGGGCGAATTGTACCGGGTATTTCGATAAATACCTGGTCATTATTGGCCCTGACATTGATCATTACCTTTATATATAGCTGGCACTGATTAAATAGCTAACAAGCTATTTTATATGGGTTTTAATTATTAAATATAGATCCACTGTTAAACAAAAAGACACCAACAAGTACGGCTTCCCGCAATTTTATCGGATTTTTCTGTCCCATAAGCTAACACCTGATGAAACCTGGTATGGTTTTGGTGAGGCCGGTGTGGCGGCCAGGTGAGCCACATCTGAGTGCAAGCTGGAGTTTTCTTGATACCTCCTTCCGTCATCTGATTTCAAAGTATTGTTACAAAAAGAAAAATACAGGATTACATCTCAATGGAATGAAATATCGTGAAGTTAAATCAACTGGCTACGGGTATAGCCCTGGCACTTTCCCCGCTGCTGCTTACAGGTAATGCAAGCGCCAGCAGTTCTCCGTGGTGGGAAGAATTTAGCAGTAATACCGGGTTTATTGAGGCATTACCTCATATTGGCACCAGCCTGGAAGAGCTGCGTCAGGATACGGAGCAAGGACTACGTGATTCGGTCGACAGCCGCACGCCTTTGTTCTGGCTAAAACGAACAATGGAGATGTATCCCCCCGGATACCCGGACCGTTACAATATGCCGGTTGCCCATCATGAAACCAGAGATTGGGTTAACGCGCCTTATGCAACAATGGGCCGTGGCATTTTCTTTTTTACCCGCACATTTGGCGAAGCCGGACAAACGGTGACTGTCAGCGTTGGCAATATTCCTGCCGAAGCAAAGTGCTACGCGGCAACAGGGCGTGAGTTTGCTGATAAAGATGCAATGTATCTGGATCAACAACAATTAACTGCGCAAAGTGATAACACCTACACGTTCAAAAAATCTGGAGTGTTATTATTAGGTTGTGGTGATCCTGATAAACAACAACCCGGAGAGTTTGTTCCCTTCAAAATCAGCGGGGGCAGCAACAGTCATTTGTTTATATTGGGACAAAATAGCCAAAAAGACTGGGCTGGCAGTAAAACTATCGCCGATAATTTTGGCTTTGCACTATTGTATGATGGGCATGCAAATACGGTGGTGCCCGCCAGAATTACGCAACACACCGACGAAGTGATCGGCAAAGTATTAGGGGATAATCTTCGCGTCGCAGCATTATATGAAAAAATCAATGGGATGGATGGTTCGGATTATCTGTTTACCTCCCCAATGGGTTCGATGTTCACGAATTACGACAAATGCTGTTTCGCGGATTATCGTAACGGTTACATCGGTGTCGGGTTTCATGCCAACAGTATGAATGATAAGAATGGTGATAATTGGGGTGTCTGGCACGAAATAGGCCATGAGTATGAGCCGATTAAAGAAGCCTTTAGCACCTTCTCTGAAATTCAAGTTAACCGTTATTCCATTGAAGCCTGCCAGATGTTTATGGGTCGCGAAGTCCCACTGAATAAATGCCATGTTGATATTTCGCCTGAAGAAGGTAATTGGGATAAACAGGCAGTGGCTAACTTTATTACCTCAGGTATGCACTACCCTGACTACAGCACCATTAATAACTTATGGAAACAGCTTGACTTCTTTTCGCGTCTGCGTTTTTCCTACGGTGAAGATTTCTTCCCGAAAGTGAATCAGACGCGTTTAAAAACTATTCAGCAAGCACCCGGTAATACCATTGCAGAAAAGACCGATTACGTGATTGGTTCAAAACAAAAGGTCATCGACTTTAGTGTGGTGGCCTACAGCCAGACCGCCGGGCAGGATTTGCGTCAGTACTTCACGCAATGGGGGCTGAATTTTAGCGCACAGGCTGGAGAGAGAGTCGCTGAACTGAAGCTGCCGCAACCCGGTACAGACCAGGGGGAACAGCAGACACCGCAGATGAGTCTGAGTCGCGATAACATTATCGCCGTCGCGACGTATAACAATGGTTACGGTTATCA
Organism: Pantoea sp. X-Soil-TKNS-1211; assembly: GCF_059730495.1. NCBI lineage: Bacteria > Pseudomonadati > Pseudomonadota > Gammaproteobacteria > Enterobacterales > Erwiniaceae > Pantoea > Pantoea sp. X-Soil-TKNS-1211. The sequence continues at coordinate 3,698,516 of NZ_AP035953.1, forward strand.
AGTCACAGCCAGCAGCGATCAGAATGATGTTAGCTATCAATGGAGGCGTCTTGATGGCAATGCGCGTATCTATACCAAAACTAGCAACACCGCGACCGTAGAAGTGGTGGTTCCCCAGAATGTCGCCAACGTCACGACTCGTTTTGAAGTCACTGCTACCGGTAAGTACGGAGAAGATAAAAAGATTCTGACCGTTTCCGTCGTTGCACCGAAGGTAGAAATTACGGGTCCGGTAAATATGGATTCCGCTGCCCCGGTTCAGTTACAGGCGCAGGCCAACTTTGAACAGGCCAGATATAATTGGTCACTGTTAAAAGGCAATCAGCTTGTTACCGCAGGAATTGACCAACATGGGCAGGTTAAACCGGGTCTTGAGGCGGGCAACTATACCGTCAAAGTCGTAGCGAACAGCGCTGCGGGAGCACGTACCGCTACCCAAACCCAATCCCTGAGCGTTACCGCCTCGTTGCAAAATAATGACCAGGCGTTTATTGCTGCCGCGAAACTGAAAATGAATGCCAGCGACAGAGGAGAAATAATGACCTTCAGTGGCGGTGTTGCTGCTGACGTCTCAGCAACCAGCAATCCAACTTATCGCTGGACACTGCCCGTTGGTGCCATCGGCGGCACTAACGGTTGGGCTAACCAGAGTTTCTCAGTCACCAAAACCTCTCAGCCACAAAAGCTGAAAGTTAAAGTTACCGTTACCGCGGGAAAACATAGCCGTGATTTGGAGCAGGATATCACTGTTCCAGCCGCTGTGACCGGAGGTCATGACTATCCTGACTGGGTTTATGGTTTCCAGTATGCGAAAGGTGACGTGGTGAAACATAACGGTAAACTTTTTGAGTGTACCGTTGCCGGTTGGTGCAGCCAGACAGGCCAGTGGTCACAACTGCATTATGAACCAGGTAAAGGCATCAACTGGACTCAGGCGTGGAAAGCCCATTAATCACACCTGATAATTAGCAATAAATAAAACGAGCTGCCCCAGAGATGAGGCGGCTCGTTTTGTATTGAGCTTCCCTCCAGAGGGGCAACTTCATGACGGCAAAAAAAAGCAACCCCGGAGGGTTGCTTTAGGTGATAAATCAATTTATTTGCACTGGTTACCTGAAGCGTTAACCGGCTGCCAGGTTATGCCCCATTGCCCCAGTGGGCCTGGTTCATCACCGGCATTCGCCCACCATTGGTTTTGCCAGATTTGACCTTTATGCGAAACCTTGGTGCATTTCTGCGAATAGTTGGTGGCTTTCCAGGCTGGAATGGTCTCTCCGCCAGCGCTGGCAGCGTTAACCGTGACGGTAATATCCTTTGAAGCCTTACCGTAGTCATTGGTGACTGTCAGACGGTAGGTCGCCGTGCCGCTGGTTCCACCTTTCACCCACGCACGAACAGTATGTAAATCCTCACCTTCGAGTGGTGTCGCATAATACGTCGGCGTCCCCGCTTTTTTCTGTAACTGGAAAGTGTTGTCGCCTGCAATGATCTCCCAGCGATAATGGCTGGCATAGAGCGATTGGGAGGCATCCATTGTGTAGCCTGCATTTTGTTGCTGCTGATCAACGGTGATATGCTCCGATTTCAGTTGAATAACGGGCGGTAATTTCTCTGTCTCACCACCACCGTTGCCAGGCACTTCGGTATTATTATTCTCAATCACAACAGCAGTACCGTATTTGTTGCCATTTTTACTAAAGACATCATAGTGGGTTTTGCCAGCTGGCAGCGTGATATCGTTATTTACCAGCGTACCGATGCGTACCAGATTGGTGTCAGCATTGACCGTATTTGCCAGTTGATACAACCACTGTGCTTTACCCATATTGGTTGCAACGGTGATGGTTTTTTCATAGGCAACAGTACCGTTGCGCGTATGGTCGAATAAACGGAAAGTCGCTTTTGCACCCGTACTCAGATTTTCATTGGCGTTAATACCGTCAGGATTGACTGTTTCCCAACCAGAACCGGGGTTGGCATTTTGATCGTTGTTAATCACCACATCGGCACAGTTGGTAAACACTTCATTAGTACCGTGTTGTGCAGATACCGGCCATACCGCCCAGATCAAATGACGCCCGGACTGGTTAGAAGGTAATTTGCAATGACTGAACGTGCGTGCCCCGGATCGACCACCATCATCAGGTGGTAATTCACCATCTTCACGACACAGCAATTCTAAATCATTGACCGTAAGGGTTTTGGCGGGGTCGTAATTTTGTTTAGTAATATAAAAGGCGATATGGTCTGTACCATGATAAGCGGTATAATTATATTTCAGATCAATTTCACCATTATGGGCAGTGATAGCAGTCACCGGCCAGTCACCGTTTTTGACCAGAACGTTAATTCCATGATTAGCCGCGTTATTACTATAATTGGTACTACAAATCTGCCCCTGCGGGGTGGCATTCAGATAATCACGCCCACCTTTTCCTGTATGACCACCTTGTTCATTAATACCCGGATTCCCTTCACTTTGATAGGCCTTACAACCTTCAGTTGCCGCCCCCTGATCTCTACACATCAGGTGACGTGATTTTGGTTCGGAAATATTTCCATGTGCCTGAGATAATGATGGTGCCAGTAATGCTGCGGGAAAAAGCAGTGACAGCGAGGTTGCCAATAATGTTTTGCGGAATTCCATTTGTTCATCCAGAAAATGAGGTTGGTTAAATCAAAGGGAATTATTTTAGGGAAAGATAAACGAAGCCGATTTAGGGAAGGTTTATGATGATATCAGAATGTGATAAATAATGCTGAGAAATGGCTGATCTGCTGGTGTAGCTACGGTGTTCTGCCCCCCAAAAGCAAAAACCCAGCCATTGGCTGGGTTTTCTGAATTTTGGTGCCCGAACCCGGAATCGAACCAGGGACACGGGGATTTTCAATCCCCTGCTCTACCGACTGAGCTATTCGGGCAACGGGGCGCATTAAACCCTAACCAAGCCGCACCGTCAAACGCTTTTCGGTGAAAATCGACTGACTGCCGTCTTTTGCAGCAACCAATGGACTGAATGGTAAAAAACTCTCTCCAGCCACGCTTTTTCCGGTGAATTTTTAATCACCCCTGCCGATAACCGAACTGATACCATACCAATAAAATAAGGTTCACCATGTTTACCACCATCACATCAGGAATTCTGTCACGCCTTGCGTGGCAGCGGCGCAGCCATCGTACAGCCACGCTTAACGCGTTGCATGATGCTATCGCTATGATTGAGTTCACACCGGAAGGACGCATCCTGACGGCCAATGAGCTGTTTCTCACTTGCATGGGATATACATTGGCGGAGATCGTCGGCCAGCATCACAGCCTGTTCTGTACGGCTGATCTCATCCAGTCACCACAATATGGCGATTTCTGGCGACGACTGAATCGCGGCGAAGCTTTTAGCGATAAATTTCTGCGTGTGGCAAAAAACAGCCGCCCGATCTGGCTGGAAGCCAATTATGTGCCGGTGCAGGATCGTAGCGGTCGGGTGATCAAAATCATCAAGCTGGCGACAGATATCACCGGACATATTGTCGATGCCCAGGAGCAACGCGCCATGACCGCCGCCATTGAACGTTCGATGGCGGTCATTGCCTTTAACCTGAAAGGTGAGGTGCTACAAGCCAACGCCAATTTCCTCAACACCATGCATTATGATGCCGACGAAATCGTTGGTCGCCATCACAGCCAATTCTGCACTGCCGAGTTGCGTAATAGCCCGGAATACCAGCAGTTCTGGCAAAAACTCAATCGTGGCGAGTTTATCTCCGGCCAGTTTCAGCGCCAGAACAAACAAGGTGGCATCGTCTGGCTACGCGCCACCTATAACCCGGTATTTAGCGAAAGCGGCGAGCTGTATAAAGTGGTGAAATTCGCCACCGATGTCACCGCGCAGGTGGAGAAGAACCAGCAAGAACGTAAAGCGGCACAGCAGGCGTATCAAACCGCCCAGCAAACCACAGAAAACACCCGGCTGGGTGCCACGGTCATTGAGAACAGCGTGCGAACCATGCATGACCTCGCCAGCGATCTACAAGGTATTTCCGGCGATATCAATAACCTGAGCAATTCTTCCGATCGTATCGGCGCTATCGTGGATAACATTCGTAGCATCGCGAATCAAACCAATCTGCTGGCACTCAACGCCGCGATTGAAGCCGCGCGTGCCGGTGAACATGGCCGCAGTTTCGCTGTGGTTGCCAACGAGGTACGAACACTGGCGGCCAACATTAATCGCGCCACCAGCGAAATTGAAAGCAAAGTCCAACAGAACCACCTGCTGGCTGAGAAGGCGCTGAAAGGTATTGAATCCAATCTGAAACGTGCCGATCAGGGCGTGGTGCTGGCACAGCAGGCCGGTGGCGTGATGACTGAAATCCGTGACAGCGCCGACGATGTCGTGCGCGCTATTAGCCACGTTTCCGAGACATTAAAAGGCGAGTAATCCCTCGCCACGGCACCGCTGACATAAAACTGTCATCGCGGTGTCGTACCCTCGGATTATTCTTAATATCATGCCAGATCTCCGCTATGCAGTTGCCCGACTTACGCGCAGGGCTTGCCGCCCTGTCGAGCCGTTACCGCGCACGTTCGCTCTGCATCGCGGTGCCCTTTGTCACACCCGCCAGCGATAACCTCGCCGTCATGGCGTTGTTTACCGAACACAAAGATTTGATTGGTCTTCCGGTAGTCGAAGAGGGCAAACCCTTCGGCATGATTAACCGTCACATCTTCCTGTCGCAAATGGCACGCCCGTTCTTTCGCGAGCTGTATGACCGTAAAAGCTGCATCGCCTTTATGGATAAGCATCCGCTGGTGATCGATGCCGACACGCCGCTCGACCATGTCGCGCAGCAGGTGGTCGCCAGCGGTGACAAATCCGTGACTGACGGTTTTATCCTCACCGAGGCAGGTCACTACATGGGCATTGGCCTCGGTATCGACCTGATTCGTACCGTCTCCGATTTGCAGGCGCAGCAGCATCAACAGATTTTACAAAGCATCGATTATGCCCGTGTGATTCAGGACGCGATGCTGGAGCGCTCAAGCCAACAAATGGCGTTGCAGTTACATGACTGGTGCCTGCACTGGCAACCGCGCGACGGCGTAGGCGGCGACTACTATGCCTTTCATCAGGATGAACAAGGCTGGCTGGCATTGATTGCCGATTGCACCGGCCACGGTATTCCGGGAGCCTTTATGACGGTGATTGTGCAGTCCGCGCTGGAGAATGCACTGCAACAAAATCGGCGTTCCCCGTCGGAGCTGTTGCAGGCATTGAATCGTCATATCAAACAGACCCTCGGGCAGCTTAGTGCGTCACAACAAACCTCGCACTCCAACGACGGTTGCGATGCCATCGCGCTGCGGCTGGATACCCGGCAGCATCAGCTGAGTTGGGCCAGCGCACGCCTGCATGCCTTACTGCAACCCGCCGCTGGTGCCGCCGAAGCGCTGACCGCCGATCGTACCGGCGTGGGTTATACCGATACACCACTGGATTATGTCTGGCAACAGCACCAACGCCCCCTTAACCAGGGCGATATGTTGTTGGTGATGACCGATGGTGTCACCGATCAGCCCGGCGGCGATCGACAGATTATGTTTGGTAAGAAACGTATTCAGGCGCTGGTCAGTCGCTATCAGACCCTACCGATGAGCGAACTTTCCCGGGCGTTTCAACAAGATTTTCTCCACTGGCAAGGCAACCAGCCGCGACGCGATGACGTCACCTGGTTTGGCTTCCGTTATTAACTGAGCCGTAAACATCATGAATCACGAGTCGCACGCCAGTGTCGTACTGCCCGAACAGGTGGCACTGCACTACACCGGCTTTTTTTCGCCACAGAACATCACGGCGATGGGTGAGGTGATCAAGGTTTTTCTCGAAAATCAGCAGGCACCGGTGAAGGTGCGCCGCCGCCTGTTTTCCAGCTTCGTCGAGATTGTGCAAAACATCCTGCGTTACTCGCAGGACAACCGCGCCTTGAGCCACGAAGAACAGGAATTCCGGTTTGGTACCGTGTGTTTGCGTATCGACGGAAATAACTACGTACTGGAGAGCAGCAACCTGGTTGATCAGGCGGCATGTGACCAGTTGCGTTACTGGCTCGATATGCTGCGCACCATGAGCAATGAAGAGATTAAACAGGCATATCGTGTTGGCCTGCGCAGCGAAAGCCCTGTCACCAGCAAAGGGGCGAATATTGGCTTATTAACGCTGGCGCGGGATGTCAGCGAACCGCTGGAGTATGAACTGCGCCCGCTGGAAACCAGCGACTTCGCAACGTTTTGGCTGAAAGCCACCATCCACCAGGATTGATTTTGTTATGCAAAACCTCGTTATCGCCGCGACCGACAGCACCCCCGATGTAGACTTCAATTTTGCCGATCACCTTTTCTCCCTGCGTGGTGAATCCTGGCCGGAGAATGCCGCAGCGTTTTATCGCCCACTGCTGGATACGCTGGAAGGCTGGGCACCAGCAGACCAACGTCCGCTGACAGTCAATATCGCCCTGCGCTACTTCAACAGCTCCAGCACCAAGATGCTGTTCAGCCTGTTTGATTTGTTTAATCAGCGAGCGCAGGCGGGACTGACGGTGGAACTGAACTGGTTTTATGATGAAGAGGACGATGTCTCGGAAGAATTTGGTCAGGAGCTGGCGCTGGACTTCACCGATATCCAGGTGAAGCTGCGGGCGGAAATGACCTCATGATCGATCTCAATGAGCTGTTCCGTGAAGAGAGCGAGGTACTGCATCGCTCACAGGACGTGGCAGCACAATCCTCCCTGAGCGCCGAGGATTATCGCGATGCGTTGCTCAGGCTGAATCGCCACTACCAACGGTTGATGCGTGAAACCTATCGTCTGATTTCGCGCAGCGACCGCGCCGAGCGCGAGCTAAACCGCGTCAATGAACAGCTCAACCAACTGGCGCAGGAACTGGAATATAAGGCCACGCACGATCCGCTGACCGCCGTCTGGAACCGCAGCGCTATTATTCAACGTATTACGCTCACCCTGGCGCATGGTCCGGCCGCGTTGATCATTCTCGATATCGATCACTTCAAGAAGATCAACGATGAGTTCGGCCATCCGATGGGCGACAAAGTGATTTGCGACCTGGTTGCGCGCGTGCAGGCGCACTGCCCACCAGAAGCCAACATCGGTCGTATCGGTGGCGAAGAGTTTACCGTGCTACTGCCCCATTTCCGCCTGTCCGACGCGGTGATCGTCGCCGGAGCGATTCACGCTTCACTTAACGCCTCGCCGCTGGCGGTGCTGCCGGGCCAGTTAGTGACCGCCAGTCTCGGCGTGAGCCATGGCAAACCCGGCTCTGACTTCGAAACCCTCTACAACAACGCCGACGCCGCCTTGTACGATGCGAAGAATCATGGCCGAAACCGGATATTTTTTCGTTAACGAGCCGCAGGCGCGTTGGCGATATTGGCTGTCTCCAGCGGCACGGCTGGCGGTGGCAGGAAGATATGGTCGAGGATGTTACGCATCACTGGCGCAGCGGTAATCCCTTCATTTCCCCCGTTTTCCAGAATCAGCGCCACCGCCACTTTGGGATCGTTGAACGGCGCAAAGGCGGTGTAGAAGATATGGTCACGCAGGCGCGTCGGGATCATCTTCGCGTTATAGACCTGGTTCTGCCGCAGGCTAAACACCTGTGATGTCCCACTTTTTGCCGCAATGCCATAAGGGGCGGTGTGGAAATATTTATAACCGGTGCCGTTTGGCGCATTCGCCATACCAAACATCGCATGACGCACCAGCGACCAGTAAGGTGATTTTGGGTCACCAATTTGCGGTTGCGGATCTTTTGGCGCATAAGGTTGCTGGACCGTACCAAGCTGCACCTTCCCCAACAGATGCGGATTAATCACCCGGCCATTGTTAATCAACGCCACTAACGCTTTTACCATCTGAATCGGCGTGGCAATCCAATAGCCCTGTCCAATGCCTACCGATACCGTATCGCCCTGATACCAGCCACGCTTATGTACCTTCTGCTTCCATTCACGGCTCGGCAACAGACCAGCGTACTCTTCGTTAAGATCGATACCGGTCGGTCTACCGTAACCAAACTGGCTGAGCATATGATGGATGCGGTCAATACCCATCATAAATGCCACCTGATAAAAGAAGGTGTCAGCCGATTCCTCGATCGCGCGCGTGACATCCAGCATGCCGTGGCCACTTTTTTTCCAGTCGCGATACTTACGATCGGTACCCGGCAGCGTCCAGGTTGGTGCACCGAAGAAGGTGGTTTGCGGGGTGATGACGCCGGTCAACAACGCCGACATCGCCATATAGGGTTTCACCGTCGATGCAGGCGGATAAAGCCCCTGCGTTACACGGTTGATCAGCGGCAGGTTCTTATCCTGCAACAAGGTCTTATACGCCTGATAACTGATGCCTTTCACAAACGGATTCGGGTCATAACTGGGGCTGGAGACCATCGCCAGCACACTGCCATCATGCGGATCTTCAATCAGCGCAGCAGCGCGCTGCCCCACCAGCTGGCTCTCAACATACTGTTGCAGATGCAGATCGAGGGTGAGATAGATATTTTTCCCGGCCACGGGAGGCACTTCTTTCAACACCCGGACGATACGACCATGGTTATCCACCTCGACTTCCTGATAACCGGTTTTGCCATGCAGAATTGATTCGTAATAACCTTCAATCCCCTGCTTACCGATGTTGTGGTCAGCAGCGTAGTTCTCACCCACACCCTCTTCGTTCAGGCGTTTGTAGTCGTTATCGTTGATTTTCGACACGTAGCCGACCACGTGCGCCAGGTCGGCACCGTAGGGATATTGGCGATCCTGGTAGGTATCGATACTTACGCCGGTGAAGCGGAACTGGTTTACCGCGAAACGCGCCACCTGCTCGTCAGTCAGTTCTTCTTTCAACACCACCGGTTTGTAGCGACTGTTTTGCTTGAGATTTTTCCAGAAAGTATCGATCTCTTCCGGCGTTAAATCGATAATCGGTGTCAGCGCCGCAATGGTCGCCTTCATATCATCGATTTTGTAAGGGGTCAGCAGGATGTCGTACCAGGTGACATTGCGCACCAGCGGAATGCCGTTGCGATCGTAAATCAGCCCTCGCGTCGGCGCGATGGGGATCATTTTGATGTCGTTTTCGTTGGAGCGCGTCGCGTAATAGCTGTGCTCATCCACCTGTAAATGGTAGAGGTTAACGCCGAGGATAGTGAAACAGATCACCACCAACGCAAAGGCCACGATTGCGCGGCGAACAAACAGTTTCTCTTCGGCTTCGAAATTACGAAAATTCATCGGGGGGCTTTATCTCATCGTTAGCCCGCTAATGATAGGGCGTTCTCGCCTCAGAGCCAGCAAGAAGATGCACAAGCCTGGGTAAAAGTGTGACAGATGGTTTCCGTAACGGCGCGATTCATTTAGCGCGCCGTTACGATGTGTGCGGGTTAATCCCCCAGCAGCACCGACTCCAGCGCGATCTTAATCATATCGTTGAAGGTGGTCTGACGTTCCGCTGCGGTGGTCTGCTCGTGGGTACGGATATGGTCCGACACGGTACAGATCGCCAGCGCTTTGGCACCAAATTCTGCTGCCACGCCGTAAATACCCGCTGCTTCCATCTCCACACCAAGGATGCCGTACTTTTCCATCACGTCGAACATCTGCGGGTCTGGCGTGTAGAACAGGTCAGCGGAGAAGATGTTGCCTACGCGCGCATCGACGCCCAGCGTTTTCGCCGCATCAACGGCGTTGCGCACCATATCGAAATCAGCGATCGCAGCGAAATCATGATCTTTGAAGCGCATACGGTTCACTTTGGAATCGGTACTGGCACCCATACCAATCACGATATCGCGCAGTTTCACATCGGCACGCACCGCGCCGCAGGAGCCCACACGGATAATCTTCTTCACACCAAACTCAGTGATCAGCTCTTTAGCGTAGATCGAGCAGGATGGAATCCCCATACCGTGACCCATCACCGAAATTTTGCGACCTTTATAGGTTCCGGTGTAGCCCAGCATGCCGCGTACGTTGTTCACTTCAACCGCATTTTCGAGGAAGGTTTCTGCAATGTGCTTCGCACGCAGCGGATCGCCCGGCATCAGAACCACGTCCGCGAAATCACCCATTTCTGCATTAATATGAGGCGTTGCCATCGTTATTTTCCTTATTAAAATTGGTCGCTGTTTTACAGCATGCTTTTGCCGTAGTCCATGCTGGACAGGCCAAAATAGTGCGCGATTGTCTGGCCGATATCGGCAAAGGTATCCCGATAGCCGAGGGAGCCGGGTTTAACTTTCGGCCCATAGATCAGCACCGGAATATGCTCACGCGTATGTTCAGTACCTTCCCAACTGGGATCACAGCCGTGGTCGGCGGTGAGGATCAGAATATCATCCTCTTTCACCAGTTCCATCAGCTCCGGCAGGCGACGGTCAAACAGTTCCAGGCCGCCAGCATAACCTGCGATATCACGACGATGACCCCAGGTTGAGTCGAAATCGACGAAGTTAGTGAACACAATCGACTGATCCGGTGCTTTCTTCATCTGCGCAATAGTGGCGTCGAACAACTCATCCAGACCGGTGGCTTTCACTTTTTGCGTGATGCCCTGCTGAGCATAGATATCCGCGATTTTACCAACGGAAATCACTTCACCGCCCTTCTCATCGACCAGCTTTTTCAGCATGGTCGGTGAGGGGGGTTCGACCGCGAGATCGTGACGGTTGCCGGTACGCTGGAAGTGACCGGCCTTGTCGCCAACAAACGGACGGGCAATCACACGGCCAATGTTGTAGCCGCCTTCGGTCAGTTCTTCACGGGCGATTTCACACAGCTCATACAAACGCTCAAGCCCAAAAGTCTCTTCGTGACAGGCGATCTGGAACACCGAATCTGCCGAGGTGTAGAAAATCGGCTTACCGGTTTTCATGTGCTCCTCGCCGAGTTGATCGAGAATCACCGTCCCGGACGAGTGGCAGTTGCCAAGGTAGCCCGGCAGATCAGCGCGTTGCACCAGTTTATCCAGCAGTTCCTGTGGGAAGCTGTTCTCTTTGTCGCTGAAGTAACCCCAGTCGAACAGCACCGGCACACCGGCGATTTCCCAGTGGCCTGACGGCGTATCTTTACCGGAGGAGAGTTCACTGGCATAGGCATATGCGCCGATAATTTCCGCACGCGGATCCAGCCCTGGCGGGAAGCGCCCGGTGGAAAGTTCAGCGGCTTTACCCAGTCCCAGCGCGGTGAGGTTTGGCAAGTGCAGCGGCCCTTCGCGGCCTTCATTGGCGCGGCCTGCAAAGCACGCTTCGGCGATATGGCCGAGCGTATCCGATCCTTCATCGCCGAACTTAGCGGCGTCTTTGCTGGAGCCGATCCCGAAGGAGTCGAGCACCATAATAAAAGCACGTTTCATGCAAGTCTCCTGCGCAACTGCGCGATGACAAGTCAAAAAAAAGCGATCAGATCAGTATACCTGAATGCCTTCTACCTGGCACGCAGCGGCGGCAACTATTCGCTGACGCGGCGATAAACCACCGGTGTCTCCGGCGGGGCACTATCGCTTAAGGTGATGGCCGCTTTGACCGCAGCGGCGGCCTGCTGCCACTGCGCTTCGGTTGCGGCGTGAATGATCGCCAGCGGGCGCTGTGCATCCGCCGTTGCCCCGAGGGTAATCATCTCGCTCAGACCGACACTGTAATCAATGGTATCGCTGGCGCGTTGACGACCACCGCCCAGTGCCACCACCGCCATGCCGAGTGCGCGGGTATCCATCGCACTGATGATACCCGGCTGGTCGGCATACACCGCTTTGCTCAGCATCGCGGCGGGCAGATAGTGGTCCATACGCTCGACAAAATCTGCCGGGCCTTTTTGCGCCGCAACCATGCGGCCAAACACCTCTGCGGCCTGGCCATTGTCCAGCACCCGTTGCAGTTGCTGCCGTGCCTCGGCATCATTTGCCGCCAGCTTGCCGGATATCAACATTTCACTGCACAGCGCCAGCGTCACTTCCAGCAGACGTGGATTACGCGCTTCGCCAGTCAGGAATTGCACCGCTTCCCGCACTTCCAGTGCGTTGCCAGCGCTGGAGGCCAGTACCTGATTCATATCGGTCAGCAGCGCGGTGGTTTTGCAGCCTGCGCCATTGGCAACGCCCACAATCGCCTGCGCCAGGTTTTCTGAGGCTTCGAAGGTCGGCATAAAGGCACCGCTGCCCACTTTGACATCCATCACCAACGCATCCAGCCCCTCTGCCAGCTTTTTCGCCAGGATCGAGGCAGTGATCAGCGGGATCGAATCAACAGTGGCGGTGATATCGCGCGTGGCGTAAAAACGTTTGTCAGCCGGTGCCAGCGAGTTGGTCTGGCCGATGATCGCCACACCATTTTCTTTGATGATCTCGCGGAAACGATCGTCACTCGGGAAGATGTCAAAACCGGGGATCGCTTCCAGCTTATCCAACGTGCCACCGGTGTGACCAAGACCACGACCGGAGATCATCGGCACGTAACCACCGCAAGCGGCGATCATCGGGCCAAGCATCAGCGACGTGACATCGCCTACGCCACCGGTCGAGTGTTTATCGACAATTGGCCCGTTAAGGTTCAGCGCCTGCCAGTTCAGCACCGTGCCGGAATCGCGCATCGCCATCGTCAGCGCCACGCGTTCGGCCAGCGACATATCATGGAACCAGATGGTCATCGCCAGCGCGGCGATTTGTCCCTCTGATACGCTGTTATCACGCACCCCGTTGATAAAGAAACGGATCTCCGCTTCGCTCAACTCTCGACCATCGCGTTTTTTGCGAATAATTTCTTGTGGCAGGAACAAGGTTGCCTCCCCGGCTGATAATCGCGCGAAAAATCGCGCCGCTACGAAAACAATTAATACCCAGCTTTGCTTGCGGTGGTGGCATGGCCCAACGTATTGAGCAAACTCGCCAACAGGCTGGAAGCACCAAAGCGGAAATGGCGCGCATCCGCCCAACCCGCACCGAGGATATCGTCAGCCAGTTGCAGATAATGGGCCGCGTCTTCAGCACTGCGCACGCCGCCTGCCGGTTTAAAGCCTACCTGCTGCTGCACGCCTTTATCACGGATCACACTCAGCATGATGGCGGCGGTTTCCGGCGTAGCGTTGACCGGCACCTTACCGGTGGAGGTTTTGATAAAGTCAGCACCGGCATCGATGGCGATCTCGGAGGCTGTACGGATCAACGCGGGATCTTTCAGCTCACCGCTTTCAATGATCACTTTCAACAGCACGCCCGCTTCCGCGCAGGCGTCTTTACAGGCTTTCACCAGATCAAAACCGATCTGACGGTTGCCCGCCATAAGCGCACGATATGGGAACACCACGTCCACTTCATCAGTGCCGTAAGCGATCGCAGCGCGGGTTTCTGCCAGAGCGATATCCAGATCATCGTTGCCATGCGGGAAGTTGGTTACAGTGGCGATACGGATTTCCGGTGTGCCCTGCTCACGCAGCACTTTGCGTGCCACCGGGATAAAGCGCGGATAAATACAGATAGCGGCAGTGTTACCAGCGGGCGATTTGGCCTGGCGGCACAGTGCGATCACTTTTTCGTCGGTATCGTCATCGTTCAGCGTGGTCAAATCCATCAGTTGCAGTGCGCGCTGCGCGGCTGCGGTGAAATCAGTCATGGTGCTCTCCAAAAAAGTCAGCCTGACGGATTGCGCCCGCCAGAGAATGTGAGAATTATAACAACGTAAGTGATGAAATATTCGATCCCTCATCACATGAAAAAAGTAATCTGTGTAAATAATACATTAATTTAGTGATTTTTATCACAAAAAGTCGCAGAAATGCCCGAGAATATCGATGTGACTATTATCACATGAATTGGGAAAATTGTGCCTTTACCGCCCTGTAAATGTAGTCAATTCAGAGCAGCGTGCAGGGATCAGACCGGCTCAGTTGGAGAGATTGAACACGCGCAGGCTGTTTTGCCATAGCGCATCGGCGATGACAGCCGGTGATTCGTGGCGTAGCTGGCACAGCACATCAAATACCAGACGCGCACGCTCCGGACGGTTGGGTTCGCCCTGATAACCGTTCAACGGCATATCGGGCGCATCGGTTTCCAGTAGCAGGGAGTCCAGCGGCAACGCCGCGATGGTGTTACGGGTTTTACTGGCGCGTTCATAAGTAATGGTGCCACCGACGCCGATGGCATAACCGAGCTGGATAAAACGCTGTGCCTGTTGCAGGCTACCGGCAAAACCGTGCACCACACCACGCCGCGGCAGATCGTGACGACGCAAATACAACGCCAGTTGATCGTGGGTACGGCGTGAATGCAGGATCACCGGCAGATCGTAGCGTTTGGCCAGTTTCAACTGCCCATCCAGCAGCCGGGTTTGTTTGTCGAACTGAGGATCGTCCATATAAAGATCGAGACCGATCTCCCCCAGCGCCACGCGTTTGGCATCCGGGACGTGGAGATATTCCGCCAGTTGATCGAGGTGCACATCCTGATGTACGGCAATCTGGATCGGATGCAGCCCCAGCGCGGCATACAATGCCGCATGTTGTTGTGCCAGCTGACTGACCAGCGCAAAGCGGCTGGCATCAACACTCGGTACAATAATCCGCTCGACCCCTGCCTGCGCAGCGCGCGCAATGCTCGCTTCCGCCGTATCAATAAAGGGCGGGAAGTCAAAATGACAGTGGGTATCGATAAATCTCATGCCAGCGAACCTGCATCATAATCAGCATCGTTACCGGCCACGTCTGGGGTATTGACCTCACGGTTATCCGGCGCATTCGCCACCGCAGCAGGCGGCGTGACGACAGTATGCCGCACAAATGGCTCGGCATCACTCAACCACTGACCGAGCGTGGCGAGAAAATAGCGTCCACAGCGCCGCCCCAGATGGTAATCCTGATTCAGCGAGGCGATCCGACTCCCCAGCGCATTACTGGCTAACGGTTTGGGCGGGAAGATTTCAATGACACGCAGATCACCGGGTGGCAGATCAATAAATTGCTGAATGTCGTGATAACTCTCTTCATGCTGATGCAGGATGTTGATCATCGGCTGCAAAGCGCTGTCGCTGAGCCAGCGCTCCATCCGCTTGATCCACTTCGGCGTATATGACACCTGTGAAGGTACGGTGCGGATCACCACAACGGTATCGGCCCCTCGTCGGGCTGCTTCACGCACCGGAATTGCATCGCTGATACCGCCGTCAAGATAGCTGATACCTTCCATCTCCACTCCACTGCGGTAGAACCCCGGAATCGCGCTGGAGGCTCTGATGATATCGAGCCAGGTATTACGGGTCGGGCTGAAGTAATGCGCGCTGTAATCATCGCTGCGGCAGGCGCACATATAAAACTCGCTGCCTTTAGCAAACAACCCTTCCGCCGTACTCATCGCCAGTGGCAGCTCCTGGCTGGTGATATCCACCAGCCAGTCAAGATCAATCAGATTGCCGCCACGCACAAAACGCAGCGGATCAAAGAACAGTTTGCTGGTGGTATAACGTGTGATCACCCGGCGCGCATAACCCGGTTGAGCACAGACAAATGCCGAGAGATTTTGCGCCCCTGCGGAGGTGCCAAGCATCAGATCAAAAGGATTGAAGCCTGCGCGCTGAAACTCATCCAGCACGCCAGCAGTAAAGATACCCCGCTGGCCGCCGCCTTCGCACACCAGGGCAATTTTGTTTGATTTAAAGGGGGTGAGCGCTAAGGGTTCGATGGTTCCCAGCGTCACAGGGATGCGTATACCCAAGATATGTCCCTCAGCGGTTCTTTCTCTGAGGGTGCTAAAGCGCAGAATCGCCACCGCTCGCAACCCGGAGAACCAGTCATTATTATGCCCTGACTGGTCTCCGCTTCAGGCTACTGCCGGGTGAGCGAACTATGACACAAAGTCAGGGTCGTTTACGCCCGGTAAACAGGCTGATGAGGAACAGAATAATACCGACAATAAAGACGATTTTAGCTGCCCATGCTGCCGTACCCGCCAGACCGCCAAAACCTAATGCCGCAGCAATCAATGCGATCACCAGAAAGATAATACCCCAACGAAACATAAGCCTCTCCTTTTACCATCGTGAAAATAGAACTGCTTAGTTCATCCCAGTTTGGGTGTGCAGAAAGATGTTGTTACGCTGCGGCGGATACCCATGGCCGCAGCGCCCAAGGTTAAGATTTGACCGTCAGGTCATTCTTGACACTTTTCACGCCTTCAATGGCTTTCGCAATCTGCTCAGCGCGATCTGACTGCGCCTGATTCGCAACCGTACCGGACAACTGCACCACACCATCGGTGGTTTCCACCTTCACGTTGCGTGATGGCACGATGTCATCCGCTAAAAGTTTAGCTTTGATTTCACTGGTGGTTGCCGCATCCCCGGCATAACCTTTCAGCGACGTAGTTTTGCTGTCTTTCACGTGCAGTTTGTCACTGACGGATTTCACCCCTTCAACTTTTTGCACCACGGCTACGGCTTTTTCCGCCTGGTCCTGCGAGGTGACAAAACCGCTCAACGTCACCACGCCTTGATGCGTTTTCACTGAGATATCCGTGCTTTTTATCGCTTCATCATCCACCAACGCGGCTTTCGCTTTGGCGGTGATGCCGCTGTCATCCATATACCCACCGACTTTTTTCATAGAACTATCGATTTTCGACCCTGCACTGTCGGCGGTTGCCTGCGCTTTTTGCGTCAGGGATTCGTCGGCCAGCGCTGCGCCACTCAGCAGGGCCGAGCCAGCCAGAGCAACAATCAGGGTTTTGGCAATCTTAGTCTTAATCATCGATATCATCCTTCTATCAGTTAACTCATCCGCAACCGCGAATGCGCCAGCAACAAACGGCGTTGCTGCGATAATGGACGTAATGAAACAGGAGTTTCTTTTCTCGTCCGACAGAATGATCATAGACGGGGCTGAGGGTTTTGCCGCTTTTTGTGGTTGATATCTCGCCAAAAAGCGAAAAATATAGCGTTTTTAGGATGAGTCTGGAAGGGAAAAACAGGGCCAGCGGAAACCACCGGCCCTGAGAAAAACGGCGATTAATGCTCGCGCGTTTTGCGGAAAATCACATCAGGATAACGTTCCTGGGTGATGTTGAGATTGACCATGGTCGGGGCGATGTAAGTGAGGTTATCACCGCCATCCAGCGCGAGGTTTAGCTCGCTTTTGCGTTGAAACTCATCGAATTTCTTCACGTCAGCACATTCAACCCAACGCGCGGTTGCCACGTTGACCGATTCGTAAATCGCCTCAACGTTGTATTCGCTTTTCAGGCGCGCGACCACCACGTCAAACTGCAGCACACCCACCGCACCGACGATCAAATCGTTGTTATGCACCGGACGAAATACCTGCACCGCGCCCTCTTCCGACAGCTGCACCAATCCTTTCAGCAGTTGTTTCTGCTTCAGCGGATCGCGCAGGCGGATACGACGGAACAGTTCCGGGGCGAAGTTCGGGATACCGGTGAACTTCATGTTCTCGCCCTGGGTGAAGGTGTCGCCAATCTGGATGGTGCCGTGGTTGTGCAGACCGATGATATCGCCCGGATAAGCTTCTTCCACGTGCGAGCGGTCACCCGCCATAAAGGTCAGAGCATCGGAGATCACCACATCTTTGCCGATACGCACCTGACGCAGCTTCATGCCTTTTTCATACTTACCGGACACCACACGCATAAAGGCCACGCGGTCACGGTGTTTCGGGTCCATGTTGGCCTGAATCTTAAACACAAAGCCGCTGAATTTTTCTTCTTTGGCTTCCACGGTACGGGTGTCGCTCTGACGCGGCATCGGTGCCGGTGCCCAGGAAACAAGGCCATCCAGCATATGGTCAACGCCAAAGTTACCCAGCGCGGTGCCGAAAAACACCGGGGTGATTTCGCCGCTCAGGAATAACTCTTCATCAAATTCGTTGGATGCGCCTTGCACCAGCTCCAGCTCATCACGCAGCTGCTGCGCCAGATCTTCACCGACAGCTTTGTCGAGGTCCGGGTTGTTCAGCCCTTTAACGATACGCACTTCCTGAATGGTGTGCCCCTGGCCAGTCTGGTACAGGTAGGTTTCATCGTTATAGAGGTGATACACGCCTTTAAACAGCTTGCCGCAGCCGATCGGCCAGGTGATAGGCGCACAAGCGATCTTCAGCTCGTTTTCGACTTCATCCAGCAGCTCCATCGGATCGCGGATATCACGGTCAAGTTTGTTCATAAAGGTGATGATCGGCGTGTCACGCAGACGGGTCACCTCCATCAGCTTACGGGTACGATCTTCAACACCTTTGGCAGCATCGATCACCATCAGGCAGCAGTCCACCGCCGTCAGGGTGCGGTAGGTATCTTCTGAGAAGTCTTCGTGCCCAGGGGTGTCCAGCAGGTTCACCAGGCTGTTGCGATAGGGGAACTGCATCACCGAGGTGGTGATGGAGATACCACGCTGTTTCTCCATCTCCATCCAGTCGGATTTGGCGTGCTGGTTTGATCCACGGCCTTTTACCGTACCGGCGGTCTGGATCGCCTGTCCGAACAGCAGAACTTTCTCGGTGATGGTGGTTTTACCGGCGTCCGGGTGCGAAATGATCGCAAAGGTACGGCGGCGCGCCACCTCTTGTAAAAAGGGAGCATTAGACATGAGTGAAATCTTCTTAAAAGGCAACGCACGAGCCGGGCGCTGCAAACAAAATCAGGTGACCGGGACAGAGCCAGCGGTTATTCAGGCGGCATAGCATACAATATTTCGGCGGGGTGGGGAAATTGACAACACACAGCATAGTATTCGTCGCGGCGCGATTTATCGCGCCGCGACGGAGGAAGCTCAGATTATCCCAAGACCCTCGTCACGGCGGCTTTGAAGATCTTCACCCCAATTTCCAGCGAACTCAGTTCAAAACGCATCTCCGGGTGATGCAGGCCCGGCACCAGATTGGTGCCCAATCCCCAGAACCCGGCTTTCACCGTCGGGCATTTTACCGGGTAATAGAAGAAATCTTCACTACCGGGCGTGGTTTTCGCTCCCAGCAGTCCCTCTTCGCCCAGCACGTCGACAATCGCTGCACGGATCACCGCTGTAGCTTCCTCATGGATCTCTGCCGCAGGCATCTCCTTCAGCACCACCACCTCGGCAGTCGCCCCCAGCGCCGCGACGCTATTAATTACCGCCTGTGTTACCTTGTGTTTGAGGATATCCATTGGTTCGTTTTCCTGCGAACGCAGATCCCACACCACGCGGGCTTCATCCGGCACCGAGTTGGTCACACCGGCATCACAGAGAAAACGTGTCGCTTTGACGCTCCAGTTCAGCCCCGGCGACAGGTGAATGCTATTCACGGCCTGCACAGCCTGCACTGCCGCATCCAGTGCATTGACGCCAAGATGCGGTCGAGCCGCATGGGCCGGTACGCCTTTAATGGTGGCTTCCAGCGTGCTACAGGCGGAATAGATCACCGCAGGCGTCGCTTGTCCCACATGACACTCCTCCAGCGGACGCACATGGAAACCGAGGATCATCTCGACATCATCCATCGCCCCGCCTTCGATCATCGACAGCGCCCCTGCCCCCAGTTCTTCGGCGGGCTGGAACAACAGCTTAAGACGACCTTTTTTGATTGCCCCCTCTTTCAGCAGCTCCTGCGCCGCCGTCAGCACCACCGAGGAGTGACCATCATGGCCACAGGTATGCCGCGCACAAGGAACGCCATCAATCACATGTCCCAACGCATCCATATCCGCACGCAATGCCAGCACCGGGCCGGGCACACCACTGTCAATTTCCGCTACAATCCCGGTGGTGTTGTTAATATCGCGGGTTACCTTTATCCCCGCCTGTTCCAGCTGGTCGGCGATATAGGCCGAGGTTTTAAACTCCTGAAAACCCAGTTCCGGGATTTCATGCAGAAAATGATAATGATCTAAGACGTTGGACACCGGTTAGCTCCTAAACAAAAAAACGCATCACAAGCATGGCGATCACCGCATTGATGATGCTGGTCAGCATCAGCAGCGGCCAGTATTTTTTCGGCACATCGGCAACACCCAGCAGGCGGCCCATATACTGTAGCTGCGCCCCCATCAGGAAAATGGCCGGGGCAAGGATCGAGATATCCGTGCCGCTCAGGAGACCTTTGGTCAGCAGGCTGACCGCCACCCCCACACCCGCCGATGACGATAACCAGGCCGTAAGCAGCACGGTAATGGCTTCACCCGGCAGGCCAAACAGCCCCATGACCGGCGCGAAGACATGTCCGAGAAATTGCATGATGCCGAGTAAATTCAGTACTTCCGCCAGCACATAAGCCATCACCACATTCGGCATCAGGTTATGGATAGCAATATGGAAGCCTTTACGCGCGCCAACGATAAAAATATCGAACGGGTTGTTATTCACCCTGGTCTGAGCATTATTTGACATCAGCAAAATCCTTTTTATAAACACTATTTAACATGAAACGGACAAAAGCCGCACCGACGAATTTGAGAACAAACATTAATACCAACGGAATAATGATCGGCACCGTCATCGAGGCAAACAGCGCTGAGCCGATGGCAAAATAGTTATTGATTAAACCCGCACCGGAATATTGCCAGGCAGACATAACCACCACATCTTTTTTGCTGACTTGTTGCTGGTCATACATCTCTTTGGTTAATGCGGCACCCGCATCGGTACTTTGCAGATCGGTAATTAACGCCAGGCCACAGCGCCCCGGCAAGCCCATCAATGGTTTTAGCAACGGCGTTAGCAGGGTGTGAGCGGCACGAATCGCGCCGTAATGGGTAAAGATTTCCAACACGCCCAGCGCCAGCATCACCGTCGGAGCCAACGACAGCGCGAACAGAAAGCCCGCTTTGGCACTCAAGCCGCCGGAACCGAGGAAGGTATTAGCCGACTCCTTCATGGTGCCGAAACTCCCCCCCAGCGTGGTGAAATCAAACGCTCCCAGCCAACTAAAGCCCTCTACCTTATAAAATAAGCCGGAGAAAAAGAGAATGGCCAATATCAGCGCGACGTAACTACCAATACTTGCCGTCACCCGTTCCGGTACGGCGATGTTTTTTTCTTCAGACATAGAACCCTCCTGCTGGTGTTATTTTTTAACCAGTCAGTTGCAATATATGGAACTTAGTTCTAAGCAGGATTTATGCCAGCTGGTATTTTCTTTAATTGCGAAACCGCGAATTTTGTTCAGTAACATTCAAACTGCCGCAATATCAATCCTTCGCGCTAAAGACCTTAATCGCTGCAGTCTTTATTGTCCCGGATGAATATTTTCGCCACGTCAGCAGATTGCTGAAAATAAAATCAATTAAACGCAAGGTGCACGCTTATCAGGCACAACGGCTGCACTATCATGGTGCGACGGCCCTTGATGAAAAGAAGACAAAAATGAGAATCGGTCGCATTCAAAAACCTGAATAATTCCATTTATAATCAATAAGATAAATTCAACTTTTTGACGAAAATCACTTCACAAAAAAGTGAAGATTGATGCATAATTCGTCGCACTCACCTGAAAAATTTAAAAAGGAATCAGCCATGTTAACTGCTGAAATGACCGCTCGTCTTAATGACCAACTGAATCTGGAATTCTTCTCTGCCAACCTCTATCTGCAAATGAGTGCCTGGTGCAGCGACAAAGGCTTTGAAGGTGCAGCGTCTTTCCTGAAGATGCACTCGCGCGAAGAGATGGAACATATGCAGCGCCTGTTCGACTACCTGAGCGATGCCGGTTCGTTACCGCTTCTCGGCAGCATCGCGGCTCCGCCGGTCAGCTGGAATTCCCTGGCTGAGCTGTTCGAAGAAACCCTGAACCATGAAAAGCTGATCACCAGTAAAATCAATGAACTGGCGCATGCGGCGATGACCACGCAGGATTATTCCACCTTCAACTTCCTGCAATGGTACGTGGCTGAGCAGCATGAAGAAGAGAAGCTGTTCAAAACCGTGCTGGATAAACTGGCGCTGGTGGGCAGCAAAGGTGAAGGCCTGTTCCTGATCGACAAAGATCTGGGCCGTATGAATACCGAAAGCCACGGCGCATAAGATGAACCGGCCCGCAGAACGGGCCGATTTGTTTAGCCTGCACGTTGACGGTTCAACCGCTGCGCCCGCTTTTCCAGTTTTCCTGCATGTTGAATGGCAGCTTGTTTAATCGCCACACAGAATGCCCGCATCGACCCATCAGGTTGTGGCTGCATAATTTCTTCAGCTAACCTGCGAGCCTCAGCAGCAGAAATTTCCTTACCACGCGGCCTGATGGCCCCATCAATGGCAGCGGCACGGCGAGAAACCAGCTCTGGATGATCCAGATTGAGCACCTTAACCGTGTTTATCCCCTGTGGGGTCTCACCACAGACATGACCATCACCGGTAAATGAAAAATGATGCTCAACCGCAGCGACATGCGGAAAAACAAATAGGTCATCAGCGTTTGGATCATAATCATCTTTAAATTTCGCACCATAATCGCAATGAATTTGACTTCTGCTATCGGGATAACAGGCCACCATATTCAGGTAATCAATATCTTCTCCCGACCGAAAACGATTGACTATCTTCCCGTCAAGAACTTGCTTCTCACGGCATTGCGGTAGCAGGTGCTCAATGTGGCAACTATGTGCAGTTTTGAATTCAAGAATTGCGCATTGTTCAGGTGTTTTTAAACGCTGCAATGTGTATGCACATAAATAATGCTGTTCGTTTAACAATGCGCAACGAACCTCTTCAGAAGGAAAGTTCGCTCGACCATATTTTAGATTATCCGGTATTGCTGCATTGACACGCTTCCAGTTGAGTAATGCGTGTGGCTCCCCACCTTTGTTCACCGCTCTCATTCATCCCCTCCAGAAAGCAGTTCCAGTGTGTCAATACTGCTACGCAAACGCAGTACATCTGGAATATCACCCACATCATGATCTAAAGATTGCAACTGTGCTTTTGCTTCGGCAAATTTATCTTCATCAATCAGATCGGCAATCGCCTTAATTTTCTGGCGGATCGATAGATTCTGGGCTTCACCTTCCATAACATGCTCAAGGACTTCATTGCTACTTAACCCCAGTGCCGTTGAAGGATGACCCAATAATTTACCGCCGCGTAACAACAGCACATTCTCCGGCGGGGTTTCGCCAACGATCTGCGGTGAATGGGTAGACACAATAAACTGACAGTTTGGAAAGGTTTCCTGCAATTTATTCACGACATTCCTTTGCCATTTTGGGTGGAGATGCAGATCAATTTCATCAATCAACACAATGGCTTCACCCAATAATGGATTGTTCGATTGCGGATTGACCAATGCCAGGCGGCGTGCAAGATCCCCCACTAACGCCAGTAGACACTTTTCGCCATTCGACAGCTGGTTGATGCTCAACTCGGTACCGTTTTTATTCACCACCATACGCAAGTAAGGTTTACGATTGATGTGAATATCAGTGAAACCAGTAAACAGTTCTATCGCCTTACGCACCGCAACCAGTTTGGGATCCGCATAATTTCGGTCACGACGAATGCGTTCATTTTCCACATCTTCCTGATTACGAAACCAGTTAAAGAAACGTTTGAAATCAGCTCCACCATTTGACAATGCCCCCTCATAACCTTCGAATGGGGTATTCGACAGTTTCTCACGGATGCGAAGTGGAATATCCATTACTGCACGATGCACATCATAGTAGATCGCAACAGGCAGAGATATTTCCATTACCTGATCCGATTTGAAATTTTTATTTTTTTTAGTCAGCGGTTCTACCGCAGTATTTAATTCATCAAAATAACTTGAACGTTCACCCGGATGTTTTCCTGCACGTTTATTCAGTGCAACCGCAAAATTAACATATTTCTGGTTAAGCGTAATATTAACAACAGCACGCGTATAATGACTATTGACTCGAATATCGTCCGGAGAAAAACTCCTGGCTTTTTGCGCGCTATCAAAAATGCGACTGGTAAGATGGGAGAGTGAAATAGCTAGTGCATCTAATAAGGTTGATTTACCTGCACCATTAACTCCGACAATAATGGTCGGCTTCTCATTAAACGTAACATCGAGTTGTTCGATGCCACGGAAATTGGTCAACGTTAAATTTTTCAGCTTCATGCATTCACCTGCTAAGTCAGACATTCCGTTATATTCAAACGAACTGCCCGCCAAATTAGCACGCTGGGGCAAAGCTGTCATTGCCCCAGCGCTGGAGAAGGCGATTAAGGTAGAAGATCAATCCAGTTTTTTTAAGCGCAGCTCCGAAGGCTGCGGGCGACCAAACAGGTAGCCCTGGAACAGCGTACAACCCTCTTCACGCAACCGGGCAAACTGCTCGCTGCTCTCCACCCCTTCTGCGGTAATCTGAATATCCAGACTCCGGCTCATCCCGGTGATAGCGCGGATAATTGCCAGCGCTTCACGACTGTCGCCCATATCGTTGATAAACGACTTGTCGATTTTGATCTTGTCGAACGGGAAAGATCGCAGGTAACTGAGTGACGAATAGCCGGTGCCGAAATCATCCAGCGCAATTTGCACGCCCAGCGCTTTCAGGTTTTGCAGGGTACGGATATTCCCGAGGGTATCATCCAGCAGCACCGACTCGGTGATCTCCACTTCAAGGCGATGTGGTGCCAACCCTGATTCGCGCAACGCACCTTCCACTACAGACACCAGCGAACTGTTTTTGAACTGCAACGGCGACAGGTTAACCGACACCGATTGTTCCCCTTCCCAGCTTGCCGCTTCGCGACAGGCTTCATACAGCGCGTATGCTCCCAGCAGGTGGATCAGGCCCGTCTCCTCGGCGATCGGGATAAAATCATTCGGCATGATTAGCCCTTTGATCGGGTGATGCCAGCGCATCAGCGCTTCATAACCAATGATCCCTTTTTCATTACCATCGGTGATCGGCTGATAATAGAGCTTGAGCTGACGCCCGCTGATCGCATCGCGCAGATCGTTCTCGATCACCCGGCGACTGCGCGCCAGATCATCCATCTCCAGCGTGAAATGCTCGTAGCGATTACGACCGTTGCGTTTAGCTTCATAAAGCGCCATATCGGCGCAGCGCAGCATATGTTCCGGGGTGTTGACCGCCTGCGAACTCAGCGCGATGCCGACACTCAACCCTACTGACAGATTGTGCCCTTCCAGATTGACCGGAGGACGGATGGCTTCAATCAGGCGCTGCGCCACCACTGCGGCTTCATCCGCGTTGCGGATGCCCGGCAGCACGATGGCAAATTCATCACCCCCAATACGCGCCAGGGTGTCATGGTCGCGCAGCACATTGCGCAAACGCTTCGCCACCGTGCGCAGCAGGTCATCACCAATCTGATGGCCCAGCGCATCATTGACGTTTTTGAAGTTATCCAGGTCGAGGCACAACCCCGCAGTCACGTGTCCGCCTTGATGATCAGCACGTAGTGCTTCGCTTAACTTCTGACGGAACAGGATACGGTTAGGCAGGCTGGTCAGGTTGTCATGATGCGCCATATGGTGGATACGGGCATCGGCTTCGCGCTGGTCGGTCACATCCTCAACAATCAGCATCACGAAGTTCTGACGCAGATCTTTTCCGGCGATGGTGGTAGCACGGGTATGCAAAATGCGCTCGCCGCCCGCCGTCATCAACAGTTGTTCACGCGTATGGATGCCTTCGCTACGCAGGGCAATATCCGCCAGGCTGTTGAAGTAATCACTCAACTCGGCCGACATGCATTCATGCGGCCGTTTATGCATGATCAATAGCTTGTTGATACCAAACAGCTGTTCGGCTTTGTCGTTGACCATCAGGATTTCGCGGGTGATGGCGTCTTCGACTATCACGCAGGACGGGATATGGGTGATGATGGTGTCGAGGAATTTCGACAGTTCAGACGCTTTGGCACTCTGCGCTTCGGCCAAATCCCGCGCACGCAACAGCTGCTGTTCATGTTCACGGCGTTCGGTCACGTCGCGGGTGATTTTCGCAAAGCCAATCAAACGGCCTTCTTCATTGTGGATCGCATCGATTACCACATGCGCCCAAAAGGCAGAACCATCTTTGCGGTAGCGCCAACCCTCATCTTCGAAGCGCCCGGTTTTCAGCGCGATACCAAGGTTGGCATCCGGCGCATTCGACTGACGCTCCTGCGCACCATAGAATATCGAGAAATGCTGGCCGACGATCTCTTCCGAGCGATAGCCTTTCGCCCGTTGCGCCCCAGCATTCCAGTTCACCACCCGTCCCTGCACATCCAGCATGTATATGGCGTAATCCCGCACTCCGGTCACCAGCAGACGGAAGGTTTTTTCCTGCTCACGCTGGGCACGTAATAACGCCTGCTGTTCGGTACAGTCGCGAGTGATTTTGGCGTAACCAATCAACTTGCCAGCATCATCACGAATGGCATCGATGATGACATGCGCCCAAAAAGCACTGCCATCCTTGCGGTAACGCCAGCCTTCATCCTCAAAACGACCGGTTTTGAACGCGATACCGAGGTTCTTCTCCGGGATGTGGTTAAGGCGATCCTGGGCGCTGTAAAAACGCGAAAAGTTCTGCCCAACGATCTCTTCCGCGACATAACCTTTGGCGCGTTGCGCTCCGGCATTCCAATTTTCAACGTTGCCGTCCAGATCCAGCATATAGATGGCGTAATCGGTGACGCCCTCTACCAGCAAACGGAACCGTTCTTCCTGCTCCCGCTGCCTGCGTTGTTGTTCCTGCTGTTGGGTGCAGTCACGGGTGATTTTGGCAAAGCCGAGCAGTTCGCCATATTCATCGCGGATCGCATCAATAATCACATGCGCCCAGAAAGCGCTGCCATCTTTGCGATAACGCCAACCTTCAGTTTCATAACGACCTGTGGCGCTGGCGCTGGCTAAGCCACGCAGCGGCGCACCGTTTTTACGATCGTCTTCGCTATAAAACAGCGCGAAATTCTTGCCGATAATTTCTTCAGCGGTGTAGCCCTTGGCACGTTGTGCACCGGCGTTCCAGCTCGCTACCGTACCGTCCGGCTTGAGCATGTAAATGGCGTAATCAAGCACGCTTTGCACAAGTAAGCGGTACATGACGTCAGAGTTATTATCCATTGTTATTTGCCTATTGCTGGCCTGATGCCACCTGGTAACCCAGGAAAATTCTTAATCGCTCTGCAGACTTAATAGCAAATACGCAGCGTTGACAAGCGCTATCAGCTTACAGGCGAAAGTTGGTAGTTTGGTTATCGGCAGTGGCGAGATATTGTTCAGTGGGATACTCAATCAATTATGCGGCGTTGACGGCGTTCAGGCTTGCCAGGGCAAAACCCCCTGCGGCAGTCGGCGTGCCAGACGGGTTGCCAGTGCCATTAGCAGGCATACCACCACAATCATCAGACAACCGACCGCCGCCGCCAGCGACGCTGAACCGCCTTCATCGAGAAAGACAATGGTTGGACCGATAGTCTGCGTTTGAGACGTCACCAGCAGCACCGATACCTGGATTTCATTCAACGCCGTCAGGAATACCAGTACCGTCCCGGCCAGCGTCGATGGTGCCGCCAGCGGCAGCAAAATATCGCGCATGCGCCGTAGAAAACCGGCCCCACACAGACGCGCCGCTTCATCCAGCGCCGGTTCCAGTTGAGCAAACCCGGCCAGCGTTGGGCGCAGCACCAGCGCGAGGAAGTTTGCCAGATAGGCGGCAAGGATGATCCAGACCGTGCCGTACAGCGACACCTCAATCAGCGGTAGGGGACGCAGAAAAAACAGCAGCGCCGCCACGCCCGTAACGATACCGGGTAGCGCATAAGTGAGTTCACTGGCCAGCCATAAACCCCGTACCAGTCGCGTGCGCCGCCAACTGAGGAAATACGCCAAAAACAGCGCCATCAGCGTGAGGATAATTGCCGCCAGGCTGGTGAGGCCGAGGCTGGTGAAAAACGCCTGGCGCACCGCCGGATAGCCCCATAACGCCGCACGGAAATTCTCCAGCGTCAGGGTTTGCCAGGTTAATGCCTGGCCGTAACCGTGCGTCAGCGCGGTGATCAGCAATGCGCTGACCGGCAGAAGCAAGGTCAGCACCATCCAGAGCCATGCGCTGGCCTCAACGGCATAGCGTGAGCGGCCCAGCGGTTGCCGCCACAGGCGAGGTGCGCCGCTGACCCGGACATCATGACGACCACCCAGCCAGGCACTCAGACCCATGCCCGCCAGCGTAATCACGGCGATCAACAACGCATACACCGCCGTATTGGGTAGCGCACCAGGCCCAATACCGTTCAGTTGCTGATACACCAGGGTGATCAGCGTCGGCACGCGCGCCGGAATGCCGAGCATCGCCTGGATACCAAAATTGCCCGCCGCAGCGACAAAGGTTAGCGCTGCGCTGGCAAAAATGGCCGGACGCGCTAACGGCAGGATAATGGTGAACAACACCCGCCAGCGCGAAGCACCACTCACCTGCGCCGCTTCCACCAGATCGGCAGGCAAACGGCGCAACCCGGCGCGCACGGTGAGAAACACCAGCGGCGCATTATGTATCCCCAACAACAGCACGATGCCGGTCATGGAATACAACGGTTGCTCGCCGGGGGCAAACCACGGCAACCCCAGCGCGGCAAACAGCAGCGCCAGCGGGCTGGAAGGGGCTAACGCTTGCAGCCACGCCAGTGCGGTCACCTGCGGTGGGATCATCAGTGGCAGGATAAAGGCAAACACCCAGGCGGTTTTCGCACGTAAATCGGTGAGCGCCACCAGCCAGGCGGCAAAGGTGCCGAGCAACAAAGAAAGGGCGGTTGAGCTAAGGGCGATCAGCAGCGTGTTACCGGTGGCGACCAGCACCCGCTCGCTGCCCAGCAAGCGCAACAGCCGCGTCATATCCGGTACGCCCTGCGGTGCCAGTGCGGTCCCCACCAGACGCAGCAGCGGAGCGACCGACAGGGACGCAATCAGCAGAGCCAGCAGCGCCAGCACCACCCCTTCACTGCGCAGCCGCCAACGCTGGCCGCCGCGTGCCACATTGCGCCATTCGTTGCTCAGCACGCTCATCGTCAGCCGCCGAACAGTTGGGTGAACTGATCCCGGACTTCGGCATCATCGTTGATGGCTTTGGCCACATCCGGCGTCAGAAGCTTGATCTGGCTGATGGGGGTAAAGCCTGCCGGTGCCGCCACACGATCGTCCACCGGGCGGTTGCCCTGTTCTACCACCAGTTTCTGGCCCTGTTCCGACAGTATAAAGTCGACAAAGGCTTTCGCCGCAGGCAGGTTATGCACCGTCTTCATGATCGCTACGGGTTCAGTAACATAAGAGACGCCCTCTTTGGGATACACCAGATCGACCGGTGATCCCTTTTTCTTCGCCAGAATCACGTCGGCATCGGTGATCACACCATATTTATCCAGACCACTCGCCACCGCTTTCAATGCCGGGCCGTTGCCGCCCTGCGGTGCTACGCCAATCGCCGCCAGTTTTTTGTAGAAATCCCAACCGATGTTTGGTGTGTTGATGTCGGTATGCAGTTTGTACAATGCTGCCCCGGAATAAAGCGGGCTGGGCATCGCGATTTGGCCTTTATTCGCCTCTACTGCCAGTGCATTCCAGCTGTCGATCGGTTTGGCATGCTGGGTATTATACGCAATCACCGTAGAGATAATTTTGGTGCCGAAGAAGGTTTTATCTTTGTCGTAGAACGACGGCTTGATATGGCTGACCGGCGCGTCCTGATAGCTGTAAAGCTGGTGCTCTTTTTTCAGCGCGCCGAGGTTGATGGCATCTGCAATCAGCAACACGTCAGGCTTCGCCTCACCGCTCATCATCTCGGTACGCAGCACATTCATCAATTGGGTTGTGCCGTTGCGCGTCCACTCCACCTCCACATTGGGGTAAGCGGCTTTAAAGGCATCAATAGTTTGTTGCGCAATTTCGGGTGCCTGTGAGGTATACACCACCAGCTTACCCGACGGCGTCTCGGCAGCCTGGCTGATGGCAGCAAGTAGTAATCCACTGGATAACAGCAAAACATTTAACGAAGTGCGCATAGCCTTTTCCATGAGTTGTTATGAAGGAAGAATCCAGCCGTCACGCAATGCCACACCCACAGTGGCATCGACAACGGGTACAGGGCCATCCGCCAGCATCAGCGTCAGGCTGCTTGCGGGCGCGTCCAGTGGTATCAGGTTCAGTTGATGGTAGCCGCCACGATAAATCACACGCTGCACGCGCGCGGCTAATTGTGCTTCGCGAGGCCCCGCCAGAGAGAAATCGACCGCATGAAAACTGGCTTTGCCTTGCGGACAGGATTGCTGCTGCGGTGCGCAGCGCAACGACACCCGTAGCCCGCACAGGGTGGCAAATGCACGCCCTTCACCGACGGGTTCGATATCACTGACAGGCAGCACTTTGCCATCGTCAATGAAGGTGGCGACCATCTCGTTGGCCGGTTCACGCCACAGGGTTTGCGGGGTGGCGAACTGCATCACCCGTCCGCCATCCATCACCACGACGCGATCGGCCAGCGCCATCGCTTCCTGTTGATCGTGGGTGATGTAAAGCAGCGTGGCATGACTGTGACGATGGAAGCGACGGAACTCCTCCTCCATGGTGGTGCGCAGATGCACATCCAGATTGGCGAGCGGTTCGTCCAGCAGCACCAGCGACGGCTGGGCCACCAGGCAGCGCGCCAGCGCCACCCGCTGCCGCTGTCCACCGGAGAGATCGGCCGGACGACGCCCGGCAAAGGCTTGCAACCCAACCAGCGCCAGTGCCTGTTGAGTGCGCTGCTCACGCTCGTTGCGTGCTAAGCCGTTGACTTTCAGGCTATAAGCAACGTTTTCCGCCACTGTCATATGCGGCCACAGCGCGTAACTCTGAAACACCATACCAAGCTGGCGTTCTTCCGGCGGCAGATGCAAACCGGACGCGGCAAAGCAGCGTTCGCCGACATGGATCTCACCGGCATCGGCGGTTTCAAAGCCCGCCAGCAGACGTAACAGGGTCGTTTTGCCGCAGCCGGAAGGGCCAAGTACGGCGATAAATTCTCCCTGCGCAATATGCAGGGAGATATCATGCAGAACCGGTTGTGCGCCGAAAGATTTGCACAGTCCGCGCAGGGTAATTGCCGCCATCAATTCAGGCCTTTATCTAACTGTCCGGGCAAGACCCTACCACATGCATGATGACAGCGTCGTGACACCTGGCTTAGGTTTGCGAACCAGCTCCAGACAAATGCATCGCGATATAGCGCTCGTAACGCGCGGCTTTGACGCGTGTCAGATCGACTAACACCAGGCCATCGATGCAGTGGTTAAAATCGGGATCGCTGCCGAAATCAATAAACTGCACCCCACCCGGTTCGCATAGCTCCGAATATTGCTTGTAGAGCGTCGGGATGGCAGTACCGAGGTTGGCGAGCAGATGCTTTAGACGACGCAAATCTTCCTGGTAATTGTCGCCGGTAAACTGCGCCAACACTTCGGGCAATGAAGCCGGATAGGGACGACGCGATGTCGCCAGCGGCAGCTCGGTAGGGAAATAGAGGCGATAAAACGCCACCAACAGGTCGCGGGCCGCCAGCGGCATCCCGCCGGAGATGGACACCGGGCCAAACAGATAACGGGTTTCCGGGTAGCGAGCGATATAGGCACCGATCCCCATCCACAGGTAATCCAACCCACGTTTGCCCCAGTAAGCGGGCTGAATAAAGCTACGCCCCAGCTCCAGCCCCTGGCGGATAATCGGCAGCATACGTTCGTCATAATGAAATAAGCTGTCGCTGTAGATCCCTTCCAGACCGCGTCGCTCCAGCTGTTCCCCACCCGGAATAAAACGGTACGCGCCCACAATCTCCAGCTCGGCGTCATCCCACAAGATCAGGTGATAGTAATCATCATCGTACTTATCCAGGTCACGACGCCTGCCACTGCCCTCACCGACCGCACGAAACGCAATTTCACGCAGACGCCCCAGCTCGCGTAACAGCGGCACCCAGCTTGCGCCGTTGCGTCGCCACAGGTAAATCTGCTTACCATCAGGCAAGGTGCCGAGCCGTTCGCTCTCCAGTAAAGCTTTTCTCAGCTCGGCGCGATCTTCCGGGCGGGCAATGGCCGCTTCGGTCTGAAACAGGCCGCGCCGCCCCTGACCGACACGATACAAATGCTTACGCAAGCGCTTCGCCAGCTCCTTACCCGGCGTGTGTCCATCGTGCCAATGTGCAAACGGGATCTGCTCGCCGATATGCAGCTTGATACGCGAACCGCGCTGGCGGAACATTTCACGCACCAGCATCAGTAAGGCCAGCGGAGGCGCAATCTGAGTGGCAGCATAAAAAGCTGCGCTATTGCGTCCTACCACATGTACCGGCACCAATGGCGCCCGGGCGCGGGCCGCGAGGCGCAGGAAACTGTGGTGCCAGCGCCGATCGCGCACCCCACGCGTGGACAGGCGAGATACTTCACCTGCCGGGAAAATGATCAGCGCGCCTTGATTGTCGAGATGCTGCTGCATGCGGGTAAGCTGTTCACGGCTGGTGCGGTTGCCCATGTTATCCACCGGCAGCATCAGATTATTCAGCGGCTCCAACATCATCAGCATGCGGTTGGCGACGATTTTCACGTCGCGTCGTACCTGTGACACCGCTGCCAGCAGCGCCAGGCCATCCAGAGCGCCAAGCGGATGGTTAGCGACAATCACCACCGGGCCATAAGAGGGAATTTGTTCCAGATCGCGTTCGCTTAATTCGCAGCGTACATCGAGGTGTTCCAGCACCTGCTCCACCATATCCACCCCTTGCAGGTGGCGGTAACGCGCGGCAAATTGTTGAAATTCGTTTTCACGTAGCGCCCATTTCAGCAGGCTTTTTTGCCATCCCGCCGGTTGGAAGCCAGGCCAGTAAGTATTGAGAACCTGATCAACAGAAAACATCGTTCACCTTCTTGTATGGAGCGGGTATCGCCCCGAAGGTAAAACGGCTTGTTTTCAGATTTATGAACGTCGTTATAGGGGTGAACAGACGCGCGATAAATCGCGCCGCCACGGTATCGAAATGTAGCGGCGCGATTTATCGCGCTTATTGGCAGGAATTACAATTTCAGCGGCGGTAACTGCGAGAAGACGCTCAGCAGCCCCTTGCTCCACAGCTGGCGGATCTGTGAAAAATAGGGATGCTGGTCGGTGATATGGTACTGCTCGTTGTCGCTGAAACTGTCGCTGTGATAAATCATCACATCCAGCGGCAACCCGACCGAAATATTACTCGCCAGGGTGGAATCCATCGAAATCAGCGCACACTGCATCGCCTGGCTGAGGGGAGTTTCGTAGCGCAGCACACGGTCAATAATCGGCTTACCGTATTTGCTTTCGCCAATCTGGAAATAGGGTGTATCCACGCTGGCCTCAATAAAATTCCCCTGCGGATAGATCTGGAACAATCGTGGCTCCTCGCCACGGATCTGTCCACCAAGCAGCAGTGTGCCGCCAAACTCTTCACCATCGCGCTTGATCACTTCGCGTAGCATCTCGCCCACCAGTAACGCAATGTCGTACAACGATTTTCCGTTCAACAGATTGGGTTGGTCGTGGTCATCATTAGCGCGTCGGAGCAGGCTCATCACGCTTTGCGTGGTGGCGAGATTGCCAGCGCTTTGCAACACCAGCGTGCGTTCATCATC
Source organism: Pantoea sp. X-Soil-TKNS-1211 (assembly GCF_059730495.1). NCBI lineage: Bacteria > Pseudomonadati > Pseudomonadota > Gammaproteobacteria > Enterobacterales > Erwiniaceae > Pantoea > Pantoea sp. X-Soil-TKNS-1211. The sequence continues at coordinate 3,732,155 of NZ_AP035953.1, forward strand.
CACCTGAAACACATGCAACTTACGAAACGACGAAATATGGTCGACGCCCGCGTTGGTGCGTGAGTCGGAAACAAAAATCATCCCTGATGATAAACGCATTGCCACACAATAAGTCATAGTCACGCCTGCAAAGAGAATTACTACTGCGAGTGCACCTGTTGCACCGCGGCCACCGCCAGCATATCTTCACCCCCACCACCCAGCCGCATGCCGCGCACCGGACAGGCATCGAGATAATCCACACCCACCGCCAGCCGTAAGTGCTGCCGGGTACTGCGCGTATTATTGGTGATATCAAAGCTGTGCCAACTGCCATCCAGCCAGGCCTCAACCCAGGCATGGGTAGCAACGTGTTCGACATTGTCAGTATAGAGATAACCACTGACATAACGCGCCGGAATCCCCAGACTGCGACAGCAGGCGAGAAACACGTGGCTGTGATCCTGGCAAACGCCAGAGCCGGCGGCAAATACTTTCGCGGCGGTATCACTCACCTGCGTGCTACCGGGTCGATACGGCATTTTCAGCAGCAGCTCACCCATCAGTTTTTCCAGGCTGGCGAGCGGCGCTCCAGGTCGCCAGTAACGCAGAGCAAAGTCGCGGATGGCGCTATCCGGCTGGGTCAGCGGCGTGCCTCGCAGGAAAATTAATGGCGACAGCGCGCATTCCGGGTCAGCAGCCAACTCACCATCATCAAGAATTTCAACCACCCCACGCGCGGCAATCTCCAGTTGTTGGTGTGGTGTATCCAGCGTCAGTACGTGCATCACGTTGCCGTAGGCATCAACGGTGCGTGTCGCTTCACAAGGTAATGACAATTCCCACGACAGAATTTGTTGATGCACCGTATCTTGCGGTGTCAGGCGCAGATACTGGGTGCTGAGTTTGACCTGCTGCTCATAGGCATACCAGGTTTTGTGCTCGATATTCAGTCTCATTTCGCCTCCAGATAGGTATGGTTGATGCTCACAGCCAATGCATTAATGTTTTCGAGAAAGTGATTCAGCCAACTGTACAGCCCGTCACGCGTCAGGCTCTCCCAGGTGCTGAAGCGCATTTCGGCCAGCATAACGGTAGCCAGATAGCGCGGGCGATTTTCGCCGCTACTGCCGATCTCCTCCAGTTGGTTGGCGATCTCTTCAATGCAGGAGTGCAGCGATCGTGGGCTTTCGCTGCGCAGAATCAGCATCTCGTTGACCAGATCGGGCATCAGTTGTTGCTTGAAGATAGCGTTGTACGCTTCACGCGCTGATACCGCACGCAGCAGGGTGTCGAGGCAGTAATATTCACGCACCGAATCGGGATGCTGTTCCAGCAATTGTTGGTTAATACTGAGCAGACGTGCACTGCCATCGGCACGCTCCATCAGCGTTCCCAGCCGAATAAAGCGCATGGCATCGCCGCGCAGCAGGGTGCCAAACATCGCGCCGCGAAACAGGTGTGAACGTTCTTTTACCCAATCGAAAAAGCTGTCGGCATTGGCGCTGGTAATCCCGCGACGGCGCATTTTTCGCATCTCAATCCAGGTGGAGTTGATGCTCTCCCACACTTCCGAGGAGAGGCTGCCACGCACTGCATGGGCGTTATTCCACGCCGATTGCCAGCAACTAAAAATGCTGCTGGGATTGCGCTCATCAAGGGCGAAAAAGTTAAACAGCTGCGACATGGTGAAACGCCCGTTGAGGGTTTCAAACAGCTGACGCGTGCCGGTGAGATTGAGCGGCAACAGCAGCTCATCACCGTGGCTGTTACGCACCGGCATCAGCGACAGCCGGTTGGTCACATCCAATACCCTGGCGAGTTGTTCCGCGCGCTCCAGATAGCGCGCCATCCAATAGAGGCCACTGGCCGTGCGGCTTAGCATGATGCGTCATCCTCCAGAACCCAGGTATCCTTGGTGCCGCCGCCCTGCGACGAGTTCACCACCAGCGAGCCTTCGGTCAGCGCTACGCGGGTTAAGCCGCCCGGCACCAGACGAATATCCGCCCCACACAACGCAAACGGACGCAGGTCGATATGACGTGGTGCCAGGCCGTTGTCGATAAAGGTCGGGCAGGTCGAAAGCGACAGGGTATTCTGCGCGATGTAATTGTCCGGCCTTGCCTGGAGACGGGCACGGAAGTCACTCAGCTCCTGCTGGCTCGCCACCGGACCAATCAGCATGCCGTAGCCCCCTGCACCATGCACTTCTTTCACCACCATCTGGTCGAGGTTCGCCAGCACGTAGGAGAGATCTTTCGGGTTACGGCACTGCCAGGTGGGGACGTTATTGAGGATCGGATCTTCGTCGAGGTAAAAGCGGATCATATCCGGCACATACGGATAGATCGACTTGTCATCCGCCACCCCGGTGCCGATGGCATTTGCCAGCACGACGTTACCGGCACGATACACCGACAACAATCCTGGCACGCCGAGCATGGAATCCGGGCGGAACGCCAGCGGATCGAGGAAGGCATCATCCACGCGTCGATAGATCACATCCACCTTGCACGGCCCGGCAGTGGTGCGCATCATCACCGCGCCATCTTTGACAAACAGATCGGCGCTTTCCACCAGCTCGACGCCCATCTGCTGCGCCAGGAAGCTGTGTTCGAAATAGGCGCTGTTGAAACGACCTGGCGTCAGCACCACCACCACCGGATCGTTCACCGGCGAGCTTTCACGCAACGTCTGCAACAGATGCGACGGATAACGCTCCACCGGTGCCACATGCTGCTCGGCAAACAACTCCGGGTAGAGGCGCATCATCATCTTACGGTTCTCCAACATATAGGAGACGCCAGACGGGGTGCGCAGGTTATCTTCCAGCACGTAATATTCGCCATCGTTGTTACGTACCATATCCACGCCGACGATATGCGCATAGATATTACGATGCAGATCAACCCCTTGCATGCACGGCTGGTACTGATCGTTGACCAGAACTTGCTCGGCAGGAATGATGCCCGCTTTCAGGATGTGCTGCTGATGGTAGATATCGTGCAGGAAGGCGTTGAGGGCTTGTACCCGTTGTCGGATGCCACGATCGAGCATTGCCCATTCGCTGGCAGGAATAATGCGCGGCACGCTATCGAACGGAATCAGGCGCTCTGCGCCACCGTCCTCGCCATAGACGTTGAAGGTGATGCCGACGCGATGAAACAAAAGTTCCGCTTCTTCGCGTTTACGCGCCACTGCCTCTTTGTCCGCCGCTTGCAACCATTCCCAGTAGTGCTGATAGTGAGCGCGGTGTTGGCCGTCGCTCAGCAACATCTCATCATAGAAGTGCGATGCTATCTGGTAGCTTTCTTTCATGATTTACCCGGCGCTTATCAGAGGACCTGTTTCCACTGCTGCACAAACTGTGCCAGGCGCGTGCGTGCTGCACCGCACGCGCACCTTATCAGTGAGTTAACGCCGGAAATGAGTGCATTGCACCTTATTGGTGCAAAATCTGCTGCGCGACCGGTAACCAGATTTCTGTCATAGCCCCCTCCCCGCCGGTGAAAGGGTCACGCTTCGGCATGGATACGCGCTGAATCTGCATCTGAGAACTCCTCAAAAAGCGCGGTTCATCACGTAGCGTTTCCGGCGATATACCTTCAGGATAGGCGCCAACGGTGAAGAAATCCTCACTGGCATGGATCTGTTTATGGCCGACACCCGCCGGGATTAGCACCGCATCCCCTTCGCGCAGCGTCACCATGCGACCACTGTCGCCACCAAATAACACTTCCGCCCAACCCGCAGCCACGCCAAGTACTTCATGCGTATTGGGGTGGTAGTGGGTATACGGGAAGATGGGAGAACGCCACGCAGCGGGCCAGCCGTTGCGGGTAAAGGTTTCTTCAAACCAGATGGCGGTGTCCTGATTTTCTTCGTCCTCGCTGTCATTGTCGGGTGCCACGCCCGGCCAGATGATCAATGGCAGCGGATTATTTGGCACCCCGCCAGACGGGATAGATAACATCAGATGCTGCGGATTACTGGAAGCCCCTGCGGAAAAGGTGCCAGCGGCGAAAGACATCAGTAACAGCAGGCTGGATGGGTAGGCAGTCATACTCTTTCTCCGGTTAGCCACGTTGCTTAAGTGTGGCAAAAACGGATGACAATACAATGTGCTCAGACCCGCAAAATTCACATAAAAGCATGATTTTGCTAACTAAAGCCAAATTAATGATTAACCTCTTTAACAATTTGAGCGCTGCCCCCGGCTGATGCGATTTTCTGCGCAACTGTTATAAAAATTCTGTACTGATCTGTGTCTGCCACGCTTCACTGTTACGTGCTTTACTGGCAGGCAGTGAAAGAGAGGTGAACAATGGACGCCATAAAACAAATCCTGATTGATGAGATCGCCACACTGAACCGCGAAGAACGCCGTGATAATTTGCCGCGTTTTAGTTTTTCGTTTCTTAAAACGCACCCGGGTCTGTGGGCGGTGATGTACCTGTGCTACGCGCTGTGCGTGGCGCTGATTTTCTCGACCGACATGCTCGGCTGGCCTGCGTTCTGGTTTGCCACGATATTCGTGCTGGTGATGAGCTTTTTAATGCTGCTGGATATCAATCCGAAATACCGCTTTGAAGACATTGATGCGCTGGATCTGCGCGTTTGTTACAACGGCGAGTGGTATTACATTCAGCCGGTGTCGTCACAGGGCATCAGCAAAATTCTGGATAATCCTGGTACGCCGGATCGCGTGCGTAGCGGCATTCATCGTCTGATGCAGCAGAAGGGCGAAGTCGATTTTTACGATGTTTATTACCTGACCTGGGGACATCAACAGGCTGCCCAAGTATAAAAACCCTCGTAGCGGCGCGATAAATCGCGCCGCTACGGGTGAAGTTGTTTGATCAAGGTGCCAAGAATTTCCACTGCCGCTTCGGCGCGCGCATCCCACGGCCAGGCGGTATTGAAGCGGAAGCAGTGACGAAAATCTTCACTGCTGGAAAATAACTGCCCCGGCGCGATACTGATCCCCTGCTCTAACGCCAGATGATACAGCTGCGTGGTGTTGATGCCCTGAGGTAAGGTCACCCACAAAAAGTAGCCTCCCGGTGTATCACTGATGCTGGCATCCGTTGGCAGCACCTGACGTAGCGCGGTGCGCGCCAGCTGTTTACGCTTTGCCAGCGTCTGGCGCAACCGTTTCAGGTGGCTGTCATAACTACGGGTTGAGAGAAAATCTGCCAGCGCCAGTTGCATCGGCGCGCTGGTGGAAAGTGTACTCATCAGTTGAATGCGCTGGACGCGTTGCGCATGTCTGCCCGCTGCCACCCAACCGATACGAAAACCCGCCACCAGGTTCTTCGAAAAACTGCCGCAATGCATCACATCGCCAGTGCGATCGAAAGCTTTCGCCGGTAGTGGTTTTTCCTCGCCAATCCAAAGCTCGCTGTAAACATCGTCCTCAATCAACGCCACGCCATAGCGCGCCAACAGCGCCACCAGTTGTTCCTTGCGCGTGTTGCTGAGGGTAAAACCCAGCGGGTTTTGCCGATTGGTCATCAGCCAACAGGCTTTAACCGGCCAGCGTTGCAGCGCCTGTTCCAGTTCTTCAAAATCCATTCCTTGCTCGACATCGCTGGCAATGGCGATAGCGTTCAGCTTCAGGCGTTCAATTGCCTGTAGTGCCCCGTAGAACGAGGGATTTTCGATCACCACCCAATCCCCCGGCTCTGTCACCGCCTGCAAACTCAGATTGAGGGCTTCCATGGCTCCATTGGTGATGACGATGTCATCTGGCGAAATGGTGATCCCCTGCTGAGCGTAGCGTTGCGCAAGGATTTTGCGCAGCTCAGGGTTACCCGGCGGCAAATTGTTGAGCGCATCAGTCGGTTTCAGGTTATGCGAGACTTTGACCAGCGAACGCATCAGCTGGCGTTGGGGAAACAGTTCCGGGTCGGGAAAGGCGGAACCAAACGGCATAATTGCCGGATCGCGTGTCGCCTGCAGGACATCAAATACGAAGCTGTTGGTATCGGTTTGCTCCGGGCGTTCAACTGTTTGCGTCGCCAGTCGCGTCCGCGCTGCCGCAGCACGTGGCGCGATGTAATAACCGGATTGCGGCTTTGACAGGAGCCAGCCCTGACTCTCCAGTACTTCATACGCGTGCATCACCGTCATCAGGCTGAGGCCCGATTGATCAGCCTGCTGACGCAGTGAAGGCAATTTTTCTCCGGGCTGCCAGATGTTGGCTTCGATTTGTTCGCGCAGTTGATCGACCAACTGCTGATATTTCGCCACCTGAATCTCCGTCAGAATGATATACGGGGGATTTTCCCTCACCGTGGCCCTTTCCCGCAAGCGATCGTAGCGGCGCGACTTATCGCGCCGCTACGGATTATTTCGCGGCGGTTTCCAGTTCTTCAGCCGAGACGACAAATTCCGGCAGTTCGCCAATACGCTCTGGCGGCAAGGGTCTGCCCAGCAGATATCCCTGCAACGAGTTACATCCCAGTCCGGTTAGGAACGCTTGTTGTTCCTCGGTTTCCACCCCTTCGGCCACCACTTTTAAATCCAGTGACTGCGCCAGTGCCACAATCGCCGACACAATGGTGGCATCTTCTGATTTCGCCTGTAACTCATTGACAAATGCACGATCAATTTTCAACTCACTGGCCGGTAATCGCTTGAGATATAACAGGCTGGAGTAACCGGTGCCGAAATCGTCAATTGAGGCTTTCACCCCCATATTGGTCAACTCGGTCAGAATGCGCACGCTCTCTTCAGGGTCACGCATCGCCGTAGTTTCAGTCACCTCCAGCGTCAGCAGTTCTGCCGGAATCTGGTGCTTTGCCAACGCCGAGGTGACGGTCTCCACCAAATTAGATTGTTCAAACTGTAACGCCGACAGGTTCACGGCAACTGACCAGTGAGGATGCCCCTGCAAATGCCAGCTATGCAGCTGGCGACAGGCTTCATTGATTACCCAGTTGCCAATATTGACGATCATCCCGGTCTTCTCTGCCATCGGCAGGAATTTGTCCGGCGTCAGTAACCCCCGCGTCGGGTGCTGCCAGCGCAACAAGGCTTCAAAACCAATAATCGGGCCGCGCGGTGCACAATATTTCGGCTGGTAGAACAAGCGTAGCTCGTCGTTCTCCAGCGCCTGCCACAAATCGTTGTTCAACTGGAGCTGGCTTTGCGCCAGGGTGTTCATTGAGGGCTGGAAGAAGTTGTAGCCGTTGCGTCCGTTGTTTTTGGTGTGATACATCGCGGCATCGGCATTGAACATCAGCTCGCGCTCGTCCACACCATCGCCAGGATAGACGGCGATACCAATGCTTAACGACACCACTAACTCGTAACGCGAGATGCTGAACGGCTTTTCAATCGCTTTCACCAGCGCATCCGCCGCTGCTGCTGCATCGTTAGGATCATCAATCTCGATCAACAGGACAAACTCATCACCCCCCATGCGTGCCAGGGTGTAATGTCCTTTCATCTGCCCGGTCATGCGCTCGGTCACGGCAATCAACAGATTGTCGCCAACGTGATGCCCAAAAGCGTCATTAACCGCTTTGAAGCCGTCCAGATCCATAAACATCAACGCAAAATGAGACTGTTCACGGTCGGCTTTATTGATGGCCTGATCGAGGCGGTCTTCCAGCAAAATACGGTTCGGCAGGCGCGTCAGATTGTCATGCAGAGCCAGCTGTGCCAGCTCCCGATTGGCCTCCGCCAGCGAACGGGCAAGGATCGAGGTGCGCGCCTGCATGCGGGCGTCGAGCATCGAGACTAGCAAGGTAATACCGAGGATGGCGAGCGTCACTACCGTCACCAGCATCGCCAGCCAGTTGCTGTTGACGCCCATATGAGTGGCGTGGCTTTGCATCGGGAAGTTGGCCGCCGCCATGCCGGTGTAATGCATACCCGCGATGGCGCAGCCCATGACCACCGACGCCCCGAGGCGCAACAAGGTGACACGGCCAGTCCCTTCGCGCAGGGTGAACGCCAACCACAGCGCCACGCCCGACGCCACCAGCGCAATTACCACCGATGCGGCGACCCAATACCCATTCCAGATGATACCGGGCGCAAACATCAGAGCCGCCATGCCGGTGTAGTGCATCGCCACCACACCAAAACCTAATACCAATGCTCCGCCGCAGAGTCGTGTCCAGGGCAATTCACCTGAACACACCAGCCACAATGCAAAGATCGATGCCAGCACCGCAATGATCATGGATGTCGCGGTGAGCAGCGGATCGTAGCTCATCACCATATCGAGGCTCATCGACAGCATGCCGATAAAGTGCATCGCCCAGATGCCGACGCCCATGGCAAAGCCACCGCCCAATAGCCATACCAACGCCGATTTGCCGCTGGAGGTTGCCACCCGTCCCGCCATATCGAGCGCGGTAAAGGAGGCCAACATCGCCACCAACACGGAGACGATGACGGTAAACCAATCGTACGAAGTCACTAACATAGTGAGTTCCCAAGTCAGAGCTGGATTCACAGCTGCGGTGTTAAAAAAACGTAAAATACATAAATATTATTGTATTATTTATCGGCAGTCATGCTGCCGTTATTGGTCGTTGAACGATGAAAGATTACGATTCAGAAAATCAAAATTACTCGTCAGGCACCCGCCAAAGGTGCAATATTATCAGGGATAGTCAGTGGTGCAGCCACTGCCACAGTGAATTCGCTGATACGCTCTGCGGGAGTCGGCTTACCCAGTAAATAACCTTGCAGGGTATCAAAACCCAGTCCGGTTAATAAGCGTTGCTGTTCTTCCGTTTCAACACCCTCGGCAACCATACGTAGATTCAGGCTCTGCGCCAGGGTTATCATTGCACTGACGACGGTGGCATCTTCGCTGTCAGCACGCAGGCTGTTGATGAAGCTGCGATCAATCTTCAGCTCCGTCGCCTCCAGATGTTTCAGATGGAGCAGGTTGGCATAACCAATACCGAAATTATCAATCGCCACCTTCACCCCCAACTGATGCAATTCAGCAATACGTTGCTGGCTGAACTGCGGGTCACGCATGGCGATGGTTTCGGTAATCTCTAACATCAGCGTCCCTTCCGGTAAGCTATGCCGTTGCAGAATTTCCCGTAGGCTGTCGATCAGATCGCGCTGATGGAATTGCAGCGCTGACAAATTGACGGAGACACTCCAGTGGCTGTGCCCCTCTTCATGCCATTGACGCAACTGACGGCAGGCTTCATTCATTACCCAATTGCCCAGCGCGATGATCTGCCCGGTTTTTTCCGCACGCGGCAAGAACATATCTGGCATCAGCAATCCGCGACGCGGATGTTGCCAGCGCAGCAGCGCTTCAAAGCCCATCAGCAACGTCCCACCAGCACGAAACTTCGGTTGGTAGAACAGGCGCATCTCCTGGTGCTCCAGCGCGTGCCAGAGATCGTTGGCCAGCGCCAGCTGATGTTGCGCAACTGTGCTCATCGCCGGTTCAAACAGGCACCAACCGTTACGTCCGCTGTGTTTGGTGTGATACATCGCTGAGTCGGCATTGAACATCATCTGCTGCTTGCTGCGACCATGCAGCGGAAAGATCACGATGCCAACACTCAGCGACACACGTAGCGAATAGCGATCGAGTTCAAAGGGTGCATCTACGGTGTTCACCAGACGCTGCGCGAGAGTCGCGGCCTGTAAGCCATCGCTGTCGGGACTTAACAGCACAAACTCATCACCACCGAGGCGAGCCAGAATGACATCCTCACGCAGCTGATTGCGCAAGCGCGCAGCCACCGCCACAAGTAAGCAATCACCAACGTGATGTCCCCAGGTGTCGTTGACCGCCTTGAAGCCATCAAGATCCATAAACATCAGTGCGAAGGTTTGATCGTTGAGCGTGGCGTGTTTAATGGCAGCATCCAGTTGCTGCTCCAGCAGCACCCGGTTAGGTAAGGTGGTGAGATTGTCATGCATTGCCAGTTGGCGCAATTCGTTGTTGGCGTTCTTCAGTTTTGCCGCCAGCCGCGCCGCACGCAGCTGCGCATCCAGCATCGACATTAACAGTGTGATGCCGAGAATGGTCAGGGTGATGATGGTGACCCATACCGCCAGCCCCTGATCGCTGACCCCATGTTCCATCATGCTGCTGGTGTTGTTGAACTGCGCGGCTGCCATGCCGACAAAATGCATCCCGGCAACGGCTGCTCCCATCACCAACGAGGCACAACCGCGCATCAGCAACAAGCCATCGCCGTGGCGCAGATGAAACGCCAGCCACAGTGCAGCACCGGATGCGGCGTAAGCAATCACTACCGACAAAGCAACCAGCTTCATATTCCAGTGAATGGCCGGTTCGATCATCAGCGCGTTCATGCCGAGGTAATGCATCGCCACTACCCCACTGCCGAGGATCAACGTACCTCGCACCAGACGGCGCAGGGTCAGGTGGCTACCGCGAACCACCTGCGCAAACGAAAAAATGGAGGCGATGATCGCCACCGCCAGCGACCATGTGGTGAGCGGCACATCATAACGCATGGTCATCGGCAGCATCATGGCGAGCATTCCGATGAAATGCATCGCCCAGACGCCAATCCCCATCGCCGTACCCCCGGCGATCAGCCACAAACGGGCGATGCAACCACGCGATACCGCGACGCGTCCGGCAGTATCCAGTGCCGTAAATGAGGCGATAAAAGCGACGATCAATGAACTCGTCACCAAAACGCTATCCCAGGTAATCAGCAACATGAGCGCTCCTCACTAACCCGCTAGCGAGCAGGTGCTGAATTATCGAACAGGAACAAAGATTAAAAAGCATGCATAAACGGTCAGTTAACTTTTTAAAAGCGATTCAGCCGCTAATCGTGCCAGCAGAGTCTGGGGACTAGCGCACCGGGACTTTTTTATGTTCATCATCTATCGCTGAGTGGAGAATCGTTATTATGTCTGATTAATGTATGAACATAACACTGAACCTTGCATCGCGGTAGAGGGAGAAATAATTCCTGGTTCAGTTTTTTTGACCTGCCGGGATCCCTTGCTATCACTGAATTATCGGCGAGTTGTGTAAATTGATTAGGGAAAAATTATTGGTGGACCTGACAGGCTTCGCTTTGCTGAACTATAGTAAAGAAAACTGATATAAATCATTTCCCTGCCGCATAAGAACATTCTTAGATGGTAGGGGTTTTGCTGTACCGCCTAATCAGGCTTCTTATTATTTTTCGCTGCATTTCATAAATACATCATCAGGTGAAAAAGCACTGACCCTGGATAATCAGTAAGGAATGATTATGAAACTCAAGCTTTTTCTTTTGGCCGCCAGCCTGAGCACTACCTTCCCGCCGTTTGCTGCTTTCGCCGCCACTACAACGGGAACCATTAACGCTACGCTCACCCTGACCACCGGCTGCCTGGTGAATGGTCAATCAGCCACTACCGGGGTGAATTTCGGTACGTTGAACTTCGGTAGCAGCGCTGCCACTTTTGATACCCTGAATGCGACCCTGGTTGGGGCTTCCGGCAACGGTATCTACGTTCGCTGCACCACCGGTCAAACCTTTAACGTGCAAGTTACCAGCAGCAATGCCGCACCGGCCACCATTTATGGCACCGTGAGTGGGCAGCCACGCTATCTAATCCTCGGCTCCAACAACACACAAGGCATCGCTTACACCCTATACAGCGATGCGGCCTTTACCACCGCCATCGCCAATAACACCAATATCGCGCCAAGCGGGACCACCGACCCGACACTGGGCACCAACTACGCCATTTATGGGCGCGTGGTGGGTGGTGGCTTTAACCCGTTAATTCCGGCGGGCACCTACACCGATGTCATTAACGTTGCTGTGAATTACTGAGGCACGCATTCCGGTTAAACAGGGTGAGAGTGGTCAAAGGGTGGACGCGTATTGCTGGCGGTCTGGCCCTGCTGATAGGGAGTGTCAATGCCTGGGGATTGCCAACCGCAACCTTCCAGGTCTCTGCCTCAGTGGTGGCTGGCTGCGTGGTCTCCGGTTCTAATCCCGGAGTTTTTGGCACGCTTGATTTTGGCACCCAATCCGGTGTTGCCAGCAGCAGCGTCAGTGCCAGCTTTGTCCAAAGCTCTACCATCAGCCTTGCCTGTACGCCAGGCACCACCGTCAGCATGTCAATTAACGGCGGCAGCAACTACGCCTCCACCCGCAACCTGAAACTGGCCAGCTTCACCAATACCGTGGCTTACAGCCTGTATAGCAACGCCAGTCACACCACCGCGATTGGGGTGAATTCTCCTGTCACGCTCAGCTACAGCAACGCCAACAATATCACGCTGCCAATTTACGGTGTGTTGCAACTACCCGGTCCAACACGTGCCGGAGTTTATACCGATACCTTAACCGTCACCCTGAGTTGGTGAGGGAACAACGAAGAAGGAAAAATGCATGAAAAACCTGCTGTTGGTATGGCTGCTCACATTCAGCGCCCTCAGCCATGCCGCCAACTCGCTGATGATCTGGCCGATTGATCCTGCTATCAATCCCGACGACAAAGCCAGCGAGCTGTGGCTGGAGAACCGTGGCGATGCAACCACCTTAATGCAGGTGCGCATTTTCGCCTGGCAGCAGGTAAACCAGCGCGAGCAGTACCAGACGCAGACGCAAGTGGTTGCCAGCCCGCCGCTGGTACGCATTGAGCCGGGGCAAAGACAGCTGGTGCGTTTAATCAAACAAACACCACCCAGTGCAGGCAAGGAGATGGCGTATCGCGTGGTACTGGATGAGATCCCCACTCCGCGTACGCCTGGAGCCAATCAGGCCGGGTTGACGTTCCAGATGCGCTACTCAGTGCCCCTCTTCGTTTATGGCAACGGCCTGACTGTCGACAGCGCCAAACCCGACCTGAGCTGGCAGGTAGAAAACAGCGATGGCAAGCGCTGGCTCCTGCTGACGAATCACGGCACCGGTCATGCGCGACTGAGCAATGTCACCATTGGCGGACGCAAATTGGGCAATGGCCTGTTCGGCTACGTGCTGGCAAACAGCAGCAACCGCTGGCCGCTTAACGGCAGCGTCAGCGGAGAGCTGGAGGCCGAGATGAATAAAGGCCACTGGCGCAGCGCAGCCCTGCGCTAATGCGATTTTCGCCCCATCCCTGTGCGCTGGCAGTGACCAGCGCCCTGTGCTGTCTGATACCCCTGATGAGTAGCGCGGAGACTTTTTCCGAGCTGCCGCCTCCCCCTGCGCTACAAAACAACGCGGCAGGCCAGCAGTACATGCTGGAGCTGATCATCAATCAGGGGGAGCAAGGCAACATCGTGCCAGTTGAACAAAAGAACGGGGATTTCTGGCTACGACGCGGCGATTTAGAACGTGCCGGGATCCCGGCGGATAAATTGCAAGGCCAGCAGATTAATGTAAACCAACTGAACAACGTTAAAGTCGATTATGACAATCAACGCCAGCGTCTGCTGCTGACCGTTCCCCCCGCATGGTTGCCGGGCCAGGTGATTGGTCAGTCGCACAATGGCCCACGCTATCCCGGCCGTAGCAGCAACGGCGCGCTTCTTAATTACGATTTCTACGCCAATCGCACCGATCATAGCGGCACACGGCTCGCCACCTGGAATGAGTTGCGTTTGTTTGGTGCTGCCGGACAATTCTCCAGCAACGGCGTGTTGCAACAGCAATTGGAGGGCAGCGCGCCGCAGCAGCAGGACGGCTATATCCGTTATGACACCTGGTGGAGTAACGAAAACGAAGAGGCGATACTCAGCTGGCGTGCCGGAGATTTAGTCACCGATTCTCTCTCCTGGACCAACAGCGTGCGTTTGGGCGGTGTGCAGATGGGTCGTGACTTCAGCGTACGTCCGGACCTGGTCACCTATCCTTTGCCACAATTTTCCGGCCAGGCGGCGGTGCCTTCCACCGTCGATCTGTTTATCAACGGCTATCGCTCCAGCCAGGCCAACGTTCAGCCGGGTCCCTGGTCGCTCACCAACGTGCCCTTTGTCAATGGTGCAGGCGATGCGGTGATCACCACCACCGATGCGGTGGGTCGCCAGGTCACCACCACCTTGCCATTTTATGTTTCCAGCAATCTGCTCAGGCAAGGTTTATCGGATTACTCGTTCTCAGCCGGGGCGATGCGTGAAAACTATGGCATCAAAAACTTCGACTATGGCGCAGCAGCGGCCAGCGGTTCATATCGCTACGGCCTGACAAACTGGCTAACGCTCGAAACCCATGCTGAAGGCAGCGATGAGGTTGCCATGGGTGGCGCTGGCGGCCAGCTGAAACTCGGCAGTTGGGGAGTGATCAACGGCGCGTTAGCGCAGAGCCAGATGAGTGGCAAACCAGGCACGCAATACAGCTGGGGTTATCAGTACAACAACAGCTGGCTCAGCCTTGGCACCCAACACACGCTGCGCACGGTGGATTTTGGCAATCTGGCTCTGGTGGGCAATCGCAGTGACTCGGAGGACACCTCCTATTCTCTGGCGCGGCGCAGTGCGCAATACACCGCCAGCGTGTCGATGAATCAATACGGCAGTCTCGGACTGGCATATCTCGATATCAATAGCGGCGATGGCGAACGCACACGCCTGTGGAATTTGTCATGGAGTAAAAATCTCTGGGGTAACAGCAGCCTGTATATTTCCGCCAGTCGCGACCAGCAGCAAGGGGAATGGAGCGGAGCCATCTCATTGGTCATCCCGTTCGGCGAACAGGGTAGCGCCTCGGTGAGTATGGAGCGCGACCAGCAGGGAGAAAATAACCAACGGATCTATCTGTCACGTGCCATGCCCAGCGACGGCGGTTATTCCTGGGACGCGTCCTGGGCCAATCAGGGTGGCAACAGCGGGGATTATCGCCAGGGCAGCCTGCGCTATCGCAACAACAAAGTGGATACTTCGGCAGGCTTTTATGGCGACGACGATAACACCACCCAGTGGGCTGATTTCAGTGGTGCGTTGGTGCTGATGGATAACCGCCTGTTCGTTGCCAATCAGATCAACGATGCCTTTGTGCTGGTGAAAACCAACTATCCCGACGTCAACATCCGCTACGAAAACCAGTCAATGGGACGCACCGACAAAGAAGGTTATCTGCTGGTGCCCTCCATCAGCAGCTATTACGCGGCGAAATACGATATCGATACGTTGGATCTGCCCGCCGATATGACCTCCCCACGTGTTGAGCAACGTTTCGCCGTGAAGCGCCAGAGCGGCTATCTGCTGAATTTCCCGGTGGAGAAACTGCGTTCCGCCAGCGTCATTTTGCATGATAGCGACGGGAAGCCGTTACCGGTCTCCAGCCAGGTGCTGCGCGCCGGACAGGCCACCGAGTATGTCGGCTGGGATGGTATCGCCTGGATGGAGAACCTGGAGGCGAGCAACCCGATTCAGGTCACCACGCCCGACGGTCGTCGTTGCCGTACTGAACTTACGATCGCCAACGGCCAACCGCAAGCACTGAAAACCTATGGTCCACTCACCTGCGCGCTGCCATCTCCCTCACCCGGTGCCGCACTGCCGAATAGCGAAAACTCCACTTCAGGCATCTCCCCATGAAAAAATTTTTGATCCTGCTGACGTTGCTGCTACTGCCAGGTCTGGCGCAAGCCGCCTGTAGCCTGCCCGCTTCCACCGCCAGCTTTGGCTCGGTCACCACCTTTGTGGCCAATTCAACCATCAGCTCCACGTCAACCACCGCGAATGTGAACTGTGGCGCGGGTTCAGCCCTGACCTTATTAGGGTCCAACCAAATCACTTTCCAGCTCGCCAGCGCTTCAAATGTCAATGGCACACGTGGCACCCTGAAACGCAGCGGCGATACCGGCAGCGATAACATCCCGCTCCGCCTGTGTATGGACAGTTCCTGCGCGACAGAACTCACCGTAGGGGGATCAACCTATACCTTTTCGCAGACGGTGCTGGCGAACCTTGCCGGTCTGTTTGGCAGTTTGAACTTTGCCTTACCGGTGTATCTGAAGACAGTGACGGGGCAGACGGTGGCGGCAGGCACCTATACCGCGACACTTAACCTGTACGTCACCTATAACATCTGTACCAGCCTTGGCATAGCGGGTCTTTGCCTGACACCACAAACTGGCACCGGCACCATTCCGATCACAGTGACGGTGGTGATATCGAATGATTGCACTACTATCACCGCCCCTAATGTTAGCTTTGGCAGTGCGCCGTTGGTCAGCAGTTTTTCCACCGTGCAGCAGACTATCAGTGTGGTGTGCAGCAAAGGCAGCACCTATACGGTGGGATTGAGTAATGGCAGCTACGCGGCTAATGGTGTGCGCAACATGGCGAGCGGCACCAATCGGTTGAGCTATGACATCTATCAGGGAACCACCACCACCACGCGCTGGGGCCGACCGGTACGGATCGCTGGGGCAGCAGTACCTCAACCACCGTCAGCGCCGATGGCCTGACGCGCGGTTATACTTACACCGCACAGATTCTGACCTCGCAGAATACCCCGGCAGCCGGTAATTACACGGATAGCGTGGTGGTGGATTTGTCGTTTTAAATTCTTCTGTAGCGGTGCGATAAATCGCGCCGCTACGACAGGAATAATCAGGCATTGACCGCCGCAGGGCTGTGACGCGTGCGATACTGCTTCACCATCCGGCCAATCAGCAACGTCCCCACCAGACCGCACACCGCCGCGAACGACAGCCATACGCCGGGCATCGCTTTATCACCCGTGGCGTGAATCAGGTAGCTGGAAATGGCCGGGGTAAAGCCACCAAACAGCGCGGTCGCCAGGCTGTAAGCCAGTGAGAAACCGGATGCGCGCACCTCCGCTGGCATGATCTCCGCCAGATACACCACCATCGCCCCGTTATAGCTGGCATAAAGGAATGATAGCCAAAGTTCAGCCACCACCAGATGGGCAAAGGTCGGCGATCCTACCAGCCAGTGCAGCACCGGCCAGGCGGTGAGAATCATCAGGATGGTGAAGAAAATCAGCAAGGGACGGCGGCCCACACGGTCCGACAACGATCCCATTACCGGTAACCAAAACAGGTTGGAGAGGCCGACAAATAACGTCACCAGGAAGCTATCCTTGTCACTCATCATCAGCACCGTTTTGCCAAATGTCGGGGTAAACGCGGTGATCATGTAGAACATCACCGTGGTCGTGACCACCATCAGCATACCGGCTAATACCAGCGCCCAGTTTTGTCCCACCGAGCGCATAATTTGGCGCATGGTCGGATGATGTTTGCGCTGGCTGAAGGCTTCGGTCTCCTCCAGCATGCGCCGAATCCAGAACAGGAATGGCACAATCATACAGCCAATGACAAACGGGATACGCCAGCCCCAATCGGTCACCGCCTCTTTTTCCAACAGATGGTTCAACCCCAGTCCCAACAAGGCCGCAAAAATCACCGCTACCTGTTGGCTGCCGGATTGCCAACTGACATAGAAGCCTTTACGCCCTTTCGGTGCCACCTCAGCCAGATAAACCGATACACCGCCCAATTCAACCCCGGCGGAGAAGCCCTGCAATAAACGACCGATAAGAATCAACACCGGTGCCGCCGCCCCGAGGGTGGCATAACCTGGCACCACGGCAATCGTTAGCGTACCCAGCGCCATAATGCCGAGGGTTAACAACAATCCTTTGCGGCGACCGTGATGGTCAATATAAGCACCGAGCACAATCGCCCCTAACGGACGCATCAGGAAGCCGGCACCAAAGGTCATCAGCGTCAGCATTAATGACGCGAAAGGGTCATCACCCGGGAAAAAGGTTTTCGCAATGGCGGTCGCGTAATAACCAAACACCATGAAATCGTACATTTCAAGGAAGTTGCCGCTGGTTACGCTAAAGATTGTTTTGGCACCGCTCTGCGATGACTTTTGTAAAGAAGAAGGTGAGCTCATAGAATTTTCCAGTGTCTTCCATGCGGAAAGTCCCTTTTAGCGTGACGCCCTGCTGATGAATGTGATCGTCTTCACCATTGCACTTTACAAAAGTACGGTTATAGGTAACCAAACATTAACAAAGTTGATCTACAGAACAATTGCCCGTTTATCTTCCCGATTCGCGGTTTTCCTGTTTGGCTGGTCACAGCGCCCATAACAAAAAGGGCGCCGATTAGGGCGCCCTCATAACTTTCAGTGCGATTACTTCTTCACCGTTTCCATACCCATCAAGCCGATCTTCAAATATCCGGCTTCACGCAGTTGGTCCATCACCGACATCAGGGTTTCATAACTGACTGATTTGTCGGCCTGGAAGAAGATGGTGGTCTCTTTATTGCCTTCCGTCTGCGCCGTCAGCGCATTCACCAGCGTCTCTTTGGTTACCTGGTCGTTGCCGATATAGACCTGATTATCTTCTTTAATCGACAAGTAGACCGGTTTTTCCGGACGCGGTTGCGGCGCACTGGTGGAAGCGGGCAAGTTGACACGAACATCCACGGTTGCCAGCGGTGCAGCCACCATAAAGATGATCAGCAGAACC
Source organism: Pantoea sp. X-Soil-TKNS-1211 (assembly GCF_059730495.1). Lineage (NCBI taxonomy): Bacteria > Pseudomonadati > Pseudomonadota > Gammaproteobacteria > Enterobacterales > Erwiniaceae > Pantoea > Pantoea sp. X-Soil-TKNS-1211. The sequence goes on from NZ_AP035953.1 coordinate 3,750,553, forward strand.
AACATCACGTCGATAAACGGCGTCACGTTGATTTCATGCATTTCGCCATCGCTTTCCAGGTCGTCGTTTAAACGCATCGCCATCGCAATTACCCTACGCGCAGTTTCTGTGCGGCAGCCGCCGGACGAGCCACTTCGTTAGTCACGTTTCCCAGATCGAGGTCACGGCTTTGCAGCAGCAGTACCTGCGCCGCGACATCACCGAGTGACGCTTTGTAACCGGCGATCATACGGGCAAACACGTTGTAGATAACCACAGCCGGGATCGCAGCGACCAGACCAATCGCGGTGGCTAACAGCGCTTCCGCAATCCCAGGTGCTACCACGGCCAGGTTGGTGGTTTGTGTTTGCGCGATACCGATAAAGCTGTTCATGATGCCCCATACTGTACCGAACAAACCGATAAAGGGAGCAACCGAACCAATAGTGGCGAGGAAACCATTACCGCGACCGGCATGACGGCTGAAAGCCGCAACACGACGCTCAAGGCGGAAGCTGGTACGCTCTTTAATCCCGTCGGTGTCTTCAACACCGGCTGACAGTTCCAGCTCGTTCTGTGCATCGTTGAGCAACACGGCGCTGTGGCTGTTACCTTTGAAGCTGGCGGCAGTACTGGAGGCGTCATCTAACGATCGCGCATCACTCAGGGCGATATGTTCGCGTTTCAGACGGCGCTTCGCTGAAGTCAACTCAGCAAACTTACCAAAGAAGATTGCCCAGGTGACCACAGAGGCCATCAGCAGGCCAATCATTACCACCTTTACCACGATATCGGCATGATGATACATGCCCCAAACGGAGAGGTCCGTCTGCATCAAATCACTGGCTACCACGCTGCATCTCCAACTTCAATTGCACAATTCACGATCGAGCGCCGGATCATAACAAATTAGCTTGCCGAATTGATAGTAGTTCTCATTACTATTTACAAACGAAAAGTGCGTTTTTCCACCACAGTTTCTTCCCATTGTGAAGAGGTTTTATAAATGTGACGCACCGTATAAAATTATTAAAACAACGTTTCAAAATGTGATGCATTTCATTCAATCAACATCTGCCCACTTTTTCACCATTCTTTTTTCATTATTCTGAGCCAGCCCTGCCTTTTAACGGTGCCGTTGCACTGTCCGATTTCGATACCTGTTTGCTGGAGCAAAAAATGACGCTGAAAAAACGACTACTCGCAGTTTCGTTGTCCTCCATGATCGCCCTGCTGGCCTGCGGCGCTCAGGCCAAAGTCCTTAAGGTGGCGGAAGTGCAGCCCGCCGGTTATCCCACCGTAGTCGCGCTGGAACATATGGGGGAGAAACTCAAACAGGCCACCGATGGCCGTCTGGAGATGAAGGTGTATGCCGGTGGCGTGCTGGGCGATGAAGATCAGACCCTGCAACAGGTACAACTGGGTGCGATCGATATGATCCGCGTCTCGCTGGCTCCTGTGACTACTATCGCGCCGGAAACTGGCATTCTCACCCTACCCTATATCTTCCGCGATGAAGACCATATGCATAAGGTTCTGGATGGCAACGTTGGTGCGCAGATCGTCAAAAAATTCGAGAGCGATCCCAATGCTCGCATGATTTTCCTCGGCTGGACCGATGCCGGAACCCGTAACATGATCACCAAAAAGCCCCTGACTAAGCCCGAGGATTTGGCAGGGATGAAAATCCGTGTGCAAAACAGCGCGATCTCACTTGCCACACTGAAAGCGATGGGAGCTAATCCGGTAGCAATGGGCGTGAGTGAAGTGTTTAGTGCCATGCAAACCGGCGTCGTCGATGGCACTGAAAATAACCCGCCGACCTTTGTTGCCCATAACTATCTGCCCGTCGCGAAATACTACACCCTCACTGGCCATTTTATTCAGCCGGAAATGATCCTGTTCTCAAAACCGGTATGGGATCGTCTCTCTGCTGACGATCAAGCTCTGCTGAAAAAATTGGGGACGGAAGCGCAGAATGAAGAACGCCAGTTGTGGGCCGCTTACACTCAGCAATCGATCGACAAAATGAAAGCTGGCGGTGTCACTTTCCAGCAAATCGACCGTGACTACTTTGTCAAAGCCACCCAGCCGGTTCGGGATCAGTTTGGTGGTAAGTATCAGGATCTGATGAAGCAGATCGCCGACGTGAAATAACTCACCTGACGTCACGCCAGGGCGTGACGTCACTATCAGGACCCCAATAATGAACGCATATTCCCGCTGGATGGATGTCTTGTACCTGGTGTGCATGTGGGTAGCTGCCATCGCGTTGATGATGATGGTTACGGTGATCCCGATCGGAATTTTTGCGCGCTATGTTCTTAATGGCGCGCTTTCCTGGCCGGAGCCGATCGCCATTATCTGCATGGTGATATTTACATTTATTGGCGCACCTGTCGGGCTGCGTGCCGGTACGCATATTAGTGTCTCTATGCTCACTGACCGCCTGTCGCCGAGCGGGCAAAAATGGGCTCTGCTGGTAAGCAATCTGCTGTTGATCGTCTTATGTTTGATTCTGTTTCGTGCCAGTTACAACCTGTGCGAGGCGATGTGGGTCCAACCGCTGGCCTCTCTGCCGGATGTGACTTACGGCGAAATGTATTTGCCCATCCCGATTGGGACAGTCTTCACCTTGTTGTTCGTTCTGGAACGCCTGCTAAGTGGCGATCAAAGCCAGCGTCCCATTGTCAGCCTCGGCGGCACTCACTAACTTCGGAGCATCACGATGGACGCACTTATTCTGATTGGCAGCCTCGTCCTGCTACTGTTAGTCGGCTTTCCGGTCGCTTTCGCGGTAGGGTTTAGCGCCTTTATCGGTGCCTGGTGGATCGATCTGCCGCTGGAAGCGGTGGTGATCCAGGTGACCAACGGCATCAATAAGTTTTCGTTACTCACCATCCCATTCTTCATTCTGGCGGGCGCGATCATGGCCGAAGGCGGCATTGCGCGACGGCTGGTGAATTTTGCCTATATCTTCGTCGGCTTTATTCGTGGCGGCTTGTCGCTGGTGAATATCGTCGCCTCAACCTTTTTCGGTGCTATTTCCGGTTCATCGGTGGCAGATACCGCCTCAATAGGCTCGGTGATGATCCCACAAATGGAGGAGAAAGGTTATCCGCGTGATTTCGCGGCGGCGGTCACCGCCAGCGGATCGGTACAGGCAGTGCTGACGCCCCCTAGCCATAATTCGGTGATTTACTCCCTGGCAACCGGCGGTGTGGTGACCATTTCCTCGCTGTTTGTCGCGGGTATTCTGCCCGGGTTGATGCTGGGTGGATGTCTGATGGTAATGTGCCTTGGCTTCGCGCGTAAACGCGGTTACCCCAAGGGAGAAGCGATCCCGTTTCGCCAGGCGCTGAAGATCTTCTTTGATGCCTTCTGGGGATTGTTCACCATCGTCATCATTCTCGGTGGCATTCTGTCCGGGATTTTCACTGCCTCGGAGTCGGCGGCAATTGCCTGTCTGTGGGCATTCTTCGTTACCATGTTTATCTATCGTGACTTTAAGTGGAGCCAGTTGCACATCCTGCTGTTTCGCACCATCAAAACCGTCACCATCGTGATGGTGTTGATTGCCTTCGCGGCCGGTTTCGGCGCAGTGATGACCTTTATGCAACTGCCCACCGCGATTACCGCAGCCTTTACCAGCCTGTCGGACAATAAGTATGTGATCCTGATGTGTATTAACGTACTGCTGCTGGTGATCGGGACGCTGATGGATATGGCACCGATCATTCTGATCCTGACACCGGTATTGCTGCCGGTTGCGACTGCGCTCGGCGTTGATCCAGTGCATTTTGGTATGATCATGATGACCAATCTCGGCATCGGCCTGATCACCCCGCCAGTCGGCACTGTATTGTTCGTTGCCAGCGCGGTCAGTAAACAGAAGATTGAACAGGTGGTCGGCGCAATGCTGCCGTTCTACTGCATGCTGTTTCTGGTACTGATGCTGATCACCTATATCCCGGCGCTATCACTGTGGCTGCCGCATATCATGGGGGTGATGTAACGGCATGGCCGTCGCGGCGCGATAAATCGCGCCGCGACGGATCAGGCCTTGTCTCAACGCTGGTGACTGTCTGATATTCCACAATCGGGGGCAACGCGCAGGGCCGATTCGTGTTAACGTGGTTGTTTTGTGGAATGCGGCAGGAAAGGCAGTGATGGCAACGAAAAAAATAGACACCACGCTGGTCAGCGCGGGACGCAGCAAACGTTACACCCAGGGTTCAGTCAACAGCGTTATTCAGCGCGCTTCATCGCTGGTTTTTGACACCGTAGCCGATAAAAAACGTGCCACCGCCGGACGGGCGAAAGGCGAATTATTTTATGGCCGTCGTGGCACATTAACGCACTTCTCTCTCCAGGAGGCGATGACCGAACTGGAAGGCGGGGCCGGTTGCGTGCTCTATCCCTGTGGTGCCGCTGCGGTTGCCAATGCCATTCTGTCTTTTGTCGAAGCCGGCGATCATCTGTTGATGAGTGGCGCGGTCTACGAACCGACGCAGGATTTTTGCACCAAAATCCTCAGCAAACTTCAGGTCACCACCACCTTTTTTGATCATTGCATTGGCAGCGAAATCAGCACGCTGGTGCAACCCAACACCCGCGTGGTATTTCTGGAATCCCCGGCCTCCATCACCATGGAAGTGCAGGACATCCCGGCGATTGTCGCAGCAGTGCGTAGCAAAGCGCCGGATGCCATCATTATGATCGATAATACCTGGGCGGCAGGCGTATTGTTTAACGCTCTGGAGCATGGCATCGATATTTCGATTCAGGCGGGCACCAAATATCTGATTGGTCACAGCGATGCGATGATCGGCACCGCTGTCGCCAATGCGCGCTGCTGGGATCAGTTGCGTGAAAATTCTTACCTGATGGGACAGATGGTGGACGCGGACACTGCCTATATGGCAAGCCGTGGCCTGCGTACACTGGGTACGCGTTTACGTCAGCATGAAGAAAGCGGCTTACAGGTGGCGGAGTGGCTGGCGGCACGCCCGGAAGTCGCACGCGTCAACCATCCGGCCCTGGCGCAGTGCAAGGGCCACGAATTCTGGCAGCGTGATTTTACCGGCAGCAGCGGCCTGTTTTCGTTCATTCTGCATGAGAAGCTGAGCAGCGAGCAGCTGGCGCACTATCTCGACGGTTTTCACCACTTCAGCATGGCGTACTCCTGGGGAGGATATGAGTCGCTGATCCTTGCCAATCAGCCGGAAGAGTTGGCTGAGATCCGCCCGGCAGGTGGCGTAGATTTTACCGGTACGCTGGTGCGGGTACATATTGGTCTGGAGCACGTTGCCGACCTGATTGAGGACCTGCAAGCCGGATTTGAGCGCCTGAAAGGCTAAAATCTTCAACAAAACCTCAACCAACCCGGTGCTGCGTGGCAGAGATCAACGTCTGCTGCTACGCACACCGTTAAAATAAAATCCTTGAGACTTGATGGAATAGCAGATGGGTGTTTTACATGAGATTGTCCAAGCGCTCTGGCACCAGGATTTTGCCGCGCTGGCCAATCCGGACGTGGTGTGGATTGTCTACGGCGTGATGTTTGTGACGCTGTTTCTGGAGAATGGTTTATTGCCCGCCTCTTTTCTGCCGGGCGACAGCCTGCTGCTGCTGGCCGGTGCGATGGTTGCCAAAGGTGTGATGGATTTTGTCCCGACCATGCTGATTCTGACCACTGCCGCCAGCCTCGGCTGCTGGCTGAGCTACCTACAGGGGCGCTGGCTGGGCAACACCAAAATTGTGAAAAGCTGGCTGATGCACCTACCGGCTCAATATCACCAGCGCGCCTGGCAGCTATTTAATCGCCACGGGTTGATGGCGCTGCTGGTGGGTCGTTTTCTGGCGTTTGTTCGGACCCTGCTGCCAACCATGGCGGGCATTTCCGGTTTACAGAATGGTCGCTTTCAGTTTTTTAACTGGCTGAGTGGCTGGTTGTGGGTGTGCATTGTGGTGGCGTTCGGCTATGGCATCAGTCAGGTGCCGTTTATCAAGCGCCATGAAGACCAGGTGATGGCGATTCTGATGCTGTTACCGGTGGTTTTGTTGTTCGTCGGCCTGGCGGGCAGCATTCTGGTGATCTGGAAAAAAAGACGCCCGAAGGCGTCATAGCAGCGGCGTGGCGTCAGCGGTTGACTCAAACACCGTCTGGCGCACGCGGCTCGCCTCCTCTCCCGGTGTGACGCCGAAATAGCGTTTAAACTCGCGGGAAAACTGCGAAGGGCTTTCATAACCAACACGCACCGCCGCAGTACTGGCCCGCATTCCATCCTGCAACATCAGCAGACGCGCCTGGTGCAGACGATAGCGCTTCAGGTACTGCAACGGCGAGGTTTGCGTCACGGCTTTAAAATTGTGATGGAACGCCGATACGCTCATGTTCACCTCTGCCGCCAGCGTCTCCACGCTGAGGTTATCACTAAAATGACTCTCGATACGGCGCAGCGCGCGGGCGATCTGGCTAAACTGCGTCTGGCGGCTGGTCAATGACAGCAGCGCCCCCCCACAAGGTCCGGTCAGCACGTAGTAGATAATTTCACGCACGATTTGCGGCCCAAGCACGCGCGCATCGCGCGGTTTACGCATTACATCGAGCAGACGCTCAGCAGCACAGAGCATCTCTTCACTGAGAAAGGCAGAGTGGATACCGGAGGTTTGTGGCTGCGGCTGGAAATCTTCGTCATCACCAATCTCCAGCAACAAATCCTGTAGGCTGGCGTTATCCACCGTCAAACACATCCCCGCCAGCGGTTCTTCAGGTGTAGCTTCAGTTTCACACTCCACCGGTAGCGGTACGGTGAGCATCAGATATTTGGTGGCGTCATAATGGAACACCGTGCTGCCGAGATAACCGGTTTTACGCCCCTGGAACAGAATGACGATACCGGGCTGATACATCATCGGTGTACGTGGCAGGGGTTCGTCGGCGTAAATTAAGCGCACATTATCCAGCTGACACAGCGGCTGGCTGCCTGGCTTCATCAGCGCAATCACCTGCTGAGCCAGTTGGCGGCAAAGGGTGTCATTAGGCATGGCATATTCTCACGCAACAAAAAAAGCAGTTTGCCGCACCTCAGGCGAAAGCTCCAGTCGGCTGGAGAATCAGGCAAGATTCCAGCAGAAACAGACAGCACAAAAATGCCACAGAGTTGCCACAATGAATCCGGGGCTAAGGTTTGTTGACTAGACTTAACCTCAGCGTTTCCGGTGAGTCACTGCGACAAATAAGGAGCAACTATGGCAGACCAACCACTGATTAAACTGCACGACGGCAATATGATGCCTCAGCTCGGGCTGGGTGTCTGGCAGGCAAGTATTGATGAGGCACGTAAAGCGGTGTTAAAGGCGCTGGAGGTGGGTTATCGCTCCATTGATACCGCCGCCGCCTACAAAAATGAGGAGGCGATTGGTCAGGCGTTGCAGGAAACAGACGTGCCGCGCGAACAGGTTTTTATCACCACCAAGCTGTGGAATGATGATCAGAAAAACGCGCAACAGGCGCTGGAAACCAGCCTGGAAAAACTCAAACTGGATCAGGTAGATCTTTACCTGATGCACTGGCCCTGCCCATTTAAAGATCTGTACCTGAGCGCCTGGGAACAGATGATTAAGTTGCAGCAACAGGGGCTGACCAAAAGCATTGGCGTGTGTAATTTCAACGAAGCGCATCTGAAACGTCTGATGGATGAGACCGGGGTTTCACCGGTGGTGAACCAGATCGAACTGCATCCGATGCTACAACAACGCACCCTGCACGCGTGGAATGCCCTGCACCAGATCCAGACCGAATCCTGGAGTCCACTGGCGCAAGGCGGTCAGGGCGTGTTTGATCAAGACGTGATTAAAGAACTGGCGAAGAAATATGGCAAAACCCCGGCGCAAATCGTTATTCGCTGGCATCTGGACAGCGGGCTGGTGGTGATTCCGAAGTCAGTGACACCTGCGCGTATTGAGGAAAACTTTAAGGTGTTTGACTTCCGGCTGGAAAAGACCGAGATGACAGATATTGCCACGTTGGATAGCGGTAAGCGTCTGGGGCCAGATCCGGAGCGTTTTGGCGGATAAGGTCCGTGCGTTGTGCCCCTCTCCCGCAAGCGGGGGAGGGGAATAGTTATGCAAATCGTCTAAATGCCCCCCCAAAAAATTATTTTCACTTTTCTGCATCCGTTTAACGGGCTGAAACGTATATCGCTATGAGGGCGCAGTTGAGCCTGACCATCATTTCGATTACGAGGAAAGTGAAAATGAAAACATCCCTGTCCTGTCTGATTTTTTCTGCTCTGGTTTTGACCGCAGCCTCCCAGGCTGCCATGATGGATAACAGCGTAATGGTTGGCGGCGCGGCCATGTATCCATCGAAAAACATCGTACAAAATGCGATGAATTCAAAAGATCACACCACCCTGGTGGCAGCGGTTAAAGCCGCTGGTTTGGTAAATACCCTCGAAAGCAAAGGCCCTTTTACCGTATTTGCCCCGACCAATGCCGCCTTCGCCAAATTACCTGCGGGTACGGTGGACAACCTGCTAAAACCTGAAAATAAAGCCATGCTGACCAGCGTACTGACCTATCACGTTGTAGCCGGTAAATATGACATGAAAGCGCTGGAGAAAAAAATCAAAGCCGGAAACGGTAAAACTGAACTGAAAACCGTCAATGGTGAAACTCTGTGGCTGATGAATAACGGCCCACATAATATTCAGATTAAGGATATGAAAGGGGATATCGCCAATATCAGTACTTACGATGTGAATCAAAGCAATGGCGTAATAAATGTTATTGATACGGTCCTGATGCCCTGATTCGTTATCTATACTGGATGCAGCCACATGATGTGGCTGCCCCTTTAGGTTACTTCATGCCGATACATGAAAAAAATAGCGATGAGTTGCTGCTCAGACTGATAGTGCATCAGGATATTCATGCGCTGTCGGTGTTGTATCAACAGACGTCTCCCTGGTTATTCGCGGTTATTTTACGCCTGGTAAGGCGGCGCGATTGGGCAGAAGACGTGTTGCAGGATGCATTTATTCAGGTGTGGCAATCTGCCGCCAGCTATGACCCTGCGCTCAGTGCCGTCAGGACCTGGCTCAGCCAGATTGCCCGCCATCGCGCTATCGACTATCTGCGCAAACGTGAACATCAAAACTGTTCAACCGAAGAGATCAGCGAGGCTGAGCAGGCATTTAAGACGCCATATGATGAAGATGAAGTCGAAGATAATGAAGCGCATCGCTTGCAACATTGCCTGCAACATCTGCCCTCCGAACAGCGGCAGAGTATTGCGCTAGCCTATTATCGTGGCCTCTCTCAGCAGGAAATAGCCCTGACGCTGAATCAGCCAATGGGTACGGTTAAAAGCTGGATTCGGCGTGCTTTAGCCCATCTCAAAGAGTGTGTCGGCCTATGAATACAAAACATGACGATCTGGCAGCCGCAGAATATGTGCTGGGTACTCTGGATGAAGTGCAGCGTCTGGCACTGGAAGCACGTATGCAGCAGAACCCCGAATTAAAACGGGAAGTAGCCCACTGGCAGCGCGCGTTGGGTTATGTGGATCTTGCCATGCCAGAAGAAGTGCCGCCAGAATACGTCTGGCCACGTATTCTGGCAGAGCTTCAGGTGAAAAAAGAGGCTTGGCCGTTCACTTTCTTCAGTATGGCTGGCTGGCTCATTGCCGCCATGCTGGGCGGCATACTGGTATTTAATTTTGTACAGCATCCAGCAGAAACCGGCCTGAACCAGCCTTTGGTGGTGTTAAATGCGTCGGACGGGAAGAGTCAGTTTGTAGTATTTGCCGACCCAAACCGACAGGAAATCTCCGTTGCTGCGCTGAATGTCACCCTACCAGACAACCACAGCATGCAGTTATGGGCCATCGCCGGTAAAAATGCACCGGTGTCACTGGGACTTCTGCGACAGGATGCGAATACTCGCATGCCGATTCCGAACAATATTGGGCTAAATGGACTCACCCTGGCGGTAAGCCTCGAACCCAAAGGGGGATCTAAACTTGCCGGCCCTTCCGGACCGGTGCTGTACAGCGGAGTGGTGAAGAGGTTGTGATGGGTTTAGTACCGGCGGGAGGAGGTCAGGCCGAAGGCATAACCTGCAACTGCCCCGCCGTGCCGCGATCGGCCAGCTCCAGCGTCTGGCTGTAATAAACAAACGGGAAGTGATCCGACGAACTCTGGGTAAAGCTCACCAACAACTCCACATCACCATCAACCCACACCGTATCTTTCCAGCCGCGATCTTCACCCATTGGCTGCGCGCCGTTGACGCTTTTGATCAGGAACATCACGCCCTGAATATGCAGTGACTGCGGGCGATCGGCATGCAGGATCCAGCGTTCAAAACTGCCCTGCTGCGCCGTGGTGTCGATACGCCCCATATTCCACATTGCGCCATTGATGCCCGGCATACTGTCGCCGATGCGGAATTCACGCGTGCGCACTGCCGCGCCATCAAGAATCTGATCCGCCAGCAAACGCATCGGCAGATTGTCCGTCACCAGCGGCAACAAACCGGTCGGACGCAGCGACAGTACCAGGGTGTTAGCGAGGATCGACGAAGGCTCGAACAGCCCGCGTAAACGATCCATCAAACCCGCTGCGGTGCCTGCGGTGATCGACACTTGATCGCCCTGTGACATATCCACCAGCACTTCACGCCGTTCACCCGGAGCCAGTGACAAACGTTGCACCGCAACCGGCGCAGGCAAAAAGCCCTGATCGCTGGCGATCACCATAAAGGGTCGGTTATCGGAGAACGCCAGATCATAGCGGCGTGCGTTAGAGGCGTTCAGCAGGCGCAGACGTACCCAGCCACGGGAAACTTCCACATACGGATTCTGTACGCCGTTGACCAACAAGGTATCCCCGAGGAAGCCGCCATCCTGCGGCGGGTCGTACACCGGGGTCGCAAAATTATCGAGGCGCTTATCCTGAATCACCAACGGGAAATCATCCACCCCGTAATGCTTCGGCAGTGGCAACGCTTTACTCACGTCATCTTCGATCAACCACATCCCTGCCAGACCGTTGTAGACATGCGGGGCCATGCGGTTGGGCGTATTGGCGTGATACCACAGGGTCGCCGATCCTTGACGAATAGGTAATACCGGCGCCCAGTCAACCCCCGCCGACATCATGCGTGGTGCGCCACCCATCAGCGCACCCGGCACCTGGAGACCGCTCACCGTCATCGCCACCGGTTCGTTAAGGCGATTACTGTAAATCAGTTTCACGTCGTCGCCGCTGTACACGCGCACCGTCGGGCCAAGATACATGCCGTTGATGCCCCAAACCGGGACTTTGTTACTGTCGCCATTGAATGACCAGTGGCTACGTTGAAGCGTGAGAAAGAGCGGCTGACCGCGGCGTGATTCAATCAACGGCGGAACCGGCAGGGGGGTATCGCCGGGTGCGGAAGCGGCACGTGCGGCGTGAGGCATGGCGCTGGAAACCAGCGCAACACCGGCAGAAAGCTGAATAAACTGACGTCTGCTGCAAGACATAAAACTTCAGACCCTTTGAGCGTGGCGTGAGGACGCCGTCCATTTTTTCTAATTGCTATTGCTGTGCTGTTCCCCGAGGAGGAAATGACACGGGGCAGATTGCCTGCCCCGTGAGAACGGTCAGATTTTACCGTTTTTTTCGCGTTCGGCGACTTCGGCGTTCAATTCTTCCAACTTCGCCGACATTAATTCGCGGCAGTGAGTCGCCAGCTTGCGCACCGAGCTGTCGGCAAACGCGGCGGTATCCACCGGCGGTAGCATCTCGACAATCACCAGACCGTTGTTCCAGCGGTTGAGTTTGATTTTGTCATGGGTGTTGGAAACCACCACCGGGATAATCGGCACACCCGCCGCCATGGCAGCATGAAACGCACCGGTTTTAAACGGCAGCAGACCACGTCCACGGCTGCGCGTCCCTTCCGGAAACATCCAGAACGAAATGCGCTTCTTTTTAAACTGATCAATCAGTTCACCGATGGTGCCATGCGCTTTGGCACGGTTATCACGATCAATCAACAGGTTACCCGCCAGCCAGTACAACTGGCCAAAAAACGGGATCCACAACAGGCTTTTTTTGCCCACCGTCACCGTGGTCGGCTGCACAATTTTGGCTGCGGTAATCATGTCAAAGTTGTTCTGGTGGTTAGCGATGTAAATGGCGTTGCCATAACTTTCGGCATCGGCCGGTTTACGCAGTTCCACTTTGACACCAAACACCGTCGATAAGCGACCAAACATGTGACCAAATGTGGCCACATGACGTGGATTGCGCGGTGAAAACAGGCACCAGATACAACCCAATATGCAGACCAAAATCGAATAGATGACTACAAAAATAGTCCTTAAAATTAGTAACATAGCTTCCTCAATAATGGCATACCCTTGCCTGCTTTATCTTTTTGCAGGGTTATTCTTCACTCGCTTCACGGTGGCGCGTTGGGGCATCCAGTTCGACACGGTCGATACGTTGCAGACCACGCGGTAACAACGTACCACGACGACCGCGATCGGCGCGGAACTTCTGCAACTCTTCACTGCGCAGCACCAGCTTGCGCTTGCCCACGTGCAGAGTGATGGCACTGCCGGTCGGCAGGATCAGCAGCCACACCAGCTTGTCGCTGCCCGCCGCCGCTTCTGCGGACGGAATCGAGATGATTTTGTTCCCCTTGCCCTTCGACATTTGCGGCAGTTCCCCCACAGGGAACATCAGCATACGTCCCGCCTGAGTGATCGCCAGCAGCATGTCATCTTCGTGATTCACCGCCATTGGCGTCATCACTTTGGCATTTTCCGGCAGCGTCAGCAGCGCTTTACCGGAGCGATTACGTGAGACCAAATCGGCAAAGGTACAGATAAAGCCATAACCGGCGTCGGAAGCCATCAGCAGTTTCTGCTCATCCGGCTCCATCAGCACCTGCTCCATCACCGCCCCCGGTGGTGGCGTCAGTTTGCCCGTCAGCGGCTCACCCTGACCACGTGCCGATGGCAGCGATGTCGGGTCAAGAGTATAGCTGCGGCCGGTGGAATCGATAAACGCCACCGGTTGATTGCTCTTACCGCGCGCAGCGGCCAGGTAGTTGTCCCCTGCTTTGTAGCTGAGACCAGCAGGGTCGATATCGTGGCCCTTGGCGCTACGCACCCAACCCATTTGCGATAGCACAATGGTGACCGGCTCGGCGCTTACCAGATCAGTCTCGCTCAGCGCTTTGGCTTCTTCGCGTTCGCGCAACGGCGAACGGCGATCGTCGCCGTAGGTCTGGCTGTCGGCCTGCAACTCTTTCTTCAGCAGGTTGCTCATCTTGCGCTCAGAAGCCAGGATCGCCTGCAACTGATCGCGCTCTTTCTCCAGCTCCGCCTGCTCACCACGAATCTTCATCTCTTCGAGTTTTGCGAGGTGGCGCAGTTTTAATTCCAGAATCGCTTCAGCCTGCGTCTCGCTGATGTCAAAGCGCGACATCAACACCGCTTTCGGCTCGTCCTCAGTACGGATGATGTGGATCACTTCATCGATATTGAGGAATGCCACCAGCAAACCTTCGAGGATATGCAGACGACGCAACACGCGATCCAGACGGTAGTTCAGACGACGGGTTACGGTATCGCGACGATATACCAACCATTCTGAGATAATTTCCAGCAGGTTTTTCACCGCCGGACGGTTATCCAGTCCGATCATGTTGAGGTTAACGCGGTAGCTTTTTTCCAGATCGGTGGTGGCAAACAGGTGGTTCATCACCTGATCCAGATCGACACGGTTGGAACGCGGCACAATTACCAGACGGGTCGGGTTCTCATGATCGGATTCGTCACGCAGATCTTCCACCATCGGCAGCTTTTTATTGCGCATCTGTGCGGCAATCTGCTCCAGCACACGCGCACCCGAAACCTGATGCGGCAGCGCGGTGATCACCACTTCGCCATCTTCTTTTTTCCACACCGCACGCTGGCGGATGGAGCCGCGACCATTCTGATAAATCTTACGGATCTCATCACGCGGGGTGATGATCTCGGCTTCGGTCGGGAAATCCGGTCCGTGCACGATATCCAGCAACTCATCCAGCGTGGTGTTTGGCTTTTCGATCAGGGTGATCGCCGCCTGTGCCACTTCGCGAACGTTATGCGGTGGGATATCGGTCGCCATACCTACGGCGATGCCGGTCGTACCGTTCAGCAGGATGTTCGGCAGACGCGCCGGTAACATTTTGGGTTCCTGCAAGGTGCCGTCAAAGTTGGGGATAAAATCCGATGTGCCTTGTCCCAGCTCGCTCAGCAGAATCTCGGCATATTTGGACAGGCGCGATTCGGTATAACGCATCGCGGCGAAGGATTTCGGATCATCCGGCGCCCCCCAGTTACCCTGACCATCTACCAGTGGGTAGCGGTAGGAGAACGGCTGCGCCATCAGCACCATCGCTTCATAGCAGGCGCTGTCGCCGTGCGGATGGTATTTACCCAACACGTCACCCACGGTACGCGCTGATTTCTTAAATTTGGCGCTGGCATTAAGCCCCAGCTCAGACATCGCATACACAATGCGGCGCTGTACCGGCTTGAGGCCGTCACCGATATACGGCAACGCGCGATCCATGATCACGTACATGGAATAGTTCAGGTACGCGTTCTCTGTAAATTTGTGCAGGGCAAGACGCTCTGCACCATCCTGCGTCAATTCGCTCATTAAGCTTGCATCCTCACTTCGTGGCCCACGGCGGCGGGACATCCGGCGGTCGTTTGGCGAGGATAGTACCTTATTCCCGTGGCTTAGTCACAGGGGAAGCCATCTCGCACATCAGAATCATTGCCGAAAAATAAATGTGAGGCAGATTGAAAAAACAAAATAGAATGAGATCAGGATCACAATGAATATTTCCGACGCTCTGTGATCACGATCTCAATTAATTTTCAGATAATCCGATTCGTATTAATCCTGTCCTCTTCGGAGGACAACATTTAGTATTGTTGCTTTCCCCGTCCTTTTCTAAATTCATACTCCATAAGAAAGATTTTTTGCGCTCCTGATTTCTGGCATCTGGAAAATATAAAAAACAACCTGACGAGACACTGTTTTGCCAAAATAAAGGTGAACGAATGCAAATACTGACTTCGCGACAACACCGATTAGTAAAACTGCTGTTGCAGCAGGCCGCACCGCAGCCGCTGAAGCAACTGGCGCAACAGCTCGGCGTATCAGAAAAAACCATCTACCGTGACCTGCAATGGCTGGAGAACTGGCTAAATAACTGGGCGATGGTATTGGAGAAAACCCCTGGCCGTGGCGTACGCTTGCGTGTTGATGATATTCAGCAGCGCCTGCAACTGGAACAACAGCTGAACGGCGATGACAACAGCGAAGCGTTGAGCCACAACAGCCGCCGGGTAAAGATTGCTTCCCAGTTGCTGAGTGACGCACCGCGTGAAACCTCAATCAGCAAGCTGTCCGAACGGTATTTTATCAGCCATGCCTCGATCGTGAATGACCTGAAAGTGATTGAGGAGTGGCTGCAACCGCTGGGATTGACGCTGGCACGCGGCCCTTGCGGCACCCATATTGAAGGCAACGAACAGACGCTGCGTCAGGCGATGGTGTCGCTGATTAATGATGTGATGCAGCAAAACGTAGCCGGAACACCCTTACTACCACGGCTCGATCCCGGCAGCCATCAGGCACTGGTGCATTACTTCGGTGATGAGGACGTGGCCTTTGTCCAGGCGCTGCTGCAACAGATGGAGCAGCAACTGAGCTACCCGCTGGGCGATGCCTGGTATCTCAATCTCTGCACTCACATTTTGATCATGATGCACCGCATGGCGCAGGGAAACGTACTGGCGTTACAGACGCTGCTGGCGGCGCAGGATCTTGATAAACGCATCCTGACCATCGCACAGCAGATGGTTACGCAGATTGAAGCACGTATCGGCTGTGCGCTGCCCGCCGACGAAGTCGGGTTTATTTATCAATATATCGTCTCCTCCGGCATTGTGGTGGAAGAACGTGGAGATAATACGCCGCTGCATAATAAATTTTCCACCACTGAATCAGTTAAAATAACCTGTGAATTAATCGATCGCTTCTCAGCCTTTATTCAGCAAGATTTATCTCAGGACCGTTTATTATTTGACGGCCTGCTGGTGCATATTAAGCCATTATTAAATCGCCTTAAATATCACATCCATATTCGTAATCCGCTCCTGGATGATATTCAGCAGGAAATGAAAGAAATATTTTCACTGACGCAACAGGCAATGCAGCTGACGGCGCACACCTTCGATCTCTCGCCAGTCGCCGATGACGAAATTGGTTACCTTTGCGTCCATTTTCAGGCCGCGCTGGAGCGACAAATCGCCCACAAACGCATTCTGGTGGTGTGCTCCAGTGGGGTTGGCACATCACATCTGTTGAAAAGTCGCATCCTGCGTGCCTTTCCGGACTGGGAAATCGCGGGGGTGGTATCAGCCAGCAATCACGCGGCATTTTGCCAGCGCGAAACGGTGGATTTGGTGATTACCACCATTCACCTCAACAGCGGTGCTGTCCCCAGCGTGTATGTCAGTGCATTTTTTAACGATGACGATATCCGGCGGGTTACCGACGCCATGATTGGCAGCCAGCTGCCACAGGGGACGATCTGCGTCCTGGCTGAACATTAATTGAATGAGGTCTGACTGATGGATATTTCTCGCATTCTGACGCCGCGCCGCGTCAATCTGTCCCTGACTGCCACCAGCAAAGAAGAGGTGATCAACGAGCTGACCGAGTTGCTATATCAGGACGGTGCCATCAGCGATCGCGACGCATTTATCGCCGACGTATGGCTGCGTGAATCGGAAGGCTCAACCGGATTTGAAAACCATATCGCCATCCCGCACGGCAAGTCTGCCGCCGTGCGGCAAACCACCTTAGCTATCGGTCGAACCCAACAGGATATCCCGTGGGAAACGCTCGATGGCAGCCAGGTGCGCTGCATCATCCTGTTCGCGGTGCGACTGGAAGATCAGAACACCACCCATATTCGCCTGTTGTCGCAGGTGGCCAGCGCGCTGGCCGATGATGAGGTGATTGCCCAACTGCTGGCGGAAAACGACCCCAGCAATATCATCCGGCTGTTTAGCCAGTACGCCGAAACCGACCTCTGTTAACCCTACTTCTCTGAGGTGACACATGAACATTGTCTGTGTAGCGGCCTGCACGGCAGGCATCGCGCATACCTATATTGCGCGCGAAAAACTGATTAAGGGCGCCCGTGCACTGGGCCACACCATCCACGTCGAAACCCAGGGCACCATCGGCACCGAGACGGAGCTGACGCGGGAAGCGATCGCTGCGGCCGATGTGGTGATCCTCGCCGTTGACGTCAAGATCAAAGGCGAAGAACGCTTCCAGGGCAAACCTATTGTGAGGGTCAAAACCGAAGTGGTGATCAAATCACCGGTGAAATTCCTCGAAAAAGTGGCGGATTCACTGGCGCGTGCCTGAGGAGATCCATCATGAATGACAACAAACGTCAGTACGGCCAGGAGATCAAAGGCCATCTGCTCACCGGTATCTCCTGGATGATCCCGCTGATCGTCGCCGCCGGGATCTGTATCGCCCTCGGCCAGGTGATTGGTGGGCCGGACGTCGGTAAACAAACCGGCACCATCGCCTGGATGTTGAACCAGATCGGCGGCTGGGGAATGGGGCTGATTGTGCCGCTAATCAGCGCGGCGATCGCTTATTCGATTGCCGATCGCCCCGGCTTTGCCCCGGGTTTGATCGTCGGTTTTATCTGCGGCCAGATCGGCACCGGTTTTATTGGCGGGATTCTCGGTGGTTTCCTCGTCGGTTACACCGTGCTACTGCTGCGCCGTATCATAAAACTGCCACAATCGATGCAGGGCCTGATGCCGATTATGGTGCTGCCACTGCTCAGTACCATCATCGCCGGTCTGCTGATGATGACCTTTATCGGCCAGCCGATTGTCTGGTTGCAAAAGGCGCTGATTCATCTGCTGGAGTCAATGCAAGGTGGTTCGAAGTTTGCTATGGGCGCGATTCTCGGCGCGATGGCAACCTTCGACTTTGGCGGCCCGATCAATAAAACCATGTCGCTGTTTGCCGACGGCATGCTGGTGGATGGCATCTACGGGCCAGAGGCGGTGAAATTTGTCGGCTCAATTATCCCACCATTCGGCATCACCCTCTCCTTCCTGTTGACGCGACATAAGTACACCAAAGCAGAGAAAGAAGCGCTAAAAGCCGCCTTCCCGATGGGTATCTGCATGATTACCGAAGGGGTGATCCCGATTGCGGCCCGTGACCTGCTCCGCGTGGTTGCCAGCTGTGTGGTGGCCTCGGCGATTGCAGGTGGGCTGATTATGGTGTGGGGCGTGGAAGCACCGGTGCCGCACGGCGGGATGTTTGTGGTGCCGCTGTTTACCAAACCCTGGCTGTTCTGTCTGGCGCTCGGCATTGGCACCGTGGTGTGCGGCGTGATGCTGTCGCTGATGAAGAAGACCGTGACCCAGGCGGATGAAGAGTTCGACGATGTGGAAGCCCCCGGCGTCCGCGATGAAGAGATCAAATTCACACTGGAATAAGGAGCCACCATGTTTGCCATGATGAATGACCTGATTCAGGTTGCAGCGCAGCAGCACTACGCGGTGCTGGCGATTAACTGCTTCAACCTGGAGACCACGCGAGCGGCGATTCAGGCCGCCGAGCAGCAGCGCGCGCCATTGATCCTCAATGTTTATCAGGGACATAGCACGCATTTGCCACCACCGATTGCCGTGCCGCTGGTACGAGCGCTGGCAGAAAGCGCCACGGTGCCGATTGCATTGGCGCTCGACCATGGTAAAGCCTTCCCGTTGATTGGCCAGGCGTTTCGCGCCGGGTTTACTGGCCTGATGATCGATGCCTCGTCTGAGCCGCTGGCGGAGAACATTCGTCAAACTGCGCAGGTGGTGAAGATGGCGCATACCGCCGGGGTGTGCGTTGAGGGCGAGCTGGGCCATATCGCCGATGCCCCGACCTATGAGCTGGCGGATGCCGCGGTGAAGATGACCCAGGTGGCCGATGTGCTGCCGTTCGTCGAGCAGACGCAAATTGATCTGCTGGCAGTATCGGTGGGCACAGCACACGGGTTATACCCGGCTGGCGTCAAACCGAAGATCGACTTCCAACGTTTGCAGGAGCTGCATGCCGTGTCGCCCTTACCGCTGGCACTGCACGGAGGATCAGGCACTCCGGCCGAGGATCTGCGGCGCGTCAGCCAGTTTGGCGTCGCCAAGATCAACGTCGGTGCTGCGGTCTTTGATGCCGGTAAAAACGCGTTGCAGCAGGCACTCAAGCAACATCCCCACGCCGAGCTGGCGGATTTGCTCGGGTTGATGGAATCCGCCTGCCGCGAAGTAGTGGTCGAGTATCTGAGCTGGTCGGGGTCGGCCGGTAAGGTTTAATTTCCGGGCACAGCATCGTAGCGGCGCGATTTATCGCGCAGGTTTACGGAAGGCAGATTTCTTCCCAATTTTATTCATCATCGGGCCGGCGTTGCCGTCGACCCTGACTAAACATCACCTTAAGGAAAACATAACATGTTGATTTCTATGAAAGAGATGTTGACACCTACCCGTGAAAACCGTTTTGCCATCGGCGCATTTAACGTTGCGGATAGCTGCTTTATTCGCGCGGTGGTGGAGGAAGCTGAGGCGACACAAACCCCGGCGATCATCTCCATCCATCCCAGCGAACTGGAATTCGTAACCGATGCATTCTTTGGCTATGTGCGTGAACGCACGTTGAAAAGCACCGTCCCCTTTACCCTGCACCTTGACCACGGAGCTTCCATCGCTCAGGTGCTGCGTGCCATCCAGTGCGGCTTTACCTCGGTCATGATCGACGGCTCACTGCTGCCGTATGAAGAGAACGTGGCGCTGACCAAAGAGGTGGTGAAGCTGGCGCATGCGGTAGGCGTGTCGGTCGAGGGTGAACTGGGCACCATTGGCGATACCGGCACCACCGTAGAAGGTGGCGTCAGCAAGGTGATCTACACTGAACCAGCACAGGCCGAGGATTTTGTTCAGCGTACCGGTGTCGATACTCTGGCGGTAGCCATTGGCACCGCACACGGCATCTATCCCAAAGATATGAAGCCAGAATTGCAGATGCATATTCTGCGAGACATTTCGCAGCGTCTGAGCATTCCACTGGTGCTGCATGGCGGCTCCGCTAACCCGGATGCAGAGATTGCCGAGGCGGTGACGCTGGGCGTAGGTAAAATCAATATCTCCAGTGACATGAAGTTCGCCTACTTCCAGAAAGTTCGCGAGATTCTGGCGCGTGAAACCTGGTGGGATCCGAATGTGATCTATCCGGATGCAATTGCCGCAGCAAAAGAGGTGATTCGCTACAAAATGAACCTGTTTGGTGGATTGGGTAAAGCCAGTTTGTATCGTTGATATTGTGTCCGTAGCGGCGAGATTTATCGCGCGGTTTTTGCAAAAACGCGCAATGAATTGCGCCGCTACGACCGGTTTTTATTTAATTACACCCAACCACTGCTCCGCGATCCGCGCATAATCGCCGGTGGCGGTACTGAGATGCAGCCACTGATCAACGTACTGCTTCCAGCTCATATCATCACGCGGGATCATGTACGCCTTCTCACCATACTGCATCGGTTGCTGTGGATTGAGCGCACACAACTGCGGGTAATGTTTCTGCTGGAACATCGCTTCCGACGCATCGGTAATCATCACATCCGCTTTGTTATCCACCAGTTGCTGAAAAATGGTGACGTTATCGTGGAACAGCGTCAGCGAGGCGTTGGGCAGATGACTGTGTACAAAGGCTTCGTTGGTGCCGCCTGCTGGCTCAATCACCCGCACCTGCGGCTGGTTAATTTGTTCAATGGTTTGGTACTTCGCCTTGTCGGTACAACGTACCAGCGGGATCTTGCCGTCCACCCCCAGCGGTTGGGCAAACCAGGCAATTTGCTGACGCTTCAGGGTTACTGACACGCCCCCCAGCGCGATATCGCAATGCTGCGCCACAAAGTCGTCGCTCAGCGTTTTCCAGGTGGTCGGCACCCACTGCACTTTGGCACCGAGACTCTCGGCCAGCGATTGCGCCATGCTGATATCCAACCCTTCATACTTTCCGTCACTGCGCAGATAGCTGTAAGGCTTGTAATCCCCGGTGGTGCAGACTTTTAGTGTTTTGCTTTCACGTACCTGATCGAGATGAGATTGCGCCTGCACGACGCCGCTGACCAGAAGTAACGCACTGAATAACATGGTTTTCATTTTTCTTCTCTGTTTAGTGTTTGCACGTCAATTGTTCCACACGCTGATGCATTATTGCGTTAAAAGCAAAAGTCTTGTGATCTGACACGCATTTTTCTGTCTGGTTCTCGCGCGTAGAGTGAGCGTTAATTTCTCACAAGGAGCGCATGCAGCATGAGCAAAATTTTGATTATCGATGGTGGTAAAACCTTCGCCCATTCTAAAGGGGAGCTAAACCATACGCTAACCGAGGTGGCAGCGAGCCTGCTGCGTGATTTGGGCCATGAAGTCGATATTACGCTGGCGGATAGCGACTATACAGTGGCCGATGAAGTACAAAAATATCTCGCCAGCGATGTGGTGATTTATCAGATGCCAGGCTGGTGGATGGGTGAACCCTGGACCGTGAAAAAATATATTGATGACGTATTTACTGAAGGTCATGGCGCACTCTATGCCAGCGACGGTCGTAGCCGCTCAGACGACAGTAAAAAATACGGCTCCGGCGGCCTGATCCAGGGTAAAAAATATATGCTATCGCTGACCTGGAATGCGCCACTGGAAGCCTTTAACGATCCTGAGCAGTTCTTCGAAGGGGTTGGCGTTGATGGTGTGTATCTGCATTTCCATAAAGCCAATCAGTTCCTTGGCATGACCGGGCTGCCGACCTTTATTTGTAATGACGTGATTAAACAACCGGACGTGCCGCGCGACATCGAACGTTATCGGACTCATCTCAGCCAAATCTTTGCTTAACTATAAGTACCACAGGAAAAAGGACATCTCATGCTGACTGTCGTTGCAGAAATTTGTATCAAACCAGGGCGTCGTGCGGCGGTACTGGAGGCGATTAATCGTCTGATCCCTACCGTGTTGCAGGAAGAAGGTTGCCATCAATATGACGCGCTGGTGGATCATCAGGCGCAGGTGCCGTGGAAACACAATTCCCCCGACTCAATCTTTATGCTGGAGCAGTGGGATTCGCTGCGCCATCTGGAGCAACATCAGCAGATGCCGCATATGGATGCACACCGCGCGACTATCAAAGATGACGTAGTGGATGTGAAGATTCTGGTGCTGGAAGCTGCAGATAAATAACCACGTAGCGGCGCGGTTTATCGCGCAATTTCGTTAAAACCCGAGCGATAATTCGCGCCGCTACAGCAAGCCTTTTTCTTCGATTTGTTCGCGCAAAAAATCCAGAAAGCAGCTAATCCGTGAAGCCAGCGACTGGTTGCGGTAATACACGGCGTGAATCGGCAGCCGCAGCTCACGCGTCTCCGCTTCCAGTACCTGCACCAGCCTGCCGCTGACGCGGTCGCCGCGACTGACAAAATCGGATAACCGCACGATGCCCTGACCGGCCAGCGCCAGCTGACGCAGGGTTTCACCACTCGAAGCCGACAGCGTTGGTTTGACGCGCAGAAACTCCCCTTCCTGCTGCCAAACCGGCCAGACGTTGTGCGCCTCCAGTTGGCTGAATCCCAGCAGTTGATGATCGTGCAAACTGGCCACCGTCTCCGGCACACCATGTTTTGCCAGATAAGCCGGACTGGCCAGCAGGCGGATGGCGCTGCTACCCAGTACCCTGGCGCGTAGTGAAGAATCGCGTAATTCGCCGACGCGAATGGCGATATCGGTTTGCTGCTCCAGCAGGTCAATCACGATATCGTCGGTATTCAGTTCCAGCTGAATTTGCGGAAAGCGCTGACGAAATGCGTCCACCAGCGGCACGATCACATGCAGCATAAAGGGGGCGGCGGCATTGACCCGTAAGCGCCCGGCGGGGACATCACGCCGTTGGGCGATTTGTTCTTCCGCCATTTCCACCGACGCCAGGATTTGTCGCGCATGTTCAAGGAAGATTTGTCCCTCTTCCGTCAGCGCCAGACGGCGCGTGGTGCGATGCAGCAGCGTGGTTTCGAGCTTGCTCTCCAGACGACTCAGTGCCCGACTGATGCCGGAACTGGTCTGCTCCAGTTGCTCGGCGGCGCTGGTTATCGAACCGGTATCCACCACCGTGACCCAGGCACGTAACTCTTCCAGCGTGATCTTCACTCTTTGCTTCCTTCAGCGGTGCCGATAAAAAAGGGCGCCGTAGCGCCCTGATTTCTTAAACTTCGATGTCGGCTAAATCGCCTTTTTCCTGTAGCCAGTTACGGCGATCTTCGGATCGTTTCTTCGCCAGTAACATGTCCATCACGCGCAGCGTCTGCTCGACATCATCATCGCTGACGGTAAGCTGTACCAGGCGACGGGTGTTGGGATCGAGCGTGGTTTCGCGCAGTTGTAGTGGGTTCATCTCACCCAGCCCTTTAAAGCGCTGCACGTTCGGCTTGCCTTTCTTACGCTTCAACTGCTCCAGCACGCCTTCTTTCTCGTCTTCATCCAGCGCGTAATACACTTCTTTGCCGAGATCGATACGGTACAGCGGCGGCATCGCCACATAGACGTGGCCATTCTGCACCAGGGTGCGGAAATGCTTCACAAACAGCGCACACAATAGGGTCGCGATGTGCAGACCATCGGAGTCGGCATCGGCGAGGATGCAGATTTTGCCGTAACGCAGTTGGCTGAGATCGTCGCTGTCCGGATCGATACCGATCGCCACCGAGATATCATGTACTTCCTGCGAGGCCAATACCTCATCTGAGGAGACTTCCCAGGTATTCAGGATCTTACCTTTCAGCGGCATGATCGCCTGATATTCACGATCGCGCGCTTGCTTGGCCGATCCACCTGCGGAATCACCTTCGACAAGGAACAGTTCGGTTTTATTCAGATCCTGTGCGGTACAGTCTGCCAGCTTACCCGGCAGTGCCGGACCGCTGGTGAGTTTTTTACGCACCACTTTTTTCGCCGCACGCATACGACGCTGGGCGCTGGAGATCGCCAGCTCCGCCAGCTGTTCTGCGGCCTGAACGTTCTGATTCAGCCACAGGCTGAAGGCATCTTTCACCACTGCCGAGACAAAGGCCGCACACTGGCGCGAAGACAAACGTTCTTTGGTCTGCCCGGCGAATTGCGGATCCTGCATTTTCACCGACAACACATAGGCGCAACGATCCCAGATATCTTCCGCTGACAGTTTCACGCCGCGCGGCAGGATGTTGCGGAACTCACAGAATTCACGCATCGCATCCAACAGCCCCTGACGCAGACCGTTAACATGCGTACCACCCTGCATGGTTGGGATCAGGTTGACGTAGCTTTCTGTCAGCAGTTCACCGCCTTCCGGCAGCCACAGCAGCGCCCAGTCAACCGCTTCCACCTCACCGGCGAAGCTACCGACAAAGGGTTTTTCCGGCAGCGTCGGCAGACCATTCACCGCTTCACACAGATAATCGGTCAGACCATCCTGATAGCACCAGCTCTGTTCAGTGTTGTTCACCTGATCTTTAAACACGATCTCGACGCCCGGGCAAAGTACTGCTTTGGCTTTCAGCAGGTGACTCAGACGGGAAACGGAAAAGCGCGGGCTGTCGAAGAAACTTTCATCCGGCCAGAAGTGCACGCTGGTCCCGGTGTTGCGCTTCGCAACCGTGCCGGTAACGTGTAAATCCTGCACTTTCTCGCCGTTTTCAAACGCGATGTCATAGATTTCGCCATTGCGGCGCACCGTGACTTCCACACGTTTTGACAGGGCATTAACCACCGAGATCCCCACGCCGTGTAGGCCACCGGAGAACTGGTAGTTTTTATTGGAGAATTTGCCACCCGCATGCAGACGGCAAAGGATCAGCTCAACCGCCGGCACCCCTTCTTCCGGGTGGATATCAACCGGCATGCCACGGCCGTCATCAATGACTTCCAGTGACTGGTCAGCATGCAGAATCACTTCAACCCGTTTGGCGTGACCGGCCAGCGCTTCATCGACGCTGTTATCGATCACTTCCTGGCCGAGATGGTTCGGGCGCGTGGTATCGGTGTACATGCCAGGACGACGACGTACAGGTTCAAGGCCGGTAAGGACCTCAATGGCATCGGCATTATAACTTGATTGGCTCATCGTAACTGTCTGATTAGCAATATGAATATTGGCACACTACGCAATGATTAAGGGTGATTTAACCCAAGAAAATCAACAATCTGCGTAAAATGGCGTTCGAATCCGATAAAGGTATGATTGCCGCCCTCTTCGACCGTCTGACGACATGCGCTGTAATAATCCAGCGCCTGACGGTAGTCGAGCACTTCATCGCCGGTCTGTTGCAGCAGCCAGATTAGATCGGGCGCTTCCAGGGGGTCAATCTGCATCACTTTCAGATCGTAAATGTGGCGTGACTCTAACACATATTGCTGACCGGTGTAGGGATTCCGGTTCTCACCAAGATAATCAGCCAGCAGCTCAAAGGGCCGAACCGCGGGATTGACCACCACCGCTGGCAGCATAAAACATTGTGACAGCCAGGTCGCCAGATAGCCTCCGAGCGAGGACCCGACTAAACCCAATGTCTCCCCCGAATGCTGTAGTACCAGGTCTTCGAGCATCAGGGCGGCATCCGCCGGGAATGGCGGCAGTTGCGGCACAATCACCTCAACCGCCGGATGATTTTGTTGCATCCATTGCTGCAACTGCGTGGCTTTTGCCGAGAGCGGTGAACTGTTGAATCCGTGCAGATAAATCAGTGCCGCCATCGTTTAGTAGCCCTCAGAGTCAAGATCAGGCCGGAATGCGTCACTTTGCAGACGGTTCACCTCTGTGTGCAACGAGCCATCCGACTTGAGCGTAAACCAGCGCCAACCGGGCGCCACGGTATCAATGGTGAAGTTGGTGCAGTGCGGTTTGAACTGCACACAGGTGGATGGCGTCGCCAGCACGCGACGGCCATGCCAGTCGAGATCCAGTTCCTGATGAATGTGACCACACACCAGATTACGTGCGCGCGGAAAGTTTTGCAGCACCGCTTCCAATTGATGCGGATTGCGCAGGCTGTGTTGATCCAACCAGGTACAACCAGAGGCCAGCGGATGGTGATGCAGCAGCACCAGCGTATGGCGATCCGGGAATTTCGCCAGCGTTTTTTCCAACCATTCGAGCTGATATTCGCTCAGCATGCCGTGAGGAACGCCAAACACCTGGCTATCCAGCAATACCAGTTGCCAATGCTCTCCCAGCAACACATGCTTGTCTGCCGCAATCCCGGCATCAGCCAGCGTGTTGACCATGGCAGGCTGGAAGTCGTGATTCCCCGGCAACCAGACACAGGGTTTCGGCAGACGCGCAATGCCGGACACAAAATGCTGGTAAGCTTCGACTGAATGGTCCTGAGCAAGATCGCCTGTAGCGATAATCAGGTCATACTCTCGCTGCTGTGCCTCAATGGCGTCCAGCACCGCATCAAAACTCGACCAGGTGTTCACCCCAAGCAGCGATTGGTGTTTTCCCGCGAAAAGATGGGTATCGGTGATTTGTAAAATCCTGATATCGGCCCCACTTGCCGCAGAAAGAGTTAGCAGGCTATCCAAAGCGTTTCCTTAATCTCCACGCCATTGCGCGCATTATACGCTATCAGCAGACGGGTAGTGCCACAGCACCGTGCGCCAGACAATAGCGTAACCAATCCGCAAGGAACTGGTTTATCTGATGTTTTTCATCGCGCTGATGCAATTTTTTATTAGGATAATCATAGCGCGCTTTAAAACGATAGATCTGCTGAGTGGAACACACTTCAGCGACCATCGCATCATGGTAGAGCCGCACCGACATCGACGGCAGGCTCCAGTAACTCACCGCTGGCGCGACCTGGCGGATCTCCACCAGCGTAGTGTAACGGGTTGATTCCTCAATGGTCAGCTGATAACTGGCGCCATTCACCTGATAGGTCACCGAAGCACCTGCCTCATCGCTTTTTGGCAGCAGGCGACGTAACTGAGCGAAATTGGTTTCGCACAGGCGCATCATTTCGGGAAAGTCAGGGGTGTAGCGCTGTCTCATTTTGGCTTCCACTCTTCTCTTAGTTTTTCATGGTGCAACGCCAGCCATTGCAGAGCGATGACAGACGCGGCGTTATCGATAATCCCCTCTTCCACCCAGCGATAAGCCTGTTCGCGACTGACCACATGGACAAGAATATCCTCATTCTCTTCCTCCAGCCCGTGATTTCCCTCTGCCTGGCTGGCATCCACTTCGCCCACCAGAATCGACAGGCGTTCTGAGGTGCCGCCTGGACTGGCAAGGTAACTCACTATCGGTTTAGTGCGCCCAACCTTGAGGCCCGCCTCTTCGACGGCTTCGCGACGCGCCACCTGCTCCGTGGTTTCACCCGGTTCGATGATGCCGGCTACCATCTCCAGCAGCCAGGGCGTTGAACTGGAGTCAAGCGCCGGGATGCGGATCTGTTCGATCAGCACCACTTCATCACGCAGGGGATCATAGGGTAGCAGTACGGCAGCATGGCCGCGCTCAAAAACTTCGCGCTGCACTTCACCACTCATTTCGCCATTAAACAGACGATGACGGAAACGGTAACGCACGATGGAAAAAAAACCGTCGTAAAGTGTTTCGCGTGCAATAATTTCTACATCGTTTTTTGTGAAAGTCACAGGGGATTTTTTTTCATCTGCCATCTTCTGGCTCCTTATGCAGATTGGGATGGAGCGAAGAAAAGCCAACCCTTGTGCTCCGTCCGAGTGGTTCTTTCTGAATTATTTACGTAAATTAGGGGAAGAAGGCACGTTCAGCCAACTTATCTGTCGCGCCGTCTCTGCTAGAATCGGCGATTATTTTTTGGCTTACCTGCAGCGCTACCAGTGCAATTTGCTGCAACAAAAGGAATGCAAATGAAAAAACTGCTCCCACTTTTTATTGGACTGAGCCTGGGCGGTTTCAGCCTTGCCAGCCAGGCAGAGAACCTGCTGCAGGTTTATCAGCAGGCGCGTTTAAGTAACCCGACCCTGCGTGCCTCTGCCGCCGACCGCGATGCCGCATTTGAGAAAATAAATGAAGCGCGCAGCCCGTTACTGCCGCAATTAGGCTTGGGTGCAGATTATACCTATAACAACGGTTTCCGCGACAGCAGCGGCCTTCATTCCAACACGACCAGCGGCTCACTGCAATTAACACAAACGATTTTCGATATGTCGAAATGGCGTGCTTTGACGTTGCAGGAAAAAACCGCCGGTATTCAGGATGTCACCTATCAGATCGCCCAACAGGATCTGATTCTGAACACCGCTACCGCGTACTTCAACGTGTTAAACGCCATTGATACTCTTTCTTACACCGAAGCGCAGAAACAGTCGATTTATCGTGAACTGGATCAGACAACGCAACGCTTTAACGTCGGCCTGGTTGCCATCACCGATGTGCAGAATGCCCGCGCGCAGTACGACAGCGTACTGGCCAGCGAAGTGACCGCACGTAACAACCTTGATAACTCAGTCGAAGCGCTGCGCCAGATCACCGGCATGGACTATCTGTCGCTGGCGGAACTGAATATTGATCGTTTCAAAACCACACGTCCTGATGAGGTCAGCGCGCTCCTAAAAGAAGCAGAAAGCCGTAACCTCAGCCTGTTGTCAGCCCGTCTGAGCCAGGATCTGGCGCGTGAGCAAATCCGCTCTGCTGAAACCGGCCATATGCCGACGCTGGATCTGACCGCCTCTACCGGTTTGTCGAACAGTAAGTATGGCGGTAGCCGTGCCAACCAAAGCTCCAGCACCTCTGACTCCATCACCGGCTCTAACCAGGTGGGTCTGAGCTTCTCGCTGCCGCTGTACAGCGGTGGTTCGGTGACATCACAGGTGAAACAGGCGCAGTACAGTTTTGTTAGCGCCAGCGAACAGCTGGAAAGCGCTCATCGCAGCGCTATTCAGACCGTGCGTTCCTCCTTCAACAATGTGAACGCCTCGATCAGCAGCATTGATGCCTACAAACAGGCTGTCGTGTCTTCGCAAAGTTCATTGGATGCGATGGAAGCCGGTTATCAGGTGGGTACACGTACCATCGTTGATGTATTGGATGCCACCACTACGCTGTATAACGCCAAGCAGCAGTTAGCGGATGCGCGTTATAACTACATGATTAACCAGCTCAATATCAAATATGCACTGGGTACACTGAACGAGCAGGATCTGCAATCGCTCAACAGCCAACTGGGGAAAGAGACCTCCACCTCGCCGGAAACGGTAGCGCCGGAAAACACGCAGCAGTCTGCACGCGTGGATAATGGCCCTAAAACCACTTCCGCGTCTGCCGCCGCCAAAGCGCGTCCGGCAGCGGCACGTAGCACCAGCAATCCTTTCAGTAACTAAGTTGATTAGGGGCTGCTTGCAGCCCCTTTCTCATTCAAACGTATAGCTACGTAAAGATCCACTTCCTGCCCGGCCTGTCGCTTCAATTTCCACCACTCATCCCCTATCCTAGGCGTCACCTTTGGGCACAGGATGAAAACAAATGAAACGGACTAAAAACATTAGACATGCCGCTTTTCGTAAAAGCTGGCAGGCACGCCATTTGACGCCCGTAGCACTCGCGATCACCGCAGTGTTTATGCTGGCTGGCTGCGAACAGAGTGACGAAACAGTTTCGCTTTATCAGAACGCGGATGATTGCACCAAAGCCAATCCAGGCCAGAGCGCGCAATGTACCACTGCGTATAACAACGCGCAGAAAGAAGCCGAACGTACTGCACCGAAATACGCAACACGTGAAGATTGTGTGGCGGAATTTGGGGAAAACCAGTGCCAGCAAGCCCCAGCTCAGGCGGGCACCAATGCTGAAGCCCAGCAGAGTGGCAGCTTCTGGATGCCGCTGATGGCGGGTTATATGATGGGCCGCATGATGGGTGGTGGTGCCGGGTTTGCGCAGCAGCCGCTGTTCTCCCCCAAAACCCCCAATAGCCCGGCTAACGGCCAGTTTGTGGATGCATCCGGCAAGAACTACGGTTCGGCGACCTCTGGCCGCACCATGACCGTGCCGAAAACTGCCATGGCTCCCAAACCCGCGACCACCTCGACCATCACCCGTGGCGGCTTTGGTGAAACCGTAGCGAAGCAAAATACCATGCATCGTAGCAGTGCCACTGGCACCACGACTCGCTCGCTGGGAGGCTAAGCAGCACCATGCAACGTATTGCCATTACCGAGCGCCCGGACTGGCGCGCAAAGGCCACCGAGTATGGTTTTCAGTTTCATACCATGCACGGCGAGCCTTACTGGTGTGAAGAAGCGTATTACCAGTTCACACTGGCACAGGTTGAGCAACTGGAAGAAACCACCGCTGAGTTGCATCAAATGTGCCTGCAAGTGGTGGAGAAAGTGGTGAACAGCGAAGCGCTGCTCACCCGCTTCTGCATTCCGAAACACACCTGGGATTTTGTGCGTGATTCATGGAAATTACGTCAGCCGTCACTCTATTCACGCCTCGATCTTGCCTGGGATGGCAAAAGTGACGCTAAGTTATTGGAGAATAACGCCGACACGCCAACTTCTTTATATGAAGCGGCTTTTTTCCAATGGATCTGGCTCGAAGATCAGCTCAATGCAGGCAACCTGCCACAGGGCAGCGATCAGTTTAATAGCCTGCAAGAGAAACTGATTGAGCGCTTTGCAGCTCTACATCAACAGCATGGTTTTAACTGGCTGCACTTTGCCTGCTGCCGTGATACCGAAGAGGATCGCGCCACCGTGCAATATTTGCAGGATTGTGCGACCGAAGCCGGGTTGCCGAGTGAATTTCTGTATATCGACGAGATTGGCCTGGGAGAAAAAGGGCAGTTCACTGACGTCAATGATCAGGTGATCAGCAACCTGTTCAAGCTCTATCCGTGGGAGTTCATGCTGCGTGAGGTGTTCTCCACCAAGCTGGCAGATGCCGGTGTGCGCTGGCTGGAACCGGCATGGAAAAGCATTATCTCGAATAAAGCACTGTTGCCGTTGCTATGGGAGATGTTCCCCAACCATCCTAATTTGCTGCCCGCTTATTTCGCCGATGCCGCCAATTTGCCGCCGATGGACAAATATGTGGTGAAACCGCTGTTTTCGCGCGAAGGTGCCAATATTCGCATCATCGAACACGGACAAGAAATCGCGCGTGCTGATGGGCCATATGGCGAAGAAGGTATGATTGTGCAGCAGTTCCATCCGCTGCCAAAGTTTGGCGATAGCTACACCTTGATTGGTAGCTGGCTGATTGACGATCAACCTGCCGGGATCGGTATCCGCGAAGATCGCGCGCTGATCACCCAGGATCTGTCACGCTTCTATCCGCATACCTTTGTTGACTGAATCTGTAGCGGTGCGATTTATCGCGCAATTTCGTGCGCGGTGCTGGTAAAACCCGCGTGATAAATCACGCCGCTACGGTAAAAGCCTTATCCCACCTGAACCGACAGCATACTGATTGCGCCCATCTCCATTCCTTCCACCGGAAGAGAAATTGCCTCATCTTCGCTACGTGCGCCCAGGATATACAGCAGCGGCAGATAGTGGTCCGGGGTTGGATTCGATAACTTTGCGCCGTCATGTTGCAGATAGTTCACCAGCGGATGCGACTCGATATCGCCCTGATAATCCAGGTTATCCAGCACATATTGGTTGAAACTCTCTGCCCACGGATAGGCTTCTGTCGCGCCTTCCCAGCGCAGCATCCGCAGGTTATGCACCACGTTGCCGCTGGCAACAATCATCACGCCGCTATCACGCAACGCGGCCAACTTGTGGCCCAGTTCAAAATGCCAGGCGGGCGGTTTTGTTCCATCGACGCTTAGCTGTACCACCGGAATATCCGCATCCGGATACATTTTTGCCAGCACTCCCCATGAACCATGATCAAATCCCCATTCCTGATCGAGGTGTACCATTACCGGTGACAGCAACTCTGCCACTTCCTGCGCCAGCTCCGGTGAACCTGGTGCCGGGTAGCGCACATCAAACAACGCCTGCGGAAAGCCGCCGAAGTCGTGGATAGTGCGTGGATTGTTCATCGCCGTCACCGCTGTGCCACGGGTATACCAGTGCGCTGACACCGCAAGGATGGCGCGCGGGCGCGGTAAAGTCGCCCCCAGTCTCTGCCAGGCCTGGGTATAACGGTTATCTTCCAGTACGTTCATCGGGCTGCCGTGACCAAGAAACAGCGCTGGCATGCGAGTGTTGCTCATGATTAATCCTCTGACAAAAGTGACGATTTATTAATCGTTAAGATACGCCGATTTACATCAGGATTAACGCTGATAACTATGATGATCTTCATCAGAGAATTTGAATAAAAAAAAGGCCGGATCATCGATCCAGCCCTTTTCTCACTCCGCGCAGCTTAGCTGGCGTGACGTGTTTCGTGCTGACGGCGATACGCCACCAGATCTTCAATCGTCACCACAGGCATATCATGCTGTTTCGCAAACACCACGGCTTCCGGCGCATGCGCCATGCTGCCATCATCATTGGTCAGTTCGCACAGCACACCAGCGGGTTTAAAACCGGCCAGCGTAACCAGATCGATGGTCGCTTCAGTGTGACCACCGCGTGCCAGCACGCCGCCTTCACGGGCGCGCAACGGGAACACATGGCCCGGACGGTTCAGGTCACTCGGCTTCGCGCCATCAGCGATGGCGGTACGGATGGTGGTGATGCGGTCTTTCGCAGAAACACCGGTCGTCACGCCCTGCGCCGCTTCGATGGTCACGGTAAAACCGGTGCCGAATGAGCTGGTGTTGTTGTCCACCATCATCGGCAGGTCGAGCTGCTGACGGCGTTCTTCGGTGAGGCAGAGGCACACAATTCCGCTGCCGTGGCGAATCGTCAGCGCCATCTGCTCAACGGTCATGGTTTCGGCGGCGAAGATCATGTCGCCTTCGTTTTCACGATTTTCATCGTCAAGTACCATCACACCGCGACCATTACGCAGTGCCTCGATAGCACGTTCTACACGCTGTTCCGGCGTGCCAAATTCAGAAAGTAGCGTCTGATTCATGGTAAAAAACCTTTATTTAAAAATATGAGTTACCAGAATCAGGGCGAGCTTAGGAGTGCGTTTAAAACACATGGCAATAACGTGACACGGGCATAGCCCGTTTGATGTCGTTACCCTCTCCCATCCGGACTCTAACCGTCGGCTCCGGAATTACACCGGATCTGCTGACCTTTCACTTTGCAGCAAAAGCGCTCGCGGGCTTTCAGCCGAAACTGATTTACCGCCGGTGGGGAATTTCGCCCCGCCCTGAGAATAAGCAAAATAACTATAACGCCAATCACCTGGTCGGGCAATCAACAAAAGCGCAAATGCTTTTGCATTTCCTGCGGTGCAGATTTCAGGTTTAACCTTTTCGTTTCTGGCATTACACTTAATGCTTATTAAGACCGAATACGCGCTGTCATCGGCCCCCGTAACCAGGAAATTATCATGATCGACACGAAAAAAATTGAACAACTGGCTCGCCAGGTGCATGAAGCCATGCCGAAAGGCATTCGCGAATTTGGCGACGATGTCGAAAAGAAAATTCGTCAGGTGTTGCAGGCACAATTAACCCGTATGGATTTGGTTAACCGTGAAGAGTTTGATGTACAGACTCAGGTGCTGCTGCGCACGCGTGAGAAGCTGGCCGCACTGGAACAACGTCTGGCCCAGCTGGAAAGCCGTACCGCGCCACCTGCTGCCGATGTGATTAAGTCAGAAGAAACAAAATAATCGATTAGAAACAACCGTAGCGGCGCGAATTATCGCGCGTCTTTGACTTTCATGCAGCCAACAACACGCGCGATAAATCGCGCCGCTACGAAACATCAGGCAGCTTAATGGCTGCGAATGGTTTTGATGATATTGGTGGTGGAGATACCATCCTCAAAGTTGAGCACCCGCACGTCGCCGCCGTTGGCCCACACTTCTTTGCTGCCCGCGATATCTTCCGGCTTGTAGTCACCGCCTTTCACCAGCAAGTCCGGCAGCACCTCAGCAATCAGGCGTTGTGGCGTATCTTCTTCAAACGACACCACCCAATCCACGGCTTCCAGCGCACCCAGCACGATCATCCGATTTTCCAGCGGGTTAACCGGCCGTGTTTCGCCTTTCAGGCGTTTGGTCGAAGCATCGCTGTTGACGGCCACAATCAGACGATCGCCCAGCTTGCGGGCATTCGCCAAATAGGAAACATGCCCGGCATGCAAAATGTCGAACACACCGTTAGTCATCACCACCTTTTCACCGCGCTGACGCGCCTGTGCCACCGCAGCTTTTAACTGTTTTTCGTTCATCACACCAAAGCCGCTATCCGGGCGGGCGTGAATGGCGTTTTCCAGCTCCACGGTACTCACGGTTGAAGTACCCAGTTTACCCACCACGACACCAGCCGCCGCGTTCGCCAGGAAACAGGCATCTTCGAGGCTTTCACCGGCAGCCAGCACCGCAGCCAGCACGCCAATAACCGTATCACCGGCACCGGTAACGTCATACACTTCCTGCGCTTGCGTAGGCAGGTGCAGCGGCGCTTTACCCGGCTGCAACAGGGTCATCCCATTTTCGGAACGGGTCACCAGCAGCGCAGACAGATCATAATCCGCCACCAGCTGCATACCACGGCTGACAATTTCCTCTTCGCTTTTGCACTTACCCACCACCGCTTCAAATTCTGACAGGTTCGGCGTCAGCAGCGTTGCACCGCGATAGCGAGCGAAATCGGTGCCTTTCGGGTCGATCAATACCGGTACTTTGGCTTCGCGCGCCAGCTGGATCATAGTCTGCACGCTATTCAGCGCCCCTTTGGCGTAGTCAGACAATACCAGCGCACCCGCTTGAGCCAGTGACTGACGCAGACGTTGATGGATCGGCTCAGGATCAACCTGCTCAAATCCCTCTTCAAAATCGAGACGGATCAGCTGCTGATTACGTGACAAGACGCGCAGTTTAGTGATGGTTGGATGGCTTTTAACCGCCACAAAATCGCAGTCTACTTTCACCTGCTGCAACGTGTTACTCAGCACACGAGCCGCATCATCTTCGCCAGTCAGGCCAATCAGACGTGAAGCCGCGCCCAGTGCTGCAATGTTCATCGCTACGTTGGCCGCGCCGCCAGGGCGCTCCTCCACGGTATCGACTTTCACCACCGGCACCGGGGCTTCAGGCGAGATACGGCTGGTAGGACCATACCAGTAGCGGTCTAACATCACATCACCGACAACCAGCACAGCGGCCTGGTTAAATGCGGGCAGTGTTACTTTCATTCCAGAGACTCCAGACTGCGATAAAAATAGTGCGCAGATCATAGCACAGATGGCTTAGTGTTCCGCGTTGTCAGATTCAGCCCCGGCCAACCAGCGCTGCCAGCTGGCATTGACCGTGGCGCGTTCTGCCGCGAAGGCTTCCGGCTCCACATGACCAGGCAGTTCCTGCAATGCCAGATGGTGCAATGCATCACGCAGCGTGACATAAGCATGCGTCAGCGCACGCGCTTCTTCATCCGGCATAATGTCGTGCTGCGCCATCAGCTCAAAAATACGCACATTATCTGACCAGCGCGTTAGCACTGGCTGTTGGGCGGCGTAGCCTAAGACAAGATATTGGGCGATGAATTCAATATCGGTGATACCGCCTTCATCGGTTTTAATTTCCCAACGCCCTTTGTGTTTGTTGCTGAGATGGGCGCGCATTTTCTCGCGCATCTCGCGCACATCTTTTTGCAGGGTGTCAGCATCACGCGGCAGGCAAAGAATGCCACGCCGAATCTGATTGAATTTTTCGCACAGTGCCGACTCACCAAACACAATGCGCGCTCGTACCAGGGCCTGATGTTCCCAGGTCCAGGCTTCAGTACGTTGATAATCATCGAAAGCCGTGAAGGTGCTGACCAACATCCCGGCCGCACCGGATGGGCGCAGACGTGCATCAACTTCATACAAAATACCCGACGAAGTTCGCGTGCTGAACAGATGCATCACACGCTGCGCCAGACGCAGATAGAACTGACGGCCATCAATCGATCGTTCACCATCGGTAACCGCATCATCCGGACAATCATGCAGGAAAACCAGATCCAGATCCGAGCTGTAACCCAGCTCCCAGCCGCCCAGCTTGCCATAACCCACAACCGCAAAACCGCGTTCGCTGTCATTACTCAGATGCGACGGGCGGCCATAACGCTGCACCATCATGTTCCACGCCTGCTGTACCACCGATTCGATGATCGCCTCGGCCAGCCAGGTTAAGTGATCACTCACTTTCATCACTGGCAGCGTTTCGGCAATGTCAGCGGCGGCGATGCGCAGATGCTGCGCCTGCTTAAACTGACGCAATGCTTCCAGTTGCTGCTCTTCATCGTCGGTAGGAATGCGCATCAGATACTGACGCAGCTCATCACGGTAGGCATCCGTCGCGGTGGGTTGATACAACGTCGCCGGGTCGAGCAGTTCATCAAGCAACAAGGGATAACGTGCCAGCTGGCTGGCGACCATCGGCGAAGCGGCACACAGGCGGATCAAATGACGCAGGGCACCATGATATTCCGTCAGCAGCTCAAGATAGGTACTGCGCGTCAACACGCCCAGCAACAACGGGGTCAGGCGGTTGAGGATCACCGCGGCATCGTTGCGCGGGCACACCTCGCTGAGCAAACGCGGCATCAGTTGATCGAGCGCCTGACGACCACGCGGTCCAATAGTACGGCGCCCGACATCCAGACGAAAATCGTTCAACGCGTTGTACAACGTATGTCGCTCTGCCTCACCTAACTGCGGCACCAACGCGGCCAGCTCGCTCTC
Source organism: Pantoea sp. X-Soil-TKNS-1211 (assembly GCF_059730495.1). Lineage (NCBI taxonomy): Bacteria > Pseudomonadati > Pseudomonadota > Gammaproteobacteria > Enterobacterales > Erwiniaceae > Pantoea > Pantoea sp. X-Soil-TKNS-1211. The sequence goes on from NZ_AP035953.1 coordinate 3,787,520, forward strand.
TTCCAGGGTGTCCTGCCACAACACCGCGAATTCTGCCAGTTCACGCTGATCGTCGATATCGGGTGTATCGTCACCAATTAATTCATCGAAGATAGCGCGCACACCGGCCATATGTTGTTCAAGCTCGGCGAGAAGCCCAGGCCAATCCGCCATCCCCATGCCCCAGGCCAGACGCTGGCGATCCAGCGCATTTTCCGGCAGGGTCTGAGTCTGTTCGTCATTCAGGCTTTGCAACAGATTTTCGAGGCGACGTAAAAACAGATAGGCAACACGTAAGTGCCCAACCTGTTGTGCTGTCAGTAATCCCAGTTCACCAATCGCCGACAGCGTTGGCAGCAGAGAACGCAACTGAAGTGAACGCTCACGTCCACCGCGTATCAACTGGAACACCTGGACAATAAATTCAGTTTCACGGATGCCGCCCGCACCCAGCTTGATGTTGTCTTTCAGGCCGCGACGTCGCACTTCGCGCGCGATCATTCCCTTCATATTTCGCAGCGACTGAATGACGCTGAAATCAATATAACGACGATAGACAAAAGGCCGCAGCATCTGCTGCAACTCCTGGCTCCAGCGTCCCTGGTCATCGCCCATCAGACGCGCTTTGACCATGGCATAGCGTTCCCAGTCACGCCCCTGTTCCTGGTAGTAATCCTCCAGCGCCGCAAAACTCAGCACCAGCGGGCCGCTGTCACCAAACGGACGCAGGCGCATATCCACACGATAGACAAAGCCGTCCACCGTGGGCTGATCGAGCACTTTGATCAAACGCTGCCCCATGCGGGTAAAGAACTGGGCATTATCAAGCTCGCGCCGACCACCGCGCGTCACGCCATTTTCAGGCCAGGCAAAAATCAGGTCGATATCTGAAGAAAAGTTGAGTTCATTGCCGCCCAGTTTGCCCATGCCGAGAATTAACATCGGTTGAGCTTCACCAGCTGCATTGCAGGGAGTACCAAAGTCGCGGCAGCAATCCTGCCATACCCAATCGCGCGCAGCTGCAATCAGGGTTTCTGCCAGCACGCTCAGTTGTTGCAGGCTCTCGGTAGTATTGGCCTGGTGCAGACACTGCATCCAGGCAATACGCACCAGCATATGCCGGCGAAACAGACGCAACTCGCGCATCAAGCCGTTTTCGCTGTCGATGTCTGCCAGCGCATCATTAAGCCAGGTGACGTAGTGCTGCCACTCATCAGGCTGGGGAGATTGTTGTTGCAACTGCTGCCACCACTCAGGGTGCTGTTGCAGGTTGTCGACAATAAAGTCACTGAATGCGATCGCGCCCGCTTGTTCAGGCGTTAACGCGTCTGGCGACACCTGTAATTTTTCGGCCGCACTGTTCAGTTGTGCCTGCATCAACGCTGATAACGGTAACAATATCTCCCCTCCCTGAATGATTGTGTGCCTCGCGTTAACGCGAAACGCCGCTACTCAGCCAGAACGGTGCCTGCTTAGTAGCCTGATTGACCAACGTGTTCAAACCACGTTCCTGTTGGATATAGATAGCATGCTGCAATGTCTGCCAGGCTGACATCCAGCTGTTAACGTCTTCAGCCGGGTACGCCCCCGCCAGCAGATGGACCGCCAGCAGTTGGCGATTAAGGCGGGTCGCTTTATCCTGGAACTCATTAAACAGCTGCACATCAATAAAGGTTTCTCTCAAATCGGCGGAGATACGACTCAACATAATGTCGCTGAAGCGCTTGAAGGAACCCTGCAATTTGTTTTTACTTTTATCATCCAACCAGTTTTGCCACTGAGTTTCGACCAACCAGTGAGTAAGCGCTAACTGGGCTTCGACAGAGGCCAGAGAAAAGCACAAGGTTTGTGCATCTTGATCGTTATTTACCAGCGCCTCTTCAATACGCGTTAATTTCTGACGTAAATCGCTGCTGGCCTTACGTGGCACCAGTGCGCCGAACAGAGAGAATGTCTGACGCAACGTTTCCAGTGCTTCCTGCACCGCTGCTTTCGCTGCCGGATTACCACGTAACCAGACCTCTTCATGGTATTGCCAGTGGTTCAGGCCCGCAGACAAGGCATTGATCATCCCCTGTTCTACCGTCGCTTTCGCCGGGATTTTTAGTAGGGGGAAGGTGCGCAGCGGACGTGGCGCATTTCCTTGTGCCAGTTGGTAACCCCGGGCGGCTTTGCTCAGGCTGCCAAGACGTAATCCACCCATATCGATCAGTTTTGCGGCAAGATTCAGCAAATCCGTACGGCTACCCTGTTTCAGCTCAAGCTCCACTTCATACAGCGGTTCGCTGAATTCACCGGCAGCTACGGCTCCGCGGTCAAACGCCACTTCTATTTCGCTGTCAAGAAACTGCACCAGCCACATCTCGCGCTGGAAATGGGTGCTGAATAACGGTTCCAGACGCTGCTGCAACGCCGCAACATCGGTGTCCTGCGGCCAGATTTCGGCAGGCAGCAACGCGATGTCCAGCTCCGGCGCATTGAGATCCACGTTGTATTCCGGCCGCTGATGCAATCCGCCCACCGTTTTGCCGGACGCTTTAAGCGTCATTTCATAGCGTTGGTCAACGCCACGAATACGCAGCCCCATATCCCAACGACGTAGCTGATTGTCATCGGTTTCAAAATAGATGTTGGTCAGCTCACGTGCCGCCACATGTTGATGAGGCATTGCCGCCAGGGTTGTCGCAAGTTTTTCGGCTGCTTCAGGCGTGGCAATGAACTTTAATTCAATTTCGATGGTCATAATTTTTTTGAATACGCTGCTGGCACTTTAGAAGTTAATCTGGCGAAGAGTAATGCACTGGATGCGCGCTGTCTTGGGTTTCTTTTGCTTTTACGACCCTTTTCGCACCAGATTGAGACCAGGATAGTTCTCATTCAGATTTATGAGAAGGCTCTCCAGACTGTGCCAGTGTTTTTACGCCTTTACCAAACTTTGATATCGAATGAAAAAAATTACTTTTGCCGCCCTTTCTTTGCTGGCTTTCAGCGCCATCACGCCAGCACATGCTGACGAAAAGCGTTATATCTCCGATGAATTATCCACCTGGGTACGCAGCGGGCCTGGCGATCAATATCGTCTGGTTGGCAAGCTGAATGCCGGGGAGGAAGTGCAGTTGGTGCAAACCAATAACGACTCCCAGTATGGTCAGATCAAAGACTCACAGGGTCGTACCACCTGGATTCCGCTGTCACAGCTGAGCACCGACCCGAGCCTGCGCACTCGCGTGCCGCAGTTGGAACAACAGGTGAAAGATCTCACTGACAAACTGCAAAACATCGACAACAGCTGGAACCAGCGTACGTCGGAAATGCAGAATAAAGTGGCCAACAGCGACAGCACCATCAACGATCTGAAAGACGAAAACCAGAAGTTGAAAAACGAGCTGATCGTCGCGCAGAAAAAAGTCAGTGCCGCCAACGTTCAGTTGGATGACAAACAACGCACCATCATCATGCAGTGGTTTATGTATGGCGGTGGCGTGTTAGGTGTTGGTTTGCTGCTGGGCCTGGTTCTGCCGCACATGGTGCCGCGCCGCAAGAAGAACAATCGCTGGATGAACTAAGCACATCCTTGTTCTTTTCCGGAAGGGGATCGTAAGATGCCCCTTTTGGCATGTCCGAATTTTGGCCAAACTATGTAACAATTAAAGTCAGATGCGTGGATAACACGCAAGGGCAGTTGACCTCTGGAGTAGTTGAGTGAAGACGTTTCTGGTCGGTGGCGCGGTGCGCGATGCGCTGTTGCGTTTACCGGTAAAAGACAAAGATTGGGTGGTGGTCGGCGCCACGCCTGATGCGATGCTGGCGCAGGGATATCAGCAAGTAGGCCGGGATTTTCCGGTTTTTTTGCATCCGCAAAGTCGCGAAGAGTATGCACTGGCACGGACTGAGCGCAAAAGCGGTAACGGCTATACCGGTTTTGTCACCTGGTTCGCACCGGAGGTCACGCTGGAGCAGGACCTGCAACGTCGCGATCTCACCATTAACGCTATCGCTCAGGCTGACGACGGGGCGTTGATCGATCCTTACGGCGGTCAACGCGATCTGGCGAATCGTACCCTGCGCCATGTCTCAGCGGCTTTTCATGAAGATCCCCTGCGCGTGTTACGCGTGGCGCGCTTTGCCGCCCGTTTTGCTCACCTCAATTTTCGTATTGCCGAAGAGACTCAGGCGCTGATGCGCGATATGACCACCAGCGGTGAACTGGCACATCTCACGCCAGAACGCGTCTGGAAGGAAACGGAAAAAGCGCTACTGACACATAATCCGCAGGTTTATTTCCAGGTGCTGCGCGATTGTGGCGCCTTGCAGGTACTGTTCCCGGAACTCGATAACCTGTTTGGCATTCCCGCGCCCGTCAAATGGCATCCGGAGATCGATACCGGCATCCATTCGCTGATGACCTTAACCCTCGCCGCCGCCCTCTCCGATGAGCTGGACGTCCGTTTTGCGACGCTATTTCACGACGCAGGCAAAGCCGTTACGCCGCCCGAAAAGTGGCCGAGTCACCATGGTCACGGTCTGGCGGGCGTGCCGATTGTGGCAGCGTTGTGCGAGCGGTTACGTGTCCCCAATGCGATACGCGATCTGGCGATGATTGTCGCCGAATTTCACGATATGGTGCACACCATTGAGCGTCAGTCGGCCCAGGCATTGATTGCGCTGTTTGATCGTGTTGATGCCTGGCGCAAGCCGCAGCGCGTGGAGCAGATGGCGCTGACCAGCGAAGCCGACGCACGAGGCCGGGCCGGACTGGAAAGCAACGCCTATCCGCAGGGGGATTATCTGCGCAGCGCCTTTGCACTGGCACAGACCGTGCCCACCAAAGCGGTCGTTGAGGCTGGATTCAAAGGGCCGGAAGTGCGAGAGGAATTAACGCGTCGGCGTATCAAAGCGGTGCAGGAAGGCTTGATTGACACGCGGCCAGCCTGAGTTGGCCGCGCAAGGCATTACATGAACAGCATGTAAACCACGCCCGCAATGATAAAGCGGTAAATGGCGAAGGAAACAAACGAGATACGTTTAATCAATTCCAGGAAGACCTTAATCGCAATCAACGCCACCACGAAGGCCGTCACGAAGCCGATAGCGAACATCGGCAGATCCTGCATCGTCAGGAAACTCATACTCTTGTAGAGATCCAGCACCGTTGCGCCCATCATCATCGGCACCGCCAGAATGAACGAGAATTCCGATGCCGCATAACGGCTCACACCCATCAGCATCCCGCCAGAGATGGTCGCACCAGAACGCGAGAACCCCGGCCACAGTGCCAGACACTGGAAGCAACCGATCATAAACGCCTGACGATAGGTAATATCGTCAATACCCACCGCTTTCGGCTGTTTCGGTTTGAGGAATTCTGCCACCAGCAGCAGCACCCCCCCCACCACCAACGCGTACATCACGTTAATCGGGTTAAACAACGTTTTGATTTGATCGTGCAACACCAGACCAATAACCACCGCAGGAACCATGCCCAGCAGAATGTGGATCAGGGTCAAATGACCTTTACCTGTACCCTTATGTTTGACTTCACCAAAGTGAATACCAATTAAGCCAAAGAGCCGACGCCAGAACATCACCACGACAGCAAGAATGGAACCGAGCTGAATGACCACTTCAAAGGTTTCGGCGGTTTCACCCTCAAAGCCTAACAGGTGGCCGACAATAATCATGTGGCCAGTGGATGAGACCGGTAAGAACTCGGTCAGACCTTCCACTATCCCCAGGATTGCAGCTACCCAAAGCTGATGAATATCTGCCATCAACATTTTCCTCTATCCGTTTTAAACAGTAAAAAGGCGGTCGCATCTGCCCACCGCCTTAAATTATGCCTGCACCAGTCTGAAGGAAACCTTAAGGTTTCCGGCAACTAAGCCGCACTAAACGCGACGGCTGTAACTGAGACACACCATAATTTGGTTTGGTTTCATTGTGATGGCAATCACATCGGATTTATTTAGGAATAGTCCCGCGCTCAATACGCACGCCAACCGTTGCTGCCTGCGCTACAGCCCCCGGTTTGCCTACGCGGATGCGCACGCCGGGCGTTTTGAAACGGTTCATCAACAGATCCGCAATTTCTTCTGCTACCCGCTCAACCAGGGCAAAACGCTGGCCGTTAAGATGGTTTAAGATCGCTTCCGTGACGTCAGCATAACTGAGGCAATCATCAACATCGTCACTGGCAGCCGCCTGACGGTTGTCCCACGCCATTTCGACATCGAGCACCAGCTTCTGCTGCATGCCCTGCTCCCAGTCGTAAACGCCAATGGTAGTGAATACGGTAAGTTGCTCGATAAATACGATATCCATGATGTAGTCTCTGTTTTTGGCTATGCCGGATACCACTTCCGGCGGATTATGCGTATTATCCACACTTACCGAGAACAAAACGACCCTACAGGAACGGTATGGAACTATGAGTGCTATCGCGCTTGGTATGATTATTTTCGCGTATCTTTGCGGCTCCATTTCCAGCGCGATACTGGTATGCAAACTCGCTGGCCTGCCCGATCCACGCACGCAGGGATCTGGTAATCCGGGTGCAACGAACGTGCTGCGCATTGGGGGGAAAGTACCGGCAGCTGCCGTGCTGATCTTCGATATCGCCAAAGGCATGTTGCCGGTGTGGATTGCTTATCTGCTGCATGTTGCTCCGCTCTACCTTGGCCTGACGGCCATCGCCGCCTGCCTCGGTCACATCTATCCGGTATTCTTTCGTTTTCGCGGTGGCAAAGGCGTGGCGACAGCATTTGGTGCCATCGCGCCGATTGGCTGGGACCTGACTGGTTTGATGACCGGCACCTGGCTGCTGACGGTACTGCTGAGTGGTTACTCGTCGTTGGGCGCAATTGTCAGCGCGTTGATTGCGCCGTTTTACGTCTGGTGGTTTAAGCCGCAATTCACCTTCCCGGTATCGATGCTTTCCTGCCTGATTCTGTTGCGCCATCACGACAACATTCAACGCCTGTGGCGCGGGCAGGAAAACAAAATCTGGAAGCGGAAGAAAAAAACGAAGGAATAAAAAAACCGGCGCAAAGCCGGTTTTTTTATTTTAGATGGCAGGCAATTCCGCCAACGGCCAGCGTGGCCGGACGCTGACGCCCAACTCACCACGTGTACCGCCTTTCAGACGTACCATGCCTGCGTAGGCAATCATCGCGCCGTTGTCGGTGCAAAATTCCGGGCGAGCGTAAAAGACTTCGCCACCACGCGCCTGCATCATCTCCGCCATGCGCTCACGCAGCGTGCGGTTGGCACTCACGCCACCGGCAATCACCAGACGTTTAAAACCGGTCTGATCCAGCGCACGTTTGCATTTAATCATCAGGGTATCCACTACCGCGTCTTCGAAAGCGCGAGCGATGTCAGCACGCGCCTGCTCATCTCCCGCATGTTCGCGGATGGTGTTGGCGGCAAAGGTTTTCAGGCCGGAGAAGCTGAAATCAAGGCCAGGGCGATCGGTCATTGGGCGCGGAAAGGTGAAGCGACCTGGTGTGCCCTGCTGTGCCATACGCGACAACATTGGCCCGCCGGGATAGTCGAGTCCCAGCAGCTTGGCGGTTTTGTCGAAAGCTTCACCCGCTGCATCATCAATGGACTCACCCAGCAACGCATATTCGCCAATACCCGTGACGCTAATCAGTTGAGTGTGTCCACCCGATACCAGCAGCGCGACAAACGGGAAATCCGGTGGGTTATCTTCCAGCATCGGAGCCAACAGATGGCCTTCCATATGATGGACAGGCACCGCTGGCACATTCCAGGCAAATGCCAGTGCACGTCCTACGGTCGCGCCGACCAACAGCGCCCCGACCAGGCCCGGCCCGGCGGTATAGGCCACCGCATCAATCTGCTGTGGCTGTAATCCGGCCTGTTTTAACGCCGCCTGAATCAGCGGCACCGTTTTACGCACGTGATCGCGCGATGCCAGTTCCGGCACCACGCCACCGTAATCGGCATGCAATTTTACCTGGCTATATAATTGATTTGCCAGCAGACCGGCTGCATCGTCATAAATCGCGATGCCGGTTTCATCGCAGGACGTTTCAATACCCAGAACTCGCATAGCTTTCGTACCCTCTTCTTGCGGCGCGCAGTGTAACACAGGGAGATCACCGCTCGGACAACTTTGGGTTGGAAAAAGTGTTTTTCCGCCGCGCAAAGAGTGCGCTATACTCCACGGCCTGAAAAAACCGGCAGCCGCAAAGGCAAACGCCCCTGTTGGTTTCAATTTGTCCTTGGTGCTTTACAAGCCAACCGCGGTTGGAGTAGAATTATGCACCATTTTGAAATGTGCTGGCGCCGCAGCCAGCAGCAAAACCGAATTTTATCGAGGTGAGAGTTACATGCCGGTAATTAAAGTACGTGAAAACGAGCCGTTCGACGTAGCACTGCGTCGCTTCAAGCGTTCCTGCGAGAAAGCAGGCGTTCTGGCTGAAGTTCGTCGTCGTGAGTTCTATGAAAAACCGACTACCGAACGTAAGCGCGCTAAAGCGTCTGCTGTTAAACGTCATGCCAAGAAACTGGCTCGCGAAAACGCACGCCGCACTCGTCTGTACTAATATCTTTTCGGAGGTTCGCCTCCGCCGCGTGATCAACGCAGACAGAGTCAAGTAAGAGGCCGTGCTTTCCGAAAGGAAGCGCGGCTTGTTGCCGTTTATGAGCTGAAAAATCGGGGCTTATGGCTGGACGAATTCCACGCGTATTTATCAATGACTTACTTGCCCGCACGGACATCGTGGATCTTATCGATGCCCGCGTAAAGCTGAAAAAGCAGGGTAAGAACTATCACGCGTGTTGCCCATTCCATAACGAAAAAACGCCCTCTTTCACCGTAAACGGTGATAAGCAGTTTTATCACTGCTTCGGCTGTGGTGCCCACGGCAATGCCATCGACTTTCTGATGAATTTCGATCGTCTGGAATTCGTTGAAAGCATCGAGGAGCTGGCTACCCAACACGGCCTTGAAGTGCCATATGAAGCGGGTAACGGCCCCAGTCAGATGGAACGCCATCAGCGCCAAAGCCTTTATCAGCTGTTGGAAGGTCTGAACACCTTTTATCAGCAGGGTCTGCGCCAGCCGCAGGCACAGCCCGCTCAGCAGTATCTCGCTACCCGCGGCCTGAGCCAGCAAGTGATTGATCACTTTGCCATTGGTTATGCTCCCCCGGGATGGGATAACGCATTGAAGCGTTTCGGTCAGCAAAAAGACGATCGCGAGTCGCTGATGGAAGCCGGCATGCTGGTCAGCAATGACAAAGGCCGGACATACGATCGCTTCCGCGACCGCATCATGTTTCCGATTCGCGATAAGCGCGGACGGGTGATTGGTTTTGGCGGCAGGGTGCTGGGCAACGACACGCCGAAATACCTGAACTCGCCGGAAACACCGATTTTCCATAAAGGCCGTCAATTGTATGGCCTGTATGAAGCGCAGAAAAACCATCCGCAACCCGCGCGTCTGCTGGTGGTGGAAGGATATATGGATGTGGTGGCTCTCGCGCAGTTCGGCATTGATTATGCCGTTGCCTCGCTGGGAACCTCAACCACCGCTGAGCATATCCAGTTGCTGTTTCGCTCGACCGAAAACGTGATTTGCTGTTACGACGGTGACCGTGCTGGCCGTGAAGCCGCCTGGCGCGCGCTCGAAACCGCATTGCCTTACATGAACGATGGTCGTCAGCTACGCTTTATGTTTTTGCCTGATGGCGAGGATCCGGACACGCTGGTGCGCAAAGAGGGCAAAGCAGCATTTGAAGCGAGGATGGAGCAGGCGATGCCGCTCTCCACGTTTCTGTTCGACAGCCTGCTACCGCAGGTTGATCTGAGCACACGCGACGGTAAAGCACGCCTGAGTACGTTGGCGCTGCCGTTGATCCGCCAGATCCCAGGCGAGACCCTGCGTATTTATATGCGCCAGGAATTAGGTAATAAACTCGGCATTCTTGACGATAACCGTTTAGAGAAGTTGCTGCCAAAACAGGCTGAGAGCGGAGTCGCACCTACTGCACCGCCACTGAAGCCCACCACTATGCGTGTACTGGTCGCTTTACTGGTGCAGAACCCGCAATTTGCCGCGATGGTGCCTGCTCTTGAAGGTCTTGAGCAGTCAAAAATTGCAGGCTTGCCGTTGTTTGTGGAGTTAGTTAGTCATTGTTCTGAGAATCCTGGCCTGACAACCGGACAGCTACTAGAGTTATATCGCGGGACAAATTTTAGTCAGACACTTGAAACACTGGCCACCTGGAACCACATGATAGTGGATGAGGATGCCGAAGAACAGTTTCAGGACTCGCTGGCTAAAGTATACGATTCAGCGCTTGAACAGCGACTCGAAGAACTGATTGCACGTGAACGCACGCACGGTCTCAGTGCCATTGAACGACGCGAAATATGGGCGCTGAACCAGGCTCTTGCTAAGAAATAATCGTTTTAAGCGCTCTGGTTGCCGATACCGTTAAAATGGCAGGGAACCGGGGCGATAAGCATTAGCGGAACCTGGCGAGAAGCCAGGCCCGAAAAAAGAATCCAAGCGGCTTAAGTGCCGATTAAAGAAGGGCAAAAGCCCTGGCCGCGACGAAGGCAGCGGCAAAAACACAACGCCTTCACTGTTATTGTTGGCTCGCTGCCGACCGACACCAATCTAATTAACAGAAGTGTGGATACCGTCTTATGGAGCAAAACCCGCAGTCACAGCTTAAGCTACTTGTCACCCGTGGTAAGGAGCAGGGCTATCTGACCTATGCTGAGGTCAATGACCATCTGCCGGAAGATATCGTCGACTCCGATCAGATCGAAGACATCATCCAGATGATTAACGATATGGGTATTCAGGTGGTGGAAGAAGCCCCTGATGCCGATGATCTGATGCTGAATGAAAACAGTGCCGATACTGACGAAGATGCTGCGGAAGCCGCCGCTCAGGTCTTATCCAGCGTTGAATCTGAAATTGGCCGTACCACCGACCCGGTGCGCATGTACATGCGCGAAATGGGTACTGTTGAACTGCTGACGCGCGAAGGCGAAATCGACATCGCTAAACGCATCGAAGACGGCATCAACCAGGTTCAGTGCTCCGTTGCAGAATATCCGGAAGCCATCACCTATCTGCTCGATCAGTACGATCGTGTTGAAGCGGGCGAATCACGTCTGTCCGACCTGATCACCGGTTTTGTTGATCCGAATGCTGAAGAAGATCTGGCACCGACCGCGACACACGTTGGTTCTGAGCTGTCTGAAGAAGACCGCGATGACGACGATGAAGACGACGAAGAGAGCGACGACGACAGTTCTGACGACGATAACTCTATCGACCCGGAGCTGGCGCGCGAAAAATTCGTCGAGCTGCGTACGCAGTACGAAACGACCCGTACGGTAATCAAAGCCAAAGGACGCAGCCACGCTGACGCGGTTGCTGAAATTCAGAATCTTTCTGAAGTGTTTAAGCAGTTCCGCCTGGTACCGAAGCAGTTCGATTACCTGGTGAACAACATGCGTGAAATGATGGAGCGTGTGCGTACTCAAGAACGCATCATCATGAAGCTGTGTGTTGAACTGTGTAAAATGCCGAAGAAAAACTTCATCACCCTGTTCACCGGCAACGAAACCAGTGAAAGCTGGTTTAAAGCGGCGTTGGCAATGAACAAGCCGTGGTCAGAAAAACTGCTGGAAGTGCAGGATGACGTCATGCGTTGCCTGCAAAAACTGACGCAGATTGAAGAAGAAACTGGCCTGACCATTGAGCAGGTGAAAGACATCAACCGTCGCATGTCTATCGGCGAAGCCAAAGCCCGTCGTGCGAAGAAAGAGATGGTGGAAGCTAACCTGCGTCTGGTGATTTCAATCGCCAAGAAATATACCAACCGTGGTTTGCAGTTCCTTGACCTGATTCAGGAAGGCAACATCGGCCTGATGAAAGCGGTTGATAAGTTTGAATATCGTCGTGGTTATAAGTTCTCAACTTACGCCACCTGGTGGATCCGTCAGGCCATCACCCGTTCTATCGCCGACCAGGCGCGTACCATCCGTATTCCGGTGCATATGATTGAGACTATCAACAAACTCAACCGTATTTCGCGCCAGATGCTTCAGGAGATGGGTCGCGAACCGACGCCGGAAGAACTGGCTGAGCGCATGCTGATGCCAGAAGATAAAATCCGCAAAGTGCTGAAAATCGCTAAAGAGCCGATCTCCATGGAGACGCCGATTGGTGATGATGAAGATTCACATCTGGGCGATTTTATCGAAGACACCACGCTGGAGCTGCCACTGGACTCTGCTACCTCTGAGAGCCTGCGTTCTGCCACTCACGACGTGCTGGCAGGTCTGACTGCGCGTGAAGCGAAAGTACTGCGTATGCGTTTCGGTATCGATATGAATACCGACCACACGCTGGAAGAGGTGGGCAAACAGTTCGACGTAACGCGTGAGCGTATCCGTCAGATTGAAGCCAAGGCGCTGCGTAAACTGCGCCACCCGAGCCGTTCTGAAGTGCTGCGTAGCTTCCTCGACGACTGATTCGATGCAAAACAAAAAACCCCGGCAAGCCGGGGTTTTTTATTGCCATCAAACAGGCTGTAGCGATTCACGCAGCTGGCGATAGGCGGCAGCCATCTCTTCCAGCGAGGCACGGTTCAGGCCACTCGGGTTAGGCAGTACCCATAAACGGGTATCACCGAGCGTTTGCGGCTGCTCGCCCCACTCTACCTTACGTTGGCGAAACGCGCGCTGGAAGGCATCTTTGCCCAGCACCGCCAGCGCATGAGGCTGATAACGCAGCACTTTATCCAGCAATCTGCTGCCACCATCGCGCAGTTCATCACCCGCCAACTCTGTAGCCTGCACAGTAGGACGCTCCACCAACATGGTGATACCGCAGCCCGTCTCCAGCAAGCGTTGCTCCTGCTCTGGTTTGAGCTGCTCGTGGGTAAATCCCGCCAGATGGATCACCTTCCAGAAGCGATTACCGGGGTGCGCAAAATGGAACCCCGTATGCGCCGAAGATTGGCCTGGATTAATGCCGCAAAACAGCACCTGCAAATGTGGGGCGATGATATCGCGAATATTGTGATCACTCATGCCAGCACCAACCCTGCGCGTTGTTTCACCGACTGACGGCTGGCAGCCAGGATATACTGCGCCTCGGTGTCGTCCGGGCAAGCACGAGCCAGTGCCATCGCTCCGACCATCTCGGCCAGCATACTAGCGGCAAGACTATCAGCCCGATGATTTCCCAACTGCTGCAAGGGTTCAGCCAGACGCTGGCATACCACTTCACGCCGCCGGGAAAACAGCGTGCGCGCCTCCAGCGGCAGATGCGCCATTTCACTGGCAAGAGCCGGGAGCGGGCAACCTTCACCTGGCGTAACACGATGGCTATCGGACAGGTAATTATCGATCAACTGGTCCAGCCGCTGGGCCGGGTCTTCGATCTGCACAATCTCAGCCAAACGCTGCGCGGAGTCGGTAAACATCTGCTCGATCACCGCCTCAACCAGGGCGTCGCGCGATGCGAAATGGGCATAGAAGCCACCATGCGTTAAACCGACACGCTTCATCAGCGCCGCCACGCCAATGCTCTCAGTACCGCACTCACGCATCACTTTTGCCGCCTCATCCAGAATGCGCTGGCGCGTGCGCGCTTTGTGACTCAGCTTTTCCATCTCCTGTCCCTCCCGATCATCAGTTACGACAATCATAGTAATTATTACGACCATCATATTCCAGCTTGACGATAAATATTACAATCGTCATATTTAGCATATCAAATATGATAATCATCATTCAGAGGAACCGACCATGTCATCATCTCAACTGGCTTTGATCACCGGCGCATCAAGCGGTATTGGTGCAACTTACGCAAAACAACTGGCCGCTCGCGGTTACAACCTGATTCTGGTCGCACGCGATGCCGCCCGCCTCAACACGCTGGCCCAGAGCTTACGAGAATCAGCAGGCGTGGAAGTCTCCGTGCTCCCGGCTGACCTCACCAATGCGCAGGACTTGCAGCGTATCGAACAGGAGCTGCGCGATAACCACCGCATCACCCTGCTGCTTAACAACGCGGGAATGAGCGTGGAGGGAGAATTTATTGACGCGGATATCGAGCGCATTCAAACCATGCTGGCGTTGAATATTTTCGCTCCAACCCAATTAGCCCATGTCGCTGCCCAGGCTTTTCGTGCGCGCGGGCATGGCACCATCATCAATATTGCTTCAGTGCTGGCGTTAATGCATGAGCGTTTCAATGGTGCTTATGACGCTACCAAATCTTTTGTCTTAACCCTGACGCGTGCCATGCAGCGTGAGCTGGTTGATAGCGGCGTTAACGTGCAGGCAGTGTTGCCAGGTGCAACGCGCACTGAGATTTTTGATCGATCCGGTACACCGATAAGCACACTACCGACAGAAATGTTAATGGAGGTGGAAGATCTGGTGAGCGCTGCGCTGAGTGGACTGGATTCCGGAGAGCTGGTAACCATCCCTTCACTGGAAAACACTGAGCTGTGGCAGGATTTCGATAATGCCCGCATGGCACTGCAACCTTATTTATCGCTGAACAAACCAGCATCACGTTATCAGCAGGCATGATGGCAACAAGAGGCAGGGCATTCCAGCCCTGCCTCAGATTCGTCTGCGGATTAAGGGGGCTTTGTTGCCACGGGTGTGAGATCTGCGAATTTTCTTATGGATATCAAAGAGTCAGGCAGTGTGCTAATTTTGAGCAACCAGCTATCAATGGCTGGATTGCCCTGGCGAGATACTTTATAATCCCCGCTCCGCTGGCCCCTTAGCTCAGTGGTTAGAGCAGGCGACTCATAATCGCTTGGTCGCTGGTTCAAACCCAGCAGGGGCCACCAAATTTAGTGAATAGCCCCACCCCATCACTCCACCTTCTCATCCCGCAACAACTGATACCGATACTCCAACTGCCTCAACAATATCCCGGTCTGCACCTGATCACTGCTCTGATTCCCTTCACCTTCGGCGTAACGTCGCAGTTGCTCCTCAACGGGCGGGTGCTGACTAAATGCCTGCATGGCGGAAAAGATGCTCGATTTCAGTTCACTGACTGTCAGGTATTTACCACGTGTTTTATCCAGGCCATTAAGTTGTTCGACCAGGTGCTGCAACCCGGCCATGCCCTTATGCCAGCTCTGAAGACGCTCAAGCGGGATAGCTTCTTTTATTATGCGCTGTTGTGCCAACTGAGCCTGCTGCTGCATCTGCTTATTTCCAAACCAGCAAACACCTCCCAGCACCATAGCCACAGCCAACAGCGCGCAACAGGCACCACTGACAAAAGGTTTTAACCATGAACCCGATACTTCTGGTTCTGGCTGAATGACATAAACTCTTGGGACCAGCAGTTCGGAGGGGGGCCTGGTGACAACCTGCGGCATATTCACCCCCCCTTCCTTGAAGTGAGCAATCGCAGACTTTATCTGCTCGTACAGGGTGCCAGTCTGACCAGCATCCCTCATGCCGTAGCATGTCAGCGCATCACGCAGTGACTGCAACAATTTTTCACTGCGACATAACTCGGTTAGCTCATCCTCATGCTGGAACGTCCAGCGCCGCAGAATATTTTGCAGTCGACGGACCAATGTATTGATGATATCCGTGCGCGCCTGTGGGGCTTGCGGCCACAATACCGCCCACTGACGTACGATGATCGCCTCCAGAATGCTAAGCCCTTCATTCAACCCACATGCGCCTGCCGTATACGTTCGCGCCAGGGTGTACCAGGCGGCGCTTTGCAACTCCACACCGTTCAACTCAAACAATGCCAGACAGAGTTTCTCAACCTGTATCCAGTCCACATCAGGTCGAGCGGGATGGGTAAGCTTGCCGATCTCATCACGCAACATGGCGTATTCACTGAAGGTGCGCGGGTCTCCACCGATCAGGATCGATTGGGGAGAACGTTCGGTCATCATCCGTTGATTATCCTTTTCCAGATTTACACATCACCCCGCGGTTACAGAGTCTTGTTTTCGAGAAACTGCTGTTGTTGCAGATGACGGATAAGTACACGCCCTTCCGGCATAAATACCGTGCCAAATCGCACCAATCCAACCTGTTTCATCTCGGCTTCAATGACATAACGCAGGTCGCCGGGATCAGTTTGCTCCAGCAGCACAACATCGATTTTTGCCAGTCGTGGCTCGTATTTCAGCAATACCTGCACAAGGGTGAAAAGCAACTGATGGGCGGTTGCTGGCATCCCCGCCAGAATTTGCGTCATATCTGGCAGGCCATAGTCCGGAATATGCGCCAGCGATCCAGCGCGGGTATTCAGAATGCGTTGCATATTGTCCAATACCGACAATATGATCTGGTTCTGCTCACTGACCTGATGCAGCGCTAGCCCACCGCTAAAACAACCTTTCAGCAATTCATAAAGCGAGAGCTGGCTCATGATGGCTTCTCCGCACGCAGCATCAGATGCCGACTATCCAGCTCAATCACCCTTGGTTTATCCGGGTTCAGGTCGTTACGTTCCAGCACTAACCGCCAGCTATTTTTTGCCATGTCGGGATGCTGAAACAGGCCGACAACGGCCACAAATCGGGTTCCTGGCTCCATAGGCATATTCAGTGCAATATCCCCGCCGGGCGTCACAATCAGATCGCGTTCTGCCAACAGGTCTGCATACAACACCTCCGCAGACTCATGTATCAGTTGCTGATAAACCGTGCCATCAAAGGTTTTTCGCGCTTTCAACTGATAAATTCGCACCATAACCGGCTCGGAAAGCGGATGGTGTTCGCGGGTATCGCTATTAAGGCTTTCACGGGCGGAGAAGTCGAGATGCAGGATCTTTATCTGTTTATAAAATATCGAGTTAAATGCGGAAGAGGTACTATCAACCACACTCTGCTGGAGCCCACAGGCTGAGAGATTCAACACAGCAGTGCACAGCACCAGGTTACGTAAAATGGTAGGTGACACGTCGGGTTCCTTGTGATGATGTGGCGGGTTCCATGCCGGTATAACTGCCCAATTCGGTGGTAAAAGTGGCGGGGATATCAGCAGGACAACTCTCTTCCCCCGCGCCAAGTACGCCGGTCATTCCCAGCCAAAAAGGTGCGGTGCCAAGGGCTGGAGGCGCGAGCAGCCGGGTATGCAACGTGAGTCTGATGCGTGCTTTATAACGCCAGCCAAGATACACACGCAGCATCACCTGCAAGTCCTGGTACAAAAGCCCCTCCGGCAACCAGCCCCGGGCTTCATCTGCACATTCAGTTTGCAAATCAATCAGGATCTGGCTGCTGGCATCCATCACTTCATCGCCCAGCGGAAGATTGCCATCAAGCAAACAACCCTGCTCAGTGAGGACCAGTGGATCGTTCACCAGCACCGGATGCAGACAATGCGGCTGCACCTGAACTGCCGTCTGTGGAGCAAGCAGGCGTACCAACGCCGTAATACCCTCTGCCGTTCTGCCGGGTTGACGCATGACACTCAGCAGCGCCAGAAAACGTGATATCGGCGTCGCAATATGTTTTCCGGTGCCGGGAATGCCCAATCCAATCAAACCGAGCAACGACTGAGAGGTGCTGTCCTTACCTCCCTCTTCAAAAGTGGCGGGGTAAGAATATTTACGCCAGATACGGTAGAACTGCGTCAGCACACGGTGGTTAAAGATATCGAGAAACCCCTGTAACGCTTCGTGCCCTTCATTGTGCTGCGTGATGTCATCAAGATAAGCCCCAGCCAAAGGTGCATCTACGCCATAAAGCCCAAGAAAGGTGGTGCGCACCACCGGTGGCCCCTCGCCATACTCCAGCGCCTTCAGTTCACTGACGGGAAACCCCATACCGGCATGGGGCAACAGGCGAATAGGATCATCTGCTGGATGGCTGGTACTACCGAGTGGCGGATCGTCACGGTGCTGATGTTCAATCAGTTGGCAGAAGCGGTAAAAATTCAGGCAGTTCAGTTCACGCTCAAGACGTTGCGTCAGCCGGGGATGCGGCGGTTGTGCTTCTCTTCCCATTGCAGACGTTCTCCGGTAGGTTGCAGAATCAGGATCAGGCAGTTAAACAGATGGATATCGGTATACAACGCAAAAAAACGGCTGAGCATTTCGCCAAACAGGCAAATATCACCGCTACCGGCAAAACCGTTACTGTCGAGGGTGATTTCGATCTGTACCCCACGCAGCAGATAACCCTGTTCAAAACGCGTCACTTCGTGGTGGCAAACGTGCAGAATGGCCTCCAACCTGCGGCGATTCATCTCACTGTGCGTCCAGTCATAAAGTGCCAGCGTGCCGCGCAGGACATCAGCGTTATCCATCATCCACAGGAAGCTGGAACCGAGATGGCTCAATACCCGCCAATGAAAGCGGTCGCGATTGGGGGGATAGCAGGGCAGCGTTGGCGCACAAAGATTACGCACCTGCACCTGAGAGGCGGTGGATTTAACCACCTGATCCAGTAACGTGCTTTGTAACGCCCGGCGCGGCAGTTGCCCATTAGTGCCGGTTACGCTGACGGAGAGGCTCTCATCCGGTGGCACGCTATGGTTATCAAACGCTTCGCCGCCGAGGATCAACCAGGTTTCATGTAATCCGGATGGCCCCTGACGTACCCGCGTATGGTAGTAATGTTCCGGCGCAGCGGGATGCAGCATCCCACCTTTGTGACGGAAGCTGGTAAACGGCACATAGGGGGTGTTATGGCAGGACGTCACCTCATCCACCGAATAAATTTCGGTATGCCCATCCTGCACACGCATCGGGCGTAACAGGTATTCGGTCTGTAAACCATCAATGGTCAACGGGTCAGATTCCAGCGCAAAAAGATTGATGACCGGAACCACGTTCAAACGCAGATGCTTTTCGCTGAAGATAAAATCATGTTCCCAACGTCTGGAGAGCGTCAACTCCAGCTCAAACCATGGCAGAACAGCCGGGAGATTTGCCTGCTCCAGCCCATGCAGGCCCACTGTCATAAACTTTTCCCGGAAGGTGAAATATTCCAACAGCAACTGATAGCCGCTGAAGCTACTGTCACTGCCAGGCCACAGGCGGTCATCACTGTCAAAACCTTGCGCGCTAAAATGTCCCGCGACTATCCGACTCTCACTCTCCCCCGCCAGGCGCAGTTTGATATTGGCGACATGCAGGGTCAGCGTTTCGTGCAGAGCACAAGCCAGAGGTGCGTCGGCGTTAAGATAGAGCGGAATATGGCTAACATCCATCCGGCTCCAGTCGGCCAGCTCGCCGCTCTTAAAGCGCAGACGGATCACGGATCGCCCCTGCGTATCAGTGGTAAGCGCTACCTTTTCCAGTACCAGCGGCAGCAGTTCAAGATCGCGGGTGGTGGTATAACGACAACGCGTTCCTTTCTCCCCAATCGGGCGAGACAGCACTTCAAAACCGCGCGCAATACGCTGCGGTTCCTTCATCAATCGCCAGTCAGGGGTAAACTCCACCACAGATAAGGAGGGAATGGTGCGCAGGTAATGTGGCCACAGCAGGCTTACCAGCCCTTCCGTCAATTCAGGCAGGTCATCATCCAGCTTTTCCCGCAACCTCCCCATCAGGAAGGCAAAACCTTCAAACAGACGTTCTACATAGGGATCGCGTGCACCGGCTTTATCCAGATTAAGCATTGCCGCCTGTTCCGGGTAAGCTCGGGCAAACTCTTCACCGGCTTCCAGCAGGTAGCGCATTTCAGCGTCGTAATAACGCAGAGTTAAGTTTTCCATAGGGAATTCACCTAAGAGTCTATGAGGAGATTAGCCGCAAAGTACTGTGGCCTGCGCCGGATCAAGGGCAATCAGCCCGACCAACAAACTGTCCATCTCAGATTGCAGCCGGGCTTTGTCGCTCTCGCTGCGGGCCGTTCGGTTTCTTAGCAGTTTCAGCCGTCTGGCCCTGACTTCGAACATCAATTCAGGTGACCAGTGGGTCAGCGTAAGGCTCTCCGCATGGATGTCTAATTCGCGCAATAGATGCAAGGCCATGTCATTCTTACCCAGTTGTTCGCACACCCTCGCCATCAGCAGACGCAGCAACCACCGGGCGCGCACGCTATTGACGCCAGGCCGCCGCTGTAGCCAGCAAAGTGCGGCTTCCACGCCCTCCGCATCAGCGATCGCCAGCGCTTCGCTCTCCAGCGCGAGGATGTCACCCTCCTGCTCACAAGCGGGTGCCACCGCTACCGGTTCGCGATAAGAAACATCGTTTCTCACCTGCCGGGAGATCCAACTCAGCGTCACTTCATCGGCAAAAGGCGTACCGTCGGAGAAGGTCAGGCACTCCAGTTCTGGCAGGCGTAATAACAACGCAGCCAAATCCTGCTCAACCACGGTTGCCAGTCGGGAGTCAGCCTTCCCACGACTGAGCGCTTCCCAGGCGTACCATTGCACATCCAGCCATAGATGGTTGACGCTTTGCGCGAAGAGTGAATCAGTCAGTTCCAGCAGTGCCTGCCAGCTTTGCTGCGACCAGAGGCGTTTCAGTTGTGCCAGATGTTCAGGTTTGGGCGGTGCCAGACGCGTCCTGCCACTGGTATCCAATGGCGGCAGATGATGGAGTGTGTCCCAGCGTATGCTTTTCATCAGATGATGCGCGGCCAGCCATCCCTCTGGCTGTTCACGCAGGTAGCGGGCCAGCAGCCTGGCCTGGTCAAGCAGGTCACGCCCCGAGGAGATCGGGGCCAACATTGGTGTAATGTTTTTGTCAGCATCCGTCGGTTCGCTGCTGTTTTGTGGCACCAGTGCATCCGCGCCGCCACTACGTGCCAGGCGCACCTCCAGCGCCTGAATCAGCGGTCCCAGAGTCTGGCGCTCTTCTTCACTGATCAGGTCATCTACCCACAGCAGCACCGCACAAATGCGACGGATCAGCGTCATGTCCACTTCCGGCCACAGCGCGAGACTGTTCAGCATTTTGCCACTGCCGAGCCAGGCCAGAGCGCTTTGCCTGCTACGAAGTCGCTGTGGATGCAACAGTTCACCATATTGCTGCAACGCGGCAGCCAGGAGTTCCAGACCTTCGGCCAGGCCCTGCTCTCCGTGCTGATGGAGACGCGCCCACAGGTAAAAGGTGATCACACGAATATCTTTACTGACTGAGATCAGCAATGGCTCTGCCAGCGCAATAATTAACGCCGTATCAACGCCGGAGAGTTTGTTGACCTCGGCAAAAATTTGCTGGAAATGGTCGTCATACGTCGGATCTTGCCCGGTTGGTGCCAAATCGTTGATCGGCTCCATCCAGCGCGCCCAGGCGCTGATGCGCTGTTCTGCTTCTGCACGCAAGGCAACGTCTTCTGCGCCACAGGCGCTGATTAACACGGCAATCCCTGTCATGATATTGCTCCGTCCCTGGGTTATTCATATCGCGTCAGCACCTGTGCAGCCGCGTCTGCATCTACGCTGAAGATCTCATCCGGTAAGGTGAAGCCGCGTAACCGTAACAAAGCCAGAGGGCCATCACTCATTTGGCTACGCAGCACCCATTGCAGGTTGCGTTTATCGGCGGTGGCAAAGCTCAGCATCCACTGGCTGTGATCCAGTTGCTGACGCTTCCCCTGCTCCAGCCAGCGAATAAACCCCCAGGTGCCAGCGTAATCGCCGTACACACGGCCTCCGCTGCCCACCGTCGACCAACTCAACAGCGCACCCGGTTTTACACTCTCACCCGGCCAGCGGAAGGCATGCCATTCCGCCATCTGATTGAAGTAGCGGAGCTTTTGCCCATCTATCGTCAGATGCGTTTCCATTACCTCGGACACCGGACGCCCCTGCAATTCAAAGCTGATGCCCTGGGTGCCGTCGGTGAACAGAATATCCGCCAGCTCGCGTAACTGATTGACCGCTTGCAGGAAGGCCGGATTGAACGTCAGCCCCTGGCTGTGTGCGCGATCTGGCACCCAGTGGCTGCCCTCTTTTTGCAACACCCCAGCGAGACGATGGTTCAGGAAACTATCGAGGCGGCCAGCATCTTTACGGATGAACTCCGCCAGCATTGGCAGCGAAGCGTCGCTGTTGCTGGCAGCAAACGGATAGCGGCCATCAAACGCATTACGCCAGTTGTCCACCACTGCCCGCCGCCACTGCGCATTCAGACTGACTGCCGAGGGTTGCAGGATGGTCTCCCACGCCTGCGCTAATGGCTGGACAAACAGCGTCTGACCAAAACCACTCCACTCTTCCCCGAGACTGGCCGCCATCAGGCTGCCATACTGCTGGGTGTCGGTCAGGTCTACGCTTTTGCCCTGAAAAATGGTCTGGGCCAGCGCCTGTAACATCTCCTGGGGATCAGGCGCGGCAGCTACCTGCTGTAATCTGAGACGAACCCGAGTGATACGTGTCAGGTAAGTTTGCAGGCTGAGAGAGCTGTCGGCCGCCATCAGTTGCGATCCGTTGCTCCGTCCCACCAGCGCCAGCAACGGGCCGAAGGTGCTATCCAGCGGCCCTGTGGGTTCAGCGGGTTGCTGGTCAATGACCGGTTGCGCCTTACGGCCAATCAGCGTTTTCGCCGAGTTAAGCAGGCTGGCGGCAACCGCCTCACGCCGTTGTCCGGTCTGCCCTTGCCACGCGAGGGTATTAATCAATGCAATCAACGGCGACTGACGCACGTCACTCATCAAAGTGAGTTGGTCCGTCACATCGGCGATGTTGTGGGTCGGGTTCAGCCGCAACTCGTTGAGAAAATTCAGCCAGCTGGCGGCAAAATCGGTGAAGTAGCGCTGCGTCAACCGCTCCTGTAGCGCCTCGGGTGAGACATCCTGCGCCAGCGCGCTGCGGCTATCGCTCAATACCCAATCTATCTCCTCACGGCGTTCCCGCGCGGCTTTCTCAATCGCCTGCTGCACTCCGCCTTCCCATGCCTGACGGGTAAACATGCCGGGAACCACCTTATCGCTGGTAAACAGTCGGTGTGGATCGGTGCCTGCCGTCATATCTTCCAAATCGACATCAGCATAGTTACGCCGCACCGCCTGCAACAGATTGGTATACAGCGTGCTCTCCGCATTGCGGCGACTAATTTGCTGGAGTAAGACCTGCCGCACCTGCGCAAGCAGCTCCGGGTCAGGTTGAATCGCCCATTGGGGTTGCGAGGATAACGAGGCAGCATAGAAGGCCCATAAGTCCGGTGCCAGGCTTTGCCACAGACTGGTGGAGATCCCGTCACGTTGTGGTTCCACCTCTTTCATCGTCTGCGCAAAGAAATCGGCTGCGGCACGGTCGGGGCGTGACATCATCAGCCAGGCCTGCAATTGGTTATAGCCGGAGGGCGCCAGGGACGCACGCAGCGGGCTATCAGGCGGCAATTCTGCCAGGCGGGTGAGCTGCGCTTCGAGCGCCACACGGGCGGAATCGTGAATCACACGATGACTCGTCACGCCATACCAGGGTAGCAACGCGCTATAAAGTTCACGGGTATGACTGAGAGCGAAACGTTGATACCAGGGCGTACCCTGCGCCATCCAGTGCTGCTGACGGCCAAGATCATTACGCAGATGATGTAATGTGATCAGTTGCTCGTCATTGATGGCCGGGTTCTTCACCAGCGTCCTGACCTCCTGTGCAGCACTCATCACCTGCGATCGGTTAACCATAAACGACACCAGCATACCCGTTGCCCACAGCAGCATCAGCCCCAGCAGCGACCAGACCAGCGTCTTCTGCCAGGGCAATCCGATGCGACGGCCTTTCATCTCATCGCGGGTAATCTGCTGCCAAAGAGAGGGATGCGGCAACGCATGCGGATAAACATCGATGGACGTTGCGTCTGGCAAACTAAACATCAAGCCGCATAACGGTACGGAAGATTGCGGAGCGAACCAGGGTGCCAGGTGCTGCTGCCAAAGCAGGCTGCCCCCCTCGGCAAGTTGTTGCGACAAGCGTAATAACCAATCATGACTGATGTTGTGCGCGACCTGCGCCATTCCCCGCGCGCGCAGGGCAGGTTGCACATTATCCAGCTGCTGCTGAATATCTTCAGACTTTGCACCAGCGGCAAAGGTTACACCCACCGCGCAGGGCTCATGCCCTTCCTGTGGCCATTTGCTGCCGAGTGACTGCCATAGCCAAACCGGAGCCTGCCAGCGCAGCATAGCGCTGATGCCCTCCAACGCACGCAGGGACGTATCACTGCGGTGCGCAGTTAAAACGTCATCCGCCCCCAACACCAGCACGATACCATCGAGTGGGCAGCGGGGGCGTAACGTACGCAAAGCAGCGAGTTTTTCCCGATCTACCTCGGTGCGCAGATTGCCGCCATAAATCAGTACCGTACGCTGGCCTTCCAGCCATTGTTGTGTCCTCAAACCGGGAACCAGGGCATCGATAGCGGCATCCTCCCCGGTGATCAGTAACAGACGGACGTTACTGCGCCAGAACAGGGTGTAGCGGGCGCGCAAATGGTGAAGTAACACTGTTATCATCGGTTGCTGAGTCTCTTCTGGCGGGCATTTTTCGGTTTTGGTCCTCACGGCACCACGAATATTGCCCTTGCCGATAGCAACACCAAGAACAAGCAGGCAAAGCAATCCCACCCAAGCGGCTAAGCCGCTCATCAAAAGATGGAACAGCGCGTTCCACTCCGTGGCGCGTTCCAGTAAGAAGATCCACGCCAGTACTCCCCCCACTATCACCGGCACAGCAGCAGTCACAAGGGTCACTACTACCGTTAACGCCGTTGAGAAAGTGGTCAGTTTTTCTTGCTTATTCATAGGGTCTTACAATTCCTGTTGTTACCCTTCCAGAGAGATCGCGGGCAATCAGCACCAACATCACTTAGCGCAGCGGGTTAAGCTCCGGCCACAGCGATAGTGTGATCGTGCAACGACAGTACGATGCCCTGCTCCTCATCCCAGCCCAGCGTCAGGATGGCGGGTTTCCGTCCGGCGGCGATCAGCGTCAGCAATTGTTGGCTCAGCACCGGAAGAATCTGTTGGTTCAGCAAGCTGTCGATGTTGCGGGCGCCAGTATCCGGCAACAGGCAGGCGGTGGTCAGCGCCTCATACAGGCTCTCTTCAAGGTGAGTACGGATGCCGTAATGACGAGCCAGCCGCTGGCTGACCTGCTCCAGTTTCATGGCAACGATGGTACGCAGCGCCGTCGGAGCCAACGGTCGGTATATCACCGTCTGGAAGCGCGCTAACAGGGCGGATTGGAAATGGTCGCGCAATAGCGGACGTAATCTTTGCTGTAAATCGGCATCACTGGCGTCAGGTTGTTGCTCCAGGTGCTGCATCAGTTGGTCACTGCCGAGATTGGAGGTCATCAGAATAACGGTGTTCCGAAAATCGATCTCACGCCCTTCACCATCACGCATAAAGCCGCGATCGAACACCTGATAAAACAGGTTCAACACATCGCGGTGCGCCTTTTCCACTTCATCCAGTAGCACCACGCTGTAGGGACGTTTGCGCACCGCTTCCGTCAGGACACCTCCCTGTCCATAACCGACGTAGCCGGGCGGTGAGCCTTTGAGCTGACTGACGGTATGCGCTTCCTGATATTCGCTGAGGTTGAGGGTAATCAGTGACCGCTGTCCACCGTAGAGGGTATCTGCCAGCGCCAGCGCAGTTTCGGTTTTCCCTGTACCGCTGCTCCCCACCAGCAGAAATACACCCTGTGGCCCATTTTCTGCGGCGAGACCGGTTTTTGTCGCGCGTAGCCGCTGCGCAATCGCGTGCAACGCGTGATCCTGCCCAACAACACGCTCGGCCAGGGCGACGTCCAACACCAGTAGCTCGCTTTGCTCATCTTTCATCAACAAGGAGTGTGGGATGCCGGTCCAGTCAGCCACCACATGCGCCACCGTGCGTGCGTCCACATCCAGCGCCAGTAGCGGGGTTGCCTGTTGAATCTTCACCAGTCGATCCTGTAGGGCGGCAATCTCTTGCTCCCGGGAAGGGTCGCTGCGGCAGGCCAGTAACTGCTCCGTCAGCCCTTTTTCCTGCTGATAACGCATTTCTAACGCGGCAAGATCATCATTACGCTGACGGATAAGCTGCCGGGTTTCGGCGAGACGGTTGTTACCGTCATAATGGCCCACCGCACAATCCTCCAGTAACGCCTGCTGCTCCATTTCCAGACCGGTGATCTGTGCCCTGAGTCGTGTGAGCGATTCCGGTACGGTGTCCAGGCTCATCCGCACCTGCGCACTGGCGGTATCCAGCAGATCAACGGCCTTATCCGGTAATTGGCGGCCCACCAAATAACACCGCGAAAGGCTTACCGCTGCCCGTACCGCTTCGTCCGAAATATAGACGCCGTGATGCTGTGCATAGCGGGACTTCAAACCGCGTAACATCAGGCAAGCGGTTTCATCATCCGGTTCATCAACCTGCACACGTTGAAAGCGCCGTTCCAGTGCTGCATCACGCTCGAAATATTGTTTGTATTCACTCCAAGTGGTGGCCGCGATAGTGCGTAGTTCACCTCGCGCCAGTGCCGGTTTCAGCAGATTGGCGGCATCAGCACCGCCCACCTGATTACCTGCGCCGATCAGGGTATGGGCTTCGTCAATAAACAGCAGTACTGGACAGGGTGACTGCTGCACGGCGGCAATAATATTTTTCAGCCGTTGCTCAAACTCACCTTTTACACCGGCTCCCGCCTGGAGCAGACCCGGATCAAGCGTGCGAACGCTCACCAACTTCAGGCTATCTGGCACGTTACCCTGCACGATGCGCAGCGCCAGCCCTTCCACCAGCGCAGTTTTACCTACGCCAGGTTCCCCCACCAGAATCGGGTTGTTTTTACGCCGGCGGGCCAGGATATCCACCATCTGACGGATTTCACTGTCACGACCAAAAACCGGGTCAATATGACCTGCTCGAGCGCGGGCAGTGAGATCAAGGGTAAAGCGATCCAGCACCGCCTGATGGCAATCGCTATTCGCCATGGATGGAGGCAATGCCAAAGCAGCGCTGAAAATCTCGGGCGGTCTGACCCGTTCATCAGACTGCTCCTCAAGCAGCGGGCACAAGCGATCAAGCTGGGTTTTGCCCAGCGTCAGTAACGGCCAGAGTTCATCGCACTCCAGCAGCATCGGGGTATCCGCCAGCGCCATTAGCAAATGAAGCGTACGAATCTGTGTGCTTTCATTTTCCAGCGAAGCGCACAGCCAGCCCTGTTTCAACAAGGCTTGCAAGCGTGCTGAAAGCGAGGGATTGCTGCGTACGGAGCGAGGCTGAGTCTCCAGATAACGCAACAGGGATTGCCAGATATCATCCAAATCCCACGCATAACGACGGGCGATCACCGTCAGATCGCCTTCGCCTGCTTCCAGCAGCTTCAGCAGCCAATGTTCGGGGGTGATTTCCGTGTGGGCACGGCTCTGACATAAAGAGGCCGCAGCTTCGAGCGCACGGGCGCAGAAGGGGTTGAGACGTCGTAGCAGAACGGCGGACTGGTGTTCCATTTTTATTTCTCCATTTCAGGCACGCTACCGCCCCTGGCCGTAACCCATGCCCATCAGGTGTCAACTTCCGATGTTTATTGAAAGCCCGCGCAGGCAGGAAAAGAGCGGACGGTATTACCGTCCGCATGGGTTTAGCCAGCAAGGGCGACCTGCCGCGCATTCCACTCATCAGAATGAATGATGTTGCCTTCTTTGAAGGTCCAGATGATTTTTTCGTAGTGCAGCTCAATCTCTTCCAGGTGATTGTGCTTCTCTTTGGAGGGATCTTTGATGTCATGCATCAGTGGGCTTACCTTTACGACCTTGACGTTTTCCAACGTGGTATTGAAGTACTCCACTTCGTTCCCACCGCTATCAATGAGATACCATTTAAACTCGGCGCTTTTAAGTGTCTGACCGGTGGTTACCGCCTTGTAGAGATACGGGCTCGAGGAGTCGACCGCTTTGGTAAACTGCAAGGGGGCATGCACACGAGCGCCCGTCACCTTGCCGGTATTACCATCGGTAGGAATATGCACCTGATGTTTCAGTGCCACGACCTCAACACTTCCCTCCCGATGCTCGGCCTCAACCGAACCTTTAATATCGACGCCGCCATCGTTTTTCAGCCACAGATAAACTGGAATCGCCATAATTTTTTACTCCGTTAAGTGTTGGTTACCGTCACCATCCCGTGATGACAGCAGGGTGTCATCCGGCTCCTGACAGGCATCAGCCTGCGGCACCAGACGAATTTCGACACGCCGGTTGGTTGCGCGCCCCTCCGGGGTATCGTTAGTAGCAAGTGGACGACTCACACCGTACCCCTGCACCGCAAAACAGCTCTCCGCGATAGCCCCGCTATCTCGCATCCAGTTACGTACCGCCTCCGCACGTTTTAGCGAAAGCTGCTGATTAAATCCGGGGTCACCGGTATTGTCGGTATGGCCGCTAATCACAATCAGCCAGCCCGGTTTTGCGCGAATGCCAACCAGGGCGTTGATCAACATTTTGGTGGAACCCGACTTCAGCTCTGCCTTGCCAGAATTGAACAGAGCCAGGCTATCGAGCTGCGCAATTGTCGCCTGTGGTTGGATAGCAGGCTGACGTGGATGTGATGGAGGAGGGTGCCAGCTACGAATGGCATCCAGCACCGACAGTTGCAAACGCTCGCCACGATACAGCCCCATTCCCAGTGAGAAGGGTTCACCCTGGCGCGCCCACTGATCCAACTGTGCTGCATCCTCGCGCAGCACCGCGACAGCCGCGGCTTTCGGAGCCACATCGATCATGGTGATACGGTGGTAATGGGCGAGATCGAACGCGATACGATGGATAAGCGCCTGGTTATTCCATGCGCTGCAACAGAGCGCGATAAAAGCAAACCCGAGAAATAAGCTCAGCGCCATCGGCAACACCCGGCGAAGAGGGGTAACGTCCTGCCCGCGCGGTAACAAGGGTAAAATGAAGTTGGGTTGGACATTCCCCCCATGGTTTGCCGACCAGCCAGCAACCGACCGCAGCGTGGTGCAGCCAGACAATCCTTGCTGCCAAAGCGAATCAGACTGCTCCTGTGGCAGCGTGGATTGCAGCGCGCAGAGCATGGCATGAGGGGCAACCGGCGCCACATCCGGGTGTTCTGCGGATAAAAAACCCAGCACACGCTGACTGAAGTTGCTATCCAAGGCGTTAAACAAGATCTGCTGCTGGATTACGTTGGCATCTGCCTGCGCTAACCACTGCTCACTGGATTGCGGTGCCTGGCCTTCATACCAAATCTGTGTACCCGTCCCTGCCAGGGTGACTTGCCACAGCGGTTGTGCCGTCAGTGTGATGTTGCCCGCCACCCGTATGCTTAACAGCAGCGGCAGCGCCTGCCGCACTTCACGACGCAGCATGGCAATCTGCCAACGTAATTCATGCAGCTGTTTTTCCAGGGTTGTCAGCTGTGTATGTTGTTGCGGATTCACGCTGACACAGATGGCAATCTGGGCTCCCCAGCCAGGACGCCATTGCAGCAATTGCCGTAGTACGTGCTGTAGTTCGCTGCTGGCGTGGATGCGTATCCAACATCCCTGTGGCACCAGACGGACGGCTTCCACTTCCGGCCAGTCATGCGTGTCATCACCGCAGCACAGCACCACCGGCAGGCGATAACTCTCTTCGGGCAGCGCCTCGCTGAATGGCAAGACGGAAGGTGGGCGGTGGATCGCAGCCCAACCTCTCTTTATGCGCCGCAGTAAAGCGGTCATCCCTTCACCTCTGGCAGCAGAGTCGCTATCAGTTGATCCAACCAGCTATCCAGCCCCCACCACATTGCCAACAGCATTAATCCTGAAAGCCCCAGACGCACCGACCAGTGGCTCAATATACCCCGCCTTAGACCACTATCCGCCACGGCCAGCAGGCGTTGATCGGTAGCATGCCCGAAGGGAGGAACACGCTTATTCAACGCGCTGACCAGATTTTGGCGTTCTGCGGTTTCCAGTGACGGATAGCCACCAAGAAATCCCAGCAACATCACCCTATGAAAGCACATCAACACCATGGCATCCGCCACTGGCTGGCTAAGTACCTGCCGCATTCGGTCGCACAAGGTTTCACCGGCATCGATGGAGTGCAGAAAGTGCCCCTGAAGTGGCAGGTGATACCACTGCATACAAGCGTCATCCTGCACGCCACGCCCTTTCACGGCTTCATCAAGCAATGCACAATGCGCCAACAGAATGTCCTGACGGCATTCGTCACTGGCACCCGCATCGCGCAGTACCTGCTGCACCTGCTTAACATCGGCTACGCAACGCTGCCATAGCGCTTTACCCTCCCCCTCCTTAAATCGTGGCTGATGCCGCAGACTAATGACCTGCAGCCAGCTGTTCTGCATCAGTGCATCGATATCCACAAAACCTCCCTGTTGGTTGTCACTCATGTTCTTAGTACTGCGAAGAGTTCAAGCTCCGGGTCTCCCAGTGTTCCGGGAACGTAAAACATACAGCAGCCACTCTCCAGCATCGTACGTGCAGCCGGGTGTGACAGGTCGAGGGAGAAATATTGATTTTCCAGCCGCAAAGGAAGGGCTGCGGGAACACGGCTCAATGGCTGGAGCGGAATCCCCAACTGTGAGGTATTCACCAGACTCATCACATCATCCGGGCTGCCCACTTTGCACTGGCGTGGTACTTGTTCCTGTAGTTGCACCACCGGTAAAGGTGAACGCACCGAAAGATAAAAATCAGCCTCTTCACGCAAACGCGGATCATTGAGACGAGCCAGCCACTGGCGCAGTCTTCGGTCATGGCTCATCTCAATCGCCACCACGCGCGATGGCAGGCTGGCTTCCAACAGCCTGGACAGCAGACTGAATAACGCCGGAAATACGTTGTTAAGATCATCATGTCGATAGAGCGGGATGGCATTGGTCTGATGCTCAAGGGAAAAGGTCAGCAAACCACCGGCCAGCCGCGCTAACTCCGGGTATAACCGCTCCGGCGCACTTTGTGGATGACGCAGGAAATTCGCCAACACCGGTTCAGCGCTGTTTAACGCATTCAACAGCCAGAACAGCGACACATCTGCGACGGCAAAATCGGCCATGCGCTGGTTGCTTTCGCGACGCATCGCCATCAGCCGGGTCAGCCGTGCGCGCAACTGCGTCATCAGTTGTTCCAGCGCGGTCATTAACCAGCAGCTTCCGCTCAGCACCAATAACGGGGGAAGAAACTGGTGGTCCAATGTCCAGCCCCCCTGAGTATCCCGTTGCAGACGCGCGACCGGACAAGTCAACCACTCGCTGTTGTCCTGATGGGCATAACGCAGCGCCAGCTCAGGATGTAACACGGCAATCTGTCGTGAGTCATCGCCAAACAGATTACGGATGTCACGCCAACGCTGACGAAAACGCACCGGACGTTCCGCTACCTGGTCGGGTTGTAGGCAGTTACCACCATTCGCGTACATCTGTGGCAGTGCCAGAACGACCTCCACTTCCTGGTGTTCAGCGCTCAACGTCAGTGTGGGCGGGAGCGGATCGGCATTCTGGGTATCAATCAGCGTTCCATCGCTGAAGCGAACATGCAGATGGCGAGGCTGGAGCCGCTCCTGCTTCAGTGACTCTGGTTCGAACTCGGCCTGAAACACCCCCCAGGGGTGATTAAGTCCCATCTTTGCCAGACACTCACTGCGCCACTCGGTCCATGTTGATTGCTGCTGAAAATGCTGGGGCGAGATCATCACCCCCCGCCCCCAGAGCGGTTGTTCTGTTTTCATCCCTGAATACCACCCTTACGATTTCGCTTTTGGCATCTGTGAAACCAGCGACAGGTTGACATCCATACCTTCCACCTGGAAATGTGGCACTGCGAACAACTTCACGCGGAAAAAGCCAGGGTTATCCTCAATGTCTTCCACCACCACCCTGGCATCACGCAGTGGATGTGATGCCTGGAGATCATCACCAGGGTCGGTCATCTCGGTGACCAGACTTCGTACCCAGGCGTTCAACTCCATCTCCAGCAAACGCCGATCCTTGGTCGTACCGATATTTTCGCGCTGGA
The DNA here is from genome assembly GCF_059730495.1 of Pantoea sp. X-Soil-TKNS-1211. Taxonomy (NCBI): domain Bacteria; kingdom Pseudomonadati; phylum Pseudomonadota; class Gammaproteobacteria; order Enterobacterales; family Erwiniaceae; genus Pantoea; species Pantoea sp. X-Soil-TKNS-1211. The sequence goes on from NZ_AP035953.1 coordinate 3,819,443, forward strand.
TCATCTTCAGGTAGTGCGCAATTCTCGACAGCAGAAAAACGTAAGGCAGACGGGCGTTGATGCGACTGTTAGCAGTCGCATCGGCAGTGTCATACTGGATGGGTTTTTGCGTCGAATTTGCCGAAAAAAAGCAGGCATAATCGCGATTTTTGTAGTAACTCAGCGGGATAAAGCCAAGATTGGCAAACTCAAACTCACGGGTTTCCGGGATCATCACTTCAGAAGGAATTTTCACCTGATTGCCGGTGCCAAGATCATAGAGATGAATTGGCAGGTCCTGCACCGCTCCTCCGGCTTGCGGACCGCGAATTTGTACGCACCAGCCGTTGTGGATAAAACTGCGCACCATATTGGTGGCAAAGGCAAAAGATGCGTTGATCCACAGATACTTGTCATGATCCGGGCCTTTTACCTCCTCCTGGTAGTTGAAGCTACGCACCGGCAGGGTATCCGGACCATACGGCAAGCGTCCCAACACACGCGGCATGGTCAGGCCGATATAACGTGCATCATCGCTTTCGCGGAAGGACTTCCACTTGAGGTATTCGGCGCGGTCGAAGTAGTTGCCAATATCCTTGATGGCCGCGACCTCTTCCATATTCTCTTTCAGGAAGAATGCTGGCCCCACGGATCCGATAAACGGCATGTGCGCCGACGCGGCGACCTGCGCAATATTACGCAACAGGGCAACATCCTGTGCGGAGGCATCAAACTCCCACGCTGAGATAATGGCAGCAATCGGTTCGCCACCGGGCGTGTCATATTCGCTGACATAAGTCTGGAGATAGAGGCCGCTCTGGATAATCTCTGGAGAATCTTCAAAATCCTGACGTAAAGCTTCTTTAGAAAGATCCAACAAGGTAATTTTGACGTTTTGGCGAAAATCAGCCTTATCAACCAGCGATTTAAGCCCACGCCAGGTGGACTCGACTTGCTGAAAAATGGGGTGATGCATCACCAGGTCAAGTTGACGGCTGATTTGCTGATCCAATTGTGCAATATGATGATCCAGCAGCGTTTTATTGAGTTTCTCTACTTTCAATCCACTCTGCTTCAGGCACTCCAATAGCACCTGCATCGCTGCGGTGACGCGTTCATCAGTGCTGGCATCAGACATGGCCTGGCTGTCCTGCCAGACCTCCAAATCACTGAGATGCGCTACTGGATTGAGATTAATTTTTTCGAACAGGGAGGTATAAACACAGGCTGATTCAGGTCTTTCAAGCACAGTCGCTTGACCGCCAGTAGCAGTTTCATTTTTTGCAGACATGACTTTTCTCTCGTATTAATCCATTAAATCGCTGGTGATCAAGCTTTTCCCGGCACCAGGGCAGTCAGTTCAGCGCGTAATGCATCGCTCAGCGCGGGATCTTTCAGGATGGCTTCAAACTCTTTGCGGAAGGTTACGTTATCGAGCAGATTGGATTTAAGATCGCGCAATAAATTGCGCATGGCGAGCATCGCTTTCAGTTGGGGAATTTGGCGGGCAACCTGTTCCGGTTCAAAATCTTTGATCTCACGGAAGGTCAGATTTAACCACTGTTCGCTACCGTCTGCAGCCAGGGTGTCCGTTACATTCAGATTGATGGCAGGCGAAAATGCCGCCAATACATTGTTGAAATTGTTTTTGTTAACCTCGATTTTTTCTCGTTCAGAGAGCAGGCGGGTCTCCTTGCCGTGACTAAAATCCCCCGTAACCAATAGCTTGAGCGGCAACTCAACTTTCTTCTGACTTCCCCCCGTATGCAGGTCGAGCTTGATATTGACACGTGCTTTAGGAATCTCATTTTGATAAGAATTGCTCATATTTACTCCTTGTAAAAATGGCATAAAAATCGACTGGACAACCCTTTCCGTGTGTAAAACTTGAGCAATATAAATGAGAATTCTTAAAAGATGCAACGCCTGAAATTATATATTTCGGTACGTATCGCAGAAAAAAACGGCTGACAATAAACAGCCTGGTGCAAATAAATACCAGGAATTTTCATATTTTTTTATGAAAAAAAATAAAGAAATCAGATTAATAATTCATTCCTCATAAATAAAAAACATCCAAAATTTCAACTCATTACGTAATGCCATCCAGTTAACCCCATCGCGTAACTGGCAAGCATTAAACGAAGTTGTCGGAATTGTCTTCCTACAGCTACTGCTCACGAGAATCAATTTTCCAATTTTTTGATCAACCCGACATTTACGCTAACTATACTTTGGTATAGTTAAGATATTATTTCCCTGGTGTTCGCCTGAATAGATTAGGCATCCCCTCTTCCGAGGGGATTTTTTTCGCCGCTATCCGCCCTTCTCCTCATCTGATTTCCCCCCTTAACACCCCGTGCTATCTTAGCCATTCGCTTTATCGTAACCGGACAAAAAACAATGGCAAAACAGCGCGTGGGGATCATTTTTGGCGGCAAGTCAGCCGAACATGAAGTGTCATTACAATCAGCCAAAAACATTCTTGAGGCCATCGATACCAGCAAATTCGAGGTGGTGCTGCTGGGTATCGATAAGCAAGGCGAGTGGCATCTGAATGATGCATCCGGCTTTCTGCTGAATGCGGAAAACCCATCGTTGATCGCTCTCAATCGCTCCGGCGAGAATGTGGCGCTGGTTCCCGGCCAGGCATCGCAGCAGCTGATTACGCGCCAGAATGCTCATCCGCTGTCGCAAGTCGATGTGATTTTCCCGATTGTGCACGGCACCCTGGGTGAAGATGGTTCGCTGCAAGGTTTGCTGCGCATGGCTAATCTACCATTTGTCGGTTCCGGGGTGCTGGGTTCTGCCGTCAGCATGGATAAAGACTTTACCAAACGCCTGCTGCGCGATGCCGGACTCAACGTTGCGCCATGGATTAGCGTCACTCAGGCGCAGCGCGTCCGCCTCGATGTACAGGCGGTGGTGGATAAATTTGGCCTGCCGTTATTTATCAAACCCGCCAACCAGGGTTCTTCGGTCGGCGTCAGCAAAGTCAGCTGCATGGAAGAATTCGCTGCGGCACTTGATCTCGCCTTTACCTTTGACCGCAAAGTCCTGATTGAACAAGGCATTAAAGGGCGTGAAATCGAGTGTGCTGTGTTGGGTAATGATGAACCTGTCGCCAGTCCCTGCGGAGAAGTGGTGGTGCACGATGCGTTTTATTCGTATGACACCAAGTACATCAACGAGAGCGGTGCCCAGGTGGTGGTGCCCGCCGCAATTAGCACAGAAGATAGCGAAGCGATTCGTGCCGTGGCACTGCAAGCGTTTCAGACACTGGAGTGCAACGGGATGGCGCGTGTCGATGTGTTCCTGACAGAAGACGGAAAGATCATCGTCAATGAAGTCAATACGTTACCCGGCTTTACCAACATCAGCATGTATCCGAAGTTATGGCAGGCAGCCGGTCTGGGCTACAGTGCGCTGATCACTCGCCTGATTGAACTGGCGCAGGAACGCCATCAGCAGAGCTGCGCACTGAAAAGTAGCATGTAAACGTCAGGCCACGTCGTTAACCAGCGCGCGTGGCTCCACAACTGGCGAAGTTTGATTGCGGCCATTGCGTTTCGACAGGTAGAGGTTTTTGTCAGCCGCCGAAATCAAGCGGTTAACCACCCCTTGCCACTCACGCTCGTTCACTGCATTGCTCAACGCCAGCCCCAGGCTGGCGGTAACCGTGACAGTATTCCCCTGCAACCAGAATTTCTCTCTGACCATTGATTGGCGGATAGCTTCAGCCAGTTGATACAGCTGGCTGTGATTGTAATCAAACACCACCACCACAAATTCTTCGCCGCCAAAGCGGCAAACCAGGCCACGATTGTTCACCACATCCTGAATGCGGCGCGCAATCTCCTCCAGCACGCCATCACCGGCATCATGACCAAAGTTATCATTAATGGTTTTGAAATAATCGACATCCAGCATCACCACCCCTGCTGCACGCTGCGGTGAGAACGGCTCCTGACGCAGATTTTCATACAGCCCGGAACGCGACAACAGTTGGGTGAGAAAATCAAAATTGGCGCGCAATGACAAACGCTGATTCAACTGCCGGATGGCATCCATACTGACGGCCACCAACAGCGGGCTAATGGTGATGGTCGCCACCCCCAGGCGTACCGAGGTCAGATGGCTGATGGGCAACAAGGCATCATCCCCTTGAATATTCATCACGCCGTGCGAGACCAGAATAATTTCGGTGATACCGGTGATCAACAGCACAAGGCTGGTGATCGGAATCGGCAATACAATGGCACACCAGATCAGCGCTGGCACCGGAAAGGTCAGGCTACCAGCCCCACCGATCATCGCGCCAATGGTGAGCGACACCACCACACCCGTCAGCGGCAGCAGTTTTCCAGGATGCAACAATGAACGCCACGGGACGGTGCGCAACGGACGCGCCAACAGCACGGGAAGCAACATTAATGACGTGGAAAATTGTTCGCTGAACCAATCGCCCCAGGCGGTAATAAAGCGTGCGTTGAAATCCACTTCCTGCACCCAGGCTCCCCAGGTGGCACAGGCCAGCGCCGCCAGCAGGCAGGCGGGGAAAATACGCATCGCGTTGATCACCTGGCTATTCGCTGAAGGTGGCAGCAGATGCTTAATTAGCATGCTCACCGCCACCAGAATAAACAGAATATTGGCCACATTGAGGGTGACCGCAGGCAGCGCCCAGCCAGAAAATACCGTGTCGTTAAACACCATCGCGACAAAGCACACCAGATAACTGGAAATGCGATGCAGAAACGGATTACGCACCATCAACCCGGCAATCAGCGCGTTGACCGGCCAGAACAGCGACAGCTCCTGCGGCACACGCAAATGGCTGCCAATAAAGCAGAAAAAAAGCGTGATGAGGAACAGTGAGAGAGCATTCTTTTTAAAATTATTCTCTGCAAACAGCTTAACGCGCATACGTCTGAACCCTGTAACCTGGAAAGTCGCTGCCATACGCCGGTGGGCATCAGCAGGCATTAGACCTGAAAAGTTAGTAATCTGATTCGTTAATTAAGCTCGTGTTCATCCTTCAACTCTACGGCTGAATCCATGTCCGACATAGAAGGATGTTGGAGAAAAGCGGGATAATTATGCCCTGTAAACAAAAAAATCGGATATCCGAGATATCCGATTTTTAAGCCAAAACACAAATTTCAGTGGCTAACCGATTGCTATTTTACCGCAACCGGCCACTGACTCAGACGAATGCCACGTTTATCTGCACTTTCGCCAAAATCCTGTAGCACTGCTTTGACGTCGGGGTCGAGATACTCGGCATTGTCGTGGTCCACAATCACCACACTATTTTCCGGGATCTCCGCCAGTAGCCCCTGCAATTTGGGGTTGTGAATAAAAGTCAGATTCTGCTGGAAGCGCAACACGTAATGGTCGTCATAGCGGGTCAGCTGCAACGCATTTCGATGGCTTTGATAGAGGCTGCACAGGAGTTGGGTCGCGATACCGATACCAATCCCCGCCAGCATGCCAAACACGATGATGCCGCCGATGGTGGCGAGGAAAGGGATATATTGCTGCGCGCCCATACGCATCTGTTCGATGAACAGCCGCGGTGTCGCCAGCTTATAGCCGGTGTAGAGCAACACCGCCGCCAGACTGGCGAGCGGGATGGCGTTCAGCAAATCGCTAAACCATAAACCGCAAATCAGCAGCAACACGCCATGCAACAGAATCGATACCTTGGTTTGCGCGCCGACACTGACGTTGACCGAACTGCGTACAATCACCGCGGTGATCGGCATCGCCCCGAGCAAACCAGCGGTAAGATTACCCACCCCCTGCGCAAACATCTCTTTATTCGGCGAAGGTGCCGGATGTTGTGGGCGCAGCTTTTTCAACGCCTCCTGACTCAGCAGCGTTTCCAGGCTAGCAACCAGCGCCAGCGTCACCGCCACTACCCACACCGACGGATTACGCCAGGCCAGCCAGTCCGGGGTTTCCAGCTCGCCTGCAAGCTGTGCCATGCTATCAAACTCTGGCAGGGCGATACGCGGCAGGCCCGCGATGCCAGACACCGTGGCCAAACATCCCACCAACACCGCCACCAATGGGCCGGGTATCCAGCTCAACGCTTTGATCGATTTGACCAGCGGCGTGGTCCACAGCCAGAGGATCGCTAATCCAACGCCCGCCACCAGCATCGCCGACGCGGAGAAAGCAAACTCGCCGTTGACCAACGACACCAGCTCCGCATCGCCTGCGGCCCCTAGTGCCACCGGAATCTGCTGGATAATCAGCAGAATACCAATCGCGGCCAGCATACCTTTGATGACGCTGCCCGGCACCAGTGCGATAAAACGTCCGGCGCGCAGCAAACCAAACAGACACTGCAATAAACCGGCAAGCATCAATGCCGTCAGAAAGGCGGAGAAGCTACCCAGCGTCTCAATCGATGCCACCACAATGGTGACTAACCCGGCAGCCGGGCCACTGACGGCAAAACGCGACGGACTCAAGGCGGTGACCAGCAAACCGCCAATCACCCCAGTCAGCAGACCGGCAAATGGCGGCAGGCCACTGGCCTGGGCAATACCGAGACAGAGTGGCAGCGCCACCAAAAAAACCACCAGACCGGCCGGAATATCCTGGCGCAAGGTTTGTAGATTCATGGTATCGATTCCTCTGTAGATTGCTGAATTAACTCTTTAAGATGCCCGGATTGCAGGTCATACACGCAACCAAACACATCCAGCGACTGACCGGCCTGCCATGCCGATCGTACCGGTTCGCTGCCAGTCAACTGAGCAAACTGGGCCAGTACGTTGGCTTCCACCAGGCGGTTCAGCTTGTGGGTCTCCTCTTCCTGCTCATCAGCGGTACGATACGCCTCCAGCCCCTGCGCCAGGCCACTGCGCAGGGTCGCAATGCGCCGCGCCAGCGCCGAATCTTCTTTAGCAAGCGGGCTTTCAGGCAGTCCCAGTGCGGCCTGAACCCCGCCACAGCCGTAATGGCCGCACAACACAATGCGTTGTACGCCAAGATAGAAAATCGCGTACTGCAATACGCTCATCAGGTTGTCGTCATCCGGCACCACCATATTGGCGATATTGCGATGGACAAACAGCTCGCCGGGGTGCGCTCCGGTCAACACTTCCGCTGGCACACGGCTATCGGAGCAGCCAATCCACAGGGAGTGCGGTTTCTGCTGATGAAGATATTTTTCAAAATAGTGCGGATTACGCTGGCGGCGCTGTAATGCCCAACTGCGATTTTTCGCTAATAAGGGTTTGAGTGTCGTCACAATTATCTTCTCTTAATGTCCGGGAATATCGCATCCAGGCGAATAACGCCGTGAATAAGATATAGCTCAGGGGAAAAAGTGGAGCTTCCTCACAGAAAATGGTTATAGACGCTTAAGAGTGGTTATGCACACTGAATATTTCCCGTGCATCTCAATGTAAATTGAGATTCAGTTTATGTCAGATGAATGTAAGGTTATGCAAGAGGCAGCGGTAATGTTACGCGGAATGATACGAATTAAAATCAACTAGTTAAATAAAATAAAAATGATGGATTTTGAATGCAATGACAAAAAAATACACACACAGCAATTAAGCCTTTAACCCTTCCATACCAGATCGGCCATTTTTACCAGGAAATATCTTAATTATAAAATTTATGATTAGATGATTTCACCATCAAATACCGATTATTACCGAATAACACGCTATTTTCGGCCGGTTAAGATGGCAAGAGATCAGGAAAATAATGAGGGGGGTAATAGTTGCAAGGAAAAGTAAATATTGCTGGACCTAAAAAGGATTAAACAGCGCCCGACCTGGCAGGCGCTTTTGGGTCTGACGAATTATTTACCGTCCCACGCTTTGAGTCGCGCTTCACGTACTTGCAATTGCTGTTCCGGCGTCAGTTTGTTGTAGTTTTCCGCCATCCCGCTCTCCCAGTCACCATACAGGGGATTAGGTAGCACGATAAATTGTGTGCCAAAACGTTGATGGTTACTGCTCACGAAGGCCTGGCGCTGCGCATTGCCTTGATGCCAGGTGGCACCACCGAAGTCATTCAGGTTATCCCCGGCGTACAGCACCACGTTATAGCCTTCTGCTTTGATAGCATCAAAACGCGCCTGTTTGTTGGAACTACCAGTACTGAGTCGCACCGTTTTTTCACTCACTCCGGTAAAACCGAGTTTCTTCAGGTTGTCCACCGTCGCGGCGTAATCTTTCTGGTCACGATTGGAGACGTAGAACATGATGCCGCCATGGCTGTTAACGTAGTTGGCAAACTCCACTGCCCCCGGCACCGCCGTTGCCTGACGTGCCTGCGTCCAGGCTGACCAGGTTTTGCCACTGAATGGCTGGCCATTTTTCGCCTGCCACGCGCTGTAGGCGCTGTTATCGATCATGGTTTCGTCGAGATCGACAATCGCCGCTTTCGGCTTACCGGCCAGCGAAGGTGCCTGATCAAACGCCATACGCGCGGTATTGAATGCCTGCCAGCTGAGCGCCTGATATTCACCCGATTGCTGGAACCAGTTGACGGCCAGCACTGATTGCTGGGCAAGTTGCGTCTGTGCCTGCTGTTTTGCTGGCTGCGCGCAGCCGGTCAGCACCAGCACCATCAGGCCAGAGCCAGCCAGCCAGGTGGTTTTTTTCATCATTTCATCCTTAAGCGATTGCGGTCAGTTTAGGTAAAGCGTTAAAAATGTAGCAGTTAACTCACGCTGTTGGCAGTACAAAACGTTCGGCAAGATAAAGGAGATACTTATGGCTCACCACCCACCCCAGGTTCCTCGTTCCGCGCTGCTGGATGCGTTGAGCTGGCTGGAGTATGCCTTTCAGCCTGCGGGCATCGCGGTACCCGACGATGCCGCCTTTGGTCATCAGCGCCACAGTGCTACCGTGGTGATGGCGTCAGATAACCTGCCGCCTAAAAGCTGTGAGTCTGATGCACTGATTGGCGAGGGGACGCGCCCGGTGGCGGTTTACACCGCTGATTGTTTGCCGGTGTTGTTTGCCGATAGTCAGAGCCATCAGGTCGCGGCGGTACATGCTGGGTTGAAAGGTACGCTCTCCGGGGTGCTGAGCAGCACCATCGATCGCCTGCTGACGTTGGGTGCGCAAACCAGCACGCTGCATGTCGCCATCGGCCCGGCAATTGGTCCCTGCTGCTACGAGCTGGGCAGAGATTTGGTGGATCAGATGCAAGCGCAGCCGGGCTTGCCGCCCTTAAGCTGGTCCGAAACCCAGCCGGAAAATCTGCGTGCCATCCGTCCCCAGGCGCGTGCGCAGCAGCAAGGAATCTGGTTTGACTTGCCGCATCTGGCGCGGGGTTTGCTGCAACAACGTGGCATTCCTGCCGCGCAGATTGAAGTGGTGGAGATGTGTACCTATTGCATGGCCGAAAGTGGTTCCAGCTACCGCTACAACACCCATTTTGCCAGCGGTTATCAGTCGCGTTTTTCGTGGATCCGTTGTCGCGACTGAAGAGTTTCGCCGACAAAAATCTGGTAGTTAAGATCGACACTGTCGACCGTCAACGCCGGATCGGCGATCTTCTTCAGCAGTAGCTCTGCCGCCTGGTAGCCAATCTCATAGCGTGGCGTGACCACACTGGCGAGGCTGGGGTACATTTCACGGCTGCTCTCCAGGCCGTGAAAACCGGTGATGGCGATCTCATCCGGCACCACAATCCCCCGGCGCTGACACCACAACAACGCGCCCAATGACAGATCGTCATGAGTACAAAAGATCGCGTCCAGTTCAGGATGCAGCCGCAACGCCTGTTCCAGCATAGTGGCCCCCAGCCGCTGGGATGACAGGGCGCGGGGATTGATGCGCGCTGCACGTAACTTCCGCTCCTGCATCGCCTTACGAAACCCCTGGAAACGACACTCATCACGCCGATCGTCCAGCGAGCCGAGATAGACGATGCAGCGCCGCCCCTGCTCCAGCAAAGTGCGCGTCATGTCGTAGCCAGCATTGAAGTTGCTGTAACCCACCTGCATATCCAGGCAGGGTCCCTGAGTATCCATCACCTCGACGATGGGGATCTTTGCCGCGCGCAGATACTTCACCGTACGGTGCGTATGCTGTTTATCGCTGAGGATAATGCCGTCAATGTGCCAGGAAAGCAGGTTGCGCACCTGTTCCTCTTCGCTGCGTGGATCATAGTTGTAGTTGGCGATCAGCGTTTGATAGTGTCCTGCACGAGTCGCCTGTTCAATGCCGCTCAGCAGGTCGGCAAAGATCTGATTTTTAAACGATGGGATCAGGACGCCCAAGGTACGGCTCGGCGGTTGACCCGCCTTGGGGGGGTTGGGTGTGTAATTGATTTCTGCCATCGCAGACGCGATGCGGTCGCCGGTGCCGCTGGCGACCTTCTCCGGTGTGCGCAGATAGCGGCTGACGGTCATCCGGGTGACGCCTGCCCGCTCGGCAATGTCCTGCAACGTTTTCGTCATAGCTCACCTCCCTGTGCAGCCATGGTGAATCAGTGGATCAACGCGTTAAGGATCAACACGCCAGCCAGACCCAGGATCGAAATCAGCGTCTCCATCACCGTCCAGGTTTTCAGGGTCTCAACCACGCTGAGATTGAAATACCCTTTGAACAACCAGAAGCCGGGATCGTTAACGTGCGAGGCGATCACACTACCGGATCCGACAGCCAGCACCATCAACGCGGGATCGGCATGGGTCGCCGCAATGATCGGCGTCACGATACCCGCCGTAGTGATCGCCGCCACCGTGGCGGAACCGAGTGCCACACGTAGCATCGCGGCGACCGTCCAGCACATCAACAGCGGAGACAGCGAGGAGCCTTTCATCATATCGGCGATATAGTTACCCACGCCGCTATCGACCAGCACCTGTTTGAAGGCACCGCCACCGGCAATGATAAAGATGATCATGGCAATGGCGGCAATCGACTCACCACACATATCCATCACCTGCTCCATCTTGCGCCCATTGCGCAGGCCAAGGGTGAAGACCGCAATCACCACGGCGATAAACAGTGCCACCGCCGGGTTGCCGATAAATTCAAAGAATTGACGCAGCGGATTCTCTTTCGGTGTGGTTAATTCAAACACCGCGGCGATCGCCATCAACACCACCGGGATCACAGCGGCGAAGATACTGATCCCGAAACCCGGCATCTCCTCCTCCGTAAAGATTTTCGGGTTATACAGTCCTTCCGGCGGCGACTTTTCAAAGCTCTTGAGGAACTTCGAGAAGATGGGGCCGGCGACGATCACCGTCGGGATGGTGATGATCATGCCATACAGCAGCGTGGTGCCGAGGTTAGCGCCGAAAATGGTCGCGATGGCGGTCGGACCGGGATGCGGCGGCAGGAAGCAGTGCGTGACCGACAACGCAGCGACCATCGGCACACCGACATACAACAACGGCAAACCGGCAGCAGCGACGATGGTGAACACCAGTGGCAGCAGCAGTACAAAGCCCACTTCATAGAACATCGCCAGGCCAACAATCAGCCCGGTGACCACCAGCGCCCATTGCAGCCGCTCCTTACCGAAGGCGGCAATCAACGTGGTCGCGACCCGTTGCGCGGCCCCGGTGTCCGACACCAGCCGCCCAAGCATGGCACCGAAGCCGAGGATCATCGCCAGTCCGCCCAGCGTGGAGCCGATACCTTTCTGGATCGACGCCATCACATTCAGCGGCGTCATCCCTTCAGCTATCCCCACCACGGCGGAGACAAATACCAACGCGATAAAGCCGTTGACCTTGAAAACAATCATTAAAACCAGCAGGAGAACCACGCCCAGAACGATTATGGTTATTGGCATTTTTTATTATCCATAGAGAAACAAGAGGTGATTAAGGTTTAGGCGCACCCGCAGGAATGCGCCAATATCCTTACACCGCCACGCGCATGCCGCCATCGACGAACAGCAAGTGACCATTGACGAAATCGGACGCTTTAGATGAGAGGAACACCGCTGCACCAATCAGTTCTTCAGGCTTGCCCCAGCGCGCCGCCGGGGTGCGTTTGGTGAGCCAGCCGGTGAAAGCCGGATCGTCTGCCAGCGCCTGGGTCATCTCGGTGACGAAGTAACCCGGTGCGATGGCGTTGACCTGAATATTGTGACGCGCCAGCTCCACGCACATGCCGCGCGTCAGCATGGTGACGGCCCCTTTGGAAGCGGCATACGGGGTGATGGTGTCGCGGCCCAATTCGCTCTGCATCGAACCGATATTGATGATTTTGCCCTGCTGACGTTCCACCATCTTCTTCGCCACGGTTTGCGACACGAGGAATACCGCCGTCTGGTTGACGGCAATCACGTCATTCCAGTCCTGCTCCGGGAATTCGAGGAATGGACGGCGACGCTGAATACCCGCGTTATTGACCAGCACATCGATGGCGCCCCACTCGGCTTCGATTTCGTCCACCGCCTGCTGCACCTGTGCCGATTGCGTGACATCAAAAGCTTTCGACTGCGCGCGCAGACCGAGGTCGCGCAATTGCGCTGCCGCCTGCTCGGCCCCTGCCGGAGTGGTGGCATTGACAATCACTTCAGCACCCGCTTCCGCCAGGCCGCGTGCCAGCAGGAAACCGATACCGCGCGCCGAACCGGTGATCAGCACGCGTTTACCTTCGAGGGAAAATAGCTGACTCATAGCATCTCCTTAAAATGTTAACTGGACTTTTGCCGCACGGGTTTTGTCGCCGGCAAACTGCAACGCCGCATCAATGTCCTGCCAGCCATATGCACAGCTGAACAGCGGCAGTGGGTTGACCACGCCCTGAGCCAGCCACTCAACGGCGGTATTGAATTCGTGGGTAAAGCGGAAGGAACCCACCAGGTTAATCTCTTTAGCGATCAGTTGCATAATCGGGAACGAGGGGATTGCGCCGCCCATACCCACCTGCACCAGGGTGCCTTTGGCGCAGGTTACATCGAGGCAGCGTTGCAGCGAAGAAGGATGACCAGAGGCTTCGAATGACACGTCAAAGTAACCTTTGTCAGCCAGGTACGGGGCGAAGTCACCGTTGGCAGCATGGATCACCTCTGTTGCTCCCATCTGCTGTGCCATTGCCAGCGAACGTTCGCTGATGTCGCTGCACACAATCGAGGCCGCGCCACGCGCTTTGGCCGCTGCGGCAATCAGGCAGCCAATCGGGCCTACGCCGGAGATAAACACATGCTTACCGGTGAGCTCGCCCGCCTGGTGGGTGGCGTGAATGCACACCGCCAGCGGCTCGGCAAACACCATCACGCTGTCATCCGCGTCCTGCGGGAAGGGCACGCACTGCGCGCTGTCCACCACTTTGTACTGGGTAAACCCGCCATCGACATGCGGCACATACATGGCGCTACCGAAGAAACGCATCGAGACGCACTGGTTCTCCTGCTCGCGACGGCAATATTTGCATTCACCGCAGGGTTTGGACGGGTTAACCGCCACTTTCTGCTCCGGCTTCAGGTGCGGATCATCACTCTCCACCACCAAACCAATCACTTCATGGCCAAGGATCATCGGCATTTTGACTTCATAGCTGCCGACTTTCCCTTCCTGGTAGTAGTGCAGGTCGGAGCCGCAAATACCGCCGCGCGTAATGCGCACCAGCGTACCTTTGCCGTTCCAATCCACCTGCTGCTGCGCCACGCTGACTTGTTGTTTTCCGGTGATCACGCAGGATTGCGTCTCGATTTTCATAACTTCCCCATTAGTGGTGTTGCAATGGGGGTCATAAAACCGGGTTACGAGGGCTAAAACTGTGATGAAGATCACTCAAAACCATGTTACGGAAAAGCTGTTACGCATAACGTGATACGGGCAAGCTCCTCCGGCGTCGGAGGCGAGATCGCGCAATATATTGCGCCGCTACCAAGCGTAGCACCTTGCCGTAGCGGCGCGATTTATCGCGCTTTTTTGACGTTTCTCACAGGATGAATACATCCCTCTTCCTTCGCGCTAAATACCCGCTACAGTCAACTCATCCGACCACTTAATTAGTGAGTGATTATGACTCAGCATCCTGCGCTGTTCGCCCCGCTGGATTTAGGCTTTACCCAACTTAAAAACCGCTTTCTGATGGGTTCGATGCACACTGGTCTGGAAGAACACGCTGATGGCGCACCCCGGCTCGCCGCCTTCTATGCAGAACGCGCACGTGAAGGAGTGGCGCTGATTGTCACCGGCGGCATTGCGCCCAATCCACAAGGGGTAGTGGCCCAGGGCGGGGCGATTCTTAACCGGGAAAGCCAGTGCGGCTGGCATCGCACCATCACCGATGCGGTGCATGCCGCTGGCGGTAAAATCGCCCTGCAAATCCTGCATGCCGGACGCTACAGCTATCAGCGCAATCTGGTCGCGCCCTCACCGTTGCAGGCACCGATCAATCCGTTTATGCCTCAGGCCCTGAGCGATGCCGATATTCGGCAAACCATCGCCGACTTCGCCCAATGTGCGCGACTGGCCCAGCAGGCCGGTTACGATGGCGTCGAAATCATGGGTTCCGAAGGCTACCTGATAAATCAGTTTCTGGTGGCGCACACTAACCAGCGGGATGATGACTGGGGTGGTGATGTGGCGCGCCGTCAACGTTTCGCGTTGGCAGTGACGCATGCCGTACGTGAAGCAGTCGGTAACGATTTCATTATTATCTTCCGCATCTCGATGCTCGATCTGGTGTATAACGGCAGCACGCTGCATGAGACGCTGGATCTGGCGGAGAAGCTGGAGCAGTGTGGCGTTACGCTGTTTAACAGTGGCATTGGCTGGCACGAGGCGCGTATTCCGACCATCGCCACCTGCGTGCCACGTGCCGGATTTGCCTGGGTGACCAAACACCTGCGCGAGCGAGTCTCCGTCCCGGTAATCGCCACCAACCGCATCAACCATCCGGCGGTGGCGGCCGAGCTGTTACGTGACGGCATTGCGGATATGGTGTCAATGGCGCGCCCGTTTCTCGCCGATGCCGCCTTTGTCAGCAAAGCCCTGGCGGGAGATGACGCGGCGATTAATACCTGCATCGCCTGCAATCAGGCCTGCCTCGACCAAATTTTTGTCGGCAAAGTCACCTCCTGCCTGGTCAACCCCCGTGCCTGCCATGAAACGCTGATGCCAGTGACCGCCGCCATCCACCCCAAACGGCTGGCGGTGGTAGGCGCAGGACCGGCGGGGATGGCGTTTGCTTTGCAGGCGGCACAGCGCGGTCATCAGGTGACGCTGTACGAAGCCGAGGCGCAGATTGGTGGGCAGTTCAATATTGCCCGTCAGATTCCCGGCAAAGAGGAATTCAGTGAAACGCTGCGTTATTTCCGCCACCAGCTCCAGGCCGCAGGCGTGGCGATACATACCCAGTGCCGCGTCAGCGCCGACCAACTGGAGGACGCCGATGAAGTGATCGTCGCCACCGGCATCGCGCCGCGTCTGCTGACGTTACCCGGCATCGACCATCCTTGCGTGCTGAGTTATCTCGACGTGTTGCGCGATAAAAAACCGGTCGGCAAACGGGTGGCGATTATTGGCGCGGGGGGCATCGGTTTTGATACCGCAGAATATCTGCTGCATCAGACGGGCCACCACGAAGACTTCTATCAAAGTTGGGGCGTTGACCGCGCGCTGGAGGCGCGGGGAGGATTGATCGCCCCCCAGCCGCTGCCCGCCGATCGGCAGATCTGGTTGCTGCAACGTAAATCGGGTAAACCGGGTGCCGGTCTGGCGCGCACCACCGGCTGGATTCACCGCGCCAGTTTGCAGGCCCACGGCGTAACTATGTGGGGTGATGTCGAGTATCTGAAGATTGACGACCAGGGTCTGCACCTGCGTCATCAGGACGAAACTCTGGTTCTGGCGGTGGATAACGTGGTGATTTGCGCCGGTCAGGAACCGCTGCGCGAACTGGCGGATCAACTCAACGCACGCGGCAAAAAGGTCAGGCTGATCGGCGGAGCCGATGTGGCGCAGGAGCTGGATGCCCGCCGCGCCATCGCACAAGCTACCGAGCTGGCGCTGAGTCTCTGATTAACGCAGTTTGACCGAGCGTAGCACCACAAACTTGGCATTCGACGCTACCAGCGTGCAGTTGCCGAACAGCTTCTTCATTTTGTGGTGATAATCGAGGTGGCGGTTGCCAACGATACGCAACTCGCCGCCATATTGCAGACAACGTTTGGCATCACGCAGCATCTGCCACGCCAGGTGGTCGGTCACCGCATGCTGCTGATGGAACGGCGGGTTACAAAGCACCGCGTGCAGGCGATCAGACGGGAAACCGCTCAGCGCGTTATTGACGCGGAACTGGCTACGCGCCAGATCCTGCGGTCGGTTAACTTCAACGTTCAGACGGCTTGATGCCACCGCCATATAGGATTCATCAAAGAACAACACCTCGGCCTGCGGGTTCTGTTCCAGCGCCATCAGGCCAATCACCCCGTTACCACAGCCGAGGTCGAGGATCTCCCCTTCCACATCATGTGGCAGATGCTGCATAAAAAAGCGCGCGCCAATATCCAGCGAGCTGCGGGAAAATACGTTGGCGTGGTTGTGGATTTGGTAATCGGTGTCGTCGAGCGGCCAGACGGTGGTTGGTGCCTGTACAGGCAGCTTCGGCGCGGTGTAACGGCTGTAAATCAGACGCGCTTTTTTCCATGCCAGCGAGGTTTTGCTTTCGCCGAGGATGCGTTCAAACAGCTGCAACGTGGAGCTATGAATGTCTTTCGCTTTTGCCGCCGCCAGAATCAGTGTGTCTGGGGTGACGACGTCGCGCAGCGCACGCAGCTGATGCTCCAGCAGCGCCAGCGCTTTGGGGATCTTAATCATCACCACCGCTGGGGCCGATGGTAGATCCGCCAGGCTATCAAGAAACGTCACCTGATCTTCATCCTGCTGATTAAGATGCAGATTCTGGCGTGCCGCCTGCTGGCTCAGCCAGGAATCGCTGACGTGCCACACCTGACGCGGATTTAATCCACAGGTCAGCGCGCCGAAGCTGTCGTTAAACACCAGCACCGGACCGTCCGGCAGCGCCTGCTGCAACAGATATTCATCTGCCGCATCCCACGCCTGCAACGGGCTTTCTTCACGCATCGGTGGAAAGCGGTGCAGTGTCAGGGTGCGTTCGGTCAGTTCAAGTTGGCTCATGGAATCTCCGGCGTGGTACACTTTGCGCGATTTTCGCCCTAAAAAGGGGGCGCAGTATACTGTCTTTCGTCAGGAATCCCAATGTCATTAATCTACCTACAGGGCTACCCTGAACATATCCTCACCCAGGTCCAGACGCTGATTGACCACCAACGCCTGGGGGCTTTTCTCCAGCAGCGCTACCCGGATACCCACGATGTGGTGAGTGACAAGGCGCTGTACGACTACACCCAAAGCCTGAAAAACCGCTATATGCGCAGCGCACCGCCGGTGAGCAAAGTCATCTGGGATAATAAAATCAAGGTGATGAAGCATGCCCTTGGCCTGCATACCGCTATTTCGCGCGTGCAGGGCGGCAATCTGAAAGCCAAAGCGGAAATCCGCATCTCCACCTTTTTCCGTCTTGCGCCAGAGCCTTTTCTGCGCATGATCGTGGTACACGAACTGGCGCACCTGAAAGAGAAAGATCACAACAAAGCCTTCTATCAGCTCTGCTGCCATATGGAACCGGATTACCATCAGCTGGAGTTCGATACGCGGCTGTGGATGACCGATCAGGCACTGCGAGGCAACGCCGCCTGACCGGTTTGCTTTTCCTGTGGTAGCGCATATGCTCAGAGGCGTCTGATTTCCCTCACTTAATGAGTTGGCGCTATGACACTCCAGCAGCTGAACTATTTTCTTGCCGCTATCGATTTTGGCACCATCTCGAAAGCGGCTGAGGCGTTACATATCTCGCAGCCGTCGCTGTCCGACCAGATTCTGCGGCTGGAAAGCGAGATGGGCACCCATCTGTTTATTCGCACCAACCGTCGTCTGATCCTCACTGAAGCCGGGCTACGTCTCGAACCCCATGCTCGCGCCACCACCCAGGCGGCACAACGCGGCTATGAAGCGGTGCAATCGGTGCGCCAACTCAAGGATGGTCTCGCCTCGTTCGGCACCTTCAGCTCCGCCTACCAATATTTTCTCGCCGATTTGATTTGTGAGTTCCGCGCGCGTTATCCAGGGGTACGGATGAGGCTGGTCGGCACCAACTCCTCAGAGGTCGCGCGATCGGTGATTGATGGCGAAATCGAAGCGGGCCTGGTGATGCTGCCAGTGAACAACAAAAACCTGGTGATCAGTGAACCAGTGTGGTCCACGCAAATTGGCTATATCTCGGCCAGCGACGCACGGCTGGAAGGCAGTAAAGACATGCAGGCGCTGCTCAATGCCCCGTTGATCCTCAGCGAGGCCACCTGGCATAACAGCGATCCGATTCGCCGCCTGCTCAACCAACGGGCGCAGGAGATTGGCGCGCGGCTGGAGCCGATCATTGAAGTGGAGCACCAGGCCACGGCGCTGGAACTGGCGGCGCGGGGATTGGGAGATCTTATCGCTACGCGTCCGATCCTCCATCATCTTGGCTACAGTGACAAACTGAAGTGGGTGCCGATCGAACCTCCGGCTTTTGAGGTGTTCGCCTTTATCCACCGCGCCGATACCGCGATCTCGTCCGCCACCCGCGAAATGATGCAGCTGATGCGACGTTATTTACATGAGGTGCAGATGGCGTACAGCCATATCGAATGCTGATGGAAAACGGTGGGTATAGGGCAAACCTATATGAACCAAAATCATAACCCTATTCATCCCGCGCAAATAGCCGCTTAAAACTATGTCAATCACGTTACCCCAATGTTGCAATAACTTTGCAGGAGAGACGTATGACATCACAGGCGCGCTATTGTGTGATTGGTGCTGGAGCTGCTGGTCTGGCGGCGTTACGCACCTTACAAGAGCTGGGTATCCATGCTGATTGCTTTGAGAAAAGCAGCCAGCTCGGCGGTCACTGGCATCATGACTACGATGCTCTGCATCTGATTACCCCGAAAAAAAGCTCCGGTTTTGATGGCTTCCCGATGCCCGAGTCGTGGCCGGTCTATCCCAGCCGCGATCAGGTACGGCACTACATTGACAGCTACGCCGACCACTTCGGACTCAGAGCGCAGATCCATTTCAACAGCACGGTAGAACGCCTTGTGCCGCTGAGTAAGGCGGGCAGTGAGGGCTGGCAGGTGACGGTAAATGGACAGACACGTCACTACCAGGGCGTGCTGGTCGCCAATGGGCATCTGTGGGATTGCGCGTTTCCAGCAGAAGCGAGCCACTTCAGTGGCATTTCGCTGCATTCCGGCCAGTATCGCAACACCGACCAGTTACAGGGCAAGGTGCTGGTGGTCGGCTGCGGTAACTCCGGCTGCGATCTGGCGGTAGACGCTGCCCAGCATCGCTTGCCCACCGATATCGTGATTCGCCGGGGTCAGGTGTTCCAGCCAAAAGCACTGCTCGGCGTGCCGCGCGCCGAAATTCCTTTCCTGAATCAACTCCCGCCAGAAATGCAGAACGCGGTCACCCAGGTGCTGACCATGATCTCAGTGGGCCGCTGGGAAAACTATCCCGGCATGCCGGAACCAGAAAGCTGGGATCTGGAACAACAGCCACCGGTGGTCAACACCCTGCTGATGTACTGGATCCAGCATGGCCGTATTGGCGTGCGCCCGGCAATCGATCATATCGACGGCAAAACGGTGCATTTCAGCGATGGCAGCGCCACAGAATACGACAGCATTCTTTGGGCCACCGGTTTTCACACCCGTTTACCGTTCCTCGATGCGTCCCTGCTCGACTGGCGGGATGGCGTACCGTTACGCACCGCCGCCATGACCCTGCCGACCACGCTGGAGAACCTGTATTTTGTCGGGCTTTCTGCCCCACGCGGCCCACAATGGCCGACCTACTGCCAGCAAACGCGGCTTATCGCGCGCATGATTCAACTGCGTGAACAGGGCATCCCCAACATCGCCAGCCTGCTGGCTGCCCAGCAGCCGCATGAGGCGCGTATCGATATCGTGCGCCGTTTGTGGCAAGCCAATCTCGACGAAACCTGGCGCACGCTGGACCTGCTGGAAACCATGCATAGCAGCCTGTTGCACAACGCTTCCTTAACCGCCTGACGGGAGAAAAACCATGAACACACAACCTGTTGCCCTGGTCACCGGTGCCGCCTCCGGGATGGGCAAAGCCGTGATGGAGAAGTTTCAGCGCGAAGGCTGGACGGTGATCGCCATCGATCGCAGCGAAATGCCGCCACAACCCGGCATCACACCGGTGGTGGCCGATATCACCAGCTACAGCGCGTTACGCGACGCGGTAGCCGGGGCGCTCCAGGGCCGTCGCGTTAGCGCGCTGATCAACGCTGCGGGGATTTTTCCGGTTTCCACGCTGGAGAGCAGCAACGATGCGCTCTATCGCCAGATCTTCGACGTCAACGTGCTGGGGAGCGTTAACACCGCCAAAGTCGCCAGTGAATTTATCAGCGAACAGGGTGGCGCGTTGTTGATGTTTGCCTCGGTCGATGCCTTTGCCGTCTCGCCGGGTCAGCTGTTGTACAGCGCCTCGAAAGCCGCAGTGGTATCGCTGGTGAAATCGCTGGCGATTGAACTGGTTGGCAAAAAAATTGTGGTAAACGCCATCGCCCCCGGCTGGGTCGAGACCGAAGGCACGCTGAAAAGCGGACGAATTCATGAAGGTGTTAAAGCCGTGCCGATGCAGCGCGCGGCCAGTGTCGGAGAGATCGCCGACTGGGTGTGGGCCTTCAGTTCACAACCGGGCTATATCACTGGCGAAACCCTGGTCATCTCCGGGGGCAGTTATATGCGTTAAGCATTTTTTCACAGGCGTCGTACTCCACTTCAAACAGACAGGGTAAGACAATGAAACAACAAACAATAAATCCAGCACTTCAGGGAGCAGTTCGCTATGTAAAGGAGCGACCAACATCGCGTCACATGGCGCGCGACGGTAATTTAACCCGCGCAGTCACCGGCGTCACACTGGGGAATATGGTGGAGTGGTTCGATTTCGCCATCTATTCCTCGATGGCGATGACGATGGCAAAAGTTTTCTTCCCCACCAGCAACAGCTACAACGAGTTGATCGCCATTTATGCGGCGTTTGCCGCCGGATTTGTCATCCGGCCGTTAGGGGGCTTTCTGTTTGGCCCGATTGGCGATAAATATGGCCGCCGTACCGCGCTGGTGGCCAGCATCAGCCTGATGTCGATTGCCACCCTTTGCATCGCGCTAATCCCCGGTTATCACAGCATTGGCATCGCCGCCCCGATTTTACTGGTGCTGATGCGCATGTTGCAGGGGCTTTCCACCGGCGGTGAATATGGTGGTTCCTGCATTTTTATCGCCGAACATAGCCCGGATAAACGCCGTACTTTTTTCACCAGTTGGCTGGAGTTCGGCAACATTTCCGGCTTTCTGGTGGGCGGGATTATCGTCAATGTGATCAGCAATGCATTAGGCAATGACACCATGGTCGCCTGGGGTTGGCGGGTGCCGTTCGTGATTGCCGGGTTGCTGGGCATTGTGGCGCTGTTTATCCGCTTGCGCGTCGAGGAAACCCCGGTATTTCGAGAAATGCAGGCCGGTAAAGCCCGGTCCGCAACACAAGCACCGGCGCGCTGGACGTTATTCCTCAAAGAGTGGCCGCAACTGCTGCGCTGCGCCGGCCTGGTCGCTACCTTCAATATCAACTACTACATCGTGCTGGGTTATCTCCCAAGCTACCTGGTGAGCTTTATGGGGAAATCCGCGGAGTTCAGTGCCCGGCTGTCGCTGATTGCTACCCTGGCGTTGCTGCTGTTTATCCCGTTGTTCGGCATGCTGGGTGACCGGGTTGGCAGAAAGCGCATGCTCATCACTGGCTGTGTGCTGATCATCCTTTCTGCGATCCCCGTTTTCTGGGCCATTCAAAGTCACGGCCTGGCCGCCATAGTTATCGGTATGGCGGTGTTGATTCTCGGCATGTTGTTCTTCGAGGGTACTATCCCCGCCACCCTGACCTCGCTGTTCGGCACCACCGTCCGCTACAGCTGCTTCGCCATTAGCTACAACTTGTCGGTTTCACTGCTCGGTGGCACTGCGCCGCTGGTGAATACCTGGCTGATCGAAAAAACCGGTATCACGCTAATCCCGGCGTTTTACCTGATGGGCGGTGCAGTGCTGGGTTTGCTGGCGCTGTGGAAAATGCAGGACCTTACCGGCAAAGCGTTGCCGTCCTGATCCCTCTTTATCACCTGTGTATCTATGGAGCATAAAATGAGCCTGACCACCAAAGTAAAAATCTCTTCCGGCGGTGCCTATGAGTCTGTTTTTGGTTACTCACGGGCGGTCAAAGCCGACAACCAGCTGCATATTTCGGGTACCTGCGCCACACCCGACTTTGAAAAAGCCGACGCTTACGAGCAAACAAAATCGATCCTGAACACTATCGCCAGCGTGATTCAACAGGCGGATATGGAAATGGAGGATGTGGTACGTACCGTGGTGTATGTGCGTGACATCAACGATGCAGAAAAGGTGGCTAAGGCGCATCTTGAAACCTTTGGCACCATCCGTCCGGCCAGCACCATCGTACAGGTGGATTCGATGCTGCGAACCTGGCAACGGGTAGAGATCGAAACTTACGCCATTCGTTAAACCACCAGCAGCGCCCCGTGGTGGGCGCTGCTCCTGACGGGATTACAAAAACTCCTGCGCCTTCTGAATCAAACTGGTTTTAGTCAGTGCGCCAAGGAAGCGACGCTCCTGCGGGTTATTCAACACCGGCAAACGCTCCAGCGTCACACGGGCAAACGCCTCCCAGCCTTCACGCATGCTTTGGTTCTGATAAATACACGGAAAATTGCTGTCCATCACCGTACTGACGGGGGAATGCAGGGTTATCTCTTCCGCCAGTACTTTGCGCGCAATATCGTGAATCGACACTACCCCAAGAAACTGGCCGCTGGCGTTGATGACATAAACATAACGCTCACGCTTCAACGAGCTGACCGCCAACGCCTGCCCCACTGATTCCTCCGGCTGCAAAGCGGCACCGGGGATGATCAGTTGATCGACACGCATATTGTCGAAATCATATTTGGCTTCGGAGCGGCTCAGATGCCCGCTGACCACCGGATAGGTGCTGGCGGATTGCAGACGGTACACCAGCATAGAGGCCAGCACCGAAGCAATCATTAGCGGGAACAACAGGCTGCTGTTAAGCGTCATCTCCAGCACCATCAACATCGCCATCAACGGTGCCTGGCTGACGGCCGCCAGCACCGCCGCCATACCGACCGCCGCGTATAACAGCGTATCACCCACCGGCAGATGCAGTAGCGCCCCGAGGCTTGCCAGCAGCGCCCCCAGCAGCGCGCCAATCAATAATGAAGGGGTGAACAACCCGCCTACCGCATTGGAACCGACCGAAAGCGTGGTCGCCAGGGTTTTTAACACCAACAGCACCAGTAGGCCGCCCAGCAGATAATGACCGTCGATGATTTTGACAATCACTTCATAGCCGTTACCCAGAATATCGGTGGAGATCAACGCCAGAAAGCCCACCGCTAACCCTCCAGCCCCCAGACGTAGCGGTAGCGAACGCACCCGTCCGAACAGCGCTTTACTGCGTGCTATCAGTTTGATCAGCAGCCAACCGGCCAGCCCGGATGCCAGCCCAATCACCACCGTCAGCAGCAGACTGGTGATATCCATCTGGAAAGTGACGTCGGCGAGTGGATAGAGCGCGCTGCGGAACCCCAGCGACCACATGGTCATCACCGCCACCGCCGACGCGATCACCAGCGGGATCAGACGCTGCAACGCCGAAATACCAAAGGCAATCTCCGCGACAAAAATGGCTGAGGCGAGCGGCGCATGATACACCGATGAGAGTCCGGCAGCAGCGGCCATCGCCACAATATCGCTGTTACGCAGGCCGAGCGATTTTGGCAACCAGCGCCCAATCAGGCTGCCGCACAAGGCCGAGAGCTGCACCATCGGCCCTTCTTTACCGATTGAGGCACCACTGCCGATACTGGCAATCGATGACAGGGCGCGAAACAGCGACGTTTTGGTCGGCACCGCATCCAGCCGGGCGTTGATCACCTCCAGATAATCGGTTTTTACCGTTTCCTGCTGCTCAATGGTCACGGCATAACGTAAAAACCACCCGGCCAGCAAACCACCCGCACCAACCAGCAGCGGCCAGAAGATCCACGGCCAGACATGCATCGCGACGGTGATTTCGCTATCACTGTTGAATAGCAGACGGTTAATCAGGTCGATCACACCGCGAAAAGCCAGCGTGACCAGCGAGGCCGCACATCCTACGGGGATAGCAATCAGCAATGTGGTCCAGTTCAGGGCATGTTTACTTCCGCTCACCCGCGCATCCTCTTCTTTCCGGGTTAAAAATCGTAGCTGCATCATCATATTGGAATGCGGATCTCAGGATCAAATTTCGCCTGCGTTTGCTAATTACGCCACCGGGTCCGCGTGTTACTCTGCCGTTTTACCCTTGCCGGAGAAACCGCACGTGATTCGCTTCGCTATTGTGGGAACCAACTGGATCACCCGCCAGTTTATCGACGCCGCGCATGAAAGCGGCAAAATGAAACTGAGCGCTATCTATTCGCGCAGCCAACAGCAGGCGGAGGCCTTCGCCGCTGATTATCCTTGTAAGCTGACATTCACCTCTCTGGAAGAGATGGCCGCCAGTGATGCCATTGAAGCCGTGTACCTTGCCAGCCCCAACGCGCTGCACTGCGAGCAGGCATTGCTGTTTATGGCACACGGCAAGCATGTAATCTGCGAAAAGCCGCTGTCCTCGAATCTGCGCGAAGCAGAAGCGATGATCGCCTGCGCACGTGACAACAACGTGGTGCTGTTTGAAGCCTTTAAGACCGCCAGCTTACCGACCTTTTTGCAGTTGCAAAAAGCGTTGCCGCAGGTGGGTAAATTGCGCAAAGCGCTACTTAATTATTGCCAGTATTCATCACGTTATCAGCGTTATCTCGATGGTGAAAACCCCAATACCTTTAATCCGCGTTGGTCGAATGGTTCGATCATGGATATTGGTTACTACTGCCTCGCCGCTGCGGTGACGCTATGGGGTGAACCGCAGCGGGTAACGGCGCAGGCCTCATTGCTGGAAAGCGGCGTGGATGCGCACGGCGTGGTGGTATTGGGCTATGGCGATTTTGATGTGACGATTTTGCACTCGAAGGTCAGCGACTCCCTGATTCCGAGCGAAATTCAGGGCGAAGCCGGATCGATAGTGATTGAGAAAATTTCCGAGTGCCAGCAACTACGCTTTACCCCGCGTGGCGGCGAGAGCCAGAACCTGACGCAGCCGCAGCACATCAACTCGATGTTGTACGAGGCCGAGACCTTTGCGCAGCTGGTCAGCCAGGGACAGGTAGAGCATCCGGGTTTGCAGGCGTCGCGCATCACCGCAGCGCTGCTGACGGAAATCCGCCGTCAGACCGGTGTGGTGTTCCCGGCGGATCATGCAGTGTCGCCTGCCAATTAAGTGCACGTATCCGTAGCGGCGCGATTTATCGCGCTGTATTTCAGGCAGTTAACGATTTAATAAAATCCGCGCGATAAATCCCGCCGCTGCGAAATGTCGCTTGTTGTGTAAATATGTCTAAATATTTCCGACATCTTATTGCTTATTCACTTTGCAGCACGTAATTTACGCAACAGCAAAGGGGAGTAACTTGTAAGCTGATTGATCGTCATTACGATGCGCTATTTGCCCATCCGGTCATCAGGCAACGCGGAATCTATTCTGAGTTGTAAGTGAGACCTTGCCGGAAGGCGAGGTTTGCTTATGCTTTAAAAAGCGGCTGACGTCTTCTGACTTCAGCCTTTTTTATTTTCAGGACAGGATACGCTTATGCAATCTGTAGGTACGCCACTACTCTGGGGCAGCTTTGCCGCCGTAGTGCTTATCATGCTGGCGATCGATCTCTTTCTTCAGGGACGACGCGGCGCACAAACGATGTCATTCAAACAAGCGGCTGCCTGGTCGCTGGTTTGGGTTTCCATCTCACTGCTGTTCAGCGCCGCCTTCTGGTGGTATCTCAATGGCACCGCCGGACGTGAAGTTGCCACCGCCCAAACCCTCGCCTTCCTCACCGGGTATATTCTGGAAAAAGCGCTGGCGGTGGATAACGTCTTCGTCTGGTTGATGCTGTTCAGCTACTTCGCTATTCCGGCCCAATTGCAACGTCGCGTGTTGATCTACGGCGTATTGGGCGCAATCGTGCTGCGTACCATCATGATCTTCGGCGGCAGCTGGCTGGTTACACAGTTCAGTTGGATTCTGTATATCTTCGGTGCCTTCCTGCTGTTCACCGGTCTGAAAATGGCGCTGGCAAAAGAAGAAGATGACAACGCGGTGGGTGACAAACCGCTGGTACGCTGGCTGCGCAAACACCTGCGCATGACCGATAGCCTGGAAGGTGAGAAATTCTTCACGCGTAAAAACGGCGTGTTGTTCGCCACTCCGCTGTTACTGGTGTTGATCATGGTGGAACTGAGCGACGTGATCTTCGCTGTCGACAGTATCCCGGCGATCTTTGCTGTCACCACCGACCCCTTTATTGTGCTGACCTCTAACCTGTTCGCCATCCTCGGTCTGCGTGCCATGTATTTCCTGCTGGCAAACGTGGCCGAGCGTTTCTCAATGCTCAAATATGGTCTGGCGATTGTGCTGGTGTTTATCGGTATCAAGATGCTGATCGTCGAGTTCTACCATATCCCGGTCGCGGTCTCGCTGACGGTGGTCGGGGTGATTTTGGGGGGAACACTGCTGATTAATGCCTGGGTAAACCGCAGAAACGACCAGAAGAAGATATCATCATAATCTGCTACAGGGGCGTTAATCGCCCCTGCTTTATTTTGCCACAACAAATAGTCACATTTTATACTGCTATCACAGTTATCAGCAGCAGCAGATCGAAAATCTAACCACCACCACAAAGACAGAATTTTCTCTTTCTTCAACGCATGTTTTCCTTATACTCCGCCCGTTAAACGAGGGCTGCGTGGTGGCTCCGCGCAGCAAACTTATTACCGCCATATAAAAAGATCGTGATATGCAAACAAACATCATTGGACGTCTGGGCGCGCTGTTTGCGGGCAGCCTGGTAAAACAAATTATGCTGGGTCTGATTGCCGGTGTGGCGTTGGCCTGGTTTTCGCGTGATGCCGCGCTGGCGGTCGGCCTGTTGGGTGAGCTGTTCGTTCGCGCACTGAAAGCCGTGGCACCACTATTGGTTTTGGTGCTGGTGATCTCCTCGATTGCTAACCATCAACAGGGGCAGAAAACCAAAATACGACCGATTATCATGCTGTATCTACTCAGTACCCTCTTTGCGGCGATGGTGGCAGTGGTTTTCAGCCATTTGTTCCCACAAATGTTGTCGCTGAATGTCGGTAAAACTGAAATCACCCCACCGTCCGGGATCGCTGAGGTTTTACATGGCCTGCTGATGAGCATGGTAGCAAACCCGATTGATGCTCTGATGAACGCCAACTACATCGGCATTCTGGTGTGGGCAGTCGGACTCGGGCTGGCGTTTCGTCATGCCAGTCCGAACAGCAAAGACTTTCTCAACGATGCTTCGCACGCTGCCACATGGGTGGTGCGTTGCGTGATCCGTTGTGCCCCCTTGGGAATTTTCGGCCTGGTCGCCTCGATTCTCGCCTCAACCGGATTTTCCGCATTGTGGGAGTATGCCAACTTACTAACGTTGCTTATCGGCTGTATGTTGGTGATGGCCTTAGTGGTGAATCCTCTGCTGGTCTTCAGCAAGATCCGCCGTAATCCCTATCCGTTAGTTTTCACCTGCCTGCGCGAGAGTGGCGTCACCGCCTTCTTTACCCGCAGTTCGGCGGCCAATATCCCGGTCAATATGGCGCTGGCTAAACGCCTCGGTTTGGAAGAAGACACCTACTCAGTCTCAATTCCGCTGGGTGCCACCATCAGCATGGCGGGTGCATCAATCACCATCACCGTGCTGACGCTGGCAGCAGTGCATACGCTGGGGATTTCTGTCGATGTGCCGACGGCGATTCTGCTTAGCCTGGTGGCCTCGCTGTGTGCCTGTGGCGCGTCCGGGGTGGCGGGTGGTTCACTGCTGCTGATCCCGGTCGCCTGTAATATGTTTGGCATTCCAAATGACCTGGCGATGCAGGTGGTTGCGGTGGGCTTTATTATTGGCGTGTTGCAGGATTCAGCCGAAACGGCGCTGAACTCGTCAACCGATATTCTGTTCACCGCGGCGGTATGTCAGGCCGAAGCAGAGCGTGAGACACGCACCGCAGCATAATCTTCCCGTAGCGGCGCGATTTATCGCGCGGGATTTAAAAGGCGCGCGATGAATCGCGCCGCTACGGGTTTACAACGTCACACCGCTTTTAAAAATCGCCAGTTCACGGAAGTCATTGGCTTCATTGCGCGCAGGCTTGCCGTTGGCAATGGCGACGATCATCTCGACAAAATCGGCCAGCATCGCCTCCATACTCATGCCCTCAATCAATCGTCCGGCATTGAAATCAATCCAGTGCGGTTTTTTCTCCGCCAATTGCGTATTGGTGGCAATTTTCACCGTCGGCACAAAGCCGCCATAAGGCGTGCCGCGTCCGGTGGTGAACAACACCATATGGCAGCCCGCACCCGCTAAGGCGCTGGTGGCAACGGCATCATTGCCTGGCGCGCTAAGCAGATTAAGGCCTGGCGTTTTCAGGCGCTCACCGTATTTCAGCACATCCACCACCTGGCTCTGCCCGGCTTTTTGCGTACAACCCAGCGACTTCTCCTCCAGCGTGGTGATGCCCCCGGCTTTATTGCCCGGTGAGGGATTTTCATAAATCGGCTGTTGATGGTCGATAAAGTAGCGTTTGAAGTCGTTAATCATCGCCACCGTTTTATCAAAGGTGGCCTCATCGCGGCAGCGGCTCATCAGAATGCGCTCCGCCCCGAACATCTCCGGCACTTCGGTCAGCACCGTGGTGCCGCCATTGGCGATCATCTGATCGGAGAAACGCCCCAGCATCGGGTTCGCCGTGATGCCGGAAAAACCGTCCGAACCGCCACACTCCAGACCAAACTTCAGCTCGCTGAGTTTGCCCGGCTGGCGCTGATCGTGACGCATCACGTTGTATAACGCGTGCAGCCGCTCAAGTCCGGCCTCCACTTCATCGTCCTGCTGCTGACACACCATAAATTGCACGCGATCGCTTTCATACACGCCAAGGGTGTCGCGGAACACATCCACCTGATTGTTCTCGCAACCCAGACCAATCACCAGCACCGCGCCGGCATTCGGATGACGCACCATATTCTGCAACATGGTGCGGGTGTTTTCATGGTCCTGGCCCAACTGCGAACAGCCAAACGGATGGCTGAACAGATGCACGCCATCGATCCCCGCCGCATCGCCCGTCTCTTTGAGAAAACGTTGCAGGATCTGGCGAGCAATGCCGTTAACACAACCCACGGTTGGCAGGATCCACAATTCATTGCGAATCCCCACCTCGCCGCTGGCACGACGGTAGATCTGCACGTCGCGATCCCCGGCCTGCGGCGGCAGTTCAAGAAAATCAGGCTGATAATCATATTCGTCGAGATCGCTCAGGTTCGTGCGCGCGTTCTGCGAATGGATGATTTCACCAGCGTCAATCGGCTGCGTGGCGTGCGCAATCGGCAATCCGTATTTGATCACCAGCGCATCGGTCGCCAGCGGTTGCAACGCAAATTTATGACCGCGCCCCACGGCCTGACGCAGCTCAACACGGACGTGATCGATTTCAACGAGGGTATTGGCTTCCAAATCGCGCAACGCCACAGCGACGTTATCGCGTGAATGTATTCTTATCGCATCTTGCATAGCGTTATCTCAGTTGTGTCAGCGCCGTTCGCATCCCGTGAACGATGATGTTTTGCAGGTGTTGGCTTACCGCAGCCACCAGCCCTGGCTGCCGGGTTAAATCTTCGCCCCAGTGGCTGGCGTCGCTCAGTACGGTGCTGACCAGTTGTTCCACAGGAAGTTGCTGCGCCTGCACCGCTGGCCAGAGTTCGGCATAGCGCTGCAACCAGTGGTCATCGTCCTGCAACGGCCAGCTTTTATCGGCCTGCTGGCCGCGATAAAACGCCAGCAACGCCGCCAGGGCGAAGGTCAGGCGCGGCGGCCAACTGCCCTGCTGTTGCTGTGCCAGTAACAGTTGCGGCAGCAGGCGGGTGCGGAATTTGGTCATGCCATTCAGCGCGATGGAAAGCAGCGCATGGCGAATAAACGGATTGCGGAATCGACGCTGCACCGCAGCGGCAAAGGCGTGCAGTTCAGCGGGCGGCAGATCGAGCGTGGGAATCACCTCGTCACGCAGCAACGCTTCAACAAAGCCTGCGATCTGCGCATCATCCATGGCTGCACCGACGCTCTCCAGCCCTGACTGGAACGCCACCGGCACCATCGCGGTATGTGCGCCATTGAGGATCGCCACTTTTTGCGCTTTGTAAGGGGTGATGTCCTCGACCAGCTTAACTTCCGGTACCAGCGCGGCCAGCTTCAGCTCCTGTGCCAGGACATCCGGTCCCTGAATCACAAACTGGTAATACACCTCTCCCGCCACCAGAAAACGATCTTCGTAGCCCAGTTGTGTGGCGATCGCTTCGCTATCCGCCGGGAAACCGGTGACGATACGGTCCACCAGCGTGTTGTAGAACGCGCAATGCTGCTGCACCCAGTGGGCAAATGCCTGCGGTAACTGCCAGTGGGTGGCATAGCGCAACACCAACTCGCGTAGCGTATCGCCGTTGTAGTCAATCAATTCGCAGGGAACGATTAGCCAGCCTTTATCCGCTGCTCCGGCGAAGTGCTGGTAACGCGCCCACAGCAACTGGGTCAGCTTGCCGGGGAAAGAGGAAGCGGGCGCATCATCCAGCCGATCCTGTTCGGCAAAAGCGATCCCCGCTTCGGTGGTGTTGGAAAACACAAAGCGCATCTCTGGCGCACGCGCCAGTTCAAGAAAGGCGTCGAACTGTTGATACGGCTGGATTTCCCGGTTGAGGCTGCGGATCAGGCGAGCTTCACTCACCTGTTCCCCCGCCGGGTTCAACCCGCGTATCAGCGTGGTATACAAACCATCCTGCTGATTCAGTGAATCTTTTACTTCCCGGTTACGCGGCCGCACCACCACCACACCGGCATCGGTGCCCTGATGTTCGTTCAGCCAGTCGAGCTGCCAGTCAATAAAGGCACGCAGAAAATTCCCCTCACCAAACTGGATCACGCGATCGGTATAGCGAGCGCCGGGAAAATCGTGACGGTTTAGCCGCTGCATCATCAGGCTCCCAACTCAATGCCGAAGTAATCACGCGCATTGTTGAAGCAGATGTTTTGTACCATCTGTCCCAGCAACGCTTCGTCAGCGGGTGCCTCGCCGCGATCCACCCAATTGCCGATCATTTGACACAGCAGGCGGCGGAAATATTCGTGACGGGTATAGGACAGGAAGCTGCGGCTGTCGGTGAGCATGCCAACAAAACGACTGAGCAGGCCAATCTGCGCCAGTTGTGTCATCTGACGATGCATGCCGTCGAGTTGATCGTTGAACCACCATGCCGAACCAAATTGCATCTTGCCCGGCTCGCCTTCGCCCTGGAAATTTCCGGCCATGGTCGCCAGCACTTCGTTGTCGCGTGGGTTCACGCAATACAGAATGGTTTTGGGTAACGCGTTCTGGCGGTTTTGCGCATCCAGCAGGCGTGCCAGCGGAATCGCCAGCGGCATATCGTTGATGGAGTCAAAGCCGGTATCCGGTCCCAGCAGCTCAAAATGATGGCGATTGGCGTTACGTAACGCGCCAATGTGGTACTGCTGCGCCCAGCCGCGACGGGCATATTCACTGCCCAGCCACACCAGTACCGCTGTTTTAAATTGGGCCGTCTCTTCGCTGGATGGCGCGGCACCCTGTAAACGACGCGTCAGGATGCCATCGAGCGTGGCCTCATCAGCGTCGGCATACACCACCACATCCAACGCGTGGTCGGAGATCTTACAACCGTGAGCGGCAAAGTGATCCAGGCGTTTGCTTAAGGCCCGACGCAGATCGTCAAAACGCTGCACGCTGACATCCGCCACTTGCTCAAGTTTTTGGATCCACGGCAGGAAGGTTTCCAGCTCGATGTTAAAGGCTTTGTCCGGACGCCAACTCGGCAGCACTTTGACGCTAAAGCTGTCATCCTGCGCCAGGACGCGATGATGCTGTAAATCGTCCAGTGGATCATCGGTGGTGCCGACCATTTTCACCTTCATCTGCTGCATGATGCCACGTGCGGTGAAGGCATCCTGCGCCAACAAAGCATTGCAGCGATCCCAGATAGCATCTGCCGTTTTGTCAGACAGCAGCACATCGGTAATGCCGAACGGGCGGCGCAATTCGAGATGTGTCCAGTGATACAACGGGTTACCAATGGTGTGCGGCACGGTAAGCGCCCAGGCGTTAAATTTTTCACGGTCAGTGGCGTTGCCGGTACAAAGCGCTTCCGGCACGCCATTGGCGCGCATCGCTCGCCATTTGTAGTGATCGCCTTTCAGCCAGATGTCATAGAGGTTGGTAAAGCGATAATTTTCGGCAATCTGCTGTGGTGGCAGGTGACAGTGATAATCGAAAATCGGTTGGTCTTTGGCGTAGTCATGATAAAGACGACGCGCAAATTCGCTTTCCAGTAAAAAATCCTCACTCATAAAACGCGACATACCTGCTTCCTCATTTTTGTAGCCTGTTGGCTAATGACACAAAGTTATCATACCAATTTTGATAAACGGCGGAATTCTTTGCGACGAACCTCACATTAATGACAGATCTTTGATGTGGATATGGATAAAAAAGCCGCAGAAATACCGCTAACCTGCTGTTATTACGTCGAGGAACAGTATCACACACCCCTTGAAGGGTTTTTGTGATGGCTCTCAACTTTTAAAGTTGTATAACAAGTTAACCTCTCGCTCCATTGATGCCACACCGATGGCACAGGCAAGGAAATAAAGGCGCGCTTTTAGCGCCAGCGGGCGTGAAGAGAGCTGTCTCACGTGCAGTCCCGCTCCAGATAACAACAGCGGCAACGCCGCAACGACAAACTGGAAGAGGTTAATGATGCGTAAGATCAAAGGGCTACGCTGGTACATGATTGGACTGGTGACCATGGGCACCGTCCTCGGTTACCTGACGCGTAATACCATTGCCGTAGCAGCACCCACGCTGGCAATCCAGCTTCACATCAGCACCCAGCAATATTCATATATCGTCGCCGCGTATTCGGCCTGTTATACCGTGATGCAGCCGGTCGCCGGTTATGTGCTGGATATGCTGGGCACGAAGGTCGGCTATGCGGTGTTTGCGATACTCTGGGCTATCTTCTGCGCCGCTACCGCGTTGGCAGGGAGTTGGGGCGGGTTTGCGCTGGCACGTGGTGCGGTCGGTGCCGCCGAAGCGGCGATGATACCGGCGGGATTAAAAGCCAGCAGCGAGTGGTTCCCGGCGAAAGAGCGATCCGTCGCGGTGGGCTATTTCAACGTGGGTTCATCAATTGGCGCAATGCTGGCTCCCCCCCTGGTGGTATGGGCTATCGTGGCACACAGCTGGCAGATGGCGTTTATCATCACCGGTATCTTAAGCATGATCTGGGCGTTGTGCTGGCTGGTGTTTTATAAACATCCTAAGCAGCAAACCAAGCTGAGCGAAGAAGAACGTCACTACATCATTGCCGGCCAGGAAGTGCAGCATCAAACCGGCAACAGCAGCAAAATGTCGGTCAGTCAGATCCTGCGTAATCGTCAGTTCTGGGGCATCGCGCTACCACGTTTTCTTGCCGAACCAGCCTGGGGCACCTTCAACGCGTGGATTCCGCTGTTTATGTTTAAGGTGTATGGCTTCAATCTGAAGGAGATTGCGCTGTTTGCCTGGATGCCAATGCTGTTTGCCGACTTTGGCTGCATTCTGGGTGGGTATCTGCCGCCGCTGTTTCAACGCTGGTTCGGCGTCAATCTGATCGTCTCACGTAAGTTGGTGGTGACGATGGGCGCAGTGCTGATGATCGGCCCCGGTACCATTGGCCTGTTTACCAGCCCGTATGTGGCGATTGGTCTGCTGTGTATCGGCGGTTTTGCGCATCAGGCCTTATCTGGCGCGCTGATCACCTTGTCATCAGATGTCTTTGGTCGTAATGAAGTGGCAACCGCGAACGGCCTGACCGGCATGGCAGCCTGGACCGCCAGTACCCTGTTCGCGCTGGTGGTGGGTGCACTGGCTGATACCCTTGGCTTTAGCCCGCTGTTTGCCGCCCTGGCGGTGTTTGACCTGATTGGTGCAGTTGTTATCTGGAGCGTGCTGAAAAATAAACCGGTTTCCGAGCTGGAAAGCGCGCCGCCAGTACAAACGGTGGTCGCCCGCAGTTAATCTCTTCGGGCTGGTGTGAGCCAGCCCATTTCTTCCGCCCGCCTGAAGTGGTATAACAACTCCTCGTTTACCTGCATAGCGGAACCGCGCAATGGACCTGACCGAATCCCGACGCCTTTATCAACAGCTGGCCAGCGAGCTGAAACGCCGCATTGAAGCCGGTGAATACCCGGTGGGTGATAAACTCCCTGCCGAGCGTTTAATCGCCGAGGAGATGCAGGTCAGCCGCACCGTAGTACGTGAAGCGATTATCATGCTGGAAGTCGAAGGCTACGTGGAGGTGCGTAAAGGTTCCGGCATTCACGTCATTGCCAGCCAACAGCAAAATCGTATCGTGACCTCCAGCCAGTTGGAATTCGCCAGTTTTGGCCCGTTTGAACTGTTGCAGGCGCGTCAGCTGATTGAGAGCAACGTGGCGGAGTTCGCCGCGACCCAGGTGACGCGTCAGGACATTATGGCGCTGATGGCGATTCAGGAAAAAGCCCGTCAGGAAGACCATTTCCGTGATTCAGAGTGGGACATGCAGTTCCATGTGCGCATTGCGCAATCGACGCAAAACAGCGCCTTAGCCGCGATTGTCGAAAAGATGTGGCTACATCGCCTGCACAATCCCTACTGGCTGAAATTGCATGAACATATTGATCAGCGCAATATCCTCAGCTGGTGTGACGATCACGATCAGATTTTGAAAGCACTTATCCGCAAAGATCCCGCCGCCAGTAAGCTGGCTATGTGGCAGCATCTGGAAAATACTAAACAGATGTTATTTAACGCCACCGCAGACGATTTTGAGTTTAATGTTGATCGTTACATGTTTGCTGAAAACCCGGTCATCCTGCCGGAAGCTACTGATAATTCCCGCTAATTTTGCTGATTTTTCAGTCAGGAAAGTCAGTTAATCTGCAATAGTGTCAGCTCATGTAAAGCTCCTTTTGACCAGTTGCATCTAAAGGTAAAACTCCTCTCTTGCGGGAACTTTCTACTGTCTCAGATCCATGATTTTTGTTACAGTTATCGCCCTTTTCTTACCCTTTGCGACAGGGCATTAAAAAGTTGCTGATTTAACAATCAATTCTGGAAGGATCCGGAAAATCCGGCTTAGCTGCGCTCCTAAAATGCATAACCAAACTGCCAGCTAGTGCTCCAGCCCTTCGGGCACGTTTAACAATGATGTTCAGGACCGATTGATGGATATTTTGCAGGCATTGCTGCATGCCTTATGGCAGCAGGATTTTGAAACTCTCTCCGACCCGACACTGGTGTGGGCCATTTATGGCGTGCTGTTCATGATTCTGTTCCTGGAGAATGGCCTGCTGCCCGCAGCATTTCTGCCCGGTGACAGTTTGCTGATTCTGGTGGGCGTGTTGATTTCCAAAGGCACCATGAACTTCCCTCTCACCATTCTGGTGCTCACCACCGGTGCCAGCCTCGGTTGCTGGGTCAGCTACATTCAGGGACGTTGGCTGGGAAATACCCCCACCGTACAAAAATGGCTTTCCCATCTGCCCGCGCAATATCACCAACGCGCGCATAGCCTGTTCCACCGTCATGGACTCTCCGCCCTGCTGATTGGCCGCTTTATCGCGTTTGTTCGCACCCTGCTGCCGACCATTGCTGGCTTGTCTGGCCTCAGCAACGCGCGTTTCCAGTTCTTTAACTGGGTGAGCGGCTTGCTGTGGGTGGTGATCCTTACCGTGCTCGGCTTCGCACTCGGCAAAACCCCCATTTTCCGTCGCTATGAAGACGAACTGATGTTCTGCCTGATGATGTTGCCACTGGTGTTGCTGGTATTTGGGCTTGTCGGTTCGCTGGTAGTGCTGTGGCGTAAGCGTCAGTCTGATCAGAACGGGAAATCACAGTGATGAACATTCTGACCCGTATCCCCAGACGTCTGCTGCCCTGGTTGTTAGGTGGTGCGCTGGCCCTCGTTGCCGTCAGCTTTACCCCTGCGCTGCTGAGCCATGAAACGGTGGTGCAGATTCGCGTTGCCAACAGTGGCACCCCGCTACCTGATGGCTTCTATCTTTATCAACAGCTCTCTGCCCAGGGTGTGCGCATCAAGAGCATCACCCCTTCTGGTGATGCATTAGTCATTCACTTCGAAAACGAAGAACAAAGTCTGGCTGCGCAGAAAGTCCTGCGTCGCTTGTTGCCACAGGGGTTTGTGGTGGCAGCGGGCCATCAGGCATCACAACAGAATCAGGACGCTAACCGTTCGATTTACAGCTAAATCAGGTTGCCTGCTTACTCCCCCAGGCAACCGTTACTCCTCGCTATCCCCGCGTCTTCTTTGAATTTTTTCATCCGCTGTCTATGCTTAAAGGTAGCGCGAGCACAAGACAAGCTGGGAAGCCTCTCCTGCCCGGTTTGCGGCAGGTCATTCACAAAGGAAGGTTTTACCTGATGAAACGTCGATTACTCCTGGGTGCTGTTCTCTTCTCCCTCTCCGGCTCACTTCTGGCAGCAGAATCACTGTGTCAGCAGAAGGAGCAGGACATTCAGCACGAAATTGGTATGGCAAAGCAGCATGATAACCAGCGCCGGGTAAACGGACTGGAGCGTGCGCTGACCGAGGTGCGCGCCAGTTGTACCGATGCAAAACTGAAAGCCGCGCATCACGAGCGTATTGAAGCGCAAAAGCATGATGTGGCCGAACGTGAGCGTGAGTTGAAAGAAGAACGCCAGGAAGGTAATGACAAAGAGAAGATCGCTAAACGCGAGCGCAAGCTGGAAGAAGCGCGCCACGAACTGAAACAACTCGAGGCTGAGCGCTATTAATCGGACTTACTGTTATATGCCCTAAATAATTCAGGTTACAGGAAGGCGGCAAGCTCATAGACTTCAGGAGCTTACTCAAGTAAGTGACTGAGGAATATGAGCGCAGCCAACGTACCTGTAGCCTGAAGTATGACGGGCATAAAAGGAGATTTTCATGGCTAAAGACACAACATCAGAACATTTGCGTGCAGAACTGAAAAACCTGGCAGATACCCTGGAAGAGGTACTGAGCAGCACGGGTGATAAATCGAAAACCGAGCTGGATAAACTGCGTCAGAAAGCGCGTGAGGCGCTCGACACCTCGCGTGAACGTCTGGGCGAATCCGGTGAACGCCTGGCGCAATCCACTCGCGAAGCCGCCCACAAAGCCGATGACTACGTGCGTGAAAATCCGTGGCACGGCGTCGGTATTGGTGCCGCAGTGGGTGTGGTCATCGGCATTCTGCTTTCACGGCGTTAATGATGAGTGACAGTCAGCAAAGCCACGGCCCAGGCAAAGGGGTCATCAACATTGGTCAACGTATTGTTACCGCGCTGGTCAGTATCGTTGAGACACGCATCCGGCTGGCAGTGGTGGAACTGGAAGAGGAAAAAGCCAACCTGATTCAAATGCTGATGATGGTGGGGCTGACCATGCTGTTTACCGCTTTCGGGTTAATGAGCCTGATGGTGCTGATCATCTGGGCGGTGGATGCGCAATATCGGCTGATGGCGATTGCGATTACCACTGCCGTCCTGTTCCTGCTGGCGTTGATTTTTGGTGTCTGGACACTGCGCAAATCCCGCCAGTCCACGCTGCTGCGTCACACGCGGAAAGAGCTGGAAACCGATCGCGAATTGCTGGAGGAACATCGCTCATGAGCCGCCGCGAGCGCGAAGCACGCATCCACGCATTGCTTAATCAGGTGCAGCAGCAGCGGCTGGATCTCAGCGCTGCCCGGCGTGACTGGCTGGAAAGCACGGTGCATTATGACCGCGGTTGGCTCACCTTCCTCAGCCTGCGACGCTATCTGGCGATTGGTAGCAGCGCGCTGGCAATATGGTCAATTCGCAGCCCTAATCGGCTGTTGCGCTGGGCAAAACGCGGCTTTGGCCTGTGGAGCACCTGGCGCATGATCAAATCAGCGATGCCGCCACGTTAAGCTAACGCCTTCTATCAACGGACCTTTTTCAGGTCCGTTTTTTCCTTCATCAGAATTCCTGAACAACATCGACAGATTATCTCGCTTACAACCTTTCCAACCCGCGATTATCATCTCTAGCCATCAGCCCAATGAATCCGCAGACGCGATTCGACGGGATACATTGCCGCAGGCCAGCAACCTGCAATAAAAACCTTGTTGGAGTAGATGATGAAAAAATTCGAAGATTCTGGCCTGTTACTGGCACGCATTCTGATGACTATCCTGTTTATCACCGCTGGCTGGGGCAAACTGACCGGTTATTCTGGCACCGCACAGTATATGCAGGCCATGGGTGTCCCTGGCTTCCTGCTGCCGCTGGTGATTCTGTTGGAACTGGGTGGCGGTCTGGCGATTCTGTTCGGTTTCCTGACCCGTTTCACCGCGCTGTTTACCGCTGGCTTCACCATTCTGACGGCGTTTCTGTTCCACAGTAACTTTGCGGAAGGTGTTAACCAGCTGATGTTTATGAAAAACCTGTCAATCGCAGGTGGTTTCCTGGTGCTGGGTCTGGTGGGCCCGGGTGCTTACAGCATCGACCGCGTGATTCGTCAGCGTTTCCAGACAGCAGCCGCACGCTAAGCACACAAGCAGCGTATACTGAAAAGGGGCGAGGATATTCCTCGCCCCATTTTTTTATGGAGGGCTTATGGGACAACTGATTGACGGTGTCTGGCATGACACCTGGTACGATACGAAGTCAACCGGTGGCCGCTTCAAACGCACAGAAGCGGTGTGGCGTAACTGGGTTACCGCCGATGGCAGCGCAGGCCCCACCGGGAAGGCGGGTTTTGCCGCCGAACGCGACCGCTATCATTTGTACGTTTCGCTCGCCTGCCCGTGGGCGCATCGCACCCTGCTGATGCGCAAGCTGAAGGGGTTGGAAGAGATGATATCCGTGTCGGTGGTGCATCCGCTGATGCTGGAAAATGGCTGGACCTTCGACAACGATTTCCCTGACGCCACCGGTGATTCGTTGTATCAGAACGAATATCTGTATCAACTCTATCTGCATGCCGACCCGCATTACAGCGGCCGCGTTACCGTGCCTGTGCTGTGGGACAAACAGCAACACACCATTGTCAGCAATGAATCTGCCGATATCATCCGTATGTTGAATAGCGCGTTTGATGCCCAGGGCGCTCGTGCTGGCGATTATTATCCCGAGGCACTACGACCACAGATTGATGAGTTGAATGGCTGGATTTACGACACGGTAAATAATGGCGTGTATAAATCGGGCTTCGCCACTTCGCAGGCAGCTTATGATGAATCGGTGACGGCACTGTTCCATTCGCTGGCACGTCTGGAGCAGATTCTCGGTCAGCATCGCTACCTCACCGGCAATCATTTAACCGAAGCGGATTTGCGCCTGTGGACCACGCTGGTACGTTTTGATCCGGTGTATGTCACACATTTCAAGTGCGATCGCCACCGGATTAGCGATTATCGCAACCTCAGCGGCTTTCTGCGCGATATTTACCAGATGCCGGGAATTGCCGATACAGTCAATCTGCCACATATCCGTCATCACTATTATTGCAGCCACAAAACCATCAACCCAAGCGGGGTGATTTCTCTCGGACCAGCATTTAACTGGGATGAACCGCACGGACGGGGATGATGACATGCATTCATAGCGGCGCGATTTATCGCGCGCCACTCCGTGCGCGGTGTCGGAAAAATCCGCGCGATAAATCGCGCCGCTACGGTTCATTGCATTCTCAAAAACAAAAACCCCGCCGAAGCGGGGTCTTTGCGTTAAAAAGTCGAAACTGACCGATAAGCCGCGTTCTTTTCATAGAAAGAGGAGTGGGCAGTCATTCATTTCCTACAAAAACAAAAACCCCGCCGAAGCGGGGTCTTTACGTTAAAAACGTCGAAACTGACCGATAAGCCGCGTTCTTTTCATAGAAAGAGGAGTGGGCAGTCATTCATTTCGTACAAAAACAAAAAACCCGCCGAAGCGGGGTTTTTGCGTTAAAAAGTCGAAACTGACCGATAAGCCGGGTTCTGTCGTGGACAGTCATTCATCTAGGCCAGCAATCGCTCACTGGCTCAAGCAGCCTACCCGGGTTCAGTACGGGCCGTACCTTGTGAACCCCTATTTGGCCTTGCTCCGGGTGGAGTTTACCGTGCCGCGAACTGTTACCAGCCGCGCGGTGCGCTCTTACCGCACCCTTTCACCCTTACCTGATCCCATTACTGGGCCATCGGCGGTTTGCTCTCTGTTGCACTGGTCGTAGGCTTGCGCCCCCCAGGCGTTACCTGGCACCCTGCCCTATGGAGCCCGGACTTTCCTCCCCTCTGCCCGTCTCCCCCCGAAGAGGGACGACGACAAAGCGGCGACTGTCTGGTCAGCTTCGGCGCGGGATAATAGGCGATCCGTCGTCATTTGTCACGCCTCTTGCTGATCGAGTGCGTAGCGATACAACGCGTTCTTCTTCACACCGTGAATTTCCGCCGTCAGCGCCGCCGCTTTCTTCAATGGCAGCTCCTGCTGCAACAGAGCCAGAGTACGCAGGGCATCAGCAGGTAAGGCTTCTTCATCAGCCTTATGGCCTTCCACCACCAGCACCATCTCACCTTTGCGGCGATTTTCATCTTCCAGCACCCATGCCAGCAGCTCGGCCACCGGCGCACCGTGTAACGATTCCCAGGTTTTGGTGATTTCACGCGCCAGCACCACATAACGATCAGCACCCAGCTCGCTCACCATATCCTGTAAGCTATCAATTAAACGATGGGTCGATTCGTAGAAGATCAGGGTGCGTGGCTCCTGCGCCACCGCACGCAAAGCATCGCAGCGTGCCTTAGTTTTCGCGGGCAGAAACCCTTCGTAACAGAAACGATCGGACGGTAATCCCGCTGCGCTTAATGCTGTAATCGCCGCGCAGGCGCCCGGTAAAGGCACCACGCGGATACCTGCTTCACGGCAGCGACGCACCAGATGATAACCGGGATCGTTGATTAACGGCGTTCCGGCATCAGAAACCAGCGC
This sequence comes from Pantoea sp. X-Soil-TKNS-1211, assembly GCF_059730495.1. Taxonomy (NCBI): domain Bacteria; kingdom Pseudomonadati; phylum Pseudomonadota; class Gammaproteobacteria; order Enterobacterales; family Erwiniaceae; genus Pantoea; species Pantoea sp. X-Soil-TKNS-1211. The sequence continues at coordinate 3,860,837 of NZ_AP035953.1, forward strand.
AATGCTTTGGCCTTCCTGCAATTTGGCCAACAGCACTTCGGCCTTCTGCTGCTCATTGTGGTCGTGAAGTGCGAACAGTCGCGCATTGATGGCGAAATGTTGTAGCAACAGCCCGGTATGACGTGTATCTTCCGCAGCGACCAGATCGACGCTCGCAAGCACCGTTAACGCACGCTGCGTAATATCACCCAGGTTACCGATCGGGGTAGGAACGATATAGAGCGTGCTGGCAGAAATGTCTGCCCGATCGAGTTGTTTCATTGTTTCATCCGAATTGCCGATTTAATATTGAGCATCTAGAAAAAAACATCACTGGATACAGTATGCTTCCTTCAAAAGTCTTACGTCGTAAAGCAGGACGCTTTGTACCTGTACTTCTCGCTGGGCTAATTTTAGCCGCCTGTAGCGGTCAGGGACCACAGCAAACGTCCACCGTCAATGTTCAGGGACCGATCACGGCCCAGTCTGACTATTACCTGCAACAGGTGCAACAAAGCAGCGATGATAGCAAGACCGACTGGCAATTACTTGCCATCCGTGCCTTGTTGAAGGAAGGAAAGTATCCACAGGCCAGCGATCAGATCAAACAATTGCCGCAGCAGCTCTCTGATGTGCAGCAGCAGGAATTGCAGTTGCTGCGTGCGCAGATGCAGATTGGTCAGCAGGATTTTAATGGTGCACAGCAGCTGTTGAGCCAGGTGAAAACTGACGGCCTGTCGCAGGATCAGCAGGTTCGCTATTACGGTCTGCAAATCGCTGCCGCCCAGAATCGCCCTTCGCTGGCACTGCTGCGCGCCTATATCGCTCAGGAACCGCTGCTGAAAGCGGCCGATCACCAGAGCAATATTGACGCCACCTGGCAGGCGCTGACGCAGATGACCAAAGATCAGTTGAACAGCCTGGTGATCAATGCCGACGAGAATACCTTGCAGGGCTGGCTGGATCTGCTCAACACCTGGCATACCAACAGCCAGGACCCGGAAATGCTGAAAGCCGCCATCAAAGATTGGCAAACCCGCTATCCGCTCAATCCCGGTGCCAAAACCCTGCCGACCGCCCTGAGCCAGGTGCAGAACTTCAGCAAAGCCTCTACCAGCACCATCGCGTTGCTGCTGCCACTGAATGGCCAGGCGCAGATTTTCGCCAATGCTATCCAGAAAGGCTTTAACGATGCGAAGAATGGTGTGTTAACGGCCCCGGCAGCCGCACCACAGCCGACAGCGACACCGGCCAGTGCTGATGCCAACGCCCAGCAACCACAACCAGCCGCTGCAACGCCAGATGCAACCGCCAATACCGTGGTCAGCCCGGCTGCGGCGGCCATCACCCCGGATCAAAGCGCCCAGCCGCAGCCGGCTGCTGCACCTGTCCCGGCAGCCAGCGCAGGCGACAGCAACGCTCAGGTCAAGGTGTATGACACCAGCAGCCAGCCGATTCAGCAGGTGATGCAGCAAGCACAGCAGGATGGCGCGACTATCGTGGTCGGTCCGCTGCTGAAAAGTGATGTAGAGACCGTCGCCAACAGCAACTCACCGCTCAACGTGTTAGCGTTGAACGAGCCGGAACAGATCCAGAACCATCCGAATCTTTGTTACTTTGCGCTTTCTCCTGAAGACGAAGCGCGTGATGCCGCTCACCATATGTGGGACCAGGGCAAGCGCCAGCCATTGCTGCTGTTGCCACGTAACAGCTATGGTGATCGTGTTGGGAAAGCCTTTGCGCAAGAGTGGCAGACGCTGGGTGGTTCGACCGTGTTGCAGCAACGTTTTGGTTCCGTCAGCGAGCTGAAACAAGGCATCAACAGTGGTGCAGGCATTAACTTAAGCGGCACGCCGCTGATAGTGGAACCGGCACAGCCGCAGGGTGTGTCGATTGCCGGATTGAACATCCCGGCACCGCAGACCAGCGCACCGGTGGCCGATACCAGCGGCGGGAGCCTCGATGCGGTGTATATCGTCGCCAGCCAGGATGAGCTACAGCTGATTAAGCCAATGATTGCGATGCGTACCAGCAGCCGTAGCAATATCGCGTTGTACGCCAGCTCACGTAGCTTCCAGGCGGGTGCCGGCCCGGACTTCCGTCTGGAGATGGATGGCCTGCAATTCAGCGATATTCCGCTGCTCTCCGGTAGCAACCCGGCACTGATGCAGCAAGCAGCAAAATCGTTTAATAACGATTATTCGCTGGTCCGCCTGTACGCGATGGGCATTGATGCCTGGACGCTGGCGAACCACTTTAACCAGATGCGTCAGGTTCCTGGCTTTGCCATTGATGGCAATACCGGCAAGCTGAGCGCCACCCCGGATTGCGTGATCAACAGGAAGTTGGCATGGAACCAGTATCGTCAGGGACAAATCGTTCCGGTACAGTAAACCGCCAGCGCATTGGCGCTGAGCAAGAGCAGCAGGCGCGCCGCTATCTGGAGCGCGCCGGGCTGCGATGGATTGCCAGCAATGTTCGCTGTCGCAGCGGTGAGATTGACCTCATCATGCAGGATGGCGATTGCTGGGTATTTGTTGAAGTGCGCTATCGGCGCGATGCGCGTTTTGGCGGTGCGGCCGCCAGCGTGACGCGTCAGAAACAACAAAAGCTACTCCGTACCGCAGCGCTATGGCTGCTGGGACGTAACGGCAGTTTTGACACGGTAAATTGCCGCTTTGACATCATAGCCATTACCGGGCGCGAGCTGGAGTGGCTGCCCGATGCCTTTCATGCCGATGTGTAGAACCAGGTGGTCTTGTGCAGGACAGAATTAAAGCGTGTTTTACCGAAAGTATTCAGACTCAAATCGCGGCCGCTGAGGCGCTGCCGGATGCCATTTCCCGTGCTGCCATGACGCTGGTGCAGTCGCTGTTGAGCGGTAACAAAATTCTCAGCTGTGGTAATGGCGCGTCAGCGGCTAATGCCCAGCATTTTGCCGCCAGCATGATTAATCGCTTTGAGACCGAGCGTCCCAGCCTGCCTGCGCTGGCGCTCAGTGCCGACAACGTGATGCTGACGGCCATTGGTAACGATCGGTTGCACGATGAAATTTATGCCAAGCAGGTGCGAGCGCTTGGTCAGGCCGGTGATGTTCTACTGGCCATTTCCACCCGTGGCAACACCCGCGACATTATCAAAGCGGTTGAAGCTGCGGTTACACGCGATATGACCATCGTGGCGCTGACCGGCTACGACGGCGGTGAGCTGGCTGGCCTGCTCGGCCCACACGATGTGGAAATTCGCATTCCGTCACATCGCAGTGCGCGTATTCAGGAGATGCATATGCTGACGCTGAACTGCCTGTGCGATTTGATCGATAACACCTTGTTCCCCCACCAGGAATGACTGAAGGAGCTAAGATGAAAGCATTGAACGCTATCGCCATTCTTTTCACCGCCATGATGTTGCAGGGCTGCGTTGCTGTCGTCGCAGGCGGTGCCGCAGTAGCCACCAAAACCGCCACCGACCCCCGTACTGTGGGCACCCAGGTGGATGATGGTACGCTGGAGTTGCGCGTTAGCAACGCGCTGGCAAAAGATGAACAGATCAAAAACCAGGCGCGCGTCGTGGTGACCGCCTATCAGGGCAAAGTGCTGCTGACCGGCCAGTCACCGTCCCCGGACCTCGCCAACCGTGCGAAACAGATCGCGATGGGCGTCGATGGCGCGACTGAAGTGTACAACGAAATCCGTACCGGCCAGAAAGTCAGCCTCGGAACATCCTCCACCGACACCTGGATCACCACCAAAATCCGCTCACAACTGCTGGGCAGTGATCAGGTGAAATCGTCGAACGTGAAAGTCACCACCGAAAACGGCGAAGTGTTCCTGCTGGGTCTGGTCACCCAACAGGAAGCGACTGCGGCGGCAGATCTTGCCAGTCGGGTGAGCGGCGTGAAGCACGTCACTACCGCCTTTACCATTCTGAAATAAACCTTCAGGGCGGCTCCGCCGCCCTTTTTCACACCGGAATATCAATCACCAGCGCACGTAACGGCGTTTTCGCCTGCAACGTAATTTGCTGTTCTTCGGCCAGAAACGCCCCATCGCCGCAGCTCAATTTTTCCTGATGCGCACTGCTCGCCTGCACGTCCAGCGATCCGTGAATCGATTGCAGATAGGCACGTGGACCGTTCAGCTTCACGCTGTGCTGCTCACCGGGTGCCAGTGTCACCTGATGAATCCACACCTGCTGACGCAGTTGCAAACTGCCTTCCGCACCGTCTGGTGAGGCCAACAGAAAAGACGTCTGCGCGGGCAGTGTCATTTTCTGTAACAACGGGTTCTCGCGCTCCGGGCAAGCCGACAGCCACAGTTGCATACGGGTTAGCGGTTGATCTTTGCTGAGATTGATTTCGCTGTAGTTCACCCCCTGGCGTGCCGACAACAGCAGCGCTTCACCAGCACGCGCGATGATATGGTTGCCCTCGCTATCGCGGTACTCCGCCTCGCCCTGTAGCACCAGGTTGAGCACATCAACCTGCGGATAGGTACGTGGCTGGAAGGCGGCACCGGGTGCCAGTACTTCCTGATTGAGCACGCGCAACGAGGCATAGCCCATCAGTTTTGGGTCAAAATAGTGGCCAAATGAGAAGCTGTAACGCGCCTGCAACCAACCGAAATCGGCCTGGCCACATGCTGACGCGCAGCGGGTTGTCATCATGATAGTCCTCCGACGCTCTGCGGGATAATTCGGCCGCAGGCTTTATAGGATTATGGTAAAAGGCTGGACGCCGGATTGTTAGCCAGTTAATCTGCCTGGCATGTTCAAATTTCCTGACAGAGAATCGGCATGGCAAAAGAGCGCGCGTTAACCCTTGAAGCTTTACGTGTGATGGATGCTATTGACCGGCGCGGCAGCTTTGCGGCTGCGGCCGACGAGCTGGGACGTGTACCTTCCGCATTGAGCTACACCATGCAGAAGCTGGAAGAGGAGCTGGATGTGGTGCTGTTTGACCGCTCCGGTCACCGCACCAAATTCACCAACGTGGGCCGCATGCTGCTGGAGCGTGGGCGCGTGTTGCTGGAGGCCGCCGACAAACTCACCACCGACGCCGAAGCACTGGCTCGCGGCTGGGAAACCCATCTCACCATCGTCACTGAGGCGCTGGTGCCGACCGAACACCTGTTCCCGCTGGTGACCAAACTGGCGGACAAAGCCAATACCCAGATTTCCCTGGTGACCGAAGTGCTGGCCGGAGCCTGGGAGCGGCTGGAGCAGGGGCGTGCCGATATTGTGATTGCGCCGGATATGCATTTCCGCGCCTCAACCGAAATCAACACCCGCAAGCTGTACAGCATGATGAGCGTGTATGTCGCCAGCCCGGACCATCCGATTCATCAGGAAGCTGAGCCACAGTCTGAAGTGACACGCGTGAAGTATCGTGGTATTGCCGTGGCTGATACGGCCCGCGAGCGCCCGGTACTCACCGTGCAACTGCTGGATAAGCAACAGCGTCTGACGGTGAGTAGCATGGAAGACAAACGCAAAGCGCTGCTGGCCGGTCTTGGCGTGGCGACCATGCCCTATTCCCTGGTGGAGCAGGATATTGCTGAAGGACGTCTGCGTGTAGTGAGTGCGGAATATACTCGTGAGGTGGATATCATCATGGCGTGGCGACGCGACAGCATGGGGGAAGCTAAAGCCTGGTGCCTGCGTGAAATCCCTCGTTTGCTGGCGAAGAAAGGTTAATCAGCGAAGCTGATTAACTCTTCCGTAGCGGCGCGATTTATCGCGCTCTTTTGACCTTTGCGATGGAAAAAACGCACGATAAATCGCGCCGCTACGAATGGGTGCAATGCGTATTGGGCACCGTTACAGGCGACTGAGACAATCCATCGCCACCGCTTTGAAGCTGGTGAAATCACCGCAGTCGCGCAGTCGGGTGGTTGCGCGTTCGCGCAGGAAGGTGACGAACAGGTCATAAATTGCCATCGCCTCTTCATATTCACTTTTGCTGATCGCCAGCAGGAAAATCACCGACGCGGTTTCATCGCCCCAACTGATACCCTGTGGGGCCAATACGGTGTAGACCACGGTTTTCTTCGCCAGCAGACCCAGCGAGTGCGGCAGCGCAATGCCTTCACCCAGCATGGTGCTGACAATCGCTTCGCGTTCCTCAACCGACGGATAAAAATCCGCTTCCACATAGCCTTCAAGCTGTAGCTGGTCGCACAGCTGGCGGAACAGTGCCGATTGCGTCATCGGCTGGTCCACCACCAGAAAATGCTGCGCATCGAAGTATTTTTCCAGCATATAAGGCCGGGTACGATCCACCAGCACCAGCTTGCCGAGTTGCTCCAACTGGAATTCCGTTGGAAATGGCGACATCACCACCACCGGGCTGTTTTTCTCGCGCAATCGAGCGGTAGATATAACAAAATCTTCATCAATAACTTCAAGCGTCTCATACTCACGCTGCGACAGGCGTCCCGTCACCTGTAATTGGGGATACTTACGCAGCAGCATCGCCTCAATCATACGTAACGTAGAATTGCCGCTGTCGCACACCAGCAGCACCTGTGGGTGGCGCTGATAACCCACGTCGTAATGACGCTCCAGTCCAACGCCAACATGCAGCACCAGAAAACCGATTTCGTTTTCGCTGATGGTGTAAGGCGTATATTTCCCCCAGCTGGTGACCGCCGCCAATGTCATGTCGTAGGCCATCGGGTAATGCTGCTTGATATTGCTCAGCAGCGGGTTAGGGATATGGATCTGATAACGCACGCGGGTAATCATGGTTTTGATATGGGTGAGCAGATCGGCGCGCAGTTGCTCATCTTGTTGCAGACGGTAGTTGTAGTGGGTGTTGATGTAATTCAGCAGGTAATCCACCAGTGCATCCGCGTCATCAGCATTGATAGTGCTGGGAGCCAGCGCCTGAATCTGGCGGGCAGCAATGTTGACGCGCAACCAATTCTCTTCCGCCTGAGAAATCGGTTTGCCCACCAGCGGCCGCATCAGGTTAACCAGTTGATGTGCGGCTTCACGTACCTCCTCGCCCACATCTTCCGCGCCAGGATCGTTGAGTGGGAAACCTTCGCTGATGCGCCTTACCGCCACCGCGCAATAGATTTGCAGATAACGCTCAGCTTCATCACTGAGGCGAATGGCGTGATGCGAGAAACATTGCTGGAGCAGCGGTTGCAGCTGCTCCAGCATCCCGCTGTGTAACGTTTCCACCGTCAACAGCGGGCTATCGGGCATTTCCTGATCGATTTGCCACAACAAATCAGTCAGGCAGGTGCGAATCGCCGCTTCACTGCCGAACAGCTTCATACCGTAACGCGGTTTGGTTTCGATATTCAGGTGATAGCGCCCGAACCATTCACGCACTTCGGCCATATCGCCTTGCAGGGTAGCGCGGCTGACAAACCACTCTTCCGACAGATCTTCCAGCTTGAGCGAATAGGCAGAGGTGAGAAAGCGGCTGAGCAGATAACGCACCCGGTCCTGTGAGGTGCGAGGCACGCGCAGCGGTGCTGAGGTCTGTGCCTGGAGTTGCCCAAAACGCAGCGCGTCCTCCACCTTCAGTTGATAACCCTCGCCACGCGCCAGCACAAACTGTGCGCCATGCTGCGCCAGCAGCGCATTGAGCGCCGTGATATCGGTGCGCACCGTGCGTGTCGACACGGAAAAACGCCGTGCCAGCTCATCCTGTGGCAGCGTTTCGTTTTGTAGCGCAGCGAAAAGTTGGGCCAGACGCTGGTTGGGAAATCTCACGGGCTTCACCTGTTACTTAATTGTTACAACAACTTTTTGCACGTTGCCAAAAGCTGGCGCACGTCGTCAATGCGGGTGTCACCCGTCGCGCTATCGATAATCGAGCTGTAGATATGCGGAATCACTTTACTGACGCCAGCCTCCAGCGCAATGCGAACAATCTCTTCAAAATTGTCGAGATCAATGCCACCGGTCGGTTCCAGCCAGAAGTTGTGACGCGCACAGGCTTCCGCCACCGCACGATACTCCGCCACCGCTTTCAACCCGCCCATCGGGAAATATTTCACCGAGCTGCCGCCCATGTCCTGCAACAAGCGAATGGCGCTGTCGATCGGCACGATGGCATCCGGCCCCTGCGCACTCAGCGGCCCGGTGGAGATTTTGACCAAGCCCGGCGTACCGGTAGGGGAAATCAGACCGTTGACCACGGTGTCGTGCTGGCCAAGTAGCGCACGGCTGGTGGCGACGCCAGTGAACACCTGGTTAACGTGTTGCGGTTGCAGCTCAGCCGCAATCTCACTCACCATCGCCGATTGATTGGGATCGCCGGCACCCAGCCCGACAGAAATCGCGTTATCAATCAGCGCGGCATATTCGCGCATGTCGGCAATCGCCGCCTCGGTGCTGGCGTAGTTTTTCGACAGCACCCCGACCAACACATAACCGTCCGCCGCTTCCCAGATATCACGCGCGTTCTGCTTTGAACCCGCCAGCACATTGAGGCACAGACGGCCCTGATAAAATTTTGGTGTCAGAGTCATGCGCGTTTCTCCCCGCTCAGCAGCGCCTGGATGGCGGTAAAAATGGTATGCAGTTGATCAGCGCTGACGCTGCGTACATCGGCCTCGATAATACCTTCATTGGCTTTGTAGCCACGGAAGTAGATGGCGATAGTACCGGTTTTCAGCGCCTGTACCAGCTCGCCAGTGGCCCAGCCGGTTTGCGCTTCGTCGAACTTGATTTCGGCGCGCGCAATGTCACGTCCGGCAGCATCCCACACTACGCGTGCGCTCACGCCGTTCAGGGTGTTGAGGTTGGCGATAAACGGTGTCATTTTTTCCACCATCTCTGCGCCGGTGGTTTTTTCCTGCGACAGATAGTTTTCAATCGCCTGGGTCAGACCGAGAATGCCTTCTTTACCCACCTTCATCGCACGACCGATGCCGTTGCTCTGGCGCTTTACCCACTCAACATAGTGGGTGCGGCCAATCACCAGCCCACTGGTTGGCCCTTCAATCGCTTTCGCCCCGCTGTAGATCACCAGGTCAGCCCCCATCTGGTAATAGCACTGCAAATCTTCTTCCGCAGCGGCATCGACAATCAACGGGATGCCATGCTTACGCGCCACTACCGCCGCCTGTTCGACGCTGAGGTGGCTTTTCTGCACGCAATGGTGAGATTTGATGTACAGCAACGCCGCGGTGGTCGGCGTAATCGCCGCTGCCAGCTGTTCTGGCGAACATTCGTTGCTGTAGCCTGCTTCCACCAGCCGTCCACCGCCCAGCGCCACCATGGTGCCAACCGGTGCGCCAAAATTGACGTTATGGCCTTTCGGCACCACGATATCGTGCGGCACACTGAGTGGGGCGGCGTGCAGGTTTTCCAGCAGCCAGGCGTTATCTTTGACGATAACCGCCGCCACGCTCTGGGCGATACCCGCCGAGGCACATGAGACCACCACTGCGTTTTCCACCTCAAGCAGCTGGGCGATATACGCACCGGTCTTATCTACCAGATCTTTCATCTCAAAGTAGTGGTTGAGGCCGTATTTCACGGTATCCACCACATCCGCAGCCGGTGTTGACACGCCAAGAATGGTCATGCGGCCAGAGGCGTTGATGACCTGCTTCAGGCCATATTTTTCATAAATCGAAGACATGATTGGCTTTCCCTTCATCAGTCAGATGCCACTGACCTGCCACCACGGCGGCCAGCGGCACCAGATGTTGCTCACCCAGCACCTGTTCGCCTTCAGCATCGACGAACGGGCGGGCTTCCTCTTTGACGGTAAAAATGGTCAGGTCGGCGTCGTAACCGACCGCCAGGCAACCTTTGTTGTTCAGCCGCAGACCCTCAGCGGCTTTACGTGTGACGCAGTCGATCACCTGCGGCAATGTCATGCCAATGCTGAAGAATTTCGACATCACATGCGCCAGGCTGTGCACCGGGCCATTGATACGGTTACGGCAGTAGATATCGGAGCTGATGGTGTCGGGCAGAATGCCCTGCGCAATCGCCTGACGCGCCACCTCAAAGCTGAAGCTGGCGCTGCCGTGGCCGATATCCAGTCGCACACCGCGCGAAATCGCGTTTTTTACCGCGGCTTTCAGCTCGCCCTGCGGCGTGAGGATCCGGTTAGGTTTGCCGTTGTAGCAGTGGGTGATGATGTCACCGCAGCTCAGCAGATCGGCGATCTCCTCCAGTACCGGCGGGTTGTTACCGATATGCACCATCAGTGGCAGATTACCGGCCGCCTGCTGAATGGCTTTGGCACGAACTAACGGCTGGATGCCGTTTTCACCCACCACGCTGCTGCTCATACGCGCTTTGAGGCCGACGATAAAATCGGGGCGACGCTGAATGGCCTGCACCACCGCCTCGCCGTCGATCTGCGTCATATCGGCCAGCTCGTTCTGCGTGACAATGCCAGTGCGGGCGATATTGATCAGCGCACGAACGTCGGTGGTGACCTGGCGCGTCAGTTGGTAAAAATCGTCAATATCATCAGCGCCAGTGCTACCGGCATCGACTACCGTGGTGACACCCTGCGCCACGCCAATAGCATCGGCGTCATCGTGGTAAATCGGTGATTTGGGATAACAATGAACGTGGCTGTCGATCCAGCCGGCGCTGACGTAAAAGCGCCCGGCGAGGTCGTATTCCTTTGCAGCCTGGCCGCTCACCGCGCCCAGCGCGGCGATTTTGCCGTGCTGCCACGCGATATCCAGCAATTGTCCGTCGCACAGACGCGCACGACGGAGAATAACATCAAACATACCCCCTCCTTAGAGAGAAACCGGGAAGATCGCACCCAGCGCCATGGCACCGAGAATCGCGCCGCCGGTAATGGGCTTATTCCACAGATAGAACAGCAGCGAACCCACCAGCGAGCCAAGACCAATGGGAATCGAAGCCGTCATCGCCGACAGGATGATCAATGGACCCAGGAAGCGACCCGAAGCGTTACCCGCGCCCATCATCACGTCGGCACCGTAGGTGGAGTCGCTCTGATTGATGGTGAACTTACGCGCCAGGATGATGAGGTAGCCAATCGCCACGCCAATCACCAGACCCGTCGCCAGCGATGCGGCGAAGTTCGCGACCGGGAAGACAATGCCCGCGCCCAGTAACAACGCCGGAACCCCCAGACCAACGCCGGTCTGAATCGCCCCGCCGATATCGAGAATCCCCACCAGCGAACCTTCGATGATACGGGCGAACAGAAAGCTGGCACCGAACGCCGCTACCGCGCCGTAGACCCCGGTTTCCATGCCGGAACGCAGCATGGAGACAAACGCCACTTCGTTAAAAGCACCAATGCCGTACAGGTAGTACATATGCGTACCGGCAAACACCCCGGCTGAGAGCAGGCCGACAAAAATCGGGAAAGACCAGTCGGCGTACCAGAACCCTTTGTTTTCGTTCATGCTGATGGCTCCTTATTTGCCGCTGAGGCTGTTGTGGATCATGTCCAGCCAGCCAGGAATGCCTAGTTGGAAGGATTGCAGCAGTTTCATGTCGAAGCCGCGGAAGAAGCCGCTCAGCACGAACAGCAGCACGATGGCGGTCATCATCACTTTGGTGACTTTATTCCAACCGCTCTCCTCGACACCCTTACCGATCAGGATACCCAGCACCAGACCCGGTACGGCGTTGCCCATAATCAACTGCGCCAGACCGCCGAAAATGGTGGCCCAGAAGCCCGATTTTTTACCGGCATCAATCGCTGCCAGCCAGAAAATCACTGGCATGACGGTGTTCACCAGCAGGTTAGCCGCAGGTACCAGCACTTTGACTGCGGTGACCTGCAACGCCGCCGGAACGGCAGAAGCGGTGCTGTTCAGGAAGGCGACAACGATCATGCCGATGATGCCGCAGGCAATCGCCATCTTCTTCGGGTTGTGTAGTGTTTCGGCCACGTTGCGGTTTTTCACCATCAGAGCCGCCGCACCCCAGTTGGGCAGGATGCGATGATCAACATCTTGGGTGAAGGAACCCGCTGCAACGGATGAAGCCCAGGCGTTAAAGAAAAAGCCGAGACCAAAGGAGAAGTGCGATGCCGGATCGCCCTCACAGGAGTTAAGCTCGCCCAGCGTACGGAACGCGCCCATGCCCTGTGTGGTAGGAGCATGGAACATGCGCGCCGCACCTGCCCCAACGCCAACCCCTACCAACCCGCCAATGATTAACGACTTAAACAAAATAATTAAAAACATGCGTTTACCTTTGTTTTTCGTCTGTTGTTAAGGTGCCGCCGTGAATTCCACCTGTTCGGTATCGATCACGGTGACGCTGACGGTTATCTCCAGCTCCACGCTGTAGTTCCGTCGCTCACGCGCGAGGAAAAAGAACAAAAATTTCTCTGTCTTAACGCGCTCCTGCGCGCGCAGCACCCGGACGTCCTGGGGTTCAATGCGCAGCAGAATTTTTTGTGTGGTGCGCAGCACCTGCTGCTGCACTTTACTCAGAGCATCCGCAAAGGCTTTGGCTTTGCTGTCGCCTTTGCCCTGCACCGTTACCTGAGTCACGAATTGTTGTTTCATGCTTAGCTGCCGTATTTTTTTGTCCAGGCCTGCACCAGCCGTTCCCCCAGTTCTTCTTTATCCATAAAGCCAAAACCAAGGACATTGGCACCTTCGTTAATTGCCGTGACGCCTTCTTCAATCGAACGCATACCGTGCTTCGATTTGTAGCCATACTTGTTCTGCGCGGTTATCGCCCCTGCGCCGCCGCTGCCGCAGAAGGAGATGCCGAAATCAGCATTCTCTGCCTTCATCACATCGCCCAGCTTCATATCTGCGGCCACACCTGGCACCACCACCGCACGGCCACCGGCTTTTTCCACGCCTGCCGCTACTTTTTGTCCTTTACCCAGACGATCGCCAATGACTACCGTTACCATGTTCAATTCCTCTCTGATTGCTGACTTAATTAGACTTCGCTACTTCAATATGTACCGACAACAGCCACGCCTCTTCGCGTGGCAAATTGCCAAACAGATCCACCACCTGCTGCGCCAGCGCCATGGTCTCGGGCGAGATATCCTCAAACAGCTCCGCTTCCACTTCCGGTAAGGCTTCACCGGTCAGGGAGCGCGAGGCCATCGCCCGCACATGCGAGGTCAGCATTTGCTGCTGCACCGCATTTGGTTCGATGTGGTTCGCGGCATACAGCGCGGCAATCTGCATCATCACGTTATCCGCCAGCGCCTGAATCGCTTCCGGCGTGCTTTGTTTCAGCGGAACAGCTTCACTACTCACCTGGTTTACTCCTGTTTACAGCGGACAATGACAGTTAATTCGCGTTGAGAATAAATTACGCTGTTCGCTGTTGCCTGTGGAGACGCATCTTTTCCACCTCGAAGTGGAAATCACGCGGGCAACTGTGCGCCAGATCGCAGGATGCACGAATAATGCAAAACGCATCACGTTTTACACAGAATGATGGATTTAAGGCGGATAAGCAGTCAGATATGACCTGGGAAATAAGGCCAGCCGCATGGCTGGCCTGACTGTCAGCGGAATTTCTTATGGTTGGCGTTGCGAATATCTTCCAGTTTCTTCGCTTCGGTTTTGGCTTCGTCCAGTTTGTTGGCTTTCGCCAGTTGATCGACCACATCAATCTGGGCGATCAGTGCATCAAGTCCGGCGTGGAAATCCTTGATCTGGGCGCTGTCGGCAGGCTGCCCCTCCAGTTTTTCCGGCGTGGATTTCTTTGCATCTTCCGCCGCCTGGCGCATCTTGCCAAGTGCGGTTTGCATCTCCTGAGCATCATCGGTTTTCTTCACCGTACTCAGGCCATCTTTTAGGGTATCCATATCTTTTTCCAGATCCGCCGCATACAGGCTGGCACTGGAGAACAACAACGACAGAGACAACATTGCAATCACATGCTTACGCATCGTTTATTCCTTTTTATTTTACTGACAAAAAAGGCAGCCTTGCGGGCTGCCTTCAGGAAGCGATGTCATTATTGCCCGGCGATTTTCATCTCCGGCAGCAGCACCGATCCACACTGGATGTTGCTGCGGGTTTCAATATCGTTGCCGACGGTGACCATATTGCGCCACATGTCTTTCAGGTTACCGGCGATGGTGATTTCGCTCACCGGATACTGGATTTCACCGTTCTCCACCCAGTAACCGGCTGCACCGCGTGAGTAGTCGCCAGTAATGGCGCTCACGCCCTGCCCCATCAACTCGGTCACCACCAGGCCACGTCCCATCTGCTTTAGCAAATCGTCAAAGCTGTGGCCCTGACCGGCAATGCGCCAGTTGTGGATGCCACCCGCATGACCGGTGCTTTGCAGGCCGAGTTTGCGCGCGGAATAGCTGGTCAGCAACCAGTTTTGCAGCACGCCATTTTTGATAATGTCACGCGCCTGGGTACGTACCCCTTCGCTGTCGAACGGCGTTGAGGCCAGTCCTTTGAGCAGATGCGGTTTCTCTTCGATGGTAAGCCATTCGGGCAGGATCTGCGTGCCCAGCGCATCCAACAGGAAGGTAGATTTACGATAAACGCTGCCGCCGCTGATGGCACCCACCAGATGACCAAACAAACCGGTTGCCACTTCAGGGGCGAAAATCACCGGCGCTTTCATGGTGGAGAGTTTGCGTGGCGCCAGGCGCGACAGCACTCGACGTGCGCATTCCGCCCCCACCCAATCAGCGCTTTGCAAATCGTTGATATCGCGGCCAATGGTGTAGGCGTAATCGCGTTCCATTTCCCCGTTCTGCTCAGCAATCACGCAGCTGGAGAGCGAATGACGGCTGGAACAGTAGCTCTGCAACATGCCGTGGCTGTTACCAAATACTTTGATGCCGACGTGGCTGTTGAAGCTGCCACCTTCGGTGTTGGTGATGCGCTTGTCAGCCTGCAATGCAACCTGTTCTGCCTGGGCGGCCAGCTCAATGGCGCGATCGGCATCGATCTCCCACGGATGGTAGAGATCGAGATCCGGTGCCTCGAACGCCAGCAGATCGCGATCCGCCGGACCGGCATTGGGATCGGTTGAGGTGTAGCGGGCGATATCGATCGCCGCCTGCACGGTACGCTTGATGGCATCCGGGCTGAGATCGGTGGAAGACGCACTACCCTTACGATTCTGATGATAAACGGTGATGCCGAGCGCGCCATCGCTGTTGAATTCGACGTTTTCCACTTCGCCATAGCGGGTACTGACACCGATTCCGGTAGTTTTGGTGACCGCCACTTCTGCGCCATCGGTGCTGGCTTTCGCCAGTTCCAGCGCCTGTGCGACAGCCTGTTCCAACACTTTACGTTGTTCTGCAACCTGAGTAGATACGTTCATCGACCTGCCGTCTAATCTTATGTATGAATGTTTTGAGTCTATCAGACTCAGAGAACAATTTCGCAGTCACCCGATAAACTGGTAGGATTAGCCTCTTTTTTTAGGGAGCCAAGAGATGACCAAGCAGCCCGAAGACTGGCTCGATGATGTGCCGGATAATCAGGAAGAAGAAGACGACGAGATTATCTGGGTCAGTAAAAGCGAAATCAAACGCGATGCCGAGGAGCTGAAGCGCCTGGGTGCCGAGTTAGTTGAGCTGGGGAAAAACTCCCTCGACAAAATTCCACTCGACGAAGATTTACGTGCCGCCATTGAACTGGCGCAGCGCATTAAGAAAGAAGGCCGTCGCCGCCAGTTGCAACTGATCGGCAAAATGTTGCGCTCACGCGATGAAGACCCCATTCGCCAGGCCCTGGATAAGCTGAAAAACCGCCACAACCAGCAGGTTGCGCTGTTCCATAAACTGGAACACTTACGCGATCGCCTGATTGAGCAGGGTGATGATGTGATGGCGGAGGTGATCAACCTCTATCCGCAGGCGGATCGCCAGCAACTGCGTAGCATGATCCGTAATGCGCAGAAAGAGAAAGCCGGTAACAAACCGCCGAAATCTGCACGCCAGATTTTCCAGTATTTGCGTGAGCTGGCTGAGGCAAAATAAGCTTCAAACTGCTGAACCGTAGCGGCGCGATTTATCGCGCGTCTTTTTCTTGCCACCGGCACAGAACTGCGCGATAAATCGCGCCGCTACAAAAAACGACATGATAAATCGCGCCGTTACGGATTAACGACCCAGCCTCTCCAGCAGTTTTTGATGAATCCCGCCAAATCCGCCGTTGCTCATGACCAGGATGTTATCACCCGGCAGTGCCACCTTCGCCACCATCTCCACCAACGTATCAATATCTGCGCTCCAGTGTGCCGGTTGGATGCAGGCATCAGCCACGTCGGCAACCTGCCACGGAATATGGTGCGGCTGGAATAAGAACACTTCATCGGCACGTCCCAGTGATGGTGCCAGTTCATTCTTGCTGACCCCCATCTTCATGGTATTGGAACGCGGCTCCAGCACCGCCAGAATGCGCGCCGTGCCACCCACTTTGCTGCGTAGCGCGGCGAGGGTAGCCAGAATCGCCGTTGGGTGGTGCGCAAAATCGTCATAGACCTTGATGGCGTTCACTTCACCACGCAGCTCCAGACGACGACGCGCGTTGATAAAGCGCCCCAGAGCTTCACCTGCATCTTCCGGTTTCACACCGATATGGCGCGCTGCGGCTATCGCCATCAAACCGTTATGCATGTTGTGTTCGCCCACCAGACCCCAGCTCACTTCCGCCACTTTCGCGCCATCAAGCCAGACCTCCCAGCGTGAAGCATCCGGCGTCAGCTTTTTCGCCTGCCAGTGGCCGTTGTCACCCACGGTTTCCTGCTCGCTCCAACAGCCCATCGCCATCACCTGCTTCAGGTTATGATCGTGTTCCGGCAGCAGGATCTTGCCCTGGCCCGGCACGATGCGGATCAGATGGTGGAACTGTTTCTGGATCGCCCGCAGATCGTCGAAGATATCCGCATGATCGAACTCCAGGTTATTCAGAATCAAGGTACGCGGGCAGTAATGAACAAACTTGGATCGTTTGTCGAAAAAGGCGCTGTCGTACTCATCCGCTTCGATAACAAAGAACGGGCTTTTTCCTAATTTTGCCGAAACATCAAAGTTGCCTGGCACACCACCAATAATGAAGCCGGGTTCGAGGCCACAGGCCTCCAGAATCCACGCTGCCATACCGGCGGTGGTAGTTTTTCCGTGGGTGCCAGCCACCGCCAGCACCCAACGATCGCGCAGGACGAAATCGTGCAGCCACTGCGGGCCAGAGAGGTAAGGAATGTTGCGTTCCAGCACGGCTTCCACACAGGGATTTCCACGCGTCATGGCGTTGCCAATGATCACCATGTCCGGTGCAGGATCGAGCTGACTGGCATCATAACCTTCTGTTAATTCAATGCCTTGCTGCTCAAGCAAGGTGCTCATCGGCGGATAGACGTTGGCGTCAGAGCCGGTCACCTGGTGACCCAGCGAACGAGCCAGCATCGCCAGACCGCCCATGAAAGTGCCACAAATCCCAAGGATGTGAATACGCATAAATATGTTCCATTACTCATAAGTCCGGCGCTCAGTTTAACCCCGAGTACAAACGGAAGAAACGGATTTGGCCTATGGTTTTTGAAGTTCAATCGGCTAAACTGCGTACGCATACGTTGGCAGTTTGTTACAGTGACTGCCACTCCATCGTAGATTCAGGGAATGTGTTATGAAAACGTTAGGCGAATTTATCGTCGAGAAGCAACACGACTTTCCTCACGCCACAGGTGAACTGACGGCGCTGATTTCAGCCATCAAGCTGGGCGCCAAAATTATCCACCGCGACATCAACAAAGCGGGTCTGGTGGATATTCTCGGTGCCAGCGGCGTGGAAAACGTTCAGGGTGAACAGCAGATGAAGCTGGATCTGTTCGCTAACGAAAAACTGAAAGCAGCACTGAAAGCACGCGGCATTGTGGCAGGTATCGCCTCCGAAGAGGAAGATGAGTTCGTCATCTTCGAAGGAGTTGAACATGGCAAATACGTGGTGCTGATGGACCCGCTCGACGGTTCCTCTAACATCGACGTTAACGTTTCCGTTGGCACCATTTTCTCCATCTACCACCGTGTTTCAGCACCAGGCACGCCGGTTACCGAAGCTGATTTTATGCAGCCGGGTAGCAAGCAGGTTGCCGCGGGTTACGTGGTGTATGGTTCCTCCACCATGATGGTGTACACCACCGGTGTGGGCGTCCACGCCTTTACTTACGATCCGTCGCTCGGCGTGTTCTGCCTGAGCCACGAACGTATGACCTTCCCGGAGAAGGGTTACACTTACTCCATCAACGAAGGAAACTACATTCGCTTCCCACAGGGCGTGAAGAAATATCTGAAGTTCTGCCAGGAAGAGGACATCGCGACTAAACGTCCTTATACCTCACGCTACATCGGTTCACTGGTGGCGGACTTCCATCGTAACCTGTTGAAAGGCGGAATTTATCTTTACCCGAGCACCGCCAGTCACCCGAAAGGCAAGTTGCGTCTGCTGTACGAATGCAACCCGATGGCGTTCCTCGCTGAACAGGCAGGCGGTAAAGCCAGCGACGGTAAAAACCGTATCCTTGATATCCAGCCAGAAACCCTGCATCAACGTTGCCCGTTCTTCTGCGGCAATGACGCGATGGTGGATGACGTCGAGCGCTTCCTGCGCGAGTTCCCGGATGATCACCAGAGCTGATTGCTAGCATAAAGTCGCGGCGCGATTTATCGCGCCGCGATGGATTTACGCAGTGGTGATACGAAACTGCGCCATTGATGCCTGTAGCTGCTGCGATTGCGCTTCCAGCGATTGAGTTGCCGCGCTGGCTTCTTCTACCAATGCCGCATTCTGCTGCGCAACCTCATCCATTTGCGTCACTGCCTGATTCACCTGCTCAATACCACGACTTTGCTCCTCAGATGAGACAGAAATCTCCTTCATCAGCGTCGTCACGCGCATCACCTCACTGGAGATCTCATCCATCGTTTCGCCTGCCTGTGTCGCCATGGCGCTACCCTCTTTCACCCGAGTTTGCGATTCGCTAATCAACTCACGAATCTCCTTCGCGGCGGTGGCACTGCGGCCAGCCAGGGTACGCACCTCATTCGCCACCACGGCAAAGCCTCGTCCCTGTTCACCGGCGCGGGCGGCTTCAACCGAAGCGTTAAGCGCAAGGATATTGGTCTGGAAAGCGATGCCGTCAATCACGCTGAGAATATCGGCTATGCGATCGGAGCTGTGGGTGATCTCCTGCATCTTCTCAATCACGTAGCACACCACTTCTGCGCCACGGTCGGCGGTATCAGAGACGCTGTTCGCCAGCTGGTGCGCCTGCTGGGCATTGCTGGCGTTGAGCCGCACCGTGGCAGTGAGCTGCTCCATGCTGGCAGCCGTTTGCTCCAGTGACGCCGCCGATTCTTCGGTACGCTGCGAAAGGTGCACCGTCCCGGCCGCCAGTTCGCGGCTGCCCACATCAATTTGCAGACTGGCTTCACGTACCTGGCTGACGGAATCTCGCAGGGCCAGCTGCATGGTCGCCAGAGCCTGATTAAGGCGCCCCAACTCATTATGGGTGGCTTCGGGCAGGGTTTGTGACAGATCTCCTGCGGCAACCTGTTGCAGATGACCAATCGCGCTTTCCAGCGGTCTCAGCAGTAGGCGACGCAGGATCTGCCAGGCCAGTACGATCAACACCACCGTCAACAGCATGGCAATACCAATCAAAATTTTCATCTGCGTTTCATTACGCGCCGCCTTCGCCAGACGATCGGCAGAGACCTGATCGGCATACAAGCTGAAATCGTTTACCGCTTTGGCGTAGTTGGCCGCCAGGGTGGAGAGGTTACCTTCCAGCACCGTGTAATATTCATCGGTATACTGCTTTTGCAGCGCATCCATCATCGGCGAGATGCCTTGCTTAAGATAAGCATCAAAGCTAGCTGCCACCGCATCCGCCAGAGTTTTACCTTGTGCCGTCACCGTACCCGCATCGACAAAATCTTTCAGATGCTTTTGCGAAGTGACGACATCGGCCTGGGCCTGTTTGGTCACCGCAGCGCCCTCATCCAATAAACCGATTTCGATTTTGCGCACCGCCAGCGCGCCACTGGCACGGGCGCGCATCAGATCAGCATTGCTTTGATACAGGCTATTGAGTTCAATCCCCTGGATACGATTAATCACATCCAGCGACTGATTACCTGCATTGATGGCGTAAATCCCCAGAGTGCTGACCGCCAGCAGCAGCAACGTCATAAAAGCGAGTAGTGTGAGTAGACCGGTCCGTACTGATAAATTTTTGATCATGATAGTACCCGTGTGTGTAGAAAAAGGCAGAAATCCAGCAGCCCTAAAACGGATAAGTTATCGGCAGTCACTTCGCTAAACTTTAACCATTGTTGATGGTCAATCTGCTGATGATCACCTGTTCTTCAATAATGCTAAAGTCCCCCCCATCCCACTTGAGGAAGTTCCGTATGAAAAAATGGCTCCCGGTTACTTGCCTGTTGCTGAGTAGTTATGTGACCGCACAAGGCAATTCTATCGACCAAACGTTGCAGCAATGCCTGAACAAGGAGTCCAGCACCGTTGGAATGTCTCAATGTTATGACGCTGCTAATAAGGCATGGGATCAGGAGATGAACAACCAGTACAACCAAATGATGAAAAAATTAACTGGTGAATCCAAAGCCAAACTTAAAAACGCCCAACGTGCCTGGCTGGCGTATCGCGATAGCTGGCTTGATGCCAGCAAAAGTTATTTTTCCGCCAACCAGGGCACCATGGCCGTACTTTCCATTGGGGCGCAGGGGGTAGATCTGGTGCGTAATCAGGCACTGATGCTGCAATCGATTAACAAAGGCAGTTGCGCGAATCCCGATGATTGTTGATAAATGGGGGCGGTAAAAACCGCTTCGCGTTGGCAATTGCCAGCGCCCCATCAATCCTCAGGGAGAAATCATGGCTGCTTATGCCTCCACCATCATTCTGATTTGCCTCGCCATTCTGAGTTATTTCGTCCATAACAATGCTGTCACTATCTCAATTTTGATTCTGCTGGCGATTAAAATTACCCCGCTGGCTCAGTTCTTCCCTTATGTCGAAAAACAGGGGATTCAACTCGGGATTATTATTTTGACGGTGGCGGTGATGGCACCGCTGGCAAGTGGTTCGCTGCCCGCGTCCTCGTTAATCAAATCTTTCGCCAACTGGCAATCGATTGTGGCGATTCTGGTCGGGGTGTTTGTGGCATGGTTGGGTGGTCGCGGCGTGAACTTTATGAGCGCACAGCCCTCGGTGATTGGCGGCTTACTGATTGGTACGGTGATTGGTGTCGCCTTCTTCCGGGGCGTTCCGGTCGGACCACTGATTGCTGCGGGTATCGTCTCGCTATTTGTCGCAGCGAAGTAACCCGCTGGACCATTCCGAAACGCCAAAAAGAGGGCATACTTTCGGAGTCAGTTGGCTATAATAGCCGACACTCAACTTACGACTAATGAAGGAAAGCCAGATGAGTTTGAACCAGGTGCCCGCAGGTAAAGATCTGCCAGAAGATATCTATGTCATCATCGAGATCCCGGCCAACGCCGATCCGATCAAATATGAAGTCGACAAAGAGTCTGGCGCCCTGTTTGTAGACCGTTTTATGTCTACCGCCATGTTCTATCCGTGCAACTACGGTTATATCAACCACACCCTGTCTCTGGATGGTGACCCGGTTGACGTACTGGTCCCGACCCCGTATCCGCTGGAGCCGGGTTCAGTTATCCGTTGCCGTCCGGTTGGCGTGTTGAAAATGACCGACGAATCCGGTGAAGATGCCAAACTGGTTGCGGTTCCGCATACCAAGTTGAGCAAAGAGTACGATCACATTAAAGATGTGAACGACCTGCCGGAACTGCTGCGTGCGCAGATCACCCACTTCTTTGAGCACTACAAAGATCTGGAAAAAGGCAAATGGGTGAAAGTTGACGGCTGGGATAACGCTGAAGCCGCTAAAGCTGAGATCATCTCCTCTTTCGAACGCGCACAGAAGAAATAATCTGTTAATCGCAGCGGAAGATATCCTGCAAACAGGCCCGATGTTCGGGCCTGTTTTTTTACCTCTGCCAGAAGCTAACGCTGGCATCCTTGCAACGTAAAGTCGACCGTCAATCGATTTTGATATTTATACAAATCATAATCTTGATGGTGTGCAATACGTTCCCCCTGACACAATCCTTCGCGCAGATTCTCATTCGTCACGGTAAGGGAGTCTTTCAACGGGTTCAGTAGCTGATAGCCTTTGAGCGCCATATAGGGAAACGGAAACCACCAGTTGGCGAAGTATTCGGGAATCAGGACACCCAGAACCGGATAATTTCTCAGTGAATTTTTATAAACCATGGCGCGCGGCGATGTCCCAACAAACTGCATATAAAAGTTCTGATCGGAGAGTGCTGCTGTATCATTTTTCAACAGATAAACGATACCCTGATTAATATTATCCTGCTGCTTAATCGCATTTCCGTATACATAAATGCTGGTAACGGCATAAAGCAAAGGGAATGCCATCACACCAAGAACAAAACACATTTTTCCTCTAAATGCCCAGGCAATCAACGTGGCGCTAAACAACATAAATCCGCTGATTGAAAGCAAAGCACGCGGAACCAGCAACGCATTTTCCAAAAACAACAGGCTACCCGGAATCATGACAAACGCAACAAAGGGTAAAAGCAGCGCTAATAAACTCACTGCGACACGTGAATTCCCCCTCGCCAATCTTACATAACGTAGGGCGATAACCGCGGCAGAAATAACCGATAAGACCAGAATGGTGATCAATACAACCATTCCTTTACCATCTTTATAAAATGTCTGATTAATGAAACCCCAATAAGCCTCCAGGTTATTATTTATCGTCATCCAGAGTTGATGAGCCGCGATATTGGGATGGTTAGCCGGATGATCACCAGAGAAAGTCGCTGGCAAAATAATTTTCAAATAAATTATCGATGCAAGCAGAACCTCCACCCCACGTTGCAACAAACTCATAAAAATAACCGCTGGGCGATCATTGTTTACGATTTGCCGAAAAGTCACCACCAAGGCCATCATCACAGCAATATTAACAGTGATCTGGTAAAGGCTGTAGATTGCAATAATAATAGCAACACCAACAACCAATCGAACCACTCTATTTAATGGTGGCAAGAGTACCCATGCAAAACTTAATGTCAGCGCACAACTCAAAGTCAACACATCAAAACGGTATGAGAAAATTTCCGCAAGATACGGGTTTGATAAAAAACTCAGTGTTGCCAGCACACTCATCCAGCCAGGTATATCACTAAAGTTTTTATGATGATAAAGAGAAAAAACCAGCGCCAGCAGTGCTGCTGAAATGATTAACGGTAGGGGAAATATATCTGCCATGTGGCTACTGAGGAAGAGTAATTTCATGATGACATCGGCCAATGGCCTGCCATCTCCTCCCCAGTTAGTGTATCCTTGTGTCGCCCGTCCATTGTCATCAATATAATATATATTAGCGATAAGCAATGGCAGGCAATAAAGCAATGTAGCAATAAGATAAGTATTATAAGATTTTTTCATTTCCTTTCTCGTTTATCATTTTTATCCCAACCCTGTGAACGTGTGTCATCGACCAAACCAGATAAATCTCCCTTTCAGCATCTGACCCGAGCAGTAAAAAAGGGTCATGTCCGACATGACCCTTTTTAATCACTGTAACCATTCAGTTTAGCCACGACTAACCTGAATTTTTATCGGTTACTCATCCTTTGGCAGATCCTCACGCAGCAACCAGTCACCGCTGGTGATACGAGTGAGTCCTTTGATTGAACGCTGATAAACGTAAAGCCAGGCGCTGCCGTAGGGCGTCTGGATCAATTGGCGTTTGTATTCGCCATTTCTGGTGCGCAAAGCATCCAGCTCGCCCAGGGTGCTGGCGTCGATGCGATAGACTTCGCAATAGACGCTTCCCTCCCCTTCAACCACGCCCGGGTAGTGACCGAGATTGTAGAGTTCAAACCCTTCAATCTGATGGTCACCAAGCCATTGCGCATTCGTCATCCAGTGACTGTTTCCTTGTTTGCGCCGTAAACTGCCGTAGACAATTATTCGCATTGCTAAAACTCAAACTGATAGAGCAAATCCAGTGCCTGATCAACGCCAGACACGGCTTCCAAATAGAGTTTGGGCATCAGGCGATAACGCAAGGTTAAAGTCGCCAGTGAATCAAATATGCCAACACCGTATTTTACTTGCAGACCCGGCAGCACATAACCACTTACCTGCACCTGCTGGCTGTCGCCAACCCCGGTGGTATCAAGTGCAAGGTTACTAACACCGAACGTCTCGCCGATTTTACCCATAACCTGCCCACTTTGTGCAACCCCCAAGCCAATTAACGCTGAAGTTAACGCGTTGCTGTCACCGTTAGCATCAAGTCCCTGACCACGCAACAGATAAGAAAGTGCCTCCTGCTGCGACATCGCTGGGTCAGAAAAGATTTCCACCTTAGGTTCATCGGCTAACCCGGTCACGCGGATCCCGGCAGTGACATCATCCTCGGTAGACTCCGGGTTACGGATGGCTTCAAGGTTCAGATACGGCTGATCGGGTGGTCCGGCGAATTGCAGTTCGCCTTTACGCACAATCAGATCTTGACCATAAGCACGGAAACGACCGTCTGGAATATTAATCTGGCCATTTAAACCAAGACCGGTTTTATCCTGTACCAGCTTCAGATCACCATTCAACTTCGCCTTCAGGCCGAAAGCCGACAGGCGTACATCGTTGCCGACGTGGATAACCAGATTGCTGTTAATCGGAATCGCGGTGGTTTTCGACTGAATCGGCTTAAGGTTCTGGTCCAGCATCACCTCATCCGACGATACGCCAGTGGCACTTTCCGGCACTTCCTGCACCGTGATACGCGCCCAAGGGATATCCACTCTGCCGTCAAGATTGAAGGCAGCTGGCGTCGCTTCAAACACCAGGTCTGGCGACACATCCATACGCACCATCGGCGGTACGGTGACGCGTACCCGGCTGCCCTGTGCAGCAATACGCGCACGCCAGTTATCCAGTTGGCTCCAGTCGGCATTGCCGTTGAGGTTGATATTGCCTTGTGCGGTCTGAATCAAACCATTGAGGGTCGAACTCATGCCGTTAAACACCAGGTTGAGATTGGCGGCAGTGAGGTCAACCGGCATAAAGCTGGCTTCCACATCTACGCCACTCAACGCCAACTGACCGAACACCTGCGGCTGTTGCAGATCGCCGCCGAGGCGCAGAGCGCTGTTGAGGCTGCCCTTGATCTTCTCACCCTGCATCAATGCCGGGTTGAACATCGCCAGCGAAATATTGCTGATATTGACGTTACCCGACAGCTGACGCCGCTTCTCAGGATCGGCAATTTGCACGTTACCACTCAGTTGGCCGTTATTCGCAATGCGAATCAGCCAGTCGAGCTGGGCACGGCCGTTTTGCATGGCAGCATTGAGGTTGAGGGTGTCGAAAGCAATCGGCAGTGTGTTGCCCTGCACATCCTGTTCAACTTTCACGCCATTACCCTTCAGCGAAACGGTGCCGGTTGGCAGTGCACCGTCGGCCGTCCAGTTCACACGAGCATCACCACTGAACACACCGGTCAGCTTGGTTTCATCGGTGAGGAAAGGTTTGATCATCGCTAAATCAAAACGACTCAGCACCACGTGCGCGTGACCACTGGCTCCCGCTTCAATCGGCTCCGGCACGCATACTTGCGCATTGGGGTTCTGCCAGCAGTGTGGCCCGATAGTCGCGGTCTGCTTGCTGTTGAGATAATCAATCGCCATCGCTCGTGTCAGACGCCACTCGCCCACCGGCGTATCGAAGCGGGTGTTGTTCAGCGTACCCTGCCAGTGCTGGGTTTTGCGGTCAAAGCTGCCATTCAGCGCCAGTTGGCCAGAGACCGGTTCACCCTGCACGTTGAGCTTCAGCTGATGTTGCTTTTCATTGCCGTCAGCATTAAGCGTCAGCAAATTGATCGCCAGCGCGTCCTGCTTCAGTTGCTCAACACGCAGTTGCAGTTTACCGGCCACCTGGTCGCTGGATTTCACATCCCCCTGCAACACAACACGCGCAATGCTCAGCGCCTGCCAGCGCAGGCCAGTCGCGGTGAGATCCGCCAACACCTGCGGTGCCTGTAGCGTTCCACGCGCTTTGATGTTGCCTTTCACCACACCACCCAGCCCCGGCAGCGCATTGTCGAGGTGCGGCGCATCAATAACGGCGTCGAGATTGAGGGCATCACCCAATTCGCCTTTCACATCCACATGGTTTCGCCCCAGTACCAGGTTGATGCCGGGGATTTTCCACTGGTTGTAGCTATTGCCGGTAAGCGAGCCGTCAGCACTCACGGCGTTGTTTTTCACATTCCCTTTCAGCTGTAAATGCGGCACGCTCAGCTGCCAGGTGCCGCCGTATAGACTGCCGCGCGTGGCGATTTTGCCATCCAGCTTCGCGGGCCACTCCGGGTATTGTTTGGCGGTATTGATGCCGGATAGCGTCAGTTCACTGTGCCAACTGATCGCTTTGCTCCAGTCCACCAGCGCCGTCAGGTCGATATTGCCTTGCAAAGCGGCGACGCGCAGTTTGTCGAGACTGAACTGCTGCACATTCCCCTTGCCGTCGAGTGATATGTCAGCAGGTGGGACGCCTTCCCCTTTCACCGCCGTACGCAATGACATCACGTAATCGGTAGCTTTTCCTTTGAACTGGTAATCCAGATTATCCGCCTGATACTGCACCGGCCCGGTCAGCGGCCAGCGTAGTTGGGGACTGGTCAGCTTCAGTGACAACGGCAGCCCTGCCACCGCAGGCTGGGCGGCGGCATCCAGTTGTGCCTGCACCGGACCGGACAGATTGAGCGCCAGCTTCACTTCATCACGCAGCGCGCCGCTCAGGTTCAGTTTAATCTTCTCACCTTTTATCGGGTCGAGATTCACTGCGCCGTTGAGCGCAAAATTCACCGGCCAGTTATCAGCCAGAGTGGCATCGCCGCTGGCGTTGATCTGCCCTTGCGTGGAATCAACGTCGAAGGTTTCCAGTTGCAGATGGCGATCGGTGGTCTGGGCTTTCAGCAGCAGGCTGTTGATCGTGACATCGGTATCGCCGGTCAGCCGTAGCTGTTTGCCGCTTAGCTCCTGTACGGTGATATCCAACGGCAGCTGGAAGTCTGGCAATGCAGGCAGTAGCGGTTGAGCGAACATCGCCTGCAATGTCTCACCAAGCGGTTTTTCTTCCGGCTGTGGCTGCTGAATTTTCGGCTGCACCACCTGTTCGTCGACCACTTTGGCTGCCTTGGGCAGCGCAATCAGCAGGCTTTCAATATGGGTGGGTGTCAACGTCAGCGCACGATCCTGCCAGTGCAGGCCGGTAGTGAAATCAAGCAGCGAAATTGCCGTATCATCCACTTTGACGTTGATGTTATGCAGGCCGACTTTACTGAGTGTAATCGGATAGGGCGTGCTGAGATTGGTTGTACCACTCTCCGGCTCTGGCGCAGCCTGACTGGCCGGTGCCATTTTCTTGCTATCCACCACCACGCTGACATCCTGCAATGCGATGTCGTTGACACACACCGATGAATGCAACAGGCAATTCAACCTGAGCGCCAGATGGAAGCGCCCGGCATCCACGCTGACACCCGGCATTTCATATTTCACGCCACTCAGTGTCAGATCGCGCCAGCCACCTTCAACTTTGTTGATCGATAATCCCGGCACCCAGCGATCGGCTCCTTTCAACAACAGATGCAAACCCGGAGTGGTGCCAATCAGGAACGCCACGCTGCCGAAAATCAGCAGCAGAAAAATACCAAAACCAATCAGGACCTTTTTCCACAGCTTCATAGTTCAGGCCCCAGTCCGATATAAAATTGCAATCCATGCTCCTCATCATCACCAATCGGACGGGCGATATCGAGTTTGATCGGCCCGACCGGAGAGGCCCAGCGTACGCCAAAGCCTGCACCGGTTTTGAAATTGCTTTGTTTGATATCGTTTACCGCTTCACCGGAGTCGACGAACACCGCTCCCCACCATTTACCGGTGACGTTGTACTGATATTCGACGGAGCCGGTCGCCAGTTTCGAGGCACCGGTCAACTTGCCGTTGTCATCACGGGGTGAAATTCCCTGATACTTGTAACCGCGAATGCTGCGGTCGCCCCCGGCGAAGAAGCGCAGGTCGGGCGGCACTTTTTCAAAATCGTTGGTTTCGATCCAGCCGAGATTGCCGCGCAGCACAAAGCGGTTCTTCTCACCGAGGGTGCGGATCCAGACGTTTTGTGCCTGTAAGATCAGAAAGTCGACATCCGAACCCCAGGTGGTGTCCGACACATCGGCGGAATAGCGCTGTGAATCTCCCCAATCAGGCATCAGGCCACCGCGTGAACGGGTGCGGCTGAGGCTGACGCCGGGATACAGCAACATGGTGGTGTTGGTGACGCTGCCTTGGGTAAAGTGGTCGAGACTCCAGCGCAGGTTGATCGCTTTTTGCCAACCGCTGCTGCTATCCCAGTTGCGCGACATACCGAGCGTGGTGGTGTCGGCTTTGGTGTCGTTCAGATCGGTGCGTTTTACCCCGCCGGAGAAGGTATAGTATTGTTCCAACGGGCTTTTTAGCAGCGGGACTTTGTAGCTAAGATCGAGCTGCTGTTCCGGGGCGGAAATATAGGCGCTGGTGGTCAGGCTATGGCCGCTGTCATTAATCCACGGCTTTTTCCAGGTGCCTTTCAGGCGCGGCCCTACATCCGTGGAGTAACCAATACCGGTTTCGAGGGTGTTTTCCACGCGCGGCGAAACCACGGCGTTCAGCGGCAACACCTTCGTTTGCCGCCCTTTTTCAAATTCCGGTGCCACCACCACTGAATTGAACCAGCCGGTGGCGGAAAGGCGGCGGTTAAGTTCTGCTAAATCACGCGAGCTGTAGGGGTCGCCTTCTTTGAACGGCACCAGATTGCGCAGATAGGCTTCATTAATCTGCGATCCCTGAAAGGTGACGTCGCCAAAGCGATAGCGCGGGCCGCTGTCATAATCAATGTCCCAAAACGCCTCACGACGTTCTACCGATACACCAAGCTGGCTCCGCTTAAAGTCACCGTCGAAATAACCATTACGCAGCGCCAGGCTGGAAAAACCGCTTTTAAATTTGTCGTAAGCGCCGTGATTGAGCTGGGTGCCCACTTTGGGTGTCCCTTGCTTAACCCAGGCTTTGTAGTCGGGATCGTTTTTCGCCGCACCTTCTACCACAATGGTGCTGCCACCGATCTTCACCGGCTCCCCGGCAGTGACGCGCGCGATCAATACCGGGCGGCCACCCTGCGGCGGTGCCGGGCGCGATTCGAAGTCAATCTGCGGTTCGTAGTAACCCAGCGCACGCAGACCTTCTTTTATCGCAACAGCAACGCGCGCGCGAAAACGGCCGTCGTTGGAAACCTCATCGCTACCTATAGTGGAGAGGCGCGCCCTGACGTTTTTCTCTAATTCCCCGGATAAGCCTTCCAACTGCAATCGCACCTTGGCCGCCTGGAGGGCAGGTGCAACCAGCAGCAGGCTGGCCATGCAATAAACATGAAATCGTGGCACGCTTACTCCTGTTAATAATGCCTGCCCCTATTCCGCAGGGGCATGTGTCTGTTTCGCGGGTAAAACCAGTGCAGGCATACCCATCAGCATAGCCGCTCTTTTCCCCGAACAGCTGCATAAAAACGGCAACTAAGCCAAATCGCGTCTATTGTCGGCAAATGACCGGATCGATACAACAACCAAGCGGCGCTTCTGCGTCTTCTTGACAAGCACTCAGACTAATCTTAATGGCTGTAACGTCTCCGCTGGCGGCATGATAAGCGCTGCTGCTATAATCAGCATCCAGCAGGCAACGCCTGCGTTCATTTCTGCCCCGACGTTTACTGCCTTGTCGAATTGGCGCAGACATTTTTGGCACGGATAGCCCTGTTTGACTGGTGAGTACCGGACGTACGCCCTTTCCTGAGCTGCCCAGGCCAAAAATGACAAGTGATTAACCCAACGGATCTTTTATGCTCGATAGCTTACTTGTCATTCTTTTACTGATTATTATCAGTGCGTTTTTCTCCCTGTCGGAAATCTCACTGGCGGCCGCCCGTAAGATTAAGCTCAAGCTGCTGGCCGACGAAGGGAACATCAATGCACAGCGTGTCCTGAAGATGCAGGAGACGCCAGGTATGTTCTTCACCGTAGTGCAAATCGGCCTGAACGCGGTCGCCATCCTCGGTGGTATCGTCGGTGATGCGGCGTTCTCACCCGCCTTTAATTCGCTGTTCATCCGCTTTGTCTCGCCAGAACTGGCCGATCAGCTGAGCTTTATCTGCTCCTTCACCATCGTCACCAGCATGTTCATTCTGTTTGCCGATTTAACCCCGAAACGCGTTGGCATGATCGCGCCGGAAACCATTGCGCTGCGCATCATCAATCCGATGCGTTTCTGCCTGCTGGTGTTCCGCCCACTGGTATGGCTGTTTAACGGCCTCGCCAACGTCTTCTTCCGTATCTTTAAGCTACCGATGGTGCGTAAAGATGACATCACCTCCGATGACATTTATGCCGTGGTGGAAGCCGGTGCGCTGGCCGGGGTGCTGCGTAAGCAGGAGCATGAGCTGATTGAGAACGTGTTCGAGCTGGAATCGCGTACCGTGCCCTCTTCCATGACGTCGCGTGAAAATATCGTCTGGTTCGATCTGCACGAAGACGAGGGCAGCCTGAAAACGAAAATCGCCCAGCACCCACACTCCAAGTTCCTTGTGTGTGATGGCGATATTGACCATATCGTCGGTTATGTCGATTCCAAAGAGCTGCTGTTGCGCGTGCTGGGCAACCAGAGCATGACGCTGAATAGCGGTGTGCAAATCCGCTCCGCGCTGATTGTGCCGGATACGCTGACGTTATCAGAAGCACTGGAAAGCTTTAAAACCGCGGGTGAAGATTTTGCAGTGATCATGAACGAATACGCGTTGGTGGTCGGCATTATCACGCTCAATGACGTGATGACCACGTTAATGGGCGATCTGGTCGGCCAGGGGCTGGAAGAGCAGATTGTGGCGCGTGATGAGAATTCATGGCTGGTGGAAGGCGGTACGCCGATTGATGACGTGATGCGCGTGCTGCATATCGACGAATTCCCACAGTCGGGCAACTATGAAACCATCGGCGGATTTATGATGTATATGCTGCGCAAAATCCCGAAACGTACCGATTTTGTGAAGTTCGCGGGTTACAAGTTTGAAGTGGTCGATATCGATAGCTATCGCATTGACCAGTTGCTGGTGACACGCATTGATGAGCGTCCACCGGTGCTGAATGTGGCGAAGAACGCCATCGCTGATGCTGAAAATCCATCATCTTAAGAAAAGACGCGCGATAAATCGCGCCGCAACAAAATTCAGGGCGCCATCGGCGCCCTTTCTTCTGCTTAATTGTACTCGGCCTGTAGCCGCAGCACCTGGCGATTGATTTCAGACATCACGCTTAAGTGCTGTACGTCTTTGACGCGCGGGATAAGCACCTTCCCTTTATCGAACTCGAATGCGCCAACGTCCTTGATATACAACCTTCCTTTAAATAGCGTTTTTACATATTTCGCAATTTGCAGCGGATTATAACGCTGGAAGATCTTCATACTGTTCTAACTCCTGTACAGATGTAAAACGCTTCGCCGTTGCCAAAATCGGTACGAGCCCATGAAGCGAAAATGAGGCCTAAACTATAGAACATCCTGCGATGCGGATGTTCCGAAAAAATGAATTTTTTACTGAATTGACACATCATTACAGAACACTCTGTTATCACGGTCACATAATCCAGTATAAACCTTCAGACATTAAGGAATTGTGGCGTGGGTTACAAAGCTGTGAACTCGTCGCGACAGGGCGCATCATCCGCGCTTATTATTGCAGGAACATGACCAACTGGTCGGATCACCAAGGAGCAACTTTCATGCGATTGCCACATCTGGTGTTTGCACTGGCACTACTTTTACCTAATCTCGCGGCAGCACACCTGTTCAAACAAGGGGAGCGCGTGCCTGCGGTCGGTGTGAACGACAAAGGAGAATTGCTCTGGCAACAGGATAAATTTAGTTATCGCCCGTGGAATAGCGCACAGCTGATTGGCAAGGTGCGGGTCATTCAACACATTGCCGGGCGATCGTCAGCAAAAGAAAAAAATGCAGCGCTGATTGAAGCCATCAAAGCCGCCGGTTTACCGCACGACCGCTACCAGACCACCACCGTGGTAAACACGGACGATGCGATTCCGGGGACCGGTATGTTTGTGCGCAGCAGCATCGAAAGCAATAAGCAGCAGTATCCGTGGTCGCAATTTATTGTCGACAGCAACGGCAATGCGCGTAAAGCCTGGCAACTGGAAAGTGGCGGCTCAGCTGTGGTGGTGGTGGATAAGAACGGGCATGTGCAGTTCGCTAAAGATGGCGCACTGACGCAGCTGGAAGTTCAGCAGGTGATGGCGCTGTTGCATCAACTGCTGAAGTAGCGGCGCGATTAATCGCGCGCCCTGGCTCTTAATCGGCGCGATTTCGTGCGCCGTTACGGAACACGCTAAAACAGCGACACGCGGAAGCCCGGGTTGAGGAACGATTCACGTGGGGCGTAGTCAAGGGTTTTACCGGTCCAGTCATGCACATGTGCACCTGCGGCAATCGCCACCGCGTGTCCGGCACCGGTATCCCAGATGTTAGTTGGCCCAAAACGTGGGTAGAGCTGTGCTTTTCCTTCTGCCACCAGGCAGAATTTCAGCGATGAACCGATGGCCGTGGTCTGATGCTCTCCCAGTTGCTGGATATACTCTTTCAGCTCCTCATCCTTATCGAAATGAGAACGGCTGATCACCACCAGCGGTGGACGTGCATCGCGCACATGAATTTGGGTTTTATTACCGCCTTCTTCTTTCCAGGCTTTGCCTTCAGCGGCGGAATAAAGGACACCAATGGCGGGGGCATATACCACTCCCAGCACCGGTTTACCTTTTTCAATCAGGGCGATATTCACGGTGAATTCACCATTGCGTTTGATAAACTCTTTGGTGCCGTCGAGCGGATCGACCAGCCAGTAACGCTGCCAGTGCTGACGGATTTCCCAGCCAGGAGGATCTTCTTCAGACAGTACCGGCACGTCTGGCGTCAGGTTATTCAAACCGGCGACGATCACTTTATGCGCGGCGAGGTCGGCTGCCGTGACTGGGGAGTCATCCGCCTTACGTTCGATATCCATCGGCTGCACACCGTTATAAACCTGCATAATCGCATCGCCGGCCACACGAGCCAGCTGGCAAATTTGCTCTAACATACTTCACCTCTTTTCTGCTGATTCTGCTTACTCGCCACCCTCAGTAAACCTGTATCCATTTTAGCAGGCAGCCAGTTTTATCCGGCGCTCATGTCAGGGCAGAGAGCAATCTATTTTAATATCAATACCATAGTTCATTGCCTGCCGTCACCTGCGACCTGGCGATCCATGACTCAACGGGATCAATATGGCAAAAGCCTGAAGCACATCACGTTTTCATCTGACAATTTGTCACCTTTTTACATTATTTTGAGAGGCCCAATGGACAGCAACAAGGAGAAAACATGTTCAAAGTGAGCATGGCGTTACTGACACTCGGCCTTTCAACCGCCCTGGTGCAGGCCGCAACGGTGGATCTGCGCATTCTGGAAACCACCGATCTGCACAGCAACATGATGGACTTCGACTACTACAAAGATACCCCGACGGAAAAATTTGGCCTGGTGCGTACCGCGACGCTGATTCATCAGGCGCGTGCGGAGGTCAAAAATAGCGTGCTGGTAGATAATGGCGACATCATACAGGGCAGCCCGCTCGGCGATTACATAGCGGCGAAAGGACTGAAGCCCGGCGAAGTCCACCCGGTGTATAAAGCGCTTAATACGCTGGATTACAGCGTCGGCAACCTCGGCAACCACGAATTTAATTATGGTCTGTCTTATCTTAAAAAAGCGCTGGCGGGCGCGCGTTTTCCTTATGTGAATGCCAACATTATTGACCTGAAAAGCGGAAAACCGCTGTTTACCCCCTACCTTATCAAGGAAACTACCGTCACTGACCGCGACGGGAAGCCACAAAAGTTAAAAATCGGTTACATCGGCTTTGTTCCGCCGCAGATTATGGTCTGGGATCGCAACAATCTGCAGGGAAAAGTTCGCGTTGATGACACCACGGAAACAGCGAAGCTGTTATGTGCCGGAAATGCGTACAAAAGGTGCTGAAATAATCATCGCTATCCCACATTCTGGTTTAAGCAGTGAGCCGTATCACGCCCTGGCGGAAAACTCGGTTTACTATCTCAGCCAGGTCACAGGTATTGATGCCATCATGTTTGGGCATGCCCATGCGGTGTTCCCGAGTAAGGATTTCGCGGCAATTAAAGGCGCTGATATCACCCAGGGAACGTTGAATGGTGTGCCCGCAGTGATGCCAGGCATGTGGGGCGATCATCTTGGCGTGGTCGATCTGGTGTTGAATAACACCGATGGTCACTGGCAGGTGACGCAGGGCAAAGCCGAGGCGCGTCCGATCTATGACAACACAGCAAAAAAATCACTGGCCGCCGAAGACACCAGTCTGGTGCAAGTGCTGGCGCAGGATCATCACGCCACGCGCGCATTCGTCGCCAAACCAATCGGTAAATCCGCTGATGTGATGTACAGCTATCTATCGCTGGTACAGGACGATCCGACGGTACAGATCGTCAATAATGCGCAGCGT
The DNA here is from genome assembly GCF_059730495.1 of Pantoea sp. X-Soil-TKNS-1211. NCBI lineage: Bacteria > Pseudomonadati > Pseudomonadota > Gammaproteobacteria > Enterobacterales > Erwiniaceae > Pantoea > Pantoea sp. X-Soil-TKNS-1211. Next base: position 3,895,525 of record NZ_AP035953.1, read on the forward strand.
GCTTATGTAGAACATTTTATTCAGGGCGATCCTGATCTCAGCCAGTTGCCGGTACTGAGCGCGGCAGCTCCCTTCAAAGCCGGTGGTCGCAAAAACGATCCGGCCAGTTACGTGGAAGTGGAGAAAGGTGACCTGACCTTCCGTAACGCCGCCGATCTTTATCTCTATCCCAATACCCTGGTGGTGATGAAGGTGAGTGGCGCGCAGGTGAAGGAGTGGCTGGAGTGCTCAGCCGGGCAATTTAACCAGATCGATCCGCACAGCGCTAAACCTCAGGCGCTGATCAACTGGGATTTCCGCACCTACAACTTTGATGTCATTGACGGTGTGCAGTACCTGATTGATATCACCCAACCGGCACGCTACGACAGCGAATGTCAGCTGATCAATAAAGATGCGTCACGTATTAAGGACCTGGTCTGGCAAGGTAAACCGATTAATCCTGGCATGACCTTCCTGGTGGCAACGAATAACTATCGCGCTTATGGCGGCAAATTTGCCGGTACGGGAGATAAGTTCGTGGCTTTTGCTTCGCCTGATGAGAACCGCTCCGTAGTCGCGGCCTATATCAGCAGCGAAACCAAAGCCCATGGCGAGGTGAAACCACAGGTCGACCATAACTGGCGTCTGGCACCGATTCTTAGCGATACACCGTTAGATATTCGTTTCGAAACCGCGCCTGGCGCGAAAGCGACCGGCTTTATCCAGCAACATGCGGATTATCCGATGAAAGCGGTGGGAAGTGATGAGATTGGATTTGCCATCTGGCAGGTAAATTTACAGCAGCAGTGAGAAATGGCGGGCGGCACACAGCGCCGCCCGACCAAAACCTTACAGAATTTCCAGCAGCTCAACTTCAAAAATCAGGGTGCTGAATGGCGGGATGGAAGCACCTGCGCCACGCTCGCCGTAGGCGATGTTGTGTGGGATCACCAGTTCCCATTTAGAGCCGACCGGCATCAGGGTCAGGGCTTCAATCCAGCCAGCAATCACGCCGCTTACCGGGAATTCCGCCGGTTCACCACGCGCGACAGAGCTATCAAACACGGTGCCGTCGATCAGTTTACCCGTGTAGTGCACACGCACACGGTCCTGACGAGACGGGATAGCCCCATCACCCTGTTTGATCACGCTGAATTGCAGACCAGATTCGGTGCTGCTCACACCTTCACGCTGTGCGTGCTGCTCAAGGAACTTCTGGCCTTCTGCTGCCATCGCCTGTACACGCTCACGACGCACGCCTTCAGCACGCTCGTGTACTTCGCGCAGTGCGCGATGGACCACATCAACCGGAACTGCCGGTGAATTCCCTTCCAGCGCGTCGCGCAGGCCCGCGAGCAGCGCTTCCGGTTGCAGGCCCTGCAATCCGGACTCCAGCAGCTGCTGGCCTACCTGTAAACCGATACCGTAACTTGCTTGTGCTTCGACGCTGTCGAATGAAGGGGTCGTCATCTTGTTTCCTTAATCCCGGAGAAAAATAGAAACGGCAGCATAACAGCGCTGGCCGCTGGCGTAAAATCTCACGCATCACAGATGACATTTCTCAGGGAAAGAGAAACAATACAGACGTGAAATTTTTCAATGCTGGCAGGCACTTCGCGCCGACATTGCCCATACTACAATAGAGGAGAGGATGAACCTTTCCTCCGTCGAGATAAGAGAGAATACATGGGCCAGATCGCCCCACGACGTCGCAGGACGCGCGCACCGCGTACTATTTTACCCTGGTTGCAACGTTGGCTGCCGCAAGGCAAACGCCAGGCCGCCAGTGAGGAGGATTCACGAATGGCTTCTGCTACCCCTTCCCGTGTTGCTGAAGGTCTGAACCGCGTCTGGCATCTGCTGGACAACGTCCGCTGGATGGACCCCCTGCCCGCGCTGCATCGTCGCGGTATCGTGATTGCCCTGCTGGTAATTTTACTGGCGTTTCTGTGGCCCAGCAGCACACCGCAGTACCCGGTGGAACGCCCGGTCAACGATAGTGCGCCCAAAGAGGTGCCGATGCAGGCCGAGATTTATGACAACAAAACGACGCCTGCACCTGATTCACAAGGTGAATGGCGCACCTATACCGTCGCATCCGGCCAGACGCTGGCGCAGTTGTTCCGCGATAACAATTTGCCCGTAAATGATGTGTTTGCGATGGCGCGAGTGGAAGGCAACGATCAGCCATTGAGCGCATTGCAAAGTGGTCAGCAGGTGAAGATTCGTCAGAATGCTCAGGGTGTAGTAACAGGATTGACGGTGGACAGTGGCAACGGCCAGGTGCTGTTTACCCGCCAGCCAGACGGCAGTTTTATCCGCGCGCAATAACAAAAAAGCCGGCACAAGGCCGGCTTTTCCGCATTACCGAGTAAAATTACTCAGCAACGACATTCACAACCAGTTTCGCGAATACTTCGCTGTGAACCTGGAAGTCAACTTCGTGCTCACCGGTGGTGCGCAGAACGCCGTTCGGCAGGCGAACTTCGCTCTTAGCCACTTCAACGCCAGCTGCAGTTACAGCGTCAGCGATGTCGCGAGTACCGATGGAACCGAACAGTTTACCTTCGTCGCCTGCTTTAGACGCGATGGTGATGCTGCCCAGACCGTTGATTTTTTCAGCACGTGCGTTAGCAGCGGCCAGAACGTCAGCCAGTTTGGCTTCCAGTTCAGCGCGACGCGCTTCAAATTGCTCAACGTATTTTTTAGTAGCCGGTACAGCTTTCTGTTGCGGGAACAGGAAGTTACGAGCGTAGCCCGCTTTAACGTTAACCTGATCACCCAGGCTGCCCAGGTTTGCTACTTTATCAAGCAGAATAACTTGCATTACCTTATCCTCTTAAAGTCGTGGTTGACGGCGGCCGATTACTGATGACGATCAGTGTACGGCAGCAGGGACAGGTAACGCGCGCGCTTGATAGCACGAGCCAGCTGACGCTGGTATTTAGCGCGAGTACCGGTGATACGGCTCGGTACGATCTTACCGCTTTCAGTGATGTAGTTTTTCAGCGTAGCGATATCTTTGTAATCGATCTCTTGAACGCCTTCCGCAGTGAAGCGGCAGAATTTGCGACGACGGAAATAACGTGCCATTTGGCTAGTCTCCAGAATCTATCAATTCAATCTGTTCGGCATGTAACACCATTCGGCTCTGGCCATTGCGTGCCTGATGGCAGCTAATAAAACCTTCAAGAATGAGTTGCGTGCCGACCGTTATATGTTGAGTAATCGCCTGATGGGCGCTACCGCTGATAATCACCGGCATCTGACACCAGGCTTGCCGGTGAAACCCGGCTTCCTCCTGCATGGAACGGTGCTCAAGCACGAACTGGCAGTGAGGAATTCCTGACGGACTGACTTTTCGAACCGGCGTCTTGCACACAGTGCCAGAGAGGCGCAGTCGATTGGTCGTCACGTTGGATTACTCTTCAGAATCCCCAGCATCTGAGTCATCTGCCGCTTCGTTAGCGAAATCTTCACGGCGCTCACGACGCTCGTCTTTCGCTTTAACCATCGGAGATGCTTCAGTTACCGCGTGCTTAACGCGCATAACCATGCTGCGGATAACGGCGTCGTTGAAACGGAAGTTAGTTTCCAGCTCGTCAATCACTTCCTGCGGCGCTTCTACGTTCAGCAGAACGTAGTGTGCTTTGTGCAGTTTGTTGATCGGGTAAGCCAGCTGACGGCGGCCCCAGTCTTCCAGACGGTGAATCGTGCCCTGAGCACCAGTGATAGCACCAGTGTAACGCTCGATCATGCCCGGAACCTGTTCGCTCTGGTCAGGATGGACCATAAATACGATTTCGTAATGACGCATCGAAATTGCTCCTTACGGATTATTCAGCCTCCTGTCAGGGTCAGCTGCGGCCCACGGAAGCAAGGAACGTTATAGGTTGTGATTCATTCGATAAATGAAACACACCTCTGAATGCAGCTGAAAAATTGACGCGTAATCATACTGACGTTACCCGCTAAACTCAAGCGCACAATTCATCAAATGGCGTGCTATGTGCCAGGCAAGGAGTCATTTTGTGCTAATGAGGGCAATTCAGTGAGTTAAGCGGCACGACAGCAAAAAGTCTGAACAAGAGGTTCAACTGGACTGGCTGGCAGCAATTGGGTGAAGAACTAAACTATTAATGGGCGCAACGGTTTGGCTTGTCGTCGGCGTCTGAGAGTGAATTCCCTGTAGTGAGGAGTCGATTATGAAAACTTTCGTTATCGCTACTTTACTGGGTCTCTTCCTGTCTACTCCCGCAGTTGCCAGCACGACTGATTATACGCAGCAGATGCGAAGCAACAGCAGCCAAGCGGCATCAGGCCCTGTCTACGTCAACCGGCTGGGCGCACCCAGTGATAACCACACCGGCGCCAATAGCAGCGCAGCTGATCGGTTATCGTCACAATTGTAGTCCGGTGTGTCGTAACGGGCTGGCGGTTGATTGCCAGCCCGAATTTATTTCACAGATGATGTTTGAAAAAACTCACCAGCGCGCCCAGGGCCGCAGGGGTAATTTTATGCCCAATCTGCGTCTCCGACAGATACGTTAACTTCCCGTCAAGTTGCGCTTCACGTAACGCTTTCTCCAGCCGCACCGTTTCCGCAAACGGCACCACTTCATCGGCTTCACCATGCCACAACAGGAGAGGTCGGTTCGCCAGCATGGCAAGATGCTGGCTGGGATCATAAGGGGCTAACGGTGCCAGACGTGCGGCAAAGATTTCTTTCTGCTCTGGCGTGCGCGCCACCAGCGGTGGAAACAGCGTATGGCTCAGTTGCATAAAATAACCCGACCCCATCATACAGGCGACGCTGTGAATCTGCGGATAGCGTGCCATGGCACCCAGCGCCGTCATTCCCCCCATTGACGCACCGGCCACCGCAAAGCGTTCTTCAGCAATCCAGTCGTTTTCCCGGAGCGCCGCTTCCAGCAGCGGCACTTCGTCGATGTTTTGTCTGATGATCTCCCAGAAATGCGTCATCCGGCTTTCGGTATCACCGTTATAACGCGCGCCATGCATGTCTGCATCTGGCATGACTACGCGAAAGCCGGCCTGCGCCAGAGTTACCGCAAAGTAGCTATACACCTCTTTCGACGAGGTGAAACCATGATAAAACAGCACGGTAGGTAAACGCGCCTGACGCTGTCCAGCGGGCGCTGCATGGATACACTGGATTCCCGCCAGTGTCTCCGTTGCCAGTTCAATCATGTCGCCTCCGTTGAGAATGATTATCACTTGCTCAAGTGTAAACCCTGCGCCCTAAAACGCGAGTTACTTCACATTTTTATGTGAATAATTTCTCCCCTAAACCTTTTCCCCATTTTGCCGTTGATCTTGTATCCCTTCATCCACATCAACATAGGTACTTTATGAAGCGTCTCTCTCTCAGCGCAATGGGTCTCGGCATCAAGCTGTCTGTACTGACGTCTTTAAGCGTAGCCGTGGTACTGCTGACCCTCACCCTTACCCTGAGCCATAACGCTGCCCGTCAGTTGGAAAAACTGGCGACCGACGATATGCAGAACCAGGTGCAGGGCATCAGCGAAATGGCCAGCTTATTTAATACCACCCTATCTGCCGAAGTGGCGAATTACACCCGATTGCTCCAGAGTTTTTTGCCCAAACGCTTTAGTCGCGATGAAAGCGCGCGCGTTCAGGTGGGGGATATCAGCACGCCAACCCTACGTGCCGGGCTGAAAACCCTCAACCTTGACCAGATCGCGGTGGATGATTTCTTCGATCGCACTGGCGCGGTCTCCACCGTTTTCGTGCGTGACGGCGATGATTATGTACGCATCTCGACTTCACTAAAGAAGGAAGACGGCAACCGTGCGATTGGCACCCGACTGGACCGCAGCAGCGCCGCCTGGCGCAGCGTGAATCAGGGCGAAGCGTATCGCGGTCTTGCGACCTTATTTGGTCATCGTTATATCACACAGTACCAGCCCGTCACCGATGACAGCGGTGCGGTGATCGGCATTCTGTTTGTCGGGGTGCAAATCGATAAACAGTACGCGCTGATGCGCGAAAAAGTGCTGGCCCGCCATCTCGGTGACAGCGGACGTTTCTTTGTGCTGAACGGCGCATCCGGCGCAACTCAGGGCCAATATCTGTTTGATAGCCAACACGAAGGTAAACTGCCGCAGTGGGATGCGGCGACGCAGCAACAGCTGCTGAGCCAACCAAAAGGCCTGATCGCCATTCCGCTGGGTGGTGAGACTAAATTGCTGGCCTGGCAGCAGTTGCCAGGCTGGAACTGGATTATTGCCGGAGAAGTCAGCCAGGCCAGCCTACTGGCACCGATTACCCAAAGCCGTAACCTGTTTATCGTCATAGGTCTGGCGTTGGTGATTGTCTTTGCGATCGGCTTTATGTGGTACAGCCGCCGCGCCATCACCCGTCCACTCCATCAGGTGATCCATCTGGCTGAAGAGTATGCCGCGGGTAATCTCCAGGCGCATCTCGACTCAACGCGCCATGATGAGATTGGTCAACTGGTGGCGGCGATTAACGGCATTGGCGATGGCCTGGAACAGATCGTCGGCCAGGTACGGCAAACGGCACAGCAGATAAGCCAGGGCACCGACAACATCGCCGCCAGTAGCCAGAACATCAGCGAGCAGATTGGCCGTCAGGCCAGCAGCGTGGAACAGACCTCCGCCAGCATGGAACAGTTTGGCGCAACGGTGGCGCAAACCGCCGCCAACGTGCGTCAGGCATTGGCGCTGGTTAGCGAGGCTGACCAGACTGTGTTGCAGGGTGGCAAAACCGTGTCGCGTTCGGTCAATACCATGACGGAAATTCGTGTCGCCTCGCAAAGCATTGCCGATATCACCCATGTGATTGAATCTATAGCGTTCCAGACCAATATTCTGGCGCTGAATGCGGCGGTAGAAGCGGCACGAGCAGGTGAGCACGGCAAAGGGTTTGCCGTGGTGGCCGCAGAAGTTCGTGCGCTGGCGCAGCGCAGTGCCCAGGCAGCCAAAGAGATCGATGGGCTGATCGCCAGCTCCATCAGCAAGGTGGCGGAGGGCCATAGCCTGTCTGAGCAAACGCGTGATGCCATGCAGCATATTGTTGAACATATCGCGCAGGTAAAAGCCCTGATGGGTGAGATCAATATCGCCGCTCAGGAGCAGGCATCCGGTATTGGTCAGGTGAATCTGGCGATGAACCACATCAGCCAGGCTACCCATCAGAACAGCGATCTGGTCTCTGAATCTGAGGCCTCGGCCCAAAGTCTGAGCCAGCAGGGTCATCATCTGACTCAACTGGTGAGTATTTTTCATCTCAAGTCATAATGTGGCAAGGGAAGATGGCTTACACTTGAGCCATCTTCCCTGAAGTGGAGTTGCCATGCGCGTTTTGATATTTCTGGCGTTGAGCCTGCTGCTGAGCGGCTGCTCAGCATTGACGCCAACTCCCAAAGCCCCGCCGCCCCCGACCACGCATGCCCAGGAAATTAACCGGGCGCAGAGCTATGGACTGCCGAAACTCGGCACCATCAGCGCTCAGGTGCGCGGCTCGCCGGATGATGCCCAGCGTGCGATTGCCGCCAGGGCCAATCAGTTGGGAGCCACTTATTATCAGGTTTTAATGCTGGATGAGACGGTATTGCCCGGTTTCTGGTACACCACCGCCATCCTTTACGGTCCCTCAACCGGAACAGGCTCGCAGCAGTAACCGCGAGTTGAGATCGTGACTTAACGGCCGCTGCCCGCGCGTATCGAGAAACTGTTGGCACCAGCCATCGGCCAGCGGCGGTTCCGCCACTTTGAGCAAGATGGCGGCGCTGGCCAGCTGCAACAATTCCGTCGTCACGGCGCGCGCCTGTCCCTCCGGCACATTGCCGAGACGCAAGCGCAGTTGACGCCAGCGGCGGTCAAAATGGCGATTGCAGCCTTTTACCGCTTCCAGCTCGCCACTGAGCATTGCCAGCGTATCAGATTGGCGATTCAGAACGCGTAACACGTCCAGGCACATCACGTTGCCGGAACCTTCCCAGATGCTGTTGACCGGCATCTCACGATACAGACGTGGTAGTTCGCTCTCTTCGCAATAACCGATCCCCCCGAGCACCTCCATCGCTTCTGCCACAAAGGGTGTCCCAGCCTGGCAAATAACGTATTTGGCCGCCGGGGTGAACAGGCGTGCGTAGAGGCGCTCATGCTCGCTGGCAGGAGTTGACCAGGCGCGCGCCAGGCGGAGCAACAGAGCCGTTTGTCCCTCCAGCTGCAATGCCTGCTGTGCCAGCACCGTGCGCATCAGCGGTTGATCGCTGAGGTTTTTCCCCATCACCTGGCGCTGCTGTGCATGATGCAGGGCGATAGAGAATGCGCGACGCATCAGCCCATGACTGCCAAGCGCACAGTCGAAACGAGTCATACCCCCCATTTTCAGAATCAGGCGTATCCCATCACCTTCCTCGCCCATCAGCCAGCCGATGGCGTCCTGGAACTCCACTTCACAACTGGCATTGGAGCGATTGCCAAGTTTGTCTTTCAGACGTTCCAGCCTGATGGCGTTACGCGCACCATCCGGCAACAGACGCGGCAGGAAAAAGCAGCTCAGCCCCCCAGCGGTTTGCGCCAGGATCAGATGCGCATCGCTTTGCGGCACCGAGAAAAACCATTTATGACCAACGATACGATAAGCCTCACCAGGCCCGCGTCTACCCAGCGGTTCCGCGCGCGTGCTGTTACTGAGTACATCGGTGCCGCCCTGTTTCTCTGTCATCCCCATACCAATCAACAAACCGCGTTTTTTATTGCCGGGTTGATGATGCGCATCATAACGGTCGCTCAGCAGCACATCGTGCCAGTCGGCGTAGGGTTTGGGCAGATGATTTTGCAATAGCGGGATGGCGGCATGGGTCATGGTCACCGGGCACAGGGAGCCAGCTTCCACCTGGGCGTGGAGAATAAAGCGTGCCGCGCGTGCCACCATCGCATTCGGTTGAACATCGGATTGCCAGCTCAGATTGTGCAGACGACTGGCACATAATCCCTGCATCAGCAGATGCCAGGCGGGGTGAAAACGCACCTCGTCCAGTCGCTCACCGCGCGCGTCATAGCGCAACAATTCCGGCGGCTGAACATTGGCCAGTCGCCCCAGTTCGAGGGATTCGGCGCTGCCTAGTTGCAACCCGACCGAGGCCAACCATTCACGATCCCAGCTCGCGCCTTCGCGCGCGACGGCTTCGCATAATGGCAGGTCGCGGATGAACAGGTTGCTGTTGCTGAGTGGCTGGGGTTGATTGAAAACGCTGTGGGTGGTCCAGGTCATAACCGCTCCTCGCAAGTACCCGTTATCCTGAGTAAGTATGAGAGCGATGCGCAGTTATGCCTGGCACAGAAACTAATTTGCGGCGGGGATCACGCCTGACGTTGACGCACGGCTTCGAACAGACAAATACCGGTGGCGACCGAGACGTTGAGCGAGGAGACACTACCCGCCATCGGGATGCTGATCAGTTCATCGCAATGTTCACGGGTCAGACGGCGCATGCCCTCACCTTCCGCCCCCATTACCAGTGCCAGGGCAGCCGGCAGCTTGCTCTGATACAGCGTATGATCGGCTTCACCGGCGGTGCCGACGATCCAGATTTGATATTCCTGGAGCAGGCGCATGGTGCGCGCCAGGTTAGTGACGCGGATCAGCGGGACGTTTTCTGCGGCACCGCAGGCCACTTTCTTCGCCGTGGCATTCAGTTGCGCCGAGCGATCTTTCGGCACGATCACCGCATGCACACCGGCCGCATCAGCGCTACGCAGGCAGGCACCGAGGTTATGCGGATCGGTAACGCCATCAAGGATCAGCAGGAACGGGTTCTCAATGGATTCCAGCAGATCCGGCAGATCCCCTTCCTGGTAATTTTTACCCGGCTTAACGCGCGCCACGATACCCTGATGCACCCCGCCTTCCACCTGACCGTCGAGCCACTGACGGTTCGCCAGTTGCACAGCGATTCCCTGAGCTTCCAGTGCAGCGATCAACGGCTGCAGGCGACGATCATCACGGCCTTTGAGGATAAAAACTTCCTGAAAACGCTGAGGATCGCGCTCCAGCAGTGCCTGCACGGCATGGATACCAAAAATTATCTCACTCATTACTTAGCTCAAAGTTGGGTGTCGAACATGTAGCGGCGCGATTGATCGCGCAATTTTTAAAAGGCGCGCGATAAATCGCGCCGCTACAAAATATGCCAGCACGTTACGGCATCAGGCTTCGCTGGTTTTCTTCTTCGCCGCACGCTTAGCCTTCGTGGCGGCGGCGATTTTACGGGTTTTTTCCGAGACTTTTTTGCTTTTTTTCTCGCTTTTCGCTTTCGCAGGTTTTTTCTTGTCACTGCGGAAAGCAGCATCCGGCTCGAAATTCACATTTTTACCGGCATCACGACGACGCTTCGCCGGTGGCTTTCCATCGCGTTTCTCGCGCTCGCGGGCGGTTTTGCCCTCGCCACGCGGCACACGCTTGCTGGAAATCAGCGCAAAGTCGATTTTGCGTTCATCCATATGCACTGCTTCAACCCGCACTTCCACCGCATCACCGAGGCGATAAGTACGTCCACCCGACTCACCTATCAGACGCTGACCCACAGGATCGAAGCGGTAGTAGTCGTTATCCAGCGATGATACGTGCACCAGACCATCGATAAACAGATCGTTGAGGCGCACGAAGAAGCCAAAGCCGGTCACGCTGGAGATCACGCCATTGAAGACGTTACCCACCTGATCCTGCATAAAGTCGCATTTCAACCAGTCGGCAACGTCGCGGGTGGCTTCATCAGCACGGCGCTCGGTCATGGAGCAGTGCTGACCAAGTTGCAGCATCTGCTGCATGTCGTAGTGATAACCGCCGGTAGCGGTGGTGTTGCCTTGCTCTTCACCCTGCTCTTTCGCCAGCAGATATTTGATAGCGCGATGCAGCAGCAGATCCGGGTAGCGACGGATCGGCGAGGTGAAGTGTGCATACGACGCCAGTGCCAGGCCAAAGTGACCCCGATTTTCCGGGTCGTACACCGCTTGTTTCATCGAACGCAGCAGCATGGTTTGCAGCATTTCCGCGTCTGGTCGATCGGCGATCTGCGTCAGCAACTCCGCATAATCAATCGGCTGCGGTTTGCTGCCACCCGGCAGGCTCAGGCCCAGCTCGTTGAGCACGGTACGGAAACTGGTGATGCTGTCATCACTGGGACGATCGTGATCGCGGAACAACGCCGGTTCTTCGTTCTTCTCAACAAAACGCGCCGAGGCGATGTTGGCGAGAATCATGCACTCTTCAATCAGCTTGTGCGCATCATTGCGTACCGTGCGCTCAACCCGCTCAATACGACGATCGGCGTTGAAGATAAATTTGGCTTCTTCGGTTTCGAACGAAATACCGCCACGCTGCTCGCGCGCCTTCTCCAGCACCTGATACATACGGTGCAACTCTTCGAGGTGTTTCACCAGTGGCGCATATTGCTCGCGCAGCTCCGGGTTACCTTGCAGAATATTCCACACTTTGGTGTAGGTCAGACGTGCGTGTGAATTCATCACCGCTTCATAGTGTTTATAACCGGTAAGCTTGCCAGTGGCGGAGATGGTCATTTCACACACCATACACAGGCGATCGACCTGCGGGTTAAGTGAACACAGACCATTCGACAGCACTTCCGGCAGCATCGGGACTACCTGCGACGGGAAATAAACTGAGGTCCCGCGCTGATGCGCTTCGTTGTCCAGCGCCGTGCCCGGACGCACGTAGTAGCTGACGTCAGCAATCGCGACCCATAAACGCCAGCCGCCACCACGTTTTTTCTCGCAGTAAACCGCATCATCGAAATCACGTGCATCTTCGCCATCAATAGTAACTAACGGCAATTGGCGCAGATCGACGCGGCCTTTCTTCGCCGCTTCCGGGACTTCTTCTTTCAGTTTGGCGATCTGCTTTTCTACCGCTTCTGGCCAAACATGGGGGATTTCATGGGTACGCAGCGCCATATCGACAGCCAGACCGGTGCCCATATTGTCGCCCAGCACCTCAGTCACTTTACCCAATGCTTTGGTGCGACGTGTTGGACGTTGAGTGATTTCCACCACTACCACGGAACCCATACGTGCATTCAGCGTCTGGTCCTGCGGGATCAGGATATCGAAGCTCAGACGGCTGTCGTCCGGCACCACAAAGCCCGCGCCAGCATCGGTGAAGTAGCGACCAACAATCTGGCTGTTACGCGGTTCCAGCACGCGGACTACGCGCGCCTCGCGCCGGCCTTTACGATCGGCACCGCCAGGCTGGGCCAGAATCACGTCACCGTGCAGGCAGAGTTTCAGCTGCTCTGAGGAGAGATAGAAATCATCTTTCTGTCCTTCCACGCGCAGGAAGCCATAGCCATCACGGTGGCCAATCACTTTGCCGCGTAGTAGATCGAGGCGTTCCGGCAGGGCGTAGCATTGACGGCGGGTAAAGACGAGTTGCCCGTCACGTTCCATTGCGCGCAGGCGACGGCGCAGCGCTTCCAGTTGCTCTTCGCCACTGATGTTGAGTTCCTGCGCGATGTCATCGCGGTTGGCAGGTTTTTCACGCTTTTCTAAAAGCGCCAGGATAAATTCCCGACTTGGGATCGGGTTTTCATATTTTTCAGCTTCTCTTTCCTGAAAAGGGTCTTTTGACATTACGGTTCCTCCGATGTCATTTTTGATGGATTGCCACCGGCGGTTCGGACAATAAAATTTGGTACAAAGGGTCGTTCCCTTTGACGAGGTCAGCCAACGTGTAATTGTCCAGTTCCTTTAGAAATAACTGGACCGCATCGCTTAAGGCTTTGCGCAAGCGACAGGCGGGCGTAATGGAACACTCGCTACAATTAACCAATTGTAATGGTTCCATTTTTCTGACAACGTCGCCAATGATAATTTTTTCCGGGTCCATGCCTAAACGAATTCCGCCGTTTTTACCGCGCGTTGCGGCCACGAACCCTGCCCGACTGAGTTGGTTGATGATTTTGACCATGTGATTACGCGACACCCCGTAGGTATCGGTCACTTCGGTAATGTTGGTCTGTGTGCCTTCCGGCAACGTCGCCATGTATATCAGGGCGCGCAGACCGTAATCGGTAAAACTTGTAAGCTGCACATTTACCTCAGTGAATCATCAGACGTTATTGTTATGCGCCAGTGGGCGTGGTGTTTAATTATGATGATAAACCAGTGCGTGAAGGCCGGTGCGTTTTTTTCAGGCAACTATCGATATTTGCAAGAAAAAATGGTGTGAGCGGAGTCAAAGAGCAGATAAACAGAGGCCGGACTGAGTCCGGCCTGAGGGGATTATGCGTCGAACGGATGGCGCAAAATCATCGTTTCTTCACGGTCAGGACCAGTAGAAATAATATCCACCGGAACCCCGGTTACCTCTTCCACACGTTTGATGTAGTCACGTGCGGCTTGCGGCAGACCTTCCAACGTTTTCACGCCAAAAGTGTTTTCACTCCAGCCCGGCATTGATTCGTAGATCGGCTCAATACCTTCCCAGCCCTCTGCAGCCAGCGGCGTGGTGGTGACTTCGCGGCCATCCGGCATGCGATAAGCCACACAAATTTTCACTTCTTTCAGGCCATCCAGCACGTCCAGTTTGGTCATGCAGAAACCTGACAGCGAGTTGATCTGTACGGCACGGCGTACGGCAACCGCATCCAGCCAGCCAGTACGACGACGGCGACCAGTCGTGGCACCAAACTCGTTGCCCTTTTTACACAGGAACTCGCCGGTTTCATCAAACAGTTCAGTCGGGAACGGACCTGCACCCACGCGAGTTGAGTAAGCTTTCACAATACCCAGCACGTAATCGACATAACGCGGGCCAATACCTGAACCGGTCGCCACGCCACCTGCGGTGGTGTTCGATGAAGTCACGTACGGATAAGTACCGTGGTCGATATCCAGCAGCGTACCCTGTGCACCTTCGAACATGATCAGATCACCACGCTGACGCGCAGTATCCAGCAGTTCAGATACGTCAACCACCATGCTGGTCAGGATGTCGGCAACCGCCATCACATCGTTCAGCACTTTGTCGTAATCAACGCCTTCTTCTTTGTAGTAATGCACCAGCTGGAAGTTGTAGTAATCCACCACTTCTTTCAGTTTAGCGGCGAAGGTTTCTTTGTTGAAAAGGTCGCCCACGCGCAAACCACGACGAGCCACTTTATCTTCGTATGCCGGGCCGATACCACGACCCGTGGTGCCGATAGCTTTAGCACCGCGAGCAGTTTCACGCGCTTTATCCATGGCAACATGATATTGCAGGATTAACGGGCAAGCTTCAGACAGCAGAAGACGTTCACGTACCGGTACACCGCGATCTTCAAGGCCTTTCATCTCTTTCATCAGCGCTTCAGGCGACAGAACAACGCCGTTACCGATAATGCTGGTGACGTTATCACGCAGAATGCCCGATGGAATTAAGTGAAGGACGGTTTTTTCACCGTTGATGACAAGCGTGTGGCCTGCATTGTGACCACCTTGATAGCGCACGACGTATTTCGCGCGCTCTGTGAGAAGGTCTACGATCTTACCTTTACCTTCGTCACCCCATTGGGTGCCCAGTACGACGACGTTCTTACCCATTTTTTCAAAATCACCGATTGCTTAAAAATGGATTCTACCACCTGACTTTTCCACTTTCAGCTCTTTTAGCATACGATTGCGCGGTTTTTTGCCTGAGTTTTGATCAGCTCACAACATGTTGGGGGAAAATTGACTGCAAGACACAATACTGCGTGGCGATTTAGTTCGCATGTACGCTGATCATGTAATAAATCACCACACCTGCCACTACCAGTCCGCCACCAAAGCGATGTAACAGACGATCCGGCATCTGCGCCATTGCCAGAATCATGCGTCGCCAAATACGCGGCAAAAACATCGGCCCCAGCCCTTCCAGAACCAGCACCAAAGCCAGTGCCATCCAGATGGTTGTGTTCATTATCATTCCCCAAAAAAAAGGCCGACATGATTGTCGGCCTTAAATTTATATCAGTTATTAACGCGTGGCGTTAGAGGGCGCCTTCATATAACGGAAGAAATCGCTATCCGGGCTTAAAACCAGAATATCCTGATTATCCGCAAAGCTGTTCTCGTAAGCTCGCAGGCTGCGGATAAAGGCATAGAAATCCGGATCCTGACTGAACGCATCCGCAAATAGTTTCGCCGCTTCCGCATCCCCTTCACCGCGGGTAATCAGTGCCTCACGCTGCGCTTCAGCCAGCGTACGGGTTACCTGATAATCCGCCTGGGCACGCAGTTTTTCCGCCTCTTCCTGACCTTGCGAACGCTGGCTACGAGCTACCGCTTCACGCTCGGCGCGCATACGGTTGTAGATCGCATCAGACACCTCAGCCGGCAGGTTGATTTGCTTAATCCGCACGTCAACCACTTCGATGCCAAGCGCCGCCATGCTGTTCGGATTCGGTGCCGGTTCGTTGCTGTTGGTTTCGCGCTCCACACGTGCTGCCGCGTTGGCAATCGCATCGTCAGCCGCTGGCGTCTGAACTTCGTCATCGTTGCCAGCGCTACCGGTGTTCAGCGCATCGCGGACATCGGTGGTCAAGCGGCCACGTGAGTCAGTCACGATGTCTTTCACGTCCAGACGTCCCATTTCAGAACGCAGACGGTCACTGAATTTACGTTTCAGCAGCACTTCAGCCTGCGAAACGTCACCACCACCCGTTGCCAGGTAATAACGGCTGAAGTCGCTGATACGCCATTTGATGTAGGAATCAACAATCAGATCTTTTTTCTCTTTGGTGACAAAACGATCTGCCTGGTTGTCCATAGTCTGAATGCGTGCGTCCAGCGATTTCACGGTTTCAATAAATGGAATCTTGAAATGCAGACCAGGAGCGTACACCAGCGGTTTGTTTTCGCTATCACGCAGAACCTTGCCGAAACGCAGCACGATGCCGCGCTGACCTTCCTGTACCACGAACAGTGACGCGTAAAGCACCACCAGCACTACGATAATTACGGCGATAATTGGCTTACGCATCGATTACTCCCTCCCCTGACGCTGGGTATCGTTACGTAGCGCATTAGCGCGACGCTGATCCATGATGCTGCTCGGACTGTACGATGACGTGTCGCTGCTGCTGGCGCTGCTATCCGCAGGTGGCAACTTCATCAAGTCGGTATTTTTCTGACCGGTTTGACCCGCTACGGGCTGACCGCCACGCATCAATTGATCCAGAGGCAGTACCATCAGGTTATTGCTACGATCGCTAACCAGTACTTTGCGAGTATGGCTGAGCACGCGTTCCATACTTTCGATGTACAGACGCTCTTTGGTGATCTGCGGAGCCGCCTTATATTCCGGCAGCATGAGCGCAAAACGCGCCACTTCACCTTGCGCTTCGAGCACGGTGCGCGCTTTATAAGCCCGCGACTCTTCGAGAATACGCTGCGCCTGACCATTAGCCCGTGGCTGGACTTCGTTGGCATAGGCTTCCGCTTCACGCACGTACTGCTCGCGGTTTTCACGTGCAGCGATCGCATCGTCAAACGAGGCTTTCACTTCTTCCGGTGGACGTGCCGCCTGGAAGTTAACGTCGAGCAGCGTGATCCCCATGTTGTATGGACGAATGGTTTCGTCAATTTCACGCTGGGTTTCACTACGCACCACGGTACGGCCTTCCGTCAGGATACGATCCATGGTGGAACGGCCAATGACGCCACGCAGCGCGCTGTCGGTAGCCTGACGCAGGCTGTCGTCAGCACTGGTCACGGCAAACAGATAACGCTCAGGATCGGTCACGCGGTACTGCACGTTCATTTCCACGCGCACCACATTCTCGTCCGACGTCAGCATCACGCCAGAAGCAGCAAGTTCACGCACGGCTTCCACGTTGACAGCTTGTACATGGTCGATAAAAGTGGGTTTCCAGTTGAGGCCAGGCTCAACCAGATGGCTGAATTTACCGAAGCGGGTGACGACGCCACGTTCCGCTTCTTTGATGGTGTAGAACCCGCTGGCTGCCCAGATAATCACTGCCGCAGCAGCAACGATGCCAACCAGCTTGCCACCGCTGCCACCGCTGCGCTGGCCGCTGTCATTCTGTTTGCCACCACCCAGTCCACCGAGTTTTTTACTCAGTTTACGGAAGATATCATCCAGATCAGGTGGTCCCTGATCGCGACCTCCTTTGTTTCCCCCAGAGTTGCCGCCTTGATTATTGCTGCTTCCCCACGGGTCGCGGTCCTGTCCGTTATTACCGGGCTGATTCCACGCCATGTCTCTACTCCATTTATTGTATTTACGTTTTACCTGGCAGCCGATGGTCTGGCTATTGCGGTAAATGAGTTGGGCAACGGTCAAACAATATAACTGGCTAGCGACGGCTCCTGTTTACACAGACGACGCCAGTCGACAATCGGCATTCGTACATGTAAACCCACACTGCCATCATCTTCATTCCATTCTTTCTCAATCGCCTGTAACTGGTAGAAGCGACTGCGCAGACGTCCAGCTTCAGGTGGCAAACGCAGATCATATTGCGCAATTTCACCCGCCAGACGTTCTGATAGTGCCTGCCATAATAATGGCAGACCGACGCCGGTCTGAGCGGAAAGCCAGACGCGGATCGGTTTATTTTCTTCATCACGATCAATACGCGGCACAAAACCGTCCAACATATCGATCTTGTTCATGATCAGCAGAGTTGGGATCTCATCGGCTTCAATCTCTGCCAACACTTCGTTAACCGCCTCGATGTTGTCATTGACGCGTAAATCAGCAGCATCAATCACATGCATCAGTAAGGTAGCCTGACGCGTTTCCTGCAATGTTGCCTTAAATGCCGCCACTAAATCATGAGGCAGGTGACGAATAAAACCTACCGTATCTGCCAACACCACCTCACCCACATCCGCCACATTAAGGCGGCGCAAAGTAGGGTCCAGCGTCGCAAACAGTTGATCCGCAGCATAAACATCCGCAGACGTGATGGCGTTAAACAGGGTGGATTTACCGGCGTTGGTGTACCCCACCAGCGAAACGGTTGGCACATCAGCTTTGGCGCGCGCCTGTCGTCCCTGTTCACGCTGTTTTTCCACGCGCTCAAGACGGGAAAGGATCAGGCTGATACGGTTGCGCAGCAAACGACGGTCCGTTTCCAACTGGGTTTCACCCGGACCACGCAAACCGATACCGCCTTTCTGACGTTCAAGGTGCGTCCAGCCACGAACCAGGCGCGTTGCCAGATGACGTAGCTGTGCCAACTCGACCTGCAATTTACCCTCGTGGGTGCGGGCGCGCTGGGCAAAAATATCAAGAATTAAGCCGGTGCGATCGACAACGCGACATTCGCACAGCCGCTCAAGATTTCGTTCCTGAGCAGGGGATAAGGCATGATCGAATAAAACGACCGATGCTCCACTCGCTTTCACCGCATCGGCAATTTCAACTGCCTTTCCTTCACCGACAAAATATTTGGGATGTGGCGCTTTACGACTGCCAGTAATAACCTGCAGCGCTTCGACGCCCGCAGAAGAGACAAGAGTTTCAAACTCCTGCAAATCTTCCAGCTCTTTGTCTTGGGAGAACCAGATGTGTACCAGTACGGCCTGCTCACCGGCATCATAACGGTCAAACAAGCTATAACCTCGCTAAAATAAAATAACCAGGACGGGAAAACGGTCTCGCTCTCCAGCCCTGGCTTCACGGCAACACAAAAAATTATTCTGCGTTATCGCCGTCTTGTTGTGGCTGCGACTGAGCGGCCTGGTTGCTTCCGCTGTGGTGGTAGTTGCTGCTTCCGCCGGTCGCATTGTTGCTATGGTGCGATACCGGACGAGAAGGAACCACCGTAGAGATGGCGTGCTTGTACACCATCTGGCTAACCGTGTTTTTTAACAAAATAACGAACTGATCGAAGGATTCAATCTGCCCTTGCAGCTTAATACCATTCACCAAATAGATCGAAACCGGTACACGTTCACGACGCAGTGCGTTCAAAAACGGGTCTTGTAATGATTGCCCCTTAGCCATTCTATCTTTTCCTTATATGCTTGTTGTTTGTTACTTTTTGAACCGTAGTTCAGAAAAACTGCGTAAAAAATTTGCGCACGATAACGGATCAATTGTACACAATCATCCCTGCTTCGCACTAACAACCTGAAGCACCGCATTACGCGCTAAATCTGGCTCGTCACTGTCTAACCAGTGCACGTCGGGCCAGCCACGTAACCAGGTCATCTGGCGTTTCGCGAGCTGCCGGGTTGCGCAAATTCCCCGATAAACCATTTCGTTGTAATCGATTTCGCCAGTGAGGTAAGACCACATTTGACGATAACCAACACAGCGAATGGAAGGCATATCCGTATGCAAATCACCTCGTGCAAACAGAGCGCGAGCCTCCGCTTCAAATCCTGACGCCAGCATCTGGTTGTAACGCAACGCAATGCGTTGATGTAACATTTCGCGGTTCGCCGGAGCGATTGCGAACTGATACACGTCGTAGGGTAACGCTTCACCGGATGTTTTTGTCAGTTCCGTTAAAGTTTTACCCGAAATAAAAAAAACTTCCAGTGCTCGCGAAAGTCTCTGCGGATCATTCGGATGAATACGACCACCGGCGACCGGATCGATTTCACACAGCTGGCGGTGTAAGGCGTCCCAACCTTTCTCCGCCGCCATTTGCTCTATCCGCTGACGCACGTCCGGATCGGCCGAGGGCAACGGCGACAATCCTTCAAGCAACGCCTTGAAGTAGAGCATGGTTCCACCAACAAGCAACGGAATCTTACCCCTTTGGGTGATTTCCGCCATTTCTGCCAACGCATCGCGACGAAACTCGGCAGCGGAATACACCTCCGCCGGGTCGCGAATGTCCAGCAAACGATGGGGTGCCTGCGCTAACTCCTGTTCGGACGGCTTCGCCGTGCCAATATCCATCCCGCGATAGATTAAGGCAGAGTCAACGCTAATAAGTTCCACCGGAAGATGCTGACGCAACGAAATTGCCAGTGCCGTCTTACCGGAGGCTGTCGGGCCCATCAAAAAAATTGCCTTAGGCCGGCTAGCCTGGTTCTGTTCACTCATGCTTCAACGCGTTAATCGCACTCTCAATCTCAACGGCCTGTAACAGGCCAGATGGCGGTGACTTTAACAGTTGCGGGCATAGCCGTTCCAGCTCCGTCAGCAACGCAATCGCCTGTGAGTGATTCCAGTGCACGGCCTCTGCATCGTCACGACGGGCCAGCCACTGAGCCAGCGCGAATGCAGAAACCTCTTGCTGCCGGGCGAGATAGCCTAACAGGTCTGGAATCAAGATTTGTAAATTTTGTGTTCGTAACGGTAAAGGCACCGCGCGGAGCGTCACATGCTGGCCTTCTCGTTGTAAATCAATGCCCATTGCAGTTAATAACGCCGATTGTCGACCTATTACCGCCATCTCCTCCGCTGCGACTTTCAGCCTGACAGGGATCAGCAACGGCTGCGGTTTCAATCCTTCTTCTCCAGGTTGCAACTGGGCCTGTTTTAGCCAGCGCGAGGCCACCGGTAAAGAGAGTAATTGCAGCGTTTCACCCCGCTCCAGCAAGGCATAACACTGCCGAACCACGCTCAGTACTCGCCCAAAACTTTGCACATGGGCCGGGAGCGGCGTCTCGCTTTCGGGTTTACGCATTGGCTCAGGTACGGAAGGGGATTTTATCGGCTCAGAGACGCTGACCGGGGTTTGTATCAGCTTCTGATATGCCGCCCCTTCACGTGCGCTGTAGGTCGGCTCTTGTGGCTGCCAGCCACCGCCTGATGCCCCTGAACGGCGTGGCGTTGCCGTCGGTTGGGAAAAATGATTGCCGCCCGCCGCCTGCCGATTCTCCGGCTGCCACTGCGGTGCAGGCTCCTCTGCATGGGCAATCGGTAATTCTGCAACACGGCTGGCCTGCAAGGCGCTCATCACCCCCTGCCAGATAAAATCATGGACCAGACGTGACTGGTGAAAACGGACTTCGTGCTTGGCCGGATGGACGTTAACATCCACCTGGTGCGGGTCAATTTCCAGATAGAGTACGTATGCTGGCTGCTGCTCATCACCTGGCTGGGTTTGATACGCCTGACGGATCGCATGATTAATCAGCTTATCGCGCATCATACGGCCATTGACGTAGCAATATTGTAGCTCCGTCACCTGACGTGAACCGGCCGGATCGGCCACCCAGCCGCGCAGCGCCAAATCATCATGCTGCCAGTCAATCCTCAGCGCATGTTGCATAAAAGTGGTGCCGCAAATTGCCCCAAGCCTGCGCTCACGCTGCGCATCCTGACTCACACCGCGATATTGGCGCATCAGCTTGCCGTTATGACTGAGCGAAATCGCCACATCAAAGCGCGCCAGCGCAATACGACGAATCACTTCATCAATATGGGTGAATTCGGTTTTCTCGGTGCGCATGAATTTGCGTCGGGCCGGGGTGTTGTAAAACAGGTCGAGGACTTCCAGCGTGGTGCCAACCGGATGTGCCGCCGGTTTTACCGTGACCGCCATGTCACGCCCTTCAGCATAGGCTTGCCAGGCTTCGGTTTGATCTTCAGTGCGAGATGTGAGCGTCAAACGAGAAACCGAACTGATACTGGCCAGCGCTTCGCCACGAAAGCCAAGACTCACAATGGCTTCAAGGTCGTCCAGCGAGGCAATTTTGCTGGTGGCATGTCGCGCCAGCGCCATCGCCAGTTCGTCTTTGGCGATACCACAACCGTTATCACGAATACGGATTAACTTCGCGCCGCCCTTTTCGATATCCACATCAATACGCGTCGCACCGGCATCGAGGCTGTTTTCCACCAGCTCTTTCACCACCGATGCCGGACGTTCCACCACTTCGCCCGCGGCGATTTGGTTTGCCAGCTGCGGCGGTAAAATTTGTATAGGCATGGCGGTGATCCTTGTAGCTGGCTGGCCCACCCAGGGCCAGCAATCAGGATTGCGGGATTTTCAGGGTTTGCCCCAGCATCACGTTAGATGACTTCATATTATTGGCCTGCATGATGGCATTGGGGCTGACACCATAATGAGCGGCAATTGCCGTCAGCGAGTCGCCGCGCACCACTTTATGGCGTACCGGACCACGGGAAGCACTGGTGGTCACCGTCGATTTCGCCGGGACTTTCAGGCGCTGCCCAACCCAAACGACATCACGTTTCAGGCTGTTCATCTCACGCAGCGTCGCCATGCTGACCCCGTATTTCGCGGCAATGCCTGACAAGGTTTCACCGCGTACCACGGTATGGCGTTGCGTTACGCCGGTATATTGCACCGTGCCTGTCGCCGGATTGCTGGCGACACTCACCGCTGGCGCATTACCCAGCGGTCGATTTTCTTCCTTTGGGATCGATTGCAACGGATGCGCCAGGAAATAATTACGCAGTCCTTTGTAAATCGACTGAGCAATCTTCTCCTGATAAGCGCTACTGCCCAGCAGCCGCTCCTCAGCCAAATTACTGATAAAGCCCGTTTCGACCAATAAAGATGGGATATCCGGTGAACGTAATACGCCAAGGCTGGCATGCTCAGGCAAACGTTTATGCAACGGCGTGATGCCACGCAACTGCTGCAACACTTTCACCGCTACGTCATAGCCAACACGTTGCGAATGGCCGAATTGCAAATCCAACACGGC
Organism: Pantoea sp. X-Soil-TKNS-1211; assembly: GCF_059730495.1. Taxonomy (NCBI): domain Bacteria; kingdom Pseudomonadati; phylum Pseudomonadota; class Gammaproteobacteria; order Enterobacterales; family Erwiniaceae; genus Pantoea; species Pantoea sp. X-Soil-TKNS-1211. Next base: position 3,918,165 of record NZ_AP035953.1, read on the forward strand.
CTGGCTCAGATAGGGATCGGCCTGAGTATTCGCCAGCAGATCGCCCGCACCGCCCAACAACTCCGATTGTTTCTCTTTCTGCTCCAGCCAGTTAGCCATCTCGCTGTTCGCACGACGGTTGGATAACACCCACACCGAAGCACCGGTTGCGGAATGGCTGGGTGCGGCATCCGCGTGAATCGAGACTAACAGGTTGGCATTCTCTTTACGCGCCACTTCAGAACGGCCCATTACCGAGATAAAGTAGTCCCCGGTGCGTGTCAGCACCGGTTTGAACATCGGGTCCCGATCCATCAACGCTTTCAGTTTGCGCGCGATAGCGATGGTGACGTTCTTCTCATGCAAACCTCGCTGCCCGGTCGCACCTGGGTCCTGCCCACCGTGACCGGCATCAATCGCGACAATCACCTGTTCGTTACGGCTCACCGTGCCACCGGGGCGGATGGTGGTATTGCTGCTGCTCACGGTGGTCACCGGGTTAGCATTGAACGGGTTTCCCTGATTGCTGCTCGGTGTTTCACGCACGGAGCTGACCGGCGCGGCATTACGTTTTGCTGTTTGCGTACCGCGAATGGTGAACACCACACGATACTGATTACCGTCGCGCTGGGTCGTTGCACGCGTGCGCGCCGCCTGGGTCAGCTCAAACACCAGACGAATGCTCTGCTTATCCTGCGCTTTGCTATTACGGATACGCTTGACGATATTTTCGCCGCTGAAGGTCAGTGGCAGCCCCTGAATATTGCCGCTCTGGCGGATATCCAGTACCACGCGGTCGGGGTTGTGCAGCGGGAAGAAACCATACACCGGCTGGCCATTAAAGCTCAGCGTGACGGTGGCCTGGTTGTCGCCGTTATCAACTTTGATGTCCGCTAAGGTGGCGGCCAATGTCGAGGTAGAAAACAGGCAGAGCAGCGCCACAAAAACGATTTTCATCCGTGACATCATGCCTGATCCCTGCGCTGCTGGAGTTGTTGCAGCAAGGTCTCGCCCTGCACTGAAATTGCCTGGAGTTCTGCTTCACGTGCGTTATCAACGTAGCGCAACGTTAACGCCAGATCCGGCTCGGGCAATACACCCGCACCCTGCTGTGGCCATTCAACCAGGCAAATGGCATCGCCGCTGAAATAGTCGCGAATCCCCATAAACTCCAGTTCTTCCGGGTCAGCCAGACGATACAGGTCGAAGTGATATAACGTACGGCTATCCAGCGTATAGGGTTCGACCAGCGTATAAGTGGGGCTTTTCACATTGCCCTGATGGCCCAGCGCCTGCAAAAAACCACGACTGAACGTAGTTTTACCAGCGCCCAGATCGCCATACAAATAAATCACCAGCGCGCTGTTGCACTCGTGGGCCAGCTGCGCGCCAAGGTCAAGGGTTGCCGCTTCATCGGGCAAAGGAATAACACAGGTCTTCATTCTTTATTGTTGGATCATCTCTGGATTAACAAACTGCCACAGCAGCTCGAACAAATCAGTGGCCAGCATGCCGCGTGTACCGCGCTGGCGGGCAACGGCATCCGCTGCTGCGCCATGCGCCACACAGCCTGCACTGGCCGCATCAAACAGGGCCAGTTTTTGGCCCATCAGCGCGGCAATGATGCCGCTTAATACATCGCCCATACCGCCAGAGGCCATACCTGCGTTGCCCACATCAGCAATCACCGGTATTCCCCGGGTATCGGCTATCACCGTACCCGCCCCTTTCAGCACCACAACGCCTCCGTAGCGTTTTACCAGTGCCTGGGCAGCATGGATGCGGTCGCTCTCAATTTCACTGGTCTTAACGCCCAGCAAACGCGCCGCTTCGCCGGGATGCGGCGTAATGATGCGATTCTGACGGTAATCCGCATTGATTGCCAGCAGGTTAAGCGCATCCGCATCCCAAAGCATCGGCTTTTCACAGGCTGCAACAGTTTTCAGCGCCTGTTTACCCCAATCGCGCTGACCTAAGCCAGGACCAATGGCAATCACATCCGCCCACTCCAGCGCCTGCTGTAGACGTTCTTGGACAAGCGCATCCACCATCAGTTCCGGCCGGGCGGTGAGTATTGGTACGATATTATCTTCATGCGTCAGTACGCGCACAAGCCCTGCCCCCGCTCGCAACGCGGCTTCTGCCGTCATGCGAATCGCTCCTGCTGTTCCGCTGTCCCCCCCCACCACCAATAAGCGACCATGATCACCTTTGTGCGAAGTGGCTTTGCGCGGCTTCAGCCAACGAACAAGAGCCTGGGCGTCAACACGCTGCATCGGCGCCGGGTTGCCAACAAGAAAGGCAGACAAACCCAGTTCATCCACATGCAACTGCCCGATATAATCACGCGCTTTGCCGGTGAGCTGCCCGGGTTTCAACACAATCATGCTTAAGGTATGGCTGGCCCGCATCGTCGCCCCTGGCGCAGTGCCGTTGGCGGCGGCCAGACCTGACGGCATATCGATCGCCAACACCGGCGCGGCATGCGCATTGGCGAGCGTAATCAGGGAGTCGTAAGGCGCAGCTGGCGCACGGTTCAGCCCGGTACCGAGCAAGGCATCAATGATCACCTCAACCTGCTCAGGCCAGACGGCATCTGCGGCATGAATTACCCCGCCTGCCGCAAGCCAGGCATCGTGTGCTTGCTGCGCCTCATCTGGCAGGGGTTTATTCCCTTCACATGCCAGCAGCGTGACCGTGATGCCTGCCGCTTGTGCCAGGCGCGCCACCACATAACCATCCCCACCATTATTGCCGTGCCCGCAGAGAATCAACCAGTGACTGGATTCCGGCCATATGCGGCGCGCCAGTTCATAACCGGCCTGCCCGGCGCGCTGCATCAGTTCATACAGGGTCAGCCCCTGGCTGTCGGCGGCATCACGCTCCAATTGCCCTATCGCCTGCGCAGGCCAGACAGAGTGTGGTAAACTGCGCGGGTTAGCATTCAATTCCTGGTTTCTCATGTCATACCCTCTCGATCTTCATCAGCTTGCTCAACAGATTAAACTCTGGGGGCGCGAACTTGGCTTCCAACAGGTAGGCATTTGCGATACCGACCTCAGCGTTGAAGAACCCAAGCTACAAGCGTGGCTGGAAAAACAATACCACGGCGAGATGGAATGGATGGCGCGCCATGGCATGATGCGTGCACGTCCTCATGAGTTACTACCCGGAACACTGCGGGTGATCAGCGTGCGCATGAACTATCTGCCTGCCAAAGCTGCCTTCGCCAGCACGCTGAAGAATCCGCAACTTGGTTATGTTAGCCGTTATGCGCTGGGCCGCGATTATCACAAAGTATTACGCAATCGACTGAAAAAGCTCGGGGAAATGATTCAGACACATTGCGGCGAACTGAATTTTCGCCCGTTTGTTGATTCCGCCCCGCTACTTGAGCGCCCACTGGCAGCCAAAGCTGGTCTGGGTTGGACCGGTAAACATTCACTGATCCTTAACCGTGAAGCAGGTTCGTGGTTTTTCCTTGGCGAATTGCTAATCGACTTGCCGTTGCCCGTCGATACCCCGCAGGAGGAACAGTGTGGCCGCTGTGTAGCCTGTATAACCATTTGCCCGACATCAGCGATTGTCGAGCCATATACTGTCGACGCGCGGCGTTGCATCTCTTACCTGACCATTGAATTGGAAGGTGCCATTCCGGAAGAGTTTCGACCGTTAATCGGTAACCGTATCTATGGTTGCGACGATTGCCAGTTGATTTGTCCGTGGAATCGTTATGGACAACTGACGGATGAAGACGATTTTTCACCGCGTGCCATGCTGCATGCTCCACCGCTCACCACGCTGTTTATGTGGGATGAAGCCAAATTTTTGCACGTTACTGAAGGATCGGCCATTCGTCGCATTGGGTATTTGCGTTGGTCACGTAATGTGGCGGTGGCGCTGGGCAATGCGCCCTGGTCAGAAGAAAATATCGCCGTGCTGCAACAGCGTGCTGGGGAGCATCCATTACTGGATGAGCATATTGAATGGGCGCTAACGCAACAACGCGAGAAACGCGCCGCTCTCAAGGTTGAGGTTCAGCCAGCACAGAAGCTGCGTCTGGTGCGTGCCGTTGAAAAAGGTTTATCACGTGATGCGTGATTGAACAAATTGGCAGGATAAAATCCTTTTCCACATGCTGTGAATAAAATTATCAGGCCGATTAGCGGTATGCCTCGTTATATCGTCCAGTAAGTTTAACAACAGTCTGAAACATGAAAATAATTATAAAAATCAATAAATTATAAATTTATCGTAAACATTTATACATACTTTCAGATATAAGAAACCGTCCAGAGCCTGTGGATAACTCTGTTCAAAACAGTTTTGCATATAGGGTAAAACGCCGTCTGAATGCGCCGGGCAGATTGTGGATAACCTGGGTGCTTCTCATGGCAGCGACTGTCGTCAGTTCATCAATTTTTGACTTTGCAGCATTGCGCAAACTTTCCAAAAAACGGTTTGGCTGCCACAGTTTTAGTTTTGCTCGTGACCGAAGACAAATAACTTAAATGAATGTAAAAATCTGGAGCGGGAAACGAGACTCGAACTCGCGACCCCGACCTTGGCAAGGTCGTGCTCTACCAACTGAGCTATTCCCGCATAGGAGGTACTGCTATACAAATTTTGGAGCGGGAAACGAGACTCGAACTCGCGACCCCGACCTTGGCAAGGTCGTGCTCTACCAACTGAGCTATTCCCGCATAGGAGGTACTGCTGAACCAAATTTTGGAGCGGGAAACGAGACTCGAACTCGCGACCCCGACCTTGGCAAGGTCGTGCTCTACCAACTGAGCTATTCCCGCATAATCATCGTATTTCTGTCTGCCACTGCGTTGGCTACCTTCACTCACCCAAGTCACTTACTTTCGTAAGCTCCCAAGGATTCGTTCAGTTGCTGCCTTGTTGCAAACTGAAATACTCGATTCTGGTTCTTTTTGCCGCACCGAAATTCTTCATCGGTACGGGGTGCGCATTATACGAGAAATCCTTTCCATCGCAAGAGCCAGAAAGCAAAATTTTGCGCTTTCCGCGCGTTTGCCGATTAATTCAGCAACCTGCTGTTTTCCTGCGCACCCGGAGGCGATTAAAGCTGCAAAAAATGTTCGCGATAGTATGCCAGTTCCGCGACTGACTCGCGGATATCATCCAGCGCCTGATGGCTGCCGCTCTTTTTAAAGCCTGGCAGGATATCGGGCTTCCAGCGGCGTGCCAGCTCTTTCAGCGTGCTGACATCAAGATAACGGTAGTGGAAATACGCTTCCAGCTCCGGCATGTATTTGAACAGAAAGCGCCGATCCTGCCCGATACTGTTGCCACAAATCGGCGAAGTATTGGCGGGCACCCACTGTTGCAAAAATTCAATGGTCGCCAGTTCAGCGGCATGATCGTCAAACTGGCTGGCCTTGACGCGACCCACCAAACCGCTATTGGTATGGGTACGTACATTCCAGTCATCCATCAGCGCCAGCTGCGCATCGGACTGATGTACCGCCATCACCGGCCCTTCCGCCAGGATATTCAGATTGGCATCCGTTACCAGCGTGGCGATCTCAATGATGCGATCGCGTTCTGGATCCAGCCCGGTCATTTCGAGGTCGATCCAAATCAGATTGTTTTCATTTCCAGCTGTCATGCATTTTCCGCCCGTTGCCAAAGTCGTCATTACACTAAATTAAGGTGTATCATAGACGTTTTGCCCAGCGGGGCGAAGCCTGGCGAAAGCCTGAGAGGATGCGTGAGCAAAAATAAACTGTCGAAGGGTCAACAACGTCGCGTAAGCGCGAACCACGAGCGTCGTCTGAAGCAACGGAGCGAGAAGCCGGAACCGGATGATAGCCTGTTTGGGGAGCCAACCGATGGCGTGGTGATCAGCCGCTTCGGCATGCACGCAGACGTTGAAGACAGCGCAGGCGAGGTACATCGCTGCAATATCCGTCGCACCATTCGATCACTGGTTACCGGCGATCGCGTGGTCTGGCGTGCGGCCAATGAGAACGGCGGCAAAGGGATCGTCGAAGCGGTATATGATCGTACCAGCGTGTTGACACGCCCCGATTTCTACGACGGTGTCAAACCGATCGCCGCCAATATCGATCAGATCATTATCGTGTCGGCGATCCTTCCCGAGTTATCACTTAACATCATCGATCGTTATCTGGTCGCCAGTGAAACTCTGGGGATCGAGCCGCTGCTGGTATTAAACAAAATCGACCTGCTGGATGACGCAGCGCGCGCCTTTGTTGATGAACAGATGGCGATCTACCGGCACATTGGTTACCGCGTGCTGATGGTGTCCAGCCGCGCCAAAAATGGCCTCGACGAACTGGAAGCGGCACTGACCGATCGCATCAGCATTTTTGCCGGGCAGTCTGGTGTTGGCAAATCGAGCTTACTCAATGCGCTGCTGGGACTGGATGTTGCGGGTGATGAAATTGTAACCAACGACGTGTCGGATGTTTCTGGCCTCGGCCAACATACCACCACCGCCGCACGCCTGTATCATTTCCCTCATGGCGGCGATGTGATTGATTCTCCTGGCGTACGCGAATTTGGTTTGTGGCATCTGGAGCCGGAACAAATCACCCGCGGATTTGTCGAATTCCGTGAGTTTCTTGGCGATTGTAAGTTTCGCGACTGTAAACACGGCAACGATCCCGGCTGCGCCATTCGTGAAGCGGTAGAGAACGGCAGCATCGACGCATCCCGCTTCGATAACTATCACCGAATTCTGGAAAGTATGGCGCAGGTAAAAACGCGTAAAAACTTTTCCGCCAGCGAGGATTAACGGGTATACCCTTCATCCTTCGAGTAGCAATACGAAGGATGAAGGGCACATTCGCCAACTGACCGGGGCGCTGCTACAATCCGCCCCCTTTTGTATAAACGATGTGTAATAAAGCCAGGAGGCTAAGGTGTTTGATCGTTTTAAGCTCGGCCTGAATCATATTCTGCCTAAGAAAGGACTGACCGAACTTGCCGGTTGGGGTGCCAGTCGTCGTGGTGGCTGGCTGACCAAAGCGGTCATCGATATTTTTGTCTGGTACTACAAAGTGGACATGGCGGAAGCCAGCAAACCAGACACCGCCAGCTATCGCACCTTTAATGACTTCTTTGTGCGTCCGTTAAAAGAAGGCGCGCGCCCGATCGATCCCGATGCCACCCTGCTGGCGCTGCCTGCCGATGGTGCTATCAGCCAGTTAGGTCGCATCGAAGGCGATCAGATTTTCCAGGCCAAAGGCCACTACTACAGCTTGCAGGCTCTGCTGGCTGGCAATGATGCGCTGGCGGAGCAATTCCAGGACGGTGAGTTTGTCACCACCTACCTCGCGCCGCGCGATTATCACCGTGTACATATGCCATGTAACGGCATCCTGCGCGAAATGATCTACGTACCCGGTGACCTTTACTCGGTCAATCCACTGACCGCACGCAATATCCCAAACCTGTTTGCGCGTAACGAGCGCGTGATTTGTGTATTCGATACCGATCACGGCCCGATGGTGCAGATTCTGGTCGGTGCGACTATCGTGGGCAGCATCGAAACCGTTTGGGCCGGCACCATCACGCCGCCGCGCGAAGGGGTCATTAAACGCTGGCGCTACCCGGCAGCCGATCATGATGGGGCCGTCGTGCTGTTGAAAGGTCAGGAAATGGGCCGCTTCAAACTGGGTTCGACGGTGATCAACCTGTTTGCGCCGAAGCGTGTCAAACTGGCAGAGAGCCTGGAAGCGGGAAGCAAAACCCGTCTCGGCCAGCCGCTGGCCATCGCTCTGCCGCAGCAGGGTGAAACCACCCCGCTCGCCGACTAACAGGACTACTCCCTGTGCGTGTCTTTCTTATCCTGCTGCTGAGTCTGTGGCTCAGTAGCCCTGTTTTCGCGGCTAGCGTGCCGCAAGCCAGTGACCTGAAACAGGAGCTGGACGCCGTCAAATCCGCGAAAAGTTCACCTGCACAAACGGAACAAATCCAGACGCTGGAAACGGCACTCAATTTCCTTGCTGAACGCGATGATTCACTGGAGCGTGCAAAGCAATATCAGCAGGTGATTGACGACTTCCCACGCCTGGCGCGCGAACTGCGCCAACAACTCGCCAATCTGACCAGTGAAAGCAGCAAAACGGTGCGCAATAATATGAGCAGCACCGAGTTGGATCAGGAGATTTTGCAGGTCAGCAGTCAGTTGCTGGAAGAAGGGCGTCAGGCGCAGCAGGAGCAAGATCGCGCGCGCGAAATCAGCGATTCGCTGTCGCAGTTGCCGCAGCAACAAACCGAAGCGCGCCGGGCCATGACGGAGAGCGATCGTCGGGTACAGGGCGCGTCAACCGCTACCACCCCACAGGAACAGGCGCAGATTTACGCACGCCAGGCGGAGAGTGCTGCCAACAAAGCGCGCGTGGATGAACTGGAACTGGCGCAGCTGTCTGCCAATAATCGCCAGGAATTAGCGCGCATGCGTGCCGAAGTGCATCAGCGCCAGGCCACGCAACTGGATAATTATCTGCAAGCGCTGCGCAATCAGTTGAATAATCAGCGACAGCGTGAGGCTGAGCAGGCACTGGAGCGTACCGAGCAACTGGCGGAAAATAGCGGCGATCTGCCCAGCGCCATTAGCGAACAGTTCCGTGTTAACCGTGAGTTATCTGCCGATCTTAACCAGCAGGCACAACGCATGGATTTGGTCGCTTCGCAGCAACGCCTGGCAACCAATCAGACGTTGCAGGTCCGTCAGGCACTGAGCACTCTGCGTGAGCAATCGCAGTGGTTGGGTGCATCGAACCTGCTGGGCGAAGCGTTACGCGCGCAGGTGGCGCGTCTGCCAGATATGCCTAAATCGCAGCAGATCGACAACGAAATGGGCCAGTTGCGTGTACAACGTCTACGTTATGAGGATTTGCTGGAACGTCAGCAGGCATTACGTAAAGAGAAGCAGGATGATGGCACGCCCTTCACCAGTGAGCAAAGCCGCATTCTGGAAGCCCAATTAAAGACCCAGCGCGAGCTGCTTAATTCATTAATTTCCGGCTGCGATACGCTGATTCTGGAAATCACCAAACTCAAAGTGTCCAATACCCAGCTACAGGATGCACTCACGGAAGTGCGCGATGCCACCCATCGCTATCTGTTCTGGACTGCTGATGTCAGCGCGGTTGATCTGAGCTTCCCTGTAGATACGGCGCAGGCTCTGGCGCGTTTGTTGTCGCTCGATACGCTGGGCCAGTTAGGCAAAGCACTGGCGATGATGTTTACCAACAAAGAGACGGTGCTACCAATTCTGGGAGCGCTGCTGTTGGTTGGGTTCAGCATCAGTTCACGCCGCCACTACCATGCTTTTCTGGCACGAGCCGCCAGTAAAGTTGGCAAGGTGACACAGGATCATTTTGGTCTGACGCTGCGCACGGTGTTCTGGTCGATTCTGGTTGCCGTGCCGATCCCGGTGTTGTGGGCCGCTCTTGGCTACGGTCTACAGGACGCCTGGCCCTATCCGATAGCCGTGGCAATTGGCGATGGTATTACCGCCACGCTGCCGCTGCTGTGGGCGTTTATGATCAGCGCCTCTTTTGCCCGCCCCAATGGCCTATTTGTGGTGCATTTCCGCTGGCCCCAGGCGCGGGTAGCGCGTGCAATGCGTTATTACTCGCTCACCGTTGGCCTGATTGTGCCGCTGATTATGCTGTTAATCGCCTTTGCCAACCTGGAAGACCGTGAGTTTTCATCAACGCTCGGCAGGCTGTGCTTCATTCTGATTTGCGGTGCACTGAGTATCGTAACCGTCAGCCTGAAACGCGCCGGTATTCCGCTGTATCTGGATAAAGAAGGTAACGGCGATAACTTTATCAACCGCATTCTGTGGAACCTGATGATCGCCATTCCACTGGTCGCGGCGCTCGCTTCCTGCATCGGTTATCTGGCGACAGCGCAGGCGTTGTTGGCCCGGCTGGAAACCTCCGTCGGTATCTGGTTCTTCCTGCTGGTGATTTACCATATTGTTCGTCGCTGGATGCTCATCCAACGCCGTCGTATCGCTTTTGACCGCGCCCGTCAGCGTCGTGCAGATATGCTGGCAAACCGTGCGCGTAGTGAAGAGGATAAGGAACAGACTTCCGCCAGTACTGAGGGGGTGGAAGCAGATGAACCTGTCATCGATCTTGACGCTATCAGCGCCCAGTCATTGCGTCTGGTACGTTCGATTCTGACGTTGATCGCCCTGGTGTCGGTGATTGTGCTGTGGTCGGAGATTCACTCGGCGTTTGGTTTCCTCGAAAATATCCGCCTGTGGGATGTCAGCACCACGGTGCAGGGAGTGGAAAGCATCCAGCCGATTACCCTCGGCTCGATTCTGATCGCCATTCTGGTGCTGATTATTACCACCCAACTGGTGCGAAATATGCCTGCGTTGCTGGAGCTGGCGCTGCTGCAGCACCTGAGCCTGACGCCCGGTACCGGTTACGCGATCACCACGGTGACTAAATACATCCTGATGCTGATTGGTGGACTGATTGGCTTCTCGATGATTGGCATTGAATGGGCGAAGCTGCAATGGCTGGTTGCCGCACTTGGTGTTGGTCTGGGCTTTGGTTTGCAGGAGATTTTCGCCAACTTTATTTCCGGCCTGATTATTCTGTTCGAGAAACCGATTCGTATTGGCGATACCGTCACCATCCGCGATCTCACCGGCAGTATCACCCGTATCAATACCCGTGCGACCACTATTACTGACTGGGATCGCAAAGAGATTATTGTGCCGAATAAGGCGTTTATTACCGAGCAGTTCATTAACTGGTCACTCTCTGACTCGGTGACGCGTGTGGTGTTGACTATTCCGGCACCGGCTGGGGTAAATAGCGATGAAGTCACCTTGATCCTGAAGCAAGCGGCCGAGCGCTGCACCTATGTACTGGATACACCGGTGCCGGATGTGTTCCTGGTCGATCTGCAGCAAGGTATTCAGTTGTTTGAACTGCGCGTTTATGCGGCTGAAATGGGCCACCGTATGCCGCTACGTCATGAACTACATCAGCTGATTTTGCATGGTTTTGCCGAGCACGGTATTGAAATGCCCTTCCCACCGTTCCAGGTGCGTATGGAAACTCTGGGCAAGAAAAGTCCTGCCAGCAATGGCACACCTGCTGCTCGGAATTACAAGTCGGGTGGGTTATAAAAATGAGGTGCGCAGTGGATGCGCACCTGGTCGGTTTATTTCACAAACTCTTCGCCCTGGGCGATATCTTTCTTCAGCGTATCCAGCATACTGCTTAACGCCTGCTGCTCAAAGGGACTGAGCGGCCCGAGTGGGCGGCGTTCAACGATACCGGTTTTGCCCAGCAGCAGTGGTTGTGAGAAGAAGCGTGCGTATTCACCATCCCCTTCCACATAGGCACATTCAACCACGTTAGCATCGCCTTGTAAGGCGCGCACCAGCGACAGGCCGAAGCGTGCCGCCGCCTGCCCCATCGACAGCGTCGCAGAACCGCCACCGGCTTTTGCTTCCACCACTTCCGTACCGGCGTTTTGGATACGTTTGGTGAGGTCCAGAACTTCCTGCTCACTGAAACTCACGCCTTTGACTTGCGACAGCAGCGGCAGAATGGTGACGCCAGAATGTCCCCCGACAACCGGCACCTCAATCTCGCCCGGTTGTTTCCCCTTTAACGCCGCTACAAAGGTGTTGCCACGAATAATATCCAGCGTGGTGACACCAAACAGGCGGTTCTTGTCATACGCCCCGGCTTTCTTCAACACTTCAGCCGCAATCGCCACCGTGGTGTTAACCGGGTTGGTGATCACGCCAATCAAGGCCCTGGGCGCGGTACTCGCCACCTGCTCAATCAGGTTGCGCACAATACCGGCGTTAACGTTAAACAGGTCGGCGCGATCCATACCAGGTTTACGTGCCACTCCGGCGGAAATCAGCACCACATCGGCTCCTTTCAGCGCGGGCGTGGCATCTTCACCACTGAAACCCTCAACTTTTACGGCGGTAGGAATATGGCTGAGATCCACCGCCACTCCCGGCGTAACCGGAGCGATGTCATAAAGCGAAAGGGCTGAACCTGCGGGTAATTGGGTCTTGAGCAACAGTGCTAGCGCCTGGCCAATACCACCAGCGGCACCGAGAACGGCAACTTTCATCCTGGACTCCTTATTAAGGTGGGGCAGAGATCTGCCGGGTTTCCATCGGGTTACGAGTTTAATCAACTTCTCAGGCGATAGCGACAAAACCTGTCGCGCAAACACTGACGCCGCAATTCGGCTCCCGAGACATCCACACTTCAGAAGTCGCCTGAATGATCATAGGTCGCAGCCAGAAGACAGGGGTCGGCAATGATCAATCATTTTGTTGTTACCACTTCAATAATATAACAACATTGCAACCTTCGCTTTTGCGCGCCACACCGCGATTTTGGCGTAGCGGTAAATCTCTGTTATGATCGCCGCCCTCGCAGACCTCCCCCCGGCGAAATCCTCACCTGTTTATTGCATAAAAATTCATTTAAATGCATAATAATTTATCTGCATGGGCCTGTTGCCCGACGCATCCCTCTTTTTATCGGTAACCTATGCGAAACCCATCTAAGCAAGACGACCTGGTTAAGGCGTTCAAAGCCCTGTTGAAAGAAGAGAAATTCAGCTCTCAGGGTGAAATTGTGCAGGCGTTACAGGAAGACGGCTTCGAGAACATCAATCAGTCAAAAGTTTCTCGTATGCTTACCAAGTTCGGTGCGGTGCGCACGCGTAACGCGAAAATGGAGATGGTGTACTGCCTTCCAGCCGAACTGGGCGTGCCGACTACCACCAGCCCGCTGAAAAATCTGGTGCTGGATATCGACTACAACGATGCGCTGGTGGTGATTCATACCAGTCCTGGTGCCGCACAGCTTATCGCCCGCCTGCTGGATTCACTGGGTAAAGCCGAAGGCATTCTCGGTACTATTGCCGGGGATGACACCATCTTTATTACCCCTGCACGCACGTTCACCGTTAAGCAACTCCATGACGCTGTGCTGATGTTATTCGAACAAGAGCTATAAAACCCTGCCTGTTACCGGCAGATTACCTGCCGGTAACAACTCCCCCATTCGCCCTTCCAGGCACCACGCTTAATGTAAAATCCACCAGAAACAAGGTATTAAACATATTCCTGTCCGTTCTCACGCCCTGATGTAATTGGTAGGACCTTTTACCCTGCTTAACCTTTCGCGCTATTTTACACTGCTTTACATACCAACATCAGCCATAAAAGCCACTCCTTATGTATCAGCCAGCGAGATCAACCGAGATATTTCGCACAGAAAGATAAAATGACATAGGCCGTTGTTTTTACATGCAATTAACAGGCATTGGGCAGAAACCAGGCGGTTTTTATAACACTCAGTTATTAAAAGTTGTCATAAGGACAAAGAATAACAACCAAACATTATTAGCAGAATATTAATTTCATGGGTGATTAGATCTATACTTCTTTTCGTGATGCAAATCACACCAAACAAAAAGAGAAAAACAGACGACGAGGAAATAATCATGAAAGTTAAAACTACTATCGCAACCCTGAGCATTCTATCTGCCCTGTCATTTGGCGCTTTCGCCGCAGATTCCATTAACGCCGACCAGGCAATGAATCTGCAACCGGCCGGCACCATCAGTGTCAGCGGCACGGCTGGTTCGCCGATGGATATCCATCAGCAACTGAGCGAAAAAGCAGATCAGCAAGGTGCTAAAGCTTATCGCGTTATCGAAGCGCGTAATGACAACACCTACCACGCGACTGCTGAACTTTATAAATAAGTTCGCCGAAACAAGACGCAATGTGAACGACAACCCATTTGAGACGCGATTGCGCTCAGGTTGTCCACCCAAATTCAGGAGAGTGAATCATGAAAACTAAATTATCTATCGCAGTTCTGAGCCTGGCCTCTGTTCTTTCTTTCGGTGCCAGCGCAGCCAGCCTGATTACCAATGAACAGGCAGACACCATGAATCTGCAACCGCTGAACCAAACTATCAGCATCAGCGGCCGTGATGGCGACCAGACCAACATCCGTCAGGAGCTGTCAGCAAAAGCCGATGCTCAGGGTGCCAGCCACTATCGCATCATTGAAAACAATCAGAATGACACCTATCACGTCACTGCTGAACTGTACAAATAATCGATAAATGATTATCCGGCGCCCGAGCGGCGCCTGGATATGCATCGACGACCCGCTCCCCACTCACCACCGCAGGTTGTTGATTGTAATGAGGAGACGAACAATGAAAATCAAAGCAACCATCGCAACCGCTAGCCTGCTCTCACTGTTGACCTTCGGTGCCTCTGCCGCACAACTGGTCACTGCAGAACAGGCTCAGAATATGCAGCCTGCGGGGACAGTCACCATCAGTGGTACTGCCGGTGCACCCATGGATTATCGTGCTCAGCTGTCACAGAAAGCCGATGAACAAGGTGCCAGCGCCTATAAAGTGATTGAAGCCCGTACCGGCGACAACTATCACATCACTGCTGAACTGTATAAGTAATTCCTCGTCAACTGCTTGACGAACCCTTTGGCCCCGCTCGCCGGGGCCCTTTTTGCGTTACTTCACATTAAAGCGGAGCTGACCATCCAGCTCCTCTTCTGCTTCATCAAACAGCAAAAGCAACGCCCCATAGCGTCGCTTCTGTCCTGATCCCAAGTGAATAAACTCAATCTCCAGCGGCAACGGCAATTGATCGCCTGTCACCACTTCCCAGAGATCGTCCAAATCAGTAATCGCCAGATCCGCCAGCGCAAAACGGTCGCTAAACTGGCGGAAGAAGTGCGCCTGATCGACGATTTCATCGAAATCAAAACGTTCGATTCTCATCATGACGACTCTCTTTTCTGTACCACTGCCCATTAGACCGGGTAGCCTGCGTTGAAATGATTGTGTTGCTGCGGGAGAAGTGAATGCCCTTCTTCCCCTGACAGTTCGCATCCCGTCAGGAAAGTATAGATGGCATTAACGGTGGGTTTGGTGAGAGTGAGCCACCGCTGGGTGCGGTGGCTCGTTTCAGATTTGAATCAATGTGTTCTGGTACTTGCTCAGCATATTGGCTAAACGTTTCACTGGCTCCGTCACACTGCTCGGTGCCGCATAGTGCTGGAGTTTCTCCTGATAGATATCCAGCTCGCGTAGCAGCTGCTCAAAATAGATACGGCGTTTATCATCGCTACGCGTGGAGATTACCTGGTCAGCCGTGGATCGCAGCTGGCGGTGATACGCCGAGAGGTCCGCATTGATCGGCACCTCCGCATTGCGTAAGCGTTGATGGCCGATAATCAGCGTCAGC
The DNA here is from genome assembly GCF_059730495.1 of Pantoea sp. X-Soil-TKNS-1211. Lineage (NCBI taxonomy): Bacteria > Pseudomonadati > Pseudomonadota > Gammaproteobacteria > Enterobacterales > Erwiniaceae > Pantoea > Pantoea sp. X-Soil-TKNS-1211. Next base: position 3,933,451 of record NZ_AP035953.1, read on the forward strand.
GCGATACGGTATTTATTGATATCACCGGGAAACAAATTGAGCAGCAGAAACAGTTGTTGATACAGCGCTGGCAAATGGTTCTCTCGACGACGCGCCTGATTGGTGGTCATCGCTGCGACTGCCGCATACATAAAGCGGTTCAGTAATTTACGTCCGGTACGTGCTTTTGATTTATCACGAATCAGCAGGATGACCATCATCGCCACAAAGCAACCAATCACCTGACCGAGTACGTTATCGAGAAACACGTTGAACTCGAACTTCATTGGGTTATCCAGCACCAACACGTTGATGGTGCCGATCAGCGCCCCCAGAGTTCCCAACTGTCGGCGCTGCACAAAGATGCCGCCAATAAAGCCCAGCAGGCCAATGGCAATGCAAAGTAACAACATACTTTGCTGGGTCGAAGGCAGGACGTAGATAAAGTAGAGCGCCCCCAGCGGCACCGCAACCGTCATACCGTAGAGGAAGTCTTTTGCCATCATCAACGGATTCGGGGTACGCATCGCCAGCGCAGTAATTACCGCCAGCATCACCATACAGCCACTGCCGGAGGTCCAGCCGGTGTACAGCCAGAAAAGCGAGCCAATCGCCGTCGCGACAAAGGTACGCACGCCGTTGATCATGGCATGATGGGTTTCAGCAGAACGCGCCTGAATCACTACTTCACGTTGCAGGATTCCTTCTTCCAGTGTGGTGATGCGACTATTGCTCCTCACCCCATTTATCAGCAGCAGATACTCGGTGGCCGCACCAACCCAGCTGGCGAGCGTCAGCGGCGTGGATTTGCTACTGACACCAATCACCCGGCGCATAATTTTCATGCGCTTGTGCACGTCATCGACACTTTTGACTTCTTTTTCGATCAAAAGCCGATATTGCGGCGAGATGTAGTCCGGGCGGGAATTCTGGATCAGGAAGGTTTCAGCGGCCTGCGTAATCAAGGTTAAAGACAAGGTATTCAGCATCTGCAAGCGACGGCTGCTGTTCTTCCAGCGTGATGATTCCATCATCAACTGGCTGCGCATGGTGTTCAGCGCTGTGGTGCGACGCACCAGCGCGCTCCACGCTTTGTCGACTTCATCTTTATCGCCGTGCGCGACGCAGAGTTGCAGTAGTTTGTAATGCGCCACCAGCAGGGAATCCACTTCCTGGTCGATCACTTTTTTGATCGAACGGGGCGAGAAAATCATATCGGCCAGAATGGCACACAGAATACCCAGCACGATTTCGCTACAACGCTCAACCGCAAACTGCGGTGCCAGCGTCAGTCCACCGCTGGCATCGGCGGTGACGACGATAATCAGCGCGGTGTAACCCGCCAGACCAAGAGCGTAGGAGTTTTCGACTTTAATCAGCGAGGAGAGCCAGACGCAGAAACCGGCCCACAGGCAGCACAGTAGCAGCATCACCACCGGGGCGCGCACAGTGGCGATCATAATGGTCAGAGCCGCCACGCTGCCGATGAACGTTCCGATAATGCGCAAAATGCCACGATAGCGCAGCGCGCCGGAGTAGGGATCGCCTCCGGCGGCAAAGGCGGTGCCACCCGCCACAATCCCGGCGGTCATCACCGCCCAGCGCGGCGTTTCCAGATTGAAGTGAAAGCCGATGATTAGCGCCGCTACCAGCGCAAACGTCAGCTTCACCGGGAAACGCAGAAACTCAATCATATCGCCCTCTTAACCAAACTCACGCAGGCGATTAAACAATTTGCTCATCGGTGAGGCTTGCGTCTCACGATCCTTCTCGCCGGTGATCACCACGGTAGCGGTGGTGCCTGCCGGGAAGCGGTTGCCAGGTTGATCGTCGAGATGAATACGTACCGGTACACGCTGTGCCAGACGCACCCACTCCAGATTGGAGTCAACGGTGGCCATGCCTTTGCTGTCATTGGTGCTACTGCTGTCGGTAACGCCTGCTGCAATACTGTCGACGGTGCCGCGCAGCACGGTATTGCTACCCAGCGGGGTGATTTCCGCACGAAAGCCCGGACGCACACCATCCAGCTTGGTTTCTTCCATGTAGGCCAGCACGTAGAACGTATGCTGCTGCACCAGAGCCACTGCCACTGAACCACGGGTAATGAACTCGCCCTGATAGACGTTGAGGTTGGTGACCCAGCCGTCAGACGGAGCTTTGATGGTGGTGCGATCCAGATCGATCACCGCCAGATCGCGCGTCGCAATGGCTTTCGCCAGTTGATGCTCGGTGGTGGTCAGGTCGTTGTTGGCCTGATCGATAGCTTCACGCGACATCGCGCTGGTGCCGAGCTGATTACGGCGTGCCGCTTCACGACGTTTTTCGTTCGCGACAGCCTGGTAGTACTCGACATCGGCCTGCGCTTCATCCAGTGCCTTCTGATAACGGGGACGGTCAACCACAAACAACGTGTCGCCCTTCTTCACCAGTTGGTTATCACGGACCGGCACATCGGTGATCAGCCCGGTCACATCCGGAGAGATCGCCACGACATCGGCGGAGAATTTTGCATCACGCGTCCACGGGGATTCGGTGTAGAACACCCAGGCACGGAAGATGATCACGATAGCGACGACAACCAGCAGGAGAGTAATCGCGTAGCGCGCGATTTTTCTTATTAGCGCTTTCACTTAAAACCTCAGACGAATAAACGGGATACAAGGTAAAACACACAGCAATAAAGCGCTGTGTTAAAAAGTGCCGGATGCCAAACCAGATCATACAATCCGCTGGGCGTCAGCACGCGTTTCACCAGCCAGAACAGCGCCAGCGAAACAATCAGTTCAATGAAGATGGGCGGGAAAGACAGCCCAAATACGACAAATACCGGAAGCACACTCATTTCGGTTCCTTAGTTCGACCTTGCCGGATTGCACCGATACCTGCCCATACGCCACGAAGCACGACGGGTTGATGATAATGGGATGACGGGTAGACTGATGGCAACATTCAGGCCGTTTGAGCTAATCATAGCGTATCATCTGACAAACACAGGCAGATTCACTGCCGTGTTAAGGTGCGGTGAAATGACCCAGCGTGCGTATAGTAACGCGCTTGACTATACGTTATCTACATATTGTGAGCTAAATCACTTTTTAGCCAGAGTAAACAATGGAACGACTTAAAGGCATGTCCATCTTCGCCAAAGTGGTTGAATTAGGTTCCTTTACCGCCGCGGCACGTCAGCTTCATCTTAGCGTTTCGTCGATTAGCCAGATAGTCGCGAAACTGGAAGATGAGCTACAGGTCAAATTGCTGAACCGCAGCACCCGCAGTATTGGCCTGACCGAAGCGGGCAGAATCTATTATCAGGGCTGCCGCCGCATGCTGGCTGAAGCGATGCAGGTACACGAGCAACTGTATGCTTTCAACAACACACCGATTGGTATTTTACGTATCGGCAGCTCGTCGACAATGGCGCAAAATGTCCTCGCTGATATGACCAGCGATATGCTACGTGAATATCCGGGTTTAAGCGTCAATTTAGTCACCGGTATTCCTGCGCCGGATTTAATTGCTAACGGGCTGGACCTGGTGATACGCGTCGGTGAGTTGCAGGACTCCAGCCTGTTCTCGCGACGTCTGGGAGCGATGCCGATGGTGGTATGCGCCGCAAAAAGCTATCTGGCACAGCACGGCACGCCGGAAAAGCCGGGCGAGATCGATAATTTTTCGTGGCTGGAATACAGCGTACGGCCGGACAACACCTTTGAGTTGATTGCACCAGAAGGTCTGGTTACACGTCTGACACCGCAGGGACGCTTTGTCACCAATGATTCGCTGACGCTGATCCGCTGGCTGAAAGCCGGGTGTGGCATCGCCTATGTACCGTTGATGTGGGTGATTAACGAGATCAATACCGGTGAGATCGATATCCTGTTTACGCAATATCAGTCGGCACCCAGACCGGTTTATGCGTTGTATACCGAAAAAGATAAATTACCGCTGAAAGTGCAGGTGTGTATCGACTATCTGACTGAGTATTTCAAACGGGTGGCGCGCCAGTATCAGCAGCACCGTAAAAACTAAGTGTTACTTATGCATAGACTGAGACTGTAGCGGTGCAATTTATTGCGCAAGCCAGACGGGGCAAAGTGCCGACGTCTGGAAAAAACCGCGCGATAAATCGCGCCGCTACGAATCAGTGCTGAATCAGGCGGTTCCGCCGACCGTGAGTTTATCGAGCTTCAGTGTCGGCTGACCCACGCCCACCGGCACGCTCTGCCCCTCTTTGCCACACACACCGACGCCTTTATCCAGCGCCAGGTCGTTACCCACCATGGAAATCTGCTGCATAGCTTCGATACCGGAGCCAATCAGCGTGGCACCTTTCACCGGTTTGGTCACTTTGCCGTTCTCAATCAGATAGGCTTCCGACGTAGAGAACACGAACTTACCGGAGGTGATATCCACCTGGCCGCCGCCAAAGTTCGGGGCATACAGGCCATATTCCACACTGGCAATGATGTCCTGCGGTGTGGATTTCCCCGCCAGCATATAGGTGTTGGTCATACGCGGCATCGGCAGATGCGCATAGGATTCACGGCGGCCGTTCCCGGTAGGATTAACCCCCATCAAACGCGCATTGAGTTTGTCCTGCATGTAACCTTTCAGCACACCGTTTTCAATCAACACGTTGTATTGTCCCGGTACGCCTTCATCGTCTACCGCCAGGGAGCCACGCAGACCTTCGATAGTACCGTCATCCACCACGGTACAGAGTTCAGATGCTACCAACTGGCCCATTTTGCCGCTGAACACCGAGGTCGCACGGCGGTTAAAGTCGCCTTCGAGTCCGTGTCCAACCGCTTCGTGCAGCAGCACGCCCGGCCAGCCTGCGCCCAGCACCACCGGCAACGTACCGGCCGGAGCCGCAACCGCCGAGAGGTTAACCAGCGCCATACGCACCGCCTCGCGCGCCCAGGCATCCGCACGCACATCGCCGCTTTCATCGGCGAGGAAGAATTCATAACCGGTACGCGCACCGCCGCCGCTGGAGCCGCGTTCACGTTTACCCTGGTCTTCCACCTGGACGCTGATCGACAGACGTACCAGTGGACGCACATCGGCGGCCAGCGTGCCATCGGTCGCCGCCACCAGCACTTGTTCGTAAACGCCGGTCAGACTGGCATTGACTTCCTGGACGCGGGGATCGGCGGCGCGCGCCACTTTATCAACACGATGCAACAGAGCGATTTTGTCTTCACGCGTCAGGCTGTCCAGCGGATTCACCGCGGCATACAGCGAACGGTTGATCACTGCCGAGAGGGTATGGGCTTTGCCATTGCCCTGTTCGCGTACAATGCTGCGTGCGGCTTCAGCCGACTGGCGCAACGCATTCAGGGTGATCTGGTCAGCATAAGCAAAACCCGTTTTCTCACCGCTGACCGCACGGACGCCCACGCCCTGATCGATATGGTACGAACCGTCTTTAATGATTTTGTCTTCCAGCACCCATGATTCATGGAAGCTGGACTGAAAGTAGAGATCGGCATAATCCAGACGACGTTCTGAAAGCTGCCCTAACAGGGAAAAAAGGTCCTGCTGATTAATGCTGTTCGCAGTTAGCAACTGCTCACTTACCAGATTCAGAGTCATCGTTTCTCACTCATTTTACGCTCAGATATTTCATAGCCTGCGGCAATTCCCCGACGGCGTCAAATTCACTTCTTGTCGTTTTCGCGCGGTTTGCGTAGCACCTCATGGATTTCCGGCTTATCCAGCGGTCCACTGATGTGATAACGCAATAGCGAAATTTTACTCCACAGTGGCCCCAGCACTTTACTGGCGGCAAATACCGCCGCGCCCACCACCGGATTGATCACAAACGCTGTAGCCACACCCACTGAGGCCGAAATTTCGGGTGCAACCACCGCTTCCATATCGATCTCACGTTTCACCAGATCCACCTTGCCCTGCATGGCGATATCCGCTTCCAGACCATCCACCAACAGGTTATCGGTATGCATCACGCCATTTTCAATCCAGGCGGTGCCGTTAATGGAATCAAAGAAGAAGCCCTGACTGAAAGTGTCGCTGAAATCGAAGCGCAGTTTACGCAGCAATGCGTCAAAGCTCATCAGGCGCAGCAACTGCCCGGCCCGGCCGGTATTCACATCGGCGATTTGGCCTTTACCGAAATGAGTTTTCAGCGTGCCACTCAGCGTCGGCTCTGAGGGTTGCCACGGTGCAGAACGCCAGTGCAAATCGTAGTCGACTTTAAAGGATGCATCGCGCAGCGGGGTGTTAACACCAAACCAGTTGGTGGCATCGTTGATATTGTTACCACTCAGGGTTCCTTTCAGTGAAGTACGTTGCTCGCCCGGTTTATTCACCCACTCGCCATTGATACTCAGCTTTGAACTGCCGGTATCCACCGAACCGTTAGTAAGTGCTAACGTATCTCCATGAGGTTGCAATTGCGCCTGCATATGACCGAATTTCTGCCCACGCAGCCAGCACTCCTGGCAGCTCAGTTGCAGCGCCGGCCAGTCGGCGAAATTGACTGTGGTGTTGTCGCCGAAAGGTGATGATGCCTCACCCTCTTTTCCCGCCCATTCAGGATTGTAATAAAGGTAGCTGAGCGCAAGTTGCCACGGACCATGTTGTGCGGTGTTGAGACTGCCGCGTGCTTCGCGGCTCTCCAACTTCACCTGGGTGTTACCGGTCGGCCCCTGATTCACCGTGGCATTGAGGTCATGCCATTGCTGACCCGCCAGGGTCAGCGCCGGCGTATGCAGCGTGACATCGTCCGGCAGCAGCGCACCCCCAACGTTGGTCTCGCCCTGCGCATTGCGCGAACCGCCTGCGCCAGCCAGCAGCCCCATCCAGGCTTCGCCATCGATCTCTGGCAAGTTCAGCACCATGCCGCGCTTGTCCGGCAGCTTCGGTATGGTTTTCGTATCGTTGAGCCAGATACCGCGATCGACGCGCAACTGCGGTTCCAGCAACCAACGGCTGTTAAACCGATGATTTCCCAGCACGCTACCACTCAGTTCGAATCCGTTCAGGTTGCCACTGGCGGAAATCGTCACCGGCAGCGCTGCTCCCGCTTTCTTGTAGAGTGGCACAGGTAAGTGACTGCTTACATCTTTGCCATCACCTTTCAGATCTACCTTGTAGCTGGCCCCACCTTTGTGTGGCAGGGTGATGTCGACATTACCTTGCCACGCCAGGTTGCCGCTAAGCTGGCTGGTTACCGTTGCTGGCAACATTTTCAGTTTTGCCAGCGGCCAGTCTCCCAGTAGCTTAACGTTGACACCAAAGTCGTTTGGATTCTCCTGAGTACTGAAGCTGACGCCCACCGGTTGCCCAAACCAGTTCGCCTGCATCTCTTCGCTTTCAAGATTGCCGTTGTTGTAGCGGAAGCGCCCGGTAAGGTTGTTCAGCGTGGTTTTTAACGGTTTGATGTACAAGCTGTTATTGTTCATCACCACATTGCCACTGGCATGGACCAGCTCGCCATCGAGCGGAATGTCGAGGTTAAGGTGACCGCGGGTGTTGCCCTTAATCTGTAATTGTTGCAGGGCGGCACCCAGCGTCGGTTTCAACGGCGTTTGCTCGAAGTAATCCGCAATCTGCTTGCCCTCACCACTCAGATCGCCGTCAATAATCAGCTTCTCTTTCAGATAATCCGGGATGATCGCACTGATATTGCGGGCGTCGACCTCACCCAGTTTCGCCTGTTCGGCCTTCATCCACAGACCGTCATTGACGAAGTCGAGGTCAATGTCGAGATTGTTGATAGCAGGCCAGCCGGGCTGGAATTCATAGGTGGCATGACGTAACGGCACCCAAACCTCAAACATGCCGTCGTTATGCTTGAACGGGAACAACGTAGGATCACCGGCGAACAGCAAGGTGGCGTTATCTACCTGACCGCCTTTGATGGCGTTGCTGAGATAGTGGGTCAGACCGTGGCCCATCAGCGGTTCCGGGAAATAACGCCAGGCATCGCCCGCATCGGTGACACGGATGCCCGCCAGGATATCGAGACGCGGTGCTTTGCCGAGGTTTTGCTGGTAGAGGAAGTCCCCGCGCGCCCACAATGAACGCGCCTTCACGTCCAACTGATGACCATCCAGCGTCAGACCATTGTCATCATGTTGCCAGTTGAGCTTACCGGTCACCTGCTGAATTTGTAATGGAGCCTGGAACATGTCGCCATAAGGCACTTCCGCCTGCCCCATCGCCACATCCAGCGCCCCATGACTCAGGCTGCCGTTGGCGCTGCCGCTCAGGTTACTGATGCCCGGCAGTAGCTCCCAGTGCTGCCAGCTTAAATCGCGCCATTTGGCCTGCAAACGTGTCTGCTCAGGCTGTTGCAACGGAATATCCAGCGCCAGCGTATCAATGTGGCCCTGTGGCTGTAATGCCCGCCAGTTATCGAACATCGCCGGGGAGAGCGGCCTGAACAGCGGCACCAGAGGTGCCAGCCGTTGCAAATCCAGTTGGGTAGCACGCACGCGGATTTCCGGCGCGTTATTCGCCCCGAGCAACTGCTTATCTTCCGGTTTCCACAACAGCGAGAAATGACCCGGCGCCCAGGCGACACCATCGGTGCTGAGGCGAGTTTGCGGTACGGATACTATCCAGCCATTCTGGTAACGGGACAGATGGGCGGTTAACCCATCAACCTGCAACTGATGGTCGCCCTGTTCGCCGCGCCACCGCGCGCCACCCTGGCGTAGCAGCAAATCTCCAGCATAAACATCACCATCACGCAGGTTCACCCACGCGGCAAGGCTGAAACGCGCGCTTTCGAGGCTGGTGTTATCACGCAGCCAGCGGCCAATCCACGGGCGCACATCTACGTCATCCGCCTGCATCCAGATACGACCCGCATCCAGCAGACCATTGTTGTCACTGAGGTCGAGGCGTACCTGCACCACGCCATGCTGGCCGGTAAAACTGGACAGGCTCACTTCACCTTCAGCACGGTGCCGCGTTTTTTCGTTCAGCCAGGTGAGACGAGGGATCGCCAGTTCGGCGTGTTGCCCGGAAGGCGTGAGAAAACGGAGGCTGCTGTCGCGCAGGTCAAAATGGTCGAACTGCCGCAGGAAAAGTTCGTTGATTTGCGTGGGTTTGAAACTGTTTTTCTGTTCATCGCTGGTCAGTAGCTGACGATTGAGTTCGACATGCATCTGCCAGAAGGTGAGATCGCGAAACTGCCAGCGTCCCTGAAGCAGGGACTGCCAGATATTCAGCGCCAGGTTGACACGGTCGATACGCATTTGCCCCTGGTCTTTCAGGTCAACATGCAGATCGCGTATTTGCAGCGTGGGACCGAAGTTTTCCCAGCGCCCCTGCAACTCACTGGCCTGCACCGGCACGCCAGTGACGCGGGATACAGCCTGCAAAATGTCGCTGCGGTAGCTGTTGAGATGCGGCATGACGAGGCGCAACCCGCTGACCAGCAGCGCCACAATAACGATGATTGTGGCGAGCAGCAGTAACAAAATCCTCGGCAACCGCCTCACACACCTCTCCTTGTCTTCCGCCGGATTACGGATCGATACCTCTCATGCCCTGACCGTTATCAGTGCGGAACAATCGGGACGCAAGCGCATGTTACCCCAAAAAAGGGGGTATTTTTAGCCCGATTCCATGACAAAACGTCGTGCAAGGCCAGCATTAACAAGAAAGTTACATCATTACCACGTCAAACTGCTCCTGATTGTAGAGCGGTTCAACATGGACTTTCACCTGTTTGCCGACGAAGATCTCCACTTCGGCCAACGCATGTGACTCATCGCTTTTCAGCGCTTCCCCCACCGCCGGTGACACGTACACCAGAAAACGGTCCGAATCGTACGCATGATGCACGCGGACAATCTCACGCATGATCTCGTAACACACGGTTTCTACCGTTTTCAACGTGCCGCGCCCTTTACACACCGGACAATCGGCGCATAGCACATGCTCAATGCTTTCGCGTGTGCGTTTACGCGTCATCTCGACCAGGCCAAGCGCAGAAAAACCGTTGATCCCGGTTTTGACCCGATCTTTGCTCAACGCGCTTTCCAGCGAATGCAGTACGCGACGGCGATGGTCATCGTTACTCATATCAATAAAATCGATAATGATGATGCCACCGAGATTACGCAGCCTCAGTTGGCGAGCAATCGCCTGCGTGGCTTCAATATTGGTGTTGAAAATGGTTTCGTCCAGATTGCGATGGCCGACAAACGCACCGGTATTGATATCGATGGTGGTCATCGCTTCGGTTTGATCAATGATCAAGTAACCGCCTGATTTCAGCTCGACTTTGCGATCAAGCGAACGCTGGATCTCATTCTCCACATCGTAAAGATCAAAGATCGGCTGCTTACCACTGTATAGCTCCAGCTTGCTGGCCATCTCTGGAATATATTCACCGGTGAATTCCACCAGCAGATCGCAGGTCAGGCGGGAATCCACGCGGATACGATCCAGCGCGGCACCGGCAAAGTCACGCAATACCCGCTGCGCCAGCGCCAGTTCGCCATACAACAGGCAACGCGTCAGGTTACGCTTTTTACGTTCACTGACCTTGGTCCACAGACGTTTGAGGAATGCCGCATCCTGCGCCAGCTCCTCTTCGCCAATGCCTTCCGCAGCAGTACGGATGATAAAGCCGCCAAGATCATCACAATAGGCGGCCACTACCGCTTTCAGGCGTTCGCGTTCAGCTTCGCTTTCAATGCGCTGAGAAACGCCGACGTGAGAAGCACCCGGCATAAAAACCAGATAGCGCGAAGGCAGGGTAATATCGGTGGTCAGGCGTGCGCCTTTAGTACCAAGCGGGTCTTTCACCACCTGCACCATTAAGTCCTGCCCCTGACGTACCAGTTCGGCAATATCACGTACGCTGAAATTCTTTTGCTCATCACCGGCAACACATTCGGTGTGCGGCATAATATCGGAAGCGTGCAGAAAAGCAGCCTTGTCGAGGCCAATGTCGACAAACGCCGCCTGCATGCCGGGTAGCACACGACTGACGCGTCCTTTATAGATGTTGCCGACAATGCCACGGCGCGCTTCGCGCTCAATGTGGATTTCCTGCAGAATGCCGCCATCAATATAGGCGACGCGCGTTTCAGAGGGTGTCACATTTACCAGCAATTCAGCCGTCATCTTGTCCCCTTAGCGCACGCAGCGACTGGAAATTGCTGAGTAACTCGCCGGTCTCAACCAGCGGCAGCCCCACCACTGCGTGATAGCTTCCATTAATTTTGCGGACAAAGTTCCCGCCGATGCCCTGTATCCCGTAAGCGCCCGCTTTATCCATCGGTTCGCCGCTGGCGATATAGTGCACAATTTCTTCTGCCGTGATCTTGCGAAAAGTCACGTCGGTAACCACCAGACAATCCAGTTGTCGCTGACGATCGGCCAGCGCCACCGCAGTCATGACCTGATGCGTCTGCCCGGAAAGCTTGCTTAGCATCTGCTGAGCATGGGCGGAATCGCGTGGTTTTTCCAGTACCTCGCCATTCAAAACCACGATAGTGTCAGCACCAAGTACCGGCAGATCCTGTGGGGCGACACCGACGCCTGCCAGGGCTTTGTCACGCGCCAGCCGACAGACATAGGCTTCGGCGCCCTCTTCCGGCTGACGCTGTTCTTCCACCTCAGTGATCAGACGCTCAAATTGCAGGCCAAGCTGCGTTAACAGCTCACGTCGACGCGGTGAACCGGAAGCCAGATACAGGGTTATCATAGTTTTCCTTACTGAACAGCGAACTGACGGCGAATCTTTCTCATTAATAAGAATAGCCAGGGCCAGAGGATGCCGTCGACAACGCTACTCCAGAAGATTTCTGGACGAAAGGAGACATTGATCACCAAAAATTCCGCCCAGAAAACAATAACATCCACCGCCAGCGAAAGCACCATAACCATTAATGCCTGCTGCCACAATGCCAAGTTACGGAAAAGCTGGAATTTAAAGGCGACCAGATAGGCGATGATACTCAATGCCAGCGCACGTACACCCAGCGTGGAGCCTGCCACCAGATCCATAATGGCACCCAGCACGAAGCCAGTACCGACATTCACCCGATGTGGCAGCGCCAGTACCCAATAAATCAGGATCAGCAACAACCATGACGGCCTGAACATATAAATTTGTTCTGGCCAGGGCATGATTTGCAGGATGAGGGCAATCAGAAAGGACAGCCAGATGACCCAACGGCCCTGGCTGCGATAGCTACTCAAGGTTGGCCTCCACGCGAGTTCGCCGGTGTTACCTGCGAACTGCTGCCATTGCTGGCTGGCGCGGGTGGACCCATCTGTTGACTGGTTGGTGCAGGCGGCCCCATCTCACCGGCTGGCGGCAAGACCTGTGGCATCATCTGCATTAAACGTTCATTGGCGACACGATGCACTTCATCCGGCGCCATTGGCATATCGCCGTTACGATCGGCCCCCCACAGCAGCAGCAGATAGCGCAGACGCTGTAGGCCCGCAGTTGGATGCGCCTGGATAATAGTGTACGCACGCTGCGTGTCCACTTTAACCGACGACACCACACCCACTGGATAGCCTTCCGGGAAACGACCACCCAGACCCGAGGTTACCAGTACATCACCGACGCGAATGTCGATGTTACCCGGCAAATGCTCAAGTTGCAGGTCTTCATTGCAGCCGTTACCGGCCGCAATCACGCGGATATCGTTACGCAGTACCTGGATTGGCAGCGCATGGGAAGCATCACAGATCAGCAGCACACGGCTGGTCACCTGACCCACCGCCACCACCTGCCCGACGACACCTTTGTCGCTGATCACCGGCTGGCCTTCGTAAACGCCGTTTACGCTGCCTTTGTCGATAACCACTTGATCGGTGTAAGGATCGGTGCCGGTAGAGATCACCTGCGTCACCATTTTGTGTTCATCCTGACGCAGCGGTGAGCCGAGCAGCTCGCGCAGACGCGCGTTTTCCTGCTTGTATTGCCCCAGCATGAGCAGGTCGCTGTTTTTCAGGAAGAGCTCGCGGCGCAGTGCCTTATTTTCCTGCTCCAGCTGCTGACGAGAAGCCAGCGTGGCGGAGACGCCGTCAAGCAGCTCTCTTGGCCCGTTTGCCAGGAAGTAAAAGGGACTGACCGAGGTGTCCAGGTAGTTGCGAATCTGGGAAAAGGAGCCCACGCGACTGTCGGCGATAATTATCGCAATAGCCACAATGACTGCCAGAAAAAGGCGCAACTGCAGGGATGGCCCCCTGCTAAAAATCGGCTTCATAAAATCTGCGTGTTCCTCGACATCAGGGAAGAAGCGCGGGTATCAGGACCTGCGCCTCCATGGCTGGACGCATCATAGTCATATCCCCCTCCTTCAAACTGCAGATGCGTTACTTACGCGCACTCCTGCAGCCCGAATGAAGTTGGATATAGGCGCTAACTCCCTGCGCAATTTGACCAGGGTCACAGCCGATGAGGATTTACTCCTCGCTGAACAAATCGCCGCCGTGCATGTCGATCATTTCCAACGCTTTACCACCGCCGCGTGCTACGCAGGTCAACGGATCTTCAGCCACGACCACCGGAATACCGGTCTCTTCCATCAGCAGGCGATCGAGGTTACGCAGCAACGCGCCGCCACCCGTCAGCACCATACCGCGCTCGGAAATGTCGGAAGCCAGTTCTGGCGGGCACTGCTCCAGGGCTACCATCACCGCGCTCACGATGCCGGTCAGTGGTTCCTGCAACGCTTCCAGGATTTCATTGGAGTTCAGCGTAAAGCCGCGTGGCACACCTTCAGCCAGGTTACGACCGCGCACTTCGATTTCGCGCACTTCATCGCCCGGATACGCAGAACCAATCTCATGCTTAATACGCTCAGCGGTCGCTTCACCGATCAGCGAACCATAGTTGCGGCGTACATAATTAATGATAGCTTCATCGAAGCGGTCACCACCAATACGAACTGAAGAGGAGTAAACCACGCCGTTCAGCGAGATGACGGCCACTTCAGTGGTACCACCACCGATATCAACCACCATCGAACCGGTTGCTTCAGATACCGGCAGACCCGCACCGATCGCAGCAGCCATCGGTTCTTCAATCAGGAATACTTCACGTGCTCCTGCACCCTGTGCAGATTCACGAATTGCGCGGCGTTCAACCTGAGTTGCACCCACTGGCACACACACCAGCACGCGTGGGCTGGGGCGCATAAAACTGTTGCTATGAACCTGCTTGATAAAGTGCTGCAGCATTTTTTCAGTCACGAAAAAGTCAGCGATCACGCCGTCTTTCATCGGGCGAATAGCCGCGATATTGCCCGGCGTACGGCCAAGCATCTGTTTAGCGTCATGACCGACAGCGGCAACGCTCTTTGGGGAGCCGGCACGATCCTGACGAATGGCAACCACGGAAGGCTCGTTTAGCACGATGCCTTGTCCTTTCACGTAAATCAGGGTATTCGCGGTACCCAGGTCAATGGACAAGTCATTGGAAAACATGCCACGAAATTTTTTAAACATACTAAGGGATAATCCTGCAAGCTGGGGGCGGAAAATAAAATCCGCCTACTTTACCAACCACGCGAAGCCGCTACAAGGCGCAAAAACGTTCCGCTTCGGTGAAAAAATGTGCTAGCTAAATTTTACAGCATTGTATGCCACGGTTAGCTAACGATAAACGGCGCTAAGCCGCCGCTTTTACGGCTATTCGCCCAGCCAGCACGGGCGATTCTGGACATAAAATCTAACATTTCCCATCGCGCTGGAGATCGAGAAACTTCACGTTTACACCTGGAAACAACTATCAGCGCCGTTAGCAAGCTCAGAAAGGCTATATCCGGTAACGTTGTGAATGTTTTTTCACGTTACTGTTCACGGGCAACGACGGGGCAAAGAAATCGCCCTGCCCTCCGGCAACGCCAAGCCCTGCCAGCGTTTGCCACTCCGCACGCGTGCGGACACCAGCCGCAAACACCTGCGTTGGCGTGGACTTACACACCTCCAGCAGACTTTGCACAAACAGCTGATTTTCCGTGCGCCGTTCAATATTGCGCACCAGACCAGGGTCCAGTTTGATCAACTCAACGGGAAATTGCTTAATATAGGCGCTGCTTACCACCGTTAATCCCGCCTGGTTGACCGCTATGCGACAACCAAACGCACTTAGCATTTTGAAAACCGGCACTAAACGGTTGATGTGTTGACAAACATCCGCCTCGGCAAGTTCAAATAAAAAACGTTTTCTTTGCGATTTGCTGCACTGAAGTAAAAGTTTTTGCAGCCAGCGCTGAAAAGGTCGCTGCACCAGTGAATCGATATTCACCGGCAACGCCAGCGTTTCATCAGGCCACACCTCAGATAACGCCGCGATACGGGTGACCATCTGCCGGTCCCAACTCTCGGCCATCCCCAGTTGTTGCACCAACGGCATAAACTCCGCCGAAACCACTTCTTTATCACCATCAAAGATACGTGCCAGCATCTCGCGGTGATGGACTTTACCGTCCAGCATCACGGCGGGTTTCTGATACAAACGCGGCCCTCCACGGCTTTGGGTGTTTTCCAGCAAGGTGCGCCAGCGCACGCTGCCACGTCCCATATCCAGCGGATTACCCTCGCCAATTGACCAATTGTTACCGCCCTGCAAAGCAGCACGTCGCGTCGCCATCTCAACATTTTCCATCACCTGCGGCACGCTTTGCCCGCTGCGCCATGCGCTGATGCCGATGTGGATGAGATCATCGCGATCCAGCATGCGCATCGGCGGCAATGAATCCACCGCATTAATCAGTTGATCGGCAATGTTGTTGGCTTCTTTAAGGGTACGGTGCGGCAACAATACCGCAAAGTCACTGCGGAAATAGCGCGCCAGTAGCGCGCCAGGATAACGCAACACAAAGGTCGACAGCATATTGATGAGGTCAAAAAGGTACTCTTCAGCCAGAGCCGGGCCGAGGGTTTCATGATGTGTTTCGAGGTCCGGCAAGCGCACCATCATTACCACGCCATGCGTACCAACATCTTCCTGATCTTCCAGCAGGGTCGCCAGTTGGTTATCGAAGAACAAACGATTATTCAGCCCGGTGCGGGAATCCTGGGCGGCGAAGGTTCGGATTAAGGTGTCGATGCGCAGCCGCTGCTCGCCCGCTTCGCGCAAATCATGCAGCAGCAGATCGATGGCATGGCTGGCCTTCGGCGGCCACTCTGCCGCCTCCCCCTCACGCGACTGGCGGTCTCCCGCCAGAATGCGCTCAGACCGCGCTTCCAGCCGCTCCATATTACGCCAGTGACGGTTTAGCCAGCGGTGTGTCATCACCAACAGCGAGGCCATGATCAGCACCACGCTAAAAATAACGATCAAGGTATAGGCGCCGGTGAAGGAACGAAACCAGGTTTTGGCCGGATCCAGCACCACGACGCGCAACGACAGACCGGATGAATGCACCAGTGGCAGATCAAACTGAATAAAGCGGTTTGGCTCATCTTCCAGCATCGGATTTTCATGACGGGCGAGGCGAAACAGCACGCGATCGCCGCTATGTAATTCGAGCTGTTCGGCGTTGATCACCGGCATCAGGCGTGTTAGCCACTGCGTCAGATCTTGTGGCGATTGTGTGAGCAGGGCTTTGTCGACTTCAGTCGCCAGGGTTTGTACACGGGTTTCAACCCGTTGCTGTGACAGCCAGATAAAACTAAAAGCGCAGCCCACCAGCATCAACAACATCGCCAGCAAACTTAATAATGTAATAAACGCAGAAAACTTCGTGGTTAATCGCATCCCTGTGCCTGTATCACTGCGGTTATGAATGGAAAAGAACCGTCTGCACGAGCCCCACTGGCGCAAACCTGAGCAAAATAGCATAAATCACCGTCTGAAACAGCGTTCAGCCGACATCGCTGCACAGACAAAGCCGAGTATAACGATAAACATCGTTCATCAGACTTTCACAAGATTTTTTTCAGCCTATTCTCAAGATAAGCGCAGCCAGGAAATTTCACATTTTGCTGCACTTACTGGCGTGCCGCTCAGGGTTTGATCATGCTTGCTTTATTTATGACGCCGGAGATTTTCATGAAACCTAAGCATTCCCTTTCTGAAGCCGATGTCACGCCAGAAAGCATCTTTAATATGCAACGTCGTCAGGTGTTGAAAGCTCTCGGGCTGGGTGCCGTGGCGGCCAGCCTGCCAGTCGCCGCACAAGCCGATGTGCTGAGCTGGTTTAAAGGCAACGATCGCCCGGCTGCTCCGGCCGGTAAAGCGTTGCAATTCAGTAAGCCCCCCGCCTGGCAGGCCGATTTGCCGCTGACCCCGTTTGATAAAGTCTCCGGCTACAATAACTTCTACGAATTTGGTCTCGATAAGGCTGATCCGGCAGCTAACGCTGGGACGCTGAAAACCGATCCCTGGCAGTTACGTATTGAAGGTGAAGTTGCCAAACCGATAACGCTGGATATGGATGACATCTTTAAGCGTTTTGCGATGGAGCAACGAATTTATCGCATGCGCTGCGTGGAGGCCTGGTCAATGGTGATCCCCTGGGTGGGGTTTGAGCTGAATAAGCTGCTGAAACTGGCGGAACCTACCAGCAACGCTCGCTTTGTCGCGTTCCAGACGTTATACGCCCCGGACCAAATGCCCGGCCAGAAAGATCGCTTTATTGGCGGTGGGCTGGATTACCCCTATGTAGAAGGACTGCGTATGGATGAGGCCATGCATCCCCTTACCCTGCTCAGTACTGGCGTGTATGGCAAGGCGCTGCCACCGCAAAATGGCGCGCCAATTCGCCTGACTGTGCCCTGGAAATACGGTTTCAAAGGCATCAAGTCGATTGTCAAAATTACTCTGACACACGATCAACCTCCCACAACCTGGAACCAAATCGCCGCCAATGAGTATGGTTTTTATGCCAATGTTAACCCACACGTCGATCATCCGCGTTGGTCACAGGCTACGGAGCGTTTTATCGGTCCGGGAGGCATTCTGAAGGTGGAACGTCAGCCAACGCTGCTGTTTAACGGTTATGCCAAAGAGGTGGCCTCGTTATATCACGGGCTGGATTTACGGGAGAACTATTGAGTGCGTCTGACATTACGCCATATCACATGGCTGAAAGTGGTGCTGCACCTGGCGGCTTTTCTGCCACTGGTCTGGCTGTTTTTCGCCGCCAATCAGGGATGGTTGAGTGCCGATCCGGCGAAAGATATCCAGCATTTTACCGGCAGAATGGCACTTAAATTGTTGCTGGCGACTTTGCTGGTCAGCCCGTTAACCCGCTATGCCAAACAACCGTTGCTGATTCGTACCCGCCGCCTGTTGGGGTTGTGGTGCTTCGCCTGGGCTTGTCTACACCTGACGAGCTACTACCTGCTGGAACTTGGCGTCGATAATCTGCGATTACTCGGCAGTGAATTGGTTTCCCGCCCCTATCTGACACTCGGCATTATCTGCTGGGTGATCCTGCTCGCATTGGCGATCACCTCCTTTCAACGTGCACAACGCAAACTGGGACGCCGCTGGCAAACGCTGCACAATGGTATCTATCTGGTGGCGATCCTCGCCCCTATTCACTATCTTTGGTCAGTTAAAGTCTTGTCGCCCCAGCCACTGTTCTATGCCTTGCTGGCTCTGCTGCTGTTAGGCTGGCGTTACAATAAGTTGCGAAAATGGCTGTCCAGATAATCCCTGCAAGGTTGTCTTCCTGCTGCAATTTCTGTTAAAAAGTGTCGCCTTCAGGCCGTACCCGATCATCTTCGCAGATAAGACCAGTATTTTGCTGCGAATTGCGACGAAACGGATATAATGCCCGGCTTTATTGCAAGACAAGTCTTCTTTTTCACTCCGAAGAGTGACAAAGCAAGAATGTCGCGGTATTTTACGCGATGCCTGAATAATTGCAGGAGATAGCAGCAAGATGGCGCACAAATTTCACATACTGCTTTTGAACGGACCCAACCTGAATTTGTTGGGAACGCGTGAGCCTGAGAAGTATGGTCATACCACGCTGGCGCAAATTGTCAGCGATCTGACGCAACAGGCCGATCAGCACCATGTGAAATTGAGTCATTTGCAATCGAACGCGGAGTTTCAGTTGATCGATCGTATCCATGAGGCCAGAGGCAATGTGGATTACATCATCATCAACCCTGCTGCGTTCACGCACACCAGCGTCGCGCTGCGTGATGCCCTGCTAGCGGTGAGCATTCCTTTTATCGAGGTGCATCTCACGAACGTGCATGCCCGCGAACCGTTCCGCCACCACTCCTATCTTTCCGATGTATCTGCTGGCGTCATTTGTGGACTTGGCGCTGATGGATACTCGTGGGCTTTACAAACGGCGGTCAAACGCCTGACACATTCCAATTAAACAGAGTACGGAACCACACTCATGGATATTCGTAAAATTAAGAAACTGATCGAACTGGTTGAAGAGTCCGGCATCGCTGAGCTGGAAATCTCTGAGGGCGAAGAGTCCGTTCGCATCAGCCGTTCACCTGCCAATGTCGGTTATCCTATTATGCAGCAGGCTTATGCTGCACCTGCACCGCAGATGGCTCCTCTGGCCGCTGCGGTTGCCCCAGCAGCTGCTCCGGTAGCCGCTGAAGCTGCCAAGCCAGAAATCAGTGGCCATATCGTGCGTTCACCGATGGTCGGCACCTTCTACCGCACCCCGAGCCCGGATGCGAAAGCCTTTATCGAAGTCGGCCAGAAAGTGAACGCTGGCGACACCCTGTGCATCGTTGAAGCGATGAAAATGATGAACCAGATCGAAGCCGATAAATCCGGCGTAGTGAAAGCGATTCTGGTGGAAAGTGGCCAGCCGGTTGAATTTGACGAGCCGCTGGTTGTCATCGAATAACGAGGCGAACCATGCTGGATAAAATTGTCATTGCTAACCGCGGTGAGATCGCGCTGCGCATTCTGCGTGCCTGTAAAGAGCTGGGCATCAAGACTGTGGCGGTGCACTCCACGGCGGACCGTGACCTGAAGCACGTGCTGCTGGCAGACGAAACCGTCTGCATCGGCCCGGCGCAGTCGGTCAAAAGTTATCTGAATATTCCGGCCCTGATCTCCGCTGCCGAAATCACCGGCGCGGTGGCGATCCATCCGGGATATGGCTTCCTGTCTGAGAACGCTGATTTTGCCGAGCAGGTTGAGCGTTCTGGCTTTATCTTTATCGGCCCGAAAGCGGACACCATCCGCCTGATGGGTGACAAAGTGTCGGCGATCACCGCGATGAAAAAAGCCGGTGTACCGACCGTACCCGGTTCTGACGGCCCGCTGACTGAAGACATGGATAAAAACCGTGCCTTCGCCAAACGCATCGGTTACCCGGTGATCATCAAAGCCTCCGGCGGTGGTGGCGGTCGTGGTATGCGCGTGGTGCGCAGCGACAAGGATCTTGAGCAGTCCATCAACATGACGAAAGCGGAAGCCAAAGCGGCTTTCAACAACGACATGGTTTACATGGAGAAATACCTCGAGAATCCGCGTCATATCGAGATTCAGGTGATGGCCGATGGCCAGGGCAACGCCATCTATCTGGCGGAGCGCGACTGCTCAATGCAGCGTCGTCACCAGAAAGTGGTGGAAGAAGCACCGGCACCGGGTATCACCCCGGAACTGCGTAGCTTTATCGGCGATCGCTGTGCCAAAGCCTGTGTGGATATCGGCTACCGTGGCGCGGGTACTTTTGAGTTCCTGTTCGAAAACGGCGAGTTCTACTTCATCGAGATGAACACGCGTATTCAGGTAGAACACCCGGTCACTGAGATGATCACCGGTGTCGACCTGATCAAAGAACAGCTGCGTATTGCTGCCGGCCAGCCACTGTCGATCCGTCAGGAAGATGTGGTGATCCGCGGTCATGCGGTGGAATGCCGTATCAACGCCGAAGATCCGAACACCTTCCTGCCGAGTCCGGGCAAGATCACGCGCTTCCATGCGCCGGGTGGTTTCGGTGTCCGCTGGGAATCGCATATCTATGCCGGTTACAGCGTACCGCCGTACTACGACTCTATGATCGGCAAACTGATCACCTACGGTGAAAACCGTGATGTGGCGATTGCACGCATGAAAAATGCGCTGGCGGAACTGATCATCGACGGTATCAAGACCAACGTCGAGCTACAGATGAAAATCATGTCCGACGAAAACTTCCAGCAGGGTGGCACCAATATTCACTACCTGGAGAAAAAACTCGGCCTGCATGAGTAATCATTGCAGCGCAGAGACCCTTCGAGGCCGGTTAAACCGGCCTTTTTCATTTTTGTTGCCTTTGAGGTTGCATGATGGATTGGCGTTTTGTGCAAGCGAATAAAGAGGCGCGCTGGGCGTTGTATCTGGCGCTGGCGTATCTCGCTGTGTGGGGGCTTTCCGCCTGGCTGGGAGGCGACGACACCGGTATTACCGGACTGCCACGCTGGTTTGAACTCTCCTGCCTGTTAGCTCCCGTATTGTTCATTGTGTTGTGCTGGCTGATGGTGCGATTAGTTTTCCGCGATATGTCACTGGAGGACAACGATGGAAAGTGAAATCATTCTGCCCCTGCTGGCCTATCTGGTGTTGATCGCGGGGTTATCCGTTTTTGCCATGCGCAAGCAGCGTCAGGGTAACTTCCTCACCGAATATTTTCTGGGCAGCCGCTCGATGGGCGGTTTTGTACTGGCGATGACCATTACCGCCACCTATATCAGCGCCAGCTCCTTTATTGGTGGTCCTGGTGCCGCCTACAAATATGGTCTCGGCTGGGTGCTGCTGGCGATGATTCAGGTGCCCGCAGTATGGCTGTCGCTCGGCGTACTGGGGAAGAAATTTGCTATCCTTGCACGCCGCTACAATGCCGTGACGCTCAATGACATGCTATATGGCCGCTACCGCAGCCCGCTGCTGATTTGGCTGGCCAGCCTGAGCCTGCTGACCGCGTTTATCGGTGCAATGACGGTGCAATTTATTGGCGGCGCACGTCTGCTGGAAACCGCTGCGGGTATCCCCTACGACACCGGACTGCTGATTTTTGGTGGCACCATAGCGCTTTACACCGCCGTGGGTGGCTTTCGCGCCAGCGTACTGAATGACGCGATGCAGGGACTGGTGATGCTGATTGGGACTTTCCTGCTGCTGTTTGCGGTGATCCACCAGGCCGGTGGGCTGGAAACGGCTGTCAGCAAACTGCGCACCATCGATCCACAACTGGTATCACCGGAAGGCGTAGGTAATGTCATCACCCCCACCTTCCTGAGTTCGTTTGCCGTGCTGGTGTGCTTTGGTGTGGTTGGCCTGCCGCATACCGCCGTGCGCTGTATCTCGTACAAAGACAGCAAAGCAATGCATCGCGGCATTATCCTCGGCACCATTGTGGTGGTGATCCTGATGCTGGGAATGCATCTGGCTGGCGCACTTGGTCGGGCGATCATCCCGGATCTGACCAGCCCCGATCGCGTGATCCCGACACTGATGATCACCGTTTTACCGCCTATGGCCGCAGGGATCTTTCTCGCTGCGCCAATGGCGGCGATCATGTCGACCATTAACGCGCAGCTGCTGCAATCCTCCGCTACCCTGATAAAAGATCTGTATCTGCGCATTGCGCCGCAGCACAGCGAGAATGAGGCTCGTCTGCGTCTGATCTCCGGCATCATTACCTTTGTGCTGGGCATCCTGCTGCTGCTGGCGGCATGGAATCCGCCGGATATGATCATCTGGCTGAACCTGCTGGCCTTCGGCGGCCTGGAAGCGGTGTTCCTGTGGCCGCTGGTGCTCGGTCTGTATTGGCAACGTGCTAACGCAGCGGGTGCGATCAGCGGTATGGTGGTCGGTGCCGCCTGCTACACGCTGCTCGCCAGCCTGAAACTGGAGCTGTGGGGCTTCCACCCTATCGTTCCCTCCCTGATCCTTAGCCTGCTGGCCTTTCTGGTAGGTAATCTATTTGGCACCGCGTCTGATGAACCTGACGCAGCCCTGGAATAAAGAGAAACGCTATGCCGTGGATTCAAATCAAAATTAACAGTTCGGGTGAACACGCCGAAGCCCTGAGTGATGCACTAATGGAGAGCGGTGCGGTATCCGTGACCTTTCAGGATACCCACGATAACCCGGTCTACGAACCGCTGCCGGGCGAAACGCTGTTGTGGGGCGATACCGATGTGATCGGCCTGTTTGATGCCGAAACTGATATGGGCGACGTTGTTGCGGAGCTGAGCCAGCATCCGCTGCTCGGCCAGGCTTTCCGCCATAAGATCGAGCAGATCGAAGACAAAGACTGGGAACGCGAATGGATGGATAATTTCCACCCAATGCGCTTCGGCGAACGTTTGTGGATCTGCCCGAGCTGGCGTGAAGTACCGGATCCAGACGCCGTCAACGTGATGCTGGATCCCGGCCTGGCATTTGGCACCGGGACACACCCGACCACCTCGCTGTGCCTGAGCTGGTTGGATGGTCTCGATTTGCAGGGCAAAACCGTGATCGATTTCGGCTGTGGCTCCGGCATTCTGGCTATTGCAGCCCTGAAACTGGGTGCCGCCCAGGCGATCGGGATTGATATCGATCCGCAGGCAATTCAGGCCAGCCGTGATAATGCGGAACGCAACGGCGTGTCCGACCGTCTGGCTCTGTATTTACCTCATCAGCAACCAGAGAACTTGCAAGCGGATGTGGTGGTCGCCAACATTCTCGCCGGTCCGCTGCGCGAGTTAGCGCCGTTAATCAGCGTTTTGCCGAAAGCCGGTGGACATCTGGGCTTATCCGGCGTACTGGCCAGCCAGGCGGAAAGCGTGTGTGAAGCCTATACCGAGCGCTTTGCCCTCGACCCGGTGGCTGAAAAAGAAGAGTGGTGCCGCATTACTGGCGTACGTCGCTAACCGCATAATTAGCACCATTCACTCTTGACTCCCCGCCACATCTCTTGTGAATCCAGTGATGTGGCGTTTTTTATGTTGTGATTTGGCTCAAGTTTTCAGAAAAACTTTTGTTCACAATTTCAGCGTATTTTTTTAATTATCTGAATAATATAGGTATTTCTTATAGTTGTTGCTGATCGCCCCGATTTCCTTGATCTTTCCCTGCTAATTGTTCAAAGTTTGGCCTTTCATCTTCGTGAAAAAATGCGTAATATACGCCGCCTTGCGAACAGTTAGGGTCACTTCTTTTTCATGCGCATTGGACATCATCAGCTACGTAATCGACTCATCGCTGCGCCTATGGCCGGGGTTACCGACAAGCCATTCCGCACCTTGTGTTACGAGAATGGCGCTGGCATGACAGTCTCCGAGATGTTGTCATCAAACCCGGAAGTTTGGGCGAGTGACAAATCCCGTTTGCGTATGGTGCATAGTGACGAGCCCGGTATTCGTGCCGTGCAAATAGCCGGTTGTGATCCCGATGAAATGGCGGCTGCCGCGCGCATTAATGTGGCGTCAGGCGCACAGGTCATTGACATCAACATGGGCTGTCCGGCGAAGAAAGTGAATCGTAAGATGGCGGGTTCTGCGCTGCTGCAACATCCGCAGCTGGTTGAGTCTATTCTCACCGCAGTGGTAAATGCAGTTGATGTACCCGTTACGCTGAAGATTCGCACTGGCTGGGACAAAGAAAATCGTAATTGTGTAGAGATTGCCCAATTGGCTGAACGCTGTGGCATTCAGGCCCTCACCATTCATGGACGCACACGCGCCTGTTTGTTTGAAGGGCAAGCTGAATACGACAGCATTCGGACAGTTAAGCAGAGCGTTTCCATTCCGGTTATCGCGAATGGAGACATTACTGACCCGCATAAAGCCAGAGCAGTGCTCGATTATACAGGAGCCGATGCTCTGATGATCGGTCGCGCTGCTCAGGGAAGACCGTGGATCTTCCGGGAAATCCAGCATTATCTGGACACAGGGGAGCTGCTGGCACCGAAGCCGTTGGCTGAAGTGAAGCATATGCTGATCGGACACATACGGGAGCTGCACGACTTTTACGGTCAGCGCAAGGGATACCGTATTGCCCGAAAACACGTTTCCTGGTATTTGCAGGAAAATGCCCCTGATGACCAGTTTCGGCGCACATTCAACGCCATAGAGGATGCCAGCGAACAGCTGGAGGCGTTGGAGGCATACTTCGAAAATCTTGCGTAAACGAAATAAAGAGCTGAAAGAACTATGTTCGAACAACGCGTAAATTCTGACGTACTGACCGTTTCTACCGTTAACTCACAGGATCAGGTGACGCAAAAGCCTCTGCGTGATTCGGTTAAACAGGCACTGAAGAACTATTTTGCTCAACTGAACGGTCAGGATGTTAGTGACCTGTATGAACTGGTACTGGCTGAAGTCGAGCAGCCTCTGTTGGACATGGTGATGCAGTACACCCGTGGCAACCAGACCCGTGCAGCTCTGATGATGGGTATCAACCGTGGTACTCTGCGTAAGAAGCTGAAAAAATACGGCATGAACTGATTTCAGTTTGTTGCTGCGATAACGCCAGCCCCCGGGCTGGCGTTTTTGTTTCTGTTTTCCCACCGTTAACAACGCATGAAACAATTGTCACCATAATGGTAACATTAGTTGCAATTGCTCCAGTGATATTCCACGGCGAAACCCCTTCGTTTGATGTCCCATTTTGGCTCACCTTTCCTCGACTTTTCCCCACATCTTTGCCTCTCAGCCCTCTTTCCGTGTGATCCTGAACCTCTTCAGTCGCAAATCTGCAAATTCATACATTTTGTCCTGCGTCCCCGCTCACACTGCTTCCATATAGTGAAACTTTTTGCACTGTTTGTGATCGAGGCGACTCGCTTTGCTTCCTTTTGGTGCGCGATAGTAGCCAGAACTTTCTGAATGCTTCAGGTTATGAGGAGATCTTTCTAATGAATTCAGGATTCTGCAAACCTGGCATCAGCTTTGCAGAGTCTGGAATGGCTGACCGCCACAGACAGGAAAAGCGCACTTAAAAGTGTGCAACACAACCACATCACAACATGATTTCGCCACACAGGATGCTTTATGAAAAAGATGATGCTCTCCACCCTGGTCGCTGCAGCTTCTCTGTTCGCTGTTGCTCAGCAAGCGCATGCAGGCACCACGTTGGATGCAATTAAAAAGAAAGGGTTTGTTCAGTGCGGTATCAGTGATGGCTTGCCTGGCTTCTCTTATGCCGATGCCAGCGGCAAATTCACGGGTATCGACGTTGACGTCTGCCGTGCTGCTGCGGCTGCCGTATTTGGCGATGCCAGTAAGGTGAAATATACCCCGCTGACTGCAAAAGAGCGTTTCACCGCACTGCAATCAGGTGAAGTGGACATTCTGTCCCGTAACACCACCTGGACTTCTTCACGTGATGGCGGCATGGGCTTCCTGTTCGCGGGCGTGAACTATTACGACGGTATCGGTTTCCTTACCCATCAAAAAGCGGGTCTCAAAAGCGCTAAAGAGCTGGATGGTGCCACTGTATGTATTCAGGCCGGTACAGACACCGAGCTGAACGTGGCGGATTACTTTAAAGCCAACAAAATGCAATACACGCCAGTGACTTTTGACCGTTCTGATGAATCGGCTAAAGCGCTCGACAGCGGCCGCTGCGATACCCTGGCTTCTGACCAATCTCAGTTGTATGCACTGCGTATCAAGCTGGGCAAACCAGACGAATTTATCGTTCTGCCGGAAGTGATCTCCAAAGAGCCACTGGGCCCGGTGGTACGTCGTGGCGATGATGACTGGTTCACCATCGTTAAATGGTCACTGTACGCAATGCTGAATGCGGAAGAGATGGGCATCAACTCTAAAAACGTTGATCAGTTGGCGGCCAAACCGTCTAACCCTGACATGGCGCACCTGCTGGGCGCTGAAGGTGACTTCGGTAAAGACCTGAAGCTCGACAACAAATGGGCATTCAACATCATCAAACAGGTGGGTAACTACCAGGAAAGCTTTGACCGCAACGTCGGCAAAGACAGTGCTCTGAAAATCGCGCGTGGTCAAAATGCGCTCTGGAATCAGGGCGGTATCCAGTACGCTCCGCCGGTACGTTAATTCTGCCTTCCAGTCGGGCACCGCACCCTGCGGTGCCCAATGCGTTTTCTTCACTGAGGTTTCAACATGTCTCAACGCCCAACCGTAAAAAGGGATTTTTCGTTCGGTAATCCTACGGTTCGCGCCTGGCTTTACCAGATCGTCGCGATTGTGGCCGTGCTCGCTGTGGTGGGATATCTCATCCACAACACAGTGATCAATCTGGCCAATCGTGGCATCACATCAGGTTTCGGTTTTCTGGAACGCAGTGCCGGTTTCGGTATCGTCCAGCACCTGATTGATTACTCCGAGGGAGATACCTACGCGCGTGTGTTTATGGTGGGGTTAACCAACACCCTGCTGGTTTCCGCGCTCTGTATTGTTTTCGCTTCGATCCTCGGTTTCTTTATCGGCCTTGCGCGTTTGTCAGATAACTGGCTGCTACGCAGGATCTCCACCATCTATATCGAGACGTTCCGTAATATTCCGCCGTTGCTGCAAATCTTCTTCTGGTACTTTGCAGTGCTGCGCAATTTGCCCGGCCCGCGTCAGGCATTGAATGCCTTCGATCTGGCATTTGTCAGTAACCGTGGGCTTTACATCCCCTGGCCGACTTATGCAGCGGGTACGTGGCCATTTGTTATCGCTCTGGCGCTGGCAATTGCAATCAGCGTGGGATTGTTTCGCTTTAACCGTAAGCATCAGCTTAAAACCGGTCAGCTACGCCGTACCTGGCCGATTGCTACCGCGATGATCATTCTGTTTCCACTGGTCGCCCATGCGATGTTCGGCGCGGCGACGCACTGGGATGTGCCGGAACTGCGTGGCTTTAATTTCCGTGGTGGCTTCGTGATGATCCCTGAACTGGCATCACTCACGCTGGCGTTGTCGATTTATACCTCTTCATTTATCGCAGAGGTGATTCGTTCCGGTATTCAATCGGTGCCGCATGGCCAGAATGAAGCCGCACGTTCGCTCGGGTTACCGAATCCCGTTACCATGCGTCAGGTGATCATTCCTCAGGCCATGCGCGTGATTATTCCACCGCTGACCAGCCAGTATCTCAATATCGTGAAAAACTCCTCGCTGGCAGCGGCCATCGGTTATCCGGATATGGTGTCGCTGTTTGCTGGCACAGTACTGAACCAGACGGGACAAGCAATTGAGACGATTGCGATCACCATGGCGGTCTATCTGATCATCAGTCTGGTCATTTCACTGCTGATGAACCTCTACAACCGCAAAATCGCGCTGGTTGAGCGTTAAGAGAACGGGATTATTATGTCTGTTACCACACATGAAACACCGCCGGTGCCAACCAATCCCGTCAGCAAAGCCTGGGTCTGGGCACGTAAGAACCTGTTCTCCAGCTGGTTTAACACGCTACTGACACTGCTTTGCTTCTGGATTATCTGGAGCGTGATTCCGCCAGCGCTGAACTGGCTGGTCTTCCAGGCCAACTGGATTGGCTCCACCCGTGCTGACTGTACTAAAGAGGGTGCCTGCTGGGTGTTTATCCATGCGCGCTTTGGTCAGTTTATGTATGGGCTTTATCCACATGAACTGCGTTGGCGTATCAACCTGGCGCTGGTGATTGGCCTGCTTTCTATTATTCCGATGTTCATCAAATCAATGCCGCATCGTGGCCGCTATATCGCCTGCTGGGCAGTAGCCTATCCGATCATCGTTTGGTTTCTGATGTATGGCGGCTATTTTGGTCTCGATCGCGTGGAGACGCGCCAGTGGGGTGGCCTGACGCTGACGCTGATTATCGCGTCGGTCGGGATCGCCGGTGCCTTACCTTTGGGTATTTTGCTGGCGCTGGGACGTCGTTCAAAGATGCCTGTCGTGCGTACGCTTTCGGTGATTTTTATCGAGTTCTGGCGTGGCGTACCGCTGATTACCGTGCTGTTCATGTCCTCGGTGATGTTGCCGCTGTTTATGGCGGAAGGCACCACCATCGATAAGCTGGTACGCGCTCTGGTCGGGGTAATTTTATTCCAGTCGGCCTATGTGGCGGAAGTGGTGCGCGGTGGCTTACAAGCATTACCCAAAGGTCAGTATGAAGCTGCCGAATCACTGGCGCTGGGTTACTGGAAAACCCAGATTTTAGTGATTCTGCCACAAGCACTCAAACTCACCATACCAGGCCTGGTGAACACCATCATCGCATTGTTCAAAGATACCAGCCTGGTGATCATCATCGGCCTGTTCGATCTTTTCAGTAGCGTGCAGCAGGCAACCGTTGACCCCACATGGCTTGGGATGTCGACAGAAGGTTATGTTTTTGCTGCCCTCGTCTACTGGATTTTCTGTTTTAGCATGTCGCGCTATAGCCAGTATCTGGAGAAGCGTTTTCACACCGGGCGTAAATCGCACTGAGGTTTTACATGACACAATCTATGACTAATTCTGCTGACGCAATGATGATTACGCTCGAAAACGTGAATAAATGGTATGGCCAATTCCACGTGCTGAAAGATATTAACCTGCAGGTCAAACCGCGTGAACGTATCGTCCTTTGCGGACCGTCAGGTTCAGGAAAGTCCACCACAATTCGCTGCATCAACCATCTGGAAGAACATCAGCAGGGCCGTATCGTTGTCGATGGCATCCATCTGAATGATGATGTACGCAATATTGAGCGAGTAAGAACTGAAGTAGGCATGGTATTCCAGCACTTCAATCTTTTCCCGCATCTGACGGTGTTACAGAACTGCACCCTGGCACCCATTTGGGTGCGTAAGATGCCAAAGAAAGAGGCAGAAGAACTGGCGATGCATTACCTGCAACGCGTGCGTATTGCTGAACATGCACATAAATTTCCAGGACAGCTGTCCGGTGGTCAGCAACAGCGCGTGGCTATTGCCCGTTCACTCTGCATGAAACCCAAAATCATGCTGTTTGACGAACCCACCTCCGCTCTCGACCCGGAAATGGTGAAAGAAGTGCTCGATACCATGATTGGTTTGGCAGAAGACGGCATGACCATGCTGTGCGTAACGCATGAGATGGGTTTTGCGCGTACGGTTGCTGACCGGGTGATCTTTATGGATCGCGGAGAGATTGTTGAGCAAGCGCCACCGCAGGAGTTCTTTGCCAATCCTAAATCAGAACGTACGCGTGCGTTTTTGTCGCAGGTAATTCACTAAGAAAAGTATCTGGTGATGCTGCTTATATCAACCCTCTGCTTAGGCAGAGGGTTTTTTATTGCCGGATTTTGCCGTGCAGCACCTGAGAAAAGCGCGATAAATCGCGCCGCTACGGATCAGTAATTTGTGTCGTTACATATGATTTTTGTAGGGTCGCCATTGATGGCGACCGGGTTGATGTGTGTGCTTTACAGACGTAAAAAAGCCCTGAACTTTCGTTCAGGGCTTCTTCACTTAATTGATGCCTGGCAGTTCCCTACTCTCGCATGGGGAGACCCCACACTACCATCGGCGCTACGGCGTTTCACTTCTGAGTTCGGCATGGGGTCAGGTGGGACCACCGCGCTACAGCCGCCAGGCAAATTCTTTTGAATCCGAACTCATACCATAACTGGTGCTGATACCCAGAGTCGAACTGGGGACCTCACCCTTACCAAGGGTGCGCTCTACCAACTGAGCCATATCAGCACACTAAAATTGATGCCTGGCAGTTCCCTACTCTCGCATGGGGAGACCCCACACTACCATCGGCGCTACGGCGTTTCACTTCTGAGTTCGGCATGGGGTCAGGTGGGACCACCGCGCTACAGCCGCCAGGCAAATTCTTTGTGCTCTGTCCTGTGTCTTTTGCCGCCTTGCTTCAGCGCAAAATCCTTCGGACCTGAATCCGCAGGACACAACTTAATCCGGTCGAACAAGGCTGAAAATTCTCTGCGTCTCTCAACAAAACGCCTCTGGCGTTGTAAGGTTAAGCCTCACGGGTCATTAGTACCGGTTAGCTCAATGCATCGCTGCACTTACACATCCGGCCTATCAACGTCGTCGTCTTCAACGTCCCTTCAGGACCCTCAAGGGGTCAGGGAGAACTCATCTCGGGGCAAGTTTCGTGCTTAGATGCTTTCAGCACTTATCTTTTCCGCACTTAGCTACCGGGCAATGCCATTGGCATGACAACCCGAACACCAGTGGTGCGTTCACTCCGGTCCTCTCGTACTAGGAGCAACCCCCCTCAATTCTCCAGCGCCCACGGCAGATAGGGACCGAACTGTCTCACGACGTTCTAAACCCAGCTCGCGTACCACTTTAAACGGCGAACAGCCGTACCCTTGGGACCTACTTCAGCCCCAGGATGTGATGAGCCGACATCGAGGTGCCAAACACCGCCGTCGATATGAACTCTTGGGCGGTATCAGCCTGTTATCCCCGGAGTACCTTTTATCCGTTGAGCGATGGCCCTTCCATTCAGAACCACCGGATCACTATGACCTGCTTTCGCACCTGCTCGAGCCGTCACTCTCGCAGTCAAGCTGGCTTATGCCATTGCACTAACCTCCTGATGTCCGACCAGGATTAGCCAACCTTCGTGCTCCTCCGTTACACTTTGGGAGGAGACCGCCCCAGTCAAACTACCCACCAGACACTGTCCGCAGCCCGGATCACGGGCCTACGTTAGAACATCAAACATTAAAGGGTGGTATTTCAAGGTCGGCTCCACGCAGACTGGCGTCCACGCTTCAAAGCCTCCCACCTATCCTACACATCAAGGCTCAATGTTCAGTGTCAAGCTATAGTAAAGGTTCACGGGGTCTTTCCGTCTTGCCGCGGGTACACTGCATCTTCACAGCGATTTCAATTTCACTGAGTCTCGGGTGGAGACAGCCTGGCCATCATTACGCCATTCGTGCAGGTCGGAACTTACCCGACAAGGAATTTCGCTACCTTAGGACCGTTATAGTTACGGCCGCCGTTTACCGGGGCTTCGATCAAGAGCTTCTCCTTACGGATAACCCCATCAATTAACCTTCCGGCACCGGGCAGGCGTCACACCGTATACGTCCACTTTCGTGTTTGCACAGTGCTGTGTTTTTAATAAACAGTTGCAGCCAGCTGGTATCTTCGACTGGCTTCAGCTCCGGGAGCAAGTCCCTTCACCTACGCGCCAGCGTGCCTTCTCCCGAAGTTACGGCACCATTTTGCCTAGTTCCTTCACCCGAGTTCTCTCAAGCGCCTTGGTATTCTCTACCTGACCACCTGTGTCGGTTTGGGGTACGATTTCGTGTTACCTGGAGCTTAGAGGCTTTTCCTGGAAGCAGGGCATCAGTTACTTCACCACCGTAGTGGCTCGTCATCACGCCTCAGCCTTAAAGCATTCCGGATTTGCCTGGAATGCAAGCCTACACGCTTAAACCGGGACAACCGTCGCCCGGATAACCCAGCCTTCTCCGTCCCCCCTTCGCAGTAACACCAAGTACAGGAATATTAACCTGTTTCCCATCGACTACGCTTTTCAGCCTCGCCTTAGGGGTCGACTCACCCTGCCCCGATTAACGTTGGACAGGAACCCTTGGTCTTCCGGCGAGCGGGCTTTTCACCCGCTTTATCGTTACTTATGTCAGCATTCGCACTTCTGATACCTCCAGCAGACCTCACAGTCCACCTTCAGCGGCTTACAGAACGCTCCCCTACCCAACAACACACAGTGTCGCTGCCGCAGCTTCGGTGCATGGTTTAGCCCCGTTACATCTTCCGCGCAGGCCGACTCGACCAGTGAGCTATTACGCTTTCTTTAAATGATGGCTGCTTCTAAGCCAACATCCTGGCTGTCTGGGCCTTCCCACATCGTTTCCCACTTAACCATGACTTTGGGACCTTAGCTGGCGGTCTGGGTTGTTTCCCTCTTCACGACGGACGTTAGCACCCGCCGTGTGTCTCCCGCGATAACATTCTCCGGTATTCGCAGTTTGCATCGGGTTGGTAAGCCGGGATGGCCCCCTAGCCGAAACAGTGCTCTACCCCCGGAGATGAATTCACGAGGCGCTACCTAAATAGCTTTCGGGGAGAACCAGCTATCTCCCGGTTTGATTGGCCTTTCACCCCCAGCCACAAGTCATCCGCTAATTTTTCAACATTAGTCGGTTCGGTCCTCCAGTTAGTGTTACCCAACCTTCAACCTGCCCATGGCTAGATCACCGGGTTTCGGGTCTATACCCTGCAACTTAACGCCCAATTAAGACTCGGTTTCCCTGCGGCTCCCCTATACGGTTAACCTTGCTACAGAATATAAGTCGCTGACCCATTATACAAAAGGTACGCAGTCACCTAACAAGTAGGCTCCCACTGCTTGTACGTACACGGTTTCAGGTTCTGTTTCACTCCCCTCGCCGGGGTTCTTTTCGCCTTTCCCTCACGGTACTGGTTCACTATCGGTCAGTCAGGAGTATTTAGCCTTGGAGGATGGTCCCCCCATATTCAGACAGGATACCACGTGTCCCGCCCTACTCATCGAACTCACAGTATGTGCATCTTCGTGTACGGGAGTATCACCCTGTACCCTGCGACTTTCCAGACGCTTCCACTGACACACAAACTGATTCAGGTTCTGGGCTGTTCCCCGTTCGCTCGCCGCTACTGGGGGAATCTCGGTTGATTTCTTTTCCTCGGGGTACTTAGATGTTTCAGTTCCCCCGGTTCGCCTCGTTAACCTATGTATTCAGTTAACGATGATGCACAGAGTGCACCGGGTTTCCCCATTCGGACATCGTCGGCTGTAGCGGTTCATATCACCTTACCGACGCTTTACGCAGATTAGCACGTCCTTCATCGCCTCTGACTGCCAGGGCATCCACCGTGTACGCTTAGTCGCTTAACCTCACAACCCACAGGCGTTTTCACGCATGCAGACTGCAAGCATTTGAGAGACTCGAACACATCGCTTTCATTTCTTATTACGGAGAAATGAAACAACGTGTCGTTTCAAATTTTCAGCTTGTTCCGGATTGTTAAAGAGCAAATACTTCGCAGCATGCTGAATCAGCATACTCTGAAGTATTGTGGGTAACGCCTTTCACTCATTACCAGCAAGTGGCGTCCCCTAGGGGATTCGAACCCCTGTTACCGCCGTGAAAGGGCGGTGTCCTGGGCCTCTAGACGAAGGGGACACAGGGGTGTCGTCGTCAAGACGGCTTGCTCATGACTTTTATCAGACAATCTGTGTGAGCACTTCGAAGGAAGGTATCTTCAGGTAAGGAGGTGATCCAACCGCAGGTTCCCCTACGGTTACCTTGTTACGACTTCACCCCAGTCATGAATCACAAAGTGGTAAGCGCCCTCCCGAAGGTTAAGCTACCTACTTCTTTTGCAACCCACTCCCATGGTGTGACGGGCGGTGTGTACAAGGCCCGGGAACGTATTCACCGTAGCATTCTGATCTACGATTACTAGCGATTCCGACTTCATGGAGTCGAGTTGCAGACTCCAATCCGGACTACGACGCACTTTATGAGGTCCGCTTGCTCTCGCGAGATCGCTTCTCTTTGTATGCGCCATTGTAGCACGTGTGTAGCCCTGGCCGTAAGGGCCATGATGACTTGACGTCATCCCCACCTTCCTCCGGTTTATCACCGGCAGTCTCCTTTGAGTTCCCGACCGAATCGCTGGCAACAAAGGATAAGGGTTGCGCTCGTTGCGGGACTTAACCCAACATTTCACAACACGAGCTGACGACAGCCATGCAGCACCTGTCTCAGAGTTCCCGAAGGCACCAAAGCATCTCTGCTAAGTTCTCTGGATGTCAAGGCCAGGTAAGGTTCTTCGCGTTGCATCGAATTAAACCACATGCTCCACCGCTTGTGCGGGCCCCCGTCAATTCATTTGAGTTTTAACCTTGCGGCCGTACTCCCCAGGCGGTCGACTTAACGCGTTAGCTCCGGAAGCCACGCCTCAAGGGCACAACCTCCAAGTCGACATCGTTTACAGCGTGGACTACCAGGGTATCTAATCCTGTTTGCTCCCCACGCTTTCGCACCTGAGCGTCAGTCTTTGTCCAGGGGGCCGCCTTCGCCACCGGTATTCCTCCAGATCTCTACGCATTTCACCGCTACACCTGGAATTCTACCCCCCTCTACAAGACTCCAGCCTGCCAGTTTCGAATGCAGTTCCCAGGTTAAGCCCGGGGATTTCACATCCGACTTGACAGACCGCCTGCGTGCGCTTTACGCCCAGTAATTCCGATTAACGCTTGCACCCTCCGTATTACCGCGGCTGCTGGCACGGAGTTAGCCGGTGCTTCTTCTGCGGGTAACGTCAATTGCTGAAGCTATTAACTCCAACACCTTCCTCCCCGCTGAAAGTACTTTACAACCCGAAGGCCTTCTTCATACACGCGGCATGGCTGCATCAGGCTTGCGCCCATTGTGCAATATTCCCCACTGCTGCCTCCCGTAGGAGTCTGGACCGTGTCTCAGTTCCAGTGTGGCTGGTCATCCTCTCAGACCAGCTAGGGATCGTCGCCTAGGTGAGCCATTACCCCACCTACTAGCTAATCCCATCTGGGTTCATCCGATGGTGTGAGGCCCGAAGGTCCCCCACTTTGGTCTTGCGACGTTATGCGGTATTAGCTACCGTTTCCAGTAGTTATCCCCCTCCATCGGGCAGATCCCCAGACATTACTCACCCGTCCGCCACTCGTCACCCGAGGAGCAAGCTCCTCTGTGCTACCGTTCGACTTGCATGTGTTAGGCCTGCCGCCAGCGTTCAATCTGAGCCATGATCAAACTCTTCAATTTAAGTTTGATGCTCAAAGAATTAAACTTCGTAATGAATTACGTGTTCACTCTTGAGACTTGATATTTTTTAAGTCCGTAGACTTTTGATATCAATCCTGCGAGTGCCCACACAGATTGTCTGATAAATTGTTAAAGAGCAGTGCGAACAGCGGGTTAACCGTCTGTCGCGAGGTGGCGTATATTACGCTTTCCTCCTTCAGAGTCAATCTCTTTTTCGAGATTTTTCTCTGGCGGGATGAATCACTTCGTCCCTCGCTGACCGTCTGCGTTGCCGCTTTGCCGTGTCAGTGGAGGCGCATTATAGGGATCCGAATTTTTTGCACAACCCCTTTTTTCGATCTTTTTATTCGACTGGCGAGTTTTCATCCTTTCTGCCGAGATCACGAACGATCCGCTCAAAAATCAGCTTGTCTGTCGCTCTAATCGCGCTCAGGCTAGGGATAAATGAGTAAAAGGAGAAAGATCATGTCAACAGCCTTACGTCCCTATAAAAGCAGCTACCCACAAACTGGCGATCGGGTAATGATCGATAAAAGCAGTGTTGTGGTCGGCGATGTCATCATGGGAGACGATGTCAGTATCTGGCCACTGGTCGCTATTCGTGGTGATGTGAATCAGGTGGTCATTGGCGCGCGCACCAACATTCAGGATGGCAGCGTACTTCATGTCACGCATAAATCAGCCAGCAATCCTGCGGGCTATCCACTGGTAATTGGTGAAGACGTTACCGTCGGTCACAAAGCCATGCTGCATGGCTGTACTATCGGCGATCGTGTTTTGGTTGGCATGGGATCGATTCTGCTGGACGGCGTAATAGTAGAAGAAGACGTGATGATTGGTGCAGGCAGCCTGGTCCCCCCAGGGAAACGGCTGGAAAGCGGCTACCTTTATCTAGGTAGCCCGGTGAAGCAAATTCGCCCACTCAACGAAGCAGAGATCAAGGCACTCCGTTACTCGGCAAACAACTATGTTGGTTGGAAAAATGATTATCTCGCTCAGGAGAGCCAGACCCAGCCTTGATTATCAACCTCGTCATTGAGGATAAGTTGTTCGGCTTCATCTTCCAGATCCCAGCGATTGGCGCTAAATAGCGCCATCGCTTCCCCCTCCCCGAATCTGTCATGCAGTTCATCTGAAGAGATCGCACACATCAGCCCCATACCGTTGACCTGTGCCGGGAAACATACCACCTGACGATGCTGATCCCACTCTTCACGATCCGGGAACTGGATAGCCTGATTCACGACTGCATCGCTGCTTTTAACTGCGCAATGACAGGCGTGATCTCTGGCATCACACCATGCCATAACTGGAAAGCATGTGCCGCCTGCCCTACCAGCATACCTAATCCATCGGCGAGTTGCCGCGCGCCCTGTTGCTGGCACCAAAGCAAAAATGGCGTCAGACCCTGTTGATAGAACATGTCATAGCAACGGGTATGGTGAGAAATCAATGAAACCGGTAAAGGTGGCACTTTTCCATCCACTCCGCTGGAGGTGGCGTTAACAATCAGATCAAATGACTGACCAGCCAACGCGTCGAAACCACAGGCATTGATGGCACCACTGTGGCGGAAGATCTCTGCCAACAACTCTGCCTTTTCGACCGTTCTATTCGCAACCGTGAGTGAACATCCTAATGAAAGCAAAGGTAAGATCACGCCGCGCGCCGCGCCCCCCGCTCCCACCAGCAAGACACGATCGCCAGGACGGATCATCTGCAACCGCTCGAGATCGCTCAGTAAGCCAATACCATCGGTGTTATCACCAATAATCTGACCCTGTGCATCTTTCTTCAATGTATTGACCGCCCCGGAAAGCGCAGCACGTTCACTGAGTTCATCAGCAAACTCCCACGCCTGTTCTTTGAAGGGCAACGTCACGTTGGCCCCCTTTCCGCCCGACGCAAAGAACTCGCTGATGGCATGCGGGAACCCATCTAATGGCGCACACACCCGACCATAGCGATGGTCGATACCGGTTTGCTCCGCAAACAGACGATGGATAAAAGGCGATTTGCTGTGCGCGATCGGATTACCAAAAACGGCAAAGTTGTCCATAAATTAGCCCTGACGGATAAGTTCGCCGCTGATAACATCGCGGATTTCTGAAGGATTCAGACGGCCCCCGGTTTCCCCCACCAGCACCGGGAACTCTGCACCGAATTGCTGAGCGACCTCAGCAACTGTACGACAAGGTGGCTCACCGGACAGATTAGCACTGGTTGAAACTAGCGGTTTGCCCAAACGGCGACACAAAGCCTGCACATCGGGATGATCGCTAACGCGAATCGCCAGCGAGTCAAAACGCCCGGTTAACCAGCGCGGTGTGTGCGGCGATGCCGGTACGACATAAGTAACCGGTCCCGGCCAGCTGGCAAACATACGTTCACGCTGCACCACTGAAAGTTCCTGATCGGCCACATACGGCTCAAGTTGGGCATAGTCAGCAGCAATCAAGATCAATCCTTTCTCTACCGGACGTTGTTTCAATGCCAGCAGTGACATCACCGCATTTTCGCTATCTGGGTCACATCCCAGACCAAAAACCGCCTCCGTTGGATAAGCGATCACCGCCTGCTGCTGCAGTTGTTCAATACAGAATTCGAGACTTTCCGGTAAAGCGTGTTCTGGCGTCATGATAATCAGTTGTCCTGCACTACGGGTTTGCCGCAGCGTTTACTGGCGCAGAAACGTTTCATGCCCTGCGCGGTTTTCTTTTCGATTAATAGAGGGAACTGACAGTGTGAGCAGACACCTTCAACAGGTGTGGCATTCACGGCAAACTGACAGTCGGGATAACGATCACAGGAATGAAAAGTTTTGCCATAGCGCGAACGGCGCTGCACCAACTTCCCATTCTGGCACTGGGGACAAGCGATAGCTGTCTCATCAGGCTTATCGATCGTTTCGGTATAATCACATTCAGGATAGTGGCTACAACCAACAAACATACCAAACCGCCCCTGACGTAGCACCTTGTCAGCACCACATTTTGGACAGGTATGGCCCTCCAGCACTTTAACGATATGACCATCACCCTGGTTTTTCAGCGGGCGAATATAGTCGCAGGTTGGATAGTTTACGCACCCAAGGAATGGGCCATGTTTGCCGGCACGTATCACTAATTCTGCCCCGCAAGCGGGGCAGAGGTCGTGTTTACGCACGGTAAAAAGTGCTGATTTACTCATATAACTCGATGCATTAATCGCAAATTAATGCAGCATACCTTCATTGACGTCGAATAACAGTTCTTCCATCTGCTGGTAGGCATTTTCACATCCGGGGATGTTGAACAGCACCATCAAAACCACCCATTTGAGATCTTCCAGATCGAAATCGAGGGTATCGAGGGCCATCACTCGTTCGATAACCATTTCGCGCGTTTCCATATTCAACACCTGGATCTGCTCCAGGAACAGAATAAAACCGCGGCATTCAGCATCTAAACGCTGGCTCTCTTCTTCCGTGTAGATACGCATTGAGAGTGGATCGTTCGCCAGTAGTACCGGCGCGACTAAACCATCCTGGTAATCAGCCAGTCTCTCAAGCCAATTCAACG
This sequence comes from Pantoea sp. X-Soil-TKNS-1211, assembly GCF_059730495.1. Classification (NCBI taxonomy): domain Bacteria; kingdom Pseudomonadati; phylum Pseudomonadota; class Gammaproteobacteria; order Enterobacterales; family Erwiniaceae; genus Pantoea; species Pantoea sp. X-Soil-TKNS-1211. The sequence goes on from NZ_AP035953.1 coordinate 3,972,637, forward strand.
CATTATAGATATCTTCACGATGAAAACCGGCATCGGTTAAATCATCGGTAAGTTTATCCTGGTCAACGCGCATTTCGGCTTCGTTATGGATATAGGTCTCAAACAAGTACATAAGTACGTCGAACATGGCATGCCCTCCTTAATCGGACATAGCCGCCGGGTACAGCTGCGATCCATCCTGCTAACTCCAGCTCCAGCAACTGGGCTGAGATAACTGGCACAGGTTGGCCGGCACGTTCAGCGACGACGTCAACAGGTGTAACCTCATCACCTACGTTAGCCAACACGTCCGCAAATGGCAATGGAACATCGTCACTGTCTTGTGAATATATTGTTTCTGAGTGAGTTGCAGGTAGCCAGTGAAGGGTAGAATGCAGATCTTCGAAAATATGATCAGGATGGGCGACCAGCAATGCGCCTTGCTGTATCAGCCAGTGTGTTCCTTCGCTGCCTTCACTCCCCAAAGAACCTGGTAACGCATAGACATTGCGATTTTGTTCCAGCGCATAACGTGCCGTGACCAGTGAACCGCTTTTCAAGGACGCCTCCACCACCAGCACACCCAGACTCAAGCCACTGATGATGCGATTGCGCCGTGGAAAATTAGTGGCATAAGGAGGCATATCCAACGGGAATTCCGAGACCAGAGCACCGCCGTTACTCACAATATCCTGCGCCAGTTTCTGATGGCTTTTGGGATAGAGGTGTTTCAGCCCACTTCCCAATACCGCAATGGTTTTGCCGGAGGCATTGAGCGCAGCCCGATGTGCAATGCCGTCAATTCCCCGCGCCAACCCGCTGGTGATGGTTAGCCCCTTCGATGCTAACTGCTGTGAAAACCAGCCCCCCCATTCCCTGCCGTAATGCGAACATTGACGACTGCCGACGACGGCGAGTTGCGAAGTGTGTAAGGCGGCGACATTGCCCATCACATACAACAATGGCGGGAAGCGGCCGATTTCCGCTAACGCTGAGGGGTAAGCATTATCCAGAACAGAAAGCAGTTGATGCTGTGGATTTTCCAGCCAGTGCTGAGTGCGCATAAGTTGCCGTGGGCATAGCGTATTGAATTGTTTTCGCTGCGTTTCATTCAACCGCTGCATCGTCAGAAAATCATCATCAATATGCCGGGTACTATGCAACCTACTCACCAGACGGAGAATCTGATGGCCACCAAGACCTTTCACATTAGCCAGCCTGAGCATCCACTCAATTTTATCCACGTCTCACTCCCTGTTCGACCTGTGCCTTGATACGGTGGAATGCTGTCAATCATGTCCCAAAAAGTCTACAATATGAGGTAGTAATCTTTTCTTTAACGCATACAGATCTGGAAATTTATGTCAGTTTTGCAGGTATTACATTTCCCTGATGATCGCCTTCGCAAAATCGCGGCGCCGGTAAAAACCGTAGACGCCGGGGTACAGCGCATCGTCGACGACATGTTTGAAACAATGTACGCCGAAGAAGGCATCGGCCTGGCCGCAACTCAGGTAGATATCCATCGTCGCATCATCGTTATTGATGTGTCAGAAAGCCGTGAAGAACGCCTGGTGTTGATCAACCCAGAGTTGCTGGAAAAAGGCGGCGAAACCGGCATTGAAGAAGGTTGCCTCTCTATCCCTGAACAACGTGCTTTTGTACCCCGTGCTGAGTGGGTGAAAGTCCGTGCCCAGGATCGTGACGGTAATACCTTCGAACTGGAAACCGATGGCCTGTTGGCGATCTGTATTCAGCACGAAATCGACCATCTCGATGGCAAACTGTTTATTGATTATCTGTCGCCGATGAAGCGTCAGCGTATCAAACAGAAACTGGAAAAACTGGCACGCCAGAATGCACGCGCATCCTGAGTGCAAACAAAAGGTTGAACTGTGTCTGCACCGTTAAAAATCATTTTTGCCGGTACACCTGACTTTGCAGCGCGTCATCTTGACGCGCTGCTTGCTTCTGAGCATCAGGTAGTTGGCGTTTTTACCCAGCCCGATCGTCCTGCCGGACGTGGCAACAAACTCACGCCCAGCCCAGTAAAAGTACTGGCACAGGCTCATGGTGTTCCCGTTTTCCAGCCAAAGTCACTCAAACCTGAAGATAATCAGCAGTTGGTTGCAACATTGCAGGCCGATGTGATGGTGGTGGTGGCTTACGGCCTGATTTTACCGAAAGCAGTGCTGGAGATGCCACGCCTTGGTTGTATCAACGTTCACGGTTCATTGCTACCGCGCTGGCGTGGTGCCGCGCCAATTCAACGTTCACTCTGGGCTGGCGATGCTGAAACTGGCGTGACCATCATGCAAATGGATGTGGGCCTGGATACCGGCGATATGCTGCATAAACTCGCTTGCCCGATTACCGAGCAGGACACCAGCGCCACTCTGTATGACAAGCTGGCGCAGCTTGGCCCTGAAGGGATGCTCAAGACACTGGAGCAACTGGCAGACGGCAGCGCACAGCCTGAAAAGCAGGATGAAGCCCTGGTCAGCTATGCAGAGAAACTGAGCAAAGAAGAAGCTCGCCTCGACTGGACGCTCTCCGCCATGCAACTTGAGCGCTGCATTCGTGCCTTTAATCCCTGGCCGATGAGTTATTTCATGGTTGATGATCAACCGGTAAAAGTCTGGCAAGCCAGTGTGTTACCGCATCAGGCAAAACAACCTGGCGAAATACTCCACGCCGATAAGCAAGGTATCCAGATTGCGACGGCTGAAGGTGTTCTGAACCTGCTATCGCTCCAGCCTGCAGGTAAAAAAGCCATGTCCGCACAGGATCTGCTTAACTCGCGCCGTGAATGGTTCACGCCCGGCAGCATTCTGGCCTGATCCCATAGCCCGGTTAATACCGGGCTTTTTGTTTGATGAATGAATCGCATGAAAAAAACCACAAACCTGCGTAGCCTCGCCGCGCAATTGATTGAACGCGTAGTGGATAAAGGGGAATCGCTTAGCGCTATTCTGCCTGCTGCACAAAAAAACCTGTCCGATAAAGACGGGGCGCTGTTACAGGAACTCTGCTTCGGCGTGATGCGCACCCTGCCACAGCTCGAAGCGTTAATTAGCAAGCTGATGGAGCGCCCTTTAACCGGAAAGCAACGTGTGCTCCATTATCTGATCATGGTTGGCCTGTATCAGTTGCTTTATACCCGCGTCCCTCCGCATGCCGCATTGGCAGAGACCGTGGCAGGCGCGGAAGTGCTGAAGCGTGCGAATCTGAAAGGTTTACTCAATGGCGTATTGCGCCAGTTTCAACGTCAGCAGGAAACCTTGGTTACTGAAGTCGATCAGGGTGCGCAGCGTTATCTGCATCCCGGGTGGTTGCTGAAACGTTTGCAAACGGCGTGGCCAGAGCAATGGCATCAGATTGTTGAAGCCAACAATCAGCGTCCACCGATGTGGCTGCGCGTCAACCGCCAGCATCATTCTCGTGATGCCTGGCTGGCACTGCTTGTCGAGACAGAAAAAAGCGCCATTGCCGGAGATGCTCCTGACTCCCTGCGTCTGGAAGCGCCGACAGCGGTCGGCCAACTGCCTGGTTTCGATCAAGGCTGGGTAACGGTGCAGGATTTATCCGCACAACGCTGTGCGTTGTTGCTTGAACCGCAAAATGGTGAATCCGTTCTCGACCTGTGCGCAGCTCCCGGTGGTAAAACCACTCATATCCTCGAAATTGCACCACAGGCTGATGTGCTTGCTGTCGATATTGATGAGCAACGCCTGACGCGTGTGCGAGAAAACCTGCAACGTCTCGGCATGCAGGCAGATGTGCGCCAGGGCGATGGTCGAACGCCAGCGGCATGGTGTGGTGATAAACAATTTGACCGCATTCTGTTAGACGCACCCTGCTCCGCAACCGGCGTGATCCGTCGCCATCCCGACATCAAATGGCTGCGACGCGATCGTGACATCCCCGAGCTGGCCAGCCTGCAACAGGAAATCCTCAATGCGGTCTGGCCACGACTGAAAAGTGGCGGCACATTGCTTTATGCAACCTGTTCAGTTCTGCCAGAAGAGAATCATCAGCAGATCAGTGCGTTCCTCGCTGCGCATCCTGATGCGATTGCAGAAGCCCTGCCGCAAGGTCAGGATAATGGATGGCAGGTGTTCCCCAGCACAGATGGCGGGGATGGTTTCTTCTACGCTAAGCTGATGAAAAAATAGTACAGCGCAATCTGACAAGAGCTTAAAGCGATGAAAATTATAATCCTTGGTGCCGGACAGGTCGGCGGAACGCTCGCAGAAAACCTGGTCGGAGAAAACAACGATATTACCGTGGTGGATAGCGATGCCACGCGTTTACGTCAGTTGCAGGACAAATTCGATCTGCGTGTGGTGCACGGGCATGGTTCTCATCCTCGTATCCTGCGTGAAGCGGGGGCGGAAGATGCTGACATGCTGGTAGCTGTCACCAGCTCTGACGAAACCAATATGATCGCCTGTCAGATAGCTTACTCATTATTCAATACCCCCAACCGGATTGCACGTATCCGCGCTGCAGATTATCTGCGCGATGCCGAGAAATTGTTCGTGCCGGAGGCGGTGCCTATTGATCATTTGATCTCTCCTGAGCAGTTGGTGATCGACAATATTTACCGGCTGATCCAATATCCCGGGGCGTTGCAGGTGGTTAATTTTGCCGAAGGGAAAGTAAGCCTTGCTGTCGTCAAAGCGTATTACGGCGGTCCATTGGTTGGTAATCCACTTTCCATTCTGCGCGAGCATATGCCGCATATTGACACACGTGTGGCGGCGATCTTTCGTCAGGATCGTCCCATTCGCCCGCAGGGTTCGACTATCGTTGAAGCCGGTGATGAAGTCTTCTTTATCGCCGCCAGCCAGCATATTCGTGCCGTCATGAGCGAGATGCAGCGGCTGGAAAAACCATACAAACGCATCATGCTGGTAGGTGGGGGCAATATCGGCTTTGGTCTGGCACAACGGCTGGAAAAACAATACAGCGTAAAACTGATCGAACGAAATCCGCAGCGCGCAGCAGAACTGGCGGAACAGCTACAGGATACGATTGTATTCTATGGTGATGCTTCCGATCAGGAGTTGCTGGCTGAAGAACATGTCGATCAAATCGATCTGTTTATTGCCGTCACCAACGATGATGAAGCCAACATCATGTCAGCGATGCTGGCGAAAAAAATGGGTGCGAAGAAAGTCATGGTGTTGATCCAGCGTCGCGCCTATGTCGATTTGGTACAGGGCAGCGTGATCGATATTGCCATTTCACCACAGCAGGCCACCATTTCTGCGTTACTCGGCCATGTGCGTAAAGCGGACATTGTCGGTGTTTCTTCATTACGCCGTGGCATTGCCGAAGCGATCGAAGCGATCGCCCACGGTGAAGAGACCACTTCGCGCGTAGTGGGGCGTCTGATTGAAGATATCAAATTGCCACCAGGCACCATCATTGGCGCAGTGGTCCGTGGAGATGAGGTCATTATTGCCAATGCTAATGTGCGTATCGAGCAGGGCGATCATGTGATTATGTTCCTGACCGATAAGAAATTTGTGCCCGATGTGGAACGCCTGTTCCAGCCAAGTCCCTTCTTCCTTTAATCATAGCGGGCAAGCTTTTATTGCCCGCCGTGATAATCCAGTTTAATCCTTTGTTGTAATGGCAAATGTTAAAAGGTTTGTTAGACTTTAGGCATTGGCCAAGGCAAGGAGATAACAATGAGTTTTTTCAAAGAGTTTCGTGATTTTGCGATGCGCGGTAACGTAGTTGACCTCGCAGTTGGTGTAATTATCGGTGCCGCGTTTGGCAAGATTGTTTCATCGCTGGTGGCTAATATTATTATGCCGCCGCTGGGGTTACTGATTGGTGGGGTCGATTTTAAGCAGTTCAAGTGGATCATTAAACCAGCGGAAGGCGCAGCACCTGCCGTGGTAATGGAATACGGTGTTTTTATTCAGAGTATTTTTGATTTCGTTATCGTCGCGTTAGCCATTTTTATCGCCATCAAATTGATGAATAAACTGTACAAGAAGAAAGAAGTGGAAAAAGCCGATCCGAAGCCGACTAATGAAGAACTGCTACTGACGGAAATTCGTGACCTGCTCAAACAACAAAACACCAAAATCTGATAGCAAAAACCGCCTGGGCAGGCGGTTTTTTGATGCTTAAAACCTGAAGGCCAGTGGTAAACCGCTTTGCTTACCACTGGCCTCCCAGTTACCCCTCTTCGCGTGTTTGTCTTTACGCCGATAGCTGCCTTTCCCTTTCTGATTCTGTTCAATACGCTGGCGAAACAGCGGATCATGCAATAGCGCCTCAATGGCGTTGTCTTTTATCTGCCCTTTTTGATGCTGATAACGGCTCATATTTCCTCCAATGATTGACTGCGCAACTATAGGCTTATCCGCGTTAAATACAATCCTTGCCACAACAAATTTCTGGATGCGGCTCTTCGCCCTTCTCCAGTGCTTCGAGAATTGAGCAGCAGGCGCTGCTATGCAGATCGCCACAACAAGTTTCAGACAGACGTTGCAGAGAACGCTGGATCGTTTGTAGCTCCACGATCATGGTACTGACTTCATCAAGGCGCTTCGCCACAATGGCCTTTGATTCCTGGCAAGTGTGATGTTCGGGATCGATACGGATCGACAGCAAACCACGAATAGCATCAAGGCTAAAACCCAACTGACGTCCGTAACGGATAAATCGCAGACGCTGCAAGTCATCGTCGCTATACAAACGGAAACCACCTTCGGTTCTCACCTCGTGATCCATCATTTGCTGCTTTTCATAAAAACGGATGGTGTCAGGGGTAACATCAGCCATCTTCGCTAACTGACCGATACGGTACATATTATTTCTCCTGCCTCAGATGCTGCTTAAGCGCCTCGCGGTAATCTCCTCGCAAAAATGCTGTACTCATTCCTGCCTGGCGCAGTTTCAGTTCCAGTAGGTTCAGTTTTTTTGCCAGCTCGTGGGCCTGATGATCGTCAGGATCAAGCTCACGAAGAAGATCTTTCACTTCCAAGGCTTCGCGTCGCATTTCCAGTTCCGGTGGTAAAAAACCGGCATTTTTTAACAACCGATATCCCATACGCAGCTCTTCCGGTACACCGCTATCATCTTCCAGTTGCAATGGCACACCCTCACCACGCAAATTACTCAGTTCGCCTTTTTCCTGAGCGGCAAGGATGTGTTGTTCTGCAAGTTGGTCAATTAGCCACATGAGGTGCTCCTGACAGGGTTGACTGCCATCAGCATAGCGGAAGAGGAAAAAATGGGAAGAAAGTACAGGCAATAAAAAACCCGCCGAAGCGGGTTTTTTACGTTACTGCAAATTACTCTGCAGCAGCTTCTGCTTGAGCTTCTGGACGATCAACCAGCTCGATGTATGCCATCGGAGCGTTGTCACCAGCACGGAAGCCACACTTCAAAATACGAGTGTAACCACCGGCACGGCTCGCGAAACGCGGGCCCAGCTCGTTAAACAGTTTTGCCACGATCTCGTTATCACGAGTACGGGCGAATGCCAGACGACGATTAGCTACGCTGTCGGTCTTGGCAAGAGTAATCAGCGGCTCAACTACGCGACGCAGCTCTTTGGCTTTCGGCAGAGTCGTCTTAATGATCTCATGACGAACCAGAGAACCAGCCATGTTGCGGAACATAGCCTGACGATGGCTGCTGTTACGGTTCAGTTGACGACCACTCTTACGATGGCGCATGACCTTATCCTTCTCAGTGAAACCTTAACCTGTGATCGGGTTATTCATCAGCGATGCTTGCCGGCGGCCAGTTTTCCAGGCGCATGCCCAGAGACAGACCACGTGAGGCCAGCACGTCTTTAATCTCGGTAAGAGATTTTTTACCCAGGTTAGGCGTTTTAAGCAGCTCAACCTCGGTACGCTGTACCAGATCACCGATGTAGTGGATAGCTTCTGCCTTGAGGCAGTTAGCAGAGCGGACAGTCAATTCCAGATCGTCAACAGGGCGCAGCAGGATCGGATCGAATTCTGGTTTCTCTTCTTTCACTTCCGGCTGACGTACATCACGTAAGTCAACGAAAGCTTCCAGTTGTTCTGCCAGGATGGTTGCCGCACGACGAATCGCCTCTTCAGGATCGATTGTGCCGTTGGTTTCCATTTCGATGACCAGCTTGTCCAGGTCGGTACGCTGTTCAACACGCGCAGCTTCAACATTGTAGGCGATACGGTCTACAGGGCTGTAGCAAGCGTCTACTAACAGACGGCCGATTGGGCGCTCATCTTCTTCCGAATGAATTCGGGCAGAAGCCGGCACATAACCACGACCACGCTGAACTTTGATACGCATGCTAATAGATGCGTTTTCATCGGTCAGATGGCAGATCACATGCTGCGGCTTGACGATTTCGACATCACCGTCGTGGGTAATGTCGGCTGCAGTCACAGGGCCAATGCCAGATTTATTCAGGGTCAGGATGACTTCATCTTTACCCTGAACTCTTACCGCCAGCCCTTTCAGGTTAAGCAGGATTTCCAGGATATCTTCCTGTACGCCCTCTTTGGTGGAGTACTCGTGGAGCACGCCATCAATCTCAACCTCGGTCACCGCGCAACCCGGCATGGAAGAAAGCAGAATACGGCGCAGTGCGTTACCAAGAGTATGGCCAAAGCCACGCTCTAACGGCTCAAGGGTCACCTTGGCGTGCGTCGAACTCACTTGCTCGATATCTACCAGGCGCGGTTTTAGAAACTCTGTCACAGAACCCTGCATTGTGTCCTCTCTTTGGTACTAAGCTTTACTTAGAGTAAAGCTCGACGATCAGGTGTTCGTTAATGTCCGCAGACAGATCAGTACGCTCAGGAATACGCTTGAACACACCTTCCATCTTAGTCGCATCAACTTCCAGCCAGGTTGGCTTTTCACGCTGCTCAGCCAGCTCCAGAGCGGCCTTCACGCGAGATTGCTTTTTGGCTTTCTCACGGATGCTTACGACATCATTCGGAGATACCTGATAAGAAGCGATGTTAACAACGCGACCATTCACCAGGATAGATTTGTGGCTAACCAGCTGACGTGCTTCTGCACGAGTGGCACCAAAACCCATACGGTAAACTACGTTATCCAGACGACCTTCCAGCAGAGCTAACAGGTTTTCACCGGTGTTGCCTTTCAGACGCGCTGCTTCTTTATAGTAGTTACGGAACTGACGTTCCAGCACGCCGTAGATACGACGAACTTTCTGTTTTTCACGTAACTGACCGCCGTAATCAGACAGACGCGGTTTACGCGCACCATGCTGACCAGGGGCTTGTTCAATTTTGCACTTGGAATCGATCGCGCGAACACCAGACTTAAGGAATAAGTCAGTGCCCTCACGACGGCTCAGCTTGAGCTTAGGACCCAAATATCTTGCCATTTTCTTTCTCCAACTATCCTAAAAACGAAGCGTTATACGCGACGTTTTTTCGGCGGACGACAACCGTTGTGAGGGATCGGAGTCACATCAGTAATATTAGTGATGCGGAAACCAGCGGCGTTCAGAGCACGAATAGTAGATTCGCGACCCGGACCCGGACCCTTAACCATAACTTCCAGGTTCTTAATACCGTAATCTTTCACGGCTTCTGCACAGCGCTCTGCAGCGACCTGAGCAGCAAACGGAGTAGATTTACGTGAACCGCGGAAACCGGAACCACCGGCGGTTGCCCAACCCAGTGCGTTACCCTGACGATCAGTAATAGTAACGATGGTGTTGTTAAAAGAAGCATGGACATGAGCCACGCCATCTGAGACTTGCTTTCTTACACGTTTACGTGCACGAACTGGTGCCTTTGCCATTATTTACTCACCCCGATTATTTCTTGATCGGTTTACGCGGACCCTTACGGGTACGTGCGTTGGTCTTGGTACGCTGACCGCGTACTGGCAGACCACGACGATGGCGCAAACCACGGTAGCAACCAAGGTCCATCAGACGCTTGATGCTCAGGGTGATTTCACGGCGCAGATCACCTTCTACAACGAATTTAGCAACTGCATCACGCAGCTGATCAATTTGTTCTTCAGACAGCTCACTGATCTTAACATTTTCAGCGATGCCCGTTTCAGCACAGATGGCTTTAGAACGGGTTTTGCCGATACCGAAAATCGAAGTTAATGCGATTACGGTGTGTTTTTGATCAGGAATGTTAATGCCTGCTATACGGGCCACTATGCACTCCTATAATTAAATAAATGCGAACCATGCTGAAAAGCCCGTTTTCAGGATACTCAAATGGAAACGCATCGACATACAAAAGATTGGCTGGCTAATCTAGCCAGCTCAACCCGACTTTGCAAGAAAAATATGTGAGAAAATCAGCCCTGGCGCTGTTTATGCTTAGGCTCGGCGCTGCAAATCACACGTACGACGCCGTCGCGACGGATGATTTTGCAGTTACGACATAATTTCTTGACGGAAGCACGAACTTTCATTTTTACTCTCCGTAACTTCTCAAGCGCCTGAATTAACGGCCGTAGCCTTTCAGGTTAGCTTTCTTCAATGCAGACTCGTACTGACTCGACATCATCAGAGTTTGCACTTGAGCCATAAAGTCCATGATGACAACCACTACGATGAGCAGTGAAGTACCACCAAAGTAGAAGGGAACCTTCATGGCATCACGCATGAACTCCGGGATCAGGCAAATAAAAGTAATATACAGTGCGCCGATTAAGGTCAGACGTGTCATTACTTTATCGATATACTTCGCCGTTTGCTCTCCCGGACGAATTCCCGGTACGAATGCACCAGACTTCTTCAGGTTATCTGCTGTTTCACGCGGGTTGAAAACCAACGCCGTATAGAAGAAACAGAAGAAGATGATTGCAGTCGCATAGAGTAGCACATAAAGCGGCTGTCCTGGCTGCAAATACAGCGAAATTGTTGTCAGCCAGTTCCAACCGGTACCGCCCCCGAACCAGGATGCTATCGTCGCCGGGAACAGGATTATGCTGGAAGCAAAGATTGCCGGGATAACCCCTGCCATATTCACTTTCAACGGTAAATGTGTGCTCTGTGCAGCATAAACACGACGACCTTGCTGACGCTTAGCGTAGTTCACCACAATGCGGCGTTGACCACGTTCTACGAAAACAACGAAGAAGGTCACTGCAAATACGAGAACTGCAACCAACAGCAACAGAAGGAAGTGCAGGTCGCCTTGCCGCGCTTGCTCGATGGTATGGCCAATGGCCGGCGGGAGACCCGCAACAATACCAGCGAAGATAATGATCGAAATACCGTTACCGATACCACGTTCAGTAATCTGTTCGCCCAGCCACATCAGGAACATCGTCCCGGTAACCAGACTCACAACAGCGGTAAAATAGAAGGCAAAGCCTGGATTAATCACCAGGCCCTGCATCCCAGGCATATTCGGCAGACCGGTAGCTATACCGATCGACTGGAATACGGCCAGAACCAGCGTGCCATAACGGGTGTACTGGCTAATCTTACGACGGCCAGCCTCCCCTTCTTTCTTAATCTCCGCTAACGCCGGATGAACCACCGTTAGCAGCTGGATAATAATAGAGGCCGAAATGTACGGCATAATACCCAGCGCGAAGATTGAGGCACGACTGAGAGCACCACCAGAGAACATGTTGAACATTTCAATGATGGTGCCACGCTGTTGCTCAAGCAGTTTGGCAAGTACAGTGGCATCAATACCAGGGATCGGAATAAAAGAGCCAATACGGAAGACAATTAGTGCACCGATAACAAACAACAGTCTGCGCTTCAGTTCACCAAAGCCACCTTTGGCACTTTGAAAATCTAATCCCGGTTGCTTAGCCATCTGCTACTTATTCCTCGATTTTACCGCCAGCAGCTTCGATTGCAGCACGAGCACCTTTGGTGACACGCAGACCACGAACCGTTACCGGTGCAGAAACTTCACCAGACAGAATCACTTTCGCGAATTCAATCTGAACACCGACAATGTTTGCTGCTTTCAGTGTGTTCAGGTCAACAATACCGCCTTCAACTTTCGCCAGGTCAGACAGACGAACTTCTGCAGTGACCATTGCTTTGCGAGAGGTGAAACCGAATTTCGGCAGACGACGGTACAGAGGCATCTGACCACCCTCGAAACCGCGACGTACGCCACCGCCAGAACGAGACTTCTGACCTTTGTGACCACGACCGCCGGTTTTACCGAGGCCAGAACCGATACCACGACCCAGACGCTTAGAAGCGTGTTTAGACCCTTCGGCCGGAGACAGAGTGTTTAAACGCATCTCTTACTCCTCCACTTTCAGCATATAGGAAATCGCGTTGATCATACCGCGTACAGCTGGCGTGTCTTCACGCTCAACGGTGTGACCAATACGACGCAGACCCAGACCAACCAGAGTGGCTTTGTGCTTAGGCAGGCGGCCGATTGAGCTACGGGTTTGTGTAATTTTAATAGTCTTCGCCATGGTGATTACCCCAGAATTTCTTCAACGGATTTACCACGCTTGGCAGCGACCATTTCCGGAGATTTCATGTTGCCCAGGCCGTCGATAGTTGCACGAACCACGTTGATCGGGTTGGTGGAACCATAGGTTTTAGCCAGAACGTTATGAACTCCAGCGACTTCCAGGACGGCGCGCATTGCACCACCGGCGATGATACCGGTACCTTCAGAAGCCGGCTGCATGAATACACGAGAACCCGTGTGCGCACCTTTAACCGGGTGCTGCAGGGTGCCGTGATTCAGCGCGACGTTAATCATATTGCGACGGGCTTTTTCCATCGCTTTCTGGATCGCTGCTGGAACTTCACGCGCTTTACCGTAACCAAAACCGACGCGACCGTTACCATCACCTACCACAGTCAGAGCTGTGAAGGAGAAAATACGACCACCTTTAACAGTTTTAGAAACACGGTTTACCGCGATCAGTTTTTCCTGCAGTTCGCCAGCTTGTTTCTCGATGTGTGCCATCTTAGACCTCTACCTTAGAACTGAAGGCCAGCTTCACGAGCAGCATCTGCCAGTGCCTGGACGCGACCATGATATTGGAAACCGGAACGGTCGAAAGAAACATCTTTGATGCCTTTTTCGATAGCGCGCTCAGCCAGAGCTTTACCTACAGCTGCAGCGGCGTCTTTGTTACCGGTATACTTCAGTTGTTCAGCGATAGCTTTTTCTACAGTAGAAGCAGCAACCAGAACTTCGGAACCGTTCGGGGCGATTACCTGTGCGTAAATGTGACGCGGGGTACGATGTACCACCAGGCGAGTAGCACCCAGCTCTTTGAGCTTGCGACGTGCACGGGTCGCACGACGGATACGAGCAGATTTCTTATCCATAGTGTTACCTTACTTCTTCTTAGCCTCTTTGGTACGCACGACTTCGTCGGCGTAACGAACACCCTTGCCTTTGTACGGCTCAGGACGACGGTAGGCGCGCAGATCAGCTGCAACCTGACCAATCAGCTGCTTATCAGCGCCTTTCAGCACGATCTCAGTCTGAGTTGGGCATTCGGCAGTGATGCCAGCCGGCAGTGCATGGTCAACAGGGTGAGAGAAGCCCAGGGCCAGACTCACAGAGTTGCCTTTTACAGCTGCACGATAACCAACACCAACCAATTGCAGCTTCTTGGTGAAGCCTTCGGTAACACCAATAACCATGCCGTTCAGCAGTGCACGAGCAGTACCTGCCTGTGCCCAACCATCCGCATAACCTTCGCGCGGAGCGAAAGTCAGGGTGTTGTCAGCCTGCTTAACTTCAACAGCTTGGTTGATAGTACGAGTCAGCTCGCCGTTTTTACCTTTGATCGAAACTTCCTGACCGTTGAGTTTTACCTCTACGCCGGCAGGAATTACGACAGGTGCTTTTGCAACACGTGACATGTTTTCCTCCGATTACGCTACGTAGCAGATAATTTCGCCACCAAGACCAGCCTGGCGCGCTGCACGATCAGTCATAACACCTTTAGATGTAGAAATTACAGCGATGCCCAGACCAGCCATTACTTTTGGCAGCTCATCTTTTTTCTTATAGATGCGCAGACCTGGACGGCTAACACGCTGAATGTTTTCTACAACAGCTTTACCCTGGAAATACTTAAGAGTCAGTTCCAGTTCCGGCTTGATGTCGCCTTCGATTTTAAAATCTTGAATATAGCCTTCTTCCTTCAGCACGTTGGCAATTGCCACTTTCAGCTTGGAGGAAGGCATAGAGACCGCAACTTTGTTCGCGGCCTGACCGTTACGGATACGGGTCAGCATATCCGCGATCGGATCTTGCATGCTCATCTGTGTTACTCCCGTGATTCAAATGGTGACAATTACCAGCTTGCCTTTTTCAGACCCGGGATTTCACCGCGCATTGCGGCTTCACGGACCTTGATACGGCTCAACCCAAACTTCCGCAGGAAACCGTGCGGACGACCTGTTTGACGGCAGCGGTTACGCTGACGTGAAGGGCTGGAATCACGCGGCAGACTCTGCAGCTTGAGAACGGCATCCCAACGATCTTCGTCAGAAGCGTTCACATCAGAAATGATCGCTTTCAGTTCAGCGCGTTTTGCGAAGAACTTGTCTGCTAATTTCACACGCTTAACTTCGCGTGCTTTCATAGATTGCTTAGCCATGAAGTAACCCTACCTTACTTGCGGAACGGGAAGTCAAAGGCAGCCAGCAGAGCACGGCCTTCATCATCAGATTTCGCAGTAGTGGTAATGGTAATATCCAAACCACGAACGCGATCGACTTTGTCGTAGTCGATTTCTGGGAAGATGATCTGCTCACGAACGCCCATGCTGTAGTTACCACGACCGTCGAAAGACTTCGCAGACAAGCCACGGAAGTCACGGATACGCGGTACAGCAATAGTGATCAGGCGCTCAAAGAACTCCCACATGCGCTCGCCGCGCAGAGTTACTTTACAGCCGATCGGATAGCCCTGACGGATTTTGAAGCCTGCAACTGATTTGCGTGCTTTGGTGATCAGCGGTTTTTGACCGGAGATTGCTGCCAGGTCAGCTGCTGCGTTATCCAGCAGTTTCTTGTCAGCGATCGCTTCACCAACACCCATGTTCAGGGTGATCTTCTCGACCCGAGGGACTTGCATGACAGAATTGTAGCCGAACTCAGTCATGAGTTTCTGGACTACTTCGTCTTTGTAGTAATCATGCAGTTTCGCCATCGTACTACTCCAAATTACTTGATAGTTTCGCTGTTAGACTTGAAGAAACGGACTTTTTTACCGTCTTCGAATCTAAAGCCTACACGGTCAGCCTTGCCGGTTGCCGCATTGAAGATTGCAACGTTAGAAACCTGAATAGCGGCTTCTTTTTCAACGATGCCACCTGGTTGGTTCAGAGCCGGAACCGGCTTAGAGTGTTTCTTAACCAGGTTGATACCTTCAACGATGACTTTACCAGAAGTCAGGACGTTCTTTACTTTACCGCGCTTACCTTTGTCTTTGCCGGTAAGCACGATAACTTCGTCGTTACGACGGATTTTCGCTGCCATTGTTCGCTCCTTAGAGTACTTCTGGTGCCAGAGAGATAATTTTCATGAACTTTTCAGTACGAAGTTCACGAGTTACCGGCCCAAAAATACGCGTTCCGATAGGCTGCTCAGAGTTATTGTTTAAAATAACGCATGAGTTGCCATCGAAGCGAATGACAGAACCGTCCGGGCGACGAACACCCTTCTTGGTGCGCACCACTACCGCCTTCAGGACATCACCTTTTTTCACCTTACCACGCGGAATTGCTTCCTTGATGGTAACTTTGATGATATCGCCGACGCCTGCGTAGCGACGGTGCGAGCCACCCAGAACCTTGATACACATTACGCGACGTGCACCGGAGTTGTCGGCGACGTTCAGCATAGTCTGTTCTTGGATCATTTTAGTGCTCCGCTAATGTCAACTACTACTTCGGGACCCAAAACCTCAGGTCGTTAAAAAGCCCCATAATTGAGGGCGCGGCATTATAACACCGGTTCCTGCATATGGGTAGAAAAAATGAACGGCTCGCGAGAGCCGTTCATCTTATTTTTTAGAGGAAGAGGATTCTATTACAGAACCGCTTTCTCTACAACGCGAACCAGAGTCCATGACTTAGTCTTGGACAGCGGACGGCATTCGCGGATTTCAACCACGTCACCGATACCGCATTCGTTGTTCTCGTCGTGGATGTGCAGCTTAGTCGTACGTTTAATGAATTTACCGTAGATCGGGTGCTTCACGAAACGTTCGATAGCAACAACTGCAGATTTCTGCATTTTGTCACTAACAACACGACCTTGCAGAGTACGGATTTTATCGGTCATTACGAACCCGCCTTCTCAGTCAGTAAAGTCTTAACACGTGCAACATCACGGCGCACATTCTTCAGCAGATGGGTCTGCTGCAGTTGGCCAGATGCTGCCTGCATGCGCAGGTTAAACTGCTCACGCAGCAGGTTAAGCAGCTCAGCGTTCAGCTCTTCAACGCTTTTTTCACGCAGCTCAGTTGCTTTCATTACATCACCGTCTTAGTTACAAAGGTGGTTTTGATAGGCAGTTTTGCTGCTGCCAGCTTGAATGCTTCACGGGCCAGCTCTTCCGGTACGCCGTCCATTTCATACAGGACTTTACCAGGCTGGATCAGGGCAACCCAATACTCCACGTTACCCTTACCTTTACCCATACGCACTTCCAGCGGCTTCTCGGTGATCGGTTTGTCCGGGAATACACGGATCCAGATCTTACCTTGACGCTTAACTGCACGGGTCATAGCACGACGTGCTGCTTCGATCTGACGTGCAGTCAGACGACCACGGCCAACAGCTTTCAGACCGAAAGTACCGAAGCTAACATCCGTACCCTGCGCCAGACCGCGGTTACGGCCTTTGTGCACTTTACGGAATTTCGTACGCTTTGGTTGTAACATCAGCGACTCTCCTTACTTACGGCCTTTACGCTGCTGCTTTTTAGGTTGAGCAGCCGGTTCCGGTTGTTCAACAGCAGCCATACCACCCAGGATCTCACCTTTGAAGATCCATACCTTAACGCCGATTACACCATAAGTGGTGTGCGCTTCAGAGGTGTTGTAGTCAATGTCAGCACGCAGAGTGTGCAACGGTACGCGACCTTCGCGGTACCATTCGGTACGTGCGATTTCCGCGCCGCCCAGACGGCCGCTAACTTCAACTTTAATACCCTTCGCGCCCAGACGCATGGCGTTCTGAACTGCACGCTTCATAGCACGACGGAACATCACACGACGCTCCAGCTGTGAAGTGATGCTGTCAGCTACCAGTTTCGCGTCCAGTTCCGGTTTACGGACTTCAGCGATGTTGATCTGTGCAGGAACGCCAGCGATATTCGCGACGACCGTACGCAGTTTCTCAACGTCTTCACCTTTCTTACCGATTACGATACCCGGACGAGCGGTGTGAATAGTCACACGGATGCTCTTAGCCGGACGTTCGATAACGATGCGTGATACAGACGCTTTTGCCAGTTCTTTAGTCAGGAACTGACGTACTTTAAAATCGCTGTCCAGGTTGTCAGCGAATTCTTTGGTGTTCGCAAACCAGGTAGAGTTCCATGGTTTTACAATACCCAGGCGAATACCATTAGGATGTACTTTCTGACCCATTGCTAGTCTCCAGAGTCTCAGCGATCGGACACAACCACAGTAATGTGGCTGGTGCGCTTCAGGATGCGATCTGCACGACCTTTTGCACGAGGCATAATGCGCTTCATGCTTGGGCCTTCATCTACGAAAATTTTCGCAACTTTCAGATCGTCGATATCAGCGCCATCGTTGTGTTCGGCGTTAGCAATGGCAGATTCCAGGACTTTCTTAACCAGTACAGCCGCTTTCTTGTTGGTGTAAGTCAGAATATCCAGAGCCTGCGACACTTTCTTACCGCGAATCAGGTCAGCAACGAGGCGAACCTTCTGAGCAGAAGAACGAGCATGGCGATGTTGAGCAATAGTTTCCATCTCTTCCTCCTACTTATTTCTTCTTGGCTTTCTTATCAGCAGCGTGGCCGCGATAAGTACGTGTCGGTGCAAATTCACCCAGCTTGTGGCCGACCATTTCGTCGGAAACAAAGACAGGAACGTGCTGACGACCATTATGGACAGCGATGGTCAAACCGATCATGTTAGGGAAGATCGTTGAACGACGGGACCAGGTGCGCAGGGGCTTCTTGTCTCCGCTTTCCACCGCTTTCTCTACCTTCTTCAGCAAGTGCAGGTCAATAAAAGGACCTTTCTTGAGAGAACGTGGCATGGCTTATCCTCTAAAATTATTTGCTACGGCGACGTACGATAAATTTATCAGTACGCTTGTTGCTACGGGTCTTCTTACCTTTGGTCTGAACGCCCCACGGAGTTACCGGGTGCTTACCAAAGTTACGACCTTCACCACCACCGTGCGGGTGATCGACTGGGTTCATCGCAGTACCGCGAACGGTAGGACGAACACCACGCCAACGGGTTGCACCGGCTTTACCCAGAACGCGCAGCATGTGCTCAGCGTTACCGACTTCGCCCAGAGTTGCGCGACATTCGGATTCGACTTTACGCATCTCGCCTGAACGCAGACGCAGGGTAACGTAGGAACCTTCACGCGCAACGATCTGCACGTAAGCACCAGCTGAGCGAGCAATCTGACCGCCTTTACCTGGTTTCATTTCTACGTTGTGCACGGTAGAACCAACTGGGATGTTACGCATCGGCAGGGTGTTACCCGCTTTGATCGCAGCATCAACGCCAGACTGAATCTGGTCGCCAGCTTTCAGGCCTTTAGGGGCCAGGATGTAACGGCGCTCGCCATCTTTGTACAGAACCAGTGCGATGTTCGCAGAACGGTTCGGATCGTACTCAAGACGCTCAACAACTGCCGGGATACCATCTTTGTTGCGTTTGAAGTCAACAATACGGTAAGCCTGCTTGTGACCACCACCGATATGACGGGTAGTGATACGACCATTGTTGTTACGACCACCGGATTTGCTGTTTTTTTCCAGCAACGGAGCAAAAGGTTTGCCCTTGTGCAGCTCAGGGTTCACCACTTTAACTACGTGACGACGACCCGGAGATGTCGGTTTACATTTAACAACTGCCATTGTCTTTCTCCTCCGACTTACTCAGCGCCGCCGACGAAGTCCAGGTTCTGGCCTTCTTTCAGGGTGACGTAAGCTTTTTTCCAGTCGCTACGACGACCGATACGCTGTCCGTGACGCTTAACTTTACCCTTAACAACCAGGGTGTTTACGTCTTTAACTTCTACTTCGAACAGTTTCTCGACAGCAGCAACGATCTCTGCTTTGGTCGCGTCTTTCGCAACTTTGAGAACGATGGTATTGGTTTTTTCCATCGCGGTAGATGCTTTTTCAGATACGTGCGGCGCGCGCAGTACTTTCAGCAGACGTTCTTCACGGATCATGCCAGCATCTCCTCAACTTGCTTAACTGCTTCAGCAGTCATAACGACTTTGTCGAAGGCGATCAGGCTAACTGGGTCGATACCTGCTGCATCGCGCACGTCAACCTTGTACAGGTTACGCGCAGCCAGGAACAGATTCTCATCCAGTTCGCCGGTGATGATCAGCACGTCTTCCAGCGCCATGTCTTTCAGTTTCTGTGCCAGCAGCTTGGTTTTCGGTGCTTCAACAGAGAATGATTCGACAACGATCAGACGGTCCTGACGTACCAGCTCGGACAGGATGCTTTTCAGCGCGCCGCGGTACATCTTTTTGTTAACTTTTTGACTGTGGTCCTGAGGACGTGCAGCGAAGGTCACGCCACCTGAACGCCAGATCGGGCTCTTGATAGAACCTGAACGCGCACGGCCGGTACCTTTCTGGCGCCATGGCTTTTTGCCTGAACCAGTTACTTCAGCACGAGTTTTCTGCGCACGAGTACCCTGACGAGCACCAGCAGCGTAGGCAACAACAACCTGGTGAACCAGCGCTTCGTTGAAATCACGACCGAAGGTAGTTTCGGAAACAGTCAGCGCGCTCTGCGCGTCTTTCAATACTAATTCCATTGCTATCCCCTTACGCCTTCACAGCCGGTTTAACGATCAGGTCGCTACCGGTCGCACCCGGAACTGCACCTTTCACCAGCAGCAGGTTGCGCTCAGCGTCAACACGTACCACTTCCAGGCTCTGAACGGTTACGCGCTCATTACCCAGCTGACCAGCCATTTTCTTGCCTTTGAACACTTTGCCCGGAGTCTGGTTCTGACCGATAGAACCCGGAACGCGGTGAGACAAGGAGTTACCGTGAGTCGCGTCCTGGGTACGGAAGTTCCAGCGCTTAACGGTACCTGCGAAACCTTTACCTTTAGAGGTACCGGTTACGTCTACTTTTTTCACTTCAGCGAAGATTTCAACACTGATGCTCTGGCCAACAGCGAACTCTTCACCTTCGGTGCGGAATTCCCACAGACCACGGCCAGCTTCAACGCCAGCTTTAGCAAAATGACCAGCTTCAGGTTTGGTCACACGGTTAGCTTTTTTAGCACCGGTGGTAACCTGGATCGCCTGGTAACCATCGTTCTCCAGAGTTTTCACCTGGGTAACGCGGTTTGCTTCAACTTCAATAACGGTGACGGGGATAGAAACGCCATCTTCAGTGAAGATGCGGGTCATGCCCACTTTTTTACCGACTAAACCACTCATTGTTTCAACCTCTCAATCGCTCGATGACCTGATTAACCCAGGCTGATCTGCACGTCAACACCGGCAGCCAGATCCAGACGCATCAGAGCATCAACGGTTTTTTCAGTTGGCTCAACGATGTCTACCAGACGCTTGTGAGTGCGGATTTCGTACTGATCACGCGCATCTTTGTTAACGTGCGGAGAGATCAGAACGGTAAAACGCTCTTTGCGAGTCGGCAGCGGGATCGGACCACGTACCTGCGCACCAGTGCGCTTGGCAGTCTCAACGATTTCCGCGGTTGATTGATCGATCAGACGATGATCAAACGCTTTAAGACGGATACGGATTCTTTGGTTCGACATGAGACCAAGGCTCCAAACATTTTATAAACGAAAAAAATTACTACCCACACCCATTACGATTGATGGAGGAGTGTAATCGTTCAGCATATAACTCCCCAATTGGGAGTATTGTCAGGCGGTTCAGATTACAACCACCTGCGATTCTGCTCGAATCGCGCCAGCCAATATCGGCAGGCCCGCGCATTATACGCAAATCTGTTCAGGAAGCAACCCATGATGCGTTTTTAACCAGAAAAGGATGTGACACGAAAAGAAAAGCCCGCAGCGATCACAGAACGCGGCGGGCCGGGCATAACCTGGGGATGGAATCTGCTTAGCTGTCACCCGCTTCTTTGATTTGTGCCTGCAGGTAATTCTGAATCCCGATTTTGTTGATCAGTTCCAGCTCGGTCTCCAGGTAATCAATGTGATGTTCTTCGTCAGCAAGAATTTCAATCATCATATCGCGGCTGACGTAATCATGGACTTTATCAGCATAGGCGATGGCTTCGCGCAAATCCTTCGCCCCTTCCAGTTCCAGCGTCAGGTCAGATTTCAGCATTTCCGGCACATCCTCGCCAATCCGCAACCGACCAAGATCCTGCAAGTTGGGAATCCCTTCAAGAAACAGAATGCGTTCAATGTACTTGTCCGCATGTTTCATTTCATCAATGGATTCGTGGTATTCCACATCATTGAGGCGTATCAGACCCCAGTTTTTGAACATGCGTGCATGAAGAAAGTACTGGTTGATTGCAACCAGCTCATTCCCAAGCAATTTGTTGAGATGATTTATGATTTTAGTGTCGCCCTTCATTTTGCTTCCTCCGCTTCCAGTTAATAAGAGCGTAGATGCGGATAAAAAGAAGTCAAAAAAACGCGACAGTTTTTGTGGTTATTCCAGTGTCAGGCTGTGAATCAGGCGATCTCTTTATACAGCGGCACTTGCTGGAGCTCGTCATCCATGATTTCACGCGCGGCACGGATACATTTGCCACACTGTTTGCCAATAGGAACCAGCTGGCGCAAATGCTGAATAGATTTGGGTTGATAGCGACGAACCACTTCGCGGAGGGTTTTATCACTCACGGCATTACACAGGCAGACGTACATTTACAACGGACTCCGGTACATTTTCTGATCAAAGTGTAAATGAGAATGGTTTTTATTTCAAACCTGGATTTTGTGTGGGATTAGGCAAGGGAACAGAAAATTGAGGCATAAAAAAAGAGCACCGAAGTGCTCTTCTTTTCGTGCCCAAGTGGCTACCGAGGTAGCCACTTGCGTCAGCGCAATTAAGCGATAACTTTAGCAACAACGCCCGCACCAACGGTACGGCCGCCTTCGCGGATTGCGAAGCGCAGACCTTCGTCCATGGCGATCGGGTGAATCAGGGTAACAACCATTTTGATGTTGTCGCCCGGCATTACCATCTCAACACCTTCCGGCAGTTCAACTGAGCCCGTTACGTCAGTTGTACGGAAGTAGAACTGAGGACGGTAGCCTTTGAAGAACGGAGTATGACGGCCGCCTTCATCTTTAGACAGTACGTACACTTCTGATTCGAACTGAGTGTGCGGCTTGATGGTGCCCGGCTTAGCCAGTACCTGACCACGCTGGATGTCTTCACGCTTGATACCACGTAGCAGAACACCACAGTTTTCACCCGCCTGACCCTGATCCAGCAGTTTGCGGAACATTTCAACGCCAGTACAGGTTGATTTCGCAGTCGCTTTGATACCAACGATTTCTACTTCGTCGCCAACTTTAACGATACCGCGCTCTACACGACCGGTTACTACAGTACCACGGCCAGAGATTGAGAATACGTCTTCGATCGGCAGCAGGAACGGCAGGTCGATAGCACGAACCGGATCCGGGATGTAAGTATCCAGGTGACCAGCCAGCTCAACGATTTTCGCTTCCCACTCTGCGTCGCCTTCCAGTGCTTTCAGCGCTGAACCACGAACGATCGGAGTGTCGTCGCCCGGGAAGTCATACTGTGACAGCAGGTCACGAACTTCCATCTCAACCAGTTCCAGCAGCTCTTCGTCATCAACCATGTCGCACTTGTTCAGGAACACGATGATGTAAGGAACGCCTACCTGACGACCCAGCAGGATGTGCTCACGAGTCTGCGGCATCGGGCCGTCAGTCGCAGCAACAACCAGGATTGCACCGTCCATCTGCGCAGCACCGGTGATCATGTTTTTCACATAGTCGGCGTGGCCCGGGCAGTCAACGTGCGCGTAGTGGCGAGTCGGGGTTTCGTACTCAACGTGAGAAGTGTTGATGGTGATACCACGAGCTTTCTCTTCCGGCGCGTTGTCGATCTGGTCGAATGCACGAGCCTGGCCGCCGTAGGTTTTAGCCAGTACGGTGGTGATTGCAGCAGTCAGAGTGGTTTTACCGTGGTCAACGTGACCGATGGTGCCCACGTTTACGTGCAGTTTGTTACGTTGAAATTGCTCTTTCGCCATGGCGATAATCCTTACGTTATGCCTTCATCAGTGATGAAGGCATCAGTTCACAATTTTTAAACCGTAGCCTTATTTGCCACGAGCTTCAATAACGGCCTGAGCGACGTTGTTCGGCGCATCATCGTACTTCAGGAACTCCATGGAGTAAGAAGCACGGCCTTTGGTCAGAGAACGCAGCTGAGTTGCGTATCCGAACATTTCAGACAACGGAACTTCAGCGTGAATCTCAACGCCAGTAGCGTTAGATTCCTGCCCTTTAAGCATACCACGACGTCTGCTCAGGTCACCGATAACGTCACCGGTGTGTTCTTCCGGAGTCTCTACTTCAACCTTCATGATCGGCTCAAGCAGAACAGGTTTCGCTTGCTTAAAGCCTTGTTTAAAGGCGATAGAAGCGGCCAGTTTAAACGCCAGCTCTGAGGAGTCGACATCATGGTAAGAACCGAAGTGCAGACGAACACCCAGGTCTACTACCGGATAACCAGCCAGCGGACCAGACTTCAGCTGCTCCTGGATACCTTTATCAACGGCAGGGATGTATTCACCAGGAATCACACCACCTTTAATGTCGTTGATGAATTCGTAACCTTTCGGGTTCGAACCTGGCTCCAGCGGGTACATGTCGATCACAACGTGACCATACTGACCACGACCACCAGACTGTTTCGCGTGTTTACCTTCAATATCGGTAACTTTTGCGCGAATCGCTTCACGGTAAGCAACCTGTGGTTTACCCACGTTCGCTTCAACGTTGAATTCACGCTTCATACGGTCAACGATGATGTCGAGGTGCAGCTCACCCATACCAGCGATGATGGTCTGGTTAGACTCTTCGTCAGTCCATACGCGGAATGACGGGTCTTCTTTCGCCAGACGCCCCAGCGCCAGACCCATTTTTTCCTGGTCAGCTTTGGTTTTCGGCTCAACAGCGATAGAAATTACCGGCTCAGGGAATTCCATACGCTCCAGAATGATCACGTTGTTCGGATCACACAGAGTGTCACCGGTGATAACGTCTTTCAGACCGATAGCCGCAGCGATGTCGCCTGCACGAACTTCGCTGATCTCTTCACGTTTGTTGGCGTGCATCTGAACGATACGACCAAAACGCTCACGAGCAGATTTCACTGAGTTCAGTACGGTGTCACCGGAGTTAACTACACCAGAGTACACGCGGAAGAACGTCAGGTTACCTACGAACGGGTCAGTTGCGATTTTGAACGCCAGCGCAGAGAACGGCTCGTCATCACTTGCGTGACGCTCAGCCGGGGTGTCTTTGCCATCGTCCAAGATACCGTTGATTGCAGGTACGTCGGTCGGAGCCGGCAGGTACTCAACAACTGCATCCAGCATCGCCTGAACACCTTTGTTCTTAAATGCAGAACCACAGGTAACCAGGATGATTTCGTTGTTCAGAACGCGCTGACGCAGAGCAGATTTGATCTCTTCTTCAGACAGCTCTTCGCCACCAAAGAATTTCTCCATCAGCTCGTCAGAAGCTTCAGCAGCAGACTCAATCAGTTTCTGGCGCCATTCTTCAGCCAGTTCCTGCATGTTAGCCGGGATATCTTCGTAAACGAAGGTAACGCCCTGATCTTCGTCGTTCCAGTTGATGGCCTTCATTTTGATCAGGTCAACAACACCGGTGAAGTTCTCTTCTGCGCCGATAGCCAGCTGCAGCGGAACCGGAGTCGCGCCCAGACGAGTTTCAATCTGGCCTACAACTTTCAGGAAGTTTGCACCCATGCGGTCCATTTTGTTAACGAACGCAATGCGTGGAACTTTATATTTGTTAGCCTGACGCCATACGGTTTCAGACTGCGGCTGCACGCCACCTACTGCACAGTAAACCATTACTGCGCCGTCGAGCACACGCATGGAACGTTCTACTTCGATGGTGAAGTCAACGTGTCCCGGGGTGTCGATGATGTTGATACGGTGCGGCTCAAACTGCTTAGCCATACCAGACCAGAATGCGGTAGTCGCTGCAGAGGTGATAGTAATACCACGCTCCTGCTCCTGGGCCATCCAGTCCATGGTCGCTGCGCCATCATGCACTTCACCGATTTTGTGGTTAACACCGGTGTAGAACAGGATACGCTCGGTAGTAGTAGTTTTACCGGCGTCAATGTGTGCGCTGATACCGATGTTACGGTAGCGCGCAATGGGTGTTGTACGAGCCATTTGATTCCTCTGATTCTCGGACGTTCAAAGTTAGTCGACCCCAGCGGGTTGGCTGTTCGAGCGCCCGCTGGTTTAACAACAACTACGTGGTAATTACCAGCGGTAGTGTGCGAACGCCTTGTTGGCTTCTGCCATACGGTGAACGTCTTCACGTTTCTTAACTGCAGTACCTTTGTTTTCTGCAGCGTCAGAAAGTTCGTTCGCCAGGCGCAGAGCCATAGATTTATCACCGCGTTTACGAGCAGCATCTACGATCCAACGCATTGCCAGAGCATTACGACGGACCGGACGGACTTCAACTGGAACCTGATAAGTTGAACCACCAACACGGCGAGACTTAACTTCTACAGTCGGGCGCACGTTTTCGAGGGCAACATCAAAAGCTTCCAGGGCGTTTTTACCAGAACGTTGAGCCAGGGTCTCAAGAGCGGTATAAACAATTGATTCTGCAGTTGATTTTTTACCATCAACCATCAGGATATTTACAAATTTAGCCAGCAGCTCTGATCCGAACTTAGGATCCGGCAGAATTTTACGCTGACCAATGACGCGACGACGTGGCATGGAAATACTCCGTTGTTAATTCAGGATTGTCCAAAACTCTACGAGTTTAGTTTGACATTTAAGTTAAAACGTTTGGCCTTACTTAACGGAGAACCATTAAGCCTTTGGCTTCTTCACGCCATACTTGGAGCGAGCCTGCTTACGGTCTTTAACACCTGAGCAGTCCAGCGCGCCACGAACGGTGTGGTAACGCACACCTGGCAGGTCTTTAACACGACCGCCACGGATCAGGATCACGGAGTGCTCCTGCAGGTTGTGACCTTCACCACCGATGTAGGAAGTCACTTCGAAACCGTTAGTCAGACGCACACGACAAACTTTACGCAGCGCTGAGTTAGGTTTTTTCGGGGTAGTGGTGTACACACGAGTACAAACACCACGTTTTTGCGGGCAAGCTTCCAGCGCCGGCACGTTGCTCTTTGCAACTTTGCGGACGCGTGGTTTGCGAACCAGCTGGTTAACTGTTGCCATTAAATAGCTCCTGGATTTGCTTTAGCTTTTGCTTCGTAAACACGTAATAAATCGCCTCGTATTACTACGAGGAGGCAGAATTTTAGGGCTGTGTCAAAAGGGTGTCAAGAAATAACCAGGTTTTAGCGTACTACCAGGCTATTTGCTGCTGGTGCTTCGCCGTTAAAGCAACGAATTCAGTATAGTTCACACAGGATACACTGGTCGAAATTTGTGCAACCAGGCCACGTGCAGCCACATCTTCCTGCAACACCCACAGCGTTGCCGGAGATTTTTGCAGCTTTTCCAGCATCACACTGCCTGATAACGCCGCCATCACCCCATCTTGTAAAAGCAGCAAGTCATCATCCTGCTGAAGTAGCAGCACTAAGGTATCGATGTCACATTGCCAGGGGGAATGCATAAGGGTGTACAGCATGATGAAGTCTCAGAAGCGAATAATTCGATGATAAGTCGCCAGTTTCTGGCGCAGTGTAACGGCGTCCAGCACCTCGGCAGGCATCACGCGTGGTGACGCCGCGCTAAACCCGCGTGCGCGCAGTGACTCCTCACAGATAAAACACTGGTCGATATCGTAAAGCGCCAGCACGCCAAAGGTGGCGATATAGTTACGCGCCAGAATCGGCTCTGGCTGCTGACCGCAATTGAGTTGCATTACCCCGTCGCCAATAAAAAACAGCGCAAGAGTCTCGCTGAGCGCCGCAGTTGCCAGCACCGCATCCAGCCCTTCCCTACCGGCGCTATTGCCATGGGGAGACTGAGTAAAAAGAAAAGCCACGCGGTTCATCAGAATTGCACCAGACGATCACAGGTTAGTGAGGCTTCAGCTAATGCGCCCAGGCCGCTTAATACGAACCCCGGCTGTAGATTGCTGCCTGCCAACTGCAAGCGCGCAGCCTCCTGTGCGTCAGCAATACCACGTCGCAGCGCCGCTGCCACGCAGATATTCAACGCCACACCATGTGACAGCTGTAGCTGTTGCCACTCACGCACCACATCGACTTCATCGTTAGCCGGTGCCGTAAGCTGATTCGCATTCAGCACACCTTCACGATAGAAAAATACGCTCTCCAACTGATGCCCGGCCTGCAACAATGCGCGAGCAAACAGCAACGCGCTGCTGGCATGCTGGGTGCCATATGCCGGGCCAGTAACCAGCAGGGTGTAGCGCATTAACGATCCTGCCCCTGAAAATCGCCACTCTTAAACTGACGAATATAGAGATAGACCGTGTGCTTAGAGATGTTGAGACGATCGGCAACCTGATTAATGGCGTCTTTAATATCGAAAATGCCCTTCTCGTACATGTTGAGCACAATCTGGCGATTCTTGGCATTGTTCGATACGTTGCGATCGGCGCTTACTTCCTCGATGGTGAACTCCAGCGTTTGCATCACCAGGTCTTCTACCGAACTGGCAAAGTTCACGTTGGAGTCGACCTGCTGCATCTCTGGCGGCATAAAAGTCGACATAATCTGTGAGAATGGCACATCAAGGTTCATGTTGATGCACAGCAGACCAATCACTCGCTGCTGGCGATTACGAATCGCAATCGTCACCGATTTCATCAGCACGCCGCTTTTCGCGCGGGTAAAGTAGGCTTTTGAGACATTGCTGTCTGCGCCGTGCATATCGTGCAGCATACGCAGCGCCAGGTCGGTAATCGGCGAGCCGACTTTACGTCCGGTGTGCTCGCCATTCGCGATACGCACTGCGGAACATTTTAAATCTTCCAGTGAATGCAGCACGATTTCACAATGCGAGCCAATCAGCATCGCCAGACCATCGACGACCGCCTCATAAGATTTCAGGATATCGTAGTCTGCTTGCTCAAACGGACGTTGCTCCAGTAAATCGAAGTCAGTCAGTTCACCGGGATTGAATGGATTAGACATCGAAGACATCACCCTAAATGGCTGGAGCCTGTCACGGCAGCTCGGGGGCAGACTCATTTTGATAGTAGTAGTTGTGCAGGCGTTAGTCTGGCAAATGTCGCCGGGTTATGCCAGAGCTTTGTCATCCGTCAGAAATGAAACCGCCGCTCTAAGGCGGCGGTTGGCAGATTACTGCGCTTTCTTATCAGCAGCGGCCGGAGCCTGCGCTTTTTCATCGGCTTTCGGCGCCGGTTTAATGTCGAGCAGTTCAACATCAAACACCAGCGTAGAGTTCGCCGGAATGCCCGGCACGCCGTTTTTGCCATAAGCCAACTGCGGTGGGATAACCAGCTTGATCTTACCGCCTTTCTTGACGTGCTTCAGACCTTCGGTCCAGCCCGGAATCACACCATCCAGACGGAATGACAGCGGCTCGCCACGGGTGTAGGAGTTGTCGAACTCGGTACCGTCAATCAGGGTACCTTTATAGTTAACCACCACGGTATCGCTGTCTTTCGGTGCGTCGCCAGTACCTTCTTTCTCAACCTGATACAACAGACCGGATTCGGTTTTCTTCACACCTTTTTCTTTGGCGAATTTGTCAGCAAAAGCAGTGCCTTTATCAGCATTCTCTTTCGCATCTTTTTCCATCTTCGCCTGAGCAGCGCCTTTCACGCGGCCTTCGAAAGCCTGCAGGGTTTGCTCGATCTCTTCGTCAGAGAGTTTGCTCTTGCCGCCGAATGCGTCCTGAACACCCGCAATCAGCTGTTGTTTGTCCAGTTTGATGCCAAGTTTCTCTTGTTCCTTCAGAGAGTTGTCCATGTAGCGACCCAGAGAGGCACCCAGCGCATAGGCTGATTGCTGGTCTTCGTTTTTGAAGGCAGCATTTTTCGGTGCCTGCGGCGCAGCCTGGGCAGCGTCGGCCGGTGCAGTGGTCGCTTCTGCTGCCATTGCCAGCGGTGCGTTCAGTGCGATGGCCATGGTGGTAGCTAACAATGTGACTTTAAACAGTGATTTCATCCTTTCTCCAAAACCGAAGCCTCTCGCTCCGGGAATCATTGCGGACTGTGGCCCACACTATAACTTTACGTGGCAGCGGCGAACACTCCCACAACGTAATTATCCGGTCAACCTCTGACCTTTTTTGCATCAGGAAGTTTCATCAAAGATGGTGGCATAATGCCCAGATTCAAGCACCCGGTCGGATTTACGCAAAAAACCAGACGATTCCAGGGCAAAACACCGTAGAATCTCGCCCGGACCAGGCAAGCACCGTTATATGAGGAGTGGTGATGGAACAAGCAGAATGGGAGCAACGCCTTGAGGCACTGGAGAGCAAACTGGCTTTTCAGGAACACACCATTGATCAACTCAATCAGACGGTGGTTCAGCATGAGCTGGAAATGAGCAAACTACGTGAGCAGGTTCGTCTGCTGGTCGATAAGGTCAAAGCTGCCGCACCGTCCATGATTGCGTCGCAATCGGAAGAAACGCCGCCGCCACATTATTAAAGAAAAGGCCACCGCGAAGGTGGCCCTGAAAATGCTTAGTGGTTGCAACCGCAACCGCCGTGACCGCCGCAGCCACCCTGGCCGTGATCATGATCGTGGTCATGATCGTGATCGTGGTGATGACCGTGCTCACCGTGAACGTGGCCATGTGCCAGTTCTTCCGGCGTCGCTTCACGAATCGCCACAACTTCGACGTTGAAGTTCAGGTTCTGACCCGCCAGCATATGGTTACCATCAACCACTACGTGCTCGTCTTCAACTTCGGTGATTTCAACCGGAACCGGGCCTTGATCGGTTTCTGCCAGGAAGCGCATGCCAACTTGCAGTTCGTCCACGCCCATAAATACATCTTTCGGTACACGCTGTACCAGGTTGTCATCGTACTGGCCGTAAGCATCGTTTGCCGGGATATGCACGTCAAACTTGTCGCCTGGCTCATGATTTTCCAGCGCTTTTTCCAGACCAGAAATCAGGGAACCATGACCGTGCAGATAGTCCAACGGTGCACTCACCGGTGACTCGTCAACCAACACACCGTCTTCGGTACGAACCTGATACGCCAGGCTCACCACCAGGTCTTTTGCTACTTTCATGATATCTCCTAACCGTTGAGAAGTGCGAATCCCGTCTCATTGGTCCATTTTTGCGAGCAAAAACACCAACCAGAAAGGTTCAAGACTGAGGATGCTGACAACGCAATGCCGCATGCTGCTCAGCGTTAATGGCGCCGATTGTAACGGAATTCAATCCCGCTGTAAGTTTAAGCTTAAAAAAAGCTGCGCCATTGCGCTACTCAGGATGAAAAATGCCGATCACCTGTTCCTGACTGCGTACCTGATCGCGCACCTGCTTATCGGCTTCGCGCATTTGATGGCCGCACTTCACGCACTCCACCACATCCACATTGTTTTCACGCCACATCGCCAGCGTGTCCTTCTGCTGACAGTGCGGGCACACCGCACCGGCAATAAAACGTTTACGCATACTGATTCCTGCCCGTCAAAAACGGATAAGGTAAGTGTAGTTACTCATCATCCCAGCCATCAAACTGACGTTTCTCATGCTGCATTTCGCGCTGGAAGATATCTTCCAGCTCGCGCCTCGCCTCACGCACGCGTGAAACGGTCGCACTGTCGGTTTGGTTGGGCACCAGTTCGCGCAGCATTCGCATATCCAGACGACGGAAATGATGTTGCGCGCGCTGCGCCTGATGCGGATGCATGCCCAGCGAGATCAGCGCTTTGCGCCCCAATTCCAGCGCACTGGAGAAGGTCTCACGCGAGAACAGCGTCACGCCCGCCTGCAACAGTTCGTGCGCTTCCACACGACCGCGCGCCCGCGCCAAAATCTTCAACTGCGGGAAATGCTGTTGGCAGAGATGCACAATGGTCATGGCATCTTCCGGCTCATTACAGGTGATAACGATCGATTGCGCCGTCGCGGCACCCGCTGCACGCAGCAACTCCAGCTCGGTCGCATCACCATAGTAAACCTTGTAGCCATACTTACGCATCAGGCTGACGGCCGAGATATCACGCTCCAGCACCGTGATGCGTTTGTTATTTGCCATCAGCAAGCGCCCCACCACCTGCCCAAAACGACCAAAACCAACCACAATCACCTGCGGTTGATCATCTTCAACAAAAGGCTTCTCGCTATCATCTTCCGGCTCATTAAAGCGATGCGCCAGCAGGCGATCAATCCCCTGCATCAGCAACGGCGTAGTCATCATCGACAATGTCACCGTCACCAGCAGCAACGGCAGTTGGTCGCCACTGAACAGCTTCGCCGACGCCGCCGCAGAGAACAACACAAAGGCAAATTCACCCCCCTGGCTCAGTACCCCGGCGAACTGCTGACGCTCTGAACTGCGCAGTCCATACACCCGCGCCAGCACGTACAGCACCAGGGTTTTCACCAGCACCAGAATCACCACGCCCAGCAATATTTCGACGATGTGGGTGTAGAGCACACCAAGGTTAAGCGCCATGCCGACGGAGATAAAGAACAACCCCAGCAACAAACCTTTAAACGGTTCGATTGCCACTTCCAGCTCATGACGATATTCACTTTCCGCCAGCAGGATACCGGCGATGAAGGTCCCCAGCGCCATCGACAGGCCCAGTGCATCCATAAACAGCGCCGAACCGAGCACCAACAACAATGAGGCTGCCGTAAAGACTTCACGTACGCCAGACGCAGCAATAAAGCGAAATATCGGACGCAACAGAAAACGACCACCAATCAGCATCCCGGCAAAAGCCAGCACCTTCATACCCACTTTCAACCAGTCCACATGACCGCTGTCGCTACCGGCCAGCAGAGGCACCAGCGCCAGTGCAGGGATCACCGCCAGGTCCTGGAACAACAACACCGAAAAGCCGAGCTGCCCGGCTTCGCTGCGGTTCATGCCTTTATCACGCATCAACTGCAACGCCATCGCGGTAGATGACATCGCCAGACCGATACCGCCAATCACTGCCGCCTGCCAGGAGAAATCAGTCAGCCACAGCAACACACCGAGAATCGCGGCGGAAATCAGCACCTGGGCTGCACCGACACCAAAAATCGAACGCCGCAGCGCCCAGAGTTTTGCCGGATTCAGCTCAAGCCCGATGATAAACATCAGGAACACCACGCCAAGTTCGGAGAAGTGCAGAATCTCATCCACATCGCTGATGAAACCCAGCCCCCAGGGGCCGATGGCGATACCTGCCAACAGGTAGCCCAGCACCGCGCCAATACCCAGCCGCGCGGCGATCGGCACAATCAGTACCGCCGCCACCAGATAAATAACACCAGCGGTAAGCAGCGTTTGTCCTTCCATTACACGCCTCCCTGTGGCAACGGTGAAGAAAGCCAGTCGCTGTAAGACTGGGCAACATTACGCAGCACCGCTGGCGTCTGACGTCGCGCCCAGTAGATCACCATCGGCGTCATCCAGTGCATACGACACATCTGTGCCGTCAGCTCAAACGGCCGCATGATGTCACTCATCGGGTAGCGATTCAGTCCCTGCTGAGAATAGGCGGTTTCCGGCTCACCGGTGGTAACCACGCTGCGCCAGTATTTCCCTTCCAGCGCATTGCCATCCGCACCGCTGGCAAAACCACGCGACAACACGCGGTCCAGCCACTCCTTCAACAACGCCGGGCAGCTGTAGGTATACAGTGGATGCTGGAAAACCACGATTTGATGTTCACGTAGCAGCTGCTGTTCATAGTGAATATCGATAAAAAAATCCGGATAGTGGGCGTATAAATCGTGCACCGTGACGTGGTCCAGTTCCATAGCCGACTGCAGCAAAACCCGATTGGCAATCGAATCCTGTGATTCCGGATGGGCGTAAAGCAGCAGGATTTTGGGTGGCTGCGACATCGTTCCCCTCCAAAGCGTCGTCACAGCGCAGGATTTCCGCTACCATGCTCGACGCAACTAACAGTTCATCTAATTATGTTGCCAGTAAATTAACATATTCTGACGATACGGCGCTTATGATTGTCTTCTCCTCGTTACAAATTCGCCGCGGCACCAATGTGCTGCTGGATAACGCAACCGCGACCATTAACCCCGGTCAGAAAGTCGGCCTGGTGGGTAAAAACGGCTGCGGCAAATCCACGCTGTTATCGCTGCTCAAAGGTGAAATGAGCAGTGACGCCGGTAGTGCCACCTTCCCTGGCAACTGGGCGCTGGCGTGGGTCAATCAGGAAACCCCGGCATTGAGTAAAGCCGCGCTGGAATATGTTATCGACGGCGACCGCGAATATCGTCAGCTGGAATCCGAATTAGCGGATGCCAACGCACGCAACGACGGCAATGCTATCGCGCTGTTGCATGGCAAGCTGGATGCCGTGCAGGCGTGGAGTATCCATGCCCGTGCCTCAAGTTTGTTGCACGGTCTGGGTTTCAGCCAGGAGCAGCTCCAGCGCCCGGTTAGCGACTTCTCCGGTGGCTGGCGTATGCGCCTCAACCTCGCCCAGGCGCTGGTGTGCCGTTCCGATTTGCTGCTGCTCGATGAACCGACCAACCACCTCGATCTTGATGCAGTCATCTGGCTGGAACGCTGGCTGAAAAGCTATGAAGGCACGCTGATCCTGATTTCGCATGACCGTGACTTCCTCGATCCGGTGGTGGATAAGATCATCCACATCGAACAGCAAACGATGTTTGAATACACCGGCAACTACAGCTCATTTGAACGCCAGCGCGTCGCCAAACTGGCGCAGCAGCAGGCGCTGTATCAAAGCCAGCAGGAAAAAGTGGCGCACCTGCAAAGTTACATCGATCGTTTCCGTGCCCAGGCCACCAAAGCCAAACAGGCGCAGAGCCGTATCAAAATGCTGGAGCGCATGGAGCTGATAGCCCCGGCACACGTTGATAACCCGTTCAGCTTTAGCTTCCGCCCGCCGGAAAGCCTGCCAAATCCCTTGTTAAAAATGGAAAAAGTCACCGCAGGCTACGGTGATCGCATCATTCTCGATGCCATCAAACTTAACCTGGTGCCGGGGTCGCGTATTGGCCTGCTGGGCCGTAATGGCGCGGGTAAATCGACGCTGATCAAGCTGCTGGCCGGTGAGCTGGCACCGATCGATGGCGAAATTGGTCTGGCGAAAGGCATCAAGCTGGGTTACTTCGCCCAGCACCAGCTGGAATATCTGCGCGCCGATGAGTCGCCATTGCAGCATCTGGCACGTATCGCGCCGAAAACCCTTGAGCAACAGCTGCGTGATTATCTCGGCGGCTTTGGCTTCCAGGGCGATAAAGTCAGTGAAGTGACCGAGCGCTTCTCCGGCGGGGAAAAAGCCCGCCTGGTGCTGGCATTGATCGTCTGGCAGCGCCCCAACCTGCTGCTGCTCGATGAACCTACCAACCACCTCGATCTCGATATGCGCCAGGCATTGACCGAAGCGTTGATTGATTTTGAAGGCGCGTTGGTGGTGGTTTCGCATGACCGCCATCTGCTACGTTCCACCACCGACGATCTCTATCTGGTGCATGATCGTAAAGTGGATATCTTTGAAGGCGACCTGGAAGATTATCAGCAGTGGCTGAGCGACCTGCAAAAACAGCAGGCGCAACAGGATGCTGCACCGAAGCAGGAGAGCGGCAATAGCGCGCAAGCACGTAAAGATCAGAAGCGTCGTGATGCGGAACTGCGCGCCCAGACTCAGCCACTGCGCAAAGAGATTGAGAAGCTCGAAAAGCAGATGGCAAAGTGGCAGAGCCAGTTAAGTGAAGCCGAGCAGCTGCTGTCCGACAGTGCGATTTATGATCAGAGCCGCAAAGCTGACCTTACCGCCGCATTGCAACGTCAGGCAGAGAGTAAATCAGCCCTGGAAGAAGTTGAAATGGCGTGGCTGGATGCCCAGGAACAGCTGGAGCAGATGCTGGCTGCTCCATAGCCATATCGTCCGTATCGGCGCGATTTATCGCGCCGATACAACGTGTTAAACCGGGATATCCCCTAAAACCGTCGCGCGATGCATCACCCGCCGCGCCGGATAATAATCCGCATTGGCGTAATGCTGCGTCACGCGGTTATCCCAGATCGCCACATCGTTCTCCTGCCAGCGCCAGCGCACCTGAAACTCCGGCTTGGTAATGTGGGCAAACAGGAAGCCCAGCAGCGCATCGCTCTCCTTCTCGCTCAGCCCGACCAGCCGCGTGGTAAATCCTTCATTGACGAACAGCGCCTTGCGACCACTGACCGGATGGGTACGGATCACCGGATGTGTCACCGGCGGATGTTTCGCCACCGCCTGCTGCCAGCGCCGATGCTCCTCCTCGGTTTTGCGATATTTAAACTCCTGGAATGACTTCTTAAAGTCGTGCTCCGCCTGCAAGCCCGTCAACAAGGTCTTAAAGGGTGCAGATAACGCCTCAAACGCCGCAATGCCACTGGCCCATAGCGTATCACCACCGCTTTCCGGCAGCAGCTTCGAGGCCAGAATGGCAATCGCCGGAGGCGTTTCGATAAATGTGACATCGGTGTGCCAGTTGTCATTATCCGGCGGATTGTCCTGATGGGTATCCAGTACGATAATTTCCTCCACGCCAGCGGCATGGGGATAGACCGGGTGGATATGTAAATCGCCGAAACGCACCGCCAGTGCGCGCTGCTGCTCAGGCGTAATCACCTGATTACGCAGGAACAACACCTGATGGCGCAGCAGGCCGTGATAAAGCTGTTCAAATTGCGCATCGCTCAGCGGACGGCTGAGATCCACATCGCTCACCTGCGCGCCGATATTCGGCCCCAGCGCGGTAAAAGTCACACGTTCGTTCATTGCTGCTCTCCATTCCAGGGCGTCAGGCGTCGCTGCAAGGCGCGCAGCCCGAGTTCTAAACTAAAAGCGATCAGCGCGATCAC
The DNA here is from genome assembly GCF_059730495.1 of Pantoea sp. X-Soil-TKNS-1211. Taxonomy (NCBI): domain Bacteria; kingdom Pseudomonadati; phylum Pseudomonadota; class Gammaproteobacteria; order Enterobacterales; family Erwiniaceae; genus Pantoea; species Pantoea sp. X-Soil-TKNS-1211. Next base: position 4,009,023 of record NZ_AP035953.1, read on the forward strand.
CAGGATACCCGCCAGCACCACATCGGTGGCGAGAAATTCCCCCGCCGATTGCACCATAAAGCCAAGACCACGGGTGGCGGCAATCAACTCTGCGGCCACCAGCGTTGACCAGCCAACCCCAAGGCCAATGCGCAGTCCGGTCAGGATTTCCGGCAATGCACCGGGCAGAATAACCCAGCGCAACAACTGCCAGCGCGTGGCTCCCAGCGCCTGTGCCGCGCGAATGCGCACCTGCTGCGCATTTTTCACCCCAGCCAATGTCGATAAGGTAACGGGAGCGAAAATCGCCAGATAAATCAGTAAGATTTTTGAGGTTTCACCGATGCCGAACCAGATCACCATCAGTGGCAGATAAGCCAGCGGCGGCACCGGACGATAAAGTTCAATCAAAGGATCAAGCAACCCACGTATCGCCGGACTCAACCCCATCGCAATCCCTACCGGAATGCCGATCAGTGCGGCAAAGAACAGCGCCACCAGCATACGTGCCAGGCTGGCACCGAGATGCTGCCACAAGGTCGCATCCATAAAGCCTTGCGGACTGGCAATCAGCAGCAACTTTTTCAGTACTTGCTGCGGCGAAGGCAGAAACAGCGGCGCAATCAGCCCCAATGCCGTGACGCCCCACCACATCAGCAGCAACAGCGCGACACTCAGCAAGCTGAGTGAGAGCTGACGAGAAAGCGGCCAGCGCAGGTCACGGTGGCGGCGTGCCGCGCGTGCTTTATCATCAATTAACGCGCTCATGCGAAAGCCTCCCGTTGGGCAAACACCTGATTCAGTACGTATTCGCGCCGTTCAATAAACGCCGGATCGGATTTGATGCTGCGGCAGGGTTCACCGTCAGCAAAGCGCTGGCCAAAATCGAGTTTCAGCCGCTCAACCACGCGTCCCGGTCCTGGCGACAGCAGCACCAGCTCGCTGGCGAGGAATACCGCCTCTTCAATATCGTGGGTAATCAACAGGATCTGCTTACCGGTATCGCGCCAGAGCGTCAGTAACAGGGTTTGCATCTGCTCACGGGTAAAGGCGTCGAGCGCCCCAAAGGGTTCATCTAACAGCAGCAGCTGAGGGTCAGCAGCCAGCGCACGGGCAATCCCCACGCGCTGACGCTGCCCCCCAGAGAGCTGCCAGATAAAACGCTTTTCCGCACCCTCCAGCCCAACCTTACGAATCAGACGGCGGGCGATAGCATGGCGCTCCGCTTTTGCCATCCCGGCCAGTTGCAAACCAAAGGCCACGTTGTCGATCACATTGCGCCACGGCAGCAGCCCTTCGTTCTGAAATACCACGCCACGCTCGGCTCCCGGCCCGTTAACCGTTTTGCCATCCAGCATGATGCTGCCCGACTCCAGCGGCAGAAAACCTGCGATTAAGTTCAGCAACGTGGTTTTGCCACAGCCTGACGGTCCCAGCACCACCAGCAGTTCACGCTGATCCAGTTGCAGATTGATATCCTGCAACGCAGGTTGTCCGGCGTAACGCGCATTCAAATGGGTGATGCTGAGCATAAGACCTCCGGTTATTTCACTAAAGGGGCAACGAAGCGGGTAGCCACGAAGCTGCTGTAATCACTGGCAGCATCCGGCACTTTGCCTTGCTCTTTCAGGAAGTGCGCAGTGTCGACGATCGCCTTATTCACTGGCTTGCCAAGCTGCTCCAGCTGCTGCTGTGCGGTCAGGTAGGTGTTACCCTCGACCAGCCCCGGGACCTGTGCTTCCGGCACGCCGCTCAAGCGTGACAGCTTGCTGAGGTTATCCGGCTGTTTCAGCCACTGTTGTGGATTGTCGATATAGGCTTTCTGCGCGTCCAGTGCGCTACGGGCAAAGGCGGTAACGATCTCCGGATGCTGCTGAGCAAAGTCTTTACGGACCACCCAGACATCCAACGTTGGCGCGCCCCATTTGCCCACCTGCGAGGAGTCAGTCAGCACCTTGCCGTCTTTCTCCAGTTCGTTGACGGCCGGTGCCCAGACGTAGGCACCATCAATATCGCCACGCTGCCAGGCAGCAATAATCGCTGGCGGTTGCAGATTCACCAGTTGTACGTCTGTCGATTTGATACCCCAATGCTTGAGCGCCGCCAGCAGGCTGTAATGGGTGGTGGAGATAAAGGGAACGGCGATACGTTTGCCGATAAGATCTTTGGGCTTGTTGATGGATTTTTTCACCACCAGTGCTTCGGAGTTGCCGAGCTGCGAAGCCAGCAGGAAGGCCTCGATCGGCAGTTGCTGCGTGGCCGCTACCGCCAGTGGGCTGGAACCGATGTTACCAATCTGGACATCGCCGGAAGCCAGCGCACGCAACACGCTGGCTCCACTATCAAACTTACGCCAATCAACGGTAGCACCACTCTCTTTGGCGAAGGTGTTGTCAGCCTGCGCCACTTTGGCCGGTTCCGCCGAAGTCTGGTACGCCACCGTGACGTTAACCGCCTCGGCCTGGAAGGTCAGCAACGCCAGCGCTGCCGCCAATGTGGTTAAGGTATTTGTAACTGCCATCATCTTACACCCCAATATTTTTATGTTGGGTGCAGTGTCGCCAGCAGCAATGCTTTCATAAAGGAATTAAAAATTATCCCTAATGAAAATCGGTTCTTAGATCATCATCAGGCAAGGCTATGCAGAATACGCAAATACAAAAAAGGCGCGTTGCACGCGCCTCGGGTTAACTCAGTGCCAAATCAACAGTACGCAGGCGGCGGTCAGGATCCCCATCGCCAGGTTAAAGATTTTCCAGGCTCGCGGGCTGCGCAGCAGGCGGCCAATCATCGAGCCGAAACCCATCCAGATCACCCCGGAGACCACATTCACCAACGCCATACCGATACTGATGGCCACCACGGAGTGCAGATAAGCCGCACCTGCCAGACTAAAGCTGGCTACCGCGCCCAGCGCCATGAGCCACGCCTTCGGGTTAATCAGTTGCAGTAAGCCCCCCTGCCAGAACGGTGTGGGCACCGGCGGGGCCGAATCAGTATCCAGTTGTTCATACTCGGCGGTGGCGATTTTCCATGCCAGCCACAGCAGATACAGGCTACCGGCGATTTTCAGCACCAGGTGCAAGGCAGGATAGAGTAGGATAAGACCACCCACGCCAAAGGCCACCATCAGCAGCATGACCTGCATACCGATCATGATGCCAATTAACAACGGGAAGGTGCGCAGAAAGCCAAAGTTGGCAGCGGAGGCGGTAAGTAACATATTATTAGGCCCTGGCGTGATCGCAGCGACCCAGAGAAAGCCCAGCATTGACAAAAACAGACTCAGTTCCATGTTGATTCGGGTGCTCCTCACCCAGGAAAGCCAAAAAACCTATCGAAACTATCAGCGAGATATGCATCAGACAAGCGTTTACCACAGTAATTTTGACTCCCCGCCCGAAGAGGACTTCATTCCTCTCAGCGGTTTTCGCAATCCGCATCTGCAAACTCTGCTGCCGCGTCTGCTCAGGCGGCGCGTTACCCTGCGCCCGCACTGGCAACGCCTCGATTTGCCGGACGGTGATTTTGTCGATCTCGCGTGGAGTGAAGACCCGGTTCAGGCCGCACACAAACCGCGCATGGTGTTGTTCCATGGTTTAGAGGGCAGCTTCCACAGCCCCTATGCGCACGGACTGATGCAGGCATGTCAGGCACGCGGTTGGCTGGCGGTGGTGATGCATTTTCGTGGCTGTAGCGGTGAGCCGAATCGGCTGCACCGTATTTACCACTCGGGCGAAACCGAGGATGCCAGCTACTTCCTGCGCTGGCTCAAGCGCGAATGGGGTGATGTGCCAACCACTGCGGTCGGGGTGTCGCTGGGCGGCAATATGCTGGCGTGTCTGGCCGGGCTGGAGGGGCATGATGCGCCCCTTGATGCAGCGGTCGCGATCTCTGCGCCCCTGCTGCTGGAACCCTGTAGCCAGAAACTGGAGAATGGCTTCTCACGTTTTTATCAGCACTACCTGCTGACGCAGCTGAAAAAGAACGCCAAACGCAAGCTGAAAGCCTGGCCCGGCACGCTGCCGGTGGATTTACGTCAACTGCGCGCCCTGCGCCGTCTGCGTGACTTTGACGACGCCGTCACCTCTCAGGCGCACGGTTTTGTTGATGCCGGCGATTATTATCATCGCGCCAGCGCCATGCCGCTGCTGACCGGCGTGCGCAAACCGCTGCTGATCATCCATGCTAAGGATGATCCCTTTATGACCGACGCGGTGATACCGCAGCCGGAGCAACTATCGCCCTCGATTCAATATCAGCTAACGCAACAAGGCGGCCATGTTGGCTTTGTCGGCGGTACACTGCTACGCCCGCAAATGTGGCTGGAACAACGTGTGCCGCAGTGGTTATCAACTTATCTGGATGTGTGATCGTGATTATTCCGTGGCAACAACTCGACCCCGAAACGCTGGAAAACCTGATTGAAGCCTTTGTGTTACGCGAAGGCACCGACTACGGTGAACAGGAGCGCAGTCTGGCGCAAAAAGTCGCTGATGTACGTCACCAGCTGGAGCGCGGTGACGCGGTGCTGGTATGGTCAGAACTGCACGAAACCGTCAATATCATGGCCCGCGGTGAATTTCGCGGCTAATGCACATCCCGGCTTTTCGTGCTAACAATGCTCATCGCCGGACTTCACAGGGAGCTTTGTTATGTCAGCCAGGCATCCGATCATTGCCGTCACCGGTTCCAGCGGTGCCGGAACCACCACCACCAGCCTTGCCTTTCGCAAAATATTCCAGCAGTTGAATCTGCATGCTGCGGAAGTGGAGGGTGACAGTTTTCACCGCTACACGCGCCCTGAAATGGATATGGCGATCCGTAAAGCGCGCGATCTTGGCCGCCACATCAGCTATTTCGGGCCAGAGGCGAACGATTTTGGCCTGCTGGAGCAGACCTTCAGGCAGTACGGTAAAACCGGTCTCGGCCAGTCGCGCAAATATCTGCACACTTATGACGAAGCCGTGCCATGGAACCAGGTGCCAGGCACCTTCACCCCGTGGCAGCCGCTGCCGGAAAACACTGATGTGTTGTTCTATGAAGGCTTGCATGGCGGCGTGGTGACGCAGCAGCACAACGTGGCCGAACATGTCGATTTACTGGTGGGCGTAGTGCCGATCGTCAACCTTGAGTGGATTCAAAAGCTGATTCGCGATACCAGCGAGCGCGGCCATTCCCGCGAAGCGGTGATGGATTCGGTGGTGCGTTCGATGGAGGACTACATCAACTTCATCACCCCGCAGTTCTCACGTACCCATATCAACTTCCAACGCGTGCCGACCGTTGATACCTCCAATCCGTTTGCCGCGCGTGAAATTCCGTCGCTGGATGAAAGCTTTGTGGTGATCCATTTTCGCGGGCTGGAAGGCATTGCCTTTCCCTATCTGCTGGCGATGATTCAGGGTTCTTTCATTTCACATATGAACACCCTGGTGGTGCCCGGCGGCAAGATGGGGCTGGCGATGGAGCTGATTATGACGCCGCTGGTGCAGCGACTGATTGAAGGCAAACGGATCGAATAATGTAGCGGCGCGATTTATCGCGCAAGATGGTGCGCGCTGCGGGAAAAATCCGCGCGATGAATCGCGCCGCTACGTTCGAGCTAGAGTTCGATAACCTCGTAGCTGTGGGTGATTTCTACTGCTTTACCCAGCATAATCGCCACCGAGCAATATTTTTCTGCCGACAGGTCAACCGCCCGCGCCACCGCTTTATCACCCAGCGCTTTGCCGCTGACAATAAAATGCAGGTTGATAAGTGTGAAAATGCGTGGCGCTTCTTCACGACGTTCGGAGGTGAGTTTTACCTCACAATCCACCACATCGTTGCGCCCTTTTTGCAGGATGGACACTACGTCAATCGCGCTGCAACCGCCTGCCGCCATCAGCACCATCTCCATCGGACTCGGTGCTTTGTCGCCCGAATTGCCATCCATTAATATCTGGTGACCTGATGAGGATTCTCCGAGAAAGGTAAGCCCTTCCACCCATTTAACCCGTGCCTGCATTATTCTTTCTCCTGAATCGGCTGATTTGCCGCCAGAGTACGCTTTCACCTGAGAAACAGCAATCCAGACTAATCGCCCTTTTGCTGAAGCGAGACAACAGAAGACAGCTAGCAAAAGCTGTGCTACAAACAGTGCTGAAAATATTTTCGTCGCAATAGACGAAGGCGGGAAGAATCAGAAGCCTGGCTTAAGAGTCCACCCGAATAATTTTCCTTTACAGGAAGCGCTCTACGATTTCACCGCCTGACAGGGAAAACTGCCCCCTGTGTTTTGGGCACGATTACAACAGAGGATAATAGCGAATGGTTCTCGGCAAACCGCAAACAGACCCTACACTCGAATGGTTCCTGTCCCATTGCCATATTCACAAATATCCATCCAAAAGCACCCTGATTCATCAGGGTGAGAAAGCGGAAACGCTCTACTACATCGTGAAAGGTTCCGTTGCGGTACTGATCAAAGATGAAGAAGGCAAAGAGATGATCCTCTCCTATCTCAACCAGGGGGATTTCATCGGCGAGCTTGGCCTGTTTGAAGAAGGTCAGGAACGTAGTGCCTGGGTACGAGCTAAAACTGCCTGCGAAGTGGCTGAAATTTCCTACAAAAAATTCCGTCAGCTGATTCAGGTAAACCCGGATATTTTAATGCGTCTTTCGGCGCAGATGGCACGTCGCCTGCAGGTGACATCAGAAAAAGTAGGCAACCTTGCCTTCCTTGATGTGACCGGTCGCATTGCGCAGACGCTGCTCAATCTGGCCAAACAGCCTGATGCCATGACCCACCCGGACGGGATGCAGATCAAAATCACCCGTCAGGAAATTGGTCAGATCGTCGGCTGCTCACGTGAGACAGTTGGCCGTATTCTGAAAATGCTGGAAGATCAAAACCTGATCTCCGCACATGGTAAAACCATCGTCGTTTACGGCACCCGCTAATTTCTTCTCACCCACGGCGTGATGGCAGCATCGCGCCGTTTTTGTCTGCGATGAGCTGATGTGGCGTCGAATCATCTATCATCCCGAAGTTAACTACGCCCTGCGGCAAACGCTGGTGCTGTGCCTGCCCGTGGCTCTCGGCTGGCTGTTTGGCGACCTGCAAAAAGGCCTGCTGTTTTCCTTAGTACCCGCCTGTTGCAACATCGCTGGCCTCGATACGCCGCATAAGCGCTTCTTTAAACGCCTGATTATTGGCGGTTCCCTGTTTGCGACCGGCAGCTTTCTGATTCAATGGCTGACGGATTATCACGTCCCTCTGCCGTTGATTCTGTTGGTGCTGCCGTTGTTAGTGGGCGTGACCGGTGAGATCAGCCCGCTGCATGGCCGTTTGTTACCCGCCACACTGATCGCCTCCATCTTTACCCTGAGCCTGGTGGGACGCATGCCTGTCTGGGTGCCACCACTTCTCTATATCGGTGGCACCTTGTGGTACGGGCTGTTTAACTGGTTCTGGTTTTGGCTGTGGAAAGAGCAGCCAATGCGCGAGTCGCTAAGCCTGCTGTACCGTGAGCTGGCGGATTATTGCGATGCCAAGTATACCCTGCTGACGCAGCTGACTGACCCGGAGAAAGCATTGCCGCCGCTGCTGGCACGCCAGCAGAAAGCGGTCGATCTGATCACCACCTGTTATCAGCAGATGCATATGTTGTCGGCCAGCCGTGATAACAGCCATAAACGCCTGACGCGCGCCTTTCAGGTGGCGCTCGATTTGCAAGAACACATCTCCGTCAGCCTGCATCAGCCGGAAGAAGTGCAAAAGCTGGTGGAACAGAGCCATGCCGAGGCGGTGATTCGCTGGAATGCCAAAGTCATCTCGGCTCGTCTGCGCCTGCTGGCTGATGCCATTCTGTATCACCAATTGCCGGAACGGTTTCAAATGGATAAGCAGCTGGGGGCGCTGGAAAAAATTGCCCGCCAGCACCCGGATAATCCGGTGGGTAACTTCTGTCTGTATCACTTCAGCCGCATTGCGCGCGTGTTGCGCACCCAGAAACCGCTGTATACCCGTGATCTGATGGCCGACCGCCAACGGCGTCTGCCATTTTTTCCGGCGTTGCGCAGCTATCTGTCGCTGAAATCACCCGCCTTACGCACCGCTGCACGTTTTGCCGTGATGCTGATGTTTGGTAGCTCGCTGGCGCTGTTCTTCAATATCCCCAAACCTTACTGGATTCTGATGACCACCATGTTCGTCAGCCAGAATGGCTACAGCGCCACGCGGGTGAGGATTCAACACCGTGCGCTCGGCACCTTTGCCGGATTGTTGATTGCTGCCGCCTCGTTGCGGCTTGCCGTGCCGGAAACCATCACCCTGTTGTTTATGCTGGCGATCACCCTCGCCAGCTATCTGGTGACGCGCAAATATTACGGCTGGTCGATGATTGGTTTCACGGTAACTGCGGTGTATTCGCTCCAGTTGTTGTCGCTCAATGGAGCACAATTTCTGCTGCCGCGCATGCTGGATACGCTGATGGGGTGTCTGATTGCCTTTGGCGGCATGATTTGGCTGTGGCCACAGTGGCAAAGCGGGTTGCTGCGTAAGAACGCACACGATGCGCTGGAAGCCGATCAGGAAGCCATGCAGCTATTGCTTGGACCGGAGCAATCACCGGAGAAGCTGGCCTATCAACGTATCAATGTCAACCAAGCGCATAACGCGATGTTTAACTCGCTAAATCAGGCGATGACCGAGCCAGGTTTTAACTCCCAGTATCTGAAGGATATGCGGCTGTGGGTGACGCACAGCCAGTTTATCGTCGAACATATCAACGCCATGACCATCCTGGCGCGCGAGCATACCATGCTGACACCCAAGCTGGCGGAACGTTATCTGCAATCCTGTGAAATCGCGTTACAGCGCTGCCAGCAGCGGTTGGAGCATGACGGCCCCGCTAACGACAGCAATATTCTGGAAGCGCCGGAAAACATCAATGAGGGGGCGGTGACGATTGTCGAGCAGCACGTGAAGCGCATTCTGCAACATCTGAACGTGATGCACACCATCTCTTCTCTGGCATGGAGCCAGCGACCGCATCATGGCCGCTGGCTGACCGGACTACGGGTGAAAAACTGAGTTACGCCGCCAACACCTTCTCGATGGCTACCGCGAACCGCGCCATACCCTCTGCGATATCGGTCGGTTCAATCACCAGTGACGGCACAAAACGGATCACCTCGTTGCCAGCAGTCAGGATCATCAGACCTTCGGCGGCAGCGGCATGCAGAATATCGCGCGCCTTGCTGGCATGCTGCGGCTTCAGCGCTGCACCAATCAACAAACCTTTGCCACGAATATCTGTGAACAGGTCAAATTTGCTGTCCAGCGCTTTCAACGCCTCGACAAACTGCTGACGACGTGACTCAACACCTTCCAGCACTTCAGGGGTGTTGATGATATCGAGGGCAGTTTCGGCAATCGCACAGGCCAGCGGGTTACCGCCGTAGGTGGTGCCATGTACGCCTGGTGCCATCACCGAGGCGATTTCATTGGTGGTCAGCATCGCGCTCACCGGGAAACCGCCGCCCAGCGCCTTCGCCGTGGTGATGATATCCGGGGTGATGCCGTAATGTTCATAGGCAAACAACTTGCCGCTACGGCCCATGCCGCTCTGCACTTCATCCAATACCAACAGCGCGTTGTGCTCATCACACAAAGCGCGCAGACCCTGCATAAACTCCGGCGTAGCAGGCATCACACCGCCTTCGCCCTGAATCGGCTCAACCACGATAGCGCAGGTGTGATCGTCGATCACCGCTTTTACCGCCGCCAGATCGTTAAAGGGAACATGCACGATATCAGCCGGTTTCGGGCCAAAGCCGTCGGAGTATTTCGGCTGACCGCCAACCGACACGGTGAACAAGGTGCGTCCGTGGAAGGCGTTATGGAAGGCGATGATTTTGCTTTTGAACGGGCTGTGTTTTTTGCAGGCGTAGTAACGTGCCAGCTTAAACGCGGCTTCGTTGGCTTCAGCACCAGAGTTGCCAAAGAACACGCGCTCAGCAAAGGTCGCGGCAATCAGTTTGCTCGCCAGGCGTAACGCCGGTTCATTGGTGAACACGTTGCTGGTGTGCCACAGGGTTTCACCCTGGGTTTTCAACGTCTCCACCAGCGCCGGATGACAATGGCCCAGCGCAGTCACCGCGATGCCGCCAGAGAAATCGATATATTCTTTGCCCTGCTGATCCCAGACTCGGCTACCTTTGCCTTTCACCGGCACAAACTGCGCGGGTGCATAAACAGGCAAAATAACGTTATCGAACGTTTCCCGGGTTACCGCTAGCTTTTCTGCTGCCATTGCCTACCTCATCGGATTACTTGTTGAGCTGACGTGAAATTATAATCACAAAATATGCATAAAAAATCACACAAAGGCAAACACAACTTAAGTCTTCAGGAAATTCGCCAGCAGCTGATGCCCCTGCTCGCTGAGGATACTTTCCGGGTGAAATTGCACCCCTTCCAGCGGCAGCGTTTTATGGCGGAATCCCATGATCTCGTCCGGCTCGCCATCACGCAGGCTCCAGGCGGTGATCTCGAACTCATCAGGCAGGGTAGCGCGCGCCACAATCAGCGAATGATAGCGGGTGACGTTGAGCGGATTATTGAGTCCGTGAAATACGCCACGGTCGTTGTGCTGAATTGCCGACGTTTTGCCATGCATCACCTGACGCGCGCGCACCACCTGCGCGCCATACGCCTGGGCAATCGCCTGATGGCCGAGGCACACACCAAGAATCGGTAAACGGCCAGCAAAGTGGCGAATGGCTGCCAGCGAGATGCCAGATTGATCCGGCGTACAGGGACCCGGTGAAATCACCAGATGCGTGAGCGGCAACGCCTCCATTTCGTCGAGGGTGATGGCATCGTTGCGCACCACCTTGACGTCAGCGCCCAATTGGCAAAAGTATTGGTAGAGATTCCAGGTGAAGGAGTCGTAATTATCGATTAGCAGCAGCATAGCGCCCTCAGGCAGGTCAAACCGCCGCTATTCTACGCATTTTACCGGGCGGGGCTTACCACTTTTGCAAACTGCGCACTCAGCAGGGTTAAATCGCCGCTGACCGCCTCGCGGATTGCCTCTCGCCAGCTATCACGATCCAGTTTATCCCACGTCAGCAAATAACCAGCATGCAGCGCCAGTTGCTCGAAGAAGATGCGTTGCGCACGACCATTCCCGGCACGGAACGGATGCAGCACGTAAATCTCGCAATAGTAATGTGCCAGACGCGCAACAAATTCATCCTGCGCCAGATGGGCCAGCCCCTCTTCCTCTGCCAGCGCGCTCATCAGGTTATTCCCCTCTTTCTCAATGTACGCGCAGTGGCAATACGGCGTCTCATCGCTCCAGATATCTACCGTGCGCAGATCACCAGCCCAGCTGTAGAGATCCTGAAACAGGGTGCGATGAATATGACACAACCACGGCATGCCGGTGCGCCGCGGCCCCAGCTCCAGCGTGCCAAGCCGTGCAGCGCTGAATGCCAGCTCGGCTTTACGCAGTTGGACGCTGTCGTGAATATCCAGACGATTTTTCAGCACGCTGTCGTTATGCCACAGGTAGGGATCGCGTACCGCCAAAGTATTATCCGCCATATTGCCTCCTTAGCGAGGTCAGCCGCTCACCGGCTTGTTCAAGCGTGATGGCCGGTTCGCTCAGTGTATAGCCTGCCAGACGGCAGCTGGCCTGGTAGCTGGCAGCACGGCGCTGTTGCCACAGCGTGGCTTTCTGTTTGTCGGTCAGTTTGCTGGTCATAGAGCCTCCGGCAAGCAATTTGCCCTAAGTATAAGCAGCAAATATTCGCTCTGCCGGAGAGAGGGAGGTCGCGCCATCGCGAAATGGCGCGCAGATAAATCAGGGCAAAACTTTAGCGGAGAGGATAACAATCGGTTTTGACGGCACATTCTGGTACGGACCCACATCTTTGGTCGGTACCTGCGCAATCTTATCGGCCACATCCATTCCTTTCACAACTTTACCAAATACCGCATAACCAAAATCACGCTGGCCGTGATCAAGGAAAGCGTTGTCAGTGACGTTGATAAAGAACTGGCTGGTCGCACTGTCTTTCTCGGCGGTTCGCGCCATGGCGATGGTGCCACGCAGGTTACGCAGGCCGTTATCCGCCTCGTTTTTGATCGGTGCGTTGGTTTGCTTCTGCTGCATATCCGTGGTGAAACCACCGCCCTGCACCATGAAGCCAGGGATCACGCGATGGAAAATGGTGTTGTTGTAGAAACCATTATTGACGTAATCGACGAAGTTTTTCACCGAAACCGGGGCTTTCTGGTCATTCAGTTCGAGTTCGATATTGCCCGCAGAAGTGGTGAGCAGAATATGAGTATCGCCTTTCGCCGCCAGAGCAGAAGCGGAAACAGATGAGAGCGCTAACAGGGCAACGGCCGCTGTCAAAGTACGTTTAAACATGAAAGATTCCTTACCATGAAGTGCAAGCTCAAAACGAGATTGATTGTAAAGAGCATGTAATACAAGAGCCAGCGTTTTACCTATATTTACGCGGCGGTGGCAAATGACCGTAAAACGACGTTACGCAATCATTTGCGTGACGTAAATCACACTATTAATGAAATCTGATAACCTTATTTCACTCTTTGTTTATTAAGATCACGGTTGCATTTACAATTCATGACACTTTTTGCCAACTTCGGTGCTCAAAACAGGTCCCCCACATGACAAACCGTAATCGTATTGGCCTTACCTGGATCAGCTTTTTCTCCTATGCGCTGACTGGCGCATTGGTCATTGTGACCGGGATGGTACTGGACAATATTGCACAGTATTTCCAGCTGCCAATCTCAGAAATGAGCAACACCTTCACCTTTCTCAATACCGGCATTCTGGTCGCAGTATTTCTCAACGCCTGGTTGATGGTGATTGTGCCGTTAAAACGCCAGCTGATTTTTGGCTTCGTGCTGATGGTGCTGGCGGTATTTGGCCTGATGACCAGCCATAATCTGTCGGTGTTCTCGCTGTGCATGTTTGTGCTCGGCGTGGTGAGCGGTATTACCATGTCGATAGGCACCTTCCTGATCACCCATCTGTATGATGGTCGCCAGCGCGGTTCACGCCTGCTGTTTACCGACTCGTTCTTCAGCATGGCCGGAACCGTGTTCCCCATTATCGCCGGTATCCTGCTGGCACGCGCCCTGCCGTGGTACTGGGTCTATGCCTGCATTGGCATTATTTATATCGCTATCTTTGTGCTGGCACTGTGCGTTGAGTTCCCGGTTTTGAAAAACAACACCGAAACACAGGCGGCGGAAAAAGAGAAATGGGGTATCGGCGTGCTGTTTCTGTCGATTGCAGCGCTGTGCTACATCCTCGGTCAGCTCGGGTTTATCTCCTGGGTGCCGGAATACGCCACCAAGACCATGGGCATGGATATCGCTGCTGCCGGTCAGTTGGTGGGTAACTTCTGGACTGCCTATATGGTCGGTATGTGGGTGTTCAGCTTCCTGCTGCGCTTCTTCGATCTGCAACGCATCCTGATGGTGTTGGCGGCGATTGCCACCGTGCTGATGTACTGGTTTGTCAGCACCAACGACGCCAATATGTTGCACTGGATCATTATGACGCTCGGCTTCAGCTCCAGCGCCATCTACACCACTATCATCACCCTGGGTTCACTGCAAACTAAGGCATCATCCCCGAAACTGGTCAACTTTATCCTGACCTGCGGCACCGTGGGTACCATGTTGACCTTTGTGGTCACCGGTCCGATAGTGGCGAAAGGCGGTGCGCATGCCGCACTGGCAACCGCCAACGGCTTATACGCCGTGGTGTTTGTAATGTGTGTGCTGCTTGGCTTTGTCACTAAACATCGCCAGCACGGCCATATTACGCACTAACCTGCGTGGGCGGACGCCAGTCCGCCCTGCTTCTCAACGCCGAAAAGTCACCGCTTCCGTTTCCTCCAGATAGATCTCACTGCTCGCAGGCAAAGTTGCCGCCACCAGCTCGCCTTTACGCAACGAATAACGCACCGGCACCTGACGCCGTACCGCATCAAACCCGCTTTCTGCTGGCAGGATAATCAGGCTGGCATCGTTACCCGGCTCAAGACCATAACCGGTAAGTTGCATGGTTTTAGCGCTATGGGTGGTGATTAATTGCAAACCCGCATCAATCTGCTCATAACCCATTAACTGGCAGACATGCAGCCCCATATGTAGTACCTGCAACATGCTGGCGGTGCCAAGCGGATACCAGGGGTCAAACACATCATCGTGACCAAAACAGACGTTGATATTAGCTTCCAGCAGCTCCTTCACCCGGGTAATGCCACGCCGCTTCGGATAGCTGTCAAAACGACCTTGCAAATGAATATTGACCAGCGGATTGGCAACAAAGTTGATTTCAGACAGGCGCAGTAAACGGAACAGCCTTGAGGTGTAGGCGTTGTTATAAGAATGCATCGCCGTCGTATGGCTGGCGGTCACTCTGGGCCCCATCCCATCGCGATGGGCCAGCGCCGCCACAGTTTCCACAAAGCGCGATTGCTCGTCATCGATTTCATCGCAATGCACATCCACCAGGCGGTCGTAGCGATTCGCCAGCGCGAAGGCCTTATGCAATGACTCAACGCCATACTCGCGGGTAAATTCGTAATGGGGAATCGCCCCCACCACATCTGCACCGAGGCGCAGAGCCTCTTCCAGCAGAGCTTCTCCGTTGGGATAAGAGAGGATACCTTCTTGTGGAAAGGCGACAATCTGGATATCAATCCACGGCGCCATCTCCGCTTTCACTTCCAGCATGGCTTTAAGTGCAGTCAGCGTAGGGTCCGAGACATCCACATGGGTACGCACATGCTGAATACCGTTGGCAATTTGCCATTTCAGCGTCTGCTTCGCGCGCTGTTTTACATCATCATGGCTGAGTAGCGCCTTGCGCTCGGCCCAGCGTTCGATACCTTCAAACAGCGTGCCGGATTGATTCCATGCCGGCTCACCGGCAGTTTGCGTGGTATCAAGATGAATATGCGGTTCAATAAATGGAGCGCATGCCAGCCCGCCTTCCGCATCCAGCACACCTTCCTGCACACTGCACTCGGCTGACTGGGGAACGATACGGGAAATTTTTCCCTCTCCGATTTCAATTTGCCACAACCCCTGCTGGCCGGATAAGCGCAGGTTGTTGATCCATTTCAGCGACGTCTTAGCCATGCCTTTCTCCTGTTGAAACGCAACACCTTAAAATAGCGTCATTACCTTTCTCTTGCACAGACGTATTAGCGGCCGATGCAACTGCCTGAAAAGAGCGCGATAAATCGTGCCACTGCGAATCTGTTCAAAATCAGTTACATACCTCTTAATGGGTATATAAAAGTGCATTTGATATGCATCAATAAGCACTCCTGCGCACGCGATAAGGTAGTTGCAGATATTTTGATTTTGAGGCAAGCATGAGCAAACATAACGTCGTCATTATTGGCAACGGCATGGTCGGCCACCGTTACATAGAAGAATTAATCGATAAGGCCGAACCTGGCCAGTTTGCGATCACGGTTTTCTGTGAAGAACCCCGTGTCGCCTATGACCGTGTCCACCTGTCTGCGTATTTTTCCCACCACACTGTGGAAGAACTCTCTTTGGTTCGTGAAGGCTATTACGAAAAACATCAGGTCGACCTGCTGTTGGGCGAACGCGCTATCACGATAAACCGCGAAGAAAAACTGATTCATTCCAGTGCTGGCCGAGTGGTGCACTACGACACCCTCATTTTCTCTACTGGCTCGTATCCGTGGATTCCGCCAATTCTGGGTGCGCAAGGCAGCAATTGTTTTGCCTATCGAACCATTGAAGACCTGAACGCGATTGAAGCCTGCGCACGCCGTAGCAAGCGCGGCGCGGTGATTGGCGGTGGCCTGCTCGGCCTGGAAGCAGCAGGTGCATTGAAAAATCTCGGTATTGAAACCCATGTGATCGAGTTCGCACCGGTGCTGATGGCAGAACAGCTGGATCGCCAGGGCGGCGAACAGTTGCGCCGTAAGATTGAACAGCTAGGGGTGCAGGTTCACACCAGTAAAAATACCCGCGAAATTGTCCACCACAGTCATGGAGGGAAAACGCTGCAATTCCAGGATGATAGCGCGCTGGACGTCGATTTCATTGTGTTCTCCACCGGAATTCGCCCGCAGGACCAGTTGGCGAAACAGTGTGGCCTGCAACTCGGTCCACGTGGCGGTGTCGCCATTGACGATCGCTGTCAGACCAGCGATCCCGCCATCTTTGCCATCGGCGAATGTGCCGCCTGGCAGAATCGAACATTTGGTTTGGTCGCGCCGGGCTACAAAATGGCGCAGGTTGCCAGTGATACCTTACTGGGTCGCGACAATACCTTCACCGGTGCCGATATGAGCGCCAAACTCAAGCTGTTGGGCGTGGATGTCGGCGGCATTGGCGATGCGCATGGTCGCACGCCTGGTGCACGCAGCTATGTCTGGCTCGATGAACAGCAATCAATTTATAAGCGCCTGATTGTTAGCGAAGACAACAAAACGCTGCTCGGCGCGGTGCTGGTGGGCGACACCAGTGACTACGGTAATCTGCTGCAACTGGTGCTGAATCGCATCCCCCTGCCGGAACATCCCGAACTGCTGATTCTGCCCGCCAGCAGCGGTGAAAAACCGGCGATCGGTGTCGATGCGCTGCCGGACAGCGCGCAGATTTGTTCCTGCTTTGACGTCAGCAAAGGCGATATCGTCAGCGCCGTGAAAAATGGTTGTCACACCGTAGCAGCGCTGAAGACCGCAACCCGTGCAGGCACAGGCTGTGGTGGCTGTATTCCGCTGATCACCCAAGTGCTGAATGCGGAGCTAAGCCGTCAGGGCATCGAGGTGAAAAACCATCTGTGCACCCACTTCCCTTACTCACGTCAGGAGCTGTACCACCTGATTCGCGTTGAGGGGATTACCTCGTTTGACGCGCTGCTGGCGAAATACGGCCAGGGTTACGGTTGTGAAGTGTGTAAACCCACTGTCGGTTCGTTGCTGGCCTCCTGCTGGAATGAACACATCCTTAAACCGCAGCTTACCCCATTGCAGGACAGCAACGACCTGTTCCTCGGCAATATCCAGAAAGACGGCACCTACTCGGTGATCCCGCGCTCCGCAGGGGGTGAAATTAGCCCGGAAGGGCTGATGGCGATAGGCAAAGTCGCACGCCAATACCATCTCTACACCAAGATCACCGGCTCGCAGCGCATTGGCTTGTTTGGCGCGCAGCGCGACGACCTGCCCGCCATCTGGGCACAACTGATTGCTGCCGGGTTTGAAACTGGCCAGGCTTACGCCAAAGCGTTGCGTATGGCGAAAACCTGCGTCGGCAGCACCTGGTGCCGCTACGGCGTCGGTGACAGCCTTGGCTTCGGCATCGAACTGGAAAACCGCTACAAAGGTATCCGTACCCCACACAAAATGAAGTTTGGCGTCTCTGGATGTACCCGCGAATGCGCCGAAGCCCAGGGCAAAGACGTTGGCGTGATTGCCACGGAAAAGGGTTGGAATCTGTACGTATGCGGCAATGGCGGTATGAAACCACGCCATGCCGACCTGCTGGCCGCCGATCTTGATAACGACACCCTGCTGCGCTATCTCGACCGTTTCATGATGTTCTACATCCGCACTGGCGACCGCCTGCAACGCACCTCAGTTTGGCTGGAGAATATGGAAGGCGGTATTGATTATCTGCGCAGCGTCATCGTCGATGACAAACTCGGTCTGAACAGCCAACTGGAGAACGAACTGACCCGTTTGCGCAGCCTGGCGGAATGCGAATGGGCAGCAACGATCAAGGATCCGCAGCAACAGGCGCATTTCTCTACCTTTATCAACAGCAGCCAGCGCGACCCGTTGGTACAGAACATCAACCTACGCGAACAACATCGCCCGGCGCGTCCTGCTGAGCGTATTGCCGTCACCCTGATTGAGGAGACCAACGCATGAGTCAGTGGCATTCCGTATGTGAATTGAACCAGATTCTGCCCGCCACTGGCGTGTGTGCGCTGGTGCAAGGGCAACAAATCGCCATCTTTCGTCCGCGAGATGATGAACAGCTGTTCGCCCTGAGCAATATTGATCCCTTTGCCGAAGCCAGCGTGCTGTCGCGCGGCATTATTGCCGAACACCAGCAAGCGCTGTGGGTTGCCAGCCCGCTGAAAAAACAACGCTTCCGCCTGAGCGACGGCCAGTGCTTTGAGGATGAAACACGATCGGTGGCGAGCTATCCGGTTCGCATCAGCCACGACCGGGTTGAAGTGTGCGTTTGAAAAAATTCTTTTACTTTTTGAGATATTACTATGTTTACTGACACCCTGGATAAATGCGCCGCCAATGCGGCGCGCATTGCTCGCACCGCTCAACACAGTCCACTGGCTTTCTGGATCAGTTCAGCAATGGCGGGGGCATATGTCGGGCTGGCGATTATCCTGATCTTCACCCTGGGCAACCTCGCCGACCCGGCATACCGTCCGCTGATTATGGGCTCGACTTTTGGACTCGCACTAACGTTGGTGATCATCGCCGGTTCGGAATTGTTTACCGGCCACACCATGTTCCTCACCATTGGCGTCAAAGCAGGCAGCATTCACGCCGGTCAGATGTGGTGTATTCTGCCGCAGACCTGGCTGGGCAATCTGATCGGTTCCGTTGCTGTAGCGCTGATTTATTATTACGCGGCGGGTGCGCTACTGCCCAATGCTGGCTCACTGGTCCACAGTGCCGCGCTGGCGAAAACCACCCAAACGGCCAGCGCGCTGTTCTTCAAAGGCGCGTTGTGTAACTGGCTGGTTTGCCTGGCGATTTGGATGGCAGTGCGCACCGAAGGAACCGCGAAGTTCCTCGCTATCTGGTGGTGTCTGCTGGCGTTTATCGCCTCTGGCTATGAACACTCTGTTGCCAATATGACACTCTTTGCCTTGTCGTGGTTTGGTCAGCATAATGCCGACCTGACGTTAGCGGGCATTGGTCACAACCTGCTGTGGGTGACGCTGGGTAATATGTTCTCCGGCATGGTGTTAATGGGCCTCGGTTACTGGTACGCCACGCCGCAGGCACAGCGACCACGGGCGGCAACCCAGAGCAGCGAACTTAAATCTGCATAATATTTTTCGCCATGATCCGTCGCGACGGATCATGGCGGTCTTTTTTAGGATGAGCTATGGACTACTTTCCCCTGTTTTGCCGTCTTCAGGGCAAACGTTGTTTATTAGTCGGCGGCGGTGATGTCGCGGAACGTAAAGCACGTTTGTTGCTGGAAGCCGGTGCTGACCTGCACGTTGGTGCGCTGGATTTCTCCCCTGCTTTCTTGCAATGGGAGCAACAAGGGAAAGTGTTACTTCTACAGGGCACCTTCACTGAGGCATGGCTGGAAGGCTGTTGGCTAGTGATTGCCGCCACCGATGATGATGCGGTGAATCGACAGGTGGGCGCAGCCGCTGAAACCCGGCGGATTTTTTGTAATCTGGTCGATGCCCCTGAACAGGCCAGCGCCATCATGCCTTCCATCGTGGACCGTTCGCCGTTAATGATCGCCGTATCGAGCGGTGGCCGTGCACCGGTGCTGGCCCGTCTGCTGCGTGAAAAGCTGGAAGCCATGTTACCGCAGCATCTTGGCCAACTGGCCACGCTGGCCGGTTCATTACGCGCCCGGGTGAAAAAACGTTTTAGCAGCATGGCTCAACGTCGCCATTTTTGGGAACGTTTCTTTGCCAGCGACCGTCTGGCACAAACGCTGGCTAATGGGGATCAACCCCGCGCAGATGCGCTGGTCGATACGTTGTTTGATGCGCCGCTGTCACAGCAAGGCGAAGTGGTACTGGTCGGTGCCGGACCCGGCGATGCCGGGTTGCTGACGCTCAAAGGCTTACAACATATCCAGCAGGCTGATGTGGTGGTGTATGACCGTCTGGTATCCGATCCGATACTGAACCTGGTACGGCGCGATGCGGAGCGTATCTTTGTCGGCAAGCGCGCCGGACACCACTGCGTTCCGCAGTCGGAGATCAATCAGTTGCTGTTAGAACAGGCACAACGCGGCAAACGCGTGGTGCGCCTCAAAGGTGGCGATCCCTTTATTTTTGGGCGTGGCGGCGAGGAGTTGGAGATGTTGGCACAGCATAACGTCCCGTTTAGCGTGGTGCCGGGGATTACCGCGGCATCGGGCTGTGCAGCCTACAGCGGCATTCCCCTGACCCACCGGGATCATGCGCAGAGCGTGCGTTTTGTCACCGGCCATTTGCAGCAACATGGTGACATTGAGTGGCAGAAACTGGCCGCTGAGCAACAGACGTTGGTGTTTTATATGGGCCTGACGCAGGCACCGGAGATTCAGCGTCAGCTGATGTCGCATGGCATGGACGCAGAAATGCCGGTGGCGCTGGTGCAAAATGGCACCACCCCACAGCAGCGCGTCGCAACCGGCACGCTGGGTGAATTGGCAGCGATGGCGCAGCAGTTCACCAGCCCAGCGCTGATTATTGTCGGTCGCGTGGTCGAATTACGCGACCGACTGCGCTGGTTCTGATAAACAAAAACGGCGGACCATCATGGCCCGCCGTTTCAAGTTAGTTGCGTTAGCGCTTAAGGCTGGGCAACAAAGCCAACCGCTTCGTATACCTTCTTCAGCGTTTCCTGCGCATGCGCACGGGCTTTAGCCGCACCATCACGCATCACCTGATTGAGGAACGCTTCGTCATTGCGGTAGCGGTTGTAACGCTCCTGCAACTCGGTCAGCATGCCTGAAACCGCATCGGCAACCGCGCCTTTCAGGTGGCCGTACATCTTGCCTTCGAACTCCTGCTCCAGCTCAGAAACGGGTTTACCCGTCACACCTGAGAGAATATCCAGCAGGTTCGATACCCCGGCCTTCTCTTTGATGTCGTAGCGCACCACTGGCGGTTCTTCGGAGTCGGTAACCGCACGTTTGATTTTCTTCACCACCGATTTCGGATCTTCCAGCAGGCCGATCACGTTGTTGCGGTTGTCGTCGGACTTCGACATCTTCTTGGTCGGCTCCAGCAGCGACATCACGCGAGCACCCGATTTCGGAATAAACGGCTCCGGCACTTTGAAGATGTCACCATACAGCGCATTGAAACGCTGGGCGATATCACGACTCAGCTCCAGATGCTGCTTCTGATCTTCACCCACCGGGACCTGGTTGGTCTGATACAGCAGGATATCGGCCGCCATCAGCACCGGATAATCAAACAGACCGGCGTTGATGTTCTCTTCATAGCGTGCGGATTTGTCTTTGAACTGCGTCATGCGGCTCAACTCGCCAAAGTAGGCGTAGCAGTTGAGGATCCAGCTCAGCTGAGTATGCTCTGGCACGTGCGATTGAACAAAGATGGTGCTCTTGTTCGGATCGATGCCACAGGCAAGATACAGCGCCAGGGTATCCAGCGTTGCTTTACGCAGCGCAACAGGGTCCTGACGAACGGTAATGGCGTGCAGATCGACGATGCAGTAAATGCAGTGGAAATCATCCTGCATCTGCACCCACTGACGCAGCGCCCCCATGTAGTTGCCAATGGTCAGTTCACCGGAAGGCTGGGCGCCGCTGAAAACGATGGGTTTGCTCATGCTTATGTCCTGATAATCACAGCCCGAGTGTGGGCAAAAGTTCGTCAAAAGAGTCGAGTGTTAAATCGGGTTGGCTGCTGGCGATGGGTTCGCCGTAGTTGTAACCAAAGGTCATGCCAATATTCGGTACGCCTGCTGCCTGGGCTGCGAGGATATCATTGCGTGAATCGCCAACAAACAGCAATTGCTGCGGCAACACACCAAATCGTCCCAGTACGAGGAAAATCGCCGCCGGGTGCGGTTTTTTCACCACCACATCATCACCGCCGATAATCAGAGAAAAGTAGTCGGCAATGCCCAGTGAAGCCAACAGCGGAGCGACAAACGGCGTCGGTTTGTTCGTAACAATTGCCAGCGGCAACCCTTTCTCCGCCAATTTTGCCAGCGTGGCTTTTACCTGGGGGAACAGCGTACTGCCCGCCTCCACGGTTTCGGCATAATATTTGTCGAACAGCGTACGGGCATCATGCTGTTCATTCTCCTGCGGTGCACGCCCCAGCGCCCAGGTCAGAGCGCGGGCCATCATCACGTCAGCACCGTTACCAATCCAGGTTGAGGCCAGCGCTACGCCCGGTGGCGGCAATTGCAGATCACCCAAAGCATGATCGATGGCTTGCGCCAGACCCGGCGCGCTGTCCACCAGCGTACCATCCAGATCAAACGCCAGCGCGCGAATATCAGTGAAATGAGCCATTAACTTTCTCCAGTTCGCCGCGCATCGCATCGATCACTTTTTTGTAATCGGGGTGACCAAAAATGGCTGAACCCGCGACAAACATGTCCGCACCGGCTGCGGCGATCTGACCGATGTTGTCGATCTTTACGCCACCATCCACTTCCAGGCGAATATCATAGCCGCTCTGATCAATGAGACGACGTGTCTGGCGCAGTTTATCCAGCGTACCGGGGATGAAAGACTGGCCGCCAAAACCAGGGTTGACCGACATCAGCAGAATGACATCCAGCTTGTCCATCACATAGTCGAGATAGCTGAGCGGGGTGGCCGGGTTAAACACCAGACCCGCTTTACAACCGTGTTCTTTGATCAGTTGCAACGTGCGATCAACATGCTGGCTGGCTTCGGGGTGAAAGGTGATGTAGCTGGCACCCGCTTTGGCAAAGGCCGGGATCAGTTCATCCACCGGTTTTACCATCAGGTGCACATCAATGGGTGCCGTGATGCCGTAGTCGCGCAATGCTTTCAGCACCATCGGCCCCATAGTCAGATTGGGAACATAGTGGTTATCCATCACATCGAAATGCACCACATCGCCGCCTGCCGCCAGCGCTTTGGCGGTATCTTCACCCAGGCGGGCAAAGTCAGCAGACAGGATTGAAGGGGCCAGTAAAAATTGTTTCATCCGATTCTCCCAATTTTGTGCGCCAGTGCGAGCTGGCGTAATGCGTTGGTCGCGGACGAAACAGGCTAGCGGAAAAGCGCCAGCAGTTCGTCAACCTGAGTGCGACCACTTATGCTTCGGCTGATGGAACGCCGGGCTTTGACAACGTGTAATACCGCATTCCGATACCACTCACGCGTCAGCAGGGTATCGTGGTTGGAAATCAATACCGGAATCTGATTCTCTTTTGCCAGCTGTGCCGCCAGTTCCGCCAGATGCTGCTGCTCGCGCATGCTGAAACTGTTGGTATGGTAGGCGGTAAAGTTGGCCGTCGCTGACAATGGCGCGTACGGCGGATCGCAGTACACCACCGAGCCTTTATGCGCGCGGTTCAGAGTAACATCGTACGATTCGCAGACAAAAGTGGCTTTTTGCGCTCGCTCAGCAAACCACAACAGTTCCGCTTCAGGAAAATAAGGTTTGCGATAACGACCAAAAGGCACATTAAACTCACCGCGCAGATTGTAACGGCACAAGCCGTTATAGCCATGACGATTGAGATACAGAAACAGCAAGGCGCGCTGATACACATCACGGCTGGCGTTAAAAGTAACCCGCTGCGCGTAGTAAAACTCAGCGTTGTTAACTTCCGGTGTGAATAACTTTCGAGCATCGTCAATAAACTCTGTCGTGCGGGTTTTGACGATGTTGTACAGGTTGATCAAGTCACTATTGATATCCGCCAGGTGATAACGGTCGTAATCCGTGTTGAGAAACACAGAACCGGCACCGACAAATGGCTCAATCAGGCAGTCGCCTTGCGGCAAATGACGACGAATGTCATCAAGGAGCGGGTATTTCCCTCCGGCCCATTTCAGGAAAGCGCGATTTTTTTTCATGCTGTCGTGGTTATTACATCTTAATTATTGGCTGTGGCGATACCGACAGCAGCTTTGCGCTTAAAACGGGGCCACAGTGTTGCGACCCCACAATGATTACTCGCTCTCTTTTTTCACCTGGCTCAGGGGTTTCACCCACGGATTCTGCGCCCGTACTTCGGCTGGCAACGAAGATACCGCGCGTTTGGCATCTGCCGGAGTGGCATAAGAGCCGCTGACCAGAACATACCAGGGCTGACCATTACGGGTGGTTTTATACACGTGATAGCCACTCAGATTTTGTTTCTTCGCCCAGGCATTAAGGCTTTCCGCTTTCGATGCCCCGCTCAACTGCAACGTATAATTACCCGCAGGCAGCGACTTGCTGGCACCGCTGCTGGCCGGTGCAGTGCTGTGCGCGACTGTCGACTGCGGTTTGCTCTCTCGTACTGCTGGCTTAGCAGTCGCAGGGGTTTTATGCGTTGAGGTATGGGTTTCACGCTGGCTGCCAGCACGCGGTTTTTCTTCACGCGCGATCGGCGGGGAAATTGCTTTTCCGCTGCCGCTGACTGTCGCGGGTGCGGTTGGCAGCGAACTGTTACCCTGCGCACCTTGCGCTGCGTTATCAACCTGACCCTGCTGATTATTCAGTGCCGTATTGAGATCACCCGGTAAGGTCACGCGTTGTTGATTCGTCGGCGTGTCAACCGGTGCAGCCTGAGTTGGCGTCGATGACACAGGAGGCATGGAGATGGATTGTGAACCGTTGTCAGTCGCGGCAGTCTGAGGTGCGCTGCCTTCCGGCGCTGGCGTCGCGTTCTGCTGGCCGCTCATAGAGGTGGAGCCGGAGAGATCAATATTCTTTTCCGCACCACCAGAAGCAGGGGCTGTGCTGTTATTTCCTGCGGTATTCGCTGGTTTGCTTTCATCCGGGCCGTTCAGTGCAGAACCAATACCCAGTACCAGCAATAACAGGACCAGAATCCCGATACCCATCATCATATGCTGACGGGAAACCGGTACTTTTACTTTTGGCGCAGACGACGATTTGCGGGGCCGCGTGGGACGACGGTCACTGGCATCAGGTTTTAACTCGTCTTCCGGTTTAAACTCATCCATTTAGCCTCCTCCGTAAAACGGCACGCATCCGACGCGCCGCATCACCACTCTTTTCTCTACCCGTCGGGTATTATAATGATTTCTGACAATCGTTAATTGCAGCCAGCACCATATCATGTGCTACGCCTGCACGCACTTCAGAGCGACCAATAGCGAGAGGCAGCACCAGACGCAGTTCGCCCGCCAGTACTTTTTTATCACGCATCATATGCGGTAAATACGCTTCAGCCGCCATGCTTTCCGGGCCATGCACCGGTAAACCGGCACGCAGTAACAACGCAATAATACGGTCGGTATCCGCTGCACTGAACTGACCAAGACGCTCAGCAGTACGCGCAGCCATCACCATGCCAGCCGCCACCGCTTCACCATGCAGCCAATTGCCATAACCCATATGGGCTTCAATGGCATGACCAAAAGTATGGCCCAAATTCAGCAGCGCACGCAGACCAGTTTCACGTTCATCGGCTGCCACTACCTCGGCTTTCAGCTCGCAGCAGCGGCGAATACAGTAAGCCATAGCTTTTTCATCCAGGGCCAGCAGAGCATCAAGATTTTGCTCCAGCCACTGGAAAAAATCACCATCAAGAATGATGCCGTATTTAATGACTTCCGCCAGACCGGACGCCAGTTCACGCGGCGGCAGTGTGGCAAGGCAATCGGTATCAACCACCACTGAGGCAGGCTGATAAAACGCGCCTATCATGTTTTTGCCGAGTGGATGGTTAACGGCGGTTTTACCGCCAACGGAGGAGTCCACCTGAGAAAGCAATGTGGTCGGTACCTGAATAAAACGCACGCCGCGCTGGTAGCTGGCCGCAGCGAAACCGGTGAGGTCACCAATCACACCACCGCCCAGCGCAATCAGCGTGGTATCGCGGCCATGAGGTTTCTGCAACAAGGCAGTAAACACCTCGTCCATCACCGCCAACGTTTTATACTGTTCACCATCAGGCAGGATCACCTGATCCACTTTCACCCCTGCTGCACCCAGCAGCGCTGACAACTTCTGCAAATAGATCGGTGCCAGGGTCTGGTTAGTGACCAGCATGGCATTGTCACCGGCTTTCAGCGGCCAAAAAGAAGCCGGATCGTTAAACAGCCCTGCAGCAATGGTGATGGGGTAACTACGATCCCCGAGTGAGACAGTGATCTTCTCCATGATGACCGATACCTATGACTTAGCCCTCAGGCGCTGGATTAACTTTTTTCCAGCATATTGATGATCTGATTCGCCACTACTTTTGCACTCTGGTCGTCAGTGCGGATAGTGACATCAGCGATCTCTTCATAAAGCGGGTTACGTTCGCCAGCCAGTGCTTCCAGTACTTCACGCGGCGGCGAGTCAACCTGCAGCAACGGGCGCTTTTTATCACGCTGCGTGCGGGCAAGTTGCTTTTCGATGGTGGTTTCGAGGTAGACGACCACACCGCGGGCGGAGAGACGATTACGGGTTTCTCGGGATTTGACGGAACCGCCACCAGTAGCCAGCACGATGCCCTGCTTCTCGGTCAGTTCATTGATAATCTTTTCTTCACGATCGCGGAAACCCGCTTCGCCTTCAACGTCAAACACCCAGCCCACATCCGCTCCGGTACGTCGCTCAATTTCCTGATCGGAATCGAAAAATTCCATATTGAGTTGCTGAGCTAACTGACGACCAATAGTGCTTTTGCCGGCACCCATCGGCCCAACCAGAAAGATATTGCGTTTCTCTGCCATTTTGTCGGTATTACTAAGAATTCGTTGATGATACCCCGCGTTCAGCTTTAGCTGGCGGGACAGGAACTGAGACCTCATGAGCGTTAGCAAGAGTCAGACGAAAAATTATCTCAACACTCATGGCCGTTTGGCAACCGAATAAATTGCCCCCGGCGACCTCTTAACAGGACCGGTCTGTGGTTCGCGAGACGGTAACGCACCTCCGCAACCCCTTTAGACCTCAGGGTATATGTTCATTTGGCGTCAGTATCGCTTGTGACTGACGCCCATCGGGAGATTTTTTGTCGCGTTCCGTTACACCGTTTAAAAATCGCTAAACCTTGTAAGCTAATTCCTGTCCTGCGTCAACGCAGTTGGCATCACAGAGCGAATTTTCCTCTTTATCCGGTCGTAAGCGCTGCTTCCCTGACCAGTCTCGGTGTAATAAAGATCACCAACTCCTTTTTCTTGTGCTCATCCGTTTGATGGCGAAAAAGATTTCCTACTACCGGTAGTTTCCCCAGCCAGGGCACGCGATTTTCATTTTGCGAACGCTGCTGCTGGAAAATACCGCCCAGCGCCAGGGTTTCACCATCGCGCAACGTGACCTGGGTGTCGATTTCCTGCTTATCAATACTTAAGGTTTGATGTTCACCGGTGTTGATACTGCGGCCCGGCATATTCTGGCTCAGACGGAGTTTTAACTGAATGCGCCCGTTGCCCAGAACCACCGGAGTCACCTCCATACCCAGCACTGCTTCTTTGAATTCGATCGCCGTCGCGCCGCTGTTACCGGATTTCACCTCATAGGGTATTTCCGTACCTTGTTTAATGGTGGCGGTTTGCTGATGTGAGGTAAAAAGCCGTGGGCTGGCGATGATTTCAATCTGACTTTCCTGCTCCAGCGCACTCAACTCAAGATTAAGCAGCTCTCCTCCCACCTGACCTAGCGTAACCCCCATACGAAAGGTGGGGTTGCTCACCGCCAGCGGGATCCCCAGTTGAGGATTGCGCAGGGTTTGCATCACCTCTTCCGCCGGTGAAAGTCCCCAGTTCACCCCCAGCTCGCGCAAATGTTCCTCGCTGATGGTCACAATATGGGCTGACAACTCGACCTGCTCCAGCGGCAGGTCCAGCGCCCTGAGCCAACGTATCGTCTCCTGTAACGCCTGGGGAGTGTCACGCAGCAGCAAACTGTTGGTGCGGCTATCCACAGTGGCGCTACCGCGCGGGGTCATGAGCGAGCGATCAGCTTGCAAACTGCGCAAGGCATCACTGGCATTGGCGTAGTGGAAAGTCACCGTTTGTTGTGTCAATGGGATGTGCTGCTGTTGTTCCTCGCGCTCTGCCTGTATTTTTTGTGCCTGCCACTGCTGCCAGCTTTCCGGATAAACCAGTAGCACCCCCTCCTCCTGAGCGACACTCAGTCGCGCCAGCCGGGAAACCAGCGTCAGCGCACGCTGCCACTCGACATTCTCCAGGCGCAGCGAAAGACGCCCTTCAACACCCGGAGCAATCAGCAGATTAGTTTGTTGGTAATCTGCCAGCGCCTGCAAAATGTTTTCAACGGGTGCATCGTCGAAGACCAGACTCAATCGCTGCTCAGTGGCGTGCAGTGGTGCGATCAGACACAGTAGCAACAGCAGCCATACCTTCATCCGTGGCATAAAAACCTCCTTTTATACGAAATTGCATATGCTGTGGTGCACAGCCTTGCTCCACCTGCAAAAGTATTGAACGAGCCGTCAGTTGTTGCACACGCCAGGGCAACTGAGGCAAGTACATTTGTTCCGTCAGCCTGATGTTTTTTCCCTGCGGTGAACGTAGCCAGGCGACATAGTGATCAGGAACACCAACAATGCCTTGCAACCGCCATCCTTCCGGCGGGGCTATTGCTGCCTCGCAGAGTGCAGGTGTCACGGGCTGGAAAGGATCTCGCGCCAGCACCACCGGGCTACACAGCAGGAAACACAGGAGAGCGCTACTCCGCATCACTGTTCTCCAGCCACAACTGCGTCATGAGTGTTCCCAGCTCCGACTGCAGTTGAAAACGTTCCGGCACCGGCAGCGCCGTCCGCCCCAGCTCAGCAAACAACGGCGTAAATTGCTGCCAGTTCAGCTTGAGTACAACGTGCTGTGGCTGACTTTCGGGCTGCCAGGCATCCAGTTGTGTTCCCCGATCGGCCAACAGGCTTTCGAGTAACAGAAGCTGTCTGGTGGTGGCGGCAGGTTGTTGCAGCTCGTTGATTTCAGCCAGCAAACCAGTAACGGACGGGCGCAAAGCGAGTTGTTGCAGACGCTGCGTTTCAAGCTGCGCCTGTTGCATGAGTTGGCGTTCCTGCCGGGCATTGACCTGCTGTTGCGGCAACAGCATCACCAGCCAACCCAGCATCAACACCAACAGTGGCAATCCCAGCAACAAGGCGGCTCGCCACGGTAGCGCCAGTTGCATCCAGCGCTGTAGTCCTTCATTCACCGTTAACCTCCGCAACCTGTGCCCGCAATGTAAAACGATAGTGGCCATCCGGTTGACGCCGCACACTCCCCTGGCGAATCACCGGAAACAGTGATTGCCTCCCCAACTGGCGGCGAAAATCACCTATATCCGCCATACTGGATGCCATGCCTTCCAGCACCAGTTGTCCTTGCCTGCGCTCCATGCGGCTCAGCCACAGCGTTTCCGGCATCAATTGCGGTAATTTCTGCCAAAACTGCTGCCAGGCCAGATGCTGTAACTGACGCGTCTGTTGCCGGTGTTGCGTTTGCAATAACGCATCGCGCTGACGCAGCAATCTCTGTTGCTCACTCAGTTGCTGATCAAGCTCGCTAATTCGTTGCGCGAGTTGCCGTTGTTCAGCCTGCTGCTGCTGACTGACGAGATATCCTCGCCAGCCACACAACAGTAAAATCAGCAGGCAGATACCTGAACCACTCGCCAGCAGCATCAGATTCTGCCGCCGCTGACGCCGCCATTGCCTGAGACGCCAGGGAAGTAAATTAACCGTCAGCATCAGGCATCCTCCGGACGTAATGCCAAACCGAGTGCCAGGGTAAAATCCCCCTCGTGATCCGGTAGCGGTAACTGCAAATAGTGCAGCAGAGAAAAGGGGTGAACAGAGGTGAATCCTGCCATCGGTGTGGTACTCAGCGCTGATTCCATCTGCGGAAATGTCTCCCGCAAATGTGCCAGCGAGAGAGGTTCTGTGCATGCCCCTGAGGTACACATCTCACCGGCCAGATACCACAGCCAGTGATCGCTCAACGAGTGAATCAACAATTGCTGATGACGCAAAGGTAAACGCCGTGCAACTTGAGCCAGTGCGAGACTGCTTAATTCGAACACATCAGGTTGCAGACCAGCCTGCTCGAGGGGAGCGAGCCACTGCGCAATCACTTCACGCCGTGCTGCGGTGATGCATAGCTGGGTTGATGCGGAGGATGCGGAGGATGCGGAGGATGCACGATAATCCAGCGCCAGCGATGCGGGTTCAACTGGAAACAAGCGCTGTGCCGATGCCTGAACATAGCGATTTAATGCCGGTTCACGCAGCGTGACTTCCGGTAACGCTAATGTGCGTTGCAGCACCAGTTGCGGCGGCAAGCCGACGCGCAATGAATAGCGGCCTGGCAACTGGCACCTCCACTGGCGTAGCGCCGCCAACAAAGCGGGTGATGACTGGAGTACACCATTTTTTAACGTATCTTCCGGCAGCGCCTGCTGCTGCCAATGCCTGAGTTGCCAGCCTTGACGTCGGCGCTGAATCGCCACCGTACACAATTTTCCATTCTGAATATCCAGGCCAATTTGCCAGCACTGAAAAGCCATGCGCGCGATCTCCTTATCGTAAGAGGTAAATACCCGAAATATCTTGTGTCGCCGCAGGGCTGCTACTGCATAAACTCTCGGGTTAGCCACCAGGGGACCTGCGCGTCTGTCCCAAAAGTCGCCCCCCAGGGGACTTGAAGTATGCCGGGTATATCAAAGCGTCAGGCTTGCCTTTATACTACCGCGCGATTGTTTATAAACTGCCCAAACGACAACAGATGGGAAATCTCAGGTGAAGTTCGTAAAGTATTTATTAATCCTTGCAGTGTGTTGCATCTTGCTGGGAGCCGGCTCGATTTATGGTTTGTACAAATACATAGAGCCGCAGTTGCCCGACGTAAACACATTAAAAGATGTGCGCCTGCAAACCCCGATGCAGGTTTACAGTGCGGATGGCGAGCTGATCGCCCAGTACGGTGAGAAACGCCGTGTGCCGCTTACCCTGCAACAAATGCCGCCTGAGCTGATCAAAGCGTTTATTGCCACCGAAGATAGCCGTTTTTACGAGCATCATGGCGTTGATCCGGTTGGTATTTTCCGTGCTGCCAGCGTTGCGTTGGTATCCGGCCATGCCTCACAGGGTGCGAGTACCATTACTCAACAGCTCGCCCGTAACTTCTTCCTTAGTCCGGAGCGCACGCTGATGCGTAAGATTAAGGAAGCATTCCTGGCGATTCGTATTGAACAGCTGCTGAGCAAAGATGAAATTCTGGAGCTGTATCTCAATAAAATTTACCTCGGTTATCGCGCCTACGGCGTCGGTGCGGCCGCACAGGTCTATTTTGGTAAGTCAGTCGATCAGCTATCGCTGAGTGAGATGGCGATGATTGCCGGTCTGCCGAAAGCGCCGTCCACCTTCAACCCGCTTTACTCGCACCAGCGCGCACTGGCGCGTCGTAATGTGGTGCTGTCGCGTATGCTGGACCAGAAGTACATCACCCAGCAACAGTACGACGACGCCCGTAACGCTCCGCTGGCCGCCAGCTATCACGGCCCGGAAATTGCCTTTTCTGCGCCGTATCTGAGTGAGATGGTGCGTCAGGAAATGGTGAAACGATACGGTGACAATGCCTACGAGGATGGTTATAAGGTTTACACCACGGTGACCCGCCGTTTGCAGGAGGCGGCACAGCAGGCGGTACGCAATAACGTGATGGCATATGACATGCGCCACGGTTATCGCGGCCCCACCAACGTGTTGTGGAAAGTGGGTGAAGCCAGCTGGGATCAAACCCGCATTCAGAACGCGCTGAAAGATCTGCCGCTTTACGGCCCGCTTAATCCGGCAGTCGTTACCAATGTGAGCAACGATGAAGCCACAGCGATGCTGAAAGATGGCAGCAGCGTGTCGTTGACGATGGCCGGTGTGCGCTGGGCGCGCGCCTATAAATCCGACATGCTGCAAGGCCCCACGCCGCGTAGCGTGTCGCAGGTGTTGCAGACAGGTCAGCAGATTTGGGTACGCAAAGTTGACAATGATTGGTGGCTGGGTCAGGTGCCGGTAGTAAACTCCGCACTGGTATCGCTCAATCCTGAAGACGGTGCGGTTCGTGCGCTGGTGGGTGGATTTGACTTCAACCAGAGCATGTTTAACCGCGCAACCCAGGCCCTGCGCCAGGTCGGGTCCAACATTAAACCGTTTCTCTACACCGCAGCGATGGACCGTGGCCTGACACTGGCCTCGATTCTCAACGATGTACCGATTTCCCGTTGGGATGCCGGTGCCGGTGCTGACTGGCGGCCGAAAAACTCACCACCCACCTATGACGGCCCTATTCGCCTGCGTCAGGGCTTAGGCCAGTCGAAAAACGTAGTGATGGTACGTGCCATGCGTGCAATGGGTGTAGACTACGCAGCACAGTATCTACAACGTTTCGGCTTCCCGGCACAGAACATTGTGCATACCGAATCGCTGGCACTGGGTGCGGCTTCGTTCACCCCAATGCAGGTGGTGCGGGGCTACTCGGTAATGGCGAACGGCGGTTTCCTGATCGATCCCTATTTCATCGCCAAAATTGTCAATGAACAGGGGACCACGGTATTTGAAGCCAAACCGAAGATCGCCTGCCCGCAGTGCAATCTGCCGGTGATTTACGGTGATACGCAGAAGTCGCTCGCGCTGAATGAAGAGAGCGTTGAAAACGTTGCGGTGTCCAATCAGGCGCAAAACCAGACGGTGCCACAGCCTGAGCTGGAGCAAGTGCCAGCCCAGCCGCAACCAGCGGGCGACCAGCAATATGCGCCGCATGTGATCAATACACCGCTGTCGTTCCTGATTAAAAGCGCCCTGAACACCAATATCTTTGGCGAACCGGGCTGGATGGGTACAGGTTGGCGCGCCAGCCGTGACCTGAAACGTAACGACATCGGTGGTAAAACCGGTACGACCAACAGCTCGAAAGATGCCTGGTTCTCCGGTTACGGCCCTGGCGTAGTGACCTCCGTCTGGATCGGCTTTGATGATTCACGCGCGCTGGGTCGCACCACGGTTTCAGGTGCCATTCCGGATCAGATTTCTGGCTATGAAGGCGGCGCGAAAAGTGCGCAACCAGCGTGGGATGCTTATATGAAAATCGCGCTGGATGGCGTGCCGGACCAACCACTCACGCCACCAGATGGCGTGGTGACAGTGACCATTGATCGCAGCACCGGCAAGTTGGCCAATGGCGGCGGTAATTCGCGTCAGGAGTATTTCATCAACGGCACACAGCCGACGGAATACTCGGTCCATGACGTGGGTACCACCATCATGGACAACGGACAAAGTCACGAACTGTTCTGATAAAAAAAGCCGGCAAAGATTGCCGGCTTTTTTATGATAGTGAGATCAAATCCGCGCGATTTATCGCGCTATATCAATAACTCAGACGCCCCTGCTGCACCAGCCACTCGCGCACCAGAAACAACGCGCTGACATTGCGGGCTTCACGAAAATCGGGTTCATCAAGTAACGCCAGCAGATTGTTCAGCGGCCAGCGGCGCACAATCAACGGCTCTGGCTCATCCCCTTCCAGCCTCTCTTCATACAACCCTTCTGCCACCACGATATTCATCTTGCTGGAGAAATAAGAGGGAGCCATAGTCAGCTTGCCGAGCGTTTCCAGTTTAGTGGCACCGAAACCCGCTTCTTCTTTTAACTCGCGATCCGCCGCTTCAAACACGCTTTCGCCGGGATCGATTAGCCCCTTGGGAAAGCCCAGCTCATAACTTTCCAGTCCGACGGCATATTCCTGAATCAGGATTACATCATCGCCTAGAATCGGCACAATCATCACCGCTTCGCGCTCAGAAGGCTTCATGCGTTCATAAACCCGCTTCGCGCCATTACTGAAAGCGAGATCGACAGCTTCAATGGTAAATAATCGGGAGCGAGCCACCGTCTCGACGTTGAGGATGTCAGGTTTTTTCTGTGGAGTTTTCATATCAGCCTCAAACTTTGCACAACCTTGTGATGCGATAATGCCAGCATCGACACAGCATACCGAAGCCTGAACAATTGTGCGACAAACAGCACAGGTAAACTATGCTGTCATATATTTGCTAACGGGTACTAACAACATATTGTTATTTCTGCATTAAAATTCTCACAATAAGTCAATGACGAGTGGGGAAATTCAGAAAATACCGATGTTTAATTGAGTGGAGTCCCGATAACATTCCTATAAGGAATAATCTAATAATTTCTAATTCAATGATTTTGCGCGTTATTTTATCTGACATTTCACTTGTCAGAATGACATCAGCTCGCCAAAATTGACCTGTATTGATCATTCATCGGGAGCAGATCGTTAACGTGAAGGCAGTTTTTTGGCTGAACTGAGCAAAGCATGAGCACAATTATCATTATTTTAGCCATTGTGATGGCTTGCTCCATGCTCGCGGGCATAGGTTATTGGTACGCTATGCGGCATCGTCCGCCGTTGGCGAAACCTCTGCCGTTCATTAATCCGCCCTACCGTAAACTCACCGATGAAGAACGTGCAGCTGTTGAAAAATACATTGCCGCCCTGGCCAAACAGCGCCAGCAACCCGTCACACGAGCGGGTAAAAAACAGCAGGAGTCGGAAGGCCTGACGCTGACCGCACAAAGCAACAACGTCTACCCCGTCACTCGCGCCATCACCCGTTATGGTTTATCGACCGATGACCCACAAAAATGGCGCTATTATCTGGATGCCGTCGAAGTTCATCTGCCGCCGCTGTGGGAACAGTACATCGCCGATGAAAACTACGTCGAACTTATCCGTACCCAAACCATGCCGCTGGTCATTTCCCTAAATGGTCATTCTCTGGTGAATTACGTGGTGGAACAGCCCGCTCTCCCCCCGCTGGTGCGAACCATGTCGACCAACGCCTCAATTCGCAAAGAAGAGAGCGAAAACGTTGAGCTGCTGCACGTACGTAAAGAGACGCCTGAAGAATACCAATTGTCACGCCCCGACGGCACTCGAGAAGCCGCGACCATCTGCTTTGCCTTTTTGTTGTTCTTCCTCAGTCTGCTATTGCCCGGCAGCATGATGATATGGATGGCCCTGCTCGCCAGCGCGATGATCGCCGTTAGCCTGTGGTTCCTGTACCGCTTCCCCGGTGAAAACGGCCTACGTGACGTGCACTGTCTGCGCGGTGCTCCGAAACGCTGGGGCTTGTTTGGTGAGTCAAATCAGGAGCAGAGTAATATCTCTCTGGGCATCATCGATTTAGTCTATCCGTCACACTGGCAGCCCTATGTGGCGCACGATTTAGGCCAGGTCACGGATGTCGATATTTACCTGAACCGCCAGGTGGTACGTCAGGGACGTTTTCTGTCGTTACAGGACGAAGTGCGTAATTTCCCGGTGCAGCGCTGGCGTAAGAATCTGGTACTGGCCTGCGGTTCGCTGCTGGTGCTGGTGATGTTGGTCAGTTGGATACCCCTCAGCATGCCGATCAAACTCAGCCTCGCCTGGGTCAAAGGCACCGAAAGCCTGGAAGTGAATAACGTCTATAAACTCAACGCCATGCCGTTGCACATTGGCGATAGCCTGAAGGTCAGTGGCACCGGTATGTGTTCCGTACCCGGTAACTATCAAAGCAATCGCAGCTATGCGTTTATGCCGTTCGACTGCTCCGCCATCTACTGGAATAACGCATCACCGCTGCCGCAACCGCAGTCCGATATTATTGATAAAGCTGCCGCGCTGCTCGACACCACCACACGCCAGTTGCATCCCGAAACCAACACCGATCCGAAACTCAATCCACAGCTCGCCTCAGCCATTCAGAAATCGGGCATGATTCTGCTGGATGATTTCTCCGATCTGGTGCTGAAAACTCAGGACCTGTGCAGCCAGCAGCAGGATTGCGTGCGCCTGAAAAATGCGCTGGTCAATCTCGGTAACGCGAAAGATTGGGACACCTTGATTCATCGTGCCGATTCCGGCCGTCTGAATGGCATGAACGTGTTGTTGCGTCCGGTCAGTGCCGAAGCGCTGGAAAACCTCGTCAACACCGCCACCTCCACCTTCTTCTCACGTGAGACACGCCGCGCAGCGGAAAACCTCAATAGCCCACCGCCGGGTGGTTTTCTCATCATCAGCGATGAAGGCCGCCAGTTGGTCAATCAGCCACAGCCATCCGTCCCCTTGTTCGATCTGGATGCGCCATCGCAATGGCGTGAGCTGCAACATATGTCCGGTATGCTGCTGCACACCCCCTTCACCGCTAGTGGCATCATTACCAGCATCACCACCGATGCCAATGGCACTCGCCATATCGCACTGCACAATGAACCGGATGCTCTGGCGCAGTGGCGCTATCTTGGCACCGCATTATTGATGGTGGTACTGGCGGGTTGTGCATTGATTAATGGACTGCTGGCGTTACGCCGCGTCCACCGCAATCGTCTGCGGATGGCCGAGATTCAGCAGTACTACGACAAATGTTTTAACCACAATCTCAGCACTATGCAGAGCGTGCGCTCGCTGT
This sequence comes from Pantoea sp. X-Soil-TKNS-1211, assembly GCF_059730495.1. NCBI lineage: Bacteria > Pseudomonadati > Pseudomonadota > Gammaproteobacteria > Enterobacterales > Erwiniaceae > Pantoea > Pantoea sp. X-Soil-TKNS-1211. The sequence goes on from NZ_AP035953.1 coordinate 4,045,439, forward strand.
TCTGAGCCTTTCCCTTCTGTGCTACCCTGTCGCCCTGTTTTCAGGGCGGGGGAAAAACATGCAGATTACGCTTAACTGGACCGGGATCGATACCGTGCTGCTGGACATGGACGGCACCTTGCTCGATCTCGCTTTTGATCGCCATTTCTGGCTGGAACACGTCCCGGAAACCCTGAGTCGCGAGCGCGCTATCACGCTGACCGAAGCCCATCAGTTGATCCGGGAAAAGTATCACGCCGTTGCGCATACGCTAAACTGGTACTGTCTGGATTACTGGTCGCAGGAGCTGGCATTGGATATCCGCGCGATGACCTTCGCACAGCGCGATCGCGCAGCGATGCGCGAGGATACGTTACCGTTTTTACAGGCGCTGCGGGCAGCAGGAAAACGCACCATTCTGCTGACCAATGCCCATCCTTACAATCTGGACGTCAAACTGGCGCAGACCGGATTGGCTGCCCACCTTGATTTATTACTTTCTACCCATACTTTTGGGTATCCGAAAGAGGACCAGCGTCTCTGGCAAGCGGTACAGCAACAAACCGGCTTCAACAATGCGCGCACGCTGTTTATTGATGACAGCGAACCGATTCTTGATGCCGCTACGCGCTGGGGCATCGGTTGGTGTTTAGGCGTCAGCAATCCGGACTCAGGCCGCCCGGACCAATCTTTCAGCCGTCATCCAGCGGTGCGAGATTATCGGGAGCTGCTGGAAACGCTCGGTTAAATCAGGAGCCGCAATGAAAGAGAAAAACAGTGAAGGCGTGCGTCTCGACAAATGGCTGTGGGCGGCGCGCTTTTACAAAACCCGTGCCATCGCCCGCGAGATGATTGAAGGCGGCAAGGTGCATTACAACGGCCAGCGCAGCAAACCCAGTAAGCTGGTGGAGCTGGAAGCGGAACTGACGCTACGTCAGGGCAATGATGAACGCACCGTCATCATTACCGCCATCAGCGAGCAGCGGCGTCCGGCCACTGAAGCACAGGGACTTTATGCTGAAACGGCTGCCAGCATTGAGAAACGGGAAAAGCTGGCGCTGGCGCGCAAGATGAACGCGCTGAGTATGCCGCACCCGGATCGTCGCCCGGACAAGAAAGAGCGCCGCGATCTGATGAAATTTAAATTGTCGGGCGATGAATAACTCGCGCCCCAACGAGAGAAAACCTATGTCTGTTCAAGATCAACTGCATCGTTATCTGTTTGAAAATGTGGCCGTGCGCGGCGAGCTGGTGAATGTTTCCCAGACCTGGCGTGACATCGTGGAAAACCACGACTACGCCGAACCGGTGAAAACCTTACTGGGCGAACTGCTGGTAGCCACCAGTCTGCTGACCGCAACGCTGAAATTCGATGGCGATATCACCGTGCAGTTGCAGGGCGATGGCCCGTTGTCACTGGCGGTGATCAATGGTAACAACCGCCAGGAACTGCGTGGTGTGGCACGCGTAAAAGAAGAGATCGCGCCAGGCAGCAGCCTGAAGCAAATGGTCGGTAACGGTTATCTGGTGATCACCATCTCCCCGGAGAAAGGCGAGCGTTATCAGGGCGTCGTGGGTCTGGAGGCAGATACGCTGGCAGGCTGCCTGGAAGATTACTTTATGCGCTCCGAGCAGTTACCAACCCGTCTGTTTATTCGCACCAGTGAAAAAGGTGCGGCCGGGATCCTGTTGCAGGTGCTGCCGGCTCAAGAGCCAAATCTTGATGACTTCAACCATCTGGCAACCCTGACCGAAACGGTGAAAAGCGAAGAGTTGATCGAGATGCCTGCCACTGACGTGCTGTGGCGTCTGTATCATCAGGAAGAAGCCACGGTATACGATCCGACGACGGTCAGTTTCAAATGCACCTGTTCACGTGAACGCTGTGGCGAAGTGCTGAAAACGCTGCCGGTTGAAGAAGTCGATGAGATCCTCGAAGAAGACGGTGAAATCGACATGCATTGCGACTACTGTGGTGCGCATTACGTATACGATGCGGTCGATATCGCGGCCATCCGTAATAAGCCGACAGGCAGTAGCGATCAACTACATTGATCGTTATCGGGCGGCCTTGCCGCCCTTTCATATCCCCTTCATTTTCAAAGAAATTACCTTCTTTTCCCTGACTTTAGTTTCATAAGTGGTATATCCATCCACTTAACGCGCCCTGAGTCGCATTTCTGACTGACAAATCTTCCCCAACCGGTTAACTGGAGTACACTGCGCGCGATCATCCTCTGCCCCTGAACGGGCCGACCTGCAGGATTATCTTTCATCATTAAAAATAGAACCGACCCCGATGAGGAGCATTCATATGCGCGTTAACGGCCTGACATCGCACGACCTCGCCGCTTTGGGCATCAATGGCACCACGGAAGTGGTGTACAACCCTGACTTCGACACCCTGTTTCAGGAAGAAACCCGCCCCGAACTGGAAGGTTATGCACGGGGCATCCTGACGCAAAGCGGGGCTATCGCTGTCGATACCGGTATCTTCACTGGTCGTTCTCCGAAGGACAAATACATCGTGCGCGATGACACTACGCGCGACACGCTGTGGTGGAACGACACGGGCGAAGGCAAAAACGACAACCAACCCCTCACCACCGAAACCTGGCAGGCGCTGAAGCAATGCGTCACCGCACAGCTCTCTGGCAAACGCTTGTTTGTAGTGGATGCATTCTGTGGCGCCAATGCGGATACACGCCTCAGCGTACGTTTCGTGATGGAGGTGGCGTGGCAGGCACACTTTGTCAAAAACATGTTTATCCGCCCGAGTGACGCCGAACTGGCACAGTTCACACCGGATTTCGTAGTGATGAACGCCGCCCAATGCACCAACCCGAACTGGCAAGCCCAAGGGCTGCATTCAGAAAACTTCGTCGCCTTTAATCTGACCGAACGCATGCAGCTGATTGGCGGGACCTGGTATGGCGGCGAGATGAAGAAGGGCCTGTTTGCCATCATGAACTACCTGCTGCCGCTGAAGGGTATTGCGTCCATGCATTGCTCAGCCAACATGGGTAGAAGCGGCGATGTGGCCGTGTTCTTCGGCCTTTCCGGCACCGGCAAAACCACACTGTCGACCGATCCGGATCGTCAGCTGATCGGCGACGATGAGCATGGCTGGGATGATGACGGTGTCTTCAACTTTGAAGGGGGTTGCTACGCGAAAACCATCAACCTGTCTGCCCAGGCCGAGCCGGAGATCTATAACGCGATTCGCCGTGATGCCTTGCTGGAGAACGTGGTGGTTCGCAGTGATGGCAGCGTTGATTATGCCGACGCCAGCAAAACTGAAAACACGCGCGTCTCTTATCCAATCGAGCATATCGAGAACATCGTGCGCCCGGTTTCCAAAGCAGGTCATGCGAAGCGGGTGATTTTCCTCACCGCCGATGCCTTCGGGGTGCTGCCACCCGTCTCGCGCCTGACGCCAGAGCAGACGCAATATCATTTCCTCTCAGGCTTTACCGCCAAGCTGGCCGGTACGGAACGCGGCGTAACCCAGCCGACACCAACCTTCTCAGCCTGCTTTGGTGCCGCGTTTCTCACCCTGCATCCAACACAGTACGCCGAAGTGCTGGTGCAGCGAATGGAAGCGGCAGACGCACAGGCTTATCTGGTGAATACTGGCTGGAACGGCACAGGCAAACGTATTTCGCTGAAGGACACGCGCACCATTATCAACGCGATTTTGGCGGGTGAACTGGATGATGTGCAGACACAAACGCTACCGATCTTTAACCTGCAAATGCCCACCACCCTGCCACAGGTGAATGACGCGATGCTCGATCCTCGCACCAGTTGGACCAGCGCAACAGCATGGCAGGAAGCGGCACAGGATCTGGCACAGCGTTTTATCAACAACTTTGAAAAATACACCGACAACGCAGCCGGAGCCGCATTGGTGCAGGCTGGGCCACAACTGCCGTAAAAAGCACGCGTAGCGGCGCGATTTATCGCCCACGTTGACAGCAAAGGTCAAAGGCACGCGATAAATCGCGCCGCTACGGTTCGTGCCCTGTCAGGCGTTATGATTATTGTTGACCAGTACCGTTCCGGTTGCCGGCACCGGCAGCCAGGCACGAATACGCAGGCCACCACGCTCGCTGACACCAATCTCCAGTGAGCCGTCATGGGCATCAATAATACGTTGCACAATTGCCAGACCCAGACCGGTGCCGCTGGTGCTACGCGCACTGTCGCCTCGCACAAAAGGCTGGAACAGATGCTGTAGCTGCTCCGGCTTAATCCCCGGACCATCATCCTCCACCTGGAACCAGGCGCGATTCAGTTCCTGACCGCTGCTGACCTTAATCCAGCCATTGCCATAGCGCGCCGCATTCACCACCAGATTCGCCACCGCACGTTTAATCGACAGCGGGTTGATATCCAGCATTAACTCTTCTGGCATTACCGCGTTCTCAATCTCACGTTCGTAGCCGCTTTCCGCTGCGACCACCTCACCCAGCACGCTATTCAAATCGGCGCGCTCAGTCTGCATCTCCTGGCCGGTGCGCAGATAATCGATAAACTGCTCGATAATCGCGTTGCACTCCTCGATATCTTTGTTAATCGACTCCGCCAGATAGCCATCTTCCTCGCTCATCATCTCGGTCGCGAGACGAATACGCGTCAACGGGGTACGCAGATCGTGGCTGACACCGGCCATCAACAGGGTGCGGTCATCGGCTAATTGCTTCACGCCCGCGGCCATCTGGTTAAAAGCCCGCGTCACCGAACGGACTTCGGATGCGCCATATTCGCGCAGCGGTGGCGGAATAATGCCTTTCCCCACCTGCAAGGCCGCATGTTCGAGGTCAACCAATGGTCGGTTCTGAATACGGATAAACAGCCAGGCCCCGCCTATCGCCAGTAGCATAATCGCCAGCGTGTAGCGGAACAGCGGTGAAAAATCGCCCTGGTGAATTTCGGTCAACGGCACGCGAACCCAGATATCGGGTGACAGCCAGGTTTTCAGCCATACAACCGGGGAGTTTTTATTCACCTCGACCCGGACATCCGTTGGCCCGCCAAGCTGCTGCGCCATCTGCTCGCTGAGGAACTCGTAATGCTGTGCCCAGCGCAACCCACTCTCTTCCGCGGCCGCATTGGTATACAGCGAAATGCCCAGTTCACGATAGATTTCACGCCGGAAGGCCGGTGGCACCTCCAGCTGCGTACCATCCTCCAGTTGCAGGCGGTCGGTCATCAGCATACGGACTTCATAAGCGAGGACTTTGTTGAACTGCTGCAAACTGGGAAGAATAGCGAAATTGAGCACCACCAGATAGGTCGTTACCAGGCTGACGAACAGCAAGGTAACGATCAATAACAAGGTGCGGGCAAACGAACTGCGAGGTGAGAAGCGCAATCGCCTCATGCTTTACTGCCGTCCGGAACGAAGACGTAGCCAAGACCCCAAACGGTCTGAATGTAACGCGGATGTGCCGGATCTTCTTCTACCATGCGACGCAGACGAGAAATCTGCACGTCGATAGAACGTTCCATCGCACTGTATTCACGACCACGCGCCAGGTTCATCAGCTTATCGCGTGACAGTGGTTCACGCGGATGGCTAACCAGCGCTTTCAGCACGGCAAATTCACCGCTGGTGAGCGGCATCGGCTCATCTTCACGGAACATTTCACGCGTACCGAGGTTCAACTTGAACTTACCAAACGCAATCACCGCTTCTTCCTGTGACGGTGCGCCCGGCAGTTCATTCGCCTGACGACGCAGCACAGCACGGATACGCGCCAGCAGTTCACGCGGGTTGAACGGCTTCGGAATATAATCGTCAGCGCCGATTTCCAGCCCGACGATACGATCCACTTCTTCCCCTTTCGCGGTAACCATAATGATCGGCATCGGGTTGCTCTGGCTACGCAGGCGACGGCAGATTGACAGGCCATCTTCGCCTGGCAGCATCAGGTCAAGGACCATCAGATGGAAAGATTCGCGGGTTAACAGACGATCCATTTGCTCGGCGTTGGCAACGCTGCGCACCTGAAAGCCCTGTTCGGTGAGATAGCGTTCGAGCAACGCGCGCAAACGCATATCATCATCGACGACCAGAATTTTGTAGTTCTCTTGCATGTTCAACTCCCAAAGGCGCCATTGCCTGAACCATTATTGTTAAAAAAAGATGCCTTACAGTGACAGTCATTAATGGTTTATATTCTAGCCGAAATTGTTACAAAGCATATTAAACAGCAGCTTATCTTTAATTTCACTGCTTAATTGTGGCCCATTTCGCGCTTTTTGCCCAACCTATCAATATGTTTGCGGGATATCTGAAAAATCAGCGCATTTTCTTTTTGTTGCTGGCTCAGCCGCGCACAGCATTCAGGCTGTGGATATTCCTGTTGAGAATATCCCATCGAGCAACATCAGGAAGCATAAAATGTGGCGTTAGTTTATTACGCTGCGCTTCCGTTCTCGGATGAATCCCACGCGGGTGGAAAATAAAGACCATTGTAAAATAAAGCAATAAAAATCAGTCACTAACAACCACCTCCTTCTCCCGACACGATCTCCCACACTGCTTCCGAAGCGGGTGTCATTGCGTTCATGTGGAGAGACAGAAAATGAAAAAAATCGCTGTTCTGCTGAGCATTTTAATCCTGACGGGCCTCACTCAAGCTAAGGCCGCAACTGCCATCGGTGAAGCCGCCGGTAATCAGGCTTCCTCAAATGCCAAAGGCACCTCTGAAGCCATCGGGGTTGGTGCTGTTGCCGCATTGCTGGGTGTCGCCTTAGCCTCCGCGAGCGGCGGCGGTCATGGCACCAACACCTCGACCTCAACCACGACCACTACGATGCCTGCTAAGTAATTGATTTCAGGCGCGGCAGGAACGCGGCGCCTTCCCTGTTATTACCAGCCCTTTCGCCACCGGAGAATAAGTGTCACCCCCGGCTTTGTTACAAAAGCTATTATTCTCCGCCTCTTTTTTCTTCCGCGTCTTGCACGTACTCAATACGGTTCACAAACCACATCTTTTGACCTTCTGGCGTATTCACCGTCACCTCGTCATCGACTTCTTTTTTGATCAAGGCACGCGCCATCGGGGAATCAATCGAGATGTAATCCTTCACCTCGCCATAGATCTCATCCGGGCCGACAATTCGAAAGCGTTTCACTTCGCCCTGTTCGTTCTCCACCTCAACCCAGGCACCAAAAAATACTTTCCCCTCCTGCTGCGGGGCATAATCAACGATCTTCAGCTCCGCCAGACATTTACGCAGATACCGCACCCGGCGGTCGATTTGTCGCAGCAGGCGTTTGTTGTAGGTGTAATCAGCATTTTCCGAGCGATCGCCCAGGCTGGCAGCCCAGGAGACAATTTTGGTGATTTCCGGACGCTTTTCATTCCACAAATGATCGTGCTCAGCACGCAGTTTGTTATAGCCCTCGCGGGTAATCAGTTGGGTTTTCATCGCGTCAACTCGTGATACAGGTCTGATTTAGCATAGTGGAGGCTAACAATATGCGACCCGCTCAACATCAGCAAGGTAAGCGCGATGTTCTGCGTGCTGCATTCAGAAAATGACGGATTCACCTGCCATCGTCTGGCAATTTTCAGCCTCAGCCCGTATAACTGTCCCCTGTTTCTTAACCCCGTGTAAGCAAGACAGTAACTGATGATGAAAGATTCACTGAGCCAGATTATCGCAAGTGAGCTGAAGGCGCGTGACGAACAGGTTGACGCCGCCATCCGCCTGCTTGACGAAGGGAATACCGTGCCATTTATCGCACGCTACCGTAAGGAAGTCACCGGCGGACTGGACGATACCCAGCTGCGCCAGTTGGAGAGCCGCCTCGGCTATCTGCGTGAGCTGGAGGAGCGCCGCCAGTCGATTCTGAAATCTATCGACGAACAGGGCAAACTGACCGCCGATCTCGCCAGTGCCATTAATGGCACCCTCAGCAAAACCGAGCTGGAAGACCTTTACCTGCCGTATAAACCGAAGCGCCGCACCCGTGGTCAAATTGCTATCGAAGCAGGTCTCGAACCGCTGGCAGACACGCTGTGGCAGGACCCGTCGCACGATCCAGAGCAGTTAGCTGCCGGGTATGTCGATGCCGACAAAGGCGTCGCCGATGTACGTGCCGCGCTGGATGGCGTTCGCTATATTCTGATGGAGCGTTTTGCCGAAGACGCCACGCTGCTGGCAAAAGTGCGTGATTATCTGTGGAAAAATGCCCACCTGGTTTCCCGCGTGGTCGAAGGTAAAGAAGACGAAGGCGCGAAGTTCCGCGACTATTTCGATCATCATGAAGCCCTCAGCACCGTGCCTTCACACCGTGCTCTGGCGATGTTCCGTGGCCGCAATGAAGGTGTGCTGCAATTATCGCTGAATGCCGATCCGCAATTTGACGAAGCACCACGCGAAAGTCACGGTGAAACGCTGATTGCCAGCCATCTGAATCTGCGCCTGAATAACGCCCCGGCAGACAGCTGGCGTAAAGCAGTGGTGAGCTGGACATGGCGTATCAAGGTGTTGCTGCATCTGGAAACCGAACTGATGGGCACGGTGCGTGAACGCGCCGAAGATGAAGCCATCAACGTGTTTGCCCGTAACCTGCACGACCTGCTGATGGCAGCACCGGCTGGCATGCGCTCCACGATGGGCCTCGATCCTGGCCTGCGTACCGGCGTGAAAGTCGCGGTGGTCGATGCGACGGGCAAACTGGTCGCGACCGATACCATCTATCCGCATACCGGACAGACCGCTAAGGCAGCGACTGCTGTCGCGACGTTGTGTGCGAAACATCAGGTTGAACTGGTGGCGATTGGTAACGGCACCGCATCGCGTGAAACCGAACGTTTCTTCCTTGATGTGCAGAAACAATATCCGCAGATCAAAGCACAGAAAGTGATTGTCAGCGAAGCTGGAGCCTCGGTCTATTCTGCTTCAGAGCTGGCCGCACTGGAGTTCCCGGATCTCGACGTTTCACTGCGTGGTGCAGTCTCCATCGCCCGCCGTTTGCAGGATCCACTGGCCGAACTGGTGAAGATCGATCCGAAATCCATCGGCGTGGGCCAATACCAGCATGATGTCAGCCAGAGCCAGTTAGCGAAGAAACTGGATGCAGTGGTGGAAGACTGCGTCAACGCCGTGGGTGTCGATCTCAACACCGCCTCGGTGGCGCTGCTGACCCGCGTGGCCGGTTTGACGCGCATGATGGCGCAAAACATCGTCAGCTGGCGTGACGAGAATGGTCGCTTCCAGAACCGTCAGCAGTTGTTGAAGGTCAGCCGTCTCGGCCCCAAAGCCTTTGAACAATGTGCGGGCTTCCTGCGCATCAATCACGGCGACAACGCGCTGGATGCCTCCACGGTTCACCCGGAAGCTTATCCGGTAGTTGAGCGTATTCTGGCAGCCACTGAGCAAGCACTCGGTGAACTGATGGGTAATCCGGGTAGCTTGCGTAACCTCAGCGCGCGTGATTTCACCGACGAGCGTTTTGGCCTGCCCACTGTCACCGACATCATCAAAGAACTGGAAAAACCAGGCCGTGACCCACGTCCTGAGTTTAAAACCGCGCAGTTTGCCGAAGGGGTGGAGACACTCAACGATTTGCTGCCGGGGATGATACTGGAAGGTGCGGTGACGAACGTCACCAACTTTGGTGCCTTTATCGATATTGGCGTGCATCAGGATGGCCTGGTTCACATCTCCTCACTGTCGGATAAGTTTGTCGAAGATCCGCATCAGGTAGTGAAAGCCGGTGATATCGTCAAAGTTAAAGTGATGGAAGTCGACCTGCAACGTAAGCGTATTGCGCTCACCATGCGTCTGGACGAACAGCCAGGCGAGAGCAACGCGCGCGGTGGTGGCAATCGCAGCGCCAATAAAGAGTCGGCACGTCCGGCACAGGCCAACAAAGGCCGGGCGAAACCGGCCAGCCAGCCTGCCGGTAATAGCGCGATGGGTGATGCGCTGGCCGCCGCTTTCGGCAAAAAACGCTAACCTCCTGCCCCAAAATGCACGGCGGCTGTATAGTCGCCGTGCACATCAGGTTGATAAATCGTTCCTTCCAGCTACGCTGAAAAAATCCGTGTGAAAAAATGACCTTCCGCGTGGCACAGCGATCTGATGGATATTATCAACGGCTTAATTGATGAGATTTATGCAGGCACCTTCCCTGTGGCGGCTCGTGAGCGTCTGCTTTCCCACATACGTGCGGCACGTGATACCGTCAAAATTCCGCGTAAACCGCACTGGGATGAGAAGGATGTGGTGCTGATTACCTACGCTGACCAGTTGCGTGAGCCGGATGTTCCCACCCTTGCCACCTTTTCGCGTTTTTATCAGCAACATCTGCAAGGCACCTTTTCTCTGGTCCATCTGTTGCCTTTTTTCCCTTACTCCTCGGACGATGGCTTTTCAGTTATCGACTATCACCAGGTCAACCCCATTTGCGGAGAGTGGCAGCACGTAGCGGCGCTGCACACCCACACGCGCCTGATGTTTGATTTTGTCTGTAACCATATGTCGGCGCATAGTAGCTGGTTTCACCACTTCCTGGCGCAGGACCCCGGTTGGGATGACTTTTTTATCAGCATGCCGCCGGCGACCGATCTCAGTGGCGTGACCCGCCCTCGGACCTCGCCGCTGTTGACACCATTTGAGATGGCAGATGGTGTAACACGCTACATCTGGACGACCTTCAGCGCCGACCAAATCGATCTCAACTTCGCCAATCCTGAAGTGCTGATCCGTATGGTCAACGTGCTGCTTGATTATTTGAAGAAAGGTGCCGACTACGTGCGGCTTGATGCGGTGGGCTATATGTGGAAAACGCCGGGCACCAACTGCATCCATTTGCCGAAAACCCATCAGTTGGTGAAGTTGTTTCGCGCCATTGCCAATGTGGTGGCGCCTGGCACGGTGATCGTTACCGAGACCAACGTGCCGCACAAAGACAATATCAGTTACTTTGGTGACGGCCATGACGAGGCGCAGATGGTGTATCAGTTTTCACTACCGCCGCTGGTGCTGCATGCCATTCATTCCGGCTCAGGCCGTGCGCTGCGTCAGTGGGCCAGTTCGCTGGATATTGGCAGCGGCGATACCACCTTCTTCAACTTTCTCGCCTCGCATGATGGCATCGGTCTCAATCCGGCACGTGGCATCTTGTCTGAGGTGGAAATTGTGGCGCTGGTGCGCGATCTGGCGCTGGAGGGGGCGCTGGTCTCCTACAAAAACAACCCGGACGGCACCACCAGCCCATATGAAATCAACGTCACCTATCTTGATGCGCTCAACCGCCAGGACGACGATGACAGCACGCGGCTACGCCGTTTCCTGCTGGCGCATGCCATTCTGTTAGCCTTTCCCGGTGTGCCCGCTATCTATATTCAAAGCATCCTCGGTTCACGTAACGACAACGAAGGGGTACATGCCGCCGGACATAACCGCGCCATCAATCGTGAGAAGTACAGCTTACGTGAGATGGAACAGTTTCTGACTGGCGGCAATGCGCTGCGCCAGCAGGTGTTTGAACGCCTGAGCGCGCTGATCCAGTTGCGTACACGCCAGCCCGTTTTTCACCCCGACAACCCAATGACGTTGTTCGACAGCGATAACGCCTTGCTGGTCCTGCGCCGTCACAACCCCGACAGCCAGGAAGCGGTGCTGTGCGTATTTAATCTTAGCGGGCGCGATATTGAGACGATGTTGCCGCAGGCACGGCAATTTCACGATTTAATCAGTGGTGGGAATATTGATGGCAGCCAGCCTGTGCGGCTGGCTGCCTGGCAATTTATGTGGCTAAAAGGCTAATTATTTATACACATCCGCGACGGCACTGAATTTGCCATGCTCGCGGCCGGCAATCACCAGGAAATATTGTCCACCCTTCTCATCTGCAAGTTTTGACAACTCTTTTTTCGCATCCATCGGTGACGTGGTTTCTGCCGTAGTGGTCACCGTACCAATTTTTTCCAGATTCATTTTCTGCACTTCTTCTTTGGTCACCTCTTTGGCTGCCAGTGCCGAAAACGAAATCGCGCCCATCACCATTGCCGCCACAACCATGTTAATGACTTTCATATTGTTGCCCTCAGTTATTATTGGATTTTCCGAGATGTAAGCAGATGATTCATTTCAGAGGTAAAGCCGTTTTGCTTACCCGGAAAGTATTGACCTTTCCGGGAGAATTGCCAGCTAGCGTGGCAGAGAAGCGCTAAAGGTAAGAATATGCTGACAAAATTCATCGGGATGGGAAATGAACGGTGCATGGGCCGCTTTCTCCATCACCACTGAAGGCGAGTGCGGCCAGCGTGCATCCAGCTCTGCCGCGATACGGCGTGGCACCAGTCCATCCAGATAGCCATACAGACGCAGAAATGGCAGCGGGAGGTCATCCAACGACGCGCGTAAATCACAGTGGCGCAGAATCTCCAGTCCTCCTTCCAGTACCGCCACCGATGGCATCGGCTGCGATAGCACCACCTCTTTCAGCTGGCGGGCATCCTGGCGCGCGCTTTCCGTTCCCAGCGTCTGTAAGGCCAGAAAGCGCTCCACGGTACGTTGAAAGTCGCTGCTTAATTGTTGCTGAAAGCCATGCAGCGTCTCCGGTTTGATGCCGGGCCATTCCGCACTGGCGGTAAAACATGGCGACGAAGCCACGCTGATCAGCCCGCTGACGCGTTCCGGTACGCTGAGCGCCAATTGGCTGGCGACCAGGCCACCCAACGACCAGCCCAAAAGCAGGCTGCGTTCCGGCAAATGGGCCACCAACTGTTGCGCCATATCGGGCAGTGCCATGGCCGCAAAGCCCTGGCTGCGACCAAAGCCCGGCAGGTCGACCAGGTGCAAACGAAAATGCGGGCTGAGTCGCGGAATGATGTTTTGCCAAACTTCGGCGTTCAATCCCCAGCCGTGCAACAGCACAAGATCGCGATCGCCCGTGCCTGTGATGTGCCAATAAAGCGAACTCATCAGTTACTATCCTGAAAGTGAAAAGGAGGTCGCTATGCTATCAATCCCTGCCCTGTGTTGGCTATGCCGTTTGCCGCTACAACTGGCGCACCACGGCCTGTGTAGCAGTTGTTTACGCCAGTTGCCGGTAATACCTGAACTCTGCCCACGCTGTGGTCTGCCCGCCCGCGCCGATCAGATTTGTGGGCGCTGCCTGCAACGACCACCGCCGTGGCAGCAGCTCATCTGTGTCAGCGGTTATCAGCCCCCACTTAGTCACTGGGTGCACCAGTTGAAGTTTTGCCGCGCCACCGCACTCAGGGTGATGCTGGCGCGGCTGCTTTTGCTAAAGTGGTTAGCCATGCGGAGACGCTATGCGCTACCCCGACCGGATATCATTCTCAGCGTTCCTTTGCATCAGCGCCGCCACTGGCGACGTGGCTACAATCAGGCGGCGCTGCTGGCGCAACCGCTGGCGCGTTGGCTGGGGTGTGATTACGTGGATGGCATACGCCGCGTACGTCAAGCTGCGGTGCAGCATAAGCTAAGTGCGGCGGCGCGTAAAAGGAACCTGCGCGGCGCGTTTCGCCTTGAAATTCCGGTAAATGGACGCCACATCTTGCTTATCGACGATGTGGTGACCACCGGCAGTACGGTGGCAGAAATCAGCCGCATGTTGCAGGCCGCAGGCGCGGCCAGCATACAGATTGGATGCCTGTGCCGTACCTTGTAGAGCGTCGGCGTTGGGCGTATTATAACCAACTAAATTAGTCAACTATTGAGCAATCGCCATGATCCGTATTACTGATGCTGCCCAAGAGCACTTCTCAAAACTTCTGTCAAAACAGGAAGATGGCACCCAAATTCGCGTATTCGTGATTAATCCGGGTACACCAACCGCCGAGTGCGGCGTGTCTTACTGCCCACCCGATGCAGTGGAAGCCACCGATACCGAGCTGAAGTTTGAAAAGCTGTCAGCCTATATCGACGAGCTGAGCGCCCCTTACCTGGAAGACGCGGAGATCGACTTTGTCACCGACAACCTGGGTTCACAGCTGACGCTGAAAGCGCCGAACGCCAAAATGCGTAAAGTCTCTGACGATGCGCCAATGGTAGAACGCGTGGAATATCTGTTGCAGGCGCAGATCAACCCGCAGCTGGCAGGCCACGGTGGTCGCGTTTCACTGATGGAAATCACCGATGACGGTTACGCCATTCTGCAATTTGGCGGCGGCTGTAACGGTTGTTCGATGATTGACGTGACGCTGAAAGACGGTATCGAGAAAGAGCTGCTGGCAGCCTTCCCGGAACTGAAAGGCGTGCGCGATCTCACTGAGCATCAGCGCGGCGAGCACTCCTACTACTGATTCTCAACGCATGGCAGCGACCCGACGCTGCCGTGCGTACTATTTCCCTTTGCGCCCGGCGCTGACCCCCTTTAACAAACGCTGCACTTCTTCCTGCGCAAACATCACCTCCAGCGTTACACTGATTTTCCGACGCCAGTTAGGATATTGTTCGACGGTTCCCGGCACATTGACCGGTGATGTCATGCCCAGCCAGTCTTCCGGTTGCAGGCCCAATAACGCGCTGTCAGTCGCCGCCAGAAAACGGTGAATCGCCAGATTAAGCGCTGGCGACATGGCTAACTTCGCCGCCTGCTTACCACTGCGTTTGGGTAGCGCACCCGCCTGATGCAACGCGTCGAGCAAGGCCTGTTTTTGTATTGCCCGTTGTTGCTGCAATGACCGCAACACGCTTTCACCGGGATACAACCCAAGCTTATTTCCCAGCAGCAAATCACCCGCATCCCAGAATCCGGCCAGTGTAGGCAGGTCATGCGTGCTGGCGCTGGCAATCGACTGGCGGGGATAATCCTGCGGCAGGCGATAGCTTCCATCGCGATTCTGTTCGAACCACAGCACCTTCCAGGAAAAAATACCGCTCTGCCGCAGCAGGCTGACAATCTCTTTCGGCACCGTCCCGAGATCTTCGCCGATCACCATACAACGATGACGCTGGCTCTCCAGCGCGAGGATCGCCAGCAGATCCTCGACCGGGTAAGCGACATACGCCCCTTTATCCGCCGTCTCGCCATAAGGGATCCACCACAGTCGTAGTAACCCCATGACATGATCGATACGCAATGCGCCACAATCGCGCATGTTGGCTCGCAGCAGGTCGATAAACGGCTGGTAGCCGCGCGCGCGCATTACGTGGGGATCGAGCGGCGGCAGCGACCAGTTTTGTCCGAGTGGGCCAAGGCGGTCTGGTGGTGCCCCCACAGACGCACCTAACTTATAAAGTTGCGGATCCTGCCAGGTTTCAGCGCTACCCTGCGCCACACCCACCGCCAGATCGCGATAGAGTCCGATGGACATCCCCAGTTGTTGGCTACGCTGCCAGCACTGCGCAAACTGCTGTTGTGCCAACCACTGCAACCAACTCCGGAACGCGATTTCGTCTTCATGCTGCGCACACCACTGCTGCACCTCTGGCAGCCGGGCGTTATGCCAGCCTTCCGGCCAGCCAGTCCAACCCCACGCCTCTGTGCGCCATTCCGCCTGAATGCCGTCAAATGCCGCCTGATAGCGCAGGTGATCACCACCTTCCACAATAAACTGCTGAAACGCGCTGTCTTGTTCATCATGCTGACGAAATGTCTGCCAGGCGAGACGCAACGCGTGGATTTTCAACTCCGCCACTGCGCTGTAATCCACCCACTCACTGGCACGCGTTTTCTCCAGTACCCGACGGGTTTTAGCGCTGTTCCACCAGCGTTGCGCCGCGCGGCTTTGCTGGAAATCCTCCAGTTGACTGACATCGATATACAGCACATTCAGCCAGCGACGCGAAGTGGGGCTATAGGGACTGGCCATCTCCGGCTGCGCCGGATAAAGCGCATGCAACGGATTAAGGCCGACAAAATCACCGCCCTGTGCCGCTACCTGCTCCAGCATCCGCGCCAGATCGCCGAAATCTCCCATGCCCCAGTTGCGATCGGATCGCAGGGTATAGAGCTGAACCAGCGCGCCCCATCGCTTTTCACCTTGTTCCAATGGTGCAGGAAGATAACAACGACGTGGTGCGAGGATGATGCGGGTTTGCCACTGCTGACGTCCTTTACGCAACGTCAGTTGATGGTAGCCCTGCGGCAGCCGGGGTGGCAGCGTCAGCGGCTCACCACCCTGTACACTGCCCTGAAAGGGTTTGCCTTGCTCGGAGATCAGCTGCCAGTGGAATTCGCCGCTGCCCTGTGGCGTCAGCTGGCGTTTCACCCGCCCGGCAAAAACCTGCACCGGTGGCAGCGGTGGCGTATTACCCGTAGGCGTATCCATCACCGCCAGCAGCGCCCGCTTGGTTTCATCACTGATGGTCTCAGGCTCGCCTTTGGCATTGATAAAGCGCAGCGCGATACCCGCAGCCTGCGCGGCTTGATCCAGCTTGTTTAGCGCCATTGCATCTCCTGAATCGCGTAAGGCACATTCGGTAGCAGCGCGATTTATCGCGCAAAATTAAGCAACCGTGGAAAACAGCGCGATAAATCGCGCCGCTACGCTCAGACGTACTGGTTTACCGTTTTGCCTGCCAGATGCGTTTCTGGTAATCACGGATGGAGCGATCGGAACTGAACATCCCGGTGCGCGCGGTATTGAGGATGGTCGCTTTGGTCCAGGCTTCCTGATCTTTCCACAACGCTTCCACCCGTTGCTGTGCCTCGACGTAAGCATCGAAATCAGCCAGCACCAGCCAGGGATCACCGTTTTTCGTCAGGCTATTGAGCAGCAAATCAAAGGCATGTTTATCGCCGTCACTGAATTTGCCCTTCTCCAAATCTTTCAGCAGCCCGTCGAGGTGTTTATTGGCCTTACGCAGTTTTTTCGGATGATAACCTTCGGTCTTCAGCGCTTTGACCTCATCCACGGTGTGACCAAAGATAAAGATATTCTCCTCACCAACTTCCGCCGCAATCTCAACGTTGGCACCATCCAGCGTGCCAATGGTGAGCGCACC
Organism: Pantoea sp. X-Soil-TKNS-1211; assembly: GCF_059730495.1. NCBI lineage: Bacteria > Pseudomonadati > Pseudomonadota > Gammaproteobacteria > Enterobacterales > Erwiniaceae > Pantoea > Pantoea sp. X-Soil-TKNS-1211. Next base: position 4,062,368 of record NZ_AP035953.1, read on the forward strand.
ATTCAGGGCCAGCTTCATATTGCCGGTGCCGGAAGCTTCATAGCCGGCAGTCGAAATCTGTTCAGAGAGATCGGCTGCCGGGATCATCAGTTCGGCGGCGGTAATGCGGTAGTCAGGAATGAACACAACCTTCAGCTTGTCGCCCACTTTCGGGTCGTTATTGACCACTGCGGCGACCTTGTTGATGGCATAGATAATATTTTTCGCCAGGTAATAACCCGGTGCGGCTTTCGCGCCAAACAGGAACACTCGCGGCACAAAGTCGGGATTTTGCGGATCGTCACGCAGCTGGCGGTAACAATGGAGAATATGCAACAAGCTGAGGTGCTGACGCTTGTATTCGTGCAGACGTTTGATCTGCACGTCAAACAGCGCCTCGGGATTGACCTGAATGCCGGTGACCTGACGGATATACTCCGTCAGCTGTTGTTTGTTGGCCTGCTTAATTTTGCGGTACTTCTGACGGAAGGCTTTTTTGGCGGCAAACGGCTCCAGCGCTTTCAGCGCCTCAAGATTGTTAGCCCATTCCACCTGCAATGTCTCGTCGAGCAGCGCCGACAACCGTGGGTTGCACTGCTGTAGCCAACGGCGCGGGGTGATGCCGTTGGTGACGTTATGGAATTTCTTCGGCCATAGTTGGTGATATTCCGGGAACAGATCTTTCACCACCAGCTCAGAATGCAGCGCCGCCACGCCGTTGACGGCGAAACCACTCACCACACACAAATTCGCCATCCGTACCTGACCGTCTGCCACCACCGCCAGTTTCTGCCACACCGCCTCATCATCCGGCCACTGCCGTTGCACCTGCTTCTTCAGGCGACGGTTAATCTCACGGATGATCTGCATATGGCGCGGCAGCAAACTGCGTACCAGGCGCTCGTCCCAGCGCTCCAGCGCTTCCGGCATCAGCGTATGGTTGGTATAGGCAAAGATACGGCTGGTGATGTGCCAGGCATCATCCCAACTCAGCTGATGTTCATCCAGCAGCAGGCGCAACATCTCAGGAATCGCGATGGTTGGGTGGGTATCATTCAGTTGGATCACTTCGAAATCCGGCAGCGCGTGTACCGAACGTCCGGCCAGATGATGTCGCCGCAAAATATCGCCCACCGCGCAAGCACACTGAAAATATTGCTGCATCAGGCGCAGGCGTTTACCTTCCTGATGGTTGTCGTTGGGATAGAGCACCTTGGTCAGTTTTGCCGCTTCAATGCCCGGCTGCTCAGACTGAAGAAACTTACCGTCATTAAACAGCGTCAGATCAAACGGGTGATCGCTGGTCGCTTTCCATAACCGCAGCGGTAAGGTCACGCCATTTCGATAACCCACCACCGGCAGATCCCAGGCTTCTCCCTTCAACCAGAAAGCAGGCTGCCAGTACCAACCTCCGTTTTCGGTTTTCTCGACTTTGCCGCCGATACCGACCTGCACATCATGCGCCGCGTTATGACGAAACCACGGATAACGGTCGCGCTGCCAGTCATCCGGTGCTTCTTTTTGCTGACCATCATCAAAGGATTGACGAAAAAGGCCGTATTGATAATTCAGGCCATGCCCCATCGCCGCTTGACCTACGGTGGCCATTGAATCCATGTAGCAGGCGGCTAAACGTCCCAGCCCACCGTTACCGAGCGCGGGATCGACTTCTTCCTCCAGCAGCTCGCTCAGCGAAACCTGATGTGCTGCCAGCACCGACTGTACCTCTTCGTACCAGCCGAGATTCATCAGGTTATTGCCCGTCAGACGGCCAATCAGAAACTCCATCGAGAGATAATTCACATGGCGCTGGCCTTTGCGCGGCGTCAGTGGTGGTTGCGTCGCCAACAACTCCGCCAGCGCAGCACTCAGCGCCTGCCACCATTGATGCGGCGTCATTTGTTGTGCTGAAGAAAGACCAAGATATTGCCACTGGCGGGTAAGTGCGGCGTCAAAACGCGCTTTATTGAATTTTTGTTGCGACATATCAATCCCTTCCGAGTCCGGTAACGGTGAAGCGAAATTGGGGAGCGCATGGCCGGATGCTGGCCTGAATGGATAAGTAAAGACGGGTCAGGAGAAAAAAGCGACAGGAAAACAAGGCGGGAGAGAAAAAAAACCGCCTTGCGGAGATTTAGCAAAGTTCGAGCTGCACTTCGTGTTGCTCAATCACCTTCATCACGCTGGCAGGTGGCGTGAGGTCAGTATACAGATAATCGATCAGGCTCATGTTGCCCAAATTCACCATGGCATTGCGGCCAAATTTTGAGTGATCCACTACCAGCATCACGCAACGCGAGTTTTCGATGATCGCGCGCTTGGTGCGAACCTCATGGTAGTCAAACTCCAGTAGCGAGCCATCCATATCAATTCCGCTGATGCCGAGAATGCCGTAATCAAGACGGAACTGGGAGATAAAGTCGAGGGTGGCTTCCCCCATAATGCCGCCATCGCGGGTGCGGACTTCGCCACCCGCAATGATGACGCGGAAATCCGGTTTGGCCATCAGCAGCATCGCAACGTTGAGGTTGTTGGTAACGACACGCAAATTGCTATGGTTGAGCAACGCATGCGCTACCGCCTCTGGCGTGGTGCCGATATCGATAAATAATGTCGCCCCATCGGGGATCTGGCTGGCTACACGCTCGGCAATGCGCGCTTTTTCTGCCGACCACATCATTTTTCGGTCCTGCCAGGCGGTGTTTTCCGAACTGGAGGGTAGTGCTGCACCGCCGTGATGACGCTGAATTTTGTTCTGATCGGCCAGGTCGTTCAGATCACGCCTGATGGTTTGTGGGCTGACTTCAAAATGATCCACCAGCTCTTCCGTGCTGACATATCCCTGACGCCGGACCAGATCGATAATGGCGTCATGACGTTGCGTCTGCTTCACATCTCTCTCCTGTTCACGGCTTGATGCCGTGTTTTTCTTCTTCTGGTATTAACGGCGCACCACTTTTTTGCGTGTATCGACAAACGCCATTGCCAATCCAACCAGCAAGCCCGTAACGTGTGCCGCATTGGCAATCGACAGGCCGAATGCGCCGTACCAGCCAATAATCAACCACACAATAGCGAAACCCATCAAACCACGCTCGAGATAAATACCACTTTCGGGATCGCGCTCGCCTCGCAGCCAGCAATACCCCATCAGCGCATACACCACGCCAGACAAACCGCCAAACAGCACGCCGCTAAATTTGGCCTGCATCCAGCCGGTGAGAAGCGCGGAAATGAGCATGATCACAAACAACTTGCCGCTACCGAGACGTTTTTCTACTGCCCCGCCGAGATACCACCACCACATCAGATTGAACAAAATATGCAGCAGGGAAAAATGCAGCAGTGCGTGACTAAACCAGCGCCATACCTGGAAATATTGCGCTGGGCCATCAGGCCAGCCCAGCCAACCGAGCATGGTTTCATCTCCGACTATCTGCATCAGGATAAACACCGCCACACAGGCGATCATCATCGTCATAGTGAGCGGGCCTGCGCGTTCGCGAATGTTCGCCCAGATATTGCTGCGCTCATATCTCAACCCACTTTCCGTGCTACCGGTATGCCAGCTGGCGGCCTGATAACGTGGATGGTTCGGATCACGCACGAACTGCGCGAGTTCGTTTTCGACCATATCCAGCTTGCTTTCATCTTCCAGCAGAATGACAAAATGGCTTTCGCGTTCAATCGTTAACCTGACGCCACGTGACGCCATATAGTCAACAAAAGCCTGGGCCATGCGCGGATTATTGAACTGGGTAATGCGCATCATGCGGTGCTCTCCGTACCTTTATTTAAAGGCTCACATCGTACCAGTGATTACCTGAGCCGGAAACGCCGCACGCCAGGCGTCAAATCCCCCGTCAATACTGTAGGCCGCGCTAAACCCTTGTCCCAGCAGGAACTGCGCGGCACCTTTGCTGCTATTGCCGTGATAGCACATCACCAACACCGGCAGGTCATGATTGGCCTGACTGATAAAATCGGCAAGGTTGTCATTCGACAGGTGCTGCGCCCCTGCGGCATGGCCCAGAGAGAAGCTTTGCGGATCGCGGATGTCCACCAGCTGCGCACCTTGTGCCAGATGCTCCTGAGCCTGTAGGACGTTAATACATTCGAAGGTTTCCATGGTTTCTCTCATCACATCGTCACAATTAACCCCTAGTTTACCCTGAGTTGCGAGCGCCATAACCTGACAGAGAGTATGGCTTTGTGTTTTTTTTCCTGCCGGAATGTTAGCTGTATCACGCAAAGATGTTTTTATTAGGTTAACCGCTGGCATCAATGTTGGTTTCCGATTATTATTATGCTCGAAAACGAACATTTAAGAACGATTCCGAACATCGGAGGAGATGACGTGGAAACCAAAGACCTGATCGTTATCGGCGGCGGCATCAACGGTGCCGGCATTGCAGTGGACGCTGCAGGACGCGGACTGTCGGTGTTAATGCTGGAGGCGCGGGATTTGGCCTGTGCAACCTCCTCTGCCAGTTCCAAACTGATCCACGGTGGCCTGCGCTACCTGGAACACTACGAATTTCGCCTGGTTGGCGAAGCCCTGGCGGAACGTGAAGTGCTGCTGAAAATGGCACCCCACATTGCGTTCCCGATGCGCTTCCGTCTGCCGCACCGCCCGCATTTACGCCCGGCGTGGATGATCCGCATGGGCCTGTTTATGTATGACCATCTCGGCAAACGCACCAGCCTGCCGGGTAGCAAAAGTCTGCGTTTTGGCGCGGACTCGGCACTTAAGTCTGAAATCACGCGCGGATTCGAATATTCCGACTGCTGGGTGGACGATGCGCGCATGGTGGTGCTCAATGCCCAGGAAGTGGTGAAACAAGGTGGCGAAGTGCGCACTCGCACCCGCGTTACCCGCGCCTGGCGCGAATCTGGCCTGTGGATGGTGGAAGCCGAAGATATCGATACCGGCAAAACCTACACCTGGCGCGCCAAAGGTCTGGTGAACGCTGCTGGCCCGTGGGTTAAACAGTTCTTTGACGACGGCCTGAAGCTGAAATCACCGTATGGTATCCGTTTGATCAAAGGCAGCCACATCGTGGTACCGCGCGTCCATCGTGAAAAGCAGGCTTATATTCTGCAAAACGAAGATCATCGCATCGTGTTTGTCATTCCGTGGATGGATGAGTTCTCGATCATCGGCACCACTGACGTCGAGTACAAAGGCGACCCGAAAGACGTGAAGATCGATGAGAACGAAATCAATTATTTGCTGAAGGTGTACAACGCGCACTTCAAAAAACAGCTGACGCAGGAAGATATCGTCTGGACCTATTCCGGCGTACGCCCGCTGTGTGATGATGAATCCGATTCACCTCAGGCCATCACCCGTGATTACACGCTGGATGTCCATGACGATCACGGCCAGGCCCCGCTGCTGTCGGTATTTGGCGGCAAGCTGACCACCTACCGTAAACTGGCGGAACACGCGCTGGAAAAACTGGCGAAGTATTATCCGAATGCTGGCCCGGCCTGGACCAAAACCGCGGTGCTGCCAGGCGGCAATATCGCCGGTTCGCGCGAAGATTACGCCGCCAGCCTGCGTCGCCGCTATCCGTTTATCAGCGAAGGCATGGCGCGCCATTATGCCCGCACCTTTGGTAGCAACACCGAAGTGTTGCTGGAAGGCGCGCAGAGCCTGGAAGATCTCGGTGAAAACTTCGGCCATGAGTTTTATGAAGCCGAACTGCGTTATCTGGTGAAACACGAATGGGTGTATGAGCTGGATGATGCCATCTGGCGTCGTACCAAACAGGGGATGTGGTTGAGCGAAGCCGAACAGGCACGCATTCGCGAATGGCTGGCAACCCACCGTCAGAAACCGACGTTGTCGCTGGCATCGTAAGCGGTTAAGTCATTAAAAGGCCGTAACTCTCTTCAGGGTTACGGCCTTTTTTTGCGCGATAAATCGCGCCGCTACAGCATACGTATGATTTATCGCGCGTTTTTAACCTTACAGCCCGGTTTGCTCGCGAATATATTTGCGTGCTTTCACCGCATATTCGAACGGGTTAGCCAGCGCCGGGTCCTGCTCCGCTTCCACCACCATCCAGCCTTTGTAACCGAAATCGTCGAGGATTTTGAACACCGGTTGGAAATCGATCACCCCATCGCCAGGCACGGTAAAGGTGCCTTTCTTCACGCCATCAAGGAACGACAGCGAATTCGCACGGACTTCCGCTACCACGCTGTCACGCACATCTTTCAGATGCACATGGAAAATACGCGGCAGGTATTGCGTCAGCACATCCAGCATCGCCTGTTGCGAACCTTCCGAGTAGTAAATGTGGCCGGTGTCGTACAGCAGTCCAACGTTATCGTTGGTTGATTCCATAAAGCGGTCGATCTCCACCGGGGTCTGAATCGCCGTGCCCATATGGTGATGCAGGCAAACACGCATCCCTTTCTGCGCTGCGATTTCCGCCAGCTCGTTGTACCCTTCCGCCGTCAGACGCCACTCTTCATCGCTGAAAATCGGTTTCTGCTCCAGCACCGCCAGGGTGGTGCCCTGAATACTTTTGCTTTGTTCCGAGCAACCAATGACTCGCGCGCCCATCGCATGCAAGAAATTCATGTGATTGGTGAATTCGTCGATGGTTTTCGCTTTTTCACCATTGGCGAAGAAGGTGCTGAACCAGGCATTGCAAATCTGGATGCCGCGAATATCCAGCAGCGGTTTCAGCACTGCCGGATCACGCGGGTATTTGCTGCCGACTTCACTGCCGGTAAAGCCCGCCAGCGCCATTTCGCTGACCGTCTGCTGAAACGTGTTTTCGCTGCCCAGTTCCGGCATGTCATCGTTGGTCCAGCCGATTGGCGCAATCGCCAGTTTTACATTCTCTTTGTTCATGGCAAGCCCTGATTATTTGTTGTAGAAAGTCGGACGCGGTGGCATTTCAACCGCTTCGATAGCCCCGCTGTTTTGCGCTTTCAGGCAGGCATCTGCCGCCACCGAAGCCGCAAAACCATCCCAGGCTGAAGGCCCGGTCAATTGGCCGGCTTTCACATCATTGATAAACGCCTGCAACTCCACGTCGTAAGCTTCGATAAAGCGATCTTTCCAGTCGGTCAGAATGGCGTTACCGAGACGGGCGTTTTTACGCATCTGAATGGCTGAAGGTTCTGGCAGTTTCGCGATGCCCTCTTCCCCTACCACTTCACACTGAATGTCGTAGCCGTATGCACAGTTAACGAAGATCTCCACGTCAATCCGGATGCCTTTCTGCGTTTCAAACAGCACGATTTGCGGATCTTTAAGCTTCGCATGCGACTTAGAGGTGACGCGTGGGAACACCACCTGCACGCTTTTGTAATCGTCTTCCGTCAGCCAGCGCAGTACGTCCAGCTCGTGAATCAGGGTGTTGGTGATCGCCATGTCAGTGGTGTAGTTCTCACCGACGCTCTGGTTGCGGTGCGCGCAGTGCAGCATCAGCGGCTCGCCGATTTCACCGTCGGTGATGACCTTTTTCAGGGCGCGGTAACCGGCATCGTACGGGCGCATAAACCCGACCTGTACCAGGCGTTTACCGTGTTTGATTTCCGCATCGACGATGCGACGGCAGCCTTCGGCGCTCAGTGCCAACGGTTTTTCACAGAACACCGGTTTGCCCGCCGCAATCGCCGCCAGGGTAAACTCTTCGTGCGTCGGGTCCCACGAGGTCACCAGCAGCGCATCGACTTCGGGCGAGTTGATCACCTGATGCCCGTCCTGATACACCTCTGCATCGATATTCAGACGTTGCAGCGCAGCACGCGCCCCTTCCACATTAATATCTGAAACCGCCACCACCTTCGCACCCTGTAGCACATTGTTGCAGCGGCGGATATGTTCCTGGCCAATGGCACCGGCACCGATAACACCGAGTTTGAGCGTCATAATTACACCTGTAGAGTCAGATAAGGGTAAATAAAGGCCGGAGACGTCCGGCCTGAAGATCAGTACTTACGCGCCTGTTCGATATGCGCGTTAAGGTTGTCAGCCACTTGTTGCGTGCGCTCGGAGGTTGAGGCTTGCGCCACACCGACGTGCCACCAGCTGAAATATTTGTGCACCATGGTTTTGGGCAGCACTTTAATATCAATCAGGGTCGAAACCGTCTGCTGCTGCGCATCGGCCAGCGCGGCTTTCAGTTGCTCCAGGGTGGTGACGCGGTAGGTTTTGCAGCCGTAACCACCAGCAATCGCGGCAAAATCCACCGGTACGAAACCGCCATCCAGCTTGCCGCCTTCCGGGTTACGGAAGCGGAACTCGGTGGTGAAGCTGTCCATACCGTGCTCCATTTGCAGGTTATTGATACAACCGTTGGTCATGTTATCCAGCAGGATGACGTTGATTTTCGCCCCTTCCTGAATCGAGGTAACCAACTCGGAGTGCAGCATCATAAATGAACCGTCACCCACCATCGCGTAGACTTCGCGCTGCGGCTGGGCCAGCTTGACACCCAGCGCCGCATTGACCTCGTAGCCCATGCAGGAATAGCCATATTCAACGTGGTACGAGTTGTAATCTTTGGTGCGCCACACGCGTTGCAGGTCGCCCGGCAGACTGCCCGCGGCCGCAACAATCACCGCATCCTTTGGGAGTTGCTCGTTTAAGGTGCCCAGCACACTGCTCTGCGTCAGAACCGACTGTGTCAGGCGCTGAAACTCGGCAAACAACGCTTCACGGTCGATATGGTCGGCGATTTCCGGGATGAAATCGTCGGTGTTATAAGTGGCGGCATACACGCGCTGGGTCTCTTTCAGCAGCTTGCTCTGCGCCTGGTCGATCTGGCCGCCCCAGTGGTTTTCAAAACCCTGCAAGCCATTTTCCAGTGCGGTCAAGGCTTCACGTGCATCAGCCAGCAATTGCACCGCATCGAGCTTGTAGCTGTCGAAGTTGTTGACGTTGATATTGAGATAGCTGACGTCCGGGTTCTGGAAAATCCATTTTGAGGCGGTGGTGAAATCGGTATAGCGCGTCCCCACACCAATCACTAAATCAGCTTCTTTTGCCAGCAGGTTAGCCGCCAGGCAGCCGGTCTCGCCGACACCGCCAACATTGAGCGGATGATCGGAAACGATGGTGCCTTTACCCGCCTGAGTTTCAGCAAACGGAATATTAAAACGCTCGGCAAACTGACGCAGCGCCTCACCCGCTTCGGAATATTTCACGCCGCCACCGCAGACAATCAGCGGCTTATGTTTACGTACAATCAATGCCAGCGCGTCTTCCAGTTGTGCCGCCGTGGGCAGACGACGATCCAGACGATGGACGCGTTTCTGGAAGAAATATTCCGGGAAGTCCCAAGCTTCACCCTGTACATCCTGAGGCAGCGAGATAGTCACCGCACCGGTTTCCGCCGGATCGGTCAGCACACGCAGCGCATTAATACAGGCGGTCATCAGCTGTTCCGGACGGCTAACGCGGTCCCAGTATTTGCTGACGGCGCGGAAGGCATCGTTAGTACTGAGGCTGAGATCGTGGCTCTGCTCGATCTGTTGCAGCACCGGGTCCGGCTGGCGCGTAGCGAACACATCGCCCGGCAGCAGCAGCAAAGGAATACGGTTGGCGGTCGCGGTCGCGGCGGCAGTAATCATATTGGCGGCACCCGGTCCGACTGACGACGTACAGGCGATAATCTGACGGCGCAGCGATTGTTTGGCAAAACCGATGGCAGCATGCGCCATGCCCTGCTCGTTTCGGCCCTGATGCACCACCAGATCGCCGCTGTCCTGCTCCAGCGCCTGTCCCAGCCCCAGTACGTTGCCGTGGCCGAAAATAGCGAAAATGCCTTTCACAAACTTGGTTTCAACGCCATCAACGTTCAGATACTGGTTATCAAGAAATTTCACCAGCGCCTGTGCCGTGGTTAATCTGATTGTGCCCATATGCTCATCCTTTACATGCTGGTACCTGCGGACCAGGTACAACGCGGTTAACGTCAACGCACCGGAAATGGCGACCGCGGATAAGTGAAACGTGAGGCGATTATAAACAAATATTTTTTCCATAAAATACAATTACAGAAGAAACATTTCATTTTGCGATGGAGATCAAATTCAGGGATGAAACGGACTCAGGAGCAGGTCGAAAATGGGGCAAAATGGAACAACAATAAAGCATCATAGCATTATAAAGAAATTTCATTTCACTTCAGCAGCTTCCATTATTTCTCAGGGATTTCCTGAGACCTGGCTCACAAGCCAGAGCATCCGCGAAACTTGTCCTGTCGCTCTCCCCCGTATGCTGCGTTGTTCAGAGTTTTACCTGGTTCACAAAATCGTGACGGATATTTCATTTCATATTGAATTTGGAATTTTTATTCCCCATACTGCGACCATAGCCAATCAGGCACCTTGAGAACCCGGAAGCACAGCGCCCGAAGTGTCTGCTTATCACAGAAGGAAACCACAGGTATGAGTACACAACAGAAGCGGCTTGATGTGATTTGTATAGGACGCATCGCCGTCGACCTCTACGGTCAGCAAATTGGATCGCGACTGGAAGATATGAGCTCCTTCGCCAAATACCTTGGCGGATCTTCCGGCAACGTCGCCTATGGCACGGCTATCCAGGGTCTGAAATCGGCCATGCTGGCACGCGTTGGGGACGAGCATAATGGCCGCTTTTTGCGTGAAACCCTGCAACGCGTGGGCTGCAACACCGAGGGGTTGATCACCGATAAACATCGCCTGACCGGGTTGGTGATCCTCGGGATCAAAGATGAAGAGACCTTTCCGCTGATTTTCTACCGCGACAACTGCGCGGATATGGGGCTGGTGCCGGAAGATATTCAGGAAAGTTTCATCACTTCCTCACGTGCAGTGGCGGTAACCGGCACCCACCTGTCGCATCCTCATACCCGTTCTGCGGTATTGAAAGCGTTGGATATCGCGAAACGTAACGGCCTGCGCACTGCGCTGGATATCGACTATCGTCCGGTGTTGTGGGGTCTGACCTCACTCGGCGACGGTGAAACGCGTTTCATTGAATCCAGCCAGGTGACAAAACAGCTACAGGAAGTGGTGCACTATTTCGATCTGATTGTCGGAACAGAAGAAGAGTTTCATATTGCCGGGGGCAGCACCGATACCCTGACTTCACTGAAAAATGTGCGTCAGGCCAGCCAGGCGACGTTGGTATGTAAACGTGGGCCGCTGGGTTGTGTGGTATTTGAGGGTGACATCCCGGATAGCTGGGAACAAACCGAGCTGCACAGCGGTGTACGCGTGGAAGTGCTGAACGTACTCGGTGCAGGTGACGCCTTTATGTCTGGCCTGCTGCGTGGCTGGCTGAACGATGAAGGCTGGGCGCAGGCGTGTCGCTACGCTAATGCCTGCGGTGCGTTGGTGGTGTCACGCCACGGTTGCGCCCCGGCGATGCCGACCAAAGAGGAATTGGATGATTTCCTCAGCCGTGATCAGGACGTTAAACGCCCGGATCTCGATACCCGTCTTAATCATCTGCATCGTGTCACCTCGCGCACCCGTGAATGGCCAGAGCTGAATGTGTTCGCCTTCGACCATCGCAAACAACTCGCCGATATGGCGCGCGAAGCGGGTGTCGATGAAAGCCGCATCCCGCAACTTAAGCTGCTGTTGTTGCAGGCGGCGCAAGAGGCATCCCAGCAGGCCGGTCTCGACAGCAAAAGCGGCATCCTCGCGGATACCACCTATGGCCAGAAAGCGCTGAACGCCATCACCGGGAAAGGCTGGTGGATTGGCCGCCCGATTGAGTTACCGAGTTCACGCCCGTTGCGTCTGGAGCATGGCAATATCGGATCCCAGTTGATCGATTGGCCGCAAGAACACGTGGTGAAATGTCTGGTGTTTTACCATCCGCATGACAGCGCAGAACTTCGCAAAGAGCAGGACGACCTGATTCTGGATGTCTGGAAGGGGTGTAACAAGAGCGGGCACGAGCTGCTGCTGGAAGTGATTCTGCCGGAGAGCAACCCGGACAAGCAAGAGTCTTACTATGTCGATATGCTGAGCCACTTCTACAGCCTCGGCATTCAGCCGGACTGGTGGAAATTACCCCCGTTGTCAGCAGAAACCTGGCAGGCGGTCAGCGCCCTGATTGAACAGCAGGATCCTCACTGCCGCGGCATTCTACTGCTCGGCCTCGACGCGCCGGAAGAGAAACTGAAAGCCGGTTTCGCTGCTGCGGCCCAGGCACCGTGGGTGAAAGGCTTTGCCGTCGGTCGCACCATCTTCGGCCAGCCATCACGCCAGTGGTTGCAGGGGGAGCTGGATGACCAGGCGCTGATTGAGACGGTCAAAGGCAACTATCTGCGGCTGATCGAGTACTGGCGCGTGGCACGCAGCTGAACCTCAATGCCTGCATAATGCATGAACGTAGATACTCTGTTAAGCATCAACACTTTCCCGATGCTTGGTACTAAAAAGTCTCGCTGAATCAAAATCCTGACCGTGCTTTATACAGCTCCATAAGCCGGTCAGGTATTTCCGCATTACTGCGCATATCGCCTGGATTTTCTTCTTACCTCTTTTTATCAGCCCCTGATAAAACATCGCGGCGCGGGGTTCATGCTGCGCAGCACTCAGCGCGGCCATATACAGCGCCCTACGCAGATGACCGTTGCCCGCTTTACCCAGACGTCCCGGACGGTTCACGCTGCTGCCCGACTGGCTCTGCCTCACATGCAGGCCCGCATGACGGCTTACCTGATTTGCCTTCATATCCCGGGGCAGCAGGCTCAGCTCGCCCAGTACAGTAATGGCCGTTGTCTCTCCGACGCCTTTGGCTGAACACAGGCACATGAACGCCGCTTTCAGGGCGCTATTTTTCGCGATGATTTTCAGCGCCAGCGCGTGCAGCTTCTCTACCTTACGGCTGTAATATTCCACGTCTTCTTCTTCCAGCTCCAGCAGGACATCGGCAGTTCCGGCGCGGGTTTCCAGCGCATGAAGACGGTTTTTTGAACGTGTCCGGGACTGAACGGCTCGCGTCATCATGCGGGCGATATCGCGCAACGCCATGCAGTCATCATCCGGAGCCTGCCAGAGTGCAGGCCTCATGCTTTCTCCATATTCAGCCAGCAGTACCGCATCACGGGCGTCAGTTTTGGCAGCGTTCAGGCGCATGGCGGCATAGTGGTGATAACTGGCGGGATTAATGACGCAGACGGGCAGCCCGGCACGGACAAGAGCCACCGCAAGGTCAAAATGGTAGACACCGGTTGCTTCCATAACGATGCGTTCGGGGGACAGCGATATCAGCTTTTTCGCAAAAGCCTGATAGTCCTCAGGTGTCTGATTAAGCTCAGAAACCAGCGTTGTTTTACCGTTAACGCGTACGGCAAAGGTAAAGGTTCTGGCAGAAATATCGATCCCGGCAAAACAGGTCATGTGGCCTCCGGAAGGCAAAATAGCGTAAACTGTTAACCGGTTCCCGACCTCGTCATCTGAGATTGTTCAGCCTGCCTTGTAATGCGAAGTCAGTCTCGCGAGAGAAAGCTTCCTGGTACTCTTCGGCCTGAACAAGGAGGCGGGAGCCACTCTACGTACGAAGTCACTGTAAAAGCTGCTTCCAGCGGCGCACGGCTTCCCGGTTATCAGAACTGATTTCAGGGAAATCATAATCTGACCCTCCAAACATACAAGCGGCGCGATTTATCGCGCGGGGGTTTCTCACCGCGCGTATGACATCGCCCGATAAATCGCGCCGCGACAATTACCCCCTGCATTTTGTGAGGCGTTTCATAAACCGATGAAATAACCGTCACGATGCTGTCAAACAAATGAAATTTTCCATCCATCTGGTACTATAGCGCTCATTATCCAGCCATAATTCTTATTAGCAGGCCGAAGTAATGACCAATAACCCCACCCAACTGACTTTGTTACAGGACGACATTCGTCGTCGTTATGAGACGCTGAGTAAACGCCTGAAGCAGGTGGCGCGTTATATCCTTGATAACAGCAACAGCATCGCTTTTGACACCGTGGCATCTATCGCGCAGCAGGCGGATGTACCGCCCTCCACGCTGATCCGCTTTGCCAACGCCTTTGGTTTCAGTGGTTTTAACGAGATGAAACAGGTTTTCCGTCAGCATCTGATGGAAGAAACGGTGAACTACACCGAACGTGCCCGCCTGTTCCGTCAGACCGCCACCGACGACAGCGCCTCTTCACCGGAAAGCCCGGTCGAAATCCTTAACGTCTTCACCATGGTCAACAGCCAGGCGCTGCAACAGCTGGCGATGCAGGTCAACCCGGACCAGCTCAACAAAGCGGTGAAGATGCTGAATGAAGCAGAGAATATCTACATCATTGGTCTGCGCCGCTCGTTCAGCGTGGCGTCGTATCTGGTGTATGCGCTGCGTCATCTGGAGCGTCGGGCGTTCCTGATTGATGGCCTCGGCGGTATGTTCACCGAGCAGTTGAGCATGGTGAACCCGAAAGATGTGGTGATTGCCATCAGCTATTCTCCGTACGCGCGTGAGGCGGTGGAACTGGTGGAACTGGGTGCCAAGCGCGGCGCACATCAAATCGCCATCACCGATAGCCAGGTCAGCCCACTGGCGGCCTTCAGCGACGTGTGCTTTGTGGTACGCGAAGCACAGGTCGATGGCTTCCGTTCACAGGTGGCATCTCTGTGTCTGGCGCAAACCCTCGCGGTTTCTCTGGCCCTGAATAACGTCGAAAAAGCCTGAGCCTCCGGCTGGTAGCGAGACGCTTGCCAGCCTCCCCCGCGATGGTTAGTGTGTGAGGATCGCGACCGCTGTGGCGGCGCATTCTCCCCCGCACCGAGGCAGGATTGATGCAGATCGAACCTTTACCGCCCCTCAACACCCTCATCGCCTTCGAGTGTGTGGCGCGCTACGGCAATATTTCGCGCGCGGCTGAAGAACTTAACCTGACGCAAAGCGCCACCAGCCGCCAGATTTTGCAGCTGGAAGAGATGCTCGGTTGCAAACTTTTTACCCGCACCCAACGGCGCGTGTTACTCACGCCGCGCGGCGAAGCCTATGCCACTCAGGTGCGTCAGCAACTTTCCGCGCTCTCCCATGCCACCGCTGAAGTGATGGGCTGGAATGGCCTGCCACAGGTGACGATTGCCTGTACCAGCGCGATGGGATCGCTATGGTTAGCCCCGCGTCTCTCCGCACTGCACGATGAATTGCCCGATCTGCAAATCCGCATGAAGATCTCTGACAGCTTCGCCGATATGCGCTCGTCGGAGTTTGATCTGGCGATCTTCTATCTGCGCGAAGCGCCGCCGGGTTTTCAGGCCACCCCGCTATTTGATGAAATCTGTTATCCGATGTGCGCCCCTGAATTTCGGGCGCGACTGGAGGACAATGCCTCAGCCGAATCGTTACTGCACCAAATGCTGCTCATTCAGGATGATCCACAACGTGAATGGACAGGCTGGAGTGACTGGTTTGCCTCGCAAGAGGTGCTGAATTTTGTACCACGCCAAACCTGGCGGGCGAATAATTATCCGTTTTTGGTGCAGGCAGCGTTGCGTGGTGACGGGATATTACTCGGCTGGGAGGGCTTAGTGCAGGATCATCTCAACCGGGGCGAGCTGGTGCCCGCACATGCCGGGAAGCTGGCCGCCAACGGCAAATGTTTTCTGCTGATCCCGCAGGACCGCTATCTTAAGCCGATTGTGCGCCATGTTATAGGCTGGCTCCAGCATCAACATCAGACGGAAATGTTGCCAGTATAAAAAACGGTGATGCAGCAGATTATTTGCCACATCACCGCTTATACAAAACATAAGTAAATTAATATCACGTCATAGGTTTTTCTTATATTTAAAATAAAAACCTATTCCGCTATTTCCCTTTCTTTATTGTTGGGTATCCATCGGTGGCAGTTTATTTTTTATCGCGCCACGTCGACGGTGCGAAGAATGCATACCAACCAGCGTAAAAATTAACCACATCGTCTGGGAAATCACCATCGCCAAATTAAAGTCGTGACTCAGTGAATAGAGTCCGCAAACCCCTCCGGCGATATTCAGACACGCGTAAACATCTGAATCAATGACTAATTTACGCAACTGAACCAGTGCGTAAGCCAGTAAGTAACAAAAAACGCCAATTAGCCCAACTATCGTATGCAGTTCCACATGCATTTTCCCTGGTGTTGCCTGGTGCAAAGGAAATTATCTTTTTTGTGGGTGTTCTGCTGCGCGTTTTTCGCATAGTCTGATACCAAAATCTCATACCTCAGGTTTTATTGGTTTTGATATAAATCAGAAATAACTGCGCTAAGGCTCAGGTGATTAGTAAAACAGGGCGAATAACAACGGAGAAAAATAAATGAAAGACGAGCAGGACAAATTTAACAAATATCTTCAGGGCGCGAATTTAAGCCGCCGTTCATTTATCAATACTGCTGCGCTGATTGGTGCAGGTACGGCATTATCACTTTCTCCTTTCGCCGGTTTTGCGGCTGAGGCTACCCCGAAAAAAGGCGGCGTGCTGAAACTCGGCATGTCCGGCGGCAATACCAGCGATTCACTGGATCCCACGCTGTTCAGCGACTGGGTGCCGCTCAACCAGGCTTATATGCTGATGAACGGCCTGATCGAAATTGATGAGAACAACAAGGCCACGCCTGAGCTGCTGGAAAGCTGGTCGGCGAAACCCGGCGCACAGGAGTGGACCTTTAAAGTACGCCAGGGTGTCACCTTCCATAACGGGAAGACCCTGACGGTGGAAGATATTCTCTACTCCATCAACCTGCATCGCGGTGATCAGTCGCGCAGCGCCATCAAAACCCAGTTGGCAAGCATTACCGAGCTGAAAAAAAGCGGTGATAACGAAATCACCCTGACGCTGGACAGCGGTAACGCCGACTTACCTTACCTGCTGGCGGATTACCATCTGGTGGTAGTACCGGACGGTTTCACCGACTGGAAGCACCCGATCGGCACCGGTGGTTTTGTCTTCGACCAATACCAACCCGGCGTGCGTTCATACTTCAAACGCAACCCGAACTATTGGAAACCGAATCGTGGCTTTGTTGATGCAGTCGAAGTATTGGTGATTAACGACGCCACCGCGCGCACCAATGCGCTGATCTCCGGCCAGGTTCACGCCATCAACCGCGTGGATTTCAAAACCGTTGATTTCCTGAAACGCAGCCCGGCGCTGAACATCATCCGTTCATCGGGCGGCCAGCACTTTACCTTCCTGATGGATTGCCGCGTTGCACCGTTTAATAACAACGACGTACGCATGGCGATTAAATACGGTATCGATCGTGAAAAACTGCTGGCGACCGTGCTACGTGGCTACGGCACCCTCGGCAATGACCATCCGATCCCGAAAACCGATCGCTTCTTCAACAAAGCGCTGCCGCAGCGCGCCTACGATGCCGACAAAGCGAAATTCTATTTGAAGAAAGCTGGGCTGAGCAGCCTGCCGGTAGAACTCTCCTCCTCGGATGCCGCCTTCGCCGGTGCGCTCGATGCCGCGGCGCTGTTCCAGGGCCAGGCCGCTCAGGCCGGAATTCAGGTCAGTATCAAACGTCAGCCCGCCGACAGTTACTGGGACGACGTATGGATGAAAGCACCGTTCAGCATGGGGTACTGGGGAGGACGTCCCACCGCTGACCAGATGTTCTCCACCGCATGGCAATCCACCGCCAAATGGAACGATACCCATTGGAAGAACGAGAAATTCGACAGCCTGCTGATTCAGGCGCGTTCGCTGTTGGATGAGCAGAAACGTGCTGAGATCTATGGTGAATTGCAGCAAATCGCCAGCGATGATGGTGGTGCGATGATCCCGCTGTTCGGTGACTACCTGGATGCCACCAGCAAAAAACTGGGCGGTGTGAAGCCACATCCGATGTTCAACTTTATGGGTGGTCGCCTGGCTGAACGCGTCTGGCTGGAGTCGTAATGAAAAAGCAGATTTTACATCGCCTGCTGCTGGGCCTACTCACGCTCTGGCTGGTGTCGTTGCTGATTTTTGTCGGGACGGAGTTGCTGCCTGGTGATGTCGCCAGCGCGATTCTGGGACAAAACGGCACGCCGGAAACCATCGCCGCGCTGCGCACGCAGCTCGGGCTGGATCAGCCTGCCATCTGGCGCTACCTGCACTGGCTGGGCGGCGTACTGCACGGCGATCTCGGCAACTCACTGGCGAACAATCAGCCGATTAGCGCGGAGCTGTTGCCGCGCCTGGCGAACACGCTGTTCCTCGCCGGTTATGCCGCCGTCATCGCCATTCCGCTGGCGGTGCTGCTCGGCATCGCCTCGGCGGTGTGGCGCGGTTCCTGGTTTGATCGTGTAGCCAACTCGCTGACGTTGCTGAGTATTTCCGTACCGGAGTTCTTCGTGGGCTACGTGCTGGTGATCTTCTTCGCCATCCGTCTGGCGTGGTTTCCCAGCCTGGCGTTGGTCGACCCCGATGCCGGTTTCCTCGCACGCCTGTATGCCTGCACCCTGCCGATGCTAACGCTGGTGCTGGTGGTGCTGGCGCATATGCTGCGGATGACCCGCGCCTCCGTGGGTGCGGTAATGTCGAGCAGCTATATCGAAACCGCGTTGCTGAAAGGCCTGTCGCGCTGGCGCATAGTGCTGGGCCACGCGCTGCCGAATGCGCTGGCACCGATCATCAACGTCGTCGCCTTCAACCTTGCCTATCTGGTAGTTGGCGTGATTCTGGTCGAGGTGGTGTTTGTTTATCCGGGCATCGGGCAACTGATGGTAGATGCGGTGACCAAGCGCGACCTGCCAGTAGTGCAGGCCTGCGGACTGCTGTTTGGCGGTACCTACATTCTGCTCAACACCGCCGCCGATTTGCTGGCGATTTGGTGTAACCCACGACTGCGCCACGCGAGGTAAGCGATGAAAAAACTTAAAAACCGCGCGGTGCCGATTTCCGCCATGCTCGGTCTGGCGATCATCGCCATTAACTTAATTGCCGCATTGTTTGCGCCGTGGCTGGCACCGCACAGCGAAACTGCGCAGGTGGGCGATATCTGGATGCTACCCTCCGGCGCACTGCCGCTCGGCACCGACAGCCTTGGCCGCGATATGCTGTCGCGTATTCTGTTTGGCGCTCGCACCACCATCGCCATCGCGCTGGCAATTACCGCCATCTCGTTTGTGATCGGCATTCTCACCGGCTTCACCGCCGCCATTTATGGCCGCTGGGTAGATGTGGTGCTGACGCGTATCGTCGATACCCTGATGTCGATCCCGGTGCTGATTCTGGCGCTGATTGTGTTGTCGGTACTCGGCACCTCGATCCCGGTGCTGGTCGGCACCATTGCCCTGCTGGATGCCACCCGCGTCTATCGTCTGGCGCGTCTGGTGGCGCAGGGCATTGTCTGCCAGGAATATGTCGAAGCGGCACGTCTGCGCGGTGAAGGTCTCGGCTGGATCGTGCGTAAGGAGATTTTGCCGAATGCCATTCCCCCGCTACTGGCGGAGTTTGGCATGCGTTTCTGCTTCACCTTCCTGTTTATTGCTGGTTTGAGCTTCCTCGGTCTGGGTATTCAGCCACCGTGGGCCGACTGGGGCAGCATGGTGCGTGACAACGCCCAGGCGATTAACTTCGGCCAACTGGCTCCACTCTACCCGGCCGCCGCCATCGCCCTGCTGACCATTGGTGTCAACCTGGTGGTTGACTGGCTGCTGGTGCGTAACAACCTCTCGCTGGGGGAAGAAGGATGATGCAACCGATTCTGGAAATGCGCGATCTGCGCATTGAAACCGAGCAAGGCATTCCGCTGGTGCAGGGCATTTCCCTCAGCCTGAAACCCGGAGAAGTGCTGGGGCTGATTGGTGAATCCGGTGCCGGTAAATCCACCATTGGCCTCGCGGCGCTGGGCTATGCGCGCTCCGGCTGCCGTATTGCCGGTGGCGAGGTGCGTATCGCCGGGCAGGATATCGTGCCGCTTTCCAGCAAAGAGAAACGCGACATTCGCGGCAGACGCGTGGCCTATGTGGCGCAAAGCGCCGCTGCGGCGTTTAACCCGGCGCTGACCATCGGTAAACAGGTATGCGAAGGCCCGATTCGTCACGGTCTGATGAACGCTGCCGAGGCGCAGGCCTGGGCGGTGACGCTGTTCCGCGCCCTTGATTTGCCGGAGCCGGATACCATCGGCCAACGCTATCCGCATCAGTTGTCGGGCGGCCAGTTGCAGCGCGCGATGGCGGCGATGGCAATGTCCTGCAAACCTGACCTGCTGGTGATGGATGAACCCACCACCGCGCTGGATGTCACCACCCAGATTGAAGTGCTGGTGATGCTGCGCAAGCTGGTACGCGAGTTCAATACCGCCGCGCTTTACATCACCCACGATCTGGCGGTGGTGGCGCAAATTGCTGACCGCATCATGGTGCTGCGTCAGGGCTGCGAAGTGGAATGCGGCAGCACCGCTGACATCCTGCAAAATCCGCTGGAAAGCTATACCCAACGGCTGGTGTCGGAGCGTGCTCATGCGTTGACGGCGGTACACGCCGAAAACGTGGCACAGGGGCAACTGCTGACGCTGCAAAATCTCTCCACCGGTTACAACGGGAAAACCGTGGTACACGGCGTGTCGATGAGCATTGCCAAAGGCGAAACCCTGGCAATCATCGGCGAATCCGGCAGCGGTAAAAGCACCCTGGCGCGCGCGCTGTGCGGGTTGTTGGGTGATACCGCCGGTAATGTCAGCTTTGCCGGACAGGTGCTGCCGAACCGTTATCAGCAGCGTGACAAAGAAACGCTGCGCCGCATCCAGATGATTTACCAGTTGCCGGATGTGGCGCTCAACCCACGCCAGACCATCCTCGAAGCGATTGGTCGCCCGATTGCCTTCTATTTCGGACTGGATAAGCGCCAGGTCCGTGCGCGTGTGGAAGAATTGCTGCGTCTGACCGAGCTGCCGCTCACCCTGATGGATCGCTACCCCTCCGCGCTGTCAGGTGGTCAGAAACAACGTGTCTGCATCGCGCGCGCGCTGGCCGCCGAGCCGGAATTGATCATTTGTGACGAAGCCACCTCCGCACTCGATCCGCTGGTGGCGGAAGAAGTGCTGAATCTGCTGCGCCGTTTGCAGGAACAACTGGGCTTGTCGTACCTGTTTATCACCCACGATCTCAGCACCGTGAAGCGCATCGCGCAGCAGGTGGCGGTGATGTATCAGGGCAACGTGGTGGCGCAGGGACCGACCGAGCAGGTGTTCAGCGCACCAATGCACAGCTACACCGAAAAACTACTGACCTCAGTACCGGAAATGCGCACCTCCTGGCTGGATGAGGTGCTGGGTCAGCGTCAGAACAACGTCATGGCAGGAGCCTCATGAAAACCTTCGTAACGCAATTTCCCCACAGCGTCAGCGTGACGGAACATCTGTGGATTACCCTGAAAGACGGCACCCGCCTTGCCGCACGCATGTGGCTGCCGCTTTCCGCCAGCCAGCAGCCGGTGCCTGCCATTCTCGAATACATCCCCTATCGCAAACGCGATGGGACACGTACCCGCGACGAGCCGATGCACGGTTATTTCGCGGGTCAGGGTTATGCGGTGCTGCGCGTCGATATGCGCGGCAGTGGCGAGTCAGACGGCCTGCTGGCAGATGAATATCTGTTGCAGGAACAGGAAGACGCGTTGGAAGTGATCGACTGGATTAGCCAGCAATCCTGGTGCAGCGGTGCCGTCGGCATGATGGGTAAATCCTGGGGGGGCTTTAACTGCCTGCAACTGGCGGCACGCCGTCCGCCTGCGCTGAAAGCCATCATTACCGTGTGCTCCACCGACGATCGCTATAACGACGATATCCACTACAAAGGTGGCTGCCTGCTGAATGACAACCTGTGGTGGGGCGGCATCATGCTGGCATACCAGAGCCGTCCGCAGGACCCGGCGCTGCTGGGCGAAAGCTGGTATCAGGACTGGTTGAATCGGCTGGAAAACATGCCGTTCTTCCCGGCACTGTGGATGGATCATCCGCTGAAAGATGCCTACTGGAAACACGGTTCGGTCGGAGAGGATTGGTCGGCGATTCAGTGTCCGGTGATGGCGGTCGGCGGCTGGGCTGATTCCTACAGCAACGCGGTGTTCCGTCTGATGGACAACCTCGAGGTGCCACGCAAGGCGATCATCGGCCCGTGGGCGCATATTTACCCGCAGGATGGCACCCCGGAACCGGCGATTGGTTTTCTCCAGGAAGCGGTCACCTGGTGGGATCGCTGGCTGAAGCAGGTGGATAATGACGCGCTGGCTGGCCCGCGCGTGCAGGCATGGTTGAACGACAGCCAGCGTCCTGGTTCACAACGTCCCCAGGCGTTTGGCGAGTGGATCGGCCTTGATGGCGATACCGACGAGGTGACGCAGCCACAACGCTGGCATGTGCAACCCGGCATCCTGAGCATCACACCGCTGGCACAGGAGAACTGGCAAGCCATCTGCACCCAGCAAAATCACGGCCTGTTTGCCGGTGAGTGGATGGGCGCGGGCGTACTGGGTGAAAGCCCGAGCGACCAACGTATGGATGACGGGCTGGCAGAGAGTTTTGACAGCGCGCCGTTGAGTGAAAGCCTGAGCATTTACGGTTTCCCACAGTTCAGCGTAAAACTGAGCAGCGACAAACCAGCAGCAATGCTGTATGTCCGTCTCTCCGATGTCGCACCGGATGGTGCCTCAACCCGCGTCACGCACGGCTGGGTTAACCTGAGCCATTTGCAGGGGCAGGATAAAAACGTGCCGCTGACGCCGGGTGAAGTGGTGGATGTGCAGGTGCAACTGGACGGCATCGCCTGGCGCTTTGCCGCCGGACATCGTCTGCGTATTTCGCTGGCTACCACCTTCTGGCCGATGATTTGGCCGATGGCGGAAGTCGCCACCCTGCAGGTGAATCTGGCGAGTGCCACGCTCGACCTGCCGGTATGTCGTCAGGTAACACCGATTGCCGGTCCCAACCCGCAACCGGCCACCGCCGCCAATACGCCGCTGACATTGCTGTCGCCGGGACGCGTGGAGCGCGAGTTGCGGTATGACGTGGTCAACGACAGCTGGGAAAGTATCACTCACGGTATCGGTGGGGTATTCGGTGAAGGCGTATATCGTTTTGACGATATCGATACCACCGTCGATCACAGCCTGCGCCGCCAGTTGACCTGCCATAACGATGATCCGCTGTCAGCCCATTACCTGCTGACGCAGAGCATGAAAATTGGCCGGGAAGGTTGGTGGACAGAAACCGATATCGTGCTGGAGATGCGTAGCGATTTGACGCATTTCATCATCAGCGGCGAGATGAAGGTGCAGCATAACGGCGAAGCGGTGTTTAATCGCCGTTGGGATCGACGGATTAAACGTTAAAAAAAGCGCGATAAATCGCGCCGCTACAGATACCTGCCCCCATTGTAGCGGCGTGATTCATCACGCAATCAACTGCGCGGATACTTGTCGCTATTCACCCAGGCGTGATCTTTCTCCCAGGTAAATTTCCACAAACGCACCGGCCCCGCCATCACGTTCAGGTAATAATTGTCGTACCCTGCCAGCGTCGCCACCGGATGGTAGCCACGCGGCACCGTCACCACGTCGCGGTTGTAGGGCGCCATACATTCGTCGAGCGAGCGGTCGTCGGTGTAGACACGCTGCATGGCAAAACCCGGCTCCGGATCGAAACGGTGATAATAGGTCTCTTCCAGATAGGTTTCGTCCGGGCTGTCTTTCTGGTCGTGTTTGTGGCTCGGATAAGAACTGGTCGCGCCTTCGTCGGTGTAGACTTCCACCACCAGCAGGCTGTCAGCAGGCTGGTTGTCCGGCAGAATGTTATGCACCAGACGCTGGTTGCGTCCCTTACCACGATGCTCAACCCCGACATCTTCTGGCGCAATCAGACGCGCCGGCAGGTTGCCCTGGCTGGGGGCGTTACACACCGCCAGCTCCAGATCGCTATCGGCATAGACTTCCACCTCATCGTTATGCGGCACATAAACCGCATACGGTGGAATACGCTCAAACGGTGAAAGACGCTTACCCAGATTCGGGAACTCAGCATGACGGGTTTTCACCGAGGCAAACCCCGCCACCAGCACCAGGCATAGCTCTTTATCATCGCTGCTGAGTTTCAGCGTTTGTCCCTTCTTCAGCAGATACGCATCAAAGCCGACGTATCCCCAGCCCGCGCTTTCCGGCGTGACGTGCTGGATACGACCATTGCTGTCTGGCTGCTGCGCTTTCGCAAGTAGTGACATCCCCATCTCCTCCGTTGGCTCATTAACCCAGGGTCGGCATGCTGAATTCAGACACCGTCTGCTGACCGCTCGGCCAGCGCACGGTGGCGGTTTTCATCCGGGTGTAGAAACGTACGCCATCCGGACCGTGCACATTCAGCGCGCCGAACACCGAACGTTTCCAGCCACCGAAGCTGTGGAACGCCATCGGAACGGGCACCGGGACGTTAACGCCAACCATGCCAGCTTCCACATCCTGCACAAACTCACGTGCGGTGTGACCGTTGCTGGTGAAGATGGCGCTGCCGTTGCCGAATTCGTGGCTGTTCACCAGTTGCAGCGCGCTGTTGAAATCCGGTGAACGCATGATGCTCAGTACCGGTCCAAAAATCTCTTCACGCCAGATGGTCATGTCTGAGGTCACGTTGTCGAACAACGTGCCGCCCACGTAGTAACCTTCAGCATGGCCCGGTACCTGATAGTTACGACCATCAACCACCAGTTTCGCGCCTTCCTGCTCACCTTTATCGATATAGCCCAGCACTTTTTTCTGGTGCGCGGCAGACACCACCGGCCCCATTTCATTCTCTTCCGCACCTTTCTGGATGCCCGGACCGACGCGCAGCGCCTTGATCAGCGGCGTCAGACGCGCAATCAATTTATCAGCCGTACCTTCACCCACGGCCACCACTACCGGCAGCGCCATGCAACGCTCACCGGCAGAACCGAACGCGCCGCCCATAATGGCGTTCACGGTGGCATCGAGATCCGCATCCGGCATCACGATGGCGTGGTTTTTCGCCGCGCCAAATGCCTGGACACGTTTACCGTGGGCGCTGGCAGTTTTGTAGATATGCTCCGCCACGCCGGAAGACCCGACGAAGCTCACCGCCGCAACACGGGGATCTTTATACAGCTGTTCGGCATCTTCGTTGGAAGAGTGAACCACATTGAACACACCATCCGGCAGACCGGCTTCTTTCAGCAGCTCCGCCATGCGTACTGAAGCGGACGGATCCAGCGCCGGTGGCTTGAGAATAAAGGTATTACCGCAGGCCAACGCAATCGGGAACATCCACAACGGCACCATCGCCGGGAAGTTGAACGGGGTGATCCCCGCCACCACGCCTACCGGCTGCATCAGCGAGTAGCTGTCAACGCCGCCACCCACGTTCGGCGAGTTTTCACCTTTGATCAGGTGCGGAATGCCGCAGGCAAACTCAATCACTTCAATACCACGCGTCAGCTCACCCAACGCATCGGACCACACTTTGCCGTGCTCAGAGACAATCAGCGCCGCCAGCTCCTCACGGTGCTGTTCCATCAACGCTTTGAAGTTGAACATCACACGGGCACGACGCAGCGGAGAGGTCTTCGACCATTCCGGGAAGGCCGCATGAGCGACTTCAATCGCCTGGGCAACTTCTTCCGAGGTGCTCTGCGTCAGCTCACGTACTACTTTGCCGGTCGCCGGATCGTAAACAGGGATAGTTTCGTTGCTGGCGCTGTGGGTAATCTGGCCGCCGATAAAGTTTCCTACGATGTTCATGTCGTTGCCTCTTTAATATGTAAACCAGCGAGAACTAAAAGCGTGATATGAAGCTATTACAATGAAATAAATTTTTCAAATATTTCTTTTTGGAAAATTTCCTTTTAGCGGACTGGATCGCATTTTTCCGCCCGCCACATCCACGATACCCGCCGTAGAGATCAGGTATACAAAACGAAATATGAAATTTTTGCGAGGCAGATCCAATATCTGGTATTTCATAATTCACTAACAATGAAATAAATGTTTTCTTTGGCTCCATCTTACCCGCATCCCCTTACAGGAGCCGCAGCATGGCCATCGATCCCACCCGTTTCTGTATTAACCGTAAAATTGCCCCGACGTTATCGCTGGAAGCCTTCTTCCAACTGGTGCAGCGTCTGGGATTAAATAAAGTCGAACTGCGTAACGATATGCCGGGCGGCAAAGTGACCGATGACCTCAGCGCCGCCGCATTGCGCGCGTTAGCCGACAAATATCACATCGAAATCGAAACCATTAACGCGCTCTATCCGTTCAACCGTGTTGATGACACGCTGCTGGCGAAAACCGAAGTCCTGTTGCAAGAAGCGCAACAGATCGGTGCCAAAGCGCTGGTGATGTGTCCGCTGAATGAAGGGATCGCCATCTCCCCGGAACAGACGCTGGCGGCGCTGCAAACCCTCGCTCCACGCTTTGAACATTACGGTATTCAGGGACTGGTGGAGCCGCTCGGTTTCCCGGTCAGTTCGTTGCGCTCGGCGGTGAAAACCCAGCAGCTGATCCGCGATGCGCAGGTGCCGTTCAAACTGCTGCTGGATACCTTCCATCATCATCTGTACGAGAACGCCGAGCTGGAGTTCCCTCAGGAGATTGATGTGAATCAGATTGGGCTGGTGCATCTGTCTGGTGTCGAGGATAGTCGTCCGACGGCGCAGCTCACCGATGAAGAGCGCATCATGCTGAGCGATAAAGATGTGCTGAATAGCGTGGCGCAGGTGAAACGTCTGGAGCGGCTCGGCTACAAGGGCATCTACGCCTTTGAACCTTTCTCTTCGGAACTATCGAAGTGGAGCGCCAAAGATATCGAACGTGAAATCCGCGCCAGTATCGAATTGCTGCAAGCCTGACCCCTCGTAGCGGCGCGATTTATCGCGCGTCTTTTAAAACTTGCGCGATAAATCGCGCCGCTACGAATATCTATCCGGGAGGCATCCGCTGCCTCCGTCTGCCCTACCCTTATCTGTGTCTCTGACACAACTTTGTAGTGATTGGCCTCGGTCGGAGGCCTCTTTTTAATTCTCTTTGATTTCGACTACCGGCGTGGCAGGCTGACGTCGGCTCATCCGCAAGGTACATACCAGCGCCAGACACACCAACAACGCGGTGAGAAAGTAGACCAACGGTACGCCCGCGTAACTCATGATAAAACCGGCAATCGGCCCGGTGATCCCCAACGATAAATCCATAAACGCGGTATAGGTGGCGAGCGCGCTGCCCTGATTCTGCTGCGGCACCACTTTGACCGCCACTACGCCAATCGCCGGGAACACTAACGAGAAACCCGCTCCGGTAAAGAACGCACCGACTTTCGCCATCCAGGGATCAAACGACGCTGCCACCAGGAACAGACCCACCGCCTCCACCGCGAAACAGATGCTGGCAACCCGCAAACCGCCGAGACGATTGATGGCGTTGGGAAACAGCAAACGAGTGCCGACGAAGGCAGCGCTAAACAGCGTCAGGGCGAATGCCGCACCATCCCAACCTTTATCCTGATAGAACAAGGTGATAAAGGTGGCGATCACGCCAAAGCCCGCCGATCCCATCGCCAGAATCAGACCAAAACCGTAAATCTTGCCCAGCACATCGCGGAACGGCAGCGGTTTGGCTTTACTGCCTTTCACCGGCGCACGCGGCAACGCCAGCGCAATCGCCAGCACACAGATAGCAATGATCACCCCGGAGAGCAGCAACAGCCCGCCGCTACGGAAAATCACCACGCCGAGCGGCGCACCAATCGCCATCGCCCCGTAGGTGACGATACCGTTCCACGAGATCACCCGGCCAATATGTAACGAGCCGACGCGCGCCACGCCCCACAGCGAGGTGCCGGTGCCGGAGAAACTCTGGCCGATACCGAGAATCACCCTGCCGAGACAAAGCAACCCAAGGCTGAGCACCGTCCAGCTTTCGGTCAACGCCGAAAGTAAAATACATAACCCGCTGATAAAGCAGCCGAACAGGCCGATCACCACCACTTTTTTCGGTCCCCACTGGTCGGCATAGCGTCCGGCATGGGGGCGACTGAGTAGCGTGGCGAGATATTGCAGGCTAATCACCAGCCCGGCCCAGAAGGCGCTGTAGCCCAGTCCGTCATGGACAAAACCGGGTAACACCGCCAGCGGCAAACCGATGGTGAGATAACTGGCAAAGTTGAACATCACGATGGAGAGGATCAGTAAATTCAGACGGAAAGGCGTTAAAGCAGGTTCCGCGGCAGGCTGGTCAGGCATGAGTAATTGCGCTCGTGTTTGACGAAGTTTTTATAACAGAACCTTTACTATACGCCTTTTATCCCCTGGCGCATCATAGCCTCTGATGATATTTGGTCATCATTTCGTCATATCGCCACCGTAGACTCGCCGCCAGTGAAATCCCAAAGAGGATAACAATCTGATGACGCTCCTGATAAACCATCGGGTGCGCGTGGCGTTTGACCGCTTCCTGTGTTGCACGGGAGGTGGGCGATGACGCGTGTCGCGCAACCCATCCAACTGAAAAACCTCAGTTGGTCAGCGGGTAACCTGACCATTCTGCACGATCTCTCCCTGACCATTCCGGCCGGGCAAACGCTGGCGCTGCTCGGTCCCTCCGGCTGTGGCAAAAGCACGCTGCTGAAACTGCTGGCAGGTTTGCTACAACCCAGCTCCGGCGAAATCTGGATCGGCGATCAATGTGTCGCCTCAGCCACGCACTGCACCGCGCCGGAAGCACGCAACCTCGGCATGGTGTTTCAGGATTACGCGCTGTGGCCGCATATGAGCGTGGCGCAAAACGTGTCCTTTCCGCTGCGTATGCGCGGCATAAAAAAAGCCGTGGCGCTGGATCAGGCACAAGCCGCACTGGCCCAGGTGGGCCTGAGCGACTTCGGCGAGCGTAAACCCGCGATGTTATCGGGTGGCCAGCAGCAGCGGGTGGCGCTGGCGCGTGCGCTGGTGGCACAACCGGCGATTTTGCTGTTCGACGAACCTTTGTCCAACCTCGACCGCGATCTGCGCGAATCCCTCGCGCAGCATATGGCGCAGTTGCTGCGCGCCGCAGGGATCACCGCTGTTTACGTCACCCATGACCGCGAGGAAGCCAACACCCTCGCCGACCGCATTATCCAGCTGGCGCAGGGCCAGATTGTTTCAGTCACTGACCTCTCAGGGGAAAACCATGCCATCTCTCAAGTCTGTTAAAACAGGAGCCATCAGCGCGATGATTTTGACCTCCGCCATGATGATGATAAACGATGCTGAAGCACTGACGGTGTACACCGCCGGGCCGGGATCGCTGGCGAAAAGCCTCGCCGCCGGGTTTGAAAAACAAACCGGGGTTAAGGTAAATATTTTCCAGGCCACCACCGGCAAAGTAATGGCGCGCCTGGAAGCCGAACAGGCGAATCCGCAGGCCGATGTGCTGATCTCCGCCTCCTGGGATACCGCCGAAGATCTGCAACAACGTGGCTGGCTGCTACCTTACCAAAGCCCGAATGCGGCTCACGTCCCGACAGCGTTTAAAACCGATGCTTACGTAGCACAAGGCATTTCCGCACTCGGCATCGTCTGGAATACCAACAGCCACACTCCGGAACCGAAAACCTGGCAGGACCTCACCGGCACGGCATTTAAAGATCTGGTCACCACCCCTGATCCGGCGCTCTCCGGGGCATCCCTCGATTTGTTGATTGGTTTGCAGAACGGTGAAGGCGAAAAAGCCTGGCAGCTGTTTGATCAACTGAAAGCCAACGGCATGGTAATCAGCGGCCCGAACGCCCAGGCGGTGACTCCGGTGTTGCAGGGTGCAAAAGCGGCGGTGTTTGGTGCGGTGGATTACGTGACCTACAACAACATCGCGCAGGGCGAAGCGGTCAAAGTGATTTTCCCGGAAAACGGCACTGTGGTCGCCCCGCGTCCCATGATGATCCTGAAAACCAGCCAGCATGCTGTAGATGCCAAAGCCTTTATCGATTATGTGTTGTCGGATGAAGGCCAGCAGCAGGTGGCGAAAGCCTGGCTGATGCCTGCGCGGACCGATATTAAGGCGCAACGTCCACTGATCACCGAGATCAAACTGTTGCCGGTGAATCAGGATGGCAGCAGCGAACGCGCGGCGGTGCTGAAACGCTTTGCCACGCTGTTCGGACAATAAACCATGTCGCGCGCCCTGCTTAATGGCCTGATCCTGCTGGCGTTACTGGTGCTGGTGGCGCTGCCGCTACTGTTTATCGTGCTCCAGGCGCTGTTTCCGCATCTGAGCGAGGGCGAGTGGCGTGGCGCTTTCAGTGCGCTTCCGACATTGCTGGAAGACCCGCAGTTAGTGCCAATGTGGCTGGGCACGCTGAAAATTGGCCTGGGTGTGGCACTCGGCAGCCTGCTGCTCGGGCTGCCACTCGGCGCGCTGCGCGGGCTGTTTCGCTTGCCCGGCGCGGCGCTGTGGGACCTGTTGTTTCTTATCCCGTTCCTGACACCGCCCTATATCGTGGCGCTGGCCTGGACGCTGGCGCTGCAACGCAATGGATATGTTGCCCAACTCACCGGGCTGAACTTCGACAGCCTGCTGTTCAGCAGCAGCGGCATGACGCTGGTGATGACGCTGAATATCTTTCCGGTGGTTTACTTTGCGGTGTCGCGTTCGCTGATGGCGAGCGGGCAGCGTCTGGCGTGGGTGGCGCGGGTACATGGCGCTTCCGCGTGGCGTGCTTTTTATCAAATCACCCTGCCGCTGACCTTACCGGCACTGGCGGGTGGCGTGCTGCTGGCTTTTACCCTGGCGATTGAAGAGTACGGCGTCCCGGCGGCGCTCGGCGCACGTGCCGGGCTGACGCTGATGACCGTCGGCATTGAACAGAAGCTGGCCGACTGGCCGATCGACTTACCGGGTGCCGCTTCGCTGTCGCTGATGCTCAGCCTGGTGGCACTGCTGGCATGGTTTTGCCAGCGCAAACTCACCGCAAGCCACGATGTCACAGCGGTGAGCGGCAAACCGGTGGCGCAGGAGGCCGCCAGCGCCGGTCGCTGGCAGTTACCCATGCTGCTGTTGTTCGTCGGCACCGCGCTGCTGGCGGTGGCGTTACCGCTGGGGGCGATGACGCTCAGCGGCTTGCTGAATACCTTGTCCGGCGGTATTCATACCAGCAACCTGACATTACGCCATTTCGGCGCGTTGTTTAGCCAGCAAGGCGATGCTCTGGCGGCCTTCTCCACCAGCATCGGGCTGGCGCTGGGGGCGGCGTTATTTACCGGGCTGCTTGGCTTTCTTATCGCCTGGCGCGTTGCCGAAGGCAAAACCCGGCTGCTGGCGCTGATGGATGGCCTGGCGTTGCTGCCCGCCGCGATGCCGGGGGTGGTGATTGGCGTGGGGTTAATTCTGCTGTGGAATCGCGGTTTCTGGCCGGTTTCACCTTACAACACGCTGGCGATTTTGCTGCTTTCCTACAGTTGCCTGCTGCTGCCATGGCCGGTGCGCTATGTCAGCAGCGCCCTGCGTCAGATTGGCCCGACGCTGGAACCCGCCGCCCGCGTACATGGGGCTTCACGGTTGCAGGCGCTGCGCTTGATTGTGCTGCCGCTGGTGGCGCCGAGCCTGCTGGCGGCAATGATGATGGTGTTTGCCGTCGCCTCGCGCGAGCTGGTGACCTCACTGATTCTCGCCCCGGCGGGTACGCAAACCGTGGCGATTTTTATCTGGCGGCAGTTTGAGCAGGGATCGGTCGGACAGGGCATGGCGATGGCAACCCTGACGTTGCTCGCCAGCCTCAGTCTGATGCTGGCCGCGCTGGCGCTGCTGCGTCGGCAATCGTCTTAACCTGTTTTTGCGCGATAAATCGCGCCGCTACCCATGATGGCGCAGGACCGAACCGCGCAATAAGTAACCGCATATCTCCGTCGCGGCGCGATTTATCGCGCTTTTCTCCCTGGGAAACGCCAAAAACGGCAAATCATTGTCAATACACGCAAAGCAGAGTCGATAATTGACCTGGGTCAGTTTTGTTCAGAATCAAAACGCTAACATGCACGCCCCTGGGAAAGTGCTATGCTGCTGAAGCAGCAGCCTATCTCCCTTCCCGCTGCTTAAACCTACCGAGGGACGCCTGGTGCCACCGCAGAGACGAAATCGCGATTTTGGCTGGCTGTTGATTGTCTGTGCCGGGCTGCTGCCGTTGGTGCTCGGTATCCTGTGCACGGCAATCGAAGCGCGCCATAACGTGCATCAGCAGCAAATCAATACGGCCAACTCCCTGCTGGCTCAGGCGGAAAGAATGAGCGACAGCGCCTGGGATATGATCACCGATTTGCGTCAGTTCCACTATCAACCCTGCTCGGCAATTGAAGACAAACTGCAACGTGAAGGCAACCTGAACGCCTATTTTCGCTCCATCGGCAAGTTGGAAGGCGATAACGTGGCCTGTTCCTCGGCGTACGGTATGAATCCGGGAACCCTGAGCGAAATGATGCTGCGTCAACCGCCAGTGACCGGCAAAGCCTGGTGGAGTCTCTCGATTCGCGGCACTTCTGGCGTACCGGATCGCCCGGCGGTGATTTTTGTCCGCCAACTCCCGGATGGTGAAGGTTTTTGGGCGGTGATCGATGGCCAGTATCTGATGGATTTTATGCGCGCGCTGGGTGAATCACGCAGCTATCGCATGACGATGCGTTTTAATAACGGTGCCCCCATCACCAGCGGGCCTGCTGAAGCACAGCCGGAAATCTGGTTAAAAAGCGAGCCGTTCCTGGCGCAATCCAACCGTTATCCCATTAGCGTCGAAGTGGTGGTCCCGCCCAGCGAACTGTTAAAGGCGTGGCGACAGGCGCTGTTTATTTTCCTGCCGATGGCGGCGATTTTTGCCATTTTACTGATGATCCTCACCGCCAACTGGCTGCGCCGCCGCATCTCGTGGCGTGATGAAATTCGTCGTGCAATGCGCAGCCGCCAGTTTTCGGTCCATTATCAGCCGGTGTATAGCGTGGCTGAGCAACGCTGCAACGGTGTCGAAGCGTTGCTGCGCTGGCACTTGCCGAACGGCGATACCATCCGGCCCGACATCTTTATCAGCGCGGCGGAAGAAGAAGGGATGATTGTGCCGCTGACGCGGCATTTACTGGAGCTGATGGCGGAAGATATTCAAAGCTGGCAGGTGGAACCGGGCTTCCATGTTGGGCTGAATCTGGCGGCAGAACATCTGCAACACGCGGAATTCGTCGATGATATCCAGCTGTTCGCCAGACGGGTGCAGGACAAAAACCTGCAAATTACGCTGGAACTGACCGAGCGCAGTTTGATTCACGACGGTGAGGATGTGGCACGCAAGCTGGGATTATTGCAGGCGCAAGGCATGAAAGTAGCGATCGACGATTTCGGCACCGGTCATTGCTCGCTCAGCTATCTCCTCACCTTTCCGCTGGATTATCTGAAAATCGATCGCGGCTTTATCAACGCCATTGAGCGGCTGGATGGCGAAACGCCGGTGCTGGACGCGATTATCAATCTGGCGCGTAAGTTACAGCTTGAGGTGCTCGGCGAAGGCGTTGAAACCTCGTTACAATTCCAGTACCTGCAACAGCGTGGTGTGGTATTTATTCAGGGCTATTATTACGCCTGGCCAATGGATAATGACCGGCTGCGCGCGTGGCTCATCGAGCAGGGGCAGCAGCCGCTACATGCTGAGGAATCCCATGACTCTGAACTGCATCATTCTTGATGATTACCAGAATATCGCCCTGACGCTTGCCGACTGGACGACACTCGCCCCTCTGGTCCACACTACCGCCCTCACCACCCACATCGGCGATCCCGATACGCTGGTCAGCCAGATTGAACACGCCGACATCCTGGTGGTGATGCGCGAACGTACCCCGCTCAGCGCTGAGCTGATTGGCCGCCTGCCCAAACTGAAGCTGGTGGTCACGTCTGGCATGCGTAATGCCTCCATCGATCTTGATGCCTGCCGCGAACGTTATATCGCGGTATGCGGTACTGGCAGCAGCAGCGCACCGCCGCTGGAACTGACCTGGGGATTACTGCTGGGCCTGGCGCGCCATATCGTCAGCGAAAATCAGGCGTTGCGCAGCAATGGTCCGTGGCAGCATACGTTGGGCATTGGGTTGCAGGGCAAAACCCTCGGGCTGATTGGGCTGGGCAAAATTGGCGGTGAGATGGCGAAAGTGGCACAGGCATTTGGCATGCGAGTGTGTGCCTGGAGCCAGAATCTGACCGCTGAACGCGCGGCTGCTTGTGGGGCGGAAAAAATGGCCTCGCTGCGCACTTTGTTACAGGCGAGTGATGTGGTGTCGATTCACCAGGTACTGAGCGATCGTACCCGCCATCTGCTGGATGCCGACGCGCTGGCACAGATGAAACCGGGCGCGTTGCTAATCAATACCTCACGTGCTGGCCTGGTTGATCAGGCGGCGATGATGACCGCCTTAAAAAGTGGGCAACTGGCCGGTGCGGGTCTGGATGTGTTTGATCAGGAACCGCTGCCTGCCGATCACCCGTTACGCCAGTTACCCAACGTCCTCGCTACGCCCCATTTGGGTTACGTAGCCGACAATAATTACCGCACGTACTTCACCGAAGCCGTGGAAAATATCGCCGGTTGGGTGAAAGGCGCTCCGCTGCGCTCGCTGCTGTAAACCTGCGTTTTACGTCCATTCATAGCCATAGTTTCAGCCACGAACTTGCTGGTTTTTGGCTGAAACATGACAAATATCACACAAAAACGGTATACTCTGTCGCGGGATGCAATAATTTCCAGCGTAATTATTGCTATGGCAAGCCAGAGAAAAGCACTTTTTAAGGCTATGCTTTAATTTTCTCAACGCCGCGGACTGACAGCTGCAATCCGGTCCGCGCCGTTGAGGACTTTCTGATTCCAGGATAGGGTAACCTCATGAAAATTCGTAGGAAACGTGTAAAACCGATCGGGCTGGATGATGTCACCATCATCGACGATGCCCGTTTACGTAAGGCCATCACCGCGGCATCTCTGGGTAACGCGATGGAATGGTTCGATTTTGGTGTGTACGGCTTCGTGGCGTATGCGCTGGGTAAAGTGTTTTTCCCTGATGCGACACCGGGTATTCAGATGATCGCCGCACTGGCGACCTTCTCGGTGCCCTTTTTGATCCGTCCGCTTGGTGGTTTGTTCTTCGGTATGCTGGGTGACAAATACGGCCGTCAGAAGATCCTCTCCATCACCATTGTCATCATGTCGATCAGCACCTTTTGTATCGGCCTGATCCCTTCTTATGCCTCAATCGGCATCTGGGCGCCGGTACTGCTGCTGCTTGCCAAAATGGCGCAGGGTTTCTCGGTGGGTGGTGAATATACCGGGGCGTCGATCTTCGTCGCCGAATACTCGCCGGACCGTAAGCGCGGTTTTATGGGCAGCTGGCTGGATTTCGGCTCCATTGCCGGTTTCGTGCTGGGTGCCGGTCTGGTGGTACTGATCTCCACCATTATCGGCGAAGATCGCTTCCTTGAGTGGGGCTGGCGTCTGCCGTTCTTCCTCGCGCTGCCATTAGGCATTATCGGGCTTTATCTGCGCCATGCGCTGGAAGAGACTCCGGCGTTCCAGCAGCATGTGGACAAACTGGAACAGGGCGACCGGGAAGGCTTACGTGACGGCCCGAAAGTCTCGTTTAAAGAGATCGCCAGCAAGCACTGGAAAAGCCTGCTGGCCTGCGTGGGGCTGGTGATTGCTACTAACGTCACCTATTACATGCTGCTGACCTATATGCCGAGCTACCTGTCGCATAACCTGCACTACTCGGAAGATCACGGTGTGTTGATTATTATCGCCATTATGATTGGGATGTTGTTTGTGCAGCCGGTGATGGGGATGCTGAGTGACCGTTTTGGCCGTCGTCCGTTTGTCATTATCGGTAGCATCGCGTTGTTCATCTGTTCTATCCCGGCATTTATGCTGATTAACAGCGGCGTGATTGGGCTGATTTTTGCCGGTCTGCTGTTGCTGGCGGTAATCCTGAATGCCTTTACCGGCGTGATGGCCTCCTCGCTGCCTGCGATGTTCCCAACCCATATCCGCTACAGCGCACTGGCCAGTGCTTTCAATATTTCGGTGCTGGTTGCCGGTCTGACGCCGACCGCCGCCGCCTGGCTGGTCGAGTCCACCAATAACCTCTACATGCCGGCTTACTATTTGATGGTGATTGCGGTGATTGGTTTGGTCACGGGCCTGTATATGAAAGAGACGGCGAATAAACCGCTGATCGGCGCAACGCCTGCGGCATCTGACATTGAAGAAGCGCGTGAAATCCTCCAGGAACATCACGACAACATTGAGCAGAAAATCGAAGATATCGATGTCGAGATCGCGAAGCTGGAAGCGAAGCGTAAAAATCTGGTGCAACAGCACCCGGATATCAACGAGTAATTCCCGCCTTCCCTCCCGCTTCGGCGGGAGTTTTCATTTGCCACGCAGCACACAAACCTTCATCGACCAGCGTGAAAAGGAGTAGACTGTCGCTACTTTTTTCACCTGTAAGTAAGAATGAGCATGTCTGATTTTTCCCTTATCCAGCGTCCAAGAAGGCTGCGTAAAAGCGCCGCGATGCGTGAAATGTTCCAGGAAACCAGCCTGAGCCTCAGCGATTTGGCCTTGCCGATCTTCGTTGAAGA
Organism: Pantoea sp. X-Soil-TKNS-1211; assembly: GCF_059730495.1. Classification (NCBI taxonomy): domain Bacteria; kingdom Pseudomonadati; phylum Pseudomonadota; class Gammaproteobacteria; order Enterobacterales; family Erwiniaceae; genus Pantoea; species Pantoea sp. X-Soil-TKNS-1211. The sequence goes on from NZ_AP035953.1 coordinate 4,098,955, forward strand.
AGGGGTGGACGATTACAAACCGATTAACGCCATGCCGGGCGTGATGCGTATTCCAGAAAAACGCCTGGCGTATGAAATCGAACGTATCGCCAAAGCGGGTATCCGTTCGGTGATGACCTTTGGTATTTCGCACCACACCGATGCCACCGGCAGCGATGCGTGGAACGAAAACGGTCTGGTGGCGCGGATGTCGCGCATCTGCAAAGAGACCGTGCCGGAGATGATCGTCATGTCCGACACCTGTTTCTGCGAATACACCAGCCACGGTCACTGCGGCGTGCTGTGCGACCACGGTGTCGACAACGATGCCACCCTGATTAATCTGGGTAAACAGGCGGTAGTCGCCGCACAAGCCGGGGCCGATTTTATTGCACCGTCGGCGGCGATGGACGGTCAGGTTAAAGCCATTCGCCAGGCGCTCGATGCCGCCGGATTTACCGATACCGCGATCATGTCGTACTCCACCAAGTTTGCCTCCTCGTTCTATGGTCCGTTCCGTGAAGCTGCGGGTACGGCGCTGAAAGGCGACCGCAAAACCTATCAGATGAATCCAATGAATCGCCGCGAAGCGATTCGCGAGTCGCTGATTGATGAAGCGGAAGGTGCCGATTCGCTGATGGTGAAACCGGCCGGAGCCTACCTCGACATCCTGCGTGATATCCGCGAGCGCACCACGCTGCCGCTGGCTGCCTACCAGGTAAGCGGTGAGTACGCAATGATCAAATTCGCCGCGCAAGCCGGTGCCATCGATGAACGCAATGTGGTACTGGAAAGCCTCGGTGCCATTAAGCGCGCCGGTGCTGATTTGATTTTCAGCTATTTTGCCCTTGATCTCGCCGAGCAAAAAATGCTCTGATCACCGTTACGCTTATCAGCCGTTTTTTGGCGGCTGATAAGCCATTACGGCCATCTTTATTTGTGGCACAACACCAGTTCCGTAGTACCTGCATCTAATAAGAAGAGTAACGCGATGAAAGCACCTGCACTGCCCGCAGACGAGTCATATCGTCTGGCTCAGTTACGTGCGCTCAACATTCTGCATACCCCGGCAGAAGAGCGTTTTGACCGTCTGACCCGCCTCGCCCGTCGTCTGTTTGGCGTGCCGATTGCGCTGGTAAGCCTGCTGGAGGAGGACCACCAATGGTTCAAATCTATTGCGGGCCAGTCCGGCCAAACCGCGCCGCGCAACACCTCCTTTTGCGGTCACGCCATCCTGCAGGATGATGTGATGGTGGTGGAGAACGCGCTGGATGACGATCGCTTTTACGATAATCCCCTGGTCACTGGCGAGTACCCGGTACGCTTCTATGCGGGCTGCCCGTTACGTACCCCTGCCGGTGCCAAAGTCGGCACGCTGTGTATTGTCGACCACCATGCACGTTCGTTTGACGCCGATGATTGCCACACGCTGCGCGATCTGGCGGCGATGGCGGAAGCCGAACTGGTGGCTTTCCAGACCGCAACCTCCGACGAGCTGACGCAAATCACCAACCGCCGTGGCTTTATGACGCTGGGACAACTGGCGCTGAACGAATGCCAGGTGAAACAGTTGCCCGCCAGCCTGACGTTTCTCGACCTCGACCGCTTTAAAGAGATCAACGATACCCTCGGCCACCGTGAAGGCGATCGTGCGTTGATGGATTTTGCCGATGCGATGAAGGTGAGTTTCCGTCATGCGGACCTGTTTGCCCGCTTAGGCGGTGATGAGTTTGTGGTGCTGTTTAACGGCCTGCAACAGGCGGATGCCGAAGGGGTACTGGCGCGCTTTGATCAACTGTTGCAGAAACAGACGCGTGACCTGAATCGGCGTTATCAGCTGCATTTTTCGTCCGGTATCGTTGAGTTTGATCCGCACCATCCTCTGACGCTGGAGCAACTGCTGGAAAGCAGCGACGAACGTATGTACGCCGCGAAAAAGCTGCGTAAGCAGGCGCGATAAATCGCGCCCTGTTGGCCTTAGCGCGCCAAATCGTCAATCAGCGTCTGGTTAAACTTCTGCGGTTCTTCCATCTGTGGCGCATGGCCCATGCCGGGGAATTCAATCAGGCGCGCACCCGGAATCAGTTTCGCCACCTGTTTCCCCAGCACATTGTAATGCCCCAGTTGCGCTTTCACAGCGGGCGAGGCGATATCACTGCCGATGGCGGTGGTATCAGAGGTGCCGATCATCAACGTGGTCGGCACTTTGAGATCTTTGAATTCGTAATACACTGGCTGAGTAAAAATCATGTCGTAGATCAGCGCCGAGTTCCAGGCGACCTTCTGATGCCCCGGCCCGCTGTTTAGCCCCGCCAGCATATCCACCCATTTGTCATATTCCGGCTTCCACTGGCCGACGTAATAGGTCTGCTGCTCATATTTTTTGATACCCGCTGCATTCAACTTCAGTTCGCGCTGATACCACTGATCTACCGAACGCCAGGGGGCACCTTTCGCTTTCCAGTCTTCCAGACCAATCGGGTTCACCAGCACCAGTTTTTGCGTTTGCTGCGGATACATCAAGGCATAGCGCGTTGCCAGCATGCCACCGGTCGAGTGACCGACAATCACCGCCTTATCCACACCCAGCTGCTGCAATAACTGATGCGTGTTCTGCGCCAGTTGCTGGAAGGTATATTGATAATTCGCCGGTTTGCTGGAACTACAGAAGCCGATTTGATCCGGGGCCACCACGCGATAACCGTGCTGGCTCAGTGCCTTGATGGTGTCTTCCCAGGTGGCACCGCAGAAGTTTTTACCGTGCATCAGCACCACGGTCTGCCCATTGGCATGTTGCGCGGGCTGCACATCCATATACCCCATGCTGAGCGTCTGCTGCTGTGAGGAGAAGTTGAAGTGCTGCAACGGATAAGGGTACTGGAATCCTTCCAGCTGCTCGCCATAGACGTCGGCAGCCAGTGCCGATGCGCTGCCCATCAGCAGCAGCGAAGAGATCAATAACTTCACGGGAAAACGTAACGCCATCGGGACATCTCCTGACAGATCAAAAGATCGAGTGTGGCATGTTACGCGTATCGCTGTATTGATGGGGCGTGCCATCAGTAAATTTCCCAGATGTATAAAGGTTATAGGATTTTACGTTAATCAAATCGGGTTAACGGCGAATATTTCCTCAACAAATAAATAACATATAACGGTCAAATCTCACGAGTTGCGAGAATAGTCTGATAGCAAAAAAATAAACCTCAACTTCCTGATAAAACTTTACGTAACAAGGCACACAGAAAGATTAATCAAATTACACTGTGCGCACTGACCTGGAGGTGCTATATGCAAGAGAGAAAGTATAATGAGGGTGTCATTCTCGCCATTACGGATTGGATTGTTGATAACTTAGATCAGCGTTTGAGTATTGATGATATTGCGCAAAAATCTGGTTATTCAAAATGGTATTTGCAGAAACTTTTTGCCCGTTGCCACAATGAAACTCTGGCGCGTTATATCCGCAAAAAGAAACTGGCCGCCTGTGTTGTCGAACTGAAAAATAGTGAAGCAACCATTATCAGTCTGGCCGTGAAATACCATTTTGAAAGCCAGCAATCTTTTACCCGCTCTTTTAAACAGATGATGGGTTGTACACCACTTTCATGCCGTAAAAAACAATTAAGCGGCGAGCGGCAACAGCAACTGGCAGAATGTGATGATCCTTGCGTATTATGTCGCCTGGAATCCGTCGCCAATAGCAAAGAGATACCAGAGATTCTGCCACCACCGATGCGGTCGGGTCAGTTTCCGGTTCAACGTATTGACTGTGTGATGCAATGATTAAAAAAGCGCGATAATCGCGCTTTTTTTATATCTGAAAAAAAGTCATAAAAAAAAGCCTCTTACGAGGCTTTTCATATTATTTGTACACCTGGGCTACCGCGTCGAAATTATTTCCGTGCTGGCGTGCAGCTTCCACCACATAATATTTTCCGCCTTTCTCATCGGCCATTTCTGACAGGCGCTGATGCAGATCCATCGGCGAGCTAATGGCACCGCCAGTATCGGACACGCTAATATTTCCCAGCGACTCAAGTTTAAAGTGTTCAGCTTCCTGTGCAGAAATATTATTGGCAGCCATGACCGGCACACTCGCACCGAACAGCAACGCAGACAGAATATATTTTTTCATCAGCTCGTCCTCTTCAATTGTCGTGGTAATTTTCTATGGCTATTGTCTAATTAATCGCCACCAGACATTGATCTTTTTGAGCACTTATTATTTGTAGCGGCGCGATTTTTCGCGCCAAACCGTTTACCCCTGTAATTCCTGACCCGGTAATAATTTTTCCGACATCAGACGGCGGCATTCGGTACGGTCCTGATGGGCCTGCTGTTGCAGTTCAGGCGATAAGCCTTGCCACACCATTTGCAGATGCTCACCGAGGTCGCGCTGGAAGTGAATCTTCTGCAACGCATAGTCTGAATTGCTGCCTTCAATAATCTGCTGCATATCCTGCACCGAATTACTGCGTCCATCATGGGTCAGCGTACAAAACATGGCGATGTAATACGCTTTGTCCTCATCGCTGTAATGCGGCGTAAACCACCAGACCAGGGCACTGATGATGATCAGCAACGGCAGGATAAATTTTAGTTTTAACATGGAGAGAGTAACCAAATGGAAAAAACGCCGCGATAGTAACAGATTCGCAGCGTTGCGGTTTAGTGCAGGATGCCACTTAGCCCGTGATAACCCATATAAAGTGCCACCAGCGCGATAAATCGCGCAGTTTTTCTCAAAACCGGTCAAACCGATACGGCGTGGGGTCAATCAGCGGCGTATAACCGGAAACCAGATCCGCCGCCAGCTGCCCGGCAGCCGGTGAAGTGCCGAAACCGTGGCCGGAAAACCCCGTCGCCAGCGTCAGGCCCGGCATGGCCGCCACCGGGCCAATAACCGGGTTCGAATCGGGTGTCACATCAATCACCCCGGCCCAGGCCTGCGCCAGCTCGGCTTTCTCAAATACCGGCCAGGCAGCGCGCAGGTTGCGTATCGCCTCCTGATTGAGCGCCGGATTAGCCGCCGGATCGAGGGTACGAATACGTTCGAACGGTGAACGACGATCGCCACGCCAGCGGCGAGCCAATGCCAGATCTTTGACAAAATAACGGCCAAGCGAGATGCGCAGATTGTCCCGTGCATGACGTAACTGGGGTAAATAGCGCGTACCCAGCAGCAGATGGTCGAGGGTCAGCGGTGCATCCAGCGCGCCACGCTGGGTAATGACAAATCCACCATCCTGGTGTTTGCGGAACGAGAAATCCGGCGCACCCACGGCGATATTGGTTGGTCCTTCCAGCGGTTTGGTTCGCATCACCGAACAGATCAGCGGCAACGTCGGCAGCGCAATCCCGAGATTGCCAAGGAAGCGCCGCGACCAGGCTCCCGCCGCCAGCAGCACCTGATCGCAGCGAATTTCGCCACGTTCGGTAATCACCCCGCTGACTTTGCCGTCGCTGGTCTCCAGCGTGCGCACCGCGCACTGCTCAACAATGATCGCCCCGCGCGCGATGGCCGCTTTAGCAATCGCGCTGGCAGCCAGCGTCGGTTCCGCCCGACCATCGGAGGCGGTGAAAATCCCCCCGGCCCAGTTGCCCTGTCCTCCCGGTACCCGCTCAGCAATCTCAGCTTTACTCAGCAACCGGGTATCCAGCGCTAAAGGTGCTATCGCCTTAAACCAGTTTTCATGCAACGCCATCTGGGCTGCGTTACGGGCGATAAACATGATGCCCGCCTGACGATACCCCACATCGCTGCCAACACGTGCCGCCATTCCCGCCCACAGGCGATCGGCAGCCTGCGCCAGCGGAATATCATCGGCGGCACGGCTGGTTTTACGAATCCAGCCCAGATTACGTGATGACTGCTCACCCGCGATGCGGCCTTTTTCCAGCACCACCACCGGGATGTTGCGCTCCGCCAGGGTTAAGGCGGCGGTTAAACCGACAATGCCGCCGCCAATAATCACCACCGTAGTGGCGGCGGGAAAATCGGTAGAAGTGGTAACGGGGGTAATTTGCGGTGACATAGCTCGCCTCCTGTGACGCCTTATAGCGCCACGGTGATTTCCTGTACGTCGGCCTGACCGGCCCCACGATACGCCGTGACCTCCAGCTCCACCTTGTAAACCGTGGAACCGAGCGGTGGGCAGGTCACGGTAGTGGCCGGGTTGATGCCACGAAACTTCTCGCCGATGATCGCCATTACCGTCGGTACATCATCCGGTTCCTGAATAAATACCCGCGAGAACACCACATCCTTCAGCGAAGCATCAATGGACGCCAGCGCTGCTTCGATATTGGCGAACACTTGTAAGGTTTGCTCCGTGACATCGGCCGGTATCTCCTTGCTGACCGGGTTACGGCCAGCGGTGTTGGAGACATAAATCCAGTTATCCACCGCGACAATGCGCGAATAGCTGCCCATTTCTTCAAATTTCGAACCGGTTTTAACTTTAATAATCTGCGTCATGCTGGTTTCCTTGGTTAGCTCAGTACCGGGGTTTCCCACAGGTTTAATTTCACGCCGATGCCTTTGGCGAGCGCGTTGCGATACACCACCGTGCCCCAGGCCACATCTTCCACCGGCATTCCGCCGACGGACATGATGATAATCTCGTCATCGTTTTGGCGGCCTGGCGCATCACCGGCGACGATTTTGCCGATGTCCTCGAGTTGTTCCGCCGCCAGCTTGCCCTCGGCGATCATGTCCATAAAACGCACGCCGATAACCGGGATGGTCTTGTGGGCGGGTTTCGGCACTTCCTCGAACCACGCCTGATACAGGCCGGTGTTATCCAGCACTTTGCGTACGTCAGCCTGTTCCATGCCGGTGTCGATATTGCACAGCGCGGGCATGGCAAGGAACGTGCCCGGTTTCACCCACTCACGTTTTACCAGCGGATAGCTGTCCGGGTCGCCCACCTCGCCGGAACTGCAATAGGTCACGATGTCAGAGTCGCGCACTACGGCTTCGAGGGTGTCGACGATTTCGATGTGTTTGATTTGCGGATACGTTTCCTGCACCCAGGTGAGGAAGTTATCGAGGCTGCGCTGCCCACGGCCTTTCACTTTAATGGTGTCGATCAGCGGGCACACGGCGATAAAGGCGGCGACGGCGGTTTTACCCATCACCCCCGGTCCCAGCAGGCCAATCACGCGGGAATCCTTGCGTGCCAGATGGCGTGCGCCGACCCCCGGCACCGCGCCGGTGCGATACGCCGACAGCAGGTTAGCCGACATATGTGCCAGCGGTGCGCCGGTATCCGCATCGTTGAGGGTGAACATCAAAATCGAGCGCGGCAGCCCCTTTTCGCGATTGGCAATATTCGAGCCATACCATTTCACCCCGGCGGTACAGAAGCTGCCGCCGAGATAGGCGGGCATCGCCATTAAACGTCGGTCAGCAGTGGGTTTCGGCATTGTGGGAAACGGTGAGTTCTCCGGGAAGGTTACCATCGCGCCGTGTGAATCATTATTGGCACCGGCCATGCGGTAGTCGCCCTGATACAGCAGGCCAAACATCTCCTCCATGGTATCGACGCAAGCAGGCATATCAGTGACGCCTGCGCGGATCATGTCCTGCTCCGACAGGTAGATAAAATCAATCCGGGTTGAATCGGTCATGGCTAACCCCTTTTTCAGTCTTCGTTCGTATTCCCGCCAGCGCAGTGCGTCTGGCGTGCAGGTGGATGCCTTTAGGAATACGTGACTGGATGCGGGCTGTATTGAATATTTGCGACATCCGCGTGGCACAGCGCTTGCATGATCCAGATACCCCTGTTCAGTCTGTAGCGGAGCGCGTGATGTCAGAGAATCGCCTTTATCGTCATGGCGGCAGCTTTCACCCGGAACAGCCGTGGTTCGTGCTGAATGCCGCGCAACATTACTCGGTGATCGCCTCAGAAAACCCGGCGATTTCACACTTTTACAGCTTTGATGTCGCGCAATCGGCAGGCATGACGCTGGCGATCCCCGATGGCTGCGTCGATATCGTATTTGATTGCGACCCGCTTAACCCACAAGGGCGTGTGTGCGGCACCACGCTGGAAGCACGTGGCGCGGACATGCTGCACAACCATCATTATTTCGGCGTGCGTTTCGCGCCTGGCGTTATCCCCGACTTTCTTGATGTGATGGCAGAGGAGATCCCCGACCATGAATTCAGCTTTCTTGATGTGGTACCTGATGCCCGACTGGCGTTTGAACAAATTGTGCAAAGCCACAGCTTTTCACAGCAAATTTCGTTATTTAACGCCCACTTCACGCCACGGCTGGTGCGCAAAGCCTCATCGGTAACCGCCTTTATCATCCACGCGATGCGCCAGCAAAAGGGCAATATTCGCGTCGACCAACTGGAAGCCCTGACCGGTTATACCTGCCGCACCATTCAGCGGCAGTTCCGCCAGGATACCGGTTTATCGCCCAAAGCCTTTAGCCGCATCCTGCGCTGCCAGTCGGCGCTGACCAGCATCCATGCGCAGGGGAATATTTCCTTTAGCGATCTGGCGTTTAACCTCGGATTCAGCGACCAGTCCCACTTCTTGCGCGAGTTTAAGAAGTTCGTCAGCACCACCCCCTGCGACTATCAACGTCGGATTGCCCACGACGCGTTGTTCCATCGCTTGCGCTATCATTGAGCACCAAAACGGTGCAGTTCTGCACCGTTGCTCTGTCCGATTTTTTCTATCCGCCGCCGTCGTCGCTGAGAAATGATGCAGCGAAGTTACCTGCTTCAGGCGACGCAGATCGCCTGAGAAATCTCACTCTCTCTATAGAGGCGCTGGCGATGAACAACGATACCGGTTTACGCAAAAATACGTTGGGCTTGTTTTCTCTGGTCTTTTTTGTGGTGGCGGCGGCATCGCCGCTGACTGGCGTGGTCGGTGGTCTGCCGGTGGCGATTATTTCCGGCAACGGCGGCGGCATTCCGGTGTTTTACATCCTGTCGTGCGTCATTTTGATGCTGTTCGCGGTGGGCTTTATCGCCATGAGCCGCCACGTGAATAACGCCGGAGCCTTCTACACCTATATCTCCAAAGGCCTGGGGGAAAACTGGGGCGCATCGGCTTCAGTGTTGGCGTTGATGGCCTACTTCTCCATCCAAATCGCGATTGTCGCCATGCTCGGCTTCTTTACCCAGTTGTTCCTTGAAGAACATCTGAGCACCCACATTCCCTGGTGGGCGCTGAGTATGCTGTTTGCGGTGATTGCCTGGGTGCTGGGCATCAAGCGGGTCGAGGTGGGCGGTAAGTTACTGGGCGTGCTGATGCTGGCCGAGGTCGCGATCGTGCTGTTGACCGATGTGATGCTGCTGGTGAAAAAAACCGGTCCTTACACCTTCCAGTCGTTTGAACCCTCAGTATTTATGCAGGGTAATCTCGGTATCGCCTTTATCTTTACCATCGCCGCCTTTATCGGTTTTGAATCGACAGCGATTTATGCCGAAGAGTGCCGCGATCCACAGAAAACCGTACCACGCGCCACGATTTGCGCCCTGCTGCTGATCACCGCTTTTTTCTGCTTCACCAGTTGGTCGCTGGTGCAGGCATACGGTTTCGATGAAATTGTCGCCATCGCCAGCAAAGATCCCGGCAATTTTGTCTTCAACATCACCCGTCAGTATGTCGGCCAGTGGGCGGTAGATACCATGTCGGTGCTGTTGATCACCAGTCTGTTCGCCGCAACGCTGGCGTTTCACAACAATATCTCGCGCTACCTGTTTAGCATCAGCCGTGATGGCCTGATCTGGAAAGAGCTGTGCAAAACCCATCCCACCAACGGCACGCCGCATAACGCCAGCCATCTGCACAGCGTGATTCTGCTGTTGTTGCTGGCGGGGATGGGCAGCGCCGGGCTGGATCCGATGGTGCATATCTTTGCCATCGGTTCGGCGGTTGCAACCCTGTGTATCCTGATTCTGCAATTAGGCGTCTCCGCTGCGGTGGTGCTGTTTTTCCGCCGCGTCGCGACCGATGACAGCCGTTTTCAGGTGTTCTGGGCACCTCTGCTGTCGATTATTTGTATGACACTGACCATCATTCTGGTAGTGAACAACCTGCAATCCCTGAGCGGCAGCGATTCCAGCGTGGTGAAGATGATTCCGTGGTTTATCGCCGCTTGTGCGCTGGCGGGTTACGGCATGTCATTGAAGCGTGGGATGAAAATGGCGGTGATAAAAAAATAATCTGCCTTTCTGGCGGCGAATTTCAGTGCCGGATGCTTAACCGCATAGGGTAAGGTGGGGAAATCACTTTTCAGGCGGTTTTCTCACCTTATGAGCGCGGGCACCGGGATTTCAATGAAGATTATGGCAGCACTCAGTTCAACTCTGATGCTGGCCTGCGTTAAAGGTCTTGATGGCACTATCCCGGTAGGTGAAGTGATTTTCTTTCGCTCGGTGATCGCCCTTATCCCCTTGCTATGCTGGCTTAAGTTGCAAGGTGGCGTGCTGCAGGGCATTCAGACCCATAATGTGCGCGGCCATTTTGTCCGTGGTCTGGCGGGTTCCACCGCCATGTATCTGAGTTATCTCTCGCTGCTGTATATTTCGCTGACGGATGCCACCGCCCTGAATTATGCCGCCCCACTGTTTACCGTGTTACTGGCGGCTGCGGTGTTGCGCGAAAAGGTGCGCTTTCATCGTTGGGCCGCCGTGGTAGCAGGGTTTTCCGGCATTTTGGTCATGCTGGCAGGTAAGTTGACGTTCAGCGGTGTACATTTTAGTTTTGGTGCCTCTGCCGGGATTATGCTGGCCTTACTTGCCGCGCTCTGTACCGCAGGTGCTTCGATTCAAATCCGGGCGCTCAATCAAACGGAAAAACCCGGCGCTATCGCCTTCTGGTTTGCGGTGATGACGGCCTTAACCTCACTGGTAACCCTGATTGCAGGCTGGAAAGTTCCGCAAGGTAGCGCATGGCTACTGCTGATCGGCTGTGGGTTATTTGGCGGCATCACGCAGATACTATTGACCCTCAGCCTGCGCTTTGCCGATGCCTCTCTGCTTGCCCCTTTTGATTACACTACCCTGCTGTGGTCAGTGATTATTGGTTTTCTGTTCTTAGGTACACTGCCCGAGCAAACCACTTTGTTCGGTGGTGCCCTCGTTGCACTTGGCGGTCTTTATTCACTTTGGGGTGAACATCGCCAACGCCGCTTACTGGCTGCGGTGAAAGCCACGGCTGAGTAAGGATTTAGCGCACCCTTCCCTCAATGCTGAATGCGATCATTCAGTTTCAGAATCATCCTAATAAAATCGTTAACACTGTTAATTTATTGACATGAAGCCGTGTTAAATTTTACTAATGTATTACGGTGCTATCGCATGTTAACGCGATGATATTCAGATCCAGCCTCAACAAAAATACGCGACATATCGGCTTCAGCGAGCCGCAATACCACCTGGTATTCATCAGATAAATCAGATGAAAAGTGACATTGCGGTGACAGAATTATTTCAAGATTAACTGGCTCGATGTCATTTTCACATAACCGAGTGAGATGTTTATCTCATTTATCTTTCATGGAAATAGCAATCAGGAAATCAGGTAATGGCCATTGATATTTATTTGAAGGTTGACGGAACAACGGGTGAGTCCCAGGACAGCAATCACAAAGGATGGACCGATGTACTCTCCTTTACCTGGGGGGCTTCACAACCGGGAAATATGTCAGTTGGTGGGGGCGGCGGTGCCGGTAAAGTGGCTTACCGCGACCTCAATATTAAGGCGCTGATTGATAAATCCACTCCGGCGATTTTGAAGTTCTGCTCCAGCGGCAAGCATGTCGACAAAGTCGAACTGTCAATTTGTAAAGCCGGTGGCAACCAGGTGGAATATTCAAAGATCACCCTTGAAGATGTGCTGGTCACGCAAACCGATTTCAACGGTGTGGGCCAGAGCGACACCATCGTCGTAGATTATGCTTTCCAGGCGGCCAAAGTCTCCATGAGCTATTGGGAGCAGGGCGAGAGCGGTACTAAAGGTGCCGAAAGCAAAGTGAGCTGGGACATTAAGCAAAATAAAGAAAGTTAAACAAACGTAGCTCCCTGATATCACCACAAGACGATGGTAAAAAACGATGGCAATAGATATTTTTTTAAAAGTCGATGGCATCAATGGCGAATCACAAAATGCGAATCACCAAAACTGGATCGATGTTTATTCATTTAGCTGGGGCGCAAAGCAGCCAGGCAATATGGCGGTAGGCGGTGGAGGCGGAGCAGGTAAAGTGAATTACCGCGATCTGACGGTACAGACGTTAATTGATAAAGGCACCCCGGCGTTACTGAAATATTGCTCCAGCGGCAAACATATCTCCAAAGTTCAACTCTCGATCTGTAAATCAGGTGGTCAGGAAGTCGAATATACCCTTATTACACTTGAAGATGTGCTGGTGACTCAGACTGAATACATTGGCGTAGCACATGGTTCAACTCTCGGTATGGAATATGCTTTCCAGGCCAGTAAAGTGGCGATGGAATATTGGGAGCAAACCTCACAAGGAAATAAAGGCGCGTCAGTGCAGATGGGCTGGGATATCAAACAGAACAAAGAAGTCTAATCACGCTCGGGGGCGTTATGGCATTTCCTAAATCGCATGAGATCTTAGCACTGACAGTGCAGCCCGAATTAAATAATCGCGTGTCCGCCAACTTTTTGACTCCCGATGTTTTAAATGAGGCACTGATTTTCGTCAAAACACTGTCACCCGATGAAGTATATCGGCTGTCGAAAACCGAGACCAGTGTGATTGCCTATTCTCTGGGTGATTACAAAGATCAGACCAATCGTCGGATGTACTCAACAGATATTGAGTCAGGCCAACGACCTGGTGGCACCATTAAACACCTGGACAACCGCATTGCCGGTTCGCGTTTTCGTGTGCAGGATGTGGACAACTACACCAAAAGCGGCCTGGGCTTAGGTGCAGTGGCCCTCGGTGCAGGTCTATGGGCCGGATTAGGTTCCAGTGTGGGCAGTATCATCGGCAGAAATGCCGTGCAGTTTGGCGTCACCGCCATTACCGGTGTCGGGACGCACTTTATCAGCAAGAAAACGCTGTACGTGAATCAGATCGCCTCACATATTAAGACACTCGCCGATGTGTTCAATGCAACGCACAACGCCTTTTCTGAATTTAAAAATGAGGTTTACGTCAAACGCGCACAATACAAACCCGACGAAGACTATCCGGTGCAATTCGCGGAAAAAGTCACCAACAGCAACGACATTATTCCGCAACACGCCGCTGAGATGCAGCAAATACTGGGGTATTTTCTGACTTATCGTTATCAGCGTGTCGATATCGCCGGGCCAGCGGGAATATTTATGCGCGTGTATTTTGAAGGAACAGACCCGCTGGATATCTCGCGTATCCAATACGACTATCTGATCAATTTAAAATTACCGTGATCGTAGCGGCGCGATTTATCGCGCGAATTTAAAACCGCAGAAAACAGCGCGATAAATCGCGCCGCTACAGCATGTTTATAACGCCTGCGCGCACGCCCAGGCGGAACTCCACGCCCATTGGAAGTTATAGCCGCCCAGCCAGCCGGTCACATCCACCACCTCGCCAATAAAAAACAGTCCCGGCACATCACGTGCCTCCATGGTTTTTGACGACAACAGCGTGGTATCCACGCCGCCCAACGTCACTTCAGCCGTACGATAGCCTTCGGTGCCATTTGGCTGTACCCGCCACTGATGCAGCGTCTGCACCAGTTCACCCTGCTGCTTGCTGTTGAGCTGCTTCAGGGTGACGTCAGGGATATGGTTCAGCGCCTGCAACACTTCCACCAGACGCTTCGGCAAAATTTTCGCCAGGCTGTTTTTCAGGCTGAGATTCGGATGGGCTTCGCGCTGCACATTAATGAACCCCTCCAGCGGCGTTGCCGGGGATAAATCCACCGTGACGAACTCGCCGGGCTGCCAATAGCTGGAGATTTGCAACACCGCCGGACCGGATAACCCGCGATGCGTGAACAACAGCGCCTCTTTGAATAAGGTGCCATCCTGTGCGGTAATGGTGGTGGGTAAAGCCACGCCGGACAAGGTATTCAGCTGTTCCAGCAGCGGCTTATGCAGGGTAAAGGGCACCAGTGCCGCACGCGTCGGGAACACCTTCAGGCCGAACTGCTCCGCCACTTTATAACCAAAGGGTGAAGCACCTAGCCCCGGCATAGACAGGCCGCCGCTGGCAATCACCAACTTCTCTGCCTGCGCCGCCATGCCGTTCAGTTGCAAGGTGTACCCTGCATCGTCGCGTTGCACGCTCAGTACTTCGCTGCGTAACCGTACCGTCACCTGTCCGGCTTCACACTCGGCCAGCAGCATATCCACGATTTGCTGCGCCGAATCATCGCAGAACAACTGGCCCAGCGTTTTCTCGTGATAAGCGATGCCGTGGCGATTGACCAGATCGATAAAATCCCACTGGGTATAGCGTGCCAGCGCAGATTTACAAAAGTGCGGGTTATGGGAGAGGTAGGCCGCAGGCTCGGTGTACATATTGGTGAAGTTGCAGCGTCCGCCGCCAGACATCAGAATTTTGCGGCCCGCTTTTTTGCCGTTATCAAGCAGCAGCACACGCAGGCCACGCTGTCCGGCCTGTGCAGCACAGAACATGCCAGCGGCACCTGCGCCAACAATGATAACGTCAAACTTTTCCACTGCTTTTTCTCACTTCACCCGAAAGGCGCTGATTGTAGTGATCTGTCCCGTTTGACGCCAGTGTCAAAAAAATGCCGTAAATATGTCATATTGTAAATGACTCATATTTCGGCATTTTTCCCTTATTTTGGCGTGTGGCTTCCAACATTAAGACAAAAAAAGACTATATTTCCCTTTCCCATACAGCACGTTGTCGCGGATAATGCGCCGCGTTCATGTCCTCCAAAATGGCGTAACGTTTATGCTACATCTGTTTGCTGGTCTTGACCTGAGTACCGGCCTGTTATTGGTTCTTGCCCTGCTGTTTGTATTGTTTTACGAAGCAATCAACGGTTTCCACGACACAGCCAACGCGGTCGCGACAGTTATCTACACCCGTGCGATGCGGGCGCAGCTGGCGGTTGTGATGGCAGGTGTTTTCAACTTTTTCGGTGTTTTGCTGGGCGGTTTGAGTGTGGCCTATGCCATCGTTCATATGCTCCCCACCGATCTGCTATTAAATGTTGGTTCAGCTCACGGCCTGGCTATGGTGTTCTCCATGCTGCTGGCTGCGATTATCTGGAACCTCGGCACCTGGTATCTTGGCCTGCCGGCGTCCAGCTCCCATACCCTGATTGGTGCCATTATTGGTATCGGTCTCACCAATGCCCTGATGACCGGGACTTCGGTGGTTGACGCGCTCAACCTGCCCAAAGTTCTGAATATCTTCCTTTCTCTGATTCTGTCGCCGATTGTCGGTCTGGTGATTGCCGGTAGCCTGATTTTCTTGCTGCGCCGCTACTGGAGCAGCACCAAGAAACGCTCGCGCATTCATATGACGCCAGCCGATCGCGAGAAAATTGACGGCAAGAAAAAGCCACCGTTCTGGACGCGTATCGCCCTGATTGTTTCCGCCATTGGCGTGAGCTATTCACACGGTGCGAACGATGGTCAGAAAGGCATCGGCCTGATCATGCTGGTGTTGATTGGTGTCGCGCCCGCAGGCTTCGTGGTCAACATGAATGCCTCCGGTTATGACATCACCCGTACGCGTGACGCGGTGAACCATCTGGAGCAGTATTATCAGCAGCACAGCGAAACGCTGACGCATATCGTGCAGATGGCACCGCCTGCGGTGCCTGCGCCAGAAGAGTCCATCAATGGCCCGCATGAGTTCCACTGCGACAGCGCCCGCGCACTGCCAGCAATTCAACGTGCACAAGGGCTGCTGAACAATCTGCAAAGCTACAGTGACCTGACCCCAGACCAGCGTAGCCAGATGCGTCGTTTGCTGCTGTGCATCTCCGATACCGCGGATAAAGCTGCGAAGCTGCCGGAAACCAGCGCTGACGATCAGCGTTTCCTGAATAAGCTGAAGAGCGATCTGCTGGGAACCGTTGAGTATGCGCCAGTGTGGATCATCATGGCCGTAGCCCTGGCGCTTGGCGTCGGCACCATGATTGGCTGGCGTCGTGTGGCAACCACCATCGGTGAGAAGATTGGTAAGAAAGGTATGACCTACGCGCAGGGTATGTCAGCGCAGGTCACGGCGGCGGTGTCGATTGGCATTGCCAGCTACACCGGGATGCCGGTCTCCACCACGCATATTCTGTCGTCGTCAGTCGCCGGAACCATGCTGGTTGATGGTGGCGGTTTGCAAAGCCGCACCATCAAGAATATCGCGATGGCGTGGGTGTTTACCCTGCCGGTGTGTATTCTGTTGTCCGGTTCGTTGTACTGGATTGCCCTGAAGCTGGTGTAATCACCGCTCCAGGCACCGAAGGGCGACAGCAATGTCGCCCTTTTTTATTGCCAGATTGCCATCGCGATCAGGCTGATAATCACCAGCCCACATAGCCCGCTGGTTAAAATAAATTGCCCACGCACGCGTTCACAGCGACGGATAAATTCATCGTCGTGGTGGTCACGATAGCGCTTCTCCCAGATGTAGCGCACCAGGCGCACCTGTTTGCTGGGCTGGCCGTGCGACGTGAAGAAACCGCCACCATCCACATATTGATACAGCAGCGGGTCGCAGCCGCGAAGCACCGCCAGTAACGAGCGCAGAGAAGAGAAGTAGCGCGCCATATTCACCAGACAAACCACACAAAGAGCCCAAAAAAGCGCGATAGTGCTGATCATGATCCCCTCCCGGCTGGAGCCGTGGAGACGCAATGCTGTAAACGCCCCACGAGAAAGCCTTCCACTGAATGAATCGAATTGCGTTGTTTTTTTGCGAGTCAGGCGGTAAGTCATCAGGAGATGTATGACCGTCATTTTCAGTGTAGGAGATTTGGTAAAAATTTTTCCAGCGATGATTTTCGTTCACCGCGAGCGAAAAAAGCGATAACCCTTGATCTTCCTCACAGCGGCGCAGCGCCTTGCAGCATTTGTTAACAACTCTGGCTATACTGAACACATAACAACAAACCGCCTGCAAAGCATAAATCTCGATGGGTGGCGCTTATCGCCGTTATGCGCAAAGGATTTCGCCAGCCGTGACGTGGCAGGAATTCGGGTTGCCCCCAGAATCTTGTGAAAGGAGTTATATCATGGCTTATAAACACATCCTGATTGCAGTAGACCTTTCCCCGGAAAGCCAGTTACTGGTTGAAAAAGCCGTCTCGCTGGCACGCCCTTACGATGCGAAAATCTCGCTGATCCATGTTGATGTGAATTATTCAGACCTCTACACCGGGCTGATTGACGTCAATCTGGGTGACATGCAGAAACGCATTTCTGAAGAGACGCATACCGCGCTGAAAGAGCTGTCGACCAATGCCGGATATCCGATCAGTGAAACCCTGAGCGGCAGCGGTGACCTCGGTCAGGTGCTGGTGGATGCGATTAGAAAATATGACGTGGATTTGGTGGTGTGTGGTCACCATCAGGACTTCTGGAGCAAGCTGATGTCTTCAGCGCGCCAGCTGATCAATACGGTGCATATTGATATGTTGATTGTGCCGTTGCGCGATGACGACGAATAACTGAAAACAGGCCAGCTTGCTGGCCTGTTTTTTCATCCCACCAACGGCGGATAGATATCAAAACGGTGGCTTTTGGTCACCACCGCGGACTGCGTTGCCACCCCCGCTAACGGCGGCGCGTAGTCAGGGCGTTTCACCACAATACGTTTTTTCGCCAGACGTCGTGCCGGTTCCAGCAGCGCATCGGCATCCTCATCCGCACCCACCAGCGACTGAAATACCCGCATCTCCTTCTTCACCATCGCGCTTTTCTGGCGATGGGGATACATCGGGTCAAGATATACCACATCCGGTGCGGGGGTAATTTCGCTCAGCGCCAGCTGGCTAACCACATGCAGCAGCGTTAACCTTTCGCGCAGCCAGCCGCCAATTTCCGCATCGTCATAGCCCCGGCGTAAACCATCCTCCAGCAGCGCCGCCACCACCGGATGGCGCTCCAGCATGCGTACCCGACAGCCCAACGCCGCCAGCACAAAGGCATCGCGCCCTAATCCGGCCGTCGCATCGACCACATCCGGCAGGTAATCACCCTTGATACCCACCGCTTTCGCCACCGCCTCACCGCGCCCACCGCCAAAACGACGCCGGTGCGCCATCGCGCCAGAGACGAAATCAACAAAAATGCCGCCCAGCTTTGGCTCGTCGCGTTTGCGTAGCTCAAGATGACTGGCGGTCAACACCAGTGCCAGAGTGGACTGCTCATTCTGCTCCAGCCCCCAGCGCTGTGCCAAATGTAATAAGGCACCGTCTCCGGCGCCTGTTTCATCAATTAAACCGATTTTCACAAGCAGGCTTATCCCTGAATCCCGTAATGTTCCAGCATCGCATCGAGCTGTGGTTCACGGCCACGGAAGCGTTTAAACAGCTCCATTGGCTCCTCAGAACCGCCGCGCGTCAGGATGTTGTCGAGGAACGACTGACCGGTTTCGCGGTTGAAGATACCCTCTTCCTCGAAGCGTGAATAAGCATCGGCAGCCAGCACGTCGGCCCACAGATAGCTGTAATAACCTGCGGCATAGCCACCAGCAAACACGTGGCTGAAGGCATGCGGGAAACGGCCCCATTCCGGGCTTGGCACTACCGCCACCTGCTTCTTCACTTCACGCAGGGTTTCAAGGATTTGCGCGCCCTGCTGCGGATTAAACTCGGTGTGCAGACGGAAATCGAACAGGCCGAACTCCAGCTGACGCAGGATAAACAGCGCCGCCTGGTAGTTTTTCGCCGCCAGCATTTTATCCAGCAGCGCCTTCGGCAGCGGCTCGCCAGTTTCATAGTGGCCAGAGATAAACGCCAGCGCGTCCGGCTCCCAGCACCAGTTCTCCATAAACTGGCTTGGCAACTCCACCGCATCCCACGGCACACCGCTGATACCGGACACCCCTGGGGTTTCGATACGCGTCAACATATGGTGCAGACCATGGCCGAATTCGTGGAACAGCGTGGTCACTTCATCGTGGGTGAACAGCGCGGGTTTGCCCTGCACTGGACGGTTGAAGTTACAGGTGAGATAAGCCACCGGCTTTTGCAGGCTGCCATCGGCTTTGCGCATCTGGCCGACACAGTCGTCCATCCAGGCACCGCCGCGTTTATGCTCGCGGGCGTAGAGGTCGAGGTAGAAGCTGCCGCGCAGCTCGCCAGTTTCATCGAACAGGTCGAAGAAACGCACATCCGGGTGGTAAACATCGACATCTTTGCGCTCTTTCGCGCTGATGCCATAGATACGTTTCACCACCTCAAACAGGCCATTCACCGCACGTGCTTCCGGGAAATACGGGCGCAGCTGCTCATCGCTGATGGTGTAAAGATGCTGCTTTTGCTTTTCGCCGTAGTACGTCAGATCCCACGGATTCATCTCATCGACACCAAATTCTTTTTTGGCAAAGGCGCGCAGCTGAGCCAACTCCTTCTCACCCTGCGGACGAGCGCGTTTGGCGAGGTCGGTGAGGAAGTCGATCACCTGAGACGGGCTTTCCGCCATTTTGGTCGCCAGCGATTTGTCGGCGAAGGAATCAAAGCCAAGCAACTGAGCCAGTTCGTGGCGCAGTGCCAGTTCTTCCGCCATCACCGGGCCGTTATCCCATTTACCGGCGTTCGGGCCTTGATCAGACGCACGGGTTGAGTAGGCGCGATACATCTCTTCACGCAGCGCCGCGTTGTCGCAGTAGGTCATCACCGGCAGATAGCTCGGGATATCCAGCGTCAGCAACCAGCCTTCCTGCTCCTTGGCTTCGGCCATCGCTTTAGCTGCCGCCAGCGCGCTTTCCGGCATACCGGACAACTCCGCTTCATCGGTGATCAGTTTGTTCCAGCCCTGAGTGGCATCGAGGACGTTGTTGCTGTAGGTCGAGCCCAGTTCAGACAGGCGCGCCGCAATCTCGCCGTAGCGTTTCTGTTTTTCTTTATCCAGACCGATACCGGACAGCTCGAAATCACGCAGACTGTTATCCACCGCTTTTTTCTGCGCCACATCCAGCGCCGCGTAGTTGTCACCCTGCTTCAGGTCGCGATACGCCTGGTACAGCCCTTCGTGCTGGCCGACCCAGGTGCTGTATTCCGACAGCAACGGCAGCGTCTGCTCGTAGGCTTCACGCAGTTCCGGGCTGTTTTTTACCGAGTTCAGATGGCTGACCGGCGAGAAAATACGCCCGAGACGATCATCCACTTCCGCCAGTGGTTGTACCAGGTTATCCCAGCGATAAGGCGCGCCCTGCGCCACTACGCGTTCCACCGCCGCACGGCAGTCGTCCAGCGCTGCGGTCACAGCGGGAACCACGTGCTCAGGTTTGATGGCAGAAAAAGGCGGAAGGGTAAAAGGCGTAAGTAACGGATTGGTCATAAGCGCAGTCCTTTTATGGAGTGTGGGGCGCGAAAGGTCGCGCAACGCAATCTTACTAACATGCGGCCTGATTAGCGGAAAATCAATGCTGCCCCGAAACGTCAGCAATTTTTATCCAGCGCGGCTATAATCGCGCCAGACACGATGTTCTGAATTCTTTGATCCAACCGCGGACCCCTCTTTTTTATGCTGAGTTATCGCCACAGTTTTCATGCCGGCAACCACGCCGACGTGCTCAAACACACCGTTGAGAGCCTGATCCTGACCGCCCTGATGGAAAAGGAAAAACCTTTCCTCTATCTGGATACCCACGCCGGTGCCGGACGTTACCAGCTGAGCGGTGAGCACGCCGAACGTACCGGTGAATATCTGGAAGGTATCGCGCGTATCTGGCAGCAGCCGGATGCGCCAGAACTGCTGAAGCCTTACTTCTCGGCGATTCGTAACCTGAACCCCAACGGCACTCTGCGTTACTATCCGGGTTCGCCGCTGATTGCTCGCCATCTGCTGCGCCAGGACGATAAACTGCAACTCACCGAGCTGCACTCCAGCGATTACCCGCTGCTGCGCAATGAATTCAGCAAAGACAGTCGCGCACGTGTGGAACGTGCCGATGGTTATCAGCAGTTGAAAGCCAAGCTGCCACCGCCGACCCGCCGTGGCCTGATCCTGATCGATCCGCCGTATGAGCTGAAAAGCGATTATCAGGACGTGGTGAAAGGCATTCAGGAAGGTTACAAGCGTTTCAGCACCGGTATCTACGCGTTGTGGTATCCGGTGGTGCTGCGTCAGCAGATCAAACATATGACCAAAGACCTGCAAGCCACCGGCATTCGCAACATTTTACAGATCGAGCTGGCCGTACGCCCGGACAGCGACCAGCGCGGCATGACCGCCTCGGGGATGATTGTGATTAACCCACCGTGGAAACTGGAGCAGCAGATGAAAGAACTGCTGCCGTGGCTGCATCAGAAACTGGTGCCCGCAGGCACCGGTCATACCCGCGTTGAGTGGATTGTGCCGGAGTAAGCGCACTAAATCTCGAACACCGCGAAATCGTGTGCCAGCTCCGTCGCCGCAAAGATGGACTGGCACTCCGCCAGCAATCTTTCCCGATCCTGTGACAAATAGCGCGAGCTGAAATGGGTGGCGATCAACCGCTTAGCGCCGGCCTGTTTGGCCACTTCTGCCGTTTGTACCGTCGTAGAATGGCCGCGACTGTTGGCCTTCTCTGCCAGCGCTGCCTCCAGCGTCGTTTCGTGTACCATCACATCGGCATGGGCAGCCAGTTGTAACGCAACCTCGGTCGGCCCGGTATCGCCAAAAATCGCCACCACTTTGCCTTTGGTGGCTGGACCCAGATACTCAGCGCCGTTGATTTCCCGCCCATCTTCCAGCCGGATACGTTCGCCCTGTTTCAATTGCTGATACCACGGCCCGCGCGGCACCCCTTCGGCTTTCAGGCGTGGTGCATCAAGGAAGCCAGGTTTATCATGCTGTTCAATGCGATAACCGTAGCACTCAACAATATGGTTCATCGGCCAGGCGGTGACGCGGAAATCACCATCGTCAAACACCAGACCGGCGGCGATCTCCACGATTTCCAGCGGAAAACTGGTATAAGAGCCACTCAGGCTCAGCGCCGTCTCGATGAATTGGCGGATGCCTTGTGGGCCATAGATGGTCAGCGGTTCTTTTAAGCCTGCCATCGAACGGCTGGTGAGCAGCCCTGGCAGGCCAAAAATATGGTCGCCGTGCAAGTGAGTAATAAAAATTTTTTCCAGCTTGCTCGGTTTCAGCGCCGAACGCATATATTGATGTTGCGTCGCTTCGCCACAATCGAACAACCAGGTATCACCCCGTTTGGATAAGGTCAGCGCAATCGCGGTGACGTTACGTTGCAGGCTTGGCGCACCTGCGCCGGTGCCGAGAAATGTCAGTTGCATACGGTGCTTCCCTGTAATGGGTTTTGCTCCAACCCTATCACAATCATAGGTGCAATCTTTGCGCCCTTTCCCCTGTCAGCGTTACACTCTAACCCAATTTTTCTTCCTGCAAATGGACACATCTGATGACCAGACATTTTGACTACCTTGCCATTGGCGGCGGCAGCGGCGGTATCGCCTCCATTAACCGTGCGGCGATGCACGGCCAGAAATGCGCCCTGATTGAAGCCAAAGAGCTGGGCGGCACCTGTGTCAACGTGGGTTGCGTACCGAAAAAAGTGATGTGGCATGCGGCGCAAATTGCTGAAGCCATCCATCTTTATGGCCCGGATTACGGTTTCGATACCACGGTCAACCGCTTCGACTGGTCAACCCTGGTAAAAAATCGCAGCGCCTATATTGATCGTATCCACACCTCATACGACAACGTGCTGGGTAAGAACAATGTTGAAGTGATCAAGGGCTTCGCCCGTTTTGTGGATGCGCACACCGTGGAGGTGAACGGCGAAACGATTACTGCGGACCATATCCTGATCGCGACCGGTGGCCGTCCAAGCCATCCCAACGTGCCGGGTGCAGAGTACGGCATCGATTCCGACGGTTTCTTTGAGCTGGATGCACTGCCAAAACGTGTGGCCGTAGTCGGTGCCGGTTATATCGCGGTAGAGCTGGCGGGCGTGGTCAACGCGCTGGGTGCGGAAACCCACCTGTTCGTGCGTAAGCATGCGCCGCTGCGCAGCTTCGATCCGCTAATCACCGATACGCTGGTTGAAGTAATGCAAGCAGAAGGCCCCTCATTGCATACCGACTCTATTCCGAAGGCTGTGATCAAAAACGCTGATGGCAGCCTGACGCTGCAACTGGAAAACGGCTTTGATCAAACCGTAGATTGCCTGGTATGGGCGATTGGCCGTGAACCGGCCAACGATAACTTCAATCTGGCCGTTACCGGTGTGGCGCTGGATGAGAAGGGCTATATCAAGGTGGATAAATTCCAGAACACCAGCGTACCGGGCATTTACGCGGTGGGCGACAACACCGGTGCGGTGGAGCTGACGCCGGTAGCAGTGGCGGCAGGCCGTCGCCTGTCTGAGCGTCTGTTCAACAACAAGCCGGACGAGCATCTGGATTACAGCAATATCCCCACCGTGGTGTTCAGCCACCCGCCGATTGGCACTGTCGGTCTGACCGAACCACAGGCGCGCGAGCAGTACGGCGATGATCAGGTGAAAGTGTATAAATCGGCCTTTACCGCCATGTACACCGCCGTCACCCAGCACCGCCAGCCGTGCCGGATGAAGCTGGTCTGCGTGGGACCGGAAGAGAAAATCGTCGGTATCCACGGCATCGGTTTTGGCATGGATGAGATACTGCAAGGCTTTGCGGTGGCGCTGAAAATGGGTGCCACCAAGAAAGACTTCGACAACACCGTGGCAATCCACCCGACCGCCGCGGAAGAGTTTGTGACGATGCGTTAAACCACCCAGCCAGCATGCTATGGCATGCTGGCTTTTTTTCCCTTCCTACCAGACAAAAATCCTGTTTCTTTACTACTCAATCCCAGCTGCACGGGATAACATTTCCCTTTTTTCAGGTGGTTAAGTAGCAAGGATTAAAAGCAGGCATGAATATCATCAGCATTATTATGTCGGCGGGCAAAGCCTCGGTAGATGTGGCGCTATACACGCTGATTCCGATCATGGTTGTCATGTTATTTGTGATGAAATATCTGGAGGCGAAAGGCGTACTCGATTTTATTGTGCGGCATACTACGCCGATATTAAAACCATTGGGTATTACCGGGTTGGCGCTATTTGCCCTCATCCAGTTAAATTTTGTCAGTTTCGCCGCTCCGCTCGCCGCGCTGGCGATTATGGAAAAACGCGGTACCTCCGATCGCCATATGGCTGCCACGCTCAGCATGTTATTTGCCATGGGCCAGGCAAATGCCTTTTATCCGTTGATTCCCGCCGGTTTGCATTGGGGAGCCGCCATCCTGATCTCCATTTGTGGGGGAGTACTGGCGGCTTCCGTCACCTACCACGCCTTTGGCCGTAAGCTGTCTGGCGTCGCGCTACGTGATGAAGACGAAGGGATCAGCCATGCTGAAGCAAAACCCGGGCTGATTGCCATCATCAATAATGCCGGTTCCGATGCGATTCGCTTGGCACTCGGTTCGCTACCGATGCTGATCCTTTCCTTATCGGTGGTCGGCATCCTGAAAGAAGCCGGTGGCGTGGAGTTACTTACCCGCTTGTTGTCCCCGCTGCTGGATCGGCTGAATATTTCCGAGGTCTACATTCTGCCCGCGCTTACCAAGTGCCTGGCAGGCGGTACGGCCTACTATGGCGTGATCTCAGGTCTGGTGGAAAAAGGGTTGTACAGCGCGCACAATATTAACGCGTCGGCAGGGTTGCTGATCCAGACCTTTGACCTGCCCGGCATCGGGATTTTTCTCGGGCTGTCCAGCCGCTTCCCGCGCCTGTTCCGTTTTGCCGTGCCGGGTATTTTGTTAGGTATCGCCCTGCGCGCCACTGCGCATTCTCTCCTTTTTTAAGCCCAACGCTAAGCAGGTAACCACCTGTTTAGCGTTTCTATTTTTAAAATAACATTACAGTTTTTAAGCGTTATTTAAAATTAACCCTATCTATTCTATCGTTATTTTCATCAGTTGCATGCCAGTTATTGTTAGTATTATTATTCCAGGAAGATTATTGCTGAAACGTGCAATTAACCCCATAAGTCTAATGGTTTGTCTGCTAATAAATCATGGCAATGCATATCCTGATGAAATATCCGGTTAATAACGTAATCCCTTATATTCATCGCAGGTAATATTCCTGTGCGTCATATTTTCGTATGCAGATAGGGTCGATCCATGAGCGGTAAAAAAATAACCTGGAATGGCGGGTTACAGCACGAAGCCATCGAAATTCTGGCCAAAGAGGGCGGCATGATTGTCAGCCCTACCAAAGTCGGCTACATCATTATGACCTCCGACAAAGCTGGTCTGGAGCGCAAGTTCGAGGCGAAAAATCGTAATCGCAACAAACCGGGCGTGGTGCTGTGCGGCTCGCTGGAACAGCTGCGTTCACTGGCCCAGCTCAACCCGGAAATTGACGAACTTTATCAACGCCACTGGGATCAGGACATTCTGCTGGGCTGCATCTTACCGTGGCGCGAGGATGCGCTGGCGCGTATTCCGGCTGACGGTTCCAAAGAGTTAATGATGGATGGCCGCCAGACCAGTTGTTTCGTGATTAAATTCGGCAAGCCGGGTGAAATCCTGGCAAAAGAATTGTGGGAAAAACACGGCAAGTTTTCCTTTGCCAGCTCTGCTAACCCATCAGGCCAGGGTAACCGCGGTCTGGTTGAGGGTATTGGCGAACGTATTGAATCACGTGCGGATTTAATTATTTCTGCCAACGATTACGTCAAATCCATTCAGCCTAACGACGACAATAAAGTGCGTTATGAGCAGGGGGTGATGGTGTCGATGGTGGATAACCAAGGCCGTTTGATCCCGGAGCAAAAAGGTGAGCGTAAAATCACCCCTTGTCCGATATTGATCCGCAAAGGTCTTGATGTGGATAAGATTATGTCGCTGCTGTCAGATATTTTCCCTTCGTGGGATTATCGCCACGGCGATTATTATTGATAACAGCGCGATAAATCGCGCCGCTACCACAGCGGTGCGATTTATCACACAATGCGGCTACCACTCCACCGTAATCTTGCCGAAGTGACCTGCACTCTGCTGATGCTGAAACGCCGCCGTCAGATCCCCCAACGAACCGTAACTATCGCTGATCACCGGGCGAATACCGGTCTGCTCCAGTGCCCGTACAAAGTCCTGCTGTTGGCGACGATGGCCGACAATCAATCCCTGAATCCGCGCCTGTTTTGCCATTAACAGCGAGGTGGGAATCACCCCTTCACGCCCGGTCAGCACACCGATCAACGCAATATGCCCCCCCACGCGCACCGCTTCAATAGATTGCGCCATAGTGCCAGGCCCGCCCAGCTCAATCACCACGTCTGCGCCCTGGCCCTGTGTCAGTTGCTGCACCGCTTTGCCCCACTCCGGCGTGCTGCGATAGTTAATCACCTCGTCAGCACCCAACTCACGCGCACGCGCCAGCTTTTCATCGGATGAGGAGGTGACGATCACCCGAGCGCCCATACTTTTGGCGATTTGCAGCGCGGTGATGGAAACACCGCCAGTGCCCAGCGTCAGAATGGTATCGCCCGCTTTGATCTGCGCATCGCCCACCAGCGCACGCCAGGCAGTGAGGCCAGAGGTGGTGATGGTGGCCGCTTCGGCGTGTCGCCAGCCTTGAGGTGCCAGGGTGAAGTGGCTGGCCGGGCGTACCACCACTTCAGCGGCGAAGCCGTGCGCACCATCGCCCGGCGTCCGGGCAAAATTACCGACCTGTGCAGAGGGTAAACCGTCCTGCCACTGCGGGAAGAAGCCGGATACCACATGATCGCCAGCCTTAAATTCACTAACGCCAGCGCCAACTTCTTCCACCACGCCCGCACCGTCCGCCATCATAATAAGGCCATCAGCGGCAGGAATGGCACCCTGAGCTACCAGTAAATCGTGGAAATTCAGCGAGGTGGCGTGGATTACCACCCGGATCTCACCCGGCCCTGGTTTGCCGGGGTCCGGCAGATCCACCAACTGCAAATTCTCCAGTCCACCCGGGCTTTTTAAGATCATCGCTTGCATTGTCAGTCATCCTCATCAGTAAAAAGGTCAGTGATGCGCGCTGTGGTTAACCACGCAAAGGGCGGAAAAAATCCCGAATCTCCTGCGCCAGCAGCTCCGGCTCCTCCATCGCGGTAAAATGCCCGCCGCGCGGCAATTCATGCCAGTGCCGGATATCCAGGTTCTGCTCCGCCCAGCGACGCGGTGGCGGCATCAGATCATACGGAAACCGCGTTAGTCCGGTCGGCACCGTGATTTTACCGATTGGGGGCAGCGAATGGCTGTTTTCGTAATAGAGGTTGGCCGATGAACCAAAACAACCGGTCAGCCAGTACAGCATGATGTTATTAAGCAGCTCATCTTTGCTGAAGCGGCTAAACACCTTGCCCTGGCAATCTCCCCAACTGCGGAATTTCTCCAGAATCCAGCTGGCCAGTCCGACCGGTGAATCATTGAGCGCAAACGCCAGGGTTTGCGGTTTGGTGGATTGCAACGCCATATACGCCCCTTCCTGCGTAATCCACTGCTGCGCTGCGGCCTGATAGTCACGCGCTTCATCGGTCAGGTCATCGCCAGTGGCCTGCATCAGCGGACGTACCAACCCGATATCAGTGAGGTGAATACCCACCAACCTGTCGGGGTGTTGCACCGCAAGATAACGGGTGACACCAGAACCAATATCACCTCCGCTGGCGGCAAAGCGCGCATAGCCCAACTCGGTCATCAACTGCGCCCAGAGATCGGCGATTTGTGCGTTGTGAACCCCATTCGACGGGCAGGTGGAAAAGGCGAAGCCCGGTAGCGACGGCACGATAACATCGAACGCCTCCTCCGCCTTGCCACCAAAACGCGCCGGATCGGTCAATAGCGGGATGATTTTTTGGTAGCGCAGAAATGAATCGGGCCAGCCGTGCGTTAACAACAGCGGCAACGGATTTGGCCCGTTGCCGCGTTGATGGATGAAATGGATCTGCGTCTCTCCCTGCCGCCAGTAATAATGCCCAAGCTGGTTAAGTTCACGCTCCTGCTGACGCCAGTCATACTGATGCAACCAGTAATCCACCAGCGCCTTTAATTCATCGGGAGCGGTGCCTTTCTGCCACGCAGCGCCGGGCAAGGTCGCCGCCCAGCGCGTCTGACGCAGACGCCATTCGAGGTCATCCAGCTGCGATTGCGCAATGGCAATCTGGAAAGATTGCACAGACATAGTGATTCCTTCAGGTTAAACAGGCTAAGACTTTACTGTAGCCCTGTTCCCGCCTGAAGGCATCGGCGAGCTCATTCGTGTGTTGTTTGCCAGCACAAATTCGTAGCGGCGCTACGGAATGTGCCCGCAATAATTATGCCTGACGCTGTGGCGCGTGATGCACCATGGTGTAGGCATAATCAACACCCATACCGTAGGCACCACTGTGCTCGCGCACCAGGTCCATCACCGCGTCGTAAGTCTCTTTGCGTGACCAGTCGCGCTGGTACTCCAGCAGCACCTGCTGCCAGGTAACCGGCACCGCACCCGCCTGCACCATACGCTGTACGGAACGTTCGTGGGCATCCACGCTGGTGCCGCCCGAGGTATCGGTCACTACATAGACTTCGTAACCCGCTTTCAGCGCCATCAGCGCCGGAAAGGTCAGGCACACTTCAGTCCACAGGGCAGAGATAATCAGCTTTTTACGGCCGGTTTTCTCAACCGCTTCAACGAATTTGGCATCTTCCCATGAGTTCATTGAGGTACGCTCAATCGGCTTCGCTTCCGGGTGTACCGCCAGCAGTTCCGGCCAGATGTAGCCGCTAAAGCTTTCGGTTTCCACCGAGGTGTAAATCACCGGCACTTCGAAAATCTTGCCCGCTTTTGCCAGGGCAACGGTGTTATTTTTGAGCTGCTGGCGATCGATATTGGCCACGCCGAAAGCCATCTGCGGCTGGTGGTCGATGAAGATCAGGGTAGAGTTTTGCGGGTCGAGCAGGTCAAGTTTAGACATGTTAAATTCCTCAGCGGTATGGGTTTTGTGTGTTGTGTCGTTGAGATGAACTTTAAAAAAAGCTGCGCTGAAGAGATAACGGAAAGAATTTTATAAGTTGTTCAAAATGATTTTAGAAGATTGATTTAAATAGAAAAAAAACCCATCCCCTCGCAAAACACCGGTGAAACAACGTTGATAAGTTGATGAATACAGGCGTAACCTGTGATCACAAAATCAAAAATTCACCATCGCAAAAATGATTGTTCGTCCTCACCAGCACTGGTTCCTGCGGCTGTTTGACTGGCATGGTTCGGTGCTCACCAGCATTCTGTTTCGCCTGTCACTCAACCTGTTGATGTCGCTGATCGCGGTGCTTGGCTTTCCCTGGTATGAAACGCTCGGCATCCATCTGACCACCGCGCCGTTTAGCCTGATCGGTGTATCGATTGCCATCTTCCTTGGCTTTCGCAACAACGCCAGCTATGCGCGCTTTACCGAAGCTCGCACCCTGTGGGGAACACTGCTGATTACCCAGCGCTCGCTGCTGCGTCAGGTCAAAAGCATTCGCACGCTTAGTCTCGATCAGGCACGTGAGTTTACCGATCTGCAAATTGCCTTCAATCTGAGCCTGAAACATCAGTTACGCCACTCTGATCCGCGAACGGATTTGCAACGTGTGCTGCCGTCGCGTTGGCATGACAGCGTGCTCAACAACCCGCTGCCAACGACGCAGATTCTGATGTGTATGGGGGAGTGGCTGGCACAGCAGCGGCACGAAGGGCATGTGTCGGATATTGTCTGGCAAAGCATCGATGAAAACCTGAATCATCTGTCTACGGTGCTGGGCGGTTGCGATCGTATCGCCACCACGCCGATTCCCTTCGCTTACAGTTTGATTCTGCACCGCACCGTGTATCTGTTTTGCACCCTGCTGCCGTTTGCGCTGGTGTCGGATCTGCACGCCATGACGCCGCTGGTGTCGGTGTTTATCTCCTACACCTTTTTGTCACTGGAATCGCTGGCGGAAGAACTGGAAGATCCATTTGGCACCGCACCCAATGATCTGCCGCTGGACGCCATTTGTGTGGCGATTGAGCGTAACCTGAAGGCGATGAATGGCGATGCGCTGCCTGAACCGTTGCAGCCGGATAAATATTTTAATCTGACATAAGCAACGGCTTAGCTCAGATGATCCAGCCAGCGCGTATAAGCCTGATCCCACAATGCCGCTGGCGTGCCCGCTTTACCCAAGCCAAAACCGTGCCCTCCACTGCTCAGCTCGATCAGCTCCACTGGCACCCGCATACGGCGGCAGGTATCACGCATCAGTTCGGTATTGTGCGGATTGGAGGTGTGATCATCTTCCGCCTGCGCCAGAAAGGTGGGCGGATAGCTGCGGGTAACAAAATTCTGTACCGACCAGTTGGCCTCTTCGGCCGGGGTGGCATGGTTCCCCACCATCATCAAATGGGTGTTGGTGTGTTGGTAAGGCGCTTCGAGGGTGATCACCGGATAGATCAGGCCAACGCTGTCGACTTTCGGCACCACCTGATCAAGCGGGTCCTGCGCCGGGTAGGTGTCGAAATCCGGGCGTGCCGCCGCCATCCCCAGTAGATGCCCCCCCGCCGAGAAGCCGAGGACATGCACTTTGCGTTCAAAGGAACGCACCAGACGGATAGCGCGCTGCGCATCCTGCAACGGAGCCAGATGGCCCGCCTGCCACTTCTCGCCCGGTAAGCGATAGCTCAGCACATAAGCGGTGTAGCCGTTGGCATTCAGCCAGCGCGCCACCGGCCAGGCTTCACGTCCCATGCCGATCCATTTATAACCGCCGCCCGCCGCAATCAGCACCGCTTCGCCATTGGGATTTTCCGGACGAAAACGTTGAATGGCTGGCGAGACAATATTGGACCAGGAACCGTTGGCACTGACGCGCAGCAACCCCGATGGGCCACCGCCGCCGGGCGGATCATCCGGCCAGAGAGGAATAATGTCATCACGGGCAAACAATTTGCCTGTGGTCATCGAAAGTACCGTTGCCCCGGTTGCCAGCAAAAGGCGGCGACGCGTTATCATCATGCTGTGAAGCCACTGTCAGGATAGGGACAGCCTTAAGGCTGTGTCTCGTTATGGTGATGCAAGTCCAATGCCAAACGCTGGCGATTATGTACGCAATCTGTACAAAAAAGCTATAAAAAAACGCGCCAAAAATGGCGCGAGTTTTAATGTTAAAGCGGTCGATAAAAAGATTTAATCTTCCTGCTGGAATTGCGTCATCACCGTCTGTTCACATTGCTGCTGGTTATGACGCAACTGGCTGCGTTCATCATCACCCAACTGCAACCAACCGCTGATCACTTCCTGCGCGATTTCTTCATCAAATTCTGGCTTGCTGATGGCCGACGGCGACTGGCTGGCGGCCATTTGTGCCTTCATTTTTTCCACATAGCTTTCCATCGTCCCGGTGCTTTTTTCGCTGCTGACCAGATGGCACAGCTGGCTGGCATAGACGTTTTGTTCTGTATCCGCGTTAGCATCATCGGCCAATGCACTGGCCGACAGTGACAGGCCGAAAAAGGCTAGTAACCACATTTTCATAACAGGCTCCTGTTGTTTCCAGAAAATCGCAATCAGTCTTGTTGCGCACGTGCCGCCTGACGGGCTGCACGCCAATTCAATAACGGGGTTACCGTCACGCCATGCAACACAATGCTGCACACCACCAAGGTCAACGCCATGTCCACCATCTGTTCCGCCTGTGGGCCGTGCATACCGTGCACCCAAGCGTAAGCAATATAATTGATACTGCCGATGCCGCGAATACCCAGCCAGCCAATAAGTAAGCGGCGTGGCCGCGACAGACCGCATCCCAGCGTGGTGATCCACACCGCCAGTGGCCGTACCAGCACAAATAACATGAGCGCCAGACCGATGCCGGTCAGATTCCAGTGATGCGCCAGCGTCACCCCCAGCACTACCATCATCGCTGCTGCCAGCAAGCGCTCGATGGTATCGCCAAATGACAGCGCATCGCCAACCACCAGGCCAACTGATTTGATCATACCGTTGCCGCCCTGCGCCAGACGCTGGTTGGGATTGACACGCGCTTCGGCGGGCAACAAATGCTCCTCTTCTGAAGCCTCATGCTGAGGAAAGCGCCGCACCACCCGCAACTCAGCGCGCCGTAACCCTATACCCGCCGCGAAAGTAGCAAGAAAGCCAGATGCATCAACGGCCTGTGCGGCCGCATAGCTGAGGGCGATTAACGCCAGCGCAAAAAAATCATTCGGCGCTTCATCCTTATGGATGTTGCGCAGGTGGGTAGTTAGTTGACCGATTAATCGGCCCAACGCATAACCGATTGCCAGCCCGGCACCTATCGCCCAGAAAAAATCTTTCATCGCCCACAGGCCAAAATCGGACAACGTTAAGGCAGGATGGTGCAGCAACAGCAACGCCAGCATCAGCAGCGGTAACGCTGAGCCATCGTTCATCCCCGCTTCGCTGGAAAGAGCCACCCTTAGGGCATCATCATCGCGCGCATCGTTGACAGAAATCAGGCTGGCGAGGACCGGGTCGGTCGGCGCGACAATCGCCGCGAACGCTAACGCCAGTGGCCAGTCAAACCCGGTGATCCAGCGCACCAGTAACGTCATTCCGCCAACAGTCAGCAGCATCGCTGGAAATGCCAGCCGGATGCCGACCCGCCAGGCATGGGCGCGTAACGGCAGACGCAGCTTCAGGCCGGTAATAAACAGCGACGCAGCCATGGTGATTTCGGTGATGTGGGTGGCGAGATCGGCGTGTCCGAGGATATCGATTTGCAGCAGATTGAGCATCCACGGGCCACACAGGATACCCGCGAACAGATAGAGTCCAAATGAAGTGACTGGCCCCCGGTGAATCCAGCCGGAAGCCAGTGACATCAGCAGCAACAAACCGCCGGTTGCTGCCGTCCAGGCAAGAAAATCCATAACGCTCCGTTTTGCTAAAGGATGTTCTTTAAGCCTGGCACAGGATATCGCGATCAGTTTTTCAGGTGACGGCTCGCCAGACGAATCATCAGACTCAACGCTGCCGCCAGGGTCGAGAGCGCCACTACGCCAGTCCAGCCCCAGTGCGCCAACGCCAGGCTACCCAGCGCCGCACCGGTTGCCATGCCGATAAACACCACGGTGAACATCAGGGCATTAAGACGACTACGCGCTTCCGGTGCCAGGCTGTAGACCAGCGTCTGATGCGCGACCAGCGTCGCCTGCACACCCAGGTCAAAACCGACGGTGCTGATGATGATCAACCCAAGCTGGGCGGATACCGGCAACACCGGCAACAGGAACATCAGTGCAAAGGACACCATCACCAGCGTGGCACCGTATTGGGTCACACGGGCTGGGCCGATACGGTCAGCAAAGCTCCCCGCCAGCGGTGCAGCCAGTGCACCGGCTGCACCCGCCAGACCAAAGGCACCCGCCACGGCGCTATCCAGATGGAAGCGATCGCTCAGCATCAACGCAAGGGTTGACCAGAAGGCGCTAAAACCTACCGACAGCAAACCTTGCGCCAGTGCGGCACGGCGCAGCGTCTGGTGGTGTTGCCACAGATGCGCCAGCGACAGCAGCAGACGTGGATAACTCACCGAGGTGCCCGGTTTAAAGCGTGGCAGCACGCGCCACAGCGCCAGACTGATCAACAACACCGCCACCGCCGCCACCAGATACATGGTGCGCCAGCCGAAGTATTCCGCCACCACGCCGCTCACCACCCTGGAGAGCAGGATGCCGACCAACAACCCGGTCATCACCGTACCGACGGTTTTCCCCCGGCTACGTTCCGGGGCCAGAGCTGCTGACGCCGGGACGATATCCTGCGCCACAGTGGCGGTTAAGCCGGTGACAAAGCTGGCGATCAACAGCGCGTTCAGGCCGCCAGAGAAACCACACAGCAGCAACGCCGCCACCAGCAGCAGACCTTTAATCAGGATGATGGTACGGCGGTCGTGGCGGTCGCCAAGCGGGGCCAGCAGCAGGATACCCAAGGCATAGCCCGCCTGCGTCAGCATCGGCACCATACCGACGCTGCCAATGCTGGCGTTAAATTGTTTGCTGATGATATCCAGCATCGGCTGGCTGTAGTAAATCGATGCGACACTCAGGCCGGCACCCGCCGCCAGCGTAAAGACCAGCGGTGTGGGCAGTGACTCAGTGACCTGTTCAGATGATTGCGTCATGGCAGACATATTCGTTTCCCCCGTGAAAGTGCGCTTATTAAAGCGCGTCACCGCCATACGCGGTAGACTGATGAAAGGCAAAACCATTATACGTGGTACGTATGAGCAATATTTCCAGCGTTGATCGCATCGAACTGATGCAAACCTTTATCCGCATCGTGGAGAGTGGCTCCCTGTCGGCCGCCGCCGCGCAGCTCGGCACCACCCAGCCGACCATTAGCCGCCGTTTGCAGGCGCTGGAACAGCGACTGGGGCTGAAGCTGATTCTGCGTACCACCCACGCGCTGAAACTCACCGATGATGGCGAACGCTGCTATCAGCAGGCGCGTCAGCTGCTCGCCACCTGGCATGCGCTGGAAGATGAGTTGACCGGTGCCAGCGATGATCCAGTGGGCACGCTACGGGTGCGAGCGCCGCATGCCTTTGGTCAGGATCAGTTAGTCGCGCCGCTGGTGGATTATCTGCAACGCTATCCGCGTCTGAATGTGGAGTGGATGCTGAACGACCGCACGCCAGATTTTGTCGCCGAAAACGTCGACTGCGCGATTCAGGTCGGCGCGCCAACCGATCCTTCCGTGGTGGCGATCTTACTGGCCGAGGTGCCGCGTTTTGTGGTGGCCGCCCCGTCGTTGCTGGCCGCACATCCGCCGGTGGAAAACGTTAAGCAGCTACCGAATCTGCCGTGGCTGGCGTTGACCAGTTTTTATCACGGTGAGATTGCTCTGCAACGCCTGAGCGACGGACAGCCCGTGAATCTGGCGATCAGTCCGCGCCTTGCCAGCGACAGCCTGTACGCGATACGCAAAGCCGCGCTGGCAGGGATGGGAGCGGCTGTGGTGTCGTCATGGGTGGTGCAGGAGGATTTGGCGCGCGGTGATTTGATTCAGTTAGTACCAGAGTGGCAGGCCCCGCCATTACCGGTATGGCTGACCTATCCGTGGGCCAGCTACTACCCGGCCAGATTGCAGAAGTTTTTTGCCATGATTCGCGAAGTGATGCCGCAACTGGCAGGAACGCAACCAGCTAAAAAATAATGTAAAAAACCCGTAGCGGCGCGATTTATCGCGCAATTCCGTACGCGATAAATCGCGCCGCTACGTAATTATTTTTTATCCGATTTGGACATATTGTCCAGATAACCCATGACAAACGCCGACAGCACAAACGTCAGGTGGATAATCACAAACCACATTAGTTTATCATTGGCGACGTTGCGCGCTTCCATAAACACCCGCAGCAGGTGAATTGACGAAATCGCCACAATCGACGCGGCCACTTTATTCTTCAGCGAGCCGGAATCCATCTTGCCAAGCCAGCTCAGCTTCTCCTTGTGATCGTCAATATCCAGCTTAGAGACAAAGTTCTCATAACCGGACAGCATCACCATCACCAGCAGGCCACCCACCAGCGTCATATCCACCAGCGACAGCAGCAACAGAATCAGATCGTTTTCCCCGATGCTGAAGATGTCAGGCAGCAGGTGAAAAATCTCCTGGAAAAACTTAATCGTTAGCGCCAGCAATCCCAGTGAAAGTCCGATGTAAACCGGTGCCAGCAGCCAGCGCGACGCATACATCAGGTTCTCGGTAAAACGTTCCATAATTTTCCATTAATCAACCGACAAGCCAGCGATTATAACCGAACAAATGTGAAGTTATTTCAGCCCGTCTTCAGAAATTTCAGGAGCCGGTGGCAGCGGCAACGAGAGCCGGAACAAAGCGCCGCCTTCGGGACGGTTCTCCGCCCAGATGCGCCCGCCGTGGGATTCCACAATGGTTTTACAAATCGCCAGTCCGAGGCCCACCCCCGGCACGGCGGATTCCTTATCACCACGGGCAAACTTATCAAAGATG
Organism: Pantoea sp. X-Soil-TKNS-1211; assembly: GCF_059730495.1. NCBI lineage: Bacteria > Pseudomonadati > Pseudomonadota > Gammaproteobacteria > Enterobacterales > Erwiniaceae > Pantoea > Pantoea sp. X-Soil-TKNS-1211. The sequence goes on from NZ_AP035953.1 coordinate 4,135,118, forward strand.
CGCGTCAGGGCATCTGGCGCAATCCCCGGCCCGCTATCCCAGATGGCGATTTCCAGCCGGGCGTTGTCGCGCCAGGCGCGGATGCCATGCTGTGCCGCATTCCCGGCGTATTTCAGGCTGTTTTCGATGAGATTGGTAAACACCCGCTCCAGCATGCTGCTGTCACCTTTGATCAGCACCAGTTCGTCGGGCAAATCGACGGTAAAATCATGGTCCTTCAGCGACGGTCCCATGCTACTCAGCGCGCCGCCGATCACCTCATCCAGCGCCACCCACTCTTCGCGCAGATTCAGCCCGCCCGACTGGATGCGCGCCATATCCAGCATATTGCTGACCAACCGGATGGTACTCAGCGTCTGCTCGCGGATCTGATTAGCCTGTGCGACATATTTTGACTGCTCACTGGCGAGGTCGAGCATCAGCATTTCCGCCTGACCGAATAACACCGTCAGCGGGGTGCGCAGATCATGCGACAACGCGGATAACAACGCATTACGCAGCTGCTCGCGTTCCGCCGCCAGGCGCGAAGCAGCTTCACTTTGCGACAACGCCATCCGCTCCAGCGCATTAGCAATTAATACGGTGAAGGTTTCCACCAGCCGCTGCTGTTCCGGGATCATCAGCTGACGTAAATTCTCTGGCTCCACCACCAGCAGGCCACGGCAGTGGTTGCCGCTTTTCAGCGGCAGAATCTGGTACGGTACCGCCGGTAAGGTATCGGTGCCTGCCCCGGCTGGCTGGCCCTTGCTGTAGCTCCATTTGGCGATGGCGAGATCCGGCGGCGTGCCCATGCTGCTGTCGCCCACGGTTTGCAACTCGCCCTGCTCATTCGGCAGCAGCAGCAAGCTACGTGCCTGGAGCGTCACCTCAATCACGCGCTGGCTGGTGCTGGCAATATCCTGCGGCGTCAACGCGCTGCCGAGCGACTTCGCCATCTCATACAAATGGCGCGCGCGCTGCTCGCGATAACGCGCCACCCGCGCCTGATAGCGCACCCCAGCCGTCAGGTTGCCAACGATCACCCCGACCGCCAGCATCACCGCGAAGGTCACCAGATATTGCAGATCCGACACCGCCACGGTGCCAGTGGGCGCGACGAAAAACAGGTCGAACGCCAGAATATTGATTATCGTAGCGAATACTGACGGCCAGCGACCAAAGCGCAGCGCCACGATCACTACGGCCAACAGGTAAATCATCACGCCATTGGCCGGAGCAAAGTCTACCGGCAACCAACGACCCACTGCCGTAACCAGAATGCACAGCACCAACGCCATCAGGCAGCCGCGCAGCTGCATACGCCATTTTTCCGCGCTGGCGCGCTGGCCATTCAGCAGCGAGGGGGCATCGCGTACCGGCTCATCCAGCGCCACTACCAGCAAATCGAGGTCCGGCCCCAGTTCACCGAGACGCTGGGCAAAACTGTCACGCCGCCAGCGTCGTTGTGGCTGGCGACCGGTGACGATTTTGCCGAGGTTGTGCTCACGGGCGTAGCGCAGCACCGCGCGCGCTTCGTCCGGATCGGACAGCGTGGCGGTTTCCGCGCCCAACTCCTGCGCCAGTTGCAGCGTGCGCAGAATGGCGCGACGACGCGCTTCCGGCAGGCGATTCAACCGTGGCGTTTCCACGTACACCGCATGCCACTCGCTGCCAAGCCGGGCCGCCAGTCGTGCGGCGGTGCGCACCAGCTTTTCGCTGCCGGTGTCATCGCCAATGCACAGCAGGATGGCATCGCGCGTATGCCATACCTTGTCGCGTCCCTGCTGATCGCGCCAGGCACGCATCTGGTCATCAACACGGTCGGCGGTACGGCGCAGCGCCAGTTCACGCAACGCAAACAGGTTACCTTTACGGAAGAAGTTTTCGATCGCACGTTCGGCGCGATCGCCAACGTAGACTTTGCCCTCCTTCAACCGCTGGCGCAGATCATCGGGAGGCAGGTCCACTAACACCACTTCATCAGCGGCGTCGAAGAAGGGATCGGGCACGGTTTCGCGCACCTGAATACCGGTAACGCCACCGACCACATCGTTCAGACTTTCCAAATGCTGCACGTTGACGGTGGTGATCACATCGATACCGGCGTCGAGCAACTCTTCAATATCCTGCCAGCGCTTCGGATGGCGCGAACCCTGCACGTTGGTGTGCGCCAGTTCATCCATCAGGATCACCGCCGGATGGCGCGCCAGTGCCGCATCCAGATCGAACTCCGCGTGACGTGAACGCCCTGTGGCCCGACGTGGCAAAACCGCCAGCCCCTGCAACAGGGCGGCGGTTTCATCACGGCCATGGGTCTCTACCACGCCCGCCAGCACATCCAGTCCCTGGGCGCGCAGGCGTTGCGCTTCCTGGAGCATGGCGTAGGTTTTCCCTACCCCGGCACAGGCACCGAAGTAGATTTTGAGTTTACCGCGATGGCTGTCGCTGTGGTTCAGCAGCAGCGCATCGGGGTCCGGGCGCGGCAGTTCGTCGTTCATGTTCAGTCCATTAGCTGCAAGCGCGTAGCGGCGCGATTTATCGCGCGGGTTTTAAAAGGCGCGCAATTAATCGCGCCGCTACGGTGTTAGTTATTCAATGCATCCAGCGCCATATTCAACCGCAGCACATTCACCGTCTCTTCGCCGGTAAACGGCAGCAACGGACGCTCGGTATGACGTGTAATCAAGGCTTCGACCTCCTGCAACGGCATCTGGCGCGCCGCTGCAATGCGCGGAGCCTGCCACAGCGCGGCTTCCGGTGAGATATCCGGATCGAGGCCGCTGGCCGAGGCCGTCACCAACTCCACCGGTACCGCCGTCGGGGCCTGCGGATTGGCGGCACGCAGCGCCGCAATACGCTCCGCCACCGCTTTATCCAGCGCAGGGTTGTTGCCTGCCATATTGCTGCCGCTGGAAGCCAGAGGATTATAGGCGCTGTCGCCGGTGGCCGATGGACGCCCCCAGAAATGGCCCGGCTGGCTGAATGCCTGACCAATCATGGCAGAACCACGTTCCTCGCCATTCAGCTCCAGCAATGAACCATTGGCCTGCACCGGGAACCACCATTGCGCCAGGCCGGTGGTGAGTAGCGGATACACGCCACCCGTGATTGCCGCCAGCAGCACTAACAATACAATAGCCGGACGTAACTGACTCATTTCTCTTCTCCTTACGCCAAGCCCAACAGGGTCAGCAGCACATCAATTGCTTTGATGCCGATAAACGGCACCACCAGCCCACCCACACCGTAAATCCACAGGTTGCGACGCAGCAACGCCGCGGCACTCAACGGACGGTAGCTCACGCCTTTCAGCGCCAGCGGGATCAGGAACACAATCACCAGCGCGTTAAAAATCACCGCAGACAAAATGGCAGAGTTGGGGGAGTGCAGCTGCATCACGTTCAGCATGTTGAGCTGCGGATAGGTGGCGGCAAACGCCGCCGGGATGATGGCGAAGTATTTCGCCACATCATTGGCGATACTGAAGGTGGTCAGCGAACCGCGCGTCATCAGCATCTGTTTACCGATGTGCACCACTTCCAGCAATTTGGTCGGGTTGGAGTCGAGATCGACCATATTCCCCGCCTCTTTCGCCGCCTGGGTGCCGGAGTTCATCGCCACCGCGACGTCGGCCTGCGCCAGTGCCGGGGCATCGTTGGTGCCATCGCCGGTCATCGCCACCAGCCGTCCTTCTGCCTGATACTGACGGATCAGTGCCAGCTTGGCTTCCGGGGTCGCTTCCGAGAGAAAATCGTCCACGCCCGCTTCTGCCGCAATTGCGGCGGCGGTTAACGGGTTATCACCGGTGATCATCACGGTTTTGATACCCATTTTGCGCAGTTCGGCAAAACGCTCTTTGATGCCGCCTTTGACAATATCTTTCAGCGCCACCACGCCCAGCACCTGAGCACCCTCTGCCACCACCAGCGGCGTACCACCGGCACGCGCCACCTCTTCCACCGCGGCATTCACCTCAGCCGGGAAGCGGCCATTGCTGGCTTCGATATGACGCCGCACCGCGTCCACCGCTCCTTTACGGATCAGACGATCCTGCACGTTCACACCGCTCATACGCGTTTGCGCCGAGAACGGGATAAAGCTGGCTCCCATGCTGCTGAGGTCACGCTCGCGCAAGTTAAACTTCTGCTTTGCCAGCACCACGATACTGCGCCCTTCCGGTGTTTCATCCGCCAGTGACGCCAGTTGTGCTGCATCGGCCAGCTGTTGTTCGCTGACGCCAGGTGCAGGCAGGAACTGCGTCGCCTGGCGGTTACCGAGGGTGATGGTGCCGGTTTTGTCCAGCATCAACACATCAACGTCACCCGCTGCTTCCACCGCACGGCCACTGGTGGCGATAACATTCGCGCCGAGCATGCGGCTCATCCCCGCCACACCAATCGCCGACAGCAAGCCACCAATGGTGGTGGGGATCAGGCATACCAGCAGCGCCACCAACACGGTAACGCTGACCGGCGTACCACCCCACGCAGAGAACGGCCATAGCGTTACGGTCGCCAGCAGGAATACAATAGTGAGCGAAACCAGCAGAATGGTCAGCGCGATTTCGTTCGGGGTTTTACGGCGTTTGGCGCCTTCCACCATGGCGATCATCCGGTCGAGGAAGGTTTCCCCCGGATTGACACTGCACTGGATTACCAGCCAGTCGGAAAGGATACGTGTGCCACCGGTCACCGAGGCGAAGTCACCACCCGATTCACGGATTACCGGGGCTGATTCGCCGGTAATCGCGCTCTCGTCCACCGAGGCGCCCCCTTCCAGCACTTCGCCATCGCACGGAATGATGTCACCGGCCTCCACCAGCACTACATCGCCTTTACGCAGGCTATCCGCCGATGCCGCTTTCCAGGCAGCACCGTAACGCGGTTCCGCCAGCTTTTTCGCATCGACGCTTTTTTTCACGCCTTTCAGGCTGTTGGCCTGAGCTTTGCTGCGTCCTTCCGCCAGCGCTTCCGCGAAGTTGGCGAATAACACGGTAAACCATAACCAGACAGCCACCCCGGCGGTAAAACCGGCGCTACCTTGCAGTTGCCCTGCGGCCATGCCGATCGCCAGCACGCTGGTGAGCACGCTACCGAGCCACACCAGAAACATCACCGGGTTGCGAAACTGCACGCGTGGATCGAGTTTTTTCACCGCATCCAGCATGGCGACACGCGTCAGCCGCGCATCAAACAGGGCCAGTTGTTGACGACTCATGATTCCATTATCCCTGAATTAATTGCAGATGTTCCGCCACCGGACCGAGCGCCAGTGCGGGGATGAAAGTCAGTGCGCCCACCAGCAGCACGGTGCCAATCAGCAGGGCGACAAACAGCGGGCCATGCGTCGGCAGCGTCCCATTGCCCACCGGTTGCACTTTTTTCACCGCCAGCGAACCGGCAATCGCCATCACCGGGATGATGATGCCGAAGCGACCAACGAACATGCAGACCGCCAGCAGCAAGTTCCAGAACGGCGTGTTGGCGCTCAATCCAGCAAAGGCGCTGCCGTTGTTGTTGGCAGCCGAGGAGACGGCGTACAGCACCTCGCTGAAACCATGGGTGCCGGGGTTGGCCATGCCAGCCCGGCCCGCGTCGGTCATCATTGCCAGCGCGGTGCCGAGCAATACCAGCGTCGGCGTCACCAGAATCGCCAGCGCAGTCATCTTCATCTCCCAGACATCGATTTTTTTACCGAGGAATTCCGGGGTACGACCGATCATCAGGCCCGCGATAAACACCGCCAGCAGCACGAACAGCAGCATGCCGTACAACCCGGCCCCTACACCGCCGAACACCACTTCGCCCAGTTGTATCAGCCACATCGGCACCATGCCGCCTAACGCAGTGAAGGAGTCGTGCATCGCATTCACCGCACCGCAGGAGGCCGCCGTGGTGATCACCGCGAACATACTGGAGTTGAGGATGCCGAAGCGCGTCTCCTTGCCTTCCATGTTGATGGCACTGTCAGCACCCAACGTCAGGAAGTGCGGGTTGCCGCGCAGCTCAGCCCACATCACCGTGACCACCGCCAGCACAAACATCAGCGTCATCGCCCACAGCAACATATGCCCCTGACGACGATCGCCCACCTGCTGACCAAACGCGAAGCACAGCGCCGCCGGGATCAGGAAGATACTCAACATCTGCACGAAGTTAGTCAGGGCATTGGGGTTCTCGAACGGATGTGCGGAGTTAACGTTGAAGAAACCGCCGCCATTGGTCCCAAGCATTTTGATGGCTTCCTGCGAAGCAACGGGGCCCAGTGCCAGAGTCTGTTTTCCACCTTCCAGGGTGGTAAGGGCGTGGTAAGGTTCGAAATTCTGGATACTGCCCTGACTCACGAAAAACAGTGCCAGCAACAGGCTGATGGGTAGCAGCACATAAACGGTGATGCGGGTCAAATCGCGCCAGGCGTTACCTAATGTCGCCAGTGAACGATTGGCAAACCCACGAATCAGCGCAAACGCCACCGCAATCCCGGTCGCTGCTGACAGGAAGTTTTGTACCGTCAAACCTGCCATCTGGCTGAAGTAACTCATGGTGCTTTCACCACCGTAAGCCTGCCAGTTGGTGTTGGTGATAAAGCTGATGGCGGTGTTCAGTGCCAGGTCCCAGCTCAGACTGGGCAGATGCTGAGGGTTAAGCGGCAATGCGCCTTGAGTCATGAGGATCACAAACAACAGGGCACAGCCAAGAATGTTGAACAACAGGATCGCCAGCAGATAATGCGGCCACCGCATCGCTTCATCTTCCGCGCCGACCACGCGCCACAGCGCACGTTCGGCACTTGGTAGCAGCGGTTTATCGTTAATCATTACCGTCAGATAACGTCCAAGCGGCTGCGCCAGCACCATCAGCACCAGCAGAAACACCGCGATCAACAGAAATGCATTGGCAGCCATCAGAATGCCTCCGCGTTAAGCAGCGCATAAAACAGATAGCCCAGTAATAAAAACACCAGCACGATGCCGGTTATCACGCCCATACTCACAGCGACCTCCAGAGGATTTGGTTGTGCTGCAAGCATGCGCGTGGCGGTATAAAGAAGAGGTAAAAAGGCGAAAGGCAGGCGTAAAAAAAGTATAAAAATGGGTGAAAATCAGGCGCTTTCCAACGCCCAGATTCGATTGAGATCGATGTTTTGCCACATGCTGCCGTCTTCGGCACCGGTGATGCTGTCGGTACAGAAGCTATCGCCGAGATCGAGTTCCTCAGGCTTGATTTCCCGCTGCGCATGTAGCGACCAGAAGACATGCACTTTTGGCTTCAGCAACGATTGTTCCCCCGCCTGCACCACCAGCGCCACGCGCCCGGAGGCCAGCCGCACCAGCGATCCCACCGGATAAATGCCAATGGAACGCACAAAGGTTTGCAGCAATCTGGTGTCGAAGTGGCCGCGCCAGCTCAGCATATTGTGCATCGCTTCAGCCGGGGTCCAACCTTTACGGTAGGGGCGATCGGAGGTCACGGCATCGTACACGTCACACACCGCCGCCATACGCGCGAAAAGACTGATCTCTTCCCCTTTCAGGCCATGTGGATAGCCGCTGCCATCCAGTTTTTCATGGTGATGCAGCGTAATATCCAGCAAATCCTCATCTGCATCGGCTTCCATCAGGATTTGCGCCCCGACAATCGGATGCTGCCGCATGACCGCCATCTCTTCCGGCGTGAGCCTGCCAGGTTTATTGAGAATCTCCAACGGCACGGCGGCTTTGCCAACGTCATGCAACAATCCGCCCATACCCACGCGCCGCTGCTGTTGTTCATCCAGCCCGAGTTTTTTACCCAGCGTAATCATCAGGCCACACACCGCCATCGAGTGCAGATAGGTGTAATCGTCATGGTTTTTCAAGCGCGCCATGCTAAGTAACGCGGTGGGTTCACGCGTCAACGAGCCGGCGATTTCGTCCACCAGGTTGAGGGTATAATTGAGGTCAAGGCTCTGCCCGAGGCGTGCTTCATTGAACATCGCCAGCACCTGGGGTTTTCCTTGGGTAAAGATCGCCTGCGCCTCGTCAATTTCGTGAAAAAACGGGGTTTGCGGAATCTCTTTTTTCGGTTCAGGTGTTTTCTGTGGTGCCTGCACCGATTTATCAAGATCGATCCAGACTTCAAGGATCCCTTCGTTACGGATCCAGGCGATCTGGCGTTTATCAGTGATCAGCATCTGGTTGCGAATGCGTTTGTCTTTTATCCACCACACCTCCAGTTTGTGGACAAACATCCCCGGCCGCAGTTCGTCAACGGTTATCAGCTTTATCACGATATCTCTCCTTAATATCAGTGGATGGTAGAGAGATATCGGCAGCTGAACAAAATATCTTCAGGCGGTTTTGTGCGATCTGGGGGATAGCGCGATAAATCGCGCCGCTACTTCTGTCAAACCACCCTGGTCAGCACCGCTTCGCCTTGTGCAAAGGCCAGCAGGTTTTCAAACACCAAATCCGCCATCGCCGCCATTGTCTCCTCGGTGCTGCTGGCGAGGTGTGGGGTGATAACCACATCATCCCGCTGCCGCAATGCCTCGGGAACGGCAGGCTCCTGTTCAAACACATCCAGTCCGGCACCGGCGATATCACCGGCTTGCAGCGCGGCGATCAGCGCCTGTTCATCCACCACGCTGCCGCGGGCGATGTTGATAAGAAAGCCTTTCGGTCCCAGCGCGCGCAGTACCTCGGCATTCACCAGATGATGGGTCGCCGCGCCGCCCGGTAGCGTCAGCACCAGAAAATCCGATCGCTGTGCCAGTGATATCAGCGAGTCATGACGGATGTAAGGCACATCCGGGCGCGAACGCGGGTTGAAGTAATGAATATCCATATCAAAGGCCTGCGCGCGCTTCGCCAGTTCTTTGCCGATACCGCCTAATCCAACAATGCCGCACACCTTACCGCCCACTTTGGTGGTGAGCGGATAACGTCCCTGGTTCGGCCATTGCCCTGCTCGTGTGTAGCGATCTGCCGCGCTGATACGGCGCGCTACATCCAGCAGCAACGCCATGCCGGTGTCAGCCACGCAGGCATTGAGCACGCCAGGAGTATTGGTCACCACAATGCCACGCGCCTCGGCGGCAGCGGTGTCGATGGCGTCATAACCCACGCCGTTGCTGCAAATCACCTTCAGGTTGGGCAACTGGTCCATCAACTCAGCGCTGGCCCCCATCAACGCGTTGCCGCTGGTGACCAGTGCATCGATTTCCGCGCCGTGTTGCGCCAGCCAGGCGGCCTGATCATCCTGTTGCCACAAGCGGTAAGTGGTAAACTGCGCATCCAGGTTGTCCTGCAAGCGTGCCGGCAATAATGGACCTTTCATCAATACCTTAAACTGCGTTGATGCCATCTTCTTTCCCCTGTTTTTCATACGATGTAACGCCAGATTCCTGCTCCTCGCCGATACGTTCGATGGGGCCCATCACCAGCCAGAACAGTAAGGCCGCGACCACGCAGTGCGCGCCCACAAACACCAGGCCGATGCTGTAGCTACCGGTGACGCCAACGATGATGCCGAACAGCAGCGGAGTGAGAAAACCCGCGATATTGCCGATGCCGTTAAAGATCGCACCGGCCAGGCCCACTGCTTCTTTCGGCGCAGTATCGCTGACCACCGTCCATGTCCCCGCGCCGGCGGCGATCCCTTTGCCAAAGAAGGCGAAGGACATGATGGCGATGATGCCGACGTTGCTCGGGATCACCGCCGCCAGAATCAACGTCGCCGCCATCAGCATGCCGACGATATAGGGTGTTTTCCGCGCCCAGGAGATGCTCCAGCCGCGAGCCAGCAGCTTATCCGAGATGTAGCCCCCGCTGATGCCGCCGACAAAACCAAACAACGCCGGGGCAATGGTGGCAAACCCGGCATCAAGAATGTTCATCCCACGCGCCTGCACCAGGTAAATCGGGAACCAGGTGATAAAAAAGTAGCTCAGCGCGATGATGCAGTACTGGCCGATATAGGCACACCACAGCATGCGGTTACTGAGTAGCTTTGTGAACATCGCTTTGCTCAGCGTCGGACGGGCTTTGAGCGTCTGAACAGCATCGATATCTACCAACGCACCGCCATCAACGATATGGCGCAGTTCGTTTTCCGACACCTGCGGATGTTGTTTCGGACTGCGCATGTAAGCAGCCCAGACAAACACCGCCAGCACGCCGATGCCACCCAACACAAAGAATGGCCACTCCCAGCCATAACGCGAAACCAGCCAGCCGGAGAGCGGTGAGAAGATCGCCACGGCAAAGTATTGCGCCGAGCTAAATAACGACGAGGCCCGCCCACGTTCAGCACTGGGAAACCACATGATCACTACGCGCGCATTGGCCGGAAAACTAGGTGCTTCAATCAGGCCAAGGATAAAACGCAGCGTAAACATCAGCGTCAGTGCCGCCGCCATGCCGCTGGAAAACTCGCCGACAAAACCCATCGCAATAGTGGCAAGCGACCAGAGCGCCAGCGTTACGCCGTAGACTTTTTTGGTGCCGAAACGATCGAGGAACAAACCACCGGGAATTTGACCGATCACATAGGCCCAGCTAAAGGCGGAGAGGATCAGTCCCAGTTGGATCGCCGAAAGCCCAAACTCCTCTTTAATCGCCGAACCGGAGATCGACAAGATCGAGCGGTCGGCATAGGCCACGACAGAAAGAAACAGGATCAGCATTAGCATCCAGATACGTACATGACTGGTGCGGCCAGCGATTTTCTCTTGTGACATAGGGTGAATTCCTTAATCAGGGGAGCTTCCTGCCCCGAAATGATGTGTTCAGGAATACCGCTTAATTTTCCCTGTTGAGGAAATATAGAGAGCCGGGCATGGCGTGGTCATTGTGCGGATGGGGGAATTGCACGGGGAATTTTGCCGCCGTTTTGACATATGCCACAAAGGAGGGTGCGGTGCTGCACAGAACCCTAAATCTCCCGACAGCAAAGGCCGGGAGTGTGCGCCAGATCGAAGAAAATCATTTTTTATGCAACTATGAGCAGGCTAACAGATAAAAAATCGCGCCGCTATGGATCGGTGTGATCGGTAGCAGCGCAATTTATTGCGCCCACTCTTCCCGCAACACCGACATCACCACGATATCGTGGTACTCCCCATTACGCAGGCAGGCTTTACGCCGCACCCCTTCGTGCTGAAAACCGAGACGCTGATACAAGCGCAGCGCGCGCTGGTTATCGTGAAACGCCTCCAGTTCAATACGCTGTACGCCCAGCCAGTTAAAAGCGTAATCCATGCCGGTACGAATCAGTTTTTCACCGATGCCGCGCCCACTGAACGTCGGATCGACGCTGATGCCAAAGCTGATGCCGTGGCGAGTACGTGGCCGATGTTCAACAAACAGCGTCAGCTCCCCCACCATGCTGCCATCGATTTCTGCCACAAAGGCGATATAGCCGTCCGCATCCATTTTTTCGAATTTCTTCTCCCAGGTGGCGACACTGGGAAAGGGCAGTTGCGTGGTCCATTGATAGACCTCCGGCTGGCTGTACAGTCGTTGGTACGCCGCCGCATCACGCGGTTCACGGCCACGGATAATCAAATCCATATCGCTATTCTCCTGAAAATTACACTAAGCTGAATGATTCAATGAGACGGAAAGAGTGACGCTATGCTGTATCGCCGTTTTGAACGTTTTATCAATATTTTCCAGGATGCACCAACGGATTCGCCCCCTTCCACAGTCTGGCCATTTTATCTCTACTATCTGCGTCAGGTCTGGCCAAGTTTTCTCGCCCTGCTGATTGTTGGACTGGCACAGGCGTTGATTGAAGTGGCCCTGTTCAGCTACCTCAGCCGCATTATCGACTTGGTTAACCACTCAACCCCGGCCACGTTGTTTAGTGATAACTGGCCGATTCTGTTGTGGATGGCGGTGGTCGCGCTGATTTTGCGACCGATTGTGATTGCCGTGCATGACCTGCTGGTGCATCAAAGTATCAGCCCCAGCATGACCAGCCTGATCCGCTGGCAAAATCATAACTACGTGCTGCGTCAGAGTCTGAACTTCTTCCAGAACGATTTTGCTGGCCGCATCGCACAACGCATTATGCAGACCGGCAACTCGCTACGTGATTCGGCAGTGCAATTGGTGGATGCCATCTGGCACGTGCTGATTTACGCCATCACCTCACTGGTGCTGTTTGCCGAGGCCGACTGGCGGCTAATGATCCCACTGATTATCTGGCTGGTCGCCTACAGCCTGTCGCTGCGTTTCTTCGTGCCACGCGTGAAACAGCGTTCGGTGGTGTCTTCAGAGGCACGTTCGAAGCTGATGGGCACCATTGTCGATGGTTATACCAATATCGCCACCATTAAGCTGTTCGCTCATAACGATCTGGAAAAACGCTATGCACGCGAAGCGATTCAGGAGCAAACCGACAAAACTCAACACGCCAGTCGCATGGTCACCAGCATGGATATCACGCTGTCGACCCTCAACGGTCTGCTGATCGTCAGCACCTCCGGTCTGGCGCTATGGTTATGGAGCCAGTCGCTGATTAGCGTCGGCGCGATTGCGCTGGCAACCGGCCTCGTGATCCGTCTGGTCAACATGTCTGGCTGGATCATGTGGGTGGTGAATGGCATCTTCGAAAATATCGGCATGGTGCAGGATGGGTTGAGCACCATCTCCCAGCCGCTCAGCGTACAGGATGCGCCCGCCGCGCAGAAAATGCAGGTAACACGCGGTCAGATCCGTTTCGAGGATGTGCGCTTCGATTACGGCGGCGGTCGCCAGGTGATCAATCGCCTCAACCTCAACATCAAACCGGGTGAGAAGATTGGTCTGATCGGCCCGTCCGGTGCTGGTAAATCGACAATGGTGAATCTGCTGCTGCGACTGTATGACCTGAATGGCGGCCGCATCCTGATTGACGACCAGAACATCGCCAACGTCACCCAGGAAAGCCTGCGTGGTCAGATTGGCATGATCACCCAGGACACCTCGCTGCTGCACCGCTCGATTCGCGAAAACCTGCTGTATGGCCGCCCGGATGCCACCGAAGCGGAGTTGATGCAGGCGATTCGTCGTGCGCGCGCCGACGAGTTTATTCCGCTGCTGTCTGACCCGCAGGGGCGCACCGGGCTGGATGCGCACGTCGGTGAGCGCGGCGTGAAGCTGTCGGGAGGGCAACGTCAGCGTATCGCCATCGCCCGCGTGCTGCTGAAAGACGCGCCGATTCTGATTATGGATGAAGCCACCTCGGCACTGGATTCGGAGGTCGAAGCAGCGATTCAGGAGAGCCTCGAAACGCTGATGCAGGGCAAAACGGTGATTGCCATCGCCCACCGCCTCTCCACCATTGCCAAAATGGATCGCCTGGTGGTGCTGGAGCAAGGAGAGATTGTCGAGATGGGTAACCACCGCGAACTGCTGGCACACAACGGTTTGTATGCGCGCCTGTGGCAGCATCAGACCGGTGGCTTTGTCGGCGTGGATTAATCGCCGCGTCGATACGGCAGGGCGTCGCGCGCCTCAACCTCCCAGGCGCGGATCCCTGCCCGTTCCTGTTGCAGAAAATCATCCACTGCCGCCCGTAACCCCGGATGGCTGAGATAGTGCCACGAATGGGTGATCTGCGGCTCGAAGCCACGCACCAGTTTGTGCTCGCCCTGCGCGCCCGCATCAAAGCGCGCTAATCCCTCGGCCATCGCGTAATCCATGCCCTGATAGAAACAGGTTTCGAAGTGCAACCGGTCAAACTCCGCCAGACAGCCCCAGTAGCGGCCATACAAGGTCGTGCCATCCACCAGACAGAACGCCATCGCCGCCTGTTGCCGTTGTAGTGAAGCGATGCACACCCGAATGCTGTGTGGCATACGTTCGGCCAGCAGGCTGAAGAACTCCCGCGTCAGGTAGGGACGCTGGCCGCGCACCGCATAGGTATTGGCGTAGCAGGTGTACACAAAATCCCACTGATCTTCACGCAGTTGATCGCCACGATACCAGTCAAAAGCAAAGCCATTGCTCGCCACCTGCTCGCGTTCTTTACGCAGCTGTTTGCGTTTACGCGACATCAGGGTATCAAGGAAATCCTGGAAATCGCGGTAGCCCCGGTTGTGCCAGTGATACTGCATACCGAGGCGCGCCAGCCAGTCCGGTGCCTGCTCAAGCAAGGCATTGGCGTGCGGCGTAGTGAAGTTAATATGGGCGCTGCTCAACCCGTGCTGATGCAGGTAATCCGGTAACTGCGCGATGAGTGGCGCGGCATCACCCAGCAGGCGTGCGCCGGTCACCGGGCTGAACGGAATCGCCCCCAGCCATTTGGGATAATAAGGGATACCCGCCCGCTGGCAGGCATCCGCCCAGGCGTGGTCAAACACATATTCGCCCCACGAATTGCGTTTGCGATAGCCCGGCAGCGCCGCACGTAGCTCGCCCTGCTCGCGCCAGATGAGGTGATCAGGCTGCCAGCCGCTTTCTGGCCGCAGACTGCCGCTCTCTTCCAGCGTCAGCAGAAAAGCGTGGCGTAAAAACGGTTGATCGTCAGGTAACAATGCATCCCACACGGCGGCGTTAATCTCCGCCAGCGATGACAGGTGAAGCAAGGACATCCACGGCTCCCGGCCTGATAAAAGCGAACCTGTAGTCAAACAGGTTTTGCCGCCGGGGGAAAGGTGCAGCGCACCGAATGTACAGTCGTTATATACTCGGCATTTGCTTGCCATCAGGAAGCGCCATGGATCGTCTTGATTGTGACCGTATGTTTGTTGCCGTGCTGGAAGTCGGTAGCTTTGCCGGTGCCGCCGCACGGCTTGGTACCAGCAGCGGCCAGGCGTCAAAACTGGTATCCAGACTGGAGCAGGAGCTGGGTGTGCAGCTGTTTAAACGCAGCACGCGCGCGCTGTCACCCACCGAAGTGGGCCGCGCTTATTACGAACGGGTAAAAAGCCTGCTGGAAGCCTTCGATACCCTTGATGCCACGGTGCGCGAAAGTGCCACCACCCCGACCGGACGGCTGAAAATCAGCGCCCCCGGCACCTTTGGCACCGCCGTGCTTGCCAGCGTGCTGGTGGAGTTTGCCCGAACGTATCCGCAAATCGAACTGGACGTGAACTTCTCCGACCGGGCGGTGAATATCGTCGATGAAGGGTTCGACATGGCGATTCGCATCGGCAAGCTGGATGATAGCAGCCTGATTGCCCGCCGCCTCGGCGATGTGGCGGTACGCGTGGCGGCTTCGCCGGGTTATCTCCAGCAACACGGTACACCGCAGCACTGGCGCGATCTGGCGGCGCACCAATGTATCAGCGACACCAATTTTCGCGATCCCTGGCACTGGCCGTTCGTCACCCCCTGCGGTGATAGCGTCAATATGCCGATTCGCGGTCGCCTGTGTTTTTCCAATACCGAGGCCTGTTTACAGGCAGCGCTGGCCGGGCTGGGTATCGCGCGCTTGCCGGGTTTTATAGCCGCACCCGCGCTGCAACGCGGTGAGATCGTGTCGCTGCTGGATGCCTTCGCCACCCCACCGCTCGGCCTGTTTGCGCTTTATCCCCCTGCCCGCCATTTGGCGCAGAAGACCCGTCTGCTGATTGATTTCCTCGCCGAGCATTTCCGCCATTACCCACCGGGCTGATTCCTTCCATTTTGGAAGCAATGAAAGCCATTTTGCCCGGATTATCACCCTTCCGGCAGCGGGTTAAGCTAACCAACATCACCACAGAGGAGCAGAGCGATGTTGGTAAACGGTAAGTGGAGCGCAGAGTGGCATCCGGTACAGGCCACCGATAAACAAGGCGGTTTTGTCCGTCAGACATCCAGTTTTCGCCATTGGATTACCACCGATGGTTCCAGCGAGTTTGCCGCCGAGCCGGATCGCTACCACCTCTATGTGGCGCTGATTTGTCCGTGGGCCTCGCGTACCCTGATTGCCCGCAATTTGAAGGGGCTGGAACAGGTGATCAGCGTGTCGGTAGTGGAACCGCAGCTGGGCGACCAGGGCTGGCATTTTGGTGATTATCCCGGAGCCGACCGCGATACGTTGAACAACGCCGAATATCTGCACGAACTGTATACTCGCGCCGCCGCCGATTTCACTGGCCGTGCCACCGTGCCGGTGCTGTGGGATAAAAAGACCGGGACCATCGTGAATAACGAATCCGCCGATATCCTGCGTATGCTGAACAGCGGCTTTGGCGATCTCGCCGATAACAGCCTCGATCTTTATCCGCAGGATCTGCGCAGCGAGATCGACGCGATCAACGAATCGATCTACCCGCGTCTGAATAACGGCGTGTATCGCACCGGTTTCGCCACCACACAAATCAGCTATCAGCAGGCGTTTCAGGATGTCTTCAGCCAATTAGATGAACTGGAGGAGCGACTGAGCGATGGCCGCACCTTCCTGTTGGGTGAGCGCCTGACCGAAGCCGATATTCGTCTGTTTGTCACGCTGATCCGCTTTGACGCAGCCTATCACGGCCTGTTCAAATGCAACCTGCGCCGCCTGCGCGACTATCCGCTGCTCAATCGTTACCTGAAGAGTATGCTGTCGGTGTCCGGCGTCCGTCAGACAGTGAATATCGACCATATCAAACAGGGCTACTATTCCATCAAGGCGCTGAACCCGAACGGTATCGTGCCGGTTGGCCCGGATATGGCGGAATACGGTTTTTAAGGAGCGGTAAGATGGCAAAAGCGTTAGTGATTTTTCTGCACGGCGTCGGCAGCAATGGTGACGATTTGGCGGCGCTCGGCCAGCATTGGGCCAGCCTGCTGCCGGATGTGGCGTTCGCCTCACCGAATGCGCCTTATCCGTTTGAACACGGCATGGGTTATCAGTGGTTTAGCCTGAATGGCGTCACGGTGGAAAACCGTCCGGCACGGGTACGTGAAGCGCGCGCCGCGTTTGATACCACGCTGCAACAATTGATGGCACAGCATGGCTTTGCCGATGCCTGGGATAAAGTGATTCTGGTGGGCTTCTCGCAGGGGTCGATTATGGCGCTGGATGCGCTGGCATCGGGCCGCCATCCGCTGGCGGGCGTGGTAGCGTTCTCCGGTCGTCTGGCGTTCGATGGTGCCCTGACGCCGCAGCCGTTGACGCCTGCACTGCTGATTCACGGTCACGTTGATGGCGTGATTCCGTGGACCGAGAGCGAATCCGCCGCGCTGCGTCTGAAAAGCGCGGGCGTGACACTGGAAACGCGCTTTGAACCGGCTACCGGGCATACCATTTCGTCGCAGGGCGCGATGCAGGCGGCCGCCTTTATCGCGCAATGCTTACAGGATTAAGGCCAATAGCGATTGAGCGCGGTCCAGGCCTGTTGCGCCGCCACGGCCGGTGGCTGCGCTTTTAACGTGTCGTTAAACACTTCAATGCCGACCGGACCGTTATAACCGGCACTTTTCAGCTTATCGACAAAACGCTCCACTTCGATGATGCCGTCACCGGGCAGTAACCGCTGGTGACGCGCCACGTCGATAATGGCGTCGTTATTCTGCGGCGGCAGCGCGGCCATATCACACAGCTGCACTTCATAGATGCGATCGGCGGGAATACCGTCCAGCTGTGAAGCGTCACCACCGCGCGCGCAGATGTGGAACAGATCGACCACCAGACCAATGTTCGGTTGATCCAGCCGTTGCAGCCTCTCCCACGCCAGCGGCAGGGTGTTATCAACGCTGCACCACGCCATCGGTTCGTACATGATGCGCATTTTGTAACGCGCAGCTTCCGACGCCATCCACTGTAAATCCTCATCGATACGTTCCGCGAGGCAATCTTCGCGCGTGGTAGCCGGTGCCTGAATGGTGTCGCAACCCAATGCCTGCGCGACCTGAATAAACTGACGCAATTCTTCGCGTTTTTGCTGACGTTCACGATCCGGCGCACCGGTAAAATCGCGTAACACCTGCAAGTTAGTAAACGTAAGCTGCTGCTGAGCGGCCAGTTGCGCCAACGCCAGAGTACCCTGTGCGCTGGCCTGTACATCTTCACGCCAGATTTCAACCTGATCAAAGCCTGCTTGATGCGCTGCACGCAATTTCTCTTCAGGCTCACCGTTTAACAACACCAGGTTAAGGAATTTGGGGTGACTACTCATCAACGTGCTCCTTAATCGTCCGGATAAATCGGTGAAACGTTCTGTGCGTCACACGCACAGAACTCTGACCAGTATCTACCTCTTAAAGGTTATTTCAAGCGCTCCGTTTATCCCAGCAGATTGACTAGCGCGAAACCGGCAAAGGTCATCAACAGCGAACCGATCACATGCACCATCACGCTAGACATGGCCCACAGGTATTTGCCGCCTTGCAGTAACACCACAATTTCCGCCGAGAAAGTGGAGAAGGTCGTCAGGCCGCCGCACAAACCGGTCACGATCAACAACTTCCAGGTCGGGTCGAGATGGGGGTTTTTAATAAAATACGCCAATGCCGCACCGATGATAAAACCACCGGCCAGATTAACCAGCAGCGTGCCGGGCGGCAGATTGGGAAACAGGGAGTTAAAACGTAGCGAGATAAGCCAACGCAGTGCGCAACCCACGGCACCACCGAGCATGACGGCCAACAGCGACTTCAACATAAATGTGTAGCTCCTGATGTTTGAAACGCGCAGGGCCGCGGCAGGACAGAAAAACGCCTGACACACCGCCGTCTCCCGCGCAGGGATAAGAGTGTTGTCAGGCGTCATCAGCCGTCTGTTGCCAGAACGGCGGTTGGGGAAGGTGGCACGCCATCACCTTGAGGGGGTTGATAATACGATGGCTGGCGCTGGCAGACAATATGTGACGTTGAGCAAGGTACTCGTCCGGATAAATTGGTGTATCACCCAACACATTTATGTTTTAACCTGGACGGCAGCGATTAACTGGAGATCCCCATGCGCACCCTGATTTTTGATACTGATATCGGCGTGGATGACGCCTTTGCGCTGGCGTATGCCGCACGCACCCAGAAATTGCTGGGTATCACCACGGTATTTGGCAATGTGGCGGTGGGTCAGGCGGTAAAAAATGCCCGGCTGTTTTGCGAGAAGATGGGGATTGATGCCCCGGTGTATCGCGGGTGCTCACGCCCGCTGGCGCTAGCCCCTTCTGCACCGGCGCGTCTGCACGGGGAAGATGGCTTGGGCGATGCTTTCCACAATACCCACAGCGATCAGGCCCCAGGCGCGGTGCAGTTTATTATCGACAGCGTACGCGCTCACCCACATGCCATCACCCTGGTGGCGATTGGCCCACTGACCAATATCGCCAGCGCCATCAATCAGGCCCCGGATATTATTCCGCTGGTGAAAGAACTGGTGATGATGGGCGGCGCATTCGGCACCGACGGACACAGCGGCAACGTATCACCGTTCGCCGAGTTCAATATCTGGAAAGATCCGCACGCCGCCGATCAGGTGCTGTCCTCAGCGTTAAAAGTGGTGGTACTGCCGCTGGATGTCACCCATAAGGTGTTGATTACCGCCGATGAAGTGCACCAGCTTAATCAACCGGTGCTGAGCGCCATCTGCCGTCCCTATCTGGCGTATAGTCTGGAGAAAGAAGGCTTTGCGGGTATGGCGCTGCATGACACGCTAACCCTCTCGTGGCTGGCGCTGCCGCATGCGTTTCACATCACGGAGGCACCAGTACGGGTGGTGACGGAAGGCATCAGCAGCGGCCAGACGCTACGCCGTCTGAACGCCCTCGCATCACGCCATGATCCCTTTGCCGGGTTACATGCGCAGCGCCTGTGTCTCGGCGTTGAAGCTGACGCGGTGCGCCAGCACTTTTTCGCCACATTGCAGGTGTGAAGACGCGCGATGAATCGCGCCGCTACTGGGATGATTGATGGCCTGTAGCGGCGTGATTTATCACGCGATTTTTGCGGCACCGCACACCCACGGTGCGTTGCCCGATGAAAACTTAACGCGCGAAGTGGATGACGCCTTTGATCAGCTCGCGATTGTTGATCACCTCGGGTTCAAAGGTTTCCGCCAGGGTAGAGAAGTCATAATGCCGATTGAGCATCATGTCGGCACGTAGCTGACCATTCGCCATCAGTTCGCGCACTTTGTCGAAATCTTCGCGTGTGGCATTGCGGCTGCCCATCAGCGTGGTCTCTTTTTTGTGGAACTCGGTATCGGGGATCACCAGGTCGCCTTTGTGCAGGCCGACAAACACGATGGTGCCGCCGTGGCGAATCAGTTTCACCGCACCGTTCATCGCCGCCGGGCTGCCGGTGGCATCAATCACTTTCGCCGCCAGCCGTCCGCCAAATTGCGCACGCAGCGTGGCGTCAAAATCAGCATCCAGCGGGTTGATGGTCGCCAGCTCCAGTTGCTGCGTGACATGCGCCCGCCGCTGTTCGCTGGTATCGGCCACTACCACCTGCGCCCCCGCCGCTGCGGCAATCGCCGCCACACCGAGACCAATCGGTCCGGCACCGACCACCAACACCTGCTCATCAGGCATCACCGCTGCCCGGCGCACCGCGTGGGCGCTGATGGCGAATGGCTCGATCAACGCTGCCGCTTCCGGGGCGACATCATCCACCGCCAGTAAATTGTTTTGCGGCACGCTGAGCAGTTCACAGAAGCCGCCATCCTGATGCACGCCAATCACCGAGATGTTTTCACAGCAGTTGGTTTTGCCGCTCTGACAGGCATCGCACTGCTGACAGGCGACGTAAGGGATCAACGCCACACGTTGCCCCAGCGTAAAACCGCTTGCCTCAGCGCCCAGCGCCACCACTTCACCGCATAACTCATGACCCAACACGCGCGGATAGCTGAAAAACGGCTGGTTTCCCGCCCAGGCGTGGATATCGGTGCCGCAAATCCCGGCGGTAATCGGTTTAATCAGAACCTCATGGGTGGCCGGTGTCGGTCGGGCACGCTGCTGCCACACCATGCTACGCGGTTCCGCTACCACCAGGGTTTTCATGCTTGTCATAGTTATCTCCTGTGCTGATGTCACAGTTATGGCGAGAATCGATGTTAACGGCTTGTTGCGCACACGAAAGTGTGAAGCAGAACGATTTTTTTGGGCTTTCGATGGTTTTTAATAAATAAAAAACCGGAGTTTGCCATGAGCCGAAGCCAGAATCTGCGTCAGAACGTCATCAACCAAATGCTGGAGGGCATCGCCCAGCGTCATATCAGCTCGCCCTTACCGCCGCAGGCGGCGCTGGCGGAGATGTTCAATATCAGCCGAACCACGGTACGCCATACCCTGCATTACCTGCACCAGCGCGGCGTACTGGAAAAGGTGGATGAAACGTACGTTATCGTACGTAACCCGAGCGACGAGGATGGCTTCAGCGCGCTCACCCCGCCGATTGAGCAGCAGGCCGCACAATTCGAGCAGGCGTTTTTTAATTTGATCAACCAGCGGCTGCTGATGCCGGGGGATACCTTTACCGAGCTGCAACTGGCGCAGCGAGTGAAGGTCAGCCCGGTGGTGGTGCGTGAATTTTTGCTGCGTTTTATGCGCTACAACCTGCTGGAGACAGTGAAACGTGGTCAGTGGCGCATGAAAAAGTTTGACCAGAATTACGCGGAAAAACTGTTTGAGCTGCGCGAAATGCTGGAAACCCACGCGTTAAATCGCTTTCTCAATCTGGCATCGGAGGATGAGCGCTGGATTCAGGCACGCGATTTACTCGACAGGCATCGTGCGATGCGCGACACCATCGCCAGCGATTATCGTCACTTCGCTGCGCTGGATAAGGAGATGCATTCGCTGATTCTTTCCGCCGCTAACAACCCGTTTTTTAATCAATCGCTGGAGATTATCTCGGTGATTTTTCACTCGCATTATCAATGGGATGAAAGCGATTTAAAGCAACGAAATATCGTGGCGCTGGAAGAGCATATGGCGATCCTCACCGCGCTGATTAGCCGTCAGGATGTGGAAGCGCTGTGCGCGCTACATACCCATCTCGACACCGCCAAAACCTCAATGATCCGCTCGATCCGCCAGTACAATTAAAAACCGATTAAAAACCACAAAGCATTAGCTCCCGCACGAATCAGAAACATCTTTGCAACATCCTGTCATCTTTGCTTCTAGTCTCGGAACCATCTGTTCAGGTCGCATCGGTTGGCGACCACAGAACCCCACACTGACTGATAACGATAAGTACCCAGATCCGGGAGGTTGCAATGGAAAATACGTCGGCTCGTGGTCGCGAGACAGCGCCAGCCCCAGCCGCAGATGGACGCGAATTCGTCCCTGCACGCGGCGATGTGGTGCGCTCACCGCGCATCAAAAAGATTCAGATGACAGCAATGCTGTTGCTGCTGTTTGCCGCCATCATTAACTATCTTGACCGCAGTTCGCTGTCCGTCGCCAATATGACCATTCGCGGTGAGCTGGGTTTGTCGGCGACCGAAATTGGCGTGCTGCTTTCAGCGTTTTCGCTGGCGTATGGTCTGGCACAGCTGCCGTGCGGTGCGCTGCTGGATCGCAAAGGTCCACGCATTATGCTGGCGATTGGCATGTTCGTCTGGTCGCTGTTCCAGGCCGCAGCCGGTATGGTGCATAACTTCACCCAGTTTATCCTGGTGCGTATCGGTCTCGGTATTGGTGAAGCACCGATGAACCCGTGCGGCGTGAAGGTGATCAACGACTGGTTCAACATCAAAGATCGCGGCATGCCGATGGGGATGTTTAACGCTGCCTCGATGATTGGCCTCTCCATTGCCCCACCGATTCTGGCAGCGATGATGCTGGTGCTGGGTTGGCGCGGCATGTTTGTCACTATCGGCGTGCTGGGGATGTTCCTCGCTATCGGCTGGTATCTGACCTATCGCGATCGCGACAACAACAAACTGAGCGCGGAAGAGATCCATTATTTACAGGCGGGAAGTGTGGCATCGCGCAAGGAGCCGATCAGTTTTGCCGAGTGGCGCGGGCTGTTTAAGCAGCGCACCATGTGGGGCATGATGATTGGTTTCAGCGGCATCAACTACACCGCGTGGTTGTATATCGCCTGGCTGCCGGGCTACCTGCAATCCACCTATAACCTCGATCTGAAAAGCACCGGTTTGCTGGCAGCGATTCCGTTCCTGTTCGGTGCTGCCGGGATGCTGCTCAACGGCTACGTGGTGGATGCGCTGGTACGTCGCGGGATGAATGCAGTGAAAGTGCGTAAGGTGAGCATTGTCTGCGGCATGTTGCTGTCTGCGGCGTTTACCGCCTTCGTGACCCGTGCCACCGACACCACCAGCGCGGTGACGCTGATTGGCATGGCACTGTTTTGTATCCATTTTGCCGGGACATCCTGCTGGGGACTGATTCACGCCAACGTCACCGCACGGATGACCGCGTCGGTCGGCAGTATCCAGAACTTTGCCAGTTTTGTGTTCGCCTCGTTTGCACCGATTGTTACCGGTTGGGTGCTGGATACCACCAAATCTTTCAGCCTGGCACTGATGATTTGTGCCGGTGTGACGGTGGTGGGGGCGCTGGCGTATTTGTTGTTGGTGCGTAAACCGATTACGGATGGGGTTTGATTCTGAAAAGGCTCCACCCGCCGCAGCGGTTTAACACTGAGTAGGTTCCGCCCGCCAGACATTGTGGAGTTTCAGCTGCATCGTGCAGGCGGACGGGCAAAGGTCCGAGGGCGCGGACCTTTGCAATCCGCGCCCTGCGGCGTCCTCGCGCAGCGCATAGCGCTGTTCCCTCGCTTATCACTCAGGCCGCACGGCACGCGCGGATTCGCCATCCCTGGCTCATTCCGCTCTCTCGCCGCATCCATGCGGCTCGGCCTGGCCTTCCCTCTGCGCTCGGCGCTGCGGATGCCGCCCACCCCACCGCCTGAAAGCCAGATGCTCTCTTAATTGCGCGATAAATCGCGCCGCTACAAATGGCATCACGCTACCCGTAGCTGCGCGATTTATCGCGCAGGCAGCAATGATGATATGACAGAGAAGTAAAAGGCGTGCAGCGAGGGTGGGGCGCCATCCGGACTCGCTGAGCGAATGAATGCTGCCAGGATGAGCCGCATGGATGCGGCGAAAGGCGGCGTTGAGTTGTAGCGGCGCGATTTATCGCGCAAAAAAAGAGGCTGGCGCGAGGCCCGGGAGTGCAGAGGGCGCGGCCAGGCGCCCTTTGCTCGGTCGCCGCACCGGCGAGCTGAAACTGCATCAGCCCGAGGCGAACGAAACAGCCTCGGAGCCAAAACATCAGATCGAGGCGAATGCTCCCTTACGGCCTCACCGTAAAAAACCGTGATTCACATTGCCGCGCAATCTCCCACAACTTATTACGAATCACCTGTTTCAGTTGCAAAGTCGATTGTGACTGAGGCCGGTCACGACGGCTGATCAGCATCACCTCAAACGGCAGCGGCTGCGCCACCGGCAGCAGTTTCAACTGATCGGCATAGCGACAGGCGGTAAACAGATCAACGATCCCCACACCGCCACCCGCCAGCACCATGTCGGCAATCACCGAGTAGGTTTTAATCGACAGCGATACCCCCGGATTTAACCCCTTATCCCGCAGCGCGCGATGCAGCACGCGCCCCAGCGGGTCCTGGCTTTGCATCATCAGCAGGTTATTGGCGCACAGCCATTCAAGGGTGACCGGTTCGTTGTGGGTATGATACAGCGGCAGCAACGCCACCATTGAGGATTGAAACAAAGGTTCCGCCAGCAGGTCAGCATCCACCTGCTGACCAAATACCAGCGCGAAATCGAGCTGATTATCGAGGATACTGCGACACAGGGTGCTGAAGTGCTCAGTAACCAACTCCACGCTAACCGATGCCGCCTGTTGCCGCCAGGTGACCAGCGCCGGAGCCAGTACCATCTGCCCAAAAGCATGTGCCGCGCCAACGCGCACCGTCTGCCCTTCGCCGCGTCGCAATTGCTCCGTCAACTCGGTAATCGATTGCAAACGTTGATACAGTTCTTCCACTTCCGGCAGCAACCGCCGTCCTTCAGCCGTCACAATCATCCCCTGGGTGCGCCGTTCAAACAACGCAAAACCAAGCTGCTGCTCGGCGTGGTTCAGCACCCGACTGACATTCGGCTGCGACACATTAAGCAAGCGCGCCGCACCGCTGATACTGCCGGTCTGCACAATTGCCTGAAACACCTCAATATGTCGCAAGCGCACGATTATTCGCCCCAGGTGGCTTCAAGCACACGCAGCCAGTTGCCGTAGCAAATTTTCTCCAGCAGCTCTTGCGAATAACCGCGCGCCGCCAGCGCATCCACCACCAGCGGGAAACCGGCCACGTCTTTCATATCGCCCGGCATGGTCGCGCCATCCAGATCGGAACCAAAGCCGACGCCATCTTCACCCACTTTTTCCAGCAGATACTCCACATGACGCACGATGGCATCCACCGTGGTGGGCGCGTGACGATCGCCGTCTTCACGCAGGAACGGCACGGCAAAGTTCACACCGACAAAGCCCTGCGTTTCAGCAATTGCCGCCAGCTGGCGGTCGGTCAGGTTACGTGACTGGGCACTCAACGCATGGGCGTTGGAGTGGCTGGCCACCAGCGGTGCATCACTGATCTCCGCCGTATGCCAGAAACCTTTCTCATCCATATGCGACAGGTCAACCATGATGCGGCGCTGATTACATTCGCGTACCAGTTGCTTACCGGCTGCCGTGAGGCCATTGCCGATATCGGGTGAGGAGGGATAGCGGAATGGCACGCCGTCGCCAAACTGGTTCGGACGACTCCACAGTGGCCCCAGGGTACGCAGCCCGCTGGCGTACAGAATATCCAGCAGTTCGCCACGCGTATCCAACGCCTCGGCCCCTTCAACGTGCATCACCACCGCCAGCACGCCTTTACTCATACATTCACGGATGTCACGCACGCTGCGGCATATTTTTACCTGGCCCTGCGACGCCTGCTCAATACGCAGTAATAACGCCAGCATCGAGAAGGTGGCATCGCGCGCATTGCTGATAATTTCATGAGGAAAATCTGAGAGGTCTGGCGCACTTCTTGCAACTAGCGGGTGTGATGGCACCCAGGTGGCAAAAATCCCACCTACCATATTTCCGTGCCGGATGCGGGGAAAGTCCATCTGGCCTGATTCAGTGCCATTGAGAAAAACATTCACCGCATCGGGCTGATGGTGTTGCCACAGTTTGTTGAGGACATCGTTGTGACCATCAAAAACCGGGATGGCAATCCGGTTGGTGTTAGGCGAGTCAGACATGTTGTATCCGTTTCTTGTTCAGGGGAAAGCGCAAACGCTGCCCGTTGGCGGGGCGAAATGCACCAAAAAAGGGCAATCGGCTGCGTATGAAACAAAAGGCTTAATGCCTGTTATTAATCCTCCTGCCCGGCGGGAATGTCAAGACAAAAAACAACAAATAATAATTTTTTTATTTTAATAATCAATAAGTTGGAGTCACAATGGTAACCAGAAGACGTTTTCTTGCAGGATGCACCGCAGTGCCCTTCCTTTCGTATCTCAGCCTCAACTCTGCCTTCGGTGCCACGCCGCCCAGCATGCTGGTGATGGCGATGCAGCTGGACAACATGACCAGCCTTGACCCGCATGAAAGTTTTGAAGCCACTGGCGGCCAGATCTGCGGCAACCTGTATCAGAAGCTGGTGATGCCCGATCCACAGCAGGCCGACAAAGTCATTGGCGCGCTGGCAAAAAGCTGGGAAGTGAACGCCGACAATAGCGTGTATACCTTCCATATTGATCCAGCCGCGAAATTTGCCGATGGTACGCCTGTTACTGCTGAAGATGCGGCGTTCTCCATCGAACGTATCGTGAAACTGGATAAAAGCCCGGCGTTTATTATCAACCAGTTCGGCTTTACCAAAGATAACGTGACGCAGTTGGTGACGGCGAAAGACACCCATACGCTGGAAATGAAACTGGGCGCACCGGCTGCCGAGACTTTCCTGCTGTACTGCCTGTCTGCCACCGTCGGCAGCATTGTGTCGAAGAAAGCCTGTCTGGCGAACCAGCAGAATAACGACTTCGGCAACGCATGGCTCAAGCAGCACAGCGCCGGTTCGGGTGCCTTTACCCTGCGCACCTGGAAAGCCAGCGAAACGGTGATTCTGGAACTCAGCCCGCAGTTCGCTGGCAAGAGCAACATCAAACGCGTGATCCTGAAACATATCGCCGACCCGGCAGCACAGGCGCTGATGCTGAAAAAAGGCGATGTCGATGCGGCCTATGACCTGACCACCGAACAACTTTTACAGGTGAAAAACGACCCGACGGTGTCGCTGGTGAATCAGTCGCTCTCCGCCATCATGCTGATGTCGTGCAACACCAATAACGAATACCTGAAGAAACCACAGGTATGGCAGGCACTGAAATGGGCACTGGATTACGACAGCATCCAGAAAAATATTCTGTCGATGAGCTTTATCACCCATCAAAGTTTCCTGCCAAGCGGCTTCCCGGCGGCGCTGGATGACACCCCTTTCCATAAAGACCTCAGCAAAGCCAAAGCGCTGCTGGCGGAAGCGGGTTATCCGAACGGGTTTGAAATCACCCTCGACCACTACTCGATGCAGCCCTACCCGGACATCGCCCAGGCGATTCAGACCCAGTTGGGCGCGATTGGCATCAAGGTGTCGCTGATTGCGGCGGAAAACCGTCAGGTGCTGACCAAGATGCGCGCCCGTCAGCATCAACTGGCGCTGACCGTGTGGGGCGCGGATTACTTCGACCCGAACTCCAACACCGAAGCTTTCTGCGTTAACACCGACAACAGCGACAACGCGCGCAACCGTACGCTGGCCTGGCGTTGCAGCTGGTCTGATGATGAGTTCAACAAACTGACCGAGCAGGCGCTGCACGAAGCCGATCCGGCGAAACGTATCGCGTTGTATCACCAGATTCAGCAACTGGGCCGTGAGAAGAGTCCGTTTATTTACATGATGCAGAAAACCAAAAACGTCGCGGTCGGCAAAAATGTCAGCGACGTTCACCTGACCGTGCTGGAGCAGTGGCCGTATGAGCAGGTGAAAAAAGCCTGATGCCGTTACTGAAGAAAATCGTCAGCACCCTGAGCAGCCTGGTGCTGACGCTGTTTGGCCTGTCGGTTTTGACCTTTTTCATTGGCCGCGTGATGCCCACCGATCCGGTGCTGGCAGCGGTCGGTGATAACGCGCCCCAATCGGTGGTGGAGCGCGTACGTGCGGAGATGGGGCTGGATCAGCCCCTCTACATTCAGTTTGGTCATTACCTCAATCAGCTGTTACATGGCGATCTCGGCAAATCGATTCTGACCTCCAACCCGGTCACCACCGATATCGCCCGTTTCTTCCCGGCCACCATGGAGCTGGCGACGGCGGCGATTATTATCGCCGCGTTGATCGGCATCCCGCTAGGCGTGTGGGCGGCAGTGCGGCAAAGCAGTTGGGTGGATCAGACCATCCGCGTGGTGTGTCTGGCAGGCCACTCACTGCCGGTGTTCGTGCTGGCGTTACTCAGTTTGCTGGTGTTCTACGCGGTGTTGGGCATTGCGCCGGGACCAGGAAGGCAGGACATTATCTGGCAGGATATGGTGCCGCAGGTCACCGGCTTCCTCACCATCGACTCCCTGCTGGCCGGTGAGTATGACGCCTTCCGCGATGCGCTGGCACATATGGCGCAACCGGTGCTGATCCTCGCTTATTTCAGCATGGCCTACATCACGCGTATGACGCGCACCTTTATGCTCAACGCCCTGAGCGGCGAGTTCGTGATCACCGCACGCGCCAAGGGCTTATCTGCGGCTCGGGTGATCTGGCGTCACGCCTTCCCCACCGTGGCGGTGCAACTGGTGACGGTGCTGGCGCTGACCTACGCCGGACTGCTGGAAGGCGCGGTGGTGACGGAAAACGTCTTTGCCTGGCCGGGCCTCGGGCAGTATCTCACCACCTCGCTGATGAATGCCGACATGAACCCGGTGGTGGGCGCAACCCTACTGGTCGGCACCGTGTATGTGCTGCTAAACCAGCTGGCTGACCTTCTCTATCGACTTTGGGACCCGCGCGTAAAATGATTTTTTTCTCTCGTGACTGGCTACTTGATGACACGCCAGCTAACCGCCGTCAGGCGGTGTGGGGCCGTCGCTATCGTCTGTGGCTCAGCCTGCGCAGCAACCCGCTGGCGATGGCGGGGCTGCTGGTCATTTTCCTGATGTTGCTACTGGCGCTGTTTGCGCCGCTGCTGACACCGTTCGATCCGGGTACACAGCATCTGGAAAACCGCCTTGCGGCACCGTCCTGGGTGCACTGGCTCGGCACCGATGAACTGGGGCGCGATGTCTGGACGCGCATCATTTATGGCGGGCGCACCACGCTTGGCATGGTGATCGCCGTGGTGCTGCTGACCGCCCCGCTCGGCTTGTTAATTGGCTGTATCGCCGGGTATGCCGGCGGGTTTGTCGATAAGGCGTTGATGCGTCTGACCGATATCTTCCTTGCCTTCCCGCGCCTGATTCTGGCGCTGGCATTTGTCGCCGCGCTGAAACCGGGTGTCGAAAGTGCGGTGTTGGCGATTGCCCTCACCTCCTGGCCGCCCTACGCCCGCCTGGCGCGTGCGGAAACCTTGCAGTTCCGCCATAGCGATTTTATCGCCGCCAGTCGTCTGACCGGTGCCGCGCCATTGCGCATTATTCTGCGTCATATCATGCCGCTGTGCGTGCCAAGCCTGATTGTGCGCGTCACCCTCGACATGAGTTCGATCATCATCACCGCCGCCAGCCTCGGCTTTCTCGGCATGGGTGCACAGCCACCCTCACCGGAATGGGGCACGATGATTGCCACCGCGCGCCGTTTTTTGTTCAGCGAATGGTGGGTGCCGCTGATGCCATGCATCGCTATTTTCCTGACGTCGCTGGCGTTCAACTTTCTTGGCGACGGTCTGCGTGACGTGCTGGACCCGAAGGAGCGCTAAATGCTGGTGGAAATTGAAAATCTGCGCATTGCCTTTCGCAATCGCGCGGAGACCTTTGAAGCCGTGCGCGGTGTCAGCTTTAGCGTTGGCCGTGAGAAGTTCGCCATTGTCGGCGAGAGCGGTTCTGGCAAATCGCTGACGGCGCGTAGCCTGATGCAGCTGCTGCCGGGCAATGCTGAGGTGACGGCAGATGTGCTGCGCTTCGACGGTATCGACCTGCGCGGGGCCAGTGAAAAAGTGCTGCGCCAGATTCGCGGCAAGCGCGTCGGTTTTATTTTGCAGGACCCGAAATATTCGCTGAATCCGGTGATGACCATCGGGCAGCAAATTGCTGAGGCCTGGCGCGAGCATAAAGGCGGCAGCAAAAAAGCCGCGATGCAGGCGGCGATTGGGTTGCTGGAACAGGTAAAAATCCGCGAACCCGAGGCGGTGGCGAAGCGCTATCCGCATGAGGTTTCGGGCGGGATGGGGCAGCGCGTGATGATTGCCATGATGCTGGCACCCGACCCGGAGTTGTTGATCGCCGATGAACCCACCAGCGCGCTTGATGCCACGGTGCAGGCGGAGATCCTCAAACTGATTGACGATCTGGTTTCTGCACGCGGCATGGGGTTGATCCTGATCAGCCACGATCTGCCGCTGGTGTCGCATTTCTGCGATCGCGTGGCGGTGATGTACGCCGGTAAGATCGTCGAATTGCTGGAAGCCGGGCAGCTGCAACAGGCGCAGCATCCGTATACCCGTGGGTTGCTGGCTTGCCTGCCATCGCTGCGCCATCCGCGTGAGCGGTTGCCGGTGTTGCAGCGCGACGCGGCGTGGCGGGATTAATAAGCGTTTCCGAAATTGCGCGATAAATCGCGCCGCTACGGTCTGGTGCGTGTAGCGGCGCGATTTATCGCGCGAGTTGGATCGGATGATGAGCTAAACGAGCAAAATACATGATTCAAATCGATAATCTGCGCATCGCCTTTGGTGCGCATACCGTGGTGAAAGGCGTCAGCTTTGCCGTCGGCAATGGTGAGAGTTTCGGTCTGGTCGGCGAAAGCGGTTCCGGCAAATCCACCATTCTGCGGGCGCTGGCCGGGCTGAATGAAGACTGGCAGGGCAGCATGACCTTCGGTGGTCAGGCGCTAAGCGCCAAACGCAGCCGTGCCTTTTTTCGCCAGGTACAAATGGTGTTTCAGGACCCATTCGGTTCGCTGCATCCACGCCAGACCATTGACCGTATCCTGCACGAGCCGTTGCTGGTGCATCAGCTCGATCGCGCCGAGCAGCGCATCAGCCAGGCACTGAACGAAGTGGGTCTGCCTGCGGCAGTACGTTTTCGTTATCCCCACCAGCTCTCCGGCGGGCAGCGCCAGCGCGTGGCGATTGCCCGCGCGCTAATTGCCGAGCCGGAAGTGCTGCTGCTGGATGAACCCACCTCAGCGCTTGATGTGTCGGTGCAGGCGGAAATCCTTAATTTACTTAGCGATCTTCGCAGCGAGCGCAAACTGACCTACATTATGGTGACACACAACCTCGCGGTGGTGACGCACCTGTGTCAGCGTATTGGCGTGATGCAGCATGGCGAGATGGTGGAGCAGCTAAGCGCCGATGACCTGCGCGCCCGGCGTATCCAGCATCCGCATACCGCGCAACTTTTTGATCTCAGCATGACGCTGGAGGAACCGGCATGACAGCCCACTGGCAACAGGCCGCAGACGTTGCAGACTCGATCGTGCAAAGCTGGCAACAACCCGATGCACCAGGCGGTGCGATTGTGTTATTTGATGCCCACCATATTCATTCGACACACTGCGCCGGGTTGGGCGATCTGGCCCAACAGACGCCCTTCACAATCGACAGCGTGGTGCGTTTTGCCTCCATCACCAAACACCTGTTTGCGGCGATGGTTACCGGACCGGGCCGCCGCTATGTGCAACTGGAAGACACCCTTGCCCAGCATCTGCCGCAGCTGACCGGAGCCAACGGCGCGGTCACCGTCGGCCAGGCGCTGGATATGAGCAGCGGCCTGCCGGATGTGCGCGAAACCCTGTCATTGCTCGGTTTGTCGGTCTACAACGCCACCACCGCCGCCGATTTGCTCGCGTTCGTGGCAGGTGAGGGTGACCTCAGCTACCCACCGGGCAGCGAGATCTCCTACACCAATACCGGCTATCGTCTGGTGGAAGAAGCGTTAAAGGCGAAAGGCGTGCGGTTCAACGACCTGTTGCAGCAATACGTCTGCGAACCGCTGGATATCAACCTGTTTGCACCGGAAAGCTGGTTCGATATTGTGCCAGGTCTGGTGCCTGGTTACTGGAACAACGGCGAACAATGGCAGCTGTCCAGCGCGGGTCTGCACCTGTCGGCGTCCGGTAGTGTGACCGGCAGCCTGCGCCATCTGACACGTTGGCTGCAAAGCCTGTTGGCGGATAGCGGCCCGGGTGCAGGCGTGCTGCAACGGTTGAGCGCCCCTCGTAATCTGAACGATGGCCGCACCAGCGGTTATGGCCTTGGTATCACCAGCTCGACGCTCGGCAGCCAAACGTTGTTTGGTCACGGCGGTTCCCACGCTGGTTATAAAAGCTACTTCCTGCTGCACCCGGAGTTGAAAATCGGTGTGGCGCTGGTGGCCAACCGCGAAGATGTCACCACCTCCGAAAGCGCGCTGCGTATTCTGGCGGCGGCGCTGGGCCGCTCATTACCAGAAAAAGGTCACGATTTGACACCCGGTTTGTATGTGGCACCGAATGCCGCTGACTGGCTGGAGATCAAGGGCGTCACCGCGACCTGGCTGGGTGCCGGTGAAACCCTGTGGCGCGATGAACGCCACGGTGATGCCGTCTCGCTTTCCAGCACCTTTCCTATGCAGTTACGCCACGACGGCGCAGCAATTGTCGGTGAAATCGGCCATGCGGCGCGCCGCTTTGTGCCGGTGCAGCCAGATGGTGCCAGCCTCGACAACCTACAAGGGCGCTGGTTTGCACCGCAGTACCGCAGCGAAATGGTGATTGAAGGAGAGTCGTTGACGATGGGCATCGGCCCGGCGGCGATTCGTGCCACCCTGCAATCGCTGGGCGGCGATCGCGTGCTGGCTACCGCGCTGGATGGTCCGTGGGAGAAACGTTTTGTCCTCGCGCAATCGGGAGATCGCGTGCGGCTGCTGTTAAATCGCAGCCGCGTGGTGTGCTTTACGCGCTAAAACCCGCGCGATAAATCGCGTCGCTACCAACCATGTAGCGGCGCAATTTATTGCGCTAATTTTGCGTACTCGCCAGATAGGAGAAGGCGCTGAGCAGGCTGATCAGCGTGCCCATTTTCTCAGCACGGTAGCCCACCGTTACCGCATCGATACGCGTTACGCCAGGGATCAGGCTGAACAGATCGGCCAGTACTGGTTTGCTCGCCTGGAGCTGCATCTCATAAGGGGCGCTGAGCCGGGTGGTATTGACCTGACGTGCTCGCTGTACTGCCGCCGTAGCCGCGCTACGAATGGCGTTTTGCGCCGCCTGTGGGCTGATGGATTCGGCGCAGGTATGGGAAATCGCGCGTTTTACGCAGACATAATCGACTGACGGATAGTGTTCGGCCATCCAGCCCTGCAACTGGTCGTCCCCGCTCACCAGCCACAGCGGCGTGCCCTGTTCGGCAGCCGCAGCGGCATAGATATCGCTTTCGCCCATCACTTTGCCGTTGATATGGATACGCCAGAAAGCGCGCCCGTTAATGGTATGTGCCAGCACACCCGGTTCACCTGCCGCGCTGTGATAACCGATAAAAAACAGGCCATCGAACGGTTGTTGTTCCAGCCCTTCCACCATCGACAAACCGCGTGGTTTGCCCTGCACCAGACGGGCGCGCGGATCAATATTTTCCGCACGCAGGTTGGTCATTTGCGCATGACTGTCAGCCACCACCACCTCGGTGGCCCCTCCGGCAAATGCCCCGTCAACGGCGGCGTTCACTTCCTGCTCCATCAATCCACGCGCCAGCTGGTATTCCGCATGGCCCGGTGAACATTGTTCCGGGCGCATCACGCCCGCGATGCCTTCGATATCGGCGGAGATAAAGATTTTCATTGAGATAACCTGTCTAAAACATCCGTTAATGCAGGCCGGTGGTGGCCGCGAAAACCAGTAACAGCTGTCGCACTCAACAGCGCATCCAACACCGCGTGTTCAGTGGCATCGGCGGCGGCAGCCAGCAGCGGTTCGAGCGCCGCATCTTCCGGTGGCTGCGGCTGGGTTTGGGTGGAAAAGGCCACGGCAATATCACCTGAACCATGTCCCCAATAGCTACCGAGTCGTCCCAGGCCCGCCCCGGCGCGTTTTGCCACGCGCTTCAGCTGACGCGCATCGAGCGCTGCATCGGTCGCCATAATCATGATGATGGAACCGGCATCGCGCTGCGGCGTCAGTTCCGGCAATAACGGAGCGATCATCTCGCCGAGGCGCACGCCATCCAGCGTTAGCGCCGTCAGTGCGCCAAAGTTCGCCAGCACCAATACGCCCAGCGTGGCACCCAATGAGGGGATCAGGCGCGAGGCGCTACCAATGCCACCTTTCAGGCTGAAGCAGCTCATGCCACGTCCGGCACCCACGCTGCCACGGGCAAAATCGACCTGCGCCTGGTGCAGAGCTTGCTGCGCCAGCGCTTCGGTTACCGCCAGCGCCTGGATGTCGTTCAGCCAGCCGTCGTTACACTCCAGCGCCAGCGGATTGACTGTGGGCAAACTGCGGCCCAACTCCGGGTTGCGGCTGATGGCATCCCGCACCAGCGTGGTAAACAGCGTGCCGATCGCCAGGGTGTTGCTGAGCAGGATTGGCGTCTGCAATACGCCCAGCTCCTCCACCTGCACCAGACCTACCGGCTTGGCAAAGCCGTTAAACACCGCCGCCGCACAGGGCAGCGGTTGCTGAAACAGGTTGTCGCCCGGCGGCACAATCGCGGTGACGCCGGTCTGGATCTCACCCTCAACCAGCGTGGCGTGCCCAACGCGCACGCCGGGCACATCGCTGATCAGGTTGGTCGGCCCACAGGCGCTGCGCGGCTGACCGAGCTGGCGCGTTTCGCGCCAGCGTTGCAGCAGCAGGTCGCGCTGCATCTGTTGAAAATCCATGCTTAACTCTTCAGTTTGGGATCAAGCGTATCGCGCAGGGCATCGCCCAGCAGATTGAACGCCAGCACCGTAATAAAAATCGCCAGCCCAGGGAAGACGCTGACGTGCCACATGCCCGCCATCATCATGTTGCGGCTCATCGCGAGGATGTTGCCCCACTCCGGGACGTCCGGCTCCGGGCCAAGACCGATAAAACTCAGTCCGGCTGCGGTGAGGATACTGGTGCCGATGCGCATGGTGAAGTAGACAATCACATTCGACAGCGTACCCGGCAGGATATGACGCAGCAGGATCACCCGATCCGGCGCGCCAGCACAGCGTACCGCTTCCACATAGGCGGCCTGCTTCAGCGATAACGTCGACGCACGCACGATACGAGCAAATACTGGCACGCTGAACACCGCCACCGCGATGATCACGTTATTCAGACCGGGGCCAAGAATCGCCACTACCGCAATCGCCAGCAGCATACCGGGGAAGGCGAACAGGACGTCAGAACCACGCATGATCAGCATGTCGATCCAGCGGCCATAGTAGCCCGCCAGCAGGCCAAGCAGCACGCCCACCACCATGCCAAGCGTCACCGACACGACGCCAACATACAGCGAGATGCGCGCACCATAGATAATACGACTGAGCAGGTCACGACCAAGATCGTCAGTGCCCATCCAGTGCGCGGCAGACGGTGGTGACGACAGCGCCATCCAGTCCGGCGCCATCGGGTCCCACTGCGCCAGCCACGGGGCGAATATCGCCACCAGTACCAGCAGCAGCACAAAACCGCCCGATACCAGCGCCAGGGGATTGCGCACAAAGGCGTGGAGAAAATCGCGCCACGGCGAACGGATCGCCTCCTGCGGGTTGGCAGGCAAAGATTGCAGACTCATCACGGCTCCTGTCGCAGACGAATTGCCGGGTTAACCACTGCGTACAGCAGGTCCACCAGCAAGTTAATCACAATAAATTCAAACACGAACAGCATCACCAACGCCTGGATCACCGGTTGGTCCTGCGCTTTGATCGATTCGATCAGCAGCCAGCCTAACCCCGGCCAGTTGAACACGCTTTCCACCACGATCGATCCACCCAGCAGAAAACCAAACTGCAAACCGAGCATGGTAATCACCGGGATCAGCGCGTTGCGCATCACGTGTTTCCAGGTGACCAGCCGATTACGCAGCCCCTTCGCTTTGGCGGTACGCACGTAATCTTCCTGCGCCACTTCAAGGAAGGCAGAGCGGGTAAAGCGTGCCATCACCGCCGCCACCGAGGAACCCAGGGTGATGGCGGGCAGGATAATATCGGTGGGCTTGTTGAAGCCGCTGACCGAAAACAAACCAAACGGCATGGCGACGAACTGGATCAGCAACAGGCCGAGCCAGAAGGTTGGCATTGAGATACCACCTACCGCGACGCTCATCAGCGTCCAGTCCTGCCATTTGCCACGTTTCAGCGCCGCCAGCACGCCCAGAAACAGACCGAGAACCACCGACCAGGCAAAGCCCGCCATCGCCAGCCACATGGTCGGCATAAAGCCTTGTTTGATCACTTCCAGCACTGGCTGTTGCGTGCGGTAGGTAACGCCAAGATCGCCGCGGAACAGGCCCCCCAGCCAGTGCAGATATTGTTGTGGCAGCGGGTCGTTAAGACCGAGATGCTGACGCGCTGCTTCTACCGCCGCCAGCGGTGCATCCGGCCCGGCGTAGATGCGCGCCGGATCGCCCGGTAGCAGTTTGATGAAGCCGAATACCAGCAGCGAGACCACCAGCAGTACCGGGATCATCTCCAGCAGACGACGAATGATGTATGCGAACATGCGTTTCCTTCTGTGTAGCGGCGCGATTTATCGCGCGTTTTTAAAAAACCCGCGCGATAAAACGCGCCGCTACGGGTTATGTTTACTTAAATGCAGCCTGGGTATACAGGAAGTTGCCATCTGGCAGCATCGACACGCCGCTCAGGTTGCTGCGTTTGCCCACCAGGTTATCCGGCGTACCGAGGAAGGCCACCGGGGCATCTTTCCACAGCAGTTTCTGCGCTTCGGCATAAGCCACACCGCGTTTGGCTGGATCAGCAGTTGCCAGGCCACCGGCAATCGCTTTGTCCACTGCCGGGTTGCTGTAGTACGACACGTTGTACGAGGTCGGCACCCAGGATTCGGTGGCGTACAACGGACGCAGCGCCCAGTCAGCATCACCGGTGGAGGTAGACCAGCCGCCGTAGTAGAGGTCAAATTCTGCCTGCTTCGGATCTTTCACGCCCCACAGTTTGGCGTTGCGCGTACCGGAATCCATTGGCGTCACGGTGACGCGAATGCCTGCGGTCGCCAGCTGCGCTTTCAGGAACTGCGCCGCACGCACGCTGGCGGTGGCGTTGGTGGTCCACAGCTTCAGATCCAGACCGTTCGGGTAACCCGCCGCTTTTAGCAGCGCTTTGGCCTCATCCGGTGCATAACGGTAGTTCGGCTCGCTCTGCTTCTGCCAGAACTGCACCCCTTCCGGGATGGCGGAGCTGGCTGGTTTGCCCATGCCGGCAAACGCCACTTTCAGCCACAGATTACGATCGATGGCGTAGTTGATCGCCTGACGCACGCGCAGGTCTGCCAGCGGTTTGTGCTGGGTGTTGATCGCCATGTAGTAAAGGTAAATGCTCGGATCGCGCTGGATCGCCAGCTTGCTGTCGTTCTGCACGGTGCTGATCAGATCGGACGGCAATGGCCAGATGGCATCTACCTGCCCTGACTTCAGAGCTGCCACGCGCGTGGCATCTTCCGGGCTGGGTGAGAAGGTGACGTTATCCACCTTCGGCCAACCTTTCTGCCAGTAGCCGTCATACTTGGTCAGCTTGACCGCTTTCCCCGGCTGCCAGTCAACAAACTTAAACGGACCGGTGCCAACCGGATGCAGACGCAGCTGCGCTTCGTCCGGGTACTGTTTCAGGATTGCCGGGCTCCACATCACTGCCGACGGGTGCGCCAGGGTGTTGATAAAGGCACCAAATGACTGATTCAGCTCCACTTTGACCTGATCCGGGGCCAGCACCGTGACTTTCGCGATCATCTTGTACAGGCTGTTGCGCTTCAGACCTTTGGTCTGATCGGCGAGGCGCTCAAGGTTAGCTTTTACCGCTTCCGCATCAAACGGCGTGCCGTCCTGGAAGGTGACGCCTTTACGCAGTGTCAGGGTGAATTCGGTGGCGCTGTCGTTGCTGGTGTAGCCGGTCGCCAGCCAGGGTTGCAGCTTCATCTGGGCATCGAACTGGAACAGACGTTCAAAGATACCGCTCTGCACCGAATAGCTGACGTTGTCCGAGGTATCGTGCGGGTCGAGACCGGTGATATCGGCATACATCGAGATGTGCAGATCCTGCGCCTGTGCGGCAGCCGCCAGGGAGAGGGTAAGTCCGAGAGCGAGCGAGGTGCGACGGAAAAACGGGTTCATAAAATCTCCTGGTATTGGGGTTAGCGCGAAACAATGCCGTCAGCGACCCAGTGCTGCGGGGCAACCTGGCGATAACGGGGTTTAATGACCGTTTCTCCCACCTTGCGTAACGGCGAAGGGATCTCGCTGTCATCGAAAGTTCGTTGTGGACGGTTCTGTGGATCTGCCACCGGCACCGAGGCCAGCAGCCGTTGGGTATAGGGATGTTGCGGGTTATTGAACACCGCCTGACGCGGCCCCAGCTCCACAATCTGGCCGAGGTACATCACCGCCACGCGGTTGGCGATACGCTCCACCACCGCCATGTCATGCGAGATAAAAATCCACGCCACGCCGGTTTGCTGTTGCAAGTCCATCATCAGGTTCACCACCTGCGCCTGAATCGACACATCCAGCGCGGAGACCGCTTCGTCAGCAATAATCACCTTCGGCTTCAGCGCCATGGCACGGGCAATCGCGATGCGCTGGCGCTGGCCGCCGGAAAACTCATGCGGATAACGGCGCGCATGTTCCGGCAACAGACCGACGCTGGTCAGCAATGCTTCCACCTGCGCCGTCGCCTCCTCCAGCGACTTCACCACGCCATGCAGCAGCAGCGGCTCGGCAATGGTGAACCCCACGGTTAAGCGCGGATTGAGTGAGGCATAGGGATCCTGAAATACCATCTGGATTTCACGCCTGAGTGGCTGAAACTGGGCTTCTTTCAGGTTGGCGATTTCGTTACCCTGGAAATGGATGCTGTCGGCATCGCTGTTGATCAAACGCATCAACGCGCGGCCAGTGGTGGATTTGCCACAGCCGCTTTCACCAACAATCGCCAGGGTTTCTCCCGGCCACAGCGTGAAATCGATCTGCTCCACCGCATGAACCTGATGGGTCATTGCCGAGAAGATGCCGCTGCGAATCGGGTAATAAACTTTCAGGCCGCGTACATCGAGCAGCGGTTTGTCGTCGTAACGCGCGGTGCGCTGTTCCGCGTTAGCGGTGGGTGCGGCACCCAACAGTGGAAAGCGTTGCGGCCAGGCGTGTTCACGCATATCACCCAGTTTTGGCACTGCCGCCAGCAAGGCTTTGGTGTAGGGATGCTGCGGTGCGTTAAAAATCTCCGCCACCGTGCCCTGCTCCACCACATCGCCGCGATACATCACCACCACACGGTCAGCGACTTCCGCCACCACGCCCATATCGTGAGTGATAAACAACACCGCCATCTGTTTGGCGCGTTGCAGATCGCGCAAGATATGCAGAATGCGCGCCTGCACCGTCACGTCGAGCGCGGTGGTCGGTTCATCGGCAATCAACAGTTGTGGATCGCAGGCCAGCGCCTGCGCAATCATCACGCGCTGACGCATCCCGCCCGACAGCGAGTGCGGATAGCTTTTCATCACGCGATCGACATCGGCAATGCGTACCTGGCGCAGCAGTTCACGGGCGCGCGCTTCGGCTTCCGCTTTGCCACAAATTTGCTGGTCGCGCAGTGCTTCCGTCAGCTGATCGCCGACGCGCAGCACCGGGTTCAACGAAGTCATCGGCTCCTGAAAAATCATCGACATTTCGCGGCCACGCAAAGCGCGACGCTGGGTTTCGTTGAGTTTTTCCAACTGATGTAGCTGACCGCGACGATCGCGGAACTGGATGCTACCGCGATCGATACGGCCCGAAGCCGCCAGCAGCCCCATCACCGCTAGCGAGGTGACCGATTTGCCCGATCCGCTTTCGCCAACCACGGCGACGATTTCACCCTGGTGTATCTCGAAATTGATGCCTTTCAGCGCCTGGCTGACGCCGCTACGGCCACGAAAGCTGACGCTGAGCTCCTGAATAGCGAGTACCGGCGCAGTCGCGGAACCGGCAACGCTGGCGGCGTTGTGTATAAGTGAAGTGTCCGTCATCGTTGCTCCGCGTGCGGGTTATAGCCAGATTCGGCCCTGGGAATAGGAGAGGAATGGCGAGCTGTCTGCCGCCAGCCAGATCGGGCCATCAAGATCGATATGTTCTGCGGCAATCGCCACCGGCAGCGCCGCTTCCATCGCCAGTGATGAACCCAACATGCAGCCCACCATCAGGCGCATATCCAGCTTTTGTGCTTCGGCCACCATCGCCAGTGCTTCGGTTAACCCACCGCATTTATCCAGCTTGATGTTGATCATCTCGTAGCGATTACGGAGCTGGGCGATATCTTCTCGCGTGTGGCAACTCTCGTCGGCGCATACCGGAATTGGATGGGTGAAACGTTGTAAATCCTGATCCTGACCGGCCGGTAACGGTTGCTCGACCATCGCGATGTTGTAAGGCAGCAGCGCGTTCAGCAGGCTGTGCAGATCCACACCGGACCAGGCTTCGTTGGCATCAATAATCAGCGTGGCGTAAGGTGCGGCGGCGCGGATGGCGGCCACTTTCTCCAGAATTTCGTCTCGGTTGAGTTTGATTTTCAGCAGAATAGCGCCGCGCGACACCGCATCGGCTGCCGCTGCCGCCATATTGGCGACGCTATCCAGGCTAAGGGTTTCGGCGGTGATCACCGAAATCGGCTGCTCTTGCTGTGTCAAATGCCAGAACGATTGTTTCGCCAGCGCGGCGTCAAGCCGCCACAGCGCGCAGTCCAGCGCATTACGCGCTGAACCGGCATGCAGACGAGTTTGCAGATCGACACGGCTGAGGCCCGCTTCGATGTCAGCGCGCAGCGCTTCCAGTTCAGCATTGACGCTTTCCGGCGTTTCGTCGTAACGCGGCGTGGGGGTGCATTCACCGCGACCAATAAAGCCATTCTGCTCCAGGGTGACACGAATCACCGTCACCGCAGTACGCGTGCCACGCGAGATGGCAAACGGACGCGCCAACGGCAGCTCCAGCACTTCAATCTGCATGCGCCGCATCTTAGCCACGCTCCTTCAGCAACGCCGCGATGTCATTGATACCAAAGCGCACCGGGTCGGTAGCAGGTACGCCAAACTCGGCGCTGACCTCGGCGCAGTAAGCACGTGCTTCTTCTTCGCTGTAGTTCGAGGTGTTGATGGCGAAACCGGCCAACTGTACCGAATCACTGGTAACGGTGGCGGCGCGCAGGTTGGCTTCCACGCAATCTTTCAGGCTGACCATCGGCTGATGCGGCAGATGACGCATATGCGGGCGTCCCATCTCATGGCACATCACCAGCCACTGCGGCTGAGCA
The DNA here is from genome assembly GCF_059730495.1 of Pantoea sp. X-Soil-TKNS-1211. Classification (NCBI taxonomy): domain Bacteria; kingdom Pseudomonadati; phylum Pseudomonadota; class Gammaproteobacteria; order Enterobacterales; family Erwiniaceae; genus Pantoea; species Pantoea sp. X-Soil-TKNS-1211. Next base: position 4,176,650 of record NZ_AP035953.1, read on the forward strand.
CCATGGATCAGGCCCATTGATACACCGGCGTAGGACGGGTGGAACAATGACCCCTGGCCTTCAACGATGTCCCAGTGATCGGGTTCGTTGGCCGGAGACAAGGCTTCAACCGCACCAGCGATAAAGTCTGCAATCACCGCATCGATAGCAATACCGGCACCCGCCACCAGGATGCCAGTCTGACCGGTAGCACGGAAATCCGCGTTCAGACCGATATCGCGCATTGCTGCTTCCAGGGCCAGCGAGGTGTACATCTTGCCTACTGAGCAGTCGGTGCCGACAGTAAGTACACGCTTACCGGTACGCTTTTTACCGCTGCCGACATCCAGCTTCGGACGCATATGGCGGATATCAAACAGTTCCACACCGAACTCCTGCGCCAGTGCCACCAGTTCTGGCTCATCCACCAGACGATGATGCAGGCCGCTGGCGACATTCATCCCGGCTTTGATGGCGTTGCGCACGGTATCCAGCCAGTGCTGCGGCAGATAACCACCGGCGTTGGCGGTGCCGAGTACCAGGGTTTTCGCGCCGCGCGCTTTGGCGGTGGCAATGTCGATTTCTTCCAGACCGAGGCTGACGGTGCATCCCGGCAGTTTGATTTCGCCGACGCACTGCTCAGGACGCCAGACGTGGATGCCACGCGCGGTTTTAGCCGCCAGTGGATCGGTAACGTCACCAAGGAAAAGTAAATAAGGTTGAGGGATCAGCATGATGTTTCTCGTATCAGACAGGTGAAAAGGACCTGAGCTGACTATTCCATGCCGTTGGCGGGGGTGACGAATGCTTGTTTAGTGGCGGGGTATAACCTCAGGCTATAGCCAGATCTAAATCTGATGACGGAGGGGGTAAAGCGTCGGTTTTAGGGGAAAATTGGGGAGAAAATGCGCGGAAGAGATAAGAAAATCATTGATAATCACCGGTCGATCCCTGACCGCGATTATCGAGGGTTGCGTGCGGGGCGCTTAGTTTAAAGCACCCGGCGGTACGTGTTTGTAAGTTTCAACATAAGCAAGAAACACGTATTTGAAGAACCGTTTCATAAAGTACCTGATTAAAAATAAGTTGAGAAATACTAAAAAAAGTATATCGCCAGCCTGTTTTTTAAGCAAGAAACTTTGAACCAGATCACAAAAATGCAGCTTTTCCGCATTTGCACAATCTGCCGATAACCAAAACCTTAACTGAACCAACCCAGATGTTCCACCAAAATGGTGGAACCGATACAAATTAGGACAACGCCCCCCAGCACTTCCGCCCATTTGCCCAGCACCGGGCCAATAAAGCGCCCTACCATCACACCGGTCGTCGCCATCACGGTGGTGGCTGCGCCGATGGTGATGGCGGTCATCACGATGTTCACCTGCAAAAATGCCAGGCCAACACCCACTGCCAGGGCATCCAGACTGGTGGCTACCGCAGTTAACGCCAACACCATAAAACCGTGGCGCTGCGGCGGCTCACAGGGTTCCCCTGCGGTCTGACTTAAGCCCGCCATCATCATACGGCCACCGAGCAGGGTCAACAGGCCAAATGCCAGCCAGTGGTCCCACGCCATCACATAACGGCTGGCGGCCTGGCCAATTGCCCAACCAATCAGCGGGGTGAGCATTTCAATCACACCGAAAATCAGACCGGTGCGCAGCGCCTCTTTAAAATCTGGACGATGCAGGGACGCGCCTTTGCCAAGTGCTGCGGCGAAAGCGTCCATCGACATACCAAAGGCCAGAATCAGGGTTGCGAAAAATGTCATGATTTTTCAGTCAACGCGGCGCAAAAGGCGTATAAGCCTGGAGTTTGTCCGCATTTATTGTTCAGTAATGAAAAAGTGCGCGCAGTCTAACACGCAAATTCACTAAAAAAAAGACAGTAAAATCAGGGCGTTAAGTATAGCAAAGGCTATAACTCTTAACTCTCGCTATTTCTGCTGCTAAGTCGATGGAATAGAAGAAAAATCTCAAGCCTTTAGTCCGAGGGATTGCACCCTGTGGGCCTTTGTGCGCTAATGCCCGCGCGACTTGTTGTGGAATTTTGCGATGAAAAACCCATTAGAAACCCTGATTATCCCTGGCGGTATTCTACTGCTGGGCTTTCTCTCTGCGCTGCTGCTGCCTGCCCCAGCCTTTAGTCTGGCGGTGGCAAAGAGCCTGCAAACCCGTTTTCATTTGCAGGATCTGAATCAGCTTTACACCATTGTGTTTTGTCTGTGGTTTTTGCTGCTGGGCGCGATTGAATTTTTCGTGATCCGCTTCGTTTGGCGACGCTGGTTCAGGCAGTAACCGCAGCATCAGCCCATTGCATCACCACCGCATCCAGATCGCGGTACGCCTGTGCTAAACCCGCTTCCCGTGCTGCCTGGTCCGCAAATGCCAGCGGCTCCGCGTTGACAAACTGCGGTGCCTGGATACCGATAAAACCAAAGGCGGCGCGCAGCGCTGGCGTTAAGGCATCCATGTCGGCATAAGGCGAACCCGGTTGCAGGCTGGCCCCACGCGTGGTCAGAAACAGTGCCTTTTGCCGGGTCAGATTACCTACCACATTTTGTTGCTCATCAAAGTGATACGTCAGATTGGTGCGAATGATGGCATCAATATAGGCTTTGAAGGCCGACGGCATGCTCCAGTTGTACATCGGCATGGCGAACAGCAAAGCATCAGCATTAAGCAGCTGCGCGCACAGGCGATCGGAATCGGCCAGCACCGCTTGCATACGCGGTGTTCGTTGTTCTTCCGGCGTGTAGGTCGCCTGGGCGAACTCCCCGCTGACATGGCCCACCGGATGCTGGTCCAGATCGAGATACTCCACCTGCAAGGCAGGCATTTTCGCCTGTAAACGCTCTACAAAATAACGACTTAAGGTGCGTGAGTTGGATTTGGCACCTTTTGGGCTGACATCAACATGTAATAGTTTCATCACTCGGATTCCTCATTCGTTGCAATGAGGCGTAGCGTAATTCCCTCAATGGACCAGAAAAAGGCACAAGAATGTGGTTTTTTATTGGTCCATTCGCGTTTGATGCGCATCCACCAGCCATTTCAGCCGTTCCGCGCAGCGGGCAAACCCTTCGCGCGGCAATTGGGTGACGCCGAGCAGGAAACCGTATTGCCGCCCGGCCTCGTGTTGATACCAGATGGAGAGCGGTGAAGGGGCCAGGCCATAGGCCAGCGCCTCACGGGCAATTTGTTGGTCTGGCGTGCCTGCGGGTAAGCGAATAATCACCGCCAGCCCGGCACGTTGTACATCCGGGAAATGGGGGCGTAACGCCGCGACAATCCCCTCCAGTCGCTCATGATAAACCCGCTTCATGCGCCGCAGATGGCGCAGAAAATGGCCCTCGCGCAGAAACTCCGCCACCGCATCATGCAGCAGCGCTGACGAGGCGGGCGCCAGCAGCGCGCTGGTATCGGCAAAACGCGCCGCCAGCCCCGGAGGCACCACGACAAAGCCAAGACGCAGGCTGGGGCTGAGGGTTTTGCTGAAGGTGCCGACATGAATCACCCGCCCGTCGTTATCGATCGCTGCCAGCGCCGGTGCGGCACGGCTACCGAGTTGTAGCTCGCCAAGGTAGTCATCTTCCACAATCCAGCGCTGCTGAGTGCTGGCCCATGCCAGTAAGGCCTGGCGTCGCGCCAAAGACAGCGTAACCCCAAGCGGTGCCTGCTGACCCGCCGTGACCAGGGCAAATGCAGCATCAGGCGCATGCACAATCCCCTCCTCCACCTGCAATCCCTCAACATCCACTGGAATGCCAACTGGCGTGACATGCATGTGCTGCAATGCCGCGCGTGCCAGCATAAAACCCGGTTCTTCCATCCATGCCTGTTGACCGTGCAAACCGAGCGCCAGTGCAATCAAACCCAGCGCGCCCGCATAACCATTGGTGATCAGGATCTGACTTGCCTGACAATGGATGCCGCGTGCCATCGCCAGATAGCCCACCAGTGCCTGTCGCAGCGCCAGGCTACCGCGCGGATCGGGATAACCGCGCGACTGGCTGGCCTGCTGGCGCGCCTGGCGTTGTACGACGCGAGTCCAGACTTTGGCGGGAAAGGCATCACTGGCGGGCACGCCCATCTGGAAGGTGAGAGGCGCGGTGTCAAAGTCATACACCATATCCAGCAAGGCTGAACCCGTTGCCGCCGCCACCGTGCGTGGTGGTTGGGTTAACGCCGCAGCCGCGACAAAAGTGCCTGCTGCCCCTTTTGCCACCAATAGTTGGCTATCAACCAACATGTCGTAAGCGCGCCGTACCGTGCCGCGTGCCACACCCAGCTGCACCGCCAGATCCCGACAGGAAGGCAGCCGTGCTCCGGCGACCAATTGCCCTTCTGCAATCGCCGTGCTGAGTTGCTGGTGCAGCTGTTCACTTAATCCCCGCGTATCGGAGCGATCCAGCGTCAGGGCGAATGGGCCACTGTTTTTATCATTTTTTGGCACTTTTGTTGCTCCATACGGCGGTTAACAATGCAGATGAAAACCATAACTGATTGAGGAACGAAAGATGAGCCAACGTATCGATTTTTACAGCGCCGCACCTGGTGCCATGAAAGCCTTAGGCGGCGTTTACAGCTACCTGTCACAAACTGACCTGTCGCACAGCCTGCTGGAGCTGGTATTTTTACGGGTTTCGCAAATCAACGGCTGTGCTTACTGCATCGATATGCACACCCAGGCGCTGCACAAAGCCGACATGCCGTGGCACAAAATTGTGTTAACCCAGGTATGGCATGAGTCGGGATCGCTGTTTGATGTGCGCGAGCAGGCGGCGCTGGCGTGGGCTGAAACGCTGACGCTGATTGCCAGCCAGGGCGCACCGGACGCGCTGTTTGAGCAAGTGAAAGCGGTGTTCAGCGACAAGGAGATTGTGGATCTCAACGTGGCGATTGGCCTGATGAATACCTACAACCGGTTGGCGATCAGTCTGAAAAAGTTACCCGATAGTGCACCGCGTGATTGAAATTTCTTCTGACGGGCGCGGTCGCGCGCGCCCAAATCAGTTATCACACAAATGTAACATTATTTTTACACAAACGGGCGAAATATCGCGCAACATAAAAATCGCATAAAAAATCAATTTTCTTTAAATTCAATATTATCATAAAGTTAACCATAACACCTTTGGTGTTAACCTCGTTAAAAGCCACACAAACCACTCACAATATCGCAACATCGCCACGCACGTAACCGTCTGATTAGGAGATAAAAATCCCTTATGACAAGTGGGTTGAACCGATTAATTCTTATGCTGAATCATTTCTGCCTTTAAAAAATAAACAAACGTTTAATTCCGATACGAGAATGTTATATTCGAATGACTATGCATAACGTGCAGTTAACCGTTAGCACCCCCACGACTTAACCTGAGTCTTAACCTTTGAGAAACGGCGCGACGCGCTCGAAAGAAGCGTGGCTGTTTCGCCTGCGAACCTGTTGAACTTCAGGTCAACAGAAGAGGAGATGTCGCCTCATGAGCAAAACTGCGGTAAATCTGGCGCTGGCAGTAAGCGCCGCTGGCATGGATAGCGCAAACCTTCAGGAACGAAAAGACGTCGATGTGCTGTTGATTGGCGCTGGCGTCATGAGCGCTACCTTAGGGACCTGGTTGCAAGATCTGGAGCCGGATTGGTCTATTGAGATGGTCGAGCGCCTGGCAACGGTGGCGGAAGAGTCGTCCAATGGCTGGAATAATGCCGGAACCGGTCACGCTGCACTGGCAGAGCTGAACTATACGCCGCAGAAGGCGGATGGCAGCATTGATATTGCCAAAGCGGTAGCGATTAACGAATCGTTCCAGATTTCCCGTCAGTTCTGGGCTTATCACGTTCAGAAAGGCAATCTGCGCAATCCGAAAAGCTTTATCCACAGTACGCCGCACATGAGCTTCGTCTGGGGCGACGATAATGTCGAATTCCTGCGCAAACGTTTCCAGGCACTGCAAAAAAGCACCCTGTTCCGTGGCATGGCCTATTCAGAAGAACGCGAGCAAATTACTCAGTGGATCCCGCTGGTGATGAATGGCCGCGAGAAGAACCAGAAAGTCGCCGCCACCTGGACCGAAATGGGCACCGACGTGAACTTCGGTGAAGTGACGCGCCAGCTGATCGCAGCCCTGGAGAAAAAAGCCAATTTCCGCCTGCGCATGCGCCAGGAAGTGCGTGATATCAAACGCCTGAGTGATGGTCGCTGGCAGGTCAGCCTGTTTAACCTCGACAGTGGCGCAAGCCGTCTGCTCATTGCCCGTCAGCTGTTTATCGGCGCAGGCGGCGCGGCGCTGCCGCTGCTGCAAAAATCCGGCATCCCGGAAGTGAAAGGCTATGCCGGTTTCCCGGTTGGCGGTTCGTTCCTGGTGACAGAAAATCCGGACGTGGTGCAGCAGCATATGGCGAAGGTGTATGGCAAAGCGTCGGTCGGCGCGCCGCCGATGTCCGTGCCTCACGTGGATACCCGCGTGCTGGATGGCAAACAGGTGCTGCTGTTTGGTCCCTTCGCGACGTTCTCCACCAAATTCCTCAAGCAAGGCTCGCTGCTGGATATGTTCGGCGCGATGAATGGCAGCAACCTGATGCCGATGATGCAGGTTGGCCTGAAGAACTTCGACCTGGTGAAATATCTGCTTGATCAAGTGCTGCAAAGCGACAGCGATCGTATGGAAGCCCTGCGCGCTTATGTACCCCAGGCGAAGCAGGAAGACTGGCGTCTGGTAACGGCGGGTCAGCGCGTGCAGATCATCAAGAATGATGAGAAAGACGGCGGCGTGCTGCGCCTCGGCACCGAAGTAGTCACTTCAGAAGACGGCTCGATTTCGGCGTTGTTGGGTGCCTCACCGGGCGCATCAACTGCCGCACCGATTATGCTTGAGCTAATGGCGAAGGTCTTCCCGGAGCAGATGCGCTCGCCTGAGTGGCAGACCAAAATCCGTGCGGTGATCCCATCATGGGGCCGTAAGCTGAACGGTGACGTGGCGCTGACCGAGAAAGTGCTGAGTGACACCAGCCGCGTGTTGCAACTCGACTACGCACCGGTGACGCCGATGGCGGCAAACGACGAAGGTCGCGAAACCGCGCACGTCGTCGGCAAGTAACCACCCGTAGCGGCGCGATTTTTCGCGCCGTTTTTTTCCAGAACTGCGCGATAAATCGCGCCGCTACGAATTCCAGCAGTCCTTAGACCAATTGTAATGCGTCGTACAACATCCATCCGGTGGTAACCACCAGTGACAATGCCATCAGGCTGTTAAAAGCCTGGCGCTTCCACGCAATTTGCAGGTGGCTGCGCAAACGATCTCCCAGCGCCGCCCAAATCAGAATGCACGGCAGGTTCAGCAGCGCAAATCCCACCACGATCGCCGCCACCCCATTGCTGTTGGCATACATCAACGCCACGTTACTCGCCATTAACCAGGCTTTGGGATTGACTGCCTGAAACAAGGCACCACTCAGGATGGTCATCGGTTGGACGCTTTCCCGCGCCTGTGGCGCTCCGGCACGAAAGATCTTCCATGACAGCCATAGCAGGTAGCCGCATCCCACCAGCGTTAGCGGCAGGCGAACTGCGCTCATCCAGTGCAGTAATACCTCCAACGCTACCCCCGCCAGCACCACCTGTACCGCACAGCCCAGCATAATGCCAAACACCATCGGCAAAGTACGCTTAAAGCCAAAATTCACACCAGATGTGGCAAGCAGCAGGTTATTCGGGCCGGGCGTGATCGACATAACGGTGACATAACTGAAGAAAGAGGGATCGAGCATGATGCAGTTCCTGATTGATCAACATGACACCATGCTAATCGTCACAAGACAATGGAAACAGAGACACAAAATGACTATTGTTATGGTTACAGTTTACCAAATTGTTAATTGTACCCATCGAATATGGAGGCTTTTGTGTCCCTACCTCTTTCATCCGGCCAGACGCTGTATCAGCAGCTCGCCGATAGCTTTGCTGAGTCTATCCACCAGGGGACGCTAAAGCCCGGTAAACGCTTGCCCGCCATACGCCGGGTAGCACAATCCCACCAGGTTAGTATCAATACGGTGCTCAATGCCTGGCAAATCCTCGAAGATCGCGGCCTGATCGAAGCACGCCCCCAGTCCGGCTATTACGTACGCAGCGTGTTACCTGCGTTGACGCGCCCGGTGCAGAAAATGCGGGCGCAAGTGGATGATCCCAGCGCACAAAAGCTGGAGCTGATTGAGCAGGTATTTGCCGCACAGAACAACCCGGATTACACCAACATCTCGCTGGCTTGCCCGCAGGATGCTGAATTGTATCCATCAGCACGTCTGAGCCGTATTACCGCCAGCGTTTTGCGCCGTAACCCGCAAATCGTCGGTCGTTACGCGCTCCCTCCTGGTAGTGAGCGCTTACGGGAGGAGATTGCACGTCGCGGCCTGCATACCGGGATAAACCTTACCGCCCAGGACATCACCCTCACCCACGGCTGCATGGAAGCGTTGCAACTGGCATTACGTGCGGTGACCAAACCCGGCGACTGCGTCGGACTGGAGTCCCCCACCTATTTCTTTCTCTTCCCACTGCTGGCCTCACTCGGGCTGAAAGCGCTGGAGATCCCCACCGATCCACAGCAAGGTTTATCGCTGGACGCGCTGGAGATGCTGTTGCAGGAGCAGCGAATTCAGGCGCTGATCGCCATGCCCGGCGCACAGAATCCACTTGGCTACGTGATGCCGCTGGCGCATAAGAAACGTCTGGCGAAGTTGGTGAATACTTACCAGCTCCCATTGATTGAGGATGGCCTGTACGACGAATTACAGTTTGACTGGCCGTTGTCGCCACCGGTCAAAGCGTTCGACCGCGAGGGCTGGGTGATCTACTGCACCAGCTTTACCAAAACCGTGGCCCCGGATTTTCGCATCGGCTGGACGGCGGCCGGGCGTTTTCACGACAGGATTGCCCGGCTGAAAGCGGTGTCGTCGATGTCGGAGTCGCGCCTGCTAAGCGAAGTGCTGGCAGAGTTTCTCGCCAGCGGCGGCTACGATCACCACCTGCGCACCCTGCGCCGTCGTTATGCCGCCAACCTTGATGCGGCACGCGGCATTATCGCCCGCCATTTCCCAGAGGGAACACGCGCTACCCTGCCGCGTGGTGGCTTTGTGTTTTGGGTGGAGTTACCAGGAAAAGTGGATACCGTGGAGATGTTTCATCGGCTGTTGCAGGAGCAGATTTGCGTCACGCCGGGTGCGCTTTACTCACTGAGTGAGCGCTACACCCATGCGCTGCGCCTCTCCTGCTGTTATCCGTTCGACGCGCGTTACACCTGGGCGCTGGAGCGTACCGGCACGCTGGCCTGCGAATTAAGCGGCCTGCCGCCGGGACAGAATCAGGGCGTGCCGTTGCGGCCCCAGGTGGTGTAACCCTCACGCTCGGTCAAACGTTCGTAATAAGTGCGTACCGCTGGCAGGTCGGCATGTTCCAGTGGCGTTTCAAACCAGCGGTTCACCGCCAGGCCGACAGGAATATCCGCCAGCGTGAAGTTGCGACCTGCTACGTAGCGCCCGGTTTTTTCCAGCTGCTGGTTGAGAATACCCATAGTGTGGTTCCAGCCTTTGCAGGCCGCTGCCAGCAGACGTTCATCCTGGTGTGCGGGCGAATTGCGCACCAGCGACATAAACGCATAGCGCCAAGAGGTGTTAAGTTCTGTGGCTTGCCAGTCGATCCATTGATCGATCGGCGCACGGGCGCGGGGATTTTCCGGGTAAAGCCACTCGCCGCCATAACTGGTGGCGAGATAGCGCAGGATGGCATTGGATTCCCACATGACGAAATCGTCTTCGATAATCACCGGAATCATGGCATTGGGGTTGAGTGCCAAAAATTCGGGCGAGTGCAGCGATTTGTTTTCATCGCCCCACACTTCGTGTTCATAGGGGATATCCAGCTCTGCACATAGCCACAACACTTTGCGCACATTAATTGACGATGTGCGGCCAAGAATTTTTAACATAGCGAACTCCGGTTGCATAATTGTTAATCTATTCATAGCCCTATTGATTACCTTTAGCAATCAACATCATGTAAATCCGGATTTCAGAACACCTTAACGAGGAAGGAGTGACAATGAAGGTCGCGTTTAAACAAGTGGATGTCTTTACCTCATCAGCCTTTCGCGGCAATCCGCTGGCGGTGATTATGGATGCGCAGGGATTAAGCGATGCGCAGCTGGCCGCCATTGCGCGCTGGACCAATTTGTCGGAAACCACCTTTGTGCTGCCACCGGAAGATGCGGCGGCGGATTATCGTGTACGCATCTTTACCCCTGGCGGCGAGCTGCCGTTTGCCGGACATCCGACACTCGGCACTGCCCATGCGCTGCTCGAAGCGGGCTGGCCGCTGAAGACGCCGGGCAAAATCGTGCAGGAGTGTGGCGTGGGTCTGGTGGACGTCAAGATTAGTGCTGACGGTGCGCTGGCTTTTGCCGCCCCGGCTGCCACCCTGACGCCTTTCAGCGATGCGCTAATCGGCAGCGCCATCAATAGCGACGCCTTAGATGAAACCCAGTCGCCAACCGTGGTGGATATGGGAATTCGCTGGTTGCTGTTACCGATGACCAGTGCCGCAGCGGTGCGGGAGATTCAGGCCAATGCCAGCGATCTGCTGCGCTTGCAAAAACATGCGAAGGTGAATGGCATCGCACCGTTTGGCCCACTGCCAGAGGGAGAAAGCGAGCAATATGAATTGCGCGCACTGTTTATCGAAAATGGCACCCTGGTGGAAGATCCGGTGACTGGCAGCGCTAACGCCTGTCTGGCACGCTATTTTGCGGCACAGGGCGATACCCGCGACTACCGCGCCCGTCAGGGTAGCGTGATTCAACGTGACGGACGCATTCAGGTCAGCTTCACACCTGAGGCCATCTGGATCGGCGGTCAGACGGTGACGGTAATAGCAGGCACGATCGAACTATAATGCACGAATGTAGCGGCGCGATTTATCGCGCAGGTTTTCGCGTCATCGCGCACGGAATCGCACCGCTACGGAACCTGCCTTAAAGTGCTTGCCCACCCGATGCTTCGATACGCTGCGCGGTGATCCAACCAGTTTCATCGCTCAGAATCGCGCTGACCGCGTCACCGATATCATCCGGCAGCCCGACACGGCCCAGTGCCGTCAGTGAGGCAATGGTGTCGTTGATCTCTTTGGTGTCGCGTACGCGCCCACCGCCAAAATCTGTCTCAATCGCTCCCGGTGCCAGGATGTTGACGCGGATACGACGTTCGCCCAACTCTTTCGCCTGGTAACGCGTCAGCACTTCCATCGCTCCTTTCATTGACGCATAGGTGCTGGAACCCGGATAAGTGATGCGCGTCAGACCGCTGGAGATATTAAGAATGCGGCCACCATCAATAATCACCGGTAACAATTTCTGGGTGAGGAAGTACGGCCCTTTGAAGTGCACGTTGACCAACGCGTCAAACTCGTCCTCGGTAGTTTCGCTGAACAGCTTGTAGTGACCGTGCCCGGCGTTGTTCACTAAGTAATCAAAGTTGTCTCGCTGCCACACCTTTTGCAACGTCTCTTTAACCTGGCTCACAAAGCCATCAAACTGACGCGTATCGCCGACATCCAGCAGCAGCGCGGCAGCGCGTGCCCCCAGCGCTTCAATCTCCTTCACTACCGCCTCAGCTTCTTCTGCATGGCTACGGTAAGTAAAAATAATATCGGTGCCTTTTGCGGCCAGTTTTAACGCGGCATTCTTGCCTAAACCGCGGTTGCCACCAGTAATCAACGCAATTTTGTGACTCATGATTCGCTCCTGTTGCAAAATTGAACTCGTTTCAAGGATATTCTCTGAGGTTTGATCTATAAACTCGTTGTAATGCGCTGCACTGTTTCACTAACAACAACAATCGGTGAACAACATGGATAAAATTCACGCAATGCAGGTTTTTGTGCGGGTGGCGGAAATGGGCAGTTTTACCCGCGCGGCAGAAAGCCTTGGTTTGCCAAAAGGCAGCGTATCGCGCCAATTACAAGCGCTGGAAAATCAAATGGGTACACGGCTGCTGCATCGCACCACCCGTCGTGTCCACCTCACCCAGGATGGGCTGGTTTATTACGATCGCTGCCTCGATTTGCTGTCGATGCTCGATGATATGGACAGCCTGTTCCAACATGACCCGGCGACGCTGAGCGGTAAACTGCGCGTGGATATGTCGGTGGCGATGGCGACCGGTTTTATCCTGCCGCGTCTGCCGGAGTTTTTGCAGCATTATCCCGGCATTGAACTTGAGCTTAGCAGCAGCGATCGGCAGGTGGATGTGATCCGTGAGGGGTTTGACTGCGTAATCCGTGTGGGGGAACTGAAAGATTCCGGCCTGATCGCGCGCAAAATCGGAACCTATGCCTTGATTAACTGCGCCAGTCCCGATTACCTTTCCCGCTTCGGTAGGCCGATGCGGCTGGAGGATTTGTCGCAACACGCGATGGTGCATTACACCCAGCAGTTGGGCCAGCCGTCGTCAGGATTTGAATATTTTGATGGCAAGCAGACACACCACATCCAGACCGGCGGCGTGGTGACGGTCAACAGCACCGAAACCTATCGCGCCGCCTGCATTGCCGGGCTGGGGATTATTCAGGTGCCCGCGATTGGCGTGCAGCCGCTACTGGAGTCCGGGCAACTGGTGGAGGTTCTGCATCATTTTCCCGCCAAACCGATGCCGATTTCCTTGCTCTATCCCCATCGTCGCAATGTCGCGCGGCGGGTGCGGGTGTTTATGGAGTGGTTAAGCCAGGTCTTGCAGGAGTACGTCACCTAGCGGGCTATACTTTAAATTTCGTAGTGAACAGGATGATGAATGTCTATGACGGACGAAAAAAATCAGGAAAAGGCGGCTGGGCAAAAGCCGCTGATTGATCTGAAAACCGGTAACCAGCACGTGGACCGTTCGATAGTGCATGTTTCGCGCTTCGCGGCCTGGTTTCAGTCCATCCCGGTGGTCGCCCATTTTTTGCGCGCGCTGGAGCGCTTTAACGATCGCCTCGGTAGCCAGTTTGGTGCCGCTATCACCTATTTCTCGTTTCTCTCATTGATACCGATTTTGATGGTCTCCTTTGCGGCGGTCGGTTTTGTGCTGGCGTCGAATCAGGATTTACTCACGGAGTTGATCAACAAAATCGTCAACAGTATCAGCGATCCCAACCTCGCCAAAACCCTGAAAAACACCGTCAATACGGCGATTCAGCAACGTGCCACCGTCGGCCTGACTGGCCTGCTGCTGGCGCTGTATTCAGGTATTAACTGGATGGGCAACCTGCGCGAAGCGATTCGCGCGCAATCACGCGATGTATGGGAACGTAAACCTGATGATCAGGAAAAATTCTGGAAGAAATACATACGTGATTTTATCTCACTCACCGGTTTGATGCTGGCGCTGGTCATCACCCTGTCGCTGACCTCGGTAGCCGGGGCGGCTCAGGCGGCGATTGTACAGGCACTGGGGCTGGACCATATTGAGTGGCTGCGTCCGGCAATGACCATCATTGCGCTGACTATCTCGATCTTTGCTAACTATCTGCTGTTTCTGTGGATTTTTTGGATTCTGCCACGCCACAAACCGCGTAAAAAAGCGCTGCTGCGCGGCACCTTGCTGGCGGCCATCGGCTTTGAGGTGATTAAGTTTGTCATGACTATTACCCTGCCAAAACTGGCAACCTCGCCCTCCGGGGCAGCGTTCGGTTCAGTATTGGGCCTGATGGCCTTTTTCTACTTCTTTGCACGTCTGACGCTGTTCTGTGCCGCCTGGATTGCTACGGCCAGATATAAAGATGATAAAGAGATGCCGCAACCCCATCAGCAACATTAGTTACATTTGCCGCAACAGCCAAAAATGTTACCCATTGGCTGTTTTTGCGGCAAAACTCAGCAGGAATCGCTAAAGGGTCACTTTTATTTGGCCCTTTTGCAGAGATTCCCGCCAAAAAAGCCGCCGTTACCCTTCCCATTCGCCGCCGATTGCATGAACTCAGAAATTATCCTCTTTTTCGCCGAAAAAGCCTGTTGTGACGCGGTTTTTCGCCATTGAATGACGCAAAACAGGTGCGTAAGATTCTTTGTTTCAATTTACAATTAAGAAACAGTTATGCAAGCCTCCATCACAGAACCACTCGACAAGAAACACAACGACACGCCAGTCAATTCACGCGGCAAAGTGGTTGTTGCATCACTTGTCGGCACCGCGATTGAATTCTTCGATTTCTATATTTACGCCACGGCGGCGGTAATTGTTTTCCCCCATATTTTCTTCCCACAAGGTGATGCCACCGTCGCGACGCTACAGTCACTGGCGACCTTCGCCATCGCCTTCATTGCACGTCCGATTGGTTCGGCGGTGTTTGGTCACTTTGGCGACCGCGTAGGTCGTAAAGCCACCCTTGTGGCTTCGCTGCTGACGATGGGTGTGTCAACTGTGCTGATCGGCTTGCTGCCGGGCTATCAAACCATTGGTGTCGCAGCTCCGCTGCTGCTGGCGCTGGCACGTTTCGGTCAGGGCCTGGGCCTTGGCGGCGAATGGGGCGGCGCGGCGCTACTGGCGACCGAGAATGCCCCGGCGAAAAAGCGTGCGCTGTACGGCTCCTTCCCGCAGCTTGGCGCACCGATTGGCTTCTTCTTTGCCAACGGCACCTTCCTGCTGCTCTCCTGGCTGCTGACTGACGAGCAATTTATGCAATGGGGCTGGCGTGTACCTTTTATCCTCTCAGCGGTGCTGGTGATTATCGGTTTGTATGTGCGCGTATCGCTGCATGAAAGCCCGGTGTTTGCCAAAGTACAGAAAGAGAAAAAGCAGGTGCGCATACCGATTGGCACCCTGCTGAGCAAACACCTGGTTGCCACCATTCTCGGCACCTTTATCATGCTCGCCACCTATACGCTGTTCTACATCATGACCGTGTATTCCATGAGCTACGGTACGGCACCTGCTCCGGTCGGTCTGGGTTATTCGCGTAACAGCTTCCTGTGGATGCTGATGGTCGCGGTGATTGGTTTTGGTGTGATGGTGCCGATTGCGGGCCTGCTGGCTGACCGTTTTGGTCGCCGTAAGACCATGATCACCATTACCCTGATGATTATCGCGTTCGCCTTTATGTTCCCGGCGCTGCTCGGTTCCGGTTCACAAGTGTTGGTGATGGGCTTCCTGCTGCTCGGCCTGAGCATTATGGGCCTGACGTTTGGCCCTATGGGTGCGTTGCTGCCAGAACTGTTCCCGACTGAAGTGCGTTATACCGGTGCCTCGTTCTCGTATAACCTGTCGTCGATTCTGGGGGCTTCTGTTGCGCCTTATATCGCGACCTGGCTGAATGCGAACTATGGTTTGCAGGCGGTGGGTTTCTATCTGGCTTCGATGGCGGCATTGACCCTGATTGCGCTGATTGCCTGTAAAGAGACGCGTGATCAGACGCTGTACGAAGCAGTTTGATACGTTGATGTGTTGAACATGAAACCCGGCTCAGGCCGGGTTTTTTATTGGCTGTATCTCATATCACATCACGTACTTGCGTCCTGCACAGTGCGATCAGGGGGGATTTATCGCGCGGCTTTAATCATCAGGCATAAAAAAACCCCGGCAAGCCGGGGTTCTTCGTTGCTGAAAACGGTGTCGCGAACGGATTAACCCGCTACGGCGATACGTTTCATGTCGGTCATGTAGCCACGCAGTTTGCGGCCAACCGCTTCGATCGGGTGCTGACGAATCGCTTCATTCACGTCACGCAGTTGTGCGTTGTCTACCTGAGTGCCTGCCACTGCTTTGCCCAGGTCGCCCGGTTGCAGGGTAGTCATGAACTCTTTCAGCAGCGGTACCGCCGCGAAGGAGAACAGGTAGTTACCGTATTCAGCGGTATCAGAGATCACCACGTTCATTTCATACAGGCGCTTACGTGCGATGGTGTTGGCGATCAGCGGCAGCTCGTGCAGTGATTCGTAGTAAGCAGACTCTTCAATGATGCCCGCGTCGATCATGGTTTCGAATGCCAGCTCAACGCCCGCTTTCACCATGGCAACCATCAGAACGCCTTTGTCGTAGTATTCCTGCTCTTCGATTTTGCCTTCAAACTGCGGTGCGGTTTCGAACGCGGTTTTACCGGTCTCTTCGCGCCAGGTCAGCAGATTTTTGTCGTCGTTAGCCCAGTCAGCCATCATGCCAGATGAGAACTCACCGGAGATGATGTCATCCATGTGCTTCTGGAACAGCGGAGCCATGATGCCTTTCAGCTGCTCAGACAGCGCGTAAGCACGCAGTTTCGCCGGGTTAGACAGGCGATCCATCATCAGGGTGATGCCGCCGAACTTCAGTGATTCGGTGATGGTTTCCCAACCGAACTGAATCAGTTTCTCAACGTAAGCTGCATCGTTACCTTCTGCCACCAGCTTGTCAAAGCACAGCAGAGAACCGGCCTGCAACATACCGCACAGGATGGTCTGCTCACCCATCAGGTCAGATTTCACTTCAGCAACGAAAGAGGATTCCAGCACGCCCGCACGGTCACCACCGGTCGCAGAGGCCCAGGCTTTGGCAATCGCCAGGCCTTCACCTTTCGGATCGTTTTCCGGGTGAACCGCGATCAGGGTCGGCACACCGAAACCACGCTTGTACTCTTCACGCACTTCAGTACCCGGGCACTTCGGTGCCACCATCACCACGGTGATGTCTTTACGGATGGTTTCGCCCACTTCAACGATGTTGAAACCGTGTGAGTAGCCCAGCGCTGCGCCGTCTTTCATCAGCGGCTGTACCGCCTGAACCACAGCAGAGTGCTGCTTGTCTGGCGTCAGGTTAACCACCAGGTCAGCCTGCGGGATCAGCTCTTCGTAAGTACCTACTTTGAAGCCGTTATCGGTCGCTTTACGGAAAGAAGCACGCTTTTCAGCAATCGCTTCGGCACGCAGGGCGTAAGCAATATCCAGACCGGAATCACGCATGTTCAGGCCCTGGTTCAGGCCCTGAGCACCACAGCCAACGATGACGACTTTTTTGCCTTTCAGGAAGCTGGCGCCATCCGCGAATTCATCGCGAGACATGAAACGACATTTGCCTAACTGCGCTAACTGGTTGCGCAGGTTCAATGTGTTGAAGTAGTTAGCCATGGGTACTCCGGTTTGATGTTGTGTTTGCTTTGTTCAGTAACGACGCCATAAGTAACGCCGCGAATGACCCCATCATATGACAGGAAATCTGTTGCTTAAATTGATATATTTACAAGGTCACGTTGCAGGATTTGCAATATTACTCTGAGGTTACCCGCGCATGGATTTACGAGACCTGAAACTCTTCCTGCATCTGGCCGAAAGCTGCCACTTTGGCCGCACCGCACGTGCCATGCATGTCAGCCCTTCTACCCTGTCGCGCCAGATCCAGCGCCTTGAGGAAGATGTCGGCCACGCACTGTTTCTGCGAGATAACCGTACCGTGACGCTGACCGAAGCCGGTGAGCGGCTGCGTCAGTTTGCCCAGCAAACCTTGCTGCAATATCAGCAACTGCGTCATGTGATGGACCTGAACGGCCCCTCGCTCAGTGGCGAGTTACGTCTGTTTTGTTCGGTCACGGCAGCCTATAGCCATCTGCCACCGATTCTCGACCGCTTTCGAGCCGAACATCCGCAGGTGGAGATCAAGCTCACCACCGGCGATGCCGCCGATGCGATTGAGATGGTGCAGTCCGGTGAGGCCGACCTGGCGATTGCCGGTCGCCCTGAATCACTGCCTGCCAGCATAGATTTTACGCCACTTGGGCTGATTCCGCTGGTCCTGATCGCCCCGGCGTTGCCCTGCCCGGTGCGTAACCAGGCGACCCAGGACGAGCCAGACTGGTCGCTGATTCCGTTTATCCTGCCGGAACAAGGGCCTGCGCGGCGGGGTATCGACCTGTGGTTTCGCCGCCGCCGCATCCCCAATCCGCTGATTTATGCCACGGTCTCGGGCCATGAGGCGATTGTGTCGATGGTGGCGCTGGGATGTGGCATTGCGCTACTGCCCGATGTGGTGCTGGAAAACAGCCCGGAGCCGGTACGTAATCGCGTACTGGTGCTGGAGAATGTCGAGTCGGTCGCACCGCTCGAACTGGGCGTGTGCGTACAAAAAAAGCGGCTCGGAGAGCCGCTTATCAATGCCTTCTGGAACCTGCTGTAGTTACTGACCGGCGAGGAAGAAGCGGAACGCTGGGTTATTGGCTTCGTCGTGGAAGTCATAACCCAGCGCCGTGAGATGCTCCTCAAAGCGTGGTTCATCATTACCCAGTTCAAACGCTGCCAGCACACGACCGTAATCGGTACCGTGGCTGCGATAGTGGAACAACGAGATATTCCAGTGCGTACCCAGCGTTTGCAGGAACTTCAGCAATGCGCCGGGTGCTTCCGGGAACTCGAAGCTAAACAGACGCTCGCGCAACGGTTTGGAGGGACGACCACCAACCATGTAGCGTACATGCAGCTTCGCCATTTCATCGTCGGAGAGATCCACCACGTTATACCCGCCCTGCGTCAGCTGGCTGATGATCTCACTGCGCTCCTCCAGCCCACGCGTTAGGCGCACACCGACAAAGATGCAGGCGTTGTCAGCATCGGCGTAGCGATAGTTGAACTCGGTGACGGATCGGCCTCCCAGCGTCTGGCAAAACTTCAGGAAGCTGCCCTGTTGCTCAGGGATGGTGACCGCCAGCAACGCTTCACGCTGCTCACCCAGCTCGCAACGCTCGGAGACGTAGCGCAGGCCGTGGAAGTTAACGTTAGCCCCCGACAGCACATGCGCCAGACGTTCGCCTTTGATGTTGTGCTGTTGGATATACTTCTTCATCCCCGCCAGCGCCAGCGCCCCGGAAGGCTCCGCCACCGCACGCACATCCTCGAACAAATCTTTCATTGCGGCACAGATAGCATCGCTATCCACGGTGATGATGTCGTCAAGATACTCCTGACACAGACGGAAGGTTTCGTCACCGATGCGCTTCACCGCCACGCCTTCTGCAAATAACCCCACGCGCGCCAGATCCACCGGATGACCGGCATCCAGCGCCGCTTTCAGACAGGCTGAGTCTTCCGACTCGACAGCAATCACCTTGATCTGCGGCATCAGTTGCTTGATCAGTACCGCCACACCCGCCGCCAGACCACCGCCACCCACCGGCACGAACACGCGATCGAGATGTGCATCCTGCTGCAACAGCTCCATCGCCAGCGTACCCTGCCCGGCTATCACCGCCGGATGGTCGAACGGGTGCACAAAGGTGTAACCCTGCTGCTCCGCCAGCTCTATCGCTTTGGCTTTCGCCTCGTCGAAGTTGGCACCAAACAGGTAAGCCTCACCGCCAAATGCGCGCACCGCATCAACCTTGATATCTGCCGTGGCCAGCGGCATCACAATCAGTGATTTGATGCCTAACGTGCTGGCCGAGAGCGCCACGCCCTGCGCGTGGTTGCCGGCCGAGGCCGTCACCACGCCACGCGCTTTCTGCTCTTCAGTCAGACCGGCCATCATCGCGTAAGCCCCGCGCAGCTTGAAGCTGTGCACCGGCTGACGATCTTCACGCTTCACCAGAATGGTGTTGCCAAGACGCGATGAAATTTTTTCCATTTTCTGTAACGGCGTCACCTGGGCGATTTCGTACACCGGTGAACGCAATACCGCGCGCAAATACTCCGCGCCGCAGGGCGCCGCGGGTAGCGGTTGAGACTCAGCCATCTGTTAGCCTCCCAGCTTGGACTTATCGCGCACCGCGCCTTTGTCAGCGCTGGTCGCGAGTGATGCATAGGCACGCAGGGCGAAGGAGACCTGACGCACACGCCCATGCGGCGTATACGCCTCATCACCACGTGCTTCTTCTTCTTCACGACGCGCGTGCAGTTCGTTGTCCGGCACCGCCAGCTTGATACCACGGTTCGGGATATCGATTTCGATGATGTCGCCGTCTTTCACCAGCGCAATGGTGCCGCCGCTGCCCGCTTCCGGCGAAGCGTGGCCGATGGAGAGACCGGAAGTACCACCAGAGAAACGACCATCGGTGATCAGCGCACAGCTTTTGCCGAGGCCCATCGATTTCAGGTAGGTGGTCGGATAGAGCATTTCCTGCATGCCCGGTCCACCCTTCGGCCCTTCGTAGCGAATCACTACCACGTCGCCCGCCACCACTTTACCGCCGAGAATCGCTTCTACTGCGTCATCCTGGCTTTCGTAAACTTTGGCCGGGCCTTTAAAGGTCAGGATCTCTTTGTCCACACCGGCGGTTTTCACGATACAGCCATCTTCCGCCAGGTTGCCGTACAACACCGCCAGACCGCCGTCCTGCGAGAAAGCGAATTCACGGGTGCGGATACACCCTTCTTGACGATCGTCATCCAGCGTGTCCCAGCGGCAATCCTGTGAAAACGCCTGAGTGGTACGAATCCCGGCCGGACCGGCGCGGAACATCTTTTTCACCGCTTCGTCTTTGGTCAGCATGATGTCGTACTGATCCAGGGTTTCACGCAGGTTCAGACCCAACACGTTACGCACGTCAGTGTGCAGCAAACCGGCACGATCCAGCTCACCGAGGATACCGATAACACCACCGGCACGGTGCACATCTTCCATGTGGTATTTCTGGGTGCTCGGGGCCACTTTGCACAGATGCGGCACTTTGCGCGACAGACGGTCGATATCGGAAATATTGAAATCGATTTCGCCTTCCTGCGCCGCTGCCAGCAGGTGCAGTACGGTGTTGGTGGAGCCACCCATCGCGATATCCAGCGTCATGGCGTTTTCGAACGCCGCTTTGCTGGCGATATTGCGTGGCAGTACACGCTCATCATCCTGCTCGTAATACTGTTTGGTCAGGTTAACGATGCGCTTACCAGCATTGATAAACAGATCCTTACGGTCAGCGTGGGTCGCCAGCAGCGAACCGTTACCCGGCTGCGACAGGCCCAGCGCTTCGGTCAGGCAGTTCATCGAGTTGGCGGTGAACATACCGGAGCAGGAACCACAAGTCGGGCAGGCTGAACGTTCGATCTGCTCGCTGTCGGCATCGCTGACGTTCGGGTTGGCACCCTGAATCATCGCATCCACCAGATCCAGTTTGATGATTTTGTCCGACAGCTTGGTTTTACCCGCTTCCATCGGGCCACCAGAAACGAAGATCACGGGAATGTTGAGGCGCAGTGAGGCCATCAGCATGCCGGGAGTGATTTTGTCGCAGTTCGAGATGCAGACCATCGCATCGGCACAGTGGGCGTTTACCATGTACTCAACAGAGTCGGCGATCAGCTCACGCGAAGGCAGTGAATACAGCATGCCGCCATGACCCATGGCGATACCGTCATCCACTGCAATGGTGTTGAACTCTTTAGCCACACCACCAGCCGCTTCGATTTGTTCAGCGACCAGTTTGCCGAGATCGCGCAGGTGGACGTGACCTGGCACGAATTGGGTGAATGAGTTGACCACGGCGATAATCGGCTTACCAAAATCGGCGTCGGTCATTCCTGTCGCGCGCCACAAGGCACGGGCACCCGCCATGTTACGGCCATGGGTGGTGGTGGTGGAACGGTACTTAGGCATGCTCTATTTACTCCAGTAAGGATAATGTCGCGGACGCTGCTGCGTCCGCGAAAAAACGTGTTATGGGTTAACCTGGTCCAGCCAGCCCCATTTGTCTTCAGTCTCGCCAGTGAACAGGCCGAAGAATGCCTGCTGAATGCGTTTGGTCACCGGACCACATTTGCCTGCGCCCACCTGAATACCGTCAACGCTGCGAACCGGGGTGATTTCCGCCGCAGTACCAGACATGAACACTTCGTCAGCCAGGTACAGGGATTCGCGTGACAGCACCTGCTCGCGAACTTCGATACCCATGTCTTTCGCCAGTTTGATGATGGCGTCACGGGTGATGCCCGGCAGCGCAGAAGAGGTGAACGGCGGCGTGAACAGAATACCGTCTTTCACTTCGAACAAGTTTTCACCGGCACCTTCTGAAATATAGCCGTTGGTGTCGAGAGCGATACCTTCCTGATAGCCGTGGCGACGTGCTTCGCTACCGACCAGCAGAGAAGACAGGTAGTTACCACCGGCTTTCGCTGCGGTCGGCAGGGTGTTCGGTGCTACGCGGTTCCATGAAGAAACCATCGCGTCGATGCCCTGCTCCAGCGCTTCAGCACCCAGGTAAGCACCCCACGGGAATGCCGCGATGATCACATCGGTGGTGTAGCCATCTGGCGGGTTCACACCCAGGCCCACGTCGCCGACAAACGCCAGCGGACGGATATAGGCGCTTTTCAGTTTGTTGACGCGCAGTACTTCGCGGCAGGCTTCCATCAGCTCATCTACGCTGGCTTTGATCGGGAAGCGGTAGATTTTGGCGGAGTCGTGCAGACGCTGCATGTGTTCACGATGACGGAACACCACCGGACCTTTGTGAGAATCGTAGCAACGCACGCCTTCAAACACAGAAGTACCGTAATGCAACGCGTGAGACATGACGCTAACCTTGGCGTCTTCCCACTTAACCATCTCCCCATTGAACCAAATAAAGTCTGCTTTCTTCGTACTCATTGTTATTTCCTTTCGCGACTAGGCACGGATTTGTTGTGTTGTCTGTTGTTGGATCTGGACGCAAGCGACATCCATCAGTTTGCTTAACTGCGAAGACAGTAAATCGACTGAGCGCTGGCTGGCAACGGTCATTTCGATATTAATGTTTTCGGCATTCGCGGCTGATGCCATGTTCATGGTACACACCTGGAAACCACGGTGGCGCACGACGCGCAAAATGCGCTCCAATATTTCAGGGCGAAAGCGCGCTTCGATAGACAATTGATGCTGGTTCATATGGTTTTCTCCATCATGTTTGCGTTGCTGGCACCAGGTGGCACCAAAGGCCAGACGTTTTCATGCTCATCAATCGCAACATGCAGGAAGTAAGGACCTTCACTGTTCAGCAGAGCATCAAGGGCGGCGTCGACCTGATCTTTACGGGTAATGCGCTGGCCGGGGATATCAAAAGCGCTGGCCAGCGTGAGGAAATCGGGGTTATCAGTCAGGATGGTTTCGCTGTAGCGACCATCAAAGAACAATTGCTGCCACTGGCGCACCATGCCGAGACGCTGGTTATCCAGCAGCAAGATTTTAACTGGCAGTTTACCGCGCTTGATGGTGCCCAGCTCCTGAATGTTCATCATGATGGAGCCGTCACCGGATACGCAGATCACGGTATCGTTCGGACGGGCCACCTGGGCCCCTACCGCAGCTGGCAGGCCAAAGCCCATGGTGCCGAGACCGCTGGAGGTAATAAAGTTTTCCGGCGCGCTGAACGACATATGCTGTGCCGCCCACATCTGATGCTGACCCACGTCAGTGGTCACCACCGCGCTATCTGCTTTGCGATCGGAAAGCTGTTTCAGCAGCAACGGAGCATAAATTGCTTCGCCCGGATGGTCGTAGCGCCAGCTGAATTCCGCTTTCATCGCTTTGACTTCGGTGCGCCATGCATCGATTTGCAGCGGCATACTCAAAGCGGGCAGCATCTGATTCAAATCGCCCTGCAACGAAACGTGCGCACGACGCAGCTTGTTCAGTTCGGCGGGATCGATATCGAGATGGATAACGCTGGCGTGTGGCGCGAAGGTGTCGAGCTTGCCGGTAACGCGATCGTCAAAACGCGCACCAACCGCAATCAGCAAATCACACTCCTGAACCGCAATGTTTGCCGCCTTGGTACCGTGCATTCCCAGCATGCCGAGGTAGAGATCGCTGTTGGCATCCGCACTGCCCAGACCTTTCAGCGTGGCAACCATCGGGATACCGGTATCGATCGCCATCGCACGTAACGCCGGAACGGCCTGAGCCATACCCACGCCGCCGCCGATATACAGCATCGGCTTTTTTGCTTGCGCCATCAGGGCGCGCGCTTCAGCGATATGCTGGGGTGAATGGCTCAGCGCCTCTTCAACCGGCAGCAAGTGCGGTGTCAGATCGCCGTTGGCGATTTGAATGTCTTTCGGGATATCAACCAGTACCGGGCCAGGACGGCCAGACTGGGCGATGGCGAAAGCTTCAGCCATCACTGAAGGCAGATCATCAAGGGATTCAACGAGGAAGCTGTGCTTGGTGCAGGCCAGTGACAAGCCGAGAACGTCAATTTCCTGAAATGCATCGGTGCCGATAAACGGCGAGGCAACCTGTCCGGTAATGGCAACCACCGGGATAGAGTCCATCATCGCATCGGCCAGGCCGGTGATCAGGTTAGTGGCGCCAGGACCCGAGGTGGCGATACAGACGCCGGTTTTGCCGGTAGCGCGCGCATAACCAATCGCCGCCATCACCGCACCTTGCTCATGCCGACACAGTAGGTGTTCCACGCCGCCATCGTAGAGCGCATCGTACACTGGCATGATGGCACCGCCAGGATAACCAAACACTGTATCAACACCCTGCGCGCGTAAAGCCTGAACTACCCACTGTGCACCTGTCATGGTTATTCTCCTGTAACCCTGCGGGAACAACAGAATTTTATGCTACTGTTCATTATCTGTTCCTCGATGATTCGCTGATATTTTGCCTGGTCGAAAAAAAACCCCCGGACCTTTCGGTGCGGGGGTTTTTCGAATTCCGGGCTTGATTTTTAAGCCTTTCTTTCTCCAAGCGTAGCCCCGCACGGTGGGATAATAATCACCACCACGCTAATCACGACTAGGCTAATCACTTGTAGAAGGGCTTTCATGTGTTGTTCGTTTTTTCGATTGTTCGAAGTAATACCTACAGAGTTACCATAGTTATCCGGGCATTGACAATAATTTTCATCAGAAATTTTTATGACGCAACAGCGACGAAGCGGTTATCACATTGTAAGTTAACGGGTATTTGTATTTGTGATAAATATTCATTACGACCGCGTCGTAACATTCGATTTCGTTCTGAGAGCCTGATTCCAAAAAACATGAATGAGCGGTAAAAAGAGGCGAAATAGCGGAATCCTGCGCGCAATCCTAACCATCAGCGTTAGACCTTCCTCGTGAGCCCCCTCAGGATAAAGATAACAAGGAGTGGTTATGTCTTTATCACGGGTTTTAACACGCGCGGCTTTGGGTGTGCAGGCACCGCTGGTGACAGTGGAAGTGCATATCAGTAATGGCCTGCCCGCCTTAACGCTGGTCGGCTTACCGGAAACCACGGTGAAAGAGGCGCGGGAGCGGGTACGCAGCGCCATTATCAACAGCGGATTTGCCTTCCCGGCGAAGCGCGTCACCATCAATCTCGCCCCTGCCGATCTGCCCAAAGAAGGTGGCCGCTACGACTTGCCGATTGCCATCGCGATTCTCGCCGCCTCAGAGCAGCTTCCTGACGCGAAACTCGCGCAATATGAATTCCTGGGTGAATTAGCACTGAACGGCGCGCTCTGTGGCGTTCAGGCTGCTATTCCCGCGGCGATGGCAGCCCTCCAGGCGGGCAGGCAAATGATACTCTCTGAAAAGAATCAACAGGATGTGGGTTTAATTCAGGAAGGTGCCACGCTGATTGGCAATCATCTGATCGAAATTTGCGCCTTTCTGCATAATCAGACGGAGTTACCCATTGCCCGTTATCAGCCTGAGACTATCGGCCAGGAAAACCAGGATCTGAGCGATATCATTGGACAGGAACAAGGGCGACGGGCGCTGGAGATAACCGCAGCAGGCGGTCATAATTTGCTGCTGCTGGGGCCGCCAGGGACCGGGAAAACCATGCTGGCAACGCGCTTACCTGGCATTATGCCGCCGTTGAACGATCAGGAAGCACTGGAGTGTGCGGCTATCGCCAGTCTGGTCAATAGCGGCAACCTGCAACAACAATGGCGTAAACGCCCCTTCCGCGCGCCTCATCATAGCGCTTCGCTGTATGCATTGATTGGCGGCGGTTCCTTACCACGTCCAGGAGAAATTTCGCTGGCGCATAATGGCGTACTTTTTCTGGATGAGTTACCCGAGTTCGAACGTAGAGTGCTGGATGCGTTACGGGAACCAATTGAGTCTGGTGAGATTGCCATCTCCCGCACCCGAGCCAAAGTCACCTATCCGGCACGTTTTCAGTTAATTGGCGCAATGAACCCCAGTCCAACCGGGCATTATCAGGGAACCCATAACCGTTGCTCCCCACAGCAGGTACTGCGCTATCTGAGCCGTCTTTCCGGCCCTTTTCTTGATCGCTTTGATCTTTCTCTGGAAGTACCGCTATTACCCAACGGTACGCTCAGTCAGAAACAACAGCGCAGTGAGAGTAGCGCAGAGGTTTTGCAGCGGGTTGTTGCGGCGCGGCAATGTCAGATAAACCGCAGTGGTAAAATCAACGCCCATCTCTCGAATGCGGAAATACAGCACTGGTGTGAGCTGGATATGGAAGATGCCAGGTGGCTTGAAGAGGTGCTGAATTCCCTGGGCCTGTCGGTGCGTGCCTGGCAACGCATCCTTAAGGTGGCGCGAACGATAGCGGATTTGGCCGGCGAGGTGCAGATTACCCGTCATCACCTGCAAGAGGCCGTAGGGTATCGCAGTATTGATCGCTTGATGATCTATCTGCACAAAAGTCTGGAATAAAAAAACGGGGCATATGCCCCGCTTCTTAGTCATCGCTGTCGCTGAAATCTTCAACGCTGTCCATCTGTGGCTTGCCGCCGGACAACGTGTGAAAACGCTTAGGACGCTTGATACGTGCGGTATATTTTGACCATACACGCTCAGCTTCTGTTTGCGGCTCACGAATACCGCGACATACTTCAATAAATAAACGCTCTTCTTCCGTCACCGGCTCACGTCTTGCCAGGTCCAGTTCATTAAAGGCAAAACCGTGGCGCTCAAGAAGCGTAGCTTCTTTAATGGTGAAATCACCATGACGCGAAAAACCACGAGGGTAATGCTTGTTATCAAAGAAACGATTCGTTGTTGCGAAGCTATCCGCCATTTGACACGCTCCTGATTCTCATATGGCCGTGCTATTTATGGCGCGGAGTATTAGATAGGCTTGACAGAGTGTAAAACAAAACATTTAAATCAGTACGACAAACATTTTTTGGGAGAATGCTGTGGATACGGAATTACTGAAAACTTTCCTCGAAGTGAGCAGAACACGCCATTTTGGGCGCGCTGCTGAAGCGCTTTACCTCACGCAATCTGCCGTTAGTTTTCGCATTCGCCAACTGGAAAACCAGCTGGGCGTTAACCTTTTTACGCGTCATCGTAATAACATCCGGCTGACATCCGCTGGTGAGCGCTTATTACCCTATGCTGAGAGCCTGATGAGCACCTGGTTGATGGCGAAGAAGGAAGTTTCCCATACCCAGCAGCATCATGAGCTATCTATAGGGGCCAGTGCATCGCTATGGGAGGCTTATCTAACCCCTTGGTTACAATCGCTTTATGAGAACAGGGAAAGCCTGCATCTTGAAGCGCGTATTGCGCAACGGCATTTGCTGGTGAAGCAGTTGCATGAACGCCAGCTTGATCTTTTGATCACCACCGAAGCGCCAAAGATGGATGAATTGACCAGCCAGCAAATTGGCCACATTTCACTCGCATTATTTCGTGCGCGTAAAACTGAAAAGCGTGAAAAATATGATTACATCAAACTGGAATGGGGAGCAGATTTTCATCAACATGAAAATTATCTG
The DNA here is from genome assembly GCF_059730495.1 of Pantoea sp. X-Soil-TKNS-1211. Lineage (NCBI taxonomy): Bacteria > Pseudomonadati > Pseudomonadota > Gammaproteobacteria > Enterobacterales > Erwiniaceae > Pantoea > Pantoea sp. X-Soil-TKNS-1211. The sequence goes on from NZ_AP035953.1 coordinate 4,204,277, forward strand.
TCCAGTGATGACGTTCCGGTATTAACCACAACATCGGCGCATGTCACCCGAGAATTGCTGCATACAACTGGCGCTTGCGCGTTTTTACCTGATTTTTGGCACAGCCTTTACAGTGATTTGATGGTTATTCCTGATACTCCTGTCGCTGTCAGGCCTCTATATGCGGTATGGCTACAAAATAGCGATCAACAGGCTCATATTCGCCAGTTGCTCAAATATCCGGTATTAACGCATTGATGTAATAAAAGTAGAAGGGTTTGAGTGGATATTGGTGAAGCTCAATTCCCTCCATCACGAAAAGATCTGAGGCATTTTGTGCTAAAACTGGGTGGCTAATGAGGTGGCGGTGTAAATATATCGGTTATTTCAGGCAAAAAAAAATCCTTTGCCTAAGCAAAGGATTGTTTTCTGGCAGGGGCGGAGGGACTCGAACCCCCAACACCCGGTTTTGGAGACCGGTGCTCTACCAATTGAACTACGCCCCTAAATGAGGGTGGCGGTGCGGACGGGACTCGAACCCGCGACCCCCGGCGTGACAGGCCGGTATTCTAACCGACTGAACTACCGCACCACCGAATACTGCATTACCAGCGGGGTCTCGCTGATAACCGGTGTTACCTTTTCAGGTAAATACCTTAAATTGATGCCTGGCAGTTCCCTACTCTCGCATGGGGAGACCCCACACTACCATCGGCGCTACGGCGTTTCACTTCTGAGTTCGGCATGGGGTCAGGTGGGACCACCGCGCTACAGCCGCCAGGCAAATTCTGTTTATCCGCACCGCCCTCTCAGGCCATACGAATCAATCCGGTCGAACAAAGCTGAAAATCTTCGCGTCTCTCTACCAAAACGCCTCTGGCGTTGTAAGGTTAAGCCTCACGGGTCATTAGTACCGGTTAGCTCAATGCATCGCTGCACTTACACATCCGGCCTATCAACGTCGTCGTCTTCAACGTCCCTTCAGGACTCTCAAGGAGTCAGGGAGAACTCATCTCGGGGCAAGTTTCGTGCTTAGATGCTTTCAGCACTTATCTTTTCCGCACTTAGCTACCGGGCAATGCCATTGGCATGACAACCCGAACACCAGTGGTGCGTTCACTCCGGTCCTCTCGTACTAGGAGCAACCCCCCTCAATTCTCCAGCGCCCACGGCAGATAGGGACCGAACTGTCTCACGACGTTCTAAACCCAGCTCGCGTACCACTTTAAACGGCGAACAGCCGTACCCTTGGGACCTACTTCAGCCCCAGGATGTGATGAGCCGACATCGAGGTGCCAAACACCGCCGTCGATATGAACTCTTGGGCGGTATCAGCCTGTTATCCCCGGAGTACCTTTTATCCGTTGAGCGATGGCCCTTCCATTCAGAACCACCGGATCACTATGACCTGCTTTCGCACCTGCTCGAGCCGTCACTCTCGCAGTCAAGCTGGCTTATGCCATTGCACTAACCTCCTGATGTCCGACCAGGATTAGCCAACCTTCGTGCTCCTCCGTTACACTTTGGGAGGAGACCGCCCCAGTCAAACTACCCACCAGACACTGTCCGCAGCCCGGATCACGGGCCTACGTTAGAACATCAAACATTAAAGGGTGGTATTTCAAGGTCGGCTCCACGCAGACTGGCGTCCACGCTTCAAAGCCTCCCACCTATCCTACACATCAAGGCTCAATGTTCAGTGTCAAGCTATAGTAAAGGTTCACGGGGTCTTTCCGTCTTGCCGCGGGTACACTGCATCTTCACAGCGATTTCAATTTCACTGAGTCTCGGGTGGAGACAGCCTGGCCATCATTACGCCATTCGTGCAGGTCGGAACTTACCCGACAAGGAATTTCGCTACCTTAGGACCGTTATAGTTACGGCCGCCGTTTACCGGGGCTTCGATCAAGAGCTTCTCCTTACGGATAACCCCATCAATTAACCTTCCGGCACCGGGCAGGCGTCACACCGTATACGTCCACTTTCGTGTTTGCACAGTGCTGTGTTTTTAATAAACAGTTGCAGCCAGCTGGTATCTTCGACTGGCTTCAGCTCCGGGAGCAAGTCCCTTCACCTACGCGCCAGCGTGCCTTCTCCCGAAGTTACGGCACCATTTTGCCTAGTTCCTTCACCCGAGTTCTCTCAAGCGCCTTGGTATTCTCTACCTGACCACCTGTGTCGGTTTGGGGTACGATTTCGTGTTACCTGGAGCTTAGAGGCTTTTCCTGGAAGCAGGGCATCAGTTACTTCATCACCGTAGTGACTCGTCATCACGCCTCAGCCTTAAAGCATTCCGGATTTGCCTGGAATGCAAGCCTACACGCTTAAACCGGGACAACCGTCGCCCGGATAACTCAGCCTTCTCCGTCCCCCCTTCGCAGTAACACCAAGTACAGGAATATTAACCTGTTTCCCATCGACTACGCTTTTCAGCCTCGCCTTAGGGGTCGACTCACCCTGCCCCGATTAACGTTGGACAGGAACCCTTGGTCTTCCGGCGAGCGGGCTTTTCACCCGCTTTATCGTTACTTATGTCAGCATTCGCACTTCTGATACCTCCAGCAGACCTCACAGTCCACCTTCGACGGCTTACAGAACGCTCCCCTACCCAACAACACATAAGTGTCGCTGCCGCAGCTTCGGTGCATGGTTTAGCCCCGTTACATCTTCCGCGCAGGCCGACTCGACCAGTGAGCTATTACGCTTTCTTTAAATGATGGCTGCTTCTAAGCCAACATCCTGGCTGTCTGGGCCTTCCCACATCGTTTCCCACTTAACCATGACTTTGGGACCTTAGCTGGCGGTCTGGGTTGTTTCCCTCTTCACGACGGACGTTAGCACCCGCCGTGTGTCTCCCGTGATAACATTCTCCGGTATTCGCAGTTTGCATCGGGTTGGTAAGCCGGGATGGCCCCCTAGCCGAAACAGTGCTCTACCCCCGGAGATGAATTCACGAGGCGCTACCTAAATAGCTTTCGGGGAGAACCAGCTATCTCCCGGTTTGATTGGCCTTTCACCCCCAGCCACAAGTCATCCGCTAATTTTTCAACATTAGTCGGTTCGGTCCTCCAGTTAGTGTTACCCAACCTTCAACCTGCCCATGGCTAGATCACCGGGTTTCGGGTCTATACCCTGCAACTTAACGCCCGGTTAAGACTCGGTTTCCCTGCGGCTCCCCTATACGGTTAACCTTGCTACAGAATATAAGTCGCTGACCCATTATACAAAAGGTACGCAGTCACACCCCGAAGGATGCTCCCACTGCTTGTACGTACACGGTTTCAGGTTCTGTTTCACTCCCCTCGCCGGGGTTCTTTTCGCCTTTCCCTCACGGTACTGGTTCACTATCGGTCAGTCAGGAGTATTTAGCCTTGGAGGATGGTCCCCCCATATTCAGACAGGATACCACGTGTCCCGCCCTACTCATCGAACTCACAGTATGTGCATCTTCGTGTACGGGAGTATCACCCTGTACCCTGCGACTTTCCAGACGCTTCCACTGACACACAAACTGATTCAGGTTCTGGGCTGTTCCCCGTTCGCTCGCCGCTACTGGGGGAATCTCGGTTGATTTCTTTTCCTCGGGGTACTTAGATGTTTCAGTTCCCCCGGTTCGCCTCGTTAACCTATGTATTCAGTTAACGATGATGCACAGAGTGCACCGGGTTTCCCCATTCGGACATCGTCGGCTGTAGCGGTTCATATCACCTTACCGACGCTTTACGCAGATTAGCACGTCCTTCATCGCCTCTGACTGCCAGGGCATCCACCGTGTACGCTTAGTCGCTTAACCTCACAACCCACAGACGTTTTCACGCATGCAGACTGCAAGCATTTGAGAGACTCGAACACATCGCTTTCATTTCTTATTACGGAGAAATGAAACAACGTGTCGTTTCAAATTTTCAGCTTGTTCCGGATTGTTAAAGAGCAAATACTTCGCAGCACACCGTTCCCGGTACGCTCTGAAGTATTGAAAAACTGTAATGGTGGAGCTAAGCGGGATCGAACCGCTGACCTCCTGCGTGCAAGGCAGGCGCTCTCCCAGCTGAGCTATAGCCCCATACAGTCACTGCAGAGACCACTACTACCACTCAACCGAGTAACCATTCTTCAGCGAAGAATGTAATTTCATCTCAGGCAAGGCATGCGGAAGGGAAGTTTACACCGGTAAACGACCGCGCGCATAACGCAGCATGAGGAGAAATTTGGTAGGCCTGAGTGGACTTGAACCACCGACCTCACCCTTATCAGGGGTGCGCTCTAACCACCTGAGCTACAAGCCTGTAGAGGTTTTTCTGCTTCTTTAAATTTCATCAGACAATCTGTGTGAGCACTTCGGAGGAAGGTATCTTCAGGTAAGGAGGTGATCCAACCGCAGGTTCCCCTACGGTTACCTTGTTACGACTTCACCCCAGTCATGAATCACAAAGTGGTAAGCGCCCTCCCGAAGGTTAAGCTACCTACTTCTTTTGCAACCCACTCCCATGGTGTGACGGGCGGTGTGTACAAGGCCCGGGAACGTATTCACCGTAGCATTCTGATCTACGATTACTAGCGATTCCGACTTCATGGAGTCGAGTTGCAGACTCCAATCCGGACTACGACGCACTTTATGAGGTCCGCTTGCTCTCGCGAGGTCGCTTCTCTTTGTATGCGCCATTGTAGCACGTGTGTAGCCCTGGCCGTAAGGGCCATGATGACTTGACGTCATCCCCACCTTCCTCCGGTTTATCACCGGCAGTCTCCTTTGAGTTCCCGACCGAATCGCTGGCAACAAAGGATAAGGGTTGCGCTCGTTGCGGGACTTAACCCAACATTTCACAACACGAGCTGACGACAGCCATGCAGCACCTGTCTCAGAGTTCCCGAAGGCACCAAAGCATCTCTGCTAAGTTCTCTGGATGTCAAGGCCAGGTAAGGTTCTTCGCGTTGCATCGAATTAAACCACATGCTCCACCGCTTGTGCGGGCCCCCGTCAATTCATTTGAGTTTTAACCTTGCGGCCGTACTCCCCAGGCGGTCGACTTAACGCGTTAGCTCCGGAAGCCACGCCTCAAGGGCACAACCTCCAAGTCGACATCGTTTACAGCGTGGACTACCAGGGTATCTAATCCTGTTTGCTCCCCACGCTTTCGCACCTGAGCGTCAGTCTTTGTCCAGGGGGCCGCCTTCGCCACCGGTATTCCTCCAGATCTCTACGCATTTCACCGCTACACCTGGAATTCTACCCCCCTCTACAAGACTCCAGCCTGCCAGTTTCGAATGCAGTTCCCAGGTTAAGCCCGGGGATTTCACATCCGACTTGACAGACCGCCTGCGTGCGCTTTACGCCCAGTAATTCCGATTAACGCTTGCACCCTCCGTATTACCGCGGCTGCTGGCACGGAGTTAGCCGGTGCTTCTTCTGCGGGTAACGTCAATTGCTGAAGCTATTAACTCCAACACCTTCCTCCCCGCTGAAAGTACTTTACAACCCGAAGGCCTTCTTCATACACGCGGCATGGCTGCATCAGGCTTGCGCCCATTGTGCAATATTCCCCACTGCTGCCTCCCGTAGGAGTCTGGACCGTGTCTCAGTTCCAGTGTGGCTGGTCATCCTCTCAGACCAGCTAGGGATCGTCGCCTAGGTGAGCCGTTACCCCACCTACTAGCTAATCCCATCTGGGTTCATCCGATGGTGTGAGGCCCGAAGGTCCCCCACTTTGGTCTTGCGACGTTATGCGGTATTAGCTACCGTTTCCAGTAGTTATCCCCCTCCATCGGGCAGATCCCCAGACATTACTCACCCGTCCGCCACTCGTCACCCAAGGAGCAAGCTCCTCTGTGCTACCGTTCGACTTGCATGTGTTAGGCCTGCCGCCAGCGTTCAATCTGAGCCATGATCAAACTCTTCAATTTAAGTTTGATGCTCAAAGAATTAAACTTCGTAATGAATTACGTGTTCACTCTTGAGACTTGATATTTTTTAAGTCCGTAGACTTTTGATATCAATCCTGCGAGTGCCCACACAGATTGTCTGATAAATTGTTAAAGAGCAGTGCCACATTTCTCGTGTGGCGCGGGTTGCGTATGTTACGCTTTCCGCGCTTTCAGTCAAGCATTTATTTTTGCTTTTCTGAAGGTTGCCACTTAAGGCCACCTTGCCAACACATCACTTCGTAAGCCGTTGTTCCGTGTCAGTGGAGGCGCATTATAGGGAGTTCTTTCAGGCTGACAAGCGCTAAATGCAAATTAATTTCTGAGTGCTGTTTTTTTCAACGAAACATCACAAAAGCGCCAGTTTTTCCATCAATGGGAAGCCATAACGCTGTAGAACCGGCGATAATTGCAGCACTTCTTCATCCATCCGCGTACAAAAAGCCATGTTAGGTGCATCAGAAAGCGCTACAGGGGCGGCATGTTCCAACAACCATGCAGTACGACGCGCAATCGCCGCACCGGAATCCACCAGCCGCGTTCCTTCCGGCAGCACCAGCTGCAACTCGTCACGCAGCAACGGAAAATGGGTACAGCCCAACACCACTGTATCCGGTGGCTCCTTCATCCGGAGCCAGGGTTGCACCACACGACGCACATCATCCAGCAGCACCTCTTCACCGTGTAGCTTCGCCTCGGCCAGTTCTACCAGCTCAGCCGAGCCTAGCATCTTGATTTGGCATTCGCGGGCGAATTGCGCCACCAGTTCATGGGTATAAGGACGTTTCACCGTACCACGTGTCGCCAGTAGCCCCACCACCCCATTACGCGTTAAGCGTGCTGCGGGTTTAATGGCTGGCACCACACCGACCACCGGGAAGTCAAACTTCGCACGCAGTGCAGGTAAAGAGACCGTACTGGCCGAGTTACAGGCAATCACCACCATCGCCAGGGGAAAATGCCGCGTAATCGCTTCGACGATCGAAACAACGCGATCGACAATATAGGTTTCGGTTTTTTCACCGTAAGGAAAACCTTCATTGTCGAAGGCGTAGAGATAATGGAGATTCGGCAACAATTGTCGAATCTCCTCATAGACGGAGAGCCCACCGACGCCGGAGTCAAAAACCAGCACGGTGGGACGCAGATCAGAAGCTGTAGCTGGCGCTGAGGTAGTACTCCGTTCCTGGAGTTTGGTAGCCATACACTGTCTCGTAGTCTTTATCGAACAGGTTGGCAATTCTACCACGAACGGTGAGCTGAGAGGTGACCGGATACGATACCGCCAGATCCCATAAACTTACGCCGCCCAATTTAACGCGCTGCGTAGTATAGGAATGGTTGTAATCGTTGTCATAACGCTCACCAAGGTAGTGATAAGTAATGGACCAGTCAAAATTGAATACCGTCCAGTCGAGCTGGTATTTCACCTGCTGCTTCGCACGGCGCAACAATTGCTGATTGGTCTCAGCATCACGCGCGTCTACATAGTCATAAGAAACCGTATGACTCAGTGGACCAGTATCGAAAGACGCCGTGGCTTCCACACCTTTAATACGCGCTTTGTCGATGTTGTAGTAAACATAAGTGCTCGGATCGCTATCAATCAGATTATCGATGTCATTGCGATAGCCCGACACACGCCAGTTCACCGGCCCGGTTAAGCCTTCAAAACCGCTTTCCCACTGCTTGCTTTCTTCCGGCTTCAGGTTCGGGTTGCCATAAGTCTGGCTATAAAGCTGAGCCAGGTTCGGGGCTTTATAGGCAGTTGCGTAAGAGGCAAACACACGATAGCCATCAACAAATTCCCAGGCGGCGCTGCTCTGCCAGGTGTTGTGCCAGCCAAACGCATTGTTGTCATCACCGCGCACTGCGCCTTCCAGCGTCACGCTGCCAAACTGCTGCTGAGCGGTGGCGTAGATACCGGTGTTACGTTGTTCCTGGCCTTCCACAGTGGAATTGGTGCCGGGTTCTGAGGTTTGTTTCTGCCAGTCAACACCACCGCTCACCGTACCATGGCCGACCTGCACCGAGTTGCCCCATTGCAGGTTGTATTGCTGGACATCATTCAGCGACGCCGTGGCATCATACTTGCCAAGCTGCGGGCTGTAGTTGTAATCCTTGGTATGGCTGTAACTGGCGATCAACTGTGAAGAATAGATGCCTTGATTGAAACGCAGTCCGGTATCCCAGGTCTGGCTGTAAAGCTGACGGGTATCGACAAAGGTGTTGGGTTCCACATACGTGGGATAGCCATCATAAGCCGTACGGTTGTCAAAACCATAGCCACGCACAAAGCCGCTGAACTGGTCACTAAACTGATGCTCCAGCGAGCCATACAGGGTTTTGCTCATAAAACCGTCGCGATCCTTCTGTGCCGGATCGCCGTAGATGTCGGGCAGGTTTGCCACCACATCATAGCCTTTGGTGTAGGTATAGTTGCCCGCCAGCGTCAGCTTAGTGGCATCGCCCAGTTTCTGCTGAGTCGAGCCATCGTAGCTCTGGTAGCCTTTGGACCCAACGCCAGCCGTCAGCGTGGTGCCGTTTTTATCCCGGCCAGTGATAATGTTTACCACGCCGCCAATGGCGTCAGAACCATACACCGCCGAACGCGCACCACGAATATATTCGATGCGCTGTACCAGCGAGAGAGGAATCTGGCTGAGATCGGACGAACCGGAAATCCCCGCCTGATTCAGACGAATACCGTCAATCAGAATCAAGACGTGATTGGAGTTGGTGCCACGAATAAACATGGAGCTGCTTTGACCCATGCCACCGTTTTGCGCAATGTCGACGCCCGGCAGGCGACGCATTACATCGGTGAGGCTTTTTGCCTGCCAGCGGTCAATCTCTTCGCGGGTAACAACGGTCGTGGGTGCCAGCACGGAAGAAACTGGCTGTGAAAAACGGTTAGCGGTAACGATTTGCGTATCATCATCCTGCTGGGCATAGCCAAATTGCGCCCAGAGGGACATCGCCGTTGCACTGAAGGCAAACAGCGAAGCATGTGTTTTTTTCATTGTTATAGCATCCAAAAGACAAAGCAGGATGCCGCAGGCATACGATCGATAGCACGCGATGACCGTACGAATTGCGACGTCACACCGGCAGGTCTTCGGGCTGAGAATCATAAATGGTGAAGACTTCCCATCCCACAGGACAGTGTCTGCATCAGCAATCACCACGACATTCTTTACCGCTGCGCGTCAGCTCCAGATTCGCACTGGATTCCCTTTTAACTCAAGGAGGCCGGCCGTCGCAGTCTACGGATAAGAAGGCCAGAAATCCAGACTTCCAGCCATCTTCTTTTGCACAAGGCTGGACATCAGCCATTGAATGCCTACAATCGCCCGGCAAGCAGGCTTATTACCAGGATTGAAGATGACACCCGAACAGCTCCCGATTGAACAATATGACGCGCAACTGGCGGAAAAAGTCAGCCGTTTACAGGCAATGATGGCACCGTTTGCTGCGCCAGAGGTGGAGGTGTTTCGTTCACCGGTCAGTCACTATCGTATGCGTGCCGAATTCCGCATCTGGCATGATGGCGACGATCTGTATCACATCATCTTTGATCAGCAGACCAAACAGCGCATTCGCGTCGATCAATTTCCGGCGGCCAGCGAGTTGATCAACCAACTGATGCCTAAAATGATCAACGCGATCCGTAATAACCGCGCACTGCGTCATAAATTGTTCCAGATCGATTACCTGTCGACCCTGAGCAATCAGATTGTCATTTCCCTGCTCTACCACCGCAAGCTGGAAGAGGAGTGGCAGCTGGCGGCCAGCGCGTTACGTGATGCATTACGCGCCGAAGGGTTTGATGTCCAGCTGATTGGCCGCGCCACCAAAACCAAAATCTGTCTCGATCGCGATTACATTGATGAGTGCCTGCCGGTAGCAGGCAAAGAGATCATTTATCGCCAGGTGGAGAACAGTTTCACCCAACCCAATGCCGCGATGAACATTCAGATGCTGGAGTGGGCGCTGGACGTCACGCAAAACGCGCGTGGCGATCTGCTGGAACTGTATTGTGGTAACGGGAACTTTTCACTGGCGCTGGCGCGTAATTTCCGCCGCGTATTAGCCACCGAAATCGCCAAACCCTCGGTGGCTGCCGCGCAGTTCAACATCGCTGCCAACCACATTAATAATGTGCAAATTATCCGTATGGCAGCGGAGGAGTTCACCCAGGCGATGAATGGCGTGCGCAGCTTTAACCGACTGGAAGGCATTGACCTGCAAAGCTATCAATGTGAAACCATTTTCGTCGATCCGCCGCGTAGCGGGCTGGATGCCGAAACGGTGAAAATGGTGCAGGCTTACCCTCGTATCCTCTATATCTCGTGCAATCCGCAGACGCTGTGCGACAACCTCGCAACCCTGGCGGAAACCCATGAGGTTACACGTCTGGCGTTGTTTGATCAGTTCCCCTATACCCATCATATGGAAAGTGGCGTACTGCTAACACGCAAAGCATAACTAAAAACGGGAACCCTGAGGTTCCCGTTTTTTTAATTCTTGTTCTTCGGTCGTTTAAAGCGCGTCGCAATCCAGAACACCAACGCTACCATCAGAATGGTAGGGATAAAGTTGGAGCCAATATCCGGGTACTCCGCTCGCACCAGCGCACTGTAGACCAGAATCCCCAGCAGGAAAAACGCCGCCGCCAGAGACGGCATGCCGTCCGGCATATTACGGTTCAAATAACGCTGATGCAGGCACCAGGCCGCCAGGCCAAGGGCGAGCAGCGGAAAAATCGAAAATGGCACAAATGCGCTGAACAGCACCGAAAAGGAGCCGTTGATGGCTAAACCAGTGATAAAAGCCAGTAAAAGGGTTCCTTTATCGCGGGGGTTTTGCTCAATCATTTCTTTATCCTTATCACATTACTCTTCGGGTTTTTCCAGTGTTACCGCCAGCCGTTCCTGCTCCCGGCGATACCAGTAATAAGCACCTTTGGCGATCATCCGCAGCTGTAGCACCAGACGATCTTCCAGCTTGCGACGCTGTTCAATATCCACATCCAACGCTTCCGCACCGGCGCTGAATACGATGGTGACCATCGCTTCTGCCTGTGCTTCGGTAAAACTGCGCGGCATGCGGTTTTCCAGCTCAAGGTAATCTGCCAGTTCGGCAATAAAGTGCTGAATTTCACGTGCGACGGCAGCACGAAACGCCGCCGAGGTGCCGGAGCGCTCGCGTAGTAAGAGACGAAAAGCGTTGGGATTGTTCCCGATGAACTCCATAAAAGTTGCAACAGAAGTTTTAATAATGCTGCCACCCTTGGCAATGCGCTGGCGTGCCTGACGCATCAGTTGACGCAGCATCAGGCCGCTCTCATCAACCATCGTCAAACCCAGTTCATCCACATCCCGGAAATGACGATAAAACGAGGTGGGCGCAATACCGGCTTCACGTGCAACTTCACGTAAACTCAGGCTGGCAAAACTCCTTTCTGCACTTAGCTGACTGAAGGCGGCTTCAATCAGTGAACGTCTTGTACGTTCTTTTTGTTGCGCTCTGACGCCCATTCTCTCTGCCTTGTGAGTAATCAGGCAGGCACTATAACAAACTTTTCAGCGTACAGCGGTGCAAAGTTGTGACCGCCTGTGAACCTCACGCTTTGTCAAAATCAGGCAAAAATCGCTGTTAGAATTCAGAAGTGCGCGGCGAGATGTTAGAATCTCGTTGTAAAAATGTATAGAAACATAGGACGTACTGGTATGCAAAAGTCTTACGATTACGATGCCATTGTAATTGGCTCCGGTCCGGGCGGTGAAGGTGCGGCCATGGGGCTGGTGAAGCAGGGAGCGCGCATCGCAGTGATCGAACGCTACCATAACATCGGCGGCGGTTGTACTCACTGGGGCACTATCCCCTCCAAAGCGTTGCGTCATGCTGTCAGCCGTATTATCGAGTTCAATCAAAATCCCCTCTACAGTGATCATACCCGGCTTCTGCGTTCCTCCTTTGCGGATATTCTGAACCACACGGAAAACGTGATCAGTCAACAAACCGCGATGCGGCAAGGCTTCTATGAACGCAATCGTTGCGAGCTGTATCAGGGCGATGCGCATTTTGTTGATGCCAACACCATTGAAGTGGAGCAACCGGACGGCACCCGTGAGCGCTTAACCGCAGAGAAATTCGTTATCGCCTGTGGATCGCGTCCCTACCATCCGACCGATGTCGATTTCACCCATCCACGGATTTATGACTCCGATTCGATTCTCAACCTGCACCACGAACCGGGCCACGTCATCATCTATGGTGCCGGGGTGATCGGCTGTGAATACGCCTCGATTTTCCGTGGACTGAACGTCAAGGTTGACCTGATCAACACCCGCGATCGTCTGCTGGCGTTCCTTGATCAGGAGATGTCGGATTCGCTGTCTTACCACTTCTGGAACAGCGGCGTGGTGATTCGTCACAATGAAGAGTTTGAGAAGATTGAAGGCGTGAACGATGGCGTGATCATGCACCTCAAATCCGGCAAAAAAGTGAAAGCGGATTGCCTGCTGTACGCTAACGGCCGTACCGGCAATACCGATTCGCTGGCACTGGAAAATGTGGGTCTGGAAGCCGATGGGCGCGGCCTGCTGAAGGTCAACAGCATGTACCAAACGGCGCAGCCACATATCTATGCGGTCGGTGACGTGATTGGTTATCCGAGTCTGGCCTCTGCCGCCTACGACCAGGGGCGTATCGCTGCCCAGGCAATCATGAAAGGTGAAGCAACTGCGCATCTGATTGAAGATATCCCCACCGGGATTTACACCATTCCGGAGATCAGTTCAGTCGGCAAAACCGAGCAGCAGCTGACCGCGATGAAAGTACCGTATGAAGTGGGACGTGCGCAGTTTAAACACCTGGCGCGTGCACAGATTGTCGGTATGAATGTGGGTAGTTTGAAGATTCTATTCCACCGGGAAACCAAAGAAATCCTGGGTATTCATTGCTTTGGTGAGCGCGCAGCCGAAATCATTCATATCGGTCAGGCCATCATGGAACAGAAAAATGGCGGCAACACGATTGAATATTTCGTGAATACCACCTTTAACTACCCCACGATGGCCGAAGCCTATCGCGTTGCTGCATTAAACGGCTTAAACCGCCTGTTTTAACGTGTTATCGAGATAAGCCTGCATATGGGTTTTAATTGCTTCTGCCAGCTGCTCATAGCGGCTGCGCAGAGGCGATCCCGGACGATATACCAGCGCGATGGTGCGCTGCGGTACTGGCTTATAACAAGGCAGATAGCAGACACCGTCACGCACGCGTTGATTGGGTACGGCCAGCGACGGCAGTAAAGTGATGCCACTTCCTGCGGCAACCATATTGCGTAGCGTTTCCAGGCTGGTCGCGCGGAAATGGGTGTCTTCATCCGCACCGGCTTCAAAGCAGAAACCCATCGCCTGATCGCGCAGACAGTGACCGTCTTCCAGCATCAGCAGCTTTTCACCCGCCAGATCCGACATCGGTACACGATCGCGATCGTGCCACGGATGATCCTCATAGATCGCCAGTTTCATCGGCTCATCAAACAGCGGCACCTCAATAAAGGCTTCGCTCTCCTTCACCAGCGCCAGAATGGCACAGTCGAGCTTGCCACTGTCGAGCTGCGCCAATAGCTGCTGCGTCTGCGCTTCGTGCAGATACATTTCGAGCTTGGGAAAGGTTTGATGCAGCATCGGGATAATATGCGGCAACAGATAAGGGCCGGTGGTGGGGATAAGGCCAATATGCAGTGGCCCGGACATAGTTTCGCCCTGCTGGCTCGCCATCTCCTTCAGCACTTTTACTTCGCGCAGCACGGTGCGAGCCTGATCCACCAGCAGCAACCCCGCCTGGGTAAACAATACCTTACGGCTGGTGCGTTCCAGCAGCATCACGCCCAGTTCATCTTCCAGCTTACGAATTTGTCCGCTCAACGTTGGCTGACTGACATGGCAGGCATCCGCTGCACGGCGGAAATGACGGTGCTCCGCCAGCGAAACCAGATACTCCAGATCACGAATGTTCATTGATATCCTCCGAACCACGATAGCCCGTGGCGATAGATAGAATAGCAATGAACGATTAGCCCTATCAAGCCACTGACAGGAATAATACGTGCCATCTGAAGCAATATGAAAAAAGGCTGAAAGAGTACGGAGTAACACCTGCAATCAGTCTGAAAAATCACTGAGTTGGCCGGAGTGCCTGCCCTTTGATGATGTGCCTATAACAAAATGAAATTCCGAAGCTAGAGGTTGGCGGGCTATCACATAGCCCGCTTTTTTTATTGGCTTACTTCAGACGCTGCTGCGCTTCCTGAATCGCCAGTGCCACCTGCTGCGGTGCCACGCCGCCACGGGCATTACGTTTATCCAGGCAGGATTGCAGTGACAGAATCGGATAGACATCATCTTCAATCGTCGCGCTGAACTGCTTCAGTTGCGCCAGGCTTAACGCTTCCAGCGCCACACCCTGCTTAATCGCTTCCACCACCGCTTCACCGACAATATGGTGCGCTTCGCGGAATGGCACGCCTTTGGCGACCAGATAATCCGCCAGCTCAGTAGAGTTGGCATAGCCCTGCTCCGCCGCTTCCTGGCAGCGCGGACGTTTCACCTGGATGCCGTCCAGCACCAGTACCGACATATGCAGACAATCCAGCCAGGTGTCGAGCGCGTCAAACAGCCCTTCTTTGTCTTCCTGCATATCTTTGTTGTACGCCAGCGGCAGGCCTTTCAGCGTCATCATCATGCCGGTCAGTGCGCCCTGTACGCGGCCACATTTGCCACGAATCAGCTCCAGTGCGTCCGGGTTTTTCTTCTGCGGCATCAGTGAGGAACCGGAAGTCACTTTATCCGACAACTCGACAAAGCCCGCTTCGCCAGTGTTGAAGAAAATCATGTCTTCGGCAAAGCGCGACAGATGCACCATGCCGATAGAAGCATCAGACAGCAGCTCCAGCACGTGATCGCGGTCAGATACGGTATCGAGGCTGTTACGGGTGGCAGAGGCGAAACCTAACCAGCCCGCCAGCTGCTGACGATCGATTTCGTAAGCAGTACCGGCCAGCGCGCCGCAACCCAGTGGGCTGACGTCGATACGCTTCAGCGTATCCTGCAAACGGCTTTCATCACGTGCCAGCATTTCAACATAGGCCAGGCACCAGTGCGCAAAGGTCACTGGCTGAGCGCGTTGCAGGTGGGTATAACCCGGCATCACCGCATCCTGATTGGCTTCGGCGGTGGCAACCAGCGCTTTTTGCAGCTCGCGCGTAGCATCCAGCAATACCGCCACTTGCTCTTTGCACCACAGTTTCAGATCGGTCGCGACCTGGTCGTTACGGCTACGCCCGGTATGCAGCTTTTTACCCAGCGCGCCGACTTTGTCGATCAGCTTACCTTCTACCCAGCTGTGGATATCTTCGGCATCGCTTTGCAGAATCTGCTCAGGATTGGCACGCACTTCAGCCAGCAACGCATTCAGCGCCGCCTCCAGTTGCTGCTGCTCGTCGCTGCTCAGGACATTAACCGTCACCAGCGCTTTTGACCAGGCGACAGAACCGATGATGTCCTGCTCCGCCAGGCGATAGTCGAAACGCAGCGAATCATTGAATTGTTTGAAGCGTTGGTCTGCTGCCTGGGTAAAGCGTCCACCCCAAAGTGCCATCTGAATACTCCTGAATACGGTTAAACAAAGGGCGGCCCGTAGCCGCCCTTAAAACGATGTTGTTCGCGCGGAATTACTTCTTCTGCTCGTTCAATGCACGGATACGTGAAGAGAGCGAGAACAGACGGATAAAGCCACCCGCGTGACGGTGATCGTACACTTCGTCTTCGCCGAAGGTCGCAAACTCCTCTGAGTACAGGCTGTTGACCGATTTCTTCTGGATCGCAGTCGCCTGGCCTTTGTAGAGTTGCAGCACCACTTCGCCGTTCACCAGCTCAGCCAGTGACTCCGCTGCCGCCTGGATGGACTGACGCAGCGGCGCAAACCAGCGACCGTCGTACACCACGTATGACATCTCCTGGCCCAACTGCTCACGCCATTTGAAGCTGTCGCGATCCAGTACCAGCTGCTCAACCGCACGCAGCGCGTTGAC
The DNA here is from genome assembly GCF_059730495.1 of Pantoea sp. X-Soil-TKNS-1211. Taxonomy (NCBI): domain Bacteria; kingdom Pseudomonadati; phylum Pseudomonadota; class Gammaproteobacteria; order Enterobacterales; family Erwiniaceae; genus Pantoea; species Pantoea sp. X-Soil-TKNS-1211. The sequence continues at coordinate 4,220,280 of NZ_AP035953.1, forward strand.
CATAATGGTGCCGCCCGGGGTTTCATAGCAACCACGAGATTTGATACCGACCAGACGGTTTTCCACGATGTCGATACGACCCACGCCGTGTTTCGCACCCAGCACGTTCAGTTTTTCCAGGCAGGCGAACGGACTCAGTTTCTCGCCGTTCACGCCAACCACGCGGCCTTTCTCAACGGTCACGGTGACGTTTTCCGGCTGATCCGGTGCTTCCAGCGGATCGACGGTCCACACCCAGCAATCTTTGTTCGGTGCGTTCCACGGGCTTTCCAGCACGCCACCTTCGGTAGAGATATGCCAGGCGTTTTCGTCACGGCTGTAGATTTTTTCCAGTGACGCGGTGGTCGGGATGTTGCGCTCTTTCAGGTAATCGAGCAGCGCTTCACGTGAACGCAGGTTCCATTCACGCCACGGAGCGACCACTTTCAGCTGCGGTGCCAGTGCGGTGTAGGTGGTTTCGAAACGTACCTGATCGTTACCTTTACCAGTTGCGCCATGGCACAGGGCATCCGCGCCCACTTTCAGCGCCAGCTCAACCTGGGCTTTGGCGATAATCGGACGCGCCATTGACGTACCCAGCAGGTAGGTGCCTTCGTACAGCGCACCGGTCTGCAATACCGGGTAAACGTAGTCGCTGATGAACTCTTCACGCAGGTCAACCACGTGGCACTCAGAGGCACCGGATTGCAGCGCTTTCTTCTCAACGCCTTCCAGATCGGCCGGATCCTGACCGATGTTTGCCACGAACGCGACCACTTCACAGCCGCCGTAGTTCTCTTTCAGCCATGGAATGATGGCAGACGTATCAAGGCCACCGGAGTAAGCCAGAACAATTTTTTTGATGCCTTGCGTTTGCATTTCGTAATCCTTGAATCAGTATCGTTAAGCGAGAATCCGGGTGCCAATCGACACGCCGTTGAAAAGGGTTGGCAACTGTTCAGCATGACGCCAGCTGGCAATATCCACCGGGCGACCCAGGGTACGTGCCGCGTCCAGCGCCGCGTTAACTTTAACAATCATGCCATCGGTAATAATGCCCTGGGCGATCAGTTGTTCCGCTTTCTCGGCGGTCATTTCAGCGATGCGCTGACCTTTACCATCGAGAATGCCACTGACGTCGGACAGCAGCACCAGATCGGCACCGATAGTCGCCGCCAGCGCGGTAGCCGCCTGGTCTGCGTTGACGTTCATCAGATCGCCGCTATCCGTAATACCGATTGAGCTGATCACCGGCATATAACCCGCACCCAACAGCGTGTTAACCAGGGCCGGATTGCCCGGAGTGGCGTTACCGACATGGCCCAGTTCTTCATCAAACTGCGCCACATTCACCAGACCCGCATCACCCAGGCACAGACCCACCGCGTTGATGCCATATTTCTTCGCCCAGGCAAGCAAGGTTTTGTTCGCCGTACCGGCCAGGGCGCCGGTAATAATGTCAATCTGATCGGCTGGCGTCACGCGCAAACCGTTCTTCTTTTTCACCGGCAGCGCGAGCTTCTTCATCAGCTCATCCACCAGGCAGCCGCCGCCGTGCACAATAATCAGCGGACGCTGATATTCGGTGCGATACGCCAGCAGCGCATCAAACAGACGGGCCAGCGCTTCTTCACTATCCAGCAGGACGCCACCCAGTTTAATAATCAGAGGATTGCTCATGGTTTACTTACTCGCCCTTTAAATCAGAGACAGCGTTTCGGGGAAGCCGAAACGAATATTCAGACACTGCACCGCCTGCGAAGAAGCACCTTTCAGCAGGTTATCTTCTGCGGCAACCACAATCAGGTGCTCACCCTGCACGGCAAAACCAATATCGCAGAACGGCAGACCTACCACGCCTTTCAGCGCCGGCACACCTTTCTTATACAGACGTACCAGCGGTTTGTCGTGGTAGGCGTTATGGAAGGCTTCGGCCACATCATGTTCACTGACGCCCGGTTTCAGGCGGCAGGTGACGGTGGCGAGAATACCGCGCGGGAAGTTGCCCAGATGCGGCGTAAAGATCACCGGCGTACCAAGATGGGCAACAATTTCCGGATGGTGGCGATGGTTGAAGATGCCATAGGGTTGCAGGCTGACTTCACAGAAACTGGTCGTGACGCTGGCTTTACGTCCGGCACCACTGACGCCACTGGTCGCGTTGATCACTGGCCACTGGTCCTGATTCAGCAGGCCCGCTTCCACCAGCGGTTTCAACGCCAGCTGTGAGGCTGTCGGGTAGCATCCCGGCACCGCCACCAGCTGGGCTTCTTTAATTTTTTCGTGCTGCCATTCCGCCAGGCCGTAAACCGCTTTGTCCAGCCAGTCGCCATGCTGATGGGTGAAACCGTAATATTGGGTGTAGAACGCGTCGTCGTTAACGCGGAACGCACCGGAGAGGTCAAACACCACGCAACCGGCTTTCAGGAATTCCGGTGCCAGGTCGTGGCTAACTTCGTGCGCCGTGGCGAGAAATACCACATCGACTTTATCTGCCCACTCAGCGGCATCGCTCAGCGGCTGTAACGGCAGGTCGACAATACCTTTCAACTGCGGATGCAGGTCTGAAAGTAACTTTCCGGCATCCGGGCTTTGCGCTGAAACCGCTAAAGCGGTTATGTTCATATGCGGATGGCGATTCAGGTAGGTGGCAAGCTCTACGCCAGCGTAACCACTGGCACCAACGATCAGCGTATTCAACATCAGGCTGTATACCTTATTACAGTCACACGTTCCGGGTCGCGGCCTTGCCCCGTTGCCCACGATGCCGTTTGCAGCGATTTACTGTTCACATGCAGACGACGTTAATGTATTTTTATTCACTATTAATGCATGAATATTGATACATCCTAACCCAAGGACCGTCAACAGTGAAGACAAAATTACCACCTTTTATCGAACTCTACCGCCAGCTGATTGCCACACCATCAATCAGTGCCACCGATGCCGCGCTGGATCAGAGCAATGAAACTTTAATCAATTTGCTGGCAGGTTGGTTTCGCGATCTGGGCTTCGATACTGAAGTGCAACCCGTACCCGGTACACGGCATAAATTTAACCTGCTGGCGCGCACGGGTTCAGGTGCAGGTGGCTTATTACTGGCAGGTCACACCGATACTGTGCCGTTCGATGATGGCCGCTGGACGCGCGATCCCTTTACCCTGACTGAACACGACAACAAGCTTTACGGTTTAGGTACGGCAGATATGAAAGGCTTCTTTGCCTTCATTCTGGATGCACTGCGTGACGTTGACGTGACCAAACTGAGCAAACCGCTCTACATTCTCGCCACCGCCGATGAAGAAACGACGATGGCGGGTGCGAAGTATTTTGCTGAATCTACCCAGCTGCGGCCGGATTGCGCCATCATCGGCGAACCGACGTCGCTGAAACCGGTACGCGCACACAAAGGTCATCTCTCCAATGTGATTCGTATTCAGGGGCAATCAGGCCACTCCAGCGATCCATCACGCGGTGTGAACGCCATCGAACTGATGCATGAATCCATCACCCAATTGATGCAGCTGCGTAATACGCTGAAAACGCGTTATAACCACGACGGTTTCGCCATTCCTTACCCGACCATGAACTTTGGTCATATTCACGGTGGTGACGCGGCAAACCGCATTTGTGCCTGCTGCGAACTGCATATGGATATTCGTCCGCTGCCGGGATTAACCCTGAGCGATCTGGATGGCCTGCTGAATGACGCGCTGGCCCCGGTGAGTGAGCGTTGGCCGGGTCGTTTAACCGTCGGCGAGCTGCATCCACCGATTCCGGGTTATGAGTGCCCGGTCGACCATGAACTGGTAAAAGTGGTAGAGAAACTGCTGGGCACGCCGACAGAAGTGGTGAACTACTGCACCGAAGCGCCGTTTATTCAGCAACTGTGCCCGACGCTGGTGTTAGGTCCAGGTTCTATCAATCAGGCCCATCAACCAGATGAGTTTATTGATACCGCATTTATTAAGCCGACTCATGCGCTTATCACGCAGGTTGTTCATCATTTTTGCCACTGATGAGTAATCGATGGGGCATTTCACTGTTTAATCAGCAAAATGCCCCGTCAATGTTCGGGATTTGATAATAAGAATAACTTATCTCGCTTCGCTCCCGTTAAATTCTTTGAATTTCCAACATTTAGCAGCGAAATTTCGTCAGTTTAAGGCAATTGACGAACAGAGCGATACGTGGCTAGATAAAAGACGAAGTTATGCCCGTTGGGTATATGAATTAAAAAGACGATAAGGGTGTCAGGGTCACATGAACGAACAATATTCCGCAATGCGAAGTAATGTCAGTATGCTCGGCAAACTGCTCGGGGATACGATAAAGGATGCACTGGGAGAGAACATCCTCGATAAGGTGGAGACCATCCGCAAGCTCTCTAAGTCATCCCGTGCCGGAAATGACACTCATCGTAAGGAACTGCTGTCGACACTGCAAAACCTGTCCAATGACGAGTTGCTGCCGGTGGCACGCGCATTCAGTCAGTTCCTGAATCTTACCAACGTGGCGGAACAGTATCAGACCATTGCGCGCAGTGGTGAAGGTGCCAACCACCCGGAGCTGCTGAAAAGCACCTTCGATCGCCTGAAGCAGCAGAAAGACCTGAATGAAAGCGATATCCGCGCGGCGATTGAATCGCTGTCGTTGGAACTGGTGCTGACCGCACACCCGACCGAGATCACCCGCCGTACGCTGATTCACAAACTGGTTGAGGTGAATAGCTGCCTGCAACAGCTCGACCATAGCGATATCACCGAATATGAATACAACCATGTGATGCGCCGTCTGCGCCAACTGGTTGCCCAAGCCTGGCACACCGATGAAATTCGTAAATATCGTCCGACCCCGGTTGATGAAGCCAAATGGGGCTTTGCCGTGGTGGAAAACAGCCTGTGGGAAGGCGTACCGGCGTTCCTGCGCGAACTGAACGAGCAGGTTGAAGAAACCTTTGGTATGCAACTGCCAGTAGATTTTGTCCCTGTGCAGTTTACCTCCTGGATGGGCGGCGACCGCGACGGCAACCCGAACGTCACCGCCAGCATCACACGACAGGCGATGCAACTGGGCCGCTGGAAAGCCGCCGATCTGTTCCTGCGCGATATCGGCGTGCTGATTTCTGAGTTGTCGATGTCCGAGTGCAGCGACGAAGTGCGTGAACTGTGTGGCGACCCGGAAGCGCTGGAACCTTACCGTGTGATTCTGAAACGCATCCGCGGCCAGTTGATGAGCACCCAGGCCTTCCTGGAGCGTCGTCTGAAAGGCGAACGTCTGCCGCGTCCGGCGGATCTGCTGGTATCCAACGATCAGCTGTGGCAGCCGCTGTTTGCCATCTATCAGTCACTGCAACAATGCGATATGGGCATCATCGCCAATGGTCAGCTGCTGGATACGCTGCGTCGCGTGAAGTGCTTTGGTGTGCCGCTGGTGCGTATCGACCTGCGTCAGGAGAGCACCCGCCATACTGAAGCGATTGCCGAAGTGACACGCTATCTCGGTCTCGGTGATTACGAAAGCTGGTCAGAAGCCGACAAACAGGCATTCCTGATCCGTGAACTGAATTCTAAACGCCCGCTGCTGCCGCGTCAGTGGGAGCCGAGCGATAACACCCGCGAAGTGCTGGATACCTGTAAAGTGGCAGCCGAAGCCCCGCAAGGCTCGATTGCCGCTTATGTCATCTCCATGGCAAAAGTGCCATCCGATGTACTGGCGGTCCATCTGCTGCTGAAAGAAGCCGGTATCACCTACGCCATGCCGGTGGCACCGCTGTTTGAAACGCTCGATGACCTGAACAACGCCAACGACGTGATGAGCCAGCTGCTGGGCATCGACTGGTATCGTGGCTTTATTCAGGGCAAGCAGATGGTGATGATTGGCTATTCTGACTCCGCGAAAGATGCCGGTGTGATGGCGGCGAGCTGGGCGCAGTATCAGGCGCAGGACGCGTTGATCAAGACCTGTGAAAAAGCCGGTATCGCCCTGACGCTGTTCCATGGACGTGGCGGCTCCATTGGCCGTGGTGGTGCACCAGCGCACGCAGCGCTGCTGTCGCAACCGCCGGGAAGCCTGAAAGGCGGCCTGCGCGTGACGGAACAGGGTGAGATGATTCGCTTCAAATACGGCCTGCCGGAAGTGACTATCGCCAGCTTGTCGTTGTACACCGGTGCCATTCTCGAAGCCAACCTGATGCCACCACCAGAGCCGAAAAGCGAATGGTGCGACATCATGGATGGTCTGTCAGCTCACTCCTGTGCGATGTACCGTGGCTATGTGCGTGAGAATCCTGATTTCGTGCCGTATTTCCGTTCCGCAACGCCGGAACAGGAACTGGGCAAACTGCCACTCGGTTCACGTCCGGCAAAACGCCGTGCCTCGGGTGGCGTAGAATCGCTGCGTGCGATTCCGTGGATCTTTGCCTGGACGCAAAACCGCCTGATGTTGCCCGCGTGGCTGGGTGCCGGTGCGGCAATCCAGAAAGCGATGGAGCAAGGCCACCAGGATCAGCTGGAAACCATGTGCCGTGACTGGCCATTCTTCTCCACCCGTCTCGGTATGCTGGAAATGGTGTTCTCGAAAGCTGACCTGTGGCTGGCGGAATATTACGATCAGCGTCTGGTGGATAAATCTTTGTGGCCACTGGGCCAGCAATTGCGTGACCAGTTAGACGCGGATATCAAAGCGGTGCTGACCATCGCCAACGATGCCCATCTGATGGCGGATCAACCGTGGATTGCCGAATCCATCGCGCTGCGTAACGTCTACACCGACCCGCTGAACGTGTTGCAGGCTGAATTGCTGCATCGTTCACGAGAGCAGGAACAACGCGGTGATGAGCCGGATGCGCGCGTAGAACAGGCGCTGATGGTGACCATCGCCGGTGTTGCAGCGGGTATGCGTAATACCGGTTAGTGCGCTCAAGGGGCATGGTGCCCCTTGTCTCTGCACTGACTGGTAGCGACGCGATTTATCGCGCAGGTTTTTAACAATGCAAAAAGGGGCCGTGGCCCCTTTAAGTTTTATTCAGTAATGTTGCCTCAGACTGCAACGCCCGGACGTACACCCAACGTGTGACAAATCGCGTAGCTCATCTCCGCACGGTTCAGGGTGTAGAAGTGAAAATCTTTCACGCCTTCACGCGACAGGATCTTCACCATATCCATCGCAATGTTAGCACCCACCATTTTGCGCGTTTCCGCGTCGTCATCCAGACCTGCAAACATGGCGTTCATCCAGCCAGGTACGCGCACGTTCGTCATGGTGGCAAAGCGTTGCAGCTGCTTGAAGTTAGATACCGGCAGAATGCCTGGCACGATTTCCACGTCGATACCGGTCGCCACACAACGATCGCGGAAACGCAGGTAGCTTTCGACGTCGAAGAAAAACTGCGTAATGGCGCGGTTCGCACCGGCATCAATCTTGCGCTTCAGGTTGATCAGATCCGCCTGCGCGCTTTTTGCTTCCGGATGGACTTCAGGGTAAGCCGCCACGGAGATGTCGAAATCCCCCACCTCTTTCAGCAGTTCAACCAGATCGGAACCGTACATATCCGGCTTGCCAGCTCCCGGCGGTAAATCGCCGCGCAACGCCACGATATGACGAATGCCGCTATCCCAGTAGTCACGTGCAATGGTGCGCAGTTCATCACGGGTGGCGTCAATGCAGGTCAGATGAGGGGCCGCTTCCAGACCGGTGCGTTCTTTGATGCCTTTGATAATGCTATGGGTACGGTCACGCTCGCCAGAGTTGGCACCATAGGTGACCGAAACAAATTTCGGCTTCAGGCTGCTAAGACGGTCGATAGAATTCCACAGGGTTTCTTCCATTTCACTGGTACGTGGCGGGAAAAACTCAAAAGAGACATTAATTTGCCCGTTCAGCTCAGCCAGGCTTTGATTCAGCGCTTCGCGCTGATTGGCATGAAAGAAACTCATCCTGTTACCTCATCTATACACATCGATTATTTGCGGTTTGCGAACATCCATACGTTTAGACGTCCAGATGCACAAAATGAACGATCCGCGCTCAGGCGTCAACAGAAAATTAATGTCCGGGCGTGACAAATATTCAACCAACATGAAGGTGTTTCATGATCGCGCGGAGAAGATGAAGAATGCAGACGGCTTGGCACCGTCTGCATAATGAGGGAGGTTACAGCAGTTGTGCGAGGCGGTTAATGTCCGACTGGATGGCTCCGGCGGTCACATCACGCCCGGCACCTGGCCCACGAATCACCAACGGGTTGTCACGATACCAGCGGCTTTCAATGGCGAACACGTTATCGCACGGCAACAGCGCCGCCAGCGGGTGTTCCGGGCGCACCGCTTCCACACCGACACGGGCTTTGCCGTTGGCATCAAAACGCGCCACATAACGCAGCACCAGCCCCATCTCCTGTGCCGCTTCCAGCCGCTGGACCATCTGATCATTCAGCTCATCAGCGTTCTCAAAGAAGTGATCGATCGATTCACCCTCACAACTGACGGGCACCAGCGACTCCACGCGCACCTGATCCGGTTCGATGTTGTAGCCCGCTTCACGTGCCAGAATCACCAGCTTACGCATTACGTCCTGACCGGAGAGATCAACACGCGGATCAGGTTCAGTTAGCCCCTGCTGCCACGCCTGATCCACCAGTTCGGTAAACGGCACGGTGCCGTCAAACTGCAAAAACAGCCAGGAGAGTGTCCCGGAGAAGATGCCGCTGATGGCCAGAATCGAATCGCCGCTTTCGCGCAAATCCCGCACCGTATGGTTTACCGGCAAGCCTGCGCCGACGGTGGCGTTATACAACCAATGACGACCGGTTTTGGTAAAGGCATCACGAATCTGCCGCCAGCTCTGGCTGTTCGACGCACCGGCCACCTTGTTGGCACTGATAACGTGGAAGCCGTGGCTGGCGAAATCCAGGTACTGCTGCGCCAGCGGCTCACTGGCAGTCACGTCCAGCACCACTAAATCATCAAACGGGTGTGCGCACATCCACAGGAACAATGATTCTTCATCGCGCTCTTCGGCTTCATCATCAAAGAAGGCCAGAGCACGGCTGGCATCAAGGCCGTCGTAACTCAACAGACTACGGCGACTGTCTGCCACACCGGCCAGCACAAATTCAAATCCAGTACGTGCCGACAGCGTCTCCTGCTCCCGCGCAAACAGCTCCAGCCAGCGAGAGCCGATATTGCCTTTGCCGAACAGCATCAGACCAATACGTTTTTCGGCACGAAACAGTGACTGGTGCAGCCCCTGAATCACATGTTGGGTCGGACCGACACGCAGCACCGCCACGATGCTGATATGTTCTTCTGACTGCCAGACAAACTCGACCGGCTGGTCTTTAATTTGCTGCCAGAAGCGATGGCTGTGCAGTGGGTTACGCGTGACACCCGCCCCTACCAACGCCACCAACGCTAAGCCATCGCGCAGTTGCAGATGGCCCGGTAACGCCGCGTCCTGCAACAGGTTAAAGGCGCTGTTCACCACTTCTGAGGTGTAACACAGTTGCAGCAACTGACGGTCAGGATGGGTGCCCACTGCCAATGGGCGCAACTGCGCGCGCTTCAGCAGCAGATCAATTTCTTTGTTCAGAATGGCGAAATCGTGATTATTAGGAATCTGGATCTCAATCAGGCAGACATCATCATGACTGGTCACAATACGCGCGCCCGTGCCCGAGGCCAGTACACGCTCAATGCGCGTCGAACCCTGTTCCGGCTGATAGCTGCAACGCAGTTGCAGGTCGATATCGCTGTTCGACACCGGCTGCAAGGTACGGGTATGCAACACAGGTGCGGCGAGTCGCGCCAGTTCGCTCGCCTCATCCAGACGCAGCAACGGCAGCAGGCAAGCATCCGATACTTTACGTGGGTCAGCGCTATACACCCCCGCCACGTCGCTCCAGATGGTGACGCGTCCGACACCCGCCAGCGCACCAATCTGCGTAGCTGAGTAGTCTGAGCCGTTACGACCCAGCAACACGGTTTCACCGGCATCGTTGCGGCTGATGAAACCGGTCACCACCAGGCGCTTATGTGGATGCTGCGTCAGCAATGCCTGCAACAGCGGCCAGGATTTGCCTTCATCAACCTGCGGCTGTGCGGCGCGTTCAGCACGCAGGAAATCACGTGCATCCAGCCATACGGCTTCAATATCACGCTGGCTCAGCACCGCCGCCATCAGTCGCGCCGACCAGAGTTCACCATGTCCAACCACCTCAGCGTACACCGCATCAGTAATGGTGCCATCCAGCAACGCTGCCAGTTTTTCCAGATCACGAATAAAGGTCGCAGTGAGGGGTTCTGCGATTTCAGCCGGTAACAGTGAAGCAATCAGCTCGCTGTGGAAACGTCGTAACGCCTGTTGCACCTGATGCGCAGACAACCGATCGCTTTGGCTCAGCTTGAGCCAGCTGATCAGTTGGTTGGTGGTACTGCCTGCAGCAGAGACCACCATCAAATCGCCCGGCTGGCTGTAATCCGCCATGATGCTGGCAACGCGTTGATAGCAACGGGTATCGGCCAGGCTACTGCCACCAAATTTATGCAACTGCTTACTGGTCGGCGTTCCCGCGCCTGCTGAAATCGTCATGGTTACCCCTCGGCTGCGATCCTGAATGCATTATCCAGATCGGCGATTAAATCTTCGTGATCTTCAATTCCGACAGAAATACGTAGCAACGTTTCGGAAATTCCCGCTGCGGCACGTGCTTCAGCCGACATGCCGGCATGCGTCATGGTTGCGGTGTGCGAAATCAGACTTTCAACACCGCCCAGAGACTCTGCCAGCGTGAACAGCTGCAACGCTTTGAGGAAACGGCGCAAGCGCGCTTCGTCGGCGTCCAGCTCAAAACTTAACATGGCACCAAAGCCGCGCTGTTGACGTACCGCATACTCGTGACCGGCATTTTCCGGCAGGGAAGGATGATACAGTTTTTTGACCAGTGGTTGTTGCTTTAGGTAATCAACAATCGCCAGCGCATTGCGCTGTGCTGCCGCCATGCGTGGGCCGAGAGTGCGCAAGCCACGCAGCAGCAGATAGCTGTCAAAGGCCGCACCGGTCACGCCAATATTGTTGGCCCACCAGGCGAGATCAGTCGCCAGCGCCGGATCTTTAGCAATCACCGCACCTGCCACCACATCGGAGTGGCCGTTCAGGTATTTGGTGCAGGAGTGAATCACCAGGTCGGCACCCAGCGCCAGTGGATTTTGCAGTGCCGGGCTGAGGAAGGTGTTATCCACCACGCTGATGGCACCCGCTTCACGTGCTGCCTGACAAATTGCGGCGATATCCACCACGCGTAATAAAGGATTGCTGGGGCTTTCGACCAGCACCAGCTGCGGTTTTTCCGCTAGTGCCGCCTGCAATGCCGCTTTATCGCCCTGGTCGACAAACTTCACCCGGTACGCACCGCGTTTACTCAGGCTGTCGAACAGACGATAGCTGCCGCCATAGCAATCGTGCGGTGCCACCAGCAAGTCACCCGGCTTCAGGAACACCGTCGTCACCAGATGAATCGCTGACATGCCGGTATTGGTTAATACCGCGCCTGCGCCACCTTCCAGTTCTGCCAGCGCGCGTTGTACCACGTCACGCGTCGGGTTACCGCGACGGGAGTAGTCATGGGCGCGTGGCTGGTTGAAGTCGAGAAAGTTATAGGTGCTGGAGAGGTGAATCGGTGGGACAACGCAGCCATATTGCTCGTCATCATTCAAACCGCTGCGCACTGCGATGGTTGCCTGTTTACGCGTCATGGTGCTTACTGTTCCTGAAGAGTAAAAAGAAGAGGCAACAGGATAGCATTCCGACGATAGACGTCAATACATCTGGACATCTAAATGTCTTTGCGTATAGATTGAGCAAAGCATTAATACCCGCTAAAATTACGCGTCATCGCCTGGTGTTCAGCGCGCTTTCTCCTGGAAAGTGATGTTTAAGCATAAAACCTGCATTTTCAGGGGTCAGGCACCAAGAAATCGGGCATAATCAACGGATTTCCCCACATTCCACTTTTATTGATTAAGGTAACCCATGGCTGAATGGAACGGCGAATATATCAGCCCTTACGCTGAACACGGTAAGAAGAGCGAGCAGGTTAAAAAGATTACTGTATCTATCCCGCTGAAAGTGCTGAAAATTTTAACGGATGAACGCACCCGTCGTCAGGTGAATAACCTGCGTCATGCCACCAACAGTGAACTGCTGTGCGAAGCCTTTTTGCATGCCTTCACCGGTCAGCCGCTGCCGGACGATGTTGATCTGCGCAAAGAACGTAGTGATGAGATCCCCGAAGAAGCGAAGAAGATCATGCGTGAGATGGGCATCAATCCCGATACCTGGGAATACTGAAGCCAGAAACAAAAAAACCCAGCCGAAGCTGGGTTTTTTCTTGTAGCCGACTCCCGTAAGAGTCGACGACAAACAAATCTTATTTCTTGCTGGTCGGCAGGCTGAAACGCTTGTTGAAGCGATCAACACGGCCACCGGTGTCAACAACACGCTGCTTACCAGTGTAGAACGGGTGGCATTTGCCGCACACGTCCAGGTTCAGGTTGTGAGCCATAGTAGAGCGAGTATTGATCACGTTACCGCAAGAGCAAGTGATGGTCACTGCTTCGTATTTCGGGTGAATACCTTGTTTCATGGGAGAACCTCATAAAAGGCCGTGTCGCTCTCCGTGCCAGGCTAAACCTGCACAGCACCACACGCGGTTGAACAATTAATGTGTAATCTTTGACGAGCGATTCTCATCAAAGGCGGCGAAGTATACAGAAAATGAGCGCTTTTGGCAAATGCCGCAGATGGATATCCGCTCGCCGCGCCAGCGTGTACACTACTTCTCCTTATTACAGAACCGGATAGAGAAAGTCATGCCCGTTGTTCAGGTTGCCCTGCCCGTTCCGCTGCCTCGCCTGTTTGACTACCTGCTGCCTGCCGATGCGCCGCTGCCGGTGACCGGCGTGCGCGTCAGCGTGCCGTTCGGCAACAGGAAAATGGTCGGCGTCGTGGTTGGCGTACGCGACACCAGCGATTTGCCCCTGACACAACTGAAGCAGATTGATGCGGTGCTGGATGACAGCGGCCTCTACTCACCCGCGCTGTGGCGCATTTTGCAGTGGGCGGCGCAATATTATCACTCGCCACTGGGTGAGGTGTTAAACCACGCTTTGCCGGTGCTGCTGCGTCAGGGCAAACCGGCGCAGGAAGCACCGTTGTGGCAATGGGTGATCAATGAATCCGGGCGTGAAGTGGCGCTGGATAGCCTGAAACGCGCCCGCAAGCAGCAGCAGGCGCTGGCGGCACTGCGCCAGCAGCCTCTCTATCGTCATCAGATCAGCGACCATGATCTCACCGATGCGGCCTTGCAGGCGCTGCGTGCCAAAGGTTTGTGCGATCTGCGTGAACATGCTGCGCAATTACGCGACTGGCGGGACACGTTTGCCATTAAAGGCGAGAGGCTGCGCCTCAATACCGACCAGGCGATGGCGGTCGGCGCGATTCGCAGCGAAGACGATCGCTACGCCGCCTGGTTGTTGGCCGGTATCACCGGTTCAGGTAAGACCGAGGTCTATCTTAGCGTACTGGAAAACGTGCTGGCGCGTGGCAAACAGGCGCTGGTGCTGGTGCCGGAAATTGGCTTGACACCGCAAACCATCGCCCGCTTCCGCGAACGTTTCGATGCGCCGATTGATGTGTTGCACTCAGCGCTGAATGACAGCGAACGCCTTGCCGTCTGGCTGCGGGCGCGCAGTGGCGAAACCGCTATTGTGATCGGCACCCGTTCGGCACTGTTTACGCCGTTGGCGCGTCCCGGCGTAATCATTATTGATGAAGAACACGACAGTTCCTATAAACAGCAGGAAGGCTGGCGCTATCAGGCGCGCGACCTCGCGGTGTTTCGCGCGCATGAGGAAGATATCCCGATTGTGATGGGATCAGCTACACCCGCGCTGGAAACGCTGCATAACGTGCGCAATGGCAAATATCGTCAGCTCAACCTGACCAAACGCGCCGGTAACGCCAAACCGGCGTTACAGCAATTAATTGACCTGAAAGGCCAACAACTGAAAGGCGGCCTGGCCCCGGCCCTGCTGGGAAAAATGCGCCAGCATTTACAGGCGAATAATCAGGTCCTGTTGTTCCTGAATCGCCGTGGTTTCTCCCCTGCGCTGATGTGCCATGACTGCGGCTGGCTGGCCGAATGTCAACGCTGCGATCGCTATTACACGCTGCATCAGCATCATCGCCAGTTGCGTTGCCACCATTGCGACAGCCAGCGCCCGTTACCTCATCAGTGTCCGCAATGTGGTTCTACCCACCTGATGCCGGTGGGTGTTGGCACAGAGCAGCTGGAGCAACAGCTGGGCACCCTCTTCCCTGGCGTACCGGTCTCCCGTATCGACCGTGATACCACCAGCCGCAAAGGCGCGCTGGAGCAGCATCTGGCGGATGTGCATCGTGGCGGCGCACGCATTTTGGTCGGCACGCAGATGCTGGCCAAAGGTCACCACTTCCCGGATGTCACGCTGGTTTCGCTACTGGATGTCGACGGAGCGCTGTTCTCAGCCGATTTCCGCGCCGCAGAGCGTTTTGCCCAGCTCTATACTCAGGTAGCGGGCCGCGCAGGTCGCGCGGGCAAGCAGGGAGAAGTGTTGTTGCAGACACACCACCCGGAACATCCGCTGCTGCAAACCCTGCTGCACCGTGGCTATTTTGCCTTTGCCGAGCAAACGTTGCTGGAGCGTCAGTCCGTACATTTGCCGCCATGGACCAGCCATGCGCTGTTTCGCGCTGAAGATATGGATAATCAGCAGGCCGCCGAGTTTCTCAACCAGTTACGTAACTTGATCGAAGCCAGCCCATTGAAAGATCAGGCGCTGTGGCTGATGGGGCCTGTTCCTGCGTTGCAACCCAAGCGCAGCGGACGCTGGCGCTGGCAGTTGCTGCTGCAACATCCCTCGCGCAAACGGCTGCAACAGCTACTCAGCAGCTCGCTGCCACTGATCACCACGCTACCCGCGGCCCGCAAAGTCAAATGGACGCTGGATATCGACCCGACCGAGAGCTGAGTCGCGTCATATCTGCGAGACGGATCGAAAAAAGTCGCACAAGTCACAATTTTTATGCAAATTAAGTAACAACACTGCCCACGGTTCGGTTAACAATAGTCCCCGGCCCGGCAGATGCCCGCCTTTCGTCAGCCATTCAACGCACCAAACTGCGTCAGGAGTAAAACGTTGGACCAGAAGCAACCCTCAACCACCGCCACGATGAAAGATGTGGCTGAGAAAGCGGGCGTTTCGACCGCCACGGTTTCTCGTGCGTTGATGAACCCGGAAAAAGTCTCGGCAGCCACCCGGCAGAAGGTGGAACAGGCAGTGATTGCCGTTGGGTATGCACCTCACGGTCTGGCGCGTAACGCCAAACGCGGTGAAACACAAACCATTCTGGTCATCGTGCCGGATATCTGCGATCCCTTTTTCAGCGAGATTATTCGTGGTGTAGAAGTGACTGCGGCGCAAGAGGGCTACCTGGTGTTAATTGGCGATTGCGCCCACCAGAACCAGCAGGAAAAAACCTTTCTCAACCTGATGCTGACACGCCAGATAGATGGCATGGTGCTGCTCGGTTCACAGTTACCGTTTGAGGCGGGCGTGGAAGATCAACGCAACCTGCCGCCAATGGTGATGGGTAACGAATTCGCGCCAGAAATGGCACTGCCTACCGTGCATATTGATAACCTGACCGCTGCCTTTGAGGCAGTGAATCACCTGCTGCAACTGGGCCATCGTCAGATTGCCTGCATTACCGGTCCCGAACATGTCCCGTTGTGCCAGTATCGTTTACAGGGGTACATCCAGGCGCTACGGCGCAGTAATCTGCCGGTCGATCCCACGCTGATTGTGCATGGCGATTTTACCTTTGAAGCCGGTGCCACGGCGCTGAAGCAGTTGATGAGCCTGGCTAATCCACCGAAGGCGCTGTTTTGTCATAGTGATTTGATGGCGCTGGGTGCCATGAATCAGGCACGCAAGCTGGGGATGCGTATCCCGCAAGACCTCTCGGTGGTGGGCTTCGACGACATCGAACTGGCACAATATTACGATCCACCATTGACCACCGTAGCCCAACCGCGCTTTGACATTGGCCGGGAGGCGATGCTGCTGTTGCTGGATGAGTTACAGGGCAAGCGTGTCAACAACGGTTCACGTCTGCTTGATGCGGAATTACGTGTGCGTGGCAGCACCGCCCCTGTCGCAAAACGTTAAAAATGGCTACCTTTACCGCGCATTTTCAGCGGATTCTTAAGGCAGTCTTCGCTGGTCAAAGTTCCAGCCCTTGAGTAACATGGCGCATTCCTTGCCGGGCAATTAACAGCACATTTACAGGCCCGCATTTTTTAAAGGGTATCAGAACGAGAGTGGCACAAAGAGATTACGTAGGCCGCGGGCGTTCAACAGGGACGCGTCGCAAAAAAAGCACAGGCCGCAGCAAGAAAAGCAAAGGCGGTTCTGGCACCTCCAAACTGATGATCGTACTGGCTGTGGCTGTACTGGTCACCTTTGCCGGTGGCTTATGGTTCATCTCCCATCATAAGAAAGAAGAGTCACCGGTCATCACCGATCATAAAGCAACCGGTAATGGCCTACCGCCGAAGCCAGAAGAACGCTGGAAATACATCAAAGAGTTGGAGAATCGCCAGCTCACCGTTCCTACTCCTACGGAGCCTTCGGCAGGTGGCGGCGTACAATCGCAAACGCAGTTGACCGACGAACAACGCCAGCTGCTGGAGCAGATGCAGGCAGATATGCGCCAACAACCCACGCAGTTGAATGAAGTGCCGTGGAATGAACAGACCCCGGCGCAGCGCCAGCAAACGTTGCAACGTCAACAACAGCAGCAACAATTGCAGCGCCAGCAGCAGGTGCAACAACAGCAGCTGCAACGTCAGCAGCAGGCGCAGCAGCAACCGGTAACTCGCCAGCAGCCAGCACCGATTACGCGTGAGCCAGAACCACAAACCCGACCGCAAGAAACCGCGAAAGCGAAGCCGGTTGAAAAGCCTTCACAACGCTGGATGGTGCAGTGTGGTTCATTCAAAGGTACCGACCAGGCTGAATCGGCTCGCGCCGCGCTCGCTTTCGAAGGTTTTGAGAGCCGGATTACCACCGGCGGCGGCTGGAATCGCGTGGTCATTGGACCCTTTAAAGATCGCAGCAGCGCTGACGTCACCGTGAAACGTCTGCACAGTTCCGGCCACGGAAACTGTATTCCCCTCGCATTGGGGGGTTGAAACCCTTTCAATTTACCCCATATCAGGTTGCATGATACTCCGCGCCGAGTGCGCGGAGTCCTTTTCTACTGCAACAAGGGGTCTGCCCGTGACAACAATAGTAAGTGTGCGACGCAACGGCCAGGTAGTGATTGGCGGTGATGGCCAGGCTACGCTCGGCAATACCGTAATGAAAGGCAACGTTAAAAAAGTGCGTCGCCTTTACAACGACAAAGTGATTGCCGGTTTTGCTGGCGGCACCGCAGATGCCTTCACGCTCTTCGAATTGTTCGAACGCAAGCTGGAAATGCACCAGGGCCATCTGGTGAAGGCTGCGGTCGAGCTGGCTAAAGACTGGCGTACCGACCGGATGCTGCGTCGTCTGGAAGCGCTGCTGGCGGTAGCCGATGAATCCGCTTCGCTGATCATCAGCGGCAACGGTGATGTGATCCAGCCGGAAAATGATCTGATTGCCATCGGTTCAGGTGGACCTTACGCCCAGGCAGCGGCACGCGCCCTGCTGGAAAATACCGATTTGGGTGCAAAAGATATCGTGGCGAAAGCGCTCGATATCGCTGGCGACATCTGCATCTACACCAACCATAACGTAAACTTCGAAGAATTACCGTCTAAGGCGTAAGGATCAAAACCATGTCTGAGATGACTCCCCGCGAGATTGTCAGCGAACTGAATCGCTTTATTATCGGCCAGGACGGCGCAAAGCGTGCTGTAGCGATTGCGCTGCGTAACCGCTGGCGTCGTATGCAGCTCGACGAAGAGCTGCGCCATGAAGTCACCCCGAAAAACATTCTGATGATCGGCCCGACCGGTGTCGGTAAAACCGAGATTGCCCGCCGTCTGGCAAAACTGGCCCATGCACCGTTCATCAAAGTGGAAGCCACCAAATTCACCGAAGTGGGTTACGTCGGTAAAGAAGTGGACTCCATCATTCGCGATCTGACTGACGCTGCCGTGAAAATGGTGCGTATTCAGGCGATTGAGAAGAACAAATACCGTGCCGAAGAGATGGCTGAAGAACGCATTCTCGACGCGTTGATCCCACCGGCGAAAAATAACTGGGGTCAGCCGGAACACAGTGCTGAACCTTCTGCTGCGCGTCAGGCTTTCCGCAAGAAACTGCGTGAAGGTCAGTTGGACGACAAAGAGATTGAGATCGATCTGGCTGCCGCACCTATGGGTGTGGAGATCATGGCACCGCCGGGCATGGAGGAGATGACCAGCCAGCTGCAATCGATGTTCCAGAATCTGGGCGGTCAAAAGCAGAAGCCACGTAAGCTGAAAATCAAAGATGCCCTGAAGCTGCTGATTGAAGAAGAAGCGGCCAAACTGGTGAACCCGGAAGAGCTGAAGCAGGACGCTATCGAAGCCGTTGAGCAGCACGGTATCGTGTTTATCGATGAGATCGACAAAATCTGTAAACGCGGCCAGACCTCTGGCCCCGACGTGTCGCGTGAAGGCGTGCAGCGCGATCTGCTGCCGCTGGTAGAGGGTTGTACCGTTTCAACCAAACACGGCATGGTGAAAACCGATCACATCCTGTTTATCGCTTCCGGTGCATTCCAGGTGGCCAGCCCGTCTGACCTGATTCCGGAATTGCAGGGACGTCTGCCGATTCGTGTTGAATTACAGGCACTGACGGTAAATGATTTCGAGCGCATCCTGACTGAGCCGAATGCCTCTGTCACCGTACAGTACAAAGCGCTGATGGCGACCGAAGGTGTCAACGTTGATTTCACCGACGACGGTATTCGTCGCATCGCCGAAGCGGCGTGGCAGGTGAACGAAACCACCGAGAACATCGGTGCGCGTCGTCTGCATACCGTGCTGGAGCGTCTGATGGAAGATATCTCCTACGACGCCAGCGATCGTAACGGCGAGTCAATTACCATCGATGCGGAATATGTCGGTAAGCATCTGGACCAACTGGTGGCTGACGAAGACCTTAGCCGCTTTATCCTGTAAGCCATCGCCTTAGCAAAGCCCGGCCTCTGTGCCGGGCATTTTTTTGCACAGGATATTGATGTAGCGCTTTTTTTAGCAGGTGATGATTTTGCCAACACTTGCCAGATAGCGATATACTTACCGCTCCTGTGGCAAACAGACGACATCACTATGAAATACGATACATCTGCACTCTGCGATATCTACCATGAAGAAGTGAACGTTGTTGAACCGCTTTTTTCGAACTTTGGTGGACGCACCTCATTTGGTGGTCAGATAACCACAGTGAAATGTTTTGAAGACAACGGTCTGTTGTACGATCTGCTGGAAGATAATGGCCGGGGTCGTGTCCTGCTGGTGGATGGGGGCGGTTCCGTACGTCGCGCATTGGTGGATGCCGAAGTAGCGCGCCTGGCCGTGCAAAACGAGTGGGAAGGGATTGTGGTGTACGGCTCAGTGCGCCAGGTTGACGAGCTGGAAGAGCTGGAAATCGGCATTCAGGCGATTGCGGCCATTCCGGTCGGCGCTGCCGGTGAGGGCATTGGTGAAAGTGATGTGCGCGTCAACTTTGGTGGCGTAACGTTCTTCACTGGCGATCATCTCTACGCCGACAATACCGGCATGATCCTGTCGGAAGATGCGCTCGATATCGAATAAATAGCGGATACGAAAACGGGTGCCATCAGCACCCGTTGTGTTAAGCCGTTTCAGGCACGCTTAGACTTCTTCCATTTTTCCCAGCAGAGCACGCAAACGATCCTGCCACACATGCTGTTCTTCTTTCAGCTGCTGATTTTCACGCACCAGCGCATCCTGGTTGCCTGAAGACTGCTGTACTTCATTCTTCAGGGTATTGTTCTGCTCTTTCAGCTCTTCGATTTCCATCTGCAACAGGGTGATGGTATCAATCGCCTGCTGTACTTTCGCTTCCAGTTTTTCGAACACTTCAAATGACATCTTTCTGACCTCTCCTAAATCTTGCAAGGCGTTGATGGTGCCGACCCGACGCAACGCGCGCCCGTCCATGACGCGGCCAGCAACGATGTCCCGATTGTATGTAGCGCGCCCCGGCAAGTCCAGTGGCGCAAGGCTTGCGAAGGAAGTCTGTAACACTTTTCAGTTAATGCCTAAAAAAAAGCGCCAGGCTGAGCACATTTTCCAACCAGACGAGAAACTCCTTACTGACACCAGGGGAAATAGTACTTAAAAAACCACAAAAAACGCGAAAACGCGCATTTTTATGACAGAGCACACAGAATTCAATTTCGCTATTTCTCGTTTATGCTCGTTAACGATAAATTTACAGCAGCCCTACAAGAGAGCTGGGTGACTCAACGGATTGAGAACAACAACTGATAAAATTTAACCTCGCTTCAGGAATGCCATTATGAGTCAGACAACGAATACGCTAACAGGTCAGTGCATTGCCGAGTTTCTTGGTACCGGTTTGATTATCTTTTTCGGTGCGGGCTGTGTCGCAGCACTGAAACTTGCCGGAGCCAGCTTCGGTCAATGGGAGATTAGTATTATCTGGGGTTTAGCTGTCTCCATGGCGGTTTATCTGAGTGCTGGCGTTTCAGGCGCTCATCTCAATCCGGCAGTGACCGTAGCACTTTGCCTGTTCGCCAACTTTGAAGGCCGCAAAGTGCTGCCTTACATTGTGGCGCAGGTTGCCGGTGCGTTCTGTGCGGCGGCGCTGGTCTACGGTCTTTACTACAGTTTGTTTATCGACTTCGAGCAAAGCCATCAGATGGTGCGCGGCAGCGTAGATAGCCTGCAACTGGCCGGTGTCTTCTCAACCTATCCCAACCCTCATATCAGTGTAGGTCAGGCATTCCTGGTTGAGATGGTAATTACCGCAGTGCTGATGGGGCTCATCATGGCGCTGACCGATGACGGTAACGGTGTGCCACGTGGCCCAATGGCCCCGCTGTTAATTGGTCTGTTGGTGGCAGTCATTGGTGCTTCAATGGGTCCGCTCACTGGCTTTGCCCTGAACCCGGCACGTGATTTCGGCCCGAAAGTTTTCGCATGGCTGGCAGGATGGGGTAACGTCGCCTTCACCGGTGGCAAAGATATCCCCTACTTCCTGGTTCCGATTTTTGGCCCGCTGGTCGGTGCCTGCCTCGGTGCCTTTGGTTACCGCGCTCTGATTGCACGACACCTGCCGAGCGTAGCAACCAGCAAGTCAGAAAGTCCGGTTGCGCATGCTGAGCAGCGTAAAGCCTAAGTTTCACATTTAGATCATCAGGAAAATCATATGACTACGACAGATAAAAAATACATCGTCGCGCTCGACCAGGGCACAACCAGTTCACGCGCCGTGATACTGGACCACGACGCCAACATCGTCGCCGTCTCTCAGCGCGAATTCACTCAGATCTACCCGAAAGCGGGTTGGGTTGAGCATGATCCGATGGATATTTGGGCATCACAAAGTTCGACCCTGGTTGAAGTGCTGGCCCACGCCAACATCCGTTCGGACGAAATCGCCGCCATCGGTATTACCAACCAACGTGAAACCGCCATCGTTTGGGACAAAGCCACCGGCAACCCGGTTTACAACGCCATCGTGTGGCAGGATCCGCGTACTGCGGATTACTGTAATAAATTGAAGAAAGAGGGTCTGGAAGAGTATATCCAGCACACCACCGGTCTGGTGATTAACCCCTACTTCTCCGGCACCAAAGTGAAGTGGATTCTCGATAACGTTGAAGGTGCGCGTGAGCGTGCAAAACGTGGTGAGTTGCTGTTCGGTACGGTGGATACCTGGCTGGTGTGGAAAATGACCCAGGGCCGTGTGCACATCACCGACCATACCAACGCGTCTCGTACCATGATGTATAACATTCACAAGCTCGAGTGGGATGAGCGTATGCTCGAAATCCTCGACATTCCGCGTGAAATGTTGCCAGAAGTAAAAGGTTCATCCGAAATCTACGGCCAGACCAACATTGGTGGTAAAGGTGGTACGCGTATTCCCATCGCAGGTATTGCGGGTGACCAACAGGCAGCGTTGTATGGCCAACTGTGCGTTCAACCGGGTATGGCGAAAAACACCTATGGCACCGGTTGCTTTATGTTGATGAACACCGGCACTGAAGCGGTGACCTCGACCCACGGTTTGTTGACCACCATCGCCTGTGGCCCACGTGGTGAAGTGAACTATGCGCTGGAAGGTGCGGTGTTTATCGGTGGTGCGGCGATTCAGTGGCTGCGAGACGAGATGAAGCTGTTCAGCGATGCCGCTGACTCTGAATATTTCGCGCAGAAAGTGAAGGACAGCAACGGCGTGTATATGGTGCCTGCCTTCACCGGCCTCGGTGCCCCCTATTGGGACCCGTATGCCCGCGGTGCTATTTTCGGTCTGACCCGTGGTGTTAACGGCAACCACATTATTCGCGCCACGCTGGAGTCGATCGCCTTCCAGACGCGTGATGTGCTGGAAGCGATGCAAAACGACGCCGATACTCGCCTGCAATCTTTGCGCGTGGATGGCGGTGCCGTCGCCAACAACTTCCTGATGCAATTCCAGGCTGATATCCTTGGCACGCGCGTTGAACGTCCGGAAGTGCGTGAAGTCACCGCGTTGGGTGCTGCGTACCTCGCCGGTCTGGCGGTAGGTTTCTGGAATGACCTGGAAGAAGTGCGTTCTAAAGCCGTGATTGAACGCGAATTCCGCCCGAGCATTGAAACTACCGAGCGTAATTTCCGTTACGCTGGCTGGAAAAAAGCCGTGGCCCGCTCTCAGGCTTGGGAAGACCAGGACGAGTAATCCCCCTACGACCCGCGGCCCCCTGCCGCGGGTTTTTCCCGCCACTTTACCCCGCTGTGCTACACTGCCCGCCTGTTTTTTGTCAGGTGCAGACCATGAAACGAGAACTCGCGATTGAATTTTCCCGCGTTACCGAAGCCGCCGCGCTGGCGGGCTATCACTGGTTAGGACGCGGCGACAAGAATGCTGCCGACGGTGCTGCCGTCAACGCCATGCGTATTATGCTGAACACCATCGATATCGACGGTCAGATTGTGATCGGTGAAGGCGAAATCGATGAAGCGCCCATGCTGTATATCGGTGAAAAAGTCGGGACCGGCCAGGGCGATGCGGTCGATATCGCCGTCGATCCGATTGAAGGTACACGTATGACCGCGTTGGGTCAGGCCAATGCGCTGGCGGTACTGGCGGTGGGCGATAAAGGCAGTTTCCTGCATGCACCTGATATGTACATGGAAAAATTGATTGTTGGACCGGGAGCACAAGGTACTATCGATCTTAACCTGCCGTTGGAAACTAACCTGGAAAACATCGCGGCGGCGCTGGGTAAAGCGCTCAGCCAGCTGACAGTGTCGATTCTGGCGAAGCCGCGCCACGATGCGGTGATTGCTCAGTTGCAGCAACTTGGGGTACGCGTGTTTACTTTCCCGGATGGCGACGTCGCGGCATCGATTCTGACCTGTATGCCTGACAGCGAAGTTGATGTGATGTACGGCATTGGCGGTGCGCCGGAAGGCGTGGTATCTGCGGCGGTGATCCGTGCGTTGGATGGCGACATGCAGGCCCGTTTGTTACCACGCCACCAGGTAAAAGGTGACACCGAAGAGAATCGCCACCTTGGCGAGCAAGAGTTGCAGCGTTGTGCCGAGATGGGGATCGAGGCGGGTAAAGTGCTGACACTGGAACAAATGGCGCGCAACGATAACGTGATATTTGCCGCCACCGGCATCACCACCGGCGACTTACTTAAAGGCATCACGCGTAACGGCAACATCGCCACCAGCGAAACCCTGCTGATTCGCGGTAAATCCCGCACCATTCGCCGCATCCAGTCGATCCATTATCTGGACCGTAAAGACGCGGCGCTACACCCGTTTATCCTGTAACCGTCTGCTTGCCGCTCTCGGGATGACGTGAGAGCGGCCACCAGCAAAGTAGCATCACCAACGCCGTCACGAACATCAACATACCGAGGCTGAACTGATCGCGCTGCGGCATCAGCGCTGACAGCCACGCCACCAGGCCAGAACCGAGATTCTGTAAGCCGCCAATCAGCGCCCCCGCACTCCCTGCCAGCCACGCATACGACTCCATCGCGCCGGAGGTTGCCAGCGGAAACAGCATACCCGCGCCGAAGAAAAACAGCGCCGCAGGCACCAGCAGCGTCCAGATGTTCATCACACCGAACCAGGCAGGCACCCACATCATCAACCCCGCCAGCAGACAGCTATTCACGCCATACCACATCAGCGTGTGCCAGGATTTTTGCTCGCGTCCGGCAAACCAGGCACCAAAGAAGGCCGCCGGGATCGGCAGAATAAACAGGATACTGAGCGTCAATCCATCCAACCCAAGCACACCGCCCAACAGCACACCGCAGCTGGCTTCAAATACCGCAATACCTGCCAGCGCGCCAATCAGCAGCAACAGGTAGCGGACAAAGTTACCATCGTTGAGCAAGGTGGCGTAACGCCGCATAAAAGGTGTCACCGGCGTTTCTGTCGGTCGGGTTTCCGGCAGCCAGCGTGCCATCGCCAGCGTCACGCCGATGCACAACAGTAGCAGGAAGGCAAAACAGGCATGCCAGCCAAACAGCTTCGTCAATATTGCACCAATCACCGGTGCCAGCAGCGGACTAACCAGAATACCCATGTTCAGCAGGCTATTGGCCTGGCGTAGCGCCACCCCGGCATACAGATCGCGCGGCATCGTTCGCGCCATCACGCCAGCCACACCGGTGCCCAATCCCTGGATCGCGCTACCCAACACCAGGATAGGCAATGAAGGAGCAAACAACGCGATCAATGCGCCAGCAGCGAAGATCGTCATCCCGGCAAGGATCACCGGACGCCGTCCGATGCTATCTGATAGCGGCCCGTAGATCAGTTGCGATCCCCCATAGGTCATTAAATAACCTGCCATTACCTGCTGCATTGCCCCGCTGTGCACGTTGAGCGCATCCGCCATTGCGGCCATTGCCGGTACGTAGATGGTTTGCGCCATCTGTCCGACGGCGACCAACACAATCAGCATCAACAGTAGCAGGCGGTTTTCCGTTTTAGATTTCAACATGAAACAAAATGTCTGTCTGAGAAACAAAGTAAAGACAGCAGTAAAAAAGGCTGTCTGTTATGAATGGCGGCAAAAATATCAGGATTTAATGACAAAGCGAGGGGCGAGGCAAAAGCCGTTTCCTGATCGTCGTCAAGCTGCGATACCAGTTTGTAAAGCGCCCGCTACAGTTGAAGCTGAGTGCGCTGTATTTGTCGCTGAGAGCCTTTTAACCGTTCAGAGGCTGGAAATCTTTCGCATGGCTGACGAAGATAGTGACATGCCTGAAAAATCAACAATAAGGAGTGAACATGGCTGAGTGGGTCAATGCTGAAGTACAAGAAGTGAAAAACTGGACCGACGCCCTGTTCAGCCTGCGTGTGCGGGCGTCGATCGATCCTTTTATTGCCGGGCAATTTGCCAAACTGGCGCTGGAGATCGACGGTGAACGCGTGCAACGCGCCTACTCTTACGTCAACGCACCGCAGGATCCGCTGCTGGAGTTCTACCTGGTGACCGTGCCGGAAGGCAAACTCAGCCCAAGACTTCAGGCGCTGCGTCCTGGAGATCAGGTGATGGTGACCAAAGAAGCATCCGGTTTTTTTGTGTTGGAGGAGATCCCCGATTGTCAGACGCTGTGGATGCTGGCAACCGGCACCGCGATCGGCCCTTATTTATCGATTCTGCAACAAGGGGACGGGTTGGAACGCTTTGATAATATCGTGCTGGTTCATGCGGCACGTTATGCTGCCGATCTCAGTTTTCTGCCTCTGATGCAGCAATTACAGCAGCGCTATCAGGGCAAATTACACATTCAGACGGTGGTCAGCCGTGAACAGAATGCAGGTTCGCTGCACGGACGAGTCCCTCAGCTTATTGAAGGGGGTGAACTGGAGCAGGCAGTCGGATTATCAATGGATGCCGAGACCAGTCACATCATGTTGTGCGGCAATCCGCAAATGGTACGCGATACCCAGCAGTTGCTGAAAGACAGTCGTGGCATGCGCAAGCATTTCAAACGTAAACCCGGCCACATGAGCAGCGAGCATTACTGGTAGGACTCGGCACGAATAATGACAGTTTTTTACCGGCGTGGGTTTTGACTTTCGCCGGTAAAAACCGTTCTAATCGTGGGCTACGTTATTGGGTTAGGACCGAAGCAATGAAGAATTTGCCAGGCGCGTTGCTGCTCAGCCTCGCACTGACATTTCCCGTCTGGGCAGAAGACGCACCACCGCAGGATCGCAGCGAACATCTGCCCGCGGCCCCCTATTTGCTGCCTGGTGCGCCCACCTTTGATATGACCATTGCGCAGTTTCGTGAAAAGTACAATGCCGCCAATCCCGATCTGCAATTGCTGGAGTATCGCGCTATCGATAGTCGCGATGACAAAAGCAACCTGACACGGGCGGCCAGTAAAATTAACGAAACCCTCTACGCCTCCACTGCACTGGAGCAAGGCACCGGTAAGATTAAAACGCTGCAAATCACCTGGCTCCCGTTACCCGGCCCGGATGAAAAGAATGCCCAGGAGAAGGCGATAGCCTATATGACCGCCCTGCTGCGCTTTTTCTCTCCCGGTTTATCAGCAGAAGACGGACGCAAAAAACTCGATTCGCTGCTCAGTGCGGGCAAAGGTTCCCGCTATTTTGCACGTAATGAAGGGGCGCTGCGTTTTGTCGTCGCCGACAATGGCGACAAGGGATTGACCTTTGCCGTCGAGCCAATAAAACTGGCGCTCGCCACCCCCTGATCACCCCGGCAAAAATGACGAAAAGCAAAGCCAGCAGCATATTTGATCTCTATACTGTCTGGCAGACATCGCTGCCATTGAGCAGCGCTATTTCATGAATCGCGTTATGCGGAGGAAAGAATGCGACATCCACTGGTTATGGGTAACTGGAAACTGAACGGCAGCAAGCACATGACGGACGAGCTGATCGCAGGTTTGCGTAAAGAGCTGTCAGGTGTTGAGGGTTGCGGCGTGGCCATTGCGCCACCGGCACTCTACCTTGGCCAGGCGAAACATGCGATTTCCGGTAGCCACATTGCTCTGGGTGCTCAGAACGTGGACGTCAACCTGTCTGGTGCTTTCACCGGCGAAACTTCAGCTGACATGCTGAAGGACATCGGTGCTAAATACATCATCATTGGCCATTCTGAGCGTCGTACTTATCATAAAGAAAGCGACGAATTCATTGCGAAGAAATTTGCTGTGCTGAAAGCCGCTGGCCTGGTGCCGGTACTGTGCATTGGTGAAACCGACGCAGAAAACGAAGCGGGCAAAACTGAAGAAGTCTGCGCGCGTCAGATCGACGCGGTGCTGGAAACTCAGGGCGCGGAAGCCTTCCAGGGTGCCGTGATTGCCTACGAACCGGTATGGGCGATTGGTACTGGCAAGTCTGCAACCCCTGCCCAGGCTCAGGCGGTACACAAATTTATTCGTGACCATATCGCGAAGAAAGATGCCGCAGTGGCTGCACAGGTCATCATTCAGTACGGCGGTTCTGTGAATGATAAAAATGCCGCAGAACTGTTTACTCAGCCAGACATCGATGGCGCGCTGGTCGGTGGTGCATCACTGAAAGCTGACGCTTTTGCCGTAATCGTCAAAGCCGCAGCGGCAGCGAAAAACGCGTAAGCGTGCTGATATCTGACGAGGCGGCTGATTAGCCGCCTTTTTTATTGCAGAATCTGGCAACGATGATCCTGCAACTCCTCAGCCGAACCGCTATTTAGCCGGGTCCAGTTGCGTTCAATCGCCATCAGCGCCAGACGACCATCCGGTAACGCAGCCAGCGCCATACCGTATTTCCCCATCTCCGAACGGGCGTCAGGTACTTCTGTTGCCAGACGAATAAAGACGCTCTGCTGTGCCAGTTGCGCGGTTGTCAGGGTGCGAATCTGGTAACGATGGTTTTGCAACGTCTCACTTTGCCATTGCTCGTTAAGCCGTGGCGCCAGCAAATCCAGCTGCTGACGGACATCTGGCCGCAGGCAAGAAATATGGATATGCAGCTGATTTTGCGTACGACCATATTGCGAATTAATCGCCAGTGATAACGCACTATCGTCAATCGGTTTGCCACGGCGCTGCGCCAGTAATCCCCGCTCACGCCAGGCATCCGCAAACAGATTTGGCGTGGCAGACTCCAACAGCAGCGGGCTTTCCATCCCGGAGATTTTTTCGATCGGCATCAGCAGATATTGCAAAGGGCCATTGAGATCTTTCAACGTAACGTAGCCTTTTGCCACAGCCACCTGCTGGCAAGGTGCGGGATCATCTTTCTGCATCATGCCGGGCAGGCACTTTTCGCTGATGATTTGCCACAAGGCATTGGAATTTTTCTGGAAGTGTCCGGCAGCCAGTAATAAACCGACCACCAGAACGGCAAGCAGTAAGATAATCAGACTCAGGGCACGGCGGCTTCCCTGCATGGCTTGATCCTCTGTTCATCATCTGCCAGCATCCTCGCCTGGCGAGTGAGGAATGTCACGGAATTTTGCCGCGCCATAAAGCAAAACGGCCAGCTTGCGCTGACCGTGATACGACTATGACAAAACGATTACGGTTTCATCACCTGATCGTAGGTACCGCCATCGGAGAAGTGGGTTTTCTGGGCTTTATCCCAGCCACCAAATTTGCTGTCGATCGTGAACAATTTTACCGGTGCAAAGGTGCTGGCAAATTTCTTCGCCACCGCTTCATCGCGTGGACGATAGAAGTTTTCTGCCGCGATAGTCTGACCTTCCGGCGAGTAGAGATACTTCAGGTACTCTTCCGCCACTTTACGCGTCCCCTGCTCATCGACCACTTTATCCACCACGGAGACGGTTGGCTCAGCCAGGATCGATTCGCTCGGAGTGATAATTTCAAACTTGTCTTTGCCCAGCTTGTTAACTGCCAGATAAGCTTCGTTTTCCCAGGCAATCAGCACATCACCGATACCACGCTCAACGAAGGTGTTGGTGGCTCCACGCGCACCGGAATCCTGTACTTCAACATTCTTAAACAGCGCTTTGACATATGCCTGCGCTTTAGCCTGATCGCCGTTGTTCTGATCCAGCGCCCAGCCCCAAGCCGCGAGGTAGTTCCAGCGCGCACCGCCGGAGGTTTTCGGGTTTGGTGTAATCACCGAAACGCCCGGTTTGATTAAATCGGCCCAGTCGTGAATCCCTTTCGGGTTACCTTTGCGAACGAGGAAAACAATGGTAGAGGTGTAAGGTGCAGAGTTATCCGGCAGGCGTTTGATCCAGTTCTTATCAATACGGCCACGCTCGGCAATGGCATCAACATCAGACTGCAACGCCAGCGTCACCACATCGGCACGAATACCGTTGATCACCGAGGTGGCCTGCTTGCCTGAACCGCCATGCGACTGGCGGATTACCACATTATCACCGGTTTCCTGCTTGTAATGCGCGCTGAACGCTTTGTTGTATTGTTCATACAATTCACGCGTCGGATCGTAAGACACGTTTAACAGTTGAATATCCTTTGCCAGAACACTGGTTGAAGCCAGTAACAGGGTGATACCAATACTCCACTTGTTCATTGCTTGCTCTCCGAAGTCGTTATAGAACAAGACTGACACAAACTAATCCACAGATTAAAGAATTAAAAATAAGCTGTTATAACTGGATTGAATATAAGCAGAGATAAAAAAGACGCGTTCAATAACGCGCCTTAGTTTTGCTGAGTTAGTAGAGTTTTTTCGCGGTATCCAGCCAGTCGCGTTTGAACGGACGCTTCATGTTTTCAATCGCGTCGATGATGTCGTGATGCACCATCTTCTCGTTCTGGATACCTACACAACGACCGCCGTAACCTTGCAACAGCAGCTCGATGGAGTAAGCGCCCATACGCGACGCCAGAATGCGGTCATAGGCGCAAGGCGCGCCACCACGCTGAATGTGGCCCAATACGGTCGCACGGGTTTCACGTTTGGTTTCAGCTTCGATGTAATGCGCCAAATCGTCGATATCACAGATATGTTCGGTAATCGCCACAATGGCATGTTTTTTACCTTTGGCGATCCCGGCTTTGATTTCGCTGACCAATTCTTCACGGGTGTACGGAATTTCCGGCAGTACGATGAACTCACAGCCACCGGCAATCGCCGCTGCCAACGTCAGATCGCCACAGTAGCGGCCCATCACTTCAACAATCGAAATACGCTGATGCGAAGAGGACGTGTCACGCAGACGGTCAATCGCTTCCACCACAGTTTCCAGCGCAGTGAAATAACCGATGGTGTAGTCAGTACCGGCCACATCGTTATCAATGGTGCCCGGCAAGCCAATGCACGGGAAGCCCATTTCAGTCAGGCGCTTAGCACCCATATAGGAACCATCACCACCGATGACCACCAGCGCATCAATGCCGCGCTTTTTCATGTTTTCGATAGCAACCTGACGGACCTCTTCGTTACGGAACTCCGGGAAGCGCGCAGAACCGAGGAAGGTGCCGCCGCGGTTGATCATGTCGGAAACGCTGTAACGATCAAGGTTGACCATCCGGTCTTCATACAATCCCAGATAGCCGTCGTAGATACCAAAAACTTCAAGTCCTTCACTCAGCGCGGAACGTACGACTCCGCGAATGGCTGCGTTCATGCCTGGGGCGTCGCCGCCGCTGGTCAGTACTCCGATTTTTTTGATCATGACAACCTCTGGATTGTTCAAAGCTAGGGATTATTCTCGCCAGTGCCTCTGCAGTAAAACCAGCTCGCGATCGCACGGCCTTATAGTTGTGAGATAGTATATCAAAGGCTGGATGCTGAATTGATTCAGGTCAGACAAGTTTTCGCTATTTTTTTACAAAGTTGTTAGCGTTACGTCATTTTTATAACGTAACGGCATGATTGTTAAGTATTAAAACTGGAAAAAACCTTGCTGATTTTCCGGTACGACCGAACAGGGATCCTGATGGATGATAACGTCTGAGCCAGGA
Organism: Pantoea sp. X-Soil-TKNS-1211; assembly: GCF_059730495.1. Classification (NCBI taxonomy): domain Bacteria; kingdom Pseudomonadati; phylum Pseudomonadota; class Gammaproteobacteria; order Enterobacterales; family Erwiniaceae; genus Pantoea; species Pantoea sp. X-Soil-TKNS-1211. The sequence goes on from NZ_AP035953.1 coordinate 4,251,492, forward strand.
AACTTGCTGCGCAGCGCCTGTTCAATCTGATCGGCGACCTTATGCGCCTGCACCAGCGGCAGGTGATCGTCCATCTCCAGATGTAGCTGGATAAAACGCGTCGGGCCTGACTGACGGGTACGTAAATCATGCGCGCCGCGTACACCAGGCCAATTGGCAATCACATCAATAATCGCCTGACGTTCTTCTTCCGGCAACGCGCGGTCCAGTAGTGACTGCACCGCCTCATAGCCCATGCGCAACGCGTTATACAGAATATACACCCCAATACCCAGGGCAAATAACGCATCTGCACGGGAAAAACCGTAGCTGGCGAGACCCAACGCCACCAGAATCGCCCCGTTCATAATCACATCAGACTGGTAGTGCAGCATATCGGCGCGAATCGCCTGACTGCGGGTACGTCTGACCACCCAACGCTGAAAAGTGACTAGCACCAGCGTAGAACAGAGTGCAATTAACGTGACCACGATACCGACCAACGGCGCATGCAGGGTTTCTGGCGAAGCCAGATGCTGGATGCCGGTCAAAAACAGGAACAACGCCGATCCGGAAATAAACATGCTTTGTGCCAGCGCCGCCAGTGATTCGGCTTTGCCGTGGCCGAAAGTGTGATCCTCATCAGCTGGTTGCAGCGAATAGCGTACCACCAACAAATTAGTGAGCGATGCGGCGATATCCACCAGGGAATCCACCAACCCAGCCAGCACGCTGACCGAACCGGTGTGCCACCAGGCAAAAATTTTCACGATCAATAACAACGTTGCCAGCACCGTGGCAGCTATTGCTGCACGGTTAACCAGCTTTGCATAGGAGTGTTCCATGCCAATGCCTCATCAGATGACACTCAAGTCACATATCCGTTTGCACAAGTTTATCATTTGCGGGTAAACGCTGCCTGAATTGGCCGTTTAGCAGGAAGATCGACAAGGAAATAAACAGACAAAAAAAACCCCGCCATCATGGCGGGGAAGACAGGGATGGTGTCTATGGCAAGGAAAACAGGGATACTATGTTACTGGTTACTGCTGGTACTACTCACTGCTTGCAGCGGTGACGATGGCTGCAATTCTGAGAGTCGACGCATTTCATTGAGTCGTCGCTCATAATTCTTCTGCACTGTCGCTTGCTGGGCAGGCGTTAGCAGGTGATACATCTGATTACGAACCCGGGCCATCACGATATTTTGCTCTACCTGGGCCTGAGCCATTTTTTCTGCCTGCAGGCGGATGGCCGATTCGTTAAATTTGTCTGCAATGACAAGGTCATGCATAGTTTCTATATCCTGAAAACTGACAGCGGGACGTTCGAGTCGCGCTTGTTGCATCAGGTCTCGCATTTGTTGCCGTTGATGCTCAGTCAATTCAATGCCATCAAACATGTGGCTTTGCGGATTTTGCGTCATACTGCCAGTCGTCAATCCGCCATTTTGATGCATCTCGTCAATCGTCGTCGTCTCTGCAGCAACTGCGCTGACGTGACTGAGAACCATCGCTGAGGCAATGACGACGGCGGTTAAGTTGCGCATCGTTACCCCCAGTTCGTTCCGTTTTGCGATTCAACGAGGGCTAGTGTACGGCGATAGCTGCAAACATCCGTCAGGGGGTGTAAAACTACGTAAAGCGTTGGATTGGCGACATAGGAACACGGTATTTTGCCTGCGGAGGGCAATAAAAAATGAATAAGATCCTGTTGGTTGATGATGACCGCGAATTGACTTCGCTGCTTAAAGAACTGCTTGAGATGGAAGGTTTTGAGGTAATGGTTGCCAGCGATGGCGAGCAGGCACTCAACCTTCTCGATAACACCGTTGACCTGCTGTTGCTTGATGTCATGATGCCGAAAAAGAACGGCATCGATACGCTGAAAGAACTACGTCAGCAGCACCAGACCCCGGTGATTATGCTGACTGCACGTGGTAGTGAACTGGATCGCGTCCTCGGCCTTGAATTAGGCGCGGATGACTATCTGCCTAAACCTTTTAACGATCGTGAGTTAGTCGCGCGTATCCGTGCCATTCTGCGCCGTTCTAACTGGAGCGAGCAGCAGCAACAACACGATAACAGCTCGCCAACGCTGGAAGTCGATTGTCTGCGCCTGAACCCTGGCCGCCAGGAAGCCAGTTTCGATAATGAAACACTGGATCTCACCGGCACCGAGTTCACCCTGCTTTATCTGCTGGCGCAACATCTGGGCCAGGTCGTCTCACGCGAGCATCTCAGCCAGGAAGTATTGGGCAAACGCCTGACACCGTTTGACCGTGCCATAGATATGCATATTTCTAACCTGCGTCGTAAATTACCGGAACGTCGTGATGGTCATCCGTGGTTTAAAACTCTGCGCGGACGTGGCTATCTGATGGTTTCGGCATCATGATTGGAAGTTTGACCACCCGCATCTTCGCCATCTTCTGGCTTACCCTGGCGCTGGTGTTGATGCTGGTTTTGATGGTGCCCAAACTCGACTCGCGTCAGATGACCTCGCTGCTGGAAAGTGAGCAGCGGCAAGGCATCATGATTGAGCAGCATGTTGAAGCAGAGCTGTCTCAGGACCCACCGAATGATTTGATGTGGTGGCGTCGGCTATTTCGTGCCATTGAGAAATGGGCACCGCCTGGCCAGCGGCTGCTGCTGGTAACCAGTGAGGGGCGCGTGATTGGCGCCCAGCACAACGAAATGCAGGTTATCCGCAACTTTATTGGTCAGTCCGATAATGCGGATCATCCTCAGAAGAAAAAGTATGGTCGGGTAGAGATGGTCGGCCCCTTTGCCGTACGTGATGGCGAAGATAACTACCAGTTGTATCTCATCCGTCCCGCCACCAGTTCGCAACTCGATTTCGTCAATCTGTTGTTTGATCGTCCGTTGCTGCTACTGATCGTCACCATGCTGATCAGCTCCCCGTTGTTGTTATGGCTGGCATGGAGCCTGGCGCGCCCTGCGCGTAAGCTTAAGCATGCTGCTGATGAAGTCGCGAGCGGCAACTTACGACAGCATCCGGAACTGGAATCAGGCCCGCAGGAGTTTCTTGCCGCCGGTTCGAGTTTCAACCAGATGGTGAGCGCGCTCGAACGCATGATGACAGCCCAGCAACGCCTGTTATCGGATATCAGCCATGAGTTGCGTACCCCGCTCACGCGTTTGCAGTTGGCTACCGCGTTATTGCGCCGCCGCCACGGCGAAGGGAAAGAACTGGAACGTATTGAAACGGAAGCCCAGCGTCTTGATGGCATGATTAACGACCTGCTGGTGCTGTCGCGTACCCAACATAAAAACGCGTTGGTCAGCGAAGCGATGAAAGCCAATCAGCTGTGGAATGACGTGCTGGAAGATGCCAAATTCGAAGCGGAGCAGATGGGCAAGCGGATGGATGTGCCTTATCCACCCGGTCCCTGGCCGCTGTATGGCAACCCACATGCGCTGGAGAGTGCGCTGGAAAACATTGTGCGCAATGCGCTGCGTTATTCGCATACCCATATCAGTGTCAGTTTTTCGGTGGATATTGAGGGCATCACCGTGCATGTTGACGATGACGGCCCCGGCGTCAGCCCGGAAGATCGTGAGCAAATATTCCGCCCGTTCTACCGTACTGATGAAGCGCGCGATCGTGAATCCGGCGGCACCGGTCTCGGTCTGGCGATTGTCGAAACAGCCGTTCAGCAACATCGTGGTTGGGTGAAAGCCGATGACAGCCCGCTCGGCGGTTTGCGTTTAACGCTCTGGTTGCCGTTGTACTCCGCCCGGCAATAATTTGTTATGCTTCGGCCCTCGTTTCCGGGGGCCTTATGCTAAATATCGTTTTATTTGAACCTGAAATCCCGCCTAATACCGGCAATATCATCCGTCTCTGCGCCAATACCGGTTTTCAGCTGCACCTGATTCACCCGCTAGGTTTTGGCTGGGATGATAAGCGTCTGCGTCGTGCCGGGCTGGATTACCACGAATTCACCGCCATCAAGCATCATGACGATTACGCAACCTTTGTTGCGGCGGAAGCACCGCAGCGGCTGTTTGCGCTCACCACTAAAGGCACGCCAGCGCACAGCGCTGTACGCTATCAGGCAGGGGATTATCTGGTGTTTGGACCGGAAAGCCGTGGCTTACCCGCTGACATTCTTAACGCGCTACCGCCGGAGCAAAAAATCCGTATCCCGATGATGCCGGAAAGCCGCAGCATGAACCTGTCGAACGCCGTGTCAGTGGTGGTATACGAAGCGTGGCGCCAGCTGGATTATGCTGGCGCACTGATCAAGAGCTAGATGCCGTCGCCGTATTCAAAGCCCGGCGAACCATTGAAATGCTGGTCCATATCCATCGAAGGCTTATCGCTGGCAGGCTTACCGACAATACGTGCCGGTACGCCTGCTGCGGTGGTATGCGGCGGCACCGACTGCAACACCACGGAACCGGCACCAATTTTCGCACCGCGCCCCACTTCGATATTGCCAAGAATTTTGGAACCCGCACCAATCATCACCCCTTCACGAATCTTCGGATGACGATCGCCGCTGGTTTTGCCAGTACCACCCAGCGTGACGTTTTGCAAGATGGAGACATCATTCTCCACTACCGCAGTTTCACCGATGACGATGCCGGTAGCATGGTCGAGCATGATCCCATGACCAATACGCGCTGCCGGGTGAATATCGACAGCAAAGGAGACCGAGATTTCATTTTGCAGATAGACAGCCAGCGCGCGGCGACCTTCCTTCCACAACCAATGGCCGATGCGATAGGCTTGCAGGGCGTGGAAACCTTTCAGATACAGCAGCGGCGTAGAATATTTGTCGACAGCCGGGTCACGCTGGCGCACCGCCAGGATATCGTAGGCAGCCGATACGATCATTGAAGGGTCTTCGCGATAGGCTTCCTCGACCACTTCACGAATCGCAATGGCAGGCATAATCGGGTTCGCCAGCTTGTTTGCCAACATGTAGCTAAGCGCACTGCCGAGGTTTTCGTGCTTGAGCAGAGTCGCATGGAAAAAACTGGCCAGCATGGGTTCACAATCGGCCAGCGCCCTGGCTTCCGCTTTGATATTGTTCCAGACCAGTTCTAACTCTTCAGACGACATTGCTGTGTACTCCGGATAAAAAAAGCGCCTGATGGGGCGCTACAGGTGATGAGGCTGGGCATCCTGCTTCAGCTTTGGCTGTTTTCGTCCTTCCTTGTACGACCGAGTAAACTCAATGCTGCCTCTCGCGCTGATTTTTCGCAATATAATACCTGATAAATCTGCTCAGTTATTGGCATCTCAACGCCAACACGCGCAGCTAATGCTTTGACTTCTTTGGTGTTTCTGTAACCTTCTACAACTTGTCCGATAATGCGTTGCGCCTCATCCACGTTCTCGCCTTGCCCCAGCATCATGCCAAAACGGCGGTTACGTGACTGATTATCGGTGCAGGTCAACACCAGGTCGCCAAGACCCGCCATCCCCATGAATGTGGTCGGGTCAGCACCGAGAGCAGCACCAAGCCGGCTCATCTCCGCCAGTCCACGCGTAATCAACGCCGTGCGCGCGTTAGCGCCAAAACCAATGCCATCAGAGATCCCGGCACCGATCGCAATCACGTTTTTGACCGCACCGCCCAACTGCACACCGATAAAGTCAGGGTTGTTATATACGCGGAAACTTTTCCCACAGTGCAACTTTTGCTGCAAATCGTCAGCAAACTGCACATCCGTCGCCGCCAGGGCGATGGCCGTTGGCAAACCTGCCGCCAGTTCTTTGGCAAAAGTGGGTCCAGAGATCACCGCCAACGGGATGGCATCGCCGAGAATTTCACGCGCCACATCCTGCAACAGACGTCCGGTTTCTTTCTCCAACCCTTTGGTCGCCCAGACAATCCGTGAGTCTGCGCGCAAATGTGGCTTGAGTTGCAGCAGGACATCACCGAATACATGGCTCGGCACCACCACCAGCAGATCGCGACTGGCGTTAACCACCTGGGCTAAGTCCGCTTCAGGAACGAGATTGTCGGGGAAAGGCACATCGGGCAGAAAAGCGGTGTTGCAGCGGTCGGACTGAAGTTGCGCGACGCTCTTGGGATTATGACCCCAGAGCAAAACCGGGTGACCATTGCGAGCCAGCGTGATAGCGAGTGCGGTGCCGTACGAGCCGGCACCGATGACGCTAATTGAAGCATTGCGTGTAATCATCAGGCATCCTGATGTGGTGCGTCGCCTTCACCCTGCTGCTGTTGCAGATAATTCATGAACAGCGCATCAAAGTTGACTGGCGCCAGGTTGAGCTGCGGGAAAGTACCGCGAGAAACCAGGCTGGTGATGCATTCACGCGCATACGGGAACAGAATGTTCGGGCAGTATGCACCAAGGCAATGCGCCATCTGAGTACCCTCGATACCGCTGATGGTGAAAATACCTGCCTGCTGGACTTCACACAGGAACGCGGTTTCTTCACCGACGCTGGCGGTTACGGTCACACGCAGCACCACCTCATAGACTTCATCAGCCAGCTGAGAGGACGCGGTGTCCAGATCCAGCTTCACTTCCGGTTCCCACTCTTTCTGGAAAACCTGCGGCGCGTTTGGCGCTTCGAAAGAGACGTCTTTCGTGTAAACACGTTGAATCTGGAACTGCATTTCGTTGGTGCTATGTTCTGACATGTTACAAAATCCTGTAAGTTAGAATTGTGTGGCCGTAAAGTTATGCCTGTAATAAGGGATCAAGTCCCTGGCGCCCGTCCAGCGCAAAGAGATCATCGCAGCCACCAATGTGCTGCGCATCAATAAATATCTGTGGCACTGTCGTTCTGCCGCTGCGTTGAATCATCTCTTCACGTTTCACCGCATCCCCATCGATAGGAAGCTCCTGAAACGTCACACCTTTCTGATTCAGCAACGCCTTTGCCCGGTGGCAATATGGGCAGGTCGCTTTGGTATAAATCTCAACATTAGCCATGCAGTTACCTCTGCGAATTATTTACCGCGTACCAGCGGCAGGTTTTCACCGCTCCAGCCACTCACGCCGTCTTTAAGAACAGAAACCTGCGTGAAGCCTGCGGCACTCAACTGTGCTGCCGGTTCGCCGGCACTCTGGCCCGTGGCACATACCACAATTATGGGCTGAGACTTATGCTTTTCCAGCTCGCCAAAGCTGCCTTTTTTGATGTCCGCCGCCGCTACATTCAGCGCCCCAGAAATGTGTCCTTTGCGGTAGTCGTCGCGCGAACGAACATCTACCACCACCGCGTCCTCTTTGTTAATCAGACGGGTCGCTTCACCACGGCTAATCGTTTTTACCTTCGAGAACATACCTTTAACGGTGGTTACAATCACCAGAACGAGTAAGACAACCCATGCCAGACTGAGGATGGGGTGATTGCTTGCAAACTGCATAATTTCTTGCATGAGGGGTAACGACTCCAGACCGGGCTAATAAGCTAAAACAAGGGTTCTGAGTATACCTGCGCCACCTCGCATGTACAGTCGCTAAGGGGTCAGAGTTACGATTTGTGCGTCATTTTCCAAAAAAAGTGTTCTAATCGCAAAATTAACACAAAGTTTATGCTTGTAAGCTGAAGGCCGACATGTTTGGAAAAGCAAAACCCGGCCCGGTAAACTGGTAAGCGGCTGTTCATCGTGGAATAATTAGCGACTATGAAGGGAAAAGCGATTGTTTTACCAACAAGGACCTGTCACAACGGCCCAGCAAATCCGTTGTCATCACGCTGGTCCGCACTCTCCCTCAGCCTGCTCTGTGCGGGCGCTCTGTTATTGCCGCCCATTGCGCATAGTGACGATGACAGCAAATCGCAGCTGAAATCCATTCAGCAGAATATCGCTGCAAAAGAGAAAAGTGTTCAGGAGCAAAAACAGCAGCGCAGCAAATTGCTTAACCAGCTGGAAAGCCAGGAAAAAGTGATTGCGCAAGCCAGTCGCCAGTTGCGTGAAACCCGCAATAGCCTGAGCGCACTGAGTAACGATATTACCCAACTCAATACCTCCATCGCCCGGCTGGAAAAACAGCAAGCTCAGCAGGAGAAATTGCTGGCACAACAACTTGATGCTGCTTTCCGTCAGGGGCAACACAATGGCTTACAATTGTTACTCGGCGGTGAAGAAGCCCAACGTAGTGAACGCATTCTGGCCTATTTCGGCTACCTCAATGCGGCACGTCAGAAGAATATCGATGACCTGAAACAGACGCAGCAACAGTTGGCGGAACAGCGTCAGGCGTTGCAGGACAAACAGCAGCAGCAAAAAAATCTACTCGCTCAGCAGCAGACGCAGCAGGACAAGCTGGAGTCCGCCAGTGCGGCTCGTAAGAAAACGCTGACGGCCCTGGAAGGTGCGTTGAAAAAAGACCAGGCTGATCTGGTACAAATGCGTCAGAACCAGAGTCGTCTGCAAGACAAAATCGCCAAAGCGGAACGAGAAGCCCGCGAGCGCGCCGAGCGCGAAGCCCGCGAGGCGGAGAAAGTCCGCCAGCGTCAGGCGCAGGCCAAAGCCAAAGGATCCAACTATCAACCTACGCAGAGCGAGCGTGAGTTGATGGCGCGTACCGGTGGTCTGGGCCGTCCCGGTGGCCAGGCCGTCTGGCCGGTGCGCGGACGAGTGGAACATCGTTTCGGCGAAACCATGCAGGGTGAATTACGTTGGAAAGGTCTGGTGATTGATGCACCAGAAGGGACCGAAGTGAAAGCCATCGCCGATGGGCGCGTACTGATGGCCGACTGGCTGCAAGGCTACGGCCTGGTTGTCGTGCTGGAACACGGTAAAGGCGACATGAGCCTTTACGGCTACAATCAAAGTGCGCTGGTGAGTGTTGGTGCCCAAGTGAAGGCAGGACAGCCTATTGCTCTGGTGGGCACCAGTGGCGGCCGCGGTACGCCCTCACTCTATTTTGAAATCCGGCGGCAGGGACAAGCCGTGAATCCACTGCCGTGGTTAGGAAGATAAGCTTTGTTTCAACCTTATAAACTCTCCGCCGCCCTGTGCGGCCTGTTTTTGTCACTTTCCGCCCATGCTGGCAAACTCTCCATCGTCATCGACGACTTTGGCTATCGCCCGGTCGAGGAAAACAAAGTGTTGCAGATGCCGGCAGCCATCTCCGTTGCGGTACTCCCCAACGCCACTTATGCGCGCGAGATGGCGACAAAAGCCCATCAAAGCGGACATGAGGTTCTTATCCATCTGCCAATGGCGCCTCTCAGCAAGCAGCCATTGGAGAAGGATACGCTCACCCCTGAGATGTCCAGTGCGGAAATTGAACGCATCATTCACGATGCGGTGGGGAAAGTACCCTACGCGGTAGGCCTTAACAATCATATGGGCAGCAAGATGACCTCCAGCCTGCCAGGCATGCAGAAGGTGATGCAGGTTCTGAATCACTACAACTTCTACTTCCTGGATAGCATGACCATCGGCAATAGCCAGTCGATCCCTGCGGCACAGGGGACCCATGTGAAAGTTCTTAAACGCCGGGTATTTCTTGATGACAGCCAAAATGATGCCGCCATTCGCCAGCAATTCACCCGGGCGGTGAAACTGGCACAGCGTGATGGTTATGCGATTGCGATCGGACACCCTCATCCCAATACGGTGCGAGTGCTGCAACAAATGCTACCAACATTACCTGCCGACATCACCCTGGTAAGACCCAGCCAGCTGCTGAATGAGCCACTCCATCAAGGTTCCACCATACCATCGACAAAGCCACAACCTGAGCCACACTTCCGAGCGCCTGGCGTCTGTAAGGTCAGTAAATCATTGGCTCCGGTGCCACAGAGTCGGGCTGTTGATATATTGGAAGAAAGCATTGTTGAGAGCCCACTCATCGATTCGCTTAAGATGCTTTTTTAATTTGCAGGTGTGGCCAGGCAGCCCTAAAACCCGGCCTGACCGCCGGGCAATGGCCTAATCCCAGCTCAGTATCACTTTGCCAGAGTGTCCGGATCGCATCTCGTCAAAGGCTTGCTGAAAATCATCAACAGGGAAACGGTGGGTGATAACTGGTGTGAGATCGAGACCGGATTGAATCAACGCCGCCATTTTGTACCAGGTTTCAAACATCTCTCGACCGTAAATACCTTTAATAAACAGCCCCTTGAAGATGACCAGATTCCAGTCGATCGCCATCTCACCAGGCGGAATGCCCAGCAACGCGATACGTCCGCCGTGATTCATCACTTCCAGCATGCTGCGAAACGCCGGGGGCGCACCGGACATTTCCAGCCCAACATCAAAACCTTCGGTCATACCGAGTGATGCCATCACCTCACGCAGATTCTCCTGTGCAACGTTCACGGCGCGCGTGACACCCATTTTGCGCGCCAGATCGAGACGATATTCGTTGATGTCCGTGATCACTACATTGCGTGCGCCAACATGCTTGCATACTGCGGCAGCCATGATGCCGATCGGCCCGGCGCCGGAAATCAACACATCCTCACCCACCAAATCAAACGACAACGCGGTATGCACAGCATTGCCGAAGGGGTCAAAAATGGCCGCCAGTTCGTCGGAGATATTGTCCGGGATTTTGAAGGCGTTAAACGCAGGAATCACCAGGTACTCGGCAAAACACCCCTGGCGATTTACCCCCACGCCAATAGCATTACGACACAGGTGAGTACGTCCGGCCCGACAATTACGGCAGTGGCCGCAGGTGATATGTCCTTCACCAGAAACGCGATCGCCAATCGTGAAACCTTTCACTTCCTGGCCGATAGCCACCACTTCCCCCACATATTCGTGGCCGGTGATCATCGGTACCGGAATGGTTTTACGCGACCAGTCATCCCAGTTGTAGATGTGAACGTCGGTGCCGCAGATGGCGGTTTTACGGATTTTTATCAGCAGATCGTTATGGCCAGGTTCCGGAATCGGCGCATCGGCGATCATCCAAATGCCTTCTTCTGCTTTTAATTTCGCGAGTGCTTTCATTGTCGGCTCCTCAGACGATGATACCCAACTGCTGACCAATACGGGTAAAAGCCGCTACCGCATGTTCCAGCTGTGCCTGGGTATGAGCCGCCGAAATTTGCGTACGGATACGCGCCTGCCCCTTTGGCACCACCGGATAGAAGAAGCCGGTGACGTAAATCCCTTCGCGTTGCAGCAGGCTGGCAAACTCCTGCGCCACTTTCGCCTCCCCGAGCATGACCGGAATGATGGCGTGATCGGCACCCGCCAGGCTAAACCCGGCTGCGGTCATTTTTTCCCGGAAGTAGCGCGCGTTTTCCCACAGACGTTGGCGCAGTCCATCGCCTTCACTGAGGATTTCCAGCACTCGTAGCGAAGCAGCAACAATCGCCGGGGCCAGCGAGTTGGAAAACAGATAAGGACGCGACCGCTGACGCAGCCATTCCACGACCTCTTTTTTCGCGGCGACATACCCCCCGGACGCACCACCGAGCGCTTTGCCCAGCGTACCGGTCAAAATGTCGATGCGATCCATCACCTGACAATATTCATGAGTGCCACGACCACTGGCACCGACAAAGCCGACCGCATGTGAATCGTCCACCATTACCAGTGCATCAAATTCATCCGCCAGATCGCAAATGCCTGGCAGGTTGGCAATCACGCCATCCATGGAGAACACACCATCGGTAGCGATCAGGATATGGCGCGCGCCATTATCGCGCGCGTCCTCCAGACGAGCGCGCAATTCGTGCATATCGTTGTTGGCATAACGATAGCGCTGGGCTTTGCACAGGCGAACGCCATCAATGATGGAGGCGTGATTGAGTGCATCCGAAATGATGGCATCTTCCGCATCAAGCAAGGTTTCAAACAGGCCGCCGTTGGCATCAAAACAGGAGGAGAAGAGGATGGCGTCTTCCATCCCCAGAAAGTCTGCCAGTTTGCGCTCCAACTGCTGATGGATGTCCTGAGTACCGCAGATAAAGCGCACCGAAGCCATGCCGAAACCGTGCGTATCCATCCCCTCTTTGGCAGCCTGAATCAGCGCCGGATGGTTCGCCAGACCCAAATAGTTATTGGCGCAAAAGTTGATGACTGGCTTACCGTTGGCAACGTTGATTTCTGCCTGTTGTGGCGAGGTAATGGTGCGTTCCTGTTTGAACAATCCGTCCTGACGCGTTGTCTCAAGTTGTTGAAGGATTTGCGAATAAAATTGACTGGACATGATTCCGCTCCTCAGATAGCAAAATTTTGGCACATATTACTGATTGAAAGGCGTATTAACGACGTTTCAGCCAATGAAATCTCCATTTTGCAGCATAGTTCACGCTGTGCGCGTGAAATATGACGGGCTTCCGGAGTCATCTGGCTGCCTGCTGCGGACTGAAATGTTATGATGTTAGGTATTCGTGCGTGAAACCTCCTGTTTCACCCCAACTGTTTAAAGGCAAAGCACATGATTATCGTAACGGGTGGCGCTGGCATGATTGGCAGCAACATCGTCAAGGCGTTGAACGATCGCGGTCATACTGACATTCTGGTGGTGGATAATCTGAAGGATGGCACCAAATTCGTGAACCTGGCGGATCTGGACATCTCTGATTACATGGATAAAGAGGAATTCCTCACCTACATCATGTCCGGCGAAGATCTGGGGCCGATTGAAGCGGTATTCCACGAAGGTGCCTGCTCGGCAACGACCGAGTGGGACGGCAAATACATGATGGATAACAACTATCAGTATTCAAAAGATCTGCTGCACTTCTGTCTCGAACGTGAAATTCCGTTCCTGTATGCCTCCTCTGCTGCCACCTATGGCGGTCGCAACGAAAACTTTATCGAAGAACGCCAGTACGAGCAGCCGCTCAACGTGTATGGCTACTCGAAAATGTTGTTTGACCATTACGTGCGCCAGATTCTGCCTGAAGCGGATTCGCCAGTGTGCGGTTTCCGTTACTTTAACGTCTATGGCCCACGCGAAGGCCATAAAGGCAGCATGGCGAGCGTGGCTTTCCACCTCAACACACAAATCAGCAACGGCGAAAATCCTAAGTTGTTTGAAGGCAGCGATGATTTCCGTCGCGACTTCATCCACGTCGATGATGTTGCTGCGGTGAATCTGTGGTGCTGGGAAAATGGTGTCTCCGGCATTTACAACTGTGGCACCGGTCGTGCTGAGTCTTTCCAGGAAGTGGCGGATGCAGTGCTGAAATTCCATCAGCAAGGTGAGATCGAGTACATCCCGTTCCCGGATAAGCTGAAAGGTCGCTACCAGGCGTTCACCCAGGCGGATCTGACCAAACTCCGTGCGGCGGGTTACGACAAGCCGTTCAAAACCGTGGCCCAGGGGGTGGCGGAATATATGGTGTGGCTGAATCGTAACGCATAAGGGATCCGGCAGCAGCGATGAAAATTCTGGTTATTGGCCCTTCCTGGGTCGGCGATATGATGATGTCGCAAAGTCTCTATCGCACGCTCAAGGCTGAGCATCCTGAGGCGGTTATTGATGTAATGGCACCTGCCTGGTGCCGACCGCTGCTGTCACGTATGCCGGAAGTGAATCAGGCGCTGGCGATGCCGCTCGGTCATGGCGCGCTGGCTCTGGGCGAGCGTCGTCGGTTGGGCAAAACCTTGCAGGCGAGTGGTTACGATCGTGCTTATGTGCTGCCGAACTCATTTAAATCGGCGCTGGTGCCATTTTTTGCCGGTATCAAGCGTCGTACTGGCTGGCGTGGTGAGATGCGCTACGGCGTGTTGAATGATGTGCGGGTGCTGGATAAAGCGGCGTTTCCGTTAATGGTCGAACGTTATGTGGCGTTGGGCTATGACAAACCGGTGGCCTCTGCGCAGCAGTTGCCGCAGCCATTATTGTGGCCGCAGCTCAGGGTTGAAGAGGATGAGAAACGCATGACGGCCGCGCAATTTGGGCTTTCTGCCGATCGTCCTGCTATTGGCTTCTGCCCCGGTGCTGAATTTGGTCCGGCAAAACGCTGGCCGCATTACCACTATGCCGCACTGGCGGAACAACTCATCAGCGAAGGCTATCAGGTGGTGCTGTTCGGTTCGGCTAAAGATCGCGAAACCGGTGACACCATTGTGCAGACTCTGCCAGAAACCGCGCGCTATCACTGTAAAAACCTTGCCGGTGATACCCAGTTGGAACAGGCCGTCATTCTACTGGCGCACTGCGCTGCGGTGGTGAGCAACGATTCGGGGTTGATGCATATTGCGGCGGCGCTTAATCGTCCACTGGTGGCGTTGTATGGTCCAAGCAGCCCCGATTTCACGCCACCGTTGTCGCATCAGGCGCGTGTTATTCGCCTGATCACCGGTTATCACAAAGTTCGGAAAGGCGATGCCGCAGAAGGTTATCACCAGAGTCTGATAGATATTCAACCGACGCGCGTGCACCAGGAATTAAGCGCTTTGCTGAATGAGGCGCAGGAGTAAATATGCACGTCCTGATTGTGAAAACGTCCTCAATGGGCGACGTCCTGCACAGCCTTCCCGCGTTGACCGATGCGATGCAGGCCATTCCCGGCATTCGTTTTGATTGGGTAGTGGAAGAGAACTTCGCTCAGATTCCGGCCTGGCATCCTGCCGTGGATAAAGTCATGCCGGTCGCTATCCGCCGTTGGCGCAAGCATTGGTTTGGCAGCCAGCAACGTGAAGAACGCGTGTTATTTAAACGTGAGTTACAGTCGCGTCAGTACGATATCGTGATTGACGCGCAGGGACTGATCAAGAGTGCTGCACTGGTGACTCGCCTGGCGAAAGGTGTAAAGCACGGGCAGGACAGCCGTAGCGCCCGAGAACCTTTCGCCAGCTGGTGGTATGACAAACGCCACGAAATCAATAAACAGCAACACGCGGTGGAACGCACTCGCGAGCTGTTTGCGAAAAGCCTTGGCTATGAAAAGCCAGCCACTCAGGGTGACTATGCCATCGCCGGGCATTTTCTGAGTTCATTGCCGCAAGATGCGCATCAGTATCTGGTATTTTTACACGCGACGACGCGAGACAATAAACATTGGCCGGAAGCGCACTGGCGTGAGTTGATTAAATTGGTGCAGCCAACCGGCCTGCGCGTGAAATTACCTTGGGGCGCTGAGCATGAACATCAGCGCGCGTTACGCCTGGCGGAAGGGTTTACTCATGTTGAGGTGCTGCCACGTCTGACACTGGAGCAGGTGGCGCGACAGTTGGCGGGAGCACGCGCCGTGGTTTCCGTTGATACCGGGTTGAGCCATCTTACGGCAGCATTGGATCGCCCGAATTTAACGTTGTATGGCCCGACGGATCCGGGGCTGATTGGTGGCTATGGTAAGAATCAGATTGCGCTGGTTTCTCCAACCAAAGAACTGGGTGATTTGGTAGCCGATGAAGTAATGGCACATCTTCAGACTGTAATAGCGGAAGACGCAAAATGAATTATGTTCTGATCTATTTGATACTGCTGCCATTGCAGTACATGATGAAACTCTTTAAAAAACCCACCGGAAGAAGTTTAGTCATTCAGACAGCGAAGATCGGCGATTTTATTAATATAACACCTATGCTGCGCGCATTAGGCCAATCTGACGTTTTAATCAGCCGGGCGGTAGAGCCTTTGGTGCGTCATGATGACACCATCACCCGTTACTATCTGATTGAAGACGCAAAGCGCAGCTTATGGAGTAAAATTTGCCTGGCTTTTACCCTGATGAATCGCTACGACAATGTTTATCTGACACAGCCGAACAGTGTTAATCTGTTCTTCGCGTCATTATGCAATGCGCAAAATAAGCAATTTTTACTCACCTATGTGCGTAAATCCTACCATAAAGTCTTCTATCGTAGTGCGACGGGCATCGTCGAGCATACAAAACAGGATTTGACGCTGGATAGCTACCTGAAACTCATTAATCGGGATTATCGTTATACCGATTTTCCCAAGCATGCCACCTCTCCTTTGTATGTTCCGACCACGGTTCCTGTAGCACTTTGCACTCCCGCACAAGGTATAAAGATTGGCATCAGTATTTCTGCCGGAAATAAAGCCAAGACCATCCCTGCTGCTATCTGGGTTCAGATCATTGAGTCATTGTCCGCCCTACCCTGTACATTTTATGTCTTTGGACCTCCGGCTGAGCAACCCTGGCTGGATGAGTTATTAACACTGGCTCCCGACAAAAAAAATATTATCAGCCTGATCGGCCAGTTAAATTTAGAGGATGTGCCCTGGGCTATCTCGCAGATGGACTTTTACATCGCATCTGATTCGGGTAATGCCTATATTGCCGATGCACAACAAGTTCCGGTAATCATGTTCTATGGACCCTGTGAAATCAGAGAACAACGACCGGTAAATCGTGTCTTGTTTATTGGACCCGACAACATTGACGCCTCAACTTTTGTCTTCGCTACTCGATTTAAATTTGAACAACCTCCCGAAGTTCTGTTTGGCTTGAATGAAGATAAGATAATGAAAATTAGCAAGTTTATTGAAGACAACCAGGGGTAGTACAGCATCATGGCAACACACCTTCATACTGAGGCCGTCCAGCAAAGCGAAACACTGCTTAACACGCTGTCTCACAACGACGCATCGGTTATACATGTTGCATTTGGCATTAATCATAACTATGCCAGAGGAATGGGTATTACCCTCTTTTCATTACTCAAGCACCATCCCACTACCGCTTTTCATATTCATATTTTTACCGATACGTTGGCTAATGATGATGTTGACCGTCTAAAGCAATTGGCCGGTAACCAGCCGCTCGCCATAACACTCCATCTCTTCAATGATAGTTGGCTGGAAAAACTGCCTGCGGTCGGACGCTATCCAAAGAGTATTTATTATCGATTCCTGATTCCAGAAACCGTAGCTCGCTATAGTGATCGTGTTTTTTACCTTGATGCCGATACACTGGTGGTAGGCGATTATTCTCCGCTATTCACGTTGGATATCAGTCATGTCATCCTGTGTGCCAGTAATGACACGCTGCGTGCACGCCAGAATCAATGTCCTAAGTTGGGTCTTAAACAAGGTAATTACTTTAACTCTGGCTTCATGTTGATCAACATCCCCCGTTGGCTGGAAAATGACACTACCGAAAAGATAATAGATTTGCTTGTTATTCAGGGTGCAAATTTTGGATTCCCCGATCAGGATGCATTAAATATCCTTCTGGAAAATGAAACCCTGATCTTGCCTGATAAATACAACTTTATTTACGACATTATTGCGAACAAAGTCTGGCATAGTTTTAACGTCCCTGACGATACTGTCATGATCCATTACACGGGGAAATGCAAACCCTGGCATGCATGGAGCGGCGGCGATCTTTCACATCGTTATTTAGAATATTATCGTTTATCGCCATGGTCATCACTGCATCTTGATGAGCCTCTTGATCATAAAGAGATGAAGCGCTTTGCCCGGATAAAATACTATAAAAAAGAATACACCTCCAGTCTCATCTGGATGCTTAATTATATTAAACATAAATTTTTCAAGTAAGAATGATGATGCGCATTGCTGAAATTTCTAAACTAATGAAAACGGAACAGGGAAGAGGAATAATATTTTATTCTCTCACGCTAATCTCGATGGCATTTTTCTTTGTCTCCGGAGAGATTTCCCGCAACGCCTATTACATGTTAACGTACATCTCGTTTTTTAGCTTGGCCTGGCTGGTGTGGCAAGAGAAAAAACTCTATTTTTACTGGATACCTACCTTACTTCTACTGCTAGGCCTGAGTAAGTGGATCTGGGCAATCACAACGATAAACCACCAACTACCACTGATTGCTGAACACTATAAAATCAGTGGAAAAAGAATGATTCTGGGGGCGTTTGTCATCTACTGCGTGTATCGTCTGTCCCCTGGATGGCGGCTACCTGCCCGCCTGGTCCAGGTTGGGACGTTGATTTTGTGCCTGATGATTTTCGTTGTAGCCTGGATTGGCATTGAACAAGTTATCCATACTGGAGAGCGCCCTAAAATCAATTCAGACGCAGCAACCTCTGGCGCATACATGTTCACGGTGCTTTCTCTGGTGACCTTGTGGTCTATCCGCCGTGTTTTCCCACGACATTACGCCGTGCCATATTTTATAACGTTGGTCGTCTCCTTTATTTTACTGGGTGTGACCCAAACACGCTCCGCTATTCTATTGTTCAGCTTCTTTTGTATTGCCAGTATATTGCATCACATTGTGACTACTCCTGGACGTTCAAGATTGATTTGGATGGGTATTTTTTCATTGCTCCTTCTTACCAGCATTTTTAGTCTCAGCAAATACTCAGACAAACTTTTTGATCGCGTCGAGACGGTTAAAACCGAGGTTCAGCAATATTCAGCAGGAGATCCGAGCACCTCAATTGGTGGCCGTTTTGGCATGTGGCAGGCAGGATTGTGGGCATTCACACAACATCCGTGGGGGCAAAGTGCCGACACGCGCAGTGTGGAAACTAAAGAATGGCTGGATAAGCATCAGCCAGAAAATGAAATCGCCTATCTTAATATTCAATATCATACCCACAACGATCTGGTTGATAGCCTTTCTTTGCAGGGCATCGTTGGTGGGATCATCATGCTGGGCTTTTTCATTGGTTTATTGCTGGTGCCGATATTTGGTAAATCTCCCCGCTACGAAGCTTTATTATTAGCTATCCCGGTTATCTATTTTAGCATGGGCGATTCGCAATTTTATAACAGAGAATCTCCTTACTTCATTCTTCTGGTGTGGGGATATTTTATGATGATGAGGCGGGTCAAAATGAGCAGTTCAAACACCATGATTAATCCAGAGCAATAAAAGATGGATGCCGATGACACCTTGTATCCGACAAGGGTATCAGCTGCTGTGGTGGCTAAGCTGCCTTTATCGCGAGTGCGAGAAATAAGCGTCGCATCTGGCTTTCACCCCTGGAGGGTTTGCCCTACAATCAGCTCACTGAATTTTGAGATCATTTAGTATGGCAAGCCTGATTCCAGACCACTTTGCACCCCAAAATATTCTGCTGATAAAGCTGCGCCATCATGGTGATATGCTGCTGACCACACCGGTGATCAATGCACTTCGCCAACGTTACCCACAGGCCAATATTGACGTCCTGTTGTATAAAGAAACCCGCCCGATGCTGGAAGCTCATCCGGCCATTCGGCAACTGCACATCATCGATCGCAACTGGAAAAAGGAAGGCGGCTGGCAGAAATTCCGCCATGAACTCGCGCTGATTTCTGCTGTGCGCGCGTGCCATTACGATTTGGTGATCAATCTGGCTGATCAGTGGCGTAGCGCCATTCTCACGAAACTTTCCGGCTCCCCGGTTCGTATTGGTTTCGCGTTTACCAAGCGCGATAGCGCCATCTGGCGCTGGTGCCATAACCTGCTGGTGAGCACCCATGATCACGGTAATCTTCACACCGTTGAACAGAATATGTCGGCACTGTCCCCTCTCGGCATCACAGCCTCAGGAGCCAAAACTTCTATGCACTTCAGTGCCGCCGACCAGCAAAAAGTGCAGGATGTACTGGCCCACCAGCAGGTCAATGCACCTTATGTGGTGGTGCAACCCACCTCACGCTGGGAATTCAAATGCTGGGATGATGAGAAAGTCGCGCAGTTAATCGACGCACTGACTGCTGATGGCCACACCGTGGTACTTACCGCTGCACCAGATAAAAAAGAGTTATCGATGATTGAACGTATTCAATCACTGAGCCAGAGCGATAGCGTCGTGTCGCTTGCCGGTCAATTCTCTTTACCACAGCTGGCGGCACTGATCGCCGGTGCCCAACTGTTTATTGGTGTTGATTCCGCGCCGATGCATATGGCTGCCGCGCTTGATACGCCTTGTCTGGCGTTGTTTGGCCCCACCAAACTACAATTCTGGCGTCCGTGGGGTGATAACAACCGCGTCATTTGGGCCGGTGATTATGGCCCCCTGCCTGATCCGGATTCCATCGATACCAAAACCAACCAGCGCTATTTATCGACCATTCCGGTTGCGGATGTGCTCGCCGCCGCAAGGAGCTTTTTGCATGAATAAGCTACGCCTGGCAATTGTCCGGCAGAAATATCGCCCGGACGGCGGGGCCGAGCGCTTTATTTCGCGTGCGCTGGAAGCACTGGACAACGAGCAGCTGGACCTCAATATCATCACCCGTAGCTGGCAAGGCACACCGAACCCGGCCTGGCATCTGCACATTTGCAATCCGGCTAAGTTTGGCCGCGTCTCGCGTGAACGCGGTTTTGCCGTCGCGGCACGCGCCTGCTGGGAGCGGGAAAAGTTTGATATTGTGCAGAGTCATGAGCGTATCGCCGGTTGCGATATCTTTCGCGCGGGGGATGGTGTGCACCGTGTCTGGCTTGAGCAACGCGCACGCATCGTCTCATCATGGCAGCGACTGAGCGCTACACTGAGTCCCTATCATCGCTATGTGCTGCGGGCCGAACGAGAAATGTTCAATGCCTCGTCGCTGAAAGCGGTAATCTGTAATTCTGAGATGGTAAAGCAGGACATTTTGCGTTGCTTTTCGCTGGATGCCAGCAAGATTCATGTTATTCACAACGCTATTGATAGCCAGCGTTTTCAACCGGCAGCCGAAGCACAGCGCTTCGCATCACGTCAGCAACTCAGGCTGCCGCAGGATGCCACGGTGATGATTTATGTCGGCTCCGGCTTTGAACGTAAAGGATTAAAAGCCGCAATTGAAGCGGTTGCACGCAGCGATCGCTTCCTGATTGTCGTTGGCCAGGACAAGCAGTTGTCACGTTATCAACAGTTGGCTAATCAACTAAATTGTCTGGAGCGCCTGCGTTTTGTCGGTGTGCAGCAGGACGTACAGCCTTTCTATCATGCTGCAGATGCCTTATTGCTACCGACACTCTATGATCCTTTTCCGAATGTGGTGCTGGAAGCCATGGCCTGTGGGCTCGCGGTAATTACCAGTACCGGCTGTGGTGGAGCCGAATTCATTCAGGCTGGTCAGGAAGGCTTCGTGTGTGATGCCTTGGATATCAAGGCATTAAATGACGCCGTACTGGCAATTCCGTCACTTTCACAAAACTGCGCGTTAGGTGAAGCCGCACGCCGCAGAATTGAACCTTATGGTCCGCAACGACTGGCGCAGGCGCTCACCTCGCTTTACCAGCAAGTGCTTCAGCCTGTTTGATGAAGTGGTATGAGCAGGCGTCAGGTTTCTGATAACATGCCGCCATCTTGATTTCTTATGCTTTTTGACGCGAACCTGTCGTAACGATAACTATGACGATTCTATACACAGCCCTGCTCTACCTGATTCAGCCTCTTATCTGGCTGCGCCTGTGGCTGCGCGGTCGAAAAGCCCCGGCTTATCGCAAGCGCTGGGCGGAGCGCTATGGCTATTGCAGCGGCAAAGTTGAGCCCAACGGCATTGTGCTGCATTCAGTTTCGGTGGGCGAAACCCTCGCTGCGGTGCCGCTGGTACGCGCGTTACGTCATCGCTACCCGACGCTGCCGATCACCGTGACCACCATGACACCCACCGGCTCAGAGCGTGCACAATCGGCGTTTGGCAAAGATGTGCATCACGTTTATCTGCCTTATGATCTGCCAGGTTCAATTAATCGTTTCCTCGATACCGTCAACCCCCGACTGGTGATCATCATGGAAACCGAGCTGTGGCCTAACATTATCCGGATTCTGCATCAGCGCCAGATTCCGCTGGTGATTGCCAACGCCCGCCTCTCTGAGCGTTCCGCCAGGGGCTACAAAAAGCTGGGCGGCTTTATGCGCGACCTGCTGCAACGCATCACCCTGATTGCGGCGCAAAATCAGGAAGATGGCGATCGTTTTCTCAGCCTTGGGTTAAAGCGTTCGCATCTGGCAGTCACCGGGAGCCTGAAGTTTGATATCTCCGTCACGCCAGAGCTGGCAGCTAAAGCCGTCACATTGCGTCGCCAGTGGGCGCCGCGTCGTCCGGTGTGGATTGCCACCAGCACCCATGATGGCGAAGAAGCCATAGTGCTGGATGCGCATCGTCGCCTGCTGGCGCAATTTCCCGATTTGCTGCTGATTCTGGTGCCGCGTCATCCGGAACGTTTCAAAGATGCCCGTGAATTGACGCAGAAGCGTGGTTTCAGTTTCACGCTGCGCAGTAGCGGCGAAATCCCTTCCAGCGCCACACAGGTGGTGATTGGCGATACCATGGGCGAACTGATGTTACTGTACGGCATTGCCGATCTGGCGTTTGTCGGCGGTAGCCTGGTGGAACGTGGCGGTCATAATCCGCTCGAACCCGCAGCCCATGCGATTCCGGTACTGATGGGGCCGCACATCTGGAACTTCAAAGATATCTGCGCCAGGCTGCAACAGGCGGAGGGGCTGATTACCGTGACCGATGTCGTGTCACTGGAGAAAGAAGTCGCCAACCTGCTACAGGACGACGACTATCGCCGCTACTATGGCCGCCACGCGGTTGACGTCCTGCATCAAAATCAGGGCGCATTGCAACGTCTGCTACATTTACTCGAACCCCATTTACCACCGCGAGCACACTAATGTCGCAACGCCAACGCCTCTCCGTGGTGATGATCGCCAAAAATGAAGCTGAACTGCTGCCGGAGGCGCTGGCTTCCGTCAGTTGGGCGGATGAGATCGTGGTGCTGGATTCCGGTAGCCATGATGCAACCGCTGAGGTCGCTCGACAGCTTGGCGCGCAGGTTTATCAGGCTGAAGAAGCCTGGGCAGGCTTCGGCAAACAGCGTCAGCGTGCGCAGGCTTACGCCAGTGGCGATATGATTCTGATGATCGATGCCGATGAGCGCGTCACACCGCCGCTACGCAACGCCATCGAACAGGTGTTGGCTCAGCCCCCTGCCACTACCGTCTACAGTCTGAGCCGCAGTAATCTGTTCCTTGGCCGCTTTATGCGCCACAGTGGCTGGTACCCGGATCGCGTGATGCGTCTCTATCCGCGCCATCTGAACTACAACGACAATCTGGTGCATGAATCCCTGGACACCCAGGGTGCCACCGTCGTCAGGCTGGAGGGTGATTTGCAACATCTGACCTGCCGCGATTTGGTCACCTTCCAGCGCAAGCAGTTGAACTACGCCGAAGCCTGGGCGCAGGAACGCTTTCAACGCGGTAAACGCTGCGGGATTTTTTCCATCTTCAGCCATACGCTGGGCGCATTTCTGAAAACCTTACTGTTGCGTGCCGGTTTTCTCGATGGGAAACAGGGCTGGATTCTGGCTGTCGTCAACGCGCAGTACACCTTCAATAAATATTCGGCGCTGTGGGCGCTGCATAACACTTCAACACAAGGCCGCGTATGAGCACCAAAGCAATTTACCCCGGCACCTTCGATCCCATTACCCTCGGTCATCTGGATATCGTCACACGCGCGGCTCGGATGTTTGACCACATCGTGCTGGCGATTGCCGCCAGCCCGAGCAAAAAGCCGCTGTTCAGCCTGGATGAACGTGTTGATTTGGCACGCCAGGTCACGACGGATTTGGGGAATGTTGAGGTGATCGGCTTCAGCGACCTAATGGCTAACTTCGCCAAAACCCAACAGGCGAATGTGTTGGTACGCGGCCTGCGTGCCGTATCGGATTTCGAATATGAGCTACAACTGGCGCATATGAATCGTCATCTGCTGCCTGACCTCGAAAGCGTGTTTCTGATGCCGTCCGAAGGCTTCTCATTTGTCTCGTCTTCGCTGGTAAAAGAAGTCGCGCGTCACCAGGGCGACGTGCAGGCATTTCTGCCTGCCGTGGTACATCAGGCGCTGCTGAGTAAGCTGGCGCAGCCCTAATGCTGGCAGCGTGGGCACCAGAAGGTGCTGCGTTGCCCGTGCTTGCCACTGACGATCGGCGTGCCACAGGCACGACACGGCTCACCCGCCCGACCGTATACCTGTAATTCCTGAGCAAAATAACCTGGCTTGCCGTCGGTTTGTAGAAAATCACGTAGCGTAGTGCCACCCTGCTCAATCGAACGCAGCAATACCGCCTTGATGGTGTTGACCAACAGCGTCGCTTCAACCTGACTCAGGCTCATGGCCGGCCGATCGGGGCTAATACCGGCGGTAAATAGCGATTCGCTGGCGTAAATGTTACCTACACCCACCACCACCTTGTTATCCATCAGCCATTGTTTAATCACCGTGCGTTTACCGCGCGATTTTTCAAACAGATAGTCACCATCAAATTCATCGCTGAGTGGTTCGGGACCGAGATGCGCCAACACACTGCTGCCCGCTAAATCGTTGGTCCACAGCCAGGCCCCAAATCGACGTGGGTCGGTGTAACGCAACACTTTGCCGTTACTCATCACCAAATCAACATGGTCATGCTTAGCTGGTGGCAGTTCACCGGGTAGCATCCGCAGGCTGCCGGACATGCCGAGGTGAATGATAATCCAGCCGCCAGGCAGCTCCAGCAGCAGATATTTCGCGCGACGCTGTACACTCAACACGGGTTGATCGCTTAACGCATGGATTTCACTGGAAACCGGCCAGCGCAGGCGGGAATTGCGCACCACGGCGTGCAGAATGGTTTCGCCCACTAAGTGGGGTTCGATACCGCGTCGGCTGGTTTCTACCTCTGGTAATTCAGGCATCTCATCTCCTCAACGAACCGCAGAAACAAAAAACCCGGCCGAAGCCGGGTTTTTCGCAGAACACCAAAATTACTTAATTTTGGCTTCTTTGTAGATCACGTGCTGACGTACAACCGGATCGAACTTTTTCAGTTCCAGTTTCTCAGGTTTAGTACGTTTGTTCTTCGTGGTGGTATAGAAGTGACCTGTACCAGCAGAGGAAACCAGCTTGATCTTCTCACGAATACCTTTAGCCATGATTCAGTTCCTTAGTACTTCTCACCACGGGCGCGGATTTCGGCCAGAACCGTATCGATGCCCTTCTTATCAATAACACGCATACCTTTAGCAGATACACGCAGAGTAACGAAGCGCTTCTCGCTCTCAACCCAGAAACGGTGTGAGTGCAGGTTCGGCAGGAAACGGCGTTTCGTCGCGTTCAATGCGTGGGAACGGTTGTTACCGGTCACCGGACGCTTTCCAGTTACCTGGCAGACTCGTGACATGTCTATTCTCCAAAAATCAAATCAGCTCGAGCTTTAAAAACTAGGTTTTGGCCGCCTCGTCAGGCCTTAGCCCGCCCAGGCGAGTTCCATGTGAACCCGCTAAGCTGGCCCAAACGCCAAACCCGAGATTCTCAAAGGTGGCGTAGTATACGCCGGTCAGCGCTGGTGCTCAAGTCCCGAACAAATAAAGATCCCTATGGATCGCGCAAAAACACACCATTTCCGTCGGTTTAGCCCCCAGAATTACAGCCATCCCCGCTCGGCAAAGGAGGTGAACTCGCCATGACCGATCACCAGATGATCGAGCAAGCGAATATTTAGCAGCGTACACGCCTTGCTGATTCTTTCCGTAATTTCGCGGTCTGCGCGGCTGGGTTCGGCGACACCGGAAGGGTGATTGTGCGCCAGAATCACCGCCGCTGCATTGAGTTTCAGCGCTTCGCGCACAATTTCGCGTGGATGCACTTCCACACAGTTTATCGAGCCGGCAAACATTGTCTGCGCCTGTAACACACGGTGCTGATTGTCCAGAAACAGCGCCATAAAGATTTCCCGCTCCTGATGTGCCAGTACGCTTTGCAGATAGTGGCGTGTCACCTGTGGATTCTCCATCACGTTTTCACGCGCCAGCTGGCTGGCAAAAAAGCGTCGTCCAAGCTCAGCCACCGCCTGAATTTGCGTCATTTTCGCCATTCCAACCCCTTTGATGCTTCCCAGCTCCTCTTTGCTGGCGCTCATAATGCGATACAGCGAGCCAAATTCATCTAGCATCTGCCGCGCCAGCATCATTACGCCGATACCACGGGAACCGGTACGCAAAAAAATCGCCAGGAGTTCCTCATCATTTAGCGCATCAGCGCCCTTCAACGCCAGTTTCTCGCGTGGTGCCAGTTCCATCATTGCGTCCTCTTCCCTGCGTTGCGGCTATCCTGAGCGACCGAGATGATGAAATCCAGCCAGTTGTTGGGGTTTTCAGAGCCGCCTCGCAAAGGCCGCAGCCAGTGAAAAGGGCACGGGTGGATTTTGTGGTAAAGTTGCCGTATCTGCCGTGCCTGGCGCGGCAAACTGCATTGAACCGAGGCGATGAAAATGACGGGATTAGCCGGAAAAAAAATTCTGCTGGGCGTAAGTGGCGGCATTGCAGCCTATAAAACACCGGAACTGGTACGGCGTTTGCGCGATCGTGGTGCTGATGTGCGTGTGATGATGACCGAAGCGGCCAAAGCGTTTATTACGCCTCTCAGCCTGCAAGCCGTATCAGGTTATCCGGTATTTAATGATCTGCTCGACCCGGCCGCGGAAGCCGCGATGGGTCATATCGAGCTGGCGAAATGGGCTGATCTGATTTTGCTGGCACCGGCTACGGCCGACCTGATTGCCCGCGTCACCGCCGGGATGGCGAACGATCTGGTGACCACCACCTGCCTGGCGACCGCCGCATCCATTGCCATCGTACCTGCCATGAACCAGCAAATGTACCGTGCGGCCATTACGCAGGAGAACCTGCAACGCCTGCATGCACGCGGTGTATTGATTTGGGGGCCAGACAGCGGCAGCCAGGCCTGTGGCGATATCGGACCTGGCCGGATGCTCGACCCGCTGGCGATTGTGGCTTGTGCGCTGGAATGGGCCTCGCCCGTCAACGATCTGCAACATCTCAACATTATGATCACCGCCGGTCCGACCCGTGAGGCTCTCGACCCGGTACGTTACATCACTAATCACAGCTCGGGCAAAATGGGGTTTGCGATTGCTGCTGCCGCAGCGAAACGGGGTGCAAAAGTGACGCTGGTCGCCGGTCCGGTCACGTTGCCAACACCGGCATGGGTGCAGCGCGTGGATGTCATGACCGCCCAGGAGATGGAAGCAGCGGTGATGGCGCAAATCAGCCAACAACATATTTTCATTGCCAGCGCAGCCGTGGCAGACTACCGGGCGGCAAATATTGCCGCAGAGAAAATCAAAAAACAGGGTGGCGATGATAATGTCACACTGCAACTGGTGAAGAATCCTGACATCGTGGCAGGGGTGGCGGCACTCAAAGAGGGTCGACCCTATGTCGTCGGGTTTGCCGCCGAAACCCGGAATGTGGAAGAATACGCGCGGCAAAAACGGGTCCGTAAAAATCTCGACCTGATTTGTGCCAATGATGTGGCGAAAGCGGGCCAGGGGTTCAATAGCGACACCAATGCTCTTCACCTTTTTTGGCAGGAAGGAGAAAAAGTCTTACCGCTCAGTGATAAGACGCTCCTTGGCCAACAATTATTAGACGAGATTGTCAGCCGTTATGATGAAAAAAATCGACGTTAAGATTCTTGATGCGCGTGTGGGAACCGAGTTCCCGCTGCCAACTTATGCAACCTCGGGTTCAGCCGGGCTGGATTTACGCGCCTGTCTGGATGAAGCACTGGAAATCACCCCAGGCAGCACCGTGTTGGTGCCCACTGGCCTGGCGATTCATATTGGCGATCCCAGCCTCGCGGCGGTGATTCTGCCGCGCTCCGGTCTCGGCCATAAGCACGGCATCGTGTTGGGCAACCTGGTCGGTCTTATCGACTCAGATTATCAGGGTCAGCTGATGGTTTCGGTATGGAATCGCGGGCAGGATAGCTTCACGCTGAACCCAGGCGACCGTCTGGCACAGCTGGTCTTTGTACCCGTGGTGCAAGCCGAGTTTAATCTGGTGGAAGATTTTGACGCCAGCGTGCGCGGCGCGGGCGGCTTCGGTCACTCTGGCCGTCAGTAACACGCGCTTTTCGCTTACGCCTCTGCCCTTGCTTCTTTTCTGCTCTGTGCACATTGAACACAGGGCAGACGCGTGAGTGTTGCCTGTTTATGGTGAATTTCAGGGGTCTTGAAGGTCATGGCAGAAAAAAAGGTCGCGAAGCGCAACCGTCGCGAAGAAATTTTGCAGGCACTGGCGCAGATGCTGGAGTCGAGCGATGGCAGCCAGCGTATCACCACCGCGAAACTGGCGGCCAGTGTGGGTGTTTCTGAAGCGGCACTCTATCGCCACTTTCCCAGCAAAACACGCATGTTTGACAGCCTGATTGAGTTTATTGAAGACAGCCTGATTACGCGCATCAATCTGATCCTGAAAGATGAAAAAGAGACGGTGGCGCGCCTGCGTCTTATCGTGCAGTTGCTTCTGGGATTTGGTGAGCGTAATCCGGGACTGACGCGTATTCTGACCGGCCACGCGCTGATGTTTGAACAGGATCGCCTGCAAGGGCGCATTAATCAGCTGTTTGAGCGCATTGAAGTGCAGCTACGCCAGGTGATGAAAGAGAAGAAGATGCGTGATGGCGAAGGCTTCCTGACCGATGAAACCCTGCTCGCCAGCCAGCTGCTGGCATTCTGCGAAGGGTTGCTGTCGCGCTATGTGCGTTCCGAGTTCCGCTATCGTCCCACTGCGGATTTCGATACCCGCTGGCCGCTGCTGGCGGCACAACTGGTCTAAACCTGGCTCATTCCGTAGCGGCGCTATTTATTGCGCACCCTTGCAAAAACCGCGCGATAAATCGCGCCGCTACGGATGATTAAATCCCGTACTCTTTACGATACGCGCGCACTTTCGCCAGATGGTCAGCCATCTCCGGCTTCTCTTCCAGGTAATCAATCAACTCAGCCAGGGTAATGATTGCCGTGACTTTGCAGCGGTAATCGCGTTCCACTTCCTGAATCGCCGAGATATCGCTGCGACCACGCTCCTGGCGGTCAAGGGAAATCAGCACACCCGCCAGGGTGGCATTATGAGCGTTGATGATGTCCATTGATTCGCGAATCGCCGTACCTGCGGTGATCACATCATCCACCAGCATCACTTTCCCCTGCAGCGGGCTACCCACCAGCAGACCACCTTCGCCGTGATCTTTAGCTTCTTTACGGTTGAAGCAGTAAGGCACATCACGGTCATGATGATCGGCCAGCGCCACTGCGGTGGTGGTGGCAATCGGAATGCCTTTGTAAGCCGGACCAAACAACAGGTCGAAATCAACGCCGCCATCGACCAAGGCCTGCGCGTAAAAACGACCTAACAACGCCAGATCACGCCCGGTGTTAAACAGACCGGCATTGAAGAAATAAGGGCTTTTGCGCCCGGATTTCAGGGTGAACTCACCAAACTTCAATACCCCTTTGTTCAGGGCGAACTCAATAAACTGACGCTGCCAGGCTTTCATTTCTCACTCCTCAAATAAAGAAAAGGCGACTCTCTGGTCGCCTGTTACATCAATCTGCTAACGCCGCTTTCTGCGCCACAATCAATTGCTCAATCCCGCCGCGCGCCAGCGCCAACAATTCCAGCAATTCTTCGTGGCTGAACGGTTCACCTTCTGCCGTACCTTGCACTTCAATCATGCGGCCATCTTCCAGCATCACCACGTTCATATCGGTTTCGGCGGCAGAATCTTCCACATATTCCAGATCGCAACGCGCTTCGCCTGCAACGATGCCAACAGAAATGGCGGCAACCATCCCTTTTAACGGGTTGGTTTTCAGTTTGCCATCGGCCACCAGTTTGTTCAGGGCATCGGCCAATGCTACGCAGGCACCCGTGATTGATGCGGTACGCGTGCCACCGTCAGCCTGAATCACGTCGCAATCCAGCGTGATGGTGTACTCACCCAGCGCCTGCAAATCGACAGCGGCGCGCAGGGAGCGGGCGATCAGGCGCTGAATCTCCAGCGTACGACCACCCTGTTTACCTTTGGCGGCTTCACGCGCCATACGGCTGTGAGTAGAACGCGGTAACATACCGTATTCTGCGGTGACCCAGCCCTGCCCCTGACCTTTGAGGAAACGCGGTACGCCTTCGTCAACAGTGGCAGTGCATAGCACTTTGGTTTCACCGAACTCAACAAGGACCGAGCCTTCGGCATGTTTAGTGTAGTGACGAGTGAGGGTGACGGGACGCACCTGGTTGGCGTGTCGGCCTGCTGGACGCATGGTTTCTCTCCGGCTTGCTTAGGTTTGGCTGCGCATTATACGGACTTCCTCCGCGCCTGTCCTGCCCTGAGGCTGAACAATCGCAGATGAAATTCCGTCCGCACTGTGGCTAAATGCGCGTTTTCCTACTTAAAAAGATAAATGATGACAGCGATACTCCATTTCCTGCTGGCGCTGGTGGTGATCTTTGCCCTTGCGCTATTGGTCAGCCATGACCGCAAACAGATTCGTCCGCGTTTTATTATTCAATTGCTGCTGGTGGAAGCCGCACTGGGCTGGTTTTTCCTGCACTCCGCCAGTGGTCTGGCGGTGGTGAGTTCCGTTGGTGGTTTCTTTGAAACGCTGCTGACCTTCGCTGCTCAGGGCAGTGATTTTGTCTTCGGCGGGATGAGTAAACAGGGCCTCGCCTTTATTTTCCTCGGCGTGCTCTGCCCGATTGTCTTTATCTCCGCGCTGATCGGTATTTTGCAGCACTGGCGCATTCTGCCGCTGCTGATTCGTCTGGTCGGCACGCTGCTGTCGAAAGTTAACGGCATGGGCAAACTGGAGTCGTTTAACGCAGTCAGCACCCTGATTCTTGGTCAGTCGGAAAACTTCATCGCTTATAAAGGCATTTTGGGTGATATCTCCGCGCCACGCCTCTACACCATGGCGGCAACAGCGATGTCCACAGTATCACTCTCCATCGTTGGCGCGTATATGACGATGATTGAAGCGAAATATGTGGTTGCCGCGCTGCTGCTGAATATGTTCAGCACTTTTATCATCCTGTCGATCATCAATCCGATGCGTACACAGGACGAAGAGCATATCGCGCTGGATAAGCTGCATGAAGATCAGAGCTTTTTTGAAATGTTGGGGGAATACATTCTCGCCGGTTTCAAAGTGGCGATGATTATTTTGGCAATGCTGATTGGTTTTATCGCACTGATTGCTGCTGTTAACGCGCTGTTCGCCGCCGTGTTTGGTTACAGCTTCCAGCAATTACTCGGCTACGTATTTTATCCGTTCGCCTGGTTGGTCGGCATTCCCTCTGCGGATGCGTTACAGGCGGCCAGCATCATGGCGACTAAACTGGTAGCCAATGAGTTCGTGGCGATGATCGAGCTGAAAAAAGTGGCAGCAGAAATGACGCCACGCGGCCTGGGGATTTTGTCGGTATTCCTGGTGTCGTTCGCCAATTTCGCCTCGATCGGCATCGTTGCCGGTGCGATTAAAGGGCTGAACGAGGCACAGGGGAACGTGGTTTCGCGTTTCGGCTGGAAACTGGTATACGGATCGACATTGGTCAGCTTACTGTCTGCGGCGTTCGCCGGATTGTTTATCTGAGGAAACAGGGCGGCCTGACAGCCGCCCTGTTTTCAGAAACCCACGCACACCAAGCCATCGATCCGCATCACCGACTCCTGGCTGAAGCGTTTTTTGTAGATATCACGCAACGCGTTGATGTTGTCTGAGTTGGCACGATCTGGCGAATGAATCAGCATCAGCGCTTTGCTATTTTCACGCGCCAGTTTGCCATTCTCGCCCAGCCACTGCCCTTTGGCGTTGTAGACCGATAACCCGTCTTTGAAACGCGGCGTTACATCGCTATCGACAAAGTGCTGCCACTCTTGCTCGCTTACCGTGCCGCCTTGCGGTTTACTCATGCCAAACCACAACGTGGTTTGCATCATCATGTCCCCCCCGGCACACACCGGCGTCGGCGTGCTGGTCGGCGCAGATTGGGTGATGGTGGTGGGATGCGTCTGGCAACCAGCCAGCAGCAATGCCAATGCGAAAGATGCGATAAATTTTGTTGCCATACAGATTTCCCTGAACTGAATGCCCGTCGCTATCATAGGTGTCTGGTTTGAAAAGGCCAGTGATTAGCTGCCCGTATTTCAGGCTTTTACCTGTCATGCCATAGCGTAGCTCGCTATAATTCACTAAATTTTCATCACACGAGTATCGCTTATGATCCGCAGTATGACCGCTTACGCACGTCGCGAAGCCAAAGGCCACTGGGGCAGCGCTGCCTGGGAACTTCGCTCCGTTAACCAGCGCTACCTGGAAACCTACATCCGCCTGCCCGAGCAGTTTCGCAGCCTGGAACCTGTCATTCGCGAGCGTATTCGCACCCGACTGACGCGTGGCAAAATTGAGTGCAACCTGCGTTTTGATGCCGATCCGGGGGCGCAGGGTGAACTGATTCTGAATGAATCTCTGGCAAAACAGCTGGTCCAGGCGGCCAACTGGGTAAAAATGCAGAGCGATGAAGGCGCGATCGACCCACTGGATATTCTGCGCTGGCCGGGCGTGATGTCGGCCCAAGAGCAGGATCTCGACGCCATTAATGCCGAACTGCTGGCGGCACTGGATGGCGCGCTGGATGACTTTATCACGGCACGCGAAACTGAAGGTGCCGCGCTGAAAACCCTTATCGAACAGCGCCTGGATGGAGTAAGCCATGAAGTCAGCAACGTGCGTGCGCAGATGCCTGAAGTATTGAAGTGGCAGCGCGAACGTCTGGTGACCAAACTGGAAGAGGCCGAAGTCCAGTTGGAAAACAATCGTCTGGAGCAGGAGCTGGTGATGATGGCGCAGCGCATTGATGTCGCCGAAGAACTGGACCGTCTTGACGCGCACGTCAAAGAGACCTTCAATATTTTGAAGAAAAAAGAAGCCGTTGGCCGTCGTCTCGATTTTATGATGCAAGAGTTCAACCGCGAGTCGAACACTCTGGCATCGAAATCCATTAACGCCAACATCACCGCTTCTGCCATTGAACTTAAAGTATTGATTGAGCAGATGCGCGAGCAGATTCAGAATATTGAGTAGTACCATCACGGCCCCCTGTTCCGCCGGAGGGCCGTGCAACAAACCAGCATAGTTCCTGCCCACTCGTCGATTTTTTTCAACGCACAACGTAAATAATGCGTAAAGATACGTACCCAGCCATGTCTCCCGGGAACCGGCAATTACCGCTTCTCCGGTGTCAGGAATCAGCTGATTCGTTTATAATCACCTGTAAATTAAGATATCTCTGTACGCCATCAAGATAATCCTTCTTGATAATTTCCTGGTCGATAAATCCGTTCAATCATAAAGATTGCAGAGATTAGGTTTCTTTAACGGCACTATTTGCTAATCTGCCGGTCGAAATTAAGACTGCTGTACCGCGCCCTGGAACACATGGATCTGCTTCTTTGTGCGATACATTCACTGATCACACGAAGGCCTTATGAAAAAAACCGGGCAGTTCTGCTCTCAACTCCTCCACCCACGCTACTGGTTTACCTGGTTTGGGTTGGGCGTGTTATGGCTTCTGGTACAACTTCCTTACCCCATACTCATCCGTCTCGGTGCCGCTGCGGGCAAATTGTCGCGCCGCTTCCTGAAACGCCGCGAGCGCATTACGCGTCGTAATATTGAACTCTGCTTTCCCCACATCAGTGATGAAGAGAAAGAACTGATGATCGCTGGCAACTTCGCCTCGCTCGGCATGGCACTGGCTGAAACCGGTATTGCCTGGTTCTGGTCGGATCGTCGGGTACGCCAGTTGTTTCAGGTGAGTGGTATGGCCAATCTTAAAACCGCCCAGGACCACAAGCGCGGCGTGATGGTGATTGGCGTGCATTTTATGTCGCTGGAGCTGGGAGGACGTATCACCGGTTTGTGCCAGCCCATGATGGCGATGTATCGCAAGCATAACAATCAGGCGATGGAGTGGGCGCAGACCAAAGGTCGTATGCGCTCCAACAAAGCAATGATTGATCGCCGCGATCTGCGCGGCATGGTGCAGGCACTGAAGCAAGGCGAAGCCGTTTGGTTCGCGCCGGATCAGGACTACGGCCCGAAAGGCAGCGTCT
Source organism: Pantoea sp. X-Soil-TKNS-1211 (assembly GCF_059730495.1). Taxonomy (NCBI): domain Bacteria; kingdom Pseudomonadati; phylum Pseudomonadota; class Gammaproteobacteria; order Enterobacterales; family Erwiniaceae; genus Pantoea; species Pantoea sp. X-Soil-TKNS-1211. The sequence goes on from NZ_AP035953.1 coordinate 4,285,269, forward strand.
TTGCGCCGCTGTTTGCCGTTGAGAAAGCGGCCACGACTAACGGGACTTTTGTGTTATCGCGTCTGGCTCGCCCGGCGATGCTGACTATCGTGCTGATTCGTAATCCGCAGAAAAATGGCTACCAGCTGATCATCCAGCCAGAGCTGGAAAACTATCCGCATGATGATGAATCCGCCGCAGCCGCTTACATGAATAAAGTGATTGAGCGTGAAATCCTGCGTGCACCGGAGCAATATCTCTGGCTGCATCGCCGTTTTAAAACCCGTCCGCCAGGGGAAGCCTCGCTCTACGTCTGACCTGATGCAGCAGGCTACGGCCTGCTGCCTGACCCGCCAAAAAACATTTCACAACCATTCTTAACGAAAAACAGGTTTGTCAAAATTTGCACAGCCTTTTGTAATGGTCGCCATTTCCTTTTCCTGACCAAACTTATGACTCTGCTTTTGACTTCACCCCGGCGAGCGATGCTCGCGGTTGCTGTTGCCAGCGTGCTGCTGGCCGGTTGTGCCAATCCTCACGGCTTACATACCAGTAACCACATGCTTGATGCCAATACGTTACAGGCACATGACACGCTGAAAAATGCACATCTCAGCGCGGCCAATTGGCCTAAAACGCAATGGTGGCAAAGCTTTGATGACGCCCAGCTCAATCACCTGATTAACGATGCCATGGCATCCAACCCGGACCTGCAAGTGGTTAACGCCCAGGCCGACAAAGCCAATGCACAGGTGATTGCTGCCAATGCCGAGCGCTACCCGGATGTTGACCTCAACGCCGGTATTACCCGTTCGCGCGTAGCGAAAGTGGATGATCCCCTGTTACAGGGCAAAACCTACAGTACGTTGCGTACCGCCAATGTTGGTCTGAGTTACACCTTTGATTTATGGGGTGGTAAGAAAGATGCAGCCGAAGCGGCACTCGGCCAGGCACGCGCCAGTGAACTGGATCGCCAGGCCAGTCAGTTAACCCTGGCTGCTAACGTGACGCGTGCATGGAACAATCTAAATCTGGCGTGGACTAATGCCGATCTGGCGAAGCAGGCGGCGGATCGTGCCAATGGCATCGCCAAAATTCAGCAGCAATACGTTTCCGCCGGGCTAACGTCTGACTATCAATATAAACAGGCGTTGTCGGAGCAAAAAACTGCCGAGGCCACGCTCACGGAAGCCAAACAGGACGTCACTGACGCCGGAATTCAGCTGTCAACGCTGGTCGGCAAAGGCCCGGATTACTGGCATAACCTGAAGCCAGCGAAACTGAACGTGCCAACCGCGGCACTGCTACCGGGTAATATTCCCGCCGATCTGCTGGGACGCCGCCCGGATTTGGTGGCCGCCCGTTGGCGGGTTGAAGCGGCAGCAAAAGACATCGCTGCGACCAAAACCGAGTTCTATCCCAATATCAACCTGGTCGCTGAAGCGGGTACACGGTCACTACTGGGCGACGCCTTGTTTGGCGCGCCGAGCCGTTTCTTCAATGTAGGGCCAAGCTTGTCGCTGCCGATTTTCGATGCCGGTAAACGCCGTGCCGATTTAGCAGAAAGCGATGCGAACTGGGATCTGGCAGTGGCGCAATACAACAAACTACTGATTAGCTCGCTGGGCAATGTCAGCGATACCATCACCCAGTTGCAATCCATCCAGGACCAACTGGCACAGCAGGAGAGCGCCAACCAGCTGATTCATAGCGCCTGGAATGACCTGAACCGCGAATATGCGGCGGGCCTGCGTCCTTATCTGGACGTACTGACCATTCAGAATCAGTTAATCGAATCCGACCAGAAACTGGTGGCACTTAAAGCCCAGCAAATCAATCTGGCGGTGGTGTTGATTGAGGATTTAGGTGGTGGATTCCAGAACAGCGGCGCGGCACCTCACAGTTAAGCGGAGCGGCTGGTATTCTGCCGCGCGTTGGTGAATGATGGTGTGCTCATTGAATCAACCTGCGGACAATCATGATGGAACACGATGCTGAGGCTGGCTGGTTGCGGCCTCTTATTGCTGACCGACTTACCCCCTTTCTGGAAATTGATGCAGCGCGTCTGCAACGCAATCTCCAACAGATGCAACAGAAGGCGGATGAAGCTGGCGTTACCCTGCGTCCTCATATCAAAACCCATAAAAGCGTCTGGATTGCCCGGCAACAACGTGCGCTCGGCGCACGCGGTGTTACGGTGTCAAAGCCGAGTGAAGGTGTGGCTTTTATTTTGGGTGGCGAACGTGACCTGTTACTGGCCTATCCGGTGGTGCTGGCCGACACGCTAGCCGAATTACTCCAGGTCGCGGCAGAAAACCATGCCCGTATTACCTGCATTGCAGACTCCCTGAGCGGTGTGACGGCAATAGCTGCTGCCCAGCAGAAGCAGCCCACCGCTGAGCTGGCTGTGGCCATCAAGGTGGATGTTGGTCTGCATCGTGTAGGGGTAAATCCTGACAGCAATGCGGCACTGGAAGTGGCTGAGGCCATCAACGCCGCCGGACTGCCTTTTGCCGGATTGGTTTCGCATGCCGGCCATGCTTACGCTGCCGGTCATGCCGCCGCCATCTGCGAGGTTGCCCGTCAGGAAATCGCGCTAATGCGTGGTGTGCAGCAGCGCCTGATAACGGCGGGATTTGCCCCCTGCCCAATCTCGGTTGGCTCAACCCCTACGGCATTGGCGGCACCGATTGCAGCGGGTAGCGATGAAATCCGGCCCGGCAATTATGCGCTGGTTGATCTGACTGCCTGGCGCTTAGGTTTATGCACACCAGACGCGTTGGCTTTAAGCGTGGTCACACGCGTGGTGGCGGTAAACCCGCATTACGCCATTATCGATGCTGGCTCCAAGATGCTCAGCTCCGATAAAGGTCCTCATGGTACCAACGCCAGTGGCTTTGGCATTGCGGTGGATGAGCAAGGCAATCAGTTTGAGGTGGTGAAATTGTCAGAGGAACACGGCTTTCTGCAATTCAGCCATCAGGCTCCCGCCGTGGGGGCGCTACTGCGCATCTTCCCTAACCACAGTTGTGCAGTAGTCGCGCAATCCGACTGCTTTGTGTTGCGCCATACCGACGGTACAGCTGAAGTGCTTAATATCGAAGGACGCGGTAAGTTCATCTGACCGCGAGGCTTTTTTTGGAAACCTCATCTGCACCACACTTCCGGCACCGGGTCGTTTCCAGCCCGGTAGCCGCGTGCTTTAATGCCTCTTTATCCGCCCAACAGGAGGTCCCATGCTGCCATCTCAGACAGTGACTCTGACCATTCCACGTAACTGGTTAGATTTATATGAAACCATCTGGAAACCCGAGTGTTTCGCAAAATGGGCGAGCGGGCTGAGTAGCAGCACGTTAACGCAGGAAGGGAACATCTGGAAAGCCAAAGGAGCTGAAGGCACGGTAAAGATTCGTTTCACGCCGCATAATCCATTTGGCGTCATGGATCACTGGATCGATACCGGCATCGGTAAGGAGATCTATATGCCGATGCGGGTGATTGCGAATGAACAAGGTGCCGAGGTAGTGATGGTCGTTTACCGTCAGCCGCTGATGTCTGATGAGAAATTTGCCGAGGATGTTGCATGGGTAAAACGTGATCTGGATAACCTCCTTCACCTTTTAACTCATTAGAATCAATGAATTATACAAAAAACCTTACTCTGACATTCTCTGGGTGTAATCGGTACTGGCAAACAATTTTTCTTCACCAAAGCCTTTAACTGTTTTGCACTTTTTATGGTTGTTTTTCATCTTAATCACCAGTTTGGCTAACGCTTCCTCACCAGGAAAATTCCTGGTGAGGAAGTCACCTCTTTCTTCAGGTTCCCTGATTTTCTGATGTTTTTTTATCTATTCTGAGAAACGTAAATCCTCCTTCTTCTGCAATAACGAAAAAGACTAATAAATTAATTACCCTTTTCATTAAATATTCAGTTGCACAGTCTGAAACCATTTATTATTGAGTGGCATTTATAGGAGTTTTCTTATGGTGTTTATTCAAATAAAACACGGTATAACTCCCTTACACACAGCAGCACTTAATAATAACAACCGCAAGGTAATAATATGGAACGCTCAACTTATCCTTTATTATCAGAAAAAGAATTCGTTGAGATTGCCAGACGGATTATGGCCGGAGAATATAATTATCAAAATGGATTTTATCGTGATCTGGCGGATTTCCTTCTGACCGGAGGAGATGCCGCCATGACACAAAAACAATTGCACACCAGGGGCGTCTTTTTAAATTCCGAACATCATTTAATTGAATGCATCATTACATGGCAATCACTGAAAGGTATTTCAGGGTTGCGCCAGGATTGGCTGCACTGATGAAATCTGTGCTCTGGTCTTTTCGCCCGGGCGACCCTTAATTTGCACTGGTACATGTACCATAACGAGCAGAGTATGACGATACGTGTAAGAAACCTGACCGGCGCCACCAAGTGGTCAATATTGTCATCAATTAAAATCATTGGCATCGGTGTGTTGCAGCTTTCACTTCTGGCGCAAATATTACAAGCAAATGAGTTGAACTTGCTTGCTGTTGCCATTGTATGCTTATTAGTTATAGACACATTATCTGATCGCGGGTTTGGTAATTCAGCCATCCGCAACCAGAACTTAAGCATAAGTGATCTCTCCGTGCTCTATTGGGGGAACATGTTGCTTGGACTATTAATATTCGCCGTCATGTTTATTGGTAGCGATCTTTTTAGCCGCATAATGAATCAACCCGAACTGGCAATTATGCTGGAAATGATATCGGTGATTTTCATTATTATTCCACAAGGGCAACATTATCGCGCTATCTTACAGCGGGAAAAACAATTTACACGAATTGCGTTTACAGAAATCTTGTCAGTGCTGGTGGGGCTGAGCGTGACTCTGTTCATTGTTTGGCTAACCCCCTCAGTACTCTGTGCTCTCTGGGGATACCTGGCAATGGTCTCAATCCGCATGCTGGTCTACTGCTACTACGGTCGTTCATGGTTTCAGCCTGAATACCGTTTTAGCCTGAAAAGCTTTGCCGGAGTGCGAGCAAGAAACGGATAATAAAAACAAGTCTGTATGGTGGGCTCTGGGCATCTGAGAGGATGCGTTCGCGTGCTGCTAGTCAGCACGCTTTTTTCTTTTTAACCCTGCAACCTTTGCTGCCAGGGCCACAGGCTCCGGCAGATTAACGCGTGATGAACACAGCATTCGCATCATTTTTTATAATGCGAACAAGAAATATCTCTTCTTACTTCCCCGTAAAACAGGCCTGTTCACGCTATTATTATCAAAACAGCTAATCCGATGGTGTTATTTTAGAAAATCTCAGTGGTCTGGGTTCTGAGAAATCTTTAGCCTTGCCGCCAATCATCTGGAGTGCTCTATGCTGTTAACCGTTCTCTACATCATTGGTATCACCGCCGAAGCCATGACCGGTGCGCTCGCGGCGGGCAGGCGCAAAATGGATCTGTTTGGCGTCATTATTATCGCTTCAGTTACCGCTATTGGCGGCGGATCAGTGCGCGACATTCTGCTCGGTCACTATCCTCTGGGTTGGGTAAAACACCCCGAATACATCATGATTGTCGCTGCGGCGGCGGTGATAACCACGGTAGTGGCACCATTGATGAATCATCTGCGCAAAGTCTTCCTGGTGCTGGATGCGCTGGGCCTGGTGGTTTTCTCCATTATTGGTGCCCAGGTGGCATTGGATGGCGGCCATACGGCGGTGATTGCCGCCATTAGCGCGGTAATCACCGGCGTGTTTGGCGGCGTACTGCGCGATATGTTCTGCAACCGAATTCCGCTGGTTTTTCAGAAAGAGCTGTATGCTGCTGTCGCATTCGCCTCAGGCTGGCTCTATATACTGCTGTTGAAAACATCCCTGGCGAATGAAGTGGTGGTGATCGCCACGCTATTGTTCGGCTTTTTTGCCCGCCTGTTGGCGCTGCGTTTTCGCCTCGGCTTGCCGATTTTCAACTACCCCCATCCCGATCACTGACGCACCGTCGGGGAAAGTTTGTTGCTGTAAAAAAGTGATGAGTTGCTGCACCTGATGATCATGCAGCATTGCCACAATCCGCTGCGCCAGAGTGCCGCCAATACCTGGTAGCTGCTGCCAGTTCTCCACACTGCGCGTCTGCAAGTCCTGCCACTGGCTGTCAGGCATGGCTTGCAACGCCGCTCGCGGTATCGGCAGGCCCAACGCCATCACCCAGCGGCGCAGCGGTTGTTGACGCGTCTGATTAAATCGATGCCAGATCTGCTGCGCGCGTGACGGAGATATCCCTGCCACCTGAGCGATTTGTTCTGGTGTGAGTTCCATCCAGGAAAACAGATGGGTGATGGTTCCGCTGTCCAGCAGACGTTGCCAGGTACTGCGTTGTATGCCACTCATATCCAGCACTGATTTCTCGCTGAGCCAGCTCAGGCGTGATAAGAATTGTGCCCGGCAGGGTGGACTGAATGTCAGACAACTGAGCTCGTTGAAATCATCGCTTTCTGGCGCATCAGGATATTCACGCTGTGCAACGCGCCAGATGACCCGTTCAACACGTGGAATGCCCAGCCCGGCGAGAGCCAACGTCACCTGATCGCCCGCGATCACATCCAGCTCACGCCAACGTCGTAGCGAACCAATATTTACCCGGCGCACAGTTTTATCATCTAACTGCACCGGGTTCAGATTCAGCACCACAGCGATTTTCCCGGTACGCCCGATATTGAACGCTACCGAACGAACTTCACTGCTGACTTCTGTAGGCTGATATTTCCACGCGGCTGACCAGTCGCCCTGCCCTGGTTGCCAGTCGCGCCCCCTGCGGCCTGGTGACTGGTGGATAACAATGCCGTCAGTGACAAAGGGTAATCGCCCCTGGAACCAGCTATCGCGCCAGCTTGCTACCTCGTCCTCATCATTGACCCGTTTACTCCAGCGTTCCGTGAGGTTAAATCCCCAGTGCGACAACTGCGCCAGACGCTCTGACATGGATGCCGGACCATCCGGCCACGCCCAGATAAACACCCCCAGTTGTTCCAGCAGTGGAGTGGCATCACGGCGCATCATCGCTCCCGCCACCTGTGCTCGTGCATTCTTGCCTCCGTCCTGCTCCTGCTGGTGATCGGTCATCTGCAAAAACAATTCCCCCTGGAGTACCACCTCATCGCGTGTTGTTGCAATTTGCTGTGGAATGGCGGGGATCTGGACTGCCTTCGCCCGCCACTCCTCACCACGCCAACCATCGCCACGACTGAGAATGGAAGCCAGATGCCCCTGACGATACACCAGCGTAATAGCCACACCGTCAACCTTCGGTTGCACCCACAAATCCGACTTTCCCTGCATCCACTCCATAACTGCCCGCTTGTCGCGCAATTTGCGTACACCGGTATGCGCTACCGGATGGTGCGAAGAGCCGTCGGTTGTCGGTTGTGCCGAGTAAGCTGTCTGATCGGGTGTGAAACAGCGCTGCCACTGTTGCAGGCGTTGGTGCAAGCTGTCGTAATCGGCATCACTCACCAGATTCTGTCCCTGTCGGTAATAGGCGTCATCCCAGTGACGCAGCTGAGTTTGTAACTGGGTGATCTCCTGCCCTGCGCGGATCGGAGACCAGTTCGGACAGAGCGTCTCGGCTAATACACCCGCACTGAATAGCCACAACATCAAGACCATGTATCCTTTCATCTTCGCTCTCCTTTTTGTCTATTGGAGAACACCCTGCAACTTGCTACCAGCAGCGGAAAAGGATTCTGGATGCTATGTTCCAGCGTTTTTTCACCGCTTACAGCGCTGAACAATACGACTGGTGCTGCCTCACAAAAAAAGAAATATGCCTGACGCGGCGGCAAACGCTGCGTGGCGTGCGTAAGCCGTGTATACTGTGCAGGAAATCGACTCCGCTCTTTACTCAATTCAAGAAAATCATGGCTCAAGGCACGCTTTATATTGTTTCTGCCCCCAGCGGCGCAGGTAAATCCAGCCTGATTCAGGCGCTGTTAAAGACACAACCGTTGTACGATACGCAAGTGTCTGTTTCCCATACCACCCGTGGCGTACGTCCCGGCGAGAGTCATGGTGAACACTACTTTTTTGTATCGAAACCAGAATTTGAAGCCATGATTGCCGAGGATGCCTTCCTTGAGCATGCGGAAGTATTTGGCAACTATTACGGTACCTCCCGTGCGGCCATTGAACGGGTACTGGCAACCGGCGTTGATGTTTTTCTTGATATCGACTGGCAAGGTGCGCAGCAAATTCGCAAGAAAATGCCTGCCGCACGCAGCATTTTTGTCTTGCCACCTTCAACGGAAGAGCTGGATCGCCGTCTGCGAGGCCGTGGACAGGATAGCGAAGAGGTCATTGCCCGCCGTATGGCTCAGGCCGTGGCGGAGATGAGTCATTATGCCGAATACGATTATTTAATTGTGAATGATGATTTTGATCTGGCGTTGTCCGATCTGAAAACCATTATTCGCGCAGAACGTCTGCGCATGAGTCGCCAGAAATCGCGACATGATGCTTTAATCAGCAAACTATTGGCAGTCTGAATTCACTTTCAGTATTATGCCCAGTCATTTCTTCATCTGTGGAGTAGCACACCTATGGCACGCGTAACCGTTCAGGACGCAGTAGAAAAAATTGGTAACCGTTTTGACCTGGTGTTGGTCGCTGCACGTCGTGCACGTCAGATGCAGGTAGGCGGTAAAGATCCGCTGGTTCCGGAAGAAAACGATAAAGCCACCGTTATTGCGCTGCGCGAAATCGAAGAAGGTCTGATCACTAACCAGATTCTGGATGTGCGTGATCGTCAGGAACAGCAAGAGCAGGAAGCCGCTGAATTACAAGCCGTTACCGCTATCGCTGAAGGTCGTCGTTAACAGCACCCTGCAGGTCAACCTTGTATCTGTTTGAAAGCCTCAATCAACTGATTGAAAAATACTTGCCTGAGGAGCAAATCAAGCGCCTCAAGCAAGCTTATCTTGTTGCGCGTGATGCCCACGAGGGACAAACACGCTCCAGCGGTGAGCCTTACATCACCCATCCTGTTGCTGTTGCCTGCATTCTGGCCGAGATGAAACTCGACCACGAAACGCTAATGGCAGCGCTGCTGCACGATGTTATCGAAGATACCCCCGCCACATACCAGGATATGGAACAACTGTTTGGCAAAAGTGTTGCCGAACTGGTGGAAGGGGTGTCGAAACTCGATAAGCTGAAGTTCCGTGATAAGAAAGAAGCTCAGGCTGAAAACTTCCGCAAAATGATCATGGCAATGGTGCAGGACATCCGTGTCATTCTGATCAAACTGGCTGACCGCACCCACAACATGCGCACGCTTGGCTCGCTGCGACCGGACAAACGCCGTCGTATCGCACGAGAAACCCTCGAAATTTATAGCCCGCTGGCCCACCGTCTCGGTATTCATCACCTGAAAACCGAGCTGGAGGAGCTGGGCTTTGAAGCGTTGTACCCGAACCGTTATCGGGTCATCAAAGAGGTGGTCAAAGCAGCGCGCGGTAATCGTAAAGAGATGATCCAGAAGATTCTTTCTGAGATTGATGGCCGACTACAGGAAGCCGGTATTCCCTGTCGCGTCAGTGGCCGTGAGAAGCATCTCTACTCGATCTACCGCAAAATGCATCTGAAAGAGCAGCGATTTCACTCGATAATGGATATTTACGCCTTTCGCGTCATCGTGAAAGATTTAGATACCTGCTATCGCGTGCTCGGACAGATGCACAGTCTGTACAAACCGCGCCCCGGACGCGTAAAAGATTACATCGCTATCCCCAAGGCCAACGGCTATCAATCTCTGCATACCTCAATGATTGGCCCGCACGGCGTGCCGGTAGAGGTGCAAATCCGTACTGAAGATATGGATCAGATGGCGGAAATGGGGGTGGCGGCACACTGGGCCTATAAACAGGCCGGTGAAAGCGGCACCACCGCGCAAGTGCGCGCGCAACGCTGGCTGCAAAGCCTGCTTGAGCTGCAACAGAGCGCGGGAAGCTCCTTTGAATTTATCGAAAGCGTGAAATCGGATCTCTTTCCCGACGAGATTTATGTGTTCACGCCAGAAGGCCGCATTGTCGAACTTCCCGCTGGCGCGACCCCTGTCGACTTTGCCTACGCGGTCCATACCGATATCGGCCATGCCTGTGTCGGTGCGCGTGTTGACCGTCAGCCTTATCCATTGTCGCAGTCGCTCACCAGCGGTCAAACCATAGAAATCATTACCGCGCCAGGCGCACGACCTAACGCCGCCTGGCTCAACTTTGTCGTGAGCTCCAAAGCGCGCGCTAAAATTCGCCAGTTGCTGAAAAACCTCAAACGCGAGGATTCAGTTAACCTTGGCCGTCGCCTGCTCAGCCATGCGCTGGGTGGTAGCCGCAAATTGGCCGAGATCCCGACGGAAAGCGTCCAGCGCGAACTGGAACGCATGAAGCTGACCAGCCTGGACGATCTGCTGGCAGAGATTGGTCTCGGTAACGCCATGAGCGTGGTGGTGGCGAAAAATCTGCTGCAATCAGACAACTCAGCACCGCTCACCAGCAACAAACGTAATAAGCTGCCGATTAAAGGTGCTGACGGCGTCCTGATTACCTTTGCCAAATGCTGCCGTCCGATTCCAGGCGATCCGATCGTCGCACACGTCAGCCCGGGTAAAGGCCTGGTGGTGCACCACGAGTCCTGCCGCAATATTCGCGGCTACCAGAAAGAACCTGAAAAGTTCATGCCGGTAGAATGGGATAAAGTGACCGATCAGGAATTTGTTGCCGAAATTAAAGTCGACATGTTTAACCATCAGGGGGCGCTGGCTAACCTGACGGCGGCAATCAACACCGCTGGTTCAAACATCCAAAGCCTCAATACCGAAGAACGAGACGGCCGCGTTTATAGCGCCTTTATCCGCCTGACCGCGCACGATCGCGTCCATCTGGCTAACATTATGCGTAAAATTCGCGTAATGCCGGATGTGATTAAAGTTCACCGAAATCGTAATTAGTGCATGAACGATCAACGTTTTGCTCGTATCCGCGAGATGCTGGCCCTGCGCCAGCACGATCTCACCGTCTGTATGGAACAGGTGCATAAGCCGCACAATGTCTCGGCGGTCATCCGCACGGCTGATGCTGTGGGTATTCATGAAGTCCATGCGGTCTGGCCCAGCGTACGTATGCGCACCATGGTGTCGGCCTCCGCAGGCAGCAATAGTTGGGTGAAGGTAAAAACTCACCGCAATATAGCTGAAGCGGTATCCCATCTGAAAACTCAGGGTATGCAGGTGCTGGCGACTAACCTGTCTGCCAAAGCGGTGGATTTTCGCGAGATCGATTACACGCGCCCAACCTGTATTCTGATGGGGCAGGAAAAAACCGGTATCACCGCAGAAGCGTTAGCGCTGGCGGATCAGGACATCATTATCCCGATGGTCGGTATGGTGCAGTCACTCAATGTCTCAGTCGCTTCGGCGCTGATCCTGTATGAAGCACAACGCCAGCGACAAAATGCCGGTATGTACCAGCGTACCTACAGCTTGCTGGATGAAGAGGAACAGCAGCGTCTGCTGTTCGAAGGGGGCTACCCAGTGCTGGCTCGCGTGGCGAAGCAAAAAGGACTGCCCTATCCGCACATCAACGACCTCGGTGAAGTGGAAGCCGATGCCGGATGGTGGTCTACCATGCAAGCGACGGGCAAAAAATGAAAGGCCGTCTGCTGGATGCCATTCCGCTCAGTACCCTGACCGGCGTCGGCGCCAGCCAGGCGGCGAAACTGGCTAAAATTGGCCTGTACACCATCCAGGATCTACTGCTGCACCTGCCGTTACGCTACGAAGATCGCACCCAACTCTATCGTATTAATGACCTGCTACCGGGCATCTGGGCCACGGTGGAAGGTGAAGTGTTAAGCAGTGAAATCACCTTTGGCCGCCGCCGTATGTTGGTGTGCCAAATCAGCGATGGTACTGGCGTGCTGACCATGCGCTTTTTTAACTTCAACGCCGGGATGAAAAACAGCCTGGCGACAGGCCGTCGTGTCACCGCTTACGGTGAAATCAAACGTGGTCAGCGCGGCGCGGAAATTATCCATCCCGAATATCGCATCCAGGGTGAACACAGCAACGTTGAGCTGCAGGAAACCCTGACGCCGGTTTATCCCACCACCGAAGGCATTCGTCAGGCAACGCTACGTAACCTGACCGATCAGGCGCTGACGTTGCTGGAAACCTGCGCCATTGCCGAGCTGTTGCCACCGGAACTGAGCGGCGGATTAATCAGCCTGCCGGATGCCTTGCGCACCCTGCACCGTCCACCACCTGATTTACGCCTGAGTGAACTGGAAACCGGACGCCATCCGGCACAGCGCCGGTTGATTATGGAAGAACTGCTGGCACATAACCTCAGCATGCTGGCAGTGCGCGCGGGTGCGCAGCGCCATCACGCGTTGCCGATGCCTGCCAATCATCAGTTGGTCGATAAATTACTGGCCGCCCTGCCGTTTTCCCCCACCGGAGCACAGCAACGCGTGGTAGCAGAAATCGAACGCGACCTGGCACATGACTTCCCAATGATGCGCCTGGTGCAGGGTGATGTGGGATCGGGCAAAACGTTGGTGGCGGCCATGGCGGCGTTAAATGTGATTGCCTATGGCAAGCAGGTGGCGCTCATGGCTCCCACCGAATTGCTTGCCGAACAGCACGCCAATAACTTCCGTCAGTGGTTTGCACCACTCGGCATTGAAGTGGGCTGGCTGGCTGGCAAGCAGAAAGGCAAGGCACGTCAGGCGCAGCAGGAAGCCATTGCCAGCGGTCAGGTGGCAATGGTGGTCGGCACCCATGCGCTGTTCCAGGAACAGGTACAATTTAGCGGTATGGCGCTGGTGATTATCGATGAACAGCACCGATTTGGCGTCCATCAGCGACTGGCGCTGTGGGAAAAGGGCGAAGAGCAGGGTTTTCATCCGCATCAGTTGATCATGACCGCCACACCGATTCCACGCACCCTGGCGATGACCGCCTACGCGGATCTTGATACTTCAACCATTGATGAACTACCGCCAGGGCGTACCCCGGTCACCACTGTCGCCATTCCCGACAGCCGCCGTAACGATATCATCACGCGCGTACAAAGCGCCTGTCATGAAGGTCGTCAGGCGTATTGGGTGTGTACACTGATTGAAGAATCCGAACTGCTGGAGGCACAGGCGGCTGAGGCCACCTGGCAGGAGCTAAAAGTGGCGCTGCCGGATCTGCAGGTTGGACTGGTGCATGGCCGCATGAAACCGGCTGAAAAACAGGCGGTGATGCAGGCGTTCAAAGCCAATGAAATCCAGCTACTGATCGCCACTACGGTAATCGAGGTCGGGGTGGATGTGCCGAATGCCAGCCTGATGATTATCGAAAACCCGGAACGCCTTGGCCTGGCACAGCTGCATCAGCTGCGTGGACGCGTCGGTCGCGGCGCGATCGCCTCGCATTGTGTGTTGCTGTACAAAGCGCCACTGAGTAAAACGGCGCAGAAGCGCTTGCAGGTACTGCGCGACAGCAACGATGGTTTTGTTATCGCCCAGCACGATTTGGAAATTCGTGGTCCCGGTGAATTGCTCGGCACACGCCAGACTGGCAATGCAGAATTTAAAGTCGCCGATTTGCTACGAGATCAAGCCATGATCCCGGAAGTTCAGCGCGTGGCACGCCATATCCACCAGCATTATCCCGAACAGGCGGTGGCGTTGATTGAGCGCTGGTTACCAGAAACCGAACGCTACAGTAACGCGTAGCGGCGCGATTTATCGCGCAATTTCGTGCGTGTTGCAGGAAAACCCCGCGCGATAAATCGCGCCGCTACGAATGGGTCAGGCCCCTGTGTTTTTACCGCGGTCCAGCGCGGTAAAATCCCCGACAAATTTTTGCAGTAACCGCGCCAGCTCAACACGCTCATTCTCCTGCCACGCCTGAAACACCTCACCGTAAATCCTGCTCCGTGCCGCATCGATTTTATCGGTCATCATCTTGCCTGCTGCCGTAATGACCGCCTCATTGACGCGCTTATCCTTTGCATTTTTCTGGCGCTGCGCCAGACCGATTTCCTCCAGCTTCGCTACCTGTCGACTGACAGTGGTGTAGTCACGGCCAACCCGATCCGCCAGTTCAACCACACCAATCGGACCGAACCGGCTGATCTGCACCAGCAGCGGAAACAATGCGCGATCGAGCTGAATATTGGATTCTTTAATCAGTAATTCATCACGTTGCGGGCGGTTGAATGTCCCAACAATGGTCAGCAACGCATTGTGCAGATCATCGAAGGTTGAACTATTATGTGTATTTTGCACGCTTTTCATTGACGGCATCCAGAGACAGGAATAATGTGTGCATAATACACATATATTCCAATTTACTGAAGGTGAAAAAATGAAAGCAGCAATAGTTTCCTCAGCAGGTGAACTGCCGGTGTACGGCGATTTCCCTGAACCTCAAACCGATGACCACCAGGTTGTGGTCACGGTCAAAGCCGCTGCCATTAGCCAACTGGCGAAAGCACGAGCGGCAGGCACCCATTACAGCTCGGCCATGCAATATCCGTTTATTACCGGGGTCGATGGCACCGGTTATCTCAGCAACGGCGACCCGGTGTATTTCCTGGCTTTTAACGCCCCCTGGGGCAGTATGGCGGAAAGAACTCAGGTACCGACCAAAGCTATCGTACCACTACCAGGAACACTGGATCCGGTGCTGGCTGCTGCACTTGCCAATCCGGGTATGTCCTCCTGGGCAGCGTTAACGCGCCGGGCGCGTTTGCTGCAAGGCGAGACCGTATTGATCAACGGGGCAACCGGGACATCAGGCGGGCTGGCAGTGCGTATCGCGCGCCATCTCGGGGCCGGAAAAATCATCGCCACCGGGCGTAACCGCGAAGTGCTGGAACAGTTACGCGCCCAAGGTGCGGATATCACGTTGACGCTCGATGCGTTACCAACCGCATTGCCCGCACTGATGGCTGAAGGGATTGATGTGGTGCTGGATTATCTGTGGGGCCAGAGCGCGCTCAATATCATGCAAGCAGCGGTTGCCGGTGGTGAGAAGGTGGTACGCTTTGTACAAATAGGTTCTCTGAGCGGTCAGGAGATCACGTTGCATAGCAAATTGCTGCGCTCCTCTGGCCTGACCCTGATGGGCAGTGGTCTCGGCAGCGTATCAAATGCCGAGTTGGTGGCCTGTATCGGTGAATTGCTAACAGCCGCAGCACAAAGCGATTTTTCGATCCCCTTCCAGATGCGACCATTGAGTGAAGTCCATACCGCCTGGGGTGAAGATGACAGCCGCTGCCGTACGGTATTTATCCTCTGACGTGAAGGATGTGAAAAGGGGCATTGCAAACGTTTGCTTTCATTTGGCATCGGTTTAAAATCGCCCCTTTGTTGTGATTGAGAACGTCCACCATGTCCGTCGATACCGCTGAATCCCGCCAGACTGCCAGTGCCGCCACTGTGGCAAAAAGTGAACTGATTTATCGTCTTGAAGACCGTCCACCGCTGCCGCAAACGCTGTTTGCCGCCTGCCAGCATCTGCTGGCGATGTTTGTCGCAGTGATCACCCCCGCGCTGCTGATTTGTCAGGCGCTGGGCCTGCCCGCACAAGATACCCAGCACATTATCAGCATGTCGCTGTTTGCCTCTGGCGTCGCATCAATTCTGCAAATCAAGACATGGGGGCCGGTCGGATCCGGTCTGCTGTCAATTCAGGGCACCAGTTTTAACTTTGTCAGCCCGTTGATTATGGGTGGCATGGCGCTGAAAAATGGTGGGGCCGATATTCCCACCATGATGGCGGCGCTATTTGGCACGCTGATGGTGGCCTCATGCACCGAGATGGTGTTGTCTCGCGTGTTGCACCTGGCACGCCGCATTATTACGCCGCTGGTATCGGGCATTGTGGTGATGATCATCGGTTTGTCGCTGATTCAGGTAGGACTAACCTCGATCGGCGGTGGCTTTGCTGCCATGAATGATCACAGTTTTGGTGCACCGAAAAACCTGCTGCTGGCGGGTAGCGTGTTGGTGGTGATTATTCTGCTTAACCGTCAGCGCAATCCTTATTTGCGTGTCGCCTCGCTGGTGATCGCCATGGCCGTTGGCTACTTGCTGGCATGGGCGCTCGGCATGTTGCCGGAAAATACCACGCCGACCAACCAGGCATTGCTCTCGGTGCCATCACCGCTCTACTACGGCCTCGGTTTTGACTGGAATCTGCTGATTCCGCTGATGCTGGTGTTTATGGTGACCTCACTGGAAACCATCGGGGATATTACCGCTACCTCTGACGTTTCTGAACAGCCGGTAAGTGGCCCGCTGTATATGAAACGTCTTAAAGGCGGCGTACTGGCCAATGGCCTCAACTCTTTTGTATCCGCATTGTTCAATACGTTTCCAAACTCCTGTTTTGGGCAGAATAATGGCGTGATCCAGCTGACCGGCGTTGCCAGCCGCTATGTCGGTTTTGTGGTAGCGCTAATGTTGATTGTGCTTGGCCTGTTCCCGGCGGTCAGCGGATTTGTGCAACACATTCCTGAGCCGGTGCTGGGCGGCGCAACGATTGTGATGTTTGGTACTATCGCAGCATCAGGTGTGCGCATCGTTTCGCGTGAGCCACTTAATCGTCGCGCCATTATGATTATCGCGCTATCGCTGGCGGTTGGCCTGGGCGTTTCGCAGCAGCCGCTGATTCTGCAATTCGCGCCAGACTGGCTGAAAACGCTGCTTTCCTCGGGTATTGCCGCGGGTGGTATCACCGCTATCGTGCTCAACCTCGTCTTCCCCCAGGGGGAGTAATACTCACGGCAGGCTGATGCCTGCCTGATATTTATCCGCTTTTACATCCAGGCTGTTGAGCTGTAACGGTAATTCAGGCATAACAACCTCTTACCGGATAAAAGATCGGGATGGATGCAATGAAATTTCTAGGCAAATTTTTCCTTACTTTACTGCTGCTAATTCTGCTGGCACTGGTCATCCTGTATGTGTTGCTGCAAACACAATGGGGCGCAGGCTGGTTTAGCCGTTGGGTAAGCGACAAAACGGAATGGCATCTTTCCCTCAGTAAAATCGAACACAACCTCTCTTCTCCCTCGCACATCATCCTTGATGACTTCAGTTTTGGCCACGATGGCCAGCCAGCGGTGTTGGTGGCGAAACGCGTTGATCTCGGGCTGGCATTGGTACAATTCAGCGATCCGCTGCACTTTAGCAGCATTGAATTGCGCGATGGCGAAGTGAATCTGGCTAACCTGACACCCGATAACGCGCTGCCGCTCCAGGCCAACCGTCTGCAACTCAATAATATGCGCATCGATAGCCCAGGCAGCGCGCTACCGATGTTTGCCCGTAAGGTGAACGGTGGCATTTTGCCGTGGAAGCCAACCGCCAACGATATGCTGGGAAGCGATGCACAGTTCCAGATGAGCGCCGGTGAAATGACTTTAGATGGCGTGCAGGGAAATAACGTCTTGCTGCAAGGCAATGTGGCGCAGCGCCGTCTGGTATTAAGCAACATTGGGGCCGATCTGGCTCGGGGTTCAATGACCGGTGATGCCGAGCGCGATGCGCAGGGCAACTGGAAGATTAACCAGCTACGCCTCAATGATATCCGCCTGCAAACCCATAAAACCCTGCTCGATTTCCTCAATCCGATCAGCGATGTGCCATCGGTGACGATTAACCGACTGGATATGACCGACGCGCGTTTACAAGGGCCTGACTGGGCGGTGACTGATCTCGATTTAACCCTGAAAAACCTCACCTGGCGCGGTAACGACTGGCAGAGTGAAGACGGTTCTCTGGCGATGAACGCCGGTAATTTTATTAACGGTGCTTTTGAATTGAATGATCCCATTGTGAATGCTGGCTTCTCAGCACAGGGGATCGCACTGACGCAGTTCAGTTCCCGCTGGGCCAATGGCGTCATACGTGCCAGCGGTAACTGGACGCGCAGTGATAAACGCCTGACGCTGGATGAACTGGCGGTGGCCGGACTGGAATATACCCTGCCGCAGAACTGGCGCGATCGCTGGCAGCAAAGCTTACCGACGTGGCTCGACAGCGTGCTGGTGAAGCGTGTGACCGTAAACCGCAACCTGATCATTGATATCAATCCGGCGTTTCCTTTCCAGATGACCGCGCTGGATGGCGGTGGCGAAAACCTGTTGCTGGCACGGCAGCAACAATGGGGGATCTGGGCTGGCAAAGCCAGTTTTAACGCCGCTGAAGCCACCTTTAACCGTACCGATTTACGTCATCCGTCGATTAGCTTCAGCGCCGATGATCAGCAGATTCAGGTCAGTGAATTGAGCGCCTTTAACGGCAGCGGTTTGCTGGAGGGCACAGCCACCGTCGACCAGCAGCCACAGCGTGCGTTGACATTGCATCTGAAAGGTCAGGCGGTTCCGGCGAACATTCTGCAAAACTGGGGCTGGCCCGCATTGTCGTTGACCGGAAATAGCAATTTATTGTTGCAGGTGAACGGTTCACTGAACGCGACGGCACCGTTACGTCCGAGCGTGAATGGCAACCTGTCGGTGACAACTGATACGCAATCCGTGCAGCAGACCATGCGTAGCGGGCAGATTCAGCCGTAAACTGCGCATCAATATCCGTAGCGGCGCGATTTTAATCAGAAAAGAGCGCGATAAATCGCGCCGCTATGGCTAATCGATACGTGCGCCGGAGCCACCCTCTTCCAGCGCGCCCTGTGAATCGGCGGGTAAGACGATATACACCCCTTCAAACACCGCCCCCAGCTCATCGTCTCCAAACAGTTCAACCTCCATCTGCACACGCGCTTTGCGCCCGCGCGCCAGACGATCGAGATCGCCACTCAACGAGCCGAGATCGGCAATCGCCCCCGGACGGCCGCTAATTGGTTTGCTGTAACGAATGTGTGCATCGGCAAGAATAATGGTGCCGCCCAGATGCCGCTCGCGCAGCAGCAGCCAGATCAATCCCCAACCGGTCAGGGTTGCCAGTGAGAACAGGCTACCGGCAAACAACGTGTGGTGTGGGTTCTGATTACCGGTTTCCGGCATGGTGGTGACAAACTTCTGTCCGGTATATTGCAGAATACGCACGCCCATTTTTTCACTTAGCGGGATATGCTCGTACCACGCCTGCTGGAGCTGCCCGCACCAGTCGGCGCGATGCAGGATATCATCGAGTGTCACCACCGGTTTAATCATCAGAAAATGGCGTACCGGGGTGGTTTGTGGCGCAGTGATTTCCCCCTGGTTGACGTAACCCAGCTTGGCAAAGAATTCGACGGCATCTTCGCGCGCACTACAGGTCACACGTTTTGCCCCTTCCTGGCGTGCCACCGATTCCAGGGTCATCGCCACCAGCGTACCTAAGCCTTTGCCCTGCACCGACGGATGAACCGCGAGGAAGCGGATGGCCGCTTCATTTTCAGCATTGATGTACAACCGTCCGATGGCCACCGGTTTGCCCTGTTCATCCACCACCATTTGGTGATGAGCCAGCGCATCCCAGGCATCGCGCTCGGAGCCTTGCGGCTGGCGCAACGGTTTTCGTAACATTTCCCAGCGGAACTGGTAGTACATATCCAGTTCTTCCGCAGTTTGTGGCACGCGAAGATGATACATAAAGTGATTCTCTCGTTCGGAGCTTACCTGGCTGATCCCTTGCCGCTCGGCTGAAAATCTCACACCTGTAACCAAAAGGTCACCGGACCATCGTTAACCAGCTCAACCTGCATATTGGCGGCAAAGCGGCCATTGGCGGTAGACACGCCCTGCTCACGGCAACAGGCGCTAAAATAATCATAGAGGCGCTCAGCTTCTGCCGGTTCGGCACCGCCAGAGAAGGAGGGTCTCATGCCTTTTTGCGTATCGGCTGCCAGCGTAAATTGCGACACTACCAGCACGCCGCCACCAGCCTGCTGAACATTCAGGTTCATCTTGTCGTTCTCATCCGCAAAAATGCGATAGCCCAGAACGCGTTCACACAACCGTTGTGCTTTTTTCTCATCGTCGCCCTTTTCAACACCCAACAACACCAGCAAACCGGCGTCAATCTCCCCTACAATCGCGTTGTCGACACTAACACTGGCGCGACTGACGCGTTGAATCAAAGCAATCATGTTTCCTCTCGTTCTTTTTCTCGTTCGCACTGTTTTAATTGACGGTAGTCATCCAGCGTGACGGTAATTTCTGCCCCTAACAACACAATACACCAGGTCCAGTAAACCCACAGGAACAGAATCGGGATTACTGCCAACACGCCGTAAATCAACTGGTACGAGGGAAACATCGTAACATAGAGCGCAAAGCCTTTTTTGCCCAGCTCAAACAGCAGGCCCGCGACAATAGCCCCCACCAGCGCGTCACGTCCGGGGACACGACGTGTTGGTACGATGCTATACAGTAACCAGAAGGCGAGAATGGAGAGTAATAAAGGAAAGACGCGCAGCACCTGTTCAATCAGGCTGTTGACGCCAGAGGCGCTCACCCAGCGCAACGACAGCAGATACGAACTAATGGCCAGACTTGCCCCCGCCAACAGCGGTCCGAGGGTGAGAATCATCCAGTAGACCGCGAACGAGTAGACCATTGGCCGTTTTTTATCACTGCGCCAGATAACGTTCAGCGCACTGTCCACCGAATGCATCAACAACAGCGCGGTGACAATCAGGCTGACTGCGCCCACAGCAGTCATCTTATTCACGTTAGCGACGAACTGTTCCAGATAGCGCTGGATGGTGTTGCCCGCCGCCGGCATGAAGTTGGTGAAAATGAAGTTTTTTAGCTGCACGCTAATATCGGAGAACACCGGGAAAGCAGCGAACAGCGCGAATATCACTGCAATCAGCGGCACCAGCGCCAGCAACGAGACGTAGGCGAGATTACCCGCCTGCGTCGTCATATTATCTTCATCAATACGCCGCCACAGCAGTTTGACCCACAGGAAAAATGCATGCCCGGAGTGGCGCAAATGGTGCAGGAACATCACTCAGCGATGACTCGCAAACCAGGCGGGCACGGTTTTGCTGTCAGTGACCAACACGCTTTCTATGCCGAGGGCACGTGCTGCCTCGATATTGGCGTGGTTATCATCGAAAAACACCGCCTGATCAGCCGTAAAGCCTTCATTATCCAATACATATTGATAGATGCGAGCTTCAGGTTTGCGCATACCGATATCCTGCGACATATAGAGTTTATCGGCGGCCTGTTGCACCTCGGGAAATTGCGACGGCCAGAAACCATAATGCAGCTGATTGGTATTGGACAGGATCACCACGCGGTGACCATCCGCACGGAGCTGGTTCATCAGTGCCAGGGTGTCGGGGCGCTGGTCTATAAACACGGCGTGCCAGCCAGCGGTGAACTGTTCATAACTCAACGCCACATCGAGCTGCTCACACATCCGGGCAGCGAACTCCGGATCGCTTATCTCACCACGTTCGTGTTGTTCAAAGGCCTCATCCATGCGAAAGCGGCTTTGTAGCGTTGCCAGCGGCACGCGCCCCAGGTCACTCCAGACGCCAAGTACCCGGTTGAAATCGATATCAACAATCACATTGCCTAAATCAAAAATGTACAGCATGACGCCTCCTTTATATTCCCTGGATCATTCACTCTAGCGGCAAATGCGAAGGCTGAACAGGCGGGGTGGGGGGGAAATCCCCGATCTGGAAGCGGGCGCACCCTTCTGTTTTTCAGCACGCATGCGGGTTACATCCAGAATTGGTCTTGCACACTTATCAGACAATTGCCCGGCGTTTGGGCAAAAAAAAGCCCCGCATTGCGGGGCTTTTTCATTTAATCGCTTTCGCTTAGTCTTTGCTGCCGCGAGACGCACGCTTACGGTCGTTCTCGGTCAGGTGACGTTTACGAATACGGACTGACTGCGGAGTCACTTCTACCAGTTCGTCGTCATCGATGAACTCGATAGCCTGCTCCAGCGTCATTTTCACTGGCGGAACCAGCGTGGTCGCTTCATCAGTACCTGACGCACGCATGTTGGTCAGTTTTTTACCGGTCAGGCAGTTTACCGTCAGGTCGTTAGAACGGCTGTGAATACCGATGATCTGGCCTTCATAAACTTCCGCACCATGGCCCAGGAACAGCTTACCGCGATCCTGCAAACCGAACAGGGCGAAGGCTACCGCTTTACCCTGACCGTTAGAGATCAGCACGCCGTTCTGACGCTGGCCCACTTCGCCCGGACGAACGTCGTCGTAGTGGCTGAAGGTGGAGTACAGCAGGCCTGTACCTGAAGTCATGGTCATGAATTCGTTACGGAAGCCGATCAGACCACGGCTTGGGATCACGTAGTCAAGACGCACACGGCCTTTACCATCCGGGTCCATGTTTTTCATGTCGCCTTTACGCTCACCCATCGCCATCATCACAGAACCCTGATGGGTTTCTTCGATGTCGAGGGTCACGTTTTCGAACGGCTCTTGCTTACGGCCTTCGAACTCACGGAAGATTACTTTCGGACGGGATACCGCCAGCTCGTAGCCTTCACGACGCATGTTTTCGATCAGCACGGACAGGTGCAGCTCACCACGACCTGAAACGCGGAAGGCGTCAGCATCGGCGGTTTCTTCAACGCGCAGCGCAACGTTGTGCACCAGCTCTTTGTTCAGACGCTCCAGAATCTGGCGCGAAGTCACGTACTTACCTTCTTTACCGCAGAACGGCGAGGTGTTGACGTTGAAGAACATGGTTACTGTCGGCTCGTCGACACTCAGCGCAGGCAGCGCTTCGACATTCTGCGGATCACAGATGGTGTCAGAGATGTTCAGTTCACCCAGACCGGTGATCGCGATGATGTCGCCAGCTTCCGCGATGTCGCTTTCGATACGTTCCAGACCGAGGTGGCCCAGCACTTTACCGACTTTACCGTTACGGGTTTTGCCTTCGCTGTCGATGATTGTAACTTGCTGGTTCGGTTTCACTTTACCGCGTTTGATGCGGCCGATACCGATTACACCCAGGTAGTTGTTGTAGTCCAGCTGAGAGATCTGCATCTGCAGCGGTGCTTCAACTTCAACCTGCGGCGGAGAAACACGGTCAACAATCGCCTGATACAGCGGGGTCATGTCATCAGCCATGTCGTTGTGATCCAGACCGGCGATACCATTCAGCGCTGAGGCGTAAATGATCGGGAAGTCCAGCTGTTCGTCAGTCGCATCGAGGTTAACGAACAGGTCAAATACCTGGTCAACCACCCAATCCGGACGTGCGCCAGGACGGTCAACTTTGTTGATAACAACAATCGGCTTCAAGCCATGAGCAAAGGCTTTTTTGGTTACGAAGCGGGTTTGCGGCATCGGGCCATCCATCGCATCGACAACCAGCAGCACCGAGTCCACCATGGACATCACGCGCTCAACTTCACCACCGAAGTCGGCGTGTCCAGGGGTATCAACGATGTTGATACGATAGTCATTCCATTTGATGGCGGTGTTTTTCGCGAGGATGGTAATTCCACGCTCTTTCTCCAAATCGTTGGAGTCCATTACGCGCTCAGTCGCTTCGGTACGGGCGTCAAAAGTACCAGACTGTTGCAGCAGTTTATCAACCAGGGTGGTCTTACCGTGGTCAACGTGCGCGATGATGGCGATGTTACGCAAATTTTCGGTCACAGCTTTGCCTCAGGCATTATAGAAATAGAAATAACGCGGTATTGTACACGGATTAAGCGGAAGACTGAACATGATCACATATTTCGCCTAAAGTTTCTTACAGCGCTGGTTTTTAGCACCAATTGCGGTGCATTAATCTGCACTGCGATGGCATTTTGCACTGATATGGTGCTTTTAATTGCCATTTCCGCACCAACCTGGTGCATCAAATCCATCCTGGTGCAGTCATCGACTCACGACAGGGCGCATCACAGCACGATTTTATCCGCTGTAATAAAGTTGGCACAGAATTCGCTTTACTATTTTCAAGCGAAAACGACAGTTGCACAACGGTTGAAGAGCTTGCCGAGATCTTTGGTTAGGAGATGTCAGAACCCATGACACATTCCAGGCAACGAAGTTCTCTCACCACGACGACAATGACAATTTCCAGGAGAGTTGAGTATGTCCGCTGAACACGTTCTCTCGATGATGAACGAGCACGAAGTTAAGTTTGTTGACCTGCGTTTTACCGATACCAAAGGTAAAGAACAGCACGTTACTATCCCTGCTCACCAGGTTAACGCTGACTTCTTCGAAGAAGGCAAAATGTTCGATGGCTCCTCCATCGGTGGCTGGAAAGGCATTAACGAATCAGACATGGTGCTGATGCCGGACGCAACCACTGCCGTTCTGGACCCGTTCTTCGAAGATCCGACGCTGATCATCCGTTGTGACATCCTTGAGCCAGGCACCATGCAGGGCTACGATCGCGACCCGCGTTCAATCGCCAAGCGCGCAGAAGACTTCCTGCGTTCTTCTGGTATCGCGGATACCGTTCTGTTCGGACCTGAACCGGAATTCTTCCTGTTCGATGACATCCGTTTCGGTTCTTCAACTTCTGGTTCACACGTTGCTATCGACGATATCGAAGCAGCATGGAACACCGGTAAAGAATACGAAGGCGGCAACAAAGGCCACCGTCCGGCCATCAAAGGTGGTTACTTCCCGGTTCCGCCGGTTGACTCAGCTCAGGACATCCGTTCTGCCATGTGTCTGACCATGGAGCAGATGGGCCTGGTGGTTGAAGCGCATCACCACGAAGTGGCAACTGCTGGTCAGAACGAAGTGGCTACCCGCTTCAACACCATGACCAAAAAAGCTGACGAAATTCAGATCTACAAATACGTTGTTCATAACGTTGCCCACGCTTATGGCAAAACTGCAACCTTCATGCCGAAGCCAATGTTCGGTGACAACGGTTCAGGTATGCACTGCCACATGTCTCTGTCTAAAGGCGGCGTGAACCTGTTCTCTGGCGACAAATACGGCGGCCTGTCTGAAACTGCACTGTTCTACATCGGCGGTATCATCAAGCACGCTAAAGCCATCAACGCCCTGGCTAACCCGACCACCAACTCTTACAAGCGTCTGGTCCCAGGCTACGAAGCACCGGTAATGCTGGCTTACTCTGCCCGTAACCGTTCTGCTTCAATCCGTATCCCGGTTGTTGCCAGCCCGAAAGCGCGTCGTATCGAAGCTCGCTTCCCGGACCCGGCTGCTAACCCGTACCTGGCATTCACCGCGCTGCTGATGGCTGGCCTCGACGGCATCATCAACAAGATCCACCCTGGCGATGCTATGGACAAAAACCTGTACGACCTGCCGCCGGAAGAAGAAGCTGAGATTCCAAAAGTGGCTGGTTCACTGGAAGAAGCGCTGAACTGCCTGAACGAAGACCGCGAGTTCCTGACCCGTGGTGGCGTGTTCACCGACGACGCTATCGACGCGTACATCGAACTGCGTAAGTCTGAAAATGACCGCGTTCGCATGACTCCGCACCCGGTAGAGTTCGAGCTGTACTACAGCGTGTAATTAATTAAATATTCCGCGGATTTCGTGTTGCAGCAAGGCGGCAACCGAATGAATCCCGGGGAGCTGAGATCGCTCAGTGACCCGGGTGAGTGAGAGCAGCCAACGCGGCTGCGGCACGAAAGACGCTGAAAATTTTTTGTTGCCGTGGAAACTTTCAGCCCATCTTCGGATGGGCTTTTTTCTCCACGAATTCATCGTTCAAATAACGGTTTTTACAACCAAAGGCTATAATGCACTGAATTAGTGCAGAGGAACGCTGTATGGCAACTGGCACGCTGCCCGATGCGGGGCAGATTCTCAACTCCCTGATAAACAGTATTTTGCTGGTGGATAATGAATTAGTTATTCATTACGCCAACCCGGCAGCACAGCAATTACTGGCGCAGAGTTCACGGAAATTATTTGGCACGCCGTTACCTGAATTAACCGGTTATTTTTCGCTGAATATAGAGGTGATGCGCGAGAGTCTTGAGGCTGGCCAGGGCTTTACGGACAGCGAAGTGACCTTAGTGGTAGATGGCCGCGCGCATATTATGTCGCTCACGGCACAACGTCTGCCCGATGGTTTAATTTTGCTGGAAATGGCGCCGATGGATAATCAGCGTCGTCTCAGCCAGGAACAAATTCAGCATGCTCAGCAGGTCGCCGCCCGCGATTTGGTACGCGGTCTGGCCCATGAAATTAAAAACCCGCTGGGAGGTTTACGGGGTGCCGCGCAATTATTATCCCGCGCCCTACCGGACCCTTCGCTGAATGAATATACCAAGGTGATTATTGAACAAGCCGATCGGTTGAGGAATTTAGTCGATCGTTTGCTTGGCCCGCAGCAGCCGGGTTTGCATGTGACACAAAGCATTCATCAGGTGGCTGAACGCGTGGTCAATCTGGTGTCGATGGAGCTGCCGGATAACGTTTCGCTGGTGCGTGATTACGACCCCAGCCTACCGGAGCTGCCGCACGATCCGGATCAAATTGAACAGGTTTTGCTGAATGTAGTACGCAACGCGCTTCAGGCGTTGGGTGAAGAAGGCGGCACAATTATTATTCGCACCCGCACCGCGTTCCAGTTAACGCTGCACGGTGTGCGATATCGCCTGGTGGCGCGCATTGATATTGAAGATGACGGCCCAGGCATTCCGGCTCAACTGCAGGATACGCTGTTCTATCCGATGGTGAGCGGGCGCGAAGGCGGTACCGGTTTAGGTCTGTCGATTGCCCGCAGTCTGATCGATCAGCATTCAGGAAAAATAGAATTTAACAGTTGGCCTGGTCACACCGAATTCTCGGTTTACCTGCCTATTCGCCAGTGAGGTTTCTATGCAACGAGGGATAGTCTGGATCGTCGATGACGATAGCTCCATCCGCTGGGTGCTTGAACGTGCGCTCACTGGAGCCGGTTTGAGCTGTGCAACCTTTGACAGCGGCAACGAAGTGCTGGAAGCGCTCTCGACCAAAACCCCAGATGTTTTACTGTCAGATATTCGTATGCCAGGCATGGATGGGCTGGCATTGCTGAAACAGATTAAACAGCGTCATCCGATGCTGCCGGTCATCATTATGACAGCGCACTCCGATCTGGATGCCGCCGTCAGTGCTTATCAGCAGGGAGCTTTTGATTACCTGCCGAAGCCATTTGATATTGATGAGGCGGTTGCGCTGGTCGAACGCGCCATCAGTCACTATCAGGAACAGCAGCAGCCGCGCAACCAACCGGTAAGTGGCCCGACAACCGATATTATCGGTGAAGCGCCAGCGATGCAGGATGTGTTTCGCATTATTGGCCGTCTGTCGCGTTCCTCTATCAGCGTGCTGATTAACGGTGAATCCGGGACGGGTAAAGAACTGGTGGCTCATGCCCTGCATCGCCACAGCCCGCGAGCCAAAGCGCCGTTTATCGCGCTGAACATGGCGGCGATTCCCAAAGATTTGATTGAGTCCGAGCTGTTTGGTCACGAGAAAGGCGCATTTACCGGTGCCAATCAGATTCGTCAGGGACGTTTCGAGCAGGCTGATGGCGGAACGCTGTTCCTCGACGAAATCGGTGATATGCCGCTCGACGTGCAAACTCGTCTGTTGCGCGTGCTGGCTGATGGTCAGTTCTACCGTGTTGGTGGCTATGCACCGGTGAAGGTAGATGTCCGTATTATCGCCGCAACTCACCAGAACCTGGAAATGCGCGTACAGGAAGGCAAATTCCGTGAAGACTTGTTCCATCGTCTGAATGTCATTCGCGTACATCTGCCGCCGTTGCGTGAACGTCGTGAAGATATTCCGCGTCTGGCACGTTATTTCCTGCAAGTTGCCGCACGTGAACTGGGCGTAGAAGCGAAGATTTTGCACCCTGAAACAGAAGCGGCGCTGACGCGTCTGCACTGGTCAGGTAACGTGCGTCAGTTGGAAAACACCTGTCGTTGGCTGACAGTGATGGCTGCGGGCCAGGAAGTGTTGATTCAGGATTTGCCAGCCGAACTGTTTGAATCCAGCACGCCGGAAAGCCCGGTGCAATCGCTGCCGGACAGTTGGGCCACTTTGCTGGCGCAATGGGCGGATCGCGCACTGCGTTCCGGTCATCAAAACCTGTTATCTGAAGCACAACCGGAGATGGAGCGCACCTTACTCACCACCGCGTTGCGTCATACGCAGGGGCACAAACAGGAAGCGGCTCGTTTGCTTGGCTGGGGACGTAATACCCTGACACGCAAATTGAAAGAGCTGGGAATGGAGTAAAGTTAATACAAAGGGAGCCTTCGCTCCCTTTGTCGTTTAAATCACACGTGAAAACTGCTGCTGACGCGCCGTTTGCCGCAGATACGCATCAAAGCACATACAGATATTGCGAATCAGCAAGCGACCAATCCCCGTGACGCGCAAACCATCCTCATGCTGCTCCACTAAACCATCCGCCACCAGCGGTGCCAGCAGTTGTAAATCCTCAGCAAAATAGCGCGTAAACACGATCGGCCATTGCGCCTCTATCGTCGCGTAATCAAGCGCGAAGTTGCAAATCAGCGCCTTGATGACATCACGGCGCAGGCAATCATCGTCACTCAGGGTCAGGCCGCGCCACAGCGCGTTACCCTGCTCCTCGACGCTGGCGTACCAGGTTTTTAACTCTTTGTGATTCTGCGCGTAGCTGTCACCGATCATGCTAATCGCCGACACACCCAGTCCCAGCAAATCCGTTTCGCCCTGGGTGGTATAGCCCTGAAAATTACGGTGTAGTTTGCCAGCGCGTTGGGCAACTGCCAGTTCATCGTCCGGCCGGGCGAAGTGGTCCATACCGATAAACTGATAACCTTCGCCGGTTAAGGTAGAGATGGTTTGCTGCAAAATCTCCAACTTTTGTCTCGCACCGGGCAGCTCAGCATCTTTGATTTTGCGCTGAGCGGCGAATAACGTCGGCATATGGGCGTAATTAAACACACTGAGACGGTCCGGGTTGAGGGCGATAACACGTTGCAGTGTAAATGCAAAGCTCTCGGGCGTTTGCAACGGTAATCCGTAGATAAGATCGATGCTGACCGAACGGAAACCCTGCTCGCGCGCACGTTGCACCAGTGCAAAGATCATCGCCTCGTCCTGCACGCGATTGACCTTCTCCTGTACCGCTTTATTGAAATCCTGTAAGCCCATGCTGAGACGGTTGAAGCCCTGCGAGCGCAGATGATCGATCATCTCCAGCTCAATTTCGCGCGGATCGACCTCGATCGACATCTCGATGTCTTCGGCAAGAGTGAAATGGCTGCGCAGCAGGTCCACCAGCCGACTTACTTGCTGCTGATTAAGGAACGTGGGCGTACCGCCGCCCCAATGCAGCTGAGTGACGCTACGCCCGGCAAACAGCGGTGCACGCTGACGGATTTCCTGCTCCAGCACATCAAGGTAACGATCAGCTTTATGGAGCTGACGCGTGACGATTTTATTGCAACCACAGAAGTAGCACAGGCGATGGCAAAACGGGATATGTACGTAGAGCGAGAGCGGACGTTCGGGATAGCGGGTTACCGCCTGTTGAAAATCGGCTTCGCCAAAATTCTCACTGAACTCCAGTGCAGTAGGGTAGGAAGTGTAGCGCGGACCGGCGTGATTGTATTTTTCAATCAGCCGCTGATCCCATTCAATCTGCTGTGATGACATGCTCACTCCTTACGGTGACGTCGTCTGAAGGCGGGTCGCGAAGCAGAAGGGTGAACAGGACGACGAGCAGAAACCCGGCGTAAACGCGACTTCAGGCGCGACAGACGGCGTAGTTTAAACAATAAGCTGATGAGATAACATGCCAGCAGTAGCGCTAAAATTGATCCAGGCCAAAACATCGGTCATTACCTGTTTAGCGCGGCATGCGTGAATACGCATGCCGATCAAAAAAGCCCTTATTTGCCCTTCAGCAGGCGCATCATGTCTTCTTCCGCCTGTTCATCATCGTCAGCGTCATCATCCAGCGCGATGCCAAGCGTTTCCATCAGTTCGTCAATGCGATCCAGGGTTTCGTCCAACCAGGCCTGTTCTTCGCCGCTCAGGGTCTCGCCGTTTTCCAGGCGATCCAGTAGCGTATCCAGACGTTCATCATTTTCCAGCTTTGCCAGCTCTTCCTGCGGAGTAAGACGAACTTTTTCCGCTTTCGGTTTAGGAGCCGATTTTTTCACCACGGATATCTGTTCTTCGGCTACTAAGGCGATCGGTTTTTTGCTGCCAAGGCGTGGATCCTGGGCATTTTTGGCCTGACCTTTCCCTGTGGTCTGCTTTTCCGGATGTGCACGGCTGCCCGCAGCATGGCCACGGTGTTTTTTATCACGTTTACGGTCGCGCGCTTCGAGATTCAATTCTTCACGCGATTTACGTTTCGCTTTTGCGGCGGGTTTGCCGCGTGGGGATTGTGCAGGTTGCTTCATGGTGTTGGGTCTCGGCAATTTTTAATCAGTATATACCCGTCATATTACGGACTGGTGAGGTGAGTGCGCTTTTCGCCTTCCCGCAGCCCAAATGATTTAAGGTATAGAATTGCGGCGAAATCTAGCAGAAAGCAGACAAAGAAAAAAGGCGACAGCTTATGCTGTCGCCTTATTTCGCACCTTCATACGAAGGAAACACGAGATAAATCCATTAATGGCTCACAACGTCCCGGTTTTTCCCTCGCCAAATCGCTCCTGCGAATTTCCCTGTCCCTGTCCGATTCGTTCCTGAATCGCATTCCTGCCTGCTCTTCGTCCCCCTTGACGCTCCTGAGCACATCCTTCGATGCGTGCAGCCTTGCACAGACACCAAATGTAGACCAATAGGTAAAATGAACAAGTAAGACGCTTCTCTTATTTATGGTGAAAATGCCATGTTTTTTATTAAAACATTGAATTTATTTGATAAATAATCATAGGAAAGTAACAGGAAGCGTTAATAACTGGCAGCACTTATCGCACATCTCTTACAAGATGGCGCGCAAAGACGCCATCGGGCACTTTTGCGCCATAACAGGTATACTCTGCGCAATTGCATGAATCACTTTGCCGGAGTTTTACTTTGTCTGCTTTGAACTATCACATCACCCATTTCGTTCTCAGTGCCCCGGATATTCGCCACTTGCCTTCTGATACAGGCATCGAAGTTGCCTTTGCCGGTCGCTCGAATGCAGGCAAATCCAGTGCGCTGAATACCCTGACTAACCAGAAAAGCCTGGCGCGTACCAGTAAAACACCGGGCCGCACCCAGCTAATTAACCTGTTTGAGGTAGCTGAAGGTAAACGTCTGGTGGATTTACCCGGTTATGGTTACGCAGAAGTCCCTGAAGAGATGAAGCGTAAATGGCAACGAGCGCTGGGTGAATATCTGCAAAAACGCCAGGCATTGAAAGGGTTGGTGGTGCTGATGGATATCCGTCACCCGCTGAAAGATCTCGACCAGCAGATGATTGAATGGGCGGTTCAGAGTCAGATCCCAGTTATGGTGCTATTGACCAAAGCTGACAAACTGGCCTCCGGCGCGCGTAAAGCTCAGCTAAATATGGTACGTGAAGCGTCGCTGGCTTTTCAGGGGGATGTACAGGTTGAAATGTTCTCTTCGCTGAAGAAGCTTGGCGTCGATAAACTGCGCCAAAAACTGGATAGCTGGTTCAGCGAGTTGGAACCGGCACAGGAAGATGACAACCTCCCCTCGGCATAACGCGTCTCAGCGGGTATAACCACCCGCATTTTCAGAAAAAGCCCAATAAAAAACGCCCCAGTCATAAATGACTGGGGCGGCTAATATTCAGCCAAATCCGATTACGTGAAGTAAAAGGTCTGAAAGATAGAACATCTTACCTCTGTACCCTACGCGAGAAACTTTACCTGATTTTTCCTGACCCACAAAGGGTTTTTTGTTGTTTAGTTTCAGGAATCGACATCTTTTTTACCAGGTTCGTCACAAAACCGCGTATCCAATGTAGTTTAATTACCAAAAAAATGCTTAGACGTTAAGCAGTTACAAAACGCGCATTTTACAGACGGCTTTAACGTCTTGCTGAACCGATTAAGTAAACTTTTTTCTTATGACATTGTCATAAGCGGCTTTTCGCCGCTTAAGGTGTCTGGCTTAGTGCGCCTGGTCCCAGTTTTCGCCGGTCCCGACCTCAACCTGCAACGGGACATCCAGCTTCATACTCCCCTCCATCAATTGACGGATCTTGTCACTGGCGCTGGCCACTGCATCCTGTTGAATCTCAAATACCAATTCATCGTGTACCTGCATAATCATTTTAACCTTGTCGTCCGTTTGCTCCAGCAGCCACCCATCAACCGCAATCATCGCACGCTTGATGATATCCGCTGCGGTTCCCTGCATCGGGGCGTTGATGGCCGCGCGCTCTGCTGCCTTGCGGCGAATGGCGTTGCTGGATGTGATATCCGGCAGCCATAAACGACGACCATCCAGCGTCTCAACATAGCCCTTCGCAGCCGCCTGCTCACGTGTCTCTTCCATATAACGCAATACGCCCGGATAACGTTCGAAGTAAAGATCCATATACTTTTTCGCTTCACCGGCACCGATATTCAACTGCCGCGACAAGCCAAATGCACTCATCCCGTAAATCAGACCAAAGTTGATCGCTTTCGCGCTGCGACGCTGTTCACCGGAAACCTTGCTCAGCGCTACGCCAAACACTTCTGATGCTGTCGCACGGTGAATGTCTGCCCCTTGCGCAAACGCATCCAGCAGTCCTTTATCCTGCGACAGATGCGCCATAATTCGCAGCTCAATCTGCGAGTAGTCAGCCGCGACAATACGCTTATCTGGTCCGGCAATAAACGCCTGGCGAATACGGCGTCCCTCGTCATTACGTACCGGGATATTCTGCAAGTTGGGATCGGTGGATGACAGACGACCGGTTGCGGTTACCGCCTGATGGTATGAGGTATGCACGCGCCCGGTAACCGGGTTGATCATCAGCGGCAGTTTATCGGTGTAAGTCGATTTCAGCTTCGACAAACCACGATGCTCCAGAATCACCTTCGGTAAGGGATAATCCAGTGCCAGTTCCGCCAGTACTTCTTCACTGGTCGATGGTGCACCACCCGGGGTTTTCTTCGTCGGCTTGATACCCTGTTTTTCGAACAAAATGGTTTGCAGCTGTTTGGTCGAGGACAGGTTGAACGGCTCACCCGCCAGCTCGTGTGCTTGCTGCTCCAGTTCGGCCAGACGCGTCGTCAATTCCTGAGAGTGCTTCGCCAGGATATTCTGATCAATCAACACGCCGTTACGCTCGACACGGGAGATCACCTTCAGCAGCGGCATCTCAATCTCTGTGAAGATTTTTTTCGGACCCGCTTCTTTCTCCAGCTCCGGCCACATCTTCAGATGCAGCTGCAAGGTGACATCCGCATCTTCCGCCGCGTAATGCCCAGCCTGCTCGATGGCAACCTGGTTAAAGGTCAGCTGATTTTTGCCTTTCCCGGCAATCTCTTCAAAGGTGACCGTTTTGTGGTTCAGCCAGCGCGCTGCAAGGCTGTCCATATCATGCTTACCACCCACGCTGTTCAGACAATATGACTCCAGCATGGTGTCGTACTTGATACCGTTCAGCTCAATGTCGTAGTTCTTCAGAACGCCGCGATCGTATTTGAGATTTTGCCCGACTTTTGCGACCTTGCTGTCTTCCAGCAACGGTTTCAACTGTGCCAGCACTACCGCGCGATCCAGTTGATCGGGAGCATCCAGATAATCATGTGCTACCGGCAGATAAGCCGCTTCACCGGGTGCCACAGCGAAGGCAATGCCCACAATGTTGGCGCTCAGCGTATCCAGTGAATCGGTTTCCAGATCGAAGGCAAACAGATCGCTTTTCTGCAGCTTATCCAGCCAGCCAGTAAAGGTGTCTTGATCAAGAATGGTGACGTAACCTTCGGATGACAACACGCTCATCGTTTCTGCTTTTTCCGCAGGCTGATCCGGCAATGCTTGCGGTGCCTGTGCGTTGCCCTTTTTGCCCTGCAACCATTTTCCTTCTTGCAGATCGACCAGCCAGCGCTTGAATTCATAGCGGCTGAATAGCGTTTGCAGGACAGCGGCATCCGGTTCATTGACCGTCAATTGCTCGCAGCCGAGTTCGAGTTCTACGTCGGTTTTAATGGTTGCCAGCTGATAGGAAAGGAATGCCACATCCCGGTTTTGTTCCAGTTTTGCCGCCATTGTTTTGGCGCCACGGAATGACAAATCCGCCACTTTTTCCAGGTTGTCATAAATCGACTGCATACCACCCAGCCCTTGCAACAATGCCTGCGCCGTCTTTTCACCCACGCCAGGTACACCAGGAATGTTGTCCGAGCTGTCCCCCATCATGGCGAGAAAATCGATAATCAGTGCAGGCGGCACGCCATATTTCTGTTCAACTTCTTCCGGCCCGAGCACCGTATTCGTCATGGTGTTGATCAGCGTGATACCCGGGGTGACCAATTGGGCCATATCTTTATCACCGGTGCTGATCAGGACTGCGCGCCCTTGCTTTTCTGCTTGTAGCGCCAGCGTGCCGATGACGTCATCCGCCTCAACACCAGTTACCGCCAGCAGCGGCAAGCCCATCGCTTTAACCATTTCATGGAGCGGTTCGATCTGCGCACGTAGATCGTCAGGCATCGGTGGGCGATGTGACTTGTAGTGCTCGAATAACTCATCGCGGAATGTTTTCCCTTTCGCATCGAAGACCACAGCAACATGGCTGGGTTGATACTGCATCAACAGGCTTTTCAACATGTTGAGAACACCATACATGGCGCCAGTTGGCTCGCCTGCGCTATTGGTCAGGGGCGGAAAGGCATGATATGCACGGTAGAGATAGGAGGATCCGTCTACCAGAATCAGGGGATTTTCTGCAATGTGCGCCATAAGTTTGATTTTTCTTCGTTGCGATTAAGAGATGTATAAGGATGCCATAACCAGAGGCGAATGTTGAATTTGCGGCAGGTGATGTGATGCTTTTTCCTCATTCCTCGGGGTGGATCGCAGGGATCTTATTGTGGATAACTTTGTGCGTAAATTTCATAACGTATTGTTATTTCCATCACTTCGTCATGAAGTACATATAAAAAAATATATTTTTCATATGGTTATTAAGTTTGTGATGTCTGGCATCTTTTTGAAAAGATGATCGCCCATGTGGATATTAACCACAAGGTTTACAGCAGGAAGACGAAAAAAGAGAGGTGGGTGAATTGAAAACGCCGACATCGCCGGCGTTTTTTACTGCTTAAATTAGTTTTTCTCGACGAGGAATTTCACAACGTTGGCGTAATCCGCCACGAAATTATCCATAGAACTGGTGTCGAGACCGCCGTTGTTTACCATGTATTTGCCATTGATAAACATTGCCGGTACACCCTGAAGATTCACATCAGAAGCGGCTTTCTGCTGCTGTGCAACCAGCGCTTTCACCGCAAAGCTGTTCCATGCCGCATCGTAATCTTCTGAGGTAATGCCCGCAGCCTTAATAAAAGTATCTTTCAGGCTGGCAGCATCTGTGACCGTCTGGGTTTTCTGAATCCCATCAAAGATCGGTGCCGTTACTTTATCCTCGACACCCAATGCCATTGCCACGGCCCACGCATGCGTCACGACCGGGCCGAAGTCACCACCAAGGAAATCAACGTGATATTTGGTCACTTTGGTATTAGCAGGCAGATTCTTTTTCACGGCATCGCTGACGTGATAAACGCGTTCAAACTGATAGCAATGCGGGCAGAAGAAAGAGAAAAACTCCATTACCTGCGGTTCACCAGCGATGGGTTTCGGCAGTGTGACATACTGCTTACCATCGGTAAATTGTGCCGCGGAGGCGCTAAATGCCAGCATTAAACCTACCAGCGCGAACCAAATCTTTTTCATCGTGAAAAATTCTCCTGACTGCTTCATTAAAATTGCGGGCTAAGCTGCAACGGCGGTTCGTGTAACAGCTTCTCCTGCTCGGTAAAAAGGGCAATTTGCCGACGCCAAAAATCTTCATCGGTCATCCACGGAAAGGCGCGTGGAAATGCAGGATCCTGCCAGCGACGCACGACCCAGGCTAAATAATAAACCATGCGCATCGCGCGTAAAGGCTCAATCAGTGACAATTCATGTAAATCGAAATCACTGAATTCATTGTAAGCCTCCAGTAAAATATCCCACTGGATAAGCTGTTCCTGGGGATCGCCATTCACCAGCATCCACAGATCCTGCACAGCCGGTCCGGTGCGTGCATCATCAAGATCGACAAACATCGGGCCATCACGCCACAGAATGTTACCGGGATGGCAGTCACCGTGTAATCGCAGCGGCTGCCAGCGCGTGTGCCATACCTGATGCAACGTGTGGCTCAATTTATCTATTGCCGCCATCAGTTGTGCTTTGAGCGCATCCGGCACCAGGATACTTTGCTCCAATTGTTGACGTGGCTGTGAAATATATTCATCCAGTCCAATGGTTGGCCGTAGCTGGAAGTTTTTTTGACGACCAGTTTGATGGATTCGCCCCAGAAAACGGCCAACCCACTCCATCTGTTCTTCATTATCGGTTTCGTACTGCCGCCCGCCCAGACTGGGAAATACCGCAAACATAAACCCGGCATGGCTGTTCAGGGTCGTTCCCTGTAACACCAGAGGTGCAGCAACCGGCACTTCATCATTCAGTAAGTCGTGGGTAAACTGGTGTTCTTCCAGAATTTGACCCGCGCTCCAGCGCTGCGGACGATAAAACTTCACGACATAGCGGCGTTTCTCATCATCGCTGAATTGATAAACGCGGTTTTCATAGCTGTTGAGGGCGGTTAAGCCAGATTCTACGCGCAGACCCGCTTCCCAGAGTGCATCCAGGATCACATCGGGGTTCAAGGTCTGAAAATTAAAGGTGGCTTCGCTCATCATGTGGCCTGTGTGTTACCTTTGCTTTGATGCGCAAGGATAGCACTACTCATCATCCTTAATCACACCGCGTGCACGTAATAGCGCGGTTTTGAAGTCCACTTCATAATCTTTTTTCAGACCTGGAATCTCTGCATCACCGTCTGCATCTCGCATTTTGAGATGGTAAATCAATATGTCGTCGGTTAATTCACTTAATGGGCCACTGAAGCCTGCTTCCTGCGCCAATTTTTGTAAAAATGCCAATAGGTTAAGGTCAGACTCCTTCTGCCATGCTGGTTGCAGGAGTTCGAGTAGTTCGTTGAGACGGTGATATTTCATCAATTATTCCTCATATGCAGGTGTCAGGCAGCCAACCTGTAAGTATCGTCCACTATAGATAAGGGAGACGTAGATGACAGCATTAACCGGCGTGATTCTGGCTGGCGGCCAGGGACGCCGTATGGGGTATGAAGATAAGGGTCTGCTTCTGTTGCAAGGTGAACCCCTTTATCAACACGTTCTGCGCCGTTTTCGGCCACAGGTCAATATTGTGTTGATAAGCGCCAACCGCAACATTGATCGTTATCAGTTAAGCGGTTGTCAGGTGGTCTGCGATTCTCTGCCGGATTATCCCGGCCCTCTGGCGGGAATGTTGAGTGGTTTACGTCACAGCCCGTCTGAATGGGTGGCTTTCTGTGCCTGCGATACGCCATGGATCCCTGAAGATTTCGTTGAGCGCTTATGGCAAAACAAAACAGATGCTCCTGCTGTATGGGTGAAATCATCTTTACGCGATCATCCAGCACTGGCATTAGTGAATCGATCTTTAGCAGATGATCTCGAAGCCTGCCTGTTAAGCGGAGAGCGACGTTTGATGCAGTTTTTGCGGGAAAGTGGCGGCCATGCTGTGACCTTTGGCGATCCTGAATCAGCATTTCGTAATATCAATACACCGGATGACTTACGTGATGAGGAAAGACCGTTATGACTGTGCCTTTACTGGCGATTGCCGCCTGGAGCGGAACCGGTAAAACAACCTTGCTGGAGAGAGTGATTCCATTACTGAAAGCGCAAGGGATCCGTCCAGGGTTGATTAAGCATACACATCATCATATGGATGTTGATACGCCGGGAAAAGATAGCTACCTGCTGCGAAAAGCGGGAGCGGATCAGGTGATCGTTGCCAGTAATCAACGCTGGGCGTTGATGTGCGAGACACCCGATGAACCATTAAATTTGCATCAGTTGGCTGCTCGTATGGACAGTTCTTCGCTGGATTTGGTACTGGTTGAGGGATTTAAGGACGAACCGGCTGCGAAGATCGTGCTGTGGCGTGCTGGTATGAAGGGGGATATTACCGATTTACTCGATGGAAATGTTATTGCGGTCGCCAGTGATGTGGATTTGGCATTGCGGGTGCCAACGCTGGATATTAATCACCCACAGCAGGTTGCCGATTTTATTGCTGCATGGTGTTTTTCACAGAAAAATTCGTGATTTTTTCCTGACAGGCGTCGTAGCGACGCGATTTACACACGTAAAAAAACCCTGAACTTTCGTTCAGGGTTTCTTCACTTGTTTGATGCCTGGCAGTTCCCTACTCTCGCATGGGGAGACCCCACACTACCATCGGCGCTACGGCGTTTCACTTCTGAGTTCGGCATGGGGTCAGGTGGGACCACCGCGCTACAGCCGCCAGGCAAATTCTTTGTGCTCTGTCCTGTGTCTTTTGCCGCCTTGCTTCAGCGCAAAATCCTTCGGACCTGAATCCGCAGGACACAACTTAATCCGGTCGAACAAGGCTGAAAATTCTTCGCGTCTCTCTACCAAAACGCCTCTGGCGTTGTAAGGTTAAGCCTCACGGGTCATTAGTACCGGTTAGCTCAATGCATCGCTGCACTTACACATCCGGCCTATCAACGTCGTCGTCTTCAACGTCCCTTCAGGACCCTCAAGGGGTCAGGGAGAACTCATCTCGGGGCAAGTTTCGTGCTTAGATGCTTTCAGCACTTATCTTTTCCGCACTTAGCTACCGGGCAATGCCATTGGCATGACAACCCGAACACCAGTGGTGCGTTCACTCCGGTCCTCTCGTACTAGGAGCAACCCCCCTCAATTCTCCAGCGCCCACGGCAGATAGGGACCGAACTGTCTCACGACGTTCTAAACCCAGCTCGCGTACCACTTTAAACGGCGAACAGCCGTACCCTTGGGACCTACTTCAGCCCCAGGATGTGATGAGCCGACATCGAGGTGCCAAACACCGCCGTCGATATGAACTCTTGGGCGGTATCAGCCTGTTATCCCCGGAGTACCTTTTATCCGTTGAGCGATGGCCCTTCCATTCAGAACCACCGGATCACTATGACCTGCTTTCGCACCTGCTCGAGCCGTCACTCTCGCAGTCAAGCTGGCTTATGCCATTGCACTAACCTCCTGATGTCCGACCAGGATTAGCCAACCTTCGTGCTCCTCCGTTACACTTTGGGAGGAGACCGCCCCAGTCAAACTACCCACCAGACACTGTCCGCAGCCCGGATTACGGGCCTACGTTAGAACATCAAACATTAAAGGGTGGTATTTCAAGGTCGGCTCCACGCAGACTGGCGTCCACGCTTCAAAGCCTCCCACCTATCCTACACATCAAGGCTCAATGTTCAGTGTCAAGCTATAGTAAAGGTTCACGGGGTCTTTCCGTCTTGCCGCGGGTACACTGCATCTTCACAGCGATTTCAATTTCACTGAGTCTCGGGTGGAGACAGCCTGGCCATCATTACGCCATTCGTGCAGGTCGGAACTTACCCGACAAGGAATTTCGCTACCTTAGGACCGTTATAGTTACGGCCGCCGTTTACCGGGGCTTCGATCAAGAGCTTCTCCTTACGGATAACCCCATCAATTAACCTTCCGGCACCGGGCAGGCGTCACACCGTATACGTCCACTTTCGTGTTTGCACAGTGCTGTGTTTTTAATAAACAGTTGCAGCCAGCTGGTATCTTCGACTGGCTTCAGCTCCGGGAGCAAGTCCCTTCACCTACGCGCCAGCGTGCCTTCTCCCGAAGTTACGGCACCATTTTGCCTAGTTCCTTCACCCGAGTTCTCTCAAGCGCCTTGGTATTCTCTACCTGACCACCTGTGTCGGTTTGGGGTACGATTTCGTGTTACCTGGAGCTTAGAGGCTTTTCCTGGAAGCAGGGCATCAGTTACTTCACCACCGTAGTGGCTCGTCATCACGCCTCAGCCTTAAAGCATTCCGGATTTGCCTGGAATGCAAGCCTACACGCTTAAACCGGGACAACCGTCGCCCGGATAACCCAGCCTTCTCCGTCCCCCCTTCGCAGTAACACCAAGTACAGGAATATTAACCTGTTTCCCATCGACTACGCTTTTCAGCCTCGCCTTAGGGGTCGACTCACCCTGCCCCGATTAACGTTGGACAGGAACCCTTGGTCTTCCGGCGAGCGGGCTTTTCACCCGCTTTATCGTTACTTATGTCAGCATTCGCACTTCTGATACCTCCAGCAGACCTCACAGTCCACCTTCGACGGCTTACAGAACGCTCCCCTACCCAACAACACACAGTGTCGCTGCCGCAGCTTCGGTGCATGGTTTAGCCCCGTTACATCTTCCGCGCAGGCCGACTCGACCAGTGAGCTATTACGCTTTCTTTAAATGATGGCTGCTTCTAAGCCAACATCCTGGCTGTCTGGGCCTTCCCACATCGTTTCCCACTTAACCATGACTTTGGGACCTTAGCTGGCGGTCTGGGTTGTTTCCCTCTTCACGACGGACGTTAGCACCCGCCGTGTGTCTCCCGTGATAACATTCTCCGGTATTCGCAGTTTGCATCGGGTTGGTAAGCCGGGATGGCCCCCTAGCCGAAACAGTGCTCTACCCCCGGAGATGAATTCACGAGGCGCTACCTAAATAGCTTTCGGGGAGAACCAGCTATCTCCCGGTTTGATTGGCCTTTCACCCCCAGCCACAAGTCATCCGCTAATTTTTCAACATTAGTCGGTTCGGTCCTCCAGTTAGTGTTACCCAACCTTCAACCTGCCCATGGCTAGATCACCGGGTTTCGGGTCTATACCCTGCAACTTAACGCCCGGTTAAGACTCGGTTTCCCTGCGGCTCCCCTATACGGTTAACCTTGCTACAGAATATAAGTCGCTGACCCATTATACAAAAGGTACGCAGTCACACCCCGAAGGATGCTCCCACTGCTTGTACGTACACGGTTTCAGGTTCTGTTTCACTCCCCTCGCCGGGGTTCTTTTCGCCTTTCCCTCACGGTACTGGTTCACTATCGGTCAGTCAGGAGTATTTAGCCTTGGAGGATGGTCCCCCCATATTCAGACAGGATACCACGTGTCCCGCCCTACTCATCGAACTCACAGTATGTGCATCTTCGTGTACGGGAGTATCACCCTGTACCCTGCGACTTTCCAGACGCTTCCACTGACACACAAACTGATTCAGGTTCTGGGCTGTTCCCCGTTCGCTCGCCGCTACTGGGGGAATCTCGGTTGATTTCTTTTCCTCGGGGTACTTAGATGTTTCAGTTCCCCCGGTTCGCCTCGTTAACCTATGTATTCAGTTAACGATGATGCACAGAGTGCACCGGGTTTCCCCATTCGGACATCGTCGGCTGTAGCGGTTCATATCACCTTACCGACGCTTTACGCAGATTAGCACGTCCTTCATCGCCTCTGACTGCCAGGGCATCCACCGTGTACGCTTAGTCGCTTAACCTCACAACCCACAGGCGTTTTCACGCATGCAGACTGCAAGCATTTGAGAGACTCGAACACATCGCTTTCATTTCTTATTACGGAGAAATGAAACAACGTGTCGTTTCAAATTTTCAGCTTGTTCCGGATTGTTAAAGAGCAAATATCTCAAACATGACTCGTAAGCCAGTTTTGAGATACTGAGCAGCGACACCTTTCACCTGTCACCAAGCAAGTGGCGTCCCCTAGGGGATTCGAACCCCTGTTGCCGCCGTGAAAGGGCGGAGTCCTAACCGCTAGACGAAGGGGACACAGGAAGTGTCACGACTTCGCAGCCGTCTTGCTCATTACGTTTTCATCAGACAATCTGTGTGAGCACTTCGAAGGAAGGTATCTTCAGGTAAGGAGGTGATCCAACCGCAGGTTCCCCTACGGTTACCTTGTTACGACTTCACCCCAGTCATGAATCACAAAGTGGTAAGCGCCCTCCCGAAGGTTAAGCTACCTACTTCTTTTGCAACCCACTCCCATGGTGTGACGGGCGGTGTGTACAAGGCCCGGGAACGTATTCACCGTAGCATTCTGATCTACGATTACTAGCGATTCCGACTTCATGGAGTCGAGTTGCAGACTCCAATCCGGACTACGACGCACTTTATGAGGTCCGCTTGCTCTCGCGAGATCGCTTCTCTTTGTATGCGCCATTGTAGCACGTGTGTAGCCCTGGCCGTAAGGGCCATGATGACTTGACGTCATCCCCACCTTCCTCCGGTTTATCACCGGCAGTCTCCTTTGAGTTCCCGACCGAATCGCTGGCAACAAAGGATAAGGGTTGCGCTCGTTGCGGGACTTAACCCAACATTTCACAACACGAGCTGACGACAGCCATGCAGCACCTGTCTCAGAGTTCCCGAAGGCACCAAAGCATCTCTGCTAAGTTCTCTGGATGTCAAGGCCAGGTAAGGTTCTTCGCGTTGCATCGAATTAAACCACATGCTCCACCGCTTGTGCGGGCCCCCGTCAATTCATTTGAGTTTTAACCTTGCGGCCGTACTCCCCAGGCGGTCGACTTAACGCGTTAGCTCCGGAAGCCACGCCTCAAGGGCACAACCTCCAAGTCGACATCGTTTACAGCGTGGACTACCAGGGTATCTAATCCTGTTTGCTCCCCACGCTTTCGCACCTGAGCGTCAGTCTTTGTCCAGGGGGCCGCCTTCGCCACCGGTATTCCTCCAGATCTCTACGCATTTCACCGCTACACCTGGAATTCTACCCCCCTCTACAAGACTCCAGCCTGCCAGTTTCGAATGCAGTTCCCAGGTTAAGCCCGGGGATTTCACATCCGACTTGACAGACCGCCTGCGTGCGCTTTACGCCCAGTAATTCCGATTAACGCTTGCACCCTCCGTATTACCGCGGCTGCTGGCACGGAGTTAGCCGGTGCTTCTTCTGCGGGTAACGTCAATTGCTGAAGCTATTAACTCCAACACCTTCCTCCCCGCTGAAAGTACTTTACAACCCGAAGGCCTTCTTCATACACGCGGCATGGCTGCATCAGGCTTGCGCCCATTGTGCAATATTCCCCACTGCTGCCTCCCGTAGGAGTCTGGACCGTGTCTCAGTTCCAGTGTGGCTGGTCATCCTCTCAGACCAGCTAGGGATCGTCGCCTAGGTGAGCCGTTACCCCACCTACTAGCTAATCCCATCTGGGTTCATCCGATGGTGTGAGGCCCGAAGGTCCCCCACTTTGGTCTTGCGACGTTATGCGGTATTAGCTACCGTTTCCAGTAGTTATCCCCCTCCATCGGGCAGATCCCCAGACATTACTCACCCGTCCGCCACTCGTCACCCGAGGAGCAAGCTCCTCTGTGCTACCGTTCGACTTGCATGTGTTAGGCCTGCCGCCAGCGTTCAATCTGAGCCATGATCAAACTCTTCAATTTAAGTTTGATGCTCAAAGAATTAAACTTCGTAATGAATTACGTGTTCACTCTTGAGACTTGATATTTTTTAAGTCCGTAGACTTTTGATATCAATCCTGCGAGTGCCCACACAGATTGTCTGACAAATTGTTAAAGAGCAGTGCGAACAGCGGGTTAACCGTCTGTCGCGAGGTGGCGTATATTACGCTTTCCTCCTTCAGAGTCAACCTCTTTTTTCAGAGATTTTCTCCGGCGGGATGAATCACTTCGTCCCTCGCTGACCGTCTGCGTTGCCGCTT
Organism: Pantoea sp. X-Soil-TKNS-1211; assembly: GCF_059730495.1. NCBI lineage: Bacteria > Pseudomonadati > Pseudomonadota > Gammaproteobacteria > Enterobacterales > Erwiniaceae > Pantoea > Pantoea sp. X-Soil-TKNS-1211. The sequence continues at coordinate 4,329,055 of NZ_AP035953.1, forward strand.
TGCCGTGTCAGTGGAGGCGCATTATAGGGAGATAATCCTGAGTGACAAGTGTTTATTGCAAAAAATTGACCGAGCGCTACTTTTTTATACGAATGCATTAAAAACAGGCATTTTACGATGACGAAACAACCAAAACAGCTGTCCTCTCGGCACAAATCATCGTAATGGCCTCAAACGTAAGTGCTATCCTGTTGGTCCAATCGCAGTTTTCCCCCTGCTGCAGACAGAATTTTATTAAAGAAGGACTTTAAATGATTCGCTCCGCGCGCAGTATGGCCGGTTTGCCCTGGATCGCCGCTATGGCATTTTTCATGCAATCGCTCGATGCCACAATCCTTAACACCGCGCTTCCTGCCATCGCCACCAGCCTCCAACGTTCTCCCCTTGCTATGCAATCCGCCGTTATTAGCTATACACTGACCGTTGCGATGTTAATTCCCGTCAGCGGCTGGCTGGCCGATCGCTTTGGCACACGCAAAATCTTTATCCTTGCAGTATCACTGTTCACCCTGGGTTCACTGGCCTGCGCCTTGTCTGGCAGCCTGGGGTTACTGGTTTTCTCGCGCGTGGTACAAGGGATTGGCGGCGCGATGATGATGCCCGTGGCACGACTGGCGCTGCTACGCGCCTATCCACGCAGTGAACTGCTGCCGGTACTCAACTTTGTCACCATGCCTGGCCTGGTCGGGCCGATATTGGGACCTATGCTGGGCGGCTTACTGGTCACCTATGCCAGTTGGCACTGGATCTTCCTGATTAACATCCCCATCGGACTGCTTGGCATCTTTTATGCCCGTAAGTACATGCCGGATTTCACTACCCCCAAACGGCGTTTCGACTTCAGTGGGTTTGTATTATTCGGCGTCGGGCTGGTGTTGATATCGATTGGTATCGAATTGTTCGGCGAACGTATTGTGTCACCCTGGCAGGCGACTGCGGTACTGTTCACGGGGGTGTTGTTATTGCTTCTCTATATAGTACATGCGCGCCGCCATCCGGCACCGCTGATCAGTTTGCCAATGTTTAAAACTCGTACCTTTTCCATCGGAATCATTGGCAATATCGCCTCACGTCTCGGAACCGGGTGTATTCCCTTCCTGATGCCGTTGATGTTACAGGTTGGGTTTGGCTATCCGGCGATTATTGCCGGTTGCATGATGGGACCGACCGCCATTGGCTCGTTACTGGCCAAATCCACCGTTACCCAAGTCTTACGTCGCTTTGGTTATCGCCACACGCTGGTCGGCATTTCGGTGATTATCGGTTTCCTGATTGCCTCCTTCTCGCTGCAAACACCAGGAGGAAGTGTGTCATTGCTGCTGCTGGCGTTGTTTGTGCTGGGAATGGCGATGTCGACACAGTTCACCGCGATGAACACCATCACCCTGGCGGATCTGAATGATGAGAACGCCAGCGGTGGAAATAGCGTACTGGCCGTGACGCAACAGCTGTCCATCAGCTTTGGGGTGGCGGTGAGTGCCGCCGTGCTGCGCTTTTATCAGGAATTTGACGGCACCACGGTGCAACATTTCCACGCTACCTTCCTGACGATGGGCGTTATCACTGTGCTGGCCGCATTTACCTTTATGCTGCTACGTAATGGCGATGGTCGCCATTTGATTACTAACCGCGACAAAAAGAAGAAGAGTGCTTAGACCGAACCACGCTCCACCAGCTCCGGCGTCAGGACCAGCGTTTGCTGACTGGCGTCGGGGTCGCTCATCCGATGAATAAGCGTATCAATCGCCAACTCACCCAACTCATCTTTAGGTTGATGGACGGTACTTAACGGCGGCGTCAGATAACGAGAAAGTTCGATATTGTCATACCCCATCACCGCAATATCCTGCGGCACACGCAGCCCGGCCTGAAACAGCGCGTGGTAGACACCCACAGCCATCGCATCGTTGCTGGTAAACACCGCTTCCGGCAGCGGATCCAACGTCAACAGTTGGTTCATGGCGTTAAATCCACCCTGAAACTCAAAATCACCATCAACCACATAGCCCGGCAGAACCGGCAATCCGCTGTTAGACATGGCTTTATGGAAGCCATCCAGTCGTAATCGCGCTGGGGTCTTATCCAGTGGCCCGGCAATGCAGGCAATACGATGATAACCACGATCGATCAGATGCTGTGTGGCCATCTCACCACCCAGCAGCGCGTTATCCTGAATAATGTCGCCGCGACCTTCAAAAGGTGCCCAATCCATCATCACCATCGGAATTGACGGGTAGCGATTCAGGATATCCGCCGAGGGCAGATGTGTTTCCGTGCACATGATCAGCAGGCCATCAACACGCTTTTGCAGCAACGTTTCCAGGCTGCGGTTCATACGCTCCTCATCGCCTTCGGTATTGCACAGAATCAGGCTGTAGCCACGTTCATAACAACTGTTCTCTACGCCGCGCACCACTTCAGAATAGAAGGGGTTATTGCTGGCAGTCAGAAGCATGCCTATGGTGCGTGTCTGATTGATTTTCAGGCTGCGCGCGAGAGCAGAAGGAGCGTAATTGAGCGAACGGATGGCCTGCTCCACCTTTTCGCGCACCTGTTCGCTAACAAAGCGATTGTTGTTAATCACATGCGAAACGGTAGAAGTGGAGACGCCCGCGAGACGGGCGACATCTTTCATGGTAGCCAAGCGATTAGCCCTGTTGTTGCAGGAAGGCATCAATCTCGGTACGCCACGGCACCGAGGGCTGAGCGCCTGGGCGCGTCACAGCAATGGCCGCTGCCGCATGCGCGAAACGTACCGCATCATGCATAAATACACCTTCCAGACGGGCGGTAATAAAGGCACCGTTAAAGGTATCACCCGCCGCAATGGTGTCGACCGCCTGTACGCTAAACCCAGGAATGCGCACGCCGTCGCCTTGCTCGCTCAACCAGACACCACGACGACCAAGGGTAATCAGCACCGTCTGGATACCTTTGCCATGCAGCACCGCCGCCGCACGCGCCGCATCGTCATCACTTTTCACCGCAATGCCGGTGAGAATTTCTGCTTCGGTTTCGTTCGGCGTGATGATATCAATCAGCGCTAACAGTTCATCGGAAAGATGGGTCGCAGGAGCCGGATTGAGAATGACCTGCGTCTGCTGCGCTTTGGCGATTTTCGCCGCCGCTAACACGCTTTCCAACGGTGACTCCAGCTGCATCAACAACGCATCAGCATCCGCGATCACCTGTTGATGACGATCAACACAGGCAGGCGTCAACGCCGCGTTGGCACCGGAATAGATGCCGATATTGTTTTCACCTTCGCTATTAACGAAGATCATCGCCACACCGGTGGCTTCATCCGCCACGGTTTCCACCGGGGCGGTATCAATTCTGTCCTGCTGCAATTGCTGACGGATGCGTTCGCCAATGTCGTCTGCACCCACACAGGCAATAAAGGCGATATCGGCACCGGCGCGTCCGGCGGCTACCGCCTGATTAGCCCCTTTACCGCCAAAGGCAATTTGATACTGTTTCCCGATCACCGTTTCGCCCGGACGTGGAAAATGGGCGAGATTAAGGATGTGATCGGCATTGATGCTGCCGAGTACGGCCAGTTTTGCGCTTTTGCTCATAGGGAGTGATCCATCAAAATTGCGCCACCTCAATGGTGGCGCGTTGCCCTGCTTTTCTTCGCGTGTTATTTGGTAACCAGTTTCAGATCGACCGGGTTGATCGCCTGCACTTTTTCACCTTTCAATACTTTATCCGCAGTCTCTACACCGATGATACCAATCTTGTCGGGCATCTGTGCAACCGTCGCGGTCAGTTTACCTGCTTCTACTGCTTTTACACCGTCAGCGGTGCCGTCAAAACCCACCACCAGCACGTCAGTTTTACCGGCGGTTTGCAGTGCACGCAGTGCGCCCAGCGCCATTTCGTCGTTCTGTGCGAATACCGCCTGCACATCCGGATGTGCCTGCAACAGGTTCTGCATTACGTTCAAACCTTTGGTACGGTCAAAATCCGCTGGCTGACTGGCGAGGATATTGAATTTATGTGCATCGGCAGCCTGTTTGAAGCCCTCACCACGTTCACGCGCGGCGGAAGTACCGGCAATACCCTGCAACTCGATGATTTTCGCGCCATCACCCAGTTTCTTCGCAATGAAGTCACCCGCCATTTTGCCGCCAAAGCGGTTATCTGATGCCACATGGCTCACTACCGTACCTTGTGACGCCACGCGGTCGAGGGTGATCACCGGAATATTGGCCTGGTTTGCCATTTTCACCGCGTTGCCAACGGCATCAGAGTCGGTCGGGTTGATCAGCATCAGCTTGGTGCCACGCACGGTGAGATCCTGCACGTTCGCCAGTTCTTTCGCCGGGTTGTTCTGTGAATCCAGCACGACCAGGTTATAACCCAGCTTATCCGCTTCTTTCTGTGCGCCATCTTTCAGCGCCACAAAGAACGGGTTGTTCAGGGTAGAAACCACCAGAGCGATAGTATCCTTCGCCATCGCGCTGGCACTCAGAGTGGCGCCAAGAATGACGGCCAATGCGGTTAACTTTTTCATTAATTCATCCTGTGTGAAGGTCAGAGTTATTTACTGCTTTTGTTATCCACCAGCACTGCCAGCAGAATTACTACTGCTTTTACAATCATTTGATAGTAGGAGGAGACACCCAACAGATTGAGGCCATTGTTCAGGAAACCGAGAATTAATGCCCCGATCAGCGTACCCATGATGCGACCTTTGCCGCCCGCCAGGCTGGTGCCGCCCAGTACCACGGCAGCGATGGCATCCAGTTCATAACCCGTGCCTGCCGTTGGCTGTGCCGAGGAGAGTCGCGCCACCTCGATAGTGCCTGCCAGCGCCGCCAGCATGCCGCACAGTGAATAGACGATGATTTTGACGCGGTTGACATTGATACCCGACAGACGCGTGGCCGCTTCGTTACCGCCCAGCGCATAGATATAACGTCCCAGACGCGTGTGATGCAGCATGTACCAGGCCAGCGCGAACACCACCGCCATCAGCCATACCGGGGTCGGAATCCCCAGCGGACGGCCAATGCCGAACCAGCCAAACAGATCAGCGTTATCGCTAAAGCCGGTATTAATCGGGCTGCCGTCGGTGTAGACCATGGTGACGCCACGCAACAGCAGCATCATCACCAGCGTCGCGATAAACGCCTGCACTTTGCCGCGCGCCACAATGGTGCCGGTGATACCGCCAATCGCCGCACCCAGTGCCAGCGAGGCCGCCACCGCCACCAGCGCATTAACTTCGTGACCAACAATCGAGGCCGCCACCGCGCCGGTCAGCGCCAGCAGCGAGCCAACGGACAGATCGATGCCTGAGGTCAGGATCACCAGCGTCATCCCCACCGCCATAATGGCGTTGACCGAAGTCTGTTGCAGGATGTTGAACAGGTTGGCGACGGTAAAGAAATTCGGGCTGAGGCTGGCAACCACGACAATCAGCACAATCAGCGCAATCAGCGATTTCTGCTCCAGCAACCAGGCTTTGCTGAACCAGCGACGGCTGGCGGGTAAGGTTTGGGTACTCATACAACTAACTCCTCGCTGTGTTGCTTACCGACTGCTGCCGCCATCAGGGATTCCTGGCTAGCCTGCTCACGGGTAAATTCGCCACTCAGATGGCCCTCATGCATCACCAGAATGCGATCGCTCATACCCAGTACTTCAGGCATTTCGGACGACACCAGGATGATGCTCAGCCCATCGGCTTTAAACTGGTTAATTAACTGATAAATCTCTTTTTTCGCGCCAACATCCACGCCGCGTGTCGGCTCATCAAGGATCAACACATTTGGTCGCGTCATTAGCCCGCGGGCAATCGCCACTTTTTGCTGATTACCACCAGAAAGCAGGCCGATCGGCTGCTCCATGGAGGGGGTTTTCACGTTGAACAGGCGGATAAAATCGCCCACCGCCAGCTGTTCTTCCGCGTGTTTCAGGCTGCCATTACCGCGGCTGAAGTAACGCAGCGCGGTCAGTGACATGTTTTCTTTCACCGACATCCCCAGCACCAGACCATCGCGTTTGCGGTCTTCGGAGATATAAACGATGCCATTCGCCAGACCATCCTGCGGTGCATGTGTCACCACTTCGCGGCCGTCCAGCGTGACTTTGCCGCCGCTACGCGGCAGTGCGCCATATAACAACTTCATCAATTCGGTACGTCCCGCGCCCATCAGGCCGGAAACACCAAGGATTTCACCTTTACGCAGGTTAAAGCTGACGTCATGCACTCCCGGCCCGCTCAGGTTTTCCACCTGTAAACGCACCGCGCCTGGCGTCTGGTCAAGATGCGGGTACTGCTCCTCCAGCTTGCGCCCGACCATCATCTCAATCAGGCTCTCTTCACTCAGCTCGCTAACCGGACGCTCGGCAATAAACTGCCCGTCGCGGAACACCGTGACGTCATCGCAAATCTCAAAGATCTCTTTCATACGGTGGGAGATATAGACGATGCCGCACCCCTGCGCTTTCAACTCGTTAATCACGCGGAACAGCGACAGGGTTTCGGTGTCGGTCAGCGCATCCGTCGGCTCATCCATGATGATGACGCGCGACTGGAAGCTGAGAACCTTGGCGATCTCCACCATCTGCTGGTCGCCAATCGACAAATCACCCACCAGCTTATGGCTGTTAAAACGCAGGTTCAGACGCGCCAACAATGCATCCGCCTCGGCATACATCTTTTTCCACTCAATGCGGCCAAAACGGTTCACAAATTCACGTCCCAGGAAGATGTTCTCCGCCACAGTCAGTTGCGGGATCAGGTTGAGTTCCTGGTGAATGATGCCAATGCCCGCTTCCTGGGATGATTTTGGCCCGGAAAAAGTGGTTTCTTTGCCGAGCCAGTGCAGTGATCCGGCATCCATGCTGTAAATACCGGTCAGCACTTTCATCATGGTGGATTTACCGGCACCATTTTCGCCCACCAGCGCCATCACCCGACCAGGCCAAACAGCCAGCGATGCGCCTTTCAGCGCTTTCACACCGGGAAACGACTTTTCAATCCCTTTGAGTTGCAATAACGGTTGCATAGCGACCTCAGAAGGTAACGCCCGCGCTCAGGATGACATTCGCATACGGAGAGCACTCTCCGCTGCGAATGACCGCCTGACTACGCTGAGTCTGTTGTTTGAACTGTTCATGACTGGTGTAACGAATAGCGATGGTATTTCCCTGGTGTCGTTGCAAGGCATCGAGCACGGCGAGCAGTGCGCTATGGAGCTGCGGGTTGAACTGCTTAATCTCCTCCGCCATCAGAGCGCTCTCAACTTGCATCTCCTGGGTAACCACCGCAACAACCTGTAAAAACTCGGGTGTACCCGGCGTCAGCGCCAGATCGATACGTTGCGGTCCCACAGGAATGGGCAAACCCGCATCGGCAATCGCCAGCGTATCCGTGTGACCCAGACGGGCAATCACATGAGAGATTTCAGCATTTAACAAGCGACCTTTTTTCATTTCTTCCACTCCACAGCGAAACGTTTCGCTGACCGGAGTGTATAAAAAATGTATAGCAACTCAATGGTGGCATCACGGAAATGTGATCGCCATCGAAACGTTTCGCTTGTGCCAGAAAATATTTGAGTTTGGTGGGCCAAAAAACACATCTACAAACAACCGCACCCGAATTTTCTCAATCAATGAGAGAAACTCCCTGCGTTTCCAGAAGAAATTCCCTTCTGGTCCTTATGTTAAGTTTTTTCATAGGTAACGGAATGTGTATTTGTCGTGCGTAACCACGCAGGCATCGAGGATTGAATCTAATGAATTTTAAAATGAAAGCGCTTGCCAGCTTGATCGCCGTTTTATTGGTGGCTGCCGCTTATGCTGATGAGGTGAGCATAACACCAAGGGTTGAAGCGATCGGGCCTGTCGCGATCGTCTCAGCTGATTTCAGCGTTACAAGTTCATTGGACGAATCCGTCCTGTTTGAACTGGATGCTTCCGCCAGTAAGAATGCCGTTTCTTTTAGCTGGAAAGTGGCGGAAGGGAAAGGTGTTTTTTGGCTACAGGAAAAACCGGGAGGAGGCTGGAGAACCGAAGTTAATCAGGCCAAAGCCAAAGCACTGGTTCCGGCAAACCACACCGGTATCGCGGTTTATGAAGTCAGCGTAACGGACAAAGATGGCAACGTAGATACCAAACGCGTGACCATGACCGCCACTTCCCCGCTGTATTCATCCGTTCCGGAAAATCCAGCTAAACCCACTGAATTTCCAGATTGGGGTGAAGAAAGCACGTATATGGCAGGAGATAAGGTTACTTTCGCCGGTATTAAATACATTGCGACAAAATGGACCCAGTCTGAACCTGTTAATGGTGCGGGTTGGAAGTTTGCTGATCCGGAGCAGCTACGTGAATGGAATAAATCGATGTCCTATTCCACTAAGGATAAAGTCACCTGGCAGGGGAAAGCCTGGAAAGCAGCATATTGGACCCAGGGGAATACGCCGGGAGAACATTCAGTCTGGCTGGAGCTTGGCGAAGAAGAGGCTACCTGAGCAGCCTCTTAGAGAGATTACGGTAGTTTTCTGATCTGTTTCACGTCCAACTCAATCGCGTTGAAATCCTTATCCAGCTCGCCAGTCAGCTCAACGCGATCTTTGGGCGAAATGGTTTGTCCGTCCCAGCGTTTGTGATCGATTTCGACCTTCATGGTGCCCGTCTCATCGCGGAACAGGTAATCCTCTTTACCAATTTGCTTGTCCAGATAACCACGCACGGTGATCCAGCTATCGTCCTTCATCTCTTCAGCCTGCTTAACCGTCACAACGCTAGTGTTACCGGGCTGAAAGCCACCGGCATGACTTTGTGCGGCAGGCGCATTCGGGTCAACAAATCCCCCCTGTTGAGCCGCCAGAACCGGCATGGCTGCCAGCGCGACGATCGCAAAAATTGCTGCATGCTTTTTCATATTTCACCTCTTTTCCATGAATGTGCGGGATACAGGGGCTATTTCAACATACAGTTCTTAACAGGATCTTAAGGCTGATCAATTTATTAAAAATCGTGAAAATAAGGTCAAATGCTGCGATTTATCCTGTACATGAACCCTTCTGCTTCGTATAACACCAGGATACAGGGAGGGATTTACATGCGGATTTTATTGATTGAGGACGACACCTTAATTGGTGACGGCCTGAAAGTCGGCCTGACCAAACTCGGTTTCAGCGTGGACTGGTTTGTTTCCGGTGAAGCCGGGTTTCAGGCGCTGGCATCAGCCCCCTGGGATGCGGTGATCCTGGATTTGTCACTGCCGGAAAAAGATGGACTCGATATCCTGCGCCACTGGCGGCAACAAGGTCAGGACGTGCCGGTGTTGATCCTCACGGCACGCGATGCGCTCGATCAGCGGGTTCAGGGTTTGCAGCTGGGGGCGGATGATTATCTGTGCAAACCTTTTGCCCTGGCAGAAGTCTCGGCGCGTCTGGAGGCACTGATTCGTCGGCGTCACGGCCAGTTACAACCGGAGCTGCGCCACGGCAAGGTGGCGATGTCCCCCGCCAGCCACAGCGTGTTGCTGGCAGGCGAACCGATAACGTTGAAAAGCCGTGAACTGGCGCTGCTGGAGCTGTTCCTGCGTAATCCTGGTCAGGTGCTGACGCGCAGCCAGTTGGAGGAGAAACTCTACAGTTGGGATGACGATGTCTCCAGCAATGCCGTGGAGGTGCACATCCATCATCTGCGTAAAAAACTCGGCAGCCAGTTTATTCGAACCGTCCATGGCGTTGGCTACACGCTGGGGGCGGCAGAATGAGCCTGTTCCTGCGGCTCACCCTCGGTTTTGTGCTGCTGATCATACTGTGCTGGGGCAGTGCCAGCCTGAGCGCCTGGCATCAGACACGCGAAACTGTCAATGAACTGTTTGATACCCAGCAAATGCTGTTCGCCAAACGCCTGCTGGCACTCGACCCGGCGACGCTGCATAGCGCGACGTTACCGAAGAACAAAGCGTTACTGAGCCATCATCGCGGCAAACAGGATGATGACGCGCTGGCTTTCGCCATTTTTAGCCACGACGGCACGTTGCTGCTCAATGATGGAGAAAAGGGTCGCGATTTACAGTTTGATGACGGGCGCGATGGCTTTCGCAATGGCCAGCTGCACGATGATGATGACAGCTGGCGTCTGCTGTGGCTGACATCTCCCGATCAACGTTATCGCGTGGTGGTGGGCCAGGAGTGGGATTACCGCGACGATATGACCAGCAATCTGGCGCAAAGCAGCATTGTGCCGTGGCTGATCGCTTTGCCCTTTATGCTGGCGCTGTTGCTGGGACTGGTGTGGTTTGAACTACGTCCGTTGCAACGCCTCACCACCTCACTCCAGCAACGTGCAGCCGATGATGCCACACCGCTCCCGCTGACACGCTTGCCAAAAGAAGTCCAACCGCTGGTACAAGCCCTGAACGACCTGTTCAGCCGCATGGCGGATCTGGTGCAGCGTGAACGCCGTTTTACCTCAGATGCCGCCCATGAGTTGCGCAGCCCGTTGGCGGCGTTACGGGTACAGAGTGAAGTCATCCAACTGGCAGACGACGATGACGCGATGCGCAATCGCGCACTACAACAATTGGATGCAGGGATCCTGCGAGCAACCCGGCTGGTGGATCAATTGCTGACGCTATCAAGAGTGGAAGCGGATGATCTGCGCAACGAATTCCAACCGATAGCGCTGGCCACGGTGCTACAAAATTTGCTGGCCGAACATTTTCCCCAGGCAGAAGAGAAACATATCGATTTACAGCTGCATACAGCAGCCGAACCGGTGATGAACGGTCATCAGCTGCTGCTGGCATTGATGATCCGTAATCTGCTGGATAACGCGCTGCGTTATACCCCGAGCGGCAGCGAGGTGAAGGTGAGCCTGACGGCTCGCACCATGACCATCGATGATAATGGCCCGGGAGTGAGCAAGGAGATGTTAACGCGTCTGGGCGAACGTTTCTGGCGTCCTCCGGGACAAACGCAAACCGGCAGCGGATTAGGGCTGTCGATTGTGAAGAATATCGCGCTACTGCACGGTATCGACGTAGCCTTTAGCCAGCGAGAAACTGGGGGATTGCGCGTCACGCTAAGCTGGTAACGGACGCGCAGAGGCGCGTTAAATCTCGACCTGGGTTCCCAGTTCAATCACCCGATTAGGGGGGATTTCAAACTGATCCGGCGCGCGCAGCGCATTGCGTTGCAGAGCGAGGAACAACTTGCCACGCAGGCGCAGATACCACGGACGATCGCCAATAATCAGCGATTCATGCGACATAAAGAACGAGGTTTCCATCATGCGGCAGTTCAGCCCTTCCAGCCCGCAGCGATGAAAAATCTCCTCCACATTGGGCGTTTCACGCCAGCCGTAGCTGGCTACCACGCGCCAGAAGGTCGGTGAAAGTTGCTCAATCGTCACGCGCCGTACGTTATGGACATACGGCGCATCTTCAGTACGCAATGTCAGCAGCACCACACGTTCATGCAACACTTTGTTGTGCTTGAGGTTATGCAGCATGGCAAACGGGATCACATTCAACGCGCGCGACATATACACTGCCGTGCCCGGCACTCGCACTGGTGGCGATTTTTCCAGCGAGGCAATCATCGCTTCCAGAGAGTTACCGTGTTCATGCATCCGACGCAGCAGGCGGAAACGCTCGCTTTTCCAGGTGGTCATAACGATAAACATCACCAGCGCCAGACATAGCGGCAACCAACCGCCGGAGAAGATTTTCACCAGGTTGGCGGAGAACAGCGAGACATCAATGCACAGCAGTGCCACCAGAATCAAACTGACGACAATTTTATTCCAGTGCCAGTTTTTGATCGCCACGGTGCAGGAAAGAATGGTGGTCAGCACCATAGTACCGGTAACCGCGATACCGTATGCCGCCGCGAGGTTGCTGGAGTGTTCAAAGCTGACGATAACAATCAGCACCGCGAAATAGAGCAGCCAGTTGATTACCGGCACGTAGATTTGGCCGGACTCCATCTCCGAGGTATGAATAATGCGCATCGGCGGCAGATAGCCGAGACGTACCGCCTGACGCGTCAGCGAGAAGACGCCGGAAATCACCGCCTGCGAGGCAATCACCGTCGCCAGCGTGGCAAGAATCAACAGTGGAATCAACGCCCAGTCCGGTGCCAGCAGGAAAAACGGGTTTTTGATGGTTTCAGGATGTGCCAGCAACAGCGCCCCCTGACCAAAATAGTTCAGCACCAACGACGGCAGCACCACCGTGACCCATGCCAGGCGAATCGGCAACTTACCGAAGTGCCCCATATCAGCATATAACGCCTCCACCCCGGTGATTGACAGCACCACGGCCCCGAGAGCAAAGAAGGAGATGGATTTGTAATGCAGGAAGAAGTTCACCGCATGTGACGGGTTAAGCGCCTGTAATACTTCGGGATTTTTTATGATGCTGTTAGCACCCAGCACTGCCAGCACGATAAACCACAGCAGCATCACCGGGGCAAACAGCTTACCGACGATACCCGTGCCATGCTTCTGGATCATAAACAGCAGCGTCAGCACCGTGATCGACAAGGGAACAATCCAGGGGTCGAGTGAAGGTGCCGCGATCTCCAGACCTTCAATCGCCGACATCACGGAGATCGCCGGCGTGATCACCACTTCGCCATAGAAGAAGCTGCCACCAATCAATCCCATGATCACCAAAATCGCCGTGGCTCTGGCACCGGTATTACGCCCAGCCAGTGACATCAGCGTCAGAATACCACCTTCACCGGCGTTATCAGCGCGCATTACGTAGCTGATATATTTCAGCGACACCACCAGAATCAGCAGCCAAAAAATGAGGGAAAGGAAGCCGAATACCGCTTCGCGTTCCACACCAAAACCAAACTGGCCGGAGAGACATTCGCGCAAGGTATAAAGTGGACTGGTGCCAATATCGCCATATACCACACCGATTGCGGCCAGCGTGACTGCGCCAAGGGACTGCTTGTTTTCCGAGCTCATAGAGTTATCTTTTGTTGGAGTCGATCAGGCGGTTGCCGACCGCTCTGGCCATCAAAAAGCGCACAGTATGCACATATTCCCAAAAAAACCTACCCTTACAAACATACAACATGGCGTGAGCGACGCGGTTTTTCACGGCAAAATCCAGCAAAAATGCGCCGCAACAGGCGAGTAGCCTCGCATCAACCTTCTGAAACAAAAAAGCTGACGGCTATCAACGCTTTCACGCATGATAATCAGTAGAGTAATGCGCTCGCCAGAATGCGATGGCACCAGGATCAGAAGGACAATGATGTGATTATGGCTCAACCCCATCTTTTGGCAGAAAGAATTTCTCGCCTGAGCAACGCCCTGGAAAAGGGGTTGTATGAACGGCATCATGCGATCCGCCTCTGTCTGTTAGCCGCACTGAGTGGCGAAAGCGTCTTTTTGCTGGGGCCGCCAGGCATCGCCAAAAGCCTGATCGCCCGCCGCCTGAAGTACGCTTTCCAGCATGCCCGCGCGTTTGAATACCTGATGACGCGCTTCTCCACTCCTGAAGAAGTATTTGGTCCCCTCTCCATCCAGGCATTAAAAGATGAAGGTCGCTATCAGCGTCTGACCAAAGGCTATCTGCCGGATGCCGAAATCGTCTTTCTTGATGAAATCTGGAAAGCCGGTCCGGCGATTCTGAATACCCTGCTTACCGCCATCAACGAACGTCGCTTCCGCAATGGCGACAGTGAAGATAAGATTCCGATGCGCCTGCTGGTCACCGCCTCCAACGAACTGCCGGAAGCCGACAGTGGGCTGGAAGCTCTGTATGACCGGATGCTGATTCGTCTGTGGCTCGATAACGTGCACGAAAAACAGAACTTCCGCAGCATGCTAACCCACCAGCAGGATGAAAGCGTCAATCCGGTGGCCGACTCACTCTGTATCAGCGATGAAGAGTACTATCAGTGGCAACAAGGCATCAGTCAGGTGAGCCTGCCAGACCACGTATTTGAGCTGATCTATCAGCTGCGTCAGCAGCTGGAAAATCTACCCGATGCGCCTTACATTTCTGACCGCCGTTGGAAAAAAGCCATCCATCTGTTGCAGGCCAGCGCGTTCTACAGTGGCCGCACGTCTATTGCCCCGCTGGATCTGATTCTGTTGAAAGATTGCCTGTGGCATGACGTCACGTCAATGAAGCTGCTGGATCGCGAAATTGATGCCTTGATGACACAACACGCCTGGCAACAACAACCGATGCTGATGAAACTCCAGCAGATCAAAGCGCGGCGGCTGGCGCTGCAACAGCAGCAGAGCGTGGCGCAGGCGCTAACGCTGGAGAAGCACAGCGGCATGTTCAGCCGCAAACCCCATTATGAATTACCTGCGACGCTAAGCGATGAGCAACTGACGTTGATGCTGCAACAACCGTTGATGTTGCATGATATGCAGGTCAGCCACGTGCTGATCAGCCGCGAAGCGTTGAACCAATGGCTGCTGAAAGGTGGTGAGATCCGTGGCAAGCTCAACGGCATTGGCTTTGCACAAACGATTGACCTGCTGGTGGACGCACATCATTGCCTGACATTACGTGATGTCAGCCTACAGGGTACACGTCTGACACTGCCCGGCGTCAGCACCAGCAACGAATTGCCGCAGGAAATCATTGATGAATTTGACGTACTGGATAACCAGTTGCGCGCCCAGCGGACGCTGTTCAGCCAGCACCAGCGCTGCCTGTTTATCAGTGATGACTGGCTGGCACGTATCGAAACCAGCCTGCAAGATGTGGCGGAACAGTTGAAACAGGCGCGTAAATGATCTCGCTGGAGACGCTAAGCACGCTGTTGTCGATTGGTGAGACCGAGCTGATCGAGGAGTTAATTCTGGCGCTGCTGGCGTCGCCACAACTGGCGATGTTCTTTGAGAAATTCCCGCGTCTTAAGCAAGCCATGATGCGTGATCTGCCGCGCTGGCGCGCCGAAATCGCCGAAGAGATGAAAACCACGGCGGTGCCCGAGACGCTAGCGCAGGAGTTTCAACTGTTTCAGCAAGCGCAGTTGTTCAGCCAGCATGAATTCAACCTGCAATTACCCACCATCATTAGCCAACTAAAAACCTTGCCATCGCCGTTTATCGAAGAAGCCAGCAAACTGCTGCTGCATACCGATAGCGACCAGGTCAGCAACGCGCAACACACCCTGTTCCTGCAACGCTGGCGTCTCAGCCTGACATTACAAACCCTGACGCTGAATCAGACGTTGATGGAACAACAACGCGAACGTTTGCTGGCGGAGTTGCAGCAGCGCATGGCACTGAGCGGGCAACTGGCCCCGATACTCACCGATGACGATGAAGCCGCTGCCGGACGCTTGTGGGATATGAGCAAAGCACCGCTCCAGCATGGTGACTATGAACTGATCGTGCAATACGGTGATTTTCTTGCCCAACAACCCGAACTGATGAAGCTGGCGCAACAGTTGGGACGCAGCCGTGAAGCGAAAGCGGTGCCATCCCAGGATGCGCCACTGGAGGAGTTTCACCAGTTGGTACGCGAACAAGATAACGTGCCGGAAGAGGTCAGCGGTATTCATCAGAGCGATGATGTACTGCGCCTGCTACCGCCCGAGTTGGCAACATTAAGTATCAGTGAGCTGGAGCTGGAATTTTATCGTCGCCTGGTGGAAAAACGCCTGTTGACCTATCGGCTGCAAGGCGATGCCTGGCACGAAAAAATCTCTTTGCGACCGGTCAGTCATCAGCACCATGAAGAACAACCTCGTGGCCCCTTTATTGTTTGCGTCGATACTTCCGGTTCGATGGGCGGCTTCAATGAGCGCTGCGCCAAAGCCTTTTGTCTGGCGCTACTGAAGGTGGCGCTGGCGGATAAACGTCGCTGCTACATTATGCTGTTTGCCCATGAAGTCATCGGTTATGAGCTGACGGCGGATAACGGTATTGAGCAGGCGGTACGCTTCCTCAGCCAGCGCTTTCGTGGCGGCACCGATTTGGCGGCCTGTCTGGCGGCCGTAGTGGCACGGATGGAAGGCAGCCTGTGGCAGGAGGCCGATGCGGTGATCGTCTCCGATTTTATCGCCCAACGCTTGCCGGAGGAGATCGTCAACGCCGTTAAGCAGCGCCAGCGCCATCAGCAGCAGCGTTTCCATGCCGTGGCGATGTCTGCGCACGGCAAGCCGGGGATTCTGCGCATCTTCGATCATATCTGGCGCTTCGATACTGGCCTGAAAAGCCGCCTGCTACGCCGCTGGAAACGCTAATTCATCTGACGGAAATGCTTATTTGCTATAGTGATAAGTTAATTCGCTGAGCAAACTGGAGCATATCGTGACCACCGCCTTGCCAACACCAACCCGCACGCTGCGGCTCTCCGGCCAGAATTCAGAACAAAAACGTGCCGAACTGCTGGATTACTTTCTGCAAACCTGGACGCTGTACGAAAGCCTGTTCGATTGCCTGGCCGACGAACGTGCGTACTTCAATAAAGCCATTTCGCTACGCCATCCACTGATCTTCTATTTTGGTCATACCGCCACTTTCTATATTAATAAGCTGATGGCGGGTCGCTACCTTGATCACCGCGTTGACGATCGTATCGAAGCGATGATGGCGATCGGCGTGGATGAAATGAGCTGGGACGATCTGGACGACAGCCACTACAGCTGGCCGACGGTGGCGGAAGTGCGCGATTATCGCGGCAAGGTCAAAACCCTGGTCAGTGAATTTATCCAGACCATGCCACTGGAACTTCCCATCAACTGGGACAGTCCGGCATGGGTGATCCTGATGGGCATCGAACATGAACGTATCCATCTGGAAACCTCCAGCGTCCTGATGCGTCAGCTGCCGATTGAGTGGGTGCAGCCGCAAGCGCACTGGCCGGTATGCCCGCAATTCAGGCACGATCGCCAACGCGTTCCCACTAACACCTTGATTGCGATGCCCGGTGGCCGTGTGCAGCAGGGTAAAACCGACGATACCTACGGTTGGGATAACGAATATGGCAGCCAGCTGACCGAACTCAAACCGTTTAAAGCCAGCAAAATGCTGGTCAGCAATGCGGAATATTTTAACTTTGTCGCGGCAGGCGGCTATCAGGAAAAGCGCTGGTGGGATGATGAGGGCTGGGGCTGGTGTGAGTTCGCAGGCGCGCAGATGCCCACCTTTTGGGTCGGTGATATTCAGCAACCCGATCAGCTAAAACTGCGACTGATGACCGAAGAAGTCGCGATGCCGTGGGACTGGCCCGCAGAGGTTAACCAACTGGAAGCGGCAGCATTTTGTCGCTGGCTGGCCGAAGAGACCGGCAAAGCGATCCAGCTACCGTGCGAAGCCGAGTGGATGCAACTGCGTGAGTTGGTCGCTGGCGATCAGCCCGACTGGATCGATGCACCTGGCAACATCAACCTGGCATACTGGGCTTCATCCTGCCCCGTGGATCACTTCGCCCAGGGCGAGTTTTTCGATATTGTCGGCAATGTCTGGCAATGGACCACTACGCCAACCAACGGTTTCGAAGGCTTCAAGGTCCACCCACTGTATGACGATTTCTCCACCCCGACCTTTGATGGCAAACATGCCCTGATCAAAGGCGGCAGCTGGATTTCGACCGGCAACGAGGCGCTGAAATCATCACGTTACGCCTTCCGTCGCCACTTCTTCCAGCACGCAGGGTTCCGCTATGTGGTCTCCTCGCATGAAGAAAGCATGACGCTAAACCCGTATGAAACCGACAGCATGGTGTCGCAATACCTCGATTTTCAGTACGGACCGCGCTACTTCGGCGTGCCAAATTATGCCGAATACCTGGTATCACTGATGTTGCCGCACTGCCTCGGGCGTGGACAGGCACTGGATATCGGTTGTGCCACCGGCCGCGCCAGCTTTGAGCTGGCGCGCCATTTCGATCACGTGGTAGGTATGGATTACTCGGCGCGCTTTATTGATGTCGCGTTGCAACTGACCTCCGGTGCGGATTTCCGTTATGTGGTGCCGGAAGAAGGCGAGCTGGTGGAGTATCGTCAGGTGCGCCTGAAAGCGTTCGACCTCGGTGACGAACAGGCACAGCGCATTCATTTCGTGCAGGGCGATGCCTGTAACCTGAAGCCACAGCCGAATCGTTACGATCTGGTGCTGGCGTCGAATCTGTTGGATCGCCTGCGTCAGCCAAAACGCTTCCTGCTGGATATCACTCCGATGATCCGTTCTGGCGGCCTGCTGGTGCTGTCGTCGCCCTATACCTGGCTGGAAACGTTTACGCCGAAAGAGAACTGGCTGGGCGGCGTGCGTGAAAACGGTGAAGCGCTAACAACGTATCAGACGCTGCAACGCCTGTTGCGTGATGAGTTCGACGAGATTGCGTCCCCTCAGGATGTGCCTTTCGTGATCCGTGAAACAGCGCGCAAGTTTCAGCACACGCTGGCGCAGGTCACCTTGTGGCGTAAGCGTTAAAAGCGAGCAGACAGCGGCAGCTCCGTTGTCTGCGCCTTGCCTGCTTCGCTATTTTGCTGCACATTCTTCTCAGTTCACTGAAGACCTATTGAAGAGGGAAGGATATGGCAGAACATGTGCAGCTGGATAACCTCGACCGGGGCATCCTGAATGCCCTCCTGGAGAATGCGCGCACAGCCTATGCCGAGCTGGCGAAACAGTTCAATGTCAGCCCAGGTACGATCCACGTGCGCGTTGAGAAAATGCGCCAGGCAGGGATTATTCTCGGAACTCGGGTCGAGATTGATCCCCGCCAGCTAGGCTTCGACGTTTGCTGCTTCATTGGTATTATCCTGAAAAGCGCCCGTGACTATCCTGCCGCACTGAGCAAGCTGGAAGCACTCGATGAAGTGGTCGAAGCCTGGTACACCACCGGCCACTACAGCATCTTTATTAAGGTGATGTGCCGCTCTATCGATGCCCTGCAACAGGTGCTGATCAACAAGATCCAGACCATCGACGAAATTCAGTCCACCGAGACCCTGATCTCCCTGCAAAACCCGATCATGCGTACCATCAAGCCCTGACCCCCTGTTTTATTGTGCACAAACTTATCCCAGGCCGATCGCGCCTGGGTTGCCGCTTGCCAGCCAATGCTTTCTGTTATTAACCCTGTTTTCCACAGGTGGATCACGGCTTGATCACAGCGTACAATGCTCGCCTTTGAGTTCCGGAGAGCATCATGGCCGATATTACCTTAATCAGTGGCAGTACCCTTGGCAGCGCCGAATATGTCGCCGAACATCTGGAAGAAAAACTACAGGAAGCGGGTTTCTCAACCGAGATGCTGCATGGACCGGCGCTGGATGAAGTGCCACATGAAGGTATCTGGCTGATTGTGACCTCAACCCACGGTGCTGGTGAACTTCCGGATAACCTGCTGCCCTTCTATGAAGCGTTAAAAGAGGCCCAGCCAGATCTCTCTGCCGTGCGTTACGGTGCAGTGGGCATTGGCAACCATGAATACGATCTGTTCTGCGGTGCGATCAAGCTGTTGGAAGATCAGCTGAACCAGCTGGGCGCCAAACGCATTGGTGATCGTCTTGAGATCGACGTACTGGAACATGAAATTCCGGAAGATCCGGCTGAAGTGTGGGTCGAGAGCTGGAAAACGCAGTTATAAGACGATCCAGCCCGGTTGGGGATCGTGAAATCAGGGCGATCCCCAGAGTATTCCGCTGTTTTATGCTTTTTATTTCCCGATCTCCTGTGGATAACCTAGCTTAATTCATGCGTATAACCGGTAGTTATCCCAATAACAACC